>NZ_CAXUTE020000001.1:1365000-6213537 GCF_964254305.1 Variovorax sp. LjRoot84
AGTAGCTCGAGGAAAAGACATCAACCGAGATTCCGAAAGTAGTGGCGAGCGAAATCGGAAGAGCCTGTTAGTGATAGCACAAGACTTAACGGAACAGCTTGGAAAGGCTGGCCATAGCGGGTGATAGCCCCGTACGTGAAAAGACCTGTGTGGTACTGAGCTAACGACAAGTAGGGCGGGACACGAGAAATCCTGTCTGAATATGGGGGGACCATCCTCCAAGGCTAAATACTCATCATCGACCGATAGTGAACTAGTACCGTGAGGGAAAGGCGAAAAGAACCCCGGGAGGGGAGTGAAATAGATCCTGAAACCGCGTGCTTACAAAAAGTCGGAGCCTCGTAAGGGGTGACGGCGTACCTTTTGTATAATGGGTCAGCGACTTACATTCAGTGGCAAGGTTAACCGAATAGGGAAGCCGTAGAGAAATCGAGTCCGAATAGGGCGTCCAGTCGCTGGGTGTAGACCCGAAACCAAGTGATCTATCCATGGCCAGGATGAAGGTGCCGTAACAGGTACTGGAGGTCCGAACCGACTAGTGTTGCAAAACTAGCGGATGAGCTGTGGATAGGGGTGAAAGGCTAAACAAACTTGGAAATAGCTGGTTCTCTCCGAAAACTATTTAGGTAGTGCCTCAAGTATTACCGTCGGGGGTAGAGCACTGTTTTGGCTAGGGGGTCATGGCGACTTACCAAACCAAGGCAAACTCCGAATACCGACGAGTACAGCTTGGGAGACAGAGCACCGGGTGCTAACGTCCGGACTCAAGAGGGAAACAACCCAGACCGCCAGCTAAGGTCCCTAAAATTGGCTAAGTGGGAAACGAAGTGGGAAGGCTAAAACAGTCAGGATGTTGGCTTAGAAGCAGCCATCATTTAAAGAAAGCGTAATAGCTCACTGATCGAGTCGTCCTGCGCGGAAGATGTAACGGGGCTAAGCCAGTTACCGAAGCTGCGGATTTGCAATTTATTGCAAGTGGTAGGAGAGCGTTCTGTAAGCCTGTGAAGGTGCGTTGTAAAGCGTGCTGGAGGTATCAGAAGTGCGAATGCTGACATGAGTAGCGTTAAAGGGGGTGAAAAGCCCCCTCGCCGTAAGCGCAAGGTTTTCTACGCAACGTTCATCGGCGTAGAGTGAGTCGGCCCCTAAGGCGAGGCAGAGATGCGTAGCTGATGGGAAACAGGTCAATATTCCTGTACCGATGTGTAGTGCGATGTGGGGACGGATCTTAATAGGTCATCCGGGTGTTGGATATCCCGGTTTAGTTGGAAGTAGGCGATGGGTAGGCAAATCCGCCCGTCATATACCGAGGCCAACGATCGAGCCAGCTTGCTGGTGAAGTGACTGAACGAGGTTCCAGGAAAAGCCACTAAGCTTCAGCTACACACGACCGTACCGCAAACCGACACTGGTGCGCGAGATGAGTATTCTAAGGCGCTTGAGAGAACTCAGGAGAAGGAACTCGGCAAATTGACACCGTAACTTCGGAAGAAGGTGTGCCCTATTAGTGTGAAGTGAACAACGGAGCATGAATGGGTTGCAAAAAATCGGTGGCTGCGACTGTTTATTAAAAACACAGCACTCTGCAAACACGAAAGTGGACGTATAGGGTGTGACGCCTGCCCGGTGCTGGAAGATTAAATGATGGGGTGCAAGCTCTTGATTGAAGTCCCAGTAAACGGCGGCCGTAACTATAACGGTCCTAAGGTAGCGAAATTCCTTGTCGGGTAAGTTCCGACCTGCACGAATGGCGTAACGATGGCCACACTGTCTCCTCCTGAGACTCAGCGAAGTTGAAATGTTTGTGATGATGCAATCTCCCCGCGGAAAGACGGAAAGACCCCATGAACCTTTACTGTAGCTTTGTATTGGACTTTGAACAGATCTGTGTAGGATAGGTGGGAGGCTTTGAAGCAGGGTCGCTAGATCTTGTGGAGCCAACGTTGAAATACCACCCTGGTGTGTTTGAGGTTCTAACCTAGGTCCATTATCTGGATCGGGGACAGTGCATGGTAGGCAGTTTGACTGGGGCGGTCTCCTCCCAAAGCGTAACGGAGGAGTTCGAAGGTACGCTAGTTACGGTCGGACATCGTGACGATAGTGCAATGGCATAAGCGTGCTTAACTGCGAGACTGACAAGTCGAGCAGATGCGAAAGCAGGACATAGTGATCCGGTGGTTCTGTATGGAAGGGCCATCGCTCAACGGATAAAAGGTACTCTGGGGATAACAGGCTGATACCGCCCAAGAGTTCATATCGACGGCGGTGTTTGGCACCTCGATGTCGGCTCATCTCATCCTGGGGCTGTAGCCGGTCCCAAGGGTATGGCTGTTCGCCATTTAAAGAGGTACGTGAGCTGGGTTTAAAACGTCGTGAGACAGTTTGGTCCCTATCTTCCGTGGGCGCTGCAGATTTGAGGAAGCCTGCTCCTAGTACGAGAGGACCGGAGTGGACACACCTCTGGTGTATCGGTTGTCACGCCAGTGGCATTGCCGAGTAGCTAAGTGTGGAAGAGATAACCGCTGAAAGCATCTAAGCGGGAAACTCGTTTCAAGATGAGATCTGCCGGGGCCTCGAGCCCCCTGAAGAGTCGTTCAAGACCAGGACGTTGATAGGTCGGGTGTGGAAGCGCAGTAATGCGTTAAGCTAACCGATACTAATTGCTCGTGCGGCTTGACCCTATAACTTTGATCTACGATCAAGGTGTTATGCCAAGTTGACGCATTCAAAACACTCAAAGCTGATTCCAAACTCTATGAATTCGTTGTATTGACCCAGTCAATACAACAACCCTTTATGCCTGATGACCATAGCGAGGTGGTCCCACTCCTTCCCATCCCGAACAGGACAGTGAAACGCCTCAGCGCCGATGATAGTGCGGGTTCCCGTGTGAAAGTAGGTCATCGTCAGGCTCTTACAGCCCCAAAAAGCCCAACCAGAAATGGTTGGGCTTTTTGCTTTTGAGCGCCTCGCACGGCCTTCTGCGCGCGCCTGGACTCCAACCAGTGCCGATGCAGGAAAGCCAGCAGCCGCGCCTCAGCGGAGTGAAGCCGGCGCACACTTTTAGTTCTGCCAGCGATCTCCTGCCAGATGTCGTTCATGGCGCCCGCATCGCCTGCCAGTTTCGAGCCGAGTGCCAGAACGGCCGGATGCACATAGGCTTTCTTGCAGACTGCCGGCGTATTGCCGAGCTGCTTGGCCATGACGCCCAGGATCTCCTTGGCGCTGTAGCGCATGGCGGGTGACGCGTCCGCCGGATCGACGTCAAGCCAGCCGTGTTAGTTCGAGCGCCTGCACGGTGCCGTGCCAGGTCCGGAAATCCTTCGCTGTGAAATTGTCGCCGGCGGCCTCGCGCAAGTAATCGTTGACGCCGCAGGTGCCGGGGGCGCGATGCGCGCCCGCCACCGCGATCACGCTCGCGATCAAGCGCAGCCTGGCGAACTGACCGCAGTGGCAGGGCGCGTGCCGGTGCGTTGAAGAAGCCTAGAACAGCGAGGCGGTAGCCGCCGCCGCTTCGGCCAGGCCGCGCGACCGGTTCGCCGCCCTTGGAAGCGCGTCGGCCGAAGAAGCCTCGGGACTGTTCGCCTTCACCAGCGCGCCCACGCGCACACCCAGGAGCCGCAGCGGCCGATCGAGCGGCACGCGCTTGAGGCACAGTCCGGCGGTCCGCCGGATCGTCTTCGCGTCGGCGGTGAAGCTCTCGATGGTCTGGTCGCGCGTGGCGATCTTGAAGTCGTCGTAGCGCAGCTTGATGCCGATGGTCTTGCCGACGTAGCCCTTGCGCTGCAGGTCCTCCGCGACCTTCTCGCACAGGTGCGTGAAGATCGCGCCCAGTTCGGCGCGGTCGCGCACCGCCTGCAGGTCGCGGTCGAAGGTGGTCTCGCGGCTCATCGACACCGGCTCGCTCTCGGTTACCACGGGCCGCTCGTCGCGGCCCCAGGCCACCTCGTGCATCCAGGCGCCGGTGGCCTTGCCGAAGTTCTCGACGAGCCAGTCGCGTTCCCTCGCCGCAAGCTCGCCGATGGTGCGGATGCCGAAGCGCTGGAGTTTCTCGTCGGCCTTGGGCCCGATGCCGTTGACCTTGCGGCAGGGCAGCGGCCAGATGCGCGTCTGCAGATCGCTCTCGAACACGACGGAGATGCCGTTGGGCTTGTCGAATTCGCTCGCCATCTTGGCCAGGAGCTTGTTGGGCGCGATGCCGATCGAGCAGGTGAGGCCGGTGGCATCGAAGATCGAGCGCTGGATCAGCCGCGCCAGCACGCGGCCGCCCTCGCGCTGGCCGCCCGGCACCTCCGTGAAGTCGATGTAGACCTCGTCGACGCCGCGGTCCTCCATGACCGGCGCGATCTCGGCGATCACCTGCTTGAACCTGCGCGAATACTTGCGGTACTCGTCGAAGTCGACCGGCAGGATCAGTGCCTGCGGACACAGCTTCGCCGCCTTCATGAGTCCCATTGCCGAGCCGACGCCGAACTGGCGCGCCGGGTAGGTCGCGGTCGTGATCACGCCGCGGCCGGCATAGTCCTTGAGCAGCGGAAAGGCCTCGACCGGAATGTCGGCCAGCGTGCCGCCCACGGGCAGATTGCGGATCGCTTCGTCGACCTTGCGCCGCCCGCCGCCGATCACCACCGGCAATCCCTTGAGTTGCGGATAGCGCAGCAATTCCACCGAGGCGTAGAACGCATCCATGTCGAGGTGGGCAATGCGGCGGATCGGGGCGGCTGTCACGGTACCGATTTTGAACGCTTCGGCGCGGGTGCTGGTGCGCGAGGGGCATCGATGACATCATCATGGCCATGCAAATCGTTGCCACCATGTTCTGGCGCCGGCTCGACCTGCCCGGCCATGACGCCTGCCGTCTCGAAAAGCACGGCAACGGGTGGCAGCTCGACGGCGCCGCGGTGTTCCGCAACGAGGACGGCCGGCCCGTGCGGCTGGACTATCGCGTGCATTGCGACAACGCGTGGCATGCGCAATGGGGCCGCGTGCGCGGCTGGATCGGTTCTGCGGCCGTCGACTTCGCGATCGCGCGTGGCAGCAACGGCGAATGGTCTTTCAACGACCAGGTGGTGCCTGGTCTGGCCCATTGCACGGACCTGGATTTCGGCTTCACGCCTGCCACCAACCTCGTGCAGTTGCGACGCCTCAACCTCAAGCTCGGCGAGAGCGCCCAGGCGCCGGCGGCCTGGCTCGACCTCGATGACGACAGCCTCGGCCCGCTGATGCAGACCTACGAGCGGCGCGCGGACAGCGAATACTGGTACCAGGCGCCGCGCTTCGACTACGAGAGCATGCTGGTGGTCACGCCGGAGGGCTTCGTTTCGCAATACCCGACGCTCTGGGCCGCCGAGGACTGAAGCCCTATTCGAACAAGGCCGCTTGGCCGGCCACCAGTGCCTGGTTGCGTTGCCGGTCGAGCGCGATCTCGCGCGCGAAGGCGTCGACGCTGCCGATGGCCGGCAGGTTGTGCGCTTCTCGAAGCCGCTCGCGCAGCACGCTGCCCTCCAGCGCACGATTGATCTCCGCATTGAGCCGCCGCACCACCGCGTCCGGCGTGTGTGCCGGCGCGAAGATGCCGAACAGCGACGCCAGGTTGGCCTGTGCGAAGCCGAGCTCTGCCAGCGTCGGCACCTGCGGCAGCGCATCGAGCCGCACCGGCGCGCCCACCGCCAGCGCCTGCAGGCGGCCGGCCTGGATGTACTGCAATTGCTGCGCGGCCACGTTGGTCGAAAGCACCTCGAACTGTCCGCTCAGCGCGTCGTTGAGCTGAGGCCCGCCGCCCTGGTAGGGGATGTGCGTGATCGTGGCGCCGCTCCTGATGCGCACCTGCACCAGCACCATGTGGCCGATGGTCGCCACGCCCGAGCTGGCCCAGCGCACGGCCCCCGGCCGCGCTCGCGCGAGCGCGATCATCTCGTCGAAGTCGCGGCTGCCGAAGGCCGGTGTGCCCACCACTAGCACCGGCGTGCGCATCACGCTGGCCACCGGCGTGAACGCGCGCAGCGGGTCGTAGCGCACGCGCGCGAGCATCGGCTGCAGGGTCAGCGGGCTGATGGCCGAGAAGGCGAGCGTGTGGCCGTCCGGCGCCGCGCGCGTCAATGCATCCATGCCGACGCTGCCGCCCGCGCCCGCGCGATGCTCGACCAGCACCGGCACGCCCAGCGACTGCGCGAGCGGCTCGGCCAGTGCGCGCGCCATGCTGTCGCTGACCCCGCCGGGCGGGTAGACGACCAGCAGACGAACCGGCCGATCCGGCCAGGATGCGGTTGCCGCCCGTGCAGCGAAGGGCGCTGCCAGCGTGGCGAGCCCCCACCGTCCCAGCGTGCGGCGCTGCAGGTGCGTCATGCCGCGGCCAGCTCGCGCAGCAGCGCGGCGAAATGCAGGGCCGGCAGGTTGTCCTCGTCCTCGCGCGACACCAGCGTGAGCGGCGCATCGAGCCGCTCGCTGCCGGCCAGCGGGCCGTAGCGGATCGCGTGCGGATGCACGCCGCCCATCGACGCCGGCACCACCGACAGCCCGACCCCGGCGGCGACCAGGTTCAGGTTGGTCATCATGCGGTCCACCTCGGCCACCACGCGCGGGCTGAGACCCTGCGCGTTGCACAGCGCCAGCAGGTCCGCGTACAGCCCCGGCGCACCGGGGCGCCGCACGAGGATCATGTCTTCCTCGCACAGCTGCGCGAGCGACAGGGGCGCGCCCGCCTCGCCGGCACCGGCGAAGCGATGGTCGCGCGGCATCGCCACCAGCACCGGCTCGCGCAGCAGCATCTCGAACCGGAACCCCTCGGGCCGCGCCACCGGCACGCGCAGCAGGCCGCAATGCAATCGGCCGGCGGCCAGCGCCTCGGTCAGTTCGGCGGCATTGTTCTCGCGCAGCCGAAGCTCCACGCCGGGGTGGCTGCGGCGAAAGGCGCGCAGCGCATCGGGCATGAAGCGGTGCGCCGCCGCCGAGCTGGTGAAGCCGAACGAGAGCACGCCTTCCTGCCCCTTCGCGACGCGTGCCATGCGCTGCTTCACCGTCTCCATGTCCTGCAGCATGCGCAGGGCTTCGGCCTGGAACTGGCGGCCCGCATCGGTCAGCGCCATGCCGCGCGGATGGCGCCGGAACAGCGCCACGCCGAGCTCGCGCTCGAGCCCCTTGATCTGCTGGCTGAGCGGTGGCTGCTGGATGCCCAACTGCTCGGCCGCGCGCGTCATGTGGCCGGTCTCGGCCACGGCCGCGAAGTAGCGAAGTGCTCTTATCTCCATATTTTTTTCGTATTGAACAAGGCTTGTTATTTTATTTGACGCTAGGTCAGGCGTCGCGCATCTTCGGTGCCCCAGCCAAGAGGCCCCCATGAGGCCTCATTCCGGAGACATACCCATGCGCCTCTCGCGCTTTCGCACCTTCATCGCTTTCGGCCTCGCCTTGCTTCTTTCCGCCTGCGGCGGAGGCGGCGGCGGCAACGCCGGTTTCGCCGGCTTCTCGAATCCGCCGGCCAGCTCGCCCGGCAGCTCGGACACCGACACCGATCCGCCCGTCACGCCGCCCGGCCCGATCGCGCCGCGCGTGGCCTGCGCCTCGCTGGCCGGCATGAGCCTGGCCGCGGCGCAGATCGGCCTGGCGACAGGCGGTGCGACCGTGAATTCCGCAGTCGAGGTGGCGGCCAACGAACCCGGCAATATGCTCGGCGCGCACTGCCGCGTGCGCGGCAGCATCCAGCCGGTCGACCCGAACGCGCCGGCGATCAACTTCGCCGTCAACCTGCCGCAGCAGTGGAACCAGAAGGTGATTCACTTCGGCGGCGGCGGCTTCAACGGCCGCCTGATCGACGGCACCGAAACCATCCGCTTCGGCCCGCCGGGCAAGCCCGCGCCGCTGGCGCTCGGTTACGCGACCTTCGGCGACGACTCCGGCCACCAGAGCAGCAGCATCACCGACGGCCGCTTCGCCGCCAACGACGAGGCGCTGGCCAACTACGGCGGCCAGTCGCTCAAGAAGACGCATGACGTCGCGCTGCTGCTGGTGCGCGCGCACTACGGCAGCGAGCCGAAGAAGGCCTACTTCCTCGGCACCTCCACCGGCGGGCGCGACGCGCTGGCCTACATCCAGCGCTGGCCCGGCGACTATGACGGTGTGATCGCCAACGAGCCGGCGCTCAACTACAGCGGCACGCGCCTGTCGAACGTGGCGGTGGGCCGCGCGCTCTATGCCAATGGCGGCGCGGGCTGGGTCAACGTCGCCAAGACCCTGCTGGTGCAGCGCACCGTGCTGCAGGCCTGCGACCGGCTCGACGGCGCGAGCGACGGCATCGTGAGCAACGTCGAGAGCTGCCGCCAGCTCAACACGCAGATCCTGGCCTCGCTGCGCTGCAGCGGCGGCACCGACAACGGCGATGGCTGCCTCTCCGACCCGCAGCTCGCGAGCATCCGCGCGATCGAGTCGCCGCTGGTCTTCACCAGCTATGCGCTAGCCAACGGCGTGCGCCGCGCCGGCGGCTACAACATCCTCGAAGGCGCGCTCGTGGCCGGGCCCTACACCACGCGCGACCTCGGATCGCGGCCCGTACCTGCCAACCCCGCGACCTCGGCCGACGCCAACATGTACGTCACCGGCGACCAGTGGGTGAAGTTCTTCGTCACGCGCATCGAGGCTTTCGACTCGCTCGGCTTCGATCCGCTCGACCCCGGCCCCTATGCGGCGCGCGTGACCGAGGTGTCGGCGATCACCGACGCCACCAACCCGCAGCTCGGACCCTTCCTCTCGCGCGGCGGACGGCTGATCCTGCTGCACGGGCTGGCCGACGAAGTGATCAGTCCCAATTCCACCATCGACTACTACCAGCAGCTGATCGCCACCGTCGGCCAGGACGCGGTGGACCGCGGCGTGCGCTTCTACACAGTGCCCGGCATGGGTCACGGCACCGGCGTCTTCATCCCGGCCTGGGACTCGCTCGCGGCGCTCGAAGGCTGGGTCGAAGGCGGCCTGGCGCCGGCCACCGGCGTGGCGATGGACAGCGTGGCCGGCAGCTTCGGCCGCACGCGGCCGCTGTGCCAGTTCCCGGCCTGGCCCAAGTACCGCGGCAGCGGCAGCCTCGATGCGGCGATTAACTACAGCTGCGTGCAGGAAGCGGGCGACCCGCTCGCCTGTCCGAATCTGCCGGCCGCGGCCACGCACTACAAGGGCGGCAACAGTTGGGGCGAGGAGCTCGACGTGCTCGTCGATCCGTCGATGATGGCCTACACGGTCACCATCGATGCCAGCCTGCAGCGCGCGGCCGGCACGCAGCGCAGCGGCACGCTTATCGCGCAGGGCAACTGCAGCTACGGCAGCACCGAGAACGGCGCGGTCTTCAGCTTCGCCGCCGGCGGCGTCCTTCAGGGGGGCGTGGCGGCGCCCGCGGGCAGCAGCTTCCTGCCGCTCGTCGCTTTCCGCAACACCTTCGAGAACGCCGCCACGCCGACCGTGTTCAACCCGGTCGCGAACATCTTCAACGCGGTCGGCGTGCAGCAGGGCACGGGCGGCACCGCGGCCCATGCCGCGGCCGTGCGGCTGCGCAATGCGGGTACCTTCCAGTACTGCCGCGACCCGGTGACCGGCCGCTTCATGACCTACGACCCCAACTGCCCCCAGACCGAGAAGGGCTACATCAGCTGGACCGCCGCGCGCGGCGCCTTCGACGTCTACAACCACCTCGCCGACCGGCGGCGCCACCACCACCGGCGGCACGCTCAGCGGCTCGATGGTGATCGGCCTGGTCAACGGCGCTGCGGTGCCGCTGCACCTGGTGCGCGAGTCGACGGCCAACCAGGGCATGCGCCTGCTGGCGATCCAGCAGAGCCTGGCCTCCGGTGCGGCCGACGGCGTCTACGCCGTTGCCAGCGTGCAGGGCGAAACGCGCGAGGCCACCGTCGCAGGCAGCAGCTTCAACCTGGGCGGCGCGGCGGCCGTGCTCGGCTACGACACGCCCGTGGTCGGCGTCGTGCAGGCCGATGCCGGACGCCCCGGCAATTTCATCTTCAACCAGGGCGTCCTCGGCTTCGTGTCCACCTCGGGTTCGAACGCCGCACTGGAACTCGGAGTGCGGCATTGATGAAGAAAAAGGAAGCGATCCTCGTCCTGCTCGTCGGCCTCGCGGCTGCATGGGCCACCCACGCGGCATCGCCGGCGAGCTGCCCGGCCCCGGTGCCGAGCACCGCGCGCTGCTACACCGGCCAGGACGGCGCCGGCGCCTTCTACTGGATCGCGATCCCGCGCGACTGGAACAAGGTGCTGGTCATGCATGCGCACGGCGGCCCTGAGACCGGCCCGCCGGCGCTCGAGCGCAGCCGGAAGGACCTGGAGCGCTGGGCCGTCACGGTGAATGCCGGCTATGCCTGGGCCGGCTCGACCTACCGGCGCGGCGGCTACGGCGTGACGATGGCGGCCGAGGACACCGAGCGCCTGCGCGCGCTCTTCGTTGCGCACTTCGGCGCACCGCGTCGCACGCTGCTGCACGGCCAGAGCTACGGCGGCGCCGTGGTTTCGAAGGCGGCCGAGCTCTATGCGCAGGTCGACGGCAAGCCGGGTCCCTACGACGGCGTGCTGCTGACCAACGGCGTGCTCGGCGGCGGCAACAGCGCCTATGAGTTCCGGCTCGACCTGCGCGTGGTCTACCAGTACGTCTGCCGCAACCATCCGAAACCCGAGGAGCCGCAGTACCCGCTGTGGATGGGCCTGCCGAAGGATTCGAAGCTCACGCGCGCCGAACTCGCGGAGCGCGTGAAGGCCTGCACCGGCGTGGGCATGCCGGCCGCGCAGCGCTCGCCCGAGCAGGCGGCGCGGCTGAAGACCATCCTCTCGGTGGTGAAGATTCCCGAGCGCACGCTGGTAGGCCATCTCAACTGGGCGACCTGGCTGTTCCAGGACCTGGCGCAAGATCGCCTGGGCGGCCGCAATCCCTTCGGCAATGTCGGCGTCGTCTACCAGGGCTCGGCCGACGATGCGGCGCTCAATGCCGGCGTGCTGCGCTATGCGGCCGATCCGCAGGCGCAGGGCGCGCTCGCGAGCGACAGCCGGCCCACCGGCCGCACCACCCTCCCCACGCTCACGCTGCACGCGATCCACGACCCGACCGCTTTCGTCGAACTGGAGAGTGCCTACCGCGCGATCCGCGAAAGCGCCGGCACCGACGACCGCCTGGTTCAAAGCTTCAGCGATGAATCCGAGCACAGCTATCTGAGCGAGCCCGAATACCCTGCGCTGTTCGCGGCGCTCGTGGACTGGATCGACAAGGGCGACAAGCCCACGCCGGCTTCGCTGGCGACGCGTTGCGCCGCCTTCGAGCCCACCTTCAACGACGGCGGCAAGGACCGCTGCCGCTTCAAGCCCGACTACCGCAGCCCGCCGCTCGAATCGCGCGTGCCGGTGCGCTAGGGCCTGTTAACAGGCCCTAGAACGTGCCCGGCAGCAGGATGCTCGAATCCACCTCGTCGATTTGCGTGCGGCCGCAAAACGCCATCGTGAGATCGAGCTCGCGCTGGATGATTTGCAGCGCGCGCGTCACGCCGGGCTGGCCGAAGGCACCCAGGCCGTAGAGGAAGCTGCGCCCGATCAGCGTGCCACGGGCGCCCAGCGCGCGCGCCTTCAGCACGTCCTGGCCGCTGCGGATGCCGCCGTCCATCCAGACCTCGATCTCGGTGCCCACCGCCTCGGCGATCGCAGGCAGCGCCTCGATGGAGGAGGGCGCGCCGTCGAGCTGGCGCCCGCCGTGGTTCGAGACGATCAGCGCATCGGCGCCGCTGGAGGCCGCGAGGCGCGCATCTTCCACATCCATGACGCCCTTCAGGATCAGCTTGCCGCCCCAGAGCTTCTTGATCCACTCGACGTCGGCCCAGCTCAGCGTCGGGTCGAACTGCTCGGCCGTCCAGGATGAGAGCGACGACAGATCCTTCACACCCTTCGCATGGCCCGCGATGTTGCCGAAGGTGCGGCGCTTGGTGCCCAGCATGCCCATGCACCAGCGCGGCTTGGTCGCCAGGTCCATCAGGTTGGCGAGCGTGGGCTTGGGCGGCGCAGTGAGGCCGTTCTTGATGTCCTTGTGCCGCTGGCCGAGGATCTGCAGGTCCAGCGTGAGCTGCAGCGCCGAGACGTTGGCGGCGCGCGCGCGCTCGATCAGCCGCTCGATGAAGTCGCGGTCGCGCATCACGTAGAGCTGGAACCAGAAGGGATGCCGGTCGGTGTGCTCGGCGATGTCTTCCAGCGAGCAGATGCTCATGGTCGAGAGCGTGAACGGAATGCCGAAGGCCTTGGCCGCGCGCGCGCCGAGGATCTCGCCGTCCGCGTGCTGCATGCCGGTCAGCCCCGTGGGCGCGATGGCCACCGGCATCGCGACCTCCTGGCCGATCATGGTGCTGGCGGTCGAGCGGCCCTCCATGTTGACGGCCACGCGCTGGCGCAGCTTGATCTTCCGGAAGTCGCTTTCGTTCGCGCGGTAGGTGCCCTCGGTCCAGGAGCCGGAGTCGGCATAGTCGTAGAACATGCGCGGCACGCGCTCTTTGGCGATCACTCGCAGGTCTTCGATGCAGGTGATCCGGGAAAGGTCGGGCACGCGAGGTCTCCTTGGTCGTGAATGGCGTTGGGTGTCGATTATCGGGGTGCACCAACCCGGCACGCCTGTTGCTTGCATCTGGTGCATGGAGACCCCCGTCCTGCCGACACCAGCCAGCCACCCGCTCTGGCAGCACCAGCTCGGGCTCCTGCTGGAGTCCACCGGCGAGGGCATCTTCGGCATCGACCTCGACGGCCACTGCATGTTCATCAACCGTGCCGGCGCGCAGATGCTCGGTCACGCGCAGGCCGAGGTGCTGGGCCGCAACATGCACGAGCTCACCCACCATTCGCACCCGGACGGCTCGCATTACGCCGACACCGACTGCCCGATCTTCAACGCCTTCCGCCGCGGCCTGCCCTGCCGCATCGACACCGAGGTGTTCTGGCGCGCCGACGGCAGCGCTTTCGCGGTCGAGTATTCGAGCCACCCCATCGTGGACGGCGCCCAGGTGCGCGGCGCCGTCATCACCTTCGTCGACATCACCGAGCGGCGCCGCGCGGCCCGCGCGCTGCAGCAGGCCAAGGACGAGCTGGGCCTGCGCGTCGACGAGCGCACGCGCGAGTTGAGCGACGCGCTCGCCAAGCTGCGCGAGCTCTCGGCCTGGCTCGACAAGGTGCGCGAGGACGAGCGCACGCGCATCGCGCGCGAGGTGCACGACGAACTCGGCAGCCTGCTGGTGGCGCTCAAGATGGACGTCAACTGGATCGGCAAGCGTCTCGGCGAACAGCAGGAGCGCAGCCCGGCAGCCGCCGAAGACATGCGCACGCTCATGCGCGGCAAGTGCCAGAACATGAGCGGGCTGATCGAGCGCGCGGTCGACAACGTCGGCCGCATCATCACCGACTTGAGGCCCAGCATCCTCGATCACCAAGGCCTGTGGGCCGCGCTCGAATGGCAGGCGCACGAGTTCGTGCAGTCGGCCGAGCTCGAATTGGCCTGGCACATGGAGGTGCAGCCCGGCATCGAGCTGCCCGAACCGGCGGCGATCGCGGTGTTCCGCATCTTCCAGGAGATGCTCAGCAACGTCGGCCGCCATGCGAAAGCCTCGCGGCTCGACATCCGCATCGAGGCCGATGCGTCGTTGCTGCGCATCGCCGTGCGCGACAACGGCATCGGCGCTCCGGCCCATGTCTTCGAAGCTGCCACCGCCTACGGCGTGCTCGGCATGCGCGAGCGCGCACGCCACTTCGGCGGGCGCATCGAGATCGAGAGCGAGCCCGGCGCCGGCAGCGTGTTCCAGCTGGAGATGCCGCTGTGACGAAGCCCAAAGACATCCGCGTGCTGATCGGCGACGACCACCGCATCGTGCGCGAAGGCCTGAAGCAGGTGCTGGGCGACCTGTCGAACGGCGTGCCCGAGATGCTGGTCGTGGCCGAGGCGCAGACCGGCCCCGAGGTGCTGGAGAGCGTGGCCGCGCTCGGCGGCACGCAGGGCCTGGACGTGGTGCTGCTCGACATCGCGCTGCCGGCGCGCGACGGCCTCGACGTGCTGCAGGCGCTGCGCAAACAGTGGCCCGCGCTGCCGGTGCTGATGCTCAGCACCTACCCCGAGAAGCAGTACGCCGTGCGCTGCATCAAGCTGGGCGCGGCCGGCTACCTCAACAAGAGCGCCGATCCGGACGACATGGTCGGCGCGGTGCGCAAGGTGGCGGCCGGCGGCAGGTATGTGTCGGCCGCCACGGCCGAGGCGCTGGCGGCCGCCGTCGGCAATGCATCGGCGCTGGGCGCCGAGGCGCTCTCGCACCGCGAGCACCAGGTGTTCCGCCTGCTCACGGCCGGGCAGACCGTGAGCGAAATCGGTGCGCAGCTCGGCCTGGCGCCCAACACGGTCAGCACCTACCGTGCGCGCATCCTCGAAAAGACCGGTACCAAGAACGACGTCGAGCTCGCCTTGTATGCCGAACGGCACGCCAAGCCGACATCCATGTAGTGCTGGCCCTACACGGCGTCGACCGGCCTCCCGCGATTTCGCGTGAAGAGGCGTGAAGAGGCCGCGCAGGTGCGCAACCGGCCCGGCCCTTGCATCGCTGCTGCATCTTTTCAACGAGGTGCACCATGTCCCTACTGCCTGACGCCAAAGCCTGCGACCCCTACGACGCCGACCGGCCTTTGGTGATGCGCTGCGCGTGCGGGCGCGACCATGCGCCCGGCGAGCATGTGGGCGCCATCGAAGACTCGAACGCCAAGCTCGAGGCCAGCCTCATGAAGGCGCTGTTCCCGGTCGACAGCGTGCGCCGCAACTTCCTGCGCGCGGTGGGCGCCAACACCGCGCGCGCCGCGATCATGTCGGTGCTGCCGCTGGGCGCGCTGCAGGCCATGGCGCAGGAGAAAGGCCCGCTCGAGAAGAAGGATCTGAAGATCGGCTTCATCCCGATCACCTGTGCCACGCCCCTGATCATGGCGCACCCGCTGGGCTTCTATCAGAAGCAGGGACTCAACGTCGAAGTGGTCAAGACGGCGGGCTGGGCGCTGATCCGCGACAAGATGCTCAACAAGGAATACGACGCCACGCACTTCCTGTCGCCGATGCCGCTCGCGATCTCGATGGGCGCCGGCTCCAACGCGGTGCCGATGAACGTGGCGACGATCCAGAACACCAACGGCCAAGCCATCACGCTGGCCAATAAGCACAAGGACAAGCGCGACCCGAAGATGTGGAAGGGCTTCAAGTTCGCGGTGCCCTTCGAGTACAGCATGCACAACTTCCTGCTGCGCTACTACGTGGCGGAAGCGGGCCTGAACCCCGACACCGACATCCAGATCCGCGTGGTGCCGCCGCCCGAGATGGTAGCCAACCTGCGCGCCGGCAACATCGACGGCTATCTCGGCCCCGACCCCTTCAACCAGCGCGCCGTGTTCGAGGAAATCGGCTTCCTGCACATCCTCACCAAGGACCTGTGGGCCGGCCATCCTTGCTGCGCCTTCGGCAGCTCGACCGAGTTCATCCAGAAGAACCCCAACACCTTCGCCGCGCTCTACCGCTCGGTGCTCACGGCTTCGGCGATGGCGCGCGATCCGAAGAACCGCGAACTCATCGCCAAGGTGATCGCGCCGGCGCAGTACCTCAACCAGCCCGAGACCGTGCTCACGCAGGTGCTCACCGGCCGCTTCGCCGACGGCCTGGGCAACATCAGGACAGTGCCCGATCGCGCTGACTTCGATCCGATCCCGTGGCAGTCGATGGCGGTGTGGATGCTCACGCAGATGAAGCGCTGGGGCTATGTGAAGGGCGAGGTCAACTACAGGCAGATCGCCGAGAAGGTGTTCCTGCTGACGGATGCCAAGAAGCACATGAAGGAACTGGGCCAGACGCCGCCCGAAGGCGCTTATCCCAAGTTCACGATCATGGGCAAGGTGTTCGACCCCGCGAAGCCGGAGGACTACGTCAAGAGCTTCGCGATCAGCAAGATGGCCTGACGCCATGCACAAGGTCATGAACCTCAAGGCGGCGCTGCTCTCGGTCTTGCTCTTCGCCGTGTTCCTCGCGGTATGGCAGGTGGCGACGATGTCCGCAGGCGGCGCTGCCTCGCAGGCCGGCATGTCGGCCGAGCAGATCGAGTACCAGAAGATGCTCGGCAAGGATCCGGGGCAGGTGAAGTCGGCGGGCTTCCCGACGCCGGGCGAGATGGGTGCCACCGCGTGGAAGCACCTGTCGAATCCCTTCTACGACAACGGCCCCAACGACAAGGGCATCGCGATCCAGCTCGCCTGGTCGCTGGGCCGCGTGGGGCTGGGCTTTCTGCTGGCTTGCCTGGTCGCGGTGCCGCTAGGCTTCGTGATCGGCATGTCGCCCTTGCTGCAGAAGGCCTTCGATCCCTTCATCCAGGTGCTGAAGCCGATCTCGCCGCTCGCATGGATGCCGCTCGCGCTCTACACCATCAAGGACTCGTCGGTGAGCGGCATCTTCGTGATCTTCATCTGTTCGGTCTGGCCGATGCTGCTCAACACCGCCTTCGGCGTGGCCTCGGTCAAGCGCGAGTGGCTCAACGTCGCGAGCACGCTGGAAGTGAAGCCGCTGCGCCGCGCCTTCCGCGTGATCCTGCCCGCGGCCGCGCCGACCATCCTCACCGGCATGCGCATCAGCATGGGCATCGCCTGGCTGGTGATCGTGGCGGCCGAGATGCTGGTCGGCGGCACCGGCATCGGCTACTTCGTGTGGAACGAGTGGAACAACCTCTCGCTCACCAACGTGATCTTCGCGATCCTGGTGATCGGTGTCGTCGGCATGCTGCTGGACCTGGCGTTCGCCGGCCTGCAGAAGAAAGTCACTTATGTGGAGTGATCGCTCTTTCCAGGCCCGCGCCATGACAACCAACGCTGCTGCGGCTCGCCCCGGCGCCGGCTTTCTGCGCATCGAATCGCTTTCGAAGTCCTTCGTGCCCGGCAAGCCGGTGTTCGCCGACGTGTCCTTCACGCTCGACCGCGGCGAGTTCGTCTGCATCATCGGCCACTCGGGCTGCGGCAAGACCACCATCCTCAACGTGCTCGCGGGCCTCGACACTGCGTCGGGCGGCCACGTGTTCATGGACGGCCGCGAGGTGGCCGGGCCGAGCCTGGAGCGCGGCGTGGTGTTCCAGAGCCATGCGCTGATGCCCTGGCTCACGGTGCGCAAGAACATCGCCTTCGCAGTGCAGTCGCGCTGGCTCGACTGGTCGGCCGCGCAGATCGACGAGCAGGTGCGCAAGTTCGTCGCGCTGGTCGGCCTCGACGGCGCGATCGACAAGAAACCCTCGCAGCTCTCGGGCGGCATGAAGCAGCGCGTGGGCATCGCACGCGCCTTCTCGATCCAGCCCAAGATGCTGCTGCTCGACGAACCCTTCGGCGCGCTCGACGCGTTGACGCGCGGCACGATCCAGGACGAGCTGATGAGCATCGTGCGGCAGACGCAGCAGACCGTCTTCATGATCACGCACGACGTCGACGAGGCCATTCTTCTGGCCGATCGCATCCTGCTGATGAGCAACGGCACGGAAACGGCCGGTGGCTATAGACCCGGCAACATCGCCGAGACCGTGGTCAACCCGCTGCCGCGCGAGCGCACGCGCGCCGGGCTGCATCACCTTGACGGCTACTCCGCGCTGCGCAACCACATCGTCGACTTTCTCGTCACGCGGGCCAAGGCCACGTGAGCCCTTTACCCATTTCAATCAGGAGCACCCGCATGAACCGCAACGACATCACCGAAAAGATCATCACCGTCAAGGTGGCCAAAGGCATCCAGTGGGCCGACGTGGCCAAGAAGGTCGGCCTCTCGAAGGAGTGGACGACGGCCGCCTGCCTGGGCCAGATGACGCTCGACGACAAGCAGGCCAAGATCGTCGGCAAGATCTTCGGCCTCACGCCCGAGGAGCAGAAGTGGCTGCAGGTGGTGCCCTACAAGGGCTCGCTGCCGACGCCGGTGCCGACCGATCCGCTGATCTACCGCTGGTACGAAGTCGTGAGCGTGTACGGCAGTACGATCAAGGAACTGATCCACGAAGAGTTCGGCGATGGCATCATGAGCGCGATCGACTTCAGCATGGACATCCAGCGCCAGGCCGATCCGAAGGGGGATCGGGTGAATGTGGTGTTGTCGGGGAAGTTCCTGCCGTACAAGACCTACTGACGATCGGCGTCGAGGCGCAAGGCGTCAGGGCTTGTCGAGCAGGCGTCCGAGCAGACTTTCCAGTTGCCGAACGTCTATGGGTTTGGTGAGGTGGGCATAGAAGCCGGCGTCGAAACTGGTATCCCGGTCCGACGCTTGTCCATACCCGGTGACCGCGATCAAGGCCGGAGGATTGGCGACCTCGCGGCGAACCCTTTGGGCCACTTCCACGCCGCTGAGGCCCGGCAAGCCGATGTCCATCAGCACCAGGTCGGGTTGCTCGTTCTTGATCGCCTCCAGCGCCGCATACCCGTCGAAGGCGGTGCTGGTGACGTAGCCCAGGTTGTCGACCAGGACGGACATCGTCTCCGCCGCATCCATGTTGTCGTCGACGATGAGAACCCGCTTGCCGGCTTCCGGCCCATCGGCCCTGCGCATCTCCAGAGGCGCCGCGATGGTCGGCAGATGGATGACGAATTCGCTTCCCTGGCCCGGCACGCCCTTGCTGAAAGCGCTGATCTCGCCGCCATGGAGCGTCACGAGCTGCTGCACGAGCGTGAGCCCCAGGCCCAGCCCTCCCTGCGAGCGGGAAACGTCCTGATCGCCCTGGGCGAACATCATGAAGATTCGAGGCAGATGCTGGGGCGGAATGCCGGGCCCGTCGTCGCTCACGCTGATCTCCGCATCGCTGCCCGCCGCTTGCAGGCGGACCTTGATGTGCCCGCCGCCCGGCGTGAACTTGACGGCGTTGTTCAGCAGATTGCAGACCACCTGGATCATGCGGGCACGGTCGCCGCTGATCCATAGGTCCTTGGCGGGCGTGTCGAGCGCAAGCGTATGCCGTTTGGTGTCGGCCATCGGCTTCACGGTCTCGACGGCTTCCGCGATCACCTCGGAGAGCTTCACCGGCTTGGCGTCGAGGTGAATCTTGCCGCTCGTGATCCGGCCGACATCGAGCAGGTCGTCGACGAGCCGCGTGATCTGCTTGAGTTGACGCGAGATGATGCCGGACATTCTCTTCAGCGTCCCGCCCTCCGCGTTCGGATGTTCGACGATCGCCAGCGCGTTGGCGATCGGTGCGAGCGGGTTGCGCAGCTCATGCCCCAGCATCGCCAGGAAGGTCGTGATCCGCCGTCCTTCGTCCTCGAGAATGGACGCACGCCGGCGCTCGGTCAAGTCGCGCGTGACCTTGGCGAATCCCCGGTGGCGACCGGTCGCGTCGAAGAGCGCGGTGATCACGACGCTGGCCCAGAACCGGCTGCCGTCCTTTCTCACGCGCCAACCCTCGTCCTCGTATCGTCCGACCTCGCGCGCTATTTCGAGCTCCTTGTCGGGGAAGCCCGTCGCGGCCACCTCGGGCGGATAGAAGACCGAGAAATGCCGGCCGATGATTTCCCCGGCTTCGTATCCCTTGGTGGCCTTCGCCCCGGTGTTCCAGCTGACGATGTAGCCGCCGGGATCGAGCATGAAGATCGCGTAGTCCTTGACGCCGTCCACCATCAGCCGGAAGCGCTCTTCACTGGTGCGAAGCAGGTCTTGCTGTCTTTGGCGTTCCGTCAGATCCCGGGTGATCTTCGAAAAACCGCGCAGCGACCCGTCCGGTCCGGTCAGCCGGGTGATGACGATGCTGGCCCAGAAGCGCGTCCCGTCCTTGCGCAGCCGCCAGCCCTCGTCCTCGAGCGTCCCCACCTCGGCCGCGACCTTGAGCTCGTGCTGGGGCCACTCCTTCTCCAGCAGCTCCGGGGGATAGAACATCGAGAAATGGCGCCCGATCACCTCTTCGGCCTGGTAGCCCTTGAGCTGTTTCGCCCCGGTGTTCCAGCTGAGAACGATGCCGCTGGGGTCGAGAAAGAAGATCGCGTAATCCGCGATCGTATCCACCATGAGGCGGTAGTCAGCGTCCGTGACGACGCCCAGGTCAAGGGGTCTGCTGACGTCAGCCATTGTTCTGGTCTCGATTGAAGGCGACAAGGCAGGCATATGGCCATTTACGGCGGGAGAAAGTCGTGTCGGCGCGACTTTCGTATGGATCGTCCGACGCCAGGGTGCGCAAATGTCCCAAGCCGGCGTAGGACACGCGGTTCAGGGTTTCGGCGCACACCGGTGTCCTGAGCGCCCTCAGGATCAGCTTGCCGCCCTAGCGCTTGGCGTTGGCCACGACGCCGGCGCCGCGCACCTCGAGCTTGACCTGGTCGAGCACCTGGCCGCGCGCATCCACAAGCTCCACCACGTGCCGGCCCGGCCAGGGCAGCCACTGTGCGCTGCTGCCGCGCGCGAAGAGCTTGCCGTCGATGCGCCACTGCAGGCCACGGCCTTCGGCTTCGAAGCGCACGCGCTGGTGACGCGGCGGGATGTCGGGGTCGAGCGCGATGATGGTGCCGTCCGAAGGCGCGGTGATGCGCGGCGCCGACTCGGCCGCGGCGCCGGGGATGGCGAACAGCGGCTGCTCGGTGCCCGCAATGAACCATTCGTCGCGCGCCGCTTCGAGCTCGTCGCCGAAGCGCACGCGCGAGCGCACCAGGCCCTGCGACGGCGCGGGCGCGCGGCTGGCTTCGTTGCGATGCAGAAAGCCCATCAGCTCGGCCCACACGGGCGCCGCGCCGCTGGTGCCGCTCACATCCCACATCGGCGCGCCGCTCGCATTGCCGACCCACACGCCGACCGTGTAGCGCTCGGACCAGCCGATGGCCCAGTTGTCGCGCATGTCCTTGCTGGTGCCGGTCTTCACCGCGCTCCAGAAGCGCGTGCCGAGCACGCTGTCGAGGCCGAAGGTGCGGGCGCGCGCATTGGCGTCGCTGAGGATGTCGCCCACGATGAACGCAGCACGCGGATCGATCGCAGGGCTGTCGCTCCTTCCCCCTCTGGGGGAAGGCGGGGATGGGGGCACGCGCGCCATCAAGAACCGCGTCTCCCCAACCCTCCCCCAATTCGCCAGCGTCCGATACGCATTCGTCAACCCCAGCAGCGACACCTCCGCACTCCCCAGCGCCAGGCTGTAGCCGTAGTAGTCCCCGTTCTGCGCGAGCGGCAAGCCCACCGCGCGCAGCTGGCGCGCAAAGGAGGCCGGCGACACCATCACCAGCGTGCGCACGGCCGGCACGTTGAGCGAGGCCGCCAGCGCGGTGCGCACCGACACATGGCCCTTGAACTGGCGGTCGTAGTTCTGCGGGATATACAGCCCGCTCGCGGTGCTGATCTGCGCCGAGGAGTCGTCGAGCAGCGAGGCCGCCGTGAGCCGCCGTTCGGCAATGGCCTGCGCATAGAGCAGCGGCTTGAGCGTGGAGCCCGGCTGGCGCTGCGCGAGCACGCCGTCGACTTCGGCCGCGCGGCTCAGCTCGCCCGAGGAGCCGACCCAGGCCAGCACCTCGCCGCTCGCGTTGTCGAGTACCACCAGCGCGCCGTCCTCGACATTGCGGCCGCGCAGCTCGCGCAGGTGGCGTTGCAGCGTGGTAAGTGCAAAGCGCTGCAAGGGCGCGCGCAGCGTCGTGCGGATCCCGTCTTGCTCCCTCTCCCAGAGGGAGAGGGTTGGGGTGAGGGCGCGGCGCGCCAGATGCGGTGCGATTCCTTCGCTCGCCTCGAAGGACTTGCGCTGCAAAGCCGCACTCGCAAACATATCCAGCGCCTCGCAATCCACCTTGGTGCCCGCTTCCATCGCCCGCAACACCTCGCAGGCGCGCTGCGCCACCAGCGCCGGCTTCGCATTGGGTGCGCGCACCAGCGCCGCCGCCACCGCCGCCTCGCGCGCGTCGAGCCCGTGCGGCGCCTTGCCGAACAGCGTGCGCGAGAGGGCATCGATGCCGACGATCTCGCCGCGGAAGGGCACGCTGTTGAGGTAGGCCTCGAGGATCTGGTCCTTGCGCCAGTTGCGCTCCAGCTGCTGCGCCGCCACGGTCTGCCCGAGCTTCTGCGTGAGATTGCGCCCGCCGCTGCCGCGCCGCAGATCGTCGTCGAGCAGGCCCGCGAGCTGCATCGTGATGGTCGATGCGCCACGCGTGCGCGTATTCCACGCATTGCCCCAGGCCGCGGCCGAGACCGCGCGCCAGTCGACGCCGCTGTGCGCGTAGAAGCGCTTGTCCTCGCTCAGCACCATGGCCGTGCGCAGGGCCGGCGACACCTCGGCCAGCGCGATCCACTGGCCGCGGCGCACCTGCGGGTCGGTGCGCACGCGCTGCAGCAGCTCGCCGTTGCGGTCGAGCACCCGCGTGTCCGAGGGGCGGAACTCGCGCCGCACTTCGTCGAAGCTGGCAAATGCCTCCGCCTCGCCGGCGAGGACGGCAAGCAGTGTTGTCAGCGCCAGCAGGGCGGCTCGGGTGCGTGGCATGGGGCCGCTAGCTTGCCACAGCCAGCCACCGCGTCCTAGCCGGCGGCCACCTGCTGCACGTGCGTGCAGATCGCGCCCGGCATGGTGAACCAGACCGCGCCCCGGTCGCGCATGCGCGCCAGGTGCGACAGCGCGCGGCGCAGGTGCCGCAGCCGGTAGGGTTGCCCGACGATGTAGGGGTGCAGCGCGACGCCCATCACCAGCGGCTGGCGGCGCGACTGTTCGAGCATCTCGTCGGCGTTGTCGATGATCATCTGCGCGAAGTCCTTGGCGTCCATCTGGCGCGCGACGATCATCGGGATGTCGTTGAGCTCCTGCGGGTAGGGAACCGACCACAGCGTGCGGCCGCTGCGCGTGCGCATGGGCACCGGCTGGTCGTCGTGGCACCAGTTGAGCGTGTAGCCGTAGCCGGCCTCGGCGAGCAGGTCGGGCGTGAGTCGGCTTTCCGAAATCCACGGCGAAAGCCAGCCCACCGGCGCCCGGCCGCTTTCCTCGCGCATGCGTGCGCGGCACTGCGCGAGCAGGGCGGCTTCGGCGCTTTCATCCATGTCGGCCTGGCGCTCGGAATTGGTATGACCGTGGCCGATGAGCTCGTCGCCGCGCGCGACCGAGGCCGCCACGAGTTCGGGACAGTGGTCATAGAGAGCGGTGTTCAGCAGCGTGCTCGATGCGAGGCCCAGGCTGTCGAAGAGTTCGAGGCAGCGCCACGCGCCCACGCGGTTGCCGTATTCGCGCCACGCGTAGTTGAGCACGTCGGGATGCGGCGCCGCAGGACCGATGCAGGCCCCCATGCCTTCGCCGAAGGCGAAGTGCTCGAGGTTGAAGCCGATATAGACCGCGAGCCGCGCGCCATTCGGCCACGCATGATCGACACGGCGCGTGATGGGCTGGTAGTCGAAGCGGCCGTGCGCGGGCAGCGGGCCGGGGTAGCGGGTGTTCATCGATGCTTCCGGGTTGCTTTTCGAAGCGCCGCAAGTTGCATGCCGATGCATGAAAGCGGTCTGGGCCTACTCGCGAACAGGTGCCCGCGCCGGTTGCGGCAGCGCGGCGTACTGAGCATCTTGGATGGGCACATCCGGTAACCAGCTTCACGCAAAGGCGAAGGGCGGATACCGGCCGGACACCGGCGCAGCCGATGATGGCTTCGTCGGGTCTACCCGATCGACCGAAACTCAAGGAGAACCAAATGAAAACACTGCTCGCACTGCTCGTTGCATCCGCCACCCTGGCCGGCTGCGTGGCCGTCCCCTACGACAGCGGCCGCCCGCCGCCGCGCTATCACGGCGCGCCGGGACAGGGCTATGGCGACAGGGACCGCGACGGCATACCCAACCGCTACGACCGCGATCGCGATGGAGACGGTGTGCCGAATCGCTACGACAGCCGGCCGGGGAATCCGTACCGCTATTGATCGATCGTCGATCAAGACCTCAGCAGGCTGTGAAGCTCCTGGATTGAACGCTTGGGGTGAATTCCAGGCGGCAGGTGAGGGGCGACTTGCTTCGCGAAGAACTGATCCGCCTCCGCTTTCGATTGCCACACTTCAATGATTCGCCAGCCCCCTTCGATGGGATGCGCTGCGTGAAGCACGAACCCCGGCGCCTGCTTGAGACCGTCGGAGAGTGCGCTGAACATGCCTTCGTAACCCTGCCGGGTTTGGCCTTGGACTTCTGCGGTAACCAGGACTGTCATGATTGCTCTCCTTCTTGACGCAGGGATACTGCCTACTCCGTGGGCGGAAACTCCGGGTAGCGGGGCAGGGGGTCGGCGAAGTGCACCCAGGGCAGGCGCTTCGACTCCCAGTAGTGGAGCGTGGGCGGCACCCGGCCGGGGTCGTCCAGGCTGCCGATCGTGATGTCGATGAGCCCCGGAATGTAGCCCGCGGTGAAGCTGATCTGCGTGCCGCAGCGCGCGCAGAACCCGCGGCGCGCACCCGGCGACGACTCGTAGAGGGCCGGCCCGTTGTCGGGAAAAACCACCTGCGATTCCTGGTACATCGCCCAGGCCACGGCCGGCGCTGCGTTCGCGCGCCGGCACATCGAGCAATGGCACAGCGCCGCCATCACTGGATCGCCCGTGATGCGGTAGCGAACCGAGCCGCATTGGCAGCCGCCTTCGAGAACAGAGGGGTTTGGCACGAAGTCTCCTTTTCTTGCAGATGTCAGTCTCGGTAGGGTTCGCTGCTACGGGGCGCTTGCGGAAGCTGTTTGTCCAACGATTCGCGGTAGCGCAGGCAGCCCCGGAGGAACTGTGGCCAGTCGGGCACGACAGGGACCGGATCCGAGCGCTCGGGCAGCAGCGCCCACAAGGCCGGGTGATGCCAGCACAGCGCGTGGCCCGTGCTGTCGCGATGTTCGCGGATGCCATGGCGCAACTTCTTCACTTCGGCGACCAGCTGGTCGCGCGACATGTTGTCCAGATCGGTGTCCATGCCGCCTCCTTCACAACACCACTTCGTAGTGGCGAGCGCTTCGGTCGTACTCCACCATCATGTCCTGTACTTTCCGGGGAACGACAGCCGTCTCCGCATCCTCGCCCGCGAAACCGTGGATCGCCTCGAGAGATGCCCACTGGGTGACGACCAGGAACTCCACACCCAGCGCCTGGGAGCGACGCAATATCGATGCGCTGATGAATCCGGGCATCGTGTTCAGCGCCGGAAAGGTCTCGATGCGCAGATGCTCGACATAGGCATCTGCCTGGGCCGGCTTCGCCAAGCCTCGCCAGTGACGCGAAATCATGAGTGGACCTCCATGGTGCGCGCCTCAACCTGAGGTGCACGAGTGAGCCAGCTCCCTGAGTGTTTGAACCTGCCAAGTGTGCTCGGCTTCGAAGGCCGTCGGGTCGTTGACCGCATAGCCGCCATAGGCATAGACCGAGGCATAGGCAGCATAGCCCGCCGCTTCGAGAGCCTGCCCGGCAAGTGCCTTGGCCACGGCGTAGGTCGCGGAGACTGCCGCATGGGCCGAGCCGTCGATCGAGTTGGAGCCGCGATGGCTGTTGGCCACGGCCGCGGTCTCCTGCGCGGCCTGGAGCAGCGCGGCCCGATCCGACCGGCCTTCGACAAAGGCCGCCAGAACCGAGACGCCGTCGATCGCTCTGGGGTCTTCGAGCAGGTGCTGTACGCGGCGAACACAGGCAAGACCGAAGGCGAGGCGAAGCGGCTCGTGCTGCTGCGCATCGATGCCGAGTTCGGCCGCGAGTCGTGAGAGTTCCTGGTTCATGGCAGTCTCAAAGGACTTTCCACTTGAGGAGCACGGCGGCGACCGCCGGCAGGCCGAAGATCAGCAGAAAGATCGGCAGCTCCTCGGCCACCGAATAGCCGGCCTTCGCCACCCCGATCCACATGTTGACCGCGGCGATCACGAACCAGAGCGCCACGAAGGCAATGGTCGCCGTGCGCATGGCATCCGCGAGGCCGTTGGACAGGAGTTTTGCCGCACCCAGGCATGCCGCAAGAAGCACGAACCCTCCGACGATGAAGATCAGCGTGCGCATCAAGGTCCTTTCCGGTTCAACGGAAAAGCGTAGAGGACGAACGGCTCCGGATCTTCGATGGCGCCCGCCGCCGCGTACAGGCCGCGAGCCGCCTCGTTGTCCGGCTCCGTGGCAACCCAGGCTTCGGTGCAGCCCAGCGCCCTGGCGCGCGAAAGCAATGCCGCGACCAGCCGGCGGCCGATGCCCCGGCGCTGGTGGCTGGGCGCGACGCCGACCTCGTTGATGAAGAGCTGCGCACGTTGGTCGGGGTGGATGTAGTGGACGCCGGAAGCCATGCCCACGACCTGCTCGCCATCCAGCGCGACCGCCAGATGGTGCCGCGGATCGTTCAGAAACTCCTCGGCGAGCTTCGACTGCACATCGAAGTCGAACACGTCCGGCGCAACGTTCGCAAGCACCTCGGCCTCTTCGGGACCGAGCAATCTCACGACGACGGATGTGCCTTTCATGAAGCTCTGCCGCTAGGCATCCATGACCAGCTGCGTCTGCGTGACAACGGCGCACAGCTTGCCTTCGGCGGAGCGGATCGTCGTCTGCCACACCATGGTGGTCCGCCCGCGGTGCAGGGCGAGGCATTCGCCCGTGATCGTCGTGTTCGCGCGCGCGCCGCCGATGAACTTGGTGCTGGAGTCCGTGGTCGTCGTTCGCTTGCCCTGCGGCATGTTGATGAAGGTACCGACCGCGCCGAGCGTGTCGGCGAAGGCCATGTAGGCCCCGCCATGCAGGATGCCGCCGGTGGTGCAGAGATCGGGCCGCACGGCGAGCTCGGCCACCACGCGCTCCGCTTCGAGCGCGACGATGCGCACGCCCATCAGGCCAGGGAACAGCGGGTTCAGGATCTGCTGGACGGCTTCGACGGAGGGGAGCGGCTGGGCTGTCATGGGTCGGCTCTCGTGTTCTTGATGTAGGCCGGTGCCTGCGCATGATTCTCGTAGCCGCCGTACCTGGTGGAAGAGGGGTAATACTCCGCGCCGAACTGCACCTTGCCGGCAGCCTCTTCACCGGCTTCGCTGGCAATGAAGGCGAGCATCAGATCGGTACCGGCGGAAACGCCCGCCGACGTCCAGACCTTGCCGTCCTGCACGTAGCGCTGCTCAAGCACCTCGACATCGCCGAGCGCGCGCAGGCGCTCCAGCGAGCCCCAGTGCGTCGTTGCCTTCCTGCCCGAGAGCAGGCCGGCCGCGTGCAGCACGAAGGCGCCGGTGCAGACCGACATCACCGCTCTGCAGTTCTTTGCCTGGTGGGCGACGAAGTCGACGAACACGGGGTTGTTGACTTCCCGGCGCGTGCCTTGACCCCCTGGAACGAGCAGGTAGTCCAGCGCGGGGCAATCGGCGAAGGACACATGCGGGTTGATCGACAGGCCCTTCGCGCAAGTGACGGGCCCGGGCGATTGGCTCACGATGAGGCAGTTCTGCGGGCCGTCGGCGTGCCGGCTCCACATGGTGAGCATTTCCCACGGACCCACGAAGTCGAGCTCCTCGACTTGCTCGAAGACCAGCATGCCGAAGTTCATGAAGCTTCCTTCAAGGGCCGGTATGGCTGCGCCCCGAATCGGTTCGCCGACCTGGCGCGCGCCCGTTCGGCCTCGATCTCGCGGTCGCGCGGATCGGCGGTGGTGACCAGCGACTCGATCAGGACGCGGGCCGCGGTCGCGACGTCTTCCACCGCGCGGTCGAAAGCCTCCTGATTGAGCCTGGACGGGCTGTTGAAGCCGCTGAGCTTGCGCACGAACTGCAGGGACGCAGCCCGTATTTCATCTTCCGTCGCGGGAGGTTCGAAGTTGAACAGCGTCTTGATGTTTCTGCACATGGTCGCTCCATGAGTTCGGTCTTCAAGTCTAGAAGGATACGCAGGCCATCGCTTTGACGCGCAGCACGGCCTCCTGCTGGAACTGCGCCTTGTACGCCGCGACGAGTTCCTGCACGGCGCTCTCGCTGGCCGTGTCGTCGGGATGAATGAGCTGGAGCACCTGCGACGCCTCTTGAACGATCGCGCCATCGGCGCCGCGCCACTGCCCTGACGCGGGCGACACGGTCAGGCCCTGCGGAAAGCGCGGCGTGACGTTGCCCTTCAGGAACTCGGCCCATTCCGCGGGCGTCACCACGCCGCCGCGGGGTTTGCCGGTACCGAAGAACAGCGAATCGTGGACGAGCGCCTGCTCTCCGCTTGCGCAGCCGGTGCCGTGCATCGGCGCACATGCGGTGAGCATGGCCGCCAGTACAGTGATAAGCGCGAAGCGGTCGAGGGACATCACGCCCCGCGTTTTAGCGCGTCTCTTTTCGTTTGCGCAAGCCGTAGGCCAAAAAGCCAAGCCCCAGAGCTGCGATGGGAAGCAGGTACAGCAGCACGCCGAGCCGGGGTTTGCTTCTGTCGATCACGGCCTGCGTGGGATCGGCCTTGTCCACATACACATGCACCGAGCTTCCCACCGGGAAGCGCGCCACGACCGCCTCCACCGAAGCGGCATCGCGCCATCCGTCGCCGGCAAAGAAGTAGCGATCGCTCTGGTACGCCTTACCGCCCATGTTGTAGCGGTAGACGATGCGCGGCGAGAAGGATCCGCCATGCGTGGCCGCCGTGCTGCCGCTGGATCGAACCGAGGCCTCGACGACCGTTGCGCCGACGGGGATGAAGGAGGAATGCGCTTGCGACTGCCGCACGTAGGAACCGAGCGCGGCGTAGATGAAATAGAAGGCCGCGATCAGGATGACGAGACCACCCACGGCGATGTCATAGCGGCGTGTCGGCACCGGGTATTTCCTCGAGCGCGTAGTACACGGCCTTTCCGTGCTGCCTGGCGAGGGCCACCATCTCGTCGGCGCCCGCAGACGCACCGCCGATGCGCAGGCAGCCATCGCACTGGGCGACCAGCCTGCGCGAGATGGGGTGGAAGATCTCGTTGAACACGGCATCTCCAATGCGCTTGGAGCCCGCGTGCTCGATGAGCGGAAGCGCGAACCACTCGCCCATGACGGGCAGGTGGCCGGCGCGGAACAACTGGAGCGAGGCTTCGGTCATCGCCGCGACGTTCCGGGCGATGAGCAAAGGGTCGTCGTTCGTGCCGGAACGGTAGGGGCCGGCGACCAGGATCATCTGGGGGCTCACCCTTCACTCCTGTTGGGCAGGCGGTTCTGCTCGGTGGCTTTGGTTCCGATCACGAGGGGCTGATAGAAAGCCCCATCGACACGCTTGACGTCCTGAAAGCCGGCTTTGTGCATCAGCTCGCAGAGCTTGTCGATGGAAACGGCGTAGTACTTCGACCGCATGGCGTATGTCTCGACTTCCAGAGTGGAGAGATCTTCTTCGATGAAGAAGAAGCTCAGGTCGTAGTGCTCGCCCACGAAGTCCCAGACTTGGAACAGCAGATAGCGCTTGCCGTTCTCGGTGCGAACGCCATAGGGCTTGACGAGATTCTTGCCTCGCGCTTCCAGCGCATAGTCTCTGACGGAAATGATGCATCCACCACCCGTGCGCAGGCAAGCGAACATCTGCCGGAACGCAAGCAGAAGATCATCGTCGGTGAGCAGGTGCGGCACGGAGTTGTCGCACGAGATGACCAGGTCGAATCGCGAGCCGTGAAGAGCGTGAGCCTCGCGCATGTCGCCCACCGAGAAATCGATATCGATCTTCCTGGCGCGCGCTTCATGTCTTGCTCGCTCGATCTCCTTGGCGGACAGGTCCGAGCCGGTCACCGAATAGCCACGCTCTGCGAGCGCGATGGCTTGCGTCCCGATTCCGCAGGACACGTCCAGCACGCTCCTGTGGCCTGGCCATTCGGACTCGATGAGCTTGGAGAGCTGCTCGCCTTGCCGGCGAACGCTGGCATCCCAGTCCTGGTAGATCAGGTGATAGAAGGGAGCGAGTTCGTCGTAGAAGTCCGTCATGTGCGGGCTACCCCTCACTCGGTTCGCGAAAGAGCCGGCCACCCGGCACGAGCGGCTCTGCGCATGATGGACTGAACCACCAATCGATGGAAGGGTGCGATGAGCCGGATGTACGTGCGCCCCAGGAGGTTGTGGCAATGCACGACGGTGGACACGACCAGGTAGGGCGCGCTTTCCGTGGCGACGGTCCGCGTCTGGTGCAACACCGACACCCGGAAGTCCAGGTGCTTGTCGTCTTCGCCCAGCAGGATTTCGTGCGTGCCCTTCTCATAGATCTTGAAGATGGAGATGCGGTCGTTGCGCGACCTGGAAGAAGGGCTTTTCAGATGCCCCGAGGTCTTGAGGCCGAAGCCGGCAACGAGCGTGTCACGGATTCGCATCAGGCCTGCTACCCACGGCGCTTGCTGGGAGAAGAGAAAACGCGCAAGCAGCTCGGGATCGGTGATCGCATCCTTCGGCAGGCGGACCGCGTAGGCGTCGGCCAGGTCCGTCGTCGCGTACGCGCGAGCGACGCGTGATTCGCTGGGAAGCGCCACGGAGGCGACGGACCAATCGTTGTCATGCATGGGGAGGCGCTCACACGGGACGCAACTGCTCGCTCAGCGAGCGGGTCTTCTCGGTAACGACATCGCCCGTGTGCAGCGTCGACTTGCGCTCGATCAGCATGAGATGGCATTCCTCTTCGGCCACCGGGTTGTGGCGCACGCCCTTGGGAACGACGAACATCTCGCCTTCGCCGAGCTCGACCGGGCCGCTTTCCATTTCGATGCGCAAGTGACCCTTGAGCACGAGGAAGAGCTCGTCCTCGTTCTCATGGCTGTGCCAGGCCAGCGAGCCGCGAACCTTGGCGACCTTGATGTAGGCGTCATCGACCTCCGCGACGACGCGCGGCGACCAGAACTCGGTGAGCGAAGCAGCGACCTGCTTGGGGGAGGCGACATTCGGCATGGATTCTTTCTGTGGGGTGAGCGTCAACTGGAGCGAACACGCGAGGCTTCGATCTTCCCGAGCAGCCATTGCAGCCCCGCCAGGTGCTGCTGGTCATGGCTGCAAAGATAGTGCACCAGGCTGCGCAGCGACAACGGGCCGTAGCCTTCGAACTCCGCGGTGCGATCGAACTGTTCGTCGCTCAAGCCGGTGATGAGCGCGAGGGTCTTCGTTCGTGCCTCCCTGAAAGAGGCAAAGACGGCGGCCGTATCGGCCGTGGCGTAGGAGCGCGACTTGGCAAGCTCCTCGCTTTCGATGGATGCGAGCAAGGGGTTGGACTCATTCAGCGTGCGCTGGAAGCGCACGTGATAGCCCTCGATCTCGATGTCGCGCACATGGCAGACCTGCTCGATGGCGGTGAATGCTTCGCTGGGCACGCCATCCCAGGACGGCGGTGCCCAGTGCTTGAACGCCGCCGGAATGGCGGCGTAGTGCGCCTCCAGCTGTTGTGGGAAGCTTTCGAGTGCGTGGAGCGTGATGGGGTTCATGAGAATTGCGTGAGCTGCGACTGCCGGCCTCAGGCTTGTGAACGCTTCCGGGCCGTGACTTCGATCTCGATCTTCATGCGCGGGTCCGCCAGCCCGGCAGAGATCATCATCGCCGCCGGGCGCACCTCGCCGAAGTACTTGCGCAGCACCGGCCAGCATGATTCGAACTCGGCGCCGTTCGGCAGCACGTAGGTGACACGCACCACGTCCTTCATGTTCGCATCGGCCCGCTGCAGCGCGGACTCGATGTTCTTCAGGCACTGCTCGGCCTGCTCGACCACGCTGTCCGAGATGGTCATCGTTGCGTAGTCGAAGCCCGTGGTGCCTGAAACAAACACCCAGTCGCCATCGACGACGGCGCGCGAGTAGCCGATCTGCTCTTCGAAGGTGGAACCGGAGCTGATGAGTTTTCGGGTCATGGGGTATCCATCGAGGTGAAGTGGAGGAAAAGATCGAAGGCAGGCGTTCTTATCGAAAGAAGTTCAGGCATCTTGTGGCTCGACACCTGACTCTCCTGCGAACTGAGGCAAGGCATCGTTGATGGTGTGCCATGCTGCCTTGTGGCTGACGAAGTAGTGAGCGGAGGGTTTGGCCGGTAGCTCGCCCTCGATAGCGCCCGCGGGAACGCCAACTACATTGGAGAAGCGAGCGTCGCTGGTGTAGACGTGCGAGCCGCAGACCTTGCAAAAGTGGCGCGTGACATTCTCGGTGGCCTGGAAGACTGAAAGAGAAGCCTGCCCTGAGAGGCTGAGTGCTTCCTTGGCGAAACTCACCCAGGTGGTGAACGCGGCGCCGCTCAAACGACGGCACTGCCCACAATGGCATTGGACGACACTTCGTGGTGTGCCCCCACAGCGGAACCGGACTGCTCCGCAGCAGCAGCCGCCGGTTGCGACGATGGGTGCGGGTGCTTTCATGAGGGGTGTGAAGAAAGCGCCTAAGGGTTGACGCAAGCGGCGCCGCTGGGCGTCTGCTTGATTGATGGGTTAGCGAAGTAATCGGCCCGCTTGCGCCGCAAATCGCCCCGAAGAAACACGTGGCGTGTCGCGCCAGATCGTGGCACGGTGGAGCGTGGCGCCGGGGAAGACCGAAGCAGCAATGGTGCAAATTGCCCGCGGGTTAGCGTGGTCTTGGGCTGCGTCATCGACATTGGTGAATCGTCATGCGGGTTGTTGGCTCGCACGGCGATATCCCGTTTGAGAGAGTGATCAAGACGACGTACCCGATCCGGCGCCACGTTCCAACCTCAATCATGGAGGACCCCATGGCGCAACGCAACCGGATGATCTCCCGAGGCGGTCTCAGCCTCACCCACCCCAACGCGGCCGGCATCGACATCGGCTGTGCCTCGCACTTCTGTGCGGTGCCACCGGAGCGCGACGACGAGCCCGTGCGCGAATTCAAGAGCTTCACCGCCGATCTCGAGCGCCTGGGCGACTGGCTCGATGCCTGCGGCGTGGACATCGTGGCCATGGAGTCCACCGGCGTGTACTGGATACCGCTGTTTGAACTGCTGGAGCGGCGCGGCTTCACCGTGTTATTGGTCAACGCGCGTCACGTCAAGAACGTCTCGGGGCGCAAGAGCGATGTCATGGATTGCCAGTGGTTGCAACAACTCATGAGCTTCGGGCTGTTGCGCGGCGCGTTCCGCCCGGCCGATGAGGTCTGCGTACTGCGTGCGCTGACCCGCCAGCGCGCCACGATCCTGCGCACTCAGGCACGCCATGTGCAGCACATGCAAAAGGCGCTGACGCAGATGAACATTCAACTGGCCAACGCCATCTCCGATGTGGCCGGCGAGACCGGACAGAAGATCCTGCGCGCCATCGTGGCTGGCGAGCGCGACGGTCGCAAGCTCGCCGCACTGAAGAACTCCCGCATTCACGCCAGCGAGAGCGAGATCGCCGCCAGCTTGCAGGGCAGTTGGCGCGCAGAACATCTGTTCGCACTCAAGCAGGCGTTGGACGCCTTCGACTTCTGCGGCACCCAGCTCGGCCAATGCGACAGCGAGATCGAGGCCCAACTGCAGCGCCTGCACACCCACGATGGCGACCCCGCCAAGGGCAAGAAGCGTGGCCGCGCTCGCAATGCCCCGAGGTTCGATCTACGCAAGCAACTGTTCCAGATGTGCGGGGTGGACTTGACCCGCATCGATGGCATTGACGTCACCACTGCACTGGTCGTCATCTCCGAGATCGGTGCCGACCTGGCACGCTTCCCCAGCGACAAACACTTCGCCTCGTGGCTGGGCTTGTGTCCAGGAACGAAGATCACCGGAGGCAAGGTGATGAGCGGCAAGACCAAGCGCTGCGCCAACCGCGCCGCACAGGCCCTGCGTCTGGCAGCCGCCGCGCTGCGCTCCAGTCACTCGGCATTGGGTGCGTACTTCCGGCGTCTGTGCTCACGCATGGACAAAGGAAAAGCTGTCACTGCCGCTGCTCACAAACTCGCACGGCTGATCTACGCGATGCTCACCAAGGGCGAGGAATACACCGATGCAGGGCAAGACTACTTCGAGGCGCGCTACCGCGAGCGCGTGCTGCGAAACCTCACCGAACGCGCAAAGAAACTCGGCATGCAGATCGTGCCCGTCGCTCAATCCGCATGAATACACCGTTAAGAATCAATCACTTGCGCGGTGTTTCTTGAGAGACCGCATACTGCCACCGCAGACCATGCGGGAGTGAACGCGGGCCGAAGACGAAGTGTAGGACGCGACGGCGGCTCTTGCCTGCGGCCTTGGACGACGCGTGCAACAGCAGGGGGCGCATGACGAGGGCCGCTCCTTGCTCGGCTTGGCACCTCATCTCTGTGGCTGCGTTGCGGGTGAGAACGGCAACGTTGGGCTCAATGCGGCCGTGAAGATGCGAACCAGGGACAACACGAAGAGGGCCGTCATCCGCTGTACAGGCGTCAAGATGGACGCGCACGGCGACCAATTGCTCCAGGAGGTCGACAGGCGCTTGAACGAAGAGCGATCCCTCCTTTTCCGACCAGCCGCGAAGGCTTGGTTCGTCGACCCGATCAGCGACGGGAATGCTGAGATCCTGGTGTATGGGCACCAGCCAGTTGTGTGCGAGGGACTTCTCGAAGTACGTGCATTGGACGGCAACATGCTCTGTCGGAACCAGCAAGGATGGAGCCATGTGCTGGCGAAGGCGCCGCGCCAGCGAGGCGCACCACGATTGCGGCAGCAGGCAACGCGTGCCGCCTGAGGGTGTGCTGGGTTGCAAGTGGGCAGAGATGGATTCGCATTCTTCTGCCCGTAGCACGTCCGGGACGAGCGAGAAGCCTTCAGCCGCGAACGAATCGGCCTGCGAACGGAAACCGATCGGACGAGGTGATTCGCTGAAACGACAGGTTGGCCGGGTCACATGCGGCCCTGGCATCAAGACGGTTGCGGACCGTCGTAGCCCTCGATGATGACCAGGTCGATGGTGGAAACAGGCACACGCAACTTGAGCGCTTCCTGATACTCGGCCGACTTCCAGCAGTCGAGGGCAGCCTGGTACGACGGGAACTCGATCACGACGTTGCGCGTGCGGCTGGTGCCCTCGGGATTCTCGAAGCGGCCGGCGCGCACGAGGAAGTGCGCCCCGAATATCTTGAAAGGCTTTGCATTGGCTTCGACGTAAGCCTTGTAGGCCTCCGTGTCGGCGACGTCGACCCGGGCGATCCAGTATCCCTTTGGCATTTGCGTTCTCCTTCGATCGCAGGAATTCTTGCTCAATTGCCGGGAGGCCGGCAACTCAACGCGGAAACTTGAGGCACCTGAGACGTTGACGGCTCAAGTGGGCTTGAGGCGCACGACGGGTCGCTGCGGCTTGCGACGCGCAACTTCCTTGAAGCCCACGCGGTCGTACATCGACTTGGCACCGAACCACATCTGATCGTCATTGGCCCGGCCGGGTTTGTCCACGGGGTAGGCCTCGAGCAGCTTGGCGCCCTGTTTCCTGGCGTAGGCAATGGCTCCGTCGAGGAGCGCCTGCGCCACGCCCTGGCCGCGATGCTCGGATGGCACAACGAAACAGATGATCGACCAGACGGGCCGGTCGTCGACCGCCTTCATCACGGGTGAGCGCTTGAGCCTGGCATATTCCTCGCGTGGGCCGAGCGATACCCAGCCGACCGGGACTTTGCCGCGATAGCCGATGAGGCCTGGTGGCGTGCCGGCGTCCACGAGTTCTTTCAGGTCCGCGCGATCGGCGTGAGCACGCGTTGTCCCTGAGGGCAAGGCTCCGTGAGCGCCGCTTCGGCGGTAGTGCATGCACCAGCACCCACGAGCCACCGAGCACCCCTTGGCATTGAACAGCGCTTCGAGGTCAGGCCAGCGCTCGGGCGTGAGGGGCAGGACTGTGAGCTTCATGGGGCCTGCTCAGGGCGCCATGTCGGCATGCGCGGGCCACTCTTCACTTCGCCGCCTCCACCTTCACCCGCCCATTCGGCACCTCCCCGAACATCTCCGGCGCATACAAGGCCTCGACCCGGCTCGGCGGCAGCGCAAAGTCCCCGACGTTGTTCAGGCGAACCGTGTACTCCATCTTCACCGCCCCCTTCGGCAGGTGCTGGTAGTAGCTGCGGAAGGCCTCGAAGCTGCGTTCCTCGAAAGCCGGCCAGCCGGCGCCGGAGCGCTTCTCGCCCTGCGTCGCGATCTGCGAATCGCGGCCCAGGCCGCCGCCGAGGATGGTGGCGCCGCCGGGGATCGGGTCGGTGATCGCGACCCAGGTCATGTCGGCGCTGGCGTTGACTTCCAGGCTCACGCGCAGCACGTCGCCGCGCGTGTAGATGCCCTGCACGGCCTGCTCGACCGGGGTGATGGTCTTCTTGATCGCATAGCCGGCCGCGAAAGGCGCCTTGAGCTGCACGGCAGCGATGGACTGCAGCGTGAGCCAGGGCTTGCCGCTGCCGGACTGCGTGACCAGCAAAGTGTCGCGCGCCGCGTTCGATGCCGGCCAGGGCAGGAACATGGCGTTGTTGCGCAGGTTGCCCGGCGAGGCGGGGGCGCCGAAGGCCGTGGTCTGGTTCGGCGCGCCGTCGGCGTCGCTGGTCTTGACGCGCTCGACCTTGCGCCAGTCCACCTGGGCCTTGATGGCGCCGAGGTTGGCCGCGGTGATGCCCGCGACCGGCGCGCTTTCGAACTGCTTCGAGAATTTTTCCAGCGCCAGCCCGCCCCACAGGTTGGCGGTGGTGGTGTGCCACGCGCCGTTCTGCTGGCGGCCGATGAAGCCGGTGGCCAGCTTGCCGATGTCGTCCTTCCAGGCCGGATCGTCCAGCACGGTGAGCAGCAGGCGTGCGGTGTTGACGTCGCCGTTGGTCATCAGCCACCACCAGTAGTCCTCGCGCTCGGTGCTGAAGACCAGCTTGGTCCCTTGATAAGACAGGCGCGCCTTGAGCACGTTGTCCGCCTCGGCCATGCGCTGCTGGCGCTGCGGCACGTCTTGCACGCGCTTGAGGATGTTGAGCCAGTCGATGACGGCGCTGGTCGGCCACTGGTTGGGCGCGATGGTGATGCTGCCGGCCATGCGGCCCTGCGCCTTGCCGTAGCGCGAGAGCGCTTCCAGTGCGGCGAGCTTGCGCACGTCGAGATCCTTCTGCGGGCTCCAGAACTCGCGCTGGATCCTGCCTTCGACGAAGGCGATCAGGCCCTGCTCCATGGGCGCGCGCGCCGCATCGGGCAGCGCGAAGGCCGGATCGAGCGCCGCCGCTTCGTGCGTGGCCGCGAGCAGGTAGGCCGTCAGGATGTCGCTGCCGCGGTTGGCTTCACCGTCGCGCGGCGGGAAGTAGTTGGCCAGGCCGTCGCTGTCGAGGTAGCTCGGCAGCTGCGCCACCACCGTCTGCCAGGCCTTGCCGTCGCGCAGGCCGATGGACTTGCTGGCCTTCTGCTCCAGGCAGGCATAGGGGTAGGCGGCGAACCAGTCGCGCACGCCCGTCAGGCCTTCGGCCAGCCGGGGCTGCAGGGAAAGCTTCAAGCCGCCGCGGCCGGGCAGGGCGTCGGCGGGCGGCGCCACGTCGAGCGTGAAGGGCCCGTCGAGCTGCACCAGCGTGGCCTGCTGCACCGTCAGCGGCACGCCCGGCACGATGCGCTGGCGCAGCTTGAGCGCATCGCGCGCGCCGCCGATCGTGTCCTTGGCCTCGATCTCCCACAGCAGCGCCTCGGCGCGCGTCTGCGCGAGCTGCGCGGGCGCGGTCACGCTCCATGCGAGCTCGCGCGCCTCGCCGGGCGGGATATCGACCGTCTGCGCCTCCAGCTTGAGGAGCGTGGCACGCGGCGTGGCTTCGACCTTCATCGCCTTCTGCGTCGTATTGCGCAGCGTGATCTGGGCGCGGAACTGGTCGTCCTCGCGCACCAGCGGCGGCAGGCCGCTGACGATCTGCAGGTCCTGCGTGGCCTGGATCGAGGTCTGGCCGGTGCCGAACAGGCCGGTGCCCGCGTCGGCCACCGCGACGATCTTGAAGGTGGTCAGCGCGTCGTTGAGCGGCACCGTCACCGTGGCCTGTCCGTTGGCGTCGAGCACCACCGCCGGGTTCCACAAGAGCAGGGTGTCGAGCAGCTCGCGCGTCTGGCCCTTGCCGCCGCCGCCGCCCGCGGGCACAGCCTTGCGGCCGTAGTGCCGACGGCCGACGATTTCCATCTGCGCCGTCGAGGTGCTCACGCCCCAGCTGCGCCGCTGCAGCATGGCTTCGAGCAGCTTCCAGCTGTCGTTGGGCATCAGTTCCAGCAGCGCCTGGTCGACCGCGGCCAGCGCCACCTCGGCGCCGGCGGCTGGCTTGCCGTCGGGCAGCTTGGCCGAGATGGTGACCAGCGCCTTGCCGCGCACCGGATAGCTGGGCTTGTCGCTCGACACCTTGACCTCGATCTGATGCGCCTGCGTGCCGACGCGGATCTCGGCCAGGCCCAGCCGGTAGGCCGGCTTGCTCAGGTCGACCAGCGCGGTCGGCGCCACGTACTCCTTGCCCTCGTACCAGAAGGCGGTCCACCATTCGCGCGGCGCCTTGAAGCCCCAGGTGAAGAAGCTGTACCACGGCACTTCGCGCAGCCGGCCGCGCAGCGCGAGCACGCTCACGTAGGCGTTGGGCCCCCACTCGGGCTTGACCCGCAGGCTCACCGTCGGATCCTGGCCGTTGAGCTGCACCACCTGCGTCTCGATCACGCCCTCGCGCTCCACCGACACCAGCGCAGTCGCAAAGCGGAAGGGGCTGCGCACCTGGAACTTGGCCGTCTCGCCGGGCTGGTAGCTCTTCTTCTCGGGCAGCACGTCGATGCGGTCGTGGTCCTCGCCGCCGAACCAGAGCTCGCCCTGCTTCGTGACGTAGACCGAGCTCGCGGCGCGGCTGTCGCGGCCGTCTTTGTCGGTGGCGCTGGCGATCAGTTCGACCTGGCCGGCTTCCTTGAGCTCGGCCTCGCACAGCAGCAGGCCGCGCGCATCGCTCTTGCCGCTGCACACGGTGCCGATCTCCTTGACCTCGGTCTTGTTGTCATAGGTGTAGAAGCCGCCCACCATGCGCTTGCGGCTGGTGGTGGTGATGCGCGCGATGGCACGCACGTTGAGCGTCACGCCTTCCTGCGGCTTTCCGCTCAGTCCAAGCGCCAGCGCCTGGAACTTGAGCTTCTGGCTGGTCGAGACCCAGCCCTCGGTCTTGATGCCGGCGATCACGGCCGCGGGCCACAGCGTCTGCACGCTGCGCAAGGTCTGCACCTCGCCGTTGGGGTCGGAGTAGGTGGCTTCGAGCAGCAGCTCGCGCGGCGTGGCCTTGGCAACGGGAATCTTCTCGATCGTGAGCTTGCCGGCGCCGTCCTTGCTGAGCGTGAGCGGCAGCTTGTCGGCGATCACCCGCAGGTCCTGTGCGGCCGAATCGGATTCGTCGGCGTCGACCGCGATGAGGCCATCCTTGCGCGGCGGCGAGAAGCTGAAGGCGTCGAAGTCGGCGAACGAGAGGCTTTTGGCTCGCACCGCCGCCGACACGCGCACCGGCAGGTTGGCCGCGGCGCCGCCGGCCACGTAGTTGATCTGCACCTCGGTGGGCAGCGAAGTCGCGGCCACCAGCGGTTTCTTCTCGCTGGGCGCGATGCGGCCTTCGAGCACCGGCAGGCGGAACTCCTCGACGCGGAACTGGCCGGTGCTGGAGCTGCGCATGCCGCCTTGGTCGCCGTCCGTGCCTTCCTTGCCGCTCTTGAGCTCGACCTGGTAGACGCCGAGCTTGGCCGCGGACGGAATCGCGAAAGTGTTCTCGCCGCTCTGCCCGCCGGTCGCGGTCTTGCGCCACTTGAGCGGCTGGGTGTACTGCTGGCCGCTGCCCACATGCGTCACGACCAGCGTGTCCGGCAGGGTCTGCGGCAGCCCGAATCCCTTGCTGGTCTGGGTGCGGATCAGGTGCTTCATCGACACGGTTTCGCCGGCGCGCAGCAGCGTGCGGTCGAACACCGTGTGGGCGACGCGGTCGGGCTGCGGCTCCAGGCTGGTCGGCACGTTGAAACGCCAGGGCTCGATGCCGCGCTGCCAGTCGCTCCAGGTGAAGGCGAGGTCTTCCACGCCCTTGTCGTCCTTGGCGCGGGCGCTCACGAAGTAGGCGTCGCCGCTGTAGTCGTCTTCGGTGGAGCAGCTCGGCGCGTTCGGCGCGATGCCGGCGAGCTGCACCAGCCCGCGCGCATCGGTGCTGCCCGCAGCCACCTCGCGGCCGTTGCAGTCCGAGACGCGCACGGTGGCGTTGGCCACCACCTTGCCCTTGTCCAGCGTCGTGACCCAGGCCACCGCGTTCTCGCGCCCCAGCTTGAAGTGCACCGCGAGGTTGGTGGCCAGCGCCGTGGTGCGCACGTACATCGTGCGGCCGGTGCCGTAGCGCTCGTCGAGCAGCGCGTCGCCGAGTTTTTGCGATGCGATCTCGAGCACGTGGAAGCCGGGCGTGAGCGGGATGCCGATCACCTCGAAGGGCCGCGGATCGCCGCCCTCGGCCTTGGGCATGTCCAGCGTCTTCACGTTGGCCTGGCCGCCGAGCAACGAGACCATGCGGGTCTGGATGCGCTCGCGCTCGTCCTTGTCGATCACCTTGGGCAGCGCACCCTTCACGTCGCGCGCGGCCTCCTTGCGGTCGATCGTGTAATTGCTGTCATAGCGCCGGACCTTGCGGAACCACGCGATGATCTCGGCGTCGGTCTTCGGGTTCATGTCGCTGACCTTGCCCGGGGTGAGCGCCTGCACCTGCAGCGCGGGCTCGACGCGCCGCACCGTCACCGGCATCAGCGCCGCGCCGCCGGGCTCGGCCAGGCGCTCGACCACGCCGAAAGGCGAGGCGGCGAACTTGGCCAGCGGCGGCATGGCGCCGGTCGCGACCTTGAGCGGAAAGCTGTCGGGCGAGGCCAGCGCGCGGCCCGAGGCATCCACGAACTTCGCCGGCAGCTCGATCGTGAAGGGCGTCTGCTCGGCGAAAGGCGGTGGGAAGCTCACCGAGTCGACCACCGCATCCTCGGCTGCGTTCTCGTCGTCGAACTTCGGCTTGATCGTCTTGCCGCCGCCTTTGAGCGTGATCTGCGCCGCCAGCTTGCGCGACACCGGCGCATTGAACTGCAGCACCATCGGCTTGAGCGGCAGGCAGGCCGACTGCGCGCTCTCGCGCTCGCAGCTGAAGGACACGGCGAAGGGCTCGCGCACCTGGAAGCTGAGCCGCCGCTCGATGTTGTTGAGCACGCCCGAGGGCGTGGCGACGCCCTTGCCGTAGACCAGCTGCACGCGGCCGCCCGGCGTCAGCGTGCGATTGCACTGCAGCGTGACGAAGCGCAGCGGCGTCTTCTCGGCTTCCTTGTCGCGGCTGAAGGCCTTGAGCAGGGCAGTGCGTTGCTCGCCCTCGACGAGCTTGACCGGAATGCGCTCGCCGACGCCGTCGGCCTGGCACCATACGTTCTCGCGCACGCTCTCGAGCGTGGCCGGCCCGTTGAGTTCGAGCATGAACTGCTGCTCTTCGTCGATCTTGCCGTAGCTCGGCTGGTGGTTGCGCACGAAGGGGCCGCCGCTGTTGAACTGGTAGCGCTCCGGGCCGGTGAGGTCGGCGCCGGAAGCCGACTTGAACGAACTCACCCGTGTCACCGTGCAGCGCACGCCGGGCGGCAGGTCGTTCTCGAAGTCGTACACCCACTGCTTCTCGCCGGCCCAGCGACCGGTGCCCTTGGCCGCCTGCGCGTCGGTGCAGCTCACGGCCAGCGGGGCGGGTGCCTTGGGGTCGCCGAAGTTGACGGCCGCCTGGTCGAACTTGGCCACCACCTGCCGGATGCGCGCCACCTCGCCCTGCGGCGTGAGGCTGGTGATCTGCAGCGCATGGGCGCCGAGAGAGATAAAGGCCAGTGCGGCGGCCGCGAGGGCACGCGTTGTCGTTCTCGTTTTCAACAGACTTCTCCTTCGGGGCGCGAGCGTAGCGCAACTCGGCGGTTTCGCCCCTGGCACGCCATAGGCCTCCACTATGATCGATCGATATGAAACTGTTGTTGAGCCACCCTGCAGGCAACCAGAATGTGCGCGCGATGCTCGATGGCTTGGAAACAGCCGGCATGCTGGCCCGCTTCTCGACCACGCTCGCCGTATCGCCGGACAGCTTTGCACTGAAGCTGGTGCCCGAGGGGCTGAGCCGCGACCTGCTGCGGCGGCGCTTCAAGGTGCCGCGCGAGAAAATCCTCCAGCACCCCTGGCGCGAGGTAGCGCGGGCCGTGTGCAACAAGGTCGGCTGGAGCTATCCGCTGCGCCACGAAAATGGCTTTGCCTCGATCGACGGCGTGCTGCAGGATTTCGATCGCTTCACCGCCGGGGTCTTGCCGGGGGTGCACCGGCAGCACGGCCTGGGCGCCGTCTACACCTACGAGGACTCCGCCCTCGACACGTTCAAGGCTGCGAAAGCGCTGGACCTGAAATGCGTCTACGACCTGCCCATTTCCTTCTGGGAAGTAGGTCGCCGGCTGATGGAGGATGAACTGCAGCGCCTGCCGGCCTGGGCCGGCGCCATGGGCGGCGGCATGTCCGACTCGCCGGCCAAGCTGGAGCGCAAGGCGCAGGAGCTGGCGTTGGCCGACTTGGTGGTGGTGCCCAGCCGCTTCGTGGCCGACTCGCTGCCCTCCTGGGCCGCGCAGAAGGCCAAGGTGCTGTCGCCCTTCGGCTCGCCGGCAACGACCGGCACGCCCTCGCGAGAGGCGCCCGATCCGTCGCGGCCGCTGCGCGTGCTCTTCGTGGGCTCCATGGGCCAGCGCAAGGGCCTGGCCGACCTGTTCCAGGCCATGCAGCTGCTCAAGGGCGAGAACATTGAGCTCGTCGTCATGGGCTCCCTGCTCAACGACCTGGCCTTCTACCGCAGCCAGTACCCGGGCTTCACGCACGAGAAGGGCCGCCCGCATGCCGAGGTGCTGAAGCTGATGCGCAGCTGCGACGTCTTCTGCCTGCCCTCGCTCTACGAAGGGCGCGCGCTGGTGATGCAGGAGGCGATGAGCCAGGGCCTGCCGGTCGTCATCACGCCCAACACCGGCGGCGAGGATCTCGTGATCGAGGGCAAGACCGGCTTCCTGGTGCCCATCCGCTCGCCCGAGAAGATCGCCGAGAAGCTCGCCTGGTTCAACCAGAACCGGCAAGAGCTTCCCGCGATGAAAGAGGCGGCGATGCAGCATGCGGCCAGCTACACCTGGCAGAACTACAGCCAGGTCGTGATCGACGCGATCCGCAAGCTGGCGCCGTAGCGAATCCACCTGCCTGACCGCCGAGCAATGACGCCCGGCACCCCTCCGATGAATCGCTACTGGGAAATCGATGCGCTGCGCGGCTTGATGCTCGTGCTGATGACGGTCACCCACCTGCCGACGCGCTTCACCGATCCGCTGGGGCAGCCCTTCGGCTTCGTCTCGGCGGCCGAGGGCTTCGTCCTGCTGTCGGCCTTCGTCGCCGGGCTGGTCTACACGCGCATCGGGCAGCGGCAGGGCGTCGATTCGATGCGCCGCGCCTTCTGGCGGCGCGCGCTCAAGGTCTACATGGCGCAGGCGGCGACGCTGTTGTTCCTCTTCACCATCATCGGCACGGTCGGCACGCGCATCGACCAGCCGGCTGTGAAGAACCTTCTCTCCTACTACCTCGCGGATCCGTCCGAAGCCTTCGTCTTCTCGCTGCTGCTGGTGTACGAGCCGGCCTTGCTCGACATCCTGCCGATGTACATCTTCTTCATGCTGATGAGCCCGTGGGTGCTGGCCTTCGCGCTGCGCCACGGCTGGACCGGCGTGGTGGTCGCCAGCGCGACGCTGTGGGCGCTGGCGCAGTTCGGGCTGAGCGAGCGGCTCTATGAGCTGGCGGTGCGCTATCTCGGCCTGCCCGTGCCCTTCCACGAGATGGGCGCCTTCAATGCCTTCGCCTGGCAGTTCCTGTGGTTCGCGGGGCTGTGGATGGGGGCGAGCCGCAACGCGCCCGATGCGAAGCCGTTCCGGTTCCCGAATTGGCTGGTGGCGCTGGCCGCGGCGGCAGCGTTGTACGGCTTCTGGTGGCGGCACCACGGTATCAATGGCCAGGCGCCCTTCGGCGGCGACGAGCAGATGAACCTGCTGTTCGACAAGTGGCAGCTCGGGCCGCTGCGCATCGTCAACCTCGTGGTGCTCGGCATCCTCGCAGTGCGCTTCGGGCCGGCCTTCATGCGGCGCATCCCGCGAATGCGCCGGCTCGAAGCCATGGGCTCGGCATCGCTGCCGGTGTTCTGCGCGCACCTGGTGGCGGTGCTGCTGGTGCTGGCCTTCTATGGCGACAGTCAGACGGCGCGGCCTTGGTGGGGCGATGTGCTGCTGCTGGTGGCGGTGTTCGGCTGGCTCTACGCAGTTGCACGCACCGCGCTCTGGCTGGGGCGCCGGGCCCGGGCCCGGGACAAGAACGACGACGCCCCCACCGTCTGGCCGGACTGAGCATTAGTTCACGCAAGTCGATGGAAATTTCGGCACGCGCGTGGGACGGGCCGAGCCGTGCGCCGGTTCGCGACAGCATCGCGGGGAGGAGAAATATGACCATCGAACTGAACGCAAGACCGCTGCGGGCCGGCGGCTACCTGTTGGCCATGCTCGCGCTCGTGGCCTGTTCGCCGCGCGTGCCCAGCAAGCTCGACGAGCCCATGATCCAAAGCCTCACCAGTGCGGGTGCACGCGCGGCCGCGCAGCGTGATGCCACTGCCTTGTGCAGCCAGCTCACCGACGACGCAAAGATCCGCCTCGTGGAGGTGCGCTTCACGGGTTCGGACATCAAGCGCTTCGATAAGCCGCAGTGGTGCGAGCACCTGAAGCTAGGCTACGCGGCCATGCCTGCCAACGTGGAGGTGAGCACCAGCGTGAACCTGCGCTCCATCGCCATCGCAGCCGACGGCAAGAGCGCAAGCCTGGAGGCGGATGTCATAGAAGAAATCAACCTGGGCGGGCGCGGCCTGCGCATGACCAGCCAGCAGAGCGCTACCGTGGTGCTGGTGGCGGGGCAGGCCAAGTACGCGGAGGTGAGTGCGCGTATCACAGGCGGGCAGTGAGCTGAGGCCATCGCGCCTCGGCACTTCGGCGCTAAGGTGGCGCCGCGACAATTGATCAGATTCCCTCGGGCAGTCCCAACCCAGAATCGCGCCTGTTCCGGCGCGTGAAGGAAGCGCAGCCGGATCCGGCTGCGCTCTTTCAGGGACGGAACAACAATGAACAAGCGATTCCATCGCGTGGTCTTCAATGCCGCGCGCGGGCTGAGGGTGGTCGTGCAGGAGACTGCATGCAGGGCGGGTGGGGCGCCGATCGTGGTGGCGCTGCTCGCGGCGGGGCGCCTGCATCGGCCCAGATCGTTGGAGCACCCAACGTACCAGGCCACCTGCGGCCCACGGTGCTGGTCGCGCCCAACGGCGTACCCCTGATTAACATCCAGACCCCCTCCGCGGCCGGCGTCTCGCGCAATCTCTTCAACCAGTTCGACGCCCAGCGCGGCGGCACGATCCTCAACAACAGCCGCACCGATGTGCAGACGCAATTGGGCGGCTTCGTCCAAGGGAATCCCTACCTGGCGACCGGGCCCGCGCACATCATCCTCAACGAAGTCGTCAGCGGCAATACGCAGGGCACCGAGCAGGGCATCGAGGGCCAGAATATCGCCATCAGCACCGGCACGCTGACCAACACCTCGGGCGCCATCTGCGCCGACGTCAACACCACCATCACCAGCGGCGGCACCATTGCTGCCGTCAACACCGTCACCCTGGAATTCATCTGGAGCGGCAATGCTGCATGCGGTCTGGCCGTGACGGATGCCACGGCGCCGGATGCGCCGGTTCCTGTGCTGCCTGTGGAAGTGATCGAGGACTGTCTCGCACCAGGGTGAGCGCCACTTTCCTGCTGGAGCAATCGGACTAGGGCACAACAGCAGAGGCCGCCGCGGGCAGGTGCCCCGCAATCACCGACCGCCACAACCTGTACCCCTCGTCATTGAGATGCAGCATGTCCCCGCGGAACAACTCCGCGCGCGGCCTTCCGTCAGCACCGAGCATCGGCGTATAGATATCGATGGATTCGCTGTTCGGCAGCCGATTCAAATACGCCCCGATGATGTCGTTGGTCTCGCGCATCTGCGGCAGTAGCTTCTCGCGCGAGGGGCTGGGCTTGATCGAGATGTAGCTGATGCGCGTGTCCGGCAGTTCGGCGCGCACGGCGTTGGCGAAGCGGGCAAAGCTCTCCAGTATCTGCAGCGGCGAGCGGCCCTCGGCCAGGTCGTTGTCGCCGGCGTAGACCAGTACGTGGCGGGGCTTGTAGCGCACCACGAGTTCGCGGGCGAAGTAGCTGCAGTCGGCCATGGTCGAGCCGCCGAAGCCGCGGTTGATGACCACCGGCAATTGCGGGAAGTCCTGCGCGAGCCGGGTCCAGAAACGGATGGTGGAGCTGCCGACGAAGAGCACGCCGCCTTCGGCGGGCGGGTTCTGCTTGTCGGCACGGGCGAAAGCGGCGAGCTCGCTCTGCCAGCGGCTCTGGGCGGCAAGGTAGGCCTGCGAGGGCGCCGTGTCCGTGGCGGTGGGCTGCGCCTGCGATGGGAGCGCCGTCAGCAGCAACAGCAGTGCGAGCGGAAGAAGAAGGGCGAAGCGGGTTGCGGCAACAACAAGAGTCATCGTCAAAGCGTTTTCTCGATCAGCGGCCCCTTGAAGAGCACCGGCCCCGTCGGCCCGCGCTCGCTGGGCACGCCGCCCTTGGGTTCGAGGCTGATGGCCAGCGCCGGTACGGAGCGCACGTCGGCTTCCTGCGCCGTCAGCTTGAGCGCCGCGTCGGGGCCGAGCACGCCGAGCGATCGCGGCGCGCCGCCGGGGGGCAGGGCCCACAGTTGCAGCGACTTGTCTTCGCCTTCGCGGTAAGCGCCGACGCGTTGCAAGACCAGCTGGCGGTTCTTGGGGTCGAAGGTCACCAGCATGGAGGGCGCCGCCTGGTCGTCCGACAGCACGGCGACGTACTGCACGGCCGGCGCGTTGCGCACCTGTTCGCTGAGGTTCACGCCGACCAGGACGGCCATCACGGTGGCGAGTGCGCCGGCCGCCGCCGCGCCGCGCCAGAGCGCCAGGCTGCGCAACCAGCCGGCCTTGGGCGGCGCCGCTTCGGGCGTGGCCGGCATGGCGCGCTGGCGTGCGATGGCCTGCTGCTCATGCTCGGCGTCGATCAGGTTGCGGATGCGGGTCCAGACGGCGGCATCGGGCACCACCGGCTTTTGCAGCTCGGCCATGCTGGCGAGCCGGCCTTGCCAGACCAGCGCGGCGGCGCGCACCGGCGCCTGTTCGCGCGCGATGGCTTCGAAGCGCCGGCGGGCGCCGCCGCGCAGGGTGCCGAGCGCATGGCTCGCGGCCAGCAGGTCGAGCAGTTGAGGGTTGGCGGGCAGGTTCATGGTGCTGCGGCTGTCTTCTTCATGCGAACCGGTGCATGCAGGTGCGAAGTTTCTCCAGGCCGCGCCGGATCCAGGTCTTGACGGTGCCCAACGGCAGCTTCAATTGCTCGGCCAGTTCGCCGTGGCTGAGGTCGCGCAGATAGGCCAGGCTCAGCACCTCGCGCTGCCGGCCTTCGAGTTGGCTCAGGCACTGGTGCAGCGCCCAGGCCTGCTCGCTGGCGTCCGCGGCGTCCATCGGGTTCGGCGCATCGGACTCGAGGGTGTCGGCCATCAGCTCGTCGAATTCCTGGGTCAGCTGGGCACGGTCGGCGGTGCGGCGGCGCAGCAGGTCGAGCGAGCGGCTGCGCACGATCAGGCCCAGCCAGGCCAGCGGCGGGCTCAGCGAGCTGCGGTAGTCGCCGGCCACGCGCCAGATGGTCAGGAAGGATTCCTGCAGCACGTCCTCGGCCCACTCGCGCTGCCGCACGACGCGCATCGCCAGGCCGAAGAGCTTGGGCGCGGTGCGGTCGTAGAGCAGGCGCAGCGCCGCTTCGTCGCGCCGGCCGATGCGGTCGATCAGTGCCATCAGTTCGGCGTCGGGGCTGGGTGCACTCATGCGCGGATTGTGGAGCATCGGTTGTCATAGGGACGATACGGCCGCGGCAACCCGACGGATTCAAGGCGGGCTGAATCCGGCAGCGCCGATGCCGCGTATGAGCGGATGAGCTTCCCCTCCCTCATCACCCTCAGACCAAAGGAATCGACCATGACCATCCGCAGCCTCTGCGCCCTCGCGGCCGCCGCCAGCCTCGCCGCTTGTTCCGGCATGGGCATGAACAGGCCCATGATGTTCTCGCAAGCCAGCCTGCCCGATAGCGTCAAGGTGCCGACCGGGCACCAGGTCGCGATGGAAACGGTCGGCGCCGGCGACATCAGCTACGAATGCCGCGTCAAGGCCAACGCCCCCGGCCAGCACGAATGGGTCTTCGTCGGCCCCGACGCCAGGCTGATGGACCGCGGCGGCAAGCAGGTCGGCAAGTACTACGGCCCGCCGGCCACCTGGGAGAGCATGGACGGCTCCAGGCTCACAGGCACGCAAGTCGCCGTCGCGCCCAACGGCACCGGCAACATTCCCTTCCAGCTCGTGAAGGCCAACCCGGCGATGGGCAGCGGCGCGATGCAGGGCGTGAGCTACATCCAGCGTGTCGCCACGCAGGGCGGCGTGGCGCCGGCCATGGCCTGTGGCGCGTCGTCGTTGGGCCAGAAGCAGGTGGTCAAGTACCAGGCCGACTACATCTTCTATCGCGCGATGTAGGCGGTTGGCAACAACGCGAAACATATACTGGGCGCTCCCTTGTTGGAGCGCCCATGCAAGAGCAAACAAGCCCTGCGCCTCGCCCGTTCTGGCACCGCCTGAACACTTTCTTCGCCTTTCCCTTCCAGCTCCAGCCGCTCGGCTATGCGGCGCTGCTGGCGCTCAGCAGCCTGCTGTTTCACGTGGTGTTCTTCCTGCCGCAGGCGCTGGTCCTGCTGCTGGTGGAGCTCGGCATCGTGCTGGCGGCCAGCCGCTACGGCTTCAAGGTGATGGCGCTCGGCGCGCGCGGCATCGTGCGCGCCAGCGATTTCCCGCGCAACCTCGAGGACGAGTGGACGAACCTGCCCTGGAAGCTGTTCGCGTTGCTGGTGCTGCAGGGCGTCGTGGCCGGCCTCGTGGGCGCCTGGAGCCAGGCGCTGGGCTATGTCGCGCTGTTCGTGCTCTCGTTCACGCTGCCTGCGACCACGATGGTGCTGGTGCAGTCGGGCAGCTTCTGGCAGGCGCTGAATCCGGGTTATGTGTGGGAGACGATGCGCGCGGTCGGCTGGCCTTACGCGCTGCTGTGCGTGTTCCTGTTCCTGCTGAACTCCGGCGCGCAGATCGCGATCGTCATGCTGCTGCCGGTGATGAGCGGCTGGTTTGCGCTGCCGGCCGTCAACTTCGTGATGATCTATTTCAGCTGGGTCATGGCCAGCCTGCTGGGCTATGTGATGTACCAGAACCATGCGGCGCTCGGCATCGACCTGCTGCCGGGTGCCGGCGCCGACGACCATGCGCTCGACACCCGCACGCCGGCGCAGGTCGCCCAGCAGATCACCGACTCGCTGGTGGCGCAGATGGTGACCGACGGCGACATCGTCGGCGCGCTGGCGCTGGCCTACGAAGAGCAGCGCACGCAGCCGGAGGACCTGGTCGCGCAGCGCCGCTACCACCGCATCCTGCTGCTGGCGCCGGACAAGACGGCCACGCTGCTGGACCATGGGCGGCGGCTGATCGCGATGCTGCTGGCGCGCGATCTCGCCTCGGAGGCGCTCAAGGTCTACAAGGCCTGCCGCGAGAAGGATCCTGCCTTCGTGCTCGAGGACCCGCTGGGCACGATGGCGCTGGCGCGCGCCGAGTGGCGCAACGGCGAGGCGAAGGCGTCGCTGGCGCTGCTGTCCGGCTTCGACAAGCGCTTTCGCGGGCATACCGCGATTCCGCAGGCCTACGAGCTGGCCGCGCGCGTGCTGGTGCAGGGGCTCAACCGGCGCGACATGGCGCAGCCGATCCTGACGACGCTGGAAGCGCGCTATCCCGAGAGCGAGCAGACGCAGGAGGTGCGCTGGCTGCTGCGGGAGGTGCCGCAGGGTTGAGAGGTCTTGCTCCCTCTCCCAGAGGGAGAGGGCAAAAAAGTCAGCCCTTCTGCAGCATCCGCGTCACCATGTCCTCGGGCGCCAGCCGCAGCAGGTGCGGCAGCCAGCCGAGCGCCTGCTCGCGCCGCCCGGCCTGCATCAGCCCGTTGGCGCAGAGCGAAAGCGTGTCGGCCAGGTCCGGATGCTCGGGCGCAGTCTTCAGCAGCGCCTGGCACAGCCGCTCGGCATCGGTGAACTGCTGAGCGCGCGTGAAGCGCCGCGCGAGCCGCGCCATGTCGTCGGGCTTGAGGCGCGCGCCGGGTTTGGCGTGGTCGAGGTAGGTCTTGTAGCTCGCATGCTGCAGTTCCAGCGTGGCAGGGTCCTGCGGCTTGAGCCGGAAGATGCGGTGCGCCGCGCGATGGAAGTCGTCGCCGGCGGGCCAGAGCTTCGCGGTGTTGAACCAGGCGCGCAGGGTGTCGGCGTCGTCGGGCTGGAGTTGCGCGGCCGCGCGCCATTCGGCACAGGCCGCTTCGAATTTCATCTCGCCTGCGAGACGGCGTGCCGACGCGACGTGCTGTGCAAAGGCGTCCGGTGTTTTCGAAGCCGGCGCCTCGGGCAGTTGAAGCCGGCGCCAGCGCATCGCCGCGGCCATCAGCAGGGCACCCGTCAGCAGACCGCCCAGGTGCGCCATGTAGGCGATGCCCTGGCCGCCGACGAAGTGCTGCAGCAGCTCGTTGGCGATCCATGCGGGTAGCAGGATCAGCGCCGGCGCGGTGACGTAGTTGAAGTAGAAGAAGAGCTGGTAGAAGAAGCGGATGCGCCGCAGCCGGTACATCACCGCGTACATGCCCATCAGCGCCGACACCGCGCCCGATGCGCCGAGGCCATAGCTGCCCTTGCCCGCATAGGCCCAGGCCGCCAGCGCCGACGCGCCGACCGCACCGAGCAGATAGAAGCTCAGGTAGAGGCCGCGGCCCAGTGCGAGTTCGACCGAGAAGCCGAACAGGAACAGGAAGAGCATGTTGCCCAGCAGGTGGCCGGTGCTGCCGTGCAGGAAGGCCGAGGTGATCCAGGTCCAGGGCTCGAAGGCGGCATCCTTGTCGTGGTCCTGCGACCAGCGCGTGGTGAAGGGAGCGGGCAGCTGGGCCTCGTACTGCTGCCGGTCGCGCTTCCACTGGGCGTACTGTGGATGGGCGGGCGTGATCACCGCGTCGCCATGCAGCTTCTTCAGAAAGACTTTTTCCTGCTGCAGGCCTTCGAGCAGGGGCTCGAATTCGCCGCGGGCCAGCAGCCGCCGCGCCGCCGGCGCGTTCGCCGAGCGGGTTTCCTGCAACCAGGCGACGAAGGGCGGCAGCTCCAGCTTGGGCAGCACGCTTTGTACGTAGAACTGCGCGGCGCGTTGCTCCGCCTTGTCTTCGGCGCGCTGCGGTCCCCAGAACACCAGCATGTTCACGAGGATCAGCAGCACGGTCATCCATGGCGGGTTGCGCCAGGTCGGCCGGCTCTCGAGCGGGATGGCGTAGAACAAGGCGCTAGAGGCTGTTGCGCCCGATGCCCTGGTAGACGACGCCTGCTTCCTTCATCGTGCCGGGCTCGTAGAGATTGCGGCCGTCGAAGATCACCGGCGACTTCATCAGCGCCTTGAGCCGCTCGAGATTCGGGCTGCGATAAGCCTTCCACTCGGTGACGATGATCAGCGCATCCGTGCCGGCCAGGGCCTCCATCGGATCCTTGGCCGACGAGAAGCTGATGCGTTCGAGCAGCGCCGGCGCATCGGCAAAGTCGAGCTTCAGCACGCGCCGCGTCTCGTCGACCGCGATCGGGTCGTGCGCCACCACGCGCGCGCCGGCGCGCAGCAGCGCGTCGATCACCACGCGGCTCGGCGCCTCGCGCATGTCGTCGGTGTTGGGCTTGAAGGCCAGGCCCCACAGCGCAAAGGTCCTGTCGCTGAGGTCGGGGCCGAAGCGCTCCAGGACCTTGCGGGTCAGCACGCGCTTCTGCTCGTCGTTGACGGCCTCGACCGACTCGAGCACGCGCAGCGCCTGGCCGTTGTCGCGCGCGATGCGCGTCAGCGCCTGGATGTCCTTGGGGAAGCAGCTGCCGCCGTAACCCGTGCCCGCGTACAGAAAGCTGTAGCCGATGCGCGGGTCGGAGCCGATGCCCTGGCGCACCGCCTCGATGTCGGCGCCCACGCGGTCGGCCAGGTTGGCCAGCTCGTTCATGAAGCTGATGCGCGTGGCGAGCATCGCGTTGGCCGCGTACTTGGCGAACTCGGCGGACTTCACGTCCATCACGCGCGTGCGCTCGTGGTTGCGGTTGAAGGGCGCGTAGAGCTTGCGCATCTCGGCCAGCGCTTCGCGGCCGGTCTCGTCGTCGCTGTAGCCGATGACGATGCGGTCGGGCCGCATGAAGTCCTCGACCGCCGCGCCTTCCTTGAGGAACTCGGGGTTGCTCACCACCGAGAAGCGCAGGTCGGAGCGGCCGCGCTTGTCGAGCTCCTCCTGGATCACGGCCGTGACCTTGTCGGCCGTGCCCACCGGCACCGTCGACTTGTCGACCACGACCTTGAAGCCGTTCATGTACTTGCCGATGTTGCGCGCCGCGGCCAGCACGTACTGCAGGTCGGCGCTGCCGTCCTCGTCGGGCGGCGTGCCGACGGCAATGAACTGGATGTCGCCATGCGCCACCGAGGCCTCGATGTCGGTCGAGAAGGCGAGCCGCTTCGCCGCCACGTTCGACTCGACGAGCTCGCCGAGGCCCGGCTCGTAGATCGGAATGCCGCCTTCGTTGAGCGTCGCGATCTTGCGCGGATCGACGTCGAGGCAGAACACGTTGTTGCCGATGTCCGCCAAACAGGCGCCGGTGACGAGACCGACGTAGCCGGTGCCGATGATGGTGATGTTCATGGGGTCAAGCTGCTGTGGATTCCGAGAGGATCTGGTCGAAGTAGGCGATGGTCTTCTTCAAGCCCTCTTCGAGCTGGGTCTTGGGCTCCCAGCCGCCGAGCTCCTTCTGCGCCAGCGAGATGTCGGGGCGGCGCTGCTTCGGGTCGTCGGCCGGCAGCGGCATGCGCACCAGCTTGCTCTTGGAGCCGGTGAGCTCGATCACCTTGTTGGCCAGCTCCAGCATCGAGAACTCGCCGGGGTTGCCGATGTTGATCGGACCGGGCACCTCGTCGCCGGTGACCATCATCCTGAGCATCGCCTCGACCAGGTCGTCGACGTAGCAGAAGCTGCGCGTCTGCTGGCCGTCGCCGTAGATCGTGATGTCCTCGCCCTTCAACGCCTGCACGATGAAGTTGGACACCACGCGGCCATCGTTCATGTGCATGCGCGGGCCGTAGGTGTTGAAGATGCGCACGACCTTGATGCGCAGCTTGTGCTGGCGGTGGTAATCGAAGAACAGGGTTTCGGCGCAGCGCTTGCCTTCGTCGTAGCAGCTGCGGATGCCGATCGGGTTCACGCGGCCCCAGTAGGCCTCGACCTGCGGATGGATCTCGGGATCGCCGTAGACCTCGCTGGTGGAGGCTTGCAGGATCTTGGCCCGCACGCGCTTGGCCAGGCCCAGCATGTTGATCGCGCCGTGCACGCTGGTCTTGGTGGTCTGCACCGGATCGTGCTGGTAGTGGATCGGCGAGGCCGGGCAGGCGAGGTTGAAGATCTCGTCCACTTCCACGTAGAGCGGAAAGGTCACGTCATGCCGCATCAGCTCGAAGCGCGGATGGTCGAGCAGATGCTCGATGTTGCGCTTGGTGCCGGTGAAGAAGTTGTCGACGCACAGGACGTCGTGACCCTGCTCGATGAGCCGGTCGCACAAATGGCTGCCCAGGAAACCGGCGCCGCCGGTGACGAGCATCTTCTTGGAAGCGTTGTATTGGCGCATGCTGCGAAATCACTCCGTAAGAAAAATCAGTTGAGCCGCTGGGGTAGCTGGGTACTGCGCTGCTCGTACATCTTCGCGTCGACCAGCATGCGGAACCACAATGCCTGAAAAAAAGCGAAATAGAAGCCGGTGGTGCCGTCCAGAAAGCCAAGCCGGAAGATGTAGCGGTAGACGAAATAGCTCAGCGAGCGCAGGCCGGTCGGCAGCTTGTAGTAGAGCTCCTTGATGAAGCGCGTGCGTTCCCGGGCGTCGCCCATGAGCCGCGGCTGCAGCACGTTGTCGCCGCCCAAGCGGGGGCCGAGCTTTTCCTTGGCCTCGGCATCGCTCCAGCGGTTGTGGCTCGCGATCCAGTCGCTGAGCCTGGCCGAATTCTTGTCGTGCATGAAGCCGCTGATGCGGCCGGGCGTCGCCGAGCTGATGAAGTGCTGGTCGTAGAGCCGCGACTCGCAGCGCCCGGTGCCCGAGCGGAACAGCCGCAGGTGCCAGGGATTGACGCCCGAGAAGCGCAGCATCTTGCCCATGAAGTAGTCGCGCCGGCGCAGCAGGTAGGCGTCGAAGCGCGGCGTGCCCGAGAGCAGGGCCTTGATCTCGTCGACCGCCTGCGCGTCCAGCACCTCGTCGGCGTCAAGGTGCAGTTGCCAGCCGTAGGAGGCCTCGACCTGCGAGATCGCCCAGTTGCGCTGGTCGCTGTAGTTGGAAAAAGGCCTCTGCACCACGGTGCAGCCCAGCTCCTCGAGGATCGCGACGGTGTTGTCCGACGAGTGCGAATCGACCACGTAGACGTGCGGGCTCAGCTTCTTCGCCTGCGACACGGTCTCCCGAATGATCGAGGCGGAATTGAAAGTCAGGATGACGACGACGCAGTTGGGTTTTTCCATGGGATTCGGAGACGCTCTCGTGCGATTCGGGGGGCCGCTAGATTGCAGGCGGCCCAGGCGGGATGCAATGCAACTTTAGCACTACATTTTTACAACCGGGCACAAATACCGCATTGCAGCATTCGTGCCTGCTTCCCATGGACGGCTTCAGGCGAGCCGGGCGCGATGCCGGGCGATCTGCTTGCGCACCTGGGCGGGTGCGGTGCCGCCGAGGATGTTGCGCGCATGCAGCGAACCGCGTAGGCTCAGCACGTCGTAGACGTCCTTCTCGATCTGCGGATTAAAGGTCTGCAGCACCGCCAGCGGCAGCTCCGACAGGTCGACCTTGTGCGAGATCGCCGCCTTGACCGCATGGGCCACGGTTTCGTGCGCGTCGCGGAAGGGCAGGCCCTTCTTCACCAGGTAGTCGGCCAGGTCGGTCGCGGTCGCATAGCCGCGCAAGGCTGCGTTCTCCATGGTCTCGGGCTTCACCGTGATGCCGCCCACCATCTCCGCGAAGATGCGCAGCGTGTCCTTGAGCGTGTCGACGGTGTCGAACAGCGGCTCCTTGTCTTCCTGGTTGTCCTTGTTGTAGGCCAGGGGCTGGCCCTTCATGAGCGTGATCAGCCCCATCAGGTGGCCGACCACGCGGCCGGTCTTGCCGCGCGCGAGCTCGGGCACGTCCGGATTCTTCTTCTGCGGCATGATCGAACTGCCGGTGCAGAAGCGGTCGGCGATGTCGATGAAGCCGAAGGCCTGGCTCATCCAGAGCACCAGCTCTTCGCTCAGGCGGCTGATGTGCACCATGGCCAGCGAGGCGGCGGCGGTGAATTCGATCGCGAAGTCGCGGTCGCTCACTGCGTCCAGGCTGTTCTGGCAGACCTCGTCCATGCCGAGCGCGCGGGCCACGGCCTCGCGGTCGAGCGGGTAGCTGGTGCCGGCCAGCGCGGCGGCGCCCAGCGGCAGGCGGTTGACGCGGCGGCGCACGTCGGCCATGCGCTCGGCATCGCGCGCGAACATTTCCACATAGGCCAGCATGTGGTGGCCGAAGCTCACCGGCTGCGCCACCTGCAGGTGGGTGAAGCCGGGCAGGATCACGTCGGCATTTTTCTCCGCGATGGCGACCAGCGATTTCTGCAACGCGGTCAAGAGCTCCGCAATCAGGTCGATCTCGCCGCGCAGCCAGAGCCGCACGTCGGTGGCGACCTGGTCGTTGCGGCTGCGGCCGGTGTGCAGGCGCTTGCCGGCATCGCCCACCAGCTGCGTGAGCCGCGCCTCGATGTTGAGGTGCACGTCCTCGAGGTCGAGCTTCCAGTCGAAGGTGCCGGATTCGATCTCGGCGCGGATCTGCGCCATGCCGTCCTGGATGGCCGCGTGGTCCTCGGCGCCGATGATGCCCTGCTTGGCCAGCATGCCCGCATGCGCCAGCGAGCCCTCGATGTCGGCCTGCCACAGCCGTTTGTCGAAGAAGACGCTGGCGGTGTAGCGCTTCACCAGGTCGCTCATCGGTTCGGAGAACAGGGCGGACCAGGCTTCGGATTTCTTGTCGAGTTGGTTGGAGGAGGTCATGGGGGTGAATCGGGGTGGGAGGCAATAATGGGTTTGCACCCGAATGTTTCAGCTCTGATGCGCAACCCGACGATTTTATCGGCCACCCCTTCGACGCCGGCTCCTGCCCGCGCTCGCGGGCCTGCGCGTGCGAGGGTTGCGCTGTTCGACGCCTGCCAGATCGGGGTGGTGCTGCGCACCGTGATGTTCGTCGAAGCCGTGGTCGCCGTCGCGACCTTGTTCGTCTCGCCGGCGCCCGCCGAGTGGCTGGTGCTGATGGCCACGGTGACCGGCGGCGCCTTGCCGGCCACGCTCTTGTGGCTGCTCGCGGCCTGCTGGCTCAAGAAGCTGCTCGGCCGCCTGCCGCGCGCGGCACAGTACGTCGCCGGCGCCTTGCTGGGTGCGCTCTCCGCGCTCTACGGCTGTGGCCTGCTGCGGCTGACGGGCGTGCTCGGCAGCGCGCCCTGGCTCGCGAGCGCCCTGGCCGGCGCGATGTTCGCCGCGCTGGTGATGGCCGCGCTGGTGTTGCGCGCGCGCGGCCAGACGCCGGCGGCCATGACGGCGCGGCTCGAAGAACTGCAGTCGCGCATCCGGCCGCATTTTCTTTTCAACACCCTCAACAGCGCCATCGCGCTGGTGCGCGAGGAGCCAGCCAAGGCCGAGACCATGCTGGAAGACCTGAGCGAGTTGTTCCGCCAGGCGCTGGCCGATCCGGGCGAGTCGGTCACGCTGGCCGACGAGATCGCGCTGGCCGAACGCTACCTCGCGATCGAGCAGGTGCGCTTCGGCGAGCGGCTGCGCATCCGCTGGGACATCGACCCGGCAGCCAACACCGCGCGCCTGCCGCCGCTCCTGCTGCAGCCGCTGGTCGAGAACGCGGTCAAGCACGGCGTCGAGCCGAGTCCGGCCGGTGCCAAGATCCGCATCCGCACCGAGCGTCGTGGCGGCATGGCGGTGATCGAAGTGGTCAACAGCCTGCCGCCGCTGCGCTGGGCCGACGAACCTCTGCCGCGCGGGCACGGCATCGCGCTGGCCAACGTGCGCGACCGGCTGCGCCTCCTACACGATATGCAGGCGCAGTTCAGCGCCGGGATGGACCAGAAGAGCTACCGTGTGCGCATTGCCATTCCTGCCGAAGCCTGAAGTCATGAGCGCTCTCCGCACCTTGATCGTCGATGATGAAACCCTCGCCCGGTCGCGGCTGCGCACGCTGCTGGCCGACTGCAAGTCGCCGGCGGCGGAGGTTGTGGCAGAGGCCGCGCACGGCGCCGGCGCGCTGGAACAACTGGCGGACACCCGATTCGATCTCGTGCTGCTCGACATCCACATGCCCGGCATCGACGGCCTCGAGCTCGCACGCAGCCTGAGACAGCGCGCCGGTGCGCCGGCGGTGGTGTTCGTCACGGCCCATGCGGCGCATGCGGTCACCGCCTTCGAGCTGGAAGCGGTCGACTACCTGACCAAGCCGGTGCGCGCTGAACGGCTGCAGCAGGCGCTGCAGAAGGCCGAGCGCTACCTGAAGGAGCGGCGCGGCGCGGCCACCGAGGCACCGCAGGAGGTGCTGCTGATCCAGGACCGCGGGCGCACCGAGCGCGTGCCGATGTCCGAGGTGCTCTACCTCAAGTCCGAGTTCAAGTACCTCACGGTGCGCACGCCGACGCGCAGCCACATCTATGACGGCTCGCTGGCCGAATTCGAGGAGCGTTATCCGGCGCGCTTCGTGCGCGTGCACCGCAATGCGCTGGTGGCGCGCGCGGCGATCCGGGCGCTCGAGAAATACGACGACGGTGAAGATGCCGAGGGCTGGGCGCTGCGGCTCGACGGCATTCCGGAGCCGGTGGTGGTGTCGCGGCGCCAGCTGTCGGCGGTGCGCGAGGCGCTCAAGGATCCACGATGAACGACGAAGCCGAGCAGAAGAAGGAAGCCGAACAGAAGAAGGAGGCCGAGCCGCCGGCAGAGCCCCCCGCCCCCGAACCGGAGCGCGTGCTGCTGCACATGCCGGTCGACGTGCGCAGCGCCGCGCTGGTGGTGCTCGCGGTGCTGGCCGGCGTGTTCACGCTGCACTGGGCCAAGGCCGTGTTCGTTCCGCTGATGCTGAGCCTGCTGCTGACCTACGCGCTGGCGCCGCTGGTCGGCTGGCTCGAACGCTGGAAGATCTCGCGCTGGATCGGCGCGGCCCTGATCCTGCTCGGGCTCGGCGGCGGGGTGGGCTGGACCGGCTATTCGCTCTCCGGCAGCGCCTCCGAGTTGCTCGATACGCTGCCGGTCGCCGCCCAGAAGCTGCGCCTGGCCGTGCGCAGCGGCAGAAGCACCGACCCCAGCGCGCTCGACACGGTGCAGAAGGCCGCGGCGCAGCTCGAACAGGCCGCCGAGGAGAACTCGGCCAAGGTCGCAGCGCGCAAGGGCGTGGCGCGCGTGGTCATCGAGCGGCCGACCTTCAACGTGCGCGACTACCTCTGGAGCGGCACGGTGGGGCTGATCGCCGCCGTCGGGCAGCTCACGCTGGTCGCCTTCCTGACCTTCTTCGCGCTCGGCTCGGGCGACACCTTCCGCCGCAAGCTGGTGAAGATCACCGGGCCCAGCCTGCAGAAGAAAAGAATCACGGTGAACGTGCTCGACGACATCACGCAGCACATCGAGCGCTACCTGCTGGTGCAGATCCTCACCAGCGCCGTGGTCGGCGTCGCCACCGGCCTCGCGTTCTGGGCCCTCGGCGTCGACAACGCCGCGGTGTGGGGCATCGTCGCGGGAGTGACCAATCTCATCCCCTACCTCGGCTCGGTCATCGTGATGGCGGCGGCGGGCCTGGTGGCCTTTCTCCAGTTCAATAGCATCCAGATGGCGCTCGTGGTCGGCGGCGTCTCGCTCCTGATGCACACGCTGGTGGGCAACCTGCTGGTGCCCTGGCTCACCAGCCGCACCAGCCGCATGAACCCGGTGGCTGTGTTCGTCGGCGTGATCTTCTGGGGCTGGCTCTGGGGCATCTGGGGCCTACTGCTCGGCATCCCGATCATGATGGTCGTGAAGGCCATCTGCGACCGGGTGGAAGACCTACAGCCGATCGGCGAGCTGCTCGGGGATTAGGCGCGGCCGGGCGCGCTTTTTGCGCCGATGCGCGTCTGCAGGAAGTCCAGCAGCGCGCGCAGCGCCGCGCTGTTGTGGCGCCGCTGCAGGTAGGCGGCCGAGAGCCACATGTCGTTGCGCACGAAGTCCTGCAGCACCGGCACCAGTTCGCCGTGGTCGATGTGCGGCTGCACCAGCAGGGCAGGCAGGTAGAGCACGCCGAAACCCAGCAGCGCGACCTGGATCAGCGGCCCGCCCTCGGTCGAATCCATGCGGCTCTTGACCGGCACGTCCAGCGGCCGGCCGTCGACCTCGAAGCGCCACCGCGGATGCGGGCCGAGCTTCGAGTGGGTCAGCGCCTCGTGCTGCGACAGATCGGCCGGCCGGGTCGGCATGCCGTGGTTCTTCCAGTAGCGCGGCGAGGCGCACACCACCAGCTTCACGGGCGTGAGCTTGCGCACGATGAGGTTGTCGTCCGCGATCGGTCCGAAGCGCAGCGCCAGGTCGATCGCCTCCTCGGCCATGTCGACCGTGCGATTGCTCAGGTGCAGGCTGAGGCTCACCTCGGGGTAGTAGCCCATGAACTGGGCCAGCAGCTTGGGCAGGTCGCCCTGTCCCATGCCGTGCGGCGCCGAGATGCGCAAGCGGCCCGTGGGCCGGCTCGCATGCTCCTGCAGCTCGGCCTGGGTGAGCTCCACCATCTCCATCACCGGCTTGCTGCGCTCGAGCAGCAGCGCACCGGCATCGGTCAGGCTCACCGAGCGGGTCGAACGGTTGAGCAGGCGCACGCCGAAGCGGGTTTCGAGTTCGGCCACGTATTTGCTGACCGTCGCCTTGGACATGTCGAGCTTGCTGGCGGCTCGGGAGAAGCTGCCGTGGGCGGCGACTTCGCGAAAGGTCTTGATGAGATCGAGGCTGTCCATGGCAGGCGCCAATTGTGCTGCGCCTTGGTTTTTTCAGCCGACGCGCAGCACAGCCTTGTCGGGCAGCGTGCGCCAGATGGTCCATTCGCCTCGGGCGATGTGGTGCGTGGGCACCGCCGCCGTGGTGGCGTCGCCGTACTGCACGATCAGTTCCCGGCCCTTGAGCCGCAGCGTGATCTCGAAGCCCGGCCAGTGCGCCGGCACGCGCGGCGTGAGCGAGAGCCGGTCGCCGTGCACCGCCAGGCCCAGCAGGGTTTCGACGGCGGCGCGGTGCAGCCATGCGGCCGAGCCGGTGTACCAGCTCCAGCCGCCGCGGCCGACGTAGGGCGCGGCGCCGTAGATGTCGCCGGCCATCACGTAGGGCTCGAGCTCGTAGGCGGGGCCGCGCTCGGGATGGCGCGCGCGGTGCGCCGGGCTCAGGCCCTCGAAGCTGTGCCATGCGGCTTCGGTGTCGCCGGTGAGCGCCTGTGCCATCAGCGCCCACACCGCGGCATGCGAATACTGGCCGCCGTTCTCGCGCACGCCCGGCGGGTAGGCCTGGATGTAGCCCGGGTTGTTGGGCGAATGCGCCAGCGGCGGATGCAGCAGCTGCAGCAGGCCGGCGGGCTCGTCGTGCAGATGGGCCTTCATCGATGCGAGGGCCTGCGTGGCGTGGTTCGTGTCCGAGGCGCCCGAGAGCACCGACCAGGCCTGCGCGATCAGGTCGATGCGGCACTCCTCGTTAAGCGCCGAGCCGAGCGGCGCGCCGTTGTCGAAGAAGGCGCGCCGGAACCAGGCGCCGTCCCAGCCGGCGCCGTGCAGGGCGGCGATCCAGCCTTTGCGCGCGGCCTGCCAACGCTCCCCGCGTGCCTTCTCGCCGCGCGCCTCGGCAAAAGGCGCGTAGCGCTCGACCACGCTGCACAGGAACCAGGCGAGCCAGACCGATTCGCCGCGGCCTTCGTGGCCGACGCGGTTCATGCCGTCGTTCCAGTCGCCGGTGCCCATCAGCGGCAGGCCGTGGACGCCGGTCGCGAGGCTGCGGTCGATCGCGCGCGCGCCGTGTTCGTAGACGGTAGCCGTGTGGCTGCTGGTCTGCGGTGCGTAGTAGGCGTCCTCGGCGCCGTCGGGGATCCCGGGGCCGTCGATGAAAGGCACGACTTCGTCGAGCACCGAGCGGTCGGCCGTGACTTCGACGTAATGCGAGGCGGCGTAAGGCAGCCACAGCAGGTCGTCGGAGAAATGCGTGCGCACGCCGGCGCCGCCGGGCATGTGCCACCAGTGCTGCACGTCGCCCTCGGGAAACTGGCGCGCCGCGTTGACCAGGATCTGCTCGCGCAGGCGCGCCGGATCGGTCAGCGCGAAAGCCATCGCGTCCTGCAGCTGGTCGCGGAAGCCGAAGGCGCCGCCGGCCTGGTAGAAGCCGGCCTTCGACCAGAGTCGGCACACCAGCGTCTGGTAGATGAGCCAGCGGTTGACCAGCGCATCGAACAGCGGATCGGGCGTGCGCACCTGCAGGCGGCCGAGCAGCTCGTCCCAGAAGCCGCGTGCCGCGGCCAGCGCCTCGGGCACGTCGCGCTGTTGCCAGCGGCGCGCCATCTGCATCGCAGCCTCGGGGTTGTCGGCCTGGCCCAGCATGAAGGTGAAGCTCGCACTCGCGCCGGCGGCGAGCGGGAAGTCGCCGGCCACCGCGGCGCAGGCATCGAGGCCGCTGCCGGCACGCTGGGCCAGCGTGTCGGGCACTTCGACCGCACCGTGCCCGGCGAAGAATTCGCTGCGCTCGCAGGTCCACTGGGTCGCGCCGTTCAAGCCGGCGAGCGCCACGAAGCCGGTGCTGCCGCCGAAGCCGGTGCTCGACTCGCGCTGCTGGCCGAACACCGCGGGCAGGTCCTCGGGCTTCCAGGTGTGGACGGTGCGGCGCTCGCCGCGCGCCGCGCCCTGCTGCCACTCGACCATCGCAAGCGCGCGCAGGCGGCGCGGGCGGGTGCCCTCGTTGCGCACCTTGACGAGCACCAGCTTCATGCGTTCGTCGCGGTCGGCGAAGAAGGTGGTCTCCAGCGCGACGTTGCGGTGCAGGCATTCGAACACCGTGTAGCCCTGGCCGTGGCGCACGCGGTGCTTGGCGGCAGCGCCGCCGCGGCTGGCCGGCGTGAGCGGCAACAGCTCGCGCGAATCGAGGTCCTGCAGCAGGTAGTGCTCGAAGGCCGGGTCCTGCACCGGGTCGTTCGACCAGGGCGTGAGCTGGTGCAGGCGGCTGTTGACAGCCCAGGTGTAGCCGGTGCCCGATTCGGAAATCTGGAAGCCGAAGGAGGGGTTGGCGATCACGTTGATCCAGGGCCGCGCCGTGCGCCGGTTGGGATCGACCTCGAAACGGAACTCGCCGCTTTCGGCATCGAAGCCGCCCCGCGGCGCCGTCACCGCATCGGCGAGCTCGGCCGCAGGCGGCAGCAGCGAGAGCTGGACGCGCGGGCCGAGATCTTCCGCCGCCGGGCCGCCCGAGGTCGCTTCGCGCAGCGCCGCCACCTGCATCTCGAGCGAGCGTCCGTCGGCGGTGAAGACCGCGCGCGCCAGGCTCGACAGCGCCGCTTTTTCCGAGGGCGCCACTTCGTGGTCGCGCAGCAGGTAGAAGCCGGCCGCGTCGTTGCGCGGAAAGCTGTTCTGCGTCTGCTGCGCGACGCGGCTGCGCAGCGCCTCGATCTCCCGCTGCAGCGGCATCAGGTAGGAATTGGGCTCGCCGTTGAGCACCACCAGGTCGCAGGCCACGCCGCCGAAGCCCCACCAGGGCTGGGCGCGCAGCAGCGTGTCGACCAGGCCCTTGCCGGCGATCGAGTGGATGTAGACCAGCACGATCGGCTTGTCGCCCGAGATGCCGAAGCGCCAGATCTGGCGCAGGTCGATGAGGCCGCGGTCGCGCATCGGGCGCGGCGTGGTGTACGTCAGGATGGTCGTGAGGTCCTGCAGCGCCTGGTTCTTCGCCGGGTCGATGCTGAGGTCGCGCAGGCGCACCTGCGCCAGCGTGGCGGCCATGCGCGTCGCGCGCTCGACGTGCATCGGCTGCAGGTAGCGGTCGATGCTGGGCATCAGGGCTTCCACGTCCTCGTCGGCCGCGGTGGCGAAGGTCACGCGTGCCGTACCGCCCGGCGGGATCTCGAGGCGCACGCGCAGGCAGGCGATGGGATCCAGCCCGCTGACCGGCGTACCGTCGGGCGCTGCCGATTGCGGATCGAGGGTCGGCGTCGCGAGCGTGCGGTTGCGCCCGATGAAGGCGCGCCGGTCGGTCATGCAGTCGACCGACAGCACCTGCGCATCGACCGAGGCCACGAAGTGCGCAGCGGCCACCACCGGGTCGCCGTGCAGGCGCGGCTTGCGCGTCAGCAGCAGCGCGCGCCAGCCGGGCTCCCAGCGGCTCTCGACGAAGAGGTTGGCGAAGGACGGGTGCGCCTCGTCGGCCTTGGGGTCGGAGAGCACCGGTTCGAAGTACGAGACGAGCTCCAGCGTGCGCGTCTCGCTGCCGGTGTTGTGCAGCGCGACCGTGCGCAGCTCCGTGTCGTCTTCGGGGCTGATCAGCACCGTGGTGCGCGCCTGCAGGCCGGGCCCGCTGGCATCGAACTGCACCTGGTCGGCCAGGAAGCGCGCGCGGTAGCGCCACTCTTCGCCGGGCGCGGGCAGGGCGGTCAGCGAGGTGAGCGTCGGGCTGCCGATGTCCCGCACATAGAAGAAGGTGCCGTAGCCGTCGCGCAGCGGATCGTCGCGCCAGCGGCTCACGTTGAACGAACGCCAGCGGCTCACGCCCGCGCCGTTGGCGCGCAGCGCCACGGTGTAGTGGCCGTTCGACAGCAGGTGGGTGGGCTGGAAGCCGGGCTCGTGAGGATCGACCACGCGCGGCTGGAAGATCGGCGGCGCCTCGCCGGTGCTCGGCTCGGGCGGCATGCGCGGATCGGCGCTGCCGATGATCTGCCGCGGCGTGCGCTCGTGCAGCAGCGACTCGTGCGCCCGCACCAGCGGCGCGCTGCCGAACCAGCGGCGCGGCGCGCCGTCGCACACGACGTTGCACAGTGCCACCAGCGCCATGCCGTGGTGGTGGGCCATGACGTTGTGCACCACGGTGAAAGGCTGGCCCGCGGGCTGGCGTGAGGCGGTGAAGTCGATCGCGTCGAAGAAGCCGAACTCGCCGCGCCCACCGAGCGATTCGAGCAGCCGCAGGTTGACCACCGCATCGGCCGGCGCGAGCACGGCGGCCATCATGGTGGCGTAGGGCGCGACCACGCGGTCGGTGGGCGGCGTGCGGCGCAGCGCCAGCCGCGGCACGCCGAAGGGCGAGTACTGGAAGGCGAGCGAATGGTCCTGCGCGAAGTAGGCCGACTCCGAGACGCCCCATGGCAGGTTCTGCATGTTGCCGAAGGCCTGCTGCTCGCTGACCGCCGCGAGGTTGGCCACCTGCAGCAGGCCGCCCACCGGCTCTGCCATCACCAGCGTGGGCATCAGGTACTCGAACATCGAGCCCGACCAGGACTTGAGCCCGGGCCGTACGCCGACCGAGAGAAAAGGCCGCCCGAGCGCCATCCAGTGGCGCCGCGGCACGTCGCCCTTGGCGATGGCGAGGAAGCTCAGCAGCCGCGCTTCGGAGGCGAGCAGGTCGTAGTAGCTCGCATCGAGCTCGTTCTCCTCGACCCTGAGGCCGATGTGGAACAGGTGGCGCTTGGCGTCGTAGAGCCCGCGGAAATCCATGCCCGCGCACAAGGCCTCGCAGCGCAGGGCGAGGGCTTCGAGTTGCGCGCCGGCGCCGCTGCCGTCGGCCGCGAAGCTGCGGCAGGCCTGGGCCACGGCCAGCAGGTGGCCTGCAAGGTTGCCGCTGTCGACGCTGGACACGTAGGCCGGCAGCAGCAGCTCGAGCGAGCGCGTGTCGTACCAGTTGTAGAGATGGCCCTGGTGCTTGTCCATGCGGTCGATGGTGTCGAAGGTCGCCTGCAGCCGGGCGACGAGCGCCGTGGTGTCGAGCCAGCCGAACTCGCGTGCGCAGCAGCTGGCCAGCAGGTACATGCCGATGTTGGTCGGCGAGGTGCGGTGCGCGATGGTGGGCTCGGGTTCGAACTGCAGGTTGTCGGGCGGCAGGTGGTTGTCCTCGGGCCCGACCACCTGCTCGAAGAAGCGCCAGGTGTCGCGCGCCAGCGTTTCGAGGTAGTTGCGGTGCTCGGCGGCCAGCGTGTCTTCGTTGCCCACCGGTACGCGGCTGCCCCACCAGGCCGCGACCGGGGCCAGCGCCCACAGCCCGAACACCAGCATGCCCAGCCACGGATGCGGGCTCCAGAACGCGGCCGCGGCGAGTGCGATGCAGACCAGGCTCGCGATCGCCCCGTTGCGCAGAAAGGGCGCCAGCTGGTAGCTGGCCTGCGCCTGGGCCTGGGCCGCAGTGGTCCATTCGAGCAGGTGCCGGCGGCTCACCGCCAGGCGCCATGCGGCGCGCACCATGGCATCGAGCAAGAGGCGGCTCTGCGCGGCCAGCTGGACGAACTGCCAGGCCGCGCCGGCTATGGCGCGCAGCAGCTCGGTGGAACCGACGTCGAAGAAGTGGCGCAGCTCGATCGAGCGCCGCGTCGGCACCAGGCCCGCCAGTGCGCCGAGCATGGGGCCCAGCATCAGCGCCGCCGCGACGGCCGCGAGCGCCCAGGGCAGCGGGAACGCATCGGTGAAGACGACCCACGCGAGCAGCGCGGTCGATGCCGGCACCACCAGCGCACGGCGCAGGTTGTCGCTCATCTTCCAGAGGCCCAGCGCATCGATGCCGAAGCGCGGCGCGCGCAGCATCAGAGGCAGCAGTTGCCAGTCGCCGCGCGTCCAGCGGTGCACGCGCGAGGCCGCCACGCCGGTGTGATGCGGATGGTCTTCGATCAGCACCAGGTCGCTCACCACGCCGCAGCGCGCCACCGCGCCTTCGAGCAGGTCGTGGCTCAGTACCGCGCCGTCCGGCAGGCGCCGGTCCAGCGTCGCATGGACCGCGCGCACGTTGAGCAGACCCTTGCCGGTGAAGGAGCCGCTGCCGAACACGTCCTGGTAGAGGTCGGAGGCGCTGCTGCTGTACGGGTCGAGCCCGCACTGGCCGGCGAACAACCAGTGGAAGAAGGAACGTTCGTTGCGCTCCGGGAAGGGCGTGACGATGCGCGGCTGGAAGATGCCGAAGCCCCTCACCACGCGGTGGCTGGCCATGTCGAGCTGCGGCGCATTGAGCGGATGGGCTGCCACCGCGACCAGCTCGCGCAGCGCGCCGGGCGGCAGGCCGGTGTCGCTGTCGAGCGTCAGCACGTAGGGGATGCGCTCGGCCAGCTGCAGGCCGGGCGCCAGCGGCAGGAAGCCGCTGTCCTCGCCCGCGGCCAGGAGGCGCAGCAGCATCTCGAGCTTGCCGCGCTTGCGCTCCCAGCCCATCCAGCGCCGCTCGGTCTCGCACCAGCTGCGCGGGCGGTGCAGCAGCAGGAAGCGCGGCACCGTCCCTGGCGGCGCGGGATAGCGGTCGTTGAGCGCGGCGATGCGCCGCAGCGCGTCGTCGAGCAGGGTGGCATCACCGGGCAGCGAGGGTTCGACGGCATCGGCCCAGTCCGTCAGCAGCGCGAACTGCGCCTGCGCTTCGCGGTTGGCGAGCCAATGCAATTCGAGCCGGTGCGCGAGCTGGACATTGGCCGCTTCCGAACTCAGCAGCGCCGGAATGGCAACCAGCACCCGGTGCACCTCGGGAATGCCGTGCGCGAAATCGAGCCGGGGCAGCGGCTGGACGCGGGTCGATTCGGCCATGATGCGGTGCACCAGCGCGATGACCGCTTCGGACAGGGGCCAGGCGAGCAGCACGAGCGCGACCAGCGCCTGCCAGGGCGCATCGGGCCAGCCGCTGCGGTTCAGGCCCTGGACCGCCGCCGCCAGCAGCAGCGCGGTGCCGGCCAGCACGGCCAGCACGTAGAGCGTCGGGCGCCAGGCGCGCAGCGCGCTCAGGCGCGGCGCGATGCGCGCTGCGCCCGTGCCGTCCGCCGGCGCCAGCGCGATGCTCAGCGCCGGAAGCCCCTGTCCGAAGAGGTAGTAGCCGGCGGTGCATTCGGCCCGTGACCAGCGGGTCTCGGCATCCCCGTCCTCGGGTGGATCGCAGGCTGCATCGAAAGCGAGACGCACCACTGCTTGCGCGACTTCGCGCTCAGGCCGGCGGCTGGTGCGTGCCACCTGCTCCATTGCATGGGTGATCTGCTGGCGCGTGAGCTCGCTTTCGCGCGTGAAGCTGGGCAGTTCGCGCAGCACGCGCAGCGAGCGGCTCACCGGCTCGATCAGGTCGGCCCACTCGACCTGGCCGATCATGCGCAGCGTGGTGATGATGTTGCCGACCGTGAGGTTGGCGGCGGCCTGCATCGTCTGCGCCTCGCTGACCAATGCCGGGCCGTTCGGGCAATGCTGCTCGGTCCACTTCAGGAGCGCGGGCGCATCCTCGCCATGCTCGACCGGCAACTGCAGCCACAGCTGGGTGAGAAAGCGTTCCTGCATGCCGCGGCTTTGCAGCGCGCGGTAGAGCACGTCCAGGTCCTGCGCGGAGAGCCTGTCGGCGGCGTCCCAGGCCGCATGCGCGACCTCGCGCGCCACCTTGCTTTCGGCAATGCCCTCGGCCACACGCCGCAGGTTCTCGAGCAGCACCACGCGCAGCGTGGTCGGCAGCGCCCACAGTTCGCCGAGCGTGAGCTCGTCGATGTCCTGGTAGGCATTGAGGAAGGCGGTGAACAGCTCCTGGTTCAACACGCTGTCGGTATGCGCCACGTAGGCCCAGGCGATGCCGTAGACGCGCGGCAAGCCCGCGAGCGGCGGCGCCGCGAGCTTGGGCAGGCGCGCGTAGTAGCTGCGCGGCACGCCCTCGCGAATCTGCTGCAGCTGCGCCTCGACCAGGTGGAAGTTGTCGAGCAGCCATTCGGCCGCCGGCGTGACGTAGCGTCCGCTCTGCGAGATCAGGGCGATGTAGTCGAAGGCGCTGCGCAGCGATTCGAGGTTGCGATCGACGCGCGGAAAAAAAGGCGTGGCGTCACCGCGGGAGTCCTCGCTGCGCACGACCTGCGCCCGGGCCAGGCTGTGGCCGTGCTGCTCGAAGCGCTGCGCGCCGAACAACTCGGCGCGGATCGGCGGCTCGACCGCTTCGTAGGGCCCGAGAAGAAGATTGCGCGCGTACTGGCTGAGGGAGTCGAGCCGGTCGACGACCGCCGCAGCGCTCAAGCGACCGCGTACAGCCCGATGAGGAGAACCACGGCCAGGCAGGCCATCGTCACGATGCGGCCGGCGGCGGCCGAGCGCATGCGCTGCAATCTGCTCTTCACCGTGAACCAACGCCCCTGTGCGCGCGCGCAATGTCGCATGTGCGATGCCAGCGCGTCGAAGTCGCCGCTCACAAAGTCGACCTTGGCATGGGTGAGGGAGTGCGGGGAAGACATGGCGAAGATTCCTGTGAACGAGCCTTGAGCTGCCGCGCGATTGCGAGAACTTTGAACGTGGGGGACAGGGTACTCTTCCTTCAAAGCCCCTAATTTCTGCTTCGCCGGATGTTCACGTAGGAGGCGGCGCACATGGCGCGTTTTCGCCGTCTCCTAACCGGTCTAGCCGGTATTTCGCAGCCCCGCCGCCACCCCGTTGATCGACATGTGGATGCCGCGTTGCAGCCGCTCGTCGTCCTGTCCCGCGCGCCAGCGGCGCATCAGCTCGACCTGCAGGTGGTGCAGCGGATCGATGTAGGGGAAGCGGTGGCGAATCGAACGCTGCATGTCGACGTTGCCTTCGAGCCGCTGCTTCGCGCCGGTGATCAGCGTCAGTGCGTCGGAAGTACGGTGCCATTCGGCATCGATCATCGAGAACACCTTCTGGCGCAGCTTGCGGTCGGCCACCAGTTCCGAATAACGCGAGGCCAGGGCTAGGTCGCTCTTGGCGAGCACCATGTCCATGTTCGACAGCAGCGTGCTGAAGAAGGGCCACTGCGCGACCATGCGCTGCAGGAGCGCCTGCCGCTCCTTGCGCGCCGCGGCGCTGCCCGCGGCCGCGAGGAACTGCTCGATCGCCGAACCGAAGCCGTACCAGCCCGGCAGCGTGAGCCGGCACTGGCCCCAGCTGAAGCTCCAGGGCACGGCGCGCAGGTCTTCGATTTTTCGGCTGGGGTTGCGCGAAGCGGGGCGCGAGCCGATGTTGAGCTCGGAGATCTCGCGGATCGGCGTGGCGCTGAAGAAGTAGTCGCCGAAGCCGGGTGTCTCGTAGACCAGTTCGCGATACGCCGCCATGCTGGCCGCCGAGAGCTCGCCGGCAGCCGCCAGAAAGCTTGCGGGCGCGGCCTTGGCGGAGGGCAGCAGGGTGGCTTCCAGCGTGGCCGCGACCAGGGTTTCGAGGTTGCGCCGGCCGATCTCGCGGTTGGCGTACTTGGAGCCGATCACCTCGCCCTGTTCGGTCAGGCGGATCTGGCCGCGCACCGTGCCGGGCGGCTGCGCGAGGATGGCCTGGTAGCTCGGTCCGCCGCCGCGTCCCACCGTGCCGCCGCGGCCGTGGAACATGCGCAGGCGGATGGAGGTCTTCGATTTCTTGTTGAGCTCATCGAACAACGCCACAAGCGCGGTGCCCGCGCGATAAAGCTCCCAGTTGCTGGTGAAGATGCCGCCGTCCTTGTTGCTGTCGCTGTAGCCGAGCATCACGTCCTGCTCGGCGCCCGAGCGCTGCACCAGCGCCTGGATGCCAGGCAGGGCGTAGAAGGCGCGCACGATCGGCGCCGCGTTGCGCAGGTCTTCGATGGTTTCGAACAAGGGCACCACGATCAGGTCGCAGGTGGCGTTCTCTTCCAGCGTGCCGCGCAGCAGGCCCACTTCCTTCTGCAGCAGCAGCGCCTCCAGCAGGTCGCTGACGGTCTCGGTGTGGCTGATGATGTAGTGGCGGATGGCGGCCGCGCCGTAGCGCGCGCGGGCCTTGCGGGCGGCGGCGAAGATTGCGATCTCGCTTTGCGCCAGCGGCGAGTACTCGGCATCGGGCACGCGCAGCGGGCGGGCATCGTCAAGCAGGCGCAGCAGCAGCGTCTGCTTGGCCTCCTCGGCCAGCGCGGCGTAGCCGGGCTCGATGCGCGCGGTGGCGAGCAGTTCGGCCACCACGGCCTCGTGCTTGTCGGAGCTCTGCCTGAGGTCGACCGTCGCGAGATGGAAACCGAACACCTCGACCGCGCGGATCAGCGGGCGCAGGCGCTGCGCGACCAGCACGGAGCCGTGCTTGTCGGTGAGCGAGTCTTCGATGGTGCGCAGGTCGGCCAGGAATTCTTCGGCCTGCGTGTAGGGGTTCTGCGGCGCGACCGCATGGCGCGCGGCCTCGCCGCCGGTGAGCTCGCGCAGCGTGGCCGCCAGCCGCGAATAGACGCCGGTCAGCGCGCGGCGGTAGGGCTCGTCGACGCGGTGCTCGCTCTTGTCGGGCGAGCGCTCGGCCAGCGCCTGCATCTCGACCGACACATCGACCAGCGTGGCCGACAACGACAGCTCGCCGCCGAGGAAGTGCACCTCGGTCAGGTAGTGGCGCAGCGCCAGTTCGGCCTGGCGGCGCAGCGCGTACTCGAGGGTTTCGGCCGTGACGTTGGGATTGCCGTCGCGGTCGCCGCCGATCCACTGGCCCATGCGCAGAAAGGGCGCGATGGCGCCCTGGCCCAGCGCCGCTTCGAGCTCGGCATAGACGCGTGGGATCTCGCGCAGAAAGGTGGCCTCGTAGTAGCTCAGCGCGTTCTCGATCTCGTCGGCCACGGTGAGCTTGGAGAAGCGCAGCAGCCGCGTCTGCCAGAGCTGGGTGACGCGCGTGCGCATCTGGCTTTCGTTCTCGGCGTACTCGCGCGGCGTCAGCGTGTCCTTCTTTCCCGCGAAGGCATGCTGGTGCAGCTTGATCTCGTCGCGTGCCGTGAGCAGCTGCGCGATGGCGCGCTCGGCGTCGAGGATGCTCTTGCGCTGCACCTCGGTCGGATGGGCAGTGAGCACCGGCGACACGTAGCTGTGGGCGAGCGACTCGACCACAGCCTTCGGCGCGATGCCCGCCTTGCGGATGCGTGCCAGCGCGACCTCGAGGCTGCCCTCGGCGTTCTCGCCGGCGCGCTCGGCCTCGGTGCGGCGCCGGATCTGGTGGCGGTCCTCGGCCAGGTTCGCCAAGTGGCTGAAGTAGGTGAAGGCGCGGATCACGCGCACCGTCTCGGCCGCGCTCAGGCCCTTGAGCAGGTTCTTGAGCGCGCGGTCGGCCGCATGGTCGGCATCGCGGCGGAAAGACACCGAGAGCGTGCGGATCTTCTCGACCAGCGCGTAGCTGTCTTCGCCCTCCTGCTCGCGGATCACGTCGCCGAGGATGCGGCCGAGCAGGCGGATGTCGTCGATCAGCGGCTGTTCGTCGCTGTTGCGGCGCCGGGGTGCGGAAGCGGTGGTGGGGGCTGTTTTCATTCGAAATATCTCCTCGTCGGACCCGATTGGCGCATGCGTTGTTGCGATGCAACATGCTAGCATTCCACCGATCCCCCACAGCAATGGAAATGGCCTTGAGCAACATCGTGATCGCCACGCGCGAGAGCCGGCTGGCCCTTTGGCAAGCCGAGCACGTGCAGTCCCTGCTCCAGGCCCGAGGCCATACGGTCAGCCTGCTCGGCATGACCACCCGCGGCGACCAGATCCTCGACCGCTCGCTCGCCAAGGTCGGCGGCAAGGGCCTGTTCGTGAAGGAGCTCGAGCTTGCGCTCGAGGAAGGGCGCGCCGACATCGCGGTGCACTCCCTCAAGGACGTGCCGATGGATCTGCCCGAGGGCTTCGCGCTGGCCTGCGTGCTGCCGCGCGAAGATCCGCGCGATGCGCTGGTGTCGCCGCGCTATGCCTCGCTCGATGCGCTGCCCCAGGGCGCGGTCGTCGGCACTTCCAGCCTGCGCCGCGTGGTGCTGCTGCACGCGCTGCGGCCCGACCTGCGCATCGAGCCGCTGCGCGGCAATCTCGACACGCGCCTGCGCAAGCTCGACGAAGGTCAATACGACGCCATCGTGCTCGCCGCGGCCGGACTCAAGCGGCTCGGCCTCGAGGGCCGCATCCGCGCCGTCTTCGAGCCCGATGCGATGCTGCCCGCGGCCGGGCAGGGCGCGCTCGGCATCGAGGTGCGCGCCGATCGCGCCGACTTGATCGCGCTGCTGGCGCCGCTGTCGAAGCAGAGCGACTGGCTCGCCACCACGGCCGAGCGCGCCGTCAGCCGCGCCATGGGCGGGAGTTGCTCGATGCCGCTTGCGGCCCATGCACGCTGGCAGCCCGACGGCAGCTTGCGCATCGACGCGGCCTGGGGCGACCCCGACGCGGCGGCGCCTTTGGTGAAGATTCACGCGCTGGCCGAAGCCTCAGACTTCGCGCAGGCCGATGCGCTGGGCGTGGGTGCCGCGAAACTGCTGCGCGACGCCGGCGCTCACTGATTGAGATGCCGTCCGCCCCAGTGATCGTCACGCGCCCCGCGCGCGAGGCGGCGCGCTGGGTGGGCGAATTGCGCGCCGCGGGATTGGATGCCGTTTCGCTGTCGTTGATCGTGATCGAGCCGCTCGACGATCCGGCGGAACTGCAGGCGGCACGCCAACGCTTGCCCGACTACGACGCGCTGATGTTCGTGAGCGCCGCGGCTGTCGAGCACTTTTTTCGCGCCGGCGGCGCGCTCCCCTCCGTGCTGCGCCAGCGCTTCTGGGCCACCGGGCCCGGCACCTGCGGCGCCCTGCAGGCGGCCGGCGTGCCTGCTTCGTCGATCGATGCGCCGCCCGCCGATGCCGAACAGTTCGATTCCGAAGCCCTGTGGGCGCACGTGCAGCCGCAGGTGCGTCCGGGTGCGCGCGTGCTGATCGTGCGCGGCGGCGATGCTTCGGGACAGCCGGCGGGGCGCGACTGGCTGGCGCGCGAGATCGCCGCTGCCGGCGGTGTCTGCGATACGGTGGTGGCCTATCGGCGGCTGGTTCCGTCCTGGGGTGCTGCCGAGCGGCAAGTGGCCGCCGAGGGTGCCGGCGGCCGTGCCATCTGGCTCTTCAGCAGCTCCGAAGCCATCGCCAACCTGTGCCGCGCGCTACCGGCAACGAGCTGGCGCTCGGCACGCGCGATCGCCACCCATGCCCGCATCGCCGAGGCCGCGCGGAATGCGGGTTTCGGCACGGTGCGTGTCTCTTCCCCCGGCCTGGCGGCGCTGGTCGCGTCGATAGAATCCTTCGAATGAGCGATGCCTCCGTGTTGAACGAAAGCCTGCAGGAACCCGCAGCGCGTGCGCCCCTGCCGGCCACGCTGCAGGTCACGCCCGCGGCGGCATCGGCCGTCCTCTCCAGGGTCGTGGTGGGCTTGCTGGCCGTCGTCGCGGTGGTGGCGCTGGTGATCGCTGTGGCGCTCTGGCAGAAGGTCAGCGGCATGCAGGAGCAGCTCGCGCGCCAGAGCGCCGATGCCTTGGCGCAATCCATGGAGGCCCGCACCCTGGCGCGGCAAGCACAGGAGGTGGTGCGCGACACGGCCGGGCGGCTGGCCCTGACCGAAACCCGTGTCGCCGAAGTCGCACTGCAGCGTTCGCAGCTCGAGGAGCTGATGCAGAGCCTGTCGCGTTCGCGTGACGAGAACCTGGTGGTCGACATCGAGTCGGCCGTGCGCCTGGCGCTGCAGCAGGCGCAGGTCACGGGCAACGTGCAGCCGCTGCTAGCGGCGCTCAAGGCCGGCGACCTGCGCATCGCGCGTACTGCGCAGCCGCGGCTCGCGCCTCTTCAGCGCGCGATGCAGCGTGATGCCGACCGCCTGCGCACCAGCGCCAGCGCGGACAGCGGCGAAGCGCTGCAGAAGCTCGACGAACTGATGCGCAGCGTCGACGATCTGCCGCCGCTGAATGCGGTCGCCGTGCGCGGTGCGGGCCTCAATTCGTGGCAGGCCGAGCCGGTGCCGGCCGACGCGCCCTGGTGGCAGCGCTTCCTGCTGATCGTGCGCGGCGAGGCGCGCTCGCTGCTGCGCGTGGGGCGCATCGAGCGGCCCGAAGCCGTGCTGCTCTCGCCGGACCAGACCTTCTTCCTGCGCGAGAACCTGAAGCTCCAGCTCCTCAATGCGCGTCTGGCCCTGCTGTCGCGGCAGGTCGATACGGCGCGCAACGAGTTGGCCACCGTGTCGGCTTCGCTCAACCGCTATTTCGATCCGGCCTCGCGCCGCGTCCAGGCCGCCGCCACGCTGGTGCAGCAGCTGCAGGCGCAGGTCAGAACCAGCGAGCCGCCGCGCATCGACGAAACGCTGACCGCGCTCGCGACGGCTGCTGCCGGGCGCTAGGATTAGGGCAGGCCCTAAATGCGCGCGGCACTCTGGTTTCTCGCCCTGTTCGGCATCGCGGCCGCGGTGGCACTGTTCGCCGGCAACAACCAGGGCACGGTCACCGTCTTCTGGCCGCCGTGGCGGGTCGACCTCTCCTTGAATCTCGTGCTGCTGCTCCTGCTGGCGGCCTTCGGCCTGCTTTATGTGGCGCTGCGCGGCTTGTCGGCCCTGTTCTCGCTTCCCAGGCAGGCGCGTCAGTGGCGCCTGCAGCAAAAGGAGCGCGCCCTGTACGCGGCCCTGCTCGACGCGCTGGCGCAATTGCTGGCCGGCCGCTTCTCGCGCGCGCGCAAGGCGGCGCAGGCGGCGCTCACGCAGGAAAGAACGCTGGCCGCGCTCGACGCGCGGCTGCCGCAGGCCCAGCAGGTGCGGGTGCTGTCGCACCTGCTCGCGGCCGAGAGCGCGCAGGCGCTGCAGGATCGCGCGGCGCGCGATGCGCATCTGCAGCAGGCGCTCAACGAGAGCGCCGATCGCGCAGTTCTCGCGAGTCTCGAAACGCGCGAAGGCGTGCAGCTGCGCGCCGCCCGCTGGGCGCTCGACGACCGCGATGCGCCTGCGGCGCTGGCGCGGCTTGCGGAACTACCGCAGGGCGCGCAGCGGCGCACGCTGGCCTTGCGGCTGCGGCTGAAGGCGGCGCGCCAGGACCGGCGCACCCTCGAGGCGCTCGAAACCGCGCGGCTGCTGGCCAAGCATCGCGCCTTCTCGGATTCGGCCGCGCAGAGCATCGTGCGTGGGCTGGCGACCGAATTGCTCTCGGGCGCGCACGACCCGGCCCAGCTGCTGCGCGCCTGGGGTGAGTTCGAGGCCTGGGAGCGCGAGATGCCTGAGGTCGCAATCCACGCGGCCCAGCGCATGGTGGCGCTGCGTGGCGATCTCACGCTGGCGCGCGCATGGCTGCTGCCGGTCTGGGAGCGCATGGTGGCGCAGCCCCAGAGCCTCGGCGAGTCCTTGCGCGTGAAGCTGGTGCGGGCGCTCGAAGTGGGTCTGGACTCGGTCGATGCGGAATGGCTGGCGCGCATCGAGTCGGCGCAGCGGAACAACCCGCGCGACGCCAACCTGCAGTACCTGGCCGGCATGGCCTGCATGAAGCGCCAGCTCTGGGGCAAGGCGCAACAATTGCTCACGCAAGCTGGCTTGGCGTTACAGGACCCGAACCTGCATCGGCGAGCCTGGCAGGCTCTGGCCCAGCTGGCCGAGGCTCGGGACGACGCCGATCAGGCTTCCGCCGCCTGGAAGCGCGCGGCGCAGACCGAGAACCCCTGAAATTGGGCCTATTCCGAGGCTCGGTTAGCTATCTTATTGATAGCTAACTATCAAATATCCACGGCCAATATGCAAACTTTCGCTGTCTCGGCGTTTCTGCCTACACGCGTATTTTTTCTCTGCCTAATGATCTACGCCGAGAAAGAATTTGACCTCAGCGCTGACTGATGTACAGTCGTAACTGATTGCAAAAGTATTCATTCTGGTCACGAACGCGGAGTTGGGTTTGAAACGTTTTCTATTACACACCGCTTTGTTTGCCTCGGCCGGCCTGCTGCTGCAGGCGTGCGCGCCGTTGGCACCGGGGTTCCGTTCCGCCAGCAACGACGCCGCCCAGGCCGTCTCGCCGTCGGGCTTTTCGACCTCCGAGATCGATCCGCCGCCGCCCGGTGCGATCACCTCGATCACGCCCCAGCTGATCCGGGCGCAGCGCGCTGCGGTCGGGAATTCGGTTCCGCCGGAGGTCAAGGCGCTGGTCGGCACCCCCGAGGTCTACAAGATCGGGCCGGGCGACGTGGTCGGCATCGTGGTCTACGACCACCCGGAGATCGTGTTCAGCGCGATCCCCGCCACCACGGTGGCCGATCCGGCCAGCGTGTCGCCGGCGCCCGGCTTCATCGTGTCGAACACCGGGCAGCTGAGCTTCCCCTACGTCGGTGCGCTGAAGGTCGACGGCATGACCGTCCAGGAACTGGAGAACACGCTCGTGCAGCGGCTGTCGCGGGTCTTCAAGAATCCCCAGCTCAGCGTTCGCGTCCAGGCCTTTCGCAGCAAGCGCGCCTACATCGAAGGTGAGGTCAGGCTTCCCGGCCTGATGGTGTTCACCGACATCCCGATGACGCTCGCCGAGGCGCTCAACCGTGCCGGCGGCCTGGCCCCGACGGGTGACCGTTCCGCCATCAACCTCACGCGCGACGGCAGGACCATTCCCCTCGACCTGATGGCGTTGGCAGAGGCAGGGATCGACCCGAGCCGCATCCCGCTGAAGTCGGGCGACATGGTGATGGTGCGCGGCCGCGACGAGCGCAAGGTCACGGTGATGGGTGAGGTGGGCATCCAGACCGGCGTGATGATGCGCAACGGCAGGCTCAGCCTGAACGATGCGCTGACCGAGGTCGGCGGCGTCAACCTGGGGACTGCGAATCCGCGCCAGATCTACGTGATCCGCAACGAGACCGAAGGCCAGGCGATCTTCCACCTCGATGCGCGCACGCCGACGGCGATTGCGCTTGCAGACGGCTTTGCGCTGCGTCCCAAGGACGTGGTCTATGTCGATCCGGTCCCGCTCGTGCAGTGGAACCGCGTCCTGAGCCTGATCCTTCCGACGGCCACGACCGCGACTTCTTATCGCGATCTGGGCTCGCGCGGCGGCACGACTGGGCGATAGGCAGACCGTGACCATCCGGAACGTCCTCGTCGTGTGCATCGGAAACATCTGCCGCAGCCCGATGGCCGAAGGCCTGGTGGCCGCGGCCTTGCCCGGCGTGCAGATCACTTCGGCGGGCCTCCAGGCCATGGCCGGCCAGCGCGCGGATCCGATCGCCTGCGAACTGATGGACGCGCGCGGCATCAGCCTCGAAAAACATCGGGCGCGGCAGCTCAATCTCGACATGTGCCAGCGCGCCGATCTGATCCTCGTGATGGATCGCGAGCAGCGCCGCACGGTCCAGGAACGCTACCTCTTCGCCGCCGGCAAGGTGTTTCGCCTCTGCGAGTTCGGCGACCAGGACGTGCCTGATCCGTACCGCGCGGGTCGCAGCGCTTTCGAACGGTCGCTTGCGCTCATTGAAGGCGGTGCGCAGCAGTGGGTCAAACGCATTTCAAGAGTATCCAGTTGATGAATTCCACTCTCACTCCCAAAACAAGCCCCACCTCGCAGATCATGAGCAGCGCGGACGAGGACGACCTGGACATCGGGCGTTACATCGACGTGCTGCTCTCGAACAAGTGGCTGATCGCGGCGATCACCCTCGTCGTGTTCCTGATCGGTGCCACCTACGCGTTCTTGGAGCGGCCGATCTACGAGTCCAACATGGTGGTTCAGGTCGAGGACACGGGCACCGGCGGCAAGGGCATTCTCAGCGAGGCCGGCGGCCTGATCGACGTGAAGACGCCGGCCAATGCCGAGATCGAGATCATCCGCTCGCGCATGATCGCCGGCCAGGCGGTGGAAGCGACCAAGCTCTACATTGCGGCGAGCCCGCGCTATGTGCCCTACGTCGGCGGCTGGCTGGCGCGGCGAGCCACGGGCCTTTCCGAGCCCGGTTTCCTGGGTCTCGATGGCTATGTGTCGGGAACGGAACGCATCCTGGTGTCGAAGTTCGACGTGCCGACCCACATGGAAGGCGGGCTGTTCACGGTGACGGCGAAAGCCGACAAGCAGTACACGCTCGACTATCCCGGCATGCAGCAGCTCACCGGCACCGTCGGCACGCCGCTGAAGGCCGACACCGGCAGCGGGCCGATCGAGTTGACGGTGACCGAACTCGCCGGCAAGCCGGGCGCGTTGTTCAATCTTTACCGCTACGCGATGCTGCCGACCACCATTGCGTTGCAGTCCAGCCTGATACTGACCGAGCGGGGCAAAACCTCCGGCATCATCAACGTGGCCCTGCAGGACACGGACCCGTTCAAGCTGACGCGCGTGCTAAATGCCGTGGGCGACCAGTACGTCAAGCAGAACATCGAGCGCAAGGCCGCCGAGGCGCAGAAGACGCTGGCCTTCCTCGATGTCCAGCTGCCGCAGTTCAAGAAGCAGCTGGAGGCGTCGGAAGAGGTCTACAACCGCTATCGCAACCAGAAGGGCACGGTGGCCTTCAGCGAGGAAGCGGCGCTGGTCCTGGGCCAGGCGGTCGATCGCCAGACCAAGTTGCTGGATGCCCAGCAGCGCCGGCGCGAGCTCGAGGCCCGCTTCACCTCCGCGCATCCGGCCGTGCAGACGCTCGACAGCCAGATCGCGGCGTTGAAGACCGACATGGGCGAGATCCAGGCTCGCATCAAGGGCCTGCCTGCCATCCAGCAGGAGGCGGTGCGCATGGAGCGCGACGTCAAGGTCAACACCGAGCTGTACCAGCAGCTGCTCAACAACGCGCTGCAGCTGCGCCTGGTGAAGGAAGGCAAGATCGGCAACGTCCGCGTGCTCGACGAGGCGGTGGTGCCACAGGTTCCGGTCAAGCCGAACCGCAAGGTCATCGTCGCGGCCGCGCTGGCCCTGGGCTTGTTCCTCGGCATCGTCGCCGCGTTCGTGCGCAGCTCCTTCATCGAGCAGCGCCTGCGAGACCCGCACGAGGTGGAAGCCGATACCGGCCTGCCGGTCTTCTCGACCATTCCGCTCAGTCCTGCGCAAAGTGCGATCGCGAAGCGACGCTTGAGCGGCGCCACCGGCGTCCGCTTGCTGGCGATCGAGAGTCCGGACGATCCGGCCGTGGAAAGCCTGCGCAGCCTGCGCACGGCCATGCAGTTCGCGATGCTGGAGTCGCCGAACAACCGCGTGCTGATCACCGGGCCCACCCCAGGCGTCGGCAAGAGCTTCGTGACGGCGAACTTCGCCGCCCTCATGGCCGCTGCCGGCAAGCGCACGCTCTTGATCGACGCCGACCTGCGGCGCGGCCACACGCACCAGTACTTCGGCTTGCAGCGCCACGGCGGGCTCTCGGAGCTGATCGCAGGCAGCTTGACGGTGCAGCAGACCGTGCACCGCCAGGTGGTTCCCAACCTGGACTTCCTGGCCACGGGCCAATTGCCTCCTAACCCGTCGGAACTGCTGGTGTCGGACTCGTTCAAGACGGCGCTCGAGCGCCTGTCCGAGCAGTACGACCTGGTCGTCATCGACACGCCGCCGGTGCTGGTCGCCGCCGACACCTCCACGGTCGCGACGCATGCAGGCACGGTGTTGCTGGTGGCGCGCGCCGACCAGTCCACCATGGGCGAACTCAAGGAAAGCACGCGCCGTCTGGCGATGGGTGGCAAGGCTGCCACCGGCGTGCTGCTCAATGCGATGGATGTCGGCCGTCGGGCCTATGCCCCGTACAAGTACGGCCGCTACCGCTACACCAACTACAACTACGAGAGCATCCTGCCCGAAGAGCAGTGACGGAAGGCGCCGGGCGGCTGCCCGGCGCGGCAGGGTGGCGTCTCAGGTGGCCGGACGGTGCGCCATGCGCGCCACGCAGGCCTGCAGATCGCGTTCGAACTGTGCCAGCACGGCATCGCGATCGAATCGCGCTTCGGCATAGGCGCGGGCACGCAGCCCCAGTTCGCTCCGAAGCCCGGGCTGCGAAGCCAGCGAGACCACTGCTGCAGCAAAAGCTTTTGCATCATCGGGCGGCACGGCGACGCCGCATTCGGATGCGACCTTGCCGAGCTCGGTCTCGGCACGTGCGCCGGCCACCACGGGCCTGCCGCTGCTCAGCATGCCGGTGAGCTTGGAGGGCATCACCAAGTCCGCCGCATCCGCGCGCTGGGGCAGCAGATGGATGTCCGCCAGGCCCAGCAGGTCGCCGAGCCGATCGACCGGCTGCAGATCGAGAAAGCGGACGTTGGCGAGCTGCTCGCAGCGCTTCATCAGTTCGGCGCGGCCGGCGCCGTTGCCGCAGAACACAAAGTGGAGGTTGGGCTGGTCCTTCAGCATAAGGGCCATCTCGGCCAGCAGTTCCAGCCCCTGCTTGGCACCCATGTTCCCCGAATAGAGGGCGACCATGGCATCGGACGGGATGCCCAGTTCGGCGCGGTAGGGGCTGTCCGCTTGCAACGGCTGGATGGCCGAGACGTCGGCCCAGTTGGGCAGGGAAATCAGTCGCGCGTCCTCGATGCCCTTGCTGCTCGCGCGCTCGATCATGCGCTGTGAAATGGTGGAGATGCGGTCGAAGCGGCGCATCAGGCCGCGCTCGACCGCGGCAACGAAGGCGCGCAGGCGCGCGCCCTTGAGCAGCCCGAGCTCGAAGGCGGCGTCGACCTCGTAATCCTGGATGTGCAGCCAGGTCTTGGCCGAGCGCAGCCGCGCGAAGACCAGCGCCGCCGGCGTGCAGAAGAGCGGTGGCTCCGTCACCCACACGAGGTCGGGCTTCCAGCGCCATTGCGCGAACAGGGCCGGCACGCTGGCCAGCGCGAAGCTCGCCAGGTGCAGAAGGCGCTTCGCGCCGCTGACCTTGCGCGGCACCCACAGCGGCGTGCGCAGCACCGTGGCGCCGCGCCAGGTCTCTTGCGTGTAGCGCGAGGCGCGGTAGCCCGGCCAAACTGCCCAGTCGGGGTAGTAGGGCGGCGCGGTCACCACGCGCACCTCGTGTCCTCGCGCGGCCAGCCACGCGACCATTTCTCCGGTGTACTTGCCGATGCCGGTCAGTTCCGGCGCGAAATTGATTCCGTAGACGAGCAGCTTCATGGATCAGGCGGGTTGCGGCGAGTGTTCGCGAATGGTGCGCACCAGCATTTGCGCCACCTGCTCCATCTGGAACCGGCTGTCGAAGCAGCGCAGCGCGGCGACGCGCATCGCCGCGAGTTCGGCGGGTGTCGAGTCCAGCCAGCGTCGCAGCAACGCGATCGTGCCATCCAGCGTGTCGGACTCGACGAAGCCCGCGTGGTCGGCCGCGATCTCGCGCCAGATGTTGACCTTGTCGCTGATCAGCACCGGCCGGCTGCAGGCCAGCGCCTCCGCCACCGCGATGCCGAAGTTCTCTTGGTGCGAGGGCAGGCAGAACACTTCGCACGCATGGAACGCGCCCCATTTCAAGTCGCCCGACAGCATGCCGGTCCAGCTGACGCGCGAGGCGATGCCGAGGCTGGCCGCCCGGCTTTGCAATTGACGGGTCAAGCCTTCGTCGCCGGGGCCCGCCATCACCAGATGGGCATCCGGTGCATCGGCCGCCGTGCGCGCAAAGGCGTCGATCAGCAGGTCGCAGCCTTTCTTCTCGTGGATGCGGCCCAGGAACAGCAGCAAGCGCTTCTGCCTCAGCTCGGGAAAGGACGAAAGAAATGCCTCGGACAAGGCCTTGGCGTCCTGCGGCGGCACGGTGGTGCCATAGGAGCCGACCACCTCTCGGCAGCGATAGAGCCAGAACGACTGCCGTGCGAGCAGGCGTTCTTCCTCGCAGGTGAAGAGCACGGCGGACGCATCGCGCAGCACGCGGTATTCGCCCCAGGGCCAGTAGAGCCACTTCTTGAGGTGCTTGAGCGGGTAGCGGTGCTTGAACCACGGATCGAGCATGCCGTGGCTGTAGACGAAATAGGGCGTGGACGAGCCGTGCAGGGCGCGCCAGGCGGCGAAGCCGACGTACTGCCAGAGCCCGTTGACGATGACGGCGTCATAGTCGCCGGCGTGCGCCTTGAGCCACGGCACCAGGCGCTCGTTGTAGCCATAGCTCGAGATCGAGGGGCCGGTCGCGATCACCTTGCCCGGATAGTCGGCAACGAAGCCGGCGTCGGGGCTGTCTAGGCTCACGAGGTCGCCTTCGTGCCCCATGCCCGCCAGCGCATCATGGATCCGCCGGACTCCCTCGATGGGGCCTCCGCCCCGGGGATCGACGGATGGAATGAGATGAAGCAGTCTCACGATCGCGAGGCGCGGCTTGGGAAGATTTCGAGCCTCGGATAGCGGAGAACCAGGAGGGCGTAGGCCAGCATGATGCCGAGCAGGGCATTGGCCGTCAGTTGGCCGAGCGCAGGCCAGCTGACCACGGCGAGCGCGGTGGTGAGCCATACCAGCACCGCATAGGGGGAATTCGTCTTGATCGAGGCCCGCAGGCTCGACAGCAGGCCGACGGCCAGCGCCAGGTACTTGAGTGCGATGTAGGCGACTCCCAGCAGGCCGCCCTCCATCAGGATGCGGCCGCCTTCGGCTTCCGCGAGCGCGAAGACATCCGCCGCTCCTGTGCGAACGTAGGTCGCGAGGTTGGATCCGAAGCCCACGCCGTAGCCCAGCCAGCTCATGAGGTCGTAGACCCAGGGTTCGCCGAACAGAACGGTAAGAACCCGTTCGCCGAAGTCTTCTGCCTGCGCCGCCTGCTCGAAGCGTGTCTGCGTGACGCCGATGGCATCGCGGAAAACGTAGGCGAAGAGCGCCGTCATCGCGAGCACGACGACGACCGCGACCGCTGCGCCCACCTTGTTGCGCGCTTTCGAGAACAGCAGCCTGCCGAGCAGGTAGGCCATGAGCATCATGCCCGAGGTGATCGCCGCCGTTCTGGAGCCGCTCACCAGCGCGCCGGTGACGAAGGCCACGAAGACGGCCATCGCAAACAGGAACTGCCTGGTGTTTCGCTTCCTGGCGCCCAGGATGCCGAACACCAGCGGTGCCACCATCGTCAAGTAGGTGGCATAGCCGGAGGTGAAGCTGAAGGTCCCGGTGGTGCGGACCACGCCCACCACCGCGACGAAGACGCTTTCCTCGTCGCCGTCCAACTGGGTGTTGATACGCGCGCCGGGAGGCGAGTAGTGCTGCAGCACGGCCAGCGGTGCCAGCAGCAGCATCACGAGGGCTGCCGCAAGGATCGCAGCCCGGTAGTCCGTTTCGTTCATGGCGGCGGCCGCCGCGACGGCGAACCACGTGTACAGGAGCCAGAAACGCAGGCCGATCACAAACACGACCGGCGAGCTTTCGCCGCCGACGAGCTGCAGCAGTCCCCAGCCGAGCACCAGGCAGGACCATGCGAGCATGACGGCCGTGATCTTCTTGTGGCGCCTCAGGTAGCCGTGCCTCATGGCGTAGACGACCAGCGCGAGGGCCAGCAGGTCGCGCAGAAGGATCAAGGGAAGCGTGGACGCGGAGGACACCCACTTGCGCACCGCGCCTTCGAAAATGACGATCAGGAATACGGCAAGAAAAAGCTGGCCGGCGCGGCTGAGCGACGCGGCCCGGTTCGCCGCGCGAGGGACGCTTGCGGCGATCGCGCTCATGGTCGCGTCCTTCCGGATTGCATGCCGTTGCTGTTGCTCACCTTTGCACCTCGGTGGTCATTGTCCGAAGCGCAGCGACATGCGCATCGATGCGATGCGGTTCATACCACTTGTGCGCTTCGTGTCCGATGACGCGCGGATCGACGGCCGACCGGTCGACCGCGTCGAAACCACGAGCATAGTGCACATTGGGCGTCAGGCCGTCGTGCACGCCATACTCGTCCGACAGCAGAATGGGACAGACGGCGTGTGAACTGTAGGCTGCGAAGATGCTGCTCTTGGACACGTAGTCCGGCGGGTAGGCGAGGGCGCCGTAGTCCGCGCTGGACAGCGCCAGGCTCACCTGTTCGGCCGACAGCTTGCCGTGCGCGATCACGCCCTCCTGCACCAGTCGCTGGGACAGCGGGCCTCCCGGCATCGCCGGACCGATGTCATGGATCTCGAGGCCGTTGCGCTTGGCGCAGCGGAAGAGTTCGCCGTCCGACCATTCGTAGGACTGGGCGCGGATGCCGGCGCTGCCGAAAACCACCAGCTTGCGCTGCCGTTCGGTCTCGATCGAGGCGGGCTCGCCCACATTCGAGAACACCGGCAGCACCCGGTGCGGCGTGGCCTGGGAACGCTCCAGCAGCCAGCGCGCGGATTCCTCCCGGTTCGTCAGCCAGAAATCGGACAGGAGCAGCAGGTCGCGCGCGATCCGCTGCTGGCAGCCGCTGAGCCAGAACGCCGAGCCCCACGGCGGGCCGGTCGCGAAGAGTTCATGGAAGACGATGCCGAAGGCCTTGAACTGGGTGCGCAAGCCGTCGATCTTCTTGACCAGCCACAGCGGAATGCCGCGCTTCTGAAAACCGTAGCCGCTGAAATGCAGGAGCAGGAACTCTCCCTTCAGCGACGCGGTGTCGGTGTTGCGTGTCAGCTCCATCAGCGGCGCGTTGAGCGGATTGCCCAGCACCGTCGCATAGTCCCGCACGCCGCCCGTGCCGGGCGGAATCAGGGAGATGGAGGTGGCATTCATGCTGGGCATCGACGCAGGGAATTCAGGTCCTCAGGAAGGGATGAGTTCTTCGCTGCAGAAATCCTCGTAAGCGCGCTCCACGCCGGCGCGCAGCGTCATCCTGGGCTTCCAGCCGAGTTGACGAATCCGCGAAATGTCGAGCAGCTTGCGCGGCGCGCCATCGGGCTTGCTCGTGTCGCAGCGGATGGTGCCGCGGTAGCCCACCACCTCGCTCACCAGCTGCGCGAGTTCCGCGATCGACTGGTCTTCGCCGCTGCCGACATTGATGTGGCTGGCCGTGGGCTCCGTATGGGCCGCGTAGATCTCGCGCGGAAGGTCCATCACGTGGACGCAGGCGCTTGCCATGTCGTCGACGTAGAGAAACTCCCGCTTCGGAGTCCCCGTGCCCCAGATCACGACCGAGGGCGCATCCGCGAGCTTGGCTTCGTGGAAGCGGCGGATCATCGCGGGCAGCACGTGGCTGTTCTCGGGATGGTAGTTGTCGCCCGGGCCATAGAGGTTGGTCGGCATCACGCTGCGGAAGTCGCAGCCGTACTGGCGGTTGTAGCTTTCGCAGAGCTTGATGCCGGCGATCTTGGCGACGGCGTAGGGCTCGTTGGTCGGCTCCAGCTTGCCGGTCAGGAGTGCGTCCTCTGCCATCGGCTGTGCCGCGAGCCGTGGATAGATGCAGCTCGAACCGAGAAAGAGCAGCTTGCTCACGCCGGTGCGCCAGGCCTCGTGGATCAGGTTGGCTTCGACCATCAGGTTCGAATAGATGAACTCCGCCGGATAGCTGTTGTTGGCGTGGATGCCGCCGACCTTGGCCGCCGCTACATAGACCTCCTGCGGCCGTTCCTCGGCGAAGAAGGCCCGGACCTGCGCCTGGTCCGTCAGGTCGAGTTCGGCACGACTCCGGGTGACGAGGTTGGTGTAGCCCTTCTCGACCAGGCATCGCACGATGGCGCTGCCCACCATGCCGCGGTGCCCCGCGACGAAAATCCGCTTCTGAAACTCGCTCATGGAAATAGACCTTGATACGGGGTGAAGGTTGGGCCCGGTGCTCCCCCGGCCGGAGCGATCAGGCGAGTCGTCTGCGTTGACCGTCGGCGCGCTCGGGCAGATCGTCGAAGCGCACGATGTCGTCCTCGCCGAGGTAGCCGCCGGTCTGGACTTCGATCACTTCGAGGATGGTCTTGCCGGCATTTTCCAGCTTGTATCGGGCGCCAACGGGAATGTAGATCGATTCGTTTTCCTTGACCAGGAGCACCTTGTCGTCGCACACCACTCTGGCCGTTCCCTTGACCACGACCCAGTGTTCGGCACGATGGTGGTGCATTCGCAGCGCAAGGTGCGCACCCGGCTTGACCGTCAGGCGCTTGACGGCAAAGCGCTCGCCGTCGTCGATGCTGTCGTAGGCGCCCCATGGGCGCGGAATGCGGCGATGCCGGGTGGCCTGGCTGTGGCCCTGCGTCGTGAGCAAGGCGACCACGTCCTTGACCTGTTCGGCACAGTCGCTGTGCGCAACCAGAAGCGCATCCGGCGTGTCGACCACCAGCAGATCCTTGGTGCCCAGGGCCACGACGGGACGATTGGGCGCATAGATGAAGGTGTTGCGCGCACCCATGGCAAAACCCTGGCCGCTGATCCGGTTGCCGTCGCCGTCCACGTCGTGCAACTCGGCGACCGCGTTCCAGCTGCCGACATCGCTCCAGCGACCCTGGAAGGGAATGACGGCAACCCGGTCGCATTTTTCGAGCACCGCGTAGTCGATGCTCTGGCTGCGGCAGCGGCCGAATGCGGCGCTGTCCATGCGCAGGAAATCGCCGTCGGTTTCGATGGCCGCGGTGGCCAGCCTGCAGCTTTCGAGGATGTCGGGCGCGTGCTGCTCGACTGCGGCGAGCAGCACCTTGGCCTGGACCAGCAGGATGCCGGCGTTCCAGAGGTGGCCGCCCGCGAGCAGCAGCTGCTCCGCGTGCGAGGCTGCCGGCTTCTCGACGAATGCGGCCACGGCATGACCCGCCTCTTCGCCCAATGCCTCATCGAGCTTGTTGCCCTGGCGGATGTAGCCGTAGGCGGTACTGGGAAAAGTCGGCTCCACACCGAAAGTCACGAGGTATCCGGCCAGCGCGGCAGGAATCCCCTTCTGAATCGTGGCGACGAAGCGGTCTGCATCCGGGATGTGGTGATCGGCGGGTGCGAACAGCAGCAGTTGTTCCGGGTCGGCCAGAAGGGCAATCGCCGACATGGCGGCCGCCGTGTTGCGTGCCATCGGCTCGAGCAGTTGCTTGCCGCAAACATCCGCTGCTTCGATGCTTTCCTGAACCAGGAAGCGGTGCTCTTCTGCCGCAACGCAAGTCACCTCGGTATTCAACCGACGGAGACGTTCGAGCGTGAGCACCAGCAGGTTCTTGTTGTCGATCAGCGGGACGAATTGCTTGGGCAGGGTCTTGCGCGACAGCGGCCACAGGCGGGTGCCACTGCCGCCGCAGAGGACGATCGGCTGAATGACGCTCACCTCGAACCCTCTCCGGTGATGACTGCACGCACGGTCTTCAACAGAATCTTGATGTCGAGCCACAACGACCAGTTGCTGACGTACTCCATGTCGAGTTCGACCCGTCTTGCGTAGGACAGGCGGTTGCGGCCGCTGACCTGCCACAGGCCCGTGATCCCGGGGCGCATGGCGCAATAGTGTTCCCAGCCCTTGCCGTAGAGGCTGCGCTGACGCTCCATGCAGGGGCGCGGACCGACCAGGCTCATGTCGCCCTTGAGCACGTTCCAGAACTGGGGCAGTTCGTCGAGGCTCAGCTTGCGGATGAACTGGCCGATGGGCGTGATGCGCGGATCCTTCTCGAGCTTCTGAAAAGTGTCCCACTCGGTGCGGGCCATGTCGTTGCGGCTCAGGAATTCGTCCAGCACCACTTCGGAGTTGTGCACCATCGAGCGGAACTTGTAGAAGCGAAACCTCTGGCCGCTTTCTCCAAGGCGGTTCTGCCAGAAGTGGACCGGACGGCCCATGCTGATGCGCACGCCGAGTGCAACGAGCAGATAGAGGGGCCCGAAGAGAATGAAGAAGGTCAGCGCGCCCACGATGTCGATGGCGCGCTTCGTCGCGCGTTCGAGACGAGTGAGTCTGCGTGGTTGTACGTACGCTGGAGGCGCGGACGATCCGCCGCCATCAGGGGTGAAGCGTCGGACCACGTTGCCGTGTGCGGTCGAGTCGGAACGAAACATTTAAATATCCCCCAGACGGGTGCTGCCTCAACTTCAGAGTCAGAGCGTGGCAGTGTAACGCTTTACTACTATTCGCAAGAATTTGAACACAAGATTCCTTCGTTGTCTTGTGAACAAAAGACGTACACCCTTCGTTGAGCGATGTAAGTTGCGCACTCTGTGAACAAGCCTCTACACTGATTTGGTGCAGTGCAGCATATTCGCCTGAAGTGTAGGTCTTTTGTATGACAACATGTTAACGCTTATTGACGAGTGAGTGTTGTTTGCAAGCGCCGTTCGTCGATTTCGTGACTTAGGTTCTTGCTTCCGGAGTTGCTGCAGCGCAGCAAGCATATGGCGTGCCGCAAGAATCCAAAAGGATTACAAAAAGCTACCGCAGCAGCTTGGTGGGGTATTCGGGGCTGTAAAGAAGGTGCAATGGCGCGCTGGGTAAGCGGCATGGCAAGCGATAGCGATGCGCAGTGGGCGGCGCTGACGCTGGCGCAGGCCCCCAAAAATGGTTTGGCAGGAACTGCCGATGTCGAACGAGAGGGAGGCGGGCTGCCTCCCTCTGCACTGTGTGCTTACTGGCGCACGCCGGCCTCGCGCCCGGCTTCTTCGAATGGCAGCACCATATTGCCGAGGTCGCGACGGGTTTCCACCAGCACCAAGGGGCCTTCGTCGATCACGATGGCGGGCGGACGCTCGCGGGGCACATGGATGGGCTTGGGTTCTGCCGCGATCGCCGCGCGAACCTGCGCCACACGTTCGGCATCCGAATTCACCCAATGCAATCCGGAGCCTTCCGCCACTTGGGCGAGTTCGTCCAGCGGCAGCTCGAAGGGCTGAACCTTCGGCAGAGCGCGCGAAGTCGCGGGCTTGGCCTCGACCACGATGGGCATGGAGGGTGCGACAGCGGGCCGTTCGGTGCGAGGCGCCGACGGCGCCGTATCGATCTCGATGCCGTCGTAGGCGCCGGCGGGTGCTGGAGAGAGCGCAGATGCGGCCGCAATCGCTTCGCCCTCTTCGCGCGGGCTGCGCTCGCGGCGGTCTCGGCCGTAGCGATCGCGCGAGCGGCCCCGGCGCTCGTCGCCGTCACGGCGCGGCGCGGAATCCCCGCTAGCTGCTGCTTCATCGGCGCTACCCATCTCGGTGGGTTCGGCCGCAAGCGACTGAACTTCTGCGGCGGAAGGCGTTTCGACGGGGCGCGGGGCACCCTCACTGCGCCGCTCGCGGCGGCCCTCGTTGCGCTCGCCGCGGGGTGCGCGCTCCTCGCGGCCGCCGCGCGCACCGCGATCGGCTGAAGCGCCGTCCTGTTGTTGCGAGCTGTCGGCGTTCGCAGCGCGGGAGGCGTCGCCCGTGCGTTCACGCGCTGCGTCTGCACTGCGCTCACCGCGTTCCCGACGTTCGCCGCGTCCGCGCGGTGCGCGCTCCGCGGGGGGAGCACCTTCGTCGCCTGCGAACGCATTCGGTGCGATCGCCTGTGCGTCGAGCTGGACGTCGCTTGCTTCGGTCGGCAGTTGGCGCTGGTCGCTGTCGCGACGCTCGCCGCGGCCGCGGCGCTCACCATCGCGCGGCGCACGCGCTTCGCGGGGCTCGCGCGGTTCGCGGACCTGGCTGTCGTTGCGCGCCTCGCCGCGGACTTCGCGTCCTTCGCGGCGCTCGCCTTCGCGGCGTTCGCCGGGGCGGCCGCCGCGGCGCTCGCCGTCGCGTCCACCGCGGCCTTCACCGCGTCCGCCGCGGCGCTGCTCGCCATCGCGCGCGGTGCGTGCCTCGCCGTCGCGGCCGCCGCGAGCATCGCGGCGCGGCTTGGGCGCTTCCACAGGAATCGTGGGCGGGACGGGTGCCGGGACCGGCGCGGCGCCGAACAGGCTCTTGATCCAGCCGAACAGGCCCGACTCGGCGGGTGCGCGCGCGACGGGGGTGGCCGCAGCAGGCGCGGGTGCCGGGGCGACTGCCGGCGGACGCACCGCTTCGGGCTTCGGCATTGCCGCCGGTGCCGGTGCATCGGGCAGCACGCCCTTGATCACCGGCGTCTGCTTGTTGGTGGGCTCCTGCGAGCGTCGCGTGACCGAGGTCGGGTCCTCGATCTCGTCGGCCATCTTGTAGCTGGCTTCGATGTGGTCGAGGCGCGGGTCGTCGTGCTTCAGGCGCTCCAGCTTGTAGTTGGGTGTTTCCAGCGTCTTGTTGGGCACCATCAGCACGGTCACGCGCTGCTTGAGTTCGATCTTGGCGATCTCGGGGCGCTTCTCGTTGAGCAGGAAGGATGCAACTTCGACCGGCACCTGCACGTGCACGGCGGCCGTGTTGTCCTTCATGGACTCTTCCTGAATGATGCGCAGGATCTGCAGCGCGCTCGATTCGGTGTCGCGGATGTGGCCCGAGCCGCCGCAACGGGGGCAGGGGATCGACGAACCTTCGGAGAGCGCCGGCTTCAGGCGCTGGCGGCTCATTTCCATCAGGCCGAACTTGCTGATCGAGCCGAACTGGACGCGTGCACGGTCCTGGCGCAGTGCGTCGCGCAGGCGGCTTTCGACCTCGCGGCGGTTCTTCGACTCGTCCATGTCGATGAAGTCGATGACGATCAGGCCGCCCAGGTCGCGCAGGCGCATCTGGCGGGCCACTTCGTCGGCGGCTTCGAGGTTGGTGCGGGTGGCCGTTTCCTCGATGTCGCCGCCCTTGATGGCACGCGCCGAGTTCACGTCGACCGAGACCAGCGCCTCGGTGTGGTCGATCACGATCGCGCCCCCGCTGGGCAACTGGACCGTGCGCGCATAGGCCGATTCAATTTGATGCTCGATCTGGAAGCGGCTGAACAACGCGGCGTCGTCGCGGTAGCGCTTCACGCGCGCGGCGTGTTCCGGCATCACGTGGGCCATGAACTGCTGCGCCTGGTCGTAGATGTCGTCGGTGTCGATCAGGATGTCGCCGATGTCGTGATTGAAGTAATCGCGGATCGCGCGGATCACCAGCGAGGACTCCTGGTAGATCAGGAAAGCGCCCTTGCCGCCCTTGGCGGCGCCGTCGATGGCGGCCCACAGCTTGAGCAGGTAGTTCAGGTCCCACTGCAGTTCGGGCGCGGAGCGGCCGATGCCGGCGGTGCGCGCGATGATGCTCATGCCCTTGGGGTACTCGAGCTGGTCCATCGCCTCCTTGAGCTCGGCGCGGTCGTCTCCCTCGATGCGCCGGCTGACGCCGCCGCCGCGCGGGTTGTTGGGCATCAGCACGACGTAGCGGCCGGCCAGCGAGATGAAGGTGGTCAGGGCCGCGCCCTTGTTGCCGCGCTCTTCCTTCTCGACCTGGACCACCAGTTCCTGGCCTTCGCGGATCGCGTCCTGGATCCGGGCCTGGCTGGCCGAGACGCCTTCGGCGAAATACTGCTTGGAGATTTCCTTGAACGGCAGGAAGCCGTGGCGGTCTTCGCCGTAGTCGACGAAGCAGGCCTCCAGCGACGGCTCGACGCGCGTCACAACGGCCTTGTAGATGTTGCCCTTGCGCTGCTCGCGCCCTTCGATTTCGATTTCGTAGTCGAGGAGCTTTTGCCCGTCGACGATGGCCAGGCGGCGTTCTTCTGCCTGCGTGGCGTTGATCAGCATCCGCTTCATGATGCGTTTCCTTTGTCTGTTCTATCGTTCTAACCGGTCCATGACGGACCTAACGATGCACGGACGACGCGTCGCGAAACGAAGGAATTGCCGCTGTGCCCCGGCTGCTGCTGGTTGCCGCGCGGACGCGAGCAACCGTATCGAGCGTCAGCTCAATGACAGCCGGGGTGGGGGCGCATGGATGGGCGCGAGCCCGATATGGTGTTGACGCGCTATATTTTCTATAGCAATTGGCGCAATGGTGGCGCGCTCTGCCGACGATTCAATGCCCGAGGCCGCTGGCATCAGCCAGCGCAGGCAAAGTTGAATCAGCAGTATCAACACAAGGTACTCGCTTCGATCCGCCGGCAGCTTTTGGTCTGCCGGCTGGGTATTCCGTATCGGTGTTTCGTGGGCGTCGGCTTGACTTTGATGTAGCGCCCGCCGCCTTGCGCGTTGGCGCGTGGCTTGCGGGCTCAACGCCTAAGCGGCATCGACCTCACAGCGCCTCCGGCAGTGCTCTAAACTTCTGATTAATCAAGCACTTACAAGACCGCGCTGGTGAAAAACATTATAGGTGCGAAGCCAAGCCCCGCGGCAGCAGAAGTTCGCTTTCTGACGGTCGATGGGGAATCTGCGGGCCAAAGACTCGACAATTTCCTGTTCCGGCAGCTCAAGGGGGTGCCCAAAACCCATGTCTACCGGATCATCCGGTCGGGCGAGGTGCGCATCAACAAAGGACGCGTGCAGGCCGAAACCCGCCTGGCGGAAGGCGACGTGTTGCGGCTGCCGCCGGTACGGGTGTCGGCACGGGGGGAAGAGGGCGGCCTGCCGCCCGCACCCGCGCGCGAATTCCCTTTGCTGTATGAGGACGATGCCTTGCTGGCGATCGACAAGCCGGCCGGCGTCGCGGTTCACGGCGGCAGCGGCGTGAGCTTCGGCGTGATCGAGCAGCTGCGCACCGCGCGCCCTGCGGCGCGCTTTCTCGAACTCGTGCACCGGCTGGACCGCGAGACCTCGGGCATCCTGCTGGTTGCCAAGAAGCGAAGCGCGCTGACGGCGCTGCAAGACCAGTTTCGCGAGCGCGAGACCGGCAAGACCTACCTGGCGCTGGTCGAAGGCAGCTGGCCCGCGAACAAGAAGGTGCTCGATGCGCCGCTCGCCAAGTACCTTTTGCCGGGTCAGGCCGGCTCGGCTGAGCCGGGTGAGCGGCGCGTGCGCGTGGTGGCCAAGGACCATCCCGACGCGATGCGCGCCGTGACGCTGGTGAAAGTCCTGGCTCGCGTCGCCCTCCCGGCGGACGCCGCTTCCTTTTCGCTGCTCGCCGTTACGATCAAGACCGGTCGCACGCATCAGATTCGCGTCCACCTCGCCTCCGGCGGCCATGCGATCGCGGGCGACGACAAGTACGGCGACTTCGAGCGCAACCGCGCGCTGCAGAAGCTCGGACTCAAACGCATGTTCCTGCACGCCTGGCGACTGCAGTTCACCCACCCCGCGAGCGGAGAGCGCATGGCGCTGCAGGCTGACTTGCCGCCGGAACTGCATGCGCTGATGCCGCAGGCTGCGCTCGATGCGCTCGCTGCCCACCCCTCGACAGCCTCTCACTCATGACTGACATTCGTCCCCGCCGTTTCGACCTGATCGCTTTCGATTGGGATGGCACGCTCTATGACTCGACGCGACTCATCGTGCGCTGCATCCAGGCCGCGGTGGTCGACGTCGGCGGCGCCAAGCCGAACGAGAACGACGCCGCATGGGTGATCGGCCTGGGCCTTGCCGAAGCGCTGGCCCGCGCCGCACCCGATGTACCGAAGGAGAAGTACGCCGAGCTCGGCGCGCGCTACCGCTATCACTACCTGCAGCATCAAGACGACCTGGTGCTCTTTGACGGCGTCCTGCCGATGCTCGATGCGCTCCACGCGCGCGGCCACAAGCTGGCCGTGGCCACGGGCAAATCGCGGCGGGGGTTGAACGAGGCGCTCGCCACCGTCGCGCTGCGGGACCGCTTCGACGCCTCTCGAACGGCCGACGAAACCTTCGGCAAGCCGCATCCGCGCATGCTGCTCGAATTGATGGAAGAGCTGGACGTGCCGGCCGATCGCACCTTGATGATCGGCGACACCACGCATGACCTCCAGCTCGCGCTCAACGCCGGCTGCGCGAGCGTGGGCGTGAGCTATGGCGCGCACGAGCCGGACAGCTTCGACGTGCTGAAGCCGCTGCATGTGGCGCACTCGGTGTCCGGCCTGACGCAATGGCTTCTCGAGAACGCATGAAAATCCGCGCATGAGCGAATGCATCCCGCTGTGCAATGCGGCCGACCTGGTCGAGGGCGGCCGCGCCGTTCCCTTCGACGTGGTGCACGGCGGCCAGACATGCCGGGCCTTTGCCATTCGCTACGAAGGCCAGCCGCACGCGTACCTCAACCGCTGCAGCCACGTCGCGATGGAGCTGGATTTCCAACCGGATCGCTTCTTCGACGACAGCGGTCAATGGCTGCTGTGCGCGACGCATGGCGCCGTCTACAAGCCGGACACCGGCGAGTGCGCCGGCGGTCCTTGTCGCGGCGGCCTGGTGAAGATCGCCTTGAGCGAACGGGACGGAGTGGTGCACTGGCATACTGCCTGGAACCTCCAACCTCTGGTTTTCTGAAATGACCGATTCCAACCGCACGGAACCTGAGGGTTTCGAGCCTTTCGAGCGCGCCGCGCCTCCCCGAAGCATGTCGAAGAACGATCCGACGCAGCAACCCAACTGGGAGCGCGCCACACTCGAAAAACTGGCCTTCGCCTCGCTGCGCGAACAAAGGGCCACGCGTCGTTGGAAGACCTTCATTCGTCTGAGCTGGCTCGTCTTCTTCATTTTTCTGGTGTGGCTGGCCATGTCCCGCGGCACGCCGACGACTGCCAAGACCACGGCCCACACGGCGGTAGTCGAAATCAAGGGCGAAATCGCCAATGGCGGCGACGCGAGTGCGGAGTTCGTGATCGCGGCGATGAAGAGCGCCTTCGAGGACGACGGCGCCAAGGGTGTCGTTCTGCTGATCAATTCGCCGGGCGGAAGCCCCGTGCAGGCCGGCATCATCAACGACGAGATCAAGCGCCTGCGGGCCAAGCACAAAAAGCCGGTCTACGCGGTGGTCGAGGAGACCTGCGCGTCGGCGGCGTACTACATCGCGGCGGCGACCGACAAGGTCTTCGTCGACAAGGCAAGCATCGTCGGAAGCATCGGCGTGCTGATGGACGGTTTCGGATTCACCGGCCTCATGGACAAGGTCGGCGTGGAGCGCAGGCTCTTGACGGCCGGCGAAAACAAGGGCTTCCTGGATCCGTTCAGCCCGATGAGCGATGCGCAGCGGGTGCACGCGCAGAAGATGCTCGACCAGATCCACGCGCAGTTCATCGATGTGGTCAAGAAGGGCCGCGGCGACCGGTTGAAGGTCGATACGCCCGGCCTGTTCAGCGGCCTGTTCTGGAGTGGCCAGCAGGCCGTGGAGCTCGGCTTGGCCGATCAGCTCGGCAACGTCGATTTCGTTGCGCGCGAAGTGATCAAGGCCGAGGAAGTGATCGACTACACGCGCCGGGAGAACGTGGCCGAGAAGCTCGCCAAGAAATTCGGCGCTGCCCTCGGCGACGCTTCGGTTCGGGCGCTGCGAACCGCGCCGGCGCTGCGCTGAATCAGGCCGGATTCGCGTAGCGCGCCGATGCCGCGAGCGCTGCGGCAAAGGCCACCACGACATAGAGCGCAGCAGTCAACGAGCTGAGCTGGGCCAGAAAGCCGATTGCCGGCGGTCCGGCCATGAAGCCCAGGTAGGCCGCTGCCGATACCGCGGCGATGCCACGTGCCGGCTCGACGCCCGGGACGCGCGCCGACGCGGCGAAGAGGATCGGCACCACGTTGGCGAAACCGATGCCCACGCCTGCAAATCCGATCAAGGCCAGCCAGGGTGCGTCGGCCAGCAGGACCAGCGTCATGGAGGCGGCCGCCAGCCAGGCGCTGCCGCGCAGCAGCAGCGCCGGCGAGAAACGCGCCCGCATCGCGTCGCCGGCGAAGCGCGTGGCGGCCATCGCCGCCGAAAAGCTGGCGTAGGCCAGCGCGGCTTGCTGCTGGGGGCTGCCCAGTTCCTGCTTCAGATAGAGCACGCTCCAGTCGTAGATCGCGCCCTCGGCAATCAGCCCCAGCGCGGCCAGCACGCCGAGGATGGCCAGCGCGCCGCGCGGCAGGCGAAAGCCGTCGCCCGTGCTGGTGAACGTGGTCGCCTCCTTCGGCAACATCCATCTAGAGGAGAGGGCGATCGATAGCGCCATCGCCGCGGCGACGAGCGTCAAGTGCGATTGAGGCGCCATCCCAGCGGCGAGCGCTGCGCCGCCGGTCACGGCACCCGCCATGCCGCCCAGGCTGAACATGCCGTGCATGCCGCTCATCAGCGGATGGCCGTCTCGCAGCTCGAGCTGCGCGGCCTCGGTATTGATCGCCACGTCGAAGACGCCGGTGAGGATGCCGAACACGGCGAGCAAGCCCAGCAGCGCGCCATAGCTGGGCATCACCAGCAAGCCGGCCAGCAGCAGCGCATAGATCGCGCCGCACAGGCCGGCGGTGCCGCGGGCGCCATGGCGGCCGATCCAGCGGCTCGCCTGTGTGAGGCCCAGCAAGGCGCCGACGCCGGCGGCGAGCATGGCCAAGCCGAGCGCCGCTTCATCGACGCCGTAGTGGATCTTCACAGTCGGGATATGAACACCCCAGGTCGCGAAGATGAAACCCGAGCCGAAGAATTGCGCGCGCGAAGCCCAGCGCATGCGGGCGGAGGGAGGGCCTGACAAGATCAGCGCCCGATCGCGAACACCGCGGGCGTGCGCTCGTCGGCCGGCAATGGTTTGGCGCGCCAGCTCTTCACCGTATCGCTGCGCACGTTCGCGGCCGCGAGCGTGAGTCCGCGCGCCACCGCGAGCCGCGTGTTGTGCTGCAGCGTCTGCACGAGCGCCTGCAGCAGGGCTGTATTGCGGTAGGGCGTTTCGATGAAAAGCTGCGTCTGGCCGGTCCTCAGTGCGAGTGCCTCGAGCTCGCGGATGCGTTGCGCGCGTGCCTCGGCGTCCTGCGGCAGGTAGCCGACGAAAGCGAAGTTCTGGCCATTGAGACCACTCGCCGCAAGTGCGAGCAGCAGCGACACCGGGCCGGTGAGCGGCACCACGGTGATGCCCAGTTCGTGCGCGGCCCGTGCCACGGAGGATCCCGGGTCGGCGACGGCAGGCATGCCGGCCTCGCTGAGCAGGCCAATGTTCTTGCCTTCGAGCGCGGCGGAAAGGAGTGGTCGGGCATCGAACTGGCCGGCGTGGTCTCCCTTCTTGTGAACCTCGCGCGGCAGTTCCTGGATCTGCTGGGCCTGCAGCGGCGCAGCAAGCGGCGCCACCGCGTCGATGCGCTTGAGATAGGCGCGGGCCGATTTCGCGTTCTCGCAGATCCAGTGCGTGATCCCAGCCGCGATCTGCAGCGTGCCGAGCGGAAGCACGTCCTGCAGCGGCACCTCAGCCTCACAGCCGAAATCCAGCGGTGCAGGCACCAGATAGAGCTTGCCTTTGCTCACAAGAGGTCGACGCCGGCGGCGCGCAGCATGTTGGCTGTACGAATCAGCGGCAGGCCCACCAGGGCCGTCGGATCGTCGCTGTCGATGGCTTCGAGCAGAGCAATGCCAAGGCCCTCGCTCTTTGCGCTTCCCGCGCAGTCGTAGGGCTGTTCCGCGCGCAGATAGGTATCGATCGCCGCATCGCTGAGCTCACGAAACACGACGCGCACGGGCGCCAGATCGCGCTGCACGAAGCTCGTCGCCTGGCACACCACGGCGACGGCCGTCTGGAATATCAGCGTCTGGCCGCGCATGCGCCGCAATTGGGCCGTGGCGCGGGCGTGATCTCCGGGCTTGCCCAATGGCTCGCCAGCCAGGTCGGCCACCTGATCGGAGCCGATCACCACGGCTTCAGGGAATTGGCGGGCCACCGACATCGCTTTTTCGAGCGCCAGCCGTTCCGCCAACGCGCGCGGCGCCTCGCCTGCCATCGGTGTTTCGTCGACGTCGGGTGCTTGGACATCGAAGGCCAGGTGCAGGCGTGCAAGAAGCTCGCGGCGATAGCGCGAGGTCGAGGCAAGAATCACAGTGCGTTGCATGGGCCACGATTGTGCGCGAGCGGTTTAGACTGGTGCCGATGACCAGAGAATTTGCCCCAGGCCGGCTCGACGTGAACGGCTTTGCCGAGGCGGCCGCTACCGTTTCGGGAAACGAGCCCCTTCAGACTTATCAGCGCTTGAGCGCTGAAGTGGCCGCCCCGGCCACCGACGTGAGCGTGCGCTGGCAGGCCGAAGGCGCCCGCCGCGATGGTCCCGATGGAGCGCCAGTCCCCTGGCTGCACCTGGAGGCGCAGACCACGGTGCCCCTGGTCTGCCAGCGCTGCCTCACCCCGGTCGAAGTCGAACTGAAAGTCGATCGCTGGTTTCGTTTCGCGGCAGACGAAGCCATTGCAGCGGCCGAAGACGAGGATTCCGAGGAGGACGTTCTGGTCGCGAGCCGCGATTTCGACCTCCATGCCTTGATCGAGGATGAGCTCCTCATGGAAATCCCGGTCACACCGCGGCACGAACGTTGTCCCGAGCCGGTGCGGCTGTCGGCTGCGGATCCCGATTTCGAGGCGGCCGAGGCCGCGCGTCCGAATCCCTTCGCAGTGCTCGGCGCGTTGCGTTCACGCAAGCCGGAGTAGGCCTCGAAACATCGAGCTGGCGCTCCTTATTCAGCTTGGGCTATAATCATGGGCTTCACGCGCGCCGCCGTCGACGTTAGAGCGTTCTACAGGGCCTCACGGCCGCCCCGCGTGCTTACCCACTCACCCGAATACTTTCAGGAGCCAGCATGGCCGTCCAGCAAAACAAGAAGTCGCCGTCCAAGCGCGGCATGCACCGTTCCCACAATGCTTTGGGCGTGCCCGGCATTGCCGTCGAGCCGACCACCGGCGAAACGCATCTGCGCCACCACATTAGCCCGAACGGCTTCTATCGCGGCCGCAAGGTGCTCAAGACCAAGTCTGAAGCCTGATCCCAGTTTCAAGGCCAAAGGCCCGAAGCTACTTTTGTTGTAGCGTCGGGCCTTTGTTTTGATGGTAACGCCTTCCGAATTCGCTCCTGCCCCCTCCGCAATCACGCTTGCCGTCGATTGCATGGGGGGAGACCACGGTCCGCGCGTCACGCTTGCGGCCTGCCGCGCATTTCTCGATCGCCACGCCGAAGCGTCGTTGCTGCTGGTTGGTGCCCCGGCAGCGCTGGCCGGCTTCTCGCATCCGCGTGCCCGAGTCATTCCCGCCAGCGAAGTGGTCGGAATGGACGACCCGATTGAGATCGCGCTGCGCAAGAAAAAAGATTCTTCGATGCGCGTCGCGATTCAGCAAGTGAAGGACGGCGCCGCGCAGGCCGCGATTTCTGCTGGCAACACCGGCGCCTTGATGGCGATCGCTCGTTACTTGCTCAAGACCTTGGATGGTATCGACAGGCCGGCCATCGCTCCTCAGCTTCCGAACAGCAAGGGCGGGGCGACAACGGTGCTCGATCTCGGCGCCAATGTGGATTGTGATGCTGAAGATCTGTTGCAGTTCGCCGTGTTGGGTTCTGCGCTGGTGTCCGCCCTGACGGGCAACGAGTCGCCGTCCGTCGGACTTCTCAATGTCGGGGAAGAGGCGATCAAGGGCAGCGAAACGATCAAAAAAGCAAGTCAATTGCTTCGGAAAGCGGCCAATTCCCAGGATTTGAACTTCTACGGCAACGTCGAGGGTAACGACATTTTCAAAGGGACGACCGACATCGTCGTCTGTGACGGTTTTGTTGGCAATGTCACATTGAAGGCCACCGAGGGCGTGGCTTCGATGATCGTCGACTTCCTTCGCATCGAGTATTCCAGCGGTATTTTCAGCAAATTTGCTGCGATCGTCTCGTATCCGGTTCTAAAGGCCCTCAAACGCCGCCTCGACCATCGGCGGTACAACGGCGCGGCCTTGCTCGGCCTGCGCGGACTCGTATTCAAGAGCCATGGCTCGGCTGACGAAGTGGCCTTCGGTCATGCGCTCGATCGCGCTTATGATGCCGCTCGCAACAACCTGCTCGATCGCGTGCGGGCCCGCATCGCCCACGCCGCGCCACTCCTCGCGCGACAAGAACCGGCGACGCCGGTCGACACGGCGGCGCTCCACGTTTGATGACTCCTTTTTCCCGCATCACCGGCACCGGCAGCTACCTGCCCCCGCGCCGAGTGACCAACGACGACCTCGCCCGCGAATTGGCCACGCGTGGCATCGAGACCTCTGATCAATGGATCATCGAGCGCACGGGCATTCGCGCTCGGCACTTCGCCGCACCCGAAGTCACGAGCAGCGAACTGGGGCTGGAAGCCGCAAAGAATGCGCTGGAAGCGGCTGGTCGCAGTGCTGGCGAGGTCGACCTGATCATCGTCGCGACCTCGACCCCTGACATGGTGTTCCCGTCGTCGGCAGCCATTCTTCAAAACAAGTTGGGCATCGCGGGCTGTCCTGCATTCGACGTACAGGCGGTGTGCAGCGGCTTCGTCTATGCGATGACGGTGGCCGACGCCATGATCCGCACCGGAAGCGCCAAGTGCGCGCTGGTCGTCGGCGCTGAGGTTTTTTCGCGCATCCTCGACTTCAACGACCGCACCACCTGCGTCCTGTTCGGTGACGGTGCCGGCGCCGTGGTGCTCGAGGCCAGCGACGAGCCCGGGATTCTTGCCAGCGACCTGCATGCCGATGGCAAGCACGTGGGCATCCTCTGCGTGCCGGGCCACGTCTCGGGCGGCAACGTGCTCGGCACGCCGCTGCTTCACATGGACGGGCAGGCTGTTTTCAAGCTGGCCGTACGCGTGCTGGAAGAGGCCGCACGCGCCACCTTGCAGAAGGCGGGCAAGACCGATGCCGACATCGACTGGCTGATTCCCCATCAGGCCAACATCCGCATCATGGAAGGCACCGCGCGGAAGCTGAAGCTGCCGCTCGAGAAGCTGATCGTGACGGTCAACGAGCATGGCAACACCTCTGCGGCCTCTATCCCCTTGGCATTGGACGAGGCGGTGCGCGCAGGCAAGGTGAAGAAGGGCGATACGGTGATGCTGGAAGGCGTTGGCGGCGGCTTCACTTGGGGCGCAGTCCTGTTGACCATGTAATGCAGCGCGTTGCCCCCGAAGAGGGCAGTCGCGCGCGATTGGAGACGCAAAACAATGAAATCCTTCGCTTTCGTATTTCCCGGCCAGGGCTCGCAGGCGGTCGGCATGCTCGACGCATGGGGCGACCATCCGGCCGTGACCGAGACCCTGCAGGAAGCATCCGATGCCTTGGATGAAGATGTTTCGCGCTTGATCCACGAGGGCCCCAAGGAGGCGCTGGCGCTCACGACGAATACGCAGCCCGTGATGCTGGTCGCCGGCATCGCGTCCTGGCGGGCCTGGTTGGCGGAAGGCGGCGCCAAGCCCTCGGTCGTTGCCGGTCATTCGCTGGGCGAATATTCCGCCTTGGTGGCATCCGGCGTCTTGACGCTGGCGCAGGCGGCGCCACTGGTGCGTTTCCGCGCCCGCGCCATGCAGCAGGCCGTGCCCGTGGGGGCGGGTGCCATGGCGGCGGTCCTCGGCATGGATGCCGGCAAGGTGAAAGCAGGTTGTGCCGAAGTGACAGCCTCGTTCGGCACCGGCAGCGCCGAAATCGTCGAAGCGGTGAACTTCAACGATCCGATGCAAACCGTGATCGCGGGCAGCAAGGCCGCGGTCGAAAAGGCCTGCGAAGTGCTCAAGGCCCAGGGCGCCAAGCGGGCACTGCCGTTGCCGGTGTCGGCGCCTTTCCATTCGAGCCTGATGAAGCCGGCCGCCGAAGCGCTGGAAGAGCGGCTGGCATCGCTCAGCCTGGCCGCGCCCCAGATCCCCGTCCTCAACAACATCGACGTGGCGGTCGAAACCGACCCGGCCCGGATTCGCGACGCGTTGGTGCGCCAAGCGGCGGGTCCTGTGCGCTGGGTCGAAAGCGTGCAGGCCTTGCAGGCGCGTGGCGTGGAGGTCGTCGTTGAATGTGGCCCCGGCAGGGTGCTTGCCGGCATGATCAAACGCATTGCGCCCGAGCTCGCCGCGGCCTCGGTGTATGACCCGGCAACGCTCGCAGAAACAAGACAACTGCTCGGCGGCTGAACGCCGAGCTCCAACATTATTCTTTTATGAGTACTCCAAAATTCGAAGGCCAGGTCGCATTGGTCACCGGCGCTTCGCGCGGTATCGGTGCGGCGATCGCGCTCGAACTGGCCCAGCGCGGTCTCATGGTCATCGGGACCGGCACCACCGAAGAAGGCGCGAACAGGATCTCGGCCGCGCTCGCCGCCCATGGCGGGCGGGGGTGTGCGCTCGACGTCAATGATGGGCCGGCGGTCGAAGCGCTGGTCGACGAGATCGTCAAGACCTATGGCGCGATCCATGTGCTGGTCAACAACGCCGGCATCACCCGCGACATGCTCGCCATGCGCCTCAAGGATGAGGATTGGGATGCGGTGCTCGACACCAATCTCAAGGCCGTTTTCCGTCTTTCCCGTGCGGTGATCCGCCCCATGATGAAGCAGCGCTACGGCCGGATCGTCAGCATCACCAGCGTCGTCGGCGCTTCCGGCAACGCCGGCCAGGCCAACTATGCGGCCGCCAAGGCTGGCGTGGCAGGCATGACGCGCGCGTTGGCACGCGAACTCGGAAGCCGCAGCATCACGGTCAACTGCGTGGCGCCGGGCTTTATCGAGACCGACATGACCGCCAGCCTGCCCGAGGCGCAGCAGCAAGCGCTGCTGTCGCAGATCCCGCTCGGCCACCTGGGCAAGCCGGCTGACATCGCGCATGCCGTCGCCTACCTGGCTTCGCCCCAAGCCTCCTATGTGACGGGCCAGGAACTGCACGTCAACGGCGGCATGCACATGTAAGCGCAGTAGCGCAATTCTTTTACCGTACGGCCTTGGGGCGGATGCCACAATGCGGCCGGCTAAAATCCACCGATTACCTACAACCCTCAGAGGGAACCAAATGAGCGATATCGAAGCACGTGTCAAGAAAATCATTGCCGAACAACTCGGCGTTGAAGAGTCCCAGGTCACCAATGAAAAGGCTTTCGTGGCGGACCTCGGTGCTGACTCGCTCGACACGGTCGAACTGGTGATGGCACTCGAAGACGAATTTGGCATCGAGATCCCGGATGAAGACGCCGAGAAGATCACGACTGTCCAGAACGCCGTCGACTACGCCACCAAGAATCAAAAGGCCTGATATCGGCCACGCTGAGTTTCCGTTCCGGCCCGCGGCTTCCAAGCCTGCACGCGCCGCACAACGGCCTCAGTGCTTCCAGAAAGGTTTGCCGGCATGACCAAACGCCGCGTCGTCGTCACTGGGCTTGGTTGCATTGCCCCTGTCGGAAACACTGTCGCCGAGTCCTGGGCCAATCTGCTGGCCGGGAAGTCGGGCGTCGACACCATCACCAAGTTCGATGTGAGCGCCTTTGCCTGCAAGTTCGCGGGCGAGGTCAAGGGCTTCGACATCACGCAATACATTCCCGAGAAGGAAGCGCGCCACATGGATCGCTTCATCCATCTCGGGCTCGCTGCTGCGATCCAGGCGGTGCAGGACAGCGGCTTGCCGACCGGCGAGGCCCTGAGCTATGAAGAAGCCGTTCGCATCGGCTGCAACATCGGCTCAGGGATCGGGGGACTCCCCATGATCGAGGCCACGCACGGCGAACTGACCAACCGCGGCCCGCGCCGCGTGTCGCCGTTCTTCGTGCCGGCATCGATCATCAACATGATCTCCGGCCACGTGTCCATCAAATATGGCTTCAAGGGCCCGAACATCGCGATCGTCACTGCCTGCACGACCGGTTTGCATGCGATTGGCACGTCTGCTCGGATGATCGAGTACGGCGATGCCGATGTGATGATTGCAGGCGGCTCGGAATCCACGGTGTCGCCGCTCGGTATCGGGGGCTTTGCCGCGGCGCGCGCACTGTCCACCCGCAACGAAGATCCGGCCACGGCGTCGCGCCCCTGGGATCGCGACCGCGACGGTTTCGTGCTCGGTGAGGGTGCCGGCGTACTGGTGCTCGAGGAGTACGAGCACGCCAAGGCGCGCGGCGCCAAGATCTACGCCGAAGTGTCCGGCTTCGGCATGAGCGCCGACGCCTTCCACATGACCGCGCCCGATGTCGACGGACCCCGCCGCTCGATGGACATGGCCTTGAAGAATGCGGGCGTCAACGCCGATCAGGTCCAATACCTGAACGCGCATGGCACCTCGACGCAGATCGGCGACATCAACGAAACCAATGCGATCAAGAACGCTTTTGGCGACCATGCCAAGAAGCTGGTGGTGAACTCGACCAAGTCGATGACCGGCCACTTGCTCGGCGGTGCCGGCGGCATCGAGTCGGTGTTTACCGTGCTGGCTGTGCATCACCAGAAAAGTCCGCCGACGATCAACATCTTCAATCAAGATCCGGAGTGCGATCTCGATTACTGCGCCAATGAGGCGCGCGATCTCAAGATCGACGTCGCGGTCAAGAACAACTTCGGCTTCGGCGGCACCAACGGCACGCTGGTGTTCAAGCGCGCTTGATTTTCCTTGACCCATGCACGACGCCCCATCGGTGAGTTATCCGGTGGGCCGTTCGCGCAACGCTGATCGGTTGCTCTCGATCATCTGGGCCTGCGGCGCGTGCTGCGCGGCCGCAGCGTGCTATCGGCTCGACGACCCGGATTGGCGGATCGGGCTGCTGGCGCTCAGCGTCGTCGGGGCCGGCGCTGCGGCATGGCGGAGCACGCTGCGACGCACCGCGTTCACGGAACTGAGCTTCGACGGCCGGCATTGGTCGCTTGCGGACTCTGCGGGGTTGCGAGCGGGGGTGAAAGTCGCCCTGGATTTCCAATCTTCGCTGCTCCTGTGCCTGACCGAAGCGCGTCGTATGCGACGCTGGGTCTGGCTCGACCGGAGCACTCTGCCGGAGCGCTGGCAGGATCTGCGCCGTGCGGTATATTCGCGCGCCCCGCTGGCCGGCCCGGTTGCCGAGTCCCGGCAGCCAGCGGCATCCGGCTCGCACCATCCTCTTTCATGACAGCCTCTCCACCGCCCGTGCCGCCCGACACCGGCTTGACCGATGCGCCCCCTGCAGAGGTGAGGCCCGGGGAGGTCGACTTTCAACTGGTCCAGCGCACGGTCGCAGGCGATCAGAAGGCTTTCGAACTGCTCGTCATCAAGTACCAGCGCCGGATCGAACGGCTCATCGGCCGCATGGTGCGCGACGTGAACCTGATCGAGGACATTGCGCAGGAGACCTTCATCCGCGCCTACCGCGCCCTGCACCAGTTCAGGGGCGAGGCGCAGTTTTACACCTGGCTCTACCGCATCGCCGTCAATACCGCCAAGAAGGCCCTGGTGGACATGAAACGCGATCCGACCGTTTCTGAGAGCGCATTGCGTTCGTCTTCTGAGGACGAGGATGAAACTTACCGGCCCGGAAACGAACCAATCAGCGACGAGACGCCCGAATCCGTCATGGCCGCCAACGAAATCGCGGCCGCCGTCGAAGCTGCAATGGAAGCACTGCCGGCCGAGCTGCGGCAGGCGGTGACCCTGCGCGAGATCGAAGGCATGAGCTACGAAGAGATCGCCGAGGTGATGAATTGTCCGATCGGTACCGTACGCTCGCGGATTTTCCGGGCCCGCGAAGCTATTTCGGCAAGGGTCAAGCCGCTGCTGGACAACCAGTCCGGCAAGCGTTGGTAAGCAGGTGAATGAAATGAAGCACACAAGCACAGTCCACGAACAGATTTCCGCGCTGGCCGACGGCCATCTGCGGGACGACGAGTTCGCACAGGTGATCGAGAAGGTCTGCACGGACGACGATCTGCGCGCGACCTGGCATACCTATCATCTGGTCGGGGAAGTGTTGCGTTCCGGCGTGCACTCCGCCTGCAGCGATACCTCGGTGTTCTTGTCGCGGCTCCAGCAGCGGCTGGCGGCCGAGCCGTCCGCCCCGATGCTGGCGCCCGAGGTGGTAAAGCCCGTCGTGCACCATGTCGAGGCCGCCAACGAACCGGTGTTCCGATGGAAGCTCGTGGCCGGTGCGGCATCGCTGGCGGCTGCAGCGGCCATCGGTTGGAACTGGATTGGGAGCACCGGCCCGCAGCCGGCCGCTTCGCAACTGGCGCAACAGCAAGGCTCGAGTTCGGTGCTCGCTGCGTCGAATTCTTCGCAGCAGACGCCCTCCAACCTCGCGCCGATGCGGGTCATCGTCGGAAATGGCAATCCGCAGGTCATGCTGCGTGATCCGCGGCTGGATCAGTTGCTCGAAGCGCACCAGCAAGCGGGCGGTGCCTCGCAGATGCCTTCCGGCTTCCTGCGCAACGCCACCTTCGATGGGCCATCGCGTTGATCACGCGCCTGCAGCCCTTGCAATGACCGTTCCGATGCCGATTTCCGCGCGTGGTGCTGTGGTTCTGGTTGCCGCGCTTTGCGTGGCACAGGCCGTGATGGCTCAGAACCGGACGCCCTCGCCGTCAGTGAAGAGTTCGGTCAGCCCAGCCGGCGGCGAGACGCCGACCTTGGGCGTGGTCGAATGGTTGCAGCGTATGCATGCCGCTTCGCGGCAGCGTTCTTACGTCGGAACTTTCGTTGTATCGGCACCCGCCGGCAGTCTGTCGAGTGCCCGCATTTGGCATGTGTGCGAGGGTGACCTCCAGATGGAGCGCATTGAGGCCTTGTCTGGGCCGCCGCGCTCAACCTTCAGGCGCAACGACCACGTGATGACCTTTCTGCCTGAGACGAAGGTCGTGAAGAGCGAGAAGCGCGAAAACCTCGAGCTGTTCCCGAACCTGCTCGGTACCCCCGACTCCTCCATCGGCGACCTCTACGGCGCACGCGTGCTGGGCAAGGACCGCGTCGCGGGCTTCGATGCCGACGTGGTGCAGTTGGAGCCGCGCGACGGGCTGCGTTTCGGCTACCGCGTCTGGAGCGAGCGCCGATCGGGCTTGGTGGTGAAGCTGCAGACCATCGACGGTGAGAACCGCGTGATCGAACAGTCCGCATTTTCCGAACTTCAGCTCGACCCGCCGGTCAAAGCGCAAGCCCTTGCACAGATGATGGGCAGCACCGCGGGTTATCGCGTAGAGAAATCCGAGCTCGAGCGCACCACGGCCACGAAAGAGGGGTGGTCGCTGCGCGCGCCCATCGCCGGCTTCAAGCCGGTCAGCTGCTATCGGCGTCCCGCGGGGGTTGCAGGAAGCGCTGCGCAGGGGCACACGATGCAGTGGACTTTTTCCGATGGCCTTGCGTCGGTCTCGCTGTTCGTCGAGCCTTACGACGCGCAGCGCCAGCCGCGGGAAGTCCTGCTGGCGCTCGGTGCCACCTACACGCTGACGCGCCGGCTGCCGGGCAAGGATGGCGACTGGTGGCTGACTGCCGTCGGAGAAGTGCCGCCGCAAACGCTCGATGCGTTTGCGCAAAGTCTTGTTCGCGCGCGTTGAGTCGCCATATTGATCGTTGTTGTTTACAGGTCTCTCAAACGAAGGAAACCGATGATGTTCAAGTTCGAGAAGAACAAAATCCGTTCATTCCTGATGGCCGGCGTGCTCGCGCTGGCCTCCGGCGCTGCGCTGCTGCCCGTCGCGCCTGCGCATGCGCAAGCCCGTGTTCTCCCGGATTTCACCGATCTGGTCGATCAGGTCGGACCTTCGGTGGTCAATATCCGGACCGTCGAAAAGGTGACGCAGCGCAGCGGCAACGCCGAGATGGACGAGGAGATGCAGGAATTCTTCCGCCGCTTCTTCGGCCAGCCGATGCCGAACATTCCGCGCCAGGGGCCGCGTCCGAACCGGCCCCAGCAGCCTCAGGAAGAAGAGCGCCCGCGCGGCGTGGGTTCCGGCTTCATCCTGACGACCGACGGTTTCGTCATGACCAACGCGCACGTTGTTGATGGCGCATCCGAGGTGCTGGTGACGCTTGTCGACAAGCGCGAATTCAAGGCCAGGCTGATCGGCGCGGACAAGCGCACCGACGTTGCGGTCGTGAAGATCGAGGCAACCGGTCTGCCGGCGGTCAAGGTCGGCGACATCTCCAGGCTGCGCGTCGGCGAATGGGTGATGGCCATCGGTTCGCCCTTCGGTCTCGAGAACACCGTGACTGCGGGCATCGTGAGCGCCAAGCAGCGCGACACCGGCGACTATTTGCCTTTCATCCAGACGGACGTCGCCATCAACCCCGGCAACTCGGGCGGCCCGTTGATCAACATGCGCGGTGAAGTGGTCGGGATCAACAGCCAGATCTACTCGCGCTCGGGCGGCTTCATGGGCATCTCGTTCTCGATCCCGATCGACGAAGCGATCCGCGTAAGCGACCAGCTGCGCGCGAACGGCCGCGTTTCGCGCGGACGCATCGGCGTGCAGATCGACCAGGTCACGAAGGACGTGGCCGAATCCATCGGCCTTGGGAAGGCGCAGGGTGCCTTGGTGCGCGGGGTCGAGGCCGGCTCGCCGGGTGAGAAGGCCGGCATCGAGCCGGGCGACATCATCACCAAGTTCGACGGCAAGGCCATCGAGAAGCCCAGCGATCTGCCGCGCCTCGTGGGCAATACCAAGCCCGGCACCAAGAGTTCGCTCACCGTGTTCCGTCGCGGCAATTCGCGCGATCTCGCCGTGACGATCGCGGAGATCGAGCCCGACAAGCCCGTCAAGCGGGCGGCCGAAAAAGAGGAGCCCGCAGCCAAGCCGCAGGCATCTGCCGCCGCCAAGTCCATGGGGCTCGCGGTCAGCGACCTCACCGAGGCGCAGAAGAAGGAGCTCAAACTCAAAGGCGGCGTGAAGATCGACACCGCCACCGACGCGGCCACGCGGGCTGGTCTGCGCGAGGGAGATATCGTGCTGGCCATCAACAACACCGAGGTGGCCAACGCCAAGGAGTTCGAAGCCGCACTGGTGAAGGCAGACAAGACCAAGCCGGTCAGCGTGCTGTTCCGCCGCGGCGACTGGGCGCAATATGCCTTGATCCGGCCTTCACGCTGATCTGGCGCTTGGCGTCAAGTGGCCCCACCCGGCACTCGGGTTTGGGGCTTTTTTTCGGCCGCTTTCGCATTCTGGCAACCGCCGAAACAAATTTTTTTTGGCACCTCGAGGCCCTTAAATTAGTTTGCGTTTACTAACTTATAAGGAGGCTAATGATGATTTTCAGTAGAATACGGCCTCATCGGCCAGAGGTCGACGCATAAGCCGGACAGGCTTCTTCACGATGCGAGATTCCTCTCGGCCGTCCACCGATGCTCCACAGATCGCCCACAAGTTGTTAAGAAATCGATCCACCGATTCTGTGGATAAGTTGTTTATAAGTTCCATGTTGCTGACCTGCAACGACCGTTCCGGGGCCTTGGCCTGTCTGTACGCGCCCCCCTTTTTGCCTACAATGAAGTTCCAACTACTGCAGTTGCCATTGCTTGTTGGTTCAGGGCGCGTCTCTTGCGGACGCGCCCTTTTTTCTTGCCTGTCGCCTTCTGCGCACGAGCCAATTCAAGTACTTAAGCGTTCCCGTTGATGAATCACATCAGAAACTTTTCGATCATTGCGCACATCGATCATGGCAAGTCAACGCTTGCAGACCGCTTGATCCAGCGCTGCGGCGGGCTCGCCGAACGCGAGATGGAGGCGCAAGTGCTCGACTCGATGGACATCGAGAAGGAGCGTGGGATAACCATCAAGGCACAGACCGCCGCATTGCACTACAAGGCGCGCGATGGGCAGGTCTACAACCTCAATCTGATCGACACGCCGGGCCATGTCGACTTCTCTTATGAAGTGAGCCGCTCGCTGTCGGCATGCGAAGGTGCACTGCTCGTCGTCGACGCGAGCCAGGGCGTCGAAGCGCAGACCGTTGCCAACTGCTACACCGCGCTCGATCTCGGCGTCGAGGTGGTGCCGGTGCTCAACAAGATGGATCTGCCGCAGGCTGATCCCGACAACGCGAAATCCGAAATCGAAGACGTGATCGGCATCGATGCGACCGATGCGATCCCGTGCTCGGCGAAGACCGGCATGGGCATCGACGAGATTCTCGAAGCCATCGTGGCCAAGGTGCCGGCGCCGCGAGGCAACCCCGACGCAGCATTGCGGGCGATGATCGTCGACAGTTGGTTCGACGCGTATGTGGGCGTCGTGATGCTCGTGCGCGTGGTCGACGGTCGCCTCGCGAAAGGCGAACGCATCAAGATGATGGCGTCGGGTGCGACCTACAACGCCGACAACCTCGGCGTGTTCACTCCGGCGACCGAAGTTCGCCAATCGCTCGAAGCGGGCGAGGTGGGTTTCATCATCGCCGGCATCAAGGAGTTGCAGGCCGCGAAGGTGGGCGACACGGTCACGCTGATCAAGGCCGGGACGGGCGGCGCGGCCGCCACGGCCACCGAGGCCTTGCCCGGCTTCAAGGAAATCCAGCCGCAGGTGTTCGCCGGCCTCTACCCGACGGAAGCCAGCGAGTACGACTCGCTGCGCGACGCACTCGAGAAGCTCAAGCTCAACGATTCCTCGCTGCACTACGAGCCGGAGGTATCGCAGGCGCTGGGCTTCGGCTTCCGTTGCGGCTTTCTCGGCCTGCTGCACATGGAGATCGTGCAGGAGCGGCTCGAGCGCGAGTTCGACCAGGACCTCATCACGACCGCGCCCAGCGTGGTCTACCAGGTCATGAAGAACGACGGCGAAGTGATCATGGTCGAGAACCCGTCCAAGATGCCCGACGTGGGCAAGATGTCGGAGATCCGCGAGCCGATCGTCACCGTGCATCTGTACATGCCGCAGGAGTACGTCGGCGCCGTGATGACGCTGGCCAACCAGAAGCGCGGCGTCCAGATGAACATGGCCTACCACGGCCGGCAGGTCATGTTGACCTACGAGATGCCGCTCGGCGAGATCGTGCTGGACTTCTTCGACAAGCTGAAGTCGGTCAGCCGGGGCTACGCGTCGATGGACTACGAGTTCAAGGAATACCGCGCATCGGATGTCGTGAAGGTCGACATCCTGCTCAACGGCGAGAAGGTCGATGCGCTGTCGATCATCGTGCACCGCAGCCAGAGCCAGTACCGCGGCCGGGCGGTCGTTTCCAAGATGCGCGAGATCATCAGCCGCCAGATGTTCGACGTCGCGATCCAAGCCGCCATCGGGGCCAACATCATCGCGCGTGAGACAATCAAGGCGCTGCGCAAGAACGTGCTTGCCAAGTGCTACGGCGGCGATATCACCCGCAAGAAGAAGCTGCTCGAGAAGCAGAAAGCGGGCAAAAAAAGAATGAAGCAGATAGGCTCGGTCGAGGTCCCGCAAGAGGCCTTCCTCGCCATCCTGCAAGTCGAAGACTAAGAAGAATGGCATTCCTCACCTCCCTGATCCTCGCGGCTTTCGTCGGCTATATCGGTGCCTGGTACTTCGGCGCGGTCGAAGGCAACTTTGCGCTGCTGCTGTTCCTGGCCACCGTCGTCACCGGCCTCTACTGGCTGGCGGAGCGCTTCTATTTCCTGCCGAAGCGCCGGCAGGCAGCCGATGCGCTGGATGCATCGCTGGCCCAGCGCCGCGAAGAGCTGGCTCGCCAGGGCATCACGCAGGTCGACACCGTGGACACCAAGGCACGCGAGCGTCTGGTCATGCAGCCGTGGTGGCTCGACTGGACCGCGGGCCTGTTCCCGGTGATCCTGGCCGTGTTCCTGCTGCGTTCCTTCCTGTTCGAACCCTTCAAGATTCCTTCGGGCTCGATGATGCCGACCCTGCTCACCGGCGACCTGATCCTGGTGAACAAGTTCACCTACGGCCTGCGGCTGCCGGTCATCAACACCAAGATGACCGACGGCACGCCGCCGGCGCGCGGTGACGTGATGGTGTTCCGCTACCCGCCCAAGCCGAGCATGGACTACATCAAGCGCGTGATCGGCGTGCCCGGCGACGAGGTGGCCTACCTCAATAAGAAGCTCACCATCAATGGCCAGCCGGTCAACAAGCAGCCGGTGCCCGACTATTTCGACGAGGAGGCGATGCGCTACCTCAAGCAGTATTCCGAGAACCTGGGCGGCAAGGAGCACAGGCTGCTCAACGACGACACTCGACGCGCGGGACTCTCGGAGGTCGAGATCATGGCGTTCCCGAATCAGGAAAATTGCCGCTACAGTGTCGAGGGCGTGGTGTGCAAGGTGCCCGCGGGCCAGTATTTCATGATGGGCGACAACCGCGACAATTCGCTCGACTCGCGCTATTGGGGTTTCGTTCCGGACAAGAACATCGTGGGCAAGGCCTTCTTCGTCTGGATGAATTTCGGCAATCTCAAGCGCATCGGCGGATTCCAATAATCGAGCTTTTCATTCGAGGGATAGAGGGCATGAGAGCAAGAAGTCAATCCAAACGGGGTCAGCGCGGCATCTCGTTCATCGGGCTGCTGTTCGTCGCGGGCGTGCTGGCCTGCCTGGGCGTGGTTGCCGCGCAGGTGATCCCGACCCTGATCGAATACCAGGCGATCGACAAGGCCGCCAACAAGGCCAAGGAAGGCACGACGGTGCCCGAAGTCCGTGCCATCTTCGATCGTGCGCAGGCCATCGACGACTTCAAATCGGTCACCGGCAAGGACCTCGACGTGCAGAAGGTCGGCGACAAGGTTGTGGTGTCTTATTCCTACGAGCGCGAAATTCATCTGTTTGGCCCGGCTTTCCTGCTGCTGAAATACAAGGGCCAGTCCCGCTAGGATGAAACGCCCCCACGCCCACGCCGGCCCGGCGTCGACCGCGCTGTGAACGAAGGTGGTCTTGCCGCGTTGCAGGCGCGCCTCCAGCATTCGTTCTCGGACGCGCGGCTGCTCCAGCTTGCGCTGACGCATCGCAGCTTTTCGGCCGACCACAACGAGCGGCTCGAGTTCCTGGGCGATTCGGTGCTGAACCTGGCCGTCGCCCACCTTCTCTACGAGCGCCTGTCGGAATTGCCCGAAGGCGATCTCTCCCGCGTGCGGGCCAACCTGGTCAAGCAGGAGACGCTGCACCAACTGGCGCTCAAGCTCGCGCTGTCCCCTCTGCTGCGGCTCGGCGAGGGCGAGGCGCGCTCGGGTGGCCCGAACCGGCCCTCGATCCTGGCCGACGCGCTCGAGGCCCTGATCGGCGCCGTCTACCTCGACGCCGGCTATGGCCCGGCGCAGGCGCTGGTGCGCCGGCTCTACGAATCGGTGGCGATCACGCCGCGCATGGAGGCGGTGGCCAAGGACCCGAAGACCGAATTGCAGGAATGGCTGCAGGGTCAGAAAATGAAGCTGCCGGTCTATCGCGTGGTCGGCACGCTGGGCGCGGCGCACAAGCAGACTTTCGATGTCGAATGCGCGGTGCCCGATCTGGGCCTCAGCGAACGCGGCATCGGCGGCTCGCGCCGCGCCGGTGAGCAGGCCGCCGCGGCGGCCATGTTGATCCGGCTCAAGGCGCGCGGCGCGGCAAAGGCACCCCAATGAACGACCCCATCGATTCCATCACCATACCCCCCGCAGAGGGCGAGGACGCCGCGGGGCCGAATCCTTCGCAGCGCTGCGGCCTGGTGGCCATCGTCGGCAAGCCCAACGTCGGCAAGTCGACCTTGCTGAACGCGCTGGTTGGCCAGAAGATCAGCATCACCTCGCGCAAGGCGCAGACCACGCGCCACCGCATCACCGGCATGCGCACGCTGGGGTCGACGCAGTTCGTCTTCGTCGATACGCCTGGCTTCCAGACGCTGCACGCCAACGCGCTCAATCGGTCCCTCAACAAGACGGTGGTGGGCGCAGTGTCGGACGTGGACCTGATCCTGTTCGTGGTGGAAGCCGGCAGCTTCACGCCGGCCGACGAACGCGTGCTCAAACTGCTCGGCGCCGGCATTCCGACGGTGCTGATCGCCAACAAGCTCGACAACGTGCATCGCCGGGGCGACATCGCGCCTTGGTTGCAGACGATGCAGCAGAAACACGCCTTCGCCGAGTTCGTCCCCATGTCGGCCAAGAACCCGAAGGACATCGAGCGCCTGTTCGGCATTTGCGAAAAGTACCTGCCCGAGCAGGCTTGGTGGTATGCCGAAGACGAACTCACCGATCGCAGCGAACGCTTCCTCGCGAGCGAGCTGGTGCGCGAAAAGCTGTTCCGCCTCACCGGCGACGAGCTGCCCTACACCTCGACCGTCGTGATCGACAAGTTCGAGGAAGAGCCGCCTGCGCGCAAGGGCCAGAAGCGCCTGCTGCGGATCGCCGCCACGATCGTCGTCCAGCGCGACGGCCACAAGGCGATGGTGATCGGCGACAAGGGCGAACGCATCAAGCGCATCGGCACCGAGACGCGGCAGGAGCTCGAGAAGCTGGCGGATGCCAAGGTGTTCCTGGAACTCTGGGTCAAGGTGCGTTCCGGGTGGGCGGACGACGAGGCTCGCGTCCGCTCCTTCGGCTACGAGTGAGTCATCCGTTGGCCAGCGTGGGAGGCTGAGATGGCCGCCGCGCACCGCATTTCGCACGAGCCGGCCTACGTGCTCCACCGCTACGACTGGAGCGAGTCCAGCCTGATCCTCGAGGTCTTCACCCGCCATCACGGCCGCATCGCGCTGGTGGCGAAAGGCGCCAAGCGGCCCAGTTCCAACTTTCGCCCGGTGCTGCTGCCGCTGCAGCCTTTGCAGCTTTCCTACGGCGGCGACGCCGAGATCCGCACGCTCAAGGCCGCCGAATGGATGGGCGGCCACGTGATGCCGACCGGCGAGGCCCTGCTGTCGGGCTACTACCTCAACGAGCTCCTGCTGCGCTTGCTGGCCCGGGACGACGCGCACGAGGCGCTGTTCGACGCCTATGCCGGTGCGGTGCAGGTGCTGGCGGGCGACCATGCGGACGCCCAGGCCGCCACCCAGGCGGCGGCGCTGCGCGCCTTCGAGCTTCTGCTGCTGCGCGAGGTCGGACTGCTGCCGGCGCTCGATGCCCAGACCCTCACGCTGGCGCCGCTGCAGGCCGAGATGCGCTACACCCTGGTGCCCGAAGCGGGCCTGCGCCAGGCTGCCGACGACGAAGCCGCGTTGAGCGGCGCCGAATGGCAGGCCTTGGAGCGCGCGCTCGGGGACCGAGCGCCGTTCCCCGCCACGCTGCGCCTGGTCGCCCTGATGAACGCCGGCACCAACAGTGCCTTGCGCAACCAGCTGCGCACGCTGCTCAACTACCATTGCGGCGTGAGCATGCTGCGCACGCGCCAGATGATGAGAGATTTGCAAGCCCTATGAGCACTTCCCTGTCGATCAATCTCAACAAGGTTGCGCTGGTGCGCAACACCCGGCATCTCGGGATCCCGAGCGTGCTCTTCGCCGCTGCGCTGTGCCTGGACGCCGGCGCGCACGGCATCACCGTGCACCCCAGGCCCGACGAACGCCACATCCGCCCGCGGGACGTGCATGACCTCTCGGGGCTGCTGGCCAAGGACTGGCCGCAGGCCGAGTTCAACATCGAGGGCAACCCTTTCCACAACCTGATGGATTTCGTGCGCGAGCTGCGCCCGCACCAGGCCACTTTCGTGCCCGACAGCGAAACCCAGTCGACCAGCGACCACGGCTGGAATTTTCCTTACGACGCCGAGCGACTGCGCCCACTGATCGCCGAAACCAAGGCGCTGGGCGTTCGCGTGAGCCTGTTCATGGATCCGGAGCCCGACATGATGGCGGCGGCCAAGGCGGCCGGCGCCGATCGCATCGAGCTCTACACTGAAGGCTATGCCTCCTCGCGCGGCACTTCCAGGGCGGATGCCGTGTTGCAGCTCTACGTGCGGGCGGCACGCGCCGCGCAGGCCGCCGGTCTCGAAGTCAACGCCGGTCACGACCTGAGCCGGGACAACCTCACGGAATTCCTGCGGGCCGTGCCCAACGTGCGCGAGGTCTCGATTGGCCATGCCTTCGTTTCGGACGCCTTAGAGCTCGGCTACGCCGCGGCCACCAAGGACTATCTGCGCTGCATCCGAGAGGCTACGTAAATGGGCCCCCACGCTCGTCACTTCGTGTACTCGCTGCCCCCCGAGGGGGCGCTCAGCACCCTTCGGGCGGCCGGGCGGGTGCTGAAATGATTTACGGCATCGGCACTGACATCTGCGACATCCGCCGCATCGAGGCGACCTTCGAGCGCCAGGGCGAGCGTTTTGCGCAGCGTGTGCTGAGCGACGCCGAGCTCGAAGTCTGGCGCGCGCGCAGCGCCCGCTGGCCGAAGCGCGGATTGCGCTACCTGGCCACACGCTTTTCCGCCAAGGAGGCTTTCAGCAAGGCCATCGGCAAGGGCATGCGCATGCCGATGAGCTGGCGGCTGTGCGAGATCGCGAACCAGCGCAGCGGCAAGCCCGTGATCGTGCTCCACGGCGTGCTGAAGGAGTGGTTCGAGGCCGAGCATCTAATGGCGCACGTGACCGTGACCGACGAGACCGACTACGCGGCGAGCTTCGTCGTGGTCGAACGCAAGAAATGACGGCCAACAACGTACTGCATGCCCCGCTGATCATTGACGTCGCGGGCACCGAACTGAACGCGGCCGATCGCCGCCGTCTTGCGCATCCGCTGGTGGGCGGCGTGATCCATTTCGCACGCAACTGGCAGGACCGCGCACAGATGAGCGCCCTCAATGCCGAGATCAGGGCACTCCGGCCCGACATCCTCATTTGCGTCGATCACGAGGGCGGCCGCGTGCAGCGCTTTCGCAGCGACGGCTTCACGCGGCTGCCGTCCATGCGCGTGCTGGGGGAACTTTGGATGAGCGAACCCTTGCGCGCCGCCCAGGTTGCGGTCGCCTGCGGCCATGTGCTTGCGGGCGAGCTCCGCGCCTGCGGCGTCGACTTCAGTTTCACGCCCGTGCTCGATCTGGATTACGGCGAAAGCAGCGTGATCGGCGATCGCAGCTTCCATCGCGATCCGCGCGTCGTCGCGCTGCTCGCGCGAAGCCTGGCGCATGGACTTTTGCAAGCGGGCATGGCCAATTGCGGCAAGCATTTCCCCGGCCATGGTTTCGTCAAGGCCGACTCGCATGTCGCGATTCCAATAGACCGGCGCAGCCTCAAGGCCATCCTGGCCGACGACGCACGCCCCTATGACTGGTTGAACGGCACGCTCGGGGCGGTGATGCCGGCGCACGTGATCTACCCCAAGGTCGATGCCCGGCCCGCAGGTTTTTCGTCGAAATGGCTGCAGCAGATCCTGCGCGCCAAGCTGGGGTTCGATGGCGCCGTGTTCAGCGACGACCTCAGCATGGAGGCCGCACGTCATATCGAGGGCGAGCTGCTGAGCTACACCGAAGCGGCGCTCGCTGCGCTCGAGGCCGGCTGCGACCTCGCGCTGCTGTGCAATCAGAGCGTGGGCGAGAGCACGGTGCTCGACGAAGTGCTCGATGGCTTCGCCGCTGCCCGACGCAGCGGCCGCTGGCAGCCGGATGCGGCCAGCGAGGCGCGCCGGCGCAGCCTCCTGCCACGTGCACCGGCGCTCGATTGGGGCGCGCTCATGCAGTCGCCGGCCTACCGGCGCGCCGCGGCGATGCTTCCGCGTCCCTAGACTTCGGGCGACCAGAGCCGCTGGCCACCGCTTTCGAGGTGCGTCAGATAGAGGCGCAGGTCGAACTCGAGTTGGTGATAGTCCGGCTCCATGTGGGCGCAGAGCTGATAGAAGGCCTTGTCATGCTCGCGCTCCTTCAGGTGCGCCAGCTCGTGCACGACGATCATGCGCAGCCATTCGATCGGCACCTCCTTGAACAGGCTCGCAACCCGGATCTCGCGCTTTGCCTTGAGCTTGCTGCCCTGCACGCGCGAGATGGTCGTGTGGGTGCCGAGCGCGTTGCGGATCACGTGCAGCTTGTTGTCGAAATCCACCTTGGACAGCGGTTCGGCATTGCGCAGAAACTCGTTCTTGAGGCCGCTCACGTAGTCGTAGAGCGCGCGGTCGGTGCGGATATCGTGCACGCCGCCGTAGCGCTTCAGCAGCAAGTCGCCGAGCCTGCCCTGTGCCATGAGATGCTCGACCTGGGCGCGCAGGTCTGCGGGGTAGGCGGAAAGGTATTTCATGCAGCGGCGTAGGCCAGGCCGGCGGCCACGCCACCGAACAGATCGCCTTCGATGATCTTCGTGCCCGGGAACGCGTGTCGCAGCGCGCTCTGGAACGGGCTCAGCGCCGATGACCCGCCCGTCAGATAGATGGCGTCGAGCGTGTCACCCGTCGCGCCGCCTTGCTTCACGCATTCGCGCGCGCAGGAAACCACGTTGTCGAGCAGCGCTGCCAGGTGCCTGGCCATGCCGTTCGCCGTGAGGGCAGCGCCCAGATCCACCTCCGCGAAGGACAGATCGATGGCCACGTCGTCGTTCGTCGTGGACGTTCGAATCTTGGCTTCTTCCACCTCGCTGGCGATGCGATGCCCTTGCCGGTCCACCAGCACGCTCATGAGCCGGTCGTGCAGCTGCGTGTCGAGGTAGTTGATGCGCAACTCCTGGACCTGCCGGATCGCCTTCGGCGCATAGAGCCAGTTGATCAGGTGCCAGGACGACAGGTCGAAGAAGGTCCTGCTCGGCACTTCGCGGCCTTGGGGGCCGATATGCCGGAAACCGAAATGCGGCATCACGCATTCGACGCTGAGCCGCTGGTCGAAATCGGTGCCGCCGATGTGCACGCCCGTCGTGGCCAGCACGTCGCTGGAGCGATCTGCCTTCGCCATGCGTTCGGGACCGAGACGCACCACCGTGAAGTCGGAGGTGCCGCCGCCGATGTCGACGATCAGCACCAGCGATTCGCGGGTGACGCGCCGCTCGTAATCGAAAGCGGCCGCGATCGGTTCGTACTGAAATCCGACTTCGCCCAGACCGGCGCTTTGCGCGGCTCGGCGCAGCGTGGCCTCCGCCTCGCGGTCGCGCGCGGCATCGTCGTCGACGAAATGCACCGGCCGACCGATCACGACCCGTGCAGGCTCGACGCCGAGCTGCCGCTGGGCGCGCGTCGCAAGTTCCGACAGGAAGAGCGCGATGATTTCCTCGAAGCTGACCCGCTGGTTGTCGATCTCGGTCTGATCCTGCATCAGGGAGCTGCCGAGCAGGCTCTTCAGCGAGCGCATCAAGCGGCCTTCGGTGCCGGCGAGGTAGAGCGAAATCGCTTCGCGCCCGAAATGCGTGCTGCGGTCTTCGGTATTGAAGAAGACGGCCGTCGGGATCGTCGTCGCCGACCCTTCCACCGGCAGCATGCGGGCAAGTCCGCTTCCCGCCACGCAGGCGACCGCGGAATTGGATGTGCCGAAGTCGATGCCGATGACGGGCGCAGGCGTCTTCAAGATTCCCGGCGCAAGGCAGGAAACAGGATGACGTCGCGGATGCTCGGCGAGTCGGTCAGGAGCATCATCAGGCGGTCGATGCCGATGCCGCAGCCGCCGGTGGGCGGCATGCCGTATTCCAGCGCGCGCACGAAGTCGTGGTCGTAGAACATCGCCTCGTCGTCGCCGCTGTCCTTGGCCGTGACCTGCGCATTGAAGCGCGCGGCCTGGTCTTCTGCGTCGTTGAGCTCGCTGAAGCCGTTGCCGAATTCGCGGCCCGTGATGTAGAGCTCGAAGCGCTCCGTCACCTCGGGGCGCTCGTCGTTGGCGCGCGCCAGTGGCGAGATCTCTGTCGGGTGCTCCATGATGAAGGTCGGCTGCCAGAGCTTTTCTTCCACGGTCTCCTCGAAGTACATCACCTGCAGGCTCGCCAGGCTGCGCTGCGAGAGCTTGTCCTTCTCTTCGGTCAGGCCGAGCTTGCGCAGCGCGTTGACCAGCCAGGCGGCGTCGTCGACGTTCGCGCCCGCCTCCGTGTGCTTCAGGATCGCCTCGCGGATCGTGAGCCGCTCGAAGGGTTGGCTCAGGTCGACCGGCTTGCCCTGGTACTCGAGCTCGAGCTTGCCCACGGTCTTCTGCGCGATCGTGCGGATCAGCGTTTCGGTGAAGTCCATCAGGTCGCGGTAGTTCCAGTAGGCCGCGTAGAACTCCATCATCGTGAACTCGGGGTTGTGCCGCACCGAGATGCCTTCGTTGCGGTAGCTCCGGTTGATCTCGAACACGCGCTCGAAGCCGCCGACGATCAGCCGCTTCAGGTAGAGCTCGGGCGCGATGCGCAGGAACATCTCCTGATCGAGCGCGTTGTGGTGCGTCTTGAAGGGCTTGGCGTTGGCGCCGCCCGGGATCGGGTGCAGCATCGGCGTCTCGACCTCGAGGAAGTCGTTGGCCACCATGAATTCGCGCAGCGCGCTCACAGCGCGGCTGCGCGCCGCGAAGCGCTCGCGTGCCGTCTCGTCGGTGATCAGGTCGACGTAGCGCTGGCGGTACTTCTGCTCCTGGTCGGCCATGCCGTGGAACTTGTCGGGCAGCGGCCGCAGGCTCTTGGTCAGCAGGCGCAGCTTCGTGACCTTGACCGAGAGCTCGCCGGTGCGGGTCTTGAAGGCCGAGCCTTCGGCGCCGACGATGTCGCCCAGGTCCCAGTGCTTGAATTCGGCGTAGGCCTCCTCGCCGACGGCGTCGCGCGTGATGTAGAGCTGGATGCGGCCGGTCGCGTCCTGCACGGTCGCGAAGCTGGCCTTGCCCATCACCCGCTTGAGCATCATGCGGCCCGCCACGCTGACAGCGACCGGCGTGGCTTCGAGCACTTCGGCGGCCGTTTCGCCATGCGTTGCAACGAGCGCGGCTGCGCGATCGGCGGGCTTGAAGTCGTTCGGGAACGCGACCCCCTTGCCTTCGGCCTGCGCGGCGCGCAGCGCCTTCAGCTTTTCGCGCCGTTCGGCGATGAGCTGGTTGTCGTCAGTGGCAGGGGCGGGAACGGGGGAGGTCGGAGCGTCGGACATGGAAGAGGAATAGAGGCGCGGGCGGCTGCGCGCGCAACCCGCCATTTTAGCCGGCCGACCCTCGCCCTCGCGCTATGGAATGAAGAGCGGACTACTTGGTGATGCCGGTGCGCGCGAGCAGGTCGCTGACCAGTTCCAGCCGCATGAGCGGGCTGTCGAGCTCCATCAGGCGCTGCTTGAGTTCCGGCTGTACCGGCAGCAGCTCGCACCAGCGGTTGGCCACCCAGCCGCAATCGTCGAAGCGGTAGGGCGGCGTGATCGGCAGCCGGACGTTCTCGTTGCCCTCCATGCGGCGCCGCTCCTCCAGCGTCTGGACCAGGCGGCGCAGCGCTTCGGCCGTCGGCTGCAAGTCCTCGGGGACAGCGAGCGCAACGTCATCGGACACCGCCTCGACATCGGCCGTCCACAGCCCGTGCTTGTGGAGCTCGCTGGAAAGCACGCGAAAGCGGTGCGTGCCCACGCATTCGATCTGCATCAGGCCGGCCTGGGGCGCGTCGAATTCCCGGATGACGGCGAGCGTGCCGAGCGTGGCGAAGCTTTCGGCTTCTGCGCCCGCCCTGCGAACCTCCGAGCCCTGCGTGAGGCTGACCACGCCGAAGGGGGCGCCTGCCTTGTGGCACTTGCCGATCATGTCGAGGTAGCGCACCTCGAAGATGCGCAACGGCAAGAGGCCGCCGGGGAACAGCACCGTAGCGAGGGGAAAGAGGGGAAGCGAATGCAGAAGGGGTTGAGTCGTCATCGATGAACCTTGCGTGGCTATCATCGCATTCCGTCCACGACCGCGCGCCATGCTCTACCAGATCCCCTCGTTCCTGCTCGACGTGATCGTCGGCCTCCTCGGCGGCGCCTGCCTGCTGCGTCTCTACATGCAGTACCACCGGGTGCCCTTCGGCAATCCGCTGGGGCGCTTCGTGTTCGCCGTCACCGACTGGATCGTGTTGCCGCTGAGGCGCATCGTGCCTTCGGTCAAGCGCTGGGACCTGGCCAGCGCCGTGGCCGCCTGGCTGCTGGTGATGGCCAAGTTCCTGCTGCTCTGGGTGCTGATGGGCAGCCTGGGCCGTTGGGCGATCCTGCCGCTGGTGTCGCTCATCGGCCTGCTGCAACTGGCAGTGTCGGGTCTGACTGCCTTGCTGATCGTCTATGCCGTGCTGTCCTGGGTGCCGAATGCATCGTCGATGCTGCAGGATCTGATCGCGCGGCTGGCCGAACCGCTGGTGCGGCCGCTGCGGCGCTTCATTCCGCTGGTGGGTGGCGTCGACCTGTCGCCGCTCGCCGCCATCGTCCTGTTGCAGGTCGGCGCGATCGTTCTCGGCAGCCTGATGGCCACGGCCTTCGGCCTCGGCCGATAGGCCGGCCGCGCTCAGATCACCGCGTCGGCGGGCTGGCGCAGCAGCATCGCAAGCGTGCTTGCGACGGTCTTGCGCAGCTCGCGGCGGTCGCAAATGAAGTCGATCGCGCCCTTGGTCTGCAGGAACTCGGCGCGCTGGAAGCCTTCAGGCAAGGTCACCCGAACCGTCGACTCGATCACGCGCGGTCCGGCAAAGCCGATCAGCGCCTTGGGCTCGGCGATCACGACGTCGCCCACGAAGGCGAAGCCGGCGCTCACGCCGCCCATCGTCGGATCGGTCAGCACGCTGATGTAGGGCAGGCCTTTCTTGGCCAGGCGCGTGAGCGCGGCGTTGGTCTTGGCCATCTGCATCAGCGAGAGCAGGCCCTCCTGCATGCGCGCACCGCCGGTCGCGGTGAAGCAGATGAAGGGAACCTTCTGCTCGATCGCGGTCTCGACGCCGCGCACGAAGCGCTCCCCGACCACGCTGCCCATGCTGCCGCCCATGAAGTCGAACTCGAAGCAGGCGACCACGACGTTGATGCTGTGCACCGAGCCGCCCATGACCACCAGCGCGTCGGTCTCGCCGGTGTTCTCCAGCGCTTCCTTGAGCCGCTCGGGGTACTTGCGGCTGTCCTTGAACTTGAGGGCGTCGACCGGCAGCACTTCCTGGCCGACCTCGTAGCGGCCTTCGGAGTCCAGAAAGGCATCGAGCCGCGCGCGCGCGCCGATGCGGTGATGGTGGCCGCAGCTCGGGCACACGTTCTGGTTGTGCTCGAGGTCCGTCTTGTAGAGAACGGTCTCGCAACTCGGGCATTTGATCCAGAGCCCTTCGGGCATCTGGCGGCGCTCGCTCGGGTCGGTGGGGGCAATCTTGGGGGGAAGCAGTTTTTCAAGCCAGCTCATGGGGGCTCCTTGTGTTGGCGGGATTATCGGCCAGCCGCGTTCTTTGGCGTGGCGGCCGGCAAGGCGTCGAGCGCCTCGCGGATTTCGGCGAGGAATCTGCGTACCCGCGGCACCACCTGGTCGCGCGGCTGGCCCTCGATCAGCTGGATGATGCGGGTGCCGATCACGACCGCATCGGCCGTGGAGCCGACCGCCTGCGCGCTGCGCGCATCGCGGATGCCGAAGCCCACGCCCACCGGTAGCTTCACGTGCTCGCGGATGCGCGGAATCATCCGTCCGACCGCCTCGGTGTCGAGGTGGCCGGCACCGGTCACGCCCTTGAGCGAGACGTAGTAGACATAGCCGGTGGCGATGCGGCCGACCTGTTCCATGCGCTCGCTGGTGCTGGTCGGGGCCAGCAGGAAGATGAGGTCGATGCCGTGCGCCTGAAGCTCGGCGGCGAAGTCTTCGCATTCCTCGGGCGGGTAATCGACCACCAGCAGGCCGTCCACGCCGGCGGCAGCCGCGTCGCGGATGAAGCTGCCCTTGCCGTGCACGCCGTCGTAGCGCTCGACCGGATTGGCGTAGCCCATCAGCACCACCGGCGTGGCGTCGTTTTTCTGCCGGAAAGCGGCCACCATGGCCAGCACCTGCTTCATGCCGATGCCCAGCGCCAGCGCGGCTTCGCCGGCCGCCTGGATCACCGGCCCGTCGGCCATCGGGTCGGAGAAGGGTACGCCGAGCTCGATCACGTCGGCGCCCGCTTCGACCATGCCGTGCATGAGTTCGGGCGTAATGTCGGCAAAGGGAAAACCGGCCGTGACGTAGGGAATCAATGCTCTGCGGCCGTCTTTTTGAAGGCCTTCGAAGGTGGCGGCGATGCGGCTCATGCCCGGCCTCCCTTCACGCTCAAACCGCGCATCGATGGCCGGTCGTAGAAGTCGACGCCCGAGAGGTCGGCCACCGTGCCGATGTCCTTGTCGCCGCGGCCCGAGAGGTTGACCAGGATCGACTGGTCGGGGCGCATGGTCTTCGCGAGCTTCATCGCGTAGGCGAACGCGTGGCTCGATTCGAGCGCGGGAATGATGCCTTCGGTGCGGCACAGGTAGTGGAAGGCTTCGAGGGCTTCGGCATCGGTGATGCCCACGTATTCGGCGCGGCCGATGTCGGCCAGGTAGGCATGCTCGGGACCGACACCGGGGTAGTCGAGGCCTGCGCTGATGCTGTGGGTCTCGGTGATCTGGCCGTCCTCGTTCTGCAGCAGGTAGGTGCGGTTGCCGTGCAGCACGCCCGGGCTGCCGCGCAGGATCGAGGCCGCGTGTTTGCCGCTGTCCAGGCCTTCGCCCGCCGCTTCCACCCCGATGAGGCGCGTGTCCGCGAAGGGGATGTAGGGATGGAAGATGCCGATGGCATTGCTGCCGCCGCCCACGCAGGCGACCACCACGTCGGGCTGCCGGCCTTCGGCCTCGCCGGTGATGCCCTGGGCCGCCAGCATGGCGGGCATCTGTTCGATGCACTCGGTGCCGATGACGCTCTGGAAGTCGCGCACCATGGTGGGGTAGGGATGCGGGCCGGCGACGGTGCCGATGATGTAGAAGGTGTTCTCGACGTTGGTGACCCAGTCGCGCATCGCTTCGTTGAGCGCGTCCTTCAGTGTCTTGCTGCCCGATTCCACGGGGACCACGGTCGCCCCGAGCAGGTTCATGCGGTAGACGTTGGGGCTCTGGCGCTTGACGTCCTGGCTTCCCATGTAGACCACGCATTCGAGCCCGTAGCGCGCGCAGATGGTGGCGGTGGCCACGCCGTGCTGGCCGGCGCCGGTTTCGGCGATCACACGCGGCTTGCCCATGCGCTTGGCGAGCATGGCCTGGCCGATGGTGTTGTTGACCTTGTGCGCGCCGGTGTGGTTCAGGTCTTCGCGCTTGAGGTAGATCTGGGCGCCGCCCATTTCGCGGCTGGTGCGCGCGGCGTGGTAGATCGGCGAGGGCCGGCCCACGAAGTGCGCGAGTTCGTGATGGAACTCGGCCTGGAACTGCGGGTCGTCCTTGTACTTCGCGTAGGCGTCGCGCAATTCGTTGATCGCGTGGGTCAGCGTTTCGCTGGCGAAGGTGCCGCCGTAGATGCCGAAATGGCCGCTGGCGTCGGGTTGCTGGTAGGTGTTCATGGTCTCGATCGGTGGGGCCGGCTGCCCCCTTCGATCGAGGTCGGCAGCCAGCTAACTGAGGGCATCGGCCGCACGCACGGCGGCCACGAATTCGCGGATCTTCACGGCGTCCTTGATGCCTTTGGAGGCCTCGACGCCGGAGCTCACGTCAACGGACAGCGACTTGGCTGCCGTGCGCAACTGGCGAATGCCATCGCCCACGTTTGCAGGTGTGAGCCCACCACTCAAGACGAGGTGAGCGTCGACGGCGGGTGGAAGATGTGACCAATCGAATGCCTTGCCGCCACCGCCATAGGCTTCGACATGGGCGTCGAGCAGGATGGCGTGGGCGCGGGAGTAATCGGACGCGTATTTTACGAGGTCGAAGCCCGCTCCGGCCGCGCCCAGCGGAATACGGGCCGCGCGCATGAAGCGGTGAGCGCCGCGGCCGCTGGCTTCCCAGCATTGATCGGGCGTCTCGTCGCCATGGAACTGGGCCATAGAACCCGGGACGCCGGCCAGCGAGGCCGCGGCTTGGGCCACAAGCTCGTTGACGAAAAGCAGCACCGGCGTCATGAAGGGCGGCAGCCGCGAGGCCAGCCGGCTGGCGCGTTCCGCCGTCACCGCGCGGGGGCTGGCCGGATAGAGCACGAAACCCACGGCATCGGCACCGGCATCGACCGCGGCATCCACGTCCTGCTCGCGCGTCAGCCCGCAGATCTTGATTCGCGTGCGCGTGGCGGACGGGGCGGAACTCATGGCGGACCATCATACGCAGCGCCGGTGTTCTGCATCGTCGCCTCCGGCGGAAGCCCCCATCCGGCAGCATAGAGCGGCCCCAGGAAGTAGAGGCCGTTCGGCGAAAAAGTCGGAGCGGCCACTACGCGGCTGCGCGCCTCCAGCACGTCGCGCATCCATTCCGGAGGCGCGTCGCCCCGGCCGATGCGCACCAGGCTGCCCATGATGTTGCGGATCATGTGATGCAGGAAGGCGTCAGCCTCGAACTCGAAGTGCCAGCGGCAGCGATCGGCGTCGCCGTGCCGCGTGATCTCGATGCGCCGCAGATCCTTGACCGGCGAACGCGCCTGGCAGGCCGAGGCGCGAAAGGAGCTGAAATCGTGCCGGCCCACCAGCATCGCAGCCGCGGCACGCATCGCGTCGCCGTCGAGTTCGTACATGGACCAGCCCACGCGGCCCGCATCCAGGCTCGGGCGCACCGGGGACTGCGACAGTACGTACAGGTAGCGCCGGGCGAGCGCGCTGGCGCGGCAGTGGAACTGGTCGGGCACCGGCTGCGCCCATTGCACCGCGATGTCGTCGGGAAGAAAACGGTTGGTGCCCCGCACCCAGGAGAAGGGTGCGCGCTCGACGGAGGTATCGAAGTGCACCACTTGCATCAGGGCATGGACACCGGCATCGGTGCGCCCCGCGCAGAGCGTGGAGATGGGCTGAGCGGCGAAGTGGCCGAGCGCATCTTCCAGCTTGTCCTGAACGGTACGGCGCGATGGCTGGCTCTGCCAGCCGTCGTAGGCTTGACCGTTGTAGCGGATGCCGAGGGCCAGCCTCACCGCGGGATCGGCGGCCGCACGGCCGTTCAGCGCAACTGGCCGAGCAGTTGCTTGGCTTCGGCCTTGACCTCGCCCGAGCCCTCGGAAGCCACTTCCTCGACCAACGAGCGCGCACCTTCGACGTCGCCCAGCGCCTTCAGTTCGCGCGCCAGCGAAAGCTTGATGGCATGCGGGCTTTCGCCGCTGTCCTCGACCGGCTCCAGGCGGCCGCGCTCGGTGTCGGCAGGGCTGCGGCCCGACAGGCCGGCCATCGAACTCATGTCGAATTCGATGAAGCCGGAGTCGCCGGGGAGACCGGCGCGCAGGGTCGCGGGCTGGGTGAACTCCTCCTCCGTGTTCAGCGGCGCGCGTGCCGTGTTCGGCTGCAGCGCGCCGGGCGCGGTGTCGAAGTCGTTGTTGAGATCGATCTTGGCGCTCGAAGCGAGTGGTGCGCTGTACTTGACCAGCGATGGCGCTGCGGCATTCTCAGCCCCGTTGCGCGCGGCCGGAAGGGTGGCGTTGACCGGCGCCGCAGCAGCCGGCGCAGGTGCCGGCGGCTTGCTCAAGTCGAGGTCGAAATCGAGCGGCGCGACGGACGGCACGAAGGCCGGCGGCGGCGCGGCCGCGACAACGGGTTTTGCCACGGGGCTCGTTGCCGGTGCGGGAGCAGGCGGGGTCGCGGTTGCCGCGGCCAGCGTGCCGGCGAAGGCGGCGGTCTCTGCGGCCGAGACGCCGCGACCACCCGATTCGTACAGCGGGTTGCCCGGATCCAGGTCCTTGCCCAGTTCGACCACGCGGTTCCAGTCGGCGCCGGTGCCGCCGGTCAGCTTGTGCACGTCGGAGGCCAGCGCTTCGTAGGCGCGCAGGTCGCGCCGCTTGGCGTGGATTTCGAGCAGCTTCAGATGGATGGCAGTGCGCTCCGGGTTGACGCGCAGCGCTTCGCGCAGGATTTCCTCGGCCTGCAGATCGCGTCCATAGGCCAGGTAAACGTCGGCTTCGGCCACCGGATCGACATCACCGGCGTCGAGCTGGCTCGGCGAGTACGACAGCGAGGACACGACCGAGTTGCCGCGGTTCTTGGTGTCTACCGATTCGCCGCCGCTGGCGCCGAAGAAGGAGTCCTTGGGAATGCGGCTCTCGAGGAACACGCTGTCGTTGGCGTCGCGGCGCTTGCGGCCGAGCACGCGGTAGAGCAGGAAGCCGACCAGGAGCGCGATCAGCGCAGCCGCGCCCAGCATGATGGGGTTGTCGAGCAATTCGTCGAAGAAGCTGCGTTCCACCGGCGCGGGTGCAGGTGCGGGCGGCTTGGGCTTGGCGGCGGCCGCTGGGGCAGGCACCGCTGCGGGCGCGGCTGCGGAAGCCGCGGCTTCGGGGGGCGTCGTCGTAGCAGCCGGCGGCGTTGCCGGGGCTTCCGCCGCGGCCGTTGCGGCGGGTGCGACAGCGGCCGGCAGGGCGGGGATGGCCGGGCTGGCTGCAGGCGCGGCAGCAGTGGGAGCGGGGGTCGAGCCCGTCGTGGGCGGGGTCGCGGCCGGCGCAGCCGCCGAAGGTGCAGGTGCAACCGGTGCTGGCGCTGCGGCTGGCGCGGTGCTGCCGGCCGTTGTGGGCGATCCGCTCGCGGCCTGCAGCTTGTTCAGTTCGCTGATGTTCTTGGACAGCTCGGCAACGCGCGTGCTGCTGTCCTGGGCTTGGCGGGCCTTGGCCAGCTGCTCTTCGGTCTGCCGGCCGGCGACTGCGCCGCCTTGGGTGATCTTGAGCTTGTCAGCGGCTGCACTTGCGGCGTTGCGATCCTCGACGTTGGCCTGCAGCTTGCCCGAAGCCTGGCGGTCTGCCTCGGCGACGCGCGAAGCCGGTGCATTCTCGGCCAGGCGCCGGCGGTACTCGCCGAAATCGCGGCTTTGCGCGGTCACGGTGCTCCGGGCTTCGGGGGCCGGCACGCTGCTGGCTTGCGCTGCGCTCGGCACATCGAGCACGGCACCGGCCTTGATGCGGTTGACATTGCCGCCGATGAAAGCGTCGGGATTGGCGCGCAGCAGCGCCACCAGCATCTGGTCGAGCGACACGTCGGCCGATTTGTAAGCGCCAGCGATCTTGCTGGCGGTATCGCCGGGCTGCACGGTCACCTGCTGGTCGCCGCTGCCGGTACGCACCGCGCTGTCGGCTTGCGTCGGGGCTGCCGGGGCCGCAGCGGCGGGCGCGGGGCGTTCGCGGCGGGCCGGGGCTTGCACGACGGCGGGAGCCGTGCGCTGCGAAGGCGCGGTGATCTGCGGTGCAGTTGGGGCGATCGGCGCGGCGGCCGTTGCGGTTCGGCTCTTGGGCGGGTCGAGCAGCACCGTGTAGTCGCGCACGACGCGGCCGGAGTTCCAGGTCGCTTCGAGCAGCAAGTCGATGAAGGGCTCGCTGAGCATGCGATTGCTGCTCAGCCGCACCACATAACGGCCGTCGGCGCGGCGCTGCAGGTTGGTCCGCACATCCGCCAAGGCTGGGTTGTAGGGGACGCCGGCGGCGTTGAATGCGTCCGCCGGGGCAATGCGGACTTTCAGGCCGTCAGCCTCGGCCGCCGTGATTTCGGAGACCTCGATTTCGGCCCTGAGCGGTTCACCCAAGGCCGATTGCACATTGAGCCGCCCGAGCGCCAGGGCGGCCGCGTCGGTACTGATCGCGCCCAGGGCCAAGGCGACCGCGGCGCTGAGAAGTGAGAGCTGGCACCGACCTGAAATCGTCGGAGTCGGGCAAGTGGCCGGGAGGCGGGCCGCAGGCAACGGGTGTCGTGTCATGCTGGTAGGGGGCAGCTCGGCCCAAAAGTGTAAGAGGACGTTAACATCATCACCCCGCACTGACAAGGCGACAGGCCTTATCTACCCAGTGCGCACCAACTTCGGAGCGCTTTCTGCGTTGCGGCACCGCAACGCCGGGCGTCCGGAAGGGCGCCCGACATCGCTTCAGGCCTCGAGCAGGATGCGCAGCATGCGGCGCAGCGGCTCCGCCGCACCCCACAGCAACTGGTCGCCGATGGTAAATGCGCCGACGTATTCGGGGCCCATCGCGAGCTTGCGCACCCGGCCGACCGGGATGCTCATGGTGCCAGTCACTGCGACCGGCGTCAGGTCCTTGAGCGTGGCTTCGCGGTTGTTCGGCACCACCTTGACCCAGTCGTTGTCGGCCGCGATCAGCGCTTCGATGTCGGCGACCGGCACATCCTTCTTGAGCTTGAATGTCAGCGCCTGGCTGTGGCAGCGCATCGCGCCGATGCGCACGCAGAAGCCGTCGACCGGCGTCGCAGCCGTTCCGAAGCCTGCGCCCTGACCGAGGATCTTGTTGGTTTCGGCGCCAGCCTTCCACTCTTCCTTGCTGATGCCGTCGCCGAGATCCTTGTCGATCCACGGAATCAGGCTGCCGCCGAGTGGTGCGCCGAAGTTGGCCGTCTCGGCCGCGCTCAGCGACTGCTGCTTGGCCAGCACCTTGCGGTCGATCTCGAGGATGGCCGACTTCGGATCGTCCAGGAGCGCGCGCACTTCGCCGTTGATCGAGCCGAACTGCGTGAGCAGCTCGCGCATGTGCTGCGCGCCGCCGCCGGAAGCGGCCTGGTAGGTCATGCTGGTCATCCACTCGACCAGGCCGGCCTTGTAGAGAGCACCCACGCCCATCAGCATGCAGCTCACGGTGCAGTTGCCGCCGATCCAGTTCTTGCCGCCCTTGGCGAGCGCCTTCTGGATCACCGGCAGGTTGACCGGATCGAGCACGATGATCGCGTCATCGTTCATGCGCAGGGTGGAGGCGGCGTCGATCCAGTGGCCGTTCCAGCCCGCGGCGCGCAGCTTGGGAAAGACCGCGCTGGTGTAGTCGCCGCCCTGGGCGGTGATGACGATGTCGCACTTCCGGAGCGCCTCGATGTCGTGCGCGTCCTTCAGCGTGGTCTCGTTCTTGGCCATCGCCGGGGCCTTGCCGCCGGCATTGGAGGTGGAGAAGAAAAGCGGCTCGATCAGTCCGAAGTCGCCTTCGGCCTGCATGCGGTCCATGAGGACCGAGCCGACCATGCCGCGCCAGCCTACGAGACCGACCAGAGGTTGAGTTGCGTTCGCCATTTTCAGTTTGCCCTTGTGAAAAAAAGAAAGTTGTCTTTTCTTTGCGCCCGGCTCGTCAGAGCCGGGGGGAGGGCATGACGAAGCGGGCTGCGGTTAGCCGGTAATCGTCTTTTTGGTGATGGCTGCCACCACGGCGTCGCCCATCTCGCGGGTGCCCACCTTGGTCGTGCCCGCGGACCAGATGTCTGCCGTACGCAAACCCTGGGCCAGCACGTGCTTGACCGCCGACTCGATACGGTCGGCAGCCTCGGGCTGGTTCAGGGAAAAGCGGAGCATCATGGCAGCGGACAGGATTGTAGCCAAAGGATTGGCAACCCCTTTGCCGGCAATGTCGGGCGCGCTGCCGTGGCTGGGTTCGTAGAGGCCCTGGTTGCCCGCGTTGAGCGAGGCCGAGGGCAGCATGCCGATCGAGCCCGTCAGCATGGCGGCCTCGTCGGACAGGATGTCGCCGAACATGTTGCCGGTGACCACCACGTCGAATTTCTTGGGTGCCTTGACCAGCTGCATCGCGGCATTGTCGACGTACATGTGGTCGAGTTCGACGTCGGGGTATTCCTTGCCCACCTCGGTCACGATGTCCTTCCAGAACTGGAAGGTTTCGAGCACGTTGGCCTTGTCGACGCTGGTCACGCGCTTGCTGCGCTTGCGCGCGGCCTGGAAGGCGACGTGGGCGATGCGCTCGACCTCGGGGCGCGAATAGCGCATGGTGTCGAAGGCCTCCTCGGCGCCGGGGAAGTGGCCGTCGACAGCGGTGCGGCGGCCGCGCGGCTGGCCGAAATAGATGTCGCCGGTGAGCTCGCGGATGATCAGGATGTCGAGACCCGCGATCAGCTCGGGCTTCAGGCTCGAGGCGCCGACCAGCTGCTCGTAGCAGATCGCCGGACGGAAGTTGGCGAACAGGCCGAGGTTCTTGCGCAGGCCCAGGATGGCCTGCTCGGGGCGCAGCGAGCGTTCCAGCTTGTCGTACTTCCAGTCGCCGACGGCGCCGAACAGCACGGCATCCGCTTCCTTGGCCAGCTTGAGCGTGGCCTCGGGCAGCGGGTGGCCGTGGGCCTCGTAGGCCGCACCGCCGACCAGGGCCGATTCCATTTCGAAGGAGAGGTCGAGCGTGTCGAGCACGCGGATGGCCTCGGCGACGATTTCGGTGCCGATGCCGTCACCGGGAAGAACTGCGATTTTCATGAAGTTTGTTCTGAAGAAGTGGAAGGGGTCAGGCGATCAGCTGGTGGCTGAGCCAGGGCTTCTGCGCCAGGCGCTCGGCCTCGAAGGCCTTGATCTTGTCTTTGTGGCGCAGCGTCAGGCCGATGTCGTCCAGGCCGTTGATCAGGCAGTACTTGCGGAAGGCCTGGACCTCGAAGGCCAGTTCGCTGCCGTCGGGCTTGACGATCACCTGCCGCTCGAGATCGATGGTGAGGCTGTAGCCCGGGAAGGCGAAGGTCTCGTCGAAGAGCTGGGCGACCTGCGACTCGCTCAGCACGATCGGCAGCAGGCCGTTCTTGAAGCTGTTGTTGAAGAAGATGTCCGCATAGCTCGGCGCGATGATGGCGCGAAAGCCGTACTGGTCGAGCGCCCACGGTGCATGCTCGCGCGACGAGCCGCAGCCGAAGTTCTGGCGTGCGAGCAGGATCGAGGCGCCCGCATAGCGCGGCTGGTTCAGCACGAAGTCGGGGTTCGGCTTGCGCGACTTCGGGTCCTGGCCCGGCTCGCCCGGATCGAGGTAGCGCCAGGCGTCGAACAGGTTGGGGCCGAAACCGGTCTTCCTGATCGACTTCAGGAACTGCTTGGGAATGATCGCGTCGGTGTCGACGTTCTCGCGGTCCATCGGCGCCACGAGGCCCTTGTGCACGGTGAATTTCTGCATGGTGTCTGGCTCCTCAGGCGAATTGGCGGACGTCGACGAAATGGCCGTGCACCGCGGCGGCGGCGGCCATGGCCGGGCTCACCAGGTGGGTGCGGCCGCCGGCACCCTGCCGGCCTTCGAAGTTGCGGTTGCTGGTGGAGGCGCAGCGCTCGCCGGGCTCCAGTCGGTCGGCGTTCATCGCCAGGCACATCGAACAGCCCGGCTCGCGCCATTCGAAGCCCGCGGCCTTGAAGATCTGGTCCAACCCTTCGCGCTCGGCCTGTTCCTTCACGAGGCCGGAGCCCGGAACGACCATCGCGAGCTTGACGTTCTTGGCGACCTTCTGGCCCAACTTCTTGACCATCGCCGCGGCTTCGCGCATGTCCTCGATGCGGCTATTGGTGCAGGAGCCGATGAACACCTTGTCGATGAGGATGTCGTTCATCGGCTTGTTCGGCTCCAGACCCATATAGGTCAGCGCGCGCTCGATGGCGCCGCGCTTGTTGGCGTCCTTTTCCTTGTCCGGATCGGGCACGCGGCCGTCCACCGGCACCACCATCTCGGGTGAGGTGCCCCAGGTGACTTGCGGCTTGATCTGCGCGGCGTCGAGTTCGACCATGGCATCGAAGTGCGCATCGGCGTCAGATTGCAGCGTCTTCCAGTAGGCGACGGCCTGGTCCCATTCGACGCCCGTGGGCGCGAGCGGGCGACCCTTGACGTAGGCGATGGTCTTCTCGTCCACCGCCACCAGCCCGGCGCGCGCACCGGCCTCGATCGCCATGTTGCACACCGTCATGCGGCCTTCCATGCTCAGATCGCGGATCGCCGAGCCGGCGAATTCGATCGTGTAGCCGGTGCCGCCGGCGGTGCCGATTTTGCCGATGATGGCCAGCACGATGTCCTTGGCGGTGCAGCCCAGCGCCAGCTTGCCATCCACCTTGACGAGCAGGTTCTTCGCCTTCTTGGCCAGCAGCGTCTGGGTGGCCATCACGTGCTCGACCTCGCTGGTGCCGATGCCGTGCGCGAGCGCGCCGAAGGCGCCGTGCGTGGAGGTGTGCGAATCGCCGCACACCACCGTCATGCCCGGCAGCGTCGCGCCCGACTCGGGGCCGATCACGTGCACGATGCCCTGGCGCTTGCTCAGGAAGGGGAAGAAGGCGGCGGCGCCGAACTCCGAGATGTTGCTGTCCAGCGTGGTGATCTGCTCGCGGCTGACGGGATCGGCGATGCCGTCGTAGCCGCGCTCCCAGTGCGTGGTCGGCGTGTTGTGGTCGGCCGTGGCCACCACCGAGCTGATGCGCCACAGCTTGCGGCCGGCTTCGCGCAGCCCCTCGAAGGCCTGCGGGCTGGTCACTTCGTGGACCAGGTGGCGGTCGATGTAGAGGATCGAAGTGCCGTCTTCCTCGGTGTGGACGACGTGTTCGTCCCAGAGCTTGTCGTAGAGCGTGCGTGCCATGGTGATGGTCTCTTTCGTGGGGAGGGTGATTGTCTTATGCGGCCAGCTGGTCGGGCGCCGCAGCCGGCGCCTGCAGGTGCTTGACGAGCATGCGCGCCGCGACCGGCAGCGTCGAGAAATCGCGTGCGACCAGGCGGATCTCGCGCGCCGCCCAGGCGTCGTTCAGCGCCACGCTCGTCAAGCTGCGGCCGATGCCGCCTTGCATCAGCTCGAAGGCGCGCAGCGGCATCACGCCGATGCCGAGGCCGTTCTCGATCATTCGGCACATGGCGTCGAGGCCGGTCACGTGAATGCGCAGCTTGATCGTGCGATTGGCGGCCAGTGCGGCCTGGTGCATCGCGACGTAGATCGAGCTGTTGGTGTGCAGGCCGACGTGGTCGACATCGAGCGAGTCCGCGAAATCGATCGCGCGCTGCGCCGCCAGCGGATGGCCGGCGGGCACGATCAGCACCAGCGAATCGTGGCGGTACAGCAGGCTCTGCAGTTCGCTCGTGCCTTCGGGCACGTGGCAGATGCCGAGGTCCGCAGCACCCTCGTGGACCGCACGCACCACCTCGCTGCTGAGGTGCTCTTCCAGGTCGATCTTGATCGCGTCGTGCTCGCGCGTGAAAGCGCCGAGGTCCTCGGGCAGGAACTGCACGATGGCCGAGATGTTGGCGTGCACGCGCACATGGCCGCGCACGCCGTCGGCGTATTCGCTCAGTTCGCCCTGCATCTTCTCGAGGCTGTAGAGCACCGAGCGCGCGTGGTGAAGAAGGCTCTCGCCAGCGGGCGTCAGGTCGACGCCGCGCGCATGGCGATAGAGCAGGGGGGTGCCGAGGGTGGCTTCGAGATCCGAGAGCCGCTTGCTGATGGCCGAAGCCGCGATGAATTCGCGCTCCGCCGCGCGTCCGATGCTGCCGAGCTCGCAGACGGCCACGAACAACTGCAGCGACGTAAGGTCGATGCGGCGGGCGAAGCTGCGTTCTGAGGAGGTCATACGGGGCTTGGCATCTCGTATGGAGATGGAGTCCCGTATTTTCCTTCGGTTTCTAAGGAGGAGCCATCGCGATGCGCGATGACATTACTGTCGGCGTGCGATGGGCGAGTGCGTCGTCATTGCTTCTTCTTGCCCGCGTCCTCCATCTTTTCCCCGGCCTTCTGCACGTCTTGGCCGGCACCTCTCCAGGTGTTGCAGCCAGCCAGCGGCACGGAGAGAGTGAATGCAATGGCGACCAATGCGGCAAGTTTCTTCATGGCGGAACTCCTTCGTTGAGGTGCCTTGCAGCCTATTCCTCCCTTGCCGGCGCCGCGTGTCAGCCAAGACGCAAAAAAGCTGCCCGAGGGCAGCTTTCCGAGTTGAGCGCGAACGCGAGGCTCAGCGCTGGGCGATGGGTTGCACGTCGCGCTTGGGCGAGCCTTCGAAGAGCTGGCGCGGACGGCCGATCTTGTACTCCGGGTCGCCGATCATCTCGTTGAGCTGGGCGATCCAGCCGACGGTGCGCGCGAGCGCGAAGATGGCGGTGAAGAGCGGCACCGGAATGCCGATCGCGCGCTGCACGATGCCCGAGTAGAAGTCGACGTTCGGGTAGAGCTTGCGCGAGACGAAGTATTCGTCTTCGAGCGCGATCTTCTCGAGCGCCATCGCGAGCTTGAACAGCGGGTCGTTCTCGAGGCCCAATTCGCTCAGCACTTCCTTGCAGGTTTCCTGCATCAGCTTGGCGCGCGGATCGTAGTTCTTGTAGACGCGGTGCCCGAAGCCCATCAGCTTGACGTTCGAGTTCTTGTCCTTGACCTGCTTGATGAACTCGCCGATCTTGTCGACGCCGCCGGCCTTCTGGATGTCGTGGAGCATGTTGAGCGCCGCCTCGTTGGCGCCGCCGTGGGCCGGGCCCCAGAGGCAGGCCACGCCCGCCGCGATCGCCGCGAAGGGGTTGGTGCCCGACGATCCGCACAGGCGCACGGTCGAGGTCGAGGCGTTCTGCTCGTGGTCGGCATGCAGGATGAAGATCCGGTCGAGCGCGCGCTCGAGCACCGGGCTCACCTTGTATTCCTCGCAGGGCGTCGCGAACATCATGTGCAGGAAGTTGCCCGCATAGCTGAGGTCGTTCTTCGGGTACATGTAGGGCTGGCCGATCGTGTACTTGTAGGCCATGGCCACGAGCGTCGGCATCTTCGCGATCAGGCGGATCGCGGCGATCTCCCGGTGCTTCGGATTGGTGATGTCGGTGCTGTCGTGATAGAAGGCCGACAGCGCGCCGACCAGGCCGGTCATGATGGCCATCGGGTGCGCATCGCGGCGGAAACCGCGCAGGAAGAACTGCATCTGCTCGTTGACCATCGTGTGGTTGGTCACGAGCTTGGTGAAGCCGGCCTTCTGCGTCGCGTTCGGCAGCTCGCCGTACAGCAGCAGATGACAAGTCTCAAGGAAGTCGCAGTTGGTGGCGAGCTGCTCGATCGGGTAGCCGCGGTACAGCAGCTCGCCCTTGTCGCCGTCGATGTAGGTGATGGCCGACTCGCACGAGGCCGTCGACATGAAGCCCGGGTCGTAGGTGAACATCCCTGTCTGGGCATAGAGCTTGCGGATGTCGATCACGTCGGGGCCCATGGTGCCCTTGTAGATCGGCAGCTCGACGTTCTGTCCGCCGTTGCTGAACGACAGGGTGGCCTTGGTCTCGGATGCTTTCATTGCGAGTGTCTTTCAAAGAATGTTCAGGAGGGTTGGGATTGCGCGCCGTCGGTGCGCATCAACTGCAGGAGTTCGATCACGTCGGCCCCGGCCCATTCGGGCTCGGGTTCCTTTCTTCGAAGCAGCAGGTCGAGCAGATCGTTGTCCGACAGGTCCATCAATGTCTCCAATGCCTGCGCCTGCCCGCAGGTCAGACCTTCTTCATGCCGCTCGAAGAAGCGCGCGATGAAGAGGTCGTTTTCGAGCAAGCCGCGCCGGCAGCGCCATCGCAGCTTGCTCAGCGCACGTTCGCTGATCGGCTGCCGGAGGTCGGTGGCGGATTGCATGGTCTTGAAAAGTTCAGATGGCGCGGCGCACCATCAGTTCCTTGATCTTGCCGATCGCCTTGGTCGGGTTCAGGTTCTTCGGGCACACGTCGACGCAGTTCATGATCGTGTGGCAGCGGAACAGGCGGTACGGGTCTTCGAGGTTGTCCAGGCGCTCGGCGGTGGCCTCGTCGCGGCTGTCGGCGATGAAGCGGTAGGCCTGCAGCAGGCCGGCCGGGCCGACGAACTTGTCGGGGTTCCACCAGAAGCTCGGGCAGCTGGTCGAACAGCTCGCGCACAGGATGCATTCGTACAGGCCGTTCAGCTCATCGCGCTCTTCGGGCGACTGCAGGCGCTCCTTTTCGGGCGGCACGCTGTCGTTCTGCAGGTAGGGCTTGATCGAGTTGTACTGTTTGAAGAACTGCGTCATGTCCACGATCAGGTCGCGGATCACCGGCAGCCCGGGCAGCGGCTTCAGCACGATCGTGCCCTTGAGCGTGAGCATGTTGGTCAGGCAGGCGAGGCCGTTCTTGCCGTTGATGTTCATCGCGTCCGAGCCGCAGACGCCTTCGCGGCAGGAGCGGCGGAACGACAGCGTCGGATCCTGCGCCTTCAGCTTCATCAGGGCGTCGAGCAGCATGCGCTCGTGGCCGTCGAGCTCGATCTCGACGGTCTGCATGTAGGGCTTGGCGTCCTTGTCCGGGTCGTAGCGGTAGATCTGGAATGTGCGCTTCATCGTGAAAACCTTGAGATATGTTCTTAGAAGGTACGGACCTTGGGAGGCACGGACTCGACCGTCAGCGGCTTCAGCTTGACGGGCTTGTAGGACAGGCGGTTGTCCTGGCTGTACCAGAGCGTGTGCTTCATCCAGTTGGCGTCGTCGCGGCCCAGCGGCGCAACGGGATCGTCGGACGGGCGCTCGTAGTCTTCGACCGTGTGCGCGCCGCGGCACTCCTTGCGCGCGGCGGCCGAGACCATGGTGGCCTGCGCCACCTCGATCAGGTTGTCGACTTCCAGCGCCTCGATGCGCGCGGTGTTGAAGACGCGCGACTTGTCTTTCAGCGTGACCTTGGCCACGCGCTCACGCACGGCGGCGATCTTCTTGACGCCCTCGTCCATGGAAGCCTGCTTGCGGAACACGGCGGCGTGCTGCTGCATCACGGAGCGGATCTCGCCGGCCACGTCTTGCGCATACTCGCCCGAAGTCGACGACTCGAGCTGGTTCAGGCGTTCCAGCGTGCGATCGGCGGCATCGGCGGGCAGCGGCTTGTGTTCCTTCAGCTTGTCGTTGAATTCGACGATGTGGTTTCCGGCCGCGCGGCCGAACACCAGCAGGTCGAGCAGCGAATTGGTGCCCAGGCGGTTGGCGCCGTGCACGCTCACGCAGGAGCATTCGCCCACCGCGTACAGGCCGTTGACCACGGCGCTGTTTTCCTCGCCCTTCTGGATCACGACCTGGCCGTTGATGTTGGTCGGAATGCCGCCCATCTGGTAGTGGATGGTCGGCACCACCGGGATCGGCTCCTTCGTGATATCGACGTTGGCGAAGTTGACGCCGATCTCGTACACCGAAGGCAGGCGCTTGTGGATGGTCTCGGCACCGAGGTGATCGAGCTTCAGCAGCACGTAGTCCTTGTTCGGGCCGCAGCCGCGGCCTTCCTTGATTTCCTGGTCCATCGAGCGCGAGACGAAATCGCGCGGCGCCAGGTCCTTGAGCGTAGGCGCGTAGCGCTCCATGAATCGTTCGCCGTTGCTGTTGAGCAGGATCGCGCCTTCGCCGCGGCAGCCTTCGGTCAGCAAGACGCCGGCGCCGGCCACGCCGGTCGGGTGGAACTGCCAGAACTCCATGTCCTGCAGCGGAATGCCCGAGCGCGCCGCCATGCCGAGGCCGTCGCCGGTGTTGATGAAGGCGTTGGTCGAGGCCGCGAAGATGCGGCCCGCGCCGCCGGTGGCCAGCAGCACGGTCTTGGCCTGCAGGATGTGCAGATCTCCGGTTTCCATCTCGAGCGCGGTCACGCCGACCACATCGCCCTCGGCGTCGCGGATCAGGTCGAGCGCCATCCACTCGACGAAGAATTGCGTGCGTGCCTCGACGTTCTTCTGATAGAGCGTGTGCAGCATCGCGTGGCCGGTGCGGTCGGCCGCCGCGCAGGCGCGCTGCACGGGCTTCTCGCCGTAGTTGGCGGTGTGGCCGCCGAAGGGGCGCTGGTAGATGGTGCCGTCCGGATTGCGGTCGAAGGGCATGCCGAAATGCTCGAGCTCGTACACCACCTTCGGCGCTTCGCGGCACATGAACTCGATCGCGTCCTGGTCGCCGAGCCAGTCGGAGCCCTTGATCGTGTCGTAGAAGTGGTAGTGCCAGTTGTCCTCGCTCATGTTGCCGAGCGAGGCACCGACGCCGCCTTGCGCCGCGACGGTGTGCGAACGGGTCGGGAACACCTTGGACAGCACGGCCACGTTGAGGCCGGCGCGCGCCAGTTGCAGCGAGGCGCGCATGCCGGAGCCGCCGGCGCCGACGATGACGACGTCGAACTTGCGCTTGGTGATTTGTTCTTTGGTATAGGACATGGGGTCAGACTCTCCAGAGCACTTGAATGGCCCAACCCGCGCACGCTACAAGCCAGACGATCGTGAAAACCTGCAAAACGAGACGGATGCCGACCGGCTGGACGTAGTCCATCCAGATGTCGCGCATGCCGACCCAGACGTGATAGAGCAACGAAGCGATCACGACGAAGGTCAGAACCTTCATCCACTGCGAAGCGAAGATGCCGGCCCACGCGTCGTAGCCGATCGGCCCGCGCGTGAAGATCACCTGCACGAGCAGGATGATGGTGAAGAGCGCCATCAGGGCACCCGTGATGCGTTGGCTGAGCCAGTCGCGCAGACCGTAATGCGCGCCGACGACGATGCGCTTGGAGCCGTAGTTCACAGACATCTCGTGCTCCTTAGTAGAGGCCGAACAGCTTGGCGCCGAGGACCAGGGTCAAGAGGATGCTGATCGCCAGCGTGGCGATGGCCGAGCTGTGGCCGAATTCCTTGCTCGCCGCGGCATGGCTCACGTCCATCCACAGATGGCGCAGGCCGGCGACGAAGTGGTGCAGGTAGGCCCAGATCAGCGCCAGCACCACCAGCTTCAGAAACCATCCCGGAACGAAACCAAGGCCGCTGTTGAAGGCGGCCTTGAAGCGGGCGTAGGAGTACTCGGAAGACACGGACGTGTCGAACATCCAGAGGATGAAGGGAAGCAGCAGGAATATCAGCGCACCGCTCACGCGGTGAAGAATCGACACGACGGCGGCCGGCGGAAGCCGGTAGGTGGTCACATCGGTGAAGACATTGATGTTGCGGAACTCGCGTCGCGGGGGGCGGGGTGGTGTGGCCAGCTCTGTCATGGGGGCTTTCGGGTATATTTTTCGAGGGGCGGCTTGGTCTTTGGCGGAAATGCAAACAACGCAAAATTCTATTGCAACGCACCATCGCGCTTCGTGCGCCGCGAAGTCGTCGCACAGCCTCGCTCGGATGCTACTGATTCGATAGCGGTGGTGCGGAAGGCTCAGCCAAGTTCATTGCGATAGTGGTGCGTGTCGGTGCGATAGAGGCCGCGGCGCAGTTCCATCGGCGTGTCGTGATAGGTGTGGGCCACGCGCTCGACGCTCAGAAGCGGCGTGGCGGTGGAAACGGCGAGCAGCGCGGCCTGCGCCGCGTCCGGCAGCACGGCGCGAATCTTTTCTTCGGCGCGCACCATGCGCACGCCAAACTCGGTTTCGAACATCGCGTACATCGGGCCGTGCCAGGCGTTCAGCCGCTCCGCCGTCAAACCCTTGAAGGGCGCGCCCGGCAGCCAGAGGTCTTCGAGGATGGTCGGCGTTCCGCGGTACGCCAGCACGCGCCGAACCTGCAAGACGGCATCGCCGGTGCGAAGCGCCAGCAGGCGCGCGATGTCGGCGCTCGCGCGCAGCCGTTTGCAGTCGACGATCTCGCGCTCGGCCGGGCCCTCGCTGTCGACGTCGCCGCTGTCCGGCACCAGCTTCAGGAAGCGGTACTGGACGTGCTGCTCGGCGTGCGTGGCGACGAAGGTGCCCTTGCCCTGGCGGCGCACGACCAGGTTCTCGGCCGCAAGCTCGTCGATGGCCTTGCGCACCGTGCCCTGGCTCACGCGAAAGCGCGCCGCGAGTTCGATCTCGCTCGGGATCGGCTCGCCCGGCTTCCATTCGCCTGCATGCAGGCTCTGCAGGATCAAGGACTTGATCTGCTGGTAGAGCGGGCTGAACGAGGGCGTCAGCTCGGCAAGCGCGGTGGGGGAGGTGCTCATGTCGGCCGACATCTTATATAAGACACAAGACTGGCGCCATCGAAAGCGCAAATCGGCATAAAATCTTCGACGGCCTTTGCGCCCGGGCGGATCGCCCGGCCCGACCTCCGCGGCCGCACCCGCGACCGCGCACCGTTTCATCACATCCTGGAGTTTTCCCATGAGCAAAAAGCCTGTTCGCGTTGCCGTCACTGGTGCCGCCGGTCAGATCGGTTATGCCCTGTTGTTCCGCATCGCCTCCGGCGAAATGCTCGGCAAGGACCAGCCGGTCATCCTGCAACTGCTCGAGATCCCGGACGAGAAAGCCCAGAAGGCGCTCAAGGGCGTGATCATGGAGCTCGAAGACTGCGCCTTCCCGCTGCTCGCCGGCGTGATCCCCACCGGCGATCCGCTGGTCGCCTTCAAGGATGCCGACTACGCGCTGCTGGTCGGCGCCCGCCCGCGCGGCCCCGGCATGGAGCGCGCCGACCTGCTGGCCGCCAACGCTCAGATCTTCACGGCTCAGGGCAAGGCCCTCGACCAGGTTGCGAGCCGCAACGTCAAGGTGCTGGTGGTCGGCAACCCCGCCAACACCAATGCCTACATCGCGATGAAGAGCGCGCCCAGCCTGCCGCGCAAGAACTTCACCGCCATGCTGCGCCTGGACCACAACCGTGCCGCCAGCCAGATCGCCGCCAAGACCGGCACCGCCGTCGGCGACATCGAAAAGCTCACCGTCTGGGGCAACCACTCGCCCACGATGTACGCCGACTACCGCTTCGCCACGGTCGGCGGCAAGAGCGTCAAGGACCTGATCAACGACCAGGTCTGGAATGCCGACGTCTTCCTGCCCACCGTGGGCAAGCGCGGCGCCGCGATCATCGAAGCGCGCGGCCTGTCCTCGGCCGCTTCGGCTGCCAACGCCGCCATCGACCACATGCGCGACTGGGCCCTGGGCTCCAAGGGCAAGTGGGTCACCATGGGCATCCCGTCGGACGGCCAGTACGGCATTCCGAAGGATGTGATCTTCGGCTTCCCGGTCACCACCGAGAACGGCGAGTACAAGCTGGTCGAAGGCCTCGAGATCGACGCCTTCAGCCAGGAGCGCATCGACAAGACGCTGAAGGAACTGCTGGACGAACAGGCCGGCGTGGCACACCTGCTCTAAGCGCAGTCAGTCACCGGCATGCTCGACTGGAATCCCGCGCTCTACCGTCGCTACGAGGACGAGCGCACGCGCCCGGCACAGGAGCTGCTGGCGCGCGTGCCCTTGACCGGGGCGGCCCGCGTGGTCGACCTCGGCTGCGGGCCGGGCAATTCCACCGAGCTGCTGGTGCAGCGATTTCCCGCTGCCGAGGTGCTCGGCACCGACAACTCCGAAGCCATGCTGGTCAGCGCGCGCGAGCGCCTGCCCCAGGCCCGCTTCGAACTCAGCGACATCGCGCGCTGGCAGCCCGAGCTGCCGCCCGATCTGATCTACGCCAACGCCTCCTTGCAGTGGGTGCCCGATCACGAGACGCTGATCCCGCGCCTGTTCGCTGCATTGGCGCCCGGCGGCGTGCTCGCCATCCAGATGCCGGACAACCGCGAGGAGCCCACGCACCGGCTGATGCGTGAAGTCGCGGCCGAGGCGCCGTGGACTCAAGTGATCGGCGATGCGGACAAGCTGCGCACGCAACTGCTGCCGATCGACGGCTACTACGACCTGCTGGCGGCCGATTCGGCACAGGTCGACGTCTGGCGCACCGCCTACCAGCATCCGATGGGTTCTGCCGCCGCGATCGTCGAGTGGGTGCGCGGCACCGGGCTCAAGCCCTTCGTCGACCGGCTGCCGGCCGATCTGCAGGCCTGCTACCTGGCCGAGTACCAGCGCCGTGTCGACGGCGCTTATCCCGTGCGCACCGACGGCAAGCGCCTGCTGGCCTTCCCGCGCATGTTCATCTTGGCGCAGCGCAAGGCATGAGCCGCCGGGCCGTTCCCAAGGCGAATACCGCAGCGCGCAGCGCGGAGGTTACGCAATGAGCACTTCCGCGCATCCACGGGACGTGCTGCTCGGCGCGCAAGCCGGTGCCGTCGTGTTGCCCGTGTGCGACCACTACAGCGGCGTCGAATCGCGCATGCGCAAGAGCCTGGCGCTGCAGGCCGAGATGGCCCAGGAGTTCGGCGCCTGCGTGTTCGATGTCACGCTCGACTGCGAAGACGGCGCCCCCGTGGGCGGCGAAGCCGAGCATGCCGCGCTGGTCACCGAGTTGGCGCTGGCTGCCGCACCCGGCATGCGCGTGGGCGCACGGGTGCATCCGGTCGACCACCCGGCCTTTGCCGGCGACGTGATCACCATCGCGGGGCGTGCCGGCCATCGCCTGAGCCACCTGATGGTGCCCAAGGTCGAATCGGCCGAGGACGTGCGCGAGGCCGTCGAGGCCCTCAACGCGGCCGGCGCCGAAGCGGTGCCGCTGCACGTGCTGATCGAATCGCCGTTGGCCGTGCACCATGCCTTCGACATCGCCGCCCATCCGCGCGTCCAGTCGCTGAGCTTCGGCCTGATGGATTTCGTCTCGGCGCACGGCGGCGCGATCCCGGCCGAGGGCATGGGCGCGGCCGGGCAGTTCACGCATCCGCTGGTGGTGCGCGCCAAGCTCGAAATCGCTTCGGCCGCGCACGCGCACGGCAAGGTGCCGTCGCATTGCGTGGTTACAGAATTCAACGACATCGATGCGATGCGCGCCGCGGCGAAAAAAGCAGCGGGTGAGTTCGGCTACACGCGCATGTGGAGCATCCACCCGAACCAGATCCGCCCCATCCTCGAGGCCTTCGCGCCCGATGAGCGGCAGATTCAAATGGCTACAAAAATCATAGCGGCTGCCACTGCCGCCGATTGGGCGCCGGTCAGTTTTGATGGCACATTGCACGACCGCGCAAGCTACCGTCATTTCTGGCAGGTACTTTCGCGTGCGCACGCCACCGGCCGTGCGCTGCCGTCCGAGGCGCAAGCTTGGTTTGCTGCACCGGCGTCCTCCTGAAAACCGAACCTCCTCCAAAGGAAAGACACCCATGAAGAAGATCGCACTGATCGCCGCCGTCGCCCTCGCGCTGCCGGCCCTTGCCCAGAACGCAGCGGATTCCGCCGCCAAGCCGCCCCTCAAGGAACGGGCCAAGAGTACGGCCAAGAGCGTGACGCAGAAGGTCGTGCCCAAGCGCGTCATCAAGAAGGTCGAGGAAACCAAGCCCATCAGCGAAGAGACCGACGTCGTGCTCACGCCCGAAGACCTGGCCGTCGCGCAGCGCGTGCTCACCGGCACCATCAAGTGCGAACTGGGCGCGAGCGTGAAGATCGATGCCAGCGAGAAGAAGCAAGGCTTCTTCATCGTCACGCACGGCACCACGCGCTATTTCATGCACCCGGTCAACAGCCGCACCGGCGCAATCCGCCTCGAAGACCCGCGTGCCGAAGCCATGTGGCTTCAGCTGGGCAACAAGTCGATGCTGATGAGCCAGAAGCAGGGCCTACGCCTGGCCGACGAATGCCAGGCAACCGAGCAGGCGCTGATGGCCGAAGACATGAAGAAGAACCCGCCCAAGAGCCTGTTCGAGGGCGCGGACGCACCCAAGAGGTAAATCAAGGCGCCGGCGGCCCGCCTTTTGCTAGGCCGCCACTGGTTTCAGATCCCGGAGAAAAAGATGTTGCAAGCCTACGTTGACCATGTCGCCGAGCGCGCCGCGCTCGGCATCCCGCCGCTGCCGCTGTCGGCCCAGCAGACCAGCGAGCTCATCGAGCTGCTGAAGAACGCCACCGCCAAGGACGGCGAATTCCTGCTGAACCTGCTCACGCACCGTGTGCCTGCCGGCGTGGACGACGCGGCCAAGGTCAAGGCGAGCTACCTGGCGGCCGTGGCCCACGGCAGCGAGAAGAGCACGCTCATCTCGCGCGCCCATGCCACGGAACTGCTGGGCACCATGCTCGGCGGCTACAACATCAGCCCGCTGATCGACCTGCTCGACGACGCCGAAGTGGGCGCCGTCGCAGCCGAGGGTCTGAAGAAGACCCTGCTGATGTTCGACCAGTTCCACGACGTCAAGGAAAAGGCCGACAAGGGCAACGTCAATGCCAAGGCGGTGCTGCAGAGCTGGGCCGATGCCGAGTGGTTCACCAGCCGGCCCGAAGTGCCGCAAAGCCTCACGATCACCGTGCTCAAGGTGAGCGGCGAGACCAACACCGACGACCTGTCGCCCGCGCCCGACGCCACCACGCGCCCCGACATCCCGATGCATGCGCTGGCCATGCTGAAGAACGCGCGCCCCGGCATCACGCCGGAAGAAGACGGCAAGCGCGGCCCGGTCAAGTTCATCGAGTCGCTGAAGGACAAGGGCCACCTGGTCGCCTACGTGGGCGACGTGGTCGGCACCGGTTCGTCGCGCAAGAGCGCCACCAACTCGGTGCTCTGGTTCACCGGCCAGGACATTCCCTTCATCCCCAACAAGCGCTTCGGCGGCGTGTGCCTGGGCAACAAGATCGCGCCGATCTTCTACAACACGATGGAAGACGCGGGCGCGCTGCCGATCGAGCTCGACGTGAGCCAGATGGAGATGGGCGACGTGGTCGAGCTGCGCCCCTACGAAGGCAAGGCGCTGAAGGACGGCAAGCTCATCGCCGAGTTCAAGCTCAAGAGCGATGTGCTGTTCGACGAAGTGCGCGCCGGCGGCCGCATCCCGCTGATCATCGGCCGCGGCCTCACGGCCAAGGCACGCGAGGCGCTGGGCCTGCCGGCTTCGACGCTGTTTCGCCTGCCGGTCAGCCCGGCCGATTCGAAGAAGGGCTATTCGCTGGCCCAGAAGATGGTCGGCCGCGCCTGTGGCCTGCCGGAAGGCATGGGCGTGCGCCCGGGCACCTACTGCGAGCCGAAGATGACCAGCGTCGGTTCGCAGGACACCACCGGCCCGATGACGCGCGACGAGCTGAAGGACCTGGCCTGCCTGGGCTTCAGCGCCGACCTGGTGATGCAGTCCTTCTGCCACACGGCGGCCTACCCGAAGAAGGTCGACGTCAAGATGCACCACGAGTTGCCCGACTTCATGAGCAACCGCGGCGGCGTCTCGCTGCGCCCGGGCGACGGCGTGATCCACTCGTGGCTGAACCGCCTCTTGACGCCCGACACGGTCGGCACCGGCGGCGACAGCCACACGCGCTTCCCGATCGGCATCAGCTTCCCGGCCGGTTCGGGCCTGGTGGCCTTCGCGGCTGCGACCGGCGTGATGCCGCTGGACATGCCCGAGTCGGTGCTGGTGCGCTTCAAGGGCACGATGCAGCCAGGCGTCACGCTGCGCGACCTGGTCAATGCGATTCCGCTCTATGCGATCAAGTCGGGCCTGCTCACGGTCGAGAAGAAGGGCAAGAAGAACATCTTCTCGGGCCGCATCCTCGAGATCGAAGGCCTGCCGGAACTCAAGGTCGAACAGGCCTTCGAACTGAGCGACGCCTCGGCCGAGCGTTCGGCCGCGGGCTGCACGGTGCACCTGAACAAGGAACCGATCATCGAGTACATCAACAGCAACATCACGCTGATGAAGTGGATGATCGCCGAAGGCTATGCCGATGCGCGCACCCTGCAGCGCCGTATCGCCGCGCAGGAAGCCTGGCTCAAGGATCCGCAGCTGCTCAAGGGCGACGCCGATGCCGAATACGCCGCCGTGATCGAGATCGACCTGGCCGACATCCACGAGCCCATCGTGGCCTGCCCGAACGACCCCGACGACGTGAAGACGCTGTCGGACGTGGCCGGCGCCAAGATCGACGAAGTGTTCATCGGTTCGTGCATGACCAACATCGGCCACTTCCGCGCGGCGTCCAAGCTGCTCGAAGGCAAGCGCGACATCCCGGTCAAGCTGTGGATCGCGCCGCCGACCAAGATGGATGCGCAGCAGCTCACCGAAGAAGGCCACTACGGCGTGTTCGGCAACGCGGGTGCGCGCACCGAGATGCCGGGCTGCTCGCTGTGCATGGGCAACCAGGCGCAGGTGCGCGAAGGCGCGACCGTGATGTCGACCAGCACGCGCAACTTCCCCAACCGCCTGGGCAAGAACACCAACGTGTACCTGGGCAGCGCCGAGCTGGCCGCGATCTGCTCGCGCCTGGGCCGCATTCCGACCAAGGAAGAGTACATGGCCAGCGTCGGCGTGCTCGATGCGTCGAGCGCGCAGATCTACCAGTACCTGAACTTCGACAAGATCGAGGATTACAAGGGCGTGGCGGATTCGGTCGCGGCCTGACCGTTGCTCGCCGCCAGGCGCCTCAGTAAAAAGCCCGCCTCTAGGCGGGTTTTTTTTCTCCTTCGTGGAGCGCTGCCAGTGCTGCGGCCGTCTGCGCATCCGCCGGAAAGAAGGACTCCACCGCCAGTTCCTGCAGCGTGACATCCACCGGCGTGCCGAAGATGGTGGTGGTGCTGATGAAGCTCAGCACGCCTTGCGGCGTCACGAACTGGAAGGGCACCACCACGCCGTTGAACTCGCCGCCCGCGGCGGGCGTGTCGTGGCTGACGTTCGGTGCCGGGTAGGCCGCCAGTTCGTCGTGCAGTGCAGAGAGCGCCGCGTCGCCCGTGGCCGCGATCTGTTGCTGCAGCCGTTCGAGCAGATGCGCGCGCCACTGGGCCAGGTTCGCGATGCGCGAGGCCAGGCCATCGGGGTGCAGGCTGAGCCGCAGCACGTTGACCGGCGGCTTCAGCAGCTCCGGCGCCGCGCCCGCCATCAGCAGCGGCACGAGCGCGTTGTACGCCACCAGGTTCCAGTGGCGATCGACCGCCAGCGCCGGAAAGGGCTCGTGCCCCTTGAGCACCAGGTCGACCGCCCGGCGCGCCGAGGCGAGGGCGGGATCGTCCAGCGAGCGCTGCCGGTACATCGGCGCGTAGCCGGCCGCCACCAGCAGCGTGTTGCGTTCGCGCAGCGGCACTTCGAGCCGCTCGGCAAGGCGCAGCACCATCTCGCGGCTGGGCTCGGCGCGGCCGGTTTCGACATAGCTCAGGTGGCGCGTCGAGACCTGGGCCTCGTGCGCCAGGTCGAGCTGGCTCAGGCGGCGGTGCTGACGCCAGTGGCGCAAGTGGATGCCGAAGGGGTCGGCCGCGGTAGGAGGTGTGCTGTGGGAGCTCATGGCCGCCATCCTAGTGAAGCGGCGCGCCGCGGCCATGACCTCCCAGGTCATCGACCGTCCGCCGTGTCGCCGGAATGATGGACCCCAACGCGGCAGGAAGGGCCTGCGGCGTGCCACACAAGGAGTCCATCATGTCCGTCTTCGCTTCTTCCCGCTTTCTGCCCCGCGTGATGTGGGCCGATGCCGCTTCGTGCGCCGCGACCGGCCTGCTGCAGGTGGCCTTCACCGGCGTGCTGGCCCGCCTGACCGGTCTGCCCGCGCCCCTGCTCCTGGGCACCGGCGTCTTCCTGCTGGCCTATGCCGCCGCCGCGGCATGGATGGCCGGCCGCGGCGTCCCGCCGCGCCGGCTGATCGGGCTGGTGGTCGTCGGCAACTTCGGCTGGGCCGCGGCCTGCGTTGCCCTGCTGGCCATCGGCGGGGCCGCGATCGCGCCGCTCGGGTGGGCCTGGGTGATTGCGCAAGCCCTGACCGTGGTCGTGCTGGCCGAACTGCAATGGATGGGCCTGCGCCACAGCCGGCCGGCGGCCCGCGGCGCGATCGCGGCATGAGCCTACGGAGCGCTGGGGTGCGCTCCCCGACTACAGCCGTTGTCATCGATCCCTGCTATCTTTAAGGAGCTTCCACGAATCACAGGAGTTCCTCATGGCCAAAGAACCGGCACACGCTTTTGCCCCCATGCTCAAGACCTTCAAGACCGCATCGGGCAAAGCCGGCAAATACTGGTCACTCAAGGAACTCGCGAAGCAATACCCCAACGTCGACAAGCTGCCGGTGTCGATCCGCATCGTGCTCGAATCGGTGCTGCGCAACTGCGACGGCCAGAAGGTCACGGCCGAGCATGTCGAGCAGCTCGCCAACTGGGCGCCCAATGCGGAGCGCACCGACGAGATCCCCTTCGTCGTGACCCGCGTGGTGCTGCAGGACTTCACCGGCGTGCCGCTGCTCGCAGACCTTGCCGCCATGCGCAGTGTCGCGAAGTCGCTGGGCAAGTCGCCCAAGACCATCGAGCCGCTGGTGCCGGTGGACCTGGTGGTCGACCACTCGGTGATGGTGGACCACTATGGCACGCCCAAGGCACTCGACCTCAACATGAAGCTCGAGTTCCAGCGCAACAACGAGCGCTACCAGTTCATGAAGTGGGGCATGCAGGCCTTTGACACCTTCGGCGTGGTGCCGCCCGGCTTCGGCATCGTGCACCAGGTCAACCTCGAATACTTCGCGCGCGGCGTCTACAAGAGCCCGAACGACGACGGCGACCCGCCGGTCTACTACCCCGACTCGCTGGTCGGCACCGACAGCCACACCACCATGATCAACGGCATCGGCGTGGTGGGCTGGGGCGTGGGCGGCATCGAGGCCGAGGCCGCGATGCTGGGCCAGCCGGTGTACATGCTCACGCCCGACGTGGTGGGCTTCGAGCTCAGCGGCAAGCTGCGCGAAGGCGTCACGGCCACCGACCTGGTGCTCTATGTCACGGCCATCCTGCGCGGCGAGAAGGTGGTGGGCAAGTTCGTCGAGTTCTTCGGCCCCGGCGCGGCCTCGATCGCGGTGCCCGACCGCGCGACCATCGGCAACATGGCGCCCGAGTACGGCGCGACCATGGGCTTCTTCCCGGTCGACGAGATGACGGTGGCCTACTTCAAGGGCACCGGCCGCACCGACAAGGAAATCGAGCGCTTCGAGGCCTACTACAAGGCGCAGGGGCTGTTCGGCATGCCGGCGCCCGGCGAGCTGAACTACACCAAGGTCGTCAAGCTCGACCTCGGCACCGTGACGCCGAGCCTCGCAGGCCCCAAGCGCCCGCAGGACCGCATCGATCTCGGCCATCTCGCGACCAAATTCTCCGAGCTCTACAGCAAGCCCAACGAGGCCAACGGCTTCAACCAGCCGGCCGACAAGCTCAAGCTGCGCTATCCGCTGCCGCACAACGGCGAGTCGGCGGAGCAGGAGCCGGACGACCCGAAGCCGGGCGCGCCGCGCCCGGTGGTCGAAATGGCCGACAACAAGCCAACGTCGGAATCAGCGCACGTCGGCGACACGGCAGCCCATGTGAAAGCCAGCGGCGTGACCATCGGCAACGGCGACGTGCTGATCGCCGCCATCACCTCCTGCACCAACACCTCGAATCCCAGCGTGCTGCTGGCTGCCGGCCTGCTGGCCAAGAAGGCGGTGGAGGCGGGGCTCACGGTCAAGCCGCACATCAAGACCTCGCTGGCGCCGGGCTCGCGCATCGTGACCGAGTACCTCGAGAAGGCGGGCCTCCTGCAGTACCTCGAAAAGCTCGGCTTCTATCTCGCGGGCTACGGCTGCACCACCTGCATCGGCAATGCCGGCGACCTGGCGCCCGAGATCAACGAGGCGATCACCAAGAACAACCTCGTGGGCGCGGCCGTGCTTTCGGGCAACCGCAACTTCGAAGCGCGCATCCATCCGAACATCAAGGCCAACTTCCTGGCCTCGCCGCCGCTGGTGGTGGCCTATGCCATCGCGGGCAACGTGATGGTCGATCTCATGACCCAGCCGGTGGGCAAGGGCAAGAAGGGCAAGGACGTCTACCTCGGCGACATCTGGCCCAGCATGAAGGAGATCGACGAGAACCTGCACTATGCGATGAATGCGAAGGCCTTCCGCAAGAACTACGAGCAGATCAAGGACAACCCCGGCAAGCTGTGGAGCAGCATCAAGGGCACGACCGGGCAGGTGTACGACTGGCCCAAGTCCACCTACATCGCCGAGCCGCCCTTCTTCGAGGGCTTCAAGATGGAGCCGCACGCATCGGACGCCGGCTTCACCGGGGCGCGCATCATGGCGCTGTTCGGCGACTCGATCACCACCGACCACATCTCGCCGGCCGGCTCGATCAAGGAAAGCTCGCCGGCGGGCATCTGGCTCAAGGCGCATGGCGTGCAGAAGGCCGACTTCAACAGCTACGGCTCGCGCCGCGGCAACCATGACGTGATGATGCGCGGCACCTTCGCCAACGTGCGCATCAAGAACCTCATGATCCCGCCGGGCCCGGATGGTTCGCGCGAGGAAGGCGGGGTCACGCTGTTCCAGCCGGGCAACGAGAAGATGTTCATCTACGACGCGGCGATGAAGTACATCGAGCAGGGCGTGCCCACCGTCATCTTCGGCGGCGAGGAGTACGGCACCGGGTCGTCCCGCGACTGGGCGGCCAAGGGCACGCAGCTCTTGGGCATCAAGGCGGTGGTGGCGCGCAGTTTCGAGCGCATCCACCGCGCCAACCTGGTCGGCATGGGCGTGCTGCCGCTTCAGTTCCGCGGCGCCGATTCATGGGAGAGCCTGGGGCTCACCGGCGACGAGAAGATCGATGTCGTGATCGGCGGCGAACTCAAGCCGCAGATGGACGTCAAGATCGTGGTGCACCGTCCCGACGGCAGCCACCAGGAAGTGACGGTGCGCCTGCGCATCGACACGCCGATCGAGGTCGACTACTACAAACACGGCGGGATCCTGCCTTTTGTGCTCAGGCAGCTGCTCGCTGCCTGAGCACACAGGCAGAGCCTGCTTCTGTGACCGGCACGCGGCCGCGTGCCGGGGTGCTGCGGCAGCTGCTCGCTGCCTGAGCTCAGTTGCTGTCGAGCCGCTTCGCCAGGCGCTCGAGCACCGGGCGGATGCCTTCGCCCACCTGGATCTGCGGGTTCGAGAAGCCGTCGTCCTTGCCGGCGTCGATTTCGCGCTGGCGAATCACCGGCACGGCCGCCGCGAAGGCTGCTTCGAAGGAGTGGCTCTTGCGCAGTTCCTCGTTGAATACCGCGCGGCCGAAGAAGGTGAGTTCGGACAGCCTGCCGCAGCCGTAAGAGGTGTGCTCGGCATCGGCGGCGGTCATGATGAGGCTGTCCTCGGTGGCGAGGGGTTCGATCCAGCCGCCCGAATAGCAGGCCGAGATCGCGATCACGCGGTGCCGGATGCCGGCCGCGTCGAGCGCTTCGCGCACTTCCTGCGGCGTCAGCCACGGCACGGTCAGCGGCCAGTGCGTGGCGGCGAGCTTGAAATCCCGCGCGCCGTGCGAGGTCATGTAGAGCACCAGCACGTCGCGCTCGCGGTCCATGCGCGCGGCCAGCGCTTCCACGGCGCGCCGCAGGTTCAGTGGCGTCGCCCAGGGGAGTTCCTGCGTGGTGGTCGCGTGGTTGACCAGGCGCAGCACGCGCCCCTTGGCGTCGAATCGCTCTTCGAGCAGGGTGGCCACCATGGCGCTTTCGCGCAGGAAGACGTCTTCCGAGGCATAGGGGGCGAACACCAGGCCGTAGACATGGGATTCGCCGTCCGGCCGCGGCGCCAGCCCGGCGACGGCGCGCTGCCACACGGCCTGCTGTTCCTCGAAGGTCTCCTGCGTCAGCTGCAGCCGGGGCCGCTCCGGCGCCGCCGAGGCGCTGTAGTCCGGCTGCCAGACCCGCTCGCGGTCCTGTTGCGTGTCTTGCCAGACGCCGATGGCAGTGATGGCCAGCATGCCGGGCACGAAGAGGGCCAGGCGCATGCGCGAAGGCGCGCAGCGCGCCATCAGGCGCACCGAGCTCAGCAGCCAGCACGCGATCAAACTGCCGTAGACCGCCCAGAAGCCCGAGGTGGTGGTGAGCGGTTGAGGCAACCAGCCCCGGAAGTAGGCGAGGGCGAAGCCCGCCATGAGCAGGTTCCAGGGCACGGCGGCCCAGGTGCTCAACGCAAACCAGCGGCTCACGCTGGCGGCGGGCGACAGCGCCGCCCAGCCGACCCACAGCGTGAGTGCGGTGGCCCACCAGGCATTCAGCTCCGCGGCCGGGTGGAAGGTGGCCGGGCCGTCGATCTGGAGCCGTTCGATGCCCAGCACCAGCAGGAGCGGGATCAGCACGATGAGCATCAACTGCCAGGGGCTGGGCGAGGCCGCGATGCGAGGGGCCAGCAGCACCGAGGCGCGCAGGCCTTCGATGATCCAATGCCAGAAACTGGGACGGCGTTGCACGTCGTGTGCGGGCAGGTCGGGATGCTCGTCTGTCATGCCCGGATGATGCCTTGCACGCAGGGATTCTTCGGCCCCGGTTCGCCAAACGCCGGCGTTTTCGAGAATAATTCTCATTTTGACAATTGGATTCCGCGGGTGACCACCACGAACGGCGCGGCCTTGGCCGCCATCAGCCTCGATCAGCTTCCCAGCAACCAGTGGGCGACCGTGCTCGATGTGCTTCGGCCCGATGAAGCGGAAGGCCGGGAGCTGGTGCTGCGCCTGACCGAGATCGGCTTCGTGCCCGGCGAGGCGGTGCGCATCGTTGCCAATGGCGTGCCGGGCCGCGAGCCGCTGGCCGTGCGCCTGGGCCACACCACCTTCGCGCTGCGCCGCCACGAGGCCTCGTTCATCCGCGTGATGCCGGGAGCCGCGCAGCATGGTTGAAGCGACGCTGAACTTCCAGCCCGGCGCCGCTGTCTCGTCGGCGCCGCCGGGCCGCATCGCGCTCCTGGGCAATCCCAACTGCGGCAAGACGGCGCTGTTCAATCTGCTGACGGGCAGCCGCCAGAAAGTGGCCAATTACGCCGGCGTGACGGTCGAGCGCAAGGAAGGCCTGCTGCGCACCGCCGCCGGCCGGCGTGTGTTCGTGCTCGACCTGCCGGGCGCCTACAGTCTCAATGCGCTGTCGGCCGACGAGGCCGTGACGCGCGACGTGGTCACCGGCAGGAGCCAGGAGGCGCTGCCCGATCTGCTGGTGTGCGTGACCGACGCCACCAACCTGCGGCTCAACCTGCGGCTGGTGCTCGAGGCCAAGCGTCTGGGCCTGCCGATGGTGGTGGCGCTGAACATGACCGACATGGCGAAGAAGCAGGGCATCGTGGTCGATGTCGCGCTGCTTTCGCGCGAGCTCGGCGTGCCGGTGATCGAGACCGTCGGCGTGCATGCCGGCGGCGCCAAGGGCCTGCTCGAGGCGCTCGATGCGCCGGTGGCGGTCGCGGCGCCCCAGCCCTGGCAGGCGCCGGGACTCGACGACGTGCTCGCCACGCAGCGCGAGGTGCGCCGCATCCTCGGCGTGGCGGTGCGCGAGCCGGTCGGCAGCCTGGCCGCCAGCGACCGCATCGACCGCGTGGTGATGCATCCGGTGTGGGGCATGCTGGTGCTCGCCGTCACGCTGTTCCTGATGTTCCAGGCCGTGTTCAGCTGGGCCAACGTGCCGATGGACGCGATCAAGGACGCAACCGCCGCCTTCGGCGAGCTCATCAAGCGCTTCGTGCCCGAGGGCATGCTGCAGAGCCTGCTGGTCGACGGCATCATCGCCGGCGTGGGCGGCGTGATCGTGTTCCTGCCGCAGATCCTGATCCTGTTCCTGTTCATCCTCACGCTGGAAGACTCCGGCTACCTGCCGCGCGCGGCCTTCCTGCTCGACCGCGTGATGGGCACCGTGGGCCTGTCGGGCCGCTCCTTCATTCCGCTGCTGTCGAGCTTCGCCTGCGCCATTCCGGGCGTGATGGCCACGCGCACCATCAGCAACTGGCGCGACCGGCTCACCACGATCATGATCGCGCCGTTGATGACCTGCTCGGCGCGGCTGCCGGTCTATGCGCTGCTGATCGCGGCCTTCATCCCGGCGCGCACCGTGGGCGGCGTGTTCAACCTGCAGGGCGTGGTGTTGTTCGCGCTTTACGTGTTCGGCATCGTCTCGGCGATGGCGGTGGCTTGGGTCATGAAGCGCTTCCGCGAGAGCAAGCAGCATTCGCCGCTGATGATGGAGCTGCCGGCCTACCGCTGGCCCAACCTGCGCAACCTGGCTCTGGGCCTTTATGAACGGGCGTGGATCTTCATCCAGCGCGTGGGCACGATCATCCTCACGCTCACGATCCTGCTGTGGTTCCTCTCGACCTTCCCGTCGCCGCCCGAGGGTGCGACCGGGCCGGCGATCCAGTACAGCCTCGCGGGCATGATCGGCCGCGGGCTGGAGCACATCTTCGCGCCCATCGGCTTCAACTGGCAGATCTCGATCGCGCTGGTTCCGGGCATGGCGGCGCGCGAGGTGGCGGTGGGTGCGCTCGGCACGGTGTATGCGCTGTCGGCCACCGGCGACGACGTCGCGGGCCAGCTGGAGCCGCTGATCGCCGGCAGCTGGTCGCTCGCCACGGCGCTGTCGCTCCTGGTCTGGTACGTGTTCGCGCCGCAGTGCATCTCGACGCTGGCCGCGGTCAAGCGCGAGACCGGTTCGTGGCGCTACGTGTGGATCATCGCCGGCTATTTGTTCGCGCTCGCCTACATTGCGTGCTGGATAACCTATAGGGTTGCTCTGGCACTCACAGGAGGATGAGATGACACAACAGATCATCGTCGGGCTGATCGTCGCGCTGGCCGCGATCTATGCGGTCTGGCGCTGGATGCCCGCCGGCTGGCGCCGCGCCGCGGCGGCGAGGCTCGCGTCGGGCACGCAGCGCGCGGGCCTGGTCGATGCGGAGCAGGCACGGCAGTTGGCCGAGTCGCTCGCCAAGAGCTCGGGCTGCGGCTCGTGCGACAGCTGCGGCAGTTGCGGCACCACCAAGAGCAGTCCTTCGGCAGCGCCGGATCGCGCAAAGCCAGCGACGCGCGCGCATTGAGCGGGGCATGCCGGCTGCTCACATCCTGATCGCAGGCGGGGGCATTGCGGGTCTGGCGAGCGCGCTCGCGCTGGCTCGCCGCCGCCACCGCATCGACCTGTTCGAACAGGCCGTGGCTTTCGGCGAGGTCGGTGCCGGCATCCAGCTCGGCCCCAACGTCACGCGCCGGCTGCAGGCGCTGGGCGTGTGGGAGCCGCTCGTGCGCATCGCGGCGCGGCCCGAGGCGCTGGTGGTGCGCAGCGCGACCGGCGGCCGCGAGATCGCCCGCCTGCCGCTCGGCAATGCGATGCTGCGAAGCTATGACTCCCCTTATCTTTGCGTGCACCGCGCCGACCTGCATGCGCTGCTGCTGGCTGCCGTGCGCGGGAGCGGCGCCGTCACGCTCAACACCGGCACGCGCGTCGACCAGGCGGTGGCGCGTGCCGGTGCGGTCTGCGTGTCGAGTGCGGATGCGCGGGCCTGGGAGGGCGATGCGCTGATCGGCGCCGACGGCCTCTGGAGCGCGGTGCGTTCGCGCGTGGTGGAGGATTCGCCGCCGCCGCGCGCGACCGGCCACACGGCCTGGCGTGCGTTGATCGAGCAATCGGCGCTGCCTGCGGCGCTGCGCAGCACGCAGATCGGCGTCTGGCTCGGGCCGCGGCTGCATGCGGTGGCTTACCCGGTGCGCCGCGGCGATGCGCTCAATGTCGTGGTGCTGGCCGAGGCCGCGCCGGCCGGCGATGCGCGCGATTGGGACCAGGCGAGCAGCCTGGTTGCGCTGCAGGCGGCCACCGGCCGAACCTGCGCCGGCCTCCAGGCGCTGCTGGAAGCGATGCCTTCATGGGGCGCATGGACGCTCAGCGACCGGCCGCCGCTCAGCGGGCCCGAGCAGATGGCGAGCGAACGCGTGGCCCTGGCCGGCGATGCGGCGCATCCGATGCTGCCCTACCTGGCGCAGGGCGCCGGCATGGCGATCGAGGACGCGGTGGCGCTGGCTGGTGCACTCGATGGAGGCGATTCGGCGGCAGTGCCGGCCGCGCTGGCGCGCTACGCGGCCGCGCGCTGGGAGCGCAACGCCCAGGTTCAGGCGCGGGCGCGGCGCAACGGCGAGATCTTTCATGCCACCGGCCTGGTGCGCGTGGGGCGCGATGCGGCCCTGCGACTGCTCGGCGCGCGGCTGCTCGACGTGCCCTGGCTCTACCGGGCTTGAATCAGAGCGCGAAGCTTTGTAAATGGTCGACGCGCTCGGCCAGGCCGTGCGCGCCCAGGTAGTGACTCACCTTGCCGGTGCGCACCTCGGCCAGCGAGGTCTCGAGCTCGGCGAGCATCCCGTTCCTGACCGATTCGAAAGCCGCGGGCAGGTCATCGTGGGCCTGGCCGTAGGCAGCGGCGATGAGCCGTGCGGCGGCCGGCGCGCCGCAAGCCACGCACTCTGCGATCGCGGTGGCGCTCGGTTGGGCGCCGTGATCGAGCAGCAGGGTGACGAGTTCGGGCGAGACCGCGCTGTCGATGTAGTCGAGCGCGTCCGGCGCCACCGGCGCACCGGCGCGCACCAGCGCGGCCGCTGCAGCATGGGCACCGTGGCTCAGCGCCAGGTCGGTGGCGATCGCGCTGCCCTGCAGCGGGCCGTCGAGCGCCACGCCGGCCGCCGCCAGCCGTTCGACCAGCGCGGCATCGTCGGTGGCGACCGCATGGCGCAATGCGATGCGCGAGAGCGGGCCGTCCTGGCCCAGCGTGCCATCGGCCAGCGGTGTCTTCCAGTCGACCGTGGCGCGGCGGTAGAACGCGACCAGCTTGTCCATCAGCTCCAGGGACAGGCCGTGCGCTTCGTGACGCTCGTCGAGGTATTCGAGCAGTGCTTGCCCGGTGAAGTAGTCGCCGGCCGGTTCGAGCGGGTCTTCGTCCAGGTGCAGCACGGCAAAGGCTGCGTACAGATCGTGTCCGACGGTCGTCAATCCATCCTCGTGCAGCGCGTGCGCCCAGGCCTCGGGGAGGCCCTGCTTCCACGCCAAGATATGGCCGTAGTCCGCGCCGGGCTCGACCACGGCGTAGATGCGGTCGCTGTATTCGAAGCCGCCGAAGGGCAGGGCGGTGAGCTTGCCGTCCCAGGCTTGGTCGCCCGCCTTGGCGGCTTCCTCCGCCACTTGCCGTTCGTGATCGATCCAGCCCTGCAGGTCGTGGTAGCCGTCGCTGCCGTTCCAGAACAGCTCGCTCCAGCTGACGGCCTCTTCGTTGCCGTTCATGCGCAGGTGGAGGTCGTAGTCGATGCGCCCGCCCGCCGTTTGCTGCCAGAGCGCGACGAGTTCGGGCGGGATCGGCCCGGCGCACAGGGCCTGTACCGTGGCGATCTGCTCGAAGGGAATCGGCGGCCGGGCATCGAAGATCACGCGCTCGGCAAAGAGCACGATGCCGTGCTCGCGCAGCTGGCTCAACTCGTCGTCGGCAAAGAAATCGCTGCTCATCGTCGTCTCCTTGATCGTTGTCGAGCTCGGCGGCGGCGCTACAGGTCGGTACGCAATTTCCAGATCTCCGGGAACAGCACCACATCGAGCATCTTGCGCAGGTAGCTTACCCCGCCGGTGCCGCCCGTGCCACGTTTGAAGCCGATCACGCGCTCGACCGTGGTCACGTGGCGGAAGCGCCAGAGGCGGAAGGCGTCTTCGAGGTCGGTCAGTTCCTCTCCGAGCTGGTAAATGTCCCAGTGAGCCTTCGGGTTGCGGTAGGCCACGAGCCAGGCTTGCTCGACGCCGTCGCTGAGTTCATAAGGCTTGGTCCAGTCGCGCTCGAGGTGGTCGGCCGGAATGTCCAGCCCGCGGCGTGCCAGCAAGCGCAGCGCCTCGTCGTAGAGCGAGGGTGCGCGCCACGCCGCCTCGACCTCGGCCAGCAGCTCGGGGCGGTGCGCATGGGGCTTGAGCATGGCGGCGTTCTTGTTGCCGAGCGCGAACTCGATGCAGCGGTACTGCCAGCTCTGGAAGCCGCTGGAGCTGCCCAGGTAGGGCCGCATCGCGCTGTACTCGGGCGGCGTCATGGTGGCCAGCACGTCCCAGGCGTGCACCAGCTGCTCCATGATGCGCGAGACGCGCGCCAGCATCTTGAAGGCGCTGGACAGGTCGTCCTCCGCGACGCAGCGGATCGCGGCGCGCAGCTCGTGCAGCATGAGCTTCATCCACAGCTCGCTGGTCTGGTGCTGCACGATGAAGAGCAGCTCGTCGTGCGCCGGCGAGCGCGGATGCTGGGCGTTGAGGATGCTGTCGAGGCTCAGGTAGTCGCTGTAGCTCATCGAGGCGCTGAAGTCCAGCTGCGCCTTTTCGTCGTGGACGATCTTTTCGGTGCTCATGTGCGTCCCTCTCTAGGTCACCGCGAGTTTCTGGTTGAACTCAGGGCGCTTCCATTCCTCGCGCTCCAGGACCTGCACCAGGTGCTCGACGGCATTCCACACGTCTTCGAAGCCGAGGTACAGGGGCGTGAAGCCAAAGCGCAGGATGTCCCTGTCCTCCGATTGCCCTGAGCTCGTCGAATGGGCGGCGCGGAAGTCGCCGATCACGCCGCGCGCGATCAGCGCCTGCACGATGGCGTAGGCACCGGGCTCGTTGTCGCTGAGTGCGAGGCACACCTGCGAACCGCGCTGCGCATGCGCGCGCGGCGTGACCAGCGTGAAACGGCCTGGGCAGCGTTCTTCCACCAGGGCGATGAAGGCGTCGGTCAACGCCAGCGACTTGGTGCGCAGCGCCGCCATGCTGCCCTGATCGCCGTCGAAAGGCTCGGCGGCCAGTACCGTGTCGAGCCCGCATTCGAGTGCGGACAGGGCGATGATGGGCTGGGTACCGCACAGATAGCGCGTCACGCCCGGCGCCGGCCGGTAGTGCGGCGTGAATTCGAAGGGCGCCGCATGGCCGAACCAGCCCGACAGAGGCTGCTCGAAGCGGCTCGCATGCCGTGCATGCACCCAGACGAAGGCCGGTGCGCCCGGGCCGCCGTTCAAGTACTTGTAGCCGCAGCCGATCGCGAAATCGGCCTCGCTGTCGTTGAGCGCCACCGGCACCGCGCCCGCGCTGTGCGCGAGGTCCCACACCGTGAGCGCGCCGGCCGCGTGGGCCGCGGCCGTGAGCGCCTTCATGTCGTGCATCGCGCCGGTGCGGTAGTTCACGTGCGTGAGCATCAGCACCGCCACTTCGGCGGTCAGTGCCGCGGGCAGCTCGCCGGCCTCGATCAGCTTCAAGGTGAAGCCGCGCTCGCGGCACAGCGACTCGGCGATGTAGAGGTCGGTCGGGAAATTGCTGCGTTCGCTGATCACGACCTGGCGGCCGCTGGCCTTCATCTGCGACAGCGCCGCGAACAGCACCTTGTAGAGATTGACCGAGGTGCCATCGGTGCACACCACCTCGCCGGGCGCCGCGCCGATCAGGCGCGCCAGCTTGTCGCCGAGGCGCTGCGGCAGGTCGATCCAGCTGGCGCTGTTCCAGGAGCGGATCAGGCCTTCGCCCCATTCCTTGGCGACGACCTCGGCGACGCGCGCCGGCGCGGCCTTGGGCAGCACGCCCAGCGAGTTGCCGTCGAGGTAGATCACGTCCTCGGGCAGGATGAACAGGTCGCGCAGGGCGGCGAGGGGGTCTTGCGCGTCGAGGCGCTGGCAATCGTCGAGGGTCATGGTCGGGTAGGTGTGAGTTCGCGCAGCACGGCGCGGACAGGGGAGGCATCGGCCGTCACGAGCTTGAGCGGCAGCGCGATGAGTTCGTAGTCGCCTTCGGGCACGGCGTCGAGCACGAGGTTCTCGAGCACGCGCAGGCCGAGGCGGCGGATGACCTGGTGGCTGGCTAGCGTCTTGCTCTCGGCCGGATCGATGCTGGCGGTGTCGATGCCGATCAGCTTCACGCCCAGCGCGGCCAGGCGCTCGATGGTGGCGGGCGCGTAGGCGGCGAGCGCGCCGTCCCAGCGGTCGATGGGTGCGTGCCGGTAGGAGCGCACCAGCACGCGCGGCGGCAGGTTGTCGGCGGCGTGAGCGAGGTGCTCCCACTCGATCAGGGGCCCGCACTCGATCGCATGGATCACGCGGCAGGGGCCGAGGTAAGGGGAGAGATCGACGTCGCCGATGGTCGCGCCCGCCGGGTCGTAGTGCAGCGGCGCATCGGCATGCGCGCCGACATGCGGCGACAGCGTGATTTCGCTGACGTTGACCGGACAGCCCGGCCCGATGGTGGCCGCCCAGCGCTGGCGGTAAGGCGTGTCGCCGGGAAACACCGGCGCGCCTTCATGCACCGGTGGCGAGATATCCCAGATGCGTTGGTTCATGGCGCAAAGTTAGCGCCGCGAACGGGGTCGTGGTGTCGGTTATTTCCAACAGAATGAAAACACCGGCGCGAGCTCAGCCCGTCTGCCGGCCGAGCAGCAGGAACTCCATCAGCGCCTTCTGCGCATGCAGCCGGTTCTCGGCTTCGTCCCACACCACCGATTGCGGGCCGTCGATCACTTCGGCCTGGACTTCCTCGCCGCGGTGCGCTGGCAGGCAGTGCATGAAGAGGGCGTCGGGATGGGCGACGCGCATCATCTCTTCGTCGACGCACCATTCGGCAAAGGCCGCGCGGCGCGCTTCGTTCTCGGCCTCGTACCCCATGCTGGTCCAGACGTCGGTGGTCACCAGGTCGGCACCGCGGCAGGCTTCCATCGGGTCCTTGAACACCTTGTAGCTTTCGGCCGAGCGGATGCCGGCGATCGACTGGTCGACCTCGTAGCCGCTGGGCGTGCTCACATGCACCTTGAAGCCGAGAATCTCGCTGGCTTGCAGCCAGGTGTTGGCCATGTTGTTGCCGTCGCCGACCCAGGCCACCGTCTTGCCGGCGATCGAGCCACGGTGCTCGATGAAGGTGAAGATGTCGGCCAGGATCTGGCAGGGGTGGAATTCGTTGGTGAGGCCGTTGATCACCGGCACGCGCGAATGCGCCGCGAAGGCCTCGATCTTGGTCTGCTCGTAGGTGCGGATCATCACCAGGTCGACCATGCGGCTGATGACCTTGGCGCTGTCCTCGATCGGCTCGGCGCGGCCGAGCTGGCTGTCGCCGGTGGTCAGGTGCACCACGCTGCCGCCCAACTGGTACATGCCGGCCTCGAAGCTCACGCGGGTGCGGGTCGAGGCCTTCTCGAAGATCATGGCCAGCGTGCGATCGACCAGCGGCTGGTGCTTCTCGTAGGCCTTGAACTTCTTCTTGATCAGCGCGGCACGCGCGAAGACGTGCGCGTACTCGTCGGCCGTGAAGTCGGAAAACTGCAGGTAGTGCCGGATGGCGGGTGTCTTGTCGCTCATGGCCGAGGCTCCGCGAGGAAGGCTTTCACGATCGGCGCCAGGATCGCGACGATCTCGTCCGCTTCGGCGATGCTGAGGATCAGCGGCGGCACCAGGCGGATCACGCTGTCGGCCGTCACGCTGAGCAGCAGGCCGGCATCGCAGGCGCGGTTGAGGATCACGCCGCAGGGCCGGTCGAGCTCGATGCCGAGCATCAGGCCCTGGCCGCGGATTTCCGTCACGCCCGCCAGGCCGCCCAGCTCGCGCTCCAGCGCGGCCTTGAGATGCGCACCGACATTGGCTGCGTTTTCGAGCAGCTTGTGCTCTTCCATGATCCGGATGGTCTCGATGCCGGCGCGCATCGCGAGCGGATTGCCGCCGAAGGTCGTGCCGTGGTTGCCCGGGCCGAACAGGTTGGCGGCGCGCGGACCTGCGACGACGGCGCCGATCGGCACGCCCGAGCCGAGGCCCTTGGCCAGCGGCATCACGTCCGGCAAGATGTCCGCCCACTGGTGCGCGAACCACTTGCCGGTGCGGCCCATGCCGCACTGAACCTCGTCGATCATCATGAGCCAGTCGCGCTCGTCGCAGAGCGCGCGCACCTGGCGCAGGTACTCCCAGCGCATCGGATGGATGCCGCCTTCGCCCTGGATGGTTTCGAAGAACACGGCCACCACGTTCGGATTGCCTTCGGTCGCCTTCTTGAGCGCTTCGATGTCGTTGAGCGGCACGCGGATGAAACCTTCGACCAGCGGGCCGAAGCCCTTCTGCACCTTGGGATTGCCGGTGGCCGACAGCGTGGCGATGCTGCGGCCGTGGAAGGCGGCCTCGTAGACCACGATCTCGGGGCGCTCGATCCCCTTGTCATGGCCGAACTTGCGCGCCAGCTTGAGCGCGGCCTCGTTGGCCTCCAGCCCGGTGGAGCAGAAGAAGGCGTTGGTGAGGCCCGAGAGCTCGGTCAGCTTGGTCGCCAGCTGTTCCTGGCCGGGCACGTGGTAGTAATTGGAGCTGTGGATCAGCTTGGCGATCTGGTCCTGCAGCGCGGGCACCAGCTCGGGGTGGTTGTGGCCCAGCGTGTTGACGGCAATCCCGCCCAGGCCGTCGAGGTAGGCGCGGCCTTCGGTGTCCCAGACTCGGCAGCCCTGGCCGTGCGACAGCGCGATCGGCAGGCGGCCGTAGGTGTTCATGACGTGGGGCGACGAGGGGGCGGCAGTGGCGCTCATACGATCTCCGGAAAAGGGAACGCGGATTCTAGGCGTGCCCTTTGACAGCATCGTTGAGGATTGAGCATCACAGCAATGCCCTCGCAGGTGTCGCTCGCGGGACCGCCGGATAGAATCGTTGTGCAGCGCAGCACAGGTGCGCGTTTCCCTCTCGCCGACCGATGGTTTCCCCCTCCGCCAAAGAAGTTTTCATCCAGGGCATCACCCAAGATGGCCGGACATTTCGCCCGAGCGACTGGGCGGAGCGACTGGCGGGCGTGATGTGTTCGTTCCGCCCGGGCGGGCCCCAGCCCGGGAGTCATCTGAACTACTCGCCCTGGTGCGTGCCGACGGTCATCAATGGCATCAAGTGCGTGGTGGTCAGCAGCGAACTGCGCGAGGCCGAGGTGATGGCCTGGGACTTCGTGATGAATTTCGCCAGGGACAACGGGCTGCAAGTGGCGGAGGCTTGCCTGGTGCCGGATGCCAAAACCGGTCGCCCATGAAGAACCGCCCGAGGGCGGCCGGACATGAAAAAACCGCCCGAAGGCGGTTTTGTCACTTTGCTGCAGCGCACCCCGATCAAACGGCGGACTGGCTGAAAACCGGTCCGGGCTTAATGCCTGATGACGTCAGGCGGCGGCCTTTTCAGGGGCGAGGGCCAGGGTCTTGACCTTGGCCGCGAGGCGGCTCTTGTCGCGAGCGGCCTTGTTCTTGTGGAAGATGCCCTTGTCGGCGACGGTGTCGACGATGCTCTGGGCCTTCGCGAAGAGTTCTGCCGCCTTGGTCTTGTCGCCGGCGAGCACCGCCTTTTCGACATTCTTCACGGCGGTGCGGTATTTGGAGCGCAGCGAGGTGTTCGCGGCGTTGAGCTTGACGTCCTGGCGGACGCGTTTACGGCCCGACGCGAGGCGCGGGTTCTTTTTCTTGGGCTTGGCGGATGCCATGGATGTGTTCCTTAGGTGTCTGAGGATGATGCAGCAAAGCCCTCCATTATAGGCGAGGAGCCCGAGGCCGTCCTGCAGGCCCGGAAGAGCACGCGCGGCCACATACACTTCCGCCCGTGTCCCTGTTCAAATCCGCCTCCACCGTCTCCCTGCTGACGCTCGCCTCCAGGGTCACGGGGCTCGTCCGCGACGTGCTCATGACCTCGGTGTTCGGCGTCAGCGCGATGACCGACGCCTTCTACGTCGCCTTTCGCATCCCCAACCTGTTCCGGCGCGTGTTCGGCGAAGGCGCCTTCAGCCAGGCTTTCGTGCCGGTGCTGGCCGCCAGCAAGACGGAGCGCGGCGAAGAGGGCGCCAAGGAACTGGTGGATCACGTGGCGACGCTCCTGACCTGGACTTTGGTCGTCGTCTGCGCGGCCGGGGTGATTGCAGCGCCGCTGATGGTCTGGGCCATGGCCAGCGGCCTCAAACAGAATCCGCAGGGCTTCGATGCCGCGGTCATCATGACGCGCTGGATGTTTCCCTACATCGGTTTCATGTCGCTGGTCGCGCTGGCCGGCGGCATTCTCAACACCTGGCGCAAGTTCGTGGTGCCGGCGGCGTCGCCGGTGTTGCTGAACGTGGCGCTGATCCTGTCGATCGTGCTCGGCGCGCCGTGGTTCCGGCGGCTCGGTATCGAGCCGATCTATGCCCAGTGCGTGGGCGTGATGGTGGGCGGGGTGCTGCAACTGGCGCTGCAGATACCGGCCCTGCGCGGGCTCGGCATGATGCCGCGCATCGGTGCCAGCATCACGGCGATCCGTGCGGCCTGGGCCGATCCGACGACGCGCAAGATCACCAAGCTGATGCTGCCGGCGCTGGTCGGCGTCAGCGTGGCGCAGATCTCGCTGCTCATCAACACACAGATCGCGTCTCATCTGGCGACCGGCAGTGTCAGCTGGGTCACCAACGCCGATCGCCTGATGGAATTCCCGACCGCCATGCTGGGCGTGGCGCTGGGCGTGGTGCTGATGCCGCAGCTCGCAGGCGCGCGCGCCGCCAAGGATGACGTGCGCTATTCGTCGATGCTCGACTGGGGCCTGCGCCTCGTGGTGCTGCTCTCGGTGCCCTGCGCGTTGGCCCTGCTTGTTTTCTCCAAGCCTCTGGTCGCTGTGCTGTTCCACAACGGCGCCTTCAACGAGTTGCACGTGCAGCGAACCAGCATGGCGCTCATGGGCTACGGGGTCGGCCTGGTCGGCCTGGTGGCGATCAAGGTGCTGGCGCCGGGCTACTACGCCAAACACGACACGCGCACGCCGATGCTGATCGCCGTGGTGGTGCTGGTGCTCACGCAACTGCTCAACATCGTCCTCGTGCCGGTGCTGCAGCATGCGGCGCTGACACTGACGATCGGCATCGGGGCGCTGATCAACGCGAGCTGGCTGCTGGTCGGCCTGATCCGGCGCGGCAGCTACCAGCCCGAGCCGGGCTGGGGCAAGTTCGTGCTGCAGGTGATGGCCGGCGCCCTGGTGCTGGGTGCGCTGCTGGTCTGGGGCGCCCAGCACTTCGACTGGATCGGTTTGCAGGCCGAGCGCCTGCGCCGCATCGGCCTGCTGGCGGCGCTGATCGTGGGCGCCGCGCTCCTCTATTTCTCGGTGCTCGCGCTCGTCGGTGTCAAGTTGCGCAGTTTTGTGCGCCGTTGAAACGCGACGCATGCAGCCGCCTTGACGCTCTCCGCGCGCTCCTCTACAAAGACACATGACGTTCAGCTTCTCGGCACCCACTGCTCTGGAGTACTTCGACTCGCTTGTCAAGAGCGACGATCACTTTCCTCTGCTCGAAGCGGCCGCCAGCCTGGCGCAGGACGAATATCCCGAACTCGACGTGCAACAGGTGCTGGGCGACGTCGACCAGCTGCTCGCGCGGCTCAGGCGCCGCCTGCCCGCCGACGCGGCGCCGCTGCAGCGCCTGCGGGCGCTCAACCAGTTCTTCTTTCATGACCTGAGCTTCGGCGGCAACGTCAACGACTACTACGATCCCGACAACAGCTACCTCAATGCCGTGCTGCGCACGCGCCGCGGCATCCCGATCTCGCTGGCCGTGCTGTGGATGGAGCTTGCGCAGGGCCTGGGCCTGCAGGCGCGGGGCGTGGGTTTTCCGGGCCACTTCATGCTCAAGGTCACGCTGCCGAAGGGCCAGGTGGTGATCGACCCCTTCACCGGCAAGTCGCTCTCGCGCGAAGACCTCAGCGAGCGGCTCGAGCCCTACAAGCGCAGCAACGGCCTGGTCGGCGACTTCGACGTGCCGCTGGGCCTGTACCTGCAGCCGGCCTCGCCGCGCGAAATCATCGGCCGGATGCTGCGCAACCTGAAAGAAATCCATCGCGCGCAGGAAGACTGGCAGCGTGCGATCGCAGTGCAGGACCGGCTGGTGGCGCTGTTTCCCGAAGCCTGGGGCGAGTACCGCGACCGCGGCCTGGCGCATGCCGAGCAGGGCAACAGCGCGCTGGCGGTGCGCGACCTCGAAACCTATTTGATGCACGCCGAAGACGCGCTCGACATCGATGCGATCGCCGAACGCGTCGCTGCGCTGCGCCGGACGGAGAACTGATGGACCAGGCCAAGGCCACGGGGGTCGACCTCGGCACGCGGCACGAGTTCCACGGCATCCAGCCGGTGCTGCCGGTGGCCGATGCGTCACGCGCCGCGCGCTACTTCTGCGACGTGCTGGGCTTCGAGCTCGACTTCATCGCCGGCGAGCCGCCGAGCTATGCGCGCGTGAAGAAAGGCGATCGCAGCTACGGCGACCCGGTCTACATCCGCCTTTGGCAATGCGGCCGGCGCGAAGCCGATCCCTGGCGCGGCGAGATCGTGATCCATGTCGGCCAGGATGTCGACGGACTGCATGCCGCCTACCTGAAGCGCGGCGTCAACGTGATCGAACCGGTGGCGTCGCAGCCCTGGGGCCTGCGGGAGTTCGCGATCCGCGAGCCCGACGGGCACGTGCTGCGCTTCTGCGGCTACCTGCCTTAGCTGCCCGTGCCGTGGCACGCATCATGCGTGACCACGGCAATGATTTCACTTGCAGGCTACACCTTTCGCCAGCGGCTTCGCGCATTCGCAGGCCGGGCGCAGCCGCTGCGGGTGCTGCTCACGTTGGGCAGCCTGGTGGCGCTGTGCGAGTTCACCGGGCATCCGGAGGCGTTGATCCCGCTGTTCCTGGGCGCCATCGCGAGCGCGCTGGCCGAAACCGATGACAGCTGGCGCGGCCGATTTCGCGCCCAGGTCGTGACACTGGTCTGCTTTGCAGCGGCGGCGTTCGCGATCGAGGCCTTGATTGGCGAGCCCCTGCTGTTCATCACCGCTCTGGCGCTGGCGGCGTTCTGCCTGACGATGCTGGGCGCGGTCGAGGCGCGCTACAAGGCGATCGGCTTCGCGACGCTCATCCTGGCGGTGTACGCCATGCTCGGCATCGACAACCGGCCCGCGAGCGACGCCGCAGACTGGGCCGAGGCGGTGCTGCTGTTGGCCGGCGCGGCCTGGTACGGGGTGTTTTCGGTGCTCTGGTGCGCGGCCTTTCCGGCCCAGCCGGTGCAGGAGCGCCTGATCAGACTGTTCTCGGTGCTCGGCGACTACGTGCGCTTCAAGGCCTCGCTGTTCGAGCCGCTGCGCGGGATCGACATCGAGCGCAAGCGGCTCTCGCTCGCGCAGCTCAACGCCGAGGTGGTGGCCGAGCTGAATGCCGCCAAGGAAAGCATCTTCAGGCGGATCGGCGCTCGGGCACCGACGGGTCGCATCGCGCGCTATCGCGGGCTCTACCTGATCGCGCAGGACGTGCATGAGCGCGCGAGCTCGTCGCACGACGACTACAACGCGCTGGCCGATGCCTTCTTCCACAGTGACCTGCTGTACCGCTGCCAGCGCGTGCTCGGCCTGCAGGGACAGGCTTGCCAGCGCCTCGCCCGTTCGATCACCCGGCGCGAGCCCTTCGTCGCCGACGCCGGGACGGTGCAGGCGCTGGCGGAGCTGCGCAGTGCGATCGAGCAAGAGCGCGAGCGCGCGACCACGCCGGAACGACTGGCGCTGCTGGCCTCGATCGAGGCGCTTGCACGGAACCTCTTGCAGCTCGACGGGCAGCTTGCGGGTGCGAGTCAGCCGGCCGCCCAGGCGGGGCGCACCGACATGGGCTTGTTCGACCGCTCGCCGCGCTCTTGGCGCGAGGTGATGGAGCGCGTGCGGCGCCAACTCACTCCGCGCTCGGCGCTGTTCCGTCACGCGTTGCGGCTGGCGATCGCGCTTGCCGCCGGCTACGGCGTGATGCAGCTGGTTCATCCGGCGCAGGGCTACTGGATCCTCCTGACCACGCTGTTCGTCTGCCAGCAGACCTACAGCGAGACCGTGGCGCGCATGGGCCAGCGCATCGCAGGCACCGCGCTCGGGGTGGTGGTCGGCTGGGCGCTGCTGCAGCTGTTTCCCCAGCCGCTGCTGCAGTCGCTGCTGGCCGTGGTGGCCGGCGTGCTGTTTTTTGCCACGCGCACCACCCGCTATCTGCTGGCCACGGCGGCCATCACGCTGCTGGTGCTGATGTGCTTCAACCAGGTGGGCGATGGCGATGGACTGATCGCGCCGCGGCTGGTCGGCACGGCCATCGGCAGCGCCATTGCGGGGCTCGCCGTGCTGCTGGTGCTGCCGCACTGGCAGGCGCGGCGCATCGACGAGCTGGCCGCGACCGCGATGCGCAACCATGCCGGCTACCTGCGCCAGATCGTCCAGCAGTACCGCTCGGGCGCGCGCGACGACCTGGCCTACCGGCTCGCGCGGCGCAACGCCCACAACGCCGACGCGGCGCTCTCGACTGCGGTGGCCGACATGTTCCGCGAGCCCGGCTACGTACGGCCGCGCGCAGGCGTGGCGCTGCGATTCCTGATCCGGTCGCACACGCTGTTGAGCTATCTCTCGGCGCTCGGCGCGCACCGCGTTGCGCTGCCCGATGCGGAACGTGCAGCGGTGCTGCGGGAAGCGGCCGAAGGCGCAGCAGCGGCGCTCGATGTCCTGTCTGCCGGGCTGGAGAGGGGGGAGCCCGATGCGGCGGGCGCAGGCCTGGAGGAGTCCTCCGTCCGTGCGGCGCTCGCGACGGCGATCGACCCCAGCGACGGGGCAGACCAGGCCGCCCGCCTCGTTCGCACGGAGCTCACGCTGATCTGGCTGCAGATCGACGCGTTGCGCGACCATGCGCGCGAATGGCTGCAGCCTGAGGGCAAGGTGCCGGCAGAAGCGTCAAGGGCGGCCGAAACCCCGCAGGATGAGTGCACGCCGCTATCGTCTTGATAGCAGATGTGCTTCCGACGGCGAGCCCACCAGACCGAACTGGCGCCAGGCCCGGCGCAGTTGCGTGTCGGAGCCGAAGCCCGAGAGTTCGGCCGCGCGCGTGACGTTGGCGCCCGACTGCAGCGCGAGCTGCGCCGTCGCGAGTCGCAGGCGGCGCAGATAGGCCAGCGGCGCCACGCCCGCGTGCTCCACGAACAGGCGCGTGAGATGGCGCGCCGAGGTGTGGGCCACGTCGGCCATGCGCGGCACGCTCCAATCTGCCTGCGGCTCCTCGCTCACCGCATCCTGCACGCGATGCAGCGCGGGATGCAGATGGTTGCGGTAGGCCAGGAAGGGCGAGAGCTCGGGATCGTGCGGGCCGCGCCGCAGCGCCACCACCATGGTCTGCGCGACCTGCGCCGCGAGCGCTTCGCCGCAGCTTTCGGCGATCCGGTGCAGCATCAGGTCGATGCCGGTCGTCACGCCGGCGCTGCTGTAGAGCGGCGGGTCGATCACGAACACGCGGTTGGCAACCACCTCGCAGCGCGGCTCCACCTGGCGCAATTCGTCCAGATGGTGATGGTGGGTGGTGGCGCGCCGGCCCGCGAGCGCACCCGCGTGGGCCGCGAGCAGGGCACCGGCGCAGATCGTGACGAGCTCGAGCCGGCCGCGCTCGAAGCGCAGGCCGCGCAACCACTGCAGCAAGGCCTGCGCCTGCGGGCCCGCCGTCGAGATCGTGTTGCCCGGCAGTCCCACGAGCACGATCCACGCCGGGCCGTCCCACTGCGCCGGCAGCGGCGACAGGCCGGCGAGGGTCACGCCGACCGAGCCGATCGCCGCCGGGTCCGGAGAGGCGAATTCGATCTTGAAGCGCTCCGGCTGGCCGCTGGCGCGCAATTGCTGGTTGGCGATGCGCAAGGCCTCGGCCGGGCCGGCCCAGTCCAGCACGAGGCTGTGGGGCAGCAGCACGAAGACAACCCGGATCGAGGGCAAGCTCATCGTGCGCGCGGCCTCAGGCCACGGCCAGGGCGCCCGCGCGCTCCAGCGCCTGTTCGACGCTGCAGATCTTGGCAAAACGGCCTTCGAGCACGGTCGCCGTGCGTGCCTTGATGTCGGCTGCGGACAGCGGACGGCCGTCGGGCTGGGTCATGTCGAAAGTCAGCGTGGCATCGAGCACGTAGTCGACCGACCAGCCCAGGTCGGAGGCGTGGCGCGTCGTGGTCTCGCAGCATTGTTCGGTGCGGATGCCGCTCACGATCAGCCGGCCTATGCCGTTCTCGGTGAGCCAGACGTCGAGCCCGCTGTTGACCAGGGCGCTGTGGCGGTGCTTGGTGAAGGTCGCGGCGGCATCGAAGCCGGTCAGTTCCGTGAGCGGCCGCACATGGCCCGATTCGACCGCGAAGGGGTTGCCTGCGCTGGCCGGGCCGTCGACGTGGAAGATGCGAACGATCGGGATGCCGGCCGCCGTGCAGCCTTCGATCAACGCGTTCTGCGCCGCGACGTAGGGGACATAGTCGCGTTGCGCGAAGTAAGGGCGATGGCGAAACGATTCCTGGGCATCGATCACTATCAGACAACTTTTCATGGCGGCAATCTCCTGGAGACGGGTGGATGATGCGCCTTATTCTTCTCCGTTGCCGACATTCCGTCCGCGCTGCACCGGACAAGAATCGATCAAATCAGGACATGCGACTCAGACGAGCCGGGCGGCCTGCAATTCCTTCTTGAGGTAGGCATAGAACAGCGGCGCCGCCACCAGCCCCGCCGGGCCGAACACCGCCTCGGCCGCGAACATCACGGCCAGCAGTTCCCACACGCCCATCTGCGTGCGGGCGCCCACCACCTTGGCATTGATGAAGTACTCGGCCTTGTGGATCAGGATCAGGAAGGCCAGGCAGGCCAGTGCGGTGATCGGCGATACCGACAGACCGACCACGGTGATCACCGCGTTGCACAGCAGGTTGCCCACGATCGGCACCAGGCCGGCGACGAAGGTCAGCGTGATCAAGGCCGGCGTGTACGGCAGGCGCAGGTCCCATGTCGGCAGCACGAACAGCAGGAAGAGGGCGGTCAGGAAGGTGTTGAAGGCCGCGATCCAGAACTGCGCGGCCACGATCTGGCCGAAGGCCTCGCCGAAAAGAGTGATGCGCTGCCTCAACTGCTCGGCCAGCGGGCGCCGCGTGGGCGGATGGGCGGCAACGGCAGCAAGCGCGCCGACGATCAGGCCGACGTAGGCGAAGAGCAGCCCGCCCAGCCAGGCGCGGCCGGTCAGCGCGAGCGCGCCGGCCTGCGCGCGCAGGTAGCCGGCGACGACGCGCTGCACCTCCGCCGCGCCTTCCGGCAGGTAGGCGCCGATGTCGGGCGGCAGCTTGAGGCGCAGCTCCAGCACCGTGCGCGCGATGTAGTCGAGCAGTTCCTGGTACTGCTCCGGCGCGTTGAGGACAAAGTCGCGCGCCTCGGAGAAAGCCACGCTCAGCAGGCCGATCGGCGCCAGCATCACCAGCGTGGCGGCGATGACGCGCGACCACGAGGGAACGGCGGATCCCAGGCCCTGCGGCCGCAGGGGCACGAAGCGTCGCAGGCCGGCATCCAGCACGCGAGCGATCCAGCGCGTGCCCAGAAAACCGATGCACACGCACAGCAGGCCGGGCAGCAGGCCCTGCCACATGATCAGCAGCAATGCGCCCGAGATCAGCAGGTAGCTCGCCGTCAGCAGCGCGCGCGATGACGGCGTGGAGGGAATATCGCTCACGCGGTGCAGGCCGCTCAGGCCACGACCACGGCCGCGCCGGTACCACGCTCGGCAATGACGCCGATCTCGTGCACCGTCTCGCCCGCGGCGCGCAGCGTCGCCGCGCAGGCGGAGGCCTCGGCCGCATCGATCACGACCACCATGCCGATGCCGTTGTTGAAGGTGCGGTTCATCTCGATGTCGTCGATGCCGGCCACCTTCTGCAGCCAGGCGAAGAGCTCGGTCTGCGGCCAGCTGCCTTTCCTGAGGTGGGCCGCCGTGCCATCGGGCAGCACGCGCGGGATGTTCTCGAGCAGGCCGCCGCCGGTGATATGGGCCAGCGCTTTGATGCCCTGTGCTGAGCCTGTCGAAGCGGGATGCTTGGCCAGTGCCGCCAGCACCGGCTTCACGTACAGCCGCGTCGGCGCCATCACGGCTTCGCGGAAGGGCTGGCCGTCGAGCGTTGCGGGCAGATCGGTGCCTGCGCGCTCGATCACCTTGCGCACCAGGCTGAAGCCGTTGGAGTGCACGCCTGCCGACGCCAGGCCCAGCACCACGTCGCCGGGTTTCACGTTCTGGCCGGTGAGGATCAACGATTTCTCGACCGCCCCGACCGCGAAGCCCGCGAGATCGTATTCGCCGGCCGGGTACATGCCGGGCATCTCGGCGGTCTCGCCGCCGATCAGCGCACAGCCGCTCAGTTCGCATCCGCGGGCGATGCCGCCCACCACGGCGGCCGCGGTGTCGACGTCGAGCTTGCCGCAGGCGAAGTAGTCGAGGAAGAAGAGCGGCTCGGCACCCTGGACGAGCACGTCATTGACGCTCATGGCCACCAGGTCGATGCCGACGGTGTCGTGCATGTTCCATTCGAAGGCGAGCTTGAGCTTGGTGCCCACGCCGTCGGTGCCGCTCACCAGCACCGGTTCCTTGTAGCGCTTGGGCACCTCGAACAGCGCGCCGAAACCGCCGATGCCGGCCAGCACGCCCTCGCGCATCGTCTTTTTGGCCAGCGGCTTGATGCGGTCGACCAGCGCGTCGCCGGCATCGATGTCGACGCCGGCATCCTTGTAACTGAGCGGGGTGGGCGGGGTGGAGTTCATGGGCTGGCCGGACGAAGGAAGGGAGGGGCGAAAGGAAGGAGGACAATGACGCCGGCAACCGAAGCAGTCGGGCCGATAGAATTCGCCACGATTTTAAGGGCCGCCATGCCCTGTCCCATGAACCCTTCTTTCGCGTCATCCGCGCCACCCCAGCCGCTCTCGGCGGCCATGGCATGAAGCAGCTCGCGCTCGACATCGGCATTGCGACCGGTCCGACGCTCGCGGGCTTCTTCGCCGGGCCGAACGAGCCGGCGCTGCGGCACCTGGCGCTGTGGGTCGGCGACGCGCGCTCGACCACGCTGCATTCTCCGGTGCCGACCTACCTGTGGGGCGAGGGCGGCTGCGGCAAGACGCATCTGCTCGAAGCCGTGCGCGGCGCCTTGCGCGAGCAGGGTGCGAGCGTGGGCTGGCTGCATCCGGGGCTGCTGGACCCGCCCGAGTTCGACGAACGCTGGGGTGCCGTGCTGTTCGACGACGTGCATCTCTACACTGCGGTCCAGCAGCACGCCGCTTTCAATTGGTTCGTCAATGCGCAGAGCCTGCAGCGGGGCGTGGTGGCGGCGGGCACCGTGCCGCCGGCCGATCTGCCGCTGCGCGAGGACCTCCGCACGCGCCTGGGTTGGGGCCATGTGTTCCACTTGCAGGTGCTCGGCGAGTCGGAGCGGCGCGCCGTGCTGCGCCAGGCCGCGGACAGCCGCGGCGTGATGCTGTCGGACGAAGTGCTCGACTACATGCTGCATCGTTTCAGCCGCGATCTCGGCAGCCTGATGGAACTGCTCGCGCAGCTCGACGGCTATGCCTTGCAGACCCAGCGCGCGATCACGATCCCGCTGATCCGGTCGATGCTCGAAAATGAATGAGGGCGCCAGAGGCGCCGAAGCTTTCCAATGATCAAGAAATTCATCGACAAACTCCTCGGCAAATCCGGCGATGCCGCACAGGGCGGCAAGGCCCGTTTCGGCAAGCGCCAGGAGGTGCCCGCCTCGGTGCACGGCATCGACCCGGCGCTGGTCGACGAGCGCGCCAAGAACGTCGTCACCACGCTGCAGGATGCCGGCTATGAGGCCTACGTCGTCGGCGGCGCGGTGCGCGACCTGCTGCTCGGCCTGCGCCCCAAGGACTTCGACGTCGCGACCAACGCGACGCCCGAGCAGGTGAAAAGCCTGTTTCGCCGCGCCTTCATCATCGGCCGGCGCTTTCGCATCGTGCACGTGGTGTACGGCCGCGGGCGCGAGCACGAGGTGATCGAGGTCTCGACCTTTCGTGCCTACATGGACAGCAACGGCGCCGAGCAGGTGGCTGGCAACGAACGCACCAGCAAGGGCGAGCTCGCGGGCATGAAGCACGCGGTCGACGCCAGCGGCCGCGTGCTGCGCGACAACGTCTGGGGCCCGCAGGAAGAAGACGCCGCGCGGCGCGACTTCACCGTCAATGCGATGTACTACGACCCGGCGAGCGAGATCGTGGTCGACTATCACAACGGCATCAAGGACTCGAAGAAGCTCACGCTGCGCATGATCGGCGACCCGATCACGCGCTACCGCGAAGACCCGGTGCGCATCATTCGCGCGATCCGCTTCTCGGCCAAGCTGGCAGCGCTCGGCTTCAAGCTCGAGCCCAAGACCGCGGCGCCGCTGGTCGAATCCAGCAAGCTCCTGGCCGACGTGCCGCAAAGCCGCCTGTTCGACGAGATGCTCAAGCTGCTGCAGACCGGCCATGCCGTTGCCACCGTCGCGCAGTTGCGCAAGCTCGAGCTGACGACCGGCATCTACCCCTTGCTCGACGTCGTGGTCGAGCGTGCCGATCTGCCCTTCGTGAAGGCCGCCCTGCAGGACACCGACCGCCGCGTCGGCGAAGGCAAGCCGGTGGCGCCGAGCTTCCTCCTGGCCTGCGTGCTGTGGGCCGATGTGCGCGACGGCTGGGCCCAGCGCGTCGAGGGCCGCCATGGCCAGCGCGCGCAAGCCGCGTTCCCGGCGCTGCAGGATGCGATCGACGACGTGTTCAATGCGCGCATCGGCGACGTCTCGGGCCGCGGCAAGCTGGCGGCCGACATGCGCGAAATCTGGATGATGCAGCCGCGCTTCGACAAGCGCACGGGCGCCACGCCCTACAGCCTGGTCGAGCAGGCGCGCTTTCGTGCGGCCTTCGACTTCATGCGCTTGCGCGCCGATGTCGGCGAGGTCAGCGAAGCGATCGCCGAGTGGTGGCAGGAGTTCAGCACGGCCGACGAGGTGCGCCGCCAAGACCTCTTGGACCAGGTGCGCGACGAGCAGCACAAGAGACCCCGCCAGCGCGTGCCTGCCGCGCGTGCGCCGGCGGCCGCCGCCGACGAGGCGCAGCTTCCGCCCGACGGTGAAGTCGCTGCCGCCGCGCCGCGCAAGCGCCGCCGCAGGCGCAAGCCGCGCAGCGGCGGCGAAGCCGGCAGCAGCGTCGCGGCCGAATGACGGCGAGCCGGGCCTACGTCGCAATCGGCGCCAACCTGGGCGACGCGCGCGCGACGGTGAGGCAGGCGATGGACGATCTGGCGGCGCTGCCCGGCACGCGCGTCGGGGCGCGCTCTTCGCTCTATCGCAGCGCGCCTGTCGATGCCCTGGGGCCCGATTTCATCAATGCGGTGGTCGAACTCGAGACCGAACTCGATCCGACGGCGCTGCTGGCCGAGCTCCAGCGCCTCGAGAGCGGCGCGGGCCGCGAGCGTCCCTACCGCAATGCGCCGCGCACCCTCGATCTCGATCTGCTGCGCCATGGCGAGGTGGCGATGGACACGGCGGTGCTGACGCTGCCGCATCCGCGCATGGGCGAGCGCGCCTTCGTGCTCGTGCCGCTGGCGGAGATCGCGCCGGAGCAGGTTACGCCGGCCCAGCTCGCCCAGGTGGCCGACCAGCGCATCGAGCGCCTCTGACCCTCGTCTGCGCGCCCGACCAGTACACTTGCGCGGTTTTTTCACGATGGCGTCACATGAATGTGGTGGCCGCGAATCCAGGAGAGCGCCATGTTCGGCAAGCTGCTGCCCCGCGAGGGGAATTTTTTCGAGATGTTCAATCAGCACGCCGACCGCATCGTCGAAGCCGCGCGCGCCTTCGAGCAACTCGTCGCCAACTACAACGACCTGCATCTGCGCGAGCAGTACAACCGCGATGTCGACAATGCCGAGCGCGCTGCCGACCGCGTGACGCATGACGTCAACCGGTTGATCCACAAGACCTTCATCACGCCGATCGACCGCGAGCAGATCCACAAGCTGATCAACACGATGGACGACGTGGCCGACCTGATCCAGGACTCGGCCGAGACCATGGCGCTCTACGACGTGCGCCACATGACGGAGGAGATCACGCGCCTGACCACGCTCAGCGTGAAGTGCTGCGAGCGAGTGAAGGACGCGGTCAAGTTCCTCGGCAAGATCACCGACCCGGCCACCGCCGAGGCCACGCTCAAGACCTGCGAGGAAATCGACCGGCTCGAGTCCGACGCCGACCGCGTGATGCGCAGCGCGATGAGCAAGCTGTTCCGCGAAGAGCCGGACGTGCGCGAGGTCATCAAGCTCAAGGCCATCTACGAGCTGCTGGAGACGATCACCGACAAGTGCGAAGACGTCGCCAACGTGATCGAGGGCATCGTCCTCGAGAACTCCTGAGCGCGGGCTCCGAATGACAACGGTGCAGGTCGCCCTCTGGGTGGTGGTGGTGCTGGTCGCGCTGGCCATCGCATTCGACTTCATGAACGGCTTTCACGATGCGGCGAATTCGATCGCCACGGTCGTATCGACCGGTGTGCTCAAGCCCGGCCACGCCGTGGTGTTCGCGGCCTTCTTCAACCTGATCGCGATCTTCGTCTTCCACCTGAGCGTGGCGGCGACCGTCGGCAAGGGCATCGTGCAGCCGGGCATCGTCGATGTGCACGTGGTGTTCGGCGCCCTCGTCGGCGCCATCAGCTGGAACTTCCTCACCTGGTACTACGGCATTCCCAGCAGCTCATCGCACGCGTTGATCGGCGGCATCGTGGGCGCGGTGATTGCCAAGGCCGGCTCGGGCGCCTTGATCGCCGCCGGGATCTGGAAGACCGTGGCCTTCATCTTCGTTTCGCCGCTCCTGGGTTTTCTGCTCGGCTCGCTGATGATGATCGTGGTCGCCTGGGCGTTCCGGCGTTCGACGCCGTCGCGCGTGGACCGGTGGTTCCGCACGCTGCAGCTGGTTTCGGCCGGCGCCTACAGCCTGGGCCACGGCGGCAACGATGCGCAGAAGACCATCGGCATCATCTGGATGCTGTTGATCGCGACCGGCTATTCGGCTGGCAACGCGGAGGCGCCGCCGGCCTGGACCGTCGGCAGCTGCTATGCGGCGATCGCGCTCGGCACCATGTTCGGCGGCTGGCGCATCGTCAAGACCATGGGCCAGAAGATCACCAAGCTCAAACCGGTCGGCGGCTTCTGCGCCGAGACGGGCGGGGCGCTGACCCTGTTCCTCGCCACGGCGCTGGGCATTCCGGTCTCGACCACGCACACCATCACGGGTGCGATCGTCGGCGTGGGTTCGGCACAGCGCGCGAGCGCCGTGCGCTGGGGCGTGGCCGGCAACATTGTGTGGGCCTGGGTCTTCACGATCCCGGCCTCGGCCTTCGTGGCCGCGATCGCCTACTGGATCGGCCTCCAGGTGTTTTAGCGCGCCCCCAGGCTGCGCGCACTTCGTGTCGCTTCGCCAACCCCCTACCGGGGGCGGCCGGGCGCGGCGGCCCTCTGAATGGCAGGCCTCACCCCTGTCCGCTCGGGCTGAGCTTGTCGAAGCCTTGCGCAGCGGCGATTACTGAGAAATCTTCCGGCCTTCTTCGATCTGGTGCTCGAAGAAGCGCTGGAAGCTGAAGGCGATGCTGGCCATGAGGATCGTGCTGCCGAAGAACAGGGCCAGCACGACAGCGCCGATGGTGAGCCAGTTGGTGCGCCCGGCGGGAGCCTCGGGCGCGGCGCCGGCGTTGTAGCGGGCGTTCCATTTCTCCGGCGTCATCAGGCCATAGACGATAGCGGTGAGCGCGCAGCCCGCAATCGTGAAGCCGAGCAGCGGGAGCAGCAGCCAGCTCCAGCCGTCGTCCACGCCATAGAGGCGCAGGCGTTCGATGCCGTACAGGCCGAGCGCCGTCGGGATCGGCAGCAGCCAGCCCAGCGTGCTGCCGAAGCCGCGCAGATAGAAGCAGTGCAGCCCCAGAGGCCCGCCGAGGAAGGCGAGCCAGGCGGCCACGGTCTTGTTCTTCATTCGGGGCTCGTCAAGCTGCCTTCGCCCAGCACCTTTTCCATCAAGACCACGTCGCGCCACTGGCCGAACTTCCAGCCGCAGTCCTTGAGCACGCCCACATGGGCGAAGCCCTGGCCGCGGTGCACGCCGATCGATCCGGCGTTGGCCGAGTCACCGATCACCGCGATCAGCTTTCGCACGCCGACGGATTCGGCGGCCTGCGTCAGCGCGGCCAGCAGTCGTGCACCCAGGCCCTGGCCCCGCGCGGCGTCGGCCAGGTAGATGGAATCCTCGGCCGAAAAGCGGTAGGCGGGACGGGGCTTGAACCAGGTGCAGTACGCAAAGCCGAGCAGTTCGCCGTCCTGCTCGGCCACCAGATAGGGCAGGTTCTTCGAGAGCACGTCGGCGCGTCGGGCAGCCATGTCGGCGGATGAGGGCGGCTCGGTCTCGAAGGTGCCTGTGCCGTGCAGCACGTGATGGGCATAAATGGCGGTGATTGCCGCGATGTCCTCGTCGCGGCTGGGGCGGATGGTGGTCATTCTGAGACGCCTGGCAATGCCAAGGGTGTTGAAAAAAGTCGCTCGGGCTATAATCGTGGGCTTTTCAGCGTGTCGCTGGCCGGGTGGCCATGTCGCGTGTCTCGACGCTGGAAGAACACCGTGGGCGAACCTATTCGGGTTTGCTGCACCACCCGAAGGATAAATCATGGTCGTCATTCGACTCTCCCGCGGCGGCGCCAAAGGCCGTCCGTTTTTCAACATCGTCGTGTCGGACAAGCGCGTTCGCCGCGATGGCCGTTTCATCGAGCGCCTGGGTTTCTATAACCCGACCGCCAAGGAAAACGAAGAAAGCATCCGCATCGCGCAGGATCGCCTGGCCTATTGGAAGAGCGTCGGCGCGCAAGCCTCGCCCACGGTCCATCGCCTGATCAAGCAAGCCGCCGCCGCGGCTCCGAAGGCCGCTGCTTAAGCGGCCGGCAAGGCGATGCTGCCCACACTCGAAGCCGCCGAACTGCCGGCGGACGCGATCGAGGTGGCGCGCATCGCCGACGCCTGGGGCATCAAGGGCTGGTTCAAGGTCCTGCCCCACAGCGCCCAGCCCGAGGCGCTTTTTTCATCCAAGCGCTGGTTTCTGCAGCCGCCCGGCGCAAAGACCGCCGGCGCTTTCCGGCTCGCGATCCGCGAAGCCAAGGAACACTCCGACTGCATCGTCGCCTCGTCCGAGGACGTGCCTGACCGCAACGCGGCCGAAGCCTTGCGCGGTGCGCGCGTGTTCGTGCCGCGATCGAGCTTTCCGACCGCCGGCGACGACGAGTACTACTGGGTCGATCTGATCGGGCTTGCCGTCGTGAACCGCGAAGGCGTCGCGCTCGGCACGGTGCGCGAACTTCTCGCCAGCGGGCCGCAGACCACGCTGGTGCTGGACGCCCAGGAGGGCGGCAAGCCGATCGAGCGCATGGTTCCCTTCGTCTCGGCCTTCGTCGACAAAGTGGATCTGCCGGGCCGGCTGATCACGGTCGACTGGCAGCCTGATTACTGAGCCGCCCGGCTCCGGCGCCGCCATGCGCTTCGACGTCATCACCCTCTTTCCCGAGCTGTTCGCGCCCTTTCTCGCGAGCGGCGTGACGCGCCGTGCCTACGAGTCGAAGCAGGTCGAGGTCGTGCTGTGGAACCCGCGCGATTTCGCCGACGGCAACTACCGGCGCGTCGACGACCGGCCTTTCGGCGGCGGCCCAGGCATGGTCATGATGGCCGAGCCGTTGTCGGCCTGCCTCGATGCGGCGCTGGCGGCCCGGGGCGCGGCGGCGCCGGTGCTTCTCTTCTCGCCGATCGGCGAGACCTTGAGGCACGCGGTGGTGGAGCAATGGTCCGCCACCGTAGGCGCAGTGCTGGTGTGCGGGCGCTATGAAGGCATCGACCAGCGCTTCATCGATGCGAGGGTCACGCACCAGCTGAGCATCGGCGATTTCGTGCTTTCGGGCGGCGAGATTCCCGCCATGGCCTTGCTCGACGCCGTCGCGCGGCTCCAGCCCGGCGTGCTGGGCGATGAGGACAGCCATGTGCAGGACAGCTTCAATCCGGCGCTCGACGGCCTGCTCGACTGCCCCCACTACACCCGGCCGGAGCAATGGAAGGGCGAGGGCGTGCCTCCCGTCCTGCTCTCGGGGCATCACGTGCAGATCGAGCGCTGGCGACGCGATCAGCGGCTCGCGATCACCCTGCAAAAACGGCCGGAGCTGATCGAGGCGGCACGCGCAGCCGGACGGCTCAGCCCGGCGGACGAGAAAGTGCTCCAAAAAAAGCTATAATATTTGGCTCCCCGATCCTCTGCCGGCCGCGTCGCCTTGGCCTTCAAGGCCTCGAGACGCCTTTTGTGTAGCGCGAGCACGATCGAATCCAGGAAACAAATGAACCTCATCCAGACCCTCGAGCAGGAAGAAATCGCCCGGCTCGGCAAGAAGATCCCCGATTTCATGCCCGGTGACACGGTCATCGTCAGCGTGAACGTCGTCGAAGGCAACCGCAAGCGCGTGCAGGCCTACGAAGGCGTCGTGATCGCCAAGCGCAATCGCGGCCTCAACAGCGGCTTCACGGTGCGCAAGATCTCCAGCGGCGAAGGCGTGGAACGTACGTTCCAGACCTACAGCCCGTTGATCGCCGGCATCGAAGTCAAGCGTCGCGGCGATGTGCGCCGCGCCAAGCTCTACTATCTGCGCGAACGCAGCGGCCGTTCGGCACGCATCAAGGAAAAGCTGCCGGGCAAGTCGTCGGCAGCGGCTGCTCAATAAAGAGCGCCTCCCGTCGTGCAAAAAGCCGCCGATCAAGGCGGCTTTTTGCATTTGTGCTTCGATGCATCCAGCGTTCGTGATTTTTGTTGTTGTGCCGCGTGTCACGCTGGCTCAGTTTTTGCGTTTTACTCAGCAAGTCCTTTCTTGACCACACCACCACCGTCCACCATGCGCGCTGCTTCCGTCGAATCCGTCAACGCCGTCCTGCCGTCGGCGCTGCGGTCCTTCGACCCGCGCCAGGTGCCGGTGGTCGGTATCGACGTCGGGTTGCCCGCGGTGGCGCCCTCCCGCTTCGATGCGCGCGCCTTGCGCGCACGCTTCGCCACGCCGCCGGCCTGGGTGCCCGAGTTGCGGCGCGAGCCGCGGCTGACGGATCGCGTACCCGCCCAGGCGGCGGTGCTGGTGCCGATCGTGATGAGGGACGAACCCACGGTGCTGCTGACCGAGCGGACGACGCATCTGTCGACCCACTCGGGCCAGGTCGCCTTTCCGGGCGGCCGGGTCGACCCCGAAGACGCCAATATTGCAGCGGCCGCCCTGCGCGAAGCGTGGGAAGAGGTCGGCTTGTCGGCGGCGTACATCGAGGTGCTGGGCTGCCTGCCGACCTACACCACCGTCACGTCCTTCATCGTGACGCCGGTGGTCGCGCTCGTGCGCCCGGACTTCGAGCTGAACATCAATCCTTATGAGGTGGCGGCGGCTTTCGAAGTGCCGCTCGCTTACCTGATGAATCCGGCGAACCACCGGCGACACGCGCTCGTCGGCGAAGACCTCAAGTCGCGCGAGTGGTTTTCGATGCCCTACCAGGACGGTCCTGACGAGCGTTACGTATGGGGTGCGACGGCGGGCATGCTGCGCAACCTCTACCGCTTCCTCTCGGCCTGAACCACGCCGCGTCCCGTCCGGGTGCCATGGAGGCACTCGCTATCATCGACGGATGAGCTTCTTTGCGATCCTGTGCGCGTTGCTGATCGAGCAGGTGCGCCCGCTTGCGTACCACAACCCCGTGTACGGCAGCGTGCTCGCATGGACGCGTTGGACCAGCCGCAATTTCGACGCCGGCAAGCCGCACCATGGCTGGGTGGCCTGGGGGCTTGCGGTGCTCGTGCCGACGGTGCTCGCATTGGGCGTGCACTGGCTGCTGGTGCTCACGCTCGGGCTGCCCTTCGCGGTGCTGTGGAGCGTCGCGGTGCTCTACGTCACGCTGGGCTTTCGGCAGTTCAGCCACCATTTCACCGGCATCCGCGATGCGCTCGACGAGGGCGACGAAGCGCTCGCGCGCTCGCTGCTCGCGCATTGGCAGCGCGTCGATGCGGCCGACCTGCCGCGCAGCGAGATCGTGCGGCACGTGATCGAGCACTCGGTGATCGCGGCGCATCGGCACGTGTTCGGTGTGCTCGCCTGGTTCTCCATCCTCGCCGCCGCCGGATTGGGGCCTGCCGGCGCGGTGTTCTATCGGATGAGCGAATTCGTCTCGCGCTATTGGGCGCACAAGAACGGCGCTTCGATCCAGCCGTCCAGCACGTGGGTCCAGCATGCGGCCGATCGGGCCTGGGGCCTGATCGACTGGCTGCCGGCGCGCATCACGGCGCTCGGTTTCGCGGTGGTCGGCAGTTTCGAAGAAGCGATCGACTGCTGGCGCAACGACGCCCGGCGCTTTCCCAACGAGAACGACGGCGTGATCCTGGCCGCGACCTCGGGTGCCGTCAACGTGCGGCTCGGTGGCGGCACCCTGAGTCCGGTCCCGCTGACCGATCCGTTGTCGAGGGCGCAGGCGGGCGATCCGCTCGCCGGCGGGCGTGGCCCCGACAGCGGCAGCACCCCGGGGCGCGAACCTGAACCAGCGCACCTGCGCAGCGTCGTCGGCCTGGTCTGGCGTTCGGTCGTGATGTGGATGGTGCTGCTCGCGCTGCTCACGCTGGCGCGCCTGCTGGGCTGAGCCGGGTGTGTCGGCCTTGAGCACCGCTCCAAGCTTCTGGAGTCCGCGCATTGCGGCGCTGGAGCCCTATGTGCCGGGCGAGCAGCCGCGCATCGCGAATCTGGTCAAGCTCAATACCAACGAGAACCCCTATCCGCCCTCGCCGCGAGTGCTCGATGCCATTCAGGAGGCGGCAGAGAAGGGACTCGAACGCTACCCCGATCCCGAATCGATCGCGCTGCGCGAAGCGATCGCTGTGCGCCACGGCCTGCACAGCGCGCAGGTGTTTGCGGGCAATGGCTCCGACGAAGTGCTGGCCCACGCCTTCTTCGCCTTTTTCCAGCAAGCCGAGCCTTTGCTGATTCCGGACGTCACCTACAGCTTCTACCGCGTCTATGCGCAGCTCTATGCGATCGCATGCGAGCTGCAGCGGGTGGACGAGGGACTTCGCATCGATGCCGATGCGCTGGCGGCGCGTGCCGAGGCCGGCTGCGGCGGCATCGTGATCGCGAATCCCAATGCGCCGACCGGTATCGGGATGCCGCTCGCATGCATCGAGCGCCTGCTCCAGGCCTGCCCGCAGCGCGTGGTGCTGGTGGACGAGGCCTATGTGGATTTCGGCGGCGAAAGCGCGCTGCCCCTGATCGCGCGCTATCCGAACCTGCTGGTCGTGCAGACGCTGTCGAAATCGCGTTCGCTCGCCGGCTTGCGCGTGGGCTTTGCCTGCGGGCAGGCGCAGCTGATCGATGCGCTGCAACGGGTCAAGAACAGCTTCAACTCCTATCCGCTCGACCGCTTGGCGACGGCGGGCGCCATTGCCGCGCTCGCTGACGAGGTCTGGTTCTCGAAGACGCGCGACGCCGTCGTCGACACCCGCGAGGGACTGACGCTGCAGTTGGAGGATCTGGGCTTCGAGGTATTGCCCTCGCAGGCCAACTTCGTATTCGTGCGCCATCCCGCGCACGATGCCGCCGCACTGGCGGCGGCGCTGCGGGCGCGCGCGGTGCTGGTGCGGCACTTCGGACAGCCGCGCATCGCGCAGTACCTGCGCATCAGCATCGGCACGCGGGAGCAGTGCAGTGCGCTGGTCGATGCGCTGGCGCAGGTCCTCGATTGAATCGCCTCAGGCGCGGCCCGTCACTTCCTTGAGCAGGCCGATGTACTGATCGACGAAGCGCGCGGGCATGAAGGCTTGCGCGCGTTCGCGGGCCTTTGCCGTCTGCGCGGCCCGGAGGACCGGATCGCCCAGCACCCGCTGCATCTGCGCGGCCAGCGCTTCATCGTCGCCGTTCGGGAAGACGAGACCGGCATCGCCGACGCACTCCGAAAGTCCGCCCTTGGCCGAGACGATGAGGCTCTTGCCTGCTGCCAGGAGCTCGACCGCGACCCCGCCCATCGGCTCGTACCACGCCGACGGGATCACGCCGATCATGCCCTTCGAGACCCATTCGACGAGCGCAGGGCCCGATTGCGAGCCGGCGAAGACGACGGAAGCCGAGAGGCCGGATGCGGCCACCAGCCGCTCGATCTCCGGCCGTGCGCTCCCATCCCCAATGAGCAGCAGCCGCGGCGCTTCCCGGCTGCGTTGGACGACCTTCGCGAAGGCGCGGATCAAGGTGTCGACGCCCTTCTCCTGCACGATCCTTCCCATGTAGAAGAACTCGTACTCGGGCTCGCCGCGGTCCGCTGCCTGGAAGCGCTCGATCGGAAAGGGGTTGTAGATCTGCACCTGCCGCGGCAGCGGCAGCGTCTTGTTCATCCACTGGGTGATGGCGACATTCCGGGTAACGGCGAACTTGGCGATACCGCGCCGCAGCAGCAGTTTCACGCCATCCTTCAAGCCGCGTACGTAGCCGCTTCTGCGCGCATGAAAGAGAAAAGACGCCACGGGCTCGAGCGGCGCCGGGGCGTTGTCGACCCAGCCGGCGCCGTCGATGCACGAGGCCTGGTAGCCCACATGCACCCAGACGAAGGGCTTGCGATAGGCCAGAACCCAGGGCTGAAGCGCCAGGCTCGCGCCATTGAAGAGAACCACGTCCGCCCAGCGCAGAAGCTCGCGCACGCGCGCGCTAGCCGGTTGGCGGATCACCTCGAAGGGGAACTGCGCGCCGTCCCCCTCGGGCGTCTGGGTCACCACCTTGCAGTCGATGCCTTTCGCCACGAAGCCCTCGACGAGTGCGCGCGATACGGTCTCGACGCCGCCCACCGACGGATGGAACACATGGGAATACAGCAGCACCTTCATTTGTAGCGGGATTGGCTCAGTTCGGCGAACAGCTCGCCATAGATCCGATAGCGCGAGGGGCTGATCGCACCCGGATGGCCGGGCGACTCCACCTGCGCGATCACACCGCAGCCCGGCTCGTGCAGATGCGTGCAGTTGTAGAACTTGCATGCCGCGGCGTGTTCGGCGATGTCGGGCATCAGGTGCGCGAGTTGCATCGCTTCGATGTGATTCAGTCCGAATTCCTGGAAGCCCGGCGAATCGATCAGCGCCGTGGTCCGCGCGTCGTCCACCCAGTACCAGGTGGTGCTGGTCGTGGTGTGCTTGCCCGAATTGAGCGCCTGCGAAATCTCTGCCGTCGAGGCCAGCGCGGCCGGCACCAGCAGGTTGGTGAGCGTGCTCTTGCCGGCGCCCGACGGACCGAGCACCAGGGTGGTCTTGCCCGCCAGCAGCTTCATCAAGGTTGCGCGATCGGCCTCCGGCGAGGCCTTGAGCGACAGCGGCAACACGCCATGATGCATCCGGCGGTAGGGCGCCAGCCTGGCCCAGGCCCGTTCGAAGGGGGCGACGACATCGCTCTTGTTGAGCGCGATGATCGGCGCGATGCGTTCGGCCGCGGCCGCGATCAGCGCACGCGCCAACTGGGTTTCGGAGAACTCGGGCTCGGCCGCGATCAGGATGAGTACCTGGTCGAGATTGGCCGCGAAGGACTTGGTGCGAATCTCGTCCTGCCGGTAGAACAGGTTCTTCCTCTGCTGTACCTGCTCGATGGTGCCCTCGTCCTCGCTGGCCTGCCAGCGTACACGGTCGCCCACCACGGCTTGGCTCTTCTTGCCGCGCGGATGGCAAATCAGTCGTTCGCCCTCGGGTGTTTCGACGAGGCAGTGGCGGCCATGGCTGGCAATGACGAGTCCGTCGCGCAATGCGGCACCCTCGGCGCCGCTGCGTTGCTTAGCCAAGGGCGCGTTCCATCGGGCTCAGGCCGTTGCCAGCAGGGCATCCGCCTGCGTCGCGCACTCGAAATCCGTGGCCGAGATGCCGCCCACGTCGTGCGTGTTGAAGCGTACGACGCAGCGGTTGTAGTGCACCGAAAGGTCGGGGTGGTGGTCTTGCGTGTGCGCAATGAAGGCCAGTGCGTTCACGAAGGCGATGGTCTCGAAGTAGTTCGCGAAGCTGAAAGTCTTCTCGATCGCGACATTGGCGCCGTCGCCGGTCAGCTTCCAGCCGTCGAGCCGCGCCAGCCCGGCGACGATCTCGGTGGCGCTCAGTGCGCGGCGTGCGTGCTGCTTCCAGTCCTTGGGTTTGAACATGCTGCTCATGGTCGGCTTTCTCAGGTTCAACCCGCGACCATGCGCGCAAGGCGCTCGGATGCGGGCGGGTGCGAGTAGTAGAACTTGACGAACACCGGGTCGGGTGTCAGCGTCGAGGCGTTGTCCTGGTAGAGCTTGAGCAGCGCCGCCGAGAGGTCGGCGCCGCTGGTTTGCGCGATCGCATAGGCGTCGGCCTCGAACTCGTGCTTGCGGGAAATGCGCACCGGCAGCGGCGCGACGAAGAAGCCGAAGACCGGCACCGCGAGCATGAAGAGCAGGATGGCGAGTGCATCGTTGGGCGCTGCCATGTTGGGCTGTACGCCGAGGCCGACATAGAACCACGAATGGACCGACAGCCAGCCCAGCAGCGCGAAGCCGGCCAGGCTCAGCGCGAACATCGCGGCCATGCGCTTCACGACGTGCCGGTGCTTGAAGTGGCCCAGTTCGTGCGCGAGCACGGCCTCCACTTCGCCGGCGTTGAGCTGGCGCAGCAGCGTGTCGTAGAAGACGACGCGCTTGCTGGCGCCGAAGCCGGTGAAATAGGCGTTGGCATGCGCGCTGCGCTTGCTGCCGTCCATCACGAACAGGCCCTTGGCGGCAAAGCCGCAGCGCTTCATCAGGGCGTTGACGCGCGCCTTGAGCGTGGCGTCGTCCAGCGGCTGGAACTTGTTGAAGAGCGGCGCAATGAAGGTCGGATAGACCAGCATCAGCAGCAGATTGAATGCCATCCAGGCGCCCCAGGCCCACAGCCACCACAGGTTGCCGGCCGCGCCCATGAGCCAGAGCATCAACGCCGCGATGGGCAGGCCGATGAGCGCGCCCAGCAGCAGCGACTTGGCGCCGTCGAGGAGCCACAGCCGCCAGGTCATCTTGTTGAAGCCGAAGCGTTCCTCGAGCCTGAAGGTCTGCCAGAGCGTGAATGGGAGGTCGAGCAGGCCGCTGATCAGCGCGAAGGCAGAGAACAGCGCGAGCTGCTGCAGCATGCCGCCGCCCATCCAGTCCATCAGCAATTTGTTGAGGAGGTCGAGCCCGCCCAGCAGGGTCCAGCCCAAAAGCAGCGCCGTGCCCCATGCCATTTCGAGCAGGCCGAATCGGGTCTTGGCCACCGTGTAGTCGGCGGCCTTCTGGTGCGCTGCGAGCGCGATGGCCTGCGCGAAGGCCGCAGGCACTGCATCGCGATGGCGCGCCACATGACGCACCTGCCGCGTGGCGAGCCAGAGTTTGACGACGAGGCCTGCAGCCAGCGCGAAGGCGAACGCAAAAGTGAAGAGGAGGGCGGCGGACATGGCGAGGCGAGTTTAGCCCGCACGCCAGCCGCTCGCGCACAGGGTCATCGACGACAATCACCCGATGTCAGAATCCACCGCCCCGACCGCGCCCGTGCCCGCCACCACCCTCAAGAAGAGCGACCAGAACCTCGTCTGGCTGGACTGCGAGATGAGCGGCCTCGACCCCGAAAAAGAGCGCCTGCTCGAGATCGCCGTTGTCGTGACCGGCCCCGATCTGGTGCCGCGCATCGACGGCCCCGTGCTCGTCATCCACCAGAGCGACGAGGTGCTCGACGGCATGGATTCCTGGAACAAGGGAACGCATGGCCGCAGCGGGCTGATCGACAAGGTCAAGGCCTCCACGTTGGACGAGGCCGCGGCCGAGCAGCAACTGCTCGAGTTCGTCGCGCGCTACATCCCGAAGAACGGCTCGCCGATGTGCGGCAACACCATCGGCCAGGACCGGCGCTTCCTGGTCAAGTACATGCCGAAGCTGGAAGCCTATTTCCATTACCGCAACCTCGACGTCAGCACGCTCAAGGAACTGGCCAAGCGCTGGAAGCCGGCCGCCTACAACGCCTTCAAGAAGCAGCAGGCGCATACCGCGCTGGCCGATGTCCACGAGTCGATCGAGGAGCTCGCGCACTACCGTGATACCTTCTTGCGCATTGCGGATTAGGTAAAAACCCGAAGCCATGCGATAATCGTCGGCTTCGCTGCCGGGGACCCTTCAGGCAGCGTTTTCTTGCATCTCCCTATCTTGCACACCGCGCCCCGTTGAATGGGCCGCAGCAAAGACGAAAGTCCTTGCTGAATGTCGTTGGATGGTTGATGTTTTTCACCACCCAACGGAGCGCCGCCCACGGCAGCGCTCGCGTATGAGATTTCTGAATGACCGACGCTTTTGAAGCGCAGGGCGACTTTGCGCCTGTGCAATCCGATGAAACGACTTCCTTCGAGGCGCTCGACGCCGTCGAAGCCACCGAGCCGAAGCTGCCCAACGGCTTCATCAAGCTCGGCCTCGCGCCCGAGCTGATCGCCGCGGTCGAAGACCTGGGCTTCACCCAGCCGACCACCGTGCAGGAACAAGTGATTCCGCGCGCCATGACCGCCAGCGGCCAGGCCGACGGCGCCACGCGCTTCGTCGACCTGATGGTGTCGAGCCAGACCGGTAGCGGCAAGACCGCTGCCTTCCTGCTGCCCGTGCTGCACACCCTGCTGCAGCGCCAGGCCGAAGCCGAGGCTGCGGCCAAGGCCGAATTCCAGCGCCTGGCCGCCGAAGCCGCCGCGCGCGGCGAAGCTCTGCCGAAGAAGCCCAAGCGCAAGGACCCGACCAACGCGCGCCATTTCAAGGCGGCCACGCCCGGCGCTCTGATCCTGTGCCCCACGCGCGAACTCGCCCAACAGGTGGCGCATGACGCGATCGACCTGGTCCGCCATTGCCGCGGCCTGCGCATCGCCAACGTGGTGGGCGGCATGCCCTACCAGTTGCAGATCGCCCGGCTGCAGAACGCAGACCTCGTGGTCGCCACGCCCGGCCGTCTGCTCGACCTGCAGCGCTCGATGCAGATCAAGCTCGACCAGGTCAAGTTCCTGGTCGTCGACGAGGCCGATCGCATGCTCGACCTCGGCTTTGCGGACGACCTCGCCGAAGTCAACCAGCTGACCATCGAGCGCCAGCAGACCATGATGTTCAGCGCCACCTTCGCGCCGCGCATCCAGCAGCTGGCGCAGCGCGTGATGCGCGAGCCGCAGCGCGTGACCATCGACAGCCCGCAGGAGAAGCACGCCAACATCAAGCAGGTGCTGTTCTGGGCCGACCACTCCCAGCACAAGCGCAAGCTGCTCGACCACTGGCTGCGCGACACCACCATCAACCAAGCCATCGTGTTCGCGAGCACGCAGGTCGAATGCGACGGCCTCGCCAACGACCTGCAGCAGGACGGCTTCAGTGCCGTGGCGCTGCACGGCGCGCTGAGCCAAGGCCTGCGCAATCGCCGGCTGATGGCGCTGCGCCAGGGCCAGGTGCAGATCCTCGTGGCCACCGACGTGGCCGCCCGCGGCATCGACGTGCCGACCATCACGCACGTCTTCAACTTCGGCCTGCCGATGAAGGCCGAGGACTACACCCACCGCATCGGCCGCACCGGCCGGGCAGGGCGCGACGGCCTGGCCGTGACCTTCGCCGAGTTCCGCGATCGCCGCAAGATCTTCGACATCGAGTCGTACAGCCGCCAGCAGTTCAAGGCCGAGGTGGTCCCCGGTCTCGAGCCGCAGCAGCGCTCGCCGCAGTCGCGCCCGGGAGGCGACTTCGGTGGCCGTGGCCGCGACAGCCGTGACAACCACTCGCGCGATCGCAAGTTCGGCGGCGGCGGCGGTCATCGTGGCGGCCCCGCAGGCGGCTATGCGGGCGCCAGCGGTTTCAATGATCGCGGTCCTGCACGCGGCCCGGGTGCACCGGCACCGCGTGGCTTCCAGCACAAGGGCAATGCGGGCTTCGGCGGCGGTCGCGACGACGCTGCCGGCTATGGCCGCAAGCCCGGCTGGGGCGATAGCGCACCCCGCGGCGATGGTTTCGCACCGCGCGGCAACAACGGCGGCGGCAAGGTGTTCGTGCCTCGCGACGCCCAACGGCGCGCCTTCAAGCCCACGCGCTGAGCGCCTGCTGCGCACATGACAAAGCCCGCCTTCGGCGGGCTTTTCCTTTGGGGCGCGATCAGGCCAGCGGCACGCTCGCTTCCTTGAGCACGCGCAGCACGAAGTGCGACTGGCTGTGGCGGATGCCCGGAATCTTGTAGAGCTTCTCGCGCAGCAGCCGCTCGTAGTCGCGCGTGTCGCGCACCGCGATGCGGATGTAGTAGTCGTAGTCGCCTGAGACCAGGTAGGCCTCCTGGACTTCGGGAATGGTGGCGAGCACGCGGCCGAACTCGTAGAGCGTCTCGTCGCTGTGGCTTTCCAGCGTGAGTTGCACGATCACGGAGTCGTGGTAGCCGAGCTTGGCGGCATCGAGGTCGACCGTGTAGCGCTTGATCACTTCCTGCGCTTCGAGCTTCTTGATGCGACTCCAGCAGCTCGTCGGCGACAGCCCGACCTCGGCGCCGATTTCCTGCAGCGTCTTGCGCGAGTCGTGCAGAAGCGCACGCAGGATCGCCATATCGAATCTGTCGAATGATTCTTCGTTTGTTTTCTTGTTTTGGCGATTGATCTTCATGAAATCAGCAGAATTGCTTGAAAGAATGAAGCAAATTCTGCATCGAAACCGGAAGAATCGGTGCATGCACGCCACCATCGCCTCCGCCGTCCCGACTGTCTCGCTGCGCAACGGCGCCGAAGCCCTGCTCGACACCCTGATCGAATGCGGCATCGACACCATCTTCGGCTATCCCGGCGGCGCCGCGCTGCCGCTCTACGACGCACTGCACGGCGAGCCTCGGCTGCGGCATGTGCTGGTGCGGCACGAGCAGGCGGCGGTCCATGCGGCCGAAGGCTACGCGCGCAGCACCGGCCGCGTGGGCGTGGTGCTCGTGACCTCGGGGCCGGGTGTCGGCAACACCATCACCGGCCTGCTCGATGCGATCAGCGACTCGGTGCCCGTGCTGTGCATCAGCGGCCAGGTTGCAACCGGCGTGATCGGCACCAACGCGTTTCAGGAAAGCGATGCACTCGGCATGTCGCGGCCGGTGACGAAGTGGAATCACCAGACCCGCATCGCCGACGAGATCCCGGCCGTGGTGCGGCGCGCGCTGCGCATCGCCGCCTCCGGGCGCCCGGGGCCGGTGCTGCTCGACGTGCCGAAGGATGTTCAGCTCGCGCCGCTGACCGGCCAGCCGGCCTCGACGCCGCGGCGGCCCGGCCCCGATGCACGACTGCCGCCGTACGCCAGCCTGCAGCGCGCGGCGGATCTTCTCTCGACCGCCCGCCGGCCCGTCCTCTACGGTGGCGGTGGGCTCGTCAACGCCGGTCCCGGCGCATGCGAAGCCTTCACGCGCCTCGTGCATCGCCTCGACGCACCCTGCACGCTGACCTTGATGGGACTCGGCGCCTTCCCGGCCTCCGACCCGCGCTTTCTCGGCATGCTGGGCATGCACGGCACGCTGGAGGCCAACCTTGCGATGCACGAGGCCGATCTCGTGGTCTGCGTCGGCGCGCGTTTCGATGACCGAGTGACCGGCAAGCTCGACGAGTTCTGTCCGCATGCGCGCAAGATTCACATCGACATCGATCCCAGCAGCATCAACAAGGTGGTGCGGGTTGACGCTCCATTGGTCGGCGATTGCGGCGCAGTGCTGGATGCACTGCTTGCGCTGCCCGCGCTCGACGGCCTCGCGCCGGAGCGGCTCGCGCCCTGGTGGCAGCGCATCGAGCGCTGGCGCGCGCAACGCTGCCTGGACTTCGCTGCGCGCAGCGACGCCATCCTGCCGCAGCAGCTGATGCGCTCGCTGCAGCAGGCCATCGAAGGCCGCGACGCCATCGTCTCCACCGATGTCGGCCAGCACCAGATGTGGGCCGCACAGTACCTGCGCTTCGAGCGCCCGCGCTGCTGGCTGACATCGGGCGGGGCCGGCACCATGGGCTATGGCCTGCCGGCGGCCATCGGCGCGCAGATCGCGCACCCCGAGGAGCTCGTCGTCTGCGTGAGCGGCGACGCCTCGGTACTCATGAATATCCAGGAGCTTTCCACGGCCATGCAGCACCGAACGCCCGTGAAGCTCGTGTTGTGCAACAACGGCTACATGGGCATGGTGCGCCAGTGGCAGGAACTGAACCACGGCAACCGGCTGAGCCACAGCTGGAACGAGGCGCTGCCCGATTTCGTGGCGCTGGCCAGGGCTTTCGGCTGGGGTGCGCGGCGCGTGTCGGACCCTGCCGAACTGCAGGCCGCGCTGGCCGAGTGCATAGGGTACGAGGGCCCCTTCTTCCTCGACGCACAAGTGGCCCCGCAGGAGAACTGCTTTCCGATGATGCCGGCCGGCCAGGGCCACCATCGCGTGATGCTCACCAAGGACCGGTGGTACGTGGAAGACTGACCGCGCGGGCCGGAAAACCGTCACGGGTGACAATGGCGGCTGGCCGCGCGATCGGATCGCGCACCAGCATCAATACTCGGAAAGAACCCCAAGGACCGACATGAGCACAGCAAGCTACACCGACACCCGACTGCTGATCGAGAATGAATGGTGCGACGCCGCGAGCGGCAAGACCCTGGACGTGATCAACCCTGCCACGGGCAAGCCCATCGGCAAGGTCGCCCACGCCGGCATTCCCGACCTGGACCGGGCACTGGCCGCCGCGCAGCGCGGCTTCGAAGCCTGGCGCAAGATCCCGGCCAACGAACGCGCAGCGACGATGCGCAAGGCCGCAGGCCTGGTGCGCGAACGCGCCGCCGACATCGCCCGCCTGCTCACGCAGGAGCAGGGCAAGCCCTTCGTCGAAGCGCGTGGCGAAGTGCTGGCCGGCGCCGACATCATCGAATGGTTCGCCGACGAAGGCCGGCGCGTCTATGGCCGCATCGTGCCGTCGCGCAACCTCGCGGCGCAGCAGCTGGTGATCAAGGAGCCGCTCGGCCCCGTGGCCGCGTTCACGCCGTGGAACTTCCCGATCAACCAGATCGTGCGCAAGCTCGGCGCCGCGCTCGCGAGCGGTTGCTCCTTCCTCGTCAAGGCGCCGGAAGAAACGCCGGCCTCTCCGGCGGCGCTGCTGCAGGCCTTCGTGGATGCGGGCGTGCCCGCGGGCACGGTCGGCCTGGTGTTCGGCGATCCGGCCGAGATCTCGAGCTACCTGATTCCGCACCCCATCATCCGCAAGGTCACTTTCACCGGCTCGACGCCGGTGGGCAAGCAGCTCGCGGCCCTGGCCGGCGCGCACATGAAGCGCGCCACCATGGAGCTGGGCGGTCACGCCCCCGTGATCGTGGCCGAGGACGCCGACGTCGCGCTGGCCGTGAAGGCCTCGGGCGGTGCCAAGTTCCGCAACGCAGGCCAGGTGTGCATCTCGCCAACGCGCTTCCTCGTGCACAACAGCATCAAGCAAGCCTTCGCCGAAGCGATGGTGAAGCATGCCGAGAGCCTCAAGCTCGGCGACGGCCTGGCCGAAGGCACGACTCTCGGGCCGCTCGCGAACGCGCGCCGACTCACTGCGATGGCGAAGGTGCTCGACGACGCGCGCGCCACGGGCGCCAAGGTCGCCACCGGCGGCGAACGCGTGGGCTCCTCCGGCAACTTCTTCGCGCCCACCGTGCTGACGGACGTCTCGCTCGAAGCCGACGTGTTCAACAACGAACCTTTCGGCCCGATCGCCGCCATCCGCGGTTTCGACACGCTCGAAGAAGCGATCGCCGAAGCCAACCGCCTGCCTTTCGGCCTTGCGGGCTACGCGTTCACGAAGTCGATCAAGAACGCGCACCTGCTGTCGCAGCAGATGGAAGTCGGCATGCTGTGGATCAACCAGCCGGCCGCGCCCACGCCGGAGATGCCCTTCGGCGGCATCAAGGACTCGGGCTACGGCTCCGAGGGTGGTCCGGAGGCGATGGAGGCGTACTTGAACACCAAGGCCGTGTCGATCATGGCGGTGTAGCCATTCTCAGGCGCCGGCGGATTCCGCGAGCTGCTGGAGCCGGGGTCCGCCCTGGCGCTCGAGCATCCAGCCCGGATATTCGGCCGGCAGCGCGCTGACCTTGTCGAGCGTGGCGAGTTCCTCGCCGCTCAAGGCGATGGCGGTCGCCGCGATGTTGTCGTCGAGCTGCTCTGCGCGCTTGGCGCCGATGATCACGCTCGTCACCGCCGCCTGGTGCAGCAGCCAGGCCAGGGCGATCTGCGCCACGGAAACGTCCTTCGCCTGCGCGATGCCACGCATCACGTCGATGCAGTCGTAGGCGCGCTCGACGTTCACCGGCGGAAAGTCGAAGGTGGTGCGTCGGCTGCCTGCCTCCGCCTTGACGTCGCGGCCGTACTTGCCGCTCAGCAGGCCGCCGGCGAGCGGGCTCCAGACCATCAGCCCGACGCTTTCGCTCTTGAGCAGCGGAACCAGTTCGCGCTCGAGATCGCGGCCGGCGATCGTGTAGTACGCCTGCAGCGATTCGAAGCGCGCCAGCCCCAGCCGTTCGGAGATGCCGAGTGCCTTCATGATCTGCCAGGCGGCCCAGTTCGACACGCCGACATAGCGCACGTGGCCGTGCTGAACGAGGTTGTCGAGTGCGCGCACGGTCTCCTCGATCGGCGTTGCCGGATCGAAGCCATGGATCTGGTACAGGTCGATGTGGTCCAGCTGCAGGCGCTTCAGGCTCGCCTTCACACCGTCCATGATGTGATGGCGCGACATGCCGCGCGAATTGATGCTTTTCGTGCCGGCCTCGCCGAACACCTTGGTGGCGACAACCACGTTCTCGCGCGGCACCTGCAGGTTTCGCAGCGCCTGCCCGGTGATGATTTCCGAGCGGCCGTCGGAGTAGACGTCGGCCGTGTCGATGAAGTTGATTCCGGCATCGAGCGAGCGGCCGATCAGGCGCTCGGCCTCGGCCTGCTGCAGGTCGCCGATCTGCCCCCAGATGCCGCCTCCGCCGCCGAAAGTCATCGTGCCGAGACAGAGCTCGGAAATGAACAAGCCGGTACGGCCGAATCTTCTGTAGCGCATATGAGGAACTCCTTGGGTTGCGTGCTGCGAGTGTGCAGTTTTGCGAGTGTCCTTCCGGCAGGAAGGTTCGCGATAGCCCAATCCTGTTTCTCTCTTGCCCGATCCTGCTGGTGCAGGCATGAAAAAAGCCCGCCATCGATCTGATGGCGGGCTTTTGTATGGTTTGGTGGGCCCTGAGTGACTCGAACACTCGACCTACGGATTAAGAGTCCGCTGCTCTACCAACTGAGCTAAGAGCCCCTGATCGACATTGCTGTCATTCAGGCAATCCCACGATTATAGCCATATCGCGAGGCGGCCTCGCTCAAGCGCGCTCGAAAATGCACGCGATGCCCTGGCCGCCGCCGATGCACATCGTCACCAATGCGTAGCGGCCCTGGATGCGTTCGAGCTCGTACAGCGCCTTCACGGTGATCAGTGCGCCGGTCGCGCCGATCGGGTGGCCAAGCGAGATGCCCGAGCCGTTCGGGTTCACCTTGGCGGCATCCAGCCCGAGATCCTTGCTCACCGCGCAGGCCTGCGCCGCGAAGGCTTCGTTGGCCTCGACCACATCCATGTCCGATGCCTTGAGGCCCGCTTTCTCCAGTGCCTTGCGCGAGGCCGGCACCGGGCCGATGCCCATGTAGGCCGGGTCGACGCCGGCGAAGGCATAGGCCACGACGCGCGCCATCGGCTTGAGGCCGCGGCGCGCCGCCTCTTCTTTCTCCATCAGCACCACCGCCGCTGCCGCGTCGTTGATGCCCGAGGCATTGCCGGCGGTCACCGTGCCGTTTTCCTTCAGGAAGGCGGGCTTGAGCTTCGCCATGTCCTCGATCTTGGCGTCGAAGCGCACGTGCTCGTCGGTATCGAACAGCGTCGTGCCTTTGCGGCTCTCCAGCGGCACCGGGACGATCTGCGTCTTGAAGTAGCCGTTCTCGATGGCCTTCTGCGCGCGCTGGTGGCTGGCGAGCGCGGTCTGGTCCTGCGTTTCGCGGCTGATGCCCCACTTCTTCGCGACGTTCTCCGCCGTCACGCCCATGTGAATGTTCTCGAACGGGTCGTGCAGCGCGCCGATCATCATGTCGACCAGCTTGGCATCGCCCATGCGCACGCCCCAGCGCGCGGTGAGCGAAGAGAGCGGGGCGCGGCTCATGCTTTCCGCGCCGCCGCCGACGGCCACCTTGGCGTCGCCGAGCTGGATGCTTTGCGCCGCGCTCACGATCGCCTGCAGGCCCGATCCGCACAGCCGGTTCACGGTGAGGGCAGGGGTCTCCTGGGCGCAGCCGCCCTCGATGGCGGCCACGCGCGCCATGTACATGTCGCGCGGCTCGGTGTTGACCACGTGGCCGAACACCACGTGCTCCACGTCCTTGCCGTCGACCTTGGCGCGCGCGAGCGCCTCCCTGGTCACCAGCGCCGCCAGCCGCGTGGGCGGCACATCCTTGAGGCTTCCGCCGAAAGTACCGATTGCGGTGCGTACACCGCTCACGACAACCACTTCTTTCATGACGATTCTCCGGTGCAAAAAGGAAGGGTCAATGATGCCAGCCGAGCGCTTCCCGTACTGACGCCGGCGTTACCATGCCTGCCCGAACAAGGAGCCGCCAAATGATCGAAGCCAACACCATCCGCCACATCGTGGTGACCGGCGCCGCCGGCGCGCTCGGCCGCGCCGTCGTGCAGCATTTTCTCGACCAGGGCGCCCGCGTGGCGCTGCTCGACCACCGCATGGAGCATCTGACCGACGCGTTTCCGGGGCTCGACAACTCGCAACACCTGTTGCTGCAGGCTGACGTGACTTCGGCGTCGGCCATGGCCGACGCCGCGACGCAGATCCTCGCGGCCTTCAAGCAGGTCGACGCGCTGGTCCACATCGCCGGCGGCTTCGAGATGGGCGAGCCGGTGCATGCGCTGAGCCGCGCGGCCTGGGACCGGATGATGAACCTGAACGCTTGGTCCTTCGTGGCCGTCTCGCAGGCGCTGGTGCCCTCGATGATCGAGCGCAAGGCCGGCAGCGTGATCGCCGTCAGCGCCAAGACCGCGGCGCGCGGCGCGGCCGGGATGGCGGCCTACATCGCGTCGAAGAGTGCGCTGCAACGCTTGGTCGAGGCGGCGGCGGCCGAGCTGGCGCCGCACGGTATCCAGGTCAACAGCATCGCGCCCAGCGTGCTCGACACGCCGGCCAATCGCCAGGCCATGCCCGACGCCAAGCCCGACAACTGGGTGTCGACCGCGGTGGCCGCGCAGACCATCGGCTTCCTGGCCTCGCCGGCGGCCGCCGCGCTGCACGGCCAGCACCTGACATTGGACGCCTGAAAACAAAAAGGCCCCGGCGATGCGCCGAGGCCTTCGAGAGATGTTGGTGGAGAGGAGGAGGATCGAACTCCCGACCTCCGCATTGCGAACGCGGCGCTCTCCCAGCTGAGCTACCCCCCCAACGCAGAGCGAATTTTAACCAGAACCGATGCCCCAACGCACAAGGAGCACGAATCGCATGGCCTTCGACGACCCCGCCTGGCTGGAGGGCATGTACAACAACCTGGCGCGGGTGAAGGACCATCCCGCGTACCTCGAGCGCTGGGCCCGCGAATCCGCCGCCGCGCGCGACGCCTTGCCCGGCCGGCTCGACTTGTCCTATGGCCAGGGGCCCAACGAAATGCTCGACGTTTTTCCCGCTCCGGTGCCCGATGCGCCCGTGCTGGTGTTCATCCACGGCGGCTACTGGCGCGCGCTCGACAAGAGCGACCATTCCTTCGTCGCGCCCGCGTTCAACGACCGCGGCGTGTGCGTGGTCGTGCCGAACTATGCGCTGTGCCCCGGGCCGGCCAATCGGCCCGTGACCGTGCCGGATATCCTGCTGCAGATGGTGCGCGCGCTCGAATGGACCTGGCGCCACATCGCGGCCTACGGCGGCGACCCTGAGCGCATCACCGTCGCCGGCCATTCGGCAGGCGGCCACATGGCGGCGGCGCTGCTGGCCTGCGACTGGAAGGCGGTCGCGCCCGACCTGCCGGCGCAGCTGGTGCGCAACGCGCTCTCGATCTCGGGCCTCTACGACCTGCGGCCGCTGCAGCGCACGCCCTTCCTGGAACACGTGCTGCGCTTGAGCGATGCGGACGTGCTGCGCGCCAGCCCCGTGCTGTGGCCGGCACCCGCGCGCGGCCAGCTCTATGCGGTCGCGGGCGGCGACGAGAGCGAGGAGTTCATCCGCCACAACGCGGCGATTCGCGCGGCCTGGGGCCGCAACACGGTGCCCGTTTGCGAGGTGCTGCCAGGCCTGCACCACTTCAGCATCGTCGATGCCTTCGCCGATCCGGCGCACAGGCTGCACCGGCATGCGGCGCAGCTGCTCGAGGCCTGATCGCAGGCCCCGAAGGGCGGCCTACATCAGCAGGTGTTCGCCGGCGTTGTCGCCGCCGAGCATGACGTAGTTGACCTTGCGGATGTCCATGAGCTTGCGCCCGCCCGCATAGCTGATGGAGCTCTGGATGTCCTGCTCCATTTCGACCAGCGTGTCGGCCAGCTTGCCCTTGATCGGCTCGAGGATGCGCTTGCCCTCGACGTGCTTGTACTCGCCCTTGTTGAAGTCGCTGGCCGAGCCATAGTACTCCTTGAAGAGCACGCCGTCGACTTCCACCGTCTGGCCCGGCGAGTCCTCGTGGCCGGCGAAGAGCGAGCCGATCATCACCATCGAGGCGCCGAAGCGGATGCTCTTGGCGATGTCGCCATGGTCGCGGATGCCCCCGTCGGCAATGATCGGCTTGGTGGCGACGCGTGCGCACCACTTGAGCGCCGACAGTTGCCAGCCGCCGGTGCCGAAACCGGTCTTGAGCTTGGTGATGCACACCTTGCCCGGACCGACGCCGACCTTGGTTGCATCCGCACCCCAGTTCTCTAGGTCGATCACGGCCTCGGGCGTGCCGACGTTGCCTGCGATCACGAAGGCCTTCGGCAGCTTCTTCTTGAGGTACGCGATCATGTTCTTCACGCTGTCGGCATGGCCGTGCGCGATGTCGATCGTGATGTATTCGGGTGTGAGGCCGGCGGCGGCCAGCTGGTCCACCGTCTGGTAGTCCGGCTTCTTGACGCCCAGCGAGATGGATGCGAACACGCCCTTGGCATGCATGTCCTTCACGAACTGCAGGTTGTCGAGGTCGAAGCGGTGCATCACGTAGAAGTAGCCGTTCTGCGCCAGCCAGGTGCAGATGGTCTCGTCGACCACCGTCTTCATGTTGGCGGGCACCGTCGGGATGCGGAAGCTGCGGCCGCCGAGGGTGACGCTGGCGTCGCATTCGGATCTGCTCTCGACCACGCATTTGCGGGGCAGCAAGAGGATGTTGTCGTAGTCGAAAATCTGCATAAAACCAAGCTCCTGTGAAATGACTGCCCCCCGGCTCGCCACCTCGTGTGCTTCGCCACCCCCCGAGGGGGAGGCTCGGCCGCCTTGGGGCGGCCCGGCGGCGTCCCGGAATTGAGCGCTTGGTCCGGCCGGCTTTCGCAAACGAAAAACCGGGCGCAAGAAACTTGGGCCCGGTAACTGATTTTACGCGCCCGATCGGAAACGCGTGCTCAGGGACTTCGTATAACCCGCATACGCCGTGCTTTCTACAATCGACGGATGTTCACCGACCTCGCGGCCACCGCAGATTCGCCCCTGCTGCACAACCTCAACGCCGAGCAGCGGGCCGCGGTCGCCTTGCCGGCCGGCAACGCGCTGATCCTCGCCGGCGCCGGCTCGGGCAAGACGCGGGTGCTCACCACCCGCATCGCCTGGCTGCTGCAGACCGGCCAGGTGTCGCCCGGCGGCATCCTGGCCGTGACCTTCACCAACAAGGCGGCGAAGGAAATGATGACGCGGCTGACCGCGATGCTGCCGGTCAACGTGCGCGGCATGTGGATCGGCACCTTCCACGGCCTTTGCAACCGATTCCTGCGCGCGCACTGGAAGCTCGCCGACCTGCCGTCCACCTTCCAGATCCTCGACACGCAGGACCAGCTCTCGGCCATCAAGCGGCTGATGAAGCAGTACAACGTCGACGACGAGCGCTTCCCGGCCAAGCAGACCCAGTGGTTCATCGCCGGCGCCAAGGAAGACGGCCTGCGCCCGCGCGATGTGGAGATCCGCAGCGAGGACGACCGCAAGAAGGTCGAGCTCTACCAGCTCTACGAAGAGCAGTGCCAGCGCGAAGGCGTGGTCGATTTCGGCGAGCTCATGCTGCGCAGCTACGAACTGCTGCGCGACAACGACCCGGTGCGCGAGCACTACCAGCGGCGCTTCCGCCACATCCTGATCGACGAATTCCAGGACACCAATCGTCTGCAGTACGCATGGATCAAGATGCTTTCGGGCAGCACCGTCGAAGGCCGTTTCGTGCCCGGCGACAACAGCGTGATCGCGGTCGGCGACGACGACCAGAGCATCTACGCCTTCCGCGGGGCCCGGGTGGGCAACATGGCCGATTTCGTGCGCGAGTTTGACGTCTCGCACCAGATCAAGCTCGAACAGAACTACCGCAGCTTCAGCAACATCCTCGATTCGGCCAACGAGCTGATCAGCCACAACAAGAAGCGGCTGGGCAAGAACCTGCGCACCGACCAAGGCCCGGGCGAGCCGGTGCGCGTCTACGAATCGACCAGCGACTTCGCCGAGGCGCAATGGATGGTCGAGGAGATGCGCCAGCTGGTGCGCGACGGCATCGAACGCAAGGAAATGGCGGTGCTCTACCGCAGCAATGCGCAAAGCCGGGTGATCGAAACGGCGCTCTTCAACGCGGCCGTGCCGTACCGCGTCTACGGCGGCCTGCGCTTCTTCGAACGCGCCGAGATCAAGCATGCGCTGGCCTACCTGCGCATGCTTGAGAACAAGGACGATGACACCAGTTTCCTGCGCATCGTCAACTTCCCGCCGCGCGGCATCGGCGCGCGCAGCATCGAGCAGCTGCAGGACGCGGCCCGCGCGGCCGGCCGCTCGCTGCACGACGCGGTCAACGCGGTGGGCGGCAAGGCCGGCTCCAACCTGTCGGCTTTCGTCGCCAGGATCGACGTGCTGCGCGAGCAGACGCAAGGCATGTCGTTGCGCGAGATCATCGAGCTGGTGCTCGACCACAGCGGCCTGATCGAGCACTACAAGGCCGACCGCGAAGGCGCCGACCGCATCGAGAACCTGGAAGAACTGGTCAATGCGGCCGAGAGCTTCGTCACGCAGGAAGGCTTCGGCCGCGACGCGGTGGCGATGCCGGTCGACGAGCTGCGGCAGTCGCCGGCCAGCCAGGGCCTCGACCCGAACCGCCCCGTCACCGACGAGCCGCTGGCGCCGGATGCCGAAACCGGCGAAACCATGAGCCCGCTGGCGGCTTTCCTGACCCATGCCGCGCTGGAGTCGGGCGACAACCAGGCGCAAGCCGGCCAGGATGCGGTGCAGCTGATGACCGTGCATGCGGCCAAGGGCCTCGAATTCGACTGCGTGTTCATCACCGGCATGGAAGAGGGCCTGTTCCCGCACGAGAACTCGATGAGCGACTACGAGAGCCTCGAGGAGGAGCGCCGGCTGATGTACGTGGCCATCACCCGCGCGCGCCGGCGCCTGTATCTCAGCCATTCGCAGACGCGCATGCTGCACGGCCAGACGCGCTACAACGTGAAGAGCCGCTTCTTCGACGAGCTGCCCGAAGGCGCACTCAAGTGGCTGACGCCCAAGAACCAGGGCTTCGCGCCTTCGGCCTTCGGCTACGGCGGCGGTTACGCGACCACGCGCGGCGGGGCCGGCGGATACGGCAAGGACACATTCGCCAGCCCGCCGGTGCCGCCGCAGAAGAGCGCGCCTTCGCACGGCCTGCGCTCCGGAATGCAGGTGTTCCACAACAAGTTCGGCGAAGGCACGGTGCTGGCACTGGAAGGCAGCGGCGACGATGCGCGTGCGCAGATCAACTTTCCCCGCCACGGGGTCAAGTGGCTGGCGCTGTCGGTCGCCAAGTTGACGCCCGTATAAAGACTGCTAGTCAGCCCGGAAGCTGTCCCGGAAGGTGAACCAGGTCGAGCTCAGCGACATCGCCGCCAGAACCAGCGCGCTGCCGATCATCAGCGCGCCGCCGATGGCCGAGGCGCCGTCGCCCATGCCGATCGCGCCGACGCCCACCAGCACCGTGGCCACGAGGCCGATGCCGATGCCCGCAGCGAGGAACACGCCGAACCACGACAGGCAGAACATCGCATAGGCGCCGAAGTTGCGGAACAGCGCGACCAGGCTGAAGAACAGACTCTTCACCGGCTCGACCTGGTGCCAATGCACGAGTGCCGGCGCGTGCCACATCGCGAGCGACAGCGGCAGATTGAGGACCATGACGAACAGGCGCGCGGTCTGGAAGTCACTGCTTGCGATCACCTCGGGCGTGAGCGTTTCGTCCAGCAGGTAGGCGCGCGCCAGCTGGCCGCCGTCGATCAGGGCCGAAACCCCCACGGCGGCGACGAAATAGACCGCCGAAATGATGCCCAGCACGACCATTCGCCGCCATTCGGCACGCACGGCGCCCACTGCGGCGATGAACATGGCCGGGGCGGCCGGCTTCTGGGTGTCGTTGGCATACGCGACCGAGGTGGCGACCATCAGTCCGAGCGTCATGAAGGGCAGCAGGATCGGTGCCAGCACGCTGCCGAGGAAGGGCAGTTGCGAAGCGATCGAGATCGCCGCCATGAACAGGAAGAACAGCGAGATGAAGGCGAGCGGCTGCCGCCAGAAGGTCTTGAGTCCGAGGCGGACCCATTCGGCGCCGGTGCGCGCCGGCACGAGATTCAGTTTCATGGGATTAGGGCCCGTACACAGGCCCCTCAGGCGGCCAGCGGCTCGGCAGTCGGACGCGTGCCTTCGAAAGAGGAGAACAGTGCCGCCGGCGCACGGACGCGTTCGCGCAGCACACGCTCGAAATGGGTCGGGTCATGGGCCTTGAGCATGCTCGCTTCCCGTGGCAGGTGGAAGTCCCACAGCCGCGAAATCCAGAAGCGCAGCGCCGCGGCGCGCAGCATGGCGGGCAGCAGGGCGCGCTCGGCTCCGGTCAGCGGCCGCACGCTGCCGTAGGCAGCCAGCAGGGCGTCGGCGTGGGCCGCATCGTGGCGACCGCTCTGCAGGTCGATGGCCCAGTCGTTCAGGCACACGGCGAGGTCGAACAGCCAGCTATCGGTGCCGGCGAAATAGAAGTCGAACACGCCGGTCAGGCGCGGCGTCTCGCTTTCGGTGTCGAACATCGCGTTGTCGCGGAACAGGTCGGCATGCACCGGCCCGCGCGGCAGGGCCGCGTAGGCCGAGGATTGGGCGACGTGGTTCTGGTACGCGAGCTCGCTTTGCAGCAACGCGGCTTGCGGAGCGTCAAGGTAGGGCAGGACCACCGGCTCGGTGTCGTTCCACCAGGGCAGGCCGCGCAGGTTGGGCTGCATGCGCGGAAAGTCGCGACCCGCAAAATGCATGCGCGCCAGCAGGCGGCCCAGCTCGGCGCAATGCGCGGCCGTCGGTGCCAGCTCGCTCTTTCCCTGCAGCCGCTGCACCAGAGCCGCCGGCTTGCCGGCCACTTTGTGCAGGAACTCGCAGGGCGCATTGGCGGGGATGGAAAGCGCGTGGCCGTCGGGCGGCGCCACGGCCGGGTCGGCCACCGGCTCCGGCACCGGAATGCCGCGCGCCGCCAGATGCTTCATCAGGCAGAGGTAGTAAGGCAGTTGTTCGGCGCCCAGGCGCTCGAACAGCGTCAGGACGAACTCGCCCGACGCGGTGCTCGCGAAGTAATTGGTGTTCTCGATGCCGCCCTCGATGCCTCTGAGCGAGGCGAGCGGGCCCAGGCCGAGGCGCTGCACCAGCGCATCGGCTTCGTCGAACCCGACTTCAGTGAAGACCGCCACCGCCCGGGCTCAGAACTTGAGCACGTTCCAGACCCGCGGGCCGTTGCCGCCGGTGCCGGTTTCGGACTGGCCCTGGCGGTCGCGCCCGCCGTAGTTCGGCAACACCTCGTAGGAGGGCACGTTGGCCTTCGGCGTCACCGTGATGCTCTGGGTCTGTCCCCCGTAGCGCACTTCGTCGACCGCGGCGCCGCTGTCTTCGACGTGGATGTGCTCGATCTTCTGGTTCTGGCGCGGCGATGCTGCCTGTTCCTGGCCCTGCGGGGCGCCGGGCGGCGGCGCGCTTTGGGCGTGAACGGCGGCCAGCGGTGCGGCGCAGGCCAGGACGGCCGTCAGGGCGCCGCGAACGAGCAGAAGGGTTGGGGAGGACATGATGAGGATTGTAGGCGCCGGCCTCGCGGCAGGTGTCAGCCGGCGGCGATCTTCGCCGTCGTGCGGAAGCCCGAGCGCGGCACGGCAAAATGCTCCGATGACCGACAAGAAAACGTTGCTGCTCGTCGATGGTTCGAGCTACCTCTACCGCGCCTTCCACGCGATGCCCGATCTGCGCGCCGTGCCGGGCGATGCCGGCAGCCCGGCCACGGGCGCCATCCGCGGAATGATCAACATGATGCAGGCGCTGCGCCGCGAGGTGCGGGCCGACTACGCAGCGTGCGTGTTCGACGCGCCGGGAAAGACCTTTCGCGACGACTGGTATCCGCAATACAAGGCGAACCGCTCGCCGATGCCCGACGACCTGCGCAGTCAGGTCGAGCCGATCCACCAGGTGGTCAAGCTGCTCGGCTGGCCGGTGCTGTGCGTGCCCGACATCGAGGCCGACGACGTGATCGGCACCCTGGCCCGCACCGCGGCCAACCAGGGCATCGAGGTGATCGTCTCCAGCGGCGACAAGGACCTGAGCCAGCTGGTCGACGAGCACGTCACCATCATCGACACCATGAACGGCAAGAAGCGCGACGTGGCGGGCGTGACGGCCGAATTCGGCGTGCCGCCGACCCTGATGATCGACTACCAGACCCTGGTGGGCGACAGCGTCGACAACGTGCCCGGCGTGGAGAAGGTCGGCCCGAAGACTGCCGCCAAATGGCTGCTCGAATACGGCTCGCTCGATGCGCTGATCGCCCGCGCCGGTGAGGTGAAGGGCCAGGCCGGCGAGAACCTGCGCAAGGCGCTCGACTGGCTTCCGCAAGGCAAGCGCCTCGTGACCATCCGTACCGACTGCGAGCTCGATGGCCACGTGAGCGGCCTGCCTTCGCTGGCCGGCATCGCCATCGGCCCCCAGCAGATCGACGAGCTGAAGGGCTTCTACGAGAAGTACGGTTTCAAGAGCCTGGTGCGGACGCTGCAAGCGCACGAGGTCTCGCCCGAGCTGATCGAGGAGAACAAGAAGAAAAAAGGCCCCGAAGGCGGCACCGGCCTGTTCGACGAACCGGGCTTCGAGGCCGCGGCGAAGGCCACCAACCTGGCCTACGACACGGTCATGAACTGGGAGGCCTTCGACGCCTGGCTCGCGAAGCTCCAGGCGGCCGAGTTGGTCGCGATCGACACTGAAACCAACTCGCTCGACGAGATGCGCGCCGAGATCGTCGGCATCAGCTTCAGCGTGAAGCCCGGCGAGGCGGCCTATATTCCGGTGGCCCACAACTACCCCGATGCGCCGGCCCAGCTGCCGCGCGACGAGGTGCTCGCGAAGCTCAAGCTCTGGCTCGAGGACGGCACGAAGAAGAAGCTCGGGCAGCACGTCAAGTACGACCGCCACGTGTTCGCCAACCACGGCATCGAGGTGCAGGGCTACGCGCACGACACCATGCTGCAGAGCTACGTGCTCGAAGTGCACAAGCCGCACGGCCTGGCCAGCCTGGCCGAGCGGCACCTGGGCCGCACTGGCATCGACTACGAAGACCTCTGCGGCAAGGGCGCGCACCAGATCCCGTTCAGCCAGGTTTCGATCGAGAAGGCCGCGGAGTACTCGTGCGAAGACTCCGACCAGACGCTGGACGTGCACCTCGCGCTGTGGCCCAAGCTCGAGGCCGACGAGAAGCTGCGCTACATCTACGAGCTGGAGATGGCGTCCAGCGAAGCGCTCTACCGCGTCGAGCGCAACGGCGTGCTGATCGACGCACCCACGCTGGCCGCGCAGAGCAACGAGCTCGGCAAGCGGATCATGGCGCTGGAGCAGGAGGCCTACGAGCTTGCGGGCCAGCCCTTCAACCTCGGTTCGCCCAAGCAGATCGGCGAGGTCTTCTTCACCAAGCTGGGTCTGCCGGTGGTCAAGAAGACGCCGAGCGGCGCACCGAGCACCGACGAAGAGGTGCTCGAAAAACTGGCCGAAGACTTCCCGCTGCCGGCCAAGATCCTGGAGCACCGCGGCCTCTCGAAGCTCAAGGGCACCTACACCGACAAGCTCGGGCAACTGGCGAACCCGCGCTCGGGCCGCGTCCACACGCACTATGCGCAGGCGGTCGCGGTGACCGGGCGGCTGTCGAGCAACGACCCCAACCTGCAGAACATCCCGATCCGCACCGCCGAGGGCCGCCGCGTGCGCGAGGCCTTCGTGGCGCCTGCCGGCAGCGTGATCGCGAGCTCCGACTATTCGCAGATCGAGCTGCGCATCATGGCTCACATCAGTGGCGACGAGTCGCTCTTGCGCGCCTTCACCGAAGGCATCGACGTGCACCGCGCGACCGCGGCCGAAGTCTTCGGCGTGGCGGTGGAGCAGGTTTCGAGCGAGCAGCGCCGCTATGCGAAGGTCATCAACTTCGGGCTGATCTACGGCATGAGCAGCTTCGGCCTCGCGCGCAATCTGGGCATCGAGACCAAGGCCGCGGCCTCCTACATCGACCGCTATTTCGCGCGTTATCCCGGCGTGAAGATCTACATGGACGAGACCAAGGCGCTGGCCAAGCAGAAGGGCTATGTCGAGACCGTGTTCGGCCGCCGCCTTTATCTGCCCGAGATCAATTCGCCCAACGGCCCGCGGCGCGGCGGGGCGGAGCGCGCGGCGATCAACGCGCCGATGCAGGGCACCGCGGCCGACCTGATCAAGCTCAGCATGGTGAAGGTGCAGGAGGTGCTCGATGCCGAAAAGCGCCGCACGAAGATGATCATGCAGGTGCACGACGAACTGGTGTTCGAAGTGCCCGAAGACGAAGTCGAGTGGGTCCGCACCGAGATCCCGCGACTCATGGCCGGCGTGGCGGAGCTCAAGGTCCCGTTGCTGGCCGAAATCGGCTTTGGTCCCAACTGGGACAAGGCGCATTGACGAACGACAACCCAAGGAAAGAAGAATGAAACTCCCGCGTCATCTGCATGCCTTCGTCATCGGCACCGTCTGTGCCGCTTGGTTCGGTGTCGCCTCGGCCGCACCCGACGAGCGCATCGCCGCGCTGGCGGCCAAGGAAAAACCCGCGTTGCTCGAAACGCTGAAGCAGCTGGTCTCGATCGAGTCCGGCAGCCGCGACCTCGAAGGCCTGGACAAGATCGCCAACCTGATCGCCGACAAGTTCAAGGCGCTCGGCGGCCAGGTCGAGCTGATCGACCCGACGGCCGATGCCTACCGCATGGAAGACACGCCCGAGAAGATCGGCAAGGTCGTGCGCGCCACCTGGAAAGGCACCGGCAGCAAGAAGATCATGCTGATCGCGCACATGGACACGGTCTACCAGATCGGCATGCTCGCCAAGCAGCCCTTCCGCATCGAAGGCGACAAGGCCTACGGCCTCGGCATTGCCGACGACAAGCAGGGCGTGGCAGTCATCACGCACACCGTCGCCCTGCTCAAGGCGCTGGACTTCAAGGAGTACGGCACGCTCACCGTGCTGATCAACGGCGACGAGGAGATCAGCTCGCCCGGTTCGCGCAACCTCATCACCCGATTGGGCGGCGAGCACGACGTGGTGATGTCCTACGAAGGCGCCTCCGTCAAGGAAGACAAGCTCTCGCTCGCCACCGCGGGCATCGCCTCGGTCTCGCTCAACGTCACGGGCAAGGCTTCGCACGCGGGCTCGGCGCCTGAGCTCGGCGTGAACGCGCTCTACGAGCTCTCGCACCAGATCCTGCAGATGCGCGACCTGTCCGACCCGGCCACCGGCCTCAAGATGAACTGGACCATCTCCAAGTCGGGCAGCAACCGCAACGTGATCCCGGCCGCGGCCAGCGCCGGTGCCGACGTGCGCGTGCTGAAGGTCGGCGACTACGACCGCATCGAGAAGCAGGTGCAGGAGCGCGTGAAGAAGCAGCTCATTCCCGAAGCCAAGGTCGAGATGAAGTTCGAGCGCCGCCGTCCCCCCCTGGAGGCCACCGACGCCTCGCGTGCGCTGGCCAGCCATGCGCAGCAGGTCTACAAGGAGCTCGGCCGCGAGCTGGGCGCCGACGACAAGGTGGCCGGCGGCGGCACCGATGCCGCCTTCGCCGCGCTGAAGACGAAGGCGCCGGTGGTCGAGCGCTTCGGCCTGCAGGGCTTCGGCGCGCACTCGGCCGATGCCGAATACGTGCTGATCGATTCGATCGAGCCGCGGCTCTACCTCGCGGCACGCATGATCATGGACATCTCGCGCGGCAAGGTCGACCACTAACGGCCGGCTATTGCGTCCCGCGATGCGCCTGCGCCATATCGAAGTCTTCAACGCCATCATGCTCACCGGCAGCGTGAGCGCGGCGGCGCGGCTCATCAACATCACGCAGCCGGCGGTCAGCCGCACGCTGCAGCATGCCGAGATCCAGCTCGGCTTCTCGCTCTTCCAGCGCGCCAAGGGGCGGCTCACGCCGACCACCGAGGCGCTGGCGCTCTATCCGCACATCGAGCGCCTGTTCGCGCAGCTCGACGAGGTACAGCGGCTGGCCGCCAACCTGCGCAGCGCCAGCGACGTGGGCGAGCTGCGCATCCTCACCGTGCTCGCGCTCAGCTACGAGGTGCTGCCGCGCGCGCTCAAGAGCTTCCGCCAGAAGCACCCGGGCATCGCCGTCACGGTGGAGTCGCTGCATTCGCCGCAGATCATGTCGGCCCTGCTGCTGCAGGAGGCCGACGTGGGCTTCGCCTTCAGTCCCGCGGTCCATCCCTCGCTCACGCAGGAGACGCTGGCAGACAGCCGCATGGTGTGCATCGCGCCCAAGGGCATGCTGCCGCGCGCGCTGGTGCGCAACGGCTCGGCGGCGCTGCACGACCTGGTGAACCTGCCGGTGGTCGGCCTGGACAGCCGCGATCCCGTCGGGACCAGCCTGAGCCAGGCCTGCCGGCAGGCCGGCGTGGGCTTCCAGCAGGCGGTGGTCACGGTGCAGACCTACCACGCGGCGCTGGCGATGGCGCACCACGGGCTCGGGGTCGCGCTGGTCGACGGCTGCACGGCGAACTCGGCCGATCGCACCAAGGTCGACGTGCTGACGCTGGAGCCGCACATCCCGGTGCCGATTCGCGCGCTGCGCTTTGCCGGCAAGCCCGACTCCGTGGCGGTTCGCGGCATCACGCGCTGCATGCGCGAGGCGATCGAAGGAATGGCTTAGACGGCTTAGACGAGGCTTTGCGCGACGCACTGCGCCGAACCGAAAGCCAGCGTGAAGCCCAGCGCCCCGTGCCCGGTGTTGAACAGCATGTTGGACGGGGCGCCCGCCAGGCGGCCGATGATCGGCACGCCGGTCGGCGTGGCCGGGCGCATGCCGGTCCAGGGATGCAGTACCTCGAAGCGGCTCGCCTGCGGGAACACGGCGCGCGTCGCCTCGGCCAGCGTCTCGATGCGCGTGGCGGGGATGCTCGCATCGTGCCCCACGAGCTCGGCCATGCCAGCCACCCGCAAGCGCGACCCGATGCGCGCGAACACCACCTTGCGTGCGCTGTCGGTCACGCTCACCCGCGGCGCGGCGCCGGGCGCCGGATCGACGTCGACCGTGATGCTGTAGCCCTTGAGCGGATAGACCGGCAGGTAGGCGCCCAACTGGCGCCCAAGCCGGTGCGATGCCGCGCCCAGTGCCATGACGAAGGCATCGGCTTCCACGTCGCCGGCGCCGGTCTGCACCGCGGTCACGCGGTCGTTGCGGACATCGAAGCCGCGCACTTCGCAATCGAGCACGAAGCGCACGCCGCGCGCGCGCAGCGCGCGCTCGAGTGCGATGCAGACCTTGAGGCAGTCCGCGGCGCACTCGCTCGGCGTGTGGATGGCGCCGGCCATCCGGGCGCGGTAGCCGGCCAGCGCGGGCTCGATCGCGATGCACTCCTCGGGCGTGACGAGGCGCTGTTCGCTGCCCATCGCCTGCTGCAGTTCGAGTTGCCGGCGCGCGCCCTCGAGCGCGCCGGCGCTCGCGTAGAGCACCAGCTTGCCGGTGGCGGAGAAGTCGCAGTCGGGCGCCACGTCGGCCAGCATCTGCTCGAAGGCGCGGCGGCTCTCCGCGGCGAGCGCGAGCAGGCGCATCGTCGTGTCGCGCGAGGTCCGGGCGTTGCAGGCCGCCAGGAAGGCCAGACCCCAGCGCCACTGCAGCGGGTCGAGCTGCGGCCGCAGCTTGAGCGGGGAGGAGGGCGAGAGCAGGAGCTTGGGCAGCTGCTTCCAGATCGAGGGATCGGCCAGCGGCTGCACATACGAATAGCTCAGCTGGGCGCCGTTGCCGCCGCTCGCACCGGCGCCCGGCGCGGCGCGATCGATCACGCTCACCTCGAAGCCCTGCCGGTTCAATTGCCAGGCCGTGGCCAGGCCCACGATGCCGGCACCCAGCACGCACACATGCATGACGCTCCTTCCTGTCGCTGCTTGTTGTTGGATGCGAGCGACTCTAGGGCCGCATCGCTCGAGCGTGAAATGCCAAAACCGCCGCGGGCCATAGCCAAAGCTCATGCCCTCCGGTGGCTGCCCATAACTTTTGGTCATGGCCATGGGCGCAAAAGGAATTGTGACCGGCGCATGAATCGTTCCTACACTCCGCAACACATTCCATATCCACCGAAAGGGCTCGCATGAAACTTTCCGCATTGATGGCCGCCGTTCTGCTCACCGTTGCCGCGACGGGCGCGCAAGCCGCCGACACCCTGGCCAAGATCGCCGAGTCCGGCAAGATCACGCTGGCCTACCGCGAGTCTTCGGTGCCCTTCAGCTATCTCGACGGCCCGAACAAGCCGATCGGCTTCTCGGTCGAGCTGTCCAACGCGGTGGTCGAGGCGGTGAAGAAGAAGCTCAACAAGCCGAACCTGCAGGTGGCGCTGATGCCGGTGACCTCGCAGAACCGGATCCCGCTGATCCAGAACGGCACCATCGACCTGGAGTGCGGCTCGACCACCAACAACAGCGCGCGCGGCAAGGACGTGTCCTTCGCCATCAACCACTTCTACACCGGCACGCGCCTGCTGACGAAGAAGTCGTCCAAGATCAAGAACTACGCCGACCTCGCGAAGAAGACGGTGGCCAGCACCACCGGCACCACCAACGCGCTGGTCATGCGCAAGTACAACACCGAGAAGAATCTCGACATGGACATCGTGCTCGGCAAGGACCATGCCGACGCTTTCCTGCTGGTCGAGAGCGACCGCGCGGTGGCTTTCGCGATGGACGACATCCTGCTCTTCGGCCTGATCGCCAACGCCAAGAACCCGGCCGAATTCGAAGTGGTCGGCGAAGCGCTGCAGGTCGAGCCCTACGCCTGCATGCTGCCCAAGGACGACGCGGCCTTCAAGAAGGTGGTGGACGACACCATCGTCGGCCTCATGAAGAGCGGCGAGTTCGAGAAGATGTACAACAAGTGGTTCATGTCGCCGATCGCGCCGAAGAACGCGCCGCTCAACCTGCCGATGAGCCCGCAGCTGCGCGACAACATCAAAACTCCGAGCGACAAGCCAGCGACCTGACGGGTTGAGGCGCGCCTCCGGCGGAGCACGGAACCTCGCGGCGCATTCTCCGCTCTGATCGCCTACATTGCGGCGTGCGCTTCGCAGCTGCGCCTTCTTTGTCCGTCGATCAACTGGAGTAATACGACATGCCTCAATTCGATACGGGTTCCGATCTGAAAGCCGAATTCGATTCGCTTCGCCCCGGCGAAAGCACGGAACAGGGCGCCACGCGCCGCACCGCGCTGAAAGCTGCGATCGGCGTCGGCTACGCGGCCGCCACGCTGCCCATCGCTGCGCAGACCGCGATCAAGACTCCGGCCGACGGCCTCAAGGCCGGCCCCATCAAGTACAACGTCAACGGCTTCGACGTACCGGGCTATGCGGCTGCACCGGCCGGCAAGACCGGTCTGCCGGTGGTGCTCGTGATCCAGGAGATCTTCGGCGTGCACGAGTACATCGCCGACACCTGCCGGCGCTTCGCCAAGGCCGGCTACCTGGCGATCGCGCCCGAGCTTTATGCGCGGCAGGGCGACCCGAGGACCTACACCGACATTCCGAAGTTGCAGGCCGAGGTGGTCAGCAAGGTGCCCGATGCCCAGGTCATGGCCGACCTCGACGGCGCGCTGAAATACGCGGCCGCCAACGGCGGCGACGTGGACGAGGCCGCGATCACCGGCTTCTGCTGGGGCGGCCGCATCGTCTGGCTCTATGCAGCCACCGGCAAGGTCAAGGCCGGCGTGGCCTGGTACGGCCGCCTGGTCGGCCAGCCCAGCGAACTCACGCCCAGGCATCCGATCGACATCGCCGCCACCCTCAAGGCGCCGGTGCTCGGCCTCTATGGCGGCAAGGACCAGGGCATCCCCCTTGACACGGTTGATAAGATGAAAGCGGCTCTGGCAACCGGCACTCCGGCGGCCAAGGCCTCCCAGTTCGTCGTTTACCCCGAAGCGGGCCATGCCTTCCATGCCGACTACCGGCCGAGCTACGTTGCCGGCCCTGCCGAAGACGGCTGGAAGCGCACCCTGGCCTGGTTCCAAGCCAACGGTGTCGCCTAGAGAGCGGCATTCGCCAGCCGCTTTCCACCGAAAGCCGTCCGATGGGCGGCTTTTATTTTTTATGAAGCAGTCATGAACCTGTTAGCCATCATCGCCGCGACCCTGGTCGCCGGCATCGGAAGTGTCTGGATCGCCGCGCTGCTGCTGCGCGTGGGCGTGAAGAGCGGCGGCGGCGGCGTGAATCCGCAGCATCTGCTGAGCCTGGCCGCCGGCGCGCTGCTGGCCACCGCTTTCATGCATCTCCTGCCCGAGGCTTTCGAGAGCCGCATCGAGCCCGGCCTGCTGTTCGGCGTGCTGCTGTTCGGCCTGGTCTTCTTCTTCCTGCTCGACAAGGCCGAGCTGTGGCACCACGGCCACGAGCATCACCACGATGGCGAGGCCCGCGAAGCGCACGGGCATGACCACCACGATCGGCACGACCATGTGCGCGCCCATTCGGATCCTCATGGCCACACTTCCAAGGGTGGCGGCTGGGCCGTGCTCACCGGCGACAGCGTGCACTGCTTCGGTGACGGCATCCTGATCGCGTCGGCCTTCATCGCCGACCTGCGCCTGGGCCTGGTGGCGGCGCTCGCGGTGCTGGCGCACGAGGTGCCGCACCACATCGGCGATTTGGTCGTGCTGCGCCAGAGTTCGCCCAATCCGCGCGCCGCGCTGATCAAGGTCTCGCTCGCCGGCACCATGACCGCGCTGGGCGGGCTGGCCGGCTGGTGGCTGGTCGATCGGCTGCACGGCTGGCTGCCGTACTTCCTGGTGCTGGCCTCCAGCAGCTTCGTCTACGTCGCGCTGGCCGACCTGATCCCGCAACTGCAGAAGCGCCTGGCCGCGCGCCAGACCGCCTTGCAGATCGCCTGGCTCGCGGTCGGCATCCTGCTGGTCATGGGGGTGAGCCGGCTGGCCCACGGCGACCACGAACACACCGATCCGGCGCACGCGCACGAAGAGCACGGCCACAAGCACTGAAGGCGCAGATGGGGCGCTCTCCGACACGCCGGCCTGCGCCGTAGGTCCACACTCGGGGCTGTTCAACGCGACCGAGGAGGCTCACACTTGGGGGCTGCCCAACGCGATCCATCAGTCAAGGAGCCGATCATGACCAGCGCCGATCCCCCGCTGCGTTCCGCTGTTACAAGCGACAACCCGACGGACGACGAACTCGACGACGAGCTGCCCGAAGACGAGGCCGAGGCCGAGGAAGAAGAAGAGGCCGAAGCTGCTGACGAGTTGTCGGAGGAGACCGGCATCGATCTGACCGACGCCAGCGAACTCGATGCCGACAACGTGCCGGCCGACGAGGAGTTCGACCGCGTGATGCAAGCGCCGGATTGAAACTCCAGGTCGAGGTCGGCGCATGGACGGTGAATTGGTCGAGCTGTTCGCCTTCCACATGCCGGTGTGGGAGATCATCCTGCGCGGCAGCGCGATCTACTGGTTCCTGCTGCTGCTGTTCCGCTTCATCCTGCGGCGCGATGCCGGATCGCTGGGCATCGCCGATCTGCTGTTCGTCGTGCTCATCGCCGACGCATCGAGCAACGCGATGCAGGGCGAATACCGCTCGATCGCCGAGGGCTTCGTGCTGCTCGCCACGCTGGCGGCCTGGAACTACATGCTCGACTGGGCCAGCTACCGCAGCAAAGCGATCAAGCGCCTGATGGAGCCGCCGCCCGAACCGCTGATCCGCGACGGCAAGATGGTCTGGAAGGCGCTCAAGCGCAACCTGATCACCGAGGACGAACTGAAGTCCAAGCTGCGCGAGAAGGGGATCGAAGCGATGGACGCCATCCGGCTCGCCTACCTCGAAAGCGACGGCCAGATCAGCGTGCTCGAGCGCGCCGGGCCTCAGAGCGGCGCTGGCAAGCAGCACGACCAGCCTGCGCCGCGGCGTCCGGGCGCAGGCTGAGCCGCGCGCGGGCTTTCAGTCTTCGAGCGTGAAGCCCACCTTCAGCGTCACCTGCCAGTGCGCCACCTTGCCGTCCTGCACATGGCCGCGGGTCTCGGTGACCTCGAACCACTGGATGTTGCGCACCGACTCGCTGGCCTTCGAGATCGCGCGCAGCACGGCGTCGTCGCTGCTCGTGGGCGAGGAGCCGGTGAGTTCGAGGAGTTTGTAGACGTGGTTGGACATGGAGCGCTCCTTGACGATGGAACAGGGGCGATGCCGCGGATGGCACCGGCCTGTCCATCATAGGCTTCAGGCCATCGCTTCCTGGTGCTGCATCAGCTCCTCCTTGCGCGCCGCCAGCTGCTCCTTCAGCGCGACCAGATCCATCTTGGACTTGCGCGCCTTGTCGAAGATCTGTTCGCGCTCTTCCTTCACATGGTGATCGATGTATTCGCCGAGCACGATCACCTTGGCATCGAACAGCGCCTCCTCGGGGCCCATGGATTCGATCTGCGCGATCAGTTCCTTGGCCGTCGAATGCTCCACGGTGGCTTCGTCGAGCAGCGGATCGTCGTGGATGGCGGCGCGCGCCGCCGGATAGAAGATCTCTTCCTCGATCTGCGCATGCACGCTCAGCTCGCGGCAGATCTGGTCGGCCAAGGCCTCGCGCTGATCGGCGGGCGCCTTGGCTTCGGCCAGCTTGCTGAATTCCTGGAACAGTTTTTTCACGGCGATGTGGTCCGCGTCCAGCAGATCGACGGCGTCGTTCTTCTTGGGAGGTGCTTTGCTCATGATGCTGATTCCTTTGGTGGGATGTCGTGGGTGGATTTCGTGGGCGGCGCAGCCGCGTGCCTGCGCCAGGGGCCACACTAGAAATCGCACCGTGCCGACCCTGTGAGGGTCTGCATGACATGCGCGTAGGACGAACGCGATCCCCGCGCGACAGCGCTGGCAGCTACTTGGCGCCGCCCGTGTACTTGGTCACGCTCTCGGCCGTGACGTGATAGCCGCTCACGCCCATCATCGAGTCGTTGCGCAGGGTCTGCAGCTTGCCGGTGACCCACACCGTGTCCATGGCGCGGAACTTCGCACCCTGGCGCGGGCGCACGTGCAGGATCTGATTGGCCGGCGGCGGCGGCGTGTGGATGCAGGCGCCGAAGTAGGGCACCAGCAGGAACTCGGTGACCTCACCCTTGTTCTCCTCGAGCGGCACGATGAAGCCCGGGATCTTCACCTCGACGCCGTTCATCGCCGGATTGGTCGGCGCGTTGTTCGAGACCTCCTGCATCTTCAGCAGCAGGTCGTTGGCGCGCGGATCGCCGTCTTCGAGCTTGCTCAGGTCCATGCCCTTGAATTCCTTCATCGGGTCCCAGTCCTTGGGCACCAGCTCTTCCCACGAGATGAGCCGGGGCTGGCCCGCCGCGGGCTTGGCGGCAGCGGCCTTGCCGCCGATCGGATTGGTCGGCGAGGTCGCCTGCGGCGCGGGGTCGGCCGCGAAGGCCGCGGTTGCAGCGGCGGTGCACAGGGCCATGAGCAGGGGGCGCAGCATCGTCTTCTTCATCTTCAAATCCTCGGTGAGAGTCCATCGGCCAGCGAGAGTCTGTAGGCGCGCACGCCCGGCAGCAGGCTGGCCAGCCAGCCGGCTGCGAGCAGGCTGGCGAGCAGTATCCATTCGTTCAGTGTAGGTTCGCTGAGGCGAAGCGCGAGGCCGAACTGGGCCTGCAGCCATGGCGCGAGCAGGGCGATGCCGAGCACCGCCAAGACCACGCCGATCGCCACGCCCAGCAGCGTGACCAGTGCGCCTTCGAGCGCCAGCAGCGCCAGCACGTGGCGCAGGCTGGCACCTACCGCGCGCAGCACCGCGAGCTCGCGGCGGCGTTCGTTGAGGCCGGCCATCACCACCGACACCAGGCCGGCGAGGCTGACCAGCGCGACCAGCGCCGACATCAGCAGGAGTGCGTTCTCGCCGATGCCGACCACGCTCCAGAGCTCGTCGAGCGCCACGCCCGGCAGGATGGCCATCAGCGCTTCGGCGGGGTAGGTCGAGACCCAGCGCTGCACGCCGAACACCGCCGCGCGGTTCTTGAGGCCGACCAGCACCGCGGTCACGTTCTTGGGCGTGAGATCGAACTTGCGCACCTGCTCGGCCGGAATCCGAACGCCCGGCAGCGGCGCGCCGCCGGCCCATTCGAGATGGATGGCTTCCATCGCCGGCAGGCCGATGTGCACCGTGCGGTCGACCGGCGTGCCGGTGCGCGCCAGCACGCCCACCACCGTGAAGGGCTTGTCCGCGTGCTCGGCCACGTTGAGCTCGCCGCTGCCGTGCGCGAGCGTGATCTTCTGGCCCACGTGGTAGCCCAGCCGGTCGGCCACCTCGGCGCCGACGACCGCATCGAAGAGCTCGGCTAGGGCCGTGCCTTCGCGCAGCTGCAGCGGCTGGCGCTCGCCGTAGCGGAAGTGCTGGAAGTACTCGGGCGTGGTCGCGAGCACCGCAAAGCCGCGGTGCGAATCGCCGAGCGAGAGCGGCAGGACCCAGTCCACGCCCGGGTGCTGGGCCAGCGCCTGCACGCTCTTCCACTGCATGTTGTTGGTGGCGGCGCCGATGCGGAACACCGAGTAGAGCAGGAGCTGCGAAGAGCCCGTGCGCGCGCCCACGATCAGGTCGGTGCCCGAGACGGAGGACGAGAAGTTCTCGCGCAGCTCGGTGCGGATGCGTTCGACGCCGAGCAGCAGGAAGGTCGACAGCGCGATCGACAGCACCGTGAGCGCGAGCGTGAAGCGGCGGTTCCAGGCGCTCTTCCAGGCGATGCCGAACAAGGCCTTCATGCAGCGGCTCCCACGGCCGCGGCGCGATTGATATCGGGCAAGAGGATGTGGCGGCCGAAGCGCGCCGCGATGCGCTGGTCATGGCTCACGAACACCAATGCGCTGTGACTGGCCTGGCAGGCCGCGACCAGCACGTCGAGAAAAGCCTCGCGCCGGTCTTCGTCGAGCGCCGAGGTCGGCTCGTCGGCGATCACGACCTCCGGCTGGCCGATCAGCGCGCGCGCCGCCGCCACGCGCTGCTGCTGGCCCACCGAGAGCAGCATGGCCTGGCGCTGCCACAGGCTGGCGTCCAGACCCATCCGTTCCAGAAGCTGCTGTGCCTGCACCCGCGCCGAACCCGCGCGCGAGGCCTGCGCCATGCGGCGGGCCGAGAAGCGGCAAGGCAGGAGCACGTTGTCGAGCACGCTGAGGTAGGGCAGCAGGTTGAACTGCTGGAAGATGTAGCCCACATGCGCAACCCGGTTGCGGTCGCGCGCGCTGCCCGAGAGCGCGGCCCAGTCGCGGCCCAGCAGCGTGACGCGGCCTGCACCGGCCACCAGCACGCCGGCCAGCAGCGACAGCAGCGTGCTCTTGCCGCAGCCGCTGGGACCGTGCAGGAAAACGGCCTCGCCGGCCGCGATCTCGAGCCGCTCGATGTCGATGCAGGGTGCGCCGGCGCCGGGCCAGGCGAAGCGCAGCGACTCGACGCTGAGAACCGGAGTCACTTGCCCCAGGCCAGCCGTGAATTCGGTCGTTTCAGCGTGCGCTTGAACTGGCCTTCGCGCGAAACGATCTGGGCATCGATCTGGCGCATGCCCTTGAAGGCGGTGAACAGGCCGATGTCGATGAATTTCGCCGCTGCCGCATTGGTGCAGTTGAAGGCAAAGGTGCCGTCCAGGTCGGCATGGCCTTCGGCGGCGCCGGTGCCGGCCTCGGCCTTGCCCAGGCCCAGCGCCGTCGATTGCAGTGCGATCGGGCCGAGCTTGCAGTTGGCTGCCGGATCGATCTTGAACAGTTGGTCGGCCGCGCGCAACTGGGCGACCGCAGCCTCCGCGGTCTTCTTCTCGGCATCGGTCTTCGGCGCATGCTCGAAGCCGACGAAATTCTCGAGCGGCGACTCCATCGCAATCACGATCGCCGGCCCGTCTATCGCGACGTCGAGCTTGACCTGGCCGTGCACATGCGCGCGTTGCTGTGCCTGCGCCATGGTGGCCCAGGGCGCCGCCGCGAGCAGGGACGCCAGCGCGAGACCGGAAAAAGCGCGTTGGAAATTCATGCTTTCGCACCTTGCCGGGTCGGCAGCCCCGGCGTGTTGCTCCACTCGCTCCAGCTGCCGGCATAGAGCGCGGTCGGCCCCAGCCCGGCGATCTGCATCGCGAGCAGGTTGGGCACGGCGCTCACGCCGCTGCCGCAGTGATGGACGACCGTTGCGGGATCCCGGCCCGCCAGCAGCGCTTCGAACTCGGCGCGCAACTGGGCGGCCGGCTTGAACTTGCCGTCGGGACCGAGGTTTTCGGTGAAGGGCCGGTTCAGGGCCCCGGGGATGTGACCCGCGATCGGGTCCAGAGGTTCCACCTCGCCGCGATAACGTGCTGCGGCGCGCGCATCGATCAGCGTCTGGTCAGCTTTCTCGAGCCGCGAGGCGACGGTCTGCGTGTCGGCGAGCGCGAGCAAGGGCGTGCCGGCGACGAAGTTCGACTGGAAGCGCGCGGGCTCTTCGCGGGCGGTCACTGCGCCGCCCGCCGCCTGCCAGGCCTGCAGCCCGCCGTCGAGCACGGCCACGGCCTCGTGCCCCATCCACTTGAGCATCCACCAGAGCCGGCCGCAGTAGTTGGCGCCGTTGCGGTCGTAGACCACGGCCTGCATGTTGTTGCCAAAGCCGACGCTGGACAGCCAGGCCGCGAACTTCTCGCGGCTGGGCAGCGGGTGGCGCCCGCCCGAGGCCGGCGGGCCCTCGTCCGTCGTCACGATTACCACCTCGCCGCGCGCGCCGGGCAGGCCGTGCTTCGCGCTCAGGTCGGTGTCGAGATTGGCGTAGACCGCGCCGGGAATGTGGGTCGCGCGGTACTGCTCGCCGCCGGCTTCGGGCTTCATCAGGTCGAAGCTGCAGTCGAACACCATCAGCGGAGCGCCGCTGTCCTGCAGCGCCATGAGCTGGTCGACGGAAATCAGGGTCGTGTACATATGAGCTCCTTCAATGCTCTTCCGCAGGCGCCTTGGGCAGCGAGCGCTGGCGCAACACGGTGGCGGCGATGCCGCTCACGACAATCAATGCCATGCCGGCCCAGCCGGCCGCGTCGATGCGGTCGCCGAACAGCAGCACGCTGTAGATCGCCGCGAAGACGATGCCCGAATACTGCAGGTTCGCGACCACCAGCGTACCGCTTTCGGTCTTGGCACTGGAATAGGCGCGCGTCATGCAAAGCTGTCCCAGCGCCGCCAACACGCCCACCGGCACCAGCCACAGCGCATGGCGCCAGGTCCATTCGGCCCAGGGTGTGAAGCCGCCCAGCAGGGCGGCCAGCCCGCCCGCCACCGCGGAGCCGAGCGCGAAGTAGAACACCGTGCGCGCCTCGGGCTCGCCGGCCCGCGAGAGCGCCACCACCTGCATGTAGGCGAAGGCGGCGGTCAGCCCGGACAAGAGCCCCATGAGCCCCGCAAAACCCTGGTTGTCGCCCACCGTGGGCTTGAGCATCAGCACCACGCCGCCGAAGCCCGCGAGCACGGTGAGCACCAGCGGGCCCTGCAGCGGCGGCCGCGGTATGCGTCCGTCGCGGCCCGGCACCGGCACCCAGGCGAGCAGGGCGCCCCCGACCAGGAAGGCGGCGATCCACACGCTGCTCATGTAGTTGAGCGTCATCGCGGTGGCGAGCGGCATGTGCGCGATCGCGTAGAACCAGGCGCCGAGCGAGAACACGCCGATCAAACTGCGCCAGGCGTGCATGCCGGGGTAGCGCGTGGCCAGCGTGACGCCGCGGCTTCTCGCCAGCACCCAGAGGAAGACGATGCCGATCAGCCCGCGGTAAAGCACCAGCTCGGCGCTCGTGAACCAGGCCGAGGCGATCTTCACGCACACGCCCATGGTGGCGAAGATCAGTGCGCCCAGCACCATCCAGAGCGCCTGCATCGCGGGGTCTTAAGCCTTCATCTCGTGGCGGTACCACTCATGGAACTGCAGCATGCCGTCTTCCATCGGGCTCTGGTAGGGACCGCTCTCGTCGTCGCCGCGCTGCATCAGCGCGCGGCGGCCGGCGTCCATGCGCTCCGCGATCTCGTCGTCTTCCACGCAGGTCTCCATGTAGGCGGCCTGCTGCGCCTCGACGAACTCGCGCTCGAAGGCGACGATCTCCTCGGGATAGAAGAACTCGACCATGTTGAGCGTCTTCTGCGGGCCCACCGGATGCAGGGTCGAGACCGTGAGCACGTGCGGGTACCACTCGATCATTACGTGCGGGTAGTAGGTGAGCCAGATCGCGCCGTACTTGGGCGGCTTGCCCTCGCGGTACTTGAGCAGCTGCTCCTGCCACTTCTGATAGACCGGGCTGCCGGCGCGGCCGAGCCGGTTGGCGACGCCGACCGTCTGCACCGAGTAGTAGCGATTGAATTCCCAGCGCAGGTCGTCGCAGGTGACGAAGCTGCCGAGGCCCGGATGAAAGGGGCCGACATGGTAGTCCTCGAGGTAGACCTCGATGAAGGTCTTCCAGTTGTAGTTGCACTCGTGCAGCTCGACGCGGTCGAGCGCATAGCCCTCGAAGTCGAGGTCGGCGCGCGGGCCGAGGCTCGCGAGTTCGGCCGCGATGTCGCGCTTCCTGCCCGTGGCGTTCTTCTCGAACAGGAGGCCGTTCCACTCGGTCAGCGGGTAGTTGTGCAGGTTGAGGCAGGGGTCCTGCTCGAAATGCGGTGCGCCGATCAGCTGGCCGGTGGTGCGCGGGTCGGCCGCCGCATAGGTCCAGCGGTGCAACGGACAGACGATGTTGCCGCCGGTCTGGGCATCGAGCTCGCCGCGGCCCTGCAGGATCAGCGCCTGGCGGTGGCGGCACACGTTGGAAACCAGCTCCACGCCTTTGGGCGTGTGCACCAGCGCGCGGCCCTGCTGCTCCTGCGGCAGGGTGTGGTAGTTGCCCGGCTCGGGAACGGCGAGCCGGTGGCCGACGTAGCGCGGGCCGGCGGCGAAAAGCGTTTGCAGCTCGCGGGCATAGAGCGCCTCGTCGAAGTACGCGGAAACCGGGAGTTGGCTCGAAGCCTGCTGCAGTTGAAGACTTAAATCAGACATGGGTGACCTGACCAAGCTCCCCACAGGGAGAGAAAGAGAACGGAAGGCTGCCGTCGAAGAGGGGTGCGACGGCTCGGTGAAAAATGCCGGCGGGTGCCGGCTTGGGAGACCCGGGATTGTACCCGTGGGCATAGGTTCACGCCCCCCGCCCTAAAATGCCCGGTTTCATCCCCGATCGCCGCATGCCCAAGGTGCCTCCCATTTCTCCGCCGGCCCCGCCTGCCTCCCCCGACACCGGTGCACTGCCCGCAAGCTACGAAGCCGGGCTCCAGGAACTCGAACAGCTGGTGACCGAACTCGAATCGGGCCAGTTGCCGCTCGACCAGCTGCTCGGCAGCTACCAGCGCGGTGCGGTGCTGCTCGCGTTCTGCCGCGACAAGCTGCAGGCGGTCGAAGACCAGATCAAGGTGCTCGACGCGGGCGGCCTCAAGGTCTGGACCGGCGAATGACGGTCGCGGATGCCTTGCGCTGGGATGCTCGACGCCTTGCCGCGTGGAGCGATCCGCAGCTGGCGCGCGTCGAGGCCGCGCTTTCGCAATGGGTCGGCGTCGATGCGCCGGTTCTGCTCGGCGATGCGATGCGCTATGCCGTGCTCGACGGCGGCAAGCGGCTGCGTCCCCTGCTGGTGTTCGCGGCCAGCGAGGCCGTGGGCGGCCAGGCCGAAGCCGCGCTGCGCGCTGCCTGCGCGGTCGAATTGATCCATGCCTATTCGCTGGTGCACGACGACCTGCCGTGCATGGACAACGACGTGCTGCGCCGCGGCAAGCCGACCGTGCACGTGAAGTTCGGCGAAGCCGATGCACTCCTGGCCGGCGATGCCTTGCAGGCGCTGGCCTTCGAATTGCTCACGCCCGATGGCGACGGCATCGCGCCCGTGGTGCAGGCGACCCTGTGCCGCTTGTTGGCCCGTGCGGCCGGCAGCCAGGGCATGGCCGGCGGCCAAGCCATCGATCTCGCGAGCGTCGGCGTGGCGCTCGACGAGGCGCAGCTGCGCGAGATGCATCGGCTCAAGACCGGCGCCCTGCTGCAGGGCAGCGTCGAGATGGGCGCGGCTTGCGGCGGCACCATCGCGGCCGATGCGCTCGCGGCGCTGCGCGACTACGGTGCGGCCATCGGCCTCGCCTTCCAGGTGGTGGACGACATCCTCGACGTCGTCGCCGATTCGCAGACCCTGGGCAAGACCGCCGGCAAGGACGCCGCGAGCGACAAGCCCACCTACGTGTCCCTGCTCGGCCTCGACGGCGCGCGGGCCCAGGCCCGCGAACTGCTGGCCCAGGCGCTGGCCGCGCTCGATCGCAGCACGCTGGCCGATACCGGCGCGCTGCGCGCGCTGGCCCACATGGTCGTGGACCGCGACCGATAACAAAAAAGTCTCCCCATGGCTCCGTTGCTCCCCACGATCCACGATCCTTCCGTCCTGCGGCAGTTCGACCGCGCGCAGCTCAAGCAGCTGGCCGACGAAGTGCGCAGCTGCGTGCTCGACAACGTGTCGCGCACCGGCGGGCACCTGAGCTCCAACCTCGGCACGGTCGAGCTCACGGTCGCGCTGCACCATGTGTTCAACACGCCGCACGACCGGCTGGTGTGGGACGTGGGCCACCAGACCTATCCGCACAAGATCCTGACCGGCCGGCGCGAGCGCATGCCCACGCTGCGCCAGATCGGCGGCATCTCCGGCTTTCCGCAACGCACCGAGAGCGAGTACGACACCTTCGGCACCGCGCATTCGTCGACCAGCATCTCGGCCGCGCTCGGCATGGCGATGGCGGCCAAGCAGAAGGGCGAGGACCGCCACGCGGTCGCGATCATCGGCGACGGCGCGCTGACCGCCGGCATGGCCTTCGAGGCGCTCAACAACGCGGGGGTCTGCCACTGCAAGCTGCTGGTGATCCTGAACGACAACGACATGTCGATCAGCCCGCCGGTCGGCGCGCTCAACCGCTACCTCGCGCAGCTCATGAGCGGCAACTTCTACGCCGCGGCCAAGAACGTCGGCAAGACCGTGCTGCGCGCCGCGCCGCCGCTGTTCGAGCTGGCCAAGCGCTTCGAGCAGCATGCCAAGGGCATGGTGGTGCCGGCCACGCTGTTCGAGCAATTCGGCTTCAACTACGTCGGCCCGATCGACGGCCACGACATCGATTCGCTGGTGCCGACGCTCGAGAATCTCAAGCATCTCGAAGGCCCGCAGTTCCTGCACGTGGTCACCAAGAAGGGCCAGGGCTACAAGCTGGCCGAGGCCGATCCGGTGGCCTACCACGGGCCTTCCAAGTTCGATCCGGCGGTCGGCCTCGTCAAGCCCGCCACGGCGCCCAAGCAGACCTTCACGCAGGTCTTCGGCAGCTGGCTGTGCGACATGGCCGCGCAGGACGGCCGGCTGGTCGGCATCACGCCCGCGATGCGCGAGGGCTCGGGGCTGGTCGAGTTCGAGCAGCGCTTTCCCGAGCGCTACTACGACGTCGGCATCGCCGAGCAGCATGCGGTCACCTTCGCGGCCGGCCTGGCCTGCGAAGGGCTCAAGCCGGTGGTTGCGATCTATTCGACCTTCCTGCAGCGCGCCTACGACCAGCTGATCCACGACGTTGCGATCCAGAACCTGCCGGTGGTGTTCGCGCTCGACCGCGCCGGCCTGGTGGGTGCCGACGGCGCCACGCATGCGGGCGCCTACGACATCGCCTTCATCCGCTGCATTCCCAACATGAGCCTGGCCTGCCCGGCGGACGAGGCCGAGTGCCGGCAGCTGCTCTCCAGCGCCTTCGCGCAGAACCATCCGGTGGCGGTGCGCTATCCGCGCGGCGCGGGCGCCGGCGTCACGCCCGGGCTCACGCTCGATGCGCTGCCCTTCGGCAAGGGCGAAGTCCGCCGCGAAGGCAAGCGCATCGCCATCCTCGCTTTCGGCACCTTGCTCTATCCGGCGCTGAAGGCCGCAGAGGCGCTCGATGCCACGGTGCTCAACATGCGCTGGGCCAAGCCGCTCGACGTCGAGCTGCTGCTGCAGGTGGCCGGCACGCACGATGCCATCGTGACGATCGAGGAGGGTGCCGTCATGGGCGGCGCGGGCAGTGCGGTGTTGGAAGCCTTGCAGGCCGCGCAGGTGGACAAGCCCGTGCTGCAACTCGGCCTGCCCGATCGCTTCATCGAGCATGGCGACCCGGGCAAGCTGCTGGCCAGCATCGGGCTCGATGCGGCGGGCATCGAGCAATCGATCCGACAGCGCTTCGGCGATGCGTCTGCCGCAGGGAAAACCCCCCCCGGCACGGTGTAAGCACTTTTTACAATCGCGCTCGACTCAACAAGTCAGCAACGCGGCCACAAGCCGCGTTCTCGTTTTTCAATGCACTCGGAGTGAATTCAATGGATCGTCGTTCCCTCATCAAAAACGCAGGCATCGCCGGCGTCCTCGCTGCCGGCATCGCGCCGGCAGTCCATGCGCAGGCCGCGGTTCGCTGGCGTCTGGCATCCAGCTTCCCGAAGTCGCTGGACACCATCTTCGGAACGGCCGAGACGTTCTCGAAAAAGGTGAGCGACATGACGGGCGGCAAGTTCCAGATCTCGGTGCATGCCAGTGGTGAGCTGATGCCGGCCTTGGGTGTGCTCGACGGCGTGCAGAACGCTTCGGTCGAGATGGCGCACACCGCGCCGTACTACTTCTACGGCAAGGACCCGACCTTCGCGTTGGGCTGTGCAGTGCCCTTCGGCATGAACACGCGCCAGATGAACGCATGGATGTACGAAGGCAACGGCCTGAAGCTGATGCGCGAGTTCTACGCCAAGTACAACGTCTTCAGTCTGCCGGGCGGCAATACGGGCGCGCAGATGGGCGGCTGGTTCCGCAAGGAAATCAAGTCGGTCGCCGACCTGAAGGGCCTGAAGTTCCGCACCAACCCGATCGCGGGCAAGGTGCTCGAGCCCTTCGGCATGATCCCGCAATCGATCCCGGGCGCCGACCTGTATCCCGCGCTCGAGAAGGGCACGATCGACGCGCTCGAGTGGGTCGGCCCGTACGACGACCAGAAGCTCGGCTTCAACAAGGTTGCGCCGTTCTACTACTACCCTGGCTGGTGGGAAGGCGGCCCGCAGCTGGACTTCTATATCAATAGCAAGGCATGGGAAGGCCTGCCGGCCGAATACAAGGCGGTGGTCGAGGCGGCCGCTGCGCATGCCCACGTCACGATGACGGCCAAGTACGATGCCAAGAACCCGATCGCGCTCAAGCAGCTGGTCGGTTCCGGCACCAAGCTGCGCCCCTTCACGCAGGACGTGATGAACGCGGCCTTCAAGTCGGCCCAGCAGATCTACGCGGACCTGAACAACAGCAACCCGGAGTGGAAGAAGGTCTACACCGACTACGCCAAGTTCCTGGCCGACCAGAATGCCTGGTTCCGCTTCACCGAAGGCACCTACGATCGCTTCATGCAGCAGCAGAAGCTCTGAGCGCGCTTCGCTTCAAGACAAAAAGCCCCGCCGGTTACGGCGGGGCTTTTTTCATGGCGATGCGCTCGGCGACGCGTTCGGCAAAGCCCGTGAGCAGCCGCGCGTCGGCTGAATGGAACCAGGTGACGGCGCCATTGCGGCGGCGCACCAGTAGGCGCGGCGCAATGACACGCTCGAGCCAGCGCCAGTGCACGAGCTTGAGTTGCGCCACGTCGGCCGCATGCTCGCGCTTGGTCCAGAGCCAGGTCTGCGTGAGCACATCGCCTTCGAGGCGCGTGCGGCTGTAGACGATCCAGTAGCCGACCCAGAGGATGCACAGGGCCGCCACTCCCAAAACCAGGAGGCTGGACGTGGACCAGTCGACGCTCCGCAGCGACGGCAGGCTCCAGAGGCCGAAGCCGATCAGGTCGATCACCAGAACGACCGCCAGCGTTCGCACGAAAGGCGGGTAGGCCGGGCTCTCCAGCGCGACAGGGGCGTCGACTGCGTCGCTCACTGCTTCTTGTCGGCGCCAGGGCTCGGGGGCTCGGGCTCCGGCATCGGCATCGGCATCGGCAGGGCGTCGGGCTCGGCCGGTTTCTGGGTGCCGAACGGATCTTCCATGTTGATGCTGCTGCCCGGCCCCTGCGAGTCGGCCGGCATCTCGAGCTGCACCTTGTCGACGTCGACCTCGATCTTCTTGTCGAGGAACACGGTAACGGTCTGCGGGAAGAAGATCACGATCGCCACCAGCAGCAGCTGCAGCCCGACCCACGGGATCGCGCCCAGGTAGATGTCGCGCGAATCGATCTTGCGCGGCAGCGCGTTGTTCTTGAACAGCGTGTCGGCGATGCCGCGCAGGTAGAACAGCGCGAAGCCGAAGGGCGGATGCATGAAGGAGGTCTGCATGTTCACGCACAAGAGCACGCCGAACCACACCATGTCGATGCCGAGCTTGGCCGCGACCGGCCCGAGCATCGGCAAGATGATGAAGGCGATCTCGAAGAAGTCGAGGAAGAAGGCCAGGAAGAAGACGAAGATGTTGACGACGATCAGGAAGCCGATCTGTCCGCCGGGCAGGCCCGAGAGCATGTGCTCGATCCACTTCGCGCCGTCCACGCCCTGGAACACGAGCGAGAACACGCGCGAGCCGATCAGGATGAAGACCACCATGGCGGTGAGGCGCATGGTGCCGTTCATCGCTTCCTTGAGCATCGGCCAGTTGAGCCGCCGGTGGAGCGCGGCCAGCAGCAGCGAGCCGACGGCGCCCATCGCGCCGGCCTCGGTCGGCGTTGCGATCGCATGCTCCATGAAGGGCAGGCCGCCCATCGAGCCGAGCACGGCGAAGATCAGGATGGCCGAGGGGATGATGCCGCGCAGGCACTTGCCCCACAGCGCCCAGCCGACGAGCGTGCGTGCGGTGACCGGCACGCCGGGCACGTAGCTCGGGCGGATGCGCGAAACCAGGAAGGTGTAGAGCGCGAAGATCAGCACCTGCAGGATCGAGGGCCCCCACGCGCCCTTGTACATCTGGCCGACGTCGGTGCCGAGCTGGTCGGCCATGACGATCAGCACGAGGGAAGGCGGCACCAGCTGCGTGATGGTGCCCGAGGCCGCCAGCACGCCGGTGGAGTAGCGCATGTTGTAGCCGTAGCGCATCATCACCGGCAGCGAGATCATCGCCATCGCGATCACCTGGCCGGCCACGGTGCCGGTGATGGCGCCGAGGATGAAGCCGACGATGATCACCGAGTAGCCGAGGCCGCCGCGCACCGGGCCGAAGAGCTGGCCCATCGAGTCGAGCATGTCCTCGGCCAGGCCGCACTTCTCGAGCACGGCGCCCATCAGCGTGAAGAAGGGGATTGCCAGCAACGTCTCGTTGGACAGGATGCCGAACACGTTGAGCGGCAGGTTGGCCATGAAGCCGGCCGGGAACCAGCCCATCTCGATCGCGATGAAGCCGCTGAGCAGGCCCAGCGCCGAGAGCGAAAACGCGACCGGAAAACCGATCAGCATGATCACGATCAGCCCCGCGAACATGATCGGGGCGAAATTTTCCATCTGCATTTCTTATCCTGCGAAGCGGTGCGTGGGACAGCGGGGACTCGTGGCGGCGGTGCTCACTGCACCGGCTTCTCGTAGTGCGTGTCCATCTCGATCAGGCCGCGCAGGTAGGCGACGCGCTTGATGATTTCCGCCACGCCCTGCAGGAACATGGCGCCGAAGCCCAGCGGCATCATCAAGGCCGCGGGCCAGCGGATGAGGCCGCCGATGTTGCCCGACATCTCACCGCTCCTGAGCATGCCGAGGAAGAAGGGGAGGGTCAGCCAGAAGAGCAGGCCCATCACCGGCAGCAGGAAGAAGACCAGGCCGAAGAGGTCGACGTACACCGGGCCGTTGCGCCTGAGCTTGCCGTAGATGATGTCCACGCGCACGTGTTCGTTGAGCTTGAGCACGAGCGGCGCGCCGAGCATCACGGTGGCGGCGAACAGGTACCACTGGATCTCGAGCCACGCATTGGAGCTGAAGTCCAGGCCGTAGCGCACGAAGGCGTTGCCGGCGGAGATCACCGAGGCGGCGAGGACGGCCCACGCCGCCACCTTGCCGAACTGGGCACTGATCCAGTCCATGGCCAGCGCGAATTTGAGGAATGCGGACAAGGCTTGTCTCCCTGCGGGAAAAGTTCTGGCGCCAGTCGGGGAGGTCGGCGCAAAGCCCGCAATGGTAACGCCGTGCTGCAAGGCCTCGACAGGGCGCGAGCGACGGGTTTACCCGTGGAGTTCCATGGCCGTAGCGAGCCGCAAGGCAGGTGGCCATAATGGCCCATGCCTTCGAGCCCGCCGTCCAGCACGCCCTTCGGCACCCCCAGCCTGCCTTTTTCGATCGATTCGCCCGACATGCGTCGTGCGGGCCGCGAGTTGCTCTCGCTGGCGCTGATCGATGCGCGCAATCACACGCTGCATCTGCTTTCGCTTTACGAACAGGCGCTGGGTTCTGCTGCGTTGGCCGTTCCCCGCCAGGACGGGGTCGAGCCGCCGGTGTGGTTGGCCGGCCACATCGGCTGGTTCGCGGAATGGTGGATCGGGCGCAATACCCAGCGCGCCTTCGGGGTCGACTGCCCGGTGCGTCCGACGCGGCTGGCTGCGATCGAACCGCAGGCCGACGCGTGCTGGAATCCGGCGCAGATCGCCTGGGTGGACCGCTGGTCGCCCCAGCTGCCCGATCTCGCGCAGACCAAGGCCTATCTGCTCGACACGCTGGAAAGCACGCTCGAACTGCTCGAACATGCAGTCGAGACCGATACCGGTCTTTACTTCTACCGGCTCGCGCTGTTCCACGAAGACTTGCGCGGTGAGCAACTGGTGGTGATGGCCCAGACGCTGGGCTTGCCGCTGGGCATCGAGCAGGAGCCGGCCGCGGTCGAGCGCGAGCCGCTCCTCATGCCGGCCACCGCCTGGGAGCTGGGCGTGGCCGACGCCGGCTTCGCGTTCGCGCAGGAGCGAGGCGTGCTCCAGGTCGAAGTGCCGGAGTTCGAGATCGACGCCCAGCCCGTCACCTGGAGCCAGTACGTGGAATTCGTCGACGACGGCGGCTACGACCGCGAGGACTTGTGGCATCCCGAAGGACTCCTGTGGCTCGAGCGGCAGGCCGAAGGGCGGCGCGGCCCGCGCCATGTGGCCCAGATCGGCGCCGCGCGCCATGGCGCCGGCGGTTCCGTGCTGCAGCAGCGTTTCGGCCGCACGGTGCGCGCGGCGGGCAACCAGAGCGCGGTGCACGTGGCCTGGTGGGAGGCCGATGCCTGGGCGCGCTGGGCCGGGCGCCGTCTTGCGACCGAGGTGGAGTGGGAAATCGCGGCCCACACCGCCGCGCGCCGCGGCTTCCGCTGGGCCGACGTCCATGAATGGACCGCGGGCACGCTGAAGCCCTGGCCGGGCTTCCGTGCCGATCCCTGGAGCGGCGGCACCGAGTTCGATCCGCAGCCGGTCTTCGGCCAGGCCCACGTGCTGCGCGGCGCATCGCTCGCCACGCGCGCGCGCCTGCGCTCGCCGAAGCGCCGCGGCTTTGCGATGCCGCAGCGCGACGACGGTTTCTTCGGGTTCCGCACTTGCGCATATTGACAACAACATCAACGGAAAGGGCGCTGCCGAATGGCTCGCGTGCGTGACCCGGCCGGCTACGACGGCCAGCGAGAAATGATTCTTTCCAATGCGGCGCAGCTGTTCGCGCAGCGCGGCTTTGCAGGTACTTCGATGAACGAGGTGGCCGCAGCCTGCGGCGTGTCGAAGGCCACGCTCTATCACTACGTGCGCGACAAGCACGACCTGGCGGTGCGCATCGCCGAGGAGCACGTGCAGAGGCTCGAGTCGGTGGTGCAGGAGGTGCTGCGCGAGCACCAGGCGCCCGAGGCCCGGCTCGCAGAACTCATCCGGCGCTTCGTGGCGGAGTACGCGATTGCCCAGAACGCCCAGCGCGTGCTGACCGAAGACGTGCGCTTCCTGCGCGAAGAGGACCAGGAGCGCATCTTGAACGTGGAGCGGCGCGTGGTCGCGGCCTTCGCGCGCACCATCGCCGAGGTGCGCGGCGAGGATCCGCAAAGCAAGCTCGGCAAGCCGATGGCGATGCTGCTGTTCGGCATGATCAACTGGATGTTCACCTGGCTCAAGCCGGGGCGCGAACTCGATCACGACGCGATCGGCGCGATGGTGTCCGAACTCTTCTTCGGCGGCGTTCGGGCCGTGACGCTTCCGGAGGCGCTCGCGGCCGATCAGCGGCATGCCACAATCCGCGGCACCCCCGCAGCGTAGACCTCACATGAGCATCAAGAGCGACAAATGGATTCGGCGCATGGCCGAGAAGAACGGCATGATCGAGCCCTTCGAACCAGGCCAGATCCGCGAGCAGGACGGCCATCGCATCATCAGCTACGGCACCTCGAGCTACGGCTACGACATCCGCTGCGCGCCCGAGTTCAAGGTCTTCACCAACATCCACAGCACGGTGGTCGATCCGAAGAACTTCGACGAGAAGAGCTTCGTCGATTTCCATGGCGACAGCTGCATCATCCCGCCCAACAGCTTCGCGCTGGCACGCACGATGGAGTACTTCCGCATCCCGCGCAACGTGCTGACCATCTGCCTGGGCAAGAGCACCTATGCGCGCTGCGGCATCATCGTCAACGTCACGCCCTTCGAGCCCGAATGGGAAGGCTACGTGACGCTGGAATTCAGCAACACCACGCCGCTGCCGGCCAAGATCTATGCCGGCGAGGGTTGCGCGCAGGTGCTGTTCTTCGAGAGTGACGAGGTCTGCGAAACGAGCTACAAAGACCGCGGCGGCAAGTACCAGGGCCAGCGGGGTGTGACACTGCCGAAGGCCTGAGCAGGAGAGCGTCATGAAGTGGGAAGGCAACCGCGAATCCGACAACGTGGAAGACCGCCGGGACGAAGGCGGCGGCGGCTTCGGCGGCTTGCCGATCGGCGGGCGGAGTGTCGGCATCGGCACCATCGTCGTGGCACTGCTTGCGGGCTGGATCTTCGGCATCAATCCGCTCACGCTGCTCAGCATGTTCGCTGGCGGCGGCGAAGCGCCGATCGTCCAGCAGCAGCAGCAGCAGCGGGCTCCGGCGCCGCCGGCCAACGACGAGGCGGCACGCTTCGTCTCGGTCGTGCTGGCCGACACCGAGGACGTCTGGACCCCGATCTTCCAGCAGGCCGGTTCGACCTACCGCCAGCCCAGGCTGGTGTTGTTCCGCGGCGCCACGCCCACGGCCTGTGGCACCGGCCAGAGCGCCATGGGTCCCTTCTACTGTCCGGGCGACCAGAAGGTCTACATCGATCTCGGCTTCTTCGACACCCTGAAGCGCGAACTCGGCGCCCCGGGCGAGTTCGCGCAGGCCTACGTGATCGCGCATGAGGTCGGCCACCATGTGCAGAACCAGCTCGGCATCACGGGCAAGGTCGATTCGATGCGCGGCCGCATCAGCCAGGCCGACAGCAATGCGCTGAGCGTGCGCGTCGAACTGCAAGCCGACTGTTTCGCCGGCGTCTGGGCCAACAAGGCGCAGAACGCGCGCCAGATCCTCGAGCAGGGCGACGTGGAGTCGGCGATGAACGCCGCCGCGAAGATCGGCGACGACGCGCTGCAGCGTTCGGCCGGCCGGGCGGTGGTGCCCGACAGCTTCACCCACGGCACCAGCGCCCAGCGCCAGCGCTGGTTCACGACCGGGCTGAAGAGTGGTTCGATGAAGGCCTGCGACACTTTCAATACCCGCAATCTTTGAGGCGCAGGGGCTCGATGGCCCGTTTTTACTGCGATGCCTGCTATCGAAAAGATAGCTGGCCGCGCAGTCACCGCACTGTCATCGCCGTCTTTTGCCGCAGTGCGACAATACCCGGCTTCATGACAAGCTCCTTCTCCAATCTTTCCCTGGCCGAACCGCTGGCGCGCGCCGTGGCCGAAATGGGCTACGAAACCATGACGCCGATCCAGGAGCAGGCCATTCCGGTGGTCCTCGCGGGCCAGGACGTGATGGGCGCGGCGCAGACCGGCACCGGGAAAACCGCTGCCTTCTCGCTGCCGCTTTTGCAGCGCATGCTCAAGCACGAGAACAGCTCGACCTCGCCGGCGCGCCATCCGGTGCGTGCCCTGGTGCTCCTGCCCACGCGCGAGCTGGCGGACCAGGTGGCGCAGCAGGTCAAGCTCTACGCCAAGCACACCCAGTTGCGCAGCGCGGTGGTGTTCGGCGGCATCGACATGAAGCCGCAGACGCTGGAACTCAAGAAGGGCGTCGAGGTGCTGGTCGCCACGCCGGGCCGGCTGCTGGACCATATCGAAGCCAAGAACGCGGTGCTCAACCAGGTCGAATACGTGGTGCTCGACGAGGCCGACCGCATGCTCGACATCGGCTTCCTGCCCGACCTGCAGCGCATCCTCTCGTTCCTGCCCAAGCAGCGCACCACTTTGCTGTTCTCGGCCACCTTCTCGCCCGAGATCAAGCGTCTCGCGGGCAGCTACCTGCAGAACCCGGTCACCATCGAGGTGGCGCGGCCGAACGAAACCGCTTCCACCGTCGAACAGCATTTCTACAGCGTGAGCGACGACGACAAGCGCCGCGCGCTCAAGCAGATCCTGAAGCAGCGCGGCCTCAAGCAAGCCTTCGTCTTTGTCAACAGCAAGCTGGGCTGCGCGCGGCTTGCGCGTTCGCTCGAACGCGAAGGCTTGAATACCACCGCCCTGCACGGCGACAAGAGCCAGGACGAGCGCCTGAAGGCGCTCGCGGCCTTCAAGGCCGGCGAGGTCGACCTGCTGGTGGCCACCGACGTCGCGGCGCGCGGCCTCGACATCAAGGACGTGCCGGCGGTCTTCAACTTCGACATTCCGTTCAACGCCGAAGACTACGTGCACCGCATCGGCCGCACCGGCCGCGCCGGCGCCTCCGGCCTGGCGGTGAGCTTCGCGAGCGGCGGCAACGACGTGCGCCTGGTGGCCGACATCGAGAAGCTGATCAAGAAGAAGATCGAGCTGGAACCGATCGAGTTCGAGGAAGACCGCCCGCGCGGCCGCATCAACGACGGCCGCCGCCACTGGCGCGACGAAGGCGAGGCCGGCGATGCGCGCGACGTGCTCGACCAGCCGCGCGAACGCAGCGAAGCCCGTCCTGTGCGCAGTGGCCGGCCGCACCGCGCACCCGCGGCACCGCGCGATCCCTTCTTCGAGCAGCCCTACGAAACGCCGGAGCGCGAAGCCGCGCCGGCCTGGGAAGCGGCCGCCAAGACCACGCCTTCGCGCGGCATCTCGAGCAACATCAAGAGCAAGCGCAAGGTCGCGGCGCTGTTCAAGACCGCAGCACAGCCGAATTAGGGGCTCAGCCCGGCTTCTGCGCTTCCGGGCAGCGGGCCTGGATCAGTTCGCGCTCCTCGAGCGTCGCGCCCATGCGCACCGCGCTCAGGCAGCCGCCCCAGACGCAACCGGTATCGGTCGACAACAGGTCGGGCCGAGAGAGCCAGCCCAGCGTCGACCAGTGCCCGCAGGCGATGGTGGCGGCTTGCGTCCTGCGGCCAGGCACGTCGAACCACGGCATGAAACCCGCGGGCGCGGACGCGGTCCCGTCCTTGGTTTCGAATTCCATCAGGCCATCCGTCGTACAGAAACGCAGCCGCGTGAGCGCATTGACGATCGCGCGCAGCCGCGCATGGCCACTGAGCGTGTCGCTCCACTGCGCGGGCTCGTTGCCGTACATCTCGTGCAGGAATTCGCCGGATGCGGAACCGCGCAGCACCGACTCGACCTCGGCCGCGTAGACCAGCGTATCGGCCACGCTCCACTGCGGCAGCACGCCCGCATGCACCATCAGCAGGTCGCCGCCGCCCACCGAGCGGTGCAGCGCCATGGGCTGCTGGCGCAGCCAGTCGAGCAGGGCCTCGCGGTCGGGCGCTTCGAGCACGCCGTGCAGCGTGTCCTTGCGCCCGAGCTTGCGCGCGCCCTGTGCGACGCCGAGCAGGTGCAAGTCGTGGTTGCCGAGCACGGTCTTCGCCGCGCCGCCGTAGCGCTGCACGCGCCGCAGCACCTCGGCCGACGCGGGGCCGCGGTTGACCAGGTCGCCCAGGAGCACCAGGGTGTCGCGGCTGGGAGAGAAAGCGATGTCGTCGAGCAGGCGCTGCAGGGGCTCGTCGCAGCCCTGCACATCGCCGATCAGGTAGAGTGCCATCTCCCCATTCTCTCCCGCATACATGGATGTTTTTCTGCTGGCCTTGCTGACCACGCTCAACGCGTTGTTCGCAATGTCCGAAATGGCCCTTTCCACCAGTCGTCGAGCGCGGCTCGCGGCGCTGGCCGAAGCGGGGGATACGGGGGCGGAGGCTGCGCTCAAGCTGATGGAGGATCCGACGCAGTTTCTCTCCAGCGTGCAGATCGGCATCACCTCGATCGGCATGTTGAGCGGCATCGTCGGCGAGGCGGCCTTCGCGGCGCCGCTCGCGTACTGGATGGAAGGGCTGGGTCTGGGTGCGGGCGGTGCGAGCTTCGTGTCGACGGCCATCGTGGTGACCTGCATCACCTTCTTCACGATCGTCTTCGGCGAGCTGGTGCCCAAGCGCATCGGCCAGCTCTACCCCGAGCCGGTGGCGCGCTACGTGGCGCGGCCGATGCGCGCGCTGGCCACCGCCGCCAAGCCCTTCGTGCTCTTGCTGTCGGGTGCCACGGCCGCCATGCTCAAGTTGCTGCGCATCGATTCGAGCGCAGCCCGCATGGTGACCGAGGAGGAGATTTCCGCCAGCCTCGAGGAAGGCGTCGATGCCGGCGTGATCGAAATGCACGAGCACCAGATGGTGCGCAATGTGTTCCATCTCGATGATCGCCGGCTGAGCTCGCTGATGGTGCCGCGTGCCGATATCGAATGGCTGGAGGCCTCTTTCACCGTCGCGCAGAGCCTGCAGAAGGTGTCTGCTGCGAGCGCGCTCAACCTGGTCCACTCCTGGTACCCGGTGTGCCGCACCTCGCTGGACGATGTGGTGGGCGTGATCAGCGTGGCGCACCTGTTGACGCTGAGCCCGACGCACGAGGGCACCATCGAGTCGGTGGCGCAGCCCGCGGTGTTCGTGCCCGAGACGCTCACCGGCATGGAGCTGCTGGAGCAGTTCCGCACGCGCGCCGGCCGGCTGGTGTTCGTGGTCGACGAATACGGCGTGGTGCAGGGCCTCATGACGCCGCGCGACTTGCTGGAAGCGATCACCGGCGAGTTGCAGACCGCCACCCAGGGCGATGCCTGGGCCCACGAACGGCCCGACGGCGTGTGGGAGCTCGACGGCCTGATGCCGGTGTCCGAACTGCGCGCGCGGCTCGGCATCCGCGAGCTGCCCGAGGAGGAGCGCGGGCGCTACAACACCGTGGCGGGTTTGCTGATCTTCGTCTCCGGCCATCTGCCCGAGCTCGGCGAGCGCATCGATTGCGATGACTGGAACTTCGAGATCACTGCGATCGACGGCAGGCGCATCGACCGCGTGCTGGCGCGTCCGCTCGGCGTGGCCGCGCACGCCGCGAGCTGATCGCCGGCGGCGTCGGGCAAAAGCCTATCCGCCGAGCCTCATTTTCACCGGGCGTACGGATGCGCCGGCCGCCATTTCCAGGGCGGTACGGGGTCGCGTTCGGCCCACAAGCCCACGCGCCTGGCCCTGGCCTCGCGTTCGGCGAAGCCGTACTGGCCGCGCTCGGTCGGGCGCTGCTCCGAGGCATGGGCGCGCGACCACCAGGCCATGCCGACGGTGAGCATGGCGAGACCGGCATCGAGCGTCTTCGGGCAGCGGGCGTCGGTGCAGGACGCGGGCGCCACCCACACTTCGCAGACGCGACGGTCGTAGCGGTCGGTCTGGCCGCAGTCCAGCCGCGCGGTCTTGCGGTAGGCGATGTCCGAAAGCGCGCGCTTGGCGCGGCGGCCGTAGGGTTGGCCGATCTCGGGCGCATCGATGGCATGCAGCCGCACGGTGAGCCGGCGGTAGGCGCCGGGCTCGCCGCAACGAAGCTTGAGGGTGTCGCCGTCGCTGACGGCGACGACGAGGCAGAGGAGGGCAGCAGAAAGCATGGAGGCAAACCGGGCGATGCTAACGCGACTTCCTGGCGCCAGAGCCCCCTGATCAGCCCTCGCATGCGCGCTGGAGTTCGGCGGGGCATCGATGAAATGGCGAAGCGCTTGTCCCGGTTGTGAGAATCGGCCTTGCACGCCGGTCGGCCTGTGGCTTCAAAGCCCCGAATAGCGAGGTTTGCATGCGAATTCCTCAAAAGTCGCTTTGGAAAGTAACTATTTGTGTGATTCAATCGACCCCCGGAGTGAGGACCAGTCGAGGGATTTCATGAAGAAACTGCTGAGCATCGTGTGCGCGACAGCCTTGGTCTGTGGATGCGCAACCCGGCCCCAGGAGGGCCCCGGTTCGGGTTCCGGCGCGGACTACGTGCCCATGGTGGCGCCGTCGGCGGTCGAAAGCTCGGTCTACGACCAGGACGTGGCCAAGTGCCGCGCGAACGCGAAGAACGTGCCTTTCAACGCCAGCCAGCACGACGATGCGCTGGTCGTGGTCGACGGGGGCGTGATCGGCGTCGGCATCCTGCAAGGATGGCCGACGCTCGTCGGCGGCGTGGTGATCGGCGGGCTGGTCGGCTTCAACCACTGGGTCTACACGCCCGAGCGGCGCGCCTGGAAGACCAAGCAGGAAACCGTGATGGCCAACTGCATGGCGCAAAAGGGCTACATCAACACCGACCCTAGCGTACGCGTCACCTGGGTGCCGCCTGCACTGCGGGCGGTGGAAAGCATCCGGCCCACGGGCCGGGACACCTACAACGTGGAGCAGCTCGCCAAGGCGCAGCGTTGCAATGCCACGCCGCAGGCAACGCTGGTGGAGAAGGGGCCGGGCTTCGAGCGCCACACCGTGGCCTGCACCAACGGCCAGGTCATGGCGGTGCGCTGCGAGTTCGGCCAATGCCGGGTGAGCCAGATGACGGCGCTGCGCAGCTAGTCGCCAGCAGCCAATACCGCTTGTAGAGCGGGCCCCCTAGTCGATCTTCAGCACGCGGCTGGAGCTCCCCTGCCGCTTGGGCAGCGTGAGGCGCAGCACGCCGTCCTCCAGCTTGGCGACGGCGGTCTTTTCGTCCACGTCGCTGCCGAGCGTGAAGCCGCGCGACACGCTGCCGTGATAGGTTTCTTTCGTCAGCGTGCGGCCGTGTTTTTCTTCCAGCTCCTTCTTGATCTCGGCGGCGATGGAGACGTAGTTGCCGTCGATCGAGACGCGGATGTCCTCCTTCTTCGCGCCCGGGATCTCCGCGCTGACCAGGTATTCCTTGTCGTTCTCGCTGATGTCGACGCGAATGTCGGACGGCACGTCCACCTCATCCAGCATCTGCAGCGGCCGCGCCCAGCGGCGCATCATTCGGGGAACAGGTTGTCGATGCGCTCGAGACGGTTAAAGGCATTCATGGTGAATGGCTCCAGGTAGGTTGAACAACACGTCGCTCCGTTCCATGATTCATGAACGGCGACACCCAAGGAATATGGTCGACCCTTGCCAAGCCCCTGGCGTGCCCGCGGAATTCGGCTAGCGGAAGAGAGATGGCCCAACGATTCGATATCTGCAACGGCGATGCCGACGGCCTGTGCGCTGCCGTGCAATGGCGGCTGCACGAGCCCGCGCCCGCGGCGCTGCTGACCGGCCTGAAGCGCGAGATCGCGCTCGTCGGGCGCGTGCCCGCGAAGGCCGGCGACGAGCTCAATGTCTTCGACCTGTCGATGCGGCCCAACCGGGGGGCCTTGCAGCGCCTGCTCGACGCCGGCGTGCGCGTGCGCTATTTCGACCATCACGTGGTGGAGGACATGCCCGCGCACCCGCTGCTCGAGTCGCACGTCGACACCGCCACTGACGTCTGCACCAGCCTGCTCGTCGACCGCCATCTCGGCGGCGCCTTTCGCGCCTGGGCGCTGGTGGGCATCTACGGCGACAACCTGGCCGCGGTCGCCGACCGGCTGGCGCTCGATTCGAACGTCGACGCCGGCGACTGCGCGCTGCTGCGGCGGCTCGGGGAAGCGATCAACTACAACGCCTACGGCGACGAGGAGCGCGACGTGCACATCGCGCCGCGCGACTTGCACGCCATCATGCTGCGCTACCGCGACCCGCGCGACATGCTGGCCTATGAGCCCGTGGTCGACGAGATCGATGCGCAGCGCCACAGCGATCTGCAGCAGGCGCTTGCCGTTGCCCCGCTCTGGCAGGATGCGGGCGCCAGCGTGCGCGTGCTGCCGGATGCGCCATGGAGCCGCCGCGTGCTCGGTTGCATCGCCAACGAGCTCGCGAACGCCGAGCCGCAACGCGCCCATGCGGTGCTCAAGCAGCAGGGCAAGGGCTATGCCGTCAGCGTGCGCGCGCCGCTGGCGTCGCCGTCGGGCGCCCACGCGCTGTGCAGCCGCTTCGGCGGCGGCGGGCGGGCTCGGGCCGCCGGCATCGACGGGCTGGCGCAGGATGAGCTGGAGCGCTTTATCTGCGCCTTCGCGAACGCACGCTGGGGCGAGCCGCCCGGCCCCTGACGCACATCGGTCGCCTCGACGAAGATGCAGGACGCATCAGGAGCGAAACCATGGATCCTCAGGCCAACTCGACGAGTTCGATCAGTGCGCCCGCGCTGCCGTTGCAGCCGATCAGCGAGGAAGTGCTGCTCGAGAAGTACGCCAAGGGCAATGAACGCAGCATCGACGACGTTCGCCGCCGTGTCGCGCGGGCATTGGCGCAGGCCGAGCCGCCCGAGGCACGTGCGCAGTGGGAAGCGCGCTTCCTGCAGGCCTTGCAGGACGGCTTCCTGCCCGCGGGGCGCATCAATTCGGCGGCCGGCACGGCGTTGTCCGCCACGCTGATCAACTGCTTCGTGCAGCCGGTCGGCGACTCGATCGCGCAGGAGGAAGAAGGCCATCCGGGCATCTACACCGCGCTCACCGAGGCCGCCGAGACCATGCGCCGCGGCGGTGGCGTGGGCTACGACTTCTCGCGCATCCGGCCGCGCGGCGCTTGGGTCGGCAGCACGCAGTCGAGCGCCTCGGGGCCGGTGTCGTACATGCGGGTGTTCGACCGCTCCTGCGAGACGGTCGAATCGGCCGGCGCGCGCCGCGGCGCGCAGATGGGCGTGCTGCGCTGCGATCATCCGGACATCGACGAGTTCGTGCATGCCAAGGACCAGGGCGACCTGGCCAACTTCAACATCTCGGTGGGACTGACCGACGCCTTCATGCAGGCCGTGCAGGAGGACCGGCCGGTCGATCTGGTGCACCGCGCGGCGCCGGGCCCGCGGCAGAAGGCCGGCGGCGCCTACCAGCGCGACGACGGCCTGTGGGTCTATCGCACGCTGCCGGCGCGCGCGCTGTGGGAGCAGATCATGCGTTCGACCTACGACCATGCCGAGCCCGGCGTGCTGTTCCTCGACCGCATCAACGCCGACAACAACCTCTCGTACTGCGAGACCATCGCCGCCACCAACCCCTGCGGCGAGCAGCCTTTGCCGCCCTACGGTTGCTGCTGCCTCGGCTCGATCGACCTGACGCGCTTCGTGCGCGATCCCTTCGAGCCGGCCGCGCGCTTCGACGAGGAGGCCTTCGCGCGCTTGGCCCGCATGGCCGTGCGCATGCTCGACAACGTGCTCGACATCAGCGTCTGGCCGCTGGAGCGCCAGCGCGAAGACGCGCGCAACAAGCGCCGCATCGGCCTCGGCTTCACCGGCCTGGGCGATGCGCTCGTCATGCTGAACCTGCGCTACGACAGCGCCGCCGCGCGCGCCGCGGCGCGCCGCATTGCCGAAGTGCTGCGCGATGCGGCCTACGGTGCGTCCGCGGACCTGGCGGCCGAGCGCGGCGTCTTTCCGCTCTTCAACGCCGACCTCTACTTGCGCCGCGGCACCTTCGCCTCGCGCCTGCCAGCACCGTTGAAGGAGCGCATCCGCGCTGTAGGCCTGCGCAATTCGCACCTGCTTTCCATCGCGCCGACCGGCACCATCAGCCTGGCCTTTGCCGACAACGCGAGCAACGGCGTCGAGCCGGCGTTCTCGTGGACCTACACGCGCCGCAAGCGCAGCGCCGAGGGCACTTTCGAAGAACACATGGTCGAAGACCATGCCTGGCGGCTGTACCGGCATCTGAAGGGCGAGCAGGCGCCGCTCACCGGGGCCTTCGTCACCGCGCTGCAGATGAGCGCGCAGGCGCACGAGGAGATGGTCGCGGCGGTGGCGCCCTACGTCGATACCGGCATCTCGAAGACCGTCAACGTGCCGGCCGACTACCCGTACGCGGATTTCCAGGATCTGTACCTGCGGGCATGGAAGTCCGGCCTGAAGGGACTCGCGACCTACCGGCCCAACACGGTGCTCGGCGCGGTGCTCAGCGTCGATGCAGCCGCCGCGGCGAAGGCGCAGGCGCCGGCAACGCTCGACGCCCCGCACCTGAACCAGCGCCTCGCGCTCGAACGCATGCCGCGGCCGGTGCTGGCCTCGCTGCGCTGGCCCGGGCGCCCGGAGCTGGCCGGCGGCAACGCGGCCTGGACCTACATGGTCCGGCATCTCTTCGGCGAATTCGCGCTCTTCATCGGCGAGCTGCCCGAGGACGGCAAGCCCGCGCCCTTCGAGGTGTGGATCAACGGTGCCGAACAGCCGCGCGGGCTCGGCGCGCTGGCCAAGACCTTGTCGATGGACCTGCGCGCCAAGGACGCGGCCTGGGTGCGCCTGAAGCTCGATGCGCTGGCCACCGTGCAGGAAGAGCGCGCGTTCGAGATGCCCTTTCCGCCCCATGGGGAGATGCGCCGTTTTCCCGGCGTGGTGGCCGCCACGGCCGCCGTGATCCGCTGGCGCTGCGAGCAGTTGGGGCTGTGGGCGGAGGGCGAATCCGCGCCCACGCCGGTGATCGACGCGATGTTCAGCCGCGAGGAGCCGCAGACCGGCCCGAACGGAACGCTCGCCTGGTCGGTGGACGTGCACAACCCGGCCAGCGACGAGGCCTTCGCGCTGACGCTCAAGGAGGTGCTGGTGCCGGACGGGCAGGGTGGCACGGTCACCCGGCCTTGCGCGCTGGGGCTTTCGGGCAACTGCCCGCGCGCGATGGACGGGCTCGCGCGCGTGCTCTCGCTCGACATGCGCGTGCTCGACCCGGCATGGATCGGCATGAAGCTGCGCAAGCTCTTGAACTACGCCGAGCCGCTCGGTCACTTCATGGCTTTCGTGCCGGGCTTGCCGCACGGCCAGCAGCGGCAGCAGACCTGGCCCTCGACGGTGGCGTACCTGGCGCGGCTGATCATCCACCGCTACGCGATGCTCGGCGTGCTGGACGAAGAGGGCTACCCGCTGCAGGAGATGGGCATCCTGCAACTGCCGGCATCCACGCCCATGCAGGCGGAGCCGATGGCCGGCGCGCGCTGCCCGGAGTGCGGCAACGCGACGATGATCCAGAAGGACGGCTGCGACTTCTGCACCGCCTGTGGACACATCGGCAGTTGCGGCTAGCGGGGTTCAGTCCCGCTGGGGAATGCCCAGCCCCCGCGCGACGGCCGGACGTGCGAGAAACATCTCCAGCGCCCGCGTGACCTGCGGGAAGTTCCGGATCTCGACCAGGTCCGCCGCTTCGTAGAAACCGATCAAATTGCGCACCCAGGGAAAGGTGGCGATGTCGGCGATGCTATAGGCATCGCCCATGATCCAGTTGCGGCCCGCGAGCCGCCCTTCGAGCACGCCGAGCAGGCGCTTGGCTTCCTCGACGTAGCGGTCGCGCGGGCGCTTGTCTTCATAGTCCTTGCCGGCGAACTTGTTGAAGAAGCCGAGCTGGCCGAACATCGGACCGATGCCGCCCATCTGGAACATCAGCCACTGGATGGTTTCCCAGCGGCCGGCCGCGTCCTTCGGCATGAGCTGGCCGGTCTTGTCCGCGAGGTAGAGAAGGATCGCGCCCGATTCGAACAAGGGCAGCGGCTTGCCGCCCGGACCGTCGGGATCGAGGATGGCCGGGATCTTGTTGTTGGGATTGAACGAGAGGAACTCGGGCGACATCTGGTCGTTCGTCGAGAAGCTGACCAGATGCGGCTCGTAGGGCAGGCCGGTCTCTTCGAGCATGATCGAGACCTTGACACCGTTGGGCGTCGGCAGGGAATAGAGCTGCAGCCGATCGGGATGCCGGGCGGGCCATTTCTTGGTGATCGGAAAAGCCGATAGGTCGTTCATGGTGTTGCGTGTCCTTGATGCCGCGGAAACGGCTGAAGGCGGGGATTCTGCCTTCGGCCGGCGGTTCAGGAGAAGGTTGAAGCCCAGCGCTCGGCCATCGCCGGGGAGTTGAAGCAGGTGGTGTCCCGCGTCGTGCTGCATACGGCGCGTTCGAGCAGCTGGATGTCGGCCTCGTGCTGGCGCGCGACATGCGGGTCCTCGAAGAAGATGGCCTTCTGGCAGCGGCGGTCGAGCACCAGCTCGGCGATCTGCGCATCGCCGCCCAGCGGGCCGCTGAGATAGCGCTGGACCCAGGGCTGATCCTTGGGCCAGCCGCGCGACCAGGCCATGTCGTTGAGCCGGCCGCCCGTCGTGCCCGTGCCGACGCGCGCCTTGAACCTCGACAGCAGGTCGAAGTGGGTCGCCGCGAACTCGACCATGCGGTCCTTCAAGGCGTCGTGCGCGATCAGGGCGACCGTCTGCGAGTCGATCGCCGAGAGCCGGGTTTTCTCTTCCGGAGCCAGGCCCGCATGCGCGAGCTCCACCGCCACCCATTCGGCGGCACCTGCAACCGTGGAGACGAAGGGCTTGCCGTGGACCACGCACTGGCGCTTGAGCGCCAGCGCTTCCGGATACAGCGAGGACGGATCCACAGGATCGATCAGGTAGATCACGCCATCGAGTTCGCTGGCGGTGGCGAGGCCGCCGGCAATATGCGACACCAGCCGCATCACGCCGCCGTCCCGGCCGTCGGGATAGCGCACCAGGCGCTCGTAGCCCGCGAGCAGGCCTTGCCGCATCAGCGCATCGTAGGTGCCGCCGACCGCGTGAAGCTCGAGTTGCAGCGCGCGGATGCCGTCGTCGCAAACAGCGGCCCAGTGGGCCAGCCCACCGCTCGCGTCCTGGCGATGCAGCCTGCTGGCGATCAGTCCGAAGCGCATGGCCGTCACTCCTGTTTGATCAAGCCGGTTTGACGGCCGTGTACTCGGAGAAGATGCCGAGTTCAACATGGCGATGCGCGTCCTCGAAGCCGGCGGCGCGCAGCGCGGCCAGCACCGATTCCGGGGGAATGCAGGCCTCGATCGTGTCCCAGTAGTAGCGCCAAAGCTCGGCGGTGTCGCGCCGGCGCGCCACGATCCGCGCGATCACCGGCACGACAGTGCGCATGTAGGTCTTCAGCAAGGCCGTGCCGATCGGTCCCGCAGGCTTGGTGATCTCGAGCACGAGCAGCCGGCCGCCCGGGCGCAGCACCCGGAAGAATTCGGCAAAGGCCGCATTCACGTCGGCGATGTGGCGCAGCGCATAGCCCATGCTGAGGAAGTTGCTGCCGGCCTCCGGCAGCGGCAGCGCTTCGGCCCGGCCGCGGATCAGCTCGACCCCAGGCAGTGCCACCTCGCGCATCATGCCTGGACTGGGGTCGATGCCCACCAGCCGGCCGTGCGGGCCGATCAGGGCGAGCGCCTCGCGCGCGACCAGGCCGGTGCCGATGCCGACGTCGAGCACCTGCGCGCCGGCTGCGAGCCCGGCTCGCAGCAGCGCGGCGCGCCGGTAGCGCGGCCCCGAGCCGAGCGCGAGCAGCCGCTCGATGCGCTCGTAGTCGGGCGCGGTGTCGTCGAAGATGCGGCGCAGGAACCGGTCGTGCTCGACCTCGTCGCCGTAGTAGGCTGGCAGCGGTGCGTGCGGCGGCAAAACTTCGATGGGAGCGATCGACGGGCTTGGTTTCTGCATCGAAGCCATTATCGTGAGCTCCACCTCGTCATCCTCGTCGACACCGCCATGCTCTTTTCGACGGACCGCCATGAACCACTGAGCCCGGTCGCCTGGGATGAAGCGGTTGCCCGCGAGACGATCGAGCGGATCGTGCGGCAGACGGAAGCCCGCTTCTCTCCCGAGCTGCTGTGGCCGACGCATCCCAAGGACAGTGCCGAGCCCGCGCCTTCCTGCATGCTCTATTGGGGCGCCTGCGGCGTGTTCTGGGCGCTTCGCTACCTGGAGGCACGCGGCGCGTGCCGGCTGCAGTGTGACTACGCCCCCTTCGTTCATTCACTGCTGAAGCCGAACCGGAAGGCGATGGGGCACCGCGGCCCATCGGCCTTCGGCAGCTATCTGATGGGCGACAGCGGCATTCAGCTCCTGCGCCATTGGAACGATCCTTCGGAAGAAACGGCGGCCGAGTTGGCCGTGCTCATCGAGGCGACGATGGACCATCCCGCGCGCGAGCTCATGTGGGGTTCGCCGGGCACGCTGCTCGCCGCTCTTTTTCTTCAGGAACGGACGGGTGACCCGCGGTGGGCCCAGCTCTATCAGGCAACCGCACGCAAGCTCTGGTCGCAGCTCGAATGGTCGACGGCGTTTGCCTGCAGCTACTGGACTCAGGACCTGTACGGGAACACACACACTTTCCTCGACGCGGTGCACGGCTTCGTGGCGACCGCTGCGGTGCTTATCCGGGGAGGGCATCTGCTGGACGGCGCCGAATGGGCCGCGTGGCAGCAGTGCATCGCCGACACCGTTCGGCAGACCGCGGAATGGGACGGCCAGCATGTCAACTGGCGGCCGAAGCTGGACTCCACGCCGGTCAAGGACTCGGCGACCAAGCTCGTCCAGTTCTGCCACGGTGCGCCCGGCTTCGTCATCTGCCTCGCGGACTTCCCCGATGCCTCGTTGGACGACCTGCTCGTGGCCGGCGGCGAAACGACATGGGCCGCCGGTCCGCTCCGCAAGGGCTCCAATCTTTGCCATGGAACAGGCGGCAACGGCTATGCCTTTCTCAAGCTCCATCGCCGCTTCGGCGATGCGCGGTGGCTGGAGCGCGCACGCGCATTCGCCATGCACGGCATCCGGCAGACCGACGACGACCTCGCAAAGTTCGGCGACCTGCGCTACTCGCTCTGGACCGGCGACCTGGGCTTCGCGATCTACCTGTGGGATTGCATCCACGGGACCGATCGCTTCCCCACCTTGGACGTGTTCTTCGCGGGCGCGTGAGCGGTCATGTGGCATCCGAGATCAGCGCATCGAGCCTCGTCAAGGTGAATGTGCGCGGCGAGGTGGTCGATGGCTCGGGCGCCCGCGTCAACCCGATCGGCTTCGCGATCCACGGCGCGGTGCATGCGGCGCGGCCCGAGGTTGCCGCAACGTTGAACGACGGCAGATTGAAGCGCGTGCTGCCCGGATGGGGCTGCACCGCGAGCGAGATCCAGCTCGCTAAGATCGCGCCGTACCACGCCGCCACGCCCAACAAGGAGCCCCTGTGACCATCAACCTGCAAACGCTCAAGTGCGGGGAATGCGGCAGCGGCGTGCTCGAGCGCTCCGGGCTCAACCAGTACACCTGCGCGCATTGCGGCTCGGTCTCGATCGTCGAAGACGACGTGTCCGAGCGGCTGAGCCGGGTGCTCGACCAGGTCAAGGACGAAGCCGCGCGCCGGCTGGCGGCGGAACAATCGGCGCGCGGCCGGCAGGTCGGCCGGTCGTTGGGCATCGCCGCGGTGGCCGGCGTGGTCCTGATCACCGGCGTCTTCGTGGTCACGGCCTTCATCGTGGACCGCAAGGAGCCGTCCGGCGCGGGCAGGCCGGTGGTGGCCTCGATGGCGCCGCGCGCGATCCCGATCGACGGGCTCAAGCTCGATCCGCCGCGTCAGGTGCTGGTAGGCGCCGGCAACTCGGCTCGGCCCAGGCTGCTGGTGATGGCGCGCAACGAAGCCGGCACGCCGCTCGAGCGGCCAAGCGTCAAGGCCATCTTCTACGACGGCGAAAGCCGGATCGGCGAGCGCAGCGAATCGGTGCCGATCGGCACGCTGATGGCGGGCGAATCGGCGCCGCTCCTGATCGACCTGCCGAGCGACAAGACCGTCACGCGCCAGGAGCTTCAGGTGGCCTCGCTGTCGGCGCCGTACCGGACCGTGGAAGGGCCGCGGCTGCAGTTCACGCGCGTGCGCCTGGTGCAGCAGGAGGGCGAGGTGCGACTGGTCGGCCGCATCGTCAACGCGCGCAAGGATGCCGCGGCGCTGACCGCCGTGGAAGTGCTGGTCACGCTCTACGACGACGCCGGTGCGGTCATCGGCTTCGGCCGCGGCTTCTCGCAGGCCAACGAGATCAAGCCGGGCGAGCGCAGCGCGGCGGAGGTGCGCATCGAGCGCTTCGGCAGCCGCCAGGTGCCGATCGCGGCATGGGACTACCGCATCGACTACAACCTGAGCGAAGGGGAGCAGCAGGGCCGCACGCGCGTGCTGAGCAGCAACCGCGTGATCCGCACGGCCGGGGCGCCGGAGGCCTTCCATCCATCGCTGCGCCTCGGCAGCGAGGACCTGCTGGCCGACGAGGCCGAGCGCTTCGATCTCGCGCAGATCGAGTTGCTGCCGCTGGTGCCCGCGCACAACATCACGCAGCGGCCGGTCTACCTGGCCGAGGTGGTCAACCGCAGCAGCGAGGCCATCGCCCTGGCGCCGGGCGCGGTGATCTCGCGCTACGACGGCAACCGGCTCGACGGCACCACGGCCGTCGCCGGGCCGGCCTACCTCTACCCGGGCGAGCGCTTTCCCGTCCTGCTGGAGCCGCGCGACGCCGACCGCATCTCGGCCACCCGCGTGGAATGGAAGCCGATGCGCCGCGCCGCCATGCCCGGGCCTCGCATGCCACTGCAGGTGCGCGTCGAAGACACCCGCGCGGCGACGAGCAGCGTGCTGGTCAACTTCAGCCGGCGCTACACCTACAAGTACGTCGACGGCAGCGGCACGGTGACCAATCCGGGCCAGGCCATCGTTCGCAAGTCGCGGTTGTGGGTGAGCCTGCGCGACGGCGAAGGCAAGCTGGCCGGCTTCACGCTGCTCGACAACCTGCCGGCTATCGCGCCCGGCGAGAGCGTGCCCTTCCAGGCCAAGGTCAATCAGTTCGGCCGCGATTTCGCACGCGTGGAGACGCTGTACCAGAGCGAGTAGCTCGGGCGGGGTCGAACCCCGCTGTGCAAAGCTTCTCGAAATGCGCGGCTTTGTAGGTAGAAAGACCCCGCACCTAGACCAAAGTCGTAGCCGCTTCGACCCGGCACTCGGCACACTCGCGCCCTTGTCTGCGGACAGCCACTCCAAATCGACCAAGGGAACGCGATGGAACCGATGCACTGGGAATACATAGGCGCCTTGGGCGGCGTGATCGGCATCGGCTGGCTGGTGGTGGTGCCGATGTACCGCGGCTGGAAACCGTTGAACAAGAGGATGAGCGATCGGGTCAGGGAAACCACGACGCTGCTGGCGGCGCTGGAGTGCGATCACGCGGGCCGCTCCGCGCACCGGTCGTCGTCGTACTCGACGAGCATTCGCTGAGGGGCGCTTCTTCCGTTTTCGTGTCAGTGGCTCACTGACTCGGAGAACACGCGATCGGCCTGCAGATCCGTTGGCAAGTCGCAGCCCGCCGTCCTCGAACACGTTCGCCACTGGCCGACCGCGGCCGCTCTGAGTCCTTGAGCGGCTGCTGGTCGGCTTAGTCACGTCTGGAAGTCCGTGTCGACTTCGGCAATGAGTACTTTGGTAGGCGTTTTGTCATGCCGAGAGCCCCTTCAAAAGAGGCGGTCTGTCCCGCCCAAATGAGGGCGCAACGCTCATGTACCCATTTGTTTGCATCTCTACATTCGATCCAAGCCAAACGCTTGGCCGGTAATTCCGATCAAGTCCTCCAACGAAAGAGCAACTCGGAGAAATGCATGCGATTTGCGAGGCATCTGTCGCATACGTTCGCCGATCTATTGAAAGAAGAGGCGGGCGCCTCGCTCATGGAATATGCACTCGTGGGTTCGCTGATTCTGGTCGTTTGCATGCTTTTATTGCTCGCTTGGCACAAACAGAACTGAAGGAAATTGAACATGCAAGAATTTCACGCGCTACTCGAACTTCTGGCCATGCTGGCGACCGACCCGCGCACTGTGGTGCTGTTTGTGCTGCTCGTCGTCGCCTCCATCAGCGACTATCGCACCTACAGAATTCCAAATTGGCTGACATTCGGCGGTGCCGCTTTTGCGCTGGTCTACAAGACCGTCATTGCCGTGTCGCCGCCATCGGCTTTTTTGCAGGCGTTCGGGGGACTTTTCCTCGGCTTTCTGGTCATGCTGCCGGCCTATGCGCTGGGTGTCATGGGCGCAGGCGACGTGAAGCTGATGGCGATGGTCGGTGCGTTCCTCGGAGTCCATGAAACGCTCCAGGCCGTTCTATTCGCATTCATCGTGGGCGGAATAGCCGCGCTCGGATTTGCATTTCTCAAGGGAAAACTGGGGCGCATGCTGCACAACGCAAAAGCCGCAGTTTTCGGCATGCTGGCATCGACGTTCGCAGGTTTCAGGCCCGATGGTCGAGTTGAGGCGAGCCAATCGATCGGAAAACTCCCATATGGCATCTGCATCAGCATCGGGACGATGGGTTACGTACTAGGTCGGCAATTGGGCTACGCATAGCCGGCGCAGATCGAAAACATCAATTAGTGGAGCACTAAATGAGAAATATCAAGGCAATGGGTCTTCTAATTCTGGCATTGATGATCGGCCTGGCTGCCGCCGTCTATGCATCAGGCTGGGTATCGCGGCAAGGAAACATTGCTTCCAACAAAGTGGTGGTTGCCGTGGTCGATATCGAACTCGGCAGCAAGATCAATGCGCAAATGCTGTCGACGACCGATTGGCCGAGCGGGTCTGTCCCGGCCGGGGCCTTCAACGACCTCAAGGACGTGCAAGACCGCGTCGCCAAAGTCAGCGTGATGCGCGGCGAGGCGATCCTCGAAGGAAAGCTGGCACCGGTGGGAACCAAAGGCGGCCTCTCCGCGGTCATCGCCCCCGGCAAGCGGGCCATGACGGTGCGCGTCAACGACGTGGTCGGCGTCGCCGGCTTCGCGCTCCCCGGCAACTACGTCGACGTCATGGTGAACGCGCAGCAGGAAAGGGCCAAGGGCGAAGAAGCAAAGCAGATCAGCAAGACCGTCCTGGAGCACGTGCTGGTCCTGGCCATCGCACAGGAAGCGAGCCGCGACGACACCAAGCCCAAGGTGGTCAACGCCGTGACGCTCGAGTTGTCGCCGGAGGATTCCGAAAAGCTCGATCTCGCCCGCAGCGTCGGAACGCTGTCCCTGGTGCTGCGCAACCAGGTGGACAAGACAACGGTCGCGACCAACGGAATCACCAAGCGCCAGCTCTTTGGCGACAAGGAAATCCTGCCCGTATCGGTGGTGGCAGCTGCCCCGGCCCCTGCCACGGCCAAGCCCAGGGCCTTCATCAGCAAGCCCGTGATGGCGCCCCCGATGGAATGCGTGGAAGTCATTCAGAGCTCCGGTCGAGCCCTCAATTGCTTCTGATCTAAGAACACAGAGGAGAAGTTCAAGTGCACAACAACCACAAGTCCCTGGTGCTGCTCGCGGCGCTGGCGTTGACTGGCCCATCTTTTGCGGCCGACGACCCCCCCGTCACTTCGGCGGCCCCCAGTGCAGCTCCTGCCAGTCCCGCAAGTTCCGGCGGCACCAAGCGCTGCACGTCCGTGGTCCACGACGACCGCCCGACCTACGTGACCCTCGGGAAATCGACTGTCATACCGCTCGATGTGCGGGTCGCCCGCATCATCGTGAGCGGCCAACCGCCGAGCAGAGCCCCTGCACCGAGTGCCGCCGCGACGGCCGCGCCTGGAGCGGCACCCGCACCGGCGCCTGCGCGCCCCGCCCCCGCCTCCCAAGCGAATGCAAACGACGGCGTGGCCGACATGGAAGTCATGCTGCTCAGCCCGACCGACCTGTTCTTCAGGGGAAAAGTCGCGGGATCCATGAACGTGATCCTGCAAAACGCGCAGGGCGCTTGCTTCATCAAGGACATCATCGTCACGATCGATTCGGGCGCGCTGCAGGCGAAGCTGACTGAACTGATGCCCGAGGAAAACCGAATCAAGGTGCGGGGCGCCGAAAGAGCGATCGTGCTTACCGGCGAGATCAGCGACGCGCTGAAGCTCGACGACGTGATGAGCCTGGCCACCTCCTACGGCGACGGCAAGAAGGTGGTGAACCTGCTGCGCATCACGTCGCCGCAGCAGGTCATGCTCGAAGTCAAGATCGCCGAAGTCAGCAAGACCTTGCTTGACAGGCTGGGGTCGAGCATCGCCGCGCGCAGATTCACCAACGGCGCCACCAACACCTATACGCTGATCTCCAGCTTCCTGAGCGGAGGTGGTGCATTTGCGGAAGCGCTGCGGGTCGGCAAGACGGCGGTCGCACTCGACGGCCAGAAAGACGATGGCCTGGTGCGCGTCCTGGCCGAGCCCAACATCATGGCCATCAGCGGGCAGCAAGCCAGCTTCTTGTCGGGCGGCAAGATCTTCATCCCTGTCTCTCAGACCCAGAGCGGCGGCGGCATCCCCACTATCACATTGGAAGAAAAAGAGTTCGGCATCGGCGTGAAATTCACGCCCACGGTGCTGAACGGCGGCCGGATCAATTTGAAGATGGTGTCCGAGGTCTCGGATCTGTCGCAGACCGGCTCACCCTTCACGACAGTCACTGGCGTGACCTCGGTACTGCCGTCGCTCACCGTGCGCCGGGCCGACACCACCGTGCAGCTCAATGACGGTCAAAGCTTCGTCATCGCCGGCCTGATCAAGAACAACGTCACCGAAACGATCAAGCGCTTTCCGGGACTCGGCGAGGTGCCGGTGGTGGGCGCGCTCGCTCGCAGCACCGAGTTCCAGAACGACCAGACGGAATTGCTGTTCGTGATCACGCCGCGCCTGGTCAAGCCGCTGTCCGAAACGCCCAGGCTGCCCACGGAGAACCACGTCGTGCCCAGCCGCGCCGAGGTCTATTTCAACGGTGCCCTGGAAAGCTCCCAGCCGGCACCTTTCCCTCCCGCTTCCGAAACCAAATAAAGAGGACGTCATGACCAAGCTTGCCATTGCACTGCTTATCGGCCTGGTAGCGGGCTGTTCATCGGTGACTCCCCATTACGACGCGCGCTTCGGCGACGCCGTTCGGGATGCCAAGAAAAAAATGATCATCAATCCGGACGCCGGCAAGAATCCCGATCCGGTGGTTGGAATGGACGGAAAAGCGGCGCGGGAGACGATCATTCTTTATCAAGGAACCTACAAGACGCCGCCACCGGTGGTTAATGTAATCAATATTGGTGGGAACATTGCCGGCAGTGGCAAGTGACTCCAAAAAATGTCCCAAGTCTTAAAAATTTCATGGAAAGGAGTTGGAACAACCGAGTATCAGAATCCTCTACCAACCAAATTCATTCATCATTTTTTTAGTCAATTCAAAGGTATCCAAATGAATAAATTTTTTAACGCGGCTCGCAATTCCATCGGCTCTTTTGTGCAAGACGAAGAAGGCGCTCAGATCGTCGAGTACGCACTGATCATCGCCGTCATTTCGCTCGTGCTGATCGTGGCGCTGCGGGACTTGAATGGTGGCGACTTCGCTGCCTTCATCGCCAAGGTCGGAACTTGCCTGACCGACGGGGCAACCTGCTAGTAACTGCAACCGCATGGCAGTCAGGCAGTGGCGACGCGCCTTTCCTGGTGGCGTTGCTGCTGGCCTGGCGCGAGAGCGATGGCTAATTCATCATTCGCTCGCCATCCCGGCTTCAGCTTGACCTTGAATCAGACAAAGGAAATTCTCATGTCGACTGCATTTTTCAAGGACGAGGAAGGCGCTCAGATCGTGGAATACGCGTTGATCATCGCGGTGATATCACTCGCATTGATCGTCGCACTCCAGCCTCTGACCCTCGGTGCCGGCATTGGTGGCGTGCTCCAAAAACTTACCAACTGTCTGACCACGGCTTCGTGCCCGTAATCCATTGGCGAAGTTTCGATTAACAGAGGAGCTCTCATGCCAAGCGTTGCCATTCACCGTTGCCCTCGCCACCGTCAGCGCGGGGCAGTGATCATTACCACAGCGCTCGCCTTGCTGTTTCTGCTCGGCTTCATGGGAATTGCACTGGACTTTGGCCGGCTATTTGTTGTCAAAACAGAGTTGCAAACCGCAATGGACAGCTGCGCGTTGGCGGCGGCGGGGGAATTGGACGGGCAGAGTTCTGCATTCGAACGCGCCAGAAGCGCCGGCAAGACGGCCGGAAACCTGAACCGCGTCAACATGCAGTCTGTCGACTGGAGCGGCCAGGGCCAGATCGTCGACGCCGACATCACCTTCAAGGATTCCGCATATGTGACGACCGGCGATTTCGCGGTCGCCAAGTACGCACAGTGCCAGCATACGCAGCCGAACGTGAAGATGTGGCTGTTGGCGGCCATGGGCGCCTTTTCGGGCGACAGGGCTGGCAACCCGGCAACTCACAACGTGGCGGCGACGGCGGTCGCCACCCGGGCCAGCGCGCAGACCAGCTGCCCCGTTCCGGTGGGGCTCAAACCCAAGCCAGGCGGCACCGCACCGAACTACGGGTTCGCTGTGGGCGAATGGGTCACCCTGATCAACGAGCAGGGCGCGGCTCAGGGCGGCGAGATCGGCTGGGCCAATCTGGACGGGTCCAACAACGCAGCCGAAACGGAAGCCGAGTTGAACGGTCATTGCGGAACGAAAGTGGGCGACACATTGGGAACTCCCGGTGTGCAGGCTTCCGTCGCCGATGCCTGGAACTACCGTTTTGGGATCTACAAGAACACCGCCGATCCGGCCGCGACTGTGAGCAACCCGGACTTCACTGGCTACGCCTACACCGCGACCAACTGGCCGGCCCAGCAGAGCGCCTACGATGGTCCAGCGCCTGGCGCCGTCGCGCCGACCGCGGAGAATTTCCTGACCAAGCGCCAGGCATTCGCCTCCTGCGCCGACACCGGGACCAAGGTCAAGGGCGCCGACAGCTGCGAGTCGATCTCAGCCCCCCATTTGTCGCTGAACAGCTTCCAGAAGCTGGCTGCGCCAGGCAACACGCCGGGTGGGCATAAGCAATATGGACGCAGTCGACGCATCGTCACGGTACCGGTGATCAATGGCGCCGGCCAAGTCGTCGACTACGCATGCATGCTCATGCTGCAGCCTCTGTCGATCCCGATGACGAACGTGCAATTGGAATTCAGGGGCAATGCCTCGGCGGACGGCGGCCCCTGCACGACCAGCGGCCTTCCAGGTGGTGTTATCGGACCGCTTGTACCGGTTCTGGTGAGGTGAGGAGTCGATATGAAAGCCAAACAATCCGGAGTGGCATTGGTCGAGCTGGCCTTGATCATTCCCCTTTTGTTGCTGCTGACCTTTATCACCACGGAGTTCGGACGCGCAATGTATGAGTACAACGCCGTTACGAAATCGACGCGGGACGCCGTGCGCTATCTCTCATTTCAAACGCCGGGCACCCACATTACAGAAGCTCAGAATCTGATGGTCTACGGCAATCTTGCGGGCACAGGAACGCCGTTGGTGCGCGGACTCAGCCTTGCCAACGTGCCGGCGGCAAGCTGCTGCACTTGGCAGACGGCGGGCACCAATCCGGTGATAAATACCGTGACCGTCCGGATCAGTGGCTTCACGTTTCATTCGCTTTTTATCAGCGTCTTCGGCGTCGTTTTCGGCGATGCCAATGGCGATATTGTCTTTAGCGACATCACGGCAACGATGAGAGGTGCGACATGAAAAGAAAGCAAACCGGTGCGACCATCGTGGAATTCGCGCTGGGCCTGATCATATTTTTCATGTTCCTGTTCGGAATCACGGACTTCGCCCGCATGCTTTTCACCTGGAGCGCCGCGAACGAGGCGACCAGGGCCGGCGCGCGGTATGCGGTGGTTTGCGATGACACATTCCAACAGGCGCAGGTGTTGGCAAAGATGCAAACACTGCTGCCGCAGATCAACGCCATCGATGTGGCATGGATCCCATCGGGATGTAACGCAGCGACCTGCGAAGGCGTCACGGTGACGATCACCAGTCTCAACTACCAATGGATTTCTCCTATTGCCGGTGCAGCTCGGCTTGCGCCTATTCCGATGCCGACCTTTTCCACCTTCCTGCCCCGGGAAGTCATGCACCAAGACCTGAATAGCGATGCGATCTGCGCATCATGAACATGGATGGATGAAAAATGAAAATCGCCCTTATTTCTCCCAGCAAGAGTCATCTCCAGGAAATGAGCCGGGTGCTCGAGGCTCATTCGCACACCGTGGTCCTGTTCGACGGCGGAAAAAGCAAAATGCGCCAGGTTGCCGAGCAGGAGCAACCGGACCTCATGGTGGTGGATGGCATGTGCTGCGATCCCAATGAACTGGCGCTGGTCGAATACGTCACCACGCACCACCCGAAGGTGGCCGTGATTCTGCTTTGTGCCACCCAGACGCCGGAATTCCTGATCAATTCCATGCGCGCCGGTGTGCGGGAGGTGCTCCCTTCGCCGGCCACGCCGGCTGCGCTGGAGGCCGCGGTGAACCGCATGGCGGCCAAGCTCCTGGGGCTTCACGGCGCCACGGCCGGCAAGGTGCTGGCATTCATGCCCTGCAAAGGCGGCAGCGGCGCGACTTTCCTGGCAACCAATCTCGGCTACCAGCTGGCCGAAACCAGTTCGGTGCTGCTGATCGATCTGAATCTGCAGTTCGGCGATGCCCTGTCTTTCGTCAGCGATGGCAAGCCCGCTTCCACGGTGGCAGATGTCGCGCGCGACATCAGCAGGCTGGACGCCTCCTTCCTGGTGGCAAGCACGGTCAAGGTCGCGCCCAACTTCAGCATCCTGGCCGCCCCGGAGGACATGTCCAAAGCCATGGAGGTCAAGGCGGAACATGTCGACGCCATCCTCGCTCTGGCCGTGACTCTGTACGACTTCGTCCTGCTGGATCTCGATCGAAATCTGAACACGCTGGCAATCAGGGCGCTGGATCGTGCCCAGCGGATCTACCCCGTGCTGCAGGCGGGGCTGCCATCCATTCGAAATGCAGGCAAGTTGTTGGCGGTATTCAAGTCGCTGGGCTATCCGGCAACCAAGACCGAGCTGATCGTCAATCGCTTCGAGAAGACGGGCGAGATCGGCGTCAGCGACATGCGGCGTTCGCTGGGCTCCGTCGCGCTGCTCACGATCCCGGACTCCTATAAGGAAGTCAACAACTCGATCAACCGCGGTGTCCCCCTGGTGGAAATCTCCCGCACTAATCCTGTCGCCAAGAGTCTGGCGGATCTGGCGCTGTCGTTGGCTCCGCGGCAAGACCAGAACAGCAGTTTCTTCGCCCGTCTCTTTCGGAAAGCCTAACCGTCTTCTCCCTGTAATTCACAAGGCAGGTACCCCATGTCATTTCGAGAAAAACTTGACGCTGTCGCGATGGAGCCCATCGTGCGCCCGCAGGTTCAGCCCACTGTCGATGTCCTCAGAAATCCGGTCGCCACCGATTCCTACAAATCGCTGAAGGGCAGGATGCACCTGAAGCTGCTCGAGAAGTTCGACTTGGCGGCGCTGGAGACTCTGGCGCCCGAGGTCTTGCGGCAAGAGATTTCCGCCATGGTTGGACGCTTGCTGCTGGAAGAGCAGGAAGCCCTCAATGAGATCGAACGACGCACCCTCATTCGAGACATCCAGCATGAAATGCTGGGCTTCGGTCCGATCGAATTGCTGATGGCCGACCCCACTGTGTCCGACATCCTGGTCAACTCCCACGAGCAGATCTACGTCGAGCGCAAGGGGAAGCTGGAACTCACCAACGTCACCTTTACCGACGAAAAGCACTTGCTGCGGATCATCGACAAGATCGTGTCGCTGGTGGGGCGGCGCATCGACGAGTCGAGCCCCATGGTCGACGCCCGGCTGCCCGACGGTTCCCGCGTCAACGCAGTCATTCCACCCGTGGCGCTCGACGGGCCGATGATGTCCATTCGCCGCTTTGCTCACATTCCTCTCAAGATGGAGAACCTGGTCAACGACCTGAAGAGCCTGACGCCGCAAATGGCCTTCATGCTGGAAGGCTTGAGCAAGGCCAAGGTCAACATGATCATTTCCGGCGGAACAGGTGCGGGCAAGACCACGCTGTTGAACATCCTGTCCGGCTATATCCCGGAATCGGAGCGCATCGTCACCATCGAGGACGCGGCCGAGCTGCAGATGCAGCAGCCGCATGTGGTGCGCATGGAAACGCGCCCCATGAACATCGAGGGCAAGGGTGAGATCACGCAGCGTGCCCTGGTACGCAACGCGCTGCGCATGCGACCCGACCGCATCGTGATCGGCGAGGTGCGCGGCGCCGAGGCGGTCGACATGCTGCAGGCCATGAACACCGGCCATGAAGGCTCGCTGACGACGATCCACGCCAATACGCCGCGGGACGCTTTGTCCAGGCTGGAAAACATGATCGGGATGGCCAATCTCAATCTGCCGCACCACGCGGCGCGCCAGCAGATCGCTTCGGCCATCACCGTCGTGATCCAGGGGCTGAGACTGATCGACGGAAAGCGAAAGATCACCAGCATTCAGGAGATCACGGGCATGGAAGGCGACGTCGTCACCATGCAGGAGATCTTCGCTTTCAAGCAAACCGGCGTGGGAGCCGAGGGCGAGGTGCAGGGGTACTTCCACGCGACCGGCGTCCGGCCGAAATTCGCCGAGCGCCTGCGATCGTTTGGCGTCCTGCTGCCGGATGCCATGTTCGATCCGAGCAAGCGCTACGAGTAAAGGAGTCGATCATGTGGAAAGACGTCGGCAGCAATGCCTTCCTGGTGGTTGCAGTACTGGTATTCGTGGCCGTGCTTCTTCTTCTGGAAGCCTTGTATTTGATCTGGAAGTCGTACAAAGGGCCCGAGGCCAAGAAGCTCGAAAAGCGACTGCAGGCGCTGTCGGCCTCTCATGACGCGACCGCTCAGGCACAGTTGCTGAAGCAGCGCATGCTGAGCGAGGTGCCGGCCTTCCAGCGGCTCTTGTTCAGTCTTCCGAGAGCGCACAGCCTCGACAAATTCATCCTCCAGGCTGGTCTGGACTGGACGGTCTCGAAGCTGCTGCTCTCGGGCGCAGGGTTCGGGGTGATCGGCCTCGTCTTGATGACCGGCGTGGCTCATCAGCCCCTTCTGATGGGCGCCGCCGGGGGGGCAGTGCTGGCGGCGGTGCCGCTGCTGTACTTGCAGCACAAGCGAAGCAGCCGGCTGGCCAAACTGGAGCGGCAACTGCCCGACGCGCTCGACCTGGTGACCCGGGCACTGCGGTCCGGACATTCGTTCTCGTCCGGTTTGCAAATGATCGGCGAAGAAATGGCGGAGCCCATTGCCAATGAATTCCGCATCGTCAGCGACGAAGTCAACTTCGGGGTGTCGCTGCAGCAGGCGCTGACCAACCTGAGCGAAAGAGTCCCGCTCACTGACTTGCGCTATTTCGTCGTGGCGGTACTGGTCCAGCGTGACTCTGGCGGCAACCTCACCGAGGTGCTGGGCAATCTGAGCCGTTTGGTTCGCGAGCGCCTGAAGCTGTATGGAAAGGTCAGGGTCTTGTCGTCGGAGGGGCGGCTGTCGGCCTGGATCGTGGGTTCGATGCCATTTGCGCTGGCGGGCGTGATGAACCTGGTGAATCCGTCCTTCATGTCTCCCTTGTGGAAAGATCCGATGGGCATCTCCATCATCAAATACATGCTCATCCTGATGGCTTTCGGCGTCTTGATTCTCAGAAAAATAATCAAGATCCGGGTATAGAGGAGAAGAAAATGCTGTTATTTCCCGTGCTCATCTTCTTCGTCGTGATCTTGACACTCGGCGGGGTCTTCCTCTGGCTGACCCCCAGCAAGACAGAACAGCGGCTGCAGGCCATGTCCAATCCGACAGGCAAGTCGCAGTGGACGGAATCCGTGGTGAAGATCGTCGGCCCCTTCGCTCAGCTTTCGGCGCCGCCGATCGATGGTGAGGCATCGCCGCTGCGCGTCAAGTTTCTCAATGCAGGTATCCGGCACCCCGACGCGCATCTGATCTTCTTCGGATCCAAGACCCTGCTGCCTCTTGCTCTTGCAGGATTGGCCTTTGTTGCCCTGAGAGCGTCGAATCAAACGACAGGCTTGACGCTGGTGATGTACCTTGCCATGGCGGCATTGGTCGGATGCTATCTGCCGAATTTCGTCCTGCACTGCGTGACCAGGAACAGAAAGCGGGAGATCTTCGAGAACTTCCCTGATGCTGCCGACTTGATGCTGGTTTGCGTGGAGGCAGGCCTGGGGCTCGATGCCGGGTTGGTGAAGGTCACCGATGAAATCAGGATAAAAAGCGTCGCCCTGGCGGAAGAACTCCACTGGACGAATCTCGAGATGCGGGCAGGCGGGACGCGAGAGAAATCGCTGCGCAATCTGGCAATGCGCACGGGCGTCGAGGAAATCGGCATCTTTGCCACCATGCTGACCCAGGCCGACAAGTTCGGAACGAGCATCGGCGAGTCTCTTCGGGTTTTTTCCGATGATCTGCGGCACAAACGGCAAGTGCGTGCGGAGGAGCTGGCCGCCAAAATTCCGACCAAGATGCTCATTCCGCTGGTCCTGTGCATATTCCCGTCGATCCTAATGGTGATCCTGGGCCCGGCCGCCATTCAGATCATCCGAACCCTCGTCCCCATGTTCGGCGGACGGTGACAGAAAGGCGCTGCCGTCAGGACGGCAGCTTGTCCAGGTGGTGCTTCACGGCGTAGACATACAGCTCCAGCCGATTGCTCACCCCCAGCTTCTGGTAGATGGAAGTCAGGTGGTTGCGCAGGGTGTGCTCGGTGATGAAGAGCCGTTCGGCCAGCGCCTTGTTTGACGCGCCGTTTCCGTCGACCACGGTGTGGATGATCTTGCGTTCCTTGCAGGTCAGTGCCGCCTGCTTCTCCGCCTCGGGGTCGACCTTGTGCACCCGCTTCGAGTCCACGAACTCCGCGAACACGCGGCCCATCGTTTCGTTGTCCACGCACAGCTCGCCCTTGTGCATTCTTTCGATCGCCTGGAGCACCTGGTCCGCGGCTGCGTCCTTGCGCAACACACCCCGGGCGCCGCCGAGGACCGCCAGGTCGAGGGTTTTTTGTTGACGCTCGCCGGTCAGGATCATTACGCGGGAGACCGAGTTGGACAGCAGGCCGGGAAGAATGTCCAGGGCGCTTTTTCCTCCCAGGTCGAGATCCAGCAGGATGACGTCGGGAATCACCTGGTCGACCTGCTCGAGCGCTTCTTCGCAGTTTCTCGCCGTCCCGACCACCTGCATTCGCGGCTTCTCGCCATCGATCAATCTGGACAATCCCCAAAGCATCGTCTGGTGATCATCGACAAGCATGACACCGATGGGTTTTTCAACTGGCTGCATGTTCCACCTCCTAGATGGGTATCTCGACGTGCACGGAAGTGCCGCCGCTCGTTCCCCGCACCACTTGCGCGTTGCCGCCGAGCGCGGTCGCGCGTTCCGTGATCGACCTCGGCTGGAATGCGATCGACTGTGTTCCGTCGCATTCGTTCTCGATCTGGATCCTGAGCAAGCCGTCCACGCATTCCAGCTTGACGGCGCCGTGGTGCGCGAAGGTGTGCTTGCAGATGTTGCTCAAGCCCTCGCGCACGATCTGCAATATCTCCGCGGTCAGGCGGTCGCTCACGTTGAGCTCGCCCTGCACGCAGACCGAGATGTCGATCCCGTAGAAATCCCTGGCCTGCGCTGCCTGCTGGCGCAGGACCATGAGGAAGACTTGTTCCGTCTTGCCAAGGCCATTCTTGACCGTGCCGGCATAGCGGCGCAGATCGCCGATCACCTTGGCGGCCATGTCCGCCAGCTTGTCGAGATCCTCGATCAGCGGGTTGTCGGCGGCCGCCTTGTTGCGCAGAGCACTGAGGCCCATCTTCAATCCGATGTAGGGCTGGATGGCCGTGTCGTGAAGATCCAGCGCGATCTTCTGGCGTTCCTGCGAAGCCGCATCCGAGGCCATCCGGTCCAGCAGTTCGATGTTCTCGATCACGGGGAAGGCCTGGGCAGCGATATGGCTCAGGAAGAGCGCGTCGGCCTTTCTGAACCCGGCCTGGTGCGAGAACACATAGATGCGGCCTTCGCTTCTTCGGAGCGACACCGGCGCGCTGATGAACGAACGGGCATCCAGAAGCTCGGCCAGGCTCTCGCAGGCCGCTTCCTCGTGCTTGTTCCATCTTCCCTCGGTGCTGTCGTACACCGCGGCTCCGGCGAACGGGGACAGCTTCGGCCAGATCGCGCGGTTATGGACAACGATGCGGTTCTGCGGGAGCGCGACGAGCGGCGCGGCCGCTTGGGCGTCGATCCATTCGGCATTGACCGAATGCTTCGCGTCGCCCTCCCTGATGGTGCGCAGGAAGTAGGCGCCCGACTCCTTGTCCCGGACGATCAGCAAGCAGCAGCTTCCCTGGAAGAACACCTGTGTCCTCTCCAGAATGCTGGTGACGGTGTGATCGACGCCGAAGCGCGGATTTGATACGCGGCTGACGTCGCGCAGCAGCGCGAGCCGCCGTTTCAGTTCGACCTTCGAGCCGCCCCAATGGATGCTCATGTAGCCGAACGCAAGCAGGAAGGTGGCGCGCAGCAGCAGGCGGGGGAGGTCCTGCTCGGTCGTCGTTCCCAGTCCGCAGGCGGCGAACAATCCGACCGAAGCGAGGGTGACGCGCGCGCCCTCGTTGAAGCCCCATCGGAAGGACGAGGTGAGGATGGCGAAGAAGAAGAACAGGAAGAAGAAGCTGTGGATGCCGTCCGTGAAAAGAACGATCAGCCCATACCAGAAGACATCCAGCCAGTGAATCAGCTTGCTCTGCGAAAACGGGGCATCGAGTTGCGTATAGAGATAAACGGCCAAACTGTGCAGGATGTAGCCGAAGAACAGCAGCCAGGTGAAGCCGCCGATGCCCCTCAAGCCCGCAGGATCGACAAAAATCGCGAGCAGGGCGGAGACGGACAGCACGAGCCGCATCCTGGCCACCATCCGCGCATCGGCGGCGTCGGCAGCAAGACTCGTATCCATCTCGTTTTTCCTGTCCAGCCTGTGCACCAGCATCGGGCGTCTCCTCCTCCCACGGATGGGGTCATCGGTGGGTTTGTTCAGCCAATTTCCGCGCAAGAGATGCGTATGTGAAGAAGTCACATATTACTACTTAGGTAAACAGAAGTAAGACTTTTGAAAGGATTTGTCAGTCGTTCTGCGCAAGAAGTCACGCGCCACCGGGGAGGCGCACCGGCGCCGAGCCTGCCTATACTGGCCGGCCCCAGCCTGGAGATACGCCATGCCCGCCGAGATACCCCGCACCACCCTGCAACTCCGCTCCCTGATCAAGCGCAGCGGCGAGCTCGAACTCTCGCTGGCCGAAGAACCGGTTCCCGAGCCCAAGCCCGACGAAGTCATCGTGCGCGTCGAGGCCGCGCCCATGAACCCTTCGGACCTCGGCCTCCTGTTCGGCGCTGCCGACATGGCCACGGCCAAGGCCTCGGGCACGCCGGCGCGACCGGTGGTCACGGCCAGCGTCCCCGAGGCCGCGATGAAGAGCATGGACGCGCGCCTGGATGCGTCGATGGCCGTGGGCAACGAAGGCGCGGGGGTGGTCGTGGCGGCGGGTTCCTCGCCCGCGGCGCAGGCGCTTCTGGGCAAGACGGTCGCGCTGATCGGCGGCGCGATGTACACCCAGTACCGCTGCATCCCGGTCGCCCAATGCATGCTGCTGCCCGAGGGCACGACGCCGGCCGAGGGCGCATCGTCCTTCGTCAATCCGCTCACCGCGCTCGGCATGGTCGAGACCATGCGGCGCGAGGGCCACAAGGCGCTGGTGCACACGGCCGCGGCCTCCAACCTCGGCCAGATGCTCAACCGCATCTGCATCCAGGACGGCATCGGCCTGGTGAACATCGTGCGCAAGAAGGAGCAGGAAGAGATCCTGCGCGCGATCGGCGCCAGGTACGTGTGCAATGCGAGTGCGCCCACCTTCATGCAGGACCTGACCGACGCGCTGGTCGCCACCGGCGCCACGCTGGCCTTCGACGCCATCGGCGGCGGCAAGTTGGCCGGTCAGATCCTGAGCTGCATGGAAGCGGCCTTGAACAAGAGCGCCACCGAATACAGCCGCTACGGCTCCTCCACCCACAAGCAGGTCTACATCTACGGCGGCCTCGACCGTGGCCCCACCGAGTTCGTGCGCAATTTCGGCATGGCCTGGGGCATGGGCGGCTGGCTGCTGTTTCCCTTCCTGCAGAAGATCGGCCCGGAGGGCGCGAAGAAGCTCAAGGAGCGCGTGGCGGCCGAACTGAAGACCACCTTTGCGAGCCGCTACACCAAGGAGGTGTCGATGTCAGAGGCACTGAGGCCCGAAGAGATCGCGGTCTATGCGAAGCACGCGACCGGGGAGAAGTATTTGCTCAATCCAAGCAAGGGTTGAGCGCCGGCACCCACTGAATAGAGAAAAGCAAGCTGGCGCGCAACAACGCGGGAGGCTTGAGAGGTCCGTCAGGTTGAATCCGACGCCTGCATCCACGCCGGGATATCGCGTTGGCCATGCAGCACGCGCCAGACATCGATGTGATCGGCATGCTCGATGTAGAACACGAGATAGGGATAGCGCGTCAGCGGCCAGGAACGAAGGCCCGGCAGGTTCAGCTCATGGGCGTAGCGTGGCGAACCGGTGGACGGATGACGGCCAATGTGGGCATAGGCCTGCTCCAAGGCATCAACGAATCCGAGTGCGGCGTGTTCGGCGTCTTCCGCCAGGTAATGCGAGATTGCATCTTCGACGTCCCGGTTCGCCTGTTCGCGCGGAACAACGCGCCTAAGCTTCACCTGCGAGCACCAGTCCTGGCTGCCTTTCGCGTCCGGTTACGTAGGCTCTCGAAATAGCCGGCATCAGCCGGCGCCCCGGGTGCGGACTCTGCGCCTGCCATTAACAGATCCCGCAGATGCAAACGCTCCTGGTCTTTGCGGATCAGTTCTCGTACGTATTCGCTGCTGGTGCCGTAGCCGCGTTGATCGACCTGCTTGTCGACGAATGCCTTGAGGGTGTCGGGCAGAGAGATGTTCATCGTGCTCATGGCCCAAGGCTAAATCGAATGGCAAAATTTGGCAAGGTTCAGGCCCCTTGCGGCAGAACCTACCCCAGCGCCAGCCGCGTCCCCGAAGCGCCCGCCGCCTTGCGGATCCCGTCCGGCCCGTAGAAGGGCTGCTTGCTCGCCTGCAGATAGTCGAGCGCGTTCTGGGTGAAGTCCAGATGGCCGTAGACCATCGATCCGATCTGGCGGTTGTCGGCCTTGGCGCGGTCCGCAAGTTCCAGCAGCGCCGTCCAGGCCTCTTGCGATGCTTCGCCGGCGGCGGCTGCCGCTTCATCGGCACCGGTACGGCCGGGTTCGAAGCCCAGCGCCACTTGCGCCGATTCGCGCGCCTGGTCGAGCGCGGCCAGGCGGTCGAGCAGGGCGGTCTTCTGTTCGGTGAGCGGGCCGAGGTCGGCGAAGAGATTGTTCTTCATGGCCTGCGCCTCCAGGTCCAGAATCGCAAGGAATTCTTCGACGCAGGACTTCTCGGCCAGCAAATGAGGCAGCAGGATCACGTTCACAGGTCTTTCTTGGCGCCGAGCAGGTCGCGCACGCTGGCCAGGAGGCCCTTGGCGATCCGCTCGGGATGGATTTCGTAGCGGCCGGCGCGGATGTCCTCGCGGATCGAGGCGACGCGCGCGGCATCGAAGTCGGTGCTGGGCGAGCTGGGTAGCGAATGAACCTGACCCGTGGAAACCTGCACCGATTCCTTGGCGCCTTCGGCGGCATCGGCGCCGGTGGCCGGCAGGGCCTTGCCGCCCTTGGCGGTGCGGGAGAGCGGTGTGGCCGACGGGGCGGATTGATCGATTTTCAAGATGGTTCCTCAGGGGCTGACCCGTTTATCGGCAGTTTAGGGCGGAACTTTAGGGTCACCTATTGCGAGAGTCGGATCTGGCCGCCTTCGTCCGCCACGCCGCTGACCAGGCGGCCGTCGCGCGTCTTGGCCTGCACGGTCGCGCCGATCTCGGCGCGGGTCATGGCCCGGGCCTCGGTGCTGACGGTGAAGCCCGGCCCAACGGCCACCACCTGCACCGTCTGGCCCTGCTGGATCACGACCACGCCGCGCACCGCCTCGCGCCGCACGGGCGCGCCGGCGGCGATGCGGTTGACGGCCACCACGCCCCTGAGTTCGGCGGCATCGGTCACGACCGAGCGCGGCAGCGCGCTGAGATCGCCCGTGCGTTCGGCCAGGTCGCCGGCGCCCAGGGCCTGGCCGGCATCGATGGCGCGCGCGGCCACGAAGTAACGGCCCTCGATGGCGACGCGCGCCTGCACGAAACGCGTCCAGGGCTTGTCGCCGGCGCAGCGCAGGCCCACCGATACCCGGCCCGAGGGTGCGGCGCCCCTGGGCAGGAAAGCCTGGAGCGATTCGCAGGGAGGCAGCGCGCCCGAAGCCGGCATGCTCACGTCGATGCGCACCTTGCCCGGGAGGCCGGCGGTCTGCGCTTGCAGAAACTGTTCGATGACGGCGCGCGCATCCCCTGGCGCGGCCGCGGCCGGCGCTGCGGCCAGCACCGCGAGCAGCAGGAGGAGGAGACGGCGAAAGGAGCGGGTTGTTTCCATCATCGGTCCAGCGATTCTAGGAATGCGTGGCTCCGCCTGAAGGTGCGAAGTGCACCCCAAATGCCCCTTTGTTCGGCCCATTGCAAACACGACCCGTGCATAGACTCGCTTTCCATCAGTCGCCATGCCCACCTGGGACGCGACACCTCCAACTGATGGAACAACATGATCGACAAGCTGGATGCGGCGCTTCGCTTCAACCGCGAAGCACTCAATCTCCGGGCGCAGCGCCAGGAGGTGCTGGCGGCCAACATCGCCCATGCCGACACGCCCAACTACAAGGCGCGTGACTTCGATTTCGCGAGCCGGCTCTCGCAGGCCGTGGAGCAGGGCCGCGCTGCGCAGTCGGTGACGCTTTCCACCACCTCCGCGCGCCACCTGCAGGCCGAAGCATCGGCAGTGCCCGATGCCGACCTGCTCTATCGCGTGCCAAGCCAATCCAGCATCGACGGCAACACCGTCGAGATGGATGCCGAGCGCATCAACTTCGCCGACAACGCGCTGCGCTACGAGGCCAACCTCACGGTGCTCAGCGCCAAGATCAAGTCGCTGCTGTCGGCAGTGCAGTAGGAACCACCATGCCCTTGCCCAGCGCTTCCATGAACATCTTCAATGTGGCGGGCTCCGCCATGGCCGCGCAGTCGCAGCGCATGAACGTGACCGCGAGCAACCTGGCCAATGCCGAGAGCGTGGCCGGTCCGGACGGCCAGCCCTACCGCGCCAAGCAGGTCGTCTTCGAGGTCGCGGCCTCGGGGCAGCAGGACATCGGCGGCGTCCAGGTCGCGGGCGTGGTGGAAGACCCCTCGCCCATGAAGATGGTCTACGACCCGAAGAACCCCCATGCCAATCCCGCGGGCTACGTGACCATGTCCAACGTCAACGTGGTCGAAGAGATGACCAACATGATTTCCGCCTCGCGCAGCTACCAGGCCAACGTCGAGGTGCTCAACACCGCCAAGACGCTGATGGTCAAGACGCTGACGATCGGCCAGTAAATCCCAACCACAAGAAGCGAACCCATGGCCATCGACGACTCCCTCGCCATCACCGGCACGAACACCACCAGCTCGGCGCAGAGCAACAACAGTGTGAGCGGCGCCGACAGCGAGCAGCGCTTTCTCAAGCTGCTGGTGACGCAGCTCAACAACCAGGATCCGCTCAACCCGATGCAGAACGCCGAGCTCACCTCGCAGCTCGCGCAGATGAGCACCGTGAGCGGCATCGAGAAGCTCAACGGCACGCTCTCCGGCCTGGTGAACCAGACCGGCGCCAACCAGGTGCTGCAGGCGGCATCGCTGATCGGCTACAACGTGCTGTCGCCCGGCAACGAGATCGCCACCAAGGCGCCGGAAGCGGGCAAGGACCCGGCGGTCGTGCCCTTCGCGGTGCAGCTGCCGGGCTCGGCCGGCGACGTCGAGGTGAAGATCCGCGACGCCGTGGGCAACACGGTGCGCACGCTCAACCTCGGCTCGTTGCCCGAAGGCGTCAACGCCGTCACCTGGGACGGCAAGGCCGACGACGGCACCGTCGCACCGGCCGGCAGCTACACCTTCACGGTGGCCGCCGACAACAACGGCACCACGGTCGAGGCGACCGCGCTCACCTTCTCGCAGGTGGCCGCCGTCAAGCAGGGCACGAGCGGCGTCACGCTCGAGCTGGCCTCGGGCCGCAGCATCGGCCTGGCCGACGTCCGCATGTTCCTTTGAGTCTTCCGCCTGTCTTCTCCCTCGGCGGAGGCCGTCGTGCTGCAAGCCGTTCTTTCATCGCCTCGAAACAAGGATCGATCATGAGTTTTTCCCAGGGCATCAGCGGCCTGTCTGTCGCCGCCGCCAACCTCGACGTCATCGGCAACAACATCGCCAACTCGGGCACCGTGGGCTTCAAGTCGGCTGCCGCGACCTTCCAGGACGTGTATGCCGGATCGCGCATCGGCCTGGGTGCCTCGGTGGCCGGCGTGACGCAGAACTTCACGCAGGGCGTGACCCAGACCAGCAGCCGCCCGCTGGACGTGGCCATCCTCAACGGCGACGGCTTCTTCCGCCTCTCCAGCCCGAGCGGCGAGATCATGTACTCGCGCAATGGCCAGTTCACCAAGGACCAGGACGGCTACATCGTCAACGCCGCCGGCCTGCGGCTGACGGGCTTCGGCGTCTCGGCCACCGGCGGCATCGAAGGCGGCACGCCCTCGGCGATCCGCATCCCGACCACCGCCATGGACCCGAAGGCCACCACCGGCGTGCAGGCCGAGTTCAACCTCGACTCGCGCAGCGTGACGCCCACCAAGACGCCCTTCAACGTGGCCGACTCGGACACCTACAACTACTCCAACGCGCTCGGGCCGGTCTACGACTCGCTGGGCAATCCGCACGAGCTGGGCGTCTTCTTCGTGAAGACCGGCGCCAATGCCTGGAGCGTCTACGGCGCGGCCGACGGTGCCGCGCTCAACGCCGGCGCGCCGATCTCCACCATGACCTTCGACGCCAACGGCAAGCTGCTGACGCCCGCCGGCGGCACCATCACCCTGCCGGCGATGACCTTCCCAAACGGTTCGGCGGCGATGAACGTCACGGTCGACCTCTCGGGCACCACGCAGTTCGGCAATGCCAACGCGATCAACAAGCTCAACCAGGACGGCTATACCTCGGGCTCGCTGACCGCCTACTCGATCAACCCCGACGGCACCATCACCGGCAAGTTCTCCAACGAGCAGACCCAGCTGCTGGGCCAGGTGGTGCTGTCGAGCTTCGCCAACCCCAACGGCCTGGAGCCCAAGGGCAACAACGTCTGGGCCGAGACCCAGGCCTCGGGCCAGGCGCTCACCGGCACGCCGGGCGCGGGCACCAAGCAGGGCTCGCTCGCCTCGGGCGCGCTCGAGGCTTCCAACGTCGACCTCACTTCCGAGCTCGTCAACCTGATCGTGGCCCAGCGCAGCTACCAGGCCAACGCGCAGACGGTGAAGACGCAGGATCAGGTCGTCCAGACGCTGATCAACATCCGCTGAGCGGCAGGAGCACCCAGTGGACCGCATGTTGTATGTCGCCATGAGCGGCGCCAAGCAGGCCATGGAGCAGCAGGCCTCGGTCGCCAACAACATGGCGAACGTCTCGACGCCGGGCTTTCGCGCGCAGGTCAACAGCTTTCGCGCGGTGCCGGTGGTCGGCGAGGAAGCGCAAACGCGCGCCTTCGTCGCCGCCATCACGCCGGGCGCCGACTTCAGCCACGGTCCGCTGACCGAGACCGGCCGCGCCCTCGATGTCGCGGTGCACGGCGATGGCTGGCTCGTGGTGCAGACGCCCGACGGCGGCGAGGCCTACACGCGTGTGGGCAACCTGCAGGTCGGCGGCGACGGCCAGCTGCTGACCATGGGCGCGCGCCCGGTGGTCGGCGAGGGCGGCGCGCTGGTGGTGCCGCCGGGCTCCACGGTGCAGATCGCGCCCAACGGCGCCGTCACGGCCCGCGGCGCCGGCGACCCGCTGGTCGGCGTGGCCGAAGTGGGGCGCCTGAAGCTGGTCAATCCGCCGACGGCCGACCTGGTGCGCGGCGCCGACGGGCTCTTTCGCATGCGCGCGGGCCTGCCGCCGGCCGAGGCCGACGCGGCCGTGACCGTCGCCAGCGGCGTGGTCGAGGGCAGCAACGTCAACGCGGTCGAAGCCATGGTTTCGATGATTGCCCAGGCCCGCAGCTTCGAGATGCAGATGAAGTCGATGCAGACCGCGGACACCAACGCGCAGTCGGCCAACAAGTTGCTGGCGTACGGCTAGCCCACCAACCCCTGAAGGAATTTCTCCCATGATGCGCTCGCTCTACATCGCCAAGACCGGCCTCGACGCCCAGCAAACCCAGCTCGACGTGGTGTCGAACAACCTCGCCAACGTCGGCACCACCGGCTTCAAGCGCAGCCGCGCCGTGTTCGAGGACCTGATGTACCAGAACCTGCGCCAGGTCGGCGGCCAGACCTCGGACCAGACGCGGCTGCCTTCGGGCCTGCAGGTCGGCACCGGCGTGCACGTGGTCGCCACCGAGCGCATCCATGCGCAGGGCAACATGACCAAGACCGACAACCCGAAGGATGTCGCGATCAACGGCGCCGGCTTCTTCCAGGTGCTGATGCCCGACGGCACCACCTCGTACACGCGCGACGGCTCCTTCCAGACCGACCGCGACGGCCAGCTCGTCACTGCCAGCGGCTTCCCGGTGCAGCCGGCCATCACCATTCCGCAGAACGCCACCAGCATGACCATCGGCCGCGACGGCATGGTCTCGGTCACGCAGGCCGGCAGCACCGCCACGGTGCAGGTCGGCCAACTGCAGCTGGCCACCTTCCTGAATCCGGCCGGCTTGCAGAGCATGGGCGAGAACCTCTATGCGGAGACCGATTCCTCGGGCGCGCCCAACCAGCTGAACCCGGGCCTCGAAGGTGCCGGCATCCTGAGCCAGGGCTACGTCGAGGCATCGAACGTCAACGTGGTGGAGGAGCTGGTCAACATGATCGCGACCCAGCGCGCTTACGAAATCAACAGCAAGGCCGTGCAAACCTCCGACCAGATGCTGCAGCGCCTCGCGCAACTGTGATGCAGAGCGCGCGTCTTCATCGTCTTGCCGTCTGCACGCTGGTGCTCGCCACCGGCTGCGCGCAGATCCCGCGCGAGCCGCTGGTGCACCAGCCGATGACGGCGCGCGCCAACACCTATGCGGCGCTGCCGGCGCCGCGCGCCAACGGCGCGATCTTCCGCGACGGGCCCGGCGCCAATGCGCTGTTCGAGGACCGCCGTCCGCGCAATGTCGGCGACATCCTGACCATCGTGATCAGCGAGAAGGTCAACGCCAGCAAGAACTCGGGCGCCAATGCCAGCCGCAGCGGCAGCCTGACGGCTGCCTTCCCGACCATCCCGAAGCTGCTGGGCGGTCTGCTGGACGAGCAGGACGCGAAGCTCTCCGGCAACAACATCCTCAATGCCAAGGGCGGCGCCAACGCCAACAACACCTTCAACGGCGTGATCACCGTGACCGTGGTCGACGTCATGCCCAACGGCAACCTGCTGGTTTCCGGCGAGAAGCAGATGGGCATCAATCAGGGCACCGAATACATCCGCTTCTCGGGCGTGGTGAACCCGCGTACCGTCTCCGGCAGCAACACCGTGCCCTCGACCCTGGTGGCCGATGCGCGCATCGAATACACGGCCAAGGGCTACATCGACGAGGCCCAGCACATGGGCTGGATGCAGCGCTTCTTCCTCAATGTGATGCCGTTCTGATCATGAACTTCAAATTTCTCCGGCGCTGCATCTTCTCGGCCTTGTGCGCCGTCGCGTTGTCGTCTCCGGCACAGGCCGAGCGGCTCAAGGAACTGGCCAGCATCCAGGGCGTGCGCGACAACCCGCTGATCGGCTACGGCCTGATGGTGGGCCTCGACGGCACCGGCGACCAGACCATGCAGACGCCGTTCACCACGCAGAGCCTGAACAACATGCTGCAGCAGCTCGGCATCACCATTCCGGCCGGCGTCAACATGCAGCTCAAGAACGTGGCGGCCGTGATGGTCACGGCCACGCTGCCTTCGTTCGCGCGGCCCGGCCAGAACATCGACGTGACGGTGTCCTCGATGGGCAATGCCAAGAGCCTGCGCGGCGGCACCTTGCTGATGACGCCGCTCAAGGGCGTCGACGGCGCGACCTACGCCATCGCGCAGGGCAACATGGTGGTGGGCGGCGCGGGCGCCTCGGCCAGCGGCAGCAAGGTGCAGATCAACCAGCTCGGCTCGGGCCGCATTCCCGGCGGCGCGCTGGTCGAGCGCAGCGTCGAGGCGCCGATCGGCGGCGAAGGCATGTTCACGCTGGAGCTCAACCGCTCCGACTTCGGCACCGCGCAGCGTGCGGTCGAGGCCATCAATCGCCAGTTCGGCCCCGGCACCGCCGACGCGATGGACGCCCGCGTGATCCGCGTGCGCGCCCCCGAGCCGCAGGAGCGCGTCGGCTTCCTCGCGCGCCTCGAAGGGCTCGAAGTCACGCCGACCCAGGCGGTGGCGCGCGTGGTGATCAATGCGCGCACCGGCTCGGTGGTCATGAACCAGGCGGTGCGCGTCAACGACTGCGCGGTGGCGCACGGCAATCTCTCGGTGGTCATCAACACGGAGCCGGTGATCAGCCAGCCCGGCCCCTTCTCGGGCGGCAGCACGGTGGCCACGCAGACCTCGCAGATCTCGATCGCCCAGGGCGGCGGCGCGCTGCAGATGGTGCGCGGCGGGGCATCGCTCTCGGATGTGATCAAGGGACTCAACAGCCTGGGCGCCAATCCGCAGGACCTGGTGTCAATCCTGCAGGCCATGAAGACCGCCGGCGCCTTGCGCGCCGAGCTCGAGATCATCTGACATGGCGATCCTGGAAAACCGAAGCGGCGCGCTGGACCAGCGCTTTGCGTTGGACGTGCAGGGCGTCGATGCGCTGCGGCGCACCGTGCGTACCTCGCCCGAAGAGGGCTTGAAGCAGGTGTCGCGGCAGTTCGAAGCCCTGTTCATGAACATGGTGCTGAAGAGCATGCGAGAGGCCACGCCCTCCAGCGGCCTGCTCGAGAGCCGGAACGAGAAGGTCTACATGTCCATGCTCGACCAGCAGCTCTCGCAGAACCTCTCGGGGCGCGGCGTGGGGCTGGCCGAAGCGATGCTCGCGCAGCTGAGCCGCAGCGCGGCCTCGGGCGCGGCCGACGGCGAAGCCGGGGCCATGTCGCTCGACGGGCCGTCGGGCTTCCCGTTGAAGCCGCAGGCCGGCATTCCACTCGGCTCCTCGCCGCCGGAGGGCGCACCGGCCACCCGGCGCTCGATGCCGGTGGACCTGAGCGTCTACCAGAACAACGGCGAGCGTCCTTCGCCGGCCGCGGTGGCTTCGCTGCAAGGCCACGTCGACAGCTTCGTGAAGAGCATGGGCGGCTCCGCCCAGGCCGCGAGCGAGGCCAGCGGCGTGCCCGCGCCCCTGATCCTGGCGCAGGCCGCGCTCGAATCGGGCTGGGGCAAGCGCGAGATCCGCGCCGACGACGGCACGCAGAGCTTCAATCTGTTCGGCATCAAGGCCGACCGCGGCTGGAAGGGCCCGGTGGTGGAAACCACCACCACCGAATACGTCGACGGCGAGCCGCAGAAAGTGCGCGCCAAGTTCAGGGCCTACGGTTCCTACGACGAAGCCTTCACCGACTACGCGAAGTTCATCACCCGCAACCCGCGCTACGCCAACGTGCTGGCCACCGACGACCCGGCCGAGGCTGCGCACGGCCTGCAGAAAGCGGGCTACGCGACCGATCCGCAGTACGGGCAGAAGCTCGTTCGGATCATGCAGAAATTCACATAGGACCCACGACCAATGGTAGAGATCACCAGCCTTCATCAGCGCGCGAGCGCCCCAGTTCTCGCCAACGCCAACCGCCTCGAGGTGGTCACCTTCACGCTGGGCGAGGAGGAGTACGGCATCGACATCCAGAAGGTGCAGGAGCTGCGCGGCTACGACGCGGTGACGCGGATTGCGAACGCGCCGGAGTACATCAAGGGGGTGGTGAACCTGCGCGGGATCATCGTTCCGATCATCGACATGCGCATCAAGTTCAAGCTGGGGACGCCGAGCTACGACCAGTTCACGGTGGTGATCGTGCTGAACATCGCAGGCCGGGTGGTGGGGATGGTGGTGGACAGCGTGTCGGACGTGACCACGCTGTCACCAGAGCAGATCAAGCCTGCGCCGGAGATGGGTTCGGCGCTGGACACGGACTACCTGATCGGGCTGGGGACGCTGGAGGAGCGGATGCTGATCCTGGTGGACATCGACCGGCTGATGTCGAGCGAAGAGATGGGCCTGATCGAAAAAATGGCCGCTTGAGCCAAGGGCCCCCACATGAAAGCAACGAATCAGTCGAGGCGAGCGCCTTCCTTCGTTTCGCTGGCGCGCACACTGACCATCCGGGCCGGCGTGGCCATGCTGGCACTCACGGTGCTCATCCTGGCGGTTTTCTATGCGCTGGCCTCTGCGCAGCAGCAGCGCAGCGCCGCGCAGTACGCGAATGCCAAGGCCGAGGCCATTGCCCGGTCGCTGGACATCTTCGACCAGACCATGCAGCTGAACGCGGAGAACGCCTACGGCGTGTTCCGGCGCCTGTTCGCGGCCACCTTCGTCCTCGAGGACGCCGCGCAGGGCAGGTTGACGAACCACGGCGTTGCGCTCGATGGCAGCGCCACCGCCGAAGTGGATGCCTTTGCGCGCGACTTTCCCGGCGCCAACGCCACGGTGTTCGTGGTGCAGGGCGAGGACTTCCGGCGGATCACCACCTCGGTCAAGAAGGAGAACGGCGAGCGGGCCATCGGGACCCTGCTCGACCGCAAGAGCGGCGCCTATCCGGTGCTGCGCGCCGGCAAGAAGTTCGTCGGGCGCGTCACGCTGTTCGGACGTCCCTACATGACCGTCTATGAACCGGTGCGTGATGCCGCCGGCCAGGTCGTCGCCGTGCTCTACATCGGCCTGGACATTTCGCGGCAGCAGGCGTCCTTCGGCGAAGCGGTGAACAAGACCCGCATCTTCGAAAGCGGCGGGCTCTACGTCGTCAATCCGAGCGGCGGTGCCGCGGCGGCGACGCTGGTGTTCCACCCGACGGCTGCCGGCAAGAAGCTGGCCGAAGTTCTTCCGCCGGGCGCCGACGCGGCGGACTGGCTCGCGCGCCTGGGCAGCGGCGACGGCACATGGATCGACAACGCACCGGCGGTGCTTGGGCAGGTGCCGGAAGGACGGCGTTATGCCTCCGTGGCGAAGAGCGAAGCGAACGGCTGGCTGGCGGTGGCCGAGGTTCCCGCCTCGGAGGTGATGGCCGAGCTGTACCGCCAGATGGCCTGGCTCGCCGGTGCCATTGCCCTGGCCGCCGTGCTGCTGGGCATCGCCCTGGTCGTCTTCATTCGCCGCACCGTGCGGCCGCTGAGCCTGCTGAGCGAGCATGTGCAGGCCATCGGCGGCGGCGACCTGTCGCGGCAGCTGGCATCGAATCGCCGCGACGAGATGGGCGTCATCACCCGGTCCGTCGAATCCATGCGGGACGGCCTGGCGCGCGTGGTGAGCGGCGTGCGCGAGGGCACCGATGCGATCGCGACGGCCTCGGGGCAGATCTCCGCCGGCAACCAGAATCTCTCGTCGCGCACCGAGGAGCAAGCGAGCTCGCTGGAGCAGACCGCGGCCTCGATGGAGGAACTGACCTCCACCGTCAAGCAGAACGCCGACAACGCACGGCAAGCCAATCAGCTGGCGCTCTCGGCCTCCGAAGTGGCGGTCAAGGGCGGCGACGTGGTGTCTCAAGTGGTGAACACCATGGCCTCGATCAATGCCTCCTCCAAGAAGATCGTCGACATCATCGGCGTGATCGACGGCATCGCCTTCCAGACCAACATCCTCGCGTTGAACGCAGCGGTCGAAGCCGCGCGTGCCGGCGAGCAGGGCAGGGGCTTCGCAGTCGTGGCTGCCGAAGTGCGCAATCTGGCGCAACGCTCTGCCGCCGCGGCCAAGGAAATCAAGGGCCTGATCGACGACTCGGTCGGCAAGGTCGATGCCGGTAGCCAACTGGTGGGCGAAGCCGGCAAGACCATGGAAGAGATCGTGGGCAGCGTGAAGCGGGTGACCGACATCATGGGCGAGATCACGGCAGCGAGCCACGAGCAGACGCAGGGCATCGAGCAGATCAACCAGGCGATCACGCAGATGGACCAGGTGACGCAGCAGAACGCGGCGCTGGTGGAAGAGGCTGCGGCTGCGGCGCAGTCGATGCAGGAGCAGGCCGGCAACCTAGTGGAAGCGGTCAGCGTGTTTAGGCTCGACACCGATGCTCGCAGGCTGCATTCATCCGATTTCGTGCCGCGCCTTCAAGACTGGCGGGAAGCTGCCGATAAGCCATAGGCAGTACCGCGCAAGCACAGACCTTGGAGACACGCCCATGCCCGACTTCCTGAACCTCCGCTCCCTGAGCATCGCCAAGAAGCTTGGCCTGCTCACCTTCAGCGCCATTGCGGGCGTGGTCGTGCTGACGGCCTTGTTCCTGGCTTCCGAGCGCAAGCTCATCATGGACGAGCGGCAGAGCAGCGTGCGCCAGGTGGTGGAAAGCGCGCACGGCCTGCTGGTGCACTACCACGCGCTGGCGGCCAACGGCACGCTGAGCGAAGAGCAGGCGAAGCAGCAGGCCATGCAGGCGATCCGCAGCCTGCGCTACAGCGGCAGCGAGTATTTCTGGATCAACGACATGCAGCCGCGCATGCTCATGCATCCGATCAACCCGGCGCTGGACAACAAGGACCTGTCGGCCAACAAGGATCCGACTGGCAAGCAGCTCTTCGTCGAGTTCGTGAACACCGTCAAGGCCCATGAAGCCGGATTCGTTGCCTACCAGTGGGCCAAGCCGGGCAGCGACAAGCCGGTGCCCAAGGTGTCCTACGTCAAGGGCTTCAAGCCCTGGGGCTGGATCATCGGTTCGGGCGTGTACGTGGACACGGTCCACACGACCATCATGAACCGGCTGATCGGCTTCTCGATCTGCGCATTGGTCCTAGCGGCCATCCTGCTGGCGATCGGCTGGGTGATCTCGCGTGGGCTGCTGAAGCAGCTGGGCGGCGAGCCGGCGCAGACGGCCGGCATCACGCTGCGCATCGCGCAGGGCGATCTGACGGTGCCGATCGATCTCAGGAAGGACGACAGCGCGAGCCTGCTTCACTCGATCAAGGGCATGCGCGACAGCCTGGCCCGCGTGGTGGGCGAAGTGCGTGCCGGTACCGACACTATGGCCACGGCCTCGGGCCAGATCGCGGCGGGCAACCATGACTTGTCCTCTCGCACCGAAGAGCAGGCGAGTTCTCTGCAACAGACGGCCGCGTCGATGGAGGAACTGACTTCCACCGTCAAGCAGAACGCGGACAACGCGCGCCAGGCCAATCAACTGGCGCTCTCGGCCTCCGAGGTGGCGGTCAAGGGCGGCGACGTGGTCAACCAGGTGGTCGACACCATGGCCTCGATCAATGCGTCCTCCAAGAAGATCGTCGACATCATCGGCGTCATCGACGGCATTGCCTTCCAGACCAACATCCTCGCGTTGAACGCAGCGGTCGAAGCCGCGCGTGCCGGCGAGCAGGGCCGCGGCTTCGCGGTCGTCGCCTCCGAAGTGCGCAACCTCGCGCAGCGCTCGGCCGCCGCGGCCAAGGAAATCAAGGGCCTGATCGACGATTCGGTCGGCAAGGTCGATGCCGGCAGCCAACTGGTCGGCGAAGCCGGCAGGACCATGGAAGAGATCGTGGGCAGCGTGAAGCGGGTGACGGACATCATCGGCGAGATCACGGCGGCGAGCCACGAGCAGACGCAGGGTATCGAGCAGATCAACCAGGCGATCACGCAGATGGACCAGGTGACGCAGCAGAACGCGGCGCTGGTGGAAGAGGCTGCGGCCGCGGCGCAGTCGCTTCAGGAGCAAGCCGGCAACCTCGTGGAAGCGGTGAGCGTGTTCAGGCTGGATGCCGGCACCCGGCCCGCTCTCCCCAAGTTTCAAACCTCATGAAGAGACGCAGATGAACGCAACAGACACATCGAAGCAGGCCGCGAAGCCGCTGGAATTCCTTTCCTTCACGCTGGGCGAGGAGGAGTACGGCATCGACATCCAGAAGGTGCAGGAGCTGCGCGGCTACGACGCGGTGACGCGCATTGCGAACGCGCCGGAGTACATCAAGGGGGTGGTGAACCTGCGCGGGATCATCGTTCCGATCATCGACATGCGCATCAAGTTCAAGCTGGGCACGCCGAGCTACGACCAGTTCACGGTGGTGATCGTGCTGAACATCGCAGGCCGGGTGGTGGGGATGGTGGTGGACAGCGTGTCGGACGTGACCACGCTGTCGCCAGAGCAGATCAAGCCTGCGCCGGAGATGGGTTCGGTGCTGGACACGGACTACCTGATCGGGCTGGGGACGCTGGAGGAGCGGATGCTGATCCTGGTGGACATCGACCGGCTGATGTCGAGCGAAGAGATGGGCCTCATTGAAAAGATGGTGGCCTGAACCATGAACTTCCTCTCCAACGTACGCATCGGAACGCGCCTGGCCATCGGCTTCGGCATGGTCCTGGCCCTGACCCTGGCCTCGGCCGTCTTTGCCCTTATGAGCGCCAGCAGCAACGCCGAGGCCACCCGCCAGATGATGCAGAGTCCGCTCGCGAAGGAACGGCTCATCTCGGATTGGTACGTGCTGACCTACTCGGCCATCGCGCGCACGGCGATGATCGCCAGGACCACCGACGAAACGCTTCCCGTCACCTTTGCCGATGTCATCTCCGACAGCGTCAAGAAGGGCGGGGAGACCATGGCCAAGGTCGAGGCCCTGCTGATGACCGATCTCGAGAAGTCGACCTTCAAGTCCATTGTCGAATTGCGAGCCAAGTACCAGGCGGCCAAGGAGGCGGTGCAGAAGGCGAAGGCGGGCGGCAACGCGGCGGAGACGGAGACCGTCTTCAAGGACACCTTCCAGCCGGCCGCCAAGGCTTATGAAAGCCGCGTGCTCGAACTACTGGCGCTGGAGCGCAAGGCGATCGACGACATGAGCCGCGCGATCGACGAGGCGAACGCGCAGAGCTTCAATCTCCGCATCGCGCTCACTGCGCTCACGCTGTTGCTGGGAGGGGTCTGCGCCTTCCTGATCGCCCGCAGCATCACCCGGCCCATCGACCGTGCCGTCCAGGTGGCGGAGACCGTGGCCAGCGGCGACCTCACATCGCGCATCGAAGTCGACTCGCGCGACGAGACGGGCCAGCTGATGCATGCGCTGAAGAACATGAACGAGAGCCTGGCCAAGGTGGTGGGCGAAGTGCGTGCCGGCACCGACACCATGGCCACGGCCTCGGGCCAGATCGCGGCGGGCAACCATGACTTGTCCTCTCGTACCGAAGAGCAGGCGAGTTCGCTGCAACAGACGGCCGCGTCGATGGAGGAACTGACCTCCACCGTCAAGCAGAACGCGGACAACGCGCGGCAGGCGAATCAACTGGCCGTCTCGGCCTCCGAAGTGGCGGTCAAGGGTGGCAGCGTGGTGTCGCAAGTGGTCGACACCATGGGTTCCATCAATGCCTCGTCCCGCAAGATCGTCGACATCATCGGTGTGATCGACGGCATTGCCTTCCAGACCAACATCCTGGCGCTCAATGCCGCGGTGGAAGCGGCGCGTGCCGGTGAACAGGGTCGCGGCTTCGCGGTCGTGGCCTCCGAAGTGCGCAACCTCGCGCAACGCTCGGCCGCAGCGGCCAAGGAAATCAAGACCCTGATCGGCGACTCGGTGGAGAAGGTCGAGGAGGGCAGCAAGCAGGTGGCCGAAGCCGGCCGCACGATGGACGAGATCGTCGACAGCGTGAAGCGGGTGACCGACATCATGGGCGAGATCACGGCGGCGAGCCACGAGCAGACCCAGGGCATCGAGCAGATCAACCAGGCGATCACGCAGATGGACCAGGTGACGCAGCAGAACGCGGCGCTGGTGGAAGAGGCTTCGGCGGCGGCGCAATCGCTGCAGGAACAGGCCGGCAGCCTCTCGCAGACCGTCAGCATCTTCAAGCTGAGCCAGGAAGAAGCGGCCGTGGTGCTCGCGCAGGTCCAGGCCCGCAGCCAGCCCACATTGCCGCCGAGGCGCGTGGCGCCGGCGCTGAAGGCGCCGGCCAAGCCGGCGGCCGCTCCGCGCAAGGCGGTGGCGCACCGGCGCGCGCCGCAGCTTGCAGTGGGCCACACGGCCTCGGGCGAGTGGACGGAGTTCTGAAGAAGAAGTCCCGGCCCTCAAGTTTCGGGCCGGACTGCCGATATCTCTCATAACCGGGCCTCTATCGACGGCCTTCGCAGGAAGAAAAAATGCAGTGGTTCCAGGAGCTTCGTGTCACCGTCAAGCTGATCCTCAGCTTTCTGATCGTCGCCGCCATCGGCGCCGTCGTCAGTGCGCTCGGCATCTTTCAAATGGGGCGCATCAGCGCCTCGACCGAGAGGCTCTACAACCACGAGCTGCAGACGCTGAAGGCGGTGCAGGCCGCCAATATCCACCTGCTCTATGCGAGCCGGGCCCAGATGGGCCTGCTGTCGGCCTCCACCAAGGGCGAGCGCAATGCCGGCATCGCGGAACTCAAGAAGGCCGGCGCCGGACTCGAAGCGCGGATGACCGAGGTCAAGCCCGTGTTGCTCGAAAGCGATGAGGGCCGCAGGCTCAACGAGCAGTACGAGGCCCTGCTGCCGACGCTGAAGAAGCGCATGGGCGATTTCGTCACGCTGCTCAGCGCGCAATCGCTGGACAGCTCTCAGTTCGACGGCCGCGTGGCCGAGGACAGCGCGCAGCTGCTGAAGGATTCGCGCGCGCTCGAGGAAGTGCTCGAGACGATGGTGGCGCACAGCGACATGCAGGCCAAGGCGAGCATGGACCATGCCGGCCAGACCTACAAGACCTCGCGCTTGCTGATGCTGGCGATGGCCCTGATCGGCATCCTCGCGAGCGTGGGGCTGGGCGTGGTGGTGGCCCGCCTGCTGGCGCGCCAGCTGGGCGGCGAACCCGGCTACGCGGCGGATGTGGTCGGCCGCATCGCCGGCGGCGACCTGACGGTGGGCGTCGAGGCGCGCTCGGCCGACGACGGCAGCGTGCTGCATTCGATCAAGCAGATGCAGGACCAGCTGACCCATGTGGTCGGCAGGATCAAGCTGTCGACCGACGCCATCGCGACGGCCTCGGGCCAGATCGCTTCGGGCAACCAGGATCTTTCGTCGCGCACCGAGGAGCAAGCGAGCTCGCTGGAGCAGACCGCGGCGTCGATGGAAGAACTCACCAGCACGGTGAAGCAGAACGCCGACAACGCGCGCCAGGCCAATCAGCTGGCGCTCTCGGCCTCCGAAGTGGCGGTCAAGGGCGGCGACGTGGTCAGCCAGGTGGTCCACACCATGGCCTCGATCAATGCGTCCTCCAAGAAGATCGTCGACATCATCGGCGTGATCGACGGCATTGCCTTCCAGACCAACATCCTGGCCTTGAACGCAGCGGTCGAAGCCGCGCGTGCCGGCGAGCAGGGCCGCGGCTTCGCGGTCGTCGCCTCCGAAGTGCGCAACCTGGCGCAGCGCTCGGCCGCCGCCGCCAAGGAAATCAAGGGCCTGATCGACGATTCGGTCGGCAAGGTCGATGCCGGCAGCCAACTGGTCGGCGAAGCCGGCAGGACCATGGAAGAGATCGTGGGCAGCGTGAAGCGGGTGACCGACATCATGGGCGAGATCACGGCAGCGAGCCACGAGCAGACGCAGGGCATCGACCAGATCAACCAGGCGATCACGCAGATGGACCAGGTGACGCAGCAGAACGCGGCGCTGGTGGAAGAGGCGGCTGCTGCGGCGCAATCGATGCAGGAGCAGGCCGGCAACCTCGTGGAAGCAGTCAGCGTGTTCAGGCTCGCGGACTGAATGTTTCGCCCGCGCTGCCGATAAACAAGCAAGCAAACGTACTTACAGGTAAAGCCAAATGTCGATGTTCCATACAGGCCTGAGCGGCCTGGCCGTGGCGCGCAGCGCGCTCATGACCACGGCGCACAACACGGCCAACGTGTACACCGCCGGCTACAGCCGCCAGACCTCGATCGTCGCCACCAACGGCGCGATCTCGACCGGCGCCGGCTTCATGGGCACCGGCGCCCGCGTCACGACCGTGGCGCGCAGCTACGACCGCTACCTCACCGCCCAGCTCAACGGCGCCGAGGCCACGGGCGCGGCGCTCGCGAGCTACAACTCGCAGATCAGCCGCATCGACTCGCTGCTCGCCGACAAGACCTCGGGCCTCACGCCCCTGATGCAGAGCTTCTTCGCCGGCATGCAGGGCGTGGCCAACACGCCGGCCGACCCGGCCGCGCGCCAGCAGCTCATCAGCGCGGCGCAGGCCCTGGCCAACAAGTTCCGCGCCACCGACCAGTACCTCACCGACCTCAACACCTCGGTCAACGACCAGATCGTGGGCAGCGCCGAGCAGATCAACACCTACGCGACGCAGATCGCGAGCCTCAACCAGCAGATCGGCCAGCTCCAGGCGATGGCCGGCGGCCAGCCGCCGAACGACCTGATGGACCAGCGTGACCATCTGGTGGCCGAGCTCGGCAAGATCGTGGACGTCAAGGTGCTGGAGCAGGACGGCGGTAAGTACAACGTCTTCATCGGCAACGGCCAGACGCTGGTGCTGGGCGACCGGGCCGCAACGATGAAGGCCGTCGACTCGGCGGCCGATCCCACGCGCAAGGCGATGGCGCTGGTCGGGCTGAACGGCACCGCGTCCGAGCTCAAGGACAACATCTTCACCGGCGGCACGCTGGGCGGGCTGATGGCCTTCCGCGCCGAGACGCTGAGCACCACGCAGAACGCGATCGGCCGCCTCGCCATGGCGCTCGGCAGCAGCTTCAACGACCAGCACAAGCTGGGCGTCGACCTGAACGGCGCGCTGGGCACCGACTTCTTCTCCGAGGCCCAGGCCGGCGTGTTCTCGAATGCGCGCAACACGGGCACCATGGTGCTCGGCGCCAGCGTGACCGACACCTCGCAGCTCACGACCAGCGACTATTCGGTGGAAGTGAAGGACGTGGCAGGCACGCTCACCTATTCGGTGACGCGCCTTTCGGACAAGCAGGCCATCGGCGACTTCACCACCTTCCCGGTCGACTTCGACGGCGTGAGCTTGACCGCTGCCAGCGGCACGGCCCAGGCGGGCGACACCTTCCTGGTCCAGCCGACGCGCACCGGCGCGCGCGATCTCGAAGTGCTGGTGCTCGACCCGGCCAAGGTGGCCGCGGCCTCGCCGCTGGTCACCGGCAACACCAGCGGCAACCAGGGCAGCGGCGCGCTGAGCGCCGCCACCGTCGATGCCGGCTACCTGGCCACGCCGTTGGCGGCAACGGTCACGCTCGCCTACGACGCCGGGACCAACACGCTGTCGGGCTTTCCGGTGACCTCGGCCGTCACCGTGACGCTCGCCGACGGCACCTCGACCAGCTACGCGGCCGGCACGCCCGTGCCCTACACGGCAGGTGCCTCGATCAGCTTCGACGGCATCAAGCTCAGCATGACCGGTGCGCCGGCCCAGGGCGATACCTTCACGATCAAGAAGAACGTGGGCGGCGTGTCGGACGGCAGCAATGCGCTGCTGCTGACGGCGCTGCAGAAGAAGAACACCATGGGCGGCGGCAGCTCGACCTTCAACAGTGCCTACGCGCAGCTGGTGAGCTCGGTGGGCAACCGCACGATGGAGATTCGCGTGGCCGAGACCACGCAGACCAGCGTGACGGACCAGATCCGCGCCATCCGGGATTCGATTTCCGGTGTGAACCAGGACGAGGAAACCGCCAACCTGCTGATGTTCCAGCAGATGTACCAGGCCAACGCCAAGGTGATCGAGACCGCGTCGACGATGTTCGACTCGATCCTCGGCATCAGCAACTAAGAACATCGGGAATCGTCATGCGCATCAGCACCCAGACCTTCTACGCACAGAGCCTGAAAGGGATTGGCTCGCAGCAGCAGCAGCTGTTCCGGATCCAGCAGCAACTGTCTTCGGAATCCAAGTTTCTGACGCCGGCGGACGATCCGGTGGGCGCGGCGCGTTCGCTGGTCGTCTCCCAGTCGATCGCGGAGAGCTCGCAGTACGCCGCCAGCCGCAGCCGCGCGGTGCTCTCGCTCTCGCACGAAGAGGCCGCGCTGCAATCGGCCACCACCATCCTGCAGAACATCAAGACGCTCACGGTGCAGGCCGGCAACGGCACGCTGTCGGACGCCGACCGCGAATCGCTCGCCACCACCATCCAGAGCAACCTCGACCAGCTGGTGAACGTGGCCAACGCCGACGACGGCAACGGCCAGTTCCTGTTCGCCGGCTTCAAGAGCGCCAACCCGCCCTTCGTGGCGCAGGCCGGGGGCGGCGTGCAGTACATGGGCGACCAGGGCCAGCGCCTGATGCAGATCGACGTGTCGCGCCAGATGTCGGCCACCGACGACGGACGCAGCGTGTTCCAGTCGGTGCAGGGCGGCGCGGGCTACGTGACCACGGCGAATGTCGCCAACACCGGCTCGGGCGTGTTCGGCGCGGTCGGCGTGACCGATGCCACGGCGCCCAACTACGGCCGCGACTTCACGATCAGCTTCGCGGGCGGCAACTACACGGTGACCACCAACGACACGCCGCCGGTGGTCGCGGCCACCGGCCCCTTCGTGGCGGACACGCCGATTTCCTTCGGCGGCGTGCAGATCAGCATGAGCGGCACGCCGGCCGACGGCGACAGCTTCCAGGTCTTTACCGCCAAGAACGCCGGCACCGACGTGTTCGCCGCCATCGGCGACCTCGTGGCATCGCTGAAGAAGCCGCTCGCCGGTGGTGGTGCGGCCGCGCAGGCCGAACTGCTGAATGCGCTCTCCACGGCCAACGTCAAGATCACGAACGCGCACGACAACGTGCTGACCATCCGCTCCTCGGTCGGCTCGCGCATGAACGAACTCGATGCGCTCAACGCGTCGGGTTCCTCGCGCAGCCTGATCGACAAGAGTTACCTGTCGGAGCTGGAAGACCTGGACATGGCGAGCGCGATCTCCGAATACCTGCAGCGCGAAACCGCGCTGAAGGCCTCGCAGGAGACCTTCGCGCGGCTGCACAGCATCGCGCTGTTCAACTACCTGTAGGCCGGCCGGTCTTCGCGGCGGCGCCCGATCAGCGCCAGCACGAGAGCGGGTAGCGCTGGCCGTTCCAGGTCGTCCAGCCCGCGGTCCGGTTGCCCGAGGGCCTGGCCAGGTACCAGCGGTTGCCGTCGGCATGGCGGAAGTACAGGCCGCCGCGGTCGCCTTCGTTGGGATGCGTCAGCGCCACCCAGCGCGAGTTGTTGTCCGAGAACTTTCCCTTCCAGCGCGCGCCGGCGCTGCTGCTGCAGGTGTCGCCGTCGCAACTGGTTTGGGTGTCGTTGACCGGGACCCAGGTCATGCGTGCCGGCCGGCCGTCGATGCTGCAGTTCCAGGCGCCGCCCCACCAGCCGCCGACCGTGCTGGCGAGGGCCGGACCGGAGAGGGCGAAGCAAAGGGCAAGGCCGCGGGAGAAGGTCGTGAGCGACCGCCGCGTCGTGTTCGAAGTCATGCTGCTGCTCCTTGTCGCCTCGATGAGGCTGGAGGCAGCGTACCGAGCCGCTGTCGAACCAGAAATCCCGTGAAGGCGCTACCCGCGCAGAAACGAGACCGCGATGACGACCGCGACCATCACGATGCCGACCCGGGTCATGTAGACCCCCAACCGGGCTGCCACCGGGTCTCGGGGTTGCAGCTTGGCGTGCGTTGTATCCATGGCGAACTCCTTTCGGACGACTCGCTGTCATCCTAGGGGCGAGCGCCGGCCATGCACATGGCCAAATCGCAACGATGGGCCGCACTCGGCGGGCGATTCGTGGATTGGTTCACCGTTCCCCGAAGTGATTGCAGGCTCCGGTTCGGCCGGGCGGCTACTCAGGCACCTCGCCAGCAGGCGCCGCCGCCTGCTGCTGCGCCTCCATCTGCACGACGGCCTCATGCAGAAGGCCGCGAAGCCAGACCAGCGCCGGGTCGTGGGTGCGGTACTTGTGCCATTGCATGGACTGCTCCATCCGAGGCAGCGGCAAGGGCGCCGGCAGCACTGTCAGCGGCAGGAATTGCTGCGCCATGCGCGCCAAGCGACGCTGCACCGTGGCGACCCGGTCGGTGCCCAGAACCAGGAAGGGCGCCGCGACGAAGCTGAAGGTGCAGACCTCGATGCGCCGCTCGATGCCGCGACGCTTCATGAACCAGCTCTCGAGCGTGGGCTGGCCGATGCTGGCGGGCTGCACCTCGACGTGGTCTGCGGCCACGTACTCCTCGTAGCTGAGGGTGCCGGCGCGCGCGAAGCGGCTGTCGTTCCACACCATGCACACGTACTCTTCCTCGAACAGCGTTTCGATCGGATGGTCGGGCGAGCAATAGTTGCGCGGGATCACCAGCAGGTCCGCTTCGCCGCGCCCCAGCGCGCGCTGCGGCTGGTCCAGTTGCGGCAGCGGCGAGAGCAGGAAGCGCACCGTGCCCGACTGCCGGCGTGCCAGCGCAAGCAGGTGCGGCATCAGGGTGACCGTGGTGTAGTCGGAGACCAGCAGCTGGAAGGTGCGGTCCGAGCGTGAGGGATCGAACTGCGGCTGCGCGGCGATCGCGGTGTCGACGCGCATCAGCACGTCGCGCACGGGTTCCTTCATCGTCTGGGCCCGGGGCGTGAGCTCCAGCGTGCGGCCCACCTGCACCAGCAACTCGTCGTCGAAATAGGCCCGCAGCCGAGCCAGCGCGTTACTCATGGCGGACTGGCTCAGATGCACGCGCGCGGCCGCCCGGCTGATGCTGCACTCGGTGAGAAGCGCGTCCAGTGCCACCAGCAGATTCAGGTCAAGCTTGTTGAAGCGCATAGCCGCCCTCGCTCGCACGAGATCGAGAAGAGGATGGTGAACCGCCTTTCGGCGCCGAAGACTAGGGCAAGTGCGACTACCGCCGCAGGAAACGCTGGCCCGAAGCTTCGTACTCCCGCCACGCGCAGAATGCGGACCACATCTCTGCCACGCTTCAAGATTCGCAAATGAAACAGTCGATAGCTCAAGTTGCCATCGTGGTCCGCGACTACGACGAGGCTCTCGACTTCTACGTCGGGACCCTCGGCTTCTCCCTGGTCGAAGATTCGTATGTGCCGGAACAGGACAAGCGCTGGGTTGTGGTGGCTCCGCCGGGAGCCGTCGAATCGCGGCTCCTGCTTGCCCGGGCGGCGAATGTCGAGCAGGCGTCTCGAGTTGGCAACCAGACGGGAGGCCGCGTTTTCCTGTTCTTGTTCACCGACGATTTCTGGCGGGATTTCCGTTCGTACAAAGCGAAGGGTGTGACTTTCGTTCGCGAGCCAAGGGAAGAGAGCTACGGCACGGTGGCCGTGTTTCAGGACCTCTACGGCAATCTCTGGGACCTCTTGCAGCCGGTCCACAAAACGAAGGAAAGCTGAGCCTACTGCTTGCAGTCGCCGCCGACCGATACGGAACCGTCCTTGCATTCGGTCAGGATGGGCTCACTGCGAGGGCGCGGCGGCGATGGACGCGCGTTGGATGCCGAGCCGTCATTGGGCGGCGAAGCCGGCAAATCGCCCTGCGCATACACGATCTTCTTCGTTCCAAGATCGCAGGTGCCCACGACCTTGTCGGTGACGATTGCGTCGGCGTCTACCGTGGTGAGCGTGAAGCGAGAGACGCCGGAGGCTCTGATCTTCGTATCGATCTGGGACAGGATGGCATCGCAGTTGCTGGCGCCGCTCGCAGAACTGGCGAAGACCAGTGCGATGAAAGCCAGAGATAGTCTTGGCATCGGTACTTGCCTCAAGGAGAGTCTTCCTGAACGACCAGTCTGGCGATCAGCGCGAAGGCGCCGGCGGCACCGGAGTCACCGTCTCGCGAATCACGCCGCCGCCCATGACGCTGCCCCCGGAAGAACTGCCCGCGCCGCCTCGCACGCGCGCCTCGCAGTCCGCCTGGTCGGCAGCGGGCTGCAGCTTGCATCGGGCCATCGCATTGGCGTCGTAGCCGGTGGCGCTCGAGCCGGTGAGGCCGTTGCGCCGGGCCTCCTGTCGCGCGGCACCGGCTTCGCGAAGGCACGCCGCCTTGTCCTGCTGCACGCCATCGCAGGCCGCGCGTTCGCTCGCCGTGCGGGCATCGGAGCCGGGCGGCGCCGACTGGGCGAGCGCGGCGCCGGCGCTGAGCAGTGCGATCAGCCAAAGACTGGCCAGAGCTGGTTTCGTGTTCATGGGGCTCCTCTTTGAACGGAGCCTGCAATGTGACCGCAGGATGGCGGCCGGACTGTGGGACGGATGCCCGATGCCTGTCGGACGCAGTCCGCAAAAGAAGGCCCGCACGAGGCGGGCCTGAAGGGGTTGGTCCTTGATGCCCACCCGGGAGAAACCATGGCCGAAGATTAGTAGGTGTAGTCCTACACGGCAAGTCGAGCAAAAGTTCACGTTTGCATCAACTTTTCAGTCTCGAACTCAAATCGGCGCTAGGACCGAAAGGACCACTAACCGGTGCTCGCGCGGAGGACACTCAGCCATCCGGCAGCGCGCTTCGCAGGAACGCGAGCATTCGCGGCCAGGAGTCTTGGCGTGCACGCGCTGTCCCTTCGGACGTGCCACCCATTTCGATTTCCTCCCCAGACACCGGATGTTTTGACTTCAGCATGGTTGTGGGTCCGTTGGGCCAAGCAATGCTATGTCCCGCGTCCGCGTAACGGAGGTGCTCGACACGGTGAAGAACGTTCTTCTGCTTGAAGCGCTGAACAGCGAACTCCGTCAGCTCCGTTGACGGCCAGAGCCGGTCGTCGGCGCCCGAAATCATGAAGACAGTCCGTTGATTCTTTCCACAGGGATGGTCACCTTGGCCGCGTAGTCAGCGTCCCTCAGGGGAATCAAGTACCAGTCGAAGCTGCCTTCTCGCGCTCGTCCGTCGGCCTGGTCGCTGTTCTTCATCTTCCTGCTGTACTTCACGGCGCCCGCCCTCGCGGTGCTGGTGAAGTTCGAGGTCTTCAACGTGCTGGTGGGAACGCCGTTCAGCGAGCTGCCGGCCTGGATCGCCTATTGGTCCAAGGTCGATCCGTCGCTACTACATGGCCGTGACCCAGCCCTGGATGCGCAGCGTCTTCGGCGTGACAAGCCCGATCGAGCTGTGGTGGGGCATCCTGCCGATCTCGGCCGGCCTGTTCGGCGTGCCGGTCGGCTTTGCGGTGATCGTCATCGTCAGCCTGCTCACCGGCCAGCCGAGGAAGGATACGCAGGAGCTCGTGGAGCACGTGGGCTACCCCGACCTCAAGCGGGCCTGAGCTGAAGGCCCGCGAGGCGCGGCGCCATGCAACGCACGGCGCCGCGCGCGTCGCTCGTCCTCAGGCGTTCGGCTTGCCCATCGCCGGATCGCTCACCGAATGCCGGCCGGTCTCGACGCGGCCGGCGATGCGGCGCAAGTAGGCCGGGTCGGCGTCGCAGCGCACTTCGAAGTCGTACCAGAAGCCGCTGTCCTCGAGGTCCCACTGCTTCTCGACGTCGTCGCCGCCCTTGACGCGCACGGTCCACGGGCCGTCGTTGCGATAGGCCAGGGCCTTGATCGTGAAGACGCAGTCCCGCTCGCCCTCGTTGCGCAGCTTCAGGTGCAGGTCGCCGCGGCGCACGTTGTAGCCGACGCGGATCTCGGGGTCGGGTGCGCCGCGCGAGCGCAGGCGGTTCAGGTCGCCCTTGAAGTGGCGGTGGAAGCCGTTGGGCCCGAGCACCCACAGGTCGTAGAGGCCGGCGTTGTCGGTCGCCGCGGCCCACTCGTCGTCGAGGCGCTCGTTGGGCTCCACCATGTAGCGGCGCGGCAGCCGGTCGAGGTTCAGCTTGTCGTAGACGTGGAACACGGCCGCGGCCTCGCCGCTGTTCGCGAAGACGAGCTTGACCTTGCCGTGCAGCGCGCTGCTGCGCGCGCTCGCGTGCAGCTCGTAGGGCAGCGCGCGCGAGGGCCGCGTGCCGGTGGCCTGCACCGGCAGCAGCGGGTTGGCCGGCGGCACGATCTGGGGCAGTTGCTGCTGCGCGGCGCGCAGCGCATCGGCCTGGGCCAGCGTCTTGCGACCCGTGAGCGTGGGCAGCGGCTCGTTGTTGGGATTCTTGAAGTTGAAGGCGCTCGTCAGGTCGCCGCACACGGCGCGGCGGTAGCGGCTGATGTTGGGTTCCTTGACGCCGAAGCGCTGCTCGAGGAAACGGATGATCGAGGTGTGGTCGAACACCTGCGAGTTGACCCAGCCGCCGCGGCTCCAGGGCGAGATCACGTACAGGGGCACGCGCACGCCCGGGCCGTAGACCCGGCCGTCGGGCTGCGGCTGGCTGGTGGTGGCGGGCGGGTTCGGGTGCGTGAAGCGCTCGAAGGCGACGTCGGATTCGCGCAGCGTGGTCTTGCCGGCCGGCGTGCCGTCCGGGTTGAGCGAGGGCGCAGAGGGCGAGGGCACATGGTCGAAGTAGCCGTCGTTCTCGTCGAAGTTGACCAGCAGCACGGTCTTGCTCCACACATCGGGCACGGCCGTGAGCGCGTCCAGCGTCTCCTGGATGTACCAGGCGCCCTGCACCGGGCTCGACGGGCCGGGATGCTCGGAGTAGGTGGCCGGCGCGATGACGAAAGACACCTGCGGCAGCTTGCCGTTCTTGATGTCCTGGCGGAAGGTTTCGAAATACGCGTTCACGTCGCCGAGCGGGCCCGGCATGGTGTTGGCGATGCCCTTGTACAGCGGATTGCCGGCATTGTCGCTGGCCGGGTCGTAGGCGGGCGAGAGGGCGTCGTTGCTCACCGGCTTGCCCGAGGCCTCGTTGGCCTTGCGGTACTGCTTGAAGCCCGCCAGCGGGTTGTCGCCGAAGTTGTCGGGCATGTTCTGGTAGACCATCCAGCTCACCTTGGCTTCCTGCAGCCGCTCGGGGTAGGTCTTCCATTCGTAGCCGAGCGCGGAGGAGTCGATGGAGTCCCACTCGTTGTTCAGCGAGGCCACGCCCGCGGCAGTGGGGCCGTTGGTGCCGGTCCACATGAACATGCGGTTCGAGTTGGTGCCGGTGTGCATCGAGCAGTGGTAGGCGTCGCACAGCGTGAAGGCGTTGGCCAGCGCGAACTGGAAGGGCAACTCGGCTTCCTTGTAGTAGCCCATCGATGCGGGCGTCTTGTAGCGCACCCATTGCTCGATGCGGCCGCCGTCCCAGGCGTTCTGGCCGTCGACCCAGCTGTGCGGCGTGCCGCTCACGCGCTGTGCATTGCCCTTGGTGAAGTCGAGGTGGTAGGGCAGCACCGGCTGGCCGGCGGCGTTGTTCTGCTGCCAGACGTTGCGGCCCTGCGGCAGCGGAATGGTGAAGCGGTCGCCGAAGCCGCGCACGCCGCGCAGCGTGCCGAAGTACTGGTCGAAGGAGCGGTTCTCCTGCATCAGGATCACGACGTGCTTGACGTCCTTGATGGTGCCGGTCTCGTTGTGCGCGGGAATCGCGAGTGCTTTGCGGATGCTGGGCGGAAAGGCGGCGAGGGTGGCGGCGGCGATGCCGGTGGTGGCGGTGCCCTGGAGGAACTTGCGGCGCGAGTTCATGTGGGGTCCTCTGGATGTTGTTGTAGGGGGCTCAGGGCGCGTAGCGCACGTCGGCGTTGTCGCTCGCCGCGGGCTGCACCGGGGTCTCGGTCTTTTCGCTGCCGGTGGCCGTGCTGCCCGCGGCGGTGCCGCTGAAGCCGCCGCCGCTGCTGCCGCCGCCGCAGGCGGCCAGCGCGCAGGCCAGGGTCAGGGCGCACGCGAGGCGCGCCAGGTAAACATCTGTGTGCATGGGGAGTTCCTTTTTGGCGTTGTCGGGGATTGGGTTCACAAGCGGCGCGGCCAAGACTAGGCAGCGGCCGTGTCATCGCCATGAACCGGCCATGACGCTTGTGCGACGTGCGCATGACGCCCTGGTACCCTGTGCCATTCGCGCGCGGCGCGGAGTGAACGCGATGCCGATGAAACTGCTCTTGAAGCTCGCCATCGCCTGCCTGATCGGGCTGGCAGGAGTCGCCATGTTCCAGGACCGCCTGCTCTACTTCCCGGCCAAGGCCACGGTCGCGGACATGGTGTCCGGCGGACTGAAGGCCTGGCCTTCGGCAGAGGACTTCCGCGGCCTGGTCGCGGAGCCGGCGGGCGTAGCGCGCGGCACCGCCATCGTCTTTCACGGCAACGCGGGGCATGCCGGGCATCGCGCGTACTACGCCCGTGCGCTCACGGGCCTGGGGCTGCGCGTGATCCTGGCCGAGTACCCTGGCTACGGCCCGCGCGGCGGAGAGATGGGCGAACGCCATCTGGTCGACGATGCCGAACAAAGCATCGTGCAGGCGCATCGAGCGCATGGCGCGCCGCTGCTCGTGGTCGGCGAATCGCTGGGCGCGGGTGTCGCGGCCGCGGCGGCCGCACGCCAGCGCGACAAGGTGGCGGGCCTGCTGCTGATCACGCCGTGGGACCGGCTCGAGAACGTCGCGGGCCATCACTACCCATGGCTGCCAGTGAGCTGGCTGCTGCGCGATCGCTACGACAGCGCCGCGCATCTCGCCTCCTTCGGCCGCCCGGTTCTGGTCGCCATCGCCGAGCGCGACAACATCGTGCCGGCGCGCTTCGGCCGCGCGCTTTACGACGCGCTTCCCGAGCCCAGGCGGCTGGTGGTGATCGAGGCGGCCGGCCACAACGACTGGCCGGGGCGCGTCGACGATGCATGGTGGCGCAAGGCCACGTCCTTCGTGCTCGACGCCGCCACTGCGCGCTGAGCGCGCAGCGGTGTTTGCGCTTGCTCAGTTGAGATTTCCTCAAGCGACAGAGCCACAGAAGTCGTTTGTCGGCGAGCGCCGGAAGGACAACCATAGCTCCATCCGATGCCATCTTCGCGGTGTCGGCCACAAGGAGATCTATGTACGTCGCACCCTACCCGCTGTGGAGCCCTGAGCCCGACGCCGGCCTGCTCGCCTCGCGCGCCGCCGATACCGGCGAGCTGATTTTTCCTGCCTTTCCCGATGCTTCGCCGCTGGCCGCGCGGCACGCGCCGGTCGCACTGCCCTCGATCGGCGAGGTCTACAGCTTCACGGTCATCCATCCGGCGGCCAAGAGCGGGCTGGCGCCTTACGCGCTCGGCTATGTGGACCTGCCCGGCCCAGTGCGCATCTTCGGCCGGCTGCAAGGCAAGGCGCGCCCGGCCATCGGCGAGCGCTATCGCGCAGTGCCAGACGAGCAGTTCGGCTACGTGTTCGAGGCGGTCGAAGGAGCATCGGCATGAAAGACATCTTCATCACCGGCGGCGCCATGACGCCCTTCGGCCGCCACAGCGGCGTGCTCGCTCCCGAGCTCGCGCAGCACGCCATCCTGAAGGCAATGGACGACGCGGGCGTCGAGGCGCGCGACATCCAGGCCATCTACTGCGCCAACGTGCTCGGCGGCATGATCCTGGGCCAGCTCATCGTCCGCGATCTCGGCTTCGGCGGAATTCCGGTCTACAACGTCGAGAACGCCTGCGCCAGCGGCGCCACGGCGGTCCACTTGGCACGGCACGCGATGCTGGCCGAGCAGTACGACACGGTGCTGGTGTTCGGCATCGAGCAGCTCACCGCGCTCGGCGGCGGCACCATCCCGCTGCAGCGCAACGACCACAAGACCGAGCTCTATGCAAAGGCGGGCATGGTGCTGCCGGCCGTGTACGCGATGCGCGGCACGCGCTTCCTGCATGAGCGATCTGCCACGCCGGCCGACCTGGCGGCCGTCGCGGTGAAGAACCGCCGCCACGGTTCTCTGAACGAATACGCCCAGCAGCGCACCGAGACCACGGTCGAGGAGGTGCTGGCCTCGCGCATGATCGCCGATCCGCTGACGCTGCTGCAGTGCTGCCCTTCGCAGGTCGATGGCGCGGCCGCCGTGGTGCTGCGCACGCGCCGCCCGGCAGGGCGCACGCCTGTGAAGCTGCTGTCTTCCGTGGTGGTGTCGGGCATTCGCGAACGGGCCGACGACGACATCCTCGATGCCGAGATCACGGCCCGTGCGGCACGCCAGGCCTACGAACAAGCCGGCCTCGGCCCGCAGGACCTCGACGTGGTGGAGCTGCACGACGCCTTCACCATCGCCGAACTGCTGTACTACGAGGCCTTGGGTCTCGCGCCGCGCGGAGAGGCTGTTGCCTTGCTGCAATCCGGCGCCACGCGATTGGGCGGCCGCGTGCCGGTGAACCCCAGCGGCGGGCTGCTCGCCAAGGGCCACCCGCTCGGCGCCACCGGCGTCGCGCAGATGGTCGAGCTGATGTGGCAGCTGCAAGGCCGGGCCGGCGCACGCCAGGTCGAGGGCGCGAAGGTCGGCCTGACCCAATGCACCGGCGGCGGCATTGCCGGCGTCGACCATGCCGCGTCATCCGTTCACCTGCTGGGAGTGTGAGATGGGCGAAAGAAGATTCAACCCCGAACACGTGGCGGTGGTCACCGGCGCCGCCCGAGGCATTGGCCTCGGCATCGCGAGCCGGCTCGCTGCGCAGGACCTTACCGTCGCCTTGCTCGACCGCGATGGCGCGGCGCTCGACGCTGCTGTGGCCGCCTTGCAACAAGACGGGCACAAGGCCATGGGCGTTGCCGTGGACCTGACCGACTCCAAGGCCGTCGATGCGGCCTTCGCCAGCGTTCTTGCAAGCGCAGGCCGCGTCGACTTTCTCGTCAACAACGCGGGTGCGGTGCGCGATAAGCGCTTCCTGAAGATGACCGACGAGGACTGGGACATCGTCATCGACTCCAACCTGCGGTCGCAGTTCGTTTGCTGCCGCGCGGCGCTGCCGGGCATGGTGGAGCGCGGCTTCGGCCGCATCGTCAACCTCTCCTCGCGCGCCTGGCTCGGCGGCTTCGGCCAGGCCAACTACTCGGCGGCCAAGGGTGGCGTGGTGAGCCTGACGCGGAGCCTGGCCATCGAGTTCGCCGCCAAGGGCGTGACCGTCAACGCGGTGGCGCCCGGCATCGTCGACACCCCGCTGTTTCGCAACTTCGCCCCGGATGTGCAGGCGCGGCTCAAGGACTCGGTGCCGGTGCGCCGCATCGGCACGGCGGACGACATCGCGCTGGCGGTCGAGTTCTTCCTCGATCCGGCGGCGTCCTACGTGACCGGGCAGACCCTCTATGTTTGCGGCGGCCGCAGCCTGTCATCGCCCAGCGTCTAGGAGCTCCTCATGACCGTTCGTCTGGATGTCAAAGACCAGGTCGCGCTGATCACGCTGGACCGGCCCGAAGCGTTGAATGCGCTGGACCTGGCTGCGCTGAGAGACCTGCGCCGGTGCCTGGTCGAGGTCCGCGATCGCGACGACCTGCGCGTCGCGATCCTCACCGGCGCAGGGAGCAGGGCCTTCTGCGCCGGCGCCGATCTCAAGGGCACGCAGACATCGCCTGCACCGTATGCCGAAGCATTGTTCCGCGCGTCCGCGCCGGCAGCCGACATGGGCCTGTACATCCGGCTCATGGACCTGAGCGACCTTTGCGTGTTCAAGCCGCTCATCGCGGCCGTCAACGGCCATTGCCTCGGCGCCGGGCTGGAGCTGGCGCTCCAGTGCGACCTGCGCATTGCCTCGGCCCGCGCGAGCTTCGGCTTGCCGGAGACGGCCGTCGGCTCGATTCCGGCGGTGTCCGGCCTGCACCGCCTGCTCAAGGCCGTGCCGTCGGCGCATGCGATGCAGATGGTGCTGACGGCGGAGCGCATCGATGCGAGCACCGCGCAGCGCATCGGGCTGGTGTCGGAGCTGGTGGAAGAGCCCGCCGCGCTGCTCGACCGCGCCTTCGCGCTGGCGCGGCGCATCGCCGGCAACGCGCCGCTGGCGGTGCAGGCCGTGAAGAAGCTGTCGCGCCAGACGGCACACCTCGGCGAAGCCGACGCGCAGCAGCTCACCGAGCTGTACTGGGGCGTGCTGCGAGATACGCAAGACCGCATCGAGGGCCGCAGGGCCTTCACCGAGAAACGCCCGCCCCGCTATGTGGGCCGCTGAACATCGATTCCAAGGAGACACGCATGAACACCCATCCCACACACCGCCGTTCGTTGCTGGCGCTCGCGGCCGCGGCCGCCGCGCTCGGCACCTGGCCGCTCGGCCATGCGCAGCAGCCACCGTATCCGGCGAAGGCGATCACGCTCGTGGTGCCGTTCGCGCCCGGCGGCGGCAACGACATCCTGGCGCGCGCCATCGCTCCGCGCCTCACGGAAATTCTCGGTCAGGCCGTGGTGGTCGACAACCGGCCGGGGGCGGGCGGCAACCTCGGCACCGACATCGTGGCGCGTGCGCCGGCCGATGGGTATACCTTGCTGCTGGCTTCCAACCAGGTGACCATCAACCCCGCCATCGGTGTCAAGACGCCGTTCAAGCTGGAGAAAGACTTCGCGCCGGTCAGCCTGCTGGCCTCGGTGCCGATCGTGCTGGTGGCCAACCCGGCCGAGCCCTACCGGACGCTTGCCGAATTCGTGCAGTACGCCAAGGCCCACAGCGGCAAGCTGGCGTACAGCAGCCCCGGCAACGGCACGCCGCAGCACCTGGCGGGCGAGGTGTTCGCCAACATGGCGAAGACGCAACTGGTTCACGTGCCTTACCGCGGCACCGCGCCTGCCATCGCCGACGTGATCGGTGGGCAGGTGCAGCTGGCTTTCGGCACCATGGCCTCGGTGCTCCCCTTCATCGAGAGCGGCAAGCTGCGCGCGCTCGGCATCGCGGGACAGGCCAAATCGGCCGCGTTGCCGCAGCTTCCGACCTTCGGCGAGGTCGGTTTCAAGAACTACGAGGCCTCGCTCTGGTACAGCCTGCTCGCTCCGGCGCAGACCCCGAAGCCGGTCATCGACAAGCTCAATGCCGCGGTGGTGGAAGCGCTCAAGACCCCCGAGGTCCAGGCGCGCCTGGCCAAGCAGGGTTTCGAGACCCGCTCTTCCAGTCCCGCAGAGGCCAGGCAGCTGCTCGACAAGGACCTGCTTCGCTGGGCACGCCTGGTCAGCGAACTCAAGCTGAAGATCGAGCAATGAGCGCCGGTCCTGCGTTGCAGCTCGACAACCCGCTGCTCGAGCACCTGGGCATCCGGCTCGTCGAATGGAGTCCCGGCCGATGCAGCCTGGCGCTCGCGCTCGAGGGCCGGCATCTCAACCGCCAGGCCAGTCTTCAGGGCGGCGTGACCGCCACGCTGCTCGATGCGGCCTGCGGCTACGCCGGACTCATGGCGCACGGCGAAGCGGCGCCGGTCAATGCGCTGACCTTGACGCTGTCGATCAGCTATCTCGCCCGTGTGAACCGGGGCGAAGTCCAGGCGAGCGGGCGCGTGACGGGCGGCGGCAGACGCGTCTACTTCGCGAGTGCCGAGCTGGTCGCCGACGACGGCACCGTCATCGCCACGGCCCAAGGGGCTTTCAGGCGCCAGCCGAACTGAACCATGAAGGAGACATCGCCATGCTGCGCACTGCACTCGAGAGCCTGAAGGTCATCGACTTCACGCAGATCGGCGCCGGGCCCACCTGCTCGATGCTGCTGGCCGACATGGGCGCCCGCGTGATCAAGGTCGAGGCGCCCGAGGGCGAACTCGGACGCACGCTCGGCCCGCCGTGGATCGGCGACGACAGCGCGCTGTTCCACGCCTTCAACCGCAACAAGCTCGGGCTGTGCCTGGACCTCAAGGCCCCCGAAGGCATGGCCGTCGCTCGCACGCTGATCGCGCAAGCCGACGTCGTGATCGAAAGCATGCGGCCCGGCGTCATGGAGCGGCTCGGCCTCGGCTACACGCAGCTCGCGGCCGACCATCCGCGCCTGGTGTACTGCTCCATCTCCGCCTACGGACAGAGCGGCCCGTATGCCGACCGCGCCGGCGTCGACGGCATCCTGCAGGCCGACAGCGGCTTGATGAGCCTGATCGGATCGCCCGGCGCCGAGCCGGGCAAGGTGCAGGCGCCGGTGGTCGATGTCGTCACGGGCTATGTGGCCTGCGTGGGCGTGCTGGCCCAGCTGCAGCAGCGCACGGAAAGCGGGCAGGGCGGCTATCTCGACGTGAACCTGATGAACGCGGCCCTTGCATTGCAGCAGTCTTCGTTCACCAGCTATCTCTCGGAAGGCGAGCTCCCGCAGCGCATGGGCAGCGCGGCGCCGTACTCGGCTCCCAACGAGGCTTTCGAAACCGCCGACGGCTGGATCATGGTGGCCGCGTACAACGGCGGGCGCTGGGACCGGCTGTGCGAAGCGCTGGCACTTCCGCAACTGATCGGCGACGAACGCTTCGCCAGCTCGCCCCTGCGCGTGGCCCACCGCGGTGCGATGCGTGCCGCCCTGGCCGAGGCATTCCGCACCCGCTCGACCGACCATTGGCTGGCCGAACTCAACGCCGCCGACATCCTGTGTGCGCGCGTCGCGAACTACGGCGATGTCGAGCGGCATCCGCAGGTGGCCGCCAACCAGATGATCGCCACGCTCGACGATCCGGCTGCAGGCGCGGTCCGGACGCCGGGTTTCCCGATCAACAGCGCCGAGACCAACCGCCTGCCGCACGCGCCAGCGCCGCGCCGAGGGCAGCACACACGCGAGATCCTGGCGGCGGCGGGTTACGACGCGATGCACATCGAGCGACTGCTCGCGGATCGCGTCGTGTCCTGCCCGGCATCCTAGGCCTCTGGCAGCGCGAACTGCGCGAGCATCCAGGTCCGGAACTGCTTCATGGATGCGCTCTCCGGCCGCCCGGCCGGCGTCAGCAGATAGTAGGTATAGCTGCCCATGTCGAGCGTCTTCTTGAGGGGCATGACCAGCTTGCCCTCGCGCAGGTCGTCCTCGACCAGGAAAAGCTGTGCCATGGCCAGTCCTTGTCCTTCGATGGCGGCAGCATAGGCCATCGCGGAGCTTTGGTAGGTCATGCCCGCAGCGCTGTCGACCTGCGGCGCCACGCCGTTGGCGTCCAGCCAGTAGCCCCAGTCATCGGGCCGGGCGATCGAGTGCAGCAAGGTGAAGTGGCGCAAATCCGCGGGCTTGCGCAGCTTGGTGCGGCCTTTGAGGAGTTCGGGGCTGCACACCGGCGCGAGGATGTTGGCAACCAGCATGTGGCTGTTCGCGCCGGGCCACTTGCCGTCGCCCAGGCGGATCGCCGCGTCGAGATCCTCCTTGCGGAAGTCGACTTCGTCCAGCGAGGCGGTCAGGAGCACCTCGATGTCCGGATGGGCCTGGTGGAATCCGGAAAGCCGCGGAATGAGCCAGCGCATCGCGAAGGTCGTGTACGAGCGCACCTTGAGCTGCTTGCGCTGCGTGCGTCGCGTGAGCCGCCGGGTGGCCTCGCGCAACGCATCGACGGCCTTGGTCACGGCACGGAAGTAGTCCGCGCCGGCCCGCGTCAGCGAGATCTGCCGGTGCCCGCGGTGCAGCAGCTGCAGGCCCAGCGTGTCCTCCAGCAGCTTGATCTGGCGGCTCACCGCGCCGGGCGTGACGTGCAGTTCGCCCGCAGCGACGGTGATGCTCAGGTGCCGCGCCGCGGCCTCGAAGGCGCGCAAGGCATTCAGCGGGGGCAGGCGGTCCATGCCGCCAGCCTAGCCTCGATTGCGAAAATCTCAAATGTGAAGCAGGCTGTCGAAGACCGGAGTGGGTCGCCGAGCCATCCAACTACTCCATCGGAATCCCGCCACACTTGTTACTCCCAGCGTTCGATTTCCGGTGCCAAACTGTCTCACGACCAACGAGCGATGAGCAGCGAATGGAATCGCGCTTCAGCCACGAGGCGCGGGAATTCGCCCAATCAGGAGATTTCTGCCATGACTACGTCAACCGAGAACGGACGGAAAGGCGGCCAGCCTGCCATGCACACACCACCGGTCGTGTCATCGCAGGCGTGGGAGGCGGCCCGCGAGCAGCTGCTCTTGAAGGAAAAGGCCCAGACCCGCGCGCGTGACGCCCTGGCCGCCGAGCGCCGGCGAATGCCGTGGATGGCCGTGGAGACGGCGTATGCATTCGAGGGGCCTGCGGGCAAGGCCAGCCTGCTCGACCTGTTCGAGGGTCGGCGCCAGTTGATCGTCTACCGCGCCTTCTTCGAGCCGGGAGTGTTCGGCTGGCCCGACCACGCGTGCCGGGGCTGCTCCATGGTGGCCGACCAGGCCGCCCACGTAGCCCACCTGAACGCCCGTGACACCACCCTCGTCTTCGTCTCGCGCGCGCCTCAGCCGGACATTGCGCGGCTGAAGGCGCGGATGGGCTGGGAGATGCCGTGGTTCACCCTCACCGACAGCTTCGACGCCGACTTCGGCGTGGACGAGTGGCACGGCACGAACGTGTTCTACCGCGACGGCGACCGCGTGTTCCGCACCTACTTCATCAACAACCGCGGCGACGAGCAGATGGGGAGCACCTGGAACTACCTCGACATCACGCCGCTGGGCCGGCAGGAGGTCTGGGAAGACTCGCCCGAGGGCTATCCTCAGACTCCGACCTACAAGTGGTGGAACTGGCACGACAACTACGTCGCAGACGCAGCGCCCGACAAGAAGTGGGTCGAGGTGTCGGACGCCGGAGAGGCGGCGTTCCGGAACCAACACCCGAGCTGAGCTGGACCGCGCCTGCTCGCCGCTCAGAGCTTGTAGCCGAACTGGCGCAGCATCTTCTTGCGCGCTTCGACGTCGGCCTCGGTTTCGATTCCCTTGCTCGTGGCGCCATCGACAACACCGAGAATTCCTCGCCCGTTCCCGGTGTCGGCCACGATGACCTCCACCGGATTGGCCGTCGCGCAGTAAATGGCGCAAACCTCCGGTACCGCTTTGATCGTGTTGAGGATATTGATCGGAAATCCGCCGGTCATGAAGACGATGAAGCAATGTCCGCAACTCAGCGCCAGGGCATTTTTTTGCGCCAACTCGATGAGTTCCGTGTCATTCCCGCTCCGACGCACCAGGGCGGGCCCGCTTGACTCGCAAAACGCGATGCCGAACTTCATCTGGGGCACTGTCTGCACGATCGCCTCATGCAGGTCCTCGATCGTCTTGATGAAGTGCGACTGGCCGAGGATGAAGTTGAGGTCCGTCGGCTTGTCGATCGGGACGGTTGTCAGTTCCATGGCAGTCTCCTTTGCATTGCGACCCCTGTCGGGAGGGTCTGGTCCACCAGGTCAATCCGGACCTCGCAAATGACCCTCAATCTCGTCACGCGCATCCCCAAGCGTCTGGTACGCGCGAATCAGCGCCACTCGAAGGACGTCTTGGTGAGTTTGCGCATCAAAGCTCCGATCGCTGCTCAGCGAACTGGCGGACACGGCTGCGGCAACGAGATGCACGGCTTGCGCAAAGCGTGCTTCGTCGATTTGGGATCTTTCGCTCATGGGTACCCTCCGGTGAAAGGGTTGGTGACATACCCGACGGGCGGGTAAGGTCTCCATCAGTAGCCGAGACGCGCACAGAAACGACATGCCGACACGCGACTGTACGCCTGCGCAGCGCGTTTCCCCGCGACGCCGCACCGACGGCGAAATGGCGCGGAACTTCCTGTGCAGGGGCCGATCAGACCTTCGTGATGCAACGGTGGACTCAGTGGCTCATCCCGCCACGGGAGCTTTGCTCCAAGGGGTTCGCCCCTTCCTCCCGCATCGCCCTGAAACCCGCCTCGATGGCGGGTTTCTTCGTAAGTCGCCAACATGCGGTTGAAGTCCGGAGCGATTCCACTCACGTCGGCGCCTTCCGTGGGCGACGTCAACGCTTGCTATTCAAGCAGCGGTTCGAGGCCGGGTGCTTTGTCAACCTCGGAGGGCTTGTAGAGTTTGTGCTGCGCCGCGGGGCCGAGCGCGTCCGTGACCACCGCAAGCCGCCAGGGATCCCCCCGCTTTGCGCACGCGCGCTCCTCACCCGTGAGCTGGAAGCCGGCCATCCCAGCCGAGGTGCCCTTCACCGCGAGCTTGAGCAAAGTGACGCCCTTCTTGTCCGACACCTCGATGTCGTAGCCAAGGTTCTGGCCTGCCACGTTCTCGGTCTTGTACCCGTAGCCCGCGAAGTGACGCGTCAGGTAGGCAATCGCGGCTGCCTGGACCTCTTCTCGAGATGCCTGGCCCGATGGGCCCTCCGGCGCCGCAGCCGGCACGCCACCCCGCGCCCGGGCAGCTTGCAAGTCTTCCTCGGTCGGTAGCCACCCACGTCGGCCGCGAACCAGCAGTGCAACTTTTTGATCGGCATCCCACGTGGCGACGTGCCATTCTTCGTCATCCGCCACCCGCATCGAAACCTTGGCGGCTTTGTCGTTTTCCAGATCGAGGATGGGTACCCGGTTCGTCTGCAGTACGGCCCGGAACCCCTGAGCTGCGTCCAGCGAGCGCTTGAGCAATATGAGTCTGTCTTTGGCGCGCTGAATTTGCAGAGCGGTGCGCTCTCCGCCGCCAATCCGATGCTGCGTATCCAGAGACTCGAGATAGAACCACCGCCCGCCGGCTCCGATGCTCACGAACTCGGCCCAAATGGTTGCGATGACGTTGTCGCCCGTCGCCAGCCAGGCGTAGTCGGACGCTTTCTGCCTTGCATCGAACACACCCATCTTGGCGATGATGTCGACGGGAGTGCGCTTCTCGCCTAACAGGCGCTTTTCATTGATGACCGCAAGCACTGCGGGATCGACTTCTTTGTCCATTCGGTAGGATTCAGGCGAGTTGTGACCGGTTCAAGTATGCCGCGGACCGTGGTCGATGCTGGAAATAGCCATGACTCCCGCAAGCGTGCACTGGGTCGTCGCGCCGATCAGGCACCACAGCAGCGGGATCGGCCACAGCATCCATGCCAACGGTGCGAGCGGCCGCAAGAGGAGCAGCAGGCCCAGTGTCGCGAGCGCGGTCGGGTCCGGCGCCATGCCGAACAGCTCGGCCTCGCGCCACGGCCTGCCGAAGAGCAGCATGCCGAGCCAGGGCTGGATGACGAGCGCAAAGACGAGCAGGCCGAGGCCGAGATTGCCGCTCCAGCCGCGCTGCGTCCGGATGTGAATGCGTGCGCCGAACACGCCGAACAGGAGGAGCAGCAGGCCCTCGATCGCGAAGGCCGCGGCGAACCCTGTCGCCGCCCAGTTGATGGCGGCGTAGCGCTGCAGATGGAAGGCCCAGGCCACCCACAGCCAGCAGGCCGCGAGCAGCAGGCAGGCCACCCGCGCCGCCTGCACCCCGCCTTGCAGCGCTGTGTACAGCACCGCCAACCCGATCACCAGGGCGAGGAGGTGCGCCGGCCAGAGCTCGGCGTTGTAGAGCTCGAAGAGCCGATGGTAGGTGCGCGCCGAGAACAGCAGGAAATCCGACGGCCGGTAGCTCCACCACTCCCACATGCGGCTACAACGCCTCGACGTGCGCAACCATGCGCCGGCGCATCGCGGCATCGGGCATGCGGCCGAGGGCCGCGCCCATGTTCTGCCGCACGTGCGCCACGCTGCTGGTGGCGGGAATGGCGCAGGTCACGGCCGGATGCGAGACGATGAACTTGAGCGCGAACTGCGCCCAGCCGTCGCAGCCGATCTCGGCCGCCCAGGGCGGCAGCGGATGGCGCTGCAACCCGCGCAGCAGCGCACCTTCGCGGAAAGGCCGGTTGGCGATCACCGCGATGCCGCGCTCGCGCGCCAGCGGCAGGATGCGCTCCTCGACCTCGCGGTCGAGCAGGTTGTAGCTGATCTGCACGAAGTCGATAGCCTGGCTGCGCATGATCGATTCGATCTCGCGATGGCGCCGGCCTTCCGAGGTGGTGATGCCGACGTAGCGCAGCCGGCCGGCCGCCTTCATCGCGAACAGCGTAGTCAGATGCTCTTCCCAGGCGAGCAGGTTGTGCACCTGCAGCAGGTCGAAGCGCGAAAACCTCCACAGGCGGCGCGATTCCTCGATCTGGCCCGGCCCGCGCGCGCGCGAGCCGATCCAGACCTTGTCGGCCGCGAACACGCGCCCCGCGCTGCCGATGCGGCCCAGGCCTTCGCCGATGACGGCCTGCGAGGAGCCGTACATCGGCGATGAATCGATCATGCGTCCGCCGGCTTCGAAGAAGGCGCGCATGACCTCGGTGCAGGCATCGCGCGCGACGCGGTCGTTGCCGACGTTGAAGGTGATCCAACTGCCCAGGCCCACCACGGTCAACTGCTCGCCGGTCGAAGGGATCGGCCGGGTCGCGGGGGCGGCCGTCGGCTGGGCGCGGCCGCGCGCCGGCCACAGCAGGGCCGGCGCCAGTACCGCGAGCCCCTTCTTCAGGAACTCGCGGCGCATCGAAGCGTGGCAATGACCGGTGGGCATGCGTGCATGGTGTCAAGGACGCGCCGCAGCCGCAAGCCCGTAGAGCAGCAGCGCGGCCAGCACCACGGCCGTGAACCCGAGATGGATCGCGAGCAGCGTGGCCAGCACCGCGCCGGTGACCGACGCGCAGCCGTTGATGCCCCAGGCCCAGGGAACGAGCCGGACATCCGCGGCCTCCACGCGCGCCAGGCCGAGCGGGAAGGGCATGCCCATGAAGAAAGCCAGCGGCGCGATGAGCGCGACAGAGAGCAGGATGCGCGCCGCCTCCGGCCACCCCATCGCGTGGCGGAAGAGCAAGGGAAGCAGCAGCAGGCACAGCATTGCTGCGAGCGCGATGGCGCCGGCCACCGCCGCCACCGGCACGGCACGCGCGGCGACGCGGCTGCCGATGCCCGCGAACAACAGGAAGGCGAACAGCACCACCGCCACCGCATAGAGCGGATGGCCGAGGAACAGAACGAACTTCTGGATGAACGCGATCTCGATGAACATGAAGCCGAAGCCGATCGCCATGAAGTAGACCAACACGCGGCCGCGTGATCCGGCGAGCGGCGGCATGCGCCTGGCGCTCTGCCGGATGCCGACCCAGGCCAGCGGCAGGCCGATGAGAAGCAGGCTCGCGATCGCCGCTTGAGCGAGCGTCGCCACGAGCACCGGGTAGCCCCATTCCAGAAGCGGCAGGCCGCCTTGCTCCTTGAGCGACAGCAGTTCGGGCAGCGAGCGCCACTTGAAGAAGTGGAAGAAGTGCGGCCTGTCGTCTGTTGCCGGCGCGATGTGGAACTTGTAGTCCTCGAGAAACGCGTCCCGGCCCGGACCGAGCAGCGCCGTCGCGCCATCGAACAGGTCGGGACCTTCGACCACGTTGTAGCGGTTCGCCTCCTCCGGGCGCATGCCGGGATAGAAGCCGAGGTCGAAGGAGCGGGCGGTGCAGAAGGCCTTGATCGCCGCGATGTCCTCGCTGCTGAACACGCCGTTCTTCACCAGCAGCGTGCTGGTCTTCCAGCTGCGCACCAGCGCGAGTTGCGATCCGGGATCGGTGGCGCCCGAGCGCTCCAGCGCCGCCACGGCGGCGGCGAAGAGCTTCAACGCATCGCGCGGCGGCAGCGTGACCCAGCGCGTGATCGCGAGCAGGCCGCCGGGCTGCAGGTGCCGCAACTGGTCCTGCAGCGCTTCGACCGTGTAGAGATGGTTCTCGGCCAGCGCGTAGAGGCCGGCCGACGAAGCGCTGAAGGAATCGAGCAGCGCCACCTGGATCAGGTCGTAGCGTTCGTCGCTGGCCGCGACGAAGGCACGCGCTTCGGCCACATGCACGCGCGCGATGTGCCCGTAGAGGCCGCCCGCATGCTCCGCGAAGCGGTCCCGCACCAGCTCGACCACTTGCGGATTGAGCTCCACCGCGTCGATCCGGCTCGCGCCGTGGTAGTAGGCCTGCAGCACGTCGGCCCCGGCGCCGGCGCCCAGCACCAGCACGTGCGGACGGCGCAGCAGGTGGTAGGGCAGTGCCGAGCTGATCTGGTCCAGATGGGCCAGGCTCTCGCGCCGCCCGTCGAAGCGGGTCAGCGCGTTGAGTCCCTCGCCGTCGACGAAGACCGCGAGCTGCGGCGGCGGTTCCGCCGTCGCGTTGAGGCTCAAGCCCGGCGCGTGCCGCAGCGGAATGCGCGGGCTCTCGAGCACGCTGACCAGCCCGAGGGGGCTCGATCGCTCCTCGATCACGCGGGCTTCGGGAATGCGCAAGGTCTGCGACAGCTCCTTGTACGGCGACATGGCGGGCGCGATCCAGACTGCGGGCAGCAGCAGGAGCAAGGCAGCCGGCAGCATCGGCAGCAGCGCCGGCCAACGCCTGGGACGGCCGCATTCGAGCCATGCCACCGCCGCGGCAGCGAATCCCAGCGCGCCGATCAGCTTCAAGGCCTCGGCCGGCGAGAGCACGAACAGCAAGGCCACGATGCCCAGGCTGCCCGCCCCCGCACCCAGGATGTCGAAACTGTAGATGCGCGCCAGCTTGCCGCGAAAGCGCGACAGGGCCATGCACACGCAGGCGCCGGCGCACAGGAAGGGCAGCAGGAGCAGCAGGTAGATTGCCAGCAGGTTCGCGGGCTGGCGCGGATCCCAGAGCAGTTCCAGCGGATTGAAGGGCACGCGCTGCGCGAGCAGGAAGCAGCCGACGGCGCCGGCCCCGAAAGCCGCGGCGGATGCGCAGAACAGCGGCGCGAAGTGCCGCTGCACCGTATGCTGCGCCAGCGTCAGCACGGCGCCGCTGGCGCCCCAGCCCAGCAGCGCGAGGCTGATGATCATGTAGGCGAAGTGATGCCACAGCATGATCGAGAACAGCCGCATCAGCACGATCTCGTAGGCCAGCGCGGCGGCCGAGATCAGCGCCACGGCGATCAGCGGCGCGCGTGTCGCGGCCATCGCCGGCTCAACGCTTGCCGGTCAGCGGCACGAAGGCCACCGGCAGGATCTGCCGCGTCGAGACCGTCCCGTCCGCGTTCTTCTCGACCAGCATCAGTTGTTGGACCATGAAGGCCGCGCCCACCGGAATCACCATACGGCCGCCGGCCCTGAGCTGGCGGATGAGCGGCGGCGGGATGTGGCTGGCCGCGGCGGTGACGAGGATGGCGTCGTAGGGCGCATGCTCTTCCCACCCGTGGTAGCCGTCGCCCAGGCGCACCTCGACATTGCGATAGCCCAGCGCCCGCAGCCGCTCCCTGGCCGCCAGACCGAGCGGCTCGACGATCTCGATGCTGTAGACCGCGCCGGCCAGCTGCGCCATCACCGCGGCCTGGTAGCCGGAGCCGGTGCCGACTTCGAGCACCTTGTGGCCGGGCTCCGCGCGGGCCAGGTCGGTCATCAAGGCGACGATGTAGGGCTGCGAGATGGTCTGTCCGTGGCCGATCGGCAGCGGCCGGTTCAGGTAGGCGTAGGGAAGCTGGTCGGCGGGAATGAAGGCATGCCGCGGCACCTTCGCCATGACCTCCATCACGCGCGCGTCGAAGGCGCGCTTGCCGGTGTCGGCGTGGGTCTCGCGCGCGTGTGCCGCGATCTGTTGCGCCATGCGCTGGCGCTCGGCCACGAACGCGTCGGCCGCGGCGGACCGGCCCCCTGTCACGGCCAACAGGAGCGCGGCGGCAACGACAACGAGGCGGACGGTGAGTGCGGCCATCGTTTGCCGATCATGGCCCTGCGCGGGAGCGCGGTCCACCCCTCCAGGCCGCGCTGCCCCGTGCCCTGCCGCTGGGCTTGCATGGCGCCTCTTCGGTGCCGGCCTAGGGCTTTGCCTTAGGTCTTTGGCTCTACCCAGATTGGAGGACGCGGTCCGAGCACGGCCGATGTATAACCGCAAAGTTCTCACTTCTGGGGGGGATATGGCAACTGCCTCGCCGGATCCGCGTGCTTCGGGCTTCGCATGGATCGCCTTGTGCGCCCCGTTCGTGATCACCGCTTGCGGTGGCGGCGGGGACAGTGCAGGCACCGGCATCGCCGGCATGCCCACCGGTGCCGGCGATGCACCGGCACCAGCGCCAGCGCCGGCCGCTGGAGCAATGCCCAAGCCGCCGTCTCCACCCTCGCCCATCAGCAAGGCCGTCAGATCGCTGGACGACATCGGCCGGCTGCGGCAGCTGGAGCGGGATCGCACCGCGCCCATCGACCGTGGCCCGGGCGCGCCCGACCAGACCATCGCCGCCGCCGCTGCGGCACCGGCAGCAGCCCCGGTGGCGCCCAGCACGGGCGGTCAATGGGCCGCCCCGATCACCTGGCCGATCAATGCCATCCACGCCGTGCTGACGCCCGACGGCAAGGTCATGAGCTACGGCACCGACCCGAGCGGCGCCCAGGGCGCCCAGCTCTACTACGACGTGTGGACGCCCGCCACCAACGCCCACAGCCTGCTGCAGCACACCACGCGCACTGATCTCTTCTGCACCGCCCAGTCCACGCTGCCCTCCGGGCTCGTGCTGCTGGCCGGCGGCGACACGCGCGGGTTGACGCCGAATCAGGTCAACGGGGGCGTGCGCGACGTCAACCTGTACGACCCGGCCGCGGCCACCATCTCGCCGGGGCCGCCGATGGCCTATGCGCGCTGGTACGGCACGCTGGTGCCGCTGGCCGACGGACGCCAGCTCGTCCTGGCCGGCATCGACGGCGGGGGTGCGGGCTCCGGGGTGCCCGAGATCTACCGGCCCACGCTCGGCTGGCAGACCCTCAACATGCAGGACTGGCCGGCCGACTGGTTCTACCCACGCGCCGTGCTAGCGCCCAACGGGCGCGTGCTGGTGACCAGCGGCAACCGCCTGTTCAGCATGAACACCGAGGCCCCGTTCATCATGCAGATCGGGACGCTGCCCAAGACGGCGAACTGGGCCATGCCCTGGACCATGTTCGACCGCGGCAAGGTCCTGCTGATCGCCGAGGACGGCAGCGCGATGGTGGTGGATTTCAATGGTGCCGCCCCCGTCGTGACCTCCATCCCGGGGCCCGGGGCCGACCGCATCTGGGCCACGGCGACCGTGATGGCGGACGGCAAGGTGCTGGTCACCGGCGGCTCGGCGAGCTACAACGAGCTGGTCGACACCGCCTTCACCGCGATGATCTGGAACCCGGCGAACGGGCAGTGGACCACCGGTGCGGCGGCGACGAAGGCACGCCTCTACCACTCGACGGCGATGCTGCTGCCGGACGGCACGGTGCTGTCGGCCGGCGGCGGCTCGCCCGGGCCGGTGGTGAACCTCAATGCCGAGATCTACTCGCCGCCCTACCTGTTCGACAGCAACGGCCAGCGTCGGCCACGCCCCATCATCGACCAGACACCGGCCCAGCTGACGCTCGGCACCGACTTCCGCGTCACCGTCGCGTCCTCGCGGCCGATCGGGCGCGTCACGCTGATTCGCACCGGCGCGGTCACGCATTCCACCGATTTCGGGCAGCGCTTCCTCGAGCTGCCCTTCACCCAGGCCACGGGAAGCGCGAACGTCGACATCACCTTCAACGAGAGCCCGAACGTCGTGCCCATCGGGCACTACCTGCTGTACGTGATCGACGACGCGGGCGTGCCCTCGATCGGGAAGATCCTCAAGGTGGATGGCAGCGTGACGAAGGTCGCCGACCAGGGCCAGACCTTCACCCTGCCTGCGCCCACCGTCGTGCAGTTCGGCGTGGGCGGGAACTGGACCCCGAAGACCGTCACCGGCAACGTCAGCTGCAAGAGCGATTTCTTCGGCATCAATCCTTCCCCCACCGTCACGAAGAGCTGCCACGTGCTCACGACCAAGGCCTCCGGCGTGACCCTGGGCAGCACGCAGACGACCACCGACCGCACCGTCGCCGCGCAAGGCGGCAGCTTCAACATGTCGAGCGCGACGCTGGTGAGCTACGGCGCCGACAACCGCTGGGTGCACAAGGTCGTGACCGGCGCCGCCACCTGCACCGTCTCCTTCTTCGGCAGCGACCCGGCGCCGTCGGTGGCGAAGTCCTGCGTGGCGGATTCGGGCGTCACGGGATCGCCCCCGCCGCCGCCGCCGCCTCCACCCCCGCCACCGCCGCCGCCGCCACCACCAGCGCCGCCGCCATCGGGGACGACGCTGGCCACCGAAGGCGGCACCTTCACCGTGTCAAGCCCGACCCTGGTGCGCTATGGCGCCGACACGCGTTGGGTGGAGAAGACGGTCAACGGCACGGTGCCCTGCACCAACGAGTTCTTCGGCACTGACCCGGCGCCCTTCGTAGTGAAGTCCTGCGTGACGGCCACGGCCCCGCCGCCGCCTGCACCTGCACCTGCACCTGCACCTGCACCTGCACCTGCACCTGCACCTGCACCTGCACCTGCACCTGCACCTGCACCTGCACCTGCACCTGCACCTGCGCCTGCGCCTGCACCTGCGCCTGCACCTGCACCTGCACCTGCACCTGCGCCTGCGCCTGCGCCTGCGCCTGCGCCTGCGCCTGCGCCTGCGCCTGCGCCTGCGCCTGCGCCTGCGCCTGCGCCGTCCGGGGCGACGCTGGCCATGGAGGGCGGCACCTTCACGGTGTCGAGCCCGACGCTGGTGGCCTATGGCGCCGACACGCGCTGGGTGCAGAAGACCGTCAGCGGCACGGTGCCTTGCACCAACCAGTTCTTCGGCACCGACCCGGCGCCCTTCGTGGTGAAGTCCTGCAGGCTGGTGACCGCGTCCCCGCCGCCGCCACCACCGCCTGCGCCCGCACCCGCACCCGCACCCGCGCCTGCACCCGCGCCTGCACCCGCACCCGCACCCGCACCCGCACCCGCACCTGCGCCTGCACCTGCACCCGCACCTGCGCCTGCACCCGCACCTGCACCTGCGCCTGCACCCGCACCTGCACCTGCACCTGCACCTGCACCTGCACCTGCACCGGCCCCAGCGCCAGCGCCAGCGCCGCCACCCTCGGGCGCATTCCTGGCCAACGAGGGACAAAGCTTCACCGTGTCGGCGCCGACCGTGGTGAGGTATGGCGCCGATACGCGCTGGGTGGAGAAGACGGTCAACGGCACGGTGCCCTGCACCAACGCGTTCTTCGGCACCGACCCGGCGCCCTTCGTCGTCAAGTCCTGCCGCGTCGCCTGAGCCGAGGCTTCAGACGTCGAAGCGCACGCCCTGCGCCAGCCGCAGGGCGCGCGGCGGAACAGCGCCGAGCACACGGCAGGGCGCGTGCTTCATCAAACATCCGTGGACGGGACGGCACGCGGCACCGGGTCGAAGTAGGTGAACTGGTTCGGGATCGGCAAGGCCAGATTCGAGTACGAGAAAGACACGCTGACGTCCAGCGCGCGCACCTGGTGCCACCAGCCCAGCGGCAGGAACATGGTCTCGCCCGGCCAGACCACGACTTCGAGCACGCGCACGCCCTCGAACAAGGGAAACTGTCTCAGGTCGACCGCATCCAGGTCGATGGGGCTGAAGACGCCGTTCGTGTTGTACAGGCGCGGCCCCTGCAGCGGCGAGACGAGGCGCCAGCGCTTGCGCCCGACGACCTGCGTGTGGAACAGCATCAGCGTGTCGTGGTGCAAGGGGGTGACGGTGCCTCCCGGCCCGAACCAGAACGAGGAACGCCCGGCCAGTTCCGCGCGATCGCAGCACGGCGGCAGGCTGCCTATGTCATCCAGCAGCGGCGCGAAGTCGGGCCGCCGCAACGCTTCGTTGTTGGCGGTGAGGTAGTAGTCGTTGCTTTCGCCGCCGGCGAGCACCTGGTCGACGAAATCGCCCAGGCGGAGAGTCCGCCGATGCGAGGCCTTGTCTTCTTCGTAGCGTGGATTCGCCTGGCGTTCGGCCTGGACCTCGACATCGACATGGCCGAACCGCATCTTCAGGTCGGCCGGCGACCACCGCCGCATCGCCGGCCAGTCCCGCGTATGGCCCGTGAGCACCAGGGGCCGGCAGCCCCGCACGTAGCGATCGATGAATTCATCCTCGCTGACCGACACGCGCTTGTCCACGATGCCGTACATCGGGTCGATCTCCCAGAGCAGCTGCAGGTTGGCCAGCGTCGACTCGAGCTTGCGAAGTTGCTGCGCCCGACCCTCGGCCGCGATGTAGACCGCGTTGACGGGCACCAGCTCGATCAGCTCCGCGCTGGCTCGCGCGTCGACGCCGGCAGCGGTCATGACCGCCAGCATCGATTCCGGCGTGCAGCCGCGCAGCAGCTGCTCGGTGACCCAGCGCACCCACTCGGGGGTCAGCGGTCCGCCCGCTGGAGCCGGGGATGCCTTCTCGGCCTGGCTCTCGGCCTGACTCTCAGGCGGCCGCGGCGGAGCAGGCGGCATAGCTGGATTCATGCGGCGATCTCCTGCGTTCTCTGCTTGTCCATTGTGTGCCGAACCCGGCCGAGATAGTGGCCGGACAGAGCTTCACCGTCTCGAGACCGACCCTGGTGAGGGACGGTGCCGATACGCGCTGGGTGGAAAAGACCGTCACCGGCACGGCCCAATGCACCAACGCCTACTTCGGCACCGACCCGGCGCCGTAGGTGGTGAAGTCGTGCAGGGTGGCCTGAGCCGTCACTCGCAACGAAACAGAATGCCGGCTTCGGCCTGGGCCTTGCCGAGCATCCGCGCGGTCGAGGCTTTTTCTCGGCAGTAGTTCGATGCGTCGGCGGATGTGGGGGCGCGCAGCACGCCTTCGCGAACGCGGACAACCTCGTTGGGCGTGGAGCAGCCGGCGATGGCCAGGACGAGCGGGAGCAGGGTGCGCAAGTTCATTCGATTCTTGTGTGAGGTCTGTAGGGACCGGTTTTTTTCAAGCCAGCATCTTGTCGACGATGAGGTGCCAGTGCGTGGCATCGACGGGTGTGATCGACAGGCGATTGCCCTTGCGCAGCACCACCATGTCGGCCAGCGCGGGCGTCGCACGCATCTCGGGCAGGCCCAGCAGCCGGGTCTTGCGCAGCGCCTGCACGTCCAGCAGCAGCCAGCGCGGGTGTTCCGGCTTGGAGGCCGGGTCGTGGTAGGGCGACTTCGGATCGAACTGAGTCGGATCGGGCCGTGTGCCGGAAGCCACGCGAGCGATGCCGACGATGCCCGGTTGGGGGCAGCTCGAGTGGTAGAACAGCACGCCGTCGCCGATCTGCATCTCGCTGCGCATGAGGTTGCGCGCCTGCCAACCGCGCACGCCGGTCCATGGCACGGTCGCATCGGGCGCGGCCAGCGCGTCGTCGATCGAGCACTCGTCGGGCTCGGATTTCATCAGCCAGTGGCGAGACATCGCAGGCTCAGCGCGTGGGCCGCGTGCCCATGGCCGTGAGCACGCCCAGGCCGATGAAGGAGGTGCCCGCGAGCCGGTTGCCCCAGACCGCATGCCGCGCCGCGCGGCCGAGGCGCGGTGCGACGAGACTGGCCGTTAGCACATAGACCAGGTCGGTGCAGCCGGCGACGGCTATGAAGACGCCGCCCAGCGCCAGGGTCTGCATCAGCGGGCTGGCGTGCGCGTCCATGAACTGCGGCAGGAAGGCGGCGAAGAACAGGGTGGTCTTCGGGTTCAGCAGCGCCACCACGAAGCCGTCGCGGAAGACGCGCCGCAAGGGCTTGCGCGGCGCCTGCGGCGTGGTGATTGCGATGGCCGGCGCCGTCCGCCACATCCGGATGCCGAGATACACGAGGTAGGCGGCGCCGGCCCACTTGACCACGGTGAAAGCGGTCGACGATACGGCGAACAAGGCGGCCAGGCCGAGCGCGGCGCCCACGGCGTTGGCGAGGTTGCCGAGTGCCACGCCCAGCACGGAAGCCAGGCCGCAGGCGCGGCCCTGCGCCAGGGTGCGGGCGACGATGTAGACGACGGCGGGGCCGGGCGTGAGGGCAAGCACCAGGCTTGCGGCCACGAAAGCCAGGAGGAGGGGCGTGTCGGGAAGCATGTGAACTCCAGAATTCTCAGACCGGCAAGTATCCCCGCACCATCGCTGATTGCAACTCACCCGGTGCGGTCCTGCCAGACTTGCAGCGCAGCCTGCGCCTGCAGGCGCGCCGGCGCGGGAAGGAAGGAATGCTCGGCCGCTTGCAGGCCCATCGCCGCGAGGTCGCGCAGGCCCAGGCCGTTGTCGCGCACCAGGCCCATCGCTTCTCCGCTCATGCTGACCATCGAGATCAGCCGGTTGTCGGTATGGAAGGACAGGCTCAGGCCGGCCTGCCAGAGTCGCCGGATCGGGTGGGCCGCCAGCGACGCGGCAGCGCCGGTGTGGACGTTGCTGGTGGGGCACAGCTCCAGGTGCACGCCGCTGGCGCGCACTTCGTCGAGCATCGCGCGGGCCGCGCTGCCGGCCTCCGCGTCCAGCGCGTCGGCCAACCGCACGCCGTGCCCGATGCGGCGCGCACCCAGGCGCGCCGCTTCCAGCACGCGCTCGGCCGCGTCGGCCTCGCCGGCATGGCAGGTGATCGGCAGGCCGGCCTCGCGCGCCATGGCGAAGGCGGCGGCATGGCGCGACGGCGGATGGCCCCGTTCGGCGCCCGCCAGGTCGAAGCCGATCACGCCCTCGGCGCGGTAGCGCAGCGCCAGGCGCATCACGCGCTCGCTGTGCGCGCTGGGCTGCTCGCGCATGGCGCACAGGATCAGCCCGCTCGGGAGCGGGCTCTGGCGCAAGCCGGCCAAGAGCGCCTCGACCGCGGCCTCGGGCGGCACGCCCATCGGCTCGAACAGCAGCGGCGCGATGCGGAACTCGGCCAGCACGCAGCCGTCGAGCCGCGCGTCCTCGGCCGCCTCGAAGGCCACGCGCGCGAGCGCGGCGGGGCTGGCCATGGCCGCGACCGTGAGGGCGAAGCCGCGCAGGTACTCGGCGAGGCTGCCGGCATGGGCGCGCGCGTCGAACCAGGCCGCCAGCGCTGCGGCGTCCGGCGCCGGCGCGGCCAGGCCGCGTGCACGCAGCAGTTCGAGCAGGGTGGCCGGTCGCAGGCCGCCGTCGAGATGCTCGTGCAGCAGCACCTTCGGCAACGCCTGCAGGTGTTGCGAGAGCGCGGGAGAGAGCGGAGCGGCCATCGCGGCATGGTAGTGGAGCTAGTGGTGCCCCGGGGTTGATGCGGCGCAAGTCTTGCTATCCTGACCCGAGGCTCTCGCGAGCCCTGCAACGCAGCAAGAAGTCTTACAGCCGGATCGCCAACACCAAGGATGCGCACATGAAACTCAACAAGGCCCTTGTCCTCGCTTTCGCCGCCGGCGCCGCGCTGGTGGCAGGTGCCGAGCCGGCCATCGTCTACGACATGGGCGGCAAGTTCGACAAGTCCTTCAACGAAGCGGCCTACCGCGGCGCCGAGATGTGGAAGAAGGAAAGCGGCAAGCCCTACCTCGACTTCGAGATCGCCAACGAGGCGCAGCGCGAGCAGGCCATGCGCCGCATGGCCGCGCGCGGCGCCAACCCGGTGATCGGCATCGGCTTCTCGCAGGGCAGCAGCATCGAGAAGGTGGCCAAGGAATTCCCCAAGCTCAACTTCGCGATCATCGACTCGGTGGTCAAGCTGCCCAATGTCGAATCGATCGTGTTCAAGGAGCAGGAGGGAAGCTTCCTGGTCGGCATGATGGCGGCGCTGGCCAGCAAGAGCGGCAAGGTCGGCTTCGTCGGCGGCATGGACATCCCGCTGATCCGCAAGTTCCAGTGCGGCTATGAGCAGGGCGCCAAGTACGCCAACCCGAAGGTCGAGGTGAGCTCGGTCATGACCGGCACCACGCCCGCCGCCTGGAGCGACCCGACGCGCGGCAGTGAACTCGCCAAGGCGCAGTTCGCCAAGGGTGTCGACGTGGTGTTCGCCGCCGCCGGCGGCACCGGCTCGGGCGTCTACCAGGCCGCCAAGGATGCGGGCAAGCTTGCCATCGGCGTCGACAGCAACCAGAACCACCTGCAGCCGGGCACCATGCTGACCTCGATGGTCAAGCGCGTCGACGTGGCGGTGCTCAACGCCGCGAAGAAGCCGACCCCGGGCGTCACCTCGCTGGGCCTGAAGGAAGGCGGGGTCGACTACGCGCTGGACGAGCACAACGCCAAGCTGGTGAGCGCCGACATGAAGGCGAAGGTCGACGCGGCCAAGGCCGACATCATTGCGGGCAAGATCAAGGTGGCCGACTACATGGCCGACAACGCCTGCAAACTGTGACTCTCCCCCAGGCTTCGCGCACTTCGTGTCGCTACGCCAACCCCCTCACCGGGGGCAACACCAGCGGCCCGGCAAAGCCGGTTCCGCGGTGTTCCTGGTATCGCGTGGGGGCATTCGCCTTGCGTGGGGCGCGCTGAAATTCCATGAACGAGAGCCCCGCGCCCGCGGTGCGCATGACGCGCATCGACAAGCACTTCGGCGCCGTCCACGCGAATCGCGAAGTCACGCTCACGGTGCCGGCCGGCACGGTGCATGGCGTGGTGGGCGAGAACGGCGCCGGCAAGAGCACGCTGATGTCGATCCTGTACGGCTTCTACCAGGCCGACAGCGGCGAGATCGAGATCGAAGGCAAGGCTGCGCAGATTCGCGGCGCGCACGAAGCCATTGCCCTGGGCATCGGCATGGTGCACCAGCACTTCATGCTGGTCGAGTCGTTTTCCGCGCTCGACAACATCCTGCTCGGCGCCGAGCCGCACTGGCGGCTGCCGAACGCGCGCGCGCAGGTGCGCACGCGCCTCGAGGCGCTGATGCGCGACAGCGGCCTGCAAGTGCGGCTGGACCTGCCGGTCGAACAGCTGCCAGTTGGCGAACGCCAGCGCTTGGAGATCCTCAAGGCGCTGTTTCGCGGCGCGCGCATCCTGATCCTCGACGAGCCGACGGCGGTGCTCACGCCGCAGGAGACCGAGCAGCTGTTCGACACGCTGCGGGCCTTGCGCGCGCGCGGCACCACGGTGCTGCTGATCACGCACAAGCTCAAGGAAATCATGGCACTGTGCGACGCGGTGACGGTGATGCGCGCGGGCGCCGTGGTGCTGGCCTGCGCCACGGCCGACACCAGCGTCGACGCGCTCGCGCAGGCCATGGTCGGACGCCGCGTGCAGATGGGGCGCGTGGACAGCGCCGCGAGCGCCGCGAGCGCCGCGCGCGCCGCGAGCGCCGCGCCGCTGCTCGAAGCGCGCGGCCTGAACTGGCGCGACGCGCAGGGCACGCCGCGCCTGGTCGACGTGTCGCTGCAGTTGCGTGCGGGCGAGATCGTCGGCATCGCGGGCGTCTCGGGCAACGGCCAGAGCGAGCTGCTGGAGGTGCTCTCAGGCATGCTGGCGCCGCAGGCCGGCACGCTCACGCTGGGCTCGCGCTCCTTCACGCGCGAGCATTGGCTCGACCCTGAAGCCGCGCGCGAAGCAGGGCTCGCCCATGTGCCGGAAGATCGGCACCGGCGCGGCCTGGTGCTGCCCTTCGCGGCCTGGGAATCGGCCGTGCTCGGCTATCAGCGGCGCCCGCGCTACAGCCGGCACGGCTGGATGAGGCAGTCGGCCATGCAGGCCGACACCGCGCGGATGATGGACGAGTACGACGTGAGGCCGCGCAATGTGCGCCTGACGAGCGCCAAGTTCTCCGGCGGCAACCAGCAGAAGCTGGTGCTGGCGCGCGAAGCCGCGCCGAAGCCGCGGGTGCTGCTGGTGGGCCAGCCGACGCGCGGGGTCGATATCGGCGCCATCGAGTTCATCCACGGTCGCCTGCGCGCGATGGCGGCCGGCGGCGGTGCGGTGCTCGTCGTCTCGTCCGAGCTCGACGAGATCCTGGCGCTGGCCGACCGCGTGCTCGTGATGGCCGGCGGACGCATCGTCGGCGAGCGCCCGGTCGCCCAGTGCGACGAGACCACGCTGGGCCGCCTGATGTGCGGCGCGGGCGACGAGGTCGCGAAGTCGTGAATCCTCAAGGCACCGATCTGCCGCGATGGATCGACCTCTTGGTCCTGCCGCTCGTCAACCTCGCGCTGGCCCTCCTGGCCTGCGGCATCGTCGTCGCCGTGGTCGGCCACAACCCCTGGCAGGTGCTCACGCTGCTGATCCAGGGTGCCTTCGGCAGCCGCATGGGCGTGAGCTACACGCTGTACTACGCCACCACCTTCGTCTTCACCGGCCTGGCGGTGGCGGTCGCTTTCCATGCGGGCCTGTTCAACATCGGCGGCGAAGGCCAGGCCATGATGGGCGGGCTGGGCACCGCGCTGGCGGCCCTGGCGCTGGGCGAACATCTGCCGCGCTGGGCCATGCTGCCGCTGATGATCGGCGCCGCCATGCTGTTCGGCATGTGCTGGGCCGCGGTGCCGGCGGCGCTGCAGGCCTGGCGCGGCAGCCATGTGGTGATCACCACCATCATGTTCAACTTCATCGCCTCGGCGCTCCTGGCCTATCTGCTGGTCGACGTGCTCAAGGAGCCCGGCAACATGACGGTGGAGAGCCGCGCCTTCGCGCCGTCGGCGCACCTGCCCGGCGTGCACGAAGCGCTCGCCGGCCTCGGCATCGAATGGCCGGCCTCGCCGCTCAACCTGAGCGTGCTGCTGGCGCTGGCCGCGGCCGTGGGCGTGTACCTGCTGCTGTGGCGCTCGCAGCCGGGCTACGCCATCCGCGCGGTCGGCCATGCGCCGGAGGCGGCGCACTACGGCGGCATGCGGCCGCGCGTGCAGATCATGGTGTCGATGGCGTTGTCCGGCGCGCTGGCCGGGCTGGTGGGCATCAACGAGATCGCGGGCGTGCACGGGCGCTTGCTGCTCGAGTATGTGGTGGGCGCCGGCTTCGCCGGCATCGCGGTCTCGCTGATCGGGCGCAACCACCCGGTGGGCATCGTGCTGGCAGCGCTGCTCTTCGGCGCGCTGTACCAGGGCGGCTCCGAACTGGCCTTCGAGATTCCCGGTTTCAGCCGCGACATGGTGTACACGCTGCAGGGCCTGATCGTGCTGTTCTCCGGCGCGCTGGCGCATGTGGCGGCGCCGACGCTGGCACGGCTGTGGCGCGCGACGCGCCGTGCGCCGCGCGCCGCGGCGGCAGCAGGGAGCACCGTCGATGGATGAAGTCGCGCTCGGCACCTTGCTGGCCTCGACCCTGCGCGTGGCGACGCCGCTGATCCTGTGCGCGCTGGCCGGTGCGCTGGCCGAGCGCTCGGGCGTGATCGATCTGGGCCTCGAAGGCAAGATGCTGTCCTGCGCTTTCGCCGCCGGCAGCGTCGCTGCGCTGAGCGGCTCCTTGGCCCTGGCCCTGGCCGTGTCGCTCATCGTCGGCGTCGCGCTCTCGCTGCTGCAGGGCTTCGGCTGCGTGACCCATCGCGGCGACCAGGTGGTGATGGGCATGGCCATCACCATGACGGCCGCCGGGCTGACGGTGGTGCTGGGCATCGCGTGGTTCCAGCAGGGCGGCCAGACGCCCCCGCTGCCCGACACGGTGCGCCTCGCGCCGTGGGGGGCGGGCGCCGGCGAGGCGCTGCGCGCGCTGCCCTGGGTGGGCACGGTGCTGGGGCTGGGCCTGTTCGGCCACAACGCGCTGGTGTATCTCGCCATCGCGCTGGTGCCGGCCGTCTGGTGGCTGCTGTTTCGCACCCGCTTCGGCCTGCGCCTGCGCGCCACCGGCGAGAACCCGGCCATGGTGGATGCGGCGGGCGTTTCCATCACCGCGCTGCGCTACCGGGCGCTCATGCTCAACGGCGTGCTGTGCTCCCTGGCCGGCAGCTACCTGGTGCTGGCGCAGAATCCGTCGTTCATGCCGAACATGACGGCCGGCCGCGGCTACATGGCCCTGGCCGCCATGATCTTCGGCAAGTGGCATCCGGTCGGCGCCTTTTTCGCCTGCCTGTTGTTCGGCTTTCTCGACGCGGTGTCGATCCGCTTGCAGGGCACGGTGCTGCCCTTGATCGGCGCCGTGCCGGTGCAGGCGGTCCAGGCCTTGCCCTACCTGATGACGGTGGTGCTGTTGGCCGGCTTCGTGGGCAAGGCGCGTGCGCCCAAGGCGCTCGGCATCCCGTACGTGAAGGAGCGATGATGGCCGTTTCGCAGACCCAGATGACGCAGTTGATCGATGCCGCCCGCGCCGCCCGCGAGCGCGCCTATGCACCCTATTCGAAGTTCGCAGTCGGCGCCGCGCTGCTCGACGAACGCGGCCAGGTCCATGCGGGTTGCAACATCGAGAACGCCGCCTATCCGCAGGGCCAGTGCGCCGAGGCCTCGGCGCTCGCGCACCTGGTGCTGGCCGGCGGCACGCGGGTGCTGGCGGCGGTGGTGGTCGGCGTGGCCAAGGCGCCCGTCACGCCGTGCGGCGGCTGTCGCCAGAAGCTGCGCGAGTTCGCCGACGACGACACGCCGGTGTGGTGTGCCGACCTGCGCGAGGTGCGCGGCCGCTACACGCTGGGCGAGCTGCTGCCGGCGAGCTTTGGTCCGGCGCATCTGCCGTCGCCATGAGCGCAGCGCCGGGCCGCCCCAAGCAAGCCCGCGCCCCCTCGGGGGGCAGCGAGGACACGAAGTGCCGAGCGTGGGGGTCGCCATGAACGCCATCGAAGCAAGCGCCGCGCGCATCCGTGTCGCCGGTCCCGTGCCCGAGCTGGCGGTGGTGCTCGGCTCCGGCTGGGACCGCGCCGCCGAGCTGGTCGAGGCGCCCACGGACATCCCTTATCCCGAGCTGCCCGCCTTCCCGGCGCTGAACGTCGACGGCCATGCCGGCATCCTGCGGCTGGGCCGCATCGGCGGCCGCGCGGTCGCGCTCTTGCGCGGCCGCAAGCACGCCTACGAAAGCGGCGACGCGGCGGCCATGAAGGGCCCAATCCGCAGCCTGGCCGCCGCCGGCTGCCGCATCCTCGTGCTGACCAATGCCGCCGGCAGCCTGGACGCGAACATGGGCCCGGGCTCGCTGATGCTGATCGCCGATCACCTCAACATGGCCCAGCGCACGCCGCTGCACGACGAGCCCGGCTCGGACCGCTTCGTCGACATGAGCGATGCCTACGATCCGGCCTTGCGCGCGCAGGCCCGCGCCGCGGCCGCGCAGGCGGGCATCGCGCTGCACGAAGGCGTCTATGCCTGGGTGCTGGGCCCGCAGTTCGAGACCCCGGCCGAGATCCGCATGCTGCGCCTGCTGGGCGCGCAGGCCGTGGGCATGAGCACCGTGCCCGAGGTCATCCTGGCGCGGCATGCGGGCCTGAAGGTGCTGGCCTTCTCGATGCTCACCAACATGGCTGCGGGGCTCTCCGATGAAAGCCTGAGCCACGCCCACACCCTGCGCAACGCGCGCGCCGCCGACCAGGACGCATCGCGCCTGCTCGCAGCGGTCATTGCAGCGATCTGATCTGCTCTGGAGGATTCGACCCATGCGCATGCCATTCATCGCCGCCGCCGCCGCGCTGGCCCTGCTGGCCGGCTGCGCCACGGCGCCGGGCGAGCGCGCGCCGATCAAGCTGACCGTGCTGCACACCAACGACCACCACGGCCGCTTCTGGACCAATGCCGACGGCGAATACGGCATGGCCGCGCGCAAGACGCTCATCGACCGCCTGCGCGCCGAGGTGCAGGCCAGCGGCGGCTACACGCTGCTGCTCGACGGCGGCGACATCAACACCGGCGTGCCCGAGTCCGACCTGCAGGACGCCGAGCCCGACTTCAAGGGCATGAACCTGCTCGGCTACGACGCCTCGGCGGTCGGCAACCACGAGTTCGACAAGCCGCCCGTGGTGCTGGACAAGCAGCGCCAGTGGGCCGGCTTTCCGCTGCTCTCGGCCAACATCTACAAGAACGGCCAGCGCATGTTCGAGCCCTACCGCGTGTTCGAGCGCGGCGGCTTGCGGATCGCGGTGCTGGGCCTGACCACCGACGACACGGCCAGGATGGTGATGCCCGCCAACATCGCGGGCATCGAATTCCGCAAGCCCATCGACGAGGCGGCCCAACTGCTGCCCGAGCTGCGCGCCAAGGCCGACATGGTGATCGCCGCCACCCACATGGGCCACTACACCGACGGCCGGCGCGGCGTCAACGCGCCGGGCGATGTGGAAATGGCGCGCGCCACCCGCGGGCTCGACCTGATCGTCGGCGGCCACAGCCAGAACCCGGTCTGCATGCTGCAGGAAAACCTGCGCAACGACGCCTACGTGCCCGGCACGCCCTGCGCGCCCGACCGTCAGAACGGCACCTGGATCGTGCAGGCGCACGAATGGGGAAAGTACGTGGGCCGGGCCGACTTCGAGGTGCGCCCGGGCCGGATCGAGTTGATCAAGTACCAGCTGATTCCGGTCAACCTCAAGCGCACTGTGGACGGCAAGAAGGTCGCGTATGAAGAGACCATTCCCGAGGACGCTGGCGTGCGCGCCTTCCTGCAGCCCTTCCAGGACAACGGGCAGGCGCAGCTGACGGTGCCGGTGGGCGAAGCAGCCGGCGTGTTCGACGGTGATCGCGAACGGGTGCGCAGGCAAGCCACCAATCTCGGCCGGCTGATCGCCCAGGCCATGCGCGACAAGACGGGCGCCGATGTCGCGCTCATGAATTCGGGCGGGGTGCGCGATTCGCTGCCCAACGGCCGCATCACCTACCGCGACGTGCTCAAGGTCCAGCCTTTCGGCAATCAGGTGACCGTGGTACAGCTCACGGGCGCCGAGCTGCTCGGCTACCTCGAAGCCGCGGCCAGGATGACACCGGGCTCGGGCGGCTTCCCGCAGACGGCGGGCGTGCAGATGCTGATCGAAGGCGGACGGCTGAAGGATGCCAAGGTCAACGGCCAGCCCATCGACCCGCGGCGCGCGTACCGGCTGGCGATCAACAACTTCACTGCCACCGGCGGCGACGGCTATCCCAAGCTGGCGACGCATCCGGGCTACCTCAACACCGGCTTCGTCGATGCCGAGGTGCTGCGCGCCTACATCGCCGGCCGCAGCCCGCTCAAGGCCGCCGACTACGCACCGGGCGACGAGGTGTTAAGGAGATGATGTGGAAACCGACATGACACGCGACGCGCGCATTGCGCTGGCCTGCCTGGACCTGACCAGCCTCAACGACGGCGACGACGCGGCCGCCATCGATGCCTTGTGCGCCAAGGCGCAAGGGCCGGCCGGCCCGCCGGCGGCGCTGTGCGTGTGGCCGCGCTTCGTGGCGCAGGCCAGGGCCGCGCTGCCGGCATCGATCCGCGTCGCGGCCGTGGCCAACTTCCCCGACGGCGCGCTCGACAGCGAACGCGCCTTGCGCGAGACGCAGGCCATCCTCGCGGCCGGCGGCGACGAAGTGGACCTGGTCCTGCCCTGGCGCGCTCTCGCCGCGGGCAATGCGGACAGCGCGGCGGCCCTGGTCGCGCAGGTGCGCGCGGCCTGCGCCGCCTGCGCGGGCAAGACGCTCAAGCTCATCATCGAATCCGGCGAACTTCAGTCGCCCGAACTGATCCGCCAGGCCTGCCGCATCGGGCTCGATGCCGGCGTCGACTTCCTCAAGACCAGCACCGGCAAGACGGCCACGGGCGCGACGCCCGATGCCGCGCGCGCGATGCTCGAGACCATCGCCGGCCACGCGCGAAAAGATGAGGTCGGCTTCAAGGCCTCGGGCGGCGTGCGCACGGTGGCCGATGCGGCGATCTACATCGCGCTGGCGCGCGAGATGCTGGGCGAGTCGGCCATCGGACCGAAGCGGCTGCGCTTCGGCGCCAGCGGCCTGCTGGCCGACATCGAGTCGGTGTTGCTGCAGAAAGGCGCCGGCAAGCCATCCGTTCCCGGAGTCTATTGATGCTGCTGCCGGCCGAGGTCATCCGCGCCAAGCGCGATCGCCATGCGCTCTCGCCGGCGCAGATCGAAGCCTTCGTGCGCGGCCTCACCGACGGCAGCTGGAGCGAAGGCCAGATCGCCGCGCTGGCGATGGCGATCCTGCTCAACGGCATGGACGATGGCGAATGCGTGGCACTGACGCGCGGCATGACCCATTCCGGCGAAGTGCTGCAATGGCCCGATGTGCCGGGCCCGGTGCTCGACAAGCATTCCACCGGCGGCGTGGGCGACAAGGTGAGCCTCATGCTGGCGCCGATCGTCGCGGCCTGCGGCGGCGTGGTGCCGATGATCTCCGGCCGCGGCCTGGGCCACACCGGCGGCACGCTGGACAAGCTCGAATCGCTGGCGGGCTACCGCGTCGAGCCGTCGCTTGATGCGCTGCTCGCCGTTCTGCGCGATGCCGGCTGCGCCATCGTCGGCGCCGGCCCCACGCTGGCACCTGCCGACAAGCGGCTCTACGCGATTCGCGACGTGACGGCCACGGTCGAATCGCTGCCCTTGATCACCGCCAGCATCCTCTCCAAGAAGCTCGCGGCCGGGCTCGAGGGACTGGTGCTCGACGTGAAGGTGGGCAACGGCGCCTTCATGCCGAGCCTGGATAGCGCGCGGGCGCTGGCCAAGAGCCTGGTCGACGTGGCGGCCGGCGCCGGCTTGCGCGCGGAGGCGCTGATCACCGACATGAACCAGGTGCTGGGCCGCAGCGCGGGCAATGCGCTCGAAGTGCGCGAAGCGATCGATTTCCTGATGGGCGTCGAACGCGAGCCGCGGCTGCTCGAAGTGACCCTGGCGCTCGCGGCGCGGCTGCTGCGCCTAGGCGGCCTCGCGGCCGACCTGCCCGAGGCCAGGGCCCACGCCATGCGCGCGCTCGACAGCGGCGCGGCCGCCGAGCGTTTCGCGCGCATGGTGTCGGGCCTGGGTGGTGCGAGCGACCTCGGGCAAGCAGTGCGCCAACTGCCGGAGGCGCCGGTGCAATGCGATCTGCCGGCACCGCAAGACGGCGTACTGGTGGCGGCGGACGTGCGCGCTATCGGCCTGGCCATCGTTGCCCTGGGCGGCGGCCGGCGCCGCGCCGAAGACCGCATCGATCCGCGCGTCGGGCTCACGCAGGTGCTGCCGCTGGGCAGCAAGGTACGCAAGGGCGAGCCGCTGGCGCGCGTGCATGCGGCCAGCCAGGCCGATGCCGAAGCGGCGATCGCGGCGCTGCAGGCGGCCATGCGCATCGAAGAAGACGGCACGCAAGGGTCGGCAGCGCCTGATGTGCCGGCCCCGGTGATCTGCGCGGAGATCACGCGGGCGCCGTAGCGCGCCCCATGCCTGGACTCAAGGCCGCAAAGCCTGCGTCAACTCCATCACCGACGACAAGCCCGCCGCGATGCGCGGCGCGAGGAAGGCGCCCATCTGCGGTATCAGCAGTTGCAGCATGCCGATGCCCGCGAGCAGCGTCAGCGGAAAGCCCACCGCGAAGATGCTGAACTGCGGCGAGGCGCGGTTCAGGATGCCCATCGCCAGGTTGAGCGTGAGCAGCGCCGTGACCAGCGGCAGCGCCAGCATCAGGCCGTTGGCGAAGATCTGGCCGGCGCCCGCGACGAGGAACATCCAGCCGCGCGCGGCCAGCGGCGCGTCGGCGATCGGCAGGGTCTGGAAGCTCTCGGCGAGCGCGGCGATCAGCAGCAGGTGGCCGTCGAGCGCGAGGAAGATCAGCATCGCCAGCATGTGCAGCAGGCGCGCGACCACCATGGTGGCGCCGCCGCTCATCGGATCGAAGAAGGACGCGAAGGACAGGCCCATCTGCAGGCCGATGTACTCGCCCGCCGCCAGCACGGCGGCGAACACCAGCCGCATCGCGAAGCCGATGGCGCCGCCGATGAGCACCTGCTGCACCAGGATCCAGACGCCGCCCGCGGACACCACCGGCACCTGCGGCATCGGCCCGATGGTGGGCGCGACGGCCACCGCGAGCAGGGCCGCGATCGCGACCTTGATCTGCCGCGGCACGCCCGGCTCGCCGAAGATCGGCGCGGTGCTGACCAGCGCCAGCATGCGCACGAAGGGCCAGAGGAAGGCCACCATCCAGGCGTTGAGTTCCCCCGAGGTGACCGAAAAGACCGGCGGCATTGCGCCTCTAGGTCACGAGCTGCGGAATGCTCGAGAACAGCGTCCGCATGTAGTCCACGATCTGGCCCAGCATCCAGGGCCCGGCGATCACCAGCACAGCGAACACCGCCAGCAGCTTCGGGATGAAGGACAGCGTGGCTTCGTTGATCTGCGTGGCGGCCTGGAAGATGCTGATGACCAGGCCGACCACCAGCGCCACCAGCAGCAGGGGAGCGCCGAGCAGCAGCGACACATGGATCGCCTGGCTGCCGATGGCCATGACGGATTCGGGCGTCATAGATAGAAACTCTCGGCCAGCGCACCGATCAGCAACTGCCAGCCGTCGGCCATGACGAAGAGCATCAGCTTGAAGGGCAGCGCGATGGAGGCGGGTGGCACCATCATCATGCCCATCGACATCAGCACGCTGGCCACCACGAGGTCGATGATGAGGAAGGGGATGAAGATGGTGAAGCCGATCTGGAACGCGGTCTTCAGCTCGCTGATCACGAAGGAGGGCAAGAGGATGCGCAGCGGCACTTCCTCAGGTCCTTCCATCGCCGGCACCTTGGCCAGCCGCGCGAAGAGCGCGAGGTCGTTCTCGCGGGTCTGCTTCAGCATGAAGGTCTTGAAGGGGCCGATGCCGCGTTCGAGCGCGCGCTCGGCGCTGATCTTGTTTTCAGAGAAGGGCTTGTAGGCCTCGTTGTAGACCTTGTCGAAGACCGGCGACATCACGAAGAAGGTCAGGAAGAGCGACAGGCCCACCAGGATCTGGTTGGGCGGCGACGATTGTGTGCCGATGGCGGTGCGCAGCAAGCCCAGCACGATGAGGATGCGCGTGAAGCTGGTCATGCACAGCAAGAGCGCCGGCAGGAAGGACAGCGAGGTCAGCAGCACCAGCGTCTGCACGCTCAGCGACCAGGTTTGGCTGCCGCCCGGGCCGGGCGTGCTCACGAGGCCGGGCAGGCCCTGCGCCCAGGCGGCGATCGGCAGTGCAGGCAGCACGAGCGCCAGCAGTAGGCCCGCGCGACGCAGGCAACGACGACGGTGGCCCTGCATCATTCTCCCGGCCGCGGCCTGACGCCGAGCGATTCGCGCAGCTTCTGCGCGAACAGGCCGAGCGCCTGGGAGGTTCTCGCATCCAGCGGCGTGGCCGCCGGCGCCGAGGCCACGGCTTGCGCCGGCAGCGTGTGCAGGGTGTTGATCTGGCTGGCCGTGACGCCCAGCACCAGCCAGGTCGCACCCACTTCCACCACCACCACGCGCTCGCGCTGGCCGACCATGGAGCTCGACAGCACCTTCACGAGATTGCCGCCGCCGAAGCGCTGCAGGCCGAAGCGGCGTGCCATCCATGCGCACGCAAAAATCAGCGCGAGCACCACCAGCATGCCGAAGCCGGCCTGCAGCAGGCCGGAGGCGCCGACTGCCGGCGCGGCCTCGGCGGCGGGTGTCGGCACGGTGGGCAGCGCCGCGCGCGCCGGCAGCGTGCATGCCCACGCGAGAAGAGAGGCCGCGGCCCGCAGCGGTCGCCTGCAAGGAATCATGAGCGGCTGAGCTTCTGCATGCGCTCGGAGGGCGTGACGATGTCGGTCAGGCGGATGCCGTACTTCTCGTTCACCACCACCACCTCGCCCTGTGCGATCAGGTAGCCGTTGATCAGCACGTCCAGCGGCTGGCCGGCCAGGCCGTCGAGCTCGACCACCGAACCCTGCGAGAGCTGCAGCAGGTTCTTGATGGTGATGCGCGTGCGGCCGATCTCGGCCGTGAGCTGCACCGGCACATCGAGGATGCGTTCGATGTCGACCGGCGAGCTGTGGGCCGTCGGCGCGTTCTGGATCGGCTGGAAGACCTGTGCGCCGGCCGGCGCCGCCACGGGTGCGGGTGCGGCGGCCTGCAGGGGCGCAGGCGCGGAGGCCGCGGTCTGCTCGGCCAGCGCGCTGGCCCAGTCGTCCGCATCGCTGCTGGAAGGAGTGTTGTCAGTCATGGTCGTTCTTCAGATCGCTGTCTTGGTGGGAGATCATCTGTTGCACGCGCAGCGCATAGCGTTCGTTCGAGACGCCGAAGCCGCACTCCATCACCGGAATGCCGTCGACGCGCGCGACGACGGAGCTCGGCAGCTCGATCGGCAGTACGTCGCCGACCTGCAGCTTCATCAGCTCGCCGATGGTCGAGGGGATGGTCACGAAGTCGGCGCTGAGCTCGACGTCGGCGCTCTGCATCTGCTGCGACATCTGCTTGACCCAGCGCTTGTCGACCTCGATCTCGTCCTGCACCGGGTTGGACAGCAGGTCGCGGATCGGCTCGATCATCGAGTAGGGGATGCACACGTGCACGAAGCCGCCGACCGGGCCGAACTCGACCTGCAGCGTGGTGGTGATCACCACCTCGTTGGGCGCGACGATGTTGGCCAGCTTGCCGTGCATCTCGGCGCGCACGTAGTCGAAGGCGAGCGGAAACACCGGCTGCCAGGCGTCGCCGTAGCACTGCAGCGTGAGGTTCAGCAGGCGCTTGATGATGCGCTGCTCGGTGCGCGTGAAGTCGCGCCCTTCCACGCGCACGTGGTAGCGGCCGTCGCTGCCGAACAGGTTGTCCACCACCAGGAACACCAGCTTCGGATCGAACACGATCAGTGCGGTGCCGCGCAGCGGCTTGAAGTGCAGCATGTTGATGTTGGTCGGCACCGGCAGGTGGCGCACGAACTCGCCGTACTGCTGGATCTGCACCGGCCCGACCGAGATGTCGGCGCTGCGCCGCATGAAGTTCAGCAAGGAGCTGCGCAGATGGCGCGCGAAACGCTCGTTGATGACCTCCAGCGTGTGCATGCGGCTGCGCACCACGCGGTCGGGCGCACCGAGGTCGTAGGCCGGCAGGCCGTCGGTAGCCGGCGTGGGCGCGCGGGTCTGGTCGACGGCTCCGCCGGTGACGCCTTGCAGCAGCGCATCGACCTCGTCCTGCGAGAGCACCTGTTCATAGGCCATGCCAGGAGACCCTTACTGCACCACGAAGGTGTTGAAGGAAACGCTGGAGATGTCCTGCGCGGGCAGGTTGGGACCGAGCGGCTTGTTGAGCTCGGCGCGGATCTCCTCGGCCAGCCGGGCCTTGTCCTGAGTGGACAGCAGCGACTCGGGCTGGCGGTTTGACAGCAGCAGCAGCAACCGGCTGCGCAGCTCGGGCATGGATTCGACGATCTGCGTCTTGGCCTGCTCGTCGCGCACCTTGAGCGCCATGCCGATGTGCAGGAAGCGCCCGCGGCCTTCGGACTGCACGTTGACGGTCAGCGGTTCGAGCGTGACGAAGATGGGCTTCTGCGGCACCGGCGCGGCGGCTTCGCGTGCGAAGAGGTTGCTGCGGCTCAAGGCATAACCGCCGCCGCCGAGGGCGCACAGGCCGACGGCGATCAGCAGCCCGATCAGCAGCTTCGACGAGCGCGGGGCGGAGGGAGCGACTTGGGTGAGTGAGGGACTGGTGGCCATGGGTGGGAGCTGCTGCAAAACGATTCGGTCTATTCTTGGCCGGCGCACGCGCAAGCGAAGCGCCGATCAAGCGGGGGAAAGGGCCTCAGATCTCGCGTTTCAGGCGAAGGTATCGAGTCCGGCGCGGCCGGTACTGCGCGCGGCCACAGGCATGCGAGGCGCAACGGCATCGGTGCCCGTGTCCGCGCGCCCGGGATACGCCGCCTGCCGCGAGGACGAGGGCTGCTGCTGCGGCTGGCCGAAGCCGCCGCCTTGTCCGGCCCAGGGCCGCGACTCGGCACCGACCGAGGTCTGGCCCAGGCTGATGCCCTGCTCGGCGAGCGTGCTGCGCAATTGCGGCAGCGCGGCCTCGACGGCCTTGCGAACGGATTCATGGGCCGACACGAACATGGCCTGCGCCTGGTTGTCGCCGAGACTGAGCGTGACCTTGAGCGGGCCGAGGCCGGCCGGGTTGAGGTTGAGCTCGGCCACCTGATGGCCGCCGGTGCTCATGCGCAGCATCTGCTGGCCGATGGCCGGGCCCCATTCGTCGCTGCCGACCGGCGGTGCGACGGTCAACACGGGTGTGGGGCCGGCGGGTGCGCTGGCGCGCTCCACCGCCTGCGGCATGAAAGACGTCGATGTGGGGACCAGAGTCGGGGATGCCGGGCTCTGCGCTGCGGCTGCATCGGCACGCTCGGTGCTCGTCGCGGCAGCCGGCACCGTCTTCGTCTCGTCGACGGAGGGCAGCGCGGGCGATGCCTTGGCCTGCTGTTGCGCGGCCGTGCCGGCGGCCGGGGCTTTCGCCGAGGCGAGGGCGCTCGCGGCCGGCGGCAGCGGTGTTGCAGCGACGGCTGCCGGCGCGGCGGCGTCGGCAACGCTCGCATCCGCTGCCACGGGCAGCGCCTTGGCGGTGTCGACCTGTGCCGCAGCTGCTTGTGCAGGAAGCGTTTTCGCCTCCGGGCCTGCGTCTTGCGTTGCGGGGAGGGTCTTGGCTGCTGCTTCGGTGTCGGCTTCGGTCAGGGCGGTCGCCGGCGGCGTCTGCGCAAGCAAGGGGTCTTGGGCAACATCCGTTGCCATCGACACCTCTGCCTTGGCTTCGCTCGGCAGGCCGGCGGCGGGCGTCGCCACGGCCGTCGGTTGAGCCGCGACCGGCGCGGGCGCGAACAGTGCGAAGGCCAGCAGATCGGAGACGAGCTCGTCCTTCTTGTCCGCGCCGCGCTCCGGCTTCGGAAGCGCAGCGGCCTCGGCAGGCGCTGCGTCCGGCGATGCCTCGGACTTCCGCGTACCGGCGGCGCGCGAGCGCTCGAGCACCTCGCCGAAGCGCTGTCCCTGCGGCTCGTCGGCCGGGCGGCCGCGCAGGCCGGAGGATGTGAGCGGCTGGCTGGGCGCGGCCGGGCCGGCAGAGGGAGCGATGAAGGTGGACATGGCGGTTCCAGGTAGATGAGATCAGGGGCTCGAATGCGCCGCGCGGTCGATGAACTTGCGCGCCGCGCGCTCGTCGCTGTCGCGCTGTTCGCGCTTGGCCTGCACCATCGCTTCCTGGCGACGCAGGCGGTCGGCCAGGGTGTCGAAGGAGTTGAGGCGGCGCGCATGGTGCTGCCAGTCGCCACGGCCATGGTCGAGCCGGACATTCGTCTGGACGGCGATGGCGCGTTGCTGCTCGATGGCGCCGTCGAGCGTGCTGAGGAAGTTGCGGTAGTTGCGCCACTGCGAGGCGGGCAGGCCGCTCTCCATCCGCAGCTGAAGCTGGTGGCTGTAGTCCTGGCGGTATTGCAGCAGCAGGTCCAGTTTCTGGTGCGCGCTGACCTGCGCGCTCTGCAAGGCACCCAGGCGCCGCGCGGCCTCTTCCTTCTGCGTGCGGGCCAGTTCGGTCAGGGTGTCGAAGGGGAGCTTCTTGGACATAACAGGTCCTATTTGCTTTCGAACAAACCGGTGATGTGCGCGATCGAGCCCGCGTAGTCGGCGCGCTCGTGCATCGCCTGCTGCAGGAAGGCTTCGATCTTGGGATACATCGCGATCGCCTGGTCCAGCTGCAGGTCGTGGCCGGCCGCATAGGCGCCGACGCTGATCAGGTCGCGGTTGCGCTGGTAGCGCGAGAGCATCTGCTTGAAGCGGCGCACGGTCTCGAACTGCGAGGGTGGAATCAGCGCGGTCATCGCGCGGCTGATGGAAGCCTCGATGTCGATGGCCGGGTAGTGGCCGGCCTCGGCCAGCGCGCGCGAGAGCACCACGTGGCCGTCGAGGATGGCGCGCGCCGAATCGGCGATCGGGTCCTGCTGATCGTCGCCTTCGGACAGCACGGTGTAGAAGGCGGTGATGGATCCGCCGCGGCCTTGTGCATCGCGCGCGCCGTTGCCGGCACGCTCCACCAGCGCGGGCAGCTTCGCGAACACCGAAGGCGGGTAGCCCTTGGTGGCCGGCGGCTCGCCCACGGCCAGCGCGATCTCGCGCTGCGCCATCGCGTAGCGGGTGAGCGAATCCATGATCAAGAGCACGTCCTTGCCCTGGTCGCGGAAGTACTCGGCCAGGCAGGTCGCATAGGCCGCGCCCTGCAGGCGCAAGAGCGGCGAGTTGTCGGCCGGCGCGGCGACCACCACCGCGCGGGCCAGGCCTTCCTCGCCCAGCGTGTTCTCGATGAAGTCCTTCACCTCGCGGCCGCGTTCGCCGATCAGGCCGACCACGATCACCTCGGCGCTGGTGTAGCGCGCCATCATCCCGAGCAGCACGCTCTTGCCCACACCGGAGCCCGCGAACAGGCCCATGCGCTGGCCGCGGCCGACGGTGAGCATGGCGTTGATGGCGCGCACGCCGACGTCGAGCACCGAGTCGATGGGCGCGCGCGAGAGCGGATTGACCGGCGGCGAGGAGAGCGGCACCTTGCGGGCGATGTCGAGCGGACCGAGCCCGTCGAGCGGGCGGCCGGCCGCATCGACCACGCGGCCGAGCATGCCTTCGCCGACCGGCAGCCGCTTGGTGTGCGACTCGCCGCCGGCGCCGGGCCCGCCCGTGCCGGGCCGCGCGAAGACGCGCGCACCGGGCAAGAGGCCCGCCACTTCGCTCTGCGGCATCAGGAACAGGCGATCGCCGGCGAAGCCCACCACCTCGGCTTCGGCATGGCGCTGCGGATAGCCGGGCGGCAGCTCGATCAGGCAGTCGCTGCCCACGGGCAGCTGCAGGCCCACGGCTTCAAGCACCAGGCCCACCGCGCGGGTCAGTCGGCCCGAGTGGGTGGTGGTCGTGCAGTGGCTGACCTCGCTGCGCGCCTGGGCGAGCATGCCGCGCCAGGATTGCAGATGGGGGTTGGGTGCGAGCGTCGACATCAGATGTCCAGCGCATCCACATCGCGGTGCAATGCGGCAGTCACGCTCTTCCAGCGGGTTTCGAGGCTGGCATCCATCTCGCCGCTGGCGGACTGGACGCGGCAGCCGCCGCGCGCCAGCGTGTCGTCGGCGCGCACCTGCCAACCGGCGATCTGCAGTTCGTTGCCCAGGCTGTTCTTGACCAGCGCCACGTCCTCGGGATGCAGCAGCAGGCGCGGCTCGCCCTGCAGTGCAGGCTCGGCATGCAGCAGGTCCTGCACCAGCGGCAGCACCCATTCGGGCTCGGCGCGCAAGGTGCGGTGCACCACCTGGCGGGCCACGTCGAGCGCGAGCGTGAGAATGGCATCGGCCAGTTCGCTCTCGGCGCGGCGCAGTGCGTCCGGCAGCGTGGCGGCCAGCGCGCGCAGCTGCTCGGCGTGCGCGCTGGCGGCGGCCAGGCCCGAGGCCAGGCCGGCGGTGCGGCCCTCGGCATGGCCCTGTGCCCAGCCTTCGCGGCGGCCTTCGGCTTCGCCCGCGGCGCGCGCTTCGAGGCGCAGGCGTTCGAGTTCGGCGTCGCGCGCCAGCGCCGCGGGATCGATGCGCTGCGCGTTGGCGGCTTCGACAACGTGCTGCGGCGGCGCGGCGTCTTCATTCAGCGTGCCCATTTCCCAGCGCTGCCAGGCGGAGAGCACCGGCTTGGACGGCGTGGCCGGCCGCGTTGGCGCATAGGCTGCGGACAGCCGTGCACGGGCGCCGAAGGAGGAGTGGCTAGACGAAGTCATCGGTTCCCGGCGCAGCGACTGTGATCTCGCCCGAATCGGCAAGGCGGCGCACCACCTGCAGGATGGCCTTCTGCTCGGCTTCGACCTGCGAGACCCGCACCGGGCCGCGCAGCTCGATGTCCTCGCGCAGCGTCTCGGCGGCGCGCTGCGACATGTTCCGCAGGAACTTGTCGCGCAGCTCCTGCGCCGAGCCCTTGAGCGCGACGATGAGCGAATCGGATTCGATGTCCTTGAGCAGGCGCTGGATGAAGCGGTCCTCGAGATCGAGCAGGTTCTCGAACACGAACATCTCTTCGAGGATGCGCTGCGCGAGGGCCTCGTCGTGCTCGCGCACGTGGGCGATGGCCTCGTCTTCCTGCGCGCTGTTCATGAGGTTGACGATCTCGGCGGCGGTGCGCACACCGCCAAGGCGGCTGCGCTTCAGGCCTTCGCCGGAGAGCATCTCGGTCAGCACGTCGGTCAGCTCGGCCAGCGCCGCCGGCTGCACGCCGCCGAAGGTGGCCACGCGCATGATCACGTCGTGGCGCAGGCGCACCGGCAGCTTCTCCAGCACTTCCGAAGCCTTCTTGCGATCCAGGTGCACCAAGAGCGTGGCGAGGATCTGCGGATGCTCGTCGCGGATCAGTTCCACCACTTCGCCGGCCTCGAGATCGTTGAGCCGCTCGATGCCGCCGTGCGGCTCGTCGGGCTGCAGGATGTCTTCGAGCAGGTTGCTGGCGCGGTCGTCGCCCAGCGCCTTGCGCAGCACCGCGCGGATGTAGCTGCCTGAACCCAGGTGCAGGGCCGAGAGCTGCTCGGTCTCCATGCGGAACTCGGACAGCACGGCCGCCAGCTCTTCCTTGGACACCTGGCTCAGCTTGGCCATCGCGACGCCCAGCGCCTGTACCTCGGTGGTGGGCAGGTGGTGCAGCGTGGCGGCGGCACGGTCCTCGCCCAGCGACATCAGCAGGATCGCGGCCTTGCGGGTTCCCAAGTTGATATTGCTCATGGGTTCATCCAATGCTTGATCAGCGTGGCCACCAGCCGCGGATCGCTGTCGGCGGTCTGGTGGGCGTAGTCGAGGTCGGCCTTCTGGCGCTCGGCTTCGCGCTGGCGTGCGCTTTCCTGCGCGGAGCCGGCGTCGTCGGGATCGCCGCCGGCGGCCATGGCCTTCTGTGCCGGTTCGGCGGAAGCGGGCGCTGCCGGCGGTGCCAGGTGCTTGCGCAGCAGCGGCCGCAGCACGGCGAACCAGGCGAAGAGGGCGAGGGCGGCGAGCAGCAGGTACTGCCCGACGGTCTTGGCGAGCTCGATGTTCTCGGGGTCGCGCCAGTTCGGCACGTCCCGTGCCGCTTCATCGTGGCCCTCGCGGGCGAAGGCGCTGTTGACCACGTTGAGCGAGTCGCCGCGCTCCTGGCTGTAGCCCATGGCTTCCTTGACCAGGTTGCGGATCTGCTCGATCTCTGCCGGCGCGAGCGCGCGCGCGCCGGCCTTGCCGTCCGCGCCCTCGCGGTTGTTCACGACCACCGCCACCGACAGGCGCTTGACCGCGCCGGCGCCCTGCTGCACATGGCGGATCGAGCGGTCGAGCTCGTAGTTGGTCGTCGTGTCCTTGCGCAGGCTGGAGGGCGCGCCGTGCGCCGTGCTGGTGGCCGTCGTGGTCGTCGATGCGGCCGCGGGCGGCGTCGCGGCGGTGCCGGGCCGCGGCGCTGTGATCGGCGCGTTCGGCGTGGTCGGCGGCTGGTTCGACAGCGCGCCCGGTACGCCGCCCGGGGGCGTCGTGCCGTGCTGGCTCGATTCGCTCGATTGCTGGCTGCGGACCGCGGCATTGCGCGGATCCTGGTTGGGGCTGTATTTCTCGTCGGTGCGTTCGACCACCGAGAAGTCGATGTCGGCCGCGACCTGCGCCCGCACATTGCTTGCGCCGACGATGGGCTGCAGGATGGCCTCGATGCGGCGGATGTAGCCCTGCTCGATCTCCTGCGCGTACTTGAGCTGGCTCACGTCCAGGCCGCGCGCGCCGGCATTGGCCGCCGACAGCAGGTTGCCGCGCTGGTCGACCACCGTCACGCTCTTGGCGTCGAGCTCGGGCACGCTGCTGGAGATCATGTGGACGATGGCGCTGACCTGGCCTTCGTCGATGCTGCGGCCGCGGTGCAGGCTCAGCACCACCGAGGCGGAAGGCTTCTTCTGGTCGCGCACGAAGAGCGAGGGCTTGGGCAGCGCCAGGTGCACGCGCGCCGACTCGACCGTGGCTATCGATTCGATGGAGCGCGCGAGCTCGCCTTCGAGCCCGCGCTGGTAGTTGACCTGTTCGGCGAACTGGCTGGTGCCGAACTTCTGGTTGTCCATCAGTTCGAAGCCGACGCCGCCGCCCTTGGGCAGGCCCTGGGCCGCGAGCTTGAGGCGCACTTCAGGCACTTTGTCGCCGGCGATCAGGATCGCGCCGCCGCCTTCGGCGAACTTGTAGGGCACGTTCATCTGCGTGAGCGACGCGATGATCGCGCCGCCGTCGCGGTCCGAGACGTTGGTGTAGAGCACCTTGTAGTCGGGCGCGCGGCTCCAGAGCATGAAGGCCGCGGCGGCCGCGACCACCGCGGCGGCGCCGACGATCAGCGGCAGCTTCGGCTGCGCGCGCATCCGTTCCATGAGAGGCGGGAGGGCCGGCGCCGTCGGCGCGGCGCCCGCGGGCGCCGTCGCACTCATGTGCGCGCCTCCGGCGCGGCCGGCCGCGCCGGATTCATGGAGAGGAAAGAGAGTCGTCGATGTGGAGGAGTCATGCCGCAGGGCCGTTGATGTCGTCAGCAGGCTTTCTTGTTCGCAGTCGATTCTCGGCAGCCGGTGCGGATTCGATTGGTCGAACAACCGCGGGTTTTGCCGTCAGTTGGGCGCATCTGCCGGCGGCCTTGGCTGATACGCTGAAAACACGCGGAAGTGCCTTGGCGCTTCCTTTGTCAATACGGAAGTTCTAGAAGAGAAAAGGTTTGCTCATGTCGATTGCCGCCATCGAGTCCGTCCTGCAGCAGATGCGGGTCACCGCGCTCCGGTCCGGCTTCACGCCGCCCGCCGCCGAGGCGGCCCAGCCGGGCGGCTTCGCAGCCGAACTCCGGCGCTCGCTCGACAACATCAGCACGGCGCAGACCAAGGCTTACGGCCAGGCCGAGGCCTTCGAGATGGGGCGTCCGGGCGTGGCGCTCAACGATGTCATGGTCGACCTGCAGAAGGCCAACGTGGCTTTCCAGACCGGGCTGCAGGTGCGCAACCGGCTGGTGGCCGCCTATCAGGAAGTGATGAACCTGCCCGCTTGAGCCCTGAAGGTTGTGGAAAGGGCCGCGCGCATCTTTTTGGCGCACCGGCCTAAATGTTTGGAAAGCCCTGCCGATAACTAATCCAACGATGGCTTGAGTCTCAAGGTGGGAAGCGGGTCCAGCGTTGCGGCCATTGGCCGAAGTCCACAACCTTTGTCTACAGGAGTCGAACATGGCGCAAGTCATCAACACCAATAGTCTCTCGCTGCTCACGCAGAACAACCTCAACGCGTCGCAGTCGTCGTTGAACACCGCGATCCAGCGCCTGTCTTCGGGCCTGCGGATCAACGGTGCCAAGGACGACGCGGCCGGCCAGGCGATCGCCAATCGCTTCACGGCGAACATCAAGGGCCTGTCGCAAGCCCAGCGCAATGCCAACGACGGCATCTCGCTGGCGCAAACGACGGAAGGCGCACTGAAGGAAGTGAACAACAACCTGCAGCGCGTTCGCGAACTCGCCGTGCAAGCCGCCAACGGCAGCAACTCGGCCAGCGACCTGAAGTCGATCCAGGACGAAATCACCCAGCGCATGAGCGAAATCGACCGTGTCTCGGCACAGACCGATTTCAACGGCGTGAAGGTTCTGTCGGCCGGCGCGAAGCCGCTGACCGTGCAAGTCGGTGCCAACGACGGCGAAACCATCAAGATCGACCTCAAGCAGATCGACTCGACGACGCTCGGCCTCGGCGGCTTCTCGGTGAGCAACAACGCTCTCCCCGTGAGCGAGGCCATCACGCAGACCAACCTGGCTGCCACGCCTGCCGCTGTCGATCTGAGCGCTGCTGCCACGTCCCTGGGCGTCGCTGCGAGCTCGTTGAGCCTGCACAACGTGAAGGACGCCACCGGCGCCGCCACGGCCAACTTCGTGGTCAAGTCGGGTGACAGCTTCTATGCCGCGTCGGTCGCCGATGCCACCGGTGCCGTGACGCTGAACGTCGCCGACATCGACTTCACCGATCCGTCCAACGGCGTGACCGCTGCCGTGACGCTGGCCGACCAGCTCGTCAAGGTCGGTGTCGATTCCACCGGCGCCACCACCGCCTACGTGGCCGTGCAAGGCAAGAACTTCAGCGTCGGCGCAGGCGCGCTGGCCAACGGCGGTGCAGGCGGGACCGACTTCGACAACACCGCCACCGACATCGTGCTGAGCGGCGCCGGCGCCACGGCCGAATTCACGGGTGCGGCTTCGGTCGACCCGATGAAGAAGCTCGACGCAGCGCTCAAGATGGTCGACGACCTGCGCAGCTCGCTGGGTGCGGTTCAGAACCGTTTCGACTCGACGATCGCCAACCTCGGCACCACGGTGACCAACCTGTCTTCTTCGCGTTCGCGCATCGAAGACGCCGACTACGCGACCGAAGTGTCGAACATGACCCGCGCGCAGATCCTCCAGCAAGCCGGTACCTCGGTGCTGGCCCAGGCCAACCAGACCACGCAAAACGTGCTGTCCCTCCTGCGTTAATCGAAGAAGGAACCATCGCAGGCGTCCGGGCGAAAGCCCGACAGCGCCTGCGCTGTTCTCTGCGGCCTGGTCCTGGCCAGGCCGCAGACGACAGCGAAGCAAGCAACCAAAGGTGAAGACCATGTCGATCCCCGTAGCTCCGGCAGCAGACAACGGCCAGTGGTGGGTGCAGATGCTCTCGGGCCGGCCGATCGGCGCGGGCGCAGCGGCATCGCCGGAGGGCGCGACCACCGCGGCCGATGCCGTGGAGGCCGCGACGCCGACGCAGGTCGAACACGCGGTGCGCGAGGTCAATGCCTCGCTGCAGAGCCGCTCGGTCGGCCTGCAGTTCGAGGTGGACCAGGACACCGACAAGGTCATCGTCAAGGTGGTCGACCGGGCGAGCGGCGAAGTCATTCGCCAGATCCCGACCGAGGAAGTGGTGCGCATCGCCAAGGTGCTGGGCAAGGCGCCCGGCCTGCTGGTGAGCCAGTCGGCTTGATATGAACCACCCCCAGGCTTGCCCACTTCGTGTGGCCTCCAACCCCCTCACCGGGGGCAACACCAGCGGCCCGGCAAAGCCGGTTCCGCGGTGTTCCCCGAAGGGGCCTGGCTTCGCCGGCCGGGGGTTCGGCCATCGTGGGCCACAGGCATGCGTTTGTCGCACTCATTAGAAACAGGAATTCATTCATGGCATCGATCAGCAGTCTCGGCATCGGCTCCAACCTCGACCTGAGCAGCCTGCTCACCAACCTCGAAACGGCGGAGAGCCAGCCGCTGGTGCTGCTGCAGCAGCGCCAGGTCAGCTACACGAGCAAGCTGTCGGCCTACGGCCAGCTGCAGAGCGCGCTCGGCACGCTGCAGACGGCGGCCAAGAAGCTGTCGGACCCGGCCTTCTTCCTGGGCGTGAAAGCCACCTCCAGCGCCACTGACGTGATGTCCGCGAGTGCCGGCAACACGGCAGCGGCCGGCATCTACAACATCAACGTCGCCCAGCTCGCGCAGGCGCAGTCGGTGGTGGCGGCCGGGCAGGCGAGCGCCAAGACGGCCATCGGCACCGGCACCATCACGATCGACTTCGGCACCATCGCCGGCGGCAGCTACGACGCGGCGAGCGGCAAGTACACGGGCGCGGGCTTCACGCCGGACGCGAGCCGCACGGCAGTGCCGATCACCATCGATGCGGCGCACAACACGCTCGAGGGCATCCGCGACGCGGTCAACGCCGCCAAGGCCGGCGTGACGGCGAGCATCGTGAACGACGGCAGCGGCACGCCCAACCGGCTGGTGCTGACATCGACCGAGACCGGCAAGGCCTCGAGCATGCGCGTCTCCGTGGTCGGCGACGCGGCGCTGGCGAACCTGCTGAATCATGATCCGGCAGGCACGCAGAACCTGCAGCAGACGGTGCAGGCGCAGAACGCCGAGCTCACGGTCAACGGCATCGCCGTCACGAGCGCGAGCAACACCGTGAAGGAATCGATCCAGGGCACGACGCTGACCGTGCTGAAGACCGGCACCAGCACGCTGAGCGTGGCGTGCGACACGGCCTCGGTCGAGACGGCGATCAACGATTTCGTCAAGGCCTACAACGCCCTGCAGAGCACGGCCAGCACGCTGACCACCTTCGACACCGACAAGAAGACGGCCGCGGCGCTGGTCGGCGATTCGACCTTGCGCAATCTCCAGACCAGCATCCGCAACACGCTCACCTCGCCGCAGGCCGGCGGCACGGGCGACCTGACGATGCTGTCGCAGATCGGCGTGAGCTTCCAGAAGGACGGCACCATGAGCGTCGACTCGGACAAGCTCAAGAGCGCGCTCGCCACCAACCTGGACGGCGTCTCCAAGCTCTTCTCGAGCGCGACCAGCAGCACCACCGGCTACGGCAAGCAGCTCGACGCGCTGGTGACCAAGGCCACTTCCGCCGGCGGCGTGCTCAAGGTGGCGACCGACGGCATCAACACCTCGCTCAAGCAGCTCGACGAGCAGTACACCGACATGCAGGCGCGCGTGGATGCCAAGGTCGAGTACTACCGCGCGCAGTTCACCCAACTGGATCTGCTGGTCAGCAAGATGAACAGCACCAGCAGCTACCTCACGCAGCAGTTCGCGAGCATGAGCAGCGACAACTAAGCCCCACGCGGAGCAGCGCATGTACACACCCCACACCTTCAGAACCGGCGCCAACGCCTATGCACGCCTCGGCGTGGAAACGCAAGCGATGAGCGCGTCGCCGCACCAGCTCATCTGCATGCTGTTCGACGGCGCCGTCACGGCCATCGGCATGGCGCGGCACCACATGGCGAGCGGCGATGTCGCGGCCAAGGGCAACGCGATCTCCAAGGCGGTCGGCATCGTCGACAACGGCCTCAAGGCCAGCCTCGACGCCAAGGCGGCCGGGGCGGCCGGCGAGGGCCTGGTCGCCAATCTGTCGGCGCTCTACGACTACGTCATCCGGCGCCTGCTGCAGGCCAACCTGCACAACGATGCGCAAGCGCTCGACGAAGCCGAGGCGCTGCTCGAGAACATCGCCTCCGCATGGCGCGAGATCGATGGCGTTGCCGCTGGCCACTGAATACGAATCGAAGAAAGAAGAGACATGGCCGCCCGCAGTGAAATCGTCCATTGCTACGTGCAACTCGCCTCGACCACGTCGCTGATGGCGGCGCTGGCGCGGGCCAAGGAGTGGGACCGCCTTCCGGCCCTGGAAGAGCAGTGCGCGACGGTGGTCGAGCGATTGAAGCAGATCGGCCCCACGGAAGCGCTGGAACCCGCGCAGCTCGACCAGGCGCAGCGCCTGATGGAGCGCATCCGCGCCGACCAGGATGAAGTGCGTCGGCTGGTCAAGCCGCAGCTCGAACGCCTCGTCGCCACGATGGCCCGGCTGCAGAAGCAGGGCGAGCTTGACAAGGCCTACGGGCTGCCGCGCTGAACGGTATATCGCTGCCATGAACAGACTTTCCGGCCTGGTCGATACGCTGCTGAGCGCAAAGCTCGCGCCGCGGCTGGAACTGCTCGCGCTGCAGCAGAGCCAGGTCGGGACGGATGCGGCCACGGGGCCCGTGGTGGGAGTGCGGGAGGTCGTCAACGACATTCGCCTGCCGCCCGAGATGGCCCTGGGCCGGCACGCGCCGACCGCGGTCGCAGCGGCAGCGCCAGGCCAGTCCGCTCCAGGCCAGCCCGATGCGGCCGGGCCGGCCGCCGCGCGGTTGTCGGTGGCGGCGCGCGTCATCGGCGCCTTGCTGGCGGAGTTTCCCGACGCCGGCCCGCTGCGGGGGGCATCGCCGATGTGGCCGTCCTCGCAGCAGCAGCCTTCGGCCGCCGCGCTCGCCGGCACGCTGGCGCAGACCGTGAACGCGAGCGGCCTGTTCTACGAATCGCATTTGCGCGAGTTCGCAGCCGGCACCCGCACGCTGGCGCAGCTGGCGCAGGAGCCGCAAGCGCGCTGGGCGCCTGTAAGGAGCGCGGGGCCCGAGACCGCCGCCCAACCCCTTGCTACCGTCACAGCCATCGCGGCCGAGACGCTGAAGCCGGTGCTGCCGGCGGCCGGCGCGCCCGGTGCGCCGCGCTCGCCCGCCGAGGCCGGCGCGAGCGATGATGCGCTGCCGCCGCGCGCACCGGCGCCTCAGGTTCACGCCGAGACCGTCGCGCCTGCGGCCGATGCCGCGCGCGTGCAGGCGGCCTATCGCCGGGGCGAGGCGGCACCGTCCGCCGCACCACCGGAGGCGCCGCCTGTGCCGCGTGCGGAAGAGGCGACGCTGCGCCATGCCGCCGCGGCACCGGTTCAGGCGCTGCCTGGCGGCGAAGTGATCCACCCGCAAGCCGCGACCGTGGTGCACCAGCAGCTCGACCTGCTGGCCACGGCGGTGTTCCGCTGGAGCGGTCAGGCGTGGCCGGAGGTCCCGATGACGTGGTCGATCCAGGAAGAGGATGCAAAGCCGCAGGGCGATGCGCCTCATGAACCCGCTGCGCGAAGCTGGACCACCACGGTCTCGCTGGGCTTGCCCCGGCTGGGCGCCGTGGACTTGCGCCTGAGCCTCACCGGCTCCCAGATCCAGGCGCAGTTGGCGGCCAGCGAGGCGAGCACCGCAGCGCGCCTGCGCGCCGACAGCAACCGGCTGGTGCAGCGTTTCGAGGCCGCGGGCCTGCGGCTGCAGGAACTGCAGATCGCCGCGAAGGACAAGTCATGAGACGCCGGGCCGCTCCCAAGTCGAATAGCACCGCAGCGCATCGCGCGGAGGTTGCTCAATGACTCCCGGCACCGACGAACGCCAGAGCGCGGTGGCCCTGTCCTATCTGGACAAGACCCGGGCCCCCGTGGTCGTGGCCAAGGGCTACGGCGTGGCGGCGGAATCGATCATGCGCGAGGCGCGCGAGAACGGCCTCTACGTCCATGCCTCGCCGGCCCTGAACAAGCTGCTGATGCAGGTCGATCTCGACCAGCAGATCCCGCCGCAGCTGTACCTGGCGGTGGCCGAAGTCATGGCCTGGATCCACCGGCTGGAGGAGGCCGAGTCCGGAGGTTCAGGGCATGGAAATTAATACTTTTTATTATTCATATTCATTGACATATTTTTGTCTTGGTGAATTAGAACTTTTTTCTTCCGAATTAAGCGAGGTCGATCGTTATTAAGTGAATGAATTTGGTCTACGAAATAAATCACACAAAACCGGGTATCGCACGGAGGGCGGAGACAAGGCGTAATTTATTTCTCACTTTCAGATACATAAATCTGAAGAAGTTACATTTGTAAATAACTCTGGATAGACTGAAGCCTTGATTGAACGGAGTGCAAAAGTGGAACCGGATAACGTGAAGAACGCCGCGAGCGGCGAGATTTCCAAGGAAATCGGCGACCTCAACCTCGCCTACATGCTGCTGGCCCAGAAGCTCGTCAAACAGGACCGCGCGGCCGCCATGTTCAGGCTCGGGGTGAGCCGCGAACTGGCGGACATGCTCGCCAACATGTCGCTGGCCCAGATCCTCAAACTGGCGGCATCGAACTTCCTGCTGTGCAGCTTCCGCCTCGACGACCATCCGTCGATGTCGGCCGTGGTCGGCGAGGGGAAGGACACGACCCTGCAGCAGGCGCACATGTCGATCCTGATGTCGGCGCGACGGCTGTCGATGCTTGAAGGCGTGGCTGCATGAGCCGCAGGGCCGTTCCCAAGGCGAATACCGCAGCGCGCAAGCGCGGAGGTTGCTCAATTTGCCGCAGGGCCGTTCCCAAGGCGAATACCGCAGCGCGCAGCGCGGAGGTTGCCGAATGACGACCAAAAGCGTCCTCGGAGAAGTGCGCGAGGTCCAGCTCGCGATCGAGCTGATTGGGCTCGGCGCACGCCTCCAGTTCCTCGAGGCCGAGGTGAGCTTGAGCCGCGAGCGCCTGATCCGTCTCTACAAGGAGCTCAAGGGCGTTTCGCCGCCAAAGGGTTTGCTGCCCTTTTCGACGGACTGGTACATGACCTGGCTGGCCAATATCCATTCGTCGATGTTTTACAACATGTATCAATTCATGTTGACGCACGCAAACGAGAACGGTTTGCAGGCACTGATCAAAAGCTACCGGCTATATCTGGAGCAAATTGAATCGCAGGGCGGCGAAATTGTGCTGGATTTCACACGCGCCTACACGATGGTGCGATTTTTCGACAGCGACATGCTGCAGTTGAGTGCGTGTTGCCGGTGCGGCGGCAAGTTCGTGGCGCACGCGCACGACAGCAAGAACGGCTACGTGTGCGTTCTGTGCCGGCCGCCTTCGCGCGCGGGCAAGGTGCGCGGCGCGAAGCGCGCGGCGCTCGCAGTGGGACACGCTGGGTTTGCCGTGGAATCGACGCTGGAGGCCGGCGGATTGCACTGAAAGGGTCCTTGATTCCCCGGCGTTCGGTTTGGGAGGCGAGGTTTTTTGATTCGACGCCGGAAGCGGCGTTAGGGGAAGCGCGTGCTCGTTCTGGTTGGTTATCTGGTGGTCCTGGGGGCCGTGTTCGGCGGCTACGCCCTGATGGGCGGGCACTTCGGCGTCCTGTTCCAGCCGGTAGAGCTGTTGATGATCGGCGGCGCCGCGGTGGGCGCCTTCGTGGCGGGCAACAACGGCAAGACCATCAAGGCCACGCTCAAGGAGCTGCCGCTCCTGCTGCGCTCGTCCAAGCACAACCGCCAGCTCTACATGGACCTGCTGGCGCTGCTCTACGAGCTGCTGGCCAAGGCGCGCAAGGAAGGGATGATGAAGCTGGAGACCGACGTCGAGGACCCGGCCCAGAGCCAGATCTTCACGCGCTATCCCACCATCCTGGCCGACGCCAGCGTCATGGAGTTCCTCTGCGACTACCTGCGGCTGGTGATCAGCGGCAACACCGACGCCTTCGAGATCGAGGCGCTGATGGACCACGAGATCGAGACCATCAAGCACGAGGCCGAGATGCCGGTGCACAGCCTGACGCGGGTCAGCGATGCGCTGCCCGCGCTGGGCATCGTCGCGGCCGTGATGGGCGTGGTCCATGCGCTCGGCTCGGCCGACCTGCCGCCCTCCGAGATGGGCGCGCTGATCGCGCACGCCATGGTCGGCACCTTCCTCGGCGTGCTGCTGGCCTACGGCTTCGTCTCGCCGCTGGCCTCGCTGATCGAGCAGAAGGTGTCGGACGGCATGAAGCTGTACCAGTGCGCCAAGGTGACCCTGCTCGCCAGCCTCAACGGCTATGCGCCGCAGCTGGCGGTGGAGTTCGGCCGCAAGGTTTTGTTCTCCACGGAGCGGCCCTCCTTCACCGAGCTGGACAGCCACGTCCGCGAAGTCAAGGCCCGGTGATCCGGACGAGAGCAGCACCATGAGCGCAGAAAAGGGCCGGATCGTCGTCAGACGCGTTGCCGCGGCCGGCGGCGGCGGGCACGGCGGCGGCGGGTGGAAGATCGCCTATGCCGACTTCATGACGGCCATGATGGCCTTCTTCCTCGTGATGTGGCTGCTCTCCAATGCGAGCCCGAAGCAGCGCGAAGGCATCGCGGAACACTTCCGCATGCCGCTGAAGGTGGCCATCAACGGCGGCGAGAAGAGCAGCACCAGCGACAGCGTGATTCCGGGCGGCGGCACCGACCCGACGTCGAACATCGACGGCGAGATGCGGCGCGTCAACGCCGATGCCGACGACGAAGCCGATGCGAACCGCCTGGAGAGCATGAAGAAGCGGCTCGACGCGCTGATCGAGAACAGCCCGGTCTTCAAGCAGTTCCGCTCGCAGATCCTGATCGACATCACGACCGAGGGGCTGCGCCTGCAGATCGTGGACAACGAGAACCGTCCCATGTTCGACCTGGCCAGCGCGCGACTGGTGCCGCACATGCGCGCCATCCTGCGCGAGATCGGACCGGCGCTCAACGAGCTGCCGAACAAGATCACGCTCTCGGGCCACACCGATGCGATCGTCTACACCAACGGCGACAAGTCCTACGGCAACTGGGAGCTGTCGGCCGACCGGGCCAACGCTTCGCGGCGCGAGCTGGTGATGGGCGGCATGGCCGAAGACAAGGTGCTGCGCGTCGTCGGCCTGGCCGACAGCATGCACCTGGACAAGGCCGAGCCGCGCAACCCGATCAACCGTCGCATCAGCATCATCCTGCTCAATCACCGCACGCAGCAGCAGATCGAGCGCGAGAACAGCGGCGACGGTGCCGCGCCCACGCGGGCCGGCAAGCCGCCGGTGCGCATTCTCCCGGTCGACAACGTCAAGGTGACGGCCTACAGGCCGCCAACACCTGCACACCCCTAGCGAAAAAAGAAATCCGGTTTCGGAGCAACGATGGACCTCAGTCAGTTTACCCAGGCCTTTTTCGTCGAAGCCATCGAGCTTCTGGCGGAGATGGAGCAGCTGCTTCTCGAACTCGACGTCGAGTCGCCGGACAGCGAGCAGCTCAACGCCATCTTCCGCGCCGCGCATTCGATCAAGGGCGGCGCGGCCACTTTCGGCTTCACGGCGCTGACGGATACGACGCACCTGCTGGAGACCCTTTTGGACCGGGCACGCCATGGCCAGCTGAGCCTGAGCGGTCCGATGATCGACGCCTTTTTGGAAACGAAGGACGCCTTGCAAGAACAACTCACTGCCTATCAGGCGGGCAAAGAGCCTGAAACCGAAACGGTCGCGCACATCTGTGCGGTGCTGCAGCAGCTGGCGCGCGAAAACGGCGCCGCCGAGGCCGCTCCCGCGTCACTGCCGGCTGCGCCCGCGCCCGCCCCGGTGGTTGCCGCGCCGGTTGCGGCGGCCGCCCCAGCAGCGGAGGGCGCGCTGCGCATCCGCTTCGCGCGTCTCTCCGACAGCGAGTGCGATCTGCTCGCCGACGAACTGGGCAACCTCGGCCGCGTGCTCTCGCGCACGCGCAGCAATGACCAGTTGACCGTGATGCTCGAGACCACCTGCGCGCCCGACGACATCGTCGCCGTGTGCTGCTTCGTCATCGACGAATCGCAGATCGAGATCACGCGCGAGGCGGCGCAGCCCGAGGAGGCGGCAGCAGCGATCGCGCCGGAAGCGGCGCCGGCGGCAGCGAGCCCGGCCGTCGCTGCGCCGAAGCCGGCGAGTGCATCCGCCGCACCGGTGGCTGCAGCCGCGAACGCCAAGGAGTCCAGCTCGATCCGCGTCGACGTGGAGAAGGTCGACCAGCTCATCAACCTGGTGGGCGAGCTGGTGATCACGCAGTCGATGCTGACGCAGGCGGCGACGATGCTCGACCCGGTGGCCTACGAGCGCTTCCTGAGCGGCCTCGGCCACCTCGAACGCAATGCGCGCGATCTGCAGGAGTCCGTGATGTCGATCCGCATGATGCCGATGGACTACGTGTTCAGCCGCTTCCCGCGCGTGATCCGCGATGTCAGCGCCAAGCTCGGCAAGCAGGTTCGCCTCGACACCAACGGCCGCGAAACCGAGCTCGACAAGGGGCTCATCGAACGCATCGTGGATCCGCTCACGCACCTGGTGCGCAACAGCCTGGACCACGGCATCGAGACGCCCGAGCAGCGCCTCGCCAAGGGCAAGGAGGCCACCGGCCAGCTGCTGCTGTCGGCCCAGCACCATGGCGGCAACATCGTGATCGAGGTCAGCGACGACGGCGCCGGTCTCAACCGCGAGAAGATCCTCGCCAAGGCGCAGCAGCAAGGGCTGGCCGTGAGCGACGCGATGCCCGACGAGGAGGTGTGGCAGCTGATCTTCGCGCCCGGCTTCTCGACGGCGGAACAGGTCACCGACATCTCCGGGCGCGGCGTGGGCATGGACGTGGTCAAGCGCAACATCCAGGAGATGGGTGGCCATGTGGAGATCAGCTCGCGCGAAGGCCGCGGCACCACCACGCGCATCGTGCTGCCGCTGACGCTGGCCATCCTGAACGGCATGTCGGTCAAGGTCGGCGAGGAGGCCTACATCCTGCCGCTCAGCTATGTGATCGAGTCGCTGCAGCCGCTGCCGGAGCATCTGCATTCGATCACCGCCGACGGCCACGTCATCAAGGTGCGCGGCGAGTACCTGCCGCTGATCGAACTGCACCGCGTCTTCGACGTGGCCGGTGCGCAGACGCAACCGACGCAGGGCATCCTGGTGATCGTGCAGGCCGACGATGCGCGCTTCGCGCTGCTGGTCGACGAGCTGCTCGGACAGCACCAGGTCGTGGTCAAGAACCTCGAGACCAACTACCGCAAGGTGCCAGGCATCTCGGCCGCGACCATCCTGGGCGACGGCAGCGTGGCCTTCATCATCGACGTCGGCGCCATGCCGCGCATCCAGCGTGCGCAGGCGGCAAGCGCCGCCGCGCTGGCCGGTGCCTCCAGGATCGACGCCGCCGCCGCCGCCGCCACCGCCCACTGAGCGAGACACAGACGGAGACAAGAACATGCGCTTCGATTTTTTCCGGCGTCACGATTCCGACAACGCTTCGGTCGGTGACGCAGCGACGGAAGAGGCCTCCGCCGCGCAACTGCCGGCTGCGCAGGAGCGCAGCACCGACGGCTATCTGACCTATGCCTTGCTGCTGGACACGCAGAAGCGCGTTGCGGGCTACAGGCTCGCATGGCAGCCGGCGGCGCAATACAACGCCGCGGGCGCGGCCGAGCTGTTCAAGGCCTTCGTGAGCTGCGTGGCCAGGCACCTCAATCCGCCCAAGACCGCATGGCGGCTCGGCCATACCGTGCTCTTCTTCGACGTGACGGCCGAGACGCTGGCGGCCAGCGAACTGCAGGGGCTGCCGCCGGACAACGTGGTGCTGTGCCTGGGGCCGGATGCGCTCATGAATGCGGACGTGCGGCCCATCCTGCTGTTCCTGCGCGAGCAGGGCTTTCGCTTCATGCTGTGCGGCGCCGAGGCGCTGCCGGAAGATCCCGAGCTGCGCGGCCTCGTCACCCACTTCGATGTCGGCACCGGCCATCTCGACCTGGTGGCCAAGCTGCGGCGCGAGGAGCCGCCGGGCGAGCCGCTGCACCTCATCGCCACGCGCATCGCCACCTGGAAGGATTTCGACGCCTGCGCGGCGCGCCGCGTCGATGTGTTCCTCGACGGGACCGGCATGCAGCCGGAGAAGGAGGAGGCCGGCCGCACCCTGCAGCCCGAGTCGATGCTGATCGTGCGGCTGATGCAGATGATCCAGCGCAACGAGGACCTGCGCGAGATCGAGGCGGCCCTCAAGCACGACGCTGCGCTGACCTACAGGCTCCTGCGCCACATGAATTCGCCCGCCATCGGCGTGGGGGTGGAGATCCATTCGCTGCGCCACGCGGTGACGATGCTCGGCTACTCGCCCCTGTTCCGCTGGCTGTCGCTGCTGCTGGCGACCAGCAACGCCAAGGCCAGCCCGCCCTTCCTGATGAAGAAGGCGATCATCCGCGGCCGCTTCGTCGAGTTGATGGGCGAGGGGATGCTGCCGTCCGGCGAGGCCGACAACTTGTTCGTGGTCGGCATGTTCTCGATGATCGACCAGCTGCTGGGCGTCACCATGCAGGAGGTGCTGGGCAAGGTGCAGCTCAGCGAATCGGTGCAGCAGGCCATCCTCGCGCGCGAGGGCATGTACGGCCCCTTCCTCGCGCTCGCGGAGAGCTGCGACGAGGACGGTGTCCGGGCCGCGCAGCTGTCGGAGGCGCTGTTCATGAGCACCGAACAAGTCAATGCAGCGCACCTCTCCGCGCTCGTCTGGGCGCAGGACGTGAGCCCCGCCGAAGCGACGTACTGATGAAGGCGTGGCCCGAGATGCAGGACTTTTGCACCCTTGATCGGGCCATAGGAAAAGGTGAGCGCTGTGTACATTGAAAGTCATGTACCGGCGCTGACTGTGAACTCCGAATTCCTCTTTACCGATAGCGACTTTTCCAGGATCCGGACGCTGATCCATCACCGCGCCGGCATCGCCCTGGGCGAGCAGAAGCGCCAGATGGTCTACAGCCGGCTTTCGCGCCGCCTGCGCGAGCTGCGCCTGCCCGAGTTCTCGACCTACCTCGAGCTGCTCGAAGCCAGCCGCGACGGCGAGGAGTGGCAGGCCTTCATCAACTCGCTGACCACCAACCTCACGTCCTTCTTTCGTGAGGCGCACCATTTCCCGGTGCTCGCCGCGCACGTGCGCAAGAGCAAGCAGCCGGTCACGATCTGGTGCGCGGCCGCATCCACCGGCGAGGAACCCTATTCGATCGCCATCACGCTGATCGAGGCGCTCGGCGAGCGCGCGAGCACGGCCCGCGTGATCGCCACCGACATCGACACCGCGGTGCTGGCCAAGGCCTCGGCCGGCGTCTTCACGCTGGAGCAGGTCAACCGGCTGTCCACCGAGCGGCTGCGGCGCTTCTTCAGCAAGGGCACCGGCAGCAACGCCGGCAAGGTGCGCGTGCGTCCCGAGGTCGCAGCAATGGTCAAGTTCGGGCGGCTCAACCTGCTCGATCCGACCTGGCCTGTGAAGGAGCCGGTGGACGCGATCTTCTGCCGCAACGTGATGATCTATTTCGACAAGCCGACGCAGAAGAAGGTGCTCGACCGCTTCGCGCCGCTGCTCAAGCCCGAGGGCCTGCTGTTCGCCGGCCATTCGGAGAACGCCTCGCTGGTCAGCCCGAGCTTCAAGGCCGTGGGTCAGACCGTGTACGAGCTCAGCAAGGGCAAGTCATGAGCGCAGCGGTCCCGGGCTCGGTGGCCAGCCATCACTACTTCGACCGCGACCTCGACTGCATGGCGGTCAAGCTGCTGCCTTCCGAGTACTACGTCACCATCACCGACATCGCGCTGACCACGGTGCTGGGCTCCTGCGTGGCGGCCTGCATCGTGGACCTGGACGCCGGCGTCGCGGGCATGAACCACTTCATGCTGCCGGAAGACGGCGAGCCCGGAACGCGCGGCCAAGTCGAGTCGATGCGCTACGGCGCCTATGCGATGGACGTGCTGATCGGCGAGATGCTGCGCGCCGGCGCGCGCCGCGATCGGCTGCAGGCCAAGGTCTTCGGCGGCGCCGCGGTGCTCGCCAACATGACCACGCTCAACATCGGCGACCGCAATGCCGACTTCGTGCTGCGCTACCTGAAGGCCGAGCGCATCGCCGTCGCGGCGCAGGACCTGCGCGGCCAGCATGCGCGCCGCGTGTGCCTGTTGCCCCGCAGCGGCAAGGCCGTGGTGCGCAAGCTGCGCACGCAGATCGACGTGCAGTCGATTCAGCGCGAGGAGGGCGAGCTGCTGCGCCGGCTCTCCGTCGCCAATGACAAAGGGAGTTGGGTGGCATGAGCGGCAACAAGATCAAGGTGCTCTGCGTCGACGATTCGGCGCTGATCCGCAGCGTGATGACCGAGATCATCAACAGCCAGAGCGACATGAGCGTGGTCGGCACGGCGGCGGACCCTCTGGTGGCGCGCGACCTCATCAAGCAGACCAACCCCGACGTGCTCACGCTCGACGTCGAGATGCCGCGCATGGACGGGCTGGAGTTCCTCGAGAAGCTCATGCGCCTGCGGCCCATGCCGGTGGTCATGGTGTCCTCGCTGACCGAGCGCGGCTCCGAGATCGCGCTGCGCGCGCTGGAGCTCGGCGCGATCGATTTCGTCACCAAGCCGCGGCTCGGCGTGCGCGACGGCCTGCTCAACTACACCGAGCTCATCGCCGGCAAGATCCGCGTCGCCGCCAGCGCGCGCCTGCTGCCGAGCCGGCATGCGAGCGCGCAGCGGCCCGCGGCGGATCATGCGCTGGAGCCGCTCCTGCGCAGCCCACTGCTCTCCACCGAGAAGCTCATCATCATCGGCGCCTCGACCGGCGGGACTGAAGCGATCCGCGAGGTGCTGCAGCCGCTGCCGCCCGACGCGCCGGCGGTGCTGATCGCCCAGCACATGCCGCCCGGCTTCACGCGCTCCTTCGCCCAGCGGCTGGACGGCCTGTGCCGCATCCACGTGAAGGAGGCCGAGCACGGCGAGCGCGTGCTGCCGGGCTATGCCTACATCGCGCCCGGCGGCTACCACCTGTCGCTCGCCCGCAGCGGTGCCAACTACGTCGCGCATCTGGACCAGGAGCCACCGGTGAACCGGCATCGGCCCTCGATCGACGTGCTGTTCGATTCGGCGGCCAGGCACGCCGGCAAGAACGCGATCGGAATGATCCTCACCGGCATGGGCAAGGACGGCGCCGAAGGCCTGCTGCGCATGAAGCGGGCCGGCGCCCACACCCTGGCGCAGGACGAGGCGAGCTGCGTGGTCTACGGCATGCCGCGCGAGGCGGTCGCGCTGGGCGCGGTGGACGAGGTGTCGCCGTTGAACGAGATCAGCCGCCGCGTGCTGGCGCACCTGCGCACCTTCGGCGAGCGCGCGAACCGGGTTTGAACCTTTTTGAACTGTCAGTGGAGAAATCGTGATCGATAAGAGCATCAAAATTTTGGTCGTGGACGACTTCCCGACCATGCGCCGCATCGTGCGCAATCTGTTGAAGGAGCTGGAGTTCCTCAACGTCGACGAGGCCGAGGACGGCGCGGCCGGCATCGAGAAGCTGCGCGGCGGCAACTTCGGCTTCGTGGTCTCGGACTGGAACATGCCCAACATGGACGGCCTGACCATGCTGCAGACCATCCGCGCCGACCCGGAACTGGCCAAGCTGCCGGTGCTGATGGTCACCGCCGAAGCCAAGAAGGAAAACATCATCGCCGCCGCACAGGCCGGCGCCAACGGCTACGTGGTCAAGCCCTTCACGGCCGCGACGCTGGAGGAAAAGATCGTCAAGATTTTTGAGAAGCTCCAGAAAGAAGGGGCATGACATGACGCACAACGTGCCCGATGCCGGAGGGCAGACTAACACTCACGAGGAACTGCTGGGACGCATCGGGCAGTTGACGCGACAGCTGCGCGAGGGCCTGCGCGAGCTGGGCCTGGACAAGCAGGTCGCCCGCGCCGCGCAAGCCATTCCCGACGCGCGCGACCGCCTCAACTACGTCGCCAGCATGACCGAGCGGGCGGCGCACCGGGCGCTCAACGCGATCGAGCTCGCGCAGCCGCTGCAGGAGGAACTGGCCGACCGGGCCAAGGGCCTCACGAAGCGCTGGGACCAGTGGTTCGAGAACCCGATCGAACTGGACCATGCGCGCGAGCTCGTGATGGACACGCGCGGCTACCTGCAGCACGTGCCGCAGCAGGCGAGCGCCATCAACACGCAGCTGATGGAAATCATGATGGCGCAGGATTTCCAGGACCTGACCGGCCAGGTCATCAAGAAGATGATGGAAGTGGTCAACGACGTCGAGACGCAGCTGTTGCAGGTGCTGATCGACAACACGCCGATAGAGAAGCGCCACGAGTCGGCACCGAGCGCGCAGAACAACCTGCTCAACGGCCCGCAGATCAACACCGCCAATCCCGAGGCGGTGACCGACCAGGCACAAGTCGACGATTTGCTGGAAAGCCTGGGGTTCTAAGGCCCGAGTTGGAGGGCAATCCGGGCCTTGATCGAACGATTGTTCCAAGGCACCGAATCCAATAATTCAGCCATGAGCTGAGGTCTTCGCCGATGCTCTTTCGGAGCATGAATGGCTGAAGAAAGCGATCTCGAGAAAACGGAACCTGCCTCGCCGCGGCGCCTGGAGAAGGCGCGCGAAGAAGGCAATGTGGCCCGTTCGCGCGAACTGGTCACTTTCGTTCTGCTCGCCACCGCCGTCGCCGGCCTGTGGCTCACGGCGGAATCGGTCGGCAACACCATGCGCGGCGCGCTGCGCCACGGCCTGAACTTCGATCGCACGGCCGCCTTCGATCCCTCCTACATGCTGGCCCAGACCGGGCTGATGGCGATGCAGTCGCTGATCGCGCTGGCGCCGCTCGCCGGCATGATCGTGCTCGCCGCGCTGGTCGCGCCGCTGATGCTCGGCGGCTGGCTGTTCTCTGCCAAGGCCATCGGCCCCAAGTTCGACAAGCTCGATCCGATCGCCGGCGTCAAGCGCCTGTTCTCCGCGCAGTCGCTGGCCGAGCTGCTGAAGGCGCTGGCCAAGTCGCTCCTGATCGGCGGCGTCGCCTGGCTGGTGATCATGGACAACATGGACGAGGTCACGGCGCTGATGGCGCAGTCGGAGCGCGCCGCGCTGCCGCAGACGATCCGGCTGGTGGGGCGCAACTGCGCGCTGATCACGGCCGCGCTGCTGCTCATCGCGCTGGTCGACGTGCCCTTCCAGCTCTGGAGCTACTACCGCAAGCTGCGCATGTCGCGCGAGGACCTGCGCCAGGAGCACAAGGAAAGCGAAGGCGATCCGCACATCAAGGCGCAGATCCGCCGGCAGCAGCAGCAGATGGCGCGCCGCCGCATGATGTCCGAGGTGCCCAAGGCCGACATCGTGGTCACCAACCCGACGCACTTCGCCGTCGCGCTCAAGTACGTCGACAACGACATGCGCGCGCCGCGCGTGGTGGCCAAGGGCGTGGACGCCGTGGCCGAGCGCATCCGCGAGATCGCGCGCGAGAACAAGGTCGCGATCCTCGAGGCGCCGCCGCTCACGCGCGCGCTCTACAAGCACACCAGGCTGGGGGACGAGATTCCCACCGGCCTCTACACCGCCGTGGCCGAGGTGCTGGCCTGGGTCTACCAGCTGAAGCGCTGGCAAAGCGAAGGTGGCGAAGCGCCGCGCACGCCGGCCGACCTGCCGGTTCCCGAGGCCCTCGCATACAACGTGAAAGCTGCATGAACGCCCTCGCAAGCCTGATGCGTCAGCCGGCGCAGCTCTTTTCCGGCAGCCAGTTCAAGGGACTGGCCGGCCCGATCCTCATCATCATGATTTTGAGCATGATGGTGCTGCCGCTGCCGCCCTTCCTGCTGGACCTGCTGTTCACCTTCAACATCGCGATGTCGGTGATGGTGCTGCTGGTGAGCATGTACACCATGAAGGCGCTGGACTTCGCGGCCTTCCCGGCGGTGCTGCTGTTCTCCACGCTGCTGCGCCTGTCGCTCAACGTGGCCTCGACGCGTGTGGTGCTGATGCAGGGCCACACCGGGACCGATGCGGCGGGCAAGGTGATCGAGGCCTTCGGCCACTTCCTGGTCGGCGGCAACTTCGCGGTTGGCGTGATGGTGTTCATCATCCTGGTGCTGATCAACTTCATGGTCATCACCAAGGGCGCGGGCCGCATCGCCGAGGTCGGCGCGCGCTTCATGCTCGACGCCATGCCCGGCAAGCAGATGGCGATCGACGCCGATCTCAACGCCGGGCTGATCGGCGAGGACGTGGCGCGCAAGCGCCGTACCGAGGTGGCGCAGGAAGCCGACTTCTACGGCTCGATGGACGGCGCCAGCAAGTTCGTGCGCGGCGACGCCGTGGCCGGCCTGCTCATCATGGTCATCAACATCATCGGCGGCCTGGTGGTCGGCATGGTGCAGCACGGGCTGGACTTCTCCACCGCCGGCAAGACCTACACGCTGCTGGCCATCGGCGACGGCCTGGTGGCGCAGATCCCGGCGCTCGTGATCTCGACCGCAGCCGGCGTGATCGTCTCGCGCGTGACCACCGAGGAAGACGTCGGCCGCCAGCTGACCGGCCAGCTGTTCTCGAACCCGCAGGTGCTGTTCCTGACGGCGGCCATCATCGGCCTGATGGGGATGATCCCCGGCATGCCGAACGTGGCCTTCCTGCTGATCGCGGGCGGCCTGGTCTGGCTCGGCCGGCGCCTGCTGCTGCGCGCACCGCAGAAGGCCGCCGAACAGGCCGCCGCGGCGGCGCAGGCGACGGCGATGCCGGCGGCCGAATCGGCCGAAGCGACCTGGGACGACGTGGCGCTGGTCGACCCGCTGGGCATGGAAGTGGGCTACCGCCTGATTCCGCTGGTGGACCAGTCGCAGAACGGCGAGCTCTTGGGCCGCATCAAGAGCATCCGCAAGAAGATCGCGCAGGAGCTCGGCTTCCTGGTGCCGGTGGTGCACATCCGCGACAACCTCGAGATCCAGCCCAACACCTACATCATCAGCCTCAAGGGCGTCGAGATCGGCCGCGGCGAAGCCTTCCCCAACCAGTGGATGGCGATCAACCCGGGGCAGGTGACGGGCACGCTGCCCGGCACGCCGACGCAGGACCCGGCCTTCGGCCTGCCCGCGGTCTGGATCGACGCCAGCCAGCGCCAGCAGGCGCAGGTCTTCGGCTACACGGTGGTCGATGCCTGCACGGTGATGGCCACCCATCTCAACCACCTGATCCAGACCCACGCCGCCGAGCTGCTGGGCCGCCAGGAAGTGCAGCAGCTGCTCGACCAGGTCGGCAAGACCGCGCCGAAGCTGACCGAGGACCTGGTGCCCAAGGTGCTGACGCTGAGCACGCTGCACAAGGTGCTGCAGAACCTGCTGGAGGAAGAGGTGCCGATCCGCGATATGCGCACCATCCTCGACGTGATGGCCGAGCATGCGCCGACCATCAAGGACGCGACCGAGCTGACCACGCTGACGCGCCTGGCCCTGGGCCGCGCGATCGTGCAGCAGCTGTTCCCGGGCGACACGGAGATGCAGGTGATCGGCCTCGACGGCACGCTCGACGGCGTGCTGCAGCAGGCCCTCACCAGCAACAGCGGCATCGAGCCGGGCCTGGCCGACAGCCTGCTGACGCAGGCCCAGGCCGCCATCGCGCGCCAGGAGCAGATGGGCCTGGCGCCGGTACTGGTCGTGCAGCACGCATTGCGCGTGCTGCTCTCGCGCTTCCTGCGGCGCAGCCTGCCGCAGCTCAAGGTTCTCTCGCACGCCGAGATTCCTGATTCCCGCCACATCAAGATCACCGCCACCATTGGAGGAAGAGTTTGAACATCATCACGGACGTGCAAACCACCGCACGCAGGTTCATTGCCACCACCAGCCGCGAAGCGCTGCGCCTGGCGCGCGAAGCCCTCGGCGGCGAGGCGATGGTGCTGACCAACCGCGTGCTGGCCGACGGCGTCGAGATCGTCGCCATGGCGCCGGACGAAGTGGAGCAGGTGCTGGAGCAGGCCGCGCCCGAGGCGCCTGTCGCATCGCTTGCGCCGGTTGCACCGGCCTTGCCTCCCGCGCCTGAAATGCCCGCGATGCGCGAGCAGCCCGCGGCCCCGATCGCCGCGCCTGTGCCCACCCCCGCGCCCCAGCCGGCACCCGCGCCAGCGGCCCCCACCGACAGCGTGCTCAGCGAATTGCATTCGATGCGCGGCATGATCGAAGAGCAGCTCGCCAGCGTGGTCTGGAACGACAAGCAGCGCCGCGATCCGATGCGCGGCCGCCTCCTGCGCACCCTGCTCGGCGCCGGCTTCAGCGCGCGGCTTTCGAAGGCGATGCTGGAGCATCTCCCCGCGAACCAGAGCTACGCGCAGGGCATGGCCTTCGTGCGCTCCGAGCTGATGCGCACGCTGCCCATTCTCGAGAACGAAGACGCGCTCTTGGCCCAGGGCGGCGTCTATGCGCTGATGGGGCCGACCGGCGTCGGCAAGACCACCACCACCGCCAAGCTCGCGGCGCGCTGCGTGATGCGCTTCGGCGCCGATAAGCTGGCGCTGGTGACCACCGACAGCTACCGGATCGGCGCCTACGAGCAGCTGCGCATCTACGGCCAGATCCTCAATGTGCCGGTCTATGCGGTGAAGGACGCGGCCGATCTGCACCTGGTGCTGGAAGACCTGCGCGACAAGCACATGGTGCTGATCGACACCGTCGGCATGAGCCAGCGCGACCGCGCGGTGTCCGACCAGATCGCGATGCTGTGCAGCAGCCACCGGCCGGTGAAGCGGCTGCTGCTGCTCAACGCCGCCAGCCATGGCGACACCCTCAACGAAGTGGTGCATGCCTACCGCCACGGCGGCGCCGGCAACGAGCTGGCCGGCTGCATCTTCACCAAGGTCGACGAGGCCACCCATCCGGGCGCGCTGATCGACACCGTGATCCGCCATCGGCTGCCGGTGCACTACATCTCCAGCGGCCAGAAGGTGCCGGAGAACCTGATGCCGGCCGAGCGCGCCCAGCTGGTGGACAGCGTGTTCCAGGCCAGGAGCCACAGCGCGCTCTTCGTGCCCGGCGAAAGCGATCTGCAGGATAAGCCCGCCGGAGCGGAAGTCGAGCAGGCGCAGGCCGAGTCCGACCGGCTGCGCATGCAGTACCAGCGGCTGATCCAGGCCATGGCCCACGATGCGCAGGAAGTCGCTGCGGCCGCCACGGCGCTCACCGGCGCCGAGCTGGGCTTCGAACATGCGCGCGAGCTCTGGCGCCAGGCCGTCGACGAGGACGTGCTCCACAAGGCGGTGCTGCAGTCGCTCATGACGCATGCGAAGAGCGAGATCGCCGCCGGCTGCGACACGCACGTGCTTGCGCTCAGCGGCCAGGTCGGCCTCAAGTCGAACGAAGGCGGCGACGCCTACGAATGCCAGAGCAGCCTGCTCTTGTCCGACAGGAGCGGCCTGCCGCTGGCGGCGCCGAACCAGTGGCTCTCGACCGCGGCGGTCCGCGGCGCCGGCGATGCCGCGCGCAAGCCCGGCATGCGCCAGGCCCAGTGGCTGCGCCAGCAGGATTTCGGCAAGACGGTGGTGCACGTGCTGCCCCGGCTGCCCGGCAGCGAATTCATGGCGCAGGGCCAGCTCTGGCTGGCGCGCGCGCCGGGCTCGACGGCGGTGAGTGATCCGCGCTCCGGCAAGGCCGGCACCCTGGCGCGACTGGCGCTCGTGTTCGGCGAAACGCGGCCCGAGCGCTTCAAGGGCAAGGCGGCGCTGCAGTCGGAGGCACATGCCGACGTGCTGCTGCGCGGCGACGCCGAACTGCCGCCGCTGCGCTGCGTCGCGACGCGCGTGACGGATGCGAAGACGCGCAAGATCCTCGCGCAGAGCTATGCGCTCGCAAACGTCGGCAGCGAGATCACGGTGCGGCAGCTCGCGCAGTGGCAGGCCTGGGCCGCGGAGGCCGAGCCCTGCTTCCGGCTGATCCGCCAGGGTTTGCAGCTGCTCGGCGGCATGGGCGAGCTCGGCGATCCGCACATGATGAAGCGGCTCCTCGTCGCAGGCCAGGTGACGACCACCGTCTGGCGCCTGCTGCATGCGCGCGGCGACTGGACCGAGCGCACGCGCGCGCTGCTGAACCAATTGACCGGCCGGCCGGCACGGCCCGACCGCGCGCCCTCGGGCAATGCGCTCTACGTCGGCGTGGGCAAGCTGTTCCTGCTGCTGGAAGCCCTGGGCACGTGAGCAACAAGATGGTTGCCGATCAAGCCGACGGCCTGCGGCGCCTGCTGGCGCACACGCCGACGCGCGTCGTCGCCGTGGCCGGCATGGCGCGCGAACTGGGCGCCACCACGGCGGCGATGAACCTGGGGGCGGCCCTGGTGCTGCAGGGCAAGGACGTGCTGCTGCTCGACGAGCACGGGATGGCGGTGGACTCCGCCTGCGCCCTCTGGTCGCTCGATCCGCTCGGCACGCTGGCCGACGTGGCCTTGCGGCGGCTGACCTGCGAAGGCGCCGCTGCGCGCGCGAGCTGCGGCGTCAGCGTGCTGCCGGCACTGCCCGGCGCGCAGGACCCGAGCGCGGACCCGCGCCGGCTGTGGCAGGGCGACGTGATCCTGATCGACGCCGTGTTCGACGGTGAGGGCCGGCTGTCGGAGCTGGCGCAGATGGCCGACGAACTGGTGCTGGTGCTGCAGCCCCATGCGGCGTCCATCACCTCCACCTACTCGGGCATCAAGCGGCTGCACTACGCGCATGCGCTGAAGCAGCTGCGTTTGCTGGTCAACGGCGTCGCCGATCCCGAGGCGGCGCAGCAGATCATGGCCAACCTGGTCCAGACCGGCAGCCGCTACCTGGCCGTGTCGCTGCAGCCGGCCGGATGGGTGCGTGCCGATCCGCACCTGCGCGACGCCAGGCGCCTCTGCCGCACGGTGGTCGAGGCCTTTCCGGCCAGCCCGGCGGCGGTGGATTTCCGGCGCATCGCGGCCGACATGGGGCAGTGGCCCTGGCGCCCGGGCGCCAGCCTCGCCGTGCCGCCCGCGCGCGAGACGCAGGGCTCGAACATCGCCGCGGCCTCCTGAGGCCGCGGCAACTTGGAGAAGGAAAAGAACGGCCGTGTACACCGCACAGGGAACCATCGAGAAGTCCCATCTGCTGAAGCAGCACCAGCCGATGGTGCGCCGCATGGCGCTGCAGATGATCGCCAAGCTGCCCGCCAGCGTCGAGCTCGACGACCTGATCCAGGCCGGCATGATCGGCCTCCTGGACGCGTCGAGCCGCTACGAGGACAACCGCGGCGCGCAGTTCGAGACCTTTGCCAGCCAGCGCATCCGCGGCGCCATGCTCGACGAGCTGCGCGCCAACGACTGGGGCTCGCGCGGGCTGCGCCAGTCGGCGCGCAAGGTGGAGGCGGCCATCCAGGCGCTCGAACATCGGCTGGGCCGCGCGCCTTCCGAAGGCGAGATCGCCAAGGAACTGAAGATGAGCCTGGACGCCTACCAGGCCCAGCTGCAGGAGATCCAGGGCTGCCAGCTGCTGTACGTCGAGGACTTCACGCAGGGCGAAAGCGACAGCCCCTTTCTCGACCAGAACGCGCGCGGTGCGCGCAGCGAGCGCGGCGGCAGCGACGACCCGCTGGAGCAACTGCTCGAGAGCGGTTTTCGCCACCAGCTGGTGGATGCCATCGGCACGCTGCCCGAGCGCGACCAGCTGCTGCTCAACCTCTACTACGAGGAAGAACTCAACCTGCGCGAGATCGGCGCCATCCTCGAAGTGAGCCAGTCGCGCGTGTGCCAGCTCCACAGCCAGGCGATCACGCGGCTGCGGGTGGCGCTGAAAGAGATTCTGTAGCGTTCAATGCCCCGTGGGTGTCGCGCCCTTGCGTACCTGTGTCTGGTTGCTGCCGCCGACCTGGCTCTCGCGGTCGTGCCGGCTTTCGGGCGTGCGCTTCGGTTCGTTCCTCTGCGTCACGGGCTGGTGGCCGCCCTTGTTGTGTTCGGTGTGGCCCTTGCGATCGTTCTGCGAATTCGACATGGCAGCTCCTTGCTTCTGCATGGACATGAGCCCATGTAGCCCCAGGTGATTTGCGCTTGCACCGGACCGGTGCCGGCCCCGCGTGTAGGAAAACGTCGCGAGCATCGTGGCAATGGTTGATCTCCGCTGCGCAATCGCCCACATTGCCAGCCATGGACATGCTCATCAGCGCGCTGCCAGGCACTTCCGAGATGCTTCCCGGCGACCAGGCCGTGCTCGTCGAGCCGGGGCTGGAGGGCACCGTGGTCGCGCTGACCGCGGACCATCACGCCTACTGCAGCGAGCATGAGCGCGCGACCCGCACGCAGATCGCATGGCGGCTCGCGCGGCTCAAGAAGTCCAGCTTCCAGGGCGAGTACGACAAGTCCCGCAGCTATGCCGCGCCGGTCTATTTCGTCCCGAGCGACACGCTGGTCGGCGACGAGCTGATCGGCGCCTTGGGCATCGCCAGCCACCACGGCCTGTTCGGCGGGGTTGTGTCGCATCCCTTCGTGCTGACCAAGGTGATCACCCATCCGCTGATCGACACCGGCGCCGCCGCGCCCGAGGGCTGGAAGCCCGGTTTCGCCCGTCGGGTGGCCAGTGCGGTGCTGGAGGGCTTCTCGGTCTTCCGGCGCGACGACGCCGATCGCGCCGGCCTGCGCCTGCTGGAGCACGGCGCGGTGCGCATCAAACCGGTGCGTGCGACCGGCGGCCGCGGCCAGCAGGTCGTGCGCGACAAGCGCGCATTGGCGCGCTGCCTGGACGACATGGATGCCGCCGAGATCGCGGGCCATGGCCTGGTGCTGGAGGAGAACCTCCAGCAGCCGGTCACCATCAGCGTCGGCCAGGTGCACGTGGGCCGGATGATCGCCAGCTACTACGGCTGGCAGCGGCTCACGTCCGACAACCATGGCCACCAGGTCTACGGCGGCTCGGACCTCACGGTAGCGCAGGGCGGCTTCGATGCGCTGCTGGCCTTGAGCTTTCCCGCCGAGATCAGGCTGGCCGTCGAGCAGGCGCGAGTTTTCCATCGCGCCGTCGAGGCTTCGTTCCCCGGCTTCTTCGCCTCGCGCATCAACTACGACGTGGCGCAGGGGCCCAACAGCGCCGGCCGGTGGTGCTCGGGCGTGCTCGAGCAGTCGTGGCGCGTCGGCGGGGCGAGCGGCGCCGAGATCGCCGCGCTCGAAATCTTCGAAGAGCAGCCCGAGCGCGCCGTGGTCAATGCGTCGTGCTTCGAGGTCTACGGCGAGGACGTGGTGCCGCCGCCGAACGCCACCGTGTATTTCAGCGGCGTCGATGCAATCGCCGGCCCGCTCACGAAGTACACCGTGGCCGAGCCCTGATGCCCACCCGTCATGCCCTCATCGACATCCCGGTCGACGGCGTGCACATCGCCGGAACGCTCATCGCACCATCGACCGTGGTGCCGGGCGTGCTGCTGGTGCACGGCTGGGACGGCAGCCAGCAGCAGGACATCGCGCGCGCCCACGAGCTCGCGGCGCTGGGCTGCATCTGCCTGACCTTCGACCTGCGCGGCCATGCGCGGCACCTGGCGCAGCGCGAGGCCGTCACGCGCGAAGACAACCTGCGCGACGTGCTGGCCGCCTACGACGTTCTGGTGGGCCATCCGGCCGTGGACCCGAGCGCGGTCGCCGTCGTCGGTGCCAGCTACGGCGGCTACCTGGCGGCGGTGCTGAGCTCGCTGCGCCCCGTGCGATGGCTGGCGCTGCGCGTGCCGGCCATCTACCGCGACGAGAACTGGGAGCACCCGAAGCGGCGCCTCAACGGCGACGACCTCACGCTCTACCGCCAGACCGCGATCGAGCCCGAGAAGAACCGTGCGCTGGCCGCCTGCGAGGACTTCATCGGCGACGTGCTGGTCGTCGAGTCCGAGCACGACACCATCGTGCCGCACCCGGTCATCGAGAACTACCTGGCCGCCTTCAAGCACGTGCGCTCGATGACCTACCGCGTGCAGATGGGCGCCGACCACGCGCTCTCGAAGAAGGCTTGGCGGCAGGAGTACACGCAGATCCTCCTGGCCTGGATGAACGACGTGAGACGGTCTGCGAAGACCGAAGAAAAAGCCCTACCACCGCAGCATCCAAAGCGCTATGAGTCTTGGGTCGAACCTTAGTCACCTTAGTAGACGGAAGTGCAAAAAATTACCGCACTTGTAGTGCTTGCGACTTCAGAAATTGCACCCGGACGCCGAAATGTCATGCAGGTGCAATTCAAACAGCGAGCAGAAAGAAAATGTCCAGACTCATCGTTCTCGCCCGACATGGCAGCGTCAGGCAGTTCAACATCACCGGGCCGATCACGACCATCGGCCGCGACCGGGCTTGCGTGGTGCAGATCGACAGCATCGGCGTCAGCCGGCGCCATGCCACCATCCGCTGGACGGGCGACCGCTTCGTGCTGACCGACATGGCGAGCTTCAACGGCACCTTCGTCAACCGGCACCGCGTCTTCGAACATGCGCTGAGGAACGGCGACGCGATCACGATGGGGGCGTGCCAGCTGCGCTTTCTCTACACCTCGAAGGCGCTGCCGAGCGAAGACGCGCTGCGCCTGGTGACGCAGTCCGACGAACCGATCGACATCGACGCCGCGCGCGCGAAGAGCGACTGGGCCGCCTTCTTCCGCCGCAGCGAAAGCAGCGTGTCGGCCAGGCTGCGCTGAGGGTGGAACTCGCGGGTGCGCGACGGGATGCGAGGAGTCATGGCTGTTGACCGTGACCCTCCAGCATCTCGTCGGATTTGAGGATGCGCTACCTGCTCGACGGGGACACAGTTGTTCGGTCGGCAGAAGCCGATGACGCAACACCTCGAAGGAGCAGTTCGATGAGCAAGCTGGCAATCGTCCTCGCCGTTGCAGGCATTGCAACGGGCATGACCGTTCCGTTTGAAGCCGCCAATGCCTTTCCGGCGCTTTGGTTGGACAGAAAGCAGTTGCGCATCCCGATGGGGCATTGTGCTGGTGCGGCGTTCGAGGCTGTCAAGAAGGCCGGATTGCGCGAGGCCAACAAGGATGCGGAGGGTGCCGGCGGGACGACGGCTTCGGTTCGCGGCACCATTCGATGCGTGCGATTGCCGCGTGCGGGACCTTGCAATGCCGACGGCGCGACTGCCGTGTTCATTGCCACGAGCGATAGGAGCGTGCAAGACGCCAAAGACATTGTTCAGCGCATGAGTAGGGCGCTGGGAGATCCAGTACTTTTCGACTGCAACTGAAGGACGTGTTGCGCGCGTGCGTGTCGCCCGTCCTGTGATTCAGTTGTTGTCGTCCTGAAAGTTGATGCTCCGGTGCGTGCCATCGCAAAACGGCTTGTTCTTCGATCCGCCGCACCGACAGAGGGAATAGCGCTCGCGCGAGGCGCCTTCGCTCCAGTTGTCGGTGTCGAGATCGAAGCCCTGAACCTCATAGGGGCCGTTTCGTGCAATGCGAATGCTCGGAGCAGTCAGGTCGCTGGATCCGGGTTGGGCGGCGCCCCGATCGTCCACGACCCCGCAAGGCGTGCGGTCCGGGCGCGGGTCGTCCGAAAACCCGATCCGAATATGGGAGCTGTCACAAAACGGCTTCCTGTGCGACGCGCCGCAGCGACACAACGCGACGCCGTTCCACCCCTGGAGCCGCTCGCCCTTTGAGTTTGTCAGATCATCGACGGTGACCAGATAGGGGCCATTGCGCGACAGCCTGATGCGAGGTCTTTGCTTGTCTGGAGGGGATTGACCCACGACTGCATGCGAGAACGGCGCGACTGGTTCCTGCTTCATCTTGCAACTCCTTCGAGCCCAACGCTTGCGGCAAATATGAGCGAACGCCAGCCGAGCGTACACCTGATGAGCGATGAAAAAGCTTCGGCCCCTTGAAGACGAAGCTCGCCGGCCTGGCGGCCGCCGCGCGCGGGCCTTGGTCAGCGAGGCGACGACGACTCACGACCGGCAGGCAAGAGATCCCGCTGGACCGAGCCATCCCTCGAATCGGTGAGCCGGTCATCGCGGTGCAGCCGCCACCATGCGAGCAGGGCGTCAAAGTCGCCGGCGAAACTGCGCGCTTTCAGAACGTCGGCCGCGATCGAGCAATGGGCGGCTTCATCAAAAGCGAGCATGCGGTGGCTTGATACGCGGGCGCAGAGCAGATACAGCGCCTTGAGATCGGCCTCGGCGACGCGCTCGAAATGCGCCAGGAGGCGTTCGCGCACACCCGGCGCGGGCGCTCCGGGCAGGTTCTGGCCAAGCGCCGCCGCGGACAGCAGCGCGCAGGCCATGGCGGTCGAACTGCGTCGATGTTCCGATTTCATGGGGATGCCTCCGTGAGGGGTTCCGGAGTAATCTAGGCGACCCGCTGCGGCCTCGCGTCGAAACTCGGCCGAACCTTCGTCGAAGCTTCGCCGCAAGAGCCCACCGAGCAGGAGGGCAGGCGATGTTGACGAGCTCTGTGGGCATCGAGCCCGGTTCGGTGTCACTGTTTGGGCCGTTCGCGCTGGACGCGGGCCGGGCGGCGCTGACGGCGCACGCGTGGCCTTGCGTCCGAAGACCTTTGCGCTGCTGTCGTACTTGGCCGCACATCCCGGCCGCGTGGTCGGCAAGGACGAGTTGCTGGCAGCGGTCTGGCCCGGCGTCGTCGTCAATGAAGAGTCGCTGTCGCAGTGCGTGCGCGAATTGCGCGCCGCGCTGGGCGACGAGGGGCAGCAGCTGATCAGGACCGTCGCGCGTCGCGGCTATCTGTTCGACACGGCCGTCGAGGCGCCGGCGCCACCGGTGGCAGACGCCGCCTCGCCGCAGCACGACCGCCACCGGGCAGGATGGGCGATTGCCGGCGCGGTGCTGCTCGCCGGATTGACGCTCGCCGTGCAACGGACCGACCCTCCGGTTGGCGTCGACCAGGCGCTCAAGGCGCGCCGCTCGATCGCGGTGATGCCATTCAGCGAGCTCGGCGCCGACGGCCGCGGCTATTTCGCCGAAGCGATCACCGAAGATCTGATCACCGACCTCGCCAAGCTGCCCGACACGCTGGTGGTGGCACGGGCTTCCGCCGCCGCGGTTGCTGTGCGCGAGGCCGACATCGTGAGGATAGGGCGCGAGCTCCGCGTGCGCCATGTGCTCAATGGCAGCGTGCGGCGCGACGGCGTCGTGGTGCAGATCAACGTGCAGTTCGCCTCGAGCGACAACGGTGCAGTGCTATGGTCCGAGCGCTTCGAATATCCCGATCTCGCTGACTGGGCATGGCAACGCGACATCGGCACTCGCATCGCGCGCGTGCTCGACGTGCGGATGACGGCGGCAGCCGCAGGCCAGTCGGCAGCGCACAGCGGCAAGCGGCTCGACGCGATCGATGCGACGCTCCAGGGGCAGCACGCTTTGCGCAATTTTGTCGGCCGCGCCGATCTGCTGCGGGCCCGCGCGCATTTCGAGAATGCGTTGGCCATCGAGCCCGACTCCGCCATTGCACTGACCGGATTGGCGCAGTCGTACCTGAGCGAAATGGAAGCCGGGCTGGGCCTCGGCGTCCAGTCGGTCGCACTCGCCGAACAGGCGATCGCCCGGGCGCTGGCGGCGGCTCCGGACTATTTGCCGGCGCAATGCCTCACGGGTCACGTGCTGCGCGAGCGAGGCGACCCGGAAGGCGCGCTGCGGGTGTACCAGAAAGTCGTGGCCGCCAATCCCAGCGAGGCATGGAGCCATGCACGCATCGGCGCGATGAAGCTGCGCCTCGGCCGAGCCGAGGAGGTTGCGGCCCATACCGACGCAGCGATGCGGCTGAGCCCGTTCGAGACTTCGCTGGTCGGCTATAGCCACTTCCATGCCGGCGCCGCCGAGTACTACCTCGGCCGCGAGGACGCGGCCTACGAGCGCATGCGCCAGTCAGCCGCGGTCGGCCCGCATCCGGCGCAATACGCCGCGTTCCTCTGGCTGGCCTCGCTCGATGCGCTGCACGGGCGGGGGCAAGAGGCTCGGCAACATGCCGCAGGGGTACTTCGCCTGCGGCCGTACTGGACCATCCACTTGTGGCGAATCGGGACCGCGCCGGTGCATCCCCGGCTTCAGGCTGGCAGGGAACGGTTCGACGAGGGGTTGAGGAAAGCCGGGTTGCCCGAGTAGTGACATTGCACGCCCACGGGTGGTTCGTGGGCCCCTCTAACCCGCAATGAGAACGCGGACAAGAACGACGAGGAACCCCGCAGCGATGAACGCTGCGACGGTCGTCGTCACCAGGCCAGACGTTCCGTCGTCCTCTTTTTGCTGCGCCGGCGTGGCGTAGGCGTAGGGTTTCGCCGCAGCCGTGTCGAAAGCGGTGCTGAACGGGCTATAGAGCGCCCCGCCGAGGCTTTCCGGGCCAGATCCATCGTCTTGAACATCAACACCCGCTGATTGCTCGATCACGCCAGCTTTGATGGAGGAGGCCTTTTCAGCTTCGGCTGCCAACAGCAGTTCACCTGGGAGCGCCGACAGCGCTGCCAGGCAAAAGCCTGCCAACGCCCGGCGCATTCCACGTTTTTTTTTCGACACGGTGCACTTCGGTTTGCCGAGACCGCCGTTACTAGTTGCTGCCAGTCGCCTTGTGCGCCTGATGATTGCCGAAGGTCAGCGGCGTGGCCGTATCGCACTTGAGCGCGGGAGTCGCCGACCCCGCCAGGGTGATGATGACCAGGGCAGTGTCTTTGGTGCCAGGCTCTCCGCCGTCGGTGAACGTGAATGTTATCGACGCAGGCTGACCATTGAAGGTGCCGGTGCCCGCTCCCTCGAAGGTGTCGAAGGGCGCAGTCGGAGGTTGTGGTTCGATATTCGGGTCGTTGGTGCACAGGCCCTTCGACAAAGTGGTCAGATGGAAATTGTCGCCACCGGAAAAATTGATTTCCAGATTGTTCGGCTCCGCGGGGTCGGATCCTTCGAATTGAGTGCCCTGTCCGCAGTGCAACTCGAACCCGTGCGTCACCCTCTGCTGTCCGGTAGCGAGTTCGCTGCAGAAAAAGCTTCCGCCACCGGTCATCCGGCCGGGTTCATGAGCCCAAGCCGAGCCAACCATCATCGCCGCCGCTGCCGCGGCACCGCAGAGCACGGCTTTACCGCAAGGTCTGTTCATGATCTTCCCTTTGCCCCGCCACGGGCGGTGATACCAGGGCCAAAGCATTCACTTCAGGACGTTGAACAAACGGACGCACAGGCCCATTGGGCGCAATTGTTGTACGCCCCAAAGAGACCTTTCTCCATACAACGAATGGCCTATCGTTGCTGAGCGAGAGCGGCGTCGCGCCGTCGGCTACCCAGAGCCCAGCCGAACAGCTCAGGAGCGCGGGCAGAAAGCCCCGGCCTCGGCCCAGGCCTTGATCAGCGCCCCGAACTCCTTCTGCGTTCCCGGCGCCGGCGTGCGCCACGCGCCCGGGTTCCAGGCCCAGCCGACCAGCGAGTCTTCGGCCATGTGGTGCACCAGCTTGGCCATGTCCATGTTGTCGTTGCGCGACTTGTCCTTGATCTGCTCGCAGATCTGGCCCAGCGTGCGGCCCTGCCAGGCCATCGAGGCCGGCGCCAGGTGCCACTTGGGATGGCCCGGCATGCGCGCGTTGTCGTAGTTGGCGGCCTGGTGGCAGGTGGCGCAGCGCATCGCCGCCGCGCCGAAGCCGTCGGCGCCGCGCACCACCCAGGGCTGGTGCGGATTCAGCGCATTGCTCTGCGTCGGCCGGTCGCCCGACGGATGGCAGTTGAGGCAGCGTGGGCTGTTGATGACCTTGCCGGCCTCGGTGAAGAGGGCGATGGCGCGCTCCTGCTTGTCGGCGATCTTGTCGAACTCGGACACGGGCTTGAGCGTGTTGTTGCTGCCCTGCTGCTGCGCGGCCGCGATGCCACCGAGGGCGAGCAGGGCGGCAAGAAAGAGCTTCTTATTCATCATCATCACGCGGCCTCCCTGACCATGGGCAACTGCCGCGGCCGTTCGCCGCCCGCGAGCCGCGCGAGCGCATTGGCCACCGCCGGCCCGATCGGCGGAACGCCCGGTTCGCCGACGCCCGTCGGCTTCTCGGTCGAGTCGACGATCTTCACTTCGATCGCCGGCATCTCGTGGATGCGCAGCGAACGGTAGGTGTCGAAGTTGCGCTGCACGCGGCGCCCGCCTTCGAGCCGGATCTCGCCGTAGAGGATGTGGCCCAGGCCGAAGCCGATGCCGCCTTCCATCTGCGCGCGCACGATGTCGGGGTTGACCACGCGGCCGCAGTCCACCGCGCACCACACCTTGTGCACGCGCGGCTCGCCGTTCTCGCCCATCGACACCTCGGCGATGTGCGCGACATAGGTGCCGAAGGCCTTGACGATCGAGACGCCGCGTGCGCGCCCGCTGCCCGCGGCCGGCCCCGACCACTTCGCGAGATCGGCCACGGCGCGCAGCGTGGTCTTGAAGCGCGGGTCGTCGCCGAAGAGGGCCATGCGGCCTTCGACCGGGTCCTGCCCCGCGGTCTGCAGCAGCTGGTCGACGAAGCACTCCACCGCGTAGCCGGTGTGCGTGGAGCCCACCGAGCGCCACGACAGCGTGGGCACGCCGACCTTCTGGATGTGCAGGTCGCAGCGGAAATTCTCGATCTTGTAGGGGATCTCGTTCGCGCCTTCGACCATGGTGGCGTCGATGCCGTTCTTGAACAGCATGGATTCGAACATCGTGCCCTGGATGAAGGACTGGCCCACGATGGTGTCGGACCAGGCCACGACCTTGCCGCCGCGCAAGCCCCCGCGCATGCGGTGCACGAAGAGCGGCCGGTAGCGCCCGCCCTGCACGTCGTCGTCGCGCGTCCACATCAGCTTGACGGGGCGCGCGGGGCCGATGGCCTTGGCGACCTGGGCCAGCTCGGCTGCGAAGTCAGAGCCCATCTCGCCGCGGCGGCCGAAGCTGCCGCCGGCCAGCATGGTCTCGACCGCCACCTGTTCGGGCTTGAGCCCCAGCACGCCGGCGATGACGGCCTGGTCGAGGGTCTGGATCTGCGAGCCGAAGCGCGCGGTGGCGCCCTTGTCGTTCCAGCGCAGGAAGCCGTCCAGCGGCTCCATCGGCGAATGGGCCAGGTAGGGGAAGGCGTACTCGGTTTCGATCACCCGCTCGGCCGAGGCCAGGCTCGTGTCGACATTGCCGTGCGCGTCGGCGACGGCACCCGGCGAGCGGGCGGCGGCGCGGTATTCGGCGAGGATCTGTTCGCTGCCGCGCTTCTCGGCCGCCGACTCGTCCCAGGTGATGCGCAGCTTCTCGCGCCCCTTGATGGCCGGCCAGGTGCTCTCCGCGTAGACGGCCACGCCGGTCGGCACCTGCTTCACCTCCACCACGCCCTTGACCGCCAGCGCCTCGATCGCGTCGAAAGAAGCGACCTTGGCGCCGAAGAGCGGCGGATGCGCGACCACCACGGTGAGCATGTTCGGCTCGTGGATGTCGATGGTGAACTGCGCCGTGCCGTTGGTCTTGGCCGGCACGTCGAGCTTGCGCACCGCGCCTTCGCGCCCGATCAGGCGGAACTCGGAGGGGTCTTTTAGCCGCACCTCGGTGGGCGCGGGTGCGGGCAATCGCGATGCGGCGAGCGCGAATTCGCCGAAGCGGCCCTGCTTGCCCGACGCCGCATGCCGCAACACGCCGCGTTCGACCGTGATGTCCTTTGCCGGAACGCGCCAGCTGTTGGCCGCCGCCTGCACCAGCAGCGCCCGCGCGGTGGCGCCAGCCTGGCGCAGCTGGTCGTAGGAATTGGCAATCGCCGTCGAGCCGCCCGTGCCCTGCACCGGACCGAAGGCCAGGTTGTTGTAGAGCTTGGCGTCGGCCGGCGCGTGCTCGGCGCGCATCTGCGCCCAGTCGGCATCCATCTCCTCGGCCACGATCGTCGCGAGGCCGGTGAAGGGCCCCTGGCCGAACTCGATGTGCTTGACCAGCACCGTGACCGTGCTGTCGGTGCCCACGCGGATGAAGGCGTTGGGCGCGAAGACGCTCTGCGCCGCCTTAGCCTTGGTGGCCGCCAGCGCGCTGCCGGCGAAGGGGGCGAGGTAGGCGGCGACCACAAGGCCGGACGTGCTCTTCAGCACCGTGCGGCGCGAGAGCTTCAGGGTGGTGCTGTCTGCGGGGGCCATGGCTCAGGCTCCCAGCGTGCGCGCCGCGTCGTGGATCGCGGCGCGGATGCGGTCGTAGGTCGCGCAGCGGCAGATGTTGCCGTTCATCGCGAGGTCGATGTCGCGGTCGGTCGGCTTCTTGTTCTGCCTGAGCAGCGCCACCGCGCTCATCACCTGGCCCGACTGGCAGTAGCCGCACTGCGGCACGTCGCGCGCCACCCATGCCGCCTGCACCGCCTTGGCCTCGCGGCCCGTGAGGCCCTCGATGGTCGTGATGGCTCGCTTGCCGACCGCGGCGATTGGGATCGAACAGGAGCGCAGTGGCTGGCCTTCCATGTAGACGGTGCAGGCCCCGCACTGCGCGATGCCGCAGCCGAACTTGGTGCCCGTGAGCTTGAGTTGATCGCGCAGCGCCCACAGCAAAGGCGTGTCTTCGTCGGCGTCGACGCGTCGCTCCCTGCCGTTCACTTTGATGAGGTAAATCATGGCTTCCCCTCGGGGTGGCTGGATGGACTCTCGGAGTGCGCAGGCAATTTAGCGCGAACTACTTCACGAAGATAGAGGACGCGGCTGGCATTCCTTTCCTGCCGCCAGTCGGCAGTAAGTCCTTCTGCTACGCTCGCGCAACAATATTTAACATTCGGCGGAGAAGGTTCTTCGGTATGAATTCAGCGTATGTGATCCTGGGCATACCGGGCAACGCCACGGCGGCCGACATCGAGGATGCCTTTCAGCGGGCGCGCGCGACCTACACGCCAGAACGGATGGCCGAGGATTCGCGCGTCGCGCAGCAGTTGACCGATGTGATGGACGCGTACAAGGTGCTGCGCGATCCCGAGGCCCGCGCCGCGCACGACAGAAAGCTCGCGAGCCAGGTCCGGGTGCAACAGGTGCAGCGGAGCAGGATCGACCCGCAACCTGTCATGGAGCGCGAGTCGAGCATGCCCAAGGTGCTGATGTTCATCGGCGCGTTGGTGGCTGCGTTGTTTGCGGGCGGTTTCTACGTTCAGCACCAGCGCCAGGCCGCCCAGGCCGAGCTTGCGGCCAAGGCACTGGAAACGGCGCGCCAGCAGGCGATTGCCGAAGCCGAGAATCAAAAGACGCTGGCATTGGAAGCCCGCGAAAGCGCCCGCCGAGAAGCCGCGGAGCAAGCGCGGGACCGCGCGTTCCGCCGCGAAAGCGACACGGCGATCGCGCGTGCGCAGAGCAACCAGGCGCGCCAGAATGCACTCGATGCCCAGCAACAGTCCGCGGCGCTGCGGGAAGAGCAACGCAAGGAATACGAGCGTCGAGCGGATGAGCAGCGCCGCGCCAATGAAGGGCAGCGGCGGGTGGCTGCGGATCGGCAGCGGATTCGCGAGCTTTGCTATATCAACTATCGGCGCTATGACTGCTAGCTTTAGCTAGGACTCCTCGTCCTCGAGCGAAGAGAACAGCACCGGAAAGATGTCCTTCGTCGATACCGAACCGTCGAGATCCTTCTCGGCCAGCATGAGCTGCTGCGACTCGGGCAGGCCGGCGGGAATCACCATCTTGCCGCCGGGTTTCAACTGGTAGATGAGCGCCGGCGGAATCAGCTCCGGCGCCGCCGTCACGATCACCTTGTCGAAGGGCGCGTATTCGGGCCAGCCATGGCAGCCGTTGCCGATCTTGATGTCGACGTTGAGATGGCCCTGCCGCGCCAGCCGGTGCATCGCCCGCGTGGCCAGCTCTTCGATCAGCTCGATGCTGAAGACCCGCAGCGCGAGCTCCGCCAGGATCGCCGACTGGTAGCCCAGCCCGGTGCCGATTTCCAGCACCGTGTCGGTCGGCTGCACGTCGAGCAGATCGGTCATCACGGCGACGATGAAGGGCTGCGAGATCGTCTTGCCGTAGCCGATGGGCAAGGGCGTGTCGACGTAGGCAAAGGGCCGCAGCTCGAGCGGCACGAACTCATGGCGCGGCACCTTGGCCATGGCATCCATGACCCGCGGATCGAGCGCAGCCTTGCCCAGGTACGAGGTCGAGAAAATCGTCTTCGCAGCGATTTCCGCGAGCATGTGCTGCTGCAGGGCCGTGAAGTCCGGGTCGCTCATGGTGGCTGCTCGAAGGCGGGGACTGAGACGCCAACCATCCTACGCTTTCCGGATGAAAGCAAGAGCCGAATCAGCCGCTGACAAACCGGTGCAACAGCGAAAAAAACGGCGCTACATTCCCCGCACGTCTCACATTCCGCACATCGAATCTGTCAATAAACCCGAATTTCCGTCGTAGCGGAAGGCGGCTTCAGGGCTTGGCGAGATAGGCTGAAGCGGGCACTCCCAGCAAGCCGAGGACTTGGCGCTGCAGTTCGGTGAGTTCTGGCGGGAAGACCCGGATGACCTCGCCATGGGCCAACACCGACACGCGCTCGGCGAGGCTGAACAGCCGCAGGATGTGTTCGGTGGTGGGCCGCCGACAGGCCCGGGCCTCGGGATAGAGGGGGAGCTGATCGATGTTGGCCGCCTGCATGCCCTGGCGCAGCTCGCGCTCGATGAGCGCCTGCACCAGCAGGGCCAGGAAGTACAGGGTGAACAGCGCCTCGATGCGCGCCTCGTTCTTCAGGAACACGGGTGCGATCTCGTGCACCGACTTCAGCTGCTCGAAGCGCTTCTCGATGCATGGCTGACCCTTGTGGGCGGTGAGCACCTGGGCGGGCGAGAGGCTGGGGTCGTTGCAAAGCAACGGGTACATACCGTCGCTCTTCTGGTCGTAGGCGATGGCATGCGTGTCCAGCGTCCATTCGATGTCGAAGCGCCGGCGGGTGATCTTGCGGTAGGCGGTGTCCGGGCCCGGGCGTCCGCGGCGTGACTGCTTGAAGCTGTGCTCCTCGCGCACCACGCGCGAGACCTTCACATAGCGGGCGACCTTGTAGCGCTCCAGGATCTGCGCGACCTGCAGGTCGATCTGCGCGGCGCCGCGCAGCCGGGCGCGGGCAGCGGCCAAGCGTCGCTTGAGATCGCTCAGCTGTTCGATGGCCGCCGCCAGGTGCTTCTGGCGGCGATGGGTCTGGTGCAGGGTCAGCAGCGTGCTCCACACCCACACGATGGTGTACAGCTCCGCCGAGGGCAGTTCGGGCTTGAAGACGCACCACAGATCCCGCGGAGCGTCGGCCTCGCGCGCATTAGGCCGGTCCCACACCAACTCCCAGGACGGCGAGCCGGTCTGGATCCATTTGCGGAACTGCGCATCCTCCTGGCGCGAGCGTGGCATGACCGTCACGAAGCGCCCGCCGGCGCGCGCGATGTGCTGCATGTTGTCTTGCGAGCAAAGCTTCGAATCGGCGACATACAGGAAGTCGGCGCGCCCGGCCAACTCGCGCAGCGTGTTCCAGGTCTCGATATGGGTGCGCACGTCGGTGGTGTTGCCACTGGCGCAGCGGAACTGCACCGGCACGCCGCCGTCGGCCGCGGTGGTGAGGATGAACAGCAGCTGCTTCAGATCCGGGCGGTGGTCCTTCGAGTAACCGAAGGTGATAGCCGGCGCACTGCGCCCACGCACGCCGCGGCCACTGGCCTGGCGGTACTGACCGCACAGAGAGACCGACGTCGAGTCGTTGTGCAACTGCTCCATGCGCACGCCGAAGCGCTGCGCGACGGCCAGCACGACGCCGGTGAGCAGCGCGGCGCGATCGGCGTCGAACAGCCGATCCAGCGCGCGGCCGATGCGATCGTCGCTGAGTCGGGTGGCCTGCGCGGCATCGACGCCGAACAGGCCGGCGGCGAACCCGCTGGCGCTCTCCTGCTGGCGGTAGATCGGTTCGCGCTCGACGATGATCGAGCGCAGCAACACGCCCAGCGCCTGCGCATGGGAGACAGTGCTGCGGCCGTCGGCGGTGGGGACGTGGTGCTCGAGCAATTCGAGCAGACCCATGCGCGACAGGAAGTGATTGACCAGGGGTAAGGGACCCATCCGCTCGGCGAGCACGCCCAGCGCAGAGGGTGAGAGCGGAGGTTGAAGCGCCATCCTTCTTACATCATAATATATGTAAGCTAGAAACAAATCAAGATCAGGCAGCGCATGACCATCCCCTCCAAGCGCAGCGTGCAACGCGCGCGCGAACGCATCCAGGGCATCCGCGCCTCGCTGGGTGAATTCGAGCTGCTGTGTTCGGGCACGCTGAGCCAGCGCATGATGAAGTGCGGCAAGCCCAACTGCGGCTGCGCCACCGATCCGGCTGCGCGCCACGGCCCCTACTACCAATGGGTGCGCACGCGCGCGGGCAAGCCGACCGCCCGCTACGTCAGCGAGCAGCAGGCGCAGATCTTGAGTCAGGCGATCGACAACTATCGTCAGGTCAAGAAGATGCTGCGCGACTGGGAAGAGAACACCGAACGCCTCATCGACGCCGTGCAACCACCCACGCCATGACCCGCCGCCTTGCGCTCCGGTAATTGCGAGTTATTGCGTCGCAACATGTGCGGAATGTGAGGCACGTGGTGTTCAATTTCGGGACTTCGGCTCGTCATGGCATCGACTGCGACTTCACCGCGCTCTGCTTCAGCGCACAACGACCTCCTGGAGGTGATGCCTCCGGATGTGCGGGCCGGTCTGGCGCCGCTTCTCGAACTGGTGACGCTTCAGTTGGGCGATGTTCTTTACGAGTCGGGCGCGGTCCAGCAACACGTGTACTTCCCGACCGACTGCATCGTTTCGCTGCTGTATGTCCTCGAGAACGGGCAGTCCGCCGAGATTGCGGTCGTAGGGTTCGAGGGCATGGTCGGCGTCTCGCTCCTGATGGGCGGAGGCAGCACGCCGAACCGCGCGGTGGTGCAAAGCGCAGGGCATGCGTTTCGGCTGGGCGCCAGGCATATCAAGCAACTGGTCGAGCAGGGAGGGCCGTTGCTCCATCTCCTGCTGCGCTATACCCAGGCGCTCATCACGCAGATGTCGCAGACGGCCGTATGCAATCGACACCATTCGCTCGAGCAACAGCTGTGTCGCTGGCTCCTGCTGAGCCTCGACAGGCTGCCGGGCAGCTACCTGGTAATGACGCAGGAGCTGATCGCCAACATGCTCGGCGTTCGGCGCGAAGGCGTGACGGAGGCGGCCGGCAAGCTGCAGCGCCTGAACCTGATCCAGTACGCCCAGGGTCACATCACGGTGCTGGACCGTCCGGGTCTCGAGCGGCACGTGTGCGAATGCTACGAAGTGGTGAAGCGTGAGACCGATCGCTTGCTGCCCCATGAAACAGCGACCTGATCCGGCGACATCGGTCTCACCGTGCGGTAGCGTACAGACGATCGCCATCGTTTGACTAGCATTGCAAGTGGGGGCATTGCGCAGCCCCGCAACGGACCTTGTGATGCAACTTAGCGTGCTCGATCTGCCCTGGTGGGGTCTTGTGCTGGTCACGCTGGGCTCGACCCACGTCACCATCGCCGCGGTCACCATTTTTCTGCATCGGCATCAGGCGCATCGCGCGCTGGAACTGCATCCCGTCGCCAGCCACTTATTCCGTTTCTGGCTGTGGCTCACCACCGGAATGGTGACCAGGGAATGGACGGCGATCCACCGCAAGCACCACGCCAACTGCGAAAGCTCCGAAGACCCCCACAGCCCGCAGATCCATGGCATCAGGAAAGTGCTGTTCGAAGGCACCGAGCTCTATCGCATGGAAGCCAGAAACGCCGCAACGCTCGAAAAATACGGCCACGGCACCCCTGACGATTGGATCGAGCGCAAGCTGTACGCGAGGCACACCCGACTCGGCATCGGCCTCGTGCTGGGCATCGACATCGTCCTGTTCGGCCCGATCGGACTCAGCATGTGGGCGGTTCAGATGCTGTGGATTCCGTTCTTCGCCGCGGGCGTCATCAACGGCGTCGGCCATTATTGGGGCTACCGCAATTTCGCGCCGAACGACAGCTCCAGCAATGTCGTGCCGTGGGGCATCCTGATCGGCGGCGAAGAGCTGCACAACAACCATCACGCCTATGTCACCTCTGCCAGGCTGTCCAGCAAGTGGTGGGAATTCGACATCGGCTGGATGTACATCCGCATCCTGGAAATGATTCACCTGGCGAAGGTGCGCAAGGTTGCGCCCAGGATTCGCTACGACACATCCAAGACCCGTTGCGACACGGGGACCCTGCAAGCTGTCATCACTCACCGCTACGACGTACTGGCCAAGTTCGCCAGGTCCGTGCGCCCGACTGCCGTGGCGGAAGTCCTCAGCCTGCGGGCCGGCGCGATCCCGGGCTCCAGGGACTCCAAGGCGCTGGACCCGGTCAACTACCTGCTGCAAAGGGATGCGAGGGAATTGCCGGAGAAGGAGCGCGCAGTCCTGCAACAGGCTCTGCACTCCAGCACGGTGCTGAGCACCATTTACTCGATGCGGCAGGATCTCACTGCCGTATGGAGCCGATCCGCAGCCTCGAAGGAGCAGCTGGTGAAACAGCTGGAAGACTGGTGCCGGCGCGCCGAGGAAAGCGGGATTGGTGCGCTGCGCGAGTTTTCTCGAGCGCTGCGCCGCTACGACTCACTGACAGGAGACATGCCATGACATTGGGAACAATTCTGTTGATCATCGTGGTCCTGCTGCTCATCGGCGCGATTCCAAGCTGGCCCCACAGTCGGGGATGGGGTTACGGTCCCAGCGGTGGCATCGGGCTGGTGCTGGTGGTCCTGGTGGTTCTGCTGTTGGCCGGCAAGATATAGCGAGTTGCCTCGAACGGGGCAAAAAAAAACGTGCCTCATGGCACGTCTGTGAAAGCGGGAGCGCTCAGTAGCGGGGGCCGTTGTAGGGGTAGTAGCCACGGTTGTTGTAGTTGCGCTGGTCCGCGTTCCGCCCCACTTCGTTGCCTATCAGGCCGCCGATGGCGGCCCCTCCCACTGTTGAAGCCGCGTTGCCGCCGATCGCGTTGCCAAGCACCGCTCCGCCGACGGCGCCACCGGCGATACCGAGCTGCTGGTTGGGACCGGTCGCGCATCCGGCCAAAGTCAGGAGCGAACTGATGGCTGCTGCCGTCATCCAGGATGTTGTTTTCATGATGTCCACCTTTCAGTGAGTTATGCAGGAGCTGGTTGGAGCAAGGCACACACGGCCGGCCGCTCAGCCGCCGCGGCGACTCCGATGCCTGTCGGCGGCGCGATGGCCTGGTTGTCGATGTCTGTGCGCAGGCTCTGGTCGAGCACCGGCATCCTGCCGCTGCTCAGCCGTGCTTCGGCCACCCACACAACCGCAGCGTGCAAGACTTCTGGCAAGGTGCGTCCACGCAGGTAGACACGAACCATGGCGTCGGCAGTGAATTCGGAGGGGGTCATCCGGTCACTGTGACCGGATGCGCGTACTCCGTCTGTACGGCGTCGCGCATAGGTGGTGTGTGTGCACGCTGCCGCAAACTCGCGATGACAGGCCCCAGCAGTCGGCGCGATCGCGTCGGCGTGAACAGATGCATCTCGTAGCGCGGAAGGGCCTCACGCAGACGCAGCGGCACAACCTGGCCCTTCGCTGCACTCTCCAGCAGCGCCGGGTGAGGGAGCACGCCCAGCAAGTCGCTGTCGGCCATCAGATGCAGAAGGCTGGCGTAGTCGGGGCACGACGCCACCACACGTGACGCCCGCATCCGGCGGACGGCAAATGCCTCATGCAGCACGTCTACGGGCCCGCTCACGCTGGGCCCGACGATCGCCCATGACGCCCCCTGCAGTTCCTCCAGTGATTGCGCCTTGGCCAAGGGGTGCGCGCGGCAGGCGTAGGCCAGCGGCGTGAGCTGGTACAGCGGCTGACAGGCCAGGCCGGCGGCAGGGTACCCACGAGGCAGCGGTGAAATCACGAGGTCAAGTTCGCCGCCCTGCAACTTCGCAAGCATGCGGCCTTCGTCGGCGCTCGACATGTCGAGGCGACGGCGAGGGTGGCCATCACACCAACCGAAGTGCAACGCCGGGCCGCAGACCAGCGCGGCGGATGGCGTCACCCCAACGCGCAGCGTGTCGCGATGGGCCGGAGTGGCACTCGCCATTCCAAGTGCTTCGATCCGCTCTGCGAGATCCGTGCTCTCCAACGCCGCTTGCAACGCTGCCTCGGTGGGCAGCAGCCTGCGCCCGGACGCAACGAAAAGCGGTGTGTCGAACTGTCGCTGCAGCTGCCTCATGCCGTGACTGATCGCCGGCTGCGACACACCACCGGCCCGCGCCGCAGCAGCGAAGCTGCCATGTTCGATCACCAGCCTGAGGTACTGCAGGTAGCGCAAATTCATAAACGACTCTTATGGATTGACGGCCATTCTGACTTGTCGGCGAGCGCCGTGTCTGGAACGATTCAGCCGTTAACCGACAAGGAGCCCACACATGAGTCAAAACCAACTGGATACGGTGCGCAGCTACCTGCAATACCTGCACGCAAGCGATACGGCGGGGTTGATTTCCACTTTCGAGAACAACGGCGTCGTGCATTCCCCGTTTCTCGGCACCATGAAGGCGCGCGACTTCTTCCCCAGGTTGGCGCAGGCATCGCGCCAGAGTGTGATCACGCTGATCGATCTGTTCGCGTCGGTACAGCCTGTAGACGCCACGGTACGCGTGGCGGCCTACTTCCGCTATGACTGGACGCTGAGCGACGGAAGGCTGGTCGACTTCCCCTGCGTGGACGTGTTCGGCTTCCGCACGGACAGCGACCGCATCGACAGCATGCACATCGTCTACGACACGCATCCGCTGCGCGAGGGCGTGGGTGACAAGTACGCGCCAAACCCTGTATTGAACGGCTGAGCGGGGCGGCGGACAGCAAGGTCAGCATGAGCGCCCCGCACTAGTCCCACTTTGGAAGGTTCTGCAAAGCGTCGTTGGGCTGGTCGACGATGTCGACGCCGGTGATGCCGTTGCCGCCCGGCAGCGCCTTGACGTCGCAAACGATCTCCCAGGCATGGTTTTCGGTGCGCCGCGCGATGCAGACCTCCTCGCCGGCGGCAAGCAGATCGACGCATTCGCCGACCTTGACGCGCCGTGCCGCGCTGAGCGCCAGTTCTGTCGAACCGAATTCCTTGTCCACAACCGGGTGAAGCGCGACGAGATCGATCTTCCCGCCCCCGTAGTGAACAGCGGTGATTGCGTGCTGGGCCATGGTGACCTCCGTTTGTGGAGAGCCCAGTATGGCTGCGGCGACTGCTCTTGTCAGTCTGCCTACTGCGGCCGTGGGTACGGGCCCGGTCTTGTCCCCTCTCCCTCCGGGAGAGGGCCAGGGTGAGGGCAGGGGCCCCTTCAACGCAGGCGCACCACCTGGTCCGAATCACCCTTCCTGACCTCGACGATGTCGTCCAGCGCCTTCACCATCGCGGGGAAGTTGGGGTGGCCGTATTCCTTGGTGTCGAAGGTCGGGTCGAGCCGCTTGATCATGTGCCAGATCGAGCCTTTGTTGACCCACGGGTCGCCCTTGGTTTCGGCAAGGAGTTTGATGGCGCGTTTGAGGACATCGGCGGCAGGATTCACAGGCGGTGCCTCGATCGGCGCCGCTTCATCGGGTTGATCTTCAGGTACCGCAGGCTCTTCGGCCAGGTTCTCGTAGTAGCGGAACTCGTGGCAGCTCTTGGCCCAGTGCCGATTGGTCGACTTGCGCGTGCCCAAGCCGATGAGCGTCCGGCCCGCGGCCTTGATCTTCTGCGCGACCGGCATGAAATCGCTGTCGCCGCCGACGATGATGATCGTGCCGAGGTGCGAGAAGCGGGCGATGTCTTCCGTAGCGTCCAGGCACAGCTTGATGTCTGCGCCGTTCTTGGCGGATGCGCCCGGCGGGAAGAGCTGGATCAACTCGACCGCACTCTGAAGCAGCGCATCACGATAGCGGCCGTAGTACTGCCAGTTGCAGTACGCGCGGTTGATCGCGATGGGGCCGAACGACGATGCCAGTTCGACGATGGCCTGGACATCGATCAGCGGCTCCTGCACCTTGAAGCGAGCGTCCGGTTTGCTGTAGCTGCCCTCGCCGAACTTCGCTTCGCAGAGGCTCGCGTGCAGATTCTCGAAGTCCCAGTAGAGGGCGACCGAGCTGTTTTCTTCATTGTCGTTTCGGCTCATCGGCAACTCCTGGAGGTTGGTTCGTCCGCGTCGTGCGTACGAGGCGGATGCTACTTCGGGCGTTGGACTACAACAGCCAGTCGGCGCCCAGCACGTCGGCGATTGCGTTCAAGCCTTCGACGGCTCCGATGGCCAGCCCCACGTCGTGCGAGCTCCGCACTTCGGGCTCGCGGGGGTTGATGCGAATCAGCCGACCGCCGAACTGCTGGACGACGCGCTGGCTGAAGTAGCGCACCGAAGGGATCGCCGTGCCCGCGCCGATCTCGATCACCACCGGCCGGCTCACCGACGATAGCCACCGTTCGAGGCGCTCAGCCTGCGCCTGCTCGCGCGCTTCGATCCACTCGTAGTCGCCGAACATCAGCACGTTCGGCCGCGCAAGGCCGCCGCAACGAGGACACACGGGCGGCGCATTGCGCAGCCGACATGCGTATTCGTCCACGTCCGGCGTGAAGCCGTCCGCGCTCCAGATGTCATCGCTGCACGGAGCCAGGCACTGCAGGTGGTGGATGGACCCATGGCATTCGTGGATCAGCGCCGCATCGAAGCCCGCCTTCTGGAACTGCCCGTCGACATTGCTGGTGAAGACGGCGTAGCCGTGAGCCATCTTCTCGCCCCAATGCTTGAGCAGCGCGAAGCCGGCGTGCGGCGTGGTGCGGCGGTACAGGTTCAGGCGATGGCCGTAGAAGCCCCAGGCCAGCGTCGACTGGGCCTCGAACGCGGAGGGTGAGGCAATGCGGTGGAAGTCGATCTGTGCGCGGGCGAGCGCAGGGTAGGCGTTCCAGAAACCGGCCGTGCCGCGGAAGTCGGGAAGGCCGGAGTCGACGCCCATGCCGGCGCCTGCTGCGATGACGAGGGCGCCGGCTCGATCGAGCAAGGCGGCGGCGCGGTCGGCTGGCGTTTCGCTGGGGAAGGGCTGGGTCATCGGTGTTATGACGCGAATGTTCGCGGTCAGCACACGATAGCGGGTCTGCGCGTGAAATAGTCACGAGGCCTATCAACCCTGAGCGAGTTCAAGGCGTGGTTCAAAGAGGTTGAGCGCGTTCAGGGACAAAGGAACAAGTACGCGCATGGACGATGGGGCCACATGCGCATCAACACCGACGAGATCGAGTTCGTGGAGCTGTCTTGGGAGAGCGATCCCGCCAAGATGAAACCTGCGGTCAAGGTCGCTTTGGAGGACTTCAGGCGTCTTGTCGGCGAGGTAGAGCGTCTCACGCATGGCTTTATGAGCCTGCAGAAAAAGTTCGAATCACGCGTTCGATACAAGAAGGAGGGGAGGATGCCAATCCTGTGGGGTTCAAGGCCTGGGCGGCGTACCAAGCGATGCTTTCCAACTGATCTACGAGCCAGGGTTTGTACAAGCCCCGCCGCTCGAAATCCTCTTGGGTCGGCCGCCCACGGAAAAGGCCTCGTTGCTATCGAGCTGATAGCAACGAGGCCTTATCTGTATTGGTGCCGGAGAGATGAATCGAACACCCGACCTTCTCATTACGAATGAGCTGCTCTACCGACTGAGCTACACCGGCTAAGCCCGCGATTATAGCGGTTCGTGATACCCGGTCAGGCGCTCGACCTCGTTCTTTGACCCCAACACAACAGCCACGCGTTCGTGCAGCTTGGTGGGCTCCAGGTTGAGGATGCGCTTCTTGCCATTGGTGGCGGCGCCGCCGGCCTGTTCGACCAGCCAGCTCATCGGGTTGGCCTCGTACATGAGGCGCAGCTTGCCGGCCTTCTCGGGCTCGCGCTTGTCCCAGGGGTACATGAAGACGCCGCCGCGCATCAGGATGCGGTGCACGTCGGCCACCATGCTGGCAATCCAGCGCATGTTGAAGTCCTTGCCGCGCGGGCCTTCCTTGCCGGCCAGGCATTCGTCGATGTAGCGCTTCACCGGGGCGTCCCAGTGGCGCATGTTGCTCATGTTGACGGCGAATTCCTTGGTGTCGGCCGGGATCTGGATGTCCTCCTGCGTGAGCATGAAGGAGCCCTGCTCGCGGTCGAGCGTGAACATTGCGACGCCATTGCCCACGGTCAGCACCAGCGTGGTCTGCGGGCCGTAGATGCAGTAGCCGGCCGCCACCTGCCTGCTGCCGGCCTGCAGGAAGTCGGCCTCTTGCACGCCGGGGGTGTCGTCGGGCTTCTTCAGCACGCTGAAGATGGTGCCGATGCTGACGTTGACGTCGATGTTGCTCGAGCCGTCGAGGGGGTCGAACAAGAGCAGGTATTCGCCCTGCGGGTAGCGGTTGGGCACCACGTGGATGCTGTCCATCTCCTCGCTGGCCATGGCGGCGAGGTGGCCGCCCCATTCGTTGGCCTCGATCAGCACCTCGTTGGCGATGATGTCCAGCTTCTTCTGGATTTCGCCCTGCACGTTCTCGCTCTCGGCCGTGCCGAGCACGCCGCCGAGCGCGCCCTTGTTGACGGCCTGGCTGATGGTCTTGCAGGCGCGCGCCACCACTTCGAGCAAGAGGCGCAGCTGGCCGGGGATCAGGCCGTCGGCGCGCTGTTGTTCGACCAGGTAGCGGGTGAGGGAGATCTTGTGTTGATGAGCCATGGTTCCGGTGTTTTCTTCTTGACTAGCTGGCTAGCTCGCGAGGGCACGGGTCACGACCTCGTGCGTGTCCTTGCTGAGATCGGGCTTGGCGGCCACGCGCACGATGGCCTCGCGCGCCGCGCTGCGGTACGGCTCGGCCAGCTTGCTCCAGCGGTCGAGCGCGCGCGCGAGGCGGGCCGCGACCTGCGGGTTGATGGCGTCGAGCTCGATCACGCGATCGCTCCAGAACACGTAGCCGGCTGCATCGGGGCGGTGCAGGGCGCCGGGGTTGCCGCTGCAGTAGCTGAAGATCACGCTGCGCGCGCGGTTCGGGTTTTTGAGCGAGAAGTCGGGGTGCTTCATGAGCTGCTTGACCAGCGGCAGGATGTCGCCGCCGCGGTCGGGCGCGCCGGCTTGCAGCGAGAACCACTTGTCGATGACCAGCGCCTCGTCCTTGAAGATCGCGTGGAAGCGCGCCAGCGCCGGCGCCGCCAGCGCATGGCCCGAGGAGACCAGGGCGTTGAGGGCGTTGAAGCGGTCGGTCATGTTGCCCGCGTCCTTGAAGCGCTGCAACGTCTTGCCGGGCCAGACGGCGTCGCCGGAGGCGCGTGTGGCGAGGCACAGGTAGGTGAGGGCGAGGCCCGCCAGCGCGCGGCGGCCCGAGGACACGGGGTCGGGCTGGTAGCCGCCGGTGTCGCGGTTCTGCTCGTAGGCCTGTTCCCAGTCGGCGAAGAGGCCGGCGGCGAGCTGCGTGCGCATGGCTTCGCGCACGGCATGCACGCGCTGCGGATCGACCACTTCCAGCTGCTCGGCGATGTAGGTTTCCGAGGGCAGGGTGAGCACCAGTTCCTTGAAGGCGGCGTCGAGCTTGGGGTCGCGCAGCACGCGGCGCATGGCTTCGAGATACGCCTCGTTCAGCGGCGCTTCGCTGGCACTGACGGCGGGCGTGCCGATCGCGTGGATCGCGGCGCGCAGCGCCAGGCGCTGGCCGGCTTCCCAGCGGTTGAAGGGGTCCGGGTCGTTGGCCAGCAGCGTGAGCAACTGGGCGTCGCTGTACTCGTGGTCGAGGATCACCGGCGCGCTGAAGCCGCGCAGGATCGAGGGCACCGGTTCGGCGTCGATGTTGATGAAGGTGAACTGCTCGCCGGGGCGCGTGAGCACGAGCGTGCGCGTGCCCTGCGTGGCGTTCTCTTCGCCCGCCAGCTGCAGCGGCAGCTCGCGGCCGTCGTCGCCCAAGAGGCCCAGGTTCACCGGGATCACGAAGGGGTCCTTGACCGGCTGGCCCGGCGTCGGCGCGCAGCTCTGCAAGAAGCTCAGCGTGTAGCTGCGCGTCGCGGCGTCGTACACGCCGTGGGCCGCCAGGCGCGGCGTGCCGGCCTGGCTGTACCACCGCTTGAACTGCGGCAACAGGCGCGCGAGGTCGGACTCGGGGTTGGCGTCGGCAATGGCCTGCGCGAAGTCGTCGCAGGTCACGGCCTGGCCGTCGTGGCGCTCGAAGTACAGCGTGATGCCGCGCTCGAAGCCCTTGCGGCCGACCAGCGTCTGCATCATGCGCACCACCTCGGCACCCTTCTCGTAGATGGTGACGGTGTAGAAGTTGCTGATCTCGATGTAGCTGTCGGGCCGCACCGGGTGCGCCATCGGGCCCGCGTCTTCGGGGAACTGGGCGGTGCGCAGCACGCGCACGTCCTCGATGCGCTTGACGGCGCGTGCCGAGGCGTCGGCGCACAGGTCCTGGCTGAACTCCTGGTCGCGGAACACCGTGAGGCCTTCCTTCAGCGAGAGCTGGAACCAGTCGCGGCAGGTCACGCGGTCGCCGCTCCAGTTGTGGAAGTACTCGTGGCCGACCACGCTCTCGATGTTGCTGTAGTCGGCGTCGGTGGCGGTGGCCTGGTTGGCCAGAACGTACTTCGTGTTGAAGATGTTCAGGCCCTTGTTCTCCATCGCGCCCATGTTGAAGTCGCTGGTGGCGACGATCATGAAGCGGTCGAGGTCCAGCGGCAGGCCGAAGCGGGCTTCGTCCCACGTCACCGAGTTGACCAGCGAGTTCATCGCGTGCTCGGTTTTGTCGAGGTCGCCGGCGCGCACGTAGACCTGCAGCAGGTGTTCCTTGCCGTTGCGTGCCTTGATGCGCTGCTCGCGCGCCACCAGCTTGCCGGCCACCAGCGCGAACAGATAGCAGGGCTTGCGGAAGGGGTCGACCCACTTCGCGAAGTGGCGGCCTTCGGGCAGCTCGCCCTGTTCGACCAGGTTGCCGTTCGACAGCAGCACCGGGTAGGCGGCCTTGGCGGCGCGGATCGTCACCGTGTAGCTCGCCATCACGTCGGGGCGGTCGAGGAAGTAGGTGATGCGGCGGAAGCCTTCGGCCTCGCACTGCGTGAAGAAGGTGTCCTCGCTCACGAACAGGCCCATGAGCTTGGTGTTCTTCGCGGGCGCGCAGGTGGTGAAGAGCTCGAGCTCGAAGGCATCGGGCAGGTTGTCGATGACGAGCTGCTCGGCCTCCATGCGGAAGGACGCGCCCTGGCCGTCGACCAGCACCCGCGCCAGGTTGAGCTCGTCGCCGTCCAGGCGCAGCGGCTCGGCCGGCACGTCGGGGTTGCGGCGCAGGCGCATGCGGTTGAGCACGCGCGTCTTGGCCGGGTCGAGGTCGAAGGTCAGGTCGACGGTGTCGATCCAGTAGGCGGGGGCGCGGTAGTCCTCGCGGCGGATCGCGACGGGTTCGCCTTGGGCATCACGCAAGTGCATCGAGCGTCTCCAGAAAGTTTGATTTTGCGAGTTCGTTGTAGTCGCGCACGGCCGCAATCACATGCGGCCCTGCGAGTTCGGAGGCAGAGTGGGTGCTGCAGACCGCCACCGCGCGCATGCCGCCGCGACGCGCGGCCTCGATGCCGAAGGGCGCGTCCTCGAACACGACGCAGCGCGCCGGCGGCACGCCGATGCGGCGCGCGGCTTCGAGAAAGATCGCGGGTTGCGGCTTGCCGGGCAGGCCCTCGTCGCCGCCCACGATGGCGAGCGGCGCCGGGTCCAGCTTGAGCTGCGACATGGTGAAGGCGATGTTGTGCTTGTCGCCCGCCGTGCCGACCGCGATCTTGAAGCCGCGTGCCACCGCAGCCTTGGCAAAGTCGCTGAAGCCAGTCACTTCGCGAAATGCCGCCCCGAAGAGCTCGCGGTAGATCGACTCCTTGGCGTGCGTGATCTCGATGCTCTCGGCTTCGGTCACTTCGCGGCCCATGAGCTCGCAGGCGCATTCGAAGGCCGTGCGGCCGGTGGTGCGGCGCATGAAGTCCGGGATGTCGATCGCCAGGCCCTTGCGGCGGCCGTACTCGACCCATGCCTTGGCGTGCCAGGGCATGGAGTCGACCATGGTGCCGTCCATGTCGAAGATCAGGGCTTCCGCCTTGTGCGAAGTGCCCTGCATCAGACGCCTTGCTTCAACGAGGCTTCGATGAAGGGATCCAGGTCGCCGTCCAGCACCTTCTGCGTGTTGCTGATCTCGACGTTGGTGCGCAGGTCCTTGATGCGGCTGTTGTCCAGCACATAGCTGCGGATCTGGTGGCCCCAGCCGACGTCGGTCTTGCTGTCTTCCAGCTTCTGCTGCTCTTCCTGGCGCTTGCGCATCTCGTGGTCGTACAGGCGCGAGCGCAGGCGCTTCCAGGCCACGTCGCGGTTGCTGTGCTGGCTGCGGCCGTCCTGGCACTGCACCACGATGCCGGTCGGGATGTGCGTGAGCCGCACGGCCGAGTCGGTCTTGTTGATGTGCTGGCCGCCGGCGCCGCTGGCGCGGAAGGTGTCGGTGCGCACGTCCGCCGGGTTGATCTCAATCTCGATCGAGTCGTCGATCTCGGGGTAGACGAAGATGCTGGCAAAGCTGGTGTGGCGCCCGCCCGAGGAATCGAAGGGCGACTTGCGCACCAGGCGGTGCACGCCGGTCTCGGTGCGCAGCAAGCCGAAGGCGTAGTCGCCCTCGACCTTGATGGTGGCGCCCTTGATGCCGGCCGTGTCGCCGGGCGTCTCGTCCTCGATCTGGGTCTTGAAGCCCTTGCGCTCGGCGTACTTCAGGTACTGGCGCAGCAGCATGCTGGCCCAGTCGCAGGCCTCGGTGCCGCCGGCGCCGGCCTGGATGTCGACGAAGGCGTTCAGCGGGTCGGCCGGGTTGTTGAACATCCGGCGGAACTCGAGCTGCTTGATGTCGGCTTCGAGCTTGGCTGCGTCATCGGCGATGGACTGCAGGCCGTCCATGTCGCCTTCTTCCTTCGACATTTCGAAGAGCTCGGTGTTGTCCGAGAGGCCGCTGGTGAGCCGGTCGAGCGTGACGACCACGTCGTCGAGCGACTTCTTCTCGCGGCCCAGCTCCTGGGCCTTCTTCGGGTCGTTCCAGACGTTGGGATCTTCGAGCGATGCGTTGACCGTCCTCAGACGTTCGGCTTTGGCATCGTAGTCAAAGATACCTCCGTAGATCGACCGTCCGGGCGCTCAGGTCCGCGAGGGTTGCGCCGATTTGGTTGATTTGCTCTGCATCCATGGGGTGTCCTGACGGTGTTCGGGGGAAACCGGGCATTTTCTCATGCCCGTCAAGCCCCGGTTTCAGGCCAGGAAGTCTTCGATCAACGCGGCCACCCGCGCGGGCCGGTCGTGGTGCAGCATGTGGCCGGCATCCTCGACGCGGGCCAGGCGCACGTCGGGCACGGATTTCAGCCGTTCCTGGAAGTCGGCCAGGGTGTAGCGGCCCTTCCACCACTTGCCGAGGCTGTCGTCGGAGGCCACCACCGCCAGCACCGGCGCGGCGATGCCGGCATAGAGCGCCAGCGCCTCGTCGACGCGGAAGATGTTGGCGTTGATGATCTTGTGCGCCGGGTCGCCGAGGATCTCCCAGCGCTCGCCGCCCTCGGGCAGGTGCCGGGCGGCGGACCATTGGCCGGCCAGCCAGTCGGCCTTGTCCTGCGTGAGGCGCGGGTTGGTCTTCATGAGGCGCCGTGCGACGCCCTCCGGCGCCGGATAGCCGGCCAGGGCCATCTCGCCGCGGTGTAGGCGCTTGAGTTCGTCGATCCACTTGCCGTAGCGCTGGGGCGCTTCGTCCGGCTGCAGCAGCGGCATGCCGAAGCCCTCGAGGTTGACCAGGCGGCGCACCCGCTGCGGCCGAACGCTGCCGTACTGCATGGCGATGTTGCCGCCCATGCTGTGGCCGACGAGGTCGACCGGCGCGTCGCCCGCGTAGTGGTCGAGCAACCAGTCCAGGTCGGCCAGGTAGTCGGGCATCCAGTAGTTGTCGACCCCGCCGCCTTCGGTGAGGCCGAAGCCGCGCCAGTCGGGTGCGATCACGTGGCGTTCCTCGGCCAGCGCATCGACCACGAACTGCCAGGAGGCGGCCACGTCCATCCAGCCGTGGAGCAGGACCAGCGGCGGGCGCTCGGTTGAAGGCTGGCCCCAGACGCGCACGTGGTAGCGGAGGTTGCGGACGCGGATGAATTCGCTGACGAAGGGGCGGAGGGCTTGGTACATCCGGTCGATGATAGGGAGGCAACGCAAGCCGCGCAGTCCAGCGCAGGACACGCACCCGCTGTAGCATTTCGCGCATGCAAAAAATCCAACTCGGTCAGAGCGACCTCCGCGTCACGCCGATCTGCCTCGGCACCATGACTTTCGGCGAACAGGTGGACGAGCCCACCGCCCACGCCATCCTCCACCGCTCGCTCGAACGCGGCGTCGACTTCATCGACACCGCCGAGATGTACGCGGTGCCGGCCCGCAAGGAAACCTACGGCGCGACCGAAACCATCATCGGCAACTGGTTTGCGAAGAATCCCGGCACGCGCGCCAAAACCGTGCTCGCCACCAAGGTCGCCGGCCCCTCGCGCGGCATGCCCTGGGTGCGCGAGGGTGGCGGCATGACGGCGGCCGACATCGTCGCCTCCTGCGAGGGCAGCCTCCGGCGCCTGCAGACCGACGTGATCGACCTCTACCAGATCCACTGGCCCGAGCGGCATGTGCCGGCCTTCGGCAACATCTACTACGACCCGGCCAAGGAGAGCTCGCAAACCTCCATCCGCGAACAGCTCGATGCGCTGGCGGGGCTGGTGAAGGCCGGCAAGGTGCGCACCATCGGCCTTTCGAACGAAACGCCCTATGGCGTGCACGAGTTCGTGCGGCTGGCCGAGGAACACGGGTTGCCGCGCGTGGCCTCGGTGCAGAACGTCTACAACCTGGTGAGCCGCGCGGCAGAGAACGGGCTGGACGAGACCGTGCACCGGCTCGGCGTTGCTTTCCTGGCGTATTCGCCGCTCGCCTTCGGGCTCCTGACCGGCAAGTACGACAAGAGCGGCATCGTCGGCCCTGATGCGCCCCAGGAGGCGCGCATCGCGCGCTACGAATCAGTGCGCAAGCAGCGCTGGGGCCGGCCCGAGTCGCTGAACGCGGCGCGCCGCTATAACGCGCTGGCGCGCGAGCTCGACATGACGCCGACGCAGTTTGCGCTGGCCTTCTGCTACACCAAGTGGCTGGTGGCGAGCACCATCATCGGCGTGACTTCGGTGGCGCAGCTGGACGAGGACATCGATGCCTGGGGCACGACGCTGACGCCGGAGGTGGTGGGCGAAGTCGACAAGCTGCGCTGGGAAATGCGGGACCCCGCGATCTGATGTCAGCCCCCGGCTTTTCACGCGCTCCGCGCGTGTAACTCCACCCCCGAGGGGGAGGCTCGGCCGCCTTGGGGCGGCCCGGCGGCGGCCGAATGAGCAAGAAGACCCACGTCAGCGAAACACCCTTGGAGGCGACGATCCTCGATTTGCCCAAGATCGCGATCAACGGCGGGCGGCGGGGCTACCTGGTTGGCATCGACCCGCAGGTTTGCGTCCGGCTGCTCGGCGCAAAACCGGTGCAGTGCGCGCTGGCAGAATAGCCGGCCGCCTGGAGACACCGTGAGTTCTTATCTTCCCTCGCTCATCGCGATCGTTCTGTCCTACCTGCTCGGATCGCTGTCCTTCGCGGTGATCGTCAGCAAGTCGCTCGGCATGGCCGACCCCCGCAGCTACGGCAGCAAGAACCCGGGCGCCACCAACGTGCTGCGCTCGGGCAACAAGGGCGCCGCGCTCGCGACGCTGCTGCTCGATGCGCTCAAGGGCTGGGTGCCGGTGTTCCTGGTCCATCGACTCGGCGCCGATTTCGGCATGGGGCCGGGCACGGCGGCGCTGGCCGGGCTGGCAGCCTTTCTGGGGCATCTCTACCCGGTGTTCTTCGGTTTCAAAGGCGGGAAGGGCGTCGCGACGGCGGCCGGTGCGCTGGTCGGCATCGAATGGCTGCTGGGGCTGGCGACCGGCACCACCTGGCTGATCATCGCCGTCTTCTTTCGCTATTCGTCGCTGGCTTCGCTGGTGGCGGCCTTCTTCGCGCCGGCCTACTACCTGATTGGCGGCGGCATCGCCTGGCCGTTGCATCCCACGGTGCTGCTGGCGCTGGTGGCGATCAGCCTGCTCCTGATCTGGCGGCATCGCGAAAACATCCGCCGGCTCGTGGCCGGCACCGAGTCCCGGCTCGGATCGAAACCAAAGACACAGGAGTAAACGGCCATGGGCACCATTCAGCGCTTTCACGTCGGCCCGCGCCTCAGCGAGACGGCGGTCCACAACGGCACCATCTACCTCGCGGGCCAGGTGCCCGACGACACCACGCAGGACATCCGCGGCCAGACCTCGCAGGTGCTCGCGATGGTCGACCGCCTGCTGGCCGAGGCCGGCGGCGACAAGTCGCGCATCCTGATGACGCAGATCTTTCTGGCCGACATCACCGACATCACGGCGATGAACGAGGTGTGGGACGCATGGATCCCCGCCGGCCACACGCCGCCGCGCGCGACAGTGCAGGCGACGATGGCCAAGGCGGCCTACAAGATCGAGATTGTCGTGACCGCAGCGGCTCAGTAGTTGTTCATAGGGCAAGCCCGACCCCGGGGCATGAAGCAGGGGGGCGCGGGTTGGTGCTTCTTAGTAGTTGTTCATCGGGCAGGCCCGACCCCGGCGCATGAAGCATGGGGTGCGAGTAGTGCTTCTTAGTAGCGTTTTTCGAGAACCATCTGGTCGGCGTCGCGCCGCATCGAGAAGCGGCTGATGAAGCTGTTGCCCAGCAGCACATAAGGCATCGGCTGCTGCGAGACCACCGCCTCGACGTCGTAGACCTCGACGTCGCCGACCCGCACGGAGTTGAGGCGCACGCGATAGCCCAGCGCAATGCCATTGGCCGTGCCCATGCGGATCGGCTGCCCCTTGCTGAAATCGAGCCCGATGCGCTGCGCGTCGGCGGCCGACATGGCGATGCTGGTGGCGCCGGTGTCGAGCATGAAGTTGACCGAACGGCCGTTGATGGCGCCCTGCGTCATGAAGTGCCCGCCGCTCGATACCGGCAGCACGATGCGGTTGCCGCCGCCACCGCCAGGACCGGCGCCGCCGATGCTGACCGGCGTATCCATGCGCAGCGCCACGCGCTTGCCGCCGGCCTCGACGGTGGCCTGCTCGCCCGCCAGCGAGAGCAGCTTGACGCCCTGGAAGGTCTCGCCCACGGCCACCGTCTTCGGCGCGCCGCCGTCCACGATCAGGATGGCGCGGCTGCCGATGGTGCCGGTGAGCATCACCGACTGGGCGTGCGCGAAGGTGCATGCCGCGGCCAGCAGCAGCACCGGAAGGATGGGCTTCATGGGCGGCTCAGTCGCGGAAATTGTTGAAGGACAGCGGCATGTCCGGCACGTCCTTCTTGATCAGCGCCATCGCGGCCTGCAGGTCATCGCGCTTGGCGCCGGTGACGCGCACCGCGTCGCCCTGGATCGCGGCCTGCACCTTGAGCTTGCTGTCCTTGATGAGGCGCTGGATCTTCTTGGCGGTTTCGCTTTCGATTCCGTTCTTGACCTTGATCACCTGCTTGACCTTGTCGCCGCCGATCTTCTGCACGTCGCCCTTGTCGAGGAAGCGCACGTCGACACTGCGTTTGGTGAGCTTGCTGCGCAGGATGTCCTCGACCTGGACCAGCTGGAACTCGGCATCGCCGATCAGGGTGATTTCCTTGTCCTTGAGCTCGACAGCGGCCGCGGTGCCCTTGAAGTCGAAACGCGTGGCGATTTCCTTGGCCGTGTTCTCGACGGCATTCTTGACCTCGGGCAGGTTGGGCTCGCAGACGGTATCGAAAGACGGCATGGACTCTCCTCGGACTCGCGCTGTGTGAATGCGACAATTCTCCCATGATCGTGGAGCACAACGTACCGCTGCAGCAGCACAACAGCTTCGGCATCGTCGCGCGCGCCCAGCACCTGGTGCGCGTCGCGGGCGAGGCCGACGTGGCGGCGGTCCTGGCGGATGCAGAGTGGCGCGGCGCGCCCAAGTTCGTGCTCGGCGGCGGCAGCAACATCGTGCTGACCGGCGACGTCAAGCCGCTGGTGCTCAAGGTCGAGATCAAGGGCCGCCGGCTCGTGGAAGAGACGCCGCGCGCCTGGATCGTGGAGGCCGGCGCCGGCGAGACCTGGCATGAGGTCGTGCGCTGGACGCTGGAGCAGGGCCATCCCGGCCTCGAAAACCTGGCGCTGATCCCCGGCACGGTGGGCGGCGCGCCGGTGCAGAACATCGGCGCCTACGGCGTCGAGCTGCAGGACCGCTTCGATTCGCTCGATGCCATCGACCTGGAAACCGGCCGAAGCTTCACCCTCGACGCCGCGCAATGCGCCTTCGGCTACCGCGACTCGGTGTTCAAGCACACGGCCAGCGGCGAGAACGATTTCGGCCTGGCCGGGCGGGCGCTGATCACGCGCGTGCGCTTTCGGCTGCCCAAGCCATGGAAGCCGGTGCTCGGCTACCTCGATCTGGAGCGCAAGATGGCCGAAACCGGCAACTTCACGCCCAGCGCGACCGAGATCTTCGACTGGGTCTGCGCCATCCGCACGGTCAAGCTGCCCGACTGGCGCGTGCTCGGCAATGCCGGCAGCTTCTTCAAGAACCCGACCGTCACGCCCGAACAGTGCGCCGACATCATCGCGCGCGACCCGAAGATCGTGCACTACCCGATGGCCGACGGCAGCATCAAGCTGGCGGCCGGCTGGCTGATCGACGCCTGCGGCTGGAAGGGCAAGTCGGTCGGCAATGCCGGCGTCTACGAGAAGCAGGCGCTGGTGCTGGTCAACCGCGGTGGAGCGGCGCACCCGGTGACCGGCGGCGAGGTCATGACGCTGGCCAAGGCGATCCAGACCAGCGTCTACGAGCGCTTCGGCATCCGGCTGGAGCCGGAGCCGGTGGTCGTGTGACGGAGCTGCTGCAGCTCAACTTCCGGCGCCGCATCCAGGCGTTGCTGTGGGGGCGCCGGCTCTTGTGGCTGGTGGGCATCGTGGTCGTGGTGTATTGGCGCACGGGCGCATCGCTGATCGCCTCCGTCATGGTCGGGCTGGTGCTCGGCGGTGCGCTCAAGGCCTGGGAAATGAGCGCGCGACGCCAGTTCGTGCGCGAGGCGACGTTTCCGCGCTTTCTCGGCGCCAAGCTGCGTGCCGCCTACCCGCAGCTGCAGGAGCGCGACACCGACCTGGTGCTGCGCGGTTTGCGCCAGTTCTTCATGGCCCACCTGCGCAGCGACCGCAAGTTCGTGGCGATGCCGTCCAAGGTGGTCGATGCCGCCTGGCACGAGTTCATCCTGCACACCCAGGGCTACCAGCGCTGGTGCGCCGCCGCCTTCGGCGGGCTGCTGCATCACACGCCGGCCGAGGTGCTGGGCCGGGATGCGCGCCGCAACGACGGCCTGCGCCGCACCTGGTTCTGGGCCTGCAAGGAGGAAAGCATCGACCCACGCACGCCGACGCGGCTGCCGCTGCTCTTCGCGCTCGATGCCAAGTTCGGCGTGGAAGGCGGATTCCAGTATGTGCCGGACTGCAAGGTGATAGACCAGCAGGCGGGCTCCGACGCCCATTGCGGCACCAGCTTCAGCGATTCGGGTGGCGGCTCCGGCGATGCGGGCGGCTTCGGCGGCAGCGAATCGTCGAGCGGCGGGGATGGCGGCAGCGGCGACTCCGGTTCGGGCTGCGGCGGCGGTTGCGGCGGAGGCGGCGACTGACCGCGGCCCCCGCTCAGGCTCACTCGCGTTCGTCGTTCTTCAGCTGGGGCAGCGAAGCGCCCTGGCCCGAAGACAGCAGCCCGGCCTGCGTATAGATCGCCAGCTTGTCGCGCGTGTCGACGATGTCGAGGTTGCGCATCGTGAGCTGGCCGATGCGGTCGGCCGGCGAGAAGCTCGATTCGCCTTTTTCCATCGTCAGCCGCTCGGGCTTGTAGGTGAGGTTGGGCGACTCGGTATTGAGGATCGAGTAGTCGTTGCCGCGGCGCAGCTCGACCGTGACTTCGCCCGTGACCGCGCGCGCCACCCAGCGCTGTGCCGTCTCGCGCAGCATGATGGCTTGCGGGTCGAACCAGCGGCCCTGGTAGAGCAGGCGGCCCAGGCGGCGGCCGTGGTCGCGGTACTGCTCGATCGTGTCTTCGTTGTGGATGCCGGTGACCAGGCGCTCGTAGGCGATGAACAGCAGCGCCAGGCCCGGAGCCTCGTAGATGCCGCGGCTCTTGGCCTCGATGATGCGGTTCTCGATCTGGTCGCTCATGCCCAGACCATGGCGGCCGCCGACGCGGTTGGCTTCCAGCAGCAGCTCGACCAGGCTCGGGTATTCGACGCCGTTGATCGCCACCGGGCGGCCTTCGGCGAAGCGCACCGTGACCTCCTCGCGCTTGACTTCGACCTCGTCCTTCCAGAAGGCCACGCCCATGATCGGCTGCACGATCTTCATGCCGCTGTTCAGGTGTTCCAGGTCTTTCGCCTCGTGCGTGGCGCCGAGCATGTTGGAGTCGGTCGAGTAGGCCTTCTCGGCCGACATCTTGTAGGCGAAGCCGGCCTTCTGCATGAATTCGGACATCTCGGCGCGGCCGCCCAGCTCGTCGATGAAGACCTGGTCCAGCCAGGGCTTGTAGATCTTCAGCGCCGGGTTGGTGAGCAGGCCGTAGCGGTAGAAGCGCTCGATGTCGTTGCCCTTGTAGGTGCTGCCGTCGCCCCAGATGTGGACGTCGTCTTCCTTCATGGCCGACACCAGCATGGTGCCGGTGACGGCGCGGCCCAGCGGCGTGGTGTTGAAGTAGGTGACGCCGGCGGTGGTCACGTGGAAGGCGCCGGCCTGCAGCGCGGCAAGGCCTTCGGCGGCGAGCTGCGTGCGGCAGTCGACCAGCCGCGCCTTCTCGGCGCCGTAGAGCATGGCCTTGCGCGGAATCTCGTCGTAGTCGGGCTCGTCGGGCTGGCCCAGGTTGGCGGTGTAGGCGTAGGGAATGGCGCCCTTGTTGCGCATCCAGTGCAGGGCCGCGCTGGTGTCGAGGCCGCCGGAAAAGGCAATGCCGACCTTCTGGCCGGCGGGAACGTTCTGAAGAATGGTCGACATGCAGGAATCCCGGTTCAGCCGAAATGGCAGATGTAGCTGTAGGGCTCGCCGCTCACGCGGATCTGGAAGCTCGAGTTGCCCGGCACGCTGAATTTTTCGCCCGGGCCTGAGCTTGCCCATTCGCTGCTGCCGGAGAGCAGGTATTCGCAGCGGCCGCCGGTGCCTTCCATGACTTCGGGCGCGCCGGTGTTGAAGGTGAGGGTGGACGGAAGGATCACGCCCACCGATTTCTTGCTGCCGTCGGCGAGCGTGAGGCTATGGCTCACGCACTTGCCGTCGAAATACACGTTCGCCTTGGTCGCTACCGCGGCGCTGTGAAGGGATTCGGTTGTCGTCATGGGAAGGAAGGCCTGGCGCCGGTGGAAAGCCCGTGATTTTAGGCTGTGCCGGCAGGCCCTCCGGCCCGGGGCTCAGCGCCAGCGGCCGTGGTAGCCGCCGCGATAGCCGCCGCCCCATCCGCGCGAGTAGCCGAGGTTGAGCGAAATGCCCACCGGCGGATAGATGTAGGGCTGCGGATAGTAGGCGGGCGCCACATACACCGGGGCCGGGGCGTAGTAGACGGGCGCCGGCTGCGCGTAGACCGGAACCGGCTGGCTGTAGACCGGCGCCGGAGCGCCGCCGCCCGAGACCACCACGCCCGGCTCAGGCACCACGTTGTTCCAGTCGGGCTGGCCGCTGTCGACGGGGCTCGGCGCCAGCTGCGGCTGAGGCGCCACGGGCGAGGTGGTGGCGACGCCGTAGCCGCCGACCTCGATCGGGATGCTGGCGCCGGGGCGGGTGTCGGTGACCGTGGTGTAGTGCCGGCCGCCGTACTCGTAGGTGACGTTGTAGCGGGTGGTGCCGGTCGCCTCGTGCGAGGGCGTGGCCGAGATCACGCGGGCCCAGACCTGCTCCGCCTGGGCCAGGCTGGCGGTGCCGGCCAGCGCTGCCAGGAGCGAAAGGGCCGTGAGGTTGCGAATGGTTTTTTGCGTGCGCATGTCGGAACTCCTGAGGGTTGGGGCGCAGGCCCCGCTGAAGCCGGTTGGACGCAAGCCGCTGGCCAGGGTTCAACCGTTTACACGGCGTGGTCTTTCTTCCATTGGGCGGCGTCGAACCCTGTGCTAACGCCGTGTTGCGGGCCCCAGTTGACCACCGGGCGCTTGATCAGGCTGGGGTTGGCGAGCAGCGCCGCACGCGCCGAGGCGGTATCGACCACCGACGCGCGCGTTTCGTCGTCGAGCCGCCGCCAGGTGGTACCGCGGCGGTTGACCAGGGCCTCCCAGCCGGGCGCGCGCAACCACTGGTCGAGCTCGTCCTCGGGCACGCCTTCTTTCTTGAAATCGTGGAATCGGTAGGCCACGCCGTGCTCGTCGAGCCAGGCGCGGGCGCGTTTGACGGTGTCGCAGTTCGTGATGCCATAGAGCGTTGTCATCCCGCGATGATGCCCGCGCGGCGGGTCGGCGACAATTCCGGGCTCCATGAAAAGCCTTGCCGACTGGCTCGCGCACGCCGAGCGCCTGCATCCCAAGAACATCGAGCTCGGGCTCGACCGCGTGCGCGCGGTCGCCCTGAAGCTCGGCCTCGCATTCGACTGCCCGGTGATCACCGTGGCCGGCACCAACGGCAAGGGCTCGACCTGCGCGATGCTGGAGTCGATCCTCACCCATGCGGGCTACCGCACGGCGGTGTTCACTTCGCCGCACCTGGTGCGTTTCGAGGAGCGGCTGCGGCTCTCGGGCGAGGCGGTCGACGGCAACGCGCTGTCGGCGCATTTCGAGGCGGTCGAAAAGGCCCGCGGCGAAGTCGCGCTGACCTACTTCGAATTCACGACGCTGGCCATCCTGCTGTGCACGGCGGCGAGCAAGCCCGACGTCGCGATCCTCGAAGTCGGCCTCGGCGGCCGGCTGGATGCGGTCAACATCGTCGACGCCGACTGCGCCGTGATCACCAGCATCGACCTGGACCACATGGATTTTCTCGGGCCGGATCGCGAAAGCATCGGCTTCGAGAAGGCCGGCATCATGCGCGCCGGCCGCCCCGCGATCGTCAGCGACCCGATGCCGCCGCAAAGCGTGATCGATCATGCAGAAGCCATCGGCGCCGACCTCTGGCGCGTGGGCCGCGACTTCAACGTCTCGGGCGACAAGCAGCAGTGGGGCTGGAGCGGGCGCGGCCGGCGCTACAGCGGGCTGGCCTATCCGGCGCTGCGCGGCGCCAACCAGCTGGTCAACGCGGCCGGCGTGCTGGCCGCGCTGGAATCGCTGCGGCAGCGGCTGCCTGTCACCGCACAGGCCGTGCGCACCGGCCTCGCGATGGTCGAGCTGCCGGGGCGCTTCCAGATCGTTCCGGGCGAGCCGGCGCTGGTGCTCGACGTGGCGCACAACCCGCACGCGGTCGCGGCGCTGACGGAGAACCTCGACGCGATGGGCTTCTATCCGACCACCCATGGCGTGTTCGGCGTGATGGCGGACAAGGACCTGGCGCCCATGTTCGCCCGCATCGGGCCCTTGATCGACCGCTGGTACTTCACCGATCTGCCCACCGCGCGCGCGGCCAAGGCGGCCGATCTGCTGGCCCGGTGGCAGGCGCAGAACACGCGCGCCGATGCCTCCGCCAGCGTGCACGCCGCACCGATGGAGGCCCTGCAGGCGGCCATCGATCGCGCGGGCCCCGCTGATAGAATCGTCGTCTTCGGATCGTTCTTCACAGTGGGTGGTGTGCTCGAGCACGGAACACCTCGTCTCGGGGCCAGGCACTTGTCGCCGGGCTCCTGATTGGCCTGATCTCCGGCGCCTTTTCCAACTCACGCTGCACTCCATCAGGGAAACGAATTTCATGGCGTTCTTCAAGTTCCGCAGCCGCGGTCCGCAGGCCAACGAAGGGCGAAACGCCAGCGTCGCAGCGGCGCCGGCGGAAAGTATCGAGGCGATGCGCCGCCGCGCGCGGCACCGGCTTCTGGGCGCCGCGGTGCTGGTGCTGGTCGGCGTGATCGGCTTCCCCTTGTTGTTCGACACCCAGCCTCGCCCCGTGTCGGTCGACATCCCGATCGAGATTCCGGATCGCAGCAAGACCAAGCCGCTCGCCCTGCCTTCGACGCCCGCGCCCACATCGACCACCGCGCCCACCACCGGCGCGAACACCGGCGCTGTCGTGGCCGCCGCGCCCTCCGGCGGCGGCATGATCACCGAATCGGCGGACGGCGCCGAGATCCCGCCGTCCAGGCCGGCACCCGCGGCACCGCCCGCCGACACCAAGCCGGCCGCACCGGTTGCCGAAGCGAAACCGGAACCCAAGCCGGAGCCCAGGCCGAAGCCGGAGGCCAAACCCGAAGCGAAGGCCGAGGCCAAGCCCGACAAGCCGCCCGCCAAGCCGGCCGACGACGGCAATCGCGCCCGTGCCTTGCTCGAAGGCAAAGCCGCCGCCGCAGCAGCAGCCAAGCCCGCCGTCGCAGCCGACGAAAGCGGCCGCTTCGTCGTCCAGGTCGGCGCCTTCGCCGATGCCGACAAGGCGCGCGAGGTGCGGCAGAAGCTGGAAAGGGCCGGGCTCAAGACTTACACCAACGTCGCGAAGACGGCCGACGGCGAGCAGCGCACGCGTGTGCGCGTCGGCCCCTTCGGTACGCGCGCCGAGGCGGACAAGGCGGCGAGCCGCGTCAAGGGCTTGTCTTTGTCGGCCTCCGTCCTCAGCTTGTAGAACTGGCGTGGCGCTCTTCGACTGGATCGCCATCGTGTTGCTGGTGGTGTCGATGCTGTTCGGCCTGGTGCGCGGCCTGGTGTTCGAGGTGATTTCGCTGGCGGGCTGGGTGGCGGCCTTCTTCTGCGCGCAGTGGCTGGCGGACGATGCGGGGGCTTGGCTGCCCTTCGGCGACCCGGCGGCCACCTGGCGCTATGCGGCCGGATTCGTGCTGGTGTTCGTGGCGGTGGCTTTCGGCGTGGGGCTGGTCGCAGCGATCACGCGCAAGCTCATCGCGGCCGTGGGGCTGCGGCCGGTGGATCGCGTGCTGGGCGCGGCCTTCGGCGTGGCGCGCGGGGCGGTCGCCCTGCTGGCCATGGCAGTCGTGGTTCATTTGCTGGCGTTGGGCGACAGTGTCTGGTGGCACGAATCGCGCAGCGCCATTGTTCTCGATGCGGCATTGCAGGGCCTGAAACCCGCGCTGCCTGAAAAGTTGGCAAGCTACCTGCCCTGAGAGGATCGCTTCATGTGTGGAATCGTCGGCGTTGTCAGCAACGCACCCGTCAACCAGCTGCTCTATGACGCGCTGTTGCTGCTGCAGCACCGCGGCCAGGACGCGGCCGGCATCGTCACCCTGCTGGAACGCAAGTTCTTCATGCACAAGGCCAAGGGCATGGTGCGCGACGTGTTCCGCACGCGCAACATGCGGGCGCTGCCGGGCAGCGTCGGGCTGGGGCAGGTGCGCTATCCGACTGCCGGCAATGCCTACAGCGAGGAAGAGGCGCAGCCCTTCTACGTGAACGCCCCCTTCGGCATCGTGCTGGTGCACAACGGCAACCTCACCAATGCGCATGCGCTGCGCGCAGAGCTGTTCTCGACCGACCATCGCCACACCAATACCGAGAGCGATTCCGAAGTGCTGCTCAACGTGCTGGCGCACGAGCTCGACCGCGCGACGCGCGACGGCATGCTCACTTCCGAGACGCTGTTCGCCGCCGTGCGCAACGTGCACCGGCGGCTGCGCGGCTCCTATGCCGTGGTGGCGCTGATTTCAGGCCACGGCCTGCTCGCGTTCCGCGACCCTTACGGCATCCGGCCGCTGGCGATGGGCCGCAACGCCGACGGCACCGTGATGGTGGCCAGCGAGTCGGTGGCGCTCGAAGGCTCGGGCCATGTGTTCGAACGCAACATCGCGCCGGGCGAGGCCGTGTTCGTCGACCTGCAGGGCCAGGTGCACGCCGAGCAGTGCGCCGAGGCGCCGACTCTGAACCCGTGCATTTTCGAGTTCGTCTACCTGGCGCGGCCCGACTCGGTGCTCGATGGCATCTCGGTCTACCAGGCGCGGCTGAACCTGGGCGAAACGCTGGCCAAGCGCGTGGTCTCGACGGTTCCGCCGAACGAGATCGACGTGATCATCCCGATCCCCGAATCGAGCCGCCCGAGCGCGACGCAGCTGGCGCACCTGCTGGGCGTTCCGTACCGCGAAGGCTTCGTGAAGAACCGCTACGTGGGCCGTACCTTCATCATGCCGGGGCAGGGCGTGCGCAAGAAGTCGGTGCGCCAGAAGCTCAACGTGATCGCGAGCGAGTTCAAGGGCCGCAACGTGCTCCTGGTCGACGACTCGATCGTGCGCGGCACCACCAGCCGCGAGATCGTGCAGATGGCGCGCGAGGCCGGCGCACGCAAGGTCTATCTCGCCAGCGCGGCGCCGCCGGTGCGCTACCCCAACGTCTACGGCATCGACATGCCGACCAAGGACGAGCTGGTTGCGCACGACCGCACCATCGAAGAGATCCGCGAGCTGATCGGCTGCGACGCGCTGATCTACCAGGACGTTGAAGGCATGAAGCGCGCCATCCTGAAGGCCATGCCGGGCACGGCGGGGACGCTGAAGCTCGACGGCTTCGATGCCTCGTGCTTCGATGGCGTCTACGTGACCGGCGACATCGACACCGAGGCCATCACGCGCATGAACGGCAACCGTCCCCGCATCGAGGAAACCGAGGAAGACTCCTCGCGCCTCGCGCTGCCCAATCTGAGCGAATAGAAGAAGAACCACGACGTGACCGATCGATCCCTGCCCCCCGGCCTGCACCGCGACACGCTCGCGGTGCGCACGGCGCTGGAACGAAGCCAGTACGGCGAGAACTCGGAGGCGCTCTTCCTCACGAGCAGCTTCGTGCAGCCCGATGCCGAGACCTCGGCGCGCCGCTTCGCCGGCACCGAGGAGGGCTTCACCTATACGCGCACCTCGAACCCGACGGTGGCGAGTTTCGAGCAGCGCCTGGCCGCGCTCGAAGGCACCGAAGCCGCGATCGGCGCGTCCAGCGGCATGGCTGCGATCCTCATGATGTGCATGGGGCTGCTCAAGGCCGGCGACCACGTGGTGTGCTCGCGCTCGGTGTTCGGCTCCACGCTCAACCTGATCGGGCGCGAGTTCGGCAAGTTCGGCGTCGAGACCACCTTCGTCTCGCAGACCGATGTCGCCGAATGGAGGGCGGCCATGCGGCCGAGCACCAAGCTGCTCTTCGCCGAGACGCCGACCAACCCGCTGACCGACGTGTGCGACATCCGCGCGCTGGCCGATCTCGCGCACGATGCAGGTGCGCTGCTCGCGGTCGACAACTGCTTCTGCTCGCCGGCGCTGCAGCGGCCGACCGAGCTCGGGGCCGACCTCGTGATCCATTCGGGCACCAAGTACCTCGAAGGGCAGGGCCGCGTGCTGGCCGGCGCCATCTGCGGCCCCGCGAAGCTCGTCAACGACGTATTCGGCCCGGTGGTGCGCACCGCGGGCATGGCGCTGTCGCCCTTCAACGCCTGGATCGTGCTCAAGGGGCTCGAAACGCTGGGCATCCGCATGCAGGCGCATTGCGCCGCTGCGCTCGCGCTCGCGCAATGGCTCGAAACGCAGCCGGGGATCACGCGCGTCTACTACCCGGGCTTGGCCTCGCATCCGCAGCACGAGCTCGCGATGCGCCAGCAGTCGGGGCAGGGCGGGGCGGTGGTGTCCTTCGACGTGCAGGGCGGCGATCCCGCAGCGGCGCGCGCCAACGCTTTTCACGTGATCGACAGCACGCGCGTGCTGAGCATCACCGCCAACCTGGGCGACACCAAGACCACCATCACCCATCCGGCCACCACCTCGCACGGCCGCCTCACCGAGGCGCAGCGCCAGGCGGCCGGCATCGGCCAGGGCCTGGTCCGCGTGGCGGTCGGGCTGGACCATATCGACGACATCAAGGCCGACCTGCTGCGCGGCTTGAGCACCCTCGCATGACGCAAAAGACCCGCACCCGCTTCGCTCCCTCGCCGACCGGTTTCATCCACCTCGGCAACATCCGCTCCGCCCTCTACCCATGGGCCTTCGCGCGCTCCACGGGCGGCGACTTCGTCCTGCGCATCGAGGACACCGACGTCGAGCGTTCGTCGCAGGCGGCCGTCGACGTGATCCTCGAAGGCATGCAATGGCTGGGCCTCGATCATGACGAGGGCCCCTACTACCAGATGCAGCGCATGGACCGCTACAAGGCGGTGCTGGCCGAGCTGCAGGCCGCGGGCCAGCTCTATCCCTGCTACATGAGCGTGGCCGAGCTCGACGCGCTGCGCGAGAAGCAGATGGTGGCCAAGCAGAAGCCGCGCTACGACGGCACCTGGCGCCCCGAGCCCGGCAAGACGCTGCCCCCGGTGCCCGAAGGCGTGCAGCCGGTGCTGCGCTTTCGCAATCCGCAGGGCGGCGTGGTGGCCTGGGACGACAAGGTCAAGGGCCGCATCGAGATCGGCAACGACGAGCTCGACGACCTCGTGATCGCGCGCCCCGACGGAACGCCCACCTACAACTTCTGCGTGGTGGTCGACGACATCGACATGGCCATCACGCACGTGATCCGCGGCGACGACCACGTCAACAACACGCCGCGCCAGATCAACATCTTCCGTGCGCTCGGCAAGGAGCCGCCGGTCTATGCCCACCTGCCGACCGTGCTCAACGAGCAGGGCGAGAAGATGAGCAAGCGCAACGGCGCCAAGCCCGTCACGCAGTTCCGCGACGAAGGCTTCCTGCCCGATGCGATGGTCAACTACCTCGCGCGCCTCGGCTGGAGCCATGGCGACGACGAGATCTTCACGCGCGCGCAGTTCATCGAGTGGTTCAACCTCGACCACCTGGGCCGCAGCGCGGCGCAGTTCGACGAGGCCAAGCTGCGTTGGGTCAATGCGCAGCATCTGAAGGCGATGGCCGACGATGCGCTGGCGCCGCTGGTCGCGTCGCAACTGCAGAAGCGCGGCATCGCTGCCGACGATCGGCTACCTGCGATCTGCGGTCTCTTCAAGGACCGCTGCGACACCACGGTCGCGCTCGCGAACTGGGCCGCGGCCTTCTACGCCGACGTCGCGCCGAGCGAAACCGATCGCGCGCAGCATGTGACCGAGGCCGTGCGCCCCGCGATCGCCACGCTGGCCGACAAGCTCGCAAGCGTCGCGTGGGACAAGGCCGCGATCGCAGCCGCCATCAAGGAAGTGCTGGCCGCGCATGGCCTCAAGATGCCCGCGCTCGCGATGCCGGTACGCGTGCTCGTGATGGGAACGCCACAGACGCCGTCGCTCGACGCGGTGCTCTCGCTCTTTTCTCGTGAAACAGTCATCACGAGATTGAAAGCAGCCTGATTTTTCAGGCTATAATTTGAGGCTCGACACCCAAGGGGGTATAGCTCAGCTGGGAGAGCGCTTGCATGGCATGCAAGAGGTCAGCGGTTCGATCCCGCTTACCTCCACCATCAGGGCGTCGAGAAAACAAGCGCTGATCGCAGCGCGGTTCCGAAGGTTTTGACCCTATCGTCTAGAGGCCTAGGACACCACCCTTTCACGGTGGCTACCGGGGTTCGAATCCCCGTAGGGTCGCCAGTTTTCACCGCTCGGTGAAGCGGGCACAAGTCGCAGCACTTGGCTCCATATGGAGCGAACGTTGTCTACCAGGAGTGGTAGTTCAGTTGGTTAGAATACCGGCCTGTCACGCCGGGGGTCGCGGGTTCGAGTCCCGTCCACTCCGCCAGATTCCTCAAAGAGATCAATGGGTTGCAGCTTCATCGCTGTGACCCATTTTTGTTTTTGGAATCTTGGCACTATGCATGCGACGAGTTGAAGGTGCCGCGCTCCAGGATGCCTGTGCGCGCCAAGGGCACACGAGTGCAAAAGTCCAGCGGGAAGACATGCTGACGGCCGAGTCCAAGCCGCTTCAGGCTGCGCCGGATTTCGGATGGCGAATCATTCTTCGAAAACAGGACGCGACCTCCCGTGGTCAGAAGCGCAACCGCCGCTATGTCGAGGCCGGCATGTGTGTCGCAGAACATCACGCCAGGATAGACACGCCCGTTGGCCAGCTTGAGGACAGCGGCCACACTGAGTGAGAAGCCGTCGGCCGGCACTTCGGAGGTTGGCACGGGCCTCACCCAGGTTTCGTCCTGTTCTTCGACTTCCTCTTCGTCCATGGCGAACTCCCACACGGGGAACGCATCGAGGTCCGAGGCCGTGAGTTCGTCGACCGGCTTGCGTGTGGCGATGGTGGCTTGCATGCGTTGCGTTCCAAGGGAGAGGTCTGTCAGGTGTCAGTTGTGATCTCATTCCAGGACTGAGCTTCGTACCCGACGAGCCAATTGATCGCGTGGTGACGTTCCTGTACGACCTCGATGTCCACCGCCGGCTCACCTGCACGGTGGCTTGGCTCTTTCGTCCTCTGCCTTGCGCGTGCGTGGAGCGTTTGAAGGTCGACCGCTGTGTCGAACAGTTCGTCCTCCGATCGAAGGCGAGCGGATTCGCGAAACACGGCAAGCGACTGATCTCCGTACGGCGGCAGCAGTTCCTCCAGCGTTCCGAGGCGGCACTGCTCCGCAGGAGACGGTATCTCCTCAATCTTGCAGAGAGCCCACAGGAGAACGAGGAGCCGCTCGCTTTGCCACGACATGTTGGCAACTTGCTTGGCGTTGCGGGCATCCATTCCAAGAAAGGAACGCTCTTCCGGCGTGAGCGCCGTTTCGAGATTCGACTCGTGCAACCATGCAACAAGCTCGGCTGCCGGTGCTCCAAAGCTCGCGGCTACGGCAGCACCCAAGGCAAGTGTGCGGTCCAGCACCTCGCCAAGCGAGCGCGGTACGTCGCCTTCTTCACCCCCGATCTCAATCGACCGCTGTGTCATGACACCAAAGGGCCAAACCGCCGAGCGACCAGTACGACGAAGAGAAGGACCCAGATCGCCGACCCCATGACGGCGGCCAGCCAGTCCTTCCATCCGATGGAGCCTGGGTACATGCGACCGAGAACAATGGGACTCGATGCGGCTTCATAGAGCGACCAACCTCCTATGGCAATGAAGATGGCCAGGCCCCACGTGCTGCCGCTTGAGGCTGAGTTGTAGGCAAATGCCGCGACGGCTGTGACGGCAACGAACCAAACCACGCTGATCCACAGGAACCCCTTTGCCATTTCGCTCTTCTCTTCCCCTTGCACCGATGGCTCGACCTTCTCCACGGCCAAGAGTAGGGCGGGCAGGGGTTTGCCTCCTAGCAGCGAAGCCGCAAGCAGCACGGCGCGAACGCCAGACCAAATGAGAAAGATATACAGCGCCAGACTTGTTGATGGCATGCGAGAAACCCAATGTTTGACATGCGCGGCTGGCCGAGCATAGGCGACGTTCAGGATTCGACCTCAGGCTCGCGCCCACAATGAACTACGCAGCGGAGAGCACAAAGCCACGAAGCCAAGCGCATTGAGAACGACCGTTGCCCAGAATACGCTGCGGAACTCAGCCTTGGTGGACTTGTGACGCAAGAGCTGTTGCGCGAGGAGCGCGCCTGGCCATCCGCCAGCAAGGGCCAGAAGGTGAAGAGTGCTTTCCGACGTGCGCCAAGCTTGGCGGCGTGCAGCCGACTTGTCGACTGCGTATGCCAGGAACGTCAGCGCACTGCCCACGACGTAGACAGCGGCAAAAAACCAGAGAGGCGGTCTCCAGAGCAAGCTGACTGCGACGAACAGGATCAAGAAGACAGGAATGGCGAACAGCGAGGCGGTTCCCCACTGTGCCGGAGATTCGCCACGCGCATTGGGGCGTCTGCGGACGGGCTGCACGGGCGCAACGTTCTTTGCACGCTTCTTGCCCTGAGGCCCGAGTTCAATCTCGAACGAGAACACCTGATTGATCTGCGGCCGGCCAGTTCGGGCCTTGAACGCCTTGACGTGGACGAAGATCTCTTGTCCGCCTTGACTGGACTCGATGAATCCGAAGCCGCGTTCGTCGTTCCATGTCTTGAGAGTTCCTTCAAAGCGCATGTCGGGAGTCGTGATGAGGGGCCAGCGCTTGGCGTGAGGAGCGGGCGACGTGGAAGTACTCGTGCGAGACGGGCGGGATGACAGGATAACTTGGCGTCCGGCTCGAAGAGATCCTCGAATCAGTAGTTAAGTTCTACCTTTGTGCGGCCGAGCATTTTTCGGTCGCGGCTGCGCGAATCCTCTGTTGCCAAAAATTGACGAGTTGCCCGAGTTTCCCGTGCAGAAGACGTGCGCATCAGCGCTGCTCGCCCCACACTTGAGCCTGTCGCAAAAAGAGGCTGCCATGGAAAATCTGGATCTGGAAACGATCGAGAAAGCAAGGACCGCCATCGAAGAGGTGATTGCGGGTCGAAGTCTTGGGGTGCAGGCCGTGCCCTACTTTGCTCCCACCGATCTGGGCGTCCTCCCTTCATCCCAGCAGGAGGCGGAACTTCGGCTCAAGGAAGAGAACGATTACGGCAATCGCGTACGTGCCGGCATCCACATGAGCCTGAGTGCCGCAGAGGCCGCGCTGCGGGTTGCCGAGACCTTGCTGAGGGACGCCGCCTACTTCACGCTGAGCGAGCGAAAGCAGGAGCTCGCCAAGTGCGCGAACCGCGCGCGAAGGGCAAGCGCCTCCGCATCGCATGCGGCGGCCGTTCTTGCCGGGGAAGAAGCACCGAAGACCGATGCGATGATGGAGATCAAACGGCTCGGGTCCGCCATGTTTCAGCGTTTCGGCCAGGTCCCCGAAGACAAGCCCTAGGCCGCCGGCAATACCGAGGGATTGAGCGCTTCTTTCAACCTTCCTTCGGCGAACTGGTTGATGTGGTCGAAGGCGATGCCGAAATAGCGCCCGAGCTGAGTGCGCCGCTGCTGGCGCTCGGCGAGCAGATCGGTGCGGCATTCCGGGATACGCCGTTTGCCAGATGAATTTCCGTGAGGGCAAACCTAAGCTGAGTCCGCACCAGCAAGGAGAAGCCCATGGAATATCCCGGACGCGTCGTCAAGCTCGGGGAGGCGGATGCCTCGGTCGTCCAGGCCGTGCGCGGCCAGCTCAATCGAATGATGGCGGGCGAAAGCAATCTCGATGATCCGCAGGGCACCGCATTCGACGCCGACATGAAGCGCGTGGTCAAGCTCTTCCAGGCCCGCCATGTCGATCCGGCAGGCCGTCCGTTGAAGCAGGACGGCGAGATCGGCTCGCTGACCTGGGGCGCCCTGTTCGGCCTGGACACCATCGCATCCGACAACGTTGCGGGCAGTGATCTGCTGGCGCAAGTGCTGGCGGTCGCGGCAGGCGAAGAGGCGAAGGAAGTGCGCGAGATCCCGATGAACTCGAATCGCGGCCCCGACGTCGAAAAGTACCTCGCGCGGACAGGGGCGTCACCCGGCTTGCCGTGGTGCTGCGCCTTCGTCTACTACTGCTTCGACGAGGCGTCGAAGAAGCTGGGCCGGCCGAAGAATCCCATGGTGCGCACCGCCGGTTGTCTCGATCACTGGAACAAGGCGCCTTCCAGAGGCGCGGCACGCATCCGCGCGGCCGAGGCCACGGACGACCCGACGTTGGTGAAGCCCGGAATGATCTTCATCATGGACCACGGAAAGGGCCGCGGCCACACCGGCCTGGTCGATGCGGTCGAAGCCGGCATGCTGAGCACCATCGAGGGCAATACCGATGCGAGCAAGACGCGCGAAGGCGGCGGCGTCTACCGGCTGACCCGCAAGGTAGGGGAGATCAACAAGGGCTTCATCGACTACACGCTGGTCGGCTGAGAGGAGGCCGTTGTCGCATGTTTGCTAGCCATTCGGCGCCCATCGAATGGTGGATGCGCGCGCCGATGGTCGTGCGTAGGATTTCTCGATCGCCTTTGCCATCAGTGGCCGGTCGAAGAAGAGCACTGTGTGCTTATGTCCACCAAAGAAGAGTGAGGATGTCATGGTCAAGCCCAGCGCAACGGGGAATTCGTCTGCCCACGGGATCAAGATCGCCATCAAGTCCTTCGGGCCCACCAGCGAAGAACTGGCGTCGATCGGCGAGCGCTTGTCGCTCAATCCCGCGCTGCTCGACTACGTCGGGCATTCCAGGGCACGGCTCCTGTACGTCGAGGCGCTGGAGGAAGCCGAGCCGGCCAAAGGCGGCAGGCCAAAACCGCCGAGCGCGTTCCGTGCCACGCTGTATGACGACAAACGTCATCGCACAATCTTGGCCGAAGGGCTGCTCAGCGCGCCGCGCAAGCTGTCGCTGACCGAATCGGCCCTTCCCCCGCCGCCGTCGGATGCCGAATTCGCCGCTGCCGTCAAGATCGTGCGCCGTGATGCAGCCTTGGGTGCTGCTCTCGCTGGCGGCCAGTCAGAGCCATACCAGCCGATCCCGGCTCTTTCGCTGACCGAGTTGCCCGACGGAAGCATCGAACGCCGTATCGCCGTCGGCTTGCTCCCCCGGGGCCCCAACGCGGAGCACGAGATCGTCGCTGTCGATCTAGCGGCGCGCGCAGTGACTCGATTCGAGGGGCGTGCGCCTGGCAACGCGCGTCCTCACGGAGGCGGGTTGTGCGGCGTGCCGCATGATGCCAATCAGGCCACGGCCGCCAAGGGCACGGCCGGCCAAGTCTGGGTGACAGTGACTCAAGGCGGCCAGACCCTGTGGCGCTTCCTCGCCGTACGCCCGGCCGCGTCAAGTGGCACTAACGGCTCGGGCATCGAACTGCGCTTCGTCGACTACAAGAGCAAGCGCGTTCTGTACCGAGCCCATGTGCCGATCCTGAACGTCAAGTACGACGCGGACGCCTGTGGTCCCTATCGCGACTGGCAATACCAGGAAGGAATGATCCAGGCACAAGGCATCGACGTGGCGCCGGGCTTCCGTCTCTGTTCGGTGCCCGCCTCGACCATCATGGACACGGCCTCCGACACCGGGAATTTTCTCGGGGTCGGCATCTACGTGCGTGGCAACGAGGTGGTCCTCGTGAGTGAAATGGAAGCGGGCTGGTACCGCTACGTCAGTGAGTGGCGCCTTGGCACCAACGGCACCATTCGACCGCGCTTTGGTTTTGCCGCCGTCGAGAGCCAGTGCGTGTGCAACGTGCACCATCACCATGTCTACTGGCGCCTGGACTTCGATATTCGGACCGCGGGCAACAATCGAGTGCGAGAGTTCAATGATCCGCCCTTGGTCGGATCGAGCAAGTGGCACACCAAGTCATTCGAGATCCGCAGGGCGCGCGACTTTGCGCGCAAGCGCAAGTGGCGCGTGGAGAACACCGTCAGCCGGGAGGGCTACGAAATCATCCCGAACGCGAGCGACGGGGTCGCCGGCGCCGAGCCAGATGCGCCCTTTGGTCGCGGAGACGTCTGGATACTGCGCTACCGGGGTAGCGAGATCGATGACGGTTCCGTCGCGATTGGCCCGCCGTACGAGGCCGACATCGATCGATGGGTCAATGGCGAGGCCATATCGAACCACGATGTCGTGGTCTGGTATGGCGCGCATTTCACGCATGACGTGAACCATGCCGGCCCGGCCCACCCTGATCACATCGTTGGGCCCGACCTGAAGCCAGTCAACTGGTAGTTGCGGCAGGTACTCCTCTCAACGCACTAGCCCTGCAGCGCGGCGATCAATGGGCAAGACACCCTGCCGCGGCTCGCGCAGCAGTCGTCAATCAAGGTGGCCAGGACTGACTCGATGCGATGCAGGTCCGCCAGCTTGGCACGCACATCGGCGAGTTTTTGCTCCGCGAGTTGGCGCGCCTCGTCGCAATGCGCGCCATCGTCCAGGGTGAGCAATCCGGCGATCTCGTCGAGGCTGAAGCCCAGGCGCTGGGCAGACTTGACGAATCGGACCCGCGCCACATCGGCCTTGCCGTAGCGCCGGATGCTGCCGTATGGCTTCTCTGGTTCCGGCAGCAGTCCCTTGCGCTGGTAGAACCGGATGGTCTCCACATTGACGCCGGCCCTCTCAGCGAAGGCGCCGATGCTCAGGGTGTCGATTGCCTGTTCCATACCGGTTGACTCCGTACTTGAGTACGGGAGTATTGTGGGCTCATCGAAGAGACAAGGAGCCGATCCATGGAATGGATCACGCGTGCGGCCGACAAGGCCGGTGCTCTGGGCAGCGTTGCCTCGGCGGCCTCGTGCCCGGCCTGCTTTCCGGCCCTGGCGAGCCTCGGCGCCGCCGCAGGCCTGGGCATCTTCAGCGCGTACGAGGGCCTGTTCCTCAGCACCCTGCTTCCACTGTTCGCGGCCGTCGCGCTGGTCGCCAACGCCGTCGGCTGGTTCAGCCATCGTCAGTGGCATCGCAGCCTGCTGGGCATGATCGGCCCGGCGATGGTGCTCGCGGCCATGCTGCTGTTCTTCGGCCAGCGGTGGACCGCCGGGCTGCTGTACACGGGGCTGGCCTTCATGGTCGGCGTCTCGCTGTGGGATCTTTTGTCGCCCGCGAACAAGCACTGCAGCACAGATGGCTGCGGGACCGGGCAGGCGCGCCCATGACGGGAGGACAGAACTCGCGCAGCGCCTTGATTCTCGACTCGGTGCTGACATGCCCGCACTGCGGCCACGCAAAACGCGAGGACATGCCCGTCGACGCCTGCCAGTTTTTCTATGAATGCGAGAACTGCAAGACCCTGCTGCGACCGCAGCCCGGCGATTGCTGCGTGTTCTGCTCATTCAGCTCGGTGAAGTGCCCGCCGGTCCAGGCGCGGAGGCAATGTTGCGGGGAAGGCCTGCTCGCCATCCCCGCAGATCGTGCCCAGATTACTTGACCGCCGCCACGACGTAGCCAAATGGATGGAGGAGGTTCGGCCTCACAGCCAGCGGCGAACCCTTTCCTTGTATGCGGCGTAATCTGGACCAAACAGCGAGGACAACGCGCGCTCCTCAGGCTTGATCTGGAATTCGTTGATGTAGAGCACGAACACGGGCACAAAGAGCAAGGCCCACACGTTTGACAAGTACACGGCCCACGCAAGCAGGTAGAGCAGAAGGCTGAGGTACATGGGATTGCGTGTGAAGCGAAAGGCACCGCTGGTAACCAGAGACGATGTAGCCATAGGCTTGATTGGATTCATCGTGGTTCTTGCTCGCCAGAAGGAGACCATGCCCGAGACGCCGAAAACCAGGCCAACTGAAGCAAGAACAAGGGCAACCGATACGCGAGGGCCAGACGGCACTTCAAGCGGCGCGACCAGTGAGGACACGAGCCACATGAGGACGCCGAAAAGCAGCGCCACTGCAGGAGGCGGGACCTTCAGCTCAAGCGAGTTCATGGGGCTGCAACAACGCACGCTGCTCGTGCTCTTTACGCACTCCGTACTGGGTCCTGCCCCGCGGCTTGTAAACCGACAGCACGGCGGGCACGAGCAACACCAGCAGGCCGCCGGCGGCGATCAACTCCATCGCGAGATAGGCGGCGCGCGCCATTTGAGCGTTTTGACTGGTCACACCGGCAATGGCGAGAGCCAGGAAGCTGGAGATCGCGCCGAGCAAGCCGACCGAGGAGACGACATGTACGATGAGCGCGAACTTGCGGAGGCGGTGTGTCATGTCGTCACGTATATTGGGGTGATGCCGAAGCTGTGGAACGAGACGATCGAAGCGCACCGTCGCGACCCGCGCGGCCCTATTGGCGGCGCTGCCGTGCTCCCAGCACGCGGCGATATGCAGCGAGGTAGTTCGCCATCATCTGTGCCGCCGAGTACTGCAGAGCGTTCTCCAATCCCAAGGCGCGCATCTCCTCAAATCGCCCAGCCGCCTGCTCGATGGCCTGGGCCATGGCTTCGGGATTGTGTGGATCCACGTAGCACACGCCGGGGCCTCCGATCTCATTCATCGGCGCCAGGTCGGACGTGAAGACCGGGCAGCCGCAGGCCTGCGCCTCGATCAACGGCCAGCCGAACCCTTCCTGCAGGGAAGGGAACAACAAGGCCGTGGCGCTGGCGTAGAGCGCGCGCAGTTCCTCATGGGAGACGTGTTGCAAGGTCCTTATCCGATCCGCAACGCCATGGTGGGATGCCAAGTCGATCAGGTCTGTCTCCAAACTCGGCCCCACGAAAACCAGGTGCTGCACGATAGGAGGGCCGCCGCATGCAGCAGCACGCTGCTGCAGCGCAATGAACGTCTCGACGACCGCCTTGCGATTCTTGCGCGGCAAGTCCGAGCCGACATGGATCAGGTACTTGTCGTTTGCGCACAACCCGAAACGCTCGATCAGTGCGTCGGCTTCCTCTGGCTGGACAAGATAGAAGCTGTCGTTGAGGCCGTTGAGCACCGTTGTCACCCTACGCTCATCCGCGAACTTCAAGCCCAGCAGCTCACGTCGCGTCATGTGCGAGACGCAGGCGATCAGGTCGGCCTTCGCAAGTCCCGACGCGATGAGCCGCTGGAACACGCGTCCGCTCCAACCGACGTTCCACCCTTGCACCATGCCTCTGGCGGCCTGCACGGCGATGACATCGTGGCAGGTGATGACCGTCGGGCTGCTTTTCACCCAGCGCACGTACATACTGTTGGAGTGATCGCAAATGTGAACGACGTCCGCCCAACGCGACTGCGTAGCAAGCGTAGGGATGAAAAGGACGAACTTGTCTAAGTAGCCAAGCCACTTCCACAAGAGGGACGTTTGTGGCACGCGCTGCAGCCACCGCTTAGGCGTGAGGATGCGCAGCTCGCAACCCTGGTTCGACAACTCACGCTCAAGGACTCGCATGAAAGCTCGCATGCTGGTCTGATTGTCAGGCACATAGTTGCCTATCAGCAGGATCTTCATGGGTTGGCGGCCCTCATCGATGCCACCGGACCGCGCAGTCGCTGCAGGCCTCGATGCATTCGGTACATCTTTCATGTGGCATCTCGATCTCCTTGGGATGTGCCGAAACTCCGGCGAGCGGGGCGGCTGATTGCGACTCGGCCGCGAAATACAGACCTGTGAAGGACGGAAATGAGCGTTCCGGGTAGCCCGGCAGGTACAGCGCCCGCTCGTGGACTGCCCATCGATCCCGAAGGTGGTAGCCCAGTGCTTCGATGCTTCGTATCAATCGATCGCGGTTGAAAACATGCATGGGTGCAAAACAGCCTTCGCTGATGTTCTGCGTGGTGACGAAGTCATCGCCTTCGTAGAGCGGCAGCTTGTTGAGAAGGATGTGCATGGGCGCCTCAAGGCATCGCTTGAGCAGATCGCTCGGCCGCGCATCTTCCATGTAATGAAGAGTACCTGATGAGATCCAGATGTCAGCGCCGGCGCTGGTCAGGCCCTCTTCCAGATCGTCGGTGAAGCTCAGTGCCATCGCCCCGCGTTCTGCAGCCAGCCTGCGGCCGATGGCGACCATTGCCGGAACTTCGACAATGCGCCATGTCAGCGCCGATGGCATATCGATGTATGACCGATACGCGTGGTAGTGAACGCCGACCGAGCCGCCGATATCGAGCACGCTCGCGGCGCCGTGACGAAACGCTCGGTCAAGCCACCACATCATCGGATAGTCATAGGTAAATACCTGCCGGGTCCGGACCTCGACATACTCGGTGGCCAATGTGTCGTGATTGAATCCCGGATTCGGCGGCAGCCATTCGCGCGCGGCCGCAAAGCTCTCGAACACCCCAAAATAGAAGCCGAATCCTTCCTTGGCGAGGAATTGCTGTCGCCGCCACCGCAGCAACGCGGGTCGAGCGACCGGTCCTTCCAGTAGCTCGCGCATGATCTGCGCAGCACTCGCGTGTGTCATGGGAACCTCCTTTCCGGACGTTGCGCCGTTGCGAGCGGCGCACTCTGAGGCCTAGCGCGCCGCTTCGAGCTTGGTGATGGTGAATTTGCCGTCGATCTTCTCGGCCTGGAAACGGATCTTGTCCCCGGCCTGGACCTTGTCCAGCATAGCGTCGTCCTTCACTTGGAAGACCATCGTCATGCCAGGCATGTCGAGACTCTTCAGAGGACCATGCTTGAGCGTGAGCTTCTTGCTTTCCTTGTCCACCTTGCGGACCTCGCCCTCGGCGAGGTCGCTGGCAGCGGACGATGGCGCAGAACCTGCAGTCGGTGCAGCGGTGCCACTGCCAGTCTGTGCGGAGGCCAAACCTGAGAGGGCGAGCGCAGCAATGGTGGCGGCGAGAGCGGTACGAATGTCGATCATGTGAGTTCCTTCGATGGAGTGGGGCGAGGGTGGCGCTACTTGCGAGCGGCCTTGGTTACGTTGACGGCGCCTTTCATTCCGGCGTCGTAGTGACCCGGCTGCAGGCACGCGAAGTCGACTTTCCCGGCCTTGGTGAACTGCCAGATGATCTCGCCCGTCTTGCCGGCGGCGAGCGTCACCATGTTCGGATCGGCGTGTTCCATCTCCGGATTCTTCTTCATGACTTCGTAGTGCTCCTTCAGCTCCTTCTCGGTGCCAAGCACCAGTTCGTGCTTGAGCTTGCCGGAGTTGGTGACCACGAAGCGCACGGTCTCGCCTTGCTTCACATCGATGCTGGCCGGGCTGAAGCGCATGCCGTCGGTCATGTCGACCTTGACCGTGCGGGTCGCCTTGGCGACGACGCCGGGCTTGCCGATGAGCTCTTCGGAGTGGTGACCGCCGGCATGCGTGCCGGAGGCATGGACGCCTGTTGTAGCCAAAGCGCTCAACGCAGCCAAAGCGGTGTGGCGGAGGGTTTTCATGAAAGTCCTTTCAGAGGGTGGTTAAAGAAGAAATCAATGGCCCGAGTGACCGCTGGGCTTGCGGACCTGGACCTCGATGTTTTTGGCGGGCATGTTTTGCGCGGGCATGGCAGCTGAACCGGCGCCCTTGGCGCGCGGTGCCTCGGGCATCGTCGCGTTGAATTCGTACGCGACCTGGCCTTTGGGATGCTTGAACCAACCTGGGTTCGAGTAGTCGCGGGGCCTCTGTCCCCTGCGCACCTTGACGACGCTGAACATGCCGCCCATCTCGACGGAGCCGAACGGACCTTCGCCGCTCATCATTCGCGCGGTGTTGTCGGGCAGCGGCATCTCCATCTCGCCCATGTCGGCCATGCCGCGCTCGCCCATCACCATGTAGTCCGGGACCAGCTTGGTGATCTTCTTGACCACGTCACGGTGGTCCACGCCGATCATGGTCGGCACGTCATGGCCCATCGCGTTCATCGTGTGGTGGCTCTTGTGGCAATGGAAGGCCCAATCGCCCTCTTCGTCCGCAAGGAACTCGATCTGGCGCATCTGGCCGACCGCCACATCGGTCGTCACTTCGTGCCAGCGGCTGCTCTTCGGTGTCGGGCCGCCATCGGTCCCCGTGACCACGAACTCGTGGCCGTGCAGATGCATCGGGTGGTTCGTCATCGTCAGGTTGCCGAACCGGATGCGCACCTTGTCGTTCAGCCGCACGTTGAGCGAATCGATGCCCGGAAAAATGCGGCTGTTCCAGGACCACAGGTTGAAGTCCAGCATGGTCATGATCTTGGGCGTCGCGCTGCCGGGCTCGATGTCGTAGGCATTGAGCAAGAAGACGAAGTCGCGGTCGACCTCGTCGATCAGCGGGTGCCTGGCCTTGGGATGCGTGACCCAGAAGCCCATCATCCCCATCGCCATCTGCGTCATCTCGTCCGCATGCGGGTGGTACATGAAGGTTCCAGGGCGGCGCGCGACGAACTCGTAGACGAAGGTCTTGCCGGGCTGGATCGCCGGCTGCGTCAGGCCGGTCACACCATCCATGCCGTTGGGAATGCGCTGGCCGTGCCAGTGGATGCTGGTGTGCTCGGGCAGTTTGTTGGTGACGAAGATGCGCACGCGGTCGCCCTCGACCACTTCGATGGTGGGCCCCGGCGACTGGCCGTTGTAGCCCCACAGGTGGGCCTTGAAGCCGGGCGCCATCTCGCGCACCACGGGCTCGGCCACCAGGTGGAACTCCTTGACGCCGCTGTTCATGCGCCAGGGCAGCGTCCAGCCATTGAGCGTGACGACGGGGTTGTATGACCGCCCGGTGGATGGCGCCAGCGGCGGCATCGTGTCGGGTTTCGTCTGGAGCACGGGCTCGGGCAAGGCAGCCATCGCCACCTTGCCGACCGAAGCGGCGGCGATGGCGCCCGTGATGGCGCCTGCACCGCTGAGAAAGTTGCGTCTGTTTGTCATGTTGATCCGTAGAAGGAGCGCCGCTCAGTGAGCGGCAGCGGCCGCAGGCGGTGCGCCTGCGCTGGCCGTCGGTGCCGTCATGGCCGAGGGCTTGCCGATCACGGACGCCGCAAGCGCTGCGTCCGCCAGCCAGAACTGCTGCTGCGCGTTGATGGCGTTGTTCACGCTCGCGATCTGGTCGCGGGCCTCGGCCAGCAGCTCGAAGACGCCGATCAGCATCCCGTTGTAGCGAAGCACGTTCTCGTCGGCCATGGCCTGGCGCAGCGGCACGATCTCGTCGCGGTAGTGGCGCGCGATGTCGTAGGCCGTGCGATAGGCGGAATAGCCTTCGCGCAGCTGCGAGGTCGCGCCGCGCACGGTGGCGTCGTAGCGGTTGGCCGCAGCGAGCGCCTGGGCGTTCAGCGCGTTGCGCTGGGCGGATCCCCAGTCGAAGAGCGGCAGCCGGATGTCGAGCTCGAAACCGCGCCGCGTCCCTCGGGTGCCCGCCGCGTTGTCGAACACCGTGTCCCGCCGGATGCCGGCCTCCACGTCGATGAAGGTCGACAGCAGGTTGATGCCCTGCGACTTCCCGGCGACGTCGAGTTGCGCTCGGGCTTGCTGCACATCCAGGCGTTGCTCGCTGGCGGTCGCAGCCACGTCGCGTGCTTCGCGAGGTGCCTTGGGCAGATCCGGCAGGCGCTCAGGCAGCTTCAGCTTGGCCGCCTGGGCATCGTCCAGGCCAAGGGCGCGGACCAGCTCTTCACGCGCGGCCGTAGCCGCGTGTCGCGCCGATGCAAGCTGCGTCGTGGCGTCTGCATAGAACACCTGCTGGCGTGCGCGCTGCAGCTTGCTGAAATTGCCGACGAGCTGCATGCGCCGTGCGAGTTCGGCGCTGGCCTCGGCCGATTCCTTGACCTGCTCTGCATACTGCAGCGACTGCTGGGCCGCCACGGCGCGCACCCAGGCTTGCCGCACCTGCGTGACCTGGTCCACCACCGTGCCGCTCAACTGCACTTGCGCTTGCGCGGCCTGGCTTCGGGAAATCGAAAGCCGCTGGGGCAGCAGGATGAGATCGACCAGTCCGAAAGACAGCAAGCGCCCGATCTCGAGCTCGTCGCCGAGGCGCACGCGCTCGAAGCTGAACACGGGGTTGGTCAGCCGGCTCGTCTGGTTGGCCGCAGCAATGTCGGCCCAGCTTTGCGCGATGAGCGCCTGGACTGCAGGACTGTTCGCAAGTGCCAGGCGGACTGCATCATCCTGAGAAAGCGGCTTGCCGAGCAACTCCTCGGAAAGCGCCGTGCGGGCCTCCCGCTGCTCCCTGGTTCGACTCAGTTCGAGTTTCCCCCCGGTGAACTGCGAGGCGGAGGAATTCGTCTCCTTTAGCGCATCGTCGATTCCAACGGAAGCACAGCCGGCGAGGAATGCAGCGGCGAGTGCGATCCAGGCAATCTGCAGCGTTCGCCTCATGGCTTTTCCTTCGGGGGTGCTGCCATCGGCGTGGACATCGAATGCCCGGCGTGCGGGTCATCGGTTTCGCCGGCACCCTCCTTGGCGTAGGCGCGCCAGCCTCCGCGTTGATAAACGGTCTCGTTGGCCTCCTTCCACGGAATGGGCTTTTCTTCGGCGAAAGGCTTGTAGCCCTCCATGGCCGAGCGGAAAGAAAGCGGTGCCGCGGCTTCGGTGGCGGCCGCGGTGTTTGGCGCAGGGCTGGTCTGAGCGCCCGCTGCAAGAGCAGCCAGGGCGGGCAAGGCAGCCAGCCATCGGGCCGGCAAGAAAGTGAACATGGGATCCTCGCGATGTTCATGAACGGCATGTCGTCAGCGAGCCCGCGAAGGGCGTGACGACACGAGCGATGCATGCGCGTCCGCGCGCCGGCAGCCGAGCTGCCGGACGCTGGACGCGGTTACGCGCGAGGAGGTTTGTGAGGAACGCTGGGCGAGACAGTCGCCATCGCGTGAAAAGGCTCTGCAAGGTCGGCCGGCGGGAGACCGTGAAGAAGGGATGTCCCGAGCGTCGGCATCATCCCGACCGAATGACACGCCGCGCAGTTGCCACATTTGTGGAACGCATCGGACTGGTCGTCCTGCGCGCTCTGAGCGACGTGATGGTCCTCGCCATCGTCGCCGCTCACATTCACGTGATGATGCTCGACGCCTTGCGGCGAGGCACGGTCGCGCTGGCTGTGATCGTGCACCACGCCGGCACTCATCTGCGCCGGCTCAGGTGCGCAAAACGCCATGGCCGCAGCCGCGTAGCCCTGAAAGGGCACTGCGAGCATCATGAGCCACAGCAGGATTGCGCGAAAGCTGACCATCGCTGAAATTGTAGTGGGCTTGTCAGGGGTTTGGCTATTCACCTAAGCCAGATACTGGCTACCGACCGCGTGCACGCGCGGGTTTGTTAGCAAGTTCCATGTGTGTGATGGTTGGCCTACCTTTCACGATTTCCGCCTGAAAGCGCACCTTGTCGCCGGGCTTTACCGCATCGAGCATCTTCTTGTTTCCGACGTCGAAAGCCATGGTCATCGCAGGCATCGCGAGATTGGGCAAATCCTCATGCTCCAAGACGATTTCACCGGATTCACGAAGGACGCGTTCGACAATGGCGTCCGTCAGCGGGAGCGAGGCAGTCTGACCGGGCTTGGCCGATTGCTTGGTCACTGACATCGCATTCGGGGATGTCTGCGTCTGGGCGCCGGCAGCCGTGAGCACCAGGCCGAGAGCCAGGAAAGAAGCGAATCTCATCCTGCGCCTCCAACGGTTGAACTGCCCGGGTAACTGGCAAAGACGCTATCCCGGCCTCGGCGATCAATGAGCAGCACCTTGTAGGGCTCGCGGCGGTTGCCGTACTCCATGCCAGGCGAACCAACGGGCATGCCAGGTACAGCGAGGCCGACGGCTTGCGGCTTCGTCGCCATCAGGCGCTTGATATCGGCCGCGGGCACATGACCTTCCAGGACATAGCCCTCCAGCGTCGCGGTATGGCAACCTGCCAAGCGCTCCGGCATTCCGAAGCGCCTGCGGATGCTGGACATGTCCGGAGTTTCCGTCACCCGCACGGAAAAACCGGCGGCCTTCAAATGGTCGACCCAAGCGCTGCAGCAGCCGCACTTCGGGTTCTTGTGGACCTGGATCGGAGCAGCTGCAAGGGACTGGCCTGGCTGCAGGAAGGGGGTCGCTCCGATTGTGAAGAGGAATGAACGTCTTTTCATGTGAGTCCTTCGAGTGCGCTTATCGCAGCGCCGCGGTGACCACCAGACCCACCTCCGGCATCCCGGCCATCAGCACCGTGGTCTCGATGATCGTGTTGTCCGTGCGAAGCTTCCTCGGGAGTCGCGATGGGCGCGGTCGGATGGCGGGAATGTGGATTCATTGAGACCTCTTGTATTGTCAGTCTCGACCCTCCAACCATAGGAAGGTCAACAGGCTTCTGGTATCGGCCGCAGGCTAGGTCGCTAGGACTTGAGCCTTGGACCTGTGATGGCAGTCTGCGAACCCGCTGAGCTCGGCGAGTTCGTCGATGATGGGGCAGTCCGGCCGCTGGTCTCCCTGGCAGCAGTCCGCCAGCCGCTCCAGCGTGCGCTTCATGCTTTCCATCTCTTCGATACGCCGGCTGAGGTCGTCGGCATGCGTCAGAGCAATGCGTTTGACGTCGGAGCTTGCGCGGCGCTTGTTCCGCCACAGCTTCAACAGCTCAGAAATCTCGGCCATGCTGAAGCCGAAAGAGCGTCCGCGCCGAATGAACCGCAGCGTGTGCACATCCTTCTCGGTGTACTGGCGGTAGCCCGAGTCCGTGCTGCCGACCTTGGACAACAGTCCAAGCGATTCGTAGTGACGGATCATCTTGGCATTGACCCCGCAACGGGCGGATGCCTGACCGATATTGAACGGCCCATCAAAGGTGCTGCACATCACGCACCTCCTTTCCAGCGCCGCGACGCATGCTGTTGCTCATCGACATCTCCTGTCTTTAGATTTCCAATTCAGGAAATATCAACTCTCCCATCATGGGAAGGTCAATCCGACATGTACGAACCCCACCTTTTTTCAGGGTTAAGCAGGCCTTGGGGACTACTTGAGCGGCAATTTCAGGATGCTTCCGCTTGCTGCCGCAGACGCATCAACATGCCCCGACACATGTGAGTCACTCATGGGTCGTTCCGCCCTTCGCGATCTGCGTCCAGGTCCGACCCTGGTCCTTGCTGAGAAACACGCTTCGCTTGAAGGTCGCGATCGCGATCTCTCCGCGCCGGACAGGGTTCTGCGCGATGTACGCCACAGCATCGTCTGTCGGCGCTGGGATCGGCACCTCTTCGGCCTTGGCCCTGGCCTTCAATACGATCCTCGCCAGCACCGCCTTGTCGGCATAGGTGCTGAACCACAAGTGCTGCCCATCCAGATCGAAGCTTGCGGCAGTCACCATGCCGCCGACCAGCCGCTCGAAGCTCTCGGCCGAATTCCGGGACAGATAGAGTCCCTCGTCCGTGCTGGCGGCGACGACGGCAGCGTCGGTGGGATGCACGGCCAGGCTATGGAGCCAGCGCCCCAGTCCCTTGGCCGCGGCGCGTCGCCACCTGAGGCCGTCGGTCCGCGTGTGGTAGATGCCGACTTGGCTCATGCGGGTGTTTGCCTCTTTGTTGGCCACGTACACGGCGTTGGTCGCGAAGCTGGTTGCCAGTATGTGGAAGTCCGACTCGCCCGTGAGCCCGAGCTGCTGCCAGGTTTTGCCGCCGTCGCTGCTCTTGATCAGGCCAAAGGGATCGGTCAGCTCGGAACCCGGCGCCGGGTGCCCGCTGCTGTACAGCGCATCGCGCGTGGCGGAGAAGCCCATGTAGTCGTGCGCCGGCCCCTCCGCCTTGGACCAATGCCCGTCCGCGTACACGGCAAGGCCATGGTGGCTGGGGATCAGGAGCTGCTTTCCGTCAGCGCTATAGGACAGCCCGTGGACGTGAGTCAGGGTCACCGGTTGGCCGGCACGAACCGGCGGCGCCGCGAGGACGCCAAGTGCGCATGCGAGCATCCAGGCGTGGAGAGTCTGTCGTTGGGCGAGGCTCGCACGAATCATCTGAGGCCTCCGGTCCTCGTCATGATGATTTGTGTATCGGCAGGTAGAACAGTTCCTCGCCACGCAAACCAGCTTCTTGATCCGGCACCTAGACTGTCGAGTCCGCCTGCAAGATTTGGCGCTTGGCAGCAACAGGATGGCGGCCCGCAATTCCGGTGAGGTCGGCGAGCTCGTCAATGATCGGACAGTCTGGCCGCTCGTTTCCCTGACAGCAATCCGCCAGCCGCTCCAGCGTGCGCTTCATGCTTTCCATCTCTTCGATGCGCCGGCCGAGATCTTCCGCATGTGCGAGCGCGATGCGCTTGACGTCAGCGCTTGCACGGCGCTTGTTCTGCCACAGCTTCAGCAGCTCGGCAATCTCGGCCATGCTGAAGCCGAGCGCGCGCCCTCGCCGGATGAAGCGCAGCGTGTGCACATCGTTCCCGGTGTACTGGCGGTAGCCCGAGTCCGTCCGGCTGATCTTGGGCAACAGGCCGAGAGATTCGTAGTGCCGGATCATCTTGGCGTTGACCCCCGAGCGGGTGGCTGCATCGCCGATGTTGAACGGCCCCGCAAAAGTACTGCTCATCACGCACCTCCTTTCCAGCGCCGCAGGAGCAGCGCATTGCTCACCACGCTCACGCTGCTGAAGGCCATCGCCGCGCCGGCGATCACCGGGCTCAGCAGGCCGAAGGCCGCGAGCGGGATGGCGACCACGTTGTAGACGAAGGCCCAGAACAGGTTCTGCCGGATCTTGGCGTAGGTGCGGCGCGAGATGTCGATCGCGTCGCTCACCAGCGCCGGGTCGCCGCGCATCAGCGTGATGCCGGCCGCATGCATCGCGACGTCGGTGCCGGTGGACATCGCGATGCCGACGTCGGCCGCGGCCAGCGCCGGCGCATCGTTGATGCCGTCGCCCACCATCGCAACGCGCTGGCCCTCGACCTTGAGCTGCGCGACCACGGCGGCCTTGTCTTCGGGCAGCACCTCGGCGCGCACGGTGTCAATCTTCAGCAGCTTCGCCACCGCCTCGGCGCTGCCGCGGTTGTCGCCGGTGACCAGCGCCGTGCGGATGCCCTGCGCGTGCAGTTGTTCGATGGCGGCCGCGGCATTCGCCTTCGGCGCATCGCCGAAGGCAAGGAGGCCGATCAGCTTCGGACCTTCGCTGACGTCGGCCAGCCAGGACACGGTGCGGCCTTCGGCCTGCAGCTGCGAGGCGCGCGCGTCGAGCTTGCCCAGCGGCACCGAGAGCTCGCGCATGAAACGCGTGCTGCCCAGACGCAGCGCGCGGCCCTCGACCGTGGCCGCCATGCCGCGCCCGGCCGCGGCGCGCACTTCGCCGGCGCGCGGGATCGCGAGGCCCATCTGCTGCGCTCGCGCGAGCACCGCGCGCGCCAGCGGATGCTCGCTGCCCGCCTGGATGGCTGCGCTTGCGCGCAGCAGGGCGGTTGCATCGCCGTCCACCGCTTCGAAGGCCGCCAGTTCCGGCCGACCTTCGGTCAGCGTGCCCGTCTTGTCGAAGGCAACGATCTTCACGCTGTGCGCCACTTCGAGCGCCTCGGCGTCCTTGATCAGCACCCCGTGGCGCGCGGCCACGCCGGTGCCGGCCATGATCGCGGTCGGCGTCGCTAGACCCAGCGCGCAGGGGCAGGCGATCACGAGCACGGCCACCGCATTGAGGATCGCGGCTTCCCAGTCGCCCGTGCCCAAGCCCCAGCCGAGCACGGTCACGAGCGCGATGCCGATGACGATCGGCACGAAGACGCTGCTGACCCGGTCGACCAGGCGCTGGATCGGCGCCTTCTTCGCTTGCGCGGATTCGACCAGCCGCACGATGCGCGCGAGCGTCGATTCCGCGCCCACCGCGGTGGTCCGGACGACGAGCAGGCCCTGGCCGTTGACGGCACCGCCGGTCACCGCGTCGTCCACTTGTTTGGCGACCGGCAGGCTTTCGCCGGTGATTAGCGACTCGTCGACCTCGCTCGCGCCCTCGGCCACGAGGCCGTCCACCGGCACGCGCTCGCCGGGCCGCACGACCACCAGGTCGTCGACCTGGACCTGCCCGAGCGCGACGTCCCGGTCCACGCCGTTGCGGCGCACGCGGGCGCGCTCCGGACGCAATGCATTCAAGGCGCGGATCGCCTCGGTGGTCTGGCGCTTGGCCCGCGTCTCCAGCCACTTGCCCAGCAGCACCAGCGTGATCACCACCGCCGAGGCCTCGAAGTACAGATGCGGCGGCATGCCGTCGCCCGCATGGGTATAGAGCAGGTAGACGCTCAGCCCGTAGCCGGCCGTGGTGCCGAGGGCCACCAGCAGATCCATATTGCCGGTGCCAGCCTTCAGGGCTTTCCATCCGGCGCGGTAGAAGCGCGCTCCGAGCCAGAACTGCACCGGTGTCGCCAGCGCGAGCTGCAGCCAGCCGTCGAGCATCCACGCGCTGCCGAACAGGAGGCCCAACATCGGCAGCATCAGCGGCGCCGAGAGCAGGGCCGCCACCGCGACCGGCCACCAGTCGGGCCAGCGGCGAGCGACCGTGGCCGGCGCAACGGGCGCCTCCTCCTCGACCTCGTGCGCGGCATAGCCCGCCTTCTGAACGGCGGCGATCAGGCTGTGCACGTCGAGCGAGCGGTCGACGAACGCGACCTCTGCCTTCTCTGTGGCCAGGTTCACCGTCGCGGAAGCCACGCCCGGCACTTTGGCCAGCGCCTTCTCGACGCGCGAGACGCAGGATGCGCAGGTCATGCCCTCGATCTGCAGACTCAGCGTCTGCTCGCCGGCGTCGTGGCTCGATGCGGGCGGCCGTAGCGCCAGGCTGTCGTTCATGAACTCTCCTATTTCCAGACGGTGTTGCAGCTGGCAAGGAGCTTCAACCTTCCCATGATGGGAGAGTCAAATGATCTCACGGGACAACCTTGTTCCGCGCGCGGTCTACGGGTGGTCCGTTCTCGCCGGCTGCCGTTTAATCTGGCTGTGGAAAGGTAAACGAAAGTATTAGACGCGATGAAGCGCGCCGGGGAGATGCGATGGGAGATTGCACCGCGATTGCCGTGCCGTCCTCTGCAACCCATAGGTTGTGGATGGATGACCCTGCAAGTTTTTCGACCTACAGGATTGCTACGTTGCATCACAACCTGCACGAGCATCCTCTGTTTCAAATGCGCGAACTCGCGAAGCTCGCCAAGGAGCTCGTCCCGTTCAGCCAGTGCCGGTTCATGCGGCCGGACATCACCCCGGCTTCCAAGATCGCGCACGACAGCCTGCATCCGGACGGGCGCAGCATCGACGAGTGTTTCGAGCGCATCGAAGAGCTGAATTCGTGGCTCGCCCTCTACAACATCGAAGTCATTCCGCGCTACCAGGCCTTGCTGTTCGACATCGTCGACACCATGCGCTTCTATGTGGAACGCGAGCAGCCGGACATCTTTCGGGTGAACGGCTTCGTCTTCATCACGGTGCCGCCCTCGGTGACGCCCTTCCACATCGATCGCGAGAACAACTTCTGGCTGCAGTTGCATGGGCGCAAGACGCTGTACGTCTGGGACCATGCGGATCGCAGCATCGTGCCGGCCGAGGCGGTGGAGGATTTCATCGTCACCCATTCGCTCAGGAAGGTGCGCTTCAAGGAGGAGTTCAGGCCTCTCAGCCACGAGTTCAACGCCCGTCCGGGAGACGGCGTCTATTTCCCGAGCACCTCGCCGCACATGACGAGTTCCGATACCGCCTGGACCTCACCGGGTGACCGCGTGTCGATCTCGGTCGGCGTGACCTTCTACACCTCGGTCACGCGCATGACCGCTCGCGTCCACCAGGTGAACCGGGTCTTGCGCAGATGCGGCCTCTCGCCCGCCTACCCCGGCGAGTCGCCCGCCGTGGACGTCCTCAAGGCGCCCGTGGGCCGGCTGATCGGTGCTGCGCGATCTTCGATCGTCAAGAGGATCGGGCCGGCCGCGCGCTTCAAGCTGTCGACGGCGCCGCCGCCGGGCTCCTACTAAGAAGCGCTAACCCGTATGTACCAGCGCAGGAACATCGCAGCCGAGGTCTTGAAGTCGTTTCATGAGGCGACGGATGATCTTGGTTCGATCCTGGCGGTCGAAGTGTTCGCTGCCCAAGTCGTTGTACTCGGTGCCGTCGCGAAGCATGTGGTACGCGGCGGTGAGCATCGAGGCGGCCACAGCGAGGATGGCCTTCTTGGCTCCGCGGCGTGCCTTGATACGCAGGAACTGCGCTCGCAGGTAGCTGGTCTTCACGCGCACCGCGGCCCAGGCGGCGGTCACCAGGGTGGTCTTGATCCAGGTGCCGCTCTTGCGCACGCGGGTGGAGCGACGCTTGCCGGCGCTCTCGTCGCTGCGCGGACACAGGCCTGCCCAGGAGATCAGATGGCCGGCACTGGGGAAGCGCGACATGTCTACGCCGATCTCCGCCACTACGACGCTGGCCGTCAGGTCACTGACCCCCGGCATCGTCGTGAGCAGGCGGGCGCGCTGCCGGATCGGCGCCAGCGCTTTTCCCACGGCCGCATCCAGTTCGGCCAACGTGCGTTGCAGGGCATCGATCACCTGCAGGTGCAGCCGCAGCATCGTGCGATGGTGCTCGGTGATGCGTCCGCGCAGCGCCTCGCGCAGCTCAGCGCTCTTGTTGCGCGCCGTGCCCTGGGCCAGCGCGGCCAGATGCGCCGGATCGCTCTGGCCGGCGACGATGGCATCGAGCATGGCGCGCCCGCTCTTGCCCAGCACATCCGACAGGACGCTGCCCAGCTTGAGATTGGCGTCCTCCAACACCTTTTGAATGCGCAGCGAGTGCTGAGAGACCTCGCGCACGAGTTGCTTGCGGGTGCGGGTGAGGTCGCGCAGCTGCTGGATGGCCTGCGGCGGCACGAAGCTGGAGCGGATCAAGCCGTGCGCGAGCAGATCGGCAATCCACATCGCGTCGTTGACGTCGGTCTTGCGACCAGGCACGTTTCGAATATGCGCCGCATTGGCCAGCACCAACTCGAACTCAGCCTCCAGCACATGCCACACCGGCTTCCAGTACACGCCGGTGGCCTCCATCGCCACGTGGGTGCAGTCGTGCTCGGCCAGCCAATCGGCCAGTTCGAGCAACTGGGCAGTCGTGGTGCCGAAGCTGCGCACCTCCTGATGCATGGGCGGCGAGACGCATCGCACGCAGGCCACGATGGTGTCCTTGTGCACGTCCAGGCCCGCACAGCGCGTGTAAAGCACTTGCATGAGAACCTCCTGGCGGTTGATGGGCACCGCAGGCAGTCCTCGTCATCGAACTCTACTAAGCGTGCTTCGGGGCGTCGCCGCCCTCTGCCACATTCCGGGGTGCTCGCAGGACTGCGGGTCCAACTACTGAACGGGCTTGTCGCACCAAGGGAAAGCCGACCTCGTCAGCAGCGCCCAAATTCATCCTACAACCACGCGCCATCTGTCGCCAGCCACGTCCCCCGCTTCATGCCCCGGGGTCGGGCTCGCCCGATGGCGAACTACTGAGCGCGAAGCCTCAGCGGCGCATCGTTTCCCGCTGCGTGACCGGCGGCGCGTTGTTGCCCCACGAGCCGCGGATGTAGGTCAGCACGGCGGCGATGCCGTCGTCGTCGAGCACATGGCCGAAGGGCGGCATGCCGTAGGGCCGTGGATTGCCGGCGGTGGAGGGCAGGAAACCGCCGTGGCGCAGTGCCTGCACCAGGTTGACCGTTGAATCCATCTTGACCGTGCGGCTGCCCGCCAGGGCCGGGTAGGCACCCTCGGCGCCTTGGCCCGCGTCGCCATGGCAGTAGGCGCATTGCTGGTCGTAGATCTTGGCGCCGCGCGCCATCACGCCGGCATCACGGCGCGCGGGTGCTGTCGCTGCAGCAGTCGGCGCGCGTTCGGGTAACTGCTTCAGGAACACCGCCATCGCCTGCAGATCGGCCTCGCTCAGGTGCTGGGTGCTGCGGTACACCACGTCGGCCATCGGCCCCATGACCGAGCCGCGCGGCGAAGTGCCGTTCTTGAGCAGGGCGACCACGTGCCGCGTGTCCCAGTCGGCCACGCCGGCCTCGCGCTTCGAGTTCAGCGAAGGCGCATACCAGTTCTCGACCGGGCCGCCCGCGAGGCCCAGCTTCTCCTCGGTGGCGCCCAGCACGTTGCGCGTGCCGTGGCAGGCGATGCAGTGGCCGAGGCCGTCGACCAGGTAGGCGCCGCGGTTCCATTCGGCCGGCTTCGCCGGATCGGGAACGAAGCCGCCGGGCGAGAAGAAGAGCGCGCGCCACACCGCGAGTGCCGCTTGCGTGTCGTAGGGAAAGCGCAGCTTGTGCGGCGTGTTCGGCGCCGGCGCGGGCGGCACGGTCCGCAGGTAGGCGTAGATCGCGTCCGAATCCTCGCGCGACACGCGCGTGAAGTTCGGATAGGGGAAGGCCGGGTACAGCAGGCGTCCGTCCTTCGAACGTCCGTTGTGCATGGCGCGCCAGAAATGCGCCGCGCTCCAGCTGCCGATGCCGGCGCTTTCGTCGGGCGTGAGGTTGCTTGCGTACACGGTGCCGAAGGGCGTGTCGATGCCGAGCCCGCCGGCATAGGGCGCGCCGCCGCGCGTCGTGTGGCAGCCGGCGCAGTTCCCGGCCAGCGCGAGATAGCGGCCGCGTTCGACCTGGGCCGGTGTGGCACTGAAGGCTGCAGGGACGTCGGGCAGCTTGTCTTCGCCGCGCAGGTTGAACGCGACGATCGCAAGCGCGGCCAGCACCAGCAGCGCGAGTACCCCAAGCAGCGCGTAGAGGAGGCGTCGCATGGCTAGGGCCCCATCGCGCTGCAAGGGATCGGCAGGGGTCCCGGCAGCGCGGGTGCGGGCTTGGGATTCGCCGGCACCGGCTGCAGGGCCAGCCAGCTCGCCACCGCGTTGATGTCGGCCGGGTTCAGCTTGCGTCCCACCTTGGCCATGCAATCGGGCGGCAGCGCATGGCGGCCGTTGTTGAGCCAGTCGCCGAGCTGCGACGCGAGATAGAGGCGAGGCAGGCCGAGCAGCGAGGGAATGGCGGGCGCCACACCGGTGAGCGCTTCGCCATGGCATTGCGCGCAGGCCGGAATGCCGCGCCGCGCATCGCCCTGGAGGGCGAGGGTCTTGCCGTGCTGCAGGCTTTGCTCCGACGCGTGGGAGCGGGTCGGCACGGGTGGATAGGGCAGGTCGAGCCCGGCGAAGTAGCCTGCGATCTCGCGCAGGTAGGCATCCGAGAGGTGACGCACCATGTGGACCATGTCGCTGTTGAAGCGCCGGCCGTCGCGAAAGCTCAGAAGCTGGTTGTAGAGGTAGCCCTCGGGCTTGCCGGCCAGGCGCGGGAAGTAGCCCGCGTTGGTGCTGGCGCCTTCGCGGCCGTGGCAGGCAATGCAGGCTGCCACGCGCTGCTCGATAGTGTCGGGGACGCGGGTGGATGTCGCGGCGGCGGCAGGCGGCAGCGGCGCGAGACTGCAGGCGGCGAACAGCAAGGCGCGCCAGTAGCGTGGGATGTTCATGGGTTGCGCGCGATTCTCCCCGCATGGCCGCCGGGAGAACAGGCTCAGTGCGCGCTCCGGCGACCGGATCAGTTGCAGTCGCAGGGCGCTACAGTGCCTGCATGCGCATCCTTTTTTCGCGGATGGTCGGCTGGCAGCGCCTGCTGTGCTGCGCGGTCATCGGCCTGGCGGCGGCCCTGCTGCCCTGGCCGCTGGACGGCATTGCGCGCGGCCTGCTGGGCTGGTGCTTCGGCGCTGCCTTGTACCTGCTGTCGGCCTGGTGGCTGGCCGAAATCTCGGATGCCGAGAGCACGCGGCTGCGCGCGCAGTCGCTGGACCAGCCCAGCGCACTGATCCTGGCGAGCATGTTGAGCGTGGTCGGCGCCAGCGTGGTGGCGATCGCGATGCTGCTGCAGCAGGTCAAGCAGATGGGCGGCGTGGAGCGCGCCGGCCATATCGCGCTCGGGCTGGTCGCGCTGGCGGGCTCCTGGCTCATGATCCACACGATCTACGGCTTTCACTACGCGCACCGCTACTACCAGGTGGAACGCGGGCGCAAACACCCGGGGCTCGATTTCCCCGGCAAACTGGACCCCGACTACTTCGACTTCCTCTACTACGCCTTCGTGGTCGGCATGTGCTCGCAGGTGTCCGACGTGCAGGTCAGCTCGCGCGAGATGCGGCGCATCACGCTCGTGCACAGCGTGCTGTCCTTCGCCTTCAACATGCTGGTGCTGGCGCTGTCGATCAACGTGGTGGCCGGCGTGATCTAGGCTGGGGCGCTCTGCCGGCGTCCCAGCTTGACCAGCCCGGTCGACAAGGCCACGCCGCAGACGATCACCACCGCGCAGATCAGCATCCACTGCGTGATCTCCTCGCCGAGGAACACGGCGCCGTAGAACAGCGCGAACACCGGCACCAGGAAAGTCACGGTCAGCGCGCGCGCCGGCCCGGCGGTCTCGATCAGGCGGAAGAACAGGATGTAGGCCAGCCCGGTGCAGGCGGTGCCCAGCACGATGAGCGCGAGCCAGGCCTGCAGGCTTGGCATCGTCGCCGGCCAGAGCCAGAGGGCCGGCAGCGCGAGCGCCAGCGTGGCGCCGATCTGGCTTCCGGTTGCCGTTGCAAGCGCCGGCACGCCGCTCAGGTGCTTGCGCGTCAGGCTGGCCGCGAAGGCATAGCAGATGCAGGCCGCGAGGCAGGCGCCGATGGCCCAGCGTGCGGCGGCCTCATCGGCCCCCGATTGCAGGCCCGCGCTGCGGCCGGCCAGCATCGCGACGCCGGCGAAGCCGATCACGAGGCCGATGCCGCGCGAGCGATCGGGCCGTTCGCCGAAGAAGCGCCAGGCCACCAGCGCGCCGAACATGGGCACCGTCGCATTGATCACCGCGGCCAGGCCGCTGTTGATGGTGAGCAGCGCGAAGCAGAAGAAGGCGAAGGGCAGGCCGGAGTTGAGCACGCCGATGCCCAGCGCGGGCTTCCAGTATTGCCTGAAGCTGGACCATTGGCCGCGCATGAACAGGAGCGGCAGCAGAAACAACATCGCGATCGCGACGCGCACCGCGGCCGTCGGCAGCGCGCCGAATTCGGCGGCGCCTACACGCATGAACAGGAAGGAAGCGCCCCAGAGCATGCCCAAGAGCACCAGATCGACCAGCCAGCGGCGGTTGGCCGGGCGTGCGGCGGTTGGCAGCGGAGCAGCGGCCGTCGTGCACTCGCCTTCGCTCACAGCGCACCTTCCAGTTCGAGCAGCGCGCTCTTGCGTTCGAGCCCGCCCGCATAGCCGGTCAGCGAGCCGTTGGTGCCCAGCACGCGGTGGCAAGGGACGATCACGCTGATCGGATTGCGGCCCACGGCGGCGCCCACCGCGCGCACGGCGGCCGGCTTGCCGATGCCGGCGCTCAAGGCGCCGTAGCTGATGGTGCGGCCCGCCGGAATGGCGAGCAGGGCTTGCCACACCGCCTGCTGGAAGCCGGTGCCGTGCGAGAGGTCGAGCGGCAGGTCGAAGTGGTGGCGCTTGCCGGCGAAGTAGTCGGCGAGCTGCGCGCCCGCCTCGCGCAGCACCGGGTGCTTCGCATCAGGCTGCCAGCCGCTCGTGTCAGGCCAGTGGCGTTGCCGGTCGAACCAGACGCCGGCCAGGCCTTCGTCGGTGGCGGCCAGCGTGATGCCGCCGAGCGGGCTCTCGATGTGGGTGCTGTAGATGGTGGTGTTCTTGAATTTCATGGCTGATCGGAAGGAAGTGCTGCCGTGGCATCGGCAGCGGGTAGAGGACTGTGCCAGGCGCGCAGCACCGCGTAGCTGCGCCAGGGGCGCCAGGCTTGCGAGGCTTCGGTTGCGGCGCGTGCAGAGGAGACGCCGAGCGCCTTTTGCAGCGCGACGTCGCCGGCCGGGAAGGCATCGGGCCAGCGCAGCGCGCGCATCGCGATGTACTGCGCGGTCCAGTCGCCGATGCCGGGCAGGGCCTGCAGGGCGGCGAGCGTGGCGGGCACGTCGGCGCCGGCATGCAAGGCCAGCCGGCCGGCCGGCACCTCGCGGGCGAGCGCGCTCAACGCGGCCTGCCGTTGCCGCACGATGCCGAGCTGGCCCAGCGCATCGCCGCTCGCGCCGGCGATGGCCGCGAGCGTGGGGAACAGGCGGTCCAGCCCAGCGATCGGCGTCGCGATCACTTCGCCGAAGGCCTGCACCAGTCGCGTGCCCATGGTGCGCGCCGCGGCCACCGTGATCTGCTGGCCGAGCACGGCGCGCACCGCGAGCTCGAAACCGTCGACCGTGCCCGGCACGCGCAGCCCGTCGCCATGCGGAAAGCTCGCATGCAGCGCACTGTTGATCGCCATCGGCTCGGCATCCAGGTCGAGCATGGCGCGCACGCGGCTGATCACGATCGGCAGCACCGCGGCCAGCGAATCGCCGACGCGCAGCAGCAACTGCTCGCGCTGCGCGTCGAAGCGAAGCTGGAGCCAGCCCGCATGCACGTGTTCGCCCTGCACGACGCGCAGCGTGCGCGCCAGCTGCGGCGTGCCGCCGGCATCGGTGATCGACTCGACGCCGCCGAGGGCCCGGCGCGCGAAGAAGCCCAGCATCGCCGCACCGTCATAGGGCGGCCGGAAGCCCAGCCGCACGTCGATGGCCTCGCCTTCGCGACCGTCGCCCGCAGGGCCGGCGCGCCGCAGCGCGCTCGGATTGAGGCCGTAGTGTGTCACGAAGGCCGCGTTGAAGCGGCGCACGCTCGCGAAGCCGCTGGCCAGTGCGACCTGCGTCATCGGCAGCCGCGTGTCGGCGATCAGCTGCTTGGCGGCCAGCAGGCGGCGCGTCTGCAGGTACTGCAGCGGCGACACGCCGAACTGGGTCTCGAAGATGCGGCGCAGGTGGCGGTCGCTCACGCCCAACCGCGCGGCGATGCGGGCGGCGCCGGGGCCGGTTTCGTCCCAGGCATCGGGTTCGTCGATCAGGCGCGCGGCTTGCAAGGCAAGGATGCGCGATGCGTCCTCGGTCGACCAGCTCGCGGCCCGCGGCGCGAGTTCGGGCCGGCAGCGCAGGCAGGGCCGGAAGCCCGCGGCCTCGGCCTGTGCCGCATGGCGGAAGAAACGGCAGTTCTCGCGCCGCGGCAGCTTCACGCGGCAGACCGGGCGGCAGTAGACGCCGGTGGAGGTCACGCCGGTGAAGAAGGAGCCGTCGAAGCGTGCATCGTGGGCCTTCATGGCCAGGTAGCAGGCGTCGCTCTCGAGTCCGGCGGTGGGTGCGATGGCGGGAGACATGGGGAAATGATAGGTGTCCGTGCGCGCAGAAGTAGCCATTTCCGGACATTTGGCTCACGAGGGCCATGCCTACAATGGTCCTCAGTTTGTGAACTTTCAAAGGAAGCCCATGCAGCTCAGCGCATCGATCTTCAAGGCCTATGACATTCGCGGCGTCGTGCCGACCACGCTCGACGCCGAGGTCGCCGAGGCGCTCGGCAAGGCCTTCGGCAGCGCGGCGCGCGCGGCCGGCGAGAAATCGGTGGCGGTGGGGCGCGACGGGCGCCTGTCGGGCCCCGCACTGGTCGAGGCCCTGATCCGTGGTCTGGTGGCCACCGGCATCGAAGTGATCGATGTCGGCGCCGTCACGACCCCGATGCTCTATTTCGCGGCCAACACGCTGGCCGACAGCGGCATTCAGGTCACAGGAAGCCACAACCCAAAGGATTACAACGGTTTCAAAATGGTACTGGCCGGCCGTGCGATCTACGGCGACGAGATCCAGGGCCTGTACAAGGTGATGGAAGCCGGCAGCGCCAAGCTCGCCCCGGGCGGCAGCGTGCGCAAGGTCGACGTGACCGAGGCCTACACGCAGCGCATCGTCGGTGACATCAAGCTGGCGCGTCCGCTCAAGATCGTGGTCGATTCGGGCAACGGCATCGCCGGCGCGTCGGCCCCGGCCATCCTGCGCGCCATCGGCTGCGAGGTGACCGAGCTCTTCAGCGAGGTCGACGGCGACTTTCCCAATCACCACCCGGACCCGAGCAAGCCCGAGAACCTCAAGGACCTGATCGCCGCGCTGCAAGCCGGCGATGCCGAACTGGGCCTGGCCTTCGACGGCGACGGCGACCGCCTCGGCATCGTCACCAAGGACGGGCAGAACATCTATCCCGACCGCCAGATGATGCTGTTCGCGCAGGACGTGCTCTCGCGCGTGCCGGGCGCGACCATCATCTACGACGTCAAGTGCTCGCAGCGCCTGGGCCCCGCGATCGAGGCCGCCGGCGGCAAGCCGCTGATCTACAAGACCGGCCACTCGCTGATCAAGGCCAAGATGAAGGAGATCGCATCGCCGCTGGGCGGCGAGATGAGCGGCCACATCTTCTTCAAGGAGCGCTGGTTCGGTTTCGACGACGGCACCTATGCGGGCTGCCGCCTGCTCGAGATCCTGAGCAAGACGCCGAATGCGAGCGACACGCTCAACGCACTGCCGACCAGCTTCTCGACGCCCGAGCTCAACGTGAAGTGCGCCGAAGGCGAACCGCACGCGGTGGTCGATCAGCTCGTGAAGACCGCGAAGTTCGATGCCCCGGCCAAGGTCTCGACCATCGACGGCGTGCGCGTCGACTGGCCCGATGGCTTCGGGCTCATCCGCGCCTCCAACACCACACCGGTGCTGGTGTTGCGCTTCGAAGGGCAGACGCAGGCGGCGCTGGACCGCATCCAGAAGGAGATGCTCGCGCTCCTGAAGAGCGCGAAGCCCGACGCCACCCTCGCGGAAGCCGCGCACTGAATTTTCGAAGCGTGCGTTCGTTGCTGCTGCGCCTCTACGGCGTCTTCACTTCTCTGGCCGAACCCCTGGTGCGGCGCAAGCTGCGGCGCCGGGCCGTGGCCGAGCCCGGCTACGCGCATGCGGTAGAAGAACGCTTCGGCCACTATGACGAAGCTGCGAGCGGCACCGGCTGGTGCTGGATCCATGCGGTCTCGCTCGGCGAGGCGCGCGCCGCCGGCATCCTGATCGCCGAGCTGCGGCGGCAGTACCCGGGCATCCCCATCCTGCTGACCAACGGCACGGCCACCGGGCGCGAAGAGGGCGCCAAGCTGCTGGAAGACGGCGATCTGCAGGTCTGGCAGCCCTGGGATGCGCCCGAGCCGGTGGCGCGCTTTCTCGATCGCTTCCAGCCGCGCATCGGCGTGCTGATGGAAACCGAGGTCTGGCCCGAGATGTCGGCGGCCTGCGCTGAACGCGGCATTCCGCTGGTGCTGGCCAACGCGCGGCTGAACGAGAACTCGCTGGCCTCGGCCGAGCGCCTGGGCTGGCTCGCGCGGCCCGCCTATTCGGCATTGGCCGCCGTGTGGGCGCAGACCGAGGCCGATTCGCACCGACTGGTTTCGCTCGGCGCCAAGGTGGCGGGCGTGTTCGGCAACCTCAAGTTCGACGCCACGCCCGATGCGCGCCAGCTCGCGGCGGCGACCCGCTTGCGCGAGCAGCTGCCGCGGCCGGTGGTGGTGTTTGCGAGCTCGCGCGACGGTGAGGAGGTGCAGCTGCTCGAAGTGCTCAAGCGCTTCGGCGCGCTGGCGCCCGTGCCGCCGGCGCAGGACGCGGTGCAGTCGATTGCCAAGCGGGTGCACGAGGTGCAATGGATGATAGTGCCGCGTCATCCCCAGCGTTTCGACGACGTCGCGGCGCTGGTCGAATCCCACGGCTTCGCGGTGGCGCGGCGCAGCGCGGCCGGCGCGCCGGCCGAATGCGAGATCTGGCTCGGCGATTCGCTCGGCGAGATGGCGCTCTACTACGGCCTGGCCGACGCGGCGCTGCTGGGCGGCAGCTTCGAACCGCTGGGCGGCCAGAACCTGATCGAGGCCGCGGCCTGCGGCTGCCCGGTGATCATGGGGCCGTCGACCTTCAACTTCGCCGAGGCGGCCGAACTCTCGCTCGCGGCCGGCGCCTCGCAGCGCGTGGACAACATGGAGCAGGCGGTCACGGCGGCGCTCAAGCTGGTCGAGAAGCCTGAGCGGCGCGAAGCGATGGCCGAGGCCGCCCTGGCTTTCGCCAACTCGAACCGCGGCGCGGCGCAGCGCACGGCGGCGGCGGTGCTGGCGGTTGCGGAGGCGGCGACGGCCGAGACCGAGGAGCGGGCCGAGCCCAGTCTCGAGTAGGACGCTCTAGCGCGTCGGCGGCAGGATCACCGGCGGCGGTGGCGGCGAAGGCATGACCGGCGGCGGCGGGCTGAAAGGCGGCACCGGCACCGGCGGCACGACCGGGATCGGCGTGGCGGGCCGGCCGGGCGCCGGGGCCTGCTGCGAGGCCGGCGGCTGTGCCGGCGTGGCGGTGCTGTCCACGGCAGGGCGGCCGTCGGTGGCCAAGGTGCCGTTGATCGCGCGCAGGTCGTCGGCCGTCAGCGTGCCGTTGGCCTGCCGCAGCTTGAGATTGCCCAGCAGCACGTTGTAGCGCGACACCGCGAGGTCGCGCTTGGTCTGGAACAGCTGGCTCTGCGAATTGAGCACGTCGATGTTGATGCGCACGCCCACCTGGTAGCCGAGCCGGTTGGCATCGAGCGCGACCTGGCTGGAGGCCTCGGCGGCTTCGAGTGCCTTCACCTGCCCGGCCCCCGAGACCAGTCCGAGGTAGGCCGCGCGCGTGGCTTGCGTCACGCTGCGGCGCGTCGATTCGAGCACCGAGCGCGACTGCTCTTCGAGCGCCAGCGTTTCCTTGACGCGGTTCTCGGTCGCATAGCCCGCGAACAAGGGCAGGGTGAACACCACGCCCACGGTCGCCGCATTGATGCGCGAGCGGCCCATGGTGGTGCTGGTGCCCTGCGGGTTGTTGGTGACGTTGTAGCCCAGGTTCGCGTCAAGGGTGGGCTTGTGGCCGGCTTCGGCCTTCCGGACTTCGAGCGTGGCCACGTCAAGGCCGAGCCGCGCCTGCCGGATCGAGGGATGCACGTCCTCGGCCTGCGCGACCCAGGCGTTGATATCGGCCGGCATCACCTCGGGCAGCACCACCGGCGCGGCCAGCGGAACCGGCACGCTGCCGGGGCGGCCGACCAGCTGGTCGAGCGCGATCTTCTTGACCTGGAGGTCGTTCTCGGCCGCGATCTCCTGCGAGATCACGAGGTCGTAGCGCGCCTGGGCTTCGCGCGTGTCGGTGATGGTCGAGGTGCCGACCTCGAAATTGCGCTTGGCCGATGCCAGCTGCTCGGCCACCGCGATCTTCTGCGCCCGCACCAGCGCCAGGCTGTCCTGGGCCGAGAGCACGTCGAAGTAGGCCTGGCTCACGCGCACCACCAGGTCCTGGTCGGCGATGGTCAGCACCGCCTGCGCGATGTCGACCTGGCGCTTGCCCTGTTCGTAGGTGGCCCAGTTCGCGGGCCGGTAGAGGGGCTGGGTGGCGTTGACGCCGACGTTCTGCGTGTTGAAGCCGCGCGAGGTGTTGCCGACGGGCGTGTCGACGTCGAGCTCGGTGTGCGAGGCACCGGCCGACAGCCCGACCGCCGGCAGGATGCCGGCCTTGGCCTGGGCCGCGCGCGCCAGGCTGGCGTCGTACTGCGAACGCGCGGCCTGGTAGGTCGCGTCGTAGCTGCGCGCCGATTCGTAGAGATCGATCAGGCTCTGGCCGTGGGCCGGCAGTGCGAACGCGGCGGCGAGCGCCACCGAGAGGGGAAGAAGCCGGAGCACGGGCATTGAGCGTCCTTGGGAAAAGAAATCAGTAGCGCGGCACAGAGGGGTCGTGCTGCGTCGACCAGGCATCGATGCCGCCGGCGACGTTCGCCACCTCGGCAAAGCCGTTCTGGATCAGGAAGGCGGCCACGCGCTGGCTGCGCGCGCCGTGGTGGCAGAGGCAGGCGATGCGCTGCGCCGGGTCGAGCTCCGAGATGCGGGCCGGAATCTCGTTCATCGGGATCGCCACCAGCGTGAAGCCCTGCGGCACCACGCTCGCGGTTTGCACTTCCCACGGCTCGCGCACGTCCAGCAGCACCGGCTGCGCACTCGCGTCGTGGCCGAACCAGTCGGCGAGTTCGGGCGGGCGGACCTGGTCGATCATGAGAGCTCCGCTCAGAAGTTGAAGCGCGAAGGCGCAGGGAAGTTCAAGAGGCGCGGCGCCACCGTGTCCCACGGCTGCACGATGTCCCACTTACCTTCGCCGACGCGCGTGACGAAGTGGGCGCGCATCATCGGTTCGTCGCCCACGATCGCCGCCAGCCGGCCGCCCATCTTGAGCGAGCCCATCAGGCTCTGCGGCAGGCGCGCGACCGAGCCGCTGAGCACGATCACGTCGAAAGTCGGTCCGCTGGGCAGCGGCACGGCGCCGTCGGCGTTGCGCACTTCCACGTTGTTCACGCCGTTGCGGCGCAGGTTCTCGGTGGCGACGGCCGCTAGCCCAGGATCGATCTCGAGCGTCAGTACTTGCGCCGCGCGGTGCGCCAGCAGCGCGGCCATGAAGCCGGAGCCGGAGCCGATCTCGAGCACGGATTCGTGCTTCTGCACATGCAGGTCTTGCAGCATCCGCGCCTCGACTTTGGGCGAGAGCATGCACTGGCCGGGCTCCTTCGTCTTGGCGCCCTCCAGCGGGATCTCCATGTCGAAGAAGGCCAGGCCGCGGTGGGCCTTGGGCACGTAGTCCTCGCGCCGGATGTGGGCCAGCAGGTCCAGGATTTCGAGATCGAGCACGTCCCAGGGACGGATCTGCTGCTCGATCATGTTGAAGCGCAAGCGCTCCAGGGTGGGAATGGGGTTCATGTGCTTTTTCCTCGTGCGGGTCGGGTCAATCAGGACAAACCTTCAATTTTAGGCGGCGGCTCCACAGTGTCGGCCGTGCGCGTGACCGCTTGCTGGCGGTGCCAGCGGCGCCGGGCCCAGTTCGCCAGGTCGTCCATGTAGCAATAGACCACCGGCACCACCACCAGCGTCAGCAGCGAGGAGGTGATCACGCCGCCGATCACGGCCTGGCCCATGGGCGCGCGCTGCTCCGAGCCTTCGCTGATCGCGAAGGCCAGCGGCACCATGCCGAAGATCATCGCCAGCGTGGTCATCAGGATCGGGCGCAGCCGCACGCGCGCCGCGAGCAGCAGGGACTCGGCGCGCGGCAGGCCCGGCACCGGCGTGCCGTCGGGCGCGACGCCGCTCTCGCGCGAACGGATCGCGAAATCGACCAGCAGGATGGCGTTCTTGGTCACAAGGCCCATCAGCATCACGATGCCGATGATCGAGAACATCGAGAGCGTGGATCGGAACATCAGCAAGGCCAGCACCACGCCGATCAGCGTGAGCGGCAGCGCCGTCATCAGCGCCAGCGGCTGCAGGAAGCTCTTGAACTGGCTGGCCAGGATCATGTAGATGAAGATGATCGCCAGCGCCAGCGCCGACACCGCATAGCCGAAGGACTCCTGCATGTTCTTGGTCGAGCCGCTGAACTGCCAGACGTAGCCCGGCGGGAAGGCGATGCCGGCCAGCGCCGTGCGGATGTCGGCCGACACTTCGCCGGCCGAGCGGTTGGCCACGTTGGCATTGATGCTGACCTCGCGCGCCAGTGCGCGGCGGTTGATCTGGTTTGGCCCGGTGGCTTCGCGCACATCGGCCACCTGCTGCAGGCGAACGATGCGGCTGGAGCCGTCGGCATTGGCGCCCATGGCGGTGCTGACGAAGGGCAGGCGCGCCAGGTCGGCCGGCGAGTTGCGCACCTCGGGCGCCAACCGCACGTTGACGTCGTAGGTCTGGTCGTCGGGCGCGCGCCAGTTGCCCACCGTGGTGCCGGCCACCAGCGTGCGCAGCGCGTTCGCGACCGGCGCCACGCCGAGGCCGAGGTCGGAGGCGGCATCGCGGCGCATCACCACGCTCACGGTCGGCTTGTTGGGCTTCTGGCTCGAATCGAGATCGACCAGCCCGGGAATCGGGCGGATCGCCTCCATCACGCGCTGCGTGAGCCGTTCGAGCTCCTGCAGGTCGGGGCCCTGCAGCGAGAACTCGATGACCTTGTTGCCGCCCACCGAGTCGCGCAAGCCCACGTGCGTGACCGTGATGCCCGGGATCGCGCGCAGCTTCTCGCGCAGCACGCCCGACATCTGGTCGACGCTGCGCTCGCGCAGCTTGCGCTCGACCAGGCGCACGTAGATGCTTGCGTAGATCTTGCCCTGCGCGTCGCCGGTGTTGATGGTGCTGAGCGTGTAGCGCACCTCGGGCATTTCGCGCAGGATGCCCTCGACCTGGCGGGCCTTGGCCTCGGTCACTTCGAGCGAGGAGCCGACCGGCGTGTAGAAGTTGATCGCGGTTTCCGAGAAGTCGGCCTTGGGCACGAACTCGGTGCCCAGGAGCGGCACCATCACCACGCTGGCGGCGAAGATGCCGAGCGCCGCGGCCAGCGTGGCGAGCTTGTGCACGAGGGACCAGCGCAGGATGGCCTGGTAGGCTTCAGCGAGCCGGTCGGTCGCGCGGTCGAACCAGCCGGTGACGCGGCCGATGGTCTTGTCGTAGAAGGTCACGGGCGGGCCGCGCTTGCCGTGCGTATCGATTGCAGGGTCGTGCCAGATGCTCGAGAGCATCGGATCCAGCGTGAAGCTCACGAACATCGAGATCAGCACTGCCGCCACGATGGTGATGCCGAACTCGTGGAAGAACTTGCCGATGATGCCTTCCATGAAGCCGATTGGCAGGAACACCGCGACGATCGAGAGCGTGGTCGCCAGCACCGCGAGCCCGATCTCCTGCGTGCCGTCGAGCGCCGCGCTGTAAGGCGCCTTGCCCATCTGCACGTGGCGCACGATGTTCTCGCGCACCACGATCGCGTCGTCGATCAGCAAGCCTACGCACAGCGACAGCGCCATCAGCGTCACCATGTTGATGGTGAAGCCGAACATGGCCATGAACCAGAAGGTGCCGATCAGCGCGATCGGCAGCGTGAGCCCGGTGATCACGGTCGAGCGCCACGAATTCAGGAACAGGAACACGATCAGCACGGTGAGCAGCGCGCCTTCGATCAGTGTCTCCCGCACGTTGTTGACCGCGACGCGGATCGGCCGCGCAGCGTCGGCGATGGGTTCGAGCTTGACGCCGGGCGGCAACTGCGGCCGGATGTCGGCGATGGCCTTCGTGAGCCCGTCGACTACCGCGATGGTGTTCTCGTCCTGCGCCTTCTGCACCGACAGGAGCAGCGTGCGCTGGCCGTTGTAGAGCGCGAGGCTCTCGAGTTCCTGCGCGCCATCGCGCACGGTCGCCACCTGGTCGATGCGGATCGGCGCGCCGCCCCTGCGCATCAGGATGATCTTGCCGAAGTCCTCCGGCCGCTCCATGCGCGCATCGACCTGCACCACGCGTTCCTGCTCGAGCGAGCGCACGGCGCCCACCGGCAGCGCCTGGTTCTCGTTGCGCACCGCCTCGACCACCTGCGACGCACTGACGCCGAAGGCTTCCATCGCCTGCGGATTGAGATAGATGTTGATCTCGCGCTTGGTGCCGCCCACCAGCGTCACCGAGCCGACGCCGCGCACGTTCTCCAGCCGCTTCTTCAGCACCTGATCGGCCCAGTTGGTCAACTCGACCGCGCTCGGTTGTTTGTCTTCCTGCCCATCGGGCAGCACGGCCACCGACCACACGGGCCGCGAGGCCGGGTCGAAGCGCAGCACGCGCGGATCTTTCACCTCGTCGCGGAACAGAGGCCGCACCGCTGCGACCTTTTCGCGCACGTCGTCGGCCGCCTTGCGGCCGTCGACGTAGAGCTGGAATTCGATGATGACGACCGACTGGCCCTCGTAGCTGCGCGAGGTGAGGGCGTTGATGCCGGCGATCGAGTTGACGCCTTCCTCGACCTTCTTGGTCACCTCGCTCTCGACGATCTCGGGCGAGGCGCCCGGGTACTCGGTGATCACCACCACCACCGGGAAGTCGATGTTCGGGAACTGGTCGACCTGCAGCCGCTGGTAGGAGAAGATGCCGAGCACCACCAGCGCGAGCATCAGCATGGTCGCGAAGACCGGGTTCTTCAGGCTGACGCGCGTGAACCACATGGTATTGCGCGCTCAGGGCGCGGCGACCGGCGAGAGGCGCACTGCCGTGCCTTCGCGCAGCGAGCCGACGCTGCCCGCCACCACCACCGCGCCATCCTCGACGCCGCGCACCGCGACCAGCGTCTGGCCGTCGACCTGGCCGCGCTGGCCGGTCTGGACCGCGCGGTGGGCGATGCGTCCCTCGATCACCATCTGCACGTAAGGCGCCGGCTTGTCGATGCGCACCGCGGACAAGGGCAGGGCGAGCGCGTCGACGCGCCCCACGTCGATGCTGCCCTGCGCGAACAGGCCCTGGCGGAAGCCGGCGCTGCGGTCCAGCCGCAGGTAGACCAGCACGCTGCGGCTGCCGGCCTGTGCGCTCGGGTTGACGCGCACCACGCTGGCGCCCACCTTGCGGTTGGTGCTCGCCGGGTCTACAGCGCTGCTGCCTTCGATCTGCAGCGTCGCGCGCTGGCCCACGCGCACCGCGACCGAGTCGGCTGCCGCGAGCGTGGCCTCGACCTCGATGCGGCTCAGGTCGACCACCTCGATCACGCGCGCATCGACAGCGACGCGCTCGCCCGGCTGCGCCAGCCGCTGCGCGACCTGACCGGTGAGCGGGCTCTTGAGCACGGTGTCGGCGAGCGACTTGTGCGCCATCTCCACCGCGGCGAGCGCGGCGCGGTGGGTCGAGAGCGCGGCGTTGAGATTCGACTGCGAGGTGTCGAGCGCGGTGCGGGAGATGAAGCCCTGGTCGACCAGCGCCTTGTTGTTGTCGTAAGTGCGTTGCGCCACCTCGGCCTGCGCGCGGGCCGAGTCCGCCTGCTCCTGAGCCTGGCGCACGCGCGACTGGTACTCGACCGGGTCGATGCGCGCGACCACCTGGCCGGCCGTGACCGCATCGCCCTCGCGCAGCGTGAGGCCGATCAGCTCGCCGGCCACGCGGGCCTTGACCAGCGCCGAATCGACCGCCTTGAGCGTGCCCGAGACCGCCAGCGTCTGCGCGAGTTCGCGCCGCGTGGCGCGCACCACGTCGGACGGCGAGAGCTGCACCACCGTTTCGGCCGGCTTCGCGGCGGCGGCGACCGCGGCTTGCTGCGCGCGGCGCGCCTCGATGGCGCGCAGCACGCCGCCGGCCAGCAGCGCGACGACCACTGCCGCGACCGCCCATTTGATGACGAGTGACCGCTTCATACGCCCGCCTTCGGCGGCATGCTGAGCCCGTGGAGCACGGTCTCGGCCTGGGTCGCAAGGTACTTCTCGGGATCGAGATCCGAATCGGCGTCGACGCAGATGACGGCCGAGTGCTTCCACAGCATCAGGAAGAGCATCGGCGCGATGATGGCGTAGATCGCGTGGCCGACGTCGACCGGCGCGAACTCCCCGCTGTCGATGCCGCGCTGCACGATGCGCCGCATCAGCGTGTGCCCGGGCCGCACCACCTCTTCGCGGTAGAACTCGGCCAGCTCCGGGAAATTGCGGCCCTCGCTCAGCATCAGCTTGGTGAGGCCCGAGGCCTTGGTCGAGCCCACGCGCTCCCACCAGATGCGCATGCAATAGCGCAGCATGTCGGAGGTGCTGCCCTCGAACTCCTCGAACTCCTTGTTCCACTCGGTGAAGCGGCCGGACAGGTTCTCGACCACCACCGCCTTGAAAAGTTCTTCCTTGCTCGGAAAATAAAGGAACAGGGTGCCCTTGGACACGCCGGCGCGCGCCGCCACCTCTTCGGCACGGGTGGCCGCGAAGCCCTTGTCGACGAACAGGTCCAGTGCGGCCTCGAGCAGTTCCCCGGGACGCGCCTCCTTGCGGCGCTCGCGCTTGGCGCGCGCTGTGCTGCAGAATTTGTCGCCGAGGAAACGGGGAGCGGGCATGGATTTCTTAATGACTCACGGGTTAGTAATGTAGTGAGCGTGCCTGGACCCGTCAAGCCGCGACAATGCAGGGTTCGCCAATTTCCACCCTGGAGTTTTCATGTCCACGCCATCACCGCAAACCGAGATCATCGCGCTGGGCGGCGGCTGCTTCTGGTGCACCGAGGCGGTTTTCGACCGCGTGCAGGGCGTGGTGGATGTCGAATCGGGCTACAGCAACGGCGAGACGATCAATCCGAGCTACGAACAGGTCTGTACCGGCCGCACCGGCCATGTCGAGGTGGTCCGGGTGGAATTCGATCCGCAGCAGATCACGCTGCGTGAGATCCTGGAGATCTTCTTCGTCATGCACGATCCCACGACCCTCAACCGGCAGGGCAACGACGCGGGGACCCAGTACCGCAGCGGCATCTATTACGCCAACGACGCGCAGAAGCAGGTCGCCGAAGAGGTGATCCGCGAGATCGAGGCCAGCAAGACCTACCGCTCGCCGATCGTGACCGAGGTGAAGCCGCTGGCCAACTACTCGACCGCCGAGGCCTACCACCAGGACTACTTCCTGAACAACCCGAACCAGGGCTATTGCACCTTCGTGGTCGGGCCCAAGGTCGAGAAGTTCCAGAAGACCTTCGCGGCGCGGCTCAAGAAGGCCTGAGCCATTCTTCTTTCATGCGCCTCGCACGCCACCCGCTCCGAGCCCGCGCCATGCTGTGCGTGCTGGCGCTCGCCTTGTGGTTTGCGACGACGCTCGGGCTCGTGCACCGCACGATCCACAGCCCGCTTGCGGCGCATGCGCATGCGGCTGCGTCCGCCCATGCGGGAGAGGCGGACCATGGGTCCCATGGCCTGGTCGCGCTCTTCGGCGAGCACAGCGATGCCGATTGCCGGCTCTACGACCAGTTGTCCCACGGCCCGGCCGCGCTCTGCGTGCCGGCCCTCCTGCTGCCGGTCATGCTGCCGGCGGCCACCTTTGCCTATCTCGAGGGCGAAGCAATCGCCCGATGGGTCGCGCTGTTCGACGCGCGCGGCCCGCCTTCCGCTCGCTGAATCCGCCTTGCCGACCGACAGCTGCACCCGCCTTTTCGCGGGCTGCGGCCGGTCTTTCATCGATTCAACGAGTGTTCCAACATGTCATCCCATTTCCGGCGCAACGCCATCGGCGTTGCCGTTCTTTCCCTTTTGTCCTGCGCTGCCTGGGCGCAAGCCGACGCGAGCGCGCCCGCGCCTTCGCTGCCCGAGGTCACCGTCACCGGCAACCCGTTGGGCGCCACCGACCTGATCGCACCGACCACCACCCTCTCCGGCGACAGGCTGCTCTTGCGTTCCCAATCCACGCTCGGCGAGACCCTCAACGGCCTGCCGGGCGTCAGCAGCAGCTACTTCGGGCCCAACGCGAGCCGGCCTTCGATCCGCGGCCAGGACGGGGACCGCATCCGCATCCTGCAGAACGGCGGCGCGGCACCGGACGCCTCCTCGCTGAGCTACGACCACGCGGTGCCGGTCGATGCCCTCGTCACCGAACGCATCGAGGTGCTGCGCGGGCCCTCGGCGCTGCAGTACGGCGGCAGCGCGGTAGGCGGCGTGGTCAACGTGATCGACAACCGCATTCCGAGCGAGCCGATCGACGGTTTCGGCGGCCGCGCCGACCTCGGCTACGCGACCGGCAACCGCGAGAAGAGCGGCGGCGTGGTGCTGGAGGGCGGCAACAACCGCTATGCGCTGCACGTGGATGCCTTCAACCGCGACGCGGACGATACCTCGGTGCCGATCGAACTCGGCTGCGAGAACCCGCGCCGGCCCGGCCTGGCGCGCAAGATCTGCAACTCGGCCAACCAGGCGCACGGCGGCGCGATCGGCGGCAGCCTGTTCTTCGACCAGGGCTGGATCGGCGCTTCGGCCAGCACTTACCGCAGCGACTACGGCACTGTGGCGGAGGACGACGTCACCATCAAGATGAAGTCCGACCGCTATGCGCTCGAAGGCGAATGGCGGCCGGGCGGCTTCTTCACCAGCATCCACGGCAAGCTGAGCCGCACCGACTATCGCCACACCGAGTTCGAGGGCTCGGAGACCGGCACGGTGTTTGCCAACAAGAGCAACGATCTGCGCATCGAGGCGCGCCATCAGAAGATCGGCGGCGTGGAGGGCTTGATCGGCTTCACCAACGAAAGCAACGACTTCTCGGCCGTCGGCGACGAGGCCTTCGCGCCGCACAGCCGCACGCGCTCGCGCGCCTTGTTCCTGCACGAAGAGCTCGGTACGTCGTGGGGCCGCCTGAGCTTCGGCGCGCGCACCGAGCAGGTGAAGGTGCGTTCCTTCGGCTATCCGGAAGATCCGTCGGTCACGCGGTTCGCCGTCGGCGAGCGCAGCTTCAATCCGCACAGTGCGGCCTTCGGTGCGCTGGTCAACCTGGCGCCCCAATGGCAGCTGACCTCGAACCTCGCCTACACCGAGCGCGCGCCCAAGGACTACGAACTCTTCGCCAACGGCCCGCACGTCGCGACCGCGGCCTGGGAGGTCGGCGATCCGAACCTGCAGAAGGAAAAGTCGGTCGGCTTCGACCTCGGCGCCCAATGGAAGTCCGGCGCCAACAGCGCGCGCGTGAATGCCTACGTCACGCGCTTCCGCAACTACATCGGGCTCGCGGCCTCGGGCAATGTGCGCGGCGAGGACGGCGAGATCAACCCGGGCCCGGTGGAAACCGACGAAGGCCTGCTGTTCCCCGACGTGGTGGACGAGTTCGTCTATCGCGGCGTGCGCGCCCGCTTCACCGGCATCGAGGCCAACGGCAACCTGCGGCTCCTGGGCACCGACGGCTTCTCGCGCGCGGCCGACGGCTCCACGCTGGACCTCGAATGGCGTGCCGACCTGGTGCGCGCGAAGAACACCGATACCGGCGAGCCGCTGCCGCGCATCTCGCCGGCGCGCGTGGGTACCACGCTGGCCTACGGCAACGGGCCATGGACGGCGCGCCTGGGCTTCGACCACTACGCAGCCCAGCGAAGGGTGCCGAGCATCGGCGCCCGCGAGACCGATGCCTTCACGCTGTGGAATGCGGCGCTCACCTACCGCATGAAGGTGCAGCGCGCCAACCTCACCTGGTATGCGCGCATCGACAACCTGACGAACAAGCTGGCCTACAGCGCGACCTCGATCCTGACCACGACCGCCTTCCCGGATGCGCCCTTGCCGGGGCGGACCTTGAAGGTGGGCCTGCGCGCGACGTTCTAGCGCCCCTGTATGCTCGCCGCCGATGAATTCATCGGTCCTCTCGTCGCTGCTGCCCGTCGTCCTGCTCATCGCTGCGGGCTTCGTGGCAGGGCGGCGGGGCTGGGTCGGCGGCGGCGCGGTGCGGGACCTGTCGAACCTGATCTTCCTGCTGCTCGTGCCGGCGCTCCTGTTCCGTGCCATGAGCACGGTGCACCTGGAGCAGCTGAGCCTCAAGCCTGTCGCGGCCTACTTTGTCGCGGCCGGCCTGATCTTCGCGGCCACCTTGCTGTGGCGCGGCTTCAACCGCACGGCGGCCGTGCTCGCGCTTGCCAACACCTTCAGCAACACCGTGATGATCGGCATCGCGCTGATCGGCCTGGCCTACGGCCCCGAGGGCATGGTTGTGCTGCTGACGCTGATCTCGCTGCATTCGCTGGTGCTGCTGACCAGCGCGACGCTGGTGCTCGAACTTGCGGTGGCCCACGAGAACGCCAGTCTGAGCGGCACGCCGCGCCAGCCGATCCTGCACACACTGGGCCGCGCGTTCTACAACGCGATCGTCCATCCGGTGCCGCTGCCGATCATCGCGGGCCTGCTGTTTGCGCAGACCGGTTGGGTGATGCCCGAAGTGATCGACAAGCCGATCGCGCTGCTCGGGCAGGCCTTCGGACCGATCGCGCTGGTCATGGTCGGCATCACGCTCGCGTTCACGCCCATCGGCACCCACTGGCGCGGCGCGCTGGTGCAGGCGCTGGTCAAGAACGTGGCGCACCCGCTGCTGGTGGCGGGGCTCGGCTGGCTGCTGGGCCTGCGCGGGCTGCCGCTGCAGGTGATGGTGGTGGCCGCGGCGCTGCCGATCGGCGCCAATGTGTTTCTGTTTTCGCAGCGCTACAAGACGGCCGAGGATCTCGTGACCGCCAGCATGGCAGTGTCGACCGCGCTGGCGCTCGTCACGCTTTCGATCGTGATGCAGTTGGCTGGCAGGCTCTGAGCGAGGATCGGCTCAGGGGGCCAGCCGCTCGCGCACCCACGCGCCGTCCTCGCGCCGGTAGCGCAGCCGATCGTGCAGCCGGCTCTTGCGGCCTTGCCAGAACTCCCAGCGGTCGGGCACCAGGCGGTAGCCGCCCCAGTGCGGCGGCCGTGGCGGCGAGAGCAGGTGCCGGGCGGCCTCGATGGCGGCGTTCTTCACCAGCACCTCGCGGCCGCTGATCACCTCGCTCTGCGGGCTGGCCCAGGCGCCGATGCGCGAGTCGAGCGGGCGGCTCGCGAAGTAGGCATCGCTCTCTGCCGCATCGACCTTCTCGACCCGGCCCTCGATGCGCACCACGCGCTCGAGCTCGACCCAGTGGAACTGCAGCGCGGCCCAGGGATTGCCGGCGAGCTCCTGGCCCTTGCGGCTCTTGTAGTTGGTGTACCAGACGATGCCGCGCGCGTCGTAGCCCTTGATCAGCACGATGCGCGTCGATGGCCGCAGGTCGCCGCCGACGGTGGCCAGCGTCATCGCGTTGGGCTCGGGCAGCTGCGCATCGATCGCCTCGGCGAGCCAGCGCTCGAACTGGAGCAGGGGATCCTGCGCACTGCGGGCTTCGTCGAGTTCGGCGCGCTCGTAGCTCTTGCGCAGCGCGGCCAGCGCTTCTTTGGGGGAATTCATGGCCGCATTGTTGCGCATGCGAAGAGGGGATACTGGGCGCATGAATCCTCGACCGCCCACCGTCATCGTGCTCGCCTCGGGCCGCGGTGAGCGCTTTCGCGCCGCCGGCGGCAACGGCGCCAAGCTTGAGGCGCCGCTCGCGGGCAAGACGGTGCTCGAGCACACGCTCGCCGCCGTGCACGCCAGCGGCCTGCCATGGCATCTGGAGGACGCGGGCCATCCCGGCATGGGCGACTCGATCGCGGCTGCGGTGCGGGCCACGGCCGATGCCGCGGGCTGGCTGATCCTGCCCGGCGACCTGCCGCTGGTGCAGCCTTCAACCCTGCAGGCGGTGGCGCGGGCGCTGGCCGGCGCCGTGCAGGCGGCTCAGCCGCGGCATCGCGGCGAGCGCGGCCATCCGGTCGGCTTTGCCGCGGTCTGCGGGCCGCAGCTCGCGGCGCTGTCAGGCAATCTGGGCGCGGCGCCGGTGCTGCGCGCGCTGCGGGAGGCCCATGCGGTGGCGGAGATCGAAGTGGACGACATCGGCATCCTGACCGACATCGACACGCCCGCCGAACTCGCGCGCGCCGAGGCGCTGCTGGCGGCGCGGCTCAGCGCCTCGTGATCAGCGCGCAGGCGATGCGCGGGCCGGAGTTGCCGGCCGGCTGCGAGGTGAAGTCGTCGCGGTCGCGGTGAACGATGAGGGCGCGGCCGACCACGTTGTTGGCCGCGCCGTCGGTGAGCGAGATCGAGTGCACGTCGACGCTGAAGCGCGCCACGCCGCTCGCATCGGCCACCAGACTCGGCAGCTCGCCCGCATGGCTGCCGGGCGCGCCGAACTTGCCGTGCGTGCCGCCGGCCGGATTGAAGTGGCCGCCCGAGGCATTGCCGTTGTCGCCGCAGTCGCCCTTCTCGTGGATGTGGAAGCCATGTTCCGTGCCCGGCACGAAGCCGCGCACTTCGCCGGCCACGCGCACGCCATGGTCGAGCGCCGTGAAGCTCACGTTGCCCGTGGTCGGATTCGGCGTGATCGCCGCGGTCGGCGCCAGCGCGGCGCTGGCGCTCGCCTTGGACCCCATCATGGTGCCGCAGCCGGCAAGCAGGCTGGCCGCAACGACGGCAAGGGCGGGGACGATCAGACGAGAGGACATGGCTACTCCTTGGATGAAGAACGGGAAGAAGAATCGAGAGAAGAGGCCGCAGGGTATACCGGAGCGGGCGCTTCGCCGCAATCGGCTTGCGCCGACAGCTTGGCCTCGGCCAACCTGATCAGGCGTGCCAGCGCTGCATCGTGGATCGCATGGCGCTGCAGTTCGAGCAGGGTCTGATGCGCATAGTCGAGCGAACTGCCATAGCGGCCGACCGCGCTGGCGAAGATGTGGCGGTAGCGCTCGTCGTCCAGGTTGCCGGTGAAGTTGGGACTGCGCCGCGACAAGGTGAAGGCCAGGGCGCGCACCGATCCGTGCGGGGTCTCGCAATCGAGCCATCGGGGGTCGTAGACGCCGGTCGGCATCTCGCGCAGCCAGAGCCGGCCCAGGGTTTCGAGGCCGTCGGCCGCGGCCACGCGGAACACCATGCCGCGGCAGCTGCCGCCCGAGAGCAGGCCGAACACCAGGCCCGGATTCTCGACCGTGCCGCGATTGATGCGGCTCCACATCTTCAGCGCCCGATGCCAGCCGTGCACCCGCGCGGGGTGCCGCTCGATGAAGCCGAACTCGGGGCGCCAGATCAGCGAGCCGTAGCCGAACACCCAGAGATCCTGGTGGCCGCCCCATTCGGCGATCACGCGGTCGAGCATGGGCTTCGGGTCGCGCAGCGGTTTGAGCATAGGGTCCAAACCGGGCGGGCCGGGGTCGCCACCTACAATTTCACGGTCATGGTTCACCGCACCATTATTTACCGACCGCTTTCCTACGGAGATCGACCCATGGCAGGCATAGCCGACGACGACAGCCAACAGAACTTCATTCTGGCCTTTCTGCTCGGGCTGATCGCACTGGTGATCTTCTTCGTGATCGGGATCGTGCTCTACACGCAGAGCCACAAGGCGGGCGCGAAGCCCGCGGCGTCCATGGTGGAGATCCTGACCGAAACCGTGGCAGTCGTGATCCCCGACGGCGCGAGCATCCGCGTGCAGGGCGGGGTCGTGAACTTCTATTTCGCCACCGGCAGCGCCGATCTGGCTCCCGGCGCGGCAGGGGCCCTGGCCACGGTGATCAAAGGCGTGGAAGGTGGGCGCAAGGCAGTGGTCTCGGGCTTCCATGACACCACCGGCGATGGGGGCCTCAACGAACAGCTCGCGCAGAGGCGTGCCGAGATGGTGCGCAACGTGCTGACCGGGCTGGGCGTGCCGGCCGACAAGATTGAACTGAAGAAGCCCGCCGTGACCACCGGTTCGGGGAACGACGCCGAGGCGCGCCGCGTCGAGGTCCGGCTGGTCGACTAGCGCGCTGCGCTCACCACGGCAGCTGCATCGGCTTCGCTTCGAGGTCGAACACCCCGACCGGGGCAGCCGGAAACACGCCGGTGATCTCCATCGGCTCGTCGCCCACATTGAAGATCTGATGCGGCACGTCGCGCGGCAGCAGCACGCTGCTCGCGGGGCCGAAGCGGTGCACCTGTCCGTCGAGGTGGACCTCGCCGCGGCCCGCGTGGCACAACACGACTTCCTCGGTGTCATGGCTGTGCGGCGGCGTGGAAGCGCCGGGCGCCAGCGTCTGCTTCCAGATCGACAACTGGGTCAATCCATGCTCGTGGCCCGCCAGGGTGCGGTGGGTGATTCCGGGCAGCTCTGCCAGGGGCAGCGTGGCGTGGGAGATAACGTTGCGGGCAATGGCGGTCATGAGGCGGCTCCGTGCAATCGAGTGAAGGTGAAGGCAGTGTCCTGGACCCAGAGGCGCGAGTGAAGACAGCGCAATGACCTAACATTGAGGACATTCGTTCCTCAATCGGAGGCGCCATGCAAGGCCTGCAGCAGTTCCTCGCCTTCACCGAGACCGTCAAGCACGGCAGCTTCGCCGCCGCCGCGCGCGAAGCGGGCACCGCGCCTTCCACGCTGGCCAAGGCGGTGCTGAGGCTGGAGGATTCGCTTGGCGTCAAGCTGTTCCATCGGACCACGCGGCAGGTCACCCTGACGCCGGACGGCGAGCGCCTGTACCACCGCTGCCAGCGCGTCCTCGCCGAGATCGAGGACCTGCATGCCGACGCTGCCGGCACGCGGGCCACGGCCACGGGCCTGCTGCGCATCGACATGCCGATCGTCTTCGGCCGGCGCGTGATCCTGCCGCTGCTCGCGCGGCTCCAGCAACAGCATCCGCGACTTGAAATGGACGTGCGCCTGCAGGACGGCTACGTCGATCTGGTCAAGGACGGCATCGACCTCGCCATCCGGGTCGGCGCACTGCAGGAATCGTCGCTGGTGGCACGCCGCTTTGCGAGCCAGACCTTGCTGCTGGTGGCCAGCCCTGCCTACCTGGCGCAGCATGGCCATCCGGCCTCGCTGCGGGCGCTGGCACAGCATCGCGCGATCGTCTTCCGCATGCCGACGAGCGGTCGCGACCGCCCCTGGCAGTTCCTCCAGCGCGGCCACGCCGTCACCCTGCATCCGCAGAGCCAGCTGCGCCTGAATGACGGCGAAGCCATGGTGCAGGCCGCGATGCTCGGCCAGGGCCTGGCGCAACTGCCCGACTACATGGTCGAAGACGAGCTCGGCGATGGGCGCCTGGTCGAGATCCTGCCTTCGCTGCGGCCGCCGGCCATGCCGATCAGCGCCGTATACCCCTCCCAGCGCCTGTTGCCGCCGCGGGTGCGGGTCGTGCTCGATGCCTTGACGGCACCCTAGGGTCTTGCGGGCTTGGTAGGATGCGGGGCCACGCAACCTGCGCGTGGCAGGGGCCGCGCGCAGCCCCAACTGCACAGTGAAGCACTCATGACTACACATCCCACCGTACGCGATGTCACCGAGCGCATTCGTGCGCGCAGCCGGGACCTTCGAAGCGCCTATCTCCAGCGGCTGACCGAGACCCGCAACCGCGACCGCGGCTCCGACCGCATGGGTTGCGCCAACGTGGCGCACGCCGTGGCCGGCATTCCGGCCAGCGACAAGTTCAAGGTGGTGACCGAGCGCGCACCCAACATCGGCGTCGTCAGCGCCTACAACGACATGCTCTCGGCCCACGCGCCGTACCAGGGCTATCCCGACATCGTCAAGCACGAGGCGCGCCGCCTCGGCGCCACCGCGCAGGTGGCAGGCGGCGTGCCGGCGATGTGCGACGGCGTCACGCAGGGCACGCCCGGCATGGAGCTGAGCCTGTTCAGCCGCGACGTGATCGCGATGGGTACCGCCGTGGCGCTCACGCACGACATGTTCGACGCCGCGCTGCTCCTGGGCGTGTGCGACAAGATCGTGCCGGGCCTCCTGATCGGCGCGCTGCACTTCGGCCACCTGCCCACCGTCTTCGTGCCCGCCGGGCCGATGCCCTCGGGCCTGTCGAACAGCGCCAAGTCCAAGGTGCGCGAGCAGGCGGCCCAGGGGCTGGTCGGCCGCCAGGGCCTGCTCGATGCCGAGATGGCCGCCTACCACGCGCCGGGCACCTGCACCTTCTACGGCACCGCCAACAGCAACCAGATGCTGCTGGAGGCGATGGGCCTGCACGTGCCGGGCACCGCTTTCATCCAGCCCGGCGATGCGATGCGCGAGGCGCTCACGCGCGAGGCGGTGCGCACGGTGCTGGGGGTGGCCGCCAAAAAGCCTTATGCCACGCCGCCGATCGGCGAGATGGTCGACGAGCGAAGCATTGTCAACGCCATGGCAGCGCTGCTCGCCACCGGCGGCTCGACCAACCACCTGATCCACTGGGTCGCGGTGGCGCGCGCTGCCGGCATCCTGATCGACTGGAACGATTTCTCCGAGCTCTCGGAGGTGGTGCCGCTGCTCACGCGGGTCTATCCCAACGGCAGCGCCGACGTCAACGAATTCCAGGCCGCGGGCGGCCCGGGCTTCGTGATCGGTGAACTGCTCGACGCCGGCCTGATGCATGCCGACGTGCTGACCGTGCGCGCCGGCGGCCTGCGCGAATACGCCAGCATCCCGACGCTGGCCGGCGCGCCGTCGGACGAGCACGTGCTGAAGTGGCACGCCGCCGCACCCTCGAAGAACGAAGCCGTCGCGCGGCCGGTCTCGGCGCCGTTCAGCGCCACCGGCGGCCTGAAACTCTTGAGCGGCAACCTCGGACGCAGTGTGATCAAGGTGTCCTCGGTGCCGGACGATCGGCACGTGATCGAGGCGCCGGCCCGTGTCTTCGATTCGCAGGCCGAGCTGCAGCACGCCTTCACCGCCGGCGAACTCGAACGCGATGTGGTCTGCGTGGTGCGCTGGCAGGGTCCACAGGCCAACGGCATGCCCGAGCTACACAAGCTCACGCCGCCGCTGTCGGTGCTGCAGGGCAAGGGCTTCCGTGTGGCACTGGTGACCGACGGCCGCATGAGCGGCGCCTCGGGCAAGGTGCCGGCCGCGATCCACGTCTCGCCCGAAGCCGCCGCCGGCGGCCCGCTGGCCAAGGTGCGCGATGGCGACCTGATCCGGCTCGATGCGGTGGCCGGCACGCTGGCCGTGCTGCTGCCGGCCGACGAATGGGCCGAGAGAGAAAGCGCGACCCTGCCCGACGAACTGCGCATCGCCAACGGTCACGGCCTGGGCCGCGACCTGTTCGCCGGCATGCGCCGCAATGCATTGACTGCCGAAGAAGGAGCCTGCACATGGCTGTGAACCCCACGCTGTCCGCCATCGACGTGATGCGCGACGCCCCCGTGATCCCGGTGATCGTGCTGCACGACGTCAAGGACGCGGTACCGCTCGCGCGCGCGCTGGTCGCCGGCGGCATCCGCATGCTCGAAGTGACGCTGCGCACGCGCGAGGCGCTCGAATGCATCGAGATCATCGCCAAGGAGGTGCCCGAGGCCGTGCCCGGCGCCGGCACCATCCGCAGCGCGGCCGATGCCCAGGCCTCGGCGCTGGCCGGCGCGAAGTTCGGCGTCAGCCCGGGCTACACGCGCGCCGTGGGCAAGGCCTGCCACGACCTCGGCCTGCCGCTCCTGCCCGGCGTGGCGACCGGCAGCGAAATCATGCTGGCGCAGGAGGACGGCTTTACCGAACTCAAGTTCTTCCCGGCCGTGCAGGCCGGCGGCGTCGCCATGCTCAAGGCCTGGCAGGGACCTTTCGGCGAAGTGAAGTTCTGTCCCACGGGCGGCGTCACGGCGGCCAATGCGCACGAGTTCCTCTCGCTCGCCAACGTGGCCTGTGTGGGCGGTTCGTGGATCGTGCCGACCGAGGCGATCGCGGCCGGCGACTGGGCGCGCATCGAAGCGCTGGCGCGCGAAGCCAGCCAGCTGGTGCGATGAGCGAAGACTTCGATGCCGGCGATCTGAAGGTCATCGCCTTCGACGTCTTCGGCACGGTCGTCGACTGGTACAGCGGCATCGCCGCCGAGGCCGAGCGCATCGTGCCGGGCGTCGACGGCGGCGCCTTCGCGCTGGCCTGGCGCGCGGGCTACCAGCCCGCGATGAAGAGCGTGATGGAACGCCTCGCGGCCGGCGAGGGCGGCTTCACGCTGCTCGACGAACTGCACATGGGCATTCTCGAAGGCGTGCTGCGCGACTTCGGCCTGGGCGATCTGGATTCGGCGCGCAAGCGCGAACTCAACAAGGCCTGGCACCGGCTGCCGGCCTGGCCCGATGCGCTCGAGGGTCTGGCGCGGCTCAAGCGCAAGTACATCATCTGCACGCTGTCCAACGGCAATATCGGCCTCTTGACCGAGATGGCCAAGAATGCCGGGCTGCCCTGGGACTGCGTACTGTCGGCCGAGGTCTTCAAGGCCTACAAGCCCGATCCGCGCACCTACCTCGGCGTGGCCGCGGTGTTCGACGTCACGCCCAGCCAGGTGATGCTCGCGGCCGCGCACCACGACGACCTGGCCGCCGCGCGCACCTGCGGCCTGCGCACCAGCTACATCGAGCGGCCGAAGGAGTTCGGACCCGACCGCCCGAAGGATGTTTCGCCGCGCGCGGACAACACGCTGCATGCGCGCGACATCGGCGCGCTGGCGGATCTGCTCGGTTGCTAGCGAAGCCCGCCGCCGGCGGCGCCTTCCGGACGCTGGATCAGCTCGATCTTGTACCGGTCGGGGTGAATTGGCGGCCTATTGAAGTGCCTATATAAATCAAGCACTTACGGAATTCTCTAAGTCACCAGACCCCCTCGAATTGCTCTGAAACTGGCTCCAGCCGCCACGAACTGGCGTTTGCGCCGCCAATCGACCGATAGAATTGCCGTCCGATTGAGTTCAAGGAATTGGCATGGCAAAGGCGCGGCAGAAGCCATCTGGCATGTGGGAAATCGGCGTGCGCCATCCGTCGTTGCCAGGCGGTCGAAAGTATTTCACCTTTGACACCGAGGAACAGGCCAACGGCTTCGGCGAGCAGTGGACCACGATGAAGCTGGCCGGGCTGCCGCCGCCGGCGGAACTGCTCAAGCCAGTTGGGCCCGCGCACTCGCTGGGCCATGTGATCCGCCTTTGGGCGAACAGTGGTCTCGCCGCACCGTCTCAGTTCTCCGTGCTCGGCTCGCTCATCTCCGAGGTCGGTGCCGTGAAGCTGGCCGACGCGAACTACGCCTGGCTGTCGAGCTACGTGCAGCGGCTCAAGGTGCAGAACAACCTCGCTCCGAATTCCATCCGCCACCGCGTCCAAGCGCTCGGCCGCGCGATCGACGAGTTCGCCCGCACAAATCCCACCATGACGATCGCGAACCCCGTGCGGCTACTGCCCAAGGGCTACAGCACCTACACCGCGCTGGATCAGAAACTTGTCGAGGCGAGCGGCAAGGAAGTGAAGGAAGACGTTGAGCGCGATCGTCGACTGCACCCAGGGGAAGAGGAACGGATCATCGCGGCGCTGTCCGGCAAGCAGCGCGACGACCGTGAGCGCGGCCTGATGCTGATCGGAGGCAATGCGCTTCTGTGCATGTTCCAGCTCATCGTCGGGTCCGGCCTGCGCCTGCGCGAGGCCTACAGGCTGCAGCGCGGCCAGATCGACCTGGAGGCAAAGGTGATGCGCGTCCAGAGCAGCAAGCAATGGCGCGGCAAGGTGGTCTTCCGCGACGTGCCGATGCGGCCCGAAGTTCACCGCGCCTTGAGCAGCTACCTCTCAACGCGCGCGATGCTGCCGGCGGCCTACCTCTTCCCGTTCATGGAAGAAGAGCCCGACATGACGCTGAAGAAGGTGACGCAGCGCCTCTCGGACCGGTTTCGGATCGCTTTCCAGTACGCCGACTGCATGGACCTCCGCGAGCACGACCTGCGCCACGAGGCGACGTGCCGATGGCTTGAGCTGCGGGATGCCACGGGGAACTGGATGTTCCGGCTCGAAGAGGTCAACCGCATCATGGGCTGGTCGGCGAACTCGACGATGGCGCAGCGCTACGCCAGCTTTCGCGGCAGCGACCTGGCGCAGCGGATGTGGGCTACTGCCGGGCCAGAGTCGGCAACGTCGGCGCGGGCCGGCGGCGGGGCCTAGCGATCGGCGTCGGGGCATTGGGATGGCGCTTGGCGCGCCTCTCCTGCGCTTCGGCACGCGCCTTCTCCGCGAGGTAGGCCAACAGGTCGGCGCGCACAAACAGCCAGCCGCGGCCGAACTTCAGCGCCGGGATCTCGCCGGCCCTGGCCAGCTCTTCGACCTGGTCAGAGGTGCAGCGAAGCAGCTCGGCGCATTCTGCTGAGTCGATGGTCTCTGCTGTCATCGAGCATCCCCTTCGCCAGTCTCCAGCGAGCCGAGCTCGGGCAGCGCCGCCGGTAGCGGTGAGTACTTGGGCTTCGCCGCTTGCTTGGCGCGGATCCTCAAGATGATTTCGGGCACGTTGATGCGCGCCAGCTCGCGCTCGCCCTCGGCGTGCATGTCCAGGGCCTGCGCGAGGCACAGCGCCGCGAGCGTCACCATGACGCCGCCGACCTCCTGGCCGCGCTCGCCGGCCGGCCGGTCGAATACGTAGTCGACCAGCTGGTGCGCTTCGCCGCGCGTGCAGCCGCAGGCCTGCACGAGCTCCAGACCCTCTTCGAGGAACCGGTGGTTCCGCTCTTCACGGTCACCGGCGATCATCGCGCCGAAGCATTCCATCAGCCAGGGCTGGACACGCGCCTGGAAGGTCGCGATCGAGGAGGTCGTCTGGACGGCGAGGGTGTATCGCGTCTTGAATTCGCCGTTCGCACGAGCCAAAGCCAGCTCGCACTCAGGACACCAGCTTTCGCGGCCGAGCGGGTGGCCGCATTTACGCAACTTGTCGGTCATGGGGTGGGCTCCGGATCGGATTGGCAGATAAGCGGGCTGACGTTGGGAAAGATGCCCATGAGTCGCTCGATCTCGCAGCTCAGGTTCTGGCACCATGCCATCGGGTCCAGCTTGTCCAGGTCGAGTGCAAAGAGATCGTTCTCGCACAGCACGGCGGCTGGGCCCTTGTTGGCCTCGTCGTACTGAGCCGGCGCTTGGTCGAAGGCCGACAGGAAGGCGGCGCGGATGAACGCGTCGCGCAAGTCCCGAAATGTGATGCCCGTGATCTCGGTTGCCCCGCGTTCACCCGTGCAGGTGTGCGGCTGTCCTGTGTAAGGACGGTCCCGACGCATGTTGTGATCGTTGAACCCGAGATCGTCTTCGATCTGACCCCACAGAGATTGAAGGGGGTGCGCTTCAGACATTGCCCACCTCCTTCCCCAGCGCATCGCGAGCGGCGTCGATGGCGGCGTCCAGCCGATCGTGGTTTGGGCAGTCAGTCCCCAGACGGACCTGCGATTTCGAGCCAGCGACCACGAACAGGCTTGAAGAATTCCAGTACTGACTCCGCAGCCACCGATACCGCGCTGCATCTCTAGCATCGGCCGCTTCGGCCTTCGGTGCTGCCTGCTCGGCGTCCATGAACAACGCCACGCGGGCATCGATCATCTGAAGGCGGTTGCCGAGCGGCTGCTCTTGGTCTTGAACGATCGCGCGAATCTCTTTGAGAAGGTCGGTCGGTGCTGCCGGGGCAGGGGCAAGCCAAAGGCGGCGCTCGATGACGCTTGCCAAGGCGGGGCGCCAGTCCTTGCCATCCTTCAGGCACAAATCGACCCACGTCTCTACGATGCCGGCCAGATAGCCTGCGAACGTTGCCGCCTCCTGCACTGCCACAGGCTGCTCAGCGGGGGATTGGAGGGCGGCGCGTGCGGCCTCCCATGCGATGGGCTGGCGGCGCTTGTAATCGGCCTCAAGGCGCTCGCATTCTGCGACGGCCTCAGGATCGCGTCCGAAGACTACGGCGCGGCGTTGCTTTAAGCGTGAGAACTCGTCCTTGATGTCCTTCACCGCTACCAACTCGGTTAGAGCGCGCTCCGCTGCACTGTTGTGGGTCGTGCTCATGAGCGGTCCTTCAGCGCGGCGGCGCGTGCTTGGTTGATCTCGGTCATCTTCTGGGTGCTGCCACCTTTGTCCGGGTGGTGCTCAGAAGCGAGGCGCTTGTAAGCCGCATCGACCTCGGCGACGGTTGCCGTGGCCTTGACGCCGAGCACCTGCCTCCACTCAGTGCCGGCTGGCTTGGGCAGCGCCTTGAAGCCCTGGAAGGTGGCGCGCACCAGCGCCAGCGTGCCGTGGCGCAGTTCCACGCGGCGAGCTTCGATGATGTGGTGGATCGCCTGTAGGTTCCCCTCGACGCTGCTGTAGCGGTCGACCGGGATGCATAGCCCCAAGCCGTCCCAGGTGAACCAGACGGCGACGCCAGGGTCATCCGGCCGCTGGACGCCCAGAGTGACGTTGCTGCTGATCACGATGTTCGTCAGGTCCTTGCCCGAGTCGTTCGCGAAGCGCTGCATGCTGGTGTCGACGTTCTTCAGGGCGCCGGCGAGCGTCGTCTGGAACTTGCCCTTCTCTCGCTCCTTGGAGCGTGGGATGGTGGTGGGCCAAGTCAGGGGGAAGGCGGTGGCGTTCATGGTCATTCGTTCCAGCGGATGCACCCCGAGCTCGAGCAGCGACCGGAAGTTCGGCCGTCGATCGCGGATGCGGTGAAGGAGAGCCGGCCGCGGCATTTCATGCAGGGCATCGAGCCGCGCACGGCCGCCGCGGGCCGGAAGTCAGGGGCAGGGCAGTGCTCAGTACGCACCGCGGCAATCGCGCGCGCGGTGGCGCTGGCAAGGGCGGAGAAGTGCTTCGTCGTCATGAAGCACTCCAGAGCTGCAGCTTCGCGTCCTTGGGCACCTTGTGCTTGCCACGCGCCATCGGGTGCTTGGGGTGCCCGCCAGCGGTCTTACCGAGGCAGTAGAGCGGCACGCCGTCGGGCAGCGCGCACTCGATCTCCTCCCGCACGTTGTCGAACCAGTCGGGGCACCGGTCGGCCAGGGCGCCCCAGGCCAGCAGCACCGCGCCGGCGCGCTCCACCTCCTCGACGATGATCCCGATGTTCTGCTGCAGGCGGTCGCGCGCATACCAGTCCTGCGTCTTGTCCCAGTTCGTCATCGCGATGGCTGCTGCCGGCGTGGACGCGATCAGCGGGATGCCATTGACGATCGTCAGGCCGCCAAAGCCGTTGTGGCTGGCGATGTGGCAGAGCAGGGTGCAGGTCTGGTCATCGCGCTCGCCGTTCGCCTCGCTGGGATTGAACATGCACGCGAGCAGGACAGGCCGGTCATCCCAGACGCGGCCGAGGCGCGTGCGGTAGGTGCCGCAGGGGGAGAGCTGGGCGGTGCGCTTCACAGCTCGGCCTCATTGGTAGCTACGTGGTGGATCGGCGCTGCCTCCTCTGGCTCTTCGTCGACCTCGGGCGGATGCATGCCGTGCGGGCAGGTGGCGACGCATTCGGCGTGGCCCGGGCCGCCTGGCTCGCCGTAGTCCCAGTCGTCGCTCTTGGCACAGCGGAAGACCGCCTGCGAACAGTCATCCCAGTCGAGGGGGCAGCGGCGGCCGCCCGCGAACTTCCACAGCCTACCGTTGTGCATGCGGCTGTCGTCGTTGCCCGCGATCGCGAGCGCGTCGCTGATGAGCGCGTCGAGGAGATTGGTGCTCACGGGGCGACCTCGAAAAAGCCCAGCGCGCCCTTGAACGGCCGGTAGGGAAGCGGCTCAGCATTGGCGAGCACGAAGCCGGTCGCGCCCATGTACCAGGGCGAGTTGCTGTCGGTGACGCAGTCGACGATGTCGACCTGTCCGACGATGCCGCCGCACTCAATGGCCTCGAAGGCCGGCAGGTGGGGCCGTGTCGCCGCAGGAAGGCTCGTGACCAGGAACATGACGACGTCCTGATACTCGCGGCGCGTCATGGCCTGGCTCGCGTGCACGAGGATCGTCCCGCGCTGGCGCGTTCGCCACGTGCGGTTCTCGATGTCTTTGTGGCCGTGGACGATGAGCCAGGCCCAGGGCTGGCGGATGGACAGGGCTTTCATCAGTTCGTCCCTTCCACCGTGTAGCCCATGAGCGTCTGCATCGGGTTCGGCCGCTGGCCGTCCGGGAAGATCGCAAGATTCGCTTCCAGCCCGTCGAGGCTGACCGTGGCGCCGTCGAAGTTGAGGCCCGGCTTCAGGCCGAGGAACTGGAATGGCTTGCCGCAATCGATGCACTTGATGCGCACCTCCAGCATGAAGCGGCCGGTGTCTTCCAGGCGCGCGACGCCGCAGCTGGCGTCGAAGTTCAGGTGAGCGCAGTTCATGACGGCACCCCGTCCCACGTGCGGCCGTCGAGCAGCCGCCCGGCGAGCTTCTTCCCGAACTTCTGCATCGGCTCGTCCAGCGATCCCGGCGTCGCCAAGATCCTGCTGTCGGTGGCGCCGCGATCGTATGGCGCCCACGAGCCCCACTGCTTCATCAGGTAGGCGATGCCATGGGCCTCGGCGAAGTCCCGGGCGGCGCGGTGCCAGTCCGGATGCGATGGCCGCGCCTTGTGGCCGCTCTCGCCGCCGCTGATGAGCTGCTTCAGGAACTCCCAGCCGGCCCAGTCCACCGGGCCCAGCGCCGGCTCGTAGCTGACGAAGGTTTTCCAGCCCGCGGCCGCGATGCGCTGCATGTGCGGGCGCCGCAAGTCGGCCTGCTCCTGGTCTTCGGCCGTGCAGCCGATGAAGACATTGGGCAGTGGCCAGTACTCGGTGCCGTCTTTGCACTGGTCGGCCATGGGGTAGATGCCGGCGGACAGGCTGCCAGCGTTCACGCGGTTGTGCGCCCAGGTGTAGGCGGCGCTGGCGACCAGCCGGCGGAAGCTCTGGCGCTCCAGGAGGTCGGCCAAGCGCTCGGTGCGCTTCGTCAGGACCATGAACGTGTGCGGCCCGCTGAGCGAGTTCGGCCACTTCGCGGGAATCCACTTGCCGTCACTGGCTGTCCAGCCGCCCTCGACCGTGTAGCCGTCCTGCTCGCGATGGAAGGGGCCCACTGCGCCGGCCACGGCCATCACGCCGAACATCTCCGCAATCTGCTCCGGCGTCAGCGCGTCATGCGCGACGTCGCCCATGCTGGTGAGGAACCAGCGGCCGGGCCGGCGCACCGTCAGCGGCTTGACCAGGTCGGCCTCGCTGAAGTTGACCTTGCCGGTCCACTTGCCCTTGCCGCCGGCGCGCACGGCGACCCCGCGGTACTTCTCCATCCCCATCGCCTCCAGGCGCGCGGCCATCAGCGCGGCGTAGCAGTTCGCGCATGCCGGGCTCACCGCGTCGCAGCCGACGACGGGCGTCCAGGTGTGGTCGCACCATTCGATCTTGCTGTTCTCGCTCATACTGTGGCTTTCAACGCGAGGAGATCCAGATGGCGCAGATTCCGATGGTCACGGCGGTGCGTTTCAACAAGCACGGCGATGTATCGCATGTCCTCATGGGAACGGCAGATAACGACACGCCCCAGCCCCGATGGGTGCACGAGCCTGTGGAGACGCCGGTACTGGACCTGGTCGACAAGTTGATGGCAGATGACCTGGTCGAAACCCGCATGGCAAACGGAACCTCGGGCCCGAAACTTCGGGTTGTGGAAGGGAAGGCGGGAGGCGGCATTGAGACAGTCGTAACCGATGACCCGAAGCGGCCGATCGAAGACTTTCCACGGTTCTGACATCACGCGGCCCTCCGTTGCGGTTCATCCCACAGGTCGCTGTAGTTCGCGGCGGTGACTGCGCGCTGCAGCCCAGGCGGCACGGCGTTGCCGATCATTGCCACCTGCTTGGTCTTGGTGAACATGCGACCGTCGTGGCCGCGGTCGATGACGTACTGGCGGGGGAAGCCAGTGGCGTTGGCCAACTCGCGCGGCACCAGCATGCGCAGGCAGATGTCGACCACTACCCAAGGTTCACCCCGGATCCATACGGTGACCAGCGCCAGCCGGTCCTTCGTCGTGATGGTGTGCATCGGCTCGCGCAGATCGCCCCACTGGCCGCCCTCGCCGTAGTAGCGGATCAGGAATGCCGCGCAGCGCAGTGCGCCGGCTTCGGCCTCGGGCGCGAGGTGGTACTCGACCAGACCGTGATGCTGGCCGCCTGCGCTGACGGTGCGCAGCGGTTCATCTAGCGGCCGCGCGTCGCAATTCCCACGCAGGTGCGCCAGGTGGGCCGTCACGAGGCGCTGGTTCGCGCCCTTCGTCATGATCGTGGACAGCGGACCGTCGAGGCTGTGCGCCGGCAGAGCGTTGCCGAAGCCGTTCGCCTGCTCGACGAACGCAGTCACGAGTGCATGCTTCGCCGCGCCAGCAACCGCGGTGCCGAGCGGCTGCTCGATGTCCAGCGCGCGCGGCGCTTGGCCAGCGCGTTCGCCGTAGCCGGTCTGGACGAGCAGGGGCGTGACCACCGACAGCGATCCTCCGCGCGGCCACGCCGTGATCGTGCGGATCGGGTCGTGCACCGAGTCGACCGATTCTCGCGACCAGTTGGCGATCGGCACGATGAACGGGTCCCCGCTGTCCAGCACGAACTTCTTCATGCCATGAGCCACGCGGCGGCAGGTCGCATCCGCCAGCGGCTTCGGCCGATCGAAGATGCTGCGCGTCGGCAGCGTGAAGTCGATGCATTCAGCGGCTGAGCGCCACTTCTGCTTGCCCTTGGCAGGCTTCCGCGCGTGCGTCGGCTCCGGCCATTGGATCGGCAGGCCGTCGCGGCGTGCGACCATGAACAGGCGCGTTCGCGTGGTCGGTACGCCATAGTCCGCGGCCTTCAGCAGCCGGTGCTCGATCACGTAGCCCTGGCTGCGCAGGATCGCAAGGAAGCGTTCCCAGGTCTTGCCCTGGCGCTTCGGGTCCGGCACCAGGTGCTGCAGGCGACGCAGCACGTACTCGCCGGGCACTGCCACGGTGCCATCGACCTTGACCACGCGGCCGGTCGCCTTGTCGCGCTTCGCGATCAGCGGGCCCCACTTCCGGATCTGCTCGACGTTCTCCAGCGTGATGACGTCGGGCTGCGCCTGACCGCCCCAGCGCACGACGACCCAGGACAGCGAGCGGATCTCGGTGTCGCGCGGCTGACCGCCGAGCGCCTGGCTGAAGTGTGTGCAGTCCGGGCTCGCGTGGAAGTAGCCGGCCGGCCGTCCGCCGGTTAGCTCGCGCGGGCTGAGCCGGCGCACGTCTTCGCGGTAGTGCCGCGTCTGCGGGTGATTGATCGCATGGCACGAGACTGCGTCGTCGTTGTGGTTGACGGCAATGTCCACGTGCCGGCCGATCGCCTGCTCGATGCCGGTGCAGCTGCCGCCGGAGCCGGCGAACAGCACGATCACCAGCTTCGCGGCGAGGTTGAGAACGAACTGCGGTGAGATCATGCTGCGCCCGTCGTGTCCTGGCCGGCCAGCTCGAGCGCGACCTCGCGCACCACCTCGACCGGGATGGCCAGGGCCTGCGCGGCCGCAGCGCACGCCTGCTCGATGTCTGTGGCGCCGAGCTGTTCGGCGCGCGCAAGCGCGGCGCGGACCTTGTCCTTGCTCATGATCACTTCGCGTCGTCCTGCGGCTGGTCGTCGGTGTCGTCGTCGCTGCCGCCACTCTTGCCGTGCTGCGCTGCGAAGATGTCGCCGGCATCCGGCTCGCCGCCGCTCCCATCACCCGGAGGTTGATCGGCCGGCGGCGTGTCCGGCTTGCCGGCGCGGTAGCCCTTCTTCACGGGGATCAGCTCGGCCGGCGCAAGGAGCTTGGCGTAGATCTCGCCCTCGGACGCCAGGCCCGAGAGCTCGCCGTAGACGTCGTTGTCCTGCAGCTCTTCGCCGTTGTATTGGATGGTCCCCATGATGGTGACGCTGCCGCCCTCGTGGAGCTCGTAGTGCAGGTTGGCCAGCACCACGTCCGTGAAGTCGACGTGCGCGCCGTCGGTGCCCCAGTCCCAGATGAAGCGATAGCCGCGGTACTTCTCGCCCTTGGCATAGCTGTACGCCTGCGGCAGCTTCGGGTAGCGCAGATTCGGGAGCGGGATGATCACGCCAGGTAGCGCCTCCTGGCCATCCTTCAGCGCTTTGTTGAAGTAGTGGTGCTCGCGCAGGCCCGGCTCGATCAGGTCGAGCAGGGTGTTCTCGCCCTTGACCGAGAACGCAATGTCGATGGCCCGCACGCGCTCTTCACCGTGCAGCTCGCGGCGCGGGTTGGCGTTGGTGACCAGGATCTGGGTGACTTCTTCGAGTTGGAAAGACATGGGCGCCTCTGGAGTGGAGTGGGGTGCGGAACGTGAGCTCAGGGCAGCAGGTCGAGCGATGCGGCTGCGGTGACCTGGCGCGGCGCTACGGGCTCGCCGTTCAAGATCGACTCAGCGCGCTTGGCCTCTGCCTTGGCGGCGTCTTCGGCGCATGGCTTCTTCACGCGCAGGCGCGCCGCGCGATAGGCGGGGATGCCGCACTTCACTTCCTTGGCGACCTCGGCCTCGCCCTCGTTGTAGGCAGAGCGGGCGATCTCCAACTTCTCGCAGAAGTCGGCGATCGGCGTGCCGCCGAAGCTGAAGCCGAAGTCCCGGGCCTGAACGCCGCCGCTGACGGTCAGGGCGCAAGGGCTGGTCGGATTGATGTTCGGTGCGTAGGCCGAGCTTACCGGCCGGACATCGCGGTACTCCGGCACGATCACGGGTTCGGCCTTCTCGGTGACCGTGCTGAGCGCGAGCTTGTCGCCGTCCGTCGCCTGCGCGGTCGGCACCGTCACGCCGACGCTCACGGTCACCGGCGCGCCGTTCAGCGTGTTGGTGTTCGTGCTGGTCAGCGCCTGCGACTGCCGCTGCGCCTGGCGCTGGGCCTGGGCCGCGATGGCTGCTGCATTGGCCTGTGCGGCCGCGGTAGCCGAGCCGCCTGCGCCACCGTTCCCGCCGGCACCGCCTTGGCCGCCGCAGCCGTTGGTCTGCTGGCCGACCCCGCAGCCGCCATTCCCCCCGCCGTTATTGCCCGGCGGGGTGGCGTGTGCAGACAGAGCGAAGGCCGAGAGGAGCGAGAGGACAAGGATCGAACGTTTCATGAGGTACTTTTCAAAGGTTGAGAGAGAAGGGGTGAGCCGGGGCGACTACTACGAACGCCAGGCGCGCGGCTGAATAACTTCCGCTTGCCCTCGCCGGCCCGAACTTGGTCAGGCGGCGACGGGCGCCCGGAATTTCAGGAAGGGAAGCTGCTTGATGTGCTCGCCGAAGTACTTGCCCTTCGACTCGGCCGCCATGAAGGCGGCGTGCACCTGCGGCTGCACGTTCGGGTAGTGATAGATCGCGCCCGCGCCACGGGTGAAGGTGACGGCCAGCGTCTGCGTGGCAGCGTCGTAGCCGACGGCCGCGACCTGATGCGACTCGACGGGCGTCATGGGAATGGCGACGTACTCGACGTCGGTGTAGCCCTGCGGCTCGGTGAAGGTCTTCTTCATGGTCGTCCTTTGGAGTTGGAAGGGTCAGGCGGCCTGCTTGGCCTGGATGGCCTGGACGTGCGCGACGAGCGCGGCCAGGATGTGCGGGTACTCGGACTCGTGGAACAGCACGGAGCCGCGATCCTTCAGGCCGTTGAAGCCCAAGGTGGCCAGGCCGTCGGCGGTGATCTGGATCGGCGCGATCCGCTCCTTGATCTGGCCGAGGCTCAGCGTGGGCTTGCTGGTGGGCACAGCGGCGGCGCGCGGTTGCATGGCGATGACGGTCGGCGCTGGCGCAGCCGCGATGGGCTGCGGAGCTGCGGCAGCCGGTGCTGGCGCGGGAGCCGCGGCTTGCTCGCGCGCCTTTGCCGCCTCCAGCCTTGCGCTCATCTGCTCCCGTGCTGCAGTGAGGGCGGCGACCACGCGGGGGCGTGGATCGTTGTCGAAGTCTTTGGCGCCGGACTCGAAGGCGGCGATGGCCTTCTGGATGTACGGCACGCTGTCGAACTCAATGCGGTTCGCGTTGGCCTGGAAGCTGGCGACCAGGGCATCCTCTGCCTCCTGGGCTTTGCGCTGCTCACGCTCGAGTCGCTCGCGCTCTTCGTTGCGGATGCGCTCGCGCTGCTGCTCTTCCTTGAGCCGTTCCTTCTCGGTGTGCTCGGCGATGCGCGCCTTCACCAGCGTGGTGAGGTCGTCCGGCGCCTTGAGCACGATCTGCGCGGTGTCCGGGAACAGCATCACGTGCGCTAACGCCAGCTCGCGCAGGGTGGTTAGGTTCGTCTGAATGCGGTCGGCCGCGGCGCTGGCTGCAATCTTTGCGGTGGCCAGCGCACTGTCGACGGCGTTCTGCATGCTCTCGAACGTGCGCAGACTTTTGACTGCGCCGCCGAAGTCAGCGGGAATCGCTGGCATGTAGGGCTTGCCGAGCCTGGTGTTCAGCGCCGCGATGTGGTCGGCCAGTCCCTTGACGCCGCCGGCAACGATCTCGCCCTTCCGCGCGATCTTCCGGGCCTCGACCAGCTTGTTGAGCTCGAGGCGGGTAGCCCTCGCCTCATCGGTGATCGCGTCGATGGTCTTGAAGAGCTTGTCGATGCTCTCGGTTTGGCTCAGCGCATGTTCCTTGGCGGCCTTCAATCGCGACTCGACGTCGCCGCACCACTGCACGGTCTTCGCTGCATTGGCGAAGTCCTGGTCCGTCTTGAGGTCGCGATTGATGCCTGCGAAGACGGCCAGCGCGTGCTCGCGGTACTGCTCCAGGTTGCTGTCCGTCACCTCGCCTGTGACCTCGATTCGAAGCGCCGGCAGCGTCTCCGGTGTGCGGCCCACGACTGCGGGCGCAGCGGCCGGCGGTGCCACATACGTGGCGAGGTCCGCATCGAACTGGCGCCAGCCCGGGATGATCTCGGCACGCAGCGCGGCGTCGGGGTAGTACCAGGCGTGGCGTTCTTCCGCAATCTCCCCGTTCTCGTCGAGCCGCGCCGCGGTGAACAGCGTGCGCTTCGCGCCGTTCACCAGCATCTGCTGCTCCATCTGCACCCGCTTGTCCTTCGGGAGCGCCTTGCCGTCGTTGCGCTCGTGGCTGTCGCGGCCGGCATGCGGCAGGGCGGCGCGCAGTTCCTCGTTGAGGGATTTGCATTCCCAGTTGCCGTCTTCCATGAACGTGGTGCCGTCCAGGGACGCGCCGAGGGGCCGCGAAAGGCCGTCGACGGGCAGCGAGCCGGCAATCACCTGCAGCTCCTCGTCGAGGATTTCCTCGGCGATCGGGCGGGCCTTCGCTTCGACTACGTGGCCGGGGTCGATGACGCGCTCCTGGACGTAGTCGCTGAACTCTCGAGCAATGCCGGTATGGATCTCGTGGAGCAGTTCCGTGCGGGTCTTGAGCGGCGAGCAGTTGAGCATGGCCGGCGCGTCGCCGGCGTTGAAGCAGCGCGCGCGGCGCGCGTGCCAGGCCGGAGAGCCGGGGAGGTCGTAGTGCTTGTCCATGATGCTGGCCCTCAGAACGGCAGCTCGTCGTCGCGACGGGCGTGGATGGTGGTGAGCTCGGCGCGCTGCTGCTCGTCGGCGACCTGCGCGATGAGTTCGGCGGCCGCTGCGAGCTGAGCGCGGTCCTGCGCGGCGTGGAGCTTGTCGGCGACCTGGGCGTAGGTGACCTTCGGCACCGCGTCGGTGACTTCGCCGGTGGTGGGGTCGACCTTGGCGGCGTCCGCCTTCGCGCCGGCCGGTGCCTTGAGGGCGCGGATCTTCTTCTTTTGCGCCTCGCTCAGCGTGCCCTTCGTCTCGGCGAAGGCGATGATCTCGTCGTGCGTCTTGCCCGCGGCGAGCCACTCCTGGTACTTGGGGAAGCGCTGCGCGAGCTTGTCATCCGGCCATGCTGCGGGAGGAGGCGGAGCTGGCGGCGGCGGCGCCGGCGTGCTGACGACCTCGGCCGAGCCCATGAACTTCTCGCCCGGGGCTTCCATCTCGTCGTTGGTGTAGACGCCGAGGATCACGCCCGGCTTGTGCAGGCGCACGAACTTGCGCAGCGCGAGGTAAGAGATCTGCTGCTTCGGATCGGTGGCCCACTGGGTCGAGAACCGTGGATAGGCCTGCGACATCATTACGGTGAGTTCGCGCATCTTGCTTTCGCCGCGCAGCTGCGCCCGCACGATGACGCCGAGACCGTCTTCGTCGGCCTTCGTATAGGTCGCGACGTAGTACTTGCCGCCCTTGTCGGACTTGCGCTCCTCGACCTTGCCGAGCACCTTGCTCCAGTCGCCGACGTACTCGTAGTCGGGGTCGGTTTGCAGCGCGCCGCTACCCTGGATGACGGCGTTGACCAGCTGCGCCTCGTACCCGAGAGCGCCGCTCTGCGAGATGTGGGTCTTCTGCGCCACCGCGTAGGGGTTCATGCGCCAGCCGAACGCCTGCAAGGCGACGGCGGTGCAGTCCGCCTCGTTGCCCTGCAGGTGCCTCGGGATCGTGACGGAGCCGCGGGCCATCATCTTTCCGAAGGCCTGGATGCGGTCCCACGACGGGCCCAGGATCAGCGACGCCGCATCGAGCTGCGTCAGATCGAACTGCTGGTCCGGTGCGACGGCCAGAGCGGTGGATTCAGGTTGGGTGGCGGCGTTCATGGACGTCTCAGAAGTTGATGAAGAGGGAGTTGAGAAAGAGGGCGAGGTCCATGCCGAAGAAGGCGAGACCGATCGCACCTGCGGACAGCAGCGCAGCGGCTTCCAGGAAGTCGCGGTCCTCGGCGGACGAGCAGGGGAATTCGTCGGGCGTCATGGCGTGCCTTTCAGGAAAGTGAAGGGATCGACGGCCAGCCGAAGAGCCAGATGGCCATGGCGCCAAGCAGCACCAGCATCAGAAGCACGAACGGCAGGTAGAACTCGAGGACTTCGGTCCAGACGCTCGCGGCCTTGACCTTTGGGATCGCCGGCGATCTGCAGGTGCCAGGGCGAGCGCGAGGGCTGTCCTTAGCGGGACGGCCGGCGCGCACGACGCGCGTCTGCTTGTCGATGACGATGGGGCCGTGGTAGCCGGTGTGCTCGTGGTCCATGCGATGCCTTTCAGCACCAGCGCCACACGGCGCCGGCGATGCGTTGAAGAACTGGCAGGGGGCGCGAGGTGCGCGGCTCGAGCAGGGCCGACTGGATCAGCGTCGCGTCAGCGGGCAGCGGGCGCGGGCCGGGCTGCCAGCGCGAGCCGATGAGGATCCCGCCGCCCCTGGGCGTGCGCGGAGTGCGCACCAGGCCGTTCGCGGGTATGAACGCCTCGCGCTCGAACAGGTCGGGGTGGGCCAGCGCGCTCACGACGCAGCCTCCGAATTGGTCAGCAGCTTGATCGTCGGGCTGCGGTCCTGGTCCTTGGCCGGCAAGAGCTTCCAGCACAGCTCGCGCGCGCTCTTGGCATCCGTATCGGTGTACGTCTCCGTCCGCGTCTCGCCGTTGCGAAACGAGACCAGGAAGGTGAAGCGCTTCAGGGCCGGCGCGCTCATGCGGCACCGCCTTGCGCGTTGGCGATCGCGGCCGCCGCGTCGCGCATGCACTGGTGGTATTCGTCTTCTGTCGGGCGCTGGGCTTCGCCCTCGAGGTCCTGCGCCAGCATGTTTGCGTGCAGGGCCTGCAGCGCGGACAGCACCTCGTGCTTGATCGCGATGTGGTAAGCCATGCGCCGCTGCAGCTTCTCGTGCGTGTCGGGCCCGGCGCTCTTCGGCAGGTCGACGTCGATGTCGCGGAACTCGTCGCCGCGCAGGGCGATCAGGGCTCGCTGCTCGATCCAGCGCAGGCGCCGCGTCTGGCTGCGGCTGCGCGCGGCGGTGCGCGCGATGTGGTCAAGCGCCTGAGCCAGGATTAGCGGATCGACCTTCGTCGCGGCTTCGTAGGCGCGCGGGAACTCGTGCGTGATGTGGCTCATGCCAGCACCCCGAACAGAGAGTCTTGAGCCGCAATCCGGGCCTCGGTCACCTCATCCTGCTGGAGCTTCACGCCCATCGACTGGGCGATCCATCTGGAGCGCTCGATCGTGCGCACAAGGGCCTCGCGCTCGGCGGCCTTCTGCTCGCGGTGCCGCTGCAGCTGCGCCGGCGTGGTCACGTGGTAGGTGGCGGCGTTCACGACAGTTCCGCCTCTGCAGCTTCTTCAGCCATCTGCCGAACGTGTTCGAGGTAGGCGGGGCACTGCTCGGGCCGATCGCTCGCGCGCTGGCCGAGGGTGCATTCGCTGCTGGTCATCGGCATGTACGCCTCGCCATAGGGCACCTGCTCGACTTCGACGCTGCAGTGCGAGCATTCCTCGCAGCGCGGGTCGGCGTCCTGGAAGGCGGCGCCGACGATGGCCCAAGCCACCATGCCGGCGCGGATGTCAGCGGAGATCGTTGCGGTGTGCATCACGCCACCGCCATGAGCTTGGCGACCACCGCGGCGTGCGCCGACTCGGTCGAGGCCTTGGAGATCGCGGCAGCGGCTTGCTGCGCAGCGATGCGCTTGCCCTCGGCGACCAGCTCAGCGGCCTCGGCCGCCGTCATCTTCACCAGTCCCTTGTGCGGCACGAAGCGATAAAAGCACTTCGGGCTCGACAGCACGTAGGCGTCGGGAGCGAAGTCACCGGGCGTTGCCACTGCGGCCACGACCACCAGGGACATGAAGCCGACCTTGACGGTCGAGCCCACGGTCCAGGCTTGCTTGCTGCGGTTGATCATGTTTCTCTCCGGTGCCGCCGCGGGATTGCAGGGCATGAGAGAAATGTACCCGCAGGTATTGATGCGAGTCAATACCCATGGGTAATCTTTTTTATGGCGCCGGGAAAACCATTACCTCGCGGACGAAAAAAAGCCCGCGCGCGGCGGGCAGCGATGTTTGAACGAGGTGCTACTTAGAGGCCGTTGGCTCGAATGCTTCGGAAGGGGCCCAGTAGCCTTCTGCCAGCGTGGAGCCGACGGGGACAAACTCAACCTTCCCCGCCTTCACTGAGAGCAGCTTTGCCGGCTTCCCGCCCACCAGCGGGGCACAGGTGTTCGGCATCATCGCGTTGGCCTTCGTACTCTCTCCCAGGACAGCGTGACCGATGAACTTGTCCAAGGCTTGCTCCGTAAGGCAGGCCACATAAGGGGTTCCAGGTCGGATCCGCGCGACCTGTTCCGCGCGTAGCGGCTCAGTGGCGGCGCAGACCAGCGGAAGCGCGGCGAGCGACGCGGTACTCCAGGACAGCAATTTCAATCGGAGGGGTCTTTTCAGTCGACGGGTCATCTGGTCTCCAATGGATCACGCCCGTGCACCAGGTGCGCGATCTCGTCAGAGAGCGACATCACCATGCCGCGGGCAAAGGTGGGGTTCGTGTGGCAGTGGCCGGCGAGGTTCGTGATGTAGCGCTGCCGCTTCAGGGTGACGGCGAAGGCGATGCCGGTGACTTCGCCCTCTCTGGCCAGGTCCAGTAGCGTCTGCAGGGCCTCGACCACGTCGTGGCTGATGTTGTCGGGAACGAGCTGGTAGGGCACGTCACGACCCTTTCTTTGCCTCGTCCGTGCCGTCCGCCGCTGGTAGCGGCGAATGGGCATCCCGCTTCGGGAACTGATTTCGCAGCCTTGCAGCCGCCGTCTGGCCGCTGGTTGAAGCGGGGGCTGAGGGAGCGAGCAGCCGCTCGACTGTGGTGGCGGCCGCCTGCCATTCGAGCGGATTGTCGAGTGCATACCGAACGGCGTTCTGCGCTTGGGAAAGGGCAAAGCCCTCCAGCGTCCCGAGCGCATCGAACAAGACCCTCATCGCCTCGTTCACGTTGGCCCTGCGAGCTGCCGGCGCGGGCGCGGTCGTCAGGCTCGCCGACGCGGAGCTTGACGTCTTGGCCTGGGCCGCGATCTCGTCGGCAAAAGCCTCCTCCGGCTGCATGTCCCAGAAGCCACGGGGCAGGGCGAACGCCTCATTGCACACCTGCTGGATCTCCGGGCCGATGCCCTTCGCACCTTTCCTGCCTTCCTCCCAGAAAAGGCGGTGTACGTAACTCGCGTCCTTCCGAATTCGGCGCGCCAGCTCGGTCGCATTCCCCGCGCAGCGCAGGTCCCGGATCTTCAAAAGGAGCTGCTGCCAGCGCTCGTAGTTGCTCATGAACCATTGTCCCAAGCGACTACCTGCGGGTAAATTGACCTGAGGGTATTGCATTAATCAGTACCTTCAGGTATTGTTAGGCGATGACCTTCAAGGACCACTACCTCAACCTCACCGTCCCCGAGCGCGAGGCGCTGGCCGTGAAGGCCGGCACCACGCGGGGGACGCTCAACCAAGTCGTCTACGCGGGCAAGCAGGTCGAACTCGGCCTGGCTGACTGCCTCGTGGCGCTGTGTCCCGGCCTGACGCTGCAGGACATGCCGCTGACGGACCGCGCGATGAAGCAAGACCTCACGCGCCGCGGAATTCCGGACGAAGCCAAGGCGGCCTAGATGCTCACCCCGGCCGGCGGCATTGTCCGCGCCAACCCTGAGCACACCTGCACCGAGTGCGGCCGCGATCTTCGCAACGTCACGCGCTATCCAGGACCGATCCAGTTCCGCTGCGTCAATCGCGCCTGCGGCCAGTCGTGCCTGCCGGGCGTCGCCCAGCCCATGCGCGTGCCAGCCGGCGCTGCGCTCGGCGTCTGGAGCTGATCCATGCGCCGCGCGCCAACACACAACTGGGAAGCCCGGCTCGCCGCCGCGCTGTTCCTGGTCTGCGTGTACGGCGCGGTCTATCTCGTTCGCACCGGCGAGCTCGGCTGGGCCGGGATGGCCGTGTGCTCTGCCTTCGGCTTCTTCCAGGCCCTCACGGCTTTCACCTTCGTCGCCGACTGGAGCGACCGCGTGCGCCGCCAGCAGGTGGCCGAAAGCCTCGATGGCTAGTTCGTGGAGCGTTTTGAACATGAGACCGATGGTCTTTTTTTTGGGTCCAAAGGGGATAGCCAAGTGAAATCAAAAGAATTGAGTCAGGCTGAAGCACAGAGGGAACTTGATCTGTTCAGGCAGCCCGCGCCGAACGAAGTGCCGCTCGAACTGATCCGCAAGCAGGCCACTGCCGGCGCGGCTTTCACGCTCGCGTGCAGTTCGTCCGGCCTCGCCGATCAGCAGATCTATGAGTTCGTCGGCATCGACGCCGGCACCTTCTCCAAGATGAAGAAGGGCTTGGCCACCCTCCAGGCGGACGACTGGGCGAAGTTCTGCTACGCGGTGAACAACCGCATCTATCCCGAGTGGTGCGCATACCAGGTGCACTGCACCCTCGTGCTGGTGAAGACCGAGGCCGAGCGGCGCGCCGAGGCCGCGGAGAAGCGCGCCGCGGAGGCCGAGCTCAAGCTGAGCGTGCTGATGGAGACCTTCCACGTGAGGTCCGCGGCATGAGTTTGGTCCATCCGAAAAATCCCAGGCGCTGGGCCGACGGCAGCAAGCGCAGCATCGACAACGGCTTCGTGCTGGGCTTCTCCGGAGTGCCGATCGACTGGGCGCCCCTGCAGCGGTCGGCGGTCCTGCGCAGCGCCAGCACCCGCAAGGTGGAGAACGCACGGGCCCGCGGCACCGACTTCTCCACGATCCACGGGATCAGCAAGAAGTCCGACGCGATCCTGAGCGCGCGGCGCAAATACAGCGCGCCGGTGGAGGGTGCTGAGGCTGGCCAGCGGTCGGCTGACAAGCGCGATGCGCTGCGTCGGGGAGGGCGGTAGTGGACTACACCGACTTCCTGCGGCAGAAGATCCGGCTGGCCAAGTTCAAGGGCTTCGACGTGTCGCTCGACGAGATCAACCCGGCACTGAAGCCGCATACGCGCGACATCGTGCAGTGGGCCGTCAAGGGCGGGAATCGGGCGGTCTTCGCCAGCTTCGGCCTGCACAAGACCGTGACGGCGCTGGAGTGGTTTCGGCTGATCGGCATTCACCGGCCGGGCCTGCGGCTGAACGTCTGCCCGCTGGGAGTGCGCCACGAGTTCATCGGCCAAGCCGCCGAGCACTTCCGCGGCGACTACGCGATCGACGTGCGCTTCATCAGGAGCGACAGCGAGATCCACGACGAGCGGACGATCTACCTGACCAACTACGAATCCGTGCGCGAGGGGAAGATCGACGTCAGCAAGTTCCGGGCGTCGAACCTCGACGAGGCGAGCGTGCTGCGCAGCTACGGCAGCAAGACCTATCAGGAGTTCCTGCCGGCCTTCGAGCCCGTCGAGTTCAAGCTGGTCAACACGGCCACGCCGAGCCCGAACCGGTTCAAGGAGCTGATCCACTATGCCGGCTACCTGGGTGTCATGGACACCGGCCAAGCCCTGACTCGCTTCTTCCAGCGCGACAGCGAGAAGGCGGGGAACCTCACGCTCTACCCGCACAAGGAGCAGGAATTCTGGTTGTGGGTTGCGAGCTGGGCGGTCTTCATCCAGCGCCCGAGCGACCTCGGCCATTCCGATGACGGATACGACCTGCCGGACCTCGACGTGCACTACCACGAGGTGCCGAGCGACTATGCCGCGGCCGGCGCCGAGAAGAACGGGCAGGGCCTACTGATCCCGGACGTGGCCATGGGCCTTTCGGCGGCGGCCAGCGAGAAGCGCGGCAGTATGCCGGCCCGCGTCGCCAAGGTGCAGGAGCTGGTGACTGCGGATCCGGACGACCACTTCATCGTCTGGCACGACCTCGAGGATGAGCGCCACGCTATCCAGCAGGCGATCCCCGAGGCGGTCAGCGTCTGGGGCAGCCAGGACCTGGACGAACGCGAGCAGCGCATCGTCAACTTCAGCGACGGCGCCTACCGGGTCCTTTCCACAAAGCCCGTTATCGCGGGGTCCGGCTGCAATTTTCAACGGCACTGCCACCGCGAAGTCTTCGCAGGCGTCGGCTTCAAGTTCAACGACTTCATTCAGGCGATCCACCGCGTGCAGCGCTTCCAGCAGCAGCACCGCGTGCGCATCGACATCGTCCATACGGAAGCCGAGCGGGAGGTGCTGCGCACTCTGCAGGTGAAGTGGGCCCAGCACGAGGAAATGGGAAAGAAGATGACCGAGATCATTCGCAAGTACGGCCTGAGCCAGCTCGCCATGCAGGAGACGCTGGCCAGGACGATCGGCGTGCAGCGCGTCGAGGTGAAGGGTGACCTTTTCACCGTGGCGCAGAACGACTGCGTGGAGGAGGCGAGGCTGCAGCCCGAGAACTCCGTCGACCTGATCGTCACCAGCATCCCCTTCGCCAACCACTACGAATACACGCCGAGCTTCAACGACTTCGGCCACACGAAGGACAACCGCGAGTTCTGGGCACAGATGGACTTCCTGACGCCCGAGCTGCTGAGGATCCTGAAGCCTGGCCGCATCTACTGCTGCCACACCAAGGACCGCATCAACTTCGGCAACGTCACCGGCGCAGGCGTGCCCACGGTCAGCCCGTTCCATGCCGAGGCGCTCTTCCACGGCCTGAAGCACGGCTTCGACTACCTGGGGATGATCACGGTGGTGACCGACGTGGTCCGGGAGAACAACCAGACGTACCGCCTCGGCTACACCGAAATGTGCAAGGACGGCACGAAGATGGGCGTCGGGTCTCCCGAGTACATCCTGCTGTTCCACAAGCCCCAGACCGATCGCTCGCGCGGCTACGCCGACCAGCCGGTGGTGAAGTCGAAGGCGGAATACAGCCTCGCGCGCTGGCAGGTCGATGCGCACGCGTTCTGGCGCTCCAGCGGCAACCGCCTGCTGACAGCCGAGGAGATGGCCAGCTACGGTCCTGCCAAGCTGGCGAAGCTCTTCACCGAGCACAGCCTGGCCAACCTCTACGACTTCGAGTTCCACGTAAAGATCGGCGAGGAACTGCTCGCGCGCCAGGCGCTGCCGAGCACCTTCATGAGCCTCGCGCCGGGCAGCCACCACTCCGAGGTCTGGCACGACGTCAACCGCATGCTGACCCTGAACGGCGACCAGTCGCGCCGGGCGGTCGAGCAGCACGTCTGCCCGCTGCAGTTCGACATCGTCGATCGGCTGATCGAGCGCTACAGCATGAAGGGCGAGCGGGTCTATGACCCGTTCTGCGGTCTCGGAACGGTCCCGGTGCGGGCTATCAAGGCAGGAAGGACCGGTGGCGGATCCGAGCTCAACGCCGCGTACTTTCTCGACCAGGTGCATTACCTGAAGGCCGCCGAGCGTGACGCCAGCATGCCTAGCCTCTTCGACCTCGAGGAGCTCGCAGCGTGAAAGCCCACCAGTCGACCTTCTTCGACGGCGGGCAGCGCCTGCAGATGACCGAGAGCATCGATCTCACGATCCAGTCGCTGCAGGCCTACCTGCCGGATCACCCGGACATCGCCTTTGCCTGGAGCGGCGGCAAGGATTCCACGGCGACTCTCACCGTAGTGCTGTGGTTGGTCGAGACCGGGAAGGTGCAGCGCCCGCGCTCCATCACCGTGTTCCTGGCGGATACGCGCCAGGAGCTGACTCCGCTGTGGCATGCGGCCATGTTGATCATCGACGAGCTGCGCGAGCGCGGCATCCGCGTCGAGATCGTGATGGCACCGATGGACAAGCGCTTCATGGTCTACATCCTCGGGCGCGGCGTGCCGCCGCCGAACAACAACACGCTGCGCTGGTGCACGAGGCAGATCAAGATCGATCCAATGCAGGACGCCATCGAGGCGCGGCTTGCCGACTTCGAAGGCAACGTCCTCATGATCACCGGCGTGCGGCAGGGCGAGAGCGCCATCCGCGACGCGCGCATCGAGATGTCCTGCGGCAAGGACGGCGCCGAGTGCGGTCAGGGCTGGTACCAGCAGGTGCTTCCCAACGCAAAGGGCCTGCGCGGGCGCATCGCCACTCTGGCGCCGCTGCTGCACTGGCGCGTCTGCCACGTCTGGGAATGGCTCAAGCACTGGGCGCCGCTGCCGGAGTACGGCGACTGGAGCACGTCGGCGATCGCCGACGCCTACGGAGGCGATGAGGCCGAGGAGATCAATGCGCGCACCGGCTGCATCGGCTGCCCGCTTGCGCAGGAGGACACTGCCCTCAACACCATCTTGAAGGTGGACCGCTGGCAGTACCTGGAGCCGCTCCGCGGCATCCGGCCGTTGTGGCGCGAGCTGCGCGAGCCCCAGCACCGCCTGAAGAAGGCAGGGCTCGAGCGCCTGCAGGACGGCAGCATCGCCAAGAACCCCCAGCGCATGGGCCCGCTCACCTTCGAGGCTCGCCTCATGGGCCTGGATCGCATCCTGGCCATCCAGAGCGACATCAACGCCTCGGCGCGCTCCCTGGCCCGTCCGGAAATCAGCCTCATCAACGTCGAAGAAGAGGCCCGGATCCGCGAACTGATCGCCCTGGAGACCTGGCCGCAGGGCTGGGACGGCGACGAGCCGACAGCCGACACCGTGATGGAGACGGTCTATCAGAACGGCGCCGTGCAGCCCCTGCTGTTCAGCGCGGAGGAATCGTCGTGAACAAGATCCAGAAGCTGGTCGCCGAGATCCGATCGCTCGAGATCGTCGCCCAGGGCAAGCGCGTCGAACTCTGCATGGCTCTGGGCGATCGCGATGGGGCCGCGCGCCACCTCTGCGAGATGAACGCCCTGATCGCCGCACGCTTCGCCCAGCTCGAACAGTTGGAAGAGGAGGGCGGCAACTACTTCGCCCTGGCTGGCCAGATGTCCGCCATGCAGGCGGAGGCCCGGAGAGTGGCATGTTGATTTCAGGCGCGGCTAGGGTAGCTCCCGAAAAGGCGGTCTTCCGGCCCGCTCTGCCGATGTCCTTTTTGCCGGGCATTTCGGAGATGCATGTGTCGAAGACCTATTTCGAGAAGCTCAAGGATCCGCGGTGGCAGAAGCTGCGGTTGGAAGCATTGCAGGCTGCGGACTGGCGATGCGCCGCCTGCAGCGACGAATCGAGCACCCTGCACGTGCACCATCGCCAGTATTTCAAAGGCCGCGAGCCTTGGGAGTACGAGACGGGCCAGCTGGAGGTGTTGTGCGAGTCGTGCCATACCTTGGAGCACGAATCGCAGGATCCGCTTCTGCTCGCCGCATCGTTCGTCCCCAGCGTCGGCCGCCAGAACCGCGACGCAGCAGCAAGCGTGGTTGCGGGTTTCTGCGCACTTGGGATGACTACCGAACGAGGCGTCGGCGACCCTGGCTCCTATGTAGCTGGGCAGATCGCCAACATCCTTGAACAGCACTGCACGATGGATGGGCTGCTCAGGATGCTGGAAGCCCTGCAGAGTCGCGATCGATGGACGGTCGAAGCAGCGGGTTGGACGTTCACAGAAGACCTCAAGAACCGTCCGGACGCGCCGGCTAGAAAGACAGGGTTCGATCTGTGACCGACAGTGCGCTTCCGCCGCTGACCCCTGCAGAGTGCGATCTGCAGGACTTCGCGTTCATGCCTCTCGACGTCGCCCGCCTGCGCGATTCCGATCTGGCGTCAGACGAATCTCCGGAGGCGTGCTGGGCAGCGGTCTTGATCTGGGCGGCCTCATGGCATCAGGTGCCTGCTGCGTCGATTCCGGACAACGACAACTGGATCGCGAAGCAGGCCGGCTATGCGCAGCGCGGGAAGATTGCCAAAGAGTGGGCGGCCGTCAGGCCTGGAGCCCTCCGCGGATGGGTCCTCTGCTCGGACGGTCGCTACTACCACCCGGTGGTGGCTGAAAAGGCCCGCGACGCATGGAAATCAAAGCTGGAACAACGCTGGAAAAGCGAGTCGGCACGCATCAAGAAGCACAACCAGCGGCACGGGACTTCCATCCCTTGTCTTGAGTTCGACGCTTGGATTGATGCGGGACGTCCCCAGGGACAACAACTATTTGTCCCTGGGGACAGCGCCGACTTGCTAGGGGACAAGCCCAAGGACAGCGGCTCCAAGAGACAGGGAGAGAGACAGGGACAGGGACAGAGAAAAAGGAAGGGAGCTAAAGCTCCTTCGTCAGCAGACGAGCTGCCGACCTGGATGCAGTCGCTCGTCGCCCTCTACCACGAGGTCCTGCCCGAACTGCCTGGAGTTCGGGTTATGGACAAGGAGCGCGATCAAGCACTGCGCGACTTCTGGGACTGGGTGCTCACCACCAAGCGCCCTGACGGCACCGCGCGCGCCACGAATCCCGACGAAGCACTTGCGTGGGTACGCGACTACTTCACGCGAGCTCGCAACAACGACTTCATCATGGGCCGCGGCACGCGCTCTCCGGATCACCCGAACTGGCGCTGCAGCATCGAATACCTGCTTTCGAGCCGTGGCATGAAGAAGGTCATCGAAGAAACGCAGGAGCCCGCATGAACGCCCGTGCTGATGAACATTTCTTCGACGGCTCGGACGTCGCGCAGCTGCGCGTACCGCCGCACTCCATCGAGGCCGAGTCCAGCGTGCTGGGGGCGCTGCTGCTCGACGCCGCTGCATGGGACCGCGTCGGCGACCTGCTGGTCGACGGCGACTTCTACCGCCACGAGCACAAGCTGATCTACGCGGCGATCGGCACCCTGGCCAACGCATCGAAGCCCGCCGACGTCGTCACCGTGTTCGCCCAGCTGCAGCGGATGGGCAAGGACACCGAGATGGGCGGGATGGTCTACCTGAACCAGCTCGCGCAGTACACGCCGAGCCCTGGAAACCTCCGCCGCTACGCCGAGATCGTGCGCGAGCGGTCGATCCTGCGGAGGCTGATCTCGGTCGCCGACGAGATCGCCACCAACGCATTCAACACCGAGGGGAAGGGTGTCGACGCTGTGCTCGACGCGGCGATGCAGAAGGTGATGGCGATCAGCCCGGATGCGGCTGCCGACGAGTGGGAGGGCATGGATACCGGGATGGTCGAGTTGCTCGACCGCATCACCGACGCGGCTGAGGGCACTTCGAAGCCCGACTTCATCCCGACCGGCATGAAGGACTTGGATGAGCGCCTGGACGGCGGCATGCGGCCTGGAGAGTTAATCGTCGTCGGCGCCCGGCCGAGCATGGGCAAGACCGCGCTTGCTCTATCGATAGGGGTGAACGTCGCGCTCGAGCAAGGCCTGGTCGTTGGCATGTTCTCGATGGAGATGCCGAAGGCGCAGGTGATGAATCGCGCGATGTCGTTGGTGTCGCGCATCCACCTCAGCCGTATCAAGCGCCCCGAGCGTCTCAAGGACTACGACTGGCCGTCCATCACCAAGGCGGTCGAGACCCTGCGCCAGATCAACTTCCAGGTGAGCGACCGCAGCGGCGTGAGCATCAACCAGCTTCGCGCGCGCGCCCGCGGCCTGCGGCGGAAGCACGGGAAGCTCGGCTGCCTGATCGTCGACTACCTTGGCCTGATGGATGGCACCGACCCGAAGATGCCGCGCGTGTACCAGCTCGAGGAGGTGACCAAGGGCCTCAAGTCGCTGGCGAAGGAGTTGGCCTGCCCGATCCTGCTGCTGGCCCAGGTCAACCGCAAGGTTGAAGAGCGGCCGGACCAGATGCCGATCCTGGCCGACCTGCGCGACTCAGGCTCGATCGAGCAGGACGCGGACATCGTGATCTTCGTGCACCGGCCGATCAAGGCGAAGCCGGATCTCGGCGACGAGTGGAAGTACTACGCCAAGGCCTCTGTCGCCAAGTCGCGCGACGGCGAGCCGGGCTACCTCGACCTGATGTACGTCGGCGAGAACACCCATTTCATGGACTGGCCTGAAGGCACGCCCGTCCCCATCAGCCAGGTGCGCGTGGCGCGCAGCGGCAAGACCAGCGGGAGTGACCTGTGAACTGCAAACCGAACGATATCTGCGTGGTGGTCGGTGAAGTGCCGGGCTGCGAATGCAACATCGGCGCGCAGGTGCGCGTGACACGCCGTATCCCTTTCGGCGGCGCCGATGCATGGGAGTTCGAGGAGGCGAGTCGGCCTCTGAAGATGATCCCCGATGACGGTCGGCCACTCGTTGAGTGGGTGCGCGGCTCTTCCGAGGGCATTCCCCGCGGCCGTCTCTATGGCTTCTACGACAGGCACCTGCTGCCGATCCGGGCGCCCGGCGACGACGCGATCGACTGGGCGAGCCGCCGCACGCCGCGCAGCGTCGACTTGCAGGCCGACCAGTTCGCGCGGGCGCGGGCTCAGCTGCAGGAGGCGCAGTCTTGATCGCCTTCACCATCCTCGGCGAGCCGGCCAGCAAGGCGAACAGCCGCGAGATCGTGACGATCGGCGGCCGGCCGAGCTCTATCAAGAGCAAGAAGGCGCGCGACTACGAGCGCGACGCCCTGCGCCAGATCCCGCCGATCGCGCGCGTCCAGATGAAGGGCCCGGTGGCTGTGACCATGCGGATCTTCTACGCGTCCGAGCGGCCTGACCTTGACGAGTCGCTCATCCTCGACGTGCTCCAGGACCGATACAAGACCACCAAGATCGGCGAGACCAAGCGGCGTGACCTGGTGCAGCGCGGCGTCTACGTCAACGACCGGCAGGTGCGCGAGAAGCACATCTTCCACGGCATCGATCGCGCTCGGCCCCGCGTCGAGCTTGAGGTGTGGCCGGCGCAGGGAACAGACCAGCCCTCGCTGATCGACGAAGAAGAGCTCTTCCAGCTCGATGAAGAAAACGCGGGGTTGCCCTTCTGATGAGACCGACACAACACCCTTCCAACAATCGCGTGCTCGGCGCGGCCGCGGGCTGGGACCAGGGCGATCTGCCGTGCGGCGCGCTGGCCATCACGGACGCGACCCAGGGTGGCATGCCCTGCGTGGTCTCGTTCTGGCGGCCGGACGCCGCCGAGCTCGCGCTGCTCAATGCCGGCGGCCTGGTCATGCTTTCAATCATGGGCGCCACGATGCCGCCGGCTTCGATTGGAGTCGAGCTGTGAGCCGCGTCTACATCGCGGGCCCGATGACCGGACTGCCAGAGCTGAACTTTCCCGCTTTCCACGCTGCGGCCGCGATGCTGCGCGGCTTGGGCCACCAGGTCGACAACCCGGCCGAGATCAATCCCGATCCCACCATGGGATGGGCTGCGTGCATGCGCAAGGACCTCGCCGTCTTGACACAGTGCGATGCGATCTACCTCCTGCCGGGCTGGCAGAACTCGCGCGGTGCTTCGCTGGAGGCCTACGTCGCCAGGTCCCTGGGCCTGGAGGTACTGAACCCCTGGATCCTGAAGGTGACGGTGAAGCAGGCGAGGGTGCTGGACTTCATGCGCCAGTACATCGGCGACCACGGTAAGCCGCCACCGCTGAAGACCATCGGCTTCCATGTCGGCGCCAGCCCGGCCGGCGCACGCCAGTTTCTGAAGACCCTCCAGCGCCACGGCTATGTGGCGCCCGTGGGCCATGGCAAGTACTCGCCGACGTTGGAGGTGGCGCTGTGACGGTCATTGCCTGGGACGGAAAGACGCTCGCTGCAGACAAGCGCACTGGATTCGGAGGTCTGCACGCCACAACCACCAAGATTCACCGCGTGAACGGCTGTCTGCTCGGAGGCGCCGGCACCACCGCCCAGATTGCCGAGATGGTGGAGTGGTTCGCCAAAGGGCGCGACGCTGGAAAGTTGCCCGCCTCCCAGCGCGACGCAAAGGATTGCGTAAGCCTGCTGGTCATCGAGCCAACCGGGCGGGTGCTGCAGTTTGAGAACACGCCGCACCCGCTCGTTCTGGAGAACAGGATGTGGGCCATCGGCAGCGGACGCGATTTCGCGATGGCCGCGATGCACTGCGGCAAGACGGCGGCGGAGGCGGTGGAGATCGCGTGCCATCTCGACTTGAATTGCGGCAACGGAATCGACACGCTGACGATGGAGCCCGCTCCATGAAGCCAGTCATGCAAGACGCCTTCGGCGAACTCGGCAACTGCTTCAGCGCGTGCCTCGCATCGCTCTTCGAGTTGGATATCACCGATGTGCCGAATTTCTACGTCACAGCCGGACGCGACGACGCAGCGGCGTGGTGGTCAGCAGTCCGCGAGTGGCTGCGCCCGCGCGGCTTCGGCGTCATGACCCTGCAGTGGGCTGATCCGAAACTGATCGGTGAGTTCGAGGGCTGGTTCATCGTATGCGGCGAGTCGGAGCGCGGCTTACAGCACGCGACCATCTGGCGCGATGGGAAGCTGGTGCACGACCCGCATCCGTCGCAGTGCGGCATCCGCTCGCCAGAGAGCGTTGATCTGCTGTATCCGCTAGACCCTGGCGCGATGCTGCCGAGGAGCGCTCGGTGAAGCCCGCATGGTCCCAGGTGAAGCTGCGCGTCGCTTTCGGCGATGTGCCGGAGTTCGGTGACGAGCTCCGCATCGAGTCGACCGGCCGCCGGTACCAGGTGATCGGCGTGCGCGGAAGAACGCTCACCTGTCTGGTGCTGCCGCGCGAAGCTGAGGTCACCGGCCGCGTGCTCCCGTGGCAGTGGTGTTCGCGCCGGCGGAGGGCTCGCGCGTGATGCTCGTCCTCCGCCCCATTGGCCGAGGCAACTGGAAACCCCTGATCGTGGCGATCGAGGGTCAGCGCGCGGCGCCGCTACTCGTGCGTGTCGGCCAAGTCGTGCCGCTCGGCGGGCTGAACTTCCGGATCTCGAAGGTGCTGCCGTGACCAGTCGCAGCTACATCGTCGCCAGCCCCCGCCAGGCGAACGAGATCCTGAACCACCTGTACCAACAGGAAATCAAGCCCCACACGGCGAAGGGTGCGCGCGGCCGTATCCGCTGGGAGACCGTCACCCTCTATTACCGGCACCAGCTGCGCAAGCTCTTCCACGGCCCGGTGCTGCGCGATATCTCCGAGCAGGTCTGGTTGCGCGATCCGATTACCGGCTGCCGCGTCCGCTACGTCCCGAAGGTCTGGAAGGAATTCTTCGCCCAGCTCTTCATCGAGCCGACGTTCGAGGAATACACGGTCAAGAGCACGGGCGAGGTGAAGGTGCGCGAGCGCCGGCGCAGTACCGAAGAGTTGAACGACGACGAGTTCCAGGAGTTCGTAACGCAGGTCCAGGCCTTCGCCACCGTCGACCTGGGCGTCGAGTTCACCGAACAGGACGAAGAGCAATGAACCAACCTGAGGAATCCACCATGCAAGAAGAGCGATTCGCCTTCGCTTCATTCGATCATCCGCGCAACATCAAGGTCGGTAACGGCCGCGTGTTGTGGGCGAAGGAAGCCACCGACACCAGTGGCATCCATCATCAGGAGGGCTGGGTGCTGCCCGGCGGCGTGCGCACGCGCGACAGCGACGCCGCGCACGCGACGGCCGTGTCGATCGACGAGCTGAGCCGGGGCGCCTGACGTGCTCCGCCGCTCTGGCTTCAAGCGCCACCTCTACGTGCCGCCGCCGGCGCCGCCGCTGCGCCGTGTAGAGCGCGCGGGCGTCGCCGCTCGTATCGGCGAGGCCTTCACGACCGTCCCGAAAGAGAGCGTCATTCGTCACGAGGGTTATCGCCGCCTGGTGGCCGCGTTGCCGTGCAAGCACTGCGGCATCTGGCAGTACAGCCAGTGCGCCCACGGAAACCTCGGCAAGGGCGGCGTCATCAAAACCGACGACAGATACAGCTTCCCACTGTGCACTGTGCACCCCGATTCATCCGGTACCTACGTGCAGGGCTGCCACGAGAAGTTCGACCAGCATGCGCTGTTTTCGAAGGCCGCCCGCCGCCTGATTGAGCCGGTGTGGGCGGCCGACACGCGGCGTCAGATCCTGGCCATGCATGCGTGGCCGAAAGACCTACCCCTCTGGAGCGACGAATGAACGCTCCGGCAAGCCTGTACGACTGGCAGGAATGGCACGGCGGCCCGTGCCCGGTACCGCCGACGGAGCGCGTCGAGGTCGTGCAGCATGCCCGCCACGCGCGCGGCCTGGCGCTGGCTTTCAACTGGGAGCCGCACGGCAAGGACCCCGTGCACTTCTGGCGCTTCGAGCGTCCGATCAAGACGGCGCGTGAGTTCGACCGATGAACAAGATCCACCTCTATCGAGACCAGACTGCATGAGCGAAGAGAACCTACCCCCGACCATCGAAGAGCGGTACATGACCGCGACGAACACCAGCACGCTGAAGATGGAGCTCGACCGGCCGAACGTGGCGGATGTCCTCGTCGCCGCCGGCTGGAATCGGGCGAGGTTCGGCATGGCGCTGATGCGGCTGCAGTCCGAATGGGACAGCACAGCGAAGCCAAGGCGCCTGTCGAAGGCGGCAGAGGGCGTTCTCGCGAAGACGTTCCTGCGCGGCGGCCCGCTGGTGCTGACCGACCAGGGCCTGCGCGCGCGCGGCATGCGCGACCACTTCCATTGCGATGCGGTCGGGCGCGAGAACGCGGCGCGGCGTCAGGCCGACGAGTGGTTCAAGCAGGAGCTCGGCCTGCAGCTGCTGCGGCTAAAAACGCTGCCCGAGGCGCGGGACATGCTGGCCGAGTTCGGGATCATGCAGAACATCCAGCATGCGCACGGCAAGGCGGCCAGCGCCATCGCCTGGTGGCTCGATCACACGTGCCCGGTCTGCGGCGGCGGCAGGTACCAGCTGATGCCTGGCACGAACCGGCACTCGAACAGGCTCTGCGGCGAATGCGAAGGCCGCGGTGAAGTGGTTATCCCGCACGGCTATGACGGGCGCCGCTTGGTCGGGGAGATCGAGAGCAGCATGAACGAGGGACGCTGCGGGCTGGGTTCGGAAGCGCCGAGGGTCCGGGATCGGAAACGCTGGGTGCTCGAGCAGCAGGAGGCGAGCAAGACCTCGCAGAGGAGGTGACGGCCCGCTGTACGATGGGCGCCGCAACGAGCACCAGGCAAACATGACGCCGCGCGAACTCCTCCCGAAGATTGATCATTGGCTGGAGCTCGGCGTCGCCGGCAGCGGCCCCGGCTGTGGCCACGCGCTGACCGACGAGCAGGCGGCTCGCTATGCCAAAGAGCCCGAGGCAGTCATCGAGGCATTGACCGGCGTGACGTTCGCGCAGTGGTGGGCGTGGCGAGAGGCTGGTGGTCTTCCAAGCTGTCTCGCCACGACTCGAACGGGACAGCAGTGCAAGGGTCGTGTGCCGGGCGTGCTGCTGCAATCTCCCGCGGCATGGGCAGCCTACTCGGGCGGCTACTGCTCGGCGCACGGCGGTGATCGGCCCGCTGCTTGACGTTCAGAAACTCCTGCATACAATCGCCGCCCCATCGGGGACCTCACTGCCTGCTCAGGTTGTCGACCCTCGTACAACGGCACCAGCCTACATCGACCGTCACGCTTGGAACACAGCGCGTTCGCCCTTCGATGGACACGTGCCTCTGAATACACACCCGCAGGGGGCTAACCGTGATGTCAAGCACGGGATGAAGTCATTGGGCGTCCGGTAGCTGTGCAGAGTGACCCGGGCCGAGGCCAGATCTGGCGCTTGTCTGCACCATCGCCCCGTTTCTTTGCCAAGCCCGCACGTCATAGACCAGGTCCTGTGGCGCATCGTTTTCAGTGGACTGGCGTATCTGGCGGGCGCACTTGTGGCGGCCCTTCGGGATTGGCCAGCATCTGGCGAATCCCATCGGCCAGCCTGCCGGCTGCATCGGCAGAGAGGACGACGCGGCCAAGCACGACAACGTTGACCGGGCCCGGGCTGCTGTTGTGGTCGATGCGGCCTGCGCCCAGCGTGATGTGGAGGTTCCCTTGATTCATCCAAAGCCCGACATGCCCGGTGGAATAGACCTCTGGTGCATGTGGGTTGTCGATGAAGTTAACCGGCACCTTGTTTTCGTCTGCCATTGCTTGCTCCTTTGTTTGAGCCAGCATGATGGCCTGAGAAGCTCGAACAGCAAACTGCCTATTCAAATAAGAATTGGCGCGTTGATTAGAAGGTCCAACGCGAAATCAGAAGCCTTGTCTCCAAGGTCCCTCCCTTCGGACCTTTTGGCCCTGGCCGCTTGCGGCTGGGGCGCTTCTCTTCAGCGGTGTAGCTCAGCCAGGTAGAGCGCCGGGTTCATACCCCGGAAGTCGTCGGATCGAAGCCGACCATCGCAACCAGAAACCCAGCGCTATCCCTCCGCGGCACCGCCATTCCTCCCTCTGGCGGCTCTGCTGCTTCGCGCTGGCCCCAGCGGTTGGGTGGGCAAACCCTCCGCCCCGCGCCGCCCCCGGCATAGCTCCCTTTCTCCTTTCGGGACGCCGGGGGCGCGTCCGGCCATGAAAGGCAGGCCATATGCCGATCGCAAACAGCCTGAAGGCGACCGGTTCGGGTGTCACGACGCTCAGCGCCGCGAGCTTCACGTCAACGCCTGGCAACACGATCTTGGTCGCTGTGTCGCAGGCTTCTGGCCAGGGCACCACGACCCCGAAGGACAACAAGGGGAACACCGCCAATTTCGTGCAGATCGGCACGACGCAGACCAACGGTAGCGGCAGCGAGACTCGCTGGTGGTACTGCCCGAACATCGCTGGTGGCACAGGCCACGTGGTCAGCATCGACTGGGCTGCAGCTGCGGATCCGACGATGTTCGTCGTTGAGCTCTCTGGCGTCCTGGCTGCATCGCTGGACTCTGGCAGCGCAGCGCAGAACTCGGACCCGAACCCGCCCTGGACGGCAACGACCGGTACCCTCGCGCAGGCCAACTCGATCGTGCTGGCTCTCTGCGGCTGCGCGTTCTCTGGCACCTTCACGGAGAGTAGTGGCCTCACCATCCTGCAGCAGGAGGGGAACAACTCGCTGTATTGGACTGGGGCCATCGCGTGGCTGGCAGTCAGCGCGACCACGGCGCGCACGCCGTCCTTCACGATCTCGGGTGGCGGTAGCGACGCCTCGGTGATGGCGGTGGCCTTCAAAGAGGCGGCAGCGGGAATCGCTATTGCTGGTGCCGCGCAGTCGGCCTCGACGGGCAGCGCAGCCTTGACGACGACGGTCGCTGTGGCAGCGGTCGCGAGTACTGCGGTGCGCGGCGCAGCTTCCCTGACCACCGTTCAGGCTTTGGCGGGGTCGGGGACCACCCGCGCGGCTGGCGCCTCGGCGCTGACCACTCAGATCCGGATCGCCGCAGCAGGGCAAAGCGCATGCACGGCGGCTGCATCGCTCGCGCAGACGCTGACCATCGCCGCGGCCGGGGTGGCGACATCCGCTGCTGCGTCGACGCTGACCACCAGCATCGCCCTGCAGGCGGCCAGCGCTGCGCGCGCGACGGGCGGTGCGGCCCTGACCACGGCGATCGCGATTCAGGCAGTTGCGACCTCGGCGAGCGCAGGGGCGGGCGCACTCTCGGGAAGCGCAGTCGCAGCGGCCGGCGCGACGGCGGCGCGGGCGAGCGCAACGCTGGTGACGGGCATCGCGATTCAAGCGGCGGCGACCAGCGCTTCAGCGGGGACGGCCGCCCTGCAGCAGACCTCGGCGATCAGCGCGGCCGGTGCCAGCAAGTGCACGGCCTTCGTCTCGCTGCAGACGGGCATCGTGATCTCCGCGGGCGCGGCATCGGCGACCAGGGCGAGCAGCTCCCTGTCGACGGGCCTGGCGGTGTCCGCCACCTCGAGCTCGACCTCGCGTGCTAACGCGGCGCTGACAACGCCAACGGGATTCAGTGCAGAGGCGCGAACTTTAGGGTTAGGACTTTCGTCGATCTCGACGCAGATCTTTGTTGCGGCGTCAACACGCACTCCTTCGCAAGGTGCGGCGAATCTCACGCTTCGGCCAAGTCTTCCGGGTGACGCGTGGATTGCTGACAGCCGATCGACGCTCTGGATCGCAGACTCGCGCCCCGCGCGCTGGACGGCAGACGGCCGCGCGGCGCTCTGGGTTGCGGACCCGCGGTGAACGCTCGCGCCGACTGAGAAATTGCGACGACGAGTTGGACCACAGAAAAAGGTGACCTCATGTCAGGACTTTCGGATTACTCGCAGAACTTTCTTACCGACGCGCTCTTCCGCGGCGGTGCGCTCAACGCAGCCGGTACCGTCAACTCGACGGCGACCGTCAAAGGCATCTGGACGGCCTCCACCGCCTACGTGCTGGGCGACACGGTGGTGCCGCACGCGAACATGACCGGCGCGGGCGGCAAGTTCCTGCGCTGCACCACCGCCGGTACCAGCGGCTCGACGAACACACTGGCCGTGCCTGCGGTGGGCTCGACCCTCGTCGACGGCGGTGTCACCTGGACGGCCGTGTCTGGCGTGCCGTGCCCCTCGAGCCTCTACGTCGCGCTGCTCACCTGTATCAAGGGCGGCCGCCTGAGCTCGACGGCCTACTCGCTGAATGACACGGTGGCGGTCACCGCGAACGACGCGAAGATCCACCTCTACAAGGTGACCACCGCCGGCACGACCGCAGCCGCGCAGAGCACGCTCTACCCGGGTGTGGTGGGCGAGGCGATCGTCGACGGCACGGCCACCCTGACCGAGCAGAGCGCGGCCGTGGATGCCGGCACGGTGGTCGAAGCCACCGGCGGGTCTTACGCCCGCGTGCTCGCCGCTGCCTCCCTGGCGAACTTCGCCGGCACCCAGGCCGCGGCCAGCACCACGAGCTCGACAGGCACGGGCGGTACGACCTCGAACAACGGCGTGGTGACCTTCCCGACGCCCACCGGCCAGTGGGTCCCCGCCGGCGGCGCCGTGTGGGGCGTGGCAGTGTACGACCAGCTCACGGGCGGCAACCTGCTGCAGTGGGCCCCTGTCGGTGCGCTGAAGACCTCGATCAACACCGGCGACCCGGCGCCCACGATCGCCGCTGCCGCGCTGAGCTTCTCGCTGGGCAGCTGATGGGCCAGGTGCTCGACAAGCGTACGGCGGAATCCCGCCAGTACGACATCGACTGCTCGCGGCTGCTGGCCGCGGGCGAGACGATCGCGTCGATCACCTCCATCGGGGCGGACCAGGGCGCGCTCACCTTCGGCGCGGCCTCAGTCAACGGCGTGCCCATCACCTATCCGGATGGCCGCACGGTCCCCGTGGGCAAGGTGGTGCACGTCCTGATCAGCGGGGGCGTGCTACTCCCCAGCCAGCCGTTCCTCATGTGCACGGTCCGCGCTCTCTTCTCCACCAATCTCAGCCCCGCGGTGGAAGCCACCGAACTGCTGCGGCTCGTGAACACCCCGAACATCTGAGGCCGCCATGGGACGTCCATCAAAGCTCACGGATGCGCAGTGGGCAGAAATCGGCAAGCGCCTCCTGAACAGGGAGAAGGCAGCCAAGCTCGCGAGAGAGTTCGGAGTTTCTTCAGCCTTAATTTCGCAACGTTTTTCTAAAACTAATGAAAAGGTGAAAAGCGTTGCGAATCAACTGGTTACGACAGAAAAGGCGCTGGAAGACCTGAGCGTTCCTGAACAATTGGCGGCAGTTTCTTTAGCAAGAAAGCTCCGCGCGACGTTGGAGCACATGGCCGGTGCCGCTGAGTACGGTGCGGCCACCGCGCAGAAGCTGCTGGGCATGGCCAACGTGCAGGCGATGAAGATCGACGACGTCGACCCGCTCAAGTCCATCGACGTGTTGCGCAGCATCGGCGCGCTGACGAAGCTGGCGAATGATTCCGCTGTCGTGCCGTCCGCGCTGATCTCTGGCAGCAAGGAGGCGGTGAAGCAGGCGCAGAAGGAAACCCCGGTCACGCCTGTGCGCATCGTCGTGCAGGTGGAAGATGCAAGTCAGCCCGAAGCTCAATAGGCCGCAGGCGCGCTTCATCGCGCTCCCGCACAAGTACCGGGCGTTCGTCGCAGGCTTCGGCAGCGGCAAGACGTTCGTAGGCGGCGCCGGCCTCTGCAAGCACGGCTGGGAGCAACCGAAGGTCAATGCCGGGTACTTCGCGCCGACCTACGCGCAGATCCGGGACATCTTCTTTCCGACGATCGAGGAGGTGGCCTTCGACTGGGGGCTGACCACCGAGATCCACGAGAGCAACAAAGAGGTTCACCTCTACTCGAACGGCACCTACCGCACGACCATCCTCTGCCGGTCGATGGAGAAGCCGGGCGACATCGTCGGCTTCAAGATCGGGCATGCGCTGATCGACGAGCTGGACGTGATGAAGGCGGCGAAGGCCGAGCTGGCCTGGCGCAAGATCATCGCGCGCATGCGCTACAAGATCGACGGCCTGAAGAACGGCGTCGACGTGACGACGACGCCCGAGGGCTTCAAGTTCGTCTACAAGCAGTTCGTGAAGGAGCTGCGCGACAAGCCGGCACTCGCCGGCCTGTATGGGCTGATCCACGCGAGCACATATGAGAACGCGAAGAATCTGCCGGCGGACTACATTCCCTCACTGCTGGCCAGCTACCCGCCGCAGCTGATCAGCGCCTACATCCGCGGGCTCTTCACGAACTTGGCCAGCGGCAACGTCTATCCGAACTTCGACCGGAAGCTGAACCACACGCCGGAGCGGATCCGGGAAGGGGAGGCGCTACACATCGGAATGGACTTCAACCGTCTGAACATGACGGCGACCATCAGCGTGATCCGCGATGGGCTGCCCATGACCTTGGCGGAGATCACGAAGGGCCGAGACACTCCGGACATGGCGCGCATCATCAAGGAGCGCTACGTCGACAAGAAGCACGCTGTCACGATCTACCCGGATGCGAGCGGGCAGAACGGCAGCAGCAAGAACGCCAGCGAGTCGGACTTCAGCATCCTGCGCGCGGCCGGCCTGACGATCTCGGTGAACCCCTCGAACCCCGCGGTGATGGACCGCGTGCTGACCGTCGACGCCATGACGTTGAACGCCGAGGGCGTGCGGCGCTGGAAGGTGAATACCGATGCCTGCCCGATCCTGACGGAAGCGCAGGAACAGCAGGCCTGGGCCGCGAACGGCGAGCCGGACAAGAGCACTGGTCACGACCACCCGAACGACGCGATCGGCTACTTCCTCGTGAAGCGGTTCCCGATCGTGAAGCGCACCGTCATCGTGACGCCCCTGCGAGCATAGGAAACGACACATGGCCCTCAAGGTTCAGGATCAGAGCAGCGAGGTGCAGGCGATGGCTGCCAATTGGCCCATCGTCGAAGCTCTGCTCGGCGGGACCGCGGCCATGCGCAAGGCCGGGCCAGCGTTCCTGCCGCAGTGGCCTGCTGAAGAGCAGAAGAGCTACAAGGCGCGCCTGGAGACTGCTACGCTGTTTCCCGCCCTGGAGCGCACGCTCTCGGTGATGAGCGGCAAGCCGTTCTCGAAGCAGCTGACGCTCGGCAAGGACGTGCCGAAGAAGATCGTGAAGTGGTGCGAGGACGCCGATCAGCAGGGCAACAGCCTGCACAGCTTCTGCGCCGATCTGATGGCCGAAGCGATGGGCTTTGGCCTCTGCGGCGTGCTGGTCGACTACCCGCAGGTCGGGGGCGCCGCACGCACCCAGCTCGACGAGAAGAAGCTGGGCGTGCGGCCGTACCTGGTGTTCGTGCGCCACGGGCAAATCCTGGGCTGGAAGGCGGAGCTCGTCGATGGCGCCACCCGACTGACGCAGCTGCGCATTGCTGAGCAGCACGAGGTCCCGGATGGCCCGTATGGCGTGGTCTACAAGAAGCGCGTGCGCGTGCTGTCGCCCGGATCCTTCGAGGTGTGGGAGGAGGGCGCGAAGCCAGATGATCCGTGGATCCTCGTGGTCCCGCCGACGCCGACCACGCTCGACGTGATTCCGTTTGTGCCTTTCTATGGAAAGAAGAAGGGCTTCATGTGCGGTGTCTCGCCGCTGCTGAACCTCGCGTTCCTGAACGTCAAGCACTGGCAGAGCCAGAGCGACCAGGACACGATCATGCACGTGGCGCGCGTGCCGGTCTTGGCGATGATCGGTGTCGATCCGCCGGGCCCGGACGGCACGGGCGGGACACAGCTCGAGGTCGGCGCCGCGGCGGTAGTTCGCCTGCCTCCCGAGGCGGACATGAAGTACGTCGAGCACACCGGCGCGGCGATCGAGGCTGGCGAGAAGTCGCTGGAGAAGCTCGAGGACCAGATGGTCACCACCGGCGCCGAGCTGCTGGTGATAAAGGCGGGCGAGCAGAAGTCGGCCACGCAGTCGAACAACGACGCCGAGGGCAACAAGTGCGACCTGCTGCGCATCACCGAGACCTTCGAGGACAGCCTCGACCAGGTGCTGCAGCTGATGGCGAAGTGGGTCAACGAAGCCGAGGGCGGCCACGCCAGTCTGTTCAAGGACTTCGGCGCCGCGACGCTGACCGATGCGAGCGCGCAGCTGATTCTGCTGCTTCGTGCTGCCGGCCTGATCACCGGCGAGACGACCCTGCGCGAGCAGCAACGCCGCGGGATGCTTGCCGCCGACCTGGACCCGAAGGCAGAGCTGGCGGCCGCGAAGCTCGATCCGCCGCCGTTGCCGGCGCCAGCGCCACCGAATGCCCCGGCGCCTGCATAGGCGCGACAGAACATCGGCCACGAGGCCACCCCAACAAGGGCCACCCGGGCAACCAGGTGGCCCTTTCTCTTGCCCGCGCACGGAAGTGCAGAGGCGCTACGCGGCGGATGCCGCATTCGTACTGAGGGCGGATGCCCGAGGAAACAGCAACCATGCCATTCAAGTTTGACGCCAACGGTGCCATCGTCCTTCAGGGCGAGGGCGACAAGAAACTCCCAGTGTTCATCCATCCGGACGGACGTGAAGCGCCTTTCGACGCCGACATCACGATTACGACCATCAGCCGCCTCAATGGCGAAGCGAAGGCGCATCGCGAGGCCAAGGAAGTCGCCGAAACGAAGCTGAAGGCCTTCGACGGTATCGAAGATGGCGAGGCCGCCCGCAAGGCGCTTGAAACCATCAAGAACATCGACGAAGGCAAGCTGCACACCGCCGGCAAGGTTCAAGAGATCCGGGACGCGGCCACTCGATCCGCCCAGGAGGCGGTGGCTGCGGCGACGCGGTCTGCCCAGGAGCGCGAAAAGGCGCTTACCGAGCAGAACACGAAGCTCACCAACGATCTCAACAACCACATCATCGGCGGCAGTTTTGCAGCCTCGAAGTTCATCGGCGAGAAGCTGGCCATCCCGGCCGACATCGCGCAGAAGGTCTTCGGCGATCGATTCAAGGTCGAGAGCGGCAAGCTCGTTCCGCTCGATGCAAATGGGAACCCGATCTTTTCGGCGACCCGCCACGGTGAACACGCGGACTTCGAAGAGGCCCTGCAAGTCATGGTGAACCAGTACCCCAACAAGGAGATGATCCTCAAGGGCTCGGGTGCATCTGGCAGCGGGGCAAAAAACAACGCACCGGGCGCCGGCAACGTTGGCAAGAAGACGGTCACGCGAGCGCAGTTCGACGCCATGGACCCCGGCCAGAAAGCCGCGGTCGGCAGCGACGCGAATACGGTGATCACCGACTGACCCCTCTCCCTTTCGCAACCCCGGGCCCGCCATGAGCGGGCTTTGTAATTTCTGGAGCCCAATCATGAAATCTGTTCCCTCCAAGATGCGCGTTCTCGCGCTCGCTGCCGCTGCCGCAGTGGTGGCCTCGTACCCCGTCGCCGTCGTCTCCTCGGCCTGCGCCAAGGTCTACGACCTGGTGACCGGTGCACTGCTCGCGCCACCCGAGCGCGGCATGGTCGCCCATGGCACGCTGACGCTCACCGGCCTCATCCCCACGATCTACAACGCGATGGACGTCGTGTCGCGAGAGCTGGTCGGGTTCATCCCCTCCGTCTCGCGAGACTCGCGGGCCGAGCGCGCTGCCGTGAACGAGGTAGTGATGTCGCCTGTCGTCGGCCCGATGGTTGCCGAAGACCTGACCCCTGCGCCGTTCGCTGCCGACACGCCGAACCAAACCATCGGCAACGTGCAGATGACGATCCAGAAGGCTCGTTCGGTGCCGTTCGGCATCACCGGCGAAGAAACGATCGGTCTGCGCAACTCCGGCACGCTCGAAACGATCAACCGTGACCGCATCGCGCAGGCGCTGCGCACGCTGACCAACGAAGTCGAGAGCGATCTGGCCGCGCTGCACATCTTCGTCAGCCAGGCGTACGGCACGGCGGGCACCGCGCCCTTCGGCACCGCCTTGGACCTGAGCGATTTCGCGCAGTCGCGCAAGATCCTCGACGACAACGGTGCACCGCAGTCGGACATGCACATGGTGCTCGGCTCGGCCGCCGTCGCGAACATCCGCGGCAAGCAGGCCGGCCTGTTCAAGGTGAACGAGGCGGGCACGGACTCCCTGCTGCGCTGGGGCGAGCTCGGTCAGGTCGAAGGCCTGGCCCTGCACAACTCGGGCCAGGTGAAGGTGGCTGTGGCTTCCGGCACCGGCGCTGCCGCGACCACCAACGCGACGGGCTATGCCATCGGTTCGACCGTGATCACCCTCGCGGTCGCGGGCACTGGCACGATCATCGCTGGCGACTTCGTCTCGTTCGCCGGTGACACGCGCAAATACGGCGTGGTGTCGGGCGACGCCGACGTATCCAACGCCGGCACGATCACCATCGCCGAGCCAGGTCTGCAGAAGGCCATCCCGGCCGCGGCGACCGCGATCACCGTGGCTGCTGCCTCGACCCGCAACATGGCGTTCCAGCGCTCGGCGATCCAACTCGCGACGCGTGCGCCGGCGATGCCGGAAGGCGGCGACGCTGCGGACGACGTGATGGTGGTGGTCGATCCGAAGTCGGGCATCGCGTTCGAGTTCTGCATCTACAAGCAGAAGCGTCAGGTTCGCTACGAAGTGAACTTGGCGTGGGGCACCAAGATGGTCGCGCCGCGCCACGCCATGGTCCTGTTGGGCTAATCCAGGGCTGCCCGGGGCCTCGGCCCTGGGCGCTCTCCACCTTCCGGAGAACACTATGAACGTCATCAAGATCATGCCCTCGCACGAGAGCCAGGGCCCCTTCGTCCTCATCAACGAGGGCGACTTCGACCCGAAGAAGCACGAGCTGTACGAGCCGAAGCCCGAAGTCGAGAAGAAGCCGTCGGACGGCCTGAAGGTCGACGAGATCAAGGCTGCCCTCGCTGCCAAGAACATCGACATCCCCGAAGGCGTGACGCTCAAGGCAGACCTCGCGGCTCTGCTCGACGCCGCTCCCGACGCGCCTGCTGCCTGATCGCGGCGGTAAAGGAAGACCTCGATGGCCCTGACCGCCCAGCAGATCGCGGACGTGCGCCGCTTCGCCGGCTATCCGGGCCTCGGCATCGACACGCCGGCGACGGATCGCAGCGATATGGCATTCGTCACCGCGCTGCCGAGCCTGCTGCTGCAGACGCTGGCACACCGGCTCCAGAACCTCACCCCGGAATCCGAGACGACCCTCATCAACGTCTACCTGGCCAACCTCGTCACGCTCGAGTCGGCCATCGTCGGCGCGGCCGCGAACCTGGATACGGATTCCGCGGCCGTCTGGAAGCACAACAAGCGCGAGGTGGCCGATCGCTCGGCACTCTTCGACGGTTGGCGCCGGCGCATGTGCGGCTTCCTGGGCGTCGCGCCTGGGCCTGCGCTTGGCGACGGGGTAATGCGCATCGTGCGCTGCTGAGCCATGGACGCCGCGACCCTCCAGGACCGGATCTATCGGGGATACGGCAAGGCGGCGGTGCGCCTGGGCGTGCTGCATGACGTGTTCCGGCCCAGCGGCGTGCTCGACCCGCTCGCCTCGGTCAGCAAGCTGCTGGCGATCCTCGCATCGTTCAATGCCGAAGACTGGAAGTACATCAAGCCGAGCAAGTACGGCAAGCCCTTCTGGTACGGGCTGTTCGACGCAACCCCGACGCGCCCGGGCGACTATCTGGTCGGCCCGGCCGTCACCTATTTCATCGCCGCGCAGCAGCTGCACCTGACGGTGCTGTGCGTCGAGTGCAATCGCTCGGTCGCGCTACTGCGCGCGCCGGCACCGGCCAGCTCCACCGGCGCGCAGCCCTATGGCGGTGTGTGCGCGGCGGATAGCGACGCCGCGCTGGGCTCTTTGAACCCCGACGGCAGCCTGGCCACCGGCTGGCCCTGCTCGATCCTGCTGGGCGGCAGGCAGGAGCACGGCACCGATCTCCCGATGGCAGTCAACAACGCGGGTTTTCAGGTCCTGCTGCCGCCTTCCGTGCCGCTGGTGATCCGCGCGAGCGACGTCTTCCTTGACGACCTCGGCCGCCGCTACATCGTGGAGGCCGCGGAGCTCACAGACCTGGGCTGGCGCATCAATTCGCGCGAGGCGCACGTCTGATGGCTGACATGACCGAAGTGGCCGACGTGCTGGTCGGCCTCATTGCCGCGGCCGTCTACCCGAACGGTATCGGCCAGCCGCCGGCGGGCGGCGTGCAGGCGAAGATCTACCAGGGCTGGCCGGATCCGGGCCAGCTGCAGACCGACCTGGCGGCGCACATCGCGCACGTGTCGGTCTTCCCCTCGGACAAAGTGAAGATCACGACCCGCCGCATGCCCGAGTGGCAGCAGCTGGTCGCGCCGGCGCCGACGCTGGCGGCCGAGGTGGTGGGCACGGACATCACGCTGTCGGGCACGATCAGCACGCCCCAGGCGGTAGCCCTGATCATCGACGGCAAGGACTATGCGTACGGCGCGCAGGCGGGCGACACCCTGAGCTCGATCGCCGCGGCCCTGGCAGCCCAGGTCGCGGTCGACCAGGCTGCCACGTCCGTGGGGCCTGTCATCTCCATCCCCGGTGCGCACCGCCTGGTCGCGCGCATCGTGGCCAACGGCACCAGCGCGAAGGAGGTCTCGCGCGAGGCCCGGATCTTCACTGTCAGCATCTGGGCCGACTGCTTCGACCGCCGCGAGCCGCTGGCCAAGGTCATCACCCCGGTGCTGGCCGACCTGACGCACCTGTCGCTGCCTGATGGCACGGACGCGACCGTCGAGTACATGGGCAGCCGCCAGATCGACACCGAGCAGAAGCATGGCATCTATCGGCGCGAGATCGACCTCTCGATCGACTATCCAACGATCGTCACGCGCACCGACACCACCGTCCAGATCGTGCAGACGCGGCCCTACGTCGTGGTCAACGCATCCGTGAACGCGCTCCCCGTCATCAACCAGTGAGGCTCACATGAAGCTCGTAGTAACCCATGCGTTCGGCGATCACAAGCCGGGCGACGAAATCACCGACGCGAAACAGATCGAGGCCGTGCTCGAGAGCCATCCCGGCAGCGTCGTGAAGGTGGCGTCCGCGCCGACCGAAGCCCCCGCGGCCGGCAAGCGCGGCTGAACCCACCCACCCTCGATAGGAGCCTCCCATGCCCGTAGTGCAGCAAGGCAGTATCAATACGACTGCCCTCATCGTCCCGGACCTTTACGTCCAAATCGTTCCGCCGCAGGTGCAGCTGCTCAACGGCGTGCCCACGAACATCCTCGGCGTCGTCGGCACCGCGCAATGGGGCCCGACGAACTCGCCGGTGATCCTGGGGAGCATGCAGGACTACGCCCTGCAATTCGGCGCCATCCAGAACCGCAAGTACGACATGGGCACGATCATCGCGACGGCCGTGCTGCAGGGCGCCGCGAACTTCCGCGGCGTGCGCGTGACGGACGGTACCGACGTCGCAGCGACCATCCTGATCCAGACCAGTTGCCTGACGCTGACCGCCAAATACACGGGCACCCTGGGCAACAGCATCGTTGCGTCAATCGGGCCCGGCAGCGCTGCGGCCACCTCGCGCATCTCGATCGGCATGCCCGGCCGCGCACCCGAGGTCTTCGACAACATCGCGGGTTCGGGCAATGCGCTGTGGGTCAACATGGCAGCCGCGATCAACGCTGGCCAGGCCGGCGGCCTGCGCGGCAAGTCCGACATGGTGGTTGCCACGGCCGGCGCCGGCGTCGCAGCTCCGACGACCGCGAGCTACACGCTGGCCAGCGGCACCGACGGCGCGACCACCATCACCGGCGCCACGCTGATCGGCTTGGACACGGGCACGCGCACCGGCATGTATGCGCTGCGTGGTACCGGCGCGTCGATCGGCGTGCTTGCCGACTGCGACACGTCCAGCACCTGGACCACGCAGGTCGCCTTCGGCTTCTCCGAGGGCATCTACATGATCGGCGTGGGCCCGGCCGGAGACACCATCGCGAACGCGGTGAGCACCAAGGCCTCGGCCGGCATCGACGCATACCCGTTCAAGCTGCTGCACGGCGACTGGATCCTCTGGGCGGACCCGGTTGCAGGTGTCACGCGTCTGGTTTCGCCGCAGGGCTTCTCGGCCGGCCGGCTGGCCAACCTCTCGCCCGAGCAGTCCTCGCTCAACAAGCCCCTGTTCGGAATCGTGGGCACCCAGCGCAGCCAGCTGAATCAGGTCTACGGCTCCGCCGAGCTGCAGGCGCTCTTCCAGCCGAACATCGATCTGATCTGCAATCCGATCCCCGCGGGGAATATGTTCGGCGCGCGCCTGGGCCACAACTCGAGCACGAACCCGGTCATCAGCGGCGACAACTACACGCGGATGACGAACTACATCGCCTACACGCTCAACGCGGGGATGGGTCGGGTCGTCGGCAAGCTGCAATCGATCCAGCCGAACGACCCCACGCGCCGGGAGGTGACGGCCACGCTGTCGGCCTTCCTGCAGGCGATGGTCGACCAAAAGATGATCGACGAGTTCAGCGTCATCTGCGACCTGAGCAACAACCCGCCGAACCGCCAGGCCTTGGGCTATCTGCAGGCCGACGTGAAGGTCCGCTACCTCTCGGTCATCGAGAAGTTCCTCATCAACCTGGAGGGCGGCCAATCGGTGCAGGTCGCACGCCAGCAAACCATCGCTGCGGCGTAACAGGAGAAGCACATGCCGATGAATGGACAAACGGTCGGGCGCGACGTATCGCTCGACTTCATGACGTCGCGTGGCCTGTTGGTCATTGCCGCGGCCGCCATCACCAACTTCACCAGCGCGCCGGTGACCACGAATACCGCGAGCAAGGGCATGGACGGGATCACTCGCTACGGCGTCTTCCCCGACGGTTGGCAGGGTAGCCTCGACATCGACCGTCTGGGCAGCGGGCTCGATGCCTACTGGGCTCAGATCGAGGCCGACTTCTACAACGGGGTCAACATCCTGCCGGGCACGATCATGGAGACCATCCAGGAGCCGGACGGTTCGATCACCCAGTGGCGCTACATCGGCGTGATGTTCGACTTCAAGGACGCCGGCAGCAAGGTCGCGAACCAGCTGGTCAAGCAGAAGCTGAGCTTCATGGCCGCCCGCCGGCTGCAGGTGTCCTGATGACCGGACTGAACGTCACGATGATGGAAGAGACGCCCTCGGCGCAGGTGGTGAAGGCCGCCAACGCCGAGCACGTGGTCGTCGGCGGTGGCCGCAGGATCACCTTGAAGCGGCCGGGGGTCCTCGCGCAGTTCAAGGTCGTCGAGATGTTGGGTGGCGCCGCTGCATCGAACGGCGTTTTCATGGGCATGGTCTTCCCGATCCTCTACGTGGTCGCGATCGACGGCGACCCGGTTCCCCGTTGCACGACGCGCCTGGAGCTCGAAGCGCTGATCCAACGCCTCGACGAAGACGGCGTCGCCGCTGTGATGAACGGCGTGGAGGAGCACTGGGGCAACCCAGATCCCGAGAAGGACAAGGCCGCCGTAAAAAACTAGGGCAGGCCACGGTCTTCCGGGAATGCATGTGGCTGGTCAAGCACAACGTCCCGTTTGACGTGGCCTTCCAGATGGACGATGTGACGCGCACCGCGATGTGCATCGTGCTGGCGGAGATGGAAGGCGGCGAGTTCGACTGGGACTCGATGTGCTGGAAGGAGCCGAGCAATGGAACTTGATAGCTTCGGCGCGCTCGGCGCCCACTTCGCGCGGCTGGCTGTCGCCGGCGAGGCTGTGTCCCACCACGTAGCCGCGGAAGGCGCGAAGGCCATCCAGGCCGACGCGAAGAGCCGTTTCGGCGTCTACCAAGATGGCGAGGGTGGCTTCCCCGCGTGGGCGAACCTCGCACCGGCCACGGTCGATGATCGGATCCGGCTGGGCTTCACGCCCGACGATCCGCTGCTGCGCTCCGGCACGCTTCGCGATTCGATCAAGGTGACGGCCGTGGGGAGCGAGGCCGCGGTGGGAAGCACCGACCCAGTGATGCTCTACCAGGAGCAGGGGACCTCGAACATCCCGCCGCGGCCGGTGCTCGGGCCCGCGGGCTTCAACTCGAAGAAGACGGTAGCGCCGATCGCGGCACGCACGCTGGTCGCATGGATCTGTGGGATCGGCTGGCGCAAGCCGCGGATCAATCTCGAGGACCTGTGAAGGCCAGGAGCGAGACGATGCTCCAGAACACCGCGAACCAGAACCAGCCCATCTCGCGCCAGGTCATTCGCTTGTAGCGCCACCAGAGCGATGGCTGCGGATGCAGCTGCCGCTGGTGCTCCTTGCGCAGGTCCGGGTACTGCACCCAGCTGACGCGCTCGGCGAGCCACTCATGCACACGAATTTTCATGCTCAGCCGCATGGAAACCTCTCAAGTTAGGGCGCCCCGATGTTCGAAGCCTATTCCGTCGCCGTCACGCTCCGACTGAACAATCTGGTGTCGCCGCAGCTCGCGCTGCTGGCGCGCGAGATGGAGAAGCTGGAAGCCCTGTCGGTGACCCTGAAGTCTACGCTTCGGGCTGCTGGACAGGAATCGGCAGGCCTGCGCGCCGTGGCCGCCGCTGGCAATGCATCCGCAGTGGCCCTGGAGCGCGCCACGCGGAGCGCGCAGTCGCTGCAGGCGCATCTGGCGGCCGTGCGCGCGACCTCGGCGTCGATGCCTGCCATTGCCCCGCACATGGGGGGCGGCGGAGGTGGAGGCGGCGGGCCGCGCGTGATCCCCGGCGCTGGCGGAGGAGGTGGGGGAGGTGGGGGAGGTGGCGGCGGTGGAGGTGGTGGAGGTGGTGGCCACGGCCGCAACCAGGGCGGCTTCCACGGCGGAAACATCCACATGGGCCCCGGCGGGATCGGCATCGGCTCTGTCGGCCTGAACGCCGGCAATGCGTTCGTGCCGCTGGCCGTCACCGCGGGCATGCTGTACGGCGGGCATTCGCTCTATGAAGCCGCACGCGACTACGAGACGGCGGCTACCCGCTTCAAGACGCTCAACCTCGGCGCGGAGGTCAACAAGCAGGCCAACGACTTCGCACGCGGCACGCGCGTCTTCGGCGTCGCCAGCAAGGACCTGATGGACACGGTGCGCGAGTCCGTGGGCATGTTCGGCAGCATGCCCAACGCCGTGAAGCTCGCGCCGATGATCGCCCAGCTCAATGCCGCCAATTCCGGCCTCTTCGGCGGCAAGATCGGTGGCATCGACGAGGGCGCGGCGCGCTCGCTAATGCGCTTCAACGACATGCGCGGGCTCACCGACTCGCCGCAGGACTTCATGCGCGGGCTCAACCTGGCCCAGCGCATGGTCACCGGCTCCGGCGGCGCGCTCAAGTTCTCCGACCTCGAGCAGATGGCGAAGCGCGGCGGCGCGGCCTTCAAGGGCCTGAGCGACGAGGGCATCATGATGCTCGGCACGCTGGCGCAGGAGCAGGGCGGGGCGACCACCGGTACCGCACTGATGTCGCTGTACCAGAACCTGGTGGCCGGCCGCACGACGAAGAAGACGATGGCCGCGCTGTCCGAAGCGGGTCTCGTGACGCTCGGCTCGGTGATGCACGGCAGCGTAGGCGGCAAGCCCTACAGCACGACGCAGATCACGGCCATCAAGGACGAGAAGATGCTGCGCGAGAACCCCGCGCAGTGGCTGATGACCTATGGCACGGCCGCGGCGAAGGCAGCCGGCGCCACCACCGACTCCGAAATCATCTCCTTCATGAACAAGCTGGTGTCGAACCGCACCGGCAGCAACATGGCGGCGAACTTCACGACCCAGCAGATGCAGGCGCTGCGCGACCAGCGGCTCATCAAGGGCGCGATGGGCGCCGAGGACACCGTCGGCGCCTGGAAGAAGACGCTGGGCGGCAAGGAGGCGGAGTTCGTCGCCTCCTGGAACAACTTCAAGACCGAGTTCGGCACCGCGGCCCTGCCGGCGTTCTCGAACATGCTGACGAACGCCGCGGGCTTCCTGCGCGGCGTGTCGGGCTTCATGGAGCGCAATGCTGGCCTGATCAGCGCGATGGGCACCGGCATCGGCTGGCTCGACAAGTACTCGCCGACTGGTGTCGTGAAGAACGCGGCCGGTGCGGTCATGGACCTTTTCGGCGGCGCGAAAGGGGAGTCCTGGGGCGGCGAAGGTCGGCGTGGCGTCGTCGGAGGCGGCGGCATCGTCGGGAACAGCACGGGTGGCGGCGCTTTCACCGGCTACCGCGTGCCGCGCGGCGCGCAAATGGTGCAGGTGGAGAGCACGGTCAATCTCGACGGCAAGGCGATCGGCCGCGCGGTGACCACGCACCAGTCGAAAGAGCTGCAGCGCCCAAGCACGGGCCCGCGCACTGCCGACGGCCGGATGTCGCTGCGCGCGTTCGACATCGCCACGGGAGGCTGACCATGGTGGATACCGTACTGCTGCTCGGCCCGTTCGAATTCAGCAATCTGGAGGTGCCGGAGTCGCTGACCCTGGGCGGCGCGCAGAGCCTGGCCAAGCACAAGTTCCCAGGCGGCGCTCGAAACGTCCAGGCGCTCGGCCCCGACCACGCGCCCATCAGCTGGGGCGGGCTGATGCTCGGCGAGACCGCGCTCGATCGCGCAAAGGGCCTGGATTTCCTGCGCATTCAGGGCAATCCGTTGTCCCTGACGTTCTTCGACAGCACGTACACGGTGGTGATTGAGCGCTTCGAATACACGGTCGAGCGCTACTACAAGGTCGGCTATCGGATCACCCTCGAAGTCGTGTCCGACGACAGCCAGCCGGTGCAGGACATCCCGCCGTCAGGCTTCGACACGGCGATTCAGGCGGACTCCGACTGGATGATGGGCATGGCCCCGGAGATCGGCGACAGCCTGCTCACCAGCGCGATCAGCACGCTGGATTCGGTGGTCGGCAGGGTGGGCAGCTTCGCCGCGGCCGGCCTTTCGACAATTTCTGGCGTGCTCGGTGCCATCTCGGCGGTTTCCTCGCGCGTCACCGTGCTCACGGCCGGCGTGCAGAACACCGTGAACTCGGTCGGTGTGATCGGCGGTGTGCTACCGAACATGCCGCTGCCGGCCCAGATCAGCACCATGGCTTCGCAGGTGCTCGCAACCGCCCAGTACCCCATGCTGCTCAACATCGGCAGCGTCGCGACGCGCATGGGGCGCAACGTCAGCGCGGCGAACCTGCAGAGCTCGACGCGCGAGCGCCAGGTCGCCGGCGGCACGCTGTTCGGCATTGCTGCCGAGGAATACGGCGACGCCACGCGCTGGCCGGCGATCGCCCAGGCCTCGGGCATCAAAGAGATGGTGTTGAGCGGCGTGCAGACGCTGAAGATCCCGGCGAACCCGCAGGATTCGGGCGGAGTACCTGGCCAGTGAGCGGCGAATCGGTATCGAGCGCGACGGCCCCGCGCGTCGCGGTGTTCGCCAATGGCGAGCGGCTGGCTGGCGTCGATAGCTTCGAGGTCGACAACAACACCTTCTATCACGCGGACACGTTCCGCCTGACCCTCTGTCTCAGCGAGCAGGCCGCCAATCGCGACTGGAACTGGTGGTCGCTGCAGACGGAAATCGAGATCGAGATCATGTCCGGCTATCCGCAGGACCCTGCGGACGTGCGCCGCGAGGACCTGACGTCGCTCCTGGTCGGCTTCGTCGATGACATCGAAATCGACCCGATTGCCGACGAGATCGTCATGGCCGGGCGCGACCTGACCGCGCGCTTCATCGACACGAAGACCATCGAGAAGTACCAGAACCTCACTGCCTCGCAGGTGGCGACGAAGCTGGCGCTCGAGCACGGGCTGACACCGGTGGTGACCGAGACGCAGGGGACCGTCGGCAGCTACTACCAGATCGACCACGTGGCCATGCAGGACGATCGGCCGCAGTGGGATGTGCTGACCTACCTCGCCAACGTCACCGGCAGCGTGGTCTACGTGAAGGGGCGCGAGCTGCACTTCGAGCCGAAGCCCGACCCAGCGGTCGAAACCCCGTACGTGCTGCGCTGGCAGCCGCCGAATGCCGATTCCGCCTCGCCAGTGTTCAACGCGATGAAGCTCACGGTGCAGCGCAACCTGACGGTAGCCAGGGACATCAAGGTCACGGTGCGCAGCTGGAACCAGAAGCAGAAGAAGGGCTTCACGGTCACGGCAAACCGCGTGAAGGTCCGGAACAAAACCACCAGCAAGGTGGTGCGCCCGGTCGGCCCGCCGCAGCAGTACTCGTACTTCTTCCCGAACATGACGCCAGACGAGGCGCAGAAGAAGGCGAACCAGCTGCTGAAGGACATCAGCGAGCACGAGGTGAACCTGAATGCCGACATCCCTGGCGACCCGGAGGTGGCCCAGGCGACAGTGCTGCGCCTGGAAGGCACAGGCACCGCGTTTGACCAGCTCTACTTCCCGGCGTCGGTCGTGCATTCGTACAACGACGGCACCGGGTACCGGACGGCCATTCGCGCCAAGAACTCGAGCCCAGAAAGCACGGTGCAGCCATGAAGGATTTCGAGAATGCAATGGCGGTGGCGGCGCAGCGCGCGGGCGATGCGAAGCAGAACTCGCGGCACGGCGTCGTCGACGCCTATGACCCGAACACCTTCAGCGTCAAGGTGCGGCTACAGCCCTCGGGCGTGCTGACCGGCTGGATTCCGATCGCGAGCTGCTTTGTGGGCAACGGCTGGGGCCTGTTTGCGGCCCCGACCATCGGCGATGCCGTGCAGATCGACTGCCAGGAGGGCGAGCTCAATGCCGGCGCGATGACCGGCTCGTTTTTCAACGACGAGGATCGCCCGCTGTCGGTGCCGTCCGGCGAGTTCTGGCTGAAGCACAAGTCCGGCAGCCTTCTGAAGTTCCTCAACAACGGTGACGTGGAGCTGGTCACGGACCGCGACCTACTGGCCACTGTTGGCCGCAACCTGACGGCCACCGCGACAGGCGCGGTTAGCGTCACGGGCGCGACCATCGCCCTCAATGCGGCGGGAGGCATCGCGCTCAACGGTCCGATGACGCAGGGCCTGGGCAGCAATGGAGGCAACGCGCACATCAAGGGGCCAATGCTTTCCGACGGGGAGGTGACCGCCGTCACCACACCGGTCCATGCTCACGCACACGGTGGTGTGACGCCCGGTGCCAGCAACACAGGCGGGCCCATTCCATGACCGACCTCTATCACTTCATCGGCGGGGACTTGGATGTCTCTGCCACCGGCGACGTGCTACAGGTCGAAGGCCTGGAACAGACCAGCCAGCGCATCCTGCGTCGCCTGCTCACGAACCAGGGCGACTACATCTGGCACCCGAACTACGGCGCCGGGGTGGGCAAGAAGATCGGCACGCTGCTCGACGTGCGCGCGATCACGGGCCTCATCCGCTCGCAGATCTTCCTCGAGGCGAATGTGGCGCGCACGCCCGCGCCGGTCATCACTGTCACCGAGATCTCGAACGGCATCTCGGTGCGCATCCAGTACTACGACGGCTCGACGGGCAAGCTCGCGACGCTGGCTTTCGACGTGAACCGCTGACCAGGGAACGGCATGGCTCTCAATACCAAGGATTTCGCGACCATCGTCAGCGACCAGGTCACCGCCATTCAGGCGGCGTCGGCGCGGCTGATCGACACCACGATCGGCTCGATCATCCGGTCGGTGGCCGAGGCGAATGCGGCGGTGGTGCTCTGGATTCAGAGCCTGATCGTCTATCTGCTGTCGGTCACGCGCGCGTCGACGGCAACGGGCACAGACCTCGACAGCTGGATGGGGGACTTTGGGGTCACGCGATTGCCGGCGGTCGCGGCAACGGGCAACGTCACCTTCGCCCGCTTCACCTCGACCAATCCCGCGACGATCCCGGTCGGCGCGCGGGTGCAGACAGGCGACGGGTCGCAGATCTTCGAGGTGATCGCAGACACGACGAATCCGGCCTATGCCGATGGCGTCTACACCGTCGCGGCGGCCGTGGCGAGCCTCAACGTGAAGGTTCAGGCCGTGACGGCGGGCGCGGGCAACAATGTGGTGATCGGCGCGATCAACACGCTGGCCACGGCCATCAGCGGTATCGACACGGTGACCAACGCCGCGGCCTTCACCAATGGCGCCGATGCCGAGAGCGACGCGGCATTGCGCACGCGCTTCGTTGCCTTTGTGGCCAGTCTGTCCAAGGCGACCAAGGAGGCCGTCGGCTACGCGATCACGAGCCTGCAGACAGGTCTCCAGTACACGCTGGTCGAGAATCAGCAGTACCCCGGTACAACTGACTACGGCTATTTCTACGTGGTGGTCGACGATGGGACCGGAACGCCCGGCGGCACGCTGCTGACGAGCGTGGCGAATGCGATCGAAGCCGTGCGGCCCGTGACGTCCCGCTTCGGCGTGTTCGCACCAGTCGTGGTGAATGCCACGGTGGTGATGACGGCGACCATCGCCGCAGGATATGACCCGGTCGCCACGAAGGTGCTGGTCGATCTCGCGGTCACGAACTACATCAACGCCTTGGGCCTGGGCCAGCCCCTGCCGTACACGCGGATCCTGCAGGTGGCCTATGACGCGTCGCCGGGCGTGACCAACATCAGCGCGCTGACGGTGAACGGCGGCACAGCCGACATCGCGGCCACCGCGAAGCAGGTAGTCAAGGCCTTGACCGTTACGGTGAACTGATGGCGACCGGCGACCAAAGCGATTTCCTTTCGCGCATCAAGTCGACGCTGCCGCCGTGGTTCACCGACGTCACGCCGATCCTCGATGCGTTGCTGTCCGGCCTGGCCGCCGCGTGGGCGAACATCTATGCGCTCTACCTCTACGCCCAGCTGCAGACGCGCATCAAGACCGCGACTGACGGCTGGCTCGATCTGATCGCCGGCGACTACTTCGGCACGCGCATCGCTCGCAAGGCGAACCAAACGGACGTGAGCTTCCGCGCCGTGATCATCGCCAACCTGTTCCGCGAGCGCGCGACTCGCGCTGCGCTCATCCAGGTGTTGACCGAACTGACCGGCCGTGCACCGATCGTCATCGAGCCGCAGCGCCCGGCTGATTGCGGCGCCTACGGCGTGCCCACCAGTGGCTACGGCGTCGCTGGCTACTACGGCTCGCTGCTGCTGCCATCGCAGTGCTTCCTGATCGCCTTCAGGCCGGCCAGCACGGGCATCCCGAACATCGCGGGCTATAGCAACCCGCCGGCCGCGTACAGCACCCCTTCACAAGGCGGCATGTACGCCAGCTTGTCGATGATCCTCGGCCAGGTCACGGACGCTGACATCTACGCCGCGATCGACAGCGTGAAGCCCGTCGGCACCGTCATCTGGACCACGATCCAGAGCTGATCTTTCCCACTTTTCAACGGCCCGCAGGCATCTCGCCTCGCGGGCCTTTTTCATGGAGCTTCGATGGACCGCAACATCAACTATCCCGGGCAGGTGCCGCTCGAGCAGGACCTGCTGAAGACCAACCAGTTCACCATGATCGGGCTGTCGAAGCTGGCGGCGGCCATCCTCGGCGTGGCGTCGTGCGTGAACGGTTTCGCGACCTCCCAGACGGTCGTGCCGTCGATGGCGGTGCTGGTGCAGCCGGGCGAGATCTACAGCCTGCAGAACCTGGAGGCCACCGCGTACAGCTCGCTACCGGCGGACACCACGCACAGCATCATGAAGCAGGGGGTGGCGCTCGACACGCAGACGATCGCGGTGACCGCGCCTGGCACGGCAGGCTTCAGCATCAACTACCTGATTCAGGCGTCGTATCAGGAGACCGACACCGGCAGCACGGTGCTCCCGTACTACAACGCGAGCAACCCGTCGGTGGCGTATTCCGGCCCGGCGAATAGCGGCACCGCGCAGCCCACTACGCGGCACGGCGGGGTTGTGATCTCGGCAAAGGCTGGCACCGCAGCGACCACCGGCACACAGACCACTCCGGCACCAGATGCCGGCTTCGTCGGCCTGTTCGTCGTCACCGTGGCCAACGGCGCGAGCACGGTGGTCAACGCGAACATCAGCCAGTACGCGCTGGCACCGTTCATCCCTTCGTTCTACACGCGCGGCATCGCTCGATTCACATCGAACGGTACGTGGATCTGCCCCTGGTACGTCACGACGGCCTATTTGACAGGCGTGGCGGGCGGCGGCGGCGGTGGCGCTGGCGCCGGCGGCGCTGGAGGTGTTGTGGGCGCCGGCGGCGGTGGCGGCGGCGCAGGCCAGGCGGCCATTCGCACTCCAGTGACCGTGGTGCCTGGGACGGCGTATGCAATCGCGGTGGGGGCAGCTGGTGCAGCCGGCGTGGCACCTGGGACTGGCGTGTCCGGCGGCAGCGGCGGCAACGGCGGCAACACCACGTTTGGTGCCTTGCTCACGCTGACAGCCGGCGGCGGCGGCAGCGGTGGAACCAACGGCTCTGGGCCAACGCCGGCCGGGCAGGGGGGCACTGGCTTCCCGCGCGGCAGTTACGGCAATGACTCCAACAACAACAACGCGAGCGCGGGCGGCGGCCCTGGTGCGTCGAGCCCGTTCGGCGGTGGTGGTGGCCTCGGCCGCGGTGGCAATGGCGGTGGCATCGCGGGCTTTGACGCTGCAGGCTTCGGCGCGGGTGGCGGTGGTGGTGGCGGCCAGTACCAGTTCCCTGGCAGCGGTGTGGGCGGCAACGGCGGCGCCGGATCCGCTGGGTTTGGCCTGATCGAGTGGTAAGGAGAGCGAGATGAAGTACGCCCTGTTCGATAAAGCAACCGGCGCCGTGCGCCAATGGCAAGACCATGATCGATTCGGCTTCGCCGATGCGCCGCCCGACGAACTTCTGCAACTGCCTGACGACTTCGAGTTTCCAACGGTTCCGTGTTGGGTCATCGGCGGTGCAATCTCCCAGAGCCCATCGCCGGGGGTGACACCGACGGGTCCTACCCACGCCGAACTCGTCGACCGTGCGCGCGCCGAAACGCGTGCGCAGCGCCTCCCGATCATGAGCGTGCTGGACGGCCTGCAGATCTCTGCGGTCACGCTCGGAGACGGCGCGAGGGCCATGGTCATCGAGACCGCGAAGGCGGGGCTGCGAGGCTTGACCGAGGTCGATCTCAGTGCGTGCGTGACCTTCGAGGACATGCGCCTCGCGGTGAAAGCCCGCTATATCGAGATCGCCGGCGCCGTGCCGGTCGATATCAGGAAGGCTTTCGCAGAGGCCCTGCAATGACGTACCTGATCGTCTTGTCGCCGCTCGTGCTGGTGCTGCTCGGCCTCCGCGAGGGCCGCAACCTCTGGCTTTACTTCATCGCCGCCATGCGGCTGAAAGAGATGCGCGACGCGGGCACCTTGACCAAGGAACAGCGCTACCTCGGTTACAGCCTCCTTGCTGAGGGGCTGCTGCTCGACTTCGCGTTCAACGTCGTCTTCGGCAGCTGGTTTTTCTGGGAGCACCCATTCCGCCGCGAGTTCACGCTGTCGGCGCGCATCTGGCGCCTCAGCAATCTACAGCCGCACCCCGACAACTGGAGGCAGCGCCGCGCGCTGAGGTGGCGCAAGAAGCTGCTCGATAGCGGAGACCCCAAAGGCATTCACCAAGGCTGAAACCATGAACATCGAACTCGTCGACAACGCGCGCGCCTGGTGGAAGATGTACTCGGTACACGTCTTCCTGTTCATCGAAGCGATAGGCGTCTGGCAGGTGATCGCACCTTTCGTTTCCTGGGCGCTGCCGAACTGGCTGCTTGGAGTCATGGTGATGCTGGTGGCTGCTGCAGGCATCGCCGCGCGGCTCATCAAGCAGTTCAACCTGGCGCCGGCCGACGTGGGCTTGACGGTCGTTGGCCCCGCAGAACGGAGCGATCAATGAACGTCACCTTTCACGACGCGGGACACCGCGACGAGCTCGTCGAGAGCCTGGCCGTTGCGAAGATTCCAACCCCGATCGAGCAGGACCGCATCGAGGTCCGCGTGCTCACCCTGGTGCTGACCGCCTTCTTCATGGGCCATCTGCTGCAGGCTGTGGTCTACATCCTCGCGATCGATACCTCGACGCTGCACCGCGTCGCCGCCATGACGCATCAAGCCTGGCTGGTCGTGGCGCTGTTCGCTGTCGCCGCGCTCGCAACGCTGCCGCACGTCGTCTCGCTGCTATTCCTGCCGCGCCTGCTTGCGCACCGCCTGCCTCGCAAGATGGCGTGCTTCGCTGCGATGGGCACGGCAGTGCTCTGGTTCTACCTCGCGGCCCTGGCCAGGCCGCTCGACGAAGGGCCGCTCACCCTGATCTACATCTGCAGCGGTCTCGGCGCACTGGTCATCGCCGGCATCTTCGGCGTATCGCTCAACGCCCAGCAGCTGCGCACCCTCGCGGAGAAGCTCTTCCATGAAGCATAAAGCCCTTGTCCACGTTCTGATGGCGCTGTGGTGCCTATGCGCCGTGCGCGTGGTGTACGCGGCGAGCTTCACCCAGGAGCTTCGCGGCTTCGACTATGAGTCGTTGATGTGGGCAGCCGTCGCCGGCCTGCTCGGTGGAGCTTTGCGCACGATCTTCACGCTGGCCAACGACAACCGCGTGGTCTACAGCATCCTGAAGGAATCGCGGAAGGACCTGGTGGTCGCGCTGATGGCAGGCGCGCTGGCCTACCTGCTGCTAATCGCCATCGCCTCGAAGTATCCAGACCTGATCACGCGCGAGATCCGCATGCTCGTGATCATCGGTGCCGGCTGGTCCCGGGCATCGATCTTCAAGCGGCTCGACCAGATCGTCAGCAGCAAGCTCGACAGCGTGAACCAGAAGGCGCGCGACGGTGCGCCGATCGAGCCACCCAGTTCCGCGGCGGTGCCGCTCTCCGAGAAGTAGGCCACCATGAAGACCGGACCCGACGGCATCGCTGTGATGCACTACTTCGAGACGTGCAAGCTGCGCGCATATCCCGATCCCGGCTCGCCTCTCTTTGCAGCGCTGGTCCGTGCCGGCATCTATCCCTACGGGCTCACTGCAGTGCCTCCCGACCTGGCGCACCTGAGCGGCAGGCCATGGACGATCGGATGGGGCGACACCGGGCCGGACGTGGTGCCGGGAATCGAGATCACCCAGGACGAGGCTGACGAGCGCTTTGCGCGCCGCCTCAACCGCGAGTTCGAGCCGGGTGTGATGGATTGCGTGCAGCAGGAGATGACGCAGCGCCAGTTCGATGCGCTGGTCTGCCTGGCCTACAACATCGGGCTGCCGAACTTCCGCGGCTCGACGCTGCTTCGACGGTTCAACCTCGGAGACATCGCCACTGCATCGGCCCAGTTCCTGGTCTGGAAGAAGGCCGGCGGCAAGGTGATGTTGGGCCTGAAGCGCCGCCGCGCGGCCGAGCGCGCGCTGTTCGACGGCGAGAGTGGTCCCGTGGCCATCGCGATCGGCGCGGCGGTGAAGTCATGAGTGCGATCTGGTTGGCCATGTGGTGGCGTCCCTGGGGCTGGTGGTGAGCAAGGTCAAGCGTGTCGTGACCGTCGGCGGCCAGTTCTACGGTGTCACGTTCGAATGCCCTGGCTGCGGCTACTCGCACACCTTGCCAACCCAGGAAACTCCGCCTGGCGTGACAACCGCGCCGCGCTGGACGTTCAACGGCGACTATGACCGGCCGACACTCACGCCGTCGATCCTCTCGCGCGCCGAGACGTGGACGCCTCCGGTGACACCGGAAAATCTTGACGAGTGGAAGCGCGCACCGTGGCCGCAAGCGAAGGTCGCCGGTATCTGCCATAGCTTCGTGACGGATGGCCGGATTCAGTTCCTGGGCGACTGCACGCACGCGCTGGCGGGCCAGACGGTGGAACTCGAGGAGATTGGCGAATGATCACCTCGCAGCAACCCGGCGCGCCGCTGCCGTACTTCCTCGCCGAAGCGCTGGCGCACCCGACGCCTTACGACCACCCGCAGGATGCCGACAAGCCGGGCGGTCTGAGCCTCAACACCTGCATGGCCTGCAACAACGTTTTCCGCGGCGTGCCGAGCCGGGTCACCTGTCACGTCTGCGCGCGGCCGCCGGAGGTCGACGAATGCTGATCGCACTCGACTACGACGGGACCTACACCGCGGATCCGGACCTCTGGATTGGCTTCATCTCCGCCGCGCGCGCACGCGGGCACCAGGTGTGGCTGGTCACGATGCGCGACGAGTTCGAGGCCGCGGACGTGCACCGCCAGCTGCTCGGCAAGGTCGATCGCATCGTCTTCACCGGCCGGCGCGCCAAGCTGCCGTTCCTCCAGGCCCGTGGCATCAAGCCGCATATCTGGATCGACGACATGCCGCACTGGATCCTCAACAACGCGGCTCCGGCCGGCCTAAGGGCTGGCGGCGAGCTCGAATGGGACCACGCCTGATGAACCCCTTCTCGAAGTACATCGTCATTGGCCTGGGGATCCTGCTCGGGCTCAGCGCCCTGACGAACATCGGGCTGGCCAAGGCCTACCTGAAGCAACGGGACAAGGCCACAACCGCCATTTCCGACCGCGAAAGCGCGCGCGCCGCGGCCACGGCCTGCAGCGATGCGACCGAGGCCCTGGCCGAGCTTTCCAAGAAGCGTGCCGCCGAAGCTGAGGGCCGGCGCAAGGCTGCCGAGACCAAGGCCGAGCTGGCCGAGGCCAAGGCGCAGAAGCTGCTGCAGACCGAGCCGAGCGTTCCCGGCGATGACTGCCGCAGCGCGCAGGCGCAGATGGACGACTGGCTCACTTCAAGGGGTGCGAAATGAAGCGACTCGCGATCTTCGGCCTGCTCGTGCTCACCGGCTGCTCGACCACCGGCGGAGCGCTGATCACCAAGGTGCCAGTGCCCATCCCGTGCCAGGAGTCGATGCCCTCGCGCCCGGCCATGCCCACGGAAGGCTTGAAGCCCGGCGGCAAGCTCTTCAAGTCGACCACGGCCATGCAGGCGGAGATCGAGCTGCGTGAAGGCTATGAAGGCAAGTTGCGCACGGCCCTGGCCGAATGCATCGCACCGATCAAGCCAAGCGTCCCATAGCGAACGCGCGCACTCAGCCGGTTTCCGACCCACCCCCCTCAAGCCCGCCACTGTGCGGGCTTTTTCTTTTCCTGGACCACCATGAAGCACCTCTTTCTCGCAGTAGCCATCGCGATCGTCGGCCACGCCCATGCGGAGACGCTCGGGCCCGAGTGGATCAAAGTCGCCAAGGAGGGGGGCGCGTACACGCTGGTCCCGAAGCGGATCGTGAAGTACGGCGCCGAAGGCAAGTACTTCCAGAAGACGCTGCAGGGCACCTTCACCTGCGACAACGAGGTCTTCGGCGACCCAGTGCCCGGCACGGCGAAGGCGTGCTTCGCCAAGTCCCCGGGCTACGTGCCGCCCGAAGGCCAGGCGCCAGCGGCAGGGACCAAGCTGGCAGAGCAGGGCAAGCCCTTTCAGGTCGGTGCGCCGACGCTCGTGTCCTTCGGTCGAGCCACCACGACCGGCGGCCAGTACCTGCGGGATAGCGCGCGCGTCGAGAAGGTCGTCACCGGCTCCGGCGTCTGCTCCGCGGAGTTCTTCGGCAAGGACCCGGCGCCCGGCTTCGCAAAGAACTGCTTCTCCTACGGCGCCGCGCCCTCGACCCCGGCGCCGCCGGTAGTCACGCCGCCCAATCCTCCGACGACACCACCAACGTCGCCCGTGGGGGCGGACATCGTGGATGCCCAAGGCAACGTCGTCCAGTCGGCCTACCAGGCGATGGCGATGAAGCTGACGACCGACGAAGGCGTGCAGTACCGGTTCGGCTCGCCGGCCAGCAAGACCGGCATCAAGGCCATGCAGGAGCGCCCGGACAAAGGCACTATGAGCGGCATCGGCAGCGTCTACCAGCTCGGCACCGAGAACGACACGAACAACATGTACGTGTCGATCCATGCCGCGGCGATCGGCGTGCCGGTGCAAGGTCGATCCGTGAAGAGCGCGGTTGCGTGGTTTCAGCAGCAGGCGACTGACCGGCGCACGTTCCAGCAGCGCCCGCAGATGCTCTGGCAGGACCGACGTCTACTGCCGCCTTCTGTGATCGACTACCTATCGCAGGGTGTCCTTGCCGCCGACGATGAGGCCGATCTCCCGGTGTGCGAGCACCGAGCTGAGAATGCAGCGGACAGTCCCGCCACGCGCCTTTCGCTGGTCTGCACCCGCGGCAGCGCAAGCAAGCCGGCCACGCTGTTCACGGTGGGCACCTACACGGCGCAGAACCGTGCCTCCATGAAGTTCCACCTCGGGTTCACCCCGACGGCCATTGCCGTAACGGGCGGCGGCGAGTTCGCCTTGGTGTCGGGCTGGAACTGGAAAGAGTACAAGGGCCAGATCGTGGTGGTCTCCCTGGGCGCCGGCCCTGAAGGCTGGAAGCTTGGCCAGCCCCGCTACGACTGGTGGCACGGCTGGATGGACGGCATGAAGCCCGGCTTCGTGGACCAGGGCAACTACGTCTTCATGAAGCCGATCGGCGTGGTCGACCTCCCGTTTAAGGCCCCGACGTCGATCGTCGCAACGACCGGCATCCACCCCTACACCTCGATGCTGAAGTACGACAGCGCGGGGCACATCTCGAGCTTTCAGCTTCTGGCGTCGCCGATGGCCGCGCACCGCACTCAGATGCTGCCTGGTGGCGAGGACTACGAGCGCTATGCCAAGGGCGGCATTGCGATCGTGGCTTCAAAGTCCGAGAAGCGGGTCGCCTTCATCGACCTCGCTCCACTGTTCAAGTACACGAACGACATGTACCTGGGCAGCGCCGCCTCGAATCTGGAGACTCAGAACGTCGGTCTGGCCGCCAACCAGTGGCCGTACCCGCTGGCGGACAAGCCGCAGGCGATGCCGGTGGTTGTGAAGACCGAGACACTCGCCAAGCGCCCATCGGCGCTGTGGATCATGCCGACTCGCAGCAGTTGGGGCGAGCAGGAGCGCATCCCTGGGGCATTTGGGCCGCCATTCTTCCGCCAGGTCAACAGCAAGCCCACTGCCGCTGTAGCGACTGAGGACGGAGATCTGATCTTCTACGGTGTCGGCCGATACGCGCCGGGCGTGAAGCCCACGCAGCCGGTGCCGGCCGACATCGAGCAGGTCGGGAGCATGAGCGGGATCGGCGACAACATCACCCATTTGGCCGCCGCGAAGGACTACCCCGGCGAGGACGACCCGATCAACCAGATGATCCTGTTCACCGATCGGGCGAATCGGGCCTGGGGTTGGGTGAAGCTGACGGTGAACGACAGCACCGGCGCGGTGAGTGGGACGGTTCTGCGCCGGATGGCAGACGCCGGCATCGACCCGATCATGGTGACGATGGCCGACAACTACTCCACCAAGGGCAACGTCGTCTCGGTGGCCGACTACTCAGGCGCGGGGATCGTCAACTACCGCTTCGGCGACGTGATCTACCCGGATCGCAACAGCGGCTTCTGCACGGCGGCCGGCCAGTGCCCGACGCTCGAGCCGGTAGGGGAGCGGGCGGGCAAACTGAGCCTGCCCTTTAAGCCAACCCACATTCATGGGTCGAACGTGCCCTGAGTCAAAGTTCCTGCTGTCACACAGAGCCCCCAGCTTCGGCTGGGGGTCTTTTTCGTTGGGGCGCGGCCTACGAGAGCCAGTCCTTGACCAGGCGCAGCGGCGCGGTGGCCTTCCAACTCGTGGAGCTCCGCAAGGCGGCAATCTCGGCGCCAAGCTCGGCGCCAAGCGCGTGCAGTTGTGAAGCTGCTGATGCGCGCTCGCTATCGCGGGCACTGCGCTCGGCCTGCAGTGCATTCTCAGTGGCCGCCAAACTGCTTTCCAGCGCCGCGATCTTGGCGATCAATGGGGCGATGGGATCAGGGACCTCGGCGACCGGCGGCGGGTTCCGCACGTACCGATCGAGAAAGTCGGCGATCTGCGATTCGTCGAAGGCGCCCACGATCGCCGGATAGTCGAAGTGCACGATGTGCTCGTGCATCACGCCATAGGCGTCGCCCGGATCATGCAAGTTCTTCGCCCCCGTCTTGCCGACGGCATAGAGGACCGGAAAGCGGGCGCGCAGCGCGTCAAGAAAATCCGGCACGCTCATGCGCCGGAACGCGTTCAGGCACCAGTGATTGAGCTCCAGCGTCACGACCGGCTTGTGCGTCGCGATCGTTTCGGCAAGGCCGGCGATCACGTCGAGCTCGAAGCCCTCGACGTCGATCTTGATGAAGCCGACAGGCTGCTCGAGCTGGGCGGCCAGGATGTAGCTGTCACCCTGCAGGATCTTGATCGGCTCGACCGTGTGCCCTGGGAGGTGCTGGTCGGTGACGAACCCGCCCGACCGATTGCTCGGGTGGAAAACGATCTCGTGATTCGCATCCGCGCGACCGAGGCCGGCATTGACTACCTCGACGTTCCCGCTTGTGCCGGCGGCGATGTTCTTGCGCAGCAGCGCGAAGGTGCTCGGCGACGGTTCGAAGCAGATCACCTTCCTGGCCAGCGTCGACAGCAGCAGGCCGGTGCATCCGATGTTCGCGCCGATGTCGAGCGCCAGGGCATCCGGCTGCACCAACGTGCGAAAGAGCGTCACGCTCTCGGGCTCGAAAACGCCGTTCAGGTTGTCGAGATAGATGTCGTCGGAGGTGACCTGGAAGGTCCGATCGCCGATCAGCACCGGGAGAGTTTTCTCAGCGCGTTCCGTCATTCTTCTTGCTGTCTCTGATCTGTGGGCGGCCAGTGTAGTCCCTGCCATACTGCGCCGATGAAGATCGGCAAGTACACGGTTTCACCCAAGGCGGTTCATATCGTTGGGCGCGGTTTCTTCGGCACAGCCGAGGTGCGATGGGAGGAGGGCGATTCGACCTACGAGACCACGATGCACTTCGGCGAGCCGTTCGCGACCGAGGAAGAAGCGAATCTGCATGCCCTACAGCAGGTCGAGCTACGGGTGAGGGATGGCGTCGGGGTCCACTGACTGAGCGCTATTCGCTGGCGTCCCAAGCCTCCCGGGCCACCTCAACAGGATCACGGTTCGGGTTCTGGTCATAGAGCTCACCAGCAAGGTCCAAGACCTGATGCGGATCTGCGTTGCCTTCGGCCAGGCGCAGCCACTCGTCCAAGAAAGCATCCAGCCACTGGTTCAGCGGATCTCTGTGCAGGAGAGGGATGGTCACTCGTGCAGCTCCGCGCGGATGACGTCGCCGACAGTGTGCTCGGTGCACTGAGGATCGACGAACCGGTCGGCGACCGCGGCGGACTCGTCCACGCCGGCCATCCAGAAATCCACCAGCATCTGGTCGAGCTTGTCGCCCTCCTTGATGAGGCCCAGGCGCGCGGCATGCGCGGCGGCGATGGCGACCGGATCCTTGCCCACGGGGTCTGCGTCTTCGTTTTCCATGCGCGGCATCCTAGCGCGCGCGCCCGCCGTCATCCATCGGCCCCGGGACGCACCACCAGCGCTGATGGACCTTCTCGTTCAGCCCGGCAGCCTCGTGCCCGGCGATGAGGAAGCCTTCCTTGACCAGTTTGAGCTGTGGATACCAGAGCTCGGGTATCAGCGATTGGACCTCGATCTTCGGGGAGGGGTAGAGCCTGGCCACGAGCTCGTGCTGGGGCGACAGCGAGCCCCGGTGCGTGATGAGTAGCCAGCCGAACACGCCCCCAGCGCGCGCCAGCTCCGGAGGCAGCCGCTCGGCATGCCGGTACAGGCGATAGACGGTGCAATACACTGGATAAGCATACAGCTTTCCGTTTGCCAGTCACCTGCAAAAAGGCCCGCACACTGCGGGCCTGATCAGGTTGCAATCGACAGGACTAGGCGCCGAGATTGGGCCGCGGCCTCTTCTCAGACAAGCGAAGCGTCGGCTTGTTCGCGCTCAGCAGAAGGATCTTGTCGAGTGCCGGCAGGGCGGCCGGATCCCTCTTCTGGAAATAGGCCGGACCATTGATCGGCATCCACTTCTCGGCCATCAGCTTCCGAAACGCCGCCAAGAATGCGTCGGGGTACAGGTTCGCCTCGACCTCCCTGCCGTCGGGGAAGGTGTGCGTGTACTTGAACAGCTTCGTCGTGTCGATGTCGCAGCTTTCACGGAGGTACTTGCAGAGCATCTTCGCCTGAGAAATGTCCGGCATCAGCTTCTCAGGCAGCCGGTATCCGTTGACCTCCATCGGACCGACCATGAAGTTCGTCATCTCCTGCAGCGCCGAGAAGTAGCCACGAGGGATTTTGTGGAGGTTGATCATGTGGCGTTCGAGGTGGTACGGCAGCTTGGTAGGAGCGTGCTTGCCCGACAGCCATTCGTGCACCCACTTCGAGACCTGCACCGCGAATTTAGGCGACAGCCATTGCGCGAGATGGAGCGCGACCTGAGGGTGCACCCAGGTGCCCTGGAGGTGCGGTTCGCCACCCTTGATTACCTGGACGATTTCCGATGCCGGGATTCCGGCATCGGCCGAAAGCTCCTGTACAAAGGCTTTCGTGCTATCAATTCCATAGTAATGGCTGAACTTCTTGCCCGCTGCCTTGCACATGGCGGTGGCGTTGATGTACCCGTCCGCGGCACGCTGGTCGATGACCGACTCGGCCACCTTGTGTGGAATGAGGGCAAGGGAAAACTGATGAGATGGCGCAGGCATTGGGATTCCTCCATAAAAGCCTGGCGTCGAAGACTGTTGTTACGATTTGCTCGTTGATTTCGAGAATGAACGCAACATACAATCCTCTTCGCTCGTTACAAATTCCGAAGTTGGTCCGGCAAGACTGTTGACTTCGGGGTTGAGCCTAGATACCGGCCTGAGGGTCGGTATTTTTTTTGGCTGAAGCGATCGGGGTGCTATTTATGCGCCATACGATCCGCGCAGATGATAACCAAATCCACTCCACTGCGGCTGTGGAAAATTTCTAACGGGATTTGTGTTGATATTCCTGTGGATAAGTGAAGAAATGTGGGCTGTGTTGCGGACTTAGAGTATTCCTGTTACGGCGCTCACCTCCTAAACAATTGGTCTGGATGGGTGGGGTGCCGGCAGGATGCGAAAGAATTCACGCGGCGAGGTCCATCACAATGCGCGGATGTGCAGCCACTACCAGGCCGAAAAGCGCCGCAAGCAGCTGGAGAAGCGGTTCGGGATCTCCCTGCCGCCGGATTGGGAGCCGCCGCCGGGCGGCCTGCACATCTACCCGACCTACAAAGCGCCGTTCATCCGTCGGCCGCCCGAACGCGAGTCGGGCGACGAGGCGGTGCCCGAGATCGAGCTGGTTGAAGGGCACTTCGGTCTGCTGCCCGGCTTCGCCAAGGACATCGACTATGGGAAGCGGACTTACAACGCCCGCAGTGAGACCGTCGACCAGCTGGCCAGCTTCAAACACGCCTGGGCCAAGGCCAGGCACTGCATCATCCCGTGCGAGGCGATCTACGAGCCGGATTGGCGCACAGGCGGCGCGATCCCGACCAGGTTCACCGCGGCCAATGACGAAACGCTGGCCGTCGCCGGCCTGTGGTCGCCTTGGAAGAACCCGGCCGGCGAGTGGCAGCTCAGCTTCACGATGCTCACGATCAACGCGGACACGCACCCGTTGTTCATGCACATGCACCGCCCGGACCTGAAGCGGCCACCGGAAATGCAAGACAAGCGCATGGTGGTGATCCTGCCCGAGGCGCAGTACGAGGAATGGCTCGATGCGCCGGTCGAGCGCTCGCGCGACTTCCTCAACCAGTACCCGGCCGAGCGCCTGCTGATGACGCCCGAGCCGCTGCCGCCGAAGGTGCCGAAGCCCAAGCCTGAGCGCGCGCAGCCGAAGAGTCCACCGCCGGCGGAGCCGACGCTGTTCTAGGGCCTCACTGTAGGGTCACCGAACCGGGTGGCTCATCCGCGGAGGCATACACCAGGTCGAACTCGAAGACCGCGGCGGGATTGCATGTGCAGGGCGCGGCGGCGCCCCCACAGTCGCAACCGCCCTCGGTGATCACGTCCGAGGGGCGGTCCATGTGGTTTTCGCAGACCCAGCCCGAGCCAAGACAGTGGACGCAATTCAGCGAGCTCATGTCGCGCGGGCGCGTGTCCGCGCAGGCCTCTTGGTCGCCTGCGCAGTCGAGCTCGGCGGCGCTCGTTTGGCAGGCTTCCGGCCGCCGAGAGCCCGGAGCGACTGGATCAACTGCTCCGTATCGGCGTCGAACTTGGCATCGCGGTGTTTGGCGGGCATGACGGCCTCCTTTGCAGCTGATTTGCGCATTTGGCCGACAGCCGCGGTGTAGGCAAAGTGTGAACCTAAGTGCACATGCTTCACCTACGCGACTTGGCTCCGATGCTTCTCGACGAACGGCCGCTGGACGTCGAAGAGCCGGGCTGGATCTACGAGATCAAGTTCGATGGATGGCGTCTGATGGCGCGGTTCGGAGACGGCAAGTGCGAGCTGCGCACCCGCCAAGGTGCCAACGCCACAAACTGGTTCCCCGAGATTTCCCAGGCGCTGGCCAGCGTGGAGGGTGGTCCCTACGTTACGGACGGGGAGGGGTGTGTGCTCGACGAGATGGGCCGCAGCGACTTCGATCGCTTCCAGGATCGTGCGCGGCGCCGGCGCTGGTACGAGGGCGCGGACCCCGTCGTCTATTGCGTCTTCGACCTCCTGGTCGACCAGGGCGCCGACATCACTCAGCTGCCACTCATCGAACGCAAGAAGCGCCTGGCCACGCTGTTCAAGAAGCCGCCGCCGAGCGTGCTGCTCGTGGGCCATTTCGACAACGAGGCGCACGACATCAACAGCATCTTCCGCGAGGCGGTGGTGCCCTTCGAGCTCGAGGGCCTGGTGGCGAAGAGGAAGGACAGCGTCTACGTGCCCGGCGTGCGGACCAGCAACTGGGTGAAGGTGAAGAGGAAGAACGCGATCCCAGCGCAGCGCTTCAAGCGCGGGCCGAAGAGCAAGGACATCTCGATCGGCCTGTAGCCCTCAGCTGCGCAAAGCGTCCTTTTCGGCGTCGCTTTGGCGGCTGTCTGCGTAAGCCTTTGATTTATCTTGTATTAATTCGATCTTGTAGCCGTCCGGATCCGTCACGAAGGCGATCACCGTGGTGCCGCCCTTGACGGGGCCGGCCTCGCGCGTGACGTTGCCGCCCACGGCCTTGATCTTCTCGCAGGCCGCATAGGCATCGGGCACGCCGAGCGCGATGTGGCCGTAGGCCGTGCCGAGTTCGTAGCTTTCGGTGCCCCAGTTGTATGTCAGCTCGATCTCGGCCTGGGCCGGGTTGCCCTCGTAGCCGACGAAGGCCAGGCTGTACTTGTACTCGGGGTTCTCCGAGGTGCGCAGCAGTTGCATGCCGAGCACTTGCGTATAGAAGTCGATCGAGCGCTGGAGATTGCCAACGCGCAGCATGGTGTGGAGAAGTCGCATCTCGTGGGGTGGTGCAGAGTGGTTGTCGCCGGCGATTGTCGGTTCAGGCGCGGCCGGCGAGTGTCAGCAAATGCGCTTCGTGCTTCTGCAGGAAGGCGCGCAGGTGCTGTGGATACTCGGGCACCACGGCATGGCGCACGCTGGGGCGTTCCGCGAGCGCCTTACGCCAGGCGCGCACTTTCGGCGTCGCGTCGAAGATGTGCGAATCGCTGATCTGGTCGAAGACATCGAAGTAGCGAAAGATCGGCGCGAAGACCGCATCGACCAGGCTGAAGCGCGTGCCGGCGAAGTAGGGCCCATCGCCCAGCGCGGCCTCGACGCGTGCGAACTTGGCAACGAGCGCCTGCCGCTTCTGCTCGAACACTTCGGCATCGCGCGTGGTCTCGTAGCCCCACAGGTCCGCGAGGATCGCGGAGCCGAATTCCATCCATGCCCGGTGCTCGGCGCGCGCGAGCGGGTCTTCAGGATGCAGGCGCGGGCCGGGCTGGGTTTCTTCGAGGTATTCGCAGATCACGTTGCTTTCGAACAGAACGGCTTCCTTGCCGTCGGCCTGCGGCACCCGCAGCAGCGGCACCTTGCCGAGCGGCGAGATTTTGACGAACCAGTTCGGCTTCTGCGCGAGGTCGATCACGACGCGTTCGAAGGCTACGTCCTTTTCGAGCAGCGCGATCGCGGCGCGCTGGACGTAGGGGCACAGCAGGTGGCTGACGAGAGTGAGTTGGGCGGTCATGCGTGCTTTCGTGTTGTTCAAGTGAATCAAAAGCGCGATTCTTGCGGGGCTCAAAGACCTTTTCTGAAAAAGCCCATGTGCGTCATTCCGCAGTTCCGCCGGTCCAGCGCGTCAGCCGGCCGTTGTGCATGACGCCCACATGGTCGGCCATGGCCTGCGCCTCGGCCTCGTTGTGCGTGACCAGCATCGCGGTCTGGCCGGCGGTTTTGAGGATCTCGCGCACCTCGGCCGTCAGGCGCTCGCGCGTGCCGGCATCGAGGTTGGAGAAAGGCTCGTCGAGCAGCAGCAGCGCGGGTGCCGGTGCGAGCGCGCGGGCCAATGCGATGCGCTGCTGCTGTCCGCCCGAGAGTTCGTGCGGATAGCGTTCGCCGGCCTCCGCCAGGCCCACCAGCGAGAGCATCGCCGCCACGCGTGCATCGCGCTCCGCACGCGCCAGCCGCCGCAGGCCGAAGCCCACGTTCTGCGCCGCCGTGAGATGCGGGAACAGCGCGTACTCCTGGAACATCATGCCGACGCGGCGCTGTTCGGGCGGGATGTGGGTGGTGGGCGAGGACAGCAGCTTGTCGCCGAGCAGGATCTGCCCGGCGCGCACCGGTTCGAAGCCCGCGATCGCGCGCAGCACCGTGGTCTTGCCGCAGCCGGAAGGGCCGAGCAGGCAGCCGATGCGGCCGGCGTCGAGCGCGAGCGAGAAGCCGTCGACCACGGTGTGCAGCCCGCGTGCGCCGTCATAGGCGAGGCGCACGCCGTCGAGTTGGAGGGTTGCGCTCATGCTCGCAGGGTCTCCGGATGCGTGCCCAACTGGTTGCGCGCCAGCAGGATCACGGGCAAGAGCCCGGCGAGCACGATCGCTAGCGCGGCGATGGCGCCTTCTTCGTAGGTGCCGCGCGCGGCCTCCGCGTAGAGCCAGGTCGCCAGCGTGTCGAAGTTCGCGGGCCGCAGCAGCAGGGTGGCCGGCAGCTCCTTCATGGCATCGACGAACACCAGCAGCGCGCCCGCGGCGATGGCCGGCTGCAAAAGCGGCAGATGCACGCGTCGCAGCGTGCCGCCGGCCGTTTCGCCGAGCAGGCGCGAGGCCTGTTCGAGCGCCGGCGGGATGCGCGCCAGCCCGGCTTCGATGCCGCCGACCGGCATCGCGAGAAAGCGGATCGCGCAGGCGATGACGAGCACGATGCCGGCGCTCATCAGCGGCAGTCCTTCGCGGCCCATGAGCGCGCCGAGCGCGGCGTCGAAAGCCAGCGCCGGCGTGAGCAGGCCGATGGCCAGCACCGTGCCCGGCACCGCGTAGCCGAGCGTGGCGACCCGCGCCTGCCAGCGCGCGCGGTTGACTGTCGAGCCCTGGCTGCGCACCGCCCAGGCCACCACCAGGCCGGCCGCGACCGCGGCCAGCGTCACGCCGGCGGCCAGCGCGAGGGTGTTGCCCAGGCTCGCGAGCAGGCCGTCGGAGATGCCGCCGCCCTGGCGCAGCCGCTTGGCCGTTTCCCAGACCAGGTAGAGCGCCGGCGCGACGAAACCGATCGCGACCGGCAGCGCGGCGGCGGCGCTCGCCGCCCAGGCCGCTGCGCCGTGCAGGCGGCGCGGCTGGATCGCGCGCATGCGCTGCGCCGAGCCGAAACGCTGATGGCGCCGGCCATTGCGTTCGAGCAGCACCAGCGCCACCACCACGATGAGCATGGCGCAGGCGATCTGTGCCGCCCCGGCCAGGTCGGAGCGCGTGATCCAGGTCGTGTAGACCGCGACCGTGAGCGTCTGGATGCCGAGGAATTCCGAAGCGCCGATGTCGTTGAGCGCCTCGAGCAGCGCCAGGCTCAGGCCCACGGCCAACGCGGGCCGGGCGAGCGGCAGCGCGACGCGGAAGAAGGCGCCGCCGCGGCTTTCGCCCAGCGTGCGGGCCGCTTCCATCAGGTGGGCAGGCTGGGTCATGAACATGGCGCGCGCGGTCATGTAGACGTAGGGGTAGAGCACGAAGCCGAGCACGAAGATCGCGCCCGGCATCGAGCGCAAGTCGGGCAGGCGGAACTGGCGCGGGCTGTCGAAGCCCAGCGCCCAGCGGAGAGCCCCCTGCACCGGTCCGATCGGGTGCAGCAAGTCGAGGTAGGCGAAGGCGACGATGTAGGTCGGCATGGCCAGCGGCAGCAGCAGGGCCCAGTGCAGCACGCGTCGCCCCGGGAAGTCGCAGGCCGTGACCAGCCAGGCGCAGCCGGTGCCGATCACCAGCACCAGCACGCCCACGCCGGCCAGCAGCATCGCGGTGTTGAGCGCGGCCTGCGGCAGCACGTGCTCTGCGAGGTGTGCCCAATGCTGCAGGCCCGAACCCAGCGCGAGCCAAGCCAGGCTGAGAACCGGCGCGAGCACGCCGAGCGCGATGAGGATCGACGCGGCCCGCCAGACGGGCCCAACCGCTTTCATACCCCCACGCTCGGCACTTCGTGTCCTCGCTGCCCCCCGAAGGGGCTGACGCGCCTTGGGGCGGCCCGGCGGCGCGTCACTGATCGAAACCGACCTTGTCCACCAGTGCGCTGGCCTGCTTGCGGTACTTGGCGATCTCGGTGATGGGCAGCGGGTCGACCTTCAGTTCACCGATGCTGGAGGCGATGATCGAATCGAGCGCCACGCCCTTGCGCACCGGGTATTCGTAGTTGGTCTCGGCGTAGAAGGCCTGCGCCGGCTCCGACACCAGGAACTCGAGCAGCTTGACCGCATTCGCGCGGTTCGGCGCGTTCTTCGCGACCGCGGCGCCGCTGATGTTGACGTGCGTGCCGCCGCTCTTGGCATTGGCGAAGGTCGGCCGGATCACCTTGATGGCATCGCCCCACTTGCGCGCGTCGCTGCCTTCCTTCGAGCCCTTCATCTGGCCCACGTAGTAGGAGTTGGCGAGACCGATGTCGCAGATGCCGCCCAGGATGTCGCGCGCCACGTCGCGGTCGCCGCCGGTGGCCTTGCGCGCCAGATTGGCCTTGACGCCGCGCAGCCACTGCTCGGCCTTGGCCTCGCCGTCGTGCGCGATCAGCGATGCGACCAGCGCCGTGTTGTAGGGATGTTGGCCGGCGCGGATGCAGACCTTGCCCTTGTACTTGGGATTCGCGAGATCTTCATAGCGGAAGGACGTGAGCGGGAGGCTCTTGTCGGCGTATAGCACGCGCGCGCGCATCGACAGCGAGAACCATTGGCCGTCGGCGCCGCGCAGGTTGGCCGGAATGGCCGATTCCAGCGCCGCCGATTTCACCTGCTGGGTGACGCCGCCGTCGACCAGGTCCATCAGGTTGCCGATGTCCACAGTCATGAGCACGTCGGCCGGCGAGCGGGCGCCTTCGGCCTTGACGCGCTCGAGCAGCCCGTCCTTCACGAACACCGTGTTGACCTTGACGCCGCTTTGCGTGCTGAAGGCGGTGATCAGGGGCTGGATGAGGCCGGGCTCGCGCGTGGTGTAGAGCGTGAGTTCCTCGGCCGCGTGGGCGGGCAAGGCGCCGGCCAGGCAGGCGGCGGCGATGCAGGTCAGCGCGCAAAGGCGTGCGGTCATGGGGCTTCTCCAGAGTCGATTTGTAAAAAGCACCGGCGTCCGTTCGTTTGCGAACGCCGATACGAATCATTATCACTCTTGGAGGGCCAGGTTTCGACCTTTGTGCTTACCGGCGCAGGGCCTACTCGCGCCGTGGCGGGATGTCGAAAACCAGGCAGGTGGTGGTGGCATGCGCGTAGAGCGTGCCGTCGGCGCCGACCAGCCGCGCCTCGGCGGTGGCGAGCTGGCGCCCGCAGTGGATCACCTTGCCCTCGGCGCGCACGCGCGGGACCTTGGGCGTCAGCGCCTTCACGAGGTTCACGCCGAGCTCGGCCGTGGTGTAGGCGCGGCCGGCCGGCATCATGGTGTGGACCGCGCAGCCCAGCGCCGAGTCGAGCAGGGTGGCGAACCAGCCGCCATGGATGGTGCCCAGCGGATTCAGGTGCCGCGGGAGCGGCGTGCCCTGGAACACCGCCCGGCCGGGGGCTACCGAGATGAGCAAGAAATCCAGCGTCCTCGCGATGGCGGCGTAGGGGATTTCGGCGCGCAGCATGGCTTCCATCATCTCCAGGCCGGTCTTGCCTGCGAGCTGTTCGGGCCGCGCCAGGCCGGGGCCAGGGCCCGCATTCAGCCGCTCCGCAATCGTTTCTTCCTCGGCGATCCAGGCCGCCAGTTGCTCCATCGCGTTCATTCGAATTCCTTTAAAGGTTGCATATACAATTATTGTAGCTACAATGGATGGCATGGATGCTATCGCAAAGCCGCAAGGCTGTACCAATTTCCGGCTGCGGCGCCTCCTGCGCCAGGTCGCCCGCCACTACGACATCGAGGTCACGAAGAGCGGCCTCAAGACCACGCAGTACTCGCTGCTGTCGCATGTCTTGCACCTCGGGCCGCTGCGCCCGAGCGATCTCGCGCATGCGATGAACATCGACGCGTCGACGCTGACGCGCAATCTCAAGCCGCTGGTCGCGGCGGGCTGGCTGACGCAGGGCGACGGGCCCGATGCACGCAGCCGGCTGATCGCGATCACCGAGGCCGGCCGCAAGAAGCGCAGCGAAGCGCAGCGCCACTGGCGCACGGCACAGGAAAAACTCAACGCCCTGCTCGGCATCGAGCGGGTCATCGCGCTGCACGCGCTGATCGACGAGAGCATCGCGCTGCTGCAACCCGCTGGCGCTGCCGAAGAGGGAGATGTGGATGAATGACAAGACGACCGCCGCGCCCGCCACGCCTGTGGCGCGCTACGCCCTGTGGCTGGTGCTGCTGGCCGCCGCCGGCACCTTCGCGCTCACCATGGGCGTGCGTCAGACGATGGGGCTCTTCCTCTCCTCGCTCAACACGTCCACCGGCCTGGGCATCGGCAGCATCAGCCTGGCCTTCGCCTTCGGCCAGCTCTGGTGGGGCCTCACGCAGCCCTTCGCGGGCGCGGTGGCCGACCGGATCGGCACCGGCCGCGTGATCTTCATCGGCGTGCTGCTGGTGGCGCTGGGCACCATCATCACGCCGCTGATGACGACGACCGCCGGCCTGATCTTCGCGATCGGCGTGCTGGCCGCCGGCGGCGCCGGCATGGCCGGGCCTTCGGTGCTGATGGCCGCCGTCACGCGCATGGTGCCGCCGGCCAAGCGCGGCCTGGCCACCGGCGTGGTGAATGCCGGCGGTTCCTTCGGCCAGTTCGCGATGGCGCCGATCGCGATCGCGCTGATGGCCGGCGTCGGCTGGGCCAGTGCGATGCAATGGCTCGGCGTGCTGATCCTGCTGGCCTTGCCCGCGGTCTTCGTGCTGAAGGGCAATTCCAATCTGCTCGCGGCCCAGTCGGCAGCAGCGAGCGGCACGAATCCGCTCACGGCACGGCAGGCGATCGGCCAGGCGCTCGCCACGCCGAGCTACCGCTACCTGAGCCTGGGCTTTCTGGTCTGCGGCTTCCACGTCGCCTTCCTGGCCACCCACCTGCCGGGCGTGGTGGCGGCATGCGGCCTGCCGCCGGAGATCGGAGGCTGGGCGCTGGGCGTCATCGGCCTCTTCAACATCGTCGGCAGCCTGGCGATGGGCTGGGCTGTCGGGCGCTGGCGCATGAAGTCGCTGCTGGCGCTGCTCTATGCGACGCGCGGCATCGCGGTGCTGATCTTCCTGCTAGCGCCCAAAACGCCGGCCGTGATGATGGTGTTCGCGGCGGTGATGGGCATCACCTTCCTCTCGACCGTGCCGCCGACCGCGGGCCTGGTCGCCAAGATGTTCGGCCCGGCCAACATGGCGATGCTGTTTGGCGTCGTGATGCTGGCGCACCAGGTCGGCGGCTTCCTGGGCGCCTTCCTCGGCGGCTACGTGTTCCAGGTGACGGGCAGCTACGACATCGTCTGGTACATCGACATCGCGCTGGCTGCCGGCGCAGCGCTGATCAACCTGCCAATCCGCGAGCCTCGGCCGGCGCTGATGGCGAAGGCGGCAGCATGAGCAGTGTCGACCCGCGCACGCGCCTTCTGCTCGGGGCGCCGATCATCCCCACGCTGCTGCGCCTGGCCGCGCCCAACGTCCTGGTGATGGTCGCGCAGGCCGCTGTCGGCCTGATCGAGACCTACTTCGTCGGCAAGCTCGGCACCGATGCGCTGGCCGGCATGGCGCTGGTGTTCCCGATCGTGATGCTGATGCAGATGACCTCGGCCGGCGCGATGGGCGGCGGCATTGCCTCGGCGATCGCACGCGCGCTCGGTGCGCGGCGCCGCGACGATGCCGATTCGCTGGTGCTGCATGCGATCCTGATCGCGCTCGGCTTCGGCCTCGTGTTCACGCTGGCGCTCCTCTTCGGCGGGCGCTGGCTCTATGCGCTGATGGGCGGCACCGGCGCTTCGCTCGACGCGGCCTTGACCTATTCGAACTGGGTGTTCGCCGGCGCGGTGCTGGTGTGGCTCTTCAATTCGCTGGCGGCGGTGATCCGCGGCACAGGCAACATGTCGGTGCCGGCCAACGTGACGGTCGCCGGCGTGGTGGTGCTGGTGCCGCTGTCGCCCTTGCTGATCTTCGGCTGGGGTCCGATTCCCGGCATGGGCATCGCCGGCGGCGCGATCGCGCTCTTGCTCTACTACCTGGCCGGCACGCTCGCGCTGTGGGCCTACCTGCGCGGGAGCCGCAGCCTGCTCAAGCCCTCATGGGCGAAGGCGCGCTTCCAGTGGCCGCTGTTCGCCGACATCCTGCGCGTCGGCCTCGTGGGCGCGGTCTCGACCGTGGCCACCAACCTGTCGATCGGCATCGCGACCGCGCTGGCAGGCCAGTTCGGCCCCGGTGCGATCGCCGGCTACGGCACCGCCTCGCGGCTCGAATACCTGCTGGTGCCGCTGGTGTTCGGCCTCGGCGCGCCGCTGGTCGCGATGGTCGGCACCGCCATCGGCGCGGGGCAGCGCGAACGCGCCCTGCGCGCCACCTGGGCGGGCGCGGCGATGGCCTTCGTGCTCACCGAGACCATCGGCCTCGCGGCCGCGCTGTTCCCGAGGCCCTGGCTGATGCTCTTCGGCAGCGATCCGGCGATGCTCGAAGCGGGCTCGCAGTACCTGCGTGCGGTCGGGCCCTTCTACGGCTTCTTCGGCGTCGGGCTGGTTCTGTACTTCGCTTCGCAGGGCGCGGGCCGCCTTCTGTGGCCGGTGCTCGGCAACATCGCGCGGCTGGCGGTGGCCGGGATCGGCGGCTGGCTCGCGTTGCGCTGGGGCGGCCAGCTGAGTCAAGTATTCGTCGCGCAGGGCGCCGGGCTGGTCGTCTACGGCATCGTCATCGCATCGTCGATCGCCGGCGGCGCCTGGTTCGGCCGTGTCGGCTGGCCGCGCACCACGGCCGGGCTGCTGCGGCGCGTTCAGCAGACCTGAATCCTCCACTCATTACCGAAAGCTTTCCATGAAGATCAAGGACTCCGTCGTTTTCATCACCGGCGCCAACCGCGGCCTCGGGCTCGCCTACGCACGTGCAGCGCTCGCGGCCGGCGCGAAGAAGGTCTACGCGGCCGCGCGCGACCCGAAATCCATCACGCTCGAAGGCGTGCACGCCGTCGCGCTCGACGTGACCAAGCCCGAACAGGTCGAAGCGGCCGCTCGCGCCTGCGGCGACGTGACCCTGCTCGTCAACAACGCCGGCATCTCGCGCGGCTCGGGCCTGCTGTCGCCGGACGCCGTGGATGCGGCGCGCGCCGAGTTCGAGACCAACTTCTTCGGCCCCTGGGCCTTGAGCCGTGCCTTCACGCCGGTGCTGGCGCAGAACGGCGGCGGCGCCATCGTCAACGTGCTGTCGGCGCTGAGCTGGATCAGCCTGCCGGGCGCGGCCACCTACAGCACCTCGAAGTCGGCCACATGGTCGCTCAGCAACGGCCTGCGCAACGAATTGCGTGAGCAGGGCACGCAGGTCGTCAGCGTGCACGTGGCGTTCATGGATACGGACATGGCGAGCCATGTGCCGGGCGACAAGACATCGCCCGACGATGTGGCGAAGCAGACTTTCGCCGCCGTCGAGGCCGGCCTGCCCGAAGTGCTGGCCGACGCGGTGACGCGCCAGGTCAAGCAGGGCTTGGTGGCGGACCCGCCTGCCTACGCGGCCGCGCGCTGAAGCGGGCGTTCGGGACGCGGCGCGGGCAGCAGCCGGCGAAGCGCCTCGAAGAACAGGTCGGACTGCTCGCGCTCGCCCTGGATCTGCGCCGCCACGTGCGCGGCCAGCGCCGCGTCGACCGGCACCAGCGGCCGGCCGGTGGATTGCGCGATCACCTGGTGCAGGCAGGCGCGCTCGAGGTAGTAGAGGTCGTCGTAGGCATGGGCGATGTGCGCGCCGGCCACGATCACGCCGTGGTTGGCGAGGAAGGCCACGTCCTTGCCGGCCATCGCATGGGCGATGCGTTCGCCCTCGCGGTTGTCGAGCGCCAGCCCGTTGTACTGCGCATCAATGGCGATGCGGTTCATGAAGCGCATCGCGTTCTGGCTCAGCGTCGGGTCGAGCGCGCGATCGGCGGTGAGCGTCAGGGCGGTCGCATAGGGCATGTGGCAATGCAGGACCACCGCGCGGCCGGTAATGCGATGCACCGCGCCGTGGATGAAGAGGGCGGTGGGCTCGACGCGATGGCGGCCAGCCAGCACCTCGCCGTGCATGTCGATCAGCACGATGTCATCGGGGCCGATCTCGCTCCAGTGCAGGCCGCGCGGGTTGATCAGGTAGCGGTCCTGCGCACCGGGCAGCGCGACGCTGAAATGGTTGCACACGCCCTCGGAGAGGCCATGGTGCGAGGCGGCGCGCAGCGCCAGCGCGAGGTTGTCGCGCAGGATGCGGACGGCGGGGCTGGCGTAGTCGGATTCTGCAGACATGGCGATCCTCAGGTGCGCCGGCTGCCGTTGAAGGCAGCGACGAAATCCAGCGCGGCCTCGCGTACGGCGGCGGCACTCTTGCCGGGCTTGTAGAGCGCCGAGCCGATGCCGAAACCGGCCGCGCCGGCTTCGCGCCAGGCAGCCATGTTGCCGGGCGTGATGCCACCCACGGGCATCAGCGGCGTGCCCTTGGGCAGCACCGCGAGCAAGGCCTTCACCACCGCGGGCGAGGCCAGTTCGGCGGGGAAGAGTTTGAGCCCGCTGGCGCCTGCCGCGAGCGCGCCGAAGGCCTCTGTCGGCGTCATCACGCCGGGCAGGCTCACGAGCCCGAGGCGCGCCGCTTCGGCCAGCACCTCGGCATTGAAGTTGGGCGCCACGATCAGCTCGCCGCCGGCCGCATGCACCTCGCGCACCTGCTGCGCATCGAGCACCGTGCCGGCGCCGACCAGCGCATCCGGAAAGCGCCGGCGCAGGAGTGCGATGCTTTCGAGCGGCTGCGGCGAATTGAGCGGCACTTCGAGCAGCCGGAAGCCGGCTTCGACGATCGCATCGCCGACCTCCGGCGCCTCGGCTGGCGTCAGACCGCGCAGGATCGCCACCAGCGGCAACTGCTGCATGGCGGCGGAGAATTTGTCCAGAGGCGAAGTCATGGCCTTGTTCTGTTTGCGTTGAGGAATGCCGACAGCGCGTGCAGGCCGGCCCAGGTAGCCTCGGCGCCCAGCGTCCGCGCGGTATTGCCCGAGGCCTGCAGCGCCAGCAGGTAGCGCTGCGTCAGCGCCGGCGTGCCGATCAGCACCAGGTCGCCGGCGGCGTGGATCGATTGGGTGCGCAGCTCCTCGCCGATCAGAAGCCCCGACAGGTAGCTCGAGAGATCGCCGGCCGACATGCGCTCGAACAGCGCCAGCGTGCGCGCGCCGAAGGCGTTGTGCAACAGGCCCTGGCCGTTGTCGGCCTGCGTCACGCCTTCGAGAAAGGCGACTTCGTCCAGCGGCGCCTCTGCATCGAGCGTGCGTGCCAGGATCGAGTGCCGGCTCAGGAGCGCATAGAACTCGCCGGTCATGAAGGTGCGGAAGCCCGTCACGCGGCCCCGCTTCACCGTGGCCCACTTGTTGTGCGTGCCGGGCAGCACGAAAACGCCGTCGGCAAGGCCCGTCAGCGCCATGGCGCCGAAGATCTGCACTTCTTCGCCGCGCATCACATCGGGCACGCCGTCGTGCAGGTCGCTGAGGCCGGGCACGATCGCGATGCGGCCGGGCTCGATCTCGACGATCGCGTTGCCCACTTCGACCCGGCCCGAGGGGCAGGCGCAGTAGGGCGCCTCGACCCAGCCCTGCTTGCTGCCGGCCATGCCCGAGATCAGGCAGAAGCTGCCGGTCGGGCGCATCCAGTCGCCGAACAATTCTTCGAACACGACCGGGAAGCCACCCGGCGGGACCGTGAGGATGCCGCGCGGATGCTCGCGCTCCTCGAGCACGTGGCCCTTGCCGTCGAGCCGCGCGCCGCGTAATGAGCTGGTACCCCAATCAACGGCGATTAAGTGCATTCAGTGATTGTCTCTTGGAACGAAGGAGCCCCGTTTGCCGCGCAGGAATCCGAGGTCGGCGCCCTGGTCGGCCTGCAGCACGTTGTCGACGTAGAGCTTCCAGTAGCCGGAGTCCAAGGGCGGTTTCGGGGCAGTCCATTTCTCGCGCCGGCGCGCCCTCGTAGACGCCGATCTTCACCTGCTCGGCGAGCGTGCGGAAGTGCGAGTTGCAGGGCGTGAGCTCGCTGAAGGTGTTGCAGATGCCGATCACCGGCCGGCCGTCGAACTGGTCGTGCGGAACGCCCTTGCCCTTGAGCCAGCTGCGGTAGATGAAGCCATCGCGGTCGTGGCGGCCGAACCATTGCTGGCTGCGCAGTTCGTGCGCGGGTTTCCGGGGTGGGGCGCTCATCTGTCTTGTCTCCGCGGTGGGCCAATCTGCGGCCTCGGCGAATCAGGGTTTGTCCTGCCGGACCGGTATTTCAATCATCATATGATAAGCCCCGACATTGGATCGAGGTCTAGGGAAATCTCGGTCCTCGCAGGAGACAAGACATGCCCCATTCATTGAACGCAACGCGCAAGCAGCCGATGCAAATGACGCATCGAAGCATGAGCCGCCGGGCCGCTCCCAAGGCGAATACCGCAGCGCGCAGCGCGGAGGTTGCTCAATGAGCGCCACCCGCCCCGAGGTGCTGGTCGTCGCGCCGTTGATGCCCTTCCTGATGGACGCGCTGCACCGCGAGTACACGGTGCACGATCGGACGCACGTCAACGAGCCCGAGGCCTTCTCGGCCGCTGCCCCGCGCATCCGCGCGGTCGTTGCGAACGGCGAAGCCAAGGTGCCGCGCGAGCTGATGGCCCGCCTGCCGGCGCTGGAAGTGATATCGGTATTCGGTGTCGGCTACGACGGCGTCGACGTGGCCGCGGCGCACGAGCGCGGCGTGCCGGTCACCAACACGCCGCAGGTGCTGAACGACGACGTGGCCGATCTGGCGATCGGCTTGTTGCTCTCGATCGCGCGGCGCATTCCCCAGGCCGACCGCTTCGTGCGCGAAGGCGAGTGGCCGAAGGGCCCGTTCCCGCTGAGCCGCAAGGTCACGGGCGCCCGCCTGGGCGTGGTCGGTATGGGCCGCATCGGACAGGCCATCGCGCACCGTGCGCGGGCCTTCGACATGCAGATCGCGTACACCGCGCGTTCGCCGCGCGCAGAGGTCGACTACGCCTACCACCCGGATGCGGTCTCGCTCGCTGCTGCCGTCGACTTCCTGGTCGTCATCACGCCGGGCGGCGCGGCGACGCGCGGCCTGATCGATGCGCGCGTGCTCGAGGCGCTCGGTCCGCAGGGCTATCTGGTCAACGTGGCGCGCGGCAGCGTGGTCGACGAAGCGGCGCTGATCGCCGCGCTCTCGAAGGGCGTCATTGCCGGTGCCGCGCTCGACGTCTACGCCAACGAGCCGCAGGTGCCGGCCGAATTGCGCGCCATGCCGAACGTGGTGCTCACGCCGCACATGGCCAGCGGCACGAAGCAGACGCGCGAGGCCATGGCGCAACTGACTTTCGACAACCTGCGCGCGCATTTCGCAGGGGCGCCCTTGCTGACGCCGGTGGATGCCTGAAGGCGCGACGCGGCACCATGACCAAGAACACCCACGGCCGCACGCTCGAGCTGCTCGGCGAGGCGATCGTGTCGCGCCGCTATGCCATCGGCGCGCCGATGCCCGCGGAGCCGCTGCTGTGCGAGGAGTTCGGCGTCAGCCGCACGGTGGTGCGCGAAGCGGTGAAATCGCTGGTCGCCAAGGGCCTGATCGTCACGGGGCCGAAGGTCGGCACGCGCGTGCTGCCGGAGGACCGGTGGAACTGGTTCGATCCCGATGTGATCACCTGGCAGGCTCGCGCCGGCCTCACGCCCGAGTTCCTGCGCGACCTGCTGGACCTGCGGCGCGTGGTCGAGCCGGCAGCCGTTCGGCTAGCGGCCGAACGCGCCACCCCGGCCGACATCGAGGAGATCGAAGAGGCCTACGCCGGCATGAAGCAGGCAGTGGAATACGGCGGCGACTACGTCACCAGCGACCTGCGCTTTCACCACGGACTGCTGGTCGCTGCCGGCAACCGCATGTTGGCCCAGATGAGCAAGGCGCTGAACGCGCTGCTGCGCACCAGCTTCGAGCTCTCGACCGCCAAGAAGGACGGACCGACCTTGTCGCTGCCTCTGCATCGGGCGGTGCTAGATGCGGTCATCGCCCACAACCCGGCGCGCGCCGAGCGCGCGATCATCAAGCTCATCGACGGTGCGCGCGAGGACATCGAAGAGGTGGTCGGCTCGCGCCGCCGCCTGCCGCGCCTCGGTCGGTCACCGCCGCGGCTCAAGGCCGCTTGAGGCGCGCCCGCATCCCTTTCCCAGCAACGCTCATGGATCGAGCACCCATCGTCAAAAAAAGGAGACACAGCATGAAATTCAAGGCACTCATGATTCCCGCGCTGGTCGCGCTGGGGCTCGCTGCCGCCGGCCAGGCCGCGGCGCAGGAGAAGCTCACCGTCTGGTGGGGCAAGGGCTTCTACAAGGCGGAGGACGACGCGCTGTACGCAGCCATCAAGAAATTCGAGGCCAAGAACCCGAAGATCAAGGTCGAGCTGTCGCTCTACGCGCCGCAGGAAATGGTTCCGAAGTCGGTGGCTGCGCTCGACGCCGGCAATCCGCCCGACGTGGCCTATGGCGACGTCTACGACTTCCAGGTCACGGCCAAGTGGGCCTACGACGGCAAGCTCGAAGACGTGACCAGCATCCTCGACCCGATGCGCGCCAAGTTCGAGCCTGCGGCGCTGGCCACCACCTTCCTCTACAACGACACCACCAAGAGCCGCGCCTACTACGCCTACCCGATCAAGCAGCAGACCATGCACATCCAGTACTGGAAGGACATGCTGGCCGAGGCGGGCTTCAAGGAGAGCGACATCCCAGCCGACTGGAAAAGCTACTGGAGCTTCTGGTGCGACAAGGTGCAACCAGCCCATCGTCAAAAGTCCGGTACCCGCAGCTTCGGCATCGGCCAGCCGCTGGGCGTGGACTCGAGCGACTCGTTCTTCTCGTTCCTGACTTTCATGGACGCCTACAACGTCAAGCTGGTCAACGACGCGGGCAAGCTGCTGGTCGATGATCCGGCGGTTCGCCAGGGCCTGATCAACGCGCTGACCGATTACACACAGGTGTATTCGAAGGGTTGCGCGCCGCCGTCTGCTACCAACTGGAAGGATCCGGACAACAACGTCGCCTTTGCCAACAAGACGACCGTCCTGACGCATAACGCGACGATCTCGATCGCCGCCACGCAACTCGACGCCTCGAACAACCAATCGCTTACGCAAGCGCAGCGCGACGCCGCCAAGGTGAACTACACCGAGAAGATCGCGACAGCAGGCTTCCCGAACAAACCCGACGGCTCCAAGATGGTGTACCGCGCGGCCGTGAAGACCGGCGTGATCTTCAAGGACGCCAAGAACAAGGATGCCGCGAAGAAGTTCGTCGCCTTCCTGCTCGACGACGCCAATCTCACGCCCTACGTCGAAGGCTCGCTCGGGCGCTGGTTCCCGGTGACCAAGGCGGCGCAGCAAAGTGCTTTCTGGAAGCAGGACCCGCACCGTACGGCCGTCTACAACCAGTTCATGGCCGGCACCTCGCCATTCGAATTCACCAAGAACTACAAGTTCACGGTGCTCAACAACGAGAACGTGTGGGCCAAGGCGGCGAACCGGATCCTCAACGAGAAGGTGCCGGTGGACAAGGCCGTGGACGAGATGATCGCGCGCATCAAGGCGGTTGCGGGCTGACCCTCTGAATCGGTCCGGCCGCGGCTCGGCGCCGCGGCCGTCCGCCTGTCCATCATCTTCTCCGCTTGAACGACATCGGGGTGAACTGAACCATGACTCAAGCTGTTAGCACATTGCCGCACGTCGCGGCGCCGGCGTCCCGTAGCCTGACCCGCTGGGAATTCTGGGGGCGCCTGTTCGTCGTTCCCTACCTGCTCGTGTTCGCGGTGTTCGTGTTGTACCCGGTGGGCTACGGCCTCTGGCTGGCCCGGCACCCGTCCAGCTACACGAAGCTGTTCGACGATCCGATCTTCTTCCGCAGCGCCATCAACACCATCGTGTTCCTGGTGGTGGCGATCAATCTCAAGATGATCGCCGCGCTGGTGCTGTCGGGCTTCTTCATCAAGACGCGCTGGTGGATCAAGGCGCTCTCGGTGCTCTTCATCCTGCCCTGGGCGGTGCCCTCGATTCCGACCATCCTGTCGGTGCGCTTCATGCTCAATCCGGAGTGGGGCGTCATCAACTCGGTGATCTTCCGCCTCACGGGGCTCGACGGACCGAACTGGCTCAATGACCCGACGCTGGCGCTGTCTCTGTCGATGCTGATGCATATCTGGAAGTCGCTGCCGTTCTGGACGCTGATCCTGGTGGCCGGGCGCCTGTCGATTCCGGCCGAACAGTACGAAGCCGCTTCGGTCGACGGCGCCAGCAACTGGCAGAAGTTCCGCTTCATCACCTGGCCGGCGATGCGCACGCTCTACATCACGTCGACCATCCTGTCGGCGATCTGGACGCTGGGCGATTTCAACAGTGTCTACCTGCTCACGGGCGGCGGGCCGGCCGACCTGACGCACGTGCTGGCCACCCTGGGCATCCGCTACCTGCGGCTGGACCAGATGGATGTGGCGATGTCCTCGATCGTGGTGGCGCTGCCGCTGGTACTGCCGCTGGTGTATTTCATGATGAAGAGGCTGTCGAAATGAAGCGATGGACCCTGCGCTCCGTCACCGCCGAAGCCAAGCTGTTGCTGATCGGCATCCCGGTGTTCCTGTGGACCATCATCCCGGTCTACCACATGTTCCTGTTTGCGATATCAGAGCGCGAATCGGCTACCTCGGGCCGGCTATGGCCCAAGAACCCGACGCTGCAGAACTTCGAGACCGTGTTCCAGCAGAAGCATTTCTACCTGTCGCACTTCTGGCAGCAGCTCGGCAACTCGCTTGTCATTGCGATCGCGGTCGGGCTGATCACCTTGATGGTGGCCACCACCGCCGCCTTCGCCATCAGCCGGCTGCGGGTGCGGGGCGGGCGCACGGTGCTCAACATGGCCCTGTTCACCTACTTCATCCCGGCTGCCTTCCTGGCGGTGCCGATGTACAAGACGATGGCCAACTACGGGCTGCTCAACAACCAGTGGTCGCTGATCTTCGCGATGGTCACCATCGCCTCGCCCTACTGCATCTGGGTGCTCAAGCAGGCCTCGGACAAGCTGCCCTACGAACTCGACGAGGCCGCGCGCATGGACGGCGCCACGCCGGTGCAGCTGTTTCGCCTGGTGTATCTGCCGCTGATGGTGCCCTCGATGGTGGCGGTGGGCACCTACGCGCTGCTGCTGGCCTGGAACGAATACCTCTACGCCTTCCTGCTGCTGTCCAACGAAACCGACATCACGCTCGGGGTGGCGCTGGGCAACTTCCTGGCGGCCGACGATTCGCCGTGGGAATTGCTGATGGCCACCGGCTTCATCTATGCGCTGCCGCCGGCGGCGATCTACTACGCGTTCAAGCGCTACATGGTCGGCGGCCTGACTGCCGGCGCCGTCAAGAGCTAAGGGATCAAGAACATGGCATCCGTTTCCTTCAACAACGTCAAGAAGTCCTACGGCAAGGTCGACATCCTGCACGGACTGGGCTTCGACATCGCCGACGGCGAATTCGTCGTGCTGGTCGGCCCTTCGGGCTGCGGCAAGTCCACGCTGCTGCGCATGCTGGCCGGGCTGGAAGACATCACCGGCGGCGAGATCATGATCGACGGCCGGGTCGTGAACGAGCTCGAGTCCAAGGACCGTGACATTGCGATGGTGTTCCAGAGCTACGCGCTCTATCCGCACATGACGGTGGGCGAGAACATGGGTTTCAGCCTGCGCCTGCGCAATGCCGACAAGTCGGTCACCGACCAGCGCGTGGCCGACGCCGCGAAGATCCTCAATCTCGATGCGCTGCTCGGGCGCTATCCGCGCGAGCTTTCGGGCGGGCAGCGCCAGCGCGTGGCGATGGGGCGTGCCATCGTGCGCGATCCCAAGGTCTTCCTGTTCGACGAGCCGCTGTCCAATCTCGACGCCAAGCTGCGGGTGGCGATGCGCGCCGAGATCAAGGCCCTGCACCAGCGGCTCAAGACCACCACGGTGTACGTCACGCACGACCAGATCGAGGCCATGACGATGGCCGACCGCATCGTGGTCATGCACGACGGTCTCGTCGAGCAGATCGGCACGCCGCTGGAACTCTACGACCGGCCTGACAACCTGTTCGTCGCGCAGTTCATCGGCTCGCCGGCGATGAACGTGATCGAAGGCGTGTTCCGGCGCGACGGCGAGGGCTGCAGCGTGGAGGCGCACGGCGCGCGCTGGCCGGCGCCGGGCGCGACCGCGGCGGCGGACGGGCAGGCGGTGCACTACGGCATCCGTCCCGGCGACATCAGACTCGCGAACGCGGGCAGCGGCGTGGCCGCGAAGGTGATCGTCGTCGAGCCGACCGGCAACGAGACCGAGTTGCTGGTGCAGGTGGGCGAGGCGAAGCTCATCGTGGTGGTGCACGGTCGCGTCGATGCCGCGCCGGACGACATCATCGGCCTCGTGATCGGCGCCGACAGCGCGCACCTGTTCGACAGGCAGAGCAGTCGCCGGCTGAACTGAGCGCTGCGCCTTGCTCATTGCTTGCGTCAATGGCCCCTATTGAGCATCACCCGAGACAACCTGTTGACGCTGGAGGCGTACGCGAAGATCCGCAAGAGCAGCGCGCCGGAGTTCATCGCGCACCGCCGTCTGCGCACGGTGCGCCTGGGCGAGCACGTCAGCATCCAGTTCGAAGACGAGACGACGATCCGCCGCCAGATCCAGGAGATGCTCACATCGAGAAGATCTTCGACGAAGAGGGCATCCAGAGCGAGATCGATGCCTACGCAGCCCTGGTGCCCGACGGCAGCAACTGGAAGGCGACCATTCTGATCGAGATCCCCGACGCGCACGAGCGCAAGCGCGAACTGGCCCGGCTCATCGGTGTGGAGGACCGTATGTTCGTCGAGGTCGAAGGCCACGGGCGCATCTACGCGATCGCCGACGAAGACATGGAGCGCGAGAACGACGAGAAGACCTCGGCAGTCCACTTCGTGCGTTTCGAGTTCGGCGATGCCGCGCGCGCTGCCGTGCGCGCGGGCGCGAACGTCAAGCTGGGCTGCGACCACAGCAACTACCCGGCGCTCGCGAGCATCGCGCCGGAGACGCTGGCGAGCCTGGCCGGCGACTTGAGCTAGGCGCAAGAGCGTTGGGGGCGCGGCGGCGGGCGGTGTGCCCTGTGCCGGCCGACGTCACTGGCCCTTCGGGCTTCCCTGCGCTGCTCGCGTCAGGCGGGGTCTCGCTCAAACTCGCTTCGCTCAGGCAGTCGCGAGCCCTGATCCGCCTGCCGCTGCGCTGCTCGGCAGTGCCTCAACCTCGAGGGCAGCAGCACGCGCGATGCGGCCACGGTGTTGGTGCCGCTGTTGAACTGCTGTTCGAGCATCGCCTTGATCTGCGCGCCCGTCATCGTCTTCACGACCAGGCTGTTGCCGAAGGGCTGCACGCTGAAGATCTGGGCCGTAGCTGACGTCGCCGTTGACGGCCGGAGGCCCATGAAAAAGGGCGCCGAAGCGCCCTTTGTGCAGTGGTCGTGTTCTCAGCGACCGAAGGAGCGGCCACCGCCGCCGTAGCCGCCGCCGCCACCGCCACCGCCACCGCCGTAGCCACCGCCTGAACGACCGCCGCCACCGCCCGAACGGCCACCGCCGCCGGACCGGTTGCCGCCGTAGCCACCGCCGCCGCGACGGCCGCGGCCGCCCAGGCTGTCGACGCTGGTGCGCAAGGGATCGGGCTGGCCCGCCGCGCCGGCCACCGCTTCGGCGCGCAGGTGCGCGACCGCATCGGCCTGCGTCGGGCTGTGGCTGTTGCCGTGATGGCGCGGCTGGCGCTCCTCGTGCGGCAGGTGGCCTTGCACCGCGTGGTGCGGTGCATGGTGCGGCGTGCGTGCCGGACCCTGCGGTCCGCGCGCCGGGCCTTGTCCACGCCCGCCGCCCTGGCCGCGCTGGCCCTGGCCGCCGCCGTTGCGGCCGGCCGGTGCGCCCTGGCCGGCACCGCCGCCGCGACGCTGGCCGCCGCCATTGCCGCCATTGCCGCCATTGCCGCCATTGCCACCGCCGCTGCGCTGCTCGCCCTGGCCCGCTTTGTTGTCGCGGATGCGCTGCATCATTTCCTGCCGCGCGGCCTTGGCCGCCGCTTGCATCACTTCGCGGCTCGGCGGGCGGCCGGCGCCGCCCCAGATGGTCTGGCGGCCCATCGCGATGGGTTCGGCGCGCTCGCCTTCCTCGGGGCCGAAGCCGTCGATCAGCTTGACCGGGATCTGCTGCTTGGTGAAGCGCTCGATCTCCTGCATGAAGCCTTCTTCGTCGAGGCAGACCAGGCTCACCGCCTCTCCGCTCGCGCCCGCGCGGCCGGTGCGGCCGATGCGGTGCACGTAGTCTTCGCTGACGTTGGGAATCTCGTAGTTCACGACGTGCGGCAGATCGTCGATGTCGATGCCGCGGGCGGCGATGTCGGTTGCCACCAGCGCGCGGATCTCGCCGCTCTTGAAGCCGGCCAGCGCCTGGGTGCGCGCGCTCTGGCTCTTGTTGCCGTGCAGCGCCATCGCTTCGATGCCGTTCTTGGTCAGGAATTCGGCCACGTTGTTGGCGCCGAACTTGGTGCGGGTGAACACCAGCACCTGGCTCCAGTTGTGCTCGTTGATGATGTGCGCGAGCAGCGCCTTCTTCTTGCCGCGGCCCACCGGGTGGACCACCTGCGTGATGCGCTGCACCGTGGTGTTGCGCGGCGTGACCTGGATGCTCTGCGGGTTCTTCAGCAGCGTGGCGGCGAGGTCGCGGATTTCGTCGCTGAAGGTCGCGGAGAAGAGCAGGCTCTGCTTTTCCTTCGGCACCAGCGCGAGGATCTTCTTCACGTCGTGGATGAAGCCCATGTCGAGCATGCGGTCGGCTTCGTCGAGCACCAGCATCTGCACCTGGGCCAGATCGAGCATGCCTTGCTGCTGCAGGTCGAGCAGGCGGCCGGGCGTGGCGACCAGGATGTCGACGCCGCTCTTGAGCTTGCTGATCTGCGGATTCATGCCGACGCCGCCGAAGATCACGGTCGAGCTCAGCTGGAGGTACTTGCCGTAGGTGCGGATCGACTCTTCGACCTGGGCCGCGAGTTCGCGCGTGGGGGTCAGCACCAGGGCGCGCACGCCGGTGCCGCCGAACTTGTTGGTGGCGCTGCGGCTCATCGTGAGCTTGTGCAGCATCGGCAGCGTGAAAGCGGCCGTCTTGCCAGTGCCGGTCTGGGCGCCGCCGAGCAGGTCATGCCCCTCGAGCACCGCAGGAATGGCCTGGGCCTGGATCGGGGTGGGGGTTTCGTAGCCCTGCTCGTGCACGGCTTTCAAGATGGCCGGGGCCAGCTTCAGTTCATCAAAGTTCATTGAGTTCAACAAGCGCCTTACACGGCGCAGTGGTATTCGCCCGCTACGGCGTCTTGGCGACGTCGAGCCAGTAAAGGCGAATGAGGGTCAGGGGTGGGAGCCTGAAAGCCTTGAGATGGGCCTTCGTCGTCCCCGGCGGAGGGCCGGCGTTGCGGGCAACTGGACCCGGCAACAGGCGCTATTGTCGCATGAGTCGGGTTTCGCCGCCCTCGGCGCGGCTCAGATAAACGAACATGCCCTGGATTGGCTCGCGCTGGTCTTCGCGTATCGGTGCGCGAATCAGCTGGACAACATCGAAGCCGTGTTGCATGGCCAGAGCGCGAAGATAGCGTCCCGAATGGGCGTAGCGCAGGCTCGGCAGCAGTTCGAAGTCGACGCCTTCATGGGCAGCGCATTCGGCCGAAAAGCAGAAGATCCCGTTCGGCTCCATGGCTTTTTCCAGCGCCGCGAACACTGGTTCCAGATCGCCGACGTAAATGAAGACGTCGGCGGCCGTGATCAGGTCGTAGCGTTCGTCCGTGCCTCGCAGGTAGTCCACGATGTCCGCATGCACCAGGCGGTCGTAGAGGCCGAGGGCCTGTGCCTTGTCCATCATCTGGCTGGACAGGTCGACGCCCACGAGTCTTTGGGTCATCGGTTTCAGCAACGGCGCGCAGAGCCCTGTTCCGCAGCCGAGGTCGAGCGCCGAGCGGAAAGGGCCGCGGCCCAATGCGGCCAGATGCCTGGCCAGCGTGCTGTGCGCGCGATAGCCGAGCAGGCCCACCAGATGCGCATCGAACTGATCGGCGTAGTCGTCGAAAAGGGTCTCGACGTAGTGGGCCGGCGCCGTCGCCGGAACAGCCTGCGCGGAGACGGATGCCAGGTAGTAGCGATGCAGTTCCGGATCGGCACCCTGTGCCATGGCTTGCATGAAGGCGTCGGCCGCTTCCTCGTTGCGCTTCATCTCCCGCAGGATGCCGCCGCGATTGCTCCAGGCCTCGGCCAGGCCAGGGTCCGCGCCCAGCGCGCGGTCGTAGGAGGCGAGCGCCTGTTCGGGCCGATCCAGCGCCTGCAGGGTCTGGCCGTGGCGAAACCATGGCTCGGCGGGGGGAAGGATGCCGAGCTGCAGCACCTTCTCGTAGCCGGCCAACGCTTCCCGGTGGCGATTCAACTGGCCGAGCGCAGTGGCCTTGTGAAACCAGGCATCGGCGTTGTCGGCCTCCACCGCCAGCACCTGCTCGGCCACCGCCAGGGCCTCTTGCGGGCGCGACAGTTTCAGCTGCGTGGCGGCGAGATTGATCAGGGTCGAGACGCGTCCCGGGAGCAGCGCGAGCGAAGCCAGGAAGAGCTGCTCGGCGGCGTCGAAGCGGGCTGTTTCGAAGGCCTTCAGCCCGTCGAAGAAGAGCTGCTTGGCCTGGTCGAAGGCATCGTGGGCGGGTGCGGCACACATAGGCGGGTGCGCCTGAGAATAGCAGCGCTTCAGGCCCCCGTTCAAGGAATCGAGGCCCCTGCGTTAGACTTGGCAGCAAACCCCCGGTCGGAAAACGCGCTGCAGCAGCAAGCGCCTGCCATGCAAGGCAGATTCGCCATCGATCCTCGCACAAGATCGTTGCCGGGTTTCCCGACCACCCCGAGCAGTCCCCATCACCGAACAGAGATAGACATGGCCCAGTACGTCTACACCATGAACAAGGTCAGCAAGACCGTGCCGCCAAAGCGGCAGATCTTGAAGGACATTTCGCTTTCCTTCTTCCCCGGCGCCAAGATCGGCGTGCTCGGCCTGAACGGCTCGGGCAAATCGTCGCTGCTCAAGATCATGGCCGGCATCGACAAGGAGATCGAAGGCGAGGCGCTGCCGATGCCCGGCCTCACGATCGGCTACCTCGAGCAAGAGCCCAAGCTGAACGCCGCGCACACGGTGCGCGAGTCGGTCGAGGAAGCGATGGGCGCGGTCTACGCGGCCAAGGCGCGCCTCGAAGAGGTTTACGTGGCCTATGGCGCGGAAGACGCCGACTTCGACGCGCTGGCGGCCGAGCAGGCCCAGCTCGAAGCCATCATCGCGACCGCCGGCACCGATTCCGAGCACCAGCTCGAGATCGCGGCCGACGCGCTGCGCCTGCCGCCGTGGGAAGCCAACATCGGCGTGCTGTCGGGCGGCGAGAAGCGCCGCGTGGCGCTGTGCCGCCTGTTGCTCAGCAAGCCCGACATGCTGCTGCTCGACGAACCGACCAACCACCTGGACGCCGAATCGGTCGAGTGGCTCGAAGTGTTCCTGCAGCGCTTTCCGGGCACCGTGGTGGCCATCACCCACGATCGCTACTTCCTCGACAACGCGGCCGAGTGGATTCTCGAACTCGACCGCGGCCGCGGCATTCCGTGGAAGGGCAACTACAGCACCTGGCTCGAGCAGAAGGGCGAGCGCCTGGCGCAGGAGCAGAAGGGCGAAGAAGCCCACGCCAAGGCGCTGAAGAAGGAACTCGAATGGTCGCGCCAGAACCCGAAGGCGCGCCAGGCCAAGAGCAAGTCGCGCCTGGCCCGCTTCGAGGAGCTGAGCGATTTCGAATACCAGAAGCGCAACGAAACGCAGGAAATCTTCATCCCCGTGGCGGAGCGCCTGGGCAACCAGGTGTTCGAGTTCAAGAACGTCAGCAAGTCCTTCGGCGATCGCCTGCTGATCGACAACCTGAGCTTCGAGATCCCGGCTGGCGCCATCGTCGGCATCATCGGCCCCAACGGCGCCGGCAAGTCCACGCTCTTCAAGCTGATCGCTGGCAAGGAGAAGCCGGACAGCGGCGAGGTGGTGGTCGGCCAGACGGTCAAGATGGCTTTCGTCGACCAGCACCGCGATGCGCTCGCCAACGAGAAGACGGTGTGGCAGGACATCTCGGACGGCCTCGACATCATCAACGTCGGCAAGTTCCAGATGGCGAGCCGGGCCTATGCCGGGCGCTTCAACTTCAACGGCGCCGACCAGCAGAAGAAGGTCGGCACGCTGTCCGGCGGTGAACGCGGCCGCCTGCACTTGGCCAAGACCCTGATCGCCGGCGGCAACGTGCTGATGCTGGACGAACCCTCGAACGACCTGGACGTCGAAACGCTGCGCGCGCTGGAAGACGCCTTGCTCGAGTTCGCGGGCTCGGTGCTCGTGATCAGTCACGACCGCTGGTTCCTCGACCGCATCGCGACCCACATCCTCGCGGCCGAAGGCGACAGCCAGTGGACCTTCTTCAACGGCAACTACCAGGAGTACGAGGCCGACAAGAAGAAGCGCCTGGGCGAAGAGGGTGCCAAGCCGCACCGGATGCGCTTCAAGGCGCTGAAGTAACAATGCGCTGAACCGCCGCAAGCGAGGCAAACTTCCGCTTCCAGATGGGCGCCCGGGGCGCCGTTAGGAGCGGACATGGCTGCGGCGATTCGGTGTGTGGCGGCGTCGATGGTGCTTCTCGCGGGATGCGGGGGCGGGGGTGGCGGGGGCAGCGTCTCCATCAGCGCCTTCGGGGTGAACGGGACGGCGGCACCCGCACCGCCCCCGGCGGCCAATCCGCCGCCGCCGGCACCGCCGGCCTCGCCGATGGTGGTCAAGGTGACGGAGCTGGCCTCCGGCCTCAACAGCCCCTGGGGCCTGGCCTTCCTGCCCGACGGCAAGCTGCTCGTGACGCAGCGCGGCGGGCAGATGCGGCTGCGCAATGGCGACGGGACGCCGGTCAATGGCGGGGCCGATCAGGTCAGCGGCGTTCCGGTGGTGGAGGCGGTCGGGCAGGGCGGCTTGCTCGATGTGGTGGTCGATCCGGCTTTCGCGAGCAACCGCCGCATCTACTTCAGCTACTCGGAACGCGATACGGGCAACGCCAGCCTCAACAGCACCGCGGTGGCGCGCGCCGAACTCGACGTCGCCGGCCGCAGCCTGAGCAATTTCGTCGTCATCTATCGGCAGTTGCCCAGAGCGCAGAGCAATGCGCACTTCGGCTCGCGCCTGGTGTTCGATCGCAACGGCTACCTCTTCGTGACCCTGGGCGAGCGCATGAACACCGACCAGCGCGGCTTCGCCCAGGACCTGACGCGCGGCCACGGCAAGGTGATGCGCATCACCACCGATGGCGTGCCGGCGCCGGGCAATCCCGACTTCGGCGTGGCCGGCGCGCAGCCGCATATCTGGAGCTACGGCCATCGCAATGTGCAGGGTGCCGCGCTGCATCCGGCGACCGGCGATCTGTGGGTCAACGAGCACGGGCCGCAGGGCGGCGACGAAGTCAATCTCTCGCTGCCCGGCAGGAACTACGGCTGGCCCGTCATCAGCTACGGGCAGGAATACGGCACCCTCACGCAGGTCGGCGACGGCACGGCCAAGGCCGGCATGGAGCAGCCGCTGACCTACTGGGAGAAGATCGACGGCTCGGCGTGGACGCCGGGCACGGCGAAGTCCTCGATCGCGCCCAGCGGCATGGCCTTCTACACCGGCGATGCGCTGCCCGACTGGAAGGACAGCCTGTTCGTCGGCGCGCTGGCGGGCACGGCGCTGTGGCGGCTCACGCTCAACGGCAACACCGTGACCGGGCGTGAACGTCTTCTGGCCGATCGCGGCGAGCGCATTCGCGATGTCCGGCAGGGGCCGGACGGCTGGATCTACCTGCTGACCGACAGCGCCAACGGCAAGCTGCTGCGGCTGCAGCGCTAGGCTTTTGCAGTCTGGGGCACAACAACGGCCGGCATGCGCGCCAGCACCCGCTTGCGCACCGCATAGATGTTGTTGCGCAGCGCGTAGAGCTCTTCGGCGTAGGAGAGCGGCACGGCCACCTTGTTGACCACGCGATCGAGGTCGTCCAATTCCTTGATGAGCGCCTCGCGCTCGCCGGTTCCGCCTTCGAGCTTGTTCTCGACCTCGCGCAGGCGCGCATACCAGCGGAACACGCGCCGGCGCACGCGGAACTGATAGAGGGGCGGCACCACGCGGCTGAGCGGCAGCATCAGCACCAGCAGGCCGCCGAGTACCAGCCACATGCGCTCCACCAGGTTGCTGGCCCAGAAGGGCAGATAACGCTGCCAGAAGGGCGGCGTGCCGTTGATGGCGCGGTCGCCCTCGGGGCTGACCGGCAGCTCGCTGGTGCGGGTGTTCGGGAAATCGCGCGCGCGGTTGAACCAGCCGGCGCCGCTGTGCAGCGTTTGCGCGCTCTGCGCGAACAGCTGGCGCAGGGCGGGATGGGTTTTCTCGCGTGCCAACAGCGAAGTGGTGGCAGCCAGCATCGACAGGTCCTGTGACGGCAGGTCGACCGCGAGATCGACAACGCCGCGCGGCAGCGTCACGTCCTGCAGGAAGGCGAAGCGCCGCGAATAGGCATCGCTCTGGCCGAACTCCATCAATTGGATGTCCGGTGCGCGCAGCAGCCGCTGCACCAGCGGCGACTGCGGCGCCGAGGCCAGCACGATCACGTCGAGCAGGCCGGCCTGCAGCGCTTCGGTGGCGGGCGACTGCTCGAGGTTCGACAGCTGCAGCTTCTCCGGATCCATGTGATTGGCACGGAACATCCGTTCCATGATCTCCGGCACGCCGCTGCCTGGCTTGTCGACGTTGACTCGCAGCTTCTGGAACTGCGCGATCGAAGTCAGCCGGCCGGTCTTGCGGTCGACCGCGCGCGCCGCGTCGCTGCGGTAGAAGAACCACAGCGGCTCGTAGAACAGGCTGCCGAGCGAGCTGAGCCCCGCTTCCTCGTCGGCCACCGGGTCGGCGCTGCCGCCGCGCACGAAGCCCACGTCGGCGCCGCCGCTGCGCAGCAGCTGCAGGTTGTCCTGCGAGCCGTCGGTCGGCTTGAGCTCGACCTCGATGCCGTTGGCCTTGAGCGCCGTGGCGTAGCGCTTGCCGAACTCGGCGTATGCGCTGCCGGCCGGGCCGGTCGCGAGCCTCACCTGCTTCGGCGGCTGCGGCTCCAGCCACCAATAGGCGGCGATCAGCAGCCCGATGACGAGGAAGACCACGGGGCCGGCCGAGGCGATGAGGTCGCGGATGGAGAGCAGGACGAGGCGGATGGTGCGAGGCATGCGGTGGGATGAAACGGTGCTCGGGGTCGCCGCGGGCGCGGCAGCGGGCATTTTGAGTGGCTTTGGACAGCGCTGCGGTTACAAAGCGCGTGCGAGCGGCCCCTTCACCCCAGGTCCGCAGCGCAAGGAAAGTAGCTCTCCCCGATCCGCACCGTGCGCGCCGCCCGCACCGCCCGCAGCGTGGCCCGCGCCACGACCTCTGCGGCCATAGTGCCCAGCACCGTCATTCCGGGCGCATCGCCTTCGCGCGGCACGCGGCCGGTGGCGAGCGCGAACAGGGTGTCGCCGTCGCTCATGGTGTGAACCGGGTTGATCGCGCGCGCCAGGCCGTCGTGGGCGACGGCCGCGAGCCGGTTGGCCTGCACCTTGCTGAGCACGGCGTCGGTCGCGATCACGCCCAGCGTGGTGTTGGTTCCGGCCAAGAGCGGCTGGGGGAGGTCGCCGCGCAGCAGTGCGCGGCGCGTGTCCAGCAGTGCGCGGCCATCTTCGGTGCGTGCGCCGGCCACCACCTGGGCCGTGTCGGGATCCAGCACGTCGCCGAGCGCATTGCAGGCGATCAGCGCGCCGACTGTCACGCCGTTGACGGTGATCGAGGCGGTGCCGATGCCGCCCTTCATCGCGCGGTGCACGCCGAACAGCTTGCCCACCAGCGCGCCGCTGCCGGCGCCCACATTGCCTTCGGCCGGAGCGGCCGTCGATGCGGCCGCGCAGGCCGCATAGCCGGTGGCGGCATCGGGCCGGATGCGCGCATCGCCGACCGGCAGGTCGAAGAGCACGGCGGCCGGCACGATCGGCAACCTGCCGAAGCGGACGTCGAAACCGATGCCATGCTCTTCCAGCCACTGCATCGCGCCATCGGCCGCCGCCAAGCCCCAGGCGCTGCCGCCCGCGAGCATCACGGCATGCACCTGCTGGACGAAGTTGCCCGGCGCGAGCAGGTCGGTCTCGCGCGTGCCGGGCGCGGCGCCGCGCACGTCCACGCCGGCGACCGCGCCTTCGCGCGCGAGGATCACGGTGCAGCCGGTGGGGCGGCGCGTATCGCTGAAGTGGCCGACTTCGATGCCGGAGACATCGGTGATGGCGCCCGCATGCGGGGCCGGGGAGGAGGCATGTTCATCAGACATCGCCGGCGATTATGGGACCGCGGCGCAGTTCGCCGCGTGCCTGCCGCAGCACCGACCAGCCGCCGCTGATCGCGAGCGCCGCCATCGCGGCGGCCACCGCGAGGTCGGGCCAGGCGCTGCCGGTGCCGAACACGCCCAGCGCCGCGAGCATCACGGCCACATTGCCGATCGCGTCGTTGCGCGAGCACAGCCACACGCTGCGCATGTTGGCGTCGCCTTCGCGGAAGGCGTAGAGCAGCAGCGCGACCAGCACGTTGACGCCCAGCGCCAGCGCGCCGACCAGGCCCATGGTCAGCGCCTCGGGCGGCACGCCCTGCGTGGCCGACCACAGCGCCTTGGCGGCCACGAAGACGCCGAAGCCCAGCATGCTGACGCCCTTGAGCACTGCGGCGCGCGCGCGCCACGTGAGGCCCGCCGACAGCACGGCCAGGGTCACGCCGTAGTTGGCGGCATCGCCGAAGAAGTCGATCGCATCGGCCAGCAGAGAGACCGAGCCCGAACGAAAGCCGGCACCGATCTCCACGGCGAACATGAGCACGTTGAGTGCCAGCGCCACCCACAGCACGCGCCGGTAGCGCGGCGTGTCGGAGGCCGAAAGATGTTCGTGGTCGTGATCGTGATCGCAGCAGTTCGCAGACATGGTTTCTCCAGTGATGGCACCATTGGAAAGGTTGAAGTCACTGGAAGGTCAAGCCATGGCAGTCGCAAACCCGCCCACCGTGCAGGGTTACCGCATCGGCGATGCCGCCGCGCAGAGCGGCGTGAGCGCCACCAACATCCGCTATTACGAGAAGGAAGGGCTGATCGCGCCGCAGGCCCGCGGCGACAACAGCTACCGGCTCTACACCGATGCCGACGTGCACCGGCTGCGCTTCATCCGCCTGTGCCGCGCCATGGACATGTCGCTCGACGAGGTGCGCACCCTGCTCGGGCTCGACCTGCGCAGCAAGGCCGACTGCGCCGCCGCCTGCGTCGCGCTCGATGCGCATCTGGGCCATGTGCGCGAGCGCCTGCGCGAACTGCGTTCGCTCGAGAAGGACCTGATCGCGCTGCGCGATTGCTGCGACGGCACCGATGCGCAATGCCACATCATCGAAGCGCTGCATGCGCGGGCCGATCGGCAGCCGCTGGCGGGCGCGCAGCGCACGCGGCCTGCGCGCCACGTGTGAGGGCCTGTTAGCGCTATTTGCGCGACCCCACAAATAGCGCTAACAGGCCCTGGCTCAGCGGGCGAGCCCGCGCGGCAGCGCCAGACCGCGTTCGCGCATCACATCGCGCAGCACCGCGGGATCGTCGGTGATGAGGCCATCGACCTGCCAGTCCATCAGCTTCGCCATGTCGGCGCGCTGGTTGACGGTCCAGGGCACGACCTGGAAGCCCAGCGATTGCGCTTCCTTCACCTGCGCGGCCGTGAGATCGTTGAAGGACGGCGACCAGATCACTGCGCCCTTGCTCTCGCCCGCGGCGGCCTTCACCAGGCGCGGCGCCGAGCCGAAGTCCTCGAGCCGCAGGCTCGAGGTCCAGCGGCTGTCCTTCAACGTGCGGCCGCTCGTGAGGTAGGCGCGCCGCATCTGCGGCGCCCACTGGCCGACCAGCGCGAGCGTGCGCCAGTCGAAGCTCTGCACGGTCACGCGCGGCGCCAGGCCGTATTTGTCGATCTCGGCGAGCAGGGCGCGCACCATCTCATCGGACGGCGCGGTTTCGTCCGGGCGGGTCGGGTCCAGCTTGGTCTCGATGTTGAAGCGGAGCTGCGTCGCGCCGCGCTCGCGCTCGCGCACGCGCTCGAACAGCGCAGCCAGCGTCGGGATGCGTTCGCCGTCGCTCGCCAGCTGCTTCGCAAACTGCTTGCCGTAGCTGCTCGCGGGATCGATGCGGCCGACGTCGTAGGCCTGCAGTTGCGACAGCGCCAGCGAACGGATCGCGGGCCCCTTGGCCGTGAGAAAGGCGCCGCTCGCGTCGCGCGTGTGGTCCGGATTGAGCACGGTGTCGTGCGAGATCACCACCACGCCGTCGGCCGTGAGCCCGATATCGAGTTCGAGCGTGTCGACGCCCAGGTCCATCGCGTTCGAGAAGGCGGCCAGCGTGTTCTCGGGTGCGAGGGCGCGGCCGCCGCGATGGGCTTGCAGGTCGAAGGCGCGCTTCGCGCCGGGGCCTGGCGAAACGCAGGCCGTGAGCAGCGAGGCCGCGATCAGCCAAGGCGCGAGGCGAGGGGTGAACTTCATTTGAGTTCTACCTTGATGCCGTCCTGTTGCACGGTGATGTCACCGATCTCGTAGGTCTTGCGGCCCACGGTCAGCTCCTCGGCGGTGAAGGTGCGCAGTGGCTGGCCATGCAGCAGCTCCTGCGCGACCAGCGCGCCGATCTGCTGCAGGCGTTCGGCGTCGCGCCCGGTCACGCCCTGCAGTTCGAGCCGTTCGGCCTTGGGCTGGTCGAGCCGCAGCGCACGCGTCGGTGCGTCGTACTTGAGCGCACTGCTGACCGAAACCACGCCTTCGACGGTGGACGGGCGCAACAGCGGGCTTGCAATGGAGAGCACGGCAGTGATCGCCGCGCGATTGGCACTCGCATCGAGGCCCAGCTGCGGGTCGCGCAGGCCGACGGTGAAGATCTCGGCATAGCGCTGCTGCACCGGAAAGCGCTTTGCGATCTGGGCCTGCAACTCCTCGCGGCTCGCGGTGTACTCGCTGGTGAAGAAGTTGAAGCCGGCGAGCACCGCGAAAGGCGCCGGCACTGCGGCGGCACCCAGCAGGGCGCGCAAGAGAAGGCGGCGGGAAATGAGTGAAGAGCGGTTGCGCATACCGCTCGGAGCTTGCCACAGGCGGGAGGGTTCCCTCCGCGCCCGGCCTAGGGCCTGTTAACAGGCCCTTCTAGTCGTGCAGCGAGGAAAGGAACTGTTTCAATTCCGCCGTCTGCGGATTGCCGAACAGATCGGCCGGCGGCCCCATCTCGTGCACGCGCCCCTGGTGCATGAAGATCACGCGGTCGCTGACCTTGCGCGCGAAGCTCATCTCGTGCGTCACCATGAGCAGGGTCATGCCCTCGTCGGCCAGCGATTCGACCACGCGCAGCACCTCGCCCACCAGTTCGGGGTCGAGCGCCGAAGTGATCTCGTCGCACAGCAGCACGGCCGGCTCCATCGCGAGCGCGCGCGCAATGGCCACGCGCTGCTGCTGGCCGCCGGAGAGCTGGTCGGGCATGGCGTCGAACTTCTCGGCCAGGCCGACGCGCGCGAGCAGCTTGCGCGCCTGCGATGCGGCTTCCATGCCGCTGCGCTTCTTGACCAGCGTGGGCGCGAGCATCACGTTCTTGCCGACCGTCAGGTGCGGAAAGAGGTTGAAGCTCTGGAAGATCATGCCCACGTGCTGGCGCAGCTCGCGCATCGCCATCGCGCTCTCGTGCAGCAGCGGCTTGCCGTCCACCGTGAGCGAGCCGTCCTGGAACACCTCAAGGCCGTTGATGCAGCGCAGCAGCGTGCTCTTGCCCGAGCCGCTCTTGCCGATGATGGCGATCACCTCGCCGCGCTTGACGTCGAGGTCGATGCCTTTCAGCACCTCGTTGCTGCCGTAGGACTTGCGCAGCGCGGTGATGCGCACGATGGGCGCCGCGAGGGTAGGAGCTTCAGCGACGAGCGCCATGGATCTTCCTTTCGAGGTTCTTGGCGTACAGGCTCACCGGGAAGCACAGCACGAAGTAGAGCAGGGCGACGCAGCTGAACACCACGAAGGGCTTGAAGGTTGCGTTCGAGATCATGCTCCCGGCCTTGGTGAGTTCGACGAAGCCGATCACCGAGGCCAGGGCGGTGCCCTTGATCACCTGCACCAGGAAGCCCACCGTAGGCGCGACCGCGATGCGCGTGGCCTGCGGCAGGATCACGTGGCGCATCTGCTCGCCGAAGCTCAGCGCGAGGCTGCCCGAGGCTTCCCATTGGCCCTTGGGAATGGAGGCCACGCAGCCGCGCCAGATCTCGGTGAGGAAGGCGCTGGTGTAGAGCGTGAGCGCCACCGCAGCGGCGGTCCAGGCCGACACCTCGATGCCGAAGAGCGCGATGCCGAAGTAGGCCAGGAACAATTGCATCAGCAGCGGCGTGCCCTGGAACAGCTGCACGTAGAGACCGATCAGCCGCTCGGCGAGGCGCCCGCCCGACAGGCGCGCGAAGAGCAGCACGGCGCCCACGAAGCCACCGCCGACGAAGGCGATCAGCGACAGCACCACGGTCCAGCGCAAGGCCAAGAGCAGGTTGCGCAGGATGTCCCAGAGGGAGAACTCGACCATGGCTACTTTCCGAAGAAGAACTTCGGCCCCGCCCAGTTGAGCAGCCGACGCGCGCCCACCGAGAGCGCCAGGTAGATCGCCGTCGCGATGATGAAGGCCTCGAAAGCGCGGAAGTTGCGGCTCTGGATCAGATTGGCCGCATAGCTCAGCTCTTCGGTGGAAATCTGGCTGCATACGGCCGAGCCCAGCATCACGATGATGATCTGGCTCACCATCGCGGGCCATACCTTCTTCAGCGCGGGCGGGAGCACCACGCGGGTGAACACCTGCACCTTGTTGAGCGCGAGGCTGACCGCCGCTTCGATCTGCCCGCGCGGCGTGGCCTCGATGCCGGCGCGAATGATCTCGGTCGCATAGGCGCCGAGGTTCATCACCATCGCGATGACCGAGGCGACTTCGGGCGAGAGCTTGAATCCCGCCGCCGGCAGGCCGAAGAAGATGAAGAACAGCTGCACGATGAAGGGCGTGTTGCGGATCAGCTCGACGTAGCTGCCCACGATCCAGCGCAGCCAGGCCGGCCCGCTCGCGCGGGCCCAGGCGCAGGCGATGCCGACCACCATGCCGATGAGCGTGGCGACGAGCGTGAGGCCCAGCGTCCACACGATGCCCTTGACGAGCAGCGGCCATTGGCCGAGCACGGCCCCGAAGTCGAACTCGATGCCCATGGCAGTGCTGTGTCAGAGCGGCAGATCGCCGGCTTCTTTGCCGAGGTACTTCTTCGACAGGGCGTCGAGCGTGCCGTCTTTCTTGGCGGCCGCGATGATCTCGTTGATCTTGGCCTTCAGCGCGTCCTCGCCCTTGGCGATGCCGACGAAGCAGGGGCTGTCTTTCAGCAGCAGCTTGTACTCGGCGCCGAGCTGCGGGTTCTTCTGCATCATGTTGCCGGCCACCGCAGCGCTGGTGGCGATGGTTTGCGTCTGGCCCGCGACGAAGGCCGCGATGGTCGCGTTGTTGTCCTCGAAGCGCTTGTAGTCGACGTTGGCCGGCGCCACCTTGGCGAGCTCCTGGTCTTCCATGGCGCCGCGCGTCACGGCCACCGACTTGCCGCCCATGTCGGCGAAGCTCTTGATGCTCAGGCTCTTGGCGGCGTACACGGCCTGGAAGAAGGGCGCGTAGGCGGCGCTGAAGTCGATCACCTTTTCGCGCTCGGCGTTCTTGCCTAGCGTGGAAATCACGAGGTCGGCCTTCTTGGTCTGCAGATAGGGAATGCGGTTGGCGCTGGTGACCGGCACCAGCTCGACCTTGACGCCCAGCTTGGCGGCGATCAGCTTGGCCATCTCCACATCCAGGCCCTGCGGCGCCATGTCGGGGCCGACGAAGCCGTAGGGCGGGTAGTCGGTGGGAACCGCGACCTTGAGGGTCTTGGACTTGAGCACGTTGTCGAGCGCGCTCTGGGCCTGGGCGGCACCGGAGGCGAGCAGCGCGGCCGATGCCAGGGCCAGCGCGAATTGGCGTTTGGAAAATTTCATAACAGGGCTCCTAGGTAGGTCGATGAATCGGGATCACGCAAAAGCTGTGCCTTGGTCTTGTCGTCGGCAGGCGCGTGGCGCAGCGGTGCGAGCGCGTCGCGCAACTGGGCCAGCGGGTCGGTGGGGTGCTGCACGCGCAGCGCGGACTGCACCGTGCCGATGTGCTCGGTCATCAGCGCCTCGGCGCCAGCGGTGTCGCCGCGCTCCAGCGCCGCGACGATGCGCACGTGGTCCTCGCAGGACTGCGCCGCGTCGTGCGAGGACTGGTAGAGCATCGCGATCAAGGTGGTGCGCGCGGTGAAGTCGCGCAGCGTGTCGGCCAGAAGCGAATTGCCCAGACACTCGGCCAGGCAGACGTGGAAGTCGCCCAGCAGGTAGCTGCGGTTGCCGATGTCGCTGTCCTTGAGGGCGGCCTTCTCGCGCTTCAGATGTGCCTTGAGCGCGCGCAGGGCCTCCTTGTCGATCGGGCCGGCGCTGCGGATCAGGCCCGACTCGATCACGCGGCGCGCCTCGAAGGCTTCGCGCGCCTCGGCCTGCGAGGGCTCGATCACGAACCAGCCGCGGCGTGCGCTCACGGTCACGATGCCGCGCGCCGCCAGCCGCGTGAGCGCCTCCCGCACGATGGTGCGGCTGCAGTCGAACAGCATCGCGAGTTGCTGCTCGCCCAGGCGCGAGCCGGGGGCGAGCTTCTGCGCCATCACCGCTTCAACGATGCGCGCACTGATCTCGGGAGCGGAAATGGCCATGGCTTGCATATCAGCAGTTTTCATGCCAACTGGTATGCAAGATCTGTGCACCAAATCGGGTGCTTGGCCCCCGGTTTGGTCAGGCTGGCCGTCGGAAACGGCCGTTTTGGGTGCATCGCTCCGGCAGAATGCGGTCGATGTCGTGGAGTCCAGAGTGAACAGGCCTTTTCGTGTGCGAGTGCTGTTGACCGGGGCGGTGCTCGCGCTTGGGCTGTTCTTGACCTTTGCCGCGGCGCGTTTGCAACAGCAGAACATCGACGCAGCCACCAGGGCAAAGTTTGAGCGCCAGGTGGAACTCGTTGAAGCAGAAATCGAGCGGCGGTTCCGACAGCCGGTGCATGGACTCAATGGAGCGCGCGGGGTCTTTGCCGTCAATCCGGCAGTCAGCAGAAACGCTTTTCGCGCCTACGTGAACTCCCGCAACCTGCAGGAGGAGTTTCCTGGTGTCCGTGGATTCGGCTTTGCTCAGCGTGTGAGCCGGGACGACTTGCCCGATTTCGTCGCCGCCGAGCGACGCGACGAAGCTCCCCATTTCACCGTGCGGACTGTCGGCAATGCGCCCGATCTGTACGTGATCAAATTCCTTGAACCCGTCGCGATCAGCCAACCGGCTCTGGGGTACGACATCGGGTCCGAAAGCACGCGCAGACAAGCGATCGAGCGTGCCGTGTCGACGGGGAGCCCCACGCTCAGCGGTCGCATCTTCCTGCAATCCGAAAGACAGCGCCCTGGCTTCCTCTACATGACGCCGGTGTATCGAAGCGGGAAGGATCCTGGCGTCATGCAACAGCGTCAGGCCGAACTGCTCGGGTTGCTGTTTTCCCCCATCGTGGCCGAAGACCTGCTCGCTGGCAGCGCGGGCGGCTCGGATCGGCAGATCGACTTTTCGTTGTACGACGGAGATGCGGAGCCTGGCAATCTTCTCTTCGCCAGCAAATCTCTTGCTGGCACTCCCGGGGGGAGCACCCTGCACGCCGACGAAAGCACTTCGCGCAAGGCCGTGCAAGAAATGACTGCGCGGCTGCCGATCGGTGGCAGGCAGCTGACCCTTCGCGTGAACACCACGCCCGCCTTCGAGCACGACCTGGATCGCTGGATTCCGACGTCATTGCGCGTGGGCGGCGTGCTAGTGAGCCTTTTGTTGGCGCTCACCATGTGGTTGCTTGCCACAGGACGCGCACGTGCCTACGCACTGGCACAAGCTATGACGACCGATCTGGAGCGACTGGCGGCTGTCGTGCGGCACACCTCCAATTTGGTGGTGATCACCGATCGGGATTGCAAGATCCAGTGGGTCAATGACGCGTTCGCGAGCTTCTATGGCTATACGTTCGAAGATGCGCGCGGTCAAACACCGCTTCAGCTTCTGGGCAGCGGCAGGACCGATCCCGAGACTTACGCCGTCATGAATCGCGCTGCCGAGGCGCAGACGAGCTGTCGCGTCGAAGTCGTCAATCGATCGAAGGACGGGACGCACCACGCCATCGAACTGGAGGTGCAGCCCCGCCACGACGCCCAGGGTCGCTTGACGGGATTCATGGAAATCGGCCTTGACGTCACCACCCGAAAACACGCTGAAGAGCAGCTGCGCCGCAATCACGCGATGCTGAAAAGCATCATGGAGAACCTGCCTTGTGGCCTGAGCGTGTTTGACGGCCAACTGCATCTCGCCGCCAGCAATCAGCAGTTTCGCGAGCTGCTCGATCTGCCGGACGAACTCTTTGCAGGGCGATCGGTTCGCTTCGAGGACGTGGTTCGCAACAACGCCGCGCGCGGCGAGTACGGCCCCGGACCCGTCGAGGACATCGTGGCTGGAATGCTCGAACGTGCGCAGTATCCGACGCGCATGTTGTTCGAGCGAGAGCGGCACGACGGCAAACCGCTCGAAGTGCGCAGTGCACCGATGCCTGGAGGCGGGTTCGTCACGACCTACATGGACATCTCGGAGCGAAAGAAGATCGAGCGGATGCAGCACGAGTTCATCTCGACCGTCTCGCATGAGCTGCGTACGCCGCTGACGGCGATCTACGGTTCGCTCAGCCTGCTGGGTTCGGAAACGGCGGGTCCGCTGCCGCCCGATGTCCAAGAGCTTGTCGCCGTCGCACACAAGAGCTGTGAGCGATTGATGCGCCTGATCAGTGATGTCCTCGATGTCGAGCGTATCCAGGCGGGGCTGATGCACTACGCGAAATCAAGGCAAGCGCTGGCGCCGCTCGTCGACCAGGCCGTTGGTGCCATGCGGGCCTATGCCGATCAGTTCCACGTATCGCTCGAATTTGAAAGCCGTCTCGACAATCTGTACGTCGAAGTGGACCCGGACCGCATGGTTCAAGTCCTGGTGAACCTCATTTCCAACGCGGTCAAGTTCTCCAAGCCCAACCATCCGGTATCCGTTCGGATGTCCATGGTCGACGGGCAAATCCGTGTCTGCGTGTCGGATCAGGGTATCGGGATCCCGGCGGAGTTCCGCCCGCGAATCTTCGATCGATTTGCTCAAGCCGATGGGTCGGACCGTCGAGCACAAGGGGGAACCGGTCTTGGCCTGAACATCTGCAAGAGCATCGTCGAGGCCCACGGCGGGCGTATCGACTACATCAGCACCGTGGGTGTCGGCACGGAGTTCTTCTTCGACCTGCCTGGGGTTTCCGGCCCCTGAGCGGCCGGTCTCATTGATCCTTCCAGTGGGCCTTGCGCTTCATCGTTCCCCAGCGGGCCTTGTGCCGCACGGCCCATCGAACCAGCCCAATGAATCTCCAGGTCGTGTTGAGCTGACGATAGCCGAAGTTTTCCAGAAGAGCGATCAGGCCCAGCAGCGCCACTTGCCGAAGCTTCGGGTACAGATGGAAAGACATCTCCTCGAGCAAGAGGCCTGATGCTGAAAGCAGGACGCCCAATCCCAGCGCCAGGAACATGAATGCGCCGAACGCGGCCCAAGAAACCAGCCCCTGCAGGGCTGCAAAAAGCAGGAGGACGCAGCCGGCGACTTCGATCAAAGGTCCCAGCCATTCAAACAGGACCATGAATGGAAAAGCAAGCCATCCGGGTGCCCCGCCGCGCGAGCTGAACATCAGGCCCCAGTTGCTGGTGAGGCTTTCGCAGAGGCCATGCTGCCATCGGATGCGTTGGTTTCGCAAGGTGGCCAAGTCTTCCGGGGCCTCGGTCCAGCAAACGGGCTCCGGGACGAATTCCATCCGGTAGGGCTGGCCGCGCTGGCGCAGGATGCGGTGCATGCGCACCACCAGTTCCATGTCTTCGCCGATGGTCCGCGTTCGGTAGCCACCCACTTCAACCACGGTGTTCGTGCGAAACAGCCCGAATGCGCCGGAGATGATCAGCATGGCGTTCAACTGTGACCACCCGAGCCGTCCGAACAGGAACGCGCGCAGGTATTCCACCACTTGGCAGAGTGCCAGGAAGCTGCGCGGCAACGCGACGCGTGTCAAGACGCCGTCTTGCACTTCGCAACCGTTCAATATCCGCACCGTTCCCCCGCTCGCCACCATCCGGGGATCACGCAGGAATGGTTTGACCACCCGCTGCAGGCTGTCTCGCTCGAGCACGGAGTCGGCATCGACGCCGCAGAACAACGGATAGCGTGCGGCGTTGATGCCTGCGTTGAGCGCATCCGCCTTTCCGCCGTTTTCCTTGTCTACCACGCGCAGGTTGCGAAAGCGCGGGGAACGATAGACCGCACGTATCGGTGCGGTCTGGAGGCGCAGTCGATAGCTTTCGGGGAACGGGACGAGCGAAAACTCCTGCACCAGCATTTCCAGGGTCGCATCGCTCGAACCGTCATTGATGACGATCACCTCGAACTCCGAGTAGGTCAGCTGAAGCATGGAGCGCACCGACGCCGCGATGCTGGCCTGCTCGTTGAAGGCCGGCATCAGGATGCTGATGGCCGGCTCCAGTCCGGAGTAGATTTGCGGCAAGTCATCGAGCAGCTTGGCCTGGTTGTCCCGGTGGAGCCTGACGAGGCTCAGGAAATTGAGCGCGAGATAGGAGCTGTTCAGCAGAACGAAGTAGCCAAAGATGAACCACGTCGCGAGTTCAACGATCAGCTGCTGTGTGATAGGAGACCTCGTTCGGCAAAGACATGATCGAGCGCCAGTCGGCCCAACCGATCGTCGCTGAGGCGCTTGAGCCCGTCGAGACTTTCGTGTGCGAGGAACGGCAGGCTCACCAGCGCATGGGCTGCTCGGTAGCGGACCCACCATTCGCTGTCGCCGAGCATCGCAGCGAGTTGTGGAACGTCTGACGGGACGGCCACGTGAGTCAGGGCATGGACAGCCCGCACCCTGACACGCCAGTCGGTGTGCGCCAGATGTGAGAGCACGGCGGGCCGGACAGCGAAGGTATTCGCCAGGCGCAGCGCGGCCGCAATGATGGTGGGCTCTTTCTCCGAGTTGAGCAGGCCCAGCAGCGCAGCGTCGGGCAGTCGGGTGCGCAGCACTTCGAGCAGCTGGAGGCCGCGCAGCTTCTGGGCGGACGGCAGCGCGGCGACCCTTGGAACAAGAAGCGATTCGAATGTGACGCGCGCTTCGCCCAGCATCCGCGCCAGCCGGGGAATTTCCCAATCCGGGCGATTCAGCACCGACGGCATGAGGTGGTGTGCTCCGGCGATGGGATCGATTTGAATCATCGCCCTGGCCGCGGTCAGCGATGCAATGGTTTCATTGGTTTGGACAACGATCTGCAGCGCGGCCCAGGCCCTGCTATCGCGCAGATGGCCCAGCGTCAACATGGCGAGCAGGCGCTCGGTTGGATTTCCGTCCCGGAGCAGGCGGCGGGCCAGCTCATCGCAGCGCAGTTGAAGAGCGATCTCGTTCAAACGGACTGTGGCATCGCCACGCAAGGACTCCTGCATGTAGTTCCACAATTTGAGAAAGGCGATCTGATCTTGCAATCTAAGCGGCGGCAGCAAGTACTGCGCAGGGCCTGACAAGGCACCCAAAAGCGCGGGCTGCCAAATCGCCTTGAACTCCTTTTGCTCCCTCTCTTGCCGCTTCAGTCGTTCGCGCAGAGCAATGATCAGCCCGGCCAGCACCAGGTTAAGACCCAACACGGCAACTCCGGCGATGAGACCGAAGGCCACCAGCGGCTCAAAAGCTGTATTGAACACCGAGTCGAATTCCGCTTCGGGAGTAGAAGGTGCCCTGGCGGATTCGCTCCAGCGAGTACGTCAGGGCCCAGGCTGGATCGAACCAGTGCCGACCGGTCAAAGCCACGGTGCGGACGTCCGCCAATACCACGCGCTGCTCGCCGATCGCAGTCGCCTCCCGACCGGCCGCGAGGATCAGTCCCACGACATTCTTGTCTCCGTAGTAGTAGCTGCCCCGCAACTCGACCCCCTGCGCGTAGGTGCCCAGCGCTTGAGTTGGCCGCCACGCGACGGACCAGCTGAACGACGACACGTAGCGCTCCAGCCGCACGAGGCCCTGGCGGACCGTGGTGTTGTCATACGCGGTGGTCTTGAAGCCCCCGTGCAGCAGCCACGCGGGTGCGAACTCGTACTGGATCGCCGCCCCCAACTCATGCCTGGGCAAGACGCGATGCGAGGGACTGAAGCTTGCTTCCATCGAGGCGACGAAGCGCGGGTCGAGCGGCACTGTGTAGGCCAGACCGGCCGAGGTGTCGTCAAGGCCGAACCGGTCTGTCCGCCTGACATTCATGGAGAGGAGTTCGCGCGGGCCGTACGCGCGGGCGACCCGCAGCGACGTTTCCCGCCAGTCCGCCAATCCCTTGCTCAATGATTGGTGCTCGGCCGCGACTTCGATCGAATCCCCGTGATCGACGGGTCCGGCCCAGGCGGCGACGAGTGGCCCGGCAAACAGGATGCCGGCGACCGCACCACGCCTCACGAGGGTGCCTTTGCGTACCGGCGAACGCGCGCCAGCAGTTCGTTGGGAGCGAATGGCTTCTGGACGTAGTCGTTGGCACCTGCATCCAGCGCCCGCACCACGTCCTGCTCTTGCGTCTTGGCACTCAGCATCAAAATGGGGACGGACCGCCAGGTGATGCTGCCGCGGATCAGCCGGATGAGTTCGAAGCCGTCCACGAAGGGCAGCATGACGTCGAGCAAGGCGATGTGCGGCGGCGATTGAGCTTCGATGAACTCCTTGGCCTTGCGGCCGTCCCGCGCCAGGGCAACCTTGTACTGCTCCCGCTCCAGCATGAACTTCAACAGGTACGCAATATTCTCATCGTCCTCAACAACGAGAACCGAGGCCTGCTTCGTAGTCGGAAGGATCATAAGAGAGAGATGGCGGATGTTTGGATCAGCGCTTGCAGTGGACGTCGATCTTCCAGCGATGGAAATTCTCCGCAGATTGTGCGGCCAAATAGCGCCCTCGCGCGCTGTCCGAAGCGCGCGCGAGTCGCGGCTCGCATTGCGAGTCCGCCGACGTGGAACACCGAGTTCCAGGGTAAGGTCGAAATGAAAACTAATGCGCTATCTGTGACTCAACACCTAGTCCATCTTTGCACCGGAGGCCTTGACTGCCTTTTCCCAGCGCGGGGTTTCAGCCGCGAGGAACCTTGCGAAGTCCTCGCTATCGAGGAAAGCTGGGTCGGCGCCCTGACTCACCATGCGATCGCGCACCTCGGGGCTGGTTAGCACCTGCTTGAAGGCGTCGCTGAGCTTGGCCACCACGTCCTTCGGCGTGCCGGCCGGCGCAAGAAAACCGTAGAAGCCGACCACCTCGAAGCCCTTGATGCCGCTCTCGATCACGGTCGGGATATCGGGCAGGGCGGGATTGCGCGCGGCGCTGGTGACCGCGAGCGCGCGCACCTTGCCCTGCTTGTGATAGTTGGCTGCCTGCGGGATCGACTCGGCCATGAACTGGACCTGGCCGCCCATGAGGTCGGTGAAGGCCGGCGCGCTGCCGCGGTAGGGGATGTGGACCATGAAGAGGCCGGTGGCGGTCTTGAACATCTCCGGCACCAGGTGGCTGATGCCGCCGTTGCCGGCCGAGCCGTAGTTGATCTGCCCCGGGCGTGCCTTGGCATAGCGCACGAACTCCTGCAGGCTGTTGACCGGCAGCTTGGGCGTGACGAGCAGCGCCAGCGGCTGCATCGCGGTGCGCGCGATCGGCGTGAAGTCCTTCAGCGTGTTGTAGGGCAGCTTGCTGTAGAGCGCCCCGTTGATCACCGCCACGCCCGTGTTCGCCAGCATCAGCGTGTAGCCGTCGGCCGGACTCTTGGCCACCGCGTCGGCGCCCACCGATCCGCCCGCGCCGGGCTTGTAGTCGACCAGCACCGGCTGGCCGAGCACGGCCTGCAGCTTGTCGGTGAGCAGGCGCGCGTGCTGGTCCAGCGGACCCCCGGCCGGAAAGCCGATCACGACCTTGATGGGTTTTTCCGGAAAGGCGGCGGTGGCGTGGGCCGACGCCGCCATCCACAAGGCCGCGATGAGCGTCCTGGTGCTGCTGTTCATGTTCGTCTCCTCGTTGTGGCGGACGATCATAAACAGCGGCCCGCCGCCGCAGGCTTCAGCTGCGCAGCTTCGCCTTCAGGGTGATCTCGGGCACGCTGGCGAGCGCCTTGGAGAGCGGGCAGCCGGCCTTGGCGCCGGCCGCCAGTTCCTGGAACTTGGCGTCGTCGATACCGGGAATGGTGGCTTCGAGCTCGAGCTGGATGCGGTCGATCTTGAAGCCCGCGCCGTCGCGGGCCAGGCGCACCGCGGCCTTGGTGTCGATCGCGTCGGCCGTGAAGCCCGCGCCTTCGAGCGCGAAGGCCAGCGCCATCGTGAGGCAGCCGGCGTGTGCCGCGGCCAGGATCTCTTCGGGGTTGGTGCCGCGCTTGTCGTCCTCGAAGCGGCTGGTATAGCCGTAGGGGTAGTCCTTCAGCGCGCCGGTTTCGGTGCTGATCTGGCCCTTGCCGGCCTTGCCGGCGCCTTCCCAGTGAACGCTTGCGTGCTTGTCTGCTGCCATGTGAGCTCCTTTGGTGGGTGGGGTGGAACGACCTGCCGTTGTACGGCAGAACGCGCCGGGAGTCACCCAGGTGACGCCGTCGGGGCTTCCCCGATGCGAGGCGCGCGCCCGGCATCGTAGGCTCGGCGCTGATTGGAGACTGATCACCGTATGGACCGCCCGCACTACAAGTTCTGGCCAGAGCGCCTGCCTCGTTCGATCACCGTTCCCGCCACCTCGCTGTGGCACAACCTCGCCACTTCCGCGGCGCGCTTTCCGGACAAGGCGGCCATGGTCTTCTTCGGCCGCGAGACCCGCTACCGCGAGCTCGCCGACCAGGTCGAGCGCCTGGCCGGCACGATGCATGCGCTGGGCGTGAAGCGCGGCGACCGCGTGATCCTCGACATGCAGAACTGCCCGCAGCTGGTGATCGCGCATTTCGCGATCCTCCGCGCCAATGCGGTGGTGGTGCCGGTCAATCCGATGAACCGCGCCGAGGAGCTGAAGCACTACATCACCGATCCGGATGCCAGGGTCGCCATCACCACCGGTGACCTGGCGCCCGAGCTCGCCAAGGCGAGCGACGCGCTCGCGCCCAAGGACCGGCTGGCGCACATGATCGTCACCCAGTTCACCGACGCCTTCGATGCCGACACCGGCGGCGACGAGGCGCCGCCGCCGGTGTGGCGCGACTGGCTGCTGGCGCGCCATCCGCTGCCCGCGCTGGCGGACGGCGCCGTCATGGCGTGGACCGATGCGCTGAACTCCGGGCATGCGCCGCCCGAGCACGTGGTCGGCGCCAACGACATGGCGCTCCTGCCCTACACCAGCGGCACCACGGGCCTGCCCAAGGGCTGCATCCACAACCATTCGAGCCCGATGCACAACGCCTTCGCGGGCCAGCTCTGGGGCCTGGGCTCGTGCGAGGCGGTGGTGCTGGCCGTGGTGCCGATGTTCCACATCACCGGCGTGGTGAGCATGATGCACACCACGATCCTGGTCGGAGGCACGCTGGTCATCATGCCGCGCTGGGACCGCGAGGTGGCGGGGCGCCTGATCTCGCGCCGCAAGGTCACGAGCTGGACCAACATCCCGACCATGGTCATCGACCTGATGGCCAGCCCCAACTTCGCGAACTTCGACCTCAGCAGCCTCACCTACATCGGCGGCGGCGGCGCGGCGATGCCGCAGGCGGTGGCGCAGCGGCTGCTGGAGCAGTACGGGCTGAAGTACCAGGAGGGCTACGGCCTCACCGAGACCGCGGCGCCCTCGCACACCAACCCTTTCGAGAACCCCAAGCAGCAGTGCCTGGGCATCCCCTACCTGAGCACCGATGCGCGCGTGGTCGACCCCGACACCTTGAAGGAGATGCCGATCGGCGAATCGGGTGAGATCATCATCCACGGCCCCGAGGTGTTCCAGGGCTACTGGAAGCGGCCCGACGCCACGGCCGCGGCCTTCGTCGAGTTCGAGGGCAAGCGTTTCTTCCGCTCCGGCGACATGGGCCGCATGGACGAGGACGGCTACTTCTTCATGACCGACCGACTCAAGCGGATGATCAACGCCAGTGGCTTCAAGGTCTGGCCGGCCGAGGTCGAACTGCTGATGTTCCGCCACCCGGCGATCCAGGAAGCCTGCGTGATCTCCATGAAGGACGACTACCGCGGCGAGTCGGTCAAGGCCGTGGTGGTGCTGCGCGCCACGCACAAGAACACCACCGAAAAGGACATCATCGACTGGTGCCGCGAGAACATGGCGGTCTACAAGATTCCGCGCGCGGTGCAGTTCGTCGATGCGCTGCCCAAGAGCGGCAGCGGCAAGGTGATGTGGCGGCTGCTACAGGAGGCGGAGAGCAAGGGAACGGGGTCCTAGTCGCGGATTTCGACCTCGGCTTCGATCTCCACCGGAATGTCGAAGGGCAGCTCGGCCATGCCGACTGCGCTGCGTGCGTGCGCGCCGACCTCGCGCCCGTAGAGCTCGAGGATCAGGTCGGAGAAGCCGTTGATCACGGACGGCATGCGGTCGAAGCCCGGTGCCGCGTTGACCATGCCGAACACGCGGACCCAGGCCGTGATGCGGTCCAGGTCGCCGAGCGCGCGCTTCAGGCTGCCGAGCATGCCCAGCGCGGTCAGGCGCGCCGCCTCGTAACCATCCTCGAGCGTGAGCTCGCGCCCGACCTTGCCGAGCGGCTCGGCGAGCGAGCCGTCGGCATGCTGCGGTCCGTGGCCCGAGATCAGCGCCCGCTGTCCGACGATGCGCACCCAGGGAAAGGGCAGCACCGCGCCGGCGGGCATTGCAATCGGCGGCGGGAGAACCAGGCCCAGGGATTTGAGTTTGTTTTCGATGTGCGTCATGGGGTGTCGTGAATGAGCCGTCGTCCGAGGCTGACCACGTCGTCCTGCGTGTACCCGAGCTTGCGGTAGAACGCGATGACCTCGGCATTGGACGAGCGGATCAGCAGGTTGATCTTGGGGCAACCGCGTTCGATGAGCAACTGTTCCGCTTCCTGCATCAGCGCCCGGCCGATCGACAGCCTGCGATGCTGCGGCGATACCGCAAGGTAGTAGACCCAGCCGCGGTGGCCGTCGAAGCCGACCATCGCGGAGCCGAGCAGCGCGTCGTTCTCGGTGGCGACCAGAAAGAGCTCGGGCTGTTCGCCCAGCTTGCGCTGGATGTCGCGGTGCGGATCGTTCCATGGGCGCGTGAGGCCGCATGCGTGCCAGAGTGCGACGACGCTGCCTTCATCGGAAGGCTGGAAAGGGCGAATCTTCATTTATTCGAACGGCGTGGTGATGAAAGTTTGAGGCGCATCACGTGGCGGCGTTTGCCTTCGCGCCCCACCTCGGCGAAGCCTGCCTCCGCGAACACAGGCACGAAGCCCATGAAACGGTAGCTTGGCGAGTCGGCGTCCACGGGATAGGCCTCGATCATCTTCGCGCCATGCGACCGCGCGTGGCGCACCGCGGTGGCGATGAGCTGTCGCGAAATCCCCGTGCCGCGCAGTCTTCGGACGACGAAGAAGCAGGCGATCGACCAGATGCCGTCGTCGGCGCTCTGGTCGCCGACCAGGCGCCGGTAGGTCGAGCGCGGCGCAATGGAACACCACGCCACGGGCTCCTCGCCGGCATAGGCCAGCAGGCCCACCGGTGTGCCCGAGCAGACGCGCTCTTTCATCGCCGCCTTGCGGCTGGCGTCGTCCGCTTCCTTGGCTTCCGCGGACGATGCGCGCCAGGCCATGCACCAGCAATACTTGGGGCTTCCCTTGGCTTCGAACAGGCGCTCGAAGTCCGGCCAGCGCTCGGCGGAGACCTCGTGGAAGGCGAGCGGCTTTTCCACGGGGCTTTCGGCGCTCAGCCGCTCTGCTTGGCGTACAGAACCATCTGCGTACAACGGAAGAGGGCGATGGTCTTGCCCGTCTCCCGGTGCTTCACCACGGCATCCCATACCTGCGTCGTCTTGCCGAGATGGGCCGAGGTTGCCGTGCATTCGATGGTGCCGTCGCGCGCGGTGCCGAGATGGTTGGACTTGAGCTCGAGGGTCGTGAAGCCCGTCGCGCCTTCGGGCAGGTTGGCGACGCAGCCGTAGCCGCAGGAGGTGTCGGCCAAGGTGACCACGCTCCCCGCATGGAGGTAGCCGTTGGGCGCCATGAGCGATGTCTTCACCGCCAGTTCGGAACGCACTTCCGAGAGGCTCGCGTGCGTGATGACGATGCCGAGATGGCCGGGCAGGTTTTCTGCGCCGCGCTGGTTGAGGTGTTCGGGAGTCAACATGGGATGAACGCGATTCGATGGAAAGGATCAATTGTCGGGCGGTCCCTTGAGTTCGATCACGTTGCCCTCCGGATCGGTGATATAGATGGAAGGCCCCTCGCCCTCGGCGCCGTTTCGGGTCGCCAGCGGGCCGGCTTCGACCTTGTGGGCTTCGAGGTGGCGGCGAATGGCGGCCTCGTCGAAGGGCTCGACGCGAAAGCAGAAGTGATCGAGGTTGCGCCCCTCCTTGCCCGGCGCAGCACCGCCGGCGCGGCCGAGTTCGCCGTCCACCGGAACGAGGTCGACGAGCGAGCGCCCGGCGCGGAGCTGAACGAGGCCGATGGCATCCTGCCGCCGCTCGATCGTGCAGCCGAGCACCTCGCAGTAGAAGCGAAGCATCCGGTCGAGATCGATGACGCGCAGGACGAGGTGGTCGATGTCGCGGATGTGGATCATTGTGTGCTCCAGGTGGATGGGTCGCCGGTCGATCGCGTGCGCAGCATCAGCAGGGCGGGGCCGTCGGGCGTCATGACTTCTCCGTGGGCAACGAAGCCGGCCTTCGCGTAGCTGCGGATGGCGCGCCCGTTGTCCGGCGAAGGATCGGTTTGCACTTTGCTGACCTCGGGGTCCAGAAACAGGCGGTCGACGAATGCGCGCACCATCGCGCTGCCGAGGCCCGCTCCGAGCTCTTCCGCGTTGGCAAGGAACTGGTCGATGCCGCGCGCACCGGGGTCGGTTTCTTCCTCCCACCAGCCGTCGACGGAACCCATGACTACGTAGCACTGGATGAAGCCGATGGGGCGAGCTCCGAGCAGGGCGATATAGCCGTGCGTCGTGTCGCGGCCGGCGTCGGTCAACGGCGCGAACTCCTCTTCGACCTCGGCTCGCGTGGGGGAGGGCTGCCACCATTGGCTGACGTGCGGACGGCACAGCCATTCGTGAAGCATCGGAAGGTCCGTCATCTCGAGCGGCCGGAACGACAGGGATTCAGGCGGTTTCTCGCTCATGGTGGATCACATGTTCGAACGGAAGCGCAGGCGACGCCAGCGCGCGCGCCAGGAACGACGGCCGGATATCGAGTTTGCCGAGCCTTGCGCAGTCGAACCACTCGAAGGTCAACGCGAGTTCGCCCTCGCTGCCCATGAAGGGCCCGGGTCCTGCGAGCAGGCGCGAACCCGGGGAGAGCTCTGCCAGGAAGTACAGGCCGATTTCGTGGTGCTCCCGCCCGCGGTAGTTGAAGAAGTTCTCCACCACCCACAGCATGCGTTCGCAATGCACGGTCTCCGCCAGTTCTTCCCGCAGCTCGCGCACGACTGCGGCGGCAGCGGTTTCGCCGGGCTCGACCCGTCCGCCGGGCACCGACCAGAACGGATCGCCCTCGATGCGGTGCAGCAGCACAGCGCCCTCGTGCAGCACGACCGCTGCGGCTCGCAGGTTGAAGCGATGCGTGTCGGCGTCGAAAGAGATCATGGCCGCCGGCGGAACCGTCCGCTCAGGACTCTCCCCTGCCCCTGACCTCCGCCACCACCCGCGCATGCCGCTGGAAGCTCCAGTACGCGCTGGCCCAGTCCATCAGCACCACGATGCGATTGCGGAAGCCGATCAGGAAATAAGCGTGGGCGAACAGCCAGAACAGCCAGGCCAGCCGGCCCGAGAAGCGCAGCGGCCCGAAGGGCGTGCCGAGGTCGACCACGGCCGAGTTACGGCCGATGGTCGCGAGGTTGCCGTAGTCGCGGTAGCGGAAGGGCACCGTTTCCTTGCCCGCGATGCGGCGCAGGATGTTCACCGCCGCGGCGCGGCCCATCTGCTTGGCGCCGGGCGAGACGCCGGGCACCGGCTTCGGCTCCTTGCCCGGCCGGTGGCTCATGGCGGCCGCGAGGTCGCCGACCACGCTGATGTCCGGATGGCCCGGCACGTTGAGGTCGGGCAGCACCTTGACGCGGCCGGCGCGGTCGGTCTCGGCCCCGGTCGCGGCGGCCAGCAGGCGGCCCAGCGGCGAGGCGGCCACGCCGGCAGCCCAGATCACGCAGTGGCAGTCGATGCGGTGGCTGCCGGTGCCGGCGCCGCCGTCGCTGAAGGGCGATTCGACCGTGAGCCCGGTCTCGTCGATGGCCGTGACCTTGGCGTTGAGGCGCACCTGCACGCCGAGTTTCTGCAACTGCTCCAGCGCGCGCTGGCTCAGGCTTTCGGGCATGGCCTGCAGCACGCGCGGGCCGCCCTCGATCAGCAGCACCTCGGCGCTGCCCGGGTCGATGCGGCGGAACTCGCCTTCCAGCGTGTGGCGCGCGATCTCGGCCAGCGTGCCGGCCATCTCGACGCCGGTGGGGCCGGCGCCGATCACCGCGAAGGTCAGCAACGCGCGGCGCCGCGCCGGGTCGGGCTCGATCTCGGCGGCCTCGAAGCTCATCAGCACGCGGCGGCGGATCTCGAAGGCATCGGCCAGCGTCTTCAGGCCCGGTGCCATTCGCGCCCAGCCGTCGTTGCCGAAATAGCTGTGGGTGGCGCCGGCGGCCACGATCAGGTGATCCCAGCCGAGGCGGGTGCCGCTGGCCAGCTGCACCTCGTGCGCAACCGGATCGATCTGCGTGACTTCGCCGAGCAGGGTGGTGATGTTGGGCTGGCGGCGGAACAGGAGGCGCACCGGCGCTGCGATCGAGGGCGCCGCCAGCCCGGCAGTCGCCACCTGGTAGAGCAGCGGCTGGAACAGGTGGTGGTTGGTCTTGTCGACGACGGTGACGTCCACATCGGCGCCTTGCAGCTTTCGCGCCGCCTCCAGGCCCCCGAATCCGCAGCCGACGATGACGATGCGGGGGCGCTGGGAGGAGGTAGTCGTACTCATCTGCCGGATGATACGCAGGGCTCTGGCACGCACCAGCGTCTTGTGCCAAAGTGTCGCGTTCGACTGCGCGGGCTTGTCCTACGGCACCCGCCTGTCTCCATGGGCTAAAACCTTTCGATCCAAAAATTGGAGACCCCATGAATCTCATCCGGCCGGCCGCGCCTGCTGCATACGAGCTGCGCGATCGTTTCCAGGCGGTGCGTGCGCAAAGCCTCGCGCTCGCGGCGCCCCTCTCGGCCGAAGACCAGTGCATCCAGTCGATGCCCGATGCCAGCCCGACCAAATGGCACCTGGCCCATACCACCTGGTTCTTCGAGACCGTGCTGCTGCAGCCGCATGCCACGGGCTACCGCGTCTTCGATCCGCGTTTTCACTATCTCTTCAACTCCTACTACGAGGCGCTGGGCCCGCGCCATCCGCGGCCGCAGCGCGGGCTCCTGACGCGGCCTTCGCTCGATGAGGTGCATGCCTACCGCCGCCACGTCGACGAAGCGGTGGAGGCGCTGCTCGAGACGGCGGGCGAGGGCCGGGACTGGGATGCGATCGCGGCGATCGTCACGCTCGGGCTGCATCACGAACAGCAGCACCAGGAGCTCATCGTCACCGACATCCTGCATGCCCTGTCCTGCAACCCGCTGCTGCCCGCGTACCGGGCCGCGGCGGCGCCGGCGCTTCGCCTGGCCTCGGTACCGCCGCCGATGCAATGGCTGCCGCAGTCCGGCGGCCTGGTCGAGGTCGGCCATGGCGGCGCAGGCTTCGCCTTCGACAACGAGACACCGCGCCACGCGGCGCTGCTGCGGCCCTATGCCATCGCCGACCGGCTGGTGAGCTGCGGCGACTATGCGCAGTTCATTGCCGACGGCGGCTACCAGCGGCCCGAGCTCTGGCTGTCCGACGGCTGGGCCGCGGTGCAGGCCCAGGGCTGGCGCCGTCCGGCGTATTGGCTCGCGCCCGACGATCCGCGGCTTGCCCACCAAGGTGCGACGGTGAGCTGGCATGTCTTCGGCCTGCACGGCGTGCGGCCGCTGGAGCCCGAGGCGCCGGTGGCCCAGCTGAGCTTCTACGAAGCGGCCGCGTTCGCCGAATGGGCCGGCGCGCGGCTGCCGACCGAGTTCGAATGGGAGGCCGCACACGACGCGCCCGGCATCACGCAGATGAGCGGCCATGTGTGGCAGTGGACGCGTTCTTCCTACGACCCATACCCGGGCTTTCGCCCGCTCGCGGGCATCGCGACGGAATACAACGGCAAGTTCATGGTCGGCCAGCTGGTGCTGCGCGGCGGCAGCGTCGCCACGCCCGAAGGGCACACGCGCCCCAGCTACCGCAACTTCTTCCCGCCGGCCGCGCGCTGGCAGTTCTCGGGGCTGCGGCTCGCGAAGGGGCTCTGATGGGCAATCCTGCATTCAACCTCCACGCGTTTCGCACCGCGCAGCGGGCCGCGCCGCTTTCCAATTTCGGCCGCGAGCTGTTCGCGGGCCTGAGCCGCGGCGCGCGCAGCATCCCGCCGAAGTTCTTCTACGACGTCGCGGGATCGGCGCTGTTCGACCGCATCTGCGAGCTGCCCGAGTACTACCCGACGCGCACCGAGCTGCGCATCCTCACCGAGTGCGCCTCCGAGATCGCGGCCCAGATCGGCCCGAAGGCCGAGATCATCGAATTCGGCGCCGGTTCGCTCACCAAGGTGCGGCTCTTGCTCGACGCACTCGATGCGCCGAAGCGCTATGTGCCGATCGATATTTCCGGCGAGCACCTCGAAGCGGCGGCACAACGCCTGCGCGACGACTATCCGCGGCTGGTGGTGCAGCCCCTGGTGGCCGACTACACCATGCCGCTGGTGCTGCCCGCGCGCGGCGAGGGCATGGGCCAGCGCGTTGGCTTCTTTCCCGGCTCGACCCTGGGCAACTTCAGTCCCGATGAAGCGCTCGCCTTCCTGCAACTGGCCCAGCGCCTGCTGCGCGGCGGCGGCCTGCTGCTCGGCGTCGACCTGGTCAAGGACCCGGCGCTGCTGCATGCGGCCTACAACGATGCGCAGGGCGTGACCGCGGCCTTCAACCTCAACCTGCTGCGCCGCGCCAACGCCGAGCTCGACACCGATTTCGACCTCGACGGCTTCACGCATGCGGCCTTCTACAACGCGCCGCTGCGGCGCATCGAGATGCACCTGGTGAGCCGCCGCGCGCAGACCGTCACGCTCGACGGCCAGCGTTTCGCTTTCGACGAGGGCGAAACCATCCACACCGAAAACTCGCACAAGTTCACCGCCGAAGGCCTGCGTGCGCTCGCGGTGAAGGCGGGCTTCAGGCCGGCCGCGGTGTGGACCGATCCCGAGCGCCTGTTCAGCGTCCACTGGCTGCAATCGCCCGCGGCACAATAAGGTGCTGCCCGCGTTCTGCGGGCATGGAGACCTTGTCATGAAAGCAACCTGGAACGGCGTCACCATCGCCGAGAGCGACGACACCGTGCTCGTCGAAGGCAACCACTACTTCCCCATGAGCTCGCTCAAGCGCGAGCACGTGACCTTCAGCAACCACAAGACCACCTGCCCCTGGAAGGGCAGCGCAAGCTACTACTCGCTGCTGGTCAACGGCGAGCTCCACACCGATGCCGCCTGGTATTACGCCGACCCCAAGCCCGAAGCGGAGATGGTCCGGGACCGCGTCGCCTTCTGGAAGGACGTGAAGGTGACGGAGTGAGCAGCGGCCTCTTCAATCCGCCGTTCACGCCGCCCGATCGACTCGTCGCCGCATTGCGCCAGGACGGCTACGTCGTCCTGAGTCCGCAAGGCGTGGCCGAGTGGCTGGGTACCTCGCTGACCGAATTCGACGCGCTGCACGGCGACTGGGACCAACTGCCGCCCGACGAATACCTGAAGGACGGCGGCCGCTATCGCACGCGGCGCCATGCCTGCTTCACGGTCGAGGATGCGGCGCTCGAACAGGTGCCGCATCGCGCACACTGGCAGCCGGTGGAATACAACGCGCTGCATGGCGGCATGCAGCGCTGGTTCGCGCCGATGGAAGCGGGAACGTTGGCGCAGCCCGCATGGCAGCGGCTGCTGCGCGGCCTGGGCGGCGTGGCGAGCGGCCTGCGCGGCACGCAGCGCTGGTACGTGGAGGCGCACCAGTTCCGCATCGACACCGCCGATGGCATCGGCCGGCCGACGCCGGAGGGCGCGCACCGCGACGGCGTCGACCTGGTGGCGGTCGCGCTGATCGGGCGCCACAACATCAAGGGCGGCGAAACGCGCGTGTTCGAGGCCGCGGGCCGCCGCGGCGAACGCTTCACGATGACCGAGCCCTGGACGCTGCTCCTGCTCGACGACGCGCGCATGATCCACGAGTCGACGCCGATCCAGCCGCTGGTCGAAGGCCAGCCGGGCTGGCGCGACACGCTGGTCGTGACCTGCCGCGCCGACGCATTTCAAGGCGATTGACGCCACTTGCCGGACCGTAGCCGTCCTACAGTCCGGCCCTCTCCCTGGATGTAAATTCGGGGTCCGGCTCGCCCTGCGAGCCTTGCGAACGAAAGAGGTCTGCCATGTTCAATCACATCCTGGTCCCGATCGATGGATCCGAAACGTCGATGCTTGCGGTCAGCAAGGCCAGCGGACTGGCGCTGGCATTCGGCAGCCGCATCACCCTGATCCACGTGGTGGACAACTATCCTTTCATCGGCGTGGGCGCCGACTATGCGCTCGGCCAGAACGAATACCTCGCAGCCGCCACCAGCAGCGCCAACGCGGCGCTGGCGCGCGGTGTCGCGGCGCTGGCGGCGGAAGGGCTGCACAGCGACCAGCGCGTGATCGATGGCCACGTGGTGCACGAAGGCATCGTCGATACCGCCGAGGCGATCGCGGCCGACCTGATCGTGATGGGCTCGCACGGGCGCTCCGGCATCGAGAAACTGCTGCTCGGCAGCGTGACGCAGCGGGTGCTGCAGGATTCGAAAGTCCCCGTGCTGGTGGTCAAGGGCTGAGGGCCGGAGGCAAAGGCTTTTTTCAGGCAAACGGCGGCGGACTCTCGAAACGCCGTACTCGCCCGTCGGCAGGGTGCATGAACTCGAGCGCGCTCGCGTGCAGCAGCAGCCTCGGCGCGCGTTGCCGCACTTCCTCGCTGCCATAGAGCGCATCGCCGAGGATCGGGTGGCCGATCGACAGCAGATGAACCCGCAACTGATGGCTGCGGCCGGTCAGCGGCTCCAGCCACAGGTGGCTCGCATGGCGCTCGGGCAGCAGGCGCTTCACGCGCCATCGCGTCTGGCTCGGCTTGCCTGATTCGGGATCGATCTTCTGCAGCGGCCTTCGCGGCCAATCGGCTGCCAGCGGCGCATCGATCAGCGCCCATTCGTCGGTGAGCGGCAGCAGCCCGTCGACGATCGCTTCATAGCGCTTGCGCATTCGCCGCTGCGCGAAGGCATCGCCGAGCGCGCGCTGCATCGCGGGGCTGCGTGCCATCAGCACCAGGCCGCTGGTGGCCATGTCGAGCCGGTGCACCACCAGCGCATCGGGCCAGCGCTGCAGCGCCCGCGCACTGAGGCAGTCCTGCTTGTCCTCGCCGCGCCCGGGCACGCACAGCAGGCCGGCGGGCTTGTCGAGCACCAGCAGATGGGAGTCTTCGTGGATCACGCGCAGCGAAGTCATTGGCCTAGCAAGTCTAGAAGCCTTTGATGCTCAGCTATCCTCGATGCAATGTCCGCCCGCGCCGCCTCGCCGAATTTTTCCGATCTCACGCGCGAGCGGCCCTTCATGCGGCTGTGGACCGCGCGGCTCTTCGGCTCGGCCGCCGCCCAGATGCTGCTGGTCGCGATCGGTTGGCACATGTACGAGCTCACCGGCAGCGCCTGGGATCTCGGCCTGGTCGGGCTCTACCAGTTCGTGCCGGCGCTGCTGCTGGCGTTGCTGGCGGGCCACATCGTCGATCGCCACCATCGCGGCCGCATCGTCGCCGCCTGCCTCGCGGTGCAGGGCGCGGTCGCGCTGCTGCTCCTCGGCGCCGTCTACACGCATCAGGACTCGCGCGGATTGCTGCTCGGCCTGTCGCTGGTGCTGGGCGCGGTGCGCGCCTTCCAGATGCCGGCGCAGCAGGCGCTGACGCCGCTGCTCGTGCCACCGCTGATGCTGCCGCGCGCGATGGCCTTCAGCTCGGCCGGCATGCAGGGCGCGATCATCGGCGGGCCGGCGCTGGGTGGTCTGCTGTTCGCGGCGGGCACGGGCGTGGTGTACGGCGCGAGCCTGCTGTTCTTCGCCGTCGGCAGCCTGCTGCTGATGCAGCTGCGCTACGACCACATGCCGGCGCCGCGCGAGCCGGTCACGCTGGCGACGGTGCTGGCAGGCTTGGACTTCATCTGGAAGCGCAAGCCCGTGCTCGGCGCCGTCTCGCTCGACCTGTTCGCGGTGCTGCTCGGCGGCGCGGTCGCGCTGCTGCCGATCTTCGCCAAGGACATCCTGCACACGGGGCCCTGGGGCCTGGGCCTGTTGCGCAGCGCGCCGGCGGTCGGTGCGCTGGCGATGTCGATCATGCTGACGCGCCGGCCCATCGAGCGGCACGTGGGGCGCACGCTGCTGATGGCGGTGGGTGCCTTCGGCGTCTGCATGGTGGTGTTCGGCCTCTCGCGCAGCTTCCTCGTCTCGCTGATCGCGCTTGCGGTCTCGGGCGGCGCCGACATGGTCAACGTCGTGATCCGGCAGACGCTGGTGCAGCTCGAAACGCCGGACGCGATGCGCGGCCGCGTGAGCGCCGTCAACTCGATCTTCATCGGCGCCAGCAACCAGCTCGGCGAGTTCGAGTCGGGCGCCACCGCGGCACTGCTGGGGCCGGTGGGCTCCGTGGTGACGGGCGGCGTCGGCACGGTGCTGGTGGCGCTCGCCTGGTTCCGGCTCTTTCCCTCGCTCGCGCAGCGCGACCGGATCGTTCGGTCAGAAGTGTGAAAACGCGTACGGCACGTCGAGCGTGACATCGCCCAGCGGCTCGGCCACGCAGGGCAGGATCCAGCCCTCGGCCTTCTCGTCGGCGCTCACGCCCGGCCACTCGATGCGGTAGCGCACCTCGCCGGCCCTCAGCTTGCTGATGCAGGTCCGGCAGGTGCCGTTGCGGCAGGAACTCGGCAGCTCGATGCCGGCCGCAGCGGCGGACTGCAGCAGCGTGAGCCCGGGCTCGGTGTCGAAGTCGAACCCGCCGGGCTCGATGCGCGCCTTCATGGCGGCGTGCCGCGCGAGGCCTGTCGCCGCTCTTCGCGCAGCATGAAGAGGTAGAGGCTTTCGACCTTCTCGCGCGCCCACGGCGTCTTGCGCAGGAACTTGAGGCTGGAGGCCACGCTCGGGTCGCTGGTGAAGCAGCGCAGCGGGATGCGCTCGCCCAGGCCCTGCCAGCCATAGTGCGCCGCCAGCGCCGTCACGATGGCCTCGAGCGTGAGCCCGTGCAAGGGGTTGCGGGGCTGCTGCGGCGCCGTCGTCACTTGTTCTTGAGCTTGCCGCGCGGGATGACCGCGGTGGTGATGGTGCGCACCGGTTCGATGCCTGCGCCTGGCGGTTTCGGCGGGGAGCTGTCCTTCTTGGGTTTCTTGGCTTCCTTGTTGCTGCGCTGTTGACTCTTGGCCATGGTGATTCTCCGGATAGATGCGAATGCAGCAGGAAGTTTAGGGCCTGCCGGCGCGGCGACAATACGGCCCTTTACCGTTCGTTCCGCCGCATCCATGTCCGACTACGAAGTTCGCCCCGCCACCATGCGCGATGCCAAAGCCATCGCCGAAGTTCACGCCGCCGCCGCCCGGGCCGCCTACACGGGCATCCTGCCCGAAGACCAGCTGCGTGCGCTGGCGCCGTCCACGCGCGAAGCGAAATGGCGCGAGGCGATCGAGTTCAGCGAGCCGCAGGTGCATGTGGCGGTGCTGGGCGAGGAGGTGGTGGGCTTCGTCGGTTTCGACCGTTCGCGCGATGCCAAGACACCTTCGACCACCGGCGAAATCTGGGCCATCTACGTCAAGCCGGAGCACTGGGGCAAGGGCGTCGGCGTCGCGCTGTGGGATGCCGCGCGCGACGGCCTCGAGGAAGAGGGCTGCACGCTGGTCACCATCTGGGTGCCGCTGCGCAACGACCGCGCGATGCGCTTCCACGAACTGGCCGGCTTCAAGCGCGAGATGAAGACCGCCAAGACGACCTCGATCGGTGGTATCAAGATCGAAGAGATCCGCCTCAAACGCAACGTCTAAAAATAAATCACGATGGCGACCAGTCTGCTGCTTCTGCTCGACGACATTGCGACCGTTCTCGACGACGTTTCCATCCTCACCAAGCTTGCCGCCAAGAAGACCGCCGGCGTGCTGGGCGACGACCTGGCGCTCAACGCGCAGCAGGTCTCGGGCGTCAAGGCCGAGCGCGAGCTGCCGGTGGTGTGGGCGGTGTGCAAGGGCTCCTTCATCAACAAGGCGATCCTGGTGCCGGCGGCGCTGGCCATCGGCACCTGGCTGCCCTGGCTGGTGACGCCGCTCCTGATGATCGGCGGCGCCTTCCTGTGTTTCGAGGGCTGCGAAAAGCTCGCGCACAAGTTCCTGCACAAGGACGAACACGCGGCCGACACGGCGCGCCACGAGCATGCGGTTGCCGACCCCGGCGTTGACGTGGTCGCGGCCGAGAAGGACAAGATCAAGGGCGCGGTGCGCACCGACTTCATCCTGTCGGCGGAGATCATCGCGATCACCCTGGGGACGGTACAGGGCCAGCCCTTCGTGACGCAGTTGAGCGTGCTGGTCGGCATCGCGCTGGTCATGACCGTCGGTGTCTACGGCCTGGTGGCGGGCATCGTGAAGCTCGACGACGCCGGGCTCTATCTGAGCCAGCGCGAAGGCGCGGGCTCGCGAGCGCTCGGCCGCGGCATCCTCGCGGCGGCGCCCTGGCTCATGAAGGCGCTCTCCATCGCCGGCACCGCCGCCATGTTCCTGGTCGGCGGCGGCATCCTGGTGCACGGCGTGCCGGCCCTGGGCCATGCGGTCGAGGCCTGGGCGCTGAACGCAGGCAGCCTGGTCGGCGGCCTCGGTTCGATGGGCGCCAATGCGGGCGTCGGCATCGTGGCCGGCGCGATCGTGCTGGGCGTGGTCGAGCTCGTGAAAAAAGCGCTCAAGAAGCGCTGAGTTCCTGGCCGGCCGCGGCCACGCGGCGCGCGATCGCCTCGACGCCTTCGTCCGAAAGGTCGTCGACGCGCAAGACCTGCCGTTCGTCCCAGCGCGCGAAATGGCTGGCCTGCGATCGCTTGTAGGCCGGGTCGTAATGCAACGCGGTCAGCTCCGCGAACAGCGAGGGCAGGTTGCGCTCGGCGGCCCATTGCTGCCAGCGCGCGATCACGACCTTGCCGTGCAATTCCTTCAGCATGGCGAGCTGGCGCGAAAGCGCCTCCGGGTCGTCGCCGAGGTAGGCGTAGTCGCGCAGCAGGTAGGCCAGGCGCGCTTCGGGCGTGGCGTCGATCTCGATCACGCGGCTCGCGCGCATGCGCTCCACCAGCGCCGTGGGTACGTTGAGGCGGCCGATGCGTCGGCTCTCGCCCTCGACGTAGAGCGGCTTTTGCGAATCGATGCGGTCCAGCAGCTCGGCGATGCGCGTCTCGAAGGCGGTCTGCGAAGGTTGCGGCACGCCGGGCAGGGCGCCGAGCAGCGAGCCCTTGTGGGCGGCGAAGCCTTCGAGGTCGAGCACCTGCTCGCCCTGCGCCGCCATGGCCTGCAGCACACGCGTCTTGGCACTGCCGGTGGCGCCGCACAGCACGCGCAGCTCGAGCCGCGGGCACAGGGTTTCGATCTGCGTGATCACGTGGCGGCGCCAGCTCTTGTAGCCGCCGGCGAGCTGCTGCGCGTCCCAGCCGACGAGGCGCAGCCAGGTCGTCATCGAGCCGCTGCGCAGGCCGCCGCGCCAGCAATAGATGAGCGGCTTCCAGTCGGCTGGCCGGTCGGCGAACTGCGCCTTCAGGTGCCGGGCGATGTTCGCGGCCACCATGGCGCCGCCGACCCGGCGCGCTTCGAAGGCGCCCTGTTGCTTGTAGAGCGTGCCGACAATGCGGCGCTCTTCGTCGTCCAGCACCGGGCAGTTGATCGCGCCGGGGATGTGGTCGATCGCGAACTCGGCCGGCGAGCGCGCATCGATGAGCGTGTCGAAGCGTTGGCGGTCGCCCACGCGCACCGGGTCGCGCATCAGCGGCCTCCGGACTTTTTCGCGCGCTGGAACAGGTCGACGGCGACCAGCGCCACGCCGAGCACCAGCGCGAACCAGCCGACCACGTAAGCCCCGCCTATCGTCTCGCGCCAGGCGGGCGACTGCAGGAAGTGCGGCGCGAGCAGCACCGCCGCGCCGATGAGGATGCACATGAGGCCGCGCTCGACCATGCGCGGCGCTCTGGGGGATCTGGAAGCCATGCCCGAGTTTACGGGGCGTCACTGCGCACCAACTTCGGGCGATCCACGCCGATTCCGTGAATTATTTCCTTAGGACATGTAAACCTAAGAACTACATTCTTAAGTATTCATTTTCATAAGAAAGAAGCGCATGAACCGCGTTTTCCGGGTGGTCTGGAGCCCCTCGCAAGGGATCTGGGCCGTGGCCTCCGAACTGGCGCGCGGCGTTGGCAAGTCGAGCACGAAGGCGCCCGTCTTGGCCATGGTTCTGTTGGGCCTGGCCGGCACTGCCGCCGCCGATTGCGCCAGCAGCGGCAGCAACACCATCACCTGCACCGCCGGCACCCCGCAGACCTTCGTCGTCATCGGCGGCTACGACGCCACGCCCGGCGGCTCGGTGGACGTGCAGCAGAACGCGGTGATCAGCACCGTCGACCTGCCCGCCATCAGCATGGGCGACAACGGCACGATCCTGATCCAGCGCAATGCCACGGTGCAGAATCACGCGGCGGGCAGCGCCAACGGCCACTACGGCACCGGCGCCAACACCATCGAGTTCCGTTCGGGCAACACGCTCACGATCGAGCAGGGCGCCAAGCTGCTGTCCAACGGCACCGCCTACAACGCGGAAGCCGTCAACGCGCACGGCAGCGGCAACCTGATCGTCAACCACGGCGAAATCCGTTCGCAGGCCGGCGGCGCCGCCATCTGGTTCGAATCGTCGAACGGCGCGAACACGGTGATCAATGGCGAAACCGGCGTCATCGAATACCAGGGCGGCGCGGGCAACATCATGGGCGTCGCCGGCACGATGGCGATCGCTTTCACCAATCAGGGGCGGCTCGTCGGATCGCTGAACTTTGCCAATGCGAACGACACGTTGAACGTCTACACCGGCTCGTCGATCACCGGCAGCATCAACGGCGGCGGCGGCGGCGGCAGCAACCTGCTGACCCTGAACGGCAGCGGCACCGACACCTTCGCCCAGACGCTGTCGAACTTCCAGACGCTGGTGAAGAACGACAGCGGCACCTGGACCTTCAACAACGCGCTGCCCGGTTCGGGCATCACCAGCACGCGGGTCGCCGGCGGCACGCTGATCCTCGGCGCCAACGCCAGCAGCTACACCGGCAGCATGACGGTGGATGCGGACGGGATCCTGCAGACCAGCGCGCAGTTCGCGCCGCTGGCCATCACCGACAACGGCCTGGTGCGCTTCGCGCAGCCCGATGATGCGAGCTACACCGGGCTGCTGTCCGGCACGGGCGGCATCGAGAAGACCGGTGCCGGCAGGCTCACGCTCACACTCGACCAGGCGATCACGGGCACCACCACCGTCAGCGCCGGCACGCTGGAATTGGGCAACGGCGGCACGAGCGGCAGCGTGGTGGGCGACATCGTCAACAACGCGACGCTGATCGCGAACCGCTCGAACACGCTGAACCTCGCCGGCGCCATCAGCGGCAGCGGCGCGCTGCGCCAAGTGGGCAGCGGCACCACGGTGCTCTCGGGCGCCAGCAGCTACAGCGGCGCGACCACGGTCGCAGCGGGCACCTTGAAGGCGGCCGCGGCCAACACCTTCAGCGCTGCTTCCGCGCACACCGTGGCCTCCGGCGCGACGCTCGATACCGCAGGCTTCAACCAGCGCATCGCCTCGCTGAGCAATTCGGGCACCGTCAACCTGCTGAGCGCCGCCGCCGGCAGCACGCTCACCGTGACCGGCGCCTACATCGGCAACGGCGGCGTGCTGAAGCTCGGCACGGTGCTCGGCGGCAGCAACAGCCTGAGCGATCGCCTGGTGCTGAGCGGCCCGGGCGCCAGTGCGAGCGGCAAGACCACGGTTCGCATCACCAACCTCGGCGGTCTCGGCGCGCAGACCACCGGCAACGGCATCGAGGTGGTGAGCTCGCGCAACGGCGCCACCACCACCGCTCAGAGCACGCGCGACGCCTTCGCGCTGGCCAATGGCCACGTCGATGCCGGCGCCTTCGAGTACCGCCTGTACGCGGCCGATGTCCAAGGCACCGGCGAGAACTGGTACCTGCGTTCCGAGACGACCCTTGCGTCCCCGGTGGCGCCTGTCAATCCGGACGCGCCCACCACCACGACCGCGGACACGACCGTCAAGCTGGCCCTGCCGCTGGTGACCGTGCCGACCTACCGCGCCGAAGTCCCGCTCTTCGCGGCACTGCCGGCGCAACTGCGCCAGGCCGACCTCGGCATGCTGGGCAACCTGCACCGCCGCATCGGCGACGAGGCGGCCCCGGCGGCCGGCGACGCGCCGCGCCGCGCCTGGGCCCGTGCCGTCTACGGCGACCTCGATATCGGCCAGGACAGCGTCGCTCGCGCACACAGCCGCGGCCACGCGAGCGGCCTGCAGGCCGGCACCGATCTGCTCGCCGCCGGCAACTGGCGCGCCGGCCTCTATGTCGGCTTCCTGGACGGCGGCGCCGATGTGAGCGGCAATGCGCGGGGCACCCTCGGGCGCGTCGGCAGCACCGACTTGCAATCGCGCTACCTGGGCGGCTACGCCACCTGGATGGACGCAAGCGGCCTCTATGCCGACGCCGTGCTGCAGGCCGGCCGCCACCGCACCACCGTGCGCCCCGACGGCAACCCGAACGCATCGGGCAGGGCCGAGAGCCTGACGGCCTCGATCGAAGCCGGCCAGTCCTTCGCCCTTTCCGAAAGCTGGCGCATCGAGCCGCAGGCGCAGCTGATCTATCAGCGCGCCCGCTTCGACGATGTGCTGATCGGCGGCGCGACTGTGCGGCAGCACGCCGACGGCGGCTGGATCGGCCGCCTGGGCGTGCGCATCAAGGGCGACATCGCCGCCGGCGCCGGCCGGTTGCAGCCCTACGTGCGCGCGAACCTGTACCGCGCGAGCGGCGGCGCCGACGTCGCCGAGTTCATCGGCCCGGCGGCCACCACGCGCATCGCCAGCGGCGTCGGCTACAGCTCGGGCGAAGTGGCCGGTGGCTTCACGCTGGCGCTGACGCCGGCCACCAGCGTCTACGGCGAGGTGGGGCGCGTCTTCGCCCTCGGCGGCGAGGCACGGGTGAAGTCCTCGGTGCAGGGTTCGGTGGGTGTCAAGCTGCGCTGGTAGGCGGGTTTTCGCGCGCCGGCGGCGCGTGGCGGTGTTTGGGTTCAAATATCGCTTCCGCGACCACTCGCCATACCGCCGACCATGGGATCCATCCGCCATCGCCTCCTCGCCGCTTCCGCACGAACCATCGCCCCTTTTCTGCTGACCGTCGTCGCGACGGGCGCAGCCGCTCAGCAGCAGGATGCGGACCGCTTCCCCGCGGCCGCCATGGGCTTCCTCGGCACCGAGCTTCCCGCGATGGATGCGGCGATCGCCAACAAGGACCGCGACTACTTCGAGGATGCGATGGGCCGCATGCTCGACTTCTCCGACAGCTGGGGCTTCAAGACGCGCGCCAACCCGGCGCTGGCGCGCTATCCGATGTGCACCGAGGCCGTGACCGATTTCCTCGTCGTGGGCCTGTGCCGCTTCAAGCTCTCGGCCGACACCTGCCAGCCGACGCTCACCACGAACTTCAACACCAACCTGCAGCGCTGCCGCGAGCTGGCCGCGCGCAACTGAAGAAAGGCAGCGCCATGGACTACGCCCGCTACCAGACCCTCGCGATCACGCGCCGCGGCGAAGGCGGCGCGGTGCTCGACATCCAGATGCGCGCGCAGAACGGCAAGCTGCCCACTGCGGGCCATGACGGCCACCGCGAGCTGGCCGAGATCTGGCGCGACGTGTCGGCCGACGACACGGTGCGCTGCGCCGTGCTGCGCGGCGAGGGCATGGGCTTCTCGGGCGGCGGCGACCTGGCGATGGTCGAGCAGATGAGCACCGACGACGCCACGCGCGTGCGCGTCTGGAAGGAAGCGCGCGACCTGGTCTACAACCTCGTCAACTGCGACAAGCCGATCGTCAGCGCGATGCACGGGCCGGCCGTGGGCGCAGGCCTGGTGGCGGGCCTGCTGGCCGACATCTCGATCGCGAGCAAGAGCGCGAAGATCGTCGACGGCCACACGCGGCTGGGCGTCGCGGCCGGCGACCATGCGGCGATCGTCTGGCCCCTCTTGTGCGGCATGGCGAAGGCCAAGTACTACCTGCTGCTGTGCGAACCGGTGAGCGGCGAGGAGGCCGAGCGCATTGGCCTGGTCTCGCTCGCGGTGGAAGAGGCTGAGCTGCTGCCGCGCGCCTACGAGCTGGCCGACAAACTGGCCGCCGGCAGCCAGAGCGCGATCCGCTTCACCAAGTACGCGCTCAACAACTGGCTGCGCCTGGCCGGCCCGAGCTTCGACGCCTCGCTGGCGCTCGAGTTCATGGGCTTTGCGGGGCCCGACGTGCGCGAGGGCATCGCTTCCCTGCGCGAGCGCAGGGCGCCGCGCTTTTCCTAGGCCGTCTTGAGACCCTGCACCGTCTGCAGCAAGGCCGTGCGCGCCTGGCCCAGCACCATGCCCTTCCACTCGTCGTTGTTGCAGTAGAAGGCGTCGCGCAGCTGCTGGCGAATTGCGCGCTGCTGTTCGGCCGGCGCTTGCGCGTGACTGCGCAGCCAGGTGTCGGCACGCAGGCGATTCAGCACTTCGAGGTCGGGCAGGGTGCCGAACTCCAGGCCCATCAGCGCCACGCTGGCCTGCGGGCATTCGTCGTAGACGGCCGAAACCACCGGCCCCGACACGTCGGCCGAGGCCGACTGGCCGTCGAAGGGCGCGAACACGTCGGCGCCCCACCAGGCGCGCGCCTGGGCGAGGCCGTCCGGGCGGCCCGGGTAGATCTTCTCGCCGTGGCCGTAGGGACCGAGCCCGGTGTGGATGTCGATCCAGCCGATGTGCGTCGCGGCGGCGCCGAACTTGCGCAGGATGCCGCGCATGGTGCGGTTGCTCCATGACGGCGCCTTGCCGCCATAGAACACGCCGTCGGGCGCGACGTACTGGCCGGTCGTGACGGCGGCGCGCCAGGCGCGCATGCCGTGCTTGTCGATGTAGGCGGCCATCGCCGCCTCGTCGTCGGCGCTAGGCGGCCAGGTCGCCGGCAGCACGAAGGGCTCGACCTCCGCATAGGCCGCATTGACCGGCAGCGGCGCATCGAAGTCGATGTGGTTGCGGTTCAGGTCGATGTTGTCTTCATTGGTGCGGTGCAGGTGCGAGAAGCCGTGCGGATTGACCGCGTGCACCAGCAGCAGGCCGATGCCCGCCTGCTCGAGGCGCGAGAGCAGGTCGTCGTCGTGCAGCGTCGCGATCTGGCAGCCCGAGCCGCAGAAGCCCTCGGGCCCGTGTGTCCCGGAGCTGACGATCAAGAGCCTGGCCGCGCCGGGCGTGCCGAGGTAGGCCGTGTCGGTCGCCAGCGTTTCGCCCAGGGCGCCGCGATGGGTTTCGAGCACGAAGGATTCGAGGGCCGCGCCGCGCGCCGCGGCGGCATCGAGGAACTTGCGGCGGGCTTCGGCGTAGGTGCCGGAGAAGTATCGAGCGGCAGGGCTGCTATGCACGGGCAGTCCTTGAAGAGGGCTCGGCATCCGGCCGGTGGGCCGAGGCGTCGTCGATGTCCTTGCCGGTGAAGTCCTTGAGCCAGAGCAGGCCGAGGAACGACACCAGCGTCATTCCCAGCAGATACCAGGCCGGCGCCAGCTTGCTGCCGGTGGCGTTGACCAGCCAAGTGCTGACGAAGGGCGAGAAGCCGCCGAATATCGAAACGCCCACGCTGTAGACCAGCGACATGCCGCTCGCGCGCACGTGCTTGGGAAACATCTCGGGCAGCATCGTGATGGCGGGCACGGTCTGCACCACCAGCGCGATGCTCAGCAAGCCCACCACGGTGAACAGCACGGCCGGCGTGGGCGAGAGGTTGAGCCACAGAAAGCCCGGATAGATCAGCACCATCATCGCGATGCGGCCCCAGACGATCAGTCGCTTGCGGCCGGCGCGATCGGACAGGAGGCCCACCAGCGGCGCGAGCCCGAAGGACAGGAGCCCTGTGAGCGCGGCGCCGAACAGCGCCACCGTCGGCGGCAGGCCCAGTTGGCGCACCGCATAGGTGGGCATGTAGAAGGTCACGACATAGGCGGCCGCGGTGCCGCCGGTGATGGCGAGGATGGCCGACAGCACGGTCTTCCCGTGCTCGCCGCACACTTCGGCGAGGCTGCTCCTGCGCGGCGCCGCACCGGCCGCCGGCTCGGCCTTGACGTCGAGCGATTCCTCGAGATGGCGGCGGATGTACATGCCCACCGGCGCGATCAGCATGCCAATGACGAAGGGCACGCGCCAGCCCCAGCTCTCCATGCCCTGCGGCCCGAGCGCGAACGAGAGCCCGCCCACCACCGCGGCGCCGAGCAGGATGCCCAGGCCCTGGCTCGCGAACTGCCAGCTCGCCAGGTAGCCGCGGTTGGCCGGCGTGGCGTGCTCGACCAGCAAGGTGGTGGACGCGCCCACCTCGCCGCCGGCCGAGAAGCCCTGGATCAGCCGCGCCAGCACGATGAGCACGGGCGCCGCGACGCCGATCTGCGCATAGGTGGGCGCCACCGCGATCATTGCGCAGCCCAGCGCCATCAGGAAGATGGTCAGCGTCATCGCCTTCTTGCGCCCGGCGCGATCGGCATAGGCGCCGATCACGATGCCGCCCAGCGGCCGCATGATGAAGCCGACGCCGAAGCTCGCCACCGTCAGCAGCAGCTGGCCGTAGCTGTCGAAGGTCGGGAAGAAGAGCTTGCCGATCACCAGGGCCAGGAAGCCGTAGACGGTGAAGTCGAAGAACTCGAGGGCGTTGCCGATGGTGGTGGCGACGATGGTCCTGCGCCGGCTGATCGGCGTGATGGGAGAGGTCACGAGAATTCCTGTTCTTGTTGGCGCGTCGCGCCGGATGCTAGCAGCCGATGGCGACAAGCGCCGCAGGCAAGGCACACTCGCGTCATCCAATCCCAAGCCAGACCCTTCATCATGTCCCTTGCCCCCATCGAAATCGAAACCGGCCCCCACCCCACCGCCACCGTGCTCCTCATGCACGGCCTCGGCGCCGACGGCAACGACTTCGTGCCGATCGCCAACGAGCTCGACCTGTCGGCCGTCGGGCCGGTGCGCTTCGTGTTCCCCAATGCGCCGGTGATTCCGGTCACCATCAACGGCGGCTACCGTATGCCGGCCTGGTACGACATCGCTGCAGCCGATCTCGTGAAGCGCGAGGACGAAGCCGGACTGCGCCGCTCGCAGGCCGCGATCGAGGCGCTGATCGCGAACGAGAAGGCCCGCGGCATCGCGGCCGGCCGGATCGTGGTCGCCGGCTTTTCGCAGGGTTGCGCGATGGCGCTCCTGACCGGGCTGCGCCATGCCGAGCGGCTGGCCGGCATCGTCGGCCTGTCGGGCTACCTGCCGCTGGCCGCGACCACGGCCGCCGAGCGCCATGCGGCCAACCACGACACGCCGGTCTTCCTGGGCCACGGCACGCGCGACGGCGTGGTGCAGATCGAGCGCGCCCGGGCCTCGCGCGATGCGCTGGCCGCGCTCGGCCATGCGGTCGAGTGGCACGAGTACCCGATGGAGCACTCGGTGTGCATGGAAGAGATCGCCGATCTCAACCGCTTCCTGCTGCGCGTGCTGGGCTGAAGATCAGCGCGTGAATGCGCCGTCGTCGAAGGCTTCGCCGTAGGCCTTCCAGTCGGCGGCGACATCGGCGGCGCAGTCCCGCGACGCATCGAGCAGCGGCTGGCGCCACTTGCGGCTGTGGCCATGGGCGACGAGTTCGTCGGCGATGGCCGAGCCTTGCCGCCCAGCGCTGCGCAGCTGGCCCCACGCGACCATACGGCCCATGGTGCGCAGCACCTGCTCCAGCGTCTTCAGCTTCTGCGCCGAGCGATCCAGTGTCACGCGGTCTTCCGAAGGCTGCAGGTGGCGCAGCACGAAGGGCGCGCGGCCCATGCGCAGCGGCTGCAGCAGGCCGGCCGACACCGCCTGCACGCGCTGCTGCAGCGCCACCGCGCGCTGGGCTTCGTTCTTCCATGCCGGCTGGGTTGTCTTCAGGTGCGGCAGCAGCGAAGAGGCGTTGACCTGCTTCAGGTCGAGCAGGCCGTTGCCGCCGGGCGAGCCCTTGCCATTGACGAGGATCACATAGCGCTCCACGCCCAGGCTGCCGGTGCCGGCGATGCGCCGCGCCACATCGAGCACCCGGTAGTAGTCCGGATTCGGCTGCTTCTCGGCGAAGCTGCGGATGGCTTCGGTGACGCGCTCGCGCTGCTCGCGGCTCGCGGGCAGCGCTTTCTTGCCGTCGGTGCGCAGCTTGCGCCGGAACCGGCTGCGCTTGCCTCCTGTGCGTTTGAGCTTGGTGCGTTCGTCGAGGAAGGGCACGCGCTTGCGCTCGCGCAGGCCGCGCAGCAGCGCGCCCACCAGCCCGTCGGCCGTGTCCCGCTCGACCCAGCGCACCTCGCCCTGCGCCAGCGTCTCGGCGTAGGCGTCGAGGAAAGCGCGGCACAGCTGCTGCGCTTCCTGGCGACGCAGCGAGAGGGTGGCGGCGCCGACGCGCACGCTGGCCAGGAAGCGCACCAGGTCCCAGCCGGTCGGGGCGAGGGCGGACTCGTCGAAGTCGTTGATGTCGAAATACACCAGGCCGTTGTCTCCCTTGAAGCTGCCGAAGTTCTCGAGGTGCAGGTCGCCGCACACCCAGCCGAGCGGCGAGGCGGGCAGGGCGCCGGGCGCCAGTCGTTCGTAGAAGCGGTGGCAGCTGCCGCGCAGGAACACGAAGGGGCTCTTGCGCATGGCTTCGTACTTCATCTGCAGGCGCTCGGGATCGCGGCCCGCATTGAATGCCTGTACGCTGCGCACGACGTCGATCATGGTTTCCCCTGAGTCGCCGGAGGGATGGCCGGCACCGTCGCGGGGTATAGCAGAAACGGCGTTTTCGCTTCAAATACCGAGGCCAGCAAGCCGTTCGCGGCCGTGCTACCTTCCGCCCCACAAAGATTCACGGGTCATAACGACATGAGCAAACTGCACGAGCGCCTGGGAGCGCTCACACCCGCGCGACTGAAGGGAGTCCGTAGAGGCATCGAGAAGGAGAGCCTGCGTGCCCAGCCCGACGGCACGCTGGCGCTGACGCCGCATCCGGCGGCGCTCGGTTCGGCGCTCACCCACCCGCACATCACCACTGATTTCAGCGAGTCGCAGCTCGAGCTCATCACCGGCGTGCACACCGACGTGGAGGCCTGCCTGGCCGAGCTCACGCAGGTGCACCAGTTCACCTACCGCGTGCTTCATGAAGCCGGCGACGAACGGCTCTGGGTCTCGAGCATGCCCTGCGGCCTGCCGGCCGACGAGACCATTCCGATCGGGCGCTACGGCGCCTCCAACGTGGGGCGCGCCAAGAGCGTCTACCGCATGGGCCTGAGCCACCGCTACGGCCGGCGCATGCAGACCATCTCGGGCATCCACTACAACTGGTCGCTGCCCGAGGTGTCGAGCGAGCAGTACTTCGCGCTGATCCGCAACTTCCGCCGCCACGCCTTTTTGCTGCTCTACCTGTTCGGCGCCTCGCCGGCGCTGTGCTCGAGCTTCGTGGCCGGGCGGCCGCACGAGCTACAGCCGCTGGGCGAAGGCAGCATGCACATGCCGCACGGCACCTCGCTGCGCATGGGGCGGCTGGGCTACCAGAGCGAGGCACAGGCCTCGCTGGCGGTGAGCTACAACAGCCTCGACGGCTACGGCGCCTCGCTGCAGGACGCGCTCACGCGGCCCTGGCCGGCCTACGAGGCGATCGGCATCCGCAATCCCGGCGGCGACTACAACCAGCTCGCCACCAGCCTGCTGCAGATCGAGAACGAGTTCTACGGCACCATCCGTCCCAAGCGCGTGATCTACCCCGGCGAGCGGCCGCTGCATGCGCTGCGCGAGCGCGGTGTCGAGTATGTGGAAGTCCGCCTGATGGACCTCGACCCCTTCGAGCCGATCGGCATCGCCGCGCCCACCATGCGCTTTCTCGACGTGTTCCTGCTGCATTGCCTGCTGGCCGACAGCCCGCCCGACACGCGCGAGGAGATTGCCGAGCTGGCCCACAACCAGCACCTCACGGCTGCACGCGGCCGCGCGCCCGGCCTCAAGCTGCAGCGCGGCGGGCGCGACGTTGCGCTCACCGAATGGGGCGCCGAGCTGCTGGAGCAGTTCGGCCCGATCGCCGCCGCGCTCGACGCCGCGCACGGTGGCACCCGGCATGCCGAAGCGGTGCGCGCGGCAGAGAAAGGCCTGGCCGACCCGGCCACCCTGCCTTCTGCGCGCGTGCTCGAGGCGATGGCGCGCGCGCACGACAACTCCTTCATCAGTTTCGTGCGGGCGCAGTCCGAACGCACGCGCACCGAGCTGCTGGCCTTGCCCTTTTCCGCCGAAGAACGCGCGAACTTCGAACGCATGACGCAGAGTTCGATCGATGCCCAGAAGGAGATCGAGGCGAACGACAGCATGCCCTTCGAGATCTACCGCGAGCAGTACGTCTCGCCGGCGCGCCTGGGCTTCAAGAACCACTGGGCGGAAATGCCGCCGCTCGCCGTCAGCCAGCCCGCGGCCTGGTGAGGCGGAACAGGTTCTTGGGGTCGCCCGCGGACGGCACGAGCGCGATGTCCTGTCCTGCGCCATGCTGCAGCGCGAGCGCGTGGATCAGGCGCAGCGCGGAGTAGTCCTCCAGCGCGAAGCCCACCGAGTCGAACACCGTCACCTGGTCCTCGCTCTGCCGGCCGGCCTCGGCGCCGGCCAGCACGCGCCACAGCTCGACCACCGGAAAATCGGCCGCCATCTGCTGGATCTCGCCCTCGATCCGGGTCTGCGGCTCGTACTCGACGAACACGCGCGCGGCGCGCAGCACTTCCGCATGCAGCTCGGTCTTGCCCGGGCAGTCGCCGCCGATCGCGTTGAGGTGCATGCCGGGCTCGAGCATCTCGGGCGTGACGATGGTGGCGCGCGCCTTGCGCGCCGTCAGCGTGCTGACGATGTCGGCGCCGCGCACCGCTTCGGTGACGCTCGCGGCACGCCGCACGCGCAGGGCCGGCCAGGCCGCCAGGTTGCGCTCCAGCTTGTCCATCGCCTGGGCGTCGATGTCGTAGATCCGCAGTTCGTCGATGCCCAGCAGCGCGTGGAAGGCCAGGGCCTGGAACTCGCTCTGGGCGCCGTTGCCGATGAGGGCCATGCGGCGCGATCCCGGCCGCGCCACGGCCTGCGCGGCCAGGGCCGACATGGCGGCGGTGCGCAGCGCGGTGGTCAGCGTGAGCTCCGACAGCAGCACAGGCAGGCCGGTCTGCACCTCGGCCAGCACGCCGAAGGCCATCACCGTCGGCAGGCCATGGGCCGTGTTGCCGGGGTGGCCGTTGACGTACTTGAAGGCGTAGCGCTGTCCGTTCGACACCGGCATCAGCTCGATCACGCCGAGCGCCGAATGGCTGGCCAGTCGGGCCGACTTGTCGAACTCGGGCCAGCGCAGGAAATCTTCCCTGATGGTGTCGGCCAGCGCCTCCAGGAAGCGGGATGTTCCGAGGGCCTGAACCAGGCCGGAAAGCGCCTGGACATCTACGAAGCGTGTTGTTGCCATGCTTATTGAAGAACTTCCGTGCTAATCGGGTAGGTCTATGCCTACCTGCATTGGCCGAGATGGCTCACCGCGGCGCTGAAATCGCAGCTCATCATGACATCAAGCATCCATATTCACATGTGCCCCCAATGACAACGAAGACCTATCTGGTCGAAGACAACGCCGTGATTCGCGAGAACCTCGTCGGATTCCTCGAAGACATTGCCGATGCCACCGTCGTCGCCCATGCGAGCGGGGAGGCCGAGGCGGTGGACTGGCTGCGCAATCATCGCGACAGCTGGGACGTGGCCATCGTCGACCTGTTCCTGGACCAGGGCAACGGCCTTGGTGTCGTCAGTGCCTGCCGCGAGAGGGCCAGGCATCAGAAGGTGGTGGTCCTGAGCAACTACGCGACGCCCGACATGCGGGCGCGCACCAAGGCGCTGGGCGCCGACGCCTTCTTCGACAAGTCGGCAGAAATCGAACTGCTGCTCGACTACTGCGAGAAGCTGAGTCGCCGCAACGACTGAGGCCCGGCTTCCGCCCTGGCGGAAAAATCGCTCTTGACCTAGAGTGCGCTGGAGCATTTCCAATGGTTTCACCGGGTCGTCCGGTGAACACGGGAAATACGCCATGAACGCCATCGAGAACAAGAGATTCATCCAGGGCATCCACGCCGAGCTCGCCAAGGGCAACGGCAAGCCTTTCGTCGACAGCCTCGCCGAGGACTTCAGCTGGATCATGAAGGGGCGCACGTCCTGGTCACGCACCTACAAGGGCAAGCAGGTCGTGCAGAACGAACTGCTCAAGCCCCTGTACGCGCAATTCGAAGGCCGCTACCTCAACACGGCCGAGCGCTTCATCGCCGAAGACGACTTCGTGGTCGTGCAGTGCAACGGCGAGGTCGCCACCAAGCTCGGCAAGCGCTACGACAACCAGTACTGCTTCATCTACCGGCTGGCCGGCGGCAAGGTGGTCGAGCTCACGGAGTACCTCGACACCGCGCTCGTCGACGAAGCGCTGGAGGCGCCGGCGCGTGCCGGGTAGCGCCTTTCGCATCGGCGAGCTGGCCGCGCGCACCGGCCGCAGCGTGCATGCCATCCGCTGGTACGAGGCGCAGGGCCTGGTGCCCGGCGTGGCGCGCGACGAAGGCGGGCGGCGCGTCTACGGCGAGCTGCACGTGAGCTGGCTCGACCTGATGGAGCGGCTGCGCGCGACCGGCATGTCGATCGCCGAGATGCGCGAGTACACCGCGCTGGTGATGCAGGGCAGCCGTACGCTGCGCCAGCGCCGCGACATGCTGGCCGGCCACCGCGAGCGCGTGAACACCACCATCGCCGAATGGCGGCGCGCGCTGACGCTGGTCGACAAGAAGATCGACTTCTACGATGCCTGGATGCAGACCGGCCAGCGGCCGCCGCTGATCCCGGCCGACACGCCGCGCGCCGTGCGCAAGAAGGCGCTGCCCGCGCCCGCGATCAGGAAGCGATGAAGCTGGCGCTCATTCGACGACCGCGCCGCCGTCCTTGCGGATCGATTCGCGCCCGTGCTTGCTGAGGCGGCCCAGCGCGCTGTCCAGTGCGCGCTTGAGCTTGTCGGCCGCACCGCGGAAGGCCTCATCGAGATTCGGCGCGTGCTGCGTCACGGCCACCGGCTGATGGCGCGCGAGGCGCGCCTCCATCGCGCAGCGCTTGTCGCCGCCGCCGCTGGCATCATGGTTCTGGTCGCTCAGGTGCACTTCGACCCGCGTCACGTCGGCCGCGAAACGGCTCAATGCATGCCTGATCTCCTCATTGGCCCAGCGTTCCAGGGCATCCTTGTTCTCGACGCCGTTGCTGGTGTTCACTTGTATCTGCATGTCAGGTACCTTTCGCGCTCATCTGCTGATGAACAAGACCGACTTTGCGCCCAACCCAGGCTCCGTGCGTAAGCATTTGGAGCATGCGACCGAAGGAGTTTCCAAGTCATGCCCTCCGTGCCCGACCTTTCCGGCGGTGTTGCCTTCGTACGCGGCAACTACGTGCCCATCGCCGAGGCCGCCATCCCCATCACCGACTGGGGCTTTCTGCGCTCCGACGCCACCTACGACGTGGTCACCGTGTGGGAAGGCGCCTTCTTCCGGCTCGATGCGCATCTGGAGCGCTTCATGTGCAGCTGCGAGCGCTTCCGGCTCGACCCCGGCCTCACGACGGCGCAGATCACCGAGGTGCTGACCGAATGCGTGCGCAGAAGCGGCCTGCGGCATTCCTATGTCGAGATGATCGTCACGCGCGGCCAGCCGCCCTGGGGCTCGCGCGATCCGCGCCAGGCGGTCAATCGCTTCTACGCCTTCGCTGTGCCCTTCGTGTGGATCGCCAACGAGGTGCAGCGCGAGCGCGGCCTGCACCTGAAAGTGAGCGAGGTGCAGCGCATCCCGGCGAGCTCGGTCGATCCGAAGGCCAAGAACTACCACTGGAACGACCTCACCATGGGCCTCCTGGGCGCGCTCGATGCGGGCGCCGACACCGTGGTGCTGACCGATGCGGCCGGCAACGTGGTCGAAGGTCCGGGCTTCAACGTCTTCGGCGTGCGCGGCGGTACCGTCGTCACGCCGAAGGACGGCGTGCTCGAAGGCATCTCGCGGCGCACCGTGATCGAGATCGCAGAGACGCTCGGCATGCGGGTCGAGCTGCGTGACCTGCCGGCCGAGGAGTTGCGCAGCGCCGACGAAGCTTTTCTGAGCACCTCCGGTGGTGGCGTGCTGCCGGTGACGCGGGTGGACGACCAGGTGCTGGGCGACGGCGTGCCTGGCCCGGTGACGCAGCGCCTGCTCCAGACCTACTGGGACTGGCACCGCGACCCGGCCTACAGCCGGCCCATCGATTACGGCCGGTGAATCAGGGCAGCGAGACCCGGTTCAGCGTCGCCGGATCGCCCACGATGGTCTTCACCGTGCCGCCCGGCTCGAACATCACCTGGTATTCGGCCCAGGTATCGAGCCAGTAGCGCCACACGGGGGCGTCCAGCTTCGGGTTCTCGCTGCTGACGGGGTAGCCCAGCGCCATCAGCACCTGCTCGCGCGTCATGCCGGGCGTCACCTTCATCGCCGCGATGGCTGCGCGCGTCTTCTCCGGGTAGCCGACCAGCTTGATCTTCGGGTCCTCGGTCACGACGTAGCGCTGCCCGAACGCGGTGGTCGGGATGTCGCGGCTGTAGTCGTTCTTGAGCCGTTGCGGACGGCCGCCGATGTCCAGGTCGACCCAGCGGAAGTCGTAGCCGGTGATGCGCGCGGGCGTGCCCGCGGCCACGATGCTCATGCCCTGCTCGTCGTAGTTGATGTCGCTGATCTGCTTGCCGTAGCTGCGCATGTTGCAGCACAGGTAGCCCTGGATCATCGGACCCTGCGGCGGCGCAGGACGCTGGGCGTGAGCGGCGGACAGGGGAACGGTGGCCGCCAGGACGGCGGCCAGGGCGAAGCGCTGGAACATCGGAACTCCCTCGTTGGATGTTATTGGGCGCTGCGAGCCGGGGTGGCGCGCAGCGCGAGGGATTCTAGAGGCGTTGTTACAACTCAGCGTGCTACAAAGTCTCGAAATCGCGGCCGATCGCCGGCCGCAGGGGCGCGCTGCTTGAGCCCGAACAGCGGCCGCAGCCAGCCGATGCGGCGGATCAGCCCGTCGCTCAGCGCCCAGCAGCCGAGCACCGTCAGTGCCACCAGCAAGACCGGCTCCAGCACCGGGCCGAGCCGCCATGACGCGAGCGCGACGGCGCCGGCAACGATCAGCGTCTGGTGCAGCATGTACCAGGGGTAGACCGACTCGTTGGCCCAGCCCAGCCAGGGCCAGGGGCGGTCGAGGTAACGATGGGCGAAGCCCAGGATGGCCGCGAGCGCGCTCCACAGGTAGAGCGCGCGCAGCACGCGCAACAGCCGAATATCGGCGCCGGCCAGCTTCAGCGCGAAGTAGGCGACGAGGAGGGCCGCCGCCAGCGCCAGCGCCCAGCCGCGCACCCGCGCCAGCTCGCGCCAGAGGCCGGCATCGATGCCCATCCAGTAGCCGTAGAGAAAGACCGTGAAGTAGAGGGCATGCAGGTACCAGTCGTGGATCAGGTCGTGGGTGGCCGGGAAGCGCGGCCCGAGCACCAGCGTGAAGAGCACGAGCGGCAGGGCCGGCAGCACCAGCAGCCGCCAGCGCCGCAGACCGGTGAAGGCGGCGCGCAGCCGCTGTCCGGCGGCCGATCGCAGCACCGGCAGCAGCAGCGCCACCAGCGCCGTGTAGGCGAAGAGGTAGGGCAGGTACCACAGGTGGTTCCAGGTCATGCCGAAATCGGAGCCGGCGAAGGCGCCCTTGGGCCAGGGCCCCATCGCGAGGTAGCGTGCCATGAAGGCGCCGAATCCCGGCGCCACCAGCCCCCTGGCCACGGCTTCGGCGTAGGCCTGGTAGGGCACCACCACCGTCATGCCGATCGCCAGCGGCAGCAGCAGCCGCAGCGCACGCTGTCCAACCAGGCGCAGCGGCTCCTGGCCGCGCAACAGAAAACCCAGCGCCACGCCCGACACCAGGAACACCAGGTCCATGCGCCAGATGTTGACGGCCTGCATCGGCCATTGCAGCCAGTGGGCGGCATGCGGGCTCTTGAGGTGCCACGGCCAGTCGGCCACGTAGTACATCGCCACGTGGTAGAGGATCAGCAGCAGGAAGGCCAGCGCGCGCAGCGCATCGATGTCGTGTCGTCGGTCGGTGCTCATGGTCCGGCTCCTTGGATGGCAAGGCGGCCATGGTGGCGTGCGGTTCGGTGCGCAGGGGCGGCCAGGGGACGATCCGCCGGCGCTTTGTGACGAGCGGCGGCTCCGGAGGGACGAAATTCGGCCGTCCCGATCCGGATTCACGAGAATCCCGCCATGCCGAAGAACCTGTTCGAACGCTACCAGCCCTATCGGCGGCGGGCTGAGATCGCCTTCTGGGTGATCGTGATGGTGCTGCAGGCGGTCTTCAACACCGCCGTCGCCGTGGTCGACGCGGGCAAGTTGGGACGCGAGGTGCCCCTGTGGCAGCCGGTGGCCTGGGAGCTTTCCAGTCATCTTGTGCTGCTCGCGCTGGTGCCGGCGGTGTTCGCCTTCGAGCGCCGCTTCCCGCTCAACCTGGCCACGCTCGGCCGCAACTGGGCCTGGCACTTGGCCGGCAGCGTGGTCTTCAGCCTGGTGCATGTGGCCGGCATGGTGGCGCTGCGCCATGCGGTCTATGCGCTGGCCGGCAGCCAGTACGACTTCGGCCCCTGGGCCGAGAAGTGGTTCTATGAGTACCTCAAGGACGTGCGCACCTACGCGCTCTTCCTCGTGACCTTGCTGGGCTACCGGCTTTTCATGCTGCGGCTGCAGGGCGAGGCGCGCGTGCTCGATGCGCCGGAGGGTGCGGCCGAGCCCGCGCCGCCCGCGCCCGAGGCGGCGCCGCAGCGGCCCGAGCGCTTTTTGGTGCGCAAGCTCAGGCGCGAGTTCCTGATCGCGGCCAGCGACATCGACTGGCTGCAGGCCCAGGGCAACTACGTCGGCCTGCGCGTCAACGGGCATGACTACCTGCTGCGCGCCACGCTGACCGACTTCCTGGCCCAGCTCGATCCGGCCCGCTATGCGCGCGTGCACCGCAGCTACGCGGCCAACCTGGACCGGGTGGCCGAGATCGAGCCGCTCGACGGCGGCGACGCCCGGCTGCACATGCGCGACGGCACGCAGATCCCCTGCAGCCGGCGCTACCGCGACGCGCTGCGGGCCTGAGCTTCGGGCCCGCGGCGACAATCGCAGGCCTTCCCGCAGCAAGAGAAAGAACATTCCCGATGGCCATCCAGTGGTTCCCCGGTCACATGCACTTGACCCAGAAGGCCATCGCCGAACGGATCAAGGACATCGACGTCGTCATCGAGCTGCTCGATGCGCGCCTGCCGGGCTCCAGCGCCAACCCGATGCTGGCCGAACTCACCGGCCACAAGCCGGGCCTCAAGGTGCTCAACAAGCAGGACCTGGCCGATCCCGAACGCACCGCGCTCTGGCTGGCCCACTACAACGCGCAGCCGGCCACGCGCGCGATCGGCCTCGATGCCAGCCAGACCGCGCCGGCGCGGCAACTGATCGACGCCTGCCACGAACTCGCGCCGAACCGCGGCGGCATGGCCAAGCCGATGCGCGTGCTGATCTGCGGCATTCCCAACGTCGGCAAATCCACGCTGATCAACACGCTGACCGGCAGCCGCAAGGCCAAGACCGGCGACGAGGCCGGCATCACCAAGCTCGAGCAGCGCATCGTGCTGGCCGACGACTTCTATCTTTGGGACACGCCCGGCATGCTGTGGCCGCGCATCATCGTGGCCAAGAGCGGCTACAACCTGGCCGCCAGCGGCGCCATCGGCCGCAATGCCTTCGACGAGGAAGAGGTGGCGCTGGAACTGCTCGGCTACCTGAAGCGCGACTACGCGGGCCTGGTCGAGGCGCGCTTCAAGCTCGAATCGATCGAGGGCTTCCGCGACGAGCAGGTGCTCGAAGCCATCGGCCGCAAGCGCGGCGCGCTGCTCGGCCGGGGCCGCGTGAACCTGCAGAAGGCGGCCGAGGTCGTGATGCACGAATTCCGCAGCGGCAACATGGGCCGCATCACGCTGGAGACGCCGCAGGAGTTTGCCGGGTGGCTCGCGGCGGGGCAGTTGCTGGATGCGGAGCGCCGGGCGAAGAAGGAAGCGCGCTCGCGCAAGAAGCGCCCTCCCGAGCAGGAAGACAGCCCGCCCGAGAGGCCCTAGTCGAATTCGATCTGCGCTTCCTGTGCGATGTAGCGCACGTAGTAGAAATCGCGGATTGCGCTCACCCGATCGTCCTGCCAGCTCAATTCGATGAAGTAGTTCGGCCGCACCGCGCCCGGCGGGGAGAAAACCGCCAGCACCTCGCGGCCGTCGAGCCAGCCCGGCACCAGGCGCCAGTCGGGGAGCTTGGCGTAGTTGCCGAAGTAGGGCGCCACGTCGCGCCGGCCTGCCGCCTTGCGCCGCGACACCAGGTCGAGCCGCACTTCGTCGGCGAGCATGGCGCGCACGCCGTCCCAGTCATGGGCGTTGAACAGGCTTGCATAGCGCACCAGCGCCGGCTGGAAGGCGCGCGCCGGCGTTGGCGGCGGCGCGACTTCGGACAGCTCGCGCAGCAGCGCGCGCCCGCGGTGCAACGCGGCCTTGACGGCCGGCACGCTCAGTTCGAGCTCGCTGGCGATCTCCTCCAACGAATGGTCCAGCACGTCCTTGAGGATCACGCAGCCGCGCTGCGCCGGCGCGAGCTGAAGAAAGAGAGAGAGGGCGGCATGCACGGCCTGATGCCGCGCCAGCGCCTGGTCGGGCTCGCGGGCCTCGTCGTCCGCGATCTCGGATGCTGCGTCGAGGGGCTCGGTCTTCAGGTACGCATCGTGCCGCCAGCGGTCGACCGCCCGGTTGTGGGCGATGCGAAAAAGCCAGGGGCGCAGCGGCGGCAGCTCCTTCAGTTCCGACAGCTGGTAGTAGGCGCGTGCCAGCGTGTCCTGGACCACGTCTTCGCCGTCGGCGACCGAGCCGGTCATGCGCGTGCAGTAGCGATGCAGCTCGGGCCGCACCTCGTCGACGAGCGCCAGGAACTGCCGGCGCGCCTCTTCCAGCGTGTCGAGGATCGCGTCGTGCGTGTCACTTGCCGAAGAAGCCATAGGACCCGATCTCCTCCAGTTCCGTCGTGACCGGCGGCGTCTCGCAGCGCTCGCGGATCTCCGCCGTGAAGGCCTTGAAGGCGGGAAGCGCCGTCAAGGCATTGGCACCGTCCGCGGCCTCATGTGAAACGAGGTGGACGAAGCTCACGCCATCCGCCAGCTTGAAGGTGGCGTAGTGCAGGCCAGGCGGTCGGGCCTGATGGAGCGCTTCGTACACCGCGCGGACGTAGCTTTCATTCTCGGCCACCCGGTCGGCCTTCACCTTGTATTGCACCATGCGTTTCATGATCGGAGTCCTTTCTCCGGCAAAGGCCGGAACAGCTTGTTTTCTGTCGGGAGCCGCCAGGCCGCGAGCGCGGCCAGCACCGACAGTGCGGCGGCGACACCCATCGCCTGCGCGAAGCCTTGACTGAAAGCCGGCGGCGAGGCCAGGCTGCCGGCGCGCGCAAACACCTCGACCAGGAGCGCGATGCCGAACATTCCGCCCAGGTAGCGAAACATGTTGAAGGTGCCGGAGGCCTTGCCGATCTCCACGGGCGCCACCGCGCTCAGCACTGCGTTCTGGGCCGCGGGCATGGCCATCGAGACGCCGGCACCGCCGACGATCAGCGGCAGGACGAGCTGGGCATAGGGAAGATCGGGCGCCGCGATCAGCGCGATCCAGGCGCTGCCGATGGCCTGCAGCAGCACGCCGCAGACGACCAGCGGCCGCTCGCCGAAGCGGTTGACCAGGCTGCCCGCCAGGGGCGCGACCACGAACAGCGTGGCCGTCCATGGCAAGAGCCGCAGCCCCGCGCCGAGCGGGCCCGCGCCCTGCGACTGCAGAAACTGCGGCAGGAAGAACACCGTGCCGTACATCGGCGCGTAGAAAAGAAAACTGGCCGCAATGCCGGATGAGAAGCCGCGCGAGCGGAACAGCGAGAGGGGCAGCATCGGCGCAACTGCGCGCCGCTCCCAGGCCAGGAAGCCGATCGCCAGCAGCAGGCCGGCCGCCAGCGCCCCGGCCACTTCGAAGCTGGCCCAGGCGGCCTCGTGCCCGCGCGTCAGTCCCCACACCGCGCCCAGGATCGCGCCGGTGGCGAGCAGCACGCCCGGAAGGTCGAGCGCGGCGGCCGGCCCGCGGCTCTCCGGGATGCGGCGCAGCATGAGCGGAGCGACGACCAGCCCGATCGGAACGTTGATCCAGAAGATCCATCGCCAGTCAAGGCCTTCGGCCACCGCGCCGCCCGCGGCCGGCCCGACGATCAGGGCCAGCCCGGTGACGCCGCTGAAGATGCCGAGCGCCCGGGCCCGCGTCTCCTTGGGAACGGCCGCGCTCAAGAGCGCCATCGCCAGCGGCATCGCCAGTGCCGCGCCGACCCCTTGCAGGGCGCGCGCGGCGATCAGCCAGGCGACGCTGCCCGCCATCGCACAGCCGACCGAGGCGAGGACGAAGATCGCGAGGCCCGCGACCAGCATGCGCCGGCGCCCGAAGCGATCGCCGAGCGCCGCGCCGCTCATGAGCAGCACGGCGAAGCTCAGGTTGTAGGCATTGACGGTCCATTCCAGCGCTTCGATCGGTGCGCCGAAATCCTTGCCGATCGCGCTCAGTGCGGTCGTGACCACCAGCGCGTCGAGCGCGATCATGAAAGAGGTCAGCGAGGCCAGCGCGAGAACCCAGCGCGGGGAGGGGGCCACGTGAAATGTCGGGTCGTAGGTCATACGACGAGGACGAACGGGACGCGGGAAAGGATGCGGTGCGAGGAATCCAATGAAGCGCAAAGCCGTTCTTTACGCTTCAAATTTGAAGCGTAAATGGATAAGATGCGCTTCATGTGGATCTGGCAGGCCGCCGAGTGGCCTCATTTCAAGTTCGACGCGCAGGCGCTGCAGCCGGCGCTGGCCGCGGCTCGCGTTGCGCAAGGACGGATGCTCGGCGTAGCGAGCGGTCTTCAACTGGTCGATCTGGGCGAACTGCAGCTCACCGAATGGGCGCAGGAAGCCGTCGCCACCGCGCAGATCGAGGGTGAAATGCTGCAGATCAATTCGGTGCGCGCGTCGGCCGCGCGCCGTCTGGGCTTGACGCAGAGCAGTCGCGCGCGGCTGACCCAGCGCGAACCCCGTGCCGAAGCCACGCTGGATGTGATCGAGGCCGCGGTCGCGCAATGGCAGCAGCCACTGACCGAGGCCAGCCTTTTCGATTGGCATGCTGCGCTGTTCCCCAACGGCCGTAGCGGCATCACGCGCATCGTGACGGGTGCCTACCGCACGCACCCCGAGCCCATGCAGATCGTCACGCCGAGGCTGGGCAAGCCGGACACGGTGCACTACGAGGCGCCGGCCTCGCGCGATGTGCCGTCGCAGATGCGCCTGCTGGTGGACTGGTTCAACAATGCGGAGCTTCGCGCCGGCATGGACGGCATCGTGCGTGCCGCGCTGGCGCATCTCTGGTTCGAAACCATCCATCCCTTCGAGGACGGCAACGGCCGCATCGGCCGGGCGCTGAGCGATCTGGCGTTGGCGCAGGACACGCGCAGCAGCCAGCGCCTGTTCAGCCTCTCCCAGCAGATCTGGCTCGACCGCCAGGGCTACGACGCGCATCTTCACAGTGCGTCCTGCCAAACGCAGATGGACGTCACATCCTGGGTACTGTGGTTCGTGGGGCGCGTCGAACAGGCATGTCTTGCCACGCTGAGCCAGATGCAGACCGCAGCCGACAAGAGCGCGTTCCGGCTCGGCATCCAGGCGGCTCACCCTGAACTTGCGCCCAGCCAGCGCAAGGTGCTGAACAAGCTCTTCGACACCCAGCCCGCAGGCTTTGCGGGCGGCATGAGCACGGAGAAGTACGTCGCGATCACCGGCGTATCGCGTGCCACCGCCTACCGCGAACTCACGCAGCTTGCCGAATGGGGGCTGCTTGCGCGAACAGGGCAGGGGCGAGGCACGCGCTACGCACTGGTGCCCGGCGACGCCTAATCTCACTTCCACAGGCCTCGGAACATGCGCACAGTGCGGTCGCCAGCGGGAAAATCCCGGGCGCGGCGCGATGCCACCAAGTCAAGATGCAAACTCATCCTTCACTCCAGCCGGAGCCTACCCATGCACTACGTCCTCGCGCGCATCACCGTCAAACCTGAGGTCGTCGAACTCGCCAAGGGCATCCTCGTCGACCTGGCGACCAAGTCGCGACAGGAACCGGGTTGCATGGGCTATGAGCTCTACCAGCAGGCCGAGGCGCCGCACGTTTTCCAGACCGTCGAGCAGTGGCAGGCCAAGGCGCATGCCGATGCGCACATGGCGACCGTGCACGTGGGCGCGGCGATCGCGGCCGCGGGGCCGCTGTTCGCGGCGGCGCCGGAGATCGTGGCCTACACCAGGTTGGTCTAGGGTCTGAAGGTCCTGGCGAGCAGGGCCTCGAAGGTTGCCTCGGCATTGGCCAGCGCGGCCTGCTGCTGGAGCAAGATCGAGTGCAGGGCCGTCGCATGTTCGGCAAATGCCTGCTGATGCGCGAGCGGCGCAACCATGATCGGCAGCGTACGGAGCCTTTCCTTCGAGATGTTGAGCATCGACGCGGCCGTTCCGCTGGCCATCAATCGAAGCCGTCTTCGGATGGCCGGCGCCGTCAGCAGCGCCCACAGGTAGAGCGGATGCACGCCCGATTCGGGCCGCAGGCAGAGGCGGAAGATCAGGTCGGGCAGGAGGATCCGGCCCTGGGTGTCCCAGACATAGGCCGGCGTGCCCACGAGCTCCAGCGTGTTCTTGCGGCTGAGCAGGAGATCGCCGCGCCGAACCTCGCAGCGCGCATCGGGCACTTCCTTGTCGGGCAGGGTCTTGTGGTCCGACTCGTTGTAGGCGGCATGCTTCAGCGCGCTCAGGCGCAGCACGCCCCATTCGTCGGGCGCCTTCGGCCGGTCGTGGCAGCGCGGGCTCTTGCCGCTGTCGATGCGCTCGAGCACATCGCCCAGCGTCGCCACCGGCCAACTCTTGGGATTGGCGGCGGCGTCGCCGAACATGTCGGCGTGGATGGCGAGGATCAGCCGCTCGGTCTTCTTGCGCGCTTCGCGCCGAAGCCGGACGATGCTTTCCGCGCAGGACAGCACGTCGACCATGCGGCGCTGCTCGGCCAGCGCGGGCACCGGAATGGCAGCGCCCGCCATGAAGGCCGCGGGCACGCGCTGCTGGCCGGCGGTGCCGGTGAAGCTTCTGCGCGCCTCGCGCCGAAAGCGCTGCTGGCGCACGAAGTAGTAGAGCCACTCGGGCAGAACGGATTCTTTCGCGCGCAGCACGTGGAACTCGGTGGAACCGAAGCCGCGTCCACCGGCCAGGCCGCGCGCGATGGCGGCCTTGCCGTTCTCCATGCACGGCGTGATCTTGGCGAACAGCACATCGTCCTCGGCGAAGGGGGTATAGCCCTTCTTCACTTCGGCGAAGCGGCGCATCAGGCGCTGCTCGATGGTGCCGGAAGTCTCGTTCACCGCGGCCATCGGGACGAAGCCGACTTCACTGTCTTCCTGCAGGCCGTGCGACTTCGGCAACCTCGGGTTGATGTCGCAGACCTCGCCGAGCAGCGCGATGCGGGCCGCCGGCATCATGGAATGCGCTCCGCCAGCGCGGCGCGCAGCGCCTCGATCTCTTCCACGATCTCGGCCTCGATCGCCGCCAGTTCGCCGAGCAGCTCGCGCGGATCCTGGTGCTCGACCTGCGCCTGGCTCATCGGCCGGTAGCGGCTGGCCGACAGGTTGAAGTCGTTGGCGCGCAGCGCGGCCGCATCGGCGAACCACCATTTCTCGGTCCACTCGGCGTCCGCATCGCGCGCCTGCCAGCGCGCCCAGGCTGCATCGCGACGCGCGTAGGCCTGCGACAGCGCGGGCAGGTCGTCGGCTTCGATGGGCGTGTCGTGGTTGGCGTCGAGCCGGTAGCCGTCGTCGTCGGCATGCAGGAACTGCACGTGCCCGGTGCGCCCGCCGCGGCGGAAGAACAGCACCGAGGTCTTGACGCCCGAGTAGGGCTGGAACACGCCGCTGGGCAGGCTCAGCACGGCCTCGACACGATGCTGCTCGATCAGCTGGCGGCGCAGCTCGCGGTGTGCGAGCGTGGAGCCGAAGAGCACGCCCTCCGGCACCACCACCGCGGCCCGGCCGTCGGGGCGCAGGCTGTCGAGCATGTGCTTGAGGAACAGCAGCTCGGTGGCGCTGGTGCTGCCGATCTTCACCTCGTCGACGATGCGGTCCTTGTCGACCCGGCCCGAGAAGGGCGGGTTCGCCAGCACCACGTGGAAGCCTTCGGCCGGCAGGCCCAGTGCGGCCTTGTAGCCGGCGTCGAGCGAGGTGGTCAGCACGTTGCGCTGCAGGATGCGCACATGGGCCAGGCCGCGCAGCGTGAGGTTCATGGTCGCCAGCCGCACCATCTTCGGGTCGACGTCGTTGCCGAAGAAGGTGGCGGTCTGCAGCGTGGAAAGCTGGTCGGCCGAGAGCTTGTCGCCCAGGCCGCGCAGGTGCGTCTTGCCGTCGAGCTCGGCCTCCGCGATGCCGCCGGGCGAGGAGTTCGCGAGCCGGATCTGGTTGTAGGCCACCACCAGAAAGCCCGCGGTGCCGGCGGCGGGGTCGTAGACCGTCTCGCCGACCTGCGGATCGACCATCTCGACGATGGTTCGGATGATGTGGCGCGGCGTACGGAACTGGCCCAGCTCACCGGCCTGCTTCATCTGGCGCAGCACGTGCTCGAACAGATCGCCCTTGGTGTCGGCATCGGCCTGGTCGAGCCGCAGGCCGTCCACCAGGCGGATGACCTGCGTCAGCACCGTGGGATCGTCGATGCCCAGGCGCGCGCCGCGCATGAAATCGTAGGCCGAGGCTTCGCCGATCTCGGCGAAGAAGGGAAACACCTCGTCGCGCACGAAGCGCACCAGCGCCTCGCCCGACAGCTCGCGCGACCAGAGCGACCAGCGAAAGCGGTTGCGCGGAACGGTCGGCTCGCCGGTGTGCAGCACGGTGGCGGGCAGGTTGCCTTCGCGCGCGGCCGGCACGAAGGCATTCAAGGGATTTCGGAGCTCCCACTCGCCATCGAACAGGCTGATGGGGCGCGTCTTCAGCATGCGGGCGCGTGCCTTGGCCTCGGCGTCGATGCCCTCGACGAGATAGAAGAAGAACAGGAAGGACAGCTGCTCGGCGTTGTTGACCGGGTCCGGGTAGCCACCGCCAAAAAGGTAATCGCGAATCTGGTCGATGGACCGTCGCATGTCGGCAGTCAGGGGCATGAGGGCAAGGCGCTCGAAGAATTTGTGTTTATGGGTCGCGAGTCTACGAGGCAATTGGGAGGGGGTTGACGGCCTCCACTGTGGCGGCGGGGCTGTAGCAAACTCAGGGACCTCTCAAGAACACCCCGCCATGCCTCCCATCCCGCCGCAGCTCGAAGTCACCCAGCCCGATCTTTCCGCCTACCGCCAAGGCAACACCGGCGTCGACTATGTCCACCGCTTCGAATCCGGCAAGCCCGGGCCGCATGTGCTGATCAACGCGCTGACCCACGGCAACGAGATCTGCGGCATGGCGGCCGCCACCCATCTGCTCGACAGCGGCGTGCGCCCGAAGACCGGCACGCTCACGGTGAGCTTCGCCCACGTGGAGGCCTACAACGCCTTCGACCCGGACCAGCCCTTCGAAAACCGCCAGCTCGTCCACAACCTGAACCGCATCTGGTCCGACGAGTGGCTGGACGGCCCCGAGGACAGCCCCGAGCTGCGCCGCGCCCGCGAACTGCGGCCCGTCGTGGCCGCGGCCGACCACATCCTCGACATCCACTCGACCAGCCAGCCCGTGGCGCCCTTCTGGGTCTACCCGGCCTTCGCGCGCAACACCGCGGTGGCGCTGGCGATCGGACGCCCCGCGATCCACCTGCTCATGCCCAAGGGCCTGGGCTCGGGCACGCCGCTGATCCAGCATGGCCGCCACGGCGAGGAGGAGAGCCCGGCCGGCGCAGCCATGGTGGTCGAGTGCGGCCAGCACTTCCTGCAGGCCACGGCCGACTTGGCCACCGCAGTGAGCCTGGATTTTCTGGCCCATTTCGGCCTGATCGAGCGCGACCCGGCCACGCCGGCGCCCGGACCGCAGCAGCGCTTTGAGCTGCTGGAAACGCGGATGGTCAAGACCGAGGAGTTCCGCTTCGTGCGGCCGCTGCTCGGCTTCGAGGTGTTTGCCAAGGGCGAGCTGATCGCGACCGATGGGGCGGAGGAGATTCGGGCGCTCTGCGAGGACTGCACCGTGCTCATGCCGGCGCGGGTGCCGATCGTGGGGCGGGAGGCGGTGTACCTGACGCGGCCGCTCTAGACCCCGGCGACCGGCTACTTGCCCCAGCTGTCCTTCATGCCGGCCGCGCGATTGAACACGAGCCCGTTGCCCTGGTGCGTGTCCAGCACGAAGTAGCCGTGCCGTTCGAACTGGAAGGCAGCGCCGCCGGCGGGCTTGGCCAGCGCGGGCTCGACATAAGCGCTGGCCGTGATCAGGCTCGTGGCGTTGAGGTCTTCCTCCAGTTCGCCGCCGCCCGGCTGGGGCGCAGCGAAAAGGCGTTCGTAGAGCCGCACCTCGGCCGGCACCGCATCGGCCGCCGCCACCCAGGTGATGTTTCCCTTCACCTTGATCGCATCCGCGCCGGGCGTTCCGCTCTTGGTGTCCGGCACCAGCCTGGCCTGCACTTCAACGAGCTTGCCGTCCGCGTCCCGCGTGCCGCCGGTGCATTCGATGACGTGGCCGTACTTGAGCCGCACCTTGTTGCCCGGGAACAGGCGGAAAAAGCCCTTGGGCTGCACGTCCTCGTAGTCGGTGCGCTCGATCCAGACCTCGCGGCCCAGCTTGAAGCTGCGCTTGCCCATCTCGGGGTGGTGCGGATGCACGGGGGCCGTGCATTCGTCCAAAAAGCCGGCGCCCATCAGCTCGTCCCAGTTGGTGATGACCAGCTTGACCGGGTCGAGCACGGCCATGGCGCGCGGGGCGATCGGGTCGAGGGTGTCGCGCAGCGCGGCTTCGAGGCTGGCGTAGTCTATCCAGCCGCCGGACTTGGTGACGCCCGAGCGTTCGCAGAAAAGCTTGAGTGCCTCGGGCGTGTAGCCGCGGCGGCGCAGGCCGGCCAGGGTCGGCATGCGGGGGTCGTCCCAGCCGTCGACATGGCCTTCTTCCACCAATTGGCGCAGCTTGCGCTTGCTGGTGATCACGTGGGTCACGTTGAGGCGCGCGAACTCGTACTGGCGCGGGTGCGGCGTGGCGATCAGGCCGCCTTCGGCCAGGCGGTCGAGCAGCCAGTCGTAGAAGGGGCGCTGATCTTCGAATTCCAGCGTGCAGATGCTGTGCGTGATCTGCTCCAGCGCGTCCTCGATCGGGTGCGCGAAGGTGTACATCGGGTAGATGCACCAGGTGTCGCCGGTGTTGTGGTGCGTCGCGCGGCGGATGCGGTAGAGCGCCGGGTCGCGCATGTTGATGTTGCGGCTTCCCATGTCGATCTTGGCGCGCAGCACGGCGGCGCCGTCGGCGAGCTGGCCGTCGCGCATGGCGCGGAAGCGCTCGAGGTTCTGCTCGGGCGTGCGGCTGCGGAAGGGGCTGTCGGTGCCCGGGGTGTTGAAGTCGCCGCGGGTGGCGCGGATTTCCTCGGCGCTCTGCTCGTCGACGTAGGCCAGGCCGGCGCCGATCAGGTACTCGGCCGCGCGGTACATGAAGTCGAAGTAGTTGCTCGCGAAGTAGACGTGCTCGTTGGGCGCGCCGAGCCGGGCCGGATCGTCGGCCAGCACAGTGTCGTATCCGAGCCACTTCACGGCGTCGCGGATGGCGTCGACGTACTCCTGCTCTTCCTTCTCGGGGTTGGTGTCGTCGAAGCGCAGATGGCACACGCCGCCGTATTCCCTGGCCAGCTCGAAGTTGAGCCAGATGCTCTTGGCGTGGCCGATGTGCAGATAGCCGTTGGGCTCGGGCGGGAAGCGCAGGCGCACCCGGGCCGGGTCCTGCATGCCCTGGGCATGGTGCGCCGCATCGCCGGGAGAACCGCCCCATTGGCGGCCGGCATAGTGGCCCTGTTCGAGGTCGTTTTCGATGACGTGGCGCAGGAAATTGCTCGGTTTGGCGGTATCGTGGTCGGCAGGGGAAGTCATCCGTTCATTCTAGGTGGGCCCCTCGCGGCGTTACATTTTGCAACTTTCTTCACCCAGCAATGTGAACGGAGTTGACAGTTGGCGCGTTCAATACAGGCATGGGCGATTTGCGCCCTCCCAACAAGGAGTCCCACAAAATGAGCCTCACTCGTTCCACTTTCTTCAAATGGGCTGCCGCCGGTGCGGTCGCAGCGGGCGCATTGTTCACGGCGGCCTCGGCCAATGCTCGCGGCGACGTGAGCTGGTCGGTCGGCATCAGCGCACCCGGTGTGGCAGTCGGCGTGGCGGCTCCGCCGGTGTACTACGCGCCGCCGCCGGTCTACTACCGTCCGGCTCCCGTGTACTACGCGCCGCCGCCGCCGGTCTACTACCGTCCGGCCCCCGTGTACTACGGCCCGCCGGCCCCGGTTTACTACCGTCAGCCGTATGGCTACTACCGTCATCACTCCTATCGCGGCCATGGCCATGGCCATGGCCATGGTCACGGCCACGGCCACGGCCACTGGCGCTGAGCGCAGACAGATACGATTGCCTGCTGTCACATGAAAAAACCGGCCTCAGGGCCGGTTTTTTCATGGGTGCCTTCTTTTCACATGGCGCGAAACAGGTGGGCATAGAGGCGGCTGACCGGGATTTTTTCCCGGCGGCCACGCAGGGCCAGATGCAGCTTGCCGGCCTCGTCGCGGTGCACCGATTCGATGGCTTCGCTGCGCACCACCATGGCGCGGTGCACCTGCCAGAAGGCGCCGGCGTCGAGCTGCGGCAGCAACTGCTTGAGCGGCGTGCGGATCAGGTATTCGTGGCTGGCGGTCAGCACGCGCACGTACTTGTCGGCCGCCTCGAAGTACTGCACCTCGTCGATCGGGACCATGCGCACCGTGTTCCCGGAGGTGCCAGCCTCGCTGGCGGCGATCAGCTTGAGGGGCATCGCGCCCGCCGGAACCGCGGCCGCGCCGCCGGCCGTCGCCAGCAGCTTGCGCCATTGCGAGAGGGTGCTGGCCAGCGCGTCGTCGGCCGGTACCGCGGGGGAATTGCGAAGTTCCAGCGCGTCCTTCAGGCGCGCGACGGTGCGCTGCAGGCGTTCGGTCTGCACCGGCTTCAGCACGTAGTCGATGGCCTGGGCGTCGAAGGCGCGGGCCGCGTACTCGTCGTAGGCGGTCACGAACACCAGCTGCGGCATCGGTGCCTCGTCGGCGGGCCAGGCATCGGCCAGTTCGGCGGCGGCGGCCAGGCCGTCCTGGCCCGGCATGCGGATGTCGAAGAACAGCACCTGCGGCAGCAGGCGCAGCGCCTCACGCACCGCGCTCTGGCCGTCGCCCACGGTGGCGAGCACCTGCAGTTCGGGCCAGGCGGCGGCGAGTTCGGCACGCAGGGCCTGGGCCAGCAGCGGTTCGTCTTCGGCGATGAGGGCGGTGGGTTTCATGCAGGCAAGGGAAGGGTGATGGTGGCGCGGGTGCCGCCGGCTGGACCCGCGCTCAGGTCCAGCGAGCTTTGCGGGCCGTACACGGTGGCGAGCCGCTCGCGCACCTGCGCGAGGCCGAAGCCGCCATCTTCGGAGGGCGGCCGGGTGTTGTCGATGCCCACGCCGGTATCACACACGTCGATGAGGAGATTCCGGCCTTCGCGCCGCGCGCTGACCGCGATCTCGCCGCCTCCCACTTTGGGCTCGAGGCCGTGCCGGATGGCGTTTTCGACCAGCGGCTGCAGCAAGAGCGGCGGCACCGGCACCTCGCGCAGGTCCTCGGGCAGATCGAGCCTGTAGGCGAGCCGTGCGCCCATGCGCACCGACATCAGTTCGAGGTAGTCGCGCAGGCGCTGGAACTCGGCCGCCAGCGGATGCGCGAGCGCGCGCGAGCCGCTGAGCGTCACGCGCAGGTAGCTGTTGAGGCTGTCGAGCATGGCCACGGCGCGCGGCGGATCGGTGGTGATCAGCACGCGCAGGTTGGCCAAGGTGTTGAAGAGCATGTGCGGCTCGAGCTGCGTTTCGATCAGCTTGAGCCGCGCATCGGTGGCGTCGCGTTCGGCGAGGGCGATCTGCCCCTGGAGGTACTTGGCCTTGCCGCGGCTGTAGTAGTAGTAGCAGATCGCGATGGTCGCGACCAGCGTGATCATCAGCGTCGAGACCAGCCTGTCCGGCGAGAAGGTCCGGAACTCCAGCATCGGCTTGCCGGTCCAGGCATCGCCGATCGCGTTGCCGCCCAGAAAGCCGATCACGACGCCCGTGAGGACCAGCAGGATGCCCGGCAGGCCGAGCGGCCAAGGCTTGTCGCTGCGCCCGGCCAGCAGCAGGCGGCCGATGTCGATCACCAGCCAGCTGATCATCCCGATCGAGAACGAATAGATGAGCTGCGACACCCATCCGCCGCGGCCCGAAATGGCCAGCACCACCGCGATGACGCAGGAGAACACCGCGGTGGTTACGCCGTGCCGCAGCAGGTCCTTGAGATTCCCCGGTGTGAAGCTGCGCGTCAGCGCGTCGATCACCGGCGGTCTCCGCCGCGCAGCGCCTTGCGTTCGCGTTCGAGCAAACGGTCGTAGAGATTGCCGCCCGGGGCGACGAAGAACACCACCGCGCCGTGGATCAGGAGGCCCAGGCCCCAGCCGAGCAGCGGGTACATGGCCCAGTCCTGCCCGCGCGAGGTGGCCAGGAGCACCAGGAACAGGTTGACCAGCAGGTAGACGGTGGCATGGATGTACCAGCCCATCTTGGCGCCAGCACGGCGGCGGGCGAGCCGTTCCTGCGGATCATGGTTGGAGGAGTCGTCGTTCATGGTGTCGCCTCTTTGAAAGACAAGAAGATTCTGGCCGATCCTAGGCGCCTGCCGCCGGCAGTTCGGCCTGCGTGCGGTCGTTGCGAAGCGCCAGGGTCCACATCCGCAGCGCACGGGCTGCGAAGATGCCGCTCCCGCCGCCATAGAGCGCGCTGATGCCGAGCGCGAAAGCCGCCTGCTGCTTGAGTTCGGGATGCATCGCGAGCAGCACGCCGACCGCGTACTTGGTGAAGAAGATGCCCATCATGAGCGCCAGCGGCACCGCACTGCCGGCGACCTGGAACCGGCGCGCCGCGGCGTCGTAGCGCGTGCCGGCGGGCAGCGGCCTCTGCAGCACGGTCCAGAGCATCAGCGCCGCCGCCCCGGCCCAGGCCATGAGCGCCATCGGCGAATCGCCGAAGCCGGAAAGAACGCCGTAGACCGACAAAGCGGTCATGGCGATCGGCATGAGGGCGATGCGGGTCAGGCTCACGCCACCGGCGAACAATTGCTTGGCGCCGAGCCACACGAGCATGGCGAAAAGCGCGAACACCCAGCGGGGGGTATGGGCCAGGATCTGGGCGAGCATCAGCATGTCGTTTCTCCGGGAAGTGGGGTCGGAAGTCGTCGATGGAGCGGACTGTGCCGGCCGGCCGCGGCGCCCGCCACGCCCTTGCGACGAAGCGCATCCGGACGGCGCGAGTTGCAATCCGTCGTCGCCGGATGCATAGGTCAACGCCGGCTTTACCGCGGCTTTACGGTTCGTAAGGACGGAGCGCTACGATTCGGCGCTCCACTCAGGGCTGCCTCCGTACTGCCCCTTTTTCGTCCGATGTCTTCCCCCACCCCCGAGCCTCCTGACGCCATCCCCGCCGGCCAACCCGTTCCTCGGCCGCCATCGCGCCGCCGGCTCTGGCTGGGCAGCCTGGCCGCACTGGTGCTGGTGCTGGCCCTGGGCGGCGGTGCCTGGTATCTGATCAAGCGCTCGAACGAACCGGCCGCCGGCCGTGGCGGCTTCGGCGGCGCGAGCTCTACCGTCGGCCACGCGGCTGCGCGCCGGGCCGAACTGCCGGTGACCATCGAGGCGCTGGGCACGGTGACGCCGCTGGCGACCATCACCCTCAAGCCGCAGGTCGGCGGCGTGCTCACCGAGGTGCTCTACACCGAGGGCCAGACCGTCACCAAGGGCCAGCTGCTGGCGCGCATCGATCCGCGCCCCTACGAGCAGGCGCTGATGCAGGCCCAGGGCACGCGCGTGCGCGACGAGGCGCAGCTCGAGGCCGCGCGCGTGACGCTGGCGCGCTACCGCACGCTGCTCACCCAGGATTCGATCGCGCGGCAGGACGTCGACACCCAGGCCGCGCTGGTCAAGCAACTCGAAGGCACCGTGACCACCGACCGCGCGTCCGAGGCTGCCGCCAGGCTCAACCTCGACTACACGCGCATCACCGCGCCGGTGGCCGGGCGCATCGGCCTGCGCACGGTCGACCTCGGCAACACGGTCACGGCCAATGCGAGCACCGGCATCGCGGTGATCACGCAGATGAACCCGATCGACGTGCAGTTCGCGGTGCCGCAGGACCGCCTGCCAGACATCCAGGCCCAGCTCGCCAAGGGTGTGCCGCTCACGGTCAAGGCGCTGGACCGCACGCGCAGCGCGACGCTCGACACCGGCACCTTCTCCACGCTCGACAACGTGGTCGACACCAGCACCGGCACCGTGAAGGGCAAGGCGCGCTTCGGCAATGTCGCCGTCACGCTGTTCCCGAGCCAGTTCGTCAATATCCAGATGACGCTGCGCACCGTGAAAGCGATCGTGGTGCCGGTGACGGCGGTGCGCACGGGGCCCAACGGCAACTACGTGTACGTGATCAACGAAGACCGCACGGTTTCGATGCGCGCCGTCAAGCGCGGCGAGTCCACGGTCGACGTGGTGGCGATCACCGAAGGCCTCGAGGCCGGCGAGAACGTCGTGACCGAAGGTGGCGACCGCATCAAGGACGGCGCCCGCGTGCAGCTCCAGGGCGACAAGCCGGTGACCGGCCCGCGCCCCGGCGCTTCCGGCCCTAGAGGCCCGCGCGGCGAAGGCAGGCGCCAGCGGCCCGCGTCACCCTGAACGAGGTGCTCTGAATGAGCCCTTCACGTCCTTTCATCGAGCGGCCGGTGGCGACCGCGCTCCTCATGGTCGCGATCGTGCTCGCGGGCCTGGTGGGCTTCCGCTTCCTGCCGCTGGCAGCCCTGCCGCAGGTCGACTACCCGACCATCCAGGTGCAGACGCTCTACCCGGGCGCCAGCCCCGAGGTGATGAGCCGCACCGTCACCGCGCCGCTGGAGCGCCAGTTCGGCCAGATGGCGGGGCTCGATCGCATGAGCTCCACCAGCTCGGCCGGCGTGTCCATCGTCACGCTGCAGTTCGCGCTCGACCAGACGCTCGACGTCGCCGAGCAGCAGGTGCAGGCCGCCATCAACGCCGGTGGCTCGCTGCTGCCGGCAGATCTGCCGGCGCCGCCGGTCTACGCCAAGGTCAACCCGGCCGACGCGCCGATCCTCACGCTGGCCGTGAGCTCCGAAACCATGCCGCTGACCGAGGTGCAGAACCTCGTGAACACGCGGCTGGCGCAGAAGATCAGCCAGGTGAGCGGGGTCGGGCTGGTCTCGCTCTCGGGCGGGCAGCGGCCCGCGGTGCGCATCCAGGCCGACACCAATGCGCTGGCCTCGGTCGGCATCGGGCTGGACACGCTGCGCACCGCGATCGCGGCGGCCAATGCCAACAGTGCCAAGGGCAGCTTCGACGGCCCGAAGCGCGCCTACACCATCAACGCCAACGACCAGCTGGTGGCGGCGGCCGATTACAAGAACCTGATCGTCGCCTGGAAGAACGGCGCGCCGGTGCGCATGAGCGACGTCGCGCGCGTGGTCGACGGCGCCGAGAACACGCAGCTCGGCGCGTGGGCCGCGCAGCGCAGCGAGAAAGCGAAGGACGACAACAGCACGGCGGCGCTGTACCCCGCCATCATCCTCAACGTGCAGCGCCAGCCGGGCGCCAACGTGATCGGCACGGTCGACGCGATCAAGAAGCAGCTGCCCGATCTCGAAGCCTCGCTGCCCGGTTCGCTCAAGGTCGAGGTGCTGAGCGACCGCACCACCGGCATCCGCGCCTCGGTGCACCACGTGCAGCTCGAGCTGGCGCTGGCGGTAGTGCTGGTGGTGCTGGTGATCTTCTTCTTCCTGCACAGCCTGCGCGCCACCGTGATCGCGAGCGTCGCGGTGCCGATCTCGCTCATCGGCGCGCTGGGGCTCATGTACCTGCTGGGCTACAGCCTCAACAACCTGAGCCTGATGGCGCTGACCATCGCGACCGGCTTCGTGGTGGACGACGCGATCGTCATGATCGAGAACATCGCGCGCTACCTGGAGGAGGGCGATCCGCCCTTCAAGGCTGCGCTCAAGGGTGCGACGCAGATCGGCTTCACCATCATTTCGCTGACGGTGTCGCTGGTGGCGGTGCTGATTCCGCTGCTCTTCATGGGCGACGTGGTGGGCCGGCTGTTCCGCGAGTTCGCGGTCACGCTGGCGATCACCATCCTCATCTCGGCCGTGGTCTCGCTGACGCTGGTGCCGATGATGTCGGCGCGTTGGCTCAAGCCGCAGGCGGAAGAGGGCGGGCGCTTCGGCGCGCGGGTGCAGCAGTTCATCGATCGCGTGATCGCGCGCTACGACGGCTGGCTGCAATGGGTGCTGCGCCATCAGCCGCTGACGCTGGTGGTGGCGCTGCTCACGCTGGTGCTCACCGTGCTGCTCTACATCGCCATTCCCAAGGGCCTGTTCCCGACCCAGGACACGGGGCAGCTGCAGGCGCGCATCGAGGCGGCGCAGGACGTTTCGTTCGTGCGCATGGCTGAGCTGCAGCAGGCCGCGGCCAACGCGATCCTGGCCGACCCGGAGGTGCGCAGCCTGAGCTCGGTGGTGGGCGTGGACGCGGCCAACAACACGGCGCTCAACACCGGCCGCATGCTGGTGAACCTGCGCGCCGACCGCGGCAACCAGGAAGAGACCATGCAGCGCCTGCGCGAGCGCGTGCGCGCGGTGGCCGGCGTGGCGCTCTACCTGCAGCCGACGCAGGACCTGACCATCGATGCCGAGACCGGCCCGACCGAGTTCCGCGTCTCGCTCGAAGGCGTGGACACTACGACCGTGAACGAATGGGCGAGGAAGCTGGTGGAGCGCCTGCGCACAGTGCCGCAGGTGCGCAACCCGATCACCGATGCGGGCGCGCAGGGGATGGCCGCCTACGTGGACATCGACCGCAACACCGCTTCGCGGCTGTCGGTCACCGCCAGCTCGGTCGACGATGCGCTCTACAGCGCCTTCGGCCAGCGCATCGTGTCGACCATCTTCACCGAGACCAACCAGTACCGGGTGATCCTCGAGGCCCAGCGCGAGGCGCTGTCTTCGCCGCAGGGCCTGGGCAACCTGCAACTGCGCACCGGCGCGGGCACGCCGACGCCGCTGTCCTCGCTGGCGACCGTGCGCGAGCAGCTCGCGCCGCTGCAAGTCACGCGGGTCGCGCAGTACCCGGCCGCGACCGTGGGCTTCGACACCGCCTCGGGCGTGTCGCTCGGCAAGTCGGTCGCGGCGATCCGCGCCGCGGCCAAGGACATCGCGTTGCCCGCCAGCGTGGGCATGACCTTCCTCGGCGCGGCAGGGGCCTACGAGAAATCGCTGACCAACCAGCTGTGGCTGATCCTCGCGGCCGTGGTGTGCGTGTACATCGTGCTGGGCGTGCTCTACGAGAGCTACATCCATCCGCTGACGATTTTGTCGACGCTGCCTTCTGCCGGTGTCGGGGCGTTGCTGGCGCTGATGGTGACCGGCAACGACCTCGGCGTGATCGGCATCATCGGGATCATTCTGCTGATCGGCATCGTGAAGAAGAACGCGATCATGATGATCGACTTCGCGATCGATGCGGAGCGCCGTCAGGGCAAGTCGCCGCAGGAGGCGATTCACCAGGCGGCGCTGCTGCGCTTCCGGCCCATTCTGATGACCACGCTGGCGGCCTTGTTTGCCGCCTTGCCCTTGATGTTCGGGTGGGGCGAGGGGGCTGAATTGCGGCGTCCTCTGGGTTTGGCGATCTTCGGCGGGCTGGTGGTGAGCCAGGTGTTGACGCTGTTCACGACGCCGGTGATCTATCTTGCCTTTGATCGGATGGGGCGGAGATTCGGAGGAAAGCGTGAAGCAACGCATTCCGCTTGAGCCCCGTGCCCTCGCCCCCGCCCTCTCCCAGAGGGAGAGGGAGTAAGGCATGAACCTCTCCAAGCCCTTCGTCGAACGCCCGATCGCCACGGTCCTGCTGACGATCGGCGTCGCCCTGGCCGGCATGGTGGCCTTCTTCGTGCTGCCGGTCTCGCCGCTGCCCCAGGTCGACTTCCCCACCATCTCGGTCCAGGCCAGCCTCGCCGGTGCCAGCCCGAGCACGATGGCATCGAGCGTTGCCACGCCGCTGGAGCGCCGGCTGGGCATCATTCCCGGCGTCAATGAACTGACCTCGACCAGCTCCAACGGATCGGCGCGCATCACGCTGCAGTTCGACCTCAAGCGCAACATCGACAGCGCCGCGCGCGAGGTGCAGGCGGCCATCAACGCGGCGCGCGTCGATCTGCCGGCCACGCTGCGCAGCAACCCGACCTACCGCAAGCGCAACCCGACGGCGGCGCCGGTCATGATCCTTGCGCTGACTTCCAAGACGCGCACGCCGGGCCAGATCTACGAGGCGGTGTCGAACATCGTGAGCCAGCGCCTGTCGCAGGTCGAGGGCGTGGGCGAGGTCGAGATCGGCGGCGGTTCGCTGCCTGCGGTGCGGGTCGAGCTCGAGCCCTTCGCGCTCAACCGCATGGGCATCAGCACCGAGGACGTGCGCGCCGCGATCCAGGCCAACAACGCGAACCGGCCCAAGGGCGCGATCGAGAGCGGCGACCGCCGGCTGCAGGTCTACACGCCCGCGGCGGGGCGACGCGCCGACGATTACCGCGACCTGGTGATCGCCTGGCGCAACAACGCCGCGGTGCGCCTGGGCGACGTGGCGCGCGTGATCGACAGCGTCGAGAACACGCGCACGCTGGGCCTGTTCAACGGTGCACCTGCCGTGGTCGTGCTGCTGACGCAGGAGCCCGGCGCCAACATCATCGAAACCGTGGATGGCGTGCGCAAGCTGCTGCCCGAACTGCGCGCGCAACTGCCGCAGGACATCGACATCCAGGTCGCGTCCGACCGCACCAACTCGATCCGCGCCTCGCTGCGCGAGATCGAGTTCACGCTGATGGTCTCGATCGTGCTGGTGGTGCTGGTGGTGGGCCTGTTCCTGCGCAAGGCGCGCGCCACCATCATCCCGGCGGTGGCGACCGTGGTCTCGCTGCTGGGAACTTTCGGCGTGATGCACCTCTTGGGCTACAGCCTCAACAACCTGAGCCTGATGGCGCTCACGGTGGCCACCGGCTTCGTGGTGGACGATGCCATCGTGGTGCTGGAGAACACAGCGCGCCACGTCGAGGCCGGCATGAACCGCATGGAGGCGGCGCTGCGCGGGGCGCGCGAAGTCGGCTTCACGGTGCTGTCGATCAGCCTCTCGCTGGTGGCGGTGTTCATTCCGCTGCTGTTCATGGGCGACCAGGTCGGCCGGCTGTTTCGCGAGTTCGCGGTCACGCTGTCGGCGTCGGTACTGATCTCGCTCGTGATCTCGCTGACCACCACGCCGATGATGTGCGCCATGCTGCTGCGCAGCGAGGCGGAAGAGGGGCCGGCCAAGAAGCCCGGGCGCGTGCGCGCCTGGCTCGGCAGCCGCGCCGAGCGTGCCTGGCAGTGGACCCTGCGCACCTACGCCCACAGCCTGGACTGGGCGCTCGCGAGCAAGGGCGTCGTGATGGTGGTGCTGCTGGCGGTGATCGGGCTCAACGTCTATCTCTTCAATGCCATCCCCAAGGGCTACTTCCCGCAGCAGGACAACGGCCAGCTCAACGCGGGCTTGCGGGCCGACCAGAGCATCTCGTCCGCGGCGGTCGCCGAGAAGCTGCGCCAGGCCGTGGAGATCATCCGCAAGGACCCGGCGGTCGACACCGTGGTGGGCTTCTCGGGCGGCGGCCGCGCGGGCGGCGGCTTCATGTTCGTGAACCTCAAGCCGGTGTCCGAGCGCACCGAGAAGACGGCCGCGGTGATCGACCGCCTGCGCCCGCAGCTCAACCAGCTCACCGGCCTGCGCGTGTTCCTGAACCCGGTGCAGGACCTGCGCATGGGCGGGCGCTCCAGCAACTCGAGCTACCAGTACACGCTCAAGAGCGACAACCTGAACGACCTGCGCGCCTGGTCGACCAAGCTGGCCGAGCGCCTGCGCCAGGAGACCACGCTGACCGACATCGACAGCGATGATGCCGACAACGGCGTCGAGACCTACGTCGAGGTCGATCGTGATGCCGCGGCGCGGCTCGGCGTGACCTCGAGCGCGGTCGACAGCGCGCTCTACAACGCCTATGGCCAGCGCTCGGTGGCCACCATCTACGACGAGCTCAACCAGTACTCGGTGATCATGGAATGGGCGCCGCGCTTCCAGCGCGCGCCGATCGCGCTCAAGGACCTGTACGTGCCTTCGACGCTGAACACCACCACCACAGCGAGCGGCGCGACCAGCACCAGTTCGCTGCAGGCCACCACCGACGCGACCACCGGCACATCGACCACCACCTCGGCCAACCCGGCGTCGCGGACCTCGTCGGCCGGCCAGCAGATCGCGACCAGCACCACCAACATGGTTCCGCTCTCGGCCTTCGCCAAGCTCAGCGAGCGGGCGGTGCCGACCTCGATCGACCACCAGGACACCGAGCTCGCGAGCACCGTCTCGTTCAGCCTGGCCGAAGGCGTGAGCCTGGCGCAGGCCAAGCGCATCGTCGCCCAGGCCGAGGCCGACATCGCGATGCCGGTCAACGTGCGCGGCAGCTTCCAGGGCACGGCGCTGGCGGCGCAGCAGTCGCAGGCGCAGCAGCTCTTCCTGATCCTCGCGGCGCTGATCGTGATCTACATCGTGCTCGGCGTGCTCTATGAGAGCCTGGTGCATCCGGTCACGGTGCTGACCACGCTGCCTTCGGCCGGCGTCGGCGCGGTGCTGGCGCTGCTGCTGTTCCGCATGGAGTTCTCGATCATCGCGCTGATCGGCGTCTTCCTCCTGATCGGCATCGTCAAGAAGAACGCGATCCTGATCATCGACTTCGCGCTCGAGGCCGAGCGCGCGCGCGGCCTGAGCGCGGTCGAGGCGGTGCGCGAGGCCTGCCTGCTGCGCTTCCGCCCGATCCTGATGACCACGCTGGCGGCCGCGCTCGGCGCGCTGCCGCTCGCGATCGGCTTCGGCCAGGGCGCGGAGCTGCGCCAGCCGTTGGGCGTCGCGATCATCGGCGGCCTGATTGCGAGCCAGCTGCTGACGCTTCTGACCACGCCGGTCGTCTACGTGCTGCTCGACAAGCTGCGCCGGCGCCCGGCCAACGAAAAATACCTGAGCCGTGCCGCGAGCTCGGCATGAAGACCTGATGACGAAGAACAGAAGAACCCATCTGGCCCTGGCGCTTGCGGCCCTGCTCTCGGGCTGCGCCATCGGCCCCGCCTACGAGCAGCCCTCCACGTCCCAGCCCCCCGCATGGAAGGAGGCGGCTGCCGCCGAAGGCTGGCTGCCCGCCGCCCCGGCCGACGCGCTGGACCGCGGCGAGTGGTGGAAGCTGTTCGGCGACGCGGGCCTCGACGAGCTCGCGGCGCGCGTGCAGGTTTCGAACCAGAACATCGCCGCCGCCGTGGCCAACTATGCGCAGGCTCAGGCGCTGGTGCGCGAGCAGCGCGCTGCGCTGTTCCCGACCGTCACCGCGGACGGCAGCGCCCGCCGCTCCGGCGCGCGCAACACCTCGCCCACGACCGCGACCAGCGCCTCGCTGCAGGCCGACTGGGCGCCCGACGTCTGGGGCCGGCTGCGCCAGGCGGTCAGCGGTGCGCAGGCCAGCGCCCAGGCCAGCGAGGCCGACCTGGCCTCGGCACGCCTTTCGGCCGTGGGCGAACTCGCGACCAACTACTTCGCGCTGCGCGAAGCCGATGCCGAGCTGCAGCTGCTGGCCGTGACGCTCGAAGGCTACGAGCGCAGCCTGGGGATCGCGCGCAACCGCTACAACGCCGGCATCGCGGCCCAGACCGACGTGCTGCAGGCGCAGACGCTCTACGTCAACACCCAGGCCGAGCGTGTCGCCCTGCAGCGCACCCGCGACACGCTGGAGCATGCGATCGCGGTGCTGGTCGGGGCCGCGCCGGCCGAGTTCGTTCTGCGCCCGGCCGACTGGACGCCCGTCGTGCCCGGCATCCCCGCCGGCGTGCCCTCGACCCTGCTGCAGCGCCGGCCCGACATCGCCGCGGCCGAGCGCGCGGTGGCGACCGCCAACGCGCAGATCGGCATCGCCCGCTCGGCCTACTTTCCGAGCCTGACCCTGAACGCCGCGCTCAGCAGCAGCGCGAGCCGGGTCGGCGACCTGTTCAATGCCTCGAACATGCTCTGGTCGCTGGGCCTGTCGGTCGCGCAGACGGTGTTCGATGCCGGCGCCATCGGCGCGCGCGTCGATGCGGCCAAGGCGGCGCACGAGGCGGCCGTGGCGAGCTACCGCCAGACCGTGCTCACTGCATTCCAGAACGTCGAAGACCAGCTCACCGCAGGCGCCAGCCTCGCGCAGCAGGAGGGCTTGCGCCGCGAGGCCTCGGCCGCGGCCGACCTCACCGAGCAGCAATTCCTCAACCGCTACCGACAGGGCCAGGTGAGCTACACCGACGTGGTGACGGCGCAGGTCTCGGCGCTCAACGCGCGGCGCACGTTGCTGCAACTGCAGGTCAATCGGCAGAGCGCGGCGGTGGCCCTGATCCAGGCGCTGGGCGGGGGATGGCAGGCGGAATGGGCCGATTCGCAGCCTCGGACGCCGGCTGGCGGCTGAGCTTGCCCGGCCCGGCGCGCGCCGGGAGTCCCCCTCGACGTGGGTAGGCCATTGGCTGCAGGGCTATGCCTGCGCCCATGCGCCCATGCGCCAATGGGCCAGCGCGGCGGCGCGCGGCTACATCCGATGTCTGCAGCGGACCGGCCTTGTGCACGATAGGCGCACCCCAGGAGACTCCCGACACTGCCTCCGAGCATTCGCCGAATGCACTACGAGAGGAGTCAGCCCATGCAGTTCGATCTCGAGGGTTCCGAAGGCCTGTTTCCGTTCGCGCCGCCGGATCCGTTCCCCTTTCCGCCGCCGTTTCCGGAACCGGGGCCCCGTTGGCCGCCCGACCGCTTCTTCCCGCCGCGCGAACTCGAACAGATCCGCTGGCCGATCAAGTACGGCCCGGCGCAGGTCAACATCCTGGTGGTGATCGACAGCGGCGGCGCATACGACGTTGCGACCGATTTCGGACTTGGCATCATGCTGCGGGACGCTTTCAATGTCGGCATGCCCGGTGGAACGCCGTTGCCGGCCGATCACCCGGCGTACGCGCGCTTCGCCTTCACGCTGGCGCACCGTTCGAACGGCGCGGGCACCACGCCCGGTTTCGATTCCTTCACTTTCAGCGACGCGAAGCTGGCGCCGTTCCACGAGGTCTGGCTGTTCGGGATCAGCGCCTCCGCGCCGTACCTGCAGGGGGCCGAGCTCGCCGCGCTGACGAAATTCATGGACAACGGCGGCGGCGTGCTCGCCATGGGTGACCACGAAGACCTGGGCCTCGGGCTGTGCGGCAACGTGCCGCGCGTCAAGAGCATGCGCAAGTGGTGGTTCGACGCGCCGCTGCCGCCGGGCGAACTCAAGGCGCCCGACTCGACCGATCTCACGCGCAACGACACCGTGCAATTGATCGCCGGCATCGACCCGGGCTTCGGAGGCCAGAGCGATTCCACGCCGCAGCCGATTTATCCCAGCTACAGGTACGGCCACAACTGGTGGCGTCCCTGGCGGCGCTATCGCTATCCGCACCCCGTGCTGTGCGGGCCGCGTGGCGCGATCACCGTATTTCCCGATCATCCTCACGAGGGCGATTGCATCGCGCCAGCGGCGCTCGATCCCGCTCAGTATCCGGGCGGCGTGGCGCCGGAGGTCATCGCTCGCGGCCGCAACGTCGTTGGCAGAACGAAGGGCGGCTACACGATCACCGACCCGCGACAGTTCGGGCTGCTGGGCGCTTACGACGGCCATCGGCCCGCAGCCGGCGTGGGCCGGGTGCTGGTCGACTCCACCTGGCATCACTGGTTCAACATCAACCTGATCGGCCTCGACAACGTGCCGCACACCACGGCCTACAAGGACATCCTGGCCTTTTTCCGCAATGTTGCCGTCTGGCTGGCGCCGCGGGAGCGGCAGAAGCGCATGCGCCTGACTGGCCATGTCCTCGGCCTCTTCACGCCGTACATGATCGAGCGGACGCTGACGGTTCGTGACTTGCGGCCGGAGATGTTCTATCCGATCGGCATCGAGGCCCGCGATGCGCTCGGTCGAATCGCGCCGCAGTGCCAAGTGGACATCTGGCTCTTCGAGCTGCTTGCGCCCCATCTGCCTCTCCTGCGCAGGCGCATCGAGCCGCCTGTCCCGGGCGAGCTGCCCGATCCATGGGAGTCCCTGGTGCTGGATCGCGTCGCGATGACGGCCCTGGGCGGCGCGATGGCGTCACTCGCGCTGGCGGCGCGCGAGAGCGACTACCGCGATGGCGACGCCGTGATCAAGTCGGCGGAAAAAATCATCGACAACGGGCTGCGCGAAGGGTTGGCCTACGCCGAGAAGGACCTGGCGATGATGGGCAAGAGGCTGGACGCGGCCGTCGGCAGCGCGCTGCTGCCGAAGAAAAAGGTCGACAAGAAGCCGAAGAAGAAATAGAAGGCCGCCGCGAGAGGCGCCGGTTCACCCGCCACGCGGCCGCGGCGCCTGCAGGTAGGCACCCGATTCGAAGAGCTGCGACTCGGCCTCGTCGATGCTCCGGATCACCGGCTTGCCGGCGCGGCTGGCCAGCATCTCCACCAGCGCCTCGGTGACGGCCACGCCCGCCGCGACCGAGGGAAAGAAGGACGGGCTGTCGATCGCGAACAGCAAAGTCTCGTCCGCCAGCAGCGACAACGGCGAGGCGATGCTGTCCGTGATGGCCACGATGCGGCAGCCCACCGCCTTGGCGGCCTGCGCGACCTGCAGCGCTTCGCGCGAGTAGGGCACGAAGCTGGCGACCACCAGCGCGTCGCCCTTGGCGAAGGCGCGCTGCTGCATCTCGAGCGAGCCGCCCTGGCCGTCAACCAGATGCACGCTCGAACGGAACATCCGGTAGACGTAGACGAAGGAGAAGGCGATCGGAAAGCAGGCGCGAAAGCCCGCCGCGTGCACGGCGTTGGCCTTCTCCAGCACCGCGCAGGCCTTCTGCAGCGCCGCCTCGCTCTGGCGATGCGTGTTCTCCAGGTTGCGCCGCTGCACCTCGAACATCTCGCCGGCCAGGCCCTGGTCCTTGGCGCGGCCGATCAGGGTCTTGGCGCGCGCGCCGTAGGCGTCGGACGAGCCCAGGCCCATCTCCGCGGCCACCGCGTCCTTGAACTGCGGCCAGCCCGCGTAGCCCAGGAGCTGCGCAAAGCGCACCAGCGTGGCCGGCGTGCTGCCGGCGCGCGTGCCGACGCTGCGCATCGAGCTTGTCACCACGTCGTTCGGATGGTCGAGCACGTACTTGGCGACCTGCTGCAGGGCAGGGCTCAGGCTCTCGTAGCGCTGGCGGAGATCGTCCTTGACACCCATGGTTTGTCTTTCGTCGTTGGAACGAATGTACCGGATGGAACAGCGGTGTTTCATGGACTTCTTGACGGAACAAATGTTCCAAACAATAATTCCGTCAATACATTAGTTCCAGACCTCGAACCGCATGACGCACGTCTTCCACCGCCACCTCCGTCACACGCCGCAGCTCGCCGTCGCCGCCCAGGGCATGACGATCCGCGACGCCGAGGGCCGGGAGTACCTCGATGCCTCGGGCGGCGCGGCGGTCTCCTCGCTGGGCCACGGCCATCCGGACGTGATCGCCGCGATGCATGCGCAGATCGACAAGCTCGCCTACGCCCACACCAGCTTCTTCACCAGCGAGGTCGCCGAGCAGCTCGCCGACGAGCTGATTCGCACCGCGCCCGGGGGCATGAGCCACGTCTACCTGGTGAGCGGCGGCTCGGAGGCCGTGGAGTCGGCGCTCAAGATGGCCCGCCAGTACTTCGTCGAGATCGGCCAGCCGCAGCGCACGCATTTCATCGCGCGCCGCCAGAGCTACCACGGCAATACGCTGGGCGCGCTCGCGGTCGGCGGCAATGCGTGGCGGCGCGCGCCCTTCGCGCCGATCCTGGTGCCGGCCACCCACGTTTCGCCCTGCTATCCCTACCGCGAGCAGCGCGCCGACGAAACGCCCGAGCAGTACGGGCAGCGCCTGGCTCATGAACTCGAAGCGGCAATCCTCGGGCAGGGGCCCGACAGCGTGATCGCCTTCGTCGCCGAAACGGTGGGCGGCGCGACCGCCGGCGTGCTGACGCCGGTGCCCGGCTACTTCAAGGCGGTGCGCGAGGTCTGCGACCGCTACGGCGTGCTGCTGATCCTCGACGAAGTGATGTGCGGCATGGGCCGCACCGGCACGCTCTACGCGAGCGAGCAGGAGGGCGTGGTGCCCGACCTCGTGACCATTGCCAAGGGCCTGGGCGGCGGCTACCAGCCGGTCGGCGCGGTGCTGGCGCAGCGGAAGATCGTGGAGGCGATGTCGCAGGGCAGCGGCTTCTTCCAGCATGGCCACACCTACCTCGGGCATCCGGTGGCCTGCGCCGCGGCGCTGGCGGTGCAGCAGGTGATCCATCGCGACGGGCTTCTCGCCAAGGTGCGCGCGGACGGCGAGGCCTTCGGCGCCATGCTGCGCGAGACGCTGGGCGCCCATCCGAACGTGGGCGACATCCGCGGCCGCGGCTTCTTCTGGGGCGTGGAGCTGGTGGCCGAGCGCGCGAGCAAGGCGCCTTTCGCGCCGGCGCTGAACCTGCATGTGCGCATCAAGAAGGAGGCCATGGCGCAGGGCCTCCTGTGCTATCCCTTCGGCGGCACGGTCGACGGCAAGCTCGGCGACCACGTGCTGCTGGCACCGCCTTTCATCGCGACGCGGCAGGACCTGCGCGAGATCGCGACGCGGCTCGCGGCGTCCATCGACGCCGTCGTACGCGCCATCTGATTTCTTCCACCCTTCCGAGGAGCTTTCCCATGACCTTCCCACGCCTGTCGACCCTGGGCGCCGCGCTCGTGGCCGTCTTCACCCTGATGCCCCTGGCCGCCGTGCATGCGCAGGACGGCGGCACGCTCGCCAAGGTCAAGGCGAGCGGCACCATCACCTTCGGCTACCGCGAATCCTCCTTCGGCTTTTCGTACCTCGACGGCAATCTGAAGCCGGTGGGCTACAGCATCGAGATCTGCAACCGCATCGTCGAGGCGATGAAGGCCGAGCTCAAGATGCCCAGCGTCGAGATCCGCTACCAGGCCGTGACCTCGGCCAACCGCATTCCGCTGGTGGTCAACGGCACGGTCGACATCGAGTGCGGCAGCACCACCAACCTGGTCGAGCGCCAGAAGCAGGTGGCTTTTTCGCCCGACATCTTCCGCTACAACGTGCGCATGCTGGTGAAGGCCGATTCGGGCATCAAGAGCGTTGCCGACCTGCAGGGCAAGACGGTGGTCACCACCACCGGCACCACCTCCTTCCGCCTGCTGCGCGAAGCCGACAAGGGCAAGAACCTCGAGGTGACCAACCTGGCCGGCAAGGACCACACCGACTCCTTCCTGCTGGTGGAGAGCGGCCGCGCCCAGGCCTTCGTGCTCGACGACATCCTGCTCGCCGGCCAGATCGCGAACGCGCGCAATCCCAAGGACTTCATCATCACCGGCGAGAGCCTGCGCACCGAGAACCAGTCGCTGATGTTTCGCAAGGACGACCCGGAATTCAAGGCGCTGGTCGACCGCGTGGTGGGTGGCATGATGAAGTCGGGCGAGATGGAGAAGCTCTACGCCAAGTGGTTCGTGTCGCCGATCCCGCCCAAGAACATCAACATCAACTATCCGATGAATGCCGAGACGAAGGAGGCTTTTGCCAACCCGTCGTCGAAGGGCATCTGAACCTCGTTCATGACGCGCATCGCCCTGATCCATGCATTGAGCCACTCGGTGGCGCCCATCAACGCCGCTTTCGCGCGCGACTGGCCTGAAGCGCAATTGATGAACCTGCTCGACGACAGCCTCTCGGCTGATCTCGCGCGCGGCGGCCGAGGGCTCGACGAGGCGATGCACGAGCGCTTCCAGCTTCTCGCGCAGTACGCGGTCGATACGGGGGCGATGGGCATCCTCTTCACCTGCTCGGCCTTCGGTCCGTGCATCGAGGCGGTTGCACGTCGGCATGCGGCCATGCCGGTGCTGAAGCCGAACGAAGCGATGGTCGCGGAGGCCGCGGAGGCCGCGGCGGGCGCAGGCAAGCTGGGGCTCATCGCGACCTTCCAGCCGACGCTCGACTCCATGCCGCCGGAGTTTCCGGCCGGCGTGGAACTCGAGCTCGCGCTGGCCGAAGGCGCACTCGATGCGCTGAACGGGGGCGATGCGGCGCGACACGATGCGCTCATCGCGAAGCAGGCCAGCGCGCTGCGCGACAAGGGCTGCACGCGCATCGCGCTGGCGCAGTTCAGCATGGCGCGTGCCCGTGTTGCCTGCGAAAGCGCAGCGGGGCTGCCGGTGCTGACCACGGTCGACAGCGCAGTGCGCGCGCTGCGTGCGCGGCTGAGCTGAACGCCAACTGACTCCCGGCCTCGCGATAATCGGCGCTCTTACAAGGAGCGCGCGTGGATATCGTTTTGCTGGTCAAGGCCGCGATCATGGGCATCGTCGAGGGCCTGACCGAGTTCCTGCCGATCTCGTCGACCGGCCATCTGATCCTCGCCGGTTCACTGCTGGGATTGAACGGCGACAAGTTCAAGGTCTTCGAGATCGCGATCCAGACCGGCGCGATCTTCGCGGTCATCCTGGTCTACTGGCAGAAGATCCATTCGACTGTCGTCGCGCTGCCGCGCCAGCCGAAAGCGCGGCGCTTCGCGCTCAACGTGCTGATCGGCTTCCTGCCCGCCGTGGTGCTGGGGCTCGTGTTCGGCAAGCTGATCAAGGCGCACCTGTTCACGCCGGTGGTCGTGGCCAGCACTTTCATCATCGGCGGCTTCATCATCCTGTGGGCGGAGAAGCGGCCGCCGGGCTCGGTGCACATCGAGAACGTCGACGACATGACGCCGTGGGACGCACTCAAGGTCGGGCTGGTGCAGTGCTTTGCGATGATCCCCGGCACCAGCCGCAGCGGCGCCACCATCATCGGCGGCATGCTCCTGGGCCTGTCGCGCAAGGCGGCGACCGATTTCTCCTTCTTCCTCGCGATTCCGACGCTGATCGGCGCCGGCGCCTACAGCCTCTACAAGGAACGGGCGCTGATGTCTGCGGTCGACATTCCGCTGTTCGCCGTCGGGCTGGTTTTTTCGTTCGCGAGCGCCTGGCTTTGCGTGCGCTGGCTGCTGAAGTACATCAGCACGCACGACTTCATTCCCTTTGCGTGGTACCGCATCGCCTTCGGCATCGTGGTGCTGGCGACGGCGTGGAGCGGGGCGGTGGTCTGGGCTGACTAGGGCCTGTTACGCTATTTGCGGGCAACGCCGCAGACGGCCCCTTGGCTGGGCACCCGAAGGGAAGGCATGCGACCCCGCAAATAGCGTTAACAGGCCCTAGGCCGGCTTCGCGCCGATCAAGGTCTTCAGTTTCGCCTTGACGTGGGCGCCGACCGGCGTGCGGGTCTGGGCATGCTCGCGGCGCAGAGGTGCGAGGTTCCGGTTTCTGGGATCGGCCAGCATCACCGCGGCCAGGTAGGCCGACTGCCCGGCGGCCTTGGACAGCTCGCTCAGTTCGCTCCAGCCTGGTAGATGGCCGCAGGGAGCGGAAGGCTCTTCAAGGCGGACCAGCAGCGAACGCGTCACCTCCAGCAGCGCGCTGGCGGAGTTCAGGCAGAAATAGACGGCCGATTGCGCGGGCGGACTGCGATGGCTCGGAGCGTCGAAGAACATCGGATCGAACTCGCCGGACGGAAAGCACGGCGCCTGCCGCGCAGAACCTTCGACCTCGGACAGCATCTGCTCGATGGCCTGCAGCGTGCGATGCATGAGCTCGTTTTCGATCGGCGTGGGTGCCATGGCGAACCTGCTGAACCCTTGTGAACCTCGTGGAATCCGCTTGCAGTGTTGCTCTTTCTCGGGGCGGCGCACTGGGCCTGAAGAGCCAACCGGAGGGCCAAGCGCGCGGGCGTCTCGAATGGCCGTTCAGGCCATCAGGTTGCGCAGCGATGCTTCCGTTGCCGCGGCGGTAGCGATCGGCTTTTCCATCGGAAAAAGATGCGTGCCGTCGAGCATCATGATCCGCCCCTTGGTGACCTGCTGCGTCATCGTCATGCCCACGCGCCGCATCTCGACCGATTGACGCCCGCCGATGAAGGCCGCGTTGCACTTGAGCGGATGGGCGCGCAGCAGCGCGCCGAGGTTGTGGGGCACGGTGTCGTAGATCGCGGTCTCGATGTCGCGGTCGAAGCTCAAGGTGCGGGCATCCTCCATGTCGAAGGTGCCGTGCTCGATGTAGTCGCGCAGCACGCGTTCGTCCCACTTCGCAAAAGCCTTCTTGCTGCGGAAGTGTTCGAACACCGCCTCGCGGTGCTCCCAGCTGTTGCGGCGCTTGCGGCTCACCATGCCGGGCGAGACGCTCTTCATCCACGGCGTGCGCTTCATGAGGCTCAAGGTGTTGGCCCGCCAGCCGCCGATGAGCGGCGAGTCGAGCAGCACCACGCCGCGCGCGAGCGCGGGATGCAGCGCTGCGCACATCAGGCTCAGAAAGCCACCCAGCGAATGGCCGACCAGGAACACCGGGCCGCCGGCCGCGTCGGCCCGCGTGCGCGCGAAGTCGGCCAGCTGCTGCACCAGGTGCGGCCAGTTGTCGGTGACAGGGTACTTCGGGTCGTGGCCGAATTTCTCGATCGCGTCGATCTCGAAGCCGCGGTTGCGCAGGCTGTCGAGCATCACGCGGTAAGTGCTCGCCGGGAAGCTGTTCCCGTGCGAGAAGACGATCGAAGGCATGCCCTTCAGATCAGCTTTTCTTCAGGTGTCGAGATCTTGCGCAGCGGGCTGTGGCGGGTCGCCGGCATCTTGAGCGGATGCTCGGTGTAAGCGTCGTCCCAGACCGGGTCCTCGATGCTGTCGAAGACTTCGCGCAGCTTCTGGCCCCAGCTGTTGTGCATCATCCGGTAGTAGGGGTTGTCGGCGTCGATGCAGACCACCTTGTCGGTTTCGAGCCGGTTGGCTTCATAGACCACGAGGTCGAGCGGCAGGCCGACGGAGAGGTTCGACTTCATCGTTGAATCCATCGAGACCAGCGCGCACTTGGCGGCCTCGTCCAGCGGGGTGTCAGGCGTCAGCACGCGGTCGAGCACCGGCTTGCCGTACTTGGATTCACCAACCTGGAAGTAGGGCGTCTCGTTGGTCGCTTCGATGAAGTTGCCGGCCGCGTAGACCAGGAACAGGCGCATGCCTTCGCCCTTGACCTGGCCGCCGAAGATGAAGGAGACGTTGAAGTCGAGCCCGGCGTGCTTGAGCGCCTCGGCGTCGCGGTCGTACACGTGGCGCACCGCCGAGCCGAGCACGCGCACGGCATCGAACATGCTCTTGGCATTCCAGATCGTGATCGGCGGGCTGTCTTCGGTCTCGCGCAGCTCCTCGATCTGCAGGATCTCGCGCACCGACTGCGAGATGCTCAGGTTGCCGGCCGACAGCAGCACCATGACGCGATCGCCCGGCTGCTCGTAGACGATCATCTTGCGGAAGGTGCTGATGTGGTCGACGCCCGCATTGGTGCGGGAGTCGGAGAGGAACACCAGTCCGGCGTTGAGTTTGATGCCGACGCAGTAGGTCATGAGGTCTTCTCGCACGAATCGGGCCTAGCCCTGTTCGCGCGCGTGGAGTGTCTTGAGTGCGTAGAGCGCTTCGAGCGCTTCGCGCGGGCTCATCGTGTCGGGGTCGAGCACAGTCAGCGCGGATTCTACGGCGCTCACAGGCGGTGCTTCCACCGCCGGCGGTGGCGCGAACAGGTCGACCTGGGCGCGCGTCTGGGTCTGCTGGGCCTCCAGCGCTTCGAGGGCCTGGCGCGCATGATTGACCACGGCAGCCGGCATGCCGGCGAGCCGCGCGACCTGGATGCCGTAGCTCTTGCTGGCCGGGCCCGGCTGCATCTCGTGCAGGAACACGATGTCGCGGCCGGCCTCGGTGGCGCTCACGTGCATGTTGACGGCGCCGTGGTGCGTGGCCGGGAACTCGGTGAGCTCGAAGTAGTGGGTGGCGAAGAGCGTGAAGGCGCGCGTGCGGTCGTGCAGCTGCGCCGCGATGCCGGCGGCGAGCGCGAGGCCATCGAAAGTACTCGTTCCGCGGCCGATCTCGTCCATCAGCACCAGCGAATGGGCGGTGGCACCGTGCAGGATCTGCGCCGCCTCGGTCATCTCGAGCATGAAGGTCGACTGCGCATTGGCGAGATCGTCGGCCGCGCCGATGCGCGTGTGGATGGCATCGATGGGCCCGAGCCGGCAGGCCTCGGCCGGCACGTGCGAGCCGATCGAAGCCAGCAGCACGATGATCGCGACCTGCCGCATGTAAGTCGATTTACCGCCCATGTTGGGGCCGGTGATCACCTGCATGCGTTGTTGAGGACCCATGCGGGTGTCGTTTGCAATGAATGCGCCCGATGATTTTTCTGCGAGGCGGGCCTCCACCACCGGATGGCGGCCCTTTGCGATTTCGATGCAGGGGTGGGCGACAAAGCTCGGTGCGCGCCAGTGCAGCGTGTGCGAGCGCTCGGCCAGCGCGCAGAGCGCGTCGAGCGTGGCCAGTGCGTTGGCGAGCCGGCCGAGCACCGCGACCGAGGGCTGCAGCGCATCGAGCAGCTGCTCGTAGAGCCACTTCTCGCGCGCCAGGGCACGGTCCTGCGCCGACAGCGCCTTGTCCTCGAAGGCCTTGAGCTCGGGCGTGATGAAGCGTTCGGCGTTCTTCAGCGTCTGGCGGCGGCGGTAGTTGTCCGGCACCTTGGTGAGCGCGCTCTGCGTGACTTCGATGTAGAAGCCGTGCACGCGGTTGAACTGCACGCGCAGGTTCGAGATGCCGGTGCGCTCGCGTTCGCTCGCTTCGAGCTGCAGCAGGTAGGCGTCGCTGTTCTCGCTGATGGCGCGCAGCTCGTCGAGCTCGGCGTCGTGGCCGTCGGCGATCACGCCGCCGTCGCGCACCAGCGCGGAAGGCTCGGGGCCGATGGCGGCCACCAGCAGTTCGACGCAACCGGACGGCGGCGCCAACTGCTCGGCGATGCGCGCGAGCAGCGCGGCCGAGCCGGGCAGGGCGGGCGCCAGCTCTTCGGCCTTGGCGAGTGCCATGCGCAGCGCGACCAGCTCGCGCGGACGCACCTGCCGAAGCGCAATGCGCGCGGCGATGCGTTCCACGTCGCTGGTGTTCTTGAGCCGATCGCGCAGCGTGCGCCACGGCGCCGCGATGGCGCCGGGCGCTGTGGACTGCAGCGCGTCGATGGCTTCGAGCCGCGCCTCTGCATCGCCGCGCTCGCGCCGCGGCGCCAGCAGCCAGCGCTTGAGCAGGCGGCTGCCCATGCCCGTCATGCAGGTGTCGAGCAGCGAGAACAGCGTGGGCGAGTCTTCGCCGCGCAGCGTCTGCACCAGTTCGAGATTGCGCCGTGTGGTCGGCGGCAGCTCGATCAGCTCACCGTCGCGTTCGACCGAAAGCCGTTGCACATGCGAAAGCGTTCTGCCCTGCGTGTGCTCCGCATAGCCCAGCAGCGCCGCGGCGGCCGCATGCGCGCTGGCCAGCGATTCGGCGCTCCAGGCGGCCAGGCTGTTGCTGCCCATCTGCTCGCACAGCTTGCGCTCGCCGAGGCCGCCGTCGAACTGCCAGGCGGGCCGCACCGAGAGCGTGAAGGGCGCGCCGTTGCGCGCGGCCTTCAGGCGCTGCTCGAAGCCGGGCGTCACCTCGGCGCTGTAGAGCAGCTCGCTCGGCGCGATGCGCGCGATCCAGGCTTCCAGCGCATCGGCGGGGCATTCGGCCAGCCGCAGCTCGGCGCCGGTGACGCTGAGCCAGGCCAGGCCGCAGAAGTTGCGCGTGCCGGCGTGCACCGCGAGCAGCAGCGAATCGCTCTTGTCGTTGAGGAGTTCGGTGTCGGTCAGCGTGCCCGGCGTGACCACGCGCACCACCTTGCGTTCCACCGGGCCCTTGGCCGCGCCGACCTCGCCCACCTGCTCGCAGATGGCCACCGATTCGCCGAGCTTGATGAGCCGCGCGAGGTAGGTATCGACCGAGTGGAAGGGCACGCCGCACATCACCACCGGCTGGCCGGCCGACTGCCCGCGCTGCGTGAGCGTGATGTCGAGCAGGCGCGCGGCCTTCTCGGCATCGGCGTAGAACAGTTCGTAGAAATCGCCCATCCGGTAGAACAGCAGCGTGTCGGGATGGTCCGCCTTGAGCCCGAGGTACTGGGTCATCATCGGGGTGTGCGAGGCGAGTTCGGGTGTGTCGCCTCGGCTCATGAGCGCTCCGTTTTCTGAAAGTACATCGTGTTGCGCAAGCCTTCGAAATGGGCATCGCAGGTCAGCAGATCAGCGCCCTGGTGTCGCGCCGTTGCGTAGACGATGGCATCCACCGTCGCCAGCTTGTGCTCGCGGTGCAATTCGGCCGCGAGCAGTGCGATGGAGGTGTCCAGCGGCACGACCACGCATTTTTGCGTATAGGCGATAACCTGGTCCGCTTGTTCTTCGCCGACCTCGCGCATCAGCCATTTCGACAGTTCGAGCTGGACGATGGTTGGAACGATGCAGCGCGCTTTGTCGGGGAATTCCTTGCCGAGTTTCTTGCCGAGCGCGCTGCCGGTGAGCCATTCGATCCAGGCCGAGGTATCGACCACGCGCGTTGACGCGGCCATCAATAGCGGTCCTTGCGGTCGCGGTAGCCGTCTTTTCTTGCGCCCTTGGCGATGCCGGACAACTGGTCCAGTTCCGGCACCGGCATGACCAGCACACCTTTGCCCTTGGGAACGAAAACGAACTCCTGGCCTGCCTCCCAGTGCTGTTCTTCACGAACAGCCTTGGGAATGGAGATCTGGAACTTGCTGGACAGAGTCGCGGTGGCGGTCATTTCGTACCTCGAATTGATCGATGGGGATTCGGTAAGAATATACCCGCTTCCCGAGGCACGCCGACGAGCGGGCGCCCGCTCGCGGCGGGCGCCCGTCACAAGGAGAACGAGGAGATGGCTACAGCTGCCCGCGGCGCCGGCGCGCGACGCGCACGGCGTCGACCCAGGTGTCGATGTTGAAGCGCTGGCCCGACTCCGCGATCCGCGCGCCGGTGATCTGGTGCAGCGAAATGCGGCGCAGGTCGCCCGGCAGTTCGCCGTGGCCGTGGAGGATCCTCTTCTGCACGTCGAGGTGATCGACCTGCATCGTGCACTCCGCCTTCTGGCCGCGGGGGTCTAAATAGCGCACGTGGATGCGCGGCTGTTCGTCGACGATGGCATGTTCGCCCTTGCCCTGGATGAACCACTCGGGCAGGGTGTCGGGCGGCGAATCGCCGCTCACGCTCAGGCCGCCGCGCACGGTCGGGATCTCGAGCGGTATGTGACCCGATCGCACCCTGGCCGCCGCGATGCGGCGTTCGGTTTCGCGCCGCTCGGCGACGCGGTGCCACGCGATCCACATGATGACGAACAGGAGCAGCGCTCCCGTCAACAGCGCCACCAGGAACTGCCATTGCGCAAGTCCGATGTCCATCTGTCGGCTCCCAGGGATATAGATATAGCCATTAAGTATTCAGCCTGGAAATTCTGGACGCGCGGGCATGGGGTGTCAAACGCCTTCAAGGCATAGGGCGTTCGGCCGGCCGCGCGGGCTCAGTCCTCGTGGGTGTCGTGGGTGGCCACGGCGCCGCGGCGCCAGTAACCCGAGGCCCGCATCCACTTGGGATGGGCGCCGCGTTCACCGACCAGATGGGTGCGCAGCGCCTTGGCGGCGGACGATTCGCAGGCCACCCAGGCATGGAAGTCGCCGGCCGGCAACGTGAGCTTGCGCAGCGCATCGAGCAGGCCGCTGCCGGTGCCCGGTTCGGCGCCGCGGCGGTGCACCCATTGCAAGTCCAAGCTGGCCCGGGTCTCGAAGGGGATTTCGTCGGCCTCGCTGTCGACCTCTGCCAGCACCACCGCGCGCGCGCCGGCCGGCAGCTCGGTCAGCCGGCGCCAGATGGCGGGCAGGGCGGTGTCGTCGCCGATCAGAAGGTGCCAGTCGAAGTTGGTCGGAACGATGAAGGAGCCGCGCGGCCCGCCCACGCCCAGCAGGTCGCCGACCTTGGCCTGTTCGGCCCACTGCGTGGCCGGACCGGCCTCGTGCAGCGCGAAGTCGACTTCGAGGGTGCCGGCCACGGCATCGTGGCGGCGCGGCGTGTAGTCGCGCATGGTCGGCTTCGGGCCCTCGGGCCAGACCGGTCCGTCGGGGCCGACGGTCGGCACGGTGAGCGCGCCGGTCCCGGCATCGGGGAAAAAGATCTTGGCGTGATCGTCGAAGCCGAGGCTGGTGAAGCCGGCCAGGTCCTCACCGCCGAGCGTGATGCGGATCAAGTGCGGCGCCACGCGCTGCACCGCGCGCACCTCGAGCTTGCGAAAGCGAAGTTCATGGCGCACGCGGCGCGGCAGGCGGTCGGGGCCAGGAGAAGAAGGGGGAGAGGAAAGATAAGTCATGTCGTCGATTTCAGTTGTTGGCCGGTGAAGCCAGGCCCGTTCGGGGAACACCGCGGAACCGGCTTCGCCGGGCCGCTGGTGTTGCCCCCGGCGAGGGGGTTGGCGTAGCGACACGAAGTGCGCGAAGCCTGGGGGTGAACTCAAATCCTTTCAAGTTGTTGAGCGGCGCTGTCGAGCACCGCGGCGAATTCGTGGGCTTGTTGTTCGGTGAGGGGTTCGCGCGCGAGGCGCATGCGCATCGCGAGCTTGAGGTTCTCGATGGCGCGCACCACCTGCGGCGGCCGGCCGTGGCGCGGGCCTGCGCCGTCGACGCCGCCTTTCATGCGCGCCATCATCTCGTCGGTGATCTCGCGGTTGGCGGCAAGGAATTCGCGGCCGGCCTCGGTGATGCTGTAGCGCTTGCGGCCGCCGGCGTCGGCGAGGTCGACGCTCACGCAGCCCGTTTCCTCGAGGAGGGTGAGCGTGGGGTAGACGATGCCGGGGCTGGGGCTGTAACGGCCGCCCAGGCGGTCCTCGATGGACTTGATCAACTCGTAGCCGTGGCTGGGCTTGTCGGCGATGAGCTGCAGCAGAACGAAACGCAGGCCGCCGTGGCCGAAGATGCGGCCACTGCCACTGCCACCGCCGCCACGCCCGCCGGCCAAGCCGTCGCCATGGTCGCCGCGGGGATGGCCGTGCAGAAAGTGCTTGAAAGATCGCATTGGAATGGGCTCGATGTCGTTATCTGATTATATAAAGATATATCTAAATATTATCTTAGTCAAGGCTTGGGACCGATGACCAGCCCGCGCCGCACCTATGTCGCACGCATCAACCGCGTGATCGACCACATCGACGCGCACTTGGCCGACCCGCTCGATCTCGCGACGCTGGCTGGCGTCGCGCACTTTTCTTCCTGGCATTTCCATCGCGTATTCCAGGCCATGGCCGGCGAGACGCTGGCCGATTGCGTGCGGCGGCGCCGGCTGGAGGTGGCGGCGGCCCGGCTGCTGGGCCTGCCGCCCGAGCCGGTGCTGGCGATCGCGCTCGACGTCGGCTTCGGCTCGGCGGCGGTGTTCACGCGGGCCTTCAATGCGCACTTCGGCGTCACCCCCACGGACTGGCGGCGCGGCGCCTACCGTTCGTGGGCCGAACGCCACCGCATCGAACTCGGCAAGATTCATCAAGCCGACCGCAAGGCGCATCAAGCCGTGGCCGAGGCTTTCCGACAGGATGAACGTTCCTGGCCCAAGGGGCCTGTTCCTCGTTCAGGAGACAGCGAAATGAAGATCGAACTCAAGACCCTGCCGGAGGTCCGCGTGGCCTACATGCGGCAGGTCGGCCCGTATGGCGACTCGGGGATCACGCGCACCTGGCAGCGCTTCGCCGCCTGGTGCGGCGAGCACGGCCTGATGGAACCGCGGCGCACGATGTACGGCGTCAGCCACGACAACCCCGACGTCACGCCGCCGGCGAAGTGCCGCTACGACGCCTGCATCGAGGTCGGCGAGGGGTTCCGGCTGGAGGGCGAGATCGGCGTGCAGACGGTTGGTGGCGGGCGCTATGCCTGCACCGAATTCACCGGCCCGTCGACTGAGATCCATACGGCCTGGATGAATCTGTGCGACTGGCTGCCGGGCAGCGGTTACCAGCCCGCCGACGGCGCGCCGATCGAAATCTACGGCCGCGACTTCGAGATGGACGAGAAGACGGGGGCGTTCAACTGCACGCTGTGCATGCCGGTGCGGCCGCTCTGACTAGCGCTGCGGCATGTCCTTGACCGAGTAGCCGAGACTCACGGTCGCGTCATGAGGGATGGGGGGCATGCCGGCGTTCCAGGCCTGCCAGGCTTCGCGCATCGCGGCCAGCCGTTCGGGCTCGCGCGGCGCCTGGTTGGCGCGTTCGCGTTCGTCGGCCGGGATGTTGAACAGGTACTCGTTGCCGTCGACCTGCAGGTACTTCCAGTCGCCGTCGCGCAGGGCGCGCTGATTGCGGTGGTTCATGCGCCAGTGCAGCGGGCGGCGGAAGCTCGTCGTCGCGTCGCGCAGCACGGGCAGGAGCGACACGCCGTCGAGCGGGTAGCTCGGGTCGGCCTTGGCGCCTGCCGCGTCGAGCATCGTGGCGGACCAGTCCATCGTCATGCAATGCTGGGCGCTCTCGCCGCCGGCAGGTATGAGCGCGGGCCAATGCGCGATCCACGGCACCCGGATGCCGCCTTCGGTCAGGTCCATCTTGCCGCCGACCAGCGGCCAGTTGTCGGAGAAGCGTTCGCCGCCGTTGTCGCTGGTGAACACGACCAGCGTGTCGCCGGCGATGCCGTGTTTCTCGAGCGCCGCCAAGATCCAGCCGATGCCTTCGTCCATGTGGTGGATCATGCGGCGGTAGGTGTGGATGTTGCCGCCGGCCAGGTCGAACAGGTTGTTCTTCACTGTGGGCGCCTTGGCCGCGTCCTCGCGCGTTTCCCAAGGCCAGTGCGGCGCGGTGTAATGCAGGCTCAGGAAGAAGGGTGCATCCTTGTTCGCCATGCGCGCAACGTAGTCGACCGCGCGCCGCGAGAGCAGGTCGGTGAGGTAGCCCTCTTCCTTTTGATCTTCCTCGCCCGACCAGAGGTCGTGCCGGCCGCTCGAATCGCAATGCGTGAAGTAGTCGACGCCGCCCGACATGGGGCCGAAGAATTCTTCATAGCCCGAACGCAGCGGACCGAAGGCCGGCGCAAAGCCCAGGTGCCATTTGCCGATGAGGGCCGTGCGGTAGCCCGCTTCGCGCAGCAGCGAGGGCAGGGTGGGATGCTCCGGCGGCAGGCCCAGCGTGGCGCTGCCGCGGCTCTTGCTGTTGATCGGCTCCTCGGCCGCGCCGCGAAGGCGGTACTGGTAGCGCGCCGTCATCAGCGCGAAGCGCGTGGGCGAGCACACCGGCGAGTTCGCGTAGCCCTGCGTGAAGCGGATGCCGTTCGCGGCCAGCCGGTCGAGCACCGGCGACACGGGCCCGAAGTCGGCATCGCGGCCGCCGTAGCAGCCGAGGTCGGCAAAACCGAGGTCGTCGGCGACGATGAAGATGATGTTGGGACGTTGCATGAAAAAGTTCAGGGTTGGTAGCCGGACTTCTGGACCACGGGCGCCCACTGGGCGCGGTAGGCCTTGAGCATGGCCGCCGTCTGCTCCTGCGTGCTGGCCACCGGCGTCATCAGCGAATCCTTGAAGCGACGCACGGTGTCCGGGTCCTGCATGACCTCGCGGATGGCCTGCGACAGGCGTGCGACCTTCTCGCGCGGCATGGTCGCGGGCGCGAAGAAGGTGTTCCAGCCGGTGGCGACCAGGTCGAGCCCGGCCTCCTTGAAGGTGGGCACCTCGGGCGCGAAGGGCGAGCGCTTCGCGCCCGACATCGCGAGGATGCGGATCTTGCCGGCCTGGTGCTGCGGGATGACCACGTCCAGCGTGTCGACGGCGATCGGCACCTGCCCGCCGATCAGGTCGGTCAAGAGCGGGCTGGAGCCGCGGTAGCCGATCACTTGCGTCGGCACCTTGGCCTTCTCGCCCACCATGAGCCCGAAGAAGTGCGGCAGGCTGCCGGTGGCGGGCACACCGACGTTGGCCTTCTCGGGATTGGCCCGCATCCAGGCCAGCAGGTGCGGCAACTCGCGCACCGGCACGGCAGTCGCCACCGACAGCGCGAATTCGTAGTCGTTGACGTGCGAGACCGGCACGAAGTCGCGTTCGGCGTCATAGCCGTTGTCCTTGAAGACCAGCGGCGCCACGACCATCACGGCCGGGTTGGCCAGCATCAGCACGTTCTGCGCGGCGGGCGTGGCCTTGACCTGCTGGGCCGCGAGGCGGCCGCCCGCGCCGGGCTTGTTGTCGACCACGACCGGCACGCCGAGCTTGGCCTGCAGCTTGTCACCGACGATGCGCGCCACGCGGTCGGTCGCGCCGCCGGGCGCGTAGCCCACCACGATGCGCAGCGGGCTGTCCAGCGGCTGGGCCGCGGTGGCGCAGGCGATGGCGGCCAGGGCGAGGGTGCCGGTGAGCCGGCGAAGAATGTGTTTCAGCATGGAGAGGGTTCCCGTTCAGTCGTTGGCTTGGAAGTTCACGGCTCGCATGATGCCGCCCCAGCGCGCCGTGTCCTCGCGCATGGTCTTCAGCAAGGCCACGGCATCGTCGCCCACGGGGTACATGCCGTTCTGCAGCAACTGCTGGCGCACTTCGCGCGCATTGACGGCGCGGGTGAATTCGGCCCGCAGCTTGTCGACGATGGGCTGCGGCGTGTTGCGCGGCGCGTAGTAGGCGAACCAGGCAGCTGCGACCACGTCCTTGTAGCCGGCCTCGGCGAAGGTCGGCAGGCTGGGCATCAGCGGCGAGCGCTTGTCGCCGCTGGTGGCCAGCACCTTCACGCGGCCGGTGGTCTGCAGCTGGAGCGCGCCGCCCACGGTGTCGAAGTAAACCGGCACGGTGCCGCCCATCACGTCCTGACGCGCCGGCGTCGAGCCGCGGTAGGCGACGTGGACCATCTTCAGGCCGGCCGCGCGGTTGAGCATCTCGCCGAGAAAGTGCGAGGGTGTGCCGGCGCCGTAGGAGGCGAAGCTCAGGTTGTCGCCCTGGCTCTTGGCCCAGGCGATGAACTCCGGCAGCGTGTTGGCGGGCACCTCCTTGTGGACCACCAGCGCCAACTCGAAGCGCGCTGCATTGATGATCGGCACGAAGTCCTTGATCGGGTCGTAGGAGAGATTGCGGTAGGCGCTCGGGAACATGGTCATCATGCTGGCGGTGCCGAGCAGCAGGGTGCGGCCGTCGGGTGGCGCGGTCTTCACGGCCTCGACCGCGATGCGGCCGGCCGCGCCGGAGCGGTTGTCGACCACCAGCGACCCGAGCGAGTCGCGCACCTCGTGCGCGATCGCCCGCGTCAGCACGTCCTGCGTGCCGCCGGCGGGCACGCCGATCAGCACCTTGATCGGCTGGCCGGGGCTGAAGGCAGCTTGGGCGCCGGCCAGCGGCGCGAGCGCGAGGCCGCCGAGCGCGGCAAGGGCCTGGCGGCGGTCGATCGAAGCAAAGGGCATGGTTGTCGTCTCCTGGGTGTGCCGTGGCGCCGCACGACTCTAGAGGCTCGACAATCGATTGATCAAATCAACTGTTCTGCGGAAAAACCCGATGGCCGAAGCGCTCAGACCGCTGGACGACCTGCTGCTGTACCGGCTCAGCCGCCTGCTGTCGGTGGCCGGCGGCATGGTCATCCGCCTGTGCGAAGGCCGCTTCGGCATCACGCGGCGCGAGTGGCGCCTGATCGCGACGCTGGCCAGCCGCGGCGCGCTGGGCTCCTCGCAGCTCGCAGAGTATGCGCAGCTGGACCGTGCGCGCACCTCGAAGGCAGTGGGCTCGCTGGTGGCGAAGGGGCTGGTCTTGCGCACCCAGCCGGGCGGCGACCGGCGTCATGTGCTGCTGCGCCTCACGGACAAGGGCAGCGTGCTCTATGCCGAACTCTTTCCGCTCGTGTCGGCGATCAATGCGCAGCTCATGTCGGTGCTCGACGAGCGCGCCGCCGCGCAGCTCGACGCGTCGCTGTCGCGTCTGCAGGCGCAGGCCGAAGCGATGGCCGCCGACGCGGTGCTGCCCAAGGCCGACCGCGGGCGGCGCGGTCCCTAGGCGGGCGCGGCTTGCGGCGGGGCCGTGTCCTCGATGCGCAGCCTGGGCAGGAACTGCGGGTACTCGCGCTGCATGAAGTCGATCAGCCCTTCGCGCACCGTGCAGCGCAAGTCGAAGGCCAGCGACGAAGACGCCGCGGTGCAGAGCACGCGGATCTGCATGCTGCGCTCGGTGGCATCGGTCACGCGCAGGTTGAAGAAGCGGCCGTCCCATTCGGGCGCTGCCTTCACGATGCGCTCCGCCTCCTCGCGCAGCGGCGCGAGCGGCATGCCGTAATCGGCATGGATGAAGACCGAGCCGAGCAGCTGCGCGTCGTGGCGGGTCCAGTTCTGGAACGGCTTCTCGATGAAGTAGCTGAGCGGCAGGATCATGCGCCGGTCGTCCCAGATCCTGAGCACGACGAAGGTGCCGGTGATCTCCTCGACGCGGCCCCATTCGCCTTCGACCACCAGCACGTCGTCCATGCGGATCGGCTGCGCCAGCGCGATCTGCAGGCCCGCGATGAGGTTGCTGAACACGGGCTTGGCGGCCAGGCCCGCCACGATGCCGATCACGCCCGCCGAGGCCAGCAGGCTGGCGCCGACCTGGCGTGCGCCCGGAATGGTCATCAGCATCATCGCGCCGCCGGCCACCAGCAGCACCGAATTGGCGGTGCGCGCGAGCACGCGCGTCTGCGTGAGCACGCGGCGCGCCTGCAGGTTGTCGGTCACGTCATGGGGATGCTGGGCCAGCACGCCCTCGGCGAAGCTGTTGACGGCCCTGACGGTGAGCCAGGTGACCGCGGCAATCAGCAGCAGCCCGTTCAGGTGCCGGACGCTTCCGATGAAGCGCAGGTCGTCGGGCGCAGCCTGCCACACCATCTGGAGCGCCGCCAGCGGCAGCACGACGCGCGCGGCATTCTCGATGCCGATCAGCATCGCGAACAGCGCGGGCGTGGAACGGGTCACGCGCTTGAGCACGATGCCGCCGAGGCGGTGGACCAGCAGTGCGAGCGGCACGACGATCAGGGCGGCCAGGCAGGGGCCGAACCACGCATGGGCGAGCAGCATTTCCTTGTTCATCAGGCAGCCTTGGGGAGGTTCTCGTCCAGGGGTTGCAGGATGCGTGCCGCATCGTCGCGCAATTGCGCGGCGATGCCAGTCGCCAGGTCGAGCCGGCGCAGCAGCCAGGGGCTGACGTCGTTGTCGAAGGGATCGGGCAGCGGGATCGGCCCGGCCAGCGTGGTGGCGGAGGCGCTCTCCGGCATCACCGGTCCGGTCGTGGGCGCGCTGCCGATGGCGGCCTCGATGCGCTCGGCGGTGCGCGCGAGCGGCCCTTCGATCTCGGCTGGCGTGAGCCGGTCGCGCCTGAGCACCAGCATCGACTTGACCGCACTCAGCTGCGCCAGCAACTGGTAGCTGTGCGCCTGCAGGTGCTCGAGCGGCTCGAGCGGCGGCTGCACCGCGCGCGGTTCCGACAGCGAGCGCTGCGTGGCCTGCACCAGCGCCGAGAGGCTGTCGTAGGCCTCGCGGCGCGCGAGCCGCCATTCGAGTTCGGGGCTGGTGACCACCGAGCGCAGCTGGCCGAGGCCCAGCGCCAGCCGGGCATGGCGCGCCTGCGCCGTGAGCGTTCGCGCCACCAGCGCCGGAATCTGGCTGCGCTCCCACGAGGGCAGCACGTAGCAGAAGGCCCAGGCCAGCGCGGCGCCGATCAGCGTGTCGGCCACGCGCTCGAAAAGCGCGAAGGTCGGGCTCATGCCGACGTTCAGCATGTGGGCCTGGAGCAGGCCGAGCACGGTGGCGGCCACGGAGGTGACCAGGTAGCGCCGCACCGCAAAGCCGTGCGCAATCGCCTGCGCCACCGTCACCGCGGCCAGCATGCCCAGCGGCGAGGGATGCGCGGACAGCAAGGCCACCGCGAGCACGCAGCCCAGCAACGTGCCGGCCACGCGGCTGTTGCGCCGCTCCAGCGTTTGCGACAGGCTGCCGCGCAGCACCACCACGATGGTCAAGAGGATCCAGTAGTCGTGCGAACCCCAGGGCAGCATCACCGCGATCGCGTAGCCGGTGGCAATGGCGAGCGCGGCGCGGATCGCATGGCGCAGCGGCGGCGCATCCCAGCGCCACAGCGTGAGAAAGGGGCGCAGCGACCACTCGGTGGGACTCACGAACATCTGCCAGTTGGCCCGCACCACCGTGAGGTCGGGCTCGACATCGCCGCGCGCCATGGCCACCAGGCGCAGCACTTCGTCGTTGATGTGGCCGATGCGGCTGGCCAGGCCGCGCGCAAGCATCGCGGGCGTCGGCCCGATCTGGCCGGCGGGCGGCGGCGCGTCTTCGTCGTCGAGGTGGATGGCCGCCAGCTCGGGACGGCGATCGGGCACCGGGGCAGGCTCGCGGCCCAGCAGCAGCGTATCGGCCAGCGCTTCAGTCTCGTCGGCCAGCTCGTCGAGCACGCGCTGCATCTCGCAGAGCGCCGCGGCATGGCCGGGATGCGCCTTGAGCGCGTCGAGGTCGAGTTCGCTGGCCAGCAGCAGGTCGCGCAGCTCGAGCACCAGCACCAGCATGCCGGCCAGCCGCTGCCGGCGCGGCGTGCGCGGCGATTCGAGCACGATGTCGCGCGTCGCCTGCAGTTGGTCGGCCAGCGCGGCCTGCTCGCGCAGCAGCTGGCCGAGCAGCGAGGTCGGCACTTCGCGCACGTCGCCGGAATCGTCCCTGGGCGTGAACTGCCGGGCCTCGGTGCGCATCAGCGCGGCCAGCGAAAGCAGCACGTCGGCCATCGCCTGCACGCGGTAGCGGCCGTTGAGCGCATGGTTGGCGAGCACCGCGTAGATCACGTAGAGGCAGGCCCCGATGCCGAAGTGCAGCGTGCGTTCGAGCGCTTCGGTCATGCCCGTGGGTGCGGGCGTGGCCATCGAGAAGATCATCGAGAACATGACCGCAATCGCGATCGGAATGCCGCGCTTGCCCCAGGCCATGGCGACGAAGGCCAGGAAGGTCGCCGGCACCAGCAGCAGGCCGAGGCGCAGCGGCGCCGAGTGCAGCAGCTGCACGAAAAAGAACAGCGGCAGCCCGATCAGCGGCGACGGCAGCATCTGCCAGAACTTGCCGCGGCGCGGGCCGGGCAGGTCGGGCGGGGCGGTGACGATCACGCCGACGGCGGCCGCCGAGGCGGCCAGGGCGCCCAGCAGCAGATGCACGCCGCCTGAGATCAGCATCAGCCCGAAGGCGACCGACAGGCCGTTCGCGACGTAATGCGAGAGCGCCACGCGCAGCGCGGCGCGGCCCCGGTCCGCGGTGGCGCGCTGCGCCCGCATCACTTGGCGTCGTCGTCGTCCAGGGCGGGCCCGACAGGCGACTCGCGGCGCAGGCGCGTGAGCTTGCGCGGCGCCGGCGCGGCTGCCGTGTCGGCCGGTGCCTCGGCATCGGTCTGCGCACCGACGACGGTGCTGCGCGCGTAGACGTCGCCCGGGTGGGCCGAGGGATCGACGGCGCGCACGCGGTCGCTGGCGCGCAGCTTGTCGTCGACGCTGGCGAACTTCGAGTACTTGCCCAGGATCGGCACCAGCTGGCCATAGATCCGCGGGGCGCCGGCAAGGCACTCGCGTTGCTCGAGGAAGTCGGGCTCGCCGGTGAAATTGCCGATCAGGCCGCCCGCTTCGGTGACGATCAGCGAGCCGGCCGCCACGTCCCAGATGTTGAGGCCGGTTTCGAAGAAGGCATCGGTGAAGCCGGCCGCCACGTAGGCCAGGTCGAGCGCGGCCGCGCCGGGGCGGCGCAGGCCGGCGGCGCGCGGCATCAGGTCGGCCATGATGGCCAGGTACTGCTTGAAGTTGTCGCCGGTGCGGAAGGGGAAGCCGGTCGAGATCAGGCACTCGTTGAGCCGCGTGCGCTTGCTCACGCGCAGGCGGCGGTCGTTCATGAAGGCGCCGCGGCCCCTGGTGGCCGTGAAGAGGTCGTTGCGGCTGGGGTCGTAGATGACGGCCTGCTCGACCTTGCCCTTGATCGCGAGCGCGATCGAGACGCAGTAGACCGGGAAGCCGTGGATGAAGTTCGTGGTGCCGTCCAGCGGATCGATGATCCAGACGTAGTCGGAATCCTTGGCGCCGTGCTCGGTGCCCGATTCCTCGGCCAGGATGCCGTGCCCCGGGTAGGCGCCGAGCAGCGTCTCGATGATCGCTCGCTCGCTCGCGTGGTCGACTTCGGTGACGAAGTCGTTGACCTGCTTCTGCGAAATGCGCACCGCTTCGACATCGAGCGCGGCGCGGTTGATGATGGCGCCGGCGGCGCGGGCGGCCTTGACGGCCACGTTGAGCATGGGGTGCAGGTTGGGGGACGACATTGGATTGTGGGAAGAACGGCGGGCGGCGCCGGAACGCGCCCTGGAATGCGGCCCGGCGATGCGGGCGGCGAGAATCGGGGAATTTTACATGCGCACCCGATTCATCCTGATCCAGACCAGCCACGCCGGCAACGTCGGTGCTGCCGCGCGCGCCATGAAGACCATGGGCTTCGGCGATCTTGTGCTGGTCGCGCCGCGCTGGGCCAATGTGCTGCGGCGCGAGGAGACCATCCAGCGCGCGAGCGGGGCGCTGGACGTGCTGGCCAATGCGCGCATCGTCGAGACGCTGGACGAGGCGCTCGACGGCGTCACCCACCTGTGCGCGACCGCGATGGTGCCGCGCGACTTCGGCCCGCCCACGCGCACGCCGCGCGAGCACCTGGAGCCGCTCGCCAAGGATGAGGGGCAGCACGTGGCCTTCCTGTTCGGCTCGGAGCGTTTCGGCATGCGCAACGAGGATGTCTACCGCTGCCATGTCGCGCTCAGCATTCCGACCGATCCGAGCTTCGGCTCGCTGAACCTCGGCGCGGCGATCCAGGTGATTGCCTACGAATGGCGGCTCGCGCTGGGCGGCTACGCGGTGCGGGATGCCACCGCACCGGTCCAGGCGGCCGATGCGCAGGCTGTGGCTGGCATGCTCGAACACTGGGAGCGCTCGCTGGTGCAGATCGGCTTTCTGGACCCCGAGGCGCCCAAGAAGCTGATGCCGCGGCTGCAGCAGCTCTTCAACCGCGCGCAGCCGACGCCGGAGGAGATTCACATCCTGCGCGGCATCGCCAAGGCGATGGCGGATGCGTCGCAGAAAACCCCATCGCGCGTGCGCGATGACCCGAGCCCTTAGACTGCGCGGCCCATATAGCCATAACAAGAACATCCATGTTCTCGCGCCTGCGCTCCGACATCCAGTGCATCCTCGACCGCGATCCGGCCGCACGGACGCGCTGGGAAGTGTTGACCCTCTATCCGGGCCTGCATGCCGTGGTGCTGCACCGCCTTGCGCACTGGTGCTGGGGCCATGGCCTGAAGTGGATCGGGCGCTTCATCTCGCAATGCTCGCGATGGTTCACCGGCATCGAGATCCATCCGGGCGCGATCGTCGGCGACCGCGTGTTCTTCGATCATGCGATGGGCGTGGTGGTCGGCGAGACCGCCGAGATCGGCGACGGCTGCACGATCTACCAGGGCGTGACGCTCGGCGGCACCTCGCTCTACAAGGGCGCCAAGCGGCATCCGACGCTGGGCAAGGACGTGGTGGTCAGTGCCGGGGCCAAGGTGCTCGGCGGCTTCGTGGTCGGCGACGGCGCCAAGATCGGAAGCAACGCCGTCGTGATCAAGCCGGTGCCCGCGGGCGCCACGGCAGTGGGCATTCCGGCGCGCATCATTCCGTCGAAGGCGGGCACCAGCGCCGACGTCACGACCGCCGACAGGAAGTTCACGGCCTACGGGATCACGATGGAAGACGACCCGTTGTCGCAGGCCATGAAGGGGCTGATCGACAACGCGTCGGGCCAGGATCACCAGATCGCGCTGCTATGGCAGGCGATCGAGGCCTTGTCCGCGCAGCCCGGAAAGAAGGATTGCGTGCCGGGCGATGCGGCGCGGGAAGAGTGCTTCGAGGCGGAGCGCCTGACGCAGCTGGTGGGGAAGTGAACTTGCTCCCTCTCCCTCTGGGGGAGGGAGCAAAGAAGGTGATTCAACGCGACCGGATCGCCGACTTCGGCCGGAACGCCTTGCACACCGATTCGTCGGTTTCCAGATAAGGCCCGCCGATCAGGTCGATGCAGTAGGGCACCGCGGCGAAGATGCCCGGCACCACCTGCGCGCCCTGGGCGTCCTTCAATCCTTCGAGCGTCTCCGCGATCGCCTTCGGCTGCCCCGGCAGATTGATGATCAGGCTGCGATCGCGGACGACCGCCACCTGGCGGGAAAGAATCGCCGTTGGCACGAAGCGCAGGCTGATCTGCCGCATCTGCTCGCCGAAGCCGGGCATTTCCTTGTGCGCCACGGCGAGCGTCGCTTCCGGCGTCACGTCGCGCAGGGCCGGCCCGGTGCCGCCGGTCGTCAGCACCAGCGAACAGCCGGCGTCCACCAGCTCGATCAGCGCCGCGCTGATGCCCGCCTGTTCGTCGGGAATCAGTCGCGGCTCGAAGCGGATCGGGTTGCGCAGCGCGCGCTGCAGCCATTCCTGCAGCGCGGGCAGGCCCTTGTCCTCGTAGACGCCGCTGGAGGCGCGGTCGCTGATCGAGACGATGCCGATGCGCACCGGGTCGAATGTGCCGGCTTCGCTCATGCGTCCTCCTCGCGCGACTGTTCCGAGGCCTCGGCCGCATGGTCGTCGGTGCCATGCACGCCCAGCTGCGCGCGCACGATCTGGAACACCTCGCGGTAGGCCTTGCCCTGGCGCGGCGCCTCGCCGGGCGGTCCGGCCTTGATGTCCTTGCGCGCCTGACGCACCAGCGCGCGCAGCTGCTGGGCGTCGGTGCCGGGATGGGTTTCGATCCAGCCGCCGAGCGCGTCGTCGTCGGCAATCAGGCGGTCGCGCCAGCGTTCGGCGTCGTGCAGGATCGCGGTCTCCTGGGCCGGGCCGCGGTTCTGCTCGTCGAGTGCGCTGCGCACGGCGTCGAGTGTCGCAGCATCGAGGCCGCGCATCAGCTTGCCGATGAACTGCATCTGGCGCCGCTTGCCTTCGAAATTGGTGATGCGCTTGGCTTCTTCGATCGCGTCCTTCAGCTTCTCGCCGAGATCGAGTTTGTCGAGCAGGCCGGCGCGCAACGTGAGCAGGGCTTCGCCCAGCGCCTGCAGTTCGGTGCTTTCGCGCTTGAGATCGGTTCTGCTTGCTGCGTCGGTGCCCTTGAGCTCGCGCTTGAGCTCCAGATCGAGTTCGCTGCCTTCGGCCACGAACTGGCCGCGGACGAAGTAGCCTTTTTTGGGTTTGCGGGACATAGAGCCAATCGTTGGCCGCACCATCGGGAACAGGGGGCGCAAGTATCATAGCCAACACATGAGCACATCTTCATCGCGCGCCGATTCCGGCTTCGCCTACACCCGCCCCTTTTTCGAAAACCTGGTCGATTCGGCCCTGGCGCATGCCAAGAAGCTCGGCGCCACCGACGCCGGCGCGGAGGCGTCCGAGGGTTGTGGCCTCAGCGTCTCGGTGCGCAAGGGCGAACTCGAGAACGTCGAGCGCAACCGCGACAAGTCGCTCGGCGTCACGGTCTATGTGGGCCATCGGCGCGGCAATGCCAGCACTTCCGACTTCTCCGAGGCCGCCGTCGCGCAGACGGTGCAGGCGGCCTACGACATCGCGCGCTTCACGGCCGAGGATCCGGTCAGCGGCCTGCCCGACGAAGCGGACATCGTCACCGACCAGCCCGATCTCGACCTGTTCCATCCCTGGAACATCAGCAGCGAGCAGGCCGCTGCGCTGGCGCTCGAATGCGAGGCCGCAGCACTGTCGACGGACAAGCGCATCACCAACAGCGAAGGCGCAGGCGTCTCGGCGCAGCAAAGCCATTTCTTCAGCGCCCATACGCGCGGCTTTCGCGGCGGCTATGCGAGCTCGCGGCACTCGATCTCGGTAGCGCCGATCGCCGGCAAAGGCGACGATATGCAGCGCGACGCCTGGTACAGCTCGATGCGCTCGGCCGAGGAGCTCGCGAGCCCGGCGGCCGTCGGGCGCTATGCGGCTGAACGCGCGCTGAGCCGCCTCAAGTCGCGCAAGATCAAGACCACTGAATGCCCGGTGCTTTTCGAGTCGCCGATGGCGGCCGGGTTGCTGGGCGGCCTGGTGCAGGCCACCAGCGGCGGTGCGCTCTACCGCAAGAGCAGCTTCCTGCTCGATTCGCTCGGCAAGCAGGTGCTGGCCAAGCACATCGACGTGCTCGAAGATCCGCACATCCTGCGCGGCAAGGGCAGCTCGCCCTTCGACGACGAGGGCGTGACCACGCGCAAGCGCAAGGTGGTCGACGGCGGCCGACTCGAGGGCTATTTCCTGAGCACCTACTCGGCGCGCAAGCTGGGCATGAAGACCACCGGCAATGCCGGTGGTTCGCACAACCTCACTCTGAGCTCGCGGCTGACGAAGAAGGGCGACGATCTCGATGCCATGCTCGCCAAGCTCGGCACCGGTCTGTTCGTGATCGAGCTCATGGGGCAGGGCGTCAACTACGTGACGGGCGACTACTCGCGCGGCGCCAGCGGCTTCTGGGTCGAGAAGGGCAAGATCACCTTTCCGGTGCAGGAGATCACGATTGCCGGCAACTTGAAGAGCATGCTGCTCGGCATCGAGGCGATTGGTGCCGATGCCTACAACTACGGTGCGAAGACCACCGGTTCGATCCTGGTGAACCGGATGAAGGTCGCCGGAAGCTAAGCCGCGTCTGCGAGCAGCGCCTCGCGCACCCTGGCGATGGCGTTGAGGTAGGGCGTGGTGAAGCCGTCCAGAGGCGCATCGGGCGCCAACCAGTTGAAGCTGAAAACGAGCCCGTCTTCTTCCGGACTGCCCATGGCCACGTGGTCGAAGGTCTCGGGCAGCGGCGATGGTGCGCGCATCAGGAACAGGTGCCAGAGCTGGGCATGCCGATGCACGTTGCCTTCGATGCCGGCCTCGCATTCGCGGTCCAGCGTGCCCAGCGGCTGCAGTTCGCCGCGGTAGTCGATGCCCGACTCTTCCAGCAGCTCTCGCCGCACGGCGTCTTCGGGCGCTTCTCCGGGCTCCACCGTGCCCTTGGGCAACTGCATGCTCTTGTCGCCGGGATGGTGGAAGACCAGCAGGCGGCCGCGGTCGTCCACCACGCAGGCGCAGGCCTTGTGGATCGCGGTGCGTGCCGTCATCCTCAGCCGCCCGAGAGCGCGGCCTTCACGGCAGCACTGACCTGGCCCATGTCGGCTTTGCCGGCCAGGCGGGTCTTGACCGCGCCCATCACCTTGCCCATGTCGCCGGGGCCCGCTTTGCGACCAAGTTCTTCGCCGAGTTCGGCCACGATGGCCCGGACCTCGGCCGCGATCTCGTCCGCGCCCATGCGCTGGGGCAGGTACACCTCCAGCACCTTGATCTCGGCGGCTTCCTTGTCGGCCAGGTCGGTGCGGCCGCCCTGGGTGAAGGCGGCGACCGAGTCCTTGCGCTGCTTGACCAGCTTGTCGACGATGGCCACGACCATCGCATCGTCGAGCTCGATGCGCTCGTCGACTTCCTTCTGCTTGAGGGCTGCGAGCAGCAGGCGGATGGTGCCCAGGCGCTCCGAGTCCTTGGCGCGCATCGCGGTCTTCATGTCTTCGGTGATCTGGTCCTTGAGACTCATGGCAGGCTTTCTTGACAGGCTAAAAACAAAAGCCGCGGCAGGTATCCCTGGCGCGGCTCTGAACCGGACGCTGGCTTCGGCGCCAGCGCGGCGGATGCTCAGTACAGCTTCTTGGGAAGCTGCATGCTGCGCACGCGCTTGTAGTGGCGCTTGACCGCTGCGGCCTTCTTGCGCTTGCGCTCGGCGGTCGGCTTCTCGTAGAACTCGCGGGCGCGCAGGTCGGTCAGCAAGCCGAGCTTTTCGATGGTGCGCTTGAAGCGGCGCAGCGCGACGTCGAAGGGCTCGTTTTCTTTAACGCGGATGGTGGTCATTTAAAAATCGGTCTTTGTTGAATTTGGCCTGGGGAAGATCGGGCCCCGGGCCGGGGTTCCTCAACTGAAAAATGGGGTAGGCCGTTGAGGGGAGGCCAAAGTTAGCCCGACATTATAGCGCGCGAGCGCAGGCATGGGCGCTGGCCCAGGCCCACTGGAAGTTGTAACCGCCGAGCCAGCCGGTCACGTCGACCACTTCGCCGATGAAATACAGGCCGCGCTGCTTGGATTCCATGGTTTGCGAAGACAGCTCGCGGGTGTCGATGCCGCCGGCCGTGACCTCGGCCTTCTTGTAGCCCTCGGTGCCGCTGGGGGTGATCTGCCAGCGTGCGATGCGCTCGGCCAGCGCGGCGAGCGCCCGGTCGGCCGCTTCGTTGATCGGACGCTGCAGCGCTGCGTCCTGCCCGACCCAGGCGTCCGCCAGCCGCGCGGGCACCAAGCCGGCCAGTTCGTTGCCGATGCGCTTGCGCGAGCGTTGCTTGGCCTCGCCGAGCGAGGCGCGCACGTCCACCCCCGGCGCGAAATCGATGGTGAGCGGGGCGCCCGGTTGCCAGTAGCTCGAAATCTGCAGCACCGCTGGGCCCGAGAGGCCGCGATGGGTGAAGAGCAGGTCTTCGAGGAAAACTGTGCGATCTTTCTTGGCGCCGGTTTCGATCTGCACCGGCAGCGCCAAGCCGGCCAGCTCGGCGTAGGGCGACCAGGCTTCGCCGCCGAAAGTCAGGGGCACCAGGGCGGGACGCGGCGCGACCACGCGCAGACCGAACTGCGCCGCGAGCCGGTAGCCGAAATCGCTGGCGCCGATCTGGGGAATGGAAAGGCCGCCCGTCGCAATCACCAGCTTGGACGTCTGGACGCTGCCCCGGCTGGTTTCGATCCGATAGCCCCCTCCATCCGAGAACGCGATCTCGCCGACGCTGCAGGGCTGCCAATGCGCGACGCCGCCGCTGGCGCACTCGGCCAGCAGCATGTCGATGATCTGTTGCGAGCTGCCGTCGCAGAAGAGCTGGCCCTTGTGTTTTTCGTGAAAAGCGATGCCGTGGCGCTGCACCAGTTCGATGAACTGCTGCGGCGTGTAGCGCGACAGCGCCGAGCGGCAGAAATGCGGGTTGTCGCCGATGAAATGGCGCTGCGGCGCGCGCACGTCCAGGTCGCGGTTGGTGAAGTTGGCGCGCCCGCCGCCCGAGATGCGGATCTTTTCGGCGATGCGCTCGCCGTGGTCGATGAGCAGCACCTTCAGGCCGCGCTGGCCCGCCAGTCCGGCGCAGAAGAGACCGGCGGCACCCGCGCCGACGACCACCGCGTCGAACGCGGTCATTCAGCAAACCTCCGCGCTGCGCGCTGCGGTGCGAGCCCCTTCGGGCGGCCGGGCGGGACTCATCCCTTCCACACGAACGGGAACTTCAGCTGCTTGAAGAAGCCGTTGGGCACGTAGTCGCCGACCACGCCGTAGCGCTCTGGCCAGAGCCTGGTGCTCTTGACGGCCGTGCCGAAGAGATAGTCGAGAAAGGCGTAGTGCGCGGCGTAGTTCTTGTCGATCGCCTCGTCGTCCTGGCTGTGGTGCCAGTGATGGAAGTTGGGCGTGACGATGAGGTAGCGCAGCGGCCCGAGGCGCACGCTCACGTTGCAGTGGTTGAAGACCGCCTGGAAGCCGACCACCACGATGTAGGCGTCGATCACTTCCTTGCTGAAGCCCAGCACGTAGATCGGCGCTAGCACCAGCGTGCGCGTGATCAGCAGCTCGAGGATGTGCTGGCGCGAGCCGGCCATCCAGTCCATGCTCTTGACGCTGTGGTGCACCGCATGCAGGCGCCACAGGAGCGGCACCTCGTGGTAGGCGCGGTGCGTCCAGTACTGCACCATGTCGGCCACCAGGATGATCAGCAGCACGCCGGCCCAGAAGGGCAGCCCCGCGATCCAGCCGCGCACGCCGTCGTTGGCGGCCCAGCCGAAGAGCTTGTGCACCAGCAGGTTGGTCGCCAGCAGCACGAAGCCCACGATCATGTGGTTGACGACGAAGTGGTGAAAGTCCGTCTGCCACTCGGCGCGGAACACCGGCTGGTCCTTGCGGTGCGCGAACAGTTTCTCGATGAAGATGAAGATCAGCGAAGAGCCCAGCAGGTCGAGGATGAACCAGTCGAGCCCGATGTAGGGCGTGTTGTCGGCGAAGTCGTTGACCGGCACCTTGTGGCCGCCGAGCAGCGCCGCCGCGGCCACCAGCAGGAAGGCGAAGGAGGAGAGCCAGCGCGAGCGGTTGAAGATGATGTTCACCAGCGAGAGGCCGCCGGAAATCACCATCGCAACGAGCAGCACGATGCGCATCACGTCGACGTTGTAGCTGCGGCGCAGCTCGGGCGTGCTGAGGTACTGCGGGAAGTGGAAGACGAGCACGCCCAGGAAGCACAGGATGCCCAGCGAGAGCGCGATGGTGCCGGTGACCAGGCCCTTGCCGCGTTGCAACTCGCCATGGCTTTCGGTGAATTCATTGAGTTTTTCGAGCTCCAGCATCCTGATCTCCCGCCCGTGTTCGAGGGCTGGAGGATTCTAGGGGTGGCGCCGGAACGTGCCGACAGGCCAAACGGCCGATTCAGGTACCGAAGCGCGTCGCCGGCAGGCCCGCCGCGGCCAGGCCGCGCAGCACGTCGCCGACCACGATCACGGATGGGCTGCCGAGCCCGGCTGCCGCCAGGTCGAAAGGCAGGCGCGCGAGCGTGGTCGCGATGTGGCGCTGCTGCGGCAGGCTCGCATGCTGGATCACGGCCACCGGCGTGTCGCCCGCCAGGCCGCGCAGCAGCTCGTTCTGGATATGGGCCACGCCGGTGACGCCCATGTAGATCACCAGCGTGAGCCGCGCGTCGCGCGCAGTGGCGGCCAGTTGCCGCCAGTCGGTCGGATGCTGGTCGGCCGCATGGCCCGTCTTGGCGTGGCCGGTGACGAACACCACGCCCTGCGCGTGGTCGCGGTGCGTGAGCGGCACGCCCAGCGCGGTGACGGCGGCGAGGCCAGCCGTGATGCCGTTGATCACCCGCACCTCGATGCCTTCTTCGCGCAGGTGCTCCACCTCCTCGCCGCCGCGGCCGAAGATGAAGGGGTCGCCGCCCTTGAGGCGCACCACGGTTTCGCCCTCGCGCACCGCGGTGATCATGAGCCGCTCGATGAAGGCCTGCGGCGTGCTCCTGCAGCCGCCGCGCTTGCCGACATGGACGATGCGCGCGCCGGGCCGCGCGTAGGCCAGGATCTCCTCGCTGACCAGGTCGTCGACCAGGAGCACGGTGGCCGCCTGGATCGCCTTGACGGCCTTGATCGTGAGCAGTTCGGGATCGCCGGGGCCGGCGCCGACCAGGGTGCAGCTGCCGTGATGGGAAAGGGTGCTCATGGGTGCTCCACCTGTTGGGCCAACTGCAGGACATGCTCGACCTGCTGCGCGATCGCGTCCGGCACCGGCGCCTGGCCGGCCAGCACGCGCCGCGTGTAGTCGGCCGTGGTCTCGATGTCGATTTCCTTGGGCAGCCCGGGCACCTCGGCTTGCGTGCCGGGCTCCTGGGTCTGCAGTGCGACGCGCCGGCCGCGCACGAAGCCGTCGACCTGCGCGGTGCGGCGCGGGTCGGCCACGCTCTCGCCCTCGAGTCCGCGCGAGAGCAGGGCGGTCATGCCCAGCAGCTCGAAGGTCGCTGCCATGGACTCGGCGTAGGCGGGATGCGTGTAGCTGCCGACCACCACGCAGGCGCCTTGCGTCGGTTGCATCAGCTTGACCACGCTGTGGCCGGGGTTGCGCAGGCCGACCACGCGGCGCACGTCGAGCAGGCGCTTGAGGCCGGGGCTGAGCAGCTCGGTCGGTGCGAAGACCGCCTCTCCGTTCGCGATGGGCCGGATGGCCGCGAGCGGCTGCACGTCGAGGGCCGCGAGCACGTTGGAGGCCAGCACCCGGGTCGATTCGGTGGCCGCGCCATGCACCAGCACCGGCAGGCCTTCGCGGGCCAGCAGCAGCGCGAGCAAGGGCGTGAGCACCGGCAGCCGGCGCGCGCCGTTGTAGCTGGGCAGCACCACCAGCGGCCGGCCGGTGGCGGGAAAGCGCGCCAGACGCGCATGGGTGGCATCGAGAAAGCCGGCCATCTCATCCGGCGTCTCGCCCTTGATGCGCATGGCCAGGCAGAAGGCGCCGGTTTCCAGGTCGGTCACGGTGCCGTCGAGCACTTGGCCGAAGAGGTCGCAGGCCTGCTCACGGTTGAGCGGCCGCGCGCCGCGCGCGCCGCGGCCGATTTCCTTGATGTAGTGGCTGATTCCCATGGGTAGGCCCATTGTCCCGCAAGGCTTATGCCGCAATACGGCTGCGCTTATGCCCTGGAAGGCAGGAAGGGAAGCCGTCCATGCGCTCATGATTGCTCGGCCAGGGCCGGTGCCGCGCTCGCGCGCACCATGCGCTTGAGCTCGGGCAGGCAGGAGCCGCAATTGGTGCCGCATTTCAGCGCGCCCTGCAATGTGGCGAGGCGATCGCCTTCGGGACCCGAAGCGGCCGTCAGGTGCTCGCCGATGGCGGTCTGCGTCACGCCGAAGCAGCTGCAGATGACCTTGCCGCGCGCCGCCACGCCGGCCGGGGCGGCGGCGCCGGGCTTGAGCAGCTGGCGGCCATAGGCCTGTGCAGGCAACTGGTCCTGCAGCAAGGTCTTGATCCAGGCCTCCGCACGCGTGTCGCCGGCCAGCAGGAAGCCTTCGAGGTGTGCGTCCTGGCCGTTGCGCACCAGCCGCGCAGCGCGCCGCTGCCCGTGCTTGGCATCGGCATAGCGCAAGGTGTCGGCGCCGCCGAGCCCCAACAGTCCCTCGATGCGGGCGAGCACATCGTTGGAAGGCGCGTCGTAGGCGGCCGCGCGAAAGAGGATGCCGGTGCGCTCCGGCCCGCTGCCCTCCAGGGCGCCGCCGGTGCCGAACGGTACGCAGCTGGCAAAGGGGAAGGACGGCATCAGTGCGCGCAGAGCCTCGCGGATGTCCAGGGACGCGTCCCGCGGCAGCCAGGCCACCGCCAGCAAGGACCAGGGCAGTTCGGCCTTGAGGATCTTGACGGCCGCGTGCTTGAGTTCGGGCTGCTTCGAATCGGGGCAGAAGGCCGGCGTCGTGAGCGCATTGACGCCGGCCAATGGCTCGCCGGTGCTGGAGCGGCCGCTGAGATATTCGCCGCCCCAGTGCATGGCGATGAACGCCTGGCTCATCCCCACCTCGGCGCTGGCCGCGACGGGCAGCACGATCGAGCCGCGCCGCGAGGTGACGTGCACCAGGTCGCCCTCCTTCAACTGGCGACGCGCCATGTCTTGCGCATGCATCTGCACCGTCGGCTCCGCTGCGTGGCCGAACAGGCGGCCCAGCGTGCCGGTGCGGCTCATGCCGTGCCACTGGTCGCGCAGGCGGCCGGTGTTGAGCGAGAACGGAAAGCGCGCCTCGCGGGCTTCGGCCACCGGTTTGTAGGCGACGTCGGCAAAGCGCGCGCGGCCGTCGGGCGTGGCGAACACGCCGTCTTCGTAGAGGCGCGCACGGCCGGTGGTCTCGCCTTCGCGCAGCGGCCACTGCTGCGGCGCGGCCTCGAGCATCGCGTAGCTCATGCCGGTGATGTCGAGATCGCGGCCGCGCGTGGATTCGCGGTGCTCGTTCCACACGGCTTCCGCACTCGCATAGGGGAACAGCGTGTTCGCACGCGCCAGCCGTGTTTCGAGCCGGCGCGCGAAATCCATCGCGATGGCCCAGTCGTCGCGCGTCTCGCCCGGTGCCGCGACGGCCGGCCGCACCCGCGAGACGCAGCGCTCGCTGTTGGTGACGGTGCCGTTCTTCTCGCCCCAGGTGGTGGCCGGCAGCAGCAGGTCGGCGAAGTCGCAGGTGGCGGTGGTCGAGAAGGCTTCCTGCACGACCACGAATTCGCAGCGTTCGAGCGCGCGGCGCACGGTGGCCTGGTCGGGCATCGACTGCGCGGGGTTGGTGCAGGCGATCCAGAGCGCGCGGATCTCGCCGTCGGCGGCGGCCTGGAACATCTCGACTGCGGTCTTGCCGGGCTTCTCCGGCACCGAAGGCACGCCCCAGAGAGCGGCGACCTCGGCACGATGCTGCGGGTTGGCGAGGTCGCGGTGCGCCGACAGCAGGTTGGCCAGGCCGCCCACTTCGCGGCCGCCCATCGCGTTGGGCTGCCCGGTCAGCGAGAAGGGGCCGGCGCCGGGCCTGCCGATCTGCGCCGTCGCCAGGTGCAGATTGATCAGTGCCGCATTCTTGGCGGTGCCCGACGACGATTGGTTGAGGCCCTGGCAGTAGAGGCTCAGCGTCGCGGCCGAGGTGGCGAACAGGCGCGCGGCCTGCAGCAGGTCGTCCTTGGAGATGCCGCAGACCTGCGCCACGCGATCGGGCGTGCAGTCGCGCACGGTGGCCTTGAGCGCCTCGAAGCCGCTGGTGTGGGCGGCGATGTAGCGCGCATCGGTCCAGCCTTCCCACAGTATCAGGTGCAGCATGCCGTTGAAGAGCATCACGTCGGTGCCCGGCTGGATGGCCAAGTGCAGGTCGGCGATCTCGCAGGTGTCGGTGCGGCGCGGATCGGCCACGACGATCTTCATCGCCGGGTTGGCCGCCTTCGCATCCTCGATGCGGCGGAACAGGATCGGATGGGCCCAGGCGGTGTTGCTGCCGGCGATGAACAGGCACTCGGCGTGCTTCAGGTCGTCGTAGCAGGCCGGCGGCGCGTCGGCGCCCAGCGTTTTCTTGTAGCCGGCCACCGCGCTGCTCATGCACAGGCGCGAATTGGTGTCGATGTTGTTGGTGCCGATCAGGCCCTTGGCCAGCTTGTTGAAGACGTAGTAGTCCTCGGTGAGCAACTGGCCCGAGACGTAGAAACCGACGGCGTCCGGGCCGTGCTCGCGCACGACCTGGGCGAACTTGTCGGCGGCCGTGTCGAGCGCAGTGTCCCAGCCGACGGCCTCGGGCGCCACACCGCGCTCGGCACGCCGCATCGGCTGCAACAGCCGCGTCTGCCGCGTGACCGCCGCGCTGGCGGTCAGGTGCAGCGTCGAGCCCTTGGTGCACAGGCGGCCGAAGTTGGCCGGGTGCTCCGGGTCGCCGCGCACGCCGGTGATCTGCGCGCCATCGGATTCGATGATCACGCCGCAGCCGACACCGCAGTACGGGCAGGTGGAGCGTGTTTCGTTCATGGCATGCCTTCAGGCTGCGACGGAGCGCTTCGGTCCCGCGACGGGGCGTTCGAGATCGGTGGCATGCGTCGCGAGTTCGCCTGCATCCAGATGGACCACACCGTCCGCGACCTTCACCGCGAAGCGCGGCGTGCATCCTTCATCCGGCGATTTCGCGCAGCCGTCGTCGAGCCCGATCGCCCAGTTGTGCAGCGGGCAGGCCACGCTGGTGCCGAACACGATGCCCTGGCTCAGCGGGCCGCCCTTGTGCGGGCAGCGGTCGAGCAAGGCGAAGACCTGGTTCTCGGCATTGCGGAATACCGCCACGTCCACGCCCGCAGGTCGTGCAACGCGTCGCGCGCCGAGCACGGGGATGTCGTCGATGCGGCAGATGACTTTCCATTCACTCATGGGGGTCTCTCTAGGTTTTGAGGTTGGAATACAGGCCGGTGATGCGATCCATGATCGCCAGCAGGTTCTCGCTGGTGACGAACACGTCGGACATGAGCTTGGGCGACGCACTCGCGCCTTCCAGACGCTGAAGGCCGTGGTTGAAGAACACCCACTGCGCGTCGGCCAGCACCAGTTCCTCCTTGATCTGCGTCGTGACCTCGGGCGCACTGCGCAGGGTTTCGAGTGCTGCAACGAACTCCGAGCGCGCCTTGGCGATCTCGGCCGCGCTGGCCGTCGGGTCGATCTGCAGGGCACTGGCCAGGTAGAACTTGGCCATGCGTTGCGACAGCATGCGCTGGCGGCCCGCGATGTTGACCAGCTTGCCCACCGACTTGCCCGAGGCCGCTTCGTACTGCACCGTGCCCTGGTGCGCCAGGGCGAGCACGGCGGCATCCAGCTTGACGACCTTTGCCGCTTCGTTCTTGCCGGGTGCGGGGCCCGTCAGTTCTCTCTTGAAATCGTTCCAGGCACCGTCGAGCGTGTCGTAGGTGCCGCGGATGGTGGGGGTAGGCGCGAAGGTCTTGAGCTCCACCAGTTGGCGGTCGAACAGGGCGATGGACCGGTCCAGCACCTGCTGGGCGTTGCGCGTCTCCACTTTTTGCACCAGCGCCAGGTAGGCCTTGCTCGCACGCTGCGAGAGCATGCGCTGGCGCCCCGCCTTGTTGATGGCGTCGTTGAGGTCGGCCACCTGGGCGCGTGCGCCCAGGCCGATCAGGGCGGTCGAGGCGACGAAGAGCCGTCTTTTCAAACCACTTCTCCGGCTTGCGGTTTTCATGCCGTCAGCGGCGCGAACTGCCGCACGTCGACCGAGGCCTGGCTCGACTCGAACCACGGATCGGGTTCGCCGTCGAGTGCGAACTGCAGCCGCTCCCACAGCGCCTTGCGGCCTTCGGCGTCCTCGAGAATCTTCTTCTTCACATAGTCCAGGCCCACACGGCCGATGTAGTGCACCGTGCGCTCGAGGTACCAGCCCTCTTCGCGGTAGAGCTGCAGGAACGCGCCCGCGTACTCCATCACCTCCTCGGAGGTCTTGACCTTCACGAGGAACTGCGCCACCTCGGTCTTGATGCCGCCGTTGCCGCCCACGTAGAGTTCCCAGCCCGAGTCGACGCCGATCACGCCCACGTCCTTGATGCCGGCCTCCGCGCAGTTGCGCGGGCAGCCCGAGACCGCGAGCTTGACCTTGTGCGGCGAGTACATGGCCCACAGCGCGCGCTCGAGGTCCTTGCCCATCTGCGTCGAGTCCTGCGTGCCGAAGCGGCACCACTCGCTGCCGACGCAGGTCTTCACCGTGCGCAGCGACTTTGCGTAGGCAAAGCCCGAGGGCATGCCGATGTCCTTCCAGACGTTCTCCAGGTCTTCCTTCTTCACCCCCAGGAGGTCGATGCGCTGTCCGCCGGTGACCTTGACGGTCGGGATCTTGTACTTGTCGGCCGCGTCCGCAATGCGGCGCAGTTCGTCGGGCGTGGTGTGGCCGCCCCACATGCGCGGGATCACCGAATAGGTGCCGTCCTTCTGGATGTTGGCGTGGCTGCGCTCGTTGATGAAGCGGCTCTGCGGGTCGTCCTTGGCCTCCTTGGGCCAGGTCGAGATCAGGTAGTAGTTGACGGCCGGGCGGCAGGTCGCGCAGCCGTTGGGCGTGCGCCAGCCGAGGCCGCGATAGACCTCATCGTGCGTGAGCCAGTGTTCCTTGCGGATCGCGTCGCGCACGTCCTGGTGGCTGGCGTCGGTGCAGCCGCAGACCGCCTTCTTCTTCGGCGTGGCCGAGTAGTCGCCACCGGCGGTGAACATCAGGATCTGTTCCACCAGCCCGGTGCACGAGCCGCAGGAGGCGCTGGCCTTGGTGTGCTTCTTGACCTCTTCGAGCGTGAACAGGCCCTTGTCCTTGATGGCCTTGCAGATGGTGCCCTTGCTGACGCCGTTGCAGCCGCAGACCTCGGCGTCGTCGGGCATGCTGGCGGCCTTGCTGTGGCCTTCGTGGCCGGTGTCGCCGATGTTCGACTCGCCGAACATCAGCTTGTCGCGGATGTCGCTCACGCTGCGGCCGTCGCGCAGCAGCTTGAAGTACCAGCTGCCGTCGACCGTGTCGCCGTAGAGGCAGGCGCCGACCAGCTTGTCGTCCTTGATCACCAGCTTCTTGTAGACGCCGCCGAAGGGGTCGCTCATCACGATCTCCTCGGTGCCTTCGCCGCCCATGAACTCGCCGGCGCTGAAGAGGTCGATGCCCGTCACCTTGAGCTTGGTCGAGGTCAGCGATCCGAGGTAGCGGCCGATGCCGAACTGCGCGAGATGGTTGGCCGCCACCTTGGCCTGCTCGAACAAGGGTGCGACCAGCCCGTAGGCGATGCCGCGGTGAGCCGCGCATTCGCCCACCGAGTAGATGCGCGCGTCGGTCACGGTCTGCATGGTGTCGGTGACCACGATGCCGCGGTTGCAATGCAGGCGCATCTTCTCGGCCAGCTCGACGTTGGGCCGGATGCCCACGGCCATCACGACCAGGTCGGCCGCGACCTCGGTGCCGTCCTTGAAGCGGATGGCCGCAACGCGTCCTTCATCGTTGCCGACCAGCTCCTGCGTCTGCGCGCCGATCAGGAACTTGAGCCCGCGGTCTTCCAGCGACTTCTGCAGCAGCTTTCCCGCCACGTCGTCGAGCTGGCGCTCCATGAGCCAGGGCATGACATGCACCACGGTCACGTTCATGCCGCGCAGCATCAGGCCGTTGGCCGCTTCCAGGCCCAGCAGGCCGCCGCCGATGACCACCGCGTTCTTGTGCGTCTTCGCGGTCTCGATCATGTAGTCGGTGTCGGCGATGTCGCGGTAGGCGATCACGCCCTTCAGGTCGTTGCCCGGGACGGGCAGCATGAAGGGGTTGGAGCCGGTGCACATCAGCAGGCGGTCGTAGGCGGCCTCGGTGCCGTCCTCGGCCCGCACGATGCGCTTGACGCGATCGACCTCGACCACCTTCTTGCCGGCGTGCAGCGTGATGTTGTTCTCGGCGTACCACTCCCAGCTGTTGAGCACGATCTCGTCGACCGTCTGCTCGCCGGCGAGCACCGGCGACAGCAGGATGCGGTTGTAGTTGGGATGCGGCTCGGCGCCGAAGACGGTGATGTCGTAGAGATCGGGCTCGATCTTCAGCAGCTCTTCGAGCGTGCGCACGCCGGCCATGCCGTTGCCGACCATCACGAGTTTCATCTTCTTCATGGGGTGGGACCTTTCAAGCAAAGAGGGGGCTCGCGGCTTGCGCGGACAATCGCGCGCCATGAGCTTCGAAGTAGAGATCGGCTACAGCAGCCACCGCGGGCCGCGCCCGCAGAACGAGGACTTCGCCGGCGCGGTGCATGCGCCGCGCGGCGAGGAGTCGCGCGGGCTGATCGCGGCGATCGCCGACGGCGTTTCTTCGGGCGGCCACGGGCTGGAGGCGGCGCAGACCACCGTCATCGGCCTCCTGGGCGACTACTTCGCCACGCCCGACACCTGGGAGCCGACGGTCGCGATGGACCGACTGATCGCCGCCCAGAACGCCTGGCTGGCCGATCACAACCGGCGCCGCCGCCAGGACAGCGCCATGACCACGCTGACCGCCCTGGCCCTGCACGGGCAGAGCTACACGTTGGCCCATGTGGGCGACACGCGCGCCTGGCGCGTGCGCAAGGGCGAGGGCGCGGCCATGCAGTTGAGCGTCGACCATGCGCTGGACCATCCCGACCTGCGCAGCCGCCTGACGCGCGCGGTGGGCCTCGACGACCACGTGCGCGTCGACTACATGCAAGGCGAGCTGCGCATCGGCGACTGCTTCGTGCTCAGCACCGACGGCGTGCACGGCGTGCTGAAGCCTGCGCGCGTGGCCGAGCTCGCGCTGGCCACCAATGCGCAGCAGGCCAGCGACGCGCTGGTTGACGCGGCGATCGCCGCCGGCACCCGCGACAACGCCACCGCGCTGGTCATCCGCGTGCTCGGGCTGGATGCACGCCAGCTGCACGACGAGCTGGGCGATGCGCGCCGCCTGGATCCGCCCGCGGCGCTGAAGGTGGGCGAGGTGCTGGACGGCTACGCGATCACCGCGCTGGTCGCCGACACCGGCGTGCACCGGCTCTACCAGGCGCGCCATGTGCCCACCCGCGCGCTGGTCGCGCTCAAGACCCTGCACCCTTCGCGCGCCAGCGACCCCGAGGAGCGCGCCATGCTGGCGCACGAGGCCTGGCTGGGCCTGCGCGTGGGCGGGCGCGGCGAGTCCGGCTTCGTGCGCGTGCACGAACGCGCCGACGACGCCAGCGCGCTCTACACCGTGTTCGACTGGCATGGCGGTCGCACCGTCGAACAGATGTTGCGCTCGGGCATGCGCCCGGCCGTGGCGGAGGTGGTGGCCGCCGCGGTCCAGATCTGCAAGAGCCTGGGCCGGCTGCACCGCCATGGCGTGGTGCATCGGGACATCAAGCCCGGCAATCTGCACCTGGGCGACGACGGCTGCTGGCGCATCCTCGACCTGGGCGTGGCGCTCTCGGGCCGAGAGGGCGCGGCGCAGCGCGAGCTGCATGCCGGCACGCCCAGCTTCATGAACCCCGAGCAATGGGAGGGCGTCGCGCCCGATGCCGGCAGCGACCTGTTCGCCCTCGGCGTGGTGCTGTACCAATGGCTGGGCGGGCGCCTGCCTTACGGCGAGATCGAGCCCTACCAGATCGCCCGCTATCGGCGCGATCCCGTGGCGCTCTCGCGCATCCGGCCGGACGTGCCGATCTGGCTCGACCATCTGGTGCGCAAGGCGGTGGCGCGCGATCCGCGGCAGCGCTTCGAGACCGCCGAGGAGATGCTGCTGGCGCTCGAACGCGGCGCGGCCCGCCCGGTCGGCGCGCCGGCCGCCACGCCGCTGGTGCGGCGCGATCCGGCCCTGCTGTGGAAGATCGCGCTGGCCGCGTCGCTGCTCTTCAACGCGCTGCTCGTCTACTGGCTGCTGTTCCTGCCGCGCTGAGCGCAGGAGGGAGGAGGGATGGCGCATGGGCATCACCGTCCGGCGCTGCGGCGCAGCGGCCGGACCGGCCGGTCGCCCTCGCCGGCTGGATCGACCGGCGTGCTGCGTGCGCGGCCGCCCTTCTCGGCCCAGGTCCGCGTCCAGCGGATCTGCATGACCCGCATGACGCCCAGCATCACCAGGGCCAGCACTGCGAACAGCATGAAGCCCCACATGTAGGTGCCCAGGTACTGCTTCGACAGGCCCATCGCATTGGGCACCAGGCCGCCGCCCAGGGCGCCGATCTCGCCGATCATCGAGCCGGCCACGGCCGTGGTCGTCGGCCAGCGCAGCGGCACCAGCTGGAACAGCGCGCCGTTGCCCGCGCCCAGGGCGGCAAAGCACACCATCAGCAGCAGCGTGGTGATCGCGAGCGAGCCGGAGGAGAGCCCGATCAGCGCCAGCGAGACCGCCGACACCACCAGCACCAGCGTCAGCGTGTTGACGCCGCCCCAGCGGTCGGAGATCCAGCCGCCCATCACGCGCACCGCCGCGCCCATGAACGCGGCCAGCATCGTCAGCTGGCCCGCCTGGACCTTGCTCACGCCGAACTGGTCGTAGTAGTAGGAGGGCAGGAAGGTGGTGAGGCCGATGAAGCCGCCGAAGGTGACGCCGTAGATCAGGCTGAAGGCCCAGCCGTCCTTTTCGAACAGGCAGGCTACGTGCTCGCGCAGGCCGGCGTGGCTGTCGACGTCGGGCGGCTCCTGCGCGAACAGCACCATCACCGCCATCGGCAGCAGGATGGCCACCGCCGCGACGCCGTAGACGGCCTGCCAGCCGAGCCATTGCGCCAGCGGCGGCGCGACCAGCACCGACAGCGCCGTGCCCACGTTGCCGGCGCCCACCAGCCCCATCGCCAGGCCCTTGTTCTGCGGCGGGAAGGAGCCCGAGCCCAGCGACAGGGCCACGCCGAAGCTGGCGCCCGCGATGCCCAGCAGCACGCCCATGGCCAGCAGGTCGTTGAAGCTGTGCACCATGAAGAAGCCGAACAGCATCGCCACCGCGATCAGCCCCATCTCCACCAGCGTGGCGTTCTTGCGCCCGATGTACTGCGACAGGATGCCGAGCGGAAAGCGCATCAGCGCGCCGGCGATGATCGGGATCGACAGCATCAGCCCCATCTGCGCGGGATTCAACTGGAAGGCCTCGCCGATGAAGGGCGCCATCGCGCCGTTCAGCACCCAGATGCAGCACGAGAACATGAAGTAGAAGAAGGCCGCGAAGAGGGTGGGTGCGTGCCCGGAGCGCAGGAATGACTTGAAACTGGACATGGCGGTGGCAATGCGTAAAGCATCCGCACAGCCGTGGCGCGGCTGCGTGGATGGGCGATGAATAGGAGTTTCCCGCCGGGAGCCGGCGGAATGGATGGGCGGTGAGCGAGTCCCTGCCGGGACCCGGGTCGGCGCGGAGGCCGAGGACTTCACCAAAGCGGTGCTTCGTTACACCGTGCCTTCCCTTAAGCAAGACGCGTGCCTGCCGCGAGAGGCTCGCTTCGCCTATGCTGCGCTCGCCCCCCTCGTTCGCGATCCAACTTCCATGATTCGACTCTTGCTCGTCTTGCCTGACTCCGATGCCGAGGTGCTGAGCCAAGTGCTGGCGGGCGCGGATGCCGCCGCCATCGGCTTCAGCACCTGCGACACGATGGTGCAGGAGGCCGCCATGCTCGCACCGCAACAGGTGCTGATCCACAGGCCCGCATCGATCCCTGACCTGCAGGCCGCCCTGCATACCTGGGCTGGCGCTCCGCCGCATCCGGTCGTGGTGATCAGCGAGCCGCTGTCGCCAGAACTGCATGAGGCGCTCGTCGAGTTGGGCGTGCACGCCTGGTCGTGCGCCGAAACCCTGGATGCACAGAGCCTGCGCGCCGTGCTGGCGCGCGCGCAGGCGCGCTGGCAGCGCGAGGCTGCGCTGCGCGACACGCTGGCGCGCTCGCTCGCCCATCTCGACGAGCGCAAGTGGGTGGACCGCGCCAAGGGGCTCCTGATGTCGGCGCGCGGCATCGGCGAGGACGCCGCGTTCGGCATGCTGCGCGGTGCAGCGATGCACGCCAACCTGCGGGTCGGTGAACTCTCGCGTTCGGTGGTCGAGGCGGCCCAGTGGGCCGAGGCGATCAACCGTGCCGGGCAGTTGCGCATGCTCTCGCAGCGGCTGGTGCGCCTGGCGGCGCAGGCGCTCGCGGATGTGGATGCGCGGCGCAGCCGCAGCCTGCGCGCGCAGTCGGTCGAGCGGGTCAAGGACAACCTCGATCACCTGGCTTCCCTCCCGCTGGATTCGACCTCGATGCAGGCGCTGGCGGCCGTGCGCTCGGCATGGGATGCCATGGATGCGGCGCTGTCCTCGCGGCTGTCCGCGGCCTCGCTGACCGCCATCGACGCCAGCGGCGAAGACCTGCTGGTCGCGGCCGAGGCGCTCACCGACGTGCTCGAATCCTCCGCGGGCCGCAGGGCCCTGCGCATCGTCAATCTCTGCGGGCGGCAGCGCATGCGCGCCCAGCGCCTGGCCAAGGACGCGCTGCTCGCCGCGATGCTGCCCGAGGGCGCGTGGAGCGCGCGCCTCGCGCCCACCATGGACACTTTCGAGGCCTCGCTGCTGGAGCTGGAGCGCGCGCCGCTGAGCTCGCCCGAGATCCGCGACGCGCTCCATGGCGCCCGCGACGAATGGCTGCGGCTGGTGCGCGGCGTGCGCCATGCCGACCGGGCCGAGGGGCGCGCCGATCTGGTGCGCGCCAGCGAGGTGCTGGCCGATACCTTCGACCGGCTCACCGCCTCGTACGAACACAGCCTGCAGGTCATCATGTCCTGAGCCTGTGTTCGGCTTGCTCGCTCAGGCCGCGACCTTCTCCACGTGCGCCTGGCGCGTGTAGAGAAAGTCGATTACGGCCTTGCGGGCGTGCACGTAGACGGGGTCTTCCGCGAGCTCGACGCGGTTGCGCGGGCGCGGGATGTCGACTGCCAGCACCTCGCCGATGGTGGCGGCCGGGCCGTTGGTGAGCATGACGATGCGGTCCGACAGGAGCACCGCCTCGTCGACGTCGTGGGTGACCATCACCACCGTGCTGTGCGTCTTCTGCACGATGGCCAGCAGCTCGTCCTGCAACTTGGCGCGCGTCAGCGCGTCGAGGGCGCCGAAGGGCTCGTCCATCAGCAGCACCTTGGGTTCCATCGAGAGGGCGCGCGCAATGCCCACGCGCTGTTTCATGCCGCCGGAGATTTCGCCGGGGCGCTTCTGCGCGGCCGGCGTGAGGCCGACCAGCGCGAGCGCCGCTTCGGTGCGCGCCCTGAGCTGGGCCTTGTTCTCGGTCGAAGCGAACACGCGCTCGACGGCGAGGTAGACGTTCTCGTAGCAGGTGAGCCAGGGCAGCAGCGAATGGTTCTGGAACACCACCGCGCGCTCGGGCCCCGGGCCCTTGATCTCGCGGTTGGCGCACAGCAGCACGCCCTGCGTGGGCGTGGTGAGGCCGGCGATCAGGTTCAGCAGCGTGGACTTGCCGCAGCCCGAATGCCCGATCAGCGTGATGAACTCGCCCTTGGCCACCTGCAGGTTGATGTCGCGCAACGCGAGGAAGCTGCCCTTGGGCGTCTTGAAGCGCTGTTCGACGTCGTGGATTTCGATGTACTTCATGATGGACCGATCGTCCTGAGCTTGTCGAAGGGTCATGCCTTCACCTCTTCGAACGTGAATGCGGTGGCGATCCGGATCAGCGCGAACTCGAGCACGAGCCCGACCATGCCGATGACGAAGATCGCGATGATGATGTTGGCGACGTTGAGGTTGTTCCACTCGTCCCAGACCCAGAAGCCGATGCCGACGCCGCCGGTCAGCATCTCGGCCGCCACGATCACCAGCCAGGCGGTGCCGACCGCGAGGCGCACGCCGGTCAGCATGTAGGGCAGCACGGCGGGGAACAGGATCTTGGTGAGGATCTTCCACTCGGAAAGATTGAGCACGCGCGCCACATTCATGTAGTCGCTGGGCACGCGCTGCACGCCCACCGCGGTGTTGATGATCATGGGCCAGATCGAGCAGATGAAGATGGTCCAGATCGCGGCCGGGTTGGCGCCCTTGAAGACCAGGAGGCCGATCGGCAGCCAGGCCAGCGGCGACACCGGTCGCAGCAGGCTGATCAGCGGATTGAACATGCGCGAGAGGAACTCGAAGCGACCGATCGCGAAGCCGGCCGGGATGCCGACCGCGGCGGCCAGCCCGAAGCCGAGCGCCACGCGCTGGAGCGACGAGAGCACGTTCCAGCCCACGCCCTGGTCGTTGGGGCCCTTGCTGTAGAAGGGATCGCTGAACACGGTCAGCGCCTGTTGCCAGACGGCGGCCGGCGACGGGAAGCCGGTGGTGCTTTTCAGCGCCACGAGTTCCCAGATCAGGACCAGCAACGCAAAGCCAAGGATCGGCGGCAGCACGCGCAGCCAGATCCAGCTGAAGTCGCGCGGGGCGCGGGGCGTGGTCTCTTCCTGCGCGAGCTCTGCAGGCGGGACGGAGGCGGCCGCGGACTTCCTGGCGGCTGCCGGCGTGGCGAGCTGCCCCTGGGCAGCCTCGAGCGGGGAGTGAAAGACGGCACTGACCATGGCGGGCTCCTCAGGCATTGACCTTGAACGACTCGGCGTACTTCTTCGGATCCTTGCCGTCCCACACCACGCCGTCGATCAGCTTGCTGCTGCGCATCGTGTCCTTGGGAACGGAGGTCTTGGTCGCGGCTGCAGCCTGCTTGTAGATGTCGATGCGGTTGATCTCCGTGGCCACCTTGAGGTAGTCCGGATGCTCCTTCAGCAGGCCCCAGCGCTTGTGCTGCGTGAGGAACCACATGCCGTCGGACAGGTAGGGGAAGGTCGCCGCGCCGTCGTTGTAGAACTTCATGTGGTTCGGGTCGTCCCAGTTCTTGCCCAGGCCGTTGGTGTAGCGGCCCAGGATGCGCTGGTTGATGGCGTCCACGCTGGTGTTGACGTAGCTCTTGTCGGCGATGGTTTCGGCCATCTTGTTCTTGTTCTGCAGGCCGGCGTCGATCCACTTCCCGGCTTCGAGAATCGCGGCCGTCACGGCGCGCGCCGTGTTGGGGTATTTCTTGACGAAGTCGCCGGTGGTGCCGAGCACCTTCTCGGGATGGTCCTTCCAGATGTCCTGCGTGGTGACGGCCGTGATGCCGATGCCGTCCATGATCGCGCGCTGGCCCCAGGGCTCGCCGACGCAGTAGCCGTCCATGTTGCCCACGCGCATGTTGGCAACCATCTGCGGCGGCGGCACGGTGATGACCTTGGCATCCTTCAACGGGTTGACGCCGTTGGCGGCCAGCCAGTAGTAGAGCCACATCGCGTGGGTGCCGGTCGGGAAGGTGTGGGCGAAGGTGTATTCGCCTTTCTCCTTCGCCATCACCTTGGCCAGCGAGGCGCCGTCGACCGCGCCCTTGTCGGCCAGTTTCTTCGACAGCGTGATCGCCTGGCCGTTGTTGTTGAGGGTCATCAGGATGGCCATGTCCTTCTTCGGCCCGGCGGTGCCGAGGTGCACGCCGTAGATCAGGCCGTAGAGCACGTGGGCGAAGTCGAGCTCGCCATTGACCAGCTTGTCGCGCACGCCGGCCCAGCTGGCTTCCTTGCTCGGCACGATCTTCACGCCGTACTTCTTGTCGATGCCGAGCACCGAGGCCATGACGACGCTGGCGCAGTCGGTCAGCGGGATGAAGCCGATCTTGACTTCCTCCTTTTCTGGCTTGTCCGAGCCTTGGGCCCAGACGGCTGCGCGCAGGGCGGGGTCGAGCCCGACCGCGCCGATGGCGGCGGCTTGCAGCACGCGGCGGCGATTCAACTTCGGTTTCAGCAAATCGGTCATGGGGCGAGCTCCGGAATGAAGAAAAGACAAAAAGCACAAAACAAAAAAGGCGTCCCGACCACGCACGGGCCGCTCGATAACGAGCCCTTGCGGGATGGGGACGCCTTTGTCCGGTTCGGTGGGTCGCACCCGCCGTTGGATGCCACCTGCCTGAAGACCCTTGCAGGTCTATGCAGGTTTGTTAAGCAAACTGCGTGCCAGCAGTTCAGAGGGGTGGTTTGCTATCAAATCGATAGCCTCCAAAGTCCGCGTCGTGAGGCAAGAGGCGCCGAATCCCTTGAACTGCGATCGAGGCACAGTTGTTGTGCAGCGCACCAATTCAGGTGCGAGGCGCCCGGGACGCCGGCTCGCCGGGCAGGTATTCGGCCATCGAGAGCACCGATTCGGCGACGTCGACCAGCCTGCGGTTCTGGCTCATGGCTGTCTGGCGCAGCATCTTGTGCGCCTCCTCCTCGCTGAGGCGGCGGTGTGCCATCAGCAGGCCCTTGGCGCGTTCGACCAGCTTGCGCTCGTTCAGGGCCGCGCGCACGGTGTCGAGTTCGTCGCTCATCGCCTGCAGCCGGTGCGACTGCTCCTGCACCATCTCCAGAATCGATCGCTCGAGCTGCCGGCCGTAGGGCGTGGCTGAACCCATGGTTTGCGGGTGGCCCGGCGCGTCTGCAGCGGGCTGCTCGTCGAAGAAGACTGCCGCCGGTGTACCCGCCTCGCGCGCCAGCTTGGCCAGCAGCGCGTCATGGGCCTGCAGCTCGGCCCGGGCCTGGCTCGTTTTCTGTTCGCAGACCCGGCGCAGGTCGGCGGCCAGGCGCTCTTCGATCGATTGCATGGCGTCGATGCGCCGGCTGCAGCAGTCGAACCAGGTCTGGCTCAGTTCGGTATCGAGTGCCACGCCGGCGGGTGCCGCGCAGGCGATGCGGCGCAGCCGTTCCTGCTCCGCCAATTGAGCGGGGGATTGACTGCTGCGCCAGAGCTCGGCGATGCGCGCGCCCGAGAACTCGGCGAAGACCTGGAAGCAGCGCTCCTGCGATTCGATCAGATGCAGCCATTGCTGCTGGCGCGCGCTGTCGTTGTGGCCCGAGGCGAAGGCCGCGGCGCCGCAGGCGCGCTCCTGGCCGGCGAACTCCTTGCCCTGCATGAAATTGAACATGGCCACCAGCTGGCGAGAGATTTCCGGGTCGGTGGCGCCGTCCGCGGCCTCGAACACGACTGCGAGCAGCCCTGCGATCAGCTTGACGAAGGCGGCCGTCGCCTCAGCCGGGCTGAGCTCCAAGGCGCCGACGCGACGGCGCAGCTCGGGCAGGCCCTCGAGGCCCGGCAGCACCCAGGCGATGCGGCTGAACAGGCGCGCACCGTTGCCGATGCGGCCCGCGTCGGCCTCGAGCTGATCGAACGAAGCGCGCACCGCCTCTTCCACGCGCAGGCATTCGGCGATCTGCTCGCTGCGCTGCGAGACGAAACGGTGGCCACGCGACGCCAGCAGCACGTTCGAGATGCCGCGTTCGCGCTGCAGCGCATGGACCAGGCGGCCGATCGTGCCGACCAGCGCGCTGGTGCGGGCGAGCTGCTCCAGCGCGTCGATTTCGCAACGCAGGGCGGCCATCAGAAAGCTCAGTCCGGATTTCATCGTGGGGCGGCATGGCTGAAGAGCCATCCTAAGGACATGCAGCAACATCCGTGCCCCGACATCGTGCGCACCCTACACTCGTCGCATGTTTGTATTGGGAATCGAATCGTCCTGCGACGAGACCGGCGTGGCCCTGGTCGAATCCGGCGCGAGCGGCTTGCCGCGCCTGGCCGCGCACGCGCTCCACAGCCAGATCGCGATGCACCAGGCCTATGGCGGCGTGGTGCCCGAGCTGGCCAGCCGCGACCACATCCGGCGCGTGCTGCCCCTGGCGCAGACGGTGTTGTCCGAGGCCGCCCGCTCCCTGGCCGAGATCGACGTCGTCGCCTACACGCGCGGGCCGGGGCTGGCCGGCGCGCTGCTGGTAGGCGCCGGCGTGGCCTGTGCACTGGGCGCGGCGCTTGGCAAGCCGGTGCTGGGCGTGCATCACCTGGAAGGCCACCTGCTGTCGCCCTTTCTCAGTGCCGATCCGCCCGAGTTCCCCTTCGTCGCGCTGCTGGTCTCGGGCGGTCACACGCAACTGATGCGGGTCGACGGCGTGGGGCGCTACGAGCTGCTCGGCGAGACCATCGACGACGCAGCAGGCGAAGCCTTCGACAAGAGCGCCAAGCTGATGGGCCTGCCCTATCCCGGCGGCCCCTGGCTCGCCAAGCTGGCGGAGGAGGGCGACGCCGCGGCCTTCAAGCTGCCGCGGCCCCTGCTGCACAGCGGCGACCTCGACTTCTCCTTTGCCGGCTTGAAGACGGCGGTGCTGACGCAGGCCAGGAAACTCGGCGGCGAGCTCGAAGCGCGCAAGGCCGATCTGGCCGCCTCGACCCAGGCCGCGATCGTCGACGTGCTGCTGAAGAAATCACTGGCCGCCATCGAACAGACCGGGCTGGACCGGCTGGTGGTGGCCGGGGGCGTGGGTGCCAACCGGGCTTTGCGCGAACAGCTCAATGCGGCATGCGCGAAGCGCGGCGTGCGCGTGCACTACCCCGAGCTGCACCTGTGCACCGACAACGGCGCCATGATCGCGATGGCCGCCGCGATGCGCCTGCAGGCCGGCCTGGGGCAGGCGAGCGAGCGCTATGCCTTCGACGTCAAGCCGCGATGGCCACTGGCTTCGCTCTGCGCGCCGGAGCCGGAGTTCGGGTAGTCGAGCCTTTCTTGCCGTGCGAGGGCAGCGGCAGCACCTCGAGCACCTTGCGCCAGAGTTGCGACCACTGCGGCCAGTCGTGGCCGCCTTCGGTGGTGAACACGCGCCCGGCAGGCAAGGCCTCCGCCAGCAGGCGGTGATTGGCGGCGAAGCGGTCGGCGAGGCCGAAACCCAGGTACAGCGGCGGCAGGCCCTTGGCGGGCTTGGAGGCCGCGTACTGCTGAAGCCAGGGCCAGAGCTTGCGATCGACCTCCTGGTCCGGCGGCGGGCCTTCGGGCGCCTTCCAGGCGCGCAGGCCGCCGGCCTTGTGGATCTCGGCGCCGACCGGCCGCCGTCCGAGGTAGGGCGCCAGCGCCACGATGCCGTCGACGGCGCCGGGCTTGGCCAGTTCGTGGATCAGGGCGCCGAAACCGCCGATCGAGATGCCCACCAGCCAGATCGACTTGTAACCCGTCGCACGCTGCGGCCGGAGGATGTCGTGATGCAGCCGCTCGATGAAGGTCTGGTCGTAGTAGTACGACACGTCGGCGTCGACGAGCAGGGCGTCGGCCGCCAGATCCCGCTCCCTGACCGCGCTGATGAAGCCTTCGCGCTCGAACTCTTCAGGCTTCAGGAACGCGCCCGGCAGGAACACCAGCAAGGTGTCCGACCGTGAATCGTCGTGAGCAAGTTTCAAGTGCGTTTTCATGGCGCTTCGTCGAGCGCCCGAGACTTCTTTCTGCTGCCCGCAGTCAAGGTATCGAACGCCAATTAGGAGGAAAGCATTTGAAAAAAACGCCACAAATGTGACGTTCTCTGCACTTATTTTGAGTTCAGAAATGAATCAGGTCGGCAACAAAAAGTTACCGGCCCGATTACCTTCTTGCGTCTTCCAAGCTTCTGAAACAATTTCGTATCAGTTGATGGCGAGCTGGGCGGCGTTGCTGACGGGGACCAGCTTGCCCAATTTCAGAGTCAGCACGCCATTCTCGAGCTTGGCTTCGCTGGTGGCGACCTCGATGTCCTGCGGCAGTTCATAAGCGGCCTTGAATTGGCGTTTTGCATCTGCCTTGCTTTCGATGCGAACCACGGCACCTTCGATGCCGATCGTCAGGTCTTCGCGCGAGAAGCCCGGAACGTCCATCGTCAGCGTCCAGGTCTTTTCGTCCTGTTCGACATTGAGCGAGCGGCGCGCGGCAGAAAAGGCATCGTTCACGAAGCGCTCGAGGCGCTGGTCATAGGCGCGCGGCACGAAGCGGGCGGTGCGAATTGCGGGTGCAAAAAACATGATGGGAACTCCTGAATGAACACAATGAGGACAAGAATGTGTGTCCCTTACACTGCGCGGCGTTTCAAACAACACAAGTGCCGCTTGCCACCTCATCTAGGCGCGGCGGGGGGCGTTTCAAGATGAGTTTTTCCAGCTTTATTTGGCGCCGCAAGGCCTTGAAATTCGCCGCTATGGCGCTATGCGCGGCGGCGCTCGCGCCGGTGTATGCGCAGCCCGCGCCGCCGATCCGGCTCGCGCTGATCGAAAGTATGAGCGGGCCCTTCGCCAACACCGGCGAAGCGGTGTTCCGCAACCTGTTGTGGGCCGTGGAGCGCGTGAATGCGCGCGGCGGCGTCAAGCTGCCCGGCGGCGCCCGCTTTCTGCAGCTGGACCGCTATGACAGCAAGGGCCAGAACGAGGAGGCGCTGTCGGCGCTGCGCGCGGCCATGGACGACGGCGCGCGCATCGTGCTGCAAGGGAATTCGTCGGCTACGGCGGCCGCACTGGTGGACGCCATCGAGAAGAACAACGAGCGCGACCCGCCGCGCCGCGTGCTGTTCCTCAACTACTCAGCGGTCGATCCGGTGCTCACCAACGAGCGCTGCAGCTTCTGGCACTTTCGCTTCGACGCGCATGCCGACATGCGCGTGACGGCGCTGATGGACGTGCTGAAGAACGACGCAGCGCTCAAGCGCGTCTACCTGATCGGGCAGGACTACAGCTTCGGCCAGGCCGTGCTGCGCGAATCGAAGCGGCAGCTCGGCGCGCTCCGGCCGGATGTGCAGATCGTCGGCGACGAGTTGCATCCGATGGGGCGCGTGAAGGACTTCGCGCCCTACGCCAGCAAGATCCTCGCGAGCGGCGCGCAGGCCGTGATCACCGGCAACTGGGGCAACGACCTCACGCTGCTGGTGAAGGCGGCGCGCGAGGCGGGTTTCAACGGCAGCTTCTACACCTTCTACGGCAACGCGCTCGGTGCGCCGGCGGCCATCGGCGATGCCGGCATCGGCCGCGTGGTCGCTGTGGCGGATTGGTTGCCGAACGTGCAGACGCGAGAGTCCGAAGCCTTCTACCGCGCCTTCCGCGAGCGCTTCCCCAAACCGGCCGAGGATTACGTGCACATGCGCATGCAGTTGCTGGTCGAGTCGCTGGCCCAGGCGGTCGAACGCGCCGGCAGCGTCGACACCGTGGCCGTGGCGCGCGCGCTCGAAAAGGCCGAGGTCACGCTGGCGGGCCAGAGCGGCCGCATGCGCGCCGCCGATCACCAGTTCCAGCAGGCCCTGGTGGTCGGCGTGATGGACAAGCAGGGCACGCCCGGCGTGAAGTTCGACGTCGAAGGCTCCGGCTACGGCTTCCGCGTCGTGAGGACAATCCCTGCAGAACGGGCCGAGATGCCCACCAGCTGCAAGATGCAGCGCTCCTGAATTTCCAAGGAACAGACACGATGCGCGAAGCCATCCACAACCTCGAAGCCTCCAAGATCCGTGAGGTCGCCAACGCCGGCCTGGGCCGCAGCGACGTGCTGGCCTTCTGGTTCGGCGAGAGCGACGAAGTGACGCCCGAGGTGATCCGCCAGGCGGCGATCGATTCGCTGCAACAAGGAGAAACCTTCTATGCTCACAACCTGGGCCTGCCGGAACTGCGCGAGGCCGTTGCGCAGTACATGAGCGGGCTGCATCCGGCGATCGAGGCCTCGCGCATCGCCATCACCTCGGGCGGCGTCAATGCGCTGATGCTGGCGGTGCAGGCGCTGGTCGATGCGGGCGACGAAGTGGTCGCGGTCACCCCCGTGTGGCCCAACCTGACGGCGCAGCCCGCGATCCTCGGTGCGCGCGTGCGTTCCGTGCCGCTGGTGCCGAAGGCAGGGCAATGGACGCTCGACCTCGACGCGCTGCGCACCACGGTCACGCCGGCGACGAAGCTGCTCATCGTCAACGCGCCGAACAACCCGACCGGCTGGACCCTTGCGAGCGCGGAGCAGCAGGCGATCCTCGACCACTGCCGTCAGACCGGCACATGGATCCTGGCCGACGAGGTCTACGAGCGGCTCTATTTCGACGCCACGCCGAAGGGATGCGCGCCCAGCTTTCTGGACATCTCGACGCCGGACGACCGGCTCGTCGTCGCGCACAGCTTTTCCAAGAGTTTCCTCATGACCGGTTGGCGCCTCGGCTGGCTGGTGCTGCCGCCGGTGCTGATGGACGGCATGGGCAAGCTGATCGAATTCAACACTTCCTGCGCGAGCGTGTTCACCCAGCGCGCCGGCATCGCTGCGCTGGCGCACAGCCAGGAGATCACGCCGCGCGTGGTCGCGCACCTCAAGGCCTGCCGCGACACGCTGGTGCCCTTGCTCGCCGACATCCCGGGCGTCCAGGTGGCGCCCGCGCGCGGCGGCATGTACGCATTTTTCAAGCTCGAAGGCTTCGACGATTCGCTGGTGCTGGCCAAGCGCCTGGTGGCCGAGGCCGGGCTCGGGCTTGCGCCGGGGAGCGCTTTCGCACCCGAGGGGCAGGGCTGGCTGCGCTGGTGCTTTGCCTCGAAGGATCCGCAACGCCTGGTGCAGGGCGTCGAGCGGCTCAAGACTTGGCTGGCAGCCCGATAGTCGTTCGGGTTTTCATGCCAGGGATGCCACCGATCCGGCTTTGCCGGTCGGTCGGCATCGCCCCCGGTAGGGGGAAGGCGCGCGCGACACAAAGTGCGCGAAGCCCGGGAGCGGGTTATAATCCCAAGGCTTTGCATGCCGCAAGGCGCACGGCGGGTGCAGTTCCAGCGCCCGCCGCAAGTCAAACATTCCGGAACAGGAAAATCATCAAATGATCGCAGCCTCCATCAAGGCGGAAGTTGTCAAGGACAACGCCCGCGCCGCCAACGACACCGGCAGCCCCGAAGTGCAAGTCGCACTGCTGACCGCCCGCATCAACGAACTCACCCCGCACTTCAAGACGCACGCCAAGGACCACCATGGCCGCCGCGGCCTGCTGCGCATGGTGAGCCGCCGCCGCAAGCTGTTGGACTACCTCAAGTCCAAGGACGCCGACCGCTACACCGCGCTGATCGCCAAGCTGGGTCTGCGCAAGTAAGGCCGAATCGCATGCAAGAACGCCTGGGTTAGTCCGCTAGCTCAGGCGTTTTTTACTTCGGAGCCGCCAAAACAGAGCGAAGCTGTGTCATTCCAACGAAGTTCACGCCGAATTTCTCTGGAATGGCATCGTGTTCTGGAAAGCGCTCCGGCCCCGCGGGGTCTGTGATCACCACAGGCAAACCCGCTAATCAAAACAGGAGCTAAACATGAGTCTCTTCAACAAAGTCACCAAGACCTTCCAGTGGGGCGGCAAGACCGTCGTTCTGGAAACCGGCGAAATCGCCCGCCAGGCCAGCGGCGCCGTGATCGTGGACATCGAAGGCACCGTCGTGCTGGCCACCGTCGTCGCTTCCAAGGCAGCCAAGCCGGGCCAGGATTTCTTCCCGCTGACCGTCGACTACATCGAGAAGACCTATGCCGCCGGCAAGATCCCCGGCAGCTTCTTCAAGCGCGAAGCCAAGCCCAGCGAACTCGAGACGCTGACCTCGCGCCTGATCGACCGGCCGATCCGCCCGCTGTTCCCCGAGGGCTTTTTGAACGAAGTGCACGTGGTGATCCACACGCTGTCGCTCAATCCCGAAGTCGACGCCGACATCGCCGCCATGATCGGCACGAGCGCCGCGCTGTCGATCTCCGGCATTCCCTTCAGCGGCCCGATCGGCGCCGCGCGCGTGGGCTATATCAACGGTCAGTACGTGCTGAATCCGGGGCAGACCGAGCGCAAAGATTCGCAGATGGACCTGGTCGTCGCCGGCACCGAAGCGGCCGTGCTGATGGTCGAGTCCGAAGCCCTGCAGCTGAGCGAGGAAATCATGCTCGGCGGCGTGGTGTTCGGCCATGAGCAGGCCAACATCGCGATCAATGCGATCCACGAACTCGTGCGCGACGCCGGCAAGCCGGTGTGGGACTGGCAGCCGCCGGCCGAGGACGAAGCCTTCGTCGCCAAGGTCAAGGGTCTGGCCGAAGAGAAGCTGCGCGCCGTCTACCAGATCCGCAGCAAGCAGGCTCGTACGCAAGCCCTGCGCGAGGCCAATGCCAGCGTGATGGACGCGCTGAAGGAAAGCGGCGAGCCCTTCGACGCGGGCAAGGTCAACGACCTCCTGTTCGCGATCGAATCGAAGATCGTGCGCAGCCAGATTCTCTCGGGCGAGCCGCGCATCGACGGCCGCGACACGCGCACCGTGCGTCCCATCGAGATCCGCAACGGCGTGCTGCCGCGCACCCACGGCTCGGCCCTGTTCACGCGAGGCGAAACCCAGGCGCTGGTCGTGACCACGCTCGGCACCGAGCGCGACGCGCAGCGCATCGACGCGCTGGCCGGCGAGTACGAAGACCGCTTCCTGTTCCACTACAACATGCCTCCCTTCGCCACCGGTGAAGTGGGCCGCATGGGCTCGACCAAGCGCCGCGAAGTCGGCCACGGCCGTCTGGCCAAGCGCGCCCTCGTGGCCTGCCTGCCGACCAAGGAAGAGTTCCCCTACACGATCCGCGTCGTGTCGGAAATCACCGAGTCGAACGGCTCCTCGTCGATGGCTTCGGTCTGCGGCGGCTGCCTCTCGATGATGGATGCGGGCGTACCGATGAAGGCCCACGTGGCCGGCATCGCGATGGGCCTGATCAAGGAAGACAACCGCTTCGCCGTGCTGACCGATATCCTGGGCGACGAGGATCACCTGGGCGACATGGACTTCAAGGTGGCCGGCACGACCAACGGCATTACCGCGCTGCAGATGGACATCAAGATCCAGGGCATCACCAAGGAAATCATGCAGGTCGCCTTGGCGCAGGCCAAGGAAGCGCGCATGCACATCCTGGGCAAGATGCAGGAAGCGATGGGCGAGGCCAAGGCCGAAGTCTCGAGCTTCGCGCCGCGCCTGTTCACGATGAAGATCAACCCCGAGAAGATCCGCGACGTGATCGGCAAGGGCGGCTCGGTGATCCGCGCGCTGACCGAAGAGACCGGCACGCAGATCAACATCGACGAAGACGGCACCATCACCATCGCTTCGACCGACCCGGCCAAGGCCGAAGCGGCCAAGAAGCGCATCGAGCAGATCACGGCGGAAGTCGAGATCGGCAAGACCTACGAAGGCCCGGTCACCAAGATCCTCGACTTCGGCGCACTCATCAACCTGCTGCCCGGCAAGGACGGCCTGCTGCACATCAGCCAGATCGCGCACGAACGCGTCGAGAAGGTGACCGACTACCTGAGCGAAGGCCAGATCGTGAAGGTCAAGGTGCTCGAGACCGACGAGAAGGGCCGCGTCAAGCTGTCCATGAAGGCGCTCACCGAGCGTCCGGCCGGCATGGAGTTCAGCGAGCGTCCGCCGCGCGAAGACCGCGGCGAGCGTCGCGAGCGTGGCGATCGCCCGCCGCGTGCCGAGCGCGCACCGCGCTTCGACAACGCCGAACGCGGCGAGCAAGCTGGCGAGCAGGCGGTGGCGGTCGAACAGGACCAGCGGCCGCAAGAGCCCAACGGCGGCGACCGCCAGCCCTGAGAGGCGAGGGCGGTGACGCCTTTGCCGTCATTTCACCGTGCGTCTGCCCGCCAGGGCGGGCGCTGCAGCCGAGACCAGCATGAAAGCCATTGAAATCACTTCGTACGGCGCTCCCGAGGTGCTGCGCGTGGCCGAGCGCCCCGCGCCGGTCGCGGGCGCGGGCGAGTTGCTGATTCGCGTGGCCGCGAGCGGCGTGAACCGCCCCGACGTGCTCCAGCGCACCGGCAACTACCCGGTGCCGCCGGGCGCTTCGGATTTGCCGGGGCTCGAGGTCGCGGGCGAGATCGTTTCGGGCGATGCCGCCGCGATGCGTGAGGCTGGCTTCGCCGTCGGCGATCGCGTCTGCGCGTTGATCGCGGGCGGCGGCTATGCAGAACTCTGCGTGGCGCCCGTGGCCCAGTGCCTGCCGGTGCCCAAGGGCTGGAGCGATGCCGAGGCGGCTTCGCTGCCAGAGACCTTCTTCACCGTGTGGAGCAATGTGTTCGATCGGGCCCGATTGCAAAAGGGCGAGACTCTGCTGATCCAGGGCGGCTCGAGCGGCATCGGCGTCACGGCCGTCCAGCTCGGCAAGGCCTTCGGCGCGACGGTGATCGTGACGGCCGGCAGCGACGACAAGTGCGAAGCCTGCAGGAAGCTCGGCGCCGACCATGCGATCAACTACAAGACGTCCGATTTTGTCGAAGAGGTCAAGCGCCTCACCGGCGGCAAGGGCGTTGACGTGGTGCTCGACATGGTGGCCGGCGCCTACGTGCCGCGCGAGATCGAATGCATGGCCGAGGACGGCCGGCTCGTGATCATCGCAGTGCAGGGTGGCACAAAGAGCGAATTCAATGCGGGCCTGGTGCTGCGCAGGCGGCTCACGATCACCGGTTCGACCCTGCGTCCGCGGCCGGTGGCATTCAAGGGTGCGATCGCAAAGGCCTTGCGCGAAAAAGTCTGGCCGCTGCTCGAAAGCGGCGCCGTCAAGCCCGTGATCCACAGCACCTTCGCCGCACAGGGCGAGCCCAGCGGCGCGGCGCAAGCCCACGTCCTGATGGAATCGAACCAGCACATCGGCAAGATCGTGCTGACCTGGTGAACAAGACAGACATGACGACAAAGAAAAAGCTCATCGCCGGCAACTGGAAGATGAACGGCAGCCTCGCGGCCAACGAGGCGCTGGTGAAGGCTCTGCTGCAGGGCGTCGGCACGCCTTCGTGCGACATCGCGGTGTGCGTTCCGACGCCGTACCTGGCGCAGGTGCAGGCGCTCGTCGCCGGATCGCCGATCGCGCTGGGCGCGCAGGACGTGTCGGCGCAGCCGCAAGGCGCATTCACCGGCGAGCAATCGGCGGCCATGCTGAAGGACTTCGGCGTGCGCTATGCGATCGTGGGCCACTCGGAGCGTCGCCAGTACCACGGCGAGACGGACGAACTGGTGGCGGCCAAGACCGCCGCTGCGCTCGCGAACGGCATCGCGCCCATCGTCTGTGTCGGCGAAACGCTGGCAGAGCGCGAGGCAGGACACACCGAAGAGGTCGTGAAGCGCCAGCTCGCGGCGGTGATCCATGTCAATGGCCACTGCATCAGCGAGATCGTCGTGGCCTACGAGCCCGTCTGGGCCATCGGCACCGGCAAGACCGCGACGCCCGAGCAGGCGCAGGCGGTGCACGCCGTGCTGCGTGCGCAACTGCACCACGCGGCGAGCGAACACGCGGCAGGCATCCGCATCCTTTACGGCGGCAGCATGAATGCAGCCAATGCGACCGAATTGCTGGCCCAGGCCGACATCGACGGCGGCCTGATCGGCGGCGCTTCGCTGAAAGCGCCCGACTTTTTGCAGATCATTGCTGCGGCACGCTGAGACCAGCGCAGCCGCGAACGAATTTAGGAGTTAGAACGAATGAACGTGGTCCTCAATATCCTGGTGGGCGTACAGATGCTCACCGCACTCGCGATGATCGGCCTGATCCTGATCCAGCACGGCAAGGGCGCCGACATGGGCGCGGCCTTCGGCAGCGGCAGTGCGGGCAGCCTGTTCGGCGCCAGCGGCAGCGCGAACTTTCTTTCGCGCACCACCGGCGTTCTCGCCGCCGTGTTCTTCGCATGCACCTTGCTGCTCGCCTATTTCAGCCATGCACGGCCGACGGGCGGCGGCAGCCTGCTCGAGCGCGCCACGATCGGCGCGCCGGCGCCGGCGCCCGCCCCCGCACCTTCGGGCCCGGCATCGCAGATTCCTTCCGGCAACGCACCTGCTGCTGCGGCACCGGGCACGAATGCACCGGCTTCGGCGCCTGCTGCACCGGCTTCGGGCGCTGCGCAGATCCCGACCAAGTGATCCTGTCGTTTTCGATGCGGTCACCGAGCGAAAACGACTTCATTTCAGGGTAAACTCTAAAGCTGTCCGGAAAGCCAAAACCCTATCGGGTTCCTCATGCCATCCGGACACACAAAACCGCGGTCGTGGTGAAATTGGTAGACACGCTATCTTGAGGGGGTAGTGGCGAAAGCTGTGCGAGTTCGAGTCTCGCCGACCGCACCAAATCTCGCCGACAGGAAGCTTCATCTTCCTGTCGGCGTCAAGCGGTAAAAGACCCCGATGAACCTCGATTCCTACCTTCCCGTCCTGTTGTTCATCCTGGTCGGAGTCGGTGTCGGCGTCGCACCGCAGGTTCTCGGTTACATCCTCGGCCCCAATCGGCCCGACGCTCAAAAGAACGCGCCCTACGAATGCGGCTTCGAAGCCTTCGAAGACGCGCGCATGAAGTTCGACGTGCGCTACTACCTCGTGGCGATTCTCTTCATTCTTTTCGACCTCGAAATCGCCTTTCTCTTCCCGTGGGCGATCGCGCTCAAGGAAATCGGTCCGGTCGGTTTCTGGGCCATGATGATTTTTCTCGCCATCCTCGTCGTGGGCTTCGTCTACGAGTGGAAAAAGGGCGCGCTCGACTGGGAATGAACAATGGCCATTGAAGGCGTCATGAAGGAAGGCTTCGTCACCACCACCTACGACTCGGTGGTGAACTGGGCCAAGACCGGATCACTGTGGCCGATGACCTTCGGCCTCGCATGCTGTGCGGTGGAAATGATGCACGCGGGTGCCGCGCGCTACGACATCGACCGATTCGGCATGCTGTTCCGCCCGAGCCCGCGCCAGTCCGATCTGATGATCGTGGCCGGCACGCTGTGCAACAAGATGGCGCCGGCGCTGCGCAAGGTCTACGACCAGATGCCCGAGCCCCGCTGGGTGCTGTCGATGGGCTCGTGCGCCAACGGCGGCGGCTACTACCACTACAGCTACTCGGTCGTGCGCGGCTGCGACCGCATCGTGCCGGTCGACGTCTATGTGCCGGGCTGCCCGCCGACCGCCGAGGCGCTGCTCTACGGAATCATCCAGCTCCAGCAGAAGATTCGCCGCACCAACACGATCGCGCGTGCCTGAGAAGCGAGAGACGATGACCGACTTTGCTATTTCTCCCGAGGCACTGCAGACCCAGATCGCCGAAACGCTTGGCGCCAAGGCCAAGAGCGTCACCCTCGCGCTCGGCGAAGTGACGGTGGTGGTCGGCGCGGCCGACTATCTGGAAGCCGCGACCCTGCTGCGCGACGCGCCCGGCTGCCGCTTCGAGCAGCTGATCGATCTCTGCGGTCTGGACTACTCCGACTACCGCGAAGGCGAGTGGGAGGGCGAGCGCTTCTGCGTGGTGACGCACCTGCTTTCCGTGAGCCTCAACCAGCGCGTGCGCCTCAAGGTGTTCGTGCCCAACGAAGATCTGCCGGTGATCGATTCGCTGACCGGCATCTGGAACGCCGCCGGCTGGTTCGAGCGCGAAGCCTTCGACCTCTACGGCATCGTGTTCGAAGGCCACGACGACCTGCGCCGCATCCTGACCGACTACGGCTTCATCGGCCACCCGTTCCGCAAGGACTTCCCGGTCTCGGGCCATGTCGAGATGCGCTACGACGCGGAGCAGAAGCGCGTCATCTACCAGCCGGTCTCGATCGAGCCGCGCGAGATCACGCCGCGCGTGATTCGCGAAGACAACTACGGCGGATTGCACTGAGACCGACATGGCCGAAATCAAGAACTACACGCTGAACTTCGGACCCCAGCACCCCGCGGCGCACGGCGTGCTGCGCCTGGTGCTCGAGCTCGACGGTGAAGTGATCCAGCGCGCCGATCCGCACATCGGGCTCCTGCACCGCGCGACCGAGAAGCTCGCCGAGACACGCACCTACATCCAGTCGCTGCCCTACATGGACCGGCTCGACTACGTCTCGATGATGAGCAACGAGCACGCGTACTGCCTCGCGATCGAGCGGCTCATGGGCCTCGACGTGCCCATCCGCGCGCAGTACATCCGCGTGATGTTCGACGAGATCACGCGCCTCTTGAACCACCTTCTGTGGCTGGGTGCGCACGGCCTGGACTGCGGTGCGATGAACATGCTCATCTACTGCTTCCGCGAGCGCGAAGACCTGTTCGACATGTACGAGGCAGTGTCGGGTGCGCGCATGCACGCGGCCTACTATCGGCCGGGCGGCGTCTACCGCGACCTGCCGGACGCGATGCCGCAGTACAAGGTCAGCAAGATCAAGAATGCGAAGGCGATCGAGCGCCTCAACCAGAACCGCCAGGGTTCGCTGCTGGACTTCATCGACGACTTCTGCAAGCGCTTCCCGAAGATGGTCGACGAGTACGAGACGCTGCTCACCGACAATCGCATCTGGAAGCAGCGCACTGTTGGCATCGGCGTGGTAACGCCCGAGCGCGCGCTGAATCTCGGCTTCACCGGCCCGATGCTGCGCGGCTCGGGCGTCGAATGGGATCTGCGCAAGAAGCAGCCCTACGAGGTCTACGACCGCATGGACTTCGACGTGCCGGTAGGCAAGACCGGCGACTGCTACGACCGCTATCTCGTGCGCGTCGAGGAAATGCGCCAGGCCAACCGCATCATCCAGCAGTGCTCGGCCTGGCTGCGCGTCAACCCGGGCCCGGTGATCACCGACAACCACAAGGTCGCGGCGCCGGCGCGCGAGTCGATGAAGGCGAACATGGAGGAACTGATCCACCATTTCAAGCTCTTCACCGAAGGCTTTCACGTGCCCGAAGGCGAGGCCTATGCCGCCGTCGAGCATCCCAAGGGCGAGTTCGGCATCTATCTCGTGAGCGATGGCGCCAACAAGCCCTACCGTCTGAAGATCCGCGCTCCGGGCTTCCCGCATCTGGCGGCGCTCGACGAGATGTCGCGCGGCCACATGATTGCCGACGCGGTCGCGGTGATTGGCACCATGGACATCGTGTTCGGCGAGATCGACAGGTGAGCGAACGAATGACCACCCACAGCAGCAACCAGGCGCCGCTTTCGGCTGCCACGCTGGAGCTTTTTGCGCGCGAGGTCGCCAAGTACCCGCCGGCAGGCAAGCAGTCGGCCGTGATGGCCTGCCTCGCGATCGTGCAGAAGGACGAAGGCTTCGTCAGCGTGCAGCGCGAGCGCGAGATCGCCGCCTACCTGGGCATGGCGCCGATCGCGGTGCACGAGGTCACGACCTTCTACAACATGTACAACCAGCAGCCGGTGGGCAGGTTCAAGCTCAACGTCTGCACCAACCTGCCGTGCCAGCTGCGCGACGGCGCGGTGGCGCTGGCTCATCTCGAGAAGAAGCTGGGCATCCAGATGGGCGAGACCACGGCGGACGGCATGTTCACGCTGCAACAGAGCGAGTGCCTCGGCGCCTGCGCCGATTCGCCTGTGATGCTGGTCAACGACCGCACCATGTGCAGCTTCATGAGCAACGAAAAACTCGATCAGCTGATCGACGGCCTGCGTACCTCGACGGCGGAGGGTGCGCAATGATGACGCCCGAACAAGTGCTCTCGCAGTTCCAGGCCACCGGCGTCCAGACCTGCTTTCACGACCGCCATATCGAGCCGCAGATCTATGCCGGTCTCGACGGCACCAACTGGCGCCTGGCCGACTACGAAGCGCGCGGTGGCTACAAGGCGCTGCGCAAGATCCTCGGCGAAGGCATCACGCCCGAGCAGGTGATTGCCGAAGTCAAGGCCTCGGGCCTGCGCGGCCGCGGCGGCGCGGGCTTCCCGACCGGCCTCAAGTGGAGCTTCATGCCGCGCCAGTTCCCGGGCCAGAAGTACCTGGTCTGCAACTCGGACGAAGGCGAGCCCGGCACCTGCAAGGACCGCGACATCCTGCAGTTCAACCCTCACATCGTGATCGAGGGCATGGCCATCGCCGCCTATGCGATGGGCATCAGCGTGGGCTACAACTACATCCACGGCGAGATCTTCCAGACCTACGATCGCTTCGAAGAAGCGCTGGAAGAGGCGCGCGCCGCCGGCTTCCTGGGCGATGCCATCCTGGGCAGCAGCTTCAATTTCCAGCTGCATGCGTCCCATGGCTTCGGCGCCTACATCTGCGGCGAAGAAACCGCGCTGCTCGAATCGCTCGAAGGCAAGAAGGGCCAGCCGCGCTTCAAGCCGCCGTTCCCAGCGAGCTTCGGGCTCTACGGCAAGCCGACGACCATCAACAACACCGAGACTTTCGCTGCGGTGCCGTGGATCATCGTCAACGGCGGTCCGGCCTACCTCGAATGCGGCAAGCCGAACAACGGCGGCACCAAGATCTACTCGGTCAGCGGCGACGTCGAACTGCCCGGCAACTACGAAGTGCCGATGGGTACGCCGTTCTCGAAGCTGCTCGAACTCGCCGGCGGCGTGCGCAAGGGCCGCCAGCTCAAGGCCGTGATTCCCGGCGGCTCGTCGGCGCCGGTACTGCCGGCCTCGATCATGATGGAGTGCACGATGGATTACGACTCCATCGCCAAGGCCGGCTCGATGCTGGGCTCGGGTGCGGTGATCGTGATGGACGACAGCCGCTCGATGGTCGAGTCGCTCAAGCGCCTCTCGTACTTCTACATGCACGAGTCTTGCGGCCAGTGCACGCCGTGCCGCGAAGGCACGGGCTGGCTCTGGCGCGTGGTGGACCGCATCCACAACGGCCACGGCAAGCCGAGCGACATGGAGCTGCTCAATTCGGTGGCCGACAACATCCAGGGCCGCACCATCTGCGCGCTCGGCGACGCCGCCGCGATGCCGGTGCGGGCCATGATCAAGCACTTCCGTCACGAGTTCGAGGCCTTGATCCCGGGCTACGTCCCGAAGGCACCCGTCAAAGCCTGAGCGCGAAAACACATACATATATGGTTGAAATCGAACTCGACGGCAAGAAGGTCGAAATCGTCGAAGGCAGCATGATCATGCATGCGGCCGACAAGGCGGGCACCTACATCCCGCACTTCTGCTATCACAAGAAGCTCAGCATCGCGGCCAACTGCCGCATGTGCCTGGTCGACGTCGAAAAGGCGCCCAAGCCGATGCCGGCCTGCGCCACGCCGGTGACGCAGGGCATGATCGTGCGAACGAAGAGCGACAAGGCGATCAAGGCCCAGCAGTCGGTGATGGAGTTCCTGCTGATCAACCATCCGCTCGACTGCCCGATCTGCGATCAGGGCGGCGAATGCCAGCTGCAGGACCTGGCCGTCGGCTACGGCGCTTCGTCCTCGCGCTACGAAGAAGAAAAGCGCGTGGTCTTCCACAAGGACGTGGGCCCGCTCATCAGCATGGAAGAGATGAGCCGCTGCATCCACTGCACGCGCTGCGTGCGCTTCGGCCAGGAAGTGGCCGGCGTGATGGAGCTCGGCATGTCGCATCGCGGCGAGCATGCCGAAATCGAAACCTTCCTCGGCGATTCGGTCGACTCCGAGCTCTCGGGCAACATGATCGACCTCTGCCCCGTGGGCGCGCTCACCAGCAAGCCCTTCCGCTACAGCGCCCGCACCTGGGAACTCTCGCGCCGCAAGTCGGTGAGCCCGCACGATTCGACCGGTGCCAACCTGATCGTCCAGGTCAAGAACAACCGCGTGATGCGCGTGGTGCCGCTCGAGAACGAAGAAGTCAACGAATGCTGGATCGCCGACCGCGATCGCTTTTCGTACGAAGCATTGAACGGCCCCGAGCGCCTCACGCAGCCGATGCTCAAGCAGGGCGGCCAGTGGCAGCAGGTCGACTGGCAGACCGCGCTTGAGTACGTGGCCAATGGCCTGAAGCAGATCAAGACCGACCATGGCGCGCAGAGCATCGGCACACTCGCCAGCCCGCACAGCACGCTCGAAGAGCTGCACCTGGCCAAGCTGCTGACGCACGGTCTCGGCAGCGGCAACATCGACTACCGGCTGCGCAACGCCCAGTTCAACGCCTTCGAAGGCGTGCGCTGGCTCGGCACCTCGATTGCATCGCTGTCGCAACTGCAGCGCGCGCTCGTGATCGGCAGCAACCTGCGCAAGGACCATCCGCTGTTCGCGCAGCGCATTCGCCAGTCGGTGCGCAAGGGTGGCGTGCTGAGCGCGCTGACCTCGCCCGAACTGCTGGCCGACCACGAAGCCTGGGCCATGCCCGTGGCGAACGCCGTGCGCGTGGCGGCGCAGGACTGGGTGGATGCGCTGGCCGAGATTGCCGGCGCGGTTGCCGCCAGCACCGGCGTCGCGGCGCCCGTGGCCAGCAGCGATGCGCCTGGCGATGCAGCCAAGGCCATCGCAGCGTCGCTGCTCGGCGGCGAGCGCAAGGCCATCCTGCTCGGCAATGCGGCCGCTCACCATGCCGACGCCGGCGCGCTGCTGGCGCTGGCGAACTGGATCGGCGCCCAGACCGGCGCAACCGTCGGCTATCTCACCGAGGCCGCCAATACGGTCGGCGCGCAGCTGGTCGGTGCCCTGCCCAGGGACGGCGGCCTGCACGCGGGCGACATGCTCGCCGGTGGACTCAAGGCCGTGATGCTGCTCAACACCGAGCCGGTGTTCGATGCGGCGGCCGCCGCATCCGCGATCGAGGCACTCACGCACGCCCAGATGGTCGTGACGCTGAGCCCCTTCAAAGCCAACCTCGAATTCAGCGACGTGCTGCTGCCGATCGCACCCTTCACCGAGACGCCGGGCACCTTCGTCAACGCCGAAGGCCGCGTGCAGAGTTTCCATGCGGTCGTGAAGCCGCTCGGCGAAGCGCGTCCGGCCTGGAAGGTGCTGCGCGTGCTGGCCAACCTGCTGGGCCTTTCGGGCTTCTCCTTCGAATCGACGGCCGATGTGCTGGCCGACATCGGTGCAGGCGCCAGCGTGCCGGCCGACAAGCTGAGCAATGCCACCGCGGCCCGTCTCGACGGTGAGCGCACCGCCCATGCTGCGCCGCCGGTGGCGGCAAGCATCTATCAGCTCGACTCGATCGTCCGCCGCGCACCGTCGCTGCAACTGACGGCCGACGCGCGCGCGACGCACATCGTGGCCGCGCAGGAGGTGTTCGCATGATCGACACCCTGCACGGCTTCGGCCAGGGCCTGGTCGCGGCCCACTGGTGGACCGGCCTCGCCTGGCCGGTGATCTGGACCCTGATCAAGATCGTCGTCGTGGTGCTGCCGCTGATGGGCGCGGTCGCCTACCTCACGCTGTGGGAACGCAAGGCCATCGGCTTCACGCAAATTCGCCTGGGCCCCAACCGCATCGGTCCGCTGGGCCTGCTGCAGCCGATCGCCGACGCGCTCAAGCTCCTGACCAAGGAAATCATCCTTCCCACGGTCGCGAACAAGGGCCTGTTCCTGCTCGGCCCGATCATGACCATCATGCCGGCGCTGGCCGCCTGGGTCGTGATTCCGTTCGGTCCCGACGTCGCGCTGGCCAATATCAATGCCGGCCTGCTGTTCGTCATGGCCATCACCTCGCTCGAGGTCTATGGCGTGATCATCGCGGGCTGGGCCTCGAACTCGAAGTACGCGTTTCTCGGTGCGCTGCGCGCCTCAGCGCAGATGGTCAGCTACGAAATCGCGATGGGCTTCTGCTTCGTCGTCGTGCTCATGGTCTCGGCCAGCCTCAACATGACCGACATCGTGATGGGGCAGGGCAAGGGGCATTTCGCCTCGATGGGCATCGGCTTCCTGTCGTGGAACTGGCTGTCGCTGCTGCCGATCTTCCTCGTCTACTTCATCTCGGGCCTGGCCGAAACCAACCGCCATCCCTTCGACGTGGTGGAAGGCGAATCGGAAATCGTCGCCGGCCACATGATCGAGTACTCGGGCATGAGCTTCGCGATGTTCTTCCTGGCCGAGTACGCCAACATGTGGCTGGTCTCGATCCTGTGCGCGGTCCTGTTCCTCGGCGGCTGGCTGCCTCCCTTCGACTTCCTAGGCTTCATCCCGGGCTGGATCTGGCTGGGCATCAAGACCTTCGTCGTGGTCACCATGTTCCTGTGGGTCCGCTCGACCTTCCCGCGCTTCCGCTATGACCAGATCATGCGGCTCGGCTGGAAGATCTTCATTCCGGTCACGCTGGTGTGGCTGGTGGTGGTCGGCGCCTGGATGCAGACCCCGTACAACATCTGGAAATAACTGGAATCGCCATGTCTGCGCACACCGCAACCTCGCCGGCGCCGTTTTCACTCAAGGACTTCCTGTCCAGCTTCATGCTGGTCGAGCTGTTCAAGGGGCTCGCGCTGACCGGCAAGTACGCCTTCAGCCGCAAGATCACCGTGCAGTTTCCCGAAGAGAAGACGCCGCTGTCGCCGCGCTTCCGCGGCCTGCATGCACTGCGCCGCTACGAGAACGGCGAAGAGCGCTGCATCGCCTGCAAGCTCTGCGAGGCCGTCTGCCCGGCGCTCGCGATCACCATTGAATCGGATGTGCGCGACGACGGCTCGCGCCGCACCACGCGCTACGACATCGACCTGACCAAGTGCATCTTCTGCGGCTTCTGCGAAGAGAGCTGCCCGGTCGACTCCATCGTCGAAACCCACATCTTCGAATACCACGGCGAAAAGCGCGGCGACCTGTACTTCACCAAGGACATGCTGCTGGCCGTGGGCGACCGCTACGAAAAAGAAATCGCCGCCAACAAGGCGGCGGACGCCAAGTACCGCTGAAGCGGGACTGGCCCGAACTTCAAAAAACCAACCCGATCCATGGACGTCAAGACCGGCCTGTTCTACCTGTTTGCCGCGGTGCTGCTTTTCGCGGCCTTCCGCGTCATCACCGCGCGCAACCCCGTGTATGCCGCGCTCTATCTGGTGCTTGCGTTCTTCCAGGCATCGGCGATCTGGCTGCTGCTGCGCGCCGAGTTCCTGGCCATCTCGCTGGTGCTCGTCTACGTCGGCGCGGTGATGGTGCTGTTCCTGTTCGTCGTGATGATGCTCGACATCAACGTCGACGCGCTGCGCGAGGGCTTCTGGAAGCACTTCCCGCTCGCGGCCGGCGTCGGCGCGCTGATCGCGCTCGAAATGGCCGCGGTGCTGATGGGCGGCTTCCGCCTCGCCGAGCCGAAGACCGCCATGGCCTCCGGGCCGGGCACTTCCAACACGCTCGAACTCGGCAAGCTGCTCTACACGGAGTACCTCTACCCGCTGGAGATCGCTGCCGTCATCCTGCTGGTCGCCATCGTCGCGGCCATCGCGCTCACGCTGCGCACCCGCAAGGACAGCAAGTACGTGAACCCGTCCGACCAGGTGCGCGTGAAGGCGCGCGACCGCGTGCGCATCGTGCAGATGCCCGTCACGCGCGCGGCGCAGCCTGCCGCTGCAGAAACACCGGCAGCCGGGGAGACCAAGGCATGACGCTCACGCTCGGACACTTTCTCTCGCTGGGTGCGATGCTTTTCGCGCTGTCGGTGATCGGCATCTTCCTGAACCGCAAGAACCTGATCGTGCTCTTGATGTGCATCGAGCTGATGCTTCTTGCAGTCAACGTGAACTTCGTCGCCTTCTCGTACTTCCTCGGCGACATGCACGGCCAGATCTTCGTGTTCTTCATCCTGACCGTGGCCGCGGCCGAGTCGGCCATCGGGCTGGCGCTGCTGGTCCTCTTGTTCCGCAACAAGTCGAACATCAACGTCGACGAACTCAACGCGCTCAAGGGCTAGGACTGACATATGAGCGCAACTCTCTCCGCATCCGCACTGCTGGCCGTGCCGCTGGCGCCCCTGGTCGGCTCCGTGCTGGCCGGCCTGTTCGGCACCAAGTTCGGCGGCAACCACATCGGCCGCCGCATCACGCATTCGCTGACCATCCTCGGCGTCTTCATCGCTTTCGTGATCTCGGCCATGACGCTCAAGAGCGTGGTCGCCGACGGCGCCCGCTTCAACGCCACCATCTACGAATGGATGGTGGTCGGCGGCCTCAAGATGGAAGTCGGCTTCCTGGTCGACGGCCTCACCGCGATGATGATGTGCGTCGTGACCTTCGTGTCGCTGATGGTGCACATCTACACCATCGGCTACATGGAAGAAGACGAGGGCTACAACCGCTTCTTCGCCTACATCTCGCTCTTCACCTTCTCGATGCTGATGCTCGTGATGAGCAACAACATGCTGCAGCTGTTCTTCGGCTGGGAGGCGGTGGGCCTGGTGTCCTATCTGCTGATCGGCTTCTGGTACAACAGGCCGAGCGCGATCTTCGCCAACCTCAAGGCCTTCCTGGTCAACCGCGTGGGCGACTTCGGCTTCATCCTCGGCATCGGGCTGATCGCCGCCTACGCCGGCACGCTGAACTACGCCGAGGCCTTCGCCAAGGCCGACGCGCTCGCCAAGCTGAGCTTCCCCGGCACCGAGTGGATGCTGATCACCGTGATCTGCATCTGCCTGTTCATCGGCGCGATGGGCAAGAGCGCGCAGTTCCCGCTGCACGTGTGGCTGCCCGATTCGATGGAAGGCCCGACCCCGATCTCGGCGCTGATCCACGCCGCGACCATGGTGACGGCCGGCATCTTCATGGTGGCGCGCATGTCGCCGCTGTTCGAGCTCAGCGACGCGGCGCTTTCCTTCGTGCTCGTGATCGGCGCCATCACCGCGCTCTTCATGGGCTTCCTGGGCATCATCCAGAACGACATCAAGCGCGTGGTCGCCTACTCGACGCTCTCGCAGCTCGGCTACATGACGGTGGCGCTCGGCGCCTCGGCGTACTCCGTCGCCGTGTTCCACCTGATGACGCACGCCTTCTTCAAGGCGCTGCTGTTCCTCGGCGCCGGCTCGGTGATCATCGGCATGCACCACAACCAGGACATCCGCTGGATGGGCGGCGTGCGCAAATACATGCCGATCACCTGGATCACCTCGCTGGTGGGCTCGCTGGCGCTGATCGGCACGCCTTTGTTCGCGGGCTTCTACTCGAAGGACAGCATCATCGAAGCCGTGCACGAAAGCCATCTCTGGGGCGCGGGCTTCGCGTACTGGGCGGTGCTGGCTGGCGTGTTCGTCACGGCCTTCTATTCGTTCCGCATGTACTTCCTGGTGTTCCATGGCAAGGAGCGCTACAACCAGAATCCCGAGAACAATCACCACGGCGACGATGCGGAACCGGATCCGCACGGTCATCACCACGATCACAGCGTGCCGCACGAGTCGCCCTGGGTGGTCTGGCTGCCGCTGGTGCTGCTGGCCATTCCCTCGGTCGTGATCGGCTACATGACCATCGATCCGATGCTCTTCGGCGGCTTCTTCAAGGACGCGATCATCATCGACGAGAGCAAGCACCACGCGATGAAGGAACTGGCCGAGGCCTTCCACGGCCCGATGGCGATGGCCCTGCACGGCCTCACTGCCGCGCCGTTCTGGCTCGCGCTGGCCGGCGTGGTGATGGCCTGGTACATGTACCTCGTCAATCCGGCGCTGCCGGCGGCGATCAAGCGCGCCTTCGGTCCCGTCCATCGGCTGCTCGAGAACAAGTACTACATGGACTGGATCAACGAGAACCTCATCGCGCGCGGAACGCGCGCGGTGGGCACCGGTCTCTGGAAAGGCGGGGACCAGGGGGTCATCGACGGCGCCATCGTCGACGGCTCGTGGAAGGCGATCGGCCGCGTCGCCGGCGTCGTGCGCTGGATGCAGTCCGGCTACATCTACCACTACGCGTTCGCGATGCTGATGGGCATCTTCCTCCTCATGACGTACTTCGTCTGGTTCAACAGGTAAGCGCAAAGCGCCGGAGATAAAACAAAAATGGGTTTGTTGAGCCTTGCCATCTGGGTGCCGATCGCGTTCGGCGCCGCGCTGCTGGCCTTCGGTAAAGACGAGCATGCGAACGGCGTGCGCTGGATCGCGCTGGTCGGTTCGATCGCGAGCTTCCTGGTCACCATTCCGCTGTACACGCGCTTCCAGACCGGAACCGCCGCAATGCAGTTCGTCGAGAAGGGAAGCTGGATCGAGCGCTTCAGCATCCACTACCACGTCGGCCTCGACGGCCTGTCGCTGTGGCTGGTGCTCTTGACCGCGTTCATCACGGTGATCGTGGTGATCTCCGCGTGGGAGGTGATCACCGAGCGCGTCAACCAGTACATGGGCGCCTTCCTGATCCTTTCGGGCCTCATGATCGGCTCCTTCTCGGCGCTCGACGGCATCCTGTTCTACGTTTTCTTCGAAGCCACGCTGATCCCGATGTACCTGATCATCGGCATCTGGGGCGGCCCCAACAAGATCTACGCGGCCTTCAAGTTCTTCATCTACACGCTGCTCGGCTCGCTCCTGATGCTGGTCGCGCTGATCTACATGTACAACAAGTCGGGCGGCAGCTTCGACATCCTGAGCTGGCACAAGCTGCCGCTCAGCGCGAGCGCGCAGACCTTCCTGTTCTTCGCCTTCTTCGCGGCCTTCGCGGTCAAGGTGCCGATGTGGCCGGTCCATACCTGGCTGCCCGACGTGCACGTCGAGGCGCCCACGGGCGGTTCGGCCGTGCTGGCCGCGATCATGCTGAAGCTCGGCGCCTACGGCTTCCTGCGTTTCTCGATGCCGATCGCGCCCGATGCTGCGCACGAATGGGCCTGGCTCATGATCGGGCTGTCGCTGATCGCGGTGATCTACGTCGGTCTGGTGGCGCTGGTGCAGCAGGACATGAAGAAGCTGGTGGCCTATTCGTCCGTGGCGCACATGGGCTTCGTGACGCTGGGTTTCTTCATCTTCAACGAGCTCGGCGTGTCGGGCGGCATCGTGCAGATGATCGCGCACGGCTTCGTCTCTGGCGCGATGTTCCTCTGCATCGGCGTGCTCTACGACCGCGTGCACTCGCGCCAGATCGCCGACTACGGCGGCGTGGTCAACACCATGCCTAAGTTCGCGGCCTTCGCGCTGCTGTTCGCCATGGCCAACTGCGGCCTGCCCGCCACCGCCGGCTTCGTCGGCGAATGGATGGTGATCCTCGGCGCGGTCAAGGCCAATTTCTGGCTCGGCCTGGGCGCCTCCACGGCGCTGATCTTCGGCGCCGCCTACACGCTGTGGATGTACAAGCGCGTCTACCTCGGGCCGGTGGGCAACGACCATGTGAAGGAACTGAGCGACATCAATGCGCGTGAGTTCCTCATGCTGGGCTTGCTCGCGGCCGCGGTGCTGTGGATGGGCATCTATCCCAAGCCCTTCACCGACGTGACGAATGCCTCGGTGGCCGAGCTGCTGCGCCACGTGGCGACGCCCAAGCTGCCCCAATGAGTCCAAGCTGAACAAGAGAACGAGATGATTGACAAACTCAGCTGGATGACGATCTACCCCGAGGCGGTGCTGCTGGTCATGGCCTGCATCATCGCGCTGGTCGATCTGTCCACGACCAGCACGCACCGCACGCGCACCTACGTGCTGACGCTGCTCACGCTTGCCGTGGTGGCCTTTCTCACTGCGCTCCAGGCCACCGAGGGCAAGACCCACTACGGCTTCGCCGGCATGGTCGTGAGCGACCCGATGGGCAACTGGCTCAAGTGCTTCGCGACGCTGGCGCTGATGGTCACGCTGGTCTACGGCCGGCCCTATGCGGCCGACCGCGGCATGCTGAAGGGCGGCGAGATGTTCACGCTGAGCATGTTCGCCTTGCTCGGCATCTTCGTGATGATCTCGGGCAGCAACTTCCTTCTGATCTACCTCGGGCTCGAACTGCTCACGCTGTCGAGCTACGCGCTGGTCGCGCTGCGTCGCGACAACGCGGTGGCCAGCGAAGCCGCGATGAAGTACTTCGTGCTCGGCGCCATGGCCAGCGGTTTCCTGCTCTACGGCATGTCGATGATGTATGGCGCGACCGGGTCGCTCGACACCAACGAGGTGTTCAAGGCCATCGCGAGCCGCAAGGTCAACCACCAGGTGCTGGTTTTTGGGCTGGTGTTCATCGTCGCCGGCCTGGCCTTCAAGGTCGGCGCAGCGCCTTTCCACATGTGGGTGCCCGACGTCTACCAGGGCGCGCCGACCGCGGTCACGCTGATGATCGGCTCGGCGCCCGAGCTGGCGGCCTTCGCGATCATCATCCGCCTGCTGGTGGAAGGCCTGCTGCCGCTTGCGATCGACTGGCAGCAGATGCTCGCCTTGCTCGCCATCGCATCGCTTCTGGTCGGCAACCTGGCGGCCATCGCGCAGACCAACCTCAAGCGCATGCTGGCCTATTCGACCATCGCGCAGATGGGCTTCATGCTGTTGGGCCTGGTGGCGGGCGTGGTCAACAACAACACCTACAACGCGCAGTTCGCCTACAGCGCCTCGATGTTCTACATCGTGACCTACGTGCTGACCACGCTGGCGAGCTTCGGCATCATCCTGCTCTTGGCGCGCGAAGGCTTCGAGAGCGAGGAGATCACCGATCTCGCCGGCCTCAACCAGCGCAGCCCGCTCTATGCCGGCGTGATGGCGCTGGCCATGTTCTCGCTGGCCGGCATTCCGCCGCTGGTCGGCTTCTACGCCAAGCTGGCCGTGCTGCAGGCGCTGATCGCGTCGGGGCAGGGCCTGTACATCGCGCTGGCGGTGTTCGCCGTCGTGATGTCGCTGATCGGCGCCTTCTATTACATCCGCGTGGTCAAGGTCATGTACTTCGATGCGCCGGTCACCGCGAGCACGGTGTCGGCGCCGCGCGACGTGCGCACGGTGCTGACGATCAACGGCGCGCTGATCCTGATCCTCGGCATCGTGCCGGGGGGGCTCATGACGCTCTGCGCGCAGGCGATCGTGGCCACGCTGGCCAACTAGCAGGGCCTGCCCTAGGTGTCGCAGGGCGCATCGGTCTGGGTCGTGCTGCTGGTGGCGCTGGCGGCGGCCAATCTGCCCTTCGTCAACGAGCGGTTGTTCGGGCTGGTGCCGCTGTCGGCGCGCACCAAGTCGCTGGGCCTGCGACTGGCCGAACTCTTGCTTCTCTACTTCGTGGCCGGCGGCGTCGGCCTCCTGTTCGAACGCCGCGCGGGCCAGATCGCGCCGCAGGGTTGGGAGTTCTACGCCGTCACCGGCGCGCTTTTCGTCGTGCTGGCCTTTCCCGGCTTCACCTGGCGCTACCTGCTCAAGCATCGGAAATGACATGGACGACGCACATCTGAGGGAAGAGGGCACGAACAGCGAGCTGCTGTTCAAGGGCAATTTCCTGCACGCCAAGCGCGACACCGTGCGCCTGCCCGACGGCAAGAGCGCGACGCGCGAATACGTGATCCACCCGGGCGCGGTGGTGGTGGTGCCGCTGCTCGACGACGGCCGCGTCGTGCTCGAGCGGCAATACCGCTACCCGATCGGCCGCGTGATGACCGAATTCCCGGCCGGCAAGCTCGATGCCGGCGAAGACCCGCTTTTCTGCGGCCAGCGCGAGCTGATCGAGGAAACCGGCTACAGCGCGCGCGAATGGGCCCACGCCGGCGCCATGCACCTGGCGGTGGCGTACTCGACCGAGATCATCCACATCTACTTCGCGCGCGGCCTGTCGCTGGGCGACCGGCAGCTCGACCACGGCGAGTTCCTCGACGTCATCACTGCCACGCCGGACGAGCTGTTCGGCTGGTGCCGCGACGGCACCGTGTCCGACGCCAAGACGCTGACCTGCACGCTCTGGCTGCAAAACGTCCTGTCGGGCGCATGGGCGCTCGACTGGCAAACGCCCGCCGCACCCGCCGGCGCCTGATAATCCGCGCATGAAGGTCCTCAACCTCCAATGCGCCCACGGCCACGGCTTCGAGGGCTGGTTCGCGTCCAACGAGGCGTTCGAGACGCAGCTCGCCGGCGGCCTCGTGTCCTGCCCGATCTGTGCCGACACGGCCATCACCAAGCTGCTGGCCGCGCCGCGCCTGAACCTCGGCAGCCCCAAGCCGCCTGCCGAAGCGCCGAGCGCGCCTGCCGCCGAGAGCTCGCCTGAAGCACGCTGGATGCGTGCGGTGCGCGAGGTGATGGCCAAGACCGAAGACGTCGGCGAACGCTTCGCCGACGAGGCCCGCAAGATGCACTACGGCGAAGCCGAGGAGCGCGGCATCCGCGGTCAGGCCACGCGCGAGGAAGCGCAGACCCTGCTCGACGAAGGGATCGCGGTGTTTTCGCTGCCCATCCCGCCCGCCCTCAAAGAAACTCTGCAGTAAAGCTCTCCCCCAGGCTTGCCCACTTCGTGTGGCCGCCAACCCCTTCACCGGGGGCAACACCAGCGGCCCGGCAAAGCCGGTTCCGCGGTGTTCCTGGTATGGCGAATGCGAGTTGGCTGCCTGCCGGTGTGCCTACGAGGTGAACTGCAGCGCCGCGAGGCGTGCGTAGACGCCGTTCTGCGCGACCAGCGTCGCATGCGTTCCCTGTTCCACGATGCCGCCGTGGTCGAGCACCACGATGCGGTCGGCCTTCTGCACCGTCGCGAGCCGGTGGGCGATGACCAGCGTGGTGCGGCCCACCATCGCGGATTCGAGCGCGGCCTGCACCATGCGCTCGCTCTCGGCATCGAGCGCGCTGGTGGCTTCGTCGAGCAGGAGCAGCGGTGGGTTCTTGAGCATCGCGCGCGCGATCGCGATGCGCTGGCGCTGCCCGCCCGACAGGCGCACGCCGCGCTCGCCGAGGAAGGTGTCGTAGCCCTCGGGCAGCGCCTTCAGAAATCCGTCGGCAAAGGCGGCGCGCGCGGCGGCGTGGACTTCTTCGACGCTCGCATCGGGCCGGCCGTAGCGAATGTTTTCCAGCGCGCTGGCCGAGAAGATCACTGCGTCCTGCGGCACCAGCCCGATGCGCGTGCGCAGTTCGTCGAGTGACAGCTCTGCGAGCGAAGTGCCGTCGAGCGCGATGCGGCCCGATTGCGGGTCGTAGTAGCGCAAGAGCAGCTGGAACACCGTGCTCTTGCCCGCGCCGCTCGAGCCCACCAGCGCCACGGTTTCGCCCGGCGCCACCGCGAGGCTGAAGTCGCGCAGCGCCGGGGTGCCGGGCCGCGAGGGGTAGTGGAAGGTGACGCCCTCGAAGCTGACCGCGCTGCCGGCGGCGGGAACCACCGCCTTGGCCGGCTGGGCCGGCGAGACGATGACCGGCCTGGCGTGCAGCAGCTCCATCAGGCGCTCGGTGGCGCCGGCCGCGCGCAGCAGGTCGCCGTAGACCTCGCCCAGCACCGCGGCGGCACTGGCCAGGATGATCACGTAGACCACCGTCTGTCCGAGGTGGCCGGCCGTGATGTCGCCGCGCAGCACCGCCTGCGTGCCCTGGTACAAGCCCCACAGCAGCGCCGCCGAGGTCGCGATGATGATGAAGGCCACCAGCACCGAGCGCGCCTTCGTGCGGCGCACCGCGGTGCGGAAGGCGTTGTCGGTGGAGGCGTCGAAGCGGGCCGCTTCGCGCGCTTCGGCCGTGTAGCTCTGCACCACGGGAATCGCATTCAGCACCTCGGCCGCGATGGCGCTCGAATCGGCGACGCGGTCCTGGCTGGCCCGCGAAAGCCGGCGCACGCGGCGGCCGAACCACATGCTCGGCAGCACCACCAGCACCAGGATGCCGAGCACCTGCACCATCACATAGGGGTTGGTCCAGATCAGCATGGCCAGCGCGCCGCTGCCCATCACCGCGTTGCGCAATCCCATGCTGAGCGAGGAGCCGACGACGGTCTGCACCAGCGTCGTGTCGGCCGTCAGGCGCGACAGCACTTCGCCGGTCTGCGTGGTCTCGAAAAAGGCCGGGCTCTGGCGCAGCACATGGGCGTAGACCGCGTTGCGCAGGTCCGCCGTGACCCGCTCGCCGAGCCAGCTCACGGTGTAGAAGCGCGCCGCCGAGAAGATGCCGAGCGCCACGGCCACGGCGAACAGGGCCAGGAAATGCTCGCGCAGCGCCATGGCCTGGGCACCGCGGTCGGCGGCGATCAGGCCGCCATCGATCAGGCCGCGCAGGGCCAGCGGGAACACCAGCGTGGTCGCCGCCGCCAGGACCAGAAACACGGCAGCCAGCAGGATCTGGGTGCGGTAGGGGCGCAGAAAAGGGGTCAGCCCGGTCAGTGATTTGGGAGAGCCCTTGGCGAGCGAGGGCGAAGCGGGGGAAACCATGACTTCGATTCTAGCCAACGCTTGCCGCCTCAAAGGCAGCCTTGACAATAGTTGTCGTGACAATTAATATCGCGCCATGTCCGATTCCCCAAGCCCAGGAGCCGTACCGCCGGCCGCCGACTTCTACAAGCCGGAGAATTACCAAGCCGAGGAAAGCGTCGGCCACATGATGCGCCGCATCACGACCCTCGTGAGCCAGGCGGTCGCCAGCGACATGTGGGAACCGGGCGCGCCCACCTTTCCGCAATGGGCGCCGCTCTACAAGCTCCACCTGGGCCACGCCACCACCGTCGCGGAACTCGCGCGCGAGTGCCAGCTCGACACTGGCGCCATGACGCGCCTGCTCGACCGTCTCGAAGCCAAGGGCCTGTGCCGGCGCGTGCGCTCCGTTTCCGACCGGCGCGTGGTCAACATCGAACTGACCGACGAGGGCCGCGCCGCCGCCCGACAGGTACCCCATGTCCTATGCCGCGTGCAGAACGAGGCGCTTGCCGGCTTCACCCGTGAGGAGTGGGTGCAGCTCAAGGGCTATTTGCGCCGCATCCTCGACAACGCACAGGCCGTCGCGGCCCGTGGAGAAAAAGATGAATCCGCTTCTTCTTGAGTTCGCGCGCCGCCGCGCGATCGCCATGGCCGCTGCCTTGGCGGTCCTTGTTCTGGCCGGTTGCGCCGACATGGCGCACATCGATTCGCACGCGAAGCTGCGCGATGCCGATTCACTGGGGCTGGGGAGCGCGCAGGCCGCACCTGCCATCGACAGCCAATGGTGGCTCGGCTTCGGCGATGCCCAGCTCAACGCCCTGGTCGGCCAGGCGCTGGAAGGCAATCCCAATCTGCAGGTCGCGCGTGCGCGCCTTGCCCGCGCACAGGCCTCGACCGCCATCGCCGAGGCGGCCGGCAAACCGCAGATTGACGGCGAGCTCGATCTCACGCGGCAGAAGTTCAGCGGCAATTACATCTACCCGTCGCCGCTCGGCGGCTCGATCCAGGAGACCGGCACGCTGCAGCTCAATGCCAGCTGGGAGCTCGACTTCTTCGGCAAGAACCGCACCGCGATCGAGGCGGCCATCGGCAGCGCGAATGCCGCGGTCGCCGATGCCGACGCCGCCCGCGTCCTTTTGGCCAGCAACATCGCACGCGGCTATTTCCAGTGGGCCCGGCTGAACGACCAGCTGGCCGTGGCCAGGCGCACGCTGGCGCAGCGCGAAGAAACGCTGAAGCTGGTGCGCGACCGCGTCTCCGCCGGGCTCGACACGCGCCTCGAACTGCGCCAGAGCGAAGGCGGCCTGCCGCAGGCGCGCCAGCAGATCGAGTCCTTCCGCGAACAGATCGCGCTTGCGCAGCACGCGCTCGACGCGCTCGTTGCCAAGCCGAATGCGACGCAGGGCTTGGCCCCGCCAGCGCTCGGCGGCATCCGGCCGATCGCGCTGCAGCCCATGATCCCGGCCGACCTGCTGGGACGGCGCGCCGACATCGCGGCCGCGCGCTGGCGCGTCGAAGCCGCCACCAGCGATGTCGCGAACGCGAAGACGCAGTTCTATCCGAACATCAACCTCGTGGCCTTCGCCGGCTTCTCGAGCATCGGCTTCGACAACCTGGTCAAGTCCGGCAGCCAGCAGTGGGGCGTGGGCCCGGCCGTCCGGCTGCCGATCTTCGAAGGCGGCCGGCTGCGCGCCAACCTGCGCGGCAAGGCCGCCGATCTCGACGCCGCGATCGAGAGCTACAACGCCTCCGTGCTCGATGCGGTGCGCGACGTCGCCGACCAGGTCGCCAGCGCGCAATCGGTGACGCGCCAACAGGCCGAGCAACGCGACGCGCAGAGCGCGGCCGAAGCCGCCCACGACATCGCCGTGCAGCGCTACGGCGCCGGCCTCGGCAACTACCTCAACGTGCTGACGGCAGAGACCTCCGTGCTCGCGCAGCGCCGCGAAGCGGTCGACCTCGCCGCGCGCGCCCTCGACACGCAGGTCGGCCTGGCCCGCGCGCTGGGCGGCGGCTGGCAGCCCGCCACTTCGACCACTGCTGCGGCCGGCACGACACCGACCCCGCATCCCTGAACACCGCGCGAAACCGAAAGACATCTCCATGGACAGCAAGGACAACACCGACACGACCGTCCCGGCCCAATCCGTCGCCGAGGCGGCGCCTTCCAGCAGCAAGCGCCGCCGCGCGCTGACCGCACTCGCCTCGGTGGTGGTGCTGGCCGGCGCCGGCTGGGGCCTCTACGAATGGCTGGTCGCGAGCCACTACGAGTCGACCGACAACGCCTACGTGCAGGGCAACGTGATCCAGATCACGCCGCAGATCGGCGGCACCGTGATGGCCATCATGGCCGACGACACCGACCTCGTGAAAGCCGGCCAGCCGCTGGTGCAGCTCGATCCGGCCGATGCGAAGGTCGCGCTCGACCAGGCCGAGGCCGCGCTCGCGCAGACGGTGCGCCAGGTGCGCACGCTGTACGCCAACAACGGCTCGCTGGCCGCGCAGGTCACGCTGCGCCAGTCCGACATCGTCAAGGCGCAGAGCGACATCGCGCGCGCCCAGGACGACCTGAAGCGCCGTCAGGCGCTCACGGGCAACGGCGCGGTGTCGAAGGAAGAACTCAACCACGCCGAGACGACGCTCGCCAACGCGAAGAGCGCGCTCGCGGCGGCGCAGGCCGGCGTGGTCTCGGCGCGCGAACAGCTCGCGAGCAACCAGTCGCTGACCGAAGGCACCAGCGTCGAGCAGCACCCGAGCGTGCTGGCCGCCGCCGCCAAGGTGCGCGAGGCCTATCTCGCGACACAGCGCGTCGCGATGCCGGCACCGGTCGAAGGCTACGTGGCCAAGCGCACCGTGCAGCTCGGCCAGCGCGTCGCGGCCGGCACGCCGATGATGTCGATCGTGCCGCTGAACCAGGTGTGGGTCGACGCCAACTTCAAGGAAGTGCAGCTGCGCAGCATCCGCCTCGACCAGCCGGTGAAGCTCACGGCCGACGTGTACGGCAAGAAGGTCGAATACACCGGCCGCGTCGCCGGCCTCGGCGTCGGCACCGGTGCCGCCTTCGCGCTGCTGCCGGCGCAGAACGCCACCGGCAACTGGATCAAGGTGGTGCAGCGGGTGCCGGTGCGCATCGCGCTCGACCCCGAGCAGCTCAAGGCCAATCCGCTGCGCGTGGGCCTCTCGATGGATGCCGAGATCGACGTCACGCAGAAGGGCGGCAAGATGCTCGCCGACGCGCCGCGCGCCAGCGCGCTGAGTCAGACACAGGTCTACAGCCGGCTCGACCAGGGCGCCGACGCCGAAGTGCAGCGCATCATCGCGGCCAACATGGGCCGCGGCGCAGCGCTCGCGAGCACGGCGCGGCCCGCGGGCAGTGCCGCCTCTGCGGCAGGTGCATCGCCCTCGCACGTCAACCCGATCTGATTCGACGGCTTGCGCACGATGGCGACCGCTTCGGCTCTTCCCGCACCCCTGCCGCCGCTCGAGGGCTCCGCCCGGCTGTGGGGCACGATCGCGCTCTCGGCCGCGACCTTCATGAACGTGCTCGACACCTCGATCGCCAACGTCTCGCTGCCAGCCATCTCCGGCGACCTCGGCGTCAGTTCGACGCAGGGCACCTGGGTCATCACCAGCTTCGCGGTGGCCAACGCCATCGCGGTGCCGCTCACCGGCTGGCTCACGCAGCGCTTCGGCCAGGTGCGCCTGTTCATGGCCAGCGTGCTGCTGTTCATCATCAGCTCCTGGCTCTGTGGGCTGGCGCCCAACATGACGACGCTGATCGCGTTCCGCGCGCTGCAGGGCTTCGTCGCCGGGCCGATGATTCCGCTGTCGCAGACGCTGCTGCTGTCGAGCTACCCGAAGGCCAAGGCAGGGCTTGCGATGGCGATGTGGTCGATGACTACACTGGTCGCGCCCGTGATGGGGCCGCTGCTCGGCGGCTGGATCACCGACAACATCTCCTGGCCCTGGATCTTCTATATCAACATCCCGGTGGGCCTGCTTGCCGCGGCCATCACCTGGGGCATCTACCGCAAGCGCGAGAGCACGACGCGCAAGGTGCCCATCGATGCCATCGGCCTCGGGCTGCTGGTGCTGTGGGTGGGTTCGCTGCAGCTGATGCTCGACAAGGGCAAGGAACTGGACTGGTTCCATTCGGCCGAGATCGTGACGATGGCAGTGGTGGCGGTGGTCGGCTTCGCCTTCTTCCTGGTCTGGGAGCTGACCGACAAGCACCCGGTGGTCGACCTCTCGCTCTTCAAGCGCCGCAACTTCTGGTCGGGCGCGCTGGCGACGGCGGTGGCCTACGGCCTGTTCTTCGGCAACGTCGTGATCCTGCCGTTGTGGCTGCAGCAGTACATGGGCTACACGGCGACGCAGGCCGGCATGATCATGGCGCCGGTGGGCCTGCTCGCGATCGTGTTCTCGCCGATCGTCGGCCTCACGGTCGGCAAGATCGATCCGCGCCGCTACGCCACCTTCTCCTTCCTGGTGTTCGCGCTGGTGCTGTGGATGCGCTCCAACTTCAACACCCAGGCCGACTTCTGGACCATCATGATCCCGACCGTGATCCAGGGTGTGGCGATGGCCTTCTTCTTCATTCCGCTGGTGACGATCACGCTGTCGGGCCTCGCGCCCGATCGCATCGCGGCGGCTTCGGGGCTGTCGAACTTCGCGCGCATCACCGCGGGCGCCATGGGAACCTCCATCGCCACCACGGTGTGGGAGAACCGCGCCGCGCTGCATCACGCGCAGCTGGTCGAGTCGGTCAACCAGGGCAATGCGGCCGCGAGCAGCGCGATGGCCGGGCTCGGCAGCAGCGGCTTCAGCGCCGAACAGGTGCTGGGGCAGCTCAACCGCATCGTGGACCAGCAGTCCTTCATGCTGGCCGCGAATGATGTGTTCTATGCATCGGCGGTGCTGTTCCTGCTGCTGATTCCCTTCGTCTGGCTGGCCAAGCCGACGCGCGCTGCGGGTGCCTCCGATGCAGCCGCCGGCGCCCACTGACGCTCTCTTCCAACCAGCTGCCGCTGGTTGCAGTGCAGCATAGGCATTTGCCCCAGTAGGCAAGTTTGGTTACCGCTGCAAACAATGCGGTCCGCGCAACCATGGTGGTGCGCTCAGATGGACCGCATGACTGATCTTTCCTGCCAGCACACGGGCGACCGCGCGAGATGAGCGACATCATTCTCGAAACACGCCAGCTCACCAAGGAATTCAAGGGCTTCACCGCGGTCAGCAAGGTCGATCTCTCGGTCGTTCGCGGATCGATCCATGCCTTGATCGGCCCCAACGGCGCCGGCAAGACGACCTGCTTCAACCTGCTGACCAAGTTCCTCGAGCCCACTTCGGGAACCATCCTGTTCAACGGGATGGACATCACAAACGAGCGCCCGGCGCAGATTGCGCGGCGCGGCATCATCCGCTCGTTCCAGATCTCGGCCGTGTTCCCGCACCTGACCCTGCTCGAGAACGTGCGCCTGGGCCTGCAGCGCGCGCTCGGCACTTCCTACCACTTCTGGAAGAGCGAGAAATCGCTGAAGCCCCTCGATGAGCGCGCCCGCACGCTCTTGGCCGAGGTGGGGCTGGAAGAACTCGCCGACGAGCAGACCGTGAACCTGCCCTACGGCCGCAAGCGCGCGCTGGAGATCGCGACCACGCTTGCGATGGAGCCCGAGCTGATGCTGCTCGACGAGCCCACGCAGGGCATGGGCCACGAAGATGTGCACCGCGTGGCCGAACTCATCAAGCGCGTGTCGGCCGGCCGCACCATCCTGATGGTGGAGCACAACATGAGCGTGGTCTCGACCATCGCCGACACCATCACGGTGCTGCAGCGCGGCGCCGTGCTGGCCGAGGGGCCGTATGCCGAAGTCTCGAAGAATCCGCAGGTGATGGAAGCCTATATGGGCACCACCGACGGCCAATTGCAAGGAGCGCATTGAATGGCCGTTCCTGCACTCGAAATCAAGGACCTCCACGCCTGGTACGGCGAGTCGCATGTGCTGCATGGCGTCGACATGGTGGTGCAGCCCGGCGAGGTGGTCACGCTCCTGGGCCGCAACGGTGCGGGGCGCACCACCACGATGCGGGCCGTTCTGGGCCTCACCGGCGCGCGCAAGGGCAGCATCAAGGTCGACGGCGTTGAAACCATCGGCATGCCCACGCACCGCATCGCGCACCACGGCATCGGCTACTGCCCGGAAGAGCGCGGCATCTTCGCAAGCCTGTCGGCCGAGGAAAACCTGCTGCTGCCGCCCGTGCTGAAGGGCGCAGGGCAGGGCATGTCGGTGGACGAGATCTACGCGATGTTCCCCAACCTGGCCGAGCGCCGCAACAGCCAGGGCACGCGCCTGTCGGGCGGCGAGCAGCAGATGCTGGCGGTCGCGCGTATCCTGCGTACCGGCGCCAGGCTGCTTCTGCTCGACGAGATATCCGAAGGCCTGGCGCCCGTGATCGTGCAGGCGCTGGCCCGCATGATCCACATGCTGCGCGGCAAGGGCTACACCGTGGTCATGGTGGAGCAGAACTTCCGCTTCGCCGCGCCGCTGGCCGACCGTTTCTACGTGATGGAGCACGGTCGCATCGTCGAAAAGTTCGGCGCAACCGAACTCGAGGCCAAGATGCCGGTGCTCCATGAACTGCTCGGCGTCTGATCATTTTTCTGAAGGAGTCAACATGAAAACGCAACTCACCGCACTCGCGCTGGCCATCGGCGCACTGGCCCTTGCTTCCGGCGCACAGGCGCAGGACAAGGTCACGATCGGGTTCGTGACCGACATGTCGAGCCTGTACGCCGATCTGGAAGGCAAGGGGGGCGCCACGGCGATCCAGATGGCAATCGACGACTTCGGCGGCAAGGCGCTCGGGAAGCCGATCGAGCTGCTCTCGGCCGACCATCAGAACAAGGCTGACATCGCCGCCTCCAAGGCGCGCGAGTGGATCGACACGGCCGGCGCCAGCATGATCTTCGGCGGCACCAATTCCGGCGCGATGCTTGCGACAGCCAAGGTGGCGCAGGAGAAGAAGCGCGTGTTCTTCACCAACGGCGCGGCCAGCTCGGCGCTCACCAACGAGCAGTGCACCCCGTACACCGTGCACTACGCCTACGACACCGTGGCGCTGGCCAGGGGCACCGGCGGCGCGGTGGTCGATACCGGCGGCAAGACCTGGTTCTTCCTGACGGCCGACTACGCCTTCGGCCATGCGCTCGAAGCCGACACCGCCAAGGTGGTGAAGGAAAAGGGCGGCACGGTGGTCGGCGCGGTGCGCCATCCAACCAACGCCTCGGACTTCTCGTCCTTCCTGCTGCAGGCGCAAAACTCCAAGGCGCAGATCCTGGGTCTGGCCAACGCCGGCGGCGACACCATCAACTCGATCAAGGCCGCCAAGGAATTCGGCATCGGCAAGACCATGAAGACGGCGGGCCTGCTGGTGTTCCTGACCGACATACACAGCCTTGGCGTGAAGAACACGGAAGGCCTGCTCCATACGACCAGCTGGTATTGGGACCTGAACGACGACACGCGCAAGTTCGCGGCCCGCTACTTCGAAAAGACCAAGCGCATGCCCACCGACATCCAGGCGGCCGACTACTCGGCCACCACGACCTACCTCAAGGCGGTCGAGGCGGCCAAGTCGACGGATGCCGACAAGGTGATGGAACAGCTCAAGAAGCTGCCCATCAACGACTTCTATGCCAAGGGCACCATCCGCGCCGATGGCCGCATGGTGCACGACATGTACCTGGTGGCGGTCAAGTCGCCGGCCGAGTCGAAGAAGCCCTGGGACTACTTGAAGGTGGTCAAGACGCTGCCGGGCGACCAGGTCTTCACGACAAAAGCCGAGAGCAAGTGCTCCCTCTGGAAATAAGCTGACTCACTGATCTCGTTCATCGCCTTCCCGTATGCAAATTTCACTGCCTGCCCTGCTGAGCCAGCTCCTTCTCGGGTTGGTCAACGGATCGTTCTACGCGATCCTGAGCCTTGGGCTCGCAGTGATCTTCGGCCTGCTCAATGTGATCAACTTCGCGCACGGCGCGCTGTTCATGCTGGGCGCCGTGCTGACCTGGATGGCGATGAACTACTTCAACGTCAACTACTGGGTGATGCTGGTCGCGGCGCCGATCATCGTCGGCTTGTTCGGCGTGCTGATCGAGCGGCTGCTGCTGCGCTGGATCTACAAGCTCGATCATCTCTACGGTCTCCTGCTCACGCTCGGCCTCACGCTGCTGATCGAAGGCGTGTTCCGCTCGGTCTACGGCGTCTCGGGCCTGGGCTACGACGCGCCCGATGCGCTGTCGAGCGCCACCGATCTCGGCTTCATGGTGCTGCCCAACTACCGTGCCTGGGTGGTGGCGGCCTCGCTCGTGGTCTGCTTCGCGACCTGGTTCGTGATCGAGAAGACGCGGCTGGGCGCCTACCTGCGCGCAGGCACCGAGAACCCGCGCCTGGTCGAGGCCTTCGGCGTCAACGTGCCGCTGATGATCACGCTGACCTACGGCTTCGGCGTCGCGCTCGCAGCCTTCGCGGGCGTGCTGGCGGCGCCGGTGATCCAGGTCTCGCCGCTGATGGGGCAGAACCTCATCATCGTGGTGTTCGCGGTGGTCGTGATCGGCGGCATGGGCTCGATCATGGGAGCCATCTTGACCGGGCTCGGCCTCGGCGTGATCGAGGGCCTGACCAAGGTCTTCTATCCCGAGGCGTCCTCCACCGTCGTGTTCGTGATCATGGTCATCGTGCTGCTCATCCGGCCGGCCGGCTTGTTCGGAAAAGAAAAATAAGACGCGAGCCGCATGAAAAAGCTATCCCTCGTCATCTACCTGCTGCTGCTCGTCGCGCTGATCGTGGCGCCCTTCGCCGGCGCCTACCCGGTGTTCGTGATGAAGCTCATGTGCTTCGCACTGTTCGCCTCGGCTTTCAATCTGCTGCTCGGCTACACCGGGCTCCTGTCTTTCGGCCACGCGGCCTTCCTCGGCGGCTCGGCCTACGTGGCGGGGCAGGTGATGAAGGTCTGGGGCCTGACGCCCGAACTGGGCCTCATCGCCGGCACGCTCACCGGCGCCTTGCTGGGCTGGCTGTTCGGCGTGCTGGCGATCCGCCGTCAAGGCATCTACTTCGCGATGATCACGCTGGCGCTGGCGCAGATGATGTTCTTCGTCGCGCTGCAGGCCAAGTTCACCGGCGGCGAGGACGGCCTGCAGGGCGTGCCGCGCGGCCGGCTCTTCGGCCTGCTCGATCTGCAGAACGACCTCACCATGTACTACGTGGCGCTGGCGATCGTGGTCGCCGCCTTCCTCTTGATCGTGCGCAGCATCCATTCGCCCTTCGGTCAAGTGCTGAAGGGCATCAAGGAAAACGAGGCACGCGCGCTCTCACTGGGCTACGACGTAAGCCGCTTCAAGCTGCTGGCCTTCGTGATCTCGGCGGCGCTCTCGGGCCTGGCCGGTTCGCTCAAGACCCTGGTGCTGGGCTTCGCCACCTTGTCCGACGTGCACTGGACCGCGTCGGGTCAGGTCATCCTGATGACGCTGGTGGGCGGCCTGGGCACGCTCTCCGGCCCGCTGGTCGGCTCGGCCGTGGTGGTGCTGCTCGAGAACAAGATCGGCGAGTTCGGCAACCTGCTCGCGCGCATCACCACCATCGACTGGTTCAACACCCTCGGCGAGTCGGTCACCATGGTCACCGGCCTGATCTTCGTGATCTGCGTGCTGGCCTTCCGGCGCGGCATCATGGGCGAGATCATCGCCTTCGTCGAGCGGCAGCGCGGGCCGCGCGCCTAGCCATGTGGCAGCCCGCTGAACGTTACCCCGACTCCGCCATCGAAATCCTCGACCCGCGCTTCGCGAAGTACCGCATCACCAGCGCCGCCGTCGAGCGGCTGGCGACCGGCTTCCGCTGGGCCGAAGGACCGGTGTGGTTCGGCGACGGCCGCTACCTGCTGTGGAGCGACATTCCCAACAACCGCGTGATGCGCTGGGACGAGGAGACCGGTGCGGTCAGCGCGTTCCGCAAGCCCTCGAACTTCGCCAACGGCCATACGCGCGATCGCCAGGGGCGACTCGTCAGCTGCGAGCACGGCACGCGGCGCGTGACGCGCACCGAGTACGACGGCAGCATCACCGTGATCGTCGACCGCTTCGAGGGCAAGCGGCTCAACTCGCCCAACGACATCGTCGTCAAGTCGGACGATTCGATCTGGTTCACCGATCCGCCCTTCGGCATCCTCGGCCACTACGAAGGCCATGCGGCCGAGGCCGAGCTGCCCACCAACGTCTACCGCGTCGACGGCCGCACCGGCGAGGCCACGGTAGTTTGCGGCGACGTCAACCGGCCCAACGGCCTGTGCTTCTCGCCCGACGAGCGCCGGCTCTATGTGGTGGAGTCGGGCACCTTGCCGCGCCGCATCCGCGTGTTCGACTTGAGCGATGACGGCCGCCGGCTCCAGAACGACCGCGTGTTCCTGCAGACCGAGATGGAGGGCTCGCCCGATGGCTTCCGCTGCGACGTCGACGGCAACCTGTGGGCCGGCTGGGGCACCGGCGAGGGCCGCGACGGCGTGATGGTGTTCGCGCCCGACGCCACGCCGATCGGGCGCATCGCATTGCCCGAGCGCTGCGCCAACCTGTGCTTCGGCGGCATCGCGCGCAACCGGCTCTTCATGGCGGCGAGCCAGTCGCTCTATGCGCTCTACGTCAACACGCAGGGTGCGCGCGGCGGTTGAGGCGCCTCACATGCCTCACATGCGAAGGGCCTGCGCGTAGCCGGTCATCTCCAGATAGCCGCGGCCGACGCGCCGCCCGCCGTCGTCCTGCAGATCGCTCAGGCCTTCCCAGTAGACGGCGCCGGTCGAACCCCGGCTGTCGAGCTCCTGATCGTCGAGCAGTGCCTGCACCCTGAAGACGCCGGCCGGCGTCTGGATGCGCCATCGGGTCGGGTAGGCCGCGCGCGTGCGCGGGCTGGTCCAGGTGCTTTCGGCGTCGAAGCGCAGTTCGTCGTGGCCGAACACGCGCAGCGTTCCGTCGGCGCTGCGCAGCGACCCGCCGAACCACAGGGCTGTGCCGTCGCGCCGGCGTATGCGAAAGGCCATCAGTGCGCCGCCGTCGTCGAGGTTCATGCCGATCCAGTCCCAGCCGGCCGCATTGGGATGCAGGTAGGCTTCGCTCCACTCGTGATCGAGCCATGCCTTGCCCTGTACGTCGAAGCCGCGGCCTTGCAAGGTGAGGCGGCCCTGCGTCGCGAGCTGCGGTTCGCTGTAGTAGTAGCTGGCCTGCTCGGCATCGGGGCCCTTGCGCGAGAGGCCGTCCTTGCCCTGCAGCAGCACCGGCTGGGTGGCTGAAAAACGCAGGTCGAGCCCGAAGCCCTCGGCCGGCAACTTGGCCGTGTAGCCCTCGGCGTCGCGCTTCAGCGTCCAGTTGCGCAGCCGGACGTCGGTGCCCTCTTCGGCGGCCGACGCCACGCCGAAGCCCGCACGCGCGATGCGCTCGTCGTGCCAGAGCTTGCGGCCTTCAAGATCGGTGAGTGCCGCATGCGCAAAGATCAGCTGACGCGCCGCGAAGTCCGAGCGCATCGCCTGCGTCGCAACGACCCGCGAGCGGAAGAAGGTGAGCTGGAAGCCGAAGTCGCGTGCCCCGGCCTGCGCATGGCCGGTGATGTACCACCACTCGGTGCGCAGATCCGAATGGCTGCCGAAGTCGCGTGGAAACCGCAGCATGCGCGGCGGCAGCGCCCATGCCGCCGGCGCCGCGAGTGCCGACAGAAGCACTGTACGGCGCGACAGCATGCTCAACTCGCCAGCAGTGCGTCGACGCGCTGCTGCGCCGCGTTGCAATCGCCGAAGGCATTCGCCACCCACGCCGCATCGTGGTAGCTCGGCAGGTAGCGCTCGCCCGCATCGCACAAGAGCGACAGGATCGAGCCTTGCCGCCTCGCCGCGCGCATCTCGCCGGCCAGCGCCAGCATGCCGATGAAGTTGGTGCCGGTCGACGGGCCGACCTTGCGGCCCAGCAGCGCCGAGAGCGCGCGCATCGCGGCGATCGAGTCGGTGTTCGGCACCTCGATCATGCGGTCCACCAGCGAAGGGATGAAGCTGGCTTCCACGCGCGGCCGTCCGATGCCCTCGATGCGCGAGCCCGGCGCCGTCAGCGTCGCGTCGCCGGTGCGGTGGTAGGCCGCGAACACCGAGCCCTCGGGATCGGCCACGCAGACCTGCGTGTCGTGGCAGCGGTAGCGCACATAGCGCCCGATGGTCGCGCTGGTGCCGCCGGTGCCGGCGCCGACCACGATCCAAGCCGGCACCGGGTGCCGCTCGTGCGCCATCTGCTGGAACATGCTCTCGGCGATGTTGTTGTTGCCGCGCCAGTCCGTCGCGCGTTCGGCGTAGGTGAACTGGTCCATGTAGTGGCCGCCCGCGCGCTCGGCAAGCGTTCGGGCTTCGTCGTAGACCTCGGCCGCGTGGTCGACGAAATGGCACTGGCCGCCGTAGAAGGCGATCTGTGCGATCTTCTCGGGCGAGGTGCTCTTCGGCATCACGGCGATGAAGGGCAGACCCAGCAGTCGTGCGAAGTAGGCCTCGCTCACCGCGGTCGACCCGCTCGAGGCCTCGACGACCGTGGTGCGCTCGCCGATCCAACCGTTGCACAGCGCGTAAAGGAAGAGCGAACGCGCCAGCCGGTGCTTGAGGCTGCCGGTCGGGTGCGTCGATTCGTCCTTGAGGTAGAGGTCGATGCCGTGCGCGGCGAAGGCCGGCAGCGGCAGGGGGATCAGGTGCGTGTCGGCGCTGCGCTGGTAGTCGGCCTCGATGCGGCGGATCGCGCTGCCGAGCCAGAGGCTGTCGGGAGGGGAGGCATGGGTCACGCCGACGAGTCTACAAGCCCTGTGCGCTCAACCGAAGGTGAACGCGTAGGCTTGCGCGCCGGCGTCGAGGAATTCGATCTCGAACAGGCGGTCGTTGCCGGGCGACGCCTGGCGGACGAGCTGGTAGAGCCGCTGCCCGTCGATCGTTCCGTTGCCCTGGGCGTCGATGTCGAAGCCGTGGTCCGTGAGCGGCGGCTTGCCGTCCACCAGCACCTTGAAGCGCACCGGTTTGCCGTCGGCCGAGGGACCGAGCACCAGGTGCAGGTCGCGCGCATGGAAGCGCAAGGCGATGCGGCCGTTGGCGCGGTTCGCGACTACGCGCTCGCGTTCCACCGTCCAGTCGCCGGCGAGCGCCCAATGGTTCGTTCGCAGCGAAGCGGCAGCCTGGTAGGCGTTCGCGCGATCATTCGCGATGCCTCCCGGCGAAGCGAAGCCGTGCGTGCGTTCGTAGCCCAGATAGGTTTCTCCGGACAACGCGGGTGAAGCGCCCGGCGCGGCCTGGACGCCTTCGCCCTGCGGCGCGACCAGCCCGGCCGGAACATGGCTTCGCCCAGCCTCGGCCAGCAGTTGCTGGATGATTCGTTCCAATTTCTCGTACCGGTTCTCTCCGAACTGGTGATGGCGGATGCGCCCCTCTGCATCGATGACATAAAAGGCGGGCCAGGCCTGGTTGTCGAAGCCGCGCCAGATGGCGAAGTCGTTGTCGATGGCGACCGGAAAGTCGATGCGAAGGTCCTTCGCCGCCCAGCGCACGTTGGCCGGGCGCTTCTCGAACGCGAACTCGGGCGCATGCACGCCGATGACCACCAGGCCCGCATCCTTGTACTTCTCCGACCATGCGCGAAGGTAGGGCAGGGTGCGCAGGCAGTTGATGCACGAGTAGGTCCAGAAGTCGACCAGCACCACCTTGCCGCGCAGGTCTTCGGTCGTCAGCGGGGCGGAGTTGATCCACCCGGTCGCGCCAGCCAGTGAAGGAAAGACGCCCTCGATTCCGAGCATTCGCGCGGGTGCCGGTTCGCGGGCGGCTGCCGTCGGGATCAGCCCGGTCTCCTCGGGACGGAGGCTCGTATCGGCGGGCTGCGGCTTCTGGCGCTCGATCTTCTCGACGAGCGCCTGCTCCAGTGCCGACGTGGTGCCGACCGAGAGCCGGGCGAGCAAGCCAGTGTCCAGGCCCAGTGCGATGGCGGTGACACCCACCAGAACTGCCGCACCGGCGCCACGCCGGATCCACTCGCCCGTGTGGAGCGATCCCTTCAGGGCCGCGAACACGCGCCCGCCGAACAGCAGCGCTGCCGCCAGCGAGGTGCACGCGCCGGCCGCATAGGCCAAGAGCAACAGCGAGGTGCCGACGCTGGCGCCATTGAGTGCTGCGCCGGTCAGGATCAAGCCGAGGATCGGACCCGCGCAGGGCGCCCAGAGCAGGCCCGTGCCCACGCCCAGCAGGAGCGGCGAAAAAACGGAAGGCCGCGTGGAAGTCCCATCCGCCTGGGAGTCGGACAGCCGGATGCCGAGCGCGACGAGCGGCCTGCTCAGACGGTCGGCCACGGTCGGGAACAGCAGCGTGACGCCGAACACCGCAAGCAGCGCGATCGCGGCGTAGCGCCCGTACTCGTTGAGCTCGACCACCCAGCCGCCGCCCACCGCGGCCAGCGTGGCGATGGCGGCAAAGGCCAGCGCCATGCCGAAGAGAAGGGGCAGGCCGTGCGATCGGAACGGCCGGTCGGCGCGCGCGAACACGAAAGGGAGCACCGGCAGGATGCACGGGCTCAGGATGGTGAGCACGCCGCCCAGGTAGGCCACGATCAGAACGAGCATGATGTTTCTCGATGAGGTGCTGCGGTCAGGCCGCGCCGGGTTTGAACAGGGTCACGCGGGCTTCGAGCCCGCCTTCGCTGCGGTTGTGCAGGCTGAGCTCCGCGCCCATCGCCATCGCGAGCTGGTGCGCGATGGCGAGTCCCAGGCCCGTGCCGCCGGTGCTTCGGTTGCGCGAGCTTTCGACCCGGTAGAAGGGCTTGAGCACGGCCTCCAGCTCGTCGGGCGGGATGCCCGGTCCGTTGTCGAGCACCGCGACGACCAGCCGGTCCGCCTCGGCATGCACCCGCACGCGCACGTCGCTGCCGAACTTCAATGCGTTGTCGATCAGGTTCACGAGGATCCGGCGCAGGGCATTGGGGCGCGTCACGATCGGCGCGTCGATGCGTCCCTCCAGCTGCACGGCCTGGCCCGAGTCCTCGTAGTCGGCGACCATGCTTTCGAGCAGCGCATCGGCATCGATGCGCAAGGGCGGTTCCGTCGCGCCATGCAGCGTGCGCGCATAGGTGACGCCTTCTCTCACCAGCGCGTTCATGGCATCGAGGTCCTGCCGGAATTTGAGCTGGTCCTTCTCGTTGTCCATCAACTCGGTGCGCAGCCGCATCCGGGTGATCGGCGTCTGCAGATCGTGCGAGATCGCCGCCAGGATCTCCACGCGCTCGGCCATGTAGCCGGCGATGCGCCGCTGCATCGCATTGAAGGCGCGTGCCGCGTGCGCCACTTCGGTGGGGCCTTCTTCGCCGAGCGTCCGGGCCTTCAGGTCGGGCCCGAGTTCGTCCGCCGCCGCGGCGAGCCGCGCCAGCGGCCGTGTGACCAGCCGCACCGCGAACCAGGCGCAGACGGCCAGCACCACGAGCTGGATCGCCAGCAGCCACATGACCCAGTTCGACACCGGCATGCCTACCCGTCTTGCATCGACGATCACCGGGCTGCCGTCCGCCAGCTTCACCTGGATCCGAAGGCCTTCGGTCGGTTCGGCGACCTGTGCCACCTTCACGACCTCGAACGGATGCAGCGCGTTGACGATGGCGGCGGCGAACTCCTGCGCCAGCGGCGTCGCGGGCGCGGGGGCCGTGACGCTGCCGTCCAGCATGAAACGGTAGTTGCGCCGCTCCAGCCGGCCCAGCCAGCTCGCGCGCTCCGCGGCGGGCAGGCGATCCAGGATGGCGATCGAACTCGCGATGTCGCGCTCGATGCCGCTCATCATCAGCTCGCGCAGCGCCATGCTGCGCTCGTAGCGGATCGCTGCGAAGGTCAGCAACTGCGCGATCGCGAGGCCCACGACGATGATCAGCGTTACGCGGGAGAACAGCGAGCGGGGGATCAGCCGGTGCATGGTGGGCATGGATGGGTTATAGACCCCGCCGCTCAGACCAGGTTGATCTCGACGCCGATGTTGCCCCGCGTGGCTTTGGAATACGGGCAGGTCTGGTGTGCGGCATCGACGAGGGCCTGGGCGACTTCGCGCTCCACACCGGGCATGCTGAGCTTGAGTCGGGCCTGCAGGAAGTAGGCGCCGTCCGTGGTGCCCAGGTCGACTTCGGCGTCGACGGCGAGGTCGGCCGGGAGCTTGACCTTCATCCCGGCCGCAGCGATCCCGATCGCGCCGATGAAACAGGCCGACCAGCCGGCGGCGAACAGTTGCTCGGGATTGGTGCCGCTGCCCGCGGTGCCGGGAGACGAGAGCTTGATGTCCAGGCGGCCATCGGAACTGCGGGATTCGCCGTTGCGACCGCCCGAAGAGGTGCGGGTCTTGCCGGTGTAGATGACTTTCTCGATGCGTGTCATGGTGGATTCCTTGGTTGGTTGAAGAACTGACGGCACGATTGTTGGTGCGGATCCTCCGGAAGGAAGCGAACTTCGTATTCCTGTGTATCCGGACCGTCTTTCTCAACAGTAAATTTCACAATCGTCGACCTCGGCGCGGGCGCGGACTACATTGCGCTTGCAACACCTGCGTTCGAAGCCACACTGCCATGACTCCCAAGACTTCCGACCACATCCTCATCGTCGACGACGACCGCGAGATCCGCGAACTGCTCACCACCTACCTGGTCAAGAATGGCCTGCGGGTGGTCGCCGTGCCCACTGGCCGGCACATGCGCGCCGCGCTGGAGGAATCGGGCCCCTTCGACCTGATCATTCTCGATCTGATGTTGCCGGGCGAGGACGGGCTGACGCTGTGCCGCGACCTGCGCACGGGCAAGTACAAGGCAATCCCCATCCTGATGCTGACGGCGCGCAGCGAAGAGGCCGACCGGATCCTCGGCCTCGAGATGGGCGCCGACGATTACCTGGCCAAGCCCTTCTCCGCCCGGGAACTGCTCGCGCGCATTCGCGCCGTGATGCGCCGCACCCGGATGCTGCCTCCCAACATGCGCTCGACGGAGGCGGCCCAGAAGCTGGCCTTCGGTGAATGGCAGGTGGACACCACCGCGCGGCACCTGCTCGATGCGAGCGGCACGATGGTCGCGCTGAGCGGCGCCGAGTACCGGCTGCTGCGCATCTTTCTCGATCACCCGCAGAAGGTGCTGAGCCGCGACCAGCTGCTGAGCCTGACGCAAGGCCGGGAGGCGGACCTCTTCGAGCGCTCGATCGACCTGCTCGTGAGCCGGCTGCGCCAGCGGCTGCGCGACGACGCGCGCGAGCCGCGCTACATCAAGACCGTGCGCAGCGAAGGCTACGTGTTCGCATCGGCGGTGGAAGCGCTCGACTGAGGCGGCCAGGTGCGGGCTCGCCTTTCCGGCCCCGTGCGTTGACGGGCCGTGATGCAATGGCAACTCGTCGGATTGCGGATCTCGTGCGAGATGCCGCCCGCCAGGAAGAGCAGGGCAAGCCAGATCTTCATCTCAGGAGCCCGCGGGCCGCTGCTCTGCAAGAAGCGCCTGGATCTTCTTCTCGGTTTCGCCGTAGCGTCCCTCGCCGAAGTGCGAGTAGACGATCTTTCCCTCTTTGTCGATCAGGTAGACGGCAGGCCAGTACTGGTTGTTGAAGGCCTTCCAGGTCGCGTAGCTGTTGTCCTGCGCGACCGCGTGCTTGATCTGCAGTTTCTTGATCGCGTCCTGGACGTTCTTGGTCGACTTCTCGAACGCGAACTCCGGCGTGTGCACGCCCACCACGACCAGGCCCTGGTCCTTGTACTTCTCGTGCCACTCCTTGACGTAGGGCAGGTGGTTCAGGCAGTTGATGCAGGTGTAGGTCCAGAAGTCGATGAGGACCACCTTGCCGCGCAACTCTTCCATCTTCAGCGGCTGGGAGTTGAGCCAGGTGTCGATTTTCTGGAACTCCGGTGCCGACCGGGTCCCGCCGGCAGCGGTGTCGCCGCCGATCGGAGGCGTAGCGAAGGTGAGCGCGGCCACCGAGACGGCGGCGACCACGGCGAGCGGAAGTGCGATGGATCGGATGTTCATGGCGATGACTTTCGATTTCGGATTCAGCGCAGCGTGGTGCCGCCTTCGACCCGCGTCTGGCGCGTCGAGGAAGCCCTGTCGATGTCGTAGTAGGCGGGCACGCGGCTGCCCGCGAAGGCTTCGACGCGCAGGTTCTGGTTGGGGGCGTGTGCGCGTGCGCGCGCTTCGGCCAGCACCGCGGCGCGGTCGCGCGGCGCTGTCGGCGCGGCAGCCACGACGGAAGAAGCTGCATCCGAATACGGGTTCGCGGCGTGCGCCGCTGCCACCGCCTGTGCGCGGACCTCGCTGCGGCTCTGCGTCGACTGGAGCTGCAGGACGCCGTGGTATTCCTCGGCATAGGCCTGCGTGACGGCAAGCACGGCGAACGAGGCGGCGATGGCGATGCGGGAGAACTTCTTCATGGTGATTTCCTTCGGGTGAGTGATGAGGCTTGCTTGGAAGCGAACGGATTCTTGGTCACGTTCGTCCTCGCCGGCGCACATCGCGTATGCCTCTGTATCAGCGCGAGAAATCCACACATTACGTTTCGCAGTCGGGTGTTCAAGGCCGAGTCTGCGCTGTTTGCATCGACTCTTGTATGCCTGTGTATCTACAGGCGCCGAGGTACGCGCACATACAAGATCGCACTCGGCGTGACACATCACGCATACATGTCGCGAATCCAATGGAGCCATCGCCAATCACTGCATTCAAAGGAACGCACATGCCCGAAGCAATCAATCGTCAACGCCGCATTTTTCTGGGGAGTGTCGTCGCGAGCGTCGCAGCTGCAGAACTGGCATTCATGGGTGTCGCCAACGCAGCGACCAAGCTGCCGAAGCTCGAACCGATCAGGCAGATCCGGGCCGGCGAGCTGGATGTCGGCTATTACGAAACCGGGCCTGCCGACGGCATCCCGGTGCTGCTGCTGCACGGCTATCCCTATGACATCCACAGCTATGTCGATGTTGCGCCCCTGCTGGCCGCGCGCGGATGCCGCGTGATCGTGCCGCACCTGCGCGGACACGGCAGCACCCGCTTCCTCGACAGCGCGAACCCGCGCTCCGCCCAGCAGGCCGCCGTGGCACTGGACCAGATCGCATTGCTGGATGCCTTGAAGATCGACCGTGCCGTGATGGTCGGCTACGACTGGGGCGCGCGCACGGCCTGCATCATCTCGGCGCTCTGGCCGGAGCGCTGCCTCGGGCTTCTTTCGGTCAACGGCTACATCATGACCAACCTTCCGGGCAACAAGCTGCCCCTGCCGGCAAAGGCGGAGCACGGCTGGTGGTACCAGTACTACTTCGCCACCGAGCGCGGCCGTGCGGGCCTCGAGGGGAACCGGCGCGACATCGCACGCATCCTGTGGACGACGAACTCGCCGAAGTGGAAGTACGACGACGCCACCTTCGAACGCACGGCCGCGTCCTTCGACAACCCGGACTACGTGCAGATCGTGATCCACAACTACCGCTGGCGCCTGAGCCTCGCGGACGGCTTTCCGCAGTACGCCGAGCTGGAGAAGCGGCTTGCCGCGCTGCCTTCGATCAGCGTTCCCACCATCACCATGGACGGCGACTCCGACGGCGTCGTGCCGGCCACCGACGGCAAGGCCTATGCCTCGAAGTTCACGGGCCCGCGATCGCACCGGATCGTGAACGCGGGCCACAACGTGCCGCAGGAGGCGCCGCAGGCCTTTGCCGATGCCGTCTGGACGCTCGCGTCTGCGCGCGGCTGAGGCAGGCGCCGGCGATTTCCTAGCCAGAGCCTGCCATCAGTTTGATGCCACCCAGGGCGATCAGCACCATGCCGAGCGCTGCAGCCAGACGGTCCCCGCGAGGCAGCAATTTCTCGAGCGCGACGGCGATCGAAAGCGCGGCGACCCAGGCGAGGTTCATGACCCCGCCGACGAACAGCAAGGCCATCAGCGCCCAACAACAGCCCACGCAGAACAGCCCGTGCCGCGCCCCCATGACGAAAGCACCATACACGCCAGGGCGCCATTCTCCGAGCAAGAAGCCCAGCGGCGTTCCACAGCGCGAAAGACACATGCGCTTGAGGCGCGAGAACTGGTAGACGCCAGCGATGGCTGCTGACGGAGATACGGAAGAACTTCTCGGTGTTCAGGGCGTAGGGAGTCGCAATTCAGCGATCAGAAAGTCGATGAAGGCCCGGACCCGCAGCGGCGTGTGCCGGCGATCGGGATAGATCAGCGAGAAGGGGCGAGAGCGGCCTCCGGCTTCGGGCAGCAGCTCCTGGAGGCCGCCACGGCGCAGGTCCTCCTGCACGATGTAGCGGTAGGTCTGCAAGAGCCCGGCGCCATGGCGCGCCAAGGTCACCATGCCCATGTAGTCGTCGGCGCAGCGGTAGCTGGGCGGCGTCTCGAGTTCGATGTCCTGTCCGTCGCGCCTGAAGAGCCAGGGCACCGGTTGTCCGGTGCTGGGCAGCACGAACTGGATGCACTCGTGCCCCGCCAGCGCCTCGAGCGAATCCGGCCTGCCCGCGCGAGCCAGGTAGGAGGGCGCGGCCACCAGCACCAACTCGGCGTCTTCGAGCTTGCGCGCGATGAGGCCGGAGTCCGGCGGCGCGCGTCCCCGAATCGCGAGGTCGAAGCCTTCGCCGGTGAAGTCGATATTGCGGTTGCTCAGGTGAAGCTCGATCCGCACCTTTGGGAAGCGCTTGCTAAAGCGCGGCAGCAACGGCAGCACGCGGTAGTGGCCATAAGGTGAGGCGATGCTGAGACGCAGCACGCCGGCCGGGGCCTGCTGCTCGCCGGTGAGCTGGCTCTCGGCATCGCGCATCAGGCTCAGCGCCTGGCGGCACTGTTCGTAGTAGGCGCGGCCCCCGTCGGTCAGATGAATCTGGCGGGTGGTGCGCACGAACAGGCGAACACCCAGGCGTGCCTCGAGCCGTGCAATCGAGCGGCTCACGGCGGCGGGGCCGAGGCCGGCGGCCAGGGCCGCGGCGGTGAAGCTTTCCAACTCGGCGGCGAGACAGAACAGTTCCAGGCTGCCGAGCATCAGATCGTCGAATTGGCGGCTCATGCTTGTTCCATAGAGTAACTAATGAAGTGACAGTCTATGTCTTTATTCACCCCAGGTGCATCAATACCATTGACCCATGTTTTCAAACCCAGGTGCCGCCTCAAGCAGTGGACGCCCTTACCAGGAGAAACGAAATGACCCAACGCTCGCCTCAAACCGTGATCGTCACAGGTGCCTCCAGCGGCATCGGCCTTGCCATCGCGCGAGCCTTCCTGCGCCGCGGCGACAACGTCGTCGGGAACGCGCGCACGCTCGAGCGCCTGCAGGCCGCTGGCCTCGCGCAGGACGTTCCAGACCAGTTCCTCGCGGTTGCCGGGGACGTCGCCGATCCGGCGACTGCCAAGCGGATCTTTGCCGAAGCGGTTGCACGTTTCGGCCATGTCGACGTGCTGGTCAACAACGCGGGCATCTTCACCCCGAAAGCCTTCGCCGAGTACACGGCCGCGGATGTCGATGCGCTGGTCGGCACCAACCTCAAGGGCTTCTTCTACGTCTCGCAGGAAGCGGTGCGCCACATGACGCCGCGCAAGCAGGGCCATATCGTCAACATCACGGCCAGCCTCGCCTTGCAGCCGAATGCCAGCGTGCCCGCGCTGCTGCCGGTCCTGGTCAAGGGCGGTCTCAACGACGCGACCCGGGCGCTGGCGCTCGAACTCGCGCCGCACAACATCCAGGTAAATGCCGTCGCACCCGGGATCATCGACACGCCGCTCTACACGCCGGACATGCACGCCTTCCTGAACACGCTGCAGCCGGCAGGCCGGATCGGCGCGCCGGCGGACATCGTGGACGCGGTCCTGTACCTGAGCGATGCATCCTTCACCACGGGCGTCGTCCTGCCGGTGGATGGCGGCATGAGCACAGGCAAGTGGTGAGGGGAGGCCAGCCATGCCCTACGTCAACATTCAAGTGACTCGCGAAGGCGTGACCGCAGAGCACAAGGAGCAGCTCATCGCCGGTGTGACCGACCTGCTGGAGCAGGTGCTGAAGAAGCCGCCGGAACTGACCTTCGTCGTGATCGACGAAATCGACACCGACAACTGGGGTCATGGGGGTCGATCCGTGACCGCGCGGCGCCGCGAAGAGGCGAAAGCGAAATAGCGGCGTCGGAAAGAAGATGCCCAGGTTCAGCGATTGCGGGTCGGTTGTCGCCACGCAATAAGCCCTGCTGTTCTGGCCCGTACTTCAGGCGAAGCCAGACAGGTGGCGACAGCCTCATAGCCTGGAGCGCCGGGATATGGGGCGACCTGAGTCGGTGGACTGTGGTTCGCGGGGCAGAGGATGATTGCTTCGTCCGGACCGACAGCAGACAAGTCGAGGATTGCGCAGGAGCGAGTGAGCATGAAGATCGGCCGCGCGCCGGATCCACGGCGGCGCAGCCGGGCAATCAGAGCCTCTTGGGTGGCTTGGTCTAACCCTTGTTCGATCATGTCCACGACCAGGGCATCCGGCCCGTCTGCTTCTAGCCCAACGAGCAATGCAACCAAGGCATCCGACAGCGTAGCGCCATCCTCTACAAGCCAGGCCAGGGCCTGATCGAGCCGAGACCTCAAATGGGGCGCGCCGTTCAGCCGTGATTTTGCTGCTGCACCGCCATCTGCAAGTCTCTCCAGGCCAAGCAAGGCGGCGTTGGGCAGCGCTTTGGCGAGGCATTGCGCCAGTCGGGTCTTGCCGCTGCCGAGCGGACCGATGATGTAGTTCAGAGGCCGGATTTCGCGAAGTTCGAATCGCTCCCCACCCCAAGGCCACGGCAGGTCGAATGCGACGCGGACCTCCGAGACGGGCGCCAGCAAGCCCGCCAGTTCGCCAATGGTCGGAGTCTGACCTTGCGCAACGTTGCTTCGCAAGCCACGGACCTTCTCGACAGTGTGTGCAAGTTGACGAAGTTGCGCTTCCAGCGCTGTTTGGTGAGCGGCCAATGTTTGCTCCAGGCCTTGGGAATTGCCTTCCAGCACCCGTCCCACTTGGGCAAGACTGAAGCCGAGCGCGCGAAGAGCGACGATTTCGGCAGCGCGAGTCATCTCCCCTTGACCATAGGCGCGCCATCCCGCCGTGGTTCGGCCAGGGTCCACCAGGCCGCGCTGCTCATAGAGCCGTAGAGCCTTGGCCGAAACGCCGAGCTGCCTCGCGGCTTCGGACGGACTCAGATACTGGGCGGGAGATCGCATGAAACGTTCCTTTCGATCGATCTTCCCTTTTTAAAGGGTGCCCCTGGGGTCGGGTCAACAGTTGGCCTGACGGGCCAGGTCTGACGCGTGCAGGGCTTGCGCCTAAGGGCTGCGCTGCTCGGGCAATTGCTGGCCACTGCGATTCGTGAGCATGCGCCGCAACGCAATAGCACCACAAGCGGCGGCCGCCAGAGACGCGGTCCACATCGAAAGAACAGCTTCAATGGACAGCTCGCCGTTCGTGCTTTGCGCCAAGCCAGTCAGCACGATGGTTCCACTGTTGTACGCGCCATGAAGCGCGATGCACGGGATGAGAGACCGGGTCCGCTCATAGAGCCAGCCCAGAATTGTTCCAGCGACGAGACCGACCAGGAACTGGTACATGTTCAGATGAACGGTCCCGAAGAGCACGGCCGATCCGAAGATTGCCGTTGAGCGCGAGTACCGTTCGAGAAAGCCTCTCAGCACGATTCCCCGAAAAAGCATCTCTTCAAGCACCGGCGCAAGCACGCAAACCGCCAGCACCGTGGCGATGTCGTTGGTGCCAACGCGTTGAAAGAACTGCTCTTCCCAAGCAGAAAGCGGCGCAATGCGAACCAGGAGTTCCTGCACGTATCCCATGAACAGCAGCAGCGCGGGCACGAGCAGCAGCACTGGCGGGACTATCAGCGCCAGCGTCGCCTTCGCCGACGACGGAGAGTCGTGACACAAGCTGCGATAGGTGATGTTCCGGAAGTGCATCACGAGGGCGAAGACACACCCGTTGCCAAGGAGCACCGTCAAGGCCTGGTGCTGCTCCAGCGATAGCCCAAGCATTCCATTGGCGTCGCGAAGCGCAGATGAGACAACGACCTCGCAAAGCACCAGCGCCACGTACAAGAGAAATGCTTGGTGGGCCGTCGGAAATGGCTCCAACCTATTTCGCATCAGGCGGTACTCGTGAGATGCCGAGCGGCAGCAGGCACATTGCCATTTCTCGACGCAAGTAAAGCCAGCTCGATGCCGGAACCCCAAAACTTCATCTCGATGCGCTTCCTGTTGTTGCTTGACCCGGGGCTTACCCAGGAGGCAGAGATGATACGAAGTGTTTCGCTCACCCTGAGGCGCGCATATTGGCCGTCCGCTGACTCTGTCTCAACAGCTTCGATGAGCTAACGTTCCAAAAGAATGCGAAGCATGCGCTCCGGGTTGGCGAGGAAGTCGCGGGTGACCTGGAAATGCTCGGTGTCCTCATAGGCAACCTTCGCAACTCCTTTCTTGCTGCATTGATAGATGCATGCATCGGGATAGGCCATGAGGATCGGCGAGTGAGTCGCGATGATGAATTGGGACGCGTCCAGGACGAGGTCATGCATGCGCGACAGCACGGCAAGCTGCCGTTGGGGCGAGAGAGCGGCCTCCGGTTCGTCGAGGATGTAGATGCCTTGCCCGCCGAAGCGTTCCATCATGAGCGCCATGAAGGATTCGCCATGTGACTGTTCATGCAACGAGCGGCCGCCGTAGGAGTCGATGGCAGGTGGTCCGAACGAGGGCTCGGCATCGAGATTCTCGATCTCGGTGGCGACGTTGAAGAAGCTTTCTGCCCGCAGGAAGAACCCGTCGCGAGGCCGTTTGATGCCCTTGGCAACGCGAAGGTATTCGTGCAGCTCCGAATGCGATTGCCGGGTTCCGAAGCGGAAGTTCTTGCTGCCGCCCTCGGCATTGAAGCCCAGCGAGACTGCAATGGCTTCGAGGAGCGTCGACTTGCCGGACCCGTTCTCCCCCACGAAGAACGTGACCTTCGGATGAAGGTCGATGTGTTCGAAGGAGCGAATCGCCGGCAGGCAGAACGGGTACCGCTCGAACGACTCGACCTTGTTGCGCAGCAGGGCGACGCGACTGACGTACTGGGTTGAGATCATGAAATCCAAGCGCGCGAGCGTAGGGGAAACTGCCTTGCGTCGAGCGAGACCGCCCTACAGATCCAGCGCCAGAAACTTGGTGCCTGGAATCGGGTTGAAGACGTAGGGCTCGATCGATCTGAACCCTAGCGACTGGTAGAGGCCTTGAGCGGCGCCCATTGTGGGCAGCGTATCGAGACAGATGCGGGCGTACCCTGCTTCACGCGCCTCCTGACAGACGCGTTCCGCGAGTCGTCGCCCGAGCTGCTCGCCGCGTGCCTGGGGCCGGACGTAAAGGCGCTTCATCTCGCCCGTGCTGGCGTCGATGGGGCGAAGCGCGATGCACCCGAGCGCGTCCGTACCTCTCCATGCAAGCAATATGCGGCCGGCAGGCGGCTCGTACTTGCCGGGCAATGCGGCCACTTCAGCTTCGAAGCCCTGGAATTCCAGGTCGATGCCCAAGCTTTCGGCGTACTCGCGAAAGAGGACGCGCACCGTGTCCAGGTCGCGCGGCAGCTCGGCAGCTTTGATCTCAATCATCGTCATCGAATCGTGCCATGACTGCCGATGTTCGCTCTATCGGTAGAACGCCTCGACCTTGCCCTTCAGCTTGATCAGCAGCGGTTTGCCCTTGCGATCCAGCGTCTTGCCTGCGGGCACCTTGATCCAGCCTTCGCTGATGCAGTACTCCTCCACATCGGCGCGCTCCTTGTCGTTGAATCGGATGCCGATGTCGTGCTCGAAGACGGCAGCGACGTGATGGGGGCTGCGCGGATCGATGGATAGATGATCGGGAAGAGGTGGGGTTGGCGTGGCTTCGGTCATGGATGTGGGTTCCTCGTTCGACACCGGCCCGCAGCCGACTTCACGGCGAGACCAAGACCGATGACGGTGCGTGATGATATGGCCGCGTTTGGCCGCACCGCCGGCGCCATGCCCTCACCAGTCTTCCTTGACCGCCAGCACCGCATCGCGCGCGGCCGCCGCGCGCCCAGCCAGCCAGGCGGTGACGGTGCCGGCAACCACCACCGCGGCGCACAGCGCGGCCAGGCGCGCCCACGGCACCAGCAGGTCCATGGTCCAGTGGAAGCTCTGCGGATTGACCACGTGCACCAGCACCACCGACACCGCGAGCCCGAGCGCCAGGCCGGCGAGGGCGCCGATGGCGGTCCAGGCCGCACCTTCGCCGGCCACCACCGCGAGCACCTGGGTGCGCGTGAAGCCCAGATGCGCGAGCAGCCCGAACTCCTTGCGCCGCGCCAGCACCTGCGCGCTGAAGCTGGCCGCGATGCCGAACAGGCCGATGCCGATTGCCACCGCCTGCAGCCAGTAGGTGACGGCGAAGCTGCGGTCGAAGATGCGCAGCGAGGTCGCGCGCAGCTGGCCGACGGAGGCGATCTCGATCGGCTCGGCGGCGGCGGCCTCGCGCACCGCTTGCTGCACCTGCGCTTCCGACGCACCCGGCGCAAGCCACAGCGAGATGTCGCTCACGCTGCGGTCGCCGGTCAGGCGCTCGAAGTCGCGCGCATCCATGGTGATGGCGCCGAACTGCCGCACGTAGTCGCGCCACACGCCGGCGACGAAGAAGCGCTTGCCGCCGCCGAAGGCCTTGGTGAGCGCTTCGAACTCCGTGCCCGGCTTCGCGCCGTAGAGCTCGACCATCGCCTCGCTCACGTAGATGCCCACCCGGCCCGCGGGTACCGGAAGTGCTGCACCCAGGAGCGGCAGCGAACGTGACGCCTCATCGTCCAGGCTGCGCGAGATCAGCGTGACAGCCGGCCGCGCCGGATCGAGCAGCAGAGCCCGCGTGCGCAGCGTGCCGGTGCGCGCCACGCCGGGCAGTTGCGCGAGCGCCTGCACGAAGGCCGGCGTGAAGGCGGCCTGCTCGCTTTGGCTCGAACTGCCGGCGGTGGCGCTGCGCACATAGAGATCGGCCGGCAGCACCACGTCGAGCCAGCGCGTCACCGACTCGCGAAAGCTCGCGACCATCACGGTGAGCGCGACCGCGAGGCTCAGGCTCGCGACCACGCCGCTGACGGCCACCGCCGCCGTGCCGCGCATGCGCCGCGCGCGCTCGATCGCGAGCATCGGCAACACGCGGTGCGCTGCGAGCGGTGCGAGCCGGCCGTAGAGCAAGGCAATCAGCCAGGGCAGGGCGGCGATGCCGCCGACCAGCAGGAAGCCCACCGAGAGATACGCCGCGATAGGGATGCCGAAAACCGCCGGCGCCGTTGCCAGCGCCGCACCGGCCGCGATCAGCAGCAGGGCCAGCTTGTATGCGCCGCCCTGCGCGGGCGCGGCGCCCAGGCCCTTGAGCGTCTGCGCTTCGGGCAGCGCCTGGGCCGCACGCGCGGGCCACCAGCCGCCGACCCCCGCGGCGAGCACGCCGAGGCCGCCATAAAGCAGCGCCGCGCCCGAGCTCCAGCGCAGGGTCGGCGCAACGCCGTCGAAGTAGCCGCCGCCAAGATCGCCGCCCAGCACCCGCAGCGCGACGGCGGCGAGCGCGGTGCCGAGCGCGATGCCGGCGACGCTGCCGAAGAGGCCCAGCACCAGCGATTCGGCGAGCACCAGCCGCAGCCGCTCGCGCGGCGTGAGGCCCAGCACGCCGAGCAATGCGAACTGTTGCGCGCGCTTGGCGACGCTCAAGGCCAGCACCGAGAACACCAGGAAGGCGCCGGTGAACAAGGCCACCAGCGCGAGCACCGTGAGGTTCACGCGGTAGGCGCGCGAGAGATTGCTCACGCGCTCGGCCGCATCGCCCGGTTCGGCGATCTGGATGCTTGCGGGCCAGCTCGGCGACTCCTGCAGCGAACGGATGAAGGCCGCGCGGTCGATGCCGGGCGCGAGCCGCAGGTCGATGCGCGTGAGCTGGCCTCCGCGGCCGAAGAGATCCTGCGCCGCGCCGATGTCCATCACCGCCAGCGCGCTGCCGCCGGCCGCCACCTGGCCGGCCACGCGCAGTGCGTGTTGCTGCGTGCCGATGCGCAGCTGCACCGTGGCGGCGGCTTCGCCCAGCGCGGTGCGCGCGGCGGCATTGAGGAACAGCGTGTCCGGCGCGAACAGCGCAAAGCGGTCGGCGTCCTTCGCCGGCTGCGGCATCAGCGCGGGCGCGATCGTGGGCAGCACCAGTGCATCGACGCCGATCACGCGCAGCGCGATGCGGCGCTCGCTGCCCGCGACGAGCGCCACCGCCTGTGATTCCAGCACCGGGCTGGCGAGCGTCACCTGCGGATGCTGCGCCACGCGCGCGAACACGGCCTCGTCGAAGCCGCCTTGCGCGGCGCGCAGTTCCAGGTCCGGCTGGCCGTTGACCGAGCGCACGGCGCTCGCGAACTCGTCGAGCGCCGATGCGTTGATGAGCTGCACCGAGAAGGCCAGCGCCACGCCGAGCATCACTGCCAGCACCGCGGCGGCATTGCGCCATGGATGGTGGCGCAGTTCCTGCCAGGAGAAGGTACGAAGAAGCGCTCGCATGGAGCTGGCGATTCTGCGCGTTCGCTCAAAGCCGTTCGGCTTGCACGGCCAGGTAGGCGCGCACCGCCGGGCTGGTGCTGAGGCCGGCCGCGCGCGCATAGGCCTCGCGGGCTGCGGCGGGCTCGCCGGTGCCGCCGAGCAGGTGGGCGCGCGCGGCCCAGTAGGGCTGATAGCTCGCGACTTCTGCGATGGCGATGGCATCGAGCGCCTGCAGGCCCGCGGCCGATCCTTCGGCGATCGCCACCGCGCAGGCGCGGCTCACGCGGGCCCCGATGCTCGGGCGCCATGCGAGCAGCCCGTCATAGAGCGCGACCAGCGCATCGGGCGGAACCTGCGCACCCAGCCGGCGCGCGCAGTGGGCCGACTGGATCGCGGCCTCCATCTGGTAGGCGCCGAGCGACTTCATGCCCGCTGCATGCTGCAGCGCCTGTTCGGCCTGCGCGCGCATCGCATGGTTCCAGCGCGCGGTGTCCTGCACGTCGAGCGGCACGTAGTCGCCGGCTGCGCCGCGCCGCGCGGCGGCACGGCTCTCGCAGAACAGCATCAGGGCCAGCAGACCCAGCGGCTCGGGCTCATCGGGCATCAGGCCGCACAGGATGCGGCACAGGTCGATGGCTTCGCCGGTGAGGCCGCGTTGCGCAGCATCGGCGCCATCGACGTCGTCCCAGCCGGTGCCGTAAGCCGCGTAGATGCCATCGAGCACATCCTGCAGCCGCTGCGGAAGATCGCGGGTTTGCGGAAATTCGAAAGGAATTCCGGCCGCGCGAATGCGCGCCTTGGCGCGCACCAGGCGCTGGCCGAGCGTGGACGGCGCGACCAGGAAGGCGCCCGCCATGCGCGCCGCGTCGAGCCCGAGCACGGTCTGCAGCATCAGCGGCGCGCGCGCCGCAGCATCGATCGCCGGGTGCGCGCACACAAAAAGGAGGCGCAGCCGCTCGTCCGGCACGGCCTCGCCGCCGGCCGTGTCGGCCGTGAACTCGTCGGCCAGCAGAAGCAGGGTCTGCGTGGCCTCGTCCTGCACGCGGCTGTGGCGCCATGCATCGAGCGTGCGGTTACGCGCCACGCTGAGCAGCCAGGCCTCGGGCTGATCGGGAATGCCTTCCTGCGGCCAGCGCTCGAGCGCGCGGGCGAAGGCATCGGCCAGCGCATCCTCCGACGCGGCGATGTCGCGCGTGCGCGCCGAGAGGATCGCGACCAGCCGGCCGTAGGACTGGCGCGCGGCCTTCTCGGCGGCCTCGTGCGCTGCGTGGATTGCAGCAGACCCCGTCACATCTCGGGTGCGGTGAATACCGGGCGCACCTCGACGCCGCCCGTGCTGGCACAGGGCGCGCGCGCGGCCCACTCGAGCGCGGCGTCGAGGTCCGGCACCTCGATCACGAAGTAGCCGCCGAGCTGTTCCTTGGTGTCGGCAAAGGGGCCGTCCTGCACTTGCCGCTTGTCGCCGCGCACGCGCAGCGTGGTGCCGGTCATCGGCGGATGCAGGCCGTGGCCGTTCTGCACGATGCCCGACTGGCGCACCGCGCCCACATAGTCCATCCAGCTGGCGCGGTGGGCCTGCGCGGCGGCATCGTCGCGCTGGTCGAACTCGGATTGGGGTTGATAGAACAACAGCATGTATTGCATGGGGAACTCCGAAAAGGAACATCGAGCAGGATCGCTCAACCCAATGACGGCTGGCAAGCGGGCATTTCGACAGCCGGTGCCGGCAATTGCCGCAGTGCGCGAACCGGCGAGCGAAGGATCAGCCAGGCCTGCAGCACGAAGCCCGCCAGGGCCAGCAGCAGGCAGGCCGGCTCGCCCCACGTCGCGCCGACGATGCCGCCCAGGGCCGCGCCGACCGGACGGGCGCCGGCATTGACCGTGAGGAACACGGCCGAGACGCGGCCCAGCATCGCGTTGGGTGTCACCGTCTGCCGCAAGGTGGTGGATGTGATGACCCAGACGATCGGCCCCACGCCGAACAGGAACAGCGAGATCGCCGCGAGCGCGCCGCTGGGCACCACCAGCGTGGCCGTCATCAGCAGCGCCGCGAGCACCGAAGACACAGGCCCGAACTGGATCGCCCGGCCCAGCGGCATCGCGCCGACCATGCGCGAAGCCAGCAGCGCGCCAGTCACCATGCCGGCGCCGCAGATGCCCAGGCTCAGGCCGACCGCGCCGACGCCCAGTCCCAGCGTGCGCACCGCATAGGGCACGTAGGCAGCCTGGAGCACGAACCAAGAGGTGTTCCATGCCGCGGCCGTCAGCAGGATGGGCCGCAGCAGCTCGTGCCGCCACACGAGGCGCGCTCCATCCTGCAGTTCGAGCAGCGGATGGCGTGCACTCGGGCGTGTGCGCTGCGGCTCGGCAATGCGCAGCAGCAGCACGACGGCCGATACCGACAACATCGCGGCCAGCACGAAAGCCGCAGGCGCGCCGAGCCACGCCACCAGCGCGCCGGCCAGCGCCGGCCCGGCGGCGAAGGCGGCGCTGCGCGCGAGTTCGAGCCGCCCGTTGGCGCGGGCCAGCGCTTCGCGCGGGACGAGCGCCGGCACCAACGCCGGCGCCGCGATGTTGAAGCCCACGGTGCCGACGGCGCCAATGAAGCCGAGGAGCGCCAGCCATTCGATCGACGGGCGGGCCGTCGCCACGACCGCGAGCAGGCCCAGCAAGGCCAGCGCCCGCAGCGCTTCCGCCCACAGCATCAGGCGCTGCCGCGAGGTCCTGTCGGCGATCAGGCCCAGGGGGATCGACAGCAGCAGGAAGGGCAGGGTCTGCACCGTGGCCAGCATGCCGATCTCGCCCGGGCCGGCGCCGAGCGCGAGCACCGCCACCAGCGGCACGGCGGCCAGGCTCAGCTGCTCGGCCGACTGGGCTGCCAGGTTGGACCAGGCCAGCTTGACGAAGGGGCGGGGGAGTTTCGGATCCATGCGCTTCCTGCAAGAAATGAAGTCGCGATCATCGACCGTAGGCCGCTTCGACGCTGGCCGTATGCGGACCTGTGAATGCGAGCCTCCGAAGCCCTCGCGCCCTGCGCTCGTCACAGAGTTTTCATGCGAAGCGCGGAGCATCGGCCGGTTACCCACACCACAGCAAAACAATGGCCAAAGATTTCGACCGCATGGAGGACTCCAACCGGAGTGCCAATCCCACTATTCACGAGGTCTCCGACCCGGCACGCCGCATCTTCGTGCGCGGCGGCCTGGCGGCAGCAGCCAGCGGCTTGTTCGCACCGTTCGCGCTCGGCACGCTGGCCGGCTGCGCCGCGACCGGCGGCGCCGGCAACCCGGCTGCCCTCGGCCGCGGCATCGGCTTCAAGAGCGCGCCGATGGCTGCCATCGATCGCGTCGCGGTGCCCGAGGGCTACACCGCGCAGGTGCTGTACCGCTGGGGCGACCCGGTGGGGATCGCCGGCCAGATGCCGGCCTTCAAGCCCGACGGCTCGAACAGCGCGGCCGAGCAGGCGCTGCAGGCCGGCATGCACCACGACGGCATGGCCTTCTTCCCCGTCGAGGGCTCCTCGCAGCGCGGCCTGCTGGTGATGAACCACGAGTACGTGGACGACGGCCTGCTGCACGCCGACGGCATGAAGACCTGGACGGCAGAGAAGGTGCGCAAATCCATGCACGCGCACGGCGTCTCGGTGATCGAGATCCAGCGCGAGGGCAGCGCGTGGAAGCAGGTGATGCCTTCGAAGTTCGCGCGCCGCATCACCGCCCTGACGCCGATGACCATCACCGGCCCGGCCGCCGGCCACCCGATGCTCAGAACTGCCGCCGATCCGAGCGGCACGCGCGTGCTGGGCACCTACAACAACTGCGCCAACGGCCAGACGCCCTGGGGCACCTATCTGACCTGCGAAGAGAACTTCGCCGACTACTTCGAGGGCGTCGACAATCCCGACGCGCACCAGCGCCGCTGGGGCATCCGCAAGGGCAACGGCTCCAAGTACCGCTGGCACGAGCATGAAGAGCGCTTCAACGTCGCGCGGCATCCGAATGAATCCAACCGCTACGGCTGGGTGGTCGAGATCGATCCGCAGGGCCCGAGCTCCACGCCCGTCAAGCGCAGCGCGCTCGGCCGCGCCGCGCACGAAGGCGCGGCCACAGCGCTGACGGCCGATGGCCGCGCGGTGGTCTACATGGGCGAGGACTCGCGCTTCGAATACATCTACAAGTTCGTCAGCCGCGACCGCGTCAAGCCCGGCGGCTTCGCGGCCAACCGCGAGCTGCTGGACCATGGCACGCTGTACGTCGCGCGCTTCGACGTCGACGGCACCGGCGAATGGCTGCCGCTGGTGCAAGGCCAGGGGCCGTTGACCACCGACAAGGGCTTTGCGAACCAGGGCGACGTGCTGATCAAGTCGCGCCAGGCCAGCGACGCGCTGGGCGCCACCAAGATGGATCGGCCCGAATGGACCACGGTGGACCCGATCACCAAGGAGGTCTACTGCACGCTGACCAACAACAGCAATCGCGGCGCCGCCGGCCAGCCCTTCATGGACGCGGCCAACCCGCGTTCCAACAACACCATGGGCCAGATCATCCGCTGGAAGGAAGGCGGCGATCTCGATGCCACCAAGTTCGCCTGGAACCACCTGGTGCTGGCCGGCGACCCGAAGCAGGGCCGCTCGGAAGCGCAGGGCAACTTCAAGGGCGACACCTTCGGCAGCCCCGACGGCCTGATTGTCGATGCGCGCGGCGTGCTGTGGATCCAGACCGATGCGTCGACCTCGACGCTGGGCAAGGGCGACTACAGCAGCCTGTCCAACAACCAGATGCTGGCCTGCGATCCCACCAAGGGCGAGATCCGCCGCTTCCTGGTCGGCCCGTCGGGCTGTGAAGTCACCGGGCTCACGGCCACGCCCGATCTCAAGACGTTGTTCATCAACATCCAGCATCCGGGCGAGCCTGCCAACGAGCGCAGCGATCCGGAGCGTCCGCTGGCCGTGTCGAAGTGGCCCGACGGCGCCGGCCGGCCGCGCTCGGCGACGGTTGTCATCACCAAGAACGACGGCGGCGTGATCGGTACCTGAGTCAGCCGGCTGGTTGTGTCAGGACGCGGTGCAGGCTGCCGGCCACAGCCAGCAGCTCGCGCTCGCGCTGCGCATGGCCGACCAGCTGCATGCCGATCGGCAAGCCTTGCGGCCCCAGCAGGCCGGGCACGGCGACGCAGGGCGCGCCGAGCAGGGTCCAGATGCGGTTGAAGACCGGGTCGCCGGTGGCGGCCAGGCCCGCCGGTGCCTCGCCGGGTGCGGCGGGCACCAGCAGTGCATCGACATCGCGCATCAGCTCGGGCAGCAGCCGGCGGGCGATGGTGGCTTGCGCCAGCGCCTGTGCGTAGGTCTCGTCGGTGCAGTCGCGGCCGCCTTGCAGCAATGCGCTGAGTGCCGCGCTGAGCTGTTCAGGATGCCGGCGCCATTCGGTGTCGAGCTGGCGCGCGGCCTCGAAGGCCATCACGGTTTTCTGCGCCTCCACCAGCCCGGCCAATGCGCTGGGCAGGACGATGTCGCCCAGCGTGACGCCGGCCGCACCGGCCAGCTTCAGCGCCTGCTCGAAGGCCGCGGCGCCGCCGGCATCGATGGCCGGCCATTCGTGCGTGCGGCAAACACCGAGGCGCAGCGCGCGCGGCGCAGGCGTTGGCAGCGGCGCGAAGGCCATCCCGTTCATCGCACCGCGCATCAGCTCCAGGTCGTCGGCGCTGCGCGCCAGCCAGCCCAGGGTGTCCAGCGAGGGCGAGAAGGGCTTGATGCCTTCGAGGCTCAGCGCGCCGAAGCTCGGCTTGAGCGCGAACACGCCGCAGAAGGAGGCGGGGCGAATCAGCGATCCCGCCGTCTGCGTGCCGAAGGCGATCGGCACCATGCCGTCGGCCACCGCGGCGGCCGAGCCGCTGGACGAGCCGCCGGGCGTATGGGCCGGGTTGTGCGGGTTGGCCGTGGGTCCGGGCGAGAAGTAGGCGAACTCTGTGGTCACGGTCTTGCCCATCACGAGCGCGCCGGCCGCGCGTGCGAGCGCCACGCAGGCGGCATCGGCCGCGGGGCGGAAGCCCTCGTAGATCGGCGAGCCGTAGCGCGTGGGCATATCGGCGGTGGCGATGAGATCCTTGACGCCGATCGGCACGCCGCCCAGCAGACCGGGCCGGCCGCGCGCGTCCAGCGCGCGGGCTGCGGCGATGGCGCCCTTGGTGTCGAGGTGCTGCCAGGCATGGATCAGCGGCTCGCGTTCGGCGATGCGCTCGAGGGCGGCGCGGGCTGCTGCTTCGGCCGTCATCGTGCCTGCGGCCATGGCCTGGCGCAGGGCGACTGCGGTCAACCCCATCAGGCGGCCTTGGCTTGCGCCGGCGCGAACATCGACTCCATCTCGTGGCGGATCTTGTAGGCGTGGGTCGTGGTGTCCATCGCGACGTCGGCCCAGCAGAGGCTCTGACCCTTCTTCACCGGGCGCACCAGCTTGATGTTGTGCGCGAGGCCCAGCGGCAGGCCGCCGATGCGCATCGAGCGTTCGGCCGGCAGCAGCTTGCCCCACACGGTGTAGCCGCCTTCGCCGTCGAGCGTCTCGCCCGCCGCGAGGTCGCGCTTGGCGGTGGCCACCACGTCGGCGTTCCAGCAGCTGGCGACGCCGGTCGCTTCGCCGCGCAGCGCCACGCTCGCGACCGAGACGCCGACCTCCAGCCCGATCAGGTGCCAGCGCTTGTAGAGCGTGAAGTAGCGCCCGCTCGGATCGGTATGCGCGTTGTATTCCTCGAAGCAGTTCTTGATGTACTCGGTCTCGGCCTCGACCGTGACCCACACGCCCATGCGGATGTCGTAGGGGATCTTGCGGCCGTCGGCCTCGAGCGAGGACACCACTTCGACCATGCCCTTGCGTTCGAGCACGCCGCCTTCGTTCTTCGGCCGCGTGACGAAGGGAATGTCTTCCACGCTTGCCGGCGGATAGAGCAGGCCGTCGGAGGGCACGCCGAGGCCGGTGGCGTTAGCCACCGCAGCGCTTTCGATCGAAGGCTTGGAACCGTCGAGGAAGCTGTTGAACATCTTCGGGTTGAGCCCGCCGCGCAGCGCCTGCTCGGGCGTGAGACCGTAGTTGCCCCACACGGTCTCGGGCGTCGATTCACTGAAGTGCGGCAGCCACTTGTGGCCGCGCCCCGCGGCCACCACGGGAAAGCCGCAGGTGCGGGCCCAGTCGACCAGGTCGCAGATCAGCGCCGGCTGATCGCCGAAGGCGAGCGAATACACCACGCCCGTCTGCTGTGCGCGGCGCGCCAGCAGCGGGCCACAGAAGGCATCGGCCTCGACCGTGACGTTGACCACGTGCTTGCCGTGCGCGAAGGCATCGAGGCAGTGGTCGACCGCGGCCACCGGATTGCCGGTGCACTCGACCACGATGTCGATCGAAGGCTCGCGCGTCACGGCCTGCCAGTCTTCGGTGATCCAGGTGCTGCCGGTTTGCAGCGCTTCCTGCACCGAGCGGGCGGCCGCGCGCTCGGGCTTCCAGCCGACGCGTTCGAGGTTGGCGCGCGCCGCGGCGGGCGAGAGGTCGGCGATGGCGACCAGCTGCACGCCGGGCGTGCGCGGAATCTGCGCCAGGTACATCGAGCCGAACTTGCCGGCGCCGATCAGGCCGATGCGCACCGGCTTGCCGTCGGCCGCGCGTTGTTGGAGTCGGGTGTAAAGGCTCATGTGCTTCCTAGTAACCGTTCGCACTGAGCTTGTCGAAGTGCTGCGTCGATCGACAGCGGCTTCGACCCTTCGACCGGCTCAGGGCAGGCCGAGCTCAGCCCGAACGGATGGTGGTGTTCAGGCGGCGGCGAATTCCAGTTCATCCAGTGAAGTGCGCAGCGCGCTCTCGGGCAGGCCGTTCTTCCACGGCACCTCGACCGGGTAGGGCTTCAGCAGGCAGTCGTCCGGCAGCATCTCGATCGGCGTGAAGTCGCGGTGCGCGATGTACTCGGGCCGCTTGAAGCGCCGGATGTGGTTGCTGACCGCGCATAGGCTCAGGTACACGGCCACGCGGTCGAAGGGCGAGAGGTTGCTGCCCGAGGCATGCACGAGGCAGCTGTGGAACAGGATCATCGAGCCGGCGGGGCCCTTGGGCGAGACGATGCCACCCCCGACGTGGCGGCCCGCCGCGTCGTAGTGCCCTTTGCCACCCGCGCGATCCACCAACTGGCGGATCAGGTCGTTGTCGACCGTCCACAACGGATAGCTCGTCGTCGTGAGATCGTGCTTGGCTTCGACCACGCCCTCCACATGGCTGCCGGGAATGAACATCAGCGGGCCGTTGTGCTCGTTCACGTCGTCGAGAAAGATCGCGACGTTCATCGCGCGCTCGGTGGGCATCAGGTCGTCGTTGAGCCAGGTGCCGTAGTCCTGGTGCCATTGCCAGACGTCGCCCTCGAAGGCCATCTTGCCGTTGATCTTGAACTGGTGCATGTAGACCTGTTCCTCGAACAGATCGCTCACCGGGCCCACCATGCGCGGATGGCGCGCAAGGCGCGCGAAGGGCTCGCTGATCAGGTGCGCGGCGAAATTGGTGCGCACGGCGTCCGAGCCTTTCTCGCGCACGTTGAAGGCCTCGCGCCGGCTGTAGAGCTCGGGCACTGCGTCCGTGAGCACCTTGGTCTCTTCGGCAGAGAAGTGGCCGGGGAAGAAGAGGTAGCCGTCGCGCTCGAATTGCGCGCGCTGCTCGGGGCTGAGTCTCATGCGGTATCTCCTGCTTGGGTGGGGGTGTGGGCGGAAAGACGTTCGGCCAGCCGCATGCCGAGGGTTCGGCTGGCCTGCGCGCCGTGCTCCTCGCTGAGGCGTGCGGCGGTATCGGCATCGCCGGCCGCGATGGCGCGGGCGATCGCCTCGTGCTCGTCCCACAGCGACTCGCGCTGCGGCACGGACTGCAGCACCGCGCCCATGGCACGGCGCAGGTGGCGCCAGTGCTGGTCGGCGCTTTGCGCGATCAGCGGGTTACCGGATGCGACGTAGATGGCATGGTGAAAAGCCATGTCGGCATCGATCATGGCTTCGACGCTGCGACCGCGCGCGGCACGGCGGCCGCGCTCGATCAGCTTGGGATCGATCTTGAAGCGCTGCTCGGCCGCGAGCCGCGCCGCTAGCACGTCGAGCGCGCCGCGCACCTGGTAGACCTTGGCGGTCCATTCGGCATCGAGCGGCGCGACCAAGAGGCCGCGGCCCGGCGCGTCGAGCACGAAGCCGTCTTTCTTCAAGAGGCGCAGCGCCTGCAGCACCGGCTGGCGCGAGACGGCCAGGCGCCTGGCCAGGTCTTCCTGCGTGATGCGCTCGCCGGGCGCCAGCGAACCGCCGCTGATAGCGTCGAGCAACGCGCGGTAGACCTGGTCGACGAGGTCGGGGGCGGCGGCGATCTGGACGAGCTGGGCGGGCATCGGCGGGGTCGTTCTGAACTCTGTATACAGAATACGACAAGCGGCGACGGCCGCGACCTGGGGCTTACCCCAGGCCGGGGATCAGGCCCGGATGCCGCTCGCGCTCAGATGCAGCACGCGGTCCGCACGCGCCGCGGCCGCCTCGGAATGCGTCACCAGCACCAGCGAAGCGCCGTGCTCGCGCGTCTGCGCCAGCAGCACGTCCATCACCTTCGCGGCGGTCTTCGGATCGAGATTGCCGGTCGGTTCGTCGGCCAGGAGCAGCGCCGGTCGATGCACCAGTGCGCGCGCGATGGCCACGCGCTGCAGCTGGCCGCCGCTCAGCTGCTGGGGCAAGCGCTCGCCGAGACCGCCCAGCCCGACCGCGTCGAGCATGTGCGCCACGCGCGCTGCGTCGGGTTGCGCGAGCAGCATCAGCGGCAGCGCGACGTTCTGCGCCACGTCCAGGTGCGGCAGCACATGGAAGGCCTGGAACACGAAGCCGACGTGTTTGCGGCGCCACAGCGCGCGCGCCTCGGCATCGAGCGCGCCGATGTCGATGCCGTCGTGCACGACGCTGCCGGCGTCCCAGCTGTCGAGCCCGGCCATGCAGTTGAGCAGGGTGGACTTGCCGACACCCGATTCGCCGACGACAGCGACGAACTCGCCCGGCGCGACTTCGAGCGACACCTGCTCGAACACGGTCGCGTCGCCGTAGCGCTTGGCCAGCTCGCTGATCCGCAGCGTCATGCGATCTCGCACACCTGCTGCACGATGCGCTCTATCGCATCGGGCGCCTCGGCCGCGTTCACGCGGCGTTCGGGCATGCTGCGCAGCCAGGTGATCTGGCGCTTGGCCAGTTGGCGCGTCGCAGCGATGCCGCGTTCCCGCAGTTCGGCCATGGGAAAGAGGCCGTCCAGCGCCTCCCAGGCCTGGCGATAGCCGACGCTGCGCATCGAGGGCAGCTCGGGCGCGAGATCGCCGCGCGCGCGCAGGGCCCGCACCTCGTCGAGGAAGCCGCCCGCGAGCATCGCGTCGAAGCGTTCGGCGATGCGATGGTGCAGCCAGGCGCGCTCGGTGGGTTCGAGCGAGAAGAGCGCGATCGGCGGCATTCCGCCCGCTCCTTGCTCGGCGTGGAAGCTGGCCATGGTGCGGCCGCTTGTCAGCCACACCTCCAGCGCGCGTTGGATGCGCTGGCTGTCGTTGGGCGCGAGCCGCGCGGCGGTGACGGCATCGACTTCGGCCAGCCTGGCATGCATCGCAGGCCAGCCCAGCGCGGCGGCTTCGGATTCGAGCTGCCGGCGCACGGCAGGGTCGGCCGCGGGCATGGCATCGATGCCGTCGGCGAGCGCCTTGAAGTAGAGCATGGTGCCGCCCACCAGCAGCGGCAACCGGCCGCGCGCGCGGATCTCGGCGATGAGCCGCGTGGCGTCGGCCACGAAGGCGGCCGCGCTGTAGGGCTCGCGCGGATCGCGGATGTCGATCAGGTGGTGCGGCGCTTCCGCGCGCTCGGCGGGCGTGGGCTTGGCGGTGCCGATGTCCATGCCGCGGTAGACCAGGGCCGAATCGACGCTGACGATCTCGACCGGCCGCACGCGCGCGATCGCGAGTGCGGCCGCGGTCTTGCCCGATGCAGTCGGGCCCGCCAGCGCGACGTAACTTGCCCCCACGCTCGGCACTGGCGTGTCCTCGCTGCCCCCCGAGGGGGCGCTCACGCCTCGGGGCGGCCCAGCGGCGCTCGGCTCAATGCCCATGCGCCTCGCCGTACTTGCGCACCAGCGTCCAGGCGATCAGCGCGATGCACACGCTCCAGAACCACATGCCGAGCGCGAGCGGCATCACGGTGCCGTCCATGTGCGCGCCGAGCCAGCCGCCGATGCCGAAGGCCGCCAGCATCATCAAAAAGCCATTGAGCGCCGAGGCCGCGCCGGCAGCCTGCGGAAAGGGGCCGACCGCACCGGTCTGGCCGCAGGGCTGGTGCACGCCGTGCGCCAGCATGATCAGCGTGAGCGGCGCCACGATGGCGGCGACCGAGTGCACGCCGGCCAGCGCCAGCAGTCCCATCGCGCTGCCGCCGGTCAGCGTCAGCAGCGACGCGCGCGCCACGCTGCCGCGCACGCCGTAGCGCGGCAGCCAGCGCCGGCAGACGAAGGTGCCCGCGATGTAGGCGAGCGAGCTCCACAGCATCACCAGGCCGTACTGCGTCTTCGTGAGGCCGAGCACCTGGATGAAAACGAAGGACGAGGCGGCGAGAAAGGTGAAGAGCAGGCCATAGGCCGCCGTCGTCAGCGCCGAGAAGGCGAGGAAGGTCGGGTTGCGCAGCACCATTGCCCAGGTGGAGAAGAGCGTGGCGAGGCGCAGCGCATCGGGGTTGGGGCGCACCAGCGTTTCGCCGAAGCGCAGCGCGATCAGCGCGAGCGTGACGGCACCGAAGAGTGCCGGCGCCAGCAGCGCGATGCGCCAGCCGAACAGGTCGGACACCAGGCCGCCCACCGGTGCGCACAGGCAGGCGATCAGGCCGAGGCCGGTGAGCGCGCGCGACATGACGCGTGCGCCGTCGGCCGGCTGGTAGAGATCGCGCACGATCGCGCGCGCTGCCATCACCGCGGCACCCATGGCCGCGCCCTGCAGCGTGCGCCAGACGATCAGCAGCTCGATCGACGGCGCGACGGCGCCGCCGAGGCTCGCCACCACATAGCCGCCCAGGCCCCACAGCAGCACGGGCCGGCGTCCGAAGCGGTCGGACAGCGGCCCGAACACGAGCTGCGCGCAGCCGAAAGCCAAGAGCAGCGCGCTCAGCGTGAGCTGCGCCTGCGACATGCGCGCGCCGAAGCCGCTGGTCAGGGCAGGGAGCGCGGGCAGGTAGAGATCGGTGGTGACGGGCTGGATGCCCAGCAGCAAGGCCAGCGTGAGCACGACCAGCGCGGGCGACATGGCCGTTGCACTCGGCGCGGATTGCGAGAGGGCCGGTGCGTCGGGAGGGGGCGGCATGCGCCCAAGGGTAACAAAGCCGGCGCGGCGGGCGCCAGCGGCCCTAAATCGCTTGGCCGGACGACTGGGCTTGCTGCTGCAGGACGGTCGCGGGCACGGCCGGGGCCGGTGCGCTGCTGCTGCCGTCGCCGGCGGCCATCTCGGTCGGCGGCTCCTTCATGCGAAACAGCTGCGACAGGGCGGCGCGGTACTGCGCCTGGCCCACCGAACCGGTGCTGTGGTGCGAGCCGCCCTCGACCAGCACGAACTGCTTGGGCACAGTGGCCGCCTCGTAGAGCTTGCGGCCCAGGGTCGGGTTGATCAGGCTGTCGGCAGCGCCATGCACCACCAGCAGCGGGGCGCCGATGTTCTTGACCTTGCTGACCGCCTCGAAGCGCTGGGTGATGAAGGGACCGAAGGGCAGCCAGCCCCATTTGAAGCTGCTCACCACGTCGGCGATGGAAGTGAAGGTGCTCTCGACGATGGTGCCGCTCTCGTCGTTCACCCGCGAGGCCAGGTCGATGCCGATCGCGCCGCCCAGCGAGTGGCCGAAGATGTAGCGCGGCTGCTGGGGATGCCGTGCCGCGAGCCAGATCCATGCGGCGCGCGCGTCTTCGCGGGCCGAGTCTTCCGAGGGCAGCGCCTTGCTGCTCTTGCCGAAGCCGCGGTAGTCGATGGCCAGCACCGAGAAGCCCAGCTCGTGCATGCGCCGCATGCGCGGTGCCGAGCCCGCCACGTTGTAGCGCGCGCCGTGCAGGTAGAGCAGCACGGGCGTGTTGGCCGATTCAGGCGCGCCGCCGAGCCAGAGGCCGTGCAGGCGGGCCGGCCGGCCCGTGACGGAGGACTGGAAGTCGATCCAGACATGGTCCATGCCCTCGGTCATGGATTCGGAATTGCCCCAGCTGCGGTCGCTCGGCTGGAAGATCCATTCGCGCTGCCGCTCGTCGAGGGTGGAGCAGCCGGCCGCCAGCAAGGCGACCAGCGCTGTAGCGGATGCGAAGAGGGACCAGGATTTCATGGGCAAGGCTGAAAGACAGGTGCTCGGCCGGAAAGTTCAACAAAAGACTGCATGCAACGTGCGTGCCCGGTTTGTCGATGACCCCTGAAAACCCTCGGTTACGTGACCAACAGATGCCAAATGTGAGGAATTTGGCAGCTTTTCCCCGGCGCTCGCGGGTTCAGCGCCCGCGCATGAACAGCGAATCGAGCTCGCGGATCGAGACCTGGCGCCAGGTCGGCCGGCCGTGGTTGCACTGGTCCGAGCGCTCGGTGGCTTCCATCTGGCGCAACAGGCCGTTCATCTCGTCGATGGTCAGCCGGCGGTTGGCGCGCACCGCGCCGTGGCAGGCCATGGTCGACAGCAGCTCGTTCTGGGCCCGCTGCACCACGGTGCTGGCGTCGTGGTGGGCCAGCTCGGCCAGCACGCTGCGGGCGAGCTCGACCGGGTCGCCGTCGGCCAGGGTGCCGGGCACCGCGCGCACCGCCAGCGTGCGCGGCGAGAAGGGCGTGATCTCCAGGCCCAGCGAGGGCAGCACGGCGGCGCACGCCTCGGCGGTCGCCACTTCCTGCGGCGTGGCAGCGAAGGTGGCCGGGATCAGGAGCGGCTGGCTCGTGATCGCGGCGCCGTCGAGCTGGGTCTTCAGCCGCTCGTAGACGATGCGTTCGTGCGCCGCATGCATGTCGACGATCACCAGGCCCTGGCTGTTCTCGGCCAGGATGTAGATGCCCTGCAGCTGGGCCAGCGCGCGGCCCAGGGGCCAGGCCTGGGCCTCATCGGCGGCTGGGGCGGGCTTGACCTGCGCAGGCGCGGTGAAGGGCGTGGCCGGCGTCGCGGCAATGTCGTTGCGCTCGCCGGGCCACATGGCGGCCGCGTCGCCCAGACCCCGTTCCGCGGCGAAATGGATCGCCGGCTGCGTCCACGAAGGCACGGGTTGCGGCGAAAGCGGCTTGAAGAAGGGCTCGGCGGCCACCGCTGCCGCTTCGCCGGCCCGCGGCGCAGCCAGCGCGTTCTCGATCGCGTGGCGCACCGCCTGGTGCACCTCGCGCCCGTCCCGGAAGCGCACTTCGATCTTGGTGGGATGCACGTTGACGTCGACGCGTGCCGGATCGATCTCGAGATAGAGCGCGTAGACCGGCTGGCGCTGGCCGTGCAGCACGTCTTCGTAGGCGCTGCGCACCGCGTGGGCCAGCACCTTGTCGCGCACGAAGCGGCCGTTGACGTAGAAGAACTGCTGGTCGGCGCGCGAACGTGCCGCATCGGGAATGCCGGCGCGGCCCGCCACGCGCACCGGGCCCGCGGCATGCTCGACCGCCACGCTCTGGGCGACGAAGCCCTCGCCGAGCGCATCGGCCAGGCGCCGGTCGCGCGCATCGGCGGCGCGCCACTGCTCGACCAGCCGGCCTTCGTGCCAGACCGAGAAGCCCACATCGGGCCGCGCCAGCGCATGGCGCCGCACCGCCTCGATGCAGTGCGCGAGCTCGGTGGCATCGGTCTTCAGGAACTTGCGCCGGGCGGGCGTGGCAAAGAACAGCTCGCGCACCTCGACCGTGGTGCCGGCCGCGCGCGCCACCGGCCTCAGCTCGCCGGTGCGGCCGTCGAGCGCGAAGGCGCTGTCGGCCGCGTGGAAGCGCGACTGCAGGCTGAGCTCGGCGATGGCGTTGATGGCGGCCAGCGCCTCACCGCGAAAGCCCATCGTGCCTACCGTCTCCAGGTCGTTCAAGCTGGCGATCTTGCTGGTCGCGTGGCGGCGCAGGGCCAGCGGCAGCTCGTCGCGCGGCAGGCCCTGGCCGTCGTCCTCGACCGAGATCAGCCGCACGCCGCCGGCCGAGAGTCGCACCGTGACGTGCCGTGCGCCGGCGTCGAGCGCGTTGTCGAGCAGTTCGCGCACCACCGACGCGGGCCGCTCCACCACTTCGCCGGCCGCGATCTGGCTGATCAGTTCGTCGGGAAGTTCGCGGATCGGACGGCGCGCGGCTGGGGCGAGGGAGGAGGGGAGAGCGCTCACCGGGGCATTCTAGAAGGGGGCTCGCGAAGCTGCCCGGATAATGCGCGTCCATGGAAATCATCAGCTTCTTCATCGACTTCATCCTGCATGTCGACAAACATCTCGAGGCCTTCGTCGTCGCCTACGGGCCCTGGGTGTATGCGCTGCTGTTCCTGATCGTGTTCGTCGAGACGGGGCTCGTGGTGATGCCCTTCCTGCCGGGCGACTCGCTGCTCTTCATCGTCGGCGCGCTGTGCGGCGCGGGGCTGATGAGCTATTCGATCGCGGTGCCGATCCTCATCGTGGCCGCGATTCTGGGCGACCAGTGCAACTACAGCATCGGGCGCTATTTCGGGCCCAAGGTCTTCCAGTGGGAGAGCTCGCGCTTCTTCAACCGCAAGGCCTTCGACCAGGCGCATGCCTTCTACGAGCGCTACGGCGGCGTCACCATCATCCTCGCGCGCTTCATGCCCTTCATCCGTACCTTCGCGCCCTTCGTCGCGGGCGTGGCCGACATGACGCGCACCAAGTTCACGCTCTACAACATCGTCGGCGCGCTGTTGTGGGTGCTGGGCTTGTGCACGGCGGGCTACCTATTCGGCAACATGCCCTTCGTCAAGGAACACCTCGACAAGATCATCTGGGCGCTGATCTTCGTGCCGGGCCTGATCGCGGTCTTCGGCGCCTGGCGCGCGGGCCGCACGCCTTCCTCGGTGCGTTGAAAACAAAAAAGGCGCGTCCTCGGACGCGCCTTCGATCATGCAAGAGCCGCGAGCTCAGTAGTTCGGGCCGTTGTAGGGGTAGTAGCCGCCACTGCGTTGTCCGCGGTAGTAGTTGCGCTCGTCGGCGCGGCGACCCACCTGGTTACCGATCAAGCCGCCGATGGCGGCGCCACCCACGGTGCTGGCAGTATTGCCGCCGATCGCATTGCCGATCACTGCACCACCCACGGCGCCGCCGGCCGTGCCCCACTGCTCGTTCGGTCCCGCTGCGCAACCCGCCAGGGTCATGACGGTCGTGGCCGCTGCAGCCGTGATCCAGAGACGTGTCTTCATGGTGTCCACCTTTCAATCAGTGATGAAGACCACTGCTGTCCGGTTAAAAGTTGAACAAATTCAACTGGTTAGCGGTGTTGGGTAGCTCGGTTTGGGACAGATCGGCCTGCAGGGCGCATGAAAGCTCGGTTTTCTCGAAGACGGAGACCGACAAGATCTGTAGACAAGTGTAGAGAGAGGCGTCGAGTTGAAGCTCCTTCTTGACAATGGCGATGAGCACGTAGGTGGCCACGGCGCACCAGACCTGCGTCTTGACCGCGTTCTCGCTGTTGCCCATGAAGTGCTTGATGCGCAGGTGCTGCTTGATCCACTTGAAGAACAGTTCGACCTGCCAGCGGCTCTTGTACAGCGCGGCGATCGTCAACGCCGGCAAGGCCATGTGGTTGGTCAGGAAGATCAGCGTCTTGCCCGATTCGGGGTCCTTGAATCGAATTCGCCGCAGGTGCTGGGGATACTTCTTGGCCGAGTAGTGCCCATTGAGCATGACCTGCTGGTCGCTGATGATGCCAGTGCTGCGATCGGTCGGCGCCGAATAGACTCGCCTGGCATCCATTGGCGACTTCGCACGCGTGACGAAGAAGGCGCCGGCCTGAGTCAGTGCATGCAGCCTCTCGAAATCGACGTAGCCGCGATCCATCACGTAGAACGCGCCGGGCTCGAAGACCAGCATGTCCAGCACGTTCACGTCGTGCAGCTTGCCGTCGCTGATGTGGATGAATGCGGGGATGGCCCCGCGCAGGTCCAGCAGCGTGTGCAGCTTGATCGCCGCCTTGGTGGAGCGGAACGGCGCCCAGGAGAACAAGCTCAAGCACAGATCGATGGTGCTGGAATCCAGGGCATAGACCGTGTTGTCCAATTCCACGCCGAGCACGGAGTCGCCCAAGTAGAGCCTGCGCGCACGCCGAATGAGCACAGCCGCAAGATCGGACCAGATGCGCCAATCGCGCGATTCGTTGGCATCGGCCAAGGTCGAGCGTCTGACGGCCGAGCGAAAGCCCATGGCATAGAGCTTGTTGGCGTTGGCCGAGAGGCTGGCCTCGATATCGCGCAGGCTCTCTCGCCACGTCAGCTGAGCAAACGCCATGGCGCGGAACTGCTCGGCGCAAGACAGCGTGCGCACGCCCGAGTTGCCGCCGTAGCGTTGCACGATGCGAGCGAAGCTGGTCCATGGCACGAACTCCATGACTTGAGCGAACAAAGTCTTGCCGATGTGCACACGCTCTCCCCGGGGCTGCCAAACCGGGGAAAGTACGCGGTTCTTCGTGATCGAAGTTCAAATCGGCACCAAACAAAATCGGCCTGCAGCCCGCGCCAATGCTTGATCTCAGCCCCGCAGCGGATCATTTAACCGGACAGCAGTGGATGAAGACATTCTGTAAAAGCCCTGCGCCACGGGTGTAGGAGTCCGCCGCACCCCCTTGCCCGAGAGCATGCGCTGCATTCGTGCAACAAAGAGCGCGCGTTCCGCAGGCGGCGACGCATGGCAGGCGGTTGCGAGGGCCGGCCAAGAAAGCTAGTCTGCGCGCATCGACGCATTCCCAGGAGGCAGCCATGGAGATCCGCAATCCTTCCCCCGGCCTCTACAACGAGGATCTCGCACCCGCCAAGGTGCGCAACTGGGGCGCCTTCAGCATCTTCAACGTGTGGACCTCGGACGTGCACAGCCTGTGGGGCTATTACCTGGCGGCCAGCCTGTTCCTGCTGTGCGGCAGCTTCACCAACTTCCTGCTTGCGATCGGGCTCGGTTCGCTGCTGATCTTCTTCCTCATGAACCTGATCGGCTACGCCGGCGAAAAGACCGGGGTGCCGTACCCGGTGCTGGCACGTGCGTCCTTCGGCGTGTGGGGCGCGAACCTGGCGGCGCTGGTGCGGGCCGTGGTGGCTTGCTTCTGGTACGGCGCGCAGACGGCGGCCGCGTCGGGCGCCGTGGTCGCCTTGCTGATCCGCAACGACAGCATGCTCGAGTTTCACAAGAGTACGCAGATCCTCGGCCATTCGGGCCTGGAGGTGGTCTGCTACGTGGTGATCTGGGCGCTGCAACTGCTCATCATCCAGAAAGGCATGGAGACGGTGCGCAGGTTCCAGGATTGGGCCGGCCCCGCGGTATGGATTGCGATGCTGATCCTGGCCATCGGCCTGTGCGTCAAGGCGGGCGGCTTCTCCTTCGACCACGGCATTCCGCAGGACGTGCTGCTGGCAAAGACCAAGGACGCCGGCGTGAGCGGCGAGCCGGGCTCCTTCTGGGCCTTGATGGCGGTGGCTGCGACCTGGATCACCTACTTCGCCGCGCTGTACCTCAACTTCTGCGATTTCTCGCGCTACGCCAAGAACAAGGACGCGGTGAAAAAAGGCAACCTGTGGGGCCTGCCGGTCAACCTGGTCGCCTTCTCGCTGGTCGCCGGCATCACGACCATCGCGGCCTTCAAGGTCTACGGTGAAGTACTGCTGCACCCGGAGCAGATCTCCGCCAAGTTCGACAGCTGGGTGCTGGCGCTGATCGCCGCCATCACCTTCGCGGTGGCCACGCTGGGCATCAACGTCGTCGCGAACTTCGTCTCCGCCGCCTTCGACATTTCGAACGTGTTCCCCCGGCAGATCAGCTTCAAGAAGGGCGGCTACATCGCGGCGGCGATTGCGCTGGTGCTCTATCCCTTCGCGCCCTGGGAGGGCAATGCCGCGAATTTCGTCAACGCCATCGGCGCCACGATGGGGCCGCTCTTGGGCGTCATCCTGGTCGACTACTACCTGGTCGCGAAAGGCAACATCAATGTCGCGGCGCTCTACGACGAGAACGGCGAGTATCGCTACGAGGGCGGCTGGAACGTCAACGCGCTCGTGGCCGCGGGCGTCGGCAGCGTGTTCTCGACCCTTCTTCCGAATTTCACCAGCCTGCTGCCGGCGTGGTGGAACACCTACGGCTGGTTCTTCGGCGTGCTGATCGGCGGCGGCGTGTACCTGCTGATGGCGACCCTGCGGCCGCGCACCGCGGTCGCCGCAAGTGCAAAGGCCTGACCGCGGCAACGCGCGCTACAGCTGACGGCTGCGCGCCAGCGGCGGGTTCTGCGCAAAGTAGCGCTGGATGCCGCGCATCAGCGCGTCCGCGAGGTTTTCCTGGTACTCGACGCTCCGCAGCTTGGCTTCTTCTTCCGGGTTGCTGATGAAGGCGGTCTCCACCAGCACGCTCGGGATGTCGGGCGCCTTGAGCACCGCGAAGCCGGCCTGCTCGACCTGCGGCTTGTGCAGGCGCGCGCCGATGCCGCGGATCTCGCCGAGCATCGCGCCGCCGAGCTTGAGGCTGTCGTTGATCTGCGCCGTGGTGCTCATGTCGAGCAGGGCGCGCTGCACCTGGACCTCGTGCGTGCCCACGTTCACGCCGCCGACCTTGTCGGCCTGGTTCTCCTTGTTGGCGAGCCAGCGCGCTGCGCTGCTCGAGGCGCCGGTCTGGCTCAGCGCGAACACGCTGGCGCCGCGCGCTTCGGGCGTGGTGAAGGCATCGGCATGGATGCTCACGAACAGGTCGGCCTGCACGCGGCGCGCCTTCTGCACGCGCGTGCCCAGCGGCACGAAGAAGTCGGCATCGCGCGTGAGAAAGGCGCGCATCGGATTGCCGTTGACGCTGCTCCCATTGATGCGGTCGCGCAGCCGGTGCGCGACCTGCAGCACGATGTCTTTTTCGCGCGTGCCGTTGGGGCCGATCGCACCCGGGTCTTCGCCGCCGTGGCCCGGATCGAGCGCGACGATGATGATGCGGTCGGTGCCGCTCGCGGTCGCGCCGCCGTTGCGCGCGGTGGCGGAAGAGGGCGGCGGAAGGGGTGTCACCGGCGTCGTTCCCGCCACGGGCGGCAGCGGCGCCGGAACGACCAGCGCCTGTGCGGGCGGCGAGGAAGGCGAGGGGCGCATCGACTGCTGCGCCATCAATTCGCCCAGCGGATCGACGGCCGGGGGCGCGGGAGTGCGCGGCGCGATGCCCGCGACGGTGCCGTCGCGGCCGGGGGCCTTGGGCGCATCGCGCAGCCGCTCGGCGATCAGGGCTTCCAGCGGATCGAGCGCCTGCTGCGGATAGAGGTCCAGCACCAGCCGGTGCTGGTAAGCGGCCACCGGCGCCAGCGAGAAGACCTGAGGGGCCACCGACTGCTTGAGGTCGAACACGATGCGCACCACGCTGGGCGCGAACTGGCCGACGCGCAGGCCGTTGATGAAGGGGTCGTCGGGCTTGATCTTGCCGACCAGCTCGCGTAGCGCGGGATTGAGATCGATCCCGTCGATGTCGACTGCGAGACGCGGCGGACTGCCGACTACGAGCTGTTGCGAATGCAGGCGGCCGTCGGATTCGATGGTGACGCGCGTGTAGTCGGCCGCCGGCCAGACGCGCACCGCCACGATGGTGGCGCCGCGCGCGATCTCGTGCACGCCGAGCAGGAGGGCGATGCTGCCGCCCTGCAGCAGTACGCGTCGTTTCAGTTGGCCGGCTTTCATGCGCTGGCGGCGGCGAGCAACCGACTGCCGCGCGGCGTGTTCGCGTGCAGGGTCACAGTGCGGGTGTCGTCGGTCATTGCTTCGATTTTAATAGCAAGGTCTGCAAGCGGAATGCGCCCTGCAGCGTTTTCGGGCCATTCCGCGAGTTTGAGGCCCGAACCCGCGAAGATGTCACGGAAGCCGGCATCGTCCCATTCGTGCGGATCGCTGAAACGGTAGAAATCGAAGTGGAAGATGGCCAGGCCGCCGGGCGCCTCGTGCGGCTCGACGACCGCGTAGGTCGGGCTCTTGATGCGCGAGCCGATGCCGAGCGCGCGCAACAGGTGGCGCACGAAGGTGGTCTTGCCGGCGCCGAGGTCTCCATGCAATGCAATGAACGCGTCAGCCAGGTCGGGCGATGACGCGAGTGCGCGCGCCAGCGCGTCGCAATCGTCTTCGCTGCGCCAGCGTTGCACGAGGCTTTGCGTTTCTACAATCGGCAGGTGATCGGCAGCCATCAACTCGTGAATCGGATTCAGGCCTTGGCCCGGGAGCTCGGATTCTCCCAAATCGGGATTGCGGGCGTCGATCTGTCGAGCGCGGAAGAGGGCCTCATGCGATGGCTGGCCGAAGGCTTCCATGGCGAGATGCACTACATGGCCGCACATGGCACGCGGCGCGCGCGGCCGGCCGAGCTGGTGCCGGGCACGGTGTCGGTGATCACCGCGCGCATGGATTACCTGCCGCGCAGCACGCCCGAGGATTGGCAGGCGGTGGAGTTCGACCGGCTGCGGCGGCCGGCGGAGGGCATCGTGTCGGTCTATGCGCGCGGCCGCGACTATCACAAGGTCATGCGCTCGCGCCTCGCGAAGCTGGCCGAGCGCATCGCCGACGAAGTGGGCCCCTTCGGCCACCGCGCCTTCACCGATTCGGCGCCGGTGCTGGAAGCCGAGCTGGCATCGCGCAGCGGCCAGGGCTGGCGCGGCAAGCACACGCTGGTGCTGGACCGCGACGCGGGCTCGATGTTCTTCCTGGGCGAGATCTATGTCGACATGGCGCTGCCGCCGAGCGCGCCGGTCACGGCGCATTGCGGCACCTGCAGCGCCTGCATCGAGGTGTGCCCGACGCGCGCCATCATCGCGCCGTACCGGCTCGACGCGCGGCGCTGCATCTCCTACCTCACTATCGAGCACGCGGGGCCGATCCCGCTCGAGCTGCGGCCGCTGATCGGCAACCGCATCTACGGCTGCGACGACTGCCAGCTCATCTGTCCTTGGAACAAGTTCGCCAAGAAGAGCGCGCTGCCGGACTTCGATGCGCGCGACGGGCTCACCGGCCGCCAGTTGGGCGAGCTCTTCGCGTGGACCGAGGAGGACTTCCTGCGCTACACCGAAGGCAGCCCGATCCGCCGCATCGGCCATGAACGCTGGCTGCGCAATGTGGCGGTGGCGCTGGGCAATGCCTTGCGTGCGGGCGACGATGGGGCGCGCGAGATCCTCGCGACGCGGCGCTCGCATCCCAGTGCGCTGGTGCGCGAGCACGTCGAATGGGCGTTGGACTTCAGCGCCGCATGATCGCCGAGACCTGCGCCGTTCCCGCGTCGAGCGAACGCATCGAGTTCAGCCGCAGCGAGGCGTATTTGAGGACCGGATTGTTGATCAGCTTGCCGCTGAAATACCCGTTGAAGCGCGTGTCCTTGCAGCCGCTGATCGTGAGGTCGAGCGAGGCGTTGGCCGGCGAAACGAAGTCGACGCTCGAGCCCGTCATCGTGCAGGCGGCGCCTGGTACCTGGCCGCGCACCGTGCCGTCGGGATCGATCTGCATCGCGCCCGCGTGGACCTCCGGCGGACCCTGTGCGCCGGTGTCCTGCTGGACCACGTAGAAAAGAAAAGGCCCGCTCCACGCACCGTGGTAGCGGGTGTGCTCCTGCGCCTGCGCCTGCACCGCCCCCGCGAGCAATGCTGCGACAACGGCCGGTAGGTAGCGCATCGTGCGATGGTAGCGACTGATGATGACGGTTCAGCGCGAGAGTGCCAGGGCGAAGGGCAGGCTTGCCACACCGAGCAGCGTCGACAGCGTCACGAGGCCCGCCACGTAGGCGCCGTTGTAGCCCATGCGCGCGGCCAGCACGTAGGCGCTCGACGCAGTCGGCACCGCGGAAAAAGTCATCAGCACCGCGGCCTGGGCGCCGCCGAGCTGCAGTGCGCCGGCCAGGCCCCAGGCGATCAGCGGCAGCACGAGATGCCGGATCGACAGCACCGACACCGCCAGCACCTTGCCGCGCGCGAGCGTCGCGAACTGCATGCCGGCACCGGCCGCCATCAGGCCGAGCGCGAGCGATGCGGCACCGATGCGCGTGAGCGTCGGCTCGAGCCAGTTCGGCACGCTGAAGCCGAGCAGGTTGGCGACCAGGCCGCTGAGCGTTGCGATGATCAGCGGGTTGCGGATCAGCTGCCGCGCCAGGCCGGTCTGCGCATGCCGCGCCATCGGCCACACGGCGGCGATGTTGAAGAGCGGCACGCACACGCCGATCAGCACCGCGATCATCAGGAGCCCCGCGGGGCCCGCCATGCGGTCGGCCAGCGCGAGGCAGATGAAGGAGTTGAAGCGGAAGGCGACCTGCGCGCTGGCCGCGTGATCGCTGCGGTCGATGTGCGTGCCGATACCGGGCAGGAAGGGCAGCATGTAGGCGAGCGCGATGCCGGCCAGCCCGACGCCGACGCCGGCCGTCAGCAAGTGCGAGGTGGCGCCGAAGTCGAGCGGGCTGCGCACGATCGAGTGGAACAGCAGCACCGGAAAAAGAAAGTAGTAGACCAGGCTCTCGACCTGGTCCCAGACGCGGCGGTCCAGCGGGGTGTAGCGGCAGAGCAGCCAGCCGCAGGCGATGAGGGAGAAGTCGGGGAAGAGCAGTTGGGCATAGTTCACCGGTCGAGGATAAACGGCCGATTTCCATGGGTTATCCACCAACTGGGGCGCTCGCGGACCCGTTAGCATCCTGGCTTCGCTTTTCGACCTCCAGGAGCTCTTCAATGCAACGTCGTCAATGGAATGCACTCGCCGGCGCCGCCGCGCTGGCGCTGATCGCCGGCCCCAGCTGGGCGCAGGGCTACCCCAACAAGCCCATCGAGCTGCAAGTGCCTTTTGCACCGGGCGGCACCACCGACATCGTGGCCCGCGTGATTTCCGAGCCTTTGGGCAAGGCGCTGGGCCAGAGCGTGGTGGTGATCAACAAGGCGGGCGGCGGCGGCATCGTCGGCGCGGCGGAGACCGCGCGGGTCGCGCCGGACGGCTACAAGCTCGGCGTGGCAACCGTGTCGAGCACGGCCGCCAACCCGGCGATCAACCCCAAGGTGCCCTACGACCCGATCAATGACTTCACGCCGATCATCAACATCGCGGCGACGCCGAACATCATCGCGGTGCACCCGAGCTTCCCGGCCAAGAACTACGCCGAGTTCGTGGCCGAGATCAAGAAGAATCCGGGCAAGTATTCGTACGCCTCCTCGGGCACCGGCGGCATCGGCCATCTGCTGATGGAGCTCTACAAGAACCTGACCAGCACCTTCATCACCCACATTCCCTACCGCGGCGCTGGTCCGGCGCTGAACGATGTGGTGGCCGGCCAGGTCCCGATCATGTTCGACAACATCCCGTCGGCGCTGCCCTTCATCAAGTCCGGCAAGCTGGTGCCGATCGTGGTCTCGGCGCCGCAGCGGCTGAAGGACCTGCCCAACGTGCCGACCTTCAAGGAAGTCGGGCTCGAGCCGGTCAACCGCATGGCCTACTACGGCATCCTCGGGCCCAAGGGCCTGCCGAAGGAAGTGGTCGACAAGATCAACGTCGGCGTGAAGAAGTCGCTCGAAGACCCGGCGGTGCGCAAGCGCATCGAGGACACCGGCTCGCTGATCGTGGCCAACACGCCGGAGCAGTTCGCCGCGCAGATCAAGGCCGAATACGAGGTCTACAAGCAGGTGGTCGCCAAGCAGAAGCTCACGCTCGACTAGGCCGACTTTCCTCGATCCAGAGCCGCCCGCGCCCCGGGCGGCTTTTTTCTTTTGCTATCTTGCACGGCATGACCGCGGCCATCGACACGCCCGAAATCGACGACTTCATCGACGCGCTGTGGCTCGAGGACGGCCTGTCGAAGAACACGCTGGCGGCCTACCGGCGCGACCTCGCGCTGTTCGCGCAGTGGCTCCAGGCCCAGCGCGGCAGCGCGCTGGACGCCGCGCGCGAAAGCGACCTGCAGGCCTACATGGGCGCGAAGCTCTCCGACAAGGGCAAGGCCACGTCGGCCAACCGCCGGCTCACGGTGTTCAAGCGCTATTTCCGCTGGGCCCTGCGCGAGCAGCGCATCGCCGCCGATCCGAGCCTGCGGCTGGCGCCGGCCAGGCAGATGCCGCGCGCGATCAAGACCCTGTCGGAAAAGCAAGTCGACGACCTGCTCGCCGCGCCCGAGGTCGACACGCCGCTCGGTCTGCGCGACCGCGCCATGCTCGAGCTGATGTATGCGAGCGGACTGCGCGTGAGCGAACTGGTCGCGCTCAGGGTGTTCGAATTGAGCCTCAACGACGGCGTGCTGCGCGTGCTCGGCAAGGGCAGCAAGGAGCGGCTGGTGCCTTTCGGCGGCGAGGCGCGGCGGTGGATCGAGCGCTACCTGCACGAGTCGCGCCCCGCCATCCTGGACGGGCAGCAGACCGCCGACCTGTTCGTCACCGCGCGCGGTGCGGGCATGACGCGCGTGATGTTCTGGATCATCGTCAAGAAGCACGCGCTGGCGGCCGGCATCCACGTGCCGCTGTCGCCGCACACGCTGCGCCATGCCTTCGCCACGCACCTGCTCAACCACGGCGCCGACTTGCGCGCGGTGCAGTTGCTGCTCGGCCATGCGGACATCTCGACCACCACGATCTACACCCACGTCGCGCGCGAGCGTCTCAAGCAGCTCCACGCGCAGCATCATCCGCGCGGCTGAGGTGCAGGGATTTGCTGCATATCGGAATGCCCTGACGCTCAGCGACATGATTGCGGCGGCATCAAAATGAATGCTCGCAAGGAGACGCAGCAATGAGTTGCAGGAAAGCATGGGCCGCCATGGTTCTCTTCGCGGCGGCTTCGGTGGCACAGGCGCAGGCCGTGCCGAAGACCATCCGCATGGTCGTCGCCTATCCGACCGGCGGCGTCAGCGACATCGTCGCCCGCGCGCTGGCCGACAAGCTCGGCGCGCAGCTGGGCAGCACCGTGGTGGTCGAGAACAAGGCAGGCGCCAGCGGCACGATCGGCATGGACGCGGTTGCCAAGGCGGCACCGGACGGCGCGACGCTGGGCTTCTCGGCCATCAGCCCGCTGGTGCTGAATCCGCATCTGGGCAAATCGCCCTTCGATCCGCAGAAGGACATCGCGCCGGTGGCGAGCGTCATGTATTCGCCGGTGCTGCTGCTGGCCACGGAAGCGACCGGCACCCGCAACTTCCGCACCCTGATCGACGATGCGCGCGCCCGGCCCGGCGCGGTGCGCTGGGCCACTTCGGGCCAGGCCTCGCTCGGCCACATCGTGCTCGAGGAATTGCGTGCGACCGCGAAGGTGGACATCACCCACGTGCCCTACAAGGGCGGGGCACAGCAGATGAACGATGCGCTGGGCGCGCAGTTCGAGATTCTTTCGATCAATGCCGGGCCCGCCGTCGCACCGCACATCCGTTCCGGCAAGCTGCGCCCGCTGGCCGTGGGGGCGCCGGCGCGGCTCGAAAGCCTTCCGAAGGTGCCGACGCTGGGCGAGCTGGGCTATCCGGAGGCCAACCTCACCTCGTTGTTCGGCGTGTTCGCCCCGGCCGCCACGCCACCGATCCTGATCGCCAAGTACAACGCGGAGATCAACAAGGCGCTCGCCAGCCCCGAGCTGCGCGCCAAGTTGACGGCCACCGACAACGTGCCGACCGGTGGCGGTGCCGAGGCCTTTGCCGACGAGATCGCGGCCGAGTACGAGAACAATGCGCGCATCGTGAAGGCGGCCGGTATCAAGATGGACTGAGGCGACCTTTGCCGGCACGCGAGCCGGGCCTGCGTCCCGGGCTCATTCGGTCTTGATGCCGCCTTGGCGGATCACGCGCTCCCAGCGCTGGAAGTCGTCTGTCACCACGCGGTCCAGTTCCTTCGGCCCCCCACAGGCGGGAACGGCCCCCAGGCCCTTGAAGCGTTCCTGTGTCTCCGGGAGCAGGCAGACGGCCGTCATCTCGCTGGCCAGCTTGTCGATCAGCGCGGCCGGGGTCTTGGCCGGCGCCAGCAGCCCGACCCAGACCGGCACCTCCAGCCCTTGAACGCCGGTGGCCTCCGCCATCGTCGGCGCTCCATGCATGGCACTCATGCGTGCTTTCGTGAAGGTGGCCAGAACGCGTGCCTTCTTGTCTTCCACCATCGGGTCGATCGAAGAGGTGCTGGTCACGATGGCCGCCACCTGTCCACCCAGCAGGTCGGTGATGGCGGGACTGCCGCCACGGTAGGGCACGTGGAGAAGCTTCACGCCCATGGACTGCGCGAAGAGCTCGCCGGTCAGATGCGAGACCGAGCCGTTGCCGCTCGATCCGAAGCTGACCTCCCCGGGACGCGCCTTGGCATCGCGCACCAGGTCGGCCACGCTGGTGTAGGGGCTCTGCGCGCGCACCGACAACGTCATCGGCGTATCGGCCACCAACGCGACCGAAACGAGGTCGCGCCGGGGGTCATAGGGCAGCTTGGCATTGAGGTGCGGCGCGATCGAGATGGCACCGCCGGTGGCGAGCAGCACCGTGCTGCCATCGGGCGTGGCCTTGGCAACGGTGTCGGCGCCGATCACGCCGCCGGCACCGGCCTTGTTGTCCACGACGACCGGATAGCCCAGCCGTTCGGCAAGCTTGGTGCTCAGGTAGCGGGCCATCGCGTCCTGTGCGCCGCCGGCTGCAAACGGCACGACGATGCGCATCGTCCTGGCACCGGGGGCGGTCTGCGCCTGGGCCGAAACGCATGCCAGCGCCACCACCGCGGCGACGACACCAGGAACAAGACGAAGCTTCATCGGGCACTCCAGGGAAATGGGAAGAAAAATGAATGGGCCGGGCCGGCGTCAGGGCGCGACGGGTTGTTGCTGCGGGAACACCGGTTCGCCCAGGTTCAGCATCAAGCGGTTGGCCCACGCGAAGATGGCGACCGAGTGAATCAGGTCCAGGATCTCCGTCTCGTCGAGGCCGGCGTCTTTCAGTGCGCGGATGCTGTCGGCCGACACCTGATCGGGCGCAGCGGTCAAGGCGATGGAGAAGCGCGCGATCGCCTGCTCGCGCGGCGTGGTGCCGGCCGTGTGCGGGTCGTCGAAGACCTGCGTGATCACGTCGTTGCGCTTGGCCAGCTGCTCGAAGCGTTGCGCATGCACCGATGCACAGTAGACGCAGCCGTTGATGCGCGACACCACCGTGGCGCCGAGCTCGCGTTCAGCGCGCGACATGCCGCCGGGCGCGTACATGATGGCGTTGAACGCGGTCGAGCGTTGACGCAGGATTTCAGGCTGGTGCACCAGAAAGAGGTAGTAGTCGGAGACCTTGGCCTTGGGATGGCTTTCTTCCAGTACCGCGATCTGCTCGGGCGTGGCCTGGTCCAGCGTCACGACGTCGAGCCAGGCGCTCCAGCCCAGCGTTTCGTTGGTGAAGCCGCGCGATCGGATGATGCCGTTGCTCATGCGCCGGCCTCCAGGCTCTTCATCGCCTTCAGACCTGCCGCCAGCCGCGTCTGGTACGAGAGGAACGCGATCAGTTGCGACAGGGCCACCACGGCCGGCGTGGCTACGCCGGCGGCCGGCAGCGCCTGCACGGCCACACGGTCGCCTTCGACCGGACGCTCGATCAGCGTACGGGTGAACGTGAGCAGTGCTTGCAGGCGCGCATCGCCTGCGCCTTGGGCCGTGCCGCCTGCCACCGCCTCGATCAGCCCGGCTTCGGTGCTTTCGGCCTGCAGCCGCTCGCGGTAATGCGCGGCCAGTTCGGGGGCCGGCGTCAGGCGGCATGCATACAACGCCACCAGCAAACGCTCGCGCAGCGAGAGGCCCGGCAGCGCAGGGTCGAACAGCGCGTCGTAGCTGCCCTGAGTCGCGGCCGCCACCTTGTCGCGCTGGTGGCGCAGCGCATGGGTGGCGCTGCCTTGCCCTGCGGCGTCGAGGCCGACGATGCGGTCGACCAGGTCCTCGGCCGGGTTGTAGGAGGTGGATGAGCTCATGTGCGTTGTCCTTCTTCGATGGCGGGGGAATCGGCCGGCGTCCATTCGTTGCCCAGCAGCTCGGGCTCGTCGTAGGCTTGCAGGCGGGTGTAGTGCATCTCGATGTCTTCGCGGTAGAGCAGGCTGGCAATGCCTTGCGCCAGCCGCTTCGCGCCATCGCTGATGGCGGGGATGTCGCCGGAGACGGTGCCATGCGTCAGCGCGGCGGGGTAGCAGAAGCAGTGCACGCGCGAGAGGCCGGGGCAGGCGCCCGGCCGCCTTTCCTGCAGCTCGAACGCGGCGCCCAGGTCGGGCGAATCCGCGAGTTCGGCGTCTTCCTCGCCGGCCGGCGGGGTGTAACGGTCTTTCCATGCGCGGATGTGCGGCGCCAGCGCTGCAAACTCGGGCCGCGCATGCCAATCGATGCGGAAACCGGTCGACAGGATCAGGAAGTCCAGCGTGAACAGGCCCTTGGAGGTGTACGCCTTCAACAGCCCGTCGGTCCACTGCACATCGAGAATCGCGCAGCCGAGGTTGAAGCGCGCATTCGGACGTTGCGACACGCGCAAGGTGCTGCCCTGCGGCGGCGGGGTCTGCTGCACGTTGATGTAGTGGCGGATGCGCCATTTCCATGCGTCGGGCAGGTCCAGAAAGCCGTGCGTCATGCCGGCGTTGCCCGCGCCCTTGCCCTTGTTGACGCGCGGGATGTCGGGGCGGCGGATCAGCAGGTCCACACTGGCCGCGCCGGCTTCCAGCGCGGTTGCCGCGCTGTCCATTGCCGAGGCACCGGCGCCGATCACGCCGACCCGCATGCCGGCCAGCGTTCGGTAGTCCATGGCATCGGACGAATGGGCCCAGCGTTCGGGCGGCAGGAGGCGTGCGAAGGCCGGGACCCAGGCGCCGCCCAGGCCGTCGCGGCCGGTGGCCAGCACCACGCGCCGGGCCAGGACCGTGCCGCGCCCGTCGGGCGATTCGATGTCCAGGGCCACCAGACCATCGGCGCGCGGCAGCACGGCGTGCACGCGGTGCTGGTTGCGGACGTCCAGTTCCAGTACGCGGCGGTACCAGCGCAGGTAATCCATCCATTGCAGGCGGGGGATCTTGTCGAGCGCGTCCCAGGCAGGCAGGCCGAACTGGGCCTCGAACCAGGCGCGGAAAGTCAACGACGGCAAGCCCAGCGCCGGGCCGGTCAGTTGCTTGGGCGAGCGCAGCGTCTCCATTCGGGCCGTGGTCGCCCACGGGCCTTCGAAGCCTTCGGGGGACTGGTCGAAGATCGGCGCCTTGATGCCCAGTTGCAGGAGCGCCGCAGAGGCTGCCATGCCTGCCATGCCGCCGCCGATGATCGCTACCGGCAGCACATCGCTGCCCTGGTGCGGAAGGGCGATCACCCAATCCTTGGACGGCAGATCCAGCCAGGCCAGGTCCTGGCGCACGCGTGCTTCCAGAGCGGCCAAGCCGGGAGTGAGGGGTTGTGTCATGAAGGAATCTTAGAGGGGATGAATTTCGCAATGAGGGGCATGCGCTTGTCTTTCGGAATTACCTACCTTATAGTAGGTAAATGAATGCGACTTCGACCGACTTGGCCGGCGCCTCCACGCGGGAGCAGATCCTGCGCGTGGCGCGAGAGCTGATCCAGACGCGCTCCTATCTGGGCTTCAGCTTCCAGGACGTGGCCAACGCGATCGGCATCCGCAAGCCCAGCCTGTATCACCATTTCCCGACCAAGGAAGCGCTCGGCATCGAGGTGCTGCGCGAAGCCATGCAGGCTTTCAAGGACTGGACGGTCGCCAAGGAGCGCTCGCCGCAGGCCGCGCTGGATGCCTATTTCTGCATGTACCGCAACGGGCTGCATGCCGGCGAGGGCGTTTGCCCCGCGGGGGCGCTTGCGCCCGGCTGGGATTGCATCAACGACGAGCTGCGGCAGGCGGTGCGCGACTTGCGCAGCGCGCAGGTGCTTTGGCTCACCGGCGTGCTCGGGGCGCTGGCCTCGGGCCGCAAGCCGTCGGCACCGGTCGGCGAGTTGGCCGCCTATGTATTTGCCGTCTGCCAGGGCGCGCTGCTGGCCGCGCGCATGACCGGCCGCGTGGACGATTTCGATGAAAGCATTGCCCAGTTGAAGCGCTCGCTCGCGAGCTGACACCGTTGTCGAGGCACGTTCAAGCGTGCCTTATTTTTGTCTCGAATGGCTACCGATTGGTAGGTAGTTATGCAAAGGAGAAACCCATGAAAGCCGTCATCGCCGGGTACGCCCGTTCCCCCTTCCATTTCGCCAGGAAGGGCGCCCTGGCCGAGGTGCGGCCCGACACGCTGGCCGCAGAAGTGGTCAAGGGCCTGTTGCGGCGCACCGACCTCGACCCCTCGCTGCTCGAAGACATCCTCCTCGGCTGCGCCTATCCGGAAGCCGCGCAGGGCAACAACCTGGCGCGCATCGTCGGGCTGCTCGCCGGGCTGCCGCACGAGGTCGGTGGCATGACGGTCAACCGCTTCTGCGGCTCCTCGATGCAGGCGGTGCACATCGCGGCGGCGCAGATCGAGTCCGGCATGGGCGACGCCTTCCTGTGCGTGGGCGTGGAGTCGATGACGATGGTGCCGCAGGGCGGCTTCAACTTCTCGCCCAGCCCCGAGCTGAAGGCGAACACCGATGCCTACATCTCGATGGGCGAAACGGCCGAGAACGTGGCCGAGCGCTGGCATGTGAGCCGGGCCGACCAGGAGGCGCTGGCCGTGCAGTCGCACCGGAAGGCGGCCGCCGCGCGCGATGAGGGGCGGCTCGCCGGCGAGATCGTTCCGATCGCCGCAGTTTCGGGTGAATTGATCAGCGCCGACGGCTGCATCCGTCCGGCCACCTCGCTCGAAGCGCTGGCCGGACTGAAGCCGGCGTTCCGGTCCGACGGCGTGGTCACGGCCGGCACCTCCTCGCCGCTCACCGACGGCGCGGCCGCGGTGCTGGTCGTGAGCGATGCCTTCGCCGCCAGGCACGGGCTGCAGGCGCTGGCGCGCATCAAGTCCTTTGCCACGGTCGGCGTCGACCCGGCCGTGATGGGCATCGGCCCGATCCCGGCCACGCGCAAGGCACTGGCACGTGCCGGCCTCACGGTGGCTGATCTCGACGTGGTCGAGATCAACGAGGCTTTCTCTTCGCAGGCGCTGGCCTGCATCCGCGAGCTGGGATTGAACCCAGCCACCGTCAACCTCGATGGCGGCGGGCTCGCAATCGGCCATCCGCTGGGCGCCACCGGTGCGCGCATCACGGGCAAGGCGGCTTCGCTGCTGGTGCGCGAGAAGGGCCGCTATGCGCTGGCCACGCAGTGCATCGGTGGCGGGCAGGGCATCGCCACGGTGCTCGAGCGCGTTTGAGCACCGCGTGACAAGATTCCCCGCCCACACCCGAGGAGACCCCATGGCCGGGACCCTGTACCTGGAAGACCTGTCGCCGGGCGCTCGCTTCACGAGCGGCGAACAGGCGCTGGACGCGGCGCAGATCGTCGAATTCGCGCAGCGCTTCGATCCGCAACCCTTCCACCTGGATGTGGAGGCAGCGAAAAGCACCTTCTTCCAGGGCCTCGCGGCCAGCGGCTGGCACACGGCCTCGATCACGATGCGGCTCTTGGTTCAAAGCGGTCTGCCGCTGGCCGACGGCATCATCGGTTCGGGCGGCGAGATCCAGTGGCCGAAGCCGACCCGTCCGGGCGACGTGCTGCATGTCGAGAGCGAGGTGCTGGAAGTGATCCCCTCGCGCTCGCGGCCCGAGCGCGGCATGGTGGTGGTGCGCAGCGAGACGCTCAACCAGCATGGCGATGTTTGCCAGCGGCTCACGACCAAGCTGGTGGTGTCGCGGCGGCCTGCCGGCTAGTCTTGCTGCAGGTTCTGTAGTTCCTCGTCGGTGAACCCGGCCCGCGCGCGGGCCTCGAGGTTGAAGGGCGCCCGCAGGCGCGGCGCCTCGTGCCGCCGGTACAGCACGCGGTAGTGCGCGATCGGATCGAGCCCTTCTCGCTCGCACAGCCAGAGGTACCAGCGGTTGCCGATGGCCACGTGGCCGACCTCGTCGCGCAGGATGATGTCGAGGATCTCGCAGGCCCTGAGCGCATCGGGCGTGTTCACGCGCCGGAGCTTGGCCTGGATCAGCGGTGTCGCATCCAGCCCGCGCGCCTCCAGCGTGCGCGGCACCAGCGCCATGCGCGCGAGCACATCGTCCTTGGTCTTCTCGCACATGCTCCACAGGCCGTCATGGCCGGTGAAGTCGCCATAGCTGCAGCCCATGCCGCGCAGATGCTCGTGAAGCAGCGTGAAGTGCTGCGCCTCCTCGTCGGCCACGCGCAGCCAGTCGCGGTAGTAGGCCTCGGGCATGCCGTCGAAGCGCCAGGCGGCGTCGAGCGCGAGATTGATCGCGTTGAACTCGATGTGGCAGATCGAATGGACCAGCGCCGCGCGGCCCTCGGGCGTGAAGGGCGAGCGCTTCTCGACCGCGGTGGCGGCCACGCGCAGCGGGCGATCGGGGCGGCCCGGGACGCCGGCCTCGTCGCCGGCTGCGCGGATGGGCTCCGGCGCCATCGGATGCAGCGCGGCCTGCGCCGCCGTGGCGCGCGTCGCCGCGACCTTGCGGTCGGGATCTGTCAGGCGCAGCGCGGCCAGGGCGCCGAGGCGGGGGTGCATCCCTACAATTCTAGTTTTTCCCCCTTCAGGAGCACGGCGATGGCCCTCTACGAAATCGACGGCGTGGCGCCGCAGCTTGGACCGGGCGCCTATGTCGCAGACAGCGCACAGGTCATCGGCCGCGTCGTCATGGGCGAGAACGCGAGCATCTGGTTCGGCGTGGTGGCGCGTGGCGACAGCGACACCCTGACCATCGGCCGCAACAGCAACATCCAGGACCTTTCGATGCTGCATGCCGATGCCGGCGTGCCGCTGACCATCGGCGAGAACGTGACGGTGGGCCATCAGGTCGTGCTCCACGGCTGCACCGTGGGCGACAACTCGCTGATCGGTATCGGGGCAGTGGTCTTGAATAACGCCAGGATCGGCCGCAACTCGATCGTTGGCGCCGGCAGCGTCGTGACCGAAGGCAAGGAGTTCCCCGACAACTCGCTGATCATCGGCTCGCCGGCCAAGGTGGTGCGCACGCTCGACGATGCCGCCGCCGCCCGTCTTCGGCAGAATGCCGACCACTATGTGAAAAACGCCCGTCGCTTCGCGATGGGCCTGAAGAAGATCGGCTGAAGAAGCCGCTCGGAGAGATTGCCTTGAGCGAGTTGCACAAGTTCCTGTTCGACGGCATGCCGGTGCGCGGCATGATCGTTCGCCTGACGGAAGCCTGGCAGGAAATCCTGGCGCGGCGCGCCTCCAACACGAGTACCGGCGCCTATCCGACCCCGGTGGCCGAACTGCTCGGCGAGATGACGGCGGCGGCCACCCTGATGCAGGCCAACATCAAGTTCAACGGTGCGCTGATCCTGCAGATCTTTGGCGACGGCCCGGTCAAGGTCGCCGTCGCCGAGGTCAAACCCGACCTGAGCCTGCGCGCCACCGCCAAGGTGGTGGGCGAGCTCGCGTCCGATGCGCATCTGCCCGAGATGGTCAATGTCAGCAACAAGGGCCGCTGCGCGATCACGCTCGACCCCAAGGACAAGCTGCCGGGCCAGCAGCCCTATCAGGGCGTGGTGCCGCTTCACGGCGACAGCGGCGAGAAGCTCGGCCGCCTGAGCGAGGTTCTGCAGCACTACATGCTGCAAAGCGAACAGCTCGACACCACGCTGGTGCTCGCGGCCGACGACAAGGTGGCGGCCGGCCTCCTGATCCAGCGCCTGCCGGTGAAGGGCGAGGCCAACCTCGAAGGCACGGCCGCCGGCGATCGCAACCAAGCCAACGAGGACCAGATCGGCCACAACGAGGACTACAACCGCATCTCGATCCTCGCCTCCACCCTGACGCGCGACGAGCTGCTCACGCTCGACGTCGAGACCATCCTGCGCCGCCTGTTCTGGGAAGAGAAGCTGCTGCGCTTCGAGCCGCAGAGCGGCATGCTGGGGCCGCATTTCGCATGCACCTGCGGCCGCGAGCGCGTGGCCCAGATGATCCGCGGGCTGGGTGTGGAGGAGGCCGAGGGCATCCTCGTCGAGCGCGGCGATATCGAGGTCGGCTGCGACTTCTGCGGCAAGCAGTACCGCTTCGATGCGGTCGATGTCGCGCAGCTGTTCACCGCGCCGGGCGCCCAGCTGCCGGCGAGCCCGGTGATGCAGTAGATCGCTCGAAGCCGCTGAAGCGGATGTCCGGCGCGCTCGTGTTGTGGCGCGAAGGGAGGCTGCGGCCGAAGCGCACTTCCGCCGCCTGCAGCGTGGACACTTCCGGCAGCGGCTTGGTCTCGGTGGCGGCTTGCGGTGTGGTCCGCCACGACACCTCGCTCATGTCGGCGTTGTCGGGCGCGACGTACATCGAGCGCAGGACCGCGAATCGGGGACCGTGCCGGCGCCCCGGCTTCATGGCGACGCCGAGCGCGGTGCGCGACGCGCTGATCTCCTGGACATCGACAGTCGCTGAGCCACCGTTCGCGAACTTCAGCTTGAACCGGAGCGGCTGCGTGTCGATGGTAATGTCGATGATGTTCGCGACCGGACGCCCGGCCTGCTCGACCGGCCCCATCACGAAGGACGAACCGTAGACACCGTCGCCGAAGCGCGGTGCCGGCAGCGGCTTGATGCGCCAGTAGCCGTCGGCGGGGTACATCACCAGCGCTTCGAGCGGCTTGGCGCCGGTCTTCGCGAAGACCTGGATCATGTGGAACCCGCCTGCGGTCTTGCGTCCGTCGACGCGCACCGGCACGCGGTGCGGCCGCCAGAAGCTGGGCAGCGTCATGCCGACGACCATCCAGCGCGGCCCGTCGTGCAGCACTTCGCGGCGCTCCTTGAAGGTGTGGCGCGGGTCCGTGGGATGCGTGCTGCCATCGAAGTTGCAGCCCGAAAAATCCGGCGCAGTGATGTCTTTGTCGATGGATGCCAGGTACGCGGGTGGCAGCGCCTCGACGCGGAATTTGCGGATGTTCTTTCCGCTCAGGTTCAGCGAAACGTTGTCTTCTTCGGCGCAGGCGGTCGCGTGGGTCTCGTTGTCGATCGTCGCCTGGATTGGCGCGGCCGAAACTGCCGCGGAAGACAGCAGGGCCCACAGCAGGGCGGCCGCACGGAGTCTGAGGTGCATTCGTTCGGTTCCTTTACGAGCGCTTCGCAACGAGATCGCTGAACAGCCGGTGTTCGCACGCGGGGTCGGAGCACTTGTCGCAGGCCCAGGACCATGCAGCTGCCGCTCCCCGCGCGGCACTTCGGCGGGCGTCGGGGTCTGCGGCGGCGTTGATCGCATTCCATGCGTTGGCCAGTTGCTCCGCGCCTTCGCCGTGCACCACCGCAAAGCTCAGGTTCGCGTCCATCAGCGCCTTGCGCAGCATCTCGTCGATCGGCGTCGGCGAGGCCGGGGCGATGAGCAGGATGAGGGCATGGCCGCGATACGCCTCGAGCGCGGTTGCATCGAACGCGTGTTCGGGCAAGGGGTCGGCCACGAGCGTGGCGGCGATGTCGCGCTGCGCAAGCCGTTGCGCGAGCGCCTCGGCGAGCTGGGTCTTGCCGCCGTCATCAGCGCCTAGCAGCGCGATCACGCAGCCGGCCGGCAGCGCAGGCGTCATGGCATTCAGCGCGTGATCTGCACGAACACTTCGTTGGGCTTGACCATGCCGAGCTCCTGCCGCGCGCGCTCCTCGACCATCTCGAGCCCTTCCTTCAAGTCGTTGACCTCGGAGTTGAGCCGGTCGTTGGTCACGGCCGCTCGCGCATTGGACTCCTTCTGCTCGGCCAGCTTGTCCTTGAGTTGGACCACGTCGCGCACGCTCCCGCGCCCGGTCCAGAGCTGCCACTGGAGGATCAGCAGCAACAGGACCAGGATGATCGGGACGATGCGTGAACGCATGGCGTCTCGGTCGCAGGGCTAGCGCAGGTTGTAGAAGGCGCCGCGGCCGGGGTAGCTGGCGACGTCGCCGAGGTCTTCCTCGATGCGCAGCAGCTGGTTGTACTTGGCGATGCGGTCCGAACGCGACAGCGAGCCGGTCTTGATCTGGCCGGCGTTGGTGCCGACCGCGATGTCTGCGATGGTCGAGTCTTCGGTTTCGCCCGAGCGGTGGCTGATCACGGCGGTGTAGCCGGCGCGCTTGGCCATCTCGATCGCGGCGAAGGTCTCGGTCAGGGTGCCGATCTGGTTGATCTTGATCAGGATCGAGTTGGCGATGCCCTTGTCGATGCCTTCCTGCAGGATCTTGGTGTTGGTCACGAACAGGTCGTCACCCACCAGCTGCACGCGCTTGCCGAGGCGTTCGGTCAGCATCTTCCAGCCGTCCCAGTCGCCTTCGTGCATGCCGTCTTCGATGCTGATGATCGGGTACTTGTCGACCCAGGTCGCGAGCATGTCGATCCAGTTGCCGGCCGACAGCGTGAGGTTCTCGCCGGAGAGAACGTAGTGGCCGTCCTTGTAGAACTCGCTGGCCGCGCAGTCCAGGCCCAGTGCGATCTGCGTGCCTGCCGTGTAGCCGGCCTTGTCGATCGCTTCCAGGATCAGCTGGATCGCGGCTTCATGGTTTTCGACGCTCGGCGCGAAACCGCCTTCGTCGCCCACGGCGGTGCTGATACCGCGGTCGCCCAGGATCTTCTTGAGCGCATGGAACACCTCGGCGCCGTAGCGCACCGCTTCGCGGAAGCTGGTCGCGCCCACGGGGATGATCATGAACTCCTGCAGGTCCAGGCTGTTGTTGGCGTGCGCGCCGCCGTTGATGACGTTCATCATCGGCACCGGCAGCTGCATGCCGCCCATGCCGCCGAAGTAGCGGTACAGCGGCAGGCCCGATTCTTCGGCCGCGGCGCGGGCCACGGCCATCGACACGGCCAGGGTCGCGTTGGCGCCCAGGCGGGCCTTGTTGTCGGTGCCGTCGAGGTCGTTCAGCGTGCGGTCCAGGAAGGCCTGTTCGCTCGCGTCCAGGCCCAGCACGGCCTCGGAGATCTCGGTGTTGATGTTCTCCACCGCCTTGAGCACGCCCTTGCCCAGGTAGCGGCTCTTGTCGCCGTCGCGCAGCTCGATCGCCTCGCGCGAGCCGGTCGAAGCACCGGAGGGAACCGCCGCGCGGCCCATGGTGCCCGATTCGAGCAGCACGTCGCATTCGACGGTGGGGTTGCCGCGGCTGTCGAGAATTTCGCGCCCGACGATGTCAACGATTGCACTCATCTTTTCTCTTTCTCAAAAATTCGAATCACAGACCTTCGACAACGATCATTCGCATGACCGCCGCACCTTGGCGAGACGCGCGAGCTTCTCCGTATTCAGGCGACTCGCTGAACTTCTTCGCGGCCTCGACGCTCGGGAACTTGAGCACGACGAGGCGTTGCGGATTCCAATCGCCCTCGAGCACTTCGACCTTGCCGCCGCGCACGCAGACTTCTGCGCCGTAGACCTGCATGGCTTTGGAGGACAGCTTCTTGTACTCCTCATATTGCGTCGGATTCGTGACCTCGACATTCGCAATGATGTATGCGCTCATGACTGAAATGTGTTCTCCAGGAATGCGTTTTTCTTGGTAACGCCGTCGAGCGCCAGCAGCGTCTCGAGCAGCGCCTTCATGTGCTTGAGCGGCACGGCATTCGGCCCGTCGCTCAGTGCCTTGGCAGGATCGGGGTGCGTCTCCATGAAGAGGCCGGCCACGCCCACGGCGACCGCGGCGCGCGACAGCACCGGCACCATCTCGCGCTGGCCGCCCGAGCTCGTGCCCTGGCCGCCGGGCAGCTGCACCGAGTGCGTGGCATCGAACACCACCGGCGCGCCGGTCTCGCGCATGATCGCGAGCGAGCGCATGTCCGACACCAGGTTGTTGTAGCCGAAGCTGGCGCCGCGCTCGCAGGCCATGAAGCTGTCTTCGGGCAGCCCCTTTTCCTTGGCCGCCGCGCGCGCCTTGTCGATCACGTTCTTCATGTCGTGCGGCGCGAGGAACTGGCCCTTCTTGATGTTGACCGGCTTGCCCGACTGCGCCGCGGCGCGGATGAAGTCGGTCTGGCGGCACAGGAAGGCGGGCGTCTGCAGCACGTCGACCACCTGTGCAGCGGCCGCGATGTCTTCTTCGGTGTGCACGTCGGTCAAGACCGGCAGGCCCAGCTCGCGCTTGACCTTGGCCAGGATCTCCAGGCCCTTGTCGCGGCCCGGGCCGCGGAAGCTGGTGCCCGAGGAGCGGTTGGCCTTGTCGAAGCTGCTCTTGAAGATGAAGGGGATGCCGAGCGCGGAGGTGATTTCCTTCAGCGTGCCGGCAGTGTCCATCTGCAATTGCTCGGACTCGACGACACAGGGGCCGGCGATCAGGAAGAAGGGCTTGTCGAGCCCGATGTCGAATCCGCAGAGTTTCATGCCACGACCTTCAGTGCTTTCTTGTCCGCGCCCTGGTGTTCCAGCGCCGCCTTGATGAAGGCGTTGAACAAGGGATGGCCGCTCCATGGCGTGGACTTGAATTCGGGGTGGAACTGCACGCCCATGAACCACGGGTGCACGTCCTGCGGCAGCTCGACGATCTCGGTCAGATGCTCGCGCTGGGTGAGCGCCGAGATCACCAGGCCGGCGCGGCGCAGCTCGTCGAGGTAGTTGACGTTGGCCTCGTAGCGGTGGCGGTGGCGCTCGGTCACCACGTCGCCGTAGATGCTGTGGGCCAGCGTGCCCGCGGCCACGTCGGAGCTTTGGGCGCCCAGGCGCATGGTGCCGCCGAGGTCGGACTTCTCGTCGCGCAGCTTGATAGTGCCGTCGTTGTCCTTCCACTCGGTGATCAGCGCGATCACGGGGCAAGAGGTTTCGGGATCGAACTCGGTGCTGTTGGCGTTCTTGAGCCCGGCGACGTTGCGGGCGTACTCGATGGTCGCGACCTGCATGCCCAGGCAGATGCCGAGGTACGGCACCTTCGTTTCGCGGGCAAAACGCGCCGCCGAGATTTTGCCCTCGACGCCGCGCTGGCCGAAGCCGCCCGGCACCAGGATCGCGTCGTACTTGGCGAGCCGGGCCACGTCCTGCGGGGAGATGGTTTCCGAGTCGACGTAGTCGATCTTCACGCGCGCATGATTCTTCATGCCGGCATGGCGCAGCGCTTCGTTGAGCGACTTGTAGCTGTCGGAGAGGTCGACGTACTTGCCGACCATCGCGATCGTCACTTCCTTCTGCGGATGCTCGACCTCGTAGACCAGGTCGTCCCAGCGCTTGAGCTTGGCCGGCGGCGTGTTGATGCGCAGCTTGTCGCAGATCAGCCCGTCCAGGCCTTGTTCGTGCAGCATGCGCGGCACCTTGTAGATGGTGTCCACGTCCCACATCGAGATCACGCCCCATTCGGGCACGTTGGAGAACAGCGAGATCTTGGCGCGTTCGTCGTCCGGAATGGGCCGGTCGGCGCGGCACAGCAGGGCATCGGCCTGGATGCCGATGGCGCGCAGTTCCTTGGCGGTGTGCTGGGTGGGCTTGGTCTTGAGTTCGCCGGCGGCGGCGATCCAGGGCACGTAGCTCAGGTGCACGAAGGCCGAGTTGTTGGGGCCCATGCGCAGGCTCATCTGGCGCACCGCTTCGAGGAAGGGCAGCGATTCGATGTCGCCGACGGTGCCGCCGATCTCGACGATCGCCACGTCCACCTCGTGCGGCGTGCCGAGGCCGGCGCCGCGCTTGATGTATTCCTGGATCTCGTTGGTGATGTGCGGAATCACCTGCACCGTCTTGCCGAGATAGTCGCCGCGGCGCTCCTTCTCGAGCACCGACTTGTAGATCTGGCCGGTGGTGAAGTTGTTGGCCTTGCGCATGCGCGTGGTGACGAAGCGCTCGTAGTGGCCGAGATCGAGGTCGGTTTCGGCGCCGTCGTCGGTGACGAAGACCTCGCCGTGCTGAAAGGGCGACATCGTGCCGGGGTCGACGTTGATGTAGGGGTCCAGCTTGATGAGGGTGACTTTGAGGCCGCGCGATTCGAGGATCGCGGCGAGCGAGGCGGAGGCGATTCCCTTGCCCAGGGAAGACACCACACCACCGGTGACGAAGACGAATTTGGTCATGCCAGTTCCGAACTTGCAGGTCCGGGCAGTGGGAAATGGGGATTATAGGTGGGGCCTCTTGCCCTGGCCGCCGTAGGGCCGCCACAGATACACTGCCGGCCATGCAAGACCTCGCAGGAAAACACATCGTTCTGGGCCTGACCGGTGGCATCGCCTGCTACAAGTCGGCCGAACTTTGCAGGCTGCTCGTCAAGGCCGGCGCCACCGTGCAGGTGGTGATGACCGAGGCTGCCACGCAGTTCATCACCCCGGTGACCATGCAGGCGCTGTCCGGCCGGCCGGTCTACACCTCGCAGTGGGACGGGCGCGAGGCCAACAACATGCCGCACATCAACCTGAGCCGCGAGGCCGATGCGATCGTGCTGGCGCCTGCGAGTGCCGATTTCATTGCCCGCCTGGTGCAGGGGCGTTCCGACGAACTGCTGAGCCTGCTCTGCCTCGCGCGTCCGGCCGAGCGCGTGCCGCTCCTGATCGCGCCGGCCATGAATCGCGAGATGTGGGTTCATCCGGCCACGCAGCGCAACTTGCGCCAGGTCGACGCCGACGGCGCTCGGGTGCTGGGTGTCGGCAACGGCTGGCAGGCCTGCGGCGAGACCGGCGACGGCCGCATGCTCGAGGCCGAGCAACTCCTCGAGGAGATCGTGGCGCAGTTCCAGCCCAAGGTGCTGGCCGGCCGGCGCGTGGTCGTCACGGCCGGCCCGACCTTCGAGGCGCTCGATCCGATCCGCGGCATCACCAACCACTCGTCGGGCAAGATGGGCTTTGCCATCGCGCGCGCGGCGCGCGAGGCGGGCGCCGAAGTCACCCTGGTGGCCGGCCCGGTGCACCTGCCCACGCCGCGCGGCGTCGGCCGCGTCGACGTGATCTCGGCCAAGGAGATGCTCGACGCGACCCTGCGTGCCACGCAGGATGCGGCGGTCTTCGTCGCAACGGCCGCGGTGGCCGATTGGCGGCCGGCATCCCACAGCAAGCACAAGATCAAGAAAGACGGCCGCGGCCAGCCGCCGGCGCTCCATTTCGTCGAGAACGACGACATCCTGCTCACCGTCGCGCAAGGCGAGCGCGCCAAGGCCGGCCGGCTGTTCTGCGTGGGTTTCGCGGCCGAAAGCGAAAACCTGGCCGAGCACGCGAAGGCCAAGCGCGAACGCAAGGGTATTCCGCTCCTGGTCGGCAATATCGGCCCGCTGACCTTCGGGCAGGACCACAACAGCCTGCTGCTGGTCGACGCCAAGGGCGTGCGCGAGTTGCCGCGTGCGCCCAAGCTCGCGCTGGCGCGCGAACTGGTGGCCGAAATCGCGGCACGCCTGCCGGCAAGGAGCTAGCGATGAATCCCCAATGGAACACGCCGCCTGATGGCGACTTCGCGAGCTACGTGGAGCGGCTGACCGCGCAGGCGGCATTGCCCAGAAGCGAGAACCAGAACGGCGAGCACGGTCTGGACGTCGGCATGACGCCGTCCTCCGAGCCGCACAACGCGATCGCGGATGCAGCCTCTGCCGCGCGGCGCAGCGCCCAGTCGAATGGCGAGGTGCGCCCGGCGGCGGGCAGCGGCGACGTGGTGCGCAAGATGATCAAGGTGCTGGGCATCGCCTGGGTCCTGATCCTGCTCGTGCTGTTGTCGATCGACGTGCCCTTGGGCGTGGTCGCGGTGGTGTTTGCGATTGGCCTCTGGCTGGCGCACAAGCTGCGGCGCCTGGCGCTCCCTCCCGGCATGGAGAACTGGAAGCAATGGGTCGAGGCAGCGGCCAGGAAACAGCAAGAACATCAGCAGCAAAAAAGGCGTGGCAAGTAAGTGAAAGTCGACCTTCGAATCCTCGATCCCCGCATGCAGGACCAGTTGCCTGCCTATGCAACCTCCGGCAGCGCCGGGCTGGACCTGCGCGCCTGCCTCGATGCGCCCATCACGCTGGAACCGAACGCCTGGCAACTGGTGGGCACCGGCATTGCGGTCCACCTGGCCGATCCCGGCTACGCCGCGCTGATCCTGCCGCGCTCGGGCCTGGGCCACAAGCATGGCATCGTGCTCGGCAATCTCGTCGGGCTGATCGACAGCGACTACCAAGGCGAGCTGAAGGTCAGCGCCTGGAACCGCAGCGACACCGCCTTCGTGCTGCAGCCGATGGAACGGCTGGCCCAACTGGTGATCGTGCCGGTGGTGCAGGCGCAGTTCCGGGTGGTGTCGGAATTCCCGCCCAGCGAGCGCGGCGAAGGCGGCTACGGCTCGACCGGCAAGCATTGAGGCGAGGGGCTGTAGGCTCGCTCCCACAGGTAAAGAATGGAACCGGCGATGCGGTTTTGGCATCGAAGGTTTCAACATGTGTGCACGGTCATCGCGCAAGAGCGCGATGCGTTAGGACACATGCGCAGCGCGCATCGCGCCAGACCTGTTTCGAGGAGCACTACACCATGAAGATTTCAATCCGCCTTGTTTCCGTCACTGCATCCGTTCTTGCGCTCGCAACCCTGACCGCCTGCGTGGCGCCGGCGCCGGTCTATCAGACCTCGCGCTATCCGTACCAGCCGGTTCAGCCGGTGGCCCAGTCGCCCTATGTGGAATATGGCCATGTGGCCAATATCGAGGTGCTGCGCAGCCAGACCGCAGGCACCGGCACCACCGGCGGCGGTGCGGTGGCCGGCGGCGTCCTCGGCGGCGTGGTCGGCAATCAGTTCGGTCATGGCAGCGGCCGCGCGGCGGCGACTGCGCTGGGCGTGGTCGGCGGTGCGCTGCTGGGCAACAGCATCGAAGCCAACCGCAACGCGCCGCGCGTCTACGAAAGCTACCGCGTCTCGATCCAGACCGACAACGGTGCCTACCGTTCCTTCGATGTGCCGAGCCCGGGCGACCTGCGCGTCGGCGACCGCGTGCGCATCGACGGCGGCCAGATCTCGCGCTTCTGAGCGCGCAGTGCACAAAAGAAAAAGCCGGGCATGCCCGGCTTTTTTTGTCCTTGTGTCCCTTGTTGTTAGTGCAGCAGGTTGTTGCCCGGCGCCATCGGCGGCACCTTGAAGAAACCTGTGCCCGCCGTGCCCCGGCCGATTTCTTCTTCGGTGGCTTCGCGCACCGACTTCACCGTGATGTCGAGCCGGATCGCGATACCTGCGAGCGGATGGTTGCCGTCGAGCACCAGGTGCTCGGGGTAGATCTCGCTCACGGTGTAGATCGCGTTCTTGGGCATGTCGTGATTCACGCCCGCGGGCAAGGCGGCGCCGTCGAAGGTCATGCCTTCTTCCGTGCCTTCAGGAAAGAGGGCGCGCGGCTCGAGGAAGAGCAGCTGGTCGTTGAAGTCGCCGAAGGCCTGTTCAGGTTCGAGCTGGAGCAGCACCCGAGCGCCGGGCCCGTGGCCGAGCAGGGCGGCCTCGATCGCATCGAAAAGATCGTCGCCACCGACCAGGAATTCGACCGGATCGTCGAGCACGTCGAGCACCTCGCCCAGGGTGTCTTTCAGCGTCCAGGTCAGGCCGACCACGCATTGTTCAGAGATTTCCATTGCAGAATTCTCCCATGGAGATTCATCGATCCTTGCCTTTGCTCGGCGGCCTCAGCGCTTCGCAATTCATGCGCCGTCACTGGCAGAAGAAACCGCTGCTCGTGCGCCAGGCCGTGCCCGCCATGGTGCCACCGATCGAGCGCCAGGCGCTGTTCGCGCTGGCCGAACGCGAGGAGGTCGAGACGCGGCTCATTCGCCACGGAAAGGCCGGCTGGACCCTGCGGCATGGCCCCTTGCCGCGCAGGGCGCTGCCATCGCTGAAGCAGCCTGACTGGACACTGCTGGTGCAGGGCGTCGATCTGCATCACCAGGGCGTTCATGCATTGTTGCAGCAGTTCCGTTTCGTTCCCGACGCGCGGCTCGACGACCTGATGATCAGCTATGCGAGCAACGGTGGCGGCGTCGGCGCGCATTTCGACAGCTACGACGTGTTCTTGCTGCAGGCCCAGGGACAGCGCCGCTGGTCCATCGGCAAGCAGCGCGATCTGCGCCTGCAGCCCGTGGTGCCGCTCAAGATCCTGGCGCAGTTCGAGCCCGAGCAGAGCTTCGTGCTCGAAGCCGGCGACATGCTCTATCTGCCGCCGCGCTACGCGCACGAGGGTGTCGCGGTCGGCGGCGACTGCATGACCTATTCGATCGGACTGCGCGCGCCGGCCGCCGCCCCGCTCGGCGTCGACCTGCTCGCGCGCATCGCGGAGGCGCAGGCCGAGGCGCTGGAGGATGCGCCGACGAAGACGGCGCTTCATTACCGCGATCCCGCGCAGCCTGCGGTGGAGGCGCCGGCGGCGATACCGCCCGCCCTGCAAGCCTTTGCGCGCGATGCGGTGTTGGCCGCCTTGCGCAACCCCGACGCGATCGATCGTGCGCTGGGCGAATCGATGACCGAGCCCAAGCCCACAGTCTGGTTCGACCAGGGCGAGTTGCCGTCGGCGCTCGCCGGCGTTGCGCTCGACCGCCGCACGCGTATGCTCTACGACGCGCGGCATCTCTACATCAACGGCGAAAGCTTTCGCGCCTCGGGCCGCGATGCGAAGTTGATGCACCTTTTGGCCGATCAGCGCGCGCTCGGTCCGCGCGATCTCCGAGGCGCGAGCGAAGGTGCGCTGGCGCTCCTGGGCGACTGGTGCGAAGCGGGGTGGCTGCATGCCGAATGAAGAAGTCGACACCACGTCCTTGCCCGAGGGGCCCTTCGATGGCCGTCATGCCTTTCAGGCCCATCTGCATGCGGCGCTCGCTGCTGCTGTGCAACAGAACTGGCGCGAGATCATCCTCTCCGACCCCGGCTTCGGCGATTGGCCGCTGGGCGAGCGCGCCATCGCCGATGCGCTGCAGGCCTGGTCGGCCAACGGGCGCAGCTTCGTGCTGCTGGCGCAGCGCTTCGACGTGTTCGAGCGCGAGCATGCACGCTTCGTGCACTGGCGCCGCATGTGGAGCCACATTGTCGACTGCCGGGCCTGCGAGGGGCCGGGCCTGCCGCAGGTGCCGAGCGGCATCTGGACGCCGTCCTGGTTTCTGAACCGCATCGATGTCGAGCGCAGCCGCGGTGTCTGCGGCCGCGAGCCCGCGGGCCGGCGCGCCTTGCGCGAAAGAATCGACGAGTGCCTGCGGCATGCGCGACCGGCCTTTCCGGCTTCCACGCTGGGCTTGTAAGCCAATGCCGCGAATCGCGGCGCCAGACATCTTCCTGCGAGGGTGCAGGTCTAGAATTTTTCTTTCGAGACCTTCATCCAAAGGAGTCATGTAATGAGAAAGTCCGTCCTGCTCGCCTCACTGATCGCCGCTGCTGCATTGACTGCTTGCGGCAAGAAGGAGGAATCCGCGCCGGCCGTCGTCACCCCGCCGCCTGCCGCCGTCACGCCGGCACCCGCACCTCCGCCTCCACCGGCAGCAGCACCTGCTGCGCCCGATACGTCGGCCACGACGCCTGCACCGTCGCCCGGCTCGCAGTCGGCACTCGATGCGGCCAATGCCGCCACCGAGGCGGCCAAGAAGAAAGAGGAAGCACCCAAGCAGTAGGGCTGCAGCACATGCTCAAAGGCCGCCTTCGGGCGGCCTTTTTCATGGTGCGCCCAGCATGGGCGCCCTCCCGGAGGTGCAAGTCCTCCCGTAAGTTGATCACAGCGAACGAAGCGAAGCGCAACTGCATGAGGGCGACTGATTGTGGGAAGGAAGCGTGGAGCGAAGCTGCGAGCCGATGGACAAGAACCGGATAGAAGGCGGTGCCGAGCAGGGCGAGCGGGCCATGAACCGCGAAGCTCTCGTGATCAAGGCGAGGCGGCGTAGATCCGGCGGTTGTGCAGCGAAGGAGTGCGTTCTTACCTGGGGAGATCTCGCCTTGCGCCTGAAAGGGCGACCGTGTCGAACGGGAGCGAGAAGTCAGCAGAGGTCGTAGTAGCCGGAGTTGCGGGGCTGAAGAGGCCGGAAGTCAAACGGCGAAGGACCGAACGAGAGCAAGTGTTGAGCAAGACGTCGATGTCCGAGGCCATGCGTCAGATGCCCGCGCAAGCGGGGCGGGCGGGAGTCGCGCGCGGTGAAGCCGCGTGTCAACCCGCCAGCGACGAAGCCGAGGGCCCGCGACGTGAAGCGACAGACACGGGGTCAGCGCTGCTGCAAGCGGCGCTGACGAGAGACAACCTGCAGCGCGCGCTCAAGCGGGTGCGGGCCAACAAGGGCGCCGCCGGTGTGGACGGACTGGACATTGACCAGACCGTCGAGCATCTGGTGACGGCCTGGCCGGGCATCCGGGGGCAACTGCTGCGGGGCCAGTACCGGCCCAGTCCGGTACGGCGGGTGGAGATCCCCAAGCCTGACGGAGGCCAGCGCGAGCTGGGCATCCCGACGGTGGTGGATCGGCTGATCCAGCAGGCGCTGCTGCAGGTGCTGCAACCGATTCTGGACCCCACCTTCAGCGAGCACAGCTACGGCTTCAGGCCGGGACGGCGCGCCCAGGACGCGGTATTGGCCGCGCAGGCGTACGCGCAGTCCGGGCGCAGGGTCGTGGTGGATGTGGACCTGGAGAAATTCTTCGACCGGGTCAACCACGACATCTTGATCGATCGCCTGCAAAGACGCATTGCCGACGTCGGAGTCATCCGGCTGGTACGGGCGTACCTGGACAGCGGAATCATGGATGGCGGGGTGGTACAGGAGCGGCATCAGGGCACACCGCAAGGTGGGCCGCTGTCGCCGTTGCTGGCCAACGTGCTGCTCGACGAAGTGGACAAGGAACTGGAACGCCGGGGCCACTGCTTCGCGCGCTACGCCGATGACTGCAACGTGTACGTGCGCAGTCGTCGGGCGGGCGAGCGGGTGATGGCGCTGCTGCGGCGGCTGTATGACAAGCTGCGCTTGAAGGTCAACGAGACCAAGAGTGCGGTCGCCAGTGCGTTCGGGCGCAAGTTCCTGGGCTACGACCTGTGGTTGGCCCCGCGAGGCGAGGTCAAACGCGGGGTGGCGGCCAAGCCGCTGACGACGTTCAAGCAGCGTGTGAGGGAACTCACGGGCCGCTCGGGCGGGCGCAGCATGGCGCAAGTGGTGCAGGGGCTGCGCCCCTACCTGCTGGGCTGGAAGGCGTACTTCGGGCTGGCGCAAACACCCAAGGTCTGGCGCGAGCTCGACGAGTGGCTGCGCCACCGACTGCGCGCGCTTCAGCTCAAGCAGTGGAAGCGCGGCGCGACGATGTACCGGGAACTGCGCGCCCTGGGCGCAAGTCCCGGGGTGGCGCAACGCGTGGCGGCCAACAACCGCCGCTGGTGGCGCAATAGCGCCAAGCTGCTCAACAGCGTGCTGAACATCGCCTGGTTTGATCGCTCGGGACTACCCCGACTCTCATGACCCAAAACTCTCGAACCGCCCGGTGCGGACCCGCATGCCGGGTGGTGTGGGAGGGGCACAGTCTATGAAGACTGCCCCCTATCCCGATTGCGCCCAGCATGGGCGCACTCCTGCGGGTGTAAGTCCCGCCGTAAGTTGATCACGACGAGCGAAGCGAAGCGCAACCGCAGGAGGGTGACCGATTGTGGGAAGGAAGCGCGGAGCGTAAATCATGAGCCGATGGACAAGAACCAGATATGAGGCGCTGCCGAGCGGGGCGAGCGGGCATGAATCCGCGAAGCTCTCGTGATCAAGGCTCAGGCGGCGTAAATCTGGCGGTTGTGTGATGAAGGAGTGCGTTCTTACCTGGGGAGATCTCGCCTCGTGCCTGAAAGGGCGACGGGCCTGCCCGGAGCGAGAAGTCAGCAGAGGCCATAGTAGTCGGGTGATCCGGCGAAGGGCCGAACGAGAAGGACAGTGACGAGGCATGTCGACCGGTAGTGCATGGCATCAGAAGTCCGCGCAAGCGGAGCGACCGACGCGAGGGCGAGGTGAAGCCACGCCTGAGCGGGGGCGCGATGAAGCACAGCTGTCGCGGCATGATCAAACGCACTGGGGGCCAGATGACCTGCTGGAGCAGGCGCTGGCAAAGCACAACATGGCTGCGGCGTGGAAACGCGTCAAAGCCAACAAGGGGAGCGCCGGCGTCGATGGACGCACGGTGTGGTGGTGGACGTGGACTTGGAGAAATTCTTCGATCGCGTGAACCACGACATCCTGATGGATTCGCTTGCGTGCCATCCAACTGAAGTTCTGGTGTCGGGGCCCGACCATGTACCGTGAACTGCGCGCCTTGGGCGCCAGCCGCGATGTGGCAGCCCAGATCGCCGGGAACTCTCGCCGCTGGTGGCACAACAGCGCACTCGGCCTGAACCGGGTGCTCACCATCGCATACTTCGACGGCCTCGGAGTTCCCCGCCTATGCTGACCTCAACTTCTCGAACCGCCCGGTGCGGACCCGCATGCCGGGTGGTGTGGGAGGGGTCCGGTCTTTGTTGACCGGCCCCTATCCCGATTGCCTAGAGATCGAGCCAGGGCGAGCCCTCTGCGGCGTTCGCCGTCAGCATCTCGTCCTCGCCGGCGCCGAGTGCTTCGGCCATCGCGCGCCGCACGATCTCGGGCCGGTTGTTCTGTTCGCTCAGGTGGGCTGCCAGAACGTGGCGCAGTCCGCCGTGATGCACGGCACGCGCAATGGCTGCCGCGGCGGCGTTGGACAAGTGGCCGTAGTTGCCGCCGACGCGCAGCTTCAGGAAGGGCGGATAGGCCGAGCCGGCCAGCATGTCGCTGTCGTGATTGAACTCGATCAGCAGCGCGTCGAGCCCCATCAAGCGGGCCAGCACGTGCGGTGTCGCGTGCCCGAGGTCGGTCAGCACGCCGAGGCTGCGCGCGCCATCGGTGCAGCGCAGCTGCAGCGGCTCACGGGCATCGTGCGGAACGGTGAAGGGCTGGACCACGATGTCGCCGACTTCGATGTCAGCGCCGTCGCGCGCCAGACCCAGGCGGCCTTCGAAATCGCGCCCGCCGGTGGCGAGCCAGGTGCCCTCGCTCATCCAGACCTGCAGCCGCTCGCGGCGCGACAGCGCGTGTGCGCAGCCGATGTGGTCGCCATGCTCGTGCGTGACGAAGACCGCGTCGATGTCGCAGGCCGCGAGGCCTGCGCGTGCCAGCCGCGCGTCGAGCTGCCGCAGCCCGAAGCCGCAGTCGATCAGGAGCCTCGATGTGCGGCCGCCGCTCGTCGCCTCGACCAGCGTGGCATTGCCCGTGCTGCCGCTGCCCAGACTGCGGAAGCGCAGCATTCGAGAAGACCTACTTCAGGTCGTCCGCGATGACCTGCACGATGCGTTGTGCATTCGCCGAGGTTTCGGGCGCGCCGCTTTCGTTGAGTACCGCCACCGTGCTGGCATCGCCCTGGCCCTTGACCATGATGCGGTACTTGAGCGGCGCCTCGGCCTTGCCCGAGCTGCTGAACAGCTTGCCGAAGAAGCCGGGCTCCTTCTTGTCCGGGTTGGGCGCCACGTAGCGCACGAAGTAGGTGCCGGCGCTGCGGTCGCGGTCTTCGACCGTGAAGCCGGTGCGGTCCAGCGCGAGGCCGACGCGGCGCCATGCCCGCTCGAAGTTTTCGTTGATCTGCACCACCGGCTGGCCACCGACGTTGGCGACGCTGGCGGTGCGCGCGGGTGCGCTGGTCGCGGCGAGCAGCTTCGACTGCTCCTGCGAAACGCCCAGCTTCACCATCAGGCGGCGCAGGAATTCGGTTTCGAGCTCGGGGTCGGTGGCGCGCGGCTGCCAGACCGTCTGGTCCTTGCGCGCGGTGTTGTAGACCTCTTCCATGCCGCGGTGGCTCACGAAGATCTCGGTGCCGTTGGGCGTGCGCTCGAGGCGGGTGCGGAAGCGATCGAGTTCGCCGGTGGAATAGACCGAATCGACCAGCTTGCCGAGCGTGCCGCGGATGACGTCCTGCGGCAGCTTTGCACGGTTCTCGGCCCAGTCGGTCTCCATGATGCCGAGGTTGCGCTGATCGGTGGTGAGCAGGAAGCCGTTCTCCTGCCAGAAGTCGCGCACCGGCTCCCAGAGCTGGTCGGGCGAGCGGTTGACGACGATCCAGCGCTGCGAACCCGAGCGCTCCATGCGAACGTCGCCGATGTTGCCGACGGCCGTCGGGATGCTGGGCGCGTTGGCAATGCCGGCCTGGTAGCCGCTGGCCGTCACCGCGCCGCCGGGCACCGCGTAGCGGTTTTCGCGCGAGAGCTGCGTGAGGTCGGGCGGCACTTCGAGCGTGGGTGCCTTGCCGGCGCTCTTGTAATCGATCTTGTCGCTCTCGAGGACCGAGCAGGCGGCGAGGCTGGCGATCAGGGCCAGCAGTGCGAATCGCGAAATGGTTTTCAACGTCGTCTTCCTTGTGGAATGTTTAGCTCAATCGATGGGCAGCAGCGTCCCGCTGTGTCAGAGCGCCGGCTGCGCAAAAGGTTGCCGGCGTTCGCGAAGGGCGGTGCGGATGGAATCAGTCCTTGAGCAAGCCGCTGGCGCGCAGCGCGGACTCGACCACCGGACGGCTCGCTTCGGCGAGCTCGGTGAGCGGCAGGCGCAGTGCACCGCCGCACAGGCCGAGCCGGGCCATGGCCCACTTGACCGGGATCGGATTCGGTTCGACGAACAGATGGCGATGCAGCGGCATCAGCTCGAACTGGATCTGCATCGCGCGCCGGGTGTCGCCGGCGATCGCGGCCATGCAAAGCTCATGCATCTTGCGCGGCGCCACGTTGGCCGTGACGCTGATGTTGCCCTGGCCGCCGCACAGCATCAGCGCGACGGCGGTCGGATCGTCGCCCGAATAGACCGCGAAATTCTTCGGCAGATCGCGGATCAGCCACTGCGCGCGTTCGATGTTGCCGGTGGCTTCCTTGATGCCGACGATGCCGGGCACCTGCGCCAGGCGCAGCACGGTGTCGTGCGCCATATCGGCCACCGTGCGGCCGGGCACGTTGTAGAGCACGATAGGCAGATCGCCCACGGCCTCGGCGATCGCCTTGAAGTGCAGGTACTGGCCTTCCTGCGTCGGCTTGTTGTAGTAGGGCACCACCTGCAATTGCGAGTCGGCGCCCACGCCCTTGGCGAACCTGGCGAGTTCGATCGCTTCCTTGGTGGAATTGGCGCCGCAGCCGGCCATCACGGGAACGCGGCCCTTGGCCTGTTCGACCGCGACGCGGATGATCTCGCAGTGCTCCTCGACGTCGACCGTCGGCGACTCGCCGGTGGTGCCGACCACGCCGAGGCAATCGGTGCCTTCGTCGATGTGCCAGTCGATCAGCCGGCGCAGGGCGGGATAGTCGACACTGCCGTCGTCATGCATCGGCGTGACGAGCGCGACGATGCTGCCTGTCAGTTGCTCCAAGGGGGTCTCTTTTGTCGGTGGACGAAAAGCAGACATTCTACTAACTGGCGGCGGGCCCTCGGAGCGGGTAGCGCGGCGGCGTTCCGGGCGAGTGGATGGCGGGCCGGACGGCCGCGATCCGCTGCATGAAGCGCTCCGGCTGTGCCAGGAAGCCATCCTCGTAAGCCACGACCCGCAGGCCCGCGCAGGCGCCGAGCAGTTCGCCCGGCTGCAGCAGGAAATCGGGCCGCGAGGGCCTGCCCACGGTCTCGTTGCCCGCGGCGAAGGTTTCGTAGAGCAGCACGCCGCCGGGCGCGACCGCGGCGACGATCTCGGGCAGGCGCGGCCGCCAGAGGTAGTTGGTGACGATCACCGCCCCGAATACCCGGCCGCCAAGGGGCCAGGGCCCGGACTCGATGTCGGCCAGCACAGCCTGCCCGAACTCGGCCGCCGAAGCGATGGCTTCCGGCGACCGGTCCACGCCCGTCACCGGATGCCCGCGCTCAGCGAACCAGCGCATGTGCCGCCCCGCGCCGCAGGCCACGTCGAGCACGCCGGCGCCGGGCGCCAGCAGGTGCGACCAGCCCACGATCCAGGGGGAGGGCGGGAGGTCGTGGCTCAGAAGCAGGCCCAGATCTGGTCCACCAGCGTCACGAGGAAGCCGGGGCGCGTGTAAAGCGCGAACACGCCCAGCAGTGCCAGCACCGCCGCGCCCAGCCAGCCGGCTTGCACGAGGTGATGGCGTGTGTTGGGGCGCATGGCGAAGGATCTCAGGCCGGCTGAGGAACCGGGCGCGCGATCGCGCCTTCCTTGACCGGCAGGTTGACCAGCGCCGCGAACACGCCGAGCGCGATTGCGAGGTACCAGACGATGTCGTAGCTGCCGGTGCTGTCGTAGAGATAGCCGCCGAGCCAGACGCCGAGGAAGGAGCCGACCTGGTGGCTCAGGAACACGAAGCCGCCCAGCATCGACAGGTGCGCCACGCCGAAGATCTGGGCCACGATGCCGCTGGTCAGCGGCACGGTCGACAACCACAGGAAGCCCATCACGCTCGCGAACACGTACACCGTGAGCGGCGTGATCGGCGTCAGCAGGAAGATCGCGATCGCCGCCGCACGGCTGAAGTAGATGGCGGCCAGCAGCTTGCGCTTGGCCAGCCGGGCCCCGAGCGAGCCTGCGACGTAGGTGCCGAAGACATTGAACAGCCCGACCAGCGCCAGCGCATAGCTCGCCACCTCGGGCGACAGCCCCTTGTCGCGCAGGTAGCTCGGCATGTGCACGCCGACGAACGCCAACTGGAAGCCGCAGACGAAATAGCCCGCCATCAGCAGCACGAAGCTCGGGTACTTGAAGGCCTCGTGCACCGCCTGCAGGATGGTCTGGTCGCGGTGCGCGACGGCTGCGTGGCCGACACGCGGCTCGCGCAGGCCGAAAGCGAGCGGCACGATCAGGAGCACCATGAGCGCCAGCACCAGCAGGGCCGTGTGCCAGCCGAAGCCCGCGATCAGGTGGCCCTCGACCGGCACCATGAGGAACTGCCCGAAGGAGCCGGCCGCGGCGGCCACCCCCATGGCCCAGGAGCGCCGCTCCACTGGAATCTGGCGGCCGATCACGCCGTAGATCACGGCGTAGGTGGTGCCGGCCTGCGCGGCGCCGATCAGCACGCCGGCCGTCAGCGCGAAGAGCAGCGGCGTGGGCGAGAGCGCCATGCCCGCGAGGCCCAGGGCGTAGAACACCGCGCCCATCACCAGCACGCGAAAGGCGCCCAGCTTGTCGGCCAGCATGCCGGCGAAGACGCCGATGACGCCCCAGGACAGGTTCTGGATCGCGATCGCGAGCGAGAAGCCTTGGCGCGACCAGCCCTGTTCCTGCGTGATCGGCTGCAGCCAGAGGCCGAAGCCGTGGCGGATGCCCATGGAGAGGGTGACGATCATGGCGCCGCAAAACAGGACTTGCTTGAGCGACAGCGGCTTGAGGGTGGAATTCATTCCAGGCAATGTATCCAAAGCCGGAGCAGCCGCATGGCACGGCGGCGACGGGGATTGTTGATATTTTCGGGCCGCGCTGATGCGGCGGCGGCATCAGAGGGCTTCTGTATGTCCATACAGGGTTTTCGCCGGGCCACGCATACAATCCGCCCCCATGGCGACCCTCAGCAAGACTCCCCCGGCCTATTCGGAAGGCTCGATCCGCGTTCTCAAGGGCCTCGAGCCCGTCAAGCAGCGACCGGGCATGTACACCCGAACGGACAACCCGCTGCACATCATCCAGGAAGTGCTGGACAACGCCGCCGACGAGGCGCTCGCGGGCTACGGCAAGAAGATCAAGGTCACGCTGCACGCGGACGGCTCGGTCAGCGTCGAGGACGACGGCCGCGGCATCCCCTTCGGCCTGCATCCGGAAGAAAAGGCGCCGGTGGTCGAACTGGTGTTCACCCGGCTGCACGCGGGCGGCAAGTTCGACAAGGGCTCGGGCGGTGCCTACAGCTTCTCGGGCGGCCTGCACGGCGTGGGCGTGTCGGTGACCAATGCGCTGTCGGTGCGGCTCGAGGTCCAATCCTTTCGCGAAGGCAAGGCAGCGCAGCTCGCGTTCTCCGGCGGCGACGTGATCGAGCCGTTGGTGGTGCGCGCCAACGACGGCGGCGACCGCAAGCAGGGCACCACGGTGCGCGCCTGGCCGGACGCCAAGTACTTCGAATCGCCCCAGCTTCCGATCCATGAGCTGACCCATCTGCTGCGCAGCAAGGCCGTGCTGATGCCGGGCGTCACCGTCACGCTGGTGGTCGAGAAGACCAAGGAAACGCAGCAGTGGCTCTACAAGGGCGGTCTGCGCGACTACCTGATGCAGGAGCTCAACGGCGACCCGGTGATCCCGCTGTTCGAAGGCGCGGGCCATGCCGACAAGAACGCCGACAACTTCGCCGAGGGCGAGGGCGCCGAGTGGTGCGTCGCCTTCACCGAGGAAGGCCAGCCGGTGCGTGAGAGCTACGTCAACCTCATTCCCACCAGCGCCGGCGGCACGCACGAGAGCGGTCTGCGCGACGGCCTGTTCAACGCGGTCAAGAGCTTCATCGAACTGCATTCGCTGCTGCCCAAGGGCGTGAAGCTGCTGCCCGAAGACGTGTTCGCGCGCGCCTCGTACGTGCTCTCGGCCAAGGTGCTCGATCCGCAGTTCCAGGGCCAGATCAAGGAGCGGCTCAATTCGCGCGACGCCGTGCGGCTGGTGTCCAGCTTCGTGCGGCCGGCGCTGGAGCTGTGGCTCAACCAGCACGTCGATTACGGCAGGAAGCTCGCCGAGCTGGCCATCAAGGCCGCGCAGACACGCCAGAAGGCCGGCCAGAAGGTCGAGAAGCGCAAGGGTTCGGGCGTGGCCGTGCTGCCCGGCAAGCTGACCGACTGCGAGAGCAAGGACATCGCCCACAACGAGGTGTTCCTGGTCGAGGGCGATTCGGCCGGCGGCAGCGCCAAGATGGGCCGCGACAAGGAAAGCCAGGCCATCCTGCCGCTGCGCGGCAAGGTGCTCAACACCTGGGAAGTGGAGCGCGACCGCCTCTTCGCCAACACCGAAATCCATGACATCTCGGTCGCGATCGGCATCGATCCGCACGGCCCCGAGGACACGCCCGACATGTCGGGCCTGCGCTACGGCAAGGTCTGCATCCTGAGCGATGCCGACGTCGACGGCTCGCACATCCAGGTGCTGCTCCTGACGCTGTTCTTCCGCCATTTCCCGAAACTGATCGAAACCGGTCACGTGTATGTCGCCAAGCCGCCGCTCTTCCGCGTCGACGCGCCGGCGCGCGGCAAGAAGCCGGCCTCGAAGGTCTACGCGCTTGACGAGGGCGAACTGGTCGCCATCCTCGACAAGCTGCGCAAGGACGGCGTGCGCGAAGGCGCCTGGAGCATCAGCCGCTTCAAGGGCCTGGGCGAAATGAGCGCCGAGCAGCTGTGGGAGACGACCCTCAACCCCGACACGCGGCGACTGCTGCAGGTGCGCCTGGGCCGCTTCGACGTCTCGGGCACGCAGGGCGAGATCACCAAGCTGATGGGCAAGGGCGAGGCCGCGGCGCGACGCGAGTTGATGGAGCTGCGGGCCGACGATGTCGAGGTCGATGTTTGAGCGCGTGACGCAGTAGGCGTTCGCGCCGAAAATGCGTCTCTGACCCCCATGCGCACCCTTGGCCGTTTCCTCCCATTGCTGCTGGCCCTGCTGCTGTCGACGACGCAGCCGCTCGCGCACGCGGCTGACATCTTTGGCTACGTCGACGAGCGGGGCGTCGCGCATTTCGCGCCCGAAAAGCTCGACGAGCGCTACCAGCTGTTCTTCCGCGGCGGCCAGAGCTTCGACACGGCGGACGGCATCGGTCCGCTTTTGCGCGGACGCGCCGGCAGGATCGACGGCAAGGTGCCGCGCGCCTCGCAGACCCTGCTCGCGCTGTTCGAGGCCTCGCCCAGCTACAAGCCCGCGCAGGGAGCGTTGCGCGAAGCCGCCAGGCGCCATGCGATCGACTACGAACTGCTGCAGGCCCTGATCGCCACCGAGTCGGGCTTCGATGCGCAGGCCGTGTCGCCCAAGGGCGCGCTCGGCCTCATGCAATTGATGCCGGCCACCGCGCAGCGCTACGGCGTGCAGGCCGACAAGCGCGGCTCGCTCGAGAAGAAGCTGTTCGACCCGCGCATCAACATCGCTGCCGGCTCGCGCTACCTGAGCGACCTGATCGAGATGTTCCCCGGCGACATCGAGCTCGCGCTTGCGGCCTACAACGCGGGCGAGGGCGCGGTGCAGCGCGCCGGCAACAAGATACCGAACTACCGCGAGACGCAGAACTACGTGAAGACGGTGCTGCAGCTCTACGCCTATCTCAAGCCTTCGGCGGCCGCAGGCCGCGGCGGCAAGGCGCCGGGGCGCGTGCGCATGGAACTTGCGCCGCCGCGCGGCGGTGCGCTGGGCCGCGGCAACATGCCGCCGGATTCGCGGGGCGTGCCCGCGATGCCTTCGCTGCCCGAGCCGCCGCAGGGGCTGCGGCTCGATCCCGCCCTGTCCTGAAGCTCGATGCAGCGCCGAAACTTCGTTCTCGCCACCGCGCTGGCCGCCACGACCGGTGCGGCGCGCGCGCAGCACCATCTGCCCGTGGCCCCGTCCTCGGCCGAACCCTACGCCAGGCTGCAGGGCGGCGTGCCGCACCACATGACGCCGGAGCAGGAGGCACAGCGCGTCACCGACAGCCCGGCGCCGGCCGGCGCGCCGGGCCGCTGGGTGCCGCGCGCGGCCCTGCCGATCCCGCGCAGCGAGATGGCCTGGGCCACGGCCGCGCAAGGCCGCATGCACGTGGTCGGCGGCTACGGCGAAGGCGCGGTCAACCGCGACTACCACCACATCTACGATCCGGCCGCCGACCGCTGGCTCGACGGCGCGCCGCTGCCGCGCGGCGCCAACCACGTCGCGGTGGCGGCCGAGGGCGGGCGCGTCTATGCCCTCGGCGGCTTCGTCGAGCAGAACCGGCGCTCGGACACCAACGCCTACGTCTATGAGATTGCGGCCAACCGCTGGACCGCCATCGCGCCGCTGCCGCGCCCGCGAGGCGCCGCGGCCGCTGTGGTGCAGGGTGGCGCCATCCACCTGATCGGCGGCGCGTCCGAGCCCGCGGCCGAACGCGCCAGCGTGGGCTGGCACGAGGTCTACGACCCCCAGGCCGACCGCTGGTCCTCGCGCAAACCGCTGCCCGGCGCGCGCGACCATGTGGGCTGCATTGCGCACAACGGCCAGATCCACGTGATCGGCGGGCGCTTCAACACCTTCGAATACAACACCGAACTGCACCACGTCTACCTGCCGGCGCGCGACACCTGGGAGTTGCGCGCGCCGCTGCCCACCGCGCGCTCGGGCCATGGCCTGGTGGTCTATCGCGGCCGCCTCTATGCCATGGGCGGCGAGGGCGGCTTCCTGGCCGGCGGCGTGCCGCGCCTGGCCAAGGTCTTCGGCCAGATGGAAAGCTACGATCCGGTGGCCGACAGCTGGCAGCGCCATGCGCCCATGCCCACGCCGCGCCATGCGGTGGGCGCGGCCGTGATCGGCGACTGGATCTACGTCGCGGGCGGCGGCGCGGTGCTGGGCGGCAGCGTGCAATCGGCGGTGCACGAGGCATTCACACTGGGCTGAGCGCGCTCGCACGCGACGGCCTGCAACTCTTTTTTTCTTCTCTCTTTTCTTCATGGACTCCCAACCCCCGCTCGATCTCCTGGGCCCTGCCGACGAAGGCGACAACGCCCTCACGCTGGCCGACTACGCGCAGACCGCCTACCTCGAATACGCGCTCAGCGTGGTCAAGGGCCGCGCGCTGCCCGACGTCAGCGACGGCCAGAAGCCGGTGCAGCGGCGCATTCTTTATTCGATGTCGCGCATGGGCCTGGGCTTCGGCGGCGCCAACGGCACTGTCGGTGCCAAGCCGGTCAAGAGCGCGCGCGTGGTCGGCGACGTGCTGGGCCGCTTCCATCCGCACAGCGACCAGGCCGCCTACGACGCGCTGGTGCGCATGGCGCAGGATTTCTCGCAGCGCTATCCGCTGGTCGACGGCCAGGGCAACTTCGGCAGCCGCGACGGCGACGGCGCCGCGGCGATGCGCTACACGGAGGCGCGGCTGGCGCGCATCACCAGCCTGCTGCTCGACGAGATCGACGAGGGCACGGTCGATTTCATCCCCAACTACGACGGCTCGACCGAGGAGCCGCGCCTGCTGCCCGCGCGGCTGCCCTTCACGCTGCTCAACGGCGCGAGCGGCATCGCGGTCGGCCTGGCCACCGAGATCCCGAGCCACAACCTGCGCGAGATCGCAGACGCCTGCGTGGCGCTGATCAAGTCGAACGGCAAGCTCAGCGAGGAAGAGCTGTTCGCGCTGGTGCCCGGCCCCGACTATCCGGGCGGCGCGCAGATCATCAGCGGCGCGGCCGACATCGCCGAGGCCTATCGCACCGGCCGCGGCTCGCTCAAGGTGCGCGCGCGCTGGAAGATCGAGGAGCTCGCACGCGGCCAGTGGCAGCTGGTGGTCAACGAGTTGCCGCCGGGCGTGAGCACGCAGAAGGTGCTGGAAGAGATCGAGGAGCTCACCAATCCCAAGATCCGTGCCGGCAAGAAGGCGCTCACGGCCGAGCAGACGCAGCTGAAGGCGGCCGTGCTCTCGGTGCTCGACGTGGTGCGCGACGAGTCGAGCAAGGATGCGGCCGTGCGCCTGGTGTTCGAGCCCAAGACCTCGCGCATCAGTCAGGAGGAGTTCATCACCACGCTGCTGGCGCAGACCTCGCTCGAAAGCTCCTCGCCGATCAATCTCACGATGGTCGGCATCGACGGCAAGCCGACGCAGAAGTCGCTGCGCCAGATGCTCAACGAGTGGATCGCCTTCCGCGAGATCACGGTCGAGAAGCGCTCGCGCCATCGCCTGGGCAAGGTGCAGGACCGCATCCACATCCTCGAAGGCCGGCAGCTGGTGCTGCTCAACATCGACGAGGTGATCGCGATCATCCGTGCGGCCGAGGATCCGAAAGCGGCGCTGATCGCGCGCTTCGATTTGAGCGAGCGGCAGGCCGAGGACATCCTCGAGATCCGCCTGCGCCAATTGGCGCGGCTGGAGGCCATCAAGATCGAGCAGGAGCTCAAGGGCCTGCGCGAGGAGCAGAAGAAGCTCGAGGACATCCTCGCGAGCCCGGCGGCGCTGCGCCGCCTGCTGGTGAAGGAGATCGAGCAGGACGCGAAGAGCTTCGAGGACCCGCGCCGCACGCTGATCCAGGCCGAGAAGCGCGCCGTCGCCGAAGTGCGCGTGGTCGACGAGCCGGTGACGGTGATCGTCTCTCAGAAGGGCTGGGTCCGCACGCAGAAGGGCTGGGCCAGCGAGCGCGCCGCGGGTGCGGCCGCACCCGAGTACAGCTTCAAGTCCGGCGATGCGCTCTACGGCGCCTTCGAGTGCCGTTCGGTCGACACCTTGCTGGTCTTCGGCACCGCCAAGGACAAGACCGTGCGCGTCTACACCGTGCCCGTGGCCTCGCTGCCGGGCGGGCGCGGCGACGGCCAGCCGGTCACGACGCTGATCGATCTCGACAGCGGCACGCACGTGGCGCACTACTTCGCGGGACCGCCCGGGGCGGCGCTGCTGCTCGCCAACACGGGCGGCTACGGCTTCATCGCCTCGGTCGAGAACATGATGTCGCGCCAGCGCGGCGGCAAGGCCTTCGTCGACGTGGGCGAGGGCGAGCAGCTCACCCGGCCCTCGCTGGTCGGCGGCGCGAGCGGTGCCGAGCCGATGCCGCCGGCGACGCACGTGGCCTGCGCCTCGACGGGCGGACGCATCCTGACCTTCGAGATCCTCGAGATGAAGGCGCTGCCCAAGGGCGGCCGCGGGCTCATGCTGATCGACCTCGACGCCAAGGACACGCTCGCCGGCGCCGCGGCCTACACGCGCAGCGTGAAGATCGAAGGTATCGGCCGCGGCGGCAAGGAACGCGAGGAGACGCTGGAGATCCGCACGCTCAACAACGCTCGCGCCAGCCGCGCGCGCAAGGGCAAGGCGGCCGATCTCGGCTTCAAGCCGACGAGCATCGTGCGGGTGCTCTGAGCATGGAATTCGGCGCCCTCGGCATCTTCGTTCTCGTCATCAGCTGCGCCTGCAGCTTCCTGCTCGCGCGCTGGCTCGGCAAGCGCCGGCGCGATGCGCGCCGGGAGCGGGAGCGGCGCGCGGCGGAGGCGGGCCAGAGCCGGCAGGTGCGGCGCGCGAGAGAGCGGGCCAACAACCGTTCGGGCTGAGCTTGTCGATGCCTGGTACCGGCTTCGACCTTCGACCTTCGACCTTCGACCGGCCCAGGACAGGCCGAGCTCAGCACGAACGGTTTGGGATGGGGCCTACCTCAGGCTTTCCCACCAGCGCACGTTCGTGCGCGGCCGTCCCACCGTCAGCACCTCGCCGATCTCCGGCGTCGCAAGCTCGATCTTCTTCGCCTGCGAGAGGTCGGCAATGCGGTCCAGCGGGTCGCGCCAGGTGTGGAAGGCCAGGTCGAAGGTGCTGTTGTGCACCACGTAGAGCATCTTGCCGCGCAGGTCCTGGAAGGCCTGCACGCTCTGTTCGGGCGTCATGTGCACCGAAGGCCAGTAGCTGTCGTAGGCGCCGTTTTCCATCAAGGCCAGGTCGAAGCCGCCGAAGCGCTCGCCGATCTGCCTGAAGCCGGGGAAGTAGCCCGAGTCGCCGCTGTAGAAGATGCGCTCGCCACCGCTCTGGATGACCCAGGAGGCCCACAGCGTCTTGTTGCGGTCGTTCAGCGTGCGGCCCGAGAAATGCTGCGCCGGCGTCGCCGTGAGGCCGACGCCGTCGTGCTCCGCGGCCTGCCACCAGTCGAACTCGGCCACGCGCTCGGCCGGCACGCCCATCTCGATCACGCGAGCGCGCACGCCCAGCGGCACGAAATAGCGCTGCACGCGCTGCGCCAGGTACTCGATGGTCGCCACGTCGAGGTGGTCGTAGTGGTCGTGCGAGAGGATCAGCCCCTCGATCGGCGGCAGCTGCTCGAGCGTGAGCGGCGGCTGGTGGAAGCGCCGGGGCCCGATCCACTGGAAGGGCGAACTGCGCTCGCTGAACACCGGGTCGATCAGCCAGTACTTGCCGCGCAACTTGAGCAGGTGGGAGGAGTGGCCGAGGCGGATCACATGGGTGCCCTGCGGATCCAGGGCGTCGAGTTGCGCGGTGGTGACGGCGCGCACGGGAATCGGGTCGACCGGCACGGTGCCGTTCTTGGTGCCCGCGATGAAGCGCGACCAGATCTTCCACGGGCTCGCGGAGGGCAGGGCCTGCGGATTCGGCGGATTCTGAAAGCTGCAGCCATTGAACTGCGGCGATGCCGCATAGGGCGTTTCGCAGGCGCCGGTGGAGGTGCTGGCGCAAGCGGCCATGAGGCCGCAGGCCGCGGCCAGGAGAAGGCCTCTGCAGAGGGTGTCGGCTGTCATCGCCGCGAGCTTAACCAAATGACTTGCATTCCGGCATAGACCATTTGCGGCATTGATACCCCTCGCCAAGCGTGAAATATTCCACGCGGAACGACGAGGAGCCGCATGGACGACACCATCCAAGAGCTGGTGGCAACGCGCCGCAAGGCGCTGGCGGGCGTCGACGACGGCCGCAGGCCCTGGGGCCTGGCCCTGTCGGGCGGCGGCATCCGCAGCGCCACCTTCTGCCTCGGACTGATGAAGGCGCTGGCCTCGCGCCGGCAACTGCTCAAGTTCGACCTGGTCTCGACCGTCTCGGGCGGCGGCTACATCGGCGCCACCCTGGGCCGGCTCTGTACCGAAGCGAAATCGGCCGACGAGGTGCGCGACATCGAGCGCGCGCTCGGCGACGTCGATCGCGCGCGCTTCGGCTGGTGGCTGCGCAGCAACGGCCGCTACCTCATTCCGGGCGGGCTGCGCGACACGCTGTTCGCCAGCGCGCTCTACCTGCGCAACCTGCTGGGCACGCATATCGAGATCGCGATCGCCGCCGGCCTGATCGGCATGGTGCTGGCCGCCATCAACCTGCTGCTGTGGGACACGGTGTTCCGTGCCGTGGACCTCAACAGCCTGCCCTCGGACGCGCAGGCCGGCGTGACCGATCTCGCAAGCGTGCAGTCGGTGCGCCTGCTGGTGCAATGGTCGACGCAGTGGCCCACGCTGTGGTTCACGCTGGTCGGTCCCTTCATCGCATCGGTGGTGCTGGCCTGCGCCTACTGGTCGGTGCGCGACAAGCCGTCCACCTCGTCGATGCTGCTGCAGGTGGCGATGTGGTGCGCGCTCGGCGCCGGCGCCTGCTGGATCGGGCCGCGGCTGGTGCGGCACTACAGCGGGCCGCTCTGGCTCGCGCCCACCTTCGTGGCCTTCGCGCTGTGCTGGGTGGTCGCGCTGCTGTGGGTGCTGTGGCGCAGCAGCAAGCGCACGCCGGCGCAGCTGCGCAACGAGCTGACGGAGGGGCTCGCCGCGGTGATCAACTCGGCATTGCTGATCGTGATGCTGGGCCTGCTCGACCGCAGCGCCTGGTGGCTCGCGGCCGAAACCCAGCGGGAGCGTGCTTCCTACGGCGCGGCGCTGCTGATCGTGGCAGCGGCGCTGCGCGGCGTGCTGCCGATGCTGTTGTCGCAGAAGCGCCAGGCGCCCGGCATCGGCAAGACGCTGATGCTGACGCTCGCCAGCCTGTTCGGCCTGCTGCTGGCCTTCTGCCTCGCGGCCTGGTGGGTCGGCGTGGTCTATTCGGTGGTGCTGCTGCCGGTGTTCACGCCCGAGGGGCTGGACTTCTCGCGCGGCTGGGTCTGGCTCGGCACCATCGCCGTGATCGTCGGCAGCTATGCGCTGGTCACCGGGCGCAACTTCGGCTTTCTCAACGTCTCCTCGCTGCACATGTTCTACAAGGCGCGCATCGTGCGCGGCTACCTCGGCGCCGCCAACGCCAAGCGCCTGGGCGCCAGCCCGACGGACGCGGTCTCGGGCCTCGAGCCGCCGCGGGTGCCGGTCGGCGAGGTCGATGCGCGCGACGACATCTCGCAGCTTCGCTATGCGCCGCACCTGCATGGCGGACCGGTGCACCTGGCCAACGTCTGCATCAACCAGACGCACGACCCCAAGCAGCGCCTGTTCAACCGCGACCGCAAGAGCCAGCCGCTCACGATCGGCCCGCTGGGCTGGATGCAGGCCGGCGGCGCCAACTGGGCGCAGGCGCATGGCGACGGCGCGCTCACGCTTGGCGCATGGACGGCGATCTCGGGCGCGGCCTTCGCGCCCGGGCTCGGCCGGCTCACCAAGCGCGGCATCGCGGCGCTGTCGGTGTTCGCGGGCCTCAGGCTCGGCTACTGGTGGAACAGCGCCGAAGCCGGCATCGTGCAGCGCGGCGCCGCCGTGCATGCCAGCCCGCTCCTGATGAAGACGCGCTTCATGCTGCTCGAATGCTTCGGCGCCTTTCCCGGCAGCAGCTCGGCCAACTGGTACCTGAGCGACGGCGGCCATTTCGAGAACACTGGCGCCTACGCGCTGCTGCGGCAGCAGGCCTCGCTGATCGTGATCGCGGATTGCGGCGCCGATCCGGAGTACCGCTTCTGCGACCTCGAGATCCTGATCCGGCGCGCCCGCATCGACCTCAACGCCGAGATCACCTTCATGAAGCCGCGGCCCGGCGCCGACTGGGCGCACCTGGGCGCCTTCGGCTCGCTCAACGATCTTGCCTCGCCCCACAGCCAGGCCTGCCTGGCGCTGGCGCAGGTGCGCTATGCGAGCGGCGCGACGGGGCAGATCGTGCTGGTCAAGCCCAACGTCTCGGCGGCGCTGCCGGTCGACCTGGTGAATTTCAAGGCTGCCAATCCGCTCTTTCCGCAGCAGCCGACCACCGACCAGTTCTTCGACGAGGCCCAATGGGAGAGCTACTTCCGGCTCGGCGCCGAGATCGGCTCGCGCCTCGAAGGCGAGATGCTCGACCAGGTGGCGATGGGCGCGCCCGGGCTCTTCGTGCCCGACGACGGCCAGGCGCAGCCGGCGGCGCGCGCGGCTGACGCCAGCGACGACAAGGACGGCGCCGCCGCCCCCACGGCCGGCGCGATGAGCCGGCTGCAGGCCCGCGTGATGAAGGCCGGCGCCGTGACCGCATCGGTCGGGCTCGGCACGGCCGCCACCTTCGGCGTCGCGGCCTGGCAGGGCATCGACAGCTGGCGCGTGCAGCGTGCCGAGACGCAGAAGGCCGAGAACAGCGCATTCAAGGACCTCACCGAACTCTGGGCCCGCCTGCGCGCCGGCGCCGCCACGACCAGCGAAGCGCCGGCGCTGCTGGCCGCCGAGCTGCTGCGCACCGGCGATCTGCTGTGCCGCGACGGCAGCGAGAACTTCATGGCGAAGTTCCGGCTCTCGGTGCGCATCGTCGACGATGCCAAACAGGCCTGCACCAACGAAGCGCCCGAGCAGCGCACGCCGGCCTGCGCGCGTCTGCTCGACCCCGGCAACGGCATCGACTGCCTGCAGCCGACGCAGGCGCCGGCGTGCGCGCCGCGCTACTGGGCGCGCGACTACTCCGGGCAGACGGGTTCCAAGCAGAACTGCAGCGGCACCTTGCCTGAGCCCTGGCCGGTGGTGGTGTGGCTGCGCGATCGGCTCACCGGGCCGCCCGACGTGCAGGTCGCCGCCGCGCCGCCGCCAGTCGTGCAGGGGGCGCAGCCGCCCTACATGCCGCGGCCAGCCCAGAACGGCGAAGCGCCGGCGAACGGCACGCCTCCCGCGCCCGCCGCGGTCGCGCCGCCGCCGGCCGGCGTGTGCAACGACACCGTGGTCTACATCCAGACCTACGGCTCCGCGCTGCGCGACAAGGCCCGCGCGTGGCGCGGACCCTGGCGCGCGCTGGGCGCTTCGGTGCCGCCGATGGAGGACGTGCTCAGCACCTCGCGCCGGGCCGGACGCTCGCCGCCCACCGGCCATCCCGAGCCCAGCGTGATCATCCGCGACGAGACGGCGCGCGCCTGCGCGCAGGCCCTGGTCCAGACCGCCGCCTCGCCGACCGGCCAGCCCTGGGTCATCAAGCTGCTGCCGCGCTCGATCAAGGCGGCGCCCGGCGCGATCGAGGTGTGGCTGCCGCGGAGCAAGGACGCGTCGGCGGGCTGATGAAACCCGTCGTGCAGCGGAACATTCGCTCCGAGCTTAGGGCCTGTTAACAGGCCCTAGTCCGACCCCGGCCGCCAGACCCGCATCAGCACCGCCAGCTTGGTGCGGAAGGTATGGCGCTCGTCCGAGAGCGCATCCAGAAAGTCCGACAGCCGCTTCGACTTGACCATGGTGTAGACCGTGAGGCAGGTGGTCAGCACGCCCACCACGGCAAACCACACCAGTTTGCGTGCCAGCGGCGCCTCGGCCTCGGCCAGCAGGTTCATGCCGAGGAAGCCGGTGGTGATGGTGCCGATCAGGCCGAACAGCGTGACCACCGTGAGCCGCACCACCGTGTTGGCCTGGCGGCGCAGGCTGTCGGCGTCGAGATACGTGTTCATGTCGGCGATGCGCACCTTGACCTCCTCGTAGAGCGGATCGAGCCCGAGGTGCGTGGTGCACAGGTGCGACAGCGCGCGCACCTGCGCCTGTTCCGAGATCTCGTGGAACCAGTAGCGGTGCGTGAAGCGAAGAAAGCCCTCGAAGCTTGTGCGGATCGCGCGCTTGAAACGCTTGACGCTGGCCACGTCGTGTATGTTGAGCATGCGCAGCGCCTCGACCAGGCGATCGGAGAACATCAGCAGCGCGGCCTTCTGGAAATGCGCAATCAGGAACAGCAGGAAGTGCTGGTGCCGGAACTGCGCCAGCACGCCGCGGTCGCGGCAGCAGAAGTATTCGGAGTGCGCGTCGCCGACCACGATGAGCGCGCGGCCGTTGCACATGTAGCGCGTGTTGGGCGCGGCGCCGGCATCGACCCAGAAGCGGTCGTAGCAGTATTTCTGCTCGAAGTCGGCCACGTGCTCTTCGGCATAGGGCAGGGGGCCGGCGCCGCCGACCGCAGGCTCGGCCGCGCCCGTGACCAGAGCCAGGCGGACGAAGTCGTTGCGCGAGAGCCGGCGCGGGTCGTCGAGCGAGAGGTAGGCCATCACCGGCATGCGGTAGTACTCGAGCTGGCGGAAGCGCAGCTCGCCCGGCTGCTCCGAATGGTCGCTCACCAGCGGCTGCATCAGCCAGGCCCAGTGCGCGGCAATGCGCGGCGCGCGGTGCTCGGCCACGTGCGAGAGAAAGGCCTCGCGGTTCTGCACGTCGGAACTCGAAAGCACGCTGCCGTCGCTGCCCAGCCACTCGACGCTGTGCATGCAATGCAGCGCAGCGCCCTGGGCATCCCAGCCGCCGGGATAGGCGCGGCCGAAGCGGTAGAGGATTTCCTGCGCCAGCGGCAGGCTCAGGTCGTCGGCGCCGACCTCCATGTTGAGCAGCACCACGTCGACGTCGTAGAAGAAGTACAGGTCGACATGCACCACCTGCAGCACGACGGGCGCATCGCCGGGCCGGGCCACCACGCGCACGGCGGCGATGTCGCGCCGGCGGAAGATGCGCATCGGCGAGTCGCCGCCGTCGGGGCCCCCGGACTGGCGCCGCGCGCGGCCTTCGCCGTAGAGGAAGCGCTGCACGTAGGGAAGGAAGCTCACGAACTCGTTGTAGTGGCGCTCGTGGAAGCGCTCGCTGTCGCCCGTGTACTCGTCGATCTCCTCGCGCCAGGGAGAAGCGTCGCCGAGCTCGTGCAGCACGTCCCAGGGGCTGCGGTGCGCGTGGCGGGGCTGCGTCGTCGGCATCAGCCGCAGGGGCCACAACAGGGCCTGGCGCAGATGGCGCACGGTGGGCGCGGCGCCCGCACTTTCGCCCCGTGTCGCGGTGTCCGGCAGGGTGGTGGTCAGCATCGTGCGAGTGTAGGCAGAAGGCCGACTAGGGGAAATCCCTGATGTGATGCTGAAACCGGTTTCATACACTTCGTTCCCTCGCATCGAAGTCTTGTCTCCAGAGCGGGATGCACCATCCCGAACCTGTCTCCCCCGTGAACTACCAATTCCAGTTCGACGCTGTCTTTGCCGCGTGGCCGCTGCTCTTGAAAGGCACCTGGATCACCATCCAGCTCTCGCTCGTCGCCACGCTGCTGGGCCTGGTGGTGGCCATCTTCTGCGCCTGGGGCAAGACCTCGGGGCCGGGCTGGCTGCGCTTCATCGTGAACGCGTACATCGAGGTGATCCGCAACACGCCCTTCCTGGTGCAGCTGTTCTTCTTTTTCTTCGCGCTGCCGGCCATCGGGTTGCGCTGGTCGCCCTACACGGCGGCGCTCACCGCGATGGTGGTGAACCTCGGCGCCTATGCGGCCGAGATCGTCCGCGCCGGCATCGAGTCGATTCCCAAGGGCCAGATCGAGGCGGGCAGGGCGCTCAACCTCAAGCCCTGGGAAATCTTCCGCTTCGTCATCATCAAGCCGGCGCTCAAGGCCATCTACCCCGCGCTCACCAGCCAGTTCATTTTGCTGATGCTGAGCTCGGCGGTGGTGTCGGTGATCTCGGCCGACGACCTGACCTCGGTCGCCGCCAACCTGCAGTCGCAGACCTTCCGCAGCTTCGAGATCTACATCGTGGTCGCCGCCATCTACCTGGCGCTGGCGCTCGCGTTCTCGGCGCTGTTCAAGCTGATTTACCGGCGCACCCTCAACTATCCGGATCGGCGCTGACCACCATGCGTACCTTCGGTTATCCAGAGTTCCTGTTCATCCTCGAGGCGGCCAAGTGGACGCTGGCGCTGTCGCTGATCGCCTTCGTAGGCGGCGCCATCCTCGGGCTCGTGATCGCGCTGGCCCGCACCTCGGACAGCAAGACCGCGCGTCTTCTTTCCACCGGCTTCATCCAGATCTTCCAGGGCACGCCGCTGTTGCTGCAGCTCTTCCTGATCTTCTTCGGCGCGCCGGTGCTCGGCTTCGATATCAACCCGTGGATCGCGGCCGGCGTGGCGCTCGTCCTCAACAGCGCGGCCTTCCTCGGCGAGATCTGGCGCGGCTGCATCGAGGCCATTCCGCGCGGCCAGTGGGAGGCAGCACAGGCGCTCAACCTCGGCTACGCGAGCCGCATGCGCGACGTGGTGCTGCCGCAGGCCTTCAAGATCGCGTTGCCGCCGACCGTGGGCTACGTGGTGCAGATCATCAAGGGCACTTCGCTGGCCGCGATCATCGGCTTCACCGAGATCACGCGCGCCGGCCAGATCATCAACAACGCGACCTTCCAGCCGCTCTACGTGTTCACGACAGTGGCGGCGATCTACTTCGTCATCTGCTGGCCGCTGTCGCTGGCGGCCGCGCGCATGGAACGCCGGCGCGCCCGGGCGCTCGCGCGCTGAGCTTGTTTCTCTTTTCGTTTCTGTCCTCAACCCAGGAGACTTCGACATGACCTTCTTCACCACCCGCCGTGCGGCCGTCGCAGCGCTCGGCCTCGGCGCCGCACTGACCGCCTTCGCACCCTTCGCATCGGCCCAGACCATGGCTGACATCAAGAAGAAGGGCGAGATCACGATCGGCATGCTGGTCGACTTCCCGCCCTACGGCACGACCAATGCCAAGAACGAACCCGACGGCTACGACGCCGACGTCGCCAAGCTGCTGGCCAAAGACTGGGGCGTGAAAGCCAACATCGTGCCGGTCACCGGCCCGAACCGCATTCCCTTCCTGCTCACCAACAAGGTCGACCTGCTGGTCGCCTCGCTGGCCGTGACGCCCGAACGTGCCAAGCAGGTGCAGTTCTCGCAGCCCTACGCGGCCGCGACCATCGTGCTCTACGGCAAGACCGGCGCCAACATCAAGAGCGCGGCCGACCTGAAGGGCCAGCGCGTGGGCGTAGCCCGCGCCAGCACGCAGGACGTGGCGGTGACCAAGGCCGCGCCCGAGGGCACCGAGATCCGCCGCTTCGACGACGACGCCTCGGCCATGCAGGCGCTGATGTCGGGCCAGGTCGATGCGATCGGCTGCTCCGTCACGGTGGCGGCGCAGATCGCCAAGCGGGTGCCGCCCAAGACCTTCGAAAACAAGTTCACGCTGGTGCAGCAGGCCATGGCGGTGGCGATGCGCCCGGGCCAGGACGACCTGCTGAAGAACGTGAACGAGTTCGTGCAGAAGAACACGGCCAACGGCGAGCTCAACAAGCTTTACAACAAGTGGCTCCAGACCGATCTGCCGAAATTGAACTAAGCCCCATGACGGACGCAGTCACGACCCACGCCGGCACGGAATCGATCATCCGGCTCGAGGCGGTGAACAAGTGGTACGGCACTTTCCAGGTGCTGACCGACATCGATCTTTCGGTGCGCACCGGCGAACGCATCGTGATCTGCGGGCCCTCGGGTTCGGGCAAGTCGACGTTGATCCGCTGCATCAACCGGCTAGAGACGGTGCAGAAGGGCAAGATCGTGGTCGACGGCATCGAGCTCACCGCCGGCGGCAAGAACGTCGACGCGGTGCGCGCCGAGGTCGGCATGGTGTTCCAGCAGTTCAACCTGTTCCCGCACCTCACGATCCTGCAGAACTGCACGCTGGCGCCGATGCGCTCGCGCGGCATGAGCAAGGAAGAGGCCGAGGAGGTGGCGATGAAGTACCTCACGCGCGTGCGCATTCCCGAGCAGGCGCACAAGTACCCGAGCCAGCTGTCCGGCGGCCAGCAGCAGCGCGTGGCGATCGCGCGTGCGCTGTGCATGTCGCCCAAGATCATGCTGTTCGACGAGCCCACTTCGGCGCTGGATCCCGAGATGGTCAAGGAAGTGCTCGACACCATGATCGGCCTGGCCGAGGACGGCATGACCATGCTGTGCGTCACGCACGAGATGGGCTTTGCGCGCAGCGTGGCCGACCGCGTGATCTTCATGGCCGACGGCAAGATCGTCGAACAGGCGCCGCCGGGCGAGTTCTTCGGCAGCCCGAAGCACGAGAAGACGCGCCAATTCCTCGGCCAAATTCTCAGCTCGCATCAAGCACACTGAGCGATGCCTCAAGTACTGATCTCTCTGTCGTCCTTCGGCGCGGCCGAGGTGGGGCGGCACGGCCAGCTGTGGTGTGCGCAACTGGCCATGGCGGCCGGCGCCGACAGCGTCGAGGTGCGCGGCGAATTGCTGCGCGATCCTGCGGCCGAACTGCCTGCGCTCGCGGGCCTTGCTTCGGTCTACTCCAGTCCCGAAGGTCTCTGGGCCGAGGGTGGCTTGCTCGACAGCGCTGCACTCGCGCGCGGCCTCGCCGCCGCGACCATGCTGGGCGCGCGCCGGCTCAAGATGGCCATCGGCGACTTTCGCGCGTCCTCGCACGGCGCGCTGGCCGGCCTGCGCTCGCGGCTTGCCGAGACGCCGATCGAACTCGTGATCGAGAACGACCAGACCGTGTCGGCCGGCACGCTGCCCGCGCTGCAAAGCTTCTTCGATGCGGCCGACCATGCCGGGCTCGATCTCGGCATGACCTTCGACATGGGCAACTGGCACTGGATCGGCGAATGCCCGCTGCAGGCGGCCCAGGCGCTGGCCCCGCGCGTGCGCTACGTGCATTGCAAGGGGGTTCAGCGCCTGCCGGCCAAATGGGTCGCGGTGCCGCTGGCCGAATCCGCCGCGCCCTGGCGCGCCGTGCTGCGCGCCTTGCCGGCCGAGGTGCCGCACGCAATCGAATACCCTCTGATCGGCGACGATTTGCTCGCCATCACGCGCGACCAGGTTGCGCATATCCGAGCATTGCGAACATGACAAACCCTGCCTTCGACGTCGCGCTCTTCGGCGAGGCCATGCTCTTGCTGGTGGCCGACCAGCCTGGCCCGATCGAGAACGCCACCGCCTTCCACAAGCGCACGGCCGGTGCCGAAACCAATGTCGCGATCGGCCTCGCGCGTTTGGGCCTCAAGGTCGGCTGGGCCAGCCGGCTCGGCACCGATTCGATGGGCCGCGCGCTGCTCGCCACCATGCAGGGCGAAGGCATCGATTGCTCGCACGTGATCAGCGACCCGACGCAGCGCACCGGCTTCCAGTTCAAGGGCCGCGTGACCGATGGCAGCGACCCGCCGGTGGAATACCACCGCAAGGGTTCGGCCGCGAGCCACATGGGCCCGGCCGATGTTGACGAGGCCTGGCTGCGCTCCGCGCGGCACCTGCATGCGACCGGCGTGTTCGCGGCCATCTCCGACACCAGCCTGCAGGCCGCGATCAAGAGCATGGAGGTGATGCGCGCGGCCGGCCGCACGATCTCCTTCGATCCCAACCTGCGGCCCACGCTGTGGGCGTCGACCGAGGTGATGCGGCGTTCGATCAACGACCTCGCGGCCCGCGCCGACTGGGTGCTGCCCGGCATGGAAGAGGGCCTGCTGCTCACCGGCGAGACGACGCCCGAGGGCGTGGCGCATTTCTATCGCGGGCTCGGCGCGAAGCTGGTGGTGGTCAAGCTCGGCGCCGAGGGCGCCTACTATGACGGCGATGTGGCCGGCACCGGGCGTATCGACGGCTTCCCGGTGGCGCAGGTGATCGATACCGTGGGCGCCGGCGACGGCTTCGCGGTCGGCGTGGTCAGTGCGCTGCTGGAAGGCAGGACGGTGCCCGAGGCGGTGCGCCGCGCTGCCTGGATCGGCGCCCGCGCCGTGCAGGTGCTGGGCGATACCGAAGGCCTGCCGACGCGGGCGCAATTGAACGAAGCGAGGCTGTGATGCGCAAGAAGGTGTTGGTCTTTCGCGAACTGCCTGACGACCAGCTCGCCCGCCTGCAGGCGGTGCACGAGGTCACGGTCGCCAATCCGCGCATCGCGGCCGAGCGCGAGGCCTTCGAGGCCGCGCTGCCACTGGCCCAGGGGCTGATCGGTTCGAGCTATCCGGTGGACGATGCGCTGCTCGAACGCGCGCCCAAGCTCGAAGTGATCTCCAGCGTTTCGGTCGGCGTCGACAACTACGCGCTGGCTGCCCTGCATGCGCGCGGCATCATGCTGTGCCACACGCCCGGCGTGCTCGACGAGACGGTGGCCGACACCGTGTTCGCGCTGCTGATGGCAACCAGCCGCCGCGTGGTCGAGCTCTCCAACCTCGTGCGCGAGGGCCGCTGGACCGGGAACATCGGCGAGGATCTGTTCGGCTTCGACGTGCACGGCAAGACGCTGGGCCTGCTGGGCTTCGGCCGCATCGGGCAGGCCATCGCGCGCCGTGCCGCTTTGGGCTTCGGCATGCCGGTGCTCTACCACGCGAGGCGCCCGGTCGATCTGGCTGCTCAGTCGCCGGAGCTGCTGGGGCGCGCGATGCACACGTCGCTCGACGATCTGCTGGCGCGCGCCGACTTCGTGGTCGCGATGCTGCCGCTGTCGGACAGCACGCGCGGCATGATCGACGAGCGCGTGTTCGCTCTCATGAAGCCGGGCGCCATCTTCATCAACGGCGGCCGCGGCGCCACCGTGCAGGAACACGCGCTGCTCGCCGCGCTCGACCAGGGCAGCTTGCGCGCCGCCGGCCTCGACGTGTTCGCGACCGAGCCGCTGCCCGTGGATTCGCCGCTCGCCACCCATCCGCGCGTGACGCCGCTGCCGCACATCGGCTCCGCCACGCACGAGACGCGGCATGCGATGGCCGAACTGGCCACCACCAACCTGCTGCAAGCGCTCGCGGGCGAGCGGCCGGCGGCGGTCTACGACACGGCCTTCGCTTGAACGCGCGACCGCCCATGCAGCGCCCGGCCAAAGCAACGATTGCAGACGTCGCCAAGGCGGCGGGCGTCTCCAAGGCCACCGTCTCGCGCTTTCTCAACCACCGCGAGCGCCTGCTGAGCCCCGACATCGCGGCACGCGTCGAGGCCGCGGTCGCCCAGCTGGCTTACACGCCGAGCCCGATGGCGCAGGCCCTGAGCCACGGCCGCTCGCGCCTGATCGGCCTGATCGTTGCTGACATCACCAACCCCTATTCGGTCGCGGTGCTGCGCGGCGCCGAGAAGGCCTGCCAGGACGCCGGCTACCTGGTCATGCTGTTCAACCTCGGCAACGACATCGACCGCGAGCGCGAGGCCATCGATGCGCTCGCGGGCTACCAGGTGGACGGCTTCATCCTCAACACGCTGGGCCGCGGCGCAGGGCTGATCGATGCCGACGCGCTGCATGGCAAGCCCGCGGTGCTGGTGGATCGCCGCCATGCCGGCATGCACACCGACTTCGTGTCGCTGGACAACCCCGCGGCAATGCAGGCCGCCTGCGGCCACCTCGTCGAGGGCGGGTACCGCGAGCTGCTCTACATCACCGAGCCGCTGAAGGGCGTGAGCTCGCGGCGCGAGCGCACCGCCGCTTTTGGCGACTGCATCGCGGCCCACGAGCCGCGCGTCGCGGGTCAGGTGTTCGAGAGCACCGGCGACGACGGCGATGCCCTCGATGCCGCGCTGCGCGCCCTGCACAAGCGAGCCAAGCGCGGGCGGCGTGCGGCGGTGCTGGCCGGCAATGCGGTCGTGACCTTGCGTGTGGCCTCGGCCATGGCGCGCCTGGGCTGGCGCTTCGGCGAGGAACTCGGCTTCGTGGGCTTCGACGATCCAGAATGGGCGCCCTTGATCGGACCGGGCCTCAGCGCCATCGCGCAACCCACCGACGCCATCGGCCGCGCCGCGGCGACCTGCCTGATCGAACGCCTTCGCGGCCTCGAAGGGCCACCGCGGCAGCTGCTGCTGCCTGGCGAGCTGGTTGTGCGAGGTTCGTCGGGTTCGGCCTGACGTTTTCGATTGTTGGCAAAGGGGAAACGGAGAACTTCCCCTGGGGGCCTTTGACGCCGTCGATGCGGCTTCAAACTCACCACCTCGCACTGCAACAAGCCTCGACGCACCGCGCCGCGGCTCCTTCCAAGGCTTCCCCATCCATGAATGCGCCCTGCACCTCATGCGCCGATGCGCTGCCCTCCGTCTCTGAAACCACCGAAACCCCCCGTTCCGCCTGGCTCGCGGTCGGCTCCATCGCTGTCGGCACCTTCTCGATGGTCACGACGGAATTCCTGCCGATCGGCTTGCTGACGGACATCGCCGCCGGCATGAACGTCACCGACGGCACGGCCGGCCTCATGGTCACGATGCCGGGCGTGCTGGCCGCCTTCGCCGGGCCGGCGCTGATCGTCGCCTCGGGCCGTCTCGACCGGCGGACCGTGATGATCGCGCTCTCCGCGCTGCTGGTTGCATCCAACCTGCTGGCCGCCTTCGCGCCGAACTTCGCGACCATGCTGGTCGCGCGTTTCCTGCTCGGCCTTTGCATCGGCGGCTTCTGGACCTTTGCGCCGGGCGCCGCCACGCAGCTGGTGCCGGATGTTTCGAAGGCGCGCGCCATGTCGCTCGTGCTGGCAGGCGTTTCGGCGGCCACCGTGTTCGGCGTGCCGGCCGGCGCCTTCATCAGCAACTTCGCTGGCTGGCGTGCGGCCTTCGCGGTGACGGGGCTGCTCGCGGCGGTCGTGCTGGCAGCGCAGATCTGGCTGCTGCCGGCGATGCCGCCGGCGCGCGCCATTCGCCCGCGCGACCTGCTGACGCCGCTCACGCGCCGCATGGCGCAGGTCGGATTGCTGGCGGTGCTGTTCCTGATCGCCGGGCATTTCGCGGCCTACACCTACCTCACGCCGCTGCTGCAGCAGACCTTCGGGCTGGCGCCGGGCGCGGTGACGGCGCTGCTGCTGGTCTATGGCGCGACCGGCTTCATCGGCACCTTCGTCGGCGGCAGCCTGGTGGCGCGCAGCGTGCGCGGCACCACGCTGCTGGCGACGATGCTGCTCGCCGCGGCGCTGCTGCTGTCGACGGTGGCCGGCAGCGGGATCGTGGCCGGCGCAGCCGTGGTGGTCGTTTGGGGTGTGGCCTTCGGTCTGATCCCGGTCTCGCTGACCGCCTGGATGATGGAAGCCGTGCCCGACGCGCAGGAGGCCGGGCAGGCGCTGCTGGTGAGCGGATTCCAGGTCGCCATCGCGTCGGGCGCGCTGATCGGTGGCGTGACGGTCGACGGCTACGGCATCTCGAGCACCATGCTCCTGAGCGCCGCGCTGGTGCTGGTGGCCACGGCCGTGGTCGCCATGCTGGGCCGCGGGCCGCGGCCGGAGGTACGGTCAGCGGCTTGACGGCGAGGGCGCCGCCTCCCGCGGCGTCACTCGACTTCCGCGATCAGCTCGATTTCGACGCAGGCACCCATCGGGATCTGCGCCACGCCGAAGGCGCTGCGCGCATGCGCGCCTTTCTCGGGGCCGAAGACCTCGGCGAAGAATTCGCTGGCGCCATTGGTCACCAGGTGCTGCTCGGTGAAAGTGCCGACCGAGTTGACCAGGCTCATCACCTTGACGATGCGCTTGACCTTGTTCAGGTCGCCGATGGCGGCCTGCAGCGTGCCGAGCAGGTCGATCGCGATCGCGCGCGCAGCCTGCTTGCCTTCTTCGGTGCCGAGCGTCGCGCCGAGTTGGCCGACCCAGGGCTTGCCGTCCTTCTTGGCGATATGGCCGGAGAGGAACACCAGCTTGCCGGTCTGCACATAGGGCACATAGGCGGCGGCGGGGGCCGAGACCGGCGGCAGCGTGATGTCGAGGCTGGAAAGTTTGTCGTAAACACTCATGAAGGATCCTCGTCTTGTTGGGATTGCGATTGAGATTGAGATTGCGATTGTGATTGCGTCTGTGTTTGTGTCTGCGCTTGCGACAGCGCCGCTTGCTGCGCCTCGGCCCGCAGCTCTTCGAGCGGCTGCACCGTGACGCCGACGTCGAGCGTGTGGCGCGCGCCGCCGTGCAGCACGCCGCGCATCGGCGAAACGTCGGAATAGTCGCGGCCGATGGCCAGCGCCACGTAGTCCTCGCCGGGTTGGCGGCCGTTGGTCGGATCGAATTCGGCCCAGTCGCCGGGTCCGTCGGCGCCGGGCAGGTAGACCGAGACCCAGGCATGCGAGGCATCGGCGCCGACCAGCCGCGGGCGGCCGGGCGGCGGCTGCGTCAACAGGTAGCCGCTCACGTAGCGCGCCGGCAGGCCCAGCGTGCGGAAGCAGGCGATCATGATGTGGGCGAAGTCCTGGCACACGCCATGGCGCTGCGCCAGCGCCTCGATCGCCGGCGTGCTGATCTCGGTGCTCTCGGTGTCGTAGACGAAGTCGCGATACATGCGCAGCGTGAGGTCCATGGCCGCGTCGAACACCGGACGGCCGGGCGCGAAGCTGGGCCGCGCGTAGGCGGCGAAGTCGTCGTGCCGCGGCACGTAGCGCGAAGCGAAGACGAATTCGGAGGCCGGATCGAAGGGCAGATCCTTGGCGTAGCGGAAGCGCTCGCGCACCTCTTCCCAGGGCAGCTCGAGCGAGGCCGCCGGCGACAGCACCGGCGGGCCGGTCTCGACCACGCTCTCGGCCGTGACCACCAGTTCCTCGTGCGTCGAATCGAGCGCGAAGAAAGCGCGCGTGTTGCCGTAGACGTCGGGCGACTCGCCGCGCTGCGCGGGCTCGGGGCTGATCGCCAGCGCATGGCTCACCAGTCGCTGCGAGCCGGTGGCCAACGGCTTCAGGTGCGCGAGATGCTGCGCGGTCTCGACCGGCGGCGTGTACGCATAACGCGTTTCGTGGGTGACGTGGAGCAACATGATCAGGCACCGACCGAACGCAGCGACTCGGACGTGAGGGTGAAGTAGCGGATGCCGATGGCGTCCGACACATGGTAGGCCGCGGTCTCGCAGTTTTCGAGCACATCCTCGAGCGCGGGATGGCGTCCGTCGAGGCCGGCTTCGCAGAGATGTTCGAGTGTCCACGTGGCCGGAGCGGGCAGCTCGTGCGAGAGGGCGGTGAGCTTGCCCGGCGCGCTGCCCGCCAGCCGTGCGATGCGGCCGCGCAGCGTTTGCGTGACCCAGGCCAGCGAACGCGGGTTGTCGCCGTCCTGCACCAGCAGGTCGACCAGGGTCGCGACATCGCGCCGCTGCTGATAGCGCGCGTGGAAGGTGATGGTGCTGTCGAACAGCGCAACCATGGCCTCGAAGCCGCTCATCTCGTGCACCGAACCGATCTCGAGACCGGCCGCCAGCGAACTGGAGAGAAAGCCGAGCCGCTCGATGTGGCGGCCGATCGAGAGCAGCCGCCAGGCGTCGTCGCGCGTCATGCGATCGGTCTGGGCGCCGGTCATTGCCGCGAGCGCGGCGCTGGTCGATTCGAGCATGCGCAGCGCCCCGGCGCTCGCGTAGCTGCCTTCGCCCTTTTCGCCGGCCTGCTCGGCGGAGCGGCGCAGGAATTCGGCTTCGGCGCGCACGATCTGGTTCCAGTTGTCCTGCGACAGTCGCTCGCGCACCGCGGCCGCGGCCTCGCGCACGCAGCGCAGGCTGTAGCCGACGCTGCCGCCCTTTTCGACGTCGCCCAGCTCCGCGATCAATGCGCGTTCGAACACGCGGCGCGACTTCGGGATGGTCGGCACATCGCGCGGCACCAGCGCATTGCGCAGCGCCAGGCGATGCAGCCAGGCCAGGAGCGCCGGCGAGGACTGGTCTTCGCCGCCGAGCAGGTCGAGCGTGAGCCGCGCGAGGCGCACCGCGTTCTCGGCACGCTCGGTGTAGCGGCCGAGCCAGAACATGTTCTCTGCCGCGCGGCTGGTGACCGGCGCGCGGTGTCGCGCGAGCGAGGCCGGCGTCGCATGCGACTGCAGCAGCGTGGTGCGGTCGACCTCACCGTGGGTCTGCACCCAGACGTCGGCGCTGCTGCCGCCGCGCTGCATCGAGGCGATCTGCGCATCGGCGCCCGCGAGCCGCGCCAGGCCGCCGGGCAGCACCCGCCACGACTTTGCGCCGTCGCTCACCGCGAACACCCGCAGCAGCACCGAGCGCGGCGTGATGTGGCCGGGGCCGAGGTCCTGGGTCCAGGTCGGCATCTGCGACAGCGGCAGGTAGCTCTGCACCGTGTGCTCGTCGCCCTGGCGCACGATGCGCCCGGCCCATTCGTCGAGCGCGCGGCGTCCCATGCGGCTGCCGAGCACGGCGTCGAAGCTGGTGTGGGAATCGTCGCCGGGGTAGGTGGACTTGATCGCGCAGCTGTCGAGCTGCGGCAGCACCGCTTCCATGGCGGCGCGTTCGCCGCACCACCAGGTGGGCAGGGCCGGCAGCCGCAGCTTCTCGCCGATCAGGCGGCGCGCCAGCGCCGGCAGGAAGCCGAGCAGGGCGGGCGACTCCAGGAAAGCCGAGCCCGGCATGTTGGCCACCAGCACGTTGCCGGCGCGGATCGCCTGCAGCAGGCCCGGCACGCCGAGCGTGGAGTCGGGCCGCAGTTCGAGCGGGTCGAGGTACTGGTCGTCGAGCCGCTTGATCAGCCCGTGCACCGGCCGCAGGCCCTGCAGCGTCTTGAGGTAGAGGCGCTGGTCGCGCACCGTGAGGTCGCTGCCTTCGACCAGCGTGACGCCGAGGTAGCGCGAGAGGTAGGCGTGCTCGAAATAGGTTTCGTTGTAGGGCCCGGGCGTGAGCAGCGCGATGTGCGGCGGCTGGCCGGCGGGGCACATGTGCTGCAGGCCTTCCATCATCGCGTGGTAGGTCGCGGCCAGGCGCTGCACGTGCAGCGCTTCGAAGGCCTGCGGAAACTGGCGCGCGATCGCGAGCCGGTTCTCGAGCAGGTAGCCCAGGCCCGAGGGTGCCTGTGTGCGCTGCGACACCACCCACCAGTTGCCGTCGGGTCCGCGCGCCAGGTCGAAGGCGGCGATGTGCAGCCAGGTGTCGCCGGGCGGCTTGACGCCGTGCATCGCGCGCAGGTAGCCCGGATGGCCATGCACCAGCGCGGGCGGCAAGAGGCCCTCGGCCAGCAGCTGCTGCGGCCCGTAGACGTCGGCCATCACGCGGTCAAGCAGGCGCGTGCGCTGCAGCACGCCGGCCTCGATCTGGGCCCAGCTCTCGGGCGAGACGATCAGCGGAAAGAGGTCGAGCGACCAAGGGCGCTGCGGGCCGTCGGCATCGGCGTACACGTTGTAGGTGACGCCGTTGTCGCGGATCTGCCGCTCGAGGCTGACCGCGCGCCGCGGCAGGTCGTTGAAGCCGGTGGCGCCCAGCTGCTCGAAGAAATCGGCCCAGGCGGGCGCCAGCGGCGGGCGCTCGCGCGCAGAGGCCTCTTCAGCATGCACCGCGGGCGGCGCGGACGAAGCCTCGTACAGCGGCGCCGGCTGGGAGGGCCCGCCAACGCGCGGGGCCGCGATCGGCGTCGCGGCCCCGCGCAGCTCGTCGAAGTGGCCCGGCGCTGCCGGCGGGGCGAGCGCCGAGGCCAGCTCGGCGGGCGCTTCCAGCGCCTGGGCGTCGAAAAGGGATTCGTTCAGTGGGTCCAAGATGTGCCGATTGTCACATCGGCGTCATCGCGATGGGGCGGTGGGCGATGACCCCAGGAACTCCGCGGAACCGGCTTTGCCGGGCCGCTGGTGTTGCCCCCTGCAAGGGGGTTGGCGAGAGCGACACGAAGTGCGCGAAGCCTGGGGGTGGGCTCATCCTCGTCTCAAATCCAACGTGAACGGGAACTCGCGGCTTCCAGCAAGTTCGATCGTCGCCGGTGGCGTGCGCAGCAGGCCGGGGGTATGGCCCATGCGCGAGAAGCGCGAATGGCGCCGGCTTTCGGCCTCGTTGGCGTTGACCGGGAAGCTCTCGTAGCTGAGCCCGCCCGGATGCGCGACGAAGTACTGGCAACCGCCGAGCGAGCGCTTCATCCAGGTGTCGACCAGGTCGAAGGTGAGCGGCGCATGGACGCCGATGCTGGGATGCAGCGCCGAGGGTGGATTCCAGGCCTTGTAGCGGATGCCGGCCACGAATTCGCCGACCGTGCCGGTGGGCTGCAGCGGCAGCACCTGGCCGTTGACGGTGACGACGTGGCGGCTTTCGTTGAGGCCGGTCACGCGCACCTCGATGCGTTCGAGCGAGGAGTCGACATAGCGCACCGTGCCGCCGGCCGAGCCTTCCTCGCCCATCACGTGCCAGGGCTCGAGCGCGTTGCGCAGCGACAGCTCCACGCCCATGGCCTGGACCTGGCCCACCAGCGGGAAGCGGAACTCGAAATGCGGCGCGAACCAGTCCGGATCGAAGGCGAAGCCAGCCTGCCGCATCTCGCTGATGACGTCCTCGAAATCCATCTTGACGAAGGTCGGCAAGAGAAAGCGGTCGTGCAGCTCGGTGCCCCAGCGCGTGGCGGGTGCCTTGTAGGGCTCGTCCCAGAAGCGGGCGATGAAGGCGCGCAGGAGCAGCTGCTGCGCGATGCTCATGCGCGCGTGCGGTGGCATCTCGAAGGCGCGCAGCTCCAGCAGGCCGAGGCGGCCGGTGGCGGAGTCGGGCGAGTAGAGCTTGTCGATGCAGAACTCGCTGCGATGCGTGTTGCCGGTGACGTCGACCAGGATGTTGCGCAGCGTGCGATCCACCATCCAGGCCGGCATGTTCTGGCCGTGGATCTCGCGGTTGCGCGCGATTTCCTTGAGCGCGATCTCGAGCTCGTAGAGCTGGTCGTTGCGCGCCTCGTCGACGCGCGGCGCCTGGCTGGTCGGGCCAATGAACATGCCCGAGAACAGATAGCTCAGCGACGGGTGGTTGTGCCAGTAGAGCAAGAGGCTCGCGAGCAGCTCGGGCCGGCGCAGGAAGGGGCTGTCGGCCGGCGTGGCGCCGCCCAGCACGAAGTGGTTGCCGCCGCCGGTGCCGGTGTGGCGGCCGTCGGTCATGAACTTCTCGGCCGACAGGCGCGTCTCGAAGGCCGCGTTGTAGAGGAACTCGGTGTGATCGACCAGCTCGCGCCAGTTGTGCGCGGGATGGATGTTGACCTCGATCACGCCGGGGTCGGGCGTGACCTGCAGCATCTTGAGGCGCGGATCGCGCGGCGGCGGGTAGCCTTCGATCACGATCTGCACGCCCAGCTGCTCGGCCGTGGCTTCGACCGCGGCGACGAGATCGAGGTAATCCTCCAGCCGCGCCAGCGGCGGCATGAACACGTAGAGCACGCCCGAGGCGCTCCCCACCTTCTCGGCCGCCGGCCCGTTGGCGCGGCGCGGGTCGCGCACCTCCACGCACAGCGCGCTGCGCGTGATCCAGTGGGCCGATTCGCCGCGCCGCGGCTCGCGGGTCGTGGTCGGATCGGAGGAGGCCGCGGCAGCGCGTGCCGCCGCCGGGTTGCCGTGCGCGGCCTGGAAGCGCAGCGCGGACGGCGCCTGCTGCGGTACGCCGAAGTCGTAGGGCACGGCGCCCAGATCGACCGGCGCGCCGGCGAGCCCGCCTTCATAGCGCGCACGGAAGAGGGTGGAGGCGGGCAGCGGCGCGCGCGGCGCGGTGGGGTCGCGCTCCACCAGGTAGGGATAGTCGCCCTTGCTTACCCAGGGTTGCGAATCGAGCGGCAGGCGGTAGCCCATCGGCGAATCGCCGGGGACCAGGTACATGCGGTCGTCGCGCAGGAACCAGGGGCCGGTCTTCCAGCCCGGTCCGGCGAGCGCGGGCGCATCGGTGTCGGCGTTCGCGGCCTCGATCGGCAGCATGTAGCCGATCACCGCATCGAGCTTCTGCGTGAACACGCGGCGCAGGCGCACGCGTTCCAGCTCGTCGTCGAGCTTCGAATCGAAGGGGTCGACGTTCACCGGCAGCCGGCGCTCGCGCCAGAGGTAGTAGTAGACGTCTTCGTAGCCGGGCTGCACGAAGCGGTCGGTGAGGCCGAGCTTGTGCGCGAGCGCGCTGGTGAAGCGGCGCGCGTCTTCGCTCGTGTAGTGGGTGGGCGTGCGTTCGTCGGCGAAGAGCTCGGGCTTGTGCCACAGCGGCTGGCCGTCGGCGCGCCAGAAGATCGACAGCGCCCAGCGCGGCAGCTGTTCGCCCGGGTACCACTTGCCCTGGCCGAAATGAAGGAAGCCGCCCTGGCCGTATTCGGCGCGCAGCTTGTGCACGAGCTCGGTCGCGTAGCCGCGCTTGGTCGGGCCGAGCGCATCGGTGTTCCATTCGGGCGCGTCGCGGTCGCTGGTGGCGACGTAGGTCGGCTCGCCGCCCATCGTGAGGCGCACGTCGCCGGCATTCAGGCGCGCGTCGACTGCCTCGCCGAGCGCCAGCACCTCGGCCCATTGATCGTCGGTATAGGGCTTGGTCACGCGCGGCGATTCGTGGATGCGCGTGACCTTCATCTCGTGGGCGAAGTCGACCTCGGCCTCGTCGACCGCGCCTTCGATCGGCGCCGCACTCGAAGGTGTGGGCGTGCAGGCCAGCGGGATGTGGCCTTCGCCGGCCATCAGGCCCGAGGTGGCGTCGAGCCCGATCCAGCCGGCGCCGGGCAGATAGACCTCGCACCAGGCGTGCAGGTCGGTGAAGTCGACCGTGGTGCCGCTGGGGCCGTCGAGCGCCTTCACGTCGGGCGTGAGCTGGATCAGGTAGCCCGAAACGAAGCGCGCCGCCAGGCCGCAATGGCGCAACAGCTGCACCAGCAGCCAGCCCGAATCGCGGCAGGAACCGGAGGCATTGGCCAGCGTCTGCTCGGGCGTCTGCACGCCGGGCTCCATGCGGATCAGGTAGCCGACGTCCTTCTGCACCTGCTGGTTGAGGCCGACGAGGAAGTCGATCGTGCGCTTCGTCTTGCGGTCGATCTTCTCGAGGTAGGCCGCGACCAGCGGCGTGGCAGGGTCGGCCACGAGGTAGGGCGCGAGTTCCTGCGCCTGCGATTCGGTGTACTTGAAAGGGAAGTTCTCGGCCTGCGGCTCGAGGAAGAAGTCGAAGGGGTTGTAGACCGCCATCTCGACCACGAGGTCGACCGTGACCTTGAACCCGCGCGTCTTCTCGGGGAACACCAGCCGCGCCTGGTAGTTCGCGAACGGGTCCTGCTGCCAGTTGATGAAGTGCTGCTCGGGCTCGACGCGCAACGAATACGAGATCACGTTGCTGCGGCAATGCGGCGCGGGGCGCAGGCGGATCACCTGCGGTCCCAATTGCACCGGGCGGTCGTACTTGTAGTGGGTGACGTGGTGGAGAGCGGCGTGGATGGACATTTTTTCTCGGAACGTCGAGGTTGCCTCGGAGTGAGACGCATACTAGCCCACACGGATAGCAATTAGCGCGCCACAGAGAGCGTGTAAGGGAGCGATTGCAGCATGTCATCAGGGATCGTTGCGTGACGCCGGGCGGGGAGCCGCGCGGCCTGGCTTTCTTTGCCACCATGGCCGGCTCGGTGCTGGGCGCTGCGCTGCAATTGCAGCAGGCGGCGCTGTGGCATGGTGGTGTTTACGCCGGGGTGCTGTTGGCCGCGGTCGCCGGCGGGCTGTTGCTGCGGGGATTGCGACGCTCGGTCCTGGCCATGCTGCTGCTCGGCGCGATGGCCGGCGCCGGCCTCGCGGGCTGGCGCGCGACCGCCTATGCGGGTGATGCGCTGGCGCCCGCGCTCGAGGGGCGCGACCTGCAGGTGGGGGGCATCGTTTCGCAGATGCCGCAGCGCGGCGATGGCGCCGTGCGCTTTCTCTTCGACCTCGAATCGGCGCGCTGGGCCGGCGGTGACGACCGCGGCATGCCGCGCGTGACCCCGCGAATGCCAGCGCCGGACCGCGAAACGCTACTGGCACCACGTTGTTCCCTAGAAGCACTGGCCCTGAACTTGCTAAGCTACGCCCAAGGAGATTGGTCGTCCCATGCACAAATTCGACGAGATGTACGAGCAGCTGCCCTACCATGGCGCAGCGGTCCGAAACCACTACAAGCGCTACGACCAATGGCTCGCGAAGCAGCCCGGCGAGGTGATGCGATCGCGGCGCGAGGAGGCGGAAATGATCTTCCGCCGGGTCGGCATCACCTTTGCCGTGTACGGCGCGAAGGACGAGGACGGTTCGGGCACCGAGCGCCTGATCCCCTTCGACCTGCTGCCGCGCATCATTCCCGCGCACGAGTGGGAAAGCATGGAGAAGGGGCTGGTGCAGCGCGTGACCGCGCTCAACCGCTTCATCCACGACGTCTACCACGGGCAGGAGATCGTCAAGGCCGGCGTGGTCCCCTCAGAGCAGATCTTCAACAACGCGCAGTACCGCCCCGAGATGGTGGGCGTGAAGGTGCCCAACGACATCTACTCGCACATCTCCGGCATCGACATCGTGCGCGCGCCGGACGCGGCCGGCAACGGCGAGTACTACGTGCTCGAAGACAACCTGCGGGTTCCCAGCGGCGTGAGCTACATGCTGGAGAACCGCAAGATGATGATGCGGCTCTTCCCCGAGCTGTTCAGCCAGAACCGCGTCGCGCCGGTGGCGCACTATCCCGACCTGCTGCTCGAAACCCTGCGCGCCTCCGCGCCGCCCGCGACCGCCGAGCCCACCGTGGTGGTGCTCACACCCGGCATGTACAACAGCGCCTACTTTGAGCATGCCTTCCTCGCGCAGCAGATGGGCGTGGAGCTGGTCGAAGGGCAGGACCTCTTCGTCAAGGACGACTTCGTCTACATGCGCACCACGCGCGGCCCGCGGCGCGTCGACGTGATCTACCGCCGCGTCGACGACGACTTCCTCGACCCCGAGGTGTTCCGCCCCACGTCGACGCTCGGTTGCGCCGGCCTCATGCGAGCCTACCGCGAGGGCAACGTCGTGATCTGCAATGCGGTCGGCACCGGCGTGGCGGACGACAAGTCGATCTACCCCTACGTGCCGAAGATGATCGAGTTCTACCTCGGCGAGAAGCCGATCCTCAAGAACGTGCCCACCTACATGTGCCGCAACAAGGAGGAACTCGACTACACGCTGGCCAACATGAAGGACCTGGTGGTCAAGGAAGTGCACGGCGCCGGCGGCTACGGCATGCTGATCGGCCCGGCGGCGACGCATGCCGAGATCGAGGACTTCAAGAAAGCCGTGCTCGCCAAGCCCGACGGCTACATCGCGCAGCCCACCTTGAGCCTGTCGACCTCGCCCACCTTCGTGGAGGCCGGCATCGCGCCGCGCCACATCGACCTGCGCCCCTTCGTGCTCTCGGGCAAGGAAGTGCAGATGGTGCCTGGCGGCCTCACGCGCGTCGCGCTCAAGGAGGGCTCGCTGGTCGTCAATTCGTCGCAGGGCGGCGGCACCAAGGACACCTGGATTCTCGAAGGGGACCGCCGCACCAAGCCGCGCTCGGAATCGCAGTCGCAATCGCAATCGCAAACCCAAGTGGGTTGATCAGGGGAGCACCACAGCATGTTGTCACGCACCGCCGATCACCTCTACTGGATGTCGCGCTACACCGAGCGGGCCGAAAACACCGCGCGCATGCTCGACGTCAACTACCAGACCTCGCTCTTGCCGCAATCGGCCGAGGTTGCCAAGTACGGCTGGCAGGGCCTGCTCTCCATCAGCGAGCTGCTGCCCTTGTTCAACGAAAAGCACGAGCACATCGTGCCCGACGAGGTGATGGAGTTCATGGTCAAGGACGAGTCCAATCCCTCGTCGATCCTTTCGTGCCTCCGAGCCGCGCGCGAGAACGCGCGGGCCGTGCGCGGCGCGCTCACCACCGAAGCCTGGGAGACGCAGAACACGACCTGGCTCGAGGTCAACCGCATGCTGCGCGCCGGCGAATTCGAGCGCGACCCGGGCCAGTTCTTCGAATGGGTCAAGTTCCGCTCGCACCTCTCGCGCGGCGTGACCCTGGGCACCATGCTGCAGGACGAGGCCTTCCACTTCTCGCGCCTGGGCACCTTCCTGGAGCGCGCGGACAACACGGCACGCCTAGTCGACGTGAAGTTCCATGCGCTCAACAGCGAGTTCTTCGGCACCGCCACCGAGGAAGACCAGGAGTACGACTTCTATCACTGGAGCGCGATCCTGCGCAGCGTCTCGGCCTTCGAGGTCTACCGCAAGGTGTACCGCGACGTGATCAAGCCTGAACGCGTGGCCGAGCTCCTGATCCTGCGCGCCGACATGCCGCGTTCGCTGCATGCGAGCCTGGTCGAAGTGGTGAGCAATCTTGCGAAGGTGCAGAACGACCAGAGCGCGGAGACGCAGCGGCGTGCGGGGAAGCTGCTGGCCGATTTGCAGTACGCGCGGGTCGATGAGATTCTGGCGACGGGACTGCATGCCTATCTGACGCAGTTTCTCGATCGGGTGAATGAGTTGGGGTGGCGGATCAGTCAGGACTTTTTGGTGCCTGGGCACTGAGCATTTTTCGACTGCGAGTCGGCGACTACGGCGCGCTGTGGGCGCAAGTTCATCGACCTGTAGGACCGACTCTAAACACCGATGGGCGATTCAAAGCAGACTTTCCGGTCCGCCACGGATTCGATGGTGATTCATTGTCGGGTGCATCGTGCCGTTCCCTATGAAACACATAGTGCGAGCGGAACATGATGTCCAGCGCATAGGCCGCCATGCGCCTTGACTCTACCTTCGAGCGGCCAAAGCGGCCCTGATAGTACGCGGCCATCGTCGGCTCGGCCAAACGGTACTGCTTGCGAATTTGACCGAGCAGTTCGTGGTTATAGGGTTCCTTTCGCGCCCAGTCGGCGAGCGACGCATCGGGCGAATCGTGTTCTGGTTTCGCGGGTCATCGTCGCTCACCTGCGCGATGAAATCGTCGGACTTCGTTGCTTCCGGAACCGCGAAGATCGCGTACTGATCGCCTCTCCATCCGTATGGAGTTTCATCAACGACCAGGCGATAGCCGGCTTGGCTGACTTTCTGCCAGTACACGCTTCGGTGCGAGAAGTTGCCGGTCTTCGGCTGCTTGTCGAATGCCGACGGATCCGCTGTGAGCGCATCGCCGCCGGAGATGTCGCGACCCGAGGGCCCAAGGACCACCTCACTGGTCACGCCGGTCGGGATCACGGGTGGGGAATATAGGTAGGGGATGTCCTTGCGTGGCGAGGGGTTGAGGCTCGCCCGCCAACAGGTCGAAAATGCAATCTTCGCATCGCGTGGCAATTGCAGGGATGACGGACTAGGCTGGCACCGGCCCAAGCGCCTATTTGGCCGGCGATGTGCGGGCTAGCCATGGAGGCAATGCGCGATGAAAAACGATGTCAACACGAAGGCGCGACTTGCGTTCGTGGCGTTCCTGCTTGTGTCGATTCTCGCTGGGGCAATCTGGTATTTTGTTTCCATAAGCGATTATGTGAACTATCAGATTTCTACCGAGGAGTCCGTCTCCGGCCTCATTGCCGATGCTCCTGTCGAATTCCACGGCGTTGATGTGGGAAGGGTGAAAAGCGTCAAGCTGGTCCGGTCGAATTCAGTGAGTATTTTGTTGAGTATCGACAAGACCGCTCCGATTACCTCGGCCAGCGTCGCCACGATCACCTCGCGTGGACTCGCTTCGCGAGGATTCACCGGCTACGTTTACATTGCTATCGAAGACGTCGGCATCGATTCGCGGCCGCTGGCAGCACGGCCGGGCGAACTTTATCCGACAATACCGACGGCGCCGTCGAAATCAATGACGCTCGACGGGACGCTGACTCAGATGAACGAGAATGTCCAAGCCGTCACTGAGCTGCTGCAATCGACATTCGACGAGAAGACCATCGCATCGCTGAAGCAATCGGTCGACAGCTTGCAGCAAGTAACCAAGGTACTGGCAGAAAATACCAGGAAGCTGAACTCGATCGTTGCCAATACCGAGCGCGCGAGTCATCGTCTGGAGCCTCTGCTGGAATCGAGTCATGACACAGTGAGAGCGCTTCAGACGCAAATCCTCCCTGAGGCTCACAAGACTCTGTCCAATCTCGATGCGCTGTCCAGTTCCCTCTCCGGCGTGGCGACCAGGATCAATCGAGACCCGTCGATCTTGATTCGCGGCACCAGGCCTCCACCGCTTGGGCCCGGGGAAGAAAAATGAAGGGAAGTATGGCGAGGGCGGCGCTGGTTGCGCTATGTGCCATCCTGCTTTCGGGCTGTGCCCTGTTGTCGCCGGTCGATACTGCCGCCAAGAAACATGTGCTGAGCAGCATCCCACTCGACCTGCCCAACGAACGGACTCGCTCCGCGACCCTGTTGGTTCTGGTCCCCGAGACCCATCCGGTCTATGGCGCGACGCAAATGGCCTATACCACCCAGGCCCATCAAATCGCGTATTTCAGTCGGAATGAATGGGCGGAAACACCAGCGCAGATGATGCTGCCTCTGATCGTCAAGACAATTTCGAATACGCACTATTTCAGCGAGGTCCGGTCGCCTCCTCATTTTGGTCGCCACACTTTCGCTCTTCGCACCGAAATCCTGGAGCTCAAGCAGGACTTCACTTCAGACCCCGCGATACTGCAGCTCACGATACGCTTCCATCTAAGTCGCGAGGCAATGAATCGGGTTATCGCGACCAAGGAAGTGTCGGTGCGCGAACCCTTGCGGGAGAGAAATCCCTCCGCCGGGGTCGCGGCGGCCAATGAGGCTGCGGTAAAAGTATTGCGGGAACTCGCCAGGTTCGTGGTCGAGAAAGCGGGTTAGGGCAGCATTTTGCGCAAAGTATCGTCCTTGAATACGAAATGATGCCTCAGTGCCGCGCCCACATGGACGAATATGACAAGCACGAGCACATAAGCGAGCCACTTGTGGACATCGATGAGTCGCTGAAACAGATGGTCGTCGCGAGGAAGGAAATCAGGCAGCGTGAACAAGCCAAAGAACGATACCGGGATGCCAGCGGCGGAAGACATGAGCCAACCAGTCATCGGCAAGACGAACATCAGTGCGTAAAAGGAGAGATGGACGAATCGGGCGGCGATTTTTTGCCAATCAGGCAGGTGTGCAACCAGTTGCGGGAGCACATTCGTCAAACGCCAACCCAAGCGCACCGCGAGCAAGACGAGTACCAGCAAGCCAAGCTCCTTGTGGTAGAGAATCAGCGTGATCTTTTTTGTATTGAAGCCGACATCTGGAAGCGTGACCATGTAGATGCCCAATGCCAAAAGTCCGATGACAAGAAAAGCCATCAACCAGTGGAGCAGGATCGCAACAGCGCCATAGCGGTCCTCGGTGTTCTCGATCGGGGTCATGGCATCAAACCAGCGTCGCCCTCCGCACCGCCAGCTCCCACCGCTCCATCTTCTCCTCAGCCTTCACCCGGCTCAGGGTAGGCATGAAGCGCCGTTCGACGCGCCACTGCTTCGACAACTCACCCAGGTCGCGGTACACGCCGGTCGAGAGTCCTGCCAGGTAAGCCGCACCGAGCGCCGTGGTCTCGATGACCTCCGGCCGTACCACCGGAATCCCCAGCAGATCCGCCTGGAACTGCATCAGCAGATCGTTGACGGCCGCGCCGCCGTCGACGCGCAACTCCGCCACCGGCGTGCCGCCCGCGGCGACCGCATCGCGGCTCATGGCCTGCAGCAGCGCGGCGCTCTGATAAGCAATGCTCTCCAGCGCCGCGCGCGCGATGTGCGCGACGGTGGTGCCGCGCGTGAGGCCGGTGATGGTGCCGCGCGCGTCGGCGTTCCAGTAGGGCGCGCCGAGGCCGGTAAAGGCCGGCACCATCATCACGCCGCCCGCATCGGGCACGCTCTCGGCCAGCGCCTGCACCTGTGCGCTGCCCTGGATGGCCTTCAAGCCGTCGCGCAGCCACTGCACTACCGCGCCGCCGACGAACACGCTGCCTTCCATCGCGTACTGCGGCTGGGCGCTGGTCTGCGCCGCGCTGGTCACGAGCAGGCCGTTCTGCGAAGGCTGGAAGGCGCCGCCGGTGTGCATCAACAGGAAGCAGCCGGTGCCATAGGTGTTCTTGGCCATGCCGGCCTCGAAGCAGGCCTGGCCGAAGAGGGCGCTTTGCTGGTCGCCCGCCACGCCGCCGACGGGCAGGCTGCGCTCGAACAGGCCCGCGTCGGTGTCGGCAAAGTGCGCGCTCGAAGGCTTCACCTCGGGCATCAGCGAGGCGGGGATGTCCAGCGCCTTCAGCAGATCGGCATCCCACTGGTTGCTGCGGACATTGAAGAGCATGGTGCGCGAGGCGTTGCTTACGTCGGTCACATGCACCTTGCCACCGGTCAGTTGCCAGATCAGCCAGCTGTCGACGGTGCCGAAGGCCAGCTCGCCGCGCTCGGCCGCGGCGCGTGCGCCGGGCACGTTGTCGAGCAGCCAGCGCAGCTTGGTGCCGGAGAAGTAGGCGTCGATCACGAGACCGGTCTTGTCGCGGATGGTGTCGGTCATGCCGTCTTCGCGCAGCCGTGCGCACAGCGGCTCGGCGCGCCGGTCCTGCCAGACGATGGCGTGGTGCACCGGCTGGCCGGTTTTGCGGTTCCACAGCACGGTGGTTTCGCGCTGGTTGGTGATGCCCAGCGCGTGGATGTCGCTCGCTGTGAGCTTCGCTTTAGCGAGCACCTCGCGCGCGGTCGCGAGCTGGCTGGTCCAGATCTCCACCGGGTCGTGCTCGACCCAGCCGGGCTGCGGGTAGATCTGCGTGAGCTCTTGCTGGGCGATGGCGACGATGCGGCCTTCGCGATCGAAGACGATGCTGCGGGAGCTCGACGTGCCCTGGTCGAGGGCGAGCAGGTAGGTCATCTCAATGGTCCTTTGATGCGATCTCGCAGCGCACCTGTGCGCGCTCGAGCAGCTCCGGAAAAGGCGGCGGCGGCTCGGCGTCGGTGAAAAGGCAATCGATCTGCGACAGCTTCGCCAGCTCGATCATGGCAGGGCGGTTGAACTTGCTCGCGTCGGCCGCGAGCCAGACCTCGCGCGCCTGCGCAATGATGGTCTGCGCCACCTTCACCTCGCGCAGGTCGAAGTCGCGCAGCGTGCCATCGTCCTCGATGCTGGAAACGCCGATCAGCGCGATGTCGACCTTGAACTGGCGGATGAAATCGACCGTCGCCTCGCCCACGATCGCGCGGTCGCGCAGCCGCACCGAGCCGCCCGCGACGATCACCTCGCAGTTCGGGTTGTCGCTCAGGATGGTCGCGACATTGAGGTTGTTCGTGATCACGCGCAGCCCGGTGTGGCGCAGCAGCGCTTTCGCGATCGCCTCGGTGGTGGTGCCGATGTTGAGGATCAGCGAACAGTCGTTCGGCACCCGCGCGGCCACGGCGCGCGCGATGCGCGCCTTGCCTTCGGCATTGAGCGTTTCGCGCTGCTGGTAGCCGATGTTCTCGGTGGTCGAACTCGGTACGCGCACGCCGCCATGGAAGCGCGCCAGCAGGCCTTCGTCGGCCAGTCGCTGCACGTCGCGGCGCACGGTCTGCAGCGTCACTTCGAGCATCTCGGCCAGCTGTTCGACCGTGATCGAGCCGCGGGCGCGGACGGTGTTGAGCAGCTTGAGTTGGCGGGGGTTGGAGTTCACTGACATGAAAGAGAAGAGCGCGCGGGGCGCGTTACTTTAAAACGAAAGAAAACGAATGGACTTAAGGGTTAACGCCAAGGAAAATCGCGCATTAAGGAACCAAAATGAAAGAATACGAAAACGCCTCAAGCGAAATAAGTGAACAAATTCACGGGTCCATCCCTCCGTCCGTTGTGAGCGCCATCCCCCCGTCCACCTCCGCCGCCATCACCGACTGCGACGTGCTCATCGTCGGCGGCGGCATCAATGGCTGCGGCATCGCGCGCGATCTGGCGGGCCGTGGCTTTCGCGTGCTGCTGTGCGAGAAGGACGATCTCGCGGCGCACACCTCCTCGTCGTCCACCAAGCTGATCCACGGCGGTCTGCGCTACCTCGAGTACTACGAGTTCTCGCTGGTGCGCAAGGCCTTGCAGGAACGCGAGGTGCTGCTCAAGAGCGCGCCGCACATCATGTGGCCGCTGCGTTTCGTGATGCCGCACGATCCCTCCATGCGGCCGGCCTGGATGGTGCGCATCGGCCTCTTCATGTACGACCACCTGGCCAAGCGCGAGGTGCTGCCGGGCTCGCGCGCTATCGACCTGCGCAGCCACGCGGCCGGCGAGCCGCTCAAGCCGCAGTTCAAACGCGGCTTCGTCTACTCCGACGGCTGGGTCGATGACGCGCGGCTGGTGGTGCTCAATGCGCTCGATGCGCGCGCCAAGGGGGCCGAGGTGCTGACCCGCACGCGCTGCGTGAGCGCGCGCCGCGATGTCGATGGCTGGACCGCTCTGCTCGAATCCGCGGGCGGCGCCCAGCGCACCGTGCGCGCGCGCGCCGTGGTCAATGCGGCGGGGCCCTGGGCCGAATCCTTCTTGCGCGGCGTGGCCCACGCGGCCAAGGGCGAGGCGTTGGCCACGCGGCACCTGCGGCTGGTCAAGGGCAGCCACATCGTGGTGCCACGCCTCTTCAAGCACGACCACGCCTACATCTTCCAGAACCCCGACAAGCGGATCATCTTCGCGATTCCCTACCAGGACTATTTCACGCTGATCGGCACCACCGACATCGAGCTGAACGGCGACGACCCCGGCGCGGCGCGCATCGGCGCGGACGAGATCGACTACCTCTGCACCCAGGCCAGCCGCTACTTCGAGAAGCCCATCGTGCCGGCCGACGTGGTCTGGACCTACTCGGGCGTGCGGCCGCTGCTCGACGACGACTCGGGCGACCCCTCGGCCGTCACGCGCGACTACCTGCTCGAAAGCAACACCGGTGCCGCACCGCTGCTGTCTGTGTGGGGCGGCAAGATCACGACCTTTCGCAAGCTCGCCGAAGACGCGGCCGACGAGGTGGGCCGGATGCTCGGCGATGCGCGGCCGGCATGGACCGAAGGCGCCTTTCTCGCGGGCGGCGACCTGTCGGGCTGGATCGGTACCGCCGCGCGGCCCGATGACGATTTCGAACGCTTCGTGGCAGCGGTTGGCTCGAAGTACCCGTGGCTCGATGCCGCGCTGGCGCGCCGGCTCGCGCGCGCCTACGGCGCCCGCATCTCGAACGTGATCGGCGATGCGCAATCGACGGCCGACCTCGGCGCCGCCGTGGCACCCGGCCTGCACGAGCGCGAGCTGCGCTATCTGCACAACGAGGAGTGGGCCTGCAGCGGCGACGACGTGCTCTGGCGCCGCTCCAAGCTGGGCCTGCACCTCACGCGCCAGGAGCGCGAGCAGGTCGGTACCTGGATGGAGATCAACACGAGTTCGCAAGAAGGAATTGCTGCATGCAACTGACACTCGAGCGCGTCACCAAGAAGGTGGGCGCCCAGACCTGGCTCTACCCGCAGAGCATCGCGCCGAAGCATGGTGCGGTGACCGTGCTGCTGGGCGCCACGCAGGCCGGCAAGACCAGCCTGATGCGGCTGATGGCCGGCCTCGACACGCCGACCGAAGGCAAGGTGCAGGTCGACGGCAAGGACGTGACCGGCGTGCCGGTGCGCGAGCGCAACGTGGCGATGGTCTACCAGCAGTTCATCAACTACCCCTCGCTCAAGGTGGGCGAGAACATCGGCTCGCCGCTCAAGCTGCGCGGCGAGAAGAACGTCGATGCGAAGGTGCGCGAGCTGGCCGACAAGCTGCACATCGGCATGTTCCTCGACCGCTATCCGGCCGAACTCTCGGGCGGCCAGCAGCAGCGCGTGGCGCTGGCGCGCGCGCTGGCCAAGAACGCGCCGCTGATGCTGCTCGACGAGCCGCTGGTCAACCTCGACTACAAGCTGCGCGAAGGCCTGCGCGAAGAACTCACGCAGCTCTTCGCCACCGGCGACTCGACCGTGATCTACGCCACCACCGAACCTGGGGAGGCCCTGCTGCTGGGCGGCTACACCGCGGTGATGGATGCCGGCGAGCTGCTGCAGTACGGGCCGACCGCCGAGGTGTTCCATGCGCCGCAGTCGCTGCGCGTGGCGCGCGCCTTCAGCGACCCGCCGATGAACCTGCTGGCCGGCCGCGTGGTCGCCGGCGGCGTGCAACTCGAAGGCGGGCCGCTGCTGCCGATCGCGCTGCCGGCGGGCGTCGAAGGCGCCGTGACCATCGGCCTGCGCGCGAGTGCGCTGAACGTGAACGCGGGGGAGGGCGACATCGCCCTGCCCGGCAAGGTCGAACTGGCCGAGATCTCTGGCTCCGACACCTTCGTCCACGCCGAGACGCTGGTGGGCGAACTGGTGGCGCAACTGACCGGGGTGCACCGCTTCGAACTCGGCACGGCGATCACCTTGTACTTCGCGGCCTCGCAGGCCTACGTGTTCGACGCCGGCGAGCGGCTCGCGGTGGCGCCGGCCTGGCGCCGGAAGGGAGACTGACATGGCCCGCATCGACCTCGACCTGGCCCATGCCTATCGCCCCAACCCGAGGGAGGACAGCGACTATGCGCTGCTGCCGCTCAAGATGAGCTTTCGCGACGGCGGCGCCTACGCCTTGCTCGGCCCCTCGGGCTGCGGCAAGACCACCATGCTCAACATCATCTCGGGCCTGCTCGCGCCCTCGCAGGGCAGCGTGCGCTTCAACGGTCGCGACGTGACGCTGGAGACGCCGCAGCAGCGCAACATCGCGCAGGTGTTCCAGTTCCCGGTGATCTACGACACCATGACCGTGGCCGAGAACCTCGCCTTCCCGCTGCGCAACCGGCAGCTGCCAGCCGAGCAGATCAAGAGGCGGGTGGGCGAGATCGCCGAGATGCTCGACATGAGCGGTCAGCTCAACCAGCGCGCCGCCAACCTCGCGGCCGATGCCAAGCAGAAGATCTCGCTCGGCCGCGGGCTGGTGCGCAGCGACGTGTCGGCGGTGCTCTTCGACGAGCCGCTGACCGTGATCGATCCGCACCTCAAGTGGCAGCTGCGGCGCAAGCTCAAGCAGATCCACCGCGAGCTCAAGCTCACGCTGATCTACGTCACGCATGACCAGGTCGAGGCGCTGACCTTCGCCGAAGAGGTGGTCGTCATGACGCGCGGCAAGGCGGTGCAGGTGGGCAGCGCCGAGGCGCTGTTCGAGCGTCCGGCCCACACCTTCGTCGGCCACTTCATCGGTTCGCCGGGCATGAACTTCCTGCCGGCGCAGTGCGCGGGCGGCGTGCTGGAGATCGCGGGCAACCGGCTCGCGCTGCCGCGGGCGCTGCCCGACGGCGCGCTCAAGCTCGGCATCCGGCCCGAATACCTCGCGCTGGCCGAACTCCAGTCGCCCGGCGCATTGAGGGCCACGGTCACGCAGTTGCAGGACGTCGGGACGCACCAGATGCTCAGCGCGCAGATCGGCGAGAGCGTGCTCAAGGCCCGGCTGCATTCCGATGCGCAGGTGCCGTCGGTCGGCGAGCCGGTCTGGCTCAAGGTGGTGGACAAGCACACCTGCTATTACCGCGATGAGGAGCTGGTCGCATGAACGGAACCGTGAAACCCATCAACCAGAAGGCCTGGTGGCTGGTGCTGCCGGTGCTGCTGTGCGTGGCCTTCTCGGCCATCGTGCCGCTGATGACGGTGGTCAACTACTCGGTGCAGGACATCATCTCGCCCGAGCGGCGCGTGTTCGTCGGCACCGAATGGTTCGCCGCGGTGATGCGCGACGACGAGCTGCATGCAGCCCTGTGGCGCCAGCTCGGCTTCTCGCTCGCCGTGCTCGTCGTCGAGATCCCGCTGGGCATCTGCCTGGCGCTGTCGATGCCATCGACCGGCTGGAAGTCATCGGCCGTGCTGGTGGTGGTCGCGCTCTCGCTGTTGATTCCGTGGAACGTGGTCGGCACCATCTGGCAGATCTTCGGGCGTGCCGACATCGGGCTCTTCGGTTGGGCGCTGCAGAAGCTGGGCATCGACTACAGCTACACCGGCAACGCGCGCGATGCCTGGCTCACGGTGCTGGTGATGGACGTCTGGCACTGGACGCCGCTGGTCGCGCTGCTGTGCTACGCCGGGCTGCGCTCGATTCCCGATGCCTACTACCAGGCCGCGCGCATCGACGGCGCAAGCAAGTTCGCGGTGTTCCGCTACATCCAGCTGCCCAAGATGCGCGGCGTGCTGGTGATCGCGGTGCTGCTGCGCTTCATGGACAGCTTCATGATCTACACCGAACCCTTCGTGCTGACGGGCGGCGGTCCGGGCAATGCGACCACCTTCCTGAGCCAGTACCTCACGCAGAAGGCCGTCGGCCAGTTCGACCTCGGTCCGGCGGCCGCCTTCTCGCTGATCTATTTCCTGATCATTCTGCTGCTGTGTTTCGTGCTCTACAACTGGATGCAGCGGGTCGGCACGCAGGAAGTGGAGGAAACGAAATGAACGAACGCCGCTTCCGCAAGCGCAGCGTCTTCCTGCTGCTCTACATCCTGTTCGCGCTCCTGCCCATCTACTGGATGGTCAACATGAGCTTCAAGACCAACGAGGAGATTCTTTCGAGCTTCTCTTTCTTCCCCCAGCAGTTCACCTGGGCCAACTACGCGCGCATCTTCACCGACGAATCGTGGTACTCGGGCTACATCAACAGCCTGATCTACGTCGGCATCAACACGGTGATCTCGCTCACGGTCGCGTTGCCGGCGGCCTATGCCTTCTCGCGCTATTCCTTCCTCGGCGACAAGCACGTGTTCTTCTGGCTGCTCACCAACCGCATGACGCCGCCGGCCGTGTTCCTCTTGCCCTTCTTCCAGCTCTACACCACGGTCGGGCTGATGGACACACATCTGGGCGTGGCGCTGGCGCACCTGCTCTTCAACGTGCCGCTGGCGGTGTGGATCCTGGAAGGCTTCATGAGCGGCATTCCGCGCGAGATCGACGAGACGGCCTACATCGACGGCTATTCCTTCCCGCGCTTCTTCCTCACCATCTTCCTGCCGCTGATCAAGGCCGGCGTCGGCGTCGCGGCCTTCTTCTGCTTCATGTTCAGCTGGGTCGAGCTGCTGCTGGCCCGCACGCTGACCAGCGTGAACGCCAAGCCGATCGTGGCCACGATGACGCGCACGGTGAGCGCCTCGGGCATGGACTGGGCCACCTTGGCGGCCGCTGGCGTGCTGACCATCGTGCCGGGCGCGATCGTGATCTGGTTCGTGCGCCACTACATCGCCAAGGGCTTCGCGATGGGACGCGTCTAAGGAGACAAAAAAATGTTCGAGTGGATGGTCTGGACCACGCCGGTGGCCGTTTTCTTCAGCTGCATCGCACTGATGCTGGTCGGCATGACCGTGTGGGAACTCAAGTCGCCGACCACCCTGCGCCGCGGTTGGCTGCCGATGGAAACCACGCGCGGCGACCGGCTCTTCATCGGGCTGCTCATCGCGGCCTACATCAATCTGGCCTTCATCGGCCTGGCCGGCCTGTTCCAGGAGTGGTTCAGCCTGGAGGTCGAACCGTCGATCTGGATCAGCTTCGTGCTGTCGATGCTCGCGCTGGCGCTGATCATGCGCAAGGGCTGACGGCAATCGCTTTCTTCAGCTGTCCGGCTCTTCGCTTTCCCGGGGCCGGGATCTGCACAACACCGGGAAGCACCATGAGGAGACATCCATGAAGATTCGCTACACAGCGTTGGCACTGGCAGCGGCGACTTTTGCCTTGCAGAGCGCCTGGGCCGGAGAACCGGAGGCCAAGAAATGGATCGACAGCGAATTCCAGCCGTCGACCCTGAGCAAAGACCAGCAGACCGCCGAGATGAAATGGTTCATCGACGCCGCCAAGAAGTTGCAGGCCAAGGGCGTCAGGGAGATCTCGGTGGTGTCCGAAACCATCACCACGCACGAGTACGAATCGAAGACGATGGCCAAGGCCTTCGAGGAAATCACCGGCATCAAGGTCAAGCACGACCTGATCCAGGAAGGCGACGTGGTCGAGAAACTGCAGACCTCGATGCAGTCGGGCAAGTCGATCTACGACGGCTGGGTCTCCGACTCCGACCTGATCGGTACCCATTACCGCTACGGCAAGATCATGAACCTGACCGACTACATGGCCGGCAAGGGCAAGGAATACACCAACCCGGGCCTCGACCTCAAGGACTTCATCGGCACCAAGTTCACCACCGGTCCAGACGGCAAGCTCTACCAGTTGCCCGACCAGCAGTTCGCCAACCTCTACTGGTTCCGCGCCGACCTGTTCGCGCGCCCCGACCTGAAGGACAAGTTCAAGGCCAAGTACGGCTACGACCTGGGCGTGCCGCTCAACTGGAGCGCCTACGAGGACATCGCCGAGTTCTTCAGCGTCGACGTGAAGACCATCGACGGCAAGCCGATCTACGGCCACATGGACTACGGCAAGAAAGACCCGTCGCTCGGCTGGCGCTTCACCGATGCCTGGCTCTCGATGGCCGGCACCGCCGACATCGGAACGCCCAACGGCCTGCCGATCGACGAGTGGGGCATTCGCGTCGGCGACGACAAGTGCACGCCGGTGGGCGCCAGCGTGTCGCGCGGCGGTGCGACCAATTCGCCCGCGGCCGTCTATGCGCTGACCAAGTACATCGACTGGATGAAGAAGTACGCGCCCAAGGAAGCCACCGGCATGACCTTCGGCGAAGCCGGCCCGGTGCCCGCGCAGGGCCAGATCGCGCAGCAGATCTTCTGGTACACGGCCTTCACCGCCGACATGACCAAGGCCGGCCTGCCGGTGGTCAACGCGGACGGCACGCCCAAGTGGCGCATGGCGCCCGGCCCGAACGGACCGTACTGGAAGCAGGGCATGCAGAACGGCTACCAGGACGTCGGCTCGTGGACCTTCTTCTCTGCGCACGACGAGAACCGCACGGCCGCCGCCTGGCTCTATGCGCAGTTCATCACTTCCAAGACCACCTCGCTCAAGAAGACCATCGTGGGCCTGACGCCGATCCGCGAGTCCGACATCCAGTCGAAGGCGATGACCGACATGGCGCCCAAGCTGGGCGGCCTGGTCGAGTTCTACCGCAGCCCGGCGCGCGTGGCCTGGTCGCCGACCGGCACCAACGTGCCTGACTATCCGAAGCTGGCGCAGCTCTGGTGGAAGAACGTGGCCGAGGCGGTGACGGGCGAGAAGACGCCGCAGAAGGCCATGGACAACCTGGCCGACGAGATGGACAACGTGATGGGCCGCCTGGAGCGCGCCGGCATGGCCAAGTGCGCGCCCAAGCTCAATGCCAAGGGCGATCCCAACAAGTACCTGAGCGACCAGCATGCGCCGTGGAAGAAGCTGGCGAACGAGAAGCCGAAGGGCGAGACCATCGACTACAACAAGCTGCTGAGCGCTTGGAAGGAAGGCAAGGCACGCTGAGCGCCTGAAGCGCAAGGCTTCGAGGGCTGCTGTGCGAAGGCGCAGCAGCCCTTTTTGCTTTGGGGTCGACCGCGCTTTGCTAGCCTCGCGCGATGCCTGGAAGACGCGAATTCATCCTGCTTGCAGCGGCACTTCTGGGCCGTGCCCATGCCCAGACGGGTGCCGATGCGATGGCCGAGCGCCTGCGTGCCGGCCGGTGCGCGCTGCTGTGGCGCCACGCGCAGACGACGCAGGGCGTCGGCGATCCGCCCGGCTTCAGGCTGGACCACTGCAGCACGCAGCGCAACCTGAGCGAGGCGGGCCGTACGCAGGCCCGCGCGGCGGGCGAGTGGTTGCGTGCCCGCGGCCTCGCACCGGGCGCCGTGCGTTCCAGCGCGTGGTGCCGCTGCAAGGACACGGCGGACCTGGCCTTCGGTGCCCATTCCCTGTGGGCGCCTCTCAACTCGACCTTCGGCAGCACTGAGATCTCGGCCAATAACCGGCAACTCCTGCTCGAGGGACTGGCGCGCATTCCGGCCGGTACTTTCGAGGTCTGGGTTACGCACCAGGTCAACATCACGGCCTTCACCGGCGAGTCGGTGGCGATGGGCGAAGCGGTGGTCGTCGATCGCGCGGCCAAGGTCGTGGCACGCGGCGGCTTTGGCGGCTGATCAGCCGATCGCTTGCTGCAGATTGATGCGCGCCTGGGCTTCCAGCTTCGCCCGGATCGATGCGCTGAGATAGAGCGGATCGCGCGCCAGGAAGCGGCCGAGAATTTCACGCCGTCGCAGCTCGAAGACTTCGGGCGGCACATGTGCGTACTCGGCGCGGATCTGCCGCTCGTACTCGGCAAAGCGCGCGGCAGGCGCGCCGAGGATCGAGAGGTCGATGTCGACCAGCAACTGTGCATCGGCATCTTCGGGCTGTGCGTGGTGGCGCGTGGCCATCACCAGCGCATGGACGCGCCGGGCCGCATCGCCCGCGACGCCGGCGGCCAGCAGCGCGGCTTGCGCCCAGTCGGCGCTTCGCGCCTCGTTGTCGCGCCGGTGCACGTCATAGATCGCGTCGTGGAACCACAGCGCGAGCGCGATCTCGGCCGGGCGCTCTGCATGGCTGCGTTCGCGCGCGAGACCGGCCAGGCATTCGTCCAGGTGCTGCAGCGTGTGGTAGGCGCGATGCGGCTCGCTGTAGTGCGCCAGCAGCTTGGCCAGCAGCACCTCGTCGGGCGCAGCGACGCCGAGGTCGCGCCAAGCATCGATCCACGAGGCGCGCCGCACGCCGGCGTCCATGGCTACTGCCCCATCGCGGTGCGGACTTCGCGGCCGAGATCGATCACCGACATCGCGTAGTAACTGCTCCAGTTGTAGCGCGTGATCACGTAGAAGTTCTGCGTGCCGGCCACGTAGTTCGGCGCGTCGGCACCGTTCTGCAGCTCGATCAGCGCGAGCAGGCCCTTGTGCGTGAGCGCCTCGCCCTCGAGCACGGCGCCGCCGGCCACGAACGCGTCGGCGCTGAAGCTGGGCAGGATGTCGGGCGCCATCAGCACGTCCTTTTTGAGCCGCGCCTCGTCGAAGCCGACCGGGTAGATCGGCGGCATGCCCGGCTGCCAGCCGAAGGCCCTGAAATAGCTGGCCACCGAACCGATCACGTCGGCCGGGTTGTTGACCAGGTCGATGCGGCCGTCGCCGTCGAAGTCGATCGCGTACTTGGCGATGCTGCTCGGCATGAACTGCGGCATGCCCATCGCGCCCGCATAGCTGCCGACCGGCATCATCGGATCTTCCGCGGTGCGGCTTTCGGTGCTGAGAAAGCTTTCGAGCTCGCCGCGGAAGAAGGCCTGGCGCTCGGCCGCGCGCGGATGGCCTTGGGGGAAATCGAAAGCCAGCGTGGCCAGCGCATCGATGACTCGGAAGTTGCCCATGTTGCGGCCGTAGATGGTCTCGACGCCGACGATGCCGACGATGATCTCGGACGGCACGCCGTACTCGGCTTCGGCGCGCGCCAGCGTGTCGGCATTGGCGCGCCAGAAGCGCACGCCGGCCGCGATGCGGATCGGGTCGATGAAGCGGCTGCGATAGACGCGCCAGTTCTTCGCCGTGCCCCTGGGTGCCGGCAGCATCAGGCGCGGCACGTTGGGCAGCAGCCGTGCGTTGCCGATGGTCGCGCGCACCCATTTGCGATCGAGGTTGCGCCGTTCGGCCACGTCGTCGGCGAACTGCATCGCGTCGTCGCGCGTGGCATAGGGCGTCTCGCCGCGCACGGTTTTCTGAGCCGATGCGGGGGTCGGGGCGGTCAGCAGGAGGAGGGCCAGCGGAAGAGCGGTCGAAAGAAGGAGGCGCATGGCCTCGATTGTGCCGCCCGTGCCCGGCGCTCTCGTGCGGGACACATGTGGTTTCAGCGCGGCCAGGCCAGGCGGCGGAACTCGGCCTTGAGCGCGGCCAGCGCCGGCCCGGGCGTTCTGGCGTAGCGCTGCGCCTCGAGCTTGAGCAGCCAGTCCGCAGCCGCCTGCGCGCCGGCACCGAAGCGTTCGGCCAGCCGGGCCGCCATCTGGCGCGGCGGCATCGCGTCGGGCACCTCGATGCCTGCCTTCTTCATGCGTGCACGGGCCTGGCCGAGCAGGCGCAGCCACGGGTCGTGCTGGCTGCGTTCCCACAGCGTCCAGCCGGCGCCCGCCAGGCTGGCCACGACCAGCAGCACGAGCAGCACGGTCGCCAGGTCCTGCAGGCTCGGCGCTTCGAAGCCCAGGTTCTTGAGCAGGTCGAGCTGCCGGCTCTGCGTGTAGTTGAGCACCCACTGGTTCCAGCCGTTGTTGACCGCTTCCCAGGCGGCGCGCAGGTTCTGCGCCAGCGTGGGGCTCATCCCGTTGATCGCGCCGGCGAAGAGGCCCGGCTGCGGCGCGAGGCGCTGGAACTGGCCGACGCGGTCCGGCGAGATGGCGCCGGTCGGATCGACGCGTATCCAGCCCGCGCCTTCCTGCCACACCTCGGCCCAGGCGTGCGCATCGCTGTGGCGCAGCGTCCAGAAGTTGTCGACGCCGTTGATCTCGCCGCCCTGGTAGCCGGTGACGATGCGCGCGGGGATGTCGAGCGCGCGCATCAGCACCACGAAGGCCGAGGCGATGTGTTCGCAGAAGCCGGCTTTCCTGTCGAACCAGAACTCGTCGGCGGTGTCGTTGCCGTAGACACCGGGTTCGAGCGTGTAGCTGTAGCCCCCCGTGCGCAGCCGTTGCAGAGCGGCCTGCACGAAGGCTGGCGTGGCCGCGCCGGCGAGGGCCGGGTCGCGCTTCATCTGCGCGGCCAGTTCGGCCGTGCGCGGGTTCGAGCCCGGAGGCAGCGCCACGTAGGGTTGCAACGCGGCTGTGCGGCGCTGCGGGCCGCTCTGGAACTGCGTGAAGCTCTGGGCGCGGTAGCGCACCAGGTCGCCGATCGGCCGGTTCGCGACCCATTGCAGCTCGGGCGTGCCGAACAGTTCGTAGCCCGGCAACTCCGGCTTGGCCGGCGCGGCATCGAGCGTCAGCAGCCAGGGGCGGTTGCTGGGCTCCAGCGTGACTTCGTAGCCGATGGCGTCCCCGCGCACGCGCAGGTTCTGCGGCAGGAAGCCGCGCGAGAAGAGCGGCGGCGATGTCCATTCGCGGCCGTCGAACTGCGACAGCACCGGGCCGCGGAAGTACAGGTCGCGCTGCGCCGGGATGCGGTTGCCGTCGAACCTGATGCGCGCCGCGATGCCGTCGTCGAGCGCGAGCTGCGCGATGCTGCCCACGCGCATCGTGTTCGAGAGGCCGGTGCGGCCGGTCATCGCGTCGTTGGGCGTGCCCCAGAGCGGCGCCATGCGCGGGAATAGCAGGAACAGCACCAGCATGATCGGTGCGCCGAGCAGCGCCATCCAGCCCGCGGTGCGCGCCGCCTGCATGAGCGGCGGCTTGCCGACCGGCATGTGGGCGTTGACCAGCGCGGTCAGGAGGCCCAGCAGTGCCAGCAGCATCGCGAAGGCGGTGGGCAGCGACTGCGAGTAGAAGAAGTTCGTGAGCATCGTGAAGAAGCCCAGAAAGAAGATCACGAAGGCGTCGCGCCGGGCGCGCAGCTCCAGCGTCTTGAGCGCAAGGAGGATCACGATCAGCGTGACGCCGGCGTCGCGGCCAAGCAGCGTGCGATGCGTGGCGTAGGTGGCGACCAGCGTGACCGCGAGCAGGCCGGCGCGCCACCATCTGCTGGGCAGCGGCTTGGCCTGCACGGCCAGGACGCCGCGCCAGAACAGGACGATGGCGGTAAGGGTGCTGCACCACCAGGGCAGATTCGGGACCTGGGGCAGCAGGATGAGCGCGATCACGCCGAGCAGGAAGAGGGTGTCTCTGGCTTCCCGGGGCAGCGATTGGAGCTTGGTCAACATAAGGCCAGCACCTCCAGACACCGCCGCTTGTGCGCCTCCCCCTGAGAAGGAGCAACCACCTTGCCGCCCACCCGCAACCCGTAATCCACGCCCAACCGGTCCGCCATCAGCACCCACGCGCAAAGCCGCGACAGCCGCGCTTCCCAACCGGGCAGGCCGGCAGATTGCGCGTCCAGCCACAGCTCCTGCCGCTGCGCCTGCTGCGTGTCGCGGCTCACGAGTTCTTCCGAGCCCGTGGCCTGCGCTCGCGCCGCGCGCTTCCACACCACGAGCTTCAGCGGGTCCCCGCGCCGATATGCGCGCACCCCGTCGTACTCGCCGGCCACGTTCGCGCGCAGCATCGACGCCGCCGCCTGCCCGGCCAGGGGTTCGCCGGGCGGCAGCGGCGGCGGGTTCGGCTCGGGGGCCGGGTAGACCAGCACCTGCGAGGCCGGCCGCCACACCGTCCAGACGCGAAAGGTGCCCAGCGGAAAACGGGTTTCGGCCGTGAGCGTCGGCACCGGATGCAGACCGCGGCGTTCGGGCTTGAAGGCGACCTCGACCGTTGCGCTGCCCTCGGCCGGCACGTCGCTCCACGACCATTGCCCGCTGTGACGCACGGCCAGTCCGATGCCGTAGCGCGTGCCGCGCCGGGCGTTGTGCAGCACCACGCGGAACACGGCGGCCGCACCCGCATAGCGCGGATCGGGCGTCATCAGGCGCAGCGCGAGCCCGCGCAGGGTGGCATGGCACACATACATGCCGACCGCCACGCTGCCGGCCAGCAGGAAGGTCAGCAGATAGCCGAGGTTGAGCTGGTAGTTGATCGACGCGATCAGCAGCAGCAGCAGCGTGGCGCCCAGCATCCAGCCCGCGGGCGTCGGCACGATATAGACGTTGCGCTGCGTGAGCTCGAGCGTGTCCGAAGGCGGCCGGCGCGAGAGAAACCAGCCGTCGATGCGCGAGCGAAGCGGCGCCAGCAGTTTCACGGCAAGGGGACTGCGGCGGTCATGGCGCGCACCTGCTCGACCGCGCCGCGGCCCGCATCGCCGAGCGGCGTGAGCCGGTGCGCGATGGTTTGCGGCAGCACGGCCTGCACGTCGTCGGGCGCCACGTAGTCGCGGTTGGCCAAGAGCGCCTGCGCCTTGGCCGCGCGCAGCACCGCGATGCCGGCGCGCGGCGAGAGGCCCTGCAGGAACCAGCGGCCCGAGCGCGTCGCGGCGATCAGGTCCTGCACGTAGTTCAGGAGCGGCTCGGCCGCATGCACCTGCAACACGCGCTGCTGCAGCGCCGTGAGTTCACCCGCTGTCAACAAGGCCGGCAGACCCGCGAGCATTTCGCGCCGGTCGGCGCCGGCCAAGAGTTCGCGCTCGGCCGCGCGGTCGGGGTAGCCCAGCGAGATGCGCATCAGAAAACGGTCGAGCTGCGACTCGGGCAGCGCGAAGGTGCCCAACTGATCGTGCGGGTTCTGCGTCGCGATCACGAAGAAGGGGGTGGGAAGAGGGCGGGTTTCGCCTTCCACCGTGACCTGCTTCTCCTCCATCGCTTCCAAGAGCGCGCTCTGGGTCTTGGGACTGGCGCGGTTGATCTCGTCGGCCAGGAGCACCTGGGCAAAGATGGGCCCGGGGTGGAACACGAAGGCCTGCTGTCCGCGGTCGTAGATCGCCACGCCCGAGAGGTCGCCCGGCATCAGGTCGGCGGTGAACTGAACCCGCGAGAACTGCAGGCCGAAAGTGTGCGAAAGCGCGTGGGCGAGGGTGGTCTTGCCGACGCCCGGCACATCCTCGATCAGCAGGTGACCGCCGGCCAGGAGGCAGCCCACGCAGTCGCGCACCTGTGCCTCTTTGCCCACGATCACCGTGTTAAGCTGGCCGAGCAAACTGGCGAGCTTCGCGGCAACGTCCATTTTTGTATCCATATGCAAACAATACCGTAAAGCCCTGCGGCCCTACGCTGCATGAGGCTACGACGTGATCGATCCATGGGCAAAACCGGCTATTTCACCCACCGCGACTGCTGGAAACACGAGATGGGCGCGGGGCATCCCGAATGCCCCGAGCGGCTCGATGCGATCGAGGACCGGCTGCTTGCAACCGGCGTCGCCGACGCGCTCGAACGCGCAGAGGTGCCGCTGGCCACGCTGGCGCAGATCACGCGGGCGCACAGCGTCGAACACCTGGAACTCCTCGAGGCGCTGAGCCAGCGGCTGATCGCCGATGCGCCGGCCGGCGGCCCGCGCTACGCGCAGCTCGATCCCGACACCGCGCTCACGCGCTTCACCGTGCTCGCTGCCCGCCGCGCCGCCGGCGCCGCCATCGCCGCGACCGACGCGGTGATCGCCGGCGAGCTGGACAACGCCTTCTGCGCAGTGAGGCCACCCGGCCACCATGCCTGCCACGACAAGGCGATGGGCTTCTGCTTCCTCAACAACGTGGCGATCGCGGCGCGCCATGCGATCGAAGAACATGGCCTGGAACGCGTCGCGATCGTCGATTTCGACGTCCACCACGGCAACGGCACCGAAGACATCCTGAGCAACGACCCGCGCGTGCTGATGGTGGGCTTCTTCCAGCATCCCTTCTATCCGTACAGCGGCACCGACCATCCGGCGCCGAACATGCTCAACCTGCCGGTGCCGGCCTATACCAAGGGCATGGACGTGCGTGAACTGATCGAAGCCTGCTGGATGCCGCGGCTCGACGAATTCAAGCCGCAGATGATCTTCGTGAGCGCGGGTTTCGACGCCCATCGCGACGACGACCTGGGCCAGCTCCGGCTCAACGAGAACGACTTCGCGTGGATCACCGAGCGTGTCCGCGACGTGGCGCGACGCCATTCCCAGGGCCGCATCGTGTCGATGCTGGAAGGCGGCTACAACCTCGATGCGCTCGCGCGCAGCGTCGAAACGCACCTGCGCGTGCTGGCTGATCTCTAGGGCAGCCCCTAGGATGGATCTCAGCGCCTTCACTCAGCGCCTCGGCCAGATCGACGCGCGCAGCCTGTGGATCGAACTTGCGGCTCTGGTCGGCTGCGTGGCGCTGGCCTGGGCGGTCTGCCGCTGGTTCGGCCGCGACCAGCCCAAGGATTCGATCTGGTTCGGCGAGCGCACCTTCGATGGCCTGCTGTTCCCGCTGCTCGCACTGCTCTTGACCGATCTGGCGCGCCGCTTCGTGCTCGAGTTCCAGCCGGTGCTGGTGCTGCGCATGGCGGTGCCGGTGTTCCTTTCGCTCGCGGCCATCCGCCTGTTCGCGCGGGTGCTCAGGGCGGTGTTCCCGACCTCGGCGCTGATCCGCCTGGTCGAGCGCACGATCTCGTGGATCGCATGGATTGCGGCGGTGCTCTGGATCGTCGGCCTGCTGCCCGCGGTGCTGGCCGAGCTCGAGAACATCACACTGGCCTTCGGCAAGACCCGCGTCAGCCTGCGCACCATCCTGGAAGGCATCCTGTCGGCCGGCCTCGTGCTCGTGATCGCGCTGTGGATCGCCTCGACGATCGAGAAGCGCATCTTGCGCACCTCGGTGACCGACCTGTCGATGCGCAAGGTGGCGTCGAACGCGATCCGCGCCTTCCTGCTCCTGATCGGCCTGCTGTTCGCCTTGTCGGCGGTGGGGGTCGACCTGACGGCGCTCTCGGTGCTGGGCGGCGCGCTGGGCGTGGGCCTCGGCTTCGGCCTGCAGAAGCTGGCCGCCAATTACGTGAGCGGTTTCGTGATCCTGCTGGAGCGCTCGATCCGCATCGGCGACAACGTCAAGGTCGACGGCTTCGAGGGCCGCATCACCGACATCAAGACACGCTACACGCTGGTGCGGCAGGGCAACGGGCGCGAGTCGATCGTGCCGAACGAATCGCTGATCACGAGCCGGGTCGAGAACCTTTCCGTGTCTGACCTCAAGTTCAACATCACGACCAGCATCGTGGTCGGCTACGACAGCGACGTGGCGCAGGTGCAGGCCATCTTGTGCGATGCGGCCGCCGCGCAGGCGCGCGTGCTGAGCGATCCCGCGCCGGTCGCATTCCTCGTCAACTTCGCGCCCGACGGGCTGGAGTTCAGCCTCAACTTCTGGATCGCCGATCCCGACAAGGGCAAGGACAACGTCCGCTCGCCCATCAACATCGCGATCCTCGAGGGCCTGCGTGCCGCCGGCATCGACATTCCGTACCCCCAGCGCGTGCTGCGCGTCGAGTCGCTGCCGCCCGGCGTTTCGGCGCCCGAGGCGGCTCGCCTATAATCGCAAAAAAAGCACGATCGTTCTTTTTCTTCGCGCCCCACGCCAGGTGATTGAAATGAACAGCTCGCGCAGAGGCCGGCGCCTAAAATCTCCGGTTCCCCTGCACCCCCGGTTTCGCAATTCAATGGAGTCAAGCCAATGAAGGTCCTGGTCCCCGTCAAGCGGGTCGTCGATTTCAACGTGAAGGTGCGCGTCAAGTCCGACGGCACCGGTGTGGACATCGCCAACGTCAAGATGAGCATGAACCCCTTCGACGAGATCGCCGTCGAAGAGGCGGTCCGCCTGAAGGAAAAGGGCGTGGTCACCGAAGTCATCGCCGTCTCCTGCGGCGATGCCAAGTGCCAGGAGACCCTGCGCACCGCCATGGCCATCGGCGCCGACCGCGGCATCCTGGTCGAGACCTCCGAAGAACTGCAGCCGCTGGCCGTGGCCAAGCTCTTGAAGGCCCTGGTCGACAAGGAACAGCCGCAACTCGTCATCCTCGGCAAGCAGGCCATCGACGACGACGCCAACCAGACCGGCCAGATGCTGGCGGCCTTGGCTGATCTTCCGCAAGCTACTTTCGCTTCGAAGGTCGAGGTCGAAGGCGACAAGGTCAAGGTCACGCGCGAAGTCGACGGCGGCCTGGAAACCATCCAGCTCACGCTGCCGGCGGTCATCACCACCGACCTGCGCCTGAACGAGCCGCGCTACGTCACCTTGCCCAACATCATGAAGGCCAAGAAGAAGCAGCTCGACACCTTCAAGCCCGAAGACCTGGGCGTGGACGTCAAGCCGCGCCTGAAGACCCTGAAGGTCAGCGAGCCGCCGAAGCGCGGCGCCGGCATCAAGGTGCCCGATGTCGCCACCCTGGTGGACAAGCTCAAGAACGAAGCGAAGGTGATCTGACCATGACCGTACTTGTTATTGCCGAACACGACCACGCCACCGTCAAGCCGGCGACCCTCAACACCGTGACCGCGGGCATCGCCTGCCAGAGCGGCGATGTGCACGTGCTGGTGGCCGGCGCCAACGCCGCCGAAGCCGCGGCTGCTGCCGCCAAGATCGCGGGCGTCGCCAAGGTGATCGCGGCCGACAGCCCGTCGCTGGCCGAGAACCTGGCCGAGAACGTCGCAGCCCAGGTTCTGGCCATCGCCAAGAACTACAGCCACATCCTGTTCCCGGCCACGGCCAACGGCAAGAACGTGGCGCCGCGTGTGGCGGCCAAGCTCGATGTGGCGCAGATCAGCGACGTCACCAAGGTCGACAGCCCCGACACCTTCGAGCGCCCGATCTATGCGGGCAATGCGATCGCCATCGTGCAAAGCAGCGATGCGATCAAGGTGGTCACGGTGCGCACCACCGGCTTCGATCCGGCGGCAGCCACCGGCGGCAGCGCCACGGTCGAGAGCGCCGAGGGCGTGGCCGACAGCGGCAAGTCGAGCTTCGTCGGACGCGAAATCACCAAGAGCGAGCGTCCCGAACTCACGGCCGCCAAGATCATCGTCTCGGGCGGCCGGGCACTCGGCAGCGCCGAGAAGTTCACCGAAGTGATGGCGCCGCTGGCCGACAAGCTCAACGCCGGCCTGGGCGCCAGCCGCGCCGCAGTGGACGCGGGCTACGCGCCCAACGACTGGCAGGTGGGCCAGACCGGCAAGATCGTGGCGCCGCAGCTCTACATAGCCTGCGGCATCTCGGGCGCGATCCAGCACCTGGCGGGCATGAAGGATTCCAAGGTGATCGTGGCGATCAACAAGGACCCGGAAGCGCCGATCTTCTCGGTGGCCGACTATGGCCTCGAAGCCGACCTGTTCACGGCCGTGCCGGAACTGGTCAAGGCCCTGTAAGAAGAGGCCTTCGTCGAGTTGAAGAGAGGGCATCGTTCGCGATGCCCTTTTCGTATCTGCTGCATTGGAGACAACCATGAGCTACACCGCCCCCATCAAGGACATGCTGTTCGACATCGAGCACCTCGCGAACATCGCGCAGGTCTCGCAGATGCCGGGCCTCGAAGACGCCGGGCTCGAAACCGCCCAGGCCGTGCTCGAGGAATGCGCGCGCTTCAACCGCGACGTGGTCGCGCCGCTCAACGTCGCGGGCGACCGGCATCCGTCCTCGTTCAAGGACGGCCGGGTCGCGACCACGCCGGGCTTCAAGGAAGCTTTTGCGCAGTACGTGGCGGGCGGCTGGCAGGGCCTGCAGCATCCGGCCGAGTTCGGCGGCCAGGGCTTGCCCAAGACCATCGGCGCGGCCTGCGGCGAGATGCTCAACTCGGCCAACATGAGTTTCGCGCTGTGTCCGCTCCTGAGCGACGGCGCCATCGAGGCGCTGCTCACGGCCGGCTCCGACGAGCTCAAGGCCACCTACCTCGAGAAGCTGGTGAGCGGGCAATGGACCGGCACCATGAACCTGACCGAGCCGCAGGCCGGCAGCGATCTCGCAATGGTGCGCAGCCGCGCCGAGCCGCAACCCGACGGCAGCTACAAGATCTTCGGCACCAAGATCTTCATCACCTACGGCGAGCACGACATGGCCGAGAACATCGTGCACCTCGTGCTCGCGCGCGTGGCCGGCGCGCCCGAAGGCGTGAAGGGCATCAGCCTGTTCGTTTGCCCCAAGTTCCTCGTGAACAAGGATGGTTCGCTCGGCGAACGCAACGACGTGCATTGCGTGAGCATCGAGCACAAGCTGGGCATCAAGGCCAGTCCGACCGCCGTGCTGCAGTACGGCGACCACGGTGGTGCCGTGGGGTACCTCGTGGGCCAGGAAAACCGCGGCCTCGAATACATGTTCATCATGATGAACGCAGCCCGCTACGCCGTCGGCATGCAGGGCATCGCGATCGCCGAGCGCGCCTACCAGCAGGCGGTGGCCTATGCCAGGGACCGCGTGCAGAGCCGTCCGGTCGACGGCTCGATCAACGCCAGCGCGCCGATCATCCATCACCCCGACGTGAAGCGCATGCTGATGACGATGCGCGCCTACACCGAGGGCTGCCGCGCCATGGCCGCGGTGGCCGCGGCCGCCTACGACGCGACGCATCACCACGCGGACGCAGACACGCGCAAGCAGAACCAGGCCTTCTACGAATTCATGGTGCCGCTGGTCAAGGGCTATAGCACCGAGATGAGCCTGGAGGTCGCCTCGCTCGGCGTGCAGGTGCACGGCGGCATGGGCTTCATCGAGGAGACCGGCGCGGCGCAGTACCTGCGCGATGCCAGGATCCTCACCATCTACGAAGGCACCACCGCGATCCAGGCCAACGACCTGGTGGGCCGCAAGACCGCGCGCGACGGCGGCCAGACCGCGAAGGCCATTGCCGCGCAGATCGAGCAGACCGAGGCCGAGCTCGCGAAGCAGGACAGCGTTGCAGCACGTGCGGTGCACAAGCGCCTCACGGCCGCGCGCCAAGCCTTCGTCGAGGTGGTCGACTTCGTCGCCGGCCAGACCAAGTCATCGCCCAATGCCGTGTTCGCGGGCAGCGTGCCCTATCTGATGCTGGCGGGCAACCTGGTGGCCGGCTGGCAGCTCGCGCGCTCGCTGCTGGTGGCCGAAGCGCTCGCCAACGCCGGCACCGACACCGCCTTCATGAACGCCAAGATCGCCACCGCGCGCTTCTATGCCGAGCACATCCTCAACAAGGCGCCCGGCCTGCGCGACAGCATCGTCGATGGCGCCGAGAGCGTGACGGCGCTGGCGCTCGACGCTTTCTGAATCCAGTCAGTCAACATCCGGAGACCCCATGTCCAAGCTGCCTTCCGTACTCGCCAATCTCCCGCTGCCGATCATCGGCTCGCCGCTGTTCATCATCAGCAACCCCAAGCTCGTGATCGCGCAGTGCAAGGCCGGCGTCGTCGGCGCGATGCCTGCGCTCAACGCGCGGCCCGCGTCGCAGCTCGAAGACTGGCTGGCCGAGATCACCGAAGAGCTCGCGGCGTACAACAAGGCGAATCCGGACAAGCCGGCCGCGCCCTTCGCCATCAACCAGATCGTGCACAAGAGCAACGACCGCCTCGAGCATGACATGGCGATGGTGGTGAAGTACAAGGTGCCGATCGTCATCACCTCGCTCGGCGCGCGCACCGACGTCAACGATGCGGTCCACAGCTACGGCGGCGTGACGCTGCACGACATCATCAACAACGCCTTCGCGAGGAAGGCGATCGAGAAGGGCGCCGACGGCATCATCGCCGTGGCGGCCGGCGCCGGCGGCCATGCGGGCATCAAGAGCCCCTTCGCCCTGGTGCAGGAAATCCGCCAGTGGTTCGATGGCCCGATCGCCTTGTCGGGCTCGATCGCGACGGGCGGCGCGGTGCTCGCGGCGCAGGCCATGGGCGCCGACTTCGCCTACATCGGCACCGCCTTCATCGCCACCGAGGAGGCGCGCGCCAGCGCCGAGTACAAGCAGGCCATCGTCGACGGCACCTCCGACGACATCGTCTATTCGAACCTGTTCACCGGCGTGCACGGCAACTACCTCGCGCCCAGCATCGTGGCCGCCGGCATGGACCCGGCCAACCTGCCGCAGGGCGAGCTCAAGACCATGAATTTCGGCGGCGGCGACGGCAGCAAGGCCAAGGCCTGGAAGGACATCTGGGGTTCGGGCCAGGGCATCGGCGCCGTGACCGAGGTCGCGAGCGCCGCCGCTTTCATCGACAAGCTCAAGCGCGAGTACGACGAAGCGCGTCGCCGCCTTGCGCTCTGACACCGCGGCCACCGCGGCGCGCCTGCCGCTGCTCGATGCGGCGAAAGGCCTGGCCTGCGCCGTGATCGTCGGGCACCACCTCGCGCGCTACGGGCCCTTGCCGGCAGGCGCGTCCTCCCTCGCGCCGGGGCTGTTCGAATGGCTGGCGCAGGATGGCCGGCTGGCGGTGCAGGTGTTCCTGGTGCTGGCCGGTTTTCTGGCGGCGGGCAGCCTGGCGCCCGACGGCGTGCTGCGGGTCGACCGGCCGCTGGTCCGCGTGTTCCAGCGCTACGGCCGGCTTGCGATGCCCTACCTGGCGGCACTGAGCTTCAGCGTGCTGGTCGCCGCGCTGGTGCGGCCCTGGCTCGACGACGAGGCGGTGCCCGCGGCGCCGGGCATTGCGCAGCTGCTGGCGCACGGGCTGCTGCTGCAGGATCTGCTCGGCTACGACGCCTTGTCCACCGGCGTCTGGTACGTGGCGATCGACTTCCAGCTCTTCGTGCTGGCGCTCGCGGCGATCAGCTTTTCCGAACTGCTGCAGCGGCGCTGGTCCCTGCGGCCGGAGCGGTCGCGCTGGCTCGCCGTGGCGCTGGTGCTGGTGCTGGCCGTCGCCTCTCTCGCGGTGTTCAACCGCAACGAAGAGCTCGACGACACGGCGCTCTATTTCTTCGGCGCCTATGGCCTGGGCATGGGCGTGTTCTGGATCGGCCGCGCGACGCGGCTACGCACCTGGCAGTTCGGCATCGCGCTGCTGCTCGTGGTCGGCGCCGCGGCCCTGGCGCTCGACTGGCGCAGCCGCATCGCCACGGCGCTGGTCACGGCGCTGCTGCTGGCTGTGGTCCAGCGCCGCGCCGGGCCCGAGCCGGCCGCATGGCCGCCGCTCGCGCAGCCGCTGCTGCGGCTGGGGCGCATCTCGTACTCACTGTTCCTGATCCACTTTCCGGTGCTGCTGCTGGTGAGCGCGGCGTTCGACCGGCTCGCGCCCGACGGGCCCTGGGTCGACCTGATCGGCCTCCTGGCCACCTTCGCGCTGTCGATCGTCGCGGCGATGCTGCTCTACCGGTGGGTGGAGTCGCGGCCCGCCACCTGGCGCGCCGTGCTGGCCTTGTTTGCGGGCCTGCTGGTCTGCGGCGCGGTGGCCTCTTCGTAGCTTCCTGGCTTCTTAGCGGCCTGCCGCGAGCGCCTCTGCGTAATGCGCCGAGAAGGTCTCGGCGACGACCTCCCAGTCGTAGCGCTTGGCCCGCTGCTGCGCGGCCATCGACATCGCGGTGCAGCGCTCGCCGTCGAGGCCCGCGACCTCGCGCACCACGGCCAGATCCTTGGCGCCGATGTCGAAATCGAGGAAGAAGCCGTTGACCGAGCGCTCGACGAAGCCGTTGATCGGCGCCATGTCGCGGCACAGCACGATCTTGCCGGCGGCCATCGCCTCCAGGATGCCGATGCCGAAGCCCTCGTACTCGCTGCCCGTGACGAAGACCGTGCGCTGCTGCAGCTCCTGCAGCAGGGCGGCGTCTTCGATGTAAGGATGCAGCCTGACCGAGTCATCGAGCTGGAGGGCGCCGATCTGCGCCTGCAGCGATTCGCCCAGGTTGTCGAAATCGGGCCCGGCGATCAGCAGGTCGATCTTGATCCCTTGGTGCCTTGCCATGGCCACGGTGTCGATGACCGCGTCGATGCGCTTGTTGCGCGACCAGCGACCCCAGTAGATCCACTTGGTGGGGTCGGGCGCGCCGGTGAGGCGCCCGCCCTGGAACTTCGAGTACGCGATGCCGTTCTCGCATTTCTCGACCCTGTTCGAGAAATGGCTGAAGTAGGCCTTGTCGGATTCGCTGCTCGCGAGGATCTTCCGGTAGCGGCGCAGCAGGCGGCGCATCAGCACGCGCTCGTGCAGCCACTTGATCGCGCCGTGTTTGGCCGTGTGGCGAAAGCCGCCGTGCGTACTCAGGACGGCGGGGATGTCGCGGCATTGAAGCAGCACGTTGCCGGTGAGCATCATCAGTTGCGGATCGTGCACGTGCAGCAGGTCGTAGCCGGCGGCAAGCCGGCCGAGCTCGCGCGCATAGCCGGCCAGGCGGTTGCCCAGCACCGGCACCCGGAACACCTTGATGCCGTCCAGCTCGCCGACCGAAAACCCCGTGTGCTTGGCGGACACGTGCGCGATGTCGACCTGGCTGCCCTGGGCCGAGTTGCGCACCGCGAGTTCCCGCACGACGGACTCGATGCCTCCGATCTCGGGAAAGTAGGTCGGCGTGATGTAAAGAATCTTCATGGCGTCGTAGCTTAGCGGGTGCACCATGCCGCTTCGGGCGATTGCCCGTGCCGTGTCACATCCGCTATCATTGTGGAACGTTCAGTAAATACTGAAATTACACGAATTCAACAAAATGCAGCCTCGCGCACCCTCGCTCGCCGGCTTGCGATCCCTGGACCCGCCAAGGCTCGCCGCCTTCGTTCAGGGTGCTGCCGCGCTGCTGTGGCTGCCGCAGGCGGCCTTGCTGGCCTGGGCCGTCGAGGGCCTGGCGGCGGGCACGGGCTTGGCGGCGGTGCTGTGGCCCGCAGGCGGGATCGTGCTGCTCGGGCTGCTGCGCGTTGTCTGCGAGGCCTGGGGGGCGCGCCGCGTCTTTACCGGCGCGCGAGCGGCGCTGTCGGAACTGCGCGCACGGGTCGCTGCCGCACTGGCGGCACGTTCGCCGCTGGACCGTGCGCGTCCGGCCTCGGGGCTCGCGGCCAGCGTGATCGCGGAGCAGGCGGAGGCGGTGGTGCCGTACCTGGTGCGCTACGGCCCGGCGCGCTGGCGCGCGATGGTCGTGCCGCTCGCGATCCTGCCGGTGGTGGCCGGCTTCTCGTGGGTGGCGGCATTGGTGCTGCTGGTCGCGGCGCCGCTGATCCCATTCTTCATGGCCATCGTGGGCTGGCGCGCGCGGGCCGCGAGCGAGGCGCAGCTGGTGGAAACGGGAGGCATGAATGCCTTCCTGCTCGACCGGCTGCGTGGCCTTCCCACCTTGCGTGCGCTCGGTGCGATAGCCGCCACTGCGCTCAGGCTCGGCGAAGCGGCCGAGGCGCTGCGACGGCGCACCATGGCGGTATTGCGCATCGCCTTCCTGTCGTCGGCCGTGCTGGAGCTGTTCTCGGCGCTGGGCGTGGCGATGGTCGCGGCCTATGTCGGTTTCCATCTGCTCGGCACCTTCGAGTTCGGCACCTGGGGCCGGCGCCTGAGCCTGGGCGAGGGCATGTTCGTGCTGCTGCTGGCGCCGGCTTTCTTCGAGCCGCTGCGCGAGCTGTCGGCGGTCTGGCACGACCGCGCAGCCGGCGAGGCGGCGCTCGATGCGCTCGACCGGCTCGCGCGCACCGATGTGGCGCTGCCCGGCGCGCAGAGCGAATTGTCGGCCGGCGACGAGGCCACGGCCGGCGCGCCCTCGGTGCATGTGCATGGCCTGCATTTCTCCCATGCCGGCCAAGACGCCTTCTTCGAGGACTATGACCTGCGCATCGTCGCCGGCGAGCATGTCGCGCTGATGGGGTCCAGCGGCTCGGGCAAGACGGCCTTGCTCTGCCTGATCGCAGGGCTGGTGCCGGCGCGGCAGGGCGAGATCGCGATCGGCGGCGTCCCGCTCTCGGACCGGACCGTGGCCGCACTGCGCCGGCGCATGGCCTGGATGGGTCAGAAGCCCCACGTGTTCGCGGGCTCGGTGCAGGCGAACGTGACGCTGGGGCGCGCCGGCGCGGACTCGGAACAGGTCGAGGCCGCGATGAAGTTCGCGCAGTTGGACCGCGTGGCCCAGGCCCACCCGAGCGTGGCGCTGGGCGAGGGCGGCAGCGGGTTGTCGGGCGGCGAGGCGGCGCGGCTCGCGCTGGCGCGGTTGGCCGTGCATCCCGAGGCCGACCTGCTGCTGGTCGACGAGCCCACGGCACACCTCGACACCGAGACCGCGGAGCGCGTGGCCGATGCGCTGATCGAACTCGCGCGCGGCAAGACCCTGATCGCCGCGACGCACGATCCCGTGCTGGCCGCGCGCTTGCACCGCGTGATCCGGCTCGACGCCGTGCCCGCGAAGGAAGCGGCATGAAGCTGTGGCGCGATCTTCGTCCAGTCGCGGGACTCTTTGTCGCCGCGGAGCCGCGCAGGCTCGTGCTCGGCGCGGCCCTCGCGGCGCTCACCGTCCTGATGGGCATGGCGCTGCTTGGCCTCTCGGGCTGGTTCATCACCGCCACCGCGCTCGCAGGCCTGCATGCCGCGACCGCGATCGTCTTCGACGTCTTCATGCCCTCGGCCGGCATCCGCCTGCTGGCACTGGGCCGCACCGCATCGCGCTATGGCGAGCGGCTGATCACGCACGACGCGAGCTTTGCCGTTCTGGCCGCGCTGCGCGTGCGCCTGTTCCGCGGCTGGGCCCGGCCCGATGCCGCACGCCAGTTGCTGGCGCGGCCGGCACGGCTCTTGTTCCGATTGACCGCGGACATCGATGCGCTCGAATCCTTCTACCTGCGCCTCCTGGTGCCCGCCGCCGCGGCGCTCGGCGCGGCGCTGCTGGCGGGCCTGGTGCTCGGCGTCATGAATCCCTGGATGGGCGGGTTGCTCGCGCTCTGGTTGCTGGCCGCGGGCTGGGGCATCGCGCTGGTGGTGGCGCAGCGTGCGCGGCCGGCCGCAGTGCGGCGGGCCCAGGCGATGGAAAGCCTGCGCGCACGCGCCGTGGACCTGGTCGCCGGCCAGACCGAACTGGTCATGGCGGGCCGCATCGACGCGCAGCGCGAGGCGCTGGCCGCGGCCGACCGCCACCTGGCCAAGGCCGACCTGGTGCTGAACCGGCTCGAAGCCGGCGCCGGCATGGCCTATGGCATGGCCGGCGCGCTGACCCTGGCGGCGGTGCTGCTGGCGGTGGGCCTGCTGGCGGACGAGGGCGCGATCGGCGCGCCGGCCGCGGCACTGGCGCTGCTGGTGGCACTGACGGCCATTGAACCCTTCGCTGCCTTGCGCCGCGGCGCGCTCGATGCCGGGCGCAGCTGGCTCGCGGCGCGGCGGCTGGCCCCGCGCATGGCGGTCGAGCCGAAGGCCCTGCATGGCCCCGCGGCGCCCGATGAGGGCCTGGCGCTGCAACTGAAGGATGTCGTCGTGGCGCACCCCGGCAGCCGCGTGCCTGCGCTGCAGCTCGGCGCGCTGGCACTGGCCGCGGGCGAGCGTGTCGCGCTGATCGGTGCGAGCGGTGCAGGCAAGTCGACGCTGCTCGCGGCGATCGCGGGCGAACTGGCGCCGCAGCAGGGTGAACTCCGCGCGCAAGACCATTGCCTGTTGACGCAGCGCACCGAACTCTTCCACGACAGCCTGCGCGACAACCTGCGGCTCGCCGACCCGGCGGCCGACGAGGCGCGGCTATGGGCGGTGCTGCGCGCCGCAGGGCTGGCCGACGAAGTCCGCGCCATGGCCCGGGGCCTCGATACCCTGCTCGGCGAAGGCGGCCTGGGCCTTTCCGGCGGCCAGTCGCGACGCCTCGCGTTGGCGCGCCTGCTGCTGCGGAACGTACCCTTTTGGCTGCTCGACGAGCCCACCGAAGCGCTGGACACTGCGACCGCACACGATGTGCTGCAGCGTCTGCGCGTTCAGGCCGCGGGACGAAGCCTGTTGATCGCGACCCATCTGCGGCGCGAGGCCGCGCTGGCGGACCGGCTGCTGTGCATGCGGGCCGGTCGCATCACGGCCGACCTGCGGCGCGGCACGGCGGCCTTCGATGCCGCCCTGAGCGCACTGCGGCCCGACTGAGATCGCACGCCGACCACAAGAAAACGAAAGGAACCCCATGGACCTCGACATCGTTGCACTTTCACGCTTGCAGTTCGCGCTCACGGCGCTCTACCACTTCCTGTTCGTGCCGCTGACCATCGGCCTCGCGGTGATCGTCGCGATCATGGAGACGGTCTACGTCATGACCGGCCGCACCATCTGGCGCGACATGACGAAGTTCTGGGGCCTCTTGTTCGGCATCAACTTCGCGATGGGCGTGGCCACCGGCATCGTGATGGAGTTCCAGTTCGGCATGAACTGGAGCTACTACAGCCATTACGTGGGCGACGTCTTCGGCGCGCCGCTGGCCATCGAGGGGCTGATGGCCTTCTTCCTTGAGGCGACTTTCGTCGGCCTGTTCTTCTTCGGCTGGGACAAGCTCTCCAAGGTCGGCCACCTGGTCACCACCTGGGCGGTGGCCATCGGCTCCAACTTCTCGGCGCTGTGGATCCTGATCGCCAACGGCTGGATGCAGAACCCGGTGGGCGCGGCCTTCAACCCGCAGACCATGCGCATGGAAGTGACCGATTTCTTCGCCGTGCTGACCAACCCGGTGGCGCAGGCCAAGTTCGTGCACACGGTGTCGGCAGGCTACACGGTCGCTTCCATCTTCGTGCTCGGCGTGTCGGCCTGGTACCTGCTGCGCGGGCGGCACCTGCAGCTGGCCAAGCGCTCGATGACGGTGGCCGCCTCCTTCGGCCTCGCGGCCTCGCTCTCGGTCGTGGTGCTGGGCGACGAGAGCGGCTACCTCTCGACCGAGCACCAGAAGATGAAGCTCGCCGCCATCGAAGCGATGTGGAAGACCGAGCCGGCGCCGGCCGCCTTCACCGCCTTCGGCTTCCCCGACCAGGAAACGCGCGAGACGCACTACGCGATCCACATCCCCGCGGTGATGGGGCTGATCGGCACGCGCTCGCTCACCACCGAGATCCCGGGCATCGACGACCTCGTGCACCGCGCCGAGCTCAACATCCGCGTCGGCATCTCGGCCTACGATGCCTTGCAGAAGATCCGCGCGGCCGGCAGCGAGACCGAAGTTCCGGAGTCGGCGCGCAAGATCTTCGAGGCCAACGGCCATGCGATGGGCTATGCGCTGCTGCTCAAGCGCTACGTCGACGACCCGCGGCAAGCCACGCCGGAGCAGATCGCCAAGGCCGCGCTGGACACCGTGCCGGCCGTGGCGCCCCTGTACTGGTCCTTCCGCATCATGGTCGGGCTCGGCATGTTCTTCATCCTGCTGACCGCCACCTTCTTCGTGCTCTCGGCGCGGCGCAGGCTCGACGCGCATCCGTGGCTGCTCAAGCTCGCGGTGTTCGCGATCCCGCTGCCGTGGATCGCCGCCGAGTGCGGCTGGATCGTGGCCGAGGTCGGCCGCCAGCCCTGGGTGATCGAGGGCGTGCTGCCGACCGCGGTGGCGGTGTCGAACCTCGGCGTCACCACGCTGCTGATCACCATCGCGGGCTTCGCGCTGATCTACACCGTGCTGTTCCTGATTGAGATGAAGCTGATGTTGAAGGCGATCCGCAAGGGGCCCGAGGAACATCCGGTGCCGCCGCCCGCGGCCTATCGCGCCGAGGCCGACCCCGAGCTGGCCGCCACGCTGCCCCGCACACCTCTCGCCGCCGCAGATTGACCTCACGGAGCACGACATGATCCTGCACGAACTCATTTCCTACGAAACCCTGCGCCTGGTCTGGTGGCTGCTGCTCGGCGTGCTCCTGATCGGCTTTGCCGTGACCGACGGCTTCGACCTCGGCGCCAACATGCTGCTGCCCTTCGCCGGCCGCAACGATCTCGAACGCCGCGTCATCATCAACAGCGTCGGCCCGGTCTGGGAAGGCAACCAGGTGTGGCTGATCCTCGGCGGCGGCGCGATCTTCGCGGCCTGGCCGCAGCTCTACGCGGTGTCCTTCTCTGGCTTCTACCTCGCGATGTTCGCGATCCTCGTGCCATTGATCTTGCGGCCCGTGGCATTCAAGTTCCGCAGCAAGAATGACGATGCGCGCTGGCGCACGCGCTGGGACTGGACGCTGTTCGTCACCGGCCTGGTGCCCGCGCTGATCTTCGGCGTGGCCATGGGCAACGTGCTGCAGGGCGTGCCCTTCCGGCTGGCGCCCGACATGCGCATCTTCTACGAGGGTTCCTTCTTTGGCCTGTTGAATCCCTTCGCCTTGCTGTGCGGCCTGGTGTCGGTCGCGATGCTGGTGATGCACGGCAGCGCGTGGCTGCAGTTGAAGACCCAGGGACCGATCGCCGATCGTGCGCGCGCCTTCGGCAGCGTCGCGGCGCTGCTCACGCTGGTGCTCTATGCGCTGGCCGGCTATGTGCTGTGGAGCTGGGTCGACGGCTACCGGGTGACGAGCGCGCTGCCGACCGGCGGGCCGTCCAACCCGCTGCTCAAGATGGTCGAAGTGCAGCCGGGCGCATGGTTCGCCAACTATGCGGCGCGGCCGTGGATGTGGGCGGCACCGGGCCTGGGATTGGCCGGCGCGCTGCTGGCCTTCGTGGGGCTGCGCCTGCGGCGCGAAGTGTTCACGCTGCTCGCCAGCGCGCTCGGCATCGTGGGCATCATCCTCAGCGTCGGCGCCTCGATGTTCCCCTTCATCCTGCCGTCGTCGATCGACCCGCGCGCCAGTCTCACGGTGTGGGATTCGTCATCGAGCCACCTGACGCTGTTCATCATGCTGGTGGTCACCGCCATCTTCATCCCGCTCATCGTGGCCTACACCAGCTGGGTCTACAAGGTGCTGTGGGGCAAGGTCGATGCGGACGCGATCAAGAACGAACGCGGTCACGCCTACTGAATCAAGAAAAGGAACCGAACCATGTGGTACTTCGCCTGGCTGCTGGGCCTCCCTCTCGCCGCGACCTTCGCGGTGCTCAATGCGATGTGGTACGAGCTGATGGACGACGAGGCGATCCGGCGCGACAAGCTCGAGAAGCCCTAGCTTGCTGACTGGCTCGCCCGTCTGGGCGCACGCCCGGCATGCGGTGTGCGACCCCACTGCACCGGCCCTTCGGGATCCCCTGCAGTGCTCGCCTTTCGCAGGGTCTCGCTCGAACTCGCCTTCGGCTCAGACAATCGCGAGCCCTGATCCGCGAAAGGCTGCGCTCCTCGGCGGCGCAGAGGGGATCGCCCGACCCGCACCGCATACCGGGCTTTGGGGGTGATCGATGGTTGCATGCGCCGCAAGCCATTGTTCGACGAGCCGGCCTGAACCCTAGGCCCCCACCTTCTTGCCCTTTGCCCCGGTGATGCGGTCCTTGAGCGTGAGCACTTTGGTCACCGTCGCTCCCATGCCCATCAGCTGCATCGCAGTCTCGGGCGCCAGGCGCTGCACGTCGTCGAACCATTTCATGAGCCGGTCGATCAGGTCGTGCATCTCGCGCATGCGCTGCTGGGCGTGGCGCTCCTCGTCGCTCGTGGGTTCTTCGAGCAGTGCCATGCGCAGCATCGAAAGCGTCGGCTCGACCTCGCGGCGGCGCCGTTCCTCGGCCAGCACGCGGAAGATCTCCCAGACGTCGGCCGGCGCCTCGAAGTACTCGCGACGGTCGCCCGGCTGGTGGCGCAGCTGCACCAGCCGCCAGGCCTGCAGCTCCTTCAGGCCCATGCTCACGTTCGAACGCGAGAACTCCAGCATCTCGGCGATCTCGTCCGCGTTGAGCGCGCGCTGCGAGATGAAGATCAGCGCATAGATCTGGCCGACGGTGCGGTTGATGCCCCACTTGCTGCCCATCTCTCCGAAGTGTGCGACGAACTGGCGGTTGAGCGGGGGCAGGGGGTGAGAAGGCATCGGCGCATTTTCGCGCCGAATTGCTGTAGCTTCAAGAAAGACTGAAAACTCGTGCCGCTACTTCCATGGCGTCGGCGCGGGAACCTCGCAGGCCGGCTCGACATCGATGCTCTTGAAATCGGCCGGCGAGACGATCTCGAGGTACTCCATGTCGGGCGAGTAGTCGAAGAGGTAGTGCCGGATGCCGGGGCGCTGGTGCACCACGTCGCCGGCCTCGACCAGCGTCTCCTGGTCTTCGTACATGAACCTGGCCCAGCCCTTCACCATGATGACGATCTGGAACTCCGCCTCGTGCCGGTGCCAGCCGGTGCCCGCTTCCGGTGCCATGTTGGCCTTGACGAGGTGCGCAATGACCTTGCCGTGCGTGGCCTCGGCGATGCCCAGGTCGCGGTACAGGAAGAAGTCGCGCAATCCGCCCGAGACGTACTCGGTGTCGCCGGGCTTCACGTGGGAGAACTTCGTGTCGGTGCGGTCCAGCATGGGAACTCCTTGTGGCGGTGGGATGCTGCGTCGCAATATGCATAAAGCGTTCCCGCGTCGGGCTTGACAGCGGTGCCGCGCGCTTCGAAACTCAACCACATGGTTCACTCTGATGCAGACACCCTCGATGCCGTCTTCGCGGCGCTGTCCGATTCGACGCGCCGCGCGGTGCTCGAAACGCTGGGGGAGGGCGGCGGCCTCACCGTCACGGAACTCGCGCAGCCGCACGGCATGTCGCTCACCGGCTTCATGAAGCATCTGCGCGTGCTCGAGAACGCAGGGCTCGTCTCCCGCACGAAGGAGGGCCGCATCGTGCGCTGCGAGCTCTCGCCTCAGCCCATGCAGGAGGCCGCCGTGTGGTTGTCCCGCTATGAAAAATTCTGGGCCGAGCGCCTCGACGCCCTGGCCCGCTTCCTGTACCACCAAGAGGAGACCGCATGGCGAGCCCTGCCACCCGGGACGAAGAACGCCCCTCGCTCACCCTCCGCCGGCACTACGAAGTCGCGCCCGACAAAGTCTGGCGGGCGTGGACCGACCCGCAAGCGCTGAAGCTGTGGTTCGGCCCGGCCGAGATCGTCTCGGTGCCGGTCTCCGAGATCGACCTGCGCGTGGGCGGCCGCTTCCGCGTGGTGATGCTGGAAGCGAACGGCGAGCGGCACGAGGTCGGCGGCGTCTACCGCGAGATCGTTCCGAATCGCAAGCTGGTCTTCAGCTGGGCCTGGCGCAGCACGCCCGAGCGCGAGTCGCGCGTGACGGTGCTGATCGAGCCCTCGGGCCGCGGCGCCGATCTCGAATTGCGCCACGAGCAGTTCTTCGACGAGGCCGCGCGCGAAGGCCACGAACACGGCTGGACCGGCTCGCTGGTGAAGCTGGAGGCCTTGCTCGGCAGCGCGGAAGCGCCCTGATGGCGACAGCGCTGGCCGCAGTGCGCGAGGCGGTGGATGCGGTCTACCGCAGCGAGTCGCGCCGCATCTTCGCGACGCTGGTGCGCCTCCTGGGCGACTTCGACCTGGCCGAGGAGGCGCTGCACGACGGCTTTCGCGCGGCGCTCGAGCAATGGCCTGCGAGCGGCATCCCGGCCAGCCCGCGCGCCTGGCTGGTGTCGGCCGGGCGCTTCAAGGCCATCGACGGCCTCCGCCGCCGCGCACGCTTCGATGCCTGGGACGACGCAGGCGATGCGGCCGAGGCCATCGCCGACCCTGCGCTGGCCTGGGATGAGCGCGACGTCGATGCCGAGACGCTGGAGGACGACCGCCTGCGCCTCGTCTTCACCTGCTGCCACCCGGCGCTGGCGCCCGACGCGCAGGTCGCGCTGACGCTGCGCGAGGTCTGCGGCCTCGCGACCGAAGACATCGCCAATGCCTTCCTGGTGCCCGCGCCGACGATTGCGCAACGCATCGTGCGCGCGAAGGCCAAGATCCGCGAGGCCCGCATTCCCTACCAGGTACCGCCCGTGGCCGAGCTGGCCGAACGGCTCGATGCCGTGCTGCGCGTGGTCTACCTCGTGTTCAACGAGGGCTATGCGGCCTCGTCCGGCGAGACGCTGACGCGTCCCGACCTGTCGGCCGAGGCGATCCGGCTCGGCCGGCTGCTGGTCGACCTGCTGCCCGAGCCCGAGGCCGTGGGCCTCTTGGCGCTGATGCTGCTGCACGAGTCGCGGCGTGCCGCACGAACCTCGGCATCGGGCGAGATGGTGCTGCTCGACGAGCAGGATCGCAGCCTGTGGAATCGGGCATCGATCGAGGAGGGCGCTGCCCTCGCGATGCGCGCGCTCTCGTCGCGCCGCTTCGGGCCCTACACGCTGCAGGCCGCCATCGCGGCGGTGCATGCCGAAGCCGCGGATGCGCAATCCACCGACTGGGCCCAGATCGCCGGGCTCTACGAGGTGCTGCTGCGCGCCGAGCCTTCGCCGGTGGTGGCGCTCAACCGCGCGGTCGCGATCGCGATGCGCGACGGGCCGGCGGCCGGCTTGCCCCTCATCGATGAAATCCTCGCGCGCGGCGAGCTCGCGGACTACCACCTGGCCCACGCGGCGCGCGCCGATCTGTGCCGGCGGCTCGGCCGCACGGCACAAGCGAGGGCATCGTACGAACGTGCGCTGGCGCTCGCGCGGCAGGCCCCCGAGCGGCAGTTTCTCGAGCGGCGGCTGGCTGAGCTTGCATCCTGAAACAAATTCGAGCGGGCGCGAATGTCGATTGGCGGCCTCTGCGTTCGACCAGTGGGTGTCAGTCACCCAATCCTTTTCTGGAGATGCACATGAAATACCTCTGCATGGTCTATTTCGACCCCAAGCTGCTCGCGACGATGACGCCGAGCGAGCGCGCCACGCTGGACGCCGATTCGATGGACTACGACAAGGAGCTCGATGCGCGCGGCCAACTGGTCGTCGCGGAAGCCCTGCAGTCGGTGAAGACGGCCAAGGTCGTGCAGGTGCGCAAGGGCACGATGTCGCGGACCGACGGCCCCTTCGCCGAAACCAAGGAGCAGCTCGGCGGCTTCATCCTGATCGACGTCCAGGACCTCAACGCCGCGATCCAGGTGGCCGCCAGGATCCCGCTCGCGAAGTACGGCAGCATCGAGGTGCGCCCCATCGCGAAGGTCGAGAGGATTGCGTCATGAGATACCTCTGCATGATCTTCGCCACCGACGAGCAGATGAGCGTGCTCTCGCCCGGCGAGATGCGCGACTTCGTCAACGCGCACCTGGACTACGACGACCAGTTGCGCGCGAGCGGGCATTTGGTCGAATCGGAAGGCCTGGAGGCGGCCCGCACTGCCGCCGTCGTGCGCGTGCGCAACGGCAAGCTGTCGGTGACCGACGGCCCCTTCGTCGAAACCAACGAACAGCTCGGCGGCTTCTACCTGGTCGAGGCCGCGAGCGACGAAGAGGCGGTGCGCATCGCCGCCGGCATTCCGTCCTCGCGCGTGGGCAGCATCGAGGTGCGCCCCGCGCTGGTCTGGGAGCACACGCCATGAGCCGCCGGGCCGTTCCCAAGGCGAATACCGCAGCGCGCAGCGCGGAGGTGATTCAATGAACGCCCCGGCCGCCGGCGCCAGGGCCAGCGCGCGCGAATGGATCGGCCTGGCCGTCATCGCGCTGCCCTGCATGATCTATTCGATGGACCTCACGGTCCTCAACCTGGCGGTGCCGCACCTGAGCGCCGCGCTGCATCCCAGCAGCGCCCAGATGCTGTGGATCGTCGACATTTATGGCTTCATGCTCGCGGGTTCGCTGATCACCATGGGCACGCTGGGCGACCGCATCGGCCGGCGCCGGCTGCTGCTGATCGGCGCGGCCTGCTTCGGCATCGCCTCGGTGCTGGCCGCCTTCTCGAGCAGCGCCGCGATGCTGATCGCCACGCGCGCGCTGCTTGGCATCGCAGGCGCCACGCTCGCGCCCTCGACGCTCTCGCTGATCCGCAACATGTTCCTCGACGCCCACGAGCGCAGCGTGGCCATCGGCATCTGGGTGGCGAGCTTCTCGGTCGGCGGCACCATCGGCCCGCTGATCGGCGGGGCGCTGCTCGAGCACTTCTGGTGGGGCTCGGTGTTCCTGATCGGCGTGCCGGTCATGGTGCTGCTGCTCGCGCTCGGGCCCTGGTTGCTGCCCGAGTACCGCGACACGCAGGCCGGGCGGCTCGACCTGCTGAGTGCGGCGCAGTCGCTGTTGTCCGTGCTCGCCGTCGTCTATGGCCTCAAGCGCATCGCCGAAGCAGGCATGGGCGTGCTGCCGCTGGCGGCCATTGTGGTGGGCGTGGCGATCGGCATCGCCTTCATCCGCCGGCAGGGGCGGCTGGCCGATCCGCTGATCGAGCTGCGGCTGTTCCGCGTGCCGGCCTTCAGCGCCGCGCTCGCGATCAACACGCTGGCCTTCTTCATCGCCTTCGGCGGGTTCCTCTTCATCGCGCAGTACCTGCAGCTCGTGCTCGGCCTGTCGGCCTTGCAGGCGGGCCTGTGGAGCGTGCCTTCGGGCGTGGCCTTTGCGCTTGGCTCCACGATCGCGCCGCGGCTGGTACGGCTGGTGCGTCCCGGCTTCGTGGTGGCCGGCGGCCTGCTCGTGGCCGCGGCCGGCTTCGCCTTGCTGAGCACGGTGGACCGCATCGACGGCCTGGTCAGGCTGGTCGTCGCCTACGGGGTTCTGTCGCTGGGGCTTTCGTTCGCCTTCACGCTGGCGGTCGACTTGATGGTCGGCACGGCGCCGCCCGAGCGTGCCGGTGCGGCGTCGGCGATCTCGGAAACGAGCTCGGAGTTCGGCGGCGCGCTGGGCATTGCGGTGCTCGGCAGCGTGATCGTCGCCATCTACCGCCACGCCATGGGCGAGGCCCGGATCGACGGCGTACCAAAGGCCGCGCTCGAAGCCGCACGCGCCAATCTGGGTGTTGCTGCGGACACCGCGGCCGCGCTCCCGGGGCCTGCAGGCGCGGCCCTGTTCGATGCCGGGCGCGAGGCGTTCGCGCGGGCCTTCGAGACGACGGCCACCATCAGCGCAGCGGTGGCGCTGGCGGCCGCGGTGCTGGCCGCCATCATGCTGCGGCGTGTGGGATCGCCACCGGGCCAGCCGTCCGGCAATGTCGAAGTGACTTTGTTGGGATAATCCGCCGCATGAGCGGCAATACCTTCGGCACCCTTTTTGCGGTCACCAACTTCGGCGAGTCCCATGGTCCCGCGATCGGGTGCGTCATCGACGGCTGCCCGCCCGGCATGGCGCTCAGCGAGGCCGACATCCAGGGCGACCTCGACCGCCGCCGCCCCGGCACCAGCCGCCACGTGACCCAGCGCAACGAACCCGATGCGGTGCAGATCCTCTCCGGCGTGTACGAGGGCAAGACCACCGGCACGCCGATCGCGCTGCTGATCCAGAACACCGACCAGCGCAGCAAGGACTACGGCCAGATCGCGCAGCAGTTCCGCCCCGGCCATGCCGACTTCGCCTACTGGAAGAAATACGGCATCCGCGATCCGCGTGGCGGTGGCCGCTCCTCGGCACGGCTCACGGCGCCGATGGTCGCGGCCGGCGCGGTGGCCAAGAAGTGGCTCAACGAGAAGTACGGCACGGTGTTCCGCGGCTGCATGGCGCAGATCGGCGACATCGCGATCCCCTTCGAGAGCTGGGAGCACGTGCCGAACAATCCCTTCTTCGCGCCCATTGCCGACGTTTCCAAGCTCGAGGCCTACATGGACGCTTTGCGCAAGGCCGGCGACTCCTGCGGCGCGCGCATTCGCGTGACCGCATCGAAGGTGCCGGTAGGCCTCGGCGAGCCGCTGTTCGACAAGATGGATGCCGACATCGCCTGGGCCATGATGGGCATCAACGCCGTCAAGGGCGTGGAGATCGGCGCCGGCTTCGCGAGCGTCACGCAGCGCGGCACCGTGCACGGCGACTCGATCACGCCCGAGGGCTTCGAGAGCAACAACGCGGGCGGCACGCTCGGCGGCATCACCACCGGGCAGGATCTTGAGGTCAGCATCGCGATCAAGCCGACCAGCTCGATCATCAGCCCGCGCCGGTCGGTCGATGTCAACAACCAGCCGGTCGAGGTTGTCACCAAGGGCCGGCACGACCCCTGCGTCGGCATCCGCGCGACGCCGATCGCCGAGGCGATGCTGGCGCTGGTCGTGATGGAGCATGCGCTGCGCAACCGCGCGCAATGCGGCGACGTGCAGGGAGAGCAGGAACAGGGGCAAGCTGCCGACGCGTCGTCGCCGCAGGCGTCCTTCCTCTAGTGTCCGACCCGCCCGTGGCGGGCGGCCGCGGCCACCTGCTGGCCTTCGCGGCACTCTCGGCCAGCTACTTCGCGCACATCGGCTTCTTCAATCCGTACCTGCCGCTGTGGCTGAAGGATCTGGGGCTGCCGATCTTCACCATCAGCCTCTTGACCTCGGTGCAGTCGATCACGCGGGTCTTCGCGCCTTATGCATGGGGCGCGCTGAGCGACCACACGGGGCATCGCGTGCTGCTGCTGCGCATCAGCGCGGCCGTGGCGCTGGTGTCCTCGTTCGGGCTGTGGTGGCACGGCGGCGCCTGGTGGCTGGGCCTCGTGCTGCTGGTGATGTTCACGCACACCAGTTCGATGATGTCGCTCACCGAAGCGGCCATGGCGCACCTGGTGGCCGGCGACTGGGGGCGCTACGGCCGCATCCGGCTCTGGGGCTCGGCGGGATTCCTGGTCACGGTCTTCTTTGCCGGCGAATGGTTCGAGCATTTCGGCATGGGGCACTTTCCAGCCTGGGCGGGCGGCACGCTCGCCATCGTGCTGATCGCGACCTTGCGCCTGCCCGACGTGCGCGAACCGGCGGCGGCCCACTCGATGGTGAAGGATCCGGTCGGGCCGGTGCTGCGCATTCCGGCGGTGCGCTGGTTCTTCATGTCGCTGTTCTTCCACGTGATGGCGCACTTCGCGGTCTACGGCTTTCTCTCGCTGTACCTCGATTCGCTCGGCTACGGCAAGGGGACCATCGGCTTGCTGTGGGCGCTGTCGGTGGTGGCCGAGATCGCCTGGTTCTACCTGCAGGGCCGGCTGCTGGGCCTGTTCGCGATGCCGCGCTGGCTCCTGATCTGCGGCGTCGCCGCCGTGCTGCGCATGGGGATCACCGCGGGATGCGGCCAGTGGGTCTGGGCGCTGGTGGCGGCGCAGGCCCTGCATGCGCTCTCGTTCGCAGCGCATCACACGGCCTGCATCGCGATGGTGTCGCGCCATTTCCCGGGGCGGCTGCGCGGACGCGGGCAGGCGCTCTTCACCGTGATCGGCTACGGCTTCGGTGGCGTGCTCGGCGTGCTGGCCGGCGGCGCGATCGCGCAGCAATTCGGCTATGTCGCGATGTTCGGCGTGGCGACCCTGCTTGCCGTGGTGGGCAGCATTTGCGCGTGGCGGGCGCAGCGGCTGGAAGCGGGCGGTTGACCTCCCGGCGACAGCTGGCTAAAGTAAGGATTCCTTACTTTAGGAATATTCCATGCTTGCCAAGATGACCTCCAAGAACCAGCTCACGCTGCCGCGCAGCGTGACGGACCAGGTCGGCGCCACGGAGTACTTTGACGTCGCGGTGCACGACGGCCAGATCGTGCTGACGCCGGTGCGCATCCAGCGCGGCGATGCGGTGCGCGCCAAGCTCGCGGCGCTGGGTCTGACCGATGCGGATGTTCGCAATGCCGTCGATTGGGCACGGCAGGGGGCCGAACCGGCCGCGCTGATGGCTGCCGAGCCGCCGCCTGCCTATCGCGTCAAGCGTGCGCGCTCGGCTGGCAGCGCTCCCGCCAAGACCAGGCGCAAGGCCTGAGCGCGTGGCCGCCCGGCGGGTGGTGTTCGACACCAATGTGGCTCTTTCGGCCTTGCTGTTCGGCGGACCGGCGACACGGCGGCTGCGCGAGCTGTGGCAGCAGGGCGCGTGCACGCCGCTGGTCAGCACGGCGACCGCAGGCGAACTGGTGCGCGTGCTGGGCTATCCGAAGTTCAGGCTTTCACCACAGGAGCGCGAGGAGCTGTTGGCCGACTATCTTCCCTTTGCGCAGGTCGTGACGCTGCCCGATCCGCCGCCCGTCGTACCAGCGTGCCGTGACCCCTTCGACGTGCCCTTCCTGCAACTCGCGGTCACGGGCAAGGCGACGCTGGTGACGGGCGACCGCGATCTCCTGGTGCTGTCAGGGGCAACCAAGTTCCCCATCCTCGCCATCGAGCCGTTCATCGAGGGATTCGCTTCCCTCTGAAAACCTCAGTTCAGCTTGTCGCGCCGCGGCATGTCGGCGCCGCGCCGCGAACAGGTGATCGCGGCGGCCCGGGCGGCAAAGCGCAGCAGATCGGCGAGCGATGCATTTCCGAGCGCCGACAGCGCCTCGGGCGTGAGCGCATCGTGCTCGTCGAGCCAGGTCAGGAGGGCCGCCTGGAAGGTATCGCCCGCACCCACCGTGTCCACCACCTCGGTCTCCGGTGCCGGCACGTCGGCCTGCGCCGCCCCGGTCCACGCGCTCGCCCCATGGCGGCCGCGCGTCACCGCGACCAGGTTCACGCCCCGCTCGAGCCAGCGTGCCGCCACTTGCTCCGGCTTTTCGGCCGGATAGAGCAGGCCCAGGTCTTCGTCGCTGACCTTGACCAGGTGCGCGATCGACACCATCTGCTCGACCACCGCGCGCCAGTGCGCGAGGTCGGGCTCGACGTTGAGGCGCACGTTGGGGTCGTAGGCGATCAGGCGCCGTTCGCGCTCGCGCGCCGCCAGGGCGCGCAGCGCGCTTCCGACCGGCTCCACCGCGAGCGCGTAGGAGCCGAACTGCAGCACGCGCGCCGCTGTAGGCAGCGCCGGCAGCGTGTCGTGCGTGATCTGCCGGTCCGCCGCACCCGTGCCGTGGAAGGCATAGCGCGGCACGCCGGTGGCGTCGACGCTGATCACGCTGAGCGTGCTCGGTGCGTCGCTGCGCAGCACCAGCGAGGTGTCGACGCCTTCGGCGCGCAGCGAGGCCAGCAGGCGCTCGCCGCAGGCATCGGTCGACAGTCCCGCCAGGAAGGCCACCGGCCGTTCCAGCCGGGCCAGCCCCTGCGCCACGTTGAGCGGCGAGCCGCCGATGCGCGCATCGAGCGTCATGCCGGTGGCCGTCCATTCGCCCGTGTAGACATCCATCAGGGCTTCGCCGCAGACGACAAACATCTCATCCTCCAGAAAGTGCCAGGTTAGATAGCGACAAACATTCGTGAAACACCGCGGAACCGGCTTTGCCGGGCCGCTGGTGTTGCCCCCGGAAGGGGGTTGGCGGACCACACGAAGTGGGGGAGCCTGGGGGAGAGCTTTATCTCGGCGCCTGCCAGCCCTTGTAGTCCTTGACGTTCGTGCGCGTGATCAAGGTCGAGGGCAGCAGTGTCATCGGATTGGCGGGCTTCTTGCCGTTCATGATGTCCTGCCCGATCTCGACCGCCTTCTGCGCAATCATGTACGGGTCCTGGCTGGCCGAGGCCTGTACCTGCGTGTCGCTCTTGAGCGCCGTCTCGATGTCGGGCGCGCCGTCAACCGAGGTGATGACGATGTTCTTGCGGTTCAGCTGCTTGGCCGCGAGATCGGTGCCGATGGCCTGCGGATCGTTGATGGCGAACACCGCGTCGATCTTCGGGAAGCGCGTCAGGTGGTTCTGCATCACGTTGAGGCCGCCTTCGCGCGAGCCCTTGGCGTCCTGGTCGTCCGACAGGATCTTGATGTCGGGGCTCTTCTTCAGCACCGTCTTGCAGCCGTTGACGCGATCGATCACGGCCGATACCTGCGGGCCGTTCTGGATGATCACGTTGCCCTTGCCGCCGAGCTTCTCGACGATGTACTGGCAGGCGAGCTCGCCGGCCTGCACGTTGTTGGTCTGCACGGTCGCATCGGCGCCGTTGGCCGCCACGTCGACGCCCACCACGACGATGCCAGCCTTCTTCGCCTTCTGCAGCGCGGGCTCGATGGCCTTGGCGTCGACCGCGTTGACGAGGATCATGTCCGCGCCCGAGGCGATGAAGCCGTCGATCTGCGAGAACTGCTTGTTGAGGTCGTAGTCGGCCGACAGTGCATTGACCTTGGCATTCGGGCTGTACTGCTTGACCTTGGCTTCGGCGCCCTTGGCGAGCGAGACGAAGAAGGGGTTGCCGAGCGAGCCGAGCGTGATGCCGACGCTCTTGATCTGCTTGTTCTGGGCCTGCGCCGCCGGGGCAGCGAGGGCCGCGGCGATCACGGCGAGTGCGAACAATGACTTGCGCATGGAATAGTCTCCTGGTCGTGGTTGGGGAAATGAAAGGGGTTCAGGTACGAGCCGAGTCCTTGCGGCGGTAGCGGTCCAATGCGACGGCGCCGATGATCACCAGGCCCTTGACGATGTACTGCCAGATGTCCGAGACACCCATCAGGATCAGGCCGTTGGTCAGCACCGCGATGATCAGCGCGCCGATCAGCGTGCCGAGGATCGAGCCGGTGCCGCCGACGAAGCTGGTGCCGCCGAGGATCACCGCCGCGATGGCGTCGAGTTCGTACGAGGCGCCGAGCTGCAGGCCGTTGGCCGCATAGAGCCGTGCCGAGGCCATGACCCCGCCCAGGCCCGAGAGCAGCCCCGAGGTGCAGTAGACGAACAGCAGCACCGCCCAGACCTTGATGCCTGCCAGGCGCGCGGCTTCGGGATTGCCGCCGACCGAGTAGATGTTCAGGCCCAGCACGGTGCGGCGCAGGATGAACCACGACAGCGCCACCACCGCGAAGGCGATGATCACCAGCCAGGGCACGCCCAGCACCTCGCCGTTGCCGATGAAGGCGAAGGGCAGCTGCGGGTTGAACACGGTGGTGTCGTTGCCGAGCAGCCGCGCAATGCCGCGCACCGCGGTCAGCGAGCCCAGCGTCACGATGAAGGGCGGCAGTTTGACGAAGGCGATCAGCACCCCGTTGATCAGGCCGAACAGCAGCCCGCAGGCCAGGCCGGCGGCAATGCCAAGCATGCCGAACTCCGGCACGTTTGACACCAGCATTGCCACCACTGCGGAGGCCGCGAGGATCGAGCCCACCGACAGATCGATGCCGCCGGTGAGGATCACGAAGGTCATGCCGGCGGCCAGCACGATATTGATCGAGGCCTGCTGCGTCATGATCGACAGGTTCTGCAGGCTGAAGAAGTTGTCGCTCGCGAAGCTGAAGCCGATGCACAGAAGCACCAGCACCGGCAGCATGCCGAGCGCACGCATGATTTCGCGGCCGGAAGCGCCGCTAAGCGCGCGGGGCAGGGCGGGGTTGGCCGGCGCCGGGAAGGCGGGGGAGGTCTGCTTGCTCATGGGGATGTCTCCTGTTGCGCCGTCTGTCTCAGTGCAGCACGGGCGCGTGGGTGGCAGCCGCGCCGGTGGCGAGCGCGACGATGTTTTCCTGGGTGATGGGCAGGCCGCTCGCGCCGCCCACCTCGCCGACGAGATGGCCTTCGCGCATCACGATCACGCGGTCGCAGATACCCACCACCTCGGCCAGTTCGCTCGAGATGACGAGCACCGCGACGCCGCGCCGCGCCAGCTCGTCGATCAGGCGGTAGATCTCGCTCTTGGCGCCGATGTCGACGCCGCGCGTCGGCTCGTCGAGGATCAGCACCTTCGGCGCGAGTTCGAGCAATCGGGCGAGCAGCACCTTCTGCTGGTTGCCGCCGGACAGCGAGCCGACGTTGACCCGCGCCGAGGGCACGCGGATCGACAGCTGCGCGATCGCGTCGCGCGCGCGCTGGGCGGCGCGCTTGCCGTCCATCACGCCGCCGGCGTTCGCGTCGCGCGGGCACACCATCACGTTGATGTTGTCGCGCACCGATTGGTCGAGAAACAGGCCCTGGCCCTTGCGGTCCTCGGTCAGGTAGAGGATGCCGGAGCGGATCGCGTCGATGGGCCTGGCGATCTTCAGCAGCGCGCCGCTGCCGTTGAGGGAGACCTCGCCGCCGGTGCTCGGATCGGCGCCGAAGATCAGGCGTGCCAGCTCGGTGCGGCCGGCGCCGACCAGGCCGGCCAGGCCGAGCACTTCTCCCGCATGCAGCTCGAAGCTGCAGTCGTGCACGCGCCGGCCGTCGCTGAGGCCGCGCACCGTGAGCGCCTTGTCGCCGGTGTGCTGGCCGTGGTGTTCCTTGCGGTAGAAGCCCGAGAGATCGCGGCCCACCATCATCTTCACCAGCTTGTCGCGCGAGAGCTCGGCGCGGGTCAGCGTGCCGACGTAGGCGCCGTCGCGCAGCACGGTGACCTCGTCGGCGAGCTCGTCGATCTCGTCCATGCGGTGGCTGATGTAGAGGATCGCCAGGCCTTCGTCGCGCAGGCGCTTGATCAGCGCGAACAGGCGGTCGGTCTCGTGGGTCGATAGCGGTGTGGTCGGTTCGTCCATCACCAGGATGCGGCAGTCGAAGTGCACCGCGCGCGCGATCTCGACCAGCTGTCGCTGCGCGATCGAGAGCGTCGCGACGCGGGTCGCCGGGCCGAAGTCGGCGCCCAGGCGCTGCAGCGTCGCCTCGCAAGCGCTGGCCATGCCGGCGCGGTCGACCAGGCCGCCGCGTCGCAGCGCCCGGCCCATGTAGATGTTCTCGGCCACGCTGAGGTTGGCCGCGAGGCTCAGTTCCTGGTAGATCACCGACACGCCGAGGTGCTTGGCCGCGAGCGGGCCGTCGATGTGGACCTGCTTGCCGTCGATCAGGATCTCGGCGCCGGGGTCGGGCATGTAGGCGCCCGACAGCACCTTCATCAGCGTCGACTTGCCGGCGCCGTTCTCGCCCATCAGCGCATGTACGTGGCCGGCGCTGGCGCGCAGCCGCACGTCCTGCAGCGCCTTGACGCCGGGGAAGGTCTTGGAAATCTTGCGCAGCTCCAGCAGCGCGGGGGGGGCTTCATGCATTCGCTGTCTCCGGGTGGCGGGGGCGTGAACGTCCGCGCAGCACGTCCGCGCGCGGCGAGAAGTTGAAGAACATCGGCAGGCTGGCCGCGCCGATCGCGCCGGCGTCGGCGCGGAAGCTGCCGCGCAGGATCCGCGGGGTCTGGCGCGCCTCGGGCGCGATCGCGCGCAGGCCTTCGTCGAGGCGCTTCATGAGCTCGTCGATCAGGCCGCTGTCGATGTCGCAGTCGATCACCACCACCGGCAGGTCCAGCACGGCCAGCGATGCGCGCGTCGAAGGCACCAGCGCATCGACGCAGTCGTCGAGCCATTCGCGCACCTCGGGCCGGCCGGACTTGACGCAGGCCTCGAGCTCGGCATGGCCGCGCACCGCGATGCCGTGGTGGCGCAGGTGGCGCGCCAGCGCGTTGAGCGAGGCGCGCGAGAGCAGGATGTCCCAGCGCCGGTCCGACACCGGGGCCGAGGCCAGGCGGCTGGGCGGCACCGGCATCAGGCCGAGGTCGGCCGCGTTGCCGGTGGGGCCGCGCAGGCTTTCGCCGCCGATCACCGCACCTGCGCCGAGTGCCGCGCCGATGAAGATGTAGAGGAAGTCGTTCTCCTCGCGGCCGATGCCGAAGAACAGCTCCGCGATCGCGGCCGCGTTGCCGTCGTTTTCCTTGAAGACGGGCTGGTCCACGGCGCGCGCGAGCATCGCGCCGAAGTCGACCTCGTCCCAGATGCGGAAGTCCGCCTTCAGGTCGAGTTCGCGCAGCCAGCTGCCGAGGTTGTAGGGCTGGGCCAGTCCGACGCCCATGAGCCGGCGGTGCTGTGCCGCGTCGAGCGTGGCCATCATGCGGCTCACGTCCTTGTGCACCAGTGCCAGCGCGCGGTCGGGGTGGGGCAGCAGCAGGTCGTGCGCCGCGCGGGCCAGGATCTTGCCGCCGAGGTCGATCATCACCGTCTCGATGCTGGTGCGGTCCAGCCGCACGCCGATGCCGTAGGCGCCTTCGGGATTGACGCGGTAGAGCCCGGCGGGCTGGCCGCGCTGGCCTTCCTGACGGCGGCCCGCGGGTTCGATCAGCCGCGATTCCTCGAGCGACTGCACGATGCTGCCGACCGCCGTGTTCGTGAGCTGGGCCCAGCGTGCCAGATCGGCCTTCGACGCCTCGCCGGCCCGGCGCAGCCGCTGCAGCAGGCTGCGCTCGTTGTAGAGGCGCAGGTTGACCGAGTTGGTGCCCCGACCGGGACCGGCTGTCGTCACTGGCTGTCTCCTGGCCCCGGTGCCGAGGCGCAATTAATTAATTCAAGTTGAATAAATAGTAGAAGCAAGCGCCGGCGGGCCATCCAGGGTTAACCCGGAAAAATGCAAGAAAGTATGTGTTGGGGCCCGTTGCGCACGTCGTGAAGGGGTGCGAAAGCAAGACCGTATCGGTCAGGGCATCCTGTCCCGTGAACCCGGGGACAAACCCCGATTCCGCGCGAAAGTCGCACGAAATTGATCGATGATCGATCGCAACCCCTGTCCGCGACATTGCCGGCGCTCCGGGGGCGCACCTACAGTTGCCTCGCCCCTTCCCAACGGAGACACACATGAGCAAACCCCAGGAGCACGAGCCGCAAGGCCGGCACCAGTCGAAGAAGGCCGCCGCCAGCGGCTGGATCGGCTCGGCCCTCGAGTACTACGACTTCTTCATTTACGCCACCGCAGCAGCGCTGATCTTTCCGCAGATCTTCTTTCCGAAGGGCGATCCGAATATCGCCATCGTCGCCTCGCTCGCGACCTATGGCGTCGGCTACGTGGCGCGGCCGATCGGCGCCTTCTTCCTGGGCCACTGGGGCGACACCCACGGCCGCAAGCAGGTGCTGATCCTGTGCATGTTCCTGATGGGCTTCTCGACCATCGCCGTCGGCCTCTTGCCCACCTACGACCAGGTCGGCCTGCTGGCGCCGGTGCTGCTCGTGATCTGCCGCCTGGTCCAGGGCTTCGCGGTGGCCGGGGAAATCTCGGGCGCCAGCTCGATGATCCTGGAGCACGCGCCCTTCGGGCGCCGCGGCTTCTTCGCCAGCTTCACGCTGCAGGGCGTGCAGGCCGGCCAGATCCTGGCCGCGGCGGTGTTCCTGCCGCTCGCGCACTACATGCCGGAGGATGCCTTCAACAGCTGGGGCTGGCGCATTCCCTTCCTCTTGAGCTTCATCGTCATCGTCGCGGGCTACATCATCCGCCGCGAGGTCGACGAGACGCCCGCCTTCGCCGAGGAAGGCAGCAAGCAGCAGCGCCCGCGCTCGCCGATCGTCGACGCCTTCAAGTACAGCTGGAGGGACATGCTGCGCGTCGTGCTGATGGCGCTGATGAATGTGATCCCCGTGGTCGCCACCATCTTCGGCGCGGCCTATGCGGTGCAGTCCGCCTACGGCATCGGCTTCGCGAAGGACATCTACCTGTGGATTCCCGTGCTCGGCAACATCCTCGCGGTGCTGGTCATTCCATACGTCGGCAACCTCTCGGACCGCATCGGCCGCAAGCCGCCCATCGTCTTCGGCGCGCTGGCCTCGGGCCTCCTGGCCTTCGGCTACCTCTACGCGATCAGCATCAAGAACGTGCCGCTCGCGATCTGCATGTCGCTTTTGATGTGGGGCGTGGTCTACCAGGGCTACAACGCGGTGTTCCCGAGCTTCTACCCCGAGCTGTTCCCGACCCGCACCCGCGTCTCGGCGATGGCGATCTCGCAGAACATCGGCACCGCCGCCACCGCCATGCTGCCGGCGCTGTTCGCCACGGTGGCGCCTCCCGGCGCGGCCAACATCCCGCTGATCGTGGGCTCGCTGGCCTTCGGCATCACGGTCATCTCGGCACTCGCCGCGCTGAGCGCGCGCGAGACCTATCGCATCCACATGAACGACCTCGGCAATCCCGACGCGGCGCCCGTGCCGAAGCCGGAATACGAGCACCTGCGCGAACAGACGCTGGCCGACGCGAGGATGGCGAAGGCCGCGGTCTGAAGGAAACCCCGTTCGCCCTGACCCTGAGCTTGTCGAAGGGCTGCGCGTGGCTTCGACCCTTCGTCGAGCTCAGGGCAGGCCAGGCTCAGCCCGAACGGTAGTTGGCAGCGCGATCAGATCAGGTTGCGCATCGCCTGCGCCGTTTCGCGCAACACCGGGAGGACGCGGGCGACCGCGTCCTCGCTGCTTTCATGGCCCATGGGCATCGTGATGTTGAGCGCGCCCACCAGGTCGCCGTGCCGGTCGCGCAGCGGCACGGCGATGCCGCGCGAATTGAGGTCCAGCTGCTGCTCCGAGAGCGCCCACCCCTGCGCGCGGATGCGCGCGAGTTCGAGCTTCATGCGCTCCTTGCTCGCGATGGTGTGCGAGGTGAAGACGGTGAGCTCGTGCGTGGCCAGCCAGTGGCCGAGCTCCTCGTCGCCGCGCATCGCCAGCATCAGCATGCCCGAGGCCGTGACCTGCGCCGGCACCCGCGCGCCCAGTACGTAGCCGGTGCTCATGCTGCGGTTGGGGCCGTTGCGCGCGATGTAGACCACCTCGTCGCCGTCCATCACGCTCAGATACGCGATCTCGTGCGTGCCGGCGGCCACCCGCTGCAGAAAGGGCTGCACGATGCGCGGCAGGCGTGCCGATTCGAGGTAGGACTGGCCCAGGCGCAGCACCCGCGGCGTCAGCCAGAACAGCTTGCCGTCGCCCGCTACGTAGCCCATGTGCTGCAGCGTAAGCAGGTAGCGGCGCGCGGCGGTGCGCGTCATGCCGGTGCGCTGGCCGGCTTCGCTCGCCGTCATGCGCGGGTGGGCGTCGTCGAAGGCCTCGATGATGGACACGCCGCGCTCCAGGCCGGCGATCCAGTCGCGCTTGTCGAGTTCGGGTGGGGCGGGGCGAGTGTCGAGGTTCATTGAGGACAAACCCTGGAATCGTTCGATGATCGATCACTATAGAACGATCAACGCGCTATTCTCGCGCCACCGACTTGGATCGTGCAAGTGGGAACCCTACATTAGCGACCATTCCTGCCAAATTGCGCGATAGTCGAACAACTCCGAGCGAGACGCCATCATGTTCCCCTCCATTGCAGGCAGCACCGACCTTTACCTGCTCCCCGGCGATCCGGTGACCAACGTGCGCCTGCCGCGCATGTTCAACAGCGTCTTCGAGCGCTTCGGCATCGACGCGGTGATGGCGCCGGTGCAGGTGGCGACGCGCGACTTCGCCGTCTTCGTCAAGGCCGCCTTCCTCGCCAGGAACGTGCGCGGCATGGTGATCGCGCCGCCGCACAAGCCGCTGGTGGTGGACCTGCTCGACGGCGCCGGCCTGTTCGGCCGCGTCGCCGGCTCCGTCAACGTGGTGCGGCGCATCGCCAACGGCGAGCTCGAGGGCGATCTCTTCGACGGCGAGGGTCTCCTGGGCGCGCTGGACCACTACAACATCCCGTTCCGCGGCAAGCGCGTGCTGATCCTCGGTGCCGGCGTCAGCGCCGCGGCCATCGGCGTCGCGCTGGCCGAGGGCGGCACGGTCCACGGCGCCGAGCACATCGCCTTCCACGACACCTCGGCCGGCAAGGCAGCAGGGGTCGCGGCCAAGCTCGATGCCTTCTTCGACGCGACCACGGTCGCGGTCGACAGCAGCGATCCCGAAGGCTACGACCTGGTCATCAACGCCACGCCGATGGGCCTGAAGGAGGGCGACGCCTTGCCGGTGGACGTGGAGCGCATGGACGCCCACGCGGCGCTATTCGACATCCTGCTGCGCAACCAGCCCACGCCGCTGGTGCGCGCCGCCCGCGCGCGCGGGCTCAACGCGCAGGCCGGCTTCGAGATGCTGATCCAGCAGATGCCGTACTACCTCGACTTCTTCGGCCAGACGGCCGCGGCGCATGGTGTGCGCGACGACGCGCGTTTCCTGCGCGAGCTGATCTACCCAGCCGCAATGGCGGCCGAGATCGACGCCCCGCTGCGCTACCACTCCGACAGCGTGGCCTGAAAGGGCGCGCGCAAAGCATCATGGCCATCTCCCTCGACCGTTTCGGCTTCAACACCGTCACCATGGGCGGCGACCTCGGGCACAAGCTCGAATGCATGAAAGCCGCGGGTTTTTCCGGCGTTGAGCTGTGGGCGCGCGACCTGATCGCGCACCCCGCCGGCGTCGAGAAAGCGGCCGAACTGGTGAAGGCCAGCGGCCTCAAGGTCACCGACTTCCAGCCGCTGCGCGATTTCGAATGCGCGCCCGACGCCATGCGGCCGCACCGGCTCGAGATGGCGCGCGAACAGCTGCGCCAGATGGCGCTGGTCGGCGCCGACCTGCTGCTGGTGTGCTCCACCACCTCGCCGCTGGCCATCGACGATCCGGAGCGCGCGGCCGAAGACTTGCGCACGCTCGCGACGCTGGCCACGCCGCTCGGCATCCGCATCTGCTACGAGGCCCTGTCCTGGGGCCGCCACGTCAACCGCTGGCACCAGGCCTGGGACATCGTGAAGCGCTGCAACCGCCAGAACGTGGGCCTCAATCTCGATTCCTTCCACATGTCGGTGCACGGCGACGACACGCCCGAGACGCTCGCGCAGCTGGCCCAGGTGCCGGTCGAGAAGATCTTCCTGGTGCAGCTGGCCGACTACTTCTTCGAGTACAGCGACCGCCAGGCCGACATGATCGAGCTCGCGCGCCACCAGCGCCTGTTTCCGGGCGAAGGCCTGCACGACGTGCGCGACCTGGTGCAGCTGCTCGAGGACAAGGGCTACCGCGGCCACTACACCTTCGAGGTGTTCAACGACGACTATGTGAATTCCGACCCCATGGTGGTCGGCCAGCGCGCCATGAAGAGCGCGCGCTGGATCAGCGAGAGCCACGTGAGTACCAGCAATTCAACCCCAAGGAGACAAGCATGACCATCGTTCAGTCGCGTCGATTCGCGATCCAACTCATCGCCGCCTGTGCCGTGGCCGCGGGCGCTTCAGGCGCCTTCGCGCAGAACACGATCAAGATCGTCAACATCGTGGAGCTCTCGGGCGGCGGTGCGACCGCCGGCACCAACTTCAAGAACGGCGTCGAGCTGGCGGTGAAGGAGATCAACGCCTCGGGCGGCATCCTCGGCAAGAAGATCGAGTCGAGCACCAGCGACACGCAGAGCAATCCCGGCGTCGCCAAGGGCCTGACGCAGAAGGCGGTGGACAACGAGGTCTTCGCCATCTTCGGCCCCGTGTTCTCGGGCTCGATCATGGTCAGCATGGCCGAGAGCCGCCGCGCCGAGATTCCCAATTTCACCGGCGGCGAGGCGGCCAGCATCACTCAGCAGGGCAACAAGTACATCTTCCGCACCAGCTTCACGCAGACCACCGCGATGCCGAAGGTCGCGCGCTACATCGACCAGCAACTGAAGGCGAAGACGCTGGCCATGATCTACGTGAACAACGACTTCGGCAAGGGCGGCCTCGATTCGATGAAGAAGGCGCTGGCCGCCACGCCGGTGAAGATCGCGGCCGAGATCTCGACCGAGCCGGGCCAGATCGACTTTTCCGCCGCGGTGCTGCGCGCCAAGCAGAGCAATGCCGATGCGCTCTTCGCCTACAGCAACGAGGAAGAGTCGGCGCGCCTGCTGCGCGAGCTGCGCAAGCAGGGCTGGACCAAGCCGATCATCGGCGAGACCACGCTCACCGGCCAGAAGGTGATCGACCTCGCGGGCGAGGCCGCCAACGGCGCGATCGCGCACGTGGGGCTCACGGTCGACGCGCCGAACCCGGCCATCCGCGCCTTCCGCGCCAAGTTCGAGAAGGAATACAAGTACGTCTCGGACCACAACGGCATGAAGGGCTACTCGGGCATCTACCTGTTGAAGGCTGGGATCGAGAAGGCCGGCAAGCTCGACCGCAAGGCCGTGGCCGCCGCGCTGCACGGCCTAAAGGTAAGCACCGCGCAGCAGCCCGGCGTGCTGATGGACGTCAGCGTCGACGCCAACGGCGACCTCGACCGCGAAAGCTTCATGGTGGAGGTGAAGAACGGCAAGCAGGAAGTGATCGCCACGCTGCCGGCCCTGGGCGCAGCCGCCAAGTAGCCCCGCCATGACGGACTTCATCCAGCTCTTCTTGAGCGGGCTGGCCACCGGCAGCATCTATGCGCTGGCTGCGCTGGGCTTCACGTTGCTGTGGCAGGCCAGCGGCACCATCAACTTCGCGCAGGGCGAGTTCGTGATGCTGCCGGCCTTCGCGATGCTCGCCTTCATGTCCTTCGGCGCACCACTCTCGCTGAGTTTCGTGCTGACGATCGTGGTGGCGGTGTTCGTGCTGGGCTGGCTCTTCAAGCGCGGCCTGGTCGATCCGCTGTTCAAGTTCGGGATGATGCCGATCGTGGTGGCCACCATCGGCCTGTCGATCGCGCTGCGCAACGGCGTGCGCGCCGGCTACAGCGCCGAGGCCCATCCGTTCCCCAGCCTCTTCGCCGACAAGCTCTTCAACGTGGCGGGGGTCACCGTCACGATGGCCGACCTCGGCACCTTCGGGCTGGCGGTGGCGATCGTGCTGGCCACGCAGGCCTTCATCTCGAAGACCGTGACCGGCCGCGCGATGCAGGCCGTGGCGCAGAACACCGAGAGCGCGAGCGTGCTGGGCATCAACGTGCCGCGCATGATCTTCTACACCTTCGCCATCAATGCGGCGCTGGCGGTGGCGGCGGCGCTGCTGGTCACGCCCACCTACCTCGCCAAGTTCGACATGGGCGAGGGCCTGGGCACCAAGGCCTTCTTCGCGGCCATCATCGGCGGCTTCAACAACTCGCGCGGCGCGCTGCTCGGCGGCCTGATCGTCGGCGTGGCGGAGAACCTGGCCTCGGCCTACATCTCGCCGGCCTACAAGGACGCGGTGGCGCTGGTCATCTTCATGGTCGTGATCCTGTTCAAGCCGCAAGGCCTGCTGGGCAAGAAAGAGGAGCGCAAGGTATGAAGAAGATGCACCTCGCGCTGATCGCCGTGGCTGCGGCCGCGCTGCTGATCGCGCCCAACTTCCTCAAGAACTACGGCATCTACCTGCTGAGCTACTGGCTGGTGTTCATCATCGCCACCATGGGGCTCAACCTGACGGTGGGCTATGCGGGCCAGAAGTCGCTGGGCCATGCGGCCTTCTTCGGCATCGGCGCCTACACGGTGGCGATCCTCATGAAGGCCGGCATCAGCTTCTGGCTGGGCCTGCCTGCGGCGGCGCTGCTGTGCTTCGCGGTCGGCCTGGTGCTGGGCTTTCCGGCGCTGCGCGTGCAGGCGATCTACCTCGCCTTCGCCACGCTGGGCTTCAACACCGCGATCTGGCTCTTGATGCGCAACGAGGAGTGGCTGACCGGCGGCACCTTCGGCATCAACAACATCCCGCGGCCCGAGCTGGCCGGGCTGTTGCTGGAGGGCAACCTGGCCTACTACTACTTCGTGCTCGCCGTCGCCGTGCTGCTCGCGCTCCTGCTGTGGGGCCTCCTGCGCTCGCCCTGGGGCAAGGCCTTCACCGCGCTGCGCGACAACCCGATCCGCGCCGAGAGCCTGGGGATCAGCGTGCGCAGCTACACCTTGCTGAGCTTTGCCATCGGCGCCGCCTATGCGGGCATCGCCGGCGCGCTGTTCGCCTCGCTGGTGCAGTTCATCGAGCCGGCGCCCTTCGCCGTGGCGGCCTCGATCATGATGTACCTGATGGTGGTGGTCGGCGGCCCCGGCTACTTCTGGGGGCCGGTGCTGGGCGCGGCCGTCGGCGTGATCGTGCCCGAGTGGCTGCGCGACGTGCCGGGCGTGGCCGACTGGTACCTGCCGCTGTTCGGCGCCGCCGTGGTGGTGCTGATGGTCTGGCTGCCGGACGGCCTGCTCTCGATCCCCGATCGGATCCGGGCACGCCGCGAAGCGCGCGAGGCCTCGGCCGCGCGCTCCGCTGCTGCCGCGAGCATGGGAGCTGCCACATGAACGCCGTGCTTGCGGAAGCTATCGTGCCGGAGCAGCAAGTGGTGCCGGTTCTTCGCGTGACCGATCTCAGCAAGGCCTACGGCGCCATCCAGGCCGTCGGCGGCGTGAGCTTCGAAGTGCGCCCCGGCGAGATCTTCGGCGTGATCGGTCCCAACGGCTCGGGCAAGACCACGCTGTTCAACAGCATGCTGGGCCAGATCACGCCCGATGCCGGCCGCATCGAACTCAAGGGCGAGGACGTCACCAAGCTGGGTCCGCTCGAGCTCAACCGGCGCGGCGTCGGCCGCACCTTCCAGACGCTGCAGGTGTTCGGCAAGATGACGGTGCGCGAGAACCTGATCGTCGCGGCGCAGGAACACCAGGGCAGCATGTTCAGCCGCATGTTCGCGCCCGGCGACTCGGGCCTGGGACCGAAGGCCGACGCGCTGATCGACCAGTTCCGCATCCGCCACGTCGCGAACAAGAAGGCCGGCACGCTCTCCTACGGCCAGCAGAAGCTGGTGGACATCGGCATGGCCTTCATGAGCGAGCCCGACCTGGTGCTGCTCGACGAGCCGTGCGCAGGCGTCAATCCCAGCCTGGTCGGCGGACTCTCGACCCTGCTGAAGGACCTGAATCGCACGCGCCGCGGCAGCTTCGTCGTGATCGAGCACAACATGGATTTCGTGATGGACCTGTGCCACCGCATCATGGTGATGGTCGAGGGCAAGGTCATGGCGATCGGCACGCCGGCCGAAATCCGCGCCAACAAGCAGGTGCTCGACGCCTATCTCGGGAATTGATCATGACCACCACCGACACCTGCATCGAATTCGACAACGTGCTGGCGGGCTACAAGGATTTCATGATCCTCAACAACCTGTCCTTCAAGGCCAGGCGCGGCAAGATCACGCTGCTGCTCGGCCCCAACGGCGCGGGCAAGTCGACCGTGCTCAAGACGCTGTTCGGCCTGCTCAAGGTGCGCAACGGGCGGGTCCTGCTGGATGGCGAAGACATCACCGGCGCCAGTCCCAAAGACCTGCTGGTGAAGCACGGCATTGCCTTCGTGCCGCAGGGGCGCAATCTGTTCGGCCAGTTGACGGCCTACGAGAACCTCGAGCTCGGCGGCATCACGCTGGGCATGAAGACCACGCACGAGCGCATTCCCGAAGTGCTCGAGCTCTTCCCGCGCGTGAAGGAGCGCATGAACAGCGCGGCTTCTTCGCTCTCCGGTGGCGAGCAGAAGCAGCTCGAGGTCGGCCGTGCGCTGCTGCTGCGGCCCAAGGTGCTCTTGATCGACGAACCCTCGATCGGCCTGTCGCCGATGGTGGTGCAGGACGTGTTCAGGCTGTTGCGCAAGCTTGCCGACCAGGGCACCACGGTGCTGATGGTCGAGCAGAACGTGAAGAGCGCGCTGAAGATGGCCGACGAGGCCATCGCGCTCGAATCGGGCCGGCTGGTGCTGCACAAGCCGGCCTCCGAACTGCTGGCCGATCCGAACATCGAACGCCTGTTCCTCGGCGGCGCGCATGCCGCCGCGGCGCCGGCCGCCACGGTCTGAGGAGAGGGTGCGATGGACAGGAAGCTGCGCCTCGCGATCGCCGGCGCCGGCCTGATCGGCCGGGCGCATTGGATGCGCATGGTCGCGAACAGCGCCTGCGAATTGATCGGCTTTGCCGACCCGTTCCCGAGCGCGACTGCGCTGGCGGCCGAGGCCGGCGTGCCGCTGTACCCGGACCTGGAAGCGCTGCTGGCCGCGGCGCGGCCCGACGGCGTGGTCCTGGCCACGCCGAACGCGCTGCATGTGCCCGGTGCACTGGCCTGCGTAGCGGCCGGCGTGCCGGCGCTGGTCGAGAAGCCGGTGGCCGATTCCGTGGCGGAAGCCGAGCGGCTGGCCGCGGCGGTGGAAGCCTCCAACGTGCCGGTGCTGGTGGGCCATCACCGGCGCCACAGCGCCGTTCTCGAAGCCGCGCGCGAGACCATTGCCGGCGGCCGCCTCGGCAAGCTGGTGGCCGTGACGGCCAGCGCCACCTTACACAAGCCCGACGACTACTTCGAGACCGCCTGGCGCCGGCAGAAGGGCGGCGGGCCGATCCTGATCAACCTGGTGCACGAGATCGACAACCTGCGCGCGCTGGTGGGCGAGATCGTCGAGGTGCAGGCCTTCGCTTCCCATGCGGCGCGCGGCTTCGAGGTGGAGGACACGGTCGCTATCAACCTGCGCTTCGCCAACGGCGCGCTCGGGACCTTCATGCTGTCGGATGCTGCGGCCAGTCCGCGCAGCTGGGAGCAGACCTCGGGCGAGAACAAGGCCTACGACCACCATGCGGACCAGGACTGCTACATCATCGCCGGCACGCACGGCTCGCTGCAGGTGCCCACCCTGCGCGTGCTCGAGTACACGGGCGCGGCCTCGTGGTTCAGTCCGATGGTACGCAGCAGGGTCGACATGCAAGAGACCGATCCGCTCGCGCGCCAGCTCGCTCATTTCTGCGCCGTGGTGCGGCGCGAAGTGCCGCCCCGTGTCACCGTGCGCGATGCCATGCGCACGCTGGCTGTCACCCTTGCGGTCGCCGAGGCCGCGCATACCGGCCTTCGGGTCGCAATCCCATCATGACGATTTCCGGAAAGACCACCCTCATCGCCCACCTCGGTTATCCGACCGAGAGCTTCAAGGCGCCGATGATCTACAACCCCTGGTTCGAACAGCAGGGCATCGACGCCGTGGTGGTGCCGATGGGCATCAAGGCCGAGGACTATGCGGCCGCCTTCGCGTCGCTGTTCCGGCTCACCAACATCCGCGGCGCGCTCGTCACCATGCCGCACAAGATCACGACCATGGACCTGGTTGACGAACTGACGCCGGCCGCCAGGATCGCAGGCGCCTGCAACGCGGTGCTGAAGCGCGCCGACGGCACGCTCGTGGGCGACCAGTTCGACGGCGCCGGCTTCGTGCGCGGCGTGCTGCGCAAGGGCCGCGCGCTCGAAGGCGCGCGCGTGCTGGTGTCGGGCTGCGGCGGCGTGGGTTCGGCGATCGCCGCCTCGCTGGCCGCAGCCGGCGTCGCGCAGCTTTCGCTCTTCGACGCCAACGCGGCGTCGGCGAAGGCCCTCGCGGGCCGGCTCACCACGCACTACTCGAAACTGGGCGTCGCCACCGGCTCCAGCGACCCCGCCGGCTACGACGTGGTGGTCAATGCCACGCCGCTCGGCATGAAGGAGAGCGATCCGCTACCCTTCGACGTCGATCGCATCGCGCCGTCCACCTTCGTCGGCGAGGTCGTGATGAAATCCGAGTACACCCCGCTGCTGCGGGCCGCACGCGACAAGGGCTGCGCGGTCCAGGTCGGCACCGACATGCTGTTCGAAATGATCCCTGCGTACCTCGAATTCTTCGGCTTCGGCACTGCGACGCCGGAAGACCTGCGGGCCGTGGCGCAGATCGCCTATTGAGCGCCTATCTGCCATGAGTATCTTCGAAGGCTTCCTCTCCACATCCGAAACCCTGGCCGCATTCAGCGACCACAACTTCGTCGGCGCGATGCTGCGCTTCGAGGCCGCGCTCGCGCGCGCGCAGGCAGCCGAGGGCCTCATTCCCGAATCGGCAGCGCATTCGATCGCCGGCAGCTGCAAGGTCGAGCTGTTCGATGTCGCCAAGATCGTGCGCGACAGCGGCCGCGCCGGCAGTGTGGCGATCCCGCTGGTCAAGAGCCTCAAGGAGGCGGTGGGCTTGTTCAATGCCGAGGCAGTGCCCTTCGTGCATTTCGGCAGCACCAGCCAGGACGTGATCGACAGCGCGATGGCGCTGGTCACGCGCGAGGCGGTGGCGCTGGTCGAGGCCGACCTGGTCAAGGCGGCCCAGGCGCTGCTTGCGCATGCCAAGCGGCATGCCGCGACGCCGATCCTCGCGCGCACGCTGATGCAGCCGGCCTCGGTCACGAGCTTCGGGCTCAAGTGCGCCGGCTGGGCCGCGCCGCTGGTGCGTAGCCGCGCGCGGCTGGCCGAGGCGGCGCGCCGCGCGCTGCAGCTGCAGCTCGGCGGGGCCGTGGGCACGCTGGCGCAGATGAAGGGGCAGGGGCCGGCGGTGCGGCAGCGCATGGCCGAGGAGCTGGGCCTGGGCGACCCGGGCGCGACCTGGCACACCCAGCGCGACGAATGGATCGCGCTCGGTTGCGAGCTGGGCCTCATGGTCGGCAGCCTCGGCAAGATCGCGAAGGACATCGCGCTCATGGGCCAGTACGAAGTCGGCGAACTGGCCGAGCCCAGCGAGCCCGGACGCGGCGGCTCCTCGGCGATGCCGCACAAGCGCAACCCGGTGGCTTCGATGGTGGCGCTGGCGGCCGCGCAGCGCGCGCCGCAGCGCGTGGCCGCCTTGCTGGCCGCGATGCCGCAGGAGCACGAGCGCGCGCTCGGCGCCTGGCAGGCCGAGCTGGGCGAATGGCCCCAGTTGCTGATGTCCGCCCACGGCAGCGTGCGCGCGCTGGCCGGCGCCTTGCCCGGCCTGCAGATCGATGCCGCGCGCATGCGTGCCAACATCGACCGCTTGCGCGCGGAACTTCCGCGCGAAGCCGCAGACGAATGGTTTGATCCGGCGCTCGCCGAGCCGGCCGGCACGATCGCGCTGGCGCAGGTCAAGGCCTTGCAAACTCAACTCGACACACGAAACACCGCACGATGACTTCACCCGACTACGAAGCCGGTCTTCTCAACCGCCGCCGCATCCTCGGCGATGCCTGGGTCGACAAGTCGCTGGCCAACCGCAATGCCTTCAACAGCGAGTTCCAGGAACTGATCACGCGACATGCGTGGAACGACGTCTGGGGCCGCCCGGCATTGGGCGACAAGACGCGCCGCTTCATGGTGCTGTCGATGATGCTGGGCATCCACGCCTACGAAGAATTTGCGATGCACGTGCGCGCCGCGCTCGACGGCCCGCCCGAATCGCGGCTTTCGCCCGAGGAGATCAAGGAAGTGATCATGATGGCCGCCATCTATTGCGGCGTGCCGGTGGCCAACCACGCCTTCGGCATCGCCACCGGCATCCTGCGCGAGAAAGGCCTGCTCGAAGAGCCCAAAGGAAATCCATGACCCGTTTGAATGTCATTCGCGAGGGCGAAGGCCCGATCGTCGTGCTGAGCCATGCGCTGGGTTGCGACCTGCACATGTGGGACGAGGCGGCCGCGGTGCTGGCCCGTGCCCACACCGTGCTGCGCTACGACCACCGCAACCATGGCGGCTCGGAAGTGGTGCCCGGTGCGTTCAGCTTGCAGGCGCTGGCCGATGACGCGGCGGCCCTGATCGAGCGCGAAGCCGAGGGCGAGCCGGTGCACTTCGTCGGCCTCTCGATGGGCGGCATGACCGCGCAGGCGCTGGCGCCGAAATATCCGCAGCTGCTGAAGAGCATCGTGATCGCCAATTCGTCGGCGCACTACCCCGACCAGGCGCCCTGGCGCACGCGCGTCGAGACCGTGCAGGCCCAGGGCGTGGCTGCAATCGCGCCCGGCGCCCTGGCGCGCTGGCTCACGCCGGCGTACGTGGCCACGCCGGAAGGCACCGAGGCCGCGCGCCGCCTGAACGACACGCTGGTCGGCACCGACGCCGCCGGCTACATCGCGAGCTGCGACGCGGTGAGCGCGATCGATTTCCGCGAGAGCAACCGTGCGTTCACCACGCCCACGCTGGTGATCGCCGGCCTGCGCGACGAGGCGACGCCGCTCGCGATGTCCGAGGCGATGGTTGCCGCCATTCCCGGCGCGCGCCTCGCCACCATCGACGCGGCGCACCTGAGCGCGGTCGAGCGGCCGGTGGAATTCAGCCAGTTGCTGATCGATTTCTGGCGCAGCCTCTGACAGAAAAGGAACATCCATGACCGCCCGCCTCAAGATCGATTTCGTCTCCGACGTGTCCTGCCCCTGGTGCGCCGTCGGCCTCGGTGCCCTCGAAGCCGCGCTCGAACGTGTGGCGCCCGAGATCAGCGCCGAACTGCACTTCCAGCCCTTCGAACTCAATCCGCACATGCCGCGCGAAGGCCAGGACGCCTTCGAGCACCTGAACCAGAAATACGGCTCTTCGCGCGAGCAGCAGGCGCAGGCGCGCGAAGCGATCCGTGCCCGCGGCGCGGCGGTGGGCTTCAAGTTCCGCGAAGAAGGCCGCTCGCGCGTCTACAACACCTTCGACGCGCACCGCCTGCTGCACTGGGCCGAGCTCGAGGACGGGGCCAAGCAGGTGGCGCTCAAGAAGGCGCTGCTCAAGGCCTGCCACACCGACGGCGAGAACCCCTCCGACCCCGAGCTGCTGGTGCGCCTGGCCGCCGAAGCCGGCCTCGACCCGCAACGGGCGCGTGCCATTCTCGGGAGCGACGAATACGCAGCGGAAACCCGCGAGCGCGAGCGCCTCTACACCGATGCCGGCATCCACTCGGTGCCCGCCATCATCATCAACAACAGGCACCTCATCTCGGGCGGCCAGCCGGTGGAAGTGTTCGAGCGCGCACTGCGGCAGATCGCCGGTGCCGAGCCGGCCGCCACCGCCCTGGCCTGAGCGCCGCGCGGCCGATTCGCTCGCGGAAAAGGAAAAGTGATGGACGGCGAACAGCAGTTTTTTCCAAGTCCGCAGCGCGTGTCGTCTCTAAGCTCGCCCTCATGCAATCCATCGAAGCCCGGAAGCGGGCAGAAACTTTTTATCGACTGCACGCCGGCCCGGGCGCGCTGACCCTGGTGAATGCGTGGGACGCCGTCAGCGCCCGTGTTGTCGAGCGTGCCGGCGCGCGGGCCATCGGCACCACGAGCGCCGGCATGGCCTGGTCGCTCGGCCATGCGGATGGCGAGCAGATGCCTGCCGGCGAACTGATCGCCGCTTGCGCACGCATCTGCCGCGTGGCCAGCGTTCCGGTCAGCGTCGACATCGAGCGCGGCTTCGGTCGCAGCACCGAAGAAGTATGTGCCGTGGTTCGCGCATTGATCGACATGGGCGTCGTCGGCGTGAACATCGAGGACGGCGTGCTTCCCGGGACGCAACGCCTGGCGCCCCCGGAAATCCTGTGCGAACGCATCGACGCGCTGCGCAAGACGGCCGCGCAGATGGAAGCGCAGTTGTTCATCAATGCGCGCACCGACACCTACTTTGACGCCAATGACGATGCGGCGGCGCGCTACGAAGACACCGTGCGTCGGGCGCAGCGGTACGCCGCGGCGGGTGCCGACGGCATCTTCGTGCCCGGGATGGATCGCGCCGAGGAAGTGGCGCGCTTCGTGCGCGCTGTTTCCTTGCCGGTGAATGTCTACGCGGGCTACGCCGGGGCGCTTCCCGTGGACGCGGCCACGCGCGCCGGTGCGCGGCGCGTCAGCCTGGGCTGCGGTCCCTTGCAGGCTGCGCTCGCCTTGCTTCGCCGCGTTGCCGCCGAGGCATTCGACGAAGGGCGTCATGACGCGATGAGCGCAGGCATGCTTTCGGCGCGCGAAGTCAACGGACTCTTTTCATAGGCTTTTCTGCAGCATGCCGATCAGCCGCGCCAGCGCCATGGACGGTGTGCCGCGCCAGACCAGGTGGGTGCGGCTGGTCCGGATGCGTTCGGGCAGCGCGTGCTGGCGCACGTCGGCCGTCGCGCGCAGGGCCTTGAGCACCGAGACCGGCACGATGGCGAAACCCGTGCCCGCGGCCACGCAGGCGATCATGGCCTGGTAGGAGGAGAACTCCAGCGAGCGGACCGGCGTGACGCCGCCCTTGCCCAGCCACTGCTCGAGCAGGCGGCGGTACGAGCAGCCTTGCGCGAACGCGATCAGCGTGGCGCCGGCGAGGTCGCCCGGTCGCGTGACGGAGGCCACGCTGCGCGCGGTGACCAGCACCAGTTCTTCCTCGAACACCGACATCGTCTCGAACCCCGGCGCGGAGAAAGGCTCGGACACGAAGGCCGCTTCGACCTCGAAGGCGTTCACCCTTTTCAGCAGCGCGCCCGTGGTACCGGTGACCAGCTCGACCACCACGCCCGGGTAGAGCTTGTGGAAGCGCGAGAGCACCGGCGCGAGCCGGCTGCCGGCCGTGCTTTCGAGCGAACCCAGCTTGAAGGTGCCCAAGGGCAGGTCGCTGCGCAGCTCGCTCTCCGCCTCGTCGGCCAGGCGCAGCAGGCGGTCGGCATAGGGCAGCAGCTTGTGGCCGGCGGGCGCCAGCGCGAGCGAGCGGCCCTGGCGCAGGAACAGCTTGTGGCCCAGCCGCTCTTCGAGCTGCTGGATGCGGGTCGTGATGTTGGACTGCACGCGGTTGAGCTTGCCCGCCGCGCGGATCACGCCGCCCTCGGCCACCACGGTGCGAAAAATCTCCAGGGAGTCCAGGTCGATCGTTCTCATTTGAAGAATGATTGTTCTCGATAATTCATTTGTGGAGCATCCGCATTCTGCGTCTAATGGCGACCCATGTCGAACCCTTCGATCACCGCACCGCAACCGTCTTTCATCGCGGTCTGCACCGCGGGCCTGCTCGCGCTGGCGATGGCGATGGGCATCGGGCGCTTCGCCTTCACGCCCATGCTGCCGCTGATGATCCGCGCCGGCAGCGCCGACGTGGCAGCCGGCGGCTGGCTCGCCGCGGCCAACTACGCGGGCTACCTGCTGGGTGCGCTCACCACTGCGCGCGTCCCGCTGTCGCCGCAGCGCGTTGGACTGCTGGCGCTGGCCGCGATTGCGCTGTCGACCGCGGCCATGGGCTGGACCGGCTCGCTCGCGCTCTGGCTGTTGCTGCGCTTCATCGCCGGCGTGGCGAGTGCCTGGGCGCTGGTGAGCACCAGCGTCTGGTGCCTGGTCTGGCTGGCGCGTTTCGATCGGCCCGCAGGTCCCGGCCTGCTGTATGCCGGGGTCGGCGCCGGCATCGCAGCGGCCGGTCTCTATTGCTGGCGTGCGGGTACGGCCGGCCTGGCACCCGATGCGCTGTGGCTGCAGCTCGGCGCGCTGGCGCTGGTGGGCCTGCTCGCGGTGGCAGCGCTGATGCCGCGCGGCGCGATCGTATCGGCGGCGCCCGCGAATGCTGCCGCAACGGCACCGGCCGGCGGCGTCTCATGGGGCCTGGTGATCTGCTACGGCATCCTCGGTTTCGGCTACATCCTGCCGGCCACCTTTCTGCCGGTGCTGGCGCGCGCGGTGGTCGACGATCCGGCCGTCTTTGGCGCCGCCTGGCCGCTGTTCGGCGCGGCGGCCGCAGTGTCGACGCTGCTCGCCAGCGTGGTGCTGGCGCGGGTTGCGCGCCGCCACGTGCTGGCCGGGAGCCACGCATTGATGGCGCTGGGCTGCCTGCTGCCGGTGCTGCACCTGTCGGCCTTCACGGTGCTGCTGGCCGCGCTGCTGGTGGGCGGCACCTTCATGGTCGCGACCATGGCCGGGATGCAGGAGGCGAGGGCGCGCACCGTGGGCGATCCGACGCGCGCGCTGGGCCGCATGACAGCGGCCTTCGCCATCGGCCAGATGGCCGGGCCGGTGCTCTCGTCCGCACTGAGCGGCGGCGCGCAAGGCTTCGGCGGCCTCTTCAGCGCGCTGGCCGTGGGTGCCGTGGCGCTGCTCGGAAGCGCATGGTGGCTGCTTCGCGCGCGCATGATCCCCGTCTCTCTCCATTGAAGAAAGGAATCCCTCCATGTTCGAACAAGGCCATACCCGTCCCTGGGCCGAGCGCCTGCCGATGCCGGCGGCCGACGCGATGTCGCAGGCGCAGCGCGCCGCCGCCCAGGCGCTGATCGATGGTCCGCGCAAGGCGGTCTTCGGTCCCTTCATCCCCTTGCTGCAAAGCCCGGTGCTGATGGAGCGCATCGGCAGCCTCGGGGAGTACCTGCGCTTCGACAGCCAACTCGATGCGCGCGTGCGCGAGCTCGTGACCTGCGCGGTCGCGCGCCACGTGGGCAACCAGTTCGAGTGGGTGCTGCATGCGACGGCGGCGGTCAAGGCCGGTGTCAGTGCCGAGGCCATCGAAGCGCTGCGCCTCGGCCGGCGCGCGGCACCGTTGGCGCAGGACGAGCAGCTCGCGCTCGATCTCGCGCTGGAGCTGCTGCACCACCACGGCGTGAGCGAGCCGACCTACGCCGCGGCCGAGGCCCGCTTCGGCAAGCAGGCGGTGGTCGAACTCAGCGCGCTGGTGGGCTATTTCACGATGGTCTGCTGGGTGATGAACGTGGCGCACACGCCGGTCAAGGGGGCCGAGGGGCAGCCGGGGCTGGAGGCCTTTCCGCTCTAGTCCTTGCCGCCACTGATCACTTTATGGCCTTCAAGTCGATGAAAATAAATCGCTTTTAGAAACGGGTGCTCGCTTCGAGAATTTGCGCCAACGCAACCTTCCCGAAAGCTCCCGATGAAATTTCGACTCTCATTGACCTTGGGCCTGAGCGCCGCGCTGCTGTGTTCCACCGCGCTGGCTCAAAGCGACACGCTGAGCAAGATCAAGGCGAATGGAAGCATTTCGATCGGTGGCCGCGACAGCCAGATCCCGTTCTCTTACAAGCCCGCCGGCGGCGGCGATCCGGTCGGCTTCACCAACGACATCTGCCTGAAGATCGTGGATGCGGTCAAGGCCAGGCTCGGCATGCCCAACCTGGAGGTGCGCTACACGATCCTGACCTCGACCAACCGCATCCCGCTCTTGACCAACGGCACCGTCGACCTCGACTGCGCGACCACCACGAACACGGTCCAGCGCCAGCAGCAGGTGGCCTTCGCCCCGAGTCATTTCGTCACCAGCATCACGGCCGCGGTGAAGAAGGACTCCGGCATCAATTCGCTGGCCGAGCTGAATGGCAAGACGGTCTCGACAGTCGCAGGCAGCACCGGCGTCCAGCTTCTGCGCGCCTATCGCAAGTCCGGGAACATCGAGGTCCAGGAAGTGGCCGCGAAGGACACGGCGGATGGATTCCTGCTCCTCGCATCCGACCGCGCGGCCGCCTACATCCTCGACGACGTGCAACTGGCAGGCCTGATCGCCACGTCGCCGAAGCCGGGCGACTTCAAGATCCTCACGGCGGAGTCGCTGCGCCAGGAACCCTACGGCATCATGTACCGCAAGGACGACCCGCAGTTCAAGGAACTGGTGGACAAGACGGTGACCGACCTGATGAAGTCGGGCGCCATCGAGCAGATCTATGCCAAGTGGTTCATGAAGCCGATCCCTCCGACCAATGCGAACCTGAATTTCCCGATGACCGAGGCGGTGAAAGAGGTCTACAAGAACCCCAACAACAAGGGCGTGTGAGACGACGGCTCGTGCGTGGCCGGTGTCATCCCTTGACGGCCTGAAACATCCGGGTGAAGTCGCAGCACGACTGGGCCAGCATGATGATCGATGCCAGCAGCGAACTCCGGTGCTCGCCCTTGTACATCGCGACGTAGGTGACGGGCGGCAGGGCGGGCGTCACCTTGATCAGCGCAAGCGACCCTTCTTCCAGCATCTGGCTGACCGCTTCCTTCGGCAGGTAGCTCACGCCCAGGCCGGATATCGTCAATCCGATCAAGGCCACCAGGTTGTGGATGACGATGGGGTTCGAAGGCTGGACGCCCAGATCCTTCATCCAGCTGTCGTAGAGCAGACCCGTCCCGGATTTCACGCCCTGGATCAGCATGCGGTGGCTCGCCAGTTCGTGCAGGCGGATCGCCTTGCTGCTCTTGACGAGGCCCGGCTTGCACATCCAGGCACTCTCGACCTTGCCGATCGCCTTCTTGGGAATCCGCGTATCGACGAATGCATCGGGCACGACGATCAGGTCCAGTTCGTCTGCCAGCACCTTCTCGCGCAGGTTGACGCTGCTGTCCACGTCCGGCTCGAGGGTGACCTTGGGGTAGTGCTCCTGGATCAGCTCGACCCAGCGCGGCAGCCAGGTCATCGCCGTGAGCTCGGTGACGCCGATGCGAACGCGGCGTTCGATCACGTCGACCCGGCTGAACTGCTCGACCGCGGCATCGCGCTGATCGAGCAGCTTCTTGGCCAGCACGAACATCTCCTCGCCCTTGTCGGTGAGACGCGCGGAACGCTGGCTGCGATCGAACAGCTCGGTGTCGAACACCATCTCGAGTTCGTGGACCCGCTTGGACACCGCCGACTGCGAGGTGTGCAGCTTGTGGGCGGCCAGCGCGAAGCTGCCCAGTTCGCCGATCCAGTACAGAGCCTCAAGCTGCTTGAAAGTCATCATCATCGAGGCCTCTTTTTCTCATCGAATCGTATCGAAAAATATCGCTTTTGGAAATCTTTGGCCGCTTCGAAAATCAACTCTTGCCGAACCATGGAACACCAGAATGAACATCGCTGAAGGCGAACTCTTTTCCGACGCATTGATGAAGGAGGTGAAGAGCCGCTTCCACTACGTCGACCACGACATGAATGGCCGCGAACGTCTCTTCTTCGACAACGCAGGAGGGTCGTTCCGATTGAAGGCCGCCGTCGATCAGTTCGCCCGCATCGACGCCCTGCCGGATTGCCCGGAGCGCATCCACGAACTCGCGATCTTTCTGCAGGAGGTCCAGGCCATGGGAACGGAAGACCTTCGCACGATCCTGAATGCCAAGAGCGGCAGCGTCTACGCCTCCCTCACGGCCTCGGGCGGGATGTTCGACATGGTCCGCGCGGTCGCCGAGAACGTTCCCGGCACGAACATGGTGACGACCGTGCTCGAGCATCCGTCCTCCTTCGACGCCATGTCCCTCTACGCCGAGCGTACGGGCAAGGAGCTGCGGGTCGCGAAGTCCAACCCTGCCACCGGCGGGATCGATGTGGAAGAGATCGTCGGCCTGGTCGACGAGAACACCTCCTTGCTGAGCGTGATCTATGCGTCCAACATCTCCGGCGCCAAGCTCGACATCCACGAGATCGTGAAGCAGGCGCGCGCCGTCAAGCCGGACCTGTACATCGTCGTGGATGCCGTGCAGCACGCGCCGCACGGCCTGATCGATCTGCAGAAGACGCCGGTGGACGGCATCAACATCGCGCCCTACAAGTTCTTCGGCTGCAGGGGATCGGGCATGTCGTGGCTGTCGGAACGCGCCTCGGTCCTGCCGCACCACAAGCTGGCCGGCAAGAAGAAGGACTTCTGGGATCTGGGCAGCGCCGCGCCCTGGCAGTTCGCCGTCGTGACCGAGATCGTGAGCTACGTGTGCTGGCTCGGCGGCCGGTTCGTTGCGAGCGACGACCGGCGCACCCTTTTCGCCAGCGGCATTCAGAGCATCGAGCTGCACGAACGTGCCCTGCTCGCGCGCATGCTCAACGGCAGCGAGGGCATCGCCGGCCTGCGCCGGATGGACGGCGTGAAGGTATTCCTCGACCACGAAGACCTGACGAAGCGCGACCTGATCCTGGCCATCGGCATCGAGAATCTCGAGCACGCCCAGGCCGTGCGCGAGTACGAGAAGCGCGGGGTCATCGTCTATGAACGCGTCGCGACGAGCCTGTACTCGAAGCGGATGCTGCATTCCTTCGGCCTCGAAGGGGCCGTGCGCGTGTCGCCGCTGCATTGCAATTCGGCCACGGACATCGACCGTTTCCTGAAGGTCACGCGCGAGATCAGCGAGGCATTTGGTCAGGTTCGCGCACGGGTTGCATAGGCACAATGGCGGCCCGCCGCGGGCCAGGGTCTGCGAACATCGGCCCTTCGCGTCCGCCGCCTCATGCTCGACAAACGCTTTTTCCCGCGCCAGACGGTCGCTTCCGGCGGCAACCGCTGGGACTGGGCCTTGCTGCCGCTGGTGCTGGCGCTGCTGTTCGCGCTGGCCTGGGGCGGTTCGCAGATGGTGCGGCCCTACGAGCTGGGAGAGGCGCTGCCGATCAGCCTCGACCCGTGGATGCTGCCGTACTATCTGCTGCGCACGACGCTGCGCATGTTCCTGGCCCTCTGCGCATCGCTGATCTTCAGCTGCATCTTTGCCGCGCTGGCTGCCAAGTACCGCGCGGCGGAGCGGGTGCTGGTGCCGGTGCTCGACATCCTGCAGTCCATTCCGATCCTCGGCTTCCTGTCGATCACCGTCACCGGCTTCATCGCGCTCTTCCCGGGCAATCTGCTCGGCGTGGAGTGTGCGGCGATCTTCGCCATCTTCACCTCGCAGGCCTGGAACATGGCCTTCAGCCTGTACCAGTCGCTGCGCACCGTGCCGGCGGAACTGCGCGAGGCGGCGGCGGTGTTCCAGCTCTCGGGCTGGCAGCGCTTCTGGCGCCTCGAGCTGCCGTTCGCGATGCCGGGACTGCTGTGGAACATGATGATGTCGATGTCCGGCGGCTGGTTCTTCGTCGTCGCCTCCGAGGCCATCTCGGTGTCGAACCAGAGCATCAAGCTGCCGGGCGTGGGCTCCTACATCGCGACGGCGATCGAGGCGCGCGACCTGGGCGCCATCGGCTGGGCGATCGGCGGCATGCTGGTCGGCATCGTGCTCTACGACCAGCTGTTCTTCAGGCCGCTGATCGCCTGGGCCGACAAGTTCCGCTTCGAGGAGGGCGGCGGCGAGGATGCGCCGCGCTCCTGGCTCCTGACCTGGCTGCGCCGCACCGACAGGCTGAAGCACATCGCTCTGCGTTTCGTGCGGCTGCTCGAACGCTCGCTGATGTTCTTTCGGCGCGACCATGACGGCACCTCGATCAAGGCCCGCCCGCGGCCGCTCAACCCTGCCGTGGCGCGCGTGTGGGACGCGACGCTGGCCGCGGCCGTGCTGCTGGCGGCCGCCTGGCTCGTGCGCTTCATCCATACCGAGGTCGGCTGGTCCGAGGTCGTGCACGTGTTCGTGCTGGGGCTCTACACGCTGGCGCGCGTGCTGGTGCTGATCGCGCTGGCGGCGCTGGTGTGGGTGCCGGTCGGCATCTGGGTCGGCATGAATCCGCGCTGGGCCGAGCGGCTGCAGGGCGTGGCGCAGTTCCTGGCCGCGTTTCCGGCCAACCTGATGTTCCCGGTGGCGGTGCTGTTCATCGTGCGCTGGCACCTGAATCCGAACATCTGGCTGGCGCCGCTGATGGTGCTGGGCACGCAGTGGTACCTGCTCTTCAACGTGATCGCCGGCGCGTCGAGCGTGCCGACCGAGCTGCGCTATGCAGCCCGGAATCTGGGCCTCGGCGGCTGGCTGCGCTGGCGGCGCTACCTGCTGCCGGCCGTGTTCCCGAGCTTCGTCACCGGCGCCATCACGGCCAGCGGCGGCTCGTGGAACGCCAGCATCGTGGCCGAGTACGTGACCTGGGGCGACACCACGCTGCAGGCTGCGGGCCTGGGCAGCTACATCGCCCACATGACGGCCATCGGCGATTTCCCGCGCATCGCTTTGGGCATCGGCGTGATGTGCGTGTTCGTGATGGGCATGAACCATTTCGTCTGGCGCCGGCTCTACGAACTGGCCGAAAACCGGATGCATTTCTGATCTGCAAGGAGGAACAAGCATGGCCGAAGCCATCGTTGAACTGAAGGGCGTTCGCAAGTCCTTCCGCTCCGCCGACGGTGCCGCGCGTCCGGTGCTCGAGGGCGTGGACTTCCGGCTCGCCGAAGGCGAGATCGTCGCGCTGCTGGGCCAGTCGGGCTCGGGCAAATCGACGCTGCTGCGCATCCTGGCCGGCCTCATCGGCGTGGACGGCGGCGGCGTGCGCTACCGCGGCCAGCCGCTGTACGGTCCGGCGCGCGGCATCGCAATGGTGTTCCAGTCCTTCGCGCTGTTCCCGTGGCTCACGGTGCAGCAAAACGTGGAGCTGGGGCTGGAGGCGCGCGGCGTCGAGCCGGCCGAGCGTGCGCGGCGTGCTGCTGCGGCCATCGCGCTGATCGGCCTCGCGGGCTTCGAGGGCGCCTTGCCGCGCGAGCTCTCGGGCGGCATGCGCCAGCGCGTGGGCATCGCGCGCGCGCTCGTGGTCGAGCCCGAGGTGCTGCTGATGGACGAGGCCTTCTCCGCGCTCGACGTGCTGACCGGCGAACGCCTGCGCGACGACATCCTGCAGCTGTGGGACGGCGGCGCCATGCCGACCAAGGCGATGCTGGTCGTTTCGCACAACATCGAGGAAGCGGTGCTCATGGCCGACCGCGTGCTGATCTTCGCCAGCGACCCGGGCCGCGTGCGTGCCGAGCTGCCGATTGCGCTGCCGCGTCCGCGCGACGGCGAAAGCCTGGAAGTGCGCGCGCTGATCGACGAGGTCTACATGCTCATGACCGGCGCCGACGCTGCCGAGCGCGCGCGCGAGGAGCCGCTGCACATGCACCTGGGCGACCGGCTGCCCGATGCCGACGTCGGGCGCATGGAGGCCCTGCTCGAGATGCTGGTCGAAGACGACCGGCAAGGCCGCGCCGACCTGCCGCAACTGGCGGAGGAAGCCGAACTCACCGACCAGGAACTGCTGCCGCTGGCCCAGGCGCTGGCGCTGCTCGGCTTCGCGCAGCTGGCCGATGCCGACCTGCACCTCACGCCGCTGGGACAGCGCTATGTGGAGGGTGCGCACACGCTGCGCCGGCAGCTCTTCGGCCAGCAGCTGCTGGCCCACGTGCCGCTGGCGGCGCACATTCGCCACAGCCTGGAGCAGGCCCCATCCGGGGAACTGCCCGAGGAGCCGTTCCTGCATTTGCTGAGCGAGAGCCTGGACGCCGGGGAAGCCGAACGCGTGCTGCGCACCGCGATCGAATGGGGCCGTTACGGTGAGGTGTTCGAGTACGACTTCCACACCGGCCTGATCCACCTGCCGGAGGGCGGCGAGCCCTAGACCTCGGCGTTCACAGGACGTTACCAGTGTGGTGCCTGCCGCTGGGCGCGAAATGGCGTCCAATGACGGGGCTCATGAAAGGAGATGCTTCCATGCCCGAACGCGAGAGCGCAGATTTCAGGCCCGCACGCGAAACCTCGCTGTGGATCGTCGTCGTCCTCGTCGTGCTGGCGCTGGCCGCCGGCGCAGTCTGGTGGCGCTGGTCGAAGCAGCAGGCCGCGCCGGCCGAAGCGCCGCCGGTTGCCACGGCGCCGCAGCCGGATGCGCCGGCACTGGCCGCTCCACCGCCGGCCGCATCCACCGAGCCGCAGCATCCGGTCGACGCCACCGCCGACGCGGACCTGCCCAAGCTCGACGATGCCGATGCGAAGGTGCGTTCGGCGCTCACCGAGCTGCTCGGCGGCAAGGCCGTCGCGTCCTTCCTGCAGGCCGACGGTTTCGTGCGCCGCTTCGTCGCCACGGTCGACAACCTGCCGCGCGACCAGGCGGCCGCGCGCATGTGGCCGGTGCAGCGCACGCCGAAGCGTTTCGAGGTCAGCGGCAGCGGGGAGGCGCGGACCATCAGCCTCGACAACGGCGCGCGCTACACGCCCTTGGTGCTGTTCGTCGAATCGGTGAACACGCAGCGCGCGGCGGCGCTCTACGCGAAGCTCTACCCGCTGTTCCAGCAGGCGTACGAAGAACAGGGCTATCCGGGCCGCCACTTCAACGACCGGCTGGTGGCGGTGATCGACCATCTGCTGCAGGCGCCCGAACCCGCCGGGCCGCTGGCGGTGAAGCTGGTCGAGATCAAGGGCGACGGGCCTTCCGATCGGCCTTCGACGCACTACGAGTTCGCCGACCCGAGGCTCGAGAACCTCTCGGCCGGCCAGAAGGCGCTGATCCGCACCGGCCTGGTCAACGAGCGCCGGCTCAAGGCGAAGCTGCGCGAACTGCGCGGCCAGGTCGCCGGCGGCGCGCTGGCGAAGAAGAACTAGTGTCAACCTAGGGTGGGCTGCCCGAGCAGGCCAGCGCCCGCATCAGGAGCAGCTTGCGCTCGCGCGCGTTGCGCGTGAGCGATGCCGCGTGCTTGAACTCCGCGCAGGCCTCGGCCTTGCGGCCCAGCTTGGCGAGCAGGTCGCCGCGCACGCTCTGCAGCAGGTGGTAGCCCTTGAGTTGCGGCTCGGCGCGCAGCGCATCGACCAGCTCCAGGCCCACGGCCGGGCCGAAAGCCATCGAGAGCGCGACCGCGCGATTGAGCTCCACGATGGGCGAGGGCGCGAGCTGCGACAGCGCTTCGTAGAGCGCTGCGATGCGCGTCCAGTCGGTTTCCTGTGCGGTGCGCGCGCGCGCATGGCAGGCGGCGATCGCGGCCTGCAGCGCATAGGGTCCGAGCGCGCCGCCAAGGGCCTCGGCCCGCGCCAGCGCCGCGAAGCCGCGCCGGATCAGCAGCTGGTCCCAGCGCGCGCGGTTCTGGTCGAGCAGCAGCACCGGTTCGCCCTCGGCATCGACGCGCGCGGCCGAGCGCGAGGCCTGGATCTCCATCAGCGCAACCAGGCCGTGCACTTCCGGTTCGTCCGGCACGAGCTCGGCCAGGATGCGGCCCAGGCGCAGCGCTTCCTCGCACAGGGCGGGGCGCATCCAGTCGTCGCCGGCAGTGGCCGAGTAGCCCTCGTTGAACACCAGGTAGACCACCTCCAGCACCGAGGCGAGGCGCGCTGCGAGTTCGTCCGCACGCGGTGCCTCGAAGGGCACGCGCGCGGCGGCCAGCGTGCGCTTGGCGCGCACGATGCGCTGCGCGATGGTGGGTTCGGGCACGAGGAAGGAGCGCGCGATCTCGTCGGTGGTGAGGCCGCCCAGCATGCGCAGGGTCAGCGCCACGCGCGCCTCGGGCGAGAGCACGGGGTGGCAGGCCGTGAACACCAGGCGCAGCAGGTCGTCGCCGACGTCGTCGTCGAGTGCGGCATCGACCGCCTCGGCGAAGTCCGCCGCCGCCATCTCGTGCTGCGCATCGAGCTCGCGGCCGATCTCGCCTTCCTTGCTCGCATGCAGCTTGCGCCGGCGCAGCAGGTCCAGCGCGCGGTGCTTGGAGGCCTGCATGAGCCACGCGGCGGGGTTGTCCGGCACGCCCTCGCGCGGCCATTGCTCGAGCGCGGCCACCAGCGCGTCCTGCGCCAGCTCCTCGGCCACGCCGACATCGCGCACCATGCGCGCGAGCGCACCGATGATCCGGGCGGACTCGATGCGCCAGACGGCGCTGATGGTGCGGTGAATGTCCGGCGTGGTCATCGCTTCAGCGCTTCTGCAACTGGTCGAAGCCCTCGGCCGCCTTCTGCACGTCGGGCGGGAAGTCTTCCATTTCCTGCACCCGGCGGATCTCGATGACCTCGTTCTCCGACGCCGGGCAGCGCGAGGCCCAGGCGATCGCCTCTTCCTGCGACTTCACATCGATCATCCAGTAGCCACCCAGCACTTCCTTGGCCTCGGCGAAGGGGCCGTCGGTCACCTTGGGCTTGCCGCCGGGGAAGCTGACGCGCGCGCCCTCGGAGGGCGGGCGCAGGCCGTCGAGCGTGATCAGCACGCCCGCGTCCTTCAGTGCCTTGTTGTATTTCATCATCGCCTCGACCGCCTTCGCGTCGGGCATGGTGCCGGGGGGCGCGCTCTCGTAGCCCTTGGGGATCATCAGCATCATGAATCGCATGTCAGTCACTCCTTGCGGTTGGGTTGAAGAGCCGGATGGCGTGGCTCTCTCTTGAACGTCGAAGCAGGGACGCCGGAATCGACAAGACCTTCAGGAATTTTTCTTCAGCACGGCCGCTTCGAGGCTTGCGAGGTACACAGGCGGCACGGGCTGCTCGAAATAGTCCATCGTCAGCTCGTCGCCCGGCGCGATCGGCCTGCAGGCGCGCATCGTGCGGCCGTCGGCGTCGATGCGGGTGTTGGGCCGGCCGCTGTGGTTGATGAAGCCGTAGCTGGTGCGCAGCGCGCGCACCAGCAGCCGCTGCGGGCTCAGCGCGTTCCATTCGAGCGCGTCGATCACGGCCGGGTGGCGCGTGACGTCGACCACCTGGCCGTCGAGGACGCAGAGCAGCTCGCCAGTGGCCCAGGCACGCCGGGCGAACATGCCGCGGCCCTGGATGGTGCTCGACGCGAGCTCGGCACCGGCGATGGTTTCGATGAAGGGTGCGCCGCCCAGCATGCGGTCGGCGAAGAGGTCGATGTCGCGAAAGTTCATTGGAGTACCTTCGCGCTTCGCGCTGCGGTGCGAGCGCCTTCGGGCGGCCGGGCGGCGTTCATGGCCATACGACCGGGCGAATCTCGACTTCGGGCCGCTCCTGGGCGTAGGGATAGCGACGGACCCAGGCGATCGCCTCGTCCAGCGAATCGGCCTGGATCAGCCAGTAGCCCGCGACCAGTTCCTTCGCTTCCGCGAAAGGCCCGTCCATCACGCTGGTCCTGCCGCCTGCGAGCTTCACGCGCGTGCTCCTGGCGGTCGATCGGAGTCCGTCGCCCGAGAGCAGCAGGCCGGCCTTCACGCCTTCGTCGTTGCGCCGCGCCATGGCCGCCAGCCGCGCCGGGTCGCTGGGCGCTTCGGCTTCGGTGGCCGCATCGGCCTTCACCAGGATCAGGAAGCGCGGCTTGGTCGCGGCGGCCGACGGGTCGATGCCGGGCAGGCCGCCTGCGCAGCCGGTTTCACGGATCTCGAATTCGGCTTCGGCATCGCCGACCGGCGCGTCTCGCAACCAGTCGATCGCCGTTTGTTGCGAGTCGGCCTCAACGATGCTGAGGCCGGCGACCACTTGCTTCGATTCGGTGAACGGCCCCGGGGTCTGTTGCGGCCCCTTATCCGAGAAGCTGATGCGCACGCCCGCGGCGCTGGGCTGCAGCTCGGCGCTTTCATGCAGCACGATGCCGGGCACCGGGGAAAGAGGCGGAAAAAGGCCGGCCTCGCCATGCGGGCCGGCTTTGCGCAGGATCACGTATCTCATCCGAGCAGTCCTTTTCGAGGAGCCGCAAGGATATACGTCGAGGGCCCTCAGTGGCCGGACGAGGCGCGTTTCTCGGCCGCTTCACGCAGCCACTCTTCGTGCTTGCGCATCTCGGGCGTGAACTCGGCGCCGAAGTCCTCGGCCTCGTACACCTGCCGGATCTCGATCTCGACGTTGCCGCCGCCGTCGATCGGCGGCCAGCGCTTGACCCACTCGATCGCTTCTTCGCGCGACTTCACCTGGATCAGGCTGAAGCCGGCGATCAGCTCCTTGGCCTCGGTGAAGGGGCCGTCGATCACCGCCGGCTTGCCGTTGCTGAACTTGACGCGCGCGCCCTTGACGCTGGGCTGCAGCCCCATGCCGTCGAGCATCACGCCGGCCTTGATCATCTCCTCGTTGTACTTGAGCATGTCGGTGACCAGCTGCTCGGTCGGCATCACGCCGGCCTCGGTGTCCGGGTCGGCCTTGCGAATGACCATGAATTTCATCTTGGGATCTCCGTTGACTTGATGGGTGGCTTCACTTCTTTTTCTTGATCTCGTCCATCAAGCGCTTTTCCTGCTCGCGCAGTTCGGGCGTGAACTCGGCACCGAAGTCCTCCATCTCGAAGACCTGGCGCAGTTCGACCTCTTCGTTGTCGGTGAAGGGCGCGCGCTTGAGCCATTCGATCGCTTCGTCCTTCGAGCGCACCTGCCACAGCCAGTAGCCGGCGACCAGCTCCTTGGTTTCGCTGAAGGGCCCGTCGATCACGGTGCGCTGCTTGCCTTCGAACCGCACCCGCGCGCCCTTCGAGCTCGGCTGCAGTCCCTCGCCGGCCAGCATCACGCCGGCCTTCACGAGCTCTTCGTTGTATTTGCCCATCTCGGTGAGCATCCGCTCGGTGGGCATCACGCCGGCTTCCGAATCCTTGCTCGCTTTCACAATCACCATGAATCGCATGTCGTTTCTCCTGGGGTTGGGAGCCCGCTGGAATCGGGGCTCTACCTGGACGTCGAAGCAGCGACGGCGGGATCGACAGGCGCGACCCTGCTCTTTGTAAAAATGTGTTGCACGGGGCCGGCTTCGACAAGCTCAGCCCGAACGGGTGCAATCAGGCGTATTCGCCTACCGGCACGCAGCTGCAGAACAGGTTGCGGTCGCCGTAGACGTTGTCGATGCGGCCGACCGGCGGCCAGTACTTGGCCCCCTTGAGCGTGGCAAGCGGAAAGGCGCCGAGCTCGCGCGAGTAGGGATGCGTCCATTCGCTCACGAGCAGGCTGGCCGCGGTGTGCGGCGCATGCTTGAGCGGGTTGTCGTCCTTGGGCCAGACGCCTTCCTCGACGCGGCGGATCTCGCCGCGGATCGCGATCATCGCGTCGATGAAGCGGTCGAGCTCGGCCAGCGGTTCGCTCTCGGTCGGCTCCACCATCAGCGTGCCCGGCACCGGAAAGCTCAGCGTCGGCGCGTGGAAGCCGTAGTCGATCAGCCGCTTGGCCACGTCCTCGGCCGTCACGCCGCTCGTGTCCTTGAGCGGTCGCAGGTCGAGAATGCATTCGTGCGCCACGTGGCCGTTGGGGCTCGCATAGAGCGTGGGGTAGTGCTCCTTGAGGCGGGAGCTGATGTAGTTGGCGCTCAGGATCGCGATCTCCGTGGCGGCCTGCAGGCCCACGGCACCCATCATGCGGCAGTACATCCAGCTGATCGGCAGCACCGCGGCATTGCCCAGCGGCGCGGCCGACACGGCGCCGACGCCGTTGGACGCGACGCCTGCCGTCGCATGCCCCGGCAGATAAGGCACGAGATCTTCGACCACGCACACCGGCCCGACGCCCGGGCCGCCGCCGCCGTGCGGAATGCAGAAGGTCTTGTGCAGGTTCAGGTGGCTCACGTCTCCGCCGAACTCGCCGGGCGCCGCCACGCCGACCAGCGCGTTCATGTTGGCGCCGTCCACGTAGACGCGGCCGCCGTGCGCATGCACGATCTCGCAGAGTTCCTTGACGCGGGTTTCGAACACGCCGTGCGTGCTGGGGTAGGTGATCATCACCGCGGCCAGCTTGTCGCCGTGCTTCTCGCAGGCGCGCTTCAGGTCGTCCATGTCGACGTTGCCTTGCGCGTCGCAGGCCGTCACCACCACCTGCATGCCGACCATCTGCGCGCTCGCCGGGTTGGTGCCGTGCGCGGAGGAGGGGATCAGGCAGATGTTGCGGTGCCCTTCGCCCTTGGCTTCATGGAAGGCCTTGATCGCCAGCAGGCCGGCGTACTCGCCCTGCGAGCCGGCATTGGGCTGCAGGCTGATGCCCGCATAGCCGGTGGCCTCGCAGAGCCAGGCGCGCAGCTGGGCGTCGAGCTGCGCATAGCCCTGCAATTGCTCGGCCGGCGCGAAGGGATGGATGTTGGCGAACTCGGGCCAGGTGATCGGGATCATCTCGCTGGTCGCATTGAGCTTCATGGTGCAGCTGCCGAGCGGGATCATGCTGCGGTCGAGCGCCAGGTCCTTGTCGGAGAGGCTGCGGATGTAGCGCAGCATCGCGGTCTCGCTCTTGTGGGTGTTGAACACCGGGTGCGTGAGGAAGGCGCTGGTGCGTCGCAGGTCCTCGGGGATGCGCGGCGCGATGCTGCCGGCCAGCTCGTCGAAGCGCGGCATCGGCGTGCCGGCAGGCACGAACAGGGCCCACAGCGTCTCGATGTCGGCGCGGGTGGTGGTCTCGTCGAGCGAAATGCCCAGGTGGTTCTGCAGGCGCTGGCGCAAATTGATGCTTGCCGCCTGCGCGCGCTCCTGGATTTTCGGCGTGTCCTCGCCGGTCTTGACGGTGAGCGAGTCGAAGGAGGTCTCATTGGCCAGCTCGCGGCCCATCTGTTCGAGGCCCTGCGCCAGCACCGCGGTGAGCGCAGCCACGCGCTGCGCGATGCGCGTCAGGCCTTCGGGCCCGTGGTAGACCGCGTACATGCTCGCGACCACCGCCGGCAGCACCTGCGCCGTGCAGATGTTGGAAGTGGCCTTCTCGCGCCGGATGTGCTGCTCGCGCGTCTGCAGCGCGAGCCGGTAGGCCGGCTGGCCTTGGGTGTCCACGCTCACGCCCACCAGGCGGCCGGGCAGCGAGCGCTTGAACTCGTCGCGGCAGGCCAGATAGGCCGCGTGCGGGCCGCCGTTGCACATCGGCATGCCGAAGCGCTGCGTGGTGCCGCAGACGATGTCGGCATCCCATTCGCCGGGCGGCGCCAGCAGCGTGAGCGCCAGCAGGTCGGCCGCCACGCAGAAGGCGGCGTCGCACGCATGGGCGTGGCCGGCGAGCGGGCGCAGGTCGTGCACGTGGCCGGTGGTCGAGGGGTACTGTGCGAGTGCGCCGAAGAAATCGCCGCTGGCCATCAGGTGCGGCAGGGTCTCCGACACGGTGCTGACCTTGACCTCGATGCCGAGCGGCGCCGCGCGCGTTCTGATGACCTCGATGGTCTGCGGATGGCAGTCGCCCGAGACCAGGAACACGTTGCTCTTGCTCTTGACGCTGCGCTTGGCGAGCGTCATCGCCTCGGCCGCTGCCGTGGCCTCGTCGAGCATCGAGGCATTGGCGATGGCCATGCCGGTGAGGTCGCACACCATGGTCTGGAAGTTGACCAGTGCCTCCATGCGGCCCTGCGAAATCTCGGCCTGGTAGGGCGTGTAGGCGGTGTACCAGGCCGGGTTTTCGAGCACGTTGCGCAGGATCACGCCGGGCGTGTGGGTGCCGTAGTAGCCCTGGCCGATGAAGTTCTTCGCCACCTTGTTCTTCGCCGCAATGGCCTTCAGCTCGGCCAGCGCGTCGGCCTCCGTCACCGAGGCGGGCAGGCGCATCGGCTTCGTGCGGCGGATGGCCGGCGGCACGATGCCGTCGATCAGCTCGGCGCGGGTGGTCGAGCCGACGGCGGCGAGCATGCGCGCTTCGTCATCGGCCTCGATGCCGATATGGCGGGCGATGAATTCCTCGGCGTTCTCGAGTTCGCTGAGGGAGGGCAGGGAAGACTTCGGCATTGGCGTGTTCGGTTCAGTTTTCGTCGGCGAACTTTTGATAGGTGGTGGCGTCGAGCAGTGCATCGAGCTGCGAGGCGTCGCTGATCTTCATCTTGAAGAACCAGCCGCCCGCTTCGGGCGCGCTGTTGGCCAGCGAAGGGTCGGCGCGCAGCGCCTCGTTGACTTCGGTGATCTCGCCCGTGATGGGCATGAACACGTCGGCCGCCGCCTTGACCGACTCGACCACGCCGGCGACATCGCCCTGGCTGTAGCTCTTGCCGACTTCCGGCAGGTCGACGAAGACCACGTCGCCCAGCGCATCCTGCGCATGAACGGTGATGCCGACGGTGGCGACGCCGTCGCCGACCGCCTGGACCCACTCGTGGTCCCTGGTGTACTTGATGCTCATGAAAGGCTCCTTGAAGAAAAGAATTCAACCGCGGTAGTAGTGCTGCGGCACGAAGGGCATGGTGCTCACCTCCATCGGCACCGGCTTGCCGCGCACGATGGCCTGGATGCGGGTGCCGGGCTCGGCATAGGCGAGCGCGACGTACGCCATCGCGACTGGCCGGTCGACCGTGGGGCCGAGCAGGCCGCTGGTCACCTGGCCGATGGGCGCGCCCTCGAAGGATTCGAGCAGCGTGCCATCGCGCACCGGCACGCGCTCCAGCGCCACCAGGCCGACGCGCTTGCGCTTGAGCGTGTGGTGGTCCAGGTGGCCTGCGACGCCATTGGCCGCCGTGAGTTGCGCCAGCACCTTGGCCGCGCCCGGAAAGCCGCCTTCGCGCGCACCGCCGGTGCGCCGCACCTTCTGGATCGCCCAATTGAGCGAGGCTTCGACCGGCGTGGTGGTCTCGTCGATGTCGTTGCCGTAGAGGCACAGGCCCGCTTCGAGCCGCAGCGAATTGCGCGCACCCAGGCCGACGGGCTTGACCTCGGGCTGGGCGAGCAGCAGCCGCGCGAGCGCTTCGGCATCCTTGGCGGCCACCGAGATCTCGAAACCGTCCTCGCCCGTGTAGCCGCTGCGCGTGGCAAAGGCCGCGATGCCGCCGATCTGCACCGCGCCGCCGGTCATGAAGACGAAGCGCTCGATGCCGGGCGCGAGCCGGGCCAGCGCGGTCACGGCCTGCGGGCCCTGCAGCGCCAGCAGGGCGTGGTCGGGCATCGGCAGCACCTGGCAGCGCGCGCCGATCCTGGCCTGGATGTGCGCGATGTCGGCCACCTTGCAGGCGCCATTGACGATCACGAACAGCGAGTCGTGGCCTTCGTTGAAGAACATCAGGTCGTCGAGGATGCCGCCTTCGTCGTTCAAGAGCAGGCCGTAGCGCTGCTTGCCCGGCGCCAGGCCGATCACGTCGACCGGCATCAGGCTCTCGAACGCGGCGGCGGCATCGGGTCCAGCCAGGCGCAGCTGGCCCATGTGGGAGATGTCGAACAGGCCGGCGGCCTCGCGCGTGTGCTTGTGCTCGGCCATCAGGCCGGCGGGGTACTGCACCGGCATCACATAGCCCGCGAAGGGCACCATGCGGGCGCCGAGCTCCAGGTGCAGGTCGTAGAGCGGGGTCTTTTGCAGATCGTCGGATGCGGAGGCCAAGGCACTCTCCAAAGGGGCAGTCCAGATCCATGACATTCTTGCCATGGGCCACCCCTGCTGTCCGCTTTACCTGAGAGATTCGCCCCACGATCGGGGTTTGCTCCTTCGGTGGACGGCACTGCGAACAAAAAACGCGATGCGCCGCCTCTCTCCAGCAAGGAAACGCCCGGAAAATGGGGCGCTTCGTCAGTCCTTTTGCCTGAGCGTTCGGGCCCGTTTTTCGAGGGGACCTGCGCCTTCGGCGGCCCCGCGCTGCGAGGCTCTCTCCTGACCTGCCCGAGTGTAAGGGATGAGCCCGGTCCTGGCCGCTCAGGAGCGCTCCAGGCGCAGCCGCCTGAGCAGAAACTTCTCCCACAGCTTGTCGGCGACGAGCTGCAGGGAGCTGCGAATGTGCGCTCTGGCATTGCGCGCGTCGTAGGGCGAGCGGATGTCGGCGCCCAGCTGCCGGGCGCGCACGCTGAGCATGCTCTCCGAGAGAACGCAGCGCGCCTTCATGCGCAGGTCGTCGAAGTTCTCCGGCGAGAGCGCTCTGGCCTTGTGCCATTCGTGGGACCACTTGAATCTGCGCTGCCTGGACGGATCGCTCTCGTCCTTGATCAGCCAGGCTGACACGAATTCGACATAGGCCTCGTCGACGCTGTCGCGAAACAGACGGTGCTCGGGTTCGAAGCGGTCGTAGACCAGCGAATCCAGGAATTCGTTGCCCGGCGAAAGCGCACCGAGCTGGCGGCGCAGGTTGCCGTTCATCGCGAAGCAGTAGGTCGAAACCCATTCGAGCAGGGGACCGAGCGGCGTCATCGTCGAGCGCGGAAAATCGTTGATCTCGCCGAAGAGCCACGGGCCCGGGTGCAGCCCCAGCCTCTTGATTTCACCGCCGAAGCCGGCCACCCTGCGTTCGCTCCATCCGTGGTTTCGCGCGACGGTGTCGTTCGAAAAGATCCACACGTCGGGCTCGCCGCTGCGGGCAAGAATGGCTGCGACTCCTTGGTCCCACCCAGTGAATTCGCGGTTGGAGTTGTCGCCTGCGATGACGAAGCCCTCCTCGAATTCCGCATTGCGCAATGCTTCGCCTCCGGTGGACCTGGCGTTGTCGACGATCGCGAGAACGACACGATCGCTCTCGCCGGCCAACTGCCTTCGCAGCTTGGTCAGCACCTGGACCGAATGATCACGATGCTGACTCCCGTACTCCAGATGAACAAAACCGTAGTTCGTCATGCCTGTTGACAGAAAAAAGAAGGGAGGGTTGGGGCGCCGGATGGGCGCGACGCGACGAGTATCCCTCCTCGTCTTGTCAGCGGAGACGCCGAGTTTGCCCGGATGCGGCCATGGCGGCCGTCGGGGCCGGTTTCAATGCACGAGCTGGGGCGGCAGCAGCTTGTCGATGCGTTCGCGGATCGACGTGGCGCGCTCGGCACCCGCGAGCTTCTCGATCTCGCCGAGCATGGCGGATGCGGCGGCCAGCATCGACTCCCGGTCGCGCGCTTCGCGCAGCAGCTCGCGGAACTGCCCGGCCAGGATCGGATCGCGCCTGACGAACATGCGCTCGCACAGGTCGAACAGGAACATCCGCGTGGTGGCGAGCGAACGCTTGCCGTCGAAGACATCCGCCGCGACCGGCGGCTCGGGGCTCGCGTCGGACGCCGGAGCTGCCTGCACCGGCGGCGCCACGGCGGGCGTAGCGGGTTGCGAACGATGCAGATAGCCCTCCTGCACCAGGTGCAGCGCCACGCGGCCGGCCTCGTCGCGGCTGCCGAAGAGCTGGCCGAAGTCGGTGACCGAGCGCTGGCCGTCGGCCATCAGCAGCAGGGCGCGCTCGCGCTGGCCCAGCGTGCGGCGGCCCGGCTGGAGTTCTTGGCGCGCTTTCTCGGTCTTGATGAGGAACATGGGATGCTCGGGCGTTCGGGGTCGAGCGCCGCAGCATCGGGGATCCGCATGACATCCTCGTGAATGACCGGGCCGCTGCCGCTATTTGAAGCCCCACAAACGCGGCAGCCAGGTGCTGAGCGCCGGAACGAAGGTCAGCACCAGCAGCACGGCCGCGTGCGCCCACAGGAAGGGCACGAGCTCGCGCACCAGCTGCGACATCGGCACCTTCGAGACGTTGCAGGTCACGAACAGCAGGCCGCCTACCGGCGGCGTGATCATGCCGAGCGTGAGGTTGTAGATCACGATCATCGCGAAGTGGACCGGGTCGATGCCGAGCTTGATGGCCACCGGCGCGAGGATGGGTGCCAGCACCATCACGCCGGGCAAGGGCTCGATGAAGATGCCGAAGAGCAGCAGGAAGACGTTCACGATGATCAGGAACATCCACGGCGAGAGCTGCATGCTGACCAGCCATTCGGCCAGGGACTGGGGAACGCCTTCGATGGTCAGGATCCAGGCGAAGGAGGCCGACAGCCCGATGATGATCAGCACCGAGGCCGACAGCAGCGCCGAGCGCGCGAGGATGTCCGGCAGCGCCTTCCATTCGAGCGTGCGGTAGACGAACTTGCCGCACACCAGCGCATAGAACACCGCCACCACCGAGGCCTCGGTGGGCGTGAACCAGCCGGCGCGCATGCCGCCGAGGATCACCACCGGCAGCAGGATGGCGGGGATGGCTTTCCAGGTGGTCAGCAGCACTTCGCGCCAGGGCGGCATGCCGCCGTCGCCGCGGTAGTTGCGCTGCTTGGAAACGTAGAAGTTCACCACGCACATCGCGACCGCGATCAGCAGGCCGGGAACGAGGCCGGCCACGAACAGGCTGCCGACCGACACGCTGTCGTCCTGCAGCGCGTAGATGATCATGATGATCGAGGGCGGAATGATCGGGCCGACGATCGCGGTCGAGGCCGTCAGCGCCGCCGCGTAGGAGCGGTGGTAGCCGGCCTTCTCCATCATCCTGATGAGCATCGAGCCCGGCCCCGCGGCATCGGCCAGCGCCGAGCCCGAGATGCCCGAGAAGAAGGTGAGCGAGACCACGTTGGTGTAGCCGAGCCCGCCGCGCCGGTGGCCGACGAACTGGCCCGCGAAGCGCAGCAGCACCTCGGTCAGCGAGCCGCCGCTCATGAGTTCGGCCGCCAGGATGAAGAAGGGCACCGCCATCAGCGGGAAGCTGTCGATGCCGGTGAAGGTTTCCTTCAGCAGCACCATCAGCGGATAGGACTCGGCGAGGATCAGCGTCGCGGCCGTGGCCAGGCCCAGCGCGAAGGCCACGGGCACGCCGATCGCGAGGAACAGGCAGGCCGACAGGATCAGGATGATGCTGGCGTTCATAGCGAGGCGCTCGCGGTCGCATCGAAGTGCGCGTCGGACGCGAACTCGCGCTTTTGCACGTAGCCGCGCACGATCAAAAGCCAGTGGACGATGAGCAGCACGCCGCCGATCGGCATCGCGCTGTAGATGTAGGCAAAGGGAATCTGCGTGACGGCGGTCAGCTGGAACATGGTGCGCTCCATGTAGAGCCAGCCGTACCAGACCATGAAACCGAAGAAGGCGAAGAGCAGCGCCGCGACCACGGCGCGGACCGCGACCGCGCCCCTGGGCGGCAGCGCGTCCTGCAGGTTCTCGACCGCGATGTGGCCGCCGTAGCGCAGCACCGGGCCGGCGCCGAGGAAGGTGAGCCAGATCATCATGTGGCGCGAAACCTCTTCGGCCCATTCGAGCGAATTGCTCGTGAGGTAACGCATCCCCACGTTGATGAAGATGATGACCGACATCGATGCGAGCAGCAGAATCAGCGCCCAGCGGTTCGCGGCCAGAAAGTAGTGTTCGAAGGTTTTCATATCAAAACAAAACCGCCCGGTGCCACTGCGGGTTCACCGGGCGGGAGTGCCGCAACGCGGCACGCGCGTTGCCGCGCTACTTGACGTCGCTGATCTTCTTGATGTTGTCGGCGCCGAATTCCTTGGCATAGCCGGTGTAGGCCGGCTTCAGCGCTTCGCGGAAGGCGGCACCGTCGACGGTGCGCACGACCTTCATGCCGTCCTTCTCGAGCTGGGCGATGCCGCTGTTCTCGTCGTCGTTGACCTTCTTGCGCTGCGCCGCGCCGGCCTTCCTGGCGGCTTCGACGAAGACCTTCTTGTCGGCATCCGACAGCTTGTTCCAGACCTTGGGCGATAGCAGCAGCAGTGCCGGCGAGTAGACATGGCCGGTCAGCGAGAGATGCTTCTGCACCTGCGCGAACTTGGAGGACAGGATCACGGGAATCGGGTTCTCCTGGCCGTCGACCGTGCCCTGCTGCAGCGCGCCGAACAGTTCGGGGAAGGCCATCGGCGTCGGCAGGATGCCGAAGGTGCGGTAGCCGTCCATGTGCACCTTGTTCTCCATCGTGCGCATCTTGAGGCCCGCGGCGTCCTGCGGCTTCACGATGTCGCGCTTGCTGTTGGTCATGTGGCGGAAGCCGTTCTCGGTCCAGGCCAGCGCGATGATGCCCTTGCTCGGGAACTTGGCCAGGATGTCCTGGCCGATCGGGCCGTCCATCACCTTGCGCGCGTGCTCGTAGTCGCGGAACAGGAAGGGGATGTCGACGATCTTGACCTCGGGCACGAAGTTGCCGACCGGGCCGGTGGAGGTGTTGACCAGGTCCTGCGTGCCCAGCTGCACGGCCTCGATCTGCTCGCGTTCGCCGCCGAGTGCCGAGTTGGGGAACTGCTGGCACTTGTAGCGGCCTTGCGTGCCTTTTTCGACCTCGTCGCAGAAAGTGGTGGAGCCGACGCCGTAGTGCGATTCCTTGGTGGTCGCGTAGCCGATCTTGAGCGTGGTGGTCTGCGCAAATGCGGCGCAAGCCATACCGAGGCCGACGACGAGGCCGGCGGCCAGTCGGTTCAACTTCATGGGGGGAGTCTCCTGTGAGCGTGGACGTGTTGCAAACGTATGACTATGCATCAATGGGAGGCTTCATCACGTCGGGAGTTTCACGGACGCAGTTGCGTGCCGGCGATGACTGTTGCTCCCTCTCCCTCCGGGAGAGGGTGGGGGTGAGGGCACTGGGCCTTTGAAGGTCCGGCTCCGGCCTTAGATCAAGCGCAAAGCACAAATCAAAGAACCTCACCACAGCTTGGCGCAGTTCCCACTCAAAACAACCGCAGCGCTGGGCATCGCAGGCGCCGAAGCGGTCTCCCGCGTCACGATCAAGCGCGACACCTTGGAAAGAAGCTTCTCCGAGGTATCGGACAGCAGGGACACCGCCGTCCCGCTCGCCGGCACCACCCCCATTGCAAACGCGGGCCCTTCCGCCGGCACAGCCCACAGCACCAGGCGCTCTCCCTCGGCCAGGGAAGCGATCGGCCCCAGCACCTTGAGGGTCAGCGTCCTGCCATGGCGCAGCGAGCTCACCAGCAGCCTGCCGTTGCCTGCCGCATCGGTGAGCACGCCCACATAGCTTTGCGGCAGCCTCTCGCCCGAGCGCATGGCCAGCTGGTCGCTCGTCACGAAAAGCCCCGGCGCTGCGAAGAACAGGGTGCTCGCAGCGATGACGCCCGCAACGACGCCGCCCAGCCCGAAGCCGGCCGGCCTGAGCCAGGACGAAACCGAGCCCGAGCGCGCCGGTGCAGGCTGCGTGCGCGCCGCGATCGCGCGCCAGAGTCCGGCCGACGGCTGCTGCGGCGGCACTGACTGGGCCAGCCGCCCCAGCCGCTCTTCCCATTGCGCCACCAGGCCGCGCACGTCGCTGCGGTCGCGCTGCAGGCGTTCGAAGCGCCGCCGCGCACCGCCCGCCAGGGTGCCCAGCACATAGGCGGCCGCGAGCTCGTCGAGCAATCGGGTGTCGGTGTATCTCACGGCGCCACCCCCTGTGTCGCGAGGCAGGCGCGCAGCTTGTCCAGGCCGCGCCGTATCCAGGCCTTCACCGTGCCCAGCGGCGCGTTCATCTGCGCGGCCACCTCGCTGTGCGACAGGCCCTGGTAGTAGGCGAGTGCGAGGCTCTGGCGGAAGCTGCCGTCCAGCGCGGACATGCAGCCTTCGATGTGCAGGGCCTGCAGCGCCTGTTCGAGCAGCTGCATGGCGCTCGGCGCCGGGTCGGGCGCGTGCGCGTTCTCCTGCTGCTGCTCGTGTTCGTCCTGTTCCGTCCATGCATGTTCGTTGCGCCGCGTGCGCACGCGCAGCGCGTCCATCGCCTTGTTGCGGACGATCGCGATCAGCCAGGTGATCGGCTGGATCTCCTGCCCGTCGATGTTGGAGCGGTAGCTGGCGGCGTTCTTCCAGATGCTCACATAAGCCTCCTGCAGCACGTCCTCGGCCACTTGCCGTTGACCCAGCATGCGAAGCGCGATGCCGAACAGATGCACGTGCGTGCGTTCGTACATCTCGGCGAAGGCGGCGTGGTCGCCGCGCGCCGCCTGGGCGATCAGCTGCTGAAGGTTCAGAATATTTCTATTCATGCGGCCGAGTATTCCATCGACCCAGGAGATGCCATGAAATCGAATCCGCGAATCCCTCGTCTTGCCGCGACCCTGCTCGGTGCCGCCGCGCTCGGCGCCTGTTCTTCCATGTCGGAGCCGGGCCATCCCAGCGCTCGCACTGCGGCCTTGCCCGCCGCCATCCAGGCGCCCGCCGGCGAGCGCGCGGCTTTCACCTGGCATGCCACCGGCTCGCAGATCTACGAGTGCCGCGCCGCCGAGAAGGGCGGCTGGGCCTGGCAGTTCGTGGCGCCCGAAGCGGACCTGTTCGGTCCGGGCGGCGAGAAGGTGGGCACGCATGGCGCCGGGCCGCACTGGACCGCGCTCGACGGCAGCAAGACGCTGGGGGCGGTGAAAGCGCGTGCCGATGCGCCGCGCGCGTCCGACATTCCATGGCTGCTGCTGTCCGCGAAATCGGCCGGCACCGCGGGCCGCATGGCGAGCGTCACCGGCGTGCAGCGCATCAACACCGTGGGCGGCAGCGCCCCGGCCAGGGGCTGCGAAACGCAGGCCGATGCCGGCAAGCGCAGCAAGGAGCGCTACAGCGCGGACTACGTGTTCCTGGTAGCCCGCTAGGTGCACCGCGCTCAGTTCTTCTTGCCGTTGGCCTTGTAGCTCTCGATCGAGCTCTTGAGATCGCCATACTCCGGGCAGGACATGCCGCAGGCCCGGCCCAGCGCCGCCAGGCGCTGTTCGGCCCTGGGCAGATCGTTCATCGAGAGGTACAGCTCGCCCGAGTATTCCAGCGCGCCGCGGTGGCCGGGGTCGATGCGCAGGGCGGCGTCGTAGTACTTCTCGGAGGCGACCCATTTGGCCGTGCCGGACTTGCGCAGGCTGAAACCCATGAGGTTGTTCCAGTCGGCGCTGGCGCTGTCGTTGACTCTTTCGAGCTCGCTGACGGCGGCGGCCCATTTGCTGTCGGCAATGAGGGCCCGGGCCTGCGCGAGCTTGTTGCCGGCCGGCGCGGCCTTGGCGGCCGGCGCCGGGGCGGGCACCGAGTCGGCGGCAAAACCCTGGCTGGCGGCGAGCGCCAGGCTGACGGCGGCGAGGATGCGATGGAGCGTGATGTTCATGACGTCGAGGTCCTTGGGGTGAGGTTGGCGGACAGCGCAATTGCTGTCCTGCACCCACTTACGTCACCGCTCGCGAATCGGACGCACCGGCGTCCGAAAAAAATCGCCGGCTGCTACATGCCGACGTAGTTTGGCCCGCCGCCGCCCTCGGGCGTGACCCAGACGATATTCTGCGTCGGGTCCTTGATGTCGCAGGTCTTGCAGTGCACGCAGTTCTGCGCGTTGATCTGCAGGCGCGGCTTGCCGTTCTCGCCCTCCACGAACTCGTAGACGCCGGCCGGGCAATAGCGGCTTTCGGGACCGTCGTACTCGGGCAGGTTGATCTCGGTCGGCACTGCGGCGTTCTTCAGCGTCAGGTGGGCGGGCTGGTTCTCCTCGTGGTTGGTGTTGCTGATGAACACCGACGAGAGCCGGTCGAAGGTGAGCTTGCCGTCCGGCTTGGGATAGGCGATCTTCTTGCAGGCCGAGGCCTTCTTGAGGCGCTCGTGGTCGGCCTGGTGGCGGTGGATGGTCCACGGGATGTGGCCGCGCAGCACGTACTGCTCGATGCCGGTCATCAACGTGCCCACCGTCAGGCCCTTCTTGAACCACTGCTTGAAGTTGCGCGCCTTGTGGAGCTCCTTGTGCAGCCAGCTCTTCTCGAAGGCGGCCGGGTAGGCCGTGAGCTCGTCGTGCTGGCGGCCGGCCACCACGGCGTTGTAGGCGGCCTCGGCCGCGAGCATGCCGGTCTTGATCGCGGCATGGCTGCCCTTGATGCGGCTCGCGTTGAGGTAGCCGGCGTCGCAGCCCACCAGCACGCCGCCCGGGAACACCGTCTTGGGCAGCGAGAGCAGGCCGCCCGCGGTGATGGCGCGCGCGCCGTAGCTCAAACGCTTGGGCGCCTTCAGGCCCTTGTCCTGGCCTTCGAAGTACCAGCGGATGTTGGGATGCGTCTTGAAGCGCTGGAACTCCTCGAAGGGGCTCAGGTGCGGGTTCTGGTAGTCGAGGCCGACCACGTAGCCGATGATCAGCTGGTTGTTCTCGGCGTGGTAGACGAAGGAGCCGCCGTAGGTGTCCGGCGGCAGCGGCCAGCCCGCGGTGTGCACGGCCAGGCCGGGCTCGTGGCGCGCGGGGTCGATCTCCCACAGCTCCTTGATGCCGATGCCGTAGCTCTGCGGATCCTTGCCGGCATCGAGCTTGTACTTGGCGATCAACTGGCGGCCCAGGTGGCCGCGCGCGCCTTCGGCGAACACCGTGTACTTGGCATGCAGCTCCATGCCGAGCTGGAAATTCTCGGTCGGCTCGCCATCTTTGCCGATCCCCATGTTGCCGGTGGCCACGCCGCGCACCTTGCCGTCTTCGGTGTAGAGCACCTCGGCCGCCGGAAAGCCGGCGAAGATCTCGACGCCCAGGCCCTCGGCCTGCTGCGCGAGCCAGCGCACCACGTTGCCCAGGCTCACGATGTAGTTGCCTTCGTTGTGGAAGACCTTGGGCAAGAGGAAGTCGGGCGTGCGCGTGGCGCCGGTTTCGGAGAGCATCAGGAAGGTGTCCCGCGTGACTGGCTGGTTGAGCGGCGCGCCGAGCTCCTCCCAGTCGGGCAGCAGTTCGTAGAGCGCGCGCGGATCCATGATCGCGCCCGACAGGATGTGGGCGCCGGGCTCCGAGCCCTTCTCGAGCACCACGACCGAGATCTCCTTGTGGTGCGAGGCGGCCAGCTGCTTCAGGTGGATGGCGGTGGCGAGGCCGGCAGGACCGGCGCCGACCACGACCACGTCGTATTCCATCGCTTCGCGGGGGCCGAACCGGGCAAGTATTTCGTCATGCGTCATGTGGGGTCTCGTCGATAATGATTTGAAGGTGCGAGGCACCGCGAAGGGGCCGGGCCATTTTATGCGGCGCCCGGAGCGGCTTTAGGCCCGTCGCATCGGCGACTCCAACAGGACTTTCCCCATGGCTTACAGCATCGATCTTTCGGGCCGCGTGGCCTTCGTCACGGGTGCGTCGAGCGGTCTCGGCGCGCAGTTCGCCAAGACGCTGGCGCGCGCGGGCGCCGCAGTGGTATTGGCCAGCCGTCACACCGACAAGCTCAAGGAACTGCGCGCGCGCATCGAGGGCGAGGGCGGCGACGCCCACGTGGTCGAGCTCGACGTGACAAGCATCGACAGCATCAAGGCCGCGGTGGCACGCGCCGAGACGGAGGTCGGGCCGATCGACATCCTGGTCAACAACTCGGGCGTGAGCACCACGCAGCGCCTCGAAGAGGTGAAGGCCGAGGACTACGACTTCATCTTCGACGCCAATGTCAAGGGCTCTTTCTTCGTTGCCCAGGAAGTCGGCAAACGCATGCTGGCGCGCGCCAAGGGTGCGGCGCCCGGCACCTACATCGGCGGGCGCATCATCAACATCGCTTCGGTAGCTGCTTTGAAGGTGCTGCCGAAGATCGGTGTCTATTGCATGAGCAAGGCGGCGGTGGTGCAGATGACCAAGGCGATGGCGCTCGAGTGGGGCCGCTTCGGCATCAACGTCAACGCGCTGTGCCCGGGCTACATCACGACCGACCTCAACGAAGAGCACTTCGCCTCCGACGACGGCCAGAAGCTGGTGGGCATGCTGCCGCGCAAGCGCGTGGGCAAGCCCGAAGACCTGGACGGACTGATCGTGCTGCTGGCCAGCGGCCAGAGCCATTTCGTCAATGGCGCGGTGATCGCGGCCGACGACGGATTCGCGCTCTGAGTCCGCGCGCGCTCATCGGCATCGCGGCCGGTCTGGCCGCGGGTGCGCTCTGGGGGCTGGTGTTCGTGGCGCCGCGCATGGTGGGGCATTTCGGCATGGTGGACATCACGGCCGCGCGCTTCATCGTCTTCGGCGCGGTCGCGGGGCTGGCGGTCTGGTGGCGGCCGGCCGAGCGGCGCTGGCCCCGCGCGCGCCAGGCGCTCACCGTGCTCGGCCTCAGCGGACTCGGCTTCACCGGCTACTACCTGCTGCTGGCCTTCTCGATCGTGGCCGCGGGCACCGAGGTGTCGAGCCTGATCATCGGCACCATCCCGGTCTGGATGATGTTGCTGGGCCGTCCGGCCGGCTTGGCGCTGCAGGCCCTGGTGCCGGGACTGGCTCTCACGGCCGCGGGCATCGCGCTGATGGTCGCGAGTGCCTGGCCGGAAGGCGGCGCGAGCGGTGCGCACTTCGGCTGGGGCCTGGTGCTGGCGCTGCTCGCGATGGCGAGCTGGACGGCTTTCGGCCTCCTGAACGCGGCCTGGCTCAAGCGGCATCCCGAGGTGCACGCGGCCGACTGGGCCAACTGGCTCGGCATCGCGACCGGCCTTGGTGCCTTCGTGCTGTGGCTGGTCGCGGGCTCCGACATGGCCACGTTGCGCACACAGCCCGAGGGCAAGCTGTTCGTGCTGCTTGCGCTGGCCGGCGGCCTCGGGTCTTCGTGGCTGGCGACGGTGCTCTGGAACGTCGCGAGCCAGCGGCTTTCCGCGAGCTTGTGTGGTCAGCTGATCGTGAGCGAGACCTTGTTCGCCTTGCTTTATTCTTTTTTGTGGGACGGGCGCTGGCCGCATGCCATCGAGCTGACGGCCGCGTTGCTGTTCGTCCTCGGCATCCTCGCATCCATCAAGGCACACCGATGAGAATCGAAATTCCCGAAATCAAGAAGCTCGTCTACGAAATGACGATCCCGATCCGCTGGGGCGACATGGACGCGATGGGCCATCTCAATAATGCCAGCTACTTCCGCTACCTCGAGACGGCGCGCATCGACTGGTTCCACTCGCTGGGCGCCGAGCCCGCACCGGACGGGCAGGGCATGGTGATCGTCAATGCCTTCTGCAACTTCTACAAGCAGCTCGAATACCCGGGCGACGTGCTGGTCAAGATGTACGTGAGCGACCCGGGCCGCACCACCTTCGAGAGCTGGGCCACCATGGCCCGGACCGATGCGCCCGAGGTGATCTGCGCGGCCGGCGGCGCGACCACGATGTGGGTCGACTTTCCGAAGCAGAAGGCGCTGCCGCTGCCGGACTGGCTGCGCTCGATCGTCAGCTAGGGAGCAACAAAAGGCCCTCCGCCAACTTTCGTTCGCGCAGGAGGGCCTTTCGCAGTCTCGGAGTGCCGCGATGGGTGTTGCCGAGTCCGTGAACATATTCTGCATGCGCGTGCTCGCCGCGCAATTCAGCCATGCGCCATAGAGCAAGCGGGAGGTGTCCTACTCGTCGTCAGCCCTGGCTCCTTCAGCCCTTCATGCCGGACTCAACACGATGCGCGCCTCGAAGCCTGTCGCCGCCCCCGGCGGCGGCGACATCAGTTCGAGCCGTGCCCCATGCTTCTCGACGATGGTGCCGACGATCGACAGCCCCAGCCCGTAGCCCGCACGATTGGAGCTGTGGCGCACGTGGCGCTGCTGCAGCGTGCGCAGCTCGACCTCGCCGACGCCCGGGCCGAAGTCGCGCACGGCCAGCGTGCAGGGCTGCATCACCTCGATCACGACGCGGCCGCGGCCGTAGCGCAGCGCGTTCTCCACCAGGTTGCGCAGCGCGATCGCCAGCGCGTCGACGTCGCCGAGCGCGACCGGCGGCTCGGTGTCCGGCACCTTGAGCGACAGGCGCTCGTTCACGCGCGGGTCCTGCCAGAACTCCTGCGCCACCGTGCCGGCCAGCTGGACCAGGTCGGTCTTCGTGCGCGTCAGCGAGGCGGCCGATTCGGCCCTGGAAAGTTGCAGCAGCTTCTCGGTGCGGTGGCCGAGCATCTGCAGCGCATCGAGCGCGGCCTCGACATCGTCGCGCCGCAGTTCGTGCTCGAGCGCGGTCTGCAGCCGCAGCCGCGCCGCCGCGAGCGGCGTGCGCAGCTCGTGCGCCGCATTCGCGGCCAGCGCGCGCTCGACATCGAGCGCCTGCGAGAGGCGCTCGAGCAGGCGGTTGACATGGTCGCCGACCGTGCGCAGCTCCTGCGGCAGGCCGGGGAGCCCGATCGGGCGCAGGTCGGTGCCGCTGCGCTGCGCGATCTCGCCGGCGAGCTGCTGCAGCGCGCGCAGCTCGGTGCGCGCCACGTTGCGCAGCACCAGCGCCAGGAGCGGCAGCACGGCGAACAGCGGCACGATCAGGCCGAACAGGGTGCGGTTGAGCGCGGTGCGGCGCTCGTCCAGCGGGTCGGCGACCTGGAAGAAGAGATCGCGCGAGGGATGCCGCACGGTGTAGATCCGCCAGGCCTCGGCATTGGCAAAGCCGGCCGCCAGCGGAACGTCGAAGGCGTTGGGCGGCGACTCGGCGGAGCGCAGCAGTACGCGCTCGTGCAGGTCGACCACCTGGTACAGCACCGCATCGGTCGGAAACAGCTGCGGCGGCGCGATCAGCGGCGTGCGCGTCTCGCCGCGCTCGCTTCGGAGCTTGTCGAGCTCGTGCACCGCCATGTCGAACATGCGGTGCGAGACTTCCACCAGTTCGCTGTCGAAGTTGTGGTTGATCTCGCGGTCCACATACCAGACCACGCCCAGCACGCACAGAAGCCAGACGCCGCCGACCCAGACGATGAGGGTGCGGGTCAGCCGGCCGGCGAGCGAATCGCGCGTGCCGAGCTCCGCGCCCGCCTGCTGCAGGAAGTTCAGCTTCATTCGTCGTCGTCTTCGGGCGAGAAGGAAAGCCGGTAGCCCAGGCCGCGCAGGGTCTGGATGTGGCTGCGGCCGAGCTTGCGCCGGAGGCGGCTGATGAACACTTCCAGCGTGTTGCTGTCGGCCTCGTCCCCGAAGCCGTAGAGCGCGTCGGCCAGGTTCTCGCGCGTGTGGATGCGTTCGGGCCGCGTCGCCATCACGCGCAGCAGCGCCCACTCTTTTTGCGTCAGCGTGATCGGAAGACCGTTCTTGCGCACCAGGTCGCGCGCCAGGTCGATCTCGAGCGTGCCGAGCTTCAGCACGGGCGAGCTGGTGGTGCTGCGCCGCCGCTCGACGGCCCGCAAGCGCGCCAACAGCTCCGCGGGGTCGTAGGGCTTGATAAGGTAGTCGTCGGCACCGGCGTCGAGGCCGCGGATGCGGTCGGTCACCTGGTCGCGGGCGGTGAGCACGATCACGATCGGGCGCTCGCGCAGCGCCCGCACGTCCGGCAGCAGCGAGAGCCCGTCGCCGTCGCTCAGGTGCAGGTCGAGCAACACGGCCGCGTACTGCACAGCCGCCAGCGCGGCGCGCGCGTCCGCGAGGCCGGGCGCCACGTCGACCACGAAGGCCTTGGCCATCAGGTAGCTGCAGACCGCGCCCGCCAGGGCGGCATCGTCTTCGACCAGCAATATGCGCACGTCGCCTCGCTCTTATCTCAAAAGAGGGGAGTCTAGTGCGGCCGTCGCTTCAGATTCAGTTCAGGCGCGGACCCTAAGCTTGGCCGCGCATGATCCGTTCCCTTGCCGCTCGTCCGCTCGCCTGGATTCTTCTGACACTGGCTCTTCTCCTGCTCTGGGATGCCACCGGCCTCGACCTGAAGCTCGCGGCGATGGCGGGCACGCCGATGGGTTTTCCGTGGCGCAGCGACTGGTTCCTGGTCCAGGTCGTGCACGAGGGCGCGCGGTCCCTGAGCTGGCTGATGGTGCTCGCGCTGTTTGCCGGCATCCGCTGGCCCATCGGCATCCTGCGCCTGCTGCGCATGCGCGAAAGAGCACAGCTGGCATTCACCGTGCTGGCCTCCGTGCTGGCCGTCTCGCTGGTCAAGACTACGAGCCATACCAGCTGTCCCTGGGACCTCCAGCTCTTCGGCGGGGTCGCGCACTACGTCTCCCACTGGTCGTGGGGCGTGCAGGACGGCGGCCCGGGCGGCTGCTTTCCGGCCGGCCACGCGTCTGCGGCCTTTGCCTATGCGGGCGGCTGGTTCGCATGGCGCCGCGCCGCGCCCGCGGTGGCGCGAAGATGGCTCTTCGGCGCGCTCGCTGCCGGGCTGCTGCTGGGGCTGGTGCAGCAGCTGCGCGGCGCCCACTACATGAGCCACACGCTCTGGACCGCGTGGATCTGCTGGACGGTAGGCTTCGCGATCGATGCCTTCGTGCACCGGGGTCCGGCCGGGGTTGCGCGGCTGGCCGGCCTTCCGAAGCTGAACGAATCCTGAGCTGCGCATTCAGTGAGTTTTCAGTCCAGGTTTCCAGACTCGCTGGATGCCTGTTTCGAATGCTCGCTCCTTCCCCCATTCCGCTCATGACCTGACTGCCGCCCGGCCGGCGCAAGGGACCGCGGCAGATGCGTCCACGCCGCTCTGGCAGCGCATCGATGCCTGGCTCGCGCGCCCGCGCTCGGCGCGCAGCGTGGTCGTCTGGCTGAGCCTCTACCTGGCCCTGGCCGCCAACTGGCCATTGTGGAACGAGCTAGCGCGCATCGGCGGTGCGCCGAGCATGTACCTGCCGTCGATCGCGGCAATGGCGCTGCTCATCGTCTGCGGCAGCGTCGCGCTCTTGTCCTTCACCGCCTGGTCGCGCTGGATGAAGCCGGTCTGGTTCGCCGTCGTCGTGGTCGCCGCCGTGGCCCAGCACTACATGCAGAGCTACCGGGTGGTGATGGACCCCAGCATGCTGGCCAACGCGATGCAGACCGATGCCCACGAGGTGAACGACCTGCTGAGCTGGCGCCTGCTGTTCCACGTGCTGCTGGTCGCCGCCTTGCCTGCCTGGGCGCTGTGGCGCGTGCAGGTCGTCCCGATGCGCTTCGTCTCGCAAGCCTGGCGCAATGCGCTGCTGCTCGTCGCAGCGGTGGCCGTGGCGGTGGGCGGTGCGCTGGCGATGGGCCGGGAGCTCGCGCCGCTGATGCGCAACAACGTCCACCTGCGCTACATGATGAATCCGCTGGCCAGCATCTATTCGGCCAGCGCGGTCGCCATCAGGCCGATGTTCAAGCACAGCCGCAAGCTGATCCCGGTGTCCGGCGGCGCGGCACTGGGCGCCAGCTATGCGGCGCAGGCCCGGCCGCCGCTCTTCGTGCTGATGGTGGGCGAGACGGCGCGGGCCGACCACTTTGCGCTGAACGGCTATGCGCGCGACACCACGCCGGCACTCGCGGCGCGCAAGGTGCTGAGCTGGCGTGACGTTCATTCCTGCGGCACCAACACGCTGGCCTCTGTGCCCTGCATGTTCTCGCCGCTGGGCAAGACCGCCTTCGAGGCGCGCAAGGACGAGTACGAGAACCTGATGGACGTGCTGCAGGCCGCCGGCCTTGCGGTGTTCTGGCTCGACAACCAGGCCGGCGGCTGCAAGGGCGTCTGCGACCGCGTGCCGCACGCGTCGGCCTTCGACACCGTCGACCCGAGCGTGAAGAGCGCGCTTTGCGAAGGCGACGAATGCCTCGACGACGTCATGCTCCATGGCCTGGATGCGCGCCTGGCCGCCTTGCCGGCCGAGCGCCGCGGCAAGGGCGTGGTGCTGGTCATGCACCAGATGGGCAGCCATGGCCCGGCCTACTACAAGCGCTCTTCGCCCGATGCCAAGCGCTTCCTGCCCGAGTGCAAGAGCAACGCGCTGGCCGAATGCAGCCACCCCGAGCTGATCAACGGCTTTGACAATTCCATCGCCTACACCGACCGCTTTCTCGGCAAGACCATCGACTGGCTGAAGGCACAGTCCAAGAGCTACGACCCCGCATTGCTCTATCTCAGCGATCATGGCGAATCGCTGGGCGAGTACGGGCTGTTCCTGCATGGCGTGCCCTACAGCTTTGCGCCCGAGGTGCAGAAGCACATACCGATGATCGCGTGGTTCGGCGAGGGCATGAGCGCGCGCGACAAGCTCTCGCGTTCATGCATGGAGGCGGGGCTCGACACGCCGCTCACGCACGACAACCTCTATCACACGGTGCTGGGCCTGATGGACGTGAAGACGCCGAGCTACAAGCCCGCGCTCGATGCGCTGGCCTCTTGCCGCGGCGCGCCGGCCTGAATAGGCCCTACTTCTTCTCGCGCGGCAGCCGCCCCATCAGGAAGAACTCCGGGTTCGGCTGCATGCCGCTGAAGCTGGCCATGCGGTTGGAAAGGCCGAAAAAGGCGGTGATGGCGGCGATGTCCCAGATGTCCTCGTCGCTGAAGCCGTGCGCGTGCAGCGGCGGGAAGTCGGCGTCGTCGATCTCGTGCGAGCGCTCGCAGACCTTCATCGCGAACTCGAGCATCGCGTACTGGCGCGGCGTGATGTCGGCCTTGCGCCAGTTGACTGCCACCTGGTCGGCCACCAGCGGCTTCTTCTCGTAGATGCGCAACAGCGCGCCGTGCGCCACCACGCAGTAGAGGCACTGGTTGGCGGCGCTGGTGGCGGTGACGATCATCTCGCGGTCGCCCTTGGTGAGAGAGCCTTCCTCCTTCAGCATCAGCGCATCGTGGTAGGCGAAGAAGGCGCGCCACTCGGCCGGCCGGCGCGCGAGCGCCAGGAACACGTTGGGCACGAAGCCGGCTTTCTCCTGCACTTCGAGCACCTTGATGCGGATGTCTTCGGGCAGGTCCTCGAGCTCGGCGAGGGGATAGCGTTCGGCCATGGTCGTCTCCTGGTGTCCGGCACGGCAGCCGGTGCGCTTCGAGACGAGTTTACTTGAGCGTCTTGCCCTGCGTGGCGCCCAGTGGCGTGTGCAGTTGCGACGGCACGAACAGGCCCGTGTTGTCGTCGCGGCCCTGCAGCAGGTAGCGCGTATCGGCCTTGCCGTAGCCCTGCGCGGCGAGCACCGAGAACTTGCCGATGTCCGTCTTGCCGTCGCGCAGCCGATTGACGATCAGCACCTTCTTGGTGTCCGCGAAGTCGGCCATCATGTTCTGGTCGCCTTCGCTGTCGCCGGCGATGAAGCTGGGCCCATAGCCGTATTTGCTGACCAGGAAGCGCTGGATGTTCTTGGTCTTGCCCCGTCCCTGGGTCTGGTCGTAGCCGCGACGGTATTCGGGCTGGATCACGCCCTTGGCATCGCGTTCGAGTTCCATCGCCAGCACGCGCTCTGCCGGGTTGTCGTAGCCGAAGGCCGGGTTCGAGGAGATCTCCTTGATCACGTCGACGAAGGAGGCCGAGCAGACCCAGACATCGAAGCCCGCGTTGCGGAACCTGGCGTACAGCGCCTGCATCTCGGGAACCAGGCGCAGGCCGTTCTTCCAGCTCACCGAGACGACGCCGGCTTGGCCGGGCAGGGCGGCCGGCGTGCTCCACTTGACCTTTTCCACCGGCTGCTTGAGTTGCCAGGCCACCGTATCGGCCGTGAGCTTGCGCACCTGCGCCTCGTTGAGCCCGACGAAGAGATAGGTGACCCAGGGGTAGGCCGTGTCGTGGTCGAAGGTGTCGCCGATGGCTTCGTACAAGTAGCGGACCTTGGTCACGAAGGCCGTGTAGTTCGGGTTCTGCTTGACGGCCGCGAGCGGCATGCTGCCCTGGAGGCCGCTGTAGTTCCGGTAGAGCCAGGTGTAGCTGGCAACGATGTCCGGCACGATGCTGTCGATGTTGACCGGCTGCCCCGCCGCGTTGTTGTGGGCCGGTGCAAAGTTGGTTTTCGGAATGTTCTTGCGCAACGCCGTTTCGAGCTGTGCCGGCGTGGCGCCGAAGGCGAGGTTCTCCAGCTGGTAGATCAGCGATGCCTCTTCGATATCGAGAAAGATGCTGGTGTTGTCCCAGTCGAAGACCACGTACGGCGGCTTCGATGCGTTGTAGGCCGGGCTGCCTCTGCCGAGGCCGGCGATCAACGCATCGATCTGCTGCCGGTTGAAAGGGTCCCAACGGCCCGCGGCAAGCGGCTGAATGCTGGCGCTGGGCGCTGCCGGCCCGAATGGCCCGCCGGCACAGCCGGCCGCCAAGGCAGCGGCCAGGACCATCGGCAAGACACGGGCAAAGTTCCTCTTCATGGAGTTTTCTTCCTTCAAGTGACAAGGGGATGGGAAACGAGACGAAACGGTGTTGCGGCGGGCGGCTCAGGGCGCCGGAAGCGTGGGCGGCGTCGTGCCGCCTTCGAGCACCGCCGCATCGCTTTCATCCTTCAGCGCCACGCCGGTCAGGCCCAGGCGCAGGGCCTGCCGCATCAGCCAGGCCAGCTTGAAGGCGGCGGCGTCGTAGGACAGGCCTTGCGGCCGCACGTTGGAGATGCAGTTGCGCTCCGCATCGTGGCGGCCGCGGCGTGGCGTGTGCGTGAGATAGATGCCGAGGCTGTCCGGCGAGCTGAGGCCGGGCCGCTCGCCGATCAGCATCACCGAGAGTTGGGCCGCGAACAGCTCGCCGATCTCGTCGGCCAGCGCGACGCGCGCCTGCGTGGCGATGACGACCGGCGCGAAGCGCGTGCCCGGCGGCAGTTGCGAACGCAATGCCGTGAGCAGCGGCACGGCATGACGCTCCACCGCGAGCGAGGACAGGCCGTCGCCGACGACGATGCAGACATCCGTTGCGGCGCCTGCCGATTCGCGCAGTCGCATCGCATCGTCGGCGTGCAACTGGCGGCCGAGGTCGGGGCGCCGCAGATAGGTGGTGCGATCCTCGGCCCGGCTGCGGGCGTGCGCGACTGTCCATCCCGCGGCCTTCAGCGCCTGCTCGAGTGCGCCGGCATCCAGGGCGGCATGGATCGCGTCGCGCGCCATCGCATGGGCCCAGCCGAAGCGCAGCACCTCGTCGGTCGGTATGCCGGCGCCGGCGCGGCCCAGCGCCAGGCGAGCCGGCGTCGCGTTGCGCCACTCGCCCCAGGGACTGCGTGTGACCGCCTCGTCCGTCATGAGGCCAGCGCCTTCAGCGCGCCCATGTCGGCCAGCAGCCGGTTGGAAGAGGGCGGCTGCAGCCGGCCGTCGCTGCCGGTGATCTGCATGCGCTGCAGCCAGGCCTCGAACTCGGGCGCGCGCTGCAGGCCCATGGTTTCGCGCAGGAACAGCGCGTCGTGGAAGGAGGTGCTCTGGTAGTTGAGCATCACGTCGTCCGCGCCCGGCACGCCCATGATGAAGTTGATGCCGGCGGTGCCGAGCAGCACCAGCAGCGTGTCCATGTCGTCCTGGTCGGCTTCGGCATGGTTGGTGTAGCAGACGTCGCAGCCCAGCGGCAGGCCCAGCAGCTTGCCGCAGAAGTGGTCTTCGAGGCCGGCGCGGATGATCTGCTTGCCGTCGTAGAGGTACTCGGGCCCGATGAAGCCGACCACGGTGTTGATCAGGAGCGGCTTGTAGCGCCGCGCCAGTGCATAGGCGCGCGCTTCGCAGGTCTGCTGGTCGAGGCCGGCGTTGGCGTTGGCCGAGAGCGCGCTGCCCTGGCCGGTTTCGAAGTACATGACGTTGTCGCCGACCGTGCCGCGTTTCAGCGCCAGCGCGGCGGCGTAGGCTTCGTCGAGCAGCTCGGGCGTGACGCCGAAGGAACGGTTGGTCTTCTCGGTGCCGCCGATCGACTGGAACACCAGGTCGACCGGCGCGCCGGCCTCGGCCAGCTTCAGCGTGTTGGTGACGTGGGTCAGCACGCAGCTCTGCGTCGGGATCTCGAAGCGCTGGATCACCTCGTCGAGCATGCGCAGCAGATCGCCGAGCACCTGCATGCTGTCGGAGGCCGGGTTGAGCCCGATCACCGCGTCGCCGGCGCCCATGAGCAGGCCGTCCAGCGTGGAGGCCGCCACGCCGCGCAGGTCGTCGGTCGGATGGTTGGGCTGCAGCCGCACCGAGAGATGGCCGGGCAGGCCGATGGTGTCGCGAAAGCGCGTGACCACGCTGCACTTGCGCGCCACCGCGACGAGGTCCTGGTTGCGCATGAGCTTGGATACCGCGGCCACCATCTCCGGCGTGAGCCCGGGGGCCAGCGCGGTCAGCGCCGCGGTGTCGGCCTGTTCGGACAGCAGCCAGTTGCGGAAGTCGCCGACGCTCAGGTGCGCCACCGGCGCGAACGCCTGCGCATCGTGCCCATCGATGATGAGCCGCGTGATGTTGTCTTCTTCATAGGGAACGAGTGCCTCGGTCAGGAACTGCTTGAGCGGCGTCTCGGCCAGCACATGGCGCGCCGCCATGCGCTGCTGCGCGGTGGCCGCACCCACGCCGGCGAGGTAGTCGCCGGAGCGCGCCGGGCTCGCGACGGCCATGACCTGCTTGAGGTCTTCGAAGGAGAAGGCCTGCGAATCGATCGTGGTGCGGTAGCGCATCGAAAGCTCAGACGGTGGTGGACAACATCTCGTCCGGCGCTGCCGCCTTGCGTTGATCGGCCGTCAGCCGGAAGTAGCCGTAGGCCAGCGCCATCAACACCAGGAACAGCAGCGTCAGCATGCCGTTGAACCAGATCATCGCGCCAAGGCAAACCACTCCGAGCCCCAGGGCGATGGCCGGAAACACCGGGTAGAAGGGCGCGCGGTAGGTGCGTTCCAGGCCGGGTTCGGTGCGCCTGAGCTTGAACAGCGCGGCCATCGAGATCAGGTACATGACGATGGCGCCCAGCACCGCCATCGTGACGATGTTGGCCGTCAGCGTCTGGCCGCCGAACTGCACCCATTCGTCGCTGAAGATCGCGGCCACGCCGATGACGCCGCCGGCCACCAGCGCGCGGTGCGGCGTGTTGAAGCGCGGGCTGAGCGCCGCGAAGGTGGCGGGCAGGTAGCCGGCGCGCGCCAGCGCGAAGATCTGGCGCGAGTAGCCCATGATGATCCCGTGGAAGGAGGCGATCAGCCCGAACAGGCCGATCCACACCAGCATGTGCAGCCAGCCGCTGTTCTCGCCGACCACCACTTTCATCGCCTGCGGCAGCGGGTCGTTGATGTTGGCGAGCTTGCGCCAGTCGCCCACGCCGCCGGCGAAGATCATCACGCCGAAGGCCAGCACCACCAGCGTCACGATGCCGGTCGTGTAGGCCAGCGGAATGGTGCGGTGCGGATCGCGCGCCTCTTCGGCCGCCATCGCCGCGCCCTCGATCGCCAGGAAGAACCAGATCGCGAACGGGATCGAGGCGAAGATGCCCGAGATCGCCGCGCCGTTGAGCACCTCGCCGCCGGCCCAGCCGTGGGCCGTGAAGTTGGCCATCGACCAGCCGGGCGCGACGACGCCCATGAACACCAGCAGCTCGAAGATGGCCAGCACCGTGACGAAGAGCTCGAAGGCCGCGGCGATGCCGATGCCGATCCAGTTGAGGCCGATGAAGATCACATAGGCACCGAGCGCGAACCACTTCGGGTTGATGCCAGGGAACTGCACGTTGAGATAGGCGCCGATCGCCAGCGCGATGGCCGGCGGCGCGAACACGAACTCCACCAGCGTCGCGAAGCCGGCGACGAAGCCGCCGTTGGGCCCGAAGGCGCGCCGCGCATAGGCGAAGGGTCCGCCCGCATGCGGGATCGCCGTGGAGAGCTCGGTGAAGCTGAAGATGAAGGTCGTGTACATCGTGGCCACGAGCACCGTCGCGACCAGGAAGCCCAGCGTGCCGGCGGTGTTCCAGCCGTAGCTCCAGCCGAAATACTCGCCCGAGATCACCAGGCCGACGGCAATGCCCCACAGCTGCATGGGTCCGAGCACCTTCTTGAGATGGCCCGACGCGGGGCCGGGTACGGGCGGTGCTTCCAATGAACTCATGGTGTTTTCCCTCTTGGATGGCAATGGGCGGATTCGACCAAATCAGGGGCCGCGGCGCTATCCGGAATCGGAAAAAGCACGGCGGCAAGCCTCGCGGCATCTGGCATCTGTCTTGCTTTCGACAGGAGACCCTACCCTTCGTTCACTGGATCCGGCCTTGCCCATCGACGCGTCCGCACCCTTGCCGAACCCGCCGGCGCTCCCGGCAGGCGGCCATCGCCTGCGATACGCCGAGCGCCTGAGCTGCGATGTGGACGAACACGCGACGCACATCTCCGCCTGGCGCCAGGAGTACGACCAGCTGTCCTGTGGGCGCTTCGAGGGCGCCGTGCGCGAGCTGTGGATCGATGGGCCGCGCCTGCAGATATTCCACGAACACACCGGCCAGCAGACCAGCCAGCAATGCCTGCCCTGGCGCGGGTCGATCTGGTTCGGCGTGCCTGACGGCCACAGCCACGAGCCATTGCATTTCTCGGGGCGCCTGCAGCGTGCCGATCGCATGCGCTTGGTGATGTCGGCCCGGGCGGACGACGGTTTCGTGCTGCGCACGCCCCGGAACTTCGGGATCTACGGCGTCGTCGTCGACGAGGAATGGCTGGGCACGCAGATACAGCGCCTGGGCCTTCGCCCACCGCTCATCGGCCAGGGTGCGCTGGTGCATGCGGCCGCGGTTGCGCCCCACGTGCATGTCGCTTTGTGCCAGACCATCGAGTCGCTGCTGGGCCTCGGTGCCAGCGGCGAAACCGAGCAGAGCTGGGGCCGTGCCGCCCTGCAGACCCTGCTCGACCAGTTGCTGGGTCTGCTGGCGGGCACGACGCAAGCCGACGGCTTCATCGCCCAGCTGCAAGCCAGCCAGCGCCGCCTGGCGGCCGTCATGGCGGCGCGCTCGCTCGTCGTGCATCCGCTCAACCACGCCATGTCCGTGGACGACCTGTGCCTGCAGCTGCACCTCACACCGCGCACCCTGCGCAATCACTTCCGCAGCGTGGTCGGCGAGTCGCCGGTGGAGTTCCTGCGGGCCGTGCGCCTCAATGCCTGCCGGCGCAAGCTGCGCCTGCCGCAGGCCGCAAGCACGGTGCAGGATGTCGCCGCGCAATGGGGCTTCTTCCACATGGGCCGCTTCTCGCAGGAGTACAAGGCCATGTTCGGCGAGCTGCCCTCGGAGACGCTTCGGCAGGCCAGGCTGACGCACTGAGGCGCCCGGGTGCCGGTTGGCAATAATGGGTGGTCATCCACTCACCGAAGGCCTGCCCCGTGCGATCACTTTTCTGCGCTGCCCTTGTTTCCGCGTTCGTCTTGCCGACTGCCTGGGCGCAGTCGGGCCCCGTCACCACCCCGAGCGGGCTGATCTACCAGTCCTTGGTCGAAGGCAAGGGCGCCTCGCCCGCCGCCACCGACGCGGTCAAGGTGCACTACCGCGGCACCTTCCCCGACAGCGGCAAGGAGTTCGACAGCTCCTACAAGCGCAACGAGCCTACCGAGTTCCCGTTGAACGGCGTGATCCCGTGCTGGACCGAGGGCGTGCAGAAGATGAAGCCGGGCGGCAAGGCCAAGCTGACCTGCCCGCCGTCGATCGCCTACGGCACCCGCGGTGCGGGCGGCGTGATTCCGCCCAATGCCACGCTCAACTTCGAGATCGAGCTGATCTCGGTCACCAAGCGCTGAGGCCGGCCGCTCGCATCCGGTTCATGAATCTTCGCTCGATCGATCTCAATCTGCTGGTGGTACTCGAAGCGCTCATCGAAGAGCGCGGGGTGCGCCGGGCCGGAGAGCGCATCGGCCTGAGCCAGTCGGCGACCAGTCATGCGCTCGATCGCCTGCGCAAACTGCTCGGCGACGAGATCCTGGTTCGGACCACGACCGGCATGGAGCCCACGGCGAGGGCGCTGAGCCTGGCCGGGCCGTTGCGGATCGCGCTGCAGAGCATACAGACGGCGTTGACGCCGGAGCGCTTCGTTCCGGAGGAAGCGCAGGGCGAGATTCAGATCGCCGTCGAAACCCACGAGACCATCATCATCCTGCCGCAACTGGTCGACGAGATGCGGACCGAGGCACCGCTGCTGTCCCTGACCGTTCGCCCGGGCTCGGTCGACGATATCCTGGTTGGAATCGATCAGGGACGCACCGACATCGGCATCGGCTTCTTTCGCGGGCTGCCCGATCGGTTCATGACCTGCCGTCTGCTGGGCGACAGCCACGTTTGCGTGATGCGTGCGGACCATCCGCTCGCCACTGCGCCGCTGACGCTGGAGAGCTACCTGCAGGCGCCGCACCTGCTGGTCAGCATGAGCGGCGCGTCGGACGATCTGGTCGACTCGGCGCTGGCCGATCGGAATCTGCGCAGAAGCATCGCGATGCGCCTGCCCCATGGGCTGGCCGCGGTCATCGCCCTGACCCGCTCCGACATGGTCACCACCGTGACGCGAGGCGCGGCGCGCGTCTTCGCGCAGTCGGGGCGGCTGGTTGCGATGGAACTGCCCTTCGCCGTGCCGCGCGTCGAGTTCCGCCTGATCTGGAACCGCCGCCTGCAGCAAAGTCCGCAGCACCGCTGGCTCAGGCAGAAGCTGGTGGCCATCGGCGCCGCCGCGGAAGCGAGCAGCGCCTCGGAGCAGGCCGCCTAGACGGGCGCCCGTCTGTTGCTCTGCACGCGGCGGCCGAGCTCATCGACGGCGTGCACTTTGCATGTGCAACCTTTGCATTGGCCAGTTTCCATCCCGCCGCATACAGTTTCTTCAGAGGTCGACACGCTTCGTTCATGGAGTCGACCCGAGGAGACAAAGATGAATACTGTGACGGTAGATCCGCAGCAGGTCGACACCGCATTCCGCGCCGCGATGCGCCGGTTCGCCTCGACGGTGACGATCATCACTGCAGCCGACCACGAGCGTCGTCACGGCATGACGGCCACAGCAGTGACCTCGCTCTCGATGAGCCCGCCATCGCTCCTCATCTGTCTTAACCAGAAGACCCTGCTGCACGACATCATGTTCCGTGCGCGACGCTTCTGCGTGAACGTGCTGCACTGCGAGCAGGTCGAGTTGTCGGCCGCCTTCAGCGGCGCGGTTGCGGCCGAGGAGCGTTTCGCGCTGGGCACCTGGTCGCGCACCGAGGATGGCATTCCCTATCTTGCGGACGCCCAGGCCAACCTGTTCTGCCGGAAGGCGGCCGCCATTCCGTACGGCACGCACACCATCCTGGTCGGCCAGGTCGAGCATGTCGGCCTGCGCGATGCCATCGCTCCCCTGGTCTACCAGGACGCTTCGTACTGCGTGACGAGTCCAGCGGCCTGACCGGCCGTGCCGCGCGGGGCGTGCCGCGCCATTCTTCCTTTCTCTGCTTCTTTCTCAACAGGTGGTCCCATGTCCTGCGTCATTTCGCGCGAAAAACCTCAGTCGATTCCTTCGTTCGCACAACGGCCGACGCCTGCCGAACTCCATTCGAGGATGAGGGCCTTGCTGCCCGCCATCAAGGCCAGGGCCGGCGACACCGAGCGGCTCGGACGCATCCCCGCCGACAGTCTCGATGCTTTGCGCGAAGCAGGCCTGTACCGCGTCGTCCAGCCGACGAGCTTCGGAGGCCACGAATACGACTTCGACGTGCTGGTCGAACTCGTGATGGAACTCGCCCGCGCATGCGCATCGACTGCATGGGTCTATGGTCTCTATGCCGCCCATCAGTGGCTGGTCGCCAGTTTCGATGCCCAGGCGCAGCGCGATGTCTGGGATGACGACGCGGACGCGGCCATCTGTGGCTCCTACGCCCCGGCAGGAAAAGCCGTCGCGGTGGCTGATGGCTACCGGCTCACCGGACGCTGGGCTTTCGCCAGCGGCTGCGACGGCGCCCAGTGGGCGGTCTGCGCATCGGTTCTGCCTGCCCAGGAAGCCGGACCTGCGCCGGGGCCTGCCTTTTTCCTGGTGCCCGCGACCGACTACCTCATCGACGGCACCTGGGATGTGGTCGGCCTTGCAGGCACCGGCAGCAAGACGCTGGTGCTGGACGACGTGTTCGTGCCGAAGCACCGGATCCTCACCTTCCGCGAGACCACCAGCGGCCGCACGCCGGGCAGTCGGGTGCACGACAACCCGGGCTTCGGCATCCCGATGCTGTCGAACATCCCGTCATGCCTTGCAGCGGCGGGTGTGGGTGCTGCGGCCGGCGCGCTGGACGACTACCTCGAGGCGACCGGCCAGCGCGTGACCCGCGGGGCCGTGGCCGGAGGCAACAACCGGATGGCGGAATTCCCGACCATCCAGCTGCGTGTGGCGGAAGCGGGGGCGGGCACCGATGCGGCCCGCGAGATCCTGCTGCGCGACCTCCGAGCCCGGGCACTGACGGCCCGGTCCGGCGAGGAGATCACGGTGGAAGACCGGATCTCCAGCCGGCGCGGGCAGGCCTTCGCGGTCTCGCTTGCGATCCGCAGCGCAGAGGCATTGAATGCTTCCACCGGCGGGCAAGGACTCGCGATGTCCAACCCGGTCCAGCGCGCCTGGCGCGACGCCAACGCCGTGGGTCGCCACATCAGCCTGAACTGGGATGCAGTGGGAACCATGGCCGGCCAGATGGCGCTCGGTCTCGAGCCCAAGGGCCAATACTAAAGGATCGGACATGCAAGGAAAGATTGGACTCGAAGAGCACTTCGCTCTCGAAGAAACCCTGATGGACTCCGCGGGCTTCGTTCCGCAGACGCACTGGCCGGAGTTGCGCTCCCGCCTGCTCGACATCCACGACCGGCGCCTGCGCGAGATGGATGCCAACGGCATGCAGATGATGCTGCTGTCGCTCAACGCGCCGGCCGTTCAGGCGATCCCGGACACGGCGCGTGCCAACGACGTCGCTCGCCGCGCGAACGACTTCCTCGCCGAGCAGGTCGCCAGGCGGCCGGACCGTTTCCAGGCCTTCGCGGCACTGCCGATGCAGGACCCGGAGCTGGCGGCCCGCGAACTCGAGCGCTGCGTCAAGGAACTTGGCTTCAAGGGCGCGCTGGTCAATGGCTTCTCCCAGACCGCTGATCCCAACTCGGTCCTCTACTACGACCATGCCCGGTACTGGCCCTTCTGGGACGTCGTGCAGAAGCTCGACGTGCCCTTCTATCTGCATCCGCGCAACCCGCTGCCGGCCGACGCACGCATCTACGACGGTCATCCCTGGCTGCTGGGGCCGACCTGGGGCTTCGGCCAGGAGACGGCCGTTCACGCCTTGCGCCTGATGTGCAGCGGCCTGTTCGACGAGTATCCGAAGCTCACCCTGATCCTCGGACACATGGGCGAGGGGCTGCCGTACAGCATGTGGCGCATCGACAACCGCAATGCGTGGCTCGAGACGCCGCCCGCCTATCCCGCGCGCCGGAAGATCGCCGAGTACTTCCGCGAGAACTTCTACCTCACGACCTCGGGCAACTTCCGCACGCAGACGCTCATCGACGCGATCCTGGAGATCGGCGCCGACCGGATCCTGTTCTCGACCGACTGGCCGTTCGAGAACGTCGACCATGCCGCCCGCTGGTTCGATTCGGCCAGCATCAGCGAGCGCGATCGCGAAAAGATAGGGCGCACCAACGCGATCGAACTGTTCGGGCTGGACACATTACAAAGGAGACAGACATGACCGATCACGTCAACATCGACGTCAACGAGGAGCTGGCCGAAGCGAAGGTCGGCCGCTTGCACAAGTGGCTGGGCGTCATGATGGCGACGCTCACATTGTTCGACGGCTACGACACCTTCAATCCGGCCTACGTCATCCACTACGTGGCGGGACCCTGGGGCCTCGCGCCGGGACAGGCGGGCTTTCTGGTCTCGAGCGGGCTGGTGGGCTTCCTGATCGGCGCCGGAGTACATGGCATCGTGGCCGACCGCGTGGGACGGCGGGCGACCTTGCTCGGCGGCCTTTGGATCACCAGTGTCTTCACGTTGGCAACACCCCTGTTCGGCGACTCGTTCGTGATGTTCTGTACGCTTCGCGTCCTGACCGGCCTCGGCCTCGGCGTGCTGCTGCCTCTCGCGACGACCTATATCAACGAGCTCGCGCCGCGCCGCGTGGCCAACACCTTCTCGCTGTGGGGCGTTGCGTTCGGCTGGGCCATGGGCGGCACGATGGCCGGCCTGGTGGGCGTGTTCCTCACGCCGCTGTTCGGCTGGAAGGTGCTGTACTGGATCGGCTCGCTGTCGATCCCGCTGACCATCGCGCTGCATTTCTGCCTGCCGGAGTCCGTCAAGTTCCTGGCGCTGAAGGGCCGCATCGAAGACATCCGGGCGCTGCTGACGCGCCTGCGTCCCGAACGCGCCGAGGTGTACCGCAATGCGCGCCTGGTGGTGACGGGAGCGGTCACTCAACGCAATCCGGTCGCCGCGCTCCTCAGGCCGCAGACGCGCCGCACGACGCTCACGATCTGGCTGGCCGCCTTCCTGAGCCTCTTCTGCATCTTCGGCCTCACGGGCTGGATTCCGACCGTGATGATGAAGCGGGGCGAGACCTTCGCGGCGAGCTTCGGATTCGGAGCGCTGATGCAGATCATGTCATTCGCCGGCGGCCTGGCCTGCGGCTATCTGGCCGACCGCCGGGGCTCGAGCCGCAGCGTGTTGGCGACCTGGTGGGCGCTGGGCGGGCTCTCGGTGCTCTCGCTGGTCTTTCTCGACGGGCATGTCGTCAACATCGTGTGCACGGCAGCGGCCGGTTTCTTCGTGATCGGTGCGCAGTACGTGCTGAACAACTTCACGGCCCGCTCCTTCGATACCAACGTCCGTGCAACGGCAGTTGGCATGATGCTCAGCGTCGGCCGCTTCGGCGCGATCCTCGGGCCGTTCGTCGTCGGTACGCTGCAGCAGGTTTCTGCAGGGCCCATGCCCATGTTCGTTCTGATCGGCTGCGCCTCGATCGTCGCCGCTATTGCAATCGCTTCGCTGGCAGCGCGGCCGGCGCCGACGCGCGAGGCCGCGGTACTGCATGTGCATGGATAGGAAGCACGCCTGGCGCGCGATCTTCTGGATGTCGCCCAGGCAGATTCAGCGGCGGCGGCCGCGCAGCCATTCGAGCGCCAGCAGCAGGCTGGTTGTGAACACGATCAGCAGCGTCGCGACGGCGGCGATGGTGGGCGAGATGTTCTCGCGGATGCCGGTGAACATCTGGCGCGGCAGCGTGACCTGGTCGGGCCCGGCCAGGAACAGGGTGACGACCACCTCGTCGAAGGAGGTGGCAAAGGCGAACAGCGCGCCCGAGATCACGCCCGGCGCGATCACCGGCAGCGTGATGCGCATGAAGGTGTTGAAAGGCGTCTCGCCCAGGCTCAGCGAGGCGCGCACCAGGTTGTGGTTGAAGCCGGCCAGCGTCGCCAGCACGGTGGTCAGCACGAAGGGCGCGCCCAGCGCGGCATGCACCACGATCAGGCCGAGGTAGCTGTCGGCCAGGCCGATGGGCGCGAAGTAGAGGTACGTCGCCACGCCCACCACCACGATCGGCACCACCATCGGCGAGATCAGCACGCTCATGAGCAGGCCCTTGAACGCGAAGTCCGTGCGCGACAGGCCCACCGCGGCCAGCGTGCCCAGCACGGTGGCGAGCACCGTCGCGGCGGGCGCGACGATGAAGCTGTTGCGCGCCGCCCGGGCCCATTCCGGCGACTCGAACAGGTTGCGGTACCACTTGAGCGACCAGCCGGGGATCGGGTAGGCCAGGAAGGAGCTGTCGGAAAAGGACAGCGGGATCACGACCAGGATCGGCGCCAGCAGGAAGGCCAGCACCGCCACGCAGCCGGCGCGCACCGCCCACCAGCCGAGCTTGTCGGCGAAGGTGGCGTAGGCGGGAAATTCGGGAAGAAGCTTCGGCATGCTTGTCTTTCGTGCCTTCAGCCCAGGCTCAGGTCGGCCTTGCCGACGCGGCGGTACACGGCATAGAGCACCAGCGTGGCGGCCAGCAGCAGCGCGCCGAGCGCACAGGCCATGCCCCAGTTGATTTCGACGTTGGTGTAGCGCGCGACGTAGTAGCTCAGCATCTGGTCGTCGGCCCCGCCCAGGAGCGCCGGCGTCACGTAGTAGCCGATCGCCAGGATGAACACCAGCAGCGCGCCGGCGCCGATGCCGGGGTAGGTCTGGGGCACGTAGACGCGGAAGAAGGCCGCCAGCGGCGGACTGCCGAGCGAGACGGCCGCGCGCAGGTAGGTCGGCGGCACGCTTTTCATGACGCTGTACAGCGGCAGGATCATGAATGGCAGCAGGATGTGGACCATCGAGATGATCACGCCGGTGCGGTTGAACAGCAGCGCCAGCGGGTGGTCGATCAGCCCGATGCCCATGAGGCCGCGGTTGACCAGCCCTTCGGACTGCAGCAGCACGATCCACGCCGCCACGCGCACCAGGATGGAGGTCCAGAAGGGCACCAGCACCAGGATCATCAGCACGTTGGCCTTGCGCGCCGGCAGCGTCGACAACCACCATGCGAGCGGGTAGGCCAGCAGCAGGCAGAAGAAGGTGACCACGGCGCTGATCTCGAAGGTGCGCAAGAGGATGCCGCCGAAGGCGCGCTGGTCCGGCGGCATGCGCTCGACGCTGCCCGCGGCGTCGCGCCGCAGGTCGACCGAGGCCAGCAGGTAGTCGGGCGTCCAGCGCGAGCCGTTCTTGGCGATCGCCTGCCAGTAGGGCACCTCGCCCCAGCGCGCGTCGATCTCCAGCAGGCGCGCCTTGATTTCCTCCGGCGTGCCGGCGATCGGCAGCGCGCGGTAGGTGCTCATCACGAGCGAGCGGGCGCCGGCGATTTCGGTATTGAGCCGGCGCGCCAGCGCGCCCGCATCGGCGCTGTCGGGCAGCTGGCCGAGGTCGGCCGCGATCGCCGCGTAGGCCTGCGGCGCGGGCGCCTCCTGGCGATTCCAGCCGTCGAGCGCGCGCACCGTGCGGGGCAGGGCGTTGGCCACCTCCGGGTTCTCGACCGCGCGCTGCAGCAGCGCCACGATCGGCACCAGCAGCGTGAGCAGCAGGAACAGCAGCAGCGGCAGCGTGAGCGCGAACGCGCGCCACTTGCGGCGCGCCTCGGCGCGCGCCAGGGCGCGCCGAAGCTCTCCCGGCGGGGCCTCCGCCGGGAGGTGGGAGGCGAGCGTTGCCGCGTGCATGGCCGCTTACTGCGTGGCCCACGAGGCGAAGCGCTTCTCGAGCGCCTCGCCCTGGTCGGCCCAGAAGGCGACGCTGAACTGGATGGCTTCCTTGGCATTGGCGGCCGAGGTCGGCAGGTCGTCCAGCACCTTCTTGTCGAGCGAAGCCAAGGCCTTGGTGTTGGTCGGGCCGTAGGCGATGTTCTGCGCATAGACCGCCTGCGCCGCCGGCTGCATGGCGAACTGGATGAACTTGAGCGATGCCTCCTTGTTGGGCGCGCCCTTCGGAATGACCCAGTAGTCGAGGTCGTAGATGCCGCCCGGCCAGAAGATCTTCAGCTTGCGGCCTTCGCGGTTGGCGGCGTCGATGCGGCCGTTGTAGACCGTGGTCAGCACCACATCGCCGGCCACCAGGAACTGCGGCGGCTGCGCGCCGGCTTCCCACCACTGGATGTTGGGCTTGAGCTCGGTGAGCTTCTTGAAGGCGCGGTCGGCGCCTTCCTTGGTGGCCAGCACCTTGTAGACGTCGGCCGGCTTCACGCCGTCGGCCATCAGCGCGAATTCGAGGTTGTAGCGCGCGCCCTTGCGCATGCCGCGCTTGCCCGGGATCTTCTTCACGTCCCAGAAATCGGCCCAGGAGGTGGGGGCGGTCTTGAGCTTCTCGCCGTTGTAGGCCATGACGGTGGACCACACGAACACGCCGACGCCGCATTCGGTGACAGCGGCCGGCAGGAAGTCCGCCTTGTTGCCGATCTTCGAGTAGTCGAGCTTCTCGAACAGGCCTTCGTCGCATCCGCGCGCAGCGTCGGGCGATTCGACCTCGACCACGTCCCAGGTGACCTTCTTGGTCTCGACCATGGCCTTGATCTTGGCCTGCTCGCCGTTGTATTCGACCGGGATGACCTTGATGCCGGTTTTCTCGAAGGGCTCGTAGTAAGCCTTCTTCTGGGCATTGGCGTTGGCGCCGCCGAAGTTGACGACGGTGATCTGCTGCTGCGCAAATGCCGGCAGCGCGAGCGCGGCGGCGACGATGAGGGCGAGGCGGGTCTTTTTCATGGAAAGATTCCTTGTGGGTTGGCGGTGACGAGAAATGGGATGCGAAGGCGCTCAAGCCGCATAGATGCGCACGTGGTCGACCGGGAATCTGAGCGAGACCCGCTCGCCGCCTTGCGGTGGCGCGGCGCCCTGCAGGCCGCTGAGCGGCAGCTTGACCGTGGCGTCCGCCTGGCCGCCGCCGATGCTGCACAGCAGCCGCAGGTGGTCGCCGAAGTAGATGACGCGTGCCACCTCGGCCGCGAGCACGTCGGGGCCCGATGCCTCGCTCTGCTGCTGCAGCACCACGCGCTCGGGGCGGATGCAGGCCTCGACCTTGGCGCCCGCGGCCGCGCCGCTCACGTTCAGGCCGGTCAGCACGCGGCCGTCGGGCAGCGCCATTTCGGCGCAGTTGCCGGCGCTGCGCAGCACGCCCTTGAGCACCGTGTTGTCGCCTACAAAGCCGGCCACGAAGCGGTTGGCGGGCGCCTCGTAGAGCTGCTCCACCGAGTCGAGCTGCTGGATCACGCCCTCGTTGAACACCGCGACGCGGTCGCTCATGGTGAGGGCTTCGCCCTGGTCGTGCGTCACGTAGACGAAGGTCACGCCGAGCTGGCGATGCAGTTCCTTCAACTCGATCTGCATGTGTTCGCGCAGCTGCTTGTCGAGTGCGCCGAGCGGCTCGTCCATCAGCACCAGCTGCGGCTCGAACACCAGGGCGCGCGCCAGCGCCACGCGCTGCTGCTGGCCGCCGGAAAGCTGGCCGGGCAGGCGGTCGTTCATGCCGCGCAGTTGCACCATCTCGAGCGCGCGCTGCACGCGGCGCTGCTGCTCGTCCTTCGGCACCTTGCGCACCGTGAGCGGGTAGGCCACGTTCTGGCCCACGCTGAGATGCGGGAACAAGGCGTAGTTCTGGAACACCATGCCGAAGTGCCGCTTGTGCGGCGGCGTGCCGGTGATCTGCTGGCCATCGAGCAGGATGTCGCCGGAGGTCGGCGACTCGAAGCCGGCCAGCATCATCAGCGTGGTGGTCTTGCCCGAACCCGAAGGCCCGAGCAGGCTCAGGAACTCGCCCCGGTGGATGTCCAGGTCGAGCTGGCGCACCACCAGGTGCTCGCCGTCGTAGGTTTTCTGGACGCGCTGGAAGCGCACCAGAGGTTCTTGGGTCATGGAGGTGTTCAAGTATGGACCGATCAGCGCAGCGCGGCGAAGCTGTCCGCCAGAATCGCCAGGCCTTCGTCCACTAGCAAGTCGGATGCCGTCAGCGGCACCAGCACGCGAATCACGTTGCCGTAGCTGCCGCAGGACAGCAGGATCAGCCCACGCCGTGCCGCCTCCGCGACCACCTTGCGGGTGAGGGCGGCGTCGGGGCGGGTGGTATCGCCCTCCTCGAACAGCTCGATGGCCACCATCGCCCCGAGCCCGCGCACATCGCCGATCGCCGGCACCTCGGCCGCGATGCGGCGCAGGCCGGTCTTCAGGCGCTCGCCCAGGGCCTTGCTGCGCGCCAGCAGCTGCTCGTCGTCGAACACCTTGAGCACCGCGAGCGCCGCGGCGCAGCCGATCGGGCTGCCGGCGTAGGTGCCGCCCAGCCCGCCTGGCGCGGGCGCATCCATGACCTCGGCGCGGCCCACCACGCCGGAGATCGGGAAGCCGCCCGCCATCGACTTGGCGGTGGTGATCAGGTCGGGCGCCACCGGCCACTGCTCGCTGGCGAACCAGGTGCCGGTGCGGCCGGCGCCGGTCTGCACCTCGTCCGCGATGAGCAGGATGCCGTGGCGGTCGGCCAGCGCGCGCAGGCCTTCGACGAAATCGTTGGGCGCCACGTAGAAGCCGCCTTCGCCCTGCACCGGCTCGAGGATGAAGGCCGCCACGCGCCCGGGCTCGATGTCGTTCTTGAACAGCAGTTCGACCGAGTGCAGCGCGTCGTCGACGCTCACGCCGTGCAGTGCGTTCGGATACAGGGCATGGAACACCTCGCCCGGGAACGGTCCGAAGCCGAGCTTGTAGGGCGCCACCTTGCCGGTCAGGCCGAGCGTCATCATCGTGCGGCCGTGGTAGCCGCCGGTGAAGGCGATGACGCCGGGCCGCCGGGTGAACGAGCGCGCGATCTTGACCGCGTTCTCTACCGCCTCGGCGCCTGTGCTCAGGAAGATCGATTTCTTCGCGAAGTCGCCGGGCGCCAGCGTGTTGAGGCGTTCGGCCAGCTCGACGTAGGGCTCGTAGGCCAGCACCTGGAAGCAGGTGTGCGAATAGAGATCGAGCTGCGCCTTGACCGCCGCACTGATCTCGGGGTGGCAGTGCCCGGTGTTGAGCACGGCGATGCCGCCAGCGAAATCGATATAGCGGCGGCCCTCGACATCCCAGATCTCGGCGTTGCTGCCGCGGCTGACGAATATGTCATGGGCCTGGCCGACCCCGCGGGCGACGGCCGCGGTGCGGCGTGCCATGAGGGCGGCGTTGCTGAGATGGGGTTCGCGCTGCATGGATACGACCTGTGCCTGGATGGGAATGGCGGCACTTTAGGTTTCGCAAGCCGGCGCGGCCATGTACAGCCGGAGCGCTCGTTCGGCGGACTGTACTGGTCTTGTATCCTGTACATACTTTCCTCCATATGGTGCAGATCGGTCTGCCGAGGCACACCCGATGCTCATTCTTCGCCCCGAACTTCCGACACCTCTGGTCAGCCAGATCGTGGAGGGGCTGCGCGGGCTGATCGGCACCCAGAAACTCAAGGCCGACAGCAAGCTGCCGTCGATCCGGGCCTTTGCCGCCGCCCACGGCGTCAGCGTCTTCACCGTGGTCGAGGCCTACGACCGGCTGGTGGCGCAGGGCCTGCTGGTGTCGCGCGCCAACGCGGGCTTCTTCGTCAAGCGACGCAGCGAGGAGGGCGCCGCCGGTGCGGCCGGCACGCCGCGCGCCGACCCGCGCTTCGACGCCCGGTGGTACCTGCAGCAGATCTTCGAGAACCGCAACCTGCAGCTCAAGCCGGGCTGCGGCTGGCTGCCGCACGACTGGCTGTTCGAGGACGGCATGCGCCGCAGCCTGCGCCACCTGTCCGCCGGCGGCACCGACATCGGCGGCTACGGCCTGCCCTTCGGGCACATGGCGCTGCGCATGGCGGTGGCCGAATCGCTTTCGGAGCGCCAGATCGTGGTCGACGCCGCGCAGGTGCTGCTGACCCAGGGCTCCAGCCAGGCGCTGGACCTGGTGGCTCGCCGCCTGCTGAAGCCGGGCGAAGCGGTGCTGGTGGACGACCCCGGCTATCCCAACCTGATGTTCATGCTGCGCTTCCTGGGCGTCCAGCTCATCGGCGTGCCGCGCACGCCGACCGGCTACGACCTCCCGGCGCTGGAGGCGCTGCTGGCGGCGCACCGGCCCAAGGCCTTCTTCACGCAGCCGCGGCTGCAAAGCCCGACCTGCTCGACGGCTTCCCTGCCGCAACTCGTGCGGCTGCTGGAACTTGCCCAGGCGCACGATTTCATGCTGGTCGAGAACGACATCTACGCCGACATGGACGCCTCGATGCGCCCGTCGCTGGCCAGCCTGGGCCAGTTGCGCCAGGTCGTCTACGTGAGCAGCTTCTCGAAAACCATCTCGCCGAACATCCGCGTCGGCTACGTCGTCGCCAGGCCCGAACTGCTCGAAGACCTGGCGCAGCTCAAGATGGTCTCCGGCCTGACCTCCTCGGACATCACCGAGCGGCTGGCCTTCGGCACCGTGACCGACGGCCGCTGGCGCAAGCACCTCAAGTCGCTGCGCGACCGGCTGGCCCAGGCGCAGGCCGGCGTGGCGCGCCGGCTGGACGCGCTCGGCTTCGAGCTGTTCCACGAGGCATCGGCGGGGATGTACCTGTGGGCCAGGCACCCGGACATCGTCGACAGCGCCGAACTCTCCACGCGCGCGGCCGCCGAGGGCATCATGCTCGGCCCGGGCCAGCTGTTCCTGGTCAACCCGCACCCGACCGGCTGGCTGCGCTTCAATGTCGCATTCAGCGAGGACGAGCGGCTCTGGAGCTTTCTGAGTCGCAGCATCGAACAGCTGCAGAGCGGCGAGCTGACGCAGCAGGTCGAAGGGTGAACGCGGGCGGTGTGAGGCGCCAACAGCCGTTCGCCCTGAGCTTGTCGAAGGGCTCGCCCCGCCTTCGACAAGCTCAGGCCGAACGGTTGGTTGGGCAATTGCGCTACTTGGCCCTCAGCAGCTCGCCCACCTCCAGCAGCACCAGCTCGTTGTCGTCCGCCTTGTTCGGCTCGCGGCTGCTGGAGAAGGGCAGGTTGTTGTCGTTGCCCACCACGATGTGCGTGGCATCGACCACCTCGACGTTCTCGATCGTGAAGAAGGGAAACTTGAGCACGCCGTCGTTGAGCGGCTTGCGCGCCAGCTTGTTGGGATCGGCGATCGAGAGCAGGTCGATGTAGCCGATCTTGCGCACCGCCTGGCCGGCGTTGGCGTCGTTCAGATCGATCTTGTAGACGCGCTTGAACTTCGCGAGGTCGTGGAAGCAGTCGCTGCGCTTCTGGCCTTCGGGGCAGGCCTTGTCGGCCGTGCCTTCGCCGTTGTCGCGCTCGATGATGAGGCCGGTCGTCGCATCGATCATGTTGAAGTCGCCGATCGCGTGGCCGTTGGCCTCCAGCGGGTACTTCCAGTGGCGGCCGGTCCACTTCTCGCTCGCGACGTCGAACTCGAGCACGCGCAGCGCCTCCTTGCCGTCGATGCGCTCGTAGTCCTTGGCCTCGGCGTTCCACACCGGACCTTCGAGCAGGGCGTAGAGCTTGCTGCCGTCCTTCGATGCAGCCATGCCTTCGAAGCCCTTGGAGCGCCGGATCTGGAAATCGACCGCGCCGCCGGGGGCGCCCGGCGTCGTCACGGCGGGATGATCGGGCGAGCGCACCGTCTTGCCGTCGACCTGGGTCTCGAACACCGCGAGCACCTTGCCCTTCAGATCGGCTTTGACCAGGTAGGGGCCGAACTCCTCGCCGATCCACAGCGCGCCGCCCGCGAACTGGAAGCTCTCGGGGTCGAAGTCGGAGCCGGTCAGCAAGCGCTGCTTGCTGCCTTCGTGGACGATGCGGAAGGGCACCTTCTTGTCCGGGTCGTGCAGGAACACCGTGCCCGTGCGCTCGAACTTGCCGCTCTTGAAGTCCACCTTGTAGTGGTTGAGGTAGAGCATGAAGTCGGGCGAGTTGGCCTTGGCGCCGGCGCCGTTGTCGGTGAGGATCCAGAAGCTGCCGTCGTCCATCTTCTTGATGCCCGAATGGCCCTGTACCGGCTGCCCCTTGAAGGGCAGCGAAACGCCCGTGCCGCGCCCGGCCGACAGGCCTTCGATGCTGCCCAGCGCCTCGACGCGCTTGCCGCTGGTGAACTTGCCGCTCACTTGCAGGTCGGCCGGCGCGTCTTTCGGCGCGGCAATGAAGCTTTGCGCCGGCAGCAGCGCATGGCCGGCGAGGGTGGCGGGGTAGGCGGTCTGTGCCATGGCACTGCCGCAGGCAAGGGCGGCGGCGAGGGCGGTGAAGGAGAGGGAGGCGATGCGCATCATGTTCCGGGTGGCTTGAGATAAAGCCTTGCACCATGCCGGCGCCGGGTGACGACGCCGTGACAAGTTAACAGGCCCTACTTCGCGTCGCTGTACACCGTCGCCCGCGACACGCCCATGTGCGCCGCTGCGATCTCCATGCCTCGTCGGATGTCGAGGAAGCCGGCTTTCTTCAGTTCCTGCACAAGCTGCCTGCGGTCCGCCGGCTTGAGCGATCGTGCGCTGGTGGCGCGCGTGGCGGCGAACTCGTCGACCCGCTCGCAGATGCGGTCGGTATGCCGCGCGTCCAGCGTTTCACTGATCTCGCTCGATTCGATGCGGGTGAACTGCGCGAGCGCAGCCTGGAAGCCCTGGAACAGCGTGAGGTCCACGTTCAGGCACAGCGCGGCGACGTACTCGCCGCTCTCGTCCTTGATGCCGATCGAGGTGCTCTTGACCTTGCGGCCGTCGGCGAACTGGTTGGCGTAGTTGGTGATGACGGCCGGGTAGTCCGGGTCGCCGATGCGCGCCAGGCCCAGCTCCGTCACCGGTTGGCCCACGCGGCGCCCGCTCAGGTTGTTCTCGATCGCGAAGATCGCGTTCTTCGGATGGGTGAGGTCGTGGACGACCACCTCGCAGAAAGGAGCGAAGGTTTTCCCGAGGCCCTGCGCGATGGTCTGCAGCTCCCGCAGCAGGAGCTTGTTCGGCTTTTTCTTCATCGGCCGAATGTATCCAACATTGGACGAAGCGTCCAAGTCGGTCGTGGGGATCAGCCCGGCTGGTACTGGTACAGCCAGGTCTCGGTCAGCGTCTGGTCGCCGTTCTTCAGGTACAAGCGCATGTCGGCCGGCTCGCTGCCATCCACGGTGAAGTCGAACTGCGCGCGCCAGTGGCCCGGCACGCCGTTGGGCACCGCTTCCGAGAAGATGTAGGAGAACTTGCCGCGCGAAGCCGTGAGCACGAGCTCGGGCTTGACGCCGAAGGGGATCGTCTCCAGCGGCTTGCCGATGAACTCGACCATGAACTTGCGCACGCCCTGCGGCCGCTGCGTGCCCGGTTGCCCGCCGCGCCCGAGGCGCGTCGCCACGCAGCGCGCGAGCGGGGAGGGAAAGGGCTCCTGGTCGGCCCAGTGCAGCCGGTACTTGAGGTTGTAGCTGGAGCCCGCGGCGGCCGGCGCCTTGGGCACCCAGCAGGCGAGGATGTTGTCGTGGATCTCGTCGTCGGTCGGTATCTCGACCAGTTGCACCGAGCCTTCGCCCCAGTCGCCCAGCGGTTCGACCCAGAGGCTGGGGCGCTTCTCGTAGAACACGCCGTCCTGGTAGTGGTCGAAGGCGCGGTCGCGCTGCAGGAGGCCGAAGCCGCGCGGGCGCGTGTCGCTGAAGGACGAGGCGCGGGTCTGCGTGGGATTGTTCAGCGGTCGCCAGATGCGCTCGCCGGCGCCGTTCCAGATCGCGAGGCCGTCGGAGTCGTGCACCTCGGGCCGCCAGTCGATGCCGGTGGGCCTGCTTTCCGAGTACCAGTACATCGAGGTCAGCGGCACCAGCCCGAGGCGGCCGATGTCGCGGCGCAGGAAGAGGCGCGACTCGATGTCCATCAGCACCGCCTTGCCGCGCTGCATGACGAACTTGTAGGCGCCGGTGATGCTCGGTCCCTCGAGCAGCGCATAGACCGTCATCGTGTTCGCATCCGGCACAGCCGGCGGCTCGAAGTAGAAGCGCGTGAAGTTCGGGAACTCCTCGGGCCGGTCGGGCATGGCCGCATCGAGCGCGATGCCGCGGGCCGACAAGCCGTACTGGTAGAGCTCGCCGATAGCGCGGAAGTAGGAGGCGCCGAGGAAGGCGACCCAGTCGTTGGTCTGCCAGGGCAGCTTCTTCTGATCGCCGTTGCGGCTTTCCTGCAGGCGGAAGCCCGCGAAACCGGCACCATCGGGCAGCTTGCGCGCGGGGCTGTCGTCCGGCATCGAGAAATATGCGCTGTCGTAGAGGATCTCGCGTGCAAAACCGTCGCCGCTCGCGGCCTCGGTCACATACATGTGGACCGGCGTCTGGAAGTAGCGCCCGAGGTGGAAGAAGGTGACCGGGAAGGGGCCGGGGCCGTCGCGGAACAGCGCGTTGTCGGGGTTGTACTTGATCTTGCCGTGCGCGTCGTAGTCGATGCGCTGCAGCACGTCGGCCGGCAGCGTGTTGTCGGCCACATAGGGTTTGGCGGCCTGCGATTTCGCGAAGGTAACAAGACGTTCGAAAGAGAAGGGCCGGGGTTGTGCGAGCTTGATTCCGCCGGCTGCGAGGGCATCTGGAGGGAATCCGAGAGCGGCGAGCGCCATGGAGGCGCCGCTGGCGGTGAGGAGTGAGCGGCGATCGATCATTGGCCGAAATGGTAACGAGGCCCGATGCGCTGGCCCGTAGGCCAAGGCCGGAAATGTCCGAATTCGAAAGCAAGAGCCGGAGTGCGCATGCAACCCCTGATCCCTAGAGTGGATGCATCGATCAACGACACTGCTAGAGGATCCACATGAACATGAGCAACCCCAACGAAATCCGCGCCCTCGCGACCGTGAGCGATCCGCGCTGGGCGGCGGTGGCCGCGCGCGATCCGGCGGCCGACGGCAAGTTCTTCTATTCGGTCAGGACCACGGGCGTGTACTGCCGGCCCTCCTGCGGCGCGCGCCCGGCCCGGCCCGAGAACGTGGACTTCCACGCCACGGCCGCCGACGCGGAGCGTGCGGGCTTCAGGCCCTGCAAGCGCTGCAAGCCCGACCAGCCCGCGCTGGCCGAACAGCATGCGGCGCAGGTGGCCGAGCTGTGCCGCTTCATCGAGCGCGCCGAAGAGGCGCCCACGCTGGCCCAGCTCGCCGAGCGTGCCGGACTCAGCAGCTACCACCTGCATCGCATCTTCAAGGAGGCCACGGGCCTCACGCCCAAGGCTTACGCGGCCGCGCACCGCGCGAAGCGCGTGCGCCAGGAGCTCGCGCGCAGCGACACGGTGACGGATGCGATCTACGACGCCGGCTACAACTCCAACGGCCGTTTCTACGAGAGCTCGAACAAGATGCTCGGCATGACGCCGACCGCGTGGCGCGCCGGCGGCGCCAACACCGATATCCGCTTCGCGATCGGCGAATGCGCACTCGGCGCGATCCTGGTCGCGCAGAGCGAGCGCGGCGTCTGCGCGATCGCGCTGGGCGACGATCCGGATGCGCTGGTGCGCGCGCTGCAGGACCAGTTCCCGCAGGCACGGTTGATCGGCGGCGATGCGGCCTTCGAGGAATTGGTGGCCAAGGTGGTGGGCTTCGTCGAGGCACCGGGCCTGGGCCTGGACCTGCCCTTGGACGTGCGCGGCACCGCCTTCCAGCAGCGCGTGTGGCAGGCGCTGCGCGAGATCCCGGCCGGCACGACCGCGAGCTATGCCGAGATCGCCCGGCGCATCGGCAGCCCGAAGTCGGTGCGTGCCGTGGCCCAGGCCTGCGGCGCCAATGCGATTGCCGTGGCGATCCCGTGTCACCGCGTGGTGCGCAGCGACGGCAGCCTGTCGGGCTATCGCTGGGGTGTGGGGCGCAAGAGTGCCTTGCTCGAGCGGGAGGCGAGCGCCGCATGATCGATTGGGACCAAGTGGCGCTGGACCTCGATGCCGAGGGCAGCGCCTTGATCGAGCGGTTGTTGACACGCGAGGAGTGCGAGTCGCTGTCGGCGTTGTACCCGCTCGATCCGCTGTTTCGCAGCCGCGTGGTGATGGAAAGGCACGGCTTCGGGCGCGGCGAGTACAAGTACTTCGACTATCCCTTGCCGGAGCGCCTGGCGCGCTTGCGCGAAGCGGTCTACGCGCAGCTCGCGCCCATCGCCAACCGGTGGAACCAGGTCATGGGCATCGAGGTGCGCTATCCGCCATGGCATGCCGACTTCATCGCGCGCTGCCATGCGGCGGGCCAGACGCGGCCCACGCCGTTGTTGCTGCAGTACGGCGCCGACGACTACAACTGCCTGCACCAGGACCTGTACGGCGAGCACGTGTTCCCGCTGCAGCTCGTGATCCTGCTGTCGGAGCCCGGCCGCGATTTCACCGGCGGCGAGTTCGTGATGACCGAGCAGCGGCCGCGCATGCAGTCGCGGCCGATGGTGCTGCCGCTGCGCCAGGGCGACGCGGCCGTCATCGCGGTGCACCACCGTCCGGTGCAGGGCACGCGCGGCGTCTACCGCGTCAATCTGCGGCATGGTGTGAGCCGCGTGCGTTCGGGCCAGCGCCACACGGCCGGCATCATCTTCCACGACGCGACATGAAGCTCACCCCCAGGCTTCGCGCACTTCGTGTCGCTACGCCAACCCCCTCACCGGGGGCAACACCAGCGGCCCGGCAAAGCCGGTTCCGCGGTGTTCCCCGAAGGAGCCGCGCGTGACAGAGGATCTGTTTGAATCGCCTGTCGAATCGCTGGGCCCGGGCGCGGTGTGGCTGCGTGCTTTTGCGACGCCGCATGAAGCCGCGCTGCTGGCCGGCGTGAACGAAGTGACGGCGCAGGCGCCGCTGCGCCACATGGTCACGCCGGGCGGCTTTCGCATGTCGGTCGCGATGAGCAACTGCGGCGCGCTGGGCTGGGTCACGGATCGCACGGGCTACCGCTACGACACCATCGATCCGGACACCGGCCGGCCCTGGCCATGTATGCCGGAGGCCTTCTCGCAGCTCGCGACCGAGGCCGCGGCGGCCGCCGGCTTCGAGGGCTTTGTGCCGGATGCCTGCCTGCTCAACCGCTATGAAGCAGGCACGCGCCTTTCGTTGCACCAGGACCGCAACGAGCGCGACATGCGCTGGCCCATCGTCTCGGTGTCGCTCGGCATGCCGGCGGTCTTCCTCTTCGGCGGCGCGAAGCGTGCGGACAAGGCGCGCCGCGTGCCGCTCGCGCACGGCGACGTGGTCGTGTGGGGCGGGCCGGCGCGGCTGCACTACCACGGCGTGCTGCCGCTGAAGGAAGAGGCGCATCCCTTCATGGGCGCCTGCCGCATCAACCTGACCTTTCGCAAAGCCGGTTAGCGGGGGCGCGAGGAAGGCTCCCACGAATCGGGCGTGGTCGCGACGAGCGACCTGAGATCGGACCACGGCTTCGCACTCGGCACGCGCGTGCCGCCCGTCACCGCCACCTTTGCGAAGGCCACCATGCGCTCCTGCAGGTAGCGCAGGTCGGCCGGCGCCCAGGTCTCCATCGAATGCGGCCCGCGGGCCACCACGATCTCCTTCGCGCCGCGGATGCGGTCGTAGGCCGCGATCGTTCCTTCCACGCTCTCGGCGCGGTCCCACAGTCCCTTGCCGAAGAAGGCTGCTGGCCATTTGTCCATGCCCGCGAGCGTGGCCGAGCTCGGATAGAAGACGATGTGATGGTCGGCCGCCATGCCGGCCGCGAAGAGGTTGCGGTCGGCCAGGTCGGGCGATGCCGGCACGTAGCCCGCGCCGCTCGCGAAGGACGCGAGCAGGATCGCGCCCTTGATGTTCTTCAAGCCCTTGGGCGGCGTGCAAGTCACGCTCGGCATGTCGTAGCTGCACGATTCGACGAAGTTCTTCGTCATGGCCCAGGCGGTCGACATCGAGCCGCGCGAATAGCCGGCGAGGATGATCGGAATCCGGTCGGCCTTCATGCCCGCGAGCAGCCGGCCGCCGGCCGCGCTGCCTTCGAGCAGTTGGCCCGAAGGCGTCAGCATGCGCACGCCGCGCCCGCTCTCGAGTTGCTCGAGCACGCGGAACACGTCCTCGCCCTGTTCGAGCGTGTGGGTGTCGCTGAAGCCGCCCGAGAGGCCTTCGCCGCGGCGGTCGTAGCCCAGCACGTCGAAGCCGGCCATGTTCAGCGCATGCAGGTTCTCGCGCCACCAGCGCTGGCCCATGGTCTCGGTGGTGGCGTTGGGGAAGGCGATGTCCACCGTCTTGCCGGTGGCCGGATCGATGCGGTAGGACTTCTCGTCAGGATGCTGGATCGCCGTGAGCTGGCCTCCACCACCGCTGGCCATGATGACCAGCGCACGCAGCTTGCCGCCCTTGCCGTCGTCCACGCCGCTGCCCTCGATGTACCAGCCGCGCAGCTTGATGGTGTCGTGCATCTTCAGGTCGATGCGCTCGAAGCTGTCGCGCGGTGCGCTGAATTCGACCGTGTAGCTGCGCGGCTCGGCCTCGGCGATCGATTCGTTGTAGGGCGCTTTGGCGAAGAAGGCCGGGCGCCGGATCTGCCGCAGGTCGACCTTGCCGTCGGGATCGATCCGGCCCGAGGGATCGACCACGCCGGTCGAGCGCGTCGCGCGCTCCTTGTTGGGCGGCAGCCAGCGCTGCATCTGCGCATCGATGCGGCGAAAGCAGGCGGCATCGGCCTTGCAAGCGTTCCAGCGCGCCTTGAGCTTGGCGTCGGTGAATTCATCGACGTGGAAGTCGCGGCCTGCATAGTCCTTCGGCTGGCGGTTTGCGGTCAACAGCAAGGGAACGCAGACCGTGCCGCCGGCCGCGCTCGGCAGGAGGTAGCCGGGCAGTTCGGCATTGCGGTCGGTGCCGACGCGCGCCGTGCAGTCGGTGGATGGCGCGGCGGCGCGGGCCTCGCGAGGCGGCGCGTTGCTGCAGCCGGCCAGCAAGGCCATGGCTGCCAGGATGCAGCTGGCGGCGCGCGGCATGTTCGTCATGGTTCAAGTTCTCTTCGTTGCGGCAACCCGGGGAGCGAGTTTGCGCGTCTCGCCGATCGCCATCACGAAGAATTCGTCCTCCGGCATGCCGCGCGCCACGCGCAATTCGGCCAGCTTCCGCGGCGGCTCGTCCAGCGACTCGTCCGTCAGTTCGAAGGTGCCCCAGTGCACGCCGAGCGAGCGCTTGGCGCCGAGGTCGTCGTGGATCTGCAGCGCCTCCTCGACGTTCACATGCTGCGCGCTCATGAACCAGCGCGGCGCGTAGGCGCCGATGGGCAGCAGTGCGATGTCGAAGCCGCCGCCTTGTGCGGCTGTCTGCCTGTTCTCGAAATGCCGGCGGATGTCGCTGAAGTCGCGCGAGTAGCCGGTGTCGCCGGCAAAGAGCAGATGGCAGTCCGGCGCGAACACCGCAAAGCCGCCCCACAAGGTGGCGAGTGCATCGCGCGGGCCGCGCGAGGACCAGTGCTGTGCCGGGACCAGCACGACCTCGGCCTCACCCTGCGGCGTCGCGATGCGATGGCTGTCCCACCAATCCAGCTCCACGGCATGCCGGATGCCCTGCGCCGTGAACCATGGTTCAAGGCCCAGCGGCACGACGAAGAGCGGCGGGCCGCCGGGCTGCCGCTTCAGCGCCGTCACCGATGCGGCATCGAGATGGTCGTAGTGGTTGTGCGAGACCAGCACCAGGTCCACATGCGGCAGCTCGGGCAGCGCGATGCCGGGCGGCACATGGCGCCGCGGCCCCGCGAACTGCACGGGCGAGGCGCGCTCGGAGAACATCGGGTCGGTCAGCAGCGTGAGGCCGCCGAGCTGGGCCAGCACGGTCGAGTGGCCGATCCACGTGACGGCGGGCGCCATCCGTGCGCCGGCCTTTGCGTTGGCGTGCAGCCACGGCAGATCGGGCGCCGCCTGGGGGATGGGCGCGAGCGGCGGGCGGGGCAGGCCGGCGCGCGCGGCCTCTCGGCGCCATCGCAGCAGCTCGGCGAGGCTCTTGGGCTGGAACTCGATGTAGTTGTTCTGGAAGCCGCGCGCGCGATGGTGCGGCGGCTTGGTGGGGCCGGGGGACGAAGACATGGTGTCGGATCGTGCCGTAGCCGGCTTAGCCGGCGATGAGCTTCTGCACCAGCTCGGCCGTGGTCGCCGCCGCGTACTTGCGCATCAGCCGCGCGCGGTGGATCTCGACCGTGCGGTGGCTGATGCCGAGCACCTTGCCGATTTCCTTCGAGGTCAGGCCCTGCATCACCTGGGCCGCCACCTCGCGCTCGCGCGGCGTGAGTTCGGCCTTGGCCGCCCTGCGCGAGCCGAGGTCCTCGAAGGTCCAGATGCCGGCTTCGTGCGGTGCGGCGCGGTTGAGCGCCTGGCCGCTCACGTGGCACCAGAAGGTCTCGCCCGCGAAGGCGCCATGCAGGCTGCCGACCCTTCTCATCATGCGGTTGTCGGCATAGCGGCCGCTCGCGTTGAGAATCGGCTCCATGCGCTTGCCGATGCGCTCGAATTCGGCGACGCTCGGGTAGAGCACGCGAAACGATTCACCGACGAGGTCATGAGGCGTGGTGCCGAACATCTCGCACAGGCGCGCATTGCAGTCGACGATGATGCGGTGGCGCGACAGCACCATGCCCACCGGCGCCTGCTCGAAGGCGAGCCGGTAGTCGATCGCGTGCAAAAGAGTGTCGGGTGTCTCCATTACGAAATACTACGTATGCCTGTACGTAGTATCGTCTCAGGCGCTTCATCAACCATTTCCGAACGAGGAACCATGGCCAACAAGATCTATCCCTCCGCCGACGCAGCGCTCAAGGGCGTCGTCGCCGACGGCCAGACACTCGCGGTCGGCGGCTTCGGCCTCTGCGGCATTCCCGAGGCGCTGATCGATGCGCTGCACGACTCGGGCGTCAAGAACCTGACCTGCATCTCCAACAACGCCGGCGTCGACGGCTTCGGCCTGGGCAAGCTGCTCGGCACGCGCCAGATCAAGAAGATGATCGCGAGCTACGTGGGCGAGAACAAGGAGTTCGAGCGCCAGTACCTGGCCGGCGAGCTCGAGCTCGAGTTCACGCCGCAGGGCACGCTGGCCGAGAAGCTGCGCGCCGGCGGCGCCGGCATCCCGGCCTTCTTCACCAAGACCGGCGTGGGCACGATGGTCGCGGAGGGCAAGGAGCTGCGCGAGTTCGATGGCGAGACCTATGTGATGGAACGCTCGCTGGTGCCCGATGTGGCGCTGGTCAAGGCTGACGTGGCCGACAAGTCGGGCAACCTGCGCTTCCGCCTCACGGCGCGCAACTTCAATCCGGCCGCCGCCATGGCCGGCAAGATCTGCATCGTCGAGGTCGAGAAGATCGTCGAGATCGGCGAGCTCGCGCCGGACGACATCCACCTGCCGGGCATCTACGTGCACCGCATCGTGCTCAATGCCAAGCCCGAGAAGCGCATCGAGAAGCGCACCGTGAGCGCCGCGGTCGATGTCGCTGCCGCCAAGGTCGAGGCGCAGGCCGCCATCGCGCAGGCTGCCGTGAACACGGGCAGCCCCGCCACCATCAAGAACAAAGGAGCCTGACATGCCCTGGACCCAAGACCAGATGGCGGCACGCGCCGCGCAAGAACTCGAAGACGGTTTCTATGTCAACCTCGGCATCGGCATCCCCACGCTGGTGGCCAATTTCGTCGGCGACAAGGAAGTCTGGCTGCAGAGCGAGAACGGCATGCTCGGCATCGGCCCCTTTCCCACCGAGGACCAGGTCGACGCCGACCTGATCAACGCCGGCAAGCAGACCGTGACCACCATCCCCGGCTCGGCCATCTTCGGCAGCCACGAAAGCTTCGCGATGATCCGCGGCGGCAAGATCAACCTGTCGATCCTCGGTGCCATGCAGGTCAGCGCCAAGGGCGACCTCGCCAACTGGATGATCCCCGGCAAGATGGTCAAGGGCATGGGTGGCGCCATGGACCTGGTGGCCGGCGTCAAGCGCGTGATCGTGCTGATGGAACACGTCGCGAAGAAGAAGGACGGCACCGAGGACCTCAAGATCCTCGAGCAGTGCACCTTGCCGCTCACCGGTGTGGGCGTGGTCGACCGCGTCATCACCGACCTGGCCGTGATGGACGTCACGCCCGAGGGTCTCAAGGTGATCGAGCTCGCCGACGGCGTGACTTTCGAGGCGCTACAGGCCAAGACGGGCGTGAAGCTGCTTCACTGAAGATGAAGGTCATCGGCGCGTTGCAGGGGCTCTGGCAGCAGGCCGGCCTGCCCGCCGATGCGCTGGACTTCGTGCAACTGAGCGGCGCCGATCCGGTGCTGCCCTCGTCATTCGCCGTCGGCGCGGCGGCGCAGAGCACCATCGCCGCTGCCGCGCTCGCGGCCTGCGAGCTGGGCCACCTGCGCGGCGTGCGGCGCCAGCAGGTCGCGGTCGACATGCTGCATGCCGCGCTCGATTGCACGGCCTGGTTCAGCATCGACGGCCACGTGCCGCCGCAATGGGATCCTTTCTCCGGCCTCTACCGTTGCGCAGACGGCTGGGTGCGCGTGCATGCCAACTTTGCCCACCATCGCGACGGCGCGCTGCGCCTGATGGGGCTGGCGCCGGCGACCGCGCAGCGCGCCGACGCCGAGGCGGCCATGGCGGCGTGGAGGGCCAACGACTTCGAACAGGCGGCGGCCGAAGCCGGCCTCGTGGCCACTGCCTTGCGCCGCTTCGACGAATGGGACGCGACACCGCAGGGCCGGGCCGTGGCGGTACAGCCGCTCTTCACCATCGAGCGCATCGGCGACGCGCCGCCGCTGGGTTTGCCGCCGCTGCACGTCCACGAACGGCCCCTGGCCGGGTTGCGTGTGCTCGATCTCACGCGTGTGCTCGCGGGGCCGGTCGGCTGCCGCGCGCTCGCGGCCTACGGTGCCGACGTGATGCTGGTCAATTCGCCGCAACTGCCCAACATCGAAGCCATCGCCGACACCAGCCGCGGCAAGCTCTCGGTCCACGCGGATCTGCGCAGCGAGGCGGGACGCGACGCGCTCGCGCGCCTGCTGGCCGATGCCCACGTGTTCGTGCAGGGCTACCGGCCCGGCGGCCTGGCGGCGCTCGGGTTCGGGGCCCAGGACGCGGCAGTCCGGCGTCCGGGCATCGTCTACGTTTCGCTCTCGGCCTATGGGACCGAGGGGCCCTGGTCGCAGCGCCGCGGCTTCGATTCCCTGGTGCAGACCGCCATGGGCTTCAACCACGCCGAGGGCGAGGCGGCCGGCGACGGCAAGCCCAGGCCCTTGCCGATGCAGATCATCGACGAGGCGACCGGCTACCTGATCGCGATGGGCGCAGCCGCTGCGCTGTGGCGCCAGCAGCAGGAGGGCGGCGGCTGGCATGTGCAGGTCTCGCTGGCGCAGACCGGGCATTGGCTGCGCGGGCTCGGGCGGGTGCGTGGCGGCCTGGCGCTGGTCAAGCCCGACAGGGAGCCCTGGCTCGAGAGCGCGTCATCGGGTTTCGGCGAACTCCGCGCCATGCGCCACAGCGCGCGGCTGGCGCGAACGCCGGCCGGCTGGGCGCGTCCCTCGATGCCGCCCGGCAGCCACCCGCCGATCTGGCCATAAGTCCTAAAGCGCGCCAAGAAAAGCGACCACCATCGACAAGCCGAAGCTCGACGCAGTCATGAGGAGCCGGCGCACAGGAGCCTGGCTCTGTGCGAGAGCCTGTGCCAGACCCGGCGCGCCCGGGCAGCAAGGCCCAGCGGCGCCAACCGTTTCAGCAACTCCGGGATGCCGGCCTTCGCCGTCGCCTTTTTGGCATCGCAGAGCGCGAAATGGGAACTCTCGTATTTCATTGTCAAACCAGCGGCCGAGCTCATCACTTCCTCCAATCGGGAGCGCCGGGATGCCGACCGGCATCCGTTCTTGCGCATGGGTGAAGTATTCGCGGCGCCGGCGGACCGCACATCGCCCAGAGGAGCCACGCAGTTCCTCGAAGACGGGCCAACGCTCGAAGCCGGCGCGGCGATCACCACGGGCTGGCCTCATTCAGACGGGGCAGGGTGGAATGGTCGATGCCTGGAGTGTTCCGTGCAGTCCGGCGGCTGCCTAGCGCATCTGCCGCGTTCACCTGGCGCGCGCCGAGCTCCGATGCGGCTCTCCGGCGAATGCCTGGTGGCCGTGGCGTCGCTTCTCGAGCACGAGAACCGCACGGGCGAGCTGATCGGCGTGCTGTTGACCGGCGTGAGCGCGCTCACCGAATTGGCCAATGCCGACTGGAGCGCCGACATTCCCGCCATCGGCGTCTCGGCCATTCAACGATGGGCGGACACCGCTCGGCAGCTGCGTCGCGTGGAGGTCGTCGTGCCGGCGCCGGAGACGAGCGAGGCCTCGTCGCTGCTCAGCGAGCGCGAGATCGAAGTACTGCAACGCGTTGCCGAGGGCGAAAGCAACAAGCTCATTGCACGCACCTTGAATCTCAGTCCCCATACGTCAAGCGACACCTGGCGCGCATCCTCGAGCGGCTGGAGTTGGCCTCGCGCGGAGAAGCGGCGGACTGGTACCGCAAGCGCCAGCGCTCGCAGCATCGCAACTAGCCGGCGGCGGCATCCGCCGGCAGCAGCACCTCGCGCTGCGCCTCCACCGTCTCGCGCAGGAAGTTCCAGGTGGCCTGCATGCGCGCCAGGTGCCGCGTCTCGGCCGCCACCGACATCCAGAAAGTGCGCGTGAAGTTCGCCTCGCCCGGCAGCACGCGGCGCAGCGAGGCGTCGCGCTCGGCGATGAAGGCCGGCAGCACCGCGATGCCGGCACCCGCCACGGCGGCCTGGTGCTGCGCGAGGATGCTGGTGCTGCGCAGCGCGAACGAATCGGGCCGGTACAGCTCGTCGAGGTACTGCAGCTCCTTGCTGAAGAGCAGGTCGTCCACGTAGCTGATGAAGCTGTGGCCGCGCAGGTCCTCGCGCGCAGCGATCGGCTTGTGCGATGCCAGGTAGTGCTCCGACGCGTAGAGACGCAGCACGTAGTCCGTCAGCTTGGTCACCACCACCGGCCCGCGCGCCGGGCGTTCGAGCGAGATCACGATGTCGGCCTCGCGGCGCGACAGGTGCACCAGCCGCGGCATCGCCAGCAGGTCGATCACGAGCTTGGGGTGCTGCTGCGCGAAGAGCGCGAGCCTCGGCGCCAGCACGATGGTGCCGAAGCCCTCGGTGGCGCCGATGCGCACCAGGCCCGACAGGCCCTCGCGCGAAGCGGGCGCCGCGCTCTCGACCGCGAGAAAGGCGCTCTCCATCGCCTCCACCTGCGGTTGCAGCCGGCGGCCCGCTTCGGTGAGGCGATGGCCGCCGGCCTCGCGCGAGAAGAGGGCGCTGCCGACTTCCTTCTCGAGCGCCTGGATGCGGCGCGCCACCGTCGTGTGGTCGACCGCGAGCCGGCGTGCAGCGCTCACCAGCGTGCCGGTGCGCGCGAGCTCCAGAAAGAAGCGCAGGTTGTCCCAGTCCATGCTTTGCAATTATGCAGATCGTGGGTGCGTATTTGTCTATTGCCATGGCAAAAGTGCAAAGCTAGCATTGGTTGCTGCACCCCATCAGGAGACAAAGTTCATGGACGCTACCACCACACCCGCGACCCAGGTCGCGACCGTCAAGCTGCTGATCGGCGGCAAGTTCGTCGAGTCGAAAACCACCGAGTGGCGCGACATCGTCAACCCGGCCACGCAGCAAGTGCTGGCCCGCGTGCCCTTCGCCACGCAAGCCGAAGTCGATGCCGCCGTGGCCTCGGCCAAGGAAGCCTTCAAGACCTGGCGCAAGACGCCGATCGGCGCGCGCGCGCGCATCTTCCTGAAGTACCAGCAACTCATCCGCGAGAACATGGCCGAGCTGGCCGCGATCCTCACGGCCGAGCAGGGCAAGACCCTGCCCGATGCCGAAGGCGACGTGTTCCGCGGCCTCGAAGTGGTCGAGCACGCATCGAACATCGGCAACCTGCAGCTCGGCGAGCTGGCCAACAACGTCGCCAACGGCGTCGACACCTACACGCTGCTGCAGCCGCTGGGCGTGTGCGCGGGCATCACGCCCTTCAACTTCCCGGCCATGATTCCGCTGTGGATGTTCCCGATGGCCATCGTCACCGGCAACACCTTCGTGCTGAAGCCCTCCGAGCAGGACCCGATGGTCACGATGCGCCTGGCCGAACTCGCGCTCGAAGCCGGCATCCCGGCCGGCGTGCTCAACGTCGTGCACGGCGGCGAGGCGGTGGTCAACGCGATCTGCGATCACAAGGACATCAAGGCGATCTCCTTCGTCGGCTCGACCAAGGTCGGCACGCACGTCTACAACCGCGCCACGCTCGCCGGCAAGCGCGTGCAATGCATGATGGGCGCCAAGAACCACGCCATCGTGATGCCCGATGCCAACAAGGAGCAGACGCTCAATGCACTGGCCGGCGCGAGCTTCGGTGCGGCGGGGCAGCGCTGCATGGCGGTGTCGGTCGCGGTGCTGGTGGGCGAGGCGCAGAAGTGGGTGCCCGAACTGGTCGAGAAGGCCAAGACGCTGAAGATCGGCGCCGGCACCGAGAAGGGCGTGGACGTCGGTCCGCTGGTGTCGTGCGCGGCCTACGAGCGCGTCAACGGCTTGATCGAACGCGGCGTGGCCGACGGTGCCACGCTGGCGCTGGACGGCCGCAAGCCGACGGTACCGGGCTACGAGAAGGGCAACTTCGTCGGCCCGACGGTGTTCGCCGACGTCAAGCCCGGCATGACCATCTACGACCAGGAGATCTTCGGCCCGGTGCTGTGCCTGGCCAATGCCGAGAGCATCGACGAAGCCATCGAGCTCATCAACGCCAACCCGAACGGCAACGGCACCGCGATCTTCACGCAGTCGGGCGCCGCGGCGCGCCGCTTCCAGGAAGACATCGACGTCGGGCAGGTCGGCATCAACGTGCCGATCCCGGTGCCGGTGCCGATGTTCTCCTTCACCGGTTCGCGCGGCTCGAAGCTCGGCGACCTCGGCCCCTATGGCAAGCAGGTCATCATGTTCTACACGCAGACCAAGACGGTGACGGAGCGCTGGTTCGACGACGACACGGCGCACGGGCTCAACACGACCATCAGCCTGAAGTAATCTCAGGGCGCATGGACTTCGAACTCTCCGAAGAGCAGCGGGCCTTTGCGCAGACCGCGCGCGAATTCGCATCGGCCGAATTCGCGCCGCATGCCGCGCGCTGGGACGCCGAAGGCATCTTCCCGAAAGAGGCGATCGCGAAGGCGGGCGAGCTCGGCTTCTGCGGCCTCTATGCGCCCGAAAGCATCGAGGGCCTGGCGCTGCCGCGCCTTGACGCCACGCTGGTGTTCGAGGAGATGGCCGCAGTCGATCCGTCGACCACGGCCTTCATCACGATCCACAACATGGCGACCTGGATGCTCGGCACCTGGGGCGGGCCCGCCGTGCGCGAGCAATGGGGCGCCGATCTCACGAGCGGGCGCAAGCTGGCCTCCTACTGCCTGACCGAACCGGGCGCCGGCTCGGACGCCGGCTCGCTGAAGACGCGCGCCGAGTTGCAAGGCGCCGAGTACGTCATCAACGGCGGCAAGGCCTTCATCTCGGGCGCCGGCTCGACCGACGTGCTGGTGCTGATGGCGCGCACCGGTGGCGGCGGTGCGGGCGGCATCTCGGCCTTCGCGATGCCTGCCGATGCGCCCGGCATCAGCTACGGCAAAAAAGAGCACAAGATGGGCTGGAAAAGCCAGCCCACGCGCACCATCAACTTCGACAACGTGCGCGTGCCCGCCGCCAACCTGCTCGGCAGCGAAGGCGAGGGTTTCCGCATCGCGATGAAGGGGCTGGACGGCGGCCGCATCAACATCGCGACCTGCTCGGTCGGCGCGGCGCAGGGCGCGCTCGACGCGTCGCGCCGCTACCTGCACGAACGCAGCCAGTTCGGAAAGCCGCTCGCGAGCTTCCAGGCGCTGCAGTTCAAGCTGGCCGACATGGCGACCGAACTGGTGGCCGCGCGCCAGATGGTGAGGCTGGCCGCGAGCAAGCTCGACGCCGGGCATGCCGATGCGAGCACCTATTGCGCGATGGCCAAGCGCTTTGCGACCGACGTCGGCTTCAACGTCTGCAACGAGGCGCTCCAGCTGCACGGTGGCTACGGCTATTTGAGCGAGTTCCCGCTGGAGCGGCTGGTGCGCGACACGCGCGTGCACCAGATCCTCGAAGGCACCAACGAAATCATGCGCGTGATCGTCGCGCGCAAATTGCTGGAAGGTGAGAGTGACATCCGATGAGCGATGAAGTGGTCCTGTTCGACGAAATCCAAACGGCCGGCGGCCGGCGCTTCGGCGTGGCCACGCTCAACACGCCGGCTTCGCTGAACGCACTGTCGGTGGCGATGGTGCGGCTGCTCACGCCGAAGCTCCGCGCATGGGCGCAGGACGCGGGCGTTGCCGGCGTGCTGCTGCAGGCCGCGGGCGAGAAGGCTTTCTGCGCCGGCGGCGACCTGCGCCAGCTCTACCAGACGCTGCTGGAATGCGGACCCGAACGCAACCCCTACGCCGAGCGTTTCTTCGCCGAGGAGTACGAGCTCGACTACCTGATCCACACCTTTCCCAAGCCCATCCTGTGCTGGGGCCACGGCATCGTGATGGGCGGCGGCATCGGGCTCATGGCGGGTGCTTCGCACCGCGTGGTCACGGCGCAGAGCCGCCTCGCAATGCCGGAGATCAGCATCGGGCTCTACCCCGACGTGGGCGGCAGCTGGTTCCTGCGCCGCATGCCGGGGCGCGTGGGCCTGTTCCTCGCGCTCACCGGAGTCAGCCTCAATGCCGCCGACGCCATCTTCTGCGGGCTGGCCGACCTGCTGGTGCCGCACGACAGCAAGGCGCAGGTGCTGGACGAGATCGCCGCAGGCGCATGGACCGGCGAGGCCAAGGCCGATCGCGCCGCGCTCTCGCGCATCCTGCTGCGCGCGGGCGAAGGCACCGAACTGCCGCCTTCCAAGGTGCGCGAGCATTTCGACACCATCAACGCGCTGATGGCCGGCGACGACCTGGGCGACATCGCCAAGCGGCTGCGCGCGTTGCAAAGCGACGACCCTTGGCTGCAGACCGCGGCAAAGACCTTCGCCAAGGGCGCGCCGAGCTCGGCGGCGCTCAGCTTCGAACTCTGGCAGCGCGTGCACCGCATGTCGCTGGCCGAAGTCTTCCGGCTCGAGTACTGGGCCTCGCTGGGCTTCTGCGCGCACAAGGACTTTGCCGAGGGCATCCGCGCCGTGCTGATCGACAAGGACCGCAATCCGAAGTGGAACCCGGCCACGCTGGACGACATCACGCCAGCCTTCATTGAAGATCACCTGAAGGTCCGCGGCGAGATGGCGCCGGAACTCGCCGGACTCGTCTGAGCGAATGACAACAACCCCCGACTCCGCTCACCCTGAGCCCTTCGACAAGCTCAGGACAGGTCTTGTCGAAGGGCCGCGCGCGGCTTCGACAAGCTCAGCCCGAACGGGTGGGAAGAGCACAAAACGGAGACACACATGAAGATCGCATTCATCGGCCTGGGCAACATGGGCGGCCCGATGGCCCTCAACCTGCACAAGGCCGGCCACGCACTCAGCGCTTTCGACCTTTCGGCCGAGGCCTGCAAGAAGCTCGGCGCCGAGGGACTGCCGATCGCCAAGTCGGCGGTGGACGCGCTCGCCGGCGCCGAGGTGGTGATCAGCATGCTGCCTGCAAGCCAGCATGTGGAGTCGCTCTACCTCGGCGGCGACGGCCAGCCCGGCCTGATGGAGAAGATCGCGGCCGGCACGCTGGTGATCGACAGCAGCACCATCGCCGCGGCAACTTCGCGCAAGGTGGCGGAAGCGGGCGCGAAACGCGGCGTGGCCGTGATCGATGCGCCCGTCTCGGGCGGCACCGGCGGCGCGATCGCGGGCACGCTGACCTTCATGGTCGGCGGTTCCGAAGCCGACCTTGAACGCGCGCGCCCGGTGCTGGAGAAGATGGGCGCCAACATCTTCCATGCCGGCGAGGCGGGCGCTGGCCAGACGGCCAAGATCTGCAACAACATGCTGCTCGGCATCCTGATGATCGGTACCTCCGAGGCGATCGCGCTCGGCGTGGCCAACGGGCTCGATCCCAAGGTGCTGTCGGAGATCATGCGGCGCAGCTCGGGCGGCAACTGGGCGCTCGAAAAATACAACCCGCTGCCCGGCGTGATGGAAAACGCGCCGGCCTCCAAGGGCTATGCCGGCGGCTTCGGCACCGACCTGATGCTCAAGGACCTGGGCCTCGCGCAGGAGAACGCCGCCGCGGTGCGCGCCGCCACGCCGCTCGGCGGGCTGGCGCGCAATCTGTATGCCGCGCACAGCCTGGCTGGGAATGGAGCGCTCGATTTTTCGAGTGTGATCAAGCTGGTGCAGAAGAAATAGGGTGCTGCGCCGCCCGCGCTGACGCGAGCGCGCAACGCCGGTGCCGGGCCGGCCGCGAAGTACTCCACGCAAGCGGTGTTTAAGCTGCGCCGCCGCTGCTGTGGCGGTGTCGATTGCTGCCGGGCTGCCTACCATCGTCGGATGCCGCGCCCCGTCCGCCGTCCATGAAGCAGCTCCACAGACTTGTTCGATCGGGCGTGGCTCGATTGGCTTTCGCCGCCTTTCTAGGCGCCTTGGCCATCGCCGCCCTGTACCTGGCGCTGCGCGAAACGCCGCAGCTTCATCAGCTCGGCGGCGCCGCGCAGCAGATGCGCACGTCGCCGGCCGACTGGACCGCCACCGAGAAGGACGGCTCCGAACTGCTGCGCGACCTGCGCGCCGGCGCGGTCCGCACTGTCGGCATCGCGGCCAATGCCATCCTCGTGTCCACGACCGCCGGAGAGCGCTACTTCGTGGTCGACGGCCGAGGCTCCTTCGCCGCACTGGTCGTCGGCGAGGCGGCGAAGGCCGGCGATTCGAAATCGTTCCAGCTGGTCGTGCTGCCGGACACCACGGTCGGCGCACCTGCCGCAGACGACCGCACGCTGAGTGCGGCGCGCGATCTGGTGGGGGTGTTCCTCCCCATCCTGCTCGTCGCGGTCCTTGTCTACATGATGCGCGACAGCATCGGCGCAAGCGCCAAGCTGGTCGAGAAGCCGACCGGCCTGCGCTTCGACGACGTCATCGGCGCCGGTGAGGCCAAGAACGCGCTGCAGGACATCGTCGACTACCTGAAGAACCCGAAGCGCTTCAGCGCGCTCGGCGCGCGACCGCCCTGCGGCGTGCTCATGCTCGGCGGACCCGGTGTCGGCAAGACGCTGCTCGCCAAGGCGCTTGCCGGCGAGTGCGGCGCCCGCTTCATCGCCACCAACGGCAGCGAGTTCACTTCCAAGTTCTATGGCGTCGGCGTGCAGAAGGTCAAGAAGCTCTTCGAGACCGCACGCAAGAACGCGCCCTGCATCCTCTTCATCGACGAGATCGACGGCATCTCGAGGCGCAGCGCCGGCGGCTCGGGGCCGGCGGAATCGGAGGGCAACCGCATCATCAACCAGTTGCTGGTCGAGATGGACGGCTTCGAGGCCAACGAGGGCGTCATCGTCGTCGGTGCCACCAACCTGGTCGACAACCTCGACGATGCGCTGCTGCGCGAAGGGCGCTTCGATCGCCGCGTGAACGTCAAGCTGCCGGACGTGCGCGACCGTGCCGCCATCTTCCGGCTCTATGCCGCCAAGCTGCGCCTCGCCGGCGAGGTGGACTACGAGCAGCTGGCCCGCCTGACCACCGGGCTGTCGCCGGCGACCATCGCGCACGTCGTCAACCATGCGGCCCTCGTGGCGGCGCGCGCGAGCGCGGAAGCGGTGTCGATGGGCCACCTGATGGAAGCCATCGAGACCACGCGCATCGGCGAACTCAACGGCGCGCAGCGTGCGCTCGGCGAGCGCGAGCGGCGCTGCATCGCGGTGCATGAGGCCGGCCACGCGCTCGTCTCCGTCGTGCTGGGCTACGGCAAGGTCGAGAAGGTCACCATCCTGCCGCGCGGCGGGGCGCTGGGCGCCACGCTGGTGACGCAGGAAGAAGACATGACGCTGGTGTTGAAGAGCGACATGGAGAAGCACATCCAGTTGCTGCTGGGCGGTCGCAACGCCGAGCTGGCCGTGTTCGAGGAAGCATCGAGCGGCGCCAGCCACGACCTGCAGCAGGCCTCGAAGCTGGCGCTCGACATGGTCGGGCGCTACGGCTTCGGCGAGGACGGTGCGCTGTTCAGCCTGGACGCGCTGCCGGCGCAGCACGCATCGCGGCAGGTCTCGGCCGCGGTGCGCCAGGCCAGCCTGCTGCTCGAAGGACTCAACGTGAAATGCCAGCAGATCATGCGCACGCACCGCCGCGCGCTCGACGAGCTCACGGACGAACTGCTCGCCCACGAGACCGTGTCGGGCGAGCGCGTGCTCGAACTGGTCGGGCACCGCGGGCCGATGACGCTGGTCGCCTGAGCATCCTCAGAGCAGCTCGATCCCCGGCAGGCTCTTGAAGCAGCTCTCGCGCGTGATGCGAACAAAATCCTCCAGCCAGGGCCGAGCCGAGGTCGATGCGGTGCAGGCCATGTGCAGCTCACCTGTCAGCCCTCTTCGTCCCACCGGCCGGGCGGTGACGTAGCCGCGGTCCAGGTAGCCCTGCACCGCCCACAGCGGCAGCGCCGCGATCCCGCGGCCGCTGGCCACGAGCTGCAGCATTGCCACCGTGAGCTCGGTGGTGCGGCGCTGCGCCGGCTCGACGCCGGCCGGCGCCAGCACCTGGCGCACGATGTCGAGCATCTCGTCGGGCACCGGGTAGGTGATCAGCGTCTGGTCAGCGAAGTGGCGGGCCGTGAGATGCGTCTTTGCCGTAAGTGGATGTTCGTTGGCCAGCAGGGCCATGATCTCGAAGCGGAAGAGGGGGTGGTAGTCGACGGTTTCGTCCGGGTCCTGCTCGGAAACGATGGCCACCTCGGCGCGTTTCTGCAGCACCAGCGCGATCGGGTCGGGATGGAAGCCCGAGACGATGTCGAGCTCGATCTCGGGCCAGCGGTTGCGAAACGCGTCCATCGCCGGCATCAGCCAGTCGAAGCAGGTGTGGCACTCGACCACGATGCGCAACTGGCCGGCGCCGCCCTGCGCCAGGCGCGACACGTCGCGCTCCGCCTCCTCGACCAGCGGCAGAGCCGCATCGGCAAGCTGCAGCAGGCGCAGGCCGGCGCCGCTGAACTGCGGCGGCACCGACTTGCGCTCGAACAGGGCCGCGCCGTAGCGGTCTTCGAGCAGCTTGACCTGGTGCGACAGCGCCGACTGCGTGAGGTTGAGCAGCTGGGCGGCGCGCACCAGGCTGCCGGTGTCGCGCAGCGCCACCAGGGTGCGCAGGTGGCGGATCTCGAGGATGGACTGGGCCATGAATGAAATTCAAGTTGACTGGCAAAAGCTTTCGTTTGAATCATAGGCGAGGAACGCCGACCATCGGGGGATGACACGTATCCATACTCTCGGCCTTCCGCGCATGGGCGCACAACGCGAACTCAAGTTCGCTCTCGAACAACACTGGCGCGGCGAGATCGACCGCGATGCGCTCGACGCCATCGGCCGCGAGCTGCGTGCGCGCCACTGGCAGGCCCAGCGCGACGCCGGCCTCGACTTCGTGACGGTGGGCGACTTCGCCTTCTACGATCACGTGGCCAACCACATCCAGCTGCTGGGCTGCGAGCCGGCGCGTTTCGACTTCCGGGGCGACGAGCCCGAGCTTTCGCGCTATTTCTCCATGGCGCGCGGCGTGGCCGACGAGGTGCACGATCACGGCTGCGCGCACGCCGAGCACGGCACTTTCGCGCTCGAGATGACCAAGTGGTTCGACACCAACTACCACTACCTCGTGCCCGAGTTCTCGCCGGCGACGCGCTTCAGCCTGCAATCGGTCCGCCTGTTCGACGAGGTGGCCGAGGCGCAGAAGGCCGGCCATGCGGTCAAGGCGGTGCTGCTCGGGCCGCTGAGCTTTCTCTGGCTCGGCAAGGAGAAGGAGGCCGGCTTCGACCGCTTCACGCTGCTCGAATCGCTGTTGCCAGCGTACGAACAGGTGCTCGCGCGCCTCAAGGCGCAGGGCGTCGAATGGGTGCAGATCGACGAGCCCATCCTCGGCCTGGACCTGCCCGACGCCTGGCGCCATGCCTTCGAGCGCAGCTACTGGCAGCTCGCGCGCCGAGCGCCGAAGCTGCTGCTGGCCACCTACTTCTCGCCGCTCTCGGACAACTTGCGCCTGGCCTGCCAACTGCCGGTGGCCGGCCTGCATGTCGATGCGGTGCGCGCGCCCGACGAGCTCACCGTTGTGGCCGACTGGCTGCCGGCGCACAAGGTGCTGTCGATCGGCATCGTCGACGGCCGCAACATCTGGCGCGCCGATCCCGATGCCGCGCTCGCGCGCCTGCGGCCCGTGGCGGACAAGCACCAGGGCGAGTTGTGGATCGCGCCTTCGTGCTCGCTGCTGCACGTGCCTTTCAGCCTCGCGGCGGAGAACAAGCTCGATGCCGAACTGAAGAGCTGGCTCGCCTTCGCGGTGGAGAAGCTGGACGAGCTGCGCATGCTGCGCGCCGTGCTCGACGGCAAGGAGGCCGAAGTGCAGGACGCGCTGTCGGCAGCTCGCGCCGCCGTGGCTGCCCGCCGCGCCAGCCCGCGCGTGCACCGCGCCGACGTCGCATTGCGCCTCGCGCGCCGCGTGGCGGGCGACGACAGCCGTGCCTCGCCCTTCGCCGTGCGCCAGGCCGTACAGCGCGTGCGCTTCACGCTGCCGCCGCTGCCGACCACCACCATCGGCTCCTTCCCGCAGACGGTCGAGATCCGCACCGCGCGCGCCGCCTTCAAGCGCGGCGCGCTCGATGCCGCAGGCTACCGCGAGACGATGCGCGCCGAGATCGCGCTCGCGGTGCGCAAGCAGGAAGAACTGGACATCGACGTGCTGGTGCACGGCGAGGCCGAGCGCAACGACATGGTCGAGTACTTCGGCGAGCAGCTCGACGGCTTCGCCTTCACCGCCAACGGCTGGGTGCAGTCCTACGGTTCGCGCTGCGTCAAGCCGCCCGTCATCTACGGCGACGTCGCGCGCCCGGCGCCGATGACGATCGAATGGACCGCCTATGCGCAAAGCCTCACGGCGCGGCCGATGAAGGGCATGCTGACCGGGCCGGTCACCATCCTTCAATGGTCCTTCGTGCGCGACGACCGGCCGCGCAGCGTGACCACCGAGCAGATCGCCTGGGCGATCCGCGACGAGGTGGTCGACCTGGAGCGCGCCGACATCGGCATCATTCAGATCGACGAGCCGGCCATCCGCGAAGGCCTGCCGCTGCGCCGCGCCGGCTGGAAGGCCTACCTCGAGAGCGCGACGCGCGCCTTCCGCATCAGCGCCTCGGGCGTGGCCGACCGCACGCAGATCCACACCCACATGTGCTACTCGGAATTCAACGACATCCTGCCCGAGATCGCGGCGATGGATGCCGACGTCATCACCATCGAGACCAGCCGCTCCGACATGGAGCTGCTGCGCGGTTTCGGCGAGTTCAAATACCCGAACGAGATCGGCCCGGGCGTCTACGACATCCATTCGCCGCGCGTGCCGGCCGTCGACGAAATGCTGCGCCTGATGCGCAAGGCCGCTGCGGTGGTGCCGCCGGGCAACCTGTGGGTCAACCCCGATTGCGGCCTGAAGACCCGCGGTTGGCCGGAGACCGAGGCGGCGCTGGTGAACATGGTGGCGGCAGCGAAGGTGCTGCGCCAGGAACTGGCGCTTGAACCTTGAGTCAGTCGAGCAGTGTCATGCCCGCCGTGCGAACAGCTCCTCGGTCGAAGCTGACGATCGAGCTGCAGCCTTCGTCCAAAGCAATCTGCGCGATGAGCAGATCCGCGAAACCAGCCTTTCCCGCCTTCTTATCTTGAAAGCGGCGAACGGCTTGTTGGACGACTTCGCGCTGCTGCAGGTGGAACCGTGGCGTCTCCAGAAGGTCGCTGATGGTTTCGCCGATTTCTCTAGGCGTCGCGCTGTAGATTCGCTCCAGCACCCGGCAAAGTTCGACCAGCACAACCAGACTGATGAAGCCGGGCGAACGTTCGCTAAGGCGCGTTTCGATGAAGCGCGTGGCGCTCGCGGATTGTCTGGGATCGTCTTGCGCGAGGTAACGCACCAGCACGTTGGTGTCGAGGCCGATCATGTAAGGCTACCGGCCGGGTTTGCGTTGCCGAGCCGATGCTGCTTCGCCGATGGCGTCGTTCATTGCCTTGATGCTGACGGGTTTTGCGACGCGTCCAGCAAAGCGGCCCTTGAGAGCAGAGACATCGGTCTTGAGCGGGACCAGTCTGAAGCCGTCACCCTCGGCGACAAAATCCACCTTGGCACCAGGACGCAGGCCAAGTGCAGTGCGCACGGCCTGCGGCATGGTGATCTGTCCTTTGCTGGTCATTGTGGCGACGGCCATTTCTTGAGCTCCTTACGAAGGGTAAGGAATTATATGGCTTTGCCGCGGCCAGCACCCTGTCTCGTCCCGATTGCGCCCGCTGGCCGCAGCTCCGCCACCGCATAAGGTGCGAACCGGCTCTGGTTCTCGTCGACATCGAGCGGCCGCCCGAGGAAGGGGAAGGCGCGCTGCGGGCAGGCGGCGCGTTCGCAGACCTTGCAGCCCATGCCGATGGGCGTCGGCACCTCGGGGTCGCGCAGGTCCAGGCCCTTGGAGTACACCAGCCGCGGCGCGTGGCTGATGTCGCAGCCCAGGCCGATCGAGAAGGTCTTGGTCGGCGCGCCCCAGCCGCCGTGCCCGCGCGAGACGGTGCGCGCGATCCACAGGTAAACGCGGCCGTCGGGCATGCGCGCGAGCTGCGGCAGGATGCGGCCGGGCTGCGCGAAGGCTTCGTACACGTTCCATAGCGGGCAGGTGCCGCCGGTCTTCGAGAAGTGGAAATGCGTGGCCGACTGGCGCTTGGAGATGTTGCCGGCCCGGTCGACCCGCACGAAGAAGAAGGGTACGCCGCGCGCATCGGGCCGCTGCAGCGTGCTGAGCCGGTGGCAGATGGTCTCGAAGCCGACACCGAAGCGGCGCGCAAGCAAGTCGATGTCGTAGCGCAGCGCCTCGGCCTCCGCGAGGAAGGTGCCGTAGGGCAGCAGCAGGGCGCCTGCGAAGTAGTTGGCCAGGCCGATGCGCGCCAGCGCACGCGCGGTGTCGCCGGTGAAGGCCGCCGCCTCGACGAGCTGACGCAGAACGTCGCCCATCTCCAGAAAGGCGAGCTGCGTGGCCATCTGGAAGGCGTACTGCCCGGGCTCGAGATCGGGTGAGAGCCGCAGCACGCGCGTCGCGGGGTCGTAGCGCCGCTGGTCCTCGGGCCCGAAGCTTTCCATCGGCACCACGCGCACGTCGTGTTGCTCCAGCAGGCGCCGGGCCAGACGGTCGCCGGGATTGCCTTCGCGCAGCCGCCACGCTGCGGCCAGCGCCTCGGCCGCATCGTCGAGCGGTGCGATGTGGTTCTGGTGGGCGAAGAAGAAGTCGCGCACCTCCTCGAAAGGCATGGGCCGCAACTGCGCGAGTTCGTCGCGGCCGTCGCCCAGAACGCCGGCGATCGCCTCGATGCGCTCCAGCGCCTCGCGCTGGCGGCGGTGCAGCGCGACCAGGCTGCGGCCGACCGCCGGCATCTGCGTGGCGAGTTCGCGCAGCTCGGCGAGCGACACGGCCTCGCCACCGGGGTTGTCGGCCAGCGCTTCGCGCATGCCCGCAATGAGCCGCGCTTCCTCGTCGTCCGAGAAGGCCTGCACGTCCACGCCCAGCGTGGCGCTGATGCGCAGCAGCACCGCCACCGTGAGCGGCCGCTGGTTCTGCTCGATCTGGTTCAGGTAGCTGGGCGAGAGGCCCAACTGCTGCGCCAGCGCCACCTGGCTCAGGTTGCGCTCTTCGCGCAGGCGGCGCAGGCGTACGCCCATGAAGGTCTTTTTCATCGTCCGTGGATTCGCAAACTTCGCAACTCGAGGCTGCTGCATTCGCAATCATTCGCTAATTCAGTCCTTCATTATGGGACGGATGTTGCGTAAATTGCGAAGCATGACGACCCGCAAGCGCCACGCACAGCTCACCGAGGTGGTGTTTCCCGAACATGCCAACCACTACGGCACGCTGTTCGGCGGCAACGCGCTGCACCTGATGGCGAAGGCCGCCTTCCTGGCCGCGCGCGGCTTCGCGCGGCGCGACGTGGTGATGGCGCGCTGCAGCGATGCGCAGTTCCATGTGCCGGTGCGGCTGGGCAGCGTGCTGACGCTCGATGCGCAGGTGCTGCGCGTGGGCCGCAGCTCGCTCACGGTCCATGTCACGGGTTTCGCCGACGACCTGGCCGCAGACCAGCCCGGGGTGGCGCTCGAGGCGGTGTTCGAGATGGTGGCGGTCGACGCGGCAGGCCGGCCGTCGCCGATCGCCGAGGCCGCGCACGACCCGCTCAACGAAATGAAAGTACCCGCATGACGCAAGAAACCCTGCAGCCTGGCTTCAAGCCCAAGAAGTCCGTGGCGCTCTCGGGCGTGCCCGCCGGCAACACGGCGCTGTGCACGGTGGGCCGCACCGGCAACGACCTGCACTACCGCGGCTACGACATCCTCGACATCGCCGAGGTCTGCGAATTCGAGGAGATCGCGCACCTGCTGGTGCACGGCAAGCTGCCCACCGCCGCCGAGCTGCGCGCCTACAAGGCCAGGCTCAAGGCGCTGCGCGGCCTGCCGGCCAGCGTGAAGGAAGCGCTGGAGCACCTGCCGGCGAGCGCGCATCCGATGGACGTGATGCGCACCGGCGTCTCGGCGCTCGGCTGCGTGCTGCCCGAGAAGGACGAGCATGGCACGCCCGGCGCGCGCGACATCGCGGATCGTCTGATGGCCTCGCTCGGCTCCGTGCTGCTCTACTGGTACCACTGGTCGACGCAGGGGCGTCGCATCGAGGTCGAGACCGACGACGACTCGATCGGCGCGCACTTCCTGCACCTGCTGCACGGCAGGGCGCCGACGGCGAGTTGGGAGCGCGCGATGCACACTTCGCTCAACCTGTATGCCGAGCACGAGTTCAACGCCTCCACCTTCACCGCGCGCGTGGTGGCCGGCACCGGCTCCGACGTGTACTCGGCCATCACCGGCGCCATCGGCGCATTGCGCGGGCCCAAGCACGGCGGCGCCAACGAAGTGGCCTTCGAAGTCCAGAAGCGCTACGACTCGCCCGACGAGGCCGAGGCCGACATCCGCCGCCGCGTCGAGGCGAAGGAGGTGGTGATCGGCTTCGGCCACCCGGTCTACACGGTGGCCGATCCGCGCAGCGAGGTCATCAAGCGGGTCGCGAAGAAGCTGTCGCAGGAGGCTGGGTCAACCAAGATGTTCGACATCGCCGAGCGGCTCGAAACGGTGATGTGGGACGCCAAGAAAATGTTCCCCAACCTCGACTGGTTCAGCGCTGTGAGCTACCACATGATGGGCGTGCCCACAGCGATGTTCACGCCGCTGTTCGTGATCGCCCGCACCAGCGGCTGGGCCGCGCACATCATCGAGCAGCGTATCGACAACAAGATCATCCGGCCGAGCGCCAACTACACCGGGCCCGAAGACCTGCGCTTCGTGCCGATCGAAGAACGCGCTTGAAGAAAGAACCATGTCCGCCCCCATCAGCAACATCCGCCCCGAACCCGACCGCGTGCTCGTCGACATCGTCGACTACGTGCTCGACTACGAAATCACCAGCGCGCTGGCTTACCAGACCGCGCGCAACTGCCTGATCGACACGCTGGGCTGCGGCCTCGAGGCGCTCGAGTACCCGGCCTGCACCAAGCTGCTCGGCCCCGTCGTGCCCGGCACGGTGGTGCCGCACGGCGCCCGGGTGCCGGGCACGCAGCATCAGCTCGATCCGGTGCAGGCGGCCTTCAACATCGGCGCCATGATCCGCTGGCTCGACTTCAACGACACCTGGCTCGCGGCTGAATGGGGCCATCCGAGTGACAACCTGGGCGGCATCCTCGCCACGGCCGACTGGCTCAGCCGCAACGCGGTGGCCGCCGGCAAGAAGCCCTTGACGATGAGGGACGTGCTCACCGCCATGATCAAGGCGCACGAGATCCAGGGCTGCATCGCGCTGGAGAACAGCTTCAACCAGGTCGGGCTCGACCACGTGGTGCTGGTCAAGGTGGCCTCGACCGCGGTGGTGGCGCAGATGCTCGGCCTTTCGCGCGACGAGATCGTCAATGCGGTGTCGCTGGCCTGGGTCGACGGCCAGTCGCTGCGCACCTACCGCCACGCGCCCAACACCGGCAGCCGCAAGAGCTGGGCCGCCGGCGACGCCACCAGCCGCGCGGTGCGCCTGGCGCTGATCGCGAAGACCGGCGAGATGGGCTACCCGAGCGTGCTGACGGCCAAGGGCTGGGGCTTCTACGACGCGCTGTTCAAGGGCCAGCCTTTCAAGTTCCAGCGGCCCTACGGCTCTTACGTGATGGAGCACGTGCTGTTCAAGATCAGCTTTCCGGCCGAGTTCCACAGTCAGACGGCGGTAGAGGCCGCGATGACGCTGCATGCGCAGCTGAAGAAGGCCGGCAGGACGGTGGAGGAGATCGAGCGCCTGACGATCCGCACCCACGAGGCCTGCATCCGCATCATCGACAAGAAGGGGCCTTTGAACAATCCGGCCGACCGCGATCACTGCATCCAGTACATGGTGGCGGTGCCGCTGATCTTCGGCCGGCTCATTGCCGGCGACTACGAAGACGCGGTGGCGGCCGATCCGCGCATCGATGCGCTGCGCGACAGGATCGTCTGCGTGGAGGACCCGCAGTTCACCCGGGACTACCACGACCCCGAGAAGCGCAGCATCGCGAACGCGCTCACGATCGAGTTCAAGGACGGCAAGACGCCGGAGGAAGTGGTGGTCGAGTACCCGATCGGCCACAAGCGCCGCCGCGCGGACGGCATCCCGTTGCTGGAAGCCAAGTTCCGCACCAATCTCGCGCGGCGCTTCCCGAAGAAGCAGCAGGACGCGATCCTCGCCGTCTCGCTGGACCAGCAGGCGCTCGAAGCGCTGCCGGTGCACGAGTACGTCGATCTCTACGTGATGTGAACGCGCTGGAGGAACAGGAATCCCGCCAGCGAGGCGGTGCCCACCGCGAACGCCAGCAGGCCGAGGCGCGTCCGCAGCCCCGTGGTCTTCTGGCCGGGCTGCCTGTCAGCAAGCAGCGGTGCCCTGTTCGATATCGGCCAGCCGTTCAGGCGCGGCCCCTTGCTCCATTCCATCGCGGAGAAGCCGGTGGGCGCGAGGCCTCGCAGCGCGCTGGCGCAGCCGTCGCAGAACATCGCGCTGTCGGGGTTGGAGGTTCTGCAGACGTCGCAGACCATGGACATGGGGGAACTCCTTGAATTGAACCAAGGTTCCCCACTTTCCATAGAGACTGCCGCATGTCTGTCGGCAGCTTCCTACGCGCTGCGCAGGAATCCGGCGTTCTAGAGTTTCGACTTGACTGGCACGCGCTGCGCCGGGTCGTAGAAGAAGGTCTCCTCGGCGATGCGTTCGCCCTCCCAGCGCTGATAGGCGAGCTCCTCCATGTGCGTGGCCGTGCCGTCCGTCCACTCGAAGTGGAAGATCCAGCGGATGACGACGCGGTCGCCGTTCACGAACACCGGGCGCACGCAGGTCGAGGAGATCGAAGAGGCCTTGGCCAGCATGGCGCGTTCGCGTGCCACGGCCGCGTCGCGGCCGACGCGCGGCGCTTCCTGGTTCTCCTGCAACGAGGCATTCGGGGCGTAGAACTCCTCGACGGCTTCGGCATGTGCGTTCTCTTCGACGCGGGCGATGAAGCGTTCCAGTGTTTCGGCGCTGGGCATGTGTTTCTTCCTTTTCTGTGGCGGGTTCGATAGGACCTTCCGGCAGAGATCACCAACTCACGCGCGAACCTGCATCTGTTGCGCAGTATGACGAGATCACCGGCGAACGCTGCGTTGAAGCATGCGCTCGCGCTGGTCCCCAATCTGGCGGAGGCTCATGCGGGTCTCGGCTTCAGCCGCTTCTGGTTCGACTTCGACTGGGTGGGCGCCGAGCATGCATTTCGTCGCGGGTTGACCATCAACCCGAACACGGCCACTGCGCACTGGGGCCTGGCGCTGCTGCTCCTGAGCAAAGGCCGCCTCGCCGACGGGTTCGTCCATTTGCGGACAGCGCGATCACTCGACCCGATGTCCCCGGTCTACAACACGGTGGAAGCAAGCCTTCTGCTGGCAAACGGTCAACGAGAAGAAGCCCGAATTCGGCTGAACCGCTCGCTCGATATTCTCCGGATCTCTGGCTTACCCATCTCGCAGCGGGCTTGCTGCACATGTCCGATGCGCGACCGGAACAAGGCATTGCCTCGATCCGGCGCGCGGTGGCGCTGTCCGATGCCACCACCCGGTCCTGGTCGGTGCTGGGCGTGCACTTGGCGCGCCTTGGAGAAACCGAAGAGGCTCGATCGATCCTGAACCAGCTCTTGACCGCATCGAAGTCGCGCTACGTCACCCCGACTTCAATTGCATCGTTGCATGCGGCGCTGGGTGAAGTCGGGTCGGCTCTCACTGCACTGGAACAGGGGTTGGTGCTGCGAGACACTCGAATGGTGTTTCTGAAAGGCGATCCCCACTGGACGGGCCTGCGCTCGGAGCCACGCTTTGTGGCGCTCATGCAAGCCCTCAAGCTGGATCGCGACGGACCTGGTCTGTCGCCGATCTGACATCGACAACTACGCGCCGGGCGGACGGTAGCCGACCGCCTGCGCGCGGCCGAGGGCGTCCAGGGTCTCCTCGACGGTGAGCAGCGGCGTCGTCTCGACTTTCGACAGCGCGCCGCCTGCACCTAAGGCAATCGCGACTGCGGCCATCGAGACGTTGTCAGGCGCCTCCCAGAGGGTATAGCCGTCGTAGGTGCCGAACGCGTACCAGAAGCCGTGCAGCTTCCCGCCGACCGACTCGATGTACTTGCGTGCAGCTTCGCGACGGTCTTCGGGTTTCTTCGTCAATCGAGCCCAGGTTTCCGGCGTGTAGCTGAAGCGCGTCAGATAGAAAGCCATGGCCACAACCCTCCTTCCAGCGTTCTGTGCCGCTCGCGATGCGCGAGCATGGAAAGTCTAGTCCCGTCGACTGGGTGACGGATAGACATTTCATTCATGCGAACCCGAGTATTCGGAGTCCGGCCGGGCGCGCCGACAACCACCATCCTGCGCAAAGCCTTCTGCATGGAGATGTGTTGACCACGCGGGCCGACTGCGCTTTGTAGACTCGCCGCTCCCAAGCGAATTTCCCCTCCCCGGGAGTCACCCATGAAGCATCTCTCCTTGTCCATCCTGTCCCTGGGCCTGGCCCTCGCGCTCGGCCTGCCGGCGCAAGCAGACACTCTCAAGAAACCCGAGCTCGACCAGCTGGCCGCAGCCCAGCAGGCCAAGTCGTCGCCGAGCTTCCGCGCCTTCCTCGCGCAGGCCGCCAAGACCCAGCCGAAGCTCAAGGCCAGCGTCGCGGCCTACGAGAAGAAGGCGCCGCTGGCCGGCGACGACCTGGTCAACATCGCCCGCCTGCTCGGTCTCTACAACCGCCTGCACAACCAGAAGGCCGTGATCGCGAGCATGGAGACCATGGTGGCGATTCCCACCGTGCGCATCGACCGCGTGCCGCCGCACGAGAACAAGGCGATCATCGAGTTCGGCCAGCTGGTCGAGAAGATGGCGGGTGACTTCGGCCTGCAATACCGCAACGTCGACAACCGGATCTTCGAGGTCAAGCTGCCGGGCCGCGGCAAGGAGGAGTTCGGCATCCTCACCCATGCCGACGTGGTGCCCGCGGTGCTCGCGGAATGGGTGCTGGACGACGGCACCCGGCTCGACCCCTTCAAGCTCACGCGCGTGGGCGACTACCTCTACGGCCGCGGCACCATCGACGACAAGGGCTCGATCGCGGCCGTGCTCTATGCAATGAAAACGGTGAAGGAGAGCGGCCTGCCGCTGGACCGCACGATCCGCCTCATGATCGAGACCACCGAGGAAACCGGCGGCGACGCCATGAAGTACTACCGCGAGAAAACGTCGCTGCCCGAGTACAACATCGTGCTCGACAGCAAGTACCCGGCGGTGGTGGCGGAGAAGGGATCGGGCGGCCTCAAGGTGTTCTTTCCGGTCGAAGCATCAGACGGCAAGCGCACCGCCATCACCGCGATGGCCGGCGCAGCGGCCGCCAACGCGGTGCCGCAGAACGCCACCGCCACGCTCAAGGCTGGCGATCTCGCGCGGGCCGCGTCGCAGTTGGAAGGCGCGAAGGCCGCCTTCATCCAGAAGTACGAAGGCCAGGGCGGCAAGTTCGGCATCGACATCGCGAAAAGTGCCGACAGCATCGAGATCAAGGTCGTCGGCGTCTCGGCCCATGGCTCGCGGCCGGAGGAGGGCGTCAATCCCCTCCCGCGCCTTGCGCTCTTCCTGCAGGAGTCCGGCGTGGCGCTGGACGACAACCACCATGCGAAGGCCGTCAAGTACCTGAACGCGCTCTACGGCACCGACTATCTCGGCGAGAAGATGGGCGTGGGCTACAAGGACGATTTCATGGGACCGCTCACCATGTCGCCCAACCTGATCCGCGAGAAGGACGGCAAGCTCGAAGTCACGGCCAACGTACGCATGCCGCGCGGCAACACGCCCGAGAAGCTGACTCAGGCCGTCACGGCCAGGGTCAAGGGCTGGGCGGCCGAGAGCCAGGCCAAGGTCGAGATCGACTACCAGCAGGGCGACTGGATGGCGCGCGACCCCAAGGGCGCGTGGCTGTCCACGCTGCTCAACATCTTCGGCGACACCACCGGCCTCGAAGCCAAGCCGGTGCCCACGGCCGGCAGCACCACCGCCAAGCTGATGCCCAACGCGATCAACTTCGGCCCGGCCATGCCGGGCAAGAAGTACACCGCGCACAACGCCAAGGAGTTCAAGGAAGTCGCCGACCTCGATGCCGACATGCAGATGTTCACCGAGATGCTGGTGCGCATCGGCAACCTGGGGCAGATGCAGTAGGGCTCAGAAGCTCGGGTTGCGCCGTGCGATGTCGCGCCGCGTCTGCTCTCGCACCGCATTGCAATGCGGGTGGTGGTTGAACGGACTCTTGGCGCATTGCGCCGCCTCGCAACGGGCCGCGGCGATGAAGTTGAGGTGCGCGCAGCCGGGCCGTGGATCGGCGGCGCCGTTGCCGCCGTTGCCGTCGTTGCGGGCCACGATCTTTCGGGGCGGAACCGTCCGCTCGACCGGGACGGTGGGCTGGTAGGAGGCGATGGGGCGTTCCGGCTCCGAGCGCACGGGGCCCGGCTCCACGATCGTCTCGGCCGGGCCGAGCGTTTCCACGGTCCGCACCGGCACGGACGGCACCATGGGCACGCGATCGAGCGGCGCCGCCGGAGGCGCCGATGCGCGCACCGGTGCCGCGCGTGCCGCTGGAGCGGCCGCCACGGCAGCGGGCGCGGGTGCCGGCGGCTTGCGCGTCACATAAGCCACCCAGCTGCCGAAGCAGGCGGTGATCACGATCGACAACACCGCAAAGCGGATCCAGAAGGCGCGCGTCTCGATCGGCAGCATGCCGGGCGTCGGGCCCGCGGCCTGCGCCGGTGCGGGCGCCGTCTGCACCGGCTTCATGCCTTCGAGCGCGGACGGCCCGGTGGCGGCAAAGCCGGGCAGCTTGGCCGCGCAGCCGCGGCAGAACATGGCATTGGCGCGGTTCTCGGTCTTGCAGGCGGCGCAGACCACGGACATGGGGAACTCCTTCGAAGCCGGAATGCTAGGGTTAACAGACCCTAGGAGTCTGCACGACCGGCGGTCGCTGTCTGCCAGCCGCCTCCTACTTCGAAATCAGCTTGTCGACCGAGATGACGGTCAGCATGCGCTGATCCGAGGGATTGCCCCCGCGCACGACCGCGGTCGCGAGCGGATCATGCGCCGCCAGCGCGGCTGGCAGATCCTGCAGGGCCGATCGCTGCACGTCGAACACCGTGCCGACTTCGTCGACCCGCAGCGCGAATCGCTGGCCCGAATCCGTCTTGCACACCACGAGCAGGCGGTCGGCGCCCGAAGCCGTCGAGGGTTGGCCGCGCCGCCGTCGCAGATCGACCACGGCAAGCGCCTGGCCATCGTGCATCGCGATGCCTGTCGTGCCGGCGGCAACGCCGCTCACCGATGCGACCTGCGGCACCACCACGGCCTCGATCACCTGTGAGGCCGGAAGCCCCAGCCATTGGTCGCCGACGAGCGTGCTGGCGATGGCGACGCGGTCCGTGCCGGGGAGCGAACCCGCCGGCGGATCGAAGGGTTCCAACGCTGCCGCGCCATCCTGGGCCGCACGTTCGCAGAGGGCAATGAGGATCACGCAAGCCACGTCGTCCGGTCTGCAGGTGGCCCCACTCTCGTATTCGCGGTAGCCGCAGGACATGGTGATGCCGGCGGCATACAGCATGCCATCGATCTCGAGCACCGTGCCGCTGGAGGCGCCGCGCGCAAGGTGCGCGAGGCGGTCCGCGAAGGGGGCCGTGGTGCCGGTTTTCCAGGCTCCGCCGGTGCTGGCCACCACGGCTCCGCCGCGTGCGACGAAGAGGCCCAGTGCCTGCGGCATCGGCCGGCCTTCGGCGTCCACCGGCAGGGCGTCGCGCAGCATGGCTTGCATCTGCGGCTCGCTGTCGAACACGATGGCGACGCAGCCGGCGTTGCCGCCGGCGCCCTGCACCGGCGCCGCGAACACGTAGGTGTGCCGGTCGCCGTAGAGCGGCGAGGCGGCGAAGCTCGAGCGCACGAAGGCCTGTTCGTCGCGCAAGGCCAGCGCGGCCGGAAGCCATGCGGCCACGAGCGGCGCAGCGGCGGGCGTGCCGTTGGAGGCCGCCAGCACATGCCCTTGCGGGTCAAGCAGCAGCAACTGGGAATAGACCGTGTACAAGCCGTTGATGCGGCCCAGCACCGCCGTCGCTTCGCTGCAGGCCCGCGAGTCGCGCTCGCGGGTGGCGCGCTGCAAGCTGCTGTCCAGGGCCCACCAGCGGCAGTCGTTGGCCCGCTCGTAGAAGCTGCGGTCCATGATGTCGATGCCGAGCGCCGAGCAGGCGCGCACCTCTTCGAGCACCGAGGCCACGGCCGACTGCTGCAGGTCGCCGATCGCGTGCTCGAACACCGCGCTGATGCGCTGGCCGGTGCGCGTCACGCGCTCCAGCAGCGCGCCGGCGAAGTGCGCATTGGGGGCATGGCCGTCCTGCTCGTGGCGGATTCGCACCTGGCCGTTCCACACCAGGCGTTCGAGCCCGCGCTGGATGCTCTTGGCGTGCGCCGGAATGGCCTGTAGCTCCTCGCCGAACAGGCGGCTGGCCGCCACGACGCGGCTCGACAGCGCCGCATCGCTCGTGCTGCCTGCGATGTCGGCGCGAAAGGCCAGATCCACGGGCACCAGGACGCAGCCATCCCAGCCGGGGCCCCGATAACCCTGGTAGCCCGCTGCCGGCGTTTGCGCAGCCAGGTAATCGCGGCCCCCAAAGCGCAGGCCATGGCCCAGCGCATTGGCACGGGGAAGGACGGCGCCGACCGGGACCTGTTGCGGGTCGGAGCTGGCGATCACCGTGCGGCCAGCGTCCAGCAGAAGCACGACCGAGGCGTCGTCGCGCGAGGCCAGCGCGGCGAAGATCGCGCGCATCTCGTCGTCGAAGCGGAACGACAGGCACAGGGCGCCGATCACGGCGCCGGCATCGCTCTCCCGTACCGGCGCACCGTAGAGCAGGCCGCGCCGGCCGCCGAGCAGTTCGAAGCGTCCGAACGATTCGACGAAGGGGGCGCCCGAGTGCAGCACGGCCTGCATGAGCTCGCCGCCGGCAGCCGTAGCGGCAACGCTCTCGTCCAGGCGAGCGAGCACCGCGCCATCCGCGCCTAGAAGGATCACGTCGTCATAGACGCTGTACTTGGTCGCGTAGGCGCGCAGCCGTTGGCGCACCTGGGCGCCTCCGGCGATGGCATCGCGCAGCGCCGAGTCGGTTGCAAGGAAGCCGATGTCGGCCGTGCGCTCATAGAGGTTGCGCACCAGGATGTCGATGCCGGTCTGGGCCTTGGCGCGCGCGGTGCGCAGCGCGTCCTGCAGCAGCCTGCGCGCCAGCGAATCGAGCAGCACGCCGGTGAGTTCGTGGAAGCGGGCGCCGGTGGATGCGATGTCGGTGCCGCTGTCGCTCATCTGCCCGAGCAGCGCCAGCTGGTCCCAGATGTCTGCAAGGCGCTGCAGGGACTCGCGATGGTCGTTCACCAGCTCCATGCGCGACACCAGTGGCGCCACGGCAGCGTCGAAGCGCACTCCTTTGACAACGGATGTCATTTGCATGGTGTGATGTTTCGAACCGCGCGGCAACGCGGGCGAATGTATGTGAAATAACGATTTTGCGGCGACATGCGCCGCCCTGCAAAACGCTCAGGCTTCGCGTTCGAGTCCCCGGGCGCGCAGCACCGCCTTCAGCCGGCGCACCTCGTGCTCCAGGTCGAGGATCAGCGCCGCGGCGTCGAGCCCGACACCGAAGTCGCGCTCGAGCCGGCGCGCGGCCAGCGCGCATTGCAGGTCGGCGCTGTGGAAGCACCAGTCCTCCGGGCGCTCGGCCGGCGTGCGCACCTCGACGATGCCGACCTCGACCAGTTGAACGACCCACTCGATCTCGGCGCCGCAGGCATGCGCCAGTTCGTGCGCGGGGAGCGGGTGCGAACTGCTCAGTATCGTGGCAGTGAAGGAATGGGTAGCCATGTTCGTCACACTCCGAGATGGCGGCGCGGGTCGAAGGGCGCGGCCTGCGCCAGTTGCTCGTAAGCCTTGCGCGCGGCCTCGGTGTCGGCCGGCGGCAGCGCGATCTCCAGCAGCAGGTAGAGGTGGCCCGGCGGCTTGCCCGGCAGGCCGCGTTCCTTGAGCCGCAGCTTGAGGCCGTTGCGCGCGCCGCGCGGCACGGTCACCTCGACCACGCCGCCGGCGGGCGTCGGCACTTTCACCTGGGCGCCGAGCGCGGCTTCGGTCGGCGTCACGGGCAGCGTCATGTAGAGGTCGCGGTCCTCGATGCGGTAGAGCTTGTGGGGCGCGATGCGCACCTCGAAGTAGAGGTCTCCGGCCGGCTCGCCGCCATGGCCCGGCATGCCCTGGCCGGCGAGCCGGATGTACTGGCCCGGATGAACGCCGGCGGGAATCTTCACGCTGAGCGTGCGCGTCTTCCATTCGGGCCGGCCCCGGGCGTCGATCTCCTGCGAGCGCAGCGTGATCTCGCGCTCGGCGCCGTGCAGCGCGTCTTCGAGCGAGATCTCGATGGCCGCGTGGTGGTCCTCGCCGCGTGCGCGGTAGTGGCGGCGCTCGGCGCTGCGCCGTTCGGCCGCACCGAAGAGCGAAGAGAAGAACTCGCTGAACTCGGCATGGTCGGCCGGGCCCTGGCCCGGGCCGCGATGGAATTCGAAACCCTCGTCCCAGCCCGGCGGCGGCTGGAAGCCCTCGCCGGGGCGGCCGCCGGCGTAGCGGCCCTGCGCGACCTGGTCGGCCAGCGCGTCGTAGGCGGCGCGCTTTTCCTTGTCGCGCAGCACGTCGTTGGCCTCGTTGATCTCGCGCATGCGCCGCTCGGTGTCGGGTTCCTTGCTGACGTCGGGGTGGTACTTGCGCGCGAGCTTGCGGTAGGCCTTGCGGACCTCGTCGTTCGACGCGCCGCGTTCGATGCCCAGTGCTTGGTAGTAGTCCTTGAATTCCATGGTGGTGGGTGGAGGATGCGTGGTGCGGCCTTCAGGCCACCGCCGCTCCGCCATCCACATGTTGCAGGAGCGGCTTCACCCGCCATGTAGGACCGTTTCGCTCGAAACGCAAGGGTTGGGCATTGCCCATCACGCCGAGGTCGATAGCCACGCCGAGCAGCGCCGCCAGCACGTGCAGCGAGCCGCCATGCGCCACCACCAGCACCGGTGCCGGATGGGCAAGCGCGACTTCGAGCGCGGCCCGTTTGCGGGCGATGAACTGGGCCAGCGTCTCGCCGCCCTCGGGTTCGCAGGCCCAGTCCAGGTTGGCGGAGGAGGTGCCGATCAGCGCGCCGAAATTGCGCTCGCGCAGGCTTTCGAGCACCAGCGGCGCGATGCGCAGGCCGGCCGCGACCGTGTGGGCGGTGTCGAAGGCGCGCTTCGCATCGCTGCACACCACGCTCCTGATCGGTTCGCCGGCCAGCAGTTCGGCCGCGCGCGTGGCCTGCTGCAGGCCGAGCACGCTCAGCGGCGTGTTGACCGCCTGGAAGATCCGCTGCGCGTTGCCTTCGGTCTGACCGTGGCGCAGGAAGTAGAAGTGATCGCAGGCCGGCGCCAGCGGCACTGCGCCGGCCAGTTGCACCAGTTGATCCAGACCGTCGTTCATGGAGTTTCTTTCAATAGGCGAGTCGGAGGGGGGCGCCCACGCGCTGCGCCTCGATGTCGGCGCGGTGGAAGGGCAGTGGATGCCATTGCTTGGCGGCGAACAGCGGCAGCTGGTCGTAGGCGCGCGGCGATGCGGGGTCGCTGCTCTGGCCGTAGGTCAGTATGGCCTGTGCCACCGGCCCGCGCTGGTCGAAGCCCACCACCTGCATGTAGCTGCTGCCGTAGTTGATGTTGTAGCCCTTGGGATCGATCAGCGACTGGCCCTGGCTCTCCACCTTGTTGAGCACGCCCTCGAACTCGTCGCCGCCGTGGATCGCGACCTTCTGGCCGCGCACCGTGCGGGTCTGCACTTCGGCCAGCGGCACGTCGGCCGCGAAGCCGGCGGTGCGCACGATGGCGACCGCGTCGCCCAGCGCCTTGAAGACGGCCTCGCGCGTGGCCGGCGTGGCCATGTCGAGGCCGGCCGGTGTCGCGACCGGACGGGTCGGGTCGAAGGGCACGCGCCAGACCTTCGGCACGTCCTTGGCCTTGCGCCAGAACTCGCGGAACAGCGGCGCGCCCTTCGATGCGCCGTTGCTGGTGCGGTCCCAGGCGGCGAGCACGCGGCAGCCGAGCGCCTGGTCCGGCGTGAGCGCCGAGGCGCCGGCGTTGCAGGCCGCCACCAGGTCATCGGCGACCAGCATGCCGGCCAGGTTGCGGTCGCGGAAGATCACGCTCCGCAGCTCGGCCGCGCCCATCTTGTCGCCCCGCAGGCCGTCGTTGCCGGCCAGCCGGGCTTCGATTTCCATGATCCCGCTGCGCGTGCGCAGCCGCTGCGGCGTGCCGGTGAAGCCAACCAGCGGCGAGATGCCGGCGGGCGCTTCGATGTGCGGGTTGCTGAGCCAGAAGCTGTCGTTGCTGTTCTGCACCCAGTCCGGCGTCACGACGACCGGCATGCGCGCCGGAGCGGTCACGCCGGGCATCGCGACTGCGGCGTCGCGGTTCCAGGCGCAGGCCGAGCGCGAGCCGTCGAGCACCGGCAGGCCGGCGGCGTTGAGCAGCGCGGCGGCACGGGGTGAGGGCGCGCAGGCCTTCAGCATTTCGGCCGACACGTCGGGCACCACCGAGAGATCGGCGTACATCGCATTGCCCTCGCGGTCGGCCGCGATGGTGTTGATCCACGGCATGCCCTGGTTGCCCATCGCGGCGCGCAGTTCGCCGACGTTGCGCGCCAGCGCCATCTGCATCCAGCTCTGGGCCGAGCGCACGTTCTGCGTGTTGGCGTCGCGGATCGCGTAGGCGGTGGTGGCGGTCCAGCCGAGGCCGGCGCGCGGCAGCGAGACGACCGGGCCCCATTCGGTGCTGTAGAAAGTCTTCGGCGGTGCCGGGCCGCCCACGGCGGGCAGGCTGACGATCCTGGTCGTCATCTTCTTGCGCTGGCCGTCGACGATGTAGACCGTGGGGTCGGCCGGGTCGAGCTTGAGTTCATACAGCGTGAAGCGCTTGCCGGTGGAGACCGTGTGCGTCCAGGCCACGTCCTTGTTGAAGCCGATCGCGACCACCGGGCTCAGTCCACCGGTGGCGCCCATCACGTCGAGCTGGCCGGGGATGGTGAGGTGCATCTCCCAGAAGCGGTTGGTGCCGGCCCACGGGAAATGCGGATTGCCCAGCACCAGGCCGCGGCCGTCGGGCGTGGCGTTGCGGCCGAAGGCCCAGCCGTTGGAGCCGAGCTCGCCGCCCTCGGGGTTCGCATTGAAGCTGTGGCGGCCGATCTCCGCGACCGCCTGCTGCAGCGCGACCGGCTCTGCGGCGTTCCGCGTTCCCGGCGCGGGCGGCGCTGCCGCGAGCACCGCGCCGGCCAGCGCGCCGATGCCGCCCTGGATCATCGACATCTCGGTGGTGCGCGACAGGTCGGCCAGCGACATCGGCCGTACCCAGGGCTTGTTGCGGCAGGCTTCGGGCAGGCCGTTCGGGCCCGCATCCTGCAGGTAGCGGTTGTAGCCGGCCACGTAGCCGCGCAGCGAGGCCTTGACGTCCTCGTTGTTGGCGGCGGCGGCACGCGCCAGCGCGGCGTCGTCCATGTGGGCGCGCACGAACAGGTCGATCTGCGTGTTCGGCAGCCGGCCCAGGCCGAGTTCGCCGGTGGCCTGCGCGCCCAGGAACTGCGCGCGCTCGCCGCGCACGGTGAGCAGATGCTCCGCGGTCTGGCACACGTTGTCCTGCGCATGCGCGTAGGCCACGCCGTAGGCGATGCCTTCGTAGTCCGGCGCAGTGATGTGTGCGATGCCGTAGGTGGTGCGTTCGATCGTCACGCTGCGCGAGCCCGGCGCAGGGTTGCTCGCGCAAGCCGCGAGCAAGGCGGCGAAGGCCAGGGCGATCGCGCTCGGTGCAAACCGGGAAGATGTCGTGATTGTCATGGTCGAAGCCTTGCAGTGAAAACGAAGCTGTCGATTACAGGTTGCCGCTTGCAGGTGACGATTGCGTGATAACCCGGGTGAGCTGTCGCCGACGAGCCAGCGCTACAGCAGCCACTCGATCGGCAGGATCGAGAGGAAGTCGATCCACAGGCGCCGCATGGCGCCGGCGCCCGGCTCCGTCGTGTAGCGGGTTTCGCCCGCCGGGCCGCGGTCGATCCACTCCATGCCGCGTCCGTCGGCCGGCAGGCGCACCTCGTAGGCGAGCGTCGGAACGACATTGTCGATCTCAACGGCCAGCCGCTCGGCGAGCACGGGGCTGTCGATCACGACGCCCATCTCGGTATTGAGGTGCACCGAGCGCGGATCCAGATTGAGCGAGCCGACGAAGATGCGGCTGCGGTCCACCGCGAAGGTCTTGGCATGCAGGCTCGCGGCCGAACTTCCGCCTGGGTTCTGGCGCTTCTCCTCCTCCGGACGCGGCGGCGCAGCGGCGCTCGGCTTGAGCTCGTAGAGCACGGCACCGCCGACGAGCAGCTCTTTGCGGTAGCGGGCGTAGCCTGCATGGACCACGCCCACGTCGGTCGCGGCCAACGAGTTGGTCAGGATGCGCACCTTCACGCCCTGTGCGGCGAGCGCGGCCAGCTCGCGCGTGCCGCCGGCGCCGGGCACGAAGTAGGGCGACACCAGGTCGAGCTCGCGCTTCGGCTCACCCATGGCCTCCTTGAGCAGGGGGAACATGAGCTGCTCTTCCTGCCCCGCCGCCGACTGCACCTTGGCGGGCACATCGCTCACCACGCGCGCATCGGCCCACTCGAAGGGCAGGCGGCGCTCGGCCACCTCGCGCATCAGCGGCGTCTGGCGCACGGCCTCGAGGTAACGCTGCGTCTCGGCTTGCTGCCGCAGCTGCGCCCACTGCTCGCGTAGCCGCGCTGCGGCATCCGCAGGCGCCGACGGCAGCAGGCTCGCGACCGGATAAGCAGCCTCGCTGTTCCAGTACAGGTCGAACTCGCGCGAGACCTCGCGCACCACCGGCCCGATCGCGATCACGTCCAGGTCCTGAAAGCCGAGCTGCAGATCGGCGCCGTAGTACTCGTCGCCCACATTGCGCCCGCCGACGATCGCGACCTGGTTGTCCGCCGTGAAGGACTTGTTGTGCATGCGGCGGTTGACGCGCGAGAAGTCAAGCGCGAAGTCGCCGACCCGGAAGCCGCGATTCGCGAAGGGATTGAAGAGCCGGACCTCGATGTTCGGATGCGCATCGAGCGCGGCGAGGGTGGCGTCGAGTCCGCTGGTGTTGTTGTCGTCGAGCAAGAGGCGCACGCGAACGCCGCGCTCGGCCGCCTTGCACGCGGCCTCGAACAGCAGCTGGCCAGTGGTGTCGCCGCGCCAGATGTAGTACTGCAGATCGAGGCTGCGCTCCGCGGCCTGGGCCAGCACCACGCGGGCCGCGAAAGCTTCCTGCGCGGCGACCAGCGGCAGGATGCCCGACTTGCCCGCATGCGTCGCCAGCTCCGGCGCGAGCGCCTGGCCGAGGCGGGTGCCGGCGGTGTCGGCGAGTGCCACCGACTCGCTGCGCTCGACACGGTCGGGCAGGCTGGCGCAGCCCGAGAGAGCCAGTCCCAGCGCGACGCAAGCGACAACGCGGGCGGCGCGCATCACAGCTTGGGAATGCGCAGCGTCTTGCTGATCATCAACGTGCCCGAGAGCGCGAACAGCAGCGTCAGCGGATGCAGGGCCCAGGGGCCGAGCATCCACACGCCGCCCCAGACCGCGTCGCCGATGCGGCCCTGCCAGGCGGCCCAGGCGAGCACGCCCACCAGCACCACGCTGGTCGGGATCGGCGTGCCCTCGAAGTACTTGACCTTGTCGGCGCCGGCCGAGAGCGCTTCGGCCGTGACGTTGTAGCGCGCCAGGCGGCTCACGCCGCAGCCGACGAAATAGATCAGGATCACGCAATCCCAGCCGCCGTCGAGCCCGGCGGCGAAGGCCAGCGCGGCGGGCGCCACGCCGAAGGAGATCACGTCGGCCAGCGAGTCGAGCTCGCGGCCGAGCGCCGATTGGGTTTGCCGCCAGCGCGCGATGCGGCCGTCGAAGACGTCGAACACGAAGGCGGCGGGCGCCAGCGCCGCGGCCCAGAGGAACTGCGCGAGCGACTGGCTCGCCACATAGGCCATCGAAAGGAACACGACGCCGACGCCGCAGGCCGCGTTGCCGAGCGTGAACACGTCGGCCAGGTGGAAGCCGCGGATCATCGAGAAATGCTTGCGGGCCCGTGCGACGACGGGTGGGGTGGTGGCCATGGCTGTTCTTTCGAAGGGAAAGCTGCGCTGCACCTTAGCGCAACTGCGGGGGGCTTTCTGTAGTCGCAATCCGATGCCGGGCCCCGCGTTCAGCCGGGCCAGGCGTGCGCACTCCGGCGTCATGTTCTTCCGCGATGTGGGCGAAGCGGCCGAGCAGTTGCGCCGCCGTCGCGGTGCCGGCGACGCGCTCGCGCAGCGCGGCCGGGTCGATGCCATTTGCCTGCAGCTCGCCGGCCATGCAGTCGATGTAGCCGCGCATGACCTCGGCATCGAATTCGGGATGGAACTGCACGCCCCAGGCGCGCAGCCTGACGCGGAAGGCCTGGTGAGGTTCGAAGGCGTTGCCTGCGAGCAGCACGGCGCCTTCGGGCAGCCGCAGCGCGCGTTGCCAATGCACCTCCTGCGCGTCGAAGCGCGCGGGCAGCCCCTGCAGCAACGGGTCGTCCTTTGCCGCGTCGGCCAGCGCGATCTCGACGGTGCCGATTTCCAGGCCGCCCGGGTGATTGCCGGCCTCGCCGCCCAGCGCATGCGCCAGCAACTGGTGGCCGAAACAGATGCCCAGGACCGGCGTGCCGTGGGCGACCAGTTGCGCCATCCAGGCGCCGGTGGCTTCGCTCCAGGGCTCGCGGTGCGAGACCATCGCATGCGAGCCGGTCACGATCGCGCCCGAGATCTGTTCGGGCGGCGGCAGCGTGTCGCCGCGGCGCGGATCGAGCACCATGATCGGCAGCCGGGTGGCGCCGAGGCCGGCCGCCACCCAGTGCTCGAAGTCGCCACGGGCTTCGCGCAGCGCGTCGAAGGTCTCGCCGAGCTTGATGATCGCGAGGGGTCGGGGGCAGGTGTCTTCCATCTCCCGGATCATGCCGCAGTCTCGAGCGCTTCGATGGCGGCCGCGGCGCGCTCGGCCACCCGCGCCACCACGTCCTGGCGCTGCGGCGCCTCGCGCCAGCGCAGGCGGGCGCTGCTTTCCCAGTCGGGGTGGCTGCGTGCCGGCTGCGCGGCGCGCACGAGCTCGGCCAGGGGGCGCTGGGCGGCTTCGGTACTGCTCGCGGCCGCGCCGGCGGCGATGCGGTCGACGGCCGCATGGCCGCGCTGCTCCAACGCGCGCAAAAGCTTGAGCTGCCAGCTTGCGATCACGAACAGCACGCGGTCTTCCGCCGTGAGCTCGTGCACGTCGCGCAGCTTGTTGGCGAGCTTGCGGCCCAGCGGCCCCAGGCCTTGCGAGACCGCGCCGCCGATGGCGCCGCCGAGCGCTGCGCCCGCACCCAGCGAGAGGCCATGGAGCGCCAGGTCGGCCACCACGCCGACGGCGGCACCGACGGCCACGCCCTTGCCGAGCAGGACGCTGGCGTCCTTCAGCGCCTCGGGGTGGAAGAAGTCCATGGTCCAGCGGCCTTCGACCATCGGCAGCGGCGCCTCGTCGGCATCGCCCTCGCGGAAACCGTAGAGCGCGAGCAGGTCGTCCGCACATCGCTGCGCCTTGTCGAACACGTCTTTCTGCAGCGCGGCGATCAGGCGCTGGCGGCTGCTTTCGACGGCGAATTCGACGGCCGATACGCTGCGGCGCATCGCGGCCGCATCGACCAGCAGCTCGGCGACGCGCGTCGTCGCCGCCCGACGCCGCTGGGCGAACTCGGCTTCGAGATAAGCGGCCACGCCGTCGAGCTGTGCGCGCCGGTCGCGCAAGAGCGTGGCGAGGTCGCGGTAGAGCTCGCGCTCGGCGCCGACGAAGGGCGCGGCTGCATCGAAGCGCACCACCACGTGCAGGCCGTAGGCCGAGAGCAGTTCTTTCCAGGCGGCCTCGCGAGTCGCCGCATCGCGCACGAAGTTGAGCACCGGCAGCACCGGCCGCGCGCAAGCGTTGAGGAGCTCGATCTCGGCGCGGAACTTGGGCAGCACCGGCTCGCGCGCATCGATCACCAGAAAGGCGGCATCGACCTCCAGCAGTGCCCGCAGCACCTTGGCCTCCTGCTCGAAGACGCCGTGCGCCTCGGGACCGTGGAGGAAGCGGCGCACGCGCTCGGGTGGCGTGAGGTCCTTGTCGTCGAAGGCGGCCAGATGTTCGCGCAGCGCGACCGCGTCTTCCAGGCCCGGCGTGTCGAGAAAGCGCACCGCGGCGCGGCCGCTCACCTGAAGCTCGACGGCTTCGACATGGCGCGTGGTCCCGGGCTGCTGCGACACCTCGCCGAAGTTCACGCGCCGCGTCAGCGTGCGCAGCAGCGAGGTCTTGCCTGCGTTGGTATGGCCGACGACGGCGATGCGGATGGGCTCCGTCGTCGTCATGCCCATCCGCGCAACGCGGCCTCCGGTGCGTCGCTGGCGACGATGCCTTCCAGGCCGGCATCGGCCAGCCAGGCATGCCAGCGCTGACGCGTCGCTTGCGCATCGCCGCCGAGCAGCCACAGCCGGCACTCGCTGCTGAGCGAGGCCACCTCGCGCAGGAAGCGCTCGGTGCCGCGGTCCGGGCTGGAAGCCGCGTTGCAGCCGACCAGCACGCGCCGCGGCCGCAGCCGGGCCAGTGTGTCGAGCAGTTCGCGCCGAGCGCTCGCGCTGCCGTCGATGCGCAACACTTGCGCGCCCGCCGCAGCGAGCGCGGCCGGCGGCCAGGGCAGCTCGTCCGGTAGTTCGAAGCCGATGGCCATCAGCGTGTCGGCGGTCTCGCCCGCGGCCAGGCCGGTAGCAGCGCCATGCGGCAGGCGGCCAGGATCGGCATCCACGATCTGCCGCGGCGCCATCGCTTCGAAGCGCGCCAGCAGCCGGCGGTAGTAGGGCTGCGAAAGATCGGGCGCAAGCGCCTTCTTGCGCGCCTGCCAGACCAGCGCGCAGAGCAGCGCGAAGAAAAGGCGCGGTAGCAGCCCGTAGACCACGATGCAGCCGGTGAGCCACAGCGCCCAGGCGCGCTGGCCGGCCGCGGCGGCGAGCGGCGAAAGCACGGTCTGCGCGTCCGGCACCGGAAAGCCCAGCCAGGCCGGCGCCGCCCCGAGCAGCTGCACGCCGCGCACGAAGAAGGCCGGGTCGAGGATGGTCGTCTCCCAGCTCAGCGTGTAGTTGCGGAAGGCCAGCGCGAAGAGCAGGACGGCGAGCATCACCGCGAAGGAGAGCGACCAGATCGCGTGGCTCGCGAAGCCCAGCGCCCAGGGCAGGAGGCGCGCGCGCGCCAGGAGGCGCGTGGCCGCGCGCAGCAGGATCGGCGTTTGGCCGCGCTTGCCGCCCGCCACGCGGGCCGTGAGCGCCAGCCACAGCCAGCCGAAGGAGGCGTTGAAAGAGCCCAGCGGCACCAACAATCCGAAGAGCCACAGCAGCAGGGTCAAGAGGTGCAGGCCCAGCAGGCTGGCGAGTGCCACCACCACGTTGATGCTGCGCGCGCTGCCGCCGACCACGCTGCCGGCGAGCGTGAGGCCGCCCGCGACGATCAGCGCCACCAGCGCCAGCAGCACCCAGGGGGCCCAGGCGCGGGCGCGTTCCAGTTCGTTCAGCAGGCCGATGCGCTGCCCGAGGAGGCATGCGCGTTCGATGATCCGGCCACAGCCGTCGGACCGTAGCGCCATGGCCTCGCGCACTGCCTGCGCGTCGTCGAGCGGGCCCGCCTCTTCGACCAGTTGCAAGGCCTCGGCGATCGTCGCATCCTGGAAATCAAAGCGCTGCGCTGCGGGGTTCAACGGCTTCCTTCAAAGAGAGCGCGAAATTATGCCCGGCGCCCCCCGGCCGCTCGCTCATGAAAAACGGGGCCGCGATGGCCCCGGATCCGCGCCGAAAGGACGCGGAAAAAGCAACGGTGTGTTTATCTCAGCGAAGGCCGAAGAAGGAGAGCACGGCGACCACGACCACGACCAGCCCAACGATGTAGATGATGGAATTCACGGCGAGGACTCCTCTTGTTGAAGACGATTCCAGGGTGACAGGCACAGGATTTCAAGCTGTAGTCGGCTGTCTTCGCGCACTGTAGGACTCGCCGGAAAGCCTTTGGCCTTCTTTTACTCGTCGTCACCATCTCCCAGGAAGCCGCCGCTCTGATGCGCCCACAGCCGCGCATAGAGCCCGCCCCGCGCCAGCAGCGTGCGGTGGTCGCCCTGTTCGACCACGCGGCCCTCGTCGAGCACGATCAGCCGGTCCATGGCCGCGATGGTCGAGAGCCGGTGCGCGATTGCGATCACGGTCTTGCCTTCCATCAGGCGGTACAGGCTGGCCTGGATCGCGGCCTCGACCTCGGAGTCGAGCGCGCTGGTGGCTTCGTCGAGCAGCAGGATCGGCGCGTCCTTCAGCATCACGCGCGCAATCGCGACGCGCTGGCGCTGGCCGCCCGACAGCTTGACGCCGCGCTCGCCCACGTGCGCCTCGTAGCCGCGGCGGCCGTTCGGGTCGCCCAGCGTCTGGATGAAGTCGTGCGCCTCGGCGCGTTCGGCCGCCGCGCGGATCGCCTCCGCGCTCGCGTCGGGCCGGCCGTAGGCGATGTTGTCGGCCACCGAGCGGTGCATCAGCGAGGTGTCCTGCGTGACCATGCCGATGTGCGTGCGCAGCGAATCCTGCGTCACGTGCGCGATGTCCTGGCCGTCGATCAGGATGCGGCCGCTTTCGAGATCGTGGAAGCGCAGCAGCAGGTTCACCAGCGTCGACTTGCCGGCGCCCGAACGGCCGACCAGGCCGATCTTCTCGCCGGGCGCGACGGTGAGCGTGAGGTCGTCGATCACGCGGCGGCCGCCGTCGGCGTAGCGGAAGCTCGCATGATCGAAGCGCACTTCGCCACGTGGCACGGCAAGCACGGCGGCATCGGGCGCATCGAGCACGGTGCGCGGGCGCGACAGCGTCTTCATGCCGTCCTGCACCGTGCCGATGTTCTCGAACAGGCTGGTCATCTCCCACATGATCCAGTGCGACATGCCTTGCAGCCGCAGCGCCATCGCGGTCGCCGCGGCCACCGCGCCGACGCCGACCGCGCCCTGCGACCACAGCCAGAGGCCCGTGCCTGCCATGCCGGCAGTCAGGCCCATGCTGAGCGTGTGGTTGGCGATCTCGAAGGCGCTCACCAGCCGCATCTGGCCGTAGCCGGTGATCATGAATTCCTTCATCGCCGCGCGCGCGAAGCCGGCCTCGCGCTGGGTGTGCGAGAACAGCTTGACGGTGGCGATGTTGGTGTAGGCATCGGTCACGCGGCCGGTCATCATGGCGCGCGCATCGGCCTGCGCCTTGCCGATCTCGCCGAGCCGAGGCACGAAGAAGACGAGCGTGGCGATGTAGAGCAGGAGCCAGATCACGAAGGGCAGCATCAGCTGCGGGTCGAGCACGGCCGCGAGCACGATCATGGTCGCGACGTAGACGCCCATGGCCACCAGCACGTCGGCCAGCACGAACACGGTCTCGCGCACGGCCAGCGCGGTCTGCATCACCTTGGCCGTGATGCGGCCCGCGAACTCGTCCTGGTAGAAGGCCATGCTCTGGCCCAGCATCAGGCGGTGGAAGTTCCAGCGCAGCCGCATCGGCAGGTTGACCGCCAGCGTCTGGTGCTTGACCACGGTCTGCAGCGCCACCACCGCGATGCTGGCGACCAGGGCCGCGCCCAGCCACATCAGCGTGTCGCCGCGCTCTTCCCACAGCCGGGCCGGCACCTGGCCGCCGAGCCAGTCGACGATGCGCCCGAGCATCGCGAACAGCAGCGCCTCGAAGGCCGACATCGCGGCCGTGAACAGCGCCATGGCGAGGATCTTGCCGCGCAGGCCTTCGGTGCAGGCCCAGAGAAAGGCGAAGAAGCCGAGTGGCGGCAGTGCGGGTTCGGCGGGGGGATAGGGATGAAGCAGTTTTTCGAAGTAGCGGAACAAGTCGGGCTGTCTCCAGTGAGGCGCCACTGTAACGGCGGGCAGGTGCTTGTGCATGCGCAAGGCCTATGGGTGTGCCATGGGTGCGGAGGCGGGCGGTGTGCCCTGCGCCGGCCGACGTCACCGGCCCTTCGGGCTTCCCTGCGCTGCTCGCGCCAGGCCAGAGCGAACGCCTATCGCCCCGACAAGCGCTCTCCCAGAAAGTCGATGAAGCTGCGCATCTTGGGCGCCATGTACTGGCGGCTGGTGTAGACGGCGAACAGCGTCACCGCCGGCGCGGTGTAGTCGGGCACCAGGCGCACCAGCCGTCCGGCAGCCAGGTCGTCATCGATGAGCCACTCGGGCAGAAAGGACATGCCCATCCCCGCGCGCACCGCATGCAGTGTGAGCGTGGTGTCGTCGGACTTCATCACCGGTTGCAGCCTGAGCGGCACCTGCCGCCCGCCCGGCCCCTTGAGCGCGAGCCCTTCGATATTGACGTAGCTCGGCACGATGGCGCCGAGCTTCGCCAGGTCGGCCGGCACGGCAGGTACGCCGGCGCGCGCGAGGTAGTCGGCCGCGGCGACCAGGTGGAACTGCAGGCGGCACAGCGGTCGCGCGATGAGCGCCGGCGAGGGCTCCTGCGTCGCGCGCAGCGCGAGGTCGTAGCCGTCGGCCGCGAGATCGACCTTGCGGTTCTCCAGGTGCATGTCGACCAGCACTTCCGGAAAGCGCTCGCGGTAATCGGCCAGCACGCGGGCAATGCGCGGCGTGGCGCACCACACGGGCGCGCTGACCTTGAGCTGGCCGCGCGGCGCCTCGTTCTTCTGGCCGATCGCGGCCTCGGCCGCATCGAGCAGGTCGAGCGCGCGCCGGCTCTGCTCGTACCAGGCCTGGCCCGCTTCGGTCAGGCTCAGATGCCGGCTCGAGCGATGCAGCAGGCGCGCGCCGAGCGACTTCTCGAGCTGCGCCACGTGCTTGCTGGCCATCGGCGCCGAGACGCCCAGGCGCTCGGCCGCGGCGACGAAGCTGCCCAATTCGACGACGTCGCGAAACACGCGCAGGCTGGTCAGCCGGTCCATGGTTGATTTCCTGCAGAGAAACGATTCGATGAATCCTAGCCTATCGATTTCTCGAAGGGAAATCTCTAGACTGGCACTCATGACCACGCAAACCCTTCCCACCTATTTCATCTCCCACGGCGGCGGCCCCTGGCCGTGGATGAAGAAGGAAATGGGCGATGCCTATGCCCAGCTCGAAGCCGCGCTGGCCGACATGCCGCGCCAGATCGGCCGCCGGCCCGACGCCATCCTGATGATCTCGGCGCACTGGGAAGCGCCGGCGTTCACCGTGATGGGCAACCCCAAGCCGCCCATGATCTACGACTACGGCGGCTTCCCCGAGCACACCTACCACGTGCATTACGACGCGCCCGGTTCGCCCGAGCTCGCGCGGCGCGTGCAGGGGCTGATCGAGGCCGCCGGGCTGCCCGCGAGCCTGGATCCGGAACGCGGCTTCGACCACGGCATGTTCTCGCCGATGGCCGCGATCTATCCGAAGGCAGACGTGCCGGTGGTGCAGCTGTCGCTCAAGCGCGGCCTCGATCCGGCCGAGCACCTGGCGCTGGGCCGGGCGCTCGCGACGCTGCGCAACGAGAACGTGCTGATCGTCGGCAGCGGCCTGAGCTATCACAACCTGCGCAACTTCGGTCCGCAGGCGCATGAGCCGTCGAAGGCCTTCGACGACTGGCTGGCCGCGACCGTGGATGCGGCGCCGGCGCAGCGGGCCGAGCGCCTGCTCGACTGGTCGCAGGCGCCCGCGGCTCGCATTGCGCATCCGCGCGAAGAGCACCTGATCCCGCTGATGGTCGCGGTCGGCGCCGCCGAGCAGGACACCGGCAAGCGCATCTACCACGAGGACGCCTTCATGGGCGGCATCGCGGTGTCGAGCTACCGCTTCGGTGCGGCGGCCGGCGACGCGGCTTGATCGACGCCGGCACAATGTGCCGGTGCCAGATCTCCACACTTTCGACCCCGTGGCCGATGCCCAGGCGCATCGGCTGATTGCGCGCACCGACGCGCTGTCCGTTCATCACGATGCCTTGCACGACGGCCTGCGCGTGCGCTGGCGCCGCTTCGGCGACGGCCCGCCGCTGGTGCTGCTGCATGGCGGCCATGGCAGCTGGATGCACTGGCTGCGCAATATCGAGGCGCTGTCGGCCGCGCACACGCTGTGGCTGCCCGACATGCCGGGCTTCAACGACTCTGACACGCCGCCGCGGCCCGCGCCGGGCCAGGAGGCCTTGGGGCCCTCGCTCGATGCAATGGTCGCCACGCTCGACAGCCTGATCGGCGCGCAGACCGAGATCGACCTCGGTGGCTTCTCCTTCGGCGGCCTGGTGGCGGCGAAGTTCGCACTCCGGCGCGGCGGCATCCGGCGCCTGGCCCTGATGGGCAGCGGCGGGCACGGAACGATGCGTCGCATGACGGTCGACATGATCAACTGGCGCGCCGCCAAGGACCGCGAGGAAGAGCGCGCTGCGCTGTTGCACAACCTCGGCGCGCTGATGCTGCACGAGCCCTCGGCCATCGATGCGCTGGCCTTCGCCATCCATGACGTGTCCTGCCACGGCACGCGCTTTCGCAGCAAGGAAGTCTCGATGGCGGGCGGGCTGCAGGCCGCGCTCGACGCGCTCGGCGGGCCGCAATTGCTGGTCTGGGGCGAACACGACGTGACGGCCGATTCGCGGCCGCTGGTTGCGCAGCTCACGGCCGGCCATCCTCAGCGCGAGGGCGCGGTGGTCGACGGCGCGGGCCACTGGGTGCAGTACGAGCGCGCGGCCGAGGTGAATGCGCTGCTGCTGCGCTTCTTTGCCTGAGTTACTGCTTCGTCAGCCCCAGCCTGCGAATGATGTCGCCCCACTGGTCGTAAGTCGTGCGCGTGAGTTCGGCCAGCTGCTGCGGGCTCGAGGCCTCGGCTTCGTAGGCCCCCTGGCGGAAGAACTCGCGCGTGGCGGGCATGGCCAGCACCTGCGTCAATGCCGCGTTGAGGCGGGCCACGACCGGCCCGGGCATGCGCGCCGGGCCGTAGAAGCCGAGCCAGCTCGCCATGTCCAGGCCGCGCACGCCTTGTTCCGTCATGGTGGGTACGTCGGGCAGCATCGGGCTGCGGCGCGGTGCGGCCACGGCCAGCATCCGGACCTTGCCCGTTGCCGCGTTCTGGATGGCATTGGGCGCGGCGTCGAAGTAGTACTGCACGCGACCCGCCAGGAAATCCTTCGCCGCATCGGCGCCGCCCTTGTAGGGCACGTGCACCACGTCCAGTCCGGCCTGGCGCGCGAAGGCCTCGCCGTAGATGTGCGAGGAGGTGCCGGTGCCGAAGGAGGCATAGCCCAGCTTGCCGGGATTGGCCTTGATGTAGGCGACGAGTTCCTGCACGTTCTTCGCCGGCACGCTGGCATGCACGGTCAGCACCAGCGGTCCGCGCGCGCCGAGCGAGATCGGCGTCAGGTCCATGAAGGGGTCGTAGCGAACCTGCGCCAGCGTCTGCGGGTTCTGCGCCACCACGGAGGAGGGCGCGTACATCAGCGTGTAGCCGTCGGGCGCGGCGCGGATCACTTCCTCGGTGGCCAGGATGAAGCTGGCGCCGGGCCGGTTCTCCACGATCACCGGCGTCTGCAGCACCTCGGTGAGCTTGCTGGCGACGAAGCGTGCCTGTGCATCCGATGCGCCGCCCGCGGCCAGGCCGAGCACGATGCGGATGGTTCTTCCTTTTTCCGGGAACGCCGGTGTCTGGGCCAGCGCGGCGAAGGCGCCCGCGCCCGCCAGCCATGCCAGGACCCGGCGGCGCGCGATGCCGGCGCATTGGAGCCCCCTTGGCGCTGCGCGCCTTCCCGCCAAGCGGGAGCGAGCTTGCTTGGGGCGGCCCGGCGTGGCGCTCATTGCTTCGCGAGCCCCACCTGCCTGACCATGTCGCCCCAGCGCTCGTAGGTGGCGCGCGTGATGCTGGCGAACTCGGCGGGCGTGGTGGCGCCGGCCTCGTAGCCGCCGGTGCGGTAGAAGTCGCGCACCTGCGGCATGGCCAGCACCTGCGTCAGCGCCGCGTTGAGCTTGGCAACCACCGGCGCCGGCATCTGCGCCGGTCCGTAGAAGCCGAGCCAGCTCGGCAGGTCGAGCCCGGCCACGCCCTGCTCGGCCAGGGTCGGGACATCCGGCAAGGCCGCGATGCGCGCTGCCGCTGCGACGGCGAGGATCTTCACCTTGCCGGTGCCGGAAGTGATGACCGCCGACGAGGCCGAGTCGAACATGTACTGCACGCGGCCGCCGATCAGGTCCTTCGCCGCGTCCGAGCCGCCCTTGTAGGGAATGTGCACCGCGTCCAGCCCTGTCTTCTGGACGAAGGCCTCGCCATAGATGTGCGAGGAGGTGCCGGCGCCGAAGGAGGCATAGCTCACCGTGCCCGGACGCGCCTTGACGTAGGCCACCAGCTCGCGCACGTTGTTCACCGGCACGCTGCTGCTCACCGAGAGCACCAGCGGGCCGCGGCCGCCCATCGAGATCGGCGTGAAGTCCTTGAAGGGGTCGTAGGGCACCTGCGACAGCGTGTGCGGGTTCTGCGCCATGGTCGACGAGGGCGCGTAGAGCAGGGTGTGGCCGTCGGGCAGGGCGCGCGCGACTTCGCTGGCGGCCAGCATGGTGCTGGCGCCGGGCTTGTTGTCGACGATCACGCTGGTGCCCAGCAGCTCGCCGAGCTTCTGCGCCACGATGCGCGCCTGCGCATCGGTGCCGCCGCCGGCGGTGAAGCCGACCACGATGCGGATCGGCTTGCCCTTGGCCGGGAAGTCCTGCGCCATGGCCAGCGGCGCCAGGCCCAGCAGCGCGATGCCGGCCAGCACGATCCCGGCACGGCGGGCGCTGAGGAACGCGTCCATGCTTGTCTCCTTGTTCAATTAATCCGTTAAACGGACTATCGACTCATTAATAATGAATAATTGACAGGGTATACCCGTATTAACGACCTTAAATGTTTGTTAAATGATCTGTATGTCCAAAATACGACGCTCCATCCAAGCATCTGAATCCATGAAAACTGTGGTCCGCACCGACGAGCGCATCTTGAGCTCCGACATCTTCGATCGCGACAAGCGCATCCAGCGGCCCGACCACGGCATGTGGGCGGAGCCCGGCAAGAACATTCCGATCTACCACCGCTGCGGCGTGCTGGTCGTCGGCGGCGGACCTTCGGGCACGGCGGCGGCGGCCGCAGCGGCCAAACAGGGCGCCGATGTCGCGCTGCTCGAGCGCTACAACCACCTGGGCGGTCTTTCCACCGGCGGCCTCGTGATCTGGATCGACCGCATGACCGACTGGGAAGGCCAACTCGTGATCCGCGGCTTCGCGGAAGAGCTGTTTGACCGCCTGCCGGCCGACGCGGTCGCCGGCCCCTCGCGCGGCGACTGGGGCTCGCAGGACACCGCGAAGGCCGCGCACTGGTCGCAGCGCACGGCCGCCTACCACGGCGTCGTCACCTGGTCGCCGACCATCGATCCCGAGCGGCTCAAGCTCTTGTCGCAGGAGATCGTGCTGGAGCGCAAGGTCAAGCTCATCTACCACTCGTGGGCGGCGGTGCCGATCGTGCAGGACGGCGCGGTCAAGGGCGTGGTGTTCGAGAGCAAGGAAGGGCGCATGGCCATCATGGCCGACGTGGTGGTCGACGCCACCGGCGACGGCGACCTGTTCGCGCGCGCCGGCGCGGCCTACGTCAACGACATCGAGGAGGCCGATGTCCACCATTGCATGAACACCTCGTGGCTGTTCGGCGGCGTCGACATGGACCGCTGGATCGAATTCAAGGCCGGCCAGCCCGAGCAGTTCACCGCCTTCATGGCGCGCGGGCGCGAGCGGCTCGGCCTGTTCGAGCGGCCCTTCGTCTCGTGGCGCAACGACATCGCGCTCTTCATGGGGCCGCGCCAGTCGGGCTACTCGGCGCTCGACGTCGACGACCTGACGGCCGTGGAGGTGCGCTCGCACCGCGCGATGGCCGCGCACCTCGACTACTTCCGCGCCCATGCGCCGGGCTTCGAGGGTGCCTACATGATGCTGAGCGCGCCGCAGATCGGCGTGCGCCATGCGCGGCGCCTGAGCGGCGCGGGTTCGGTGCTGCGCAGCCAGTGGCCCGAGGGCCGGGCGCTGGCCGACGAGGTGGGCGTGTCGCCGGCCGTGTCGCCCAAGTTCCCCAACATCTCGATCCCCTACGGCGCCCTGGTGCCGCAACAGCTCGACGGCCTGCTCGCCTGTGGCCGCCACATCTCCTGCGACCGCAACTCGCACGGCTTCATGCGCGAGATTCCGCAGTGCTGGATCACGGGCCAGGCCGCGGGCGTGGCGGCCGCGCTCGCATCGCGGGCCGGCATCGCGCCGCGGGCCGTGCCTGTCGATGCGCTGCAAGCGGCCTTGCTGAACCAGGGCGTCTACCTGCGCGGTGCCGCGGCCGAGAGCGCAGCGGCGTCGTCGCCGCAAACGGCCGTCGCCTGAGTCCGCCGGCCATGAACCCGAGCGCATCTACATTGGAGACTCTTACCAAGGGTTCTTCCATGCCAGCAGCAGACCGCAACGACAACTCCCTCAACGCCTCCGAGCGCGCCGACCGCTCGGACACCGTCAGCGCACTGGAGCGCGGCATCTCGGTGCTGCGCTGCTTCAGCGAAGAGCGGCCGGTGCTGGGCTATGCCGAAGTCGCACGCATCACCGGCATCCCGCGGCCGACCGTCAACCGCCTGGTCGCGACGCTGCTCGCGATGGGCATGCTCAAAGCGGCGCAGCCGGCCGATCGCTTCATGCTCGGGCCGGGCGTGGTGTCGCTGGCGCGCGTGTTCCTCGGCAGTCTCGACGTTCGCGCCGCCGCGCGGCCCAGCATGCAGGCGCTGGCCGAAGAGGTGGGCGCATCGGTCTACCTGGCGGTGCGCGACGGCATGGAGATGGTGTTGATCGAGGCCTGCCGGCCCCGCTCGTCGATGCTCTCGGCCCGGCTCGACGTCGGTTCGCGCGCGCCGCTGCCCAATTCGGCGCTGGGCCGGGCCTACCTGTCGGCGCTGCCCGAGGCGCAGCGCACGCAGCTGCTGGATTCGATGCGCTTGCTGCGCGGCCCGGAGTGGGACAGCATGGCGCCCAACATGATGCGCGCGATCGACGAGGCCAAGCGGCTCGGCTACTGCCTGTCGCTCGGCGAGTTCCACCGCGAGATCAACTCGGTCTCGGTGCCTCTCATCGGGCCGGGCGACGAGATCATGGCGCTCAACGGCGGCGGCGCGGCCTTCGTCTTCAGCGAAGACCGGCTGCGCAACGAGATCGCGCCGCGCCTGCACGACATTGCGCTGTCCATCGCGCGCGACATCGGCGGCCACGTGCCGGTGCCCAAACCCTAGGAGACACAGGCCATGCACCTGAGCGATGAAGAGAAAGCCATGCGGGACGGCCGCGACGGCCCCGCCGTGCAGAAGGCGATGGACCTCTTGATGCGCTACGGCGAAGCGCTCGGCGCCGAGCGCCTGGTCGAAACGCACAACGTCTGCGCCACCATCACCTCGACCACGCCCTTCCAGCGCGACTTCGCGCTGGAGCGAGGCGGCGGCATGGACGCGGTGTTCTCCGAGTTCAGCCTCGATAGCCAGGAGGTGGTGGCGATCCCGAAGTTCAAGACCTTCACCAGCCACCTGCAGCTCGGCTTCGATCCGGGGCAGCCCGAGCGCATGGGCGTGAGCGAGGCGATCGTCGAGTTCTACGCCAAGAGCGAACGCCACGCCGCCGGCCTCGGCGCGCAGATCATGAACACCTGCACGCCCTACCAGGTCGGCAACATCCCGACGCGCGGCGAGCATTGCGCGTGGATGGAGTCGTCGGCGGTGGTGTATTGCAACTCCGTGCTGGGCGCACGCACCAACACCGAAGGCCGCGAAAGCACCGGCGCCGCGATGCTGACCGGCCGCATTCCCTACTGGGGCTACCACCTCGACGAGCACCGCCGCGCCACGCACGTGGTGGAGCTCGACATCGAGGTCGAGTCGGTCGAGGACTGGGGCCTGCTCGGCTACTACATGGGTGACCTCGTGCAGGAGCGCGTGCCGGTGGTCCACAGCCGGCGCGGCATCGGCCGGGTGCCGAACCTGCCGCGGCTCAAGCATTTCGGTGCGGCGGCCTCGTCCTCGGGCGGCGTCGAGATGTACCACATCGTCGGCATCACGCCCGAGGCGCTGACGCTGGAGCAGGCGCTCGGCGGCAAGGCGCCGGTCGAGGTGCTGCGCTACGGCGAGGCCGAGCGCCGCGCCACCTACGAGAAGATCAACGCCACCGGCCGCGATGCCGAGGTCCAGTACGTGATGCTGGGCTGCCCGCACTACACGATCGAGCAGATCTGGGAGGCCGCGCAGCTGATCGAGGGCCGCAAGGTGCACGAGAACTGCGAACTCTGGATCTTCACGCCGCGCGCCATCAAGTCGCTGGCCGACCGCAACGGCTACACCAAGATCATCGAGGACGCGGGCGGCATCCTCATGTCCGACAGCTGCTCGGCCATGAGCCGCGCCGTGCCCAAGGGCACGAAGACCGTGGCGCTCGACTCGGCCAAGCAGGCCCACTATCTGCCCGCCATCCTCGGCGTCGAGGCCTGGTTCGGCAGCACGGCGCAGTGCATCGACGCCGCCTGCACCGGGCGCTGGAACGGGAGCCACGCATGAACGCGGTCGTTGCCGAAGAGACTTTGTTGACCTTGCGTGGCCGCAAGGTTGTGGGCGGCGTCGCGGAGGGCGAGGCCCTGGTCACGCGCGAGCGCATCTCGGGCTGGGGCGGCATCGATCCGCGCACCGGCACCGTCATCGAGACGCGGCACGAACTGCGCGGCCGGTCCTTCGCCGGCAAGGTGCTGGTGTTTCCGGGCGCCAAGGGGTCCTCGGGCTGGTCGGCGATGTTCCATGTCGCGCGGCTGATGGGCATGGCGCCGGCCGCGATGCTGTTCAACGAGATGACCACCAAGATCGCGTTGGGCGCGGTGGTCACGCACGCGCCTTCACTGACCGATTTCGACCGCGACCCGCTCGACTGCATAGCGACCGGCGACTGGGTGCGCGTCGATGCCGAACGCGGCATCGTCGAAGTCACGAAGAAGAACAAGACCGGAGACCACGCATGACACGCCCCCTGCGCAGCAACTTCCCGCGCGGCTCCTACCTCTGGTCGGTGCGCAACGCGCACTGGCGCGCGCTCGGCATTCCCGAGGAAGACTGCGAGAAGCCGAAGATCGCGATCGTCAACAGCTCGTCCGAGCTCGCGGCCTGCTTCAGCCATCTCGACCAGGTGGCGGCCGAGATCAAGACCGCTATCCGCGCGGCCGGCGGCGTGCCCTTCGAGATCCGCACCGCGGCGCCGAGCGACTTCATCACCGGCGCCGGCGCGCGCGGCGCCTACATGCTGGCCGCGCGCGACCTGGTGACCAATGACATCGAAGTGGCGGTCGAGGGCGCGCAGCTCGACGGCATGGTCTGCCTCACCTCCTGCGACAAGACCGTGCCGGGCCAGCTCATGGCGGCCGCGCGGCTGAACATCCCCACGCTGCTGGTGCCCTGCGGCTACCAGCCCAGCGGCGAGTACCGCGGCCGGCACATGGACATCGAGGAAGTGTTCATCGGTGCGATGCATGCGGTCACCGGCAAGCTGCCGGTGGAAGAGCTGGTCGGCATGAGCCGCGAGGCGATCCGCGGACCCGGCGTGTGCTCGGGCCTGGGCACCGCGAACTCGATGCACATCGTCTGCGAGGCGCTTGGCATGGCCCTGCCCGGCAGCGCGCCGGTGGCGGCGCTGAGCCCGAAGATGATGGCCGACGTGCGCGCCGCGGGCACGCGCATCGTGCAGATGGTGTGGGACGACCTCAAGCCGCGCGACATCCTCGGGCCCGGCGCTTTTGCCAACGCGGTGCGCGCGGTGCTGGCCGTCGGCGGCTCGCTCAACACGGCCAAGCATCTGCAGGCGGTGGCGACCGAAGGACAGTGCGGTGTCGACGTCTACGGCCTGTTCGAGCGTCTCGGCCCGACGACGCCGGTGCTCGCCGGCGTGCGGCCGATCGGCGAGCACAGCATCGAACAGTTCGAGGCCGCGGGCGGCTGTCGCGCATTGATGAAGCAGCTCGAGCCGCTGCTCGACGCCGCTGCGTTGACGGTGACCGGCGACACGGTCGCGCACAACCTGCGGCGTGCCGAGGTGGCGGATGCGGAGGTGATCCGTCCCATCGAACGCCCGGTCGCGCCGCTTCCGGCCATCGTGCTGCTGCGTGGCAACCTGGCACCCGAATCGGGGCTCATCAAGACCGGCATCACCCCGCGCAAGGTGCGCCGCTTCACCGGCCCGGCCGTGTGCTTCTGGAGCGCGGACGCGGCCATTGCGGCGCTGAAGCAGGGCAGCATCCGCCCCGGCCAGGTGGTGGTGATGCGCGGTGCCGGCGCCTGCGGCGGGCCCGCGATGGGCGGCGGCGCCTCGCGGGTGGTGTTCGCGATCGATGGTGCCGGGCTGGGCGACGAGGTCGCGCTGCTGACCGACGGCCATCTCTCGGGCCTGGTCTGCAAGGGGCTGGTGGTGGCCGAGGTATCGCCGGAGGCAGCGCTGGGCGGTCCGCTGGGGCTGCTGCGCGACGGCGACACGATCACCATCGACCTCGACGAGCGCCGTCTCGACGTCGATCTGAGCGAAGCGCAGCTGCAGGCGCGCCGCGCCAACTGGCAGGCACCGGCGCCGATGCACGACACCGGCTGGCTGCAGCAATACCGGCGCAACGTTGGCGCACTCTCGCAAGGCGCAGTGCTGGTGCGCTGCGAACCTCTGAAGCCCACGGGCTAGACCCCGGCCCACCCCACGGTTCACAGGCCTGGCGCGGACGGACACGTCCGCACCCGGCGGCGCAGCCATGCCCGCCCTTCGAGTTTTCAACAAAGAGAAAAGCAGGAGACACAAAGATGAAGAGACTGTTGCTGTGGTCGGCCGTCGGGCTGGCCGGTACCGCGGCCCATGCGCAATCCAGTGTCACGGTGTTCGGCGTGATGGACCTCGGCGTTCAGCGCAGCGCATCGGGCGGCGTTTCGCTGACTTCGCTGTCGAACGGCGGGCTTTCCACCAGCCGGCTGGGCTTTCGCGGCCAGGAAGATCTCGGCGGCCGGCTGGCCGCGGGCTTCTGGCTCGAAGGCAGCCTCAACCCCGACACCGGAACGGGCCGCGCGAGCAACACCAACAACCAGGCCAGCGGCGCCGGGATCGCGGGCCTGCTGACCTTCGACCGCATGTCCTACGTCAGCCTCTCGTCCAGCGACTGGGGCGAAGTGCGGCTGGGCCGCGACTTCATTCCCACTCACTACAACAGCATCTACTTCGATCCCTTCAACGCCAACGGCGTGGCCCGCGCAGGCAACCTCACCTTCGCGGGAACGGGCACGGGTCCGCTGCCCACCACCATTGCCGGCAGCAACACGGTGAGCTACTGGCTGCCGAGATCGCTCGGCGGCTTCTACGGCATGGCGATGGCGGGGATGGGGGAGAACACGCAGCCGGCGCCGAACGAGCACGACGGCAACTTCGCCGGTGCGCGCATCGGCTTCGCGTCCGGGCCCTTCGACGTCGCGGCGGCGGTGACGCGCACCAGCGCGCTCACCACGGCCACCATGGGCAAGTACACGCATGCCAACGTCGGCGGATCGTGGGACCTCGGCTTCGCGAAACTCTTCGTGCTCTACAACGCCGTGACGGTGAAGCTGGCCGCCGGCGCGGTGCACAAGAACACGGCGGAGATCGGCGCCCACATCCCGGTGGGCGGCGTCGGACGCATCCGTCTGAGCTACGCCCGCCTCGACGACTGCAGCGACGACATCTTGCGCAATGCCGACCGCTCCGCGCAAAGCGGCAACGATGCACGGCAGTTCGGCCTGGGCTATGTGCACACGCTGTCCAAACGCACGGCGCTCTATGGCACCTACGCGCGCCTGACGAACAAGGGACTGGGGCGCTACGTGGTCAGCGGCGCGCCGGCCGCGCTGATTCCGGGACGCCGCTCCTCGGGGCTGGAGTTCGGCGTGCGGCATCTTTTCTGAAAACTAGAGCCTGTTAACACATGAATCACCCCCGCGTGGGGCCCCAGAGAGGGCCCAATCTAGGCGCCAAGCGGAACTGGGTTGCACACCCAGTGAGCATTGGCAACGACGAGTGGGCCCTCTCTGGGGCCCCACCCGAAGGGCCGGGGCGGCAAGGCGCGCATGGCGTCGTTGCGGTCCTTGCCCGGGGGATCACCCCGGGCAAGGACCGCGCCTAGCCCCGCACCCCTTGCCGCCCCGGCGCAGGGGTGATTCATGTGTTAACAGGCCCTAAGGAGACGGACATGCAACGCAGAACCATCGTGAAGTGGGCCGCACTGGCGCTGCCGGCGACGGCAGCCTGGGGTGCGGGCGGCTATCCGCAGAAACCGGTGCGCCTGATCGTGGGCTTCGCGCCGGGCGGCGGCGCCGACGCGCTCACGCGCATCATCGCGCAGGGCTTGTCGAAGCAGCTGGGGCAGCAGGTGATCGTCGACAACCGGCCCGGCGCCGACGGCATCCTGTCGGCGCAGGCGGTGGCGAGCGCTGCGCCCGACGGCTACACGCTGCTCATGGGCACCAACACCGCGATGGTGGCCGCGCCCACGCTGCGGCCGAACCCGCCCTACGACCCCTTCAAGGCCTTCACGCCGATCAGCTCGGCCGGCCAGTTCTCGATGTTCCTCGTGGTGCCTTCGGATTTTCCGGCGAAGAGCGTCAACGAATTGCTGGCAGCGGTCGCGGCCAGGCCCGGCGGCTACAACTCGGCCTCGAGCAACAGCGCATCCGAACTCGCCATGCTGCAGTTGCTCGGCGAGCAGCGGAAGGTGGTCAACGCGCGCTACAAGGGCGACATGCAGGCCATGACCGATCTCCTGGGCGGGCAGATCCACATGATGTTCACCACCGGCACCCTGGCACCCGGTTTCGTGAAGGAAGGGCGCATCCGCGCCCTCGTCACGCTGCAGCCGCAGCGCAGTGCCTTGCTGCCCGAGGTGCCGACGGCGAGCGAGCTGGGCCTGGGCAAGCTCACCATCACGCCGTGGGCCGGCTTCTTCGGGCCGCCGGGGCTGCCTGCAGCGATCACCGACAGGCTTTCGACCGAGCTGCAGAACACGCTGGCGCGGCCCGAAGTGCGCGAGCAGCTCGTGCAGCAGGGCTTCGAGGGCTACGGCATGAGCCCGGAGAAGTTCGCCGCTTTCTTTCGCACGCAGTACGACGCCTTCGGCGCGACGGTGAGGCAGCACAAGCTGAAGTTCGAGTAGCAGCTCAGCGGTCGATGCTGTGCACGTGGCGCTGCCAGAAGGCGGCATCGGGAAAGCCGCCCGTGCCGGCTGCCGCGTTGTCCGCCATGTGCTCGGGCCGGCTGGTGCCGGGGATGGTGCAGGTCACGGCCGGGTGGCTCAGCACGAACTTCAACAACAGCTGCGCCCAGCTCGCGCAGCCGATCTCGGCGGCCCAGCCGGGCAGGGGCTTGCCGCGCAGCCGGCGCATGAGGCTGCCGCCGCCGAAGGGCATGTTGGCGATGACCGCGACGCCGCGCTCGGCCGCGAGCGGCAGCAGGCGTTGTTCGGCCTCGCGCGCATCGAGCGAGTAGTTGATCTGCAGGAAGTCGAGCTTCTGCTCGCGCAGCACGGCCTCGACCTCGGCGTAAGCCGATGAGGTGTAGTGCGTGATGCCGAGATAGCGCACGCGGCCCTGCTCCTGCCAGCCGCGCAGCGTTTCGAGGTGGGTGCGCCAGTCGACCAGGTTATGCACCTGCATCAGGTCGATGTGTTCGGTGCGCAGGCGCTGGAAGGACTGCGCCATCTGCGCGATGCCGGCCTCGCGGCCGCTGGTCCAGACCTTGGTGGCGAGGAAGGCCTTGTCGCGCTGTTTCGCCGCGGCCAGCAGCTCGCCGGTCACGGCCTCGGCGCGGCCGTACATTGGCGAGCTGTCGATCAGCTTGCCGCCGGCGGCGAACAGCGCATCGAGCACGCCGGGCAGGCGCTGGTGCTCGGCGCTGCCGGCGGCGACATCGAAGCCCATCCAGGTGCCGCAGCCGATGACGGGGAGGGCTTCCTGGGTGGAGGGGATGGGGCGGGTGGTCATGCCTCAGGCGAGCGTCAGCTCGACGTGCACGCGGCGCCCGATGGCGGTCGCGATGTTGACCAGCGCGTCGAGCGAAAAACGGGATACGCGGCCTCGCAGCAAGTCGTTCATGCGCGGCTGCGTGATGCCGCAGTGCGTGGCGGCTTGTGTTTGAGTCCAGCCATTTGCTTGCACGATGGACGCGATTTTTTGCATCAGCTCTGCGCGCGTGCGGAGATTGGCTGCCTGCTCGGGCGTGTCGGCGATCGCATCCCAGACGCTGGCGTAAGTGGTGGTGCTCATTGGATACACCTCCGCGCTGCGCGCTGCGGTATTCGCCTTGGGAACGGCCCGGCGGTTCATGCTTGCTCCTTGATGCATTGTTGAAAGCGGCGTCGTGCGGTTTCGATGTGCTGTCGCGACGTGGCCTGTGTTTTCTTTTGGAAGGCGTGCAGAGCGATCACGGCGTCAGCCATCCGTGCGGTGTAGATGACGCGATAGGTGCCGGCGCTGTCCCAAACTCTGAGTTCTTCGACACCCTTGCCGATCGCGGGCATGGGCTTGAAGTCATCAGGCTGCGGGCCACGCTGCACCTTGTCGAGTTGATAACCGGCATCTTGTTGGGCATCCGGCGGAAATTCCTTCAAGCATTTGAGGGCGTCGCCCAGAAAGCGGATCGGCTTCGTGAGTATATTCAAATGGATATAGATCGATCAAGCGTGTCTTGAAGGCGCGCGGAGGGCAGGGGATTAAAAAATCCTGAGACGGCCCAAGAATACTGTATAAAAATACGGGGTATCCATTTAGCTCCAGTTTGACTAGCATCACTGGATGGACATCCATATATTAGTCCCCAAGGCGGGAGAAGACTACCCGGTCAACTGGAACCAGTTCCTGGACTGGTTCGCCACCGAAGAGGCCTGTCTTGGCTACCTGGAGCGGCTGCGCTGGCCGCAAGGTTTCGTGTGTCCGCGCTGCGGGGTGGCCGCTGAGCCCTATCGCTCCAGCCGCGCACGGCTGATGTGCCGAAGCTGCTCGACCCAGAGCACGGTGACCGCGGGCACCATCTTCGAGAAGACCCGCACGCCGCTGCGGGTGTGGCTGGCCGCCGCCTGGTACGTCACCAACCAGAAGCATGGCGTCAGCGCGCTCGGACTGCAGCGCGTGCTCGGCCTGGGCAGCTACCAGACGGCCTGGGCGATGCTGCACCGCCTGCGCCGGGCGATGGTGCGGCCCGAGCGCGAACGGCTCAGCGGAATCGTGGAGGTCGACGAGACGTATCTGGCCATCAGCGATCGCGAGCAGCTTGCCGCCCGCGGGCGGGGCAAGGGTCGAAAAAGCCAGACGCACCAGACACTTGTGGTGATCGCCGTGGAGCTGCACGAGCCCAAGGGCTTCAGCCGGCTGCGGCTCGAGCGCATCCAGAACGACTCGACCGAGCAGGTCATCCCCTTCGTGCTGGCCAACATCGAGCCTGGCTCACAGGTGCGCACCGACGGCTCGGCCGCCTACCGCGATCTCGCGGATCTGGGCTATTTGCACCAGCGCACTGTCCATCTGGGCTCCGACGTTCCCGCGCACGTCTCCATGGTCGGCGTTCACCGCGTGGCCGCACTGGTCAAGCGCTGGGTGCTGGGCACGCACCAGGGCGCCGTGCAGCCGGCGCACCTGGACGCCTATCTCGACGAATTCGTCTTTCGCTTCAATCGCCGGGCCTCGCGCTCGCGAGGGCTGCTGTTCTACCGGCTGCTCGAGCAGGCCGTCGTCACAGATCCGCTGACCTATCGCGGTGTCGTGGACAACATCCCCAAATCGGCGGAAGTGGCGTAGATTACTGGATGTGCATCCATATATCTCTGGGCGCTGGAGCTAAATGGATACCCCATATAAAAATACAGTTATTCAATCCATCATGGGCCTCCCTTCCTTCGACTCCTTTTCCTCTTCTGCGCGCCACAAGGTCTGGCGCGGGGACGAGCTGGGCCTGGCCGACGGGCAGGTCATCGGCACCGGCCATGCGGCGCTCGATGCGCAGCTGCCCGGCGGCGGCTGGCCGGTGGGGGCGATGACCGAGCTGCTGCAGTCCGCGCCCGAGGCGCATGCCTGGCAACTGCTGCTGCCTGCGCTGGCGCAGGCGGTGCAGGGCGGCACCGGCCCCGTGGTCTTGATCGGCGCACCGCAGGAGCCCTTTGGCCCCGCGCTGGCGGCGCGCGGCTTGCCGGTGGAGGCGCTGCTGTGGGTTCGTTGCGAGGCATCGGCGGCCAGGCTGTGGGTCTGCGAACAAGCCTTGCGCTGCGCCGACATGGCCGCCGTGCTGGCCTGGCTGCCGCAGGCGCGCGTGGGCGAGCTGCGGCGGCTGCAGCTCGCGGCGGCGCAGCACGACAGCCTGCTGTTCGTGTTCCGGCCCGAGGCGGCGGCCCATTCGACCTCGCCGGCGCGGCTGCGCCTGCGGTTGGCGAGCTGCGAGGACGACAGCGCGCAAATCGACGTCCACATCCTCAAGCGCCGCGGCCCGCCGCTGGCTTCGCCCATCCGGTTGCCGGCGCGCAGCGAACGCATGACGGCGCTGCTCGCGGCCAGCCAGCTCAGGCGCAAGTTGCGGCGGCAGCAGGAGGGCGGGTTGCAGCCGATGGCGGAGGGCGCGACCGTGGTCCGCCTCGGCCTCCACCAGGAGAAAGGCCATGCACTGGATCGCATTGCGCTGGCCGCCTGAGCTCCTCTCCGATACCGCGCTGCCGTTGCCGCCCCTCGAGGCGCTCGGCTGGTGGGCCTTGCAGTTCACGCCGCGCGTCGTCTGGGTCGACGACGAGGCGCTGCTGCTCGAAGTCTCGGCCTGCGAGCGGCTCTGGGGCGGGCGCCTGGCGCTGATGCGCGAGCTGGCGCGAACCAATCCCGCGCCGGTGCCCGTGCAGCGGGCACAGGGCGCGACCAGCCTGATCGCGCTCGCACGGCTGCGCATGTTCGCGCGCGGCGAAGAGCCGCCGGGCGACTCGTCTTCCGACCTGCCGCTCGACACGCTGAGCGCGGCGCGCGATCACCTCGACGTGCTGGCGCACCTGGGTTGCCGCACCTGGGGCGACGTGGCGGCGCTGCCGCGCGGCGGGCTCACGCGCCGCTTCGGCAAGGAACTGCGCGAAGCGCTCGATGCCGCCTGGGGCCTGCGCCCCGAAAGCCATGCCTGGCTCACGCTGCCCGACGCGTTCGAGCAGAAGCTGGAGCTGCCCGCGCTGGCCGAAAGCGCGCCCGAACTCATGTGGTCGGCCAACCGCCTGCTCAGCGCGCTGCAGATCTGGCTCGCCGCGCGCCAGCGCGGCGCGGTGGCGCTCGAACTGCAATGGACGCTCGACCTCCGGCGCTTCAACGGCGTCGACCTGCCGCCGCACCAGCAGGTCACGGTGCGCACGGCCGAGCCCACGCAGGACATGGCGCACCTGCGGCGTCTTCTGGCCGAGCGGCTCGCGCTCACGACGCTGGCCGCGCCCGCCAGCTGGCTGCGCCTGCGCTCGATCGAGACTACGCCCTGGGCCGGCGCCAGCACGAGCTTTCTGCCGGAAGACAACCGCAAGGGCGACAAGCTGCACGAGCTGGTCGAGCGGCTCAGCGCGCGGCTGGGCGCGCAGCAGGTGCTGCGCGCGGTCGCACAGGCCGATCACCGGCCGGAATGCAAGCAGGTGTGGAAGCCCGCATTGCACAAGGCGCGCGCCGATGCGTCGCCTGTCTCGCAGCCGGATGCGCTCTATCCATCGTGGCTGTTGCGCGAGCCCCTGCGGCTGGACATGGAAGGCGAGCGCCCGTGCTACCAGGGCCGCCTGCGCAAGCTGGTCGGGCCGCAGCGGGTGGAGGCCGGCTGGTGGGGCGAGGGCCAACCCGTGGTGCGCGATTACTACATCGCGGAAAGCCCGAAGGCCGGCCTGGTGTGGATCTATCGCGAGCGGCCTTCGTCCTGCTTCACTTCCGAGGCGCCGCGCTGGTACCTGCAGGGCATGTATGCCTGAACTCAGCGACAAGCAGATCCAGAAGCGCGCACGGGCCTCGGCCACGGTGCATGCGCTGCCGTGGCGGTCGCAGCCCGAGCCGCTGCAGGCGCCGAGCCTGCCTTCTTATGCCGAACTGCACTGCATCACGAACTTCAGCTTCCAGCGTGGCGCATCGCACCCCGAAGAGCTGGTGCAGCGTGCCTACGACCTCGGCTACGAGGCGCTCGCGATCACCGACGAATGCTCGGTGGCCGGCGTGGTGCGCGCGCACGAGGGGCTCAGGGAATACCTCGAAACGCTGGCCCCCACGGAACGACATCCGTTCCGGCTGCTGTTCGGCAGCGAGTTCGCGTTCGAGCGCTTCAAGCTGGTGACGATCGCGCACGACCTCGAAGGCTGGGGCAATCTCTGCGAGTTCATCACCGCGGCGCGCACCACGGCGCCCAAGGGCAGCTACCGCGTGAGCTGGGCGCAAAGCGACGTGGCCTCGCTGCGCGATTGCGAAATTCTTTTCGTGCCGCTGCGCACGCCGGGCGCCATGCCCGATGTTGCAGCGCTCTGCGCCGATGTGGCTGAGGCCGCGCGTCTTTTCGAGGGGCATCTCTGGATTGCGGTCGAGTTGCAGAACGAGCTCGACGACGACCTCTGGCTCGCCGCCTTGCAACAGGCGAGTGCGCAAACCGGCGTGCCGCTGGTGGCGGCCGGCGACGTGCACATGCACGTGCGTTCGCGCAAGCCGCTGCAGGACGTGATCACCGCCGTGCGCGAAGGCAGGCCGGTGGCGGAGTGCGGCTTTGCGCTGCAGTCCAATGCCGAGCGGCATCTGCGTTCGCGCCTGCGCCTGGCCGAGCTCTATCCGGCCGAGCTGCTCGCCAACACGCTCGAAGTCGCGCGGCGCTGCCGCTTCGATCTCGACGTGATCCGCGAGCACTACAAGTACCCGCTCGAGAGCGTAGCGAGCGGCGAGACGCCGGCCGAGACGCTGGTGCGCAAGACCTGGGAGGGCGCGCGAGTGAAATATCCCGCGGGCATTCCGCAGAAGGTGCGAGCGCAGGTCCAGCACGAGCTCGACCTGATCGTCGAACTTCACTACGAGATGTTCTTCCTCACCGTCGAAGACATCGTGCATTTCGCACGCTCCAAAGACATCCTGTGCCAGGGCCGCGGCTCATCCGCCAACTCGGCCGTCTGCTACTGCCTCGGCATCACCGCCATCGACCCCGATACCGGCCACCTGCTGTTCGAGCGCTTTTTGAGTCGCGAGCGCCGCGAGCCGCCCGACATCGACGTCGACTTCGAGCACCAGCGGCGCGAGGAGGTGATCCAGTACATCTACCAGAAATACGGCCGCGACCGCGCCGCCATCGCCGCGGTCGTGATCTGCTACCGCTCGCGCAGCGCGTTGCGCGACGTGGGCAAGGCGCTGGGCATCGATGCGCGTCTCGTCGACGAGTTCGCCAAGGACCACTACTGGTTCGACCACGTCGTGCTCGACCAGCGCCTCGAAGAAGCGATGCAGCGCGTGAACCTGCGGGAAGACATGCGGAAGCTGTACCAGTGGATCGAGCTCACGCAGCAGCTCAAGGGCTTTCCGCGCCACCTGAGCCAGCACGTGGGCGGCTTCGTGCTCACGCAGACCAAGCTCACGCGCCTGGTGCCGGTCGAGAACGCGTCGATGAAGGACCGTTCCGTCATCCAGTGGGAAAAGGACGATCTCGAGGCCATGGGCATGCTCAAGGTCGACGTGCTGGCGCTCGGCATGCTGAGCGCGATCCGGCGCGCGCTGGCCATGGTCAACGGCTGGCACAAGACGGCGCTGCAAATGCACCAGATACCGAACGACGACGAGGCCGTGTTCGACATGATCTGCGATGCCGACACCATCGGCGTGTTCCAGATCGAGAGCCGGGCGCAGATGTCGATGCTGCCGCGCCTCAAGCCGAGAACTTATGAAGACCTGGTGATCGAAGTTGCGATCGTGCGGCCGGGGCCGATTCAGGGCGGCATGGTGCACCCGTACCTGAAGAACCGCGAGAAGGTGCGCAAAGGCATTCCCATCGAATACGCGAAGGAAGCTTTGCGCCCCGCGCTCGAGCGCACGCTGGGCGTGCCGATCTTCCAGGAGCAGGTGATGCAGATCGCGATCATCGCCGCCGGCTTCACGCCCGACGAGGCCGATCGCCTGCGTCGCGCGATGGCGGCCTGGAAGCGCAAGGGCGGCATCGACAAGTTCCACGACAAGCTGGTGGAGGGCATGGTCGACAGAGAGTACGACCGCGCCTTTGCCGAAGCCATCTACCAGCAGGTGCTGGGTTTCGGCGACTACGGCTTCCCCGAAAGCCATGCCGCGAGCTTCGCGCTGCTGGTGATCGTGAGCAGCTGGCTCAAGCTGCACGAGCCCGCCTGCTTCCTGGCCGCGATGCTCGACTCGCAGCCCATGGGCTTCTATTCGCCTTCGCAACTGGTGCAGGATGCGCGGCGCCATGGCGTCGAGGTGCGGCCGGTGGATGTGACGGCGAGCGAATGGGATTGCACCCTGGAGTCGCCGGCGGAGGCGCCACCCGCTGTCAACCCGCGCTTCGCCACCCGCCTCGGCCACCCCCGCCAACCCGCCGTGCGCCTCGGCCTGCGCCGCATCGCCAGCCTCAGCGAGGCCGGCGCGAAGCGCATCCTCGAAGCCCGCGCCGAGGCCGCCTTCAGCAGCACCGAAGACCTGGCCCTGCGCGCCGAACTCGATGCCAAGGACATGGCGGCGCTCGCGGCGGCCGATGCATTGATCACGCTCTCGGGCCACCGCCGCCAGCAGGTGTGGGACGCCACCGCACAGCGCCGCGCGCCGGCGCTGCTCAAGGGCGTGCCCATCCACGAAGCGGCCCTGCAACTGCCCCTCGCGCCCGAGGGCGAGGAGATCGTGGGCGACTACGCCTCGCTGGGCTTCACGCTGCGCCGCCATCCCCTGGCGCTGCTGCGCCCGCGGCTCGCGCGCATGCGGCTATCGAGCGCCGAACAGCTGCGCGAGGTGCCGAGCGGCCAGACCGTGCGCGCCTGCGGCATCGTGATGGGACGCCAGCGCCCGCAGACCGCCAAGGACACCATCTTCGTCACGCTCGAAGACGAGACCGGCAACGTCAACGTGATCGTCTGGAGCCACGTGGTCGAGGCCTGGCGCGAGCCGCTGCTCAAGTCGCACCTGCTCGCGGTGCAGGGCACCTGGCAACGCGACGTGGACAGCGGCGGCGAGGTGCGCCACCTGGTGGCCACCGGCTTCAAGGACCTCACGCCGCTGCTCGGCCGGCTGGCCAAGAGCAACAAGAGCCGCGATTTCCACTGACAATCGTTCAACGGCCACTGCGGCCAGCAGCGCGCCGCCTGGAGGTAGTTTCCATGTCTCTTCTTGTCGTTGGCCTCATCCTGTTCCTTGGCATTCATTCTGTGTCCATCGTCGCGCCCGCCTGGCGCGATGCGCAGGTCGAACGGCGCGGCGAGCGAGTCTGGAAAGGCATGTACGCCCTGGCCTCGCTCGCCGGCCTGCTGTTGCTCATCTATGGCTATGGCCTGGCTCGCCAGACGCCGGTGGTGCTCTACACGCCGCCGCCCGCGCTGCGGCATGTCGCGCTGCTGTTGATGCTGCCGGTGTTTCCACTGCTGTTCGCGGCCTACCTGCCCGGGCGCATCCAGCGAACGGTCAAGCACCCCATGCTGCTTGCCGTGGCGCTCTGGGCAACGGCGCACCTGCTGGGCAATGGCACGCTGGCCGACGTGTTGCTGTTCGGAGCTTTCCTCGTCTGGGCAGTGGCCGACTGGATCTCCGTCCAACGCCGCGCTGTGCCACACAGCGTGCCTGGCGCTCCGCCGGGTGCTCTGAACGACATCATGGCGCTCGCGGGTGGCTTGGTGGTGTATGCCGGCTTCCTGTTTGGGGCACACCGTTGGCTGACTGGGGTGTCGCTGCTCGCTTAGCTACCTCTTCGGCGCGTCCAGCTTCGCCTTCGCCGGGCCGGCCTCCGCGACATCCGCCCATGCCTTGGCATCGAAGCGGAACTCGGCGACGGCGCAGGTGGGCATGTCGATGATCTCGCTCGACAGCCGGTGCGCGAGCTCGGTGAACTCGGGGTTGTGGCCGAAGAGCATCACGCGGTCCAGCTTGTCGTCGAGCGCGCAAATGACGGCCAGCAGGTCGTCCGGGCTGCTGGCGTAGAGCCGCTCATCGACGACGATGTTCTTGCGTGGGTAGCCGATCTCGTCGGCGATGAGTTGCGCCGTCGTCAGCGCCCGCAGCGCCGGGCTCGACACGAGCAGATCGGGTTTCACCCCGCGCTGGGTCAGGCGCTTGCCCATCCTGGGCGCATCATCGCGGCCGCGATCGTTCAATGGCCGCTCCCGATCGGGCAAGGACGGATCGTCGCGACTCGACTTGGCATGCCGCACCAGAAACAAGGTTTTCATGGTCAGCCTTTTCGCCGATGCACTCGGCATGGTGAGGAATATTGTCGGCTGTTGCCTGAGGAGGCGGAAAATTGGATTCCGCCTCTTCGAGCTACCTGGAGTTCCGCCATGGTTGTGCCGTCGCTCTCACATCGCGAACGCGGATTGCTGATCCTGTTCGCCTTGCTGTGGGTGACCGCCATCATTGGGCCCGCGCTGCCGACGCCCGAAATGGCCGCTGCGGCCTTTGCCGACAACCGTGCCTGGCACGGGCTCCCGAACGCGATGGACGTGCTGAGCAATCTGCCCTTTGCGGCGATCGGCATCTGGGGCCTGCTCCGGCTGCGCCGGCTGGACCGGGCTCACAAAGACGCTCAGGACGCCGTGCCGGGCCCGCAGCCCCCGAACCAGCTCCCCGACAACGCGCTCGATTGCGCCTGGATGTTCTTCGCGGGGCTGATCCTCACCGCCGCGGGGTCGGTTTTCTATCACCTGCAGCCCGACGGCCTGCGGCTGGCCGCAGACCGTGCCGGCATGGCGGTCGCGTTCGCCGGCATCCTGGGCCTCGCGGTCTGCGACCGGGTGAGTGCGCGCGCCGGCTGGCCGGCGGCCTGGTTCGCGCTGGCCGGAGGGCTGCTGGCAGTGGGCGTCCATCACGAAACCGGGAACGTACTGCCGTGGGCACTGGTCCAGTACGGCGGCATGGCGCTGGTCCTGACGCTGGCGCTCGCCAAGCCGGTGAGCGGCGCCATCGGGGTCAAGCTGGGCTGGGTGATCTTCTTCTACGGCCTGGCCAAGCTGTTCGAGTTGTCGGACCACGCGATCTACGAGGCGACGCAGCAGTTGATATCGGGCCACACCCTCAAGCATCTGACGGCGGCGCTCGCCGCCCTGCCCGTGCTGCACGCCCTGGGAAGGCAGACCCTGCGAAACCCTGGAGACGAAGCGATCGTCACGTCGTAGCTGCCCCGCTTGCGCCGGGCCGGTCAATCCCGTACGCTGGGTCGGCAGAGGCAACACGCGATCCCAACCAGCCGTCCGGCGCGCCTACCGGGCGGGAGGAGACCACCCATGCCAAGCCGATCGAACGGCCTCGCGGCCGAAATGGAGACGGTGCGCACACTGGCGCTCGTCGGGGCCTCGGCCTCGGGCAAGACCACCCTGGCCGAGGCCTTGCTTTACAAGGCGGGCGCCATCGGCGCGCCGGGCAGCGTCGAGCGGGGCAGCACCGTCAGCGACCACGATCCGATCGAGCGGCGCATGCAGCATTCGCTCAACGCATCGGTGATGCACCTGACGCATGCCGGCACGCGCATCCACTTCATCGACACGCCCGGCGGGCCCGACTTCCTCGGCCAGAGCCTGCCGGCGCTGGAGGCGGTTGAAACGGCCGCGGTGGTCATCAATGCCGCCACCGGCATCGAGCCGATGGCCGTGCGCATGATGGAGTACGCAGCCTCGCGCCACCTCGCCCGCATGATCATCGTCAACAAGATCGACTCGCAGGGCATCTCGCTGGCGGGCCTGCTGGCCGACATCCAGGCCACATTCGGCCGCGAATGCCTGCCGCTGAACCTGCCCGACGGGGTCGGCAAGCAGGTGGTGGACTGCTTCTTCAACCGCTTCGGGCAGTCCGACTTCGGCCCCGTCGAAGCGGCGCACCGCGCGCTGGTGGAGCAGGTGGTCGAGGTCGACGCGGCCTTCGTCGACCGCTATCTCGAAGAGGGCGACGTGGATCCGGCCGAGCTGCACGCGCCGCTCGAGCAGGCGCTGCGCGAAGGCCACCTGATCCCGGTGTGCTTCGTCTCGTCGCGCAGCGGCGCCGGCGTGGCCGAGCTGCTGGACGTGATCGTCAAGCTCCTGCCCGACCCGACCGAGGCCAACCCGCCGGACTTCATCGTCGGCGAGGGTGCCGAGGCCAAGCCCATGGAGGCCAGGCCCGACCCTTCGCTGCACGTGCTGGCGCACGTGTTCAAGGTCACGGTCGACCCCTATGTCGGCAAGATGGGCATCTTCCGCGTGCACCAGGGCACGCTCACGCGCGACAGCCAGCTCTACATCGGCGACGGGCGCAAGCCCTTCAAGGTGGGCCACCTGTTCTTGCTGCAGGGCAAGGACCATGTGGAGGTGTCGCGCGTGCTGCCGGGCGACATCGCGGCCGTGGCCAAGGTCGACGAGATCCATTTCGACGCCGTGCTGCACGACGCGGCCGAGGACGACCGGGTCCATCTCGCGCCGCTGGAATTCCCGATCCCGGTGCATGGGCTGGCGATCGAGCCCAAGCGGCATGGCGACGAGCAGCGCATGTGGGAGATCCTCGGCAAGCTGGTCGACGAGGATCCCTGCCTGCGGCTGGAGCATGTGGTGGTCACCAACGAGACCATCGTCTACGGCCTGGGCGAGCTGCACCTGCGCGTGCTGCTCGAGCGGCTGCGCGAGGTCTACCGCTTCGAGGTCAACACGCGGCCGCCGCGCATCGCGTACCGCGAGACCGTGACGGTGCCGGCCGAGGGCCACCACCGCCACAAGAAGCAGACCGGCGGCGCCGGCCAGTTCGGCGAGGTGTTCCTGCGCATCGAGCCGCTGCCGCGCGGTTCCGGCTTCGAGTTCGCCGACGAGGTGCGGGGCGGAACCATTCCGAGCCAGTTCATCCCCGCGGTCGAGAAGGGCGTGCGCGAGGTGCTCGAACGCGGCGCGATCGCCGGCTACCCGGTGGTCGACGTGCGCGTGGTGGTCTACGACGGCAAGCACCACAGCGTCGACAGCAAGGACATCGCCTTCGCCACCGCCGGCCGCAAGGCCTTCATCGCGGCCATCCAGGCGGCGCGCGCGATCGTGCTGGAGCCGGTGGTGCAGATCGACATCGCCGCGCCGGACACGGCGATCGGCGACGTCACGGGCGACCTGTCAGGGCGGCGCGGCCTGGTCACGGGCACCTCCAACGGCTCGGCGGGCACGGTGCTGATCCGGGGGCAGGTGCCGCTGTCGGAGCTGTCGGGCTACCAGTCGCGGCTCAATGCGCTGACCAGCGGGCAGGGGCGCTACACCATCGAGCTCTCGCACTACGAGGCGGTGCCGCCGGCGCTGCAGCAGACGCTGATGGGACAGCACCGGGTGCGCGACGAGGAGTGAGGCGGAATCGCCTGCGGCGGCCTGAACAGGCCCTAAACCGCCGCATGGCCCCCGGTTGCCGCGGGAGGCATGGCGGCGTCGAGGATCGGCGGGTGCGTCACGATCGATTTGAGCTCGGGCACGGGCTTCGCGAGGCGAGCGAGATCCGGCTGCGGCCGCTGCGTTTCGGGCATGCGCGCGAACGCGGCTTCCATCGCATGCGCCACCGACAGCAGTTCGGCATCGCCGCGGAAGCGGCCCACCAGTTGAAGGCCGAAGGGCATGCCGGCCGCGTCCACGCCGCAGGGCAGGGCGAGCGCCGGGTTGGTGGCCAGCGTCACGACGTAGGTCAGGCCCAGCCAGTGGTAGTAGTTGCGCAGCGGCTGGCCGTTGATCTGATCGAGGTAGGGCAGCGTCCAGGCGAAGGGCGACACCGGCGTGGTCGGCGACAGGATGAGATCGAAGTCCTCGTAGAGCGCCTGGAACGATCGGAAGATGCGCGTCTGCTCCAGGTGCGCCCAGGTGGCGTCTGCCATCGTCATGTTCGCGCCCATCTCGTAGTTGGCGCGCACGTTGGGCCCGAGCGAGTCCGGGTCGGTTTCGTAGGCCTCGCGGAATGCCGCGACGAAGCTCGCGGCACGGACCACGTCGAAACAGCGGTCGGCTTCGCCCATGTCGGGCCGCACCGCGTCGACGCTTCGGAACAGGTGGCGGATCGCTGCGATGCGCTGGCGGAACAGCGTGCGGATGCCGTCGTCCACCGGGCAGACGCCGAAGTCTTCGGTGTAGCCGACGCGCAGCGAAGCGAGGTCCGCAGGTGCGAGCTGCGTGAACGTGCGGCCGTCCACCGCATAGGTGAGCGGGTCGCAGGCATGCTGCCCGACCTGGGCGCCGAACTGCAGGCAGGTGTCGGCCACGGTACGCCCCATCGGCCCGATCACCGAGATCGGCGTCCAGCCGAGCTGCCTGCGTTCCACCGGCACCAGCCCCGGCGAGGGACGGAAGCCGACCACCCCGCACAGTGCCGCGGGAATGCGCAGCGACCCGCCGGTGTCGGAGCCGGTTGCCAGCGGCAGCATGCCTGTGGCGAGCGCAGCGGCCGAGCCGCCCGACGAACCGCCCGCATTGCGCATCGGATCGAAGGGATTGCCGGTGGCGCCCCAGACCGGATTGCGCGTGTTGGCGCCGGCGCCCATTTCCGGCACGTTGGTCTTGCCGACCACGATGGCACCCGCGGCGCGCAAGCGCGCGACGAGTGCGTGGTCGCGCGCGGGCACCTGGCCGCGGAAGCGCGGCGAGCCGTAGGTCGTCAGCAGGCCGGCGGTGTCTTCCAGGTCCTTGATGCCGATGGGCAGGCCGTGCAGGCTGCCGAGCGCCTCGCCGCGCAGCACCTGCGCCTCGGCGCGGACGGCCTCTTCGCGCGCGCGCTCGAAGCAGGTGGCGGTGAGCGCGTTGACGGCCGGGTTCAGCGCCTCGATGCGCGCGATGCTGGACTCCAGCACCTCGACGGGCGAGACCTCGCGGCTGCCGATCATGCGGCGCAGTTCGACGGCGGACTGGTCTGGAAGGGTGTTGCCGGATGACATGGATGTGCGAGGCCCAAAGGGAAAAAGGTCAGTCGGGTTTGATCTGCGATTGTTCCGCGATCTTGCGCAGCCGGGTGATGTCCTTGCCGACCATGCCGCTCCAGTCCTTGATGGGCGCATAGGCGGGCTCGAAGCCCACGCCCTTGAGCTTTTCGCGCATCTCGACGTCCTCCATGGCGGCGGCCAGGGCCTGCTCCAGCTTCTGCTTGACCTCCGGCGGCAAGCCGCGCGGCGCGACCAGCACGATCCAGGAACTCATCTGGTAGCCGGGGTAGCCGCTCTCGGCCACGGTCGGTACATCGGGCAGCAGTGCCGAGCGCGCGGCAGTGGTGACCGCCAGGGGCTTGATCTTGCCGGTCTTGATGTGCGGCACCGCGGCCACCACGCTGTCGAAGGCCAGCGGGATCTGTCCGCCGACCAGGTCGGTCATCGCCGGCGCACTGCCGCGGTAGGGCACGTGCGTGAGCTTGACGCCGGCCGCCGACTTGAACATCTCTCCGGCGAAGTGGGACACGGTGCCGTTGCCGAAGGAGCCGTACATGTACTTGTCGGGCTCGGCCTTGGCGGCTGCAACGAGCTGTTGCACGCTGCTCGCCTGCACCGTCGGATGGGCCACCAGGACCAGCGCCAGGTTGGCCACCATGCCCAGCGGCTCGAAAGCCTTGATCGGGTCGTAGGACAACTTGGGCTGGATGGCCGGATTGAGGGTGTAGGTGGAATTGGAGCTCAAGAGCAGCGTGTAGCCGTCGGGCTTGGCATTCGCCACGAACTGTGCGCCGATGGCGGTGCCCGCGCCGGGCTTGTTGTCGACGATCACCGGCTGCCCGAGCCGTGCCTCGAGTTGCCGCGACAGCAGGCGCCCCATCACGTCGCCCGCACCGCCCGGTGGGAACGGAACGATGATCTGCACCGGCTTTTCCGGATAGCCGGCGGCATGGGCGGACAGCGTGATCGCGAGGGATGCGCAGGCCCATGCTGCGGCATGAAGAAGGGCGCTGATGCGAAGTTGCATGAAAGTCCTTTCGGTGGTGGTTCGAAAATTCTCTTTAACGAGAATTCTCATATCCGAGCAAAGCCGAAAACCTGCATGAATCGTGCCAGTAGAAACCCCTGCGGCGCCGGAGTCAACGCAGTCGCCCCGGCCGGAATGCAAGGGGATCCACGCCATGGGCGAGCAGGTGCGCCGGCGGCGCCTCGTGGTGCAGCAAGGCTGCTGCAAGCTCTGACGCGCCCGCCGCCGTCTGGATGCCATAGCCGCCCTGGCCGGCAAGCCAGAAGAATCCTTCGCAGATCTCTTCCCAGCCGAGCACGAAGTCGCCGTCCGGCACGAAGGAACGCAGTCCGGCCCACGCATGGCTCGGGCGACGGATCGACAAGGTGGTGGCGCTCTCGATGTGGTGGATGCCCAGGGCCACGTCCAGTTCCTCGGGCACCACGTCGTGCGGCACGACCGGGTCGGCATTGGCCGGGGAACCCAGCAGCTGGCCGGCATCCGGCTTGAAGTAGAAGCTTTCGTCGATGCCGACGACCGCCGGCCATGCCGTGCAGTCGAGGCCCTCGGGTGCCGCGAAGGTGAAGGCGCTGCGCCGCCGCGGTTCGAGCCCGACGCGCGCGGCCTTGCACAGGTCCGCGATCTGGTCGGCCCACGCACCTGCGGCGTTGACCAGGGTACGCGCTTGCACCTGCTGGCCGTCGGCCAGGCTCAGCTGCCAGAAGCCCTCGGTACGCACCGCCGCCGCGAGCTCCGCGTTGCAGCGCAGCGTGCCGCCGCGGGCCCGCATGCCCTTGAGGTAGCCCTGATGGAGTGCATGGACGTCGATGTCCTGTGCATCCTGCTCGAAGATGGCCGCATGCACGCGATCGGCGCGCAGCACCGGCACCATGGAAACGGCCTCCTCGCCGGTGACGAGGCGGACGTTCGCAGCGTTGCGCGACAGCGCCTCGAAAGTCGCCTGCAGCTCCTGCAACTGGGCCTCGCTGGCGATGTAGAGCGCGCCGCGCGGCGTGAGCAGCGGATGCGCGGCGAAGCCTTCGGGTGGTTGCTCGTAGAACGCGCGGCTCGCGCGCGTCAGCGCCCGGATGGCCGGCGTGCCGTAGCTTTCCATGAACATCGCGGCGGAGCGGCCGGTCGAGTGATAGCCGGGCTGGGACTCGCGCTCCAGCACGATCACACTGGAGCGCCCGGCCAAATGGAATGCGAGCGATGCGCCGGCGATGCCGGCGCCGATCACTGCGAAGTCGAAGGAAGGCGGCGTGCTCATGGAATCTGAATTCTCATTTACGAGAATTATCGTTCCGGGGCACAGGTACGGTCAAGCCGCGCCCCGTGCGCCATAATGCGCCGCCCCATGGTCCGTCCCTTGCGTCCTCCGCCCACGCCACCCGCGAAGAAGTCGCGCCGCACCAGATCGGCCGCCGCGCCCGTCGAATCGATAGGACGCGATGTCATGGGCGAGCGGCTGCGTTCGATCCGCAAGGCCGCCAAGATCACGCTGAAGGAGTTGTCCGCTCGTTCGGGCGTGGCCTTGTCCACGCTGTCGAAGATGGAGCTCGGGCAGATCTCCATCAGCTACGAGAAATTCGCCGCTGTCGCGCGGGCGCTGAACGTCGATATCTCACGCCTGTTCGATCCGGCCGCGCGCCGCACGGGCAAGGCGGCGCCGACCTTCGTTCATTCGGCGCCCGACAGTTCGCCGAGCTATGCCAGCGACCAGTACGAATACCGGATGCTGTGCACCGACTATCCGGCGAAGACCATGGAGCCGATGCACGGCCGCATCCTGGCGCGCCACGAAACCGAGTTCGCCGATTTCATCCGGCATCCCGGCCACGAGTTCTGCATGGTCTTGTCCGGCGCCGTGCGCATCCGCTTCGAGACCGGCGAGTCGGTGCTGGTGCGGCGCAACGAGTCGGTCTACTTCGACAGCAGCGTGGGGCATGTCTATCTCTCGGTCGGGAAGACGCAGGCGCAGGTGGTGGTGGTCATGTCCGGGTCTGCGGGCCAGCGCCCGTAGCCGCGCCCGCACTCGCCTCGGCCGCTGCTTTTCGCTAACCTTGCGCGATGACAGCAGCACTCGCCTCGCAGGGCATCGACGTCGACGCACCCATCGGGCCGCCGCCGCCCGCGCCCGATCTGCCGATCCCGCCAACGCCCGCGCAACCGCCACCGCCGCCGCCCGAGGGCGACCCGCCGGCGGTTGATCCGCCGATGACCGAGCCGGGCGCGCCGCCGCCAGTGGCCGATCCGCCGCCCGGCGCGGCGGCGCTGGGGCGCCTGCATGCGCGCCGCCTGCGCGAGGTCTATCGCTCGGCCGGCTGGCCTTGCTGCGACGCCATCGAGGTCGACCTGCTGGCCGCCGGCCTGCTGGAACGCGTGCGCTCGGCGCCGGGCCACGAAACGCTGCGCGTCACCGATGCCGGCATCGCGCACATTGCGCGCACGCTGGTCGTCAACCGCGCGGTGCTCTCCAAGCACGAGGCGCTGGTCGAGCAGGTCGCGCGCGAGATGACGCGCGCCGGCCGCGTGGCCTGGCGGGCCTTAAGCCTGCGGGCGCGGCTGCCGGCCGCGAGCGAGGGCGACAAGCCGCGCTGGTGCATCGCGCGGCCGGACGTCTTCTCGATCCGCAACACCAGCGTCGAGGCCTATGCGCAACCGATCGTCCACGAAGTCAAGGTCAATCGCGCCGACCTGCTGGGCGACCTGCGCAAGCCTGACAAGCGCGCTGCCTACCTCGACCTCGGCGGCGAGTGCTGGTACGTGCTGGGCTGCGATGCGAAGGGCCGGCCCATCGGCGAGCCCGACGAGATTCCGGCCGAATGCGGCGTGCTGATCGCGCAAGAGGGCCGGCTGGTCGTGGCGCGCTCGGCCGTGCACCGCGCGCTGCCGCGCATGCCCTTCAGCCTCTGGATGGCGCTGGCCAAGGCGCAGCCGGTGCCGGGCTTCGACGACGAGTCGCAGGATCTGCTGGCCGGCGTCGACGACTGAGGGTGTTCGCGCGGGCTCTCAGGTCGTGTAGTCGCCGCTGGCCTCGGGCTGGAACAGGATCTCGACCACCTCGGCGCGGCCTTCCTCGCCGCTCGGCAAAGTCCAGCTCGCCACCGCGCCGAGCCGCAAGCCGATCAGGCTCATGCCGACCGGCGAGAGCACCGAGACGAGGCCGGCGCCGGGGTTGGCATCCTTGGGGTAGCAGAGGGTCAGCTTGTGGCGCCGGCCCGAGGGCACATCCGCGATGGTCACTTGCGAATACATCGTGACGACATCCGCCGGCACTTCGCGCGAGCGCAGCAGTTCGGCGGCATCGAGGAGAGCTTCGAGCCCCGGGTGGGATTTTTCGTCGAGCAGCTTGCTGAGACGAAGGTGATCGAGTTCGGTGAGCGTGCGCTCGCCGCGAAGGGTGGTCGTCGATGACATGAAGCACTCCAATCGAATGCGAGCCGCAAAGGGTCGCTGTCGCGCGGGGCTTAAGCCCGGCGATCGATGGTTGCGCTAAACGAGAAGAGGGAAGGGCGATCGCCGGGCGGGGGAAAGTGCGGCTGGCGTGCGCTCGGCGGGCCGGGTCGCCTTGCCGTCGGCTGCGTGCGTGCGCCGGCCTGCCGCGAGGGCGGCGGGGGCTGCAGCGGGGCAGTCAGTGACGAGGAGGGTGGTGGCCGGGAAGCGCATGCGACCCATTGTAGGAGGCGGTGCGAGGGCGGCTTGGCGGATGACCCTTCGAGGAGTGCCGAGATCGAGCGGGTCAGGCGGCCGCGCCGCGCAATGCGTCAGCCCATGTGGGAGAGACGCGCTGAGATGCCAGTTCGAGCGGAAGCCCCGGGATCGTCAGCAGCCGCAAGGCCTCGACGGCCGTGTAGTCCTGATTGCCGGCCAGGAAGCGCATTCTGCAGCCGCCGATGGAGATGCTGTCGCCATCGACAAGATGCTGCGTCTCCACCTTGACGTCGTTCACGTAGACGCCGTTGCTGCTGGCCAGATCCTTGATCGTCACGAATGGACCGTCGAGGACCAGCGCGGCATGGAAACGGCTGACTCTTTCATGCCTGATGACGATGTCGTTGCCCGAGGCCCGCCCGATGCTGGTTTCCGGCTTGCGCAGTTTGATCTGCCTGGTGGTGTTGGCGCTGATCAACAAGAGGAGTTTGGGCATGTCTCGCGTTCCGTTCTGTCGTTCTGTACCGGCAGATCGACGAACGCTGGAGCGCCAGGCACGCGTCTGCAGACCTCTGTCCGTCCCTTCAATGGGGGCGGATTGGAGGTCGGCAGAGGTTAGGGATGAGCGCTTCGGGAGTAAAACGCTTTGGGTGAATGGGATGCATCGATGGTGCGAATACGTCCTCGAAGCAACGCATGAAGGCCGACTCCGGGCCGTGACGATCGATACCACCAGCGCAATGAAAACGGCCCCTGCGAGAGGGGCCGTGATGCGCAATGGTCGGGTTTGGAGCGGGTGAAGGGAGTCGAACCCATAGTTTCACCACGCACGCAAGTCATTGATAAAGCTGCGATTTTATTGAAGTGGCAGGGGACACGGGAGGGAATTTTGTACTACCCCTTCGTAGCAGACGTCACGGCCTTCCGGACAACGTTGCTGCGTGGCGATCCGAATCCGTCCGACCTTTTGCAGGAGGCATCAAGCCATGCTCTGGCGAGGTGGACTTCCTCTCGTCCATAGTTGTCTGTTCAAGACCGCGTCCTGAGCAAACGGTCGAAAGGCTCTAGAGCGCCATGCGGCCCGGCCTCGATGGGGTGGCCTGCTTCGCGAACAGCTGCGTGGTTCTGCTGTCGTAGTCGGCGTGCAGGGCATCCGCAAAGCCCGCAGGACCTGGCGGCTGGTTTCGGTCTTGTTCCGGTTTTTGGCTGGCGCCCAAGCGCCCTGCAAGGCCGCGGCCTGATGAGCGATAATGGAGGGCTCCGGTCGATGGCCGGAGCCCCATCTCGCTGTATTTCAACGGATAGAATTCGGCCCTCCGAAGGCTGAGATCCAGGTTCGATTCCTGGCGGCGGGACCAATTCGAAGGCCGGAAGCTTCCACAAGCTTCCGGCCTTTTCCGTTCTCCCTCTGTGAGAGCCTAGCCGATCGTGTGAGTGCGTGCGCAGAAGTGTGCATCAATCCGGGGGCATGAGGGGGCATTTCTGGGGGCAGGTCCTCTGAAAATGGGGGCATCTTCGTTCTCTGTGTCGAAACATCCCTGGACCTAGTGCTTGTTGAAATTCTTGTCGCGGTAGTTGACGCCCTTGCACCTGCTTCCATCGACAGACAGCACGTCGTTGGCGAACAATTCGAGCCTCCTACACAGTAGAACAAACTATGCGGCAGATCGGGCGGATGGCTTTGCCGTAGTCCAGAGTAATGAAACCAGGGGCCGGTGAGCCATCAGCTCGACATTGGCCTGCGCCTCGGGCTCCAGGCGTCGGCTGGATGCTGTCCTTGTGAACGCCCAAGCCGACGAACAGGATGCTAGATTTGATCTCTATGGCCCGACCCCTCCCAAATAAACTGGAACACACCGGCAGCCCGTCTGCCAGGTACCTTGGTGTAGCTCCCCAGGCCCAGTGCTCGCAGCCCACGGCATTGCAGGGGGCGAGCCGCCCGGCGTCACGAAGCCATCTTGTCTAGCGCACCGCGCAGGATGGCGAGTTTCGGTTGGACCTACCTGTCGCGCGAAGCCTTGAGAAGGGCCCAGGCCCAGCTTGCCGGCCAGACGCAGGGGGTCCGCGACGAGATCGGGTTTCTCGAAATCCACCAGCGCTATGCCGATCGTTTCTTCCCGGGGACGTCGGTGCTGCACACGCGGTTGCGCTATGCGTTGTTCGTGCCGTGGATGTACGAGGCGCTTGCGCGGCGCCGCAATGCCGGGTCAATCGACCGACTCGTTGAACGGGAAGAGCTGCGTCTGGTGCAACGCCTGCAGGGCGCCGGTACCGGCATCATCGGCGGCGCCAAGTGGCCTGAATCCAGCCAGCAGCCGCCTTCGGTTGTTTACTGGAGTGCGCTCACTGCATGGGGTATCGTGCAGCGGCGTGGCAACGATCGACCCTGGTCGCGCCGCGAAGTGCATAGGCGGCTCAAGGCCTCGTCGCAGCGCGTGGACGACGACGGCACGCCGCTGGGCGACTTGGAGCCGCCGTTCATCGCGCTGCCGGCGCTGCGCGAGAGCTGGGATGCTGCCTCGAGCCTTGGCTTCGACCTACGTCGATCCGAAGCGAACTTCATTCGCCAGCGCTGGAATGCCACGCCTTGCAGCGCAGACCCCTCACGCGAGTCGTTGTTGGCGCGCCTGGCGGCCTCCGGCTTCGCCGCAGCGGACAACTGCTGGGACGCCGCTGTACTGGACCTTGCCGGGCCCGACCGCGAAGCGCTCGTGCACGCTGGCCGTGCGGCCGCGCTGATCGCGATCGGCCGTGGCGTGTACGCGGCCCTGGTCGAGCGGCTGTGCGCGGGGCAGGACGGGTTGTCGGCGCAGCACCAACGGCGAAACGAACTGGCGGACGCAGTGGCGAAATACGGTACTGACGCAGCGAAGTTCGACATCGCTGCCATCGAAGCGGATATCGGGCCGGTGAGCGAAACGCTGCGCACCGTTCTGGTCGAGACGCAGCGCTGGGTGCGAGAGCGTCGTTCCGATCCAGCCCCCCTGCTCGATTGCTACACCGACGCCGAGGTGCCGCGAAAGACCCGCCGCGCCCGGCTGGCCCTGACCCTGGACGGCCGCACCAAGCGCGCCGAGTGGATCGTCGATGAGCACCCTACACCCGCGCCTCTGCACTACCGCTGGGAGAACGTGCAGCGGTTGCTGCGCGACCTGGGAGCGGCGACATGAGTGGCGCTGCACCCTGGCCCGCGGTCGCGTTCTTGGACGCGCTCCGCCCTGAGAGCGGGTGGCACGTGGACCGGGCGCTGCTGGCCACGTATTCGGCCGACATCGTGTCCCTGGTCGCGGCACTGCTGGCATTGGCCGGGCGGGATGACGAGGCCGGCGACGGCAACCCGGCCGACCTGGCCGACGCGGTCGAGCAACTGAGGGGCAAGGTGCGGTTCATCGTCCAGGAGGGACGCCTGGCCGCCATGAGGAAGCTCGCCGCGATTTCGGTCATCGTGGACCAGTTCGTCGCGAGCGTGCGCAGCGACGAAGAAGTCGGTAGCTGGCACCCGAAGGTAGCCGCCGTTCGCTTCGATACGCCGCAGGGCAAGGCGTGGCGCGTGTGGCTGGGAAGCCGCAACCTCACGGTCGCGAGCAATCTGGACTTCGGGCTGACCTTGGACGGGTACGAGGGCGCAGGAAACGGCGCTCGCATCGAGGGGGTCGATCGCGTTGTCTCCGCCGTGGCCGAGAAAGCCGGGCTGTCGCGCGCGCAGGCACGCAGCCTGACCGCCGCGTGCGCCAAGGTACGTTGGAACGCCCCGAAGGGCTTGAACGTTCGCGAGATGCGGATGCTGTCGCCTGGCAAGCACGGCGCTGCGCTCCCTCGTTTCTCTGGGGCCGACGAGGTCGTCGTAGTCAGCCCGTTTCTCGACGGTACTTTCGTGGCGAGCGCCGGCGCCTGGGCCAAGCGCACGGGTACGCCATGCACCCTGTTGTCTACCCATGCCGAGTTGCACAATCTGGCACATCAGCAGGGCAAGCCGTTGCAGGCATTCGAGGACAGGCTATTGGTCTTCGAGTCGCCGGCGCGCGAAGAAACGGACCCGGAGCCCGCGCGCACCGACGCAGCCGCCGAATCTGACGCGCCGCCGCCCGACGAGGAACGGGTAGTTCGCGGACTGCACGCCAAGCTGCTGGCCGTTCGTCAAGGAGCCATGTGGCAGATGTGGGTTGGCAGCGCCAACGCCACGACGCGCGCATGGAGCACGAACCATGAATTGGTAGCACTGGTGGAGGGCACCGCGCTCATCGGCAACGGCTTGCATGAGCTGCTGGGCTCATGCCGCACCGTCACACTGGCGTCCTTGCTCGAGACGCCACCGGCCGCGGGAGACGAGGTCGAGACCGAGCTCGAACTGGCCCGCAAGCAGATCAGCGCCGCCTTCGAAGGACACCTTGCCCGTGAGGAAGACGCCTTTCGCCTAGTGTGCGAGGGACCGTTCCCGTCGCTTGCCGACCGTGTCGGCGTACAGGTCGGACTGATGACCGGGCCGTTGTTCGACTGGCCGCCCGGCGTGCAGGCCGTATCCTTGGGTCGATTCGACATCGCGCAACAGACCGGGCTGGTGCAGTGGCGATTGTTCGTCGGCGCAATCGAGTGCCGTTGGCTCCAGTGCTTGGAGGTGCGACCGGCGCTGCCACGCGAGCGTGACCATGCGGCGATCGCAGCCCGGATGACGCCGAGCCAGTTCGTGGCCTGGATTCGCTCGTTGCTCAGCGGCGAAGCCGACGGCGGCGGAGACCTGGGCTCGTGGCGTTCGACGGGCCAGTCCACTCCGTCGACGCCGCTGTCCAAGATCACGCTCGAGGAGGTGCTGGGGAGCCGCGCACGGCCCGGCAGCCGGGCGCGGGACCTGGACGCGCGTATCGATACGTACCTGAAGCACGTGATGCAGCGCTGCGCCGGCCAGCCCGAAGCGATGGCGCAATTGGAGGAGTTCTACGATTTGTGGCGCCTGGTGCGCACGGAACTGTTGCGCCCATGACGGCGAAACTGACTGCGTTCCAGAAAGCGACGGTGGACGCCGCCGTTCGCGCGCTGACCGATCCTCAAGGTGCGCGGCGATTCCTAATCGCAGACGAAACCGGCTTGGGCAAGACAGTGGTTGCGCGCGGCGTGATCGAACGGATGCGCACGCTGAAACCGCGCAGAGGGCGGCCCTTCCGCGTCTACTACGTCACCAGCGGGCAGCGGATCGCTCACCAGAACCGCTCGCGCTTGCTCGACTTTCTGCCGCAAGACGATGTTCAGCGCGCCCTCGTCAAGGCGGGCCGTCTTTGCCTGGTCCCGATGGAACAGCGCACGGCCAGCGACGTGGAACTCTTCGCGCTCACACCGTACACCTCGTTCCCGGACGAGAAGAAGCGCCAGGGCATGGGACGCAAGGATGAGCGCGCCTTCATGACCATGCTGCTGAACCAGATCGCGCCGCGGCTGTCGGCACGGCTGCCTCCTAAGTTGATGCAGGGACGAGTCAGCGATGTCGGTTGGAGCGCGCAATTGCAGCTGGGTCGCCGGAGCGCAGCCGCCACAGAAGACAAAATGAAATCTCGGCTGCACGACGCCTTGGTCCGCACCTTCGGGGCGCCGCTCGAGGAGACGTTGCCAGCGGCCGCGCGTGCGACCAAGCCGATGGCCTTTGTCTCAAGACTTCGGCGCTGTCTATCGCTGGCCGTGCTGCAGGCGTTCCCGCCGGATATCGTCGTCCTCGACGAGTTCCAGAAGTTCAGGGATTTGCTCACCGCGCACCAGCAGGACGACTTGGTGAAGTGCCTGTTCTCGGGCACGCGCGAGCATCGACCGGCGGTGCTGCTGCTATCGGCCACCCCCTATCGGACGTATGCGACGCGGTGGGAGGAGGAAGACGATGCAGCCCACGTCCAACTGTTCGAACTCGTCGAGTTTCTGGGGGGCGATCACGCCGGCAAGGACATTCGCCTCGAAGCCGAACGTCTGTTCCACGAGTTCGGCAGTTGCCTGCATCAAATCCCGCGCCTCGAACAGGACCAGGCTAGGCAGGCTGCGGAGGTCGGCCGCGCGCGACAGGTGAAGAAAGACTTGGAGGGCTTGCTGACGCGACTGATGTCCCGGACCGAACGGGCGCTCATTGCAAGGATGGAGAGCCACGACCAAGCCGCCGAGGAGTTCACTATCGAGTTGGCGGCCCAACCCACCCCCGCCGACATCGCGGCCTATCGTCACTTGGTCGATGGCTTCAATGAGGTCGATCGCCCCGACGCGGTACCCTATTGGCTGTCAGTACCGTTGGCAGCTCAGGCCTTGGGGCCGCGCTACCAGGCATGGAAGCGGGCGAAGTTCACCGCTGAACGCGGCATTGCGAAGATCACGAAGGCCTCCATTGAGCATCCGCATGCCACGGCGGATTGGTCGCATCCGAAACTGCGCGCACTGAAGCAGGTTGAGCCAACGCACAACCTCGTCACTCCTTGGGTTGGTCCTTCGCTGGCATGGTGGCCGCTGCGCGGCGCGTGGGCGGAACAGTCGGCGAGTCCGAAGCTGTTGCTCTTCGGACGCTTCCGCGCGACACCCCAAAGCGTCGCGGCGCTGACCAGCTTGGCGGCCGAAGCCCATTCCTTGGGGCGCGGCGACGACGTGGGGGCGACGCGCAAGCGCCGGAGGCTTCGGGCGCGTGGCGCGCAAATGCCGGTGTTCGCGCTGTTCCACCCATCGCCGTTCCTGACGGAGTGTGTCGATCCGTTGCTGGCTGCTGGTTCAACGTTGGAAGCGGTTCGCCGATCGGCAATCAAGCAGATTTCGGCTGCACTTAAGGGTGTGCTTCCCATTCGGGGCGACACAAAGAAGAAACGTACGCGACGGAGGCCGACGTGGATCGTCTTGGCAAACATTGAGCGCCGCCTTGGACCACCGGCTACCGTCGCCGCCGCAGCCTGGCAGTCCATCCCTGAGGTTCGGCTCATGCTGGATCAGTGGCACAAGGCTCCGGCATTGGATTGGATTAGTCCTATGGAAGTGCGCGAGCTGGCCGATCTGGCGATCTCTAGCCCCGGTGTCGTTTGCGCCCGGGCCCTGCGACGGCATCAGGTGTCCTCATTCACGCCGACGGAACTCGTCAAACTGGCCCACTTGTGTTGGAAGGGGCTGCGCACCTATCTCGACGAGCCGATCTTTTACGCAAAGGCGCCTCGAAGAGAGGCTGCCGCGGAGACGATTCGAAGACTCGTGCTCGATGGCTGCCTCGAGTCCGCGCTGGACGAGCACTTCTGGATGAAGACGCGCAGCGGTGCGCGCACGGCCACGGCTCTGATGGACGAGTTGTTCGACGCGCTGAAGCTGAACGCAGGCGCGTTCACGTTCCGGTCGCTTCAGGATCCCCGACAAGGGCTTCGGGTTCGGTGCCATGCTGCTGTCCCTTTCGGAGGAACGGACGACGAGAGCTACAAGGAACCCGCTCGCGGGGCAGAAGCCCATGGCGCTCCCGCCCGTGCCGACGAGATCAGAGAGGCGTTCAATACGCCGTTTTGGCCACACATAGTCGCGACCACGTCGGTGGGCCAAGAAGGACTCGACTTCCATACATGGTGCGATCGGGTGGCGCACTGGGATCTGTGTCCGAGCCCTGTCGAGCTGGAGCAGCGCGAGGGACGGGTCCATCGCTATGCGGGGCTGATGGTCCGTAAGAAGCTGGCACAGGTACTTGGAACAGACGCGCTGTACGGGGCGCAGCGCCTCGACTCCGCTTGGAGCCGACTGGAACAAATGGCGGAAGCCAACTTCCCAGGCGGCTCAGGCATGTCGCCGTGGTGGCAAGTGGCCGGCGCGACCATTCATCGGTATGTGTTCCGCTTACCGATGAGCCGAGATATTGAAAGGTTCAAGACACTGCGTGAGCAACGCTTGATCTACCGGCTGGCGCTGGGCCAGCCAAACTCCGAGGACTTGATCGCCTCGCTCGCGGTGGGCAGCGATGACACACGGAAACTGCTGCAGTCGTTGGTGTTGAACTTGAGCGCATATGCCAGGGGGATCGGGCTAGCGGACAAGCGGTAGGACGTTGGCAACTTGCGGGCGTGCCCGGGTTGAGTGTTGTCGACCAATCGAGCGGGGGTGATCACGGTCTTGTTAGACGGCGCCAGTGTTGGCCTCTGCGTTGTCGGCGTCCGTCCAGCGATTGCCGCCGGTCACGCCAGCTAAGACGAGATGATGTGGCGTCCTCCGGCCGGAAGCAGTTGATCGCGTAGTGGTACCAGATCCATCGCGTAACCCCAGCGCTTAGAGGCAAGGCGGTGTTGGGGCGGGGCACGTTTGAGCCTTGTTCTTGGCTATCACTTCGGGCGGTCGTTTCGGATTTCTTGCCGTCGTCGAGCTAGCCAAACACCTGTGCCTGCTGCAGGAGCGTTCCGGACTTTCGAACGCAGGCTTCAGCAACGGAAGAAAACTCGCTTTCGTAGCACACCCGCTTCTTCAGAGCCTCAATCGCCATGGCTCGCATTAGCTTCTTCAGGGCCGCTGGTGCGCCGGACGCGGAAGTGTACTTGGCCAGCTGTTCGTGGCAGTCTTTCCAGACTTCGGCGCGCTTGGCGTTCAAACGGTCCAGGCGATTGAGGCCGATGACCTCGATCGTAGCCTTCACTCGCTTGCAGTCCTCGTCGTCGGCGCCAGGCGCTGGCACGGCCCGGCAGCCGTCCTCGTCCATCTCGAAGCTAATCAGCCGGGCATCGTCGGTTGTTGGGTCGATTAGTGCGGGCGCTTCCAGCGCCAGGCTGCCCGCCATAGTGGCTGAAGCCCGGTGCCCACTCACCAGCGGGAACACGTCGCTCTTCTTGACGTTGATCAGCTGCCCACAGATGCGGTAGTTGCGCCAGTCAAAGGCCAGCCACCAGTAGCCGGGCTCGGGGTTTAGCTTTTCGACATCGCTCACCCGGCCCTTGGGGCGGTAGTGGTCCACGTGGTACGCCGACACGGACTCCTGCGCCTCCGTATACCAGCACTTATTGTTGAAGCGCTCAAGCAACCAGTTGCGCACGCGGTCGTCGCGCCACAGCTTTTCATGCTGCCCGATGACTACCTCGCGCTCCTCGTCAGTGGTGGCCGCCATCAGGGCTTGCGTCAGCGTTTGTGCTTCTGTCAGCCAATCCTGCGGCGGCGCTAGGTTCGCAGGGATCACGACCTTGCGCATGCGTCACTGCCCTCCCTGGCGTAGCAGCTTAGCCAAATCCGCAAGCTCGCCTTTTTGTTCGTTGGCCAGCAGATCTCGGACGACGGATTGGGCCAGCGCCTCCTGCTCGGCCAGCTCCTGGGGGGTCAACAGCCGGTTGATTGGTAGCGACCGAGCCTCGTACATCTTCTGCACGAAAAGCTGATACATCGGATCGCGATACTCCCGTGAGAAACCCAGCTCTTCCAAGTATTGGCGCATGCGCTGCAGTTCCTGCGCTTCGGCCTCGTTCAGGCCAGCCTTGGCCTCTTTGGCCATCAGCTCGTTGCGGCGTTGCAGGTCGTCCAGCGTCTGCGGGTCCAGGGTGGATGGCAGGCCGAACAGCTCGCTCTTGAGCAGACCCGCCACGCCCATGCCCTGAGGGTGCTCGTGGGGTATGCTGATCTGGGTCTGCTCGCCCTCGCGCCGCAGGATGTGCACTTGCTCGCGGCGCAGGCTGCCCAACATCATCGGGTCGTGAGTGGTAATCAAGATTTGTGACTCGCCCTGAGTACTGGTGTCCTGCTCGGCCTGCAGCACGTTCTCGATATCGTTGAAATAGCGCAGTTTCCAGACAGGGTTCAGGTGGGTGTCGGGCTCGTCAAGCAGGAACAGGCAATGGTCATCGCGCGTGATACGCATCAGGCCCAGCACCGTGAGCATCTGGAGCTCACCCTCGGACAGCTGGGTAAAGCTCACCGCGCCGCCATGGCCCTCACGCTTCTTCACTGTGATGCGAATTTCGTCGATCAGGTCCCCGATGTACGCCCCTTCGGCGTAGCGGAAGAAGCTGTCGGGGCTGCCAACCAGCCGCCCAAGCTCCCCAAGCTTGGTCTGACTGGGGACAAAAAGGTAGAGCTGCTTCTGCAGCTCACTGCGGCCGCGGAAGTCGATCTGCTTGCTGATCTCCTGCTCGATCGGCGCCCAGGCAACCTGCCAGAGTTTGTCGAGGAACTCGCTAACCACATTGCCGCGCGCAAACCAGAAGCGCGGGTCGCCCTCGTTCAGCTCGTTCTCGTCGAACTTGCCGCCTTGACGCTTGCTGCGCAGCCGGTGCGGTTCCTTCAGCACAAACAGGGCTGACTCCAGCGACTCGATGTGCAGGTTCTTCAACACCTTGTGGAAGACCGGGTCGTCCGACAGCAGGCAGGCCAGCAGCACCAGTTGGCTATGGCCGCCACGGCAGTAGAACAAGCGCCGCAAGCGATCGTCACCCGCCCGCTTCAGCTGCATCTCACGGCGGCGCTTGGCATCTTCCAGGGCGCGGATGTCAGCCTCGCTGGCGGTAAAGTTGTCCAGCAGCTGTTCAGGCAATACCTCGTCGGCGGTGATCTCCTGGCGCTGGTTGAAGCGGCGTTGATGCTCCTGGAACAGCGACTCGATGCGCTCGTTGCGGCCAGAGTAGTATGCAAAAACATGCGTCGGCAACAGGCGCGGGCCGCGCCTCTCATCGCGTGGGCTCTTCTCTGGTGGATCGTTCTTGTTGAGATAGTCCTGATTGACGCGATCACCGTCCACCCAAACGTATGGGCGTTTTTGCTTTGCGGTGTCGGCCTGAATGCGCACGACATGACCACGGATCTCGTACTCCAGCGTGTAGTCGAACGCAGCCTCCTGATTGAGATCCAGATCGCGAAAAATGGTGACCAACGCCTCGATCAGATTGGACTTGCCGACGCCGTTTTGCCCGATCAGCGCGTGGCTGCGGATGGCCTTGGCCGCTGCACCTGGCAACGGCGAGACCTGCATGGCGAAGTCAATCTCGACCCCGCGTAGGTTGCGAAAGCACGGAATGGCCAGGTGTTTCAGCTGCATGCTCAGGTCGCTTCTTTGACCACCATCTTGGCGACCTGAGCGCCATCCGGAAACTTCTTGGGGCCGTCCGGCGCGTTTTTGTCCAGCACGTAGCTCGGATCGTCAATCCAGCCATGCGCCACTTCGGTCTTTAGTTGAGCATAGAAGGCGTCGATCTCGCCACCGAAGCGCTGCCACAGGTCGCGGGCCGACAACTCGCCGTTGTGACGTGCCAAGAGGGTGGCCAGCGGGGCCTTGGCTTTCACATCGGGCGGTGCGCCCAAGCGCAGGGGGGCGATCAGTTCGGTTTGCGGGGCTTTCACATGGGTGTCCTCTTCTTTTTCGGGGGTGATACCGGTGAGAGCGGCGACGGCGGACATCGCGAGACGCCCACCCGCCTTTCGCGCATCACGCAGTTGCGACTCAAGTTCGTCGCAGAGGTGCAAAAGTTGCTCCACACGAACAACGATTCGCGCTTGCTCAGGCACCGGCGGAGTTGCGAGCTCAAGCTGTTTGAGCTTCGCAGCCTTAATTCCCTTTGCGGTCATCCCGGTAGAGTTTTTCTCCAGCAGAGCCTGAAAAATCGGCGACATCAGGAAGTACATTGCACAGCGCGTATTGAGATCTGCGAATGGCTGCAAATCAATAATGCGTTGTGCAAGTGCGAAGGTCGGCTCGTCTTCAATCAGAGCAACATTTCCCAAAGGTGCTTCTGTTGTGATGAGCAGATCACCAAGCTGCGGAAAGCCGCGAGTCATCCACTCCGCGTACGACGTCTCGGATATATGTTCGATCGGATCTCGCTGCAGCCGCCCGGGTCGAACGTTCTTGGCGGTAACGAGCACTACGCCACTGTCAGTCTTGGTCGGTGTCTTTCCTCGATAGTCGACGAACTGAAATAGCTCATCGAGAGAAAGTCTTGTCCAATGGTCCGGGATTTCGAGATCGAGCTGGACTACATCAGTTGCCGTCGAAGTCTTGCGTTTCATTTCACCGGATGCCAGACGCAGAGCTTTTGCTTCTCGGCTACGCAAGACGAATTGTTGAACCGGTTCGTCGTTAGGTGATTCTTCACTCAGTAAACCACTCACAGCCAGATCTAAGACTGCAGCGCGCAACGCGGCCACGTCATCCGGCTCAGTAAACAGGCGCCCGAAGTTGGCTTGCAGGCGTTTCCAGCTGATCTGCAGTTCGTGTGGGCTTTGGGCGTTGGCGAGGGCTTGCAGAGTGGACTGGCGCAGGGCATTCTGCAGCTTCCGGCGGGCTTGCTGCTGCGCCTCAAAGTGATCGCACAGCGCCATCAGCTCATCGACTTTGGCGACGATGCGGGCTTGCTCCTGCTGTGGTGGGAATGGGAACAGGGCTTCGCGCGCGGAGTCGGTTCCAAGTCGCGGCAGATTCATGCCATAGGTCGATCCGTCGGCATAGGCGACGAAGTACGGCGACTTCAGGTACCACCGCAGATAGCCGGCCTCGATGCACTCGAAGAACGAAATCGGGCTGATCTCAGTTGTACAAACCCCTGGCGATTCTGCAATCAATACCTTGTCGAGGTACGGACGCAACTTGCCATACAGCACCGCACCAGCAGGAAACTCGTTCTTGGTGCTCTTGAACTGGCGGTCGCGAGCCAAGACTTTGGACAGGAGCTTCGATGTGCCCTTCTCAATGTCTTCCAGCTCAAGAACCCAAGTGTCTACATCAACGTCCTCGAACTCAACCTTGGGAGCATCCCCGTAGTTTGTAACGTAACCGAGGCGGATCCAAGCCCAGCCGTCCGGAAGCACCCAGGGCTGATCGCCTTGCGCGACTCCCCTCGGATCAGGCTGCCGCTTGAGCTCCTTCATTGCGACCAGAGTCTTCTGGCGCTGCCTATTCAGTTCGATCAAAGCGCCGGCCGTGACGTCGCCCTGGACGCGCTCTGTTAGCCGACCAGAGATGGCCAGTTGAAGCACCCACTCTCGCAACCTTGCGACGCCCCCAGGCGCATTAGCGATATTGCCAAATTCCGCCAAGAACTGCTGCGCATCCATCAGGCGTCCTCGCCGACGAAGTGGTGCGCCAGCGCGGCGGCGAGCTCGCTCTTCAGTCGGTTCTCGGTTTCCTCAATCTGGTCGAGCAGGATCTTGAACTTGCCTAGCAGCACGTCGGGGTCATGGCTCTCTTCTTCCGGCGCGTTTGGGTTCTTCAGGTCCAAGTTGTAGATGGGCCAGTACAGCCTGTCGCCCGTTGCCTGGGCGTCGCGGGTTTGCAGGCGTAGCGCCTCGGTCTGCGTGCGCAGGGTATCGATCTCGGCTTCCACCGGCTGGCGTTGCTTGGCATCGCTCACGCCCTTAATGGAATCGCGCAGGTCGCGGATGCGGGTGTCCAGCGCGCTGGCCTCGTTGCCCAGCTGTTCAGCACGTGTCCAGTGTGGTTGCGCCTCCGCTTCGGCCCGCTCGCGCTTGGTCTTGAAGTCCACCTGCCAGGCGAACTCGTTCTCAACACGGTCGGCAAAGTCCTTGGCTTCGCTGCCCCACCAGTCCTGCTCGGGCTTGAACTCCTCGAAGCGGACGGGCTTGGTCTTGCTGTAGCTCTTGTAGCCCGCCGGATAGGGGTGCTCGTAATACCAGATGGTGTCGGTGTGGAAGTGCTCGGTGCCGTCGTCCGCCGCCGCGCCCTTGGTGAAAAACAGCAGGTTGGTCTTGATGGTGGTGTAAGGGGCGAACACACCCTTTGGCAGGCGGACGATGGTGTGCAGCTTGCACTGTTGCATTAGGCGACGCTTGATCTCCGCTTTGATGCCATCGCCGAATAGGAAGCCATCGGGCAACACGACTGCGGCACGCCCGTTTTCGTCGAGGAGTTTGACCACCAACTGCATGAACAAGTCGGCCGTCTCCTTGGTTGGGTGGTGATAGCCCGCTGCGACGCTATCGTCTTCATAGCCGCCAAACGGTGGATTGGTCACGATGCACTCGACGCGGTCGTGAGCCTTCCAGTCGTTCCACCCCGTGGCCAGCGTGTTTTTCCGCTCGACTTGCCCGTCGACCTCGACGTCGTGCAGCACCAGATTTGTGGTGCAGAGTAGATGCGGAAGCTGCTTCTTCTCGATGCCTCGAATCAACCCGTCCGTGGCGCGACGATCCTCGACCTTCGACTTGTCCGTGATCTGGTTTCGGAAGTGATCGATGGCGGCAGTCAGAAAGCCACCTGTGCCGCAAGCCGGGTCCAACACCCGCTCACGCTTGTCCAACCTGGGGTTGACCCGTTCCACCATGAACTGGGTAATAGCACGCGGGGTGTAGAACTCCCCGGCGTTGCCGGCGCCGCGCAGGTCGTTCAGCAGCTGCTCGTAGACGTCACCCAAGTTGGCGCGGGTCTTGAAGTCGTGGAAGTTGATGGCTTCTTCCAGCTTTTCGATCACGGCCAGCAGCTGGGTGCCCGACTTCATGTAGTTGTTGGCGTCTTCAAAGACGCTGCGGATCACCTTGTGCTGGGCACTGGCGTTGGCATCCAGCTCTTTGAGGGTGAGAAACAGCTCGTTGTTGACGAAGCTGATGATCTCGCTGGCGGCCTTTTGCGGGGCCTTCTTGCCATCAGGACCGGCCACATAGGCGGCCCAGTTGCGCCAACGCATGGGCTCGGGCAGTGGAGATTTGAATTTGGGGTTGTCGTCTTCCCACTCTTCTTCGCGCTGGTCGAATACCTTGAGGAAAAGCATCCAGGTGAGCTGGCCCAGACGCTGGGCGTCACCGTCGACGCCGTCGTCTTTGCGCATGATGTCCTGGATGGACTTGATAGTGCTGCTTAGGTTCATCTAGTTGTTCTCGTATCACGCGGCCTGAGGGCTTGGCTCAAGCCTGTTTCTGCTCGGTCTGATCTTGGTCGTACAGGGCTTGTTCAAGTATCTGCACGGCCTGGGTGTATTGCTCGACGCTGCCAAAGATGCCGCGCCGGATCTGGGTCCTGCTGCCGAACTGGTCGAAGGGCGGCAGTTCCAGCACCTTGGCGTCTTCGATGTCCTGCACGCCGTGGTCGGCGAACTTGTCGAGCAAGGCTTCAAGCACGGCTCGGGCTTGCTCGCCGTACCGGCCAAACACATCGCGCTTTTTGACGTTGTCAGCGCGCTCACGGCGTGTGAGCGGCCTTTGGTCGAAGGCTACGTGGGCCACCAGGTCAAACACGTCGAGGTCGGCCCCGTTGGGCACGGATTGTTGCAGGATCTCCAGTGGCACTCCGTGTTCGGCCAATTCTTCCAGCATGGCTTGCTTGCGCTCCGCGCCGTTCCAGCGGCGCAGGAACTCGGTGAGGCTGCCGAATTCGTCTTGCAGGGCCTTCTTGATGTCCTCCTTGAGGAGGACCCGGTAGTCCTCGGTGATCAGCTTGCCATCGGCGTCGAGGTATTGAGAGCGCTCGACAGCGACACGCACGTTCACGTCGTCGATCACGTACTTGACGCGGCCTTCACCGCCGCCGCCTCCGGTATTTCCACCGGAGGGCGTGTCATCGCCGCCTAGGGTGCCGGGGCCATAGGGTGGCGGCTCGGGCTCGCCGGTGCCGGGCAATTCTGGGCCTTCCGGTGGCACCACAGGGTCATCGGGTGTGGGTTCGTAGATCACCACCGGCTCGCCGTCGAAGTCTGGGTCGGCAAACAAGCGCGTGGCACCCTTGAAATCCATGATGGTGAAGTAGAGCTTCTGGTAGTCCTCGCGCAGGCGGGTGCCACGGCCAATGATCTGCTTGAACTCGGTCATCGAGTTGATGTTCTGGTCCAGCACGATGAGCTTGCAAGTCTTGGCATCCACCCCAGTGGTGAGCAGCTTGGAGGTGGTGGCAATGACCGGGTAGGGCTCGTCGTTGTCGATGAAGTACGAGAGCTGCGCCTTGCCTTCATTGTCGTCGCCGGTGATCCGCATCACATAACGGCGGTTGCTTGCGGCGGCGGGGATCAGCTTGACCAACTCTTGGCGCATGCGCTCGGCGTGATCCTGGTCATCGCAGAAAACGATGGTCTTTGCCATCGGGTCAGTGGCCTTGAGGAATTCCCACACCTTGCTGGCCACGAGCTTGGTACGCTTCTCCAGCACCAGGTTGCGGTCGAAGTCTTTGGTGTTGTACTGCCGCTGTTCGACCTCTTGGCCCAGCTTGTCGAGCTTGCCCTTTTCGGGTGTGTAGCCGACGGCATCGACATCGCTGGCGATGCGGATCACCTTGTAAGGCGCGAGGAAGCCATCCTCAATGCCCTGCTTGAGCGAGTAGGTGTAGACCGGGTCGCCGAAGTAGGTGATGTTGCTGACCTCTTTGGTCTCTTTTGGCGTGGCTGTCAGGCCCAGGTGCGTGGCAGCGCTGAAGTAGTCAAGTACATCGCGCCAAGCCGAGTCGTCCGCGGCGCTGCCGCGGTGACATTCGTCGATGACCACCAAGTCGAAGAAGTCGGCGGGGAACTGCCGGTAGATCTGCTTCCACTCCTCGCGTCCGGTCACCGCCTGGTAGAGGGCTAGGTAGATTTCGTAGTTCTTCTTGACCTCGCGGTTGGTGATCTTGTGCATCACCTCGCCGAAGGGGGCGAAATCCTGCTGCATCGTCTGGTCGATGAGAATGTTCCGGTCAGCCAGAAACAGAATGCGTTTCTTGGCTTTGGCCTTCCACAGTCGCCAGATGATTTGAAAGGCGGTGTAGGTCTTGCCGGTGCCGGTGGCCATGACCAGCAGCACGCGCTGTTGACCTTTGGCGATGGCTTCGATGGCACGGTTGATGGCCACGCGCTGGTAGTAGCGCGGTTCTTTGCCGCTACCGTCCGCGTAGAACGGCTGTTCAATTAGCTTGACCGCGACTGGCTCAGCGAGACCTTTCCACTCCTGATACAGGGGCCAGAGCTCTTCTGGCGACGGCAACGCTTCGAGCGAGAGCTCTCGTTCGATTGGTTGTGTCAAGCCAGTACGGTCATGCAGCAGAAAGCCCTCACCATTACTGCTGATGGCGAATGGAACGTCGAGCATCTCCGCGTACGCCAACGCTTGCTGCATACCGTGACCGACCGAGAAGCGCGCTTGCTTGGCTTCAACTACGGCAACGGGGACGTTGGGGCGGGCATAGAGCACGTAGTCGGCGCGCTTGGGACCGCCCTTGGCGTCCGGATTCTTGACGCGTGCAGCCAACTTGCCACGCACCATCACTCGGCCGTCGGTCAAGTTCACTTCTTCGCGGAACTGATGCTGATGCCAGCCCGCTTGCTGAAGGGCTGGAGTGATGAACTTGGTGCAGATGTCGCGTTCGCTCAGTTCGGCTTTGTTCACTGACGCTCCTCCATGAATCCGATAGCTTTGTTCGTGCCCTGTGTCCCCGCTGATGACGACCATCACTCGAGTAGAACGATGAACTCCGTCGCAATCGCTTCGGGCCGAATTGCGCGCGCACCGTCAGTGCGATGCAAGCGCACCAGTCCATGAGCCTCGAGGTTTTTTAGCGTCCTAGAGAGATTGCTTGGCGCCCGGCCAGAAAGCTTGGCGAGTTCCGCGACAGTTTGCGGCTGTGCCGAGCACATCGTTTTGAGCAACTGGCGGTTCTCATCCGACAGAACACCTACCAGCTGCCGCCATGAGTCGAACCACACCGTAGGCGTAGGTTCCCAATCCTTAGGGTGTGGGAGCTGAGACGTCCGCCCGGTGCGGATGCCAACGACAGTGCGCATGGAGTTCCAAGTTGTTTTCAGATGATCATATCAGGCGAAAATACCTTCCCAACCAATGACGTGCGTCCAACGTGCGGTCTCCAGCGCCGGGCCTCTGTTGACCTGGATCTCTTCAACCACATCGTGGACATGAAGGGAGCAGGGAGCACTATTTGCTCATTGGCGATCGCTTGCGGTCGTGCCGCGGTAGCCTGCAATCTCAGGCGACTCCAATGGTGAACATTAGTAGACTGATCCATCGTGCGGGCCTCCTTGGCCGCCACCACTTCCCGTCAAGGCCTGGAAGTAGTGCGCAAGCGCGCCGCCATCCTCAAGTCAACGCGAAAGATGGGGTTGATCGCAACAGTTGCGACTTACATCACAGTTCTGTGGACTCGGGAGCGTGTGCCAATGATTGACGACGCGAAGATCGTGATCTGCACCTTGTTGGGATCATTAATGGCCGTCCTAATGCCAGCTCTTAGTACTTGCGCCGCGCGCATGACGTCGGGTGAGCGCCGGCTGGCGGAGCGTCTTCAGCAGAAACTCGACGACGACTACCTGCTGTGGTTCGATGTGCCAATCGGCCCCAAGCAGTGTCATCCCGACTTCGTCGTCTTGCATCCGCGTCGTGGTCTGCTGATCCTGGAAACCAAGGACTGGCGCCTTGACACCATTCGCGGCGCTACTCGTGGTGACTGGCTGATCGCACCCGACGGCGTGCCAAAGAGCGTGCCCAACCCGATTGAGCAGGCCCGCCACCAGAGCCTGCAGGTGGTCGATGCCCTCAAGCGCGATGCGCAGCTGGTCCAGCACGAGGGCAAGTGGCAAGGCATGCTTACTTTTCCGTGGAGCTACGGAGTCGTCTTCACGCGCATCACGCGCAAGCAGTTCGATGCGGCGGGCCTCAGTCGCGCAATCGAACCGCACCGCGTGATCTGCTCCGACGAGATGCTGGAGGAGTGCGAGCCTGAGCCCTTCCAGATGCGCCTCTGGGAGATGTTCCCGCACCTCATGCGTGGCACGCTGTCGCTGCCCCAGATCGACCGGGTGCGGTGGAACCTGTTTCCCGAAGTGCGTGTGGCCGAACAAGGCACGCTCTTCTCTTCGTTCGACGACGCCGATGAAGCCGCGAGCATCCCTGACTTCCTGCGCGTGATGGATCTGCAGCAGGAACAGCTGGCGCGCAGCCTCGGGGACGGCCACCGTGTGATTCACGGCGTCGCCGGCTCCGGCAAGACCATGATCCTAGGCTACCGCGCGGAGTACTTGGCCAAGGCAGCGACCGACGCGGCCAAGCCGGTGCTCGTCCTTTGCTACAACGAGCCGCTGGCCGTCAAGCTGCAGGCCTTCATGCAGGCCAAGTCGCTGGCGAATCGCGTGCATGTGCGGCACTTCCACAAGTGGTGCCGCGACCAATTGGTGGCCTTCGGCCAGCCCTTGCCGCCCAGCGAGCTCCCCGTGGGAGCCAAGATGGAGCAGATGGTGCGCAACGTCATCGATGGCGTCGACCGTCGCATGATCCCTTCGGGTCAGTATCTGGCGGTGCTGGTCGACGAGGGCCACGACTTCGCACCTGAGTGGTTGAGGTTGGTCACGCAGATGGTCGATCCAACCACCAACAGTCTGCTGCTGTACGACGACGCCCAGAGCATCTACGACAAGCGGCGCGGCAAACCCTTCAGCTTCAAGAGCGTGGGCGTACAGGCGCAGGGCCGCACCACCATCCTCAAGATCAACTACCGCAATACCCGGCAGATCCTGCAGGCAGCCAGTGCGATGGCTACGGAACTGTTGCGCCCGCAGGAGAAGGACGACGACGGCATCCCGCTGCTGCAGCCCGTGAGTTGCGGCCGCGATGGCCCGGAGCCAATCGTCATCGACCTGCCAAGCTCGCGCGAGCAGGCCGAGCGCATCGCCGACCTGATGGCGAGCGCCCACAACGAAGGCCACGCCTGGGGCGATATGGCGGTGCTGTGCCGCAGTTGGGCCTTGATGGACGAGTGCGCCCGTGCGCTACAGCGGCGCCGCCTGCCGTATAAGGTGCGCAAGGGCGCCCGCGATTTCAACCCGTTGGCCGACGACATCAAGGTGATGACTCTGCATGCAAGCAAGGGGCTTGAGTTTCCAGTGGTCGCGGTGATGGGCGCTCGCCAGATCATTGCCGCCAGCGAAGCAGGCGCTGTGGATGCGGACGCACTCGAGGAGATGCGGTTGTTCTACGTTGGAGCGACGCGCGCGACCTCGAGGCTCATTGTTGCCAACGCTGTCACTCAATGAGCAAGACCTACCTGTTGATCGATCTACAGAACAGGCGACCCCCGCCGGAATACGTCGCGTCGTGGATGGGGGCGAACGGCGAGGCGTGGATTTTCTTTGGTGAGCAAGAGGTCAAAGTTCTTCCGCAGTACCTTGAACTGGGCAAGCGGGTCTCGATCGTCGACATATCCAGGCCCGGCAAGAATTCTCTCGATTTTCACCTCGTCCTATATTTGGGATACTTGGCCGGCCGGCACGAGCCAAACACACGCTTCGTGATCGTCGCGGCTGACGGAGACTATGACCCCGCGATTGCGCATGCACGATCGAAGGGGCTGAAAGTCGAGCGGTTGGAAGATCTGGTCATCCCATGTTCTATGTCTCAGGCGCGCGCCGATGATGAGCATCCATTTCGGGCACCGGTGTTGGGCGAACCGGAGTCGGTCAGATCAGCTTCCCCGAGCGCCAGAGTTGCTGCCAAGACGACGAAGCAAAAGACCGTGATCGTCGTCTATGGGGGAATCCTTGAGGACCTACGCAAGGCAGGGAGGCCGCGAAACTTGGAAGCACTAAAGAGACGCATCCAGTCGCGCATTGGACCCGAACCGGCACCTGACACGGTGGCTAACGTAATATCGCGACTCGAGACGATGGACCTAATCAACATCGTAGATGGAACGCTCAACTACGCGCAGGTGGCGCGGGAGGCACCGCCCGTGGACCCGGGGTAACTGAACTCGAATCCCTCGGATCTGCCAAGTTGAGATTCAAAGACGACCAACCGTCTGAAGCGCTCGATCGCGGCAAGTCGTGTGGCGAATCATCGCGATTCACTGGCTGAAAACTTTTAACCAATCGGTCACCCTTTCGACTGGCGCGCCCTAGTCCACTGAATCAGAAGAATTGGTGGTGTCGGCGCTGGGGATTGTCGTACTTCCACTTCAGCGGCTTCGGGGCCTTGTTGTGCTGACGGATGTAGCGCATGAGCTTCTTGTCCAGGTCCTTGAGCGAGGTGAAGATGCCGCGGCTGATGACGTCGCGCTGGATGCGCGAGAACCAGTTCTCGACCTGGTTGAGCCACGACGAGTAGGTGGGCGTGTAGTGGATCCGCACGTTCTCGTGTTCAGCCAGGAAGGCCTCGACCAGCTCGGTCTTGTGGCTGCTGACGTTGTCGCAGATGACGTGAATCTCGCGGCCCTGCGGCTGAGTGCCGACAACGTCGCCGAGGAAGCTGACGAACTGCTCGCTGGTGTGGCGCGGGGCGGTCATGCCCAGGACTTCGCCGGTGGCGGTGTTCAGGGCAGCGAACAGGCTGAGGGTGCCGTTGCGCTTGTACTCAAACCCGTGGCTCTCGGCACGGCCCGGCGCCAGCGGCAGCATGCGGTCCTTGCGATCCAGCGCCTGGATCGCCGTCTTCTCGTCCACGCAGAACACCGCGGCGTGCGCCGGCGGGTTCAGGTACAGGCCGATCACGTCCGCGGCCTTGGTCTCGAAGTCGGGGTCGTTGGAGACGAGGTGCCGTTCCAGCCGATGCGGCTGCAGTCCGTGCTTGCGCCAGACGCGCTGCACGGCAGAGAACGACACGTCGCCCAGTTCGGCCGCGAGCTTGCGGCTGCTCCAATGCGTGGAGCCATCTTTCGGCTTGTGCTTGAGCGTCTTGTTGAGCACCCGCGCTTCCAGCTTGGCCACTGGCCGTACAGGCGCGCGTCCCGGGTGCAGCGACACCAGCCCGGCCAGACCTTGAAGTTCAAACGCCTTGGTCCATCGCGTGACGAAGGCGTCGTTGCAGGCCAGCTTGGCGCGGATGTCTACCCGACGTTCACCGTCTGCCCACAGCAGCACGTAACGCGCGCGCCGCGCCAACGCCGCGCTGCCACTGCGCTTGCGAATCACCGCTTCCAGTTCGCCGCGCTCGTCGGCCGTCAACTTCATCCTGTGCATGCCTTCCAAGATGGAGCATACACAGCCGATTTCAATGATTCAGTGGACTAGTGTGCGGGAGCTAAGGTCGAGGCGAGTGCGATTCCCACGCCAGCGAGCAGAGCGCTCCGAAGTCAGGGCGGCAGAAACGCGCGTCAGTGCGAGTCATGAATACCTTGTTCGGGGTCGAGCGGTTAGAGTGCCGTCTCCGGAGGAGAGCATGTCAATGGTTGCTGTGTGCGTGGACGTCAGCGATGTCCGCTGAGTTGTCGCGTCTACAGAGTCCCGCCGCTGTCCAGGCAGCATTGGACGAGTTCGTCCGATTAGGCCGCACTCCTTTCCTGGCCCGCTACGGCTTCGGTAAATCTCGCGACTTCATGGTGCGCGATGCGAAGACCGGACAGCTGTGCGACTCCAAAGCCATCGTAGGTGCTGCTTTCGGCCATCAGTTCCCCGAGGAAGGGCCGCTCAAGGCTGCTGACTTTTTCGGCGGCGAGGCCAGCGTCGTTCCCAAGCTCCAGCGCATGGGCTTCGAGGTGGTGCGGATTGGCGAAGACTGGAGCGCGGACGAAGTGCAGGCGACCGTGGCCTCCTACTTTGAGATGCTGCGGCTCGAGGCGGCCCAGGAGCACTACATCAAGACCGAGTTCAACGCCCAACTGCGCCAGCAGCTGCGAGGACGCAGCAAGGGTTCGGTGGAGCTGAAGTTCCAGAACATCAGTGCCGTCCTGAACGGCCTGGAACTGCCCTTCATCTCCGGCTACAAGCCCCGTACCAACGCACAACTCTTGCTGCGCCAAACGGTCCAACAGTTCGTGCTGGACCATCCCGATGTCGTGGGGCAAGTGGTCGACGCCATGGAAGAGGTCAAGACTCCAGGGAAGGCTTCCTTCCATGCTTCTGTCGTCGCGCCGCCGCCGGTCGAGACGGTTCTCCAGGTAAAGGGGGACATGCCCAAGCCTCGATTGCCGCGCAAGGTGGATTGGGCGCAGCGCGATGAGGCGAACCGCAAGCTTGGCCGCGCAGGCGAGCAATGGGTGATTGGCTTCGAACAGCGGCGCCTCAGCGAAGCAGGCTATCCGGAGCTTTTTCAACAGCTTGATTGGATCTCGGAACGGCTGGGAGACGGCGCGGGCTACGACATTCTTTCGCACGAGCGACCCGGTGTGCACCGCTTCATCGAGGTCAAAACCACCAACGGCGGCCATGCCGCCTCGTTCATCATCAGCCGCAACGAACTGGAGTTCGCAGCCGAGAAGGAGGATGCCTTCCACTTGTATCGGGTCTTCCAGTTCCGGGATGAGCCCAAGCTCTACGTCCTGAAAGGCAATCTCGCCGAGCAGCTCCACCTGGAGCCGATCGACTACCGCGCCTCCTTCCGTCGCCTGATGCATTGACCCGCATGATCGCGAAGCGTTGCCCTTTCTGTACCTTGCCATTCGCTCGCGTCCTCGGGCAGAACGAACATGCGGTGTGGATTCGAGATGATTTTCCTGTCTCGCCTGGCCATAGCCTCGTGATTCCCAAGCGTCATGTGGGCTCCTACTTCGAGATCACGCCAGAGGAGCGGGCAGCGTTGCTCGAACTGCTGGATCAGGCGAAAGCTGCGGCACAAGCGGAATTTCGTCCGGATGGATTCAACATCGGGATCAACGATGGTCCGGCAGCAGGCCAGACGGTGCCGCACCTGCACGTTCACCTGATCCCGCGTTTCCAAGGTGATCAGCCGGACCCCCGCGGCGGCGTGCGCTGGGTGATCCCAGGCACGGCGGACTACTGGAGCCCACGAGATTGACGGCCGTGACGGCGGCCCCCTCGGCAGAAGTACAGCTCGCGTTTCTGAGCAAGCTGCAGCGCCTGTTCGCAGAGGGCGATTTCACGGCGACCTACAAGTTCGCGCTACTAATCGTACTGTCAGACCTGGCGGTGGAACTGGGTGCGGATGATGGAAGAGAGCTGCCGCTCTCGATCCAGCAGATCGCGGATCGCTTTGTGCAGCTGTACTGGCGCCATGCATTGCCATATGGTACGGATGCTGGTGTGCTGGTCCAGAACCTGGGCGCCCAAGCCGCGGTGCTGACGAGCATCGCGGCATTCCGAGCGAGCTCCGGTGCGACGACGTCGACGCAGGCGCGCACCGCGCCGGCCTACAAGGCGCTGGTCGCCAAGGTGGCTGGGGTGGTTTCGGCCCAGCCGTTGACCTACCTGCAGAACCTTGGCGGCATCACCGACCCGTTCCTCTACGAAAGGTCTGGGCGGGGTCTGATTCAGCTCAAACCCACGGTGGCCTACTGTCTTCGTCGCTTTCACCCCTTGGTGCAGCAACTGGCGCGCACCCACTGGGTGGTCCATATTAAAGTCAACCGCCGCAATCACGGCATCTTGGGCGATGCGTGTGACCTGGAGGATTTTCTCTTCGGCATCTCTCGGCAGTCGCTGGCCATCATCGGCACGGGGCTGCGCAAACTGGACGGGGCGCGCTGCTTCTATTGTGGGCAGGGCATGCACGACGCCGACGTCGATCACTTCATTCCGTTCGCGCTTTATCCGCGCGATCTGGCTCACAACTTTGTGTTGGCGCACCCGCAGTGCAACAGGAGTAAATCTGACTCTTTGGCGGGTAAGTGTCACCTGGAGCGTTGGTTGCAGCGTTTGAACACGCAGTCCGCGCAGCTAGTCGAGATCGGGGCGTCCGCTGGCGTGGCGGTGGACGACAGGACCGTGCATCGCGTGGCTGCATGGGGCTACGCGAATGCCCATGCACCCGGTGGGCGGGCGTGGATCGATGCCGCGTCGTACGAAGCGGTCGGCCTCGATCACTTGCAGCTTCTGGGCGCGCTGTGAGGCTCACAGTCCTCTCCCAACGGAAAACGCCAACTACCCCTTTCAGGACACGAGCGCCCGGCGTCCTGCCAGCCAGGCGTCGACATCGCTCTTGAGCCAGCCTACCGCCTGGAGCCCGAGCTTCACCGGCTTCGGGAACTCGCCATCGGCGATCATCCGGTAGATCGTGGAAGGGTGCAGCCCGGTGGCTGGCTTGAGGTCCTTGCGGCGCAAGACGTGATTGGCACTCAGCATTGACTGATTCGGGGCATCCCGAGGGGATGTCTCTGCCACGGCTAATTTCTGCGTTCGAGCCCTTTCGAGATCGCGCGTTCGGTTGATGCGCGCCAGGTGATCGCGAAGCATCTCTGAGAGCTCGTTCAGTTGCTTCAGGCGCTCTTGAGTGTGGCGGCGCAGGAGTTCGTTCCGTTCAATTGCGAGAGCAAGGTCGTTGGCTTCCCAGTCCATTGGCTTCGATTCCGAAATGTTTCGACCATCCTATTGCGTGCGCATGAACCAACAAGAGCCAGACGGAAAACCGGGTCGTCAGCAAGTGGTTATTCATGCCCCGTTGAAAATTCGCAAAACCGAAGCGATCGATGACTGTCCGTGAACGACCACTGCAGGACGGCACCCGTTGTTAATCCGAGCTACATCGACACTGCCGGAAGATTGCGGGCGACTGAGGCGTGGCGCTGATCGTGATCGAGGGCAAGCACGCATTCGCGCTGGTGACCGCAATCCTGAGCCTTGCTTCGAGCCGCGCCTACGCATCTCCGTTCAATTGATGCGGGGCGTGCAGGTGTCCAAGCCGCCATCGAAGGCGTGTAGACCTGCGCAGCTTCGCCTCTGTCGTCCGTAAGTAGCGAAGTTGGCTCGCAACAGGGAATCTCGGCCAATGACGATCAAGGGGAAGCAGATCTGCTCAGCGCCTTGGATAGTGAATTCCATTTCAATTTTGACGATAATCTAAGCCTCTAGACTAATGTTGTTTCTTTGACATGGGACGTAGACCGAAGGGCGAAGAGGCGCTGGTGAGGGCCGGTCGGGCGCTGATACGAGCCAAGACTGCGAATGAGCTGCGAACTGCACAAGCCGTTGCGCTCCCACTTCTGTTGGGTCTCACCGTGTCCCAGACGGCGAGGGCAGTCGGCAGATCCGCTGCCTGGGTCTCTCGCGGCCGACGCCGGTTCATCGACGAACTGGAGCGCCCGATCGGAAAACCGAGAGGCGGGCGGCGCAATGAGCTTGTTTCAGAGGCGGAAGAGTTCGCTCTGATTATGGAAGCGTGTGTGCGCAAGGCAGAGGCGGACGACCTGTGGCGCACAGCGTCCGGAGTTCCCATCAAGGAGGCCAGGAGAAGCGTCGCGACACGCGTCCAGGACGAACTCGAACGCCGTTTGCGCCGCCCAGTGGCGCTCTCGACTGTCTACGGTCTATTGAACCGTGCTGCAAGGCGCAACTTCTCGGACGGCTCCGTCGCCGATTGGGAGGATATCGCAATTCTATTGCGGAGATTTTGAATCGGAATTCGAGAGCCTAAACTCTCGGCTTCCACTTCTTTCGTGGCAGCAACCGCTGCGCAAAACTGCGAAAGGAGTGTCCTTGAAATCGTTCACATCAGCCCGTCTGCAACCGATAGATCTGGCGGAGCTCAACTTTGCGGCAAAGATCGACTATGTCACGTTGGCAAGACCGTCTGCTTTGCTTACCCCAGCCGACCTGAAGCGCCTGTCGCTCAATGGGCGCGTGTCCTGGGCGCGCTCTGCCAACTATAGGTTCTTCAGCATCCACGATCCGACACCCAACGACCTGTCAAAGGTTGAAGCGGCCTATGGGTCAGTGGAGGTCGTGGAACTGGAGATTGCGGTGGATCTCCGGCCTATCAGCCGAGTGCCGCAGGAAAGGGGCTATCAGATCCTGTGCGACGTCCTGATCGAGCTGTTCGCAAAGCAGCTCGATCCGCGAGGAGGGCTGGGCATGGAAGCGGCCTCGCGCGCGTTCTATCGCCAGTTGGACAGTGGCTACACCATCCTGCCCTTCAACAAGCGCCTGCCCCGTGCGACCGATCAGCAGTTGCACGGTTGGCGACACGATGGCGTGCAGGTGAAGTGCTATTTCAAGCGCCGCGATCGAGGCGCGCCCTTGGCGCCGTCGCAGTACGTGGCTCGCGTGGAAGTGCGCCTTGCCGCGTCGGGGCTCAACGCTCAAGGGATTGCAACCCTTTCCGACCTTCGGGACTTTTCCTTTCGCCGTCGTCTGATGCCCTATTTTCGGCACGTGGACGCCACCGTCAGGTTGCACAAGCGGAGTCGCAGGCGGTCCCCCTTGCGTTCGGTTCTGGCGGCCAAGCAGAGCGAGTTCGACGAAGCGCATTTCAGGAAGGTCGGGGTCGGCGCGTTCCTGCGCGGCGGGAATCGGGAGGACGCGCACGTACGGCTCGTCCGAAACGTGGCCGTCAACAACCGCATCGGCCAGGCACTCACGCGCCTTGAACAACGCTTCTGCGCAAAGAAACCGTGCAAGGCGTCACCCGGGGGATGCGAAAAAGTTGTTATTGATCAGGCACTTGCGTCGCTTCAGCACAGTCATCTATGACTTACAAATATATGGACAACCTATGAACGAAAACGAGATGAACCTGTACATCGCCCACTACATCGACCCAGCCGCAGAAGAGGGGTACCAGTTGCTCATTGACGAGCCTACTACCTTCTCTAGGTTTGCATGGCTATCGATCTCGATTGGACAAGAACACTCGAGGGTCGCGTCCGCGAGACGCTTTTCGTGCAAGCCGGGAGTTGGTGTGCTGAAGAAGATCGTTGATCTGATAAGGATTTCCGCCTTGCCAGCCATGCTCCTTATACCTAACCATTCTTGAAGGACCAACCCATGTACATCGCTCACTACAACAACCCCGTCGACGGCGGCTCCGAACTCTCTGTCTTCAACAAATACCCCAGCTCCTTGTTCCGGTGCGACTGGCTGTCTCTCATGTACACCGTCGACAGCGAAGGGCAACTGCACATCCAGGCTTCCTCTATGGGGCACAGTGTCACTGTCACGCCTGCAGAAGGCCGTACGTTCAAGGTGATCCCCAAACGCTTCGTAGATACCTGGGTAGAGCTCGTTGATAACCTTGAGGACGGGGTGCCGTCGGTCCCCATCTCGCTGACCGAGAGCTGGGCCGAATCGGCCGCTCTCTTGCACGCCAAGGACGGGTACGGAGAGTTCGTCAAAGTCACCGGGGGGACGACGTCGTTTGAGTTCCGGAAGCCATGGCTTGCCCGTTCGGAGGCTGCCAACGACTACCTAGTCGCCTTCGTGGGTCACGAGACGATCCAGCTGCAGGCCGCCTGACGCCCCTTTACGACGAAGCTCAGCAGGCAGCTTTGCCAGCAATCGGTCCGAGAAAGCGGTGAAACCATGAAGGTCTGCATTTCGCAGGTAACCACGAAAGGGATCTTCATGACCGCTTCCACCTACCCCGCCCTGGCCTCGCTGATCGAGACCCGCCAGAACCAACTGGGCATCACCGATGCTGAACTCGCTACGGCGCTCGGGTACACCGATGCCCGGGTCGTATCGATGCTCAAGGTCGAAAAGATGACGCTGCCCATCAACAAGGTGCCGACACTCGCCACAACCCTGAAGGTGGACGCCTGCATGGTCTTGCGCTTGGTGATGGAGGAGAAGTCGCCGGGGCTGCTCGAGATCATCGAGAAGGTCCTGAATCCGTTCGAGCTCAAGCCGCATGAGATCAACCTGATCGAACACTGCCGGAAGCTCGCGGGTGACCGACGTGTGGCGCCGATCGTCATCGAGGGCAAGTTCGTGATCACGCTGGTGACGACGTCCTGATCCTTGCTGAGCTGAGTCGCGTTCCGCGCTCGATCCAGTCAGGTCGACGAAGTTCTAGAAAGATTTTTCCCGCGACCCAGTTTTGGCTCCCTATAAACAAGAAGCAGCGCACTGCGCTGCATTGATCGCAAACTTAGGAGAAACATGAACGAACAGAACCACAAGGCCCCGTCCTCCTTTCTGGACCGCGTCATCGCCAGGCAGGACGAGCTCGAGATCACTGATTCCGAGATGGACAAGTTGATGGGCTACAGGCTTGGCCGCCTGTGGCGCCGCATCAAGGTGCGGCGCTTCCCGCTGTCGCTCTCGGACGTGCCCCAGCTTGCCAAGGCGCTCAACCTTGATGCCGCGAGCCTTATGCGGCATGCGATGCAGGAGATGCTCCCGGACTTCCTGGAGCTCATGGATGAGCACTTGCGGCCGTCCGAACTCAGCGAGCGTGAGGCTCGGCTGATCAAACAGTTCCGGAAGGTCACGGCCGGGAAGGGGTTGGGGCCGATCGTCTACTACGAGGTCACCACCAGCCAGACCCTCATTATCGAAGGCGTGTAGCCGGGCCAGCCTGGGGAACACCAACACTTGCCGCCGCTGGCGGAGGAGTGTTGGCTGCTTCCCCGTCCTCCCGGAACGTCTTGCTCTTTTGACAGCTTCAACAACCTTGAGTGAAAAAATGCCTTCTAGCATCAACTACGTCGTCACCAGTCGTGAGCCATCCAGTATGCAGTGCGTCGCCGAGGCTTCGAGCGCTCGCACGACGGTCATGACCGCGAGGCCCGGTGGCAAAGGGACCGGTATACCCGACCTAGACTACCTGACGATGCACGTGCTGGATGCATCGCTGTTTGAAAGCCAACGGCAGTCGCGGGAACTCGGCCCGACCATGGAGGCGGAGACGTGGCCCAAGTCGAGCTCAGTTTTCCCTCGCCGCCTGATCATCTACCGTGGCTGCGCCGAAGGCGGGGTCGGTGGCGATGCTTGGACTACCAGCAAGGAGGAAGCTTTGCGTTATTGCCTCCAGGCACCGCCGATAGAGCCTGGAGTGCAGGTGCTGGTGACTGCCGAGATCGACGTCAACGACATCCTATCGGTGTATCCGCACGGCAAGCACGCCATCAACCTGCTCGTCGGGCGTGATCCCGAAATCGTCCGCACCCAAGCGGTGGTGCTCCAGTACGACCCAAGCGGGAATCGTTGCGCCGCGATCAGCAGTGACTCAAGGCGCCGCAATGATTCGCGAGATGTGTCCGTGCCGGCGGCGACTGTCAGGAAACGGTCGCGACGCTGAGGCGGCCCTGGCAATGCTCGGGGAGGTGGTCAGGGAACTGCGTTTCAAGAGACCTTGGCCGCGCCGCCGAGCGAGAGTTGGTGGAACGCAGCCTGCAAGCCGGCGCATCCGTCGCGGCCATTGCGCAGGAGCATGGGATCAACGCCAACCTCCTGTTCAACTGGCGCCCTCTGCGTGTGCTGTGTGCTGTGTGCTGTGTGCGGAAGCCGAACAGCGAACTCGAATCAGGTCCGATCCGGCCGCCGGTGACCGTGCAGGCGGAATCGACGGTAGTTGTCTCCAAGCCGCTGCCGACGCCCCGTGCCTCGCGGGGCGTGATGGAGATCGACATCGGCGCCGAGCGTGTTCGTTCGCGCGGTGCCGTGGACGAGGCCAGCGTGCGTTGCGCGTTGCAGTTGCTGGGCGCGACACGTGATCGGACGGAAGTGCTGAATGAAATCGCGGGGGAGGGTGCGGGGATCAACCGCAAGCGCTTAAGGCAAGTCTGATCAAGTCCCCTGGCCCGTGGCTTGCTGTGTTGAAGGCATAGTCATAGCGAGAGTGCCGAACATGAAGCAGCAGACATTGGCGATGGCGGCGGACCAGGGTGCGGGATTCGAACGATTTCGTCGTCGCACCAAGCGCGAGGACTTTCTGAAGGCCATGGACGCGATCGTTCCGTGGGCCGCGTTGTGCGCAGTGATCGAGCCGCACTATCCCAAGGCTGGCAATGGGCGCCCTCCAATCGGACTGGAGCGCATGCTGCGCATCCACCTGCTGCAGCACTGGTTCAACCTGGCTGACAACGCGGTTGAGGAGGCGTTGTATGACATCGCCAGCCTGCGCAGCTTTGTGGGCATCGACCTGGGTGTCGAGCGGGTGCCTGACGAGACCACGGTGCTGAAGTTCCGCCATCTGCTGGACAAACACGACCTGGGCAAGAAGCTGTTTGACGAAGTGGGCAAGGTGCTGCAGTCCAGCGGCTTCCAGATCAAGACCGGCACCATCGTGGATGCAACACTCATTGGCGCACCGAGTTCGACCAAGAACGCAGACAAGGCGCGAGACCCCGAGATGCACCAGACGCGCAAGGGGATGCAATGGCACTTCGGCATGAAATTGCACATTGGCGTGGACAGCCAGAGCGGGCTGGTACACAGCGCCGTGGTGACGGCTGCCAACGTGCATGACAAGCATCCACTGCCCGACTTGCTGCACGGCAACGAGCGCCGCGTCTACGGCGACAGCGCCTACGCGAGCCAGAAGGACCTGATTCGGGGCAAGGCGCCGAACGCGCTGGACTTCACCAACCAGCGCACGCGCAAGGCGGGGTGCGAGGTCGACGAGGTGAAGAAGGCGAAGAACCGCAACAAGTCGAAGATTCGCTCGCGGGTCGAACATGTCTTCGCGGTGGTCAAGCGCTTGTGGGGTTTCAACAAGGTGCGATATCGAGGCCTCGCGAAGAACGCGACCCGGGCGTTCGTGGCGCTGGCGATGGCCAACATCTATCTGGCGAGGCAACCACTGTTGGCACAAATGCGTGCAAAGTGAACCAGGAGTGGGCCAATGGCCCCCAGCCAGAGTCCGAACGGGCCAATTCGCCTTTGAATGCGCCCCACAATCGATCAGACAGCAGTGAAATCGCCGGATTTCACGTCGCCCGCAAGCCATCACCACTGTTCAACGAAAACAGTGGCTTGATCAGCGTTGCCTTAAGGCGATTGGTGAAGTGACACGCAGGCCAACTCGTCGACGGCCTGAAGATCAAGAGGTCGAACGTCAAGAAGAACGCTGAGACGTGGGAGGTCGAATCGGTTCGACTGTTTCTGCGGTTTCCAGTGGCCCCGGTGCAGAAAGTGTCAGGGAAGAGGAGGAGGTCGTCGAGCGGGCGGCGATGCTGACGGAGTACGGCAAGGTTCCTTGATCCAATAGGACATGCAGCAAGCGAGCCTCATGGCAGACCTTGTACCCCCTGCAGCGTCTATAGATTAGCCCTGGCCCTTGCCGGCGTTTTTCCAGGAAGCCAGCCGAGGTCCTTATAGGTAGGCAACGATGCTGCCAGGGGGCACGGCGAGCGACGCCTGGAACGCCAGGCTACCTATAAGAAAAGCAAGGTAGTGGAGGGGTTCGTTGTGAAGAAGAAAGCGCACTTTTCCTGGACGTATAAGAGTCCACGATTCCTGGGGAAAGGCTTGCGTTTCGGCGGCAATAATCGACGTCTTCCGATGCTCCGCCTCATTGAGGAATCGCGTGCCAAATGCTTGCTATCGCAGGCGTCCTCGCAAGGCCAGGTAACTGCTCAATTTTCTCGCATCTAGAGCTGCGTGTTTTCTCAAGAACGCGTCAAGAAACGCGACAGCGTGCGCAAATGGCCGTCGGTTGCGACGACACTGCTGATCAGTGACAGCGGTGCAGCGGTTGCGGTCCGTCGACCGCGGTCACCGAATTCACGGTGTTAGCCACATCACGGACATTGAGGTGCTGGGCCGAGTGCCCTGCGGCCGACCGGTGCTGAGGGTGCTGCTGACATTCACGAGGTGATTGAACAACACCTCGTGCTGCACCTCGACCAAATGACGGCTGCTCCCGTAGGCTACTCACGCACCCGGCCCAAAGCAGTCTCTTGCCGACGGGTGCACCCAGACGCGTTCGTCAGGTACCTGCCGGATGCTTTCGCCGTGCTGGTACGCAAGAGCACCGGACAGGGAGAGGTTGTCGGGCGAAGCCCGGGGCAGACCTGAAAGACTTTTTCGAAGCGACGGGCGTGCCCCGATTGACGCCCGGCGCAAGGGCTGAACCTGACTGCAGCCGAGCCAGCTCGAACGCACTATTGCCCGTCGCGGCACACCGTATTACCCTGCATGGGGTGTACCAGTCTCATCCCAGCCTTCCACTGCATGCCCTGTTCCGCGCGAAGCCGTACCAGGGTGCGCCACCGGAGCAGGCGCACTTCGTCTTCGTGGGACTGGACGCGAACTACACGCCGGACGTAGAGCGGAGCGCCTCCTTCGCCCTCATCAAGGAGTACCACGCCGACGGCGTGAGCTTCTGGCAGCGTCACGGCGTGCATCACCCATTTCTGCATCCGGGATACGTGGGCGACCGGCGCGGAGGCGGCGTGCCCTACCACCGAAACTTCGCGAGCATCGGATTCAAGCCGCAGGATGCGCCTTGCGTTTCCTTCGTGGAGCTGCTGCACGTTCCCACCATCGGCGCGAGCGACCTGCATCCCAGCGACCTGGACGAAGGGCACCTCGATCGACTGATTGCACTCATGCGCGACGGCCAGCCGCGCAATGTCTTCCTCTGCGCGGACGCCGTGAGGCAGCTTCGCAAGCACCCGAAGTTTCGTTGGCTGCCCCGTGTGATTTCAGGCGAAGTTCTTCCGGTCCTGTGCCGCACGGGCAAGACGACCATCTACCAGAACCTGCACTTTTCTTGCCGCGAGCAGCAGCGGCGACGGGCTGAAGCCGCGGTCATCGGCGCCCTTGCTCGAGCTCAACCTTGTGTCGAGGTACGTCCGCCGGGCTGACGGGTGCCATATCCCTTCAGTGGATCCAGTGCTCCCGCATAAAGCGGACCGGCGCCATGGTTGCGTTTGGCCGCGACTGTGATTCCCTCCGTGTTCCACGAAGCTGTCCTTCTGCTCTTCTCGACAAGGAACTGGTCCCACCGCCCGTTGACTGGGGCTGGACGGTTCCGCGGACTGCAGGCGCATCCTGCGGGGCCCTCAACTCGATGGGAGACCATCATGGGTACCGCAGACAACGCCACTTCTCGCGACCCGTGGAACAAGGGCAAGGTCACTGACCGCCAGCTCGTAGCTCGGCGGTATCAACCACCTCCAAGAGAGATGAGGCAAGATTGCGGGAAAACGGACTCTCCGGTGAAACGAAAGGGCGATTTGTGCAGCAGGAAGACATTTTTTATGAGGACCGCTTTCTTGAAAGCTGGGCTGGCTCCATCATCACCAACCCCAGCACTGCAATCGTTGAGCTAGTTGCCAATTGCTGGGATGCCTATGCCACCGAAGTCAACATAAGCTGGCCCGATCCAAAGAAGAACAAGCAGTTCTCCATCTCGGACGACGGCAAAGGCATGACCAAGGCTGAGTTTGACTACATCTGGCGGGCCATGTCGTATGACCGTATTGCCAAGACTGGCAGCACGACCACACCACCACCAGGTGTAGAGGGCCTTCCCAGGTTCGTCTTCGGCAAGAACGGCAAGGGCCGCTTCGCCAGTTTCTGCCTCACCAAGAACTACCAGATCACGTCAGTCAAAGACGGTCAGAAGATCGTCTACAAGGTGAGCAGGACCGCGAACAAGCCGTTGATCACAGAACTCGTTGAGTTCGTGGAAGAGGGTGTGGAAGGTCATGGAACGACGATCACCGGGGAAGGTGAAATTCGTCAAACCAGCCTTTCCGTGGAGCAGGCACGTGAGCTTCTAGGTGGTCGGTTCCTCGCCAACCCGTCGTTCAAGGTCATCCTGAACGGAACGCCTATTTCGTTTGCGGACATCAGCAAGTCGTCGCTCGCTATCGTGGACGTTGAGGTGCCAGGCTACGGCGCGGTCAAGATTTATCACATTGACACCCGGAAGGCCGACAAGACGACCAAGCAGCATGGCATAGCTTGGTGGGTCATGAACCGTGCTGTTGGTGAATGCAAGTGGCGTGGTGCCGACGTTGAACGCATTCTTGATGGCAGGACCGAGAAGGCCAAGCGCTTCACCTTCATCGTTCAGGCCGATTTTCTGAACAAGGAGAATGCCGTTAAGGAAGACTGGTCAGGCTTCGTTGAAAAGAACCTCGCATGGGAGACGACCAGGCCAATCGTCCAGGACAAAATTCGGGAGATTATTGACAACACCAGTGCCGCAGAGCGTGAAGACAAGCGAATTGCCGTCCTTGAAAAAGTAGGGCAGTCGGTTAATTCGCTTCCGCTCATGAGCAAGGATCGTGTCACCACTTTTGTGAATGAGGTCGTAGACACATGCCCGAACTTCGGGGAGCAAGAGATAGTGCAACTGACCAGCATTTTGGCGAAGCTGGAGAAAAGCAAGTCGCAGTACAGCTTGCTGGAGATCCTGCACAACCAAGATCCGCATGACTTGGATGCTCTCCACGAGGTTCTGAGCCAATGGACCATCGGAATGGCGAAGGTCGTCTTGGACGAAATTCAGGGCCGCTTGAAGATCATCAACGAACTGCGGATCAAGATTCAGATCGCTGGTATTGATGAGGTCAAGGAGCTCCAGCCGCTCTTTGCCAAGGGCCTATGGATGTTCGGGGACAAATTTGAGTCCATCCACTTCACGTCAAACAAAGGCATGACGACCGTCATCCGGGAGCTATTTGACGGCAAGGCGGAGAAGGCGTCTCTGAACCGGCCTGACTTTGTGATCCGCGGCGACGGCAGCACCGGCTTCTACTCCTTGCCTTCGTATAACGAGGATCATCAAGAAGCTGGTGTCCAGCACCTTGTCATCGTTGACCTGAAGACCACCAAGCTCTCCCTTGGCTCGAAGGAAAAGGAACAGATTTGGAAGTATGTGAAGGAGTTGAAGAAGCGGGGCCACATCCAGCCTGACACCCGCATTGACGGCTTCGTGCTTGGCGACCAGATCGAGAGCGGTGAGGGTGGCACTCGCACTGAAGATAACGACAAAGTCAAGATACAGCCGCTGCTATACGGCACCATTTTGAACCGGGCTGAACAGCGTCTTCTGAAGCTCTACGACAAGGTCAAGGAAGCGCCATTCCTCCTTGCCCAGCAGGAAGAGTTGGCGAAGTTCATTGAGCCAATCCCTGTGCAGCAGCCTGCCTTAGTGGAGAGCGTTGCGTAATGTCCTCGGTCAACTGGATCGCCGCCTTCAACTATCTGTTCGCGGCCTTGAACAGCGAGGACAAGGCACTCTATGTGGGTGGCTCAACCTTCTGCCGCATGGTTCAGCAGGTTGATCCTGGCTCGCCCAGCTACCAGCAGTTGTTGCAGCTCCGACAAAACCAGGGCAAGTCAAGTTCTCGCAAGGACTTCTACTGGGATCTCATTCAGGCCCAGCCCGAACCCCAGCGATTTAGTCTCTATCGGGTGTTCATTGATCACGTTGAGCCACACGACAAGGCACAAGCGGACAAGATCAGGGACATAGTCTTTGGTGGTGGCCGTGCTGTGCCTACGACCGTTGTGCCCGTCGACCTGTGGAACTCGGAAAAGCTCAACAACAGCCTCAACGACATTGACCACGCCATTGATGCCCATCAGTACAACCGGGCGACGACACTGAGCTATACATGCCTTGAAGGACTCTACAAGACCTATGTGCGCAAGCATGTTCCTGAGCTTGTCGGACTGACTGACCTCATGCCGTTGTGCAAGGTGGTTAAAGACGATATCAGCCGCAAGCTCCAAGCCCAAGGGCCCTTCCCCGTGGAGATCGTCAATGCCATGCCGACGCTCACCAATGCCATTGCGAACTCAAGGAACGGCTTCAGCGAGTCGCACTTCGGGGACGAATCCCAACGTTGGCTTGCCCTGTTTGCTCGTGACCTGACCAACTCCGTGGGTCGGCTCATGCTCAACTTTATGTGAGGCGGCATGAGTAAGAAACTGCTTCTCGTTGACCTCGAGAATAAGCACAAGGTAGACCTCTCGCCCTTGGACCAGAGCTACAGGGCAATCATCTTCGTGGGGGCAAATCAGAACCCTCCCAAGGCTTCCAAGAAGCCTGCTACGGCCCATAGGTTCAGTCGAGTGGACTTCCTGAAGATTTCTGGGGCTGGCAAGAACGCCTTGGACTTCCACATAGCCTTTGAGCTTGGCCGCACCTTTGAGACTGCCCCCGACACGCAGTGCTTCGTGCTGAGCGGAGACAAGGGCTTTGATCCGCTGCTGAACCACCTCAAGAACAACGGCATGCACTGCCGCAGGATAGAGAGCATTGAAGAGCTCGTGCCTGTCGCTGTGGTGCCAGCCTTGGATTTGGTGGTCTGCCGGCACTGCAAGAGGGCCAGCACGATTGAGCACCATGGGGGCCGGTGGTGCAGCAACTGCGGCCGGTTCGCCACACCACCTGATCCCAAGCTCTTGCCCTCCAATCAGCCCGGCTTCGTTGAAGCTGAGAAGGCCTGGGAAGACGATGGCGGAATCATTGCCGAATGCGGCTGGTGCCACCAGAAGACCGACATGACGGGTGGCATCTATGACGACGGCGAATGGATGTGTGGGCACTGCATAGCCCGCTACGTGACCGCACGGCCACGGTAAGGATCAACGGGTCGACAGCGGGCAGTCGTTACTGATTTGTTGCGCTCGCTGCCGTCCGATGCCGATAGTGAATCGGGATCGGCCGGCGGTCAATGTCCGCTTTCCGACCTACCGAAAGACTGCAACAGGTCGGGATGATGAGTTCGTCGTCGGCCGGTCACTCGACTCGCGCCGCCCGCAGCGTGGCCGCGTCGCCGGGAGCCTTTGGTGATCGACTGCTTCCTGGGTGCAGCCGACGCTGGTCTCGAAGGGCAGTCAAGGTCAGGTTTCCGAGCCCACCGCCCTTCGGCGTAGAACGTGACAGGCTGCAGCCAGTCTGGGGCGGTCATGGCTGAGAGTCCAGTAGTACCGCAAGCACTGCTGCATTCTTTTGAATCGGTGTGGCCCTCATCGAAAATCCCGGCTCGCCGTCGCCAGCCGCCCCAGCAGCGGCGTCAGGTCCTCCAGCCGCTGCGCGACCAGGCTGCATACCGCGCCTTCGCGTTGCCAGGTCCCGTGCACCGCCAGCAGCCTCGCGTTGAGCAACTCGTTGCGCTGCTGCTCGCGGACGTGCCTCCACGCGATCACCTGCACGACGCCAGTCTCGTCCTCCAGCGACACGAAGATCACCCCCTTGGCCGTGTCCGGCTGCTGGCGCAGCGTCACGATGCCGCAGTAGCTGACCATGGCGCCATTGACGATGTCCTGGAGATCAGCGGCGCAGGCCAGCTGGCGCTTGGCCAGAAGAGGGCGCAGCAGTGCCAGCGGATGGCGCCGCAAGGTGAGCCCCGTGGCCGCATAGTCGAAGACGATCTCCTCGCCTTCCGGTGCAGGCGGCAGCTCCAGGAGGTCCTCTTCGACCGGCGCCTCGCGCAGGAGCACAGGCGTTGCGCGCAGGGCCGAGGCATCCCAGACCTGCTGCCGCCGATGTCCGCTCAGGCTCAGCAGCGCATCAGCGCTGGCCAGCAGGCGCATCTCGTGCTGCTCCAGGCCCGCGCGCCGGGCCAGGTCCTCGGCGCTGTCGAAGACCAAGGCCTGGCGCGCCGCGACGATGCGCTCGGCCGACGCCCAGCGCAGCCCGACGATCATGCGCAGGCCTAGCCGGACCGCCGGATGGTGCGCCAGATCCTCGAGCGTGCAGTCCAGGTCGCTGTGCATCACATCCGGCGGCCGCACTTCCACGCCGTGGCGGCGCGCATCCTGCACCAGCTGGCTCGGGCTGTAGAAGCCCAGCGGCTGCGCGTTCAGCATGGCGGCGAGGAACTCGGCCGGATGGTGGCACTTGATCCAGCAGCTCGCGTAGACCAGCAGGGCGAAGGAGGCCGCATGGCTCTCGGGAAACCCGTACTCGCTGAAGCCCTTGATCTGCTCGAAGATGGATTCCGCGAACACGCGCTCGTAACCGCGCGAGGTCATGCCCTCGACGATCTTGTCGTAGTACTTCTCCAGCCCGCCCTTGCGCCGCCAGGCGGCCATGGAGCGCCGCAGCCCGTCGGCTTCCCCGGCCGTGAAGCCGGCGGCCAGCATGGCGATCTGCATCACCTGTTCCTGGAACACCGGCACCCCCAGCGTGCGGCTGAGCGCCTCCTCCAGCGCCGCGCTGGGGTAGCTGACCGGCTCCAGCCCCTGGCGCCGCCGCAGGTACGGATGCACCATGCCGCCGACGATGGGCCCCGGACGCACGAGGGCCACCTCGATCACCAGGTCGTAGAAGCAGCGGGGTTGCAGACGCGGCAGCATGCTCATCTGCGCCCGGCTCTCGATCTGGAACACGCCCACCGTGTCGGCCTTCGAGATCATTTCGTAGGTGACGGAATCCTCCGCCGGGATGTCCTGCATGCCGAACTCGTAGCCCTTGCGCTGGCCGATGAAGGCCAGCGACTTGCGGATCGCGGTCAGCATGCCCAGGGCCAGGCAATCGACCTTCAGGAAGCCCAGCGCATCGAGGTCGTCCTTGTCCCACTCGAGCACGGTGCGCTCGGCCATGGAGGCGTTCTCGATCGGGATCATGCGCGACAGCGGCCCGCGCGTGAGCACGAAGCCGCCCGTGTGCTGGCTCAAATGCCTCGGAAAGCCCAGCAGCTGCGTCGTCAGCAAGAGCAGCTGCTTCACCTTCAGGTCGTCCAGGGACAAACCCATCTCGCCAATGCGCTCCGGCATCACCTGCACGCCGTCGAAGTAGCGGTAGTCCTTGGCGAGCGCATCCACCACCGCGAGCTCGAAGCCGAGCGCCTTGCCGACGTCGCGCAGTGCGCTCTTGGGCCGGTAGCTGATCACCACACCGGTGATCGCGGCACGGTCGCGCCCGTAGCGCTGGTAAAGGTACTGCAGGACCTCCTCGCGGCGTTCGTGCTCGAAGTCGATATCGATGTCCGGCGGCTCGTTGCGCTCCTTGGAGATGAAGCGCTCGAACAGCACGCTCATGCGGTCCGGATCGACCTCGGTGACCCCGATGCAGTAGCACACCACCGAGTTGGCGGCGCTGCCGCGCCCCTGGCAGAGGATGTGGCGCGAGCGCGCGAACTGCACGATGTCGGCCACGGTCAGGAAGTAGTGCTCGTACTTCAGCTCGCCGATCAACTCCAGTTCGTGCTCGATCTGCAGCTGGAGCTTGGCCGAAATCCCGTCCGGCCAGCGACGCCCGGCCCCCTCGTAGGTGATGCGCCGAAGATAGGAAGTCGGGGTCTCGCCCGGCGGCACCACCTCGTCCGGATACTGGTAGCGCAGTTCCTCCAGCGAGAACTGGCAGCGGGCTGCCACCTGCAGCGTCTCGGCCAGCAGGTCCGGCGGGTAGGTCTGCGCGAGCCGCAGCCGCGTGCGCAGATGCCGCTCGGCGTTGGGCTGCAGGTCCAGGCCGCATTCGGTCAGGGGCTTGCCCAGGCGCGTCGCGGTCAGCACGTCCTGCAGCGGCTTCCTGGAGCGCACGTGGAAATGAACATCGCCGCTGGCCACCAGCGGGATGGCCGTGAGCTCGCCCACGGCACGCAGGCGATAGAGCCACATCTCGTCGTCCAGCAGCCGCAGCAGCTCGACCCCGAACCAGCAGCGCCCGGCAAACTGGGTGAGCAGCCAGCGCCCCAGTGCCTCCAACTGGTCGGGCGAGGCCATGCGCTTTGGGCAGGCGATCACCACGCAGTCCTCCAGGGCCTGGCCGCTCAGTTCCGCGAAGCGCAGCGCGTAGGTGCCCTTCGCCGAGCGCTGGCGCAAGGTGGTGATGAACGCACACAGATTCCCGTACCCGTTCAGGTTGCAGGCGAGGACGACCAGGGTGAAGGGATGCGCACAGGCCACCTCGAACTGGCTGCCCACGATCAGCGGCAGTTCGTGCTCCCGGGCGACGACATGGGCGCGCACGATGCCGGCCAGGCTGCACTCGTCGGTCAGCGCCAGCGCCGTGTAGCCTAGCTGCCTGGCGCGCTCGAGCAGCTCCTCGGGCTGGCTGGCGCCCTTGAGAAAGCTGAAGTTGGAGATGCAGCGCAGCTCCACGTAGTCGGGGAGGGTGGCCATTTTGTCGGCCATTCAGGCGAAGATGCCGTGCAGGAACCAGGCGCTCTGCTCATCGGCCAGTCGTGTCTGGAAGATCCAGAGCACGCCGGCGTGCTCGCTGAGCGCCACCCAGTAGTCGCGGGCCACACGGCGATGGGTGCCGGCGCCGGGCGCCGACGGGTCGTTGCTCTCTCCCGGCCGTTCACCCACCCGGTCCCACCACCCGAACTCGATGCGGTGCGGGCCGGCCAGCAGCTGCAAGGGGCCCTGGTAGAGCGGGCGCGAATCGCGCAGCGCCAGGCGCAGGGGCTGCGGGAGGATGAAGGTCGGCTGGGGATGGTCCAGTGGCCGCGCGAGCCGGTGCGGACGCTTGTCCGGGGCGGGCTGCCAGTGGCACATCCACTCGGGCCGATGGTCCTCGGCGGTGACCGGCCGCAGCACCCTTTCCGAACCCAGGCGGGCGGCGATGCGCTCCAGCACCAGGGCAAGACTCTCGCCATCCTCGCGCGCATCGGATAGCAGCGACCGGCTCTGCTCTTGAAGCGGCTGCACCTCGTCGGCCTCCAGCTGGAGGTCGCCGACCGGCGCCTGGAGCTCCACCTGTGCAAGGTGCTCGGCCAGCAGCCGGCTCAGGTGCTCGAGGTTGCGTGTCGGCTCGGCCGTGCGAATGGTCAACCAGCCGCCATCGCCCGCAGTCTTGCTGCGCATGACGTCGTGGCACCAGCGCAGGGTGCAGGCGGTGACGCCGGAGCGGCGCGCACTGAGCCAGGCGCACAGCTGCAGCAGCAGGCGCCGAGCGCCGAAGAGCAGGGCAGGCGCCAGCTCCACGCGCGACATCAGCTCGAGACGCGCGGAGAAAGTGTCTGGCAGCTCCACCCAGGTATGGGCCTCGGCGCGCAAGCCGTAGGCCCGGTCCAGGGCGGCAAGCAGCTCCTTGTCGAAGCGCCGACTGAGGCCGCCGCGCGGCAGCGCACGTACCTGGCCGAGGTTTTGGCAACCCAGCCGCGCCAGCGTCGCCTCATGGGCCGCGACCGCGCCCAGCACCGTGAGCGGCAGCTCATCCAAGAGGGCCTGCAGGGGCTTCGCGAAGCCGTTCGAGCGGCCTGCGCGGGCCAGCGCCAAGGCCGCCAGGCTCGTCGGCGCCCAACTCAGTTGCGCGACACCCAGTTCGGTCGCCTGCGCCTTGATGCGCTCGACCAGCTGCCGCTTGCCGCCGAACAGGCGCGCGCTGGCCTCGACTTCCATGACGACGGCAGGGCAGTCCGATGCAGGTTCGGCGACGCTGACGCGGGGCGTGAACTGAAGGCACCACACGGCATGCGCCCGGACCGCATCAGTGCGCTGCGATTCGCTCAGGCCGGTTTCCGGCAGAAGGGCGGCCCACAGCATGGGTAAGTTCTTCCTGCACAACAGGGGGCTGTCGACGTGCGGCAGCAAGGAGGGCACTGGGCTTCGCCAGGCGCGGGGTCAGCAGCGGCGCAAGGCCGCGCGGCACGGAGGGCAGCCGCACCATCCCGTCGTGGGTGCTGCCTCGACGTTTGAGGATATGCACATGCAGTTCCCAATCGACGCCATAGGTCACCTGCAGCCGAAGGGGCGCCGCCGACGATTCGCGCGCGACGCTCGCAGGCCGGCATAGGAAGACCGGGCAGTCGCAGCCCAGTGCGCAGACCTGGAGCCGGCGGATCTGCTCCTGCCTCGCCTGGGGCAACCAAGCCACCACCATGCCGGCGGCGTTGGCCTTGATGAGTTGTTCGGTTGTCCAGAGCCGCTCTGCCGGCGTCGCGGCATGGATCCAGATCACATGGCGCTCGTCGATGCCTTCATCGCGCAGGCCGGGCAGGTGAGGGGATTTGGGCGGGCCGATGACGACGATCTCCTTGCCCGCGGCACTCGTGGCGCGCATCGCGGGCGCCAGCAGGCGCCATTCAGTCAGGGCGGGCTGAGGCTGCAGGAGTTCGGTGAGCGATCGGCTTGGCCATCCGCCGCCCGGGAGCAGGGCGTCGAGATCGTCGTGGCCGCTCGCGACGGTCGGCGCGGACGAGGCACCCAGGTCACTGCCGCGCCAGATCGCGGCCTCGACGCTGGAAGGCAGCTGACCGGGTGCGAGCGGCGGACGCCGGCTGGCACCGCGGGGCTCAGTAGGCTGCAAGCAGGCATTCATCGGTGGCTCCCTTTACTGTATTTATGTACGGGGTATCCATTTAGCTCCAGTTTGACTAGCATCACTGGATGGACATCCATATATTAGTCCCCAAGGCGGGAGAAGACTACCCGGTCAACTGGAACCAGTTCCTGGACTGGTTCGCCACCGAAGAGGCCTGTCTTGGCTACCTGGAGCGGCTGCGCTGGCCCCAAGGTTTCGTGTGTCCGCGCTGCGGGGTGGCCGCTGAGCCCTATCGCTCCAGCCGCGCACGGCTGATGTGCCGAAGCTGCTCGACCCAGAGCACGGTGACCGCGGGCACCATCTTCGAGAAGACCCGCACGCCGCTGCGGGTGTGGCTGGCCGCCGCCTGGTACGTCACCAACCAGAAGCATGGCGTCAGCGCGCTCGGACTGCAGCGCGTGCTCGGCCTGGGCAGCTACCAGACGGCCTGGGCGATGCTGCACCGCCTGCGCCGGGCGATGGTGCGGCCCGAGCGCGAACGGCTCAGCGGAATCGTGGAGGTCGACGAGACGTATCTGGCCATCAGCGATCGCGAGCAGCTTGCCGCCCGCGGGCGGGGCAAGGGTCGAAAAAGCCAGACGCACCAGACACTTGTGGTGATCGCCGTGGAGCTGCACGAGCCCAAGGGCTTCAGCCGGCTGCGGCTCGAGCGCATCCAGAACGACTCGACCGAGCAGGTCATCCCCTTCGTGCTGGCCAACATCGAGCCTGGCTCACAGGTGCGCACCGACGGCTCGGCCGCCTACCGCGATCTCGCGGATCTGGGCTATGTGCACCAGCGCACTGTCCATCTGGGCTCCGACGTTCCCGCGCACGTCTCCATGGTCGGCGTTCACCGCGTGGCCGCACTGGTCAAGCGCTGGGTGCTGGGCACGCACCAGGGCGCCGTGCAGCCGGCGCACCTGGACGCCTATCTCGACGAATTCGTCTTTCGCTTCAATCGCCGGGCCTCGCGCTCGCGAGGGCTGCTGTTCTACCGGCTGCTCGAGCAGGCCGTCGTCACAGATCCGCTGACCTATCGCGGTGTCGTGGACAACATCCCCAAATCGGCGGAAGTGGCGTAGATTACTGGATGGGCATCCATATATCTCTGGGCGCTGGAGCTAAATGGATACCCAATATGTATGTACAGTATCCCACCAGATTTCAAATCTCGCCAAATCTTGCGCGACGAGAGGCTCGACTGTTACACCTCGACCTCTGACGCCAAACTTCTAAACTGGTCGTCGTATGTGCTATTCCGCCCAGATCAAAGCCGAGTACAAGAAGTTCGTGCGCATGTTCGGGGCCCTCATGAGCCTCAAGGACTTCGTCAAGCTGTACGTCCAGCGAGAGCAGGACGCCAGCATCAAGATACCGAAGTCGATGGACGCGTTGTTCATGGCGCCGCAGTCCGACATCGAGGCAGAAATCAAGGCGCGCATCGAGGCGTTCAACGCGGCCCAGTCCACGAAGATCGAGCAAGAGTTGTTCAAGCAGCGCAAGCGCTTGGTCGACGGCGAGCGCGCGCTGCAGGTGAAGGTGACGAAGAAAGCCGCAGAAGACGTGCGCATCGCCACCCACAAGATTGCGGCGGCCAGGGAAAAGCTGTCCGACCTGGCGCGCTCCGAGATCCTCGACCGTGACGCGCGGATCTTCCCGGGCGTGTACGCGCCGGTCATGGTGTGGGAGGACGGACAACGCGTCATCAAGCCGATGCGCTACCAGTGCCGCCCGGCGGGCAAGCCTGCCTTCTACGACAGCAAGTTTCCGGGGACCTACAACGCGCGCCGCGACAACCTCGAAGGGTTCTGGAAGGAGTTCTTCGGTTTCTCGCATGGCCTGTTGGTGGTGAACGCGTTCTACGAGAACGTGCAGCAGGGCGGACGCAATGTCGTGCTCGAGTTCCGTCCGCAGCCCGAGCAGGACATGCTGGTCGCCTGCGTGTGGTCACGCTGGAGCGGCCCCGGCGAAGCGGACCTGCTGTCCTTCGCCGCGATCACCGACGAGCCGCCGGCGGAGATCGCCGCCGCCGGCCACGACCGCTGCATCATTCCGATCAAGCCCCAGCACATCGACGCCTGGCTGAAGCCTGATTGCAGGGACCTAGCCGCGCAGTACGCCATCCTCGACGATCGCGAACGGCCGTACTACGAGCATCGGTTGGCTGCTTGAGGCGGTTCAAAAGCAAGGCCAACGGCCGGCTGCTCATTGGAGGCGCGGTGAAGGTCTCTTTGAGACTGGATGCTGCCGTTCGTGCTGAGAGCGGTGAATTCTGCAAGTCGATGGATTGCCGACGCTCACTCGGGCGAGCGCTGCTGGACGGGATGGCGATGGAACGTTTCCCCACTGCTCGAGTCGGTCCAATGATGGAGGAAATGAGTTCTCTTTGAACATCAACCCTTACGGAGGTCCGTGAGTATGTGGTGAGTATGGGCGTATCAGGGTGGTATCGGGGCACCTCTGATAATCGAGGCATGGCCAAAGTCCCTTACTCGATCCGCACCGGGATCAATCCGCGCACCAACGGATTCGACCTCAAGACGACGAATGGTCTTTTTGTGCGCCTCTATGCGCAGCTCGATAAGGAGGGCTACACGCACGAACACTTCGGCTTCTGGTGTGTGGACATGCATGACGTGAAGGGCAAGGTGGTAGACGTAGAGTTCACCGCCCTGATGACGTTGCGGAAGCCCGACCTGTGGCCGATCGCCGACAAGGCACCTGGATATTCGGAAGACGATCTGTTCGACATGATCGAGTTCTTGTTCGACCACGTCTCCAAGCCCCTCTCCGGCAACATGCATACCTATGACCAGTGCGGCATGCACTGGGAGACGTTCGACAAGGGAGCAGGGCAGAGAGAATTCCGGAAGCGGGTCAACGACCTACTCGCGCTCTACGAACATCGGTTCGAGCTTTCTGCCGATGGCCTGATCCTCCGCCAGACGCCCAGCGGTTTTGAACAGCTGCTCGATGCCACTGTCCCGACCGACGACAAGACGATCACAGCTAGGGTCAAGGCAGCAGTGAACGAATATCGTCGCCATGGTGCGTCGCTCGATGTCCGGCGTCACGCTGTGTCTGATCTGGCGGGCGTGCTGGAAGCGCTGCGTCCCAAGATGGCTGAAGCGATCACATCCAACGATGAGAAGGATCTGTTCAACATCGCCAACAACTTCATGATTCGGCACCACAACGACAGGCAGAAGACTGCCTACGAGGCCAACCTCTGGTTGAGCTGGATGTTCTATGTCTACCTGTCCACCATCCACCTCATCCTGAGAAGGGTGGAACTGAGGAAACCGAAGCGCAACCCGGGTGACCTTGTTTTCAGGGAACGGATGGAGCGTTAAACCCGGTCTAGCGCCGCAGCTTTGCTTTCGCGAGCTTCCACAGTTTCTTGAGGTCGATGCTGAATCCCGCGAACCCTGGTTTCATTTCGATGGGGTTGCTTGACCGCTGAGCATGGGCCTCCAGGTGCTGCTCGACTTCCAGCTTGCGCCGCTTCCATTCCGACAGGACGATGGTGAAGCGGACGAATTCCTTGCCATTGGCGGTCACTTCCCGCTGCCAATCAAACCTCTCCTGCCCGCGGCGGACCTTCACGAAATCGCAGTGGAAATTTGGGTGACGAAAGAACTCTAGATCGGTCTGGGTGCAGTTGAAAACCTTCCCATCCATCGCCTCGCGCAGTGGCTGTGTCAGGGAAGCATCCCTTTGGAGGTATACGTAGAACGCGCACTCGGGGAAGTTGAACATCAGTTCAATCAGATGCCGAAGGTCCTCGTCGTCGGAGATGTCAGCGTTCTCGATGACGCGAAACTCGCTGCGCTTGACAGTGCTGAGGACACTGTCCGGCAATTGAAGGTCCTTGATGAAATCGGTCACGATGAAAGCGGTGCTATCCCCGGCTGGCTGCCGTACAACGCTTTCAGCTCTCGATCCAGGACGCCAAACGCCGCGGACACGGTTTCCTTTGGATATGGAACATAGACGATCCCAGCGAGATTCGTCGGCACGTTCACGCCTTCCTCGTGGAGAAGGATCACACAGCGTCGCCCATACCTTCCTTGGAAGTAGCCGATTTCGTGCATGACGTTTTCGCGAACTCGCAACTGGCCATCGGCATCTTCGTCATCACCGGACATGACGATGATTGCTGAATCGCACGCAGGAGCGTTTGCTTCCAGCTTCTCGATCACGGTCCTGCCCTGACTCGGCTCTTGGGCGAGCTCCATCGTTCTCAGGTCCAAATCTCGCTCGACATGGGCCTGCACCTCATACCAATCCCTCGCGCGACCATGCGAGATGAATGCTCGGCGCGGAGGCTCTTTGATGACGTGGCTGGCATGTTCAGCGTTCGCGCGAATTTCCATGATCTGGCCTATGTCTCGAGAGAGCTGCTTGAGACGGCCCGGAGAGAAAAACATGTTCGTTTTGTTGGCGCCTTCGACATCAGGTTCTACTGCAAGCGCTTGAAAATCGGAGAACCACTCCGGCAACTCTCTGCGTAACACTTCGAGGTTCTGCGCCGCCTGGGTGAAGTACATGCCGATGGCTGCGACCTCATAGGAGCGGCGGTATTGCGGGGGTTCCTTCCCAGCCCTGCTTCGATTGACGACCTCATTCACCGCAGATTCAACGGCCTTTTGAATGGCGGCCAGCTTGGCCATCGCACGTTCAACGTCGCCCATTTGTCCTCCGGTGGTTTGTGGCAAGGGATACCTACGAATGGTGGGCTTCGGTGCATTTTCGCAAACCGGCGTGCACAACCACACCTGTCAGCGTTTGCCCCCATGCGCAACAGAGTGAGCCGCGAAATTCGCGAAGGGATTATCGACGTAAAACGCTAGATGTAGTGTCAAATATCGACGCGGACGCTACATCTAGTGTTTCTGGGGATTTTGCATTACAGTGCCGAAATGACACTGGCCACGACCCGTATCGACCCCGAGCAGGCGGCTCGCAAGCTGCAACTTGAGTTGTGGGATCGGCAGTGCACGCTTTGGCCGGGGCAAAACGTCACCCCGATGGACGTTTGTGATCCTTGGGTTGCTGCACAGTACCTCGGCTTCGAGGTCCAAGAGGGGTGGTTGAGCAGCACCGGAACAAAAAAGGGATTCGAGCTGGGTGGGTTCATCAATCGCCCGGCCAGAGTGATTGCGATCTCTGATGAGCAGAAGCCGCGCACGAAGCTTTTCACGCTGGCCCATGAAGTCGGGCACTTGCTCATGCATCCGGGACTTCACCACCATCGGGAAATGCCGATGCATGGCCTGACCGAACCATATGCGCCGGCCGATCCGAAAGAGCGTCAGGCGAATCATTTCGCCGGTTGTTTCTTGGTTCCGGAGAAGCAGCTTCGCCGGGCTTTCCTGGCGTGTTTCGGCGTGGAGCGCCTGAAGCTGACGGACACTGTTGCATGGGAACTGCTCGGGCCCAGCTACGCGTCGTTGATGAACTCTCCCAACCCCTTGCCTGCCTTCGAGCGGGTGGTCGCACAGGCAAGGCGTTTCGGCGGCCGCCACTTTGATGCGCTGTACGACCTCTTCCAGGTTTCGCCCACCACCATGGCGATTCGTCTGCGCCAGACCGGCTTGGTATACCTTTAAAAAGGCGGGGCTGCGGCACTAGCTCCTCCTTTGCAGGCAGGAAGCGCCTACGTCTTGACCAGCTTGTGCTGGACAGCGTAGGACTCCACTGATGGAACAGGTGACTAGCGGGCCGGTGTACGTGCGAAGCGCATCCAGCAAAGTTAAGACGTTTATCGAGCAATGCGACGAACTCCTCCGGCGGCGACAACTGAGCAGGGCGTCGAGGATGACGGCGGAGCGGCAGATTGCGGTCGTTCGTGTCCATCGGACCGTAGACGCTGCACACCTGCCGTACGACGGTCGCATGCGAAGGGCGGGGCAGGGCACAGAGCGGGGCCGCTTGCGGCGAACTTGTCGCCGCAAAGCGGTCCTCAAAGGCTACAGCTCTGCGTCCTGCACCTGTCGGCCGAGAGCCGCCGAAAGGAACTCCCACAGATCTGCCAATAAAAGCTCCCAGGCCTCCCGCTCCATCTGAGCTTGAAGACGATCCCTCCAGGTTCGACCGACGCTGCACATAAGTTGGATTGCTCTCCATGCCGAACCAGTATGGCTGGTCTGTCGCACCTAACCAGCCGGGCATTGATGGGTCGGCGACCATGACGGCATCTCAAGCGAACGTTCAAAGTATTTCGGTGCTGCATCGTCTTCATTGTCTCTACGAAGCGGACGCCGTCGAAGGTCCGCGTCTGGCCGCTGAAAGTCTATCGGAGGAGCTGATCGAGTTCAGCGTCAGACAGGCCGCGACCAGTGGTCTGCACGCCCGAGCCTCAGACGGCTTGAACGGCAGGCAGCGTGTCACCTGAGACTAAATCCCTCGGTGCTTCGCCCGGGTGGCGTGCAGCGGCGAGCCGATCCGCGATCGCCTGTGCGTCCAGGGATCCGAGGGGATGGGTCGATCGGCCTCGCGCACGCGACCCGCGCGACCGGTTTTCCTTTATGCTTTGCGCGGAGGCAAGAAGGCGCGATTCGACGCTTGGTTAATCGCCCGGCCGCGACCGGCGGCAGGGTACCGGCCGCACGGCTAGTTCCCGCAATTCGGGGAGATGAGCATGCAAGACGGAAGCATTGTGCTAGTGCATGGCACCGGCGTGCGTATGAGCGGCTACAAGGAGTCGCTGGCGCTGGCCGAACGCACTGCGAAGCAGGCGGGGATCGCCGCGAAGTTCGCGTCCTGCGCCTGGGGCAATGCGCTGGGCATCGATTTCCAGGGACTGTCGTTGCCCCCGGACGCTAACACCGAGAAACTCGAACAGGAGCGCGAGCGCGAGGACTTCGCGCGCTGGTCCTGGTTGATCGCCGATCCGATGTGCGAGCTGGAGAAGCTAACCATCCGCGATCCCGCTGGGGCGGTGCCGACGCCTCCCCCGGGCGTCGACCCGGCGTGGCTGGTCGAATGGAACCGGATCGCGGCCTACCAGCCGTCGGAGGGGATGCTGATCCTGCTCAAACGGGCGGGTCTCGACATCGATGCATGGCGAAACGCCTGGCACGAAGTGACCGCCGCCGATTCCATCGCGCAGACCGCCTTCGAGCACTCGGCGCACGAACTGGCCGAGGCGGCGCAGGCGCTCAGCCGCGCCGTCGTGGCCCAGGTGCTGCGCGACCTCCAGGACAGTGGCGAGCCGACCCCCAGCCGCGGCCTCCGCGACCGCATGGTGACCCAGCTGAATACCGATTGGCAGGTGGTCGTGCTGGCGCCGACCGACTTCTTCGTCCGCGGACTAAAGCGCCTCGCGACCGGGCTGCTCAAACGCTACCGCGGCGGCCTCACCGAGGCGATCGTCCCGTTCATCGGCGACATCCTGCTCTATCAAGCACGGGGCGCGAAGATCCGCGAGTTCATCGCCGCCGAGGTCAGGAACGCACCCGGGCCGGTCACGGTCGTCGCCCACAGCTTGGGCGGCATCGCGTGCGTCGACCTGTTCGCGATGCTGGACGCACCGAAGATCGAGCGCCTGGTGACCTTCGGCTCGCAGTCGCCGCTGTTCCACGAGATCGGCGCCCTCGACTCGCTCGAGCCGAACGAGCCCTTGCCTGCGACGTTTCCGCGCTGGCTAAACATCTACGACCGCAACGACATGCTGAGCTACGTGGCGAGCCGGCTGTTCGAGGGCGTGGAGGAGTTCGAGTCCGAGTCGGGCAAGCTGTTCCCGGATTCCCATAGCGACTACTTCGGCAACGACACGGTCTGGGCCGAGATCAAGCGCTTCATGCAGCCGTGACAACGATTCGCGCGATGGTGGTCGGCATCGGCCGCTACGAGCAGGCCGGCTGGAACGTGGACGGGCCGCTGGCCGTGGCGTCCGATGTCGCGCGCTGGCTTCTGGGGCTGAAGGACGTCGCGTTGCAGCTCGACCTGTTCGTCGATGCGGGTGTGCCGCTGCCCGACGACCTAGTCGAGGCGGCAGACAAAAAGCGGTTGACCGTGCACCGTGAGACGTCTGCGAAAGATCTGAACCGCTTCGCGCGCGAGCAGTTGCCCGCGGTCGTACAACCTGGCTCGCAGTTGTTCTTCTTCTGGTCCGGGCACGGCATGGTCTGCGACGCGACGGGCCAGCGATTCTTCGCCTGCGGCGACTACAAGGACGGGCGACCAGACGTCTTCTTCAACATCACCAACTTCGTCAGGTTGCTTCGCACGTTGGCGTTCGGCGGGTTCGCCAACCAGATCGTGCTAGCCGACACCTGCGCCGTCTACCGCCGCCAAATGAACTGGACGATCGAGCCGCACAAGCAGGTCGATCGACCGCAGTTCGTGCGGTTCGCGTCGGAGGACGGCAGGACCGTGAAGACGGCGGCCGCCGGCGGGACCTTCGTGAAGGCGGCGCTCGAAGTGCTGCGCGCGACGCCGGGCTATCCGTTCGATCCCGCGAAGCTCGAGAAGGACTTCGATACGGCCGGCCTTCGCGCTGACGCCCAGACGTTGGCAAACGCTGTCGGCCTCGGCGTCAACGGATCGCGCGCCGCGCTATTCGAATCCACATGGAAGCTGCTGGACGGCCTGGACGTCCACGCCCTGTTCGCTCGCCACTACGAACGTACGGTGGCCGATCTCGGTCTGCCGGCGAAGGCCCACGACCTGGCGTCGGCCCTGCAGGACCTGTGCGAGATGCGCGACGACAAGGGCGCCGTGCCGCACGGCCTGATGCAGTTCATGATGCGTCTGGCCACGGTGCCCGGGTTGTCGGCGCCCATCGCGGACTGGTTGGATGCGGAGGCCAAGAGCCAGCCACGCAGTCGCCGGGAGATCAACGACAAGCTCGCGCGGGAAAGCCTGCAGCGCCTGCTGCTCGTCGAGGTGCGGCAGGAGGGCGGCGAGATCACCGGCCTGCGGCCCTATCTGTGCTGCACGGACGCCTCGTTCGACCAGGCCCACCGCTTCGACGAGCGGCCGGTGCGCGGCTGGAAGGCCTTCGAGACGACCATGCACGCGATCCTGGCCGAGGTGGCGCCGCATTACCCGCTGGACGAGATGCAGATCCAGTTCGTGATCGACCTGCCGCTGCTGGATCGTCCGTTCCATCGTCTTCCGACGCCGGACGGCGGCCTCCTGGGCCAGCAGGCCCGCGTCGTGCTGCGCGACCGGGGCCGCATCTTCTCGACCAACCCGAAAACCTTGAAGAAATGGGCCGAGTACGCGTCGGGCCTGCGCGGCCAGAAGCCGGCTGAGATGCGCTGGATCCGCATCGACGACGGGCCGAGCATCCCGCCGGGTCAGGGCCTGTGCTTCACCGGCTTCAGTCTGCCGCATCCGGTCGAGGGCTTGCCGCCGACCCGTGGCAAGGACGTGCTGCGCCGCGTCCTCAGCCTCGGCGCACCCTTCCTCTACGTGCGGCACGAGCCGCCGCCGGCGCCAGGCGAGTGGGGCGACGTCGCCCGCGCGCTGCAGACGCTGAGCGCCGGGCTCGGCAACCTCGAGGACTTCGTCGACGAGTTCCACGATGCGCGAGTGCGCGGCGTCGAGGACGCGCAGCAGGCCTCGCTCGTCTGGGACGATCCGTCCTTCAATCCCTTCACGAATGCCCACGGGCGATAGGAACGACTGTCATGCACGCACCGATCCCGTCCCAGGCCGCGCCGACCGACGGTCAGCGCGACTGGAAGATCTTCACCGGCGACGGGACGCCGCACAACGGCCTGGCCACGCTGCCGCCGCCGCCACCGTGGCGCTTCGCGCACGCGCTCGAGCCGCTGGTGCCGCCGGTCGCCGACCCGAAGGGCAGCGAGGCCGAGGGCCGCCGCGCGAGGCCCTTCATCGTCAGCGACCCGATGCGGATCGCGGTCAATGCGGCGCTGTACCTGCGCCGTCCGCTGCTGCTGACGGGACGTCCCGGCACCGGCAAGTCGACGTTGATCGCCAAGGTCGCGCACGAGCTCCGGATGGGGCCGGTGCTGCGCTGGCCCATCAACTCCCGCTCCACGGTGCGCAGCGGCGTCTACGAGTACGACGCAGTGGGCCGCCTGCAGGCCGGGCGCAAGGAGCCGCCGGTGCAGCAATACCTGAAGCTCGGCCCGCTGGGCACGTCGCTGGTCGCTAGCGATTGGCCGCGCGCCCTGCTAATCGACGAGATCGACAAGTCCGACCTGGACTTCGCCAACGATCTGCTCAATGTCATCGAGGAAGGCGAGTACGAGATTCCCGAGCTCCGGCGGTTGGGCGGCAAAGAGCCGGTGGAGGTCGACGACTTCGAGGGCCAACCAGTGAGCATCGCGGGCGGCCGTCTGGAGTGTCGGCAGTTCCCGTTCGTGATGATGACCTCCAACGCCGAGCGTGAGTTCCCGGCTCCGTTCCTGCGCCGCTGCGTGCGCCTGGAGATCGAGCCACCAAAGTCGACCGAGCTCCTGCGCATCGTCGAGTCCCATCTCAAGGAACATGCCGACGTGCTGGATCGGGCGGAGATCCAGGCCCTCGTGGATCGCTTCGACAGCGCCCAGCGCGAGAACCAGGACGTCGCGACCGACCAACTCCTGAACGCAGTCTTCCTCACCGTGGCGATGAAGAACATCCAGAAGCGCAAGTTCGACGCCCACGAGCTGAGCGCGGTGCGCGAGCAACTGATGCGGCCGCTGAGCGGGCAGGGCACGTGAGCCTGCAAGGCTTTCTCGCGCGTCTCGAGGCGACCGGCATCGAGGCTGACGTCGGCCAGCTACTTGACGCCTTTTGGCTCGCGACCCAGGGGGTGGATCTGTCGCTGCACGCTTCCGGCCCTACCCGCGCGGACGCGCGCGCGCACGAGCCCGCGGCCGCGCCGACGCGCGAGCCGCCGGCCAGGCCCAGCCGCCAGCGACGATCCGACGAGCACGAGGACAAGCTGTCGCCCGACGCCTTCGACGACTCGGCGCTACGGCCGGTCTTCCCGCGCATCATCAGCGACGAGCCCGCCGCGCTCGACCGGCCCGCGTCGCCGGTGATGCTGCCCGCGCCGCGCGCCCTGGCCAACCGGCTCGCCATGATGCGCGCGCTGAGGCCGCTGACACGTCGCTGGCCCTCTCGCCAGTACCTGGACATCGACGAGGAGGGCACGGTCGAGGCCTGCGCCCGCCTGTGGTCGCATGATCCCCGGCTCGTGATGCCGGTGTTCAGGCCGCGCCGCGAGCGCTGGTTTGACGTCGAGCTCGTGGTGGAGGATGAAGGCGCGGCGCCGGTGTGGGAGGACATGCTGCGCGAGTTTGCCGCGGTGCTGCGTGCGACGGGCGCCTTCGGCCGCGTGCGCGAATGGACCTTGCGCGTCGTGGGCGACGGGTCCGCACGCACGGCGACCCTCGAAAACCGCCACGGCGTGCGCGCACCGGTCGCGTCCCTGCAAGGAAAGGCAGCACGCCGGCTGGTGATCTTCGCCAGTAACGGCGCCTCCTGGCACTGGACGAACGGCGCCTACGCCGAGGTGCTGGTGCCCTGGCTGCGCGATAGCTGCACGCTGCTGCTGCAGCTGACGTCGCCGGACCGCTGGGCGCGCAGTAGGCTGGGCGACCCGCATGGCACGGTGTCGACGACCGCCGCGGGCGCTCTGCCGTCGGCGCTGAACATGCACCTGCACTGGTGGCGCATCGAGGATGACGACGAGGGCGAGGCTGGCACGCAGGCGGGCGACGCCATCGCCTTGCCGGTCGCCCCGCTGGGCGCCGCCGGCCTCGCGCAATGGGCCGACATGCAGATGGCGCGCGGACGACGCAATCCGGCCTACCGGCTGCGCCTGCCGAAGAAGGCGCGGACGACGCTCCAGGAGGGCGGCCGCCGCGAGCGGCGCGAGGAGCCCACGGAGGCGGCCGTCGCGCAGGCGGTGTCGCTGCTGAAGTACGAGTCGCCGAACGTCTTCCGCCTCGCCGTCTTCCTGTGTGCCAGCCCGTTCACGCTCGCGGTGGCGCGCTTGGTGCAGGCCGTCAAGTTCGAGGGCTCGACCGATCCGGGCTTGTTGGATGAACTCCTGCGCACTGGCATCGTTGTCGCCTCGCGGCCGGCCGCCGGGCTCGGCACGCGGGACGAGTCGCGCGCCGGGTGGTACGCGGTGCGGCCGCAGGCCCGCGAGCTGCTGCTGCGGTCGCTGCGCGAGCGCGACGCGCAGGAGATCGCCCGCGAGCTGCAGCGCCACGTGTCCCGGCATCTCGAGCGGCTTTCCGGTTCCGGCGTCCGCTCGCCGCAATTCATCGCCGACGAGCAGGGTCGCCATCGCCTTCCGGCCTGGGCACAGCCCTTCGCCGACGTGGCGACGTCCCTGCTCGGGCTGCCGTCCAGCTTACGCGAGGCACAGCGCCAGGTGCGCGAGTTCCTGCACCTCACCCAAGGCCGGGCGGCCCTCGCTGTCGCGGCCGTCGCCGCTGCGGGCCGCCAGCCTTCTCCCGAGGCGATGCCCGCACCGGCCTGGCAGGCGCTGCGCGCTGCGCGACTTGTCCACGAACGCGAGGATGGCAGCTGGGCCTTTGCGCCCTATGCGCGTGACCTGCTGGCCTCGCTGACGTCCCAGGTGTCCCGTGACGAGGCGGCCGACTGGCTCGAGACGGCGCTGAGCCTGCTGCAGTCCATGGCACTGGCCTTTCACGTCTCGGCTATCACCGCGGTGAACGGCGAGCGGACGACCAGCATCCGCGACATGTTCCCCGAATGGCCAAGCGAACGGCGCGCGCAGCTGGCGCACTGGATGTACGTGTCCGAGTACGTCTTTTGGGGGCCGGTGCGAGAGCTGCTCTTCACGGGCGAGGATCCGATCCATCACTTCGACGTGCGGGTGGCGCTCGACGCGTTCGCGAAGGCAATGGTGGAGGTCGAGGAGTGGATCGATGGCGATGGGGACCAGGCCTGGCGCTGGCGCAACACCGTGCGGGAGCTTTGGAACGCCGTGTGCCTCGCGCTGCATTACGATCCGCGGGCGCTTGAGGAAGCAGCTCCTCCGAGGACGCTGCGCCTGCTGCGCGCGTTCGCGGCCACGCCCGTCGACGATCTCCTCGAAGGCAGGTACGGGCGCGACGAGCGGGTCGCCATCCTCGAGGCCTTGCGTGAGCCGAAGCTCTTCGACACCCTGGTGACCTATTTCAGCCCGTTCTTCAAGCGCTTCGGCACCGACGGCCTATCCGAGCTGGCCTACAGCGCGGACTACGCGGGCTACCTCGATCGCCTGCTGTTGCTCTGGAAGGACGCGACCGTTGCCGTGTTCGAGCGCATGCCGCCGGGCTCGACCGGCGTCCTGAAGATGGAGTTCGCGGTTCCGCCGCAAGCCGTGGCGATGGTTTCCGAGCGGTTTCCCCAGCACGAGATTCACGCGGACTCGCGCAGCCTCGATTCCGATTCGGACGCCGAGCGCGAGGTCAAATGGATCATCTCGCGCGCCGGCTATCTCGCGCTCATCGACGATCTGGGCAGGATCGTCAGGACGACAGTGGCGACGCGCCTTGCGCGGCCGCCGCGGCGGCCCCGCGTGCTGTGGGTCGACGACAGCCCCGACAACAACACCAACGAACGCGAACGCATGCTGGCGCGGGGCCAGCTGGTCTACGAACTCGCGACGTCTACCGACCAGGGGCTGGTGGCCGCGCGCGGATCGCTGTTCGACGTCGTGATATCGGACATGGGGCGGCCGGGCGATCGGCGGGCTGGCTACACGCTGCTGGAGGGGCTTCGGCGCGAGGGCAACCTCGTACCTTTCGTCATCTATTCCGCGGGCCGCAAGCCGGAGCATGTCGGCCTGGCCCTTAGCCTCGGTGCGGTCGGGACCACCGACCACCAAGTGGAGCTCTCGGCGCTGGCGCTGCGCGCCATCGGACGTTCGGAGGACGTCCTCAGGCGGCCGGTCGACGAAGACCTGTTACGGCAGTACACGGAATGGAAGTTCCCGGGCCTGGGCTTCTCGGACGTGTGGAACGCCTTGGCAGCGCGCGATCTGGAGCGCAGCCGCTTCCCAACTTTGCTCGACGTGGACGCCGCCGTCGACCGCGCGTCGGAAGCGGTTGACGCCTATGCGCGTGAGCGGCCGGACATGTTCAGGACGGGCACGGACCGCGTCACGAAGTCGCTCGGATTCGTCGACGTCGAATTCCGCCGCAGCCACGACTTCGAGGACGCCACGCTGGCCGCCTTCGAGCGCCACGCGCGCCTCGTGTGGCCGGAGAGCCGGCGGGACTAGAGCCTGTTCACGCCGTAGGTCTCATCTAGCTCGCGAACACAACCGATGGGGCGGCCGCAGAAAGGCGCGCCTTCCACTTGGCCATGCCTGCGTCCGGGATGCCCATCATTTCCGTTGTCCGTAGCAGCCAACCCGAAGGCCGCCACAGGCGAACGCCCGCAACTGGCCGATCTCGGTCGTTGGTCGCATCGTGCTCCCATCGCGCACGCGAGCTAGGCGGACGAGTCCAGCCCAATGCCTTCGACCCACCCGTGCACGATTCTGGCGTACTGGCGCGTGCCGAGATGCGGTGACCAGAGGAAGGCATCGGGCAGCGAGCATCGTACGTGTGCACGGGCATGCGCCAGTCGATGCCTTCCAGCAGCATGGACAGTTGCGCGGGCGTGAGCAACACGCTGCCGGACGTCTCCTGCGGCCAGACGAAGCGGCCTTGGTCGAGCCGCTTGGCAAGCAGCATCAGTCCCTGGCCGTCGAACCACAGCACCTTCACTTCAGGATGTCGCCGCGCCTGCCGCGGAAGACGAAGACGTGAACGCAGAAGGGATTGGCCGTAAGTGCCGTCTGCACCATGGCTGCGAGGCCGCCGAAGCCCCTCCTCATGTCGGCGTGGCCGGCCACCAGCCGCCCCACAGCACTGGCAGATGCCCTTGTCCCGCTCAAGCACGCGCGTGATGATGCGCTTCCACAGCGGCGGCTCCAGGTAGGCGGAGTAGGCCCGCAGCGCAGGGTCGCTCTTGACGCGGCGACGCAGCGCAGGTCCGTTCTCGTCGAGCACGCGAAATAGGTTGTCAGCATCTTCGCGCGATAAGGGCGCTAACGCCGACGCACTGGTTCCGCAGGAGGTCGCTGATGCCGTTGCTGGTTGGCTACCGGCGCGCCAACACCGGGGCGGGGCGGTAATCTTTCGTGGGGTCGGGGTTGCCAGTGCCTTTGGCGATGCAGATCGGATATAGGGTCGAGATCGTCTGAGTGCTGGCGAGGCCCCTCACAGTCTCATACTTGGCCTTGCCACCAACACGACTCTGCATCTTTCGAAGAACACATGTTTTGAGAGCGCCCTCTAGGGCGCTTCGATTGGGGGACTCCATGACCTTTGCGGCGTCGACCCGAGACACCCGCCACACCTCAATCGCCCTTTCAAGTTCAATGCCGACTTGCCGGTCAGATTCCGCGCAGTCTGCTAGCAGCCTTTGCGCCTCCCCTGACTCGTGAAAATCACGTCGATACGTATAGGTAGCGTGCAGAACCAGGGGCTGGGAGCAAACATGTGGCTCACCCCGAACATCGGTGATCTCAACGATTTTCCGAGCAACGGTGTATCGAATGTCTGCGTTGTCTCGGTTCTCATATCCGATTGAATCATCGTCATGGCTTGCCGCCGCTGCTTTTGGCTTCTCCGGATTTGGCTTAGCTGACGGTGAAGCTTTTGGTGCGAAGGTCTTTGGCGCTTCTGCTGTCTTTGGGGCCATTGCGATCGCTGCGTCCCGAGAGGCTGAGTTCGGAGCTGATTTCGATGCGGGCAAATCTGGCTTGCGAACCGAAGCTGTCGCTGCAGGGTCGCCGCCCGCCAGTGCTGTTGCTGGCGTCGTCGCGGCTGGTGCAGGCGTAGTTGGTGCAGGCGCTGGGGCGGCAGCGGCAACCGCAGGCGATGGCGCGGGGGATGGAGGGGCTACCTGGACGGATGAAGCTGGCGGCGGTGCCTCGCCTGAGCTGCCCGCCGTCACGCTTTTGGGCTGATCGCCGTTGGGGGCCGTGGCAGTCGGCAAAGCGGGTCGATCTCGACGCGGCTCCTGATGCGTCGAGCCAGCGTCATGCTGGGAGCACCTGGAAGGCGGGGAAATCTTCAGCCCCAAGAAGTCCACAGCCCCTATTTCACACGATCGCTGAAGAAAAAGTATGGCCACGAGGTACGCTGCGATCAGCACGAGCACGAAAAGGACAAACTTCGGGCCGGCGATGTTGGCGAGTAGGTCCCATGCCGTTCTGCCAGTAACCGGCTTCTCGGCCTGTCCTTCATTTTTGATGGAGTCCGCCAAAGTTCATTCCCCGACGTCGATGCCTGCCGATGATTCACGCATTCTGCACGGTCAGGGCTCCTCTGTGTGGAGATTGCCTTTGCACAGGGCGACACCGGGACTCAACAGATCGGGTGCGCCGCACCCGAGGTGAGCGGCCTGAAACTTCCGAACTGCGCCCGTCTTTCGTGTTGCTTTTAGGATCGTCGCGTCCTTGATAGCCTCAAGGCCATCAGCGACGCTGAACTTCGCGATGCCGGGAAGCTGGTAGTCGATCTTGTCGATGTGAGTCTTCAAGGCAGCCAGCGCTGCCCCCTTGTCGTAGCGCGACTCGACCAACGGTAGCTCACGAGAATGACCCATGAGGTCAGACTTGACTGTCGTCGGAACTCCGGCTGCGCCTAGCGCGGTGGCGTAGTTGTGGCGGAGCGAATGAAACGTCTTCCTACCGTTCCTCGCGATCTTCAGGCTGTGCCCTAGGAATCGCTCGTTAAACCACTTTCCCGCTGCTTTGCCATAGCCCTTTTTCGCATCGAACTTGAGTTCAGGAAAAAGCCGCACGTGACCGGCCCTCCGCAAGGCGGCGCAGTACTCGAGAAAGCCAAGTTCAAGGAGGCTCTTGTGAATTGGTATCTGGCGCGCTGAACTGATCGTTTTCAAGGACTTGTCAGTCGCCGCGGGCTGGTCGGAATCATCAACGTTGAGCTTGTCTGCACCTTCCAGATTGAAATCGATGTACGGTGTACCTCCGTCGGGCGTTTTGATATCGGCGAGGTACAGCTGGGCAAGCTCGTTCAAGCGACCGCCCGTGAAGAGTGCGAGCAGCGGGAGCCAGTAGTAGTGAGGCCGGTAGCTGAAATAGATGCCCTGCGCGGTGCGCTCGCCGTGGCCCTTCACGTACCACGATGCGGACATGATCCTCTGGAGATCCTCGGCGGCCATTTCGTCGCGTTGTTCATGGGCCTTGATTTTCGTAGCGCCTGACGAGCGTTCTACCTCGGACCCGAGCCCCTTGGCCGGGTTTGTCGGCATGACCGTTTCTGTAACGGCCCATGAGAAGATCTCTGCGAGCCCATCGAGCAGTCGCTTCTGTGCCTGGATGGTGAGTCGAGGCAGGTTGTGTTGATCGGCCAGCTGTACCAGCTCAAGGAAATCGGCGTCCGACTTGTACTTCCGACGGACGTTGTGGCGCTCATCGGGGATACGCGCGATTCGGTCGCCGAACTGTCGCATGACTTGCCGCGTGATCTCCGACAACAATGGGTCACCCATGAGCTGCTCGAAGGCGGCGCATTGGTCTTTGCGGCGGGCTTGCTGGTCAGGCTTCCAAAGCCCCTTGTTTCGGGCCAAATACTCCTCGGCAAACTCGGAGAATCGCAAACCTGGCACGGTAGACGGCGAGGTGGATCTCGGCGCGCCAGTCCTCGATTGCTCCGCCAAAGAGGCGGTCAGCATTTCAGGCGTCACCTTGGAGGCAAGGGTGCCTCGCAAGCGTTCGACATCGGTCTTGCGCACTTCGAGTTCCCCGGCTCGAATCGGTTGACCAGGTAGATCGCAAACGAAGTACCGATCCTTCGAGGGCCACACCGCAAACTGGCAGACCCCAGCCGGTGTCGTCCCTTGGGCAATCTCCACTGCCTCGTCTGGAAATCGAAGCGTCAAGCGGCCTGTGAAGCGCACTTGCGCATCCTTCCCACCGAGGCGGCTTTCGCTGATGACGACTTCCAGCTGTCCAAGCTCATCAAACACGTGCTCGAGAGTCTCGTGGATGTTCTCGACCGGCCAGCCGAGCCAGTTTCTTGCTTCGATTGAAAAAGGCGCCTGAATCGCGGCGAGTTCGGTTGCCAGAGCTCCGGCTGATGTACCCAGCTCGCCGGCAGCTTCATCCAAAGGAATGAAACCTTCACCCAGCAACCGGAGAGAGCCGGCCTTGATCTTGCCAATGTCCATGCGTTCGAGTGCTCGAATCGCCTGATGCCACTCAGCGCCCAACTCGGCCGCAACGATCTTGGCGAGGCGGTAGTCTCGACACCCTGTGGTGCGATGGATCTCGCCCTTGCCAACCGCAGCCTTCAGGCGCGTTGGCACACAGAGGCGAACAAAATAGATGCCGCTCGCGCGGCGATAAAGGTACTGCGCACTTGCCACTTTGGTCCCCACTTTCGTAGCAGACCTGCGTGCGCGGTGGTTGCTTCATAGAAAAACCAAGCGGGACAACCACTTGGCAAACTATGGAGCGGGTGAAGGGAATCGAACCCTCGTATGAAGCTTGGGAAGCTGCCGTTCTGCCATTGAACTACACCCGCAGCAGGCGCGGATTCTACTGCGGTCGCTGCCGCCTGAACGCCCAGCGTGGCACGCGCTGCGTCACTCCGGGAACTGCACCACCGGCCCCGCAGCCTTCTTGCCGGGCGGCACATAGGCGGGTGCCGGCGAACCGCCGGGCCCTAGCGAGCGGGTGAACGCATAGATGGCCTTCAGGTCGGCATCGCTCATGGCGCGGACATTGAACCAGGGCATGGGTGGCCGCGGCCGCATATTGCGCGCATGGCGGATCCACTGCTGCTCGCTCATGCTGGCCATCAGCAGGCGCAGGTTGGTGGCATAGGTCGTGCCCCAGGGACCGGCCCAGCCCAGGGCATCGCCCGTGAGCCAGAGCTTCTCGTCGACCTGGCCGTTGCTGGGTCCGTAGTTGGGCGTGTGGCAATCGTTGCAGCCGGCGACCTGTATCAGGTAGCGGCCGCGGCGCAGTTGGTCCTTGCCGGCTTCCGCAGGCCCGGCCAAGGTGCCGGCACAGGCGAGAAGGGCGAATGCGGCGGCAACGAATTTCGGGTGCGCTGTCATGGAGAACTCCTTGGACGTGATCGGCGGGGAAGAATCGTTTCCTTCGGCTTGCGCTGAACCGGCCTGGCCGGCGCCTGACCAGGCTGCGCCGCAGCCGCGACCAGCGCCCGGATCGCCCAGCGCCTGACCTTGCGCGCCTCGGCGTCGTCGAGTCGAAGCACATCCTTGAAGACCACCATGGCCTCGGGACCGATCACCAGTGCGAGCGCGTGCTTGAGGTTCTTCAGCGCCGCCGGCTTGATGGAGCCGTTCGCCGGCGCGAGCGCGGCTTCGAGCAGCGGCGTGCGGCGGTTCTGGCGTGCCGGCAACTGCGCGTCGGTTTCGCCGCGGGCGCTTCGCTCCAGCGACTGCGCCAGCATCATTCGCAGCGGCGCCTCGTTGGCCGCGATCATCGTGTGCAGCGCGTCGTCCACGTGTTCGAGACGGGCGACCACGTCGTCCGCCGGCGCGCCGCGCAGCGCATCCTCCGCCTGCGGCGTCTCGATGTCGATCGATGCCTCCAGATGCAGCGCCTCGACGTTCGGAAAATAGCGGTAGGCGGTGGCGCGCGAAACCAGTGCCTCTTCGGCGATCTCCTCGAGCGTCGGCCGGCGTCCCTGTTTCGTCAGTTGCGATGCGGCCTGCAGCAGGGCCTTGCGGGTGCGCTGCTTCTGCTGCGGGCGGCCTTCGTTTCCCGCCATGCTCAGCCCACCTGGGGCAACTGCTGCAGGATGGCGCCCAGGTCGACCCAGACGTTCTCCCGGCGGATGTCGCCGTTGTCGGCGAACTCGATCACGTGCAGCAGGCGGAAGGCCAGCGGACGGTCGCGGCCGTCCATGCCGAAGGGGTGGCCCGGCGCCCGGCCGCTCCATAGCGAATCGTCGACCATGAAGTTGTCGCCGTAGAGGCGCCGCCTGGATTCGACCTTGCCTTCGGACAGGTCGGCGAACAGCGTCTCGTAGAACGGGCGCGCGCCTTCGCGGCTGCGGCTGGGGCCGCTGGGCCAGCCGACCACGTCGTGCTCGACGTCGGCGGTGAGCGTGGCCAGCACACCCTCCACGTTGTCCTGGGCTTCGAAATTGAAATGCTCGTCGAGCTTGCGATCCATTTCGCTGCGGGTCAGTGCCATGGTGAGTGTCCTTGCGGGTTGAAGTGCCAGCATCGTAATGAGATTTCAGTCTCATTACAAGAAATTAATCTCATTTGATCCGAGAGCGCCCCAGCCCGCCACCGTCCGGACGCACGGATAGATTTCAAGGACGCCGGGTCAGGTGCGGGAGCGGCCAGATCGCAAGAATGAGCCTCCGGCTCTTCAACGCGTTCACTCCGGGAGCACCCCATGACCTCTCTGACCTACCAGACGCTGGACAAGGACGTCCGGCAACTCCAGCAGTCCGACGTCGCCGCTTTCGCGGCGCAGATCAGCGGCGGGGTGTTCGGCGCTGCCGATGCCGCCTACGACGAAGCGCGCAAGGTCTGGAACGGCACGGTCGACCGCCGACCGGCGCTGATCGCGCGGTGCATGAAAGACAGCGATGTCCAGGCCGCCGTGCGTTTCGCCGCGGCGCACAAGATGCTGCTCAGCGTGCGCGGCGGTGGCCATCACATCGCGGGCAATGCGGTCGCGGAGGGCGGGCTGATGATCGACCTGTCGGGCATGCGCACGGTCGTGGTCGATGCCGCGAAGCGCACCGCGCGCGTCGCCGCGGGCGCGCTGCTCGGCGACTTCGATCGCGAGGCGCAGGCCCACGGCCTGGCCACGCCGCTCGGCATCAATTCCACCACCGGCGTGGCCGGGCTCACGCTCGGCGGCGGCTTCGGCTGGCTGACGCGCCGCCATGGCCTGACCATCGACAACCTGTTGCGCGCCACCGTCGTGATCGCCGACGGCACCGAGCGCGTCGCCTCGCCCACCTCGGAACCCGAGCTGTTCTGGGCCTTGCGCGGCGGCGGCGGCAACTTCGGCGTGGCGACTTCGTTCGAGTTCCAGCTGCATGAGGTCGGCCCCGAGGTGTACTCGGGCCTGGTGGTCTATCCGTTTGCGCAGGCGCAGCAGGTCCTGCGCGCGTGGCGCGACTTCACCGCCGGCGCGCCCGACGAGCTGAGCGTGTGGACGGTGATGCGCAAGGCGCCCCCGCTGCCCTTCCTTCCCGAATCGGTCCACGGCACGGAGGTGGTGATCTTGCCGCTCGTCTACAGCGGCGATGTTGAAGCCGGCGAGCGCGCCGCCGCGCCGGTGCTGCAGTTCGGCGATCCGCTCGGGACTGCGCTGGGGCCGACGCCCTATGTCGGCTTCCAGTCGGCCTTCGATCCGCTGCTCACGCCGGGCAGCCGCAACTACTGGAAGTCGAACAACTTCAGCACGCTGAGCGATGCAGCGCTCGACCTCGTGATCGATTCCGTCGGCCGGCTGCCGGGGCCGGCGTGCGAGATCTTCATCGCCCAGCTCGGCGGCGCGATGGCGCGCGTGAAACCCGATGACACGGCTTTCGTCGGCCGCGATGCGCGCTACATCATGAACGTGCATGGCCGCTGGTCCGACGCGGCCGACGACGAGCGCGTGCGCGCATGGGCGCGGCAGGTTTTCCAGGATGCCGTGCCGCACGCCACCGGCGGCGGCTACGTCAATTTCCTGACGGAGGACGAGGCCGAGCGCGTCGCGGGCAGCTACGGCGCGAACTACCCGCGCCTGCAGGCCGTGAAGCGGCAATTCGATCCGGGCAACCTGTTCCGCATGAACCTGAACATCGAGCCGGCGCCTTGAGCGCGTTGCGCCTTCGTCAGTGCGCGGCGGCCGAACGCGCGTGCCGGTGCTTGCGCAGCAACTCGAGCGGCACATCCATCGCGTGCGCCGCCGCCGCCTTGGCGCGATCGGCGTACGGATGCTCGGCCCCGACCTCCGCCGGCGACCAGCCGCAGCGGCGCAGCACGTGGTTGAAGGCATGCGCGCTGGTCCGCAGGTCGGACTTCTGCGTGCGGAAGGTGAAGGCGAGCGAGACGGACAGGTCGGGGCCGGTATGGACGCGGTGGGGCGCGATGAAGGGATGGTGCACGCCGAAGCCGGGCCGCAGTTCGTAGCGCATCGCCTTGGCTTCGAAGGAGGGCTTGTAGCTCGGGCGCTGGCTCTCGAAAGCCGCGAGCAGGCGGTCCTTCTCGGCGGCGCTCATGATCTCGTCGTCGCGCGGATTCCAGAGCATCACTTCCTTCTCGCCGCGCACCTGCAGCAGGAAGTTCATCTCGCGGTCCATGTGGTAGGGCGTGACCGCGTCGCGCGTCGAGATGAAGACGTAGGTCGAGTACCAGGTGATCACCGGATCGATGTCTTCGATGGCCGCGGCGATCTCGGCCAGCAGGTCCTCCAGCACCGGCCGGTAGCCCGCATCGCGCTCCGGGTTGTAGATGCAGATGTAGGCCTTGCGTTCTTCGAATTGCTCCAGCACGTCGTCGAAGCGCAGGCCCTCGCGGTAGCGCTCGTAGGAGGAGTCGAAATTCGCATCGCCGGGAATGGCGCCAACGCGGTACTGCACCTGCCCGCGCGGCAATCGCCGGCAGAGCGCGAACAATGCGTCCAGCGAGAAGCTGGGGTGTTCGCAGAGATGGTGATGGATCAGGAACGGCCGCAGGTTGTACGAACTGCGCACCACATCGGGCTCGAACTCGAGCAGGTGTTCCGGCTGTCGCCGCGCTCGTGCTGCAAGGGTGGCGGCCTGTTCTCTTGTGACGAATTCACCGAGCATGATGACCTCCTCAGGCCAACCGATCCTGCCGTGCGCGTGACGCGCCGGCGCCGAGCTGTTCGGCGAAAGAGTACTCCTTTTGTTTTCAATTTTCCAGCGGCTTGGCATCAGCTTCGCTTGGCGCGCCACCTGCGAAGAAGCAGCCCATACACCCCCAAATTGAGCACGGCGACGAATGTGCCCGACGCGATCTGCGCGCCGCGGGTGAGGCCTTCGGGATAGATCGCGCCGAGCAGGTAATGGTCGATGAAGCCGCCGCTGTAGCCGGCCTGGCCGGCCGCGAGCCGCAGTTCGTTCTCGAGCGGCGTCAGCGGGCAGTACCCTCCGGTCCATGCCACCCATGCGCCCCACAGCACCGCCGGCAGGTGCAGCCAGGCGAGCCGCGGCCAGCGCCACACGAGCAGGCCGCCCGCCACCACGAACAGGATGAAAAGGCCGTGCAGCACCAGCACGGCGTCGGCCAGCAGGCGGTCGTTCATGGGCCCGAGCATAGGTCTTCGCCATACCAACAGGGGCGGTCGGGGCAGGGGGCCAAACCTATAATCGAATGTTCAAGCAAATCAAGCAGTTAGGTGGGTTCGATGCAGGGGCTGCCCGCTCGGCCGCCTCTCTCAGAAGTCCAGTCCAAGATGAGCCAGCCCACCTTCAGCGTTGCGGACATCCGCAAGTCCTTCCTCGATTTCTTCGCCTCCAAGGGCCATACCGTGGTGCCGTCGAGTTCGCTGGTGCCCGGCAACGACCCGACGCTGATGTTCACCAACTCGGGCATGGTGCAGTTCAAGGACGTGTTCCTCGGCACCGACAAGCGCCCCTACGTGCGCGCGGCCTCGGTGCAGGCCTGCCTGCGCGCCGGCGGCAAGCACAACGACCTCGAGAACGTCGGCTACACCGCGCGCCACCACACCTTCTTCGAGATGCTGGGCAACTGGAGCTTCGGCGACTACTTCAAGCGCGAGTCGCTCACCTGGGCCTTCGAGCTGCTGACCCAGGTCTACAAGCTGCCGGCCGAGAAGCTCTGGGCCACCGTCTACATCGAGGACGACGAGGCCTACGACATCTGGACCAAGGAAATCGGCCTGCCCCCCGAGCGCGTGGTGCGCATCGGCGACAACAAGGGCGGTCGCTACATGTCCGACAACTTCTGGATGATGGCCGACACCGGCCCCTGCGGCCCGTGCTCGGAAATCTTCTACGACCACGGCCCCGAGATCGCCGGCGGCCCGCCCGGCTCGCCCGATGAAGACGGCGACCGCTACATCGAGATCTGGAACAACGTGTTCATGCAGTTCGACATGCAGCCCGACGGCAGCGTGAAGCCGCTGCCCGCGCCCTGCGTCGACACCGGCATGGGCCTGGAGCGCCTGGCCGCGATCCTGCAGCACGTGCACAGCAACTACGAGATCGACATCTTCGCTGCGCTGATCAAGGCTGCCTCGCGCGAAACCGGCGAGAAAGACCTCGACAACAAGAGCCTGCGCGTGATCGCCGACCACATCCGCGCCACCGCCTTCCTGGTGGCCGACGGCGTGATCCCCAGCAACGAGGGCCGCGGCTACGTGCAGCGCCGCATCGTGCGCCGCGCGATCCGCCACGGCTACAAGCTGGGCCAGAAGAAGCCCTTCTTCCACAAGCTGGTGCCCGACCTCGTGGCGCTGATGGGCGACGCCTATCCGAAGCTCGTGGCCGACGAGAAGCGCATTACCGAGACGCTGAAGGCCGAGGAAGAACGCTTCTTCGAGACGCTGGCCAACGGCATGGAAATCCTCGACGCGGCCCTGGCCGATGGCGCCAAGGTGCTGCCGGGCGAAGTGGCCTTCAAGCTGCACGACACCTACGGCTTTCCGCTCGACCTCTCGGCCGACGTGTGCCGCGAGCGCGGCGTCGAGGTCGATGCGGCCGGCTTCAACGCGGCGATGGAAAAGCAGAAGGCCGCCGGCCGCGCCGCCGGCAAGTTCAAGATGGACCGCGCCGTCGAGTACAGCGGCGGGGCCAATACCTTCACCGGCTACGAGCACCTCGAAGAAGAGGCCAAGGTCGTGGCCCTCTACTACGAAGGCGCGCCGGTGCAGGAACTGAAAGAAGGCCAGCCCGGCATCGTGGTGCTCGACACCACGCCCTTCTATGCCGAGAGCGGCGGCCAGGTCGGCGACCAGGGCGTGCTGGTGGCCGAAGGCGTGCAGTTCGGCGTCGACGACACGCAGAAGATCAAGGCCGACGTGTTCGGCCACCATGGCACGCAGACGCAGGGCACGTTGAAGGTGGGCGATGCCGTCACCGCGCGCGTCGACACGATGCTGCGCGCCGCCACCATGCGCAACCACAGCGTCACCCACCTGATGCACAAGGCGCTGCGTGAGGTGCTGGGCACGCACGTGCAGCAGAAGGGCTCGCTGGTCGATGCCGACAAGACGCGCTTCGACTTCGCGCACAACGCGCCCGTCAGCGCAGCGCAGATCCTCGAGATCGAGAAGCGCGTGAACGCCGAGATCCTGGCCAACCAGGCGACCCAGGCGCGCCTGATGGACATGGAGTCGGCCCAGCAGACCGGCGCGGTGATGCTGTTCGGCGAGAAGTACGGCGACACCGTGCGCGTGCTCGACATCGGTTCCAGCCGCGAGCTGTGCGGCGGCACGCACGTCGCGCGCACCGGCGACATCGGCCTGTTCAAGATCGTGAGCGAAGGCGGCGTGGCCGCCGGCGTGCGCCGCATCGAGGCGCTGACCGGCGCCAATGCGCTGGCCTATCTGCAGGAGCTCGAGGCGACGGTGAACAGCGTGGCGGCCACGCTGAAGACGCCGGCCTCGGAGCTGCAGCCGCGCCTCACGCAGGTGCTCGATCAGGTGCGCGCGCTGGAGCGCGAGGTCAGCGCGCTCAAGGGCAAGCTCGCTTCGTCCAAGGGCGACGAACTGCTCGCGCAGGCGGTGGATGTGGGCGGCATCAAGGTGCTTGCCGCCAAGCTCGACGGCGCCGATGCCAAGACGCTGCGCGAGACCATGGACAAGCTCAAGGACAAGCTCAAGACCGCGGCCATCGTGCTGGCGGCCGTCGACGGCGGCAAGGTGCAGATCGCCGCCGGCGTCACGGCCGACACCATGGGCAAGGTGAAAGCGGGCGAGCTGGTCAACTTCGTCGCCCAGCAGGTCGGCGGCAAGGGCGGCGGCAAGCCCGACATGGCCATGGCCGGCGGCACCGATGCGGCAGGCCTGCCGGCCGCGCTGCAGTCGGTGCAGGGCTGGGTCGCGGAACGGATCTAGCGCACATGGCCGAGCCCGAGTCCGAGCCGGTGCCCGTCGACGTGCTCGTGATGGGTGCCGGCACCATCGGCTGCTTTATCGGCGGCTGCCTGGCGGCGGAGGGCGTGCGCGTGGTCTTCGTCGGCCGCCCGCGCGTGCTTCAGACGCTCGCGCGGCGCGGGATCACGCTCAGCGATCTCGACGGCATGGAGCGCCACGTGCCGCCCGACGCGTTGCATCTCGAGGAGCGGGTGCCGCTGGGCATACGGCCCTCGCTGGTCCTCCTGACCGTGAAGAGCAGTGCGACGGCCGAGGCCGCGGCCGCGCTGGCCGAGGCGCTGCCGGCCGGCACGCCGGTGCTTTCGCTGCAGAACGGCATCTCGAATGCGGCCGTCGCATCGAAGATCGCACCCACGCTCTATGTGCTGCCCGGCATGGTGCCGTACAACGTCGCGGAGATTGAACCCGGCAGCTTCCACCGCGGCACGGTCGGCCGGCTGGCCGCCCGGCGCAGCAGGGCGCTGCGGCCCTGGCTGGCCGTGTTCGAGCGTGCCGGCGTACCGGTCGACACCTATGACGACATGCTGTCGGTCCAATGGGGCAAGCTGCTGCTCAATCTCAACAACCCGATCAATGCGCTCTCGGGCCTGCCGCTGCGTGAGCAGCTGCTGGACCGCGGCTACCGCCGCTGTCTGGCGGCCCTGATGGACGAAGCGCTGGATGCCCTGGCGTGGGCCAACATCGCGCCGGCGCAGCTCGCGGCGGTGCCGGCGCGGCGCCTGCCGTTCATGCTGCGCCTGCCGACGCCGCTGTTCCGCCTGGTCGCGGCGCGCATGCTGCGCATCGACGACAAGGCGCGCTCCAGCATGGCCGACGACCTGGCGCTGGGCCGGCGCACCGAGATCGACGCGCTGTGCGGCGAGGTGGCGCGGCTCGCCAAGTCGAACGGCGCCCGCGCGCCGATCAACGAGAAGATGGTGGCGCTGCTGGAAGCCTGGCCCGAGCGGCCAGAGCACTTGTCGGCACAACGATTGCAATCGGCGCTGGGTTTGACATAGACGGCAAGGATTCGCATGCAAGTACTGATTCTGGGCAGCGGGGTGATCGGCACCACCGTGGCCTACTACCTCGCCAAGGCCGGCCACGAGGTCACCGTGCTCGACCGCCAGCGGGCGCCGGCGCTGGAGACCAGCTATGCCAACGCCGGCGAGGTGTCGCCCGGCTACTCGGCGCCCTGGGCCGGGCCCGGCGTGCCGCTCAAGGCGATCAAGTGGCTTTTGATGCGGCACAGCCCGCTGGTCATCAGGCCGATGCTCGATCCCGCGATGTGGCGCTGGGGGATCGCGATGCTGTGCAACTGCACGCATGCGCGCTACGAACTCAACAAGGGCCGCATGGTGCGCCTGGCCGAATACAGCCGCGACTGCCTCCAGCAGCTGCGCGCCGACACCGGCATCCGCTACGACGAGCGCGCGCTAGGCACGCTTCAGCTGTTCCGCACGCAGAAGCAGCTCGACGGCACCGGCAAGGACATCGAGATCCTCAAGGCCTACGGCGTGCCCTACCAGTTGCTGGACCGCGAGGGCTGCGTGCGGCACGAGCCGGCGCTGGCCGCGGTGAGGGAGAAGTTCGTCGGCGGCCTGCGCCTGCCGGGCGATGAAACCGGCGACTGCTTCAAGTTCACGCAGGCGCTGGCGCGGCTGGCCGAAGCGGCGGGCGTGCGCTTTCGCTTCGGCGTGGGCATCACCGACATCGCGCGCGACGCCGCCGGCGTGACCGCCGTCCATACCGAGGCCGGCCCCTTTCGCGCCGACCGCTACGTGGTGGCGCTGGGCAGCTACTCGCCGAAGCTGCTGAAGCCGCTGGGCATTCGCCTGCCGGTGTATCCGGTCAAGGGCTTCTCGATCACGGTGCCGATCGCCGACGCGGCGATGGCGCCCGAGTCGACGGTGATGGACGAGACCTTCAAGGTCGCCGTGACGCGGCTGGGCGACCGCATCCGCGTCGGCGGCACGGCGCAGCTCTCGGGCTACGACCTGCGGCTGAACGACCGGCGGCGCGACACGCTGGAGCACGTGGTCACCGATCTGTTCCCGCAGGGCGGCAGCGTCGAAGGCGCGGAGTTCTGGACCGGCCTCAGGCCGATGACGCCCGACGGCACGCCCATCCTCGGCGCCACGCCTATTTCGAAGCTACTGCTGGCCACCGGCCACGGCACGCTGGGCTGGACCATGGCGGCCGGCACGGGCCGCGTGATGGCCGACCTGATCGGCGGCCGCTCGCCCGAGATCGATATGGAAGGATTGGGCCTGGCGCGCTACGCCTGAACGGCCGCAGGCGCCACGCTGGCGCCCTGGATGCGATGCCGCGCCAGCGCCTCGGCCACGAAGCCGCTGGCCTTCATCTCCTCGACGAAGGCCGCCAGCGCGGCGGCCGCTTCCGCGCCGCGCGAGGCCGGCGTGCCCATCGCCTGCTGGATCACCATGAAGCGCCCCGGCAGCAGGCGCAAGCCGGGCGTGCGTCCGGCCTCGGCCTCGAGCACCTGCCGAATGCCGGCCGCCACCTCGACCTGGCCCGCGTGCAGGCTCTCGAACACGCCCTTGGCGCCCTGCACGCGCTCGATCTGCGCCTCCTTGATCTCGCGCGTGAGGAAGAGGTCGTAGGCGCTGCCGGTGCCGACCGCGATGCGGACATCGCCCTGGTCCACCTGCTCGTTGCGCCGGATCGGCGAGGCCGCGGGCACCAGGTAGCTGCCCTCGATCAGCACATAGGGCGCGGTGAAGCGCAGGCCCTCGCTGCGCGCCGGATCGATCGCGAAGAAGCCGATATCGGCCTGCTCGTTGCGTACTGCATCGACGGACGCGGCCGCCTTCTCGAACACCACCAGCCCGATCGGAACGGACAGGCGTTCTGCAAGAGCACGCGCCAGGTCGACCGAGACGCCGGCCGGGTCGCCGCTGGCTGCATCCTCGTTCGCGAGGATCGGATTGCCGAGGTTGATGGAGGCACGCAGCGTGCCGGTGGGCGCAAGGGCCGAGACGATGGCGGGGGTGATCGGCGAGCTCATGGTCGTTGCGGGCGTCGGTGGTTGATGGGGGCCGCGCCAGTTTACGGGCCGCGTGCCGCGATCGCTTCGAGCCCGGTGCGTTCGATCACCGGCGCGGCGGCCGGCGAGTTCATGTAGCGGATCAGCTGCCGCGCCGCCTCGGGCTGCTTGGCGCCGGTCGCGATGCCGGCCGAGAACACCGTGACGCGCTGCACTTCCGCCGGCAGCGGTCCGATGTAGTCGATGCCCTTGATGGGCAGCAGCTCGCTGACCTGCTGCAGGCCCAGCGCCGCATCGCCGCGTGCGACCACGGTGCCGACGCGTTCGCTGAGGATGCGCTGGCTCTTCGGCTTCACCTGGTCCTCGATGCCCAGCTTCTTGAGCAGCTCGGTCTCGTAGTAGGTGCCGCTGGCGCTGGCCGAATAGGCGATCGACGGCGCCGCGAGCAGCGTGCGCTTGAGTGCATCGACCGTGCTGATGTCGGCTTTGGGCGTGCCGGTGCGCACCGCGAAGCCGATCGACGAGCGCACCAGATCGACCTGGCTGCCGGACACCACCTTGCCCTGCGCCACCAGCGCGTCGAGGGCAGGGCGCGCAAGGATCACGATGTCGGCCGGCTCGCCGCGCGCGAGGCGGCTCGGGATCGAGTCGCTGGCCGCGCCCATCGAGGCGCCGTAGGCGGTCTGCACCTTGCGGCCGTTGGCTTTTTCGTAGCCGGGCGTGAGCTCGTTGTAGGCGGCGGTGAAGCCGCCCGAGGTCATGACGTGGATCGGTTCGGCAGCGATGTCGGGCTTGCCGCCGAGGCTGCCGCAGCCGGCGAGGGCGAGGGCAGCGAGCAGCAATGCCGCGCGGCGCGTGAGCGTGCGAAATGTCATTGGCGTCTCCTGGGTTGTCTGCCAGCCATCGTAGGGCTGGAAGCTGTCAGGCGGTCCGCCCCGCTCCGCCACCCCACATTTCTGCGGCGACTTCGACAGGATCGCGCTGCCCGTACGAGGCGTAGATGTCCTTCGCGAACTCCGCCGATTGCTCGGGATCGGCAAGCCCTTCGGATAGGCGGCACCACTCGGCCAGGAAGGCACCGACCCATTGGCTCATGGGATCGGTCATCGAACTAGCTGTCGAAGCTCACACGGGTGGCGATCAGCACGCCATCGACGACCTGCGCGCCCTCGACGCTCACGCGCACCCCGTTGCCCAGGTTCGACGCGCTGCCGTTGACGAACACGACGCCTGGACCGCCGGCATTCACGAGTTGTCCGCGTACCCAGAAGCTCGATGCGGAGCTGAAGTTGCCGATGGCCCCGATCAGGGTGAACGACGCCGGCCCGCCGGTGCCAGGGATATGCCTGATCTTGAGCTTGGTGGCCTTGAGGATGCCGTTGGACATCGTGCCGGCAACGTCCACCTTCACGCCATTGCCGACCGAGCCGGCCGGCCCGCCGGTGATCTGCGCGGAAGAGGCGTCCACCGGCGTGCCCAGCACCCGCAGCGAACCCAGTCCCGCGTAGTCGGTGACGACGCCTGCGAGCTGGACCTGCGTGGCGTTCGCCGTCGGCACCGGGTACCACCACTGCACGAGGGTGGCAGGCAGGCGGCCCGGCAGGGCGATGTTCGCACGCACGCGCACGAGGGTGCCGTTGGCAGGCGGGCGCCCGTCGGGGCTGCCGCTCAGGGCCGCGACGCTGTAGTCGACGACGAAGCTGCCGAGCGTGAAGGTGCGTCGTGCCTGATCGAGGTTCTGGACCGTGCCGGTGAGGATCGGTGCCGAGGGGCCGTGTTGCTCCACGCGCGTCGCACGCAGTACGCCGGGTGCCGCCGGCAAGCCCCAGACCTGCAGCGTCGTGTTGGGTGCGATGGCAGCAAGCCCGGCCGCATCGGCCCAGACGGTGGCGTTGTCGGTGGTCACCGTGGTGCCCATGACGACGAAGCTGCCCTGCGCCAGATCGACCGATGAAAGCGGGCCGCGAATATCGGCCGCCGAATCGACCCGGCGGGCCGTGCCGCTCGTGAAGTCGGCGTTGACCGGTCCGCTGACCTTCACGCTCATGCCCAGCTGCAGGGATGCGGCATCCTCGAGGTTGATGACGGCGGTGTCCGTGTCGTAGCGCAGTCCGCTGACGATGATGCTGCCCGCGCCATCGACCCCGCCGATGCCGGCCGCATCGGCGGTGCTCACGCCGGTACCGCCGGAGCCCACGCCCGATCCGTCGTCGCCGCTGGAGGCCGTTGTCGAGCCGCCATCCGTGCCGGACGAGCTTCCGCCCTGGCCGTCGCTGGTGCCGCCGCCGCCGCCGAGCGACTCGGTGGTCAATCCTGCAATGCCGGCGCTGCCGAACGCTGCGCTTCCGGCTCCGCTGCTGCTGCTGCTGCTGCTGCTGCTGCCGCCACCGCCGCAAGAGAGCAGCAAGCCGGTCAACAGCGCCAGCAAGCCATTGCGCAGCGAGTTGTTCGTCATGCTTTTCTTCCCCGTAGTCGTTTCGAGGGCGTGGCGGCCGGTGCTTCAGCGCGCTCGGCTGCGCCGTCTTCATAGTAGGTGTAAATGCCGATCCTGATGCGGCCCGAAGCCGTTTTCTCGGCTTCTTCGAAGGCGCGCGTCATTTCCCGGGTCAATTCGTGATGAAGTTGGCTCCACCGCTCGCGCACGAGCTCGTGGATGCGTTCGCAGTCCTCCAGCGCAATCCCGGCTGCGAATACCGATCGTTCGAGCAAGGGCGGCTCTGCGCCGAGCGTGTTGGCCACGCTCGCGAGCAGGTGGTCGCGCGTGTTGTCGCCCAGGAAGGCGAGCATCGTCTTCAAGTCCTTCGCCGGAACGAAGGCGGTGGCGTTGAGCTCGGCGCGGCCCTCGTGCTCGATCGCCATGTTCAAACGCACCAGCTCGTCGAGGATGGCGCGGTGGTGCACGTTGCCATGGCTGGCGCGCCGGGCGACGGTTTCGAACGATGACGCCTGGGCTTCGGCCACGATGGGCAGGGATCGGTGCGCAGGGTCGTCGTCGATCATCTGCAGCCACAGGGTCAGGGTCTTGGCCGCAGCCGACATCTCGGTGTGCGGCAACGGATCTTCCGGCTCACGCACCTTCGTGGTCACGGCCTTGCGGTTCAAGCCTGTCGTCACCGACAGCTGGCTGATGTTCGGCTCGGCGCCCTTGTTCTGGAGCCACGCACGGCGCGCTTCGTCGATCAGGAGATCCCGCAGCAATTCCTCCAGATGGGGATGCTTGACACCGAAGGCCAGCGCGAGCCTGACCAACGGCCGCATGACGCGTGCGCAAGCCGCCAGGACCCAGGCAAGTTGGCCTTCTGTGATCTGTGCCTTGTCGCTGGGCAATCGGTCCTCGGACAGTGACGGGCTTAACGCCCAGTTACCAACTGGACAGCGACTTGCGTCGCTGTCTTACAAAAAGAAGCACATCACTATAAGACAAGAGAACTACAGATGTGAAGATTTCACATCCAAGGTGCTTCCTCAGGAGAGAAAAATGTCAAAGCCTGTCACACGTAGCAAGAAAAAGATCACGCCCTGGAGGAGCGGCCGCCCGGTCGTTGCGTGGCGACGCAACATGGCGGCGCCGCGAGTCTCGATCGCTCCACATGAAATGAGCGCGCACCGGGCCTTTGCTGCAGCGACGCACGTCAGGAAAGCGATACAGGACCGCATCGTTCGCGCCTTCCGGAGGCACATCGAGGGTGCGGGGCGCGGGCCCACGGACGCAGAGCTGCTGATGTTCGCAAGATGCGCGATCGCGGAGCAACGATTGGGGCGCAGCCTTGCGCAAGCCAAGGCAGACCGGTACTGCGGCGCCGGGCAAACCTTCGGTGAACCTGCATCTGTCTTTCGTCGAGGAGAGCATCCATGACTGCCGCTTCTGTTTCTTTTGCCGAGCCTCCAGTCACGTCTTCGGGCGTCGCCTTTGGAAACCTCATCGATCTGGCGAGGTTGCAATCAGGCACTGCGTCAGCGGAAATCTGCGAGGCCTGCAGCACCATCAACATGGGCTCTGCGCGGTATTGCAAATGCTGTTCGCACAAGCTGCCGGCCTTCTATGCCAGCAGAGATGCAGGCAAAAAAGTGCCGCTGCCGAAGGAGTCGCGCATCGTCCCGCGGCGGGCATGGGCCTTGGACTTTGCAGCCTTCTGGCTCGTGATCAATTCACTGGTGATCGTCACGAAGTTCATCCCCATCCCATAGCGCTGCTTGTACTGTCCGACGGATCATCGGAATGACCAAGTTCTGCGAGTCGTGCCACACGCCCAACAGAGACAGCGCAAGGTATTGCCGGGGTTGTGCGGGCAAGTTCTCGGGCATCCGCTCAGGCACGACAACGTTCGATACCACCACGTCCAGTGAACCGCTCGCGGTGCCAACGGCGCCGCGCTATTCGTTGGCGTTGAAGGCTGTTGCTCGCGAACCGCGGAGCACTGGTGCACTGAGACGCGTGGGATGGATACCCGTGCCGCCAGGTGTCGACGTGTCCATCGTCTTGTTGTTGATCGTGCTGGCGCTGCTGCATGGCGCTTTCGTCTTCTGGTACTTGAGCCGCGATGCGACGCGTATTGTCCCGCCTTCGAGCGCGGCCTCATCCCTGTTGCAGCCGGCCAGCCCGGCTGCGGAGCAAACAGCAGTTGCTTCTTCGCCGCCGCCTGCCGCGTCCGTGGACCCCGCGCCGGTGGCCTCTGTTCAACCGGCGACGGCGGCAACAGGAGGCACGCCACAGCAGCCTGATGTGCCGCAGGCTCTATCGAGCGTGGGCTCACCAGCTGAAGCCTCGGTTGATCAAGACGATCTCGTTCCCCAGCCGGCTCGAACCACGGTGGCGACTGTTCAGGTCCAGCCCAGAACGGCGCGTGTCGAAGCAACGCCGGTGCCAGCGCCGATGCCGATGCCGATGCCAAGAGCGCAGCCACCTATCCAACCCCGAACTGCCACGGCAGACGCACCCGAAGCCAAGGGCGACGCGCCTGCCGCTCCGGTCGTGGTGTTGGCGAGCCCACCTGTGGCCGATGCGCGCCCCAGCCTCAGCGAGGCGCGACCTGCGGCGCGCTCAGGCACACAGCTCCAAGCCGCCGCTCGTCCGGCAACAAGAAGCTCGACCGCCTGCGACCGATACAACTCCTTTGGAGAGGTGCCCTGCTTGAACTTCAGGCAGGCAGGTCAGGCGCCTCAGGCATCACAAGCCGGGACTGCCGGCGCAGTGATCATCTCCAAAGGTTCGGGCGGAGGTATTGGCGCCGATCCCGGCGGCAGCGGTGGCGGTAGCTCCTCGGGTGCTGGCTCCGGCGCTGGCGCTGCCGGTGCTGGGGCCGCCGGTGGTGGTGGCGCTGGCGGTGGTGGCGCTGGCGGTGGTGGCGCTGGCGGTGGTGCCGGTGCCGGTGCCGGTGGTGGCGGTGCCGGTGCCGGTGGTGGCGGTGCCGGTGGTGGTGGTGCCGGTGGTGGCGGTGCCGGTGGTGCCGGCGGCGGTAGTGCCGGTGGTGCCGGCGGCGGTAGTGCCGGTGGTGGTGGTGCCGGCGGTGGCGGTGCCGGCGGTGGCGGTGGGCCCGGCGGTGGCGGCGGACCTGGTGGCGGCGGTGGGCCTGGCGGTGGCGGCGGACCTGGTGGCGGCGGTGGGCCTGGCGGTGGCGGCGGGCCTGGCGGTGGCGGCGGACCCGGAAGATGACTTGATCTAGGCTCGGACCACCCTCCCGGCCTGGTGCCGGTACAGCGCCAGCGTCGCAAGCAGCCCGCAGACCGCCGCGAAGCTCATCCAGTAGGCCGGCGCCGCCTTGTCCGCAGTCGCCTCGATCAACCAGGTCGACACGGCCGGCGTGAAGCCGCCGAAGATCGCGGTGGCGAGGCTGTAGGCCAGCGAGAAGCCGACCACGCGCACCTGCACCGGCATCACTTCGGTGAGCGCGACCACCATCGCACCGTTGTACATGCCGAACAGGAACGAGAACCACAAGAGCACGTCGAGCATGCGGCCGAAGCTCGGCGCCGCCGCCAGCCAGGACATGGCCGGATAGGCGGTGAGGATGGCCAGCACGGTCATCGCGACGAGCAGCGGCTTGCGGCCGATGCGATCGGAGAGTGCGCCGCCCACCGGCAGCCAGATGAAGTTGGTGACGGCGACCAGCAGCGTGACGACCAGGCTGTCCTTGGCGCTCAGGTGCAGCACCGTGCGGCCGAAGGTCGGCGTGTAGACCGTGATCAAGTAGAAGGTGGCGGTGGTCATCGCCACCAGCAGCATGCCGGCGAACACGATGCGCCAGTTCTGCCGCATCGATGCGGCCACCTCCGCGTCGTCGGATGGTGTTTGCGGGCCTGGAACTCCTCGGTCTCCTGCAGCGAGCGGCGCAGCACGAAGATGCAGGGGATGATCGCGCAGCCGACGAAGAAGGGCACGCGCCAGCCCCAGCCGGCCAGCGTCTCGGGGCTCATGAGCTCGTTGAGTGCGAAACCCACCGCCGCGGCCAGCACGATCGCGACCTGCTGGCTCGCCGATTGCCAGGCGGTGTAGAAGCCCTTGTGCCCGGGCGTCGCCATCTCCGAGAGGTAGACCGAGACGCCGCCCAGCTCGGCGCCCGCCGAGAAGCCCTGCAGCAGCCGGCCCAGCAGCACCAGGGCCGGCGCGAGCAGGCCGATCGAGGCATAGCCCGGGACGAAGGCGATCAACACGGTGCCGCTGGCCATGATCGCGAGCGTGACGATCAGGCCCTTGCGGCGCCCGACCTCGTCGATGTAGGCGCCGAGGATGATGGCCCCCAGCGGCCGCATCAGGAAGCCGGCACCGAACACCGCGAAGGTCAGCATCAGCGAAGCGAAATCACTGGTGGCGGGAAAGAAGGCCTTCGCGATGTAGGTCGCATAGAAGCCGAACAGGAAGAAGTCGAACTGCTCGAGGAAATTGCCGCTCGTCACGCGGAGCACCGCGCCGAGCTTGGAGCCTTGTTGAACGGGCGCGCTCGCGCCGTCGGCCAGGATGGCTGTGGTCATGATGGATCGTGCTTGCGGCATGCTGACCAGAGCCTGAACAGGCCCTGGCTCAGGCGACGAACTTGCAGAGCGAGGCGGCCGTGCGCGTGTCCATGTTGCGTCCGCGGTTCAGGTGGTCGTCGATCTCGGCCGCGCAGCCGAGCATGCGCGGGTAGAGGAAGATGGTGAAGGCTGCGGTCTCGAGCTCGCGTTCGCCGATCTCGCCCGACTGCAGCGGCTGCCACAGCATCTTGAGCAGCAGGGCCGCGATCACCGCGTCGACGTTCACGCAGTAGACGTTGCGCGAGACGCCGGCGTCGAACAGCTGCCGCACCAGCGCCCGGTAGAAATCGTGGAACACGTTGCAGTCGCCGCGTGCTTCCTGCAGCTTGGCGATGAACACTTCGCGCGGATCGAAGTTGACCGGCTTGTCCTTGAACACCGGATGGTTCACGCCGGGCAGCTTGGCGATGTCGAGGCTGCCCACGGTCTTCTTCTGGCTTTTGTATTGCGCGTACTGCTCCACCGCGCGCGCGGCCAGCGCCTTCAGGTCGATGCCGTGGTCGCTGGCGCTCGGATCCTTCAGGCCGCTCGCCTTGAACTGCTCGTTGAGGTAGGCGATGCCCTCATAGCCGTTGCCGCCGTGCGCATAGCCGGTGTGCGTGAGAAAGCCGACCAGCGCCTTGTTGAGCTGCACGCGCTCGGGCTGCTCGGGTCCGTCGGCCGAGACCGCGCCCTTGGCGCCCTGCGCCGAGATCGCGCCCGGGCCGTTGGTCAGGAGCAGGCCGACCAGCGTCTGGAAGGCGAACAGATCCTTCTCGCCCGGCGTGTGGCCCAGGAGCGCCGCGAAGGCGATCTCGCCCAGGCTGAGGCTCCCCAGCATCTGCTCCTGCGCGATGCCGCAGAAGCGCCCGGCCTCGTGCTTCGAGGCCCCGGCCGAAGCGCCGATCAGCGTGCCGAACAGTTGCAGCCACCAGGGGAAGTTCTCGGCGGTCAGACGCGAGATGCGCTTGCGCGAGAGCGGGCCCCAGGCCAGCGTGGCCGAGATCGCGGCCAGCACCGCGGCTTCGGTCGGATGGCCCGGTTGGTTCTGCAGCCAGCGCAGGAACACCGAACGCGCGCCGCGTGCCCGGACGCCGGCGATCAGGGCCTGGGCGCGGGCATCGGGTGTCTCGGTCGTGAGCTCGGGCGGGTCCGAGGCATCGACCGTGCCGACGTCGAAGCTCTCGCTCAGCGAGGCGCCGAACTCGGTGCCCAGCCCGGCGGCATGGAAGCGCTCGAGCATGAACTTGAGCGCGGCGCGCGCCGCTTGCTGCCGCTTCGGCCCGACGATGGCGGCCGCGGCGGCCAGCACCGCGTTGGGCGCGTTGCCGGCCTCGCGGCTGGCTTCGGCTGCCGCCAGCTCGGGCCGGCCATGCAGGTTGACGAAGGCCGCGATCGCGGGTGCGATCAGCTTGCGGTCGTTCTCGCCGCCGGCGTCGTGCACCAGCGCCAGCGCGACGTTCGACTCCAGCGGCAGCGTGGCCGCATCGAGCATGCTGGTGCCGTGCAGGCTGCTGACCTGCGTCTTCGCGTCCATCTGCGAGGCGCCGGATGCATCCTTCATGGCCTGGCGCGGCACCACGCCGCCGATCTGCGTGTTGAGCAGCGCCACCTGTTCGTTGTAGGGCGCGACCGCTTCCACCACCAGCGGACGCAGTTCATCGGGCAGATCCAGCCCTTCGTCGGAACCGAACCAGGGCTTGAGCGCCAGGTTTCCTTCGGCCGCGAAGTCGGGCATGGTCGCATTGGCGCGCATCACGGCCGTGAGCGCGGCCGGGATGTGGGCGATGTTGGTCACCAGCGCGCCCTTGGCAGAGAACACCGGGTTGTCGGGCGTGAAGATCGCGTCGACGCCGAACTTGTCCATGAACCAGCGTTCCTTGGCCAGCGCGTCGTCCGAGCCGCCGGCCATCGCGCCGGCATGGCCGACCGCGCGCGTGAGCTTGCTCTTCCAGCGGCCCACCACGCAGGCCACCACCGGCTTGGTGAACTGGGCATCGAACTCGTAGTAGCCGCCGGGTTCGCAGTAGAGCACCGCGGCCTTGCTGCGCGCATCGTTGGCCAGCGCGAAGGCGAACTCGGGCGCCGCGTAGTGGATGTAGACGTCCTTGCCCGATGAGATGACCGTGGTGGTGCCCCAGCCCGCCATGCGCAGGTACTGCGCGATGGTGGTCGAGAAGCCGCCCGAGTTGGAGAAGATCGCGATCGAGCCCGGCCTGAGCGAGTCGCCGGGCTTGTCGCCGCCCAATGCGCCGCCGATGCGCACCTGGTTCCACGAGTCGGCCACGCCGAGCCCGTTGGCGCCGAAGATGTCGATGCCGTTCTGCTGGCCCATGGCGCGGATCTCGCGCGCGTCGTGCACGGCGATCTTCTCGGTGATGATGAAGATCTTGCGCAGGTCGGGGTTGACGCGGATCAGTTCGGCCACGCCATCGCGCGCGGCCGAGGGCGGCAGATAGACCACGCCGCAGTTGAAGCGGTGTCCCGCGGCCAGCGCGTCGCGCACGTTGTTGTAGACCGGGATATTGCCGATGCTCGTCTCGAGCACCGCACCGCCCTTGCCCGGCGCCGTGCCGCACACCACGTTGCCGCCGGAGTACACATGGCTCACCGGCGTCACCTCGCTCGATTCACCGCCCAGGATGTTGAGCACGCAGACGCGGTCGTCGCGCGACGCCACCTGCGTGAGCGAGCTGATGCCGACGTGGTACTTGAAGTCGCCGACGCCTTTTTTCTGCCAGTTGGCTTGCATGGTGATCTCTCCTGCGTCAGTCGGCGTTGGCGGTTGAGGGGGCCTGGATGCCGAGCCGGGCCGCGATCTGTTCGCGTCCGCCGTCCTTCATCCAGTTGTTGACCTTCTTCGCGAACTGGATCACCTCGCTCATGTCGGAGTCGAAGCCGAAGAGGCGATAGGGCAGGCCCAGCGCATCGCAGGTGTCGCGCAAGGCGCCCATGCCGCGCACCAGGTTCGGCCCGCCGCGGCCCAGCACCACGTAGAGCGGCGTCGGCCCGTGCTGGCTGAAGTGCTCGCGCAGCGCATCGGCCATGGCGCGCAGGGTCTCGAAGATGTCGGTGTTGTTGCTCTTGCCGCCGATGATGAAGAGCACGTTGGCCTGCCTGAGCCAGTGCTTGAAGCAGATGCGCGCCACCTCCTTCATCTTCTCGTAGGGCGGGTTGCCGCCGAAGTCGGAGCTGATGATCGCGTCGTCGCCCAGCATTTCGGTCACCAGCGAGTTGGCGCCGCCGCCGAAGGTGGGTGCGAGCACCGTGCCGCGCTCGTTGATCACGTAGACATCGCTCTGGCCCTGGTGGGTGCGCAGCGTGTTGATCTCCTGCTCGAAGTCGGAATAGTCGGCCGCGAACAGGTGCGGCGGCAGGCCCAGGCGCAGCCAGCGCGGATCGTCGCGGTCGAAGCCGCACTTGAAGTCACAGGCCACCGGCGTGAGCCGGCCCTTCTTGTCCTCGCGCATGCGGATCGGGTTGAGCTCCAGCGTGGTCATGCCGAAGTCGTGGAACAGCTCCCACAGCTTGGGCAACTGCTGCACCAGCGGCGAGATGATCTCCTTCGGTGCGCCGATCTCGGTCAGCGCATTGGCCACCACGAAGGCCTTGAGGCCGGTCAGCGGATCGAAGGGCACCATCGCGACCTGGCTCTTCTCGAGCTCCTCGATGTCCATGCCGCCCATGTGCGTTAGCGTCATGGTCGGCGCGCGGAAACGCGTGGAATCGCTGATCGAGAAGTAGACCTCGTGCTTGGCCGGCACGCCGGCCTCGAAGGTCACGCCGTTGGCCTTGGCCTTGACGTGGCCGACCGTGTGCTCGGCGAAGTAGAGGCGCTCCTTCTCGGCCAGTGCGGTCTTCAGATCGGTGGCGCGGCCCAGCAGGCCGGCCTTGCCCTTCTTGCCGATGCCGCCCTTGAAGACCGGCTTGACGAAGATGAGCCCGTACTTGTCGATCAGTGCCTTGATCTCTTCTTCGCTGGCCGCGGGGCCCAGCACCTCGGTGGCGGGGAAGCCTGCGAATTGCAGCAGCCGCGCGCCGTGCAACATACCCGTGATCTGCATGTCGATGTCTCCTGGTGTGCGCGAACTGCGCTGCGGGCATCCAGCGTGGGGATGCCCTGGAGAAATCGTAGAAAGCGAAGCTGTCGATCCGCCGTCACGGCGATCAGGGTTTGTACGGGGCCACCTAGTTCTTGTAGCCGGGATCGATGCGGTCGAGCTTGCGGATCAGCGAGGGCCAGACGAATGCGCCGCCGAGACCGCCGGTCTGCACCTTCATCGCCTGGCCCACGCCCTCGACGATCTTAGTGTTCACTTGCGTGAGCTCGCTGCCGCCGGACTGCGCGGCGATCTGGATCTGGCAGGTGGTCTCGAAGACGTACATCGAGAGAAAAGCATCGGCGATGGTCTTGCCCACGGTGAGCAGGCCGTGGTTGCGCAGCATCAGGAAGTTGGCGTCACCCATGTCGGCCTGCAGGCGCGGCTTCTCGTCGTCGCGGAAGGCCACGCCCTCGTAGTCGTGGTAGGCCAGCGAGGCGAGCACGAAGGTCGACTGCTGGCTGATCGGCAGCACGCCGTTCTTCTGCGCGCTCACCGCGATGCCGGCGCGCGTGTGGGTGTGCAGCACGCACTGGATGTCTTCGCGCGCCGCATGCACCGCGCTGTGGATCACGAAGCCGGCCGGGTTCACCGGGTAGGGCGAGTCGATGATCTTGTTGCAGTCCTGGTCGACCTTGATCAGGCTCGACGCCGTGATCTCGTCGAACATCAGGCCGTAGGGATTGATCAGGAAGTGGTGTTCGGGCCCGGGCACGCGCGCGCTGATGTGCGTGAAGACCAGGTCGCTCCAGCCGTAGAGCGCGACCAGCCGGTAGCAGGCCGCGAGGTCGACGCGCAGCTGCCATTCTTCGGCGGAGACGAGCTTCTGGATTTCGGGTTGGGTGGTGGCGTTCATGTGGGTGTCCTTGGGGTGAAATTTCAGACGGCCTCTGCAGGCTTCAACACAGCCTTGTAGATGCTTTGACGCGGCTGCGCCATCACGCGCTTCAGCATCGGTTCGAACTCGGCGATCGGCAGCGTCTCGGCCTTCGGGTCGAAGGCCGGGTTGTCGTAGAGCTCGCAGAACTCGGCCGTGCGTTCGTAGTTCGGATGGTTCCTGAAGTTGTCGCGCAGGTTGCGGTCGAGCCCGATGTGGTGGAAGAAGTAGTGGCCCTGGAAGATGCCGTGGTTCTGCACCATCCAGTGGTTCTCCTCGCGCACGAATGGCTTCAGGATCGCGGCCGCGATGTCGGGATGGTTGAAGGAGCCCAGCGTGTCGCCGATATCGTGCAGGAGCGCGCACACCACGTACTCTTCGTCGCGTCCGTCGCGCAAGGCGCGCGTGGCGGTCTGCAGCGAGTGGGTGTAGCGGTCGACCGGGAAGCCGCCGTAGTCGCCTTCGAGGATCTGCAGGTGCTTGATCACGCGCTCGGGCAAGCCGCTCGCGAACTGCATGAACTCGCCGCCGATCAGTTGCCAGTCTTCCCGCGTGCTGTCCTGCATGCGGGTGAAGTTCGCTCTTGCGTTCATCGTGTCTCCGTGGGGTGCGGCCCACTGTAGACCTGCGCTTGACCATCAACTGTCAAGAATTTGACAATCCAGGGCCCTGGTAAACCCCCGACCCTGCATGCCTCAGCCTCCCCGACCGCGCCTGTCTGCAGCGCACCGCAGCGCCATGGAAGCCAACCCGTGGTTCGCCTCGATGCCGCGCGTGCAGCGCGAGGCCTTGCTGGGCGCTGCCGACCTGGTCCACCTGCGGCGCGGCGCGATGCTGTTCCGCCAGGGCGATCCGGTGCAGGCGGCGGGCAGCGGCTTCTACGGGCTGGCGGCCGGAACGATCAAGGTCTCGACCTTGCGGCACGATGGGCGCGAAGCCATCCTGGCCGTGCTCGAGCCCGGCAACTGGTTCGGCGAGATCAGCCTGATCGACGGTTCGCCGCGCACCCACGATGCCACCGCGCTGAGCGCGCTCGACCTGCTGGTGGTGCCGCCTGAAGCCTTCGCGCACCAGATGCAGGGCAGGGCCTTCTCCCATGCGATCGCGGCACTGCTCGCGGCGCGGGTGCGGGGACTCTATGGATTGATGGAGGACGCCACCTTGCGCGACCTGCGCGCCCGCGTCGCACGCCGGCTGCTGGTGCTGGCGCGCGGCGACGCGACCCAGTCGGTGCATCTGCGCAAGCGCGTGCGCCTGCCGCAGGAGGCCTTGGCGATGATGCTGGGCGTGACGCGGCAGACGCTCTCGAAGGAGCTCAACGCGCTGGCGGAAGAGCGCGTGATCGCGCTCGGCTACGGCCGCATCGAGCTGTTGTCGCTCGATGCGCTGCAGCGCCTGGGCGGCACTGCTTAGCGCAATACGCGCCCGTCGGCCGTGATGCTGATCAGGTCGATGCTGCGCTGCGGATCACGCAGGCCGGGGCGCAGGTTGATGCGAAAGCCGCCGACGTCGTAGTCCGTCATGCCGGCCATCACGCGCTGCAGGCTCGCGGGCGTGAAGCCGCGGCCGGCGCGGCGAACGGCTTCGCCCGCGGCCTTGGCGGCGATGAAGCCTTCCATGCCTTCGTAGGAGGCCGTCTGGTCGGAGGTGTCGATGGCGGCGAGGTATTCCTTGACGATCGGGATGGCCGAGGGCCGCGGCGAGGGCACGACCTGCGAGATCACGATGCCGCCGATGTCCTTGCCCAGGGCCGCGTAGAGCGGATCGATGCCGACGATCGAGAAGGCCATGAAGGCGCCCGAATAGCCGCTCTTGCGCAGCTTGCGGATCACATTGGCGGTGGTGCTCGAAAGCGACACCAGCACGATGGCCTGCGGGTTCTGCTTCTGCACCGCGGCGAGTGCCGCATCGAGCTTGTCGCCGGCGGCGGGCACCAACGCGCTCGCCGCCAGGGACCCAAGCTTCTGATCGGTCATGGCCTGCTGCACGGCGGCGAGACCGGCGCGGCCCATGGCGTCGTCGTCGCCGACCAGCGCGATGCGCGTCTGCCCCACGGTGGCACATTGGCGCACGATCTTGAAGGCCTCGTCGGCCATGCTGGGACGCACATGGAACACGTTCGGATGCGCGGCGCCGCGCAGGCTGTCCGAGGCGGCGAAGGGTGCGAAGAGCAGCGTGCCCTGCTGCGCGGCCGCGGCGGCACCGGCTTCGCTGCTGGCGGTGCCGACGAAGCCGAACAGCATGTCGGCCTTGTCGGTGGTGAGCAGGGTGCGCGCATTGGCGGCAGCGCGCGCGGCGTCGTAGCCGTCGTCGAGCTGCTGCAGTTTCAGGTGGATGCCGCTGGCGGCCTGCGTTTCGTTGAAGTGGGTCGCGTAGAGGCGGCAGCCGGCGGCAAAGGCCAGCCCGATCTCGCTGGCGGCGCCCGTCAGCGGAACCGATTGCCCGAGGATCACCGTGCGCGCCGAGGCCGCTGCCGGCGCGGCGGCGCGCGTGGTCTGCGCCTGGCCGATCCGGCTCGCACCGAGGCCGCCGCCCAGCAGCATCGTGGCCCCCACCTTGCCCAGCCAAAGCCTGCGTGACAGATCCATCGGAAACCTTTCGCTACATAAATCGGAAAAATGTAGCAATTTTGGTGCCTTATACGAAGGTAGTAAGTCACGTTGGGCCGGTTTGCTGATGGACGCCGCGTCGGCGGCGCGCTTGCCGGATACGCAACGCTGTATTGCGCGCTCCGCGCCGTATCCACGTGAACGATTGCCGCGTACTTCGAAGGCGCTCCGTGCGCTGTTTCGAAAACCGTTCCACTTCTTGAGGTGACGCCGATGAAATTCCCAACACATTCCCGCAGAGCCTGCGTCCTCGCCTTGTGCGCGGCAGCGGCCGGCGGCGCCTTCGCGTCCAGCCACCGCGAAGCGCCTTCCATTGCCGGCATGCCCAAGCTCGATGCGACCGACTTCTACATGTTCCGCAGCTACGAGCCGGGCCGGCAGAACTACCTGACGCTGATCGCCAACTACCAGCCCGACCAGGGTCCGTACGGCGGGCCGAACTACTTCACGATGGATCCGAACGCGTTGTACGAGATCCACCTGGACACCGACGGCGACGCGGTCGAGAACGTCACTTTCCAGTTCAAGTTCAAGAACACGCTGCGCGACATCCAGCTGCCGATCTCCGGCAAGCAGGTGTCGATTCCGCTGGTGCAGTCGGGCGGCATCTCGGCGCCCAATGGCGCGACCAGCAACCTGCGCGAGACCTACACCCTGAGCGTGGTGTACGGCGACCGCCGCAAGGGGCGTGCGGAGGCGGTCACGATGGCCGGCGGCGGCACGGAGTTCGACAAGCCCACCGACAACATCGGCGACAAGACCTTCGGCGGCCCGACCGGCTATGCCGCCTACGCCAACCAGCATCTCTATGCGGTCAACATCCCGGGCTGCGGCACGCCCGGGCGCGTGTTCGTGGGCCAGCGCAAGGACCCCTTCGCCGTCGCGCTGGGCCAGGTGTTCGACCTGATCAACCTCAATCCGCTGGGTGCGCCGAACGCCAATCCCGACTCGCTGGCCGGCAGGAACATCACCACGATGGCGCTGGAAGTGCCGATCGCCTGCGTGACGGGCGCCGACCCCATCGTCGGCGGCTGGACCAGCGCCAGCGTGCGCCAGGGCCGCCTGATCGCGAGCCCGCCCAAGAGCGGCCACGGCACCACCGCGCTGAACGGCGGCGCATGGGCGCAGGTCTCGCGCCTGGGGATGCCGCTGGTCAACGAACTGGTGATCGGCCTGAAGGACAAGGACAAGTTCAACAGCTCCAAGCCCAGGGACGACGCGCAGTTCGCGGACTACGTGACCAACCCGACCTTGCCGGCCCTGATCCAGACGCTGTTCCCTTCGGCGCCCGCGCCGACCAACTTTCCGCGCAGCGACCTGGTCGCGGCCTTTCTCACGGGCGTGGATGGCGTCAACAAGCCGGCCAACGTGAAGCCCTCGGAAATGCTGCGGCTCAACACAGGCATCGCGCCGACACCGAGTGCCAGCCAGATGAACCTCGGCGTCCTGGCCGGCGATATCGCGGGCTTCCCGAACGGCCGCCGGCCGGGTGACGACATCGTCGATGCCGAGCTGCGCGTGGCGATGGGCGTGCTCTGCGTCGCAACCGGCGCTAGCGACACGCTCAAGGTTGGTTGCACGCCTGCCGACGCTCCGGCCGGCGGCGCAGCGCTGACCGACGGGGCGGCCGTGAGTCCTGCCCAGTTCCTCGACGCCTTTCCGTACCTGAACACGCCGCTGCCTGGTGCGCAGTGAGGAGAACGGCATGAACCGCAAGACCCATCTGTGGAGTGCATCCTTGCTGGCAGCGGTCGTCCTGGCCGGGTGCGGCGGCGGAGGAGGGGGCGGATCTGGGGGCTTCCCCATCGGCACCGCACCGCCGCCTTCGAACCCACCGCCCGTGATGACCGATCCGTACGACGCCTTCATCGCCTATGTGAAAGGACTGATCGACATGGCGCTCGACACCGCCGAGCCGGCCGATGTCGCGGCTTTCGATCCGCCGCCGACTTCGGACACCAAAGACCCGCTCTCCACGCAGTGATGTCTGGAGCGGCCATGCGGGTGCGGGCGCTCATGCGATGGCTGGTTCCGGCCTTCGTCGTGCTCGCCGGGGCCGCAGGCGCGGCCCCGCGCGTGCCGGCGAGCGACGAGGCCATCGTCGAGACCCTGCCTTCCATCGCAGGCTGGTCGCGCGACGAGCGCAGGCTCCGGCGCGAGCTTGCCCAAAGTCCGCGCGACGAAGGCGTGGCCATCGCGGCGGCGCAGGCCTATCTGGACCTGGCCCGCGCGCAGGGCGATGCGCGCTACGCGGGCTATGCGATGGCTGCGCTGCAGGCCTGGGAACCGGTCTCGGCCGGCGCAACGCCGCCGGCGGTGCTGGTCATGCATGCGACCGTGGCGCAGTTCCTGCACGACTTCGACGGCGCCGAAGCCACGCTGAAGATGGCGCTGGTCCGGCAGCCGACCCATGCGCAGGCCTGGATCACGCTCGCCACCATCCTGCGCGTGCGCGGGCGCTATGCCGAATCGGATGCGGCCTGCCGCGCATTGGGCCGCGTCGGGCCGGCGCTGTACGCCATCGCCTGCCTGGCCGAGAACGCAGGCCTGCGCGGCGAGCATGCGGCGGCCCGCAGCGCGCTGCAGGGGCTCTTGGCCGACCCGGCGCTGGCGCACCCGCGCCAGGCCGGCACGCGCCAATGGCTGCTGACCAGCGTGGCCGAGATCGAGGAACGTGCGGGCCGCCCGGCGGCGGCCGAACTCGCGTACCGGCAGGCGCTCGATGCCGAACGCTCGGGCTACCTGCTGCTGGCCTACAGCGACTTTCTCCAGCGGCACGGGCGCGCGGCCGAGATTGCGCCTCTGCTCGGCAAGGAGCCGCGCAACGATGCCGTGCTGCTGCGGCTGGCCGTGGCCGGACGGCGCGACAGCGCGCAGCGGGAAGTGCAGGAGCTGCAGGCGCGCTTTGCGGCCGCCGCGCTGCGGCCCCATGCGACGTCGGTGCATGCGCGGGAACAAGCGCTGTTCGCACTCGATGTGCAGGGCGATGCGCGACGCGCCCTCGCGCTCGCGCGCGTCAACGTCCAGCTGCAGCGCGAACCGATCGACCTGCTGCTGTTCGCGCGCGCGGCCGTTGCGGCGCGCGACGAGGTCGCATGCGGCGAAGTGAAAGCGCTGCTGCAACAGACGGGGCTGCGAGATGCGCGCATCGATGCGATTCTTTGAGCGCCTTGGTGCGGTGCTGCTGGTCATCGCGCTGGCAGCCGCCTCACCGGCCGCGCGGGCCCACAAGGCGAGCGATGCCTACCTGCAGCTGCAGCGCAGCGGCGACACGCTGGCCCTCCGCTGGGACATCGCGCTGCGCGACCTCGATGCGGCGCTCGACCTGGATCGCAACGGCGACCGGCAGCTGAGCTGGGGCGAGGTTCGCGCGCGCATGGACGACATCGGCGCCTACGCGCTGGCGCGCCTGCGCATCCAGCAGGGCAGCTGCAGGCTCGCGCACGCACAGCCGCCTGCCGTCGAAAGCCGCATCGACGGGGCCTACCTTGTGCTGCAGTTGCAGGCACGCTGCGACACCGGCCCCGCCATGGAACTCGACTACCGGCTTTTCAAGGAAGTGGACCCCACGCACCGCGGGCTGTTGCGCATCGGAGCGCAAGGCGACGCGGCGCCGACGGCGCGCTCGCTGGATCCGGCAGGCGGGCCGGTGGCCGTGGCCTGGCCGGAGGGCCCGACCGGGTCGGCATCGGGCACGAGCTTCTTTCGCGATGGCGTGCACCACATCCTGATCGGCTACGACCACGTGCTCTTCCTGATCTGCCTGCTGCTGCCCGCCGTGCTGCGGCGCGGGGCGGACGGGTGGGTGCCGGTCGCAAATTGGCGCGAGGCCCTGTGGCCGATGGTCGGCATGGTCACCATGTTCACCGTCGCGCACTCCATCACGCTCGCGCTGGCGGGCCTCGGGCTGCTGACGATCTCGCCGCGCATCATCGAGCCGGCCATCGCGCTCACCATCATGGTGGCGGCGCTCGACAATCTCCATCCGCTGCTTTGGGGGCGACGCAAGCTCTTCAGCTTTCTGTTCGGCCTGATCCACGGTTTCGGCTTTGCGGGCGTGCTCGGCGAACTCGAGCTGCCGGCCCGCGGCTTCGTCACCGCGCTGCTTCAGTTCAACCTGGGCGTGGAGGCCGGACAGCTGGTGATCGTGAGCGCAGCGCTTCTCGTGCTGGTGGCCTTGCGCGGCTGGCGCGGCTATCGCCCTGTGGTCCTGCGAAGCGGCTCGGTGCTGGCCGTCGCCATCGCGGCGCTCTGGCTGTTCGAGCGGGTGTTCGATGTCCAGTTGGTGGCCGTGTAACGTCCGAAGTACACAGACGGGGTGTTAACTTTTGTTTTTGAAACGTGCTTTTTGCACACGGCGAAAGCGCGCTCCGATGGCAACATCCCCGCTGATCCCGGGCTCTTGTCCCCGGCAATTGACATGAAGAAAAAGCCATCCGATATCGCCTTGCTGGAAAGCGCCCTCGCCACCATCGAACAGGTGCTGGCCCGTGCCGACAGCGACATGCAGGGAGCGCCGTACTTCGGCCCCACCGCCAATATGCCGCTGGACGTCCTGCACTCGAACAAGCCGTCGGAAGACGGCCGTTTTCGCACCAGTGCCGCGCAGTCGGCCATCAACATCTGCCTCGGCTCGGCGGCCGCGTTGATCGACGTGAGCCAGGCGCTGATGAACCGCTCGGTCGACCGCTCGCCGCAGACGCTGGAGCGCGAGTGGCAGACGCTGATCGCGCACACCAAGATCGCCAGCCGCTCGGCCTATCGTGCGGCGCTCATCATGGCTGCGCAGAAGCACGTGCTGGCCGCGCAAGGCGAGTTGCAGACCGACGACGTGTACGGCGTCGCCCACTGAGCTAGATGCGCTCGAACACCACGTCCCACACGCCGTGGCCCAGCTTGAGGCCGCGGTTCTCGAACTTGGTGAGCGGGCGGTAGTCCGGCTTGGGCGCATAGCCCGCTGCCGTGTTGCGCAACAGCGGCTCCTGCGACAGCACCTCGAGCATCTGCTCGGCATAGGGCTGCCAGTCGGTCGCGCAATGCAGGTAGCCGCCGGGCGCGAGCCGGTCGGCCAGCTTGCGCACGAAAGGCGGCTGGATCAGCCGGCGCTTGTTGTGCCGCGTCTTGTGCCAGGGGTCCGGAAAGAACACATGCACGCCGGCCAGCATGCCGGGCATCAGCATGTGGTCGATGACATCGACCGCATCGTGGGCGCAGATGCGGATGTTGGAGAGTTGCTGCTCGCCGATGCGCTTGAGCAGCGCCCCGACGCCGGGTTCGTGCACCTCGCAGCACAGGAAATTCTTCTCGGGCTGGAGCGCCGCGATGTGCGCGGTGGCCTCGCCCATGCCGAAGCCGATCTCGAGCACGGTCGGCGCAACGCGGCCGAAGGCGGCGGCAATGTCCAGCGGCTCGGGGCGATAGGGCAGGAGGAACAGCGGGCCCAGTTCGGCGAAGGCGCGTGCCTGGCCCTCGGTGGTTCGACCGGCGCGCTTGACGAAGCTCTTCAGGCGGCGATGCAGGGGATGCGGCGGAGTTTCTTCGTCGGAAGTGGGTGCGGCGGGATCGCGCGCGGGGTCGGTGGCGGGCAGGGTCATCAGGGGGAGGGATTGTAGAGAGCCCGCCAGCCGGCCACCCAGTCGGCCAGTGCCCCTGCGGGCGTTGCAGCCGTGGTGGCCGCCAGCCCGAGCACGCGCGCCGCGGCGTCGAGCGCAGCGAGCGCCGCGGCTGGCGTGCCGGTGTCGAGCGGCGCGGCGCCGTTCTGCTTCGAGAGCTTCTCGCCGTCGGCGCCGAGCACCAGCGGCGTATGCAGGTAGCTCGGCGTCGGCAGGCCGAGCGCACGCTGCAGCAGGATCTGGCGCGCCGTGTTGTCGGCCAGGTCTTCGCCGCGCACCACGTCCGTCACGCCCTGGTCGGCATCGTCGACCACCACCGCGAGCTGGTAGGCCCAGGGCCCGTCGGCGCGCCTGAGCACGAAGTCGCCGACCTCGTGCGCCACGTCCTGGCATTGCTGGCCCTTGCGGCGATCGACCCAGTACACGGCCTTCGATGCGCGGGCGGCTTCGAACTGCACCGTGGCGAAGCGCCAGGCGCGCGCCGGCTTGCCGTGCAGTCCGTCGCGACAGGTGCCGGGATAGACGCGTTCGCCGTGCCGGGCGTGCGGCACGCCGCGAAAGGCCAGCGCCTCGTCGATGTCCTTGCGCGAGCAGCCGCAGGGGTAGCTGAGGCCCAGGGCTTTCAGGTGATCGAGTGCGTGCGCGTAGAGCGCGGTGCGCTGCGTCTGCCACACGGGCGTCGCGTCGGGCACGAGCCCGCAGGCTGCGAGCTGCGAGAGGATGTATTCGCCCAGTCCGGGCAGGCAGCGCTCGGTGTCGGCATCCTCGATGCGCACCAGCCAGCGTGCCTGCGGGCCGCGGGCGCGCACATCGAGCCAGCTCGCGAGCGCGGCGACCAACGAGCCCGCGTGCAGCGGTCCCGTGGGCGAGGGCGCAAATCGACCGGTGGAAATCACGCCACTTTGAGCGCCAACGTCAGACCCGAAAGAAACGCATCTTCGACCCGGTGCCCGGTGCACCAGTCGCCGGCCACGCCGATGCGCGCCTTGGCGTCCCACAGGTGCGGCTTGCCGACCGGTACCTGGGTCTGGGCTTCGGGCCAGCAGCGCGCCTGCGCGTGCGAAGGTTCGGCGCGGATGCCGGTGATCTCGGCGAAGGCGCGCAACAGCTTGGCCTGGACGCGCGAGGCGTCGTCGCGCAGGTGTTCGTGCGACCAGGCCGCGCTGGCTTGCAGGGTCCAGCGCTCGATGCGATCACGGCCGGGCTTGGAGGATTCGCGCGCCAGCCAGGCCACGCGGTGGTGGGTGCTGCGCGCGGCGTTCCATTGCGGGCCGAGATGGGAGAGGTTCGCCTGGTTGGCCTGCGGGAAGGCGATCATCAGCGTCCAGCAGGGCGCGATGCGCACTGCTTCGATCTTCTCGCTGATGCCGGAGGAGAGCTTGCCGTTGTCGAGCAGGGCGCGCGTGCGAGCCGGCGGCACCGCCAGCAGCACGCCGTCGAAACCGGAGTACACGTGTTGCGAATCGTCGGCGCCCGCGGTGCGCAGTTGCCAGCGCTTTCCGTCGAGTGCGTCGCGCTCGATGGTCGTGACCTGGGTGCGCGTCACGAGCGCATCGCCCAGCGGCGCGGCCCAATGCGCAACCAGGGCATCCATGCCGGGCTGGGCAACCCAGTGCGGCTCGCGCGCGGGCAGGGCGGCCTCGGCGACGCGGCCGTGCGGGTCGAGTACGCGCACGAGGTTGGCACTCCAGGGCTTGCAGATTTGCGGCACGGTTTGGAGCACGCGCGCAAAGCGCGGGTCGCGCACGGTGAAGTACTGCGCGCCGCTGTCGAACTTGCCGAAGGGCGTGGATTCGCTCGCCATCCGGCCGCCGGCGGCGGCTTCGCGTTCGAACACGCTGACGCGGTGGCCGGCCTGCGCGAGGGTGCGGGCACAGGCGATGCCCGCCATGCCGGCGCCGACGACGGCGTAGTGGCGCGGGGAGGTGGATCGGTGGCGATCGGCGGGAGGACGGGAGGTGGTCATGTTGAGCGGTCTCGTTTTCTGTTGGCGATCAAGGGAGACTCTAACCGCCTCGACACACTCACCGGCCGCGATGCCTTTCAAGGAGCGCCCGGCGCGTCCCTTCGTGCTCGAACTGTTCGAGCCACCATTTGAGCGCGCGTCCCGGCTTGCCGGCGGTGCGCTCGCGCCATGCGCAATGCATGGTGCCGATCGGCGCCACGCGTTCGGTCTTGCGCTCGACCAGGTGGCCGGCCTCGATGTAGGGCCGCGCCATCGGCTCGGGCAGGAAGCCGCCGCCCAGGCCGTGGAGCTGCGCGGCCAGCTTGGCCTGCATGGTGGGCACGGTGAGCACATCCTGGCCGCCGACGAGATTGACCGTCATGCTCGGGCCGGCGCGCGAGGAGTCGGCCGCGGCCACGGCGCGGTGCTGGCGCAGCACGTTGTCGGAGAGGGGGGCGTCGATCCGCGCCAGCGGATGGTGCGGTGCCACCGCATAAACGAAATGCAACTGGCCCAGCGGCCGGCTGCGGATGCCGGTGGCGCCGAAGGCGAGGCTCGAGGCATCGAGCACGGCGCCGACGGCGAGATCGGCCTCGCCGCTGGACAGTGCCTCGATGGTGCCCAGCAGCGTTTCGTCGCGCAGCTTGAGCCGGGTCGGCGGGTCGAGCGCGAAGAAGGCGGTGGCCAGGTCCAGCATCGGATCGCGCGCGATCACGCTGTCGACCGCGATCGTGAGCATCGGCTCCCAGCCGGTCGCGACGCGCTTGACGCGGTTGGCCACCGCGTCGATTTCGCCGAGCAGCCACGAGGCCTCGCGCAGCAATTCGGTGCCGGCTTCGGTCAGCCGTGCCTGGCGCGCGCTGCGGTCGAACAGCAGCACGTCGAGGGCGTCCTCGATCTGGCGCACGCGGTAGCTGAGGGCGCTGGGCACGAGGTCCAGCGTGCGCGCGGCCGCGGCAAAGCTGCCGGTGCTCACCACCGTCTGCAGCATCGCGAGCGCATCGGGCGTCAGGACATCACGGGCGCTGGGCATAGATCGTTCAAAAAAATTGAATGATGCCATCAAAAGCCGGCGCTTTCGAGGGCGGGGCCGCGACCTAAAGTTCTGGGCATCCGCTGCGCATGCGGCGCGGCATTCGAAGGCCCCAGGCCATCTGGCGGGGCAGGAGTTCAAAGATGCTTCAAGTTCGCAAGTCCCAGGAACGCGGTTATGCCGATCACGGCTGGCTGCGCTCGTTCCACAGCTTCTCCTTTGCCGGCTACTACGATCCGGCCCACATGGGTTATGGCAATCTGCGCGTGATCAACGAAGACCGCGTCGCCGCGGGCGCCGGCTTCGGCACCCACGGCCACAAGGACATGGAAATCATCAGCTACGTTCTGTCGGGCGAGCTCGCGCACAAGGACAGCATGGGCAACGTCGAATCGATCCCGCCGGGCGACGTGCAGCGCATGAGCGCCGGCCGCGGCGTGATGCACAGCGAGTTCAACCACAAGGCCGACGAGACCACGCACTTCCTGCAGATCTGGATCGAGCCCAACGTGCGCGGCATCGCGCCCGGCTACGAGCAGAAGAGTTTCCCGGATGCCGAGAAGCGCGGACAGCTGCGCCTGGTGGCTTCGCCCGATGGGGCCGAGGGCTCGGTGCTGGTGCATGCCGATGCGCGCATGTATGCCGGCCTGCTCGACGGCAACGAGCAAGCCAGCCTCGCGCTCGACCCGAAGCGCAAGAGCTACGTGCACCTGGTGCGCGGGGAGCTCGAGGTCAACGGCACGAAACTGGCTACTGGCGATGCGGCCCTGATCAAGGACGAATCGCACCTCACGCTCGGCGCCGGCAAGAATGCCGAAGTGCTGGTGTTCGACCTCGCGGCCTGAAGCTGCGTTATTTTTTCATCAACCCAGGAGTACTTTCCAATGGCATCCACCACCACCGCATCCGGCTACGCCGCCCCCGCCGGCGCGAGCGCTTCGCAAGACACGCTTGCGCTCATCGGGCGCATCCTGATCGCGGCGCTCTTCATACCTGCCGGTTTCGGCAAGATCGGCGGCTTCGCCGGCGTCGTCGGCTACATCAGCGCGGTCGGCCTGCCGCTGCCGCAGCTCGGCGCGGCGATCGCGATCATCGTGGAGCTCGGCCTCGGCCTGCTGCTCCTGGTCGGCTACAAGACGCGCATCGTGTCCATCGTGCTGGCCGTGTTCACCGTCGCCACCGCGGTGCTCTTCCACAACTACTGGGGCATGCCCGCCGACAAGGCCTATGTGAACCAGCTGATGTTCTTCAAGAACATCGCGATCGCAGGCGGCCTGTTGGCCATCGCAGCCTTCGGCGCCGGCCGCTTCAGCATCGACAAGCGCTGAGCAGCCATACTTCCCGCATGACCAACATCGTCGTTGTTTTTCATTCGGGTTACGGCCACACGCAGCGCATTGCGCAGGCGGTGGCCGATGGCGCAGGCGCCCACCTGCTCGCGATCGACGCCGACGGCAAGCTCCCGGCCGGCGGCTGGGAGATGCTGGCGGCCGCGGACGCGATCATCATGGGTTCGCCCACCTACATGGGCAACGTGAGCTGGCAGTTCAAGAAGTTCGCCGATGCCTCCTCGAAGGTCTGGTACGTTCAGGGTTGGCGCAACAAGCTTTTCGCGGGCTTCACCAACAGCGCCGCCATGAACGGCGACAAGGACGCGACGCTGACCTACCTGTGGCACCTCGCCAGCCAGCACGGCGGCCTGTGGGTCAGCCTCGGCCTCATGCCGAGCAACGACCGTGCCGCGAAGCGCGATTCGATCAACTACGTCGGCGGCTACAACGGCCTGCTGACCACTTCGCCGACCGATGCCAGCCCGGCCGAGATGGCGAAGGGCGACCTCGAGACGGCCTATGCATTCGGCGAACGCGTGGCCGAAGTGGCAAGATCTCGATCGCCCCACGGAGAACCACGATGACCGAACCGCTGCTGCTGCTTCGACCGCATGACAAGGACCTGGGCGGAGGCTTCAGGGTCCGGCGCCTGCTGCCGGCGGCGAAGCGGCGATCGGTCGGGCCCTTCGTATTCTTCGATCATTTCGGCCCGGCGACCGAGCAGCCGGGCAACGAGCACGACGTGCGGCCGCATCCGCATATCGGCCTGGCCACCGTGACCTATCTTTTCGAGGGCGCGATGACGCATCGCGACAGCCTCGGCGTGGTGCAGGAGATCCGCCCCGGCGCGATCAACTGGATGACGGCGGGGCGCGGCATCGTGCACTCGGAGCGCAAGCCCGAGCATCTGCTCGATGCGAGCTATGTCAACCATGGTTTGCAGCTCTGGGCCGCGCTGCCGCAGGCCCACGAGGAAGTCGAGCCCAGCTTTTCCCACACGGCGGCTGAGCAGATCCCGGCACTCGAAGTGCAGGGCGTGGCCGTGCGGGTACTGGTGGGCGAAGCCTTCGGCGTGCGTTCGCCGGTGAAGACCTTCTCCAAGACGCTCTATCTCGACCTGCCATTGCCGGCCGGCGCGCGTTTCGAACTGCCGGCCTTGGCGCAGGAGATGGCTGTCTACGCGGTCGATGGCGAGATCCAGCTCGATGGCGAGCCCGTGGCGCAGCACACGATGGCCATGCTGCCGGAGGGCGAGGGCGGCATCTTCGAGACACGCGATGCCGTTCGCATCGTGGTCATCGGCGGCGAGCCGCTCGACGGCCCGCGCTTCATTACCTGGAACTTCGTCTCCAGCCGGCGCGAGCGCGTCCTCGAAGCCGGCGCCGATTGGTCCGCGCAGCGCATGGGCCATGTGCCCGGCGAGACCGAATTCATTCCACTGCCGGGACATCCGTTCCAGGTGCAGACGCCGGCCGATACCGGCACGACGCCGGTCTAGCGCTTGATCGCGATGTCCGGGTCCTCGGCGGCCCGGGCGCTGGCGCCGCTCGCACGCGCACTCAGGTCCGGCGCCAAAGTCTCGCGGCCGTCGAACACGAAGCACTCGCCGTGGTAGTGCGCGCCGCCGACCTGCTCGAAGTACTTGAGGATGCCGCCTTCGAGCTGAAGCACGTCGGCCACGCCTTCCTCGCGCATCAGGATCGCGGCCTTCTCGCAGCGGATGCCGCCGGTGCAGAAGCTCACCACCGTCTTGCCGGCCAGGTCTTCGCGGTGCTTCTTCAGCGCCTTCGGGAAATCGGTGAACTTGCCGATGCGCCAGTCGATGGCGCCGTCGAAGCTGCCGTGGTCGACCTCGAAGGCGTTGCGCGTGTCGAGCAGCGCGATCGGCTTGCCCGCGTCGTCGTGCCCCTGGTCGAGCCAGCGCTTGAGGGTGGGCGCATCGACACCCGGCGCGCGGCCCGCGGCGGGCTGGATGGCCGGATGGTCCATGCGGATGATCTCGCGCTTCAGCTTGACCAGCATGCGGCGGAAGGGCTGGGCTTCGGACCAGCTTTCCTTCGCTTCCAGATCGGCGAAACGCGGGTCGGCACGCAGGTCCCGGAGGAAGTCATGCGCGGCATCTTTCTCGCCCGCGAGGAACAGGTTGATGCCCTCGGGCGCGAGCAGGATGGTGCCCTTGAGCGCCAGCGCGTGGGTGGTGGCGCGCAGCGCGTCGCGCAGCAGCTCGCCGTCGTCGATGGCCACGAACTTGTAGGCCGCGATATTCAAAATCTCTTGCACGGAGCGCGATTGTAGGGAGAGCCAAACCACATGGTGGGGGTGCTGCTTTCTACAATGCGCACCATGTTCGTTCACCTGCGCCTGCACACCGAGTTTTCCGTCGTCGACGGCACCAACCGAATCGACGAAGTCGTCAAGGCCGCCGCGGCCGACCGGCAGCCGGCGTTGGCGATCACCGATCTCAACAACCTCTTCGGCGCGATCAAGTTCTACAAGGAAGCGCGCGGCAAGGGTGTCAAGCCGGTGCTGGGCGCCGAGGTGTTCCTCGAAGGCCTGGGCGCGGAGATCGGCGCGCTCACGCGCATCGTGCTGCTGGTGCAGAACATGGAAGGCTATCTGCACCTGTCCGAACTGCTGGCGCGCGCCTGGACGCAGAACGTGGGCCGCGGCCAGGCCCAGGCGGTCTGCAAGCTGGCCTGGATCGAGGAGTTGCAGGGCGGGTTGATCGCGCTCTCGGGCGCGCAGGCCGGCCCGCTCGGCGCGCCGCTGCTGCAGGGCCAGGCCGAGCGCGCGGCCGAGATCGCGCTGCAGTTGGCGGGGCTTTTTCCGCATCGCTTCTACATCGAACTGCAGCGCGCCGGCCGCCCCGAGGACGAGCCGCATGTGTTGGCCGCGGTGCAGCTGGCCGCAAGGCTCGGGCTGCCGGTGGTGGCAACGCACCCGGTGCAGTTCGCCACCGCCGAGGACTTCGAAGCGCACGAGGCGCGCGTCTGCATCTCGGAAGGCGAGATCCTCGGCAACCCGCGCCGTGTGCGCAAGTTCACGCAGGAGCAGTATTTCAAGTCCGCGGCCGAGATGGAAGCGCTCTTCGCCGACGTGCCGAGCGCGATCGCCAACACGGTCGAGATCGCCAAGCGCTGCAACCTCACGCTCGTGCTCGGCAAGCCGCAGCTGCCGAACTTCCCGACGCCCAACGGCATGCCGATCGAGGAGTACTTCCGCGTCGCCTCCTTCGAAGGTCTGGAGGAGCGTCTCGCGCACCTCTACCCCGACGCCGCCAAGCGCGATGCCGAGCGCCCGCGCTACGTCGAACGCCTCGAGTTCGAGATCAACACCATCCTGAAGATGGGTTTCCCGGGCTACTTCCTGATCGTGGGCGACTTCATCAACTGGGCCAAGAAGAACGGTTGCCCGGTCGGACCCGGCCGGGGCTCGGGCGCGGGCTCGCTGGTGGCCTATGCGCTGAAGATCACCGACCTCGATCCGCTCGAATACAAGCTGCTGTTCGAACGCTTCCTGAACCCCGAGCGCGTCTCGATGCCCGACTTCGACATCGACTTCTGCCAGGGCAACCGCGACCGCGTGATCGACTACGTGAAGGACAAGTACGGCCGCGACGCGGTGAGCCAGATCGCGACCTTCGGCACCATGGCCGCACGCGCCGCGATCCGCGACGTGGGCCGCGTGCTCGACATGAGCTACATGTTCTGCGACGGCATCAGCAAGCTGATCCCGAACAAGCCGGGGCAGCCGGTCACGATCCAGTACCCGCCTTCGCCCAAGCCCGAGGGCGACAAGAACAACTACGCGATCGAGATGGAGCCGCAGCTCGCGGCCCGCATCGAGAAGGAAGAAGAAGTCCGCATGCTGGTCGAGCTGGCGCAGAAGCTCGAAGGCATGACGCGCAACATCGGCATGCATGCGGGCGGCGTGCTGATCGCGCCGGGCAAGCTCACCGACTTCTGCCCGCTCTACCAGCAGCCGGGCAGCGACTCGGCCGTGAGCCAGTACGACAAGGACGACGTCGAAGCCATCGGCCTGGTGAAGTTCGACTTCTTGGGCTTGGCCACGCTCACCATCCTCGAGATCGCGAAGGAGTTCATCGTCCAGCGCCACAAGGGTCAGGAGAACTTCGCCTACGAGAACATCCGGCTCGACGACGCGCCGACCTACCGGCTCTTCGCCGAGGGCAAGACCGAGGCCGTGTTCCAGTTCGAATCGCGCGGCATGCAGGGCATGCTGAAGGACGCGCGGCCGACGCGGCTCGAAGACCTGATCGCGCTCAACGCGCTGTACCGTCCGGGCCCGATGGATCTGATCCCCAGCTTCGTCGCACGCAAGCACGGCCGCGAGACGGTGGAGTATCCGCATCCGCTGGTCGAAGAGATGCTCTCGGAGACCTACGGGATCATGGTCTACCAGGAACAGGTGATGCAGACCGCGCAGATCCTGGGCGGCTACTCGCTCGGCGGCGCCGACCTGCTGCGCCGCGCGATGGGCAAGAAGAAGGCCGAGGAGATGGCCGAGCACCGCGAGATCTTCCGCAAGGGCGCGGCGGTGAACGGCATCGACCAGCAGAAGGCCGACGAGATCTTCGACCTGATGGAGAAGTTCGCGGGCTACGGCTTCAACAAGTCGCACGCGGCCGCCTATTCGCTCCTGGCCTATCACACCGGCTGGCTCAAGGTCCACTACACGGCCGAGTTCTTCTGCGCCAACATGACGGTGGAAATGGACGACACCGACAAGCTCAAGGTGTTGTTCGAAGATGCGCAGAAGCACTTCGGCATGACCTTCGAGCCGCCGGACGTGAACCGCGGCAACTACCGCTTCGAGCCGGTCACCGACAAGGTCATTCGCTACGGGCTCGGTGCGGTCAAGGGCACGGGGCAATTGGCGGTCGAGGCGGTGGCCAAGGCGCGGAAAGAGGGCGGCCCCTTCAAGAGCCTGTTCGACTTCTGCGTGCGCGTGGACCGCCAGCGCATCAACAAGCGCACCGTCGAGGCGCTGATCAAGGCAGGTGCCTTCGATTCGCTGCAGCAGAACCGGGCCTCGCTGATCGCCTCGGTCGACCGCGCCTTCGAATTCGCGAGCGCGACCGAGGCCAACGCCTCGCAGGTCGATATCTTCGGCGACTGCGAGCACGGCTCTGCGACGCAGGAGCCCGAGCTCATCGACGCCACGCCCTGGGGCGTGAAGGAACGCCTGACCTACGAGAAGACGGCCATCGGCTTCTACCTGTCGGGCCACCTGTTCGACGAAGTGGCGCACGAGGTGCGGCGCTTCTGCAAGCGCGAGATCGACGACCTGATCGACAGCCGCGAGCAGCAGGTGATCGCCGGCATCGTGAGCGACTTCCGCGTCATCAACGGCCAGCGCGGCCGGCTGGCGATCTTCAAGCTGGACGACAAGTCGGGCGCCATCGACGCGACCGCCGACGAGGCGCTCTTCAACGCCAACCGCAACGTGCTGAAGGATGACGAACTGGTGATCGTGAGCGGCCGCCTGCAGCCGGGCCGCGGCGGCTTCGAGGCGCGCTTCCAGGTGCAGCAGGTGTGGGACCTGGCCGCAGCGCGCTGCCGCTTCGGCAAGTTCCTGCGCGTCGCGGTCAACGGCAAGGCGCCGGACATCGCGCGGCTGGTGCGCGACTTTCCGCCGCGCACCGAACAGAGCGAGCACGGCGAGCTGCTGCAGGGCTTGGCGGTGCGGCTGTCGATGGCGCGCGGCGGCGCGCAGGTCGAGCTGCAGCTGGGCGAGCGCGCGAAGTTCTTCCCGACCGACGCCGCGCTCGCGAGCTGGACGGCGCAGGCCGATGCGGGCCGCGCGGCGGTGGTCTACGAGTAGCGGGCGCTTTCAGCGCTGCTTTGGTTGAAGCACCACTGTCAGCGAAGGGAAGATGCGGCCATCTACGTCGCGCGGTACCTTTTCCGTTCTACGCAGCCCGCGCTCTGCGGCATCGTCCCAACTCGCCAAACCGCTCGATTTGCGTAGCTTGACACCCACGATCGTGCCATCGGGCGCCAAGTTGACGTCGAATTCCGCGGTCGGATTGCCGCTCACGAGATCGGCATCGGGGTAGACGATGTTGGGGCGCACAGCTGCCGCGATCCGAGCTCCGTAGCCGCCCGAAGGGCCGGAGGCCTTCAGCGCAGCCCCTTTCGAGTTGTCGTCACCGCTGGCGCCCGCCAGACCCTGCATGCGCTTGAGCGTGGCTGCACGGTCGGCCGCGGCCTGCGCAGCCGCCTTCGCATCGGCTTCCTTCTTCTTCGCGGCTTCGGCTTCCTGCTTCTTCTTCGCCTCGGCCAACTTCTGCTGCTGTTCCTTCTTGCGCTCGGCTTCGTCCTCGGCGCGCTCCCGGGCTTCCTGTTCCTTCTTCTCCTGCGCCGCTTTCTTCGCGGCTTCGAGCTTCTTCTGTTGCTGCTGCTCCAGCTCGCGCTCCTTCTGCTCCTTCAGCTTCTTCTCGCGTTCGAGCGCGATGTCGGGCGCACGCGGCGCCGGCGCGGGTTCGGGTGCTCGCGCCTGCGGGGGAGGTGGCGGCGGAGGGGGGGGTGCCGGCGTCGGTGCAGGCGCCGGAGTGGGTGGCGTCGGAACCGGCGGCGCAGTGAGGCGCGGCGCGGCCTGCTGCACGGTCGACGACCAGAGCTCGGCCTCGATCGCGCCGTCCTCCGCTTCGCGGCGCCAGCTCACGCCCCAGGTCAGCGCGATGATGAGCAGCCCATGCGCCAGCAGCGCCAGCAGCACGGCACGCGGCGTGCCGCGTTGCGGCGGCGGCGCGAACTCCGGGCGATCGGCGCCGAGCGACATCAGCGATGAGGCCAAGGCCATCACTTGGCACCAGTGGTCGTGACCGAAAGGCCGACGCGCTCGACGCCGCTCCTCTTGAGCGCGTTCATCGCCTTGACCACCGTCTCGTACTTGACCGACTTGTCGGCGCTGATGACCACCGGCCGCTGGTCGTCGCCGCCCTGCGCGGTCTTGGCCGCCGTGCCGATCTGCGTCATGGGGATCGAGGTGGCGCCGCTGCCGGTGGACGGGTCCTTCTTGATCTGGACCTCGTCGTCGCTCTTGATGACGATCTCGATCGGCTTGTCGGGCTGCTTGTTGGCGCGATCCACCGTGGGCAGGTTGATCACGCTCGGCGTGATCAGCGGCGCCGTGACCATGAAGATGATCAGGAGCACCAGCATCACGTCGATGAACGGGACCATGTTGATCTCGTTGATCGTTCGGCGGCCGCGGCCGCGGGAGGACATTGCTGGCATGGCGTGGTGCTCCGCTTCAGCGGCCGGTCGCCGGCGTCACCGATGCCGGGTTGACGTGGGCCGTCAGGTTGCGCTGCAGGATGTTCGAGAACTCTTCGATGAAGGTCTCGAGCGCGATCGCGATCTTGTCGATCTCGCGGGCGAAGCGGTTGTAGGCCACCACGGCCGGAATGGCGGCGAAGAGGCCGATGGCGGTGGCGACCAGCGCTTCTGCGATGCCGGGAGCGACGGTGGAGAGCGTCACCTGCGCCAGCGCTGCGAGGCCGGTGAAGGCATGCATGATCCCCCACACCGTGCCGAACAGGCCGACATAGGGCGAGACCGAACCGACGGTGGCGAGGAAGGACAGGTTCTGCTCCACCGCATCGAGCTCGCGCTGGAAGCTCGCGCGCATCGCGCGGCGTGCGCCGTCGAGCAGCGTGCCGGCGTCGGAGACATGGCGCTCGCGCAGCTTCTGGTACTCGCGCATGCCGGAAGCGAAGATGCGTTCCATCGGGCCGGCGAACTTGGCGTTCTGCGCAGCCGAGGAGAACAGTTCGTTCAAGCTGGTGCCGGACCAGAACTCGCGTTCGAAGTCGTCGTTGAGCGCGCGCGTGCGCTTGAGAGAGAAGAACTTGCGGAAGATGGCCGCCCAGCTGGCGACGGATACCACGAGCAGCAAGGCCACGACAAACTGCACCGGAAGGCTGGCATGGAGCAGGAGGGAAAGGATCGACAGGTCTTGATTCATGGCTTCTGAGGTTGAGACATGGAGCCGGCATGGCGCCCGAGGGTTCCCGAAACTTGGGGTGGGATGCGCGCGGGCCGCAGCGTGGCCGCGTCGACCCAGCCGATGCGGATCGTGCCTTCGCAAAGGACCGCAGTATCGGGCGCCGGGCCGGTGGCCGGACCGTGCTCTGAATTTGATAGCACGCGCTGGCCGATTATCAGGGACGCGGAGCCCATCTGACGCAGCTCGGCTGTAACCAGCAGTTCGTCGTCGAGCCGCGCCGGGCGGTGGTACTTGAGCTGCGTCTCGCTGACCACGAAGATGCCGCCGGTCTCTTCGCGCAGCCGGCCTTGCGCGATGCCGAGCGAGCGCAGCCACTCGGTGCGGGCACGCTCCATGTACTTGAGGTAGTTGGCATAGAAGACGATGCCGCCGGCATCGGTGTCTTCCCAGTAGACGCGGATTGGAAATGCAAAGCTCATGCAGCGACGGTGGCGCCGGCCCAGGCGCGCAGGCGCTCCACCGATTCCTCGAGATGCGCCATCGAGCTGGCCGTCGAGAAGCGCACGAAGCGGGCGGTTTCGGCCGAGCCGAAGTCGCGGCCCGGCGTGATCGCGAGATGGGCTTTCTTCATCGCTTCGAAGGCGAAGTCCCAGCTGTTCGAGATGCCGAGCTTCTCGCCGAAGGCAGAACAGTCGGCCCAGGCATAGAAGGCGCCGTCGGGCACCACCGGCACCTTGAGGCCCAGCGCGTCGAGCTGCGGAATGAACCAGTCGCGCCGGGCCTTGAACTCGGCGCGGCGGCGCTCGTACTCGGCGATGCTCTCGGGCTCGAAGCAGGCGAGCGCCGCATACTGCGAGACGGTGCTCGCGCAGATGAAAAGGTTCTGCGCCAGCCGCTCGACCACCGGCACCAGCGCATCGGGCACCACCAGCCAGCCGAGGCGCCAGCCGGTCATGTTGAAGTACTTGCTGAAGCTGTTGATGCTGATGACCTGGTCGTCGATCGCGAGCGCGGTGTGGCCGAAGGCGTCGTCGTAGGACAGGCCAAGGTAGATCTCGTCGATCAGCGTGATGCCGCCGCGCTTCGACACCACCTCGTGGATGCGGCGCAGCTCGTCGGGCGCGATCGAGGTGCCGGTCGGGTTGGAGGGCGATGCGAGCAGCACGCCGCGCGTGCGTTCGGTCCAGGCGTCTTCGACCTTGGCGGCGCTGAGCTGGAAGCGCTCGGCGGCCGTGGTCGACACCAGCACGGCACGGCCGTCGGCCGCGCTCACGAAGTGGCGGTTGCAGGGATAGCTGGGATCGGGCAGCAGCATCTCGTCGCCGGCCTCGATCAGCGCCAGGCAGGCCAGCTGCAGCGCGGCCGATGCACCGGCCGTGACGACGATGCGGCGCGCCGGCACGTCGGCGCCGAAGCGTTCGCGGTACCAGCCGCTGATGCGCTCGCGCAGGTGGTCGAGGCCGATCGCATGCGTGTACCGCGTCGCGCCCGCGCGCACGGCGCGTGCGGCGGCTTCTTGCACCAGCGGCGGCGCGGTGAAGTCGGGCTCGCCGATGTTGAGGAAGATCATCGGCCGATCGGTGTGCGCGACTTCGCGCGCCAGCGCGGAGGCCGCCTTGGCGACTTCCATCACGTAGAAGGGCTCGATGCGCTCGGCGCGCTTCGAAATTCTCATGGCCGTGCCTTGCCCGTCGCTCGATCGGCTTCGACCTCGGCCGGGCGCAGTTGCGGCGCGAGGCCGTTGAGCACCGCGTTCACGTACTTGTGGCCGTCGGTGCCGCCGAACTCCTTGGCGAGCTCGATGCATTCGTTCAGCACCACACGCCAGGGCACGTCGAGGCAGTGCTGGAATTCGTAGACGCCGATCCACATCACGGCGTGCTCGACCGGCGAGATCTCTTCGAGCTTGCGGTCGAGCAGCGGCACGATCAGCGCATCGAGCTCGCCCGCGGCCGCGATCGAGCCGTGCAGCAGCGCGTCGTAGTGCGCCGCGTCGGCCTTGTGGAAGCCGGCCAGGTCGCGCGTGAACTGGTCGATGGACGCGGCGTCGTTGCGTCCCACCAGGTGCTGGTAGAGCGCCTGCAGCGCGAACTCGCGCGCGCGGCTGCGGGTCGACTTGGCGGAGGCCTTGCGTGCGCCCGTGCTGGTCAGCCCCGTGCGGGATTGGCGCGGCTTGTCGCCGGCGGTCTTGTTGTCTTCGGTCATGAAAGGGTGGCGAGCAGCTGCGCCATCTCGACGGCCACGCGCGCCGCATCGCGGCCCTTGTCGGTCTGCCGCGCGATGGCCTGTTCGAGGTTTTCGGTGGTGAGGATCGCGTTGGCGACCGGGATGCGGTAGTCGAGCGCGATGCGGCTCACGCTCGCGCCCGATTCGTTGGCCACCAGCTCGAAGTGGTAGGTCTCGCCGCGGATGACGCAGCCCAGCGCGATCAGCGCCTGGTAGCGGTTGCGCTCGGCCAGGGCCTGCAGCGCGACCGGCACCTCGAGCGCGCCCGGCACGCTGACATGGTCGATGTCAGCGTCGGCGACGCCGAGCACTCGGAGCTCGCCCAGGCAGGCCTCGGCCAGGGCGTCGGTGATGTCTTCGTTGAAGCGCGCCTGCACGATGCCGATGCGCAGGCCCTTGCCGTCGAGCGTGACATCGCTGCCCTTGTTCGCGTGCTGCATTAGGCTTCCCGCCTCGCGTGTGTGTTCTTCTTCATTGCTCTTCTTTCGTGATGTAGCCCGCGATCTCCAGGCCGTAACCTGCTGCCATGCTGGGCATGCGGCGCGGTGTGCCCAACAGGTTCATCCTGTGCACGCCGCACTCGCGCAGGATCTGCGCGCCGATGCCGTAGCTGCGCAGATCCATGCGCCCACGTTCCGGCGCCTGCGCGGGCCGTGCAGTGCCGTCGAACTGCGACAGCAGCTCGGCGCCAGTCTCGCCGCAGTTGAGCAGCACGGCCACGCCCTTGCCTTCGGCCGCGATGTGGGCCAAGCTGGCATCGAGGCTCCACGAGTGCAGCGAACGGTTGACTTCCAGCGCGTCGAGCACCGAGAGCGGCTCGTGCACGCGCACGTCCACCGTGTCGCCCGGATTCCAGTTGCCGCGCACCAGCGCCAGGTGCACGCCGTGGCTGGGCTTGTCGCGGAAGGCATGGGCGGTGAACCAGCCCCAGGCGGTGTGGATTTCGCGGCAGCCGACCTTTTCGACCAGCGACTCGGTGCGGCTGCGGTGCTCGATCAGTGCGGCGATGGTGCCGATCTTGATGCCGTGCTCGGCGGCGAAGAGCTGCAGGTCGGGCAGCCGCGCCATGGTGCCGTCCTCGTTCATCACCTCGCAGATCACGGACGCGGGCGAGCAACCGGCCATGGCGGCGAGGTCGCAGCCGGCCTCGGTGTGGCCTGCGCGCATCAGCACGCCGCCGTCGACCGCCTGCAGCGGAAAGATATGGCCGGGCTGCACCAGGTCGGCCGCGACGGCATTCGGTGCGACGGCGGCCTGCACGGTGCGCGCGCGGTCGGCGGCGGAAATGCCGGTGGTCACGCCCTCGGCCGCCTCGATTGACACGGTGAAGGCGGTCGAGTGCTTGGCGCCGTTGCGCGCCACCATCGGCGGCAGCTGAAGCCGCTCGCACATCTCGCGGGAGAGCGTGAGGCAGATCAGGCCGCGCGCATGGCGTGCCATGAAGTTGATGGCCTCGGGCGTCACGTGGTCGGCCGCGAGCACGATGTCGCCCTCGTTCTCGCGGTCCTCCTCGTCGACCAGGATCACCATGCGGCCCGCGGCGAGCTCGGCCACGATCTCTTCGACCGACGAAATCGGCGCGGGCGCCCGGCCGCTGCGCGGGGCGGTGATCGGCGTGACGGAGGCGTTCATGGGGTCTTGTCTTTCTGTGGGACGGGCAGGGCGCCGGCCTGGAGCATGCGCTCCACGTAGCGGGCGACGGTGTCGATCTCGAGGTTGACGCGGCTGCCTTGCTTCAGGCTGCCGAGCGCGGTGTTTTCGACCGTGTGCGGAATCAGGTTGATGCTGATCTCGCTGCCGTCAGCGCCGTCGCTCACGCTGTTGACCGTGAGGCTCACGCCGTTGACGGTGATCGAGCCCTTGTAGGCCAGGAAGCGGGCGAGCGCGGGCGGCGCCAGCACACGCAGCTCCCAGCTTTCGCCCACCGGCGCGAAATGGCTGACCGTGCCGATGCCGTCCACGTGGCCCGACACGATGTGGCCGCCGAGCCGGTCGCTGGCGCGCAGTGCCTTCTCGAGGTTGACGCGGCCCGCTTCTTCGGCGAGGCCGGCCGTCTTGTCCAGCGATTCGGCCGAGATGTCGATGGTGAAGAGCTGCTTCGCCGGGTCGAGGGAGGTGACGGTCATGCAGGCGCCGTTGAGCGCGATGCTGTCACCGAGACCCACGTCGGCCAGATAGCCGTCGGGCACCGCGATGCTGAGCCGCTTGCCGTGGGATGAAGAGCTGCCGAGGTCGTGGACGGCGGCGATGCGCCCCACGCCGGTAATGATTCCGGTGAACATCGGGGCATTTTCGCAGAGATGCGAAGGCCGCTCGGCCAAACCCTAAAAGCGGTCTCGACCAGCGACCCGGGCGACGATTCGCAGGTCCGGGCCGACCGGCTCGAAGGACTTGAATTCGAGCGCCAATGCATCGCCAAGCACGGTCAGGGGGCCCGATGCATGCGGCTGGCTGGCCATGGCGAGCCCGTCTCCGATGAACTTTGGCGCCAAGTAAACCAGCAGTTCGTCGACCAGCCCTTCGCGGATCAGCGAGCCGTTGAGCTTGTGGCCAGCCTCGACATGGAGTTCATTGACCTCGCGCACGGCGAGATCGCGCAGCATGGCCGCGAGGTCGACCTTGCCCTGGGGGTTGGCGAGGTAGCTGACCGTCGCGCCATTGGCCTCCAGCGCGGCCTGCCTGGCGTCGTTCCGGTTGGCGGCATAGATCCAGACGGGCCGGGCCGCGCCGAAGATCTTTGCCTCCGGCGGCGTCTGCAAATGGCTGTCGACCACCACGAGATGGGGCTGCCGCGGCGTTGGGACCAGCCGCACATCGAGGCGCGGATCGTCTTCGAGTACGGTGCCGACACCCGTCAGTACCGCACTTGCGCGCGCGCGCCAGGCGTGGCCGTCTGTGCGCGCTGCTTCCGAAGTGATCCATTGGCTGGTGCCGTTGGCCAGCGCCGTCTTGCCGTCGAGCGAAGCGGCGACCTTGAGCCGCACCCAGGGCGTCTTGCGGACCATGCGGCTGAAAAAGCCGAGGTTGAGTTCACGCGATTCATCAGCGCCCGCGCCGACCTCCAATTCGACGCCGGCGGCGCGCAGGCGCTCGAAACCCTGGCCGGCGACCAGCGGATTGGGATCGGCGATGGACGCCACGACTTTCTTGATGCCGGCCGCGATCAATGCGTCGCAGCAGGGGCCGGTGCGGCCATGGTGCGAGCAGGGCTCGAGCGTCACATAGGCCGTGGCGCCTTTGATCGGGCAATTGCGGGCGGCGGCGTCGCGCAAGGCCATGATTTCCGCATGAGGGCCGCCCACCGTTTGCGTGGAGCCTTGACCGATCACCGCGCCTTCTTCGTCGAGCAGAACGCAACCGACACGGGGATTCGGCTCCGCCTCGACGCTCGCCTGACGGGCGAGATCGAGCGCCTGCGCCATGGCCTGGATATCTCTATTCATGGGGGCGTCAATTCGCAATTCTTCAAATTCAGAAATTCAGATTTGATTCAGATTTAGCGAGATTTCCGCTGATCCTTCAATTCAGTCCGTTTGTCGAAAGATTTATTCATGCATCGCTTCCGGAATTTAGACTTCGCGCCGAATCGATTGAGCCAGGGGAGGAAGTTCGCGCCGGCCTGTCGGCGCGGATTGAATGTATGAAGCGACCATTTTGCTCGGGCCGGGGCGGGTCTCGCCGGCGACCTGCAGGGATTTGCGGTTTTACTCTCGTCGAACTGTTGGTCGTGGTTGCGCTCTTGGCGACCCTGGCGTCGTTGGCTGTGCCGAGCTTCAACTCATTCCTCGCACGGCGTGCCGTAGACGCCACGGCAGATGGCCTCCGACGCCTGCGGTGCTCTGACGATCACGAATACCGGCGTCAGAGGTGTGCCGCTTCCGGTGCGTCTCAGATATCCCGCAGCAACTGCCGGAACTCGTCCACATCCTCAAAGCTTCTGTAAACCGAAGCAAAGCGCACGTACGCCACCTTGTCCATGCGCTTGAGCTCCCGCATCACCAGTTCGCCCACCTTGGTCGATTCGATTTCCCGCAAGCCGCTGGACAGGAGCTTCTGCTCGATGCGCAGCAGCGCATGGTCGATCTGCTCGATGCTCACCGGCCGCTTGCGCAGCGCCAGCATCATCGAGGCGCGGACCTTCTTGGGATCGAAGTCGGCGCGGCTGCCGTCCTTCTTGACCACGACCGGGAAATTGACGTCCGGCCGTTCGTAGGTGGTGAAGCGCTTGTCGCAGGCGCCGCACTGCCGGCGGCGCCGCACAAAGTCGCCGTCTTCCGAAACGCGGGTCTCGACGACCTGCGTTTCGAGGTGACCGCAAAAGGGGCACTTCATGCGGTCACTTTCGGTTCAACCGTAGACGGGAAAGCGGCTGGTCAGTGCATGCACCTTCGCACGCACCGCTTCGATGGTGGCGGCATCGCGCGGGTTGTCCAGCACGTCGGCGATCAGGTTCGCGGTGGCGCGCGCCTCCTCGTCCTTGAAACCGCGCGTGGTCAGCGCCGGGGTGCCGATGCGCACGCCGCTTGTGACCATCGGCTTTTCCGGATCGTTCGGGATCGCGTTCTTGTTGATCGTCATGTGGGCGCTGCCCAGCACGGCCTCGGCTTCCTTGCCGGTGATGCCCTTGGCGCGCAGGTCGACCAGCATCACATGGCTCTCGGTGCGGCCGCTCACGATGCGCAGGCCGCGCCCGGTGAGCGTTTCGGCAACGATCTGCGCGTTCTTGACCACCTGCTGCTGGTAGGCCTTGAACTCGGGCGAGAGCGCCTCCTTGAAGGCCACCGCCTTGGCCGCGATCACGTGCATCAGCGGTCCGCCCTGCAGGCCCGGGAAGATGGCGCTGTTGATCGCCTTCTCGTGCTGCGACTTCATCAGGATGATGCCGCCGCGCGGTCCGCGCAGGCTCTTGTGGGTGGTGGAGGTCACCACGTCCGCGTGCGGCACGGGGTTCGGGTAGACGCCGGCGGCGACCAGACCCGCGTAGTGGGCGATGTCGACCATGAAGATGGCGCCGACGTCCTTGGCCACCTTGGCGAAGCGCTCGAAATCGATGCGCAGCGAGTAGGCCGATGCGCCCGCGATGATCAACTTGGGCATCGATTCGTGCGCCTTGCGCTCCATCGCGTCGTAGTCGATCTCTTCCTTGTCGTTCAGGCCGTAGCTCACGACGTTGAACCACTTGCCACTCATGTTGAGCGGCATGCCGTGGGTCAGGTGGCCGCCTTCGGCCAGGCTCATGCCCATGATGGTGTCGCCAGGCTTCAGGAAGGCCAGCATGACGGCCTCGTTGGCTGAGGCGCCGCAATGCGCCTGCACGTTGGCCGCGTCGGCGCCGAAGAGCTGCTTGACGCGGTCGATCGCCAGCTGCTCGGCCACGTCGACATGTTCGCAGCCGCCGTAATAGCGCTTGCCGGGATAGCCTTCGGCGTACTTGTTGGTGAGCTGCGTGCCTTGCGCGGCCATCACGGCAGGCGACGCGTAGTTCTCGCTCGCGATCAGCTCGATGTGCTGTTCCTGCCGGGCGTGCTCGGCCTGGATGGCGGCCCAGATTTCGGGATCGGTCTGTTCGACCAGGATATTGCGGTTGTACATGGCAGTCCTTTAAGACGATGGTCCTTGTTCTTCAACCAAACAAGGGCTGCCCAGGCGAACGGCTGAACGCCTGCTCAAGACCGCGGGCGGCACGCTTCCCAGTGGTGTTCCACGTCAGCGCAATGCACCTGAAAAGGGTTGCGCCTATCGCCAGTCGCGTGCCGGTCGAGTGTAGCTGACGGCGATGGCCGCCGTCTTCGAAAGGGCCTACAGATCGGACAGCAACGCCACGCTCTGCGTGTTCGCTTCCGGCTTGGCGGGTGCCACCACGGGCAGCGGCTGCGCCCGCATGCCGGGCGGTGTCGGCGTGGTGGTGGGCGGCGTGCGTCCGCCGACCACCTGCTGCAGGCGCGCATGTTCGGCCAGCACCTTGCCGGCATAGCCGCCGTCGTCGGGCAGATTGGCGGCGCCGACATAGAACTTGAGGCCGCCCTCGAGCGAACCTGCGCGCGCGATGCATTCCTGCAGCACCTTGACGCCCACGCGCATGTTGGTCACCGGATCGAAGGCGGTCAGGGTGCCGCCCGCGCGTTCGTACTTCTCGCCGTGCACGCGGGTCATCACCTGCATCAGGCCCTGGGCGCCGACCTGGCTCTGGGCAAAGGGGTTGAAGCTGGATTCGACCGCCATGATGGCCAGGATCAGGGTCGGGTCGAGCTTGGTGCGCTTGCCGAGTTCGAAGGCTTCGGCCACCAGCACGCTCAACGGCTCGACGGCCACGCGGTACTTCTTGCTCAGCCAGTAGGCGACGGCGGCCTGCTGCTTGGGCAGCTCGTGCGGGCTCGCCGCCGTGGTGCGGTCGATGGCCGTCGGCTCGAGATCGGTTGCCTCCGGCGGCGGCTTGCGCGACTGGAGCCAGCCCATGAGCTGTTCTTCGCCGGACTGGCGCAGGTCCGGGCGCGCGGCCAGCGCCAGCGCAGCGAACACGATGGCCAAGCCGACCAGGGCAAAGCCGTTGTGGGTGATCTCGAAAAAACCGTCGGCCACATCGGACACGACGGTCCGCAGCCCGCGGGCCGTGGCTTCAAACGCCTGTTTCATCGCTCTTCCTTTCTGTGCGGCACCTGAGTCGCAGCGCCAGAAGGGCGATGGTCGAAGGCAGCGGCGCTTGGATTGGTACGAATCAGGTTCCGCGCAAGGAGGGGGAGTGGAGCGCGGCCACCTGACTAAGCCGAAAGAATTCAGCAGCGGATATTGGTGGAGTCCCGGCTGCCAAGTGGCGGCGGGGGCAACGCGGATTCTAGGAGGGGCTAAATACACGGTCAAGAATAAGGATTTGAGTTTTTATGCTACCAAGGCTTGAAAAGAAGAGGGGCGAATCGCCGGCCGACGATCCATTGAAAAGCTTATTTGCAATCCTTGGAGCGCGCGCCTACCCTGAGGAGGCCTGAGCTTTCAGGCGTTAAACCAAGGTCCAGCAACCGGGAGAGCAATCGAACGGTTCAGCGGCCGAGGCCCAACGGTGGCAATCTCTTGCTGCCAGCACGGTCGGAACAAATTCACTTCCGGTCGAGCGAAAAGATGGCATGGGCGTTGCGCCCGCCATCGAGCCCGGAGGCCAGACTTCGCGTCGAGCCACCGGGCTTTCTTCTTTCTGGGAAGGCGCTCGCACTTTTGCGGCACACTCGCCCCCGATGATGAATGCTGCTTCGCTGAAACAGAACAAATGGGTGCGACGGGGAGTGCTGGCGTTGCTGGTGCTGCTCGGTCTCTGGCTGCTTGCCTGGTTGGCGGTGCCGCCGATCGCCAAGAGCCAGATCCAGAAGATCGCGAGCGAAAAGCTGGGTCGCCAGGTCACGGTCGGCAAGATCGACTTCAAGCCCTGGACGCTCGAGCTGACGCTGAAGGACCTGCGCATCGCCACGGCCGACGGCAGCCAGCCCCAGGTGGCGGTGGCGCGCATCTATGCCGATGCGGAGCTGCAATCGATCCTGCGTCTGGCGCCGGTGATCGATGCCATTGCCATCGACGCGCCGGCCATCCTGCTGACGCACCTGGCGGACGGCAAGTACGACATCGACGACATCCTGGCCAAGCTCGCCAGCGCGCCCGACGCGCCCAAGAGCGAGCCGCCGCGCTTCGCGATCTACAACATCGCCATCACCGGCGGCGCGGTCGATTTCGACGACCAGACCGTCAAGCGCAGGCACGAGCTGCGCGACCTCGTGCTCAAGGTACCCTTTCTCAGCAATCTGCCTTCGCAGCGCGAAATCAAGACCGAGCCCAAGCTGGCCTTCGTCCTGAACGGCAGCGGATTCGATTCGGCCGCTTTCGCCACGCCCTTCGCGGAAAGCCGCAAGACCGACGCGCAGGTGCACTTCAAGGATCTGGACCTGGTGCCTTACCTGGGCTACATCCCCGGCGGCCTGCCGGTCGCCCTGCGCGCCGGCAAGCTCGACGCGGACCTCAAGATCGACTTCGAACGCACCGCCACCGCGGGCCTCAAGCTCTCCGGCACGGTCGCGGCGCACAGCATCAAGCTGGCGGATTCGAAGGGGCGCGATCTGCTCGGCTTCGATTCGCTCAAGGTCGCGCTGGCCGACGTCCGGCCGCTGGAGGGCGTGGTGCATCTGGGCGAGGTGGCGCTGGCCGCGGCGCAGCTGGTCGTGGCGCGCGATGCAGCCGGGCAGCTCAACCTGCTGGCCACCGACCGGGCCACCGGCGCAACCGAAAAAGTGACACCCGCCGCGGCACCCAACACGAACGGCGAACCTGTACCGAAGCCGGCCGAGCAGCCGGCCTGGCGGATTCGGGTCGACAAGCTGGCGCTTTCCGGCGGCGAGATCGGCTGGCGCGACCAGACCACCCAGCCGGCCGCGGCCATCGACGTGAAGCAGCTCAACATCGAAGCCAGCGCCCTGACCTGGCCGATGGACAAGCCGGCGCCTTTCAGCGGTTCCACCTCGGTCGGCGGGGCCCCCCTCAAGTTCAGCGGCGAGGCGACCGACAAGGTGGCCAAGGTCCAGACCGAGGTTGAGGGCTTGCCGTTGTCGCTGGCGGCCCCGTACCTCGCGCAGAGCCTGGAGCCCACGCTCGACGGCAAGCTCAGCGGCCAGATCGACGTGGCCTGGGCCCAGCCCGATCTGAAGCTCAAGGCGCGCCGCGTCGCGGCCGACGGGCTCGCGCTGACGCAGGCCAAGACCGCGCTGGCGAGCGTCGGGCGCTTCGAGCTCGTGGATGCCGAAGTCGACATGACGAAGCACACGCTCGCGATCGCTTCGTTCACGGCCACCAGCCCCAAGGTCGTCGTCGAGCGCGACAACGAAAAGCGCTGGATGTTCGAACGCTGGCTGAAAACCCCGGCGGGCGGCAGCCAGAGCAACGGCGCGGCTGCCAAGGTCGCGGCTCCCAAGCCCGCCGGGGCGGCCGCTGCGCCGGGCGCCAACACCAAGCCGTGGGAGCTTTCCATCGGCACGGTGGCGGTCGACAATGGCGCGCTCTCTTATTCGGACAAGGCCGGCGCCACACCGGTGGCCTTCGAGATCAGCGCGCTGAAACTCAACGCGCAGAAGATCGCTCCCAACAGCGCCACCGCTTCGCCCTTGCAGCTTTCGGGGCGCATCGGTGCCGGCCGCGCGGAAGCCGGGCGCTTCGATTACAAGGGTTCGGTCGTGCTCAAGCCGGTGGCGGCCGAGGGTCGGCTGGAGGTGGCCGCCATTCCGGCCCATGCCTTCAAGGCCTACTACGCCGATGCACTGAACATCGACATCCGGCGCGCGTTCGCCAACTACCGCGGCACGGTCAAGTTCGCGACGGCACCCGCGGGCATGAGTCTCAAGCTGGCCGGCGATACGGCGCTGGACGACTTCCGCGCCAACAGCGCAGCGCTGACCCAGTCGCCGGGCTTGGCGACCCGCAGCAACCAGATCCTGAGCTGGAAGACGCTGAGCCTGCGTGGCCTGCAAGTCAACATGGCGCCCAGCGCGCCGCTGGCCGTGGACGTGCGCGAAACCACCCTGACCGACTTCTTCGCCCGCGTGATCGTCGATCCGACCGGTCGCCTCAACCTGCAGGACCTCACCAAGAAGCCCGGCCAGACGACCGCCGCCGTAGCGCCGGCAGGCGAACCCACCACGCGCCGCAGCCTCGGCGGCACGACCACCACGACCACCGCCAAGCCCGCCGCACGCTCGGGCGGCGCCCCCGTCTCGGCGGAAGCCATGGTCGGCGGCGCAACCGAGACCGCCGCACTGGCCCCGGCGGCTGTGGCCAAAGCGCCTGCGCCCGACAGCGGCGGCCCGGCGCCGGTCATCAATTTCGGTCCGATGAGCATGGTCAACGGACGCATCGATTTCACCGATCTGTTCGTCAAGCCCAATTATTCCGCCGACCTCAGCGAGCTGACCGGCAAGCTCAGCGCCTTCTCGTCGAAGCCGCAAGGCGACAAGCCAGCGCTGGCCGATCTCGAATTGCGCGGCAAGGCGCAGCAAACCGCCCAGCTCGAGATCACCGGCAAGCTCAATCCGCTGGCCAAGCCGCTCGAACTCGACATCACGGCCAAGATGCGCGAGCTCGATCTGCCGCCGCTGTCGCCGTACTCGGTGCGCTACGCCGGGCACGGCATCGAGCGCGGCAAGCTCAGCATGAACGTCACCTACAAGATCACGCCCGACGGCCAGCTCACCGCCACCAACAAGCTGGTGCTCAACCAGCTGCAGTTCGGCGACGAAGTGCAGGGTGCGCCGAACAGCCTGCCGGTGCGCCTGGCCGTCGCCCTGCTGGCCGACCGCAATGGCGTGATCGACATCGACTTTCCCGTCAGCGGCTCGCTCAACGATCCGCAGTTCAGCCTCGGCCCGCTGATCTTCAAGGCGATCGTGAACCTGATCGTCAAGGCCGCCACCTCGCCGTTCAGCCTGCTCACGGGCGGACTGGGCGGCGGCAGCGGCGAGTCGAGCGCGATCACTTTCGCGCCCGGCAGTTCGGATCTTTCGCCGGCCGCCAAGGAAAGCCTCGACAAGGTTGTGAAGGCGCTCACGGACCGACCCGGGCTGCAGATGACCGTGGTCGGCACCGCCAGCCTCGAGCAGGAGCGCGAGGCCTACCAGCGCCAGCGCCTGCGCACACTCGCCCAGACCGAGAAACGCCGCGCCGCGGCGCGCAGCGGCAGCCAGAATGCAGCCGAAGTCACGCCCCTCACCGATGCCGAATACCCGGAGTTGCTGGCCGCGGTGTACAAGCGCTCCGAGATCACCAAGCCGCGCAACATGATCGGGCTGGCGAAGGATCTTCCGACCAAGGAGATGGAAGACCTGCTCATGGCCAGCATCCCGGTCGACGAGGAATCGATGCGGCAACTCGCCGTGGTGCGCGGCGCCGTGGTGCGCGACTACCTGCTGGCCCAGAAGCTTCCCAGCGAGCGGCTGTTCCTCGGTGCCGTGCGTACGAAGGCTGCCGGCAACGATTGGAAACCAGGTGCCGAACTGAATCTGGCGACCCGCTGAAAGCAGGGCACAAGTCGGTGAAAATGGCGGAGTGCGCCGGCAAATGCCGGCGCCTTCGCTTTTCTTCTTCAGATAACGACATTCGCGCAGTGACTTCAACTTCCACCAAGCCCAACGACCTCCAGTCCCTCGACACGATGACCGGCGGCGCCTTCACTGCACCGACCTCGGGTGAGCGTGCCCAGCGCATCCGCGATTGGCTCGCGGGCAATCCGGCGCCCGAGCAGATGCAGGAGGTATTCAAGGAATTGAGCGGCCGCGACAAGGGCGCCGCGCGCCTGCTGCGCGAGAAGCTCGACGAGCTCAAGCGCGCCAAGGGCCAGGAAGCCATTGCCGCCGAATGGGCGCACAAGGCCGAGGCGCTGCTGGCCCAGCCCAAGCTCAACATCGCCGACGCGCTGGCCTGGCAGCGCGACGCGGCCAAGGCGGGTGCGCCCCTGTCGCGCGAGCCGCTGGCCGGCTTCAAGGCCCGGTTGGCCGAACGCGTGAAGGGCATCGAGGACCTGCAGCATCGCGCGCAGGTCCATCGCGAGGCCGCTGTGCTGCTGGCGCAGCGCTTCGAAGTGCTGTCGACCAAGAGCTGGCGCGACGCGCAAGCCGCAGAAGAAGCCTTGCGCGCCGACGTCGCGCACTGGCAGCAGCAGGCCGCGGAGATCACGGCCGACGGCAACTGGAACAGCCTCGACGCCAAGTTCGCGCCGCAGCTGGAGTCCTCCAAGGCGCAGTTGCTGGTGGTGTCCGATGCTTTCCACCAGGCGCTGGCGCAGACCATCGCCGCGGCCGAGGATGCGGCCGCGCCGCTGCCGCCCGTGCCGGTCTGGGCCGACGAGCTGCGCATTGCGCGTGGCGGCGTTGCCGAGGCGGCTGCGCCCGCGGCGCAGAAGCCGCCCGTGCCGAAGGTCGATCCCGAGAAGCGGGCCGCCGCGCAGGCTGCCGTGGAGGCCGCGCTCGCCAAGCTCGAAAAGGAAACCGCCGAAGGCCATGGCAAGGCCAGTGCCGGTGCAGCCGCCGCACTGCGCGCCGTGCTCAAGGAGCACGGCAAGCTGGTCGAGCCGCCGCTCGAAGCCCGCGTGCATGCGGCCCTGGTCGCCGCCGGCGAACTCGAAGGCTGGCAGCGCTGGAGCGCCGACAAGGTGCGTGAAGAACTGGTGGCCAAGGCCGAAGCCCTGCTCAAGCGCCCCGAAGGCCAGGCCCTGGGCGGTCGCAAGATGCAGGAAACCTTGCGCACCCTGCGCGAGCAATGGAAGCAGGCCGACCAGGGCGGCGTGCCGAATCACGCGCTCTGGAAGCGCTTCGACGAAGCCTGCAACGAAGCCCACAAGGTGGTCGAGGCCTGGCTCGAGAAGGTGCGCGCCGACGCGGCCGAGCATCGCGCCCAGCGCCTGGCGCTGATCGAGGAAGTGAAGGCCTGGGCCGCGGAGCACGCGGATGCGTCCGACCTCAAGGCGCACAACCGCGCGCTGCACCAGTTCGCCGATCGCTGGCGCGATGCCGGCCATGTGGGCGAGAAGGTGTTCGCCGAACTCCAGCCGCAATGGAACGAGGCCTTTGGCTCTGCACGCGCGCCCTTCGAAGCGCAGCAGAAGGCCAGCATCGAACGGCGCCAGGCGATGATTGCCGAGGCCGCCGAACTCGGCGCCGCGCCGATGCTGCGCATCGATGCGGTCAAGGCGCTGCAGCAGCGCTGGCAGGCCGAGGCCCAGAGCGTGCCGCTGGATCGCCGCCAGGAACAGAAACTATGGGACGCCTTCCGCGCGCCGATCGACGAGGCCTTCAATCGCAAGAGCGCCGAGCGCGAAAAGGCGGCTGCCGCCGTGAGCGAGCACGACCGCAACGTGCTCAATGCCTCGAAGGCGCTGGATGCCGCCAACAGCACCGGCGATGCGCAGAAGATCCGCGCCGCCGTCGCGCAGCTCGAAGCCGCGCTGCGCGGCGAAGCGCCTGCGTCCACGGCAACGTCCAACGGTCCCGCGGTGGGTGCCACCGAAGTGGTGGCACCGGGCCAGGCCGCGGCCGAGTTCGGCGAGAGCGCCGAGCAGGCCCCCGCGCCCGGCGACGCCGAGGCGTCGCCCGTGGCGCCCGCCGAATCCGCTGCATCGGCGCCCGATCTGGTGGCGCCGGCCGACGGTGCCGACCCCTCCGCGCGCACCGATGCCGCGGAGGCCGAAGCCAGCCCGGCACCCGCTGCGCCGCCCAAGCCCGCGCCGAAGCCGGTGATCGCCGTGCGCGGTGACGACCGTCCCGGCAACAAGAAGGCCGAGGCCTTGCCGGCTGGACGTGGCGGCAAGTTCGGCGATCGCCGCGACAGCCGCGGCGCGCCGGGCGGCCGTCCCAATGACCGGGCACCCCGCGCCAACGATCGCGGCGCGCCCGCCGGCGGAGGCCGCTTCGGCGACCGCCCGCCGCGCTTCGAGGACCGCGGTCCGCGCCTCGGCGACGCCGCCTTCCGCGCGCAGCGCGAGGCGCTCGAACGCGCCGAGTTGGCGCTGCGCAAGCTCGCGGCTCAGGCGCACGGCGAGGCGCTCACGCAGGTGCTCGGCGCCTGGGAGCAGCGCGACGCGTCGAAGCTGCCCAGCGCTCAGGAACTGGGCCGCGCCGTCACGCCGGCGGTGCGCGGCCAGTGGTCGCAGGCCCTGGCCGCAGGCCCGACGGCCGCGGCCGACGATGCGGCCGAGGCCTTGCTGCGCCTCGAGATGGCGGCGGAAGTGCCGACGCCGGCCGAGCAGCTCGATGCACGCCGTGCGCTGCAGCTGAAGCTGCTGACCAAGCGCGGCGATCCGGCGCCGGTCCAGACCTGGGGGCAGGATGCCGGCAAGGTGCTGGCCGCTGCGCACGACGCGGCATCGGCGCGCCGGCTGCAGAACGCGCTGAAGGCCTTGCTGCGCAAATAAGGGGCAGGGCGCCTAGCGCTTGATGAAGAATTCGTCGAACAGGGCCACCAGTTCGGCGAACTCCGCGGCCAGCTGCGTGCGGTTCACGAAGTAGGCCTCGCAGGCCACGGCAAAGAACTCGCCGGGCGATTCGGCGGCGTAGGCATCGAGCCACGGCGGCTCGCCGCCGAAGCGCTCGGCCACGATGGTTTTCTCGCGGAAGGCGTCGTAGGCCGGCTGCAGCACAGCGAACCAGGCGGCGCGTGCATCGCGCGCCGACGAAGTGCCTGCGAAGCCGGCCGGCAGCGGCGGGCAGCCATCGGCGCCGCCGCCGCGCATGTCGATCTTGTGGGCGAACTCGTGGATCACGACGTTGTAGCCCGCGTCGCGCGTGACGCTGCTCGCGAGCACGTCCTGCCAGCTCAGCATCACCGGGCCGCGGTCCATGGCCTCGCCGGCCAGCACCTCTTCGTATTCATGCACCACGCCGGTCTCGTCGGTCGTCTTGCGGCGCGCCACGGCTTCGGAGGGATGCACCACGATGCCGACGAAATCGTCATACCAGGTGAGGCCGCCTCTCAGGTGCAGCACCGGCAGCACCGCCTGCGCCGCCACCGCGAGCGCGACTTCGTCGGTGATGACGAAGCCGTGCGCGCCGTGGAATTCCTTGTCGCGCAGGAATTCCGCCGCGAGGCGGCGCAGGCGCTCCAGGTCGGCCGCCGGCCGCTCGGCGAGGAAGGGGTAGCGTGCCAGCGTGGCCTGCCAGGCAGGCTCGGGAATCGGGGGCGGGGCGCGCAGGTTGCGCAGCCAGCCGAACATCAGCGCAGATCGACGCGTTGCGCGCCGGCGCTCGAAAGACAGAGCAATTGGGCGCGCGCCGGGTGGGCTGTCAGGTCCCAGTCGCTCAGTACGATGCGCTCGAGCCCATCGCCGAGTGCATGTGTCGCGGGCCGGTGCGTGTGGCCGTGGACCAGCGTCGCCGCGCCGGCCTGCGCGAGCCATGCGCGCGCGGCATCCGCATCGACATCGGCCCAGACCATGCCGGGACTGCGCTTGCGGTCTTCGCTCTGCGTGCGCATCGAGCGGGCCAATGCGCGACGCTCGGCCAGCGGCCGTGCCAGAAAGGCGCTCTGCCAGGCAGGCGTTCGCACCTGGGCGCGGAATTGCAAGTACTCGGTGTCTTCCAGGCAGAGGAGGTCGCCGTGGCTCAGCAGCCAGCGCCGCTCATGCAGGACCAGCACGGTCGGATCGTCGAGCAGCGTCAGCTTGCACTGCGCCGCGAATGCGGCGCCGACCAGGAAGTCGCGGTTGCCGTGCATGAAGAAAACGGGCCGCCGTTCGGCCACCGTGCGCAGCAATTCGGCGCATTGCGCTTCGAAGCCGGGTTCGGCCGCCGCATCGTCGCCGACCCAGACCTCGAACAGGTCGCCGAGGATGAAGATCGCATCGGCCGGCGTGGTTTGCAGATAGCCGCGCCAGGCGTCGAAAGTGGCCGCGTCCGAGGCCTGCAGGTGGAGGTCGGAGAGGAGGTCGACCGTGTGCCACGCCGCAGGGGCCACGAGCTCGGCGAAAGCCGTCATCGATGGATCAGTCTTTGACGACGGCCTTCTCGATCACCACGTCTTCGAGCGGCACATCGTCGTGGAAGCCCTTGCGGCCGGTCTTCACGGCCTTGATCTTGTCGACCACTTCCTTGCCGCCCACGACCTTGCCGAACACCGCGTAGCCCCAGCCCTGCGCCGACGGCGCCGTGTGGTTCAGGAAGCCGTTGTCGGCCACGTTGATGAAGAACTGGGCGGTCGCCGAATGCGGTGCACTGGTGCGGGCCATGGCGACGGTGTAGTTGTCGTTCTTGAGGCCGTTGTTGGCCTCGTTCTGGATCTCGGCGCCGGTCGGCTTCTGCGTCATGCCCGGCTCGAAGCCGCCGCCCTGCACCATGAAGCCGGGGATGACGCGGTGGAACACGGTGTTGTCGTAGTGGCCCTTGGTCACGTAGGCGAGGAAGTTCTCGACCGTCTTCGGCGCCTTGTCCTGGTCGAGTTCGAGCGTGATCACGCCCTGGTCCTTGATGTGCAGTTCGACTTGGGGATTGCTCATGGGGTTGCTCCTTGGGTTACTTCGCCACGGTGGCGGACTGGATGGTGATGGTTTCGACCGGCACGTCCTGCATGCCGTTCTTGTTGCCCGTGCGCGCGGCGCGGATTTTGTCGACCACCTCGGTGCCCGCCACCACCTTGCCGAACACGGCGTAGCCGTAGCCGTCGGGGTTGGGTGCGTTGAGCATCGCGTTGTCCTTCACGTTGATGAAGAACTGCGAGGTGGCGGAGTTGGGGTTGCCGGTGCGCGCCATCGCGATCGTGTACTTGTCGTTCTTGAGGCCGTTGCCGGCCTCGAGCGGGATCGGCGCGCGCGTGGCTTTCTGCTGCAGGTCGGCCGTGAAGCCGCCGCCCTGGATCATGAAGCCGTCGATCACGCGATGGAACACCGTGCCGTCGTAGTGCTTGTCCTTGACGTACTGCAGAAAGTTCTCGACCGTCTTCGGCGCCTTGTCCGCCGCGAGTTCGACCACGATGTCGCCGGCCGAGGTGCTGAGCTTGACGCGCGGCGCGCTCTGCGCCCAACTGGGGCTCGCGATGGCCAGGCTCGCGGCCAGGACGAGTGCCGTGCGGCGTGAAAGGACGTGCATGTTCAAGAGGACTCGCTTTCGAAGGAAGAGCGCTGCGCCGTGCCGCTGCACGGGAGGCAGCGAGGGCCTATTTATTGACGAACGGGCTTGCGGATGACGCTGGTCGCGGGCGGCAGCGCGCCGGAGGTCGGCGTCGTGAAGAGCTGGCGGATCAGCGCGAGCTTCGGCGCCACGGTGGTGTTGCCGGCTTCGAGCTGTTGCGCGCGGCCATAGGACTGGCCGGCGAGGCGGGCGTAGACGTCGCCCAGGTTTTCGTGCGCGGTGGCATAGCTCGGGTTGAGCTTGATCGCCATTTCGAGCGCGGCACGGGCCTTGTCGAACTGGCTCTGGGCTGCGTACAGGGCCGCGAGGTTGTTGTAGGGCTCGGGCAGCTCGGGGAAATCCTGCGTGAGCTGGGTGAAGACCGCGGTCGCGTCGGCCTGCTTGCCCTGCTCGGTCAGGATCACGCCGCGCAGGAAGCGCATTTGCGGATCGCGCGGCTTGCCTGCGATGTAGGCATCGGCTTTTGCCAGCGCTTCTTGGGACTTGCCCTGACGCAGCAATGCGTTGACGTCGGCATAGTCGTCGGCTTGCGCCGCACCGGCGGCGAGCACGAACAGGAGGGCCGAAAGAATGCGTAGAACCATGGGGAAGGGGAGAGCGGCGTGCTTCATGAAGCCTCGAGAGATGGGGACGCGGGCCTCGAAAACACCCGGAAAATATCCGGCGGCGGCCGTTTATACTGGGGTGGATTGTAGCCGAGGGGCCGCGTTCAACCCCTCGCTGCCACAGCATCCACACCCCTGAAAAACCCCTGTCGCCCGCCTGTATCGCATGGGTGCGAAGCGACGCGTTCCGAGCCTCATGAGTCTTCGCATCTACAACACGCTCTCGCGTGAGCTGGAGGAATTTTCTCCGTTGCAACCCGGCCGGGTGCGCATGTACGTGTGCGGAATGACGGTCTACGACTACTGCCACCTGGGCCATGCGCGCTCGATGATCGCCTTCGACGTGGTGCAGCGCTGGCTGAAGCAGTCGGGGTTCGAGGTCGACTACGTGCGCAACATCACCGACATCGACGACAAGATCATTCGTCGCGCGGTGGAGAACGGCGAGAGCATCCGGGCGCTCACTGACCGCATGATCGATGCGCTGCACGAGGATGCCGACGCCCTGGGCATCGAGCGGCCCACGCACGAACCGCGCGCCACGGAATTCATTCCGCAGATGCTGTCGATGATCGCCACGCTCGAGAAGAAAGGCCTGGCCTATCGCTCGACCAACGGCGACGTCAACTATGCGGTGCGCAAGTTCCCCGGCTACGGCAAGCTGAGCGGGAAGACGCTGGACGAGCTCCATGCCGGCGAGCGCGTGGCCGTGCTGGACGGCAAGGAAGACCCGCTCGACCCCGTCCTGTGGAAGAGCGCCAAGCCCACCGAGCCCGACGAGGTCAAGTGGTCCAGCGACTACGGCGCGGGCCGTCCCGGCTGGCACATCGAGTGCTCGGCCATGGCCTGCCAATTGCTCGGCGAGACGGTCGACATCCACGGCGGCGGCATGGACCTGCAGTTCCCCCATCACGAAAATGAAATCGCGCAGAGCGAGGGCGCAAGCGGCAAGCCATTGGCCCGCGTCTGGATGCACAACGGCTTCATCAACATCGACGACGAGAAGATGTCCAAGAGCCTGGGCAACTTCTTCCTGATCCGCGACGTGCTCAAGCAGTACGACGCCGAGACCGTGCGCTTCTTCGTCGTGCGCGCGCACTACCGCAGCCCGCTCAACTACAGCGACGTGCACCTCGACGATGCGCGCGCCTCGCTCAAGCGGCTCTACACGGCGCTGCACCTGGTGGCGCCGGCCGCGGTCGCGATCGACTGGCGCGAGTCCTACGCCGCGCGCTTCAAGGCAGCGATGGACGAGGACTTCGGCACGCCCGAAGCGGTGGCCGTTCTTTTCGACCTGGCCGGCGAGGTGAACCGCACGCGCTCGACCGAGGCTGCCGGGCTGCTGAAGGCGCTGGGCGGCTGCATCGGCCTGCTGCAGGCCGATCCGCAGCAATTCCTGCAGGCCGGCAGCACGCTCGACGATGCCTCGATCCAGGTCCTGATCGCACAGCGCGCCGAAGCCAAGGCGGCAAAGAACTTCGCGCAGGCCGACCGCATTCGCAACGATCTGCTCGCCCAGGGCATCGTGCTGAAGGACTCGCCGACCGGTACGACGTGGACCGTGTCCAAGTAAGGGGTCGAGAAGAAAAAATGCCTGCCGCCAAGAAACCGACCATCGAGGTCTTCACCCCCGACTACTGGGAAGAAGCCTGCAAGCACCTGGCCAAGAAAGACCGCGTCATGAAGCGGCTGATCCCGCAGTTCGGCGACGCCTGCCTGGAGTCGCGCGGCGACGCCTTCACCACGCTGGCGCGCAGCATCGTCGGCCAGCAGATCTCGGTGAAGGCGGCGCAGTCCGTCTGGGACCGCTTCGCCGAGCTGCCGCGCAGGATGACGCCGGCCAACGTGCTGAAACTCAAGGTCGACGACATGCGTGCCGCCGGCTTGTCGGCGCGCAAGATCGAGTACCTGGTCGACCTGGCCTTGCACTTCGATGCGGGCGTGGTGCACGTCGACGCCTGGGAAGACATGTCCGACGAGATGATCGTCGCCGAGCTGGTCGCGATCCGCGGGATCGGACGCTGGACCGCCGAGATGTTCCTCATCTTCCACCTGATGCGGCCCAACGTGCTGCCGCTGGACGACATCGGGCTGATCAACGGCATCAGCCAGAGCTATTTCTCGGGCGACCCGGTGAGCCGCAGCGATGCCCGCGAGGTCGCCGTGGCCTGGGCACCGTATTGCAGCGTCGCGACTTGGTATATTTGGCGATCGCTCGACCCGCTACCGGTCGCATACTGACAACAGGAGAAGACGTTGGCGAAACGAACCTTCCTCGACTTCGAGCAACCCGTTGCGGAGCTCGAATCCAAGATCGAAGAACTGCGCTATGTACAGACCGAATCGGCGGTCGACATTTCGGAAGAGATCGATCAGCTCGGCAAGAAGAGCCTGCAGCTCACCAAGGAAATCTACAGCGACCTGACGCCCTGGCAGATCACCAAGATCGCGCGGCATCCGGAACGGCCCTACACGCTCGACTACGTGGGCGAGATCTTCACCGACTTCGTCGAACTGCACGGCGACCGCCACTTTGCGGACGATCTTTCGATCGTCGGCGGCCTGGCGCGCTTCAACGGCACGCCCTGCATGGTGTTGGGCCACCAGAAGGGCCGCGACACCAAGGAGCGGACCGCGCGCAACTTCGGCATGAGCAAGCCCGAGGGCTACCGCAAGGCGCTCAGGCTCATGAAGACCGCCGAAAAATTCAAGCTGCCCGTGTTCACCTTCGTCGACACGCCGGGCGCTTACCCGGGCATCGATGCCGAGGAGCGCGGCCAGTCCGAAGCCATCGGCCGCAACATCTTCGAGATGGCGCAGCTCGAGGTGCCGGTCATCGTGACCATCATCGGCGAAGGCGGTTCCGGCGGCGCGCTCGCGATCTCGGTCGGCGATCAGCTCCTGATGCTGCAGTACTCCATCTACTCGGTGATCAGCCCCGAAGGCTGCGCCTCGATCCTCTGGAAGACCAGCGACAAGGCACAGGAAGCGGCCGATGCGCTCGGCATCACCGCGCACCGGCTCAAGGCCCTGGGCCTGGTCGACAAGATCGTCAACGAGCCGGTCGGCGGCGCGCACCGCGACCATCGGCAGATGGCGGCCTTCCTCAAGCGTGCCCTCAACGACGCCTTCCGCCAGGTCAGCGACCTGAAGCCGAAGGAACTGCTCGACCGCCGCTACGAGCGCTTGCAGAGCTACGGCCGCTTCGCCGACACCAAGGCCGAAAGCGCCAAGTAGGCATCGCGCGGGCAATTGCCCGCCTGCCCGCACCCCATGGAGAATCCTGCCGCCCCAGCGCTCGCGTCCTGGGTGGCGCCCTTGCCGCTGGGCATCGCTTACAGCGGCGGCGCCGATTCCACGGCGCTGCTGCATGCCGCGGCGCAGCGCTGGCCCGGACAGATCCAGGCGCTGCACGTGCATCACGGCCTGCAGCAGGCGGCCGACGACTTCGAGGACCATTGCGCCGCCACGTGCAGCGCGCTGGGCGTGCCGCTGCACGTGGGCCGTGTCGATGCCCGGCATGCGCCCGGCGAGAGCCCTGAAGACGCGGCGCGCCGGGCGCGCTACGCGACGCTGGCGGCGCTGGCCCAGGCCCATGGCCTGCGGCATGTCGCGCTGGCCCAGCATGCCGACGACCAGGTCGAGACGATGCTCATCGCGCTCAGCCGAGGTGCCGGCCTCGACGGGTTGGCCGGCATGCCGCGGCAGATCGAGCGGCATGGCGTCGACTTCCACCGACCGCTGCTCGATGTGCATGCGAGCGCGCTGCGCGAGTGGATCGCCGCCAGCGGCGTCGCGCACATCGACGACCCGAGCAACGCCGACCTGCGCTACACGCGCAACCGCATCCGGCTGCAGGTGCTGCCGGCGCTTGCCGCGGCGCTGCCGCAATTTCACGAAACATTCGCGCGCTCGGCACGCAACGCGGCCAAGGCGTCGGGCCTGCTGACCGAGGTCGCCGCCGGGGACATCGCGGCCGCGGGCTCGCCGCCTGCGCTGGCCGCCTTGCGTGCGCTGCCGCGCGAACGTCTCGCCAACGCCCTGCGCCACTGGCTCAAGCGCGATCACGGCGCGGTGCCCAGCGAGGCCCAGCTCGAGCAGCTGCTTGACCAGATCGAGGCCTGCAGCACGCGCGGCCACCGCATCCGCCTCAAGGTTGCCGACGGTTACGTCCTGCGCGAAGGCGAGTCTCTGCGTTGGTACAATGCCCGTCCCCTGCCGTAGCCCGCAGCCCTCGCGCTGAATGGCCCGCGGCGGGACACGGATGCCGTCATCGCGGAATCCGAATCCTTCTGTCCTGACTTCACCCATGGCATTGATCGTTCACAAATACGGCGGCACGTCGATGGGCTCGACCGAGCGCATCCGGAATGTCGCCAAGCGCGTCGCCAAGTGGGCACGCGCCGGCCACCAGATGGTGGTGGTGCCGAGCGCGATGAGCGGCGAAACCAACCGCCTGCTCGGCCTCGCCAAAGAGCTGGCCCCGCCCAAACCCGGCGACGACCACAACCGCGAGCTCGACATGCTGGCTTCCACCGGCGAGCAGGCTTCGTCGGCGCTGCTGGCGATCGCGCTGCAGGCCGAGGGCATGCAGGCGGTCAGCTACGCCGGCTGGCAGGTTCAGGTCAAGACCGACAGCGCCTTCACCAAGGCCCGCATCGAAAGCATCGACGACGAGCGCGTGCGCGCCGACCTCGACGCCGGCAAGGTGGTTGTCGTCACCGGCTTCCAGGGCGTCGACGAGGCGGGCAACATCACCACGCTGGGGCGCGGCGGCAGCGACACCTCGGCGGTCGCGATCGCGGCGGCGATGAAGGCGCACGAGTGCCTGATCTACACCGATGTCGACGGCGTCTACACCACCGACCCGCGCGTCGAACCCGACGCGCGCCGGCTGACCACCGTGAGCTTCGAAGAAATGCTCGAGATGGCGAGCTTGGGCTCCAAGGTGCTGCAGATCCGCTCGGTCGAGTTTGCCGGCAAGTACCAGGTGCCGCTGCGCGTGCTGTCGAGCTTCACGCCGTGGGACATCGACATCAAGGAAGAAGCCCGCTCCGGCACCCTGATCACATTCGAGGAAGACGAAAACATGGAACAAGCCGTCGTATCCGGCATCGCTTTCAACCGCGACGAAGCCAAGATCTCCGTGCTCGGCGTGCCCGACAAGCCGGGCATCGCGTACCACATCCTCGGCGCCATCGCCGATGCGAACATCGAGGTCGACGTCATCATCCAGAACCTGAGCAAGGACGGACGCACCGACTTCAGCTTCACCGTGCACCGCAACGACTATGCGAAGGCGGTCGATCTGCTCAGGGCCAAGGTGCTGCCGACCCTGGGCGCCGCCGACATCGTCGGCGACACCAAGATCTGCAAGGTCAGCATCGTCGGCATCGGCATGCGCAGCCACGTCGGCGTGGCGAGCAAGATGTTCCGCGTGCTGAGCGAGGAGGGCATCAACATCCAGATGATCTCGACCAGCGAGATCAAGACCTCGGTGGTGATCGACGAAAAGTACATGGAGCTCGCAGTGCGCGCGCTCCACAAGGCCTTCGATCTCGATCAACCGGCCGCCTAAGCTGGCATAATTGCGGCTTCCAGGAACTGTGACCGAGTGGCCGAAGGTGCTCCCCTGCTAAGGGAGTATGGGGTGTAGAGCCTCATCGAGGGTTCGAATCCCTCCGGTTCCGCCAGATAGCTAGTAAAGACGGCCCTTCGCGGGCCGTTTTGCTTTTCTACGCCCTTCATACCCGCCTCTCCGCTGGCGGGGGATCCCCCGAAAAATAGGGCACTAGTTCTTCGGCGGCATCTTTGGAAGCTGGGGGCGGAAGCCGCTCGGGCGCGCGCAACGTTCCTGTTCGGGTAGTGTTATCCGACGCCGCCTCGTTCCTCACCCCGAACCCTCAAGCCACCGAAGAGCGGCCGGCGTCTGTTGCGATCCCATGTACTTGACCATGCACACGATCGATGGATGGTGAAGACATGGGACGGCGCCCGTCCTAGCCTCGATAGCGTTGAGTGCCGAGCATGCGGTCACCGCATATACGAGTAAGTCGGCACCGGCCAGGTGAAAGCCCGACGAGCCGACCGCGATGGGGAAGGTGTCTTCAAGGCCCGCTGACTGCGGGCTTTGCTGTTTTTGGTTGCGCCTCGTTTCTCCATCCATTTGAGGAGGCGGCTGATGGTTCGGCGATATCAGACCTGACTCTCGGGAGATGGCCATCGGGTCAGTGGACGCATTGGGCAGCGGCGACGTTCTGCCGAGACGCGAGTTCGGTGTCGCCGTCACTTGTGCCGACGACTGGGCAGGTTCGGGGCTGGGCTTGACCGGCAAAGGGAAGGGCAAGAAGCAGGCACAGGAGAGCGCGGAGCACTGGGAAAAGCGGCCCATGTCAGGGCGAGGGAAAGAGAACGGGCGAGATCATAAGAGGGTAAGAGGGCGTCAGGCCTCGCGTTCCTCGATCCAGTGAGTGCCGGCGCCGTAGGTCTCGTTGCCGGCCGCCATGACCTGTTCAAGGGTCCATCGGTTGCCGGGCGTATCGGGGTGCCACAGCCCTCCGCCCGGGTGAACCGGCACGCCTTCAACGGTGAGCTGCTCATCGTCTTTAGCGATCCCATCGGACCAGCGTAGTCGGATCTCTTTCATCGGAGCCTCGCTTTTGGTCAACTGTCGCACGCCCGTGCATGCTTCGTACAGGTGGCCTTCCCGGGTGCTCCGCTACCGCATCCCGCGACGATGCAGGGGTGTACGCCACTGGTGGATTGCAGGCGGTCCTCCCGCGAGGACTTGGGCGGTCCGCTCCATTGGCACTAGCAGACATGCCAAAGCTGAATCCGGTATTCAGCTTGCCTTCACAAGCGCCACCTAGAGTGGCGCCATGCCGACCACGCGCCTTCGCGGCTTCATGCTCGTATGAAGGCGCTGAATCTTGCCCTGCTTCAATGGATTGCGGCTGGCTACGAGCCCAGCCCGTGGCTTCTGCCCGTGGCGTCGGCCATCGCGCTCGGCGGGGCCTGGGCCGGCATGGCCCTCATGGGATGGGCCGCCTGGCGGCGGCCGTCGGAACGCGGCTACGTGATGGCCGCGCTGGCCTTTGCGGTGGCCACCGCGGTGATCGCGCATGCAATCGCCACGGCGCTGAATCTGCCGCGCCCCTTCATGCTGGGTTTGAGCCCGGCCTACATTGCCCATGGCGCGCGCGGATCGCTGCCGAGTGCGCACGCTGCGGTGATGTTCACGGTTGCGCTGGTGTTTCTGCTGCGTCCTCGGCTTCGGGATCTGGGCATCGGCGTGGCGGCCCTGGCCGCGATCAACGGCTGGGCGCGTGTTTACGTCGGGGTTCATTTCCCAGCCGACATCGCGGCCGGGTTCTTGCTGGCCGTCGTGATGACGGGCATCTTTCTCGGGGTGCGGCGTTGGTATCGGCGCCATGTCGCACCGAGGATCGCGCGCGGCGACCTGCGCGTGCGAGCGCCAGCCTTCGACGCCGACCCTCAACGACGCGCATGATGCTTGACCAGTCATGGACTGGCTGGGTATCGGCGGAGGGACCCACATGCTGCGCAACGACGTCTGTGGATGGATGATCGAGGAGACATGAGTTCCCCCTTGCTCTCCATCCGCGGGCTGCACTCCGCCTTCGGCGGCCCCTTCGACATGGAGATCGGCCATGGCGAATGCGTGGCCGTCCTCGGCAAGTCGGGCTCCGGCAAGAGCGTGCTGCTGCGCCTGATTGCCGACATGGACCCGGGCACCGGCGAGGTCGAGCTCGAAGGGCGCAGCCGCGACAGCTGGCCCGCGCCCGAATGGCGGCGGCGCGTGGTCTACCAGGCGGCCGAGCCGGCCTGGTGGGCGCCGGACGCCGCGGCGCATTTCCGTCCGGGCGATGCGGCGCTGATCCATGCGCTGCTGCCAACGCTGGACCTCGCGCTCGACGTGCTTCGCGTCGACATTGCAAGGCTGTCGACCGGCGAGCGCCAGCGGCTGGCGCTCGTGCGTTCGCTGGCCCGCGCGCCCCGGGTGCTGCTGCTCGACGAGCCCACCGCCTCGCTCGATCCCGCCTCGGCCTCGGCCATGGAGGCCCTGCTTCGCAACCGCCTCGATGCCGGCCTGGCCATTCTCCTGGTCACGCATTCGCGCGAGCAGGCCGGGCGAATGGGCCGGCGTGCCTTCGAGATGATCGACGGGAAGCTGCATCCGCTATGAGCCGCCGGGCCGTTCCCAAGGCGAATACCGTAGCGCGTAGCGCGGAGGTTATCCAATGAGCGTCGTCCACCTCGATATCGTGGACGTCGCGCTGGCCGCGCTGCTCGTGCTCGTCAATGCAGGCGCATCGCTCGTGCTGCGCTTGCGGCTGCACTGGCCGATGCTGTGGGCGGCGCTGCGGATGATGGTTCAGCTGCTGCTCGTGGGCCTGGTGCTGCGGCTCGTGTTCGGCGCGGCATCGGCCGCCGCCACGCTGGCGATCGTCGTGCTGATGATCCTGGCCGCGGCGCGCGAGGTGGCCGTCCGGCCGAGGCAAAGGCTCCAGGGCGGCGGCAACTACCGCATCGGCGCGCTGGTGGTGACGCTGTCGAGCGTGGCGACCGTGGTGCTGGCGCTGGCGACCGCGATCAGGCCCGAGCCCTGGTACGACCCGCGCTACGCCATTCCCCTGATGGGCATCGTGCTGGGCAGCGTGCTGAACTCGGCCAGCCTAGGGCTGGACAGCTTCTTCGGCGAGGTGGCGGCGCGCCGCGCGGCGATCGAGGCACAGCTGGCGCTCGGCGCCACCAGCCGCGAGGCGCTGGCCGAACCCATCCGCTCGGCGATACGCCGCGGCATGATCCCGATCGTCAACCAGATGTCTGCCGCGGGCATCATCACGCTGCCGGGCATCATGACGGGGCAGTTGCTGGCCGGCATGGACCCCGTCGAATCGGCCAAGTACCAGATCCTGCTGCTCTTTCTGCTGACCGGCGCCGGCGGGCTGGCTGCGGCCGGTGCGGTCTACCTCGCCGCGCGCTCCATCACCGACGAAAGGCATCGCCTGAGGATCGATCGCCTCGCGCATTCCTCCGAAAGCGCCTGAGCACCGAGGCTATCCCGGCCGCGCGGCGAGCATGCCATCGGCAATGCGCTGCGCGGTGTTGATGGAATCCGTGAGGCCCAGGTGCCCGTGGCCGATCGCGAGCCACAGGCCGGGCCGGCCGGCTGCCGGGCCGATGACCGGCACCGAATCGGGCATGCAGGGCCGGTGGCCCATCCACTGCGTGGACGACAGCGCCTCGAGCCCGCCGAAGGTCTCGCGCGCAATGCGCTCGAGGATCGCGGCGCGGCGCGGTTCGGGCGGGCTCGCGAGGCCGCCGAACTCCACCGTGCCGCCCACGCGCAGGCCGTCTTCCATCGGCGTGACGAAGATCTTGCGGTCGGCCAGGATCACGGTGCGCGAGACGGTGTCGCGACCGCCGTCGAACTGCACGTGGTAGCCGCGCTGGCTTTCGAGTGCGAGCCGCACGCCGAGCGGATCCAGCAGCCGGCGCGCCCACGCGCCGGCGGCCACCACGACCCGATCGAAGGTGTTGGCCGCGGCATCGGCCTCGGCGGCCGTGCGCAGCTGCCAGCGCCCGTCGGCCAGCGGCGTCATCGCCTGCACCTCGTCGCGCCGCTGTTGGCCGCCGCGCCTGGCGAAGCCGCGCACCATCGCCTGCACGTAGCGGAAGGGATTGACGATGGTCGCGTGGTCGGCCATGAAGACGCCGACCTGGTAGCGCTCGCCCACGCGCGGCTCGAGCGCCAGGATGCCGGCGCGGTCGAGTTGCTGAAACTGGTAGCCGTAGTACCTGCGCATGCGCCAGGTGCCGGCGTCCTTGGCCAGCGCCCGCGCGTCGGGATAGAGATGCAGATGTCCGCGGCGCACGAACAACTCGGGCACGCCCAGCTCGCGCGCAAGCTGGGCGTGGCGGTCGACGGCGCCCGCGTGCAGCGCGGCCAGCTTGGCGGCCGAGAGCGCGACGCGCGAGGGCTGCGCGGAGGCGACGAAGCGCAGCAGCCAGGGCAGCGCCGTCGGCAGGTAGCGCATCGGAAGGTGCAGCGGGCTTTCCTCGTCCAGCAGCATGCCGGGCACCGAGGACAGAATCCCCGGCATCGCGAGCGGCGCCAGCGAGCTCGGGCTGATGGCGCCCGAGTTGCCGTAGCTGCAGCCGCGCCCGGGCTCGTCGCGATCGATCAGCGTGACCGCGGCGCCGCGCTTCTGCAGCGCGAGCGCAATGCAGCTGCCGACGACGCCTGCACCGACGACCGCGACGGCGAGCTGCGTTTCACGCACCGGCACGTCCGGCATCGGCAGCGGCGCCGGATCGTCGGCGCTGCAGCGCGTGCGCCGCGGCGCCGGGCAGGGCGGCGGCGAGCAGGAAGGCGGTCAAAAGGGAACGTCGCAACATCGAGGATTCGTGAATCGCGCACTGTATTACCTGTCATATTGTCTATCAATATGTGATATCGCAATGCAATAATGCGCGATCGATCTCGAGGCAAGCATGTCCCAAGCCAGATCCACCGCTGCAGCGGCCGCCCGCAAGGCGCGCAAGGCCGGCGCCGGGCTCGAAAGCCCGCTCTTCATGGGTTCGGTCGCCAAGTGCTTCCAGGTGCTGGAGGCGCTCAACGCCGCCGGGCGCGCGGTGGCGTTGACGGAACTGTCAGCCATTGCGCAGATGGACCGCAGCGCGGTGCAGCGCATCACGCACACGCTGCACGCGCTGGGCTACCTGCGCCAGCATCCCGTCACGCGGGCCTTCACGCTCTCAGGTCGGATGCTCGAGTTCGGCCACACCGTGCTGGCGACGGACCGCCTGCGCGACAAGGTGACGCCGCATCTCGATGCGCTGAACCGCAAGACCGGCGAAACCGTGAACCTGATGGAGCTGGAAGGCCAGGAGATCGTCTATGTCGCGCGTTTCCCGAGCCTGCACGCGGTCAGCGTCGACCTGCACGTGGGTTCGCGCCTGCCGGCCTTCTGCAGCGCTGCCGGCCGCGCGATCCTGGCGCAGCTCGACGAAGAGGCGGCGCTCGCGATGCTGGCGGCGGCCAAGCGAACGCCGATGACCAAGCGCACCGTGACCGATCTACCGGGGTTGCGCGCAGTGCTCGCGAAAGTGCGCGAACTCGGCTATGCGCTGAATGACCAGGAAGCCTTTGTAGGCGACATCTCGATCGCGGCGCCGCTCGTGAACCGCGCGGGCGAGCCGGTCGGCGCCGTCAACATCGCGGTGCCTTCGCCGCGCTGGCTGCTGGCGGACGTGCTGCGCCGCCTGGTTCCGGATCTCATGAAGACCGCGCGCGCCATCAATGACGAGCTGACCGATCTTTGATGACAGCCGGCAGCGCTCCGGCTGTGGCGGAGGTCAGCGCGAGGGCGCGTCCTTGCAGTCGTCGAGCAGGGCGATCGACTGTTCGACCCGGTGCGCGATCTCGTCGTGCAGCGCCTTCGGCTCCCTGCTGGTTGCCGTGAGGAGCAGCATGCCGGTGCCAAGGGCCGCAAGAAGGCCCGTGAGCAGCTCTGAGTAGGTCAAGACGTCCATCTTTGTCCTTGGCGTTAGTGATGGCCCGGAATCGAGCGAGCGCGAAGTCTCCCACCGGGCCCCAGCCCCTTCAATACGCCATTTGGGGGAGGTGGCTACTGAACGACCAGCCCGTCCAGGGCCGGATCGGCGGCCGGCGCCTTGAGCTTCATCTCGCGCAGGGTCTTCACAAGCAGCTGCGCGATCATCAGGTTTCGATGGCGCTTGCTGTCGGCCGGCACCACGTGCCAGGGCGCGTGGGCGCTGGAGGTGGCGGCCAGCGCCCGTTCGTAGGCACGCTGGTAGTCGTCCCACTTCTTGCGCGCGTCCAGGTCGCCCAGCTTGAATTTCCACCGCTTGTCGGGCTCGTCGATGCGCGCCTGCAGGCGTTCGCGCTGCACTTCCTTGCTGATGTGCAGCATGCACTTGACGATCACCGTGCCGGTCTCGGCGAGCAGTCGCTCGAAGTCGTTGATCTGCGCGTAGCGGCGCCGAATCTCGGCCTTGTCGATCCAGCCTTCGACCACCGGCACCAGCACGTCTTCGTAGTGGCTGCGGTTCCACACCATGATCTCGCCGTTGTGCGGTACCTCGGCGTGACAACGCCACAGGTAGTCGTGTGCGCGTTCCTCTTCGCTCGGCACCTTGAAGGCCGTCACCCGCACGCCGAGCGGCGAGGTGCGCGAGAACACCCAGCGGATGGTGCCGTCCTTGCCGCTGGTGTCCATGCCTTGCAGCACCAGCAGCAGCTTGCGTCGGCCCTCGGCATGCAGCAGGTTCTGCAGCTCGTCGAGTTCGACCGCCAGCGCATCGAGCCGCTCGCGCTGCGTGTCCTCGTGCCCTTCGATGAAAGTCGTATCGGCGGAATCGATGGCGGCGAGCTTGAACTTGCTGCCGACGCGGTACTTCTTGAAGCTGGGCATGCGCAGGTACTCCTCTCGGAAACGACAAGCCCGAGAGGGTACGCGATGTTCAACTGTCGTCGGGATCCAGCGATGCGCTCCAGCGGCTGTCCCAGTCGACGCGGCGCGCCTGGTCGAGCTCGCGCCGGTCGCGCTTGGTGGGCCGCCCCTGTTCGATGCTGAGCGCCGGCTCGCTGCCCATGCGGCGCTGCTCGCGCGCGGCCGCCTGCGCCGCCAGGCTCTCGGGCGTTTCTTCGTAGAGCTGCTGCGCCACCGGCGCCGGGCCGCGCTGGCCGCTGAGGCCGCGCACCAGGACGATGCGCGTCAGGGCGCCGAGCCGCATCGCCACCGTGTCGCCCACCTTCACCTCGCGCGAGGCCTTGGCCACGTCGCCGTTGACCTGCACGCGGTTCTTTGCGATCTCTTCGGCCGCGAGCGAGCGGGTCTTGAAGAAGCGTGCGGCCCAGAGCCACTTGTCGATGCGAAGTCGATCCATGTGCTTCAAGTATCGCGCGCCAGCGGGAGATGCACGACGGCATCCAGCCCGACATGCTGTCCGCCGGCTTCCCGGTTGTCGAGTGCGATGCGCCCGTCCAGCGCGAGCACGATTTCGCGGCAGATCGCCAGCCCGAGTCCGGAGCCGCTGGCCAGGTCGCCGGCCGCGAAGGGCGCGAAGAGGCGCTGCCGCAATTCGTCGGAGATGCCGGGTCCGTCGTCGCGCACGCCGAGCACCGCCATCTCGCCCTCGGCATGCACGCGGACGGCGAGCGCGCCGCCGCGGGGGCTGTGCTTGATGGCGTTGTGCAGCAGGTTGCGCGCGAGTTCCTGCAGCATCCAGCGGTGCGCGCGCACCCATACCGGCGCCGCGTCGACCGAGAGCTCGAAGTCGAGCGCCTTGTCCGCCAGCAGCGGCGACAGGTCGAGCGCCACCTGGCGCACCGCCTCGCCGAGCTCCAGCGTCGCCGACTCGGGCTGCTGCCGCAACTGCTCCACCTTGGCGAGCGAGAGCATCTGGTTGGCAAGCAGGGTCGCGCGCTCCACTGTTTCGCTGATCTCGCCCAGCGCCTGCGCGGTCGGCACGTCGCCGCGGCGCGCCGACTGCACCTGGGCCTTGAGCACGGCCAGCGGCGTGCGCAGCTGGTGCGCGCTGTCGCGCACGAAACGCTTCTGGTGGTCCAGGAGCCGCTGCAGCCGACCCATGACCCGGGTGGTGGCGTCGACCAGCGGGCGCAGCTCGCGCGGCGCATCGGGTGCGTCGATCGGCGAGAGGTCGTCGGCGGCCCGGGCCTCGATGGCTTCGCCCAGCTCGCGCACCGGCCGGGTCGCGCGCTGCACCACGAACACGGTGACCCCCGCGATCACGCCCAGCAGCACCAGCTGGCGCCAGAGCGTGTCGATGAGCAGCTTGCGCGCCAGCGTCTCGCGCAGCTCCAGCGTCTCGGCCACCTGAACCACGGCCATGCCGCGCCCGCGCGCGCTTGCCACCGGCTGCAGCAGCACCGCCACGCGCACCGGCTGCTCGCGGAAGCGTGCATCGTAGAAGTCCACCAGCGCGGCATAAGGCGGCCGGTCCGGCAGCTTGCCGCGCCAGAAGGGAAGTTCGGCAAAGCCCGAGATCATTTCGCCGTCCTGCGCCGACACGCGGTAGAACATGCGGCTTTTGTTGTCGGCCTCGAAGGCTTCGAGCGCGGAGTAGGGGACGATGGCGCGCAGCGACGCGGCCTCGTCATAGCCCTCCACATCGAGCTGCTCGCCGATGGTCTTGGCCGAGGCGAGCAGCGTGCGGTCATAGGCGGTGGTCGCGGCCGCAAGGCTCTGGCGGTAGAGGCTCACGCTGTTGATCACGATGAACAGCGCGACCGGCGCCAGGATGCCGACCAGCAGCCTGGCGCGCAGCGAGAAGGGCCGGATCATCGTTCTTCGCGCAGCAGATAGCCCAGGCCGCGCAGCGTCATCAAGGCGGCGCCGGTGCCGGCCAGCTTCTTGCGCAGCCGGTAGACGACGACCTCGATCGCTTCGTACTGCACGTCCGTCTCACCGGGAAAGACCAGCTCGAACAGGCGTTCCTTGCTGACCGCGTGGCCCGGCTTGACCATCAGCGCCTTGAGCAGCGCGAGCTCGCGCGGCGTGAGCTCGAGCACCTCGGCGCGGTGGTAGATGGCGCCGCTGTCGGCTTCGTAGCGCAATCCGCCGACCTGCGGCAGCTGGGTCAAGGCCTCGGGCCCAGCGCTCCGGTGGCGCCGGTGCAGGGCGCGGATGCGCGCTTCGAGTTCGTCGAGGTCGAAGGGCTTGGGCAGGTAGTCGTCGGCGCCTGCGTTGAGGCCGACGACGCGGTCGCCGACCGTGCCGCGCGCGGTCAGGAGCAGCACCGGCGTGCGCAGGCCTTCGGCACGCGCCTGCGCCAGCACCTGCAGGCCGTCCAGCGTGGGCAGGCTGAGGTCGAGCGCCACCACGTCGGGCTCGAGGGCGCGCCATTGCGCGAGCGCCTCCGCGCCGTCGCCGCAAAGACGCACGTCGATCATGCGGCGCCCGAGCGTGCGCTGCAGCGTGGTTTGCATCGACAGATCGTCTTCGACTAGCAGCAGCTTCATGGCCGGAATTTCGGTGTTTACCCCAGTGTGCCGGACAGCCAACTGACAGCGGGGCGGCGCATCATAGCGGGCGTTCAGCTTCCTAGATCCAAGGAGACATGCATGCGTCGAGATACCTTTCTGAAGTCCCTGGCCGCCCTGGCCGCCACCGGTGCCTTGCCACTCTCGGCTTGGGCCGGCCCTAACGTCAAGATGATGATCCCGGCCAATCCTGGCGGCGGTTGGGACACCACGGGCCGTGCGCTGGGCAAGGCGATGACCGACAGCAAGCTCGCCGACACGGTCACCTATGACAACAAGGGCGGCGCCGCCGGCGCGCTCGGCCTGGCCCAGTTCGTCAACGGCTCCAAGGGCGACCCGAATGCGCTGATGGTGATGGGCGCCGTGATGCTGGGCGGCATCATCACCGGCAAGCCGCCGGTCAACCTCTCGCAGGCCACGCCGATCGCGCGCATCACGAGCGAGTACAACGTGTTCGTGCTGCCGGCGAGTTCGCCGCTGAAGACCATGAAGGACGTGGTCGAGCAGCTCAAGAAGGACCCGGGCAGCGTCAAGTGGGGCGGCGGTTCGCGCGGCTCCACCGAGCACATCGCCGCGGCCATGATCGCGCAGAAGGTCGGCGTCGATCCGTCCAAGATCAACTACGTCGCCTTCCGCGGCGGCGGCGAAGCCACGGCGGCCATCCTGGGCGGCAACGTCACCGTCGGCGGCAGCGGCTACAGCGAGTTCGCCGAATACATCAAGACGGGCAAGATGCGCGCCATCGCCGTCACCTCCGGCACGCGCCTGCCCGGCAGCACCGTGCCGACGCTCAAGGAGCAGGGCATCGACGTCGAGATCGGCAACTGGCGCGGCGTCTACGGCGCGCCCGGCATCACGGCCGAGCAGCGCAAGGCGTTGACCGACCTGGTGCTGGCGGCGATCAAGACGCCGACCTGGGCCGAGGCCATGAAGAAGAACGACTGGACGCCGGCCGTCCTGTCGGGCGAGGCCTTCGCCAAGTTCGTGGACGACGAGTTCGCGAGCCTGCGCGCGACCATGATCAAGTCCGGCATGGTCTGAGCGCGCATTCGCGAAAGCGCGGGAGCACGCCCGGCGGCGTGCTCCTTTCTTCCTTGACCAACGCGAGGTCCAGAACAATGTCCAACATCGACCCCCTCTCGAGCGGATACGCGTCGCTCGAGCCCCAATCGCCGCCGCCCGCCGTCTGGCCGCAGACGCTGGTCGGCGTCGGCATCCTTCTCACCGGCCTGGCGCTCGGCTTCGGCGCGATCGGCATCTCGTCCGAGGCCGGCTACGGCGGCGTCGGCCCCAACTTCCTGCCTTGGCTGGTGTCGGTCGCGCTCACGGTGTGCGGCGCCTGGATCATCTGGGAGTCGCGCACTGGCGGTTTCCGCGAGATGGATGCGCCTTCCGGTGCGGTGCAGACCTACTGGAGCGGCTTCGCCTGGGTGACGGCCGGGTTGCTGCTCAACGCGGCGCTGATCACCACCATCGGCTTCATCCTGAGCTGCACGCTGTGCTACCTGCTGGCCGTGCAGGGCCTGCGGCGCGCGAACGGCCAGGCGGCCGTCAATGCGCCGCGCACCTGGATCACCGACATCGTGACCGGCCTGCTGATCTCGGCACCGGTGTTCTGGCTCTTCACCAAGTTCCTGGCGATCAACCTGCCGGGCCTGACGACCACGGGATGGCTCTGACATGGACATCTTCAATGCATTGATGCAGGGCTTCGCGCTCGCGATCACGCCCGTCAACCTGCTCTGGTGCCTGGTGGGTTGTGCCCTCGGCACGGCCGTCGGCGTGCTGCCCGGCATCGGCCCCGCGGTGGCAGTGGCGATGCTGCTGCCGATCACCGGCAAGGTCGACATCACGGCCTCGATGATCTTCTTCTCAGGCATCTACTACGGCGCCATGTACGGCGGCTCGACCACCTCCATCCTGCTCAACACGCCGGGGGAAACGGCGAGCATGGTGACGGCGATGGAGGGCAACAAGATGGCCAAGAGCGGCCGCGCCGGCGCCGCGCTGGCCACCGCTGCCATCGGCTCCTTCGTGGCCGGCAGCATCGCCACCGTGGTCGTCACGCTGTTCGCGCCCTTCGTGGCCGACTTCGCCGTCCAGCTCGGGCCGCCCGAATATTTCCTCTTGATGGTGCTGGCCTTCACGACCGTGAGCGCCGTGCTCGGCAAGAGCACGCTGCGCGGCATGACGGCGCTCTTCATCGGCCTCGCAGCCGGCTGCATCGGGCTCGATCAGATTTCCGGCCAGGGGCGCTACACCGGCGGCATTCCTGAGCTGCTCGACGGCATCGAGATCGTGCTGGTCGCGGTCGGCCTGTTCGCGGTGGCCGAGGTGCTCTATGCGGTGCTCTACGAAGGCCGCGTGGTCGAAAGCCAGAACAAGCTGAGCCGCGTGCACATGACGGCGCGCGACTGGAAGCGCTCGATCCCGGCTTGGCTGCGCGGCACCGCGATCGGCGCGCCCTTCGGCTGTATTCCGGCCGGCGGCACCGAGATCCCGACCTTCCTCAGCTACGCGACCGAGAAGAAGCTCGCCAAGGACCCGGACAGCAAGGCCGAGTTCGGCACCAAGGGCGCGATCGAAGGCGTGGCCGGCCCCGAAGCCGCCAACAACGCGACCGTGACCGCCGCGCTGATCCCGCTGCTCACCCTCGGCATCCCGACCTCGAACACCACGGCCATCCTGCTCGGCGCGTTCCAGAACTACGGCATCCAGCCCGGGCCGCAGCTCTTCACCACCTCGGCCGCGCTGGTGTGGGCGCTGATCGCGTCGCTCTACATCGGCAACGTGATGCTGCTGGTGCTGAACCTGCCGATGGTCGGCCTGTGGGTCAAGCTGCTCAAGATCCCGAAGCCGCAGCTCTACGCCGGCATCCTGATCTTCGCCACGGTCGGCGCCTACGGCATGCGCCAGAGCGCCTTCGACCTGGTGCTGCTCTACGTGATCGGTGTGCTGGGCGTCGTCATGCGGCGCTTCGATTTCCCGACCGCGCCGGTGGTGGTGGGCATGATCCTGGGCCCGCTCGCCGAAGCGCAACTGCGCAACGCGATGTCGATCGGCGAGGGCAGCGCGGCGGTGTTCTTCCAGCGGCCCATGTCCTTCGTGCTGATCGTGGTCGTGCTGGCGGTGCTGATCCTACCGCGCGTGGCCAAGGCGATGGCGGAGCGCAAGGAGCGGCGCGCGGGCGCTGCGGCCTGAAGCGGCGGGTCCGCTAAGCTACGATCTCTTCGCCGCTGCGCTGATCGCCAAGCCACAAGGCTGGCGAGCGGCGCGCGTGACGGCGGTGTTTGGTCTTGGCGCGAGTTCTTGAAGCCGGACCACAAGCCATGCACAAGATCTCACCATGAGTCGACAACCCCTGCGAATTCGATTGGGCAGCCGCTGGACCTTCTTTACCTACTCGCGTACCGACGTGCGCTTGCTCGGGACCGTTCAGGAAGGCATGCAGATCGGCGCATTGGCGCAGATGGAGGACGGCTCCTATGCGCAGATCAATGGCGACGTGGTTCGTGTGCTCAATACCAGCCGCGTCAAGAAAGCCCTGGGGCGCGACTTCGAGGCGCATGTTCCGAGCCAGTCCGGCCATCGAACGCCGCCGCTCGTGGTTCCGACCGTTGTCGTCAAGAAACGTCGCCTTGTCCAGCGACCCGTGGTGCGAGCCGCTGACGAAGAATGAGATTTCGATCCCGGTTGACGTGACGCGCATGCTAGAGCGCGGCTGACAAGCCGATCCCGCCATGGCACCATAACCCTCCGCTGGCACTGCCCAGCCGGGGGTGATGGGATGCCGCTGAAACAGCAGATCCGCTTCTGCACCGCGCCCGACGGCGTGCGGATCGCCTATGCCACGAGCGGCAGGGGGCCGCCCCTGCTGAAAGTCGGCAACTGGCTCTCGCATCTCGAGTTCGACCTCACCAGCCCGGTCTGGGGCCACGTCCTCGAGATGCTGTCGTCCCGCAACACCCTGGTGCGCTATGACCAGCGCGGCACCGGCCTGTCGGACCGGGTGGTCGAGCAGGTGAGTTTCGAAGTCTGGCTGCAAGATCTGGAGACGGTGATCGATGCCGCCGGCCTCGAACGCTTTCCGATGCTCGCCATCTCCCAGGGCGTCAGCCTGGCCATCGCCTACACGGCGCGCCATCCCGAGCGGGTGAGCCGCCTGGTGCTGCAGGGCGGCTATGCGCGCGGGCGCAGGAAGCGCGGCGGTGGGCGGGTGCTCGACGAGGAAGCCGAAACGCAGGCGAAGCTGATGGAGATCGGCTGGGGCCGTGCGGATGCGGCCTTCCGCCAGTTCTTCACGAGCCAGTTCCTGCCCGAAGGAACGCCCGAACAGCATCAGTGGTTCAACGAACTGGCGCGCGTGTCGACCTCGCCCTCCAACGCGGCGCGCACCTTGCGGGCCTTCGACAGCATCGACGTGTCCGACCTGCTGCCGCAGGTGCATTGCCCGACGCTGGTGCTGCATGCCACCGGCGATCTGCGCGTGCCCTTCGACGAAGGCCGCCTCATCGCGGGCGCCATCACGCAAGCCCGCTTCGTGCCGCTGCACAGCGTGCACCACCTGATGCTCGCGCAGGACGAGGTCTGGCCGCTGTGGGTCGAAGAGGTGCGGGACTTCCTCGGCACCGCCGATGCCGGGGCGCAAGACCCGGCGCTCGCACGCCTGACCGCACGCGAGCGCGAGGTGCTGGAACTCATTGCGCAGGGCCGCGACAACACCCAGGCGGCGGCGGCGCTGCAGCTCAGCGAAAAGACGGTGCGCAACCACATCACCAGCATCTTCGCCAAGCTTGAAGTCGAAAACCGGCCGCAGGCGATCGTGCTGGCCCGCAACGCTGGTTTGGGACGCGGCTGAGGCCTACCCCGGACCGTGGTCCCGGGCTTTGCGTGTCGTGCGGCCCGTCGAACGCGATTTCCGGGACCACCGCCTCATGGTCCCGAAGGCTGCTTCTTCGAACAATGAGTTCATCCCCTGACGCGTTCGAAGGAGCCCACCATGCAGTCCGTACAGACCGTGTCGTCCCAGGCGACATCCACCCTCCGCTATGCCCGTTGCATCGAGAACTCGAAGCGCATCCGCTGGGACATCGATCGCGACGTGATCCGCCAGCGCGAGTTCGGCGCGGCCGACAAGTTCCTGCCCGACGGGCTGACGCTGCTGCAGGAGCGCCTCGCTTTCCTGAGCTCCGGCGAGCGGCGTTTCCTGAACCGGATCCAGGGCCGCACCTACGCCAGCATGTTCGGCCTGCTCGAACGCTTCGTCGGCGCCAAGATGCTCGAAGTGAGCCGCGATCACTGGCTGGGCGACCAGGTGGCGCTGGAGGCGCTGGTGCGCTTCACCGACGAGGAGCTCAAGCACCAGGAGCTGTTCCGCCGCATCGAAGGCCTGGCCGCGCGCTGCATGCCGGCCGGCTACCTGTTCGTGCCCGAGCCCAACACGGTGGCGCAGTTCGTGCTCGGCAAGTGCACCTGGGCTGTGCTCGCGCTGACCTGCGACGTCGAACTCGTCACGCAGGTGCACTACCGCGAGAGCATTGCGGTGGATGCCGAGATCTCGGCGCTCTTCAAGGACGTGTTCCTCTTCCACTGGAAGGAGGAGTCGCAGCATGCCGTGCTCGACGAACTCGAGTGGCAGCGCGAGGACGCGAAGCTCACGCCGGAAGAACGCGATGCGGCCGTCGACGATCTCATCGCGCTGGTGGCCGGCATCGACGGCCTGCTGCAATTGCAGGCGGAGGCCGATAGTGCGTACTTCATGGCCAACAAGCCGCAGGCCGGCGTGCTGGACGCGGGCGAGGTAGAGACCATCCGCAAGACCCTGCTGGCGGCCTACCGGTGGCAGTACATCCACTCGGGTGCAGGCCAGGCGCGCTTCGGCGAACTGCTGACGGGGCTGATCACGCCTGCGCAGGGCCAGCGCATCCAGGCCGCCCTGGCCGGACTGCAATGATGCCGGCTAGCGAGGCGCGGTGCGATCGGCCGGCAGCACGATGGTTGCGCGGCCGTCGCGCGAGCGAACCGCATCGGAGCCGCTGGAGGGCAGTGGCGCGCCGGCCGGGCTGACGATCGTGGCGCGGCCGTCGGCGGAGGGCGCCGTGACGTCCGTTGGCGGGCCGCCGAGGGCGCGGTCCAGCGCGTTGCCGGCGGCGCGGATGCAGGCTTCGCGCGCCGGCGCCGCCAGCGTGCCGCTGTTGCAGGCCGCGATCTCTCTTTCGTAGCGTTGCCGGGCCTGCACCTCTTGGGCCGATTGGGCGCCCGCGGCCGTGGCCGCCGCCAGCAGGACGGCGCAGAACATCGCGGCAGGAATGCGCTTCGGGTTCATGGTTTGCCTCCGTGTGGGATCACGATGGCCCATGCTGCCTCAGTTCGGCGCCGGCTGCTGCTTCAGCGGCGGCGCCCCTTCCGGCGCATCGGCAGGGTCGGGCGCGCGGCCGCGGATGCGCGCGACCTTGCGCTTGATCCAGTGTTCGATGTCATCGATGTAGGTGAACACCGCCGGCACCACCAACAGACTCAGCACGGTGGAGGTGATCAGGCCGCCGATCACCGCCATCGCCATCGGCGCGCGGAAGCTGGAATCGGCCGCACTCAGCCCGAAGGCGATCGGCGTCATGCCGGCACCCATGGCCAGCGTGGTCATGATGATCGGCCGCGCGCGCTTGTGGCAGGCGTCGCGCAACGCGTCCCAGCGGCTCATGGCGTGGTCGCGGCGAGCGACGATCGCGTATTCGACCAGCAGGATCGAGTTCTTGGTCGCTACCCCCATCAGCATGATGAAGCCGATCATCGAGGGCATGGAGAGCGCCTTCTGGCCGATCAGCAGGCCGAGGAAGGCGCCGCCGAGCGCCAGCGGCAGCGCGCACAGGATCGTGACCGGGTGCAGGAAGTCCTTGAACAGCAGCACCAGCACGATGTAGATGCACAGCACGCCGGTCAGCATCGCCAGGCCGAAGCTCGCGAACAGCTCGCTCATCATCTCGGCGTCGCCGACCTCGGCCACCCGCACGCCGGGCGGCAGGTTCTGGATCGAGGGCAGCTTCATCGCCGCGGTCTTCGCATCGCCCAGGCCGACGCCCGAGAGCTCGATCTCGAAGTTAACGTTGCGCGAGCGGTCGTAGCGGTCGATCACAGCCGGGCCGCCTTCCATCGTCAGCGTGGCGACCTGGCCGAGCATCACGGGGCCGTTCTTGCCGGGCACGCTGAGCCGTTCGAGCAGCGCGAGGTTCTGGCGCGCCGAGTCCTCGAGCTTGACCACGATCGGCACCTGGCGCTGCGCCAGGTTGAGCTTGGGCAGCGCCTGGTCGTAGTCGCCCAGGGTCGCGACGCGCAGCGTCTCGGCGATGGCCGAGCTGGTGACGCCCAGGTCGGCCGCGCGCGCGAAGTTCGGGCGCACCGCGATCTCGGGACGGATCAGGCTCGCGGTCGAAGTGATGTTGCCCAGGCCGGGAATGGTGCGCAGGTCCTTCTCGACCGCGCGTGCCGCGCTTGTGAGCGCCGCCGGGTCTTCGCCGGTCAGCACCAGGATGTACTTCTCGCCCGAGCCACCCAGGCCCACGGTGCTGCGCACGCCGGGCAGGGTCTCGAGCGCCCTGCGGATCTCGTTCTCGATGCCCTGCTTGCGCGGCCGGTCGCCGCGGTCCGCCAGCTTGATGGTGAGCGTGGCCTTGCGCGTTTCGGGCGTGCCGAAGTTGGCGAAGGGATCGCCGCCCGCGCTGCCGCCGCCCACTGTGGTGTAGACGCTCTTCACATGCTCGACCGCCATCACGCGTTGCCGCGTCTCCTCGGCCATCGCCATGGTCTGGGCCAGCGTCGAGCCCGGCGGCAGCGACAGATAGACCTGGGTCTGCGAGTTGTCGTCGGGGGGGATGAAGCCGGTCTTGAGCAGCGGGATCATCGCCACCGAGCCGAAGAAGAAGAGGGTGGCCAGCACCATGGTGGTGAAGCGGTGCCGCAGGCTGCGCTCGGCCAGGCGCATGTAGAAGGCGAGCCAGCGCGGCTCCTTCTCGGCGCCGACCAGGGGCTTCAGGATATAGGCCGCCATCATCGGCGTCAGCATCCGCGCCACCACCAGCGAGGCGAACACCGCCAGCGAGGCGGTCCAGCCGAACTGCTTGAAGAACTTGCCGGCCACGCCGCTCATGAAGGCGGTGGGCAGGAACACCGCGATCAGCGTGAAGGTGGTGGCGATCACCGCCAGGCCGATCTCGTCGGCGGCCTCCATCGCCGCCTGGTAGGGGCTCTTGCCCATGCGCAGGTGGCGCACGATGTTCTCGACCTCCACGATCGCGTCGTCCACCAGGATGCCGACCACCAGCGAGAGCGCCAGCAGCGTGACCACGTTGATCGAGAAGCCCAACAGGTACATGCCGATGAAAGCCGGGATCGCCGACATCGGCAGCGCCACGGCCGAGACGAAGGTGGCGCGCCAGTCGCGCAGGAACAGCCACACCACGAGCACGGCGAGCAGGGCGCCTTCGTAGAGCAGGTGCAGCGAGCCGTCGTACTCTTCCTGCACCGGCTCGACGAAGTTGAAGGCCTCGGTGAGCTGGATGTCCGGATGCTGCGCGCGCAGCTCGGCCAGCGCCTTCTGCACCGCGCCGCCGACCTCGACCTCGCTCGCGCCGCGGCTGCGCGCGACTTCGAAGCCGACCACCGGCTTGCCGTCGAGCAGCGCGGCAGCGCGCGGCTCGGCGATGGTGTCGGAGACGCGCGCCACCTGGTCGAGCCGGATGCGGCGGCCGTCCGAGAGCGGGATCTGCATGTCCGCCAGCTCGTCGGCCGAGCGCACGGTGGCCAGCGTGCGCACCGGCTGCTCGCTGCCGCCCAGGTCGGTGCGGCCACCGGCGCTTTCGGTCTGTACCTGGCGCAGCTGGCGCGAGATGTCGGCCGCGGTGGCGCCGAGCGCCTGCAGCTTGCCCGGATCGAGGTCGATGTGCACCTGGCGCGTGACGCCGCCCACGCGGTTGACGGCGCCGACGCCGCTGATGGCGAGCAGCTTTTTGGTCACCGTGTCGTCGACGAACCAAGAGAGCCCCTCCGGGTCCATGCGCGTGGAGGCGATGGTGAAGGCCAGCACCGGCTGGGCTGCGAAATCGAGCTTGTTGATTACGGGGTCGCGCACGTCGGCCGGCAGGTCGGCGCGCACGCGCTGCACCGCGGAGCGCACGTCGTCGACCGCTTCCTGCACCGGCTTCTCGAGGCGGAACTCGACGATCAGCGTGGCCGCGCCGTCCTGCACCTTGGTCGTGATGTGCTTCAGGCCCTGCACGGTGGCGATCGAGTTCTCGAGCTTGCGCGCGACGTCGGTCTCGAGTTGCGAGGGCGCGGCGCCCGGCAGCGAGGCCGAGACGGTGACGGTCGGCAGGTCGATGTCGGGGAAGTTCTGCACCTTCATCGCGTTGAAGGACAGCAGCCCCGCGAAGGTGAGCAGCACGAACAGCATCACCGCCGGGATCGGGTTGCGGATGGACCAGGCCGAGACGTTCATGGACGCTGCTCCTTGTTCGGCAAGGCGTCCACCACCCGCACCAGGTCACCGTCGTTGAGGAAGCCGGCGCCCTGGACCACCACGCGCGCATCGGCCGGCAGCCTGGTCGTGATCTCGACGCGATCGCCGACGCGGCGGCCGGTCTCGACCTTGAGTTGCGCGACGCGGTTGTCCGGCTGCAGCAAGAGCAGATGGTTGAAACCGTCGCGCGGCACGATCGACGCCTGCGGCACGGTGAGCGCGCTGCTGCGGCCGAGCTGGAAATCGCCGCGCGCGAACATGCCGGCCTTGATGCCGGTGTTCTCCAAAACGTTGGGAATGTCGACGTACACCAGCGCCGCGCGCGTCTGCGGATCGACCGTCGGCGCGATGCTGCGCACCTTGCCGCTGACCTGGGCGCCGCTGGCGCTGATGACGATGGCCGGCGTGCCGACCGCCACGCGGCTCAGTTCGGCCGAGGTCACCTCGGCGCGCCATTCGAGCCGGCCCTGGCGGATCAGCCGGAACAGCTCGGTGCCGGCGCTGAGCACACTGCCTACGGTGGCGGTGCGCGAGGAGATCACGCCGTCGTCGGGCGCCAGCACCTGCGTGTTGCGGCCGCGCACCTGCTGCGCCGCGAGCACGGCCTCGGCCGCTTCGACGCGGGCCTTGGCCGTCTGCTCGGTGGTCTGGTACTGGTTGATCTGCTGCTGGCTCAGCGCGCCGGTGGCCTGCAGCGTGCGGGCTCGCGCGGCGTTGCCGGCGGCATCGGCGGCGGTGGCCTTGGCCTCGGCGAGCGAGGCGCGTGCCTGCGCGACGTCGGCCTGCACGGTCTCGGCCGAGAAGGTGGCGAGCACCTGGCCCTTCTTGACCACGTCGCCGACGTTGACCCGCACCTCGGCCAGGCGCAGGCCGTTGGATTCGGAGCCGATGCTGGCTTCCTGCCAGGCCGCGACATTGCCGTTGGCCGCGAGCGTGACGGTGAGCTCGCTGGTCTCGGGCTTGGCGATGGTCACGGTCAGCGCCGGCTTGGCCGGCGCTGCCGCCGCATCCTTGGGCTTGGCGGCAGCGCCCTCCGGCTTGCCGCGCGAGAACATGAACGCGGCCGCGGCGAGCAGCACGACCACGGCGAGCACGATGACGAGGGTGGAACGCTTCATTCTTTTCATGATGGCGACGTTGCTGTCGTTGAGGTCGTTGTTGTCGTTGCGGATCCGGGCCGCGTCCAGCCGCCGCCCATCGAGCGATAGAGCGCCACCCAGGCCTCGGCGCGCTCGCGCTGCAGCGAGACGCGCGCGGTCTGCGCCGCGAACAGCGTGCGCCGCGAATCCTCGAGTTCGAACAGGCTGGCCAGGCCGCTCTGGTAGCGCGCGCTGGTGGCATCGAAGGAGGCCTGGTAGTTCTGCACCGCGGCATTGGCATCGCCGGCGCGCGCATCGGTGCTCTGCAGGTTGATCAGCGCTTCCTCGACTTCGCGCACCGCCTGGCGCACGTTGGCGCGGTAGAGCGCGACGGCCTCGTCGTAGCGCGCCCGCGCGGCATCGACATTGGCCGCGAGCGTGCCGCCGTCGAAGATCGGCACGCTGAGCGCGACCGGGCCGATGGTCCAGCTGTCCATCGTCTCGCGGATGCCGCTGGTGCGGATCTGCAGCCGCCCGATCGAGCCTTGCAGGGTGAGGCGCGGAAAGCGCTGCGCCAGCGCCGCGCCGGCGTCGGCGCTCGCCGCGGCCACGCCGAGCTCCGCCGAGTACACGTCGGGCCGCTGCGCAAGCGCCTCGGCCGGCACGCTGGCGACGGCCTGGACTGCCGGCAGCGGGCGATCGACCGGCGCGGCATCGAGCTTGGCCTGCAGCGTGCGCGCATCGATGCCGCTCAGAGCGACCAGCGCCTGCTGCTGCACCGCGCACTGCGCCCGCTGCTGCGTGAGGCGCGCCGACGCATCGGAGGCACCGGCGCGTGCGAGTGCGGCGTCGGCCGGCGCGGTGAAGCCGGCGCGCATCGACAGATCGTTCAGCCGTGCGGTCTCGGCACGCGACTGCGTGTCGGATGTGGCCACGGCGAGCTGGCGCCGGCAGGCGCGTTCGCCGAGGTAGGCGGTGGCGGTTTCGGCTGCGATCGAGACCCGTGCCTCGTGCCATTTCGCATCGGCGCCCGCAAGCCGAGCCTGGCTCGCATCGCGGCTCGCGCGCAGGCCGCCGAACAGGTCGATTTCCCAGCTCGATTGCAGGCCAGCCTGGATCGTCGTGACCGGCGGAATCGCGGTGAGGCCGCTGCCGCTGCTACCGGTGCCGCCGAAGCCGCTGGTGGGCGAGTTGCCGCGGCTGGCCGATACGTTGCCCGTGAGATTCGGTGCCAGTGCCGCACCCGCAGACACGCGCGTCGCGCGCGCCTCGGCAATGCGCGCGGCCGCGCTGGCCACGCTGGGACTCGCGGCCTGTGCCGCGTCGATCAATTCGACCAGGAGCGGATCGTCGAGCTGGCGCCACCAGTCGGCCAGCACGGGCAGCGAGCCGCCATGGGGCAGGGGCGTGTGCCATTGCGTGGGCGTCGGTGCAGTCACCTGCTCGGGCGGGCGCGGCAGTGCGCAGGCCGACAGCAGCAGGGGAAGCGCGAGCCAGAGCGCGGGAAGCCGGGAGTTCCTCATGAGAAAAGCGTTCCGCAAAAGTGGCGTGGCTGGCGAACCGATCGTTCGCCGCTGGGCCGGGGCGCAGCCGGGTGGGCCGTGCAAGGCGCGCAGCATAGCAAGTCTGCGAGCCTCGAGAACCATTGCCCTTACTGCAACTCGAAAAACCTTGCATCCTAACCAAGTGCTAAGAATTCATTGATGCCGAACTCGTGGGCCATTGATGCGCCGCAGGATGCGCGCGCTACGATCCGGCCATGTCAGCCGCCACCGCGCCACCGCCCGCACTGCCGCTCGATGCCGATGGCATCCTCGCGCTCGCCGCGCGCTCGATGTTCCATTTGTTCTCCAGCATCAGCCAGGGCATGTTCCTGGTCGACCGCGGCGGGCGCATCGTCTGGGTCAACGAGGGCTACCGGCGCTTCCTGCCGGCGCTGGGCTTCTCGTCCATCGACCAGTTCCTCGGCCACCAGGTGGAGGACGTGATTCCCAACACGCTGATGCATCGCGTGCTCGAAACCGGCGAGCCGATCCTGATCGACCTGCTCACCAACAAGGCCGGCACCTTCGTCGTCAGCCGCATTCCCTTGCGCGAGGAGGGCGAGGGCGGCGCGGCCGGCGCGGTCATCGGCGCGATCGGCATCGTGCTGTTCGACCATCCGGAAGACACGCTGCAGCCGCTCATCAGCAAGTTCGCGCTGCTGCAGCGCGACCTCGACGATGCGCGGCGCGAACTCGCGAGCCAGCGCAACAACCCGCTCTACCAGCAGTCGGCCGACGGCTTGCGCCGCTCGAAGTACACCTTCGCCAGCTTCATCGGCAGCAGCCCGGCGGCGGTGGAGGTCAAGCGCCATGCGCGGCGTGCGGCGCAGTCTTCCAGCCCGGTGCTGCTCCTGGGCGAAACCGGCACCGGCAAGGAGCTGCTCGCGCATGCGATCCACGCGGCCTCGGCGCGCGCACAGAAGCTCTTCGTGAGCGTGAACATCGCGGCCGTGCCCGACACGCTGCTGGAGGCCGAGTTCTTCGGCGTCGCGCCCGGCGCCTATACCGGCGCCGACCGCAAGGCGCGCGAAGGCAAGTTCAAGCTGGCCGACGGCGGCACGCTGTTCCTCGACGAGATCGGCGACATGCCGCTCGGCCTGCAGGCCAAGCTGCTGCGCGCGCTGCAGGAGGGTGAGATCGAGCCGCTGGGCTCGAACAAGCTGGTGCCCTTCGATGCGCGCGTGATCGCGGCCACTTCGCGCGACCTCGCGGTGCTGGTGCGGGAAGGGCGTTTTCGAGAAGACCTGTACTACCGGCTCAACGTGTTGCCGGTGCGCGTGCCGCCGCTGCGCGAGCGGCGCGCCGACATTCCGGCGCTGGTCGAGGCGCTGGGCGAGGACATGGCGCTGCGCAGCGCTGAGGCGCCGCCCGAGCTCACGCCCGATGCGCTGGCGCTGCTGGCCGCGCAGCACTGGCGCGGCAACATCCGCGAGCTGCGCAACGTGCTGGAGCAGGTGACCATGCGCAGCGATTCGCAGCGCATCGACGCGGCGCAGCTCGAGCGCATCCTGCGCGAGACCGGGCAGGAAAAGATTGCGGCGCCCGATGCGCTGCCGGCGGCCTCCGAAGCCGACGACGGCAAGGCGCTGCTGCGGCCGCTCGCGCAGCAGATCGCGGAGCTGGAACGCCGGGCGATCGCCGCCGCGATGGCGGAGACCGGCGGCAACAAGCTGGCGGCGTCCAGGCTGCTCGGCATCTCGCGCGCGACGCTCTACGAACGTCTGGAAAACCCTGACTGAAAAACATGCAACTGTCTGAAATTAAGGCATTTCAAGTGTCTTGATTCCAGTCTTCCGCGTCTTCGTACGAGGGAAAGTCCTTTGCCATCAAGGCGATCGTGACTGGCACGAACTGTGCAATATTCAGTCATCCCAAATCAGGAGACAAAGAATGCACCGTCGTTACATCGTCGCTATCGCGGCGCTCGCCACCTTGGCCGCTTCGGCTCTCACGACCCCCGCCTGGGCCCAGTCGAACGAGATCAAGATCGCCCACATCTACAGCAAGACCGGTCCGCTCGAAGCCTATGGCAAGCAGACCCAGACCGGCTTCATGATGGGCCTCGAATACGCCACGGGCGGCACCATGGCCGTCAACGGCAAGAAGCTCGTCGTGATCGAGAAGGACGACCAGGGCAAGCCCGACCTCGGCAAGTCGCTGCTGGCGGCGGCCTATGCCGACGACAAGGCAGCGCTCGCGGTCGGCCCCACGTCCTCCGGCGTTGCGCTGGCGATGCTGCCGGTGGCCGAGGAGTACAAGAAGATCCTGCTGGTCGAGCCCGCGGTGGCCGACTCGATCACCGGCGACAAGTGGAACAAGTACATCTTCCGCACCGGCCGCAATTCGAGCCAGGATGCGATCAGCAATGCGGTGGCGCTCGACAAGCCCGGCGTCAGCATCGCCACGCTGGCACAGGACTATGCCTTCGGCCGCGACGGCGTGAAGGCCTTCAAGGATTCGGTCAAGAAGGCCAAGGTCGTCCACGAGGAGTACCTGCCGCAGAACACCACCGACTTCACGGCCGGCGCCCAGCGCCTGATCGACAAGCTCAAGGACCTGCCGGGCCGCAAGGTGATCTGGATCGTGTGGGCCGGCGCCGGCAACCCGTTCAAGATCGCCGACCTCGACCTGAAGCGCTACGGCATCGAGATCGCCACCGGCGGCAACATCCTGCCGGCGATGGCCAGCTACAAGCAGTTCCCGGGCATGGAAGGCGCGACCTACTACTACTTCGGCATCCCGAAGAATCCGGTGAACGAGGCGCTGGTCGCGGCCCACTACAAGCAGTTCAAGACGCCGCCGGACTTCTTCACGGCCGGCGGCTTCTCGGCTGCGATGGCGGTGGTGACGGCGCTCAAGAAGACCGGCGGCGACACCGGCACCAACAAGCTCATTTCCACCATGGAAGGCATGAGCTTCGACACGCCCAAGGGCCCGATGACCTTCCGCAAGGAAGACCACCAGGCGCTGCAGAGCATGTACCACTTCAAGATCAAGGCCGACCCGGCGTTTGCCTGGGGCGTGCCGGAGCTGGTGCACGAGATCAAGGCGTCCGAGATGGACATCCCGGTAAAGAACAAGCGCTAGCCCGATGCTCGAAACGCGCGGACTCACCGTCCGTTTCGGAGGCCATGTCGCGGTCAACGATGTCAGTTGCAGCTTTGCACCTGGCACGCTGACCGCGATCGTCGGCCCGAACGGCGCGGGCAAGACCACCTACTTCAACCTGATCTCGGGGCAACTCAAGGCGACGGCCGGCACGGTGTTGCTCGACGGGCAGTTGCTGTCGGGGCAGAGCGCCTCGGCGCGCACGCGGGCCGGGCTGGGCCGGGCCTTCCAGTTGACGAATCTCTTTCCCAATCTCACGGTGCTCGAGAACGTGCGCCTCGCGGTGCAGGCGACGCGCGAGGGCGCGCACCGGCGCGGGCTCAATCTCTGGAGCATCTGGAGCGATCATCGCGCGCTGACCGAGCGCGCCGATGCGATCCTGGCCGAGGTCGCGCTCAAGGCCAAGGAGCATGCGACGGTCGCAAGCCTGCCCCACGGCGACCAGCGCAAGCTCGAAGTCGCGCTCCTGATGGCGCTCGAACCGAAGGTCTTCATGTTCGACGAACCGACGGCCGGCATGAACGCGGCCGAGGCGCCGGTGATCCTCGACCTGATCCGCGCGCTCAAGAAAGACAGGACGAAGACCATCCTCCTGGTCGAGCACAAGATGGACGTGGTGCGCGAGCTCGCGGACCGCATCATCGTGCTGCACAACGGGCAGCTCGTGGCCGATGGCGAGCCGTCGGAGGTGATCGCTTCGCCGATCGTGCAGGAGGCTTACCTCGGCTTGCCTGCGGCTGGCGCCGAGGACGCTTCGCGGCATGTGACCGCCCCCATCCTGGCCTTCCCCCGCCCGGGGGAAGGAGCAACACCATGAGCCATCCAGCCTTGTTGCAACTCGAAGGCGTCCATACCCACATCGGCGCCTATCACATCCTCCACGGCGTCGACCTTGCGGTGCCCCGCGGCCAGCTCACGATGCTGCTGGGCCGCAACGGCGCCGGCAAGACCACCACGCTCAGGACCATCATGGGCCTGTGGCATGCGTCCGAAGGCCGCGTGCGCTTCGGCGAACAGGACATCACTGCGCTGCACACGCCGCAGATCGCCGGGCTCGGCATCGCCTACGTGCCCGAGAACATGGGCATCTTCTCCGACCTCACGGTCAAGGAGAACATGCTGCTCGCGGCGCGCGCGGCCAAGAACGCCGAGCAAATGGACGACGCACGCCTGAAGTGGATCTTCAAGCTCTTCCCCGCGGTGGAGAAATTCTGGAACCATCCTGCCGGCAAGCTCTCGGGCGGCCAGAAGCAGATGCTCGCGGTGGCCCGGGCGATCGTCGAGCCGCGCGAGCTGCTGATCATCGACGAGCCCAGCAAGGGTCTCGCACCGGCCATCATCAACAACATGATCGACGCCTTCAGCGAGCTCAAGAGGAGCGGCGTCACGATCCTGCTGGTCGAACAGAACATCAACTTCGCGCAGCGCCTGGGCGACACCGTGGCCGTGATGGACAACGGGCGCGTGGTGCACAGCGGGACGATGGCGGCCTTCTCGGCCGACGAACAACTGCAGCAATCGCTCTTGGGGCTGGCACTATGAAACTCGACTTCGACTGGAAGCCGATGGCGCTCGTGCCGGTGATCGCGCTGATCGCGTTCCCGCTGACCGGCTCCTTCTCCACCTGGCTCACGCTCACCGTCGCCGGACTCGCGATGGGCATGATCATCTTCATCATCGCCTCGGGCCTGACGCTCATCTTCGGCCTGATGGACGTGCTCAACTTCGGCCACGGCGTGTTCATCGCGCTGGGCGCCTTCGTGGCCAGCACGGTGCTCGGCGGCATGAGCGACTGGACCGGCTCGCAGGAGCTGTGGCGCAACCTGGTAGCGGTCTTCCCCGCCATGCTGGTCGCGATGGCGGTGGCCGGCGCGGTCGGCCTGGCCTTCGAGCGCTTCATCGTGCGGCCGGTCTACGGCCAGCACCTGAAGCAGATCCTCATCACCGTGGGCGGCCTGATCATCGGCGAAGAGCTGATCAAGATGATTTGGGGTCCGGGACAACTTCCGTTGCCGCTGCCTGATGCGCTGCGCGGCTCGCTGCTGGTGGGCGATGCGGCGATCAGCAAGTACCGCATCCTTGCGGTGGCGGTCGGCGTCTTCGTTTTCGGGCTCCTGGCCTGGACGCTGGGCCGCACCAAGATCGGCTTGCTGATCCGCGCCGGCGTGCAGGACCGCGAGATGGTCGAGTCGCTCGGCTACCGCATCGGGCGCCTGTTCGTCGGCGTGTTCGTGGTCGGCAGCGCGCTCGCGGGACTGGGCGGCGTGATGTGGGGCCTGTTCCAGCAGAACCTCATTCCGCAGATGGGCGCGCAGGTCAACGTGCTGATCTTCATCGTGATCATCATCGGCGGCCTGGGCTCGACCACCGGCGCGCTGATCGGCGCCTTGCTGGTCGGCCTCATGACCAACTACACCGGCTTCCTGCTGCCGACCGCGACGCAGTTCGCCAGCATCGCGCTGATGGTGGCGGTGCTGCTGTGGCGGCCGCAGGGCGTGTACCCCGTCGCCAGCAGCCGTTGATCCTTCGACCCTTCGACACGCTCAGGACTCAGGACGATCGGATTCATTCATGCTGTCTCGCCTTCTTTCCAACGACATGCCGCGCAGTCGCGTGCTCGCGGTGCTGCTCGTCGTGCTGGTGCTGGGCCTGGCCCTCGCGCCTTTCATCTTCCCTGGCGTCAAGGCCTTGAGCGTCGCGGCCAAGGTGCTGGTGTTCATCGTGCTGGTCGCGAGCTTCGACCTGCTGCTCGGTTACACCGGCATCGTGAGCTTCGCGCACACCATGTTCTTCGGCATCGGCGCCTACGGCATCGCGATCTCGGCGACGCGGCTCGGGCCCGGCTGGGGCACCGTGCTGCTGGGCCTGGGCGCGGCGCTCGCGGTTTCGCTGGTGCTGTCGCTCGCGATTGGGCTGTTCTCGCTGCGGGTGCGCGCGATCTTCTTCGCGATGATCACGCTCGCGGTGGCCTCGGCCTTCCAGACGCTGGCCTCGCAGCTGTCGGATTTCACCGGCGGCGAGGACGGCCTGACCTTCAAGCTGCCCGAGCTGATCTCGCCGAGCTTCGAGTTCGCCGAAGAACCTTTTCTCGGCGTCTCGCTCGACGGGCGGCTGCTCTGCTACTACCTGCTGTTCGTGACCGCGGTGGTGCTCGTGCTGGCCTTGCTGCGCATCGTGAACTCGCCCTTCGGCCGCGTGCTGCAGGCGATCCGCGAGAACGAGTTCCGCGCCGAGGCGATAGGCTACCGCGTGGTGGTCTACCGCACGACGGCTTCGGTGCTGTCGGCACTGTTCGCGACGCTGGCCGGCGCGATGCTCGCGATCTGGCTGCGCTACAACGGACCCGACACCTCGCTCAGCTTCGAGATCATGGTCGACGTGCTGCTCATCGTCGTGATCGGCGGCATGGGCACGCTCTACGGCGCGGCTGTCGGCGCGGCGCTCTTCGTGGTCGCGCAGAGCTACCTGCAGGACCTGCTGCGCATCGGCAGCGAAGCCACGAGCGGCGCGCCCTGGCTGGCGGCGCTGCTCTCGCCCGATCGCTGGCTGCTGTGGCTGGGCGTGCTGTTCGTGCTCTCGGTCTACTACTTCCCGACCGGCATCGTCGGTCGCCTGCGTGCGAGGGCTCTCCGATGAACGCACCGACTTCGAACTACCTGCAGATCGCGGGACGCGAGATCCACTGGATGGATTGGGGCACGTCCGGCGGCCCTGTGCTCATCGCCTGGCACGGGCTGGCCCGCACCGCTCGCGACATGGACGAGCTGGCCGTGCACTTCGCCGACCGCGGTTTCCGCGTGATCTGCCCCGACACCATCGGCCGCGGCCTGAGCCAGTGGAGCCCGGCGCCGGACGACGAGTACCAGTTGTCCTTCTATGCCCGCCTGGCGACCGGTCTCTGCGACGCGCTCGCGCTCGAGCGAGTGCACTGGGTCGGCACCTCGATGGGCGGCGCGATCGGCATGGTCTGTGCCGGCGGGCTGCTGGAGCCGCGCATGAAACCGCGCATCGCGAGCCTGGTGCTCAACGACAACGCGCCGCAGATCGCGCAAGCCGCGGTCGAGCGCATCCGTTCCTATGCCGGCCAGCCGCCCGCCTTCGACACCGTGGCCGAGCTCGAGGCTTTCTTCCGCACGGTCTACAAGCCCTACGGCTGGCTCAGCGACGCGCAATGGCGCCGGCTCACCGAGACCTCCACGCGCCGCCTGCCCGACGGCCGCGTGACGCCGCACTACGACCCGGCCATGGTGCGCCAGTTCGTTGCCCATCCGGAGGACTACCTGCTCTGGTCGCACTACGACGCGATCGAAGTGCCGGTGCTGTGCCTGCGCGGTGCGGAGTCGGATCTCGTGCTGCCGGCGACGCTGGACGAGATGCGTCGCCGAGGCCCCGGCGCCGCGGGGCGCCTGCAGATCATCGAAGTGCCGGGCTGCGGTCATGCGCCGGCGCTCAATGTGCCGGAGCATCTGGCGCCGATCGAGGCCTTTGTGCGCGCCGCCGGCACGTGATTGATGCAATGGCCACAATCGGCCGCTGCATCAATCCGGAGCTTTCATGACGCTTTCCCTCTACGACATCTCGATCCCGGTGTTCATCCGCGGGCTCGGCCAACTCTCCCATCTGCTGGACAAGGGGCTCGCGCATGCGCAGGCCTCGGGAATCGACCCAGCGACGCTTGTCGATGCGCGGCTCGCGCCGGACATGCTGACCTTGGCAGGGCAGATCCAGCGCGCCAGCGACGCCTCCAAGCTCGGTGCCGCGCGGCTGGCCGCGATCACGGCGCCGAGCTTTCCCGATACCGAGAAGACCTGGGACGAATTGCAGGCGCGCATCGCCAAGACGGTCGACTTCCTGAACAGCGTCGATCGCGCCCAGATCGACGGCTTCGAGGAACGGTCCGTCTCGATGAAGGTGGGCAGCAACGAGCTGGAGTTCACGAGCCAGCGCTACCTGCTGCAGTTCGCGCTGCCCAACTTCTTCTTTCACGTGACCACGGCCTACGACGTGTTGCGGCACAGCGGCGTGCCGATCGGCAAGCGCGACTACCTGGGCCGCTATTGAACTCAGGCCGAACGCGTCGGCCAGCCGCTCAAGTGGCGTTCCGCGATCGCGGCCAGCGCCGTGATCCACGCGCTGCTGTCGTTGAGGCAGGGGATGTAGTGGAATTCCTTCCCGCCCGCATGCAGAAAGGCCTCGCGGCCTTCCATCGCGATCTCTTCCAGCGTCTCCAGGCAGTCGGCCGGAAAGCCGGGGCACATCACGTCGACGCGCGCGACGCCCGTCGCGCCGAGTTCTCGCAGGGTCGGCTCGGTGTAGGGTTCGAGCCATTTCGCGCGGCCGAAGCGGGACTGGAAGGTGACGCGGTACTGCTCGCGCGTGAGTTGCAGCCGTTCGGCCAGCAGGCCGGCGGTTACTAGGCACTGGGCCTGGTAGGGGTCGCCGAGCCGGATATTGCGCTCGGGGATGCCGTGGAAACTCATCACCAGCTGGTCGGGCCGGCCGTGGTCTTTCCAGTAGCGGAGCGCGCTCTGGGCCAAGGCCTCGATGTAGAGCGGCTCGTCTTGGTACTGATTGACGAAGCGGAACTCCGGCACGCGGCGCACGCGCGCGCTCCAGGCGTTGACGGCATCGATCACGCTCGCCGTGGTGGTGGCCGAATACTGGGGATAGGCCTGCAGCACCAGCACGCGGGTCGCGCCTTCGGCCTTGAGCGCATCGAGCTGCGCGGCGATCGACGGGTTGCCGTAGCGCATCGCGTCGCGCACCGTCACGCGGTGGCCGCGCTCGCCGAGCCAGCCCGCCAAAAGGGTGGCCTGCTTCTTCGTCCAGACCTTGAGCGGCGAGCCTTCGGGCGTCCAGATGCTGGCGTACTTGGCAGCCGACTTGGCGGGTCGCGTGCGCAGGATGATGCCGTGCAGGATCAGCGCCCACAGGGCCCGCGGAATCTCGACCACGCGCGGGTCGCCCAGGAAATCGGCAAGGTAGGGACGCACCGCGGCGGCGGTCGGCTCGTCTGGCGAGCCGAGGTTGCACCAGAGCACGGCGGTGCGCTCCTGGTTCGTTTCGACGGCAGGAGCTTCAGGGCGAAAAGGCATGCGCTATTCTCGGTCATGGCCTTTGCGACCCCCGATTCCCTGACCCTCGACGTGAAGCGCATCGCCGCGATCACGCTCGACCTCGACGACACGCTCTGGCCGATCTGGCCCACCATCGAACGCGCCGAGCGCGTGCTCTACGAATGGCTGGTGCGCGAGGCGCCGAAGACCGCGAACCTGCTGGTGACGCCCGGCGTTTTGCGCGAACTGCGCGAGGCCACGGCCAAGGAGCGTTCCGATCTTGCGCACGACCTGAGTGCGCTCAGGCGCGAATCGATACGCACGGCGCTCAGGCGCGCGGGCGAAGACCCGGCGCTGGCCGATCCGGCCTTCGAGATCTTCTTCGCCGAACGCCAGCGCGTGACGCTCTACGACGACGCCTTGCCCGCGCTCAAGTGGCTCAGCGAACGCTATCCGCTGGTGGCCGTCTCCAACGGCAATGCCGATGTCCATCAGACCGGAGTCGGGCGCTGGTTTCGCGCCGCCTTCAACGCGCGCGAGTTCGGCAGCGGCAAGCCGCATGCGCCGATCTTCCGCGCCGCCGCGGCCTCGGTCGGCTTGCTGCCCAAGGATGTGCTCCACGTCGGTGACGATGCGGCGCTCGACGTGGTCGGTGCGCTCGATGCCGGCATGCAGGCCGCCTGGCTGGTGCGCGACGAGCGGCCCTGGGAACATGGCGCGCGGCCGCAGCTGATCGTGCCGAACCTGCATGCCTTGTGCATGGCGCTCGACGCAGGTTGAGAGGACTCAGCGCGGGGCAGCCGAACGGGTCAAGGCATCGTTCAGCGTGTTCTGGATATTGAGGTTCTTGATCATGCCCATCGCGTTGCTGCGGGCATCGATCACGGTCTGATTCACGATGTGCTGGTTGTTCAGCGTGTTCTGGATGATGGTGCCCGCGCCCGTCGACAGGACGTCCGGAGCGACACTGTTGCTCGGCCCGGTTTGCACCAGGTTCAGCGCCGTCATCTGCTGGTTGAGCTGCGCGGCTTGCGCCGGCGTCAGCTCGGACAGCCGGCCGAAATTGAGCGTGGTTTGAGTGACCAGGTCGCCGTTGATGTAGACGGCACGCGTGATGCCGAAACTGACCAGCAGGCCGCCGCCCACATCGAAGCCGCCGCGCAGGCCGTCCAGCGTCCGGTCGCTCACGGCCTCCCACACGGCGTCGGCCCGCGCCGGCAGGCACAGGGCCAAGCCGAGCAGGGCGCAGAGCAGGCGGGCGGTGCGCATCAGAACTCTCCCGGTCCCAGCTTGGGCAGGGTGATGTGGGAGAGGCCTTCACGGCTGACGCCGCCGCCCAACGGCGCACGCGGCGCCACGCGCCAATCGGCCGCCAGGTTGAAGCGCGCCGACTCCATGCGGTTGTGAACCACGAACAGCAGGTTGTTCTTCCAGATGGCTTCGAAGGTCTTGCGCGGCAGCGCGCGCGTGCCTTGCGCCGGGTCGCCGATCAGCACCCGGTCGGCCTGCACGCCCTTGACCACCACGAAATGGTGATACCCGTTCTCGTTGATCAGCACGATGGCGGGAACGCGTGCCTCGTTGAGCTTGTCCAGCGGCTGTTCGAAGCCGTCGGCCTCGAAGCCGTGCGCGGCCAGATAACGCTTCATGTCGAGCAGCGAGAAGCCTTCGGTGTGAATCTTCTTCTTGTCGCCGCGGGCGTACATCTCCTCGAACACCATCTGCTCCGTGACCGGGTAGCCGTAGTGGTGCGTGAGCAAGGTGGCGAGCGCCGCCGATCCGCAGCTGAAGTCGTACTTCTGCAGCAGCGTGCCGGCCAGGCGTGCCTGCCGCATGCTGACGACCGGCATGATCACGTCGCCCGTGCCCATGGACGGCAGGTGCGCCACCTGACCCGGCGCTGCGCTGGCCGCTGCGATCAGCGAGATGAAGAGCAAGAGGCCGCGCATCGGGCCCCCGTCAGTTCATCTGCAGGTGAAGGATCACGGCGTTCTGGATCAGCACGTTCGCGCCGGTGTTCTGGATCACCACCGGCAGGCCGGTCATGTTGGCAAAGGATCCTGAACTGATGGCGTTGCTGCCCGTCGTGACGTTGCGGGCCGTGTTGTCGGCCGTTGTGCCCGTCAGTTCCATCTCGTTGTGCACCAGCTGGTTGCCGCCGCGGTAGGTGGCGAGCACCGCCGAATCGACGGGTTTGGAGAACGCCGTCGTGCCGTTCGGCACCACCGACGTCTGCGCCGCGGCGCTTTGCGCCAACATCAATGCCGCGACCAGGCCGACGGACCCGAAGAGTGCGATCGATCTCATGTGTCTCTCCGGTGAGCGAGCCGGCATCGCCGCGCGGCCTGCATGCGCTGCAGGCCCCACGGCGAGTGCGAGCTCTGGGGCCTACCGTCCCACGGCCAGGTTGGCCTGCACGTTCACGCTTTGCTGGACCAGCGACGAGAAGCCGCTGTTCTGGTTCGCGATCATGATGCCGGCCGCCGATTGTCCGACGCTGGTCATGGTGTTGGACATGTTGAATGTCCCGGCGTTGACCGTGTTGGTCCCGCCCGCACCGCCGCTGCCGCCTTCGCCCACGCCGCCCGTGCCGCCGTTGCCGGTGTTGGTGCCGCCGTTGCCCGCACCACCGGCGCCGCCCGCGCCGCCGCTGCCCGCGGTGTTGTTGCCGTTACTGGCGCTGCCGTTGGTCGCGCTGCCGTTGGTGGCCGACCCGCCGGCGCCGCCGGTGCCTGCGCCTGCCGTGCGCGAGCCGCCGTTGGTGCTGGTGGCCGTGCCGTCGTCATCCGCAACCACGATGCCGCTGGCATTGAAGCCATTCGCACCGCCGCCATAGCCGTCGCCGCCTCTGCCCGCACTGGCGCTGCCATTGGTCGCGCTGCCATGGCTGATGGCGCCGTTGGAGGCGTTGCCGCCGGTCGCACCGACTGCGCCGTTGCCGCCGGTGCCGGTGCCGGAGGCCGAGCCGCCGCGGCCGACGCCGCCGTAGCCGCCGTTGCCGGTGCCGCCCGCGGCGGAGCCGGTGTTGTAGGCCTGGTTGCCGATGTTGTAGACACTGTTGCCCGTCACCACGCCGGTCAGATTGCTGGTGGCCGTCGCCTTCGTCACGTTGAAGGCATTGCTGAAGGTTCCGGTGGAGCCGTTGTTGAGCGCGGCGGAGCGTGCAGCGCTGGTGTAGGCGTCACCCGAATCCTTGTTGGTGCTGCTGTCGCTGCGCGACGAGGTGCGCGTGCTGGTGCTGGTCCTCGTGCTGCTGGAGGTACTGGTGTTCGTGCTCGTGTTGTCGCCTTCACCGGTCAATTGAACCGCGAGCTGGCCCGTGTCGTTGGCAAACGCCACACCGCTGAACCCGAATGCAACCGTGATGGCCGAAGCCAGAAGTGTCTTCTTCATAGGGTCTCCATTTGTTGACGTGACAAAGCGCGGATGAGTTGCGTCGCCGCAATTCAAGAGACCTCGTGCAACTTCGGTGCCAACACAGCGTGGCCTCATTCGCATGGCGCTCGTCTCCGAGGGAAGCGCCCCTCCGGTTGCCCAGGCCGTGCGCATTTCGCCGGCGCGCGCACGGCCGTGCAATCGAACGATTTGTCACAGCGCCTTGACGGTTGTGTAGGACCGATCGCACGTGCGGTAGTGCTTTCGCCTTGGAGGACTCCGGGTTCGGCCGGACGACTGGATGCGCCTGCTGTCTCACCGCTGTGACAGGCGGCCGCGCCATGGAGCGAGCGCGTTACCGGTCTCTTGCGTTGTGCCGCAAGGACTTGCGTCGCACTGCATGCGCTGCGAGGCGCCAGGGAAGCTCGAGCGGAACTGCATCAGTTTTGAGACAGTGCATTCGCCATTACTTTTGTTTTCAACTTGCATCTTGCCACGTTTTGAAAGATGCGTTTACGCTGGCGCGCGACATTCAACCCCCGAGCGAAAAAACAAGGGAGGTGGAGATATGGAGACATCCCGGCAGCACAGGACGCTTGCGTTCCTGGCCTGTTCTTCATTGGCATGGTCGGGCGCTGTTGCGCAGGCCCAGGGTACATCGCCCGCTAAGAGCGCGACCAAACGTATGGAGGCGCTGCAGCAGCAGTTGACTGAGCAGGGACGTCAGATCGAGGCACTGCGGCAGCAGGCGCAGGAGCAGGAGGCCCGGTATCGCGAACTGCAGGAGCGCTTGCAGACCCAGGAGGCGCGCAGCGCACCACCACCCGAAAGCAAGCCCGCGGCGACCGAGGTCGCCGACACCGGCCCGCGACCGGTGCGGGTAGGCGTGGCGCCCAGCGGCGATGCGCTTCAGATGCCGGAGGTGGCGCCGATCTTCGATCAGCCCGGCATCCTCACGCCGCGCGGCAAATATGTGATCGAGCCCTCGCTGCAATACGCCTATTCGTCGAACAACCGCGTCGCGCTGGTGGGCTACACGGTGATCCCCGCGTTGCTGATCGGCCTGGTCGACGTGCGCGAGGTCAAGCGCAACACCCTGACCGCCGCGGTCGCCGGCCGCTGGGGCATCACCAACCGGCTGGAACTGGAAGCGAAGGTTCCCTATGTCTATCGTTCCGACTCCACCATCAGCCGCGAGATCTTCACCGGCTCCGCGAACGAACGGGTGTTCGACACCAGCGGCCGGTCGATCGGCGACATCGAGCTTGCGGCGCGCTACCAGTTGAACGAAGGCAAGGGCAACTGGCCCTACATGATCGGCTCGCTGCGCTTCAAGACCCGCACCGGCAAGGACCCCTTCGAGGTGGTCACCGACTGCATCACGCGCTGCATCGGCAACACGACGGGCAGCGGCCTGCCACTGGACCTGCCGACGGGCTCGGGCTTCTATTCGCTGCAGACCGGGCTCACCTGGCTGCTGCCCACCGATCCGGCGGTGTTCTTCGGCAGCTTCACCTATACGCACAACTTCGGCCGCGACAACCTGAGCCGCCTGGTGCTGAACGGCGAGCGCGAGTTCATCGGTTCGGTCAAGCCTGGCAATATCTTCGGCGTCAACTTCGGCATGGGGCTGGCGCTCAACGAGCGCTCGTCATTCAGCGTCGGCGTGGAGCTCAATTCCATCGGCAAGACCAGGCAGAACGGCATACCGGTGGTGACCTCGGTACGCACGCAGCTGGGATCGCTCAATCTGGGCTACTCGTACCGGATCAGCGACAAGACCGCGGTGAACGTGACCGTGGGTGCAGGGCTGACGCGGGATACGCCCGACCTGACATTGACGGTCAGGGTGCCGATGTCTTTCTAGCCGGGTCTCTCATGCAGCTGCGAACCCTTCTGTACGTGGCGCTAGGCGGCGACGCGGGCGGTGTCAAGGAGCAGTTGCTCGCCCGCGGCTGGGAGCTCATGCATGCGACCGACCTGGCGGCGGCGAATCGCATCCAGGCGCATCGTCATCTGCCGGTCGGCCTGCTGGTGGTCGGCGCCGCGCTGACGGTGCCGGAGGCGGCGATCGAGGCCTGCGTCAATGCATCGCATGGCATGGAGTGGGTGAGCGTGTGCGAGGCGCAGGCGCTGGAGTCGCCCGGTTTCCGCGAACTGGTTCTCGGCTGCTTCTTCCACCATCAGGTCCTGCCGCTCGACTGGCGCGAGCTCGAACTGGTGCTGGACCATGCCTGCCAGCGCGCCATGCTGCGGCGCCGGCACAAGACCCACACGCATGTGGTGGATGCAATGGGCATGGTGGGGCAGGGGCCTGCCATCACGCGGCTGCGCCAGCAGATCCGCAGGGTGGCGGCGACGGATGCTCCGGTGCTGATCGGCGGCGAGAGCGGCAGCGGCAAGGAGCTCGCCGCACGCGCCATTCACCAGGGCTCGCTGCGTTCGGCCGGCCCCTTCGTGGCCGTCAACTGCGGCGCCATCTCGCCCTCGCTGATCCAGTCCGAGCTGTTCGGCCACGAAAAGGGCGCGTTCACCGGTGCATCGTCGGAGCGGCGCGGACTGATCGAGGCGGCCAACGGCGGCACGGTGTTCCTCGACGAGATCGGCGATCTGCCGCTGGAGCTGCAGACCAACCTGCTGCGCTTCCTGCAGGAAAAGACGATCAGCCGCGTGGGCGGCGTGCGCAGCCTGCAGGTCGACGTGCGCGTGCTGGCGGCTTCGCATGTGGACCTGGCCGAAGCGGTGGCGGTGGGCCAGTTTCGCGACGACCTGTTCTACCGCTTGAACGTGCTGTCGATCGACGTGATGCCGCTGCGCCGCCGCATGGAGGACGTGCCGATCCTGGCGGAATACTTCTTCCAGCGCTGCGCGGGCAAGAGCAAGACCCGCGTGAAGGGCTTCAGCCGGCAGGCGCTGGCGGCCCTGATGGCGCACGGCTGGCCGGGCAATGTGCGCGAGCTGTACAACCGCGTGCAGCGTGCGGTCGTGATGAGCGAGCAGCGGCTGATCGGGCCGGCCGACCTCGGTCTTGCCGCGGTCGAGACGCCGGTGGGGATGGGCCTTGACACGGCGCGCACGATGGCCGAGCGCGATGCGATCTGCCTCACGCTGACCCGGGTCGGGCGCAACGTCACGCACGCGGCGCGCGAGCTCGGCGTTTCGCGCATGACGCTGTACCGCCTGATGGGCAAGCACAGCATCGCGTTGAGTGCGCTGCAGAGCCCTTACGCGGACCCGCAACCGGCGGCCGCCGTGCGGCCGCTGCGCACGGCGCCTTCGATCGTCGCGGGATACGGACCTTCGACATAGTCTCCGCAGGCCAGCAGGCCCGGCGCCACCTGGGCCGCGGGGCGCACCAGCGCCGGTGTGCAGGCGAAGGTGGCGCGGCGTTCCACGACGGTCTGCACCGGCTGCAAACCGGTCAAGCCGAGTTGCTCGCGGGCTTGCGCGAGCACCTGGTGTTGCAGCGTTTCGCGCTCGTCGCCGCTGGCGCTGACCACGAAGGCCAGCAGGCCTTGCGGTCCGCCGAGTTGTCCGCGATCGAAGACGAACTGCGCCGGCGCGCCGGCACTCGCACGCAGCGCCAGCATCGGCGCACTCAATGCAGCGCCGCCTGCCATGTAGAGGGTCGCGATGCTTTCGTGTTGCAGCACCTCGGCCGTCTGCGACCAGGCCGCTGCGGCGGGCAGCGTCACGCCAGCGGCCAGGCGGGCGGCTTCCCACGGCGCGCAGGCGAGCACCACGCGGTCGAAGCTTTCGCCGTCGACCTGCCAGCCCGCTGGTTCGTGGGCGATGGCCTGCACGCGCGTGCCGCTGCGCACCTGGGCGCCCTGCTGCGCGAGCCAGCGCGCCGCGGCATCCGGGAACAGCGCGCCGAGGTCGACGCGCGGCAGCAGCAGGTCGGCGCCGCCGCGCTCGACGAACAGGGCGTCGTGCAGCACGCGCAGGAAGACCTCGCCGCTCGCGTATCCGGTCGGCGTGTTGAGGGCCGAGACGCACAGCGGCTCGATCAGCTCGGCCATGACGCGTGGCGTCAGCGTTGCGCAGAGCGCGGCCACCGATGCGCCGGGGTCGCAGCGAAAGCCATTCCAGCGCCAGCGCAATGCGGCGCGCATCAGTGCGGCCTTGTCGCGCCAGGACCAGCCGCGCGCCCCCAGGATGCCGGCCAGCAGGTCCAGCGGCGGCGGCCAATGCGGCACCTGCAGCCCGCCGCCGTCGGCAAATCGCAGCGTGAGCGGCATGCGATGCAGCACGGCACCGGGATCGACGCCGAGCTCGCGCATCAGCGCCAGCGTGGCGCTGTAGGCGCCGATCATGATGTGCTGGCCGTTGTCCAGCAGCACCGGTTGCCCGTCGGGCATCTGCGCCGGCAGCGCGCGCGCACGGCCGCCGAGGGTGCGGGCGGCTTCGAACACGGTGATCGCATGACCGGCGCGCGTCGCTTCGACGGCGCAGGCCAGGCCGGCCCAGCCGGCGCCGATGACGGCAACCTGACTCAAAGTTTCCCTAGCGCTTGGACTCGCCACGCGAGCCACAGCTTGCGCACCGGAGTCAGGCTCACGCGCTGCTGCAGCACCTGGAAGTCGTCGCGTTCGATCTCGCGCAGCAGCGTGCGGTAGATGCTGGCCATCATCAGGCCCGGCTTCTGGGTGCGCCGGTCGGCAGCCGGGAGCAGGGCGAGCGCCTCGTCGTAGGCCGCATGCGCGCGCTCGGCCTGGAACTTCATGAGCGCGACGAAGCGCTCGGAGTACAGGCGGTTCAGGATTTCGTGCGCCTTGACGTCGAACTGCTGCAGCTCGCTGACCGGCAGGTAGATGCGTCCGCGCAGCGCGTCCTCCCCGACGTCGCGGATGATGTTGGTCAGCTGCAGCGCCAGGCCCAGCTTGTGGGCGTAGGCGGTGGTCTGCGCGTCGGTCTGGCCGAAGATGCGCGCCGCGCCTTCGCCCACCACGCCGGCCACCAGGTGGCAATAGCGCTTCAGGGCCTGGAAGTCGAGGTAGCGGGTCTGGTCCAGGTCCATCTGGCAGCCGTCGATCACTTCGTGCAGCTGGCGCTCCTCGATACCGTAGACCGTGGCGTGCGGCATCAGCGCCTGCATCGCCGGATGCTGCGGCCGGCCCGCGAAGGACTGGGCGACCTCGGTGCGCCACCAGGCCAGCTTGGTCGCCGCGACGCCGGGGTCGCTGACCTCGTCGACCACGTCATCGATCTCGCGGCAGAAGGCATAGAAGGCCGTGATCGCGGCGCGCCGCGGCTTCGGCAGGAACAGGAAGGCGTAATAGAAACTGCTGCCCGAAGCGGCAGCCTTGTCCTGGACGTACTGCTCGGGCGTCATCGTGGAAAACTCTTCATCGCGGGGGATTGTCTCCGCATCCAGAAGGCGCGCCAGGCCAGAAGCGTCGCATCCGCCTTGCCGATGGTCGGACGCTGCGAAAAGCTGTCGCAACCCAGCGCCTCGATCTTGTCGAGGATGCGAAGTCCGCCCTGCACCACGAAGCGCAGTTCCCAGCCGGCCCGGCCCGGCAGGCGGTGCACCAGCGACGCGCCTTCGTTCATCAGCGCACGCGCCCAGGCCACCTCGCCGGCGATCAATGCAATGGCGGCGGGTGGCGGTGCGGCGGGGGCCAGCGGCCGGAAGCCTTCGAAGTCCTTCGCTGCGAGGCCATGCACGGCGCTGTCGGCGTGCGGCAGGTAGAAGCGGCCGCGCGGCAGGTCCACGCTCAGGTCCTGCCAGAAGTTGATGAGCTGCAGCGCGCTGCAGATGGCGTCGCTCTGCGCGAGGGCGCGTGCATCGTCCACGCCGTAGAGGTGCAGCAGCAGGCGGCCGATCGGGTTGGCCGAGCGGCGGCAGTAGTCGAGCAGTTCGGCGCGATCGGCGTAGCCCTGGCCGTCGCGCGTCTTCTCGATGTCCTGCATGAAGGCGGAGAGCAGGTCGGCCAGGAGCGGCTCGGGCAGCGCGAAGCTGCGCATGGCATGCGCGAGCGGACCGAAGACCTCGGGCCAGCGCGCCGATGGCGCCGCGCCGCGGGCGGCGGCGGCGGCGAGATCGGCGCGAAAGGCGCGCAGATCGTCGAGCCGCTCGGCCGCGCCGGCCTCGCCTTCGTCGGCGATGTCGTCGGCCGTGCGCGCAAAGCCGTAGATCGCGGCGATCGGCGGCCGCAGCCGTGGCGGGCACAGCCAGGAGGCGACCGGGAAATTCTCGTAGTGCGTCGGCGCAGGCGCGGCGACCGGGTGGGGCGAGGAGGACACGCGCCGGATTGTCGTGTACCGCGCAGTACCATCGTCGCGCCACCGCTCGCACACCGCACCATGACCTCTTCCGCGCAGACCTTGAGTCCCACGGAGCCTGCCGCCTATGCCAAGGGTGGGCCTGTTCTTCTGATCGCCGCGCTGGGCGTGGTCTTCGGCGACATTGGGACCTCGCCGCTCTATGCCTTCAAGGAGACGCTGAACCCCGACCATGGCGTGCCGCTGACGCCGGACGCGGTGCTGGGCCTGCTGTCGCTGGTGTTCTGGGGCCTGACCTTCGTGGTGACGCTGAAGTACGTGGTGTTCGTGCTGCGCGCCGACCACGACGGCGAAGGCGGCATCCTCGCGCTGCAGGCGCTGGCGCGCAATGCGGTCGCCGGCCCGGCCACGCGGCCCTGGGTCTGGCAGATGGTCGGCCTGCTGGGGCTCGTGGGCGCCGCGATGTTCTACGGCGATTGCCTGATCACGCCGGCCATCTCGGTGCTGTCGGCGGTCGAGGGCCTGGAGGTGCAGGCGCACGGGCTCAAGCCCTTCGTGATCCCGATCACGATCGCGATCCTCGTCGGTCTGTTCTGGGTGCAGCGCAAGGGCACGGGCGTGGTCGGCAAGGTCTTCGGGCCGGTGATGCTGCTGTGGTTCGCGGTGCTCGCGGCGGCGGGTCTGTGGCAGGTGCTGCAGCAGCCGCAGGTGCTGGCGGCGCTCGATCCGCGCCATGCCATCGGCTTTCTCGTCTCGCACCGCGCGCAGTCGCTGGCGGTGCTGGGCGCGGTGTTCCTGGCTTTCACCGGTGGCGAAGCGCTCTATGCCGACATGGGGCATTTCGGCGCCCGGCCGATCCGGCTGGCCTGGCTCTTCATCGCCATGCCCGGGCTGGTGCTCAACTACTTCGGGCAGGGGGCGCTGGTGCTCGCGAATCCGGCCGCGATCGACAACCCTTTCTTCCGGCTGTTCCCCGCGTGGGGCGTGCTGCCGATGGTGGTGCTGGCCGCGATGGCGACGGTGATCGCATCGCAGGCCGTGATCTCGGGCGCCTTCTCGCTCACCACCCAGGCGATGCGCATGGGCTACCTGCCGCGCATGCGCGTGGTGCAGACATCCGGAGAGTCGATCGGCCAGGTCTATGTGCCCGTTGTCAACTGGCTGCTGATGGCGGGCGTGCTGCTGCTGGTGCTGGGCTTTCGCACATCGAGCGCGTTGTCGGCGGCCTACGGCATCGCGGTCTCGATCACGATGGTGACGACCACGCTGCTGGCCGGCGTGGTCGCCTACCGGCTCTGGCGCTGGAACCGTGTCGCGGTCGTGGTCGGCGTGCTGGCCTTCGCGGTGATCGACATCACCTTCGTCGTCGCCAACAGCCTCAAGGTCTTCGACGGCGGCTGGCTCACGCTGGCGGTGGCGGTGCTCGTGATGGTGTTGTTCACCACCTGGGCCAAGGGGCGGCGCCTGGGGCTCGAGGCTGCCGCGGCGCAGAGCATGCCGCTCGAGCCCTTCGTCGAATCGCTTGCAGCCAACATGCCGCATCGGGTGCGAGGCACCGCGGTGTGCCTGAATTCGGACGCAGACGCGGTGCCGCATGCGCTGCTGCACAACCTCAAGCACAACCAGGTGCTGCACGAACAAGTGATCGTGCTGCGCGTGCTGGCCTGCCACACGCCGCGGGTCGACGCGCGGCAGCGCATCGAGGCCCGCTCGCTCGGGCATGGCGTGTGGGTCGTGACCGCGCGCCATGGCTTCATGGAGCGGCCCGACGTGCCCGAATTCATCCGCATCCTGGCGTACCAGCAGGGGCTGGCCTGCGAATCGATGAGCACCTCGTACTTCGTCTCGCGCGCCTCGCTGGGCGACAAGCCGCTGCCGGGCATGAATCCCGTGCGCCGGGCTTTGTTCGGCTGGCTGCAGCGCAATGCGGGGCGTGCGTCGGACTATTTCGAAATCCCCGGCAACAGATTGGTCGAGCTGGGACAACGAACGTAAATGGGCCCCCGACGGCGGCCGTGATTGACACGGGTTCTCGTTTACCCTAGATTACTAACCGGCTGGTCATTAATGACCCCGTTTGTCTTTTCTAGGGTGTTCCATGACCGCGTCCGCCTCCCCCGTTTTTCGTTCCGCCAGCCTCTTGTTGCTCGCCGCCCTGGCGCTCGCCGGCTGTTCCCGCCCGCCGGCCGCTGAGGAGCCCCTGCGCGCCGTCAAGGTGATGACGGTGGGCACCAGCGCCTATGGCACCGAGCCCGAGTTCTCGGCCGAGGTGCGGGCCCGCGTCGACTCCCGGCTCGGCTTCCGGGTGGCCGGCAAGATCACGCGCCGCCAGGCCGAGCTCGGCCAGCATGTGCAGGCCGGACAGGTGCTGGCGCAGCTCGATCCGCAGGACTACCGGCTGGCCGCCGATGCCGCCCGCGCGCAGCAGGCCGGGGCCCTGACCAACCGCGACCTGGCCGAGGCGGACCTCAAGCGCTACCGCGGCTTGCGCGAGCAGAACTTCATCAGCGCGGCGGAACTGGAGCGGCGCGAAACCACCTACAAGGCCGCCCAGGCGCAGCTCGAGCAGGCGCAGGCCCAGCTCGCATCGCAAGGCAACCAGGCCAACTACACGACGCTGGTGGCCGACGTGCCGGGCATCATCACGGCGATCGAGGCCGAGCCGGGCCAGGTGGTGTCGGCCGGCACGCCGGTCGTGCGCATCGCACAGGACGGCGCGCGCGATGTGGTGTTCGCGGTGCCGGAAGACCGCGCCGCGCTGGTCAGGCCGGGGTCGCCCGTCACGGTGCGCGGCTGGGCGGGCGGCGCCGAGATGGAAGGCAAGGTGCGCGAAGTGGCGGCCAGTGCCGACGCGGTGACCCGCACCTACAGCGTCAAGGTCGCGATCGATGCCGCCACCGCGCCCGCGCTGGGTGCCACCGTCTATGCGCGGCCGCAGGCGCTGTCGCGCACCGGCACCCCGGTGCTCAAGCTGCCGACCAGCGCCTTGCGCCAGGAAGGGCAGGGCAGCGCGGTCTGGGTGCTCGACAAGAGCAGCATGACGGTGCGCTCGCAGCCGGTGCAGGTGGCCACGGCGGACGGCAACGAAGCGGTGATCGCCGCCGGCATCACGCCGGGCACGACGGTGGTGGTCGCGGGCGTGCACGTGCTGTCGCCGGGCCAGAAGGTCTCGATCTACAGGGAGAAGACCGCCGCGCCGGCCAATCCGCTGCGTGAGGCCGTCAACGTGCAGGCGCCAGCGGCGGCTCCGGTTGCCACCCGCTGAGGACGCCGCCATGACGTCGCAGCAGACCGCAGCTGCCGGCAAGGCCGGCTTCAATCTCTCGAAATGGGCGCTCGAGCACGCCGCGCTCACGCGCTACCTGATGCTGGTGCTGATGGTGTTGGGCTTCGCGGCCTACTTCCAGCTCGGCCAGGACGAGGATCCGCCCTTCACCTTCCGCGCGATGGTGGTGCGCACCTACTGGCCGGGCGCGACCGCGCAGCAGGTGGCCGAGCAGGTGACCGACAAGCTCGAGCGCACGCTGCAGGAAGCGCCCTACGCCGACAAGATCCGCAGCTATTCGAAGCCGGGCGAGTCGCAGATCATTTTCCAGATCAAGGATTCGTCGCGGCCGGGCGATGTCGCGAACGTCTGGTACACGGTGCGCAAGAAGATCGCCGACATTCGCGGCACCCTGCCGGCCGGCATCCAGGGGCCCTTCTTCAACGACGACTTCGGCGACGTGTACGGCGTGATCTACGCGCTGGAGAGCGATGGCTTCAGCTACGCCGAGCTCAAGACTTTTGCCGACGACGTGCGCCAGCAACTCCTGCGCGTGAAGGACGTGGCCAAGGTCGAGCAGTTCGGCGTCCAGGACGAGAAGGTCTTCATCGAGGTCTCGCAGAAGCGCGTGGCGCAGCTGGGGCTCGATTTCAACGCGGTGCTGGCGCAGATCGGATCGCAGAACGCGATTGAGAGCGCCGGCACGATCCAGTCGCCGCAGGATGTGGTGCAGGTGCGCGTGGGCGGCCAGTTCACGAGCGTGGAGCAGCTGCGCGCGATGCCGATCCGCGGCAGCTCGGGCAACCAGATGCGGCTCGGCGACATTGCGGAGATCCATCGGGCCTACGTCGATCCGCCGGCGGTCAAGGTGCGGCACCAGGGCAAAGAGGTGATCGCGCTCGGCGTCTCGATGGGCAAGGGCGGCGACATCATCGCGCTCGGCAAGGCGCTGCGCGTCGCCACCGCCGAGATCGACAGGCGGCTGCCGGCCGGCGTGACGCTGGCGCAGGTGCAGAACCAGCCGGTGGCGGTCTCCAGATCGGTCAACGAGTTCGTGAGCGTGCTGATCGAGGCGGTGGCGATCGTGCTGGCCGTCAGCTTCGTCGCGCTCGGCCTGCACAAGGGCGGGCGCTTCGGCTGGTACATCGACATCCGGCCCGGGCTGGTGGTGGCGATCACCATTCCGCTGGTGCTGGCCGTGACCTTCCTGGCGATGAACTACTTCGGCATCGGGTTGCACAAGATCTCGCTCGGCTCGCTGATCATCGCGCTCGGCCTGCTGGTGGACGACGCGATCATCGCGGTCGAGATGATGGTGCGGAAGATGGAGGAGGGCTACGACAAGGTGCGTGCCGCCACCTTCGCCTACGACGTCACGGCCAAGCCGATGCTGACCGGCACCCTGATCACGGCCGCGGGCTTCCTGCCGATCGGCATCGCGAAGTCGGTGACCGGCGAATACACCTTTGCGATCTTCGCGGTGACGGTGATCGCGCTGGTGCTGAGCTGGATCGTCTCGGTGTACTTCGTGCCCTATCTCGGCACGCTGCTGCTCAAGGTGAAGCCGCACCCATCATCCGGTCATCCTGAGCTTGGCGAAGGGCCGCACGAGCTCTTCGACACGCCCTTCTACAACACCTTCCGGCACACCGTGAACTGGTGCGTGAAGCATCGCTGGCTGACCATCGGCGCCACCTTGCTGATCTTCGCGCTCGGCATTGTCGGCATGGGCAAGGTGCAGCAGCAGTTCTTTCCCGATTCCAGCCGGCCCGAGATCATGGTCGACCTGTGGTTCCCCGAAGGCACGTCTTTCGCGGCCAACGAAGAGGTGGCCAAGCGGGTCGAACAGCGCCTGCTGAAGGAAGAGGGCGTTACCACCGTCAGCACCTGGGTCGGCTCCGGCGTGCCGCGCTTCTACCTGCCGCTCGACCAGGTGTTCCCGCAGACCAACGTCTCGCAGCTGATCCTGCTGGCCAAGGACCTGAAATACCGCGAGACGCTGCGCCTCAAGCTGCCGGCCTTGCTGGCCGAGGAGTTCCCCGAGGTGCGCGGCCGCGTGAAGCTGCTGCCCAACGGGCCGCCGGTGGCGTACCCGGTCCAGTTCCGCGTGATCGGAACCGAGCCGCAGCAATTGCGCATCCATGCCGACGAGGTCAAAGCCGTGATGCGCGAGAACGCCAACATGCGCGGCGTCAACGACAACTGGAACGAATCGGTCAAGGTGATCAAGCTCGAGATCGACCAGGACAAGGCGCGTGCGCTCGGCGTCACCAGCCAGGCCATCGCGCAGGCTTCGCGCACCATGTTCAGCGGCACGAATGTCGGCCAGTACCGTGAGAACGACCTCTTGATCGACATCGTGCTGCGCCAGTCGCCGGACGAGCGCGAGGCGATCTCGGACATCGGCAACGCCTACCTGCCCACGAGCTCGGGCCGCTCGATCCCGCTGACGCAGATCGCGCGGCCGGTGTTCAGCTGGGAGCCCGGCGTGATGTGGCGCGAGAACCGCGACTACGCGATCACCGTCCAGGGCGACATCATCGAAGGCCTGCAGGGCGCGACCGTCACCGAGCAACTGCTGCCGGCGCTGCGCAAGCTCGAAGCCAAATGGCACGCCGACGGCCAAGGCGCCTACCGCATCGAGGTGGCGGGCGCGGTGGAGGAGAGCAGCAAGGGTTCGGCCTCGATCGTGACGGGCGTGCCGATCATGCTGTTCCTGGTCTTCACGCTCCTGATGCTGCAGCTGCACAGCTTCAGCCGCTCGATGCTGGTGTTCGTCACCGGCCCGCTCGGCATCGCCGGCGTGGCGGGTGCGCTGCTGGTGCTGAACCGGCCTTTCGGCTTCGTGGCGCTTCTGGGCGTGATCGCGCTGATGGGGATGATCCAGCGCAACGCCGTGATCCTGATCGACCAGATCGAAAGCGATCGGGAAGTCGGCGTGCCGACCTGGGACGCGATCGTCGAATCGGCAGTCAGGCGCCTGCGGCCGATCGTGCTGACCGCCGCGGCGGCCGTGCTGGCGATGATCCCGCTGTCGCGCAGCGTGTTCTGGGGGCCGATGGCGGTGGCGATCATGGGCGGGCTCATCGTGGCCACCGTGCTCACCCTGCTGGCGCTGCCGGCGATGTACGCGGCCTGGTTCCGCGTCAAGCGCGACGAGCCCAGGCCGGCCGATGAGGCCGAAGAGGCCCTGGTTCGCGCTTAAAATACGCGGTTGACCGATTTCAGGCGGGAGGCCTCACAGGCCGCCCGCCGCGAATGACCGAAGGCGGCCTCCGGGCCGCCTTCGGTATTCATCACCTGAAAAACTGGAACCGCGCGGGTGGCGAAATTGGTAGACGCACCAGGTTTAGGTCCTGACGTTCGCAAGAACGTGCCGGTTCGAGTCCGGCCCCGCGCACCAGCACAAGACCCTCTCAAGGAAGATTCAAATGACCGTGAACGTTGAAACCCTCGACAAGCTCGAACGCAAGATCACGCTGACCTTGCCTGTCGGCACCATCCAGTCCGAGGTCGATTCGCGCCTCAAGAAGCTGGCCCGCACCGTCAAGATGGACGGCTTCCGTCCGGGCAAGGTGCCGATGAACGTCGTGGCCCAGCGCTACGGCTACTCGGTCCACTACGAAGTCATGAACGACAAGGTCGGCGAGGCCTTCTCGCAGGCGGCCAACGAGGCCAAGCTGCGCGTGGCCGGCCAGCCGCGCATCACCGAGAAGGAAGAGTCGCCCGAAGGCCAGCTCGCCTTCGACGCGGTGTTCGAGGTCTTCCCGGACGTCAAGATCAACGACCTGGCCAACGCCGAAGTCGAAAAGCTCAGCGCTGAAGTGGGTGACGACGCGATCGACAAGACGCTCGAGATCCTGCGCAAGCAGCGCCGCACCTTCGCGCAGCGCGCGCAGGACGCGGCCGTGCAGGACGGCGACCGCGTGACGGTCGACTTCGAAGGCAAGATCGACGGCGAGACCTTCCAGGGCGGCAAGGCCGAGGACTTCCAGTTCATCGTCGGCGAAGGCCAGATGCTCAAGGAGTTCGAAGATGCCGTGCGCGGCCTGAAGGCCGGCGACAGCCGCACCTTCCCGCTCTCCTTCCCGGCCGACTACCACGGCAAGGACGTGGCCGGCAAGCAGGCCGACTTCATGGTCACCGTGAAGAAGGTCGAGGCTTCGCACCTGCCCGAAGTCAACGAGCAGCTCGCCAAGTCGCTCGGCATCGCCGACGCCACGGTCGAAGGCCTGCGCGCCGACATCAAGCGCAACCTCGAGCGCGAGGTCAAGTTCCGCCTGCTGGCCCGCAACAAGACCGCGGTAATGGACGCGCTGATCGCCAACGCCGAACTCGATCTGCCCAAGTCCAGCGTGCAGGCCGAAGTCGACCGCATGGTCGAAGGCGCCCGCGCCGAGCTCAAGCAGCGCGGCATCAAGGATGCCGACAAGGCCCCGATCCCCGACGACATGTTCCGCCCGCAGGCCGAGCGCCGCGTGCGCCTGGGCCTGGTGGTGGCCGAACTCGTGCGCGCCAACAACCTGCAGGCCAAGCCCGAGCAGATCAAGGCCCACATCGACGAGCTGGCCGCCAGCTACGAGAAGCCGGCCGACGTGGTGCGCTGGTACTTCAGCGACAACCGCCGCCTGGCGGAGGTCGAGGCGGTGGTGATCGAGAACAATGTCACGGATTTCGTGCTCGGCAAGGCCAAGGTCAACGCCAAGCCGGTGTCCTTCGACGAACTGATGGCCCAGCAAGGCTGAACGCCGGTTCGCTGCGTTCCCATGGGCTTGTGCTTTGATGCGCGAGCCCCATTTCGTCTGGGTACAGTACAACCCCTCTCTGGAGAGCAAAACATGAGCGCACAGGAAATTCAGGGCCTCGGCATGATTCCGATGGTCATCGAGCAATCGGGTCGCGGCGAGCGGTCCTACGACATCTATTCGCGGTTGCTCAAGGAGCGGGTGATCTTCCTGGTCGGCGAGGTCAACGATCAGACCGCCAACCTGGTGGTGGCGCAGCTGCTGTTCCTCGAGAGTGAAAACCCGGACAAGGACATTTCGTTCTACATCAATTCCCCGGGTGGCAGCGTGAGCGCCGGCATGGCGATCTACGACACCATGCAGTTCATCAAACCCGACGTGTCCACCCTGTGCATCGGCTTCGCGGCCAGCATGGGCGCCTTCCTGCTGGCAGCCGGCGAGAAGGGCAAGCGTTTCTCGCTGCCCAACTCCAAGATCATGATCCACCAGGTGCTGGGCGGCGCCCGCGGCCAGGCCACCGACATCGAGATCCATGCCCGCGACATCCTGAAGACGCGCGAGCAGATGAACCGCATCCTGGCCGAGCGCACCGGCCAGTCGTTCGAGAAGATCGCCCGCGACACCGAGCGCGACTACTTCCTGACGGCTGACGAATCCAAGGAATACGGACTGATCGATCAGGTGATCGCCAAGCGCAGTTAAGGTACCCCGGCGCCGAGGCGCCCAGGAAAAAACGGCGCTTTCCGTGTGGAAAGCGCCGTTTTTGTTCCGGTGTTCGCCGGTTCGGGGGGCTTTCATCTTCGCTATCATTGTTAAACCCCTGTTACGAGGCATCTGTCCATGGCCGAGAAAAAAGGCTCCTCCAGCGAAAAAACGCTTTATTGCTCGTTCTGCGGGAAGAGTCAGCACGAGGTCAAGAAGCTGATCGCAGGACCGTCGGTTTTCATCTGCGACGAGTGCATCGATCTCTGCAACGAGATCATCCGCGACGAGCTGCCCGCCGGCGAAGAGGCGCGCGAGGCGCGCAGCGACCTGCCGACCCCGTCGGAGATCAAGGCCAACCTCGACAACTACGTGATCGGCCAGGAGCCGGCCAAGCGCATGTTGTCGGTCGCGGTCTACAACCACTACAAGCGCCTGCGCCACAAGGACAAGGCCAAGGGCGACGACGTCGAGCTCAGCAAGAGCAACATCCTTCTGATCGGCCCCACGGGCTCGGGCAAGACCCTGCTGGCCCAGACCCTCGCGCGCATGCTCGACGTGCCCTTCGTGATGGCCGACGCCACCACGCTGACCGAGGCCGGCTACGTGGGCGAAGACGTCGAGAACATCATCCAGAAGCTGCTGCAGAGCTGCAACTACGAGGTCGAGCGCGCCCAGCGCGGCATCGTCTACATCGACGAGATCGACAAGATCTCGCGCAAGTCCGACAACCCCTCGATCACGCGCGACGTGTCGGGCGAGGGCGTGCAGCAGGCCTTGCTCAAGCTGATCGAAGGCACCATGGCCAGCGTACCGCCGCAGGGCGGCCGCAAGCATCCCAACCAGGATTTCCTGCAGATCGACACGACCAACATCCTGTTCATCTGCGGCGGCGCTTTCGCCGGGCTCGAAAAAGTGATCGAGAACCGCACCGAGGCCTCGGGCATCGGCTTCGGCGCCTCGGTCAAGAGCAAGAAGCAGCGCAGCATCACCGAGGTGTTCCGCGAGGTCGAACCCGAAGACCTGATCAAGTTCGGCCTGATTCCCGAGCTCGTCGGCCGCATGCCGGTCGTGGCCTCGCTGGCCGAGCTCAGCGAAGACGCGCTGGTGCAGATCCTGACCGAGCCGAAGAACGCCGTGGTCAAGCAGTTCACCAAGCTGCTGCAGATGGAAGGCGTCGACCTCGAGATTCGTCCGACGGCGCTCAAGGCCATCGCTCGCAAGGCGCTGGCCCGCAAGACCGGCGCGCGTGGATTGCGCTCGATCCTGGAGCAGTCGTTGATCGACACCATGTTCGAACTGCCGAATGCCACCAACGTCGACAAGGTCGTGGTCGAAGAGTCGACAATCGACGAAAACAAGCCACCGCTCCTCGTGTACCGCGAGGCGGCCAAGAAGGCCTGACTGAGTGACTTCCTGGCCGGCTCCTCCGATGCAGGCGACCGGCGTCTTCGGCGATTACCGTGCCCGCGGGCTTGAAAAGCGCGCGTGGCCGACCATCTTTCCATGATCAAGTAAAGGATTCCCATGTCCGGTCATACCCCCCTGCCTGCCACCGAACTCGACCTGCCGCTGCTTCCGTTGCGCGATGTGGTCGTCTTCCCCCACATGGTGATTCCGCTGTTCGTCGGTCGCCCGAAAAGCATTAAGGCGCTCGAGCTCGCGATGGAAGCGGAGCGCCGCATCATGCTGGTGGCGCAAAAGGCCGCCGCCAAGGACGAGCCCTCGGTCGAGGACATGTTCGAGGTCGGCTGCATCTCGACCATCCTGCAGATGCTGAAGCTGCCCGATGGCACGGTCAAAGTGCTGGTCGAAGGCCAGCAGCGCGCGCGCGTCAACCGCATCGACGACGGCGAAACCCACTTCTCGGCCAACGTGACGCCGGTGGAAGTGGTCGAGGCCGCCGCTCAGAAGGGCACCGAGGTCGAGGCGCTGCGTCGCGCGGTGATGCAGCAGTTCGACCAGTACGTGAAGCTCAACAAGAAGATCCCGCCCGAGATCCTGACTTCGATCTCGAGCATCGACGATCCGGGCCGCCTGGCCGACACCATCGCCGCCCACCTGCCGCTCAAGCTCGACAACAAGCAGGCGGTGCTCGACCTGGCCGACATCAAGTCGCGGCTCGAGAACCTGTACGGGCAGCTGGAGCGCGAGGTCGACATCCTCAACGTCGACAAGAAGATCCGCGGCCGCGTGAAGCGCCAGATGGAGAAGAACCAGCGCGACTTCTACCTCAACGAGCAGGTCAAGGCGATCCAGAAGGAGCTCGGCGAAGGCGAGGAGGGCGCGGACATCGAGGAGATCGAGAAGAAGATCAAGCTCGCCAAGATGCCCAAGGAAGCGCTCAAGAAGGCCGAGGGCGAACTCAAGAAGCTCAAGCTGATGTCGCCGATGTCGGCCGAGGCGACCGTGGTGCGCAACTACATCGACGTGCTGATCGGCCTGCCGTGGAGCAAGAAGACCAAGATCAAGCACGACCTCGCGCACGCCGAAGAGGTGCTAAACGAAGACCACTACGGGCTCGAGAAGGTCAAGGACCGCATCCTCGAATATCTCGCGGTCCAGCAACGCGTCGACAAGGTGAAGGCCCCGATCCTGTGCCTGGTCGGCCCGCCGGGCGTGGGCAAGACCTCGCTCGGGCAGTCGATCGCCAAGGCGACCGGCCGCAAGTACACGCGCATGGCGCTGGGCGGCATGCGTGACGAGGCCGAGATCCGCGGCCATCGCCGCACCTACATCGGCGCGTTGCCGGGCAAGGTGCTGTCGAGCTTGAACAAGGTCGGCACGCGCAATCCGCTGTTCCTGCTCGACGAGATCGACAAGCTGGGCACCGACTTTCGCGGCGACCCGTCGAGCGCGCTGTTGGAAGTGCTCGACCCCGAGCAGAACCATACCTTCGGCGACCACTACGTCGAGGTCGACTTCGACCTCTCCGACGTGATGTTCGTCGCGACTTCGAATTCGATGAACATCCCGCCGGCGCTGCTCGACCGGATGGAAGTCATCCGCCTCGCGGGCTACACCGAAGACGAGAAGACGCACATCGCGCTGAAGTACCTGCTGCCCAAGCAGATGAAGAACAACGGCGTGAAGGAAGAAGAACTCCTGATCACCGAAGAAGCCGTGCGCGACATCGTGCGCTACTACACGCGCGAAGCCGGCGTGCGCTCGCTCGAGCGCGAGCTCTCGAAGATCTGCCGCAAGGTGGTCAAGGGGCTGCTGCTCAAGAAGATGACGCCCAAGGTCGTCGTCGAAGGCAAGAACCTGAATGACTTCCTCGGCGTGCGCAAGTACAGCTTCGGCCTGGCCGAAAAGCAGAACCAGGTGGGCCAGGTGGTCGGCCTTGCGTGGACCGAAGTGGGCGGCGATCTGCTGACGATCGAAGCGGTCACGATGCCCGGCAAGGGCGTCATCAGCCGCACCGGTTCGCTCGGCGACGTGATGAAGGAATCGGTCGAGGCCGCGCGCACGGTGGTGCGCAGCCGCGCACGGCGCCTCGGCATCAAGGACGAGGTCTTCGAGAAGCGCGACATCCATATCCACGTGCCCGATGGCGCAACGCCGAAGGACGGCCCCAGCGCAGGCGCCGCGATGACGACGGCCTTCGTTTCGGCGCTCACCGGCATCCCGGTGCGCGGCGACGTCGCGATGACCGGCGAGATCACGCTGCGCGGCGAGGTCACGGCCATCGGCGGCCTGAAGGAAAAGCTCTTGGCCGCATTGCGCGGCGGCATCAAGACCGTGCTGATTCCCGAAGAGAACGCGAAGGACCTGCAAGACATTCCGGAGAACGTGAAGAACGGCCTCGAGATCGTGCCCGTGAAGTGGATCGACAAGGTGCTCGAGATCGCGCTCGAAAAGACGCCCACGCCCTTGTCCGATGAAGAGGTCGCAGCCTCTGCAGCGGCCGTGGCCGAGCTCGCGAAACAGCGCGGCTCGCAACCCGCGGAAGGTTCAGTCAAACATTGAGTCGCGAGGCTTGCGGGACCTCGAAAAAATACTATATAATTCGAGGCTCGAAACGCGGGAATAGCTCAGTTGGTAGAGCGCAACCTTGCCAAGGTTGAGGTCGAGAGTTCGAGACTCTTTTCCCGCTCCAGTTTTGAAAAAGGGAAGCTTCGGGCTTCCCTTTTTTTCGCGAGTTCAAACAGCAGGGCGCGATAGCAAAGCGGTTATGCAACGGATTGCAAATCCGTCTAGCCCGGTTCGACTCCGGGTCGCGCCTCCATCCATATCGATATCGATCCGACAGCCCCACCAACCATCGTTGCCGGGGCTGTTTTCGTTTCGGGTATCGTGCATATCTGCCCGGCCGCCCGGATGGTGAAATTGGTAGACACATCGGACTTAAAATCCGCCGCTTCCTGCATAAGGGGCGTACCGGTTCGACCCCGGTTCCGGGCACCATCACATACAAGGGAGCAATGACATGCCTCGCTACAACGCTCCGTTCGAAATCCATGTGCACGGCGATGTGCCGCTGCGCTCCGATGTGAGCTTCGAGCAGATCCAGGAAGCGCTCAGTCCACTCTGGAAATATGCCGGCGCCAAGTCGCTGGCCGATGGCGCGACCAGCGTCTACGAAGAAGAGCCGGGCATCCGTTTCGAGCAGAAGGAGCACATGCTCCAGATCTGCTGGACGGTCGCCGGCGACGAGGATTTCCGCCAAGCACTCGACGAGATGTGCATGGCACTCAACGAGCTCGCCGAACAAGGCGCTGCGCTCGAGGTCACTTTCTACGACACCGATTTCGACGAGGAAGAGGGCGACCCCGACGAAGAGTCGCGCGACGACTTCCTCATGCTCTTCGTGGGGCCGAACCCGGCCGCGATCATGCAGGTGCAGCGCGACCTCCTGGTGGAAGACGTGGTCAACCTCATGGAGCGCCACTTCGACGGTTCCGAACTCGGCGGCGTGGTGGCGGAAATCGACAAGCTCTTCGGCGACCGCTTCGATGCGCTCGTGAACTCGCTCGAGATCGGCAAGCGCCCCCGCGGCGGCACCGGTGGTCCGGGTACGGGCGGCCACGGTGGCGGACGCCGCCCGCGCCACCTGCACTAGCAAGAGCGTGCCACGGAGCGGTCAAGCCGCTCCGCTATGCTCGGCGACCTTCTGTTCGAGGAGAGTCGCTTGGCCTTGTTTTCACAATCTGCCCTCCGTCCCGGCGTGCGCAAGCGCGAAGTCTTCGGCTGGGCGATGTACGACTTCGCCAACTCGGGCTACACCACGGTGGTCATCACGGCGGTGTTTGCTGCCTACTTCGTCGGCGGCATCGCCAAGGGCGAGCCCTGGGCCACCTTCGCGTGGACGGCGGCGCTGAGCATTTCCTATGCGATCGTGATGCTGTCGATGCCGGCGATCGGCGCCTGGGCCGATCTGCATGCGGCCAAGAAGAGGTTGCTGGCCATCGTCACTGCCGGCTGTGTGCTCGGCACCGCGGCCCTTGCGCTCACGCCGAAGCTGGGCGGTCCGTATGCGGTGGCCTTGGCGATGGGCCTGGTGATCTTCTCCAACACCTTCTACTCTTACGGCGAATCGCTGACCGGCGCCTTCCTGCCGGAACTCGCCACGGCGGAGGGCATGGGCAAGGTCAGCGGCTGGGGCTGGGCCTTCGGCTACATCGGCGGCATGCTCTCGCTCGGCCTGTGCCTGGCCTATGTGCTCTCGGCGCAGGCCAAGGGGTTGCCTGCCGCGCATTTCGTGCCGGTCACGATGCTGATCACGGCCGCGCTCTATGGCGCGGCGGCCTGCGCCACCTTCGCGCTGCTGCCCGAGCGTGCGCTGCCGCAGCCGGCCGGCGCGCGGCAGAGCGCCTGGCGGCAGCTGCGCCACACTTTCCGCGAGGCGCGCGCCTACAGCGACTTCATGTGGCTCCTGGCCTGTACCGTCTGCTACCAGGGTGGGGTGGCGGTGGCGATCACGCTCGCGGCGATCTATGCCGAGCAGGTGATTGGCTTCGTCCCGAGCGAGACCATGGTGCTGATCTTCGTGCTCAACGTCGCGGCCGCGCTCGGCGCCTTCGGCTTCGGCTACCTGCAGGATCGCATCGGCCACCGGCGGGCGCTGTCGGGTGCGCTCGTGGCCTGGATCGCCGTGTGCGTGATCGCCGCCTCGGTCACGACCAAGGGCGGCTTCTGGTGGGCTGCATCCATCGCCGGCCTGGCGATGGGTTCGAGCCAGTCGGCCGGCCGCGCCATGACCGGCGTGCTGGCCCCGCCGCGCCAACTCGCCGAATTCTTCGGGCTCTGGACCTTCGCGACGCGGCTGGCCGGCATCATCGGGCCGCTGAGCTACGGCGCCATCACGTGGATGACCGGGGGCAACCAGCGCATCGCCATCCTCTCGACCGCCGCGCTGTTTGTCGGCGGCCTCTTGCTGTTGATACCGATCGACATGCGGCGCGGCCGCGCCGCTGCGCTGCGCGAAGTGTCTCAGTCGGAAGCCGTGCCCTTGGAGGCACGGTAGATCGTCCCGTCGTAGTGCAGCGTCATCGACGTGAACTTCGCCGGCCGTTCCTGCGTCACACACTCTTCGCCCTGCGGGCTGGAGCGACTCAGAGTGCGGGTCTGGCGCAGCAGCAGGTCGGCATAGCCGTTGCTCGTGCTGCGCGCGATCGACAGGCTGCCGCGCACGGTCTCGAAGTTGCCGGCGCAGTTGGTGTCCCACTCGCCGCGCTCGAGTGCCGTCTCGAGCCCGTCGAGCACCTTGGCGAGCTTCGGGCCCTGCGGCACGTAGAGCGTGAGCGTTTCGTTCGAGTACGGGTTCGCACGCGACGAGCCCTGGTGGACGACCCGCACGCCGAATGCGCGCGCGTCGCCGGCCAGCGCGTAGCGCGCGGTGTCGACCTTGATCTCGCCGATGCGGATCGCGTCTTCGGTCAGCGCTGCGGGCTGGAACAAGCGGCTGACGACCGTTGCACGCTCGGTGTTGCCGTTGTCGGCCTGCTGCACCACGAGCACGTCGAGATCGAACTCGGTGAAGTTCGGTTCGGACGATGGGCGCGGCATCGGCAGCACCACGATGAAGCGGCCCGCGAAGCCGCGCCAGGGCTGGCACACGGCGCGTTCATGGTCGAGCAGGCGCTTCGGATGCAGCTTGGCGTGCATGCGCTCCGCAAGGCCGGTATCGCAGGCGGCGTGGCCGGCAACGCAGAAGGCGGCCAGCAGCGGGGCGAGAAGCAGGCGGCCGCGCATGGACAGGATCAGGTGCTTGTTGCCGTCGATGCGCCGGCGGTCGTCGCAGGGCCGGCTGGGCGCGCGAGCCAGCGTGCGGCCGCGGCATCGAGCGCATCGGGTGCAGCGCTGCTGACGAGTGCGACGGCGCCGTCGTCTGCTTCGGCGAGTTGCCCGGCCTGGGACAGCAGCCGCCGCGTCTGCTGCGCGACCGGCGCGCCGGTATCGATGAAGTGCACCGTGTCGCCGGTATGGCGGCGCAACTCGGCCGCGATGAAGGGGTAATGGGTGCAGCCCAGCACCAGCGTGTCGATCTGTCCCGGTGCGCTGCCGAACGTGCCTGCCGCGCTCAGATAGCGTTGGCTCAGTGCCGCGATCTCGGCGCTGTCGGAACGCTCGATGGCGCTCGCCAGGCCGTCGCAGGGAACGATGCGGAAGACCGCTTGTGTGGCCAGCGACGCGTGCAAGGTCTCGAACTTGCGGCTTTCCAGGGTCACGCGGGTCGCGATCACCGCGATATGGCCGGTGCGGCTCGTCGCTACCGCGGGTTTGAGGGCCGGTTCGACACCGACCAGCGGCAGCGCCGGATGATAAGACCGCAGTTCATGGATGGCAGCCGCCGTCGCGGTATTGCAAGCGACGACCAGCGCCTTGATCCGATGCCGATCGAGCAGGTAGCGCGCGACCGTGCGGGTCCGCTCGGCCACGTAGGCATCGCCGCGCTCACCATAGGGCGCATGGCCCGTGTCGGCGAAGTAGACGAAGCGCTCGTGCGGCAGCTCCTCGCGCAGCGCGTTGAGGACCGAGAGCCCCCCGACGCCGCTGTCGAACACGCCGATCGGAAAGTGGCTCAAGCGGCTTCCATCATGATGGTCTTGAACTCGCCGCTGGCGATGCGCTTCTGCCACTCGGCCGGGCCGGTGATGTGGGCGCTGGTGCCTCCGGCGTCCACTGCCACCGTGACCGGCATGTCCACCACGTCGAACTCGTAGATCGCCTCCATGCCGAGATCGGCGAAGCCCACCACCTTGGCCGTCTTGATCGCCTTGCTCACCAGGTAGGCGGCACCGCCCACCGCCATCAGGTAGGCGCTCTGGTGCTTCTTGATCGCCTCGATCGCGACCGGCCCGCGCTCGGCCTTGCCGATCATTGCGATCAAGCCGGTCTTCGCCAGCATCATCTCGGTGAAGCCGTCCATGCGCGTGGCGGTGGTCGGGCCGGCCGGGCCCACGGCCTCGTCCTTGACCGGATCGACTGGGCCGACGTAGTAGATCACCCGGTTGGTGAAGTCCACCGGCAGCTTCTCGCCCTTGGCCAGCATGTCGGCGATGCGCTTGTGTGCGGCATCGCGGCCCGTGAGCATCTTGCCGTTGAGCAGCAGGGTGTCGCCCGGCTTCCAGCTAGCGACCTCGGCCGGCGTGAGCTTGTCGAGATCGACGCGCTTGCTCTTGTTGTAGTCGGGCGCCCACTCGATCTTGGGCCACAGGTCCAGCGAGGGCGCTTCGAGGTACACCGGTCCCGAGCCGTCGAGCACGAAGTGCGCATGGCGCGTGGCCGCGCAGTTCGGGATCATCGCCACCGGCTTGCTCGCCGCGTGCGTGGGGTACATCTTGATCTTGACGTCTAGCACGGTGGCCAGGCCGCCCAGGCCCTGCGCGCCGATGCCGAGCGCATTGACCTTCTCGTAAAGCTCGACGCGCAGCGCCTCCACCTTGCTGAGTTCGGCCCCGGAGCGCTTCTTGGCCAGCAGCTCGTGCATGTCGAGGTCGTCCATCAGGCTTTCCTTGGCGAGCAGGGCGGCCTTCTCGGCGGTGCCGCCGATGCCGATGCCCAGCATGCCCGGCGGGCACCAGCCGGCGCCCATGGTGGGCACGGTCTTGAGCACCCAGTCGACCACGCTGTCGCCGGGGTTCAGCATCACCAGCTTGCTCTTGTTCTCGCTGCCGCCGCCCTTGGCGGCCACCGTCACCTCGACGGTGTTGCCCGGCACGATCTCGGTGAAGATCACGGCCGGCGTGTTGTCCTTCGTGTTCTTGCGATCGAACTGCGGGTCGGCCACGACCGAGGCGCGCAGCGTGTTGTCGGGATGGTTGTAGCCGCGGCGCACGCCTTCGTTGATGGCGTCGTCGAGGCTGCCGGTGAAGCCGCCCCAGCGCACGTCCATGCCGACCTTGAGGAAGACGTTGACGATGCCGGTGTCCTGGCAGATCGGGCGCTGGCCGGTGGCGCTCATCTTGCTGTTGGTGAGGATCTGCGCCATCGCGTCCTTGGCCGCCGGGCTTTGCTCGCGCTCGTAGGCACGGGCCAGGTGAGCGATGTAGTCGGTCGGGTGGTAGTAGCTGATGTATTGCAGCGCGGCGGCAACCGACTCGATCAGGTCGGCTTGTTGAATCGTGGTGGTCATGGGGGTTTTTGCTTGGACGGATACTGGCGGGTCCTCCATTTTGACAGCTCAGGCCCGCCCATGAAGACACGCACCGAACGCGACACCTTTGGCCCCATCGAAGTACCGGCAGACAGGCTCTGGGGCGCGCAGACCCAGCGCTCGCTGCAGAACTTCGACATCTCGGGCGAGCAGCAGCCGCGCGAGATCATCAAAGCCCTGGCGCAGGTCAAGCGCGCCTCGGCAGTGGTCAACCATGCGCTCGGCCTGCAGGACGAGAAGAAGACGAAGGCCATCGTCGCTGCGGCCGACGAAGTCATCGCCGGCACGCATCCCGAGGAGTTCCCGCTGGTCGTGTGGCAGACCGGATCCGGCACGCAGACCAACATGAACGTCAACGAGGTGCTGGCCAACCGCGCGAGCGAGCTGCTGGGCGGCGAACGCGGGGAAGGACGTCTCGTGCATCCGAACGACGATGTGAACCGCAGCCAGTCCTCGAACGACGTGTTCCCGACCGCGATGCACGTGGCGGCGGTCGACGCGATCACCAACCGGCTGTTGCCCGCCATCGCCAGGCTGCGCGGAACGCTGGAAAAGAAATCGCAGGACTTCGCCGACATCGTGAAGATCGGCCGCACCCATCTGCAGGATGCGACGCCGCTCACGCTGGGCCAGGAATTCTCGGGCTACGTGGCGCAGCTCGCGCACGGCGAAGCCCACGTGCGCGCCGCGTTGCCGCACCTGTGCGAGCTGGCGCTGGGCGGCACCGCGGTCGGCACCGGGCTCAACGCGCCCAGGGGCTATGCCGAGCAGGTGGCGGCCGAGCTTGCCAGGCTCACCGGCCTGCCTTTCGTCACCGCGCCGAACAAGTTCGAGGCCATGGCCTCGGTCGATGGGCTGGTGCATGCGCACGGCGCGCTCAAGACCCTGGCCGCGAGCATGACGAAGATCGCCAACGACGTGCGCTGGCTCGCGAGCGGCCCGCGCAGCGGTATCGGCGAACTGAGCATTCCCGAAAACGAGCCGGGCTCGTCGATCATGCCCGGCAAGGTGAATCCGACGCAGAGCGAGGCGGTCACGATGCTGGCGGCGCAGGTGATGGGCAACGACGTCGCGATCAACATCGGTGGTGCCTCGGGCAACTTCGAGCTCAACGTATTTCGCCCGATGGTGGCGCACAACTTCCTGCAGAGCGTGCGCCTTTTGGCCGACGGCATGGTGAGCTTCAACGACCACTGCGCGGTGGGCATCGAGCCCAACCGCGAGCGCATCGCCGAACTCGTACAGCGCTCGCTGATGCTGGTGACGGCACTCAACACGCACATCGGCTACGACAAGGCGGCCTTCATCGCGAAGAAGGCGCACAAGGAAGGCACGAGCCTGCGCGAGGCGGCGGTGGCCTCAGGTCACCTGACCGGGGAGCAGTTCGATGCCTGGGTGGTGCCGGAGAACATGACCGGGCGATAGACGCTCAGTGATTGGCGGAGGGCGAGGGTGCCATCAGCTTGTCGGTCACCGCGATCGCCATCGCCGACAGCAGGAAGGTGATGTGGATCGCGGTCTGCGCGATCAGCACCCGGTCGGTGTAGTTGTCGGCGTTGATGAAGGTCTTGAGCAGGTGGATCGAGCTGATGCCGATGATCGCGGTGGCCAGCTTGACCTTCAGCACCGAGGCGTTCACATGGCTCAACCACTCGGGCTGGTCGCGATGGCCTTCGAGATTCATGCGGCTCACGAAGGTCTCGTAGCCGCCGACGATCACCATGATCAGCAGGTTGGAGATCATGACCACGTCGATCAGCGCCAGCACCACCAGCATGATCACGGTTTCGTTGAGCGTCGTGATCGGCGCGGCGGTCTTGTACCCGATGCTGGTGATGAGCAGTTGCAGCGCATCCTGGCTGCCGAACGCGGCCTCGACCAGGTGGAAGAGTTCGACCAGGAAGTGCAGCACGTACACGCCCTGTGCGACGATCAGGCCCAGGTACAGCGGCAGCTGCAGCCAGCGGCTGGCGAAGATCAGGTTGGGCAGCGGGCGCAGGGGCGAGACCTTGCCGCTGTTCGAGGTGGTGGGGTCGAGGGTGGACATCGGGTCGTTGTGGGCGGGAAACGCGCGATTCTAGAGTGTGCGCGAGCGCCCCGGTGTCACGCTCCTGTCGTTAACATGGAGCGTCAGTCATCCGTAAGTGCGGCCGCCGACATTAACGCCGGTCAATTGACAGGTACAGGAGACGAAGAATGAGCAGTGCACCGACGACGATCGAGTCCACCCTGGTCGAGAACCGCATGTTTCCGCCGGATGCCCGTGCCACGCAGGGCGCGCGCATCGCGAGCATGGCCGCGTACGACGCGCTATGCAAGGAAGCCGCCGACGACTTCGAGGGCTTCTGGGCCCGCCAGGCGCGAAGCAACGTGGTGTGGACCAAGCCCTTCACCCGCACGCTCGACGAATCGAACGTGCCTTTCTACAAATGGTTCGACGACGGCGAGCTCAACGCCTCGGCCAACTGCCTCGACAAGCACATCGGCACCGCGGTCGAGAACAAGACCGCGATCGTTTTCGAGGCCGACGACGGCGCTGTCACCAAGATCACCTACAAGGAGCTGCTGGCTCGCGTTTCGCAGTTCGCCAATGCGCTGAAGGCGCAAGGCATCCAGAAGGGCGACCGCGTCATCGTCTACATGCCGATGGCCATCGAGGGCGTGATTGCGATGCAGGCCTGCGCCCGCATCGGCGCCACCCACAGCGTGGTGTTCGGCGGTTTCTCCGCGAAGGCGCTGCAGGAACGCATCATCGATGCCGGCGCCGTGGCGGTCATCACGGCCAACTACCAGCTGCGCGGCGGCAAGGAACTGCCGCTCAAGGCCATCGTCGACGACGGCATCGCGCTCGGCGGCTGCGAATCGATCAAGACCGTGCTGGTTTATCAGCGCACCGCGACCGCCTGCAACATGGTGGCCGGCCGCGACAAGACCTTCGACGAGGCGCTCCAGGGCCAGAGCACCGAATGCGCGCCGGTGCCGGTCGGCGCCGAGCATCCGCTCTTCATCCTCTACACCTCGGGCTCGACCGGCAAGCCCAAGGGCGTGCAGCATTCGACCGGCGGCTACCTGCTGTGGGCCAAGCTCACGATGGACTGGACCTTCGACGTGCGCCCCGAAGACGTGTTCTGGTGCACCGCCGACATCGGCTGGATCACCGGCCACACCTACGTGGCCTACGGCCCGCTCGCCGCGGGCGCGACGCAGGTGGTGTTCGAGGGCGTCCCGACCTTCCCGCATGCGGGCCGCTTCTGGCAGATGATCGAGAAGCACAGGGTCACGATCTTCTACACCGCCCCGACCGCGATCCGCTCGCTGATCAAGGCGGCCGACAGCGACGAGAAGGTGCATCCCAAGAACTGGGACCTGTCGTCGCTGCGCATCCTCGGCACCGTGGGCGAGCCGATCAATCCCGAAGCCTGGATGTGGTACTACCGGAACGTCGGCGGCGAGAAATGTCCGATCGTCGACACCTTCTGGCAGACCGAGACCGGCGGCCACGTCATCACGCCGCTGCCGGGCGCCACGCCGCTTGTGCCGGGCTCCTGCACCTTGCCGCTGCCTGGCATCATGGCCGCGATCGTCGACGAGACCGGCAAGGACATCCCGCACGGCGCCGGCGGCATGCTGGTCATCAAGCGGCCCTGGCCCTCGATGATCCGCACCATCTGGAACGACCCCGAGCGCTTCAAGAAGAGCTATTTCCCCGAGGAAATGGGCGGGACCGTCTACCTGGCCGGCGACGGCGCGGTGCGCAGCGCCGACCGCGGCTACTTCCGCATCACGGGACGCATCGACGACGTGCTCAACGTGTCGGGTCACCGGCTCGGCACGATGGAAATCGAATCCGCGCTGGTCGCCAAGACCGACCTCGTGGCCGAAGCCGCCGTGGTCGGCCGGCCCGACGACGTGACCGGCGAGGCGGTCTGCGCCTTCGTCGTGCTGAAGCGCGGCCGCCCGAGCGGCGACGAGGCGAAGCAGATCGCCGCCGAGCTGCGCAACTGGGTGGCCAAGGAGATCGGCCCGATCGCCAAGCCGAAGGACATCCGCTTCGGCGAGAACCTGCCGAAGACGCGCAGCGGCAAGATCATGCGGCGCCTCTTGCGCAGCATCGCCAAGGGCGAAGCGATCACGCAGGACACCTCGACGCTCGAGAACCCCGCCATCCTCGAACAGCTCGGCCAGGCTTACTAACGGCCCCCACGCTCCGTCACTGCGTGTACTCGCTGCCCCCCGAGGGGGCCGCAGGCCGCCTTGGGGCGGCCCGGCGCCGGCCTGGGGATTCGCAGCCGCGCCCCTGTCCGACAGGGCATTGGCGCCGGATGCGTTACAACAGCCCATCGATTGTTGAGGAGACATCCATGGGATTGAGAACAGGCGTGCTGCTGGTGGTCGTGCTGCTGATCGCGGCGCTCGCGGCCTTGAACTGGGGCCTGCTCGTCACGCCCACCGCCATGTCGGTCGGCTTCATGCAGATCACGGCGCCCTTCGGGTTGATCATGCTGGGCCTCACGGTGCTTCTGAGCATCTTCTTCGTGGCCTACATCGTCTACCTGCAGACCACGGTGCTGCTCGAAACGCGGCGCCACACGAAGGAAATGCAGGCCCAGCGCAGCCTGGCCGACCGGGCCGAGGCTTCTCGTTTCACCGAGCTGCGCAGTTTCCTTGAGACCCAGGAGAACGTCCACATGGCGCGCAACGCCGAGCGGCATGCGGCGCTGCTGGCGCGCGTGGAGCAGTTGGAGACGATGATCAAGCTGCGCTCCGACCGGACCGACAACACGCTGGCAGCCCACATCGGCCAGCTCGAAGATCGCGTCGACCGCCGGCCGGCGACGGCGACGGCGACGGTGGCGTCTTCGCCGCCCGTGGGCATGCCACCGCCGGTCTGAGGCCAGCGCTACTTCGTCAACAGGATCCAGGCCGCCAGTTTTTTCGCGTCCGCTTCGCTGACCTGGTTGTTGGCCGGCATCGGCACCTGTCCCCAGACGCCCGATCCGCCCTTGATGATCTTGCCGGCGAGCATGTCGGCCGCGCCCTTGTTGTCCTTGTACTTGGCCGCGACTTCCTTGAACGAAGGGCCGAGGATCTTGCGCTCGACCGCGTGGCAGCTCATGCAGTTCTTCGAGGTGGCCAGGGCCAGGTCGGCAAGGGCGGGTGCGGCGGAAGCCAGGCCCAGGGCGGCCAGCAGAAGCGCTCTTTTCATGAAGTCCTTGTCGCGTGGGTGCGTTAAAGTCGATCCAACGCGATTGTAGGTAGCGCGGTGCACGGTCCGCCGCGATGCGGGCCTGGAAAACCGGAGGGATTCTCTATGTGGTTTCTGTTGCTGGGCCTTCTTGGCGTGGCCCTCAAATACTTCGAAGTCGGCTTCGTGGCCCAGTGGGACTGGTGGATCGTGCTCATCCCCTTCGCGCTGGCCGCGGCCTGGTGGGCCTGGGCCGACTGGTCAGGCTACACCAAGCGCAAGGTGGTCGAACGCGAAAACGCGCGCCGGCAGGACCGCATCGACCGGCAGCGCAGCAATCTGGGCCTTCTGACCAGCCGTTCCAACCGCCGCCGCCGCGGCGGACGCTAGAGCCCGAAACAGCGTCGTCGGCCTGGGCTTTGTCGTGTTCGGCGCCAGCGCGTGGGTGTTGGCGGGGTGATCAGTACTTGTCGAGCACCGCACCCGAGCTCGCGCTCGATGCATTGAACGCGAACTTGGCCTGCACGCCGCGCGTGTAGCGCGGGGCAGGGGCCTTCCATCCTTCCCGGCGCTTCGCGAGTTCGGCGTCGGACACGTTGAGTTCGAGCTTGAGCTGGTGCGCGTCGATGGTGATCGAGTCGCCCTCGTTGACGAAGGCGATGGTGCCGCCGGCCGCGGCCTCGGGCGCCACGTGGCCGACCACCATGCCCCAGGTGCCGCCCGAGAAGCGGCCGTCCGTGATGAGGCCCACGCTTTCGCCGAGGCCGGCGCCGATCAGCGCGCCGGTGGGCGCCAGCATCTCCGGCATGCCGGGGCCGCCCTTGGGGCCGAGGTAGCGCAGCACCATCACGTCGCCGGCCTTGATTTTGCCGTCGAGGATGGCCTGCAGCGCCGACTGCTCGTCGTCGAACACGCGCGCCGGGCCGGTGATGACCGGGTTCTTGAGGCCGGTGATCTTGGCCACCGCGCCCTCGGGCGAGAGGTTGCCCTTGAGGATGGCCAGGTGGCCCTCGGCGTACATCGGATTCGTGATCGGGCGGATCACGTCTTGGTCGGCACGCGGCTGGTCGGGCACGTCCTTCAGCACCTCGGCGATGGTCTGGCCGGTGATCGTGATGCAGTCGCCGTGCAGCAAACCCGCGTTCAGCAGGATCTTCATCACCTGCGGGATGCCGCCGGCCTGGTGCAGGTCGACCGCGAGGTACTTGCCGCTGGGCTTGAGGTCGCACAGCACCGGCACCTTCTTGCGGATGCGCTCGAAGTCGTCGATCGACCATTCCACGCCCGCCGCGTGCGCGATGGCGAGGAAGTGCAGCACCGCGTTGGTGGAGCCGCCGGTGGCCATGATCACGGCCACCGCGTTCTCGATCGCCTTCTTGGTCACGATGTCGCGCGGCTTGATGTCCTTCTTGATGGCCTCGATCAGCACCTTGGCCGATTCCTTGGCCGAGTTGGCCTTCTCGTCGTGCGGGTTGGCCATGGTCGAGGAGTAGGGCAGCGAGATGCCGAGCGCCTCGAAGGCCGAACTCATGGTGTTGGCCGTGTACATGCCGCCGCAGGAGCCGGTGCCGGGGATCGCGCGCTTCTCGATTTCCTTCAGGTCCTCGTCGCTCATGTTGCCGGCGGCGTTCTGGCCGACCGCCTCGAACACGCTCACGATGTTGAGGTCCTGGCCCTTGTAGCGGCCCGGCAGGATGGTGCCGCCGTAGACATAGATCGCCGGCACGTTGGCGCGCAGCATGCCCATCAGGCCGCCGGGCATGTTCTTGTCGCAACCGCCGACCACCAGCACGCCGTCCATCCACTGGCCGCCGACGCAGGTCTCGATGCAGTCGGAGATGACCTCGCGGCTCACCAGCGAGTACTTCATGCCTTCGGTGCCCATGGCCATGCCGTCGGAAATGGTCGGCGTGCCGAAGACCTGCGCGTTGCCGCCGGCTTCCTCGATGCCGGCGATCGCGGCGTCGGCCAGCTTCTGCAGGCCCGAGTTGCACGGCGTGATGGTGCTGTGGCCGTTGGCCACGCCGACCATCGGCTTCTTGAAATCGCCTTCCTCGTAGCCCATCGCGTAGAACATCGAGCGGTTGGGCGCGCGCGACTTGCCTTCGGTGATGTTGGCGCTGCGGGCGTTGATCTTGATCGTCTGGGTGGCCATGGTGTCTCTGGTCTTGAATCGGGGGAAGGCAAGTATCGGACGATTGACTGATTGGTTCCAATCCGAATTTCAAGCCCGATTGATATGCTCGGCATATGAAAGAAGCCTGGATCGACCTGCGCGCCTGGCGCCAGTTCCTCGCGGTGGCCGAGGAGCTGCATTTCGGCCGTGCCGCCGCGCGCCTGCACATGACGCAGCCGCCCGTCACGCAGGCCATCGCGCAGCTCGAAAAAACGCTGGGCGTGCGGCTGTTCGACCGCACCCGGCGCCGGGTCGCGCTCACGCCCGCGGGCGAGGCGCTGTTGCCCGAGGTGCGCGAGCTGCTGGCGCGCGCGCAGGCGCTGCCGGTGCGGGCGAAGGCGGCGGCGGCCGGTGAAGTGGGGCGCGTGCGGCTCGCCTTCGTCTCGACCATCGGGTTCGAGCGGCTGCCGGCCTGGGTGCGCGAATTCCGCGTGAGCTGCCCCGAAGTCGCGCTGGAACTGGTCGAGGCCACCGGCGACGTGCAGCTCGAAGCCTTCGCCCGCGGCGAGATCGATGCCGGCCTGATGCTGCATTCGCCCGGTTTCGCGCCGCCCGGCCTGGAGCGGCTCGCGGTGTCCGAGGAGCCGCTGGTGCTGGCGCTGCCGGCGAAGCATCCCCTGGCCTGGATGCCGAAGCTGCCGCTGGCCGAGGTGCTGGCCGAGCCGCTGGTGATCTTTCCGCGCCGCATCGTGCCCTCGCTGCACGACGCGATCTTCGGGCTCTACCACGCGGCCGGCCTGGCGCCGCGGGTTGCGCAGGAAGCGATCCAGATGCAGACCATCGTGAACCTGGTGTGGGGCGGACTCGGCGTGGCCTGGGTGCCGGAGAGCGTGACGCAGTTCCGGCGCGCCGGCGTGGTCTACCGCGCTGCGACCGAGTTCGCGCCCACTGGACGGCGAAAGACCGCCGTCTTGCCCGGCTGCGAGACCAGCCTGGTCTGGCCCGGCCACACCGACAACCCGGCGCTCGCCCGCTTCGTGCGATTCGTCCAGGAGCAGGGACTGTCACATCCGTGGGCACAATAGGCCGATGCTCACGTACCCGCAGATCAATCCCGTCGCCCTGCAGCTCGGGCCGATCGCCATCCATTGGTATGGCCTGACCTATCTGGCCGCCTTCGCGCTGTTCTACTTCCTCGGTACGCGCCGGCTGCGGCACGAGCCCTTCCGTTCCATCACCGGACCGGGCGCCTGGACCCGCAAGGACCTGGAGGACATCCTCTTCCTCGGCGTCATGGGCGTGATCGTCGGTGGCCGGCTCGGCTATTGCCTGTTCTACAAGCCCGGCTACTACCTCACGCACCCGCTGGAGATCTTCTTCGTCTGGCAGGGCGGCATGAGCTTCCACGGCGGGCTGCTCGGCGTGATCGCCTCGATGCTGTGGTTCGCACGTTCGCGTGCGCGGCCGTACTGGCAGGTGATGGATTTCGTGGCGCCCTGCGTGCCCACCGGGCTGGCGGCCGGGCGGGTGGGCAATTTCATCAACGGCGAGCTGTGGGGGCGCTTCAGCAGCCCCGACCTCCCATGGGGCATGGTGTTTCCGCAGAGCGGATCGATGCTGCCGCGCCACCCCTCGCAGGTCTACCAGTTCCTGCTGGAAGGCCTGCTGCTGTTCGCGATCCTCTGGCTCTATGCACGCAAGGAACGGCGCGAGCGGCGCGTGTCGGCGGTGTTCCTGATCGGCTACGGGCTGATGCGCTTCATCGCCGAATACTTCCGCGAGCCCGACGACTTCCTGGGCCTCCTGGCGCTCAACATGAGCATGGGGCAGTGGCTTTGCGTGCCGATGATCGTGTTCGGCATCTGGCTCTATGCCAGTGCACCCGCGGCGCGCTCAGCCGCAGCAGTGGCACGCGGCTGAGCGCGCCGCGGGCGCCAGGGTATCTCCGGAGGCAGGAATGCTTTGCCTTCTTGCGTCCGAGTTCTCATAATTACGTGTAATTACCGAAAATCACCGACGAAGCTCCCGATCTTTCATCCGCCATGCGCCTGGTCCACAACTCGCTGCACCACGAAGTCGCCGCCACGCTGCGCGAGGAGATCTTCGCCGGCACGCTGGCGCCGGGCGGCTTCGTCGACGAGGCGGCAGTGTGCGAGCGGCTTGCGATCTCGCGCACGCCGCTGCGCGAGGCGCTCAAGGTGCTGACGGCCGAGGGCCTGCTGCGGCACGAGCCGCGGCGCGGCTGCTTCGTGGCCGAGGTCACGCAGCGCGACCTGGACGACATCTTTCCCGTCATCGCGCTGCTCGAAGGGCGCTGCGCCTGGCAGGCGGCACGCAACGCCAGCGATGCCGAGCTGCTGGCACTCGAAGCCATGCACGACAAGCTCGCGAAGCACGCACGCGCCAAGCGCATCAACGAGTACTACGCGACCAATTTCGCGATCCACGAGGCGATCATCATGCTGGCCGACAATCGCTGGCTGGCGCAGGTGATCGGCGATCTGCGCAAGATCCTCAAGCTCGCGCGCCTGCAGCAACTGCATGCGCCGGGGCGGCTCGAACAGAGCCTGTCCGAACATCTCGCGGTGTTCGCCGCGCTGAAGGCGCGCGACAGCGACGGCGCCGAGGCCGCGATGCGCACCCACCTGAACCGCCAGCGCGAAGCCCTGCGGGCCATCGCGCTCCAACAGAAAGCGAAGCTGATCTCATGAATGCCAGCGACTGGATCACCCGCAGCGTCTCGCGCCTGCGTCCCGGCAGCGATGCCGCCGAAGTCAAGAAGCCCGCAGCGTCCGAAGCGAAGCCGAAGCCGGCGCCCAAGGCGGCCGCCACCGTCGGCCCGCGCCCGCTGGCCGAACGGCTGGAGGCCACGCTGCGCCGCCATGGCGAGGCGCTGGCGCCGCGTGCCTTGCGGCGCGCGCTCACCGAGTTGCAGGCGGTGGTCGACTCGAGCGTGAGCGAGGTGGAAGCAGGACGCCGCGCCCATGCGGTCGTGAAGTGGTACGCCGGGCGCGAGCTCGACGAGCGGCGCGACGTCTGGCTGCTCATGAGCGAACGCTTCGCGCCCGATCTGCAGAAGGTCAGCAGCGCGCGCGACCGGCACGGGGCCGCGATGGGTACGCCCGACGAGGCCCAGGCCGAGGTGCACCTGCGCCGCGCGCTGGTCTCGCCGCGCGCGCGGCTGCTGCAGCGCTTCGCCATCGACCCCGACGGCATGCGCTTCCTGGTCGATCTGCGTGCCGAGCTGCTGCCGCACCTGAAGGGCGACCGGCGCCTCCTGCCGCTCGATGCCGAGCTCGAGCACCTGTTCTCCACCTGGTTCGACGTCGCCTTTCTGGACCTGCGCCGCATCAGCTGGGATTCGCCGGCCTCGCTGATCGAGAAGCTGATCCAGTACGAGGCGGTGCACGACATCAAGAGCTGGGCCGACGTCAAGAACCGGCTCGACAGCGATCGCCGCTGCTACGGCTTCTTCCACCCGCGGCTGCCCAACACGCCGCTGATCTTCGTCGAGGTCGCGCTGGTCGACCACATCAGCGAAGGCATCGTGCCGCTGCTCGACGAAGCCGCCGCGCCGGTCAAGCACGACCGCGCGACGACTGCGATCTTCTATTCAATCAGCAACACCCAGAACGGCCTGCGCGGCGTGAGCTTCGGCGATTCGCTGATCAAGCGCGTGGTCGAGGAACTGCAAAAAGAGATGCCGCGCCTGAAGATCTTCGCGACGCTGTCGCCGGTCCCGGGCTTTCGCGGCTGGCTGGCGAAGAACGCGGGCTCCCTGCTGGAGCGGCTCGACGAGAAGCGCGCGACCGAGCTGGGCCGCGTGATCGGGTCCCTGCCGCCCACCGCCGAGCGCGTGCTGGCGGCGGCCGAGGACGCGAGTGCGCTCGATGCCAAATCGCCGGTGCGCCAGCTGCTGATGAATGCCGCCGCCGAGTACCTCGGGCGGGCCACCGCCGAGGGCAAGCCGGTCGATCCTGTGGCGCGCTTCCACCTGGGCAACGGCGCGCGGGTGGAGCGGCTCAACTGGGCCGGCGATCCCTCGCCCAAGGGGCTGAAGCAATCCTACGGACTCATGGTCAACTACCTCTACGATCTGAAACGGCTCGACAAGCACCGCGCCCTGCTCGCACAGGGCAAGGTGGCGGTGTCGGGCGATGTCGACGATCTTTTTCTCAAGGGCTGAGGCCCCCGACGGTTCATCACAAAAGGAGACAAGGCAATGACCCCAAGCTTCCAGCGGCGCGACATATTGCGCCTGGCCGCGGCCGCGGCCGCCGTTCTGGGCGGGGGCGCACGCGCCCAGGCCAGCTGGCCCGCCAAGCCGGTGACGATGGTGGTGCCCTTCCCGGCCGGCGGCGGCACCGACGCCTTCGCGCGGCCCTTGTCGGCGCAGTTCGCCAAGATCGCCGGCCAGACGCTGGTGATCGACAACCGCGGCGGCGCCGGCGGCACCCTGGGCGCGAGTATCGCGGCCAAGGCGCAGCCGGACGGCTACACGCTCTTCATGGGGGCGGTGCACCATGCGATCGCGCCCTCGGTCTATCCCAAGCTCGACTACGACATCGAGAAGGATTTCGTGCCGCTGATGCTGCTGGCCAGCGTGCCGCAGGTGGTGGTGATCAACCCGAAGCGGGTGAGCGCGACCACGCTCAAGGACTTCGTCGCCGAGGCCAAGAGGAATCCGGGCAAGCTCAACTACGCCTCGGCCGGCGCCGGCACCTCGCACCACCTGGCGGGCGAGCTCTTCAAGCTGCAGACCGGCACCTTCATCACCCACATTCCCTATCGCGGCGCGGGTCCGGCGCTGCAGGACCTGATCGCCGGCAATGTCGACTGCATGTTCGACGGCCTGGGCTCGTCCTCGCAGCACATCAAGGCCGGCCGTATCAAGGCGCTGATGATGTCCGGCGCCAAGCGCAACCCCGCCTTCCCCGACGTGCCCAGCGCCGCCGAGGTCGGCCTGCCGGACTACACCGTGACCACCTGGTACGGCCTGTGGACGCCGAAGGGCACGCCGGCCGAGGTGCAGGCGAAGATCGTCGACGAGATGAAGAAGGCGCTCGCCACCGAGGAGCTGAAGGCCATCTGGGCCAACAACGGCGCCGAGATCCCGAACCTCGTGATGGCGCCCTATGGCAGCTTCGTCAACTCCGAGATCAGGCGCTGGGCCGGCGTCGTGAAAGCTTCTGGCGCCAAGCTGGAATGACGGCCTCGGTCAGGCTCGAGCGCGAGGGCGCGCTCGCCTTCGTGACGCTGGCCCATCCCGGACGGCTCAATGCCATGTCGCGCGCGATGTGGCGCGAACTGCGCGCCGTGTTCGAGCAGGAGCTCGCGCAAGACGACGCCACGCGCTGCGTCGTCGTGCGCGGGGAGGGCGCTGCCTTCTGCGCCGGCGGCGACATCTCCGAGTACCCCTCCTTCCGCTTCGATGAAGCCAGCCTACGCGACTTCCACGAGAACGAGGTCTGGGGCGCGCTGGCCGCCATGCTGGCCTGCGAGCTGCCGCTGGTCGCGCAGATCGAGGGCGCCTGCATGGGCGCCGGCCTGGAGATCGCGAGCTGCTGCGACATCCGCCTGGCCGGCGAATCATCGAAATTCGGCGCGCCGATCGCGAAGCTGGGCTTTCCGATGGCGCCGCGCGAGGCGGCCCTGGTGCGTGTCGCCATCGGCGACACGCTGGCGCGCGACATGCTGCTGGCCGCCAGCGTGCACGATGCGCGCCGCCTCTACGACGCTGGCTTTGTGCTGAGCGTGCTGCCGGATGCGCAGGTCGCTGCGGGAGCGCTGGCGCATGCGCAGCGCATCGCCGCGCTGGCGCCGGAGGCTGCACGCCTCAACAAGCGGACCTTCTTCGCCGGCACGGTCGACCGGCTGCTCGCCAGCGCCTACGATTACGCCGATTCGCCCGAACACCGCGAGGGCATCGCCGCCTTCCTCGCCAAGCGCAACCCCGTCTTCTGACCATGACCGAAACGACCAACGCCAACCTCTACGCCGCGCTGCGTGCGGCCTTCCCCGCCGATCTCGATGCCATCGCGGTCGAGACCGACGACGGCCTGTTCTATTCCTGGCGCGACCTGGAGCGCGCGAGCGCGATGATCGCGAACCTGCTCGACGCGCTGAAGCTCGACAAGGGCGCTCGCATCGCGGTGCAGGTCGAGAAGTCGGTCGAGGCCATGCTGCTCTACCTCGCGACGCTGCGCGCGGGCTACGTGTTCCTGCCGCTCAACACCGCCTACCGCGGCGCCGAGATCGAGTACTTCATCGGCAACGCCGAGCCGGCGGTGGTGGTCTGCAGCAGCGCGAATGCATCGTGGGTGGCGCCGATCGCGACCGCGGCCGGTACCCGCCACGTGTTCACGCTCGACGACGACCGCACCGGCACGCTGCTCGAAGTTGCGGCGCAGTGCAGCGACCGCCACACCGTCGCGCAGAAGAAGGACGACGACCTCGCCGCCATCCTCTACACCAGCGGCACCACCGGCCGCAGCAAGGGCGCGATGCTCACGCACCGCAACCTGCGCTCCAACGCCGAGGTGCTGAAGGACTACTGGGGCTGGCACAGCGGCGCGCAGGGGGAGGGCGATGTGCTGATCCATGCACTGCCGATCTTCCACGTGCACGGCCTCTTCGTCGCCATCCACGGCGCGCTGATCAGCGGCAGCAAGATGATCTGGCTCAACAAGTTCGATCCCAAGCGCGTGGTGGCCCGGCTGCCCGAGGCGACCGTGTTCATGGGCGTGCCCACGCTCTACGTGCGCATGCTGGCCGAGCCGGGGCTGACGCGCGAGGCCTGCAACGGCATGCGTCTTTTCATCGCGGGCTCGGCACCACTGCTGATCGAGACCTTTGAGGCCTGGCGCGAGCGCACCGGCCACACCATTCTCGAGCGCTACGGCATGAGCGAGACCGTCATGCTCAGCTCCAACCCCTACAGCGCGGTGCAGGGCCAGCGGCGCGGCGGGACGGTGGGCTTCCCGCTGCCCGGCGTCCAGCTGCGCGTGCGCGACGATGCGGGCGAGCCCTGCCCGACGGACGAGATCGGCCACATCGAGGTGGCCGGCCCCAACGTGTTCGCCGGCTACTGGCGCATGCCCGAGAAGACCAAGGAAGAGTTCACCGCCGACGGCTATTTCAAGACCGGCGACGTCGGCAAGATCGACGGGCTCGGCTACGTCAGCATCGTGGGCCGCAGCAAGGACCTGATCATCAGCGGCGGCTACAACGTCTATCCGGCCGAGATCGAGGGCTACATCAACGAAATGGCCGGCGTGGCCGAGAGCGCGCTCGTGGGCGTGCCGCATCCGGAATTCGGCGAGGTCGGCGTCGCCATCGTCACGCCCAAGCCCGGTGCGGCGCTCGACGGCGACGCGATCATCGGAGCGCTCAAGAAGAAGCTGGCCAACTTCAAGATCCCCAAGCGCTGCTTCGTCGTCTCCGAGCTGCCGCGCAATGCGATGGGCAAGGTGCAGAAGGCCCTGTTGCGCGAGCAGCACAAGGGCTTGTTCGTCTAGCTGCCGCTGCCGTAGGGCCGCGTGAGGATCTCGAGGTTGTGGCCGTCGGGATCGTTCCAGTAGACGCCGCGGCCGCCGTCGCCGTGGTTGATCTCGCCGGCATGGCGGTGGCCCGGGTCGGCCCAGTAGGGCAGGCCGCGTTCGCGGATGCGGCCGAAGATCTGGTCGAACTCGGCCTCGCTCACAAGAAAGGCCAGGTGCTGCCATGGGATGTCGCCCTCGACCTGCATGTAGTCGAGGGTGACGCCGTTGTCGACCTCGACGCCCTGGAAGGGGCCGAAGGGAACGGGCGCACCGCGGCCGAGGATCTCTGCCAGGAACACCGCGGATGCCCGTGGATCGCGGGCCCGGACGATCGTGTGATTGAGCTGGATGGCCATGCGGTGGATGGTAGCGCCGGGCGCGGGTTAGCGCTGTGGCATGCAAGCTGCTTTCGACGTAAGTTTTCGCCTCTCGCCCCGCATCCTCGGAGGACTCGTGAACCGCCTGCTCAGCACCGACGCCGTGCCGCGCGATCAGCGGCTCGCGTACTGGACCGACATGATCTGCAACATCTATGTGCAGCTCGGTTGCGATCCGGTGCGCAACGGCCCGTCGGGCGACTTCGAAGGCAGCATCCGCCAGCACACGCTGCCGGCCCTCGACGTCTCGGTGGTGCGCTCGGGCGCGCAAAGCGTCATGCGCACGCCGGGCCACATCGCGCGCTCTTCCGACGACTATTTCCTGGTCGGTATCCAGACCCGCGGCCATGGCGTGGTGCGGCAGGACGGGCGCGATGCCGTGCTGGCGGTGGGCGACTTCGCGCTCTACGACAGCACGCGGCCCTACCAGCTCTTCTTCGACGACGCCTTCGAGCAGATCGTGCTCAAGCTCCCCGGCGAGCGCCTGCGCAGCGAGCTGCGCGACACAGAAGCGCTGACGGCCACGGCGGTGTCCGGCCGCGAGGGCGCGGGCCACCTGCTGATCAACATGATCGGCACGCTGCGCGAGGACATCGATGCGCTGCAACCGGCCTCTGCGCTGGCGGTTGCGAACGGCGTGCTCAGCATCCTCGTGGCCGGCCTGCAGACGTTACCCGCGGCCCGCTCGCCGAGCCTCAGCAACCTGACCGCCTTCCATCTCGCGCGCATCAAGCGCCGCATCGACGCACAACTTGGCGATGCCGGGCTCTCGGTCGGCAGCCTCGCGGCCGAACTCGGCCTGTCGGCGAGCCAGATCCACCGCGTGTTCAAGAGCGAGCCGCTCACGCCTGCGCAGTACATCTGGGAGCGTCGCCTCGAGGCCTGCAGCCGCGACCTGCTGGAACCCCGCCTGGCCGGCCGCACCGTGAGCGAGATCGCCTATGGCCGCGGCTTCAACGATGCGGCGCATTTCAGCCGCGCATTCCGCGAACGCTTCGGTTGCGCGCCGCGCGAATGGCGGCTGGGCGGCGGCCGGCAGTGACGGCGCCCCGCCGTCATGCCCAGGTGCGCATCTCGATCCTCAGCTGAGCCTTGATGCCGGGGGTGGTTCCGGGCGGCGAGACGACGGGAATCTTGAATGTCAGCGCGCCGGCCTGCGGGCTGACAGGCGCCGGAATTGCGGCCACATTGGGTGTCTGGCTCTGAAAGCCGTATTGCAGCCGCCAGCCTCCGGCCGCTGCAGGATCCGGAACGGCCTCCACGAGGATCTGGTCGCGATAGAGAAAGCCGCCCTCGAAGTGCTTGTTCAGCCAGAGCACGCCGTCGACTTCGTAGTCGGGCACCAGAACGTTGAGGTCGAATGCGAACGCGATCGAATTGCCCAGGTCGGGGCTGGCCCGGGTCGGATCGAGGAAGATCGAGAACAGGTGGGGGCTCGCCGCCTGGGCTGCCTTGCGCGCGATGCCGGGGCCTTGATCGGGAAAGAGGTCGTCGAACTTTCGCTGAATCGCGGAGTTCTCGCGCACCACCCTGCGGTGCAGCTGCCACTGGCTTCTGCGCAGGGTCGCGACGATCTCGAAGCGGTAGGAGGCGCGGACCGCGTGGCCGCTTTTTCTCTTCGCCTCCACCTCTTCGGGCAGGGCGACTTCTTCGATGTCGAGTATTCCGTCGGTCCGCACCGAGCCGAAGAGAAAGCGCGTGAGGTTCTGGTAGCCCTCCTCGGAATTGACGATGCCGTAGTGGCCCGAATGACTGCGGAACACGAACGCGCGCGGAGAGTCGACGCGCAGCCGGGGACCTTCTTCGGGCCCGACCATGCCGAAGGTCGTTGCGTTGTCCATCCGGACGAGGCCGTCGCTCGCGTCGCCCACGGCCCACGATGAAAGTCCCTGGAGCGCCAGATAGTCGGCGGGATTCGAGCCGACCAGATTGAACACGCGTTCGGCAGGAAAGTGCGTGAGTTCCGAGACGTCCGTCGCAGTCGGGGCGAGCTTCAGGTAGGACTTCATGGTGTCCCGGTTGAAGTTGGTGGCTTCGCCGAGTGCGCCCCAGCCGGGCACATTGCGCACCACCCTGAGGTCGATGCCGTTGTGCGGCGTGGCGTAGGTGAACAGCTTGTCGACGGCATCCCGGGCCTCCTGAGTGCCCAGCGTGTCGTTCTGCAGGAAGGCGCGGCATACCAGGCCGCCCATCGAATGCGCGACCAGGTAGATCTTGAAGTCCTTTTCCTCCACGCCGTTGTCGAGCGGGTCGCCCAGGATCGGATGCTTGCCGTTCTTCCTGCAGACGAGGGTGCGCATGCGCAGGATGAGCTCGCCGAGGTTCTGCGCGAAATGGGTGATCGGATGCGGCTGCCCGTCGCCGAACTCGTTGGAGGCGTCATCGTAGTAGCGCAGGATCGCGATCGACTGGTAGGGCAGCGTGATGTCGGAGCGCAGCGGCTTGGTCTTGTCGTCGGGATCCGGTGCGGTCAGGTCTTCGCCGTTCACGTAGACATCGTCGTACCACTGGTCCGAGCGCTCTCGGCCGGTGGCGGTGCGTCGCCAGATGATCTCGTCCTTCAGGCGGACGAGCGGCGACTCGAAGAAGTACCGGCGCATGGTGCCGTCCCAGATACGGCGAGACTTCGTGCTGCCGATGTTGAAACCCATGAAAGGGTCTGCCACCGTGGCCTCGATCTCGCTCTGCGTGCCGGCGAAGCCGCGAACATAGATGATGGGGTGGTACGGCGCGTGCGGATTGGCCATGCGATTCTCCTGGCGCGGGCAGTCCGTACGAGTTCTTCACCGGCGCCGCGATACCGGGCGTTTATATGCCCGTCACCTCGTGCGCGACATCACTCGTTTGGTGTAGAGCGATGGATATGCGCCGGGCGCCGGTTGCCGGCGCAGCGGCGCGGCCCTACTGCACGAGCAGCACCGAAATGTCGGTCTCCGAAACGACCTTGGTCGCCACCGAGCCCATGAGGGCGCGGCCGAAGATGCCGTGGCCGTGGGTGCCCATCACGATCAGCTCGGCGCCGCCCGCGGTCGCGGCCTTCAGGATCTCTTCGGCGGCGTGGCCGTGGCGCGGCTCGGCGCGGTAGTTGCCGATGTCGTGCTTCGCGAAGAAAGCCTTGACGGGCTCGAGCACCTTGGCGTTTTCTTCCGTGTAGTAGTCCTCCACCACATCCTTGCTGAGATGGCGGACCGCATGGCCGGGCAGGCCGCTGCACACGTGCACCACGATCAGCGCATGGCCGTCGACGAACATGCCGCGATGGGCGGCCAGGTAGTCGAGCGCTTTCTGCGTATGGGAACTGCCGTCGACGGCGATCAGGATCTTCATGCACTGCCTCTCGTTCTCTTGCAACCTGCGGCGAAAGCGCCGCATGGCAAGGTTATACGGCGAGGTGCCGCGCACGTACAGAGAAGCCGAGTAGAAGCCGAGTGGATGCAGGGGGCCTTGCGCTCAGCCGCGCAAGCCCTTCCAGAGCATGTAGGCCGCCAGCACGTAGAGGATGCTTGCGAACACGCGCTTGAGCTTCGACACCGGCAGGCTGTGCGCGGCTTTCGCGCCGAGCGGCGCAGTGAGGAAGCTGCAGACCGCGATCACGGCCAGCGCAGGCAGCCAGATGTAGCCGATCGAGCCGGCCGGCAGGTCCTGCACCGATTGGCCGCTGGCCACGTAGCCGAGCACGTTGGCCACCGCGATCGGAAAGCCCAAAGCGGCGCTGGTGGCGACCGCGTTGTGGATTGCGACATTGCACCAGGTCATGAAGGGGACGCTGATGAAGCCGCCGCCGGCGCCGACCAGGCCCGAGAGGAAGCCGATCGCGCCGCCGCCCGCGAGCTGGCCCGCGGTGCCGGGCATCTGTCGCGTCGGCTTGGGCTTGCGGTTCAGGAACATTTGCGTTGCCGAGAAACCGACGAAGAGCGCAAAGAAGACGGCGAGCGCCGAGCCCTTGAGCAGAGCGAACACGCCGAGGCTGCCGACCAGGCTGCCGATCACGATGCCGGGCGACAGCCTTTTCACGATGTCCCAGCGCACGGCGCCGCGCCTGTGGTGCGCGAGCACGCTCGAGATGGACGTGAACATGATGGTCGACATGGAGGTTGCGATCGCCATCTTCACCGCCAGGTCGGCCGGCACGCCGCGATGGCCCAGGATGATCGTGATGAAAGGCACCATCAACATGCCGCCGCCGATGCCGAGCAGGCCGGCGAGAAAACCGGTACCGACGCCGAGCACGGCGAGTTCGGCGACCAGCAGGGGGGCGATCGTCATGAAGGGAGGCCTCTGAAAAAAGCCACGGCCCCGAATACGGGGCCGTGGCCGTCCAAAAAAGGTGTCTGCGAGTGAGGCCGGACTCGCATCCTGAACCAGGGTTCAGGTGGGCGAGGGCAGCAAGGCTTCGGGTTCATCTGACGCGAGATGATCACACCCGCCAAGCGATATACCAAGCCCTGCTCCGTAGAGCATTGGAACAAGGAAATATTAAGCCCGACACGCACCGCAGACGGAGTGGATTTTACGCCCGCAATGACGAGCGCATGTAGTCCGTCACAGCAAATGGTCGTCGCCGGCGAGGGCCTGGTCGAGGCGCTGGATCAGTTGTGCGGCACGGGCATCGTCGGCCGCTGCATCGGGACCCGCCGCAGGGGCGGCCGCCGGCGCGGCAGGCGCCGCGATCGTCGCTTCGCGCTGGGCCAGGTCGAAGGCGAGGTTCAGCGAGGCCAGCACCGCGATGCGGTCGCGCGCCTTCACCTTGCCCGCGTCGCGGATCTTGCACATCGCGGCATCGACGCGCTCGACGGCTTCGCGCAGCTGCGGCTCGCCGCCTTCGGGGCAGCCTAGCAGGTAACTCTGGCCCATGATCTGGACTTCGACTTGTTTCATCAGGAAGAGGGAGCGTCTTGAGAGGGTTCTGCCGGCAGCTGTTCGAGCAGCGCATCGAGCCGCGTGCGCGCCGCGGCCAGCCGCGACTTGAGCGCATCGCGTTCGCGCGTGAGCGCGTTCACCTGCTCCAGCAGCAACGCGTTGGTGCGCTGCACTTCTTCGTGGCGCACAAGCAAACGTTCGACGCGCTCGGCGATCTGTTCAATACGGCTCGGTGCAGGCATGGGGGGCGATTGTAGTTTCCGGCGAGCGCGCTTTCGCACTTAAAATCCCGCGCGTTGGTGCTCGCGCCGCGGTTCACGCGGCGCAGTTCAACGGGAAGCAGGAGTCGAAGCCCCCTCGGGCCGAGCCAGCCTGCGCTGCCCCCGCAACGGTCAAGCAGACGGCGTCTTTCCGATGCCACCCTCGTCAAGAAGCCACTGGGCGCCCTGAAACAGGCGCCTGGGAAGGCGACGGGGGCGCGCTGCCAGCCCGGATACCGGCCAACGAGGCGGCTGCCGCATGCGTGAAGCATGAGGCGGTCATGACGTCCAAGCACCGGCGGGGAAGCCGGTGACGGACATTGATCTCTTGTGTTTCCCATGATGACAACCTGCGTTTCTTCCGCACGCGCCGACGGGCGTGCTTCGTCGCGTCCGCTGGCACGCCCCAGCGCCATCTCCCTTTCGGTTGCCGCGTTGCTGGGCATGCCCGCGCTCGCCTTCGCACAAGCTGCAGCCCCGGCATTGCCCGAAACGGTGGTGACCGCGACCCGCACGCCCACGCGTGCCGACGAGCTGGTGTCGGACACGGTGGTCATCGATCGCGCGCAGATCGAACGCCAGGCCAGCCGCACGCTGCCCGAACTGCTGGCGCGTGTCGCGGGGGTTCAGATGTCCGCCAACGGCGGTGCGGGCAAGGTCAGCAGCGTATTCATCCGCGGCACCGAAGCCCGCCACACGATCCTGCTGATCGACGGCGTGCGCTATGGCTCCGCCACAGCCGGCACGCCCTCGTGGGACAACATCCCGGTCGAGATGATCGAACGTATCGAAGTGGTCAAGGGGCCGGCCTCGGCGCTCTACGGCAGCGACGGCGTGGGCGGTGTGGTGCAGATCTTCACGCGCAAGGCCAAGCCGGGCGAGGACTCGTTCAGCCCGCGCGCGTCGAGCACCATCGGCAGCGAAGGCTACAAGCAGATCACCGGCGGCTTCACCGGCGCCTCGGGGCCCTTCACGTACTCGCTCGACGCGCAGCGCACGATCGACAAGAGCTTCTCCGCGACCAACCGCAAGGTGCAGTTCGGCAACTTCAACCCGGACCGCGATCCTTTCATGCAGAGCGCCCTCAACGCGTCGCTGGGCTACCAGATCAATCCAGACTGGAAGATCGACAGCGGCCTGCTGTACTCGGAAGGCCTGAACCATTTCGACGACGGCCCCAATCGCGACACCCGCGCCGTTGTGCGCACCCAGACCGCGTACATCGGCGCGCGCGGCAAGGTGATGCAGAACTGGTCGACGCAGCTGCGCTACGCACAGAGCCGCGACTACACGCGCTCCATCGTCGCCGCCACGCTGCCGGGCTTGTTCGAGACCACGCAGGACCAGTACCTCTGGCAGAACGACATCGCGACGCCGATCGGCACCGTGGTCGCCGGCCTCGAGCGTCGCGTGCAGGAGGTGAACAGCGACACCGCGTACACAGTGACCAAGCGCGACATCGACTCGGCCTTCGTCGGCCTCAACGGCAGCGCGGGCGCCCACAGCTGGCAGGTCGATGCGCGACACGACCGCAATTCGCAGTTCGGCGACAGCAACACCTGGTTCGCCGGCTACGGCTACCGGATCACGCCGAACTGGCGCGTCAACGCGTCGCACGGCACCAGCTTCGTCGCGCCTTCGTTCAACCAGCTCTACTTCCCCAACTTCGGCAACGCGGCGCTGCAGCCGGAAGAGGGCAAGAACACCGACGTCGGCATCACCTGGAGCCAGGACGGCCAGAGCGTGAAGCTGGTGCGCTACGACAACAAGATCCGCGGCTTCATCACCAACACCACCCGGCCCGAGAACATACTCCGCGCACGGATCGAAGGCTGGACGCTGGGGTACGACGGCCAGTTCGGCCCCTGGGGCGTGCATGCGAACCTGGACTCGCTGGACCCGCGCAACGAGGGTACCGGCAAGCTGCTGCCGCGCCGCGCGAAGAACACCGTTTCACTGGGCATCGACTACGCCGTCGGCCCCTGGAAGTTCGGCGGCTCGGCGCTGCATGTGGGGCGCCGCTTTGACGACGTGGCCAATACGCGCAGACTCGGCAACTACACGACCGTCGATCTCTATGCCGAGTACCAGGTGGCGAAGGACTGGTCGGTGCAGGGGCGCATCACGAACCTCAACGACGTGACCTACGAGACAGCCTATGGCTACAACCAGCGCGGGCGCGCTGCCTACCTGACGGTGCGGTGGCAGCCGAAATGAACATCGCACGCCGCGAGCTGATCCTCGGCGGTCAGCGCAGCGGCAAGTCGCGGCGCGCCGAAGGGCGCGCGGCCGAGTGGCTTGCGCGTTCTCCCGCGCACCATGCGGTGCTGATCGCGACCGCGATGGCGCACGACGACGAGATGCGCGAACGCATCGCCCGGCATCGCGAGGACCGCGCGCTGCGCGTGCCGGGCCTCGCCACCGTCGAGGAGCCGATCGCGCTCGGTCCCGCGCTGGCCCGGCTGAGCGCGCCGCATGTCCTGGTGGTGGTCGATTGCCTCACGCTGTGGCTCACCAACCTGCTGATGCCGGCGGCGTCCGCGTCTCAGGGAAGCAGCGCCTCGCTCGAGATGGTGCAGGCTTCGCTGCTGCGTGCCCTGCGCGAAGCGCGCGGCCCGGTGGTGCTGGTCGCCAACGAGATCGGTCTCGGCGTGATCCCGATGGGCAGCGAGGTGCGCGCCTTCGTCGATGCGCTGGGACGCCTCAACCAGGAGGTGGCGGCGGCCTGCGAGCGCGTCACGCTGATGGCCGCAGGCCTGCCGCTCAGTTTGAAAGAACCCGAATGAATCCGCTTTGCAGGTGGGCGCTCGCGCTGGCCGCGGCGGCGCTGACGGTCGCGGCCCATGCCGTGGTCGTGACCGACGAGCGCGGCGTGCGCGTCGACCTCCCGCGGCCGCCGCAGCGCATCGTGAGCCTGCTGCCCTCGCTGACAGAATCGGTCTGCACGCTGGGCGCCTGCGAGCGGCTGATCGGCGTCGACCGCTACTCCAACTGGCCCGATGCCGTGCGCGCACTGCCGCAGCTGGGCGGCGGCATCGATCCGAACGTCGAGGCCATCGTGGCGCTCAAGCCCGATGTGGTGCTCCTGGCCAAGTCCTCGCGCGTCACCGAGCGGCTCGAGGCGCTGGGTCTCAAAGTGATCGTGCTCGAACCGAAGAGCCATGCCGACGTGCAGCGCGTGCTCGACGCGCTCGGCCAGGTGCTGGGCATCGGCGATGCGCAACGCGTGTGGCGCGCCATCGATGCCAGCGTGACGGCGGCGGCAGAGGCGCTGCCGGCGCGCGCGAAGAACAGGCGCGTGTACTTCGAGATCAACAGCGCGCCCTACGCGGCGAGCGAAGTCTCTTTCATCGGCGAGACGCTCGCGCGCCTCGGCGTGAAGAACATCGTGCCGGCTTCGCTCGGGCCCTTTCCCAAGCTCAATCCCGAATACGTGGTGCGCGCCGATCCCGACCTGATCATGGTCGGCGAGCGCAGCGCGCAGGGACTCGAGCAGCGGCCGGGCTGGGCTTCCATCCGGGCGGTGCGCGAAGGCCGCATCTGCCGCTTCAAGGCTGCCGAATCCGATGTGCTGGTACGGCCTGGCCCGCGCATGGGCGAGGCTGCACAGCTCATGGCGAAGTGCCTGCAGGACAAGGCGTGAAGAGCGAGCATCGCCGCGCCCTCTCGCTCGGCATCGGGCTGATGGTGCTGAGCGCCGCGCTGATCGTGCTGGGCGCAGGCATCGGCAGCACCGGCTTCGAGAGCGTGTTCGCGGCGCACCGCGATCCGGTCGCGCTGCAGATCGTGTGGGACATCCGCCTGCCGCGCACGCTGGGCGCCTGGCTCGCCGGCGCGCTGCTCGGCCTCGCGGGTGCGGTGGCGCAGGGCCTGTTTCGCAATCCCCTGGCCGACCCTTATCTGCTGGGCAGTGCTTCGGGCGCCTCGCTCGGCATGGCCGTGGCGCTGTCGCTGTTCGGCGTCTCGGCGGCCAGCACGCAATGGGTGGTGCGCCTGGGCCTGACCGGCGCGGCCTTTCTGGGGGCCGTGCTGGCGGTGCTGCTCACCCTGATGCTGGCGCGCGGCGTGCAGCAGACGCTCCGGCTGCTGCTGGCTGGCGTGATCGTCGGCGTGGTGCTCGGCGCCGCCAAGGACCTGATCACCATCGCTTCGGCCGACATCCTGCAGGCGATCCAGGGTTTCATGCTCGGCAGCACGGGCCTGGTCGGCTGGAGCGCCTGCGGCGTGATGGGCGCGCTCGGCCTCGTCTGCCTGCTGCTGGGCTGGGCGCTGGCGCCGGTGCTCGACGGGCTGGCGCTCGGCGAGGCCACGGCCAGCAGCCTGGGCTTGCCGCTGGGCGCGATGCGCGCCGCGCTGGTTGCGGTGCTCGCGCTTGCCACCGGCACCGCGGTGGCGCAGACCGGGCTCATCGCTTTCGTCGGCCTGGCGGCGCCGCACCTGGTGCGCTCGGCCGTGAAGACCACGCATGCGCGCCTGATCGTGCTGTCGACCGCGATGGGCGGCCTGCTGCTGATGGCGGCCGACCAGCTGGCGCGCTGGCTGATCGCGCCGCAGGAGCTGCCGGTCGGCGTGCTGACCGCAGTGCTCGGAGGCAGCTATCTGCTGTGGCTCATGCATCGGCGCAGCGCGCGGGGAGGCTTCTGATGGAGCGGGTGGTCGCGCGCGGCATCGCGCTCGAGGCAAGGCAGGTCAGCGCGACGCTGGGCCAGACCGAGGTGCTGCATGGCATCGATCTCGCGCTCGCGGCCGGCCGCTGGACCAGCATCGTCGGTCCCAATGGCGCGGGCAAGTCCACCTTGCTCAAGGTGCTGGCCGGCCTGCTGGCCCATCGCGGCGAGGTGCGGCTGTTCGGGCAGCCGCTCGATGCCATCTCCGGCCGTGCGCGCGCGCGGCGGCTGTCGTGGCTCGGCCAGGGCGGCGCGGGCGAAGGCTCTGCCGACGACCTGATGGTCTACGACGTCGCCATGCTCGGGCGCCTGCCGCACCAGCGCTGGCTCGCCGCGCCCAGCGATGCCGATCGCGCGGCCGTCGAGCGCGCGCTGCGCAGCACCCAGGCCTGGGAGTGGGGCGGGCGGCCGCTCGGCCAGCTGTCGGGCGGCGAACGCCAGCGCGTGCTGCTGGCGCGTGCGCTGGCCGTCGAAGCCGAACTGCTGCTGATGGACGAACCGCTCGCCAACCTCGATCCGCCGCACCAGGCCGACTGGATGGCGAGCGCCCGTGCGCTGGTGGCCGAAGGCAGGACGGTGGTCAGCGTGCTGCACGAACTCAATGCCGCGCTGGCGGCCGATGCGATGGTGGTGATGGCCAAGGGCCGCGTGCTGCACCATGGCCGCTGCGACGATGCAGCGACGCACCAGGCGCTCGAAGCGGTGTTCGACGGCCGCGTCACCGTGCATCGCGTGGCCAACCAGTGGCTGGCCGTACCGCACTGAACACTCAACCGGGAACTCCCATGCAGATTGAAACCCCACCCAGCGACAAGCCCTACGAGAAGCCCGAGGGCGAGCGCCGCGGCCTCGTGATCGTCAACACCGGCGACGGCAAGGGCAAGAGCACCGCGGCCTTCGGTCTCGCGCTGCGCGCGCACGGCCGCGGCAAGGCCGTGAAGATCTTCCAGTTCATGAAGGTGCCGAGCGCGCGCTTCGGCGAGCACCGGATGTTCGAGCAGATCGGCATCCCGATCGAAGGGCTGGGCGACGGCTTCAGCTGGAAGAGCCAGGATCTCGAACGCTCGGCGCAGCTTGCGCGCGACGGCTGGGAGAAGGCGAGGGCGGCGATCCTCTCGGGCGAGCATTTCCTCGTGGTGCTCGACGAGATCACCTATCCGCTGATCTACGGCTGGCTGCCGCTCGAAGGCGTGCTGGAGACGCTGCGCACGCGGCCGCGCGAAGTCCACGTGGTGCTGACCGGGCGCCGCTGCCCGCCCGAGATTGTCGAGTTGGCCGATACGGTGACCGAGATGCAGATGGTCAAGCATGCGTTCAAGGCCGGTATTCCGGCGCAACGAGGCATCGAGGACTAGAGCTTGACGATGGTGGCCGCGCTTTGGGTCGCGCTCGCCATCGATCGATGGTTGGGCGAACCGGCCGCGCGCTGGCATCCCGTGGTCTGGATCGGCCGCTACCTGGGCTGGGCGGGGCGGCGCATCGCACCGCCGGCCGAAGCGGCGCGCTCACCGGATCTCGCGCGCTTCGCCGCGGGAGCGCTCGCTTGGTGGGCCGGCGCTGCCACGGTCCTGCTGGCCGCGTGGGCGGTCGCGGTCGCCGCCGCGCGCCTCCCGGGCTGGGCGGAGGTACTGTTTCTGGGCCTGGCGCTCAAGCCGCTGTTCGCCTGGCGCATGCTGCGCGACGAGGTCCTGGCCGTCGAAGCGGCGCTGGCCGGCTCGCTCGATGCCGGCCGCGACCGACTGGCGCATTTGGTCAGCCGCGATGTTCATGCGCTGAACGAAGCCGAGGTGCGCGAGAGCGCGATTGAATCGTTGGCCGAGAACCTCAACGACTCGGTGGTCGCGCCGGTGTTCTGGTTCGTGCTCTTAGGCCTGCCCGGGGCCGCGCTCTATCGTTTCGCCAACACCGCCGATGCGATGTGGGGCTATCGCGGCGTGCGCCAAGGCCGCGTCTGGGAATGGGCCGGCAAGTGGGCCGCGCGCGCCGACGATGTGCTGTCGTGGCTGCCTGCGCGCTTCACCGCCTTTCTGCTCCTCTCGTCTTGCTCCCTCTCCCGCGAGCGGGAGAGGGCTGGGGTGAGGGCTCTGCCCGCCATCGCCCGCGAAGCCCGCCATACCCCATCCCCCAACAGCGGCTGGCCCATGGCCGCGATGGCGCTCTGCCTCGGCGTACGGCTCGCCAAGCCCGGCGTCTACACCTTGAACGAAGCGGGACGCGCGGCCAGCGCGGCGGACACGCAACGCGCCGCATCGTTGGCGGCCAGGGTCGTCGTGCTGCTGGCCCTTGTCGCATCGGCATCGATCCTCGGGCTGGCTGTATGACTTCCTTCGACGAACCTCTGCACGGCGGCCCGGACGCCCGCGGCGCGGCGCCGCACGATTTCTCCACCAACGCCAATGCCTGCGGCCCTTGTCCATCGGCGCTGGCCGCGCTGCAGAAAGCGGACGCCCGCCGCTATCCCGATCCGCGCTACACCGCGCTGTGTGAAGGGCTCGCCCGCTTCCATGGCGTTGACGCCGAGCGCATCGTGATCGCCGCGAGCGCGAGCGAATTCATCGGGCGCATCACGGCCGCGGTGGCGCAGCAAGGCGGCCGCGGCGTCTGGATGCCGCCGCACAGCTATGGCGATTACCAGCGGACCGCCGGCGCGTGGGGCTTCGAGCCCGCGCCGGCAGCCGGTGCCGACCTGGCCTGGTGCTGCGATCCGTCCAGCCCATTCGGCCAAGCCCAGAACGGCTTGCAGGCCCTGACCGATTCGCCGCTGCCCTTGAAAGGCACCTGCGTGCTCGACCTCGCCTATGAGCCCTTGCGGCTCGAAGGCAGCCTGGGGCTGAGCCCGGCGCAGAAGGATCGCGTCTGGCAACTGTGGACGCCGAACAAGGCGCTGGGCCTCACCGGCATCCGCGCCGCCTACGCGATCGCGCCCCGGGATGCGGGCGCGATGATCGCGCGCCTCGGCCGCCTCGCGCCATCCTGGCCGCTGGGAGCGCACGGTGTCGCGTTGCTCACCGCCTGGACCGGCGCCGAAGCGCAGGACTGGCTCCGGCACAGCCTGGACACATTGCGCGCGTGGAAACGCGAGCAAGAGGCCCTGTGCGCCGCGCTGGGCTGGACCTGCCTGCCAAGCGTCGCCAACTATTTCTGCGCGCGGCCGGATGTGCCTTATGCGCCGCGTGCCGCAGCGCTCCGTGATGCAGGCATCCAGCTGCGCGACACCCGCTCCTTCGGCCTGCCGGACCACGTGCGGCTCGGCGTGCTGCCGCCGGCCAGCCAGTCGGCGCTGCAACGCGCATGGCCGGCGGCGCGACCCTGAGGCTCAGCGCCGCTGCAGCCGCGGATTCTTCTGGAACAGATCGGCCGCCCAGTCGACGAAGACCCGCACCTTGGCGCTCAGGTGGCGGTTCGGCGGATAGACCACGTGCACCGGCAGCGGCGGCCGCGTCCAGTCCGGCAGGATCTCGATCAGCTCGCCGTTGGCCAGGTGGGATTCCGTCATGAAGGTGATGCACTGCGAGATGCCGAAGCCGCCGAGCACCGCCGCCAGGTGGGCGTTGCTTTCGTTGACCGAGACCCGGTAGGGACCCGACATCTCGATGTGCTCGTCGCCCTTGTGGAACTCGTGCGGGTAGACGCGGCGCGTGCCGCCGGCGAAAAAGCTCACGAGATGATGGCGCTTCTCGATGTCCGTCGGATGCTGCGGCACACCGTAGCGCTTGAGGTAGGCCGGCGAGGCCACGGTCACGAATTCCAGCGTGCCGATGCGCCGCGCCACCAGGGACTGGTCGGTCAGGTCGCCGGCCCGGATCACGCAGTCCACGTTGTCGCTGATCAGGTCGACCGGGCGGTCGCTCACGCCCAGGTCGACCTGGATGTCGGGATAGCGGTCGCAGAAGCTCGCCAGCGCCGGCAGGATGATCATCCGCGCCGTCGAAGTGCCCACGTCGATGCGCAGCCGCCCGGTCGGGTTGGCCTGCGCATTGGTCATGCTGGCCTCGATCTCGTCGAAGTCGTTCAGGAGGCGCGCGGTGCGCTCGAAGTAGGCCGCGCCGTCGGGCGTGACCGTCACCCGGCGCGTGGTGCGGTTGAGCAGTTTCACGTGCAGGCGCGATTCCAGCGCCTGGATCTGCTTGGTGACCGTGCCCTTGGGCAGGCCAAGGGAGTCTGCTGCTCTTGTGAAGGTGCCGGCTTCTACGACGCGGACAAAGATCCGCATGGCCTGGATCTGGTCCATTTATGCTGCTCCTGGAAAACCCGGTGTTTCCACCGGGGTGCGGATTCTCACATGCCGCTTCTTAGCTGATTGTTAGCCAATTGGAAACAGAGTAGGGGCCAACAGCTCGTTGCAGCAGCCAATCCGGCTCGTAATATTCAACCCATCGTCCACTCACCGAGGCCGCTCATGTCATCCCGTCCCACTCCGCGTTCTGCTGAAGCCGCCAAGGCCCCGGCGGGAGCCGTTGTGCAAGGCGCCGAAACCGACATCAGCATCCCGCTACCCGGCCGCGCGCCGGTCGAGGCGCGCCTCTATGGCCAACGGGCCAAGGGTGCGGCGGTGCCGCTGGTGCTGCACTTCCATGGCGGCACTTTCATCAGCGGCGATCTGGACTTCGGCCGCAACGTGGCCCGCCTGCTGGCCGGCGCCGGTGCGGTGGTGGTCTCGCTGGCCTATCCGCTGGCACCTTTCCCCGAACCCATCGAGGTCGGCTTCGCGGCGCTGGAGTGGCTCTACAAGCAGCGCGTCAAGCTGGCAGGCAAGGGCGCCCGCGTCTACCTGGCCGGCGAGGAAGCCGGTGGCAACGTGGCGGCCGCGGTGGCGCTGATGGCGCGGGATCGCGCGCATCCGCCGCTGGCGGGCCAGATCCTGCTGTCGCCGATGCTGGACCCCTGCGCCGGTACGCAATCGCTGCGCAAGGCGACGAGCGACGCCGTGAAGTGCCGTTGGGCGACCGGCTGGCAGGAGTACCTGAGCCGCCCGATGAACGCGACGCACCCCTATGCGGTGCCGGGCGCCTCGCTGCGGCTGGCCGAATTGGCGCCCACGCTGGTGCTGGTCGGCGAGGACGATGCGATGCGCGACGAAGCCCTGCGCTTCGCGCAGCGGCTGCAGGATGCGGGCATTTCGGTGACCCGGGGCGTGCTGCCCTCGGCCGCGAAGTGTCCGGACGAGTTGTACGACCCCGCCTATGGCGATTGCGCGTGTCCGGAGACAGTCGGTGAGCACATGCGCGCATTTTTCGCTGCCACGGCGCCGCCGGTGCCTCCCCCGGTCTAGGCCCAGCCGGCCACGCCGGTAACCCGTTTTTCGAATCTCCTCGGTCCGCAGGCCTTGCCGGCGGTGCCGGATATCGCCCTCCTGTGTCACGACGCCGGTTGGGCCGTTGCATTCCCAAAGTCATTCAAAAGGACGTTCATCATGCAAAGCAAGCTGTCTAACCAGAACCGCCGCCGCCTCTGGCCCGCCGTGACCGGCATCACCGCAGCGGTCGCGATCGCCTGCGCCGCGCTCGGCTTGCCGAGCTTCAAGGCCGAGGCCAACAATGCGCCCGCGGCCGACGCCCCGCGCGCCACGCCGGTGTCGGTGGCCACGGTGGCCGCGACCGACGTCAACACCTGGGACGAGTTCTCGGGCCGGCTCGAGGCGGTCGAGCGGGTCGACGTGCGCTCCCGCGTGGCCGGCGCCGTGCAGGCGGCCCATTTCCGCGAAGGCTCGCTGGTCAAGCAGGGCGACCTGCTGATCACGATCGACCCCGCGCCCTATGCGGCCGAAGTGGAGCGCGCCGAAGCGCAGGTGGCCTCGGCCCAGGCGCGCGTGTCCTTCACGCGCAGCGAGCAGGAGCGCGCACGCCGCCTGTGGGAAGAGAAGGCCATTGCCCAGCGCGAGCTCGACGAGCGCGTCAACGCCGGCCGCGAGGCCGAGGCCAACCTGCGCGCGGCGCAGGCTTCGCTGCAAAGCGCACGCCTGAACCTGGGCTACACCCAGGTGCGCGCGCCGGTGGCCGGGCGCATCGGCAAGATCGAAGTGACGGTGGGCAACCTGGTCGCGGCCGGCCCCGGCGCGCCGGTGCTCACCACGCTGGTGTCGGTGAGCCCGATCTACGCGAGCTTCGATGCCGACGAGCAGGTCGTGGTCAAGGCGCTGAAGGATCTGCCCGGCGGCGCCAGTGCGCGCAACAAGATCGAAGGCATCCCGGTGCAGATGGGCACCGCCGGCCTCGAAGGCACCCCCTACGAAGGCAAGCTGCAGCTGATCGACAACCAGGTCGACGCCAGGAGCGGCACGGTGCGCGTGCGTGCCGCCTTCGACAACAAGGACGGTGCACTGATCCCCGGTCAGTTCGCCCGCATCCGCATGGGCCAGGCCCGCAGCGAGAGCGCGGTGCTGGTCAACGAACGCGCGGTCGGCACCGACCAGAACAAGAAGTTCGTGATGGTCGTCGACGCCGACAACAAGACCGTGTACCGCGAAGTCACGCTGGGCGCATCGGTCAACGGCCTGCGTGTCGTCACCAAGGGCCTGAAGGCCGGCGAACGCGTCGTGGTCAACGGCTTGCAGCACGTGCGCCCCGGCGCGCTGGTGGCACCGCAGGCAGTCACCATGGACGCCAAGGCCGAGGTGCAGCCGCAGCGCGTGGCGGCTGCCGCGAAGTCCTGAGCACAGGGCGCTCTCTAGAGAATCATCATGAATCTATCCAAGTTCTTCATCGACCGGCCGATCTTCGCGGGGGTGCTGTCGCTCCTGATGCTGATCGCCGGCCTGATCGCGCTGCGCGGGCTGCCGATCTCCGAGTACCCCGAGGTCGCACCGCCCTCGGTGGTGGTGCGCGCCCAGTACCCGGGCGCCAATCCGAAGGTGATCGCCGAGACGGTGGCGACGCCGATCGAGGAGCAGATCAACGGCGTCGAGGGCATGCTCTACATGGGCAGCCAGGCGACCACCGACGGCGTGATGACGCTGACCGTCACCTTCAAGCTCGGCACCGACCCCGACAAGGCGCAGCAACTGGTGCAGAACCGCGTCTCGCAGGCCGAGCCGCGGCTGCCCGAGGAAGTGCGCCGTCTCGGCGTGACCACGGTCAAGAGCGCGCCCGACCTCACGATGGTGGTGCACCTGGTGTCGCCCAACGACCGCTATGACATGACCTACCTGCGCAACTACGCGGTGCTCAACGTCAAGGACCGGCTGGCGCGCATCGAGGGCGTGGGCCAGGTGCAGATCTTCGGCGGCGGCGACTACTCGATGCGCGTCTGGCTTGACCCGCAGAAGGTCGCGCAGCGCGGCCTCTCCGCCAGCGACGTGGTGGCTGCGATCCGCGGCCAGAACATCCAGGCGGCGGCCGGCGTGGTCGGCGCATCGCCTGGCCTGCCGGGCGTGGACATGCAGTTGTCCATCAACGCCCAGGGGCGACTGCAGAGCGAAGAGGAGTTCGGCGACATCATCGTCAAGAGCGGCGCCGACGGTGCCGTGACCCGGCTGCGCGACATCGGCCGGCTCGAACTCGGCGCGGCCGACTATTCGCTGCGCTCGCTGCTCAACAACGACGCGGCGGTCGGCATGGGCGTGTTCCAGGCGCCGGGCTCCAACGCGCTCGACATCTCTTCCAACGTCCGCAAGACGATGGCAGAGATCAACAAGACCATGCCCGAGGGCGTGGAATACCGCATCGCCTACGACCCGACGCAGTTCGTGCGCGCCTCCATCGAATCGGTGGTGCACACGCTGCTCGAAGCCATCGCGCTGGTGGTGCTGGTGGTGATCCTGTTCCTGCAGACCTGGCGCGCCTCCATCATTCCGCTGCTCGCGGTGCCGGTGTCGGTGATCGGCACCTTCGCCGTGCTGCATGTGCTGGGCTTCTCGATCAACGCGCTGTCGCTCTTCGGGCTGGTGCTGGCGATCGGCATCGTGGTCGACGACGCGATCGTGGTGGTCGAGAACGTGGAGCGCAACATCGAGGCCGGGCTCACGCCGCGCGAGGCGACGTATCGAGCCATGCGCGAGGTGTCCGGGCCGATCATCGCGATCGCGCTGGTGCTGGTGGCCGTGTTCGTGCCGCTGGCCTTCATCAGCGGCCTCACCGGGCAGTTCTATCGCCAGTTCGCGGTGACCATCGCGATCTCGACCGTGATCTCCGCGATCAACTCGCTGACGCTGTCGCCGGCGCTCGCCGCGCTGCTGCTGCGCGGGCACGACCAGCCCAAGGACGCGCTGACGCGCGGCATGGACCGGGTCTTCGGCTGGCTGTTCCGCGGCTTCAACCGCTTCTTCCACCGCGGCGCGGAAGCCTACAGCGGCGGCGTCAAGAACGTCATCTCGCGCAAGACGCTGATGCTGGTGATCTACCTCGCGCTCGTCGGCGTGACCTTCGGCCTCTTCAAGGCGGTGCCGAGCGGCTTCGTGCCGGCGCAGGACAAGCAGTACCTGATCGGCTTCGCGCAGCTGCCCGACGGCGCCACGCTGGACCGCACCGAAGAAGTGATCCATCGCATGGGCGAGATCACCAAGAAGAACCCGAACGTCGAAGACGCGATCGCGTTCCCCGGCCTGTCGATCAACGGCTTCACCAACAGTTCGAACTCGGGCATCGTGTTCGCGACGCTCAAGCCCTTTGCCGAGCGCCAGCGCGCCGACCAGAGCGGCGGCGCGGTGGCGGGCCAGCTCAACCAGCAGTTCGCAGGCATCCAGGACGCCTTCATCGTGATGTTCCCGCCGCCGCCGGTGGCGGGCCTGGGCACCACGGGCGGCTTCAAGCTGCAGCTGGAGGATCGCGGCTCGGTCGGCTACGAGCAGATGGACGCGGCGGTGAAGGCCTTCATGACGAAGGCGCGTCAGGCGCCCGAGCTCACCGGCATGTTCACCAGCTGGCAGGTCAACGTGCCGCAGCTCTATGCCGACATCGACCGCACCAAGGCGCGCCAGCTCGGCGTGCCGGTGACGGACATCTTTGACACCATGCAGATCTACCTCGGCAGCCTGTACGCGAACGACTTCAACAAGTTCGGCCGCACGTACTCGGTGCGGGTGCAGGCCGATGCGCCGTACCGCGCACGTGCCGAAGACGTGGGCCTGCTGAAGGTGCGCTCGAACTCGGGCGAGATGGTGCCGCTCTCGGCGCTGATGAAGGTGAATTCCAGCTTTGGACCGGAACGCGCGATGCGCTACAACGGCTATCTCTCGGCCGACATCAACGGCGGCCCGGCGCCCGGCTTCTCCTCGGGCCAGGCGCAGGACGTGATCGAACGCATCGCGGCCGAGACGCTGCCCAAGGGCGTCAGCTACGAGTGGACCGAGCTGACCTACCAGGAAATCCTGGCAGGCAATTCGGCGGTGCTGGTGTTCCCGCTCGCCATCCTGCTGGTGTTCCTGGTGCTGGCCGCGCAGTATGAAAGCCTCACGCTGCCGCTGTCGATCATCCTGATCGTGCCGATGGGCCTGCTCGCGGCGATGACCGGCGTATGGATCTCGGGGGGTGACAACAACGTCTTCACGCAGATCGGGCTGATCGTGCTGGTGGGCTTGAGTGCGAAGAACGCGATCCTGATCGTGGAGTTCGCGCGCGAGCTCGAGTTCGCCGGCCGCACTCCGCTCCAGGCCGCGATCGAAGCCAGCCGGCTGCGCCTGCGCCCGATCCTGATGACCTCGCTGGCCTTCGTGATGGGTGTGCTGCCGCTGGTGCTGGCGACCGGCGCCGGTTCGGAGATGCGCTCGGCCATGGGCGTGGCGGTGTTCGCCGGAATGATCGGTGTGACCGCCTTCGGCCTGTTCCTGACGCCGGTGTTCTACGTCGTGCTGCGTCGCCTGACGGGCAACAGGCCGCTCAAGCTGCATGGCGAGGTGCCGCATCTGGACGACAGCTTCGTCTCGGCCGACCACCCGGCGGCGGCACCGCATGCGGCGGGCGGCGGCGGGGGCCTGCAGCCTGCACCGGCTTCGCCGCTCAAGTTGCATGAATAAACGGGATCAAGGCCCTCACGGCCTCCTTCAAGAAAGTCGATCATGAAATCCGATTCGAAACTCTTCCGCCCCTGGCGCGCCGCGCTGCTGCCGCTGGTCGCCGCGCTGGTCCTGGTCGGCTGCGCGACCGCGCCGGCGGAGCTGCCGGCCTTCAACACGCCGGCCCAGTTCAAGGAGCAGGCCGCGCCGCAGGCCGAGGGCACGTGGACGCGCGCGCAGCCGGCCGAGTCGCAGCCGCGCGGCGAATGGTGGCGCGCCTTCAACGACCCGGTGCTCGACAAGCTCGTCGAGCGGGCCGCTGCCAACAACACCAGCATCCAGTCCGCCGCCGCGCGCCTGGCCGAGGCGCGCGCCGTGCTGCGCAGCACCGATGCCGACCGCGCACCGCAGATCGGTTTGGGCGCGGGTGCCAGCCGGCAGGCCGGCCTGGATCGCAACCAGAGCAACAGGCCCTCCACGCTGATCACGGCCGGCGTCGATTTCTCCTACGAGATCGATCTCTTCGGCCGCCTCTCGCGTGCCAGCGACGCGGCGCGGCTCGATGCCGAATCGCGCGAAGGCCTGCTGCAAAGCACGCGCCTGCTGGTCCAGGCCGAGACGGCCCAGACCTACCTCTCGCTGCGCGCGCTCGATGCCGAGCGCGCGCTGGTGCGCGAAACCGTCGGCGCCTACCGCGACACCCTGCGGCTGGTTCAGCGCCGCAACCAGGCCGGCGATCTCGCCGAACTCGACGTGGTGCGTGTCGAAACCGAAGTGGCAGCCACCGAATCCGAAGCGCTGACGCTGGACCGGCGCCGCGCGGAACTGGAGCATGCGCTGGCGGTGCTGACCGGCGAGACGGCGTCGAGCTTCGCGCTGGAGACGCAGGACTGGTCGACCGCCTTGCCCACCATTCCGGCCGGCGTGCCGGCGACGGTGCTGACGCGCCGGCCCGACATCTCGGCCGCGCAGAAGGCCGTGTTCGCTGCACAGTCCCGCGTCGGCGTCGCGCAGACCGCGTGGTTCCCGAGCATTTCGCTCACGGGCGGCGGCGGCTACGCCTCCTCGGACGTCAGCGACCTGTTCAAGTGGTCGGCGCGGTCCTGGGGCATCGGGGCATTGCTTTCGCTGCCCTTGTTTGACGGTGGACGCCGCGAAGCCGGCGTGCAGAGCGCGAACGCACAGCTGGACGGCGCGCTCGCCAACTACCGCGCGCAGGTGCTGGGTGCCTTCAAGGACGTGGAGGACCAGCTCTCGTCGCTGCGCATCCTCGAGCAGCAGTCGGGCGTGCAGGGAAGGGCGGTCGCTTCGGCGAGCCGGGCCACCACGCTGTCCGATTCACGCTACCGCAACGGGCTGGTCAGCCAGCTCGACCTGCTCGATGCGCGCCGCCAGGAACTGCAGAACCGCCGCCAGGCGCTGCAGGTGCGCTCGGCGCAGTACCAGGCCACGGTCGGGTTGGTGCGTGCGCTGGGCGGCAGCTGGGAAACGCCGCAGACCACGGGCGCTGCGACGCCGGAAGCACCGGCGCAAATTGCGACGCGCTGAGTCTAGGAGCCGGCGTCCGGTGCGGACGCCGGCTGCGCATCGGCCAGCCGGCGCAGCGCGGTGGCCCCCAGCGCCAATGCGCTCGAATAGCTTGCTTGCGGCGTCGCGGCCGACTTGAAGTGCCGATAGTGCAGCGCGTCGCCCGTGTCGTTGTCAAAAGCTTCGATCAGCACCCAGAAGAATTTTCCTTTCTCGCGCTCCTCCACCGTGAGCGCCATGTCGCGTATCGCGGGCATCAATCCACTCCCTCATTTGTTGATGGGAGGAGGCTACGGAGCAAACGAGGTGTTTGACGCAGGCACGTCCGAATGCAATGCGCCGAAGCGTGAAAGACTTCGCGAGCGGTCCGTATGGCTTGGGCCGTAGCGGACAATCCACAGATGATTACAAGTGTGGGACGAAGCGGCCAAGCCCGCTGCGTCATGGTCCTCGGCACCACCAGCGGTGCCGGCAAGAGCTGGCTGGCGACCGCGCTGTGCCGCTGGTATGCGCGCCAAGGCCTCGAGGTGGCGCCGTTCAAGGCGCAGAACATGAGCAATAACGCACGTGTGGTCGCCGGCGGCGAGATCGGCAGTGCGCAATATTTCCAGGCACTGGCGGCGCGCGCCGAGCCCGATGTGCGCATGAACCCGCTGCTGCTCAAGCCCGAGCGCGACACGCACAGCCAGGTGGTGCTGATGGGCCGCGTGAGTGCCGAGCTGTCGTTGCTGCCCTGGCGCGGGCGCAGCGAACGCGTCTGGCCGCAGATCGCACACGCGCTCGACGAACTGCGGGCCGAGAACGAGGTGGTGGTGATCGAAGGCGCCGGTTCGCCGGCCGAGATCAACCTGATGGCGAGCGACATCGTCAACCTGCGCGTGGCGCGGCATGCCGATGCGCGCTGCCTGCTGGTGACCGACATCGACCGTGGCGGCGCCTTCGCCCATCTCTACGGCACCTGGGCGCTGATGCCGGAGGCCGACAGGGCCTTGATCAAGGGCTTCGTGCTCAACAAGTTCCGCGGCGATGCGACGCTGCTCGCGCCCGCGCCGCAGCAGCTCGAAGAGCTCACCGGCATACAGACCGTGGCGACCTTGCCGATGTGGTGGCAGCATGGCCTGCCCGAGGAGGACGGCGTTTTTGACGACCGCAGCACGGCCAGCGGCGAAGTCACGCGCACCATCGCCGTCATCGCCTATCCGCGCATCAGCAACCTCGACGAATTCCAGCCGCTGAAGAACATCGCCGGCGTGCGACTGCGCTGGGCGCGCAGCCCGGCCGACGTGGCCGGCGCCGACTGGATCGTGCTGCCCGGCTCCAAGAACACCAGCGGCGACCTGGCCTGGCTGCGGGCGCAGGGCCTGGACCGCGCGGTGGCTGCGCATGCAGGACGTGGCGGCGCGGTGCTCGGCATCTGCGGCGGGCTGCAGATGCTGGGCGAGGCGCTGATCGATCCGCATGGCGTCGACGGCAATGGCCCCGGCCTCGGCCTGCTGCCGCTGGTCACCGTGTTCGCGGCCGACAAGACCGTGCAACCGCGCGAGGCCCGCTTTGCCGAACTGACCGGCCCCTGGGCCGCGCTCTCCGATGTCGCGGTGCGTGGCTACGAAATCCATCATGGCCAAACCGCGCCCCATGCCGCGATGGCTGCCGCCGGCGATCACGCGATGCCAGTGATGCCCGACGAGCTGGCCTGGCAGAACGCTGCCGGCAACGTGCTCGGGCTCTACCTGCACGGCCTGTTCGAAGACCCGGCCGCGCTGCATGCGCTCTTCGGCGCGACCGCGCGCACGCTGGACAGCGTGTTCGACGGACTGGCCGACCACATCGATTCCCACTTTGAAGCGGGCGTGCTGCGCTCCCTGATCGAATGACGCTTGAACTCCCCACCGCCCCGAAACTCGACGACGCCGCGCTTGCTGCGCGACTTCAACATCGGATCGACAACAAGACCAAGCCGCTCGGCGCCTTGGGCCGGCTGGAGGCGCTGGCCTTGCGGCTGGGCCTGATCCTCGGCAGCGAATCGCCGGTGCTCCAGGCGCCGCAGATGCTGGTCTGCGCGGGCGACCACGGCTTGGCGGCGCGCGGCGTGTCGGCCTATCCGAGCGACGTGACCTGGCAGATGGTCGAGAACTTCCTGGCCGGCGGCGCGGCGGTCAGCGTGCTCGCGCGCCAGCACGGCCTGGCGCTGACTGTGGTGGATTGCGGTGTGCGGCATGACTTTGCGCCGCGCGCAGGCTTGTCGATCCGCAAGGTCGCACCGGGCACCGCCGATGCATCGACCGGCCCGGCGATGAGCGCAGCGCAGCGCGACGAGGCGATCGCCAATGGCATCGCGCTCGTGCGCGAGCTGCCGGGCAATGCGCTGCTGCTGGGCGAGATGGGCATCGGCAATACCTCGGCTGCATCGCTGCTGCTGGCGCGGCTCACGGGCCTGGACATCGATGCCTGCACCGGCAGCGGCACGGGCCTCGATGCCGACGGCCTGGCGCGCAAGCGCCGGCTGCTGCGCGAAGTGCTCGCGCTGCATGCCGATGCCGGCACGCCGCTGGCCGCGCTCGCGGCCTTCGGTGGCTTCGAGATCGCCACCCTGGTCGGCGCCGTGCTGCAGGCCGCGCACGAACGGCGCGTGATCGTGGTCGACGGCTTCATCGCGAGCACCGCGGTGCTGGTGGCGCAGGCGCTGCAGCCCCACGTCGTGCAGCGCTGCGTGGCGGCGCACGAATCGGCCGAACCGGGTCATCGGCTGCTTTTGAATTCGCTGGGCCTCGAAGCGCTGCTGCGCCTGGACCTGCGCCTCGGCGAAGGCTCCGGCGCCGCGCTCGCCTGGCCCTTGCTCGAATCCGCGTGCCGCATCCTGCGCGACATGGCGAGCTTCGAGTCGGCCGGCGTTTCGCAGCAGGACAAGGGATGAACGGCGTGCGCCACTTCCTGCTGGCCTTGCAGTTCTTCACGCGCGTGCCGGTCACCGGGCGGTTGGCCGGGTGGGTGGGCTTCAGCCCGGCGATGCTGCGCGCGAGCGCCGCGCATTTTCCGGGCGTGGGCTGGCTGGTCGGCGCGGTGGGCGCCGGCGTGTTCCTGCTCGCGCAGGCGGGGCTGCCCGGCGTGGCAGGTGCTGCCGTTGCGGCGCTGCTGTCCACGGCTGCGACGGTATGGATGACCGGCGCCTTTCACGAGGACGGCCTGGCCGACGTGGCCGACGGCCTCGGCGGCTCGGCCGATCGCGCGCGAGCCCTGGAGATCATGAAGGACTCGCGCATCGGCGCCTTCGGTGCCATTGCACTGGTGCTGGCGCTGGGCTTGAAGATCGCGCTGCTCGTCGTGCTGGCGGGGCAGGGCGCGATGGCGGTCGCCACCGCGCTGCTCGGCGCGCATGTGCTGTCGCGGCTGGCGCCGCTGTTCCTGATCCGCGGGCTCCCCTATGTCGGAGACCAAGGCGCGAGCAAGGCCAAGCCGCTGGCCGATGCGATCGGCGGCGGGGCCTTGCTGGTGGGCGTGCTGTATGCGTTGCCGGCTGCAGCACTGCTGCTGCTCGCGCACCCTCCGCTGCAGGGCGTCGCGAGCCTCCTCGCATGCCTGCTCGGCGCGCTGTACATGGCTGCGCTGCTGCGGCGCCGGCTGCAGGGCTTCACCGGCGACGGCCTCGGCGCGACGCAGCAAGTCTGCGAGCTCGCGATCTACCTGGCGCTCGCCTGGCAGGCATGAAGCTCGGGCTCGTGCGCCACGCGCAGACCGACGCCGCGGCCGGCCTGTGCTATGGCCGCACCGACGTGGCGGTGCCGCCCGAAGCGATGCGCACGCTGGCCGAACGCATTGCGCCGCAGCTCGCCGAAGGCATCGACATCGTCTGCTCTCCCTTGCAGCGCTGCGCCGGATTGGCGCAGGCGATTGCCGCGCTTCGACCCGGCCTCGCGCTTCGCACAGATGCGCGCATCGCCGAGATGGACTTCGGTTCGTGGGAAGGCCGCAGCTGGTCGAGCATCGAGCGCGCCGAGTTCGAGGCCTGGACCTGCAGCTTCGCCGATGCGCGCGCGGGCGGCAGCGGCGAAAGCACGCGCGCGTTCATGCAGCGGGTCGGCGAAGCCTTCGACGCCTGGCGCGGCGCCGGCCGCGACGCGCTGTGGATCACGCATGCCGGCGTGATCCGCGCCGTCTGGCTGCTGCGAGAAGGCGTGCGCTGCGCTGAGCGCGCCGACCAGTGGCCCGCGCAGAGCATCGCCTTCGGCGAATACCTGACCGTCGAGCTGCCCTGATCAGGGCGCTGGCGTCTTCGGCTTGTAGTCGCAGTACGGCGCGACCGCGCACTTCCAGCACATCGGCTTGCGCGCCACGCAGACATAGCGTCCATGCAGGATCAGCCAGTGATGCGCATGCAGCCGGAACTCGGCCGGGACCCGCTTCATGAGCTTCTGTTCGACTTCGAGCGGCGTCTTGCCCGGCGCCAGCCCGGTGCGGTTGCCGACGCGAAAGATGTGCGTGTCCACCGCCATCGTCGGCTCGCCGAAGGCCACGTTGAGCACGACGTTGGCGGTCTTGCGGCCCACGCCCGGCAGCGCCTCCAGTTCGGCGCGCGTGCGCGGAACCGCTCCGCCGTGCTGTTCGACCAGCATGCGGCAGGCCTCCATCAGGTGCTTGGCCTTGCTGCGGTAGAGGCCGATGGTCTTAATGTAGCCCTCAAGGCCTTCGATGCCGAGGTCGAGGATCGCCTGCGGCGTGTTCGCGACCGGGAACAGCTTGCGCGTCGCCTTGTTGACGCCGACATCGGTGGCCTGCGCCGACAGCAGCACGGCGGCCAGCAGCTCGAAGGGGGTCGCGTATTCGAGTTCGGTTTCGGGCTCGGGGTTGGCTGCCTGCAGGGTGGCGAAGAAGGGCTCGATCTCGTTTTTTTTCATCGTGGCGGGCAGTGTAGGCCGGGGCCGTTGAACTTGCGACAATGGCGGGCGTCACCTCATCCGCAGAAGGTTCTCATGCAATTCGCCACCCGCCTCGACAACGTCGAAACCTCCGCCATCCGCGAACTCTTCAAGCTCCTGGGCAAGCCCGGCATCATCAGCTTCGCGGGCGGTTTTCCCGACAGCGCGATGTTCGACGTCGAGGGCTTGAAGGAAGCGAGTGCCAGGGCGCTGGCCGAGGAGCCGGGCGGTGCCTTGCAGTACGGCGCGACCGAGGGCTACGAGCCGATGCGCACGCAGTTGAGCGCCTTCATGAAGGGCAAGGGCGTCGAGGTCGCGCCCGAAGGCCTGATCGTGACCACCGGCAGCCAGCAGGCGCTGGACCTGCTCGGCAAGACCCTGATCTCGCCTGGCGACAAGGTGATCGTCGAAGGCCCGACCTTCCTCGCCACCATCCAGTGCTTCCGCCTCTACGGTGCGCAACTGATCAGCGCACCGATCGATGCCGACGGCGTCGACGTCGACAAGCTCGAGCAGCTGATCGCCGAGCACAAGCCCAAGTTCGTCTACCTGATTCCGACCTTCGGCAACCCGAGCGGCGCCATGCTGAGCCTGGCGCGGCGCAAGAAAGTGCTGGAGCTGGCGGTGAAGTACCAGACGCTGATGGTGGAGGACGACCCGTACGGCGACCTGTACTTCGGCAAGGCGCCGCCGCCCTCGATCATGTCGCTCACCAAGGAAGTGCCGGGCAGCCGCGAGCTGGTGGCGCATTGCGGCAGCCTCAGCAAGGTACTGAGCCCGGGCCTGCGCATCGGCTGGATGATCGCGCCGGCGGAGCTGCTCGCGAAGGCCACCATGTGCAAGCAGTTCAGCGATGCGCACACCAGCACCTTCGCGCAGGCGACGGCCGCGCAGTATCTGAAGAGCGGCCGCATGCCGGACACGCTGGCGCACGTGCGCAAGGTCTATGGCGAGCGCGCCCAGGCCATGGGCGCGGCACTGAAACGCGAACTCGGCGACGCGATCGCCTTCGAGCAGCCGGGCGGCGGCCTGTTCTTCTGGGCCCGGCTCACGGGCGCCAACGGCAAGCTGGCCGATGCCAATGTGCTGGCCCAGCGCGCGATCGAGAAGCTGGTGGCCTTCGTGCCGGGCGCGCCGTTCTTTGCCGAGAAGCCCGATGTGGCGACGCTGCGCCTGAGCTTTGCGACTGCCAACGTCGAGAAGATCGAAGAGGGCATCGCGCGCCTCGGCGCCGCGCTCTGAGCCCTCAACGCAGCGCGTCGGCGAGCTTCAGGTCGTAGCGCTGCCCGGCGTCCTCGAGCGAGGGCGCGATCGAAGGGTGCAGTCGAACGCCCTGGTCGAGCTGCTCGGCGCGCCGCTGCAGCCCGCGTTCTCCGGGCACGCGCACCGGCCTGGCAGCATCGATCGGTGCATTGCCGCGGCACTGCATGGCCAAATGGTCCATCTGCCGGAGGAACTCCGCCTTGCCGCCGAAGGCCTGCAGATCGTGCAGCGCGAGGTGCACGGTCGCGCCCCAGCCTTCGCGCGCGTCGGCGCGGCCATGGCCTGCGAGGCCGGCGGTCAGCGCCTCCACCAGCAGCGCCAGCCCATAGCCCTTGTGGCCGTGGCTCAGGCCGCCCACCGGCAGCAGCGTGCCGGGCGGCTGGGCGAACAGCACCGCGGGGTCCCTGCTCGGGCGGCCCTGCGCATCGATCAGCCATTCTTCGTCGAACAGCTCGCCGGCCTTGTGCTTGCGGTTGCTCATGCCGTTGGTGGTGATGGAGGCCGAGATGTCGACCATCACGCCGCCTTCGCTGAGCGGAAAGCCCAGCGCCAGCGGATTGGGCGTGAACACCGCCTGCGTGCCGCCGAAGGGCGCGACGCTGGCGGCGTTCGGGTCGGAGCAGGCGAGCACCAGCAGCATGTCTTCCTCGAGCGCGCGCAGCAGGTAGACCGCCAGGCAGGCGATGTGGTGGCTGCGGCGGATCACGAGCGAGGCGGTGCCCAGCTCGCGGGCGCGCGGCACCAGCAGATCCAGGCCCTGGTGCACCAGCCAGGGGCCGGGCAGGCGCTGGCCGTCCCACAGGACGGCAGCGGGACGGTCTGAAACAACGACCGGTGTGCCATCGCGCGTCATCGTGCCGGCCTCGAGTTCTTTCACATAGCCGGCCAGGAGCGCGAGGCCGTGCGTGTCGTGGCCCAGCAGGTCGCCTTGCACCAGCGTGTCGGCCACCGTATGCGCCATGGCTTCCGCCAGGCCGGCATGCTGCAGCAGTTGCGCGGCGAATCGGGTGAGGGCGGCGGCGTCGTAGCGGATGGATGTGTCGTTCATGGGTTTCAGGTGGCTGCAGCGAGTCGCATCCGATGCCGCTGGCGCCGCCAGGCCATGGCGCCGGAACCAACCCAGACGAAGAGCGTGAAGATCGCGAGGCCGGCGGCGATCGGGCGCTCGACGAAGGGCAGCCAGCTGCCGTCGGACTTGATCATCGAGGTGATGAAGTTTTCTTCGAGCATCTTGCCCAGCAGCATGCCGAGGATGGCGGGCGCGACGGGGAAGCCGTTTTCTTCCAGCAACCAGGCCGCGACGCCGAAGCCCAGCAGGATCCAGAGGTCGAAGAGCGCGTTGTTGATCGCGAAGGAACCCACCAGGCAGAACACCAGGATGATCGGCATCAGCACGTTGCGCGGCAGGCGCAGGATGCGCGCCGAGGCCTTGATGCAGGCCCAGCCCAGCGGCAGCATGAGCAGGTTGGCGAGGATGAAGACAATGAACACCGCATAGACGCTGTGCGGGTTGTTCATGAAGATCATCGGCCCGGGGTTCATGTTCTTCATGTAGAGCACGCCGATCACGATGGCCGTGATCGAATCGCCCGGAATGCCGAACACCAGCGCCGGAACCCAGGCGCCGGCGAGGGCGCTGTTGTTCGCGGCGCCGGCCTCGACCAGCCCTTCGGGATGCCCGGTGCCGAACTTCTCGGGCTCCTTCGAGAGCTTCTTGCTCATCGCGAAGGACATCCAGGCCGCGATGTCGGCGCCGGCGCCGGGCAGGATGCCGACGGCCGTGCCCAGCGCGCTGCCGCGCAGGGTCTGCTTGGCGTACTTCCTCATCAGGCCGCCCATGCCGGCGAAGACCGAGCCGATCTGCTTGGTGAAGCTGCCGATGTGGTCCGTGGTCACTGTGAAACGCAGGATCTCGGAGATGGCGAACATGCCGATCATGGCCGGGATCAGGCTCAGGCCGCCCAGCAGGTCCGCACTGCCGAAAGTGAAGCGCGGATGGCCCGCGGGGTTCTCCAGCCCGACGCAGCCCATCAGCAGGCCGAGAAAGAGCGTGATGAGGCCCTTGAGCGGCGTGTCGCTGGTGATGAAGACCGCGCAGGTCAGGCCCAGCACGACGAGCCAGAAATATTCGAAGGAGCTGAACTTGATCGCGACCTCGGCCAGCGCCGGCGCGGCGACGATCAGCACCGCGGTGCCGAACAGGCCGCCGATGCACGAGAACACCAGGCCGATGCCGAGCGCGGTCTCGCCCTGGCCCTTGCGCGTCATTGCGTAGGACTCGTCGGTGTAGGCGGCCGAGGCCGGCGTGCCCGGAATGCGCAGCAGCGCGCCGGGAATGTCGCCCGCGAAGATCGCCATCGCGGTGGCGGTGACGATCGCCGCGATGGCGGGCACCGGCGGCAGGAAGAAGGTGATGGGCACAAGCAGGGCCGTGGCCATGGTGGCGGTGAGCCCCGGCACGGCGCCGACGAACATGCCGAACAGGCCCGACAGCAGCATCACGACCAGCACGGTCGGCGTGGCGACCATCTGTACGGCGAGCAGAACGGAATCCATCAGTCGCCCCTCACCATGCCCAGCGCTGCAGCAGACCCCAGGGCAAGGGCACCTTGAGCAGCTTGTAGAAACAGGCGTGGATGACCAGCGTCGCGACGATGGCCACGGGTATGGCCATGCGCGGCCGCACGCCGCATGCCCACTGCAGCACGAAGAGCACCAGCACGCTGCACAGCACGAAGCCCAGCTTCTCCGACAGCAGGATGTAGAACACCATGCCGGCGATGGCGAGCACGAAGGCCGCCAGATGGCGCGGGGAACGCATGCCCTCGCCGAGCCGAAGCCACGGCTGGTGCGCTCGCAGGCCTTGCCACATCAGCACCGCCGACGACAGCGCAAGGCCGCAGGCGACGAGTCCCGGAAACACGGCCGGGCCGTAGTTCTGGCCGGAGGCGGGCGGAAAGCCCTGGATGTGCCAGAGCACGGCCAGGGCCAGCGCCAGCAGCACGCCGCCGATCAGGCTGTCATGAATGCGCATCGGACCGGGCCGCGTCTAGCGTCTATTTGGCGATGCCCACTGCCTTCATCGCGACGCCGAAGCTGGCGTCCTTCTCGGCCATGAACTTGCCGAATTCGCCCCGGTCGGCGTAGAGCGCGCCGAAGCCGCGCGAGGCGAGGAAGTCCTGGTAGCCCTTGCCGTCGAAGATCTTCTTGAGCGTTCCGGCCAGGCGGTCGGTCATGTCCTTGGGCAGCCCCTTGGGTGCCGCGATGCCGCGCCAGGCGCCAGCGTTCCACATCTTCCCTGAAGCGTCGGTGTAGAGCGGTACCTTGGGAAAGATGCCGTCGGGCTTGGAGCCCAGCAGGATCAGCGGCCGCACCTTGTCGGCGTCGATCAGCGAGCGCGCCTCGGGCAGCGAACACGACACCACGTCGACGCCGCCGGCCATCAGATCCTGCAGGCCCGGTGCGGCGCCCTGGCTGGGCACCCAGGCGATCGCATTGCCGGGCAGCTTGTTGTCGACCAGCCATTGCGCCAGGCCCAGATGCCAGATGCCGCCCTGGCCGGTGCCGCTGGCCTTCAGCTTGCCGGGGTTGGCACGCGCGGCATCGAGCAGTTCCTTGGCGCTCTTGATCGGCGAATCGGTGCGCACGAAGATCGCGTTGGCATCGAAGTTCATCAGCGCGAGCGGCGTGTAGTCGGCGCCCGAGAGCTGGGTCAGGCCCGCGTGATGCATCATGCCGATCTCGACCGTGATGATGCCCAGGGTGTAGCCGTCGGGCGCGGCCGAGGCGATCGCCTGGTGGCCGACCACGCCGCTGCCGCCGGTGCGGTTGACCACATTGATCGGCTGCTTGAGTTCCTTCTCGAGTTCGGCCGCGATGATGCGGGCCACGGCATCGGTGCCGCCGCCGGCGCCCCAAGGCACGATCAGCGTGATCGGGCGCTCGGGATAGGCTGCATGGGCGAGCCCGGGAAAAACCACGGTGGCAACGGCTGCACCCATGGCAGCGAGGGACTGGCGGCGCTTCATCTCGTCTCCTTCGTTGTTGGAAGGTCATTCAAGCACCCAAGGCGCCGGCCGCGAAACTGAAGATAACCCTAGGACATCGCAAGCCGCTTTTGCCGTAGGGGGAAACCGGTTTCGGGCAGCACCTCAGCGCAGCACTTCCAAGAGCCGGTCGAGCCCGCCGTCGTTGATGGCGACCATGGCCTGCTCGCGCACCTTGGGCTTGGCGTGATAGGCCACGGAAAGACCGGCCTCGGCCATCATCGGCAGGTCGTTGGCGCCGTCGCCCACGGCGATGGCCTCGCCCGGCGAGATGCCGAGCAGGGAGGCGACTTCGAGCAGCGTGCGGCGCTTCTCGGCGCCGTCGCAGATGTCGCCCCAGGACTGCATCACCACGCGACCGGTGAGCTTGCCGTCGGCCTCGTCGAGCAGGTTGGAACGCGCGAAGTCGATGCCCAGCCGGTCCTTCACGCGGTTGGCGAAGAAGGTGAAGCCGCCTGAGACCAGCAGCACCTTGAGGCCCGCCGCCTTGCAGGCTGCGACCAGCTCGGCTGCGCCGGGGTTGAGCTGCAGGCGCTGGTCGTACACCTGTTGCAGCGCATCGACCGGCACGCCTTGCAGCAGTGCGACGCGGCGACGCAGGCTCTCCTTGAAGTCCTTGATCTCGCCACGCATCGTGGCCTCGGTGATGGCCGCGACCTCGGCCTTCTTGCCCACCGCATCGGCGATCTCGTCGATGCACTCGATGTTGATCAGCGTCGAGTCCATGTCGAAGGCGATCAGCTTGAAGTCGGCCAGCGCGAGCGGCAGCGTGATGCCGCGCACGAGGAGGCCGGGGGAGATTTCCTTGATGGCGCTCATGCGACTGCCGCTTCCTGTTGTGTTTTGGGTTGTCCGAGGCTGCGCAGCACGTCGCGCACCATCTGAGCACGGTCCTTGGGCTCCTTGAGCTCGCGTTCGATGCGCAGCTTTTCGTTGCCTGCGAGCTTGATGTGCTTGTTCTTCTGGATCAGGGCGATGATGTTCATGGAGTCGACCGGCGGGTCCTTCTTGAAGGTGATGTGGATCACGCCCGGCGCGGCGTCGACCTTGACCACGCCGTAGGGCCGCGCCAGCACGCGCAGCCGGTGCACGTCGATCAGCGTCTGCGCCTGCGGCGGCAGTTTGCCGAAGCGGTCGACGATTTCTTCCAGCAGCGTGTCGATCTGGTCGGAGGTCTTCGCGGTCGCGAGCTTCTTGTAGAAGGATAGGCGCAGGTGGACGTCGCCGCAGTAGTCCTCGGGCAGCAGCGCGGGCGCATGCAGGTTGATCTCGGTGATCACCGACAGCGGCGCGAGCAGGTCGGGCTCCTGGCCGGCCTTGAGCGAGCGCACCGCCTCGGCCAGCATCTCGTTGTAGAGCTGGAAGCCGATCTCCATCATGTTGCCGCTCTGGTTCTCGCCCAGCACTTCGCCGGCACCGCGGATCTCGAGGTCGTGCATCGCGAGATAGAAGCCGGAGCCGAGCTCTTCCATCTGCTGGATGGCGTCGAGGCGCTGCGCCGCCTGCTTGGTCAGGCCCTCGGTGTCGGGCACCATCAGGTAGGCGTACGCCTGGTGGTGGCTGCGCCCGACCCGGCCGCGCAGCTGGTGCAGCTGGGCCAGGCCGAACTTGTCGGCGCGGCTCATCACGATGGTGTTGGCGCTCGGCACGTCGATGCCGGTCTCGATGATGGTCGAGCACAGGAGCAGGTTGTAGCGCTGGGCCACGAAGTCGCGCATCACGCGCTCCAGTTCGCGCTCGGGCATCTGGCCGTGGGCGACGGCGATGCGCGCCTCGGGCAGGATCTGTTCGAGCTTCTGGCGCCGGTTCTCGATGGTCTCGACCTCGTTGTGCAGGAAGTAGACCTGCCCGCCGCGCTTGAGCTCTCGCAGCACGGCCTCGCGGATCACGCCCGTGCCCTCGTTGCGAACGAAGGTCTTGATCGCGAGCCGCCGCTGCGGCGCGGTGGCGATCACGCTCAAGTCGCGCAGGCCCTCGAGCGCCATGCCCAGCGTGCGTGGGATCGGCGTGGCGGTGAGCGTGAGCACGTCGACCTCGGCGCGCATGGCCTTCATCGCCTCCTTGTGGCGCACGCCGAAGCGGTGTTCCTCGTCGATGATCAAGAGGCCCAGGTTCTTGAACTTGACCGATTGCGAGAGCAGCTTGTGCGTGCCGATCACGATGTCCACGCTGCCGTCGGCCAGGCCCTTGGCGGCCGCATTGATCTCCTTGGTCGAGCGGAAGCGGCTCATCTCGGCCACCTTGACCGGCCACTTGGCGAAGCGGTCCATCAGCGTCTGGTAGTGCTGCTCGGCGAGCAGCGTGGTGGGCGCGAGGAAGGCGACCTGCTTGCCGCCGGTGACCGCGATGAAGGCGGCGCGCAATGCGACCTCGGTCTTGCCGAAGCCGACGTCGCCGCAGACCAGCCGGTCCATCGGCTGCGGCGAGATCATGTCGTGGATGACCGCATGGATGGCGGCCTTCTGGTCGGCGGTTTCGTCGAAGCCGAAGTCGTTCGCGAACACCTCGTAGTCGGCGGCCGAGAAACGGAAGGCATGGCCTTCGCGCGCCGCACGGCGGGCGTAGATGTTGAGCAGCTCGGCGGCGGAGTCGCGCACCTGCTCGGCGGCCTTGCGCTTGGCCTTTTCCCATTGGCCGGAGCCCAGCTTGTGCAGCGGCGCTTCTTCCGCGCTGACGCCGGTGTAACGGCTGATCAGGTGCAGCTGCGAGACCGGCACGTAGAGCGTGGCCTTGTCGGCGTACTCCAGGTGCAGCATCTCCTGCAGCAGCGGCTTGCCGCCGGCGTCGGTGCCCTGGCCCAGGTCCATGTGCATCAGGCCGCGGTAGCGCCCGATGCCATGGGCCGAATGCACCACCGGGTCGCCGATCGCGAGCTCGCTCAGGTCCTTGATCAGCGCCTCGACGTCGCTGACCTGCTCCTGCTTCTTGTTGCGGCGACGGGTGGCCGGCGCGGTGGCGAAGAGCTCGGTCTCGGTGACGAAGTCGATGCCCTGTTCGCGCCAGGCGAAGCCGGCGACCAGCGCTCCGGTCGCGATGCCGATCTTCTCGTCGGGCGAGGATTCGAACTCGGCCAGTGAGTCGAAAGCGGGCGGGCTCACGCCGCTGGCGCGCAGGAAGTCGAGCAGGCTCTCGCGCCGGCCGTCGCTCTCGGCGATCAGCAGCACGCGGTGCGGCGTCGTGCGGATGTGCTCCTTGAGCTTGACCAGCGGGTCGTCGGCGCCGCGGACGACGGCGAAGGGCGGCAAGTGGTCGAATTCGACATAGTCCGTTCGGGCTGAGCTTGTCGAAGCCGGGGCGAGCCCTTCGACAAGCTCAGGGCGAACGGTGGTGGATCTGATCGCCAGCTGCGCCAGCGGTTTCGCCCGTTGATAGAACTGCTCCGCATTGAGGAACAGCGCCTCCGGTGGCAGCGCCGGCCGTTCCGGATCGCCGCGCACCAGCCGGTAGCGCTCGCCTGTGTCCTGCCAGAAATGCTGAAAGGCGGGTTCGAGTTCGCCGTGCAGCACCACCGTGGTGTCTGCGCCGAGGTAGTCGTACACCGTTGCCGTCTCTTCGAAAAAGAGCGGCAGGTAGTACTCGATGCCGGCAGTGGCGACGCCGTTGCCCATGTCCTTGTAGATGCGGCTGCGCGTCGGGTCGCCCTCGAGCAGTTCGCGCCAACGGCTGCGAAAGCGCGCGCGGGCATCGTCGTCCATCGGGAACTCGCGGCCCGGGAGCAGGCGCACCTCGGGCACCGGGTAGAGGCTGCGCTGGGTGTCGGGGTCGAAGTTGCGGATCGAGTCGATCTCGTCGTCGAACAGGTCGACGCGGAAGGGCATTGGCGAACCCATCGGGAACAGGTCGATCAGCCCGCCGCGCACCGCGTACTCGCCGGGGCTCACGACCTGCGTCACGTGGCTGTAGCCGGCCAGCGTGAGCTGGGCCTTGAGCTTGGACTCCTCGAGCTTCTGCCCGCTCTTGAAATGGAAGGTGTAGCCGGCCAGGAAGGCGGGCGGCGCCAGCCGGTAGAGCGCCGTGGTCGCGGGCACCAGCACCACGTCGGCCTCTTTCTGGCTGATGCGCCAGAGCGTGGCGAGCCGTTCGCTGATCAGGTCCTGGTGCGGCGAGAAGTTGTCGTAGGGCAGCGTCTCCCAGTCCGGGAAGAGGGCGCAGCGCAACTCGGGCGCGAAGAAGGCGATTTCGTCGATCAGCCGCTGCGCGTCGTTTGCGTCGGCGGTGAAGACGGCGGTGGCGCGGCCTGCCGCCTTCTCGCGTTCGGCCAGTTGTGCCAGCAGCAGCGCATCGGCCGACAGCGGGGGGCGCGGCAGCGTGAAGCGCTTGCCTGCGATGAGTTGGGGGAGGTCCATGAAGTGTTGGAGAAATGCAGAACACCCCGCGCCGGCCGGCGAGGGGTGTGAAGGCCGATTCTAGAATGGCTGCCTTTTTGCCGTTGCAGGTTGCCGGACCCCATGATCGCTTCCCGTCTTTTCGTGTTGATCCCCTGTGCGGGCTCCGGCAGCCGTGCGGGCGGCACGGGCCCCAAGCAGTACCAGCGCATCGCCGGCCGGCCGATGGTGCGCCACACCCTCGATGCCTTCCGCGCGCTTGCGGGGCGCTTTGCGGGCATTGCGCTGGTGGTGTCGCCCGAAGATCGCGAGGTTTCTGCGGCGCTGCCGCGTTTCCCGGCCGAGGGAGAACATCTGCTGCATGTGGGCGGCGCGACACGCGCCGCCACCGTGCGCAATGGCCTCATGGCCTTGCGCCAGCTCGGCGCCGGCCCGCACGACTGGGTGTTGGTGCACGATGCCGCGCGCTGTCTGGTCACGCCGACGCAGATCGAGGCCCTGATTGCGGCCTGCGAACACGACGCCGTCGGTGGCCTGCTGGCGCACCGCCTGCCGGACACGCTCAAGGTCGCTTCGCCCGAGGGCCGCGTGGCGAGCACCCTGACCCGCGCCGACAAGTGGCTGGCCCAGACGCCGCAGATGTTCCGCATCGGCATGCTGCTCGATGCGCTGGAGCGCGCCGGCGATGCGGTGACCGACGAGGCCGGCGCCATCGAGGCGGTCGGGCTCACGCCGCTCCTCGTGCCGGGCAGCGCGCAGAATTTCAAGCTGACCTATGCCGAGGACTTCGCGCTGGCCGAGGCGCTTCTGCACAGCCGGCGCTCCGTAAAACCATGACTGCTTTCAATGTTCGCGTCGGCGAGGGCTGGGACGTCCACCAGCTGGTGGCAGGCCGCAAGCTGATCCTGGGCGGCGTCGAGGTACCCCACAGCACCGGCCTGCTCGGCCATTCGGATGCCGACGTGCTGCTGCACGCGATCACCGATGCGCTGCTCGGCGCGGCTGGGCTCGGCGACATCGGCCGGCACTTTCCCGACACCGATCCGCAGTTCCGCGGCGCCGATTCCGCCACGCTGCTGGCCGAGGCCGCGCGCCGCGTGCGTGCGGCGGGCTGGCAGATCGGCAACGTCGACAGCACCGTGATCGCGCAGGCGCCCAAGCTCGCGCCGCACATCCCGGCCATGTGCGCGCGCATCGCCGCCGCGCTCGAGATCTCGGTCGACCAGGTCAATGTCAAGGCGAAGACCGCCGAGAAGCTCGGGCCGGTGGGCGAAGGCCGGGCGATGGAAGCGCGCGCCGTCGCGCTGCTTCACCGCTGAGGGTTGTTGGCCGCGGCCGAGGCTTCGGGCTTGACCGCAGCGGCTCGCGGCATGCGGATGTGGGCCGCGAGGCCGCGGCCCGGCGTGCTGGTCAGCGCGAAGGTACCGCCCATGCGCTCGATGTTTTTTGTCACGATCGACAGGCCCAGTCCGGCGCCCGCAGCCGAGGTGCGTGCCACGTCGCCGCGGAAGAAGGGCTTGCTCAGCTGCGACAGCAGGGCGGGCGCGACGCCGGCGCCGTGGTCGCGCACCTTGATGAGCACGGCGTCGTTGTGCGCTTGCGCCTGGATCGCGACATCGGCGACGCCGGTGGACGGTGTCTTGCCGTAGCGCCGCGCGTTCTCGATCAGGTTCGAGATCACGCGCTGGAGCTCGACCTCGTCGGCCATCACGCGCAGGTCGGCCGGCACGTCCACCGTGATGCGGATGTCCTCGTGGTCCTGCACCGCGTAGGTACAGGCATCGATCACGTCGCGCAGCAGCACCGGCTTGAAGTCGACGTGGTCGGGGCGCGCGTAGTCGAGGAACTTGTCGATGATGGCATCGAGCTGCGCGATGTCGGCCGCCATGTGGTCGCGCGCGTCCTCGTCGGTCACGCTCATCTCGGTTTCGAGCCGAAGGCGCGCCAGGGGCGTGCGCAGGTCGTGCGAGATGCCGGCCAGCATCACGGCGCGGTCCTGCTCGATCTTGGCGAGCTGGTCGGCCATGCGGTTGAAGCCGACGTTGACCGCCCGGATTTCGTTGGTGCGCGCGCGTTCGTCGAGCCGGTGCGCCTCGTATTCGCCCTCGCGCACCTGCATCGTGGCTCGCGACAGCTGCTTGAGCGGCAGGTTGATGAGGCGCGTGATCAGCGCCGCGCCGGCCAGCGACAGCATCATCGTCGTGACCAGCCAGACCAGCCAGGTGCGCCCGCCCAGCCGCGTGAAGCGCGTGGGATCGAGCAGCAGCCAGTACATGTCGCTCTCGATGGTGAAGCCGATCCAGAGGCCGGGCTCGTCGTTGACGCGGCTGGCCACCGTCGTGCCTTCGCCGAGCCGGTCGATCAGCTCTTCGGTCACGCGCTGGTCGAGCGCGCCGGTGGTGTAGGGGACGAAACGGTCGTTCGGCTCGCGCGGCAGGATGCGCACGCCTTCCTGGTCGGCCAGGGTCTTGATCAGCGACACGCGCGTGATGGCGTCGGAATACACCAGCGCCGCCCGCGTCAGGTTCACCAGCGAGGCGATCTGGTGCGCGGTCTGGATGGCGCGCGGCTCGTACTCGAGCGCGCGGAAGGTCTGCAGCCAGGCGACCGTGCAGCCGATCAGGAGCAGCACCAGCAGGAAGAAGGTGCGCCAGAAGAGGCTGAGGCCGAGCTGCAGCCTGGGGCGGCGCCTGGACTGGCCAAGGCCCTCCAGCGGGCTCGGCAAGGTGACCTGGGGACCGTCTTCGCCGAAAGGGCTCGGCTGTGTCGTCTTGGGGCCGATGGTGGCGGCCACGAGCGTCAGCGCTTCAGGTCGTGCCGTCCGGCACGAACACGTAGCCGACGCCCCATACCGTCTGGATGTAGCGCGGCGCCGCGGCATCGGATTCGACCAGCTTGCGCAGGCGCGAGATCTGCACGTCCAGGCTGCGGTCGAAGGGTTCGAACTCGCGGCCGCGCGCCAGCTGGGCCAGTTTTTCGCGCGACAGCGGCTGCCGCGGATGCCGCACCAGCGCCTTGAGCATGGCGAACTCGCCGGTGGTCAGCGAGAGTTCCTCGCCGTCCTTCTTGAGCGTGCGCGAGCCGAGGTCGAAGCTGAAGGGGCCGAAATTCACGGTTTCGTTGTCGGTCGAGGGCGCGCCAGGCGCCTCGAGCGGCGGCCGGCGGCGCAGCACCGCATGCACACGTGCCAGCAGTTCGCGCGGATTGAAGGGCTTGCCGAGGTAGTCGTCGGCGCCGACCTCGAGGCCGACGATGCGGTCCACGTCCTCGCCCTTGGCGGTCAGCATGATGATCGGGGTGCGGTCGTTGGCGGCGCGAAGGCGGCGGCAGACCGAGAGGCCGTCCTCGCCGGGCATCATCAGATCGAGCACGATCAGGTCGACCGTGTCGCGCAAAAGTATGCGGTTGAGGGCCTTGCCGTCTTCCGCAACGATGACTTCGAAACCCTCCTGGGTCAGGTAGCGGCGCAGCAGGTCGCGGATGCGGGCGTCGTCGTCGACGATGACGATCTTGTCTGTGCGGGCGGGAGCTTGATTCATTTCTACAACGCTGAATTTGTAACAACGCCAATTCTGAAGCCGTTGAGACCCCATTGAGCCGCTTTTCACAATGCTTTGACACTAAGTTACAAAACTTGCGGGCGCTCGCCTTCCAGATATCTATGCCATGCCCGGCGGTGGCACAGTGACTTTGGTCCCCGACTCAGCATCATGAAATCGACTGTTCTCCCGTTGTCTGTCTTGCTCGCCTGCCTTTCGGTTCCCGCCACGGCCGAACCCTGGGGATTCCTGCGGGTGAGCGACCTGCGGCGCAACGAGGTGCGTGATGCGGTGGAGGCTCACCGGGCCGCCAAGCGCGAGGAGGTGCGGCGTCAGGAAGCGGCGGCCGGACGCCGCCTGACCGCCGCCGAACTGGCCGAGTTGCGGCAGCAAGTGCGCCAGCAATGGACGCCGCGACAGGAGATCGTCCACTCGGCAGAATCGCAGCCGGCTGAGCGGATGGCGCCCACGCCCTCGTCGGCCGGCAGGGTGGCGCCGCGCAGCCAGCGCCCGTGAGCGGCGCCCCTCGGGGGCACGACGCTTTTTCTCTTTTTCTCCACTCGGGTTTTCTTGCTTTGAACAATAAGAATGTCAGACGGATCGCGGCCTGTGCCGTGTTGATCATGAATGCCGGCGCCGCCTTGGCCCAGAGCGCGCCCTGGGCGCCGCCGCAGAACGTGCTGCAGCTGTCGGCCACGGGAACGGTCGAAGTGCAGCAGGACCTGCTGAGCATGACGCTCAGCACCACGCGCGATGCGGCCGACGCCGCAACGGTGCAGGCACAGCTGAAGACTGCGCTCGACGCGGCGCTGGCGGAGGCGCGCAAGAATGCGCAACCCGGCCAGCTCGATGTGCGTACCGGCAATTTCAGCCTCGTGCCGCGCTACACGCGCGACGGCAAGATCACCGGCTGGCAGGGCACCACCGAGCTGGTGCTGGAAGGCAAGGACTTTCCGCGCATCACGCAGACCGCGGGTCGCGTCTCCACGCTCACGGTGGGCGGCATCGGTTTCGGCCTGAGCCGCGAGCAGCGCGCCAAGGTGGAGGCCGAGGCGCAAACGATCGCGATCGAGAACTTCAAGCAGAAGGCCGGCGAGCTGGCCAAGGGCTTCGGCTTCGGCGGCTACACCTTGCGCGAAGTGTCGGTCAACGCCAATCAGGGCGGGCCGATCCGGCCGCGCATGATGGCCGTGGAGGCTTCGTCGAAGATGAACTACGACGCGGCGGTGCCGGTCGAGGCCGGCAAGACCAGCGTCGTCGTCAACGTTTCGGGCTCGGTGCAGTTGAAATAGTCGGCCGCCGCCGGGCCGCCCCAAGGCGGCCGAGCCTCCCCTCGGGGGGGTGGAGTTACACGCAGCGAAGCGAAGTAAAAAGCCGGGGGCTGTGCTACTGCGCGGTCCAGCCGCCGTCGACTTGCCACGCGACGCCGCGCACCTGGTCGGCAGCGGGCGAGCAAAGAAATACCGCGAGCCCGCCCAGTTGTTCCACCGTGGTGAACTGCAGCGAAGGCTGCTTTTCGCCCAGCAGATCGTTCTGCGCCTGCGTGACCGAAATGCCTTCGCGCGCAGAACGGTCGTCGATCTGCTTCTGAACCAGCGGCGTCAGCACCCAGCCCGGGCAGATCGCATTGCTCGTGATGCCGGTGGTCGCGGTTTCGAGCGCCACGGCCTTGGTGAGGCCGACGATGCCGTGCTTGGCGGCCACGTATGCGGATTTCTGGGCCGAGGCCACGAGGCCGTGCGCCGAGGCGATGTTGATGATGCGGCCCCAGTTGGCTTCGCGCATGGCGGGCACGGCGAGGCGGGTGGTGTGGAAGGCGCTTGTAAGGTTGATCGCGATCACGGCATCCCAGCGCTCCACCGGGAAGTCCTCGACCTTCGCGACATGCTGGATGCCGGCGTTATTGACGAGGATGTCGACGCGACCGAACTTTTCAGCCGCGAACTTCATCATCTCTTCGATCTGTGCCGGCTGGCTCATGTCGGCGCCGTGATAGTCGACCCTCACGCCGAGCGCTTCGACCTCGGCCTTGGGCTTGTCGGCATCGCCGAAACCGTTGAGCACGATGTTGGCGCCCTGTTGCGCCAGCGCCTTCGCGATACCGAGGCCGATGCCACTGGTGGACCCCGTGACAAGCGCGGTTTTGCCTTTGAGCATGATGGTCAATCTCCGGATGAATTAGGATGCAACGAGACAATTATCTTCATCGCGACTTCTTCTGTTTCATGACCGAGCCTGCTCTCCAATACGCTGCCCGGGAGGGAGCGACCGAGTGAAGCGCGAACAGCCCAATCTCTCGTTGTCCGGCTCCGCGGTGGTCGACTATCCGCTGTCGGCAGCGACGGCCGATCGCACGCCGGTGGTCGAGAACATGCTCGCGCGCGCACGCGCCTTCGCCGAGCCGCTGATTGCCGACGAAACGCTGGACACCGGCGAGAACACGCTCGCGCATGCCGATGCGGTGGCCGCGATCGTCGCGGCCATGGGCGGATCGGAGGCGATGCAGGCGGCCAGCTACCTGGTCTACTCGTGCCAGCACCTGAACCGGCCGCAGGAAGTGATCGCCAAGGTGTTCGGGGACAACTTCGCGGCGCTCGCGGTGGAAACCACCAAGCTCGTGCATGTGCAGAAGCAGGCGCGTTCGGCGACGGCCAGCGCGCACCTGGCGGATGGCGCGGGCACGCAGACGGAGAACGTGCGCAAGATGCTGCTTGCGTTCTCTCGTGATCTGCGGGTCGTGATGCTGCGGCTGGCTTCGCGCCTGCAGACGCTGCGCCACGCGGCTTCAGTCAAGCAGCCCGTGCCGGAAGGCGTGGCGCGCGAATCCCTGCAGGTATTCGCGCCGCTCGCGAACCGGCTCGGCATCTGGCAGGTCAAGTGGGAGATCGAGGACCTGTCCTTCCGTTTTCTCGAGCCCGAGACCTACAAGGTCATCGCGCGGCTGCTCGACGAGAAGCGCGTCGAGCGCGAAGGCTACGTCGAACAGTTGCGTGCGCGCCTCGAACGGGAGCTGGCCGAGGAGGGCGTCAAGGCGACCGTGCAGGGCCGGCCGAAGAACATCTACAGCATCGTGAAGAAGATGCGCGGCAAGTCGCTCGACTTCGCGCAGGTCTTCGACATCATGGCGCTGCGCGTGGTGGTGGCGGACGTCAAGGATTGCTATGCGGCGCTGGCCTGGGTGCATTCGCACTTCCAGCCGATCGACGAGGAGTTCGACGACTACATCGCGCGGCCCAAGCCCAACGGCTACCAGTCGCTGCACACGGTGGTGCGCGAAGTGGTCGACGGCCAGGCCGGCAAGCCGATCGAGATCCAGATCCGCACCGAGGAGATGCACGACCACGCCGAGCACGGCGTGGCTGCGCACTGGGCCTACAAGGAAGCGGGCCACAAGGGCTATGCCGGCGTCTGGGCGAGCGGCGAGTACGACGCCAAGATCGCGGTGCTGCGCCAACTGCTGGCCTGGGAGCGCGACCTGTCCGGTGGCTCGCAGGGGCAGGGCCTGTTCGACGACCGCATCTACGTGCTGACGCCCGACGCGGCGATCGTCGAATTGCCACAGGGCGCGACAGCGGTCGACTTCGCCTACACGGTGCACACGAGCCTGGGCCACCGCTGCCGCGGCGCGCGCGTCGACGGCGCGATGGTGCCGCTCAACACGCCGCTGCAGAACGGGCAGACGGTGGAGATCATCGCGGCCAAGGAAGGCGGCCCCTCGCGCGACTGGCTCAATGCGGAGCTGGGCTACCTCGCGAGCCATCGCGCACGCGCAAAGGTGCGAGCCTGGTTCAACGCGCAGATCACGCACGAGACGGTGGCGCGCGGCCGCGAGGCGGTCGAGAAGGTGCTGCAGCGCGAAGGCAAGACCGCGCTGAAGCTCGACGACCTCGCTTCGCAGCTGGGCTTCAAGTCGGCCGACAACCTGTTCGAAGTGGTGGGCAAGGACGAGTTCTCGCTGCGCAACATCGAGATGCTGCTGCGTCCTCCGGAGCCCGCGCCCGGTCCGGACGACGGCGTGATCATCAAGAAGGCACGCGCCGGTGGCAACGCGGGCAAGGGCGGCGTGCTGGTGGTCGGCGTCTCCTCGCTGATGACGCAGCTTGCCAAGTGCTGCAAGCCGGCGCCGCCCGATGCGATCCGCGGCTTCGTGACTCGAGGCCACGGCGTCAGCATCCACCGTGCGGACTGCAGCAGCTTCCGCATGATGGCCATGCGCGATGCCGAGCGCGTGATCGACGTCGAGTGGGGCGAGCAGAAGGCCGATGCGGGCTCGGTCTACGCGGTCGACGTGGCGGTCGAAGCCGCTGATCGCCAGGGCTTGCTGCGCGATATTTCCGATGTGTTCGCGCGCGAGAAGATGAACGTGATCGGCGTGCAGACCCAGTCCGTCAAGGGCACCGCATGGATGACTTTCACGATCGAGATCGCCGATGCCGCGCGGCTCGCACAGGTGCTCAACGTGGTGGCCGCGGTGGCCGGTGTGCGTTCTGCCCGTCGTCGCTGAAAAAAGCGGCCTCGCGGCCTGCTACAATCTCGGCTTCTCGGACACATCCTTAGGCGCGTAGCTCAGCTGGTTAGAGCACCACCTTGACATGGTGGGGGTCGTTGGTTCGAGTCCAATCGCGCCTACCAATTTTTTCCTGATCGCAGCATCCGCTCAACCAACGGTTGCCTGCGCTTTCAGGTCTCGCATCCCCCGGTTTCCTGCGTCCTCAACACAAGGCCTACTGCCTTCGTCGACTGGCGGATACGCCGTCAGTTGTGGTAACTTGGCCGTCCGCCATCTCCAAAGCACTTGACTCAGGGAACCGATGAACACGCCAGCGGCTGAGAGCGACCCGGCACTCGAGGAGCTTCGTCTCGCCGCCCTGTTGCGGCAGGCTCCGCTCGAATTCGCACGCGTGGTCTACGGACTCAATGATCGCGCCAACGGCCGGGCCGGCACCATGGCTGCGGAAGACGTTGCGCGCACGGTGCGGCAGGGCGCTCCTGTCACGCGGGAGCGTGCCGAACAGCGGGCCCGAGGCTATCTGCCGCTGGGCGGCCAGGAGCATTGCCCGCGTTGCTGGGTTTTCAACGGCGTCAAGAGCCCCTTGCACTTTCGCGAAAGTAACGAAGAGCGCCCCGAATCGGCCGTCTGCAAGGTGTGCGGCGCGGAATACACCACTTCGCTGGACTGACGCTCCCGTCAGGGTAAACCTTGGCGCGGTGCAGCAAAACCGCTCCCTAGAATTTGTTCGCGCGCCCCTGGCGTGAAAACTTGAAGGAGTCCGTAGTGCAGAGCAAGAAATCCGCCGGTGCCAAACCGGTACAGCGGGTGATTAAGAAGTATCCGAACCGAAGGCTCTACGACACGGAAACCTCCACCTACATCACGCTCGCCGAAGTCAAGCAACTGGTGATGGACAAGGCGCCCTTCGTGGTGCGCGACGCCAAGAGCGGCGACGACCTCACGCGCAGCATCCTCTTGCAGATCATTCTCGAAGAAGAGGCCGGCGGCGCGCCGATGTTCACCGAACAGGTGCTGGCCACCATCATCCGCTTCTACGGCCAGGCCATGCAGAGCTACATGGGTCCCTATCTCGAGAAGAACATCCAGGCCATGACGGAGGTGCAGGCGCAATTGGCCGAAAAGGCGCAGAACCTGACGCCCGAGATGTGGGCCCGGTTCATGACCATGCAGTCCCCGATGCTGCAGGGCCTGATGGGCAGTTACGTCGAACAATCGAAGCACGTGTTCCTGCAGATGCAGGACCAGATGCAGAAGAACACGGAGCAGGTTCTGGGCGCCTTTGGCATCAAGCGGCCCTAGATCGGGCGCGGAGCCCGATAGCTGGGACAATAGGGGGATATGAGCGAAGTTGCCTCCCCTGAACGAATTGCCGCGCCGGCCGCCCCCAAAGTTGGCTTCGTGAGCCTCGGCTGCCCCAAGGCGCTGACCGATTCCGAACTGATCCTCACCCAACTGAGCGCCGAGGGCTATCAGACCTCCAAGACTTTCGAGGGCGCCGACCTCGTGATCGTCAACACCTGCGGCTTCATCGACGACGCGGTCAAGGAGAGCCTCGACACCATCGGCGAGGCGCTGGCCGGCAACGGCCGCGTGATCGTGACGGGATGCCTGGGCGCCAAGACGGGCGAGGAGGGCGGCAACCTGGTGCGCCAGATGCATCCCAGTGTGCTGGCCGTCACCGGCCCGCATGCGACGCAGGAGGTGATGGATGCGGTGCACGCGAATCTGCCGAAGCCGCACGACCCCTTTGTCGACTTGGTGCCGCAGGCCTTTGGCATCGCAGGGCTGAAGCTGACGCCGAGGCACTATGCATACCTGAAGATCAGCGAGGGCTGCAATCACCGCTGTACCTTCTGCATCATTCCCTCGATGCGCGGCGATCTCGTCTCGCGGCCGGTCGGCGACGTGTTGGGCGAAGCCAAGGCGTTGTTCGAAGGCGGCGTCAAGGAACTGCTGGTGATCAGCCAGGACACCTCGGCCTATGGCGTGGACGTGAAGTACCGTACCGGCTTCTGGGACGGCAAGCCGGTCAAGACGCGCATGCTCGAACTGGTGCGTACCTTGGGCGAAATCGCCGAGCCCTATGGCGCCTGGGTGCGGCTGCACTATGTGTATCCGTATCCCAGCGTCGACGAAGTCATCCCGCTGATGGCGAGCGGCCAGGTGCTGCCCTACCTCGACGTGCCGCTGCAGCACAGCCATCCCGACGTGCTCAAGCGCATGAAGCGGCCTGCGAGCGGCGAGAAGAACCTGGAGCGCATCGCGCGCTGGCGCGAGGTGTGTCCCGAGCTCGTGATCCGCAGCACCTTCATCGCGGGCTTTCCCGGCGAGACGGAAAAGGAGTTCGAGCACCTGCTCGCCTTCATCCGCGAGGCGGAGATCGACCGCGCCGGCTGCTTTGCCTACAGCCCGGTGCAGGGCGCAGCCGCCAACGAGATTCCGGGCATGCTGCCCGAGGCCGAGCGCGAGGCACGGCGTGCACGCTTCATGGAAGTGGCCGAAGCGGTGTCGATCGCGAAGCTGCAAAGGCGCATCGGCGCGACGATGCAGGTGCTGGTGGATTCGGCGCCCGGCATGGGGCGCAAAGGTGGCGTGGGTCGGAGCTACGCCGACGCGCCCGAGATCGACGGCATCGTGCGGCTGCTGCCGCCCGAGAAGATCAGCAAGACCTTGAAGGTCGGCGAATTCACCCGGGCCCGCATCGTCGGCGCCGAGGGCCACGACCTGATCGCGCTGCCTGTCTAATAGATGCCGCAGACGGACAAGAAAAAAGCCACCGGAAACCGGTGGCTTGAATCGAGGAACCCCGAGAGGGATTATCTAAACTTGGTGCCCAGAAGAGGACTCGAACCTCCACGATGTTACTCGCTAGTACCTGAAACTAGTGCGTCTACCAATTCCGCCATCTGGGCCCACATGCTGCTTGGGAACTAGTCCTTCGCAACAGGTTTTGAATTTCAGGAAAGAGAGAGATCATATCAAAAATTTAAGCCACCCCAGCGGACTGCTGGACGAGGTTGAAGGCACGGTGCAAGGCCATCGCGATGGACACGGTTTTGTGCAGCGCGACGACGGCGAAGCCGACATCTATCTGCCCCCCAACGAGATGCGCGCGGTGCTGCACAAGGACCGCGTCAAGGCGCGCGTCGTGCGCCAGGACCGCCGCGGTCGTCCCGAGGGGCGCGTGGTCGAGATCATCGAGCGGCCCGAGCAGCCGATCATCGGGCGCCTGCTGCATGAAGGCGGCATCTGGCTCGTCGCGCCGGAAGACAAGCGCTACGGCCAGGACGTTCTGATTCCCAAGGGCGCCACCGGCACGGCCAAGGTCGGCCAGGTGGTTGTCGTGCAACTGACCGAGCCGCCGGCGTTGTTCGGCCAACCCGTCGGCCGCGTGAAGGAAGTGCTGGGCGAGATCGACGACCCCGGCATGGAGATCGAGATCGCGGTGCGCAAGTACGGCGTGCCGCACGAGTTTTCCGAAGCCTGCCTGGCCGAAGCCAAGGCGTTGCCCGACAAGGTGCGAGCGGCCGACAAGAAGGGCCGCATCGACCTGACCGACGTGCCCCTGGTCACCATCGACGGCGAGGATGCGCGCGACTTCGACGATGCGGTGTACTGCGAGCCGGCCAAGGTGGGCCGCGGCAAGGGCTGGCGCCTGCTGGTCGCGATCGCCGATGTCAGTTCCTATGTGCAGACCGGCTCCGCGATCGACATCGATGCCTACGACCGCGCCACCAGCGTCTACTTCCCGCGCCGCGTGATCCCGATGCTGCCCGAGAAGCTGTCGAACGGGCTGTGCTCGCTCAACCCCGAGGTCGAGCGCCTGTGCATGGTCTGCGACATGCTGGTCGCGGCCGACGGCGAGATCTACGCCTATCAGTTCTACCCGGCGGTGATGTGGAGCCATGCGCGCTTCACCTACACCGAGGTGGCCGCCATCCTCGGCAACACGCGCGGCCCGGAAGCGGCGAAGCGCAAGGATCGGGTGAAGGACCTGCTGAACCTGCACGACGTCTATCGCGCGCTGCTCAACCAGCGTTCGAAGCGCGGCGCGGTCGACTTCGAGACCACCGAGACGCAGATCATTTGCGACGATGCCGGCCGCATCGAGAAGATCGTGCCGCGCACGCGCAACGAAGCGCACCGCCTGATCGAGGAGGCCATGCTGGCCGCCAATGTCTGCAGCGCGGACTTCATCGCCGAAGGCAAGCATCCGGGCCTGTACCGCGTGCACGAAGGACCGACCCCCGAGAAGAAGGAGATCCTGCGCGGCTACCTGAAGGCGATGGGCGTCGGGCTTTCGATCACGGACGATCCGAAGCCCGGCGAGTTCCAGGCCATCGCCGAGGCGACGAAGGAGCGTCCTGACGCGCAGCAGATCCACACCATGCTGCTGCGTTCGATGCAGCAGGCCATCTACACGCCAATCAACAGCGGCCATTTCGGTTTGGCCTACGAGGCCTACACGCACTTCACGAGCCCGATCCGGCGTTATCCCGATCTGCTGGTGCATCGCGTGATCAAGGCCATCCTCGGCAAGACCAAGTACCAGCTGCCGATGCTGCCGACGCCGGGCGAGGCGCATGCCAAGCTCGCCAAGCGGCTGGCGTTGCGCGTGAAGGCGCCCACGGCCAAACCGCAGAAGGCCACTGTGGCGCCCAGCAAGGAGGTGTTGGCGTGGGAAGCTGCGGGCCTGCACTGCAGCGCCAACGAGCGGCGCGCCGACGAAGCCAGCCGCGACGTGGAAGCCTGGCTCAAGTGCAAGTACATGCGCGAACACCTCGGCGAGGAATACGGCGGCGTGGTCACGGCGGCCACCACCTTCGGCATCTTCGTCACGCTCGACGCAATGTACGTCGAAGGCCTGGTTCACATCACCGAACTCGGCGGCGAATACTTCAAGTTCGACGAGCAGCGGCAGGAATTGCGCGGCGAGCGCACGGGCATCCGCTATGCGATCGGCACGCGGGTGCGGGTGCAGGTGAGCCGCGTCGATCTCGACGGCCGCAAGATCGATTTCCGCCTGGTGCGCGAAGGCGAGGAGTTGGGCACGCGTGCCATGAAGGACAAGGGCGTCGCCACCGGCGGCGTGCCGGCCAAGGCATCGGCCAAGCGCAGTGCGCGCAGCAAGAAGCCCGAGGCCGCCGTCGAACGCGGCGACCGGGTCGCTGCAGCCGCGCCGCAATCGGCCATGCAGGCCTTCCGGTCGGCCGTCAAGAAGGCGGCCAACAAGATGAAAGGGCGCAAGCCGCGCCGCTGAAGGAGAAACGAAGATGAGCACAGAGAAGAAGAACCGCATCGCGGTCGTCACGGGCGCAGGCACCGGCATCGGCCGCGCCGCCGCACTCGCGTTGCTGGCCGACGGCTGGAGCGTGGTGCTGGCCGGCCGCCGGCTCGAGCCGCTTGAGGAAGTGGCCGATGCTTCTGGCGCCGGCGCGCGCGCGTTCCCGGTGCCTACCGACGTGGCCAATCCGGAGTCGGTGCAGGCCTTGTTCGCTGCCGCGGTGGAGCGCTTCGGCCGCGTCGACCTGCTGTTCAACAACGCGGGCGTCGGCAATCCGCCCGGCCCCTTCGAGGACTGGACGCCGGAGCAGTGGCGAGGCGTGGTCGACATCAACCTGAATGGGATGTTCTATTGCATCCAGCAGGCCTTCCGCACGATGAAGGCACAGACGCCGCGGGGCGGCCGCATCATCAACAACGGCTCGATCTCCGCCACCTCGCCGCGGCCCAACTCGATCGCCTATACCGCGACCAAGCACGCGGTGGAAGGCCTCACCAAGACGGCATCGCTCGACGGGCGCAAGCACGACATCGCGGTCGGACAGATCGATGTCGGCAATGCGCTGACAGAGCTGGCCGCGCGCATGGCCAAGGGCGTTCCGCAGGCCAACGGCGAGATCGCGATCGAGCCGGTGATGGACGTGTCCATCGTCGGCCAGTCGGTGCTCTACATGGCGAACCTGCCCTTGGAGGCCAACGTGCTGTTCCACACGGTGATGGCTACCAAGATGCCCTTCGTGGGGCGCGGATAGACGCGCTCAACCGCGCGCCAGTGCGCTGGCGGTGAGGGGGCTTTCGGCAGGCCATCGATCGGCGATGTGGCCGTGCCGCCATACCGCCTCGCAGGCCGCGGCCATCGTCGGCCGACCGGCAGCCAGCGCGGCGCCGATCATGCCCGCCAGCACGTCGCCCGTGCCCGCGGTGGCGAGCCGGGCATTGCCGGTGGTGTTGATCACGGGCGTGATGCCCGCTGCGGCCACGATGGTGCCCGAGCCCTTGAGGACGACCGTCGCGCCGAAGCGCTCCACGAGCCGATGCGCTGCACGCAGTCGGTCGCTTTGCACCTCGATCGCGTTCACATTCAACAGTCGCGCGGCCTCCAGGGGATGCGGCGTGAGCACCGTCGCACGGGCTGCCTGCGTGCGTGCAACGAGCAGGGTCTGCAAGGCGTCTTCGACTGCGATGGCATTGAGCGCGTCGGCATCGAGCACCAGCGCATGGGCCGTCTCCATCACTCGCGCTAGAAGATCGCGTACCGCCGAGCCGCCGCCGCAGCCGCAAACGACCGTCATGGCGCTCAGATCCAGCGCTTCAGGACGCCGGAACATCAGCTCGGGCTGCACGGCGTCGAGCATGGCGAGCTGGGTGTCGAGTGGGGCGACGAACACGCGTCCGGCGCCGGCGTTCAAGGCTGCGGACGCCGCCAGCAGTGCGGCACCGGCCATGCCGGGCGCGCCGCCGATCACCGCCACGTCGCCGTAGCTTCCCTTGTGTGAAGCGTGCCGTCGCGGCTGTTCGGGCGGCGCGCCGGCCAAGCGGGCGGTGGCGCGCTCGGCAGCCGGCGCGATGCCCAGGTCGTCGAACCACACATCGCCGGCTGCATCGCGACCCTGGGCCGTGAAGGGGCCGGGCTTGAGCGTCAGCAGGCTCAGGCAGGCGCGCCGGACGGCAGTGGAAGGCACGGGGAAATCCATCGACAGCATGCCGGTGTCTGCATTCAGGCCCGAGGGCGTATCGACGCTGAGCACGGCCGCGGGGCCGGTGTGCATGCGCCGCAGCCAGTCGGCCATCAAGCCTTTGGGCGGGCGCGCGGCCCCGATCCCCAGCAGCGCATCGATGGCGAGCTCGGCGTGCTGCGGCGGCGCATCCGCGAAGCGCACGCCGGCATCGCGCGCACGTTGCAGCGAAGCGCGCGCGTCGGCCGGCAGCCGGCTGTCGTCCCCGATCCGTGTAACGACCGCCGTGAAGCCGCGTTGCTGCAGCTGCGCTGCCGCTTCGAAGCCATCGCCGCCGTTGTTGCCAGGCCCGCAGGCGACCCAGATCGTGCGCGCGTGGGGCGCCATCGCCATGGCCAGGCGTGCGACCGCCAACCCCGCGCGCTGCATCAGCGTGTGCGGCGGCAGCACAGCCGCGGCCGCTTGTTCGATCCGGCGCGAGGCGGCGACGTCGAACAGGTCGGCGGTGGTGGCGGCGGTAATGCGCTGCATGGCCGTGGACGCTTCGCCTTCAGTGTTGCAGCAGGCGTTCGATTCCCAAGCCTTCGAGGTCGACACCAGCGTCCCGGCCGCCCATCATGTCCGCCAGAACGCGCGCGCTGCCGCACGACAAGGCCCAGCCGCTCGAACCATGGCCGAGATTGAGCCACACGCCGGGTATACCGCTCGGGCCGATGATGGGCGGACCGTCCGGCAGCATCGGCCGTGCCCCTTTCCATTGCTGGACGCCGGCCTGCAGGGTGACGGCACCCGGAAACCAGTCCTGCAGCACCTTGTAGAGCGTCTGCAGTGCGGTGGGGTGCATCGCGTCGAGCGAACCGCCGAGTTCGGCGCTTCCGGCCACCCGCACGCGCAGGCCGAGGCGGGAGATCGCCACCTTGTAGCGCTCGTCCATCACGGCGCTGCGCGGAGCGTTGAGCGGTTCGCGGATGTTGGCGCTGATCGAATGGCCGTAGACCGGCGCGAGCGGAATGCGCAGGCCCAGCGGCCGCAGCAGGTTGGCCGAAGCCACGCCGGCGCACACCACGACCGCGTCGAAGCGATGGCCCTCCGAGCCGCTCGCCAGCGAGAGCTCGGTCGGCGCCGCGCGCTTCAGCGGCGCGAGGTCGCAGTTGAAATGAAACTGGGCGCCCAGCGCCTCGGCCTCCCACTTGAGCAGCAGTGCGAACTGCCGGCAATTGGCGACCTCGTCCTCGGGCAGGTGAATGGCGCCGGCGAGCGGGGTGTCGGCGCTGAGCGCGGGCTCGATCTTGCGGGCCTCGTCCGCATCCACCTCGCGGAAGCTGCTGCCCGCCGCGCGCAGCACCTCCAGGCCGGCCTGCACGAGCTTCTTCTCGCGCTTGGAACGCAGCAGCACCAGGTAGCCGTCGGCGCGCTCGTAGCTGAGCTCGCGGGCCTCGGTGATCTCGTGCAGCCGCGTGCGACTGTAGAAGGCCAGGCGCTGCATGCGCGCGCGGTTGCTCAAGTAGGTTTCGAGCTTGCAGGCGCGCTGCCAGTGCGCCATCCAGGACAGGTCGCGCCGCGACAGCGGCCAGCGCAGCTTGATGGCGCCGTGCGTGGAGAGCAGCGAGCGAAGCACCTTGCCGCGCATGCCCGGGCCGGCCCAGGGCGTGACATAGCCGGGTGCGACTACGCCGGCATTGGCAAAACTGGATTCCTCCGCGGCGGCGCCGCGGCGCTCGAACACGACCACTTCGTGCCCGTCCGACGCCAGCTCCCAGGCTGTGGTGACGCCGATGATTCCGGCGCCCACGATCGCGATTTTCATTCGATTCTTTGCGGTGAAGTATGTGCCGGTGCCTGCCTGCGAGGCGCGCGGCCGCTAGTGCTGCTGTTGTAACTCGCGTTCGGTCTGCAACGCGATCGCGAGCAGCGCGTCGTCGTGTAGGGCGCCATGCCAAAGCATGAGGCCGACGGGCAGTTCGCCCTCGACGTGGCAAGGCAGCGAGATCGCGCAGCCGTCGAGCATGTTGACGACCGACGGGTTGCGCAGCAGCAGCGCGTTGATGCGGAAAAAGGCCTCGTCGCGTTCTTCGCCGGGCGCCACGCTGGCGATGGCCGGCGCGGTGATCGGCACGGTGGGCGAGAGCAGTGCGTCGAAGGGCGCGAGCGCCCGTTCCATGCGGGCGATCCAGTCCCGGCGCGCGTGGACCAGGTCGATGTACTCGTGCGCCTTCATGGTCGCGCCCTTGAGGATGCGCTGCGCCACCCGAGGGTCGTAGCCGGCGCCGCTGCGCTCCAGCAGCAGGCGGTGCCAGGCATAGGCTTCGGCCGCAGAGAAGCCACCGGTGGCGTTGATCGAGCGCAGATCGGCCAGTTCGGGCAGCGCGATCTCGTCGATGCGGGCGCCGGCTGCGCGCAGCGTCCGGAGCGTCCGTTCGAAGGCGCTTGCCACCGCGGGCTCGATCTCGTCGAAGAAGAGATCCTTGACCACCGCCAGCCGGTAGGCGGACAGCGGTGCCGTGCCGGCGGTGACGCGCCGGGCGGCGAGGATCTCATGCGCGGTGATCGCATCTCGCACCGAGCGCGTCATGGCGCAGACGGTGTCGAGCGTGGTCGACAGCGGCAGGGCGCCGTCTGCCGGCACCAGCCGCGCCGTATTCTTGAAACCGACGATGCCGTTGAGCGCGGCCGGGATGCGGATCGAGCCGCCGGTGTCGGAGCCCAGCCCGATGAAGACCGCGCCGCTCGCCACCGAAACCGCCGCTCCCGAGGACGAGCCGCCTGGAATACGCGGCGTGGCGGCATCGCTCGCGTTGGCGGGCGTGCCATGGTGCGGATTGATGCCCACGCCCGAGAAGGCGAACTCGGTCATGTTGGTTCGGCCGACGAGTGCGCCGCCGGCGGCGCGCAGGCGCGCGACTGCGGGGGCATCCGCCTTGGCTGCCACCGCATGGGACAGCACGATCGAGCCGGCCGGCGTCGGCTGGCCAGCCAGGTCGAACAAGTCCTTGACGGAAAAGGCCAGGCCGGCCAGGCGTTGCTGCGGGCTCGCGGACGCGGCGGCGTGGCGCGCCTCGTCGAACAGGGTGCGCGTGAAAACGTGCCGGCAGCCCGGAGACTGGGCCTGCGCAATCGAATGCTCCATTTCGGTGCGCGCATCGGAAGCGCCCGCCAGCAGGGCGAGGCGGGTGGCGTGCAGGTCAGGGCGCATGGGTGAGGGTGGCTACAGAGAGAGGGCGATGGGGAGGTGCGTGCTATACTCTTTGGGTTTCGCCATGGGCATTTTCCCGAGGCGAGATGAATCCGCAAACCAGCCCATTCAAGGTGTTGTGAGCCTCTTTCGGAGGAGCGCAAAACGGGCTGGATTTTAGACCCAACCTTTGGAGTTATTTCTATGTCGACGACCATGCGCGAAATGCTGGAAGCCGGTGTCCATTTCGGTCACCAAACGCGCTTCTGGAACCCCAAGATGGCCCCGTACATCTTCGGCCATCGCAACAAGATTCACATCATCAACCTGGAAAAGTCGCTTCCGATGTTCCAGGAAGCGATGAAGTACGCGAAACAGCTCACCGCCAACCGCGGCACCATCCTGATGGTCGGCACCAAGCGCCAGGCCCGCGAGATCGTGGCGGCCGAAGCGCGCCGCGCCGGCGTGCCCTTTGTCGACACCCGCTGGCTCGGCGGCATGCTGACCAACTTCAAGACCGTCAAGACCTCGATCAAGCGCCTGAAGGACATGAAGGCCCAGCAGGAAGCCGGCCTCGACAGCCTGAGCAAGAAAGAACAGCTCACCTTCACCCGCGAGATCGAGAAGCTCGAGAAGGACATCGGCGGCATCCAGGACATGGCTGCGCTCCCCGACGCCATCTTCGTGATCGACGTGGGCTTCCACAAGATCGCCGTGGCCGAAGCCAAGAAGCTCGGCATCCCGCTGATCGGCGTGGTCGATTCCAACCACTCGCCTGAAGGCATCGACTACGTGATCCCGGGCAATGACGACTCGTCCAAGGCCGTCACGCTGTACGCCCGCGGCATCGCCGACGCGATCATCGAAGGCCGCGCCAGCGCGGTCAGCGACGTGGTGAAGGCCGTGGCCGAAGGCAGCGGCGATGAATTCGTCGAAGTCGAAGAGGGCGCTTCCGCCTGATCGGCGCTCGCCCGAGCCTGAAGAAGGGGCTTTGTTGCCCCTTTTTTTTAACTTGATTTTCGCGGCGCCCGGGTGCGGGCCGCCGCAACTGACAAACCGAACGGAGAAACGACATGGCAACAATCACCGCAAGCATGGTCGGCGAACTGCGCGCAAAGACCGACGCCCCGATGATGGAGTGCAAGAAGGCGCTGACCGAGGCCGACGGCAACATGGACAAGGCCGAAGAGCTGCTGCGCATCAAGCTCGGCAACAAGGCCGGCAAGGCCTCGGGCCGCATCACCGCCGAAGGCGTGGTCACGGCTTTCGTCGAAGGCGACGCCGGCGCCATGATCGAGATCAACTGCGAAACCGACTTCGTCACCAAGAACGACAGCTTCCTGGCCATGGCCAATGCCGCGGCGATGCTGGTCGCCAAGCACAACCCGGCCGACCTGGCTGCGCTGGGTGCGCTGCCCTACGAGCAGGACGGCTTCGGCCCGACGCTGGAAGACGTGCGCAAGGGCCTGGTCGGCAAGATCGGCGAGAACATGAGCTTCCGCCGCTTCAAGCGCTTCGCCGGCAACGGCAAGCTGGCCTCGTACCTGCACGGCACGCGCATCGGCGTGATGGTCGAGTTCGAGGGCGACGACACCTCGGCCAAGGATGTTGCGATGCACATCGCCGCGATGAAGCCGGTGGCCATCTCCAGCGCCGACGTGCCGGCCGATCTGATCGAGAAAGAGCGTGCGGTCGCCGCCGGCAAGGCCGAGGAAGACCGCAAGGCCGCCGAGGCCGAAGGCAAGAAGCCGCAGCCGGCCGACATCGTGACCAAGCGCATCGAAGGCGGGGTTCAGAAGTACCTGAAGGAAGTCTCGCTGCACAACCAGGCTTTCGTGAAGAACGACAAGCAGACCGTGGAGCAGATGCTCAAGGCGGCGAACACCTCGATCAAGGGCTTCACGCTCTATGTGGTCGGCGAAGGCATCGAGAAGAAGGTCGACGACTTCGCGGCCGAAGTGGCGGCGCAGGTCGCTGCGGCCAAAGCGGCAGCCTGAGCGCCGCCCCCAGGCGACGGTGCGCACCGCGCGCTGCCGCTTTTTCGCAATCACGTTTTACACTCGCCCCGCCAACTCCAAAGGAACCCACCCATGTCCGACGCCCGACCAGCCCACAAGCGAATCTTGTTGAAGCTGTCGGGCGAGGCATTGATGGGTGACGACGCCTTCGGCATCAACCGGGCGACCATCGTGCGCATGGTCGGCGAAGTGGCCGAGGTGGTGAACATGGGCGTCGAGGTTGCCGTCGTGATCGGCGGCGGCAACATCTTCCGCGGCGTCGCCGGCGGCTCGGTGGGCATGGATCGCGCCACGGCCGACTACATGGGCATGCTGGCGACCGTCATGAACGCGCTGGCGCTGGCCGACGCGATGAACAAGCAGGGCTTGATCGCCCGCGTGATGTCGGCCATCGCGATCGAGCAGGTCGTGGAGCCCTACGTTCGCCCCAAGGCGCTGCAGTACCTCGAAGAGGGCAAGGTCGTGATTTTTGCGGCCGGCACCGGCAACCCCTTCTTCACGACCGACACGGCTGCGGCGCTGCGCGGCGCCGAGATCGGCGCGGAGCTGGTGCTCAAGGCAACCAAGGTCGACGGCGTCTATACCGCAGACCCCAAGAAGGACCTGAGCGCGACACGCTACGCCCGCTTGAGCTTCGACGAAGCCATCGCGCAGAATCTCGGCATCATGGACGCCACGGCCTTCGCGCTGTGCCGCGACCAGAACCTGCCGATCAAGGTGTTCTCGATCTTCAAGAACGGTGCGCTCAAGCGCGTCGTGATGGGCGAGGACGAAGGCACGCTGGTGCATGCCTGAAGAGGACCAAGAAGATGACCATTGCCGAAATCCGCGATGCGACCGACGCCAAGATGAATCAGTCGCTCGCCGCATTCCAGAACAACCTGACCAAGATCCGCACCGGCCGCGCCAATCCCGCGCTGCTGGACTCGGTCCACGTCGATTACTACGGCTCCTCGGTGCCGCTGTCTCAGGTAGCGAACGTTTCGCTGCTCGATTCGCGCACCATCAGCGTCCAGCCCTGGGAAAAGGGCATGGGCGCCAAGATCGAAAAGGCCATTCGCGAAAGCGATCTGGGCCTGAATCCCGCGTCGATGGGTGACCTGATCCGCGTGCCGCTGCCGCCGATGAGCGAAGAGCGCCGCAAGGAAATGACCAAGCTGGTGCGCAACGAGGGCGAGACCGCCAAGATCGCGACCCGCAACCTGCGCCGGGACGCCAATGATGCGATCAAGAAGCTGGTCAAGGACAAGCTGGCATCCGAAGACGATCAGAAGCGGGCCGAGGCCGAGATCCAGAAGGTGACCGATCGCCACATCGGCGAGATCGACCGGCTGGTGGCGGCCAAGGAAGCGGAGATCATGGCCGTCTGATGACGACATCACCTGCCATGCCCCACCACATTGCCATCGTCATGGATGGCAATGGCCGCTGGGCCACGCGCCGCTTTCTGCCGCGCGTCGCGGGTCACAAGCAGGGCGTCGAATCCTTGCGCCGTTGCGTCAAGGCCTGCGTCGACCGCGGCGTCGCGGTTCTCACCGTGTTCGCCTTCTCCTCCGAGAACTGGAACCGTCCCGTCGAGGAAGTGTCGGGGCTGATGGACCTGATGGTCGGTGCGCTTGGCCGCGAAGTACCGAAGTTGAGCCATGACGGCGTACGGCTGCATTTCATCGGCGAGCGCGGCGGCCTGTCCGAGAAAATCGCCGCCGGCCTGCTGCAGGCGGAGGCAGCGACGGCCCACAATACCCGGCTGGTGCTCAACGTCTGCTTCAACTACGGCGGCCGATGGGATATCGCCCGCGCAGCGGCCCAGCTTGCCGCGCGCGGCGAGCCGCTGACCGAGGCCAACCTCGATGCGGCGATGGCGCTGTCGCACGTGCCCGACCCCGATCTGTTCATCCGTACCGGCGGCGAGCAGCGGCTGTCGAATTTCCTGCTGTGGCAGAGCGCCTATGCCGAGCTGTTCTTCAGCGACCGCCTCTGGCCCGAGTTCGACGAGGCCGCCCTCGACGAAGCCATCGCTGCCTTCCAGCGCCGCGAGCGCCGCTTCGGCCAGACTTCCGCGCAGGTCGCGGGCAACGCATGGCGCGATCCGCAGGCAGCCTGAGCGAATGCTCAAACAACGCATCATCACTGCGATCGTCCTGCTGGCGATCCTGCTGCCGGCGCTTTTCTATCCGTCGCATGTGCCCTTTGCCTGCGTGATGCTGGCGCTGATCGCAGCCGCGGCCTGGGAGTGGGGGCGGCTCAACGGCTACGGGTCGAGAGTGTCGCTGTTCCTGGGGCTGGAGACGCTCGTGCTTTGCGCGCTGTCCTGGTGGCTGGGGCTGCTCGATCAGTCGCTGCTGCCTGTCTGGATCTTCGCCAGCGCCGCCTGGGTGCTCGGCGGGGCTGCGCTGCTGCGCGTCGCAGTGCCCGGCTGGCCGCGCGTGCCGAGGGGTCTGCGCCTGGTCGGCGGGCTGCTGGTGCTTTGGGTCGCGTGGCTGGCCGCGGTCAAGGCACGGATGGTCGGCATCAACTTCCTGCTGTCGATCCTCGTGCTGGTGTGGGTGGCCGACATCTTTGCGTACTTCGCGGGGCGCGCATTCGGACTCAGGTTCACGCGCAACAAGCTCGCGCCGGCCATCAGTCCCGGCAAGAGCTGGGAGGGTGTCTGGGGCGGCATGGCCGGCGTCCTGGTTCTGGCCCTGGCCTGGGTCTGGGCCGACGCGGCCGCCCAGCCCGCGGTGGCCAGCCTCTACACGCGGCTGGCCGAGCGCGGATGGTGGCTGCTGCTGGTCGGTGTGGTCTTTCTGGCGGCGATGAGCGTGGTGGGCGATCTGGTCGAGTCGCTGATCAAGCGCAGCGCGGGCGCCAAGGACAGCAGCACCCTGCTGCCGGGCCATGGCGGCGTGCTCGACCGCGTCGATGCCTTGCTGCCGACGCTTCCTATTGCCATGATGTTGGCCTTCCTGTGATGACATACCCTAGGCAACGCATCACGGTGCTCGGTTCGACCGGCTCGGTCGGCGTCAGTACGCTCGACGTGATCGCCCGGCATCCCGAGCGCTTCGAGGTGTTCGCGCTGTCGGCTGCAACCAAGGTCGACGAGCTGCTGGCCCAGTGCGTGCAGTTCTCGCCGAAGTTTGCGGTCATGGCGAGCCCGCCGCATGCCCGGCTGCTGGCCGAAAAGCTGAAACAGAGCGGCCTGTCCACGCGCGTGCTCCAGGGAGCGGACGCCATCGAGACGATCGCCTCGCACGAGGAATGCGATGCCGTGATGGCCGCCATCGTCGGCGCGGCCGGGCTCGGGCCCTGCCTCGCAGCCGCTCGCGCCGGCAAGCGGCTGCTGCTTGCCAACAAGGAGGCCCTGGTGGTCGGTGGCGAGCTGTTCATGCGCACGGTGCGCGAGGGCGGGGCGACGCTGCTGCCCATCGACAGCGAGCACTCGGCGATCTTCCAGTCGCTGCCGGAAGACCCGGCCACCTGGCCGCGGCGCATTGACAAGATCATCCTGACCGCCTCCGGCGGCCCGTTCCGCACGCGCTCGCCGGACACGCTCGGTGCCGTGACGCCCGAGCAGGCCTGCGCGCACCCGAACTGGGTCATGGGCCGCAAGATCTCGGTGGATTCCGCCACCATGATGAACAAGGCCCTCGAGGTGATCGAGGCGCGCCACCTGTTCGGCGTGGCGCCCGAGCAGATCGAGGTCGTGATCCACCCGCAGAGCGTGGTGCATTCGATGGTGCAATTCACCGACGCCTCGGTGATCGCGCAGCTCGGCACGCCCGACATGCGGGTGCCCATCGCCGTCGGGCTGGCCTGGCCCGAGCGCATCCAAAGCGGTGCCGCCCGGCTCGATTTCCGGCAGATGGCGGCGCTGACTTTCGATGCGCCCGATGCCCAGCTCTTTCCCGGCCTGGGACTCGCATGGCAGGCGTTGCGCGCAGCGCCGGGCACGACCGCTGTGCTCAATGCGGCCAACGAGGTGGCGGTCGAAGCATTCCTGCATCACCGCTTGCGCTTCGATCGTATCCATGCGGTGAACCTGGAAACTTTGGATGCGGTGCAGCCCTCCAACCCAGCATCGCTGGCCGACCTGCTGGCACTGGATGCCAGCGCCCGGGCTGCTGCCAACGCCGCAGCGCTACGCTTCGCAGCCTGACTTTTCCATACCCGGGGGTCTCCATGCTCACAGTCGTTGCCTTCATCGTCGCGCTCGGCTTGCTGATCGCGGTGCACGAGTACGGCCACTATCGGGTGGCGGTTGCATGCGGGGTCAAGGTGCTGCGCTTTTCGGTCGGCTTCGGCAAGACGCTGTATCGCTGGCAGCCCAAGCGCCAGCACCCGGGGCAGGACACGGAGTTCGTGATCGCCGCGTTCCCGCTCGGCGGCTACGTGAAGATGCTCGACGAACGCGAAGGGCCCGTGGCGCCCGAAGAGCGGCACCGCGCCTTCAACACCCAGCCGCTGCGTTCGCGCGCTGCCATCGTCGCCGCCGGTCCGATCGCCAATCTCCTGCTGGCCGTCGTGCTCTACACCGCGGTCAACTGGATCGGCGTCGAAGAGCCTGTCGCGAAGCTGGGCCAGCCGGTGGCCGCTTCGCTGGCCGAGCAGGCCGGTTTGCGCGGCGGCGAGCACGTCGCGCGCGCCGGCTTCGACGGCGACCTGGAGCCTGTGCAGTCCTTTGAAGACCTGCGCTGGCGCATGACGCGCGGAGCGCTCGACGGCCGCGATCTGACGCTCGAGATCGCAGGGGAGGGCGCGCGGCCTGCGCGCGAGATCGTGCTGCCGTTGAGCCGCATCGAGGCCAAGGATGCCGACGCGCAGATGTTCCGCAAGATCGGCGTCGTCGCACCGCTGACGCGCCCCGAGATCGGCGAGGTGATGGCAGGCGGCGCGGCGGAGCGCTCGGGCCTGCGCCGCGGCGATGTGGTGCGCTCGGTCGGCAGCACGGCCATCGTCGACGGCCAGCAATTGCGCGACGTGATCCGCGCCTCGGTCGAGGGTGGCCAGCCGCGCACGCAGACCTGGGAGATCGAGCGCGACGGTCAGATGCTCCGCGTCGAAGTCACGCCGGAGGTGCGCGACGAAGCTGCGGCCAAGGTCGGCCGTGTCGGCGCCTATGTCGGTGCGCCACCCGAGATGGTGACGGTGCGGCTGGGCGTGGTCGACGGCGTCTGGCGCGGCGTGGTCCGCACTTGGGAGGTGTCGACGCTCACCGTGCGCATGATGGGCAAGATGCTGATCGGCGAAGCCTCGATCAAGAACCTGAGCGGACCGCTGACGATCGCCGACTACGCGGGCAAGTCCGCCAGCATGGGTCTCACGCAATACCTGGTGTTCCTCGCCCTCATCAGCGTGAGTCTCGGCGTGTTGAACCTCATGCCGCTGCCGGTCCTCGATGGGGGGCACCTGATGTATTATCTTTGGGAGGGCCTGACCGGCAAGAGCGTCTCCGATGCATGGATGGAACGGTTCCAACGCGGGGGTGTCGCGTTGCTGCTGGTCATGATGTCGATCGCACTCTTCAACGATGTGACTCGACTCTTTGGTTAACTTTCTGCTGGCCCTTTCCGCGCCGGCTCAATTCACAGATGAACAATAAATTCAGTCGCTTTCGCCTGCGCAGCGTTGCCGCGGTGGTCGCCAGTGCACTCGCCGCCACGGCCGCCTGGGCCGTCGAGCCCTTCACGGTACGCGACATCCGGGTCGAAGGCCTGCAACGCGTGGAGCCCGGCACCATCTTCGCCTCGCTGCCGCTGCGCGTGGGCGACACCTACAGCGACGAGCGCGGCACGGCTGCCATCCGCGCGCTGTTCGACCTGGGCCTGTTCAAGGACGTGCGCATCGACGTCAGCGGCAACGTGCTGGTGGTGATCGTCGAGGAGCGCCCCACCATCGCCGACGTCGACTTCGTGGGCACCAAGGAGTTCGACAAAGCCGCGCTGCAGAAGGCGCTGCGCGAGGTCGGCCTGGCCGACGGCCGCCCCTACGACAAGGCCCTGGCCGACCGCGCCGAGCAGGAGCTCAAGCGCCAGTACGTCAGCAGGAGCCTGTACAACGCCCAGGTCGTCACCACCGTCACGCCGATCGAGCGCAACCGCGTCAACCTGACCTTCACCGTCACCGAAGGCGAGGCCGCGCGCATCCGCGAAGTGCGCATCGTGGGCAACAAGGCCTTCAGCGAAGGCACGCTGCTGGATCTCTTCGACCAGGACGCGGGCGGCTGGATGAGCTGGTACACCAAGAGCAACCAGTACTCGCGCGCCAAGCTCAACGCCGACCTGGAGACGCTGCGCTCCTACTACGTCACGCGCGGCTACCTGGAGTTCCGCATCGACTCCACGCAGGTGGCGATCTCGCCGGACCGCCAGGACCTCGCGATCACGGTGAACCTCACCGAGGGCGAGAAGTTCGTGGTGGCCGGGGTCAAGCTGGAGGGCAACTACCTCGGGCGCGAGGAGGAGTTCAAGTCGCTGGTGACGATCCAGCCCGGGGAGCCCTACAACGGCGAGCAGGTGACGGAGACCACCAAGGCCTTCACCGACTACTTCGGCACCTTCGGCTACGCGTTCGCGCGCGTGCAGGCCGAGCCCGAGATCGACCGCACCAACAACCGTGTGTCGCTGACGCTGAAGGCGGAGCCCTCGCGGCGGGTGTACGTGCGGCGGGTGGCCATCGGGGGCAACAACCGCACCCGCGACGAGGTGATCCGGCGCGAGTTCCGCCAGTACGAGGCGTCCTGGTACGACGGCGACAAGATCAAGCTGTCGCGCGACCGGGTGGACCGCCTGGGCTTCTTCACCGAGGTGAACGTGGAGACGCAGGAGGTGCCGGGCTCGCCGGACCAGGTCGACCTGACGATCAACGTGGCCGAAAAACCGACCGGTACGCTGCAACTGGGCGCAGGTTTTTCCAGTGCCGAGAAGGTGTCGTTCACCTTCGGCATCGCGCAGGAGAATGTTTTCGGTTCCGGCAACTACCTCGGCCTTCAGGTCAACACCAGCAAATACAACCGGGCGCTCTCGCTGACGACCACGGACCCCTACTTCACGAAGGACGGCATCTCGCGCACCTTCGGCATCTACCACACGACCACGCGGCCCTACTACAGCGTCGACGGCGACTACCGGCTGGTCAATGAAGGCGGCAGCATCCGCTTCGGCGTGCCGTTCAGCGAAGTCGACACGGTCTTCTTCGGCGCCGGATTGGAGCGCTACCGCTTCGACCCGGGCGGCAACGTCGCTTTCCTGACCCCGCAGTCGTACCGGAACTACTTCGGCTGCAGCACCAGCGCGTCGGGCCTTGTCACCGGCTGTACCAACGACAGCGTCTGGGGCGTGCCGTTGACCATCGGCTGGTCGCGCGACGACCGCGACAGCGCGCTGCTGCCGACCCGCGGACGCCTGCAGCGCGCCAACCTCGAGGTGGGCGTGGGCGGCGACATGAAGTACCTGAAGACCAACTACCAGTATCAGCAGTTCTTTCCGATCAGCAAGCAGTACACCTTTGCGATCAACGGCGAGCTCGGCTACGGCAAGGAATACGGCGGCAAGCCGTACCCGATCTTCAAGAACTTCTACGCGGGCGGCCTGGGGTCGGTCCGCGGCTTCGAGCAGAACTCGCTGGGCCCCCGCGACGTGCCGCTGCTGGGGCAGACCGAAGGCGCGGCGCTGGGCGGCACCAAGAAGGCGATCTTCAACGCCGAACTCAGCACGCCATTCCCGGGCGCCGGCAACGACCGCACGCTGCGCCTCTACGGCTTCTTCGACATCGGCAACGTGTTCGGCACGCGCGATGCCTTCTCGACCGACGCCCAGTGGAAGGCGGCGAAGAAGCTCCGCGCCTCGGTGGGCCTGGGCATCAGCTGGATCTCGCCGCTGGGGCCGCTGCGCCTGGCTTACGCCATCCCGGTCAGGCAGCAGGATGAAGACCTGACCGACCCGCTGCATCCGATCCCGAAGGATAGAATTCAACGCCTGCAATTCCAGATCGGAACCTCTTTCTAATGAATCCATTGCTTCGCGCCGCCGGTGCGCTGCTGATCCCCGCTTTCGCCCTCGCGGGCGGGCTCGCGCACGCGCAGGAAACTTTCCGCATAGGTTTCGTCAATCCCGATCGCGTGTTGCGTGAAGCGCAGCCTGCCAAGGCCGCGCAGGCGAAGCTCGAGTCCGAGTTCCTGAAGCGCGAGAAGGACCTGACGGGGCAGGGCGAAGCCCTCAAGGCTGCTTCCGAAAAGTTCGAGCGCGAGGCGCCGACCCTGTCCGAGAGCCAGCGCGTGGCCCGTCAGCGTGCCCTGGTCGACCAGGACCGTGACTTCCAGCGCCGCCGCCGCGAATTCCAGGAAGACCTCAACGCGCGCAAGAACGAAGAGCTGCAGCAGGTCTATGAACGCGCCAACCGCGTGGTCAAGCAGGTGGCAGAGGCCGAGAAGTACGACGCGATCCTGCAGGAAGCGATCTACATCAATCCGAAGCACGACATCACCGAGAAGGTGATCAAGGCGCTGAATGCGTCCACTTCTGCCGGCGGCAAATAGCGCCGCGAACCGGCGTGGCACTGCGGCTAGGCGCAATCGTTGAGGTCCTCGGGGGCGAACTGCAGGGTGACCCCGCGCTGTCGATCGAGCGGCTTGCGCCGTTGGCGACGGCGCAGGCCGACGCGCTCAGTTTCCTGAGCCATCCCAAGTACCGCAAAGAGCTCACTGCCTCGCAAGCAGGCTGCGTTATCGTGTCGCCTGCCATGCGGGAGCTGGCGGCCCAGCGCGGGTCGTTCATCGTGACGGCCGACCCCTACCTTTATTTCGCGCGGCTGACCCAGCTCTGGAAGCAATCTCATGCCAGGCCAGACAGCGCGCGCATCCATCCCAGCGCGGTGATCGACCCCGGCGCGCAGATCGACCCCAGCGCGCGTATCGGCGCGCTGTGCGTCGTCGAGCGTGGCGCGCGCATCGGCGCAGAAACGGTGCTGAAGTCCAGGGTGACGGTGAGCGAGGACTGCATCATCGGCGCGCGTTGCCTGCTGCATCCGGGCGTCGTGATCGGGGCCGACGGCTTCGGGCTCGCGCCGCACGAGGGCGCCTGGGTCAAGATCGAGCAGCTCGGCGCGGTACGCATCGGCGACGACGTGGAGATAGGCGCCAACACCTGCATCGATCGCGGTGCGCTCGAAGACACCGTGATCGAAGACGGCGTCAAGCTCGACAACCTGATCCAGATTGGCCACAACGTCCGCGTCGGCAAGCACACCGCCATGGCGGGTTGCGTCGGCGTGGCGGGCAGCGCGGACATCGGTGCGAACTGCACCATCGGCGGCGGCGCGATCGTGCTCGGCCACCTGAAGTTGGCCGATGGGGTGCACATTTCAGCCGCGACGGTGGTGACCCGGTCCATTCTCAAGCCCGGCCAGTACACCGGCGTGTTTCCCATCGACGACAATGCCGCCTGGGAGAAAAACGCCGCCACGCTCAAACAACTGCACGCTCTGCGCGAGCGCCTGAAGGCGCTTGAAAAACCGGTGGTGCAAGACAGAAAATCATGACGCTCGACATCCATCAGATCCTCAAACTGCTGCCGCACCGCTACCCCTTCCTGCTGGTAGACCGCGTGCTCGCGATGGAAAAGGGCAAGCGCATCACCGCGCTCAAGAACGTGACCATGAACGAGCCGTTCTTCAACGGCCACTTCCCGCACCGGCCGGTGATGCCCGGCGTGCTGATGCTCGAGGCGATGGCGCAGGCCGCGGCCCTGCTGTCCTTCCATTCGCTGGACATCGTGCCGGACGACAACACCGTGTACTACTTCGCGGCCATCGACGGCGCGCGCTTCAAGCGTCCGGTGGAGCCGGGCGACCAGCTGACGCTCGAGGTCGAGATCGAGCGCATGAAGGCCGGCATCTCGAAGTTCAAAGGGCGCGCGCTGGTCGGCAGCGAGCTGGCTTGCGAGGCCACCTTGATGTGCGCCATGCGCCAGATCAATTGATCGTGCTCGAGGCATGACGCAGGTTCATCCGACGGCCATCGTCGACCCCAAGGCCGAACTCGACCCGACGGTCAGCGTCGGCCCCTATGCCGTGATCGGTCCGCATGTGCGGGTCGGCGCCGGCACCACGATCGGCGCGCATTGCGTGATCGAGGGGCGCACCACCATCGGCCGCGACAACCGCATCTTCCAGTTCGCATCGCTGGGCGCCGTTCCGCAGGACAAGAAGTACGCGGGCGAACCGACCGAACTCGTGATCGGCGAGCGCAACACGATCCGCGAGTTCTGCACCTTCAACATCGGCGTGCCGGGGGCCGGCGGCGTGACGCGCGTGGGCAGCGACAACTGGATCATGGCCTACACGCACATCGCGCACGACTGCCGCGTCGACGACCACGCCACGCTCGCCAACAACACGACGCTGGCGGGCCACGTGCACCTGGCGGACTGGGTGACGGTGGGCGGGCTGACCGGCATTCACCAGTTCGTCTCGGTCGGTGCCCACGCGATGATCGGCTTTGCCAGCGCGGTGGCGCAGGACGTGCCGCCTTTCATGCTGGTCGACGGCAATCCGCTGGCGGTGCGCGGCTTCAATGTGGTCGGCTTGCGCCGCCGCGATTTCTCCGCGGCACGGATCGCGGCCGTCAAGCAGATGCACCGGCTGCTGTACCGTCAGGGCAAGACGCTCGAGGAGGCCCGTGCCGCCATCGAGGCCCTGGCCATCGAAGTACCCGAATCGGCCGCCGATGTCGCGATGATGAGCGGCTTCCTGTCCAGCGCCACGCGCGGCATCGCGCGCTAGGGCACCGCATGTCGGAGGTACAGCGACAGTTTGCGCTGGTCGCGGGCGAGCCCTCGGGCGACCTGCTGGCCGGGCTGCTGCTCGACGGCTTGCTCTCGCGCTGGCCGGCCATGAAGGCCGTCGGCATCGGCGGCCCGCAGATGTTGGCGCGCGGCTTCGAGAGCTGGTGGCCGCAGGAAAAACTGGCGGTGCGCGGCTATGTCGAGGTGCTGCGCCACTACGCCGAAATCGCCAGCATCCGGCGCCGGCTCCGTGCCCGGCTGCTGCTTGACCGGCCCGAACTCTTCATTGGCGTCGATGCGCCGGACTTCAATCTGGACCTCGAAGCCGCGTTGCGGGCCAGCGGCATGAAGACGGCGCATTTCGTCTGCCCCTCGATCTGGGCCTGGCGCCCGGAACGCGCGGAGAAGCTGCGCACAGCGGCCGATCATGTGCTGTGCATCTTTCCGTTCGAGCCCGCGCTGCTGGCCGAACACGGGATCGCAGCAAGCTACGTTGGCCATCCGATCGCCAACGTGATCCCGATGACGCCCGACCAGGCGGGCGCACGCGCCGCGTTGGGATTGGACGCGGAAGCGCCGGTCGTCGCCTTGCTGCCGGGCAGCCGGCGCTCGGAGATCCGCTACCTCGCCGCAGGCTTTTTCGAAGCGGCCACGCTGATGCTGCGCGAGCGGCCTGAACTTCAGTTCATCGCGCCCGTGCTGCCGGGCCTCCGGGACGAGGTCGAGCAACTGCTGCAGGCCAGCGGCATGGCCGGCCGCGTGAAACTGCTCGACGGCCGTTCGCACGCCGCGCTCGCGGCCTGCGACGTCACCCTGATCGCCAGCGGGACCGCGACGCTCGAGGCCGCGCTGTTCAAGCGGCCGATGGTGATCGCCTACAACATGAACAAGCTTTCGTGGGCGCTCATGCGCCGCAAGCAGCTGCAGCCCTGGGTGGGTCTGCCGAACATCCTGTGCGGCGAATTCGTCGTGCCCGAACTGCTGCAGGAGGCGGCGACGCCCCAGGCGATGGCCGACGCGACGCTCGCCTGGCTTGCCTCGCCGGACAAGGTTCACGCCTTGCAACAACGTTTTTGCACGCTGCATGTCGAATTGCAGCGTGATACGCCGACACTGTGCGCCGATGCGATCCAGAAAGTTCTTGAAGGCTGAGCAGGCCACGCTCGCTTGGGACGCTCCCGGGCTCCTGGCCGGCGTCGACGAGGCCGGCCGCGGCCCGCTGGCCGGCCCGGTCGTTGCCGCGGCCGTGATCCTCGACGACGAGCGGCCGATCCGTGGCCTGGCCGATTCGAAGACCCTGACCGCGCTGCAGCGCGAGCGCCTGAACGACCAGATCCTGGCCAAGGCGCTGTGCTGCTCGGTGGCGCAGGCCAGCGTGGAGGAGATCGACACCCACAACATCCTCCAGGCGACGATGCTGGCTATGCGGCGCGCGGTCGAGGGCCTGCGGCTGAAGCCGGCAAAGGTGCTGGTCGACGGCAACCGGCTGCCCACGCTGGACGTGCTGGCCGAGGCCGTCGTCGGCGGCGACGCGCGCGTGAAGGCGATCTCGGCCGCCTCGATCCTGGCCAAGGTGCACCGTGACCGGCTCTGCCAGGAACTGCACGCCGAATTCCCGCACTATGGCTTCGCGGGCCACAAGGGCTATGGCACGCCAGAGCACCTGGAGGCGCTGTTGCGCCACGGCGCTTGCGTGCACCACCGCAGATCCTTCAGCCCGGTCGCTGCCGTACTCGCACGCGCGACGGGGCAGACGGAGCCCATGACGGCGGCGATGTTGAGCGAAATGGTCGCGGAAACGACCCAGATCGAGGTGCGGATCGCCCCATGACCGTGGACGAGGTCAGCCACATCACGTCGCGGGACAACCCGCTCCTGAAGGAATTGCGCAAGCTGGCGCACGACCCGGGTGCCTACCGCAAGGCGGGCCGGGTCTGGCTCGAAGGCGATCACCTGTGCCGCGCCGCGCGCGAGCGCGGCGTCCGGCCGGCCGTGGCGGTCTTTGCGGAGTCGCTGTGGCCTTCGGCGCGCTCCGAATGGAGCGGGGCGGCGGCCAAGACCGTGGTGCTGGCCGATGCCTTGCTCGCCGGCGTGAGCGGTCTGGAGTCGCCCGCTCCGATGGGCTTCGTACTCGAACTGCCGGCGTCGCCGGCGGTCACCCCCGATGCGCCCACCGTGGTGCTCGATCGCCTCCAGGATGCCGGCAATGTCGGCTCCATCCTGCGCAGCGCGGCGGCCTTCGGCTTCGGCCAGGTGATCGCGCTCAAGGGCACCGCCGCGCTATGGGCGCCCAAGGTGCTGCGTGCCGGCATGGGTGCGCATTTCGGGCTGCAGCTGATCGAGGGCGCGGACATCCAGATGCTGGATGCGCTGACTGTGCCCTGGATCGCCACCAGTTCGCACCGCGGCGACTGGCTGCATCGCACGCAGCTGCCGTACCCGTGCGCCTGGTTGATGGGGCACGAAGGGCAGGGCGTTTCCGCCATCCTGGAGACGCGCGCCGCCCGGCACGTGCGCATTGCGCAGCCGGGCGGCGAGGAGTCGCTCAACGTCGCGGCGGCGGCGGCGATCTGCCTGCATGCGAGTGCCGCCGCGGCCAAGGGATAAGCCCGCGCCGGCTATAATCAAGGGCTTTCCCGCTCACACCCCGCCCACAGCGCACGCAAGCCAACTCCTCGACGAAAGTCGCAGCCCAAAGTCACTTCTTGGGTTCGCTTTGGGCGTCATCCATCCGGAGATCCCAGTGCTTTTGTCTCTCAAGGGAAATTTCCCGCCCGCCATCCTGGCGCTTGCAGACGGCACGGTCTTTCTCGGCAACTCGATCGGCGCCCAAGGCGCCACCACTGGCGAAGTGGTGTTCAACACCGCCATGACCGGTTACCAGGAAATCCTGACCGACCCGAGCTATTGCCAGCAGATCGTGACGCTCACGTATCCGCACATCGGCAACTACGGCGTCAACGAGGAAGACATCGAGTCCGACAAGATCCATGCCGCTGGCCTGATCATCAAGGACCTGCCGCTGGTCGCGTCCAACTTCCGCAAGACGGCCACGCTGACCGACTACCTGGTGCGCGGCAACACGGTCGCCATCGCGAACATCGACACGCGCAAGCTCACGCGCCATCTGCGCACGAACGGCGCCCAGAACGGCTGCATCCTCGGCCTCGCTGCGGGCGAGGCCGTGACGCAGGCGCTGATCGACAAGGCCGTGGCCGCTGCCCGGGCCGTACCCAGCATGTCCGGGCTCGACCTGGCCAAGGTGGTGTCGGTCAAGGAGACCTACGAGTGGACGCAGACCGAGTGGAAACTCGGTGCCGGATACGGCGTGCAGATCACGCCCAAGTTCCACGTCGTGGCCTTCGACTACGGCGTCAAGAAGAACATCCTGCGCATGATCGCCCAGCGCGGCGCACGCATCACGGTAGTGCCGGCACAGACGCCGGCGGCCGACGTGCTCAAGCTGCGTCCGGACGGCATCTTCCTGGCCAACGGCCCGGGCGACCCCGAGCCCTGCGACTACGCCATCGAGGCCACGCGCGAACTGATCGAAACCGGCATTCCGGTCTTCGGCATCTGCCTGGGCCACCAGATCATGGCGCTCGCCTCCGGCGCGAAGACCTTCAAGATGAAGTTCGGCCATCACGGCGCCAACCATCCCGTGAAAGACCTGGACAACGGCCGCGTGAGCATCACGAGCCAGAACCACGGCTTCGCGGTAGACGAGAAGACGCTGCCCGCCAACCTGCGGCCCACCCACATCAGCCTGTTCGACAACACGCTGCAAGGCCTGGCACGCACCGACAAGCCGGCCTTCTGCTTCCAGGGCCATCCGGAGGCCTCGCCCGGGCCTCACGACATCGGCTACCTGTTCGACCGCTTCACGGCACTCATGCAAAGTCACAAAGAAGGACAGAAGAATGCCTAAGCGCACCGACCTCCAGAGCGTTCTCATCATCGGCGCCGGCCCGATCATCATCGGCCAGGCCTGCGAGTTCGACTACTCCGGCGTGCAGGCCTGCAAGGCACTGCGCGAGGAGGGCTACAAGGTCATCCTGATCAACAGCAACCCCGCGACGATCATGACCGACCCGGCCACGGCCGACGTGATCTACATCGAGCCGATCACCTGGCAGACGGTCGAAAAAATCATCGTCAAGGAACGCCCCGACGCCATCCTGCCGACCATGGGCGGGCAGACCGCGCTCAACTGCGCGCTCGACCTCTGGCGCAACGGCGTGCTCGACAAGTACAAGGTGGAGCTGATCGGCGCCACGCCCGAGGCGATCGACAAAGCCGAAGACCGCCTGAAGTTCAAGGACGCGATGACCAAGATCGGCCTGGGCTCGGCGCGCTCGGGCATCGCCCACTCGCTCGACGAAGCCTGGGCGGTGCAGAAGACGGTCGGCTTCCCGGTGGTGATCCGCCCCAGCTTCACGCTCGGCGGCACCGGCGGCGGCATCGCCTACAACCCGGAAGAGTTCGAGACCATCTGCAAGCGCGGCCTCGAAGCCTCGCCGACCAATGAGCTCCTGATCGAGGAGTCGCTGCTCGGCTGGAAAGAGTACGAGATGGAGGTGGTGCGCGACAAGGCGGACAACTGCATCATCGTCTGCTCGATCGAAAACCTGGACCCGATGGGCGTGCACACCGGCGACTCGATCACGGTCGCCCCTGCCCAGACCCTGTCGGACAAGGAATACCAGATCCTGCGCAACGCCTCGCTGGCCGTTCTGCGCGAGATCGGCGTCGACACCGGCGGCTCCAACGTGCAGTTCTCGATCAATCCGAAGGACGGCCGCATGGTCGTGATCGAGATGAACCCGCGCGTCTCGCGCTCCTCCGCGCTGGCTTCCAAGGCCACCGGCTTCCCGATCGCCAAGGTCGCGGCCAAGCTGGCCGTCGGCTATACGCTCGACGAGCTGCGCAACGAGATCACCGGCGGCGCCACGCCGGCGAGCTTCGAGCCCAGCATCGACTACGTGGTCACGAAGATCCCGCGTTTCGCCTTCGAGAAATTCCCGCAGGCCGACTCGCGCCTGACCACGCAGATGAAATCGGTGGGCGAGGTGATGGCCATGGGCCGCACCTTCCAGGAATCGTTCCAGAAGGCGCTGCGCGGCCTGGAGGTCGGCGTCGACGGGCTCAACGAGAAGACGCAGGACCGCGAAGTGCTCGAAAAAGAGCTCGGCGAGCCCGGCCCCGACCGCATCTGGTACGTCGGCGATGCCTTCGCCATGGGCCTCTCCGTCGACGAAGTGTTCGCGCTGACCAAGATCGACCCCTGGTTCCTGGTGCAGATCGAGGAGATCGTGAAGATCGAGCTCGAGCTCGAAACCAAGTCGCTGGACGACATCGACAAGAGCACCCTGCTCGCGCTGAAGAAGAAGGGTTTCTCCGACCGTCGTCTCGCCAGGCAGCTCAGGACCACCGACACCGCGGTCCGCGAGAAGCGGCGCGCGCTCGGCGTGCGCCCGGTCTACAAGCGCGTCGACACCTGTGCGGCCGAGTTCGCGACCAACACCGCCTACATGTACTCGACCTACGAGGACGAGTGCGAAGCCGCGCCGACGGACAAGAAGAAGATCATGGTGCTCGGCGGCGGCCCGAACCGCATCGGCCAGGGCATCGAGTTCGACTACTGCTGCGTGCATGCGGCACTCGCGATGCGCGAGGACGGCTACGAGACCATCATGGTCAACTGCAATCCGGAGACCGTCTCGACCGACTACGACACCAGCGACCGCCTCTACTTCGAGCCGCTCACGCTCGAGGACGTGCTCGAGATCGTCGACAAGGAAAAGCCGACCGGCGTGATCGTGCAGTACGGCGGCCAGACGCCGCTCAAGCTCGCGCTCGACCTCGAAGCCAACGGCGTGCCGATCATCGGCACCAGCCCCGACATGATCGACGCGGCCGAAGATCGCGAGCGTTTCCAGAAGCTGCTGAATGAGCTCCAGCTGCGCCAGCCGCCGAACGCGACCGCGCGCACCGAGGCGGAAGCGCTCGAGAAAGCCGCCCAGCTGGGCTATCCGCTGGTGGTGCGCCCCAGCTATGTGCTCGGCGGCCGCGCGATGGAGATCGTGCACGAGCAGCGCGACCTCGAACGCTACATGCGCGAAGCCGTCAAGGTCAGCAACGATTCGCCGGTGCTGCTGGACCGCTTCCTGAACGACGCCGTCGAATGCGATGTCGACTGCTTGCGCGATGCCGAGGGCAACACCCTGATCGGCGGCGTGATGGAGCACATCGAACAGGCCGGTGTGCACTCCGGCGACTCCGCCTGCTCGCTGCCGCCCTACAGCCTCAAGGCCGATACCGTGGCCGAGCTCAAGCGGCAAAGCGCCGCCATGGCCAAGGCGCTCAATGTCGTCGGCCTCATGAACGTGCAGTTCGCGATCCAGGAAAAGGACGGACGGGACGTCATCTACGTGCTCGAAGTGAATCCGCGCGCCTCGCGCACGGTGCCCTACGTGAGCAAGGCCACCGGCATCCAGCTGGCCAAGGTGGCGGCGCGCTGCATGGCGGGCCAGTCGCTGGTTTCGCAGGGCGTCACGCGCGAAGTCACGCCGCCGTACTTCAGCGTCAAGGAAGCGGTGTTCCCCTTCGTCAAGTTCCCCGGCGTGGACACCATCCTCGGCCCGGAGATGAAGTCGACCGGCGAAGTGATGGGCGTGGGCAAGACCTTCGGCGAGGCCTTCGTGAAGTCGCAACTCGGCGCCGGCACGCATCTGCCGAAGTCGGGCAAGGTGTTCATCTCGGTCAAGAACAACGACAAGGCACGCGCGGTGGAAGTGGCGCGTGGCCTGGCTGCGCTGGGCTTCGAACTGATCGCGACCAAGGGCACCGCCGCCGCCATCAACGCGGCGGGCATCACCTGCGCCGTGGTGAACAAGGTGACCGAGGGTCGCCCGCACATCGTCGACATGATCAAGAACAACGAGATCGCGCTGGTCATCAACACGGTGGAAGAGCGCCGCAACGCGATCACCGACTCGCGCCAGATCCGCACCTCGGCGCTGCTGGCCCGCGTGACCACCTTCACCACCATCTTCGGCGCCGAAGCCGCGGTCGAAGGCATGCGGCACATGGACGAACTCGACGTGATCTCGATCCAGGAAATGCACGCGCAACTCGCGCAGTTCGCGCTCGCATGAAGAGTTGTCCATGGAAACGCAGCTCGTCGAGCTCGACCTGGCCGACTGGAACGGCGCTGCGCCGAACGAAGCGTGGATCGCCGCGCTCGAGGCTGGCAAGGTGCTGTATTTCCCGCGGCTCCCCTTCGAGCTGCGGCCTGAAGAACGGGCCTTGTTCTCGCCCGCGGTGCTGTCGCCAGGCGTCCGCAACATCAGTCTGGATGCCGAAGGGCGCCTGAGGGGCGTGGCGGGCGACGAGGGCGTGCAGCAGGCCGTGGCGGCAATGGTCGGGCGTTTTCGTGCGCGGTCGCAGCAGCTGATCCACGGATTGCTGCCGCACTACACGCCGGCCCTGCGGCTGGCGCCGACCAGCTACCGCCCGGCGCAGGTGGAAACACGCGTCCAGTCGTGGCGGGCCGACGACCGGCGGCTGCACATCGACTCGTTCCCGTCGCGCCCCAACTACGGCGAGCGCATCCTGCGTGTGTTCACCAATGTCAATCCCGAGGGCGCGCCGCGCGTCTGGCGGGTCGGTGAGCCCTTCGAGACCGTGGCCAAGCGCTTCCTGCCGCGTGCCAAGCCTTACTCGCGCTGGCAGGCCCGCATGCTGCGGGCGCTGCGCGTCACCAAGTCCTTGCGCAGCGAATACGACCATCTGATGCTGCAACTGCACGACGGCATGAAGTCCGACCTGGAGTACCAGAAGAACGCGCAGCAGCAAACCGTGCCGTTCCCGGCCGGATCGGTATGGGTGTGCTTCTCGGACCAGACCTCGCATGCCGTGATGTCCGGCCAGTACATGCTCGAGCAGACGCTGCACCTGCCCGCCGCAAGGCAATACAATCCCGATTCGAGCCCGCTCGCCATCCTGAGCCGGCTGACCGGACGTCAACTCGTCTGATCTTTTTCCTTCCATGAACCGCCGAACGGCAGCGTTCGGCGGTTTCGCTTTCTGGAGAGACAAAACATGGCCACCACCATTCCGATTACCAAGCGCGGTGCGGAGAAACTTCGTGACGAGCTGCAACGCCTGAAGTCCGTCGAGCGGCCCGCCATCATCACGGCGATCGCCGAGGCCCGCGCCCAGGGCGACCTCAGCGAGAACGCAGACTACGACGCCGCCAAGGAGCGCCAAGGCTGGATCGAAGGCCGCATCAAGCAGATCGAGGGCATGCTCTCGAATGCCCAGGTCATCGATCCCTCCGACCTCGATGCGGGCGGCAAAGTCGTTTTCGGTTCGACAGTCGAACTGGAAGATGAAGACAGCGGCGACGCGGTCAAGTACCAGATCGTCGGCGAGGACGAAGCCGACCTGAAGCTCGGCCTCATCAACGTCTCCAGCCCGATCGCGCGCGCGCTGATCGGCAAGGAAGAGGGCGATACCGCCGAGGTGCAGGCACCGGGCGGGGTGAAGCGCTACGAGATCGTCGGCGTCAGCTACCTCTGAATTCACGGGTGAAGGACCGCGTCGCGCTGCTGTTGGCAGCCCTCTGGTGGGGCAGCCTGACGACGATCGGCTTCCTGGTCGTGCCGATGCTGTTCGCCAAACTCGGGAATCCGGCCATGGCGGGCAATTTCGCGGGACGGCTGTTCGCGGCCCAGAGCTGGGTTGCGTTGGCCTGCGGACTGGCGCTTCTGACCTATTTCAGGTCGAAGATCCAAGACCGCGTGGATCGATCGTCACGCGTCGCCGTGGCCTGGATCGTCGTGGCACTGCTGCTGGCGCTGCTGCAGGAATACGCCGTCGCGCCCCGCATCCTGGCGCGGGAGAACCTCGGGCTCTGGCACTCGCTCGGCAGTGCCATGTACCTCGGCCAGTGGCTCTGCGCCGGAGTGCTGCTCTGGCGCATGGGGCGCCGCCCCGACTGATCAGGCCTTCCAGAAGCTGGTGATCCAGCGCGCCGGCCGGATGAAGCGGAAGCGCCGGTTGCGCCGCCCGGCCAGCGCGTCGGGCGGATTGCATTCCCCGTGGAAGACCATGATGCGCGCGCCTTCGGGCACGAAGGGCTCGCGCCAGTAGTTGGTGGGCCAGGTCGGAATGCCGTGGTACTTGAAGCTCGGACACCACTCGGCCGGCCAGTAGGCCAGCTTGCCCTGGTGGTAGAGAAAATCCGACAGGTAGGTCTGCTCGTTGCGGTACTCGGCCTGCACCGCATCCATGTTCTCGCGGAAATGCGCCAGCACGTCGGGATGTGCGCCGAGCTCGAAGCGGTACACCGACGAATTGCCCGTGATGCGCCGGCGCCGCCAGGGACGGGCGTAGTCGTGAATGATCAGGAACTCGCCGGGATGCTCGAAAAAGGCGTCCAGGCTGCCCACGACGACCACGTCGAGATCGATGAACAGCGCCCGGCCGCGCAGGCCGTAGAGGTCCCGTTCGAAGGTGGTCAGCTTCTTCCAGGCGCGGTCGGCCTGTCCCGGCTTGAGCTCGAGGTCCAGCGGCGGGATCGGAAAGCACTGCACCTCGCTTCGGATGCCCTGGCTGTCGTCGGTCAGGCAGACGAAGTTGAAGTCGTCGCTCAGGTGGCGACGCACCATCGCGTAGAGGCGGTTGACGTAGTCGGGCCCGTATTTCGTGCCCCATTTCATGCAGAGGATGTGACGCTGCGGCGCTGCCGTTGGCTCGATCGGCATCCTCAGTCCGCCTGGCGACGCTTCTTGACCGACAGCGGCTTCTTGGCCTTGGCACGCTTGATGGTGCCGCCGGGCGTCAGCCGCTGGTTGCCGAGCACCCGAAGCGTCTTGATCTCCGGGCGCTGTCCTCCGCGCTTGCTGTACTTGATCACCTTGACGTCGCGCGGACCCGGCATGCGGTCCTCGTCGATCTCGCGCGCTTTTTCGGGGATGGGGCGCCAGAGCACGAGCAGCTTGCCGATGTGCTGGATCGGCGCCGCGTTCAGGTCCTCGGCCAGGGTTTGCAGCATGGCTTCGCGGGCCGGGCGGTCGTCGGAGAAAACGCGCACCTTGATCAGGCCGTGGGCCTTGAGCGCGGCATCGGCTTCCTTCTTGACGGCCGGCGTCAGCCCGTCGCCGCCGATCATGACGATCGGGTCCAGATGGTGCGCTTCGGAGCGGTGCACCTTGCGCTGCGCAGGGGTAAGTTGAATGGCGGGCATCCCCGTATTATCGAGCGTCAATGAATCCCAAACCCAAAGCCAAGAAGCTCAACAAGGCGTGGCTGCATGACCACATCAACGACCCCTACGTGAAGCTGGCCACGCGGGAGGGATACCGGGCCCGCGCGGCCTACAAGCTCAAGGAAATCGACGAGACGCTGGGCCTGATCCGGCCGGGGCAACTGGTGGTCGACCTGGGCTCGACGCCCGGCGCCTGGAGCCAGTATGTGCGGCGCAGGCTGTCGCCGAGCGGGGCAGCGGCCGGTGAGCTGGACGGCATCATCATCGCGCTCGACATCCTGCCGATGGAGCCGATCGAGGGCGTGACCTTCCTGCAGGGCGACTTCCGCGAGGCCGAAGTGCTGGAGCGGCTTGCGCAGGCCATGGACGGCCGGCTCGCCGACGTCGTCGTGTCCGACATGGCGCCCAACCTGTCTGGCATCGCCTCGGCCGACGCTGCCCGCGTCGCGCATCTGATCGAGCTTGCAATCGACTTCGCGCGCCACCACATGAAGCCTGAAGGCGCACTGGTCGCCAAACTTTTCCACGGCAGCGGCTACAGCGAGCTGACGCAGCTGTTCAAGAGCAACTTCCGGGTGGTAAAGCCCTTGAAACCCAAGGCTTCGCGCGACAAATCGTCGGAGACCTTCATGGTGGGCATCGGGCTCAAGAACGTCGATACGAATTGATACCCGGGCGCCGGCCGGCATTTGCCTCCAAAACCGTGCGCGTCCTATGGCTGCTATAGGGAAATTCCGGCATTTCGCAGGTTGAAAAGCCTAAAATGGGTGCCAATTGCGTGCCCTAGCGCGTTTTTTGTTTTTCGTGTCACGCGCTTTCGACTGGAGCTTCGTTTGAACAATCAGTGGTTTTCCAAAGTTGCCGTCTGGCTCGTCATTGCGATGGTGTTGTTCACTGTGTTCAAGCAGTTCGACACCCGCGGCGTCGCCGGCGCCGGCAATGTCGGTTACTCCGACTTCCTCGAGGAAGTCCGCAGCAACCGCATCAAGAGCGCGACCATCCAGGAAGGCCAGGGCGGCAGCGAGATCGTCGCGATCACCAATGACGACCGCAAGATCCGCACGACGGCCACCTACCTCGACCGCGGCCTGGTCGGCGACCTGATCGCCAACAACGTCAAGTTCGACGTCAAGCCGCGCGAAGAGGGCTCGCTCCTCATGACGCTGCTGGTGAGCTGGGGTCCGATGCTGCTGCTGATCGGCGTCTGGGTCTATTTCATGCGCCAGATGCAGGGCGGCGGCAAGGGCGGCGCCTTCAGCTTCGGCAAGAGCAAGGCGCGCATGCTCGACGAAAACAACAACCAGGTCACCTTCGCCGACGTCGCAGGCTGCGACGAGGCCAAGGAGGAAGTGAAGGAGGTCGTCGACTTCCTGAAGGACCCGGCCAAGTTCCAGAAGCTCGGCGGCCGCATCCCGCGCGGCCTGCTGCTGGTCGGGCCGCCCGGCACCGGCAAGACCTTGCTGGCCAAGGGCATCGCCGGCGAGGCAAAGGTGCCGTTTTTCTCGATTTCCGGTTCGGACTTTGTCGAGATGTTCGTCGGCGTGGGCGCGGCCCGTGTGCGCGACATGTTCGAGAACGCCAAGAAGAACGCCCCCTGCATCATCTTCATCGACGAAATCGACGCCGTCGGTCGCCAGCGCGGTGCGGGCCTGGGCGGCGGCAACGACGAGCGCGAGCAGACGCTCAACCAGATGCTGGTCGAGATGGACGGTTTCGAAACCAATCTCGGCGTGATCGTGGTCGCTGCGACCAACCGCCCTGACATCCTGGACGCCGCGCTGCTGCGCCCGGGCCGTTTCGACCGCCAGGTCTACGTGACGCTGCCGGACATCCGCGGCCGCGAGCAGATCCTCAACGTGCACATGCGCAAGGTGCCGCTCGGCCAGGACGTGAACCCGAGCATCATCGCGCGCGGCACCCCGGGCATGTCGGGCGCCGACTTGGCCAACCTGTGCAACGAGGCCGCGCTGATGGCTGCGCGCCGCAATGCGCGCGTGGTCGAGATGCAGGACTTCGAGAAGGCCAAGGACAAGATCTTCATGGGCCCCGAGCGCAAGAGCATGGTCATGCCCGAGGAAGAGCGTCGCAACACGGCCTACCACGAGTCCGGCCACGCGCTGATCGGCAAGCTGCTGCCCAAGTGCGACCCGGTCCACAAGGTCACCATCATTCCGCGCGGCCGCGCGCTGGGCGTGACGATGAGCCTGCCGGCGCAGGACCGCTACAGCTACGACCGTGAGTACATGCTGAACCAGATCAGCATGCTGTTCGGCGGCCGTATCGCCGAAGAAGTGTTCATGCACCAGATGACCACCGGCGCCAGCAACGACTTCGAGCGTGCCACGCAGATCGCGCGCGACATGGTGATGCGCTACGGCATGACCGAATCGCTGGGCCCGATGGTCTACGCCGAGAACGAGGGCGAAGTCTTCCTCGGCCGCTCGGTCACCAAGACCACCAACATGAGCGAGTCGACCATGCAGAAGGTCGATGCCGAGGTGCGCCGCATCATCGACGAGCAGTACGCCCTGGCGCGCCGCCTGATCGAGGAGAACAGCGACAAGATGCACGCCATGGCCAAGGCGCTGCTCGAATGGGAAACCATCGACACCGAGCAGCTCGACGACATCATGGCCGGCCGCGCACCGCGTCCGCCCAAGGACTGGACGCCGCGCATCCCGCCCTCGGGCGGCGGCAGCGGCGGTACGCCGGCGGTGAACCCGGATCCGGCGCCGACAGCGGCTTGAGCATGATGCTTTGGCTATCGACGGGGCCTCTGGCCCCGTTTTTTCTTTGGAAGGGCGTATGACGATCTGGCGCACGACGCGCTTTGCCATCGACCTCGCGCAGCCGCGCGTGATGGGCATCGTCAACGTCACGCCCGATTCCTTTTCCGACGGCGGCGCCCATGCCTCGACCGAAGCCGCGGTGCGGCATTGCGTTCAACTGGTGGAAGAGGGCGCCGACATCCTCGACATCGGCGGCGAGTCCACGAGGCCCGGCAGTCCTGCCGTACCGCTGGCGGAGGAACTGGATCGCGTGCTGCCGGTGGTGAGCGAGGCGGTGAAGTTGGGCGTGCCGGTCTCGGTCGATACCTACAAACCCGAGGTGATGCGCGCGGTGCTGGAGCTCGGTGCCGACATCGTCAACGACGTGTGGGCGCTGCGGCAACTCGGCGCACGGCAGGCCGTGGCGGCGCATCCCTCGTGCGGTGTCTGCCTGATGCACATGCACCGCGACCCGCAGACCATGCAGGCGGCCCCCATGGAGGGCGACGTGCTCCCCGCGGTGCGTGCCTTCCTGACGCAGGGTGCGAAGGAACTGCTGGCGTTGGGCGTCGGTTCGGATCGCATCGTGCTCGACCCGGGCATCGGTTTCGGCAAGACCGTGGCGCAGAATTTCGCCTTGCTCGCACGCCAGCAGGAGCTGCTCGCCGCCGGCTGGCCGCTCTTGATCGGTTGGTCGCGCAAGTCTTCGCTCGGCGCCGTCACCGGCATCGAATCGGCGGCCGAGCGCATGGTGCCCAGCGTGGCGGCGGCGGTCTTGGCCGTCGAGCGCGGCGCATCGATCCTGCGCGTGCATGATGTGCGCGAAACGGTCGCCGCGCTGGCCGTATGGCGCGCGATGAAACGACAACAACAAGCACTGCAGGAGCCACATCCATGACAAGAAAATACTTCGGCACCGACGGCATCCGCGGCACGGTCGGCCAGGCGCCGATCACGCCCGACTTCGTGCTGCGGCTCGCGCATGCCGTCGGCCGCGTGCTCAAGAAGACGGAGGCGCGCCCGACCGTGCTGATCGGCAAGGACACGCGCATCTCGGGCTACATGCTGGAGTCGGCGCTCGAATCGGGCTTCAACTCGGCCGGCGTCGACGTGGTGCTGCTGGGGCCGCTGCCGACACCGGGCGTGGCCTACCTGACGCGCGCACAGCGGGCCAGCCTGGGTGTCGTGATCAGCGCCAGCCACAACGCCTATCCGGACAACGGCATCAAGTTCTTCAGCGCACATGGCACCAAGCTCAGCGACGAATGGGAGCTGGCGGTCGAAGCCGCGCTCGAAGAGCCGCCCGTCTGGGCCGATTCGGCACAGCTCGGCAAGGCGCGCCGGCTCAACGATGCGCCGGGCCGCTACATCGAGTTCTGCAAGAGCACCTTTGCCAACGACCTGACGCTGCGCGGTCTGAAGCTGGTGGTCGACGGTGCCCACGGCGCTGCCTACCAGGTGGCACCGCAAGTGTTCCATGAGCTCGGTGCGGACGTGATCAGCATCGGCTGCGCGCCCGACGGCCTGAACATCAACAAGGGCGTCGGCGCCACGCATCCCCAGGCGCTGATCGATGCGGTCCGGGCGCAGGGCGCGCACTACGGCATTGCGCTCGACGGCGATGCCGACCGCCTGCAGCTGGTGGACGCGAGCGGGCGCCTGTTCAACGGCGACGAACTGCTCTACCTGATGGTGATGGAGCGCATCGCGCGCGGTGAGAAACCTTCTGGCGTGGTCGGGACGCTGATGACCAACAAGGCGGTCGAAGTTGCGCTGCGCAAGCAGGGCATCGAGTTCGTGCGCACGCGCGTGGGCGACCGCTATGTGCTGGAAGAGCTGGAAAAGCGCCGTTGGCTACTCGGAGGCGAGGGCTCCGGCCACCTGCTCGCGCTCGATCGCCACACGACGGGCGATGGCATCGTGAGTGCGCTGCAGGTGCTGCAGGCCTGCCAGCGCAGCGGCAAACGCGTGGACGAGCTGCTGGCCGATGTCACGCTCTTTCCGCAGACGCTCATCAATGTCCGATTGGCCGAGGGGCAGGACTGGAAAGCCAACCAGGCGCTGGCGGCCGAAACCCGGCGCGCCGAGGCCGAACTGGGCGATGCAGGCCGCGTGCTGATCCGCGCCAGCGGCACCGAGCCGCTGCTGCGCGTGATGGTCGAGGCGCGCGACGCAGCGCAGGCCGAGGCCTGCGCAAGACGCCTGGTGGCGGCCGTCGAAGCGGGTTGAACGCGTGATCGACGTCCTGCTCGCCGATTACCGCAACCCGGCGCATGCGCGTGCGCTGGTCGAGCTGCTGGACAGCTATGCGCGCGATCCCGCCGGCGGCGGCACGCCGCTGGCGTCCCAGGTGCTGGATGAACTGCCCGAGGCGCTGGCCGCGCGGCCGCAGGCCTTCAGCGTGCTGGCCTACGACGCAGCGCAGCCGATCGGCCTCGTCAACTGCATCGAAGGCTTCTCGACCTTTGCCTGCAAGCCGCTGGTCAATGTGCACGATGTGGTCGTGCTGGCCAGCCACCGCGGCCAGCGGGTCACGCAGCGCATGCTGGCGCGTGTCGAGGAAGAGGCTCGCGCGCGTGGCGCCTGCAAGCTCACGCTCGAGGTGCTCTCAGGCAACCGCAGCGCGCTGCGCGCCTACGAGCGTGAAGGCTTTGCCGGCTACCAGCTCGACCCGGCCTTCGGCTCGGCCATGTTCCTGCAAAAGAAGCTCTGATCAGAAGCGCGTGACGGGCATGTCGCTGTCGCCCTTGCCGGGGGCGTACTTGCCCAGCTCCCACTTGGCGATCGCATTGCGGTGCACTTCGTCCGGACCGTCGGCGAAGCGCAGGGCGCGCGCGCCGACATAGGCGTAGGCGAGCGGGAAGTCGTCGGACATGCCGCCGCCGCCGTGCACCTGCATGGCCCAGTCGATCACCTGGCAAGCCATGCTCGGCGCGACCACCTTGATCATCGCGATCTCGTTCTTGGCGACCTTGTTGCCGGCCACGTCCATCAGCCATGCGGCCTTCAGCGTGAGCAGGCGTGCCATGTCGATCTTGCAGCGCGCCTCGGCGATGCGTTCCTGCGTCACGGTCTGCGAGGCGACGGCCTTGCCGAAGGCGATGCGGGACGAGGCGCGCTTGCACATCAACTCCAGGGCACGTTCGGCCAGGCCGATCAGGCGCATGCAGTGGTGGATGCGTCCCGGGCCGAGGCGGCCCTGCGCGATCTCGAAGCCGCGGCCTTCGCCGAGCAGCATGTTGCCGGCCGGCACGCGAACGTTCTCGAAGTACATCTCGACGTGGCCGTGCGGCGCGTCGTCGTAGCCCATCACGTTGAGCGGGCGCACGATGCGGATGCCCTTGGCATCGGCCGGCACCACGATCATGCTTTGCTGCGAGTGGCGCGGCGCCTCCGGGTCGCTCTTGCCCATGGTGATGAAGACCGCGCAGCGCGGATCTGCCGCGCCCGAGATCCACCACTTGTGGCCGTTGATGACGTACTCGTCGCCCTGCCGTTCGACGCGCGTGGCGATGTTGGTGGCGTCGCTCGACGCGACCTCCGGTTCGGTCATCGCGAAGGCCGAGCGGATCTCGCCTTCCAGTAGCGGCTTGAGCCAGCGCGCCTTGATCTCGTCCGAGCCGTAGCGCGCAATGGTTTCCATGTTGCCGGTGTCGGGCGCCGAGCAATTGAAGGCCTCGCTGGCCCATGGCACGCGGCCCATGATCTCGGCCAGCGGCGCGTATTCCTGGTTGGTGAGGCCGGCGCCTTCGTAGCCCGAGGCAGCGGCGCTGTCGACCGGCAGGAACAGGTTCCAAAGGCCCTGGGTCTTCGCCTTCTGCTTGAGCTTCTCGACCGTCTTGAGCGCGGTCCAGCGCTTGCCGGCCGCGGTGTTGGCGGCCAATTCGGCCGCGTACTCGGCTTCCGCCGGGTAGATGTGGTCTTCCATGAAAGCGGTGACGCGCTTCTGCAAGTCCTTGGTCTTGGCCGAATATTCGAAATCCATGGGGTCTCCTTTGAAATGGGGAAGGCTCAGGCCCGTTGTGCGAATTGCCAGGCCATCTCGGCCATCGGTCGCGCACCGCGGCCCGAGGCCACGGCTTGCTCGCTCGATGCGGTACCGGCCTCGACCCGCTTGGCGATGCCCTGCAGGATCGCGGCCATGCGGAACAGGTTGTAGGCCTGGTAGAAATTCCAGTCGGTCGCGAGCGCCTCGGGCGTCGTGATGCCGGTGCGGTTGCAGTATTTGCGGATGTATTCGCTCTCGGTCGGGATGCCCAGGCTCTTCAGGTCGAGGCCGCCGATGCCGCGGAACGAACCCGGCGCGATGTGCCACGACATGCAGTGGTAGCTGAAATCGGCCAGCGGATGGCCCAGCGTCGACAGTTCCCAGTCGAGCACGGCGATCGCACGCGGCTCGGTGGCGTGGAACATCAGGTTGTCGAGCCGGTAGTCGCCGTGCACGATCGAGGTCATCTTCTCGTCGCGCGCGCTGGCCGGGATGTGGGCGGGCAGCCATTCCATCAGGCGGTCCATTTCGGGGATGGGCTGCGTGATCGAGGCCACGTACTGTTTGCTCCAGCGGCCGATCTGGCGCTCGAAATAGTTGCCGGGCTTGCCGTAGTCGGCCAGGCCGCGCTCGGCGAACTTCACGGTGTGGAGCGCCGCGATGACGCGGTTCATCTCGTCGTAGACGGCGGCCCGCTCGGCATTGCTCATGCCCGGCAGCGACTGGTCCCACAGCACGCGCCCGGCCATGAATTCCATGACGTAGAAGGCGCGGCCGATAACGGCTTCGTCTTCGCACAGGCAGTACATCCGCGGCACCGGCACGCCGGTGCCGGCCAGGCCGCTCATGACCTTGAACTCGCGCTCGACCGCATGGGCCGAAGGCAGCAGCTTGGCGACCGGGCCGGGCTTGGCGCGCATCACGTAGCTTTGCGTCGGCGTGACCAGCTTGTAGGTCGGGTTGGACTGGCCGCCCTTGAACATTTCGACCGTGAGCGGCCCCTTGAAGCCGTCCAGGTTCCTGTCGAGCCAGGCGGTCAGCGCATCGACGTCGAAGACGTGCTGCTTGGATACGGCGCGGGTGCCGACGAAGTTGTCGAAGTCCTGGGTCATGTCTCTGCGGTCTTTTATTGATCGGCTTCGGAAATGCGCATCAGCGCCGCGCGGTCCAGCACCACCAGGCCGCCCGGTTCGATGCGGATCGCATCCTCGCGCTCCATGGCCTTGAGCTCCTGGTTCACGCGCTGGCGTGAGGCACCGAGCAGCTGCGCCAGCTCTTCCTGCGCCAGGTGCAGCCCGATGCGCATCTGGCTGCCGTCCGCCAGGTTCGGCACGCCGTAGCTGCGAACCAGGTGGATGAGCTGCTTGGCGAGCCTGGCGCGCAAGGGCAGCGTGTTGAGATCCTCGACCAGCCCGAAGAGCTGGCGGATGCGGCGCGCCTGCAGGCGCATCAGTGCCTCGTAAAGCTCGACATGGTTCGACAGGATCTTCTGGAAATCGGCGCGCGCCACGCAAAGGATCGTGGTCTCGCCATGCGCGTAGGCGTCGTGGGTTCGCCGGTCGCCGTCGAACATCGCCACGTCGCCGAACCAGATGCCCGGCTCCACATAGGTCAGCGTGACCTGCTTGCCCGAGACCGCCGTCGAGCTCACGCGCACCGCGCCCTTGGCGCAAGCGATCCACTGCTCGGGCGGGTCGCCGCGTGCAGCGATCAGCTCGCCGTCCTTGTAGCGTTTGACGAAAGCACATCGGAGGATGTCGTGACGAAGCGATGGAGAAAGAGAAGAGAACCAGCGACCACCATTGATCGCTTCACGTTCTTCGATGGTAAGAATGGGGTCGTCCATGGACTGTCCTGTGCGTGACTGAAAAGCTGAGGGTTGTCGCGAGAGCGACGTGCCGCTACTCGTAGCGCGGCGTTTCCTTGGCGAGGAAAGCGGCGATCCCGATGCCGGCGTTGCGGTGGTGCAGGTTGCGCACGAAGTGGTCGCGTTCCTGCGACAGCTGCGAAGCCAGTGTTGCGCCTCGCGCCTCGCTCAGCAGCTCCTTGATGCTGGCCAGCGAGTTGGGCGCGCGTGCGTTGAGGCGGTTCGCCAGCGCGAGCGCCGCACTCAAGGCCTGGCCGCTCTCGGTGATCTCATTCACCAGGCCGAGCGCATGCAGGCGCTGTGCCTCGATGCGCCCTCCGAGCATGAGCCATTCGCTCGCGAGCTGCCGAGGCAGTGCCTGCGCGAGATGCCAGCTCAAGCCGCCGTCCGGCGACAACGCGACGGTGCTGTACGAGGCGGCGAATACTGCATCGCGCGCGGCGACGATGAAGTCGCAGGCCGCGGCGAGCGAGAAGCCGGCGCCGGCCGCGGCGCCCTCGACGGCCGCGATCACCGGCTTGGGAAAGGTGCGGATCGAATCGATCCAGTTGTGCAGCGACTCGATGCTCTCGGCCTGCACTGCGGGCTCGCGCTCGCGATTGGCCGAAAGGCGCTGCAAGGAGCCGCCGGCGCAGAACCATGCGCCTTCGCCCACGAGCACGACACTTCGGATCTCGTCGCTGTTCTCGGCGCCGCTGAGCGCCTCGATGCCGGCCGCGTACATCTCGGGGCCCAGCGCATTGCGCTGCGAGGGGTTGGAGAGCGTGAGCACCAAGGTCTGTCCTTCGCTCGTGCTTTTCAGTTCTGCGGTCATGGTCGGTGTCTCTTACTCTTCTTCATGCGTGAGGCTCAGGCCCAGTGCGCCACGGCGGCGCAGCCACGGGCTCGGGCGGTAACGGGGATCGCCATACACGGTCTGGAGGTTGAAGAGCACTTCCAGCACGTTCGTCGGCCCGTACAGGTCGCCCATCGCCAGCGGACCCTGAGGGTAGCCGAGGCCCAACCGAACGGCGACGTCGAGGTCGGCGGGCGAACAGACGCGCTGCTGGCACATGTCGGCGGCGATGTTCACGATGGTGCCTATCACGCGCTGGGTGACGAAGCCGCCGCTGTCGCGGATCACGCTTACCGCCTTGCCGTCGCGCGCGAACAGCGCATGGGCCGCATCGCGCACGTCGCGCCGCGTCGCGGGATTGGTGGCCAGCACGCGGCGCTTGGTGGCTGCATCGTCCACCATCAGGTCGATGCCGACCGTGCGCGTCGCATCGAGCCGTTCGACGGCGGCGACGGTCGTGACGTCGAAGCCCAGCGGTGCGACCAGGATCAATGCGGCGGGCGAGGGCGTGGCGCCGCTTTCGAGCTGCGCGCCCAGCGCATGCACGAGCCGCAGCAAATCGGGCCGCCGTGCTGCGCGGGGCGAGACCCAGACGGCCGGGGCGGCGTCGACCGTCGGCACCGGCGCTTCGGTGGGCAACTGCGCCGCACCGTCGACATAGCGATAGAAGCCTTCGCCGGTCTTGCGACCGAGCGCACCCGCTGCGAGCCGCTGCGCGGTGATCACGCTGGGCCGAAAGCGCGGCTCCTCGTAGTACTGGCGGTAGATCGACTCCATCACGGGATGGGAAACATCGAGCGCCGTCAGATCGAGCAGCTCGAAAGGCCCGAGGCGAAAGCCCGCCTGGTCCTTGAGGATGCGGTCGATGGTGGCGAAGTCCGCCACGCCTTCCCCGGCGATGCGCAGCGCCTCGGTGCCGTAGCCGCGTCCCGCGTGGTTGACGATGAAGCCGGGCGTGTCCTTGGCCTGCACAGCGCTGTGGCCCATCTGCGCGGCGTAGCCCGCGAGCCGGCGGCAGACCTCGGCCTCGGTCTTGAAGCCGGCCACGACCTCGACCACCTTCATCAGGGGCACCGGGTTGAAGAAATGAAAGCCCGCCATGCGCTGCGGATGCGCCATCACCGCGGCGATGGCGGTGACCGAGAGCGATGAGGTGTTGGTCGCCAGCACGGCCGAGGGCGCGACCACCGCTTCGAGTTCGCTGAACAGCTTGCGCTTGACCTCGAGGTCTTCGACCACGGCTTCGATCACCAGCTCGCAGCCGGCGAGCGCCTGGACCGATTCGACGGCGCGGACACGAGCGGACAGTGCATCGCGCTGCGCCTCGTCCAGTTTTCCCTTCTCGTGCTGCTTCTGCCACTGGGCGAGGATGGCATCGCGTCCGCGGACCGCGGCGCCCTCGAAGCTGTCGAGCAGCAGGACCTCGCTCCCGGCCTGCGCGGCGATCTGCGCGATGCCGCGCCCCATGGCGCCGGCACCGATGATGCCCACATTGGAAAAGTTCACAGTCATTTGATAATTGTCTCTCTGAGGATGGCTGGCACGGATGCCCATGCCAGAATGTGTCAACTTTCGATTACTTTTTTCGAGCCATTTTGCAACTCCCACGCCTGGCGGCGGCCCTCTTTCTATTCGGGCTCGCACTTGACTCGCCTGCCTTGACGATCGGGCGGCCCCAAGGGGCTGTCTGGATCGGCAAGCCGCTGGATGTGGTGATTCCGCTTTCGCTGGATGCTGCCGAAGATGGGGGCGCGTTGTGCCTCGAAGCCGAGGTCGTGCAGGGGGACACCCGCATTGCCGATCGGAGCCTGACTGTATCGCTGGAGCCGGGGCCGAAGGCCAGCAGCCCGCGCATCCATATCCGTTCCACCGTCGCCGTGGACGAACCCGTGGTCAATGTGAACGTGCGTGCCGGCTGCGATACGAAGTCGACGCGCAGCTATGTGCTGCTGGCCGACGTTCCGTCCGAACCCGCGCTGCCCGTCCTTGCGCCGCCTTCGGGTGCAAGGGCATCGTCCGAGACCCTGGCGCGAGCGCCCGCGCGCGCGCCATCGCGTGCTGCGGCAGGGGGCGCATCGTCCGGCCTCGAAGGCCCGACCGCAGCGCCGGCGCGGCGCAACACCGCAGCGGCGCCCGCCGCGCGCACGCGCGACGCCGACGGGTCGTCGCCGCGTCCCAGCGCTGCCTCTGCGCCCGCGCCGCGCCGGGCCGCCGCGGCGCAACCGCCCGCCACACCGCGTGCGGCCGCGCCGCGCACCGTCCCGACGGTCGCAGCCGCTGAGCCGAGGCGCGGGGCCGTCGCCGGTGGATCCCGGCTCCAACTCGAAACGCTGGAGCCGGTTCCCGTCGCGCAGCCCGGCCTCAAGACAAGCCCGCAACTGACGCTGCCGGCCAGCGAAGACCTCGCGCGCCGCGCCGCGGCCGCCGCCGAGTGGCGCGCGCTCAACATCGACCCCGAAGCGGCGCAGCGCGAGGCCCAACGCATGCAAGCGCTGGAAGCCACGCTGGCCGCGCTGCGCGAGCAGACGGCGCAGAACCAGCGCACCTTGCTCGAGATGCGCAGCGAGCTCGCGCAGGCGCACGACAGCCGCTACCGCAATCCACTGGTCTACGCCCTGATCGCCCTGTTGCTGATCGCGCTGGTGGCGATCGTGCTGCTGTGGCGCATGGCGCGCCGAGCCGCAGCGCCGGCCTGGTGGGGCGAGACGCCGTCGAAGGGCGAGGGCGGTCCCACGCGGCCGAGTTCCTTGCGCGCACTGCTCGACGAGGAGCCGGACGTCGACTCCGTACCGCCGCCGCGGCGCAGCGCGAACGCCACCAGCTTCGGCGCGGCGACCTTTGCAGCCCTGGAGCCCGACGACGACAGCGGCTTCGGCGAATCCGAACCCCAGCCGGCACGCACGCCCGATGGCGCGCCGGTGCGGCCGGTCAACACCGAAGAGCTGTTCGACGTGCAGCAGCAGTCGGACTTCTTCCTTTCGCTCGGCCAGCACGACCAGGCAATCGCGGTGCTGCGCGAACACATCGCCACCAATCCCGGCACCAGCGCGTTGGCCTACCTGGACCTGCTGCGGATTTTTCATTCGCTGGGGCGCAAGGAGGACTATGCGCGCCTGGCGGAGGAATTCGAACGGGCCTTCAACGCCGACGTCCCGGCGTTCGAGAATTTCAACGAGACGGGCAAGGGTCTCGAACACTATCGCAGCACCCTCGCGCGCATCGAATCGCAGTGGCCTGCGCCGGGCACCCTGGCGCTGATCGAGGAGCTGATATTCCGCAAGCCCGGCGCGCACGAGGACGAGGCCTTCGACCTGGCGGCCTACCAGGAGCTGCTGCTGCTCTATTCCGTGGCCAAGGAAGTGATCGATCCGAACAGCGCACCGCCTGCGCCCGTCACGCCGCACTCCTTCGTCGATACCTTCGGCCACGACCAGCTGGCCACGACGCCTGCGCCGCTCGATCGCGAGAGCGCGCCCGAGGCCGTCGAGTACGCCCCGACGCTGCCCCCCTCGATCTACGGCGCCATCGACGACCACCTGCACCATGAGACTGTGCTGGTGCCGGATGCGCCGCTTCCGGCGCCTCCCGCAGGCGCCGCACCGGTGCCGCGCGCCAAGCCCGACATCGACCTGGACCTCGCCGAATTCGACAAGACGGCCTTCGAAACCATGCGAGCGCCGATCGAAACGCCGAAGCCGCCGCCCGCACCGTCCAGCGATCCCCACGTGATCGATTTCGAGCTCTTCGATCCGGCCACCGAGGCGGAGATAGCTCCCAAGCCGGTCAAGCGCTGAGCGCCGGGGCGCGGCGTTGCGCCCGGTCGACGGCCAGGCTGAGCGCCAGCGCGCAGAGCACCATCGCCAGGCCCGCCCAGCTCATCCAGACGATCGCGTCATGGGCCAGCAGCCAGCCTCCGGCTGCGGCACCCACCGCTTGCCCCACGTAGATGCCGGAACTGTTGAGCGCCACCGAGCCCGGCGCGAGCGCGGGCGCCATCGAGACCAGGCGTGCCTGCTGAGCCGAGTTGGTGGCGAAGCAGCCGAAGCCCCAGGGCACGATGATCAGCGCCAGCCCCGCGAGCGTCACGCCCAGAGGCCACAGAAGAAGGCTCAGCGCGATCAGCGACGTCGTGAGCAGCACCATCTGCGAGGCGCCCATGCGGTCGATGTACCGGCTCACGAGCATGTTGCCGAGCAGGCCGCAGACGCCGAACCAGCCCCACATCAGGCCCAGTGCCGTGGCGTCCGCGCCCAGCGCTTGCTTGAGGACGGGTGCGAAATAGCTGAACAGAACGAACTGGCCCGCGCCTTGCAGCGCGGTGACGGAGACGACGCCCATCAGCAACGGACTCTTGAGCACCTGGGCCCAGGCCGCGCGCGACAGCGCGGCCGGCCGGATGCCCGATGGGAGCTTGCGCCAGATCCAGGCTGCGCTGAGGATCGACAGGAGCGCGATCGTCGCGAACGCGGTGCGCCAGCCGAAATGACCGCCGATCAGCGTGCCGAGCGGAAGGCCCAGCACCGAGGCCATGGACCATCCCAGAAAAACGAAGGTGACGGCGCGGCCCCGCTGCTCGGGCGGCACCAGCAGACCCACGCAGGCGGCCGCCTGCGGCGTGAAGATCGCGGGCGCGACGACCGTCAGCATGCGCACCACCAGCAGCCCGCCGAAGTTCGGCATCAGCGTCGCGAGAAGATGCCCTGCCGCATACCACAGCATGGTGCAGGCGAGCAGCACCCGGCGGTCCCAGCCCGCGACCACGGCCGCCAGCAAGGGAGCGCCGAGGCACATCACGACGGCCGCCGCGGTGATCAACTGGCCGGCGGTAGCCGCGCTGACTTGCAGCGAGGTGCTGAGTTCGTTGAGCGTGCCGGGCACCACCATCACGCCCGTCCCGATCACGAAGTTGCCCGCCAGCAGGGCCCACAAAGCTGCCGGCAGCGCAGGCTGTTTCAACGGCGGACCTGCAGTGCGCCCGGATTCACGATGTTGGTCGGGTTGCCCTTGATGAAGCTGACGACGTTGTCGAAGGCCTGGCCGAAGTACATCTCGTAGCTGTCCTGCTCGACGTAGCCGATGTGCGGGGTGCAGATGCAGTTCTCCAGGCGCAGCAGCGCATGGCCTTGCAGCGGCGGCTCGCTCTCGAACACGTCGACGGCTGCCAGCCCGGGCCGGCCGCGGTTGAGGGCCGCGAGCAGCGCGTCCTGTTCGACCAGCTCGGCGCGCGAGGTGTTGACGAACAGTGCGGTGGGCTTCATGCGCGACAGATCCTCGAGGGTGACCAGGCCCCGTGTTTCCTCCGCCAGCCGCAGATGGATCGACAGCACGTCGGCCACGCTGAAAAAGATGTCCCGGTTCGGTGCCACCTGAAAGCCGTCGGACCGTGCCCTGGCGCAGCTCTCCTCGCGGCCCCAGATCACCACCTGCATGCCGAAGGCCTGCCCATAGCGTGCGACCAGCTGGCCGATGCGCCCATAGCCCCAGATGCAAAGCGTCTTGCCCTTGAGCACCGAGCCGAGCCCGAAATTGGGAGGCATCGAAGCCGACTTGAGCCCCGACTGCTGCCAGGCGCCATGCTTGAGGTTGCTGATGTACTGCGGCAAGCGGCGCATCGCCGTCATGATCAGCGCCCAGGTGAGTTCGGCCGGCGCCAGCGGCGAGCCCGTGCCTTCGGCCACCGCGATGCCTTGCTCCGTGCACGCATGCACGTCGATGTGGCTGCCGACCCGGCCGGTCTGCGAGATGAGCTTGAGCTTGGGGAGCTTCTCGATCAGCTGGCGAGAGATCTGTGTGCGTTCACGGATCAGCACGATCACGTCGGCATCCTTGAGCCGCACCGAGAGCTGCCCGATGCCTTTGACCGTGTTGGTGTAGACCTTGGCCGCGTACGCGTCGAGTTTGGAAGCGCAGCGCAGCTTGCGCACCGCGTCCTGGTAGTCGTCGAGGATCACAATGTTCATGGCATGCCATTGTGCCTCGCACCATCCGCGTACTCCGTGCCCTGCGTTCCACAGGCGCACGCTGCCCGGGGATAACCCAGGCTCGGTACGGCTTCAATTGCCGATCGGCATCGCCTCGCTCAATGCAGGCGGCTGGCGCGCGGCACGGTGTCCGCCGCTTCCAGGGCGGCCAGCCGATCGAGTTCGGCGCAGACGTCCGCCATGCGGCCCGAGATCACGACGCGGCCCGCGTTCTGGCCGGGGCGCTGCGCATCGACCGTGCGTACCACGCGCAGGGGACGCGTCGGCGCGGGTGCAGAGGCACAGCTGGGCCGAATGCCGACATAGCGAAGGCCGGACGAACGCCTGCGGCGCGAAGGCATCCAGCGATCGGCCAGCGATTGCAGCGGCATGAACAGATCAGCAAGGCTGAGAAGAGCGATTCCCATGTGAACTCCAGAAAAGTCAGAGGTTGAACACAGGCAGGATTGCTTTCATCGGCTGCTACAGGGTGATGGCCCTCGGCCATACGCCCGCCACCTGTCGCGGCCGGGGTTTGGACCCCCTACATGAGCATCGTGTTGCGGATCAGGCCTACGGCCAAGCCTTCGATCTCGAAAGGCTCGCCGGGCTGAACGACGATGGTGGGGTAGTCGGGGTTTTCGGCATGCAGCTCGATGACCTGCTTGTTGCGCTTGAGGCGCTTGACCGTGACTTCGTCGCCCAGCCGGGCCACCACGATCTGGCCGTTGCGGGCTTCCTTGGTGGCTTGCACCGCCAGCAGGTCGCCATCCATGATGCCGGCGTCGCGCATGGACATGCCACGCACCTTGAGCAGGTAGTCGGGCTGGCGCTGGAACAGGGTGTTCTCGACGTAGTAGGTCTGGTCGACGTGCTCCTGCGCGAGGATGGGCGAGCCTGCAGCCACACGGCCGATCAGCGGCAGCGCGAGCTGGGCCATGCCGGGCAGCGACAGGGAGAATTGGTTGTTGCGCGATTCGTTCAGCGAGCGCAGTGCGTCGCCCTTGAGGCGGATGCCGCGCGAGGTGCCGCTCACGAGTTCGATCACGCCTTTGCGTGCCAGGGCCTGCAAATGTTCTTCGGCCGCATTGGCCGACTTGAAGCCCAGTTCGGCGGCGATCTCGGCACGCGTGGGCGGGGCGCCGGTGCGTGCGATGGCGCTCTGGATCAAGTCCAGAATCTGCTGCTGGCGGGCGGTAAGCTTGACGGCGAACTGCATTGATGACTCCTTGCGGCACTGGCTGAATATCCAGTACCTGTATTTTTAACCAGTTTCCGGAGGTTTGGCAAGACATGGTCGATACCCTTCGAGAAGGCAAGCGCCGCGTGATCGTTCTGGGCACCGGCGGCACCATCGCCGGCCGCGCTACGGCGGCCGGCGACAACATCGGCTACACGGCCGGGCAAGTAGGCGTGACGGAACTGCTGGGCGGCATCGAGGCGCCCGAAGGCATCGCACTCGCGGCCGAGCAAGTGGCGCAGATTGACAGCAAGGACATGAGCTTTGCGATCTGGCGTACGCTGGCCGAGCGCTGCGCCCATTGGCTCGCCGAGCCCGACGTAGCGGGCCTCGTCATCACCCATGGCACCGACACGCTGGAGGAAACAGCCTTCTTCCTGCAGTCGGTGCTGGCTCCGTCGAAGCCGGTGGTCCTGACCTGCGCGATGCGGCCCGCGACCGCGCTGTCGCCAGACGGCCCGCAGAACGTGCGCGATGCGATCGCGGTCGCGTCCAGCCCCGGCGCGCTGGGCGTGGTGGCCGTCTGCGCGGGCACGGTGCACAGCGCCTTCGACGTCCAGAAGGTCCACACCTACCGGCTCGACGCCTTCGACTCCGGCGATGCGGGACCGGTGGCCTATGTGGAGGAGGGCGCGGTGCGCGGCCTCCGAAGCTGGCCGGTATCGCCGCAACAGGATGCGCGCGAGCTCTTCGAACGGATGACGAATGCCGCCCGCTGGCCCCATGTGGAAATCGTGATGAGTCATGCGGAGGCGCGCGGCAGCCTGATCGACACACTGATTCGCGAGCGCCAGTCCGGCGCCGCCGAGCCGGTAGAGGGCCTGGTGCTCGCGGCCACCGGCAACGGCACCTTGCACCTTGCGCTGGAAGAAGCCGCGCTGCGGGCGCAGGCTGCCGGCATTGCGGTCGTGCGCGCCACGCGATGCACGCAGGGCCGCATCCTGCCGGCGCCGAATGCACTCTTGCGTGACGCGGGCGCACTGACTCCCGTCAAGGCGCGCATCGCGCTGGTGCTGGAGCTGATGGCAGATCAGCCGGCCGCCGATTGAGGCCATGTTCAGCGCTCTGCAATCGCACTCGTGGGCCTATCCGGCGCTGGAGGCGGTGCACATCATCGGCATCGCACTCCTGCTCGGCAATCTCGTGGCGCTCGAGCTGCGGGTGTTCGGACGTGCGGCTGCCTTGCCGGTGCAGGCGATGGCCAGGCTGTCGCTGTCGATCGCGCTCTGCGGCTTCACGCTGGCGGCGGCCAGCGGCTCGCTGATGTTCGCGACCCAGCCGGCCGAACTGCTCGCCAACCGGGCCTTCGTGATCAAGATGGGATTGTTGCTGGCCGCCGGATGCAACGCGGGCTGGTTCCACGCGCGAAGGTCCTTGCGCAAACTCGATGCGCTGGCGCGGGTACAGATGTTGTTGTCCACTGCGATCTGGCTGGCCGTCGTGTTCTGCGGCCGCTGGATCGCGTACTGAAGAGAAGAAGGAGTTTTTCCGATGAAACGTCGCAGCATCGTCATCGCCGCCGCATCCCTTCCCGTCGTCACCCCGTTCGCCTGGGCGCACCACGGCTGGAGCAGCTTCGACCAGGGGCGTCCGCTCTACCTGGAAGGAAAGGTCGTGCGCGCGCGTTGGCAGAACCCGCATGCCGAGCTGGTGATCGAGGTTCCGCCGGGTCTCAAGGTGCCGGCAGACCTCGCAACGCGACAGCCGCCCGCGCAGAGCGCGCCGGTCGATGGCCCCGGACTTCTTGCCAAGGCGACCGCGCCGCGCCGCGCCGATCGCCAGTGGACGCTCGAACTCGCGCCGCTGACGCGAATGGAGGCCTGGAAGGTTTCGGAGATCAAGTCCGGCGCGACCATCTCGGCAGTGGGCTTCACCTTCAAGGAAGAAAAGGGCGAGCCGGTGATGCGCGTCGAATACCTGTTCGCCGACGGCAAGGTCTACGGGCTGCGCTCCAGCCCGGCCTGATCAGCTGCCGAGGGCGCCCAGCGCGCGCTGAGTGATCTCGTCGACCGTGCCGACGCCGCTGATGGCGCGGTACTTCGGCGCTGCGGCCGGGTCCGCCTTGGCCCAGGCCGAGTAGTAGTCGACCAACGGCCGGGTCTGCTGGCTGTAGACCTCGAGCCGCTTGCGCACGGTTTCTTCCTTGTCGTCCTCGCGCTGGATCAGGTCTTCGCCCGTGAGGTCGTCCTTGCCTTCGGTCTTCGGCGGGTTGAACTTGACGTGGTAGATGCGCCCCGACGCCGGATGCGAGCGGCGCCCGCTCATGCGTTCGATGATGTCGGCAAAAGGCACGTCGATCTCGAGCACGTAGTCGATCTTGACGCCCGCCGATCGCATGGCCTCGGCTTGCGGAATGGTGCGCGGGAAGCCGTCGAACAGAAAGCCCTGGGTGCAGTCCGGCAACGCGATGCGTTCCTTGACGAGGTTGATGATCAGGTCGTCGCTCACCAGGGCGCCGGCATCCATCACGGCCTTGGCCTGGAGCCCGAGCGGTGTGCCGGCCTTGACGGCGGCGCGCAGCATGTCGCCGGTCGAGATTTGAGGAATGCCGTATTTCTGGCAAATGAAGGCTGCCTGCGTGCCTTTGCCTGCCCCGGGGGCGCCCAACAAAATCAGTCTCATGGTGTCCTCGGACGGTTCTTCGATTTCTGTCGCGCCATGCGTTTCACGAGGGAGATCGCAGGGCGGAGTTGCGTCGAGGATAGCACGCGCTCCGCGGCCGACTTGGCCTGCGCGGGGACGAAATCAGGCGTTGGAGAGCAGTGCGCGGACGCGTTCCAGATCTTCCGGCGTGTCGATGCCCGGCCCGGGCGCATGGGCGCTCACGTGCACGGCGATGCGGTGCCCGTGCCACAGTGCGCGCAGCTGCTCCAGTGCCTCCGTGGCTTCGACCGGTGCCGGCGGCAGGCTGGGAAACTGCCGTACGAAGCCGGCGCGGTAGCCGTAGATGCCGATATGGCGCAGCGCTGCGGGTGACTGCGGCAGCGCCGTCACGCCGCCTTTCGCGAAGCCGTCGCGCCACCAGGGAATCGGTGCGCGACTGAAGTAGAGCGCATTGCCCTGTGCGTCGAGCACGGCTTTCACGACGTTCGGATTGAGGAAATCTTCGAGGGATTCGATCGCGTGCGCGGCCGTGCTCATCGCTGCGTCGGGATGCGAGGCCAGCGTGTGGGCCACGGCGTCGATCAATGCCGGGTCGATCAGCGGCTCGTCGCCCTGGACGTTAACCACGATCGCGTCGTCGGCCAGACCGAGCTGCGCGCAGGCCTCGGCGAGGCGATCGCTGCCGCTCGCGTGGTCGGTGCGCGTGAGCAGGGCCTGGACACCGTGTGCCTCGCAAGCGGCGACGATGCGCGCGTCGTCGGCGGCCACCACCACGCGCTCAGCGCTCGATTGCAGGGCGCGCTGTGCGACGCGCACCACCATCGGCAGGCCGGCAATGTCGGCCAGGGGCTTGTCGGGCAATCGTGTGGACGCGAGCCGAGCCGGGATCAGGACGGCGAAAGGCAAGGTCAAAGTCCCAGCTCTTCGTCGGAAAGCGTGCGCGCCTCGGTTTCGAGCAGCACCGGGATGCCATCGCGCACCGGATAGGCGAGGCGGGCGCTGCGCGAGGCGAGTTCCTGCTTCTCGGCATTCCACGTGAGCGGCCCCTTGGTCACGGGGCAGACGAGCAGTTCAAGCAGCTTGGTGTCCATCGAGCGATGATAGCTTTGCGTCGAGCGCTTCGAAGAAGGCCGGCTCGGGTTCGAACACCAGCGGCAGCGCCAGCGCATCGGGGGCTCGGCGCCAGAGCTTCACCGCGTCCTTCTCGGTGCAGATCAGCGTGTAGGCGCTGCCGGGCGGCGGGGTCCAGTCGCTGAAATCGTGGTGATCCGGCAATGCAATGCACTGCTGCAGTACCAGGGCGCGTTCGTGCAGCATCTGGAAGAAAGCCTCGGGCTTTGCAATCGCGGCAACCGCGACCAGCGCCCGGCCGGCCAGGGATGCGAGCGGGACCGGCGTGCCATCGAGGCGCAGCGCATGGTCGGCCAGCGCACGTCGTGCCGTGAAGCCGGCGAAGGCGGGTCGCGCGCCGGTGTGGATCACCAGGTCGCAGCGGCGCGGCCAATGCTCGCGCAGGGGGCCGGCCGGCAGCAGCCAGCCATTGCCCGTTCCGCGGTCGTCGAAGACGCAGATCTCGAGGTCGCGCGCCAGCGCAAGGTGCTGCAGGCCATCGTCGCTCACGATGAGCTGCGTGTCCGGGTGAAGAGCGAGCAGGGCACGCGCCGCTTCGGCACGCCGCCGCGCCACGAAGACCGGCACCGCGGTCGAGCGGCGAATCAGCGCCGGCTCGTCGCCGACCTCGCGCGGATCGCTGTCGTCCTGTACCGCGCGGCAATCGTCGGTCGCTCGCCCGTAGCCGCGCGATACCACGCCGACCTTCATTCCGCGGGCTTGGACGTGTCGCACGACCGCCATCACGACAGGCGTCTTGCCGGAACCGCCGGCGATGACGTTGCCGACCACGATCACCGGCACGCCGACGCGCTCGGTCTGAAGGACGCCTCGGCGATAGAGCGCGCGCCGGATTGCGGCCAAAGCGCCATAGAGCAGCGAGAGAGGCCACAGCAGCCGCGCGAGCATTCCGCGCTGAAGCCAGGCCCGCTGCAGCACTAGCGTCCCGCCTGCGCGGCCGACTGCGTGGCGAAGGTGATTTGCATGAGGCCCGCGCGCCGCGCGCCTTCCATCACCGTGATCACGGACTGATGGGCGGCGCTGGCGTCGGCGCTGATGATCACGACGCTGTCCTTGCCGCCGTTCGCCGCGGCGCTCAGCGCTGCGGCCACCGTCTCCACGCTGCGGTCGGGCAACTGGGTCTTGTTGATCGAATAGCGTCCGTCGGCGGAGACGGCGACGATCACTTCCTTCGGATAGTCGCGCTGGGCCTCCACGTCGGCCACCGGAAGGCGCAACTGCATTTCGGTGAACTTGCTGTAGGTGGTCGAGAGCATCAGGAAGATCAGCACGACCAGCAGCACGTCGATGAACGGGATCAGGTTGATCTCCGGCTCCTCGCGCGAGCCGTGGCTGAAATGCATTCGTTTCATGATCGCAAGGTGTTCAGGTGACGCGCAAAACGTTCGCCGGCGAGCTCCAGGTTCAGCAGGTACTCGTCGACCCGACTGCGGAAATAGCGCCAGAAGATCAGAGCCGGGATCGCCACGATCAGCCCGAAGGCCGTGTTGTAGAGCGCCACGGAGATGCCGTGCGCCAGCTGCGCCGGGTTGCCGGTGCCGACCGCGCCGCTGCTGGGCGACTGGGAGCCGAAGATCTCGATCATGCCGATCACCGTGCCCAGCAGCCCGAGCAGCGGGGCCGCCGACGCGATGGTTGCGAGCGCCGGCAGGTAGCGTTCGAGTCGATGCGCGACCACGCGTCCGGCCGATTCCATCGACGCGCGCAGGTCGTCTTCGGTCGAAAGGGGGTTGGAGTTCAAAGTGCGGAAGCCGGCGGCCAGCACCTCGCCGAGCCCCGAGTTTCTTTCCAGCTTGGTCACCACGTCCGGGCCCGGGACCGCAGCGCGCGAGACCGTGATGGCCTCGTCGAGGAGCTTGGGCGGCAGGACCTTGGAGGTCTTCAGGCTGGTGAATCTCTCGATGACGAGCGCGAGCGCAATCACCGAACAAGCGAGCAGCGGCCAGATCGGCCAGCCCGCAGCAACTATGATCGAAAACAAGTATTCCTCCGGCCCCGTGGACTGCAAATGCGCGGCGATTATCCACCGGCGCGAAGCATTGTTCCGATTTGTATTCGCTGTAGGTTCAGACGCACAGTTTCTGTGGATAACTTTGTGGCTAACCCGCGGAGCAACTCATCTGGAGCCACACGCGGCGGGCTTTCCGCTGGATCGACTGAATTTTGAGCAGCACTTTTTTCAATCAAATCAATGGCTTGTACGTGGAGTCGTGGGTGTCGTGCGGATGCCTCGTGCGGCCGGGAGACCGCCGCCCCGCTTGTGGACGACTGTTCATCTGTAACACCGCCTCGACATGAGCGAGCGTGAAGCAATTCCGGCGGGACCGCGGGTCTGGGCCGTGGGCGCACTGTGTCGCGCCGTGGCCGATGCGCTCGATGCGCGCTTCAATCCGGTCGCGGTGCGCGGCGAGATTTCCGGCTTCTCGCGTGCGGCCAGCGGCCATTGCTACTTTGCACTGAAAGACGAATCCGGCCAGTTGCGGTGCGCCATGTTCCGGCGCGCCGCAGGCCTGCTCGATTTCTCGCCGCGCGACGGCGACCAGGTCGAGGTGCGCGGCCGATTGGCGGTGTACGAGCCGCGCGGCGACCTTCAACTGGTGGTCGAAAGCCTGCGTCGAGCCGGGCAGGGCGCGCTGTTCGAGCAGTTCCTGCAGCGCAAGGCGAAGCTGGAGGCCGAGGGCCTTTTCGATCCCGCCCGCAAGCGGCCGCTTCCGGCCATGCCACGCGCGATCGGTGTCGTGACCTCGCTCGGCGCGGCAGCCTTGCACGACGTCGTCAGCGCATTGCGCCGCCGCGTGCCGCACATTCCCGTGGTGCTGGCGCCGGCCGCGGTGCAGGGCGCCGGTGCGCCGGCGGAGCTGGTGCGCTCGCTGCAGTCGCTCTACGCGCTGCAGCCGAGGGTCGACTTGATCCTGCTGGTGCGCGGCGGCGGCTCGATCGAGGATCTCTGGGCCTTCAACGACGAGTCGCTGGCGCGCACGATCGTGCAGAGCCCGGTGCCGGTGATCAGCGGCGTCGGCCACGAAACCGACTTCACCATCGCCGACTTCTGTGCCGACCTGCGCGCACCGACGCCGACCGCCGCGGCCGAACTCGTCGCTGCGCCGCGCGATCTGTGGCTCGGCGCGCTCGATCTGCTCGAAGAGCGGCTGCGCGACGCGATTTCCGCGCGCCTCGATGTCTTGAGCCAGCGCCTCGATCTGGCCGCGGGTCGGCTGGGGCGCCCCTCGACGCTGGTGACGCGCCAGCAACTGCGCCTGGCTCACCATGCGCAACGACTGCACTACGCCGTGCTCTCGAGGACGCAGCGGCTCGCGCAAGCGCAGCAGGCGTTGCAGGCCGAGTTGCCGCTCAAGTTCACGCGTGCCCTGGTTCAGCGCAAGGAACGGCTCGAACGGGCTGCGCTGCGCCTGCAACTGCTGGATCCGGCGCTGGTCTTGCAGCGCGGCTACGCATGGCTCACGAACGAACATGGACAGGCCGTCACCAGCGTGCGAGGCCTGACACCCGGCGACGCGGTGCGCGCGCGCCTCGCCGACGGCACGGTCGACATGACGGTCAATCGAACGGGTACGACGGGACGGCGTCCGACGCGAGCCACGTGATTCCTTTTTAGAATGCTTCGTCCCACAACCAACCCGCGAGAAATGACATGGAACACGTCCTCCCACCCCTGCCGTACGCGCTGGACGCCCTGGCGCCGGAGTATTCGAAGGAAACGCTGGAGTACCACTACGGCAAGCACCACAACGCCTATGTGGTGAACCTGAACAACCTGCAAAAGGGCACCGAGTTCGAGAGCCTGCCGCTAGAGGAGATCGTCAAGAAGTCCAGCGGCGGCATCTACAACAACGCCGCCCAGATCTGGAACCACACCTTCTTCTGGAACTGCATGAAGCCCGCGGGCGGCGGCGAGCCCACCGGCGCGCTGGCCAAGGCGATCGATGCCAAGTGGGGCAGCTACGCGGCCTTCAAGGAGGCCTTCGTGAAGTCGGCGGTGGGCAACTTCGGCTCGGGCTGGACTTGGCTGGTGAAGAAGGCCGACGGCTCGGTGGACATCGTGAACATGGGTGCCGCGGGCACGCCGCTGACCACGGGCGACACGGCACTGTTGACGGTGGACGTCTGGGAGCACGCCTACTACATCGACTACCGCAACCTGCGGCCCAAGTACGTGGAGACCTTCCTGGCCAAGCTGGTGAACTGGGACTTCGCGGCCAAGAACTTCGGCTGAGTCGAGGCTTGCCAAAAAAAAGCCGACCCGCGGGTCGGCTTTTTAGTGGGCGGGCGATGCTCAGCGCCTGGCCGCAAACAGTTCGCCGCCGAGCTTCGCCCCCTTCTTGATGTTCTTCTTGGCGAACCAGCCTTGGTTCATCTCGAGCACGAAGCGAACCGGCTCCTCGGAACAATGCGACTCCTCGGTCAGGGGCCTCATGTCGGCCAGGTTGACGATGCGGCCGTCGTCGGCCACGAAGGCTGCGGTCAGTGGCAGCAGGGTGTTCTTCATCCAGAAACACTGGGTCGCGGGCTGCTCGAACACGAAGATCATGCCCTCGGTTTGCGGCATTTCCTTGCGGAACATGAGACCGATCTGCCGCTGTTCGGGGGTTTGCGCGACTTGCGCATCGATCTGGTACATGCCCGCGGACAGCTTCACGCGCTGGAGATTGGTTTGAGTGGTTTGAGCTTCCTGACCGTGTGCAAAGGTCATCAATGAAGCTGACAGCGCAAGCAGGGCCACAAAACGCTGGAACATGGGTCGACTTTCAATAAAGCGGGCGGCAATACAAACAAAAAATGCCCGCTGATGCGGGCATGACTATTTGCCTTGAAGCTTACATCTTCTTGAGTGCAGACGAAAAGAAAGCGTTCCGAAGAACGCTTTCTTTTTTAGTGGTGCCAACCAGCTTACTGGGGCGTGGTGCCTTGCACGGGAACCGGCTTCTTGCCGCCACCCTTGGCCTGGCGGCGCGTGTCGCGCGAGTCACGGCGTGCCTGGGCGGCCTTGTCGGCGCCAGTGGCGGTCACGCCACCGCTACCCTCTGACACCTTGCTCTGGTCGCCGCCCGGAGCTTTGACTTGGCCGGCAGGCTTCGCGTCCTTCTTGGCTTCGGCGCGTTCGGCCGCCTTGCCCTTGCCTGTGGGGTCGACTTCGGCGGGCTTCGTCTGGGCATATGCGCCAACGGCGAACAGGCCGGCGATCATGACTGCGAGAACTTTGCTCATTACGGGTTCCTCTGTGGAGATGGATTGAAAATGCCTCCCGGCCAGCAGAAGGTCAGCCAACAACGAGACCCATATGGGCTCGGTTGACAGAACCTTCGGACTCCTCCGGTTGCGTCTAAAATTCTACGGCTATTCAGCCGGCTGGAAACCTAGTGTCTTCCAGCCTTCAATTCATCCCGGAGCCCTTGCCTCATGTCCAGCTATCAGCACATCAAAGTCCCGGCCGAAGGCCAGAAGATCACGGTCAATGCCGACAACTCGCTCAATGTGCCTGATCAGCCGATCATTCCCTTTATCGAGGGCGACGGTACCGGCCTCGACATCACGCCCGTGATGATCAAGGTGGTCGACGCGGCAGTGGCCAAGACCTACGGCGGCAAGAAAAAGATCCAGTGGATGGAGGTCTACGCCGGCGAGAAGTCGACCAAGGTCTACGGTCCCGACGTCTGGCTGCCCGAAGAAACGCTGCATGCGGTGCGCGACTACGTGGTCTCGATCAAGGGCCCGCTGACCACGCCAGTCGGCGGCGGCATCCGCTCGCTCAACGTCGCGCTGCGCCAGGAGCTCGACCTGTACGTCTGCCTGCGCCCCATCCAGTACTTCGAGGGCGTGCCCAGCCCGGTCAAGGAGCCGCACAAGACCAACATGGTGATCTTCCGCGAGAACTCGGAAGACATCTACGCCGGCATCGAATTCGAAGCCGAAAGCGAGAAGGCCAAGAAGCTCATCAAGATCCTGCAGGACGAGTTCGGCGTCAAGAAGATCCGTTTCCCGAACACCTCGGGCATCGGCATCAAGCCGGTGTCGCGCGAGGGCACCGAGCGTCTGGTGCGCAAGGCGATCCAGTACGCGATCGACAACGACAAGCCCAGCGTGACGATCGTGCACAAGGGCAACATCATGAAGTTCACCGAAGGCGGCTTCCGTGACTGGGCCTATGGCCTGGCCGCCAAGGAATTCGGTGCCGAGCTGATCGACGGCGGCCCCTGGATGAAGTTCAAGAATCCCAAGACCGGCAAGGAAATCACCGTCAAGGACTCGATCGCCGACGCCTTCCTGCAGCAGATCCTGCTGCGCCCGGCCGAATACAGCGTGATCGCCACGCTGAACCTGAACGGCGACTACGTGTCCGACGCGCTGGCGGCGCAGGTCGGCGGCATCGGCATCGCCCCGGGCGCCAACCTGAGCGACACCGTCGCGATGTTCGAAGCCACCCACGGCACGGCGCCGAAGTACGCCGGCAAGGACTACGTGAACCCCGGTTCCGAAATCCTCTCGGCCGAGATGATGCTGCGGCACATGGGCTGGACCGAGGCGGCCGACCTGATCATCCGCTCGATGGAAAAATCGATCGCCAGCAAGAAGGTGACCTACGACTTCGCCCGCCTGATGGACGGCGCCACGCAGGTCAGCTGCTCGGGTTTCGGTCAGGTGATGATCGACAACATGTAAATCCCGGCGTCCGAAGCGCCGGCTGACGCCTCGCGTGTGTAAAGCCCCGGCACCGCAAGGCGCCGGGGCTTTTTCGTTGGGGCCGGCGGCACGCAGCTTGCATGCGCCGATGCGGCAGTTCCACAGGCATCCGTCTTGAATGTCACAAAGCCGCCACCAGTTGTGTCCCTTGCGCAAGTACAACCGGCGGCGGCTCTATAAAATGATTTTCATGGCTACCAAAATCCCCTCGACTCCCCCTACGCCGCCGGCCGTGAAGCCGGGGCGGGACGACGGCGATGCGGTCGTGATCGAGCGGCGGCCGCAAAAAACTGCGCCGCCGCAGATGTATCAGGTGGTGATGCTCAACGACGACTACACGCCGATGGAGTTCGTGATCGTCGTGATCCAGGAGTTCTTCAACAAGGACCGGGAAACCGCCACCCAGATCATGCTCAAGATCCATCTCGACGGGCGCGGCGTCTGCGGGGTGTATTCCCGCGACATGGCGGCCACCAAGGTCAATCAGGTGATGGAAGCGGCCCACCAGGCCGGGCATCCGTTGCAGTGCGTCAGTGAACCGGTTGAATAAATCGCGCTCCAACCCATCTGAGAATTTATTTACAGCAAGGCAAAAGGAAATCACATGATTGCCCAGGAACTGGAAGTCAGCTTGCACATGGCTTTTGTCGAAGCCAGGCAGCAGCGCCATGAGTTCATCACGGTGGAGCACCTGCTGCTCGCTTTGCTGGACAACCCGAGTGCCGCAGAGGTTCTGCGCGCCTGCTCGGCCAACGTCGACGATCTCAGGGCGTCGCTCACCAATTTCATCAAGGACAACACGCCCCAGGTGGCGGGTACCGACGATGTGGACACCCAGCCCACGCTCGGTTTCCAGCGCGTGATCCAGCGCGCCATCATGCATGTGCAATCCACCGGCAACGGCAAGAAGGAAGTCACCGGCGCGAACGTGCTGGTCGCGATCTTCGGCGAAAAGGATTCGCATGCGGTCTACTACCTGCATCAGCAGGGCGTGACGCGCCTCGACGTGGTGAACTTCATCGCCCACGGCATCAAGAAGAGCGATCCGCCGGAAGCTGCCAAGGGCAGCAGCGAATCGTCCTCCGGCGAAGGCGAGGAGGGCGGCGGCGAGAAGAACGAGAAGTCGTCCCCGCTCGAGCAGTTCACGCAAAACCTCAACCAGCTTGCCAAGGAAGGCAAGATCGATCCGCTGATCGGCCGCGAGTACGAGGTCGAGCGCGTGATCCAGATCCTGTGCCGCCGGCGCAAGAACAACCCGCTGCTGGTGGGTGAGGCCGGCGTCGGCAAGACGGCGATCGCCGAGGGCCTGGCCTGGCGCATCACGCAGAACGACGTGCCCGAGATCCTGGCGGAGTCCCATGTCTACTCGCTCGACATGGGCGCGCTCCTGGCCGGCACCAAGTACCGCGGCGATTTCGAACAACGCCTGAAGGGCGTGCTCAAGTCGCTCAAGGACAAGCCGAACGCGATCCTCTTCATCGACGAGATCCACACGCTGATCGGCGCCGGCGCGGCCTCGGGCGGCACGCTCGATGCCTCGAACCTGCTCAAGCCGGCGCTGTCCAGCGGCCAGCTCAAGTGCATCGGCGCGACCACCTTCACCGAGTACCGCGGCATCTTCGAGAAGGATGCGGCCCTGTCGCGTCGTTTCCAGAAGGTCGATGTGGTCGAGCCGACGGTGCAGGAAACCATCGACATCCTGAAAGGGCTGAAGTCGCGCTTCGAGGAGCACCACGGCGTGAAATACGGCGTGGCTGCACTGCAGGCCGCGGCCGAGCTGAGTGCCAAGTACATCAACGACCGTCATCTGCCCGACAAGGCGATCGACGTCATCGATGAGGCCGGCGCTGCCCAGCGCATCCTGCCCGCGAACAAGCGCAAGAAGACCATCAGCAAGGCCGAGGTCGAGGAAATCGTCGCCAAGATCGCGCGCATTCCCCCGGCCAACGTCTCGAACGACGACCGCGGCAAGCTGCAGACCATCGAGCGCGACCTGAAGAGCGTGGTGTTCGGCCAGGACAAGGCCCTCGAGGTGCTGGCTTCGGCGGTCAAGATGGCGCGTTCGGGCCTGGGCCGCGAAGACAAGCCGATCGGCTCCTTCCTGTTCAGCGGCCCCACCGGCGTCGGCAAGACCGAAGCGGCGAAGCAGCTGGCCTACATCATGGGCATCGAGCTGATCCGCTTCGACATGTCGGAGTACATGGAACGCCACGCGGTGAGCCGGCTGATCGGTGCGCCTCCCGGCTACGTCGGTTTCGACCAGGGCGGCCTCTTGACCGAAGCGATCACGAAGAAGCCGCACGCCGTGCTCCTGCTCGACGAGATCGAGAAGGCGCATCCGGACATCTTCAACGTGCTGCTGCAGGTCATGGACCACGGCACGCTGACGGACAACAACGGGCGCAAGGCCGACTTCCGCAACGTCATCATCGTCATGACGACCAATGCGGGCGCCGAGACCATGAACAAGGCGACCATCGGCTTCACCAACCCGCGCCAGGCGGGCGACGAGATGGCCGACATCAAGCGCCTGTTCACGCCGGAGTTCCGCAACCGCCTGGATGCGACCGTGAGCTTCAAGGCCCTCGACGAGCAGATCATCCTGCGCGTGGTCGACAAGTTCCTGCTGCAGCTCGAGACCCAGCTGGCCGAGAAGAAGGTCGACGTCACCTTCACCGACGTGCTGCGCAAGCACCTGGCGAAGAAGGGCTTCGATCCGCTGATGGGCGCACGGCCGATGCAGCGCCTGATCCAGGACACGATCCGCCGCGCCCTGGCCGACGAGCTGCTGTTCGGCCGCCTGCAGGAAGGTGGCCGCCTGACGGTGGACCTCGACGACAAGGAAGAGGTCCAGCTCGACATCCAGCCGCTGCCCAAGAAGGAAGGGCGCGCCAAGCCCGAAGCGGAAGAGGCTGCAACGGGCTGATCAACGGGCTGGTCCGCTCATCCGGAGTCCACTCCCAAGGCCGGTAGCATTGCGCTACCGGCCTTTTTTCATTCACCGACCTCTTTCGCCCTTGATCGTCCCCGAGCTCAGCCACGAATGGAAGACCGGCCTCTCCCTGGCATGGAGCGGCTACATCGCGGTGTTGTCCGTCTGGATCGTGATGCAGAAGCGCGCGCCGGTGTCGACGATGAGCTGGATCCTCTCGCTGGCGCTGCTGCCCTTTGCCGGCTTCGTCATCTACTACTTCCTCGGGCCGCAGCGCTTGAAGAAGCAGCGCCTGAAGCGGCTGCGCAGCCGCGCGATCGCCCAGGCGCCGGCCGACGTCGCCACGCTGCGCGAGGCCGCGGAACGTGCGCCGCCCGCCCTGCGGCAGATGGCCGCGCTGGGCACCGCCGCCTGCGGCCTGCCGGTGTCGAGCGCGACGGCGGCCCGCCTGTTGTCCGGCGGCGCCAGCACCTTCGACGCCATCTTCGAAGCGATCGGCAGCGCACGCGACCACGTGCACCTCGAGTACTACATCTTCGAGCCCGACACGATCGGCACCGCGCTGCGCGACCTGCTGATCGAACGCGCGCGGGCGGGCGTCACCGTGCGCCTGCTGCTCGATGCCCTCGGCTCCAAGCGCATCGGCCGCAAGTTCATGGCGCCGATGCAGGCCGCCGGCATCCAGGTGGCGCTGTTTCACGACACCCGCATCGGCCGGCGGCTGCGGCCCGTGACCAACTACCGCACCCACCGCAAGATCGTGGTGTGCGACGGGCGCGTGGGCTTCACCGGCGGCGTCAACATCACCGACGAGGAAGACCGGCGGGTGCGGCCCGACGCGTATCACGACGTCCACCTGCGCATCGAAGGCAGCGCGGTGCGCTGGCTGCAGACCACCTTTCTCGAAGACTGGGCCTACGCCACCGGCGAGGATCCGCGCCGGATGGACGAAGCCATCGACAGGCTGCTGCCGCGCCTGCCGGCCGAGGAGGGCGCGGGTGACATTCCGCTGCAGATCGTCACCAGCGGTCCCGACAGCGGCCTCGAAGCCATCCACCGCATGCATGTCGCGGCCATCCACTCGGCGGCGCAGCGCGCATGGCTCACCACGCCGTATTTCGTGCCCGGCGAACCGGCCTTGATGGCGCTTACCAGCGCGGCGTTGCGCGGCGTCGACGTGCGCCTCCTGGTGCCGCGGCGCAGCGACTCGCTGATCGTGAGCGCCGCGGCGCGCTCCTACTACGACGAGCTCATCGCGGCCGGCGTCAAGATCTGGGAATACAAGGCGCGCATGCTGCATTCCAAGACGCTGGTGGTGGACGACAACTGCGCGATGATCGGCACCGCCAATTTCGACAACCGCAGCTTCCGGCTCAACTTCGAGGTGTGCGCCGTGATCTATGGTCCGGCGCTGGCCAAGCCGCTCGCCGCGCAGTTCGAAACCGACCTTCACAGCGCCGCGGCCGTGCGCGCCAACCGGAAGCGCAGCTTCCTTCCCCAGCTCGGCGACGCGACGGCACGCCTTTTCTCACCTTTGCTCTGACGATGTCCCAAACCTTCCTCTGGCACGACTACGAAACCTTCGGCACCGTGCCGCGTCGCGACCGGCCATCGCAGTTCGCCGCCATCCGCACCGACGCCGCGCTCAACGAGATCGGCGAGCCCATGATGATCTACTGCAAGCCCGCGCCGGACTACCTGCCGAGCCCGGGGGCCTGCCTGATCACCGGCATCACGCCGCAGATCTGCCTCGAGCGCGGCATTCCGGAGCATGAGTTCGCCGCGCAGATCGAACGCGCGTTCTCGCAGCCCGCCACCATCGGCGTCGGCTACAACACCATCCGCTTCGACGACGAGGTGACGCGCTTCCTGTTCTGGCGCAACCTCATCGATCCCTATGCGCGCGAGTGGCAGAACGACTGCGGCCGTTGGGACCTGCTCGACGTCGTGCGGCTCACCTATGCCTTGCGTCCCGACGGCATCGAATGGCCGAAAAAGGACGACGGCACGCAGAGCTTCAAGCTCGAAGACCTGGCGCGCGCCAACGGCTTGCTCCACGAATCGGCCCACGATGCGCTGTCGGACGTGCGCGCCACGATCGCGCTGGCGCGGCTGATCCGCGACAAGCAGCCCAAGCTCTTCGACTTCGCCTTCGCGCTGCACAGGAAAGACCGGGTCGCGAGCGAACTGGGCCTGCCGGCCACGCGCGAGTCGGCACGGCCTTTCCTGCATGTCTCCGGCATGTTCCCGGCCGAGCGCGGCTGCCTGGCCGTGATGTGGCCGCTCGCGAGCCATCCGACCAACAAGAACGAGCTGATCGCCTGGGACCTGGCGCACGACCCGAGCGAGCTGCGCGACCTCGACGTGGCGACGCTGCGCCAACGCCTTTTCACGCGAAGCGCCGATCTGCCCGAAGGCGTGCTGCGCCTGCCGGTGAAGAGCGTGCACCTGAACAAGTCGCCGATGGTGGTCGGCAACCTGAAGACCTTGGCGCCGGCCATGGCCACGCGCTGGAGCATCGACCTCGAAGCGGCGCTGCGCAACGCCGCGCTGGCGGCCGCCTTGCCCGACATGAGCGCGATCTGGCCCCAGGTCTACGAGCGGCCGCGCGAAGCAGCGCCGGACGTCGATGAAGACCTCTACGGCGGCTTCGTCGGCAACGGCGATCGCCGGCGGCTGACCCAGCTGCGCAGCCTGTCGCCGGCGGAGCTCGCACATTCGCGCACCGGCTTCGACGATCCACGGCTCGAAGAGCTGCTGTTCCGCTACCGGGCCCGCAACTTTCCCGATACCCTCGACGAAGACGAAACCGAACGCTGGGAGGCGCATCGCGTCGCGCGCCTGCTCGAAGGCGAGGGCGGGGTGCGCAACGTCGACCAGCTCTTTGCCGAGATCGACGTGCTGGCCGAGACGGCCGATGAGCGCGGCGAAGAGATCCTGGGCGCACTCTACGAATACGCCGAGGCGATCGCGCCCGCGGTTTGAGGAAGAGAAGGAGCACCCATGAACAAAAAGGCAAGCGGCACCTTCGAAGTGAAGATGCAGCCGCTCTGGCAGAGCGAGCAGACCGAAGGCGCGACGCTCGGCAGGATGTCGCTCGACAAGCAATTCAGCGGCGACCTCGCGGGCACCGGCCAGGGCGAGATGCTGAGCGCCGTCACGACGACGCAGGGATCGGCCGGCTACGTGGCCATCGAGCGCGTGACGGCGACGCTGCACGGCCGCGAGGGCAGCTTCGTCCTGCAGCACACGGGCACCATGACGCGCGGCGAGCAGCAGCTGTCGATCACCGTCGTGCCGGATTCGGCCACCGGCCAGCTCGCCGGCCTTGCAGGCAGGCTGGCGATCGGCATCGCCGACGGCAAGCATTTCTACGATTTCGACTACAGCCTGCCCGAAGGCGCGTGACCCAAGGAGAGTCTCATGATTCTTGTGACCGGCGACATCCTCGCCAAGAGCGACACCGTGGACGAAGTCCTCGCGCTGAGCCTCGAACACGTGCGCCGTTCGCGCGCCGAGCCGGGCTGCATCTCGCATGCCGTGCACCGCGACGCGGAAAACGCGCTGCGCCTGGTCTTCGTCGAGCAATGGGTAGATCGCGCGGCACTCCTGGCCCACTTTGCGGTCCCGGCCTCGCGTGCCTTCGCCAAGGCGGCCGGCGCGCTTGCTGCGGCGGCGCCCACGATCCAGATCTACGAGGCCGAGCCCGTCAAGCTGTGAGACCGTGAGCCTTCGCCGCCTGACCCCCGACGACGCCGAGGCCTACCGGGCGTTGATGCTCGAAGCCTACGAGCGCCATCCCGATGCCTTCACCTCCACGGTGGCCGAGCGCGAGGCCTTGCCGCTGTCGTGGTGGACGTCGCGGCTCGATGCCTCAGCGACGGCACCGCAGATCGTGCTGGGTGCGTTCGACCACAAGGGCCTTCTTGCGGGCGCAGCGGGCATCCTGTTCGAGTCGCGCGAGAAGTCGCGGCACAAGGCGAACCTGTTCGGCATGTATGTCGCGCCGGCCGCCCGGCAAGGCGGCTTCGGCCGTGAGCTGGTGCTGGGCCTGCTCGCGGAGGCCTCGGCGCGCGAGGGCGTCAAGCTGGTCCAGTTGACGGTGACCCAGGGCAACGATGCCGCGCAGGCCCTCTACGAGCGCTGCGGCTTTGCCGCCTTCGGCGTCGAACCGTTCGCCATCGCGCAGGGCGGCGCCTTCCTGTCGAAGGTCCACATGTGGCGCGCGGTCGCTGCGCCGGCCTGAGATCAGTTCTTCGGATGCATCCAGGCGGTGGCCGCCGGCCGGGTCGCCAGGTGCAGGGCAGCCGTCGCAGCCGGCGTCTCGGCCAGCAGCCGGCCCTTGCGATACACCTTGAGCCGCGTCGCGCGCAGCCGGATCGCCTCGACCGGATCGCGCGCCTGCAGCAGCACGAAGCTGGCATCGCAACCTGCTTCGAGGCCGTAGCCGTCGAGCCCGAAGACCTTGGCGGCATTGACCGTGACTGCATCGAAGCACTGCCGGATGCCGCGCTGGCTGGTCATCTGCGCCACGTGCAGGCCCATGTGCGCGACCTCGAGCATGTCGCCCGAACCCATGCCGTACCAGGGGTCCATCACGCAGTCGTGGCCGAAGGCGACGTTCACGCCCTGGGCCATCAGCTCGGGCACGCGCGTCATGCCGCGCCGCTTGGGGTAGCTGTCGTGGCGGCCCTGCAGCGTGATGTTGATCAGCGGATTCGCGATCACGCTGACGCCGGCCTCGGCGATGAGCGGCAGCAGCTTGCTCACGTAGTAGTTGTCCATCGAATGCATCGAGGTGCAGTGCGAGCCCGTGACCCGGCCCCGCAAGCCCAGGCGCTGCGCCTCGAAGGCCAGCGTCTCGATGTGGCGCGAAAGCGGGTCGTCCGATTCGTCGCAGTGCATGTCCACCGGCAGGCCGCGCTCGGCGGCCAGCTCGCACAGCAGTTTCACGCTCGCGGCGCCGTCGGCCATGGTGCGTTCGAAGTGCGGAATGCCGCCGACCACGTCTAGCCCCAAGTCGAGCGCGCGCTTCAGGTTGTCGACGCCACCGGGCGAACGCAGCACACCGTCCTGCGGGAAAGCGACCAGCTGCAGGTCCAGGTAAGGCGCCACGCGCCGCTTGACTTCGAGCAGCGCATCGACCGCGAGCAGGCTCGGGTCGCTGGTGTCGACATGGCTGCGGATCGCGAGCAGGCCCTTGGCGACTGCCCAATCGCAGTAGGCGAGTGCGCGCTCGATCAGTGCTTCGGCCGTGAGCAGCGGCTTGAGCTCGCCCCACAGCGCAATGCCTTCGAGCAGCGTGCCGCTCTGGTTGACGCGCGGCAGGCCGTAGCTCAGCGTGGCGTCCATGTGGAAGTGCGGGTCGACGAAATGGGGCGCGACCAGCAGGCCCTGGGCGTCGAGTCTTTCAGCAGCCGGCGCATCGAGCCCTGCGGTGACTTCGATGATGCGGCCGCCCTGCACCGCGATCGACATGCCGCTGCGACCGTCGGGTAGCGTGGCGTTGTGGACGAGCAGATCGAGCATGGCTAACGTTCGCCTTTGCGATAGGGCTTCATGAGGGCTTGCGGATAGCTGGCCTTGCGCGCCACCAGCACCAGCGCCACGATCGACAGCACATAGGGCAGCATCAGGTAGAGCTGGTAGGGCAGCACGGCATCGCCGGATTGTTGCAGCCGCAGCTGCAGCGCGTCGAAAAAAGCGAACAGCAGGGCGCCCAGCAGGGCCTTGCCGGGCCGCCAGGAGGCAAACACCACCAGCGCGACGCAGATCCATCCGCGGCCGTTGACCATGTTGAAGAAGAAGGCGTTGAAGGCCGACAGCGTGAGGAAGGAGCCCGCCACGCCCATCAGCGCCGAACCGGCGACGATGGCGCCGCTGCGCGTGGCTGCGACCGAGACGCCCTGGCCCTCGGCCGCCTGCGGGTTCTCGCCGACCATGCGCAGCGCCAGGCCCAGCGGCGTGCGGTAGAGGATGTACGCGAGCACCGGCACCAGCAGCAGCGCGAACAGCGTGAGCGGCGTCTGCGCATCGAGCACCGGGATGTGCAACCATTCCATCGGCGCGAAGGGCGTGACGGTCGGCGGCGTGTTGACCTTCGGAAAGCTCACGCGGTAGCCGTAGTAGCTGAGCGCCGTCGCCAGCAGCGTGATGCCCAGGCCCGAGACATGCTGCGAGAGCGCGAGGCCCACGGTCAGGAAGGCGTGCAGCAGGCCGAAGACCGCGCCCGTCAACGCCGCCACCGCGACGCCCACCCACAGCGGCGCCCCCGCATAGACCGAGAGCCAGCCGGCAAAAGCGCCCGCGACCATGATGCCTTCGATGCCGAGGTTCAGCACGCCCGTGCGCTCACACAGCAGCACGCCCAGGGTGCCGAAGATCAGCGGCGTGGCGATGCGCAGCACCGCGACCCAGAAAGAGGCATTGCCGAGGATGTCGACTACTTCCATCGCACTCGATACTGTGTGAGCAAGGTCGCCACCAGCACCGCGATCAGCGAGGCAGCCACGATCACGTCCGCGACATAGGTCGGCACGCCGATCGCCCGGCTCATCGTGTCGGCACCGACCAGCACGCCGGCGACGAACACGCCCGCCGCCAGCACGCCCAGCGGATGCAGGCCGGCCAGCATCGCGATCACGATGCCGCTGTAGCCGTAGCCGGGCGACATGTCGAGCGTGACGTAGCTGGTACGGCCCGCCACCTCGATCGCGCCCGCCAACCCGGCCAGCGCACCCGAGAGCAACGCCACCAGCACGACGGTGCGCGTGGCCGGCACGCCCGCAAAGGCCGCGGCGCGCGCATTCGCGCCGACCGCGCGGATGTCGAAGCCGATCACCGTGTACTTGAACAACACCCAGACCAGCACCGACAGCGCGCCGGCCCACAGCAGGCCGGTGTGCACGCGGGTCTGCGCGATCAGCCGGCCCAGTTCGAGCTCAGGCTGCAGCGACACGCTCTGCGGCCAGCCCATCGCGGTCGGGTCCTTCATCGGCCCGTCGAGCATCGCCGAGACGCCGAGCAGCACGATGAAATTGAAGAGCAGCGTGGTCACCACCTCGTCGACGCCGAGCTTGTTCTTCATCAGCGCCGGGCCGAGCAGCAGCAGAGCGCCGGCGACTGCGGCGGCTAGCATCATCAGCGTGAACAGCAGCCAGACCGGCAGCGCGAAGCCCGTGCCGCCATGCAGCCCGCCCACGGCCACGGCCGCCAGCGCGCCGCCGTAGAGCTGGCCCTCGGCGCCGATGTTGAAGAGCCGGGCCTTGAAAGCCACGGTGGCGGCCAGCCCGGTCAGGATTAGCGGAATCGCGCGCGCCAGCGTCTCGCTCCAGGCGAACACCGAGCCGAAGCCACCCTGCAGCAGCAGCGCATAAGTGCGGCCCACCGGTGCACCGGCCCAGAGCACCAGCAGCGCGCTGACCAGCAGGGTGAAGACGACGGCGCCGAAGGGTGCCAGCACCAGTGCCGCGCGCGAGGTCTCATGGCGGCGCTCCAGCCTCATGTATGTGGCCCCCACGCTCGGCACTGCGTGTCCTCGCTGCCCCCCGAGGGGGCGCGAGCTTGCTTGGGACGGCCCGGCGCTGCGCTCATGAGCCCGCCATCGCGAGCCCGATGGCTTCGCGCGTCCAGGCCGAGGCCGGTCGCGGCTCGCCGAGCTGGCCTCCGTGCATGACGGCAACCCGATCGCCCAGCGCCAGCACCTCGTCCAGATCGTCGGAGATCAAGAGCACCGCGGCGCCCGCATCGCGCGCCGCGATCAGCTGCTGCTGCACATAGGCGACGGCGCCGATGTCCAGTCCCCAGGTCGGCTGGTGCGCGACGATCAGCCGCGCCGCCTTGCCGTGGCCTTTGGTCGCATCGGGCGCCAGCAGCGCCCGCCCGAGGATCAGCTTCTGCATATTGCCGCCCGAGAGCGTGCGCGCAGGCAATTCGAGTCCGGCGCCGCGCACGTCATAGGCTTTCTCGATGCGCCGCGCATGGGCGCGTGCGGCTGCGCGCCGCACCCACAGCCAGCGCGAGAAGGCCGTGCTGCGCAGTCGCTCCGACACCGCGTTCTCCCACACCGGCAAGTCGCCCACCACGCCGACCGCGTGCCGGTCTTCGGGAATGCGCGCCACGCCGCGCTGGACCAGCCGCGCAGGCGAGGCCGGCAAGGCCCGCCCCATCAGCTGTACCGTGCCGCCGATCGCGCGGCGCGTGCCGCAGAGCAGCTCCGCCAGCGCGACCTGGCCATTGCCGGAAACGCCCGCGATCGCCGTGATCTCGCCGGCCCTGAGCGTGAGCGTCACATCCGCCAGCCGGTCCTGACCGCTGCCGGCCGTTTGCACATGGTCCAGCACGCAGACCGCGTCGCCGACCCGCCGCGCGGGGCTGCGCACCACGCCTTCGATCGCATGGCCGACCATCCACAGCGCGAGCTGCGCCTGCGTGGTCTCGGGGGTGCGCGCTTCAGCCACCAGCTTGCCGCCGCGCAGCACCGCGATACGATGCGACACGCGCAGCACCTCGGCCAGCTTGTGGCTGATGAAGATGATCGACAGGCCCTGCGCCACCATCTGCGCCAGGGTGTGGAACAGCGCCTCGCTCTCTTGCGGCGTGAGCACGGCGGTGGGTTCGTCGAGGATCAGGATGCGCGCACCGCGGTACAGCGCCTTGAGGATCTCCACCCGCTGCCGTTCGCCGACCGAGAGGTTGCCGACCGTTGCGTCCGGCTGCACCGGCAGGCCGAAGCGCTGCGAAACTTCCAGCAGCCTGGCGCGTGCCGCGCTGCGCCGCGAGAAGCTCTGCCACAGCGGCTCGGTGCCCATCATCACGTTGTCGAGCACGCTGAGGTTGTCCGCCAGCGTGAAGTGCTGGTGCACCATGCCCACGCCCGCGGCCAGCGCCGCTTTCGGATTGCCGGGCGCGAGGGGCCGGCCGAAGACCTCGATCTCGCCCGCGTCGGCCGTGTAGTGGCCGAACAGGATCGACATCAGCGTCGACTTGCCGGCGCCGTTCTCGCCCAGGAGCGCCAGCACCTCGCCGGCCTGCAGTTCGAGCGAGACCGCGTCGTTCGCCACCAGCGTGCCGAAGCGCTTGGTGATGCCGCGAAGCGAGAGGACGGTCGCCAACAATTATTTTCAGTTGGGACAAAGGCCCCGCGCAGCGGCGACCTTCGTTCGGGAAACACCGCGGAACCGGCTTTGCCGGGCCGCTGGTGTTGCCCCCGGTGAGGGGGTTGGCGCAGCGACACGCAGTGCGCGAAGCCTGGGGGAGAGCTTCACTTGGCCGTGGACTTCGGTTGGCCGTCGTCCACTTTCACCGTGAACTTGCCGGAAAGGATGTCGGCCTCCCTGGCCTTGACCTTGGCGACGATGTCGGCCGGCACCTTCTTCTCGAAGGTGCCCAGCGGCGCCAGCTCCGAACCCTTGTGCTTCATCATCGAATAGGGGCCGTAGTCCTCGGCCGCGAACTTGCCTTCCTTCACCAGCTTGATCGCGCGGTCGGCCGAGGGCTCGAAGTTCCAGAGCGCAGATGCGACCACGGTGTCGGGGTACTTGTCCTGTGTGTTGATCACGTTGCCGATCGCGAGCTTGCCCTTTTCCTTGGCCGCGTCGCTGACGCCGAAGCGCTCGGCGTACATGAGGTCGGCGCCCTTGTCGATCATCGCGAAGGCGGCTTCCTTGGCCTTGGGCGGATCGAACCAGCTGTTGATGAAGCTCACGCTGAACTCCACCTTCGGGTTGGTTTCCTTGGCGCCGGCCATGAAGGCGTTCATCAGGCGATTGACTTCGGGAATCGGGAAGCCGCCGACCATGCCGATCTTGTTGGTCTTGGTCATGCCGCCGGCCACCATGCCGGAGAGGTAGGCGGGCTCCTGGATGTAGTTGTCGAAGACCGAGAAGTTGGGCGCCTGCGGCTTGAGCGAGGAACCCATCAGGAAGGCCGTCTTCGGAAAGTCCTTCGCGACCTTGCGCGCAGCCGCTTCGACGCCGAAGACCTCGCCGAGGATCAGCTGGTTGCCGGCCTGTGCGTACTCGCGCATCACGCGCTCGTAGTCGGCGTTGGCGACGTTCTCGGTGGCCTTGTATTCGATCTCGCCGCGCGCCTCCGCCGCCTTGAGCGCCTTGTGGATGCGGCCCACCCATTGCTGCTCGAAGGGCACGGTGTAGACCGCCGCCACCTTGAGCTTGGCCTGCGCGAGCGCGAGGCTGGGCGCCCCGGCCGCGAGCGCCGCGGCAATGGCGACCGAACGGACGATCAGATGACGGCGTAGGGACACGGACTTCTCCTCGTTGATATGGAAATTTATTTGGTGCCGAAGATGCGGTCGCCCGCGTCACCGAGGCCCGGCAGGATGTAGCCATGGCTGTTGAGCTCGCGGTCGATGGCCGCGGTGTAGATCGGCACGTCCGGGTGCGCGGCCTGGAAGGTCTTGATGCCTTCCGGGCAGGTGAGCAGGCAGACGAACTTGATCGACTTCGGGTTCAGTTCCTTGAGCCGCTCCACCGCGGCGACCGCCGAGTTGCCGGTGGCCAGCATCGGATCGACCACGATCGCGTCGCGCTCTTCCATGCCGCCGGGCATCTTGAAGTAGTACTCGACCGCGGTCAGCGTCTTGGGGTCGCGGTACAGGCCGATGTGGCCCACGCGCGCACCCGGCACCACGCTCAGCATGCCGTCGAGGATGCCGGTGCCGGCGCGCAGGATGGAGACCAGCACCACCTTCTTGCCGTCGATCACCTTGGCGTTCATCGTCTCAAGCGGGGTCTCGATCTCGATGTCCTGCATCGGCATGTCGCGCGTGACCTCGTAGGCCATCAGCATGCTGATCTCGTTGAGCAGGCGCCGGAAGCTGTTGGTGCTGGCCTCCTTGCGGCGCATCAGCGTGAGTTTGTGCTGGACGAGGGGATGGTCGACGAGGTGGACGTTGCTCATGAGAGTTGTTGTGAGAAAAAGGAGAAGTCTAGAAGACAGTGCCGTCGCTCTCGATGCGCAAGGGTGGCGCACCGCCACGCAAGCGCTGTGCCAGCGCCCGGCCGGCGGCCCAGGTGCCGCCTTCCAGCACGCGGGCCAGCGGCAGCTCTTCCTCGCTGCGGTCGAGCACCTTGCGCACCCGGGGCACGAGCTCGTCGAGCAGCGCGATGGTCAGCGCGCGCCATTCGACGATGAACTCGTCGCCCACCTTCCAACTGCGCTCGAGCAGGGCCGGGTCCTTGGGCACGATCACGCCGCTGTCGAGCAGCAGGCCGCCGTTGCGGTACTCGGGCAGGGCGGTCAGCGCATCGAGATGGCGCACCTTGACGCCGGCCCACTCGAAGGGCTCGAGCAGCGAGTAGGTCAGCCACTGCGAGAGCTTGTGGAAGGGCATCCAGCCGTTGGTGAGCCCCGGCCCGCGCACCGCGCTGTGGCGCCAGCAGTCGCCCAGCGCGAGCGCCGGGTCGCCCGAGCCGATGCCGCCGGCCGCATCGCTGCCGTCGGCTGCGAGGCTGTCGATCGCGTTGGCGGCGGGCCAGATCCGCGACAACGATTCGAGCAGCAGCGAGAGGATCTCGTGCGCCGTGATCTCGGCCGTCGGCGCGGCGCCGGGTCCATAGGGGCCGACCAGCGCATCGAACAGGCCACCTGGCCGCCCCTCGTCGCCGAAGGTCTCGGGCTGCTCGCTCATCGCCTCGCCGAGCCGCCGCAGCAGCATCGCGCGGCCCGCGAGGCCCACGAGCGGATTGACCTCGCTGACCTGGAAGGCATCGCCCAGCCGGTCGGTCACCAGCGCGCGCAGGCCGGCGGCATCGGCTTGCAGCGGGTGGTCGGGATTCGAGGAGAACAGGCCGCTCGTGAAGGCATGGAAGCTGGCGACGCCCAGGCCTTCGGAGCGCGTGAAGCGCTTGCCGGTGGCGGCTTCGATGTAGTGCCAATCGGGGCCGGCGCCGGCATCGAGCAGCACGCTCACCAGCACCAGGTCGATGTGGGCGCGGGCCCGCTGGGGCGCGTCCAGGTGGCCCAGCAGGCGATCGAGTTCTTTCAGCCGGTTCACGTCGCCCGCTTCGAAATGGCGCCAGCGGCTGTGGTAAGGAATGGTGTCCCAGGGATAGCGTTCGCGCGTCACCTCCGCCACCGTGCGGGCCGTGTCTTCGAGCGCGGCCTCGTCGCCGATGGTGAACCACTGCGATTCGCCGCGGCGCGCGCGGGTCAGCAATGCGGCCGCGCGTATGCGCACCGCGCGGGTCGTGCGCAGAAAGGCCGCAGCGCCCGCCGGTTGAGTGGTGTCGGTCACGAATTCGAGCGCCGGGTCCACGTGGCCGTCGGCATCGGCATGGCGCACGGCGGCGTTGGCGGTGGGGCGGTCTGGGTCGAGCCCGTAGTTGTCCTTGCTCATTGATCCAGCTTCCGGCCCTTGGCCTTCTTGAGTTCCTCGGCGTCCGGCACCACGCCGGGCGTGAAGTAGCCGGCCGCCATCTTGGCGTCCATCTCGACGCGGGCGTCGGCCGGGATCAGTTCGTCGGGGATGTTCACGCGCGTGCCGATCTCGATGCCAGAGCCGGTGATGGCGTCGAACTTCATGTTGCTCATCGATACCAGCCGATGGATCTTGCGGATGCCGAGCCAGTGGAACACGTCGGGCATCAGCTCCTGGAAGCGCATGTCCTGTACGCCGGCCACGCACTCGGTGCGCGCGAAATACTGGTCGGCGGTGTCGCCGCCCACCTGGCGCTTGCGTGCGTTGTAGACCAGGAACTTGGTCACTTCGCCGAGAGCTCGGCCTTCCTTGCGCGAGTAGGCGATCAGCCCGACGCCGCCGCGCTGTGCGCCGCGTATGCACTCCTCGATCGCATGCGTGAGGTAGGGCCGGCAGGTGCAGATGTCGGAGCCGAACACGTCGGAGCCGTTGCACTCGTCGTGGATGCGCGCCGTGAGTTCGACATCCGGGTTGGCCAGGTCACGCGCATTGCCGAAGATGTAGAGGGTCTGGCCGCCGATGGGCGGCAGGAACACCTCGAGGTCGGAGCGCGTCACCAGCTCGGGGTACATGCCGCCGGTTTCTTCGAAGAGCACGCGGCGCAGGTCGGTCTCGGAGCAGCCGAAGCGTCTGGCCACCTCGGGCAGGTACCAGACCGGCTCGATCGCCGCCTTGGTGACCATCGCCGCGCCGCCGGGCGTGAGGAACTTGCCGTCGGCCTTCAGGCGGCCGGTCTGCAGCGCCTCGATCACCTCGGGCAGGATCACGTGCGCCTTGGTGATGGCGATGGTGGGGCGGATGTCGTAGCCGGCCGCCAGCTCGGTGGCAAAGGCCTCGGCCACCACCGCGCCCCAGGGATCGAGCGAGACGATGCGGCCGGGCTCGCTCCACTGCGGATAGGGGCCGATCACGTCGGTCGGCGCTGTATTGGTCAGGTCGGCCTTGTGCTCGCGCTTGAGCGCACCGGCCGCGACGGCCAGCGCGCGGTAGACGCTGTAGGAGCCGCTGTGCGTGCCGATCACGTTGCGGTGCGCGCGCTTGGTCGTGGTGCCGACCACCGGGCCGCGCTCGGCGGCGGTGGCGGCGCCCCACTGGATCGGCAGGGCGCCGAAGCCGCCCGCGTGCGAGGTCAGGCGGATGTGGGGCCGCTGGGTCGGTACGGAAGAGGGCTCGGGATTCGCGGAAAGAGACGGCGTGGAAGGAGTCGGAACGGTGTCAACGGACATTGCAGGCCCTCAAAAAACACAATGTAGCGAGGGCTTCTGCGACTGGCAAGCCGCTGGCCCGGCGCCGGGCCGCCCCAAGCCGGGCTGCACCCCCTTGGGGGGCAGCGACCACACGAAGTGAGGGAGCGTGGGGGCTTAGCTGATGCGCAGCAGGCGGTCGATTGAGAGGGCGCCGCCTCCGCGACCGAGCAGGTAGAGCAGCAGCGCGGCCCACGAAAGATGCGTGGGCCAGGCGTCCGGATAGACGAAGACCTGGATTACCAGCGTCATGCCCAGCAACGCCAGGGCCGACAGCCGCGTGAACAGGCCCAGCACCAGCAGCACCGGAAACAGATGCTCCGCATAGGCCGCGAGGTGCACCGCGATCTCGGGCGACACCAGCGGCAGCTTGTACTCGGTGCGGAACAGTTCGTAGGCGCTGTCGGTCAGCGTGAGGAAGCCCGTGACCTTGGTGCGGCCCGAGAGAAAGAAGATCGCGGCGATGCTCACGCGCGCGGCCAGTGCCAGCAGGTCGTGCGGCACGATGCGCGTGAGCCACGAGGCCAGCAGGTTCCAGTGTGCGCGAAGGCCGTGCCCGTCGCTCGAGGCCAGGGCGTTGGAGGCTGTAGCGTTCGGGTTCATGGTGTTCTTTCGATGAAGGCGCCCGCGCGCAGCAGGCTTTCGAGCAGGGCGGTAAGGTCGGCATCGGGATCGATGGCCAGGGCGCGTTCGGCCGCCTCGGCCAGCGGCAGACCAGCGGCGCAGGCATCGAGAAAGGCGCAGCCTGCTTGGGGAATCGCGCGCCAGACCACGGTGTCGGCGGGACGCGTGAGCAACGCGCCTTCGCCTTGCCAGACGAGCTCTTCTTCATCGTCGACGGGAGTGCGGTTGCGCGCCCAGATGCTGTAGACCGGCTGCTCGTCGAACCAGGCCCAGCGCGCCGCCGGATGGGGCTTGAGCACCAGGTTCGCGAGCAGTTCCGGTGTGCAGCGGGCAAGCCATGCGGCATCGAGCACGGGCGCATCCTGCGCGGCATGGGCTTCGCACCACAAGGCGTCGAGCCGTGCCGCGCCGGGCAGATAGGTCAGTTCGGCGGCCGGCTCGAAGCCCTGCAGGAAGGCGGCGAAGCCGCTTCCGTAGTTCAGCAACCGGCCGTCGCGCGGCGCCTCGGCCGCCACATGCAGCGCCGCGGCGGCACGAAACCATTCGCTGCCCACCAGCCGCGCCACCACGGGCAAGTTGGCTTCGAGCGCGTCGATGCAGCCCTTCATCACGGTGTTGCGATAGACCGCGAAGGCAGGTTGCGCCGCGAGCTGTTGCACCACCGGATCCGCGACGTCCTGCGGCGCGAACAAGGCCTTGGCGAAGGCGTCCTGGAACTGTGCGAGTGAGGTGCTCATGCCACGGTCTCCTGCGCGATGCGGCGCAGTTCGGCGTCGGCTTGCGACCGCTCGCCCATCAGTTCATCGAAGGCCGGCAAATTGCCGTCGCGTTCGATCAGCGTGGGGCGGGCGCCCGCGCGCTCGATGAAACGGCGATAGAGGACCCAGACCTCCGGCGCGATCGGTGCATCGTGCGAGTCGATCAAGAGCGCCTCGCCCAGCGTCGGATCGAGCGCATGGCCCGCGAGATGGATCTCGCTGACCAGCTCGTGCGGAAAACGGTCCAGCCAGTCCGCGGCCGAGAAGCCCAGGTTGCACGCCGACACGTGCACGTTGTTGATGTCGAGCAGCAGCGCGCAGCCGGTACGCCGCGCGAGTTCGGCAAGGAAGTCGATCTCGTCCCACGCGTGCCCTTCGAAGCGCAGATAGTGAGACGGGTTCTCGATCGCGATGGCGGTGTTCAGCGCGTCCTGCGTGCGCGCGATGTTGATGGCAATGCGATGCAGCGCTTCGGTGCTGCGCGGAAAGGGCAGCAGGTCGGGAAAGTGCCGGCCCTTCCAGGCCGACCATGCGAGGTGTTCGGAGATCAATGCAGGCTGGATGCGCTGCGCCAGCGCCGCCAGCCGCTGAAGGTGCGCGGCATCGGGCTCGGCATCGCCCGCGAGCGAGAGCGAGACCCCGTGCAGCGACACCGGATGGCGCTCGCGGATCGCTTCCAGCCATTGCAGCCGCGGCCCGCCCGCCACCATATAGTTCTCGGGGTGCACCTCGAACCACAGCCCTTCGACCTGGGACGACAGCGCGGCGTCATAGTGCTCGGGCTTGAGGCCGAGGCCTGCGGTGAGCGAGCTGGACATGATGGCGGCAGGGCAATCGATCAGGACTTGATCGGCGTCAGCGAGCCCGTGCCCTTCGGCGTCTTGATGGTCACGCAGGTGCCGGCCGGCACGTTCTTCCAGGCGTTGCCCTGGAAGTCGACCTTGGAGGTGCCTGCACAGGTGGTGCCGGGGCCGGCGGCGCAGTCGTTCTTGCCGGCCATCGAGACGCCGTAGCACTTCTCCATCGTGGCCGTCTTGTCGGCCATCGGTTTGTCTTGCGCCATGGCGGAGCCGGCGGCGAGGGCGCCCAGGGCGAGGGCGGTGATGGCGAGAGGGCGAGTGATCATGGAATGAGCTCCAGTGGTTGAGTGAAGATTTTCAACCGCGCCGCTCGGCGCAGTCGTTTCTACTTCGCGGCCTGCGCACCCGGGGTTACAGCGCACGGCACAATCCGCCGGATTTCTTTTTTTGGCTGCGCCTGTAACCGGCTTGAGCGAAAGCACGAATGACAAGTGGGAGCCCGATGGCAAAGAGCGAAGCGGAGACGGTGCTGCACGACCTGTTCGTGCGCGGCCTGGACGGCGACGCCCAGGCCTATCACGCGTTTCTGCAGAAGCTCAGTGCACACCTGCGCGCGTTCCTGGGCAGGCGGCTGTTCGGCTGGCCCGACGAAGTGGAAGACCTTGTCCAGGAATGCCTGCTCGCCATGCACAACCAGCGCCACACCTACCAGAGCGACCAGCCGCTGACGGCCTGGGTGCATGCGATCGCGCGCTACAAGATGATCGACCTGCTGCGCGCCAAGGCCAGCCGCGAGGCGCTCAACGATCCGCTGGACGACGAGCTGGCCGTCTTCGCCGAATCGGCCACCGAGGCCAGCGACGCGCGCCGCGACCTGGCGGGCCTGCTCGACACCTTGCCCGACCGGCATCGCCTGCCGATCGTGCACGTCAAGCTCGAAGGCCTGTCGGTGGCCGAGGCGGCGCGCAAGACCGGCATGTCGGAATCGGCGGTCAAGGTCGGCATCCACCGCGGGCTCAAGGCGCTGGCGCTGAAGATCGGAAAGTCCTCATCATGAAAACAGACGAGCTCGTTGCCCTGCTGGCGCGCGAAGCACCACCGGTGCCGCGGCATGCGGCCGCACGGCGCCTCACGATGGCGCTCTTGGCCGGCGTGCCGCTGTCGATCGCGTGGATGGTCATCGAGTACGGCGTGCGGCGCGACCTGGTGCAGACCATGTTCTGGCCGATGTTCTGGGTCAAGCTGGCTTTTCCGCTGTGCATCGCCATTGCGGGCTTCGTGGTGGTGCAGCGCCTTGCGCGCCCCGGTGCGCGGGTCCGCGCCGCATGGCTGGGCCTGGCGCTGCCGGTGCTGGCGCTGTGGGTGATGGGGTTCGCGGCCTGGTTTCTCGCGCCTGCGGACGAGCGCACGGCCTTGCTCTGGGGCCAGACCTGGCGCACTTGCGCCTTCAATATCGCCGCGATCTCGGTGCCGGTGTTCGTGGCCTCGCTGGTCGCACTGAAGAGCCTGGCACCGACGCAACCGGCACTGGCCGGTGCTGCGGCCGGCGCCATGTCAGCGGGGGTGGGGGCGGCGATCTATGCCTTGCACTGCCAGGAACTGGCCGCGCCGTTCCTGGCGATCTGGTATGTGGCGGGGATGGTGTTGCCTGTGGTGGCGGGGGCGGCCGTTGGGCATCGGTTGCTGCGATGGTGAACTCACCTCTTGCATAGGCCGAGCACCCACTCCTGCTCCGTGCAGACACGCCCTTGGGGTTGCTGCACGGCCCAGGCCGGCGCACCGGCCGCTGCCTGACCGGCGATGCAGGCGCGCATGCGCTTTTCCATCGGCGCGTAGTAGCGCCATCCCTGGCTGAGGGCAGGAAGCTCCAGGCGCACTTGCTTCCACTTGGGATGCCCATTGGCCTGGAGCTTGTCGAAGTTCTTGCAAAGCGACTCGGCAAAACGGCCGAGGTTTCCGACCGTCGACTGCAAGCCGTAGTCATAGGTGACCAGGTAGGCCTTCACGGTGAGGGTGGGAATGTCGGCCGTGAGCCATGTGGAGTAGCTCGCGGCGCGTATGGTCGCGGGAAAGTAGGTCTTCTTCGCACGCGCTGTTTCCGGCGCCGCGTCGTCCAGCTTCAGGATCTTGATGTAGTTGCGCGCCTCGGGCTTCATGTCCGAGAACAGCTTGGCCGGCTGACCGGCAACGATGATGGCGACGTCGATCGATTTGTCGACGGTGAGCTTGGCGAGCGCCTCCTCGTTGCTCAGATACTGCGCGTTGGCAGCCGGTATCTGCTCGCCGAACATCAGCTGGTATAGCGTTCTCGAGGTGAGCGCCGTACCGCTGCCGAGCGCTCCGACTGCAATCTTCTTGTTCTTGATCTCGTGGATGGAGCTCAGCGGCGAATCGGCACGGGCGACGAAATAGATCTCCTCATCGTAGAGCGGCATGATGAGCCGCAGCGGACGGATGATGTTGCCCGCGTCGGCGTTTCCGGCCTTCGCCTCGTCCAGGAAGGCCTGGTAGACGTCGGACTGCACCAGGGCCAGCTTGACCCCCGGCTCGAAGCGCATGCGCTGAACGTTCTCCGCCGAACCCTTGGACTCCATGACCTCGAGCTCGATGCCGGCGGGCTCGGCGACCCACTTGGCAAGGTCGCGGCCGATCTGGATGTAGGTGCCGGTTTTCGATGCGGTGACTATCTTGTACTGCGCCCTGGGCTGCGCGGCGGCCGAGGACAGGAGGGCCATTGCTATCAGGCCCGTCAGGATTGATCTGATTGGCATTGCTGGCTCCAGTGAAGAGTCGTCATGGTAGTCCTGTCGGGCGATTAGCGGTACTCCGCGCTGCCCGCGCATCTCATCTCATCTCATCTCTCGCACAGAGCCAGTGCCGCAAGCGCGGCATCGCACTCGGTCTTCTGGGGGGCCGTCACGCCGCTCACCGGCGCAGGGACGGCGATTGCCGGCACCGCAGCTGCCGGCGGCGCTGGGTCAGGGGCCGGAGCAGGGGCCGGATCGCCAAGCCCGAGCGCCTTGGTCGCCCTAAGGGTGGCATCGCGCAGCTGTTCACGCTTGGCCGTTTGCTCCCGCACGCGCTGATCGAGCCCGTCCTTCAACGCCCGCACGTCCGGATGATCCGGATGCGCGGCGGCCAGGGGGACCAGCGCGCGCTCCGCGGCTGTGAGGTCGCCGCGGCTCAAGGCGCTCTGCGCTTGCGCCAGTTTCGCCGTGAACTCTTGCAACCTGTCCGTCTCGTTCTGCTTGTCGAAATAGAGATAACCCAGAGCCAGGGCGAGCACAGCCAGAACCAGCGCCGCTACCTTGCCCGTTGCCGAGCGCTTGAGGGCAGCGCCGGAAGGCGGCGCCACGGCAATCTGCGCGGGCAGCTCCTCTTGCCATCCAAGCCGGGCGGGGACGATGCGCGCAAGCTCGGAGCTCACATCCTCTTGGGTCTCATTGACAGGGGTTTCAAGCTCAGGCTCGAGGGCGGCCTCTGCCGCATCGGCGCCAAACGTGACGGACGCGTCCTCGCCGCAGTACGGACAAAACTTGACCCGCCCATGCAACAGCGCAGCGCAGCGCTGGCAAGGCGCCGAGAAGTCCAGGTCCGATTTGGCCAAGCCCGGTTGGACGAGACGGCTCATGAGTCGATCCGCCAGCCCGGCGAGCGGCGCTTGTCGGGGTGATAGAGATACAGGTGGCCCGAATAGACGAACGGTCGCGTCGCCCACGGCCTGGGCATTCTGTCGACCCAGAACTGCACGTCATGCTCGCCGCGCAATTCGAAGGTGGTGGTGTACGTCTCGTTCGATGCGAAAAGGTCATCCACCGAGCGGGTATTCGACACGCGCGCGCACAGCAGGGTCGATGCTGAAGTCGATGCCAGCAACGGGAAGATCACTTCGTCGGCGCTGGCAACAGGACTGTCGTCATCGGGATCCAACCAGGGATCGCCCCGCAGGCGTGTCGCAAGCTGAAAACACGCGGCCCCGGTGCAGAGCCGCGGTGAACTTGCCGGTCTGATTTCCGGTTCGCTGAGTCCCAGTTGAACAAAGACGATTTGCCCTCCCTGCTCGTCCTGCAGCAAGCACTGCTGCCATAGATGGCCGCTGTCGGAAAGGTAGGGGCTGCCCAGATCGAAGCGGGGCGTGATGCCAGACGCCCATGGCAGAAAGGACGTTTCGAGCGCGGTGCCGCTGCCGCGCTTGACGATCAGTTGGCCCATCGAGGTCATCCAGATGATCTGCCGGCGATCAGCCAGCGGGCGAAACCATGCCGCTGTCGCGGTCGCGGCAGCGACTTTCGGCCCATGGACACGGCGAAGAGCACTGCCCTTTGGATTCAACGCGTAAACGCCGAGTTTTCTGTCTTCTTCCAGCATGGGCACATAGACCCTGCCTTGCCACATGACCGGCGCGCCTGCGCAGCGTCTGCCCACGAGCTGCGATTCGTAGGTCCGGGCCACAGGATTGACGGTCACGATGGCCAGCCCGTCCTCGGTAGGCATGAACAGCTTGGTGGATCCTTGCGGGTCCTTCACCACCATGCCCCAGGCGTGGTCGTCGAGAGAACTCTCGACGAGTATCTCCGCTCCTCTGGGGTAGACCTCCAGCCAGCACTCCGAGTGCGGCAGCCAGTGATAGATGAGTCCCCGCGAAGCGTCGAGGGCGAACAATCCGGACTCGCATGCATGGCACGTGCTCACAAGGAACTGGTAGTTTCCCGCAGGCGGCATCCCCAGATGGCGGTCCGGCAGAGACTCGACGCTCAGCGATGGCCGCAGCGCCAGGCGAACGGCTGTCCGTCCCAGCCCTTGCGGCTGGTCGGCAGCGGAACCATCGCCGCCGAAAGGCGGCAGCCACGTATCCAGATGGGCGATAGGCGGTTCAGGCAGCGCTCTACCGGTGATGGGAGAAAACTTGAACGCCCCGGGGTAGAGTGCGACCGGCTTGCCCCCCCGATCCGCCTCATCGAAGCTGACGCGCGCCCCGACCAGCGTCGCCAGGTCGAGCGGGTTGAACGTCGCCGGGGCTGCACCCAGCCCGCGGTAGTCGGCGAGATCAAAAGCCCCCGTCGTCGGATTGCGCGACCAGACCTGATCGCCCAGCTCCCAACGCTCGTTTTGATGAGACGTCGTCAGCGACGTGGACATTCATCCAGTGTGCGGCCGGATATGGCCGTTCCTGATGGGGGATTCCCCGCCCTGGTGGTGAGACCTCCCCCTCGGCCGTCGAGTCGTACCTTTTATGGTGGATGACGCTGCATGCCGTTTCCCGAACACTCCGGGGGCCGGTCGAGACTCAGAAGAGTCGCCGGTGGTCGCGATGGAGGACATCCATGCACACTGGCAAAGCCCCGGTCGAAGCGAAGCCACCTACTGGTTGCGCCCTGGCGCTGGCGCTCGCCGGGCTGGCGGCCATCGCCGGCTGCTCGACCTACCAGACCTCGCCCGGCAAGCCGATCGCCGACACTGCCTTCAAGGAAGGCATCACCGTCTTCAACCTTGCGGCCGAGACGTTCGCCAAGGACCTGCAAGCCAGCGCGTTGGCATCGGATCAATCGGCCCCGGCCCTCAAGGCATTTCGCTCGGGCCGCGCGATGCTGGACTTGCAATGTGATCGATATCTGGACGCTGTCGGCGGCGCGAACCAGGCCGCTTCCAACGAGCGCAAGCAGGTGAGCCTGATCGGAGGCTTGGCCTCCGCCATCATGGGACTGACGGGCAGCAGCGCCAAGGAGATCGCGGGCGTGGCCACCACCTTCAGTTTCGCCGCGTCGAGTATGGACGCGTTCACAACCGCTTATCTTTTTTCCGACGCTGCCCACTCGGTCACCAAGATCGTGCGCGAGTCGCAGAGCGCTTTCCTCGCGTCGGTGCAGGGCCAACTGCCGGGCCTCGACTATCCCGACGCGGTCGCGTTGCTCACCCGCTATGAGTCGGTGTGTCGCCCGTCGCAGATCCGTGCCCTCATCGACGAGGCGATCGCCAAGGGCAGGGTCGTGGCCGAGGCCCCGCCCGTGGCGGCGCCTCCGCCTGCGCCCCCGCCCTCGCAGTTGCCGCAGCAGGGCCTCGCGCCAAATCAGATACCGAGCCCGCCGCCGGCAGTCCCGCGCTTGCTGAGGCTGCCTGTACTCACTGTCCGATAACCACGCCCGAAGGAGAGCATCATGACCATCAATCAGCATCACTTCTGCAACTGCCTCACTGCGGGACCGGTCGACCAGGACGACCAGCAGCGGCTCAACGGCCACCGCGCCGCGCTCCTGCGGGCGGCCAAGTGGGATCCGGGAAGCATCATCACGATGCGCTTTCTCGAAGGCGCACCGGGACTGCAGCAACGCGTTCAGGACGTGGCGGAGGAATGGACCCGACTGGCCAACCTGACCTTCGACTTCCGCGACAAGGGCCCCACCGACATCCGGATCGCGTTCGTCCAGGGCAACGGATCCTGGTCCTACCTGGGCACGATGTGCCGGCAGATCAAAGAGCCGGAGCCGACGATGAACTACGGCTGGCTGACGCCTGATTCACCGCAGGACGAACTGCGCCGCGTCGTGCTGCACGAGTTCGGCCATGCGCTGGGCATGGTCCACGAGCACCAGAACTCCAGGGGCGGCATCCAGTGGAATCGAGCTGCCGTCATAGCCGATCTGCGCAAGCCGCCGAACAGCTGGAGCGACGCCACCATCGAAACCAACATGTTCAAGAAGTACGAGGAGCTCGAACTCGACGCCACGGCCGTCGACACCCACTCGATCATGATGTATCCGATACCGAAGGCCTGGACGCTCGACGGAAGCTCGGCCGGCCTGAATGGCGAGCTGTCCCAGACCGACAAGGACTTCATTGCCGAGGCCTATGGCAAGAACTGAGTCCCCCGGGGAACGCCAGATGAACCCGAACGACTACGCCATCCTCATCGGCATCGACAGCTACCCCGAGCTCGGCGAAGGCAATTCGCCCGTCGACCTGCGCGGGCCGCGCAACGACGTCGATGCCATGAAGAAGTGGCTGCTCGATCCGAACGGCGGTGGATTGCCCGGCGTGCAGAACATCTTCGAACCTCTAGCGGTACCGCACGTCCCGGGCGCTGCCGTTCCGACGGCCGGGCAGCTCGACCAGTTGATGTCGAACATCGACGGCGTCGCACAGGCCAACAAGAAGGCCCGCAAGGGCATGCAGGTCGGGCGCAGGCTCTACATCTACATGTCCGGGCACGGCTTCTCGCCGGGACGCCAGCGCGCCTGCCTCTTCACTGCCGATGCCAAGGAGCGGCTAGGCCTGAACATTCACGCGACCGGCTGGCTCAACTGGCTGCAGGATGCGGGCTACTTCCGGGAGTTCGTCCTCTGGGTTGATGCCTGCATGAACCGGGCTTCCTTCCTGCAGCCGCACGATCCGCCGCTGCCGCTCGCGGCGGCTTCCAATCCCCCCTTGGCCAACTTCGTCGCCTTCGCCGCCCAGCGTCCCCTGAAGGCGGTAGAGGTTCCGATCGCCGAAGACGAGGACAGAACCCACGGCGTGTTCACCTGGACCCTGCTCGAAGGCTTGCGAGGCGCGGCGGCCGATGTGAACGGGCGCGTGACCGGCCGCAGCCTGGCCGACTGGGTGCGCAATGCGCAGTCCGCGCGTTTCGTGCAGCGCGATCGCGACGACCGCGACGTCGCGCAGGAGCCCGAAGTCGTGCAGGAGGACTCCGGCCTCATCTTTGCCCGCGGCGTCACGCCGCCGGCCTATGAGGTCACGCTCACGTTCAAGGCCTCGGCCACGGGCGCCAATGCGCACCTGTGGTCGGGGTCGCCGCCGGTGGTGAGCCGGACATTCACGGTGGACGATGGGCCCAAGGTCCTGGCGCTCAAGCCTGGCCTGTACCTGATGGAAGTGCCGGACGCCGGGCTACGCCACGGCTTCGAAGTCGTGCGTCCGACCAAGGTCGCGATCGTGGATGCCGGTGTGCCGGTGATGCAGTTCGATGGCAGTGAGGTCTACCGCCTCGACGTCGATCCCGGCGATCCCACGGCCGAGATATTCGTCGTCGACAACCGGTTCTCCCTGGTCGACTATGGACCAGCCCATCTTTCCACACCTCTGCCGCCGGGCCTGTTCAAGGTGAAGATCCGAATCGGGAACGCAATCACCCAGCGGGTGGTGATGCTGGATCGTGATCACCCGCTCACCGACCTGGGCCAGGCCCAGCTACTGGCAACCGTGGTGCCGCTGCCGGACACTGCGGCAAGCCACGAGTACCACCAGGCCGGCCGCCGGCGTGCGGTGGATGCGGCCAATGCGCTCGTGGCGTTGCCCGGGCAGGCGGTGATCATGGTCATGGTTCGCACCTACAGCAGGAAGATCGATACCGTGCCGGGCACCACGCCGCCGTGGCACGGTGTCAGCATCGTCGATGCGAACGGGGAGGCCGTCATCGACATGGAACAGGTGCGCGAGCGCCATGAGGGCGGCGACGCCTATGCCTTCAGCGTTGCAGCGGTGGACCCCGGCAGCTACTTCCTGCGGCAGGACATCGAGGAAGGGCATGCAATCGAGCAAAGCCTGATCGTCTGCGCAGGGTGGCGCACCGAGGTCTTCGTGCTGCGGCGGGTCGTTCCGGGCGCGACCAAGGTCGATCCGCGACCGCGCGCCGCGGTGATGATGCGCCGGCTCGGCGAAGAGCACGACGCCGAGACCGATGCGGAAGATCGGATGGCCGAAACCGCCAAGCAGGCCATGGCCAACGAGCGGCGTATCCTGAGCGCACGACTCGAAGAGATGCTGATGCTCAAGTCCCGCAATCCCGTGGCCGGCATCATCGGCGGCCACCTGCTCCTGATCGAGCGTGAGCGCGATTCCGGACGCGACATCAGCATGCTCGACACCGTCGTCGCGAACCTTCGCGGGCTGCTCGGCGAGGGTCATCCCGACGTGGAGGCGCTCGCGCTGCAATGCGCGGACCCGAAGCTGCGGCGGGTCAACGCTTTGCGCGGCCCGCCGATGTTCCAGCGCAGCTGGGCCTTGCTGGCGCAGGCTGCCCGCAAGCGCGTCGACCTCGTTCCGGCGGACATGTGGGCACGGATCCAGGCCCTGGCCGCGCTGCCGCCATTCCTGGTGTGGAACACCGACGAAGAAGTGAAGTCCTCTGCCAGGAAGGAACTCGCGCGTGCCGTCCTTCGGCCTCAGGTCAGCACCCCGCCATCGCCGCCGTCGCAGGCGCTCCAGCCCGGCATGCTGCCGAAGGTGGCCAAGCGTGCGCCGCGCAGCGTGCCGCGGTCGCCGGAGGCACTGGCCCGCCTGCCGCGCGCGACCCGCGCCCGCGCGGCCTCGCTGAACCTGCCGCCCTGCGCGCTCGAGGCCTTGAAGGCGGGAATGGAATAGTCGCCAGGAGGCCAGCCACGTCCATCGCCACGCCGACCGCCGACTGGATCGACCTTGCGGGCGCATGCATCCCGCCGGGGTTGCGCCTGTCGTTCCAGCGCTTCCTGCGCCCGACGTCGCGCATCGCCTCCGGCAGCCTGCCCTCTAGCCTGGGTGCGCTGCCGGTCGGGCTCGGCCGGCAGGGCGACCTCATCGTGCCGACGGCCGACAACGAAGCCTTCTGGGTTGGACTGGAGTTGGCGCGAGCCGCCCAGCCGATCACGCTGCGGCTGTCGGTGGAACTGCGCAGCGGCGATGTGCTGGATGCCCTCGGCGCCGCACCATCGAGCGCCCTCACGGTCCCGCCCACACGTCACGTCGGTGGTTTCACCCATGCGGGGTCGGGCCTGCGCGCCTTCGCGCGTGGTGGCGGCGAGAACATCGATGGCTGCGTTCGCCTTGTGTTTCGCGCCGCCATCCTTGCGGTCGAGTCCGAGCCTTTCTCGACCGTGGTCAGGCTCGTGGACTACGCCGGCTTCACTGCAGAAAGCGGCATGGCGCCGCCTTCGCCGCTCGATCCGGACGCCGGCTTCCAGGGCTGGCGCCTGCCGTGACCCGGAGGCTCATTTGGGCAATGCGATGTCGAGAAGCTCGTGGGCGACACCCGCATGCCGGGGCAAAAAGGGCGATCAGGACTGGGCCCTTCAGCGCCGCGTCTTAGCTCCAAAGATCCCACCCAGTACCCCGCGCAGGATCTCCTTGCCGACGGTGGTGCCCATGGTCCGCACCGCCGACTTGGCCATCGTCTGCGCAAGCCCATCGCGCTTGCCGCCGCGCGGGCCCGTGGAGCCGAACAGGATCTCGTTCAGCCCACCCATCAGCCCACCCGATTCCTCCGCCGCTGCAGCGCCAGGCTTGCCTTTGATAGCCGGCGCGTCAGGCGCCGTCTCGGCCCGTCCCTTGAGCTTTTCGTACGCCGACTCGCGGTCTACGGCCTTCTCATAAACCCCGGCCACCAGCGAGTTCGCAATCAACGCCTGCCGCTGCGCAGCAGTGATCGGCCCGATCTGGCTTCCCGGCGGCAGCACATACACACGCTCGGTGATCGTCGGCCGCCCCTTGCCGTCGAGAAAACTCACCAGCGCCTCCCCAACCGCCAGCTCCGTGATCGCCGTCTCGATATCCAACCCCGGCTTCTGCCGCATCGTCGTGGCTGTCGCCTTCACGGCCTTCTGATCCCGCGGCGTAAAGGCCCGCAGCGCGTGCTGCACGCGATTGCCCAACTGCGCCAGCACCGTATCCGGAATGTCCAGCGGGTTCTGCGTCACGAAGAACACGCCCACGCCCTTGGAGCGCACCAGTCGCACCACGAGCTCGATGCGTTCGACCAGGGCCTTGGGCGCCTCGTTGAAGAGCAAATGGGCCTCGTCGAAGAAGAACACCAGCTTGGGCTGCTCCGGGTCGCCGATCTCGGGGAGTTGCTCGAACAGCTCCGACAGCAGCCACAAGAGGAAGGTGGCGTAGAGCCGCGGCGAGTTCATCAGCTTGTCGGCGGCGAGGATGTTGACCACGCCCTTGCCGTCCGCGGTCTGCATGAAGTCCGCGATGTTGAGCATCGGCTCGCCGAAGAACTTGTCGCCGCCCTGGCTCTCGATCTGCAGTAGGCCGCGCTGGATCGCGCCCACGCTGGCGGCGCTGATGTTGCCGTATTCGGTGGTGAACTGGCTCGCGTTCTCGCCCACGTGCTGCAGCATGGCGCGCAGGTCCTTCAGGTCGAGCAGCAGCAGGCCGTTGTCGTCCGCGATCTTGAACACCAGGTTCAGCACGCCGGCCTGGGTTTCGTTGAGGTTGAGCATGCGGCCCAAGAGCAGCGGGCCCATGTCGGAGACGGTGGCGCGCACCGGGTGGCCCTGTTCGCCGAACACGTCCCACAGCGTGACGGGGCAGGCGAGGGGCTGGGGCAGCTCGATGCCGCGTTCCTTGAGGGTGGCGGCCATCTTCTCGCCGATGCTGCCTTGCTGGCTGGCGCCGGTCAGGTCGCCCTTGACGTCGGCCATGAACACCGGCACGCCGATGTTCGAAAGCTGTTCGGCAATGGTCTGCAAGGTGACGGTTTTGCCGGTGCCGGTGGCGCCGGTGATCAGGCCGTGGCGGTTGGTCAGGCCCGGCAGCAGGGCGCATTCGATGGTGTCGTGGCGGGCGATCAGTAGGGGGTCGGCCATGGGTGCTCCCGGTCAGTGGTACGCAGCGGAGTCTATCGAAGCGGCCTCCTATAATTCGCACCCCGTGCGATAGTTCATTCAAAAGTTCTCGGAGTTTGATTTGTCATCGACCCAGCCCCCTATTTCCGCCGTCGGCGATGCGCCCGAACAGTCAGCCCTCGAGAACGAGCTGGCTGTTCTTCTTGTGGAGTCGCTCAATCTCGAGATCGCACCCTCCGAGATCGTGCCCACGGCGCCGCTGTACGGGGAAGGCCTGGGGCTCGATTCGATCGACATCCTCGAAGTCGCGCTCGAGGTCTCGCGCAAGTACGGCTTCCAGCTGCGCTCCGATGACGAGCGCAATCAACAAATCTTCCAGTCGCTGCGCAGTCTTGCGGCCCACGTCGCGCAGAATCGCGGCGCTTCCTGATCCATGTCTCGATGGCGCATGGCGCTCCTGCTGCTCGCGGGGGTGGCCTATGCCGGCGTTTCCCATTGGATGATGCTGTACCACGCCGCCGCGCCCTGGGCGGTGGGGGTGCTGCTCGCACCGCTGTGGCTGGCAGCGCTGGGCCTGGCCGGTAGCCGCTTCGGCGCCTGGGGCCTGGCAGTGGCCGGCGCGGCCGGTGTGATCGGCTTCGCGCTGGTGCTGCGCGGCGAGGCGGGGGACCCCAATCGGCTCTATGTGTTGCAGCACGCGGGCATCAACGCCTTGCTGTGCGGATGGTTCGGCAGCACGCTGCGCGGCGACCGCCTGTCGCTGATCGGCCAGTTCGCCGAGCGCATCCATCCGCTGTCGCCGGCCATGCGTGCCTACACCGCGCGCGTGACCTGTGTCTGGACCGCCTATTTCGCGCTCATGACCGTGGCCTCGATCGCGGTCTATGCCTTCCTGTCCTTCGCCGCCTGGTCGGTGCTGGCCAATCTGCTCACCCCTCTGATGGTGGCGGGGCTGTTCCTGGGCGAGTACCTTCTGCGCTATCGGCTGCATCCCGAATTCGAGCGCACCCGCCTGATCGACACGGTGCGCGCGTTCTACGGTGCGCCGGTCGATACCCACACCCGGCGATGAATCCGATTCCGCTTCTTTCCGATCGCGATCCTGAAGCGCCGCTCGCTTGGCGTCACGGCGTGCCGGTGAGCGCGCGCCAGTTCCTGGCCGACGTCGCGCGCTTTGCACCCGAGCTGGAGGCCGGCGGCCCGGTGATCAACCTCTGCGTCGACCGCTATGCCTTCGCGGTCAGCCTGGCGGCCGCACTGGTGCGCGGCGAGACCAGCCTGCTGCCGCCCGATGCACGGCCCGACACGCTGGCGCGCCTCGTCGAGGCCGGCGGCCACACCTTCGCCATCGTGGACGCGGAACAGGCCGAGACGCCGGGCATGCCGCGCATCCTGATCGAGAACCGCGCGCCCGTCGCCGACGCGGGCGATCGGCCTGTGCCCGAGATCGCGAGCGACCTGCATGCCGTCAGCCTGCTGACCTCCGGCTCGACCGGCACGCCACAGCCGCATGCCAAGTCGTGGCAGACGCTGGTGGGCGACGTGGCCGCGGCGGTCGATCGCTTGTCCGGCCTGCTCGGGCGCCCCTCGCTGGCCGGCCTCACGCTGGTGGCGACGGTGCCGGTGCAGCACAGCTACGGCCTCGAATCCTCGGTGCTGCTGGCCATGCTGGGCGGTGCCGCTTTCGACAGCGGACGGCCCTTCTTCCCGGCCGATGTCGCGGCGGCGCTGGCCTCGGTGCCGCAGCCGCGCGCGCTGGTGACAACGCCTTTCCATCTCAAGACCCTGCTGCTCTCGGGCGTGGCGCTGCCGCCGGTGGACCTGATTCTCTCGGCCACCGCGCCGCTCTCGCCGCAGCTCGCGGCCCAGGCCGAAGAGGCCACGGGCGGCATGCTGATCGAGATCTACGGCAGCACCGAATCGGGCCAGGTCGCGACGCGGCGGCCCACCCAGAGCGAGGTCTGGGAGACCTTCGGCCAGATCCGCGTGCATGCCGAGCACGACGCCGAGGGCGGCGAGCGCTTCATCTTCGAAGGCGATTTCATCCCCGAGCCGACGCCGCTGGCCGACGTGCTGGAGCTGGTCGACGATCGCCGCTTCCGCCTGCTGGGCCGCGCCAACGACCTGATCCACGTGGCTGGCCGGCGCAGCTCGCTGGGCTACCTCAACCACCATCTCAACAGCATCCCGGGCGTCGTGGACGGTGCCTTCTGGCTGCCCGACGACGTGACCGACGGTGTGGTGCGGCCGGTGGCTTTCGTGGTGGCGCCGGCGCTCGATGCGCACGCGATCATCGCGGCGCTGCGCGAGCGGCTGGAAGCGGTGTTCGTGCCGCGCCGCGTGGTGCACGTCACGGCCTTTCCGCGCGAGGGGACGGGCAAGCTCACCGCCAGGGCACTGCGCGAGTTCGCGCTGGCGCAGCTCGCCTCCGACGGCACGCCGGTGCAGCTTACGCACGAGGTGCCGGCGGACCATCCGGCTTTCGCGGGTCATTTCCCGGGCCAGCCCTTGCTGCCCGGTGCGCTGCTGCTGTCGGAAGTGCTCGAAGCAGTGCAGGGCGTGCCCGCGCTGGCGGCCCGGCTCGGTGCACAGCCGACGCTGGCGGCGGCCAAGTTCCTCGCGCCGGTGCGCCCGGGCAGCACGCTCGTGATCGACCTCATTCCCGAAACCGGCGCCTCGCGCGGGCTGCGCTTCGAGGCGCACTCTTCCGGGGTGACGGTGGCGAGCGGGCGCTGGACGCCGGGCAGCACGGCATGAGCAGCATTCCGCCCGAGGCCGGCGACGCGAAGCCGCGCCAGGCCGACTGGTCACGCATGCCCGAGCGCAGCAACATGCTGGCGTTGCGCGTGATCTGCTGGATCGCCATCAAATGCGGGCGGCCGTTGGCGCGTCTCATCCTGCATCCGATCAGCCTCTACTTCCTGCTGTTTTCGCCGGCGCAGCGGCGCCACATCAAGCGCTACCTGTTCCGGGCGATCGGCCCGAATGCCGGTTGGGTCGATGGCTATCGGCTGCTCCATGCCTTTGCTTCGACGGTGCTCGATCGCATCTATTTGCTGCGCGGCCGCCTGGACCTGTTCGACATCCGGGTCTATGGCAATCTGCCGGTCGAAGCCGAAGCGCACGCGGGGCGGGGCGCCTTCCTGCTGGGGGCGCACATCGGCAGCTTCGAGGCGATGGGCGCCTGCAAGCAGCAGAGCCAAAACCCCGAAGACCTGCGGCTCGCGATGTTGATGTACCAAGACAACGCACAGCAGATCACCACGGTGCTCGACGCGATCAGCCTGCCCGGCCTGCGGCCCCACATCATCGCCCTGGGCCGGCCGCATTCGATGCTCGCGCTGCGCGACTGGCTCGACGGCGGCGGCCTCGCGGGCCTCCTGGCCGATCGCACGCTGGCGGGTCCGGACGAGGCGGGCCAGCAACGCGGCAACAGCATCGAGCTGCCTTTTCTCGGGCAGCCGGCGCTCATCAACGATGGCCCGTTCCGGCTGGCCGCGCTGCTGCGTCGCAAGGTGTTCTTCATGGCCGGGCTCTATGTCGGAGGGGCGCGCTACGATGTCCGCTTCGAGCCGCTGGCCGACTTCAGCGAGCGCATATCCGACCCGGCGGAGCGGGAACGCCGCATCCACGCCGCGCTCGAAACTTATGTGGCACGGCTCGAGGCCTTGTGCCGTGCCTATCCCTACAACTGGTTCAATTTTCATGACTTCTGGCTCGAAGATTCGGCTTGAGCGCTGGGGCAGGGGACTGCTGGCGGTGCTGGCTTTTTCCGCATCATCCGCCTGGGCCCTCGACCTTCCTGAACTGATGGGCCTCCTCGCCAAGCAGAAGAGCGGCGAGGCGCGCTTCACCGAGCAGCGCTTCGTGCGCGGCCTCGAAGGCCCGCTGGACGCCAGCGGCACGCTGAGCTTCCAGGCGCCCGACCGGCTGACGCGGCGCACGCTCACGCCACGCCCCGAGACCATGGCGGTCGACGGCAACACGCTGACCTTGTCGCGCGGCGGACGCACGCGCACCATGACGCTCGACAGCATGCCCGAGCTGCTCGGCATGGTCGAAGCCATGCGCGGCACCTTGAACGGCAATACCCAAAGCCTCGCGCGCTACTTCCGCACCTCGGTCTCCGGCACCCCCGACAAGTGGACGCTGGACCTCGTGCCCATCGATGAGAAGCTCGCGGCCCAGGTGCGCACGCTGCGCCTGAGCGGGCGCGCGGGCGAAGTGCTCGGCATCGAGATGGAGTTCATCGGCGGCGACCGCTCGGTGATGAGCATCACACCCACGCGCACCGCGCCGTGACGCGCCACGCTGCCGCACCCGGCCGGCGGCGCATCGCGCTGGTGCTCGGCATCTGGCTGCTGGCGCTCGCGGCGGGCGTCGCGCTGATCGCACGCACGCATTTCAGCGCCGACCTCTCGGCCTTCCTGCCCGAAAGCCCTGACGAGCGGCAGCGCGTCTTGATCGAGCAGGTGCAAAGCGGGATCGCATCGCGCACGCTCTTCATCGGCATCGAGGGCGGCAAGGATGCCGCGCAACGCGCCGAGGTGTCGCGCGCCGTGGCCGCGGCGATGCGCGAGAGCAAGCTCTTCGACCAGGTGCAGAACGGCGACACCAGCGACTGGAAGGAGTCCGGCACCTGGCTCTTCGACAACCGCTACCGGCTGGCGCCCGACGTGAGGCCCGAGCGCTTCACCGCCGCCGGCTTGCGCGATGCGATCGTCGACACCTTGTCGCTGCTCGGCACGCCGGCCGGCAACATCACCAAGCCGTTGCTGGAGCGCGACCCCACGGGCGAGACGCAGCGCATCGCCGAAGGCCTGATCCCCGCGAGCTCGCCGCGCAGCGAACACGGCGTCTGGGCCTCGCGCCGCGCGCCGCGCGCACTGATCCTGGCGACCACGCATGCGGCCGGCAGCGACCTGGACGCGCAGGCGCTCGCGGTCGAGCGCGTGCGCAGCGCCTTCGAGGCCGCCACGCGCGAAATGGGCAGCGCCGGCCCGCGGCTGCAGATGAGCGGCGCGCCGGTATTCTCGGTGCAGAGCCGCGACCAGATCAAGGGCGAGGCGATCAAGCTCGCCACCGTCGGCGGCATCGTCATGGGCGTGTTGCTGTTGCTGGCCTTTGCCTCGCCGCGCGCGCTGGTGATCGCGGTACTGCCGGTCGCGACCGGCGTGGTGGGCGGCACGGCGGCGGTCAGCCTGTGGTTCGGCGAAGTGCACGGGCTCACGATGGGCTTCGGCAGCACGCTGATCGGCGAGACCGTCGACTACGCGATCTACTACCTGATCCAGGCGCGCGGCGCGGCAGTGCCGGGCACCGGCTGGCAACGCTGGCGCGACATCCATTGGCCCACCGTGCGGCTGGGCCTGCTGACCTCGGTCTGCGGCTTCGCGGCGCTGGTGTTCTCGGGCTTCCCCGGGCTCGCACAGCTCGGCGTGTTCTCGCTGGCCGGCCTGATCGCCGCAGCGCTCGTCGCGCGCCACGTGCTGCCGGTGCTGGCGCCCGACGGTGCGACCGGCATGGGCATGCGGCGCCAGATGGCCCAGGTCGCAGGCGTCATCGTCCGTGCGTTGCCGCGCCTGCGCTACCTGTTCGCGGGCCTGGGCGCGGCCGCACTGGCGCTGGTGCTGTGGCAGGGCGGCCATCTGTGGCGGGCTGAACTCAGCGCCATGAGCCCGGTGCCCAAGGCGGCGCAGCAGCTCGACGAGGAACTGCGTGCCGACATCGGCGCCAGCGACGGCGGCACGCTGGTCGTGGTCCGCGGCGCCGACGAGCAGGCCACCTTGCGCAACGCCGAGGCCGCTGCCGCGAAGCTCGAAGCGCTGGTGGACCAGGGCGAACTGGCTGGCTTCGAGAGCGTCACGCGCCTGCTGCCCAGCGAGGCCGCGCAGGCCGCGCGCATCGCCAGCCTGCCCGATGCCGCGACGCTGAAGACGCGGCTGGCCGAAGCGACCCAGGGCCTGCCGCTGCCGGCGAGCCGGCTCACGCCTTTCCTCGCCGATGTCGAGAAGGCGCGCTCGCAACCCATGATCCGGCGTGCCGATCTCGAGAACGGGCCGCTGGGCGCCGTGGTCAATGCACTGATGTTCCAGCGGCCGGGCGGCGGCTGGTCGGCGCTGATCTCGCTGCACCCCGGCGAGCGCTTCGATGCAGGGCGCCTCGCGGCGGCGCTGGCGGATGTGCCCGAGGTGCAGGTGGTCAACGTCGGCGACGAGCTGCGCGGTCTCTATCGGCGCTACCTGCACGAGGCCTTCGTGCAGGTGATGCTCGGTGCGCTGGCGGTGGTGGTGCTGCTGGGCGTCTACCTGCGCTCCGGGCGCCGGCTGCTGGCCGTGTGCGAGCCGCTGCTGGTCGCGGTGCTGCTCACGCTCGGCGGCCTGGCGGTGCTGCAGGTGCCGCTGGGCATCCTGCATCTCGTGGGCCTGCTGCTGGTGGTGGCCGTGGGCTCGAACTACGCGCTCTTCTTCGACCAGCTGCGCGAGACCGGCCGCGCCGACGAAGACACGCTGGCTTCGCTGATGCTGGCCAACCTCACGACCGTGGTTTCCTTCACGCTGATCGCGATCTCGGACATTCCCGCGCTGTCGGCGATCGGCCGCGTGGTAGCGCCTGGCGCGCTGCTCGCGCTGCTGCTGTCGGCCGCGTTTGCGCGCGGGCCTGCCGGGGCTTCGGCGGCTCGTCAGTGATGGGAAAATCCTTCCCGATGCCCCAAACTCTTTCTGCTCCCGAGTCCTGGCCCTGGCCGCCGATCATTCGCGCCAGCGTCGGCTGGCATCTGCTCGCCATCGCGGCCGGTGTGCTGGTGCCGGGGGCGGCGCCGTGGGCCATCGGCGCGATCGTGCTCAACCATGTGCTGATCACCGCCGCAGGGCTCACGCCGCGCAGCAGCCTGCTGGGCCCGAACGTGACGCGGCTGCCGCAGCCGGCCGTCGCGCGCCACGAAGTCGCGATCACCATCGACGACGGGCCTGACCCGGAGGTCACGCCGCAGGTGCTGGACCAGCTCGACGCTCATGGCCAGCGCGCCACTTTCTTCTGCATCGCCGAGCGCGTGCTCGAACACCCGGCGCTGGCGCGCGAGATCGTGGCGCGCGGCCACAGCATCCAGAACCACACGGCGCGGCATCGGCACAACTTCTCCTTTCTCGGGCCGCGCGGTTTCGCGGCCGAGATCTCGCGCGCGCAACAGGTGCTGCAGGAAGTGACCGGCGAGCGGCCGACCTGCTTTCGCGCGCCCGCGGGCCTTCGCAATCCTTTTCTTGCGCCGGTGCTGCATCGCATGGGCCTTTCGCTCGTGAGCTGGACGCGCCGCGGCTTCGACACGCGCGAGCGCAACGCGGCCACCGTGCTGGCGCGGCTCACGCGCGATCTGCAGGCAGGCGACATCCTGCTGCTCCACGACGGCCATGCGGCGCGCACGGCGGCCGGACGGCCTATCGTGCTCGAGGTATTGCCCCCCCTGTTGGCGCGCATTCATGCGAACGGCTTGCGCGCAGTCACCTTGCCGGAAGCATTGGCCGCATGAGTTCACAGGTATCGACCACCACCGACGCCGCATGGCGCCGACTGCATGAAGCGGCCACTGCGCCGTACAGGAAGGCCGGCAACTTCGCCTGGCATTTCGCGCGCGGCAAGCTGGGGCGCGATCCGGTGTTCCGCGGCCTCGTCGAACGCGGCCTGATCGGCGAGAGCCACCGGCGCGTGGTCGACATCGGCTGCGGCCAGGGACTGTTCGCGAGCCTGCTGTCGGCGATGGCCGCGATGCAGTCGCGAGCGGGCCATTGGCCGCCTGCATGGCCTACGACACCGGCCGCCGCGGAGTACACCGGCATCGAGCTGATGCCCAAGGACGTGGCGCGCGCCGAAAACTCCATCGGCCATCTGCAGCCGGCGCCGCGCTTCGTCTGCGCCGACATGTGCACGGCCGCCATGCCGGCCTGCGACCTGGTCGTGATCCTCGACGTGCTGCACTACGTCGACCACGCCGCGCAGGAGGGCGTGCTGCGGCGCGTGCACGCCGCGCTGCAGCCGGGCGGGCGATTGCTGCTGCGCGTCGGCGACATGGCCAGCCGGCGCGGTTTCGCCATCAGCCAATGGGTGGACCGCACCGTCACGCGCATCCGCGGCCATCGCGTCTCGCCGACCTGGGGCCGGCCGCTGGCGGACTGGACGGCGCTGCTGCAGCGCCTGGGCTTCTCGGTGCAGAGCATGCCGATGAGCGAAGGCACGCCCTTCGCCAACGTGCTGCTGGTGGCCGACCGCAGGGAGGCTGCGTGACCACCGCACCGCAGCAGCTCGACCAGGCCGGCATCGCGAGGCGCATTCCGCACAGCGGCAGCATGTGCCTGCTGGAGCGCCTGGTGTCGTGGGATGCGCAGGCCATCCACTGCACCACCACGACGCATCGGCGCGAGGACAACCCCTTGCGCACGGCCAGCGGGCTGTTGTCGCCGAATGCGATCGAATATGCGGCGCAAGCCATGGCCTTGCACGGCGGGCTGATCGCGGAGGAGGGCAGCGAGCCCTCGGCCGGCTTTTTGGCCAGCGCGCGCAATGTGCGCTTTGCCGCGCAGCGCCTCGACGAGGTCGAAGGCGAACTGCACGTGCATGCGCAGCGCGCCTCGGGCGACGCCAGCCAGATCCTCTACGAATTCGCGGTGAGGGACGCGCAGGGCAGGCCGCTGGCAGAAGGCCGTGCGGTCGTTGTGCTCAATACGCCGCTTGCAACGGGAGCATCCTCATGAGCCTTACCGGTAAACGCGCACTGATCACCGGCGCCAGCGGCGCTCTCGGTGCGGCCATCGCCGAGCGCTTGGCGCGCGACGGCGCCACCGTGCTGCTGCATGCCAACTCGCGGCCCGAGGCGGTCGAGCAGCTCGCGGCCACTATCATCGCCGCGGGCGGCCAGGCCGAATGCCATGTGTTCGACCTGCAGAGCGACGAGGCCTCGCGCGCCGCGTGCGAACGCATGCTGGCCGGCGGGCCGGTGCAGGTGATCGTCAACAACGCCGGCGTGCACGACGATGCGGTGCTGCCGGGCATGAGCGCCGCGCAGTGGCACAAGGTGATCGACGTCTCGCTCAACGGCTTCTTCCGCGTCACGCAGCCCTTGCTGCTGCCGATGCTGCGCACGCGCTGGGGCCGCATCCTCAACATCTCGTCGGTGGCCTCGCTGACGGGCAACCGCGGCCAGGTCAACTACGCGGCCGCCAAGGGCGCGCTCAACAGCGCGACCAAGGCGCTGTCGCTCGAAGTGGCAGCGCGCGGCGTGACCGTCAACGCCATCGCGCCCGGCATCATCGCTTCGCCGATGGCCGACGGCGTGTTCGACAAGGCGATGATCGATCAGCTGGTGCCGGTGAAGCGGGCGGGCAGGCCGGAAGAGGTGGCTGCGCTGGCGGGGTTTCTGGCCAGCGATGAGGCGGCCTACATCACGGGGCAGATCATCTCGATCAATGGCGGGATGATCTGATCAACGCTGAAACGGCGGCGCTCGCCGCAGCCGGCGCAGCAGGAGAACGGGCAAGCGCAGCACGAACTCCAGCATCAGCCGCGTGTGCATCCAGCTCAGCAGCAGGTTGTCTCGCACGTAGTTGAAGTGCGAGACGCCGCCTTCCTCGGCCGTGAGGTACTTGACCGGCGCATCGATGTTGACCGGCTTGACGCCGCCCCACGCGAGGCGCACCACGGCCTCGGTGTCGAAGTCGAAGCGGCGCATCCAGGGCTGGCGCGCCATCACTGCGATCAGCTCCGGCACCGGATAGACGCGAAAGCCGTAGAGCGAATCGCCGATGCCGGCGAACAGGGTTTCGAGCTGGGTCCAGCCGTTCGAGACGCGCCGGCCGCGCACGCGCAGCAGCGGCGCCGAGGCATCGAAGACCGGGCGGCCCAGCACCATGGTCTCGGGCCGGGCCTGTGAGGCTTGCATGAAGGCCGGGATCAGGTCGGCCGGGTGCTGCCCGTCGGAGTCCATGGTGAGCGCATGCGTGTAGCCGGCCTCCTGGGCCGCGCGCAAGCCATGCAGCACGGCCGCGCCCTTGCCCTGGTTCTGCGGCAGCACCCACACGCGCAAGCCGGGGTCGGAGGCGGCCATCTGCTGCAGGCGTTCGCCGGTACCGTCGGTGCTGCCGTCGACCACCACCCAGACCGGGCTCCATTGCGCGCGGGCCGCGCTGACCGTCGAGAACAGGCGCTCGCCCGTGTTGTAGCTGGGAATCAGGACAAGGTGGGTGCGCGAGACGTCTGGCATGCGGGCTGCGCGTCGGAGGCGCGCTGTTCCATGGGGTGGCGAAAGTATTGTTCGATCTCGTGCAGCAGCGCGTCACTGTCCTGCTGCGGCGCAAAGCGTTGCCCGAGCCGGAGCCTGAAGACGATCGGCAGCGGCGGCACGCGCCACAGCGGCCAGCCTTTGCCGAGGTAGGGCGAATCGGTGTCGATGAAGACGGTTTGGATCGGCACCTGTGCGAGCTTGGCGATCAGCGTGACGCCGGGGCGAAAGGCATTGAGCGGCGGTATCACGGTGCGCGTGCCCTCGGGGAAGATCACCAACTGGCCGCCGTTCTTGAGATCTTCGACCGCGAGCCGCACCATGGTGCGCGCCGAGTCGTTGCGGATGTAGCGCGCCAGCCGCGCGCCTGCCCCGAGGAAGATGTTGCGCATCAGGTCGGCCTTCATGATGCAGGCGCTGCGCGGCAGGCGCGCCACCAGCAGCAGGGCGTCGAGCATGGTCGGATGGTTGGCGACGAAGATCACGCCGCGTTCGTCGCGCAAGGCGTCGAGGCAGCTCGCGTCGATGCGCATCATGCCGATGGCCGAGGCCGTGGCCCAGAACGAGCGGTAGGCGAAGGCGATGACGCTGCGGCCGAGCGAGCGGCCCACGCGCGCCGGCAGCACCGGGTAGAGCAGCATCGCGACCAGGTTCCAGGCCAGCGAGATGCTGCCCAGCAGCAGGAGCAGGGCGTAGAGTAGCAAGGCGAGCGGAATGAAGAGGATCCAGCGCAGCAGCCGGTTCATCATGGCGTGCTCGCGCTTTCAGGCGCGCAATGAGCCGTTGGCAACCGCATGGGCCTCGATCTCCACCAGCAAGTCCTGGCGGCAGATGTCCGCCTCCAGGTAGACCGCATGGCTCACGGTGTGAGCCTCTGCACCCAGCGTTTCTTCGAGCACCCGGCGCACGATCGGCGCATCGGCGACATGGCGCACGTACACCACGCAATCGAGGGCCGCGAGATCGAAGCGCGTGGTCGCGCGCCCGTTGGCCGCCGCGATCACCGCGCCGAGATTGCGCAGCGTTTCCTGGGTCTGCGCCACCACGTCGCCCAGGTGCACGGTTTCATGGCCGACGATGCTCGCCGTGCCCGAGATGAAGAGCGCCACGTCGCCGCCACCGATCTCGGCCAGCGCCGCGCGCGAGAAGGTCGGCGAGCGCGGGCCGTAGGTCGGCGGATAGCGGTAGGCCGAGACCTGCCGCGGGTTCTCGACCGGTAGCGGCGCGATGCGTCCCGCCAGGAAGCGGATGCACAGCGCGCCCTGGTGGATGCCGAGCGCGCAGGCGGCCGGCGCTCCTTCGAAAGCGGCTTGGCCGGCGTCGAAGAAGGCCTGCTGGCGGCCCAGGTTGAACTGCCGGTAGCGCTCGAGGCCGCCGCCGTCGCCATTGATCTGCGGCAGGTAGTTCCACACGCGCAGCAGGTGGGCGCAGCCCGTCTGCTCGAGCGACTCGAACAGGTCGCGATAGGCCCGCTGGGCGAGGGCGGCCAGGCCCACCTTTTCAGTGGCCTCGTCGAGATCGATGGCGCCCAGCATCCAGTGGCCGTCGCAGCGCCAGCGCACCACGCCGGTGGTGCCGGATTCGATGCGTTCGCTGGCATGCCACACGTCGGCCATGGCGCCCGCTCCCGAAAGAACGCGCGCATTGACCGTGGGCATCCAGGCTAGGTCGTCCGGTGTGCCGTAGCCCAGCGCGCCGAAGGGCGGGTTGCCGGCAGACAGCAGGGCCAGGCTTTGCGACAAGGACAAGCGCTGGACGCGCAGGGGCGGCACCCCGTTGAAATCGCGCGCGCTCACTGGGCCTCGACGATGTTTTCGCCGGCAAGCGGCCCGAGGTCGCGGATGTTGCTGCGTCGCCTGCGCCAGGCCTCCCAGGTGCGGCGCGGATGCCCGGCCGACACCAGGTAGTAGATCGCCTTGAGCACTCGCAGCGAGCGCCAGATCGGCGTCTTGCCGTAGATGTCGCCGGCCAGCAGCGACATGAGTGCTTCCTTTACGCGGAACGGGTTTTGCGGGTACATGAAGAACTCGCGAATGGTCGGGTTCGTGACGCGGAAGATGAACCACGAGAACTCGCGCGGACCCTTGCGCATGTAGCGCTCGAAGCGCTGCCGCGCCGGGGCGGCCTGCGCGGGTCGGTCGAGTGCGGTGGCCACCACCTCCGCGCCTTCGAAGGCGCTGTGCATCGCGAGGTAGACGCCCGAGGAGAACACCGGGTCGACGAAGGTGAAGGCATCGCCCAGCATCAGGTAGCGCTCGCCGCTGCAATGGGTGCTGGTGTACGAATAGTTACCGGTGGCGTAGACCGCGTCGCCGACCAGCGTGGCGTTCTTGAGGCGCGCGGCCAGCTGCGGGCAGCTCGCAATGGTGTCGGCGAAGAAATCCTTGAGCGGCTTGCTGCGCGACTTCAGGTAGTGCGGCCAGCACACGGCGCCGACGCTGGTCGTGCCGTCGGCCAGCGGGATGTACCAGAACCAGCCGTGCGCAAACCAGAAGATCGTGATGTTGCCCTCGAGCTTGCCCGGCAGGCGCTCGGCATTCGTGAAGTGGCCGAAGAGGGCCGAGCTGTTGTGCTTTGGGTTCTTCTGCTTGGCCTTGAACTTGTTCGACAGGAAGGTGTCGCGGCCGGAGGCGTCGATGACGAAGCGTGCGCGCCAGTTGCAGGAGGCGCCGTCGTCCAGCGTGGCCTGGACGGTGGCGCCGTCGTCGTCGAAGCGTACGTCGCGCACCCGGCAGCCTTCGATGGCCTGCGCGCCCTGGGTGGTGGCGTTGCGGAACAGGATCTCGTCCATCTCGGAGCGCCGCACCTGCCAGGCATAGGGCATCGACTTGTCCCAGGCCTCGGCGAATTCGACCATTTGCGCGTGATCGTGATCGGGCGAAACGAATTCGACGCCCCACTTGGGCATGCCGATGCGCTCGAGCTCGTCGCGCAGGCCCAGCTTGTCGAACAGTGCCACGTTGGCCGGCAGGAGCGATTCGCCGATGTGGAAGCGCGGATGGCGCGCCTTCTCGAGCAGCACGACCTTGCGGCCCTGCCGCGCCAGCAGGGCGGCGGCCGTGGAGCCGGCCGGGCCGCCGCCGATCACGAGCACGTCGCAAGTCTGCGGCGAAAGCGCGGCGGGTTCGGCTGTTGTTGTAGGGATGTTCATGCGCTTTGACTGGGATGGATTCCAAGAAGATGCCCGATCGGACGTGGCGCATCAGCGGCGGATTATCCCAAAAAGCATCTATGGTCTCGCTGTAGGACACGGGGCGTTGCGCGCGCCGGACAGTAAACTCGCTACCTGCTTTGAAAACACGAGATAGCGAGATAGAAAGCCATGGCCGGACACAGCAAATGGGCGAACATTCAGCACAGGAAGGGCCGGCAGGACGAGAAGCGCGGCAAGCTCTGGACCCGTGCGATCCGTGAAATCATGGTCGCGGCACGCGCCGGCGGCGGCGATCTGAGCGGCAATCCGCGGCTCAGGCTGGCGGTCGAGAAGGCCAAGGCGGTCAACCTGCCGGCCGACACCGTCAAGCGCAACATCGACAAGGCCACCGGCAACCTCGAAGGCGTCAACTACGAGGAAATCCGCTACGAGGGCTACGGCATCGGCGGCGCCGCGATCATCGTCGACACCATGACCGACAACCGCGTGCGCACCGTCGCCGAGGTGCGCCATGCCTTCTCCAAGCACGGCGGCAACATGGGCACCGAAGGCTCGGTCGCCTTCCAGTTCAAGCACTGCGGCCAGTTCGTCTTTGCGCCCGGCACCAGCGAGGACAAGGTGATGGAAGTGGCGCTCGAAGCGGGCGCGGAGGACGTGGTGACCGACGACGACGGCGCCATCGAGGTGCTGACCGCAGTCGGCGACTTCGAGACGGTCAAGAACGCGCTCGAGGCGGCAGGCCTCAAGCCGGAGGTGGCCGAAGTCACGATGCGGGCCGAGAACACCATCGAGCTCACGGGCGAGGACGCCGCGAAGATGCAGAAGCTGCTCGACGTGCTCGAGGACCTGGACGACGTGCAGGATGTCTATCACAACGCAGCGCTCTCCGAATGAGGAAAGCGCCAATGAAAGCCTGCGAATGAAGGTACTGGTGATTGGGGGAGGGGGCCGCGAGCACGCGCTGGCGTGGCGGCTGGCGCAGGCCGCTCGGGTCAGCCGCGTCTATGTGGCGCCGGGCAACGGCGGTACGCGCGCGGATTCGCGCTACGAGTGCATCGATATTTCCGAGCCCGCCGCATTGCGGGCCTGGGCGCTGAAGAAAAAAATCGCATTGACCGTGGTCGGCCCCGAAGCGCCGCTGGCGGCCGGCGTGGTCGACGAATTCCGCGCGCACGGCCTGCGCATCTTCGGGCCCACCAAGGCGGCGGCGCAGCTGGAGAGCTCCAAGGCTTTTTCCAAGGCCTTCATGAAGCGCCACAAGATCCCGACGGCCGAGTACGAGGCCTTCACCGATGCCGCTGAGGCCCACGCCTACGTGGATGCCAAGGGCGCGCCGATCGTGGTCAAGGCCGACGGCCTGGCCGCCGGCAAGGGCGTGGTGGTGGCGATGACGCTCGAGGAAGCGCACGAGGCCATCGACTTCATGCTGGTCGACAACAAGCTCGGCATTTCGCACAACGAGGGTGGTGCGCGCGTCGTCATCGAGGAGTTCCTGCAAGGCGAGGAGGCCAGCTTCATCGTGCTGTGCGACGGCCGCAACGTGACCGCGCTGGCCACCAGCCAGGACCACAAGCGCCTGCAGGACGACGACCAGGGCCCCAACACCGGCGGCATGGGCGCCTATTCGCCGGCGCCGGTGGTCACGGCCGAGGTGCATGCGCGCGCCATGCGCGAGATCATCCTGCCGACCATCCGCGGCATGGAAAAAGACGGCATCCCCTTCACCGGTTTCCTCTACGCGGGTCTCATGATCGATGCCGCGGGCCATCCGAAGACGCTCGAATTCAACTGCCGCATGGGCGACCCCGAGACCCAGCCGATCATGATGCGGCTCAAGTCCGACCTGTTCGAGGTGTTCTGGCACGCCACCGACGGCACGCTTGACCAGATCGAGCTCGACTGGGACCGCCGCGTCGCGCTCGGCGTGGTGATGGCGGCCCACGGCTATCCGCTTTCGCCGCGCAAGAGCGACCGCATCACGGGCATTCCGCCCGAAGCGCCCGATGCAGTGGTGTTCCATGCCGGCACCACGCTCGAGAACGGCGAACTCAAGTCCAGCGGCGGGCGCGTGCTCTGTGTGACCGTGCTGGCCGACAGCGTCAAGCAGGCGCAGCAACGCGCCTATGCGGTCGCGGCGCGCATCCATTTCGACGGCGCGCAATACCGCAAGGACATCGGGCACCGCGCCGTCCACGCGCGCGGTTCGCAAGGCTGATGCGCGAGGATCCACAAGCGGTCGGCGACTACCTGCGGGGTCTGCAGCAACGCATCGTGGCCGCGCTCGAAGCGGCCGATGGCGGTACCTGCGTTCGCGACGAGTGGAAGAAGGAACCGGGCGAGCCGCTGCAGGGCAGCGGCCTGACCTGCATCCTCGAAGACGGCCTGCTGTTCGAGCGCGCCGGCTGCGGCTTCTCGCAGGTACGCGGCCCCAAGCTGCCGCCCTCGGCTACGCAGCACCGGCCGGAGCTCGCCGGCGCGCCTTTCGAGGCGATGGGCGTGTCGCTGGTGTTCCATCCGCGCAACCCCTATGTGCCGACCGTGCACATGAACGTGCGCATGCTGGCCGCGCTGCCGGCCGACGGCGAGCCGGTGTGCTGGTTCGGCGGTGGCATGGACCTCACGCCGTACTACGGTTTCGAAGACGATGCGGTGCATTTCCACCGCACTTGCCGCGACGCGCTGGCGCCCTTCGGCGAGGACAAGTACCCGCGCTTCAAGACCTGGTGCGACGAGTATTTCTTCTTGAAGCACCGCAACGAGCAGCGCGGCATCGGCGGCATCTTCTTCGACGATTTCGCCGAGCTCGGTTTCGAGCAGAGTTTTGCGATGCTGCGCGCGGTCGGCGATGCCTTTCTTCCGGCCTACCTGCCGATCGTCGAGCGGCGCCGCGACATGGCTCACGGCGAGCGCGAACGCGCGTTCCAGCTCTATCGCCGCGGCCGCTACGTCGAGTTCAACCTGGTCTGGGACCGGGGCACGCACTTCGGCCTGCAGTCGGGTGGCCGCACCGAGTCGATCCTGCTGTCGATGCCGCCGCTGGCGAGCTGGGCCTATCGCCGGCAGCCGGAGCCCGGCACGCCCGAGGCCGCGCTCTACAGCGACTTCATCGTGCGACGCGAATGGCTCTGACCGCGCCCCGCGTCGGTGTCTTCGGCGGCGCCTTCGATCCGCCGCACAACGCGCATGTCGCATTGGTCGAGGCCGCGCTGGCGCAGCTGAACCTGGCCGAACTGCGCATCTTCCCGACCGGCGACGCCTGGCACAAGCAGCGGGCGCTGAGTGCGGCCGAGCATCGGCTCGCGATGGCGCGGCTGGCCTTTGGCGGATTCGAGCGCACGGTGGTCGATGCGCGCGAAACGCTGCGCGCGGGGCCCACCTACACCCTCGACACCCTGCGCGAACTGCAGCAGGAGCAGCCCGCCGCCCAGCTGGTGCTGATCATGGGTGCCGACCAGGCCGCTTCGTTGCCGCGATGGCACGGTTGGCAGGAGATTCTGGCTATTGCTATCGTTTCCGTAGCGTATCGCGCAGGCGCCACGGGCTCTGCCGATCCTGTTGGCCCTAGAATCCTGCCTCCCCTCCCGTCCGGTGCGCGCGTCGAAACCCTCGAACTCGCGCCGATGGACATCAGCGCGACCGACATCCGGACCCGCGCTGCGACGCGCGTCGACTTTTCTCGTCTGGTTCCGCCGGCGGTTGCACGCTATATTGACCAACACCATCTCTATCGATCCGCCTGATGAACACTGAAGCCGCCGCCAAGAAAGACACCCAAAAACTCCAGAGAGCCATCATCGACGGCCTCGAGGACGTCAAGGCGCAGGACATCCAGGTATTCGACACCGAGCATCTCTCTCCGCTTTTCGAGCGCGTGATCGTCGCCTCGGGCACCTCCAACCGCCAGACCAAGGCGCTCGCCGCCAGCGTGCGCGATGCGGTGAAGGACGCCGGCTTCGGCAAGCCGCGCGTGGAGGGCGAGGACAACGGCGAATGGATCATCGTGGATTGCGGCGCCGCGGTCGCGCACATCATGCAGCCGGCGATCCGGCAGTACTACCACCTCGAAGAGATCTGGGGCGACAAGCCGGTGCGCACCAAGCTGGGCGCTTCGAAGCCCGCAGCCCCCGCCAGGGCGAGCGAGGAAAAGGCGCCCGCGGCCAAGAACAGCACCTCGCTGCGCCGTTCCAGCGCAGCCAAGACCGCGATCCGCGCGGCCGAACAGGCCGCCAAGCCGAAGAAGCCCGCGGCCAAGAAGACGGCCGCCCGGAAGACGCCGGTCAAGACCATGGTCGTGAACAAGGCGCCCGCGAAAAAGGCCGCAGCCTCGAAGAAGGCCGCACCGGTGGCGAAGAAGGCGCCGCGCAAGACCGCTTCGTCCCGGTCATGAAGCTGCTGGTGGTCGCAGTCGGGCAGCGCATGCCCGACTGGGCACAGACCGCCTGGGACGACTACGCCAAGCGTTTTCCGCCCGAACTCAAGCTCGAACTGCGTGCGGTCAAGACCGAGCCGCGCGGCTCCAAGACGCTCGAAACGCTCTATGCGGCCGAGCGCGAGCGCATCGAGGCCGCGATCGCCAAGGGCATGCGCATCGTGGTGCTGGACGAGCGCGGCACCGCGCTCACCACCAAGGCGCTCGCTGCCCGGTTGCAGGCCTGGCAAGGCGAGGGTGACGACGTCGCGCTGGTGATCGGCGGCCCCGACGGGCTGGATCCCGCCTTCAAGGCCGCCGCGCACGAACGCATCCGCCTGTCGGATCTGACCTTGCCGCATGCGATGGCGCGCGTGCTGCTGGTCGAGCAGCTCTACCGTGCCTGGTCGGTCAATGCAGGACATCCTTATCACCGCGAATGAACCCGTCTTTCATCTATCTTGCGTCGCAAAGTCCGCGGCGCGCGCAACTGCTGGGACTGCTCGGCGTACACCACGAACTGCTGCTGGCCGGGCCGGATGAAGACACCGAGGCGCTGGAGCACGAGCTGCCGGGCGAATCGCCGACGGCCTATGTGCAGCGGGTCACCGCGCTCAAGCTCGATGCGGCCGTGGCGCGGCACAAGCGGCTGGACCTGCCGCCGGCGCCCGTGCTTTGCGCCGACACCACCGTGGCCCTGGGCCGCGCCATCCTGGCCAAGCCGGAGGGCGCGCGGGATGCCGAGCGCATGCTCGCGCTGCTGTCCGGGCGCACCCACCGCGTGCTGACGGCGATCGCGCTGCAGCACGGCAGGCGCCGGCATGCGGCGCTCAGCGTGTCGCGCGTGCGCTTTGCCGCCGTCGCCAAGTCGCGGATTGCCGACTACGTCGCCACCGGCGAACCGATGGGCAAGGCCGGCGCCTATGCGATCCAGGGGCGGGCCGCGGCTTTCGTCGAACACATCAGCGGCTCGCATTCGGGCATCATGGGCCTCCCGATGTTCGAGACGGCACAGCTGCTGCGCCGGGCCGGCTTTAGGCTCTAAAAACATGCAAGACATCCTGATCAACTGGTCCCCCCAGGAGACCCGTGTCGCCCTGGTCGAACATGGCGCCGTCCAGGAGCTGCACGTGGAGCGCACGCTCGAACGCGGGCTGGTCGGCAACATCTACCTCGGCAAGGTCTCGCGCGTGCTGCCGGGCATGCAGTCGGCCTTCATCGACATCGGGCTCGACCGCACGGCCTTCCTGCATGTGGCCGACATCGTGGCGCCTTTCACGCCCGGTTCGCGGCCGAGCGCGCCGCAGCCGGAGCGCGACGGCCGCAACGGCGGCGCCGTGGTGCCGATCGAGAAGCAGGTGTTCGAAGGGCAGTCGCTGCTGGTGCAGGTGATCAAGGACCCGATCGGCACCAAGGGCGCGCGGCTGTCGACCCAGATCAGCATCGCCGGCCGGCTGCTCGTCTTCCTGCCGCAGGACAACCATGTCGGCGTCTCGCAGAAGATTCCGCCGGACCTGCGCGATGCCTTGCGCACGCGCATGCAGGTGCTGATCGAGGCCGCCGCTGCGGCCGACAGCGGCGGCGTGGTGCCCGCGAACACCGGCGGCTTCATCCTGCGCACCAACGGCGAGGATTCGAGCGATGCCGAGCTGGCCGAAGACATCGCCTACCTGCGCAAGACCTGGTCGCGCATCCGCGAGCTCTCGTCGCGCATGCCGCCCATGTCGCTGCTGCACCAGGACCTGAGCCTGCTGCAGCGCGTGCTGCGCGACATGACCAGCGAGGACACGCAAACTATTCGCATCGACTCGCGCGAGCAGTTCGACCTGCTCCTCAAGTTCGGGCTCGAATTCATGCCGCAGGCGGCCGGCAAGCTGCAGCTCTACAAGGGCGAGCGGCCGATCTTCGACCTCTATTCGATCGACGAGGAAATTGCCAAGGCATTGGGCCGCCGCGTCGACCTGAAGTCCGGCGGCTACCTCGTGGTGGACCAGACCGAGGCGCTCACCACCGTCGACGTGAACACCGGCGGCTTCGTCGGCGCGCGCAACTTCGACGACACCATCTTCAAGACCAACCTCGAGGCCTCGCAGGCCATCGCGCGGCAGCTGCGGCTGCGCAACCTGGGCGGGATCATCATCGTCGACTTCATCGACATGGCGCGCGACGACCATCGTGAGCAGGTGCTGGCCGAGTTTCGCAAGCAGCTCGCGCGCGACCGCGTCAAGACCACGGCCGGCGGCTTCTCGCAGTTGGGCCTGGTCGAGATGACGCGCAAGCGCACGCGCGAATCGTTGGCCCACATGCTCTGCGAACCCTGCCTGGCCTGCAACGGGCAGGGCATCGTGAAGACCGCGCGCAGCGTGGCCTACGACGTGCTGCGCGAGATCCTGCGCGAAGCGCGCCAGTTCACGCCGCGCGAGTTCCGCATCGTGTCGTCGCCGCAGGTGATCGAGCTTTTTCTCGACGAGGAGAGCCAGCACCTGGCGGGCCTCAGCGATTTCATCGGCAAGCCGATCTCGCTGCAGGCGGAGCCGGCGATGGGGCAGGGGCAGTACGACATCGTGCTGCTCTAGCCGGCCGCGCTAGAGCGTCGGGTCTTGGCCGGCAGTTGCGCTGCGTACTGCATGCGTCTGCAGCCGCGCATAGAGTCCCTCCAGCGCCATCAGCTGCGCATGGCTGCCTTGCTCGGCGATGCGGCCATGCTCCATCACGATGATGCGGTCGGCATGCTGGATGGTCGAGAGCCGGTGCGCGACGATCAGGGTGGTGCGGTTCTGCATCAGCCGCTGCAGCGCTTCCTGCACCAGCCGCTCGGATTCGGTGTCGAGGGCCGAGGTGGCCTCGTCGAGCAGCAGCACCGGCGCGTCCTTGTAGAGTGCGCGTGCGATCGCGAGCCGCTGGCGCTGTCCGCCCGAGAGCTGCGTCGCGTTGTGGCCGAGCACGGTGTCGATGCCCTGCGGCAGGCTTTGGACGTGCACGGCCAGGTTCGCGGCCGCCACGCAGGCGAGCACGCGTTCGCGGTCGACCGCGGCGCCGAGCGCCACGTTGGCCGCCAGCGTGTCGTTGAGCATGATCACGTCCTGGCTGACCATCGCGAACTGCGCGCGCAGGCTTTTCAGCTTCCACTCGGCAACGTCGTGGCCGTCCAGCAGCACCTGGCCGGCACTCGGCAGCACGAAGCGCGGCAGCAGGTTGACCAGCGTGGTCTTGCCCGATCCCGATGGGCCGACAAAGGCCACCACCTCGCCGGGCGCGATCGAAAGGCTTACGCCGTCGAGCGCCCGGGCCTCGTCCTCTCCGCGGTAGTTGACCCGCACCGCGCGCAGCTCGATGCGGCCTTCGGCCCGCGGCGTCTCGAAGCGGCCCTGTGATTCGGATGCGACGCTGTCGATCAAGGCCAGGCCGCGCTCGAGCGCCGCGAGCCCGCGCGTGATCGGGCCGGCGATGTCGGCGAGGCGGCGGATCGGCGCGATCAACATCAGCATCGCCGTGATGTAGGCGACGAAGCCGCCCACCGTCAGGCCCTGCTCGCCGCTTTGCCAGAGGGCGATCATCACGACCACCGACAGCGCGACGGCAGCCACGATCTGGGTCAGCGGCGTCATTGCGGCCGAGGCGATGGTGGACTTCACGGCCAGGCGATTCAGGCTGTGGCTGAGGCGGTCGAAGCGCTCGGTCTGGCTGGCCTCCGCGTTGTGCAAGCGCACCATGCGGTGCGCGAGCACGTTCTCCTCCACCACGTAGGCCAGCTCGTCGGTGGCCTGCTGGCCGAGTTGCGTGAGGCGGTAGAGGCGCTTCGAGAACACCTTCATGATCCAGGCCACGCCGGGCGCCAGCACGCCGACGATCAAGGTCAGCTTCCAGTTCAGGTAGATCAGGTAGGCCAGGAGCGCAATGAGCGTGAAGCCGTCGCGCGACAGGCCCAGGAGCGCCTGCACCAGCAGCATGGCGCCGGTCTGGACCTCGTAGACCACGGTGTTCGACAGCGCGCTCGCCGACTGGCGCGAGAAGAGGGCGAGCTCGGCCGCAAGCAACCTTTCGAACATCACGCGTCGCAGCCGCTGCATGCCTTCGTTGGCGATGCGTGCCAGCGCGTACTGCGAGACGAACTGCGCGAGGCCGCGCACCGCGAAGAGCAGGATGATGGCCGCCGGTACCATCCAGAGCGCAAGTTGTCCGCGCGTGAAGCCGCGGTCGAGCAGCGGCTTGAGCAGCGCGGGCATCAGGGGCTCGGTCAAGGCGGCGACGAGGGCCGTGGCGAGCCCGAGCGCCCACCAGCGGCGCGAGCCTCCGAACCAGGTCATGAGTCGCGCAAGCCGGCGCGTGAGAGGAGGGCGCGCGGACTCGGCGTCGGGGGAAGGCTGCATGGCGGCGCATTCTACGGTTGCGTACGATCGGCCCCCGCTGTAGGACCACGCCTGCACATACACGTTTTGTGACCTTGCGTGCATCGCCTTGTGTACCATGTGGCCTCGTTTCGTCCGGGCATGAAACTTAAATCCCGGAAACCTCTCCGAACTGCATGAAAAAGCCGTTGCAAGAATTCTCCCCAACCCCTTCTTCATCGTTCTCCGTCCGCCGCACACTGATCGCGGCATTGGCTGCCTCCCCCGTACTTCCCGTGCTCGCCCAGTTCAGGGTCGAGGTGTCGGGCGTCGGTTTGACGCAGCTGCCGATCGCGCTTGCGCCTTTCAAGGGTGAAGACGCATCGCCGCAGAAGCCCGCGGCCATCGTCCAGGCCGACCTCGAACGCAGCGGCCAGTTCCGCGGCGTCGACGCCTCGGGCCAGTCGCTCGACGAGACCTCGCGTCCCGACCTGAGCCTGTGGCGGCAACGCACGGCCGATTCGCTGGTCGTGGGCAGCGTGACGCGGCTCGCAGACGGCCGTTACGACGTGCGCTTCCGTCTCTGGGACGTGGTGCGCGGACAAGACCTCGGCGGCCAGAGCTACACCGTGCCGCAAGGCGATCTGCGCCTGGCCTCGCACCGCATCGCGGACTATGTCTACGAAAAGCTTACAGGCGAGAAAGGCATCTTCTCGACCCGCATCGCCTACGTGACCAAGGGCGGCACCCGCTACAACCTGTGGGTCGCCGATGCCGACGGCGAGAACGCGCAGGCCGCGCTCGCCAGCCCCGAGCCGATCATCTCGCCGGTCTGGTCGTCCAACGGCGCGCAGCTCGCCTACGTGTCCTTCGAATCGCGCAAGCCGGTGGTGTACGTGCACAGCGTCGCCAACGGCCAGCGGCGGCTGGTGGCCAACTTCAAGGGCTCCAACAGTGCGCCGGCCTGGTCGCCCGACGGCAGCACGCTGGCCGTCACGCTGAGCCGCGACGGCGGTTCGCAGCTCTACACCATCTCGTCGAACGGCGGCGAACCGCGCCGGCTCACGCAGAGCAACAGCATCGACACCGAGCCGGTGTACTCCGCCGACGGCGGCACCATCTACTTCGTGAGCGATCGCGGCGGCGCACCCCAGATCTACAAGATGGGCGCCAACGGCGGCAACCCGACACGCGTGACCTTCAGCGGCACCTACAACATTTCTCCGTCGGTCAGCGGCGATGGCCGGTGGTTGGCCTACATCTCGCGGGTGGGCGGTGCCTTCAAACTCCATGTGATGGAACTGGCGACGGGCAACGTGACGGCGCTCACCGACACCACGGCCGACGAGAATCCCAGTTTCGCCCCGAACAGCAAGCTGATCGTCTATGCCACCCGGCTGCAAGGCCGCGAAGCGCTGATGACAACAACACTCGACGGAAAAATAAAAGCTCGACTGGCAGGACAGGCGGGAGACATCCGGGAACCGGACTGGGGTCCGTTTCAAAAGCAATGATTAACTTGAGGAGTTCGAAATGTTGAAACGTACGATTTATTCGCTGGCCATCGTGGCGCTGATCGCCGGTTGCTCGTCCGGGACCAAGGTGAGCGACACGCCGGTGGTGGACCGCTCAGGCACCGCCGGGGGGGCCGGCGGAACGGCCAGCGGCGTCGCGCCGGTCAGCATCGACCCGCGCGCGCAGACCGCACAGGGCCCGGTCGGCGTGGCACGGATCGTTTATTTCGACTTCGACAGCTACACGATCAAGCCCGAGTTCCAGTCGCTGATCGATGGCCATGCCCGCTTCCTGAAGGCCAACCCGCAGCGTCGCATCTCGATCGAAGGCCACACCGACGAGCGCGGCGGCCGCGAATACAACCTGGCGCTGGGCCAGAAGCGATCCGAAGCCGTGCGCCGTTCGCTCGGCCTCCTGGGCGTGCCGGACAGCCAGATCGAGGCCGTGAGCTTCGGCAAGGAAAAGCCGGCGGCGCCGGGCAGCACTGAAGACGCCTGGGCGCAGAACCGCCGCGCCGAGATCACCTACCGTTGATGATGCGACGAGTTTCCTTGCGTAGCGCGGCACTCGCTGCCGCCTTGTTGTGTGCCTCGCTGGGCGCACAGGCCGCGCTGTTCGAGGACGACGAGGCGCGCCGCGCGATCCTCGACTTGCGCCAGCGTGTCGAGGCCATGCGCCAGCAGGCCGAGCAGCGCCAGAACGACGAGAACGCGCAGCTGCGGCGCAGCCTGCTCGACCTGCAGACGCAGATCGAGCAGATGCGCGGCGATCTCCAGCGCATGACGGGCCAGAACGAGCAGCTCACGCGCACGATCACGGAGCTGCAGCAGCGCCAGGCCGAGATCGACGACCGGCTCAAGAAGAACGAGCCGTCGAAGGTCGCGGTCGACGGCCGCGAGTTCACGGCCGACCCGAAAGAGAAGGCCGACTTCGATGCGGCGCTGGGCATCTTCCGCGGCGGCCAGTTCGCGCAAGCGCAGACGGCCTTTGCCGAGTTCGTGAAGCGCTATCCGCAGAGCGGCTACAACGCCTCGGCGCTGTTCTGGCTCGGCAACGCGCAGTACGCCACGCGCAACTACAACGAGGCCATCGCCAATTTCAGGTCGATGCTCTCGCTGGCGCCCGATCACGCGAAGGCGCCCGAGGCGGTGTTGTCGATCGCGAACTGCCAGATCGAGCTGAAGGACACGCGCGCGGCACGCCGCACGCTCGAAGACCTGACCAAGGCCTATCCGCAGTCCGAAGCCGCGCAGGCCGGGCGTGAGCGCCTCTCGCGGCTCCGGTAAACCGGGGTAGCGGCTTGAACGCAATGTCTCCCGTCGTCACCCTGGACGACGCCGATCTGGCCCGCCGCTTCGGCGGGCTCGAGCGGCTTTATGGCGTGCCGGGTGCGGGCCGCATCCGCGATGCCCATGTGCTGGTCGCCGGCATCGGCGGCGTCGGCTCCTGGGCGGTCGAGGCACTGGCGCGCAGCGGCGTCGGACGGCTCACGCTGATCGACCTCGACCACATCGCCGAATCGAACATCAACCGGCAGATCCATGCGCTCGACACCACCGTGGGCCAGGCCAAGGTCGAAGCCATGCGCGAGCGCATCGCGCACATTCATCCCGCCTGCGAGGTGCTGGCGATCGACGAGTTCGTCGAACCCGGCAACTGGCAGGAGCTGCTGGCGAGCGCGCAGGCGGCGAACGGACCCGTGGCCGCCGTCGTCGATGCCTGCGACCAGGTGCGTGCCAAGCTGGCCATGGCCGCCTGGGCCCGCGAGACCGGCACCGGCTTCATCACCGTGGGTGCGGCCGGCGGCAAGCGCCTGGCCCACAAGGTCGACATCGACGACCTCGCGCTGGTCACCCACGATCCGCTGCTTGCGCAACTGCGCCAGCGCCTGCGCAAGGAGCACGGCGCGCCGCGCGAGGGCCGCAAGATCGGTGTGAGTTGCGTCTTCAGCCGCGAAAGCGTGGCGCCGCCCGATGCTTCCTGTGCGATCGAGGAGGGAGATGGCTCCCTCAACTGCCACGGCTACGGTTCGGTGGTGAGCGTGACGGCCACTTTCGGGCAATGTGCGGCGGGCTGGGTTCTGGACCGGATCTCGCGCAACGCCACGCTATAATTGTGGGCTTTGCCGGCCTCGACGCCGGCACCAAGAAAAACAAAGAGTGGGACGTTAGCTCAGTTGGTAGAGCAGCGGACTTTTAATCCGTTGGTCACAAGTTCGAATCTTGTACGTCCTACCACCAAGCCGCTCTGTTGCTGGAACCGTCGCTATTGCTTTTATAGCGCTGTTCCGCGATTCCTGAAGTTGTTCTGCAACTTGGCATAGGGGGCGCACCCTTTCATGAGCATGAAGGACGCACGTCCCGAATCCCTCGAGGCTCTCGCAGAACTTCAGCGCGCTCGCACTTGACAGCGCGGAGGATCTCAGTCACCCGGCTCTTTACGCAGCCATTTGTTGACGAACAAGTCCAGTAAGACCCTCAAGATGAACATACCAACGCCACCGAAACCCACCCTGACGGAACCGGTCCTGCAGTCTCCTTCGACCGTGTATGTGGATCAGATCGCGCAAATTGCCGTCGGACCGTTTGTCTCCAAGCTCATTTTCGGGGCTGAGGCTCGATCTGGTGAGGTGCCGAAGCCGGTTCAAACCATCGTGATGCCTACCCCAGCGCTGCTGCAGCTTCATCAGCAACTCGGCAGCCTTATTGAAGATCGGCAGATCATGGAGACCATATCGAAGAACGTCTTGACGTTCGCGGACGCGTTGCAAAAGCCGGTCAAATAAGAAAGGCCCGCATGCCTGTTGGCTTGCGGACCTCTTTGGGAAGCGAATTGCGGAACAGTTATTAGGCTAAGCGCTTGATTTCCTTGGGAACTTCAGGGGGTCAGGCCGCCTCGTTGCCGCCCAGCGCCGGGTGAGTGCTCGAGATCGCTGAAACGATGCCGACGGCGCTCGCACGCAGCAGCTCCTGCCGCAAGGCCGCCTCCAACTGACGGCGCGCCGTGTCCGGGCGGTCGTGGTCGTACTCTTCATCCAGCTCGCAGTGCAGGTAGTAGTCGACCCGGGCCATGAGTCGCTCTAGCGATGCTGCGAGGTCTGTCTCATTCATCTTTCGATCTCCCACCTTGGTCCCTGTTTGGCCTTTGGGGCTTGCCCCTAAATCGATCGGGGGCTCTCTGTTGCTTTGGGCGCATTATCACCCGTCAGCACGATTGCGCCGGATTCTGCGGCGTGTTAGTCCAACTCCCTGTGGGGGTAAAGGCACGCCCCCTTTCAGTGCAACCGGAGGCGATTCCATGTCTGGCGGATGCGGGACGAGGCTGCCGGCTCTTCAGCCCGCGGCGCGCCTTCGGGTGGCGGGAGCAGGTGCCGGACCGATTGCGCCACCTGCACGCACTCCTTGATGTGCAGCTCGCCCAACGTGCGCAGGGCGGCGTAGCCCAGCGCGGCCGAGACGACCTGGCCCGCGATGGGCACGTACTTGGTGGCCTGCTTCGCGGTCAGGCGGATGCCGGCGTGGCGGGCCAGCTTGATCAGCAATTCGCGGGTCACGAGCTTGCCCACCAGCAGGGCGCCGACGGCGGCGGCCGCTTGTTGCACGCGCTCGCGCTGATGGGGCGCCAGGCGCTGGATCTGGGTCGCCGAGAGGCCGAATTCCGCACTGATCTGGGGCACCACCCGCGAGAGCAGTGCCGCGTCGGCGGCCCAATCGACGCCGGGAAGCGGCACCGCGCTCGCGGCGGCAGCGATCAGCGCCTTGCGGCCGAGCAGGCGCCGGCTGCGCCGGATCGCCGCGATCAGCTGCGGATCACCCTGAGCGAGTTCGATGGCCGACGGCATATTCGGCGCAGCCTATCACGCCAGCTCAGGCCGCGAGCGCCTCGAGCCGGTCCGACAGCGCCAGCCAGCGCTCCTCGAGCTGTTCGATCTCGTCGTTCAGCGTCTTCAGGCGCTTGCCGGCTTCGGCGATCTCAGGCGGGGGCAGCGGATTCGCCAGCCGCGCTTCAAGCGAGGCCTTTTCGATGCCGGCGGCGGCGAGCCGCTCGTCGATCTGCGCCAGCTCGCGCTTGAGCGGCTTCGCCTGCTCGCTGCGCTGCTGGCGGTCCTGGGCCGCCGCCTGGGGAGAGGGTGCGGCCTTTTCGACGACGGCAGCAGCCTCGCGCGTCGCCAACTTGGCCTCTTCGCGCAGGCGCTTGGCCTCGTCCAGCAGGTAGCGCTGGTAGTCGTCGAGGTCGCCGTCGAAATCCGTCACCACGCCGCGGCCGACCAGCCAGAACTCGTCGCAGACCGAGCGCAGCAGCGCCCGGTCGTGGCTCACCAGCATCAGCGTGCCTTCGAACTCGTTGAGCGCCACGGCCAGGGCCTCGCGGGTGGCGAGGTCGAGGTGGTTGGTCGGCTCGTCCAGCAGCAACAGGTTGGGACGCTGCCAGACCATCATCGCCAGTACCAGGCGCGCCTTCTCGCCGCCGCTCATGGTGCCGACCGCCTGTTTCACCATGTCGCCGCTGAAGTTGAAGCTGCCGAGGTAGCCGCGCAGGTCCTGTTCGCCGGTGCGCTCCTTGACGCTCGAGCCAAGCTCGCGTGCCATGCGCACCATGTGTTCGAGCGGCGTGTCCTGCGGGCGCAGCACGTCGAGCTCCTGCTGCGCGAAGTAGCCGATGTTGAGGCCCTTGCCCTCGGTCACCGTGCCGGCGAGCGCACCCATTTCGCGCGCGATGGTCTTGACCAGGGTCGACTTGCCCTGGCCGTTGGCGCCCAGGATGCCGATGCGCTGGCCGGCCAGCACCGAGCGGTTGACGCCGCGCAGGATGGTCTTGGGCGGCTCGTCCTCAATCAGGTACCCAAAGCTCGCATCGCTGATCGAAAGCATCGGGTTCGGGATGTTCCCTGGCTCCTTGAACTCGAAGCTGAAGTCGGCCTCGGCCAGCAGCGGCGCGACCTTTTCCATTCGCTCCAGCGCCTTGACGCGGCTTTGGGCCTGCTTGGCCTTGCTGGCCTTGGCCTTGAAGCGGTCGATGAACTTCTGCAGATGGGCGATCTTGTCCTGCTGCTTGGCGAAGGCGGACTGCTGCAGCTCCATCTGCTGGGCACGCAAGGTCTCGAAGGCGCTGTAGTTGCCGCCGTAGCGCGTGAGCTTGGCGTGCTCGATGTGCAGCGTCACGTCGGTCACGGCGTCGAGGAACTCGCGGTCGTGGCTGATCACGATCATCGTGCCGGCGTACTTCTGCAGCCAGGCTTCGAGCCAGACCAGGGCGTCCAGGTCCAGGTGGTTGGTCGGTTCGTCGAGCAGCAGCAGGTCGCTTGGGCACATCAGCGCGCGGGCCAGCTGCAGGCGCATGCGCCAGCCGCCGGAGAAGCTGTTGACCGGCTGGTCGAGCTCGTGCGCCTTGAAGCCGAGGCCGAGGATCAGCGCCTGTGCGCGCGGCACGGCATCGTGCTCGCCGGCGTCGGCCAGGTCGGTATAGGCATGCGCCAGGTCCATGCCGATGTCGTGATCGTCGGGGTCGGCTGCATGGGCGGCTTCGGTGACGGCGAGGGCTTCGCGCAACTCGGTGAGCCGCGTGTCGCCGCCGACCACGAAGTCGGTGGCGGACTCGTCGGTCTCGGGCATGTTCTGCGCGACCTGCGCCAGGCGCCACTGCTTTGGGGAGGCGAAGTCGCCGCCGTCCTCGTGCAGCGTGCCGTTGAACAGCGCGAACAAGGTGGACTTGCCGGCGCCGTTGCGCCCCACCAGCCCGACCTTCTCGCCGGGGTTGATGGTGACGCTGGCGCCGTCGAGCAGCACTTTGGCGCTGCGGCGCAGGATGACGTTTTTGAGAGTGATCATTGAAGAAGTGATTCGCGCGGGACCAGCAATACCTGGTCTTCGCCCGCGCTGGTGGCGAGCCACACCACTTCGAGCTGCGGGAACGCTGCCTCGAAGTGCGAGCGCTCGTTGCCGATTTCAAGCACCAGCACGGCGGATTCGCTCATGCGCGCCGGTGCGTCGGCGAAAAGCCGGCGGATGAAGTCCATGCCGTCGGCGCCGCCGGCCAGCGCGAGTTCGGGCTCGGCGCGGTATTCGGCGGGAAGCCCGGCCATGCTTTTCGCATTGACGTAGGGCGGGTTGCAAAGAATCAGGTCGTAGGGGCCGCGCACCTTTGCGAGGCCATCGGATTCGACGAGTGTGATACGCGCGTCGAGCTGGTGGCGCGTGACGTTGATGGCCGCCACTTCGAGCGCCGCGGTCGACAGGTCGGCCGCGTCGACGCTGATTTCCGGATAGGTCATCGCCGCCAGCACCGCGAGGCTGCCGTTGCCGGTGCACAGGTCCAGCACGCGCCGGGTGTGTTCGCCGAGCCAGGGATCGATGCTGCCATCGGCCAGCAGCTCCGCGATGAAGCTGCGCGGCACGATGGCGCGTTCGTCGATGTAGAAGGGCACGCCTTGCAGCCAGGCCTCCTTGGTCAGATAAGCCGCGGGCTTGCGCGTCGCGATCCGTTGCGCCAGCACGTCGGCCACCCGCGCTGCATCCGCCGGCGCGACCGCGCGATCGGCGACCGCATCCAGGTCGTCCAGCGGCAGGCCCAGGCGCCACAGCACCAGCCAGGCGGCTTCGTCGAAGGCGTTGGTGGTGCCGTGGCCGAAGGCCACGCCCGCATCGGCCAGCTGCGTGGCGCCGGCCTCGATCAATTCGATGACGCTGCTCATACGCCTTGCAGCGTTTCGAGCCGGTCCAGCGTGCGCTTGTAAATGTTCTTGAGCTGCTCGATCTCGGCGACGGTGATGTGCTCGTCGATCTTGTGGATGCTCGCGTTGACGGGGCCCAGTTCGACCACCTGCTTGCAGATCTTGGCGATGAATCGCGCATCGCTGGTGCCGCCGCTGGTCGACAGCTCGGTCTCGATGCCGGTCTCGTCGCGGATGGCCTGCTGCACCGCGCCGACCAGTTCGCCCGGCGTGGTCAGGAAGGGCAGGCCGCCGATGGTCCAGGCCAGCGTGTAGTCGAGGCCGTGCGTATCGAGCACGGCCCGCACGCGCTGTTGCAGCGATTCGGGCGTCGATTCGGTCGAGAAGCGGAAATTGAAATCGATCACCGCCGCGCCGGGAATGATGTTGCTGGCGCCGGTGCCGGCGTGGATGTTGCTGATCTGCCAGCTGGTCGGCTGGAAATAGGCATTGGCAGCGGCGTCCCAACCCCCGGCCGCGTTGATCGCGACCAGTTCGGCCAGCGCCGGCGCAAAGGCGTGGACCGGGTTCTTCGCCAGATGCGGATAGGCGATGTGTCCTTGCACGCCCTTGACGGTGAGCTTGCCGCTCATCGTGCCGCGCCGGCCGTTCTTGATCATGTCGCCGCAGCGCTCGACCGCGGTCGGCTCGCCGACGATGCAGTAGTCGATGCGCTCGCCGCGCGCGGCCAGCGTGTTGCAGACCACCACGGTGCCGTCGAGCGCCGGCCCTTCCTCGTCGCTGGTGAGCAGCAGGGCGAGCGTGAGGCGCGGATCGGGCGTCGTGGCCAGGAAGTCCTCGATCGCGACGACGAAGGCCGCCAGCGAGGTCTTCATGTCGCAGGCGCCGCGGCCGTAGAGCTTGCCGTCGCGGTGCGTGGGCGTGAACGGATGGCTGCTCCACTGCTCGATCGGGCCGGTGGGCACCACGTCGGTGTGGCCGGCGAAGGCCACGGTGCGCGTGGCCTGCGGCTCGGCAGCGCCGGGGCGCACGGCCCAAAGGTTGGTCACGCGAAAGTCGGCCGGGCCGCTTTCGATGCTTTCGAGCCGGAAGCCGAGCCGCGCCAGCCGCTCGCCGAGGATCTGCTGGCAGCCCGCATCGTCGGGGGTGACCGAGGGGCGGGAGATCAGTTGTTCGGCGAGTTGCAGCGTTCGGGACATTGAAAGAGAAAAGGGCTAGTGACGGACGTCGAGCGTGATGTCCGTGAAGGTGGGTTCGTCGACCTGGTCGAGCAGCGCGCGGTCTTCGCGGCGTGCCGCCGGCGCGGCGCGGTTCTGCAGGCGCCACATCAGGTTGGTCGGGGAGTCGGCTTGCGCGAGGCCTTCCTCGCGGGTGATGAAGCCGTCGGTGATCAACCGGGCGATGTCTTCCTCGAAGGTCTGCGAGCCTTCGGCCATCGACTGCTCCATCGCTTCCTTGACGCCCGAGAAGTCGCCCTTGCCGATGAGCTCGGCCACCAGCGCCGTGTTGAGCAGCACTTCGAGCGCCGGCATGCGGGCGCCGTCGGGCGTGCGCAGCAGGCGCTGCGCGACGATCGCGCGCAAGGCGCCGCCGAGATCGCCCAGCAGCGTGGCGCGCACCTCGACCGGGTAGAAGCTCAGGATGCGGTTGAGCGCGCGGTAGCTGTTGTTGGCATGCAGCGTGGCCACGCACAGGTGGCCCGACTGGGCGTAGGCGATTGCGGCCGTCATGGTCTCGCGATCGCGGATCTCGCCGATCTGGATCACGTCCGGCGCCTGGCGCAGCGCGTTCTTGAGCGCGATCTGCAGCGACTGCGTGTCGCTGCCGACGTCGCGCTGGTTCACCATCGACTTCTTGTTGGTGAAGGTGAACTCGATCGGCTCTTCGACCGTGAGGATGTGGCCGGTCGCGTTCTCGTTGCGGAAGTCGAGCATCGAGGCGAGCGTGGTGCTCTTGCCGGCGCCGGTGGAGCCCACCATGAGGATCAGGCCGCGCTTCTCCATCACCAGCGTCTTCAGGATCTCGGGCAGGTTCAGCTCGGCGAAGGACGGGATGACCGAGGCGATGTGCCGCACCACCACCGCATAGCTGCCGCGCTGGCGCATGGCGCTGATGCGGAAGTTGCCCGCGTCCTCGAGCGCGATCGCCGTGTTGAGCTCGCCGGTGCGTTCGAGTTCGGCGATGCGCTCCGCATTCACCACCTCGGAGAGCAGGGCGAGCGGCGCCTCCGGCGGCAGCACCTGCGCATTGATGGGCAGGCAGTTGCCGTTGATGCGGATCAGCGCCGGGGAGTGCGCCGAGAGGTAGATGTCGGACGCCTTGCGTTCGGCCATCAGGCGAAGAATTCGCTCCATCGTCTTCATCGGCATTTCTCCTCGGCGTTGTGTTGTTGGTTAAGAACGAAGTGCTCAGTCGCGCAACAGGTCGTTGAGCGAAGTCTTGGCGCGGGTTTGCGCGTCCACTCGCTTCACGATGATCGCAGCGTACAGGCTGTACTTGCCGTTGTCCTTGGGCAGCGTGCCGCTGATGACCACCGAGCCTGCCGGCACGCGGCCGTAAGTCACTTCGCCGGTCGCGCGGTCGTAGATCGGCGTGCTCTGGCCGATGTACACGCCCATCGACAGCACCGAGTTCTCTTCGACCACCACGCCTTCGACCACTTCGGAGCGCGCGCCGATGAAGCAGTTGTCCTCGATGATGGTCGGGCCGGCCTGCAGCGGCTCCAGCACGCCGCCGATGCCGACGCCGCCCGAGAGGTGCACGTTGGCGCCGATCTGGGCGCAGGAGCCGACCGTGGCCCAGGTGTCGACCATGGTGCCTTCACCGACGTAGGCGCCGATGTTCACGTAGGAGGGCATCAGGATCGCGCCCTTGGCGATGTAGCTGCCGCGGCGCGCCACCGCCGGCGGCACGATGCGCACGCCGGCTTCCTTCAGCTCGCCGGCCGAGAGGTGCGAGAACTTGGTCGGCACCTTGTCGTAGAAGCCGAGCGAGCCGGCCTGCATCTGCTCGTTGTCCTTGAGGCGGAAGGACAGCAGCACGGCCTTCTTGATCCACTGGTGCACCGTCCACTGGCCCACGGCCTCGCGTGTGGCGACGCGCAGCTTGCCGTTGTTGAGCTCGGCGATCACATGCTCGACCGCATCGCGAACTTCCTTCGGGGCGCTGGTGGCGGAGATGTTGGCGCGGTCTTCCCACGCGGCGTCGATGGTCTGCTGGAGTTGTTGGGTCATGTGGAATCGATGAAAGAGGGCTCAGCGGCCCCGTTGAACGAACTGGACGATGCGCTGCGCGGCCTCCACGCACTCCTTGGTGCTGGCCACGAGCGCCATGCGGATGCGGCCCCGGCCGGGGTTGGCGCCTTGCGCATCGCGCGCCAGGTAGCTGCCCGGCAACACCGTCACATTGTATTGAGCGTAGAGCTCGCGGGCGAAGGCGGTGTCGTCGCCGTTCCACACTGCCGGCACGCCCGCCCAGAGGTAGAAGCTGGCATCGGGCAGGCGCACATCGAGCACCGGCTCGAGCAGCGGCGTCACGGCTGCGAACTTGGCGCGGTACTGCGCGCGGTTGTCGACCACATGGCTTTCGTCGCTCCAGGCCGCGATGCTGGCCGCCGCCACCGCGCCGCTCATCGCGCTGCCGTGGTAGGTGCGGTACAGCAGGAACTTCTTCAGTATGGATGCGTCGCCGGCGACGAAGCCGCTGCGCAGGCCGGGCACGTTGCTGCGCTTGGACAGCGAAGTCAGCGCCACCAGGTTGCGGAAGTCGTCGCGGCCCAGCTTGGCTGCGGCTTCGAGTCCGCCCAGCGGCGGCTCGTCGCGGAAGTAGATCTCGCTGTAGCACTCGTCGGAGGCGATGACGAAGCCGTGCTGGTCCGCCAGCGCGAACAGCTTCTTCCATTCTTCAAGCGGCATCACCGCGCCGGTCGGGTTGCCGGGCGAGCAGACGTACACCAGCTGCGCGCGGGCCCAGACCTCGGCCGGCACGCTGTCCCAGTCGACGGCGAAGTTGCGCGCCGCCACGCTCGGCACGTAATAGGGCTCGGCGCCTGCCAGCAGGGCCGCGCCTTCGTAGATTTGATAGAACGGATTGGGGGAGAGCACCACCGGCGCCGGCGTCTTCGTGGGGTCGACCACCGTCTGCGCCAGAGAGAACAGCGCCTCGCGGGAGCCATTGACCGGCAACACCTGCGTTGCCGGATCGAGCGCCAGGCCGTAGCGCTGCCGCACCCAGCCGGTGAAGGCCTCGCGCAAGGGCAGCTCGCCCGCTGTCGCGGGGTAGACTGCCAGCGTATCGAGGCTGTTGCTCAATGCATCCTTGATGAAGGACGGCGTCGCGTGCTTGGGCTCGCCGATGCCGAGGCTGATCGGCTCGAAGGCGGGGTTCGGCGTGACGCCGGCGAACAGTTCGCGCAATCGCGCGAAGGGGTAGGGCTGCAGCTTGGCGAGCAGGGGGTTCATGGCTGCGATTATCGCGGGCCCGCCTGCGTTTCAGCCGCAAGAAAGGCGTAGAGACGCGGATCGTCGGCGTAGCCGACGTTGAATCGCATCCATGGCGTCGGCTGCTGGCCGGGCCGGAACAGGTAGCCGGGCGCCAGCATGATGCCTGCGGCCACGGCGCGCTGGGCCACGGCGAGCACGTCGACGTCCTCGGAGGGAAAACGGGCCCACAGGAACGGACCGCCCGCCGGCCGCGTGAACACCTCCAGGCCCGCGGCCGCAAGGCCGTCGCACACCGCGTTCTGCGCGGCGCCGAGCCGTGCGGCCAGCCGGGCGATATGGGCGCGAAAGCGCCCCTCGACCAGCACCGCATGCACCAGCTTCTCGCCCAGTTCGGAACTGGTGAGGCTGCTGACCATCTTCTCGTAGATGAGCTTTTCCGCGAACTCCTCGCTGCTGGCGACGAAGCCCACCCGCAGGCTGGGGGAGATCGTCTTGGAGAAGCTGCCGACGTAGATCACGCGGCGCAGCTGGTCCAGGCTCGCCAGGCTGGTGGCGCCGGGCGGTTCCAGGCCGGCCATGACGTCGTTCTCCACCACGCGGAAGTCGTACTGCTCGGCCAGCCGCAGGATCTGGTAGGCCACGGCCGGCGAACACTGGCTGCCCGTGGGGTTGTGCAGGTGGGTGCTGATGAAGAAGGCCTTGGGCCGGTGGCGCTGCGCCAGCGCCTGCAGGGCCACGAGGTCGGGGCCGTCGAGCTTGCGCTCGACGCCGATCAGGCGCACGCCGAGCGATCGCAGGGTGGCGAAGAAGTTGGTGGAACCCGGGTCGTCCACCAGCACCGTGTCGCGCGGCTGCAGCAGGCAGCGGCCGGCGAGTGCCAAGGCCTGCGTGGCGCCGTGGGTGAGCACGATCTGGTGCGGCGTGGCGTCGACGGCGCGCGCGGCCAAGAGGATCTGGATCTGCTGGCGCAGCGGCAGGTAGCCGTAGGGCGTGCCGTAGTTCGCCAGGCCGGCGGACTTCTTGCGCGCCAGGCCCGCCAGCGCCTGGCGCACGCCGTCGGTGTGCAGCCAGTCGGGCGGCAGCCAGCCGCAGCCGGCATTGAGCAGCGTGCTGTCGTCCTCATAGACGCGCCGTATCAGCCACAGCGAATCGACCGAGGTATGGCCGACGAAGGGCTTGCGGCGCTGCTGCATCGCGGTGCGGCTGCGGTTCGCGGCGACGAAGTAGCCGCTGCCTGGCCGCGCCTCCACATAACCCTCGGCCACCAGCCGGCTGTAGGCATTGGTCACGGTCATGGTGCTGATGCGGCATTCGCCGGCCAGCGCGCGCACCGATGCGAGCCGCGTGCCCGGGGGCAGCGCACCCTTGTCGATCTTCTCGACCAGCGCCTCGTAGACCTGCCGCACCAGCGGTACGGGCCGGGTGCCGTCAATGGAAATCATCGGTGCGTTCATCCAGGGTGGGGTACGGGTCGGTGCACTGTATATGGGCGTGCACCGCCTTGCTCAGTCTCGTGATCGTGCATGCTGATATAGCGCACATCGCACGAACTGTATATATCCACTTCGCGCATTCCCTGACTCAATCGGCGGCTCGTCTCATCCATCGGGAAATGCACATGCAGAAGCTGAATTTCACGCGCTCCCTTGCCGGCGGCATCGCCGGCGCCTTCACGCGCCGGCAGGCCGCCTGGTGCGTGGCCGCTGCGCTGGCCGCGAGCGCTGCCGTGCCGGCGCTGGCGCAGTCCTCGACGCTCAAGATCATTCCGCACTCGAACATCACGGTGCTCGACCCGATCTGGACCACGGCCTATATCTCGCGCAACTTCGGCTACATGATCTACGACACGCTGTTCGGCACCGACATCGACGGCAAGATCAAGCCGCAGATGGTCGACAAGTGGAGCGTCTCGAAGGACGGCAAGACCTGGACCTTCACGCTGCGCGACGGGCTGGAGTTCCACGACGGCAAGCCCGTCACCAGCGAGGACGTGGTCGCGTCGCTCAAGCGCTGGGCGAGCCGCGACACCTTCGGCGGCCAGCTCGCCAAGGTCACCGACAAGTACGAGACGCCCGACGCCAAGACCTTCGTCCTGGTGCTGAAGGAGCCCTTCGGCCTGGTGCTCGAAGCGCTGGGCAAGCCCTCGGCGAACGTGCCTTTCATCATGCCCAAGCGCGTGGCCGACACGCCCGGCGACACGCAGATCAAGGAGACGATCGGCTCCGGCCCCTTCGTCTTCAAGGCCGACGAGTTCCGGCCCGGCGAACGCGCAGTGTTCGTCAAGAACGCCAAGTACAAGCCGCGCGCCGAAGCACCTTCGGGCACCACCGGCGGCAAGCAGGTCTACGTCGATCGCGTCGAGTGGCTCATCATCCGCGACGCGCAAACGCAAATGAATGCGCTGATCAACGGCGAGGCCGACATCCTCGAGCAGCCGGCCTTCGAGCAGTACGCCTCGCTGCGCACCAACCCCGACATCCAGCTGATCGATGCGCAGCCGGCCGGCAACCAGTTCATCTTCCGCTTCAACTTCCTGCACGCGCCCTTCGACAACGAGAAGATCCGCCGCGCCGCGATGATCGCGATGGGCCAGGAAGCCTTCCTCAAGACGCAGGTGGGCGCGCCCGGCCTCACGCGCTACTGCAAGAGCATGTTCCCCTGCGGCACGCCCTTCGAGTCGACGAACACCGGCGACTACAGCGGCGTGGCGAATCCGCAGAAGGCCAAGGCGCTGCTGCAGGAGGCCGGCTACAAGGGCGAGCCCGTGGTGCTGATGCGCCCGACCGATCTCGCCGCCATCGCCAAGCTGCCGCTGGTGGCCAAGCAGCAGCTGGAGCAGGCCGGCTTCAAGGTCGACCTGCAGACCATGGACTGGCAGACCCTGGTGGCGCGCCGCGCGAAGAAGGACCTGCCTTCCGCCGGCGGCTGGAATGCGTTCATGACCTCGTGGACCTCGTCCGACATCCTCAACCCGCTGACCATGGCGATGATGAACGCGGCCGGCGACAAGGGCTGGTTCGGCTGGCAGGACGACGCCAAGCTCCAGGACATCAAGACCCAGTTCGCCAAGGCCGCGACCGAGGCCGACAAGAAGAAGTTGGCCGAGCAGGCGCAGTTGCGCGCTTTCGAAACGGTGACGCACGTCCCGGTGGGCCAGTACAGCCAGCCGGCCGCCGTGCGCAAGGGCGTGAGCGGCCTGGTGCCGGCCGGTGCGCAGGTGTACTGGAACATCAAGAAGCAATAAGGCCGCCGGCGTCCATCCATGCTCAGCTTTCTTGCCAAGCGCCTGCTGGCCACGCTGCCGGTGCTGCTGGTGGTGGCGATCGCGGTCTTCATGATCGTGCGCCTCACCCCCGGCGATCCGGCGGCGGTCATCGGCGGCAACAGCGCCACCAGCGAAGACCTCGACCGCATCCGCGAGCAGCTCGGCCTCACCCGGCCGCTGTGGACGCAGTTCCTGCTCTGGGGCGAGGGCGTGCTGCGCGGCGACCTGGGCTTCTCCTTCTTCCTCAACAAGCCGGTGCTGACGCTGATCGCGCAACGCATGGAGCCCACGCTCTCGCTCGCCGGCGGCACGCTGCTGCTGGTGGTGGCGATCGCGCTGCCGCTGGGCACGCTGGCGGCCTGGCGCATGGGCGGCTGGCTCGACAAGACGGTGATGGCCTTCTCGGTGGCCGGCTTCTCGGTGCCGGTGTTCGTGGTCGGCTACCTGCTGATCTATGTGCTCGCGCTCAAGCTGCAGTGGTTTCCGGTGCAGGGCTACAGGCGCCTCGCGGGCGGCGTCGGGCCCTGGCTGCAGCAACTGGTGCTGCCCTGCCTGACGCTGGCCGTGACCTACGTGGCGCTGCTGGCGCGCGTGACGCGCGCGGCCGTCAGCGAGGCGCTGACCGAGGACTACATCCGCACCGCCCGCGCCAAGGGCATCACCGAACTGCAGGTGCTCAAGCACCACGCGCTGCGCAACGCGGCGGTGCCGGTCGTGACGGTGATCGGCGTCAGCGCCGCGCTGCTGCTCGGCGGCGTGGTGGTGACCGAGACCGTGTTCGCCATTCCGGGCCTGGGCCAGCTGACTGTCGACGCGGTGCTCAACCGCGACTTCCCGGTGCTGCAGGGCGTGGTGCTGTTCTTCGCGCTGCTCTATGTGCTGGTCAACCTGCTGGTCGACTTGAGCTACCTGTTCCTCGACCCCCGTATCCGCTACTGACCACCATGGGCACTCTATGCAAACTCTGGCGCAACGGCGCCGTGCGCGGGGGCGTCATCGTGCTCGCGGTGCTGGTCGTGCTGGCCGCTGCGGCGCCCTGGCTCGGCACCTTCGATCCGGCCGCGATGGATCCGAGCTACGTTTCGGTGCCGGCCGGCAGCGCCGGCCTGGTCACGCTGCCCGACGGGCGCGAGCTGCAGCACACCTTCTGGATGGGCAGCGACAACTTCGGCCGCGACATCTGGAGCCGCGTGCTCTACGGCACCCGCATCTCGCTGGTGGTGGGCATCTTCACCGCGGCGGCGGCGATCGTGTTCGGCTGCCTGCTGGGCATGCTGGCCGGCTACTTCCGGGCGGTGGATGCGGTGCTGATGCGCATCATGGACGGCCTGATGGCGATCCCCGCGGTGCTGCTCGCGATCACGCTGGTGGCGGTGCTCGGCGCCAGCCTTCCGACCGTGATCCTCGCCATCGCCATGCCCGAGGTGCCGCGCGTGACGCGGCTGGTGCGCGCGCTGGTGATGGGGTTGCGCGACGAGCCCTTCGTCGAGGCGGCGCGCGCACTGGCCACGTCGAATGCCGTGATCCTCTGGCGCGACATCCTGCCCAACGCGCTGGCGCCGCTGATCGTGCAGGGCACCTTCATCGCCGCCTCGGCGGTGCTGACCGAGGCCATCCTGAGCTTCCTCGGCCTGGGCCTGCCGGCCGACGTGCCGACCTGGGGCAACATCATGGCCGAGGGGCGCGTGCTGTTCTCGCAGGCGCCGGGCAACGTGCTGTTCCCGGCCCTGTTCCTGGTGCCCACGGTGCTGGCCATCAATCTGCTGGGAGACGGCCTGCGCGACGTGCTGGACCCCAAGTTCTCCAAGCGCGTTTGAGGACGGCCGCATGACCACCCAACCCCAAGCCGCGGTGCCCGTGCTGCTGGTCGAAAACCTCCAGGTGGCGCTGCCGGCCGATGCCGACCGGCCCCATGCCATCGAGAGCCTGAGCGTGCGCATCGAGGCCGGCCGCACGCTGTGCATCGTCGGCGAATCGGGCTCCGGCAAATCGGTGCTCGCCACCACCGTGATGGGCCTGCTTGCCAAGGGCCTCGGCGTCGGGGCCGGCCGCATCTCGCTGGCCGGCGAGATGCTGCTGGCCGGCGGGCGCTACGTGTCGGACAAGCGGCTGCGCGAACTGCGCGGCACCGGCATGGGCATGGTGTTCCAGGAGCCGATGACCGCGCTGAATCCGGTCCACAGCTGCGGCGAGCAGGTGGACGAGCTGCTGCGTACCCACACGGCATGGAATGCGGCCGAGCGCAAGGCGCGCATCCTCGCCATCTTCGAGCGCGTGCGCCTGCCGGACCCGGCGCGCATGTTCGCAAGCTATCCGCACCAGCTCTCGGGCGGCCAGCGCCAGCGCATCGTGATCGCGATGGCGATCATCCTGAAGCCGCGGCTCCTGATCTGCGACGAGCCCACCACCGCGCTCGACGTGACCACGCAGGCCGAGATCCTCAAGCTCATCGCCGAACTGCAGGCCGAGCAGGGCAGCGCGGTGCTCTTCATCACGCACGACATGGGCGTGGTGGCCGAGATCGCCGACGACGTGATGGTGATGCACCGCGGCAAGGTGGTGGAGCAGGGCCTCTGCGAGCAGGTGCTGCGCGCGCCGCGCGAGGCCTACACGCGCATGCTGCTGGACGCGGTGCCCGGCATGACGCCGCCGCCGCCGCGCGACCTGCCGGGCGGCGCACCGATGCTCGCGGGCCGCGGCGTGGGCAAGACCTACGCGCGGCGCGACTGGATGGGCCGTGCCAGGCACAACACCGCACTGCGCGACGCCAGCGTGGCCGTGCACCGCGGCGAGACCGTGGGCGTGGTGGGCGAGTCCGGCTCGGGCAAGTCGACCTTCGCGCGCTGCATGATCCGCCTGATCGATCCGAGCGAAGGCAGCGTGCACTGGGGCGATGCCGAGGTGCAGCAGCTTCCCGAGGGCCGCCTGCGCCCGCTGCGCTCGCGCGTGCAGGTGGTGTTCCAGGACCCGAACCGCTCGCTCAATCCGCGGCGCACCGTCGGCTCCTCGATCGTCGAGGGCGCGATGAATTTCGGCATGGACCGGCAGCAGGCGCGCCACAGCGCCGAAGAGCTGATGGACCGCATCCAGCTGCCGCGCGCCGGGCTCGAGCGCTACCCGCACCAGTTCTCGGGCGGCCAGCGCCAGCGCCTGGCGATTGCGCGCGCCATTGCCTGCCAGCCGCAGGTGCTGGTAGCCGACGAGGCCGTCTCGGCGCTCGACGTCTCGGTGCAGGCTCAGATCCTGGAATTGCTGCGCGAGATTCAGCGCGACCTCGGCCTGGGCATCCTGTTCATCACGCACGACCTGCGCGTGGCCGCGCAGCTGTGCGACCGCGTGATCGTGATGAGCCAGGGCAGCATCGTGGAACAGGGCGCCACCGGCGAGGTGTTCCGCCGGCCGCAGCACGACTACACGCAGCGCCTGCTGGCCGCCGCGCCGCGCGCGGAGCTGGCGCGCAGTCCGCTGGCGGCCTGAACCATCCATTCCTTCAGAAACAGAGAACCACCCTCTCATGACAGAACTCCACGCACTCCCGGCGCTCGAGATGATCGCTGCCTACAAGAGCGGCACGCTCTCGCCCGTCGAAGTCACGCAGGCCGTGCTCGACCAGATCGCACGCTGCGAGCCGCGGCTGCAGGCCACCTATGCGCTCGACCCCGAGGGCGCGCGGGCCATGGCCCGCGCCTCCGAAGCGCGCTGGCGAGCCGGCACGCCGCTGGCCTGCGGCGGCGTCACGCTCGACGGCGTGCCGGCCACCATCAAGGAGAACATCGCGACCCGCGGCGTGCCGGTGCCGCTGGGCACGGCCGCGACCGAACTCGTGCCCGCCGCGGCCGATGCGCCGCCGGCGGCCAGGATGCGCGAGGCCGGCGCGGTGTTCCTCGGCAAGACCACGATGCCGGAGTACGGCATGCTGTCCTCGGGCCTGTCGAGCTTCCATCCGTTGACGCGCAACCCGTGGAACACTGACAAGAATCCCGGCGGTTCGAGCGCCGGCGCCGGTGCGGCCGCAGCCGCCGGCTACGGGCCGCTGCACATCGGCACCGACATCGGCGGCTCGGTGCGTCTGCCGGCCGCCTGGTGTGGCGTGGCCGGGCTCAAGCCCAGCCTGGGCCGCATCCCGATCGACCCACCCTACATGGGCCGCGTCGCCGGCCCGATGACGCGCACCGTCGCCGACGCGGCGCTGATGATGGCCGTGCTGTCCCAGCCCGACGCGCGCGACCACATGAGCCTGCCGCCGGCGCAGATCGATTGGCTGGACCTGGAGCGCGACATCCGCGGGCTGCGCATCGGCCTCTTGCTCGACGCCGGCTGCGGCATGCCAGTGGACCCGCAGGTGCGCGCGGCGGTGGAGGCGGCGGCGAAGCTGTTCGAAGCCGCCGGCGCCGTCGTCGAACCCATGACGCCCTGGATGAACGACGAGATGCTGCATGGCGTCGATACCTTCTGGCGCATCCGCTCGGGCATGGACGTGCAGGCGCTCGCGGCGGACAAGCGCGCGAAGCTGCTGCCCATCGTGCGTGCCTGGGCCGAGGCCGGGCTGGGCCTGACGGGCGAAACCGCCTTCCATGGCTACACCCAAACATTCAAGACCCGCGCCGCAACCGTAGCCGCCACGCAGCCCTACGACTACGTGATCTCGCCCGTGTCGCCCAACACCAGCTTCGCGGCCGAATGGGCCTACCCGACCAACGATGTCGCGACCGCGATGGACCACATCGGCTTCACGCTGCCCTACAACATGAGCGAGCAGCCGGCCGCCTCGGTCAACTGCGGCTACGACAGCAACGGCGTGCCGATCGGCCTGCAGATTGCGGGGCGCCGCTTCGACGATCTCGGCGTGCTGCAGATCGCGCGGGCCTGGGAATCGATGCGTCCGGCCCAGCGCCCCTGGCCCGCCATCCCGCTCGAACGCTGATGACAGTGCGCTGGCAGCCGGAGTTCGTGCAGGGCGCACGCGCGATCGCCGGCCCTGCGCTGGGCACCGTCGCGATGGGTCTGGCCACCGGCGTCGCGATGGCCAAGAGCGGGCTCGCGCTGCCGGTGGTGCTCGCGATGTCACTGGGCGTGTTCGCCAGCGCCTCGCAGCTGGCTTGCGTGCCGCTCATCATGGCCGGCGCGCCCTTGTGGGTGATCGTGCTGACCGCCGGCATGCTGAATGTGCGCTTCGTGGTCTTCAGCGTGCATTGGCGGCACTACTTCGGCCGGCTGCCGCTCGGGCACCGGTTGCTGCTGGGCTATCTCGCGGGCGATCCGGTCTATGCGCGCTTCGTGCAGCGCCATCCGCGATCCGCGGCCGGGCAGCTGCCGTACTTCCTCGGGCTTGCGCTGACGAACTGGGCCGTCTGGCAGTTGTCCTCGCTCGCAGGCATCTTTTTGGCCGATGCGATTCCCGTCGAGTGGGGGCTGCGCTTCGTCGGCGTGCTGGCGCTGCTCGCGTTGGCGCTGCCGATGCTGTCTGACCGCGCGGCCTGGCTCTCGGCCGCCGTGGCCGGCGCGGTGGCGCTGCTGGCCTGGCCGCTGCCGCTGGGCCTCAATGTGGCCGTCGCGATCGCCGCGGCAATGGCCGCGGGCCTTTGGGCCGACCGACGCGCGGGCCGTCTCGCATGAGCAACCTGCACGCCTGGATCGCCGTCTTCGCGCTGGTGGCGGTGACGGTGCTCACGCGCGGCGTGTTCCTGCTGCCGCGCCGCGAGCCGCGCCTGCCGGCCTGGCTGCAGCGCAGCCTGCGGCACGCGCCGCTCGCGGCGCTGGTGGCCGTGGTCGTGCCTGAGGTGCTGCTGTCGCAAGGCCACCTGCCGACCGACTGGCGCGATGCGCGCTGGTTTGCGGTCGCCGCCGCGACCGCCTGGTACGCATGGCGGCGCGACATCACCGGTACCATCTTCGTCGGCGCCGCCGTGCTGCTTGCACTGCGGCTCGGGCTGGGCTGGTAGCACTTCACACAAGGACACCCATGAACATCCTGATCGCCGGCTTCCAGCACGAGACCAACACCTTCGCTCCGACACGTGCCGACTGGGCCGCCTTTCTGCGCGGCGACAGCTTCCCGGCCTATGCGGAAGGGCCGGCGATGCTGGAGCGCTTCACCGGCTCCAGCCTGCCGGCGGGCGGCTTCATCGCCGAGGCGCAGGCGCGCGGCTGGCAACTGCTGCCGTCCTGCTGGGCCGGCGCCACGCCCTCGGCGCAGGTGACGCGCGACGCTTTCGAGCGCATCGCGGGCACCGTCGTCGAGGCGGCGCGCAGCGCGCTGGCCGGGCCGGGACTGGATGCCATCTACCTCGACTTGCATGGTGCCGCCGTGGCCGAACACGTCGACGACGCCGAGGGCGAGCTGCTGGCACGCCTGCGCGCGCTGGTCGGGCCCGAGATGCCGATCGTCGCCAGCCTGGATCTGCATGCCAACGTGACGCAGCAAATGCTCGAGCTGGCCGATGCGCTGGTGGCCTACCGGACCTATCCGCACGTGGACACCGAAGCGACCGGCCGGCTGGCCGCGCAGCTGCTGGAACGGCGCCTCGCGCGTGGCGCACGCGAGCCTGTCGCGGCGCGCCGCATCCCCTTCCTGATCCCGATCAACGCCGGCTGCACCATGATCGAGCCGGCCGGTGCGGTCTACCGTCAGCTGCCCGGGCTGGACGTACGCCACGCCACCATCGCCAGCGTGGCGATGGGTTTTCCGGCGGCCGATTTCCCCGAGTGCGGGCCGATGGTCTGGGCCTACGGCGACGCGGCCCAAGCCGTGGTGGACACGCTGTACACCGACATCTGCGAGCCGGCAGCGCGCTGGCGCGTAGCCACCTGGACGCCGGACGATGCCGTGGCCCAGGCCATCGAACTGGCGGGGCCGGCCGCACGCCCGGTGGTCATCGCCGACACCCAGGACAACCCCGGCGCCGGCGCCGACAGCAACACCACCGGCATGCTGCATGCGCTGCTTCGCGCGGGCGCAGGACAGCGCTTTCCACAGCAGGTAGCGCTCGGGCTGTTGTACGACCCCGAGTCCGCCGCGGCGGCGCATGCCGCGGGGCGGGGCGCGCGCCTGCGCCTGGCGCTGGGCCGCTCGGTACCCACCTGGTCGGGGCAATGGAGCGACCCGCCGGTGGAAGCCGAATGCACGGTGCGCGCGCTGCATGAAGGCGGCATCGTGCTGCAGGGGCCGATGATGACGGGCGTGCGAGTCCGGCTCGGCCCTTGCGCCTGCCTGGACGTGGACGGCGTGCTGGTCGTGGTCGCCAGCGGCAAGAAGCAGATGCTCGACCGCGCGCTGTACCGCTGCGTGGGCATCGAGCCGGAGCAGATGAAGATTCTCGTCAACAAGAGCTCGGTGCATTTCCGCGCCGACTTCGCGCCGATCGCGCATGAGATCCTGGTGGCGCGCGCGCCGGGCCCGATGTCCGCCGATCCGTCGGACCTGCCATGGACCCGGCTGGCGGCATCGACATCGCCCCGGGTGCCGGATTGAGGAGCGCAGCATGAAAGTCCTCATCGCCCGGATGAATCACGAGACCAACACCTTCTCGCCGGTGCCCACGCCGCTTTCGGCCTTCGGCAACAAGGGGCCGCTGTATGGCATCGACGCCCGGCGCGAGGCCGAGGGCGGGCGCACCGCCATGTCGGCTTTCATCGACCTGGCGCGGGCAAGGGGCGCGGCGATGGTGACGCCGATCTCGGCATCGGCCAACCCGAGCGGCCGAGTGGAGGCGGCCGCGTACGCCGCGATCTGCGACTGCATCGTCGACGCATTGCCCGGCTGCGATGCCGTGCTGCTCGATCTGCACGGCGCGATGGTCGCCGAAGGCAGCGACGACGGCGAGGGCGATCTGCTGGCGCGCATTCGGGCTGCCGCGCCGGGCGTGCCCGTTGCCGTGGCGCTCGACCTGCACGGCAACGTGACGCAGAAGATGATCGACCACGCCGACGTGATCGTGAGCTTCAAGACCTATCCGCATGTCGACATGTACGAGACCGGCGAGCACGCAGGACGCTTGCTGTTCACCAAGCTGGACGGACTTTGCCGTCCCGTGCTGGCCTGGCGCCGGCTGCCGTTGATGACGCACACGCTGCGCAGCGCCACCGCCGAAGGCGCGATGCGCGACGCGGTCGCGGCGGCGCGCGCGGCGGAAGCCGATGGCATGGCCGCAGTCTCGATCCTCGCCGGCTTCAGCCTGGCCGACATCCCGAACCCTTGCATCAGCGTGGTGGTGGTGGGCGACGGCGACGCCGCAGCGGCCGACCGGGTGGCGGCCGCGCTGGCGGAGCGCATTTGGGCGGCGCGTGCGGACTTCGTCTATCGGTCCGAGCCCTTGGCGCAATCGCTGGCGCGCGCCCGCAAGCTGGCGGTGCAGGCCGATCGGCCGGTGCTGCTGCTCGACCACGGCGACAACTGCATGTCGGGCGGCAGCTGCGACACCATGGACGTGCTGATGGCGGCGCTTGCGGCCGGCATGCAGGGCATCCAGGCCGGCCTGCTGTGCGATCCGCAAGCGGTCGCGCAATGCGCCGAGGCCGGCATCGGCGCCGAGATCGAGCTGCTGCTCGGCCACAAGCGCCCGCTGGTGCAGATCGGCCGCAGCACGCCGCCGGTGCGGCTGCGCGGCACCGTGCGCGCGCTCACCGACGGGGAGTACGTGATCACGGGGCCTACCTACACCGGCCAGCGCGCCTGCATGGGCCGCTCGGCGGTGTTCGACATCGGCGCGGCGCAGATCGTCGTCACCGAGCGCACGCACGAGCCCTGGGACCTGGGCACCTTCGAAAGCGTCGGCCTCGATCCGCGCCGTGCGCGCTTCCTGCTGCTGAAGTCGCGCATGTACTGCCGGCCGGTCTTCGTGCCCATCGCCGCCGGGCTGGTGGAGTGCGACAGCCCGGGTGTCACCAGTTCGGACTATTCGCTGTTCCCGTTCGAGCGGCTCGCGCGACCGCTGTATCCGTTCGACGAGCCTTCTTATTCGGCTACAGCTTCTTGACCAGCACCTGGCTCTTGCGGTCCCAGTTGTACTTGCGCTTGCGCGCCTCGGGCAGCCAGTCGGGGTTGACCTGCTGGAAGCCGCGCTTCAGGAACCAGTGCATGGTGCGCGTGGTCAGCACGAAGATGCTTTCCAGCCCGCTGGCCTTGGCGCGCTGCTCGACGCGCTTGAGGATGCGTTCGCCGTCGCCTTGCGACTGCGACTGGGGCGAGACTGTCAGCGCCGCCATCTCCGCGGTCTTCGCCTCAGGATAGGGGTAGAGCGCCGCGCAGCCGAAGATCACGCCGTCGTGCTCGATCACCGTGTACTGGCCGACGTCGCGCTCGATCTCTGTGCGGCTGCGCTTGACCAGCGTGCCGTCGCGCTCGAAGGGTTCGATGAGCTGCAGGATGCCGCCGATGTCGTCCGCCGTCGCCTCGCGCAGCGATTCGAGCTTCTCGTCGATCACCATGGTGCCGATGCCGTCGTGCACGTAGACCTCGAGCAGCAGCGAGCCGTCCACCGAGAAGGGGATGATGTGGTTGCGCTCCACGCCCGCCTCGCAGGCCTTGACGCAGTGCTGCAGGTAGAAGGCCGTGTCGGTCGGGGTCTGGGGCGGCGCCAAGAAGGCGAGCAGCTTCCTGGCGCTGTCGAGCGGCAGCTCGGTGTCGATGGGGTTGTCCTCGCTGACGGGCTGGCTGGTGTCCTGCGGAATGCCTGGAACCTCGGTCAGGAAGATCAGCTTGTCGGCCTGGATCGAGATCGCCACGCTGGTCGCGACTTCTTCCATCGTGAGGTTGAAGGCCTCGCCGGTGGGCGAGAAGCCGAAGGGCGACATCAGCACCATGGCGCCGAAGTCGAGCCCGCGGCGGATGCCGGCGGCATCGACCTTGCGCACCAGGCCCGAATGCTGGAAGTCGACGCCGTCGACCACGCCGACCGGCCGCGCGGTGATGAAGTTGCCCGAGATCATGCGCACGGTGGAACCGGCCATCGGCGTGTTCGGCAGGCCCTGGCTGAAGGCGGCCTCGATCTCGTAGCGCAGCTGTCCGGCCGCCTCCTGCGCGCAGTCGAGCGCCACCTCGTCGGTGATGCGCATGCCGTGCGAGTACTTGGCCTCGTGGCCCTTGGCGCGCAGCTGTTCGTTGACCTGCGGCCGGAAGCCGTGCACCAGCACCACCTTGACGCCCATGCTCTGGATCAGCGCCAGGTCCTGCGCGATGCTGGGCAGCTTGCCGGCCGCGATCGCCTCACCCGCCATCGCGACCACGAAGGTCTTGCCGCGGTGCATGTGGATGTAGGGCGCCACCGAGCGGAACCAGGGGACGAAGGTGAAATTGAAGACGGTGGACATTGGCGGGGTAGGGCAGGCGAAAAGTTCGGGCGCAAGATAATCGACGATTTTCCCCGAACTGCCAGCCTTGTCTTCGTCCCCACTTCGAATCGAGTTTCCAGAATCCCTGCCGGTGTCGGCCCGGCGCGACGAAATCATGGCCGCCATCGAGGCGAACCAGGTCGTGATCGTCTGCGGCGAGACGGGTTCGGGCAAGACCACGCAGTTGCCCAAGATCGCGCTGGCCCTGGGTCGGGGCAAGCTCAATGCGCCCCCTGGCAAGGGCCGGCTGATCGGCCACACGCAGCCGCGGCGCATCGCCGCATCGTCGGTGGCCAAGCGCATCGCCGAGGAGCTCAAGACGCCGCTGGGCGAGGTGGTCGGCTTCAAGGTGCGTTTCCAGGACCGGCTGGCGCGCGACGCCTCGGTCAAGCTGATGACCGACGGCATCCTGCTGGCCGAGACGCAGACCGATCCGCTGCTCAAGGCCTACGACACGCTGATCATCGACGAGGCGCACGAGCGCTCGCTGAACATCGATTTCCTGCTCGGCTACCTGCGCGAAATCCTGCCGCGGCGGCCGGATCTCAAGGTCATCGTGACCTCGGCCACCATCGATGCGGACCGGTTCGCGCGGCATTTCGCGTCGGCCCGCCCGGCGCCGGGCCGCCCCAAGGCGGGCGCGGCCCCCTCGGGGGGCAGCGACGACGCGCAGCGCGGAGCGTGGGGGCCAATGACTCCTGCGCCCACGATCATGGTTTCGGGCCGGATGTTCCCGGTGGAGCAGCGCTACCGCCCCTTCGAGGAGTCGCGCGACTACGACCTCACCAATGCCATCGCCGACGGCGTCGACGAGCTCTGGCGCGATCCGCACAACGCCGGCGACATCCTGGTCTTCCTGCCCGGCGAACGCGAGATCCGCGAGGCCGCCGACCACCTGCGCAAGCATCTGAGCCATCAGCCGCTGATGCGCAGCGCCGAGGTGCTGCCGTTGTTCGCACGCCTGTCGCAGGCCGAACAGGACCGCATCTTCGACGGCCACACCGGTCGCCGCATCGTGCTGGCCACCAACGTCGCCGAGACCTCGCTGACGGTGCCGGGCATCCGCTACGTGATCGATGCCGGTACCGCGCGTGTCAAGCGCTACAGCTTCCGCAGCAAGGTGGAACAGCTGCTGGTCGAGCCGATCAGCCAGGCCGCGGCCAACCAGCGTGCGGGGCGCTGCGGCCGGGTCGCCGACGGCATCTGCATCCGGCTCTACGACGAGAAGGATTTCGAAGGCCGGCCGCGCTTCACCGATCCGGAGATCCTGCGCTCCTCGCTGGCCGGCGTGATCCTGCGCATGAAGTCGCTGCGGCTGGGCGACGTCGAGCGCTTTCCTTTTCTCGAAGCGCCGCAGCGGCGCGCGATCGCCGACGGCTACCAGCTGCTCAACGAGCTCGGCGCGGTCGACGACGCGAACGAGCTCACGCCGATGGGGGCCGAATTGGCCAGGCTGCCGCTCGATCCGCGGGTCGGCCGCATGATCCTGGAGGCACGCACGCGCGGCGCGCTCGAAGAGGTGCTGGTGATCGCGAGCGCGCTGTCGGTGCAGGACGTGCGCGATCGGCCGATGGAGGCGCAGCAGCAGGCCGACCAGGCGCATGCGAAGTTCGACGACGAGAAGAGCGAGTTCAGCGGGTATCTGCGGTTATGGAAGTGGATCAACGACGCGCGCGGCGGCCATGGCGACACCCACAAGCTCAGCAACCGCCAGTACGAATCGCTGCTCCGGCAAAACTTCATCAACGTGCGCCGCGTGCGCGAGTGGCGCGACATCCATTCGCAATTGCTCACGGTAGTCACCGAGCACAAGTGGCGCATCAACAGCGAGCCGGCGGGCTACGAACCGCTCCACCTTTCGATGCTCTCCGGCCTGCTCGGCAACATCGGCTGGAAGCTGGAGGACCCTTCGACAGGCTCAGGACAGGCTTCGGAGTACCTCGGCGCGCGCGGCATCAAGTTCTACCGTCATCCCGGCGCGCATCTGAAGAAGAAACCCGGCCGCTGGATCGTCGTGGCCGAGCTGGTCGAAACCACGCGCCTCTTCGGCCGCGGCATCGCGAACATCGAGCCGCAGTGGCTGGAACAGGTCGCGGGCCATCTGCTCAAGAAGCAGCTGCTCGACCCGCACTGGGAGAAGAAGGGCGCGCAGGTCGCGGCGCTGGAGCGCGCCACGCTCTACGGGCTGGTGGTCTACAGCGGGCGGCGCGTGGACTTCAGCAAGGTCGACCCGGTGGCCGCGCGCGAGATCTTCATCCGCGAGGCGCTGGTCGGCGGGCAGTGGGAAAGCAAGCTGCCTTTTCTCGCCGCCAACCGCAAGCTGGTGCGCGAGGTCGAGGGTCTCGAGCACAAGTCGCGCCGGCAGGACGTGCTGGTCGACGACGAGCTGATCTACGCCTTCTACGACGCCCAGCTGCCGCCCGATGTGTCGAGCGGCCTCGGCTTCGAGAGCTGGTACCGGCAAGCGTCGAGGGAGCAGCCGCGGCTGCTGTTCCTGACGCGCGAGGAGCTGATGCGGCACACGGCCGCCGGCATCACGACCCAGTCCTTTCCGCCGACGATCCGGCTGGGCGGCGTCGATTGCGCCGCGACCTACCTGCACGAGCCCGGCGATGCCAAGGATGGATTGACGGTCACCGTGCCGCTCTTCGTGTTGAACCAGGTCAGCGAGGAACGCTGCGAATGGCTGGTGAGCGGCATGCTGAAGGACAAGGTGCAGGCGCTGCTGAAGAGCCTGCCGCAGAAGCCGCGCGCCCGCCTGGTGCCCTTGCCCGACTCGGCCGCGCGCCTCGCGGAGCAGCTGGCCGCATCCGAGGTCTTCGGCCACGGTTCGCTGACCGATGCGCTGCTGAAACGCGTGCGCGAGCAGACCAGCCTCGACGTGAAGCGGACCGACTTCAAGCTCGACATGCTGCCGCCGCACCTGTTCATGAACCTGCGCGTGGTCGACGAGCACGGCCGCCAGCTCGGCATGGGGCGCAGCCTCGGCGCGCTGAAGGCGGAGCTGGGCGCGCAGGCGCGCGGCGCGTTCCAGGCGCTGGCGGGACTCAACGTCAAGGCGTCCGTCGAGAAGCCCGATGCGCCTGCGCCGGCCGAGAACAAGGCCGCGGCCAAGGCGTCTGCGGCGCCCGCGCTGCCAGCAGGCCAGCGCTACACGGCATGGACCTTCGGCGAGCTGCCGGAGCTGATGGAAGTGCGGCGCGGCGCGCAGTCGCTGATCGGCTTTCCGGCCCTGGTCGACGGCGGCGACGCGGTGACGATCGAGGTCTTCGACGAACCGGCGGTGGCCGCCGCGAAGCATCGTGCCGGCCTGCGCCGCCTGTTCGCACTGCAGCAGAAGGATGCGCTCAAGTACCTCGAGAAGAACATCCCCGACCTGCAGAAGATGGCGGTCGCCTACATGCCGCTCGGCACGGCGGAGGAACTGCGCGCCCAGATCGTCGACGTGGCGCTCGAGCGGGCCTTTCTGCAGGAGCCGCTGCCGGCCGACGAGGCGGCGTTCAAGCAGCGCGTGGACGAGGGCCGCGGGCGGCTCACGCTGATCGCCAACGAGGTCGCGCGGCTGGCTGGCACCATCCTTGCCGAGTACACGCTCGCCGTGCGCAAGATCAAGGACACGAAGATCCAGCCCGCCGCCACGGCCGACGCGGCGCAGCAATTGCAGCGCCTGGTCGGCAAGCGCTTCATCGCCGACACGCCCTGGCCGCGGCTTGCGCACTTCGCGCGCTACCTCAAGGCCATCACCCTGAGGCTCGACAAGCTGCGGGCCGACCCGGCGCGGGATGCAGAGCGGCTCGCGGAGCTGCGGCCGCAGGAGCAGCGCTACTGGCGCCTCCTGGCCGGGCGCAAGGGCGCGCTCGACGAACGCATGAGCGAGTTCCGCTGGCTGCTCGAGGAGTTGCGCGTGAGCTTCTTCGCGCAGGAGCTGCGCACGCCGCAGCCGGTCAGCGTCAAGCGGCTCGACAAGCTGTGGGTGCAACTCGAAAGCTGAGCGCGGACCCAAAAAAAAGCCCGCCGAAGCGGGCTTTGCTTTCAAGCGTTCGTGCCACCTATATGCGCCCCATGAGGAGCAGCACGATCACCACCAGCAGCACCAGACCCAGGCCGCCGCTCGGGCCATAGCCCCAGCTGCGGCTGTAGCCCCAGCTCGGCAACGCGCCGACCAGGAGCAGGATCAGAACGATCAGCAGGATCATTGAGAGCGACATGGATTTCTCCTAGGTCTTTCGTATGGAGGAGTCCATGCTCGGCATCGGCAGGCGAATCCATCGCCGGAAGGCGCGCCCTCCGGCGGTCAGGACTCTCCTACCGTTCGTGTCAGAGCCGCGCCAGTCGGTCGATGGCTGTCTGGAGCGTCTCGTCCTTCTTGGCGAAGCAGAAGCGCACCACGCGCTGGTCGAAACCGTCGGCATAGAAGGCCGAGAGCGGAATCGCGGCGACGCCGATCTCGCTCGTGAGCCACTGGCAGAAGTCGGACTCGCCGAGGTCGCTGACCTCGCTGATGTCCACGCACTGGAAGTAGGTGCCGGCGCTGGGCAGCAGCTTGAGCCGCGTCCTGGCCAGGCCGGCCGCGAACAGGTCGCGCTTGTGCTGGTAGAAGGCCGGCAGTTCGAGGTAGGGCGCGGGGTCGGCCATGTAGCTTGCCAGCGCATGCTGCATCGGCGTGTTCACGGTGAACACGTTGAACTGGTGCACCTTGCGGAACTCGGCGCTGAGCGCCGCTGGCGCGGCCACGTAGCCGACCTTCCAGCCGGTCACGTGGTAGGTCTTGCCGAAGCTGCTGACGATGAAGGTGCGCGCCGCGAGGCCCGGGAAACGCGCCGCGCTTTCGTGGCGCGCGCCGGCGTAGACCATGTGCTCGTAGACCTCGTCGCTGATCACCAGCACGTCGGTGGGCGCGAGCAGTTCCTCGAGGCGGCGCATCTCCGCTTCGGTCCACACGGTGGCGCTGGGGTTGTGCGGCGTGTTGACGATGATGGCGCGCGTGCGCGGCGTGATCGCGGCCGCGATCTTGTCGAAGTCGGGGCGGAAGCTGCCGGGCGTGAGCGGCACGCGCACCACGGTGCCGCCGGCCAGGTCGATGTTGGGCGCGTAGCTGTCGTAGCAGGGCTCGAGCACGATCACCTCGTCGCCCGCGTGCACCACCGCGAGGATCGCCGTGATGATCGCTTGCGTTGCGCCGGCGGTGATGGTGATCTCAGTGTTCGGGTCGTAGCCGTGCCCGTAGAGCGTCGAGATCTTCGCCGCGATCGCTTCGCGCAGGGCGGGGATGCCGGGCATCGGCGGGTACTGGTTGTGGCCGGCCGCCATCGCGCGGGTGACGGCTTCGAGCAGCTTCGGGTCGCAGTCGAAATCCGGAAAACCCTGGCCGAGGTTCACTGCCTTCTTCTCGGCGGCGAGCGCCGACATCACGGTGAAGATGGTCGTGCCGACGGTAGGCAGCTTGGTCTTGACGTCGGGGGTGCGGGCGATGCTCACAGCTCGTAGTCCTGGTGATGACCGCTCAAGGCCTTGGCGATCAGGTTGCGATCGAGCCGGTCGGAGAGCAGCTCGGCGAATTTGAAGACGAAGTTGCGCAGGTAGGCGCTGCGCTTGAATGCGACGCGTGCGATGTTGGTGCCGAACACATGGCCCATCGGCCGCACCACGAGATCGGCATTGGAATCGTCGCGCACCGCCATCTCGGCCACGATGCCGACGCCGAGACCGAGCCGCACATAGGTCTTGATGACGTCGGAGTCGATGGCCTCGAGCGCGATGCGCGGCGTGAGCTTCTTGTGCGCGAACGCATGGTCGATGCGCGTGCGGCCGGTGAAGGAAGGGTGGTAGGTGATGATCGGCTCGGCCGCGATGTCCTCGAGCGAGATGCGCTCCTTGCTCGCGAGCGGGTGCTCCTTGGGCAGCACGAGCACGTGCTGCCATTCGTAGCAGGGGATGGTCACGAGATCGGCGTAGTCGGACAGGGATTCGGTCGCGATGCCGATCTCCGCGATCTCGTCGATCACCATCCGCGCCACCTGGTCGGGCGAGCCCTGGTGCAGGCTCACGTTGACCTTGGGATAAGCCTCGCGCAGCTTCGCCACCGGCACCGGGAGCACGTAGCGCGCCTGCGTGTGCGTGGTGGCGATCGAAAGCGTGCCGCTGTCCTGGGCGCTGAACTGCTCGCCGATGCGCTTGAGGTTGCCGACCTCGCGCATGATCAGTTCGATGCTTGCGAGCACATGCTGGCCGGGTTCGGTCACGCGCTTGAGGCGCTTGCCGTGGCGCGCGAAGATTTCCACGCCCAGTTCTTCCTCGAGTTCGATGATGGCCTTGGACACACCGGGCTGCGAGGTGTGAAGCGCCTTGGCCGCTTCAGTCAGATTGAGGTTGCGCCGAACCGCTTCCTGCACGAATTTGAACTGGTGAAGATTCATAACAAATTCCGTCTTAATTCGGAATTCATTATGCCTTCGATGTCTATCGAAAGCACCGCAAGTTCAGGATTTGAGTGCCACGCGAGCCAGCAGATCGATCACTTCCGGCTCTTCGCCGACGGCCTGCGCGAGCGAGAAGACGACCCCCGGATGCAAGGCACGCAGCGCGTCGAGCAAGCCGGGCAGGTCTTCGCGCAGATGCTTTCCCATGCCGAGAAAGAGCGGCACCACGCGGATGGCGCCGGCCCCGCCGGCGATCAGCTCTGCCGCCGCGGTGCGCAGGTCCGGCGCCACCAATTCGAGGTAGGCGCAGGCGACACGGGCCGAGGGATCGAGCGCCGCGACGCGACGCGCCACGGCCTCCACCGGCGCACGCCAGCGCTCGTCGCGCGAGCCGTGCGCAAAGAGAACGATGCCTGTCGCGGCCGTCATCAGGGCCGCTACCGCCGCAGCACCAGCCAGCTGAAAGCGGCCAGCGACATCACCGTGTAGATCAGGCCGGGCGCCGCCGCCGTGATCCAGGGCCACCAGTTGCTGAGGTTGCCCAGGTAGCCGAACACGTTGTTCAACAGGAAAAAGCTGATGCCGATCATCACGCCGCCGAACACGTAGGCCGTGATGCCGGCCTGGCGGAAATGCAGGTAAGCGAAGGGCAGGGCGAGCACCACCATCACGAGGCAGGACAGCGGATAGAACACCTTGCGCCAGAACTCGATCTCGTAGCGCTGCGCGGTCTGGCCGTTGGCGTTGAGATGCTGGATGTATTCGAACAGGTCGAGCGTGCGCATGCGGTCCGGACGCAGCAGGGCGACCGACACCATCTCGCGCGTGAGCGAGCTCGGCCAGTCCAGCGCCGCAATCTTGTTGGTGACGATGCGGGCCCGGTCTGCCGCGTTGCGCGTGTCGTACTGCTGCCGTTCGACGCCGAAGAGCGCCCAATGGCCATCCAGGATGCGCGCGAAGGATGCGGTGGTCTGCGAGGTCACGAAGCCGTTGCCGTCGAACTCGAAGATGCGCGGATCCTTCAGCGTGCCGTCGCGCGCCATCGAGACCACGTTGACCGCGTAGGACATGTCGCCCTGCTTTTCCTTCAGCCAGGCGCCCGTGTTGCCCGCGAGCGTGAAGACGCCCTGGTAGCGCGACTTGAGCAGCTGGGCAGTCCGGTCCGAAGCCGGCGAGACATAGTCGCCGACAGCGAAGGTCAGGAACACGAAGCCAAGTCCCAGCACCAGCAGCGTGCGCAGCGCGCGCCAGGGCCCGAGACCGCTGGTGCGCAGGATCGTGTATTCGGAGCTCTGCGCGAGCCGCGCCATCACGAAGATGGTGCCGATCAGCACGGTGATCGGCAGCAGCTCGTACAGGTGGCTCGGGATCAGCAGCGTCACGAAGACCAGGGCCTGGGCGGCCCCGTAGGCGCCGCTCCCCGGCTTGCCGATCGACTGCAGTTCGTCGACGAAGTCGAAGAAGAAGAACAGGCTCAGGAAGCCGAGGGTGACGAAGGCCACGGCCTTCAGCACCTCCACGTAGATCAGTCGACGGATGGTTTTCACGCGTGGGGAGGCGTTGCGGGCCGCAGGCGCGGGCGGCCCCAGTTGAAGTGTCGCTTGGCAAGCCAGAGCAGGCCGAGCAGCAGCGCGCCGCCGTGCAGCGCCAGCATGAAGCCGCCCATGCTGTAGCGGCCGGAGCCCACCCAGTTCTGGCCGAGATTGAGCATGTTGTAGTAGAGGACGAAAGCGAACAACGCGAAGAGCAGATTGCCGCTGCGGCCCACGCGCGGATTCACACTCGTCAGGGTCAGCGCCAGCAGCACGAAATTGATGGCCGCGAGCATCATGCCGATGCGCCAGGCCAGTTCGCCGCGATTGGCCGTATTCGGTTCCCGCAGCAGGGTCAACGTGGTGCGGGTGCGCACCGGGCTCGTGTCCGTCGAGACCCCCTCGTCGCCGCCGACCTTGGCGCCGTAGGTGTCGAACTCGCTGATCTTGAGCTCCAGCCCATCCAATGTCCGCGAGACGCGCTGGCCATTGCTGAGCATGAGGTAGCGCGCTTCTCCGATATCTTCCATGCGGCCGCTGCGGGCCGATGTGATGATCTGCATGTTGCGCTCGATCGAGGAGATGAAAACGTTCGTGGCGGTGGCGCCATCCGGCGTGTCCTTGTCGATGAAGAACACGCGGTTGCGCCCGGCCGACTCGCGGAACTCGCCGGGCGACACGCGCTCGATGTCGCCGCGGCGCTGGTACTGTTCGCGCATCCCCTGGGTCTGCGAGTTGGCCCATGGCCAGCCGACCAGCGCGAACACGGCGATCAGCAGCAGCACCGGCCAGGCGAAGCGGAACAGCGGCAGCGCGAAATCCGCCAGGCCGCGCCCGCTCGAGAACCAGATCACCATCTCGCTGTCGCGGTACATGCGCGACAGGGTGCCGACGATCGAGATGAACAGGCTGAGGCTCAGGATCGTCGGCATGTAGCCGAGCACCGTGTAGGCCATCACGAGGAAGACCTCGGACGGATTCACGCTGCCCCGCGATGCCAGTCCGAGCGTGCGGATCAGCATCATGGTCATCACGATGGTGGCCAGAACCACGAGGGTGGCGCCGAAGCTGCGGGACAGCTCCTTGCGTAAAGAGGAATGGAATAACATCGTCGAGGGAAAAAAAGGATTATGGACTTTCAACTCAAGACCCTCTCCACCGCTCAGGCTGCCGCCGAAAAAGCCGATGTGCTGATCGTGCTCGTTGCCGCCGGCACCACCCCCTCCAAGGATGCCATCGCCACATTGATCGCCGAGGCCCGCAAGGCCGGCGACCTCCCCGACAAGGCCGGCAAGCTGCTGGCGCTGTACCGCCCGGCGCACGTCGCGGCGCCGCGCGTGGTGCTGGCTTCGGTGGGCGACGGCAAGCCCGCGTCGGTGCGCGCCGGTGTGCTTGCCGCGGTCAATGCGGCCAAGTCCGGCGACCCCAGGCGCGTCCTCATCGTCTTCGCGCAGGCCGCGGACGCTGCCGGTCTGCGCTGCGCGATCGCCGCGGCCGCCGACGCGAGCTACGTCTACACGACCTCCAAGTCCAAGGCCGAGCCGCGCTCGATCCGCTACCTGGGCTTCGGCGTCACGGAGGCGGGGCCGCTGCGAGAAGCTTTCGACGAGGCCACGGCCATGGTCGCGGGCATCGAACTGGCCAAGGAGTGGGGCAATCGGCCCGGCAACTATTGCACCCCCTCGCTGCTGGCCGATGCGGCGCGCAAGCTGGCCGCGCTGCCGTGCGTGAAGTGCGAAGTGCTGGGCCCGAAGGAAGTGGAGAAGCTCGGCATGGGGGCGTTCAGCGCGGTCGCGCAGGGATCGGCCGAACCCTTGCGCTTCATCGTGCTGCGCTACCAGGGCGCGCCCAAGGATGAGGCGCCGGTGGTCCTGGTCGGCAAGGGCATCACCTTCGACACCGGCGGCGTTTCGCTCAAGCCGGCGGCCGAGATGGACGAGATGAAGTTCGACATGTGCGGCGCCGCGAGCGTGCTCGGCGTGTTCCGCGCGCTCGGCGACATCCAGCCCGCCCTTAACGTGGTCGGGCTGATTCCGTCGTGCGAGAACATGAACGACGGCCGCGCGGTCAAGCCCGGCGACGTCGTCACCAGCATGAGCGGCCAGACCATCGAGGTGCTCAACACCGATGCCGAAGGCCGTCTGATCCTGTGCGACGCGCTGAACTATGCCAAGCGCTTCGAGCCGGCTGCGGTGATCGACATCGCCACCCTGACCGGCGCTTGCGTGATCGCGCTGGGCGGCGTGCGCAGCGGTCTCTTTGCAAGCGACGACACGTTGGCCGCTGCGCTCGAAGCCGCCGGCGAAGAAGCGCAGGACCGTTGCTGGCGGATGCCGCTGGACGAGGACTACGCCGAGGGCCTCAAGAGCAATTTCGCCGACGTGGCCAACATCGCCGGCCGCGCGGGCGGGGCGATCACCGCCGCCAAGTTCCTGCAGCGCTTCGCGGGCGATTTCCAATGGGCCCACCTGGACATTGCGGGCACGGCCTGGAAGAGCGGTGCGGCCAAGGGCGCGACGGGGCGGCCGGTCGGGCTGCTGCTGACCTATTTGCTGGAACGGGCCCGCAAGGCGGCCGTGAAGACAGCGCCGCGCAAGTCCCGCAAGAGCGCCAAGACCCGGTCGGCAACGTGACCGAGATCGACTTCCACTTCAACACGCCGGACAAGGTGAACTACGCCTGCCGGCTGCTGCGCAAGGCCGTGGGCGCGCGCGGCGCGCGTGTGGTGGTGGTGGCCGATCCCCAGTTGCTGGATGCGGTCGACCTGGCCCTGTGGACCTTTGCGCCGGCCGAGTTCATCGCCCATTGCCGCAGCGACGGCGAGCCGCACACGGTGGCGCGTTCGCCGGTCGTGCTGGCCGAAAGCGGCGCTGCGCCGCTGCCGCATCAGCAGGTGCTGGTGAACCTGGGTGCGGAACTGCCCGCTGGTTTCGAACGCTTCGAGCGCTTGATCGACATCGTGAGCGCCGACGACGCCGACCGGCTCGCGGGCCGCAAGCGCTGGCGGCACTACGCGGAACGCGGCTATGCGATCCAGCGCCATGACTTTGCCGGGAGTACCGCCTGATGCAGCGCACCCCTCCGCGTTTCGTGCCCACGCTGACGACCGTGCTGGAGCTGCCGCCCGAGCCTGCGCCCGGTGCCGAGCCCCTGCCGGAGCCGGTCGCACCTGCAGTGCCCGAGCCCTCGCAAGCGGTCGCGCTGGACCCCCAGGCGCTGCTGTCGGAGGCCGACGCCTTCCGGCTCGAAGAGCAGTTGCTGCACCGCGTGTTGCAGCGCATCGACCTGTCGCTCGAGGAGCGCGTGAGCGACGCCGTGTCAGTTGCCGTTCAGCAGCAGCTCGACACCATGATCCCGCGTTTGCGCGGCGAAATAGAGACCGTGCTGCGTGCTTTGGTGAGCGAAGCGCTGGCCCAGGAGCTTTCTGACAACACAGGGTCTACGCCAGCATTTGGCGCACAAAGCTTGGGCTAAACTGCGCGCCAGGTCGAAAGCGCGGGGGCGCTACGGGTCCTGCGGCGCGGAACTTGCTGAGTCTTCGCACGCGGATCGATAGACCGCTATGTACTCTTATTTATCAATGTTCTGGAGGTTCCCATGCAATTGAAATGGACTGCGGTCGCACTGGCTGCTCTCACGCTCGTGGCTTGCGGCAAGAAGGAAGAAGCAGCTGCGCCCGCCGCGCCCGCACCGACTGCAGCGGCACCCGCGCCTGCCGCACCTCCGGCGGATGCACTGGTGGTCAAGATCGGTCACGTGGGCCCCACGAGCGGCGCCATTGCCCACCTCGGCAAGGACAACGAATTCGGCGCGCGCATGGCCATCGAAGACCTCAATGCCAAGGGCCTCAAGATCGGCGACAAGGTTGCCAAGTTCGAACTGCTGGCAGAAGACGACGCGGGTGACCCGAAGCAGGGCACCGCAGTGGCCCAGAAGCTGGTCGACAGCAAGGTCAACGGCGTGGTTGGCCACCTGAACTCGGGCACCTCGATCCCTGCTTCCAAGCTGTACAGCGATGCGGGCATTCCGCAGGTCTCGCCTTCGGCAACCAACCCCAAGTACACCCGCCAGGGCTTCAAGACCACCTTCCGCGTGGTGGCTGACGACACGCAACTCGGCGGCACGCTGGGCAAGTACGCTGTCGAAACGCTGAAGGGCAAGAACATCGCCGTGATCGACGACCGTACCGCTTACGGCCAGGGCGTGGCGGAAGAGTTCGAGAAGGCCGCCAAGGCCGCCGGCGGCAACATCGTCGGCCACGAGTTCACGACCGACAAGTCGACCGACTTCAACGCCATCCTGACCAAGCTCAAGGGTGCCAAGCCCGACGTGCTGTTCTTCGGCGGCATGGACGCGGTGGGCGGCCCGATGCTCAAGCAGGTCAAGCAGCTCGGCATGAACGTCAAGTTCATGGGCGGCGACGGCCTGTGCACCGGCGAACTGGCCAAGCTCGCCGGCGATGCGATCGGCGAGGAAATGGTCGTTTGCGCGGAAGCAGGCGGTGTCGAAGGCGACTTCAAGCAGCCGCTCGAAGACTTCAAGACCAAGTTCAAGGCCAAGAACGGCGTCGAAGTGCAGATCTACGCGCCGTACGTCTACGACGCGGTCAACGTGCTGGCCGAAGCGATGGTCAAGGCCGGTTCTTCCGACCCGGCCAAGTACCTGCCCGAACTCGGCAAGGTCCAGTACAAGGGCGTGACCGGCCCGATCGCCTTCGACGAAAAGGGCGACATCAAGAACGGTGCACTGACGCTCTACACCTACAAGGGTGGTGCGCGTACGCAGATCGCCGTGGTGCGCGGAGCGAGCTGAGAAGCCCGATTGCCAGAATAAAAAAGGGCCTTCGGGCCCTTTTTTCATGGTGCGCCCAGCATGGGCGCCCTCCCGGAGGTGCAAGTCCTCCCGTAAGTTGATCACAGCGAACGAAGCGAAGCGCAACTGCATGAGGGCGACTGATTGTGGGAAGGAAGCGTGGAGCGAAGCTGCGAGCCGATGGACAAGAACCGGATAGAAGGCGGTGCCGAGCAGGGCGAGCGGGCCATGAACCGCGAAGCTCTCGTGATCAAGGCGAGGCGGCGTAGATCCGGCGGTTGTGCAGCGAAGGAGTGCGTTCTTACCTGGGGAGATCTCGCCTTGCGCCTGAAAGGGCGACCGTGTCGAACGGGAGCGAGAAGTCAGCAGAGGTCGTAGTAGCCGGAGTTGCGGGGCTGAAGAGGCCGGAAGTCAAACGGCGAAGGACCGAACGAGAGCAAGTGTTGAGCAAGACGTCGATGTCCGAGGCCATGCGTCAGATGCCCGCGCAAGCGGGGCGGGCGGGAGTCGCGCGCGGTGAAGCCGCGTGTCAACCCGCCAGCGACGAAGCCGAGGGCCCGCGACGTGAAGCGACAGACACGGGGTCAGCGCTGCTGCAAGCGGCGCTGACGAGAGACAACCTGCAGCGCGCGCTCAAGCGGGTGCGGGCCAACAAGGGCGCCGCCGGTGTGGACGGACTGGACATTGACCAGACCGTCGAGCATCTGGTGACGGCCTGGCCGGGCATCCGGGGGCAACTGCTGCGGGGCCAGTACCGGCCCAGTCCGGTACGGCGGGTGGAGATCCCCAAGCCTGACGGAGGCCAGCGCGAGCTGGGCATCCCGACGGTGGTGGATCGGCTGATCCAGCAGGCGCTGCTGCAGGTGCTGCAACCGATTCTGGACCCCACCTTCAGCGAGCACAGCTACGGCTTCAGGCCGGGACGGCGCGCCCAGGACGCGGTATTGGCCGCGCAGGCGTACGCGCAGTCCGGGCGCAGGGTCGTGGTGGATGTGGACCTGGAGAAATTCTTCGACCGGGTCAACCACGACATCTTGATCGATCGCCTGCAAAGACGCATTGCCGACGTCGGAGTCATCCGGCTGGTACGGGCGTACCTGGACAGCGGAATCATGGATGGCGGGGTGGTACAGGAGCGGCATCAGGGCACACCGCAAGGTGGGCCGCTGTCGCCGTTGCTGGCCAACGTGCTGCTCGACGAAGTGGACAAGGAACTGGAACGCCGGGGCCACTGCTTCGCGCGCTACGCCGATGACTGCAACGTGTACGTGCGCAGTCGTCGGGCGGGCGAGCGGGTGATGGCGCTGCTGCGGCGGCTGTATGACAAGCTGCGCTTGAAGGTCAACGAGACCAAGAGTGCGGTCGCCAGTGCGTTCGGGCGCAAGTTCCTGGGCTACGACCTGTGGTTGGCCCCGCGAGGCGAGGTCAAACGCGGGGTGGCGGCCAAGCCGCTGACGACGTTCAAGCAGCGTGTGAGGGAACTCACGGGCCGCTCGGGCGGGCGCAGCATGGCGCAAGTGGTGCAGGGGCTGCGCCCCTACCTGCTGGGCTGGAAGGCGTACTTCGGGCTGGCGCAAACACCCAAGGTCTGGCGCGAGCTCGACGAGTGGCTGCGCCACCGACTGCGCGCGCTTCAGCTCAAGCAGTGGAAGCGCGGCGCGACGATGTACCGGGAACTGCGCGCCCTGGGCGCAAGTCCCGGGGTGGCGCAACGCGTGGCGGCCAACAACCGCCGCTTGTGAACGCTGGTCGAGATCCGCTTGTATTCGACGGTGAGGTGGCGTTTTTGAGTCTGGCCATGTTCCGAGCTTCGGCTCGTTGACACCGAACGAGCGCGCATGAGGTATTCGCCTGCATGGCCGCCCGAGGGCGGCCATGCAGGCGAAGGCGATTCCTTTGAGCAGGTCTTGATCCCGGGCGCCGATGCCAGCCCGTGGGGTGGCGGCTGCACGCGCCGCCCGTGACACACGCGGGTACTGCGCGGTACAACGTCGACGATGCCGAAGTAGGCGGGTGCGGCAGCGGTCACTAATGCCTGGCAGCCTGGAGACCGCGCCGCGCCCTACACCGTGCCGATGAAGGTGGTGCTGCAGCAGTGTTGCACCCTGGGACGAGTCCGTCCAGCACCTTTGGCTGATCGCCGAGGATGGACATGGACCGTGCGGCCCGCCTGTTCCTGTGCGCGCGTTGCCGCGACCAGGTGCTGTTGTGTTCACACTGCGACCGCGGTCAGCAGTATTGCAGTCGGGCGTGCTCGAGCCTGAGTCGGCGTGAGCGGCGACGCGAGACTGCCGAGCGCTACCAGAGCAGTCGCAGCGGTCGCCTCAAGCATGCCGCGCGCTCCGCGTGCTGGCGGGAACGGCAACGTTCGCTGCGTCAGGCCAGCGCGGGCGACGCCATCGATAAAGAAGTGACGCACCAGGGTTGCCCGCACGCGGAGGCCGATGCTTCACTGCTTGCATGCGAGCCACCCAGCGACCCACCCAGTGCCTGCGAGTTCACCGTCCTCACCGAATCGCCATCGGCCCACGACGCTGCGCGGGTGAGCGCCGGCGCGGTCCCCTTCGCTGCACTCGGATGCCGGCGTTGCGGTCACGAGCTGCGGCCCCATGTGCGCCTGGGCTCCCTGCGCACGAACAGCCTTCGACAGCGCGGCGGTCATGACCATCCCTCTTGATCTGGCCGCACGCATCGAGCGTCTGTTCACGGTCGAGCGCTGGCGCGTGGGGACCATCGCGCGCCAGTTGCACGTGCACCGCGACACGGTGCGCCGTGTGCTGCGTGAACACGACGTGGCGCCGCCAGGCGTGCCGCTGCGCCCGAGCCTGATCGATCCTTACCGGGCCTTCATCCGAGAGACGCTGGAGAAGTACCCGACGCTGACGGCCAGCCGGTTGCATGACATGGTGTGCGAGCGCGGCTATGCGGGTCAAGCCAGCCACTTCCGACACCTGGTGAGCACGATGCGGCCCCGGCCGCCGGCCGAGGCCTACCTGCGCCTGCGCACGCTGCCGGGTGAACAAATGCAATGTGACTGGGCCCACTTCGATCACTTGCAGATCGGCCGTGCGCGGCGCCCGCTCATGGGCTTCGTGATGGTACTGAGCTACTCGCGGCGCATCTTCCTGCGCTTCTGCCTCAATGCCCAGATGGACAGCTTCCTGCGTGGCCACGTCGAGGCATTTGATGCGTTTGGCGGGAGCGTCAGAACGGTCCTCTATGACAATCTTAAAAGCGTCGTGCTCGAACGCGTGGGCGATGCGATTCGCTTCAATCCCGAATTCCTGGCCTTCGCCAAACACTACCGCTTCGAGCCGCGTCCGGTGGCCGTGGCGCGCGGCAACCAGAAGGGACGGGTCGAGAGGCAAATCGATTTCATCCGTAAATCCTTCTTCGCCGGGCGCGAGTTCACCGATGTGGCCGACCTGAACGCCCAGGCGCGCCGGTGGTGCGAGGGCAAGGCGTTCGATCGGCCCTGGCCCCAGGATGACTCGTTAACCGTGCGCCAGGCCTTCGCTGTCGAGCAGCCACGCCTGCTCGGGCTGCCCGCCACCGGCTACGCGCTGGGCCAGCGCCTGGATGTCGAGGTGGCCAAGACGCCTTACGTGCGCTTCGATCTGAACGACTACACGGTGCCGCATACCCACGTGCGGCGCACCCTGTCGGTGCTGGCCGATGAACAGCGCGTGCGCATCTTCGACGGCGTCACCGAACTGGCCAACCATCCCCGCAGCTTCGAGCGTCATCAGACGATCGAGGACCCAACCCATTTGCAGGCCCTGGTGCAGCACAAACGCAATGCGCGCTCGCACCGCGGCTGCGACGTGCTGGCCCAGGTCGCCCCCGCCAGCACCGAGCTGCTGCAAATGGCCGCCGAGCGCGCTCACAACTTGGGGTCAATCACCGCCGCGCTACTGCGACTGCTGGACCAGTACGGCGCGCCGTCGCTGCAGGCGGCCATCCTGGAGGCCATCGAGCGCAAGGTGCCCCATCCCAACGCCGTGCGCCTGGCGCTGGAGCGCGCGCGAGCGCACCGGGCGGCCTCCAACGCTGGCTCTCGCGCTGCCCGAGCACGTGGCGCGACGCGACGCGCCGATGGCCACGCATTCGCTTGCTTCCTACGACCGCCGCTACGACCCACCCAAGGACGCCAACGATGAATGAGCCAATCCCTCCTGTCCACCCAGGGGCCTCTCACGCCGAGCTGCGGGCGCAGGCCGCCGAGCTGCGCCTGCACGGCCTGCTGGCCCACTGGGACGAGTTGATGGGTCAGCCCGAGAGCGAACACCGCGTGCGCCAGTGGCTGGGCTGGGAGAGCGCCGAGCGAGCTCACCGCAGCCTCGAGCGGCGTCTGCGCGAGGCGCACATCGGCCGCTTCAAGCCCCTGGCCGACTTCGACTGGAGTTGGCCCAAGGAGTGCGACCGCACGGCCATCGAAGAGTTGATGAGCCTGCAGTTCCTCGCCGACGCCAGCAGCGTCGTGCTGTTCGGCCCGAACGGGGTGGGCAAGACGATGGTGGCGGCCAACATCGCGCACCAGGCGGTGCTCCAGGGGCATACGGCGCTGTTCACCACCGCCGGTCAGATGCTCAGCGAGCTCGCCTCGCTGGACAGCGATTCGGCCCTGCGCCGGCGGCTGCAACACTACGCCGCACCGGACCTGCTCTTGGTCGATGAGGTCGGCTACCTCTCGTACTCCAATCGTCATGCCGACATGCTCTTCGAGCTGGTCAGCCGACGCTACCTGCACAAGAGCACGATCGTGACAACGAACAGACGATTCGCTGACTGGGGCGAGGTCTTCCCCAACGCCGCCTGCGTGGTCTCCCTGGTCGACCGGCTGATGCACCGCGCCGAGGTCGTGCGCATCGAGGGCGAGTCGTACCGCCAGAAAGAAGCCGAGGAACGCGCCACGCAACGCATGGCCGCCCGCACCGCCGCGACGCGCTCGAAGCCAGCGTCCACGCGCAAGCCGCGTGCGTGACGCCCGCCAGGCCATGGCCGCCTCGATGAGAACGCCGCGGCGCAAGCGCCCCTCCCGAGCGACTGCCGCCTTCGCGCTGCCGTCGCACTGGTCGCCCAGGCAGGCCCTGGCCGTCTTCGAGTGCCTCGAGATGATGCGCGAGCAGCTCTGGCTCGCCTACGGCCCCGAGATCCAACGCGCCTGGCGCGATCAACTCGTGCCCGATCGCACCCCACCCGACTTCGATCCCGACTCGCCGTTCTGACTGCACAGCGGCATCGCCCAACGAGCAGATGGCCCCGCAAGGGGCCATCTGCTCTTCGTCACGTCAATCCCAACCGGGGCAAACCAAAACCGCGTCCTCACCAGCGTATAGCAGCGGATCTATACCGTCGCCAACACCGCTGGTGGCGCAATAGCGCCAAGCTGCTCAACAGCGTGCTGAACATCGCCTGGTTTGATCGCTCGGGACTACCCCGACTCTCATGACCCAAAACTCTCGAACCGCCCGGTGCGGACCCGCATGCCGGGTGGTGTGGGAGGGGCGCAGTCTATGAAGACTGCCCCCTATCCCGATCTGTCGAGCGGCTGGCATCGTTGCAGTAGTCGAAGAAGGCATCGAGCTCCTTCGACTTGTCGAACACGGCGTCCGCACCGAGCGCCATGCAGCGTGCGCGGATGTCCGCGTTGACGTAGTTGCTGAGGACCACGGCGCGCTGTAGTGGCGTGCGCTCCCTGCAGTTGCGCAGCACGCCCAGGCCGGAGCCCTCCTTGAGGAACAGGTCCACGATCAACAACTGCCATTCGCTCGCATGGGAGGCCAGCCAATCGGTCGCGTCCTTCTCGGTCTCGGCCGCGCCGACGATCCGGGCATGCGCCAGATCCTCCAGGGCCGGAATCAGGTTGTCCCGGATGGTCCTGTTGTCTTCGACGAGGAAGGTGAAGAGGGCCATGTGGTTTCCGGGTTTCCGGGCTGTGGGAATGCCAGCCTAGCGCGGGAGGCCTGCCGGGTTCCTAGCGACAGCCGCCAACTCATTGCGTAGGAGAAAGCAGACGGACGCTCGACTGCCAACCGCGAGCGAATGCATCAGCCGGCGTCGCGCTCTCGTTCGGTACGCTTCTCGATCTCCTCCGCCAAGGTGGCGTTGACTTCGGCGAGCGTCTCGGCCGACTCGGCCAGCTTCTTTTCAAGTTGGCCGGTGTGCTCGATGGCCTGTGCGACGTCGCCCACCTGCACTTCGTCCGGAAGCTCCTGTTCCAGCACCGTGTTGATGACGGCCAGGTCGTCGGATGCGCGCTGCACCTCGGCAGCCACCGCTTCGGTCTTGTCCAGGGCCTGATCGAGCGGCGCTGCGGCCCGATCCGGTTTGCTTTGTCCGGCCATCCGAGCTCCTTCTCTGGGGATGGAAAAAAGTAAGGCGATGGTACTCTGTCGCCCGACGACCCCCAAACGAAAAAGCCCCGGGTACGGGGCTTTCACGACGACTCCCATGTGCGATGGGAGGGAACTGGATCGGTTTTTCCTGGCGGAGCAGGCGGGATTCGAACCCGCGGAGGGCTATTAACCCTCACACGCTTTCCAGGCGTGCGACTTAAACCGCTCATCCACCGCTCCGAAGCCCGCGATTGTAGCAGCGGGGACGAATCGATCTCAGGCGGTGCCCGATGTCTTTCCGGCCTGCACCATGCGCATCGCCGAGGCGATGAGCGCCGCGGTCTCGGTCATGTTGCTCGGCACGATCAGCGTGGTCGTGGCGTCGGCCGCGACCTTGCCGTAGGCATCGACCGCGCGCTCGGCCACCTTGAGCTGCACGGCCTGTTCGCCGCCCGGCTGCCGGATCGCGGCCGCCACGCGCTCGATGGCGCCGGCGGTCGCCTCGGCCACCGCGGTGATGGCTGCCGCCTCGCCCTGCGCGTTGTTGATCTGCGCCTGCTTCTCGCCCTCAGAGCGAGCGATGAAGGCTTCGCGTTCGCCGGTGGCGATGTTGATCTGCTCCTGGCGGCGGCCTTCGGAGGCCGCGATCAGCGCCCGCTTTTCGCGCTCGGCCGTGATCTGGCGCTGCATGGCCTGGAGGATTTCCTTGGGCGGCGTCAGGTCCTTGATCTCGTAGCGCAGCACCTTCACGCCCCAGTTCAGCGCGGCCTCGTCGATGGCGGCCACGACCTGGGCGTTGATGATGTCGCGCTCCTCGAAGGTCTTGTCGAGCTCGAGCTTGCCGATCACGCTGCGCAGCGAGGTCTGCGCGAGCTGGGTGACGGCCACGATGTAATTGGACGAGCCGTAGCTCGCGCGCATCGGGTCGGTCACCTGGAAGTACAGGATGCCGTCGACCTGCAGCTGCGTGTTGTCGCGCGTGATGCAGATCTGGCTCGGCACGTCGAGCGGGATTTCCTTCAGGCTGTGCTTGTAGGCCACCTTGTCGATGAAGGGGATCAGGAAGTTGGGTCCGGGGGTCATCGTGTTGTGGTACTTGCCCAGGCGCTCGCGCACCCAGGCGTTCTGCTGCGGCACGAACTTGATCGACTGGCTGATGACGATGATCGCGATGACCAGGATGACGAGGGGGACTGCGAGTTCCATGAATGCTTCCTTTTCGGTTCTTGCTTCTTGTCAGATCTTGTCGACGACCAGGCGGCTGCCGACCACCTCGGCCACGCGGTGCTCGCCGATCGAGGGCGTGCTTCCGGCGCGGGGCACCACGGTCCATTGCGCGCCGCGGTAGCGCACGGTGGCGGTGCCGTCGGGATTCCAGGCGTCGACGTAGACGCTCTCGCCGATATCCAGGTTGACGTCGCGGTTGGCGGCGGTCGGCGGCTCGGCCGGCCGCCGACGGCGGATGATGTGCCAGATGAGCACGGCCCCCACCCCCACCACCGCCGCGACCACCAGCTGGGTGGTCAGGCTGGCGCCCGCATGGGCCGCCACCGCCGCCGCAGCGAAGCCCGCGCTCAACAGCAGCAGGTAGACCGTGCCGGAGAGCAGCTCCAGCACGATGGCCCCTCCCGCAATCAACCACCAGACGGTGGAACTCGCCATGACGACTCCTCTCTTTATTGAAGGCACGACATTCTGAGTCAAAAGCCGATCAATTCCTTCATCTGAATTCCGTACACTTCGCGCCTATTTGCCAGTCCGGAGCCGCGCTCATGAAATTCCGCTTTCCCATCGTCATCATCGACGAGGACTTCCGCTCCGAGAACAGCTCGGGGCTCAGCATCCGCGCCCTGGCGCAGGCTTTCGAGAAAGAAGGCTTCGAGGTGCTGGGCGTCACGAGCTACGGCGACCTGAGCCAGTTCGCCCAGCAGCAAAGCCGCGCCAGCGCCTTCATCCTGTCGATCGACGACGAGGAGTTCACCGTCGGCCCCGACCTCGACCCCGCCGTGCTGAACCTGCGCAACTTCATCGGCGAGGTGCGGCGCAAGAACGCCGACGTGCCGATCTACATCTACGGCGAGACCAAGACCTCGCGCCACATCCCGAACGACATCCTGCGCGAGCTGCACGGTTTCATCCACATGTTCGAGGACACGCCGGAGTTCGTGGCCCGCCACATCATCCGCGAAGCCAAGAGCTACCTCGAAGGCGTGCAGCCGCCGTTCTTCAAGGCGCTGATCGACTACGCGGAGGACGGCTCGTACTCCTGGCATTGCCCGGGCCACTCGGGCGGCGTGGCCTTCCTGAAGAGCCCGGTGGGCCAGATGTTCCACCAGTTCTTCGGCGAGAACATGCTGCGCGCCGACGTCTGCAACGCAGTCGAGGAACTCGGCCAGCTGCTGGACCACACCGGCCCGGTGGCGGCCAGCGAGCGCAATGCGGCGCGCATCTTCAATGCCGATCACTGCTTCTTCGTGACCAACGGCACCAGCACCAGCAACAAGATGGTGTGGCACCACACGGTGGCGCCCGACGACGTGGTGGTGGTCGACCGCAACTGCCACAAGTCGGTGCTGCACGCGATCATCATGACGGGCGCTATCCCCGTCTTCATGAAGCCGACGCGCAACCACTTCGGCATCATCGGCCCGATCCCGCGGAGCGAATTCGAGCCGTCGGCCATCAAGGCCAAGATCCGCGCCAATCCGCTGCTCTCGCACGTGGATGCCGACCGGGTCAAGCCGCGCGTGATGACGCTCACGCAATCGACCTACGACGGCGTGATCTACAACACCGAAACCATCAAGGGCATGCTCGACGGCTACGTCGACACGCTGCACTTCGACGAGGCCTGGCTGCCGCACGCAGCCTTCCACCCGTTCTACGGCGCCTACCACGCCATGGGCAAGCGGCGCGTGCGTCCCAAGGAGTCGCTGGTGTTCGCGACGCAGTCGACCCACAAGCTCCTGGCCGGCATCAGCCAGGCCAGCCACGTGCTGGTGCAGGATTCGCAGAACCGCGCGCTCGACCGCGACCTCTTCAACGAGGCCTACCTGATGCATTCGTCGACCAGCCCGCAGTACGCGATCATCGCCAGCTGCGACGTCGCGGCCGCGATGATGGAGCCGCCCGGCGGCACCGCGCTGGTGGAAGAGAGCATCCTCGAAGCGCTGGACTTCCGCCGCGCGATGCGCAAGGTCGAAGCCGAGTTCGGCGCGGACGAGTGGTGGTTCAAGGTCTGGGGACCCGAGAAGCTGGTCGAAGAGGGCATCGGCCGCGCGAGCGACTGGATCATGGAAGGCGAATCGCGCACCGGCACGAACGGCAAGAACGGTTCGCGCAACTGGCACGGCTTCGGCAAGCTGGCCGACGGTTTCAACATGCTCGACCCGATCAAGTCGACCATCGTGACGCCGGGCCTGGACCTGCAGGGCAAGTTTGCCGAGACCGGCATTCCCGCCAGCATCGTCACCAAGTTCCTGGCCGAGCATGGCGTGATCGTCGAGAAGACGGGGCTCTACAGCTTCTTCATCATGTTCACCATCGGCATCACCAAGGGCCGCTGGAACACGCTGCTCACCGCGCTGCAGCAGTTCAAGGACGACTACGCGCGCAACCAGCCGATGTGGCGCATCCTGCCCGAGTTCTGCCAGCAGCATCCGGGCTACGAGCGCCTCGGCCTGCGCGACCTGTGCCAGCACGTCCACCAGCTCTATGCGCGCTACGACGTCGCGCGGCTGACGACCGAGATGTACCTGAGCGACCTGACGCCGGCGATGAAGCCGAGCGACGCCTACGCGCACATTGCGCACCGCAAGACCGAGCGCGTGGAGATCGACGAGCTCGAAGGCCGCATCACCACCAGCCTGATCACGCCGTACCCGCCGGGCATTCCGCTCCTGATCCCGGGCGAGGTCTTCAACAAGAAGATCGTCGACTACCTCAAGTTCGCGCGGCAGTTCAACACCGAATGCCCGGGCTTCGAGACCGACATCCACGGCCTGGTGGCGCGCATCGACGAGAACGGCAAGAAGCGCTACTACGCGGACTGCGTCCGCAACGCCGACTGAAGAAGGATCAGCCACGGCGCAGGATTGCGCGCGGTGCTTTGAATCCGCTTCGGCGAGCTCCTCGTATTGGTTGCAGCCGTCGCGCTTTCTGCGGCGGCTTCAATCCCAGAGGAGCTATTCATGAACCGTAGATTCCATCGCCTTGCATCCCTCACCCTGGCTGTCACGATGGCCGCTGCAGCGGCCTCGGCCGTCGCGCAGGTCATGGTCGGCGGCGCGCCGATGTTCGCCACCAAGGACATCATCGACAACGCCGTCAACTCGAAGGACCACACCACCCTGGTTGCGGCCGTCAAGGCCGCCGGCCTGGTCGAGACCCTCAAGGGTCCGGGTCCGTTCACGGTGTTCGCGCCGACCAATACGGCCTTCGCCGCCTTGCCCGCCGGCACGGTCGACACGCTGCTCAAGCCCGAGAACAAGGGCAAGCTCACGGCCGTCCTGACCTACCACGTGGTACCCGGCAGGCTGGACGCCGCCGCGCTCGGCGGGCAGATCATGGACGGCAAGGGCATGGCCACGCTCAAGACCGCCGCCGGCGGCACGCTGACGGCCAAGGCGAGCGGCGGCAAGATCATGGTCGGCGACGAGAACGGCGGCTGGGCCACCGTGAGCACGGCCGACGTGTACCAATCCAATGGCGTGATCCACGTCGTCGACAAGGTGCTGCTGCCCAAGTAAGGCAGCAGCACGCGGGAGCCTCGGTCAGGACGAGGACGCGAGGTCTTCCCGCACCCGCAGAAAGCGCGCGAACCTCGGCAGGCCGCCGGGGCTCGTGCCGTTGTAGCGGTAGTTCACCCAGCTGCCGACGGCCGGCGGCTCGTTGCGCTGGGCATCGCTGAAGCCGCTGCCGAGCCTGAAGCGCTTGCCCTCGGGCGTCTCGACCAGCAGCGCGCCCATTCGGCCCGCATGCTCGCCGCGGCCGGGAACATGCGCCAGCACGCGCGCATCCGCATCGTCGTAGGGCTTGAGCTTGAGCAGATCGCTGTTGCGTTCGGCACGGTAGAGCGAGGCTCCCCGGTGCAGCATCAAGCCCTCGCCGCCCATGCGCACCGTCTTGTCGAGCAGCGCCTGCAGCGACTCGTGCGTCGTCGCGCGCTGCTGCGGGACCGGCACCAGCCAGGGCGCATCCGTGATCGGCAGCAGCTTTCGCAAGACGGCGAGACGGGCCGTGAAGTCGCCGGGCTGGGCCGGCAGATCGAAGACCATGAAGTGCAGCTCGTGCCATGCCGCGTCGTTCGGCGTCTGGCTGCGCACCGTGGACACCGCCTGCGCGAAGCGGCCGCGGCCGGCCCACAGTTCGCCGTCCATCGGCACGGCGGGCAGCGAGGCGGTGAACCAGGCCGGCGCGACGATGCGTTCGCCGCCGCGCGTCCAGAGCTGCTTGCCGTCCCAGTAGCCGCGCACGCCGTCGTACTTCTCGCTGACCCAATGGTCGTCGAGTGGCATGCCGCGGCGGTACACCTCGGCGAGCATCAGCGTCGGGGCCGCTGTGTCGCGCGCCAAGGCCCCGGATGGGGCCGACAAGGTGCATGTGGCGGCCACGGCGCCGAGCAGGAGCGCTCGGCGCGACAGCTCGGCAGGCGCCTGCAAGGCGCGGCCTGAATGAATGCGAAAACTCATGATCGACTCCCCGCCATGTTTTATTGACAAGCCGGGGGATTATGAGAGGTGCGGCCGGCGGCCGGCGGCCTGCGCCGGTTGGACCAGGCTCAGCCCGCGGCCGGCTCGGCGATGCCGCCGACGACGTGGCTGAAGCCGCCGTCGACATAGGTGATCTCGGCCGTCACGCCGCTGGCGAGATCGCTCATCAGGAAGGCGGCCACGTTGCCCACTTCCTCGATGGTCACGTTGCGGCGGATCGGCGACACCTCGGCCACCACCGAGAGGATCTTGCCGAAGCCCTTGATGCCGCTGGCCGCCAGCGTCTTGATCGGGCCGGCGCTGATGCCGTTCACGCGCATGCCCTTGGGGCCCAGCGACTCGGCGAGGTAGCGCACCGAGGCCTCGAGCGAGGCCTTGGCCAGGCCCATGGTGTTGTAGTTGGGCAGCACCCGCAGCGCGCCCAGGTAGGTCAGCGTGAGCAGCGCCGACTTGTCGTTGAGATAGGGCAGGGCCGCCTTGGCCATTGCCGGGAAGCTGTAGGCGCTGATGTCGTGCGCGACCTTGAAGGCGTCGCGCGACAGGCCGTCGAGAAAATCGCCCGCGATCGCTTCGCGTGGCGCGAAGCCGATGCTGTGGACGAAGCCGTCGAAGGTGGGCCAGGTCTGCGAGAGATCGGCGAAGAGCTTGGCGATCTGGGCATCGTCGCCCACGTCGCAGTCGAAGACGAGCTTCGAATCGAAATCGGCCGCAAACTCGGTGATGCGATCCTTGAAGCGCTCGCCGACGTAGCTGAACGCGAGTTCGGCGCCCTGTTGATGGCAGGCCTTGGCGATGCCGTAGGCGATGGAACGGTTGCTCAGCACGCCCGTGATCAGGAATTTTTTGCCGGAAAGAAAGCCCATAAAGCGACCTCGTGAAAATCTTGTGCAGAATTCTCGCATGCGAGCTTGGCTGCTTCTGGTGTTGGCGCTCTCGGCAGCCCCCTCGTGGGCGGCCCATGCGTACGCGCAGTTCGGGGACGTCAAGTACGCGCCGGGTTTCACGCATTTCAGCTATGTGAACCCGAATGCGCCCAAGGGCGGCGAGATCCGCATGGTGCCGCCGACGCGGCCCACCAACTTCGACAAGTTCAATCCATTCACGCTCAAGGGCACGGCGCCATCAGGCCTCGGCAACCTGATGTTCGAGAGCCTCTTGACCGGCAACTCGGAGGAGCCGACCACGGCCTACGGCCTGCTGGCCGAGGACGTCGAGGTGGCGCCCGACAAGCGGTCCGTCACCTTCCGCCTTCATCCCAAAGCGCGTTTCAACGACGGTTCGCCGGTGCTCGCGGCCGATGTGGTGCACTCCTTCACCACGCTCACGGGGCCGCTGGCGGCACCCCAGTTCCGCACGATCTACGCCGAGGTGAAGAGCGCCACGGGCATCGGCGAGCGCACGGTGCGCTTCGACTTCGCGAGCCCCAATCCCGAGCTGCCGCTGGTCGTGGGCGGAATGGCGGTATTCAGCCGTGCCTGGGGCGCCGGCAAGCCTTTCGACCAGGTCACGACCGAGGTGCCGATTGCGTCGGGGCCGTACAAGATCGCCAACCCGCGCATGGGCCGCGACATCACCTACACGCGCGACCCGAACTATTGGGGGGCCGAGCTTCCGGTGCGCAAGGGCTTCTTCAACTTCGACCGCGTCACCTTCAAGATCTACCTGGACGACACCTCGCGCTTCGAAGGGCTGAAGGCGGGCGAGTTCGACTTCATGCGCGAGTTCACCTCACGCAACTGGGCGCGCCAGTACACGGGCAAGCAGTTCACGTCCGGCGAGATCCGAAAGCGTGCGTTCGAGAACCAGAACCCGGGCGACTTTCAGGGCTACGTGTTCAATGTCCGCAACCCGAAGTTCAAGGACATCCGCGTGCGGCAGGCCATCGGACTCGCCTTCGATTTCGAGTGGCTCAACAAGCAGCTCTTCTACGGCCTGTACAAGCGCGTGCAGGGCTACTACCCGAACAGCGAGTTCCATGCCGAAGGGCTCCCCAAGCCGGACGAACTGGCGCTGCTCGAGCCGCTGCGCAGCAAGCTGCGGCCCGAAGTCTTCGGGCCGGCCGTGATCTCGCCGAGTACCGCGCCACCCGGCAGCCTGCGCGAGAACCTGCGCCGCGCGCGCACGCTGCTGGCCGAGGCCGGCTGGACCTACCGCGACGGTGCCCTGCGCAACGACAAGAACGAGGTCTTCACCATCGAGTTCCTGAACGACCAGCCTTCGCTGATCCGCGTCGTGACGCCGTTGCAGACGGCCTTGCTGAAGCTCGGCATCCAGATGAGCTTTCGCACGGTGGACTTCTCCCTCTCGCAGCAGCGCATGGACAACTTCGACTTCGAGATGACCTCGGTGCGGCTGCCCGGAACCACGGCGCCGGGCGGCGAGCTGCTGGAATTCTTCGGCTCCAAGGCGGCCGCTACCCACGGCTCCTCGAACATCTGGGGCATCGCCGATCCCGCGGTCGATGCGCTGCTGCAGAAGGTGGTCGGCGCCACCACGCGGCCCGAATTGAGCGCCGCGATGCGTTCGCTCGACCGCGTGCTCTCGCACGGCTACTACTCGGTGCCGCAGTACTACGGCGACGCCTTCCTGATCGGCTACCGGCCCCGGCCCTTCGTGCTGCCGGACGTGATCCCGCCTTACTACCAAGCCGATGCCTGGGCCATGAGCACCTGGTGGGCATCGCCTGCCAACAAGTGAAGCCGTCATATGGCCAGCTACATCCTCAAACGCCTGCTGCTGATGGTGCCCACGCTCTTCGGCGTGCTGCTGCTGACCTTCGTCACGGTGCAGTTCGTGCCGGGCGGCCCGGTCGAGCAGATGGTGGCGCAGCTGCAGGGCCGCGACTCGGGCGGCGAACGCGCAGCCAGTTCCGGCGCGGGCTACCGCGGCCGCCAAGGTCTGGACGAAAAGCGCATCGAGGAGATCAAGAAGCTCTACGGCTTCGACAAACCGCCCGCCGAGCGTTTCTGGCTGATGCTCAAGTCCTTCGCGCGCTTCGATCTGGGCACCAGCTTCTACCAGCACAAGGATGTGTGGGAACTGGTCAAGGAGAAGCTGCCCGTCTCCATCAGTCTGGGTCTGTGGACCTTCTTCATCAGCTACCTCATCGCGGTCCCGCTCGGCGTGGCGAAGGCCGTGCGGGCCGGCTCGCGATTCGATTTCGTCACCACCTTGATCGTGCTGATCGGCTATGCCATTCCGGGCTTCGTGCTCGGCGTGGCGCTGCTGGTGGTCTTCGGCGGGCAGCTGCAGTGGTTCCCGCTGCGCGGCCTGACCTCGCCCAACTGGGACAGCCTGAGCTGGGGCGCCAAGGCGATCGACTACCTGTGGCACATCGCGCTGCCCGTGACGGCGATGGTGCTCGGCAGCTTTGCCGTGACAGCGATGCTGACCAAGAACTCCTTCCTCGAGGAAATCCGCAAGCAGTACGTGCTGACCGCGCGCGCCAAGGGCCTGGCCGAGCGCCAGGTGCTGTGGAAGCACGTGTTTCGCAATGCACTGATCCCGATCATCACCGGCTTCCCGGCCGCCTTCATCGGCGCTTTCTTCACCGGCTCGCTGCTGATCGAGACGCTGTTCTCGCTCGACGGGCTGGGCCTCCTGAGCTACGAGAGCGTGATCCGGCGCGACTACCCGGTCGTGCTCGGCACGCTCTATCTCTTCACGCTGATCGGGCTGGTGACCAAGCTGATTTCCGATCTCTGCTACGTCCTGGTCGATCCGAGGGTGAAGTTTGACTAACAGCAGCCCCGTGACCATTTCGCCCGGCCGCCGGGCCTGGATGCGCTTCAAGCGCAACAAGCTCGGCTTCTGGAGCCTCGTGCTCTTCACCGTCCTGGTGGTGCTGAGCCTGTTCGCCGAACTGCTTTCGACCGACAAGCCGCTGGTGGTGCGCTACGAAGGGCAGACCTACTTCCCGGTGCTGCGCGACTACTCCGAAAAGACCTTCGGCGGCGACTTCGAGACGCCAGCCGACTACCTCGATCCCTTCATCCGCGAGCGCATCACACAAGGCGGCAACTGGGCGATTTACGCGCCCAACCCCTACGGCCCCAAGACGCTCAACTACTTCGCGAAATCGCCGAACCCGGCCGCGCCTTCCAGTGAAAACTTTTTCGGCAGCGACGATCGCGGCCGCGACCTGCTGGCCCAGCTGATCTACGGCTTCCGCGTGAGCGTGCTGTTCGCGCTGGCGCTGACCGTCATCGGCGTCGTGCTGGGCATCGTCACGGGCGCGATCCAGGGCTTCTTCGGCGGCAAGACTGACCTCGCGTTCCAGCGCTTCATCGAGATCTGGGGCTCGATGCCGGAGCTGTATCTGCTGATCATCTTCAGCGCCGTGTTCGCCCCCAGCGTCGCGCTGCTGCTGATCCTCCTGAGCCTGTTCGGCTGGATGGGCCTGTCGGACTACGTGCGCGCCGAGTTCCTGCGCAACCGGCAGATGGACTACGTGCGCGCCGCACGCGCGCTCGGCGTCGGCAATCTGCAGATCATGTGGCGCCACATCCTGCCCAACAGCATGGTGCCGGTCGTCACCTTCCTGCCGTTTCGCATGAGCGCGGCGATCCTGGCGCTCACCTCGCTCGACTTCCTGGGCCTCGGCGTGCCGCCGGGAACGCCCTCGCTCGGCGAACTGCTGAGCCAGGGCAAGGCCAACATCGATGCCTGGTGGATTTCGCTCTCCACCTTCGGCGTGCTGGTGCTCACGCTGATGCTGCTGACCTTCATGGGCGACGCGCTGCGCGATGCGCTCGATCCGCGGAAGGCCGAAAAATGAGCCGGCCACTTCTGGACGTCCGCGGATTGCGCGTCGCCTTCGGCGGCAAAGAGGTCGTGCACGGCATCGACTTCGCCATCGCTGAAGGCGAAAAGCTGGCGCTGGTCGGCGAATCGGGTTCGGGCAAGACCGTCACGGCGCTGAGCCTGCTGCGGCTGGTGCAGAACGCCGATATCTCGGGTGCCGCAAGCTTTGCCGGCGGGGAGGGCGGAGGTGCAACACGCGAGCTGCTGTCGCTGCCGGAAGCCCGGCTGCGCGGCATCCGTGGCAAGGAGATCGCGATGATCTTCCAGGAGCCGATGACCGCGCTCAACGCGCTCTACACCGTGGGCGACCAGATCGCCGAGGTGCTCGAGCTGCACGAAGGCATGCCGGCGCGCGCCGCGCAGGAAGCCGCCGTGCAGTTGCTGGCCGACACCGGCATTCCGGAACCGGCGCGGCGGGCGAGGGCGTTTCCGCACCAGCTCTCGGGCGGCCAGCGCCAGCGCGCGATGATCGCGATGGCGCTGGCCTGCAAGCCGCGCCTGCTCCTGGCCGACGAGCCGACCACCGCACTCGATGTCACGGTGCGCGCGCAAATCCTCGAACTGCTGGCCGAGTTGCAGCGCAAGCACCACATGGCCGTGCTGCTGATCACGCATGACCTCAACCTGGTGCACCGCTTCGCCGACCGCGTGGCGGTCATGGAGGACGGCCACATCGTCGAGCAGGGCGCCGTTTCGACCGTGTTCGGCGCGCCGCAGCATGCCTACACCCGCAAGCTGATCGACAGCCGGCCGACGCGCGACGTGCCGCCCGTTCCCGCGGAGGCGAAGGGTGCGCCACCGGTGCTCGAAGCCAAGGCGCTGCGCGTCAGCTATCCGGTCTCGCGGCCCGGGGTGGCCGGCTGGTTCCGCAAGGGCGAGTTCGTGGCGGTGCAGGGCGCCGATTTCCGCATTGCGCAGGGCGAGACGCTGGGTGTCGTCGGCGAATCGGGCTCGGGCAAATCCACCCTTGCGCTCGCCGCGCTCGGTCTGCTCAAGTACGGCGGAAGCCTCGGCGTTGCCGGCCAGCGCTGGAATGCCGGCGGCGCGAGCGACCGCGCGCTGCGCCGCCAGATGCAGGTCGTGTTCCAGGATCCGTTCTCGTCGCTCTCGCCGCGCATGACGGTCGAACAGATCGTCGGTGAAGGCCTGACGGTGCACGCGCCAGGCCTCGACACCGCGGCCCGGCGCACGCGCGCACTGGCCGCGCTGGCCGACGTGGGCCTGAGCGAGGCGCAGTTCCCCTCGCTGCTCGACCGCTATCCGCACGAGTTCTCGGGCGGACAGCGCCAGCGTCTGGCGATCGCGCGGGCGCTGATCGTCGACCCGAAGCTGCTGGTGCTCGACGAGCCCACCAGCGCGCTCGATGTCACGATCCAGAAACAGGTGCTGGGTCTGCTGCAGCGACTGCAGCGTGAGCGCGGCTTGAGCTATCTGCTGATCACGCACGACGTCGAGGTGATCCGCGCGATGGCGCACCAGGTCATCGTGATGAAGGACGGTGCGATCCTCGAATCGGGCGGCGTCGAGCGCGTGCTCGATGCGCCCGAACATCCCTACACGCAGAAGCTGGTCGCTGCAGCGCTGGCAGATTAGAGAAAGACGGAGAGCACGAAATGTCGGCGATCGGAAGCGACCGGCGCGGCGCCTGGCGCGCAGCGCTCGCCTGCATGGTGAGCCTGGCGGTGGCGATGGGGCTGGGCCGCTTCGCCTTCACGCCCATGCTGCCGATCATGCTGCATGAGGGCAAGCTGGATCTGCAGGCGGGCGGGGTGCTGGCTTCGCTCAACTACCTCGGCTACTTCGTCGGCGCGCTGTCCTGCGCGGCGATCCGGCTCAAGCCGGCCACGATGGTCCGCGGAGCGCTGGTCGCCACCGCGGCGCTGCTGCTCGGCATGGGCCTGTGGGACAACTTCAGCGTCTGGGGCGTGCTGCGGACGGCGGCCGGCGTCATGAGCGCCTGGACCTTCGTCTTCGCCTCCGGCTGGGGCCTGCGGAGGCTGGCGGAAACGGGCGCCCCGACGCTGCAGGGCGTGATCTACGCCGGGCCGGGCGTCGGCATTGCGGTCACCGGTCTGGTGGGCGGCGCAGTGGGGCGCTGGGGCTCGGAGGCCGGCTGGATTGGCTTGGGCCTGCTGTCGCTGGTCCTGATCGCCGTGATCTGGCGCATCTTCAGCGACGGCGAAAGCGCGCACGCAGCGTCGCCGGCCGCCACCGCCGCGGCACCGAGTGAGGCTGAATCGGCCGCCGCGCGCAACGATGCGCGCTGGCTGGTCGGGCTCTACGGCCTGGCGGGCTTCGGTTACATCATCACGGCGACCTTCCTCCCGGTGATCGCGCGCCAGGCCTTGCCGGGCTCGCCCTGGCCCGATTTTTTCTGGCCCCTGTTCGGCCTGGCGATCGTTCCGGGCGCCCTGATCGGTGCGCGGGCGCCGGTCCACTGGGACAACCGGCTGCTGCTGGCGATCGCCTATGCGCTGCAGGCGCTGGGCGTCGTGCTTTCCGTAGCCTGGCCCACCATCATCGGCTTCACCCTGGGCAGCCTGCTGCTGGGCATGCCTTTCACCACCATCACCCTGTTCGCGATGCGGGATGCGCGGCGGCTGCGCGGCAACGCCGCGGCCGGGCTGATCGGCTATGCAACGGCTTCCTACGGCGTCGGCCAGATCCTCGGGCCGCTGTTTGCGGCGCCGCTGGCGCAGCGCACCGGCTCGTTCACGGTGCCGCTTTTGGTGGCTGCGGCGGTGCTGGCGTTCGGTGCCTTGCTTTTTGCGCTGGTCTGGTGGCGGTCGCAGCGGCCGGAAGGCGCTTTGACCACCTAGAAACCGACGTTCTTACACGTGTTTGGCATATAATTCGAGGCTCACGACCAAACGGGCGGGTACTCACCGCCCGTTTTTTATTGGTCGAAGCATTTCTCGATGCCGCAGGCGGGCAAGCAGGCAGGCGGGGGCGGCATCGGGGGCACACCAGAAGGCGCATACAGACACGTGGCATTGCAGCAGACAGTGGAACAAACCGTGGCCGGGCTCGGCTACGACCTGGTCGAGATCGAACGCTCGGCCGGAGGACTGCTGCGCGTGACGATTGATTTGCCCTGGAGTGGCCCCATTTCTGAGGCTGCAGCTGCAGCCGGTGCGCCGGAGCCTTTCGTCACCGTCGAAGACTGCGAGAAGGTCACCCGCCAGCTGCAGTTCGCGCTCGAGGTGGACGGCGTCGACTACAAGCGGCTCGAGGTGTCCTCGCCGGGTATTGACCGACCGCTGCGCAATGAGCAGGATTTCGAACGTTTCGCAGGCGAGGTGATCGACATCACGCTGAAGGCGCCCATGGGCGCGGCGGCGGCCGGCCAGGTGGCGGCCAACCGCAAGAAGTTTCGCGGCACGCTGGAGCGGGTCGCAGGGGCCGATGGCTCGCAGGGGTGGCAGATCGTCTGGAGCGATGCACCTGAGCCGAAGCCCGGTCAGAAGATCAGCAAGAAGCGCGCGCCTGCACCCCTGCAGGCGCTGGGTTTTGCATTGGACGAGCTGCGCGAGGCGCGGCTTGCGCCGATAGTGGATTTCAAGGGGCGCAGGCCCAAACCCGACACGACGGTGTCGGAATGAACAAGGAGAGTGGTGGCATGAATCGCGAAATGTTGATGTTGGTGGATGCGATCTCGCGCGAGAAGAACGTCGAACGCGACGTGGTTTTCGGCGCGGTCGAGTCTGCCCTGGCGCAAGCCACCAAGAAGCTCTACCAGGGCGACGTGGACATCCGCGTCGCGGTCGATCGCGACAGCGGCGACTATGAGACCTTCCGCCGCTGGCACGTGGTGCCCGACGAGGCCGGCCTGCAGCTGCCCGACCAGGAAATCCTGCTGTTCGAAGCCAAGGAAGAGATGCCCGACATCGAGGTCGACGAGTACATCGAGGAATCGGTGGAATCGGTGCCGATCGGCCGCATCGGCGCGATGGCGGCCAAGCAGGTGATCCTGCAGAAGATCCGCGACGCCGAGCGCGAAATGCTACTCAACGACTTCATGTCGCGCGGCGAGAAGATCTTCACCGGCACCGTCAAGCGGCTGGACAAGGGCGACATCATCGTCGAGGCCGGCCGCGTCGAAGGGCGGCTGCGCCGCAGCGAGATGATCGCCAAGGAAAACCTGCGCAACGGCGACCGCGTGCGGGCCATGATCATGGAGGTCGACCTCACGCTGCGCGGCGCGCCGATCATCCTGTCGCGCGCGGCGCCCGAGTTCATGATCGAGCTGTTCCGCCAGGAAGTGCCCGAGATCGAGCAAGGCCTGCTCGAGATCAAGAGCTGCGCCCGCGACCCCGGTTCGCGCGCCAAGATCGCCGTGCTCTCGCACGACAAGCGGGTCGACCCCATCGGCACCTGCGTCGGCGTGCGCGGCACGCGCGTCAACGCGGTCACCAACGAGCTTGCCGGCGAACGCGTCGACATCGTGCTGTGGAGCGAAGACCCGGCCCAGTTCGTGATCGGCGCGCTCGCGCCGGCCAACGTGTCGTCGATCGTGGTCGACGAGGAAAAGCATGCGATGGACGTGGTGGTCGACGAGGAAAACCTCGCGATCGCGATCGGCCGCGGCGGCCAGAACGTGAGGCTTGCCTCCGACCTGACCGGCTGGAAGATCAACATCATGGACGCCAACGAGTCGGCCCAGAAGCAGGCGAGCGAAACCGACGCCAGCCGCAAGCTCTTCATGGAGAAGCTCGACGTCGACGAGGAAATCGCCGACATCCTGATTTCCGAGGGCTTCACCAGCCTGGAAGAAGTGGCCTACGTGCCGATTTCCGAGCTGCTCGAGATCGAGAGCTTCGACGAGGACACGATCAACGAGCTGCGCTCGCGCGCCAAGGACGCGCTCCTCACGATGGAAATCGCCAGGGAAGAGAACGTCGAGAGCGTCTCGCAGAATTTGCGCGACCTCGAAGGACTCGATCCTGAACTCATTCCGAAACTGGCCGAGGCGGGTGTGCACACCCGCGACGACCTGGCCGACCTTGCGGTCGATGAACTCACCGAGATCACCGGCCAGAGCGCCGATGACGCCAAGCACCTCATCTTGAAAGCCCGCGAACACTGGTTCGCAGGCCAAGAGTGACGGTCATGGAGGCACGAAACCAATATGTCCAGTACCACTGTCGCCGAGTTCGCGAACGAGCTCAAGAAGACTCCCGAAATCCTGCTTGACCAGCTCAAGAGCGCGGGGGTGGCCAAGGCCGCCCCGACCGACGCGCTCACCGAGGCCGACAAGCAGCGCCTGCTCGGCTTCCTGAAGGCCAGCCACGGCACGGTCGAGCCCGAGCGCAAGAAGATCACGCTGACCAAGAAGTCGACCAGCGAGATCAAGCAGGCCGACGCCACCGGCCGCGCGCGCACGATCCAGGTCGAGGTGCGCAAGAAGCGCACCTTCATCCAGCGCGACGAGGGCCACCCGGCCACGCCCGAGCCGGCGCAGCAGCCGGCCGAGGCGCCGGCCGCCGCCGCGCCCGCCGCGCCGCGCATCGACGAAGCCGAACTCGCACGCCGCGAGGAAGAAGCGCGCCGCCAGGCCGAACTGATCCGCCGCCAGGAAGAAGAACTGGTCGAGAAGCGTCGCCTGCGCGAGGAAACCGAAGCGCGCGAACGCGAAAAGATCGAGCGCGCCGAACAGGCCGAGCAGGAAGCCAAGGCTGCCCGCAGCAAGAAGGCCGCGGAGAAGCCCGCCACCGTGACCGAAGGTGCGCCCGAAGCGCCCGAGGAAGCACCGGCGGTGAGCAACCGCAAGGCCGCTGCCGAGGCTGCCGCCGCCCAGGTCAAGGAAGACGCCAAGGCCAAGGCGGCCGCCGAATCGAAGGCCCGTGCCGACGAGGAAGCCGTGCGCGCCAAGGACCTCGACGAGCGCCGCCGCAAGGCCCTGGCCGAGGCGGAAGCCATCCGCGCCATGATGAATGCACCGGCGCGCGTGCTGGTGCCGCACAAGGCACCCGAGAAACCTGCGCCTGAAGCCAAGGCCGCGGTCAAGGGAACGCTGCACAAGCCGGCCACGCCCGCCGCCCGCACGGCGGCGCCGGCTGCGCCCGGCACGACGGCACCCGGCGCCGCCGGCGCCGGCAAGGAAGTCAAGTCGGCCAAGCTCTCGTCGAGCTGGGCCGGCGACACGGCCAAGAAGAAGGAAATCAAGACCCGCGGCGATGCCAGCGGCGGTGTCGGCCGCGGCAACTGGCGCGGGGGCCCGCGCGGGCGCCGCGGCAACGACCGCGGAGGCCAGGAAGAACGCGTGCAGGCCGCGCCGGTGGAGGCGCGCGTGCTCGAAGTGCACGTGCCCGAAACCATCACGGTCTCGGAACTCGCGCACAAGATGGCCGTCAAGGCGTCGGAAGTCATCAAGCAACTGATGAAGCTCGGCCAGATGGCGACCATCAACCAGTCGCTGGACCAGGACACCGCGATGATCATCGTGGAGGACATGGGCCATACCGCGGTGGTCGCCGCGCTGGACGATCCGGAAGCCTTCACCGACGAGGACGTGTCTGCGCAGAACGCCGAAGCGCTGCCGCGCGCACCGGTCGTGACCGTCATGGGCCACGTCGACCATGGCAAGACCTCGCTGCTCGACCACATCCGCCGCGCCAAGGTCGCCGCGGGGGAAGCCGGCGGCATCACGCAGCACATCGGCGCCTACCACGTCCAGACGGAGCGTGGCATGGTGTCCTTCCTCGACACCCCGGGCCACGAGGCCTTCACCGCCATGCGTGCCCGCGGTGCGCAGGCCACCGACATCGTGATCCTGGTGGTGGCGGCGGACGACGGCGTCATGCCCCAGACCAAGGAAGCCATCAAGCACGCGAAAGCGGCGGGTGTGCCGATCGTGGTCGCGATCAACAAGATCGACAAGCCCGATGCCAACCTCGAGCGCGTCAAGCAGGAGCTGGTGGCCGAGGAAGTGGTGCCCGAAGAGTACGGCGGCGATACGCCCTTCGTCCCGGTCTCCGCCAAGACCGGGCAGGGCGTCGACAACCTGCTCGAACAGGTGCTGCTGCAGGCCGAAGTGCTGGAACTCAAGGCGCCGGTGGATGCCGCGGCCAAGGGCCTGGTCATCGAAGCGCAGCTCGACAAGGGCCGCGGCCCGGTCGCCACCGTGCTGGTGCAGTCCGGCACGCTCAAGACCGGCGACGTGGTACTGGCCGGCTCGACCTTCGGCCGCGTGCGCGCCATGCTCGACGAGGACGGCAAGACCATCAAGACGGCCGGCCCCTCGATCCCGGTCGAGATCCAGGGTCTGACAGAAGTGCCGCAGGCCGGCGACGAGTTCATGGTGATGGGCGATGAGCGCCGCGCGCGCGAGATCGCGACCTACCGCGCGGGCAAGTTCCGCAACACCAAGCTGGCCAAGCAGCAGGCTGCCAAGTTCGAGAACATGTTCTCGGACCTGAGCGCCGGCGAAGTCAAGATGGTGCCGATCATCATCAAGGCCGACGTGCAGGGTTCGCAGGAAGCGCTCGCGCAGTCCCTGCTCAAGCTCTCGAACGACGAGGTCAAGGTGCAGGTCGTGTACGCCGCGGTGGGCGGCATCAGCGAGTCGGACATCAACCTCGCGATCGCCTCCAAGGCCATGGTCATCGGCTTCAACGTGCGCGCCGATGCCGGTGCGCGCAAGCTGGCCGAAGGCAACAACGTCGGCATCAGCTACTACAGCATCATCTATGACGCTGTCGACGAGCTGAAGACGGCGATGGCCGGCATGCTGGCACCGGAGCGGCGCGAAGAGGTCATCGGCTCGGCCGAGATCCGCACCGTCTTCGTGGCGTCCAAGATCGGTACGGTCGCGGGCTGTATGGTCACCGCGGGTTCGGTCAACCGCAGCGCGCATTTCCGCCTGCTGCGCGACAACGTGGTCGTCTACACCGGCGAGATCGACTCGATCAAGCGCCTGAAGGACGACGTGCGCGAAGTGCGCGAAGGCTTCGAGTGCGGTATCAAGCTCAAGAACTACAACGACATCAAGGAAGGTGATCAGCTGGAGTTCTTCGAGATCAAGGAAATCGCCCGGACGCTGTAAGCGCCCGATGCGACCCTGGCCATGCCCAAGAGAAAAGCCGCTGCCCCCAACCGCGCCTTCAAGGTCGCCGATCAGATCCAGCGCGATCTGACGGAGTTGATCGCGCGCGAGTTGAAGGATCCGCGGGTGGGCATGGTCACGATCCAGGCGGTCGAGGTCACGCCCGACTACGCGCATGCGAAGGTCTTCTTCAGCCTGCTCGTCGGCGACCCGGTGGAAACCACCGAAGCGCTGAACCAGGCCGCGGGCTTCCTGCGCAACGGCCTCTTCAAGCGCCTGCACATCCACACCGTGCCCACGCTGCATTTCCAGTTCGACCGCACGACCGAGCGCGCCGCCGACATGAATGCGCTGATTGCGCAGGCCGTCGCTTCACGTTCCAAAGACGACTGAAGATGAACGCGCCACGCACACGGGTGCAGAGGCGCCCTGTGCACGGGGTGCTGCTGCTCGACAAGCCGCTGGGTCTTTCCAGCAACCAGGCCTTGCAGAAGGCCAAGTGGCTGCTGCGCGCCGAAAAGGCAGGCCACACGGGCACCCTCGATCCGCTCGCGAGCGGCGTGCTGCCGCTGTGCTTCGGCGCGGCGACCAAGTTCAGCCAGCTGCATCTCGATGCCGACAAGACCTATGAGGCGACCGCGCGGCTCGGCATCAAGACCTCCACGGGCGATGCCGAAGGCGGGGTGATCGCCGAGCGTCCCGTGGCCGTGACGGCCGAGGACCTGGTGCGCGTCGAAGCGCAATTCACCGGTCCGATCCGCCAGGTGCCGCCGATGCACAGCGCGCTCAAGAAGGACGGCAAGGCGCTCTACGAATACGCACGCGACGGCATCGAGGTCGAGCGCGCCGCACGCGACGTGACGATCCACAAGCTGGCGCTCGGCCGCGTGGAAGACGACCAGATCCGCATCCTCGCAACCGTGAGCAAGGGCACCTACATCCGCACGCTCGGCGAAGACATCGGCGAAGCGCTCGGTTGCGGCGCCCATCTCACCGCCTTGCGCCGCATCGCCACCGGCGGCTTCGAAGTCTCGCAATGCGTGACGCTGGAAGCGCTGGAAGCCATGGGCGAGGAAGAGCGCCTGGCGCGGCTGCTGCCGACCGAAGCCCTGGTGGCCGGCCACACGAGCGTCACGCTCGGCGCCGAAGATGCGGCACGCTTTCTTTCGGGCCTGCGCCGTCGCGGCGACTGGCCCGACGCAGCGGAGGTCGCCGTCTTCGGGCCCGCGCCGTCGCACACCCCCGTTCGCCCTGAGCTTGTCGAAGGGCCGGCGCAGGCTTCGACAAGCTCAGCCCGAACGGATGAAAGAGCATTCCTCGGCACGGCGCACGTCACGGCCGGCGAACTGATCCCGGGGCGCTTGCTGAACCCCATCGAAATCCAGCAGACACTTTTGACCGAAGCGACACCATGAGCACCAACCAGATTCGCAACATCGCCATCATCGCCCACGTGGACCATGGCAAGACCACCATGGTCGACCAACTGCTGCGCCAGTCCGGCACCTTCGCCGAACACGAGAAAGTGGTCGACACCGTGATGGACAACAACGCCATCGAAAAGGAGCGTGGCATCACGATCCTGGCCAAGAACTGCGCCGTGACCTGGAAGGGCACGCACATCAACATCGTCGACACCCCCGGCCACGCCGACTTCGGCGGCGAGGTGGAGCGTGCGCTCAGCATGGTGGATGGCGTGGTGCTGCTGATCGACGCCCAGGAAGGCCCCATGCCCCAGACCCGCTTCGTGACCAAGAAGGCCCTGGCCCTGGGTCTGAAGCCCATCCTGGTGGTGAACAAGGTCGACAAGCCCGGCGCGCGCCCCGACTATGTGGTCAACGCCGCCTTCGACCTGTTCGACAAGCTCGGCGCGACGGATGAACAGCTCGATTTCCCCGTGGTCTACGCCTCGGGCATCAACGGCTGGTCGTCGCTGGAAGAGGGCGAACACGGCGAGCAGTGGGGCCCCGACATGTCGGCCCTGTTCGACACCATCCTCAAGCACGTGCCGGCCCATGCGGGAGATCCCGCCGCGCCGCTGCAGCTGCAGATCTCCGCGCTCGACTTCTCGACCTTCGTGGGCCGCATCGGCGTCGGCCGCATCAACGCCGGCACCATCAAGCCCATGATGGACGTGGTCGTGATGGAAGGTCCGGACGGCAAGTCCGTCAAAGGCCGCGTCAACCAGGTGCTGACTTTCCAGGGCCTGGAACGCGTGCAGGCCACCGAAGCCGGCCCGGGCGAGATCGTGCTGATCAACGGCATTGCCGACATCGGCATCGGCGTGACCGTTACCGACCCGGTGAATCCGGCGCCGCTGCCCATGCTCAGGGTCGACGAGCCGACGCTGACGATGAACTTCTGCGTCAACACCAGCCCGCTGGCCGGCCGCGAAGGCAAGTTCGTCACCAGCCGCCAGATCTGGGACCGCCTGCAGAAGGAGCTGCAGCACAACGTGGCGCTGCGCGTCAAGGAAACCGACGAGGAGGGCATCTTCGAAGTGATGGGCCGCGGCGAACTCCACCTGACCATCCTGCTGGAAAACATGCGCCGCGAAGGCTACGAACTGGCTGTGTCCAAGCCGCGCGTGGTGTTCCGCGACGTCGATGGCGTCAAGCACGAGCCGATCGAACTGGTGACCGCCGACATCGAAGACCAGCACCAGGGCGGCGTGATGCAGGCGCTGGGCGAGCGCAAGGGCGAGCTGGTCAACATGGAGCCGGACGGCCGCGGGCGCGTGCGCCTGGAGTACCGCATTCCGGCGCGGGGCCTGATCGGCTTCACCAACGAGTTCCTGAACCTGACGCGCGGCTCGGGCCTGATCTCCAACATCTTCGACAGCTACGAGGCGCACAAGGGCGACATCGGCAGCCGCAAGAACGGCGTGCTGATTTCCATGGACGACGGCGAGATCTTCACCTACGCGCTGGGCAAGCTGGACGATCGCGGCCGCATGTTCGTGCGGGCGAACGACCCGGTTTACGAAGGCATGATCGTCGGCATCCACAGCCGCGACAACGACCTGGTGGTCAATGCCACGCGCACCAAGCAGCTCACCAACTTCCGCGTCTCGGGCAAGGAAGACGCGATCAAGATCACGCCGCCGATCGACCTCACGCTCGAATACGGCGTGGAATTCATCGAGGACGACGAACTGGTCGAGATCACGCCCAAGAGCGTGCGCCTGCGCAAGCGCTTCCTGAAGGAACATGAGCGCAAGCGCGCCAGCCGCGACACAGTCTAGAGCCGCGCTGTCTCACGGCCGCGCGGTCTGGCTGATGGTCGCCGTGACCCTCATGTGGGCGACGGCGGGCGTGGTCACGCGCCACCTCGAACAGGCGCGCAGCTTCGAGATCACCTTCTGGCGCAGCTTCTTCACGCTGCTGGCCCTGCTCGTGATCCTGCCGCTCTGGCAGGGACGCGCAGTGTTCTCGAAGATCCGCGACGGCGGCCGCGCGTTGTGGATCTCGGGCGTCTGCTGGTGCGTGATGTTCACCGCCTTCATGGTGGCGCTCACGCTGACCAGCGTGGCCAACGTGCTGGTGACCATGGCTCTGGGGCCGCTCTTCACCGCGCTCGCGGCGCGGGTCTTCATCGGCCACCGGCTTCCGGCGCGCACCTGGGCCGCCATCGTGGTGGCGGGCCTGGGCATCGGCTGGATGTACGGCACCCAGCTCGGCGACGGCCTGCTGGCCGGCACGCTGGTGGCGCTCTGCGTGCCGCTGGCCGGCGCCTGCAACTGGACCGTGGTTCAGCATGCGCATGCCAAGGGCCGCGACATCGACCTGGTCCCCTCGGTGCTGCTCGGCGCCGCGGTCTCGTCGCTGCTCACGCTGCCGCTGGCCTGGCCGCTCCAGGCCAATGCGCACGACCTGGGCCTGCTCGCCTTCCTTGGCTTGTTCCAGCTCGCGATCCCGTGTGCGCTGTCGGTGGTCTGCGCGCGCATCCTGAAGGCGCCCGAGGTGGCGCTGCTCGCGCTGCTGGAAATCGTCTTCGGCATCGCGCTGGCCTGGATCGGGGCCGGCGAGGAGCCGGCGCCGAGCGTGCTGACAGGCGGTGCGCTCGTGATCGGCGCATTGGTGTTCAACGAACTGCTCGGGCTGCGTGACCGCCGCGCGGCCGCTATACCCTTGCCGGGGACCCACTAGACTTGGGACTTCTACCGATGTCCGGTGCAAACCCAGGGCCGTTTGACTTCCATTTCAAGAGGGAGATATCGATGCGACTTTCCACGTTCCTGCTGGCCGGTGCGCTGGCTACGGCATCCTTGGGCGCCGCGGCCCAGGTGTCGGTGAACATCCATGTGCCGGGCCTCATTGCCGTGGCGCCGCCGGCGCCTCGCTTCGAGCGCGTGCCGGCGCCACGCGTCGGCTACGTCTGGGTGGTCGGCCATTGGCAATACCACCAGGACGCGTATGGCTGGCGCCAGGGCTACTGGGAGCCGGCGCGCCCCGACCATGTCTATGCGCCGGGCCGCTGGGTGCGCGCCGACGGCGGCTGGCGCTGGGTCGAACCCAACTGGAAGCGCAAGGGCGGCAAGCACCGCGACCACGACGACGATCGCTATGAACGTCATGGCCGGCATGACGATCACGGCCCCGGCGGCCATCACTGCCCGCCGGGACAGGCCAAGAAGGGCCGCTGCTGAGCCTCAGGGGCGCGCCACCTTCCAGACGTTGTTGACGCCATCGCCGGTCTTGTCGCCGGCCTTGGTGTCCTTGACCCAGTAGTAGAGCGGCCAGCCCTTGTAGGCCCATTGCTTCTTGCCGTCGTCGCGCACGACGATGGTGTAGGCGGCCATCGGCTTGGCCGTGTCGGCCGCCATCAGCGGCGGCCAGTTGGTGGCGCAGGGTCCGTTGCAGGTGGACTTGCCGCTGCCGGCGGTATCGCGATCGAAGGTGTAGAGCGTCATGCCGGTGGGGCCGACCAGCACGCCATCGGCGGTACGGGTCGGGGTGTCCGGCGCCGATGCGGTCCTGGACATGCTGCCGCATCCGGCGAGCAGGGCGGCCGCAAGAATCGAAGCGCTGAGCAGTTTCATCAAGTTTTCTCCTTCGGTTAAAAAATCGCAAAAGCCGATACGGCCGGGGCAGTCTAGCGCCCGGGCCTTTTGTTCATAGTTGACGGTAGACCACGCCGGCGAGGCCCAGCAGCGCATCGCGCGGCAGCTTGCCCGCCAATGCATAGCCGAAACCGCGATCGACCCAATAGAAGCTCGGCACCGGACCGTCCGCCGAGTAGCGGAACGCCGTTTCGCCCGCCTGTGCCGGCCCGGCGGCGCTGCCCAGGCTGCCGATGTAGAGGGTCACGCGCTCGCCGTCGGCGCGCTCGAACATGAACTGTGCCCTTGCCCCCTCGCTGCCCGGCAGCAGACGGCCGCCCACGAGCGCGTAGCCCTCGGCCGACAGATCCGGCACCTTGAGTGGCTTGTCGAGCCGCCTGGAGAGCCACTGGACGAGGTGCTGCTGCTCGGCAGCGACCACTTCGACCGGATGCCGCTTCTCGGGCGCATAGACCGCGTGCGCCACCGAGGCGGCATGCACGAACTCGCGTGCGGCCGGCGCGCGGGCCAGCACGGCGCCGGTCTGCTGCGACGCCGACCATTGGTGGTTGCCGACCCAGCCGGCGGCGAAGGCGATCAGCACGCCCGCAGCCATCCCGCCCCAGCGCATCCAGCGCGCCTGCCGGGCCCGGCGATCATCTAGATGCCCGGCCGCCGCCAGCAGCGCTTTGGGAACGGGTTCGTCGAGCACTTCGCGATGCAGTTCGCGCAGCGCGTCGCGCTGGGCTCGCCAGGCGAGCTGGTCGGTGTCGGGAGGCGGCGTGGGGCTGTTCATGGCGGATGAGATGCGGGCTACTTGAGGCGGCGCAGACCGGGGCGGCCCGATGCCGGCGACTCGGTCCCTTCCATCAGGTCCTGAAGCCGGACGCGGGCACGCGAGAGGCGCGACATGACGGTGCCCACGGGGACATCCAGAATCCTGGCGACCTGCGCGTAGGAGAGGTCTTCGAGCGCCACCAGCAGCAGCACGGCGCGCTGCTCCTCGGGCAGGCGCAGCAGGCAGCGCTGCAGGTCGATGGTCCGGTCGCGATGACCGTCGCCACTGCTCAATTCATGCGCCACATCATCGATGTCCACCGTGGCGCGCGGCGGTGCGCGCCGCACCTGGCTCGCGAACACGTTGTGCATGAGCGTGAAGAGCCAAGCCCGCAGATCGCTGCCCACGATCCACAAGCGCCACTTGCTGCAGGCGCGCTCCAGCGTGTCCTGCACCAGGTCGTCCGCGGCCCAGGCGTCGCCCGTCAGCGCGCGCGCATAGCGCCTGAGGCTGGGAATGTGGTCGACGAGCGCGCGTGAATCCATCGCTGCACTAACGCCGTGGGGGCGCGGTTTATTCCACCGTGCCCGAAAAAATTCAGTGCTCGCTGCGCAGCACTCGCCGCTTGATCGGCTTGGCAGGGTTGCCGCCGTACACCGTCCAGGGATCCAGGGAGCGGAAGGCGACGCTGCGGGCGCCCAGCACCGCGCCTTCGCCCACTTCCACACCGGGCCCGACGAAGGCTTCTGCCGCGATCCAGGCGTCGGCGCCGATGGTGATCGGGCTCGCCGTCAACTGGAAACTCGCAGAGGAAATGTCGTGGCTGCCTGCGCACAGGTGTGCGCCCTGCGAGACCAGCGCGGCGCGCTCGAGCCGGATCGGCGCCATGTTGTAGCAAATGACCCGTTCAGCCAGCATCGCGCGATCGGCCAGGTGCAGATTCGGCGGATACCAGACCCGCGCGCTGCCGCGCACGTCGCTGGATTCGCCCAATTGCGCGCCGAAGAGTTTCAGCAGAAAGCGGCGCCAGAAGCGCATCTGCGGCGGCGTCCAGGAGGCGAGCAGCGCCCAGCTCAGGCTCCAGGCCGCGCGCAGCAGCCGGTTGGAAAGCGAGAAACTGGGGCCGCCTTCGAGCGGGTTGACGCGCGCGGCGTCGAGGGGTTGGAGCGCCATGGTGCTTCCTTCAGCGGCTGCGGCTCTTCATGGCCCGCTCGACCTCGCGCTTGCCTTCGCGGTCCTTGATGGTGTCGCGCTTGTCGTGCTCGGCCTTGCCCTTGGCCAGCGCGATCTCGCACTTCACCTTGCCCGCTTTCCAATGCAGGTTGAGCGGCACCAGCGTGTAGCCTTTCTGCTCGACCTTGCCCACGAGGCGGCGAATCTGCTCCTTGTGCAGCAGCAGCTTCTTGGTGCGCACCGAATCGGGCGTGATGTGCGTCGAGGCCGAACGCAGCGGGTTGATCTGGCAGCCGATCACGAACAGCTCGCCGTCGCGGATCACGACGTAGCCGTCGGTCAGTTGCACCTTGCCTTCGCGCAGCGATTTGACTTCCCAGCCCTCCAGCACCATGCCGGCCTCGAAGCGTTCTTCGAAGAAGTAGTTGTACGCGGCCTTCTTGTTGTCCGCGATCCGGGAGGAGGTGTCTTGTTTTTTTGTGGCCATGGTGTGTCAGGTGAGGGCTGCATGGCTTCAATACAATCCGTCGCGCACGCTGTGCCGATTCTATGAAAACAGTCCACAAGTCCATCCTGATCTGGTACAGCGCCGAAGAGATGTACTCCCTGGTCACTGACGTGACGAAGTACCCCGAGTTTCTCCCCTGGTGCGACAAGGCCAAGGTGATCGAGCACGACGCCGCCGGCATGACGGCCGAAGTCGGCCTCGCTTTCAGCGGTTTTCACCACAGCTTCACCACCCGCAACACCCATGTGCCGGGCCGCGAGGTCCATTTGAAGCTGGTCGACGGACCGTTCTCCAACCTCGACGGCGTCTGGAAGTTCACCCCGGTGGGCGAGGCGGGCGAGCGGGCCTGCCGCGTCGAGCTCAACCTCAGCTACGGCTTCAGCAATTTCGCGTTGCAGGCGCTGGTCGGGCCGGTGTTCGACAAGGTCGCATCCAACCTCGTGGAGGCCTTCGTCAAGCGCGCCGAGCACATCTACGACAAGATCTGATGCTGCAGGTGACCGTGGCGTACTCGCCGGCGCCGCGCGAGGTGTTCGAAGAGGTGCTGGGCGTGGCCGAAGGCGCGACAGTGCGCGATGCCGTGCGCGCAAGCCATCTGCCGCTTCAATTCCCGCAGCTCGACTGGCAGGCGATGCAGCCCGGAATCTGGGGCCATGCGGTGGCATGGGATCAGGCTCTGGCAGACCTCGACCGCATCGAGCTCTGCCGCCCGCTCACGGTGGACCCCAAGGTCGCACGGCGCGAGCGATTCAAGAAACAGGGCGCACGCGGAACGGGCCTGTTCGCGCGCCGCCGCAAGGGCGGCAAGGCCGGGTACTAGGCTCGGGGTGTGCGGGAGATCAGGCGGGAAACACCGCGGAACCGGCTTCGCCGGGCCGCTGGTGTTGCCCCCGGAAGGGGGTTGGCGAAGCGACACGAAGTGCGCGAAGCCTGGGGGCGAGCCTATTACTTGCAGTCGGCGCCGATCACCGACTGCAGGCGCTCCTGCTCGGCGGCCCGCGCCTTGTCGTCCATGATCTCGCGCTCGCCCTGGGCGTTCACGCGGGCCACGCGGATGCCGCTGTCGAAGGTGGCCTTGGCCTGGCGCGCCCGCTGGCAGTTCTCGGCCTTGGCCTGGGCGATCTTCTGAGCCTCGGCGGCCTTCTTGGCCTTTTCCGCTTCCTCGGCCTTGCGCGTTTTCTCCTCGAGTTCCTTGTCCACGCCGCTGGGCCTGGCGCCGCTGGCGGCAACGCGGGGCGCAGCAGCGGCATCGGCCTCGGGAGTTGCCGGTGCAGGGCTGAAGTTCGGCCGCGAGGAGGGCGCACCCGGCCGGCGCAGGATGTTCTTGTCCGGAATCTCGGGCGGCGGGGCCTGGTCGCTGAAGACCTTCTTGTTGTCCTTGTCGATCCACTGCCACTGGGCATTGGCGCCCATCGACAGCAACAGGCAGGCCGATCCGAGTACGAGCAAGTGCGCGATTTTCATGGCCGGCAGTTTAGCGCCGCCTTACGTTTTGCAACTTACTCGATGGCGTTTTTGCAACGTAACAACGGTATTCGTGCCGCAAGCCGATTCACCTTTGGCCCGGGTAAGTACCGAGCCATCGTTACAATCCGTCTTTTGGAGCTTCACCCATGCGCCTTCTCGGCAAAGCGCTCACCTTCGACGACGTGTTGCTGGTGCCAGCGTTCTCCCAGGTCCTGCCCAAGGACACCTCCCTCGCCACCCGACTCTCCCGCAATATCACACTGAACCTGCCGCTGGTCTCCGCGGCGATGGACACCGTGACCGAAGCGCGCCTCGCCATCGCGATGGCGCAAGAGGGCGGCATCGGAATCGTGCACAAGAACTTCACCGCCGCCGAGCAGGCTGCGCAGGTGGCCAAGGTGAAGCGCTACGAATCCGGCGTGCTGCGGGATCCGGTGGTGATCACGCCCACGCACACCGTGCTGCAGGTCATGCAGCTGTCCGACGAACTGGGCATCTCGGGCTTTCCGGTCCTCGACGGCGGCAAGGTGGTCGGCATCGTGACCGGGCGCGACCTGCGCTTCGAGAACCGCTACGACGTGCCGGTGAGCGAGATCATGACGCCGCGCGAGAAGCTCATCACCGTGCCCGACGGCACCACGCTCGCCGAGGCCAAGGCGCTGCTCAACAAGCACAAGCTCGAACGCCTGCTGGTCATCAACAACGCCTGGGAGCTCAAGGGCCTGATCACCGTCAAGGACATCACCAAGCAGACCAGTTTCCCGAATGCCGCGCGCGACGCCAGCGGCCGGCTGCGCGTGGGCGCCGCGGTCGGCGTGGGCGAGGGCACCGAGGAGCGCGTCGAGGCGCTCGTGAAGGCCGGCGTCGACGCGATCGTGGTCGACACCGCCCACGGCCATAGCGCCGGCGTGATCGAGCGCGTGCGCTGGGTCAAGAAGAACTATCCGCAGGTCGACGTGATCGGAGGCAACATCGCCACCGGCGATGCCGCCCGCGCGCTGGCCGATGCGGGCGCCGACGCGGTCAAGGTCGGCATCGGCCCCGGTTCCATCTGCACCACGCGCATCGTGGCCGGTGTCGGCGTGCCGCAGATCATGGCGGTGGACAACGTCGCCACCGCGCTGCAGGGCAGCGGCATCCCGCTGATCGCCGACGGCGGCATCCGCTACTCGGGCGACATCGCCAAGGCCATCGCCGCCGGCGCCAGCACCGTGATGATGGGCGGCATGTTCGCCGGCACCGAAGAGGCGCCGGGCGAGATCGTGCTGTTCCAGGGCCGCAGCTACAAGAGCTATCGCGGCATGGGCTCGATCGGCGCCATGCAGCAGGGCAGCGCCGACCGCTACTTCCAGGAATCGACCACCGGCAACCCGAACGCGGACAAGCTGGTGCCCGAAGGAATCGAGGGCCGCGTGCCCTACAAGGGCTCGATGGTCTCGATCGTCTACCAGATGTCCGGCGGCTTGCGCGCCAGCATGGGCTACTGCGGCTGCGCCACCATCGAGGACATGAAGAACAAGGCCGAGTTCGTCGAGATCACTACCGCGGGCATTCGGGAAAGCCACGTGCACGACGTGCAGATCACCAAGGAAGCGCCCAACTACCGCGCGGAGTGATCGGCCTCTCATGCACCACCAAAAAATCCTGATTCTCGATTTCGGCTCCCAGGTCACCCAGCTGATCGCACGGCGCGTGCGCGAAGCGCATGTGCTCTCCGAAGTCCATCCCTGCGACGTCACCGACGAATGGGTGCGCGAGTACGCGAGGGACGGCAGCCTGAAGGGTGTCATCCTCTCCGGCAGTCACGCAAGCGTCTACGAAGAGACGACCGACAAGGCGCCGCAGGCGGTGTTCGAGCTCGGCGTGCCGGTGCTCGGCATCTGCTACGGCATGCAGACCATGGCGCACCAGCTGGGCGGCAAGGTCGAGGGCGGCCACAAGCGCGAGTTCGGCTTTGCCGCCGTGCGCGCGCGCGGCCACACCGAGCTCCTGAAAGACATCGCCGACTTCACGACCGACGAAGGCCACGGCATGCTCAACGTCTGGATGAGCCACGGCGACAAGGTCACCGAGCTGCCGCCGGGTTTCAAGCTGATGGCCTCGACAGAGAGCTGCCCGATCGCCGGCATGGCCGACGAAGACCGGCATTTCTACGCCCTGCAGTTCCACCCCGAAGTCACGCACACGCAGCAGGGCAAGGCGATCCTCGAACGCTTCGTGCTCGGCATCTGCGGCGCCAAGCCCGATTGGGTGATGCGCGACCACATCGCCGAGGCGGTAGAGGCGATCCGCAAGCAGGTGGGCGACGAGGAAGTCATCCTCGGCCTCTCGGGCGGCGTCGATTCCTCGGTGGCCGCCGCGCTGATCCATCGCGCCATCGGCGACCGGCTGACCTGCGTGTTCGTCGACCATGGCCTCTTGCGCCTCGACGAAGGCGACAAGGTGATGGACATGTTCGTCGGCCAGCTGCACGCCAAGGTGATCCGCGTCGATGCAAGCGAGCTCTTTCTCGGCAAGCTGGCCGGCGTGAGCGACCCGGAGGCCAAGCGCAAGATCATCGGCGGCGAATTCGTCACCGTTTTCAAGCAGGAAGCGGCCAAGCTCACCAGCGCCGGGGCCAAGGGCGCCAAGTGGCTGGCCCAGGGCACGATCTATCCCGACGTCATCGAGTCCGGCGGCGCCAAGAGCAAGAAGGCCGTCACGATCAAGAGCCACCACAACGTGGGCGGCCTCCCCGAGCAGCTGGGCCTGAAGCTGCTGGAGCCGCTGCGCGACCTGTTCAAGGACGAGGTGCGCGAGCTCGGCGTCGCGCTCGGCCTGCCGCCCGAGATGGTGTACCGCCATCCTTTCCCCGGGCCGGGCCTGGGCGTTCGCATCCTCGGCGAGGTCAAGAAGGAATACGCCGAGCTGCTGCGCCGCGCCGACGCGATCTTCATCGAGGAGCTGCGCAACTTCAAGGACCCGTCCAGCGGCAAGAGCTGGTACGACCTGACCAGCCAGGCCTTCACCGTGTTCCTGCCGGTCAAGAGCGTGGGCGTGATGGGCGACGGCCGCACCTACGACTACGTGGTGGCGCTGCGCGCCGTGCAGACCAGCGACTTCATGACCGCCGACTGGGCCGAGCTGCCCTACGCGTTGCTGAAGAAGGTATCGGGCCGCATCATCAACGAAGTGCGCGGCATCAACCGCGTGACCTACGACGTGAGCAGCAAGCCGCCGGCGACGATCGAGTGGGAGTAAGGGGTGCGGATAATGCCTATATAAATCAATGACTTAGATCGAGTTTCGATGTCCGTGAGCACGACATCAATGGTGCTTCTCAAAAACTCTAAGTTGTTGAAAGATATGGGCTTTTTGTTGCAGCAAAAAACCTTTCGAAAGTGATCAGCGAAGAATGCAGCGCTACTTTCTGACGGTATTTCTGACGGCATCCCAGCGTTGCTGGATTGACGCCGATTTTTTACCGCCATTCGCTCGTGCAGAACGAGGCCGCGTGCTAGCGCTGGAGGATGCCGCCAAGGAACTGCTGAAGCCGGAGAACACGTGAGCATGGCTACGAGGAAAGCGCCGAGTTGGAGCGACGTCAGGGACCCGACTTCGACCGCCCGGGATTGATCGGCCTTGTGCAAGACCTCTACGCCGCCAGCAAGGAGAACCAGGCCTTCCTGCATTCCCGGCCGTCGGCCACCCGACGGGTCTGGCCGAGCTAATGGTGTTCTTCTGCGAGCGCGCGGCGGGCTTCAGCAACGACGTCGGCTTGCAGGACGAGGGTTACTTCGACGCTCTGGCGCGGATGTTCGCGCAGGCTTTGACGATCATCGGTACCTTGCCCAAGGATCGTCGGCCCGGACTACTGGGGCGCCTGGATGCTGTCCGACACCTCGGCCACACGGTTACGGCGTTGGTGACGACATGGACGACCTGCTGGTCGAGCATGGATTCGATGGCGGACAGTGATGAGCTCACCACGCTGCGCGCGGAGAACGGCCGGCTGATCGCGCTGCTCGAATCGCACGGCATCGAATGGCGGGCGCAGCAGCAACCGTCCCCACCGTCCGTCGAGGCCGGCACCGTGCCGAACGAAAGCCTGCTTTGATGCGCTGATGCAGATTCAGGTGTGCTTGAATTGGGGCGAGCGGGCAGACCACTATCGGCGACGTAGCGTGGCAGGAAGTATTGACGTTGTATATACTTCGTTGATATCAATGTTTCCGGAGCCGGTCATGTCCAAAGAAGCCATGTTCACCATGAAGCTGGAGCCGGAGCTGCGCGACGCCTTCATGGCCGAGGCCGAAGCTAGCCACCGCCCGGCGTCGCAGGTAGTGCGCGAACTGATGCGCGAGTTCGTCGAGCGTCAACGGCAGGCCCGTGAGTACGACGCGTTCTTACGCGCCAAGGTCGACACGGCGCGCGCGCAGATCGCGTCCGGTCAATACGCCAGTGACGCCGATGTCGAGGCCCGCTTTGCTGCCCGTCGCACTGCACTGCGGGCCAAAGCCGGCGGCGCTGACGCGTGAGGGTCCTGTGGACCTTGTCCGCCGAGCAAGACCGCGCCGACATCGTCGACTTCATCGCTCAGGACAACCCGCTCGCTGCCATCCGCATGGATGAGATTTTCTCGGCAGCCGTCGGCCGGCTGGAGAGCACCCCCTGCTGGGACGGGCAGGACAGATCCCGGGCACCCGTGAGTTGATCCCACACGAGAGCTATCGGCTGGTCTATGAGGTGCGGGCCGATACCGTCTGGATCTTGACCTTGGTGCATACCGCTCGCCTGTGGCCGCCGACCCGGTCGTGATCGACGGCCAGCAAAAGCGCTCGGTTCTGACGGTAGAAGTGACGGCAAAGCACGATGACGCGGACTACGAAGGGCAGTGTTCATGCGGGTTTCCAGACCTCGGAAACCATCGAGTGGGAGTGAGGGGTATCGTGGCGTGGGCAGGCGTAGAGCGGCCAAGCCGGCCTTCGCCGTCGACTCTCCGGGTGCCCCTGCCTGTGGCGCAAGTGATTCCCATTGGAGCGGCAGCTCGTCGTCAAAATCGAACACCAGCTGTACGGGAGCTCTTCGCAGCTGGAACAGGTGCTACGGTCCGGGGATGAATCGCCCCTCCATGGCCGGCATGGGTACCGGATTCTGGTAGGCCGCCCACAACCGCGCTTGCGCGCAACGGTGATGGGCGTGCGACACGGAGATCAACAGGCGACTGCGCGCATCCTGTTGTCGAAATGGCGCAACAGGCGAACGTAAGCATCGGCCAGCGAGTGATGAACATCGGGCTCGTTGTTCCAGAGCGATTCCGTCTCTCGCTCGTTCTGTTCCGTGTATCGAACGAGGTGCTGGTACAGGTGGCTCATATCAGTAGCAGTTCCTGAAACGTGGGATTCAGGAACTCGATGGTGGCGTCCCTGCGCGCCGCCAGGTCGCAGGCCACCAGCCAGGCCTCGTTGATCACATCCGGGAGTTGATGTTCTCCGCGGGTATGGCGCGCGATGCGTTGCAAGTCCTTCTTCCGCTGAGTGACGAAGCGCTCGAATGCGGGGTCTTGCGAATGAGCCATGAGGTCTCCCGTGTTTCAGTCTTGCCGAAGGTCTCCCAACAGGGGGGCGGCCACGGCTTCTTCGGCGATGGCCAGGCCATGGCGCTGCATCGCCGGGGCCAACGCGGCATCCCACGACGCGATGATGTAGGCGTCGGCCAGATCGCGCCGCGTGTGCGACGCGCTCGCCGTCGCGGCTTCGTAGTCCAGGGCTCCGAATCGCCAGGGATGGGCTCCCCAGGTACACATGACGTGGTTGGCGATCTGCACGCCGGGCCAATCGAAGTCGCCGTGATAGCGCAGACGGGCACCGGCTTGCGCCAACTGGGTGAGCAATGTTCGCTGCGCCGCTGCTGGCATGCCGTCGGTGCAGACCAGCGCGGCGCAACGCACACCCAGTCGGTCGGCGGCAATGGCGACCAGGTTGGGGTTCTCGCACACGAAGACCGCCTGGCCGGCCACGGCCCAGCGTGGCGGCGTGCGCAGCAGCCGGCGCAATGACACGTAGGCGGGTTCGCCCGGTGTGCACACCGGCGCCTCGTCGGCCCGGACCGGCAGATTCAGCAGCAGCGCCGGCCGAGCCAATTCATTGACCAGCACGCCGGCCCGCGCCCAGACGTCACGGGTGCGCTCGTCGGGCGTGTCTTCGGGATCGCTCGCATCCAGCTGACCCTTTTCGATCTGGCGCCAGGCGGCCAGCACCAGCGTCGCGGTGACCTGGCCGTTGTCCAGCGCGTGCGCGTCGCCCAGCGTTTCGGCCGCCAGTTGAGCGCGTGCCAAGCCGCCCGCCGGCAGGCGGCTCAGCACGGCATCCGCCGCTTCGAGCAGATGCTCGGCGGCTGAGGTGTCTTGCCGGGCGAGGCGCTTGAGCAAGCCGAGCGCGGCCGGCGCCTGCAGAAAACCGGTGAGCGCCGGATGTGTGCAGGACGCGACCACGGCAGACCAACGCGCCTGGGTCGCCGCGCGCACCGACGCGGGGTGCACGATGGGGCCGTCGATTTGTTCCAGCGCCTCCCGCAGCGAACCCGCGATGCCGGCGTCGCGCAGCGTGGCATTGAGCAGCGTGACGTCGATCTGCATCGACTTCGCCTCCCGAGGCGGGCGTCCGGTCAGCAGGGCCAGCGCTTCGCGCTCCGTGGTGCTCAGGGAACCCAGGCGCAGCAGGCTCGGTGGCGTGCCCGGTGCAGCGCGTTCGAAATGCCGGCGCAGCCGCCGGCGCAACGCAGCCAGTTCGTCGCCGCCGATCAGCTTGAGCAGGCGCGGGTCCATCCGATTCACGTCGGCGCGAAGCGCCGATCCGGATCGTCCTCGCGCCGCTTGGCCCGGCCGTCCCAGCTCCAGCGCGAGACGTACACTGCGTCGATGCCCTCGCGCCGCTGCAACTGGCAGATCGAAACGCCAGGCAGTTCGGCGTAACACGCCCACTCGCGTTCGCTGGTGATCACGAAGTCGAGGTCGAACTCGCGGATCAACCCCATGCAATGGGCCCGCGCCGCATCGTCGATACCGGCGAAGGCCTCGTCGAGCAGCATCAGGCGCGGCGCTTGCGGGTTGCTGCCTTGGCTATAGAAACTGGCGATGGCGGCGAAGAGCGGTACCGTCAGGCCCAAGGCGCGCTCGCCGCTGGAGGCTGGCCCCGAGAGCTTGCGCCATTGGCCGTCCTGCAAGCGTTCGACGCGGAAGCGGTGCCAGCGGCGGTAGTCGAGCGCACGCGCCAGTTGATCGACCATGCTGCCGCCGGCATCGCCACCTATCGGCCTGCCCAAGTCGGCATCGGCGCGCTCGCGTTCGGCGCTGATGCGCTGCTGGAGCATCGTGCCGACGACGCGCCGGTCTTCGGCTGACCAGAGGTCCGCGCTGGTGTTGAGCAGGTGCCGGCGAGCGGCCTCGAGCCCGACCGGCGCGCCTTCGTCTTCACCGAGCGGTTGCCATTGCAGGCGGTAGCGCACGCCGGTGGAGGTCGGGCGCTTGTGCAGTTCCCTGTTGATGGCCTGCACCTGCGTCTCGGCGGCGCGCAGCAGGCGCTGGACTTCGGCGGCGATCTCGGCCTGCAGGTAGTTCTCGAGCACCTCGCTTTCTTTCGCGGTGAGCAGTTCGCTGCGCTGGTGGATGTCGTCGGCGAGCCGCAGCGCGAGCTGGTCGGGGCGCTCGGGGCGGTTGTGAAAGATGATGTGCACCACGAAGCCCCAGTCGCTGGGCTCGGCCGGCGCGTGGTGGCCGAGCGCACTCAGCGCGCGCTGCAGTTCCTGCAGGTCTTCGGTGATCTGCCGTTGCACGCGGGTCCATCCGGCTTCGTCGTCCCGGATGTGCGCAAGCGCCTGTTCGATGCGGCGCGCGAGTGTCAGCGCGGGGTCGATGGTCCAGGTGCTGCGCAGGTCGGGCAGTTCGATGTCGGGCAGCGCGGACGACAGCAAGCTGCTGTCGGCAAAGTGCTGGAGGCGCGCGACGGCCGTGGCGCGTGCTTCGGTGCGCTGGGTCAGCGTGCTGTCGGCGGCTTCGCTCTTGGCGCTGGCGCGTGCGCGGGCTTCGCCGGCGAGGCGGCGCGCTTCGGCGGCCGTACGTTGATCCTTGTCGGCGGACTGAACGGCCTGGCGCGCTTCGGCCAGTTGACGGCGCAGGTCGTCGACCTGAGCGCCGACGGTTTCGCGCAGCACCTCGAAACGCGCCTGCGCTTCTTCGGCTTCGATGCGGCTGGCGGCGAGCCTTTCTTCGCGTTCCTGCAACTGTGCCAGCGCCTCGGCTTCGCGAGACTGCTGCAACAGCAAGTCGGGCTGTGCACGCCGCCATTCCTGCGCTGCCTGCACCAACCGGTATTGCGCGTCGTTGAAAGCTTGCAGGGCCATTTCGATGGGGGCCAGCGCATCGGCCGCCAGCGGCAGGCGCATGTCGGCGGCGTCGCGCTGCAAGCGCTCGCGCGCGGCATGCTGGGCTTGCTCGGCGTCGCGGCACTGGGTTTCGGCCTGGTCCAGCCGGGTGCGGGCGGTCTGAAATTCGCGGGCGCAGGCGGCGGTGTGCATCAGCGCCTGGCGCAGCGGCTGGTCGGACGGGGCGCTGCGCCATTCGTGTTCGGCCTGGCGGCGGTCGGCTTCGAGCTGCTCGAGTTGAAGCGCCACGGACGCGCCTTCTGCAGCCAGGTTTTCGAGGCGCTGCGCGATGACGTCCAGGCGCTGCCGGCGCGCCATTGCGCGGGCGGCATGGCCGATGTAGACCGCTTGCGGTTTGCTCCATGCGCCCGCCAGCGTGCCGAGGCGGAAGCGGCCGTCGGGCGCGACCCAGCCTTCGGCGGCAGGGTTCACGCCGCCGCAGGCCACGCTGGCAAGCAGGCGGTCGAGGGTGGCGGCCTGCATCGTCGCGTCGGCCGGCACGTCGGTTCGCAGCCAGTCGGCCAACGATGCGCCGGGCGCGGGCGGGCGCTGGGCCCATTGGGTGTCGAGCCAGGGCGGGTTGCCGTCGTCCGCGGCGAGCAGTGCGCCGTCGGGCGTAACCCAGGCGTCGAGCAGGCCGGAGGCCTCGAGCGCGGCTTCGAGGCCTGCGCGCTGCGCGGCGGCGACGTGGTCCTGGAAATCGACGAGCTGCCACAGCGGCGCGCCGGCCAGCCCATTGCGGCTGTCGGCCGTGCGTGTGTACGGCAGCGGCGGCACGGCATCACGGCCGGCGTTGAGTTGCGCGCGCTCAACTTCGAGTTCTTCACGCTCGCGTTGCAGCGTTTCGCGCTGCGTGCCGAGTGCGACCTGGCGTGATGCGTGCCGCACGCTGGCTTGTTGTTGTGCCGCTTGCAGGGCCAGCCGGGCGGGGTTGTCGCTAACGGGATCGGCAAGCAGCACCCAATCGTTCAAGGCTTCCAGTGGGCCATCGTCGTCCCACCGAAGCTGCACCAGGCTCGCGGTGTGGAATCCCCAGGCTTCGAGCAGCGCCTGCCCGGCTTGTTCGGCTGCGGCATCGGCCGCGCCGCGGCGTTCGGCCGCTTGTTCCAGTTCCCCCTGGCGTTCGCGCTGCGCCTCTTGCCGTTGGGCCAGCGCCAGACCGGCCTGATGCAGCTCGCCGTGGCGGCGGTGCAGCAGCGCCAATTGATCACGGCGCGTGGCCACCGTGCCGCGCAGCGCCACAGGCGCGGCATTGAACTCGCGCGTGGCTAGATCGGCCAGCGCGGGCGGTGCCAGCGCGGCCAGCGGGTTCTCGCTGAACGCTGACGCCACGCCGGCGCTGTCGGCGTGCTCCGCGCCTTCGTGGCGTACCGCGCCCAGCGCCTGCTCGGCCAGCGCCGCGCGCTGTGCGGCCTGCCGGCTGGCCTGCTGTTCGCGCTCCCAGCGGCTGCGGGCCTGCGCGCAGTCGGCCTGCTCCGTCTTCACGCCCGCGTGACGCTTGAGGGCATCCTTCTCGGCGCCTTCGAGTCGGTTCGCATCCTGGTTGATCGGGTCGGACTGCAGCGTCTCCTGGCGCGTGCGCTGCGCAGCCAGCGCGCTCTCAGCCTGCTCCTGGGTCTGCTGCGCCTGTGTTTCGGCGGCCAACGCGGCTTGCAGGTCGGCTTGCGCCTGGTTGCGTTCCTGGCTCGCGTTGTCGAAATCGGTCTGCGCCTGGCGCAGTTCGCGCGCCTGGCGGCGCGTCAACATGCCTGCGTAGACGCGGTAGCGCTGGTCGAAGCGCTCCACCGCCTTGGCCAGGCCCTTGAGTTCGTCGAGCTGGCGGCGGTCTTCCTCCAACTGGTTCAGGGCTTCGGCCACGTCGGTCAGCAACTCCTGCGGCAGCGGCGGAAGCGCTTCGGTCAACGCATGCGAGAGGCCGGCCTCGTCGGGCTTCTTCGACAACTGTGGCTGGCGCAACTGGATCAAGGTGTCCATCAAGGCGTCGTAGCGCCGTATGCCGAGGTGGAACAGGCGTTCGTCCACCGCGCGGCGGTAGCTGATGGCCGTTTCGAAGACCTGGCCCCGGCTTTCGATGGCTTCGCGCAGACGCTCGCGGGTCAGCACCACACGCTGGTCGTTGGTGAGCCAGAGGTCGCGGCCAATGCGCGGCCCGGCACCGTCAGCTTGCTCCAGCATGAAGAACCAGCTTTCCACCTGCGCGCGTGCCGCCACTGCCGACAAGCCAGCGCCCAAGCTGAGGTAGCGCGGCGTGCCGTCTTCCGCCAAGCGGCCGAACTCGATCCAGGCATAACCGATGCGCCGCGGGTAGCTGTTCATCAACAGGTTCCACGCCATCTTCTTGCCGCTGTCGCCGTCGGGCTCGATGCGCGACGAGCGCAGTTGCGCATCGAACAGGAAGGGCAGCGTCAACGACAACACCTTCGATTTGCCGGTGCCGTTGTTGCCGCGCAGCAGCAGGTGGCCGTCGCGGAACCAGAATTCCTCGCTGTCGTAGTGGAACAGTTCGACCAGGCCGAGCCGCAGCGGCTGCCAGCGTTGGCGCTGCGGTTCGGGCTGGGCGGGGCGGTCGTGGGCCGCTTGTGTTTCGGGCGGGGCGTCGAAGATGTCGTCGTGCATGGATTGGAACAGCGGGGTCAGAACAGCGAGCCGCCGGGTTCGCGGCCGCGTGCCGCCGTTGCTTGCACGTCGGCGTCGCTGAGCGCAAAACGGGCGATCGCGGGCAGCGCTCGGAAGCGGTCTACTGCGCGCACGATGAGTTGGAGCTTTTGCAGCCTTTCGAGCGCGGTCTGCGCCAGTTCCTGTTCCGCGCCGGGCTCGCGTGCCGACTTGCGCCAGAAGCGGCTGTAGCGCTCGGTGGCGCCGCGCACGAAGGCGGCGATCGCGTCGGCAGTGATGATGGCGCTGGCGCCATCCCGGCGGGCGCTTTCGGCCAGGTGTTCGGCGACCAGCAGCGTCACGTGCGCTTCGGTGCCTTCGGCCGGCATCGCGACGTCGGTCAGCGTGCCGGCTTCGTCGGTCAGTGCCAGGCCTTCGGCGCGTTGTTCGGCGACCAGGCCAGTGGCCTCGCATAGGCGGGCAGCCATCACGCCGCGCTGGTTGGCGAAATAGGCCTGCGTCTCGGCGGCTAGCGTTTCGGCGTAGACCACGGGGTCGTCAAGCAGGCGGCGCGCCAGCGCGTGGCGCAGCGCCGTGCGGCGGCCTTCGTCGCTGTCGGCCATGTGTTCGGTGACGAGCGCGTGCAGCCTTTCCTCGAGGGTCACCGGCGCGTCGTTGGCAGCCCAGGTGGAGGGGCCGCGCACCGCGGCGAGCATGCCGGCCAGCATCCGGCGCTGGATGTCGTAAAGCGCGTCGGCCTGGGCGCTGCCCTCGTTGTCGTGCACGAAGCCGTCCTCGTCGCCGGCCACACATTGCAGCACACCGAATTCCAGCAGGCTGCGGCAGACCGCGACCAGGTCGCGGCGCTCGGCCGCAGTGCGCAGCATGAAGCTGAACTGGCGTGCCACGAGCGTGGGTTCGGCCGCCATCTCCATCACGCGCTCGCCGAGCAGGTGCAGCGTGATCTGCGGGTCGGCACGTTCCAGCACGGCGCAGGCCAGGCACAGCAGCACGTAGCGGCGGCGGTCGAAGTCTTTCAGGCCGCGTGTGGCATCCGACAGATCGGCGGGGCGCTTGTAGAGCCGGGCGCCTTCGCGCTCGACCTGCAGCACCCAGCCCGCTTCGCGCGAGAACCAGTCGCGCAGCTTGTCGGCCTGGCGGCGAACTGCCGGAAAGTCTTCGTGCGTGGGGGGCATCAGCGGCTGCATCAGCAGGGCACGCAAGCCGATGCGGAACTCGTCGCGTTGCTGGCGTACTTGCAGTTCGCCGATGCGCTGGCTGCCGGGGGCTTGGCGGGTCGCCACTACTCGAGTTCCATGGTGGCGGTAATCGTCAAGCGATGATCGCGCCCCGCGAACACGCCGGCTGGCGCAACGATGCGCGCCAGGCTGCCCTCATCCAGCGGCTCGAGGCGGATGTGCAGCAGCCCATCGCCGGTCTGGCGTTCGATGGCTGCGTCCGGCCCCGATTGTTCAGCCAGCGCCTCACCCAGTAGATTGAGGAACAGGCCGAAGGCATGGGTGTCCAGTTCACCGAGTTCCGACAGCCGCGTCGCGCGGCCGGTCGCCAGGCGTCGGCGCGCCGCGTCGACCTGCCGCGATTCCTCGGCGAGCTGGCCGGCCATGCGTGCGCGCTCGTCGCTGCGGTCGCGCACCTTGGCCAGCGGCCCGCGCGGCGCGGCCTCGCCGTATTCGCGCAGGCGCGGGTTGATCTGCAGCGGCGGCGCGTCGGCCCAACGGGTGCTTGCCGGCAGGCTGTCGTCGGCCTGCGGGTTGAGCGAAAAGTGCCTTGCCGGATTGAGTGCAAATGCCGCCCGTGCCAGCCGGTGCGCCTCGTCTTCGTCGGCGCAGGCGGCGAACCAGCCGGCGAGCATGCGGAAGTCTGCCGAACGGTCGCTGCGACCGCTGCGCCGCTCGTTGATCGCAGCGATTGCGCCCAGCAGCTGCGGGATGGCTGCCCGCACCCGGGCCCGCAGCAGCTCGGCCTGCGGCGGCTCCTGGCCGGTTTGCAGGAACCAGCCGCGCAGACCCTTCCAGCGTTCGCGCCAGGCCTGCCAGCGGCGGAACTTCTCGTCGGCCAGGTCTTGCTCGCCGCCCGGCGCGGCATCGCGGGCTTCGCGTTCCGCGACACGCAGCAGCACCGGGTCGATGCGCGGCGTCAGCCCTTGCACCAGGCGGGCGATGGCATCCGAGCGCCGCACCAGATCGCCCATGAAACGTTCGAGGTAATCGATCAGCCGGCGTTTGTAGCCGACCACCGAGCCGGCTTCGGCCTGCTGCAGCTCGATGCTGCGAGCCACGCCGGCCATGAAGGCCTGCGCGTTGTCGGCCAGGCTCTCGAAGACGCGCACCAGGTCGCGCAGGATCTCGTGGACCTTGGCGGTGTCGGGGCCGTCGCCGGCGGTATCGGCGTCCATCAGGGTCTGCAACGCCAGCAGCCGGCTGGCGATGTCTTCCAGCGCGACGGTCTGCAGCTCGGCGCGGTGCTGCAAGGTCTGGAAAAAGACCGCCAGCGCGGCTTCGACCGCTTCGCCGCCGAGCGACAGCCGGTACAGGAACCTGGCGCGATAGAAATCATTGAGGGTAGCGACGCGCGCCGTGTCCGGCTGCGATTGCAGATTGCCCCAGTCGGCCAGCTGCGTCAGGGCTGCGTTGAGTTCTTCGATGCGCGGCGGCGCGTCGTGCCACTGCGCCTCGGCCAGCACCTCGTCCGGCCGCAACTGCAGGCGGTACTGCCGCTTGGCGGCAGCGAACACGTCCATGATGCGGCGGTAGAAGACGGCCTTCTCGGCGCTGACATGCCGGAACAGCTCGGTCGGGTCATTGGCGCTGGGCGCGGGGCCGCCTACTTCGCTATGTCCTTGCGTCAGGGCGTGAAAAGACGGTCTGTTGCTGCGATAGATGTCGCGTGCAGAAAGCTCATGGTTAGGCATGCTGCCGCTCCTTGTTCACACCACCGCTGGCGAGATTGACCCACTTGGCGCTGCGACCCTTTCCAGTCGAAGCGATCAGTCCTTCCGCTTTCATCGCCCGCAGCACCAGGCGCACCATGTCCCGGCTGACGCCAGGGCAGGCTTCTTCGATCTCCGAGATGGAAAACGGCTGCGTGCGTTCGAGAGCTTCCGCGCGAACGCGGTCGCCTTTGCTGCCTCGTCCGTGAGAGAGGGTACCAACACGCACCTCGAATTCCTTGTACGAACGCAGTAGCGCCCCCCAGAAGTAGTCGAGCCAAGGCTTGACGTCATGCTTGCCTTCGTGCCACCCCTGCGAGCTTGCTTCCAGCGTCTCGTAGTAGCCTTCTTTCGATTCCTCGAAGATTCGCTCCAGGCTGATGTAACGGCCCACGACGTAGTCGAACTTATAAAGCAGCAGCAAGGTCAGCAGGCGCGACATGCGTCCGTTTCCGTCAGGGAAGGGATGGATGCACAGGAAATCCAGCATGACCAGTGGGACGAGCACCAAGGGATCGGCCAAATGCCGGTCCAAGGCCGAGGCATAACGTCCGGTCAGCTCTCCCATGGCGATCGGTGCGAGGTGCGCTGCCACGGGCTGGAAACGCAGCCGCGTGCTGCCATCGGGGTGGCGTTCGATGATGTCGTTGTTGGCGGCCTTCCATCGTCCGCCAGGCTGTGGCATGTAGCGATAGAGCATGGTGTGCAGCTGCAGAACCACCCCCTCGCTGAATGGCATATCGGCAGCGGCCTCGTGGATCAAGGCCAGCGCGTCGCGGTAGCCCGCCACCTCCTGCTCCGAACGACTCTTCGGTACGGCGTTCTTGATTACCAGCGACTTCAAGCGCCCAGGCGCCACCACAACGCCTTCCAGGCGGTTCGACGACTCGGTGGATTCGACGACGGCAATCTGTCGCAGATCGGCGAGTGCTTCAGGAGACTGCGCGGCGTAGAGTTGCTGCTTGCCTTGGTACTCTCCCAGAGTGCGCAGCGTCGCCAGTTGCAGGCCGTCGTAGCGCAGTGCGGCGAGGAAGTCTGGTGTCAGCGACTGCATGCACCAAGTGTCGGAAGTGGAAATGGGGCAATTGTACGAAAAAATGGGGTATTTATGTATTGATTGCCCCATTAAAGGGGTGCACTACCCTGTTTATTCGCTGATGTCTGAGACCACGCAAGTGACGGTAAAGCGGTGCCATGCTTCCGCCACCTCGCGCAAGCATGCAGGTTTGTGGACCTCGGAAACAATGGAGTGGGAGTGAGGGGTGAAGCGCTTTTCTATATGAATCAATGACATAGGAAGATTCGACGACGATTTTTAGTAAATATTCGGTGAACCCGTAGGTGTGATCGAGAGGCGATCAAGAATCGCTGGACACACTTTGCGTTTTCCCCTACCGTTGCCCCCATGAGTGCGACGGTGTTGGTGGTGCAAACCGATGCGGACGATGAGACATCGCCCGCCCGCACCACGGCCGGCGCTGGCGCGACCCCATTCGCGCAACAGACCGTGACACTGACCAGGCAGGCATATATCGAGCTGGTCATGGCGGCCAAGCAATGGAAGTCGCTGCATGAACGTGCGACGGCGCGTGCGCACTGGGCTGAGCGGCGTCACCAACACGAGATCGAGAAGGCCCGACTTCGGGAGCTGGGCCTGCGCGAGGAATTGGCGTTGGCTCGGGCGCAGATCCTCGATCTGCGCCAACGGGTGTTTGGTGTCAGGACGGAGCAGTCGATGTTCGTTGCGCCGTCAGGCCGTGCGGTTGCAGGTGCGCCGCGCCCCAGGGGTCAGCAGCGCGGGCGCCCGGGCCACGGTCGCAGGCGTGCGGCTGAGCTGCCCGCGCGATGCGAGACGATCGAGCTGGACGCGGTTTGTCCGAAGTGCGGGCAAGGCCTGAGTGCGTTTCCCGGCACCGAGGACAGCGAGGTCGTGGAGCTGGAGGTCAAGGCCTACCGTCGCGTGATCCGGCGCCAACGCTATCGGCCCACGTGCCGATGCGGCTGCCTGGCCGGCATCGTCACCGCGCCGCTGCCACCCCGCCTGATCCCCCGCGGCAAGCTGGGGGTGTCGGTCTGGGTGAACGTGCTGTTGTCCAAGTTCTCGTACGGTCAGCCCACGCACCGCCTGCTGCACGACTGGTTTGATCAAGGCTTGCGGATCTCGCAGGGCACCATCACGGACGGCCTCAGGCGGCTGGCGCCGCTGTTCGAGCCGCTCGGGCAAGCCTGGTCGAACCAGCTACGAGCGCAATCGCACTGGCACGCCGACGAGACGCGCTGGGAAGTGTTCGTGGAACACGAGGGCAAGATCGGTCACCGCTGGTATCTGTGGGTGTTCCAGGCGCAGGACGTCGTGCAGTTCATCCTCGATCCGTCTCGCTCGGCACGGGTTCCCGGGGCGGCGCTGCGGGGCGTGGAGTCGGGCATCCTGAGCGTTGACCGGTACGCGGCGTACAAGAAGTTTGCGACCCAGACCCCAGGGATCAGCCTGTCGTATTGCTGGGCGCATCAGAGAAGAGACTTCCTCAGAATCGCCAACGACCACCCCGCGCTGTGGAGTTGGGCGATGGATTGGGTGGACCAGGTCGGCCTGCTGTATCACCTGCACGGGCGCCGCCGCCAGGCCTATGGCGATGCCGGGTGCATCGACACGGCCGTCTTCATCGAGCGGGACCGGGATCTGCGCGAAGCGGTGAACGCCATGCAGCGCAAGTGCGACGACGCGCTGGGCAACTCGCTGCTGGCCACCCCCGCGCGCAAGGTGCTGCAAAGCCTGAAGGCGCACTGGTCGGGCTTGGTGGTGTTCGTCGAGCACCCGTGGCTGGATCTGGACAATAACGCTGCCGAACGCGCGTTGCGAGCGGCGGTGGTCGGACGCAAAAACTTCTACGGCTCGGGCAGCCAGTGGTCGGGCGAGTTGGCGGCCACGGTGATGAGCCTGCTGATGACGACCAGGCTATGGAAGATCAACGCACGCACCTGGTTGATTGCGTACTTGCAAGCTTGTGCCGATTCGGGCGGGCGTCCGCCCGCGCAGCTCAGCGCCTTCGTGCCCTGGCAAATGAGTGCATCGCAGTTGGCCACCATGCGAGCGAGCCACCGGGGATTCGACGCTTCATGACACGCCATACATGAAACGCTACTGCGGACGGGACTTCACGGACGAGGACTTGCACACCATCGTGCAGCTGATCGAGCGCAACCCGCAACTCAAGCGTGCGCCGCTGTCGCGGCTGGTATGCGAGCGGCTGAACTGGGTTCGCCCGGACGGCCGCTTGAAGGACATGACGTGCCGGGTGGCGATGCTGCGCATGCAGGCCGACGGGCTGCTCACATTGCCAGCGTCGCAAATGGGTCAGCACCGCCGCCGGCCCGAATTCCTGCCCACGCCGCACACCGACGCTCGACCTGTGGTGACGCAGCCGGTGCACGAGCTCGGAGCGATCCAGCTGCACACCGTGGCCGCAGGCCATGCGCAATCGCGACGGTGGAACGAGTACATGGCGCGCTATCACTACCTGGGCTACACGCCGATGTCGGGAAGCCAGATGCGCTACTACGTGTATGCCGGTGAGCAATTGGTCGCCTTGCTCAGCTTCGGGGCCAGCGCATGGAAGCTCAGTGACCGTGAGCGCTTCATCGGCTGGAGCGAGTCCCAGCGGCAGAAGAACCTGCAACTCGTGGTCAACAACGCCCGCTTCCTGATCCTGCCCTGGATCCAGTGCAAGGGACTTGCCTCCAAGATCCTCGCGCTGGCCGCGCGGCAACTGCCGCGCGAATGGCACCAGCGCTACGGCTATCGTCCCGTCCTGCTGGAGACCTTCGTGGAAAGCCCTCGCCATCGCGGCACCTGCTACAAGGCCGCCAATTGGGTGCACGTTGGCCAGACCGTCGGGCGTGGCAAGAAGAGCCGCGTGCACAGTCAGATCGTGCCCATCAAGGACATCTGGCTGTACCCGTTGCGCAAGGACTTCGGCACCGTCCTCTGCCAGTAGCCACCGCGCTACGGGTTCACCGAATATTTACGATTTTTACGGCCATGAACTTCTGGCGGCAATTGCTGGAAGGCAGCGGAGGACAGCGAGCGTGACGGATCAATGGCCGGACTCACGTGCCGAAGCTGATGCCGGAGAACGTGTGTACCGGTGCTGAGTGCCGCGTAAAGGCGGGCTGGGCAGAGGTGGGGGACGGCGTTGCATCCCTGTCCCTTCCCCCTGCATGGCGGCTTGGAGAATGTCTTCAGAGGGCTCATAATCAAATTTGAGCAAATTACTCACTTTTTAATCGTTTTTATGCGCCACTAATTCATCGGCGTGATCATACCCGCCATCGTCGTCGTTTTTGTGCAGGCAAAGGCCGCTTCACTGGGAGATGCTTTATGAACGACCTGCCCGCTGATCCCATTGGCGCGGCGTGGCTGGCTCGGACCTATGGGGTGGCGCCTCTGGCCAGGTTGCCCGTGCTCAGTCAGGTGGGAGGGCGACGCGCCACTCAGGTGGACGAAGGATTCCGGCTGGAAGCCTACCTGGAGACCATGCGGCCGGCTGCGGAGCCTGCTGCACATCTGCAGTTCCATTTACGTCACGAAATCCCTCATTTGGAGTTCCTGGCGCGTCTGTTTGAGCGCACCGGACCAGGCTTCGTCCAGGCATGGGTCGCGGCCGAACCTACCGGGCAGTATGCCCGGCGGGCGGCGTTCCTGTACGAATGGCTGATGGATAGTGCGTTGGACGTGCCTGATCGGTTGGGGGGCAACTACGTCGATGCGATCAACGATGCCAAATTGGTGGCAGCGTCGGCCGATCGGGTGGTGAAGGTGCAGCGCTGGCGGGTGAATGACAACCTGCCCGGCACGCGGCACTTCTGCCCGACGGTGGTGAAGACGGAAGCGGTGACTCGGGCGGCTGGCCTGGACGTGCCCGGCCTGTTTGGCGACCTGACCGCCGAGTTCGGCGAAGATCTGCTGATGCGTGCCGCGGCGTGGATGACGCTGCGGGAAAGCAAGGCCAGCTTCGCCATCGAAGGAGAAGCCGACCGGGTCAGTCGCGTCCAGCGCTTTGCGGACGTCATGGCCCGACGCACCGGGCAGGACGAGCCGCCCTTGACCGATGCGGTGCTTGCCGAGTTGCAACAGGAAATCCTGGGCGGGAAGACCACGATCGCGCACTTCGGTCTACGGCAATCCCCCGTGTTTGTGGGCGAGACTGTGCGCTACCAGGAGGTCGTTCATTACGTGGCGCCGCCGGCCGGGGACATTGCTGCGATGCTGGAAGGGGTCGGCGTATTCCTTGAAAGAACACAAGGCCAGTCGTCCGTGATGCGCAGCGCCGTGGCGGCGTTCGGCTTTGTCTACATCCATCCTCTGGCCGACGGCAATGGCCGTGTGCACCGGTTCCTGATCAACGATACGCTGCGCCGTGATGGCGTTATCCCTGACCCGGTGATCCTGCCAGTATCGGCAGTCATCACGGATGATGCTGGCGAGCGTCGTGGCTATGACCGGGTGCTGGATCAGGTGTCAAGGCCATTGGTGCAGGCGGTGCGAGAGCATGTGGTGTTCGAGCCGGTGCAGACCACTTACCCGGACGGCGTGGTGTCGAACTTCGCCTTCCATGGCACAGAACAGGCCAGGCCGCTGTGGCGCTATCCCGATCTGGGGCCGCATGTGGTATTCCTTGCCAACATCATTGGTCGCACGCTCACCGAGCAGATGCGCGAGGAGTCGCGCTACCTTCGCAACCATGCGCAGGCACGCGCAGCGCTGAAGGAGATCGTCGAGATGCCTGACCACCAGGCGGATCGGGTGCTGCGGTCCATCGAGCAGAATCGAGGCAAACTCAGCAACGTGCTTGCCAAGGAAATGCCAGTGCTGCGGCAGCCTGGCGTCTGGGCCGACATTGTCGATGCGGTTTCGCGGGCTTTCCAGGAGAGCGAGCCTGCCGCTACGGCCGTTCTCGAACGATACCGTCCGGAGAAGCCTGTAGGGCGGTGAGTTGCGACACATGGCTGGCATGCGGATTGGCAACATGCAGCATGCACAACCGGAACCAGTCGATGCTATGAAGCAACAGAAGAAGCCCGCCAAGTCGCCCCCGCAACCCAAGCTGTCCCGAACCCATGCCCCACCAGGACTGGCGCCGATCGAGTGGCAGCGGTCCCTGCGCCGCCAATTCGGGCGCGAGCAGGTGTTCGGGCTGGAGAACATCGGCACGGAGCCGTTCTTCTCCGAATTCCGCGTCAGCAATCCGGAGTCGAAATCCACCTATTACCTGGCCATCCGCGGATCGCAGCCGGGCGACAATTTCTGCGCCTGCCCCGACTTTGCGACCAACGAACTGGGCACCTGCAAACACGTTGAATTCACGCTCGCGCGGCTGGCAAGAAAACGCGGCGCCAAGTCGGCATTCGCGCGTGGTTATCAGCCCGCTTTTTCCGAGCTGTATTTGCGCAACGACGGTACCCGCACCATTCATTTCCGTGCCGGTACGGATTGCCCTACCGCGCTGGCGCGCTCGGCGGCCGAATTGTTCGACGCATCGCAGGGCTGGCGCCTGCCAGAGGACCGCCTCCACAAAATCGGGCGATTTGTCGCACTTGCGGCGCGCACGGGCCACGAACTGCGCGCCTACGACGACGCGCTCGACTTCGTCGCCGGCAGGAGTGATGCGGCGCGCCGCGCCGCGGCGTTGGTCGATCTATTCCCGGATGGCGCTGCAGGCACTCGCTGGAAGAAACTGCTCAAGGTGCCGCTGTATCCGTACCAGGCCGAAGGCGCGCTGTTTGCCGTACGCGCCGGCCGCGCGCTGATCGGTGACGAGATGGGCCTGGGCAAGACCATCCAGGCGATCGCCGCGGCGGAAGTTCTGGCGCGGCATTTTGATGCTGCCAAGGTACTCGTGGTCTGCCCGACGTCGCTGAAGTACCAGTGGCAAAGCGAAATACTGCGTTTTTCCGGTCGCGCGTCCAGGGTCATCGGTGGCGGGCGGGCCCAGCGGCAAAACGAATATGCCGAGGAAGACTTTTGCAAGATCACCAATTTCGAGAAGCTCAGATCCGACCTCGATCTGATCTCCGCCTGGGCGCCGGACCTCGTGATCGTCGATGAGGCGCAGCGGGTCAAGAACTGGAACACCATCGCGGCAAAGGCGCTCAAGCGCATCGACAGCACGTATGCGATCGTGCTCACAGGAACCCCGCTGGAAAACAAGCTGGAGGAACTCATCTCGATCGTCCAGTTTGTCGATCAGCACCGCCTCGGTCCGACCTGGAAGCTGCTGCATGAGCACCAGGTTCGGGACGAGGGCGGCCGCGTCACGGGCTACACCGGCCTCGACAAGATCGGCCAGACCCTGGCGCCGGTCATGATCCGGCGGCGCAAGTCCGAGGTGCTGCTGCAGTTGCCGAGCCGCACCGATCAGAACCTGCTGGTGCCAATGACCGAGATGCAGATGCTGTACCACGCAGAGAACGCGGACATCGTGGCGAAGATCGTCCAGCGCTGGCGGAAAATGAAATTTCTCTCCGACCAGGACCAGCGCCGCCTCACCTGCGCCTTGCAGAACATGCGCATGTCGTGCAACAGCACCTACCTGCTCGACCAGGCGACCGACCACGGTGTCAAGGCGGACGAACTGGTGGAGTTGTTCGAGGGGCTGTTCGTCCAGCCGGGCGCAAAAGCGGTGGTGTTCAGCCAGTGGACGCGCACACACGCCATCGTTATCCGCCGGCTCGAGGCGCGCGGCATCGGCTATGTCAGCTTTCATGGCGGTGTGCCGTCGGAGCAGCGCCCGGCACTGATCGAGCGCTTTCGCGATGATCCGGATTGCCGCGTGTTCCTGTCGACCGACGCCGGCAGCACCGGCCTCAACCTGCAGCACGCCTCGACGCTGGTCAACATGGATTTGCCATGGAATCCGGCGGTGTTGGAACAGCGTATTGCGCGTGTGCACCGAATGGGGCAGAAGCATCCGGTACAGATCGTCAACTATGTGGCCAAGGGAACCATCGAGGAGGGCATGTTGTCGGTGCATGCGTTCAAGCGTTCCCTGTCCGCCGGGATTCTGGACGGCGGCAGCGCCGAAGTGTCGCTTGGCGGATCCCGGCTGAGCCGCTTCATGAAAGACGTGGAAAACGTCACCGGCCGCATGGGTGACGGCGAGGCCATGGCTCCGGCTGAAGAAGCCGCCCAGGTCGCTGCCCTGGAACTGGCGGCACCGGTCGGTGCGACGACCGCAGATTTGGACACCGTGACCACAACGGCTGCACCAGGGGCCGCTGGAACCGATCGGGAATCGGCGGCGGCGAACACCGACCCATGGTCCGGCTTGTTGCGCTTCGGTGCGGAACTGGCGGCGGCGATGACCTCACCGGACAATGGCTCTGGCACCACTCACCCTTGGGTCGAACGTGACCCCGCCACTGGGGTGCGCAGCCTCAAGGTGCCGCTGCCGCCGCCGGACACTGGCAAGCGGATCGCCGATGCCCTGGCGCTGCTCGCCGACGCATTGCTGGGTGCGGGCAACAAGCGTTAGTTAGTGGCGGCTGACCCATGGTCAGCATGGCAACTCCATCGATGACAACAGGCAAGGCAGTGGATTTGACGGTCAGATCTCTTGAGCCGCCGATCAGGCTGGCGAAAGCACCATCCTGTTTGAGACGCCACGATCGCCGCTGCAGACTGGAACCTGGGGTCCGGTCTATTGGAGCGCCATAATTATAGCGTTTTTCTGAAGAAAACGCCAATATAATGCACTCTTCTTAAGAGGGGGTGGATTCTTACTTTTAGAAGATATGTAAATATTATGGCTGTTTTCGCCAAAAAAACCTAAAATATCGGCTGTCATGGCCAAGAAGACAGCCCCTTTGCTCCCAGCCACCGATGAACTGCTACGTCAGTTCGGCGGCCGCCTGCGTCTGGCGCGGCTGCGCCGGCGGCTCTCGGCCAAACAGGTTGCCGAGCGAGCCGGGATGGCGCCCATGACGCTGCGCAGCCTGGAGCGTGGCGGGTCGGGGGTGACCATGGGTGCCTACCTCGCCGTCATGCAAGTGCTGGGCATCGAAAAAGACCTCGACTTGCTCGGTAAGGCCGACCCTGTGGGTCGCGAGCTCCAGGATGCGCAGCTGCCCGCGCACGCCAAGACAACACGACCAAGCTTGTCGCCGTCAGCCAAACGGCCGGCGACGGCCAAGAGGCCGGTGCCCGTTGCTGGCGCCGCGGCGGAGCTTCGCCATGCCATCGAAAGCTCACCGCAAGAACAACTGCGCAAGCTATTCGATTCCCTGCCCAGCGAGCAGATGCGCAAGGCACTTGAAGCACTGCCGGAAACACAGATGCGCAAGGCACTGGCCGCCATGCCGCCCGCGCACCTGCGTGAAGCCGTGGACCGGCAGGATGCCCCCAACAGGCAAATCAAGAAGCTGCTCAAGCCTTCTGAGGACGCGCGGGACTGGATCAAGAAGAGCGGCTTCGCCAGCGCCGATGCACTTGCTGGCTTGATCGACCCCTCGGTATCGCTGAAGAAAGGGCGTTGAGCCCATGGCAGCGACCATCGCCGTCTATGCGGACTGGGTCGGCCTCGCAGAGCCGCTACGGCTGGGGTGGCTGCATGCCAGGCGCGGAGCAGGCCGGGAGGTTTTCGAGTTTGAGTTCGACGCCGCGGCGCTGGCCCACCCCGCCGCCGGGAACTTGCACCTGGATCCCCGGTTGGGCCTCTTCGAGGGCCGGCAGCACCCGCCGCAGGGTCACGAGACCTTCGGCGTGTTCGCCGATGCGAGCCCGGATCGTTGGGGCAGGTTGCTGATGCGCCGCCGGCTAGAGCGCGCGCAGCGGGCAGGGCAGGTGGGCAAGGCCGTGCGCCTGCATGAATCGGACTACCTGCTGGGCGTGCACGACGCCTATCGTTCCGGGGCGCTGCGCTTGCGACTTGATGACGCCGGCGATTTTCTGGACAACCAGCACGGCGCGGCAGCGCCGCCATTCGTGCAACTGCGCGAACTGGAAGCGGCCAGCCTGGCGCTGGAGCGCGATGAGGACAACACCTCTGCGGCGGGCGACGACTGGCTGCGCATGCTGATCGCACCCGGCGGCTCGCTCGGCGGTGCGCGGCCCAAGGCCAGCGTGGTCGATCCACAGGGGCAGTTGTGGATTGCCAAATTCCCCAGCCTACGCGACGAGCACGACGTGGGCGCCTGGGAACTGGTGGTGCAGACCCTCGCGAAGGGGTGCGGCCTCGCCGTGCCACAAAGCCTCGCACGCAGATTCGCGAGCCCGCACCACACCTTCCTGGTGAAGCGCTTCGACCGTACGTCAGACGGCAGGCTTCACTTCGCCTCGGCGACGACGCTCACCGGCCGCTTGGATGGCGACGATGCATCGACAGGTGCGAGCTATCTGGAGATCGCCCGCGTGCTGATCGATCACGGCGCGCGCACCGTCGCCGATTTGCGCGAGCTGTGGTCGCGCATCGTGTTCAACATGCTGGTCTCCAACACCGACGATCACCTGCGCAACCACGGCTTCATCCTCGTGCCCGGCAAGGGCTGGCGCCTGTCCGATGCCTACGACATGAACCCTGTGCCCTCTGGAGTTGGCGCCGTGAAGTGACATCCACAAACGAGTGGAGAGTCGGCAGGTTGCGATCGAAGCCCAGCCCTTTAAAAAATGCGCGCTCAGGGGATGATTGGCATCTACTAAGAAGCGCTATCCCGTATGAGCAACCACAGGAAGCTCGCAGCCGAGGTCTTGAAGGCGCTTGATCAAGCGGCGGATGATTTTGGATCGGTCGTGGCGGTCGAGGTATTCGCTACCCAAGTCGCTGTACTCGGTGCCGTCGCGAAGCATGTGGTACGCGGCAGTGAGCATGGAAGCGGCCACGGCGAGGATGGCCTTCTTGGCTCCGCGACGTGCCTTGATACGCAGGAACTGCGCACGCAGGTAGCTGGTCTTCACGCGCACCGCGGCCCAGGCGGCAGTCACCAGGGTGGTCTTGATCCAGGTGCCGCTCTTGCGCACGCGGGTGGATCGGCGCTTGCCGGCGCTCTCGTCGCTGCGTGGACACAGTCCGGCCCAGGAGATCAGATGGCCGGCAGTGGGGAAGCGCGACATGTCCACGCCGATCTCCGCCACCACGACGCTGGCCGTCAGGTCAGAGACCCCGGGCATCGTCGTGAGCAGGCGGGCGCGCTGCCGGATCGGCGCCAGCGCTTTTCCCACGGCCGCATCCAGTTCGCCCAGCGTGCGCTGCAAGGCATCGATGACCTGCAGGTGCAGCCGCAGCATCGTGCGATGGTGCTCGGTGATGCGCCCGCGCAGCGCCTCGCGCAACTCGGCGGTCTTGTTGCGCGCCGTGCCCTGGGCCAGCGCGGCCAGCAGCGCCGGATCGCTCTGGCCGGCCACGATGGCATCGAGCATCGCACGGCCGCTCTTGCCCAGTACATCCGACAGGACGCTGCCCAACTTGAGGTTGGCGTCCTCCAGCACCTTCTGGATACGCAGCGAGTGCTGGGAGACCTCCCGCACGAGTTGCTTGCGCGTGCGCGTGAGGTCGCGCAACTGCTGGATCGCCTGCGGCGGCACGAAGCTGGAGCGAATGAGGCCGTGCGCCAGCAGATCGGCAATCCACATCGCGTCGTTGACGTCCGTCTTGCGCCCGGGCACGTTGCGAATGTGCGCGGCGTTGGCCAGCACCAACTCGAACTCGGCCTCCAGCACATGCCACACCGGCTTCCAGTACACGCCGGTGGCCTCCATCGCCACGTGGGTGCAGTCGTGCTCGGCCAGCCAATCGGCCAGTTCGAGCAACTGGGTGGTTGTGGTGCCGAAGCTGCGCACCTCCTGGTGCATGGGCGGCGAGACGCACCGCACGCAGGCCACGATGGTGTCCTTGTGCACGTCCAGGCCCGCACAGCGCGTGTAAAGCACTTGCATGAGAACCTCCTGACGGTTGATGGGCGCCGCAGGCAGTCCTCGTCATCGAACTCTACTAAGCGTGCTTCGGGACGTCGCCGCCCTCTGCCACATTCCGGGGTGCTCGCAGGACTGCGGGTCCAACTATTGAACGGGCTTGTTGCACCAAGGAGAAGCCGACCTCGTCAGCAGCGCCCAATTTCATCCTACAACCACCCGCCATCCGTCGCCAGCCACGTCCCCCGCTTCATGCTCCGGGGTCGGGCCCGCCCGATGGCGAACTATTGAGGACTATTGGATCGCGCCCTCAACCGTATCCAAACGATTGATTCAAGAATAGTGGCTGCGCTGCGGAGTGCTTCCTTCAGCCCATGGATGGGGGTCTCCATCGTCTTGTGGACGCGCACACCCGAACGGCCGACTAACCTGACTTGAGGCGTCTTACCCCGAGCGCCACCGTGAAGAACCACCCGAGGAGTACCTGACCATGGCAAAGACCAAGAGGAGTACAGCGTCGTCCTCTGACGGCGACGCGCGCAAGTCGGTCATCGTGACCTTCAAGCCGAAGGAGACGCGGCGCAACAAGTCGGCCGACAAGATGGAAATCCTTGCCTCGAGCTGTCCACGCGCCGGCAACCTTTTCATCTACGACGTCGCCGGCGCCGACGCGTTCACCGTCGGCGCCCCGGGCCTGCCGACATCGATCGAGAGCGACAGCATCGGCTTCGACATCAACCTCTACGAGGCACCGATCGTCACGTTGAAGCTGTCGGATAGCGAGATCAAGGCGCTGAAGAGCAACCCCGACGTCTCCGCGGTCGAAGACGACGGCTGGGCCCATGCGCTCCCGCTGCAGAACTTGGTGTTCGAGGGGCAGCCGTCGGTGCAGGCCGAGACGGTGCCGATCGGCGTCTCGCAGATCCAGGCGGTGCCGGCCTGGGGTTGCTCGCGCGGTCGCGGCATCAAGGTCGCGGTGCTCGACACCGGCATCGATTGGAACCATCCGGATCTGCGGCCGAACGTGCGCAGCGCGATCAGCTTCGTGCCGGGCGAAACGGCGATGGACGGCAACAGCCACGGCACGCACTGCTCAGGCACCATCGCTGCGGTGATCAACGGCGCCGGCGTCGTCGGTGTGGCACCTGAGGCCTGGCTCTATGGGATCAAGGTACTGGCCAACAGCGGCAGCGGCCAGTTCAGCTGGATCATCGCCGGCATCAACTGGGCGATCCAGAACAAGATGCAGATCGTCAGCATGAGTCTGGGCGCGAGCAGCGCGCCAGCGGCGCTTGAAGCGATCTGCAACGCCGCGTTCAACGCCGGTGTGCTGCTGGTCGCGGCAGCCGGCAACGCCGGACCGCCGCCGGCCGGCCAGCCGACTTCGGTGGGCTTTCCGGGGCGCTACAGGAATGTGGTCGCGGTCTCGGCGATCGACAGCAACAACGTCATCGCGCCGTTCAGCAGCCGCGGGCCGGAGGTCGAGATCTGCGCGCCGGGCGTGCAGGTGCTGTCCACCGTGCCCGGTGGCGGCTACGGTCAGAAGAGCGGCACCAGCATGGCCTGCCCGCATGTCGCCGGCGCTGCGGCAGTGATCTGGGGCGCGCACCGATTCGCCACCAACGTGCAGATATGGAACCTGCTCGGGGCGAGCGCCGACAACCTCGGCAACCCGGGCTGGGACTCGCAGTACGGCTACGGCCGCGTCGACGTGGACCAGGCCGCACTGGCGGTGGTGCCGGCGCCAGCGGTTCAGTTGCGGCCCTGAGGCGCGGCGACGCAGCAGCCGATGCAGGTGCTGATCCTTCCGCTGGTGCCCGACGCGCCGCTGCCGCGGCGCGCGCAGGCGGCCTCCCGGTCACCTGGACGCCCAGGCTACGGCGTGCAGGAGCAGTGCCTGCCGTTTACCGCGGCCGCCGGGCTCGGCCTGCTGGTGCCTGCGCCGTTCGACTTCGGCCTGTGCCTGCCGGCTGAGGTGCCGCCGCTCGCGCGCGCCTTCAGGCCGCCACCCGCGGCCGATGTCGCCGGCGACCGACGGACGTTCTACGTGTGCGACCGGCCGTCAAGCCGCTTCACGGGCAATGCGTTCACCTTCGACGCCTTGCCTTTCGACGACGAGCAAGGGCAGCGCCGCGAGATACGCCCGGTGCATCCCGGATTGAGTTTCTTCGATCGTGAAGACCAGGCGCACCTGTTCAAGTTGCACCTGCCCTGGTTGCTGCGCACGCCGCCGCAGGTGGACAGCTTCTTCGGCCAGCCGATCAACCGTCCGGTGCCGGTGGCAATGCACGTCGGCCTGGTCGAGACCGACTGGTACGCGCATCCAGTGAACCTGGTGTTGCTGCGGCCTACCGAAGGATCGCTGCATGTGCGCGCCGGCGACACCGTCGCTCAGGTGAATTTTGTCGCCCGCGCCGCCCGTCGCGTCGATCCCGAGATACTTCCGCGCGACGGCAGCACGGCCCACGCGCTGCACAACGAGTTGCTGCAATGGCACATCGCGCATGGCCGCGATCGCAGCGCCTATCGGAGGCTTGCGCGCAGCGAGCAGGGCCGACTCGTCGAGGCTCAGAGCAACGGCGCCGGACCTTGAGCCCATGCCGGCACAACGACGCGATGGGAAGAGCGACGGGCTCAGCCGCCGTCAGCGAACGCATCGAGCGCCTCGGCCAGTCCGTCGTACTCGATGCACTCCACCATCGGATGCGCCGCCAGGTCCAGTACCTGGCGTGCCGTCATCTCGCCGGCGACCATGCGGATCACTTCGATCTCTTGCGTCGCTACAAACGGCACGACATCGGCCGCCTTCGCGCCGGGCGCGAGCGTGACGATGAACTGGAGCTTCAGCTTTGGATGCCTGACAGCCAAGCGGGTGAGCACTGAGGCCGTGCGCGGTTCGAGAGGGTGTTTCATCGCGGCGATCTGATTGGCGGGGCTGGCGGATCCATGCTATCCCCGCCAAGAATAGTCGGGTTGCTCGAGCTGGCTTTGACCTGGACCTGCAGCGCGCAACCATGCGGCGAGTCGCGCGTCTTCGAAGGGTGGTGTAGATCATTGGTATTCAAAAATGCTCCCTGCTTGCTTGCTTGCGCAGCGCAGATCAGGGAAGCTCCTGCCACGTCGGTGCGCCGGCTCGCCTATCGAATGAATCCATCCGTTCTAAAAAACCGCCGCATCAGCCTGAATACGCGCCTGAGTCTGGGCGTCGCTGCGGTGGTGCTGGCAGCCACGTTCACGATTGCGACGATCGCGTTGCACCTGGTCAAGGCCAGCATGCAGGCGTCGATTGCGAACGAGCAGTTCGCGCGCGTATCGACCATTGCGGAGGCGCTAGACCAGAAGTTCGCGAGCCGGCGAACCCTGCTGAAGACCTTCGCCGAAAGCGTGGAGACGCAGGGATTCACGAACGGTGCGCCGCTGCAGGCCTTCCTGAAACAACACGAGTCCCTTCGAGCAGCCTTCGACAACGTCGCCCTCCTGGACCTCGATGGCAATCTGGTGGCCAACTTCAACGGCGCGCAACAGATCGGCCGGTTGAACATCAAGGACCGTGCGTATTTTTCGGACACGGTCAGATCCATGGCCGGCGTGATCTCGCAACCGTACCGCAACCGGATCAACGGCCTGGCGCAGGTGGCGATCACGGAACCCGTGATGGACAGTACCGGAGGCGTGCAGTTCGTGATCTCGGGCTCCATCAACCTGAAGGAACGGAATATTCTGGGCTCGCTCGCCGACATCAAGTTCGGCGAGACCGGCTACCTGTTCATCACGACCACGGACGGCGTCGTGGTCGACCATCCCCGCGAGGCGCGCGTCCTGAACCGCTCCAGCGCAGAGGACGCTGGCAACCCTGAAATCGATCGCGCGATCGCGGGCTTCGAGGGCAAGACCGAGGGGCTCAACGATGCCGGCGTGCATGGCTTGTACGCCTTCAAGCGCATCCGCCACGCCAACTGGGTTCTGGGCTCGATGTATCCGCGCCAGGAGGCCTTCGCCCGGATCGATGCCATCGAGCGCGCGGCCTGGGGCGGGGCGCTCGTGCTTGCCCTGCTGGCGGGCACGCTGGCGCTGGTCGTCGTGCGACGCCAGCTGAAGCCGCTGACGGAACTGCACCGGCACATGCGGGATGCGCAAGCCGCACCCGCCGAAGTTGCAACGCCACGCAGTTACCCGCGCGATGAGATCGGCGATCTTTCGCGAACCTTCGACGAGCTGATGCGAGAGCGGCAATCCAGCGAAAAATTCCTGCGCGACATCACCGACCACCTCCCCGCCATGGTGTCGCATGTGGATGCCCATGGACGCTTCGGCTTCGTGAATGCCCGCCTGTGCGACAAGCTGGGCCGCAGCGCATCCGAGCTCGTCGGCCAACCCGCGCAAGGCATGCACGGCGCGGACGACAGCGTCATTCCGGACCGCTACCTCCAGCGGGTGTTGGCCGGCGAGCCCGTGACTTTCGAGCGAAGAGGCTCGGTAAGGGGCGGCGAGCAGGCGCGTTTTTTCCAGACCGATCTCATCCCGGATCGCGATCGATCGGGATCGGTCCGCGGCTACTACGCGATGACCTCCGACGTGACGGAGCGCAAGCGCATCGAACTCAGTCTCGCGCACAGCGAGGCGCAGATCCGCACCATTGCGGACAGCATTCCGGCACTGGTTTCGCACGTCGACGCTTCGTTGCGGTACACCTTTGTCAACGCCCACATCAAGGCGCTGCACAAGAACGACGCGATGGCCGGCAGGTTGATGCCCGAGGTTCGCGGGAAGGCGGACTTCGCCGTGGTCGAGCCCTACTACCGCCGTGCGCTCGCGGGCGAAACCGTGATCGTCGAAAAAAGCGGCGATTCGGCGCTGGGCATCGGCGACCGGACCTACAAGGCCCACTACATCCCCGACCAGGACGATGTCGGCATGGTGCAGGGCGTGTTCGCAATGACCTTCGATATCACCGACGAGGTCAGGGTACGCAAGGCGCTCAGCGAGCAGGAGAAGCGGCTGCGCGACGTCACCGACAGCATTCCGGCGCTGGTGGGTTATTTCGATCGCGAGGAGAACTGCCACTTCGGCAACAGTCGGGCGCGGCAGATGGCCGGCTTGGGCGATGGTCCGCTCGACCGCGTGACCTTGCGGTCCGCGGTGGGCGAGGAGGTGTACGCGCAGCACGTGCCGCACATTCCCATGGTGCTGGCAGGAAAGGCGGTGCGCTTTCCAGTCCAGGCGCCGCTTCGCGGCAAGGACGGCTACTTCCAGGTGAATCTGATCCCGGACAAGGATCTGCAGGGGCAGGTGCTGGGCTTCTACCTGATGACCTTCGACATCACCGCGCTGAAGGAAGCGGAGCTGCGCCAGGCTGAAAGCGAAATGCGCTTGCGCACCATCACGGACAACCTGCCGGCGCTGATCACGTACATCGACCGCGAGCAGAAGATCACTTTCGCGAACGCGACCTACCGCGAATGGCTGGGACTCGATCCGTCCGCGCTCGTGGGCCGCCATATCCGCGACGTGGCAGGCCCCGAGCTGTACCTGGCCCGCAAGGCCATGCTCGAGCGTGCGCTGGCGGGCGAGCGTGTCGAATTCGAAGCCAAGACCAAGAGAGAGGATTTCGATCGCATCACCCACGTCATCTACGTGCCCCACATCGGCGTCGACGGCTCGACGCATGGCATTTTCTCGCTCAGCCTGGACATCACTGCGCTCAAGCAGGTGGAGCGCCAGCTGATCGAGCTGGCGCGGGTCGATACGCTGACCGGCTTGCCGAACCGGCTCGCCTTCAACGAGTATCTGCCGAACGCCATTGCGCGTGCCAGGCGCACGGGCAGCACCATCGCGCTGATGTTTCTGGACATCGACCATTTCAAATCGATCAACGACACGCTCGGCCACGCGGCTGGCGACGAGGTACTGAGCGAATACGCAGGACGCCTGCTGGCCAGCGTGCGCAGCACCGACACCGTGGCGCGGCTCGCCGGCGACGAGTTCGTCATCGTGCTCGAGAACCCGAGCACGCAGGAGGCGGCCGCGGCGGTGGCGCGGAAGATCGTCGGACGGGTCAACGCTCCGGCGTTCCAGGTCGATGGCCGGCTGCTGGATGTCACGACGAGCATCGGCATCGCATTTCATGAAGCGACCGATTCTTCCGTCACGGCCGAAGAACTGCTGGCGCTTGCGGACGCCGCGCTCTATGGCGCAAAGGCGGCCGGGCGCAACAGGTTCGAGTTCTCCGCTGACAGTTTCGCCGGGGTGGCCCAGAATCCCCAGCGCCAATCGAACAGGGGCTAGAGGCCATGCCGTCTGCCGAAGTTGTTACGCCAGAGCAGTTGTTGAAAGAGATCGCAGCGCAAGGCCGCATGCCGATCGTGCGGATAGGTCAGGCGCTGGTGTCCCTGGGCATGGTCATGGACGAACAGTTGAGCGCCGCATTGGCGCAGCAGCAGCTCGATCGCAGCGTGCCGCTGGGCGAGACCCTGGTGCGCATGGGTGTGGTCAGCCGTGCCCAGCTGCAGACTGCGCTGGTGCGAAAGATGGGCTACCCCCTCGTCAATCTGCATCTGTTTCCGGTCGCTGCCGAAGCCCTGCGCAAGATCAGCCATGGCGTCGCGCGGCGCTTGCAGGTGATGCCGCTGATGATTCACGAGGGGCGTCTCATCCTCGCGCTCGACGATCCGGCTGGCCGGCATGCCGCCATCGACGAGGTGGAGTTCATCGCCGAGATGAAGGTGGTCCCGGTGCTCGGACAGTGCGGCGACCTGGACGGCGTGCTGCACAAGGCGTACGAGAAGATCGGCGCGCCGGCGGACGGACGCTCGGCAGCTGCCGACCCGATGGCCATCGACTTCGACCTGGCCGGCACCAGCGAACTGCTGGAGACCCTCGAGAAGGAAGGCCGCGCGCCTCCGGTCGACGAAGAGGCGCCGATCGAGCAATCGGACAACTCGCTGGTGCGGATGATCAACAGCATGATTCTCGAAGCGCACCGCGAGGGCGTGTCGGACATCCATATCGAGAGCTATCCGGGACAGGAGAAAACCCGCATCCGTTTTCGCCGCGACGGAAGGCTCTACACCTATCTGGAACTCCCGCCCAGCTACCGCAACGCGATCGTCGGACGCGTGAAGATCATGTGCGACCTCGACATCAGCGAGAAGCGCAAGCCGCAGGACGGCAAGATCAATTTCGCCAAGTTCTCGCCGCAGCATCGCATCGAACTGCGCGTGGCGACCGTCCCGACCAGCAACGGGCTGGAAGACGTGGTGAGGCGCATTCTTGCTTCGGCCAAGCCCGTCGCGCTGGACCAGCTCGGGCTTTCGGAGCGCAATCTTGCGCGCTTCACCGCGGCGGTCGAGCGCCCCTACGGCATGGTGCTCTGCGTCGGCCCCACCGGTCGGGCAAGACCACGACCCTGCACTCGGCGCTCATGCACATCAACACGCCGGAACGAAAGATCTGGACCGCCGAAGACCCGATAGAGATAGAGATCACGCAGGCGGGCTTGCGACAGGTGCAGTTCAACCCCCGCATCGACTGGACCTTCGCCAAGGCCTTGCGGGCCTTCGTGCGCGCAGATCCGGACGTGATCATGGTCGGCGAGATCCGGGACGAGGAAACCGCCAAGACCGCGATCGAGGCATCGCTGACCGGCCACCTCGTGCTCTCGACCCTGCACACCAACAGCGCGCCCGAAACCGTGACGCGGCTCCTGGACATGGGGATGGACCCCTTCAACTTTGCCGACTCGCTGCTGGCGGTGCTGGCGCAGCGGCTGGTGCGCCGCCTCTGCACCCACTGCATCAGCAGCCGCCCCGCGAGCCCGGAAGAGACCGAGGAACTGCTGGCCGACTACCTGCACGCGTTCGCGAAGAAGGATTCGCCGGCCGAACGGGAGGCCGTGCTCAATTCCTGGCAGCGCCGCCATGCCCGCGATGGGCGGCTCATGCGCTTCGCGAGCGCCGGATGCAAGCACTGCGACGACACCGGGTTCAAGGGACGCGTCGGCATCCATGAGCTGATGGTGATGTCGAAAACGCTGCGCCGCCTGGTGCAAAACGGCGCTCGCGCGGAAGAACTGCAGGAAGCGGCGCTGCGCGAAGGCATGCGCACCCTGCGTCAGGACGGCATCGCCAAGGTTCTTTCAGGGCAAACGACGATCGAGGAAGTGCGCGCGACCAGCAACGTGTGAAGGCTCACGCGGCGTCCCATGCCACGGACGGCAACGCCGCGACGGCAGGCCTGGCAAACAGGTAGCCCTGGAACAGATCCACGCCCAGCGCGCGCAGCACGCGAACTTCTTCCGAAGCTTCGACACCTTCCGCGATCACCCTGATTTCAAGCTCCTCGCAGGTGGCGACGAAGCCTTTCACGATGGTCACCCGGACGGGGTCGATGTGGATGTCCCGCACCAGGCTTATGTCGATCTTCACCACATCGGGCTGAAAGGCCGCCAGGAGCTCGAAGCCGGCGTAGGCGGAGCCGAAGTCGTCGATGGCAGAGGTGAAGCCGTAGCGTTTGAAGGTGCGGAAGGCCGCCGCGAGACCGGGCAGGTCCTCGACGCGCTCGCCCTCGGTGATCTCGAACATCAGGCGGTTGATCGGAAAGTTGCAGCGCTTGGCCGTTGCCATGGCGGTACGAAAGCATTCTTCCTGCCCGGCCACGTCGTTAGGCATGACGTTGAGGCTGAGCTTGGATTCCATGCCCAGCGCCGAGGCCATCTCGATGGCCCGCACGCGGCAGGCTTCGTGGAAGGCAAAGCGCTGTTGCGGGCCCACGCGCCCAAGCACTTCGGACGCGCCTTCTCCGGACAGGCCGCGCACCAGCGCTTCATGGGCAAAGATTTCCCGCCGGGCGAGGTCGACGATCGGCTGGAAGGCCATCGTGAACCCCGAGTCGAAGCCAGGGGAGTCGGCAACGGCGGTTGTTTCGGCTGTCACTGGCATGGACCTCGCAGGCGGTGTTGGTAAAGGCTGCATTGTGCTGGCGAGCCTGTGTAGTCCGGTGGCGCAAAAATACAAAGTGACCACAGGCGAGCGAAAAGTCGCACCTTGGTATTACTTCACCCGTTGCTTCACGAGCTTCCGCGCCAGCGTGCGCCGATGCATGCCGAGGCGCCGGGCCGTTTCGGAGATGTTGAAGCCGGTCTCGGCCAGCGTTTCGTGGATGCGCTCCCATTCGAGCGTCTTGATCGAGGTCGAGCGCTCGGTCAGTTCGACCTCAACATCGCCCTCGGCGCGGCCGAAGGCGGCCTCGATGTCGTCGGTGTTGGAGGGCTTGGCCAGGTAGTGGCAGGCACCGAGCTTGATGGCTTCCACGGCGGTCGCGATGCTGGCGTAGCCGGTGAGCACGACGATCAGCATCTGCGCGTCGTGCGCATGCAGCATCTGGACGCAGGCCAGCCCGGAGGCGCCGCCGGCGAGCTTGAGGTCGACGACCGCATAGCCTGGCGAGTGGGACTTCAGGATCTCCGTCACCTGCTCGGCGGCCGTGGCCTGCAGCACCGTGTAGCCGCGGCGCTCGAAAGAGCGGCACAGGGTGCGCGCAAAGGCCGCATCGTCCTCGACGATGAGCAGCAGTCGTTCGTCAGTTTCCATTGCCTGCGATCTCCTCGAATTGGATCGCCGCCAGCGGCAGGCGCAGTGTCACGGCGGCACCACCTTCCGGCCGATTGTGCGCCGCCACGCTGCCGCCCAGGGTGCGCGCCACGTTGACGACCAGGAACAGGCCCAGGCCGCCGCCGGGGCGCCCCTTGCTTGACTGATAAGGCTTGCCCAGCTGCGCCAGCATCCCGGGTGCGAAGCCCGGGCCGGCATCGGACACGGTCAGGACCAGATCGTCGCCATCGCGCGCCGCATCGAGGCCGACCCAGCCCGGCGAGGCCTCGAGCGCGTTGTCGAGCACGTTGTAGATGGTCTGCTTGAGCGCGGAGTCCGAGACGATGGGCAGGTCGTCGCCGAAGGTGTTGGCGTAGGCCAGCGCGCCGGGCGAGCGCGTGGTGCGCCATTCCGCGACCAGGCCGTCGAGGAAGGCGCGGACGGTGGTCTGCACCGGCGACTCGCCGCGCGCTTCGCCGGCCGACAGCAGGATGCCGCTCACGATGGTCTTGCAGCGCGCCACCTGGGCCTGCATCTCCTCGATCTCCTGCCGTAGCTCGGGCTCGGCGGCAAAGGGCTGCATGCGCTGCCAGTCGCCGAGGATCACCGACAGCGTCGCCAGCGGCGTGCCGAGCTCGTGGGCCGCGCCGGAGGCCAAGAGGCCCATGCGTACGATGTGCTCCTCCTCGGCGGCGCGCTGGCGCAGGTCCGCCAGGTGCGCGTCGCGCGCCCGCAGGTTGCGGCTGATGCGCGTGATGAAGATTGCCAGCAGCGCCGCGTTGAGCGCGAAGCAGATCAGAAGCCCCTGGATGTACGGACTGGCGAGCCCGCGCGCATTGTCCATAGGAATCGCCAGCGGGCGATGGACGAAGGTCAGGCCCATGAAACAGGCGGCGGTGACGGCGACCATGGTGCGGGTGTAGCCGGGGCGCAGCAGCACGGCGCCGAGACTGACCTGCAGCAGGTACAGGAAGATGAAGGGGTTGGTGGCGCCGCCGCTGAGATAGAGCTGGACGGTCAGCGTGCCGACGTCGACCAGGAGTGCGATGAAGAGCTCGCCGTCCGCGACCTCCTGCCGCCGGCGCCAGCGCAGTAGGCTGAAGAGGTTGAAGGCCACGAGAAAAGCCAGCGCCGCCCCCATGTGGTCCAGCGGCAGGCGGATGCCGAAGCCGAAGTGGACGATGGCGATGGTCAGGATCTGGCCGCCGACGGCCATCCAGCGCAGCTGGATCAGCTGCTGCATATTCTTCAGGCCTGCCGAGTCGCCGGGTTCAGTGTTCTGCTGCATCCCTCTTTGCTCTCGTTGCGATGCGCTCCGTGCGCGCCACCAGCCAGGCCGCGCCCGCGACCATGAGGGCCAGCGCATACCAGGTGATGGCGTAGACCAGATGGTTGTTGGGGAAGGCGATCACCGTCAAGCCGGCGGCCGGCCAGCGCGGTTCGGCCGCTGCATTCGCCGGCTGCGGCGCAGGCGCATCCTCGTCCACGAAGAAGGGCGCCACCTCCGCCAGGCCGCGCGCCGCGGCGATGGCCTGCACGTCGCGCGAGAACCAGCGATCGGCTGCGGGATCGTTGCGGCGCAGGAAGCCGCCGCCGGGCTCGGTCATGCGCAAGAGGCCGATGAGGCTGACTTCGCCCGCCGCTTCACCGTCGGTGCGCTTCGCGCGCTCGCGCCGCTGCGGCGGCACGAAGCCGCGGTTGACCAGCACCACCGAGCCCTGCGCGGTCTGCAGCGGCGTCAGCACCCAGTGGCCGGCGCCGAGCACGGTCGAGGCCTGTACCAGGGTTTCACGCTCGTGGAGAAAGCGGCCGGTCAGCCGCACATGCCGGTATTCGTCGTCGGCCGCATTCACGCGCGGCCATTGCGCGGGCGCGGGTGCATCCGCCGGCGGCGCATGCACGCGCCCTTCGACGCGATCGATCAGCTGGAGCTTCCAGCTGCGCCGCTCGAGCTGCCACGTGCCCAAGGCCAGGAACAGGATGAAGAGCAGGGCGCCGGCAACGGCGAGCATCGCCAGTGCCGGCCTGGAACGCGTTGCGCTCAAGGCGCGTTGCGCATCTCGTGCATCGAGGCCGGCATCATGTTGTGGTTGAGGTGGAACATCACCCACAGCGAGCCGCTCAGCGTGATCACGACCAGCACGATCGTGAAGATCAGCGCGAGCATGTTCCAGCCGCCCTGCGACTTGGCGTTCAGGTGCAGGAAGTAGATCATGTGGACCACGATCTGCACGGCCGCGAAGCCCAGGATGACGAAGGCCGTGAGGCCGGGCTTGTCGAACACCTTGCCCATCACCAGCCAGAAGGGGATGGCGGTCAGGATCACCGACAGGATGAAGCCGGTCAGGTAGCCCTTGAGGCTGATGTGCAGGTCCGCTTCGACGTGCGGGTCGTGTTCGTGAACGTCGTGCGCATCGCTCATGACAATGATCCCATCAGGTAGACGAAGGTGAAGACGCCGATCCACACGACGTCCAGGAAGTGCCAGAACATCGACAGGCACAGGAGCCTGCGCCGGTTCTCGGGGATCAGCCCGTGCTTGCCGACCTGGATCATCAGCGTGACGAGCCAGACGATGCCGAAAGTCACGTGCAGGCCGTGCGTGCCCACCAGCGTGAAGAAGGAGGACAGGAAGGCACTGCGCTGCGGGCCGGCGCCTTCGTGGATCAGGTGCGCGAACTCGTAGAGCTCGATGCCGATGAAGCCCGCTCCCAGCAGGCCGGTGACGGCCAGCCAGGCCAGCGTCGCGCCGGTGCGCTTCTTCAGCATCTCGAGCATCGCGAAGCCGTAGGTGATCGACGACAGCAGCAGCAGCGAGGTGTTGAGCGCGACCAGCGGCAGCTCGAACAGGTCGGCGCCCGAGGGGCCTGCTGCATAGCTGCGGCCCAGCACGCCGTACATCGCGAACAGGCAGGCGAAGACCAGGCAGTCGCTCATCAGGTAGAGCCAGAACCCGAGCAGCGTCCCGTTCTCGGGATGGTGCTCGTCCACGACGTGGAAGAGCGGGTTCGGTGCGGCGCTCACGGCGCCGTGGGGGGAGGGGACGGTGATCTCAGACATGGCCGGTCAGGAGTCGGGTGCGATCGCCTTCCGTGCGGACGACCTCGTCCACCGGGATGTGATAGTCGCGCTTGTAGTTGAAGGTGTGGATGATGGTCGCGAGCAGGAGCGCGGCGAAGGACACGCCGGCCAGCAGCCACATGTGCCAGATGAGCGCGAAGCCCATGGCGGCGCTGAGCATGGCCAGCACGAAGCCGGCGGCGGTGTTCTTCGGCATGTGGATCGGGGTGAAGCCTTCCAGCGGCCGCTCGTAGCCGCGCTGCTTCATGTCCCACCAGGCGTCGTTGTCGTGGATGCGCGGCGTGAAGGCGAAGTTGTAGGCCGGCGGCGGCGAGGAGGTGGACCACTCCAGCGTGCGGCCGCTCCACGGGTCGCCCGTCGTGTCGCGCAGCGATTCGCGCTTGCGGAAGCTGACGACCAGCTGGATGAGGAAGGAGAGAATGCCCAAGGCGATCAGGAAGGCGCCGAAGGCGGCGATCTGGAACCAGATCTGCAGCGACGAATCCTCGAAATGGCTCACCCGGCGCGTGACGCCCATCAGCCCGAGCACGTACAGCGGCATGAAGGCGAAGTAGAAGCCGGTCAGCCAGAACCAGAACGAGCACTTGCCCCAGAACGGGTCGAGCTTGAAGCCGGAGACCTTCGGGAACCAGTAGGTGATGCCGGCGAAGGCGCCGAACACCACGCCGCCGATGATCACGTTGTGGAAGTGCGCGATCAAAAACAGGCTGTTGTGCAGCACGAAGTCGGCCGGCGGCACCGCGAGCAGCACGCCGGTCATGCCGCCGATCACGAAGGTGACCATGAAGCCGATCGTCCACAGCATCGGCACCTCGAAGCGGATGCGCCCGCGGTACATCGTGAACAGCCAGTTGAAGATCTTCGCCCCCGTCGGGATCGAGATGATCATCGTGGTGATGCCGAAGAAGGAATTGACGCTGGCGCCCGACCCCATGGTGAAGAAGTGGTGCAGCCACACCAGGTACGAGAGGATGGTGATCACGACCGTCGCGTAGACCATCGACGCATAGCCGAACAGGCGCTTGCCGCTGAAGGTGGACACCACCTCCGAGAACACGCCGAACACCGGCAGGATCAGGATGTACACCTCCGGATGGCCCCAGATCCAGATGAGGTTGACGTACATCATCGGATTGCCGCCGAGCTCGTTGGTGAAGAAGTTCGTGCCGACGTAGCGGTCCATCGACAACAGCGCCAGCACCGCGGTGAGCACCGGGAAGGCGGCCACGATCAGCACGTTGGTGCAGAGCGCGGTCCAGGTGAAGACCGGCATCTTCATCAGGGTCATGCCGGGCGCACGCATCTTCACGATGGTCGCGATCAGGTTCACGCCCGACAGCAAGGTGCCGACCCCGGCGACCTGCAAGGACCATATGTAGTAGTCGACCCCGACGTCGGGACTGTAGGCAATGCCGGACAGCGGCGGATAGGCGAGCCAGCCGGTCTTGGCGAACTCGCCGACGAACAGCGACATCATCACCAGCACCGCGCCGCTCGCGGTCATCCAGAAGCTGAAGTTGTTGAGGAAGGGGAAGGCCACGTCGCGCGCGCCGATCTGCAGCGGCACGACGTAGTTCATGAGCCCGGTGACCAGCGGCATGGCGACGAAGAAGATCATGATCACGCCGTGGGCCGTGAAGACCTGGTCGTAGTGGTGCGGCGGCAGGTAGCCCGCCGCGTCGCCGAAGGCGATCGCCTGCTGCAGCCGCATCATGATCGCGTCGGCGAAGCCGCGCAGCAGCATCACCAGGCCGAGCACGATGTACATGATGCCGATCTTCTTGTGGTCGATGCTGGTGATCCAGTCGCGCCACAGCGTGCCCCAGACGCGGTAGTAGCTCAGCGCGCCCAGGAGGGCGAGGCCGCCCAGCACGACGGCGACGAAGGTCGCCATGAGGATCGGCTCGTGGTAGGGGATCGCCTCCCAGGTGAGGCGTCCGAAGACGAGCTTGGTCAGATCGGGATGGTCGGGCATCGTGATGAACGGATTACTGGATCGTCGTCCGGACGGCGAGCGGCGCCCCGGTCGGGTTGTCGATGGTGCAGATTTCGGCGGCGAGGGTGCGCATCGGCTGGCCTTGCTCGCCGCGCGGTACGGTCGTCATGGCCAGCGGGGACAAGCCGCCGCGGCCTGCGCCGCCGCTGGCATCGACCGCCATCATGTGCTTCATGCACATCTTGCCGGGCTCCACGCAGCGGTTGACGATGGCGTCGTACAGGCCCGGCGCCACGCTGGCGTAGCGGCGCACCGGCTCGCGCTCGCTCGGGCGTTCGAGCTGCATGTAGCCCTCGCGGCTGAGCGCCTGGCCTTCGGCCTTGTTCTTCTGCACCCAGCGATCGAAGTCGGCACGGCTCATGCCGTGGAACTTGAAGCGCATGCCCGAGAAGCCGGCGCCGCTGTAGTTGGCGGAAATGCCTTCGTAGGTGCCGGCCTTGTTCATGACCGCGTGCAGCTTGGTTTCCATGCCGGGCATGGCATAGATCTGGCCGGCGAGCGCGGGGATGTAGAAGGAGTTCATGACCGACGAAGCCGTGATCCGGAACTGGATCGGCACGTCCACCGGCGCCGCGACCTCGTTGACCGTGGCGATGCCTTGCTCCGGATAAAGAAACAGCCATTTCCAGTCGAGCGCCACCACCTCCACCACCAGCGGCTTCGCGTTATCGGGCACCGGGCGTCGCGAGTCGATGCGGTCGAGCGGCCGGTAGGGGTCCAGCGTGTGCGTGCTGATCCAGGTCAGCGCACCGAGCGCGATGATGATCAGGAGCGGCGCGGCCCAGATCACCAGTTCGAGCTGCGTCGAATGGTCCCAGTCCGGCTTGTAGGTGGCCTCGGTGTTGGACTCCCTGTACTTCCAGGCGAAGAAGAAGGTCAGGGCGATGACCGGCACGATGATCAGCAGCATCAGCATCGTGGACACCACGATCAGCCGGCCCTGCTGGGCGGCCACGTCGCCGGACGGGTTCAGCACCACCATGTTGCAGCCCGCCAGCAGGGCAGCGAGCACGAGGAGGGCCGGTCCGCGAAGGGTCTTGAGGAGTGGCATGCCTGGAGCGAGGAAAAAACGTAGGCCGCGGGAAAACGCGGATTGCGGATGAGCGCAAAATGTACGTCCATCGACCCTGTTTGGCGATTGGACGTTTTGTCCTATGGCGTAAAACCGCATCTGATGCGACCCTGAGCGACCTTGCAAGCCCCCTGAACCCGAAGCACGCACGATGTCCAGCATCAGCCACGCCCCTTCCGAACCCTCGTCCGAGACCCTCGAGAGGGATGCTCGCCTCATCACTGCCGACCATTCGAAGGTGGCGCCCGGGGAAATCGCGGTCGGCGTGGTCATCGGGCGCGCATCCGAGTACTTCGACTTCTTCGTCTACGGCATCGCGTCGGTGCTGGTGTTCCCGGCCCTGTTCTTTCCGTTCGAGGACCTGCTGGAAGGAACACTTTACGCCTTCGTGATCTTTTCCTTCGCCTTTATCGCGCGGCCCTTCGGCACCGTGATCTCGATGGCGGTCCAGCGCCGCTGGGGACGCGGCACCAAGCTGACCATGGCGCTGTTCCTGCTGGGCACCTCCACCGTCGGCATCGCATTTTTGCCCGGCTACGAGACCGCGGGTTTCGCGGCCATCGTGCTGCTCTCGATTTTCCGCATCGGCCAAGGGCTCGCGCTGGGCGGCTCCTGGGACGGCTTGCCCTCGCTGCTGGCGCTCAACGCGCCGCCGAACCGCCGAGGCTGGTATTCGATGCTGGGCCAGCTCGGCGCGCCGGTCGGCTTCATCATCGCCAGCGGTCTGTTCGCCTTCCTGTATGCCAGCCTGTCGCCGGCCGACTTCCTTTCGTGGGGATGGCGCTACGCTTTCTTCGTGGCCTTCGCCATCAATGTGGTGGCGCTGTTCGCGCGCCTTCGGCTGGTGGTCACGCACGAGTACGAGGTGTTGCTCGACGAGCAGGAGCTGGAACCCACCGACGTGGTCGAGCTCGTCCGCGCGCAGGGTTCCAACCTGTTGATCGGCGCCTTCGCCGCGCTGGCGAGCTATGCGCTGTTCCACCTGATCACCGTGTTCCCGCTGTCGTGGATCCGGCTGTATTCGGAGCAGTCCATCACCGAATTCCTCGGCATCCAGATCGTCGGCGCGGTACTGGCGGCCGGCGGCATCGTCGCCTCCGGATGGATCGCCGACCGCGTGGGTCGGCGCCAGACGCTGGGCGCGCTCGCGATCCTGATCGCGGTCTTCAGCGGCTTCGCGCCGATCCTGCTCGACGGCGGCACCGTGGGCCAGGACGTCTTCATCCTGGTCGGCTTCGTGCTGCTGGGCCTGTCCTACGGCCAGGCCTCGGGCACCGTGACCTCCAATTTCATCTCCAAGTACCGCTACACCGGCGCTGCGCTCACCTCGGACCTGGCCTGGCTCATCGGCGCCGCGTTCGCACCGCTGGTGGCGCTGGGCCTGTCGGCGCACTTCGGGCTCGCCTACGTCAGCGTCTATCTGCTGTCCGGCGCGGCGTGCACGCTGGCGGCGCTGGGCATCAATCGCGCACTCGAGGCCCGCGAGCAGCCGTGACGCCCGTGCAGCCATCGTTCGACGGCGTGGCAGCTCGGCCACCGTCGACCGACCGGCTGTTCTTTGCGCTGCTCCCTGACGCGGCCGCCATCGCGCGCATCGAGAAGCTCGTGCGCGATCTGCAGAGCGATTTCGGGCTGAAGGGCAAACCGCTCGGCGCAAAGCGCTTCCATGTGACGCTGCACGTCGTGGGCACCTTTGCGCGCTTTCCGCAGGAGCTTGCCGACGCGTCGGTCAGGGTCGCGCAAGCGGTGAACGCCATGCCGTCCTTCAAGCTCGGCTTCGACCGCGTCGGCAGCTTCTCGCGCAAGGCACGCAACATGCCGCTGGTGCTGCTGGGCGAAGACGGCTTGGTGACCGTGAAGACGCTGCAGCAAGCCCTGGACCGCGCGATGGCGCAGATCGGCCTCGGTCACGGCGGCCGCGAGCACTACACGCCGCACCTGACGCTGCTGTACGACGACCGTCACGTCGCCGCGCGACCGATCGAGCCCATCACCTGGACCGCGCACGAGTTCGTTCTCGTGCGCAGCCTGATCGGCCAGAGCCGGCACGAGGTGCTGGCGCGCTTGCCTTTGCGCGGCTGAGCGCGGGGTTCAGCCGCCGCGCTGCATCCGGTCCGCGACCCAGTCCACGAAGACCCGCACGCGCGGCGACAGCTGCCTGTGATGCGGATACATCACCGACACCGGCATCGGCGCAGGCCGGAACTCGGCCAGCACTTCGCGCAGCGTCCCGGCCGCGAGCTCCCGTTCCACGTGATAGCGCGGCATCTGCGCGAAGCCCAGGCCGGCCGCGCAGCAAGCCGCGTAGGCATCGGCATGGCTCACCGTCGCCGAGCCGCGCAACTGCATCGTGCGCCGCTCGCCGTCCACCATGAACTCGAAGGGCAGCACCTTGCCGCTGCCGCTCGCATAGTTGACCGCGCGGTGGGCCCGGAACTCCTCCGGCGTGCGGGGTTCGCCGAATTGTTCGAGATAAGCGGCGCTGGCGCAGGTCACCTGCTCGAGCAGCGCGACGCGCCGGCCCACCATGCTCGACTCGCGCGGCTCGCCGGCGCGCAGCACGCAGTCGATGCTTTCGCGCACCAGGTCCACCAGCCGGTCGCCGAGGCCGATCTCGACTTCGATGTCGGGGTAGCGCGCAAAGAACTCGCCGATGTGCGGCAGCAGGAAATGCATGGCGAGCGTGCCCTGCAGGTCGACGCGCAGCTTGCCCTTGGGTTTGGCCGCCGAACTGCGGAAGACCGACTCCGATTCCTCGAAATCCGACAGCAGTTGCTGGCAGCGCTGGTAATAGGCCTCGCCATCCAGCGTGGCGCTCACATGCCGCGTGGTGCGGTGCAGGAGGCGTGCGCCGAGGCGCTTTTCGAGTTGCTGGATGGTGTGCGTGACCGTCGCGCGCGGCAGCTGCAGGTCGTCGGCCGCGCGCGTGAAGCTCTGCAGGTCGACGATGCGGACGAAGACGCGCATGGCATCGAGGCGGTCCATCTTCAGCCTTCCTTGATTGTTTGTGATTTTTGGACAGTGATGACGAATCTACTTCATTTATCTGCTTCTGGTTAAACAGAACAATCCATCCCACTGACCCGCAAAGAAGCAAGCGGACCAGCCCTCAACCAACCCTTCCAGGAGCTCAGCCATGAACGCATCGCAAGTCGCCATCGTCACCGGCGCATCCCGCGGCATCGGCGCCGCCATCGCCAGCCGCCTCGCCGCCGACGGCTATGCCGTGGTCGTCAACTACGCCGGCAACGCACAGGAAGCCGCCAAGGTCGTGGACGGCATCGCCGCCGCCGGCGGCCGGGCCGTCGCGGTGCAGGCCGACGTGGCCGATCCGGCCGCGGCGCGCCGCCTCTTCGACGAAGCGATCGCCGCCTACGGCCGCGTCGACGTGCTGGTCAACAACGCCGGCGTCATGCCGCCGGCGCTGCCGCAGCTGGCCGACACCGACGACGCCACCTTCGACCGGCTGTTCTCGGTCAACGTCAAGGGTAGCTTCAACACGATGCGCGAGGCGACGACGCGCCTGCAGACCGGTGGGCGCATCCTCAACTTCTCGACCAGCGTGATCGGCCTCGGCCTGCCGGGCTATGCGATCTATGGCGCGACCAAGGCCGCGATCGAGGTCATGACCAACATCCTCGCCAAGGAGCTGCGCGGCAAGGGCATCACGGTCAACGCCGTCGCGCCGGGCCCCACGGCCACCGCGCTGTTCCTCGACGGCAAGTCGCCCGAAGCCATCGAGCGCTTCGCCAAGGCCGTGCCGCTGGAACGCCTGGGCACGCCCGAAGACATCGCCAACACGGTGGCCTTGCTCGTCGGCCCGCAGGCCGGCTGGGTCAACGGCCAGACCCTGCGCGCCAACGGCGGCCTGGTCTGAACTCCTCTCACACAGAAAGCAACACCATGAAGAAATCCGTCATCCTCGTGACCGGCGCCTCCACCGGCATCGGCCATCTCACGACCCGCGCGCTCGCGGCGCAGGGCCACGTCGTCTACGCCAGCATGCGCGACATCGCCGGCCGCAACGCAGCGCGCGTGCGCGAGCTGCGCGACTGGGGTTTTGCAGGCGGCCACGACATCCGCGCGATCGAGCTCGACGTGCTCTCGCAGGCCTCCGCCGACGAAGCGGTTGCGACCATCGTCGGCGAACAGGGCCGGCTCGACGTCGTCGTCCACAACGCGGGCCATCTCGTGGTCGGGCCGACCGAGGCCTTCACGCCGGAGGAGATGGTCAAGGTGTTCGACACCAACGTGCTCGGCACGCAGCGTGTCAACAAGGCCGTGCTGCCCGTGATGCGCGGCCGGCAGTCCGGGTTCGTGCTGTGGGTCAGCAGCACCACGGTGCGTGGCGGCTTCCCGCCCTTCATGGGGCCGTATGCGGCAGCCAAGGCGGCGATGGATTCGTTGGCTGTCACGATGTCCTACGAACTCGCGCGCTTCGGCATCGAGACCTCGATCGTGGTGCCCGGCGCCTTCACCAGCGGCACCGCGCATTTCCCGAATGCGGGCAAGCCGGCGGATGCGGCGACCGTGGCGGCCTACGCGCGCTACGACGGGCTCATGGACCGGGTGGGCGCCAAGCTCAGCGCACTGATGCCCGCGCATGCCGACCCGCAAGCCGTGGCGGACGAGATCGCGCGCATCATCGGGCTGCCGGCCGGCGAGCGGCCGTTCCGCTCAGTGATCGATTTCATCGACGACGGCGCGGGTGCCGTGACCGAAGTGGCCGAGCGCGTGCGCGAAGCCTTCGCGGCGCGCATCGGGATCGCCGACCTGCTCGAGCCCGCGATCCGGGCCTGAGAGCGGCTATTCCTCCGGAACGTACTTGCCGCCCGCGGCCTTGTACTTCTCGATCGCCTTGCTGAGGTCATCGAGCTCCTCGCAGGGCACGGTGCACAGCTTCACCAGCCGCGCATGGCGCTCCTCGGCCTTCGGCAGATCGCCCTTCACGAGATAGAGCTCGCCCGAATATTCGAGCGCGCCGCGGTGGTTGGGGTCGATGCGCAGGGCGGCGTCGTAGAAGTGCTCCGCGCCTTCCAGGTCCGGTGCGGACTTGTTCTTGCGCAGGCTGTAGCCCATCAGGTTGTTCCAGTCGGCGCTGCGCGGGTCGTTCACCCGCTTGAGTTCGGCAATGGCCGCCGGCCAGTTCTTGGCCGTGATCTGCGCCCTGGCTGCCGCCAGCCGAAGCGCGGGCGGCGTCGAGTCGGTATCGGCCGCGAGCGCCGGCTGCAGCGAGAGGGCGGCGAGCAGGACGCAGGCGGCGAATCGATGGAGCATCCTCATGGGCGCCATTTTGCAGCGCCGCGGCAGATCTTAGGGCTCGGGGATGTACTTGTTGCCGGCTGCCTTGTAGCGCTCGATGGCCTGGCTGAGCCGCTCCTGTTCGAAGCATGCGTTGTTGCAGACCAGTTTCAGCGTCGTCAGCCGCTGCTCCGCCTTGGGCAGCTTGTCCAGCACCAGGTAGAGCTCGCCGGAATACGAGAGCGCCCCGCGGTGGCTGGGCTCGATGCGCAGCGCGGTGTCGTAGAAGCGTTCTGCGGCCGCATAGTCGGGCGTCCTGGCCTTGCGCAGGCTGAAGCCCATCAGGTTGTTCCAGTCGGCATTGTTCGGGGCGTCCACGCCCTGCAGTTCCGCGATGGCGCCTTTCCAGTCCTTGGCTTCGATCAGCGCCCTCGCGTTCGCAAGGCGGATCGACGCCGGCAGCGATGCCGAGTCCACGGCATGCACGCTCTGGTGCATCGCGAGCGCGGCGAGAAGGATGCAGGCGGCGAGGCTGAAGGTCGTCTTGGTCATGCTGCCGAGAATAGGCAGCGGCGCCGGCCTGGTCTTGAAGATTTGCGCCATCGCCGGCGCGGTGCATCACGCGGTCAGCTTGCCGAAGCCCGAGTCGCGCGCCAGCACGATCGCGCGGCCCCGGTTGTCGACCTCCAGCTTGGCGAACACGCTGGTCAGGTGGTTGCGCACCGTCTTTTCCGACAGGCCTAGCGTCGCTGCGATCTGGGCGTTGTCGCGGCCCTGGGCCAGCAGTTCGAGCAATTGGCGCTCGCGGCCGGTGAGCGCATCGAACACCGGGTCGTGCGCCGGCGCAGCGGCGGACAGGAATCTGCGCACCTCGGCGAGCCAATGCGCCCAGCCGGGCTCGTCGAGCAGCAGGTGGTTGCCGCTGTCGATCGGCACGAAGCGCGCACCGCGGATGCCGCTCGCGATCAGCCGCCCCTCGGCGAAGGGCACGCGAAGATCGCGCATGCTGTGCAGCACCAAGGTGGGACAGCGCACTTCGGCCAGAAGATGCGTGACGTCGATGCGGTTGAACTCGCGCATGAAGCGCGCGGCGTTGGCGGGCGAGCTGGAGATGCGCTCCAGTTCGTTGAACCACCGGTGCTGCTCGGCCGAGCCTCCCGGAATGAACTGGCTGGTGAAGAACTGGCGGAACGACGCGTCCTCCTTGCCCCAGCCCAGTTCGGCCAGCTTGCACATCATCTCGGCTTCTTCGCGCTGCAGGGCCGTGTTGCTGCGCACCAGGCGCCCGCGCGCATAGCCGCCATGCAGCACCATGTGGCTGACGCGATCCGGATGCTTCGCCGCGTAGGCGATGGCGATCGACGCACCTTGCGAGATGCCGAGCAGGCCGAAGCGCTCGGTGCTCAGCGCGTCGACCACGGTTTCGAGATCGCTCAGCCAGCTGTCGAAGCCGAGATCGTCGACCTCCCAATCCGACAGGCCACAGCCGCGCTCGTCGTAGCGCACGAAGGTGGCGTTGGCTGAGAGCCCGTGCAGCACGTGGCGCCAGACCGGGCTCTCCCAGTCGTACTCCAGGTGCGACAGCCAGGTCGCGGCCTTGATCAGCAGCGGGCCGCTGCCGGACATCGCATAGGCCAGCTGCACCTGGTCATGGCCGCGCGCGAAGCGGATTTCCTGTCGCGGGCGCGGCGGGCCGGCGGCGGATAGATAACTTTTCTGCACAGCCTTTAGTTGAGGACGTTTGTCTCCCATGGTCAATCGACCAGATGGCCGGTACCCGGCCGGACCGGCTAAGGCAAGCGCCGGATTTCCGTGCCGAAGCCCTGGAGCCGCTCGACCACATAGGCCGGATCCAGCAACTCCTCGGGGTGGTGAAGCCCCGGCACGACCGCCGAGCCGCCGGCCAGGCCGAGCAGACGCTCGACCGCCAGGGCCGCGCCGCGCGCGCTGAGGCCCGAGTAGACGTCGCCGTCGATCAGCGCGTGGCGCGTGACGCCTTGCCGGCCACCCTGCTGCTCACCCGCGATCTCCACGATCACCTCGTGCGAGGGCGCCGCGCGGCGCCGGCCCTCCCTGAGGGCGAGATCGACCCGGATCGACGGCGCGCCGGTCGCGGCCGCGAGGCTCACCACGTCGAGCAGCGGGTAGGCCTGCCCCTCGTGCGTGACGCCGTCGGCATCGACGAAGCGGCGCTTCGCCTGCGCTTCGTTCGCCCACAGCCAGCGGCCTTCATGCCGCAGCAGCGGGCGCGGCGTGCCGTGGCCCAGGCGTTCGATGTCGGCCTGCGCAACCGGCCCGCCGAGGTCGTCGGCATCGAGCAGCCCGCCGATCGCGATCGAATCGACGCGGCGGAACTCGCGCGCGAAATGCAGCGCGGCGAGCGCCGCCGTGCCGCCCAGGTACTGGCCCAGCAACAGGATGGGCGCGCTGTTCGGCTTGCGAACATGGAGCGCCACCTCCGGCCCGATGTCGAACACGAAATCGGAGAAGGACACATAGGGCAGGCCGCGGGCCTGGGCAAACCGCATCGAGTGCAGGCCAGCGTCCTTCAGCAGCACGACCACGGCGCTGTAGCCTGCATCGGCCGGCAGGCCAAGGTCCCTGCGGGCCAGGCCGATCATCACGGCGCCGGCGCCGCCGATCTCGCGTGCGAGCGCACCGGCCTTGTCCATGTCCCGAGCGCCGATCGCGATCGGCAGGTCCGGCTGGAGCTGGCGCAGCGTGCGCACGGCCCGGCTGCCCACCAGGCCGGAGCCGCCGATGAACAGGACGGGCTTCATGTCAGGCCTCCCTCGACGACTTGCAAGCCGGCCTCCTGCAGGCGCCGAAGCGCATAGCCCGGCTCGATCAGCACGTCGAGCAGGTAGAGCCCCGGCGGCGCCGCGGCGCCGCCGGCCAGGCCCAGCAGGCGCTCGATGCCGAGCGCCACGCCCACGGCCGTCACGGGCGCCTGGCCGCCCGGATGCACCAGCACATGGCGCGTGCGGCCCGGCTGGCCGTTGCTCTTCAGCCGGCCGCTCATCTCGATGATGATCTCTGTGGAGAAGGGATCGCCGCGCCGGCGCGAGGCGCTTTCGCCGACGGCCAGGTCCACGCGGATCGAATGGGCGTCGGTGGCGGCGCCCAGGCTCAGCACGTCCAGCGGCGCGTAGGCCTGGCCCTGTTGTTCGACACCTTCCGAGTCCTTGAAGCGGCGCGCGGCGTCTTCGCCGGTGGCCCACATCCACTGCCCGTTCTTCAGGATCTGCGCGCTCGCCGCGGCCTGCGTGATGCGCTCGTAGTCCACGTAGGCCGCCGGACCGCCCATGTCCTGCTCGTCGAGTACCAGTGAGATCTCGATCGTCTCGACGCGCTCGAATCCGGCCGCGAACTGCAGCGTTGCGAAGGTGGCCACGCCGGCCAGCCAGTTGCTGGCCATCAGCACCGGTGCGCTGGCCGGCCTGCGGATGAACCAGGCCACCTCGGGGCCGATCTCGAAGCTGGCGCTGGAGACGCTGAGGTAGGGCAGGCCGTTCGCCTGCGCATAGTCCAGCGAATGCATCGTGTCGTCCTTCAGGAACATCGCGATGGCGCTGTAGCGCTTGCCGGCGGGCTGGCCCCGGTCGGCGCGCGCGAGGTCGATCGCCACCGCGTCTGCATGGCCGATTTCTCGCGCCACCGCCTCGGCCCTGGCCAGGTTTCGCCCGCCGATGGAGATGGGGAGTTCGGGGTGCAGGCGGCGCAAGGCCTTCGCGGCCTGGGCGCCGACGACGCCCGAGCCGCCGATGATGAGCACGGGTTTTGTTGAACGCGCTGGCATGGTGGGAACTCCTGTCTGGGATTGGGTAAGATGCAATCTACGTCAAGTAACTTACTATTGGTAAGTTACGGAAAGTAGAATCCAGACCGAAGACGCTGTCAAGCTCGCCCCATGAACGACCCTTTGCCCAAAAAACTGTCCAAGGCCGAGCGCCGCGAACAGCTGCTCGAGACCGCGCTCGCCATCGTGCGGGAGCAGGGCACCGACGCCCTCACGCTCGGCTACCTGGCCGAGCGCGCGGGCGTGAGCAAGCCGATCGCCTACGAACATTTCAAGACACGCTCGGGCCTCCTGATCGCGCTCTACGAGCAGATCGACAACCGCCAGGTCGCGGCGCTGCTGCTCGCGCTCGAACGAACGCCGCGCCGGCTGGAAGAGGTGGCGCGGGTGGTCAGCACCGCCTACATGAACTGCTTCACTTCGGTGGGACCCGAATGGCATGCGATCTCGGCCGCGCTCAAGGGCGACGAGGAGATGGAAGCCTTCCAGCGCGAGCTGATCGACAGCTACGTCGCTCTCTACCGCGATGCGCTCGCGCCCTATTCGAAGCTGCCCGAGGACGAATTGCGCCTGCGCTGCGTCGGAATCATCGGCGCCGGCGACGCGATCGCGCGCGACATGGTCCGCGGGCGCATCGACGAGGCCTCGGCGGCGGCGAGCCTGGCCTCATTGATCGTCGGCTGGCTGGCTGCCAAGGCATAGCGCCAACGCCAGCACCGACAGCGGCGCCGACCCCTCGGCCTTGTTGTTGATCGTCACGTAGGCCGCATGGCCCGCGCCGGTGGTGGCGGCGATCACGCGGGCCAGCGTCCCGCGTGTCTCGGGGTCCGGGTCCACGAGCTTGTCGAAGGGCTCGTAGAGCTGCTTGGCTTCCTCGTAGCCGTAGGCGCCGTGCAGCCGGTTCAGGTTCCAGCGGCAGACCAGCGGGCCCGGCCACAGCGCGCGCAGCACCGGCAACTGCTCGCCGATCGGCGGCATCTTGGGATGCAGGCCGAGGCAGTAGGTGGCGCCGGCCTCGCGCAGCACGTCGGCAAAGGCCGGGGTCAGGAACTCGGGATTGCGCACCTCGACCGCGATCACGCCGTCCGGCGCGCTCGGGCGCAGCGCGGGCAAGGCCTGCAGCATGTGCCGCAGGCGCTGCAACAACTCAGGCATTTGCGACAGCATCGACGACGGCAGCGGACTGAGCTGGAACACGAGCGCGCCGATCTTGGCGCCCAGGCCGTCGAGCGCCGGCTGCACGAAATCCTGCACCGCCAATGCCGGATCGAGGAAGGCCGGATTGGGCTGCATGCCACGCCCGTCGTCGCCGCGCACCAGCGCATCGGCGACGACGCTCGGTGCCTTGACGACGAAGCGGAAGTCTTCCGGCACCTGCTGCGCGTAGGCAGCGAACTGGCTGGCCGACAGCGCGCGGTAGAAGCCGCGGTCCACGCTGACGGTGCGCAACAGCGGATGCTGCGCATAGGCCTTGAGCCCGTGCTTGGACAGCACCGACTGCTCGTACTCGCCGTCCCAGACCAGTCCGGCCCAGCCCGGGAAGAACCAGGAAGAGGTGCCGAGCCGCAGTTGCGGCGGCAGCGCCTTCACCAGCGCCTGCTGCGCCGCATCGGGCGGCGCGGGCTGGACCTTGGCCGCAGCAGCCTGGCCTGCGCACTTCTTCGGCGCGGGCGAAGCGGGCGCGGGTTCGTTCGGGTCGTCGAAAAGCGAGTCTTGCATCGTGTGGCAGGGCGAGCGCCACATTCTCCAGCAAGCCCTAGCCCAGCTGCCCGCTGGCCAACGCCGCCGCAGCCGAGCGCGTCTCGACGCCCAGCTTCTCGAAGATGTGCTCCAGGTGCTTGTTGACCGTGCGCGGGCTCATGCCGAGGATCTCGCCGATGTCGCGGTTGGTCTTGCCCTTGGCGAGCCAGGACAGCACCTCGGTTTCGCGTGGCGTCAGCGCCGCATCGGCCAGGCGCGAAGTGCCGGCGGCGCCTTCCTTGTGCGGCGCCAGCAGCAGCATCGTTTCGCCCAGCGTCGCGGTGCCCAGGTTGCGCACCGACAGGCGCGTGCCTGCCAAGGTCGAAAGCACCACGCTCGCGCCGCCCGCGAGCACCGGGTCCAGCGCCGCGGGCAGCTGGCCGGGCGCCGAAGGCTCGCCCAGCGCATGCAGCCACAGCGCGGCCTGCGGCGAACGCCAGGCCACGCGGCCCTGCGCGTCGATCAGCACCACGCCCATGCCCGCCACGTCGACCGCGTCGCGCGCCATGCGCGCGATGTGGGCGTTGCGCGCATGCGTGTGCAGGCGCGCCAGCACCTCCTGCGCGCGGATCGGCTTGACCACGTAGTCGACGCCGCCGCTCTCGAAGCCTTCGACCACGTGCGGCGTTTCGGACAGCCCGGTCATGAAGAGCACCGGGATGTGCGCCAGCGCCGCATTGGCCTTGATGCGCCGGCAGGTGTCGAAGCCCGACAAGCCCGGCATCAGGCCGTCGAGCAGGATCGCGTCGGGCACCACCAGTTCCAGAAGGCGCAGCGCCGACTCGCCGTCGCCGGCCACCAGCACCGTGTAGCCGCTGGCCTCCAGCGTGTCGCACAGCACGCCCAGGCTGCTCGGCGCATCGTCGACCACCAGCACCACGGGCCGTTCGCTTTCAGGGGTTGGATACATGCAGCAGATCCTCCGAAAGGGCTTTCTTGAAATCCTCGAGCTCGAAGCGCATGACCATGCGGCGCAGGTAGCTGCAGCTGGCGGCCAGCGTCGCGTCTTCGGACGCGAGGCGGTCGAGCGCGCGCTGCAATCCGCGCACGTGGCCGAGTTGCACCAGGCTCATCAGCTCGGTGCGTGCGTCTTCCGGCAGGCCCAGCTGCTGCGGCGGCGCGGCTTCGGCCGGCGGCGGCGCATGGCCGGGCACCATCCATTCCAGGCCGAGGTGGCGCTCCAGCGTCATGATCAGCTCGGACTCGATCACCGGCTTGCCGATGAAGGCCTGGCAGCCGGCCATGCGCAGTCGCTCGCCCTGGTTCTCGAACACGTTGGCCGAGACCATCACGATCGGCACCGCGTCGAAGCCGGCGGCGCGAACGAGGGCGGCCGTCTGCCAGCCGTCCATGTCGTCCATGCTGATGTCGAGCAGGATGGCCGAGGGCACGTGCTCGCGCAGGCTGTCGAGGCACTCGGTGCCGCTGGCGGCCTCGCGCACGTCGAAGCCCAGCGGCGCCAGCATGCCGGCCAGCATTTGGCGCTGCACCGGCTGGTCGTCCACCACCAGCAGCGTGCGGCGTGGGCCGAAGTAGCCGGAGATCTGGCGTTGCGGCTCGGCCTGCGGTCCGGGATCGGGCACCTCGCGCAAGTAGACCCGCACGCTGAAGGTGCTGCCGGCGGCCGAACTCGCGGTCAAGGTGAGTTCGCCGCCCATCAGCGAGGTCAAGAGGCCGGTGATGGTCAGGCCCAGGCCGGTGCCCGGTTCGCCGCGCTGGCGGCCCGCGGCGCCGCGCTCGAAGGGCAGGAAGATGCGCTGGTGGTCCTGCGGCGCCACGCCGATGCCGGTGTCGACGACGTCGAAGCGCAGCACCTGCCGCCGCGCATCGACGTGCAGCGTGACCGTGCCGGCATCGGTGAAGCGCACCGCGTTCGCGAGCAGGTTGATCAGGATCTGCCGCAGCCGCTTGGCATCGGCCTGCACCCAGGCCGGCAGCCGCCCGCTCTTCGTGAAGACGAAGGCCAGGCCCTTGGCCTCGGCCTGCGGCCGCACCATGCGCACCACCTCGTCGAGGAACTCGGGCAGCGGCAGCGGCATGCGCTCCAGCTGCAGCCGGCCGGCTTCGATGCGCGCCAGGTCGAGCAGGCCGTCGATCAGGCTCAGCATGTGCTCGCCGCTGTGGTGGATGGTCTGCAGCGCGTCGCGCGGCGGGATCTGCTTGCCGTCCTCCTTCAACAGGATCTGCGAGTAGCCGAGGATGCTGTTGAGCGGCGTGCGCAGCTCGTGCGTCATGCCGGCCACGTAGCGCGTCTTGGCCTGGTTGGCGGCCTCGGCCGCGTCCTTGGCCGCCTGCAGCGCGGCGTCGGTGCGCTGGTGCGCCTCGATCTCCAGCGTGAGCAGGTGGTTGTGGCGATTCGATTCCTCCTGCGCCATCTCGCGGCTTTCGCTGCCGAGCACCACCCACCAGGCGCCCAGCGCCGCGGCCAGCGAGAGCAGCGCGAAGGCCTTGAGGAAGGCATCGCGCAGCGCGCCGCGCTCCACCGTGCTCTGGATCAGCTGCTGCTCGTACACCACGCCCATGATCACGGCCAGCAGCAGGATGAAGGAGCTCGCCACCACCAGATAGCGCGCCACGCGGAAGTTGAGCCGTGCCGAGAGCGCGGGCGGCAGCAGCGCCGTCAACCAGGTGTTGACCTGCTCGGCCGCGCGCGAACCGGTCTTGCAGCGGTCGTGGCAGCGCGACTCCAGCGTGCAGCACAGCGAGCAGATCGGCGCGTTGTAGGCCGGGCAATGGGCCATGTCCTCCGATTCGAAGGCGTTCTCGCAGACCGAGCACTTCACGCTTTGGCCCGGCGCCCAGGGCGTGTCGCCGCTGCGCGCGAGGTAATAGCGCCCGCGCGTCCACCAGGCGAGCAGAGGCGAGACGAGCAGGGCAGTCAGGAGCGCGATGAAGGGCGAGAAGGCCTGGGCCAGCGGACCCAGCGCGCCGGCATAGGCCACGATGCCCAGCAGCGCGGCCACCAGCATCGCGCCAAGCCCCACGGGATTGATGTCGTAGAGGTGCGCGCGCTTGAACTCGATGTGCTTCGGGCTCCAGCCCAGCGGCTTGTTGATGACCAGGTCGGCCACCAGCGCGCCGACCCAGGCGATGGCGAGGTTGCTGTAGAGGCCCAGCACGTTCTCGAGCGCAGCGAAGACGCCCAGCGTCATCAGCAGCACCGCGATCATCACGTTGAACACCAGCCAGACCACGCGGCCCGGATGGCTGTGCGTGAGGCGCGCGAAGAAGTTCGACCAGGCCAGCGAGCCCGCATAGGCATTGGTGAGGTTGATCTTGATCTGCGACACCACCACGAAGAGCGTGGTCGCGCCCAGCACCCAGGCCGGGTTGCCGAACACGTAGCCGAAGCCGGCCAGGTACATCTGCGTCGGCTCGACCGCCTGCTCGCTCGGGATCTGATGCTGCAGTGCCAGGAAGGCCAGGAAGGCGCCGCCCAGCATCTTCAGCATGCCCGGCACGATCCAGCCGGCGCCGGCGACGAGCACGGCGCCCCACCAGCGGCGCCGGTTGGCAGGCGTCTTCTCCGGCAGGAAGCGCAGGTAGTCGACCTGCTCGCCGATCTGCACCACCAGCGAGAAGGCCACTGTCGCGCCGGCGCCGAACATGATGGCGTCGAAGCCGCTGCTGCTCGAAATGCGGCCCGAGAGGCTGGTGAAATCGCTGAAGGCCTGCGGGTTCTTCAGCAGCACTGCGATGTAGGGGCAGACGAAGAGAACCATCCAGATCGGCTGCGTCCACAGCTGCAGCCGCGAGATCAGCGTGATGCCGTACATCACGATCGGGATCACCACCAGCGACGAGACCAGGTAGCACGCCGGCAGCGGCCAGCCGAAGTAGAGCTGCAGCGCGAGCGCGAGGATGGCCGCCTCCAGCGCGAAGAAGATGAAGGTGAAGCTCGCGTAGATGAGTGAAGTCAGCGTGGAGCCGAGATAGCCGAAGCCGGCGCCGCGCGTCAGCAGGTCCATGTCCAGCCCGTACTTGGCTGCGTAGTAGCCGATCGGCAGGCCGGTGAGGAAGGTGATGAGGCCCACCACCAGGATGGCCCACACCGCGTTGGAGAAACCGTAGCTCAGCGCGATGGTGCCGCCGATGGCTTCGAGCGCGAGGAAGGAGGTGGCGCCGAAGGCCGTGTTGGCGACCCGGAACTCCGACCACTTGCGAAAGCTGCGCGGCGTGTAGCGCAGCGCGTAGTCCTCCAGGGTTTCGTCGGCGACCCAGGCGTTGTAGTCGCGGCGAATCCTGAAGATTTTCTGGCCTGTCACAGATTGCATGGTGTTCCGGCGCTCGGCAGTGGAAGGCATGCGTTGCAAGAAGCGCTCCTGCTGGGCCGTCGGCAAGGCGGGCAGTGTGGCGCCGGGCGGCGCGGGCCCCGATACGTTGATTGACGTATTCGAATCGCCGGGTCCTCTTCCTAGAGTGGCGGCCATGGTGCTGGTCGCACCGCCGGCTGGATGCACAGCGGTGGTGCGCAGCAACCCAAAGCCTTTTCACAACCCGTCTGGAGAGTTCGATATGTCCCGTGACCCCAACGCCTCCCCCGAGTCGCTGCTGCAGCAGCGCCGCCGCCTGATCCAGGGCGCCGCCGCGCTGCCGATGCTGGGCCTCGGTGGCCTCGCCTTCGGCCAGCAATTCCCGACGGCCAAGGTGAACACCACCAAGCTCGCGGTGACCGACACCGAAGTGACGGTCGGCCAGCTGCATTCGTCCAGCGGCACGATGGCGATTTCCGAGACCGGTTCGATCCAGGCCGAGCAGCTCGCCATCGACGAGATCAACGCCATGGGCGGCATCCTCGGGCGCAAGATCAAGGTGATCAAGGAAGACGGCGCTTCCGACTGGCCGACCTTCGCCGAGAAGTCGAAGAAGCTGCTGGTCAACGACAAGGTCGCGACCGTGTTCGGCTGCTGGACCTCGGCTTCGCGCAAGGCGGTGCTGCCGGTGTTCGAGAAGGAGAACGGCCTCCTGTACTACCCGACCTTCTACGAAGGCCTGGAGCAGAGCAAGAACGTGATCTACACCGGCCAGGAAGCCACGCAGCAGATCATCTGGGGTCTGGACTGGGGCGCGAAGGAGAAGAAGGCCAAGACCTTCTTCCTGGTCGGCTCCGACTACATCTGGCCGCGCACCTCGATGAAGATCGCGCGCAAGCACATCGAGAACTTCCAGAAAGGTTCGGTCAAGGGCGAGGAGTACTACCCGCTGGGCCACACCAACTTCAACTCGCTGATCAACAAGATCAAGGTCGCCAAGCCGGACTGCATCTTCGCGGCGGTGGTGGGCGGCTCCAACGTCGCCTTCTACAAACAGCTCAAGGCCGCAGGCATCACCGGCGACAGGCAGTTCCTCTTGACGCTGGCGGTGACGGAGGACGAGATGACGGGCGTGGGCGGCGAGAACTTCGCCGGCTTCTATTCGTCGATGAAGTACTTCCAGACGCTGCCGAACGACAACAACAAGAAGTTCGTCGCCGCCTTCAAGGCCAAGTACGGCAAGGACTCGGTGATCGGCGACGTCACGCAGGCCGGCTATCTCGGGCCCTGGCTCTGGAAGGCCGCGGTCGAGAAGGCCGGCAGCTTCGACGTCGACAAGGTGGTCGCCGCTTCGCCGGGCATCGAGCTGAAGACCGCGCCCGAAGGCTACGTGAAGCTGGACCCGAACCACCACCTGTGGAGCAAGGCGCGCATCGGGCAGGGCATGCCGGACGGCAGCTTCAAGGTGGTGGCGGAGTCGAGCGAGCTCATCAAGCCGGATCCGTTCCCCAAAGGCTACCAGTAAGGACTTCGCTCCCTCCCCCTCTGGGGGGGCAGGGGTGGGGGCATGCGGCGCGCGCATTCGACCGCTGCTGGCCCCCATCCCAACCTTCCCCCAGAGGGGGAAGGAGTCAAAACCATCGGATTTTCGCCATGAACTTTTCGGACATGTTGAACATCGGCCTGATGCAGGGCTTCGCGGGCCTGAGCCTGTTCGCGGTGCTGCTGCTGATGGGCCTGGGGCTGGCGATCATCTTCGGCCAGATGGGCGTCATCAACATGGCGCACGGCGAGTTCATGACGATCGGGGCCTACACGATCTACCTGGGCTCGACGCTGACTGAGGCGCACGCACCGGCCTTGCTGCCGTATTACTTCGCGCTCGCCATCGTGATGGCCTTCGTGTTCGCCTTCATCGCCGGCTGGCTGGTGGAGTGGGGGCTGATCCGGCACCTCTACAAGCGCCCGCTGGACACCCTGCTGGCCACCTGGGGCATCAGCCTCGGGCTGCAGCAGATCTTCCGCACCGGCATCGGGCCCAAGGAAGTGAGCCCGACGCTGCCCGAGTGGTTGATGGGCTCGTGGGCGCCGGCCGAGGGGCTGGACATCCCGATCAACGGACTCTTCGTGCTGGCGCTCACCGCCTTCGTGACGGCGGGCATCCTGATCGCGCTGCACCGAAGCCGCTGGGGCCTGCGCGTGCGCGCCACGGTCGCCAATCGCCAGATGGCCAACGCGACCGGCATCGACACCAGGAAGACCGACCGCTTGACCTTCGCGATCGGCTGCGGCATCGCCGGCGTGGCGGGCGCGGCCTTCACCACCATCGGCTCGACCGGGCCGACCTCGGGCCAGCTCTACATCGTCGACGCCTTCCTGGTCGTCACCTTCGGCGGCGCGGCCAGCCTGCTGGGCACGGTGGTGTCGGCCTTCGGCATCGCGCAGACGCAGTCGATCTCGGAGTTCTTCATCACCGGCTCGATGGCCAAGGTGCTCACGCTCTCGCTGATCGTGCTCATTCTGATGATGCGCCCGCAAGGTCTCTTTGCCGTCAAGGTGCGGCGCTAGGACTTCTCACATGACTTCGCTTTTCGATTCGTTCAAGCGCTCGGGCCTGTGGAGCGTGATCGTGCTGGCGGTCCTGCTGGCGGTCGTGCTGCCGGCCACGCTCGATATCTTCCGCCTCAACCTGGTCGGCAAGTACCTCACCTACGCCTTCGTCGCCGTCGGCCTGGTGATGGTGTGGGGCTACGGCGGCGTGCTGAGCCTGGGGCAGGGCGTCTTCTTCGGGCTCGGGGGCTACGCGATGGCGATGTTCCTGAAGCTGGAGGCCTCGGACCCCGAGACCACCAAGATCCAGTCGACGCCGGGCATCCCCGACTTCATGGACTGGAACCAGATCACCGAGCTGCCGATGCTCTGGCTGCCCTTCAAGAGCCTGCCGCTGACGGTGATCCTGGTGATCGCGGTGCCGACGGCGCTGGCCTGGCTGATCAGCTTCGCGATGTTCAAGCGCCGCGTGGGCGGCGTGTACTTCGCGATCATCACGCAGGCGGTGGCGCTGATCCTGTCGGTGCTGATCATCGGCCAGCAGGGCTACACCGGCGGCGTCAACGGCATGACCGACCTGAAGACGGTGCTGGGCTGGGACACGCGCACCGACAGCGCCAAGTACATCCTCTACTACCTCTGCGTCGGCCTGCTGATGGCCAGCATCCTGCTGTGCCTGTGGATCCAGAAGAGCAAGCTCGGCACGCTGCTGCTCGCCATGCGCGACAAGGAAGACCGGGTGCGCTTCTCGGGCTACGACGTCTCGAACTTCAAGGTCTTCACCTTCTGCCTGGCCGCCGCACTCTCGGGCATCGGCGGTGCGATGTTCGCGCTGCAGGTGGGCTTCATGTCGCCGTCCTTCGTCGGCATCGTGCCCTCGATCGAGATGGTGATCTTCGCGGCCGTCGGCGGGCGCATGAGCCTGGTAGGCGCGGTGTACGGCGCGCTGCTGGTGAACGCGGGCAAGACCTTCTTCTCCGAGAGCTTTCCGGATCTGTGGCTGTTCCTGATGGCCGCGCTTTTCATCGGCGTCACGCTGGCCTTCCCGATGGGCTTGGCCGGGCTGTGGGAGAGCCATATCAAGCCCTGGTGGCTGCGCCGCGCGACCGAGCGGAAACTGCATGCCGAGCAGCTGGCCGCCGCGCAGGCCCACTATCCGGAGCCGCCGCCGAAGGCGAGCCGCACCGTCGATGAACCCTCGCTGCCCGACGGTGTCGGCAGCCAGAGCGCCTGAGGATTCTTCATGAGCAGCAACACCGACTTCGCGCTCGCAGTGGAAGACCTCAGCGTCTCCTTCGATGGTTTCAAGGCCATCGACGATCTCACGCTCTACATCGACCGCAACGAGCTGCGCGTGATCATCGGCCCCAACGGCGCCGGCAAGACCACCTTGCTCGACCTGATCTGCGGCAAGACCAGGGCCACGAGCGGCAGCATCAAATTCCAGAACACCGAGCTCACCAAGATGGCCGAGCACAAGCGCGTGCGCCTGGGCATCGGGCGCAAGTTCCAGACCCCCTCGATCTACGAGAACCTGAGCGTGTTCCAGAACCTCGAGGTGTCCTTCCCCAAGGGGCGCTCGGTGTTCGGGGCACTGGCCTTCCAGTGCGACGACGAAGTCAAGGCCAAGGTGCAGGCGGTGGCCGATGACATCGGCCTGGCCGGCAAGCTGCATACCGAAGCCGGCCTGCTCTCGCACGGCCAGAAGCAGTGGCTCGAGATCGGCATGCTGCTGATGCAGGAGCCCGAGCTGCTGATGCTCGACGAACCCATCGCCGGCATGAGCGCGCGCGAGCGCGAGCTGACGGCCGAGCTGCTCAAGCGCATCTGCAGGAACCGCGCGGTGATCGTGATCGAGCACGACATGGATTTCGTCAAGCAGATCGCGCACAAGGTCACCGTGATGCACCAGGGAAAGATCCTGGCCGAAGGGCCGATGGAGAAGGTGCAGGCCGACCCGAAAGTCATCGACGTCTACCTCGGTCATTGAGAGAAAGAGACCCATGCTCCAAGTGACAGACCTTCACGTCGCCTACGGCCAGAGCGAGGCGCTGCACGGCATCTCCTTCGAGGCCAGGGCCAACGAGACCGTCGCCATCATGGGCCGCAACGGCATGGGCAAGACCACGCTGTTCAAGAGCCTGATGGGCGTGCTGCCGATCAGGAGCGGAAGGATCGAGGTCGCGGGCCAGGACGTGTCGCGCGACGAGAGCTTCCGCCGCGTGGCCAAGGGCATCGCCTACGTGCCGCAGGGCCGCATGATCTTCCCGACGCTGACGGTCGAGGAAAACATCCAGACCGGCCTGGAGAACGCCAAGGTCAATCGCATTCCCGAGGAGATCTACGCGCTCTTCCCGGTGCTCTTCGACATGAAGCGGCGCAAGGGCGGCAACCTCTCGGGCGGCCAGCAGCAGCAGCTGGCCATCGCTCGCGCGCTGGTCACCGAACCCAAGGTGCTGCTGCTCGACGAGCCCACAGAAGGCATCCAGCCTTCGGTCATCAAGGACATCGCGAAGGCGCTCAACGAGATCCGAAAGATGCGGCAGATCACCATCGTCGTGTCCGAACAGGTGCTGAGCTTCGCGCTGGACGTCGCGGATCGGCTGTTCGTGATCGAAGGCGGCCGCCTGGTCCACGAAACCGCGCGCGACAAGACCGACGTGAACCACATCAAGGCCTACCTCTCCGTTTAACCGAACCCCAAAGAAGGAGCATGCATGACCGACACCCTGATCAAGGTCGACCTCACCCAGTCGCCCACCGAGAACGAGATGATCCACAACCGCTGGCATCCGGACATCCCGATGGCATGCTGGGTCAACCCGGGCGACGACTTCATCCTCGAGACCTTCGACTGGACCGGCGGCTTCATCAAGAACAACGACAGCGCCGACGACGTGCGCGACATCGACCTGAGCACCGTGCACTATCTCTCGGGCCCGGTGGGCGTGAAGGGCGCCGAGCCCGGCGACCTGCTGGTGGTGGACCTGCTGGACATCGGCGCCAAGCAGGACAGCCTCTGGGGTTTCAACGGCTTCTTCTCGAAGAAGAACGGCGGCGGCTTCCTCACCGATCACTTCCCCGAAGCGCAAAAGTCGATCTGGGACTTCAAGGGCATGTTCACCAGCTCGCGCCATGTGCCGGGTGTCAACTTCGCGGGCCTGATCCATCCGGGCCTGATCGGCTGCCTGCCGGACAAGCCGATGCTGGACATGTGGAACAAGCGCGAGATCGACTTCATCGCGACCGACCCGGAGCGCGTGCCGGGCCTGGCCAACCCGCCCTTCGCCGCCACCGCCCACATGGGCAAGATGACGGGCGAGGCGGGGGCCAAGGCCGCCGCCGAGGGCGCGCGCACCGTGCCGCCGCGCGAGCATGGCGGCAACTGCGACATCAAGGATCTGTCGCGCGGCTCCAAGGTCTTCTTCCCGGTGTACGTGGATGGTGCGGGCCTTTCGGTGGGCGACCTGCACTTCAGCCAGGGCGACGGCGAGATCACCTTCTGCGGCGCGATCGAGATGGCCGGCTGGGTGCACATGAAGGTCAGCCTGATCAAGGGCGGCATGGCCAAGTACGGCATCAAGAACCCGATCTTCAAGCCCAGCCCGATCACGCCGAGCTACAACGACTACCTGATCTTCGAGGGCATCTCGGTCGACGAGGCCGGCAAGCAGTACTACCTGGACGTGCACATCGCCTACCGCCAGGCCTGCCTGAACGCCATCGAGTACCTGAAGAAGTTCGGCTATTCGGGCGCGCAGGCCTATTCGATCCTCGGCACGGCTCCGGTGCAGGGCCACATCAGCGGCGTGGTCGACGTGCCCAACGCCTGCGCCACGCTCTGGCTGCCGACGCAGATCTTCGACTTCGACATCAATCCGAACGCGGCAGGGCCGACGAAGATGATCGACGGCTCGATCGACATGCCGCTGTCGCACGACCTGCGCTGAGGGGGGCGGAATCGATGCCCACCTACGATTACGCCTGCAGCCGCTGCGGCGGCTTCGACGCCTTTCGCCCGCTGGCGGCACGCAACGAGCCTGCGGCCTGCCCGCATTGCGGCGAGGCCTCGCCGCGCGTGTTCGCGAATGCGCCACAGCTGGCTCTGATGGCCGGCAGCACGCGGCGTGCGATCGAGACCAACGAACGCGCCTCGCACGAACCGCGAAGCTCGCGCGACTACGCGCGACTCAGGCACCCGGCCGGCTGTGGCTGCTGCTCGAGCGCGCGCTCAGGCGCCACGGTGAAGGCACCGAACGGCGCCAAGACCTTTCCCTCGAAGCGGCCCTGGATGATCAGTCACTGAAGCGCTTCACTCGGGCGCCAGCCTGAAGCTGGTCTTCAGGCCGCCGATCGCCGACGGTCCGACCCACAGGTCGAAGTTGCCGGGCTCCACCGTGGGCTGCAGGTCCTGGCCGATGAACATCAGGTCGGCGCGCGAGAGCGTGAACTCGACCGCCATCGTCTGGCCCGCTGGCACCCGCACCTTGCGGAAGCTCTTGAGCTCCCGCACCGGCCGCGTGACGCTGGCGGCGCGGTTGCCGATGTAGAGCTGCACCACTTCCTCGGCCTCGCGCTTGCCGGTGTTGGTGATGCGCGCGCGCACGGTCAGCGTGCCGTCCCAGGCCATGCGGCCCGGGCTCAGTTCCAGGCCCTCGTAGCGCACGCGTGCATAGCCCAGCCCGTGGCCGAAGGGGAACAGCGCATCGTTGCTCGCGTCCAGGTAGCGTGCCTTGTAGAAGGTGGCCGGCGCATCGGCGAGCTGAGGCCGGCCGGTGCGCTTGTGGCTGTAGTAGTAGGGCACCTGGCCCGGCGTCTGCGGAAAACTCACCGGCAGCCGGCCCGAGGGATTGACGTCGCCGAACAGCACGTCGGCGATGGCCGGCCCGGTCTGCGAACCGAGGAACCAGGTGACCAGGATCGCGCGCGCATTGCGCACCGCGCCCCTGAGCGCCAGCGCGCGCCCGTTGCGCAGCAGCACGACCACCGGCTTGCCGGTGGCTGCGACAGCGTCGGCGAGCTCCTGCTGCGCCCGCGGGATCTCGATGTCGCTGCGCGAACGGGCCTCGCCCGACATTTGCTCGTTCTCGCCGATCGAAAGCACCACGACATCGGCCTCGCGCGCCGCAGCGATTGCGGCGTCGATACCGCCCGCGATCGGCGCATCGACGTCCGAACCGCGCACCACCGTGAGCAGTTCGGGCGAGGCGAGCGAATTCCGGATTGCCTCCTCGATGCCGACCGGCGACGCCTGGCCGGGAAAGACCATCCAGGGCCCGAACAGGTCGGAGGCACCGGCAAAGGGGCCGATGAGCGCGATGCGTTGCCCCGACTTCGGCAGCGGCAGCACGTCGCCGTCGTTCCTGAGCATCACGATCGAGCGTCCTGCAGCATCGCGCGCCAGCGCCTGGTGCGCGGAACTGTCGAAGCGCGGGCCGGCCGCGTCTTCGAGCCCGCGGAAGGGCTGGTCGAACAGGCCCAGCCGCAGCTTGATCCGCAGCACGCGGCGCACTGCGTCGTCGAGGCGGGACATCGGCACTTCGCCCGAGGCCACCAGGCCGGGGAGGTGCTGCATGTACAGGCCGCTCTGCATGCTGACGTCGGTGCCCGCGAGGAAGGCGCGCTTGGCGGCTTCGCGCCCGTCGGCCGCGAAGCCGTGCGCGATGAGTTCCTCGTCGGCGGTGTAGTCGGAAACGACGAAGCCCTGGAAGCCCCATTCGCCGCGCAGCACGCCGGTGAGCAGGTTGCGGTTGGCGTTCGAGGGGATGCCGCCGATCTCGTTGAAGGCGCTCATGATCGACAGCGCACCGGCATCGATGGCCGAGCGAAAGGGCGGCAGGTAGACCTCGCGCAGCGTGCGCTCCGAGAGATCGACCGTGTTGTAGTCGAGCCCGCCTTCGGCCGCGCCGTAGCCGGCGAAGTGCTTGGGCGTGGCCAGCATCGCGTCGGCGCGCCCGAGGTCCTTGCCCTGGAAGCCGCGCACCCGCGCGGCCGCGAACTGGCGGCCCAGGTAGACGTCTTCGCCGGCGCCCTCGACGCCGCGGCCCCAGCGCGCGTCGCGCGCGATGTCGACCATCGGCGCGAAGGTCCAGCGGAAGCCGTCGGCCGTGGCCTCGACGGCGGATGCATGCGCCGTGCGTTCGGCCAGGGCCGGCTCCCAGCTGGCCGCCTCCGCGAGCGGCACCGGGAACACGGTGCGGAAGCCGTGGATGACGTCGGCGCCGAAGAGAAGCGGGATGCCCAGGCGCGACTCGTTGACCGCCGCCTGCTGCGCCCGGCGCTTGCCTTCGAGGCCCGCGTTGTTGAAGAGGCCGGTCACGCGGCCGGCGCGGATGTCGGCCAGCTGCTGCTCCTGGCTCTGGCGCGCGGCCTGCGGATTGGCCACGATGTCGATGCCCGCGGGCGCGTAGAGGCTCAGCTGGCCGACTTTTTCTTCCACCGTCATGCGCACGATGAGGGACTCGACGCGCGCAATCGACATCGGGGCCAATCCGCCGGGCGTGGGGCCCGTGGCGCAACCGGTGATGCAGGCGAGAAGGAAGAGGAGGGCGAAGACGAGGCGGGGGAATCTGCAGACGCTCATTGCCCGCATTTTCGCGTGAGCCGAATGGCTCGGAAAATCGTCGGGCTCTCGGGGCCCGGCTGTCCCTACGTCAATCAACGTATTCGCCGCCGTCCGCCGGCTTCGCAGAATGGATCGCATCCATGACCACAGACAAGGACCGATCATGATTCACGGCGATATTTCGAGCAGCAAGGACACCGTCGGCGTCGCGGTCGTCAACTACAAGATGCCGCGTCTGCACACGCGCGCCGAGGTGCTGGAGAACGCGAAGGCGATCGCGAAGATGGTGGAGGGCATGAAGACCGGCCTGCCCGGGCTGGACCTGGTGATCTTTCCCGAATACAGCACGCACGGGATCATGTACGACAGCGCTGAGATGTACGAGAACGCGGCCACCGTGCCGGGCGCCGAGACCGAGATCTTCGCCGCCGCCTGCCGCAAGGCCAAGGTGTGGGGCGTGTTCTCGCTCACCGGCGAGCGCCACGAGGAGCATCCGAAGAAGGCGCCCTACAACACGCTGATCCTCATGAACGACCAGGGCGAGATCGTCCAGAAGTACCGCAAGATCATGCCCTGGGTGCCGATCGAGGGCTGGTACCCGGGCAACAGCACCTACGTGAGCGAGGGTCCCAAGGGCCTGAAGATCAGCCTCATCATCTGCGACGACGGCAACTACCCCGAGATCTGGCGCGATTGCGCGATGAAGGGGGCAGAACTCATCGTGCGTTGCCAGGGCTACATGTACCCGGCCAAGGAACAGCAGATCCTGATCTCGAAGGCGATGGCCTTCGCCAACAACACCTATGTGGCGGTGGCCAATGCATCCGGCTTCGACGGCGTGTACTCGTACTTCGGCCACTCGGCGATCATCGGCTTCGACGGCCGCACGCTCGGCGAGTGCGGCGAAGAGGAAATGGGCGTGCAGTACGCCGCGCTGTCGAAAAGCCTGATCCGCGACTTCCGCAAGAACGGCCAGTCGGAGAACCACCTGTTCAAGCTGCTGCATCGCGGTTACACCGGCATCCTCAATTCGCACGAAGGCGACAAGGGCGTGGCCGACTGCCCCTACGACTTCTACGCGCAATGGATCGCCGACCCGCAGGCCACGCGCGAGAGGGTCGAGGCACTCACGCGCTCCACGGTCGGCACCGCCGAAGCGCCGATCGACGGCATCCCCAACGAGGAGACCGCCAACCTCTATCGCTGAAGACACGCTGCCGGCGCGGGCACAATCCGCGCCATGAGGCAATGGTTGCGTACGCAGGGTGGCTGGTGGCTCGCATGGCTGCTGCTCGCCGGCGCCGGTGCGGTCTGGATCGCGCGCGCCGAACTCCGGCAGCTCCATGAGGAGTTCGAGGCCAACGGGCGCATCGCGCACCGCCTCATGAGCCAGCAGGTGGTGCAGTACGACGCGGTACTGGCCACGCTCGCATTGCTGGAAACCGCGCCGGACGGGGCCCGCTCGGAGCAGCGCCTGCCGTCCGTCTACCCCTCGATCCTCGGCGTGCAGCGGCGCGATGCCGGCGCGGCCTGGGCCGACCCTCCGTTGGCCGCGGCCGAGGCGAAGTCGCGCGAACTGCGGCGCCCCGAGCTTGCAACGCAGGACTTCGCGAACGGCCGCTACCGGCTCGTGATCGGCGCCGAGCCGACCAGCTATGCGCTCGACATCGACCTCGCGAGCACCGTGCCCTGGCGCGACTGGCCGATGGACCCGAAGCAGAGCCCGGTGCGCGTGGTGCTCGAGCATGCGGGCCAGCAGTTCGTGCTGCAGGCCGGACAGCCCGCGGCCTCGCAGGGCTGGCCCTTCAGCTTCCGCAAGGTGCTGGCCTCGGAAAGCCAAGCCTTCGATCTGGCGGCGCAGCGCCAGGTCTCATGGCGCGAACTGCCCTGGGCCTGGATGGCCGCCTGGGCGCTCGCGATGGCGGTGGTGCTGGCCGGCAGCTACGCGTTGCGGCGCCAGCGCATCGAGCGGCGGCGTGCCGAAGAGCTGCTGCGGCTCGGCCAGGTCGCGCGCCTCAATGCGCTCGGCGAACTCGCGGCGGGCATGGCGCACGAGCTCAACCAGCCGTTGACCGCGGTGCTCGCCAACACGCAGGCCGCGCGCCGGCTGCTCGACGACGACCCGCCCGAGCTCGACACCGCACGCGCGGCGATGAAGCAGGCCGCCGAACAGGCGCGCCGTGCCGCCGACGTGGTGGCGCGCCTGCGCCGCGTGATCGAGCGCCCCGGGCATGCGACCGAGGCCAGGCCGGTGATCCTGCAGGAGGTGGTGCGCAACGGGCTGCACCTGCTCGGCCCGGAATTCGACAGGCGCGCGATCGCGCCGGCCTTCGACGGTGCGGCACAGGCGCCGGTGAGCGTACGGGCCGAGCCGGTGGCACTGGAGCAGATCGTCCACAACCTGCTGATGAACGCGCTGCAGGCGCTCGAAGAACTGCCGGCCGGCGAGCGGCAACTGCGGCTCACCGTGGTTCGCAACGGCGCATACGGTGTGTTGACCGTGAGCGACAACGGGCGCGGCATTGCGCCGGAGATCCTGCCGCGCATCTTCGAGCCCTTCTTCAGCACGCGCGAAGGCGGCCTGGGACTGGGCCTGAGCTTGTGCCAAACCTTGGCCGAGAGCGTGGGCGGCACGCTGGCCGCGGAAGCGGCCGCGCCGCGCGGTGCCCGCTTCACGCTGCGCTTGCCGCTTTCGTCATGAACGAGCCGCTCTCTCCGCTCATCCACCTGATCGACGACGACCTCGCCGTGCGCGAGAGCCTGGCCCTGCTGATCGGCACGGTGGGCCTGCGCACGCAAGGCTGGGCGGATCCGCAGGCCTTCCTCGAGGGCTTCGACCGCGGCGGCATCGGCGCCATCGTGCTCGACGTGCGCATGCCCGGCATCGGCGGCCTCGCGCTGCTCGAAACGCTGATCGCCCAGGGCGTCGACCAGCCGATGATCATGCTCACCGGCCACGGCACGGTCGAGATGTGCCGGCGCGCCTTCAAGGCCGGCGCGGCGGAGTTCCTCGAGAAGCCGGTTGACGACGAACAGCTGCTCGAGGCGCTGCAGCACGCGGTGCGCCAGCACATCCGCTCGCGCGAACGGGCGCAGGCCGACCAGGCGGCGCGCGAGCGCCATGCCCAGCTCTCCGAACGCGAGCGCGAGGTGCTGGGCTTCATCGTGGCCGGACTCACCAACAAGGAGATCGCGCGTGCGCTCGCGTTGTCGCCGCGCACGGTCGAGACGCATCGCGCCAACCTGTTCGCCAAGCTCGGCTGCGATTCGCTGGCGCAGCTGATCCGGCGCTACGCAGCGCTCGTCGACAGCACTCCGTAGTTCTACGGAGCGGCCGGCGTAGCCGTACGAATGTTCCTTCGAAGGTCCTGTTTCTACAGTTGCGTTGCGGCCGGCAAGGCGCCGGCGCAAATCGATCAACCCCTTTCGGAGACCTACATGCATTCGACCCTTCGCCTCGGCAGCCTCGCCGTCCTGCTCGCCGCTTCCGCGATGAGCGCCCAGGCCCAAGCCCAGACGCCGAGCCTCGCCGTCCGCAGCGAAAAGAACATCTCGCTCGAACTCGCGAACCAGCTCGCCGCGGCGACCGTGGCAGCCTGCGCGGCCAACGGCTATTCGGTGGCGGCCACGGTGGTCGATCGCGCCGGCGTGGTGCGCGCGGTGCAGCGCGCCGACAACGCGGGCTCGCACACCGTGGGCGCCAGCGAGCGCAAGGCCTGGACCTCGGCATCGGCCAAGGCGCCGACGCTGGCGATGATGGAGAACGCACAGAAGAACCCCGGCGCGGCCAACCTGGTGAACATCCCCGGCTTCCTGCTGCTCGGCGGCGGCGTGCCGATCATGGCCGGCAACGAAGTCATCGGCGCCGTGGGTGTCGGTGGCGCGCCGGGTGGTCACCTGGACGAGCAGTGCGCCAACGCGGGGATCGAGAAGGTCAAGGCGCAGTTGGGCTGAAGGCGATGAAGGCCGTCCTTGTCTTCGCTGCGCTCGTGCTGACCGCGGGCGGCCTGGCCGCGCCTGCGGCGGCGCAGATGCCGCCCGGCCGCCGCAGCGGTGCTGGCCTATGAAGGCTTGCACCAGGCGGCGTGGCGCGGCGACCCGCCGCGGCTGAAAGCGCTCATCGAGGGCGGCGCCGCTCTCGATGCGCGCGACAGTCGCGGCCACACGCCCTTGCACGTGGCGACGCATGCGCGCCAGCGCGAGGCGATCCGCATGCTGGCCAAGGCCGGCGCGAGGCTCGACGAAAAGCTCAAGGCCGCGGGCGCAAAGTAGGGGCCTGCGAACGGGCCCCCGGCTCGGGGACAATCGGGCGATCCTCGATGCAGGGCCGCTCCATGTACATGCCACCCCAGTTCAATTCGCAAGACCGTGCCATCGCCGCGGAACTGATGCGCGCGCATCCTTTCGCCAGCCTGATCTCGACCGACGACGACGGGCTGCCCTACGTCTCGCACCTGCCGCTGGTGCTCGACGACCGCGGGGAGGGCGGCTTCGCGCTCTTCGGCCATTGCGCCAAGCCCAATCCGCACTGGCGCTACCTGCAGGCGCGGCCGCAGGCGCTGGTGAGTTTCCTGGGGCCGCATGCCTACATGTCGCCCTCGGTCTACCCCGACCTCGCGCGCGTGCCGACCTGGAACTACCTGGCGGTGCATTGCACGGTCCAGGCCCAGCTGATCGAGACGCCGGCGGAAAAAGATGCGCTGCTCAAGCGCTTGATCGGCCAGCACGAGCCGGCCTACGCCCAGCAGTGGCGCGAACTCGGTGAGGAGTTCCAGAACAAGATGCTGAACGGCATCGTCGGCTTCGAGCTGCAGGTGACGGCATTGCAGTGCAAGGTCAAGCTCAACCAGCACCGGCGCGAATCGCATGCCGCCATGCACGCGCGCTACAGCGAGGGCACGCCCGACGAACAGGCGCTGGCCGCGTGGATGCAGCGGCTCGGCATGAAGACCGGCGCGGCGCAGACGGAGGAAGGCTGAGATGCGCGCCCTCGGCTTGATCGGCCTGGTGCTCGCGCTCGCCATCGTCGGGCTGCTGGCCAGGAAGCAGATGGGCGGCGTCGCGGGCGCACCGGCCGCCGACGCACGCACGCAAAGCCAGCAGGTCCAAGAGCAGTTCAAGCAATCGCTGGACGCCGCGATGCAGCAGCCGCGCCCCCTGACCGATGACAAATGACGCGCACTGGATGCAGCTCGCGCTGGCCGAAGCGCGGCTGGCGGCCGAGGCCGGCGAAGTGCCGGTGGGCGCGGTGCTCGTGAAGGACGGCCGGCTCGTCGCCAGCGGACGCAACGCGCCAGTCGCGCAGCACGACCCCAGCGCGCATGCCGAAATGAACGCGCTGCGCGCGGGCGGTACGGCGCTCGGTAACTATCGCCTCGACGGCTGCGAGCTCTATGTGACGCTCGAACCCTGCGCCATGTGCGCCGGCGCGATGCTGCATGCGCGGCTGGCCCGCGTCGTGTTCGGCGCGGCCGATCCGAAGACCGGTGCCGCGGGATCGGTACTCGACCTGTTCGCGCAGAGCCAACTCAACCATCGCACGCACGTGCAGGGCGGCGTGCTTGCCGCGGAATGCGGCGATCTGCTGCAGGATTTCTTCAAGGGCCGCCGCAGCGCGGCGCGCGAAGCGGCCGAACCCCTGCGCGACGATGCCTTGCGCACGCCGGTCGAACGCTTCGGCGCGCTCGCCGGCTACAGCTTCGCGCCGAACTACGTGAGCGATCTGCCGAGTCTGCAGGGCTGGCGCATGCACTACCTGGACGAAGGGCCGAGTGGCGCCGCTTGCACCTGCCTCTGCCTGCACGGACCGGGCGAATGGAGCTACTTCTTCCGCCATCTCGCGGCCTTGCAGACGCTGCGCGTGCTGGCGCCCGACCTGATCGGCTTCGGCCAAAGCGACAAGCCCAAACGGGAGGCCGTGCACCAATGGACCTGGCATCGCGACGTGCTGCTCGAATGGCTGGAGCGCCTGCAGCCCGGCCCGCTGGTCCTGGTGCACAGCGCCGGCGCTTCCGAACTCGCGTCGCTGCTGCGCGCTGCCATGCCCGCGCGCTTTCCCTTGGCGCTGCTGGCGCCCGACGCCGGCGAGCCCGTGGCCGACGCATGGCGCGCGCCCTTTCCCGACCGCGGATACGAAGCCGCATTGCGTGTCCTGGGCCCGACTCCGCACGGCGTCTCGGGCCCTGACGCAGCACAGGCGTCCCGGCTGGCACAGGAGGCAATGGGATACTTCGCCCCGTGAAAAAGAAACACATCTACATCTACTCGCCCTCCAGCGCGGTTCGCAACAAGGCCGCATTCCGGCGCGGCGTGAAGCGCCTGCAGGCGCTGGGCCATGAAGTCGAACTGGACGAAGCCGCGCTCGACAGCCATCAGCGCTTTGCCGGCGACGATGCCACCCGCCTGGCCGCCATCGCGCGCGCCGCGGGCAGCCGCGCCGACGTGGCGCTGATCTCGCGCGGCGGCTATGGGCTCACGCGCATCCTCGATGCCATCCCCTACAAGGCCGTGACCCTCGCGATCGAGCGCGGCACCGAGTTCGTGGGACTCAGCGATTTCACGGCCCTGCAGAACGCGCTTCTCGTGAAAACCGGCGCCGTGAGCTGGGCCGGCCCCGCGCTCGGCGAGGACTTTGGCGCCGAGGATGGCGCCGACGACATCATGGAAGCCTGCTTCGACGATCTGCTGAGCGGGCGGGGCGAGGGCACAGGCTGGCGCATGCCGGCGCGCGATGCCGCGGCGATGCCGGGCTTTCGCGGCATTCACGATGCGGTGCTGTGGGGCGGCAATCTCTGCGTGCTCACCAGCCTGCTGGGCACGCCGTACTTTCCCCAGATCGACAAGGGCGTGCTTTTCTTCGAAGACGTGAACGAGCATCCCTACCGCGTCGAACGCATGCTCGACCAGTTGCGCCACGCGGGCGTGCTGGGCCGTCAGAAGGCGGTGATCTTCGGGCAGTTCACCGGCGCCAAGAAAGTGCCGCACGATCGCGGCTTCAGCATGCAGACCGTCGTTTCACGGCTGCGCGAACTGATCAAGGTGCCGGTGCTGGCGGGCCTGCCCTTCGGTCATGTGCCGACGAAGGTGCTGTTGCCCGTGGGGGCCAAGGTGGAACTGGCGGCAGACGCACGCGACGTCTTCATGGTGTGGGGACACCGGCACGCGCATTGAAAAAAGAAAAAGGCTGCTATGCAACAGCCCTTCAGGTGGTGATGCGGTGGTGCGGTCTGGGCCCCATCGCGCCGGGCAGGCCGCCCTTGAACAGGCGGTTGATCTGTCTCATCTGGCGGCGGGCGGCGACCTCGCCATCGATCGCGCTCAGCGCGGTCAGCACGTCCTGGCGCAGGTACCAGAGCGCCTCGAGATCGCCGGCAAAGCGAACGCGCTGGGCAACCCGCTGAACGGAATGGCCGCCGTGGACTTGCAGCAGCGACAGCATCGCAGTACGGATCTGGCCCATCTGACGGTCCGCCGAGCGGCGCAAGCCGAGGCTCGGGAGCGACAGAAAGCGGAAGAAACTGCTGAGTGACACCATGAAAGACGAAGGCGTTTTGCCGGAGGCCTTGAGGGTTGCTACGTTAAAGCCGCGCAGGACGCCACACAAGTGTGGAAACATCATTTCATGTTCAAAAACAACATACTTCACGAATCAGTTCATGCACTGGTCGAAGAATTGATACCTAAGTTCTACTTGACGAGTGAAATGAGCGCCAAGCGCCTGTATCGAAATGAAAAAGCAACAGGCGCAGCGGCTTCCCGGTCGATTTGACATGCTGAAAGGGCGTTTTTCTGATGCTTTGCCATAATCCCTCGGCGAGAGCTACCAAAAATTGCACACAATGAGCGCCCACCCCACTGTCGTTTTTGCTGACCTGACGGGGAGCACCCGGGTCTTCGAGGCCATGGGGAATGCACGTGCAACCGACACTGTCACAAGACTGATTCAGTGGATCGGGGGTGTTTGCGAGGCGCACGGCGGCCGCGTCGTGAAATCGCTGGGCGATGGCGTCTTTGCGATATTCGCCAATGGTGCGACCGCCACCCGGGCCGTGCTGGAACTCCAGCGCAACCACCAGAAGCGGCTTCAGACCTGGCCCGCACCGCTCAGGATGGAGCTTCAGATCGGCGTGGCGAGCGGCGAGGTGGTCGAAGTCGACGGCGACTGCTATGGCGACGCGGTCAACCTGGCTTCGCGGCTCAGCGATCTGGCCGGCCCGAGCCAGATCTGGGCCACGGAGTCGGTCATCGACGAATTGGTGGGCGGCGAGGTACGCCACCGCAGCCTCGGCCCGATCAACATCCGCGGCAAGAACGAGATGCCGATCGTCCACCGTATCGACTGGCAGGACGAGGTCTCGGAGTTCCTCACGATGCCGGCCTCCCTGGCGCCGCCGGTGCGAGGCGCCGATTCGTCCTTCGGGCAGATCGAACTCGCATGGCTGGACGTGCGCTCGATGTTTCGCGCCGCGGAGCTGCCCATCCATCTGGGGCGCGTCGACGAAGCCCAGTTCGTGGTCAACGATCCGCGCGTGTCGCGGCTGCACGCGCGCATCGAAGCGCGGCAGGGCAGTTGCGTGCTGGTCGACGTCAGCACCTACGGCACCTGGGTCCGCTTTCACGGCACGGCCGGTGCCAGCGGCGAGATCGCGCTGCGGCGCGACGAATGCGTGCTGCACGGCAGCGGCGAAATCGGGCTCGGTGCACCCTTGAGCGACTTCAGCGCACCGACCATCTCGTTCAACACCACCGGCGGCAACGTGTTGCTGGCGCGCCGCGACCTGCGGTAGGGCCTGTTAACAGGCCCTAAACCCCTGCCGGCATCGCGCCGCGCGCGAATCTTCTTGGCATTGCCGGCGAGTGCGTCCACCATGGCGGCCTCTTTCTCCGCCGCACCATGCTGCCGCCCTTCGATCCCTGGCTCACGAGCTTTGTCGCCGCCGACGTGGCCGTGGCCTCGCATGCGAGCGCAGAGGCGCTGGCCGGCCGGCGGGCGCGGCGTCTGGCCGATCTGCTGAGGTCCGCAGCGCGCGGATCGGCGCTGTACCGCAAGCTGCTCGCGGGCCGCGATCCGGCGCGCCTGCGCCTCGAAGAGCTGCCGATTGCGCAGAAGGCCGAATTGATGCGCCGATTCGATGACTGGGTCACCGATCCCGCGCTGCGGCTCGATGCGCTGCGCCGCTTCACCTCCGACCGCTCTCGCATCGCGGACCCTTTCCTCGGCCGTTACGTGGTGTGGGAGAGCTCGGGCAGCAGCGGCGAGCCGGCCATCTTCGTGCAGGACGCCCGGGCGATGGCGGTGTACGACGCGCTCGAATTTTGGCGGCGGCCGGTGCTGCGGCCGCTTCAGCGGATGATGGACCCGTGGTCCGTCGGCGAAGGCATCGCCTTCGTCGGTGCGACCTGCGGCCACTTCGCCAGCACGGTGTCGATCGAGCGGCTGCGGCGGCTGAATCCTGCGCTGGCCGGCAGCCTCCGCGGCATCTCGTTCCTGCAGCCCGCCGGCAAGCTGGTGGCAGAACTGAATGCATTGGCACCCGCTGTCATCGCCACCTATCCGAGCGTGGCCGTGCTGCTGGCGGAGGAGCGCCTTGCCGGCCGGCTCGAGAAAGCCCCGCGCGAGCTGTGGACCGGCGGCGAAGACCTCTCAACGGCGACGCGCGATTTCCTGCAACAGGCCCTGGGCTGCCGGGTGGCCGACAGCTACGGCGCCTCGGAGTTCCTGACGCTCGCCGCCGAATGCCGTTGCGGCAGCCTGCATCTGAACTGCGACTGGGCGATCCTCGAATCGGTCGACGAAGGTGGCCGCCAGGTGCCCGTCGGTGAGGCCGGCGCGACCACCTTGCTGACCAACCTCGCGAACCACGTGCAGCCGCTGATCCGCTACGACCTGGGCGACCGCGTCACGCAGCGCGCTTCGGCTTGCGCCTGCGGCTCCCATCATCCGGTGATCGAGGTTCAGGGCCGCAACGACGACACGCTGCGGCTTGGCCGCCCCGGTGCGCGGATGGTGCGCATCCTGCCGCTGGCCGTGAGCACGGTGCTGGAAGACGATGCGGGCCTGTTCGACTTCCAGCTCGAGCAGCAGGGGCCTTGCGACCTGCTGCTGCGCACGGGATTGCATGGCAAGGCCGCGGACACGACTTTGCGGCGCGCCCGGGCGGCACTCTCGGCCTTTCTGGTGCGGCAAGGCGCGGCCGGCGTGCACATCCATTGCCGAAGCGGCGAGACGGGACGCCGCGGCCGCAGCGGCAAGGTGCAGCGGGTGGTCGGCGCGCATGCTTGAAGCACGGGGCGGCATCCACTAGGCTTGGTCCACGCATCCAACATGGAGACCGGCATGACCATCGCGAATCCATTTCCCATCCCTTACGGCAACTTTCAGCCCGTCCTCGATTGGCAGGCCGCCTTCATCGAGAGCCTGATGCAGGCTCAGAACTTCCAGCTCCAGATGCTGACCGCCTGGCAACGGCCGTTCGCCAGCGTCAACCAGGACCTGTGGGACCAATGGGTGGCCCGTTTCGGCGGCGGCGTGCCGTTGGACGCGTAGGGCGCCCGAAACCTCGGGTTTGTACCTAGGCCTGAGCCCCTCAAGTTTCGGCTCCGCGCTGCCGATATGCCTGACAACCCGGCCCAGTTTGGCGGCCGCGACGGGGAAAGCACATGCGCAATTGGAAGATCAGTACCCAACTGGGTATGGGGTTCGGGATCGTGTTGCTGTTGATGGCGACAGGGGTCGCGATCGGCATCGCGTGCCTCCAGGACATCGCTGGCAGCGGCACCATCACCCCGGAACTCGCGCGGCGTATCGATTCGACGCAGAACCTCATGCTGGGCCTCGGGTTCGTCGCCCTGCTGGCGGGCGTCGGCTGCACCCTCTGGCTCGCGCGCAGCATCATGCAGCCGCTGGGCGAAGCGATCTTCATCGCGGAGACCGTGGCTTCGGGCGACCTCAGCAAGGAATTCGAAACCGAGCGCGGCGGCGATTTCGGACGCCTCTTGCGCGGCATGGGCGAAATGGAGGACACCCTGACCGACGTGGTGACCCGCATCAAGGCGTCGACCGACTCGATCGTGGTGGCATCCAGGCAAATCGCTGCCGGCAATCAGGATCTGTCTTCGCGCACCGAGGAGCAAGCCAGCTCGCTGGAGCAGACCGCGGCCTCGATGGAAGAACTCACCAGCACGGTGAAGCAGAACGCCGACAACGCGCGCCAGGCCAATCAGCTGGCGCTCTCGGCCTCCGAAGTGGCGGTCAAGGGCGGCGACGTGGTCAGCCAGGTGGTCCACACCATGGCCTCGATCAATGCGTCCTCCAAGAAGATCGTCGACATCATCGGCGTGATCGACGGCATTGCCTTCCAGACCAACATCCTCGCGTTGAACGCGGCGGTCGAGGCGGCGCGTGCCGGCGAGCAGGGCCGCGGCTTCGCAGTCGTGGCTGCCGAAGTGCGCAACCTCGCGCAGCGCTCGGCCGCCGCCGCCAAGGAAATCAAGGGCCTGATCGACGACTCGGTCGGCAAGGTCGATGCCGGCAGCCAACTGGTCGGCGAAGCCGGCAAGACGATGGAAGAGATCGTGGGCAGCGTGAAGCGGGTGACCGACATCATGGGCGAGATCACGGCAGCGAGCCACGAGCAGACGCAGGGCATCGAGCAGATCAACCAGGCGATCACGCAGATGGACCAGGTGACGCAGCAGAACGCGGCGCTGGTGGAAGAGGCCGCGGCTGCGGCACAATCGATGCAAGAGCAGGCGGGGAACCTCTCGCAGGTCGTCGGCACCTTCAAGCTCGACGACGACGAACAGCCCGTCGTGGCCCAGCCCAAGCCGATGCCGGTGCAAACGCGGCCTGTCGTCCAGCCGGTGCGGCCGGCACAGCCACCGGCGCGGCGGGCCATTGCCGCGCCGCAGCGCAAGCAACTGGCCGCCACGAGCACGCCAGCCGGCAGCGGCGACTGGGAGACCTTCTAGACCCGCAGCTGCCAGCCGATGCCCTTGATCGCGCTTACAGCTTGTGCGTGGACAGCAAGATGCTCGTCTCCGTGTTCGAGATGCCCTGAATCGAGCGGATGGCATTGAGCACCTTGTCGAACGCCTCCAGGGTGTCGGCACGCAACTCGGCCATCAGGTCCCAGCGGCCATTCGTCGTGTGCAAGGCAACGACATTCGGATGCCCGCGCAGCTTCTTGAGCACATCGGGCCCGTGGTGGCCCTCGACCTCGATGCTCGTGATCGCCCGGATGCGATGGGCCTCCGCCTCCGGCCGCAAGCGCACCGTGTAGCCGACGACGGTTCCGTCGCTCTCCAGCTTGGCGATCCTGTTCTGCACCGTGGCCCGGGCGACGCGCAGCTTCTTTGCCAGCGCAACCACGGACATGCGCGCGTTGTCGCGCAGCAGCGCGATGAGTTGGCGGTCGGTGTCGTCCATTGTCAGATCTTCAAAGTGCCATTCCTACTTAGCAAAATGTAATCCTCCAGGAGGAATTTGCCAAGTTGGATGGTTCATTCTGGCACCCCGCGACGGAACAATTGCGGCATGGCTGCGCGCAGCAATCGCAATTTCCAGGAGCCCTTCATGACCCGCTTCGTAGACGTCCCCACCATGTCCCGCCTCGTTCAGGACATTGGTGTGCCCCGCTTCATCGGCGAGCTCGCCGATGCCATCCAGCAGGACTTCGTGCGCTGGCCCGAGTTCGACAAGTCCGCCCGCGTCGCCAATCACTCGGAGATCGGCGTCATCGAACTGATGCCGGTGTCCAACGCCAAGCGCTACGCTTTCAAGTACGTCAACGGCCATCCGAGCAACACCACGCGTGGCCTGTACACGGTCATGGCCTTCGGCGTGCTGGCCGAGGTCGAGACCGGCTACCCGGTGCTCTTGTCGGAACTGACCGTCGCCACCGCGCTGCGCACCTGCGCGACCTCGCTCGTGGCGGCGCGCGCATTGGCACGGCCCGATGCGCGCCGCATGGCGCTGATCGGCAACGGCGCGCAAAGCGAGTTCCAGGCGCTCGCCTTCCACAGCCATCTGGGCATCGAGGAGATCGCCGTCTACGACGTCGACGCCCGTGCGACGGACAAGCTGGTCCGCAATCTGTCGGCGTACCCGTCTCTGAAGATCATTCGCGCCGGTTCCACCGCCGAGGCGGTCCGCGGCGCCGACATCGTGACGACCGTCACCGCCGACAAGGCTTACGCCACGATCCTCACGCCCGGAATGATCGAGCCGGGCATGCACATCAACGCCATCGGCGGCGATTGCCCGGGCAAGACCGAACTGCACGCCGACGTTCTGCGAAATGCTCAGGTGTTCGTCGAATACGAGCCGCAGACGCGCATCGAGGGCGACATCCAGCAGTTGCCGCAGGACTTCCCGGTCGTCGACCTGTGGCGCGTGCTCGCCGGCACCGAAACGGGCCGCCAGCGCGCTGACCAGGTCACGGTGTTCGACTCCGTGGGCTTCGCGTTGGAGGATTACTCGACCTTGCGCTACGTGCACGCGCAGACCGAGAAGCGCAATCTCGGCATGAGCGTCGAGCTGGTGCCCTGGGCCGAGGATCCGAAGGACCTGTTCCGCCATACGCGCAGCGGCGCCTCGCATGCCGTCATGCGCCGCGTCGCATGAACGGGCTCATCGCCATGCCTTCCATCCAGGCGCCTGCCGCCGTGGTCATGGTCCGCCCGCACCGGTTCACGCCGAACTCGGAAACCGCCGCCGACAACGCGTTCCAGAGCCTGGCCGCGAAGGAGGCCGCGCAGGCCGTGGGCGGCGCAGCGCATCGCGAGGTCACGGCCGCCGTGGAGCGCCTCGAAGCCGAAGGCGTGCGCGTGCACCTGTTCGAAGACCAGGGAGACCGCGACACGCCGGATTCGGTCTTTCCCAACAACTGGTTCTCCACGCATCCGGGCGGGCACGTCGCCATCTATCCGATGCACGCGCCGAGCCGCCGCCGCGAACGCCGTGCCGACGTGATCGAGATGCTCAAGTCCAGGTACCGCGTGCAGGACGTGATCGATTATTCCGGTCTGGAGCAGGATGGCCTGTTCCTCGAAGGCACCGGCGCGATGGTGTTCGATCACCTTGCGCGCGTGGCCTACACGGCGCGCTCGAACCGTGCCGATCCGGTGGCGCTGGAGCGCTTCAGCACCCATTTCAACTTCGAGCCGATGCTGTTCGACACGGCGGATGAGGCCGGCCGCCCGATCTATCACACCAATGTGCTGATGTGCGTGGCGACGGAGTTTGCGATGGTGGGTTTCGACATGGTTCCCGACCAGCGAAGGGCCGCCGAACTGCGCGCCCGGCTGCAGGAGTCGGGGCGCGAGGTCATTGCGCTGAGCGCCCGGCAGATCGCCGACTTCGCCGGCAACGCGATCGAACTGTCGGGCCGCGACGGCCGGATTCTGGCGCTGTCGCAGCGGGCCCTCGAGAGCCTCACCGCTCAGCAGAAGACGACCATCCAGCGCTCGGCCCGGCTCATTCCCCTGTCGGTGCCGACGATCGAAATGGCGGGCGGCTCGGTGCGCTGCATGATCGCCGGCATCCACCTGTCTCTGAGGGGCGCGTGATCGCTCTATCTGCCCACGATCGTCAGTTCACGGTCGTTGGCAGTGACGTCGAAGAGCGACAGCAGTTCCCGGCCTAGGAGGGCGTCCGTCGATTTGCGGCCCAGCGAGCCCACGACCACGGTGGCCTGCGGCACGCTGAAGGGCCCGAAGGTCATGGGCACACGCTCGATGCGACGCGCATCCATGACGGCCCCGGCGGTCTGCATGTGCGCGGGGGAACCTCCGATCAGGTTCGCCCGTGCGGCGAAGTCTTCGGTCACGGCGACGCCGGCATTGACTGTGGCGGCCTTGTCGATCACGAAGCGCACCGGGAAGCCGTTGACGGAGCCATGAATCCAGAAGCGGCCGTCCTGGCCGACGGGAACGGTGATCTGCCGGGATCCGTCGACTGCAATGTTTGTCGTCTTTCCCTTGGGCTGATCTGCGGTGTCGACCAGTACGCAGGCATCGGACCGAGGCTGCGCCGGCCGCGCGCTGGGCGGCACGTTCGTGTAGGTCTTGCCGCATTTGAAGATGGATTCCGCCGCGACAACCGGGTGCATGCTCATGACGCCGAGGGCAACCGCCGCTTGTGCTCCGAGATATCGCAGCGCCTGTTTGGGTTTCGAGTGCTTCGGCATGGCGTGACCTCGCTCTGATCAACAGTCTCAGACAATGCTTCATCCGGTACCGGCGCAGCGTCATCCAAATTCCACGTCGGCTGAACGGTTCGTTGGAGGCGATCGACGGTCTTCTGAACGGATCACCCGCGCACCGACGGCGCGGGCATGCCTGGCGCTGATCAGCCCTTGATGAAGGCGAGCAGGTCGCTGTTGAGACGATCCTTGTGCGTGTCGGTGAGACCATGCGGGGCGCCCGGATAGACGATCAGCTTGGCGCCCTTGACCAGCTTGGCCGATGCGCGGCCGGACGCGTCGATCGGCACGATCTGGTCGTCGTCACCGTGAACGATGAGCGTCGGCACGTCGAACTTCTTCAGGTCTTGGGTGAAGTCGGTTTCCGAGAACGCCTTGATGGAGTCGTAGGTGTTCTTGTGGCCGCCCATCATCCCCTGCATCCAGAATGAATCAATGAGTCCCTGCGAAGGCTTGGCGCCCGGCCGGTTGAAGCCGAAGAACGGGCCCGAGGCGATGTCCTTGTAGAGCTGCGAGCGATTCGCGATCGAGCCGGCGCGGATGCCGTCGAACACCTCGATCGGCAGGCCGCCGGGGTTGGCCGGCGTCTTCAGCATGAGCGGGGGAACCGCACCCACGAGCACCGCCTTGGCCACACGTTTCGTGCCGTGACGGCCGATGTAGCGCGTCACTTCGCCGCCGCCGGTCGAAAAGCCGACCAGCACTGCGTTCTTCAGGTCCAGCTTCTCGATCAGGGTGGCGAGGTCGTCGGCATAGGTGTCCATGTCATTGCCGTTCCAGGGCTGGCTGGAACGGCCATGGCCGCGGCGGTCATGCGCGATGACCCGCAAGCCCTGCGAGGCCAGGAAAAGCATCTGCGATTCCCAGCTGTCGGAGTTGAGCGGCCAGCCATGGCTGAAGACCACGGGTTGGCCCGAGCCCCAGTCCTTGTAGTAGATCTGCGTACCGTCCTTGGTGGTGATGTAGCTGCCGGCCGGCCTGGCTTGAGCGCTGGCCGGAACTTTGCTGCCATGAGGCTGTGCGGTTTCCGGCTTGTCGGCGGCTGCCAGCGCTGTGCTCGCGGCCAGGCTGATGATGGACAGGGCGAAGATTTTGGAAAGAGTCTTCATAGCAGGCTTCGTTGGAGGTTGGTTTCAAGGTTTCGCGTCTTCGGGTGCATGTCGGTGCGCGACGCCGCCATGTAAAATGTGTGCAAGTAAATCGTGTGCTATGTATATGCCGGAAAGAAGGGCACAGTGCTGTGCCCGTCACGATGTGTTCAGGAGGCGTTCTTGAACAAGTTCGTCCGTATCTCCAGCAGTCGCTCGCGCATCGAGCGCAACTCATCCGCCGAACACCGGGCGGCGGAAGCGACACACGCGGGAACCGCTTTCGCTCGAGCCCGCAGAGCGCGCCCCTTGCTCGTCAGCGACACGACGACTTGCCTTTCATCCGATGTCGAGCGACGCCGATCGATGAGCTCCGCCGACTCGAGACGCTTGAGCAACGGCGTCAGCGTGGGCGACTCCAGAAACAGTTGTTCCCCGATCTCGGACACCGTCAATCGGTCGCGCTCCCACAACACCAGCATGACCAGATACTGCGGGTATGTCAGGCCGAGGTCCTTCAACAATCCACGATAGACCTTGTTGAAGCCCAGCATGGTCGAGTAGAGCGCAAAGCAAAGCTGTTGCTCCAGGGCCAGGGAATACGCCTCGGAGGGGGCTGCGACGGGTGATTTGCTTGCCATGGGCGAATTATAAATAGCACACTATCTAATAGCAAGCTATTTATTCGTGCTGCCGAGAGAAGTCGTCCTATCGATTGAAGGTGGCTTACGTACCTTCCCTATGGTCGAACGAGGAGTCCGATCGCAAGAATGTCTCGTCCAGTTCGCCAAGCCGGCAGTCCAGAAGCGCCGGCTCGACTTCACGCTCAAGCACTTCGAACATCCCTTCGACAAAGTCCACCAGGCGATCGGAGGCCGAAATCGCATCATCAACATTGCCAGTGGCGACTGCATCAAGGACGGCAATGTGCGCGTCCACCGTGTCCTGCAAGTTGGCACCCCGCGCCGCATGCGTGTGATAGATCCAGCCGATGCGACGGAAGATGGTGTGCAGCGGCCGCAGCGTGCTTTCGACGAAAGGTTCGCCGGCGGCCGCGAGAAAGAGCTGGTCGATGCGCCGATCCACCACGTTGAACTGCTCGAGCGTCATGCCGTCCCTGTGTTCGGCCAACTGGCGCTTGAGATGCAGCATCTGGTTGCGCTGTGAAGAACCGGATCGCTCGGTGGCCAACCGGATCACGAAACGCTCCATGTCGCGCCGCAAGCGCAGCAGGACGCGATCGCGCGTAAGGTCGACCGGCACGATCTGCAAGCCATGTCGTGGCGTCACGTGCACCAGCGTATCGGCGGCCAGCCGATTGACGGCCTGAAGAACCGGCGTACGACCGAAGCCGACCATCCCCTGCAGATCGTGCGTCGCCAGGAACAGTCCCGGCCTCAGTTCGCAGCAGACCAGCAGTTCTTCGATGCGCGCATAGGCCAGGTCGGAGAGGCTCACCGAACTTCGCCGGCGAGACGGGTCCTGGACCGAAGCACTCTTTGCGGCCAGACGCGGTCGCGGACGGGTGGTTGAAGGCATGCGGCTCGTGGTCTGAAGGGGGTCCGTGCCCATCGCACGTTCCATGGTAAGCATAGCCTGATATTCAAGATTTTCTGCAGCGATAGCGTCGTTTTCTCCAATGAACGACTGCCGACGGATGGGATGGGTGTGAATAGGGTAAACACGAAGAACTTTTGTGAAATATCACAGTATTCTTTTTGTCATGGCAACCCTGATCTCAGACGTCAAAGTCATCCTCACGGCCCCGGAGGGGATCAACCTCCTCGTCGTCAAGGTGGAAACCAACCAGGCCGGGCTGTACGGCCTCGGCTGCGCGACCTTCTCCTACCGGCATCGGGCCGTGCAATGCCTGGTCGAGGAATACCTCCGGCCCTTGTTGATCGGGCGGGACGTGAGCGCGATCGAGGAGCTGTGGCAGCTGATGCACCAGAACGCCTACTGGCGCAACGGACCGATCGAGAACAACGCCATCTCGGGCGTCGACATGGCGCTATGGGACATCAAGGGGAAGATGGCCGGCATGCCCCTCTACCAGCTGTTCGGGGGCAAGTGCCGGGAGGGCGTGCCGATCTATCGGCATGCGGACGGCCGGGACCTGGCCGAGCTCTGCGACAACATCCAGAAGTACCGGGAGCAGGGCATCACCCACATCCGCTGCCAGAGCGGCGGCTACGGCGGCGGCGCCTTCGGACCGGCCCCCCCGACGGCGCCGAGGGGTGCTGCGCACGGCATCTACCTGGACAGCAGGACGTACATGCGCGACACGATCAAGCTGTTCGAAGGCATCCGAGCGAAGGTGGGCTTCGACGTCTCGCTCTGCCACGACGTGCACGAGCGGCTGAAGCCGATCGAGGCAATCCAGTTCGCCTGCGAGATGGAGCGCTTCGATCTGTTCTTTCTCGAGGATGCGATTGCGCTCGAAGAGGGCAAGTGGCTGCGCCAGCTGCGCGACAAGACCCGCATCCCGCTGGCGCAGGGCGAGCTGTTCAACAACCCGTCTGAATGGAAGACGCTGATCACCGACCAGCTGATCGACTACATCCGCGTCCACCTGAGCCAGATCGGCGGCATCACGCCCGGCAGGAAGCTCCAGCTCTTTGCCGAACAGTTCGGCGTGCGAACGGCATGGCACGGCCCGGGCGACATGTCACCGCTCGGCCACGCGGCCAACATCCACATCGACCTGGCGGCGCGCAATTTCGGCGTACAGGAGTGGTCGGGCACGGAGCCGCCCAACTTCGTCATCCAGGAACTCAAGGGGCCGCGCGATGCGCTGCTCGACGTCTTTCCGGGCCTGCCGGCGTTCGAGAACGGCTACGTCTACGCAAACGACAAGCCGGGCCTCGGCGTCGACATCGACGAAGAGGAAGCCCGCAAATACCCGTGCGAGAACGTCGTGACCACATGGACGCAAACGCGTCTGGCCGACGGAACGCTTCAAACGCCCTAGGAACGGAGACCATGTCCATTCAACTCTTCGATCTCACGGGCCGCACCGCGCTCGTCACGGGTTCCTCGCGCGGCCTGGGCTTCGCCATCGCCGAGGGCCTTGCCGCCGCCGGCGCACGGATCGTGCTCAACGGCGTCGATGCGGCACGGCTGGCCGATTCGGCCGCAGCGCTGCGCGGCAAGGGCTATGCGGTCGAGGCGTATGCCTTCGACGTCTGCGACGAGGGCGCAGTGGTCGGCGCGTTCGACCAGCTGGACGCGGCCGGCATCGAGATCGACATCCTCGTGAACAACGCCGGCGTGCAGTTCCGCAAGCCCATGGTCGAGCTCGCGACGGAAGACTGGCGCCGCGTGATCGAGACCAATCTGACCAGCGCCTTCGTTGTCGGCCGCGAGGCGGCCCGCCGCATGATCCCACGCGGCCGCGGCAAGGTCATCAACATCGGCTCGCTCACCAGCGAACTGGCGCGCGCAACCGTCGCGCCCTACACCGTGGCCAAGGGCGGCATCAAGATGCTGACGCGCGCCATGACTGCCGAATGGGCCGGCCACAACATCCAGGCGAACGCCATCGGGCCCGGCTACATGCTGACCGACATGAACCAGGCCCTGATCGACAACCCGAGCTTCGATGCCTGGGTCAAGGGCCGCACGCCGGCCGGTCGCTGGGGCCGCCCCGACGAACTGGTGGGCGTGGCCGTGTTCCTGGCGTCCACCGCTTCCAACTACGTCAGCGGCCAGATCATCTACGTCGATGGCGGCATGGTTTCCGTTCTCTAAGCGTTCCCTAACTACACATTCCATTCAGGAGACAGTCGATGAAACGAAGCATTCGCGCGGTCGTTGTTGGATTGACCGTTGCCGGCGCCTGCGTCGGCGCCGCGGGCACGGCCTTTGCGCAGGACATCAAGGAGCGCAACATCAAGTTCGCTTTTGCCAATACGGCGGACTCGGCGCACGGGATCGGCGCCAAGCGTTTTGCCGAGATGGTCGCGAGCAAGAGCGGCGGCAAACTTAACGTGAAGCTCTACGGCAGCGGCACGCTCGGTGGTGAAGCCGTGGTGGCATCGGCGATGCAGGGCGGCACCATCGAGATGTCGATGATGGGGCCCGGCCTTCTGACCGGCATGGACAAGGAGTTCGGTGTCTTCGACACGCCCTTCCTGTTCGACAGCTTCAAGGAGGTCGACGCCGCGCTGGACGGCCCGGTCGGCAAGAAGCTGCTCGACAAGCTGCCTGCCAAAGGGCTGGTCGGCCTGTCCTACTGGGATCATGGCTTTCGCATCCTGACCAACAGCAAGCGGCCGATCGCCAAGCTCGAGGACATCCAGGGACTGAAGATCCGCGTGCAGCAGATTCCGGTGTTCATCGAGTCTTTCAATGCGATGGGCGCCAACGCCGTGCCGATGCCTTTCCCCGAACTGTATTCGGCCCTCGAGCAGAAGGCCGTCGACGGCCAGGAGAACCCGTTCATCTCCGTCGAGGTAACCAAGTTCTACGAGGTCCAGAAGTACGCCTCCACCACGCGCCATGCGTACTCGCCGCTGCTCGTGCTGATGAGCAAGAAGTTCTGGGACCAGTTGTCGGCCGATGAGCGCAAGGTGCTGACGGACGCGGCGAACGAGGTGAAGAGCTACGAGCGCCAGGTGTCGCGCGAGCTGGATGCCAAGGCGCTCGACACGCTCAAGAGCCGGGGCATGGTGATCACCGAAGTCTCGGCGCAGGAACGTGCACGGATGCGCGACAAGCTCAAGCCGGTGATCGACAAGCATCGCCAGACGACAGGCGAACTGGGCAAGGAAATGACGGCCGAGGTGGAACGCATTCGTTCCGGAAAGTGAAGACCATGAACACCCGAAACATTCTTGGCGCCATCGCCGCGATCGCGGCGACGCTGTGGTCCCCTGTCGCGCCGGCCGCGGACTATCCGAGCCGGCCTATCGAGATCGTCGTGCCCTCGTCGGCGGGTGGCGGCACGGACGTGATGGCCCGGCTCTTCGCCGAAGCTGCCAAGAAGAGCGTGCCGCAACCCCTCGTCGTCACCAACAAGCCAGGTGCTGGTGGTGGCATCGGCATGACGGAAGTGCAGCGCGCACCAGCCGACGGCTACAAGATCGGCGTGCTGATCTCCGAGCTGGCGATCATTCCGCACCTCGGGATGACCAAGGTCACGACCGCCGACTTCATCGCCGTTGCGCGGCTCAATGGCGATCCGGGCCTGATCGCCGTGCGCGCCGACTCGCCATGGCAGTCGATCGACGACCTGTTGGCCGCCGCGAGAAAGCAGGACGGCGCCGTGTCGATGGGCAACGCCGGCACCGGCACCATCTGGCACCTCGCGGCCGCCGCCGTCGAACAGAAGACGCGCGTGCGCTTCAACCACGTGCCCTACCAGGGCGCCGCACCGAGCGTGCTCGCGCTGGCGGGCGGCCATGTGGATGCGATCGTCGTGAGCCCGGCCGAGATCGGGTCGCACGTGGCGGCCGGCAAGGTCCGCGTCCTGGTGTCCATGGCCGAAGGCCGGCTCGCGGCCCCCTACGACAAGGTCGCGACCTTCAAGGAGAAGGGCGTGGACCTGGTGCTGGGCACCTGGCGTGGCCTGGGCGTGCCCGCGGGCACGCCGCCCGAGGTGGTGCGGTACCTGCGCGAGGCGGCGCGCAAGACCTCCGAGGACCCCGCGTTTCGCGAAGCCTTGACCAAGGCCAACCTGCAGCCGGCCTATATGGATGGCGAACAGTTCCAGGCCTTCATGAACAGCCAATCGACCTATTTCAAGTCGCTGCTGGCGACCGTCGAGATCAAGAAGTAGGGCGCCCGCATGGAAGCACTCGTCATCCACGCCCCCGGCGATTTGCGCGTCGAAGAAGTCGCCACGCCCGAACTCGGCCCCGGCCAGCTGCAGGTGCGCGTGCGTTGCGGCGGCATCTGCGGCTCCGACCTGCACTATTACCAGCACGGCGGCTTCGGCACCATCCGCATCAAGGAGCCGATGGTGCTGGGCCATGAGGTGGCCGGCGTGATCGAAGCGGTTGGCGCCGGTGCAGGCGGCTTCGCGGCCGGCGAGCGCGTCGCCATCAGCCCGAGCCGGCCCTGCGGCCTCTGCCGCTACTGCCAGCAGGGCCTGCAGAACCATTGCCTGGACATGCGCTACTACGGCAGCGCGATGCGCACCCCGCACGTGCAGGGCGCCTTCCGCCAGCAGATCGTGGTCGAGCACTGGCAGGCGCATCGGCTGGCCGACAGCGTGAGCGAAGGCGAGGGCTCGATGGCCGAGCCGCTGTCGGTCGCGCTGCATGCGGTGCGCCGCGCGGGCCCGCTGCTGGGCAAGAGCGTGCTGGTCACCGGCTGCGGGCCGATCGGCGCGCTGGCCATCATTGCGGCGCGGCGCGCCGGTGCCACCCACATCGTGGCCACCGACGTCGGTGCGCACACGCTGGGCAAGGCGTTGAAAGTCGGCGCCGACGAGGTGGTCAACGTGGCCGAGGAGCCCGATGGCCTGGCACGCTTCACGGCCGACAAGGGGCATTTCGACGTGCTGTTCGAGGCCAGCGGCAACCAGCGCGCGCTGGTCGGCGCCTTCGATGCGCTGCGCCCGCGCGGCATCATCGTGCAGCTGGGGCTGGGCGGCGAGACGACGCTGCCGATCAACACCATCGTGGCCAAGGAGTTCGACCTGCGCGGGGCCTTCCGCTTCCACGAGGAGTTCGCGGTGGCGGTGGAGCTGCTCAACAAGGGACTGGTCGACGTGAAGCCGCTGATCTCGGCGACCTTGTCCTACCGCGACTCGGCGCGCGCCTTTGCGCTGGCGGCCGATCGCTCGCAGGCCATGAAGGTACTGCTCAGTTTTGAGTGAAACCGGGCGCGCACGGCGCGTCATGAGGGGACGTCGATGAACCGACTGATCAATGGCTATTGCAAACTGCTCGATGCGCTGGTCGCGCTGGCGCTCGCGATCATGGTGGTGCTGGTGTTCGGCAACGTGGTGTTGCGCTATGCGTTCAATACCGGCATCACCGTGTCGGAAGAGGTGTCGCGCTGGCTGTTCGTCTGGCTGGTGTTTCTCGGCGCCATCGTCGCGCTGAAGGAGCACGCGCACCTCGGCAGCGACATGCTCGTCGCGCGTCTGCCGGTGGCCGGCAAGAAAGTCTGCCTGGTCCTGGGCCAGCTGCTGATGCTGTACGTCACCTGGCTGCTCTTCTCCGGCAGCCTGGCACAGGTCAAGATCAACTGGGAGGTCGAGGCGCCGGTGACGGGTGCCTCCATCGCCATCTTCTATCTTGCCGGCGTCGTGTTCGCGGTGTCGGCAGGTGTGCTGTTGCTGCGCGAGCTGTGGCGCACCTTGAGCGGGCAGTTGCGCGACGACGAACTGGTGATGGTCAAGGAGTCGGAGGAGGCCGCCGAATTCGAGGAACTCCAGGCGCAGCTGGCGCGACAGAACGCGGAGTCGGCGCCTGCCGCCAACGAGCAGGCCAGGAGCAGGACATGACCGTCGCCATCTTCCTCGGCGCGCTGCTCGGCACCATGGCGCTGGGCATCCCGATCGCCTTCGCGTTGCTCGCCACCGGCGTGGCGCTGATGTGGCACCTGGACCTGTTCGATGCGCAGATCCTGGCGCAGAACGTGGTCAACGGCGCCGACAGCTTCCCGCTGCTGGCCGTACCTTTCTTCATGCTGGCCGGCGAGATCATGAATGTGGGCGGCCTGTCCAAGCGCATCATCGACGTCGCGCTGGCCCTCGTCGGCCACATCAGGGGCGGGCTGGGCTACGTGGCGATCCTCGCAGCTATCCTGCTGTCGGCCCTGTCGGGGTCGGCAGTGGCGGATGCGGCCGCGCTCACGGCGCTGCTTCTGCCGATGATGGTGGCCGCCGGCCACGACAAAGCGCGCTGCGGCGGACTCATCGCGGCCTCGGGCGTGATCGGGCCGGTGATCCCGCCGTCGATCGCCTTCGTGATCTTCGGCGTCGCGGCCAACGTGTCGATCTCCAAGCTGTTCCTGGCCGGCATCTTCCCCGGCATCCTGATCGGCGCTTCGCTCTGGCTCACCTGGATGTTCCTGGTGCGCAAGGAAAAGATCGTGCCGCCGCCGCGCAAATCGGCGCGCGAGATCTGGACGGCGCTGCGCCAGGCGACCTGGGCCCTGATGCTGCCGGTGATCATCCTGGTGGGGCTGCGCTTCGGCGTATTCACGCCGACCGAGGCGGCCGTGGTGGCGGCCGTCTACGCCTTCTTCGTTGCCACGGTGGTGTACCGCGAACTAAAGATCGGCCAGCTGTACGCCGTGTTCGTGAGTGCCGCCAAGACCACGGCCGTCATCATGTTCCTGGTGGCGGCCGCGCTGGTGTCGGCGTGGCTGATCACGGTGGCCGATCTGCCGGGCAAGGTGATTGGCCTGCTCGAGCCCTTCATGGGCAACAAGACGATGCTGCTGATCGCGATCATGGTGCTGTGCATGATCGTCGGCACGGCGATGGACATGACGCCGACCATCCTGATCCTGACGCCGGTGCTGATGCCCGTGATCAAGCAGGCGGGCATCGACCCGGTCTACTTCGGTGTGCTCTTCATCATCAACAACTCGATCGGCCTGGTCACGCCGCCGGTCGGAACCGTGCTCAACGTGGTAGCCGGTGTCGGGCGCATGAAGATGGACGATGTGACCAGGGGCGTGCTGCCCTTCATGGCGGCCGAGTTCGCGATCCTGTTCCTGATGGTGCTGTTCCCGCAACTCGTCACCGTGCCGGCCAAGTGGTTCGGCGGCTGAAGTGGCTGCACGGCGCCATCCACGGGGAACAAGCGGACGTTGAACAATCTACTGAAACATCACAACTAGAGCAGACTGCATGCCAATCGCTGCGGCTCGAGCAGCGCTCAACGATTGGCTGCATGCGACATTTTTAACCCTGCAGTGCGTCCATCAGCACGTCCTGCACGATGCGGCCGCCTTCAGGTGTGGCCCAGCTGCCTGCCAGTTCGGCGATCAGCTGGTTGGTGCTGGTCAGTGTGACGCCGTTCTTCTCCATGCGACGCAGCGCCATGTCGTCGGCCAACTTGCTCGGCGAGCCACCGCCGTCCGCGACCACCTGCACGTCATAGCCTTGCGATACCAGGGTCAGCGCCGGATAGACCGTGCACACGTCATTGGTCACACCGGCGATGATGAACTTCCTGCGGCCGGTCGACTTCACCGCCGCAGCGAAGTTCTCGTCGTCCATGGCGTTGACGACGCCGGCGCGCTTGATGCGAGCGGCGAACTCGGCCGGAAAGATGTCCGCCAACTCGCTGAGCAGCGGCCCTTGGGCGTACTCACTGGCTTGGGCGTGATACTGCTGCCTGAGGAGGTGGCCGCCGAGGATGTGGTGGCCGGTCGCTTGCGACGGGTTCTACCAGGGTGGCAGGCCAACCCGACGCCCGTCTACGCACTCACCGAGACCCGTTTGCTACCGGCGAAGACGCAGCGCTTTCTCGAGTTCCTGCAGGAGCGTTTGGGGCAGCAAGCTCGCCCGACCTCGAAGCCGCGGGCCACCCGACGAGTGAATCTCAGCGCGCTTCAAAGCCCTCGCCCGGAGTAAGCGGCGCGTGGCGATACGTCGCCGGTGTGCGGGCGAGCTTGACGGGCGCGCCGATGCCGCGGTAGCCGCCGGCCATCTCCACCACCATGCCGCGGTGCGCTGTGTGTGGATGCGCCAGCGCCGCGTCGACCGGCAGCACCGGTGCGGCGGGCACGCCGGCGGCCATCAGCGTGTCGATCAGCGCGTTGCCGTCGAAGCCCTTCATCGCGGCTTCGAGCGTTGCCTTCAGCGCTTCGCGGTTCACGGAACGGGCACCGGCGGTGGCGTACAGCGGATCGTCCGCCAGCTCGGGCACGCCGATGCAGCGGCAGAAGGCCGCGAACTGTCCGTTGTTGCCGACCGCCACGAAGACCGGTTCGGTGCCGGTCGCCAGCGCGTCGTAGGGGTAGATGTTGGGGTGCGCATTGCCGGTGCGCTTCGGCGCCTTGCCGTCGACGAACCAGTTCGCCGCATGCGGGTGCAGCAGCGACAGGCCGCTGTCGTACAGCGCCGCCTCCACGAACTGCCCGCGTCCGCTGCGCTGGCGCTCCTGCAGCGCCAGCAGCACACCGATCACCGCATTGAGGCCCGTCACCATGTCGACCACCGGCAGGCCTACGCGCAGCGGCCCGCCGTCAGCCTCGCCGTTGATGCTCATGATGCCCGTCATCGCCTGCACCGCGGCGTCGTAGCCGGGTAGGGCGCCGAGCGGGCCGTCGGAGCCGAAGCCCGACACGCGGCACCACACAAGCCGCGGGAAGCGCTGCGCCAGAGTCTCGTAGCCGATGCCCCAGCGCTCCATCGTGCCGGTCTTGAAGTTCTCGATCAGTACGTCAGCCTCGGCCACCAGCGCGAGCAGCGCCTCGCGCCCGTCGGCGCTGCCGAGGTCGAGGTGCATCGTGCGCTTGTTGCGGTTGAGCCCGTGGTAGTACGAAGCCACGCCGTCCTTGAAGGGCGGGCCCCAGGTGCGTGTGTCGTCGCCTTGCGGCGGCTCGACCTTGAGCACGTCGGCCCCGTGGTCGCCGAGGATCTGACCGCAGTAGGGGCCGCCGAGGATGCGGGAGATGTCCAGCACGCGGATGCCGGCCAGCGCGCCGGTGGAGGAAGGCGATGCGTTCATGGCGGTGTCAGTCGAGTTGCGCGCCGGACTGCTTCACCACGCCGGCCCACTTGCTCATCTGCGCCTGGATGAACTTGCCCAGTTGCTGCGGTGTGTGGGCGGGCGCCGGCTCCAGGCCCTGCGAGGCGAAGAGCTGTTTCACCTTGGGCGTGTCGAGCACCTCGACGAAGGCCTGGTTGAGCTTGGCGATGCGCTCGGGCGGTGTGCCGGCCGGTGCGACGATGCCGAAGAAGACGCTCACGTCGTATCCGGGCACGCCCTGCTCGACGACGGTCGGCACATCCGGCAGCGCCTGCGAACGCTCGGCCGTCGTGACGCCCAGCGCGCGCAGCTTGCCGGCCTTGACATAGGGCAGGGCGGTGAGCACGTCGGTGAAGCTCATGCTCACCTGGCCGCCCAGCAGGTCGTTCAACGCAGGCCCGGTGCCCTTGTACGGGATGTGTTGCAGGTCGACGCCGGCCGAGGCGTTGAAGAGCACGCCGGCCAGGTGCGACGACGCGCCGTTGCCCGACGAGGCGTAGCTCAGCTTGCCGGGGTTGGCCTTGGCGTAGGCGATCAGTTCCTTCACGTTCTTCGCCGGCACGGCGGGGTTCACCACCAGGATATTCGGCAGATGGCCGACCTGGATCACCGGTGCGAAGCTCTTCACCGGGTCGTAGCTCACCTTGCGGTAGAGACTGGCGTTGATAGCCAACGGTCCCGAGGTGCCGAACAGCAGCGTCTGGCCGTCGGGCGTGGCGCGCGCGACGTAGTCGGCGCCGATGTTGCCGCCGGCGCCGGCGCGGTTCTCCACGATCATGGGTTGGCCGAGGCGGTCCTTCATCTCTGCAGCAAGCGTGCGCGCCATCGCGTCGGTCGGGCCGCCCGGCGGAAACGGGATCACGAGCGTGACGGGCTTGTCGGGAAAGGTGTCGGCCTGTGCCGCAGGCAGCAAGGGCAGGGCCGCGGCGCTGGCGAGCACGAGTGTGGCGAGAAGTCGCATGGGTTTGTCTCCGTCGTTGTGTGGGTGAGAAGGGGTCAGGCCGTGAGGGCCTCCGGGGAATCGGCGGTCCAGTCGCGCGGCACCGCCAATGCAGCAAGCGGGTCACGCGGCAACACGCGGTGCAGCAGTACGAGCTGCGCCCATTCGATACGCTGCGCCGAGCCGCCACGCGCGCCCTCCCAGGCCATCGCGATGGCGCTGGCCACGTGGTAGAGCGCCGACGCGGCCTGCCGCGCGAGGCGGTCGCCGCCGTCTGCGGCCGCGAGCAACGCCAGCGCTACGGCGCGCGCGAGAGCATCGCGCAGCGCGGCGGCAAAGGCAGGCGCGAGCGGCGCGTCGTCGACCAGCGCCTCGAAGTGCGCCTGCAGCACCGGCAGCGAGCCTTCGCGTTTCACCGCGCGGATCACATCGAGCGCGACGATATTGCTGGTGCCTTCCCAGATGGAGCCGAGGTGCGCGTCGCGCAGCAGGCGCGGGTCGCTCCATTCCTCGATGTAGCCACAGCCGCCGCGCACTTCCATCGCGTCACCGGTCACCTTGCGCGCATCGCGGCAGGCACGGAACTTGATGAGCGGCGTGAGGATGCGCAGCAGCGGGTAGGCGGCGGTCTCGCCGTCGTCGGACCGTGCCAGCGCCTGGGCGGTCTGGAACACCATGCTGCGCGCCTGCTCGGCGGGGAGCCGCAGCTTCTGCAGTTGGCGCTGCATCAGTGGCATGTCTTCCAGCCGCTTGCCGAAAGCGCGGCGCTCGTGCGCGATGTACTCGGCCTCGGCCACCGCGCGGCGCATGAGGCCGGCGGCGCGCACGCCGTTCGACAGGCGCGAGTTGTTCACCATGTCGGCCATCTGCACGAAGCCACGGCCCTGCTCGCCCACCAGGTAGGCCAGGGCGCCTTCGAGCCGGATCTCGCCGCTGGCCATCGAGCGCGTCCCCAGCTTGTCCTTGAGCCGCAGGATGCGGTAGCGGTTGGCGCTGCCGTCGTCGAGCTGGCGCGGCAGCAGGAACAGCGACACGCCTTTCATGCCCGGCGGGCCGCCGTCGACGCGCGCCAGCACCATCGCGAAGTCGGCGTCGGGGTTGGAGCAGAACCACTTGTCACCGCCCAGGCGCCACTGGCCCTGCTCGTCCTGCCAGGCGCGGGTCTCGGTGGCGGCGATGTCGGAGCCGGCAGCCTGCTCGGTCATGAACATCGCGCCCTGCGCCAGCGTGTCGAAGTCGAGCGATCGCAAGCGCGGCATGAAACGCTCGACCAGCTCGGGGCTGCCGAACTTCTTCAGGGTGCGCGCCAGCGAATCGGTCATCGACACCGGGCAGCACAGGCCGAACTCGGCCTGCACGAAGAGATAGGTCAGCACGTACTTGACCAGCGGCGGCATGCGGCCCTTCCATCCCAGCGTGTCCTCGCGGTGCGACATCGCGGCGAGGCCGAACTCGCTCAGCGCGAGCCGTTCCATCTCGACGTACGCCGGGTGCTTGTGGACCCGCGGGTCGTCGACGCCGGTGCGGGTGCGCAGCGTCAACGTGGGCGGGTTCTGGTCTGCGGTGTGCGCGAGCTCGTCGAGCCGGCCACCAGCCAGGGCCCCAAGGCGCTCGAAGTGCGGCTGCATGTGCGCCAGCAGGTCGGCCGGCAGGTAGAGCGCCAGCAACCTGTGCAGTTCGGTGTCGTCGGCGTAGAGGCTCCGGCCGTGGCGGTCGGGTACGGGATGGACGGCAGTGCCGTCGGCGGTCGCAGCGTGGCTGGGCATGGCTTGTCTCCTTGTTCCCCGAATTCTTGGTGCGGCGACGATTCTTGTCTAATATCAGATTGGTCTTGATCAATCTGATATGACTATTGTTGAAAGGGCCTCGCCATGGAGCTTCGCCACCTGCGCTACTTCATCGTCCTGGCCGAAGAACTGCACTTCGGCCGGGCCGCACGGCGGCTGGCGATCTCGCAGCCGCCGCTGAGCGTGGCCATTCGCCAGCTGGAGGAATCGGTCGGCGCGCAGCTCTTCGAGCGCAACAGCAAGGCGGTGCGCCTCACCGCCGCGGGCCAGACGCTGCAGGCCTCGGCGCGCGCGCTGCTGCGCGATGCGGACGAGGCGCGAATGGAGGCGCGGCACGTGGCGCAAGGATCCGCGGGGCGGCTGCGCATCGGCTTCGTCGGCGCCATGCTCTACCGCGGGCTGCCGCAGGCGCTGACGCGCTTCCAGGCGGCGCATCCGGCGGTGCGCGTGACGCTGGCCGAGCTCAACTCCGGCGAACAGATGGCCGAGCTTCTGCACGACCGCTTGGACGTCGGCTTCGTCCACACACGCCGCGTGCCGGCCGAACTGCAGTACCGGCTGCTGGTGTCCGAGCCCTTCGTCGCCTGCCTGCCGGCCCAGCACCGGCTGGCGAAGAAGCGCAAGGTCGCGCTCGCCGGTCTGCGCGACGAGTCCTTCGTTCTGTTCTCGCGCAGCGCATCGCCCGACTACCACGAGCGCATCCTGTCGATCTGCGCCGACGCCGGCTTCTGGCCCGAGGTGCGCCAGGAGGTGCGCCATTGGCTGGCCGTGGTGTCGCTGGTGTCGCAGGGCATGGGCGTGGCGCTGGTGCCCGACGCGATGCGCCATTGCGCGCTGCCGGGGGCGGTGTTTCGTCCGCTGGAGGGCGCGAGCACGTCGTCGGAGGCCTACGGCGTATGGCTCGCGTCGCCGCAGAACGTGCTGGTGCCGCGGCTGCTCGATGAAGTGGCGCGGAGCTTGGGTCCGCGTCGCCAATCGGGGGCGTCGCCCCCGGGCGGCCTTTGAATCACCTAGTGGACTTGCTTGGGCAGGTTCAGGCTCTGGAGCAGCGGGACCCAGCGATCGTGCTCCGTGCGCACGAACTTCGCCAGTTCCTCGGGCGTGCCGCCGCGCGGCTCCATGCCAATGGCGCGGGCCTTGGTGATGAACTCCGGGTCGGCGATCACCTGGTTGACGGCCTTGTTCAGACGGTCGATCACGTCTTTCGGCGTGCCGGACGGCACCGAGAGCGAGTACCACAGCGTGGCGTCGAAGTCGTAGCCCATCTCCTTGAACGTCGGCGCCTCGGGAACCTGCGGCAGCCTGCGGCTGTCCATCACGCCCAACACGCGGAGCTTGCCGCTGCGGATATGCGGCAAGGAGCCGGTGATGGACGTCCCATGGATGTCGATCTGGCCGCCGAGCAGGGCCTGCACGGCGGGGGCATCGCCGTTGAAGGGGATATGGGTTGTACTGATGCCGACGGCCTTCTCGAAGCTCATGGGAGCAAGGTTGGTCAGGATCGCCGCGCCCGGGGAGCCGCGGTTGATCTTGCCGGGGTTGGCCTTGGCGTACGCGACCATCTCCTTGATGTTGGTGTACGGCAGGTCGGCCCGGCCGACGATGATCGCCGGTTGGTAGGCGATCTGCGTGACCGGCGCGAAGTCCTTGTTGGGATCGTAGGGCAGCTTCTCGTAGAGGACGGTGTTGTTCGCCAGGGTTCCCAGCGACGACACCAGCACGGTGAGCCCGTCCGGGCGCGACCTCGCCACGTAGTCTGCGGCGACGATTCCGCTGGCGCCGGGCTTGTTTTCCACGATGACCTGGGTCCCGCGCTTCGTCAGTTCGGCTGCAAGGATGCGGACGTACTGGTCGGTGCCGCCACCGGCGGCGAAGGGAACGACGATCTTGGTGGCCGTCTGCGCCTGGGCCGAACCCAGCGCCACGACCAGTCCGGACAGCAGTCCCGAGATGAATTTCCGATAGCTCACTTTGTCTCCTTTTGTCCCCTCGGAGGGGCAGGTAAATCCTGGACTCAGTCTATGGTCGGGTACAGCGCGCGGACGTGCAGGGAATGAAAAGCTGCTTTGTATGTCGTGCACGCGGGGCAGGCCTGCGCGGCCTATCCTGCGTCCATCCGTTGGTTCATTTCATCGAATGACATCCACAGTTCCGGCGACGCCGTCATCCATCCAGGCCCGGTGGGCCATGCAGGCCGCGCTGCCGGCCGTGATCGCTGGTTATCCGCTGCTGGAGGCGCTGCAGACCTGCCGGCGACAGGCGATGTCCGGCAAGCCGGGCCATGGTCGGGCGCCGTTCAACACGATCGCGCACAGCACGCGGCAGTGGACCCACAGCGACCGCGACTTCAACACGCCGACCGTCGACCTGCTTTACAGCAACGCCTGGCTGGACCTTCGCCATGGGCCCGTGGTGCTGGAGATCCCGGCGCGCAGCCGCTTCTTCGTCGTGGAGCTCCTGGATGTCTACACCAACAACTTCCAGAACCTCGGCACGCGCAACGTGCCCGCCGAGGGCGCTCGTTATGCACTCCTGGGCCCGGACGCGCCGGAGTCGCTCGCAGCGGCAGGCACGATCGCCGTTCGTTGTCCTTCCGCATTGGTGTGGCTGCTCGGCCGCGTGATCGTGGACGGCGAGGCGGACCTGCCTGCGGCGCGTGCGATGCAAGCCGGGTTCCGGCTGCACGGCGCGTCCGCGCCGGCGCCGTTCGCGAGCCTGGCACAGTGGCAGGACACGGGAGATGCGGCGCTCGACTTCTTTTCCAACCTGGCGCGGGCGTTCAATGACTTTCCGCCGCCGCCGTCGCAGCGCGCGCCTCTCGAGTTGCTCACTGCCGCGAACATCGCGCTGCCACCCGATGGCGTGCTCACCGAGTTGCGCGGCGCCGCGATCGAGGGCTTGCGCGGGGCGTATCGCGAAGGCATGGCGCTGATCGAAGGCCACACCCACACCGCATCCAAGGCGCCGTGGCGCTTCTCCACGCGCCTGGGCCGCTTCGGCAACGACTACATGCTGCGCGCAGCCACCGCCTGGAAAGGCATCGGCGCGCTGGCCGCGGACGAGGCGATCTACGCGCCGGCCGATTACGACCGGCACGGCGAGCTGCTGCACGGGCGCAATGCATACCGCATCCGGTTCGAGGACGGCGGCGACCTGCCGGTGGATGCGTTCTGGTCCATCACGGTGTATGGCGACGACCGCTTCCTGGCCGCTCATCCGTTCGGCCGGCATGCGCTCGGCAGCCGCAGCGGCCTGGAGCGGGACACGGACGGCGCACTGACGATCCACGTGGGCCACCGGCGGCCTGCCACGCCCGGGTCGAACTGGTTGCCAGCGCCGGACGCCCCCTTCTACCTGATCCTGCGGATGTACCACCCGCAGCAGCGCCTGCTGGAGGGGCGCTACAAGCTGCCGCCAGTGGAGCGGGTGGACTGATCGGCCTTCACGACGCCGGCCTCGCGCAGTGCCGCGATCTCGGCGTCGCTCAATCCCGCCTCCCGCAGCAATTCCTCGGTGTGCGCGCCGTGGGCCGGTGCGGCCTGGGTCTGGAGGCGCGGCGTGTCGCACAGGTCATAGGGCAGGCCGAAGCTGCGATAGCCGGGGCGATCCCCGTTCGGCGCAGCCTCGATGACCATGCTGCTGGCCCGGAAGTCTTCGCCCGCAAGGGCATCGCTGTAGCTGCGCACGACACCCACCACGATGTTGTTGCGCGTGAGCAGGTCGACGCACTCGCGCGTGCCGTAGCGAGAAAGCCGTTCGCTCACGGCCTCCTTCATGGCCGGCCGGTTCGCGACGCGGAGCTCGTTGGTGAGGAAGCGCGGGTCCGTCGCCAGCGCGGGGGAGCCGATGGTTTCGCACAGGCGCACCCAGTGCGCCTGCACGTAGGCGGAGACCACGACCATGCCGTCGTGCGTGCGAAAGATGTCTGCCGCCGGAGCACTCAGCGGCTGGCCGTCGCCGCTGCGGGTGGGCTCGACGCCGCGCGCCAGGTAGTCGCTCCAGTTCGGCAGCTGCAGGTTCAGCGCCACTTCCAGCAGCGAGATGCGGATGGTTTCGCCGATGCCGGTGCGCACGCGCCGGAAGAGCGCAGCCAGGATCGCCTGCGCCGCCACCTGCACGGTGGCCGTGTCGATGATGGTGGCGCCCACCTTCTGCGGCAGGCCCTGCGGCTCGCCGGTCACCGACATCAGGCCGCTCTCCGCCTGCGCCGCGATGTCGTAGCCGGGCCGGTCGCGCGAGGGCGCGCCCGCGGGGAAGCCGCTGATCGAGACGTAGACCAGCCCCGGCTGTATCTCGCGCAATGCATCGGCCCCCAATCCGAGTGCCTCGGCGGCGCCCGGCCGCAGGTTCTGCACGACCACGTCGGCACGCTCGATCAGGCGCAGCGCGATCTCCACCCCGCGCGGATTGCGCAGGTCCAGGGCGATCGACTTCTTGCTGCGGTTGTAGGCGCGCAGCATGGCGTGGCCGAAGTGGCCCGTGTGGCGCGCCATGTCGCCTTCCAGCGATTCGATCTTGACCACCTTCGCGCCGAGGTCGCCCAGCGTCATCGCGGTGCCGGGGCCCGCAATGTAGTTGCCGAGTTCGATGACGCGAATGCCCTGCAGGGGCGGGGGAGGAGCGGCTCGTTCGTTCATCCGGGCGACTCTAGGAGCCGAGTGGGACCACGGGAACGCAGGAACTGCAAAGCTGCTTTGCAGGGCGCGCCGCCGGCTGTGCCGGATCGTCGCCAAACTTCGACCCCATGATGACCGTGGAGATTCGAAGGGTCGGCGAGACGAAGGACCTGCTGGGCGAAAGCCCGTGCTGGGATGCGCGCGCGCATGCCGTCTGCTGGATCGACTCGCTGGCGGGAACGCTACGGCGGCTGTGGCCTGCCACCGGCGAGGCCGAGCAACACGGCCTGCCCGCGCCGGTCGGCTCGATTGCGCCTTGCGAGAGCGGTTCGGTGGTCGCGGCGCTGAAGAACAGCTTCGCCCGCTACGACTTCGCCACGCGCAAGCTGGAGATCCTGGCGCGCATCGACATCGATCACCCGGACGTGCGCCTCAATGACGGCAAATGCGACCCCTGGGGCAACTTCATCGCCGGCACCATGCACATCAACCGCCAGCCGGGCGACGCTGTCCTCGGCGGCCTGTACCGGCTGCGGCCCGACCGCTGCGTGGAGCGCATTGCGGGCGGGTTCGGGTTGACCAACGGCCCCTGCTTCAGCCTCGACGGCCGCACGCTCTACGTGGCCGACAGCACGGTCCGCACGATCTGGGCCTATGACTACGCGCCGGAAGGTCCGTTGTCCAACCAGCGCGTCTTCGCGCAGACCGAGGGTTACGGATCCGGCCCCGACGGCGCGACCGTGGACGCTCAGGGCTTCGTCTGGACCGTGCTGACGCGGATCGGGAAGATGGCCCGCTTCGCCCCCGACGGACGGCTCGACCGGATGGTGGAACTGCCGGCAACGCATCCGACCAGCCTGTGCTTCGGCGGCCCGCAGTTCGAAGTTGCCTATGTCACGTCGATCTCCAGGAGCACGCATCTCGCGGGACTCCTGCCGCAGGACGGCGGCCTGTTCGAGCTGAGCGGGATGCCCGCCGCCGGGATGCCGGCGCACCGCTTCGCGGACTGAAACCGGCCTCAGGCCGCGTCGCCTTCGCGCAGCGCCTCGGCGATGAAGTCGACGAAGGCGCGCACTTTCAGCGGCAGCGCGCGGCTCTGGCGGAACACTGCATAGATGCCGTTGGAGAACCCGCGCACCGCGAACCGGTAATCGGGAAGGAGCCGCAACAGCGAGCCGTCCTGGATGCAGCTGCGCACCGTGGGCTCCGATAGCAGCGCGATCCCCATGCCGCCGATGGCGGCCAGCCGCAGCAGTTCGCCGTTGTTCGAGCTCAACACGCCCTGGATCACCAGCTCCTGCTGTTCTCCCTGTTCGTCGATGTATTTCCAGGTGGTGGCCTCGTGCTCGCGACGGTAGGTGAGGCAGCGAACCTCCGGCAGGTCGCGCGGGTGGCGGATGCGCTTGTGCACCTTCATGAAGGATGGGCTGGCCACCAGCACTTCGTCACTGCTGAGCAGCCGCTTGATCACGAAGCTCGAATCGGTCGACTCGCCGGTGCGGATGTCGATGTCGAAGTCGTGCTCCACCAGGTTCACAGGGTGTTCGGAGAGTTCGAACTCCAGCTGGATGTCCGGATGGCGCTGGGCGAAGCGCGGCAGCAGCGGCGCGATCACGCGCAGGCCGATCTGCGTGCGCGAGTGGATGCGCAGACGGCCCTCGGGCAGCAGTTTCGAGCTGCGCGCGGCTTCCTCCGCCTCCGCCATCGCCTCCAGCACCACCTCCGCGCGCCCGAGGAAGGCCTGTCCCGCCTCGGTGACCTTGAGCTTGCGGCTGGTGCGGTCCACCAGTTGCACCCCCAGCTCTTCCTCCAGCGCGCTGATGCGGCGCGAGATGGTGGCGGGCGAAAGACTCAGGCTGCGCCCCGCGGCCGAGAGGCTTCCCTTCCGCAGGGTCGTCACGAAGATCCGCAGCGAATCGAGGGCCTTCATTTCAGAAAACGCAAAGAAGGTGTGCGCGGCGTGGTGCGCGGCGCAGGCACTCCGTTCCTAAGATCGCTCCACGCAACCAAGCCAACCAGGAGCCTCGTCATGGATTTCGGAATCTTCATTCTGATGCAGCAGCGAAACAAGCACAAAACCTCTCACCAGATCCTGCGCGATGCCGTGGAGCAGACGCGGCTGGCGGACGAACTGGGCTTCGGCGGCGCCTGGTTCGCAGAACATCATTTCAGCAACTACGGCATGTGCTCGTCGCCGCTCACGATGATCGCGCACTGCGCCGCCGTCACCCGCAACATTCGCCTGGGCACCGGCATTGTCGTCGCACCGCTGTACACCCCAGCCCGCCTGATCGCCGACGTCGCGATGGTGGACCAGCTGTCCGACGGCCGCCTGAACCTGGGCATCGGCTCCGGCTACCAGCACTTCGAGTTCGAGCGCTTCGGCGTTTCGCTGGAGACCTCCAAGCAGCGCACGCTGGAGATGCTGGACATGCTGGAGCTGGGCCTGAAGGAGCCGAAGTTCGCCTACGACGGCCAGTTCTACCAGCAGCCCGAGAGCGCGATCAGCCAGCGCGCGGTGCAGCAGCCGATGCCGCCGTTGTGGGTGACCAGCGTGGACCCGACCTTCCTTGCCCGCGCCGTGCGTGGCGACCACCACGTGTTCGTCTCCGGCGGCGACGGCGGCGTGGAGAAGCTGCAGGCCACCCGCGCCCTGATCGACAAGGTGGCCCTGGGTGAAGGCAAGAACCCGGCCCAGGTGCCGGTCGGCGTGCTGCGCGCGGCCTACGCCAGCGAAAACAAGGCCGAAGTGGATCGCTACCTCGATTGCGCCCGCTACCAGCGCCGCGTGGCACTCAGCCTGAAGCGCCGCACGGCGCAGATCGCCGAGGACTACCAGGTGGCCGAGACGATGGTGGAAGGCGAGCCGACCCTGGACGAGATGCGTGCCCTGTTGCCCGTGGGCTCGGTGGACACGGTGATCGAGCGGGTGGTGCGCGAGATCCGCGCCATCAAGCCCGTGCACTACTGTTTCCAGACGCAGATGGGTGACTTCGACCACCCGACGATGCTGAAGCACCTGGAACTGTGGGCCAAGGTCATCATGCCCGCCGTGCAGCGCGAGATCGCCAACGACCCGCCGCACGTGGCCAAGCCGGCCACCGAGGCCGCCGCCGCCTGAGGCGCGCAGGCGTACGTCATGAGTAGCACGACCTTGCACCGCGATGCCATCGAACCGACGCTGTTTCGACAGTTGCTCGGCTGCTTTCCGACGGGGGTGGCGATCATCACGACACGTGCCGCCGACGGACGGCCCGCAGGCCTGACCTGCAATTCCTTCAGCTCGGTATCGCTGGAGCCGCCGCTGGTGCTGTTCAGTCTGCGCAAGGCAAGCAGCTTGCTGGGCGCGTTCGCTGAAGCCGATGCGTTCGCCATCAACATCCTGTCCGAGCGCCAGGATGCGCTGTCGAGTCGTTTTGCCTCGAGCAAGATCGCGGACAAGTTCGAGGGCGTGGCCTGGCGCTCGGGGCCTCTCGGAATGCCGATCATCGAAGACTGCCTGGCAAGCTTCGAGTGCAGCGTCCACGCCCGTCATGAGGCCGGCGACCACGACGTCTTCATCGGAGAAGTGAAGCACATGAGCGGAGGCCCCGCCGACCAGGCGCTGGTGTTCTACAAGGGCGCCTACATGATGCTGGCGGAGTCGCTTCGCACGCTGGTGATCCAGGGGCGGCTCGGCTCGGCCGATCTCGACGAAGCCTATCGCACGCTGTATGGGACGCTGTTGCGGCTGGCGTGCGAGCGAGCCACCGAAGGCGAGATCGATGCCATCGAGGCCGCCGTCGACGGCATCGAGCGGCATCAGGCCACGGACTCGCTCGCGCAACGCATCGAGTCGGCCAGTCGCTTCTTCTCTGCCATCGCGGCAGCCGGGCACAACGAAGCCCTCATGCTCATGGCGCAGACGATGACCACCATCCTGCGCGAGCGCTTGACGCACGTGGTCCCGGTGCGGCTGCGGCCGGACTTGTTTCCGCTTCGGCGCAAGGTCGTGCTCTGCCTTCGGCAGCGTGACGCGGACGGGGCCGCGGCCGCTCTGGACGAGCTGATCACGAAGCTGCGCACGGGCGGCGACGTGGCCGCCGAGCCCAGCCGCTCATAGAAAACAGGACAGGAGACAACATGTCGAACACCGAAATCGCCGATGGCGAGGCGGATGCCTACGCCGCGTTCCGCCGCGAGCTGGAGGACTTTGCCCGCCGCGCCTGCCCGCCGGAGATCCGCGCCGTCGTCGCAGCGGGCCAGAAGGTCACCAAGCGCGAGTACATGGGGTGGCAGAAGATCCTCCATGAGAAGGGCTGGGGCGCGCCCAGCTGGCCGCGCGAATACGGCGGCACCGGCTGGGACATCAAGCAGCGGCTGATCTTCGAGGAGGTGATGGCCGAGGCCGATTGCCCGCCGCTGTACCACCACGGTCTGGGCCACATCGGCCCCGTCATCATCCGCTTCGGCACCGAGGAGCAGAAGGCGCGCTTCCTGCCGCGCATCCTGGACGGCTCCGACTGGTGGTGCCAGGGCTACTCGGAGCCGGGCTCGGGCTCGGACCTCGCCTCGCTCAGCACCAGCGCGCGGCTGGACGGCACCGACTACGTGATCAACGGCCAGAAGATCTGGACCTCGCACGCGCACGAAGCCAACATGATCTACATGCTGGTGCGCACCTCGAAGGAGGCGAAGAAGCAGGACGGCATCTCGCTGATCCTGGTGCCGATGGACAGCAAGGGCATCACGGTGCGCCCGATCCGCACCATCGACGGCTGGCACCATCTGAACGAGGTGTTCTTCGACGAGGTGCGTGTGCCCGCCGCCAACCTGATCGGCGAGGCCGGCAAGGGCTGGACCTGCGCCAAGTACCTGCTGGAACGCGAGCGCCTGCCGCCCGCCAACGTCGCGCGGCTGGAGTTGGTGCGAAGGCAAGTCACGCGCGTGGTGGAAGAGGCTGCGAAGGCCGCCGTCGGGCGCCGTGATTTCAGCAACCTGCGCTACCGGCTGTTGCTCGCCGAAGCCGATGTCAAGGGTGCGCGCGTCATCCTGGCCCATGCGACGGACGACCTGAAGCACCAGCGTCCGCTCGGCGTGCAGCCTTCGGTGATCAAGCTGATGTGCAGCGACGTCGCCCAGCGCCTGACCTCCATCGCGCTCGATGCGGTCGGGCCGGAGGCGGCCCACCGCTTCCTCGCCCATGACGGCGAGGGCGTGCCCGGCGCCACCTGGGTGCAGAACTACATGTTCACGAGGGCGAGAACGATTGCCGGCGGCACCTCCGAAGTGCAGCGCAACGTCGTCGCCAACGAATTGCTGGGAGCCTGAAAAGTGTCCATGTCATTCACGCCATTGTTTCCCGGCATGCTGCTCGATGCGGCCGACCGCTTCGCGCAGGACCACGCCGCGACACAGGACTTCGCCGAGACCGACCCGATCCGGGAAATGGGCTGGGCCTGTACGGTCGTGCCCGAAGAGTCCGGCGGCGTCGGCGGCACGCTGGCCGACCTTGCCTCCATCGTCGAAGGCCTCGCTACGCACGGGCTGCACTTGCCGGTGGTGGAGACCTGTGCCGTCGCGCCCATCCTGCTGCAGGCCGCGGCGCCCGAAGCTTCTGCGCGCTGGCTGGAAGCCGTGTGCGAGGGCAGCGCGAAGATCGCGCCGCTGACCGCGCTGTCCGCATCGCTGGACGACATCGCGGTGCAGGCGAAGCAGCTGGACATCGGCTGCGAGCTGACCGGCGTGGTCCAGGGCGTCGATGTGTCGCTGGCCGCCACGCACTATCTCGTGCCCGCTGTGCTGCAGGGGACGGGCGAGGCGGCGATCTTCCTGGTCGACAAGGAGCGCATCCCCGCGCCCACGACAACTTACCGGACGATGGAGGGGCGGCGCGGCGCCGACTTCCGGCTGGAGCACCTGAGGGAGCCGGCGCTGGCCTGCATCGCGCGCGGCGCCGAGGCTCAGCGCGCGCTGGTCCAGGCCGACAACGCGGCCCTCCTGCTGACGGCGACGGACACCGTGGCCGCGCTGGCCACGCTGATCCAGCAGACCGTGAACCACCTGAAGGAGCGGCGCCAGTTCGGCGTGACGCTGTCGTCCTTCCAGGTGCTCAGGCACCGCACGGCCGACATGTACGTGCGCTACCTCGGCGCCAAGGGCCTGCTGATGCACGCCTTCCAGGAATACGACAGCGACGCGGCTGACCTGCGTCGCACCCTGCGCCTGATGAAGGTGGCGCTGGCGGAAACCGCCCGCACCTGCGCTGAAAGCGCCATCCAGATGCATGGCGGCATGGGCGTGAGCGAGGAGGTCCTGGCCACGCGCCTCGCCCAGCGCCTGCTCGCCTCCGAATTCCGCTACGGCGACCGCCTCACGCATGCGGCGCGGCTGCTCGCGCCGCAACCAACCTTTCCAGGAGTTCACCATGAACGTCAGCCTTGAAGTTTCCGAGCACATCGCCGTCGTGCGGCTGAACAAGCCGCCGGTCAACGCACTGGACCGCGCGACGCGGCAGCGCCTGATCGATGTGTTCGACGAGGTCTCCGAACGCGCCGACATCCGCGTGGCCATCCTCACCGGCACGGGCAAGTATTTCTGCTCCGGCGCCGACCTGAAGGATCGGCCGGACCCGGAGAAGGCCGGCGACTTCCTCGGCCATAACCGCCTGACGCGGGAGACCGGCAACGCGATCCGCGAGTGTGCCAAGCCGGTGATCGCCGCCGTCAATGGTCCGGCCTTGGGCGCCGGCTTCGGCCTGATGGCCGCCTGCGACATCTTCCTGGCCTCCGAGGACGCGAGCTTCGCGATGCCGGAGATCAACGTGGGGCTGGCCGGTGGGGTGTCGATGCTGCGAACCATGTTCGGCCGCTCCTTCACGCGTCGCATGTTCTTCACCGGCATGCGCGTGCCCGCCGCCGAGTTGTACCGCCGGGGCGTGCTGGACGAAGTGCTGCCGCCGGACGAGCTGCTGCCCGCGGCCCTGCGCCTCGCGCAGGAGATGGCATCCAAGAGCCCGCTTGCGCTGGCCTACGCCAAGCAGGCCGCCAACATGATGGATTTGATGCCGCAGCGCGACGGCTACCGCTTCGAGCAGAACATCACCATGGCGCTGTCCAAGACCGAGGACGCCAAGGAAGCGCGCCAGGCCTTCCTGGAAAAGCGCCAACCTGTCTACAAGGGGCGCTGAGCCATGGCCGTCGTTGCAGTCGCGGAGGTCGTGGAAGTCGTGGAAGTGGGAAGGGGTCTGGACGCGCTGTTCCAGCCGCGTTCGATCGCGATCTTCGGCGCGTCGGAGGACGTGACCAAGATCGGCGGGCGGCCGCTGCAGTTCCTCCTGAAGTACGGCTACCGCGGCGCGATCTATCCGATCAACCGCAAGGGCGGCACGGTGCAGTCGCTTCAGGCCTATGCGAGCGTGGCGGACCTGCCGGAGGCACCGGAGTTGGCCGTGATGGCGGTTCCCCCCGAGAGCGTGCTGGAGGCGATCAAGGACTGCGCGAGGAGCGGAGTGCGCGCGGCGGTCATCCTCTCCTCCGGCTTCTCCGAGATGGGTGAAGCGGGCAGCCGGCTGCAGACCGAGATCGGCAAGGTGGCCAGGTCGTCAGGCATGCGCGTGGTCGGCCCGAACTGCCTGGGCTCCATTGGTGTCGCGGAAAAGAGCATCGCCACTTTTTCGGTGGCGCTCGAGTCGGCGTTCCCCGCCGCGGGCCACGTCGGCATCGTGTCGCAGAGCGGCAACCTCGGCAGCTACACGATGCGGCTCGCTGTCGATCGCGGCATCGGCATCAGCCGCCTGCTCACCACAGGCAACGAATGCGACGTGGAAATCGCCGACGGCATCGCCTCGCTGGCCACCGACCCGGCCACCTCGGTGATCCTGTGCTGCATGGAAACCTGCCGCGACGCGGGCAAGCTGGTGCGGGCGCTGGCGATGGCGCGCGAGGCCGGCAAGCCGATCATCGTGCTGAAGGTCGGCGTGTCCCACGCCGGCAGCGAAGCGGCTGCCTCGCACACCGGCGCGCTGGCCGGTTCGGACGCGGTGTTCGACGTGGTGCTGCGCAACGGCGGCGCCATCCGGGTGCCGAGCATCGAACAGTTGCTGGACGTTGGCCACGCCGTCTCGGTGGTTGGCACCGCCCGCGCGCCGAAGGGCAAGCGCGCCGCGCTGGTGACGGCCTCCGGCGGCTTCGGAGTGCTGATGGCCGATGCGGCCAGCGCCCAGGGCCTGGATCTGCCGAAGCTTTCCGCGCGCGCGCAGGAGCGCATCCTCTCGGCGCTGCCGTACGCATCGCCCGGCAATCCGGTCGACATGACCGCGCAGGTGTCGAGCCGGCCGGAGTTGCTGGTCCAGGTGCTGTCCGCGGTGGCGGAAGACCCCATGTGCGATGCGGTGATCCTGCAGTCCGCCTATGCCTTCCAGATGCCGCGGCTGCGCGACGTGTATATCGCCGCGCTGGAGCAGGTGCGGCTAGACCATCCGTCGCGGCTCATCCTGCTGTGCTGCAAAGCGCCGCGCGACACGATCGCGCAACTGAACCGGATGGGCTTCCCCACGGTGGAAACCATCGACGCGGCCTGCTCGACCCTGGCGGCGCTGGTGCGGCTCGGTACGCGGGGCGAACAGGCCGCGACGGCAGCGACCTTGTCTTCGACCGATGCGCTGCCGCAAGAAGCATTCGCCAACGAGGCGAGCGCCAAGGCGGCGCTCGCGCAGGCGGGCGTTCCCGTGCTGAAGGAAGTCACGGCAGCCAGCCGGGATGCGGCGCTGACGGCGGCGCGCGAAATCGGATTTCCGGTTGTGCTCAAGATCGTCTCGCCCGACATTCCGCACAAGACCGAGGTCGGCGGCGTCGTGGTCGGCGTGCGCTCGGAGGCGCAACTCGCGACCGAGTACGACAGCCTGCTGGCGCGCGTCGCGCAGAAGGCGCCAGAAGCCCGGATCGCCGGCGTGCTGGTGGCGCAGATGGCGCAGGGCGGCATCGAACTGATCCTCGGGACCAAGAAGGACCCGGTCTTCGGGCCGGTCGTGATGGTGGGCCTGGGCGGAATCTTTGCCGAGGTGCTGCGTGACGTGGCTCTGCAGATCGCGCCCGTGACCGAACAGCAGGCGACGCAGATGCTGCGCTCGCTCAGGGCCTTCCCCTTGCTCGACGGCGCGCGCGGCCGGGCAAAGGCGGACGTGGCGGCGGCGGCGCGCGCCGTCGCGGCGCTCTCGCAATTCGCTGCGCAGCACGCCGATGTCGTCGCGGAGATCGACATCAATCCATTGGTGGTGATGGACCAGGGGCAGGGCGCGTTCGCGCTCGATGCGCTGCTGGTGCCGGAAACGAAAGGCAATCCATGAATCCCTCTCTCGAAGGCCGCGTGGCATTTATCAGCGGCGCCGGCCACGGCATCGGCCGGGCCACCGCGCTGACCATGGCCCGGCTCGGCGCCACCGTCGGCGTCAACGACCTCAAGCAGGAATTCGTCGAAGAAACCGTTGCCGAGATTCATCGGCTGGGCGGCAAGGCGATGCCCCTGGCGCAGGATGTCTCCACCCGCGACGGCATGCGCGAAGCCGTGCTGCGCTTCGCGCGTGACGCAGGGCGGCTCGACGTGATGGTCAACAACGCCGCCTGGGTGCGCTACCAGCCGCTGGCGGAGATCACGCCCGAGGTGATGGACCGCATGGTCGACATCGGCTTCAAGTCGGTGATCTGGGGCATCCAGGCCGCCGCCGAGGCGATGGACCCGGAGCGCGGCGGCTCCATCATCAATGTGGCGTCCATCGCTGCCTTCAAGTCGCCGGCCCGGTCGGTGGTGTACAGCGGCCTCAAGGCCGGCGTGCTCGGGATCACCCGGGCCGCGGCCGCCGACCTGGGCGCGCGCGGCATCCGCGTCAATGCGGTCGCGCCGGGTGCGGTGCCGACCGAAGGCACGGCGAAGCACCGCAACGCGGAACTCGATGCGAAGCGCATCGCGCGCACGCCGCTCGGCCGGCTCGGCACGGTGGAAGACATCGCCGACGCGATCTGCTTCCTGGCCGGCGACGGCTCCCGGTTCATCAGCGCGGATGTGCTGCGCCTCGACGGCGGCGCGTCGGAGACTTCGCTGTGAGCGCGACGGACAGCGCTCCCAAACGGCTGCAGAACGTGTACGTGGTGGCGCAGCGGCCGGTCGAACTGCATTCCTTCTACGAATCCGCGCTGGGGCTCAAGCTCAAGTTCCGGGACAAGGACCGCTGGTTCCAGTACGGCGTGGGCAACACCAGTGTGGCCGTGGCGTGCAAGGAAGAAGCGGCGCCGGCGAGGTCCGGGCTCGTGATGGTGTTCGAGGTGGAGGACTTCGCCGGGGCCGAGGAACGCATCGCCGGCGCGGGCGGCCAGGTGCTCGGCATCCGTGACATGGGGGCGCACGGTGCGGTGATGTCGCTGCGCGACCCCGAAGGCAACGTCGTGCAGCTGTTCAAGCGCGCGGCCACCCCGGCGCAATGAGCTCCGCTGCGCAGCTGCAGGCCCTGCTCGATCGCGAGGCGATCCGGGAGTGCCTCAATCGCTACTGCCGCGGCATCGACCGTGCCGACGAGGCGGCGCTGCGATCCGCCTACTGGGAGGACGCCACGGATTGCCACGGCGCCTGGAACGGCAGCGCCACGGGTTTCATCGATCAGGCCTTGCAACGCCTGCGCCTGGGCGGCCGGCGCGTGCACCAGGTGGGCAATGTCTCCATCGAGCTGCATGATGGTGTCGCTGCGGTGGAGAGCTATTTCCTTGCGCTGCAGGCTCCTGCCGGGAACTCCAAGCAGACCTTCTTGTGCGGACGCTACGTCGACCGCTTCGAACGCCGGCACGGCGAGTGGCGGATCGCCGCCAGGACGGTCGTGTACGACTGGATCGAGGAGCGCGAGCGCCCGGAGCTCGCGCTTGCCGATGAGGCCCTGTTCGGTGTGCGACAGCCGGTGGGTTGCGCAGCGCCCGGGGATTCGGTGTACGCGCTGCTGCGGGAAGTCCGCGTCGGATAGACACGTGATCCGTAACCCGGAAAAATTCTCGACCCTGCTCGCCGAAGTTCGGCAGTTCGTCCGCGCCGAGTGCCTGCCCCTCGAGGAGGAGGTCGACCGCAACGACGAGATCCCCGAGGCGCTGGTGCAGCGCATGCGCGAGATCGGGCTGTTCGGCCACAGCATCCCCGAGGCCTATGGCGGCGCCGGCCTGAGCACGGAGGAGTTGTCGCTGGTGAACATCGAGGTCTCGCAGGTGGCGACCACGTTCCGGGCGCGCTTCGGCGGCAACACCGGCATCGCGTCGGAGTCCATCGTGGTCGACGGGACGCCCGGGCAGAAGAAGACCTACCTGCCGCGGCTCGCCAGCGGCGAGATGACCGGCTGCTTCGCGTTGACCGAGCCGGAAGCCGGCTCCGACGCGACGGCACAGAAGACGGTCGCGGTGCGCGACGGCGACAGCTTCCTGATCACCGGGAAGAAATGCTTCATCACCAACGCACCGATCGCCAACCTGTTCACCGTCTTCGCCAGGACGGATCCGGACGCGAAAGGCGCCAAGGGCATCACCGCATTTCTCGTCGAGCGGGGCACACCGGGCTTGTCGACTTCGGCGCCCTATCGCAAGCTGGGCCAGCATGGCTCCCCGGTGGGCGAGGTCGTGCTGGACCGGGTCAGGGTTGCAGCCTCCGCCATCGTCGGCGGCATCGAAGGGCAGGGCTTCCGCACCGCCATGAAGACGCTGAACAAGCAGCGCATCAACCTGGCCGCCCTGTGCACCGGCCCCGCGATCCGGCTCGTCGAGGAAATGGCGAAGCACGCGCAATCACGCCGCCAGTTCGGGCAGCCGATCGGCGAGTTCCAGCTGGTGCAGCAGATGATCGCCGAGAGCAACATGGAGGTGCATGCGGCGCGTGCACTGGTGCTCGAGACCGCACGCAAGCGGGACGACGGCGCCGACGTCACGATGGAAGCGTCCATGTGCAAACTGTTCGCCTCCGAGATGTGCGGCCGTGTCGCAGATCGGGCCGTGCAGGTTTTCGGCGGCAGCGGCTACATGGCCGGCAATGTGGCTGAGCGCTTCTACCGCGATGTGCGCCTGTTCCGGCTCTACGAGGGAACGAGTCAGATCCACCTCGTCAACATTGCCAAACGAACCATCGCACTGGCCGCACAGGACGCGGTTGGGTCATGAACTACCAGGTCGGGCCTGAAAGGGAGCTTCGTCGCCGCTGCTACCGCAGCGTGTGACACATTGTTCCAGTCCTGGGACATCAGCGGCGCGCACCACGAGCCAAGGCGCGGTGTGGCCCTGTGGGCGCGCCGGCGGAACGGCCCTTGCTTTGACAAGCAGGTCCAACCTTCGTTTCGTCGCACGACACCGCCCATGACCCCACCCGACACCGCCCTTGCTTCCAGGCCCCACCTGAGCGTGCGCACGGTGTGCGTGGACGCGCCCGGGCGGCTGCATCTGGGCTTTCTCGATCCCGCCGGCTCGCTGGGGCGCGCGTTCGGCAGCCTTGGGCTGGTGATCGATGGCTTCACGACCGAGGTCGAGCTGGCAGGGGCGGCCTCGGACCGCATGACGGGGGATACGCCGGCCGCGCAAGCGGAACTCGATCGCGCCGGCGCCTTCCTGCAGTTGCTGCGCCAGCGCAGCGGCCGCCATGCGCCGCTGTCCCTGCGGCTGCGGCAGGTGTTGCCGCCTCACGCGGGCTTCGGCTCCGGCACACAGCTCGCGTGCGCCATCGGTCGGGCCTTCGCGCACTGGCATGGCCTGGATCTGAACACCGCCACGCTGGCGCAATGGCTCGGCCGCGGCCTGCGATCGGGCGTCGGGATCGCGGGCTTCGACGCCGGAGGCTTGCTCGTCGATGGCGGCCCCGGCACGGACGGCCTGCCCGCGCCGCTGCTGTCGCGCGTTGCCTTCCCCGAGGCGTGGCGCATCGTCGTGGCCCAGGACCCCTCGCATCGGGGCCTGTCGGGCAGCGCGGAAAAGAAGGCCATTGCCACCTTGCCGCCCTTGCCGCAGGCCAGCGCCGCCGACATCTGCCACCAGGTCCTGATGCGCATCCTGCCGGGGGCGGCGAGCGCGGAATTCGCGCCGTTCGCCGCAGGCATCCGCCGGATGCAGCAGCTGCTCGGCGAGCACTTCGCGCCGGCGCAGGGCGGTGCCTTCACGAGCCCGGCGGTCAGCCGGCTGATGCAGTGGATCGCCGAGGCGAGCCGCGATGCGAAGGCCGGGCCGTCGGCCGCGATCGGTCAAAGCTCGTGGGGTCCCACGGGTTTCGCCATCCTGCCTTCGCAAGCGCGCGCCGAAGCGCTGGTCGAAGCCGCGCAGGCAGCCGGTCAGGTCGACGCCCATCTGAAGCTGCGCATCGTGTCCGGCCGCAACCACGCGGCGATGGTGTGCGAAGTCAGCTCGGACCCGCGCATCGATTGAACACGCCGCAGACAACCATCCACACCGAAAGCTCCCATGGAACGTCCCCGCATCCTCCACATGTTCACGCCCGGCCGCCAGATGAGTCCCTTCGACATCAACATGGCGGCGGATGCGGGTTATCAGATCATCGTGCCCTACTGCGAGGTGGACCTCGATCGCATCACTGCACTGACGCAGGACACCATCTTTTCGCGCGGGCCGAAGGGCGTCGCACGCACCGGCATCTTCATCGGCGGACGCGATGCGCAGCTGGCCGCCGACATGCTCGAGCGCGCGAGGACCTCGATGGTCAAGCCCTTCGTCGTCTCGCTGATGGCCGATCCGAGCGGCGCCTACACCACCGCCGCGGCCATGGTGGCCTGTGTCGAGGTCGCCTTGAAGCGCCACCAGCCCCAAGGTCTGGAAGGCCAGCGCGTGGTGATTCTGGGCGGCACGGGCCCGGTAGGCCGCGTGGCCGGCGTGATCGCCGCGCAGGCCGGCGCCGAGGTCTTTCTGTCCAGCCGCAACGGTATCGACGCGGCTGAGGAAGCCGCTCAGGAAACCGGGCGGCGCTTCGGCGTGACCTTGCACGGCCTGTCCGGCGGCGACCCGGCCGCGGTGCGCAGGTCCATCGCCGAGGCCGATGTGCTGCTGGCCTGCGCGGCGGCCGGCGTTCAGGTGGTATCGAACGAGGCGCTCGGCGTCGCCACCCGGCTCAAGGTCGCGGCCGACGTGAATGCCGTGCCGCCCGAAGGCATCGCCGGCGTCGGTGTGATGGACGACGCCAAGCCATTGGCCGGCACGCAGGCCGTCGGCATCGGCGCGCTGGCGGTGGGCAACGTCAAGTACCAGACGCAGCATCGTTTGCTGGTGCAGATGTGCGAGGCCGAGAAGGCGCAGGTGCTGAGCTTTCCCGAGGCCTTCGCGGTTGCCCGCGCCTTCCTGGCCGAGCAGGCCGGCAAGACGGCGTGAGGCGCGCTCGCGCGATGCGCACGCTCGCAGTCGCCGCAATCTCCGCGCGTGCCATGGCCGAGGCGGCAGCGCACGATGGCTTCGACGTGGTCGCGCTCGACCTGTTCGGCGATGTCGACACGCGTCGCGCGGCCTCGCGCTGGCTGCCGATCGGCGCGCCTGGAAGCCTCCATATCGATGGCGTGCGGGTCTTGGCCGCATTGCGCGAGCTGGCGCGCGAACGTGAAGGCGGGGGGCCGGTCGTGGGATGGGTGGCGGGCAGCGGTTTCGAGGGGGAGCCCGCGTTGCTCGAACAGGGCGCGGCCGTACTGCCGCTGATCGGCACTGCAGCGGCCGCGGTGCGCCGCCTGCGCGATCCGGTGGTGTTCTTCGGCTTTCTCGCGGCCGAGCGCATGCCGCATCCGCAGGTGAGCTTCGAGCCTCCCGAGAATCCTGCAGGGTGGTTGATGAAGGATGCACATGGCTGCGGCGGCTGGCATGTTCGCCGCGCGCCCTGGCCGAAGGACGAGCGGCCCAGCGCGCACCGCTATTACCAGCGCGAGATGCCGGGGCTGCCGATGTCGGTCACCTTCATCGCCAATGGACGCGATGTCCATGTGCTCGGCTTCAACGAACTGAGCGTGCGCAGTTTCGGCGCGCGGCCTTTTGTTTTTTGCGGCGCGGTCGGCCCGGTCCCCGTAGCGGCCGACATGGCGCGCCGCGTCACGGCCATCGCGCTGGCGCTCACCGCGGAGTTCGAGCTCTGCGGCCTGTGCAGTCTCGATTTCATGCGCGACGGCGACGCCATCGGCGTGCTGGAAGTCAATCCGAGGCCGCCGGCGAGCATGAGCCTCTACCGTCGGCCGGCCGGCTCGCCGGGCCTGATGCAGGCGCACTTGCGCGCCTGCATGGACGGGGAGTTGCCGCCGGCAACGCCCTCGCATGCGCAAGATGTCGAAGGCATGGAGATCGTGTTCGCGCCGCGAGCCCTGCAGCTCGACGCGCCGGCAGCGCAGCGGCTCGCCGCATGGCCCGGCATCCGCGACCTCCCCGATGCCGGCCAGCGCTTCGGCATCGACGACCCCGTGTGCACCCTGACGGCGAGCGCAAGCAGCGCCCAGCAGGTTCGCACGCGCTTGAACGAAGGCCGCGAGCGGCTGCTGCAATCACTGGAGACCTTGGCATGAGCAACACTTCCTCGCCGGCGGCGGCCGCGGGCCTGAGCGTCAACCTGTTGGCGCAGCCATTGGTCGAACGCCTGCTGGCCGATGCCGATGCGCTGGGCCTGCATGTGCGCCGCGACGACACCGGGGTCCACATCGTCGATGCCGGCATCGAGGCGCGCGGCAGCGTGGCTGCCGGGCTGCGGATCGGCGAGATCTGCATGGGTGGACTGGGGCATGTGCACCTGCGCAGCGGCTGCAGCGCCGAAGGCTGGCCGACCTGGCTCGACGTGCGCAGTTCGCAGCCGGTACTGGCGTGCCTGGGCAGCCAGTACGCGGGCTGGAGCCTGTCGGCGACCAAGGAGGAGACCGGCGGCAAGAAGTTCTTCTCGCTCGGCTCCGGTCCGGCGCGCGCGCTGGCGGTCAAGGAAAAACTCTTCGCCGAGCTGGGCTACCGCGATCGCGCGGACTTCGGCGTGCTCGTGCTGGAAGTCGATCGCACGCCGCCGAAGATCGTGGTCGACAAGCTGCTGCGCGACTGCGACCTGCCCGCGCAGGCGCTGACGCTGATCCTCACGCCCACCACCAGTCTCGCGGGCACCACGCAGGTGGTGGCGCGCGTGCTCGAAGTGGCGCTGCACAAGGCGCACGAACTGGGCTATGCGCTGGCGGACATCGTCGATGGCGACGCCAGCGCTCCGCTGCCGTCGCCCAGCAGCGATGGCGTCGAGGCCATGGGGCGCACCAACGACGCGATCCTGTACGGCGGCCGCGTGCATCTGACAGTGCGCGGCGACGACGACGCGGCCCGCGCGCTGGCCCGTGCGCTGCCCTCGCGCAACTCGCGCGACTACGGGCGTTCGTTCGCGGAGATCTTCAAGGAGGTGGCGTACGACTTCTACAAGATCGATGGCGCGCTGTTCGCCCCGGCCGAGGTATGGGTCAGCAATCTCGACAGCGGCAACACCTGGCACGGCGGGGCGTCCGACATGGCGCTGCTGCAGCGCCTGTGGCTGCAGGAGGCCTGAAATGATGGATCGCATGCGCGGGGTGAGCCCATGACCATTCGCGTGGTCATCATGAGCGACGAGATCGGTTGGCACACGCGCCAGCTGCAAGCCGCGCTGCGCACGCGCGGCGCGGTAGGGCGCTGCGTCGACCTGGCGGCCTGCCAGATCGACACCACTGCGGCATGGCATGGCCTGGTCATTCCCGGCTACGGGCGCGAACTGCCCGACGCGGTCCTGGTCCGGGGCATTGCCGGCGGCAGTTTCGAGCAGGTCACGAAGCGCCTTGGCGTGCTGCACGCGCTGCGCGAGCTGGGCGTGCCGGTCTACAACGATGCCCGCGCGATCGAGCGCTCGGTGGACAAGTCGATGACCAGCCTGCTGCTGCATGCCGCGCGCATTCCGGCCCCCGCCACCTGGGCGACGGAATCGGCGGCCCAGGCCCGGCGCATTGCGATGCGCGAGACGGCTGCGGGCCATGCGCTGGTGCTCAAGCCCTTGTTCGGCTCGCAGGGCAAGGACCTGCAGCTGGTGGGCGAGGTCGACGGCGTGCATCACCCGATGCCCGACACCGACGCACGTTACGCGGGCTTGGCATATCTGCAGCGCTTCGTGCCGCCGGTGGCTGCGCCGGGCTTCGACTGGCGCGTGCTGGTGGTGGGCGGGCGCGCGCTGACCGCGATGCGGCGCGTGAGCGCGCACTGGGTCCACAACGTGGCCCAGGGTGCGCGCTGCGAGCCTGCCGAACTGGAGCAGCCGCTCGCGCAGCTGGCCGAACGCGCCGCGCTCGCGCTGGACATGGACTACGCGGGCGTGGACCTCATCGCAGCGGCGAGCGGGCCGCCGATCCAGGTGCTGGAAGTCAATGGCGTCGCTGCCTGGCAGGGGCTGCAGCGCGTGACGGCTTTCAACATCGCCGGGGCCATCGTCGACGACTTGCTGGACCGCAAGATGGCGCAGGCGCGCCGCCGCCTGGAGGAGGGCGTGGCTCCGGAGCGCCGCGCCTGATGAGCGCGCAGCAGGCGGCGATCGAAAGGGCCCGGGCCTGCTTCCTGCGGGCCTGCTGGCTCGACGTCGCGGTGCGCAAGCCGGGCAACGTCAGCCTCGTCTCTCCGGGGCACGGCATGCAGGCCTCGATGTTCATCGCCAGCGCGCAAGCGGCGGCGGGCGCGCTGTTCGAACCCGGCTTATGTGTGGGCGGGCGCATCGAGCGCGCCGTGGCCGCGACTTGGGCGGTCGCCGGATGCAACACCAACCTCGGCATCCTGCTGCTGGGCGCGCCGATCGCGCTGGCCATGGAGCGCCACCCCGGCGCCACGACCTGTGCGGCCTTGCATGCTGCGGTCGAGTCCGTGCTGGCCGCGCTCGACATCGATGATGCACGCGCGGCCTATCGCGCGATTGCGCGCGCGCGCCCTGGCGGCCTGGGAAATGCCCCGGCGGAGGATGTGCACGACGATCCGAGCATCGACCTGCGTGCTGCGATGGCGCTGGCTGCGGAGCGCGATCTCATCGCGCGGCAGTACCGCGACGGCTTTGCGGATCTGTTTGCACTGGCCTTCCAGGCGCCGGTCCACGGCATGACTTGCGGCGAAGGGCCGGTCGACGGCGAGGCGCCGCCCGATGCCGCCACTGTGGCTTCCGTCCAACGGCTTTACCTGGCTTGCCTGAGCGGCTTTGCGGATTCACACATTGTGCGAAATCACGGCGAGCGCGTGGCACAGACTGTCATGACGGCGGCGCAGGCCTGGCGTGAGCGCGAGCGCGCAGGCGCCGTGCTCGATGCCGAGCCCGACTTCGCCGGTTGGGATCTGTCACTGAAGGCCGCACGCATCAACCCGGGGACGAGCGCCGATTTCACGGTGGCGGCGCTGCTGCTTGCGGGCTGGATCGGCTCGTGCGCGACGCCCGCGCGCGAAGCAGCGAACGGATGGCACGGATCGTGATACCCATGACATTGCGCTGGTCATCCTGGCCGGTGTCGTAACGACCGTATCACCTTAGAGGAGACCCGAAACCATGGCAAAAATCGATCGACTGATGGTGGGCGAATCGCTCGTCGGCGAGGGCAATGAAGTCGCCCACATCGACCTGCTCATCGGCCCGCGCGGCAGCGCCGCTGAAACCGCCTTCGCCCACGCGTTGACCAACAACAAGGATGGCTTTACCTCGCTGCTCGCTGTGGTGGCCCCCAACCTGCTGACCAAGCCGGCGACCGTGATGTTCAACAAAGTGACCATCAAGGGCGCTAAGCAGGCGGTGCAGATGTTCGGACCGGCGCAGCGCGCGGTGGCGCTGGCGGTGGTCGACAGCGTCGAGGATGGCACCATCCCCATGGCCGAGGCGGACAACCTGTTCCTGTGCGTCGGCGTATTCATCCATTGGCTCGCCGACGACGACAAGAAGATCCAGGACTACAACTACCAGGCGACGCGCGAGGCGATCCAGCGCGCCGTTTCGGGCTCGCCCACAGCCGCCGAAGTGGTGGACAAGAAGGGCACGACTGCGCATCCGTTCGCGGCACACCTGTAGGCCACAAGCACTAACGAGAAGAAGCCGGCGCGTGAACCGGGCCGGCTTCTTTTCTTTCGCCTCGGAGCGAGGCGCGGCGCGCTCAGCGCTTGGCGGGCACCATGCCGCTGGCGAGAAAATTCAGCACCGTCGCGCTGTGAGCCGATCTCGACGTGCGGTACGTCGGCGCGTGGCGCTCGATCTGAACGCCGACCGATTGCACGTCGTCGAACTTGCGCGGCTTCACGACCTTGACGCGAACCCAGCTCGCGCGGAATTCGTCGATGAGAATGTCGGCGATGGCCTCGGCGAAAGCCTCGAGCAGTTGCAGCCGGTGTTCGACCAGGAGCCTGTGCAGGCGTTCGCGCACGACGCTGTAGTCGATCGTGTCGCCGATGCAGTCGGTGTCGCAGGCATGCGCGCGAGGCACGCCTGCGTACACGTCAATCAGGAGCGGCTGCGGGCGGTGCAGTTCGGACTCGTGGATGCCGATCACCGTCTCGCCATTGAAGCCCTCGATGAAGATCAGGTCCATCGGTGCCGTCGCATCGGCGGTGTCGGAGACCTGGGAGACATTGGAAGGGTGGTCGATGGAGGGACGCAGGCTGGTGTTCAAGTGATGTCTCCAGGTGAATTCGAATGTGTTTGAAAGTGTGTCCGCTGGCGAGTCGAGCCCCCCATGCGGGATTCATCAACGCAAAATGCAGGCCAGTGAACGGACCTGCTCCGGCGCTGCCCCGGCTCGGTGTTTCACCGGGTGCGCGGCATGCCGGCAAGCACAACAATGAGCCGACCAAGGAGACACGATGAAACGCGCCGGAGAACTCCAATGACATTGATGCCGCGGCAAGGTGATCGACACGCCGACCGTGTGCTCGATGTCGTGAGACGAGGATTTCACGAGGAGGGCAACGATCTGGTCACGCGCTCGTGGAGCCGCTGCCTGAATCAGTACCAGCTCGACCCAGGACGCGCGCGCGAGCCGGTGGTGATCGAGTCTGCGGCCTTGCAAAGCCGGCGCAACCAGCATGCTGACGTGATCGAATGCGCACGCTACGAGATGACCACGCTCTATCAGCAGCTCGCGGACCCCGAGTCCGCCGTGGTGCTGACCGATACCGACGGCGTGATCGTGCACATGGTGTCTTCGCCCGAGTTCGCTGCCGAGGTCGAGCCGATGGGCCTGCATGCCGGCGGCATGTGGGGCGAAGCCGAAGCCGGCACCAACGGCATGGGCACCTGCCTCGCGGCCGCGCATCCGATCTCCGTGCGGCGGGAAGAGCATTTCTTCAGCCAGTTCACGCAGCTGACTTGTTCGGCGGTGCCGGTGCTCGATCCGACCGGCGAGATCATCGCGGTGCTCGACGTGACCAGCCGCTCCAGCCTGATGCAGCAGCATGTGCTGGTCCTGCTGGGCATGACGGCGCGCATGATCGAGAACCGGCTCATCGACAAGCGTTTCTCGAATGCGCATCCGCTGCATTTCCACAGCCGGCCCGAATTCGTCTACACGCTGCACGAGGGCAAGCTCGCGGTCGGAGAGGACGGGCGCATTCTTGCGGCCAACCGCAGCGCCTTGTTCCAGCTCGGCCTGCAATCGATGGACGAGATTCGTTCCCAGCGCATCGATGACCTGTTCCAGACCTCGCTCGAAGACATCCTGCAGCGCAGCCTGTCCTCCTCCTTCCACCCGGTCGTGGCCTACCGCGCCAAGGCGGCGCTGCGCTTCTTCGCGGTGGCGCGCCGGCCGGCGTCGGACGCTGCCACGCCCGCGCGTGTGGCGGGCATGGGCATCGTGGCACTGGACGAGGCGCAGGGCGAAGGCTTTCGCGTGCCGTCGCGAGTGTCTGCCGGGCGTGGCGCGCCGATCATCCGCACCTTCAAGGACGCGCGGCTCGTGGCCCATCTGGACACCGCGCGGCGCGTGGTAGCGCGCCGCACCCCGGTGCTGTTGTGCGGCGAGACCGGTTCCGGCAAGGAGGTCTTCGCGCGAGCGATCCACGAGACCAGTCCGCATGCCGAGGGCGCCTTCGTTGCCGTCAACTGCGCAAGCCTGCCCGAAACCTTGATCGAATCCGAGCTCTTCGGCTACAAGGCCGGCGCCTTCACCGGCGCGCAGCGCAGCGGACGACGCGGCAAGATCCTGCAGGCCGATGGCGGCACGCTGTTTCTCGACGAGATCGCCGACATGCCGCTGGAGTTGCAGGCCCGCCTGCTGCGTGTGCTCGACGAGCGCCAGGTGACGCCGCTCGGCACCGAGGAAACCCATCCTGTGGACTTCCAGCTCGTGAGCGCGAGCCATCGCCATTTGCCGAGCCTGGTGCGCGAAGGCCGATTCCGTGAGGACCTCTATTACCGGCTGGCCGGCATCGAGCTGGACTTGCCGCCCTTGCGCGACCGCAGCGACAAGCGCGAGCTGATCCAGGCCGTGCTGGCGGACGAAGGCGGCAGTGCGTGCAGGCTGGGCGAAGAGGCCGAGCGCCTGCTGATGGCCCATCCATGGCCCGGCAACCTGCGGCAGCTGCGCCACGTGCTGCGCACCGCGGCCGCGCTGGCCGACGGCAAGACCATCACGAGGGAACACCTGCCTTCGCTCGCGGCGCGGCAGGCGCCGTCGTCCCTGCATGCCCATGCTGCGCTGCCGGCCGCCGAGCTGACGGGTGCCGAGGCGAACACGGCATCTGCCGACGCTGCGCCCACGGTCAAACTCAACCCGATTCAGGCCAACGAGCGGCAGGTACTGTTGCAGATGCTGGAGCAGCATCGTTGGAACGTGAGCAACGTCGCCAAGGCGCTCGATGTCAGCCGCAACACCTTGTACCGAAAACTCCACAAGCTCAACATCGAGATCTCCCCGCCGGACTGAGTCCGCGCATCCATCGGCCATGGCCAATCTGGGGCACTCCGATGCGGTCGCCATCGACCCGCGCGGCGCCGGCCTGGCTCTCGAAGCCGGCGAGCCGCAGCTGCCTGCAGCGCCGCCGCGTTCGCGCCTGGCCTGGTGCATCACCGGCTCCGGTCATTTCCTCGAGGAGTCGCTCGCGCTCGCGGCGCGGCTGCCGGCGGTGGACCTGTTCCTCTCGGCCGCTGCCGAGGAAGTGCTGCCGATCTACAAGCTGCACATCGAGACGCTGAAACCGCGCTTTCGCGTGTTCCGCGACAAGACGGCCAGCGGCGTGCCGGTGGGCATGCTCTACGACGACATCTATCACACCGTCGTGGTCGCGCCGGCGACCAGCAACACGGTGGCCAAGTGCGCGTTCGGCATCAGCGATACGCTGCCGACCAACATGTTCGCCCAGGCCGGCAAGCTCGGCATCCCTGGCATCGTGTTTGCATGCGATACGGAACCGGTGGTGGTCACCAAGTCGCCGCACGACTGGGTGACGCTGCGCCCGCGGCGCATCGAACTGGACAACGTGGAGCGGCTGCGCGGCATCGACTTCTGCCGGGTGGTCTCTTCACCGGCCGAACTCGAAGCTGTGCTCGATGCACGACTGAAGGAACTCTCTCTCGCATGGAACACATCGTCTTCCTGACCGGGCGCCTCGCCCAAGCCAGCCTCACGCGGGTGCTGGCCGGCATCGAGGCGGCCCCGTTCACATGGGAAGTGCGAGAGATCGGGCTGCAGGTGGCGGCGCTCATGACGGCCGACCTGATCCGCCGCCGCGTGGCGACGCCCGTGTTGAGCGAAGGCGAAGGCGAGAAGCGGCGTGCCGATCGCATCATCGTGCCGGGCCGCTGCCGTGGCGATGTCGAGGCCTTGAGTCTTCATTACGGCGTTCCGGTGGAGCGCGGTCCGCAGGAGTTGAAGGACTTGCCGCGCCACTTCAACCGGGCTGCGCAGCACATCGACCTGAACGAGTACCAGGTTGCGATCTTCGCCGAGATCGTCGATGCGCCGCGGCTGTCGGTGGCGCAGATCATCGAGCGGGCGCAGCGGTTGGCTGCAGACGGCGCCAACGTCATCGACCTCGGTTGCCTGCCCGAGACGCGCTTCGATCATCTGGCCGAGAGCGTGCAGGCGCTGAAGGCCGCCGGCTTCCAGGTCAGCGTCGATTCGAGCGATTCACAGGAACTGCTGCGCGGCGGCAAGGCCGGCGCCGACTATTTGCTGAGCCTCACGCTGGACAGCCTGTGGATCGCCGACGAGGTCGCCGCGACGCCGGTGCTGATCCCGCGCGTTCCGGCCGACGAGGAGTCGCTGTACGAAGCGGTGGTGCAGATGCAGCGCCGCGGGCGCGCCTTCCTGGCGGATTCGATCCTCGATCCGATACCGTTCGGGCTGACTGCCTCGATCGTGCGCTACCACCGGCTGCGCGCGCGTTTTCCCGACGCGCCGATCATGCTCGGCGTCGGCAACCTGACCGAGCTCACCGAGGCCGACACGAGCGGCATCAATGCCGTGCTGTTCGGCATCGCCGCCGAACTGAACGTTGCCGCTGTCCTGACGACCCAGGTCAGTCAGCATGCGCGCCGCGCGGTGTGCGAGGCCGACTGGGCGCGCCGCATCATGCATGCGGCGGCTCAGCACGGCACCTTGCCCAAGGGCATGAGCGACGCGCTGATGACGGTGCATGCCAAGCATCCGTTTCCCGACACGCCGGAAGAAATCGGCGAGATCGCCGCGCAGGTGCGCGACCCGAACTTCCGCGTGCAGATCTCGCCCCTCGGCCTGCACGTGTACAACCGCGACGGCATGCGCCTGGGGCAGGGCGCCTTCGAACTCTGGCCGCAGCTCAAGCTGGAAGACGATGCGGACCATGCCTTCTACATGGGTGTCGAGCTGGCGCGCGCGGAGATCGCCTGGCAGCTGGGCAAGCGCTACGTGCAGGACCAGCCGCTGGACTGGGGCTGCGCCGCGCCGCGGGCCACCGAAGACCTGGCGCGCTGGTGCGCGCCGGGAAGCACCATGAAGGCGCCGACAAACAATGCGGCCGAGCCCGGGCCATGAGCACTCCCATGAACGACCAGATCTTCGAAGCCGTGGTGACTACCGTGGCGCCCGGCGGGCAGGCGCATGTGGCGCCGATGGGAGTTCGGTACCAGGAAGGCGGCATCGTGCTGATGCCGTTCAAGCCCTCCACCACGCACGACAACATCGTGGCCACCGGCCGTGCGGTGCTCAACATCGTGTGCGACACCCGCGTGTTCGCCGGCTGCGTGACCGGCCGCAAGCTCTGGCCCACGCATGCGGCCGAACGCATCGACGGCGTGCGGCTGGCCTGTGCGCTGCGCCACGTCGAACTGGAGCTGGCCGAGCGCCGCGACGACGCGCAGCGGCCGGTGTTGCGCATGATGTCCGTGCACGAGGCCACGCACGCACCCTTCGCCGGCTTCAACCGCGCCCAGGCCGCGGTGATTGAAGGGGCCGTGCTGGTCAGCCGCCTGCATATGCTGGCACCCGAGAAAGTGGAAACCGAAATGAGCTATCTGCAGATCGCGATCGACAAGACTGCGGGACCCGAGGAGCGCGAAGCGTGGGAATGGCTGCGCGCCGCGGTCGCGCAGCACCATGCCCGCGCGCAGGAGCGGACATCATGACGCGCATGCTCGTGAGTGTCCGCAGCGTGCAGGAGGCCCTGCTCGCGGCACGCGGCGGGGCCGACTTCATCGACCTGAAGGAGCCCGGCGAGGGCGCATTGGGCGGCTTGCCGGTGGCGACGATCGCCGCCATCGTGAGTGCATTGCGAGCGCACGACATCGCACGGCCCGTGAGCGCGACCATCGGCGACCTGCCGATGCACGCGCTGCCTCGCATCCGGGCCCAGGTCGAGGCCGTCGGCGCCTGCGGCGTCGACTACGTCAAGGTCGGCATCGAGCGGGGGCCGGAGGCGTTCGCCGTGCTCGACGCGCTGGCGGCCTGCGACTGGCCGGTGGTGCCGGTCTTCGTTGCCGACCGCGGCCTGGATGCGGCGCTGGTCGCGCATGCCTGTGGGCTCGAGTTTCCGGCGCTCATGGCCGACACCGCCGACAAGCAGGCCGGCAGCCTGTTCGATGCGGTCCCGATGGCGGACCTGCGCCACTTTCTGGCGCTGGTGCGCGCCTCGGGCCGGCTGGTCGGGCTGGCGGGCGCGCTGCGCACGACGCATATTCCCTTGCTGCAGGCGCTGGCGCCCGATTTCGCGGGCTTTCGCAGTGCCGTTTGCGTTGGCGACCGCAAGACGGCGCTGTGCCCGCAGCGGCTGGCGGCGCTGGCCGCGCTGCTGCACGGGCAGGCCGTCGACGAGCCCATGCCCGCTTGATCTTCTCCTGCGCCGGCGCTCAGCGCGCAGCGTAGGTGGCTTCGCCCAGCAGCAGCGCGCGCATGGTCGCCACCTGGCTCTTGTGAAGCAAGGTGATCGGGAAGGCTGCGTCGTCGGACAGCTCGGCAAACTGCGGGTCGACCACACCGGTATCACCCAGCTCGGCCAGTGTCAGCCCCGGGTCGATGGCGCAGGACTTGACCATCACCAGCTGCTCGGCGTTGAGGTGCTTCGCCAGGTCCAGCGCGATGGTGTCGGAGGTGGCGTCCCAGCCGGTGCGTGCGTCCGGCTGGTCGCGCCGCAGCTCGAGGGGCAGCCACAGCGCGGTCTTTCCCTGGTGCAGCAGATCGGGGATGTCGGTCCTGCGCGCGGCCAGTTGCAGTGTGGGATTCAGCGCGTGCAACTGGTAGGCGGTCTGCGCCATCGCCAGCACCGCCATGTTGTGGGCGGCCAGGTCATCGAACTGCCAGTGCGCCTGGACGCGTCGCACTTCGTCGGCGAAGCTGCCGCCGCCGCAGACGATCGTCACGCGGCCGCCGCCGATCTGCGTGAGCAGATCCAGCCACTCCAGCAGCACCGGGTCGGCACAGAGGCTGCCGCCGATCTTGACGACCCACATCAGTCGTGCTCCCGTTCGAACAGCGCCGCCACCGCGACACTCGGAGCGCACACTTGCGCCCAGCCTGCGGTGCCCGCCGCCGCCTGGCGGGCCACCTTGGCTACATCGCTGCCATAGGCGGCGCGCCGTCGCGGGGCCGCTTCGGCGGCTGCGGCTGCGAGCTCGGGCACCAGGAAGGCGCCGCAGCCCGCGCTGACGATCACGGCTTCACGGGAGAGCGCATGCGCGGCCAGCACGCGGCGCAACTGCGCGGCCAGTGCTTCGAGCTGGGCGCTGCGCCAGGCCCGTGCCAGATCGAGCCATTCATCGGCGGCGGCATCGCGTTCGTCCAGTCCCACCATGCGTGCGAGACGCTGGCGCGTCGCCGGCAGGCTCTTGGCGGCGTTATCGGCGCTCGGGTGCAGGTCGTGCGCCGGATCCAGCTCGCCGCTGAGCCGGTAGACGTCGGCGGTCGTGGCGAAGAATTCGTTCATCACATGGCGCGCATGGCCGCGCCATGTGATGCGCTGGGTCAGTGCGCACAGGGGTGTGCGCACCACGCCGTGGTAGGCCAACTCGCCGCTCACCAGGCGTTCGGCGTCGCTGCGGCCCGCGGTCAGCACGCGCGCGTTGCCGAACGCGATCAGGTCGGTGGTCGTGCTGCCGATGTCGACCAGCACGCCCTCCGGCAGCGTGAGCGCGGCATGCCGCGCCGTCGCGAGCCAGTTGGCCGAGGCAACGCACTCCCATTGCCTGGCAACCTCCGCGGCGGCGCACCAGCCGGCATCGCCGGCAAAGAAATGCAGCGCGCTCGGCGGAACCGGCAGCGCGGCCGCCAGCGTGGCGGCAATGCTTCGAACGCCGTCCTCGCGGTCGGGGAACAGATCGACCATCTCGCCCGTCATGGTCACGGCATGCTGCGCGGCCTCGAGCGCGGGCCAGCGCGTGCGCGCGGCTTGCAATGCGCGCACCAGATGGTCCAGGCCCTGCCAGAGAGGGCACCCCCATTGCGCCACGTCGACGACCTCGCCGCCTTGCAGCAGGCAGGCCTTGACGTGTGCGCCGCCGATGTCCCACCCGATGGTGGTGCGTTCAGACGTGGGCACGCGCAAGTTCCCGATCCTGGGTGTCGCCGTGCAAGCGGCTCGCCACCAGTTCAGCCGCCAGGTTGCGGCCCAGGGCCGCCGAGAGCCCGACATAGGCGCAGGTGACGCGTGGATTGACCTCGATCACCACCGGCCCGCGCTGCGGATGCCAGACCAGGTCGATGCCGGCGAAACCGCGCAGGCCCGGGATGGCGCGCGCCACCTGCATGGCCAAGGCGGCCAGGGGACGCGTGCGCGGATCGTCGCGGCCCAGCGCATCGACCGTCACGCCTTCGAAGGAAAGTCTGCCTTGCGCATCGAGCGCGATGCGCTGGCGGTTGACGCTCAGCATCTCGGCATTCTGCTCTGTGCACAGCAGCGACAGGCTCAGGGCCTCGCCTTCGACCCAGGGCTCGAGCGTGACGGCCGCGCCGGCCTGCGCGCGCCGGGCCTGGTCCTCGAGCGCAGCCGCGCGGCGGGTGTGCACGTGGGTGGCCACGCCGCCCGCGCCGTCGTCGGGCTTGACCACCCAGCGCTCGACCTCGGGCGCATGCTCGAAGGCCAGTGGTGTCGTCACGCCGTGCGCGGCCAGGTGCACGAGCGTGGCGTGTTTGCCGGCGGTGAGTTCGATGGCTTCGGCGCTGCAGCCCAGCCAGCGCGCATCGCCCACGATGCGCTGGAAGCGCGCCAGCAGGCCGTCCGTCTCGGGCGCGACCAGCCAGACCATGTCGTGCAGCGCACTCTGCCGCGCCACGAAGGCGAAGGCCGATTCGCCCGCGAGCGGACGCAGTGGCGCGGCGCGGGCGGGCAGGGTGTCCACGGGGACGCAGGTGGCCGCCGACACGGAACAATCGCGAACGCGCATCAGGTCTGCGACCATGGCATCGCGCATCGACAGCCCCAGCGGCAGCAGCTCGTCGGCCGCCGCGTCATCGCCGTAGTCGGTCCAGCCTCCGCCGCTGAGATACTCGTAAACAAACACGCGTGTCGTCATTTCCATCCTCCTTCCGGGTGCTTACCCATGATCTCCGAATTGAACCTGATCCCCGTCATCGACCTGCTGCAAGGCCAGGTGGTGCGTGCCGTGCGCGGCGACCGGCAAGCGTACCGGCCGATCGTGTCGGCGCTGTGCTCCAGCAGCGATCCGGTGACGGTGGCGCGCATCCTGTGCGATCACTGTGCGGCGCGGCAGTTGTACGTGGCCGACCTCGATGCCTTGCAGGGCCGGGCCACGCAGATTGCGGTGCTGGTCGATCTGCTGCAGGCGCTGCCCGAGATCGAGCTCTGGCTGGACGCGGGCTTGGCGGATGCATCGGCCGGCCAGGCATTGCGCCGCCAGCTGGCACCGTTCGCCTCGCGCATCGTGTTCGTGTATGGCAGCGAATCCCTGCGTTCGCGCGAGGCGTTGGCGCGCTGCTTCGGCAACGGCGCCGGTGAAGACGAAGTCCGGGCCGCGCTGTCGCTGGACCGGCGCGACGGCCAGCGCCTCGACGCCGCCGGCTGCTGGGACGCGGTGGAGTTGTGGCCGCAGCGGCTGATCGTGATGACGCTCGAGCGCGTCGGCTCCGGCGCCGGGCCGGACCTGGATACCTTGCAGGAGGTGCGCCGCCTGGCGCCGCGCGCCATGCTGATCGGTGCGGGCGGCATCCGCAGCGAGGACGACCTGGCGCGCGCCAGCGCGGCGGGCGCCGATGCCTGGCTCGTGGCCAGCGCGCTGCACGACCTGCAGCTGCCGCGGTTGCGGCGCTGAACCGAGGACGCCCGGCGGGAGGAAGGTTCGAGGGCATGCCATCAGCGCCCTGCACACACGAACCGTGCCATCCCGCGAGCGGCTCGCGCGCCCTGCCATCGGCGCTTGCCGGCGCGCATTGACCGCCCGAAAGCGCAACACTCTGTCTCATAACGGGTGTGTCAGCCGGGCTTCGGCCAGGCACGGCTCGCCTGGCGGGTGAATGGCACGTGCTTTGCGTGGTTGCCTGCCCATGACTCCAGTCGACGCAAGCGCGCAGCCCGGCCAAGCCCCGTGGACCTGTCCTTTCTGCCCCTTGTTGTGCGACAGCTTCGGCGTGGAACTCGCGCCGCCCGGCACGCCGCCCAGGCTGACCGGCAGCGAGTGCCCGCGCGCGCGCAGTGCGCTGGCCGCATTCGGCGGCGCGGCCGCAACCGAGCGGCCGCGGCTCGACGGCCGCGACTGCGATCTCGATACCGCGCTGGCCGCCGCCGCATCCTTGCTCGCGGCCAGCCGCCAGCCCTTGTTCGGCGGCCTCGGCACCGACGTCGCGGGCGCCCGGGCACTCTATGCGCTGGCTTGCGAAACGGGTGCCATCTGCGACCCGGCCCGCGGACCGGCGCTGATGCACGGCCTGCGCGCGCTCCAGGATCGCGGCGGCTTCTCGACCACGCTGGCCGAAGTGAGGACCCGGGCCGACCTCATCGTCTGCATGACCGGGGAGCCCACGCCGCGCTATCCGGAATTCTTCCGCCGCTGCGGCGTGGGCGGGCCGGAGGGCGCGCGCACCGAGATCCTGCCGCTGCACGGCGATCTGTTCGACACCGTGGCGCTGCTCGCGGCGCTCGTGGCCGGCCGTCTCGCTGCGGACGATGCGCGCGTGCCGGCCGACCTCGCAGCACTGTCGGAGCGTCTGCATGCAGCCCGCTATGCGGTGCTGGTGTACGAGCCCGGATGCCTGCCCGCCCACGGCGCGCTGATCGTCGAAGGCATCCAGCGCATCGTCGCCACACTCAACCGCAGCACGCGCGCGGCCTCGCTGTCGCTGGGCGGCGACGACGGCGCCGCGACCGTGAACCAGGTGTTCGCCTGGCTGTCCGGCCTGCCTTTGCGTTCGCGTGCCGGGCCTGCGGGACTCGAGCATGAGCCGCTGTGCTTCGATGCGGAGCGCTTGCTGGCCGATGGCGCGGTGGACACGCTGCTGTGGGTGTCGAGCTTCGGCCCCGAACCCGGGCCGCCGCCGGTGGACCTGCCGCGCATCGTCCTGGGCCATCCGCAGATGCGGCTGCAGCAGGAAGCGATGCCTCCCCGCGAGCTGGTGTTCATCCCCGTGTCGACGCCGGGCATCGGGTCCGGCGGCCATCTCTTCCGCACCGACGGCTCGGTCCTGCTGCCGTTGCGGCCGCTGTACGACGACGGGCTGCCCAGCGTGAGCGACGTCGTCCGGCGCCTGACCCAGTCGGTACAGGCACTGAGGCGAGGGCTTGCGCAATGACGACCCTTTGCCTGCGCGGCGGCCGCGTCATCGATCCGGCGAACGGGTGCGACGAGGTGCGCGATCTTCATGTGCGCGAGGGCCGCATCGTCGAGCCGGCGCCGCATGGCGCCGCGACCGAGGACATCGACGCGAGCGGCTGCATCGTGATGGCCGGCGGCATCGACATGCACACCCACATCGGCGGCGGCAAGGTCAATCTCGCGCGCATGCTGATGCCGGAAGACCATCGGGCCAACGCCAACCCTCTTGCGCTGCCCGACAACGCGCTCGAGATGGCCTCCTGCGGCACCTGCACGCCCGGCACGCTGGCCACCGGCTACCGCTACGTCGAGATGGGCTACACGGCCGCCTTCGAGCCAGCCATGATGGCCTGCAATGCGCGCCATACGCACATGGAAATGGGCGACACGCCGATCCTCGACCATGGCGCCTACGTGATGCTCGGCAACGACGAGCTGTTCCTGCGCATGCTGGCCGAGCGCTGGGATTTCGAACGCATCCGCGACTACGCCGGCTGGACCATCAACGCCAGCAAGGCGATGGGCGTGAAGGTGGTGAACCCAGGCGGCATCTCGGCCTTCAAGTTCAACCAGCGCAAGCTCGACGTCGACGAAAACCACGTGCACTGGCAGATCACGCCCAGGCAGGTGGTGCACACGCTGGCGCGCGCGCTGCGCGAGCTGGGGGTGCCGCATCCGCTGCACATCCACGGCAGCAACCTCGGGGTGGCCGGCAATATCCAGTCCACGCTGGACACCATCGCCGCGCTGGAGGGCTTGCCCGGACACCTGACGCACATCCAGTTCCATGCCTATGGCACCGAGGGGCCGAAGAAGTTCTTCTCGGCCGCCCTGCAACTCGCGGAGGCGGTGAACGCGCACAAGAACGTCAGCATCGACGTCGGGCAGATCATGTTCGGGCAGACCGTCACGGCCTCCGGCGACACCATGCGGCAGCACGCGCAGTCGGGCCTGGCCGATCCACGCAAATGGATCGGTGCCGACATCGAATGCGAGGCAGGCTGTGGCGTAGTGCCCTTCCGGTATCGCGAGCAGAGCTACGTGAATGCGCTGCAGTGGGTGATCGGGCTGGAGATCTTCCTGCTGGTCGACGACCCATGGCGCGTGGTGCTGACCACCGACCATCCCAACGGCGGCCCGTTCACCAGCTATCCGCACCTGATCCGCCTGCTGATGGACCGCAGCTTTCGGGAGGAGCAACTGGCCAAGCTGCATCCCGAGGTGGCTGCGCACGCCGCGCTGCGCTCGATCACGCGCGAGTTGTCGCTCTACGAGATTGCGATCATGACGCGCGCCGGTCCCGCCCGCCTGCTGGGCCTGCGCGACCGCGGCCACCTGGGCGCGGGCGCGGCAGCCGACATCGCGGTGTACCGCGAGGACGGCAACCGCGAGGCCATGTTCGCGACGCCCGCGTACGTGTTCAAGGACGGCGTCCTGGTATCGCGCGCCGGCCGCGTGACGGCGGTGCCCGTGGGCGGCACCCACTTCGTCGCGCCGGAGTACGACCGCGGCATCGAGCAACGGCTGCGCCGGCACCTCGCCGCGCAAGGGTCGGTCAACTTCGATCACCTCGCGATCGGTCACGACGAACTGTGCCAGTGCTGCCGCGGTGGGCGCCTGCTGCCGGCGGCCTGTTTCGAGGGGACCTCATGATCGTCAACGGCGTCGCGATCGACGACGGCTTCGCCGAGGCATTCCCGATGAAGGCCACGCGCATCGTCATCACGGCGCACAACCCCGTCTGGGCGCGCCACGCGGCGGTGTCGGCCACCGGCTTCGCGACTTCGGTGATCGCCTGCGGCTGCGAAGCCGGCATCGAGCGCGAACTGGCGCCCGAGGAAACGCCCGATGGCCGGCCGGGCATTGCGGTGCTGATCTTCTCGATGTCGGGCAAGGAGCTGGCGAAGCAGATCGAACGCCGTGTCGGCCAATGTGTGCTGACCTGCCCGACGACGGCGGTGTTCGCCGGCATCGCGGAGGGCGAAGCCGTGGCCCTGGGCAAGAACCTGCGCTTCTTCGGCGACGGCTGGCAGACCAGCAAGGTGATCGCCGGTGTTCGCTACTGGCGCGTGCCGGTGATGGACGGCGAGTTCGTCGCGCAGGAAACCACGGCGGTGGTCAAGGCCGTCGGCGGCGGCAACCTGCTGCTGCTGGCGCGCGATACCGATGCGGCCTTGGCCGTGGCCGAGGCCGCGGTGGCGGCGATGAAGCAGCTGCCCAACGTCATCATGCCCTTCCCCGGCGGCGTGGTGCGCTCGGGCTCGAAGGTCGGCAGCAAGTACCCGGCGCTCAGCGCGTCGACCAACGACGCCTTTTGCCCCACCTTGGTAGGTTTGGTGGCGCATAGCGAACTGGCGCGCGGCGGGCCGGCGCAGCAGATCGGTTGCGTGATGGAGATCGTGATCGATGGCCTGACGGAGGCCGACGTGGGCGCGGCCATGCGCGTGGGCATGGAGGCCGCCGTGGCGATCGGACAGCCCGGCGGACTGCTGCGCATTTCCGCCGGCAACTACGGCGGCAAGCTGGGTCCGTTCCACTTCCATCTGCGCAGGCTGCTCGCCGCGGGAGATGACCAATGAGCGGGTGGCATTTCAGGCTGCGGCAGGCGCCTGCGCTGCGCGTCGATCTACGCGGCATCACGCCGGCCGTGCTTGCAGGGCTCCCGATCGAGCAGGTCGAGCGGCTGCCGGTCGGCCATGGCAACACGACGCTGGCGCTGGCGGAACTCTTCGACATCGCGCCGCGCGAGGAGGGCGTGCTGCATTTCGAAGGCAGTCTCGAACGCTTCGACCGCATCGGCTGGCAGATGGACAGCGGCCGCATTCGCGTCGAGGGCCATGCCGGCGACTATGCGGGCGGCTGCATGCGCGCAGGCGAGCTGCAGATCGAGGGCCGCGCAGGCCTGCTGGCTGCTTGCGAAATGGCGGGCGGCACGCTCACCGTCGAGGGCGATGTCGGCGACTTCGCCGCCAGCACCTTGCCCGGCAGCATGGACGGCATGCGCGGCGGCACCTTTATCGTCCGCGGCAATGCGGGCGAGCGCTTCGGCGACCGCATGCGGCGCGGCACCGCCCTGGTCCATGGCGACGTGGGGGCTTTCCTCGGTTCGCGCATGGTCGCGGGCACCATCGCCGTAGGTGGCCGTGTCGGCGTCCATGCGGGCCATGGCATGCGTCGCGGCAGCGTGGTGTTTGCGGGGCCCGGCGCGGCCGTGCCGATCGGCGTCGAGACGATGCCGACCTTCGTGGCGAATCGCGCCGCGACCCCCGTGTTCTGGGCTTTGCTGGCGCGCGATCTGGCGCGCCATGGCGGAGCTTTCGGCGAACTGCCAGCGCGCCGCATCGAGCGCCATCTGGGCGATCTCGCAGCCGATGGCAAGGGCGAGCTGATCTACGTGAACCCGTGACCCACGGCTCTTCTAACATCTGGAGTTTCTGTGACGCATCCCCATCTCTTCCACGCCGGCGAGGCCACCGTGCTCGCCAAGGACGGCCAGTTCACCGATGCCATGCCGGAGATCCTGATCGGCCTTGTCGACGGGCCGGTGGGCGCCGCCTTCGCCGGCATGATGGCGCAGAGCAAGGGCCACACGGCGATGTTCGCGATCCGCGCCTGCAACCAGCTCGTGCGACCGGCGACCATCATGGTGCCCAAGGTCACGCTCAAGGATTCGGCCAACATCGAGCTCTTCGGCGGGGTGGTGCAGAGCGCGACCGCTGACGCGGTGGTCGATTGCCTGATCGAGGGCATCATTCCCAAGGACCTGGCCAACGAGCTGTGCATCATCAGCCTGGTGTGGATCGATCCGCGATGCGCCAGGGACGACAATCTCGACAAGAAAGACATGTACCGCACCAACTACGAGGCCACCAAGCTCGCGATCCGGCGCGCGTTGAACAACGAGCCCACCGTGGACGAACTGATCGCCAACCGCCACCGGATCAAGCACGACATGGACGACTGGAGCTGAATGCCTAGGGACTGTCTCAGCTTCGCGCTGCTCGACGACTGCGCCTCGACGCGCGAGCGGCCGACCAGCCGGCTGTACACCGGCTATGTCCGCCAGCACCGGTGCACCGACCCGGCGAGTCTCGACACCGTGTGGGACCAGGTCGATGCCGATCTGCGGCAGGGCCTGCACGCGGTCCTTCTGGCCGACTACGAGTGGGGTGCCAAGCTGCTGCATGCCGGGCAGGCGCGGCTCGCATCGGAAGATGCTTCGGCGCTGCGGGTGCTGATGTTTCGCCAATGCGCGAGGCTCTCGGCCGACGAGGTCGCCACCTGGCTCGCGGAGCGCGAACAGAGCGAATCGTCCGAAGCCGGCGAGCCGCAAGCAGCCGGCGTGATGGAGCTCGTGTCCAGCATAGACGAGGCCGCCTTCACCGATGCCATCGCGCGCATTCACGCCGCCATCCGGGCGGGCGAGACCTACCAGGTCAACTTCACCTACCGCCTGCAAGGCCGAAGCTACGGTTCGCCCGTGAGCCTGTACCGGCGGCTGCGCGCGCGCCAGCCCGTGGCCTACGGCGCGCTGATCGCCTTGCCGCAGAGCGAGAAGGAGGGGGAGGGCGATGTCACGCACGTGCTCTCGTGCTCGCCCGAACTCTTCCTGCGCCACGACGCCGGCGTGCTGACAGCGCGTCCGATGAAAGGCACGGCGGCGCGCGGCGGCGCGCCCGAGGGCGACAGCGAGATGGCGCGCCTGCTTTCGGTGGACCCCAAGAACCGCGCCGAGAACGTGATGATCGTCGACCTGCTGCGCAACGACATCGGCCGCGTGGCGCGCATCGGTTCGGTGAAGGTGCCGGCGCTGTTCGCCGTCGAACCCTACGCCACGGTGTTCCAGATGACCTCGACCGTGCAGGCGAGGCTGCGCGCCGAGGTCGGCATGCCCGAGCTGCTGCGCGCGGTGTTTCCCTGCGGTTCCATCACCGGCGCACCCAAGCACCGCACGATGGAATGGATCGCCGCACTGGAGAGCACGCCGCGCGGGCTCTACTGCGGCGCCATCGGCTGGGTCGATGCGCCGGCGCACGGCGCGCGCATCGGCGACTTCTGCCTGTCGGTGGCGATCCGCACCCTGACGCTCGGCGCCGAGGCCGGGCAGTCGCGGCCGCTGCGGCTGGGCATCGGCGCCGGCATCGTGCAGGACAGCCGCGCTGCCGACGAGTTCGAAGAGTGCCGGCTCAAGGCCCGCTTTCTCACCGGCCTCGACCCCGGCTTCGAGCTGTTCGAGACCATGCATGCCACCCCAGAAGGCATCCGGCACCTGGAGCGACACTTGGCGCGGCTGGCGCGCAGCGCCCGCTCCTTGGGCTTCGCCTTCGACCGCGACGCATCGCTCGCGGCCTTGCGCGACGCGCTGCCGGCACTCGCGCCGCGGCAGCCCTCGCGCCTGCGCCTGGCGCTGGCGCATGACGGGCGGCTTCGTCTCACGCACGCACCGCTGGCGCCCCTGGCCGGCGGCGCGGTGAAGCTGCTGATCGCCGACGAGCGATTGCCCGATGCGAACCCGTTGGCTGCGCACAAGACCACATTGCGCCGGCACTACGACGCCGGCGTGCGTGCCGCAGAAAGCGCCGGCGCCTTCGACAGCCTGTTCTTCACGGCCGACGGCCGGCTCGCCGAAGGCGGACGCAGCACGCTGTTCGCGCGCATCGATGGGCGCTGGTGGACGCCGCCGCTTGACGACGGCGCGCTGCCCGGCGTGATGCGCGAGGTGCTGCTGGAAGATCCCGCGTGGCGCGCCGCCGAACGCACGCTGCGCCGGGAAGACCTGCAGGCGGCGCAGGCGCTCGTGGTGTGCAACGCGCTGCGGGGCGCACTGCCGGCGCAGCTCCAGCTCCAGGCGCATGAGGTTTCGGCGGCGTGATGCGCGTTTCGATCCCGGCCCGGAAATGAAGCTGGCGCTGTTCGATCTCGACCACACCTTGATTCCGTTCGACAGCGGCATGGCCTGGACGCGCTTCCTGATCGCGCGCGGCGTCCTGCCGGCGGATGCGGAGTCGGTCTACCTGGGCTATTGCCAGCAGTACGTGGCCGGCACGCTGGACATCCGCGAACTGCATCGCATCAGCGTCGCGCCGCTGGCGCGCTTCGGCCTCGCCGTGCTGCGGCAATGGGCGAGCGAGTTCGAGGCCGAGATGGCGCCGCAGGTGCCCGAGGCGATGCGCGCGCTGGTGCGCAGGCACCAGGACGCGGGCCACCTCTGCGCCATCGTGACCGCCACCACCTGGCTCATCGCCGAGCCCTTTGGCCGGCTGTTCGGCGTTGCCGACGTGCTGGCGACGCAGTCGCTGGTCGTCAACGATGCGCTCGACGGGGCGATCAACGGCGACCCCTGCTTCGGCGCCCACAAGCTGATGCATGTGAGCCGGTGGCTGGCCGCGCGAGGCATGAGCCTCGAGGCCCTCGAGCAGTCGTGGTTCTATTCCGACTCGATCAGCGACCTGCCCCTCCTGGACGCGGTCTCGGATCCGGTGGCGGTGTGCCCGGACGAGCGCCTGCGCGCCCTGGCCCTGCATGCCGGCTGGGAAATTCTCGAACGCGCCTGAAGGGCCGATGTCGGGAGTCCTCCGGCAGCGCGACCGGCTACAGTCGGCCAGGAGCCGACCTTCGCCGTGAACTCTCAACGTCAGTTCCTCCAGCACATGGTCGCGGCCCTCTTGATTGCACATCAGCCTGGGCGGGAACTGGAATGAACCAGGCGGAGCTTGGCGGCCTTGAGCGGCGCGATCGCGTCTCGAACCTTCCGCCAAAGCTCGGCGCGGAGCTCGGATGGCGTGCTGCGGTAGTACAGCGTCTGGCTTCACGTCGCGAAGACGAGCCGTCAGGCGTGCGCTCGGCCCAGATAGAAGCGCCCGCAGTCGATCAGCGTCTTGTCAGTCCATGAGGTTGTGCGGACGAGGATGACCATGCGCCGCTATGGAAAGAGGAGCCAATGGCCGCTGGCTGTCGTCGCATCCCGTTTGTTGGCCGTCGACGAGCTTCTTCGCCTTGCAGTCGAGCTTGTCAAAAATGATCTCCCGTTCGGCCTGGCTCGTGGTCAACGCGACCCGGCCCGCGAACTCGCCGCCCCGATGGACATCGGCATGCGCGGAAATCTGCTCGCCATCACCAGTCACCTCGATGGTGATGACCGCGCCTCGATAGTCGAATTTCCTCTGAATCTCATTGTTCATATTGATCTCCCTGGGAAGCTGCACGAGCTGCAACTCGGAGTTGGGGCAACGCTGTACCAAGAGTCAGCTGCCGGCGGCAGCCGGACCACCTCTAGGATGTGGTCACGGGCATGCAACGGCGCGAACGACGGTCATGCCAATCGTCGTTCGACCCAGTGGGTATCGTTACCAAAGAGACGATTTCCCCGGTGTGCAACGAAGGCCAATTTTTCCCGGTTATGAGGTGTGTCCGGTCGCCACAGCTCATGGACAACGGCCACAGTCTCTTGCTGGACTACGTCGTTCGAGCGCCGCAGCCTGATTTCGATGAGGGCACGTGTTTTACGGGACACCTGGCTTTCTCCTTTCCGTCGGTTGGGGCTGTCCCCCACGTAAGAGCGTGCTGTCTTACGTCGCATCAGGCGCAATGTACGGCAATATTCGCCGGATGTGAACTTTTCACATACTCTTCACATAGGTGCCAAGATGTACTTGACCGGGAATACGCATGGACTCGTCACTGAACAACACCATGGTTGACGTGAGCTCGGGCCCAAGTTCGCTGAACGAACTTCGGGATCTGATCCTCAAGCTATACGGCAGCGAAGCGGCAGCGCTCGAGCCACACGCGCCCCTGCGCGACAAGGGATTCGATTCGCTGACGCTGATCGAATTCGTGTTCGCGATCGAAGACCGCTTCTCCATCTCTATTGCGGATGACGAGACGAACAGCGTGGACACGCTGGCCGGGCTCGCGGCGGTAGTCGACGACAAGATCCGGATGACGCAAGCCAAGTGAAAGCCGAGGTCGCCGTCAATAGCGGCATATCCGTCATCGCTCGAACGCTGCCTCTTGGCGAGGCCAGGGCTCGTTGATGGCAGCAAGCCCGTCGTCGGTGAAATAGAGGTCGAACTCTCCACGGCGGGGCCATCCCGCGCTGCTCGCGGAGGGCAAGTTGAGCCGCGCATGGCGCGCCTAAGGTTCGTGCCTACCTGAAGGCGAAATAGGCACCATGAGCTCAAAGGCTGCAGTCGCGACTACCTACCGGGAGGCCTGGCGCCGAGTTCCGCGCTGCCATGACTTGCTCAGTTGCCTGGTTTGCCGCCCACTTGGTGGCTGCGGCGCGCATTCAATCGACAAGCTTCGACGCGTGCTCCAGTGCGCCACATTTCGTCAGGACGCGGTCCATTGGGAGATCGTGACTTGACGCCCTGACGGCTGAATGATTGCAGTCCAACACGGTCCATGACCGGCCCGAGCTGTAGCCTGTGGAGCTAGGTTCGCTACAAGAAGCCCTGCCCGGACTTTCGTCTCTGGGCAGGGCCTCCGCGCGTTCGGGGTGTCCGTTTCCGGCTTTCCCGAACTCGAAACGCTAGCTTGACCTTCCTCCAGTGCAACCGCATCGGATGGGTTCGGTGCACCCCGCAGGACGCCGCCTACTTGGTCGGTCCGGCGCACGATTCATCCTGCGGAACCTGTGGAACTGGGCGCGACGGTCGCTTCTGCTGGCCCTTATCTGCCAGGCCCACCACCACCGCCGGGACCGCCACCACCACCGCCGGGACCGCCACCACCACCGCCGGGACCGCCACCGCCGCCGCCGGGACCGCCACCGCCGCTGCCGGGACCACCACCGCCGCCGCCGGGACCACCACCGCCTGCACCGCCACCGCCTGCGCCGCCACCGCCTGCGCCGCCGCCGCCTGCGCCGCCGCCGCCTGCGCCAGCAGCGCCTGCGCCAACAGCGCCTGCGCCAACACCAGCACCTCCGCCGCCAGCGCCGCTACCACCCGGGTCTGCGCTGGCTATTCCAACGGTCCCGCCTCCGCCCGAATCTTTGGAGATCACAGCTGAGTTGGCCGCGCCAGAAAAACCGGTCGCCCCCGGAGGTGACCCTGAGCCCCCGACCAGGGGCGATCGCACCAACTGACTTGCGTTCCTGGTGTTGAAGCAAGGCGCCTCCCCAAAGGGGTTGTACCGGTCGCATGCGGCCGAGCTTCTTGGTGCCGCAGGAGGAGCGGCGGCTTGGAACCGTGTATCTGGACGCGCCAATGGACGCGCGTCGCCGACGCTGGGATGCGTTTCAGCAGCAGGCGGCCTCACCAGCGCCACGGCAGGTGCCGGTGCCGGTGCCGGTGCCGGTGCCGAAGTGGCCGGCGTGGCAGCCTTGGCTTCGAACGCGTCTGTCCTGGCAGTTCTGGGCTCTGGGGGTTGTTGCACTCTTGGCACCGGCCCCGGTGTCGGCGTCGGTGCGACACGCGCCGATCTAGGCGAAATGCGGACCGTCATCACGGTTGTTGGAGCCTGCTGCGGAGCGAGGTCGTCTTGGGCGACCGAGTCAGTCGGTGCATCCTGGGCAGGCACGCTTGATGGAGTGTGCGGCGATTCGGGCTGCTTTGCGCCTTCCGTTGCCGGCGCGGCCGATTGAGTGACCACCACTGTTTGGTCCGCAGGCGCCGCCGGCGGCGCAGCAGTGGCCATCGTCTGATCCACAGAGGCTGCAGGCGGCTGGGGAACAGCTTTCGCCGCGCGGTTCACAGAGCCGGCAGAAGGCGGGGGAGAAGTTGCCGTCGACGGGCCCACCGGCACGAGGGGCGATTGCGACGGAGGCGCTTCTGTTCGTTCCGTGGGCAGGTTGGCCGACTGCAGCAGAGACGAGATCGCGCTCGAAAGCGTCGGGCCGCTCATCGCAGAGCGGCCCAAGTACCAGAAGACGAAGGCTCCATACAACAGCGCCAGGACGATCAACAGCCAGACGATAGAGACGTCGACGCCGTGCGGCACGGGGATAAAGCCGATGCGTCTCGGCGCGCGCTGACTTTTCTGCTTCAGAACAGCAGCGTTCAATGGCAACAAAGAGGGCGAAGCCGTTTGCAGCCAGCGCGGCTCGCTGACGGTAGTGTCGAAGGTCGTCGTGCCCGAGCGAATGCCCGAAAACTTGCCGGCACAGCCGCAGCAGTACCTGGCGCGGTCCCTGTTGGGCGTGTGGCACGACTCACAGAACTTCGTCACACCGGCATTCCCCCGGACAGGACAGCAGCGCTTGGGGCGCTACGGAATAGGGATGAACTTCGTGATGATCACGAGCGAATTGATCACGACCCAGAACGCCACGAAGTCCATGGCCCATGCCCGCTTTGAGAGGCCACGCGGCGGCTTCGGCGGCGGTACCTGTTCGCCCGAATTCTTGCTGGCTGCATAGAACGCAGGCAGCTTGTGAGAGCAGCATTTGCAGATGTGTGCGGAGCCCGTGTTGATGGTGCTGCAGGCCTCACAGATTTCCGCCGAGCTGCCTGCTTGCAATCTTGCGAGATCGATGAGGTTGCCGAAGGCAACGCTCGAAGAGGGACTCTTAGTCTCGGCAACAAAAACGGCAGCGGCTGTCATTGATGCGCTCCTGGACGAAGGACGGTTGCGGGTTCGGTGTGCGCCCGCGCGCCGCGGTAGCGTTGCGCTTTGGCTTGAGCCAGGCTTCGCCCCAATCGGTGTTCGGCGACGGCGATCCTTGCAAACATCAGTAGGTCGGTGTCGTCGGGACCGGCGCCCGAACCTTCGATCTGCTTTCGGAACGCTCGAACGATGCGGCCCTGAACTGCCTTGCGGACCCGCACCGCCGCAGCCCTTGCCCTGCGGGCACTTCGCTCGCAAGGTTCGATGGACCTTCGTGCCCGCGCGCCGCGGTGCCGCAGTGCAGCAAGACGGCGCCTCTTCCTCGCTAGCGGGCCCTTTCTGCGTGTGACAGACTTTGACATCTCGGTCTCCTTCGACGGCGCGGCAAATGTGAAGGCTTCACATTTGTACTACTCTTGTCTTATAGTGGCGAGGACTTTTGTAAGACTTCGGCGGATGTCGCTGGTCCAGTTGGTAACTGGGTGTTAACGCCCATCTCACCCCGTCCAAGGATCCACGTGTCGCACCAAACCTTGCGCGCGCTGTTCGAGATCAGGCTGCGCTGGACTGACAAGGTGCTGCAGGAAGCTCCTACTCAGGTCAACGGCGGCTTGTGGGTTCCTGACACGCCTCGCAATAGAGAGAGGCTTCAACAGGCTGCAGCGCTGGGAGACAGACTTCATGGCCACGAAACCCACTGGATCGAAAGACGCCAAGCGTGATCAAGCCCGGCGTCGATCGATCTGCGACAGATGACGCAGACGACAGAAGGCCAACTCTCCTGGGTCCTCTCGGCTTGCGCACGCGTCATGCGGCCGTTGGTCAGGCTCGCGCTGGCCTTCGGCGTCAAGCATGCCCACCTGGAGGAACTGCTGCGCGACGTGCTGGTCGACGAAGCGCGCAGCGCTTGGCTCAAATCCAAGGGCGCCGAGCCGAACATCAGTCAGCTGTCGGTGACGACAGGCTTGAACCGCAAGGCGGTGACTGCCATGGTGCGTGAAGCGGAAGATCCGTTGCCGCACACCGGGATGTCGGCCGCGGCCAAGACCCTGACCTTGTGGCTGCACATGATCGACGAGGACCCTGCGCACCGGTCCCTGCCCATCGTGGCCGAAGCCCCGGCGTCATCGTTCGAAACCGTCGCCCGGCGCGCCAGCCATGGCAACGTGCACCACCGCGCCATCCTCGACGAGCTGGTGCGTTTGAACATGGCGATCGAGCACGAGGGCCGCGCCGAGCTCAACGCCACCGCCTTCGTTCCGGCGAAGGACTTGAAGACGATGCTCGCCTTCCTGGGCGACAACACGCGCGACCACCTGCTCGCGAGCGTGGCCAACACGCTCGGCGCAGAGCCGCCCTTGCTCGAACGATCGGTATTCGCAACCGGGATTGCGCTGGAGGACTGCGAACGCATCCACGCCTTCGTGCGCGAGCGGTGGAACGAACTTCACGGCGAGTTGACCCGGGAGATGACGCGCGCCTTCGACGAGGCCGAAAAGACAGCTTCGGGTCGCATCAGGATCGGCATCTACACCTACTACGAAAACGGCACAACCGAGTACGCTAAAAACTCGGCCCCCGCTCCCTCCAAACGATCGCGAAGAAAGGCATGACGAGCACTTTGCTGCGCAACGGCTTTATGGCACTGCTCATTGGGTTGCTGCTCTCTTGCGGCGGCGGCGGCGGCGGCGGCGGCGGCGGCGGCGGTGGCAGCAGCAGCAGCAGCAGCAGCAGCGGAGCCGGAAGCGCAGCGTTCGGCAGCGCCGGCATTGCAGGATTGACCACCGAGTCGCTCGGCGGCGGCGGCGGCACCAGCGACGGCCAGGGCGGAAGCTCGTCCGGCACGGATGGCGGCTCGACAACGGCCTCCAGCGGCGACGACGGATCGGGCGTGGGCTCCGGCGGTACCGGCGTGAGCACCGCCGATGCGGCCGGCATCGGCGGGGTCGATGGCGCGGGCAGCATCATCGTCAGCGGACTGCGCTACGACACGGACACCGCCGTCATCAACCTCGAGGATGCCGCATCCCTGCAGCTGGGCATGAGCGTGAAGGTCAGCGGACCGGTCAACGCCGACTTCACGAGCGGCACGGCCCGCCGGGTCGATTCGGCGGCCGATATTCGCGGCCCGCTTTCATCGGTCGATCTGGCGCAGGGCAGCTTCGTCGTCATGGGCACCACGGTGACCACCGACAACGCCACCGTCTGGGCCGATGCGGCCGGGCTTGCTGCCATCGCACCCAACACGACGCTGCAGGTCTGGGGCCTGCCGGCGGCACCCGGCGTACTGCGTGCGACGCGCGTGGAGCAACACGGCCCCTCGGCACCGATCCTCACCGGCACGGTCCAGAACCTCGATCAGGCACGACGCACCTTCACGCTCGGCGGCTTCGTCGTCGACTACAGCGTCGCGGCCCTGAGCGGCAGCCCCGACGGGCGCCCGCCTGCCAACGGCACCCTCGTGCGCGTGCGTGCGAACATCGCCCTGCCGGGCCGCCTGCCTGCCACCCTCGTGCAGTGGTGGTACCCGGTGCCGACGGCGAACGCCACGCAGGTCCAGCTCGCAGGCGTCGTCACCGACTACGCGGGACTGGGTTCGCTGCGGGTGCTGGGCACGCCGGTGGACGCCTCTTCCGCGCAGATCACCGGCGGGCCGGCCGGCTCGGTCGGCAATGGCGTGAAGGTGGACGTTGCCGGCACGATGTCCAACGGCATCCTCAAGGCCACCAAGCTCAAGATCAGGCATATCCCTGGCACCGGCGGGCCGGCGTCGTTCATCCTGATCGGGGCCGTCGGCAATTTCAGCTCCGCATCGAGCTTCCGGGTACGAGGACAACCCGTGAATGCCGGCGATCCAGGCGTCGTGTTCGTCAACGGCAGCGCGTTGAACCTGGGCAACGGGGTTCGTGTGAGCATCGAGGGCGATCAGGTCGTCGATGGCATGCTGATCGCCACGCGCGTCAGTTTCAATCCATAGGCTCATGACCGATCGCATGAGCTGATGGGTGGACGCCTACCTGGCCGAGTGATCTCGCATGTCCGAAGGGCCTGTCGAGCTTGGTCAAGCGGCCACCTGAACTTCGGCTTTGGCCTAAGCCGTCCTACCCTAGCCGCATCCGCGACGCTCACCTTCGAGCCTCAAGGCTGGTATTCCGCCTATCGATGAAAACGGTCATGGCGTGACATCGTCGTCGGGCAATCAGAAAATGAACATGCTGGTTCGGGCAGAGCACGAGCGCCTTCTGAGGTTTGAACGCGCGGCGTCCGCGCTATCTAGACCTGGATCAGTCCCCAGCGCAGCGCGACCCAGGTCAGCTCCGCCTGGTTGCTCGCGCCCAGCTTCTGCTTAACGCGGTAGAGGTGCGAGCCGACCGTGCTGATCGAGAGGTTCAGCGTGGCGGCGATCTGCGCCACGGTCATTCCGCGCGCGAGCTGGATGAAGACCGAGAACTCGCGCTCGCTGAGCAATTCGGCCGGATTGGCGTCGCCCTCGATCTGCGCTGTCGCCAGCGCCTGCGCAGTATGGGCGTCGATGTAGCGTTCGCCGCGCGCCACCGCTTTCACCGCGGCGATCAGCGCCTCGGGCGCGCTGCGCTTGGCCAGGTAGCCGAGGGCACCTGCGCGCAGCACGCGGCGCGGGTGAGCGGTGTCCTCGTGCGCCGACAGCGCGAGCACGCGCGCCTTCGGATCGTGGGCGAGCAGGCGCCGCAGGGCTTCAAGGCCGCCCATGCCGGGCATCGACAGGTCCATCACCACCACGTCGGGCCGCACCTGCGGATAGTCCTGGCAGGCCTGCTCGCCGGTGTCGGCTTCGGTCACGACGTCGATCTGCGCGTCGGCCAGCAGCATGCGAAAGCCCATGCGCACCAGCGCATGGTCGTCGACGAGCATCACTCGGATTGCTTGGGTCGCTTGGGTCATGGGTTCTCCGCGACGGCCGCCGGCAAGGGCAGGCGCACCGTCAGTTGGGCACCGTTCGGCGCGGCGGGTTCCAGGTGCAATTCGCCACCCAGGCTTTCGATGCGCTCGGCGAGCCAGCGCAGGCCATAGTGGCCCGCGCCCGTTTCCCGGGTGGCTTCAGGGCCCGGCAGGCCGCGCCCGTCGTCGGTGAGCGAGAGCTTCACCGCTTCTTCGTCGCGATGCAAGGCAAGCACGATCCGGCGCGCCTGTCCGTGCCGCAGCGCGTTGGTGATGCCCTCCTGCGCGGCGCGGTACAGCACGAGCGCCGCGTCGGTGTCCATCGGCACGCGGTCGAGTTCGAGCCCGAGCCGCCATTCGATCTGTACTTCGCTGTGGCTCGTTCGCGTGCGTTCGACCAGATCCTCGAGCGCGGCCACCAGTCCGAACTTGTCGAGCACCAGCGGGGTCAGGCGCGGAATCATGCCGTGCATCGCGGTGTAGAGACGCGCCGATTCGTCGGCGATCACCCGCGCCGCCTGCTCTGCCTGTGGATCGAGTGCCTGCATGCGCTTGGCGATCGACAAGGCCATGCTGCGCATCGCAGTGACCGACTGCCCGAGCTCATCGTGCAGTTCGCGCGCGATCAACCGTCGTTCCTGTTCGATCTTCTGGTCGACCCAGCGGCCGAGTTCGCGGCTTTCGGACAAGCGGCTCTCCGCCCGCACTGCCCGCCGCTCGGTCTCGATGTGCTGCTGCAGCATGCCGACCATGCGGTTGAAGGCGGCGCCGATGGCCGCCGCCTCGGTCCCGGGCAGGGCGCGCAGCGCGACATCGAAACGCCCGCTCTCGAGCTGGTTCAGCGCGTCCACGATGTCCGCGAACGGGCGTGTGGCGCGTCCCACGAGCCAGAACACGAGCGCATTGACGATCAGCAGCAGGCCGAGCGCGCTGAGCATCAGTAGCGCGGCACTGTCCCAGGCATCGAGCACCGCGCGCGAGGCGTTGGAACGCACGATCAGCTTGCCGCCGGGAAAGGCGATGGACATTTTCGTCGGCGCAGGCGAGACGAGGCCGGCGAACCAGTGCGGCGCATCGCGGCCGGCCTTGTAGACCGAGGTCGGCGAGCTGTACAGCACTTGCTCCTCGTCATCGAGCAGCGTGATGTCGTTGGAGCGCACGCGGCCGACGCCCTGCAGGAAAGCCAGCATTGCCGGCGTGCCTTGGGCCGCGTAGAGCCACGCCGTCCGGTTCAGCAGCTGCGCAGCCACGCGATTGGCCGCCACCACTTCCTCCTGCACCGATTCGCGCATGGCGCGCAGCTGCAGGGCGAGCATGGCGGCGACGAACAGCAGGGTCAGCAGGCTCACGATCAGGTTGATCTTCAGGCGCAGCGTCATGTCGTTAACCGGCCCTAGCGCCGAAGCGGCCGTGCAGCGCGTAGCTGTCGAGTGCGGCGACCATCGCAGAGGCCATCGCCGGATGCGCCGGATCGTGGCCCGCACCGTCGACCCATCGAAGCTGGCCGTGCACGAGGCGCTCATGCACGGCCTGCGCGGCGTCCGGCCGGCAGACGCGGTCGTCGCGGGAATGCAGCAGCAAGGTAGGCACCTGCGGCAGCGCGCCGAGGCGATCGAGCAGCGGGGGCGCGTCGAGCCAGCAGCGGTGGATCAGGTAGTGGCTCTGCACGCGGTAGCGGTCCACCAGCGCGTCCTGCATTTCTAGCTCGGGTTCGATCTCGTCGGATGGCGCGGCCGCGCCGCCGGCCAGCGTTTGCTCCCAGCGCCACCACGCGAGGGCGAGTCGCCGGTGCAGGTCCGCGTTGTCGACGGTCGGCGCCTGCTGCAGGGCGCGGGCCAGAAAACCCAGCATGTCGTGGCGCTGATCGGCCGGCGCCACCGCCGCGAACCGCGCCCAGGCGGCGGGCGCGCGGCCCGGCGTGTCCTGGAAGAAGGCCTCGATCTCCTCGGTCGTGGGGAGGAACACCGAGCGCAGCAGCAGGGCCGCCACCGCCTGCGGCTCGAAGCCCGCATAGGCGAGCGCCAGCGTGGCTCCCCAGGAGCCGCCGGCCACCAGCCAGCGCGGCACCTCGAGCTGCTCGCGCACCATGCGCAGGTCTTGCAGCAGCTCGGCCGTGCGGTTGTGCGCGGTCGCGCCGCGCGGACGGCTCATCCCGGCGCCGCGCTGGTCGACGCTGATCACGCGAAAGCGCGACGGATCGAAGAAGCGGCGCAAGAGCGGCGAGCTGCCCGAACCGGGCCCGCCGTGCAGCACGAGCGCGCAAATGCCCGCCGGATCGCCGCTTTCCTCCACATGCAGCACATGGCCGTGCGGCACCGCCAGTGCATGGGTGCGCAGGGGCGGCGATTCGGGGTACAGGCCAGAAGGGAGCACGGGGCCATGGTAAGCGCCGGCCCCTTCGCCGCTATTCATGAAAATCATGAAGTGCGAATCATGATTTCATGGCTGGAGCGCGGCGGCCCCGCAGTCCAAGATGCGCAAGGGACACCACGGATCCCCGCGGCGGCCGACCGGCGCCGTGCAACGCTTCCAGGAGACACACACATGAAATGGGAAACCCCGACGGCCACTGATCTTCGCTTCGGCTTCGAGATCACGATGTACGTCAGCGCCCGCTGAGTTGCGCGCCTCGTGACAACCCGCCCCGGCACTCCCGGGGCGGGTTGTTTCGCCCCCTTTTTTCTCTTCTTCGATGCGCATCACTGTTCTGGGCTCGGCCGCCGGCGGTGGCTTTCCTCAATGGAACTGCAACTGCCCCAATTGCGCAGGCGTGCGCGCAGGCACGGTGCGCGCCAAGCCGCGCACGCAGTCCTCGATCTTCGTGCGGCCCGACGAGGGCGACGACGGCGTCCTGTTCAATGCCTCGCCCGATATCCTGGAGCAGATCCGCAGCAACCCGGTGCTGCAGCCGGCGCGCAAGCTGCGCGACAGCGCCATCGCCGGCGTGGCGCTGATCGACGGGCAGGTCGACCATGCCACGGGACTTTTCATGCTGCGCGAGCGCGGCACGCCGCTGCCGCTGTGGTGCACCGACCCGGTGGCGGAAGACCTGAGCCAGGGCAATCCGGTGCTGCGCGTGCTGTCGCACTACTGCGGCGTGGCGCGAAGCCCGATCGCGATCGACGGCGGCGCCTTCGAGGTGCCCGGCGTGCCCGATCTGGTCTTTCGCGCGCTGGCGCTGAGCGGCAAGGCGGCGCCGTATTCGCCGCACCGCGAGCATCCGGTTGCCGGCGACAACATCGGCGTCACGATTCGCGACCGCAAGAGCGGCAGGAGCGTGTTCTACGCGCCGGGCCTGGGCGCCATCACGCCGCCGGTGTTCGACGCCATGGCGAATGCCGACGTCGTCGTGGTGGACGGCACCTTCTGGACCGACGACGAGATGATCCGCCTGGGCGTCGGCGCCAAGCGGGCGCGCGAGATCGGCCATCTTCCGCAGTCGGGCGAGGGCGGCATGATCGAGTGGCTCGCGCGCCTGCCCGCGAGCACGCGGCGCATGCTGATCCACATCAACAACACCAATCCCATCCTCGACGAGGACTCCGATGAGCATGCCGCGCTGCGGCGCGCGGGCATCGAGGCCTGCGAGGACGGGATGACGATCCAGCTCTGAGAGCGCGGAGCCCCACACACACCATGCACGCCGACAGGATCCAGGACCCGGTTCGCCCGGCCACCGACAGCGAGAAAAGCGCGCCGGCATGGAGTCGCGAGGAATTCGAAGTCCGGCTGCGCGAGCGCGGCCGCAGCTACCACATCCATCATCCGTTCAACGTGATGCTCAACAGCGGCCGGGCCACGCCCGAGCAGGTCCGCGGCTGGGTGGCGAACCGCTTCTACTACCAGATCGCGATCCCGATCAAGGACGCGGCGGTGCTCTCGAACTGCCCCGACCAGGAAGTGCGCCGCGGCTGGGTGCAGCGCATCCTCGACCATGATGGCTTCGAACTCGGCGGCGTGAAGGATGAGGGCGGCATCGAGGCCTGGCTGCGGCTCGCGGAGGCCGTCGGACTGGCACGCGAGGAGGTGCGCGACCTGCGCCACGTGGTGCCCGCCGTGCGCTTTGCGGTGGATGCTTACGTGAACTTCGCGCGCCGCGCGCCGTGGCAGGAGGCGGTGTGCTCCTCGCTCACCGAACTCTTCGCGCCCGAGATTCACAAGCAGCGCCTGGCCACCTGGCCGGCGCACTATGCATGGATCGAGCCGGCCGGGCTGGACTACTTCCGCAACCGCGTGAGCCAGGCGCGGCGCGACGTCGAGCAGGGCTTGGCGATCACGCTCGATCACTTCGACACCCGGGCGCTGCAGGAGCGCGCGCTGGAGGTGCTGCAGTTCAAGCTCGACATCCTGTGGGCCATGAACGATGCGATGGCGACGCGCTACGGCGTGAACAGCGCATGAGCGAGAACAAGAAAGTGTTGACCCCCGAGAGCAGGCCCCGCGTCGGTCCCGGCTTTCGCCTGCAATGGGAGCCGGTGCAGGACTGCCACGTGCTGCTCTATCCCGAGGGCATGGTGCGGCTCAACGGCAGCGCGGGCGAGATCATGAAGCGCTGCGACGGCGAAAGCAGCATCGCCGCGATCGTGGCCGACCTGGAGCAGGCCTTCGACACCACCGGGCTCGAGCCCGAAGTGCGGGGCTTCGTCGAGATGGCGGCGCAGCAGAACTGGCTGCGGTGGGACGCATGACGCAGCCGCCACGCCCCGGGCCGCCGCTCTGGCTGCTGGCCGAGCTGACCTACCGCTGCCCGCTGCATTGCGTGTTCTGCTTCAACCCGGTCGATTTCGCGCAGCAGGACAGCGAGCTCGACACCGAGGACTGGCTGCGGGTGCTGCGCGAGGGCCGGGAGCTCGGCGCCGTGCAGTGCGGCCTCTCGGGCGGCGAGCCGCTCTTGCGCGACGACCTGGAGATCATCGTCGCCGAGGCCAAGCGGCTGGGCTACTACACCAATCTGCTGACCTCCGGCGTGGGCCTGGGCGCGGATCGCGCCGCCGCGTTGAAGGCCGCGGGGCTCGACCACGTGCAGCTGTCGTTCCAGGATTCCACGCGCGAGATGAACGACTTCCTCTCGCACACCAAGACCTTCGAGTTGAAGAACCGGGTGGCGAAGATCATCAAGGACCAGGGCTGGCCGATGGTGCTGAACGTGGTGATCCACCGCATGAACATCGACCACATCGACCGCATCATCGAGATGGCGCACGAGATGGGCGCCGAGTACCTCGAACTCGCGAACACCCAGTATTACTCGTGGGCCTTCTTGAACCGCGACCAGCTGCTGCCCACGCATGAACAACTGCGCCACGCCGAAGAGGTGACCGATGCCTGGCGCGCCCGGCTGGGCGAGCGCATGCGCATCTTCTTCGTCGCGCCCGACTACCACGAGGGGCGCGCCAAGAAGTGCGTCAACGGCTGGGGTAGCATGTTCCTCACCGTGGCACCGGACGGCACGGCGCTGCCATGCCACACCGCCAAGATGCTGCCGGGCCTCGAGTTTCCGAACGTGAAGGCGCACAGCCTGCGCGAGATCTGGTTCGATTCGGAGGGCTTCAACCGCTACCGCGGCACCGGCTGGATGAAGGAGCCCTGCGCGAGCTGCGATATGCGCGAACAGGACCTGGGCGGCTGCCGCTGCCAGGCCTACCTGCTGGCCAACGACGCGGCCGCCGCCGATCCGGTGTGCGCGAAGAGCCCCGACCACCACCGGGTGGTGGAGGCGGTGCAGCGCGCGGCCGCGCGCGACCCGGCCGGCCCGGTCGAACATCCGCTGGTGTTTCGCGATCCCGCCAATTCGCGCCGCCTCGCCGCACCCGTCACGCCGGGTGCGTGAGGGCGTGCGGCATGTCGCGGGCCGCTTTCTTTCGCCGCTGTCGACCCGCGACCAACGTTGGAGCGGGCAGGGGCGTCGCTGCCGGCCCAGGCTTATGCGCAGATCTGCCAGGCCACTTTGAACTGGCTGCGCAGCGCAGTTTGAATATGCGAACTTGACTGCTACGACGACGCGAAGAGGTGACGAAAGGACTGTCTCAATGCCTCTTTCGCGTACGCTTCCGTGCATGGGTCCTGCAAGTTGATAGCAGGCCTCCGCTTTTCTCCATTGGCAGGGTCTGCCATCGAAGAGACGCGCTCTACGCAGGAGCCGTGCCCTTGACGGCCCAAGCGAGCGCTGCGTAGGAGCGTCGGCCATCTGCTTCGCCGTCGAGATAGGCTGCCTCGACAGCGTCGCGCAGCCGCGTGCGCTCGACCTGGCCAAGCGTGGCGACGTATTCTGCGCCAGGACCGTCCTTGCCCTCGAAGGGCGCCCAGTAGTCCGCGAACGAAGCGAACTCCATTCGGATGGAGAGTGTCGTCTCAACCACGTTCTTGAACCCGGCGTCGCGCCACGCCCGGGTCAGTTCGCCGGGCCGCGTCATCGGCCGTGTGTAGTTGCGGGCGCGGCGCGCCCTCGCTTCCAGGTCGAGTGCAGCGGCCGTGTCGAAGAACAAGCGGTTGGCGACCCAGCCGCCACGCGCGTCCCATACAGCCGCACCGACGATACTTCCAGGCTTGGCGACGCGCCGCATCTCGGCAATGGCCTTACCCGCCTCCGGAACGAAGTGCAAGACCAGGAGCGAGAGAACGCGGTCGAAGCTCTGCTCCGGGAAGGGCAGCGCACAGGCGTCGGCCACATTGAAGACGATGCGCGCATCTTGGTTGTGGCGCCTGGCATGTTCGACATAAGGCTCAGCGATGTCCACGCCCCGCACTTCGCCAGCGCCGGTGCGGCGGGCCACCGCAAAGGCCAGATGGCCTGTGCCGCAGCCGACATCGAGTACGCGGTCGCCGTCCGCGGTTCCGACGAAGTCCAGGAAAGGCAGCGCGAGGCGCCGGCTCCAACGGCCCATCAGCTGTTCGTAGCCATCGCCTTCGGCGGCGACGAAGCTCGAAGAAGTGGTGTTCATCGGCAGTTCCTTCGCACGGCTGGGCGCAGTGCCTGCCAGATGCTATGACGCTGTTGATTGCAACGTCAACGTCTTTGAAAGGTAGCTGGGACGACCTCACCAGGGACAGGCAAGACGTGTAGTTCACCGACCAGAGCTAGCGCGCGCTGCCGCCCGTTCTGTGGACGCCGGCCTAAGTTTCTTGATAGTTCTCGAGCTGCATCGGACCGACATGCCCGAGCGCCGAATGCCGGCGAGTCCCGCCGCCTTCGCTCATCCCGGCGGCATCTTGTCGAATGCCAGCAGTTCGGGGTCGAGGTGGTCCCACGCCAGGGCGCGCATGCGGTAGGCCACCAGCTGCGGCTTGTAGCGGCTCGGGTCGTCCAGGCTTGCCGCGTGCACGGTGAAGATCTGCGGCATGGCCGAGAACCCCAGGTAGACCGGTGAGCCGCATCGGGGGCAGAAGCCGCGGGTCTTCACGTTGCCGCTGTCGGCAACCATGTCCCATTGCGTTGCATCGCCCGTGAGTTTCACGCCGGCGCCGGCGAAGGTCAGATAAGAGCCGTGGCCGGTGCCGCTCATGCGCTGGCAGTCGCGGCACTGGCAGTGGATCATCACCAGCGGGTCGCCGGGGATCTCGTAGCGGATCGCGCCGCAGGCGCATCCGCCGGTATAGGCGTCACTCATGTTCTTTCTCCTGTCTTAAGGTGGTGTTTGCGGTCGCGCGTCAGTGCGGCCCGTTGGCGAAGTTGCTCAAGTTGGGGACGACCTTGCGCCAGCCATCGCGCAAGTTCTGGAACGCGGTGTCGTTGGTGGGCGTCACGAAGCCTGAATGCACGAGCTTCAATCGCGTGCCTTCCGGGACCTTGGCCAGCGTGAAGGTGACGAGCGTGTCCAGCCGCGAACCGTAGCCGTTGTTGCTCTCATGGCCGCCCTTCCAGGCGTAGACGAAGCGCTCGTTCGGGACGACCTCCAGCACTTCGCAGTGGATGGTGCCGTCCCACGCGCCGGCCGGCTTGGTCTGGTACGTGAAGCGCGTGCCCTGCACGGGCGCGAAGCCGCGCGGCTCCATCAGCCAGCGTGCGATCAGCGTGCCTGTGGTCAAGATCTTCCACATGGTCTCGGGCGCGTGGGGAAACACTTCGTCGACCACGATGTCTTGCGTGGCGGATTTCAAGGCGGCGTCGTTCATGGGTCGATTTCTTTCAAGAGGGTTCGGAGGTCGGCAAAGCGCTTGCGCCAGAACACGCCGTAGTGGCCCATCCAGTCGGCAAGCGGCGCCAGACCTTTGGGGTCGGCGCGATAGAAGACGTTGCGGCCCTGCGCGCGGTCCACCACCAGGCCCGCCCGCTTGAGCGAGCCCAGGTGCTGCGAAATGGCGGACTGCGTCACGCCGCTGCCCTGGGTCAACTCCACCACGCTGATTTCGTGCGCGTGCGCGATCCGCTCGAAGACGGCCCGCCGGGTGGGGTCGGCAAGCGTGCGCATGACGGTGTCGAGGGGGGCGGTTTGCATCATGGGATTTATATTAGTGAATGCTAATTAATAAGTCAATGCTAATTTGTTTGACTTCTGCCAAACCCCGTTCAACCCGGACGGCGATTTCCCTTTCGCCGAAGCAGAGGCCAGTTCGCCCGCCAGCCAATGAGGCGGACGTTGAGCAGGTAGCCGATCTGCTGCTCGGTAAGGAAGAAGCTGAATGGGCCGGCTCCGGCTATCGCGGAGCGCAAGGCCGCGTCAAACGCGACGACCTGCAATGGCACATCGCGGCGCGGCCCAGCGACATCGCCAAGTTGCCCGAGGGCAGGGCGAAGATTCGAGCCCAGAGGCAAGAGCACCGCGAGCGCACCGGCGACCCGATTCAGCAAGCGGCGGTTTCGGATGTAAGCCACCTGAATTTTCCGGTGCGAGAACGCCATGGCGAGAAACGTGCGCCACAGCAAGGCATTCACAAACACCAAGGCTGTGACCGCAGATGACACTGAACCGCTCACACGCAACAGGCTCCATCCCGGTAGGTGACAACACTGAGGGCGCCCGGTGGAACGCCTTGCGGCGGAGCGTGCAGCAGGGACTAAGCAGCGGACCTCCTTCGCCAACGAGGGTCAACGTGAGTTCCATTTCATGCCGAGCCCGCAGCTCTCGTTCGAACTGAATGATCTTGGCGGACGCGTAGCCGCATTGGCTGCCAGCCACGCAGCAGCCCGAGATCCGGCGCGAATCGCCAGGCCAGCAGCAGCAAGGCGAGCACGGCCGGGATCCAGCGAAGGTCAATGTCTGCCGCCTGGCTCTGTGCGAAGCGGCGGTCCAGCATGGCCGTCCTCAGCGCGTCCGGCGTGTTGAGGCGCAGGTAGTTCACGCCGACGAGCTTGGCCAGCGCTTGCAGATGGTCCTGCCGCAGCTCGGAAAGATGCTCGTGGTTCTGCGTGCCGCCGATGGCGGAGCCCTGCACCACGTCCTCCGGCTTCCAGTAGCCGGCGGGCTCGCCGCTGCTGCCGGTCTTTGGAATCGGCACCGGCACGTCGCCGCCGACGCCGACGAGCCAGCCCTGCACCTCGCCGGTCGTGACGTCGACCATCGGCGGTGTTTCGTTGGCCCGCAGCGGCGGCGACTCCTGCCCGTCGCTGATGAAGACGAAGCTGGTGTGCGGGCCGATGCTCCTGGCGCCGCGCACGGCCCAGGTCACCCCCTTGCCGACGTTGCTGGCGTTGGCCCAGCGCATGCGGGCATCGATGCGTTCGAGCGAGGCCAGCAGCTCTTCGTAGTGGCTGCAGACCTCGATCGGCGCGAGGATCACCAGCGAGCGGTAGTCCGCGAAGACGCTCCAGCCCACCTTGGAACCGCACGGCAACGCACCCAGCACATCGCGCATGGCTGCGCGCGCCAGCGTCAGCCGACTGACCGCAGCATGGTTGAGTTCGACGTCCTCGACGTTCATGCTCTGCGTGATGTCGAAGCTGACCTGCCACTCGAACACCGGGCGCTGCAGCTGCACACGCGGCGGCCAGACCGCCAGTGCGAGCAACAGCAAGGCCGCCAACAGCGGCCAGCTGCCGCTGCTGCCGATGCGCCGCCAGGCGGCGTTCACGGCAAGTCCCCGGCGACGAATCCGGGAACCCGGACCCGGCGCTGCTCGACCGACTGCTGCTGCTCGGCGGAGAAGGCTTCCTGCTCTTCCGGCGCCAGGCGCAGCGCGCGCTCCAGGTTGTAGCGCGCATCCCAGTCCTGCGGCGCCGCGCGCAGCAGGTCGCGCAATCGCTGCTTGCCCAGTTCGAACAGCGGCTCGGCGCCAGTCTGCTGCGCCAGGCCTTGCCGCAGGTACATGTTGCCGAGATTGAAGAGCGCCTGCTGCGCGATGAGGTCGCGTTCGCCATTCTGGAGCAGGCCCGCATAGCCTTTGAGCGCGGCGTCGTGATTGCCGGCCTTCGAGAGGGCCAGCGCCTGCGCCAGCTGCAGCTCGCGCGCAGACCGGAGAGGAATCCCCGTCGCATCCTTGCCGGCAGGCGCATCGGCGATGCGGGCGATCTCGGCATTGAGGCCCGTCGTCTGTCGCAAACGCAAGCCCCGCTCCAGCGCCGCGCCCGCGCAGCACAGGCTCAGAACGCCGAAGACCAGATGAACCGTGCGTCGCTTCATGGGCTTGCCCGCCAGCTTTGAAGCTGCAGCGCGCGGCAGGCGAGCAGGCCGGCGCAGCACAGCATCGCTGCAAGGTAGTAGGCGCCACCGTGGTCGCGCCGCGGTACCCGCTCGTGGATGGTCAGCGGGAAGTTCTGCTGTCGGTCGATCTCGGCCATCGCCGCGGCCATGGCGTTGGAGTCGTCCACCTGGTACAGCCGGTAGGGCGTGCTCAGCGTCTTGAAGAATTGGTGCAGCGCCAGTTCTTCGCCGAGGCCGTAGGCCGATGCCGTCCCGGTGTTGAGGTTGGGAGAGTTCGGGCCGCTGCGCACGTAGATCCAGTACAGGCCGATCTTCTCGCGCGCGAGGCCTGCCTGGACGCGTTGGCGCGTGGCCTCGTCGAGCTGGGCGCCGCCGTCGGAGACGATCAGGATCACGCGGCTTCCCGAGTAGCTGCGGTTCTCGAATTCCTCGATGGCGGCCAGGAGCGCGACACCCATGCGGGTTTCGGGCAGGCCGCGGCCGATGGCGCTGGCGGCGAGCGCGGCCTGCACCGTGTCCGTCTTCTGCGTGAAGGGCACGACGGCGATCGGCACCGTGCTGAAGGTCATGAAGGCGAAGCGGTTGTCGGGCCGCTTCGCGACGAAGTCGCTCAGCAGGTCGCGCACGACCTTGGCTTTGGGCTCCTGCGCCATACGGCCCGCCGTCTGCAGGCCGTTGGTGTGAACCGTCGCATCCATGCTGCTGCTGCGGTCCATCAGGATCAGCACCTCGGCGCCTCGGCCGGTGCGCTGCACCTGGGCGCCCGACTGCCCGGGACCGGCGAGTCCGAGCACGGTCAGAGCGATGGCTGCGACCGCGAAGACGCGCCAGAGGAAACCCGCGACGCGGCCGATGCGGTCGGCCGGCAGCCAAGCCAGGTACGGGAAGTCCAGCGTATCGCTGCGCCGGCGCAGCAGCGGCAGCAGCGCGAGCGGCAGCAGAACGAGCATCCAGGGCTGGGCGAAGTCGAAGCGCATGGTTCGCCTAGCGCCGGCGGCGCTTCTCCGCATCGCGCAGGGCCCGGCACAGCGGTCTGAGCGGGTAGGGGGAATCGCTCTCTGCTGCGGCAGCGTCGCCAGCGAAGAAGCGCCTCGTGGATTCGCGGTAGAAGTCCTCGAGCCGCGCCTGGAGCGGGCGCAGATAGGGCGCCTCGGCCAGCAGCCGCGGCAGGCTGGCGCCGTGGACCACGTGCCCGGCACTGGTGTTCAGTGCGCGATGCACGACGCGCCAGGCTTGCGCGCTCCCCGGGTCGCCGATGCGCTTGAGTTCGCGCCAGGCCTGCGCGAAAGGAAGGTGCCGCGCTTCCCGCGCGTTGCGCCAGGCCCACCAGGCGAACCAAGCCAGCAGCACGCCCAGCAAGGTGGCGAACGAAAGCCTCATCTGCCGCTCGATGGCATCGGTCGGAAGCGCAGCGACCGGGCGGTCAGGGCGCAGCGGCTGCAGATCGCCCTGGCCGAACACGTCCGGCGGCGTCAGCGGCGCGATGCTGACTGGCCACGCGGGCAGCGCGAGCGTCGGGCCCGAGGCAGTGGCGATGCTCATTGCCGGCAGCGCAATGGCGCTCAGCGCGCGCGGCGCGTTGACGAGCTGGTAGTCGATGGCCAGCCAGCGCCGTCCCTGCCCATCGGTTTCGATCCGCGGCGGCCTGCGCTCCAGCCAGAGGTCGATCCGTGCTGCGGCCGGCAGGGCGCCGGGCTGGAGCGGGCGGCCCGCATGCTCGAGCAGCACGCGCTGCGTCAGGACGTCGCCCAGCACATGCCCGAAGCTGCGCGGCTGTTCGACCGTGGCGGCGACCGGGTCGGCACTCAGCGCAACACCGGTACTGGCGCCTAGCGCCACCGCCATCACCGCCGCCCGGATGGCCTTCATGCCGCCGTCTCCATGAAGTAGCGTGTGAGGGCCTCGGCGTCGAAGCGGCCGTGCAGATGGAAGGGCGGCATGCCGTGCGCGTCGAACAAGGTCCTGAGTTCGGCGCGCCGTGTTGCGACAGCCTCGCGCCATCGCGTGCGCAGCGACTCGCGCATCCACAGGCTGCGCCGCACGCCCGTTTCGGCATCGCTGAGGGCAACCAGCGCGCGCTCGTGCGGTGGCTCGGTCTCGGCCGGGTCCCAGGTCACCACCGGGACGACGCAGGCCGGCGCCAGCTGATCGAGCAGCTCACCGAGGGCAGTGACCGGCCAATGGAAATCGGAGGCGAGAAACACCAGGCCGCCGCGGCCGACCAGGCGTTCGGTCGTGCGCCGCAGGCCGTCGAGCGCGCTGCCGTGCGCCACCATGCCCGGTGCCGCACGGCAGTCGCGCAGCATGCGCGCCATCAGGCTGCCGTTGCCGCGGCTGTGGCGCGCGGGCACGAACAGATCGTCGCGCTCGCGCTGGTCGAAAGCCAGCAGGCCCGCCGAGTCGCCGGTGCGGAATGCGCTGTAGCCCAATGCCTCGGCGAGATCGGCCACCACGTCGAGCTTGCGCCTGTCGGCACCGAAATGCATCGAGGCCGAGACATCCACCACCAGATGCACGGGGATCGCCACGCGCAGCCGGTGGATGCGCACCAGCCAGTCGCCGCGGCCGTCGCGAACGCTGGCGCGCAGGTCGATGCGCCGCGGATCGGGATGGTCGAAGAGCCGCCGGTGCGCGGCGAACTCCTGTCCGCTGCCCTGGCTCAGGCCGCGCTGCGCACCCGGGCGCCAGCCGCCGAAGCGAAGCGGCAGCTGGTAATGGAATTCGTCGACGCGGTCCATCGCTGCCTCGATGTTTCAAGGCGCGGCGATCTTGTCCATGATCTGCATCACCAGCGCCTCCGACAGCTCGGCCCGGCGCAGCTCGTAGACCGGCGTGAAGAAGATCCGGTGCCCGAGCACAGAAGGCAGCACAGCCGTCAGATCGGCGGGCTCCAGGTGCGCGCGCCCCTCGAGCCAGGCCACGGTGCGCGCCGCGCGCAGCAGCGCACTCATGCCGCGCGGGCTGGCGCCGGCGAGGATCAGGCGATCCATGTCCACGCCGTCGAGCCGGATGCCGAACTTTTGCGGCGTCTCGCTGGCCTCCCACAGGTCGAGCACATAGCGCTCGATGGTCTTGCTGGCGCGCACCGTGCGCTGCACCTGCGCGCCGATGGCGTTGAGCCGGTCCCAGGGCAGGATGGCCGGCGCCACCTTGTCGATCAGGCCTTCGGTGTCGTGGAATGCGGTGTCGAACACCAGCGACTGGCGAATGCCGCGGTCGGCGGGCTTGGGCATGTTCAGCTCGAACATGAAGCGGTCGCGCGCCGCCGACGCCAGCTCGAAAGTCTCTTCGCGCTCGACCTTGTTGCGATCGGCGAAGACCGTCATGTGCGGAAAGCTGTACTCGCGGTCGAAGGCGGAGACGGTGCGCTCGGCCATCGCACGCAGCAGCAGCGACTGGACCTGCGGCCGGGCCCGGTTGATCTCGTTGAAGAAGAAGGTGACCAGCCGTTCGCCGTGGCGCAGCAGAGGTCCCGGATCGATGCGCGGGCGTCCTTGGGCATCGACGTAGGTGTGATAGACCAGGTCGCCCGGCATCAGGTCGACCGTGCCCTCGACGCGCTCGAAATCGCCGCCGATGGCGCGCGAGAAGGCGCGCAGCACCGTGGTCTTGCCGACGCCGACATCGCCTTCGAGCAGCACGTGGCCGCGCGCGAACAGCGCGACGTTGATGAGGCGGATCGTCTGCGTCTGCCCGATCACCGCCTTCGCGACCTCGTCCTCGACGCGCAGCGCGAGATGGCGCCAGTCTTCGAGTTGTTCTTGAAAGCCCATGGTGCTGATTCCGAGCGGGCCCGCTATTTGGATTCCATCAGCTTCTTCAGGTTGCCGAGTCCGCTGCGGTAGACGCCGGTGACGGCCTTCAGCGCAGCCTCGTCGTTGAGTTCCGGCGGCGGGTTGTTGTTCGGAAAGCCGCGATAGAAGGCGCCGCGCCACTCCACGACGGACTTGCCGCCGTCGGCGACGACGGAGAGCGTGGCGGTGTAGTTCGTCACCGGCAGCGCACCGCCGTCCTTGGCGCGGTAGCTGTACTTCTTCTGCGCGTCGTCGTAGCTTTCGAGCGCCTCGACGAGCGTGCCGCCATCCTTGAGCTTGAGGGTTCTCACCGAGCCTTCGGTGTTGCCCTTGTCGGCGGTGCTTTCCGCTACGGCCGGATGCCAGTCCTTCAGCGCGTTGAAGTTCTTGATCTTGGCCCAGACGGCGTCGGCCGGCGCCTCGACGGTGACTTTTTCGGTCACCTTCTGGCGCGTCGGGCCGTGGGCCAGGCTGGAGGCCGATGCGGCAAGAAGCAAGGACGCGGCGAGGATCGAGAGAGCCCGTCGGCCGGGAGCGTGTGTCAGCATGGATGTTCTGCGATGGGTTGAGAAAAGGGTCGCTCTGATAATCCTCAGGGATCGATCGGCGCGCCGATGAAGGCGCCGAACGCGCGGCTGTTCTGCCCTGTGGCGATGGTCTTGAGCTTGCGTCCGCTGCCGGCATCCAGCACCTGCACGTTGTCGTCCATCCAGTTCACGACGTAGACGCGGTCTGCGTGCGCGGCGATGCCCTCGGGATAGGCGAAGCCGGGGAGGGTGCGCCGCACCCGCAGCGAATCGGCGTCGACCACGCTGACGGTGTCGTCGCGCTGGTTGGTCACGAACAGCAGCGCACCGCCTTGCGCCAGTGCCGCGCCGTACGGGGACTTGCCGACCTTCACGGTCGCGATGACGGCCGGCCGCCGCGTGTCGCGCATGTCGATCACGGAGATGTCGTCGCTCTGCACGTTGAGCGCATAGAGCCGTGCGCGCGGCGCGTCGTAGAGCAGCGCGAAGGGGTGGCTGCCGACACGCACGCGCGCCAGCACTCGCCGCTTGGCCGTGTCGATCACAGCCACGCTGTCGTCGTCGCGCTCGGCCACGAACACGGTGGCGCTGTCGGTGTGCGCGGCCACGCCGGCGGGCGCCCGGCCCACTGGAATCGAGGCCAGGGGCGGCGCGGCGCCGCTGCCGCGCGCGTCGAACACCAGCAGCCGGGCACCGTACCAGTCGGCGACGTACAGGTGCCGGCCATCGCCCGAGATGTCGAGGCCCACCGGGCCGTCTCCCGCAGCCAGCGTGTTCACGACCTTCTGTTGCCGCATGTCGATGACCGAAATGGTCTTGCTGTCGGGGTTGGACACGAAGGCGCGGCCGGCACGGTCGGACGCCACCACGCCGGCCGGCGACCGGCCGACGGCGACGGTGGCCACGACCTGCTGCGAGGCGAGGTCGATGACGGACACGTCATGGCTTCCCTGGTTGGTGATGTAGGCGAAGGGCGAGGACCAGGCCGAAGTGCACAGCATCAAGGCAGCGATCCATCCGTGGCGCACAGGTGTTGCGGTGCCCGTCATGGCTGTGCGCTTTTGGGGCGCCGTTCAGCGTCCGTTGGCCGGGCCGATGAAGCAGCCCTTTTTCACCTTGGCCTGGAGCGCGCGGTAGCGCTTGATGTCGGCCTGCAGCTTTTCCGAATCGCGGATGTAGCCGCCGCGCTCGCCGCCGATGGTGGTGGCCTTGCTCGCGGTGCTCAGCTGCACGTAGTCCGCGTATTTCACCTCCTTGGCGAGCGCGTCGAGCGCGCACGAGCACTTGTTGATCATCTCGAAGGTACTGGTGCCGGGATGTGCGGCCATGCATTCCTGCACGTAGAGCACTCGGTCCACGGTGGGGAAATCGTTCGCGAGCGCGGCGCCATGCGCGGCCATCGGCAGGCCGAGAAAGCAGAGAAGGCGGAGGGTTTTCTTCATGAGGTTCGCCGGGTTTCGAAAGAGTGGCGCTAGCGCGCCGGCGCCTTGGCACCCTCGATGAGGAGTTCCTCGACGAGGAGGGGCTTGGCGGCCAGGCCATCGCCCTGGATCTGCGTCCGGATGCCATAGACGCCCCCGGGCACTGCGGCCGAGAGCAGGAAGCGATAGTTCTTCTTCGCGAATTTTTCGTACCTCGGCCGGTTCGGATCGTCCAGGAACGGGCTGAACACGATCTCCTTGCCCTTGACCGTGCGCCCCTGGTAGCGCATCGTCGCGTCGCGCACTTCGGCACCCTGGTAGACCGCCATGCGCAGGCGCTTGCGGAAATGATTCTCGGAGCCCCCGGTGAGGCGCTTCATCTCGCGCACGTCATGCTCGAGGAAGTAGAGGATGACGGGGTTGCCGGCGGCTGCCGGCACATCGGGCACCTGCAGCTTGCGCTCTCCGCTCAGGAATGCGCCCTTGGCATCGCAGCAGCTGCCGTCGGCCTTGGCGCTCAGGCCCACCGTGACGCTGTCGACAAAACCCTCTTCGAGACTGCCTGTCTTGCTGAAGGTGTAGCGCAGCAGGGTCGGCGCCTGCACGCTCTGCAGCTGCGGGGTCATGAACAGCAGGCGCTCCGCGACCGAGAAGTCGGGCTTCTCGCCCTCGGCCCGGGAGGCCAGTGGCGAGACGAGCAAGGCGCAAAGCGAGGCGGCGACGGCGAAGCGCATGGAAGTCGGCTTGGAGTCTGTTCAGGCTCTAGTTATTGGGCGCCCCGAACGATGCATCGACCAGCGGGACCCCGTATTCCTTGAGGATCGCCTGGATCTCGGGCGCCTTGGATTCGATCAGCCCCTCGACCTGCTGCTTCCATTCGCGTTCGCCGTAGCGCACGCCCATGGCCATCTGGTAGTCGAGCCGGATTCCCTTTTCGGACTTCAGCGGCACCACGACCAGGGCCGGCGTCTTGACGCGCTGGGCAAAGAAGCCGGCGATCGGACCCCAGACGACGACGGCGTCGAGCTTGCCCTCGGCCAGGTCCCGCTCGACGATCTCGCCCGGATACTGCGCCGGGTCGGCGCTCATGAGCTTGTAAGGCACGCCTTGTTCGAGCAGGCCGTGCCGGTTGAGCCATTGCGAGGCCGGCGAGCGGTCGTAGATGCCGATGCGCAGCGCCTTCAGCTTGGCCGGATCGAGCTTGAGGAAATCCTCGGCCGAGGCCACGTGGTCCATTCCCTTGCCCTTGGGGAAAACCAGGGCATAGGTCGAGCGGTAGTAGGGCTTGGTGACGGAGACCTCGTCGAGGCCGACCGGCACGCCCATCACGATGTCGCAGGGGTAGTCCTGTCCCGGCAGCTTGAAGCGCAGCGTGTTGCGGAAGAAGGCCAGCCGCTGCGGGAACGAGTAGTAGGTCACCGGAAGTCCGAGCGCCTTGCCGAACAGCTCGGCAATGCGGTTCTCGATGCCCTCGCCCTTGGTGTTGGAGAAGGGCATGTTGTTCGGATCCTGGCACACGCGCAGCGCCTTGCGCGCCGGCGTGTCCTGGGCCACGGCGGGAATCAGCGCGCAACAGCATGCCGCGCCCACGACGCCCGCGCGCAGGCGGGCGCCGATGGGCCGGGGCCTGCCAGCGGGCTGCCGGACGGTCATTTGTTTTCTTCCACTCTGGCGCGGGTGATCGCGCCGTCGGATCGGCCCTTGAGGTAGGCGTAGAGCTGGTTGATGTTGTCCATCACCGCGGGGTTGTTGCCGAAGCTCTGCATGCCCTTGTCGAGCTTTCCGTCGCGCACGATCTTGATGAACTCTTCCTTCTTCAGCGTCTTCAGGCTGTTGATGAGAGAAGGGCCGACCATGCCTTCCTGGTTGGGACCGTGGCAGCGATCGCAGGCGGCGGAGCGCCAGGCGCGAAATCCCTTCATGGTTTCCGGGTCCACCTTGTAGCCCTCGGTTACTTTGTAAGGCGTCGGGTCTGTCGCTGCGACGGCCATTGTGCAGGCCACGCCGGCGAGCAGAAGAAGGGACGGCAGCAACGTTGACGTACGAAATTTCATGGCTCCTGGGTCTCCGATATCTTTGGGAAAGTAGAGGGGAGAGCCCTCTCATGAGTGCTCTCCCGGCCCGCCCGCACGTTGCGGCTTGCGGCTCAGTTGCTCGGCAGCGCGAACACGGTCAGCGAACCGCCGAGCTCGGTGAACTGGCTCAGCTCCTTGTAGCCGCCGACAGCGCCGAGTCCTTCGGTGCTCTTCTCTGGATCGATGCCCGCTGCCATGCCGATGCCGGCCCAGCCGCCGATGCCGGAGAGGACGCCAATGAACTGCTTGCCCTTGTGCTCATAGGTGAACACGTTGCCGATGATGCCTGACGGGGTCTTGAACTTGAAGAGCTCCTTCTTGATGTCCTTGGCATCGACGCACTTGAGATAGCCCTCCAGCGTGCCGTAGCAGGAGATCCCGCCGGCGGTGTTCAGCGAACCGCTCCACACCGAGAACTTCTCCGCCTTGCTTTGCACGATCTTGCCGGTGCCGGCGTCCCAGGTGATGTAGTTGCCCATGCCGCCATGGCTGCCCGGCGTGGGATACATCGAGAGCGTGGCGCCCACGTAGGGCTGGCCAGCCGTGTATTCGACCTTGAACGGCTCGTAGTCCATGCAGACGTGGTTCGTCGGCACGTAGAAGAGCTTGGTGTTGGGGTCGTAGGAAGCCGGTTGCTGGTCCTTGCTGCCCAGCGCCGCGGGGCAGACGCCCTTGGTATTGACATCGGCACCGTTCTGCGCGGTCGAGTACTTGGCCACCACCTGCGGCCGGCCGGTCTTCATGTCGACGTGCGAGGCCCAGTTCACCTTGGGGTCGAATTTTTCGGCCACCAGCAGCGCACCGGTCACGCGGTCCAGCGTGTAGGCGAAGCCGTTGCGGTCGAAGTGCACCAGCGCCTTGGTCGGCTTGCCTTTGACGTTGATGTCCGCCAGGATCATTTCATTGATGCCGTCGAAGTCCCATTCGTCGAACGGCGTCATCTGGTACACCCAGTTGACCTTGCCGGTGTCCACGTCGCGCGACCAGATGCTCATCGACCACTTGTTGTCGCCGGGGCGCTGCGAAGGGTTCCAGGTCGACGGGTTGCCGGTGCCGTAGTACACGGCGTTGGTGGCCTTGTCGTAGCTGTACCAGCCCCAGGTGGTGCCGCCGCCGATCTTCCACTGGTCGCCCTTCCAGGTTTTCAGCGAAGAGTCCTTGCCGACCGGCGCGAGCTTGCCGTCGGTCCAGGTCATGGTCTTGCCGGGGTCCATCAGCATCTCTTCGTCCGGCCCGGTGCTGTAGCCTTTCCAGGCCAGCTTGCCATCCTTGATGTTGTAGGCAGCCAGGAAGCCACGCACGCCGAACTCGCCGCCGCTGATGCCGGTGATGACCTTGTCCTTGAAGACATGGGGCGCGTTGGTGTTGGTGGCGCCGACCTTCGGATCGCCGTTCTTCACCGACCACACCACCTTGCCGGTCTTGGCGTCGAGTGCGACCAGGGTGGTGTCGGCCTGTTGCAGGAAGACCTTGCCCTCGGCATAGGCCAGGCCGCGGTTCACCGTGTCGCAACACATGACCGCGATCACCGACTGATCCTGCTTCGGCTCGTACTTCCACAGGATCTTCTGGGTTTCGACGTCGAGCGCGAACACCTTGTTCGGAAACGGCGAGTGCAGGTACATCGTGCCGTCGACCACCAGGGGCGAGCCCTCGTGGCCGCGCAGCACGCCGGTAGAGAAGGTCCATGCGACCTGCATCTTGCCGACGTTGCTCTTGGTGATCTGGTTCAACTTGCTGTAGCGCTGGTTGAACATATCGCCCGCTTGCATCGCCCAGTTCTTCGAGTTCGCGACGTTCTTCTCTACATCGGCATTGGCAAGCGCCAAGGCCGGAAGAGCAAGCATCGCGACACCGACGTGCCGCACGAGACGGCCGACGATCTGCCTGGAAAATTTCATAAATGTCTCCTCACATTTGACAGTGGGTATCGAACACGAATTGGCAGCAGCCTTCGGATCTATTCGATCGGTTTGGCGAAGGCTGCGGACCGCAACATCCATGCCCACCATGCCGCCACGCAGTCGTCGAGCTCACCGATGCGGCTTCGATCGGCAGGGTGTGCTGTCTCCTCGGCGGATGCCGGTTTTCGAGGGCTGCAAGAGGACTATCGGACCTAGGGAAATCCCCAGCGTTGGATGCCTTCGCCGCGCCGAACGTCACGCGTCGCGGCGGCAATGCGCCGCATGCGCATCCAAATTTGACGCAAAGTGTCTCGCGCCAAGTACGGATGTCGAGTGCCGATGGGTTGCAGAGGCGCTTGCGCGGGCAAATGTGTAGGACGGATTTCAGTGAAAACCCTGCGAAGGGAAGAGGCACAGAATTTGCGGATCGATAGCGAACGGCAAATACCCTTGATCATTGAAACTACGACAGCTCGACGAATCCCTTCGGCCTCCATGCTGCGAACCATTGACTTAACCAAGCGCTATGGCACGCGCACGGCCCTGCAGTCGTTGTCCTTGCGTCTGCCTGCGGGTCAGTTCGTGGCGCTGCTGGGGCCCAACGGCGCCGGCAAGTCGACGCTGTTCCAGGTCCTGACCGGCATGTTCGCCGCTGACGAAGGCGAGGTCGAAGTGGCCGGCCATTCGCTGCGCCATTCCGCGACCGCTGCGCTCAGGCATATCGGCGTCGTGTTTCAGCAGATGTCGCTCGATCTCGACCTCAGCATCCGGCGCAACCTGTTGTTCCAGGCCGACCTGCATGGCCTTCCGCGGCGGCTGGCGCAGGAGCGCATTGCGTCGGCCTGCGAGCGCTTGAACATCGACGCAGATCTGGACCGCAAGGTGCGCGAGCTGTCGGGCGGCAACCGGCGCAAGGTCGAGCTCGCGCGCGCGGGTTTGCATCGTCCGGCCGTTCTGTTGATGGACGAAGCCACGGTCGGGCTGGATCCGAAATCGCGCCAGGATCTGCTGGCCGCCTTGCGCGCGGACGTGCGCGAGCGCGGGGCGTGCGTGCTGTGGGCGACGCATCGGGTGGACGAAGCCGAGGAAGCCGACCGCGTGCTCGTGCTGCACAAGGGAGCGCTGCTGGCGGACGGCACGCCGGCGCAGGTGAGCCGGCTGCTCGGCGGCGACACGCTGGAGGAGGGCTTCATCGCGCGCACAACTTGAAACTTGAAAATCCCGAAAACAAAAGATGGAGACATGTATGCCGAGACCTTCTCGTCCGATCCTGCGCACGCGGCTTCGTGCCGCCGCCGGCGCACTGGCGCTGGCGGCCGCGAGCCAGGCCGTGCTGGCGCAGGGCGCCGCCTACGTGTCCAGCGAGAAAGACAGCGCGCTGACTGTGATCGACCTGGGGACGCTGGCGGTGAAGGGCACGATCCCCACCTGCAAGCGCGCGCGCCACATCCAGCTGACGCCCGAGCGCCAGCTGATGGTCGCCTGCACCGACTCGAACGAGGCCGACCTGATCGACCCTGCCAGCGGCAAGTCGGTGCGGCGCATCCCGCTGGGCGACGAGCCCGAGGCCTTCGATCTGTCGCCCGACGGCAAGGTCATCTATGTCTCCAACGAAGACGCGGGCGAGGCCAGCTTCATCGACGCGGCCAGCGGCAAGAAGCTGCGCTCCGTGAAGGTGGGCGCGGAACCGGAAGGCGTCAAGGTGAGTGCCGATGGCAAGACCCTGTACGTCACCTCGGAGGTGGCGAGCCTGGTGCACGTGATCGACACCGCCAGCGGCAAGGTCACCAAGAACATCCGGGTCGGCAAGCGGCCGCGGCGCATGGCGATCACGCCCGACGGCAAGGAGCTGTGGGTCACCAACGAGTTGGGCGCCAGCGTCAGCATCGTCTCGACCGCCACGCACGAGGTGATCGCCACCTTGAAGTTCGAGCTCAAGGGCGCGCGCGCCGAGGACATCACGCCCGTGGGTATCCAGATCACGAAGGACGGCCGGCGGGCCTTCGTCGGGCTCGGGCGCGCGAACCACGTCGCCTTCGTCGACGTGGGGAGCCGCAAGGTCGGCTCGCTGGTGCTGGTCGGCAAGCGCGCCTGGAACGTCACGCTCGACAAGGCAGAGGCGCGGCTTTACGTCGTCAACGGGCTGAGCGACGACGTGACGGTGGTCGACGTGGCGCTCGCCAAGGCGATTAAGAGCGTTCCGGTCGGACGCGTGCCTTATGGACTCGTGATCGTGGAATGAGGAAGCGCACACCGGTATCCTGGCTTGCGCTCGCGTCGCTGGCGGCAGTTCTGATCGACGCTGCGCCGGCGGCCGCGGCGGTGCTCAAGGCCACCCTGATCACGCCCGCAGACGATGCGCGCCTGGAGCGTTCGCGCGTCGAGCGCGCCTACCTCGGGCATCCGGGCGGCCCGCTCGCGGAGGGCCTCGAGCTGGCCGTCGATGAGGCCAGGTTCGAGCTGGAAGCCGCGGGCGCGGAGGTGGCCCTGGCCAGCGTGCCGGCCGCTTCGGTCGATGCGGCGCGCGCGGCGGCCGTGGCGGCCGAGAAGAACGGCGCCGCGGTGCTGCTGACCGACCTGCCTGCCGAATGGACGCTGGCGGTGGCCGATGCCGTGAAGCTGCCGGTGCTGAACCTGAGCGACGCGTCCGACCGGTTGCGCCAGCAAGACTGCCGCGCGCGACTGTTCCATCTGATTCCCAGCGAGCGCATGCGCAGCGATGCGCTGGCCCAGACGCTGGTGTCGCGCAAATGGAGCAAGCTGCTCCTGCTGGTGGGCGGCAGCCCGCAGGATGCCTCGCGTGCGGCGACCGCGCAGGCGTCGATCAAACGCTACGGGCTGCAACTGGTGGGCAGCAAACCCTTCAAGCTGTCGGCGGACCCGCGCGAGCGCGACCTGGCCAACCCGCTGCTGCTGACGGCCGGCAGCAGCTACGACGCCGTCTGGGTGGTCGACAGCGACGGCGAATTCGCCCGCACGCTGCCTTATCGCACCGTGCTGCCGCGCCCGGTCGTGGGTGACGGTGGCCTGTTGGCGCTGGCCTGGCACGCGCAGTTCGAGCGCTACGGCGCGCCGCAGGTCGCGCGGCGTTTCGCCAAGGCCACGAAGCGGCCGATGACGGCGCACGACTGGGCGGCGTGGATGGCCGGCAAGACGCTGACGGCCGCGGCCATCGCCGCGCCCAAGGGGCCGAATGCGGCCTGGGCGCAGGCCGTGGCGAAGAGCTCGCTGGACGGTTCCAAGGGCACCGGCCTGAGCTTCCGCGCCTGGGATGGCCAGCTGCGCCAGCCCATGCTGCTGAGCGACGGGCAGGGCGTTATCGCGCAGGCACCGGCCGACGGCGTACTGCATCCGCGCAACGTGCTCGACACGCTGGGCGCCGATGCACCGGAGAAGCTATGTCCGAGCCCGCGCTGAAAACGCCGGAGAGCGCGAGTGCCGAGCCACTGGCGCGGCGCGGGCTGGGCCACGCCTTGCAGGCGATGCGCGCCATCGTGCTGCGCGAGCTGTACAAGTTCTCGCAGCAGACCGGGCGGCTGGTGTCGGCGCTGGTGCGCCCGTTGCTGTGGCTTGCCGTCTTCGCCGCGGGCTTTCGCAACGTCTTCGGCGTCGCGATCGTCGAGCCCTACGACACCTACATTCCCTACGACGTGTACATCGTGCCCGGGCTGGTCGGCATGGTGCTGCTGTTCAACGGCATGCAGTCGTCGCTCGCGATGGTCTACGACCGCGAGATGGGCCTGATGCGCCTGCTGCTTACCGCGCCGCTGCCGCGGCCCTGGCTGCTGTTCTCCAAGCTGTGCGCCACCGCGCTGCTGTCGGTGCTGCAGGCGCTCGCGTTCGTGGTGGTGGCCGCCCTGATCGGCACCGAAGTGCCGCTGCTGTCGCTCGCCGGCCTGCATGCGCTCGCGGCGTTGGCGGCCGGCGCGCTCATGCTGGGCGCGCTCGGGCTGCTGCTGTCGGTGCACATCAAGCAACTGGAAAACTTCGCCGGCACGATGAATTTCGTCATCTTCCCGATGTACTTCCTGTCGACCGCGCTCTACCCGCTGTGGAAGTTGCAGGAGTCGGGGGCCGAGTGGGTGTACCAGCTGGCGCGCTTCAATCCCTTCACCTACGCGGTCGAGTGGATTCGCTTCGCGCTCTACGGCAAGGACCCGGGCCTCGCGCCCTATGTCGTGTTCGGCTGCCTGATCGTCTTCTTCGGCCTGGCCTGCTGGGGCTACGACCCGCAGCGCGGCTTCGGCGGCCTGACCAAGCGGGGAGGGGGCACATGAGCCCCGCCCGGCCGCCCGAAGGGGCTCGCACCGCAGTGTGGAGCACGGAGGTTATCCAATGAGCCTGCACGATCGCATCGACCGGCGCGGCTGGCTGCGGCGGGCCGCCGCACTGGCGCTGGGCGCGCTGCCGCTCGGCGGCGCGATGGCTTCCCCCGAAATCTTTCCTTCGCGCCCCGTCACGCTGTGGGTGCCGTGGCCCGCCGGCGGCGCGACCGACGTGTCGCTGCGGCTGCTCGCCGAGCTGGCCTCGGTCTGGCTCGGCCAGCCGGTCCTCACCGAAAACCGCGGCGGCGCCGGCGGCACGCTGGCGATGCCGGTGCTGCAGCAGGCGCGGCCTGACGGCTACACCGTCGCCCAGATGCCGCAGCCGGTTTTTCGCGTGCCGCACACGCAGAAGGTGTTGTGGGACCCGATTCGCGACGTGACGCCGATCATTCAGGTTTCCGGCGTCACCTTCGGCGTGCTGGTTGCGGCCGCCAGTCGCATCCGTTCGCTCGACGATCTGTTCGCATTCGCACGCGCGCGTCCCGGCGAGCTGACCATCGCCACCAACGGCATCGGCACCACGCCGCACATGGTGCTCGAGGAGCTGTTCACTGCCCGCGGCCTGCGCTACATCCACGTGCCGTACAAGGGCACGGCCGAACAGTTGAACGCGATCGCCGGCGGGCAGGTGATGGCCGGCGTCAATTCCACCGGCTTCGGGCCGGCGGTCGATACGGGCACGCTGCGGCTGCTGGTGACCTTCGGCGCCGAGCGCTCGAAGCGCTGGCCCGAGGTGCCGGTGCTGCGCGAACTCGGCTTCGACATCGTGGCCAAGTCGCCCTTCGGCTTGGCGGGCCCGCGCGGCCTGCCGCCCGGGGTGGTGACGGTGCTGCACGAGGCCTTCAAGAAGGCCATGTTCGATCAGCGCTTCAAGGACGAGCTGGCCAAGTACGACCAGGAGATCGACTACCTCGGGCCCGAGGCCTACGCGCAGTCCTGCCGCGAGATCTTCGCGCAGGAGCGCGCCATGGTGGACAAGCTGGGCCTTGCCCGCACAGGCAGCTGAAAGGAGCCGCACCGGTGAGCCTATCGAGCACGACAACGACCCGCCGGCTGATCGGGCTGGCCGTCGCTGCGGCGGCCTGCCCGATGCAATCGCAGGCACAGGCGCAAGCCGCGCCAGTGGCCGCATTGCCCACCGTGGAAGTGGTCGAGGCCATGCCGGTGCCCGGCACCGAAGTGCCGAAGGACCAGATTCCGTCCAATGTGCAGACTGCCGACGACGTGCAGCTGCGGCGCGCGCAGAGCCTGAACCTGCCGGACTTCATGTCGACCCAGTTGCCGAGCGTCAGCGTCAACGAGATCCAGGGCAACCCGTTCCAGCTCGACGTGAACTACCGCGGCTTCACCGCGGGCCCGTTGCTCGGAACGCCGCAGGGCCTGTCGGTGTACCAGGACGGCGTGCGCATCAACGAACCCTTCGGCGACGTGGTGAACTGGGATCTGATCCCCAAGGCGGCGATCTCCAGCATCACGCTGCTGCCGGGCTCCAACCCCCTGTTCGGCCTCAACACGCTCGGGGGTGCGCTGTCGCTGCAGACCAAGCGCGGCGACACGCATCCCGGCACCGAGCTCGAGCTGCAGGCCGGCTCCTTCGGCCGGGTGAGCACCGAGCTCACGCACGGGCGCAAGCTGGGCGATGACGGGCATCTGTTCCTGGCGCTCGCCGGCCTCAACGAAGACGGCTGGCGCGACCACTCGCCGTCGCGCGTGCGTCAGCTCTCTTCGCCAAGGTGGGGCAGGACCGCGGAAAGCTTTCCTGGGACCTGAGCTTCACCCATGGCGACAACCAGCTGGTAGGCAACGGCCTGCTGCCCGAGTCCATGCTCATGCAGAACCGCAAGCAGGTCTACACGCGGCCGGACCGGACCGACAACCGGATGTCGATGCTGACGCTCAATGCCAGTTACCAGCTGAGCGACGTGCAGACGATCTCGATGACGGCGTACACGCGGCGCTCGCGCTATTCGACGCTCAATGGCGACTTGAACGACGACTTCGATCCGCCCGACGTCGAGGAGTCGGGCGTGGAGAACCGGACGAGGACGCAGCAGCACGGCGAAGGCCTGGCGCTGCAGTCGACGGTCAGCGCGGGCATTCATCGCTTCACCTTCGGCGCTTCCGTCGACCGGGCGCGTACGCGCTTCGCGCAGACCGAGGCCGAAGGCTTCCTCGACGCGACGCGTTCGGTGGTGCCGCTGGAAGAAGCCGAGGTCGACGCGCTGCTGGCGGGCAAGAGCCGCACGGCCAGCATCTACTTCTACGATCTGGTGACGCTCAGGCCCGACCTGCAGCTCAGCCTCTCGGGCCGCTACAACGACACCCGTGTGACGACCCGCGACGAGGGGCGAGCCTTGCTCGGGCTTTCCACGCAGCTCGACGGCGAGGGCCGCTACCGCAAGTTCAATCCGGCGGCCGGCTTGACCTGGCAGGCCACACCGCGGCTCACGGCCTATGGCGGCTGGAGCCAGGGCAGCCGTGCGCCGAGCCCGATCGAGCTGGGCTGCTCCGATCCGCAAAACGCCTGCGTGCTGCCGAATGCGCTGCAGTCCGACCCGCCCCTCAAGCAGGTGGTGTCGCAGACGCTCGAGGCCGGGTTGCGAGGCACTTTCGCGCCGGGCCTGAGCTGGAACGCCTCGGTCTTTCGCACCCTGAACAAGGACGATCTGCTGTTCGTCAGCAGCGGGCTGTCGCGCGGCTACTTCACGAACTTCGGGCGCACATTGCGCCGGGGCGTGGAACTCGGACTCGAGCAGCGGACGGACCCGCTGACATGGTCCTTGTCCTACAGCTACCTGCAGGCGAGATACGACTCTCCGGCGTGCCTGGTGTCCGAATCCAACAGCAGCGCCGAAACCAGCTCCGCGTGCGGCGGCGAAGGCGAGATCGCGGTGCGCCGCGGCGATCGGCTGCCTGGTTTGCCCGCCCACCATCTCAAGTTCAAAGTCGACTGGCAGGTGACGCCGGCCTGGACGCTGGGAGCCCAATACCGCGCCTACTCGCGGCGATCCGTACGCGGCAACGATAACGGCGCACACACGCCCGACGGGGTCGAATTCAGCGGCACCGGCTACGTGGGCGGCTATGCGCTGCTCGACCTCACGACGAGCTGGAAGCTGGGCCGCAGCGTCGAACTCTTCGCCAAGGTGGCGAACGTGTTCAACCGTCGCTATGCCAGCGCCGGCCAGCTCGGCCGCAACGGCTTCGACGCCGGCGGCGCGGTGCTGCCGCCCGATGCATGGCGTAACGAGCAATTCGTGGCCCCGGGCGCGCCGCGCGCGATGTGGCTCGGCGTGCGGATGCAGCTTGGCGCCTGAGGGCGGATTCGTTCTCAGCCGCGCTGCGCGCTGCGTTTGCGCGCCGGCTTGCGCGCCGCCGGCAGATGGCCGAGCTGCTGCTGGATCTGGGCCTGGCCATGCGTACGCAGATAGTCCTCGAAGGCGAGCGCGACCTGCGGCAATTGCCGCGACGCGAGGTGCATGACGTACCAGTCCCGCACGATCGGATTGCCCGCCACGGGCAGGAGGCCGAGCAGGCCCGCGTTCATCTCGAGCACGCAGGTGTGCATCGACAGGAAGGCGATGCCGAAGCCCGCGGCGCACATCTGCTTGATGGCCTCGTTGCTCGACAGCTCGGAGCCGATGCGCAGCGGCAGGCCGTTGTCTTTGAAGAAGCGCTCGACCGTGGTGCGCGTGCCCGAGCCGCGCTCGCGCACCAGCATGCGCGTGTCCGACAGGAGGGCGAGGCTGGGCTTGGGCGCCGACATCAGCGGATGGCCGGGCGCCGCGAGAAAGGCCATCGGGTGCTTGGCGAAGGCGCTCGAATCGGTCTTCAGCTCGGCGGGCGGGCGGCCCATGATCGCGACGTCGATCTCCTGGCCCGCGAGCATGCGCACGATTTCGTCGCGATTGCCTACCTGCAGCTTGAGCTTCACCTTCGGGTGCTCCTTGGCGAAGTTCACCAGGATGGGCGGCAGCAGGTATTCGGCGGTGGTGATGGCGCCGACGCGCAGCGTTCCCGAGAAGACGCCCTGCAGCGTGGCCATTTCCTCGCCGGCCTCGCGCCACAGGTCGAGGATGCGCCCCGCATAGCCGGCCAGCAGCTCGCCGGCCTCGGTCAGCCGGATGCCGCGGCCGGTGCGCTGCAGCAGCGGCGTGCCGGCCGATTCCTCGAGCGTGCCGATCTGGATCGATACCGCGGGCTGCGTCAGGTGCATCTCGTCGGCCGCCAGCGACACGCTGCCGAGCCGGGCCACCGCGTGGAAGGTGTTGAGCTGGCGAAAGCTTGCGTGCTTGGAAAGGGGCATCGGACGATATTAGGTTTGCAACATGCCAATGTCAAAAGATTTAATTTTTCCTAATCGTTGGCGAGTCCTACATTCTCCTCACCGACAGCACGAATCCATTCATCTCTAGAGGCGAATCCATGGGCAACATGAACGAAGCAACGCAGATCACCGATGCCAAGAAGCGGTACTCGGCCGGTGTGCTGAAGTACGCACAGATGGGCTACTGGGACGGCGACTACCAGCCGAAGGACACGGACATCCTGGCGCTGTTTCGCATCACGCCGCAGGAAGGCGTGGACGCCATCGAGGCCGCCGCGGCGGTGGCCGGCGAATCGTCCACCGCGACCTGGACCGTGGTGTGGACCGACCGGCTCACCGCCTGCGACATGTACCGCGCCAAGGCCTACAAGGTCGAGCCGGTGCCCAACAATCCGGGGCAGTACTTCTGCTACGTGGCCTACGACCTGTCGCTGTTCGAGGAAGGCTCGATCACCAACGTGACGGCCTCCATCATCGGCAACGTCTTCAGCTTCAAGCCGCTGAAGGCCGCGCGGCTGGAGGACATGCGCTTTCCGGTCGCCTACGTCAAGACCTTCGCCGGGCCGCCGACCGGCATCGTGGTGGAACGCGAGCGGCTCGACAAGTTCGGACGTCCCCTGCTGGGCGCCACGACCAAGCCGAAGCTGGGCCTGTCCGGGCGCAACTACGGCCGGGTGGTGTACGAGGGCCTGCGCGGCGGCCTGGACTTCATGAAGGACGACGAGAACATCAACTCGCAACCCTTCATGCACTGGCGCGACCGCTTCCTGTTCGTGATGGATGCGGTGAACAAGGCGAGCGCGGCGACGGGCGAGGTCAAGGGCAGCTATCTGAACATCACGGCCGGGACGATGGAAGAGATGTACCGCCGCGCGCAGTTTGCCAAGGAACTCGGCTCGGTGATCGTGATGGTGGACCTGGTGATCGGCTACACGGCCATCCAGTCGATGAGCAACTGGTGCCGGCAGAACGACATGATCCTGCACCTGCACCGTGCCGGCCACGGCACCTACACGCGGCAGAAGAACCACGGCGTGAGCTTCCGCGTGATCGCCAAGTGGATGCGCTTGGCGGGCGTGGACCACATCCACGCGGGCACGGCGGTCGGCAAGCTCGAGGGCGACCCGATGACGGTGCAGGGCTACTACAACGTCTGCCGCGATACGCACACCAAGGTGGACCTGCCGCGCGGCATCTATTTCGACCAGGACTGGGGCGCGCTGCGCAAGGTGATGCCGGTGGCCTCGGGCGGCATCCACGCCGGCCAGATGCACCAGCTGCTGGACCTGTTCGGCGACGACGTGGTGCTGCAGTTCGGCGGCGGCACCATCGGGCACCCGCAAGGCATACAGGCTGGGGCGACCGCCAACCGCGTGGCGCTGGAAGCCATGGTGCTGGCGCGCAACGAGGGCCGCGACATCGCCAACGAGGGGCCGCAGATCCTGCGCGACGCGGCCCGGTGGTGCACACCGCTGGCGGCGGCGCTCGATACCTGGGGCGAGATCTCTTTCAACTACGCCTCCACCGACACGTCCGACTATGTGCCGACGCCGTCGGTGGCCTGAACCGGTCCACGAGGAGAGACAGACATGCGAATCACGCAAGGCACCTTTTCATTCCTGCCCGACCTGAGCGACGAGCAGATCCGCCGGCAGGTCGAGTATTGCCTCGGCAAGGGCTGGGCACTCGGCATCGAATACACGGACGACCCGCACCCGCGCAACACCTTCTGGGAAATGTTCGGCAACCCGATGTTCGACATCCAGGATCCGGCCGGCGTCATGCTCGAGCTCGCGGCCTGCCGCAAGACCTTCGCGCAGCAGTACATCCGCGTCACGGCATTCGATTCGACCCACGGGACCGAGTCGGTGGTGATGTCCTTCATCGTCAACCGGCCGGCCAACGAGCCGGGCTTCCGCCTGATCCGCACCGAGGAGCCGGGCCGCACCATCCGCTACAGCATCGAGAGCTACGCCGTGCAGGCGCGGCCCGAAGGCGCGCGGTACTGAGGCGAAGCCACCCGCATGGATACCGCCCAGTCCACCGCCACCGCGCCGAGGCAGCTCTTCGAGTCCTCGGGCGTGAAGGCCCTGCTCGACCAGCTCGATGCCGAGCTGATCGGCCTGGCGCCGGTCAAGGGCCGCATCCGCGACGTCGCCGCGCTGCTGCTGATCGACAGGCTGCGCCAGGCGCAAGGACTGCAATCGCAGCCGCCTTCGCTGCACATGTCGTTCACCGGCAATCCCGGCACCGGCAAGACCACGGTGGCGATGCGCATGGCCGAGGTGCTCAAGCAGCTGGGCTACGTTCGCAAGGGCCATCTGGTGGCGGTGACGCGCGACGACCTGGTGGGCCAGTTCATCGGCCATACGGCGCCCAAGACCCGGGAAGTGATCAAGAAGGCGATGGGCGGCGTGCTGTTCATCGACGAGGCGTACTACCTGTACCGGCCGGAGAACGAACGCGACTACGGACAGGAGTCGATCGAGATCCTGCTGCAGGTGATGGAGAACCAGCGCGATGACCTGGTGGTGATTCTTGCGGGCTACAAGGACCGCATGGAGACCTTCTTCGGCAGCAATCCGGGCATGGCCTCGCGCATCGCGCATCACATCGATTTCCCGGACTACAGCGAGGCCGAACTGATGCAGATCGCGCAGCTGATGCTCAAGCGGCTGAACTACAGCTTCGACGACGGCGCGGCATCCACCTTCGCGCGCTATGTGAGCCTGCGCCGGCGGCAGCCGCATTTCGCCAACGCGCGATCGGTGCGCAATGCGCTCGACCGCATCCGGCTGCGCCACGCCACGCGGCTGTTCGGCAGCGAAGAGGCCCTGACGCGCGAACAGCTCTGCACGCTGGAAGCGCAGGACATCCTGGCGAGCCGCGTGTTCGACCCGAGCGCACGCATGAGCACGGAGCTTGCCCAATGAGCATCGAAGCCCTCGTGTTCGACGTCGACGGCACCCTGGCCGACACCGAGGAGGTGCATCGCCGCGCCTTCAACCTGGCCTTCGAAGAGCTCGGCCTGGACTGGCGCTGGGAGCGCTCCGAGTACCGGGCCCTGCTCGCGGTGACGGGCGGCAAGGAGCGGCTGAGGGCCTACATCGATGGCCTGGCCTCGAGCGCCTCCGAGAAGAAGCGCCTGCACGAGCGGGTGCCGGAGCTCCACGCCGCGAAGACGAGGCACTACACCGAGATCGCGCGGCAGGGCGGCATCGAACTGCGTCCCGGCGTGGCGCGTCTGCTCGACGAGGCGCTCGGCGCCGGCTTGCGCCTGGCGATCGCCAGCACCACGACGGCCGTCAACATCGACGCCTTGCTGCTGGCGACGCTGGGCCCGGGCGGCTTGTCGATGTTCGACGTGATCGCCTGCGGCGACCAGGTGCGCGCGAAGAAGCCTGCGCCCGACATCTACCGGCTCGCGCTCGACACCATGGGCGTGGCGCCCGAGCGGGCGATCGCCGTCGAGGACTCGCCCAACGGAGTGCGCTCGGCCGTCGCTGCCGGCCTTTGGACGCTGGTTGCGCCCACCTTCTGGACCGAAGGCGGCGACTTCAGCGGCGCCGGGCTGGTCCTGCCCAGTCTCGCAGACGCATGGCTCAGCGTCGAGGAACTCACGCGCAGGGCCACTGCTGTGCCGCCGCTGAATGCGGTTCAAGCGCTCTACCGGGGGGAATGAGATGCAGCAGAAAGAAATCTCCGCGCGGCCCGGGTCCGCCTCGACCATGCGGATCGCGCCCAGCCTGTTGTCGGCGGACTTCGCGCGCCTGGGCGAGGAGGTGAGGGCGGTCATCGAAGCCGGCGCCGATCTGATCCATTTCGACGTGATGGACAACCACTACGTCCCCAATCTGACCGCCGGTCCGCTGGTGTGCCAGGCCATCAAGGCTTACGCCACGGTGCCCATCGATGTGCACCTGATGGTCAAGCCGGTCGACGCGCTGATCCCGATGTTCGTCGAGGCCGGCGCCTCGATCATTTCGTTCCACCCCGAGGCCAGCGAGCACGTGGACCGGACCATCCGTCTGATCAAGGCCAGCGGCTGCAAGGCCGGCCTGGTGCTCAACCCGGCGACCCCGCTGCAGGTGCTCGACCATGTGCTGGACCAACTCGACCTGGTGTTGCTGATGTCGGTCAATCCCGGCTTCGGCGGGCAGAGCTTCATCGAGAGCGTGCTGCCGAAGATCGAGGCAGCGCGCCGCCGCATCGATGCGAGCGGGCGCGACATCTGGCTCGAGGTCGATGGCGGCGTGAAAGCCGACAACGCGCAGCGCATCGGCGCCGCGGGCGCCGACACGCTCGTGGCCGGCTCGGCGGTGTTTGCCGGCGGCCGCTATCGCGAGGCCATCGACGCCATCCGCACTCGGGCGCTGGCGGGGTGCGCGGCATGAAGGATCTGCGCGCCATCGACGCCATCGCCTTCGACCTCGACGGCACGCTGGTCGACAGCGCGCCGGACATCCGGCATGCCTTGAATGCCGCGCTCGAAGAGGCGGACCTGGAGGGCTTCGAGCTGGACACCGTGCGCGCGTGGATCGGCGACGGGCCCGACGCGCTGATCGCGCACGCCTTGTGCTGGCACGGCATCGACGCCGACGAAGCGCTGCAGGCCCGGCTGCGCAAGGCCTTCGATGCGCACACGCTGGCGGCGCCTCTGCGATCGGGCAGCGTCTTCCACGGCATCGCCGAGCTGGTCGCCGGCCTGGCCCGGACGCTGCCGATGGTGGTGGTCACCAACAAGCCGACGCGGTTGGCACGCGCCGTGCTGGATGCGGCCGGACTGCTGCCTTTTCTGACCGGGGTCTACGGCGCCGATGCGCAAGCCCAGCGCAAGCCTGCGCCCTACCTGCTGCTGGCCGCGGCGCATCGGCTGGGGGTGGCGCCTGCGCGCCTGCTGATGGTCGGCGACGGGCCGCCCGACCTGCTCGCCGCGAAGGCCGCCGGATGTCCGGCCGCCCTGGTCGCATGGGGCTACGGCGGGCGCGCGGTCGGGACCGCATCGGTGCCGGCGTGGCGCCTGGCGACGCCGCAGCAACTGCTGCTGAACGCACTCGCGTCGCGCGCCATGCGCAGCGAAGAAGAAACGACGAATGACTAGAACCAGGAGATCGACATGCCAATCGCAGGCAAGGCCACGCTGACCCAGTACATCATCGAGGAACGCCGCCGCCATCCAGGCGCCACGGGGGCGCTCAATGCCGTCATCACGGACGTTTCGCTCGCCTGCAAGGCGATATCGCGAAAGGTGGCGCTGGGCGCCCTGGGCGACATGCTCGGCAGCGCCAGCAGCCACAACGTGCAGGGCGAGGAACAGAAGACGCTCGACGTGCTGAGCAACGACATGTTCCTGCGCGCCAACGAGTGGGGCGGCCACGTGGCGGGCATGGTGTCCGAGGAGATGGAGGCGCCCTACGTGCCGCCACAGCAGGATCCGCGCGGCAAGTACCTGCTGCTGTTCGACCCGCTGGACGGCTCATCCAACATCGACGTCAACGTGGCGGTGGGCAGCATCTTCTCGATCCTGCGCGCGCCGACGCCCGAGCGCGACGCCAGGCCGGAGGACTTTCTGCAGCCCGGCACGCAGCAGGTCGGCGCCGGCTATGCGATCTACGGCCCTTCGACGATGCTGGTGCTGACGCTGGGCAACGGCACGCATGCCTTCACGCTCGATCCGCAATTGGGCGAATGGGTGCTGAGCCATCCGAACCTGCGCATTCCTGCGCGGACCAGCGAGTTTGCGATCAACGCGTCGAACAGCCGTTTCTGGGAGCCGGCGGTGAAGCGCTATGTCGACGAATGCCTGGCCGGCCGGGAAGGCCCGCGCGGCATCGACTTCAACATGCGCTGGATCGCCTCTCTGGTGGCCGAGACGCACCGCATCCTGATGCGCGGCGGCGTGTTCATGTACCCGCGCGACAGCAAGGAGGCGGGCCGGGCGGGGCGCTTGCGCCTGCTCTACGAGGCCAATCCGATCTCCTTCCTGATCGAGCAGGCCGGCGGCATGGCCAGCACCGGCCGCCGGCGCCTGATGACGGTCGAGCCCGAGGCGATCCACCAGCGCATCGGCCTGGTCTTCGGCTCGTCCGAAGAGGTCGCGCGCGTGGAGGCGTACCACGCCGAGGAGCCGCAGGACACCTACCAGGCGCCGCTGTTCGGCAAGCGTGGCTTGTTCGCGACCGCGGCCTGAACCAGGCACGAATTCTTCATTCCCGAGGTCACCATGTCAGCCAAATATCCGATCGTTGCCATCACCGGCTCCTCCGGCGCCGGCACCACTTCTGTCACCCGAACCTTCGAGAACATCTTCCGCCGCGAGAGCGTCAAGGCAGCGATCGTCGAGGGCGACAGCTTTCACCGCTACGACCGCAACGCCATGAAAGCGGCAATGACCGAGGAGGAGGCCGCCGGCAACCGGAACTTCAGCCATTTCGGCGAGGATGCCAACCTGTTCGCCGAGCTCGAAGCGCTGTTTCGCGACTACGGCGAAGCGGGCGTCGGCCGCAGCCGGAAGTATCTGCATGACGAGCACGAGGCGGCGCCCTACGAGCAGGAGCCCGGTACCTTCACGCCGTGGGAAACGCTGCCGGCGAGTGAACTGCTGTTCTACGAAGGCCTGCATGGCGGCGTGACGACGGCCAAGGTCGACATCGCGCGCCATGTCGACCTGCTGATCGGCGTGGTGCCGGTGATCAACCTCGAGTGGATCCAGAAGCTGCACCGCGACAAGAGCACCCGCGGCTACTCCACCGAGGCCGTGACCGACGTGATCCTGCGCCGCATGCACGAGTACGTGCACTACATCTGCCCGCAGTTCACGCGCACCCACATCAATTTCCAGCGGGTGCCGGTGGTCGACACCTCCGATCCGTTCATCGCGCGCACCATCCCGAGCCCGGACGAAAGCCTGGTGGTGATCCGCTTCGCCAACCCGACGGGCTTCGACTTTCCCTATCTGCTGAGCATGCTGCACGACTCCTTCATGTCGCGCGCCAACACGCTGGTGGTGCCGGGCGGAAAGATGGAGCTGGCCATGCAGCTGATCTTCACGCCGATGATCCTGCGCCTCATGGAGCGCCGCAAGAAAGCGTATGCCATCTAGGAACTTCGTCATGACAACTGAAATCCTTGCCTTGCGCACGCAGTGCGCCAACGCCATCCGGGCGCTGGCCATGGACGCGGTGCAGGCCGCCAACTCGGGCCATCCAGGCATGCCGATGGGCATGGCCGACATCGCCGAGGCCTTGTGGCGGCATCGCCTGCGGCACGACCCGGCCCACCCGCGGTGGATCGACCGCGATCGCTTCGTCGTCTCCAACGGGCACGGCTCGATGCTGCTGTATGCGCTCCTGCACCTGAGCGGCTACGCGCTGCCGATGGAGGAACTCCGGCGCTTTCGCCAACTGCATTCGCGCACGCCCGGGCATCCCGAGGTCGGCGTCACGCCCGGGGTCGAGACCACCACGGGGCCATTGGGGCAGGGCATCGGCAATGCGGTCGGCATGGCGCTGGCGGAGAAGTTGCTGGCCGAGGAGTTCAACCGTCCCGGCCATGCGGTGATCGACCATCGCACCTATGTGTTCCTCGGCGACGGCTGCCTGATGGAAGGCATCAGCCACGAGGCCTGTTCGCTGGCGGGCACCTGGCGCTTGAACAAGCTCGTGGCCTTCTACGACGACAACGGCATTTCCATCGACGGTGAGGTCTGCGGCTGGTTCAGCGACGACACGCCGGGCCGCTTCGAAGCCTACGGCTGGACCGTGCTGCGCGATGTCGACGGCCATGACGCGGCGGCCCTCGACGCGGCCATCGCCAAGGCCGCGGCCGCGGACCGGCCGGTGCTGGTGTGCTGCAAGACGCGCATCGGCCAGGGCTCGCCGAATCGAGCGGGTAGCGCGAAGGCGCACGGCGAGGCACTGGGGGAAGCCGAGATCGCCCTCACGCGGCAGGCGCTGGGCTGGAGTGCGCCGCCCTTCGAGCTGCCGCCGGATGTTGCAGAGGCGTGGTCGGCGCGCGAGTCGGGCGCCGCGCTGCACGCGGCGTGGCAGGCGCGCTTCGCCGCCTATGCGCAGGAATATCCGGCGCTCGCGCGCGAGCTGCTGCGTCGCCATCGCGCCGACGCACCGCTCACTGCGCAGGTCGAGGCAGCGCTGGCCTCGGCGGCAGCGGCTGCGCAGCAGCGGCAGGCGGCCGTCGCCACCCGCAAGGCCTCGCAGCAGGTGCTCGACGAGCTCGGGCCGGCGATGCCGGAACTGATCGGCGGTTCGGCCGACCTCACCGGGTCGAACCTGACCGACTGGAAAGGGCACCGCGCGCTCAAGGGTGCGGGCACGGGCAATCACGTGCACTACGGCGTGCGCGAGTTCGGCATGGCGGCGATCATGAACGGGCTGGCGCTGCACGGCGGCCTGCGGCCCTTCGGCGGTACCTTCCTGACCTTCTCCGACTACGCGCGCAACGGCGTGCGCATGTCGGCGCTGATGAAGCTGCCGGTCATCTACGTCTTCACGCACGACTCGATCGGGCTCGGCGAGGATGGCCCGACGCACCAACCGGTCGAGCATGCCTCGAGCTTGCGCCTGATCCCGGATGTGGATGTCTGGCGTCCTGCCGACGCCACCGAAACGGCCGTGGCCTGGCGGCAGGCATTGCGCCGCATGGACGGGCCGAGCTGTCTGCTGCTGACGCGTCAGGCCTTGCCGCATGCCGGCGGCGGCGAGCGCGTCGAATCCATCGCGCGGGGCGCTTACATCCTGTGGCGTCCGGAAGCGGAGCGCGTGGCCCTGCTGGCGAGCGGCTCGGAGGTCGCGGTCGCACTGGCGGCCGCGGCCTTGCTGGACAAGGAGGGCATTGCGGCCCGTGTGGTTTCGGTGCCGTGCATGGATGTGTTCGAGCGCCAGCATGCGGACTGGCGCCACGCGGTGATTCCGCGCCACCTGCCGCGGCTGGCAGTGGAGGCCGGCAGCACCGGCCTGTGGTGGAAGTTCGTCGGCGAGCACGGCGACGTGGTCGGGCTCGACCGCTTCGGCGAGTCGGCACCGGCCGGCGAGCTTTTCAGGCTGTTCGGAATTACTGCCGAGGCGGTGGCCGAGCGTGCCCGGCGCCTGCTGGCGAGCGTCTCGCATGCCGGCGTGAGGGAGACCGCATGAGGCGCTACACCCCGCGCTGACGCTTCGTTCCCATTCCCATCCCACTTCCACAGGAGCCTGCCATGGCCATGATTTCACTGCGCCAACTGCTGGACCACGCTGCTGAGCATCAGTACGGCGTTCCGGCCTTCAATGTCAACAACCTGGAGCAGATCCAGGCCATCATGCAGGCGGCCAGGAAGACCGACAGCCCGGTCATCCTGCAAGCCTCGGCCGGCGCCCGCAAGTACGCCGGCGAGCCCTTTCTGCGCAAGATGGTCGAGGCCGCCGTGGAGATGTACCCTGAGATTCCCGTCGTGATGCACCAGGACCACGGCGCCAGTCCGTCGATGTGCATGCAGGCCATCCGCTCGGGCTTCACCAGCGTCATGATGGATGGTTCGCTGATGGAAGACGCCAAGACCCCGGCCAGCTACGACTACAACGTCGGCGTGACGCGCAGGGTGGTGGAAATGGCGCATGCGGTCGGCGTCTCGGTCGAGGGCGAACTGGGTTGCCTCGGATCGCTGGAGTCCGGCATGGCCGGCGAGGAAGACGGCAGCGGCGCCGACGGCGTGCTCTCGCACGACCAGCTGCTGACCGACCCGCAGCAGGCGGCGGACTTCGTGGCCAGGACCGGCGTCGATGCCCTCGCGATCGCCATCGGCACCTCGCACGGTGCCTACAAGTTCAGCCGCAAGCCGACCGGCGACATCCTGGCGATCGACCGCATCAAGGACATCCATGCGCGCATTCCGCAGACGCACCTGGTGATGCACGGCTCCTCGTCGGTGCCGCAGGAATGGCTGGCGGTCATTCGCGAATTCGGCGGCGAGATCAAGGAGACCTATGGCGTGCCGGTCGAGGAGATCCAGGAAGGCATCCGCCACGGCGTGCGCAAGATCAACATCGACACCGACATCCGGCTGGCCATGACCGGCGCCATGCGCCGTGCCATGGGGCGCGATCGCAGCGAGTTCGATCCGCGGAAATTCCTGAAGGACGCCACCGCCGCCGCACGCAATCTCTGCGTCGATCGCTTCCAGGCCTTCGGCAGCGCCGGTATGGCGGGCAGAATCAAGCCAGCGGCACTGGCGGAGCGCTGAAGCTCAATGCGCCGCTTGGACGCAGGGCGGGGCGACGTCGATCCCGATGAGTGCTCGTGCGAACATGTAGTTGTTGCGCGCCCGCTCGCTCATGGAATCCATGTCGACGTGACCTGCCGCATCGCAGGGGAAGGCCCAGCCCCGGCCTTCCTGAAACAGGGATCGAAAACGCAATTCGTAGCGCGGGCCTGTGGTCTGGTCGGAATGTCTCGCTTCGCTGCTCTCGCCCGCGTGCGCTTGCGCCGCCGATACACGATCGATGTATGCCATGTTTTCCAGTCTCCCTGTAGAGGTCTCAGGTGAATCCGATCACAACGTACGACACCGGCCTGGGTGACCGGCGTAGTACTTCGGTAATCAAAATTCATGCCAGCCGTTCGCCGGCTCGCCGGAGCCGGTCCTGCGCCGCCGTCATGACACTGTGTGCCACGCGCTCGCCGGGTTTTCGAACAATGTGCGAATCGCAAAAAGCTGGAGGCCGTCGAAAGGCCCGGTGGCCCTGGAGCTACGAATGCTTGTTTTGGAGGCACGGGTGCGAAGCGCTCGTCGTACAACGCCAAACCGGGTTGCAGACGGCGTTTCCCACAGAGTTGCCCACATGTTCGGTGGACAACTTTCACAGTGAAATTCGCGTCCCTGGGATAGATGAAGAACTCACTTAGCCACAAGTCGGCTTTGCAAATTTCTCACAAAAATAGTTGGCCCCCTGCCAAGTCATCGGAAGACAGGCGGCGCGCGGCGCGCATTCGCGTCACGCGCTGAACTCTGTCGCAGCTCGACGGCGCTGAGCGCGGGGCTATGAGCTCATCGAGCGATGCGCCGCGTGGGTGTGCATGATCCTCGCCCAGGTGGGCCACTTTTGCTTCGGCAGTGGGTCAGTTTCAGATCGGCGTTAACACAGGTCGCTGAGCTCACAACTCGGCGACGGCAAGCGCGAAGTTCACCACGTTCTTGATCTACGCTGGCTGGCGGGAACTGATGGAATCGGATGCGGACAGTCGCCCACTTGAAAGACCCCGCTCCACGTGGTCTCGAGTGGCTGGCCCGTCAGGCCATCGACGACTTGCTAGCGTTCGTTGGCTGAAGCCAACTCGTTCCGTCAGTCCCAAGCAGCGCCTGATCGACCTCTGGAGGCAGGTCAAAGATGAGTGGCGAACGCGCACTGGACTTGGCGATCGCATAGCGTGAGAAGCAGCTTGATCAGACGAGACAGTGGCTGCAGTCGGTCGGCGAAGTGCGCCCGCGACAGCGCCAACAACACGTTGCGAAGCGCTAGCCCGTAGGGGCCGCCGGGGGGCTCGCGTCACCCGGCGCGAGCGCCGTGATCTTCGAGGCCAGTTCCTGCGATTGTTCCTTGAACTTTCCCGGGTTGGCCTTCCTCAGCTTCGTCAGGTTCTGCAGCTTCCATTGAATCGCGGGCAACGCGCTGAGATGGTCCAGCCCCATCCGGTCCCAATCGGGCTCTCCGTCTGCGAGGGAGATGAGGAAAGCTCGTTCGTCCACGTCCAGGTCTTCGTGCAATCTGGAAATCATCTGTTCCCGTGCGGCGAACAGTGCACCCAGCTCAACCGGCTCCGTGGTCATGCCCTTGAAGTTGGCCTCGAACTCGTATGTCATATCGTGCAGCGGAGGAAACAACACCTCGTGTATCGGCCTGTTGTGGCTTGCCAGGTACACCACGAACGCCCGTCGAATTCCATCGGTGATGCCGCCGTTTGCCAACAGGTGCATCACGTCGAACAGATCCCGCGGATGCTGGCGATCCATCGCAGCGACAAGCTTCCCGCCATAGACATCATCCTCCGACACCACGGGTATCTCCAAGTCGGCCTGGAGGACCTCCTGTGCCTTGGGCGTAAGCCCCGCCATCGCCACGGGCCTGACGGTGCCGCGCATCACATAGTTCACCTCAACCTTGACCTCGATGCCGTCCCGCTTCACCAGGAGCTTTGTCTCGCCCGCTTCCGGCGCTCCGGAGAGATGCGACTGGAATCCCTTCGACTTGAGCTGGTCGGCTGCTCGTCCGAGCGACGCTTTGATCTGCTCGAGCGCCGCGGCGCGAGACAAGGTGTGGTCGGGCAAGACCAGGTCGAGATCGACGGACAGGCGGGGCATTTCGCGAACGAACAGATTGATGGCCGTGCCGCCCTTGAGAGCGAACGTGTCGTCGGTAAAGACGAAGGGGGCGACCTGGGTCAGCAGGCGCGCGGTCTTGAGGTAGATGTCGTTCATTTCTTGAGGACCAGCAGTCCTTCGTTGGTTTGAGAGACCCAGCGTCGAGCGCCACCGGCCGGCAGGCGTGCCGGATCCAGCTTCTTCGCCCAGGGCAGGGATAGGTCACGCCCGAGTTGTAGGCACAGGCGGACCGTCTTGACGCTCGTGCACTCCTGGAGCAGCTCGCCAAGAACAGATGCGCGAAGGCTGTAGGTGCTTTCGGCAAGCTCGCGCGCTTCGGACAGCGGCTGCCGCACGCCCACTTCGCTCAACAGCTCCAGGAACGCGCGCTCAGGGGCGGAGACATTCGGCCCGTGCGCACGGCCTTCGAAGGGGCCAACATGCTTCATGCCGAATGCGTCGCTGCTGAAGAGCTGCTTGCGGTGGTATTCAGCCGGGAAGGGGGCCGTGAACCATTCCGGCAGCTTGGCCGACTTCAGGCCGTACAGGTGTAGTTTGGGCTCCTGAGAGACATAGTGACGCACGCCATGCCAATCCAACGCAGTCTTGCCGCCAACGTGGAGGCCAGGTATCTGTCGCTGGAGCAGCCAAAGACTGGGGTCTCGCTGCAGCGAGGCATCGGGGCGGGCGTACACACCGCGTGCGAGTCGCTTGAGCCATCCCGCGCGAACGTAGTGGACTGCTAGGTCGGCGGAGATGCCTTCGAGGGCGAGGTTGTCACTGGTGACGGGCGTGCCGCTGGGAACCTGCGCCAGCAGGTTGTTTAGTTTTGACCGAGTTATCGTAGTCATGCTACGATTATTCCGATATTCCTAAGCATGTGCAATGTTTTGTTTTGTGAGAGTTGTCGTAGCCAGACTACGATAAGTCGTTCAATTTAAAACACGCTAGTGCCCCGGTGGCCACACAAAGTGCCCCACTTATGGCCACCCAAACTGCTCCATCCTGGCCACCGACTTCCGGGCCAGTGTCGCTGCCGCTGGCCACCTCCAAGTGCGAACCCCATCGCGCCTTCATCGACGCCCAGTTGCGCCTGGGCCGCAACGCCACCGCCATCTACCAGGACCTGGTCGACTTGCACGGCTTTGACGGCGCCTACAACTCGGTCAAGCGCTTCTGCGCCCAGCTTCGCCACAAGGAGCCCGAGCAGTTCGATCGTCTGAGCTTTGCGCCCGGCGAGGAGATCCACCAGGAAAGTGAACGCACCCGCTTGACTTGTGAGGCGCTGGCTGACGTAGCGGCGGGCCGGGTTGTAAACCATGAGGCAGTGCTCGCTTGGGCGGAAAGCTTAGGCACCGATTCGCCTCTACCCATACCGAGACCACGTGAGTAGCCATCGAATGACCCGTGCGCGTGCAGTCACCGGGCTGCGGACCATGAGCGCGCGGCCGGAGTGCGTTGCTCAGTTCCGGCTATCGCGGATGGGATCGCGCCGTGGCTGGTTCGGTCGAACGCCAGTGCAGACAAGCGCTTGCAACTCGAACCTATGGAAGTGGAAGAGCGGGGACGAAGTCGCGAACAAATTTACCGTGACTCCTACGCTGAGCCCCCTGTTAATTTAACATAATGCACATTGTATTGCTTGAGGCAGAGGCCTATGAGTCAGGCCGGCCCAAGCCCGTCACCACTTGCCGTCGCTGGGCCTCTTGGCCCGGACGGCCGTGCTCAGCAGCCGGACCGCATCCGGTCGATTGGCTCGTTGGGCGAAATCGATCGCCGTCAGCCCTTGCTCGTTCTTCATCTGGGTGTCGGCGCCTTCGTCAAGCAGCAGTTGTACGGCCGCGGTCGAGCCGTACATCGCGGCCATCATCAGCGGCGTGGTGCCGTTGGGCGACTGCGCGTCGATGAAGGCGTAGTTGTCCAGCAACTGCTTTATGACGGCCACGTGGCCGTTGGTGGCCGCGTAATGCAGCGGCGCCCAGCCCGGCTTGTTGACGTCGGCGTCGCGCGCAATCAGCTTGGCCACGAGATCCTGCTGGCCCCTGAGCGCAGCCATCATCAAAGGACTCTCGTCCTTGGCATTGCGCAGCTCGACATTGGTCTTGGGCGAATCCAGCAAGGCCTGGATCACCTTCGGCGACGGCTCCCGCAGCGCGATCAGCAAGCCGGTCTGGCCTTGCTCGTCGGGGGTATTGGGGTCGAATCCTCGGTTCAGCAGCTCATTGACGACGCTCGCGTTGTCGCTGCGCACGGCCCGGAAGAAATCCTCGAACGAGCCGGCATGAACGACAAAAGTTGCTGTAAAAACAGATAGATATAGGATCTTCTTAAAGTAGATTTTCATGCTTTCACGGCAGCGAAAAGGGTTTCGAAGTTGTCGCTGGTGACCTGCGCGATGGTCTCCAGCGGCAACTGGCGCAGCTGCGCGATCTGTTGCGCCACGAAGGGCACGTACGAGGGATTGTTGGTCTTGCCGCGGTACGGCACGGGCGCCAGATAGGGGCTGTCGGTCTCGATCAGCATGCGGTCGAGCGGCACGAAGGCCGCGACGTCGCGCAGATCCTGCGCCTTCTTGAAGGTCAGAATGCCCGAGAAGGAGATGTAGAAGCCCAGGTCGAGCGCGGCGCGTGCGACCTCGGCGGTCTCGGTGAAGCAGTGGAACACGCCGCCCGCGGCTTGGGGCCTGCCGTCCTCGCCCTCCTCCTTCAGGATCGCCAGCGTGTCGGCCGAGGCTTCGCGCGTATGGATCACCAGCGGCTTGCGCACCTGTTGTGCGGCACGGATGTGCACGCGGAAGCGGTCGCGCTGCCATTCCATGTCGGCGATGCTGCGCCCGCCCTTGCGTTCTTCCATCTGGTAATAGTCGAGGCCGGTCTCGCCGATGGCGATGACCTTGGGCAACGCGGAACGCTGCACCAAGTCTTCCACCGAAGGCTCTGCAATGTTCTCGTTGTCCGGATGGACGCCTACGCTGGCCCAAAAGTTGTCAAAACGCGCCGCCAGGGCCTGCACCTCGGCGAATTCTTCCAGCGTGGTGCAGATGCAGAGCGCCCGGTCGACTTGCGCGGCGGCCATCGCGGCGCGAATCTGCGGCATCTGGCCGGCGAACTCGGGGAATGTCAGGTGGCAGTGGGAGTCTGTGAACATCGCGGAGCTTCAAGAAACGGCTGTGCATCCGCACTGCCTGCGGTCCGCGTCTCGTGAACGGGGACTCAAATGGTCTGGGTTGGCCGGTCGGAGGCCATGGTGCCGCCGAGCGCCTCTTCGATGCGCGCCTTGAGCTGGCGCGACTTGTCGTCGGACGGGAAGCGGATGCCGACGCCCGGCGCCCGGTTGCCGGCGGCGCGGGCCGGGGTGATCCAGGCCACCTTGCCGGCCACCGGATAGCGCTGCGGATCTTCGGGCAGCGTGAGCAGCACGTAGACGTCGTCGCCCAAGCGGTACTCGCGCGAGGTCGGAATGAAGATGCCGCCTTCGGCGAACAGCGGGATGTACGCCGCGTAGAGCGCGCCTTTTTCCTTGATGGCCAGCTGGATGACGCTGGGCCGGGCAGGTGCGGAGGGGGTGGTGGATGCAGGTGTGTTCATGGGCGACGGCCTGCCGAGTTTAGGGTGCTTCGCGCCTCGCTCACAAGCGCTTCGAGCATCAGGCCCGCATTGAACGGGTGTTCTGCGGTTTTTGCAGCATTCGCGAGCGATTTCGACCAGCGGGCCAACGCGACTTTCGGCGGCACGGCCGGCAGGTCCGCGGCCTCGAAGAAACGCGGCGCAGCGCCGCTGCCGGTGGCCATGAGGTCGTGACACAGCTTCTGCAGCGCGCTGATGGCCTGGGCCGGCGCATGGTCGGCCAGCGCGGCGACGTCGCCGCGCAGCATGGCCTTGGGCAGCAATCCCCAGGCCTTGGGCGACTGGCCCGCGGCGGCGAGCCGCAGCGCATCGCTCGGCCGGCCGCCGGCCGCGCGCAGCAGGGCGGGCGCATCGTTGGCGGGCACGCCCCGCTCCACCAGCCAGTTGCGCGCCTCCTCGTCTTCAGGCCAGGGCAAGGTGAAGCCGAGGCAGCGGCTGCGGATGGTGGGCAGCAGTTGCCAGGCGGCTTCGCTCGCCAGCACGAAGCGCACGTCGCCGACCGGCTCTTCCAAGGTCTTCAGCAAGGCATTGGCCGTGATCGTGTTCATGCGCTCGGCCGGATAGACCAACACCGCCTTGCCGCGCCCGCGCGCGCTGGTGCGCTGGGCGAAGCCGACCGCATCGCGCATCGCCTCGACACGGATCTCGCGGCTGGGCTTGCGTTTCTTGTCGTCGATGTCGGCCTGGCTTTTTTCGTCGAGCGGCCAGCCGAGTTCCTGCATCGCCACCTCGGGCATCAGCACGCAGAGATCGGCATGGGTGCGCACGGAAATCGCGTGGCAGCTCGGGCAGTGGCCGCAGGCGCCCTCCCCCTTTGCCTCGTCGCGCTGCTCACAGAGCCAGGCGGCGGCCAGTGCCAAACCGAGCTCGTACTGGCCCAGGCCCGAAGGCCCTTGCAGCAGCCACGCATGGCCGCGCTGGCGCAGCAGTTCGCCCAGCGGCCGCTGCAGCCAGGGCGACAGCGCGGGCGCGCTCATCGAGACCCCATCAGGCCGCGCGCGGCCAGGGCCGCCTCGATCTGCTGCCAGACCTGGTCGCGCGACTGGCCGGCATCGATGCGCACGAAGCGCGATGCCGCGGCTGCGCGCTGCGCATAGCCTGCGGCGACGCGACGGAAGAACTCGACCGGCTGCGACTCGAACTTGTCCGGCAGGCGCGCGCCGGCCAGCCGCTCGGCCGCCAGTTCGGGCGACAGGTCGAACCACAGGGTGATGTCGGGCTGCAGCAGCGCGCCATCGTCAGGCCGGCCCTGCACCCATTGTTCGAGCGCGGACAGCACCGCGGTGTCGAAGCCGTGCCCCGCCCCCTGGTAGGCGAAGGTGGCATCGGTAAAACGGTCGCACAGGACGACTTCGCCGCGCGCCAGTGCAGGCTCGATCACGCGCACGATGTGATCGCGCCGCGCCGCGAACACCAGCAGCGACTCGGTCAGCGGATCCATCGGTTGCGTGAGGATCATCGTGCGCAGCGTTTCGGCGATCGGCGTACCGCCGGGCTCGCGCGTGCGCGTGACCTGCCGGCCCCGGGCCTTGAACAACGCTTCGAGCGCATCGATGTGGCTCGATTTGCCGGCGCCATCAATGCCTTCGAGCGTCAGGAACAAACCCTTCATTGCCCGCTCCGTTGATAGCGGTTCACCGCGCGGTTGTGCTCTTCGAGCGAGCTGCTGAACTGGCTCGAGCCATCGCCCTTGGAAACGAAGTACAGCGACTTGCTTTGCGCCGGCTGGACCGCCGCCAGCAGCGCTGCCTTGCCCGGCATCGCGATCGGGGTGGGTGGCAGGCCAGGACGGGTGTAGGTGTTCCAGGGCGTATCGGTCTGCAGATCCTTCTTGCGCAGATTGCCGTCGAAGCGCGTGCCCATCCCGTAGATCACGGTCGGATCGGTCTGAAGCGGCATGCCCGCGCGCAGGCGGTTGGCGAACACCGCCGAGATCTGGGTCCGGTCCTGGGCCTTTCCTGTCTCCTTTTCGACAATGCTGGCCAGAATAAGCGCCTCATCGGCCGTCTTGAGGGGTACATCGGAGGCCCGCGCGGCCCAGGCGGCGTCGAGTTTCTTGTCCATGGCGCGCATCGCCCGCTGCAGCAGCGCGATGTCGGTGGAGCCCTTGGAATAGGTGTAGGTGTCGGGGAAGAAGCGGCCCTCCGGGTGCAGGCCCGGCTTGCCGAGCCTGGCCATCAGTTCTTCGTCCGCCAGGCCGAAGGTCTCGGGCTTCAGCTGCTCGGCCTTGGCCAGCGCGCTACGCACCTGGCGGAAGTTCCATCCCTCGACCAGCACCAGGCTGCGCGTGGCCTCTTCACCGCGCACCAGCACGTTGAGCAGCGTGCGCGGCGTGATGCCCCGCTCCAGTTCGTAGCTGCCGGCGCGGATCTGCCGGTCCTGGCCCGAGAAGCGGAACCACCAATAGAGAAGTTGCGGCGACACGTCCGTGCCCGTGTCGGCCACTGCCTGCGCGACGCCGCGCGGCGTGGTGCCCGGCTCGACCGAGAGATCGACCGTGGGCGCTGGCAGCTCGAGCGGCTGCTGCAACCACCAAAGCCCTGCCGCGCCGGCGCCCAGCACGATGAAGGCGGCGAGAAGAAAAAGGGTGAGAAAGAAGCGGCGCACGGGTCCGATGGAGAAGACGGAGAGGAAGAGACGCGGGGTAGCCCTGCGGACTGAACGGGACGGTGCCGACCATGATAATTCAGCGATGACCTCAGTCGTTCTGAATGGCGTAACAGCCCTCTCCCACCTCGGCGTGATTCGCGCCGAGGGCCCCGAAGCCGCCAACTTCCTCAATGGCCAGCTGACCCAGGACTTCGCGCTGCTCGGCGCTTCCGAAGCGCGCCTGGCCGCGCTTTGCACGGCCAAGGGCCGCATGATCGCGAGCTTCATCGGCATCCGGCCCGAGCCCGAGCGCGTGCTGCTGGCCGTGAGCCGCGACATCCTCGCCGTCACCCTGAAGCGGCTTTCGATGTTCGTGCTGCGCGCCAAGGTCAAGCTCAGCGATGCCAGCGAGGAGTTTGCGCTCTACGGCCTGGCCGGGACTGCGCTGACCGCCAATGGCGTCGATGCCGGCGCGGTGCCGGGCCGTTGCAGTCAGTTCGGCGACGCCAATGTGGTTTCGCTCTATCCGTCCGACGGCATTCCGCGTGCGTTCTGGATCGCGCCGGCCGGCAGCGCCGCGCCCGAGGGCGCTGCCCTCGACCCCGCGCTGTGGCAATGGAGCGAAGTGCGCAGCGGCATCGTCACCCTGAGCACGCCGATCGTCGAAACCTTCGTGCCGCAGATGCTCAACTACGAATCGGTCGGCGGCGTGAACTTCAAGAAGGGCTGCTACCCGGGCCAGGAGGTGGTGGCGCGCAGCCAGTTCCGCGGCACGCTGAAGCGCCGCACCTACCTCGTGCAGGCCGATGCGCCGATCGCCGCGGGCCAGGAGGTCTTTGCCGCCAACGATCCGGAGCAGCCGGTCGGCACCGTGGCGCAGGCCGCGCCGGCGCCGGGCGGCGGGTCGGCCGCGCTGATCTCGATCCAGATCGCGGCGCTCGATGCGGGCGGCCTGCGCGCGGGCGCGCCCGACGGACCGGCGCTCACGGTCGAGCCCCTGCCCTACCCGCTGCTCGAAGACATCTGAGGCCGCGGCCTCGTCAGCAGCAGCGCCCCCTGCCGCTGCCGTAGCGGGCCTGTTGACGTTCGCGGAAGAAGGCCTCGTAGCTCATCGGCGCCTGCTCCGGATGCGTGCGTTCCATGTGGCTCAGGTAGGCGTCGTAGTCCGGCAGGCCCACCATCAGGCGCAGCGTGGCGCCGAGCGAGCGCGCGAGATAGCGCCCGGCTTCCGGCAAGGTGGCGCTCGCCGTTCTCATGCGGCGGCCGACGGCGCCAGCGGCTCGAAGGGCGTCTCGCGCGCGGTCGGCTTGTGGGCCGCGCGCGCCGCAAGACAGGCACGCACGCTGTAGAACAGCACGCTCAGCACCACGAAGATGAAGAGCGCGCACAGCCCGGCGTCGAGCCGGTCGTTGAAGACGATGCGCGCCATGGCCTCGGGCGTTTTGGCCGGCGCGATCAGCACGCCCTGCGCCAGCCCGTCGGCGTACTTCGCGGCATGGGACAGGAAGCCGACCTTGGGGTCCGGCGAGAAGATCTTCTGCCAGCCCGCCGTCAGCGTGCACACCAGCAGCCAGGCGGCCGGCAGGATCGCGACCCAGGCGTAGCGTTCGCGCTTCATGCGGAACAGCACCACGACGCCCAGCATCAGCGCCACCGCGGCCAGCATCTGGTTGGAGATACCGAACAGCGGCCACAGCGTGTTGATGCCGCCCAGCGGATCGACCACGCCCTGGTAGAGGAAGTAGCCCCAGGCGCCGACGCAGAGGAAGGTCGCGATCAGGTTGGCGACCATCGAGTCGGTGCGCTTCAACGCCGGCACGAAGCTGCCCAGCAGGTCCTGCAGCATGAAGCGCCCGGCACGCGTGCCCGCATCCACCGCGGTCAGGATGAACAGCGCCTCGAACAGGATCGCGAAGTGGTACCAGAAGGCCATCATGGCCGGCCCGCCGATGGCCTGGTGCAGGATGTGCGCCATGCCCACCGCGAGCGTCGGCGCACCGCCGGCGCGGCCGAGGATGGTGCTTTCGCCCACGTCCTTCGCGGTCTGGACCAGCATCTCGGGCGTGATCACGAAGCCCCAGCCCGAAATGGTCTGCGCCACCGCCGCCGGCGTGTTGCCGACCAGCGCGGCCGGGCTGTTCATCGCGAAGTAGACGCCCGGCTCGATGCAGGCGGCGGCCACCAGCGCCATCACCGCGACGAAGGACTCGGCCAGCATGCCGCCGTAGCCGATGAAGCGCGCATGGCGCTCGTTGTCGAGCATCTTCGGCGTGGTGCCCGAGGAGATCAGCGCATGGAATCCCGACACCGCGCCACAGGCGATGGTGATGAAGAGGAAGGGAAACAGGCTGCCCGACCACACCGGACCATTGCCTTGAGCGAACTGCGTGATGGCAGGCATCTGCAGCGTCGGCGCGACGAACACGATGCCGATCGCCAGCGCGACGATGGTGCCTATCTTCAGGAAGGTCGAGAGGTAGTCGCGCGGCGCCAGCAGCAGCCACACCGGCAGGCTGGCGGCGATGAAGCCGTAGCCGATCAGCATCCAGGTCAGTGCCTTGCCGTCGAAGGTGAAGAGCGGCGCCCAGGTCGCGCTCTGCGCCACCGCCTGGCCGCCGAAGATCGCCAGCATCAAGAGCACGAAGCCGATCACCGAGATCTCGCCGATGCGCCCCGGCCGGATGTAGCGCAGGTAGACGCCCATGAAGACCGCGACCGGGATCGTGGCCGCCACCGTGAAGGTGCCCCACGGCGATTCGGCCAGCGCCTTGACCACGATCAGCGCCAGCACCGCGAGGATGATGATCATGATCATGAAGGTGCCGAAGAGCGCGATCAGGCCCGGCACCGTGCCCATCTCCTGCTTGATCAGGTCTCCGAGCGAGCGGCCGTCGCGCCGCGTCGAGATGAAGAGCACGATGAAGTCCTGCACCGCGCCGGCGAACACCACGCCGGCCAAGATCCACAGCAGGCCCGGCAGGTAGCCCATCTGCGCGGCGAGCACCGGCCCGACCAGCGGACCGGCACCCGCGATGGCCGCGAAGTGGTGGCCGAACAGCACGTTCTTGTCGGTCGGCACGTAGTCGAGCCCGTCGTTGTGGCGATGTGCCGGCGTCTTGCGATTGCCGTCCAGACGGAGCACGCGCTCGGCGATGAAGAGGCTGTAGTAGCGGTACGCGATCAGGTAGGTGCAGATGGCTGCGATCACGACCCACAAGGCGCTGATCGCCTCGCCGCGGGCCAGTGCCACGGTTCCCAGCGCGAATGCGCCGATCACGGCCACGACGAGCCACACCAGGTGGCGGCGGATGCTGTGCATGCGGATGTCTCCTTGATTTGAACCCCGGGAGTTTGGCGAGCCTTGGCCGCGCCGGCATCCGTCACACCGCGCGGATCGCCCACGTGGCATTGCGTAATGGGAAACCCTAGTTCCAGGAACACCAAGCCTGGGGGAGAGCTATTTGATGCGTGCGTGCTCCACCGCGTACTTGATCAGCTCGGCCTGCCCCTCGATGCCGAGCCGGCGCTTGATGCTCTGGCGGTGCGCCTCGATCGTGCGCACGCTCAAGCCCAGCTCGCGCGCGATCTGCTTGCTCGACTGGCCGCGGCCCAGCGCCGACAGGATCTCGCTCTCGCGCGGCGTGAGCAACGGCTTGGGCGCCTGGTTGCGGAACAGCCGCTGCGAAACAGCCGGGCTCAGGAAAGTGCCGCCGGCCGAGACCGCATCGATGGCGGCGACGATCTCGGCCGCCGGTGCATCCTTCAGCACATAGCCGCGCGCGCCGGCCTGCAGGGCCTGCTGCACGTACTCGGGGTTGTCGTACATGCTGAGCATCACCACGCGCACCGCGGGCTGCCGCTGCTGCAGCAAAGCCGCGAGCTCGATGCCGTTCATGTCCTTCATGCCGACATCGGCCAGCACGAGATCGGGCTGCAGTCGCTCGATCAGCACCAGGGCTTCGGCGGCGCTGCCGGCTTCGCCGACGATCTCGATGCCCGGCAGCGGATCGAGGCGCGCGCGCAGGCCGTCGCGCACCAGTGGATGGTCGTCGACGAGGAACAGGCGAACCGCGGATGGCTGCGTCATGCGAGCTCCAGGCTGTGCGCCGGCACATCGGCCACGATGGTCGTTCCGCCGCTGCCGGATCGCATTTCGAGCCGTCCACCGACCGAGGCCACGCGCTCGCGCATGTTGCGCAGCCCGATGCCGCGCTTCGGGTCCAGTTGCATGGCTTCCACGTCGAAGCCGACGCCGTCGTCGGCCACCTCGAGCCGCACGCGATCGTCCGAGAAATCGAGCGCGATGCGCACCTGCCGCGCCTGCGCATGCTTGCGCACGTTGGTCAATGCTTCCTGCGTCACGCGGAACAGTGCGGTCTTCACTTCCTCCGTCAGCTCGCGCGGCAAGCCTTCGACGGCGACCGCCGCATGGACAGCGCCCTCCTCGCCGAACTCGGCCGCAAGCCGTTCAAGCGCGGCCGGCAGCCCCAGCGTGTCGAGCAAGGCCGGCCGCAGCCGGTGCGAGATGCGCCGCACTTCGGCGAGCGACTCGTTGAGCCGCTGCAGGGCCTTACCGAGCGCCGGCGGCGCGTTCTGCTGCGCGCGCTCCAGCGCATCGACGGCCGATTCGATCAAGAGCTTGGCCGACACCAGCGTCTGGCTGGTGCCGTCGTGCAGCTCGCGCGCGAGATGGCCACGCTCCTCTTCCTGCGACTGCACGACCTGGCGCGCCAGGAGCCGCAGCTTGGCTTCGGCAATGCGGTGCTCGCTCAGGTTCAGCAGCAGGCCGGTGGCGCTCACCACGCCCAGGCACAGCGCGGCGATGCCGGCGATCCACAGCATGGTGGTGGTCACGTTGAGGCTCATCTGCCGGTCCAGCGTCTGCATCGTCGCCTCGATGTCGTCGAGGTACAGGCCGGTGCCGACCATCCAGTTCCAGCGCGGCAGCGCCGTCACGTAGCCGAGCTTGGGCGCGGTCTGCGCGCTCGAGGGCTTGCGCCACTGGTACTCGACGTAGCCGCCGCCTGCGCGGGCCCGCGCGAGCAGGTCCTGGATCGTGAAGCGCCCCTGCGAATCGCGTAGCTCCCAGAGGTTCCGGCCGACCAGGTCGGGCTGGCGCGAATGCATCAGCGACCGGCCCTGCAGGTCGTAGACGAAGAAGTAGCCGTCGTCGCCGTAGTCGAGCGCGGCAAGCCGGCGCAGGGCCTCGGTGCGCGTCGCCTCGTCGTCCAGCCCTGCGTCGTACAGCGGCCGCACGGTGCTGACGGCCAGTTCGACATAGCTGCGCAGTTCGCTGCGCCGCTGTGCCATGTAGGTCTGCTCGATCAGGGCGCGTTCACGCTGTGCCAGGTCGCGCTCCTGGTGGCGCACTGCGAGCGCCACCAGCACCAGCGCGATCAGGAGCGGCGCGACGGCGAGCGCAACGATCTTGGTGCGGAGATTCATGGGGCGGCAAGACTACCACCCCTGTCGCTCGCGCTTTCAAGCCAGTTTCAGAAGTTCCGCGGCGAGTTCATTCGGCATGTCGACCATCACGTCGTGGCTGACCGGCATCTTCAGGACACGCCAGCCGGCCGCGCCATCGACCTTGGCCGCGAAATAGCGGAACGGACTCGGATCCCAGCCATCGGCCAGGATGTAGAGCCGGCTCGCGATCGTGTCGACGGCGCCGGTGAGCAGCAGCGGCATCTCGAAGGTCGCCAGCGCCTGCGGCCGGCACAGGCGGTCGACGCGGTCACGGTTGCTCTGCGCGATGTTGAACGCTTCGGCGGGAATCGGCTGCATCAGCCCGCTGTTGCCGGACAGCGCCGTGCCGCGAAAAGCGCCCAGGAACTGCGCCGCCACTTCGGGCGCGAGTGCCTTCGACAGCAGGCCGTTGAGCGAGTCGCCGTTCTCGGGCACGAAGGCATCGAGGTAGACCAGCGAACGCACCTTGTCGCTCATGCGGTCGGCCACGCCGGTGATGACCATGCCGCCGTACGAGTGGCCGACCAGGATCACGTCCTGCAGCTCTTCCCATTCGATGCAGCCGCAGACGTCGCGGATGTGCGTCTCGAGCGTGATGTTTTCCGCCGACTGGTGGAAGCGCTCGCCGACGCCGGTGTGCGTGGGTGTGAACACCGTATGCCCGGCCGCGCGCAATGCCTGCGCCGTCTCGCGCCAACACCAGCCGCCATGCCAGGCGCCATGAACCAGAACGAAATTGGCCATGCTGAATCCTCGAAGAAAAGGAAGCCGGAATATTGGGTGGTGAACGGACCACCTGCCACGGGGTATTCCCGGCAGCGTGGTCTGCACCGCTCAGGAAGCCGAATCCTCGATGAACTGCTCCAGCAGCCGCTTGAGCTGCTGTGTCTTGCGCGGGCCCAGTGCTTCCTCGATGGCCCCATGATGAGCATCCACGCTGGCCTTGAGCCGCGCCACGGTCTCCAGGCCCAGATCGCTGATGTAGACAACGACCTTGCGGCTGTCCACACTGTCGGCGGCGCGCAGCACCAGGCCGCGGTTGACCAGCTTGTCGATGTTCTTGGTCAGCGCCGGATGGTTCAGAAGCACCGCCTGCGCCAGCTCGCCCATCGAACGCCCTTTTTCGTCCGACAGGACTTGGAGGATGCGCCAGTGCTCTTCGGTCACTTCTTCGGCGGCGATGGATTGCGCCAGGCCGATGCGCATCTGCCGGTTGGCCGAGGCCAGCAGGAATGCCAGGTAACTGGAGATGTTTTCAGTGGGCATGGTTAGTGCATCGAGTCGGAACGCAGGCGCTTATTTTAGGACCGATCTATTTCCTTGGAAAGGATCGGTGCATGCTGCGTGGCGTTTGGTCATCCGGCGCCATCTTGGTGCACCCCCTGGAGCAACTCATGGCGTCAATATCCGCAAGTCCGGGCCCGATGGGATTCGCCGCACGCCCGCGCAGGCCACCGCAGCATGATCTGCGCATCGCCCTGTGCGTCCCCTTGGGCGGAACGGTGGGCATCTGGGGGCCTTCCGCCCTGGCATCGGCGCGGCTGGCCGTCGCCGAGCTCAACCAGCGCGCCGGCATCAACGGCCAGGCCTGCCAGCTGCTGACTATCAACGCGGCGGACGATGCGCCGGACCTCGAGCGCACGCTTCTGGAGCTGGTGGAAAACGACGATGTCGATGCGCTGATCGGCATGCACACCAGCGCCGTGCGGCAACGCATCCTGGCGGCAGTCGGCGGACAGCTACCCTTCGTCTACACGCCCTTGTACGAAGGCGGGGAACACACGCCCGGGGTGTTTGCCATCGGCGAGACCACGGCGAGCCAACTGCGTCCGGCCATCGCATGGCTGGGCCGGCACCAGCGGCCAAAGCGCTGGATGTTCATCGGCAACGACTACGTGTGGCCGCATGTGTCGCATGCGATGGCCCGCGACTACGTCGCCGAGACGGGCGGCACGGTGGTGGGCGAAAGGTACCTGCCCCTGGGCACCAGCGACTACGCGGAGGTGCTGTCGCAGTTGCGCCGAAGCCGTGCGGATGCGGTGCTGCTCTCGCTGATCGGCCAGGACGCGATCGAGTTCAACCGGGCCTTCGGGCGCGAAGGGCTGGCGCGCGACATGGTGCGGCTGTCCTGCGCCATCGGCGAGAACGAACTGCTGGGAATCGGCGCCGACAACACCGACAACCTCTATGTCGCCTGCGGCTACTTCGCCACGCTCGACACCGACGACAACCTCGCATTCAAGGAGCGCTACTACGGCCATTTCGGCGAACGCGCGCCGACGCTGAACACCTTCGGCCAGTCGACCTATGAAGGGGTGCACTTCCTCGCGGAACTGCTGGGGCGCGAGGCCGCGCCCTGGACCGATTTCCGCCGTCTGGGCGATGAGCCCTTTCACTATCGCAGTGCGCGCGGCGCCGTGTACGCCGGCGGCCAGGCCTGCAAGGTGCCGATCTATCTCGCCCAGGCCGAAGGCCACCACTACAAGGTGATCGCGCGCCTTTGAATAACGTGCCACAGAGGGATTTCGATCCCTTTTTTATTTTCCAAGGCAAGCAAAATGCTTGACCAGGAAAATAAAATCTCACACACTGACTGCCGATCGACGTCTTATTCACGGAGTCCGCCATGGCAGTCAAACGCCCCACCCTCGCCCAGCTCGACCAGGTCGCCCTGGATCTCGGCATCCATCTCTCGCCCGAGCAACTGAGCACCTACAACACCCTGTTGCAAGGCAACTTCGACGCCTACGACGTAGTCGACGAGATGCCCGATTTCCTGCCGCAGGTGAGCTATGCCCGCACGCCCGGCTACCGCCCGACGGGCGAAGAAAACAAGTACGGTGCGTGGTATGTGAAGACCACCGTCAAGGGCGCCGCCAGCGGCAAGCTGCTGGGCAGGACGGTCGTGCTCAAGGACAACGTCTGCCTGGCCGGCGTGCCGATGATGAATGGCGCGTCGACCTTCGAAGGCTATGTGCCGAATGTGGACGCCACGGTCGCGACCCGGCTGCTCGACGCCGGCGCCACCATCGTCGGCAAGGCGGTCTGCGAGTACTTCTGCTTCTCCGGCGGCTCCCACACCAGCGCCACCGGCCCGGTGCACAACCCGCATCGCATGGGCTACTCGGCGGGCGGCTCCTCGTCGGGCTCGGCCGCGCTGGTGGCCGCCGGCGAGGTCGACATGGCGATCGGCGGCGACCAGGGCGGCTCGATTCGCATGCCGGCCTCGTTCTGCGGCATCTACGGCATGAAGGCCACGCACGGCCTGGTGCCCTACACCGGTGTGATGCCGATCGAACTGACGATCGACCACACCGGGCCGATGACGGCCAGCGTGAGCGACAACGCATTGATGCTCGAAGTCCTCGCCGGCCCCGACGGGCTCGACCCGCGCCAGCATGCGGGCCAGACGGCGAAGCCCTACACCGAACTGATGAAGGAAGGCGTGAAGGGCCTGAAGATCGGCATCGTCACCGAAGGTTTCGGATGGCCGCAATCCAGCGAAGCGGTCAACGACAAGGTCCGCAAGGCCGCCCAATGGTTCACCCGCCTCGGCGCCAGCGTGTCGGAAATCTCGGTGCCGATGCACAGCGTGGGTCCGGCCATCTGGCTGCCGATCGCCGCCGAAGGCGCGACGCAGCAGATGATGAAAGACAACGGCCACGGCTTCAACTGGAAGGGCCTCTACGTCACCAGCATGGTCGACCATCACGCTGGCTGGAAGGAGCGTGCCGACGAGCTGTCCGAGACGCTCAAGATCACGATGATCCTCGGCGAATACTTCATCAAGCACTATCGCGGCCACTACTACGCCAAGGCCCAGAACCTGTCGCGCCAGCTCGCGCAGGCCTACGACGCCGCCTTGGCGGACGTCGACCTGCTGCTGATGCCGACGCTGCCCATCACCTCGACGCCGATCCCGAAGCCGGGCGCGCCGATCGAGGAAGTGATCCAGCGCGCCTTCGAGGTCCTGCCCAACACCTGCGCGTTCGACATCACCGGCCACCCCGCGATGAGCCTGCCCTGCGGCCTGGTCGACGGCCTGCCGGTCGGCATGCAGCTGGTCGCGAAGCACTATGACGAAGCCACGATCTACCGCGCCGCCTATGCCTTCGAGCAGGCCGGCGACTGGAAGTCGATCTGATCCCCCTGCTTCCCACTCTTTACTCATTGCCTGGAGTTCAAGCACCATGGACCGACGTTCCTTCATCAAGGCCTCCGGCCTGACCCTGGCCGGCACCAACGGCCCCCTGCTTCCGCTGGCCGCGCTGGCCGCCGACGAGATGCTGATCGGCAGCATCCACGACCTGTCGGGCGGGCTGGACATCTACGGCAAGCCCATGGCGGACTGCCTGACGCTGGCCGTTGAGGAGCAGAACGCCGCCGGCGGCCTGCTTGGCAAGAAGCTCAAGCTGATGAGCTACGACCCGCAGTCGAACATGCAGATGTACGCGCAGTTCGCGCAGCAGGCGGCGCTGAAGGACAAGGTCGCGGTGCTGCACGGCGGCATCACCTCGGCCTCGCGCGAGGTGATCCGCCCGGTGCTGGACCGCTACCGCACCGTCTACTTCTACAACACGCAGTACGAAGGCGGCGTGTGCGACCGCAACACCTTCTGCACCGGCGTGACGCCGGCGCAGACGGTCGCCAAGCTGGTGCCCTATGCGATGTCCAAGTGGGGCAAGAAAGTCTACGTGGTCGCGGCCGACTACAACTACGGCCAGATCACCTCGCAGTGGGTGAAGAAGTTCGTGCAGGACAACGGCGGCTCGGTGGCTTCCATCGATTTCTTTCCGCTCGACGTGACCAACTTCGGCCCGACCATCTCCAAGATCGAGGCCGCCAAGCCCGACATGGTGGTGTCGGCGCTGGTGGGCGGCGCGCACATCTCGTTCTATCGCCAATGGGCCGCGGCCGGGCTGCAGAAGAAGATTCCGCTGGCCTCCACCACCTTTGCCGGCGGCAACGAGCACATCGTGCTGTCGCCGGCCGAAACCGACGGCTTCCTGGTCTCCTACAACTACTTCCAGAACCTCGACTCGCCCGACAACAAGGCCTTCAAGGAGCGCTTCTACAAGCGCTTCGGGAAGGACTACCCCAACATCACCGAGCTCGCGATGGGCACCTACCAGGGCTTCAAGCTCTGGGCCGAGGGCGTCAGGAAGGCCGGCACGCTGGACCGCAACAAGCTGCTCGACGCGCTCGAATCCGGCATCTCGATCCAGGGGCCCAGCGGCAAGGTCTCGCTCGATCCGGCCACCCACCACTGCGTGCTCAACGTGAGCATCGCCGAGGTCAAGAACAAGCAGCTGGAGATCGTCAAGACGTTCGAGCAGCAGCAGCCAAGCGACACCAGCGCGGTCTGCAACCTCGTGAAGAACCCGAAGGACAACCAGCAGTACGTGATCAAGCTCTGAGTGCCATGGATCTTGTCGCCGTCGTCGCCGTACAGGTGCTCTATGCCGTCGCCAGCCTGGTGATCGTCTCCGCCGGGCTGGCGGTCATCTTCGGGATGATGCGGGTGATCAATCTGGCCCACGGCGAATTCATGATGCTGGGGGCCTACGGCACCATCTGGTCGATCGGGCTCGGCATCAACCTCTGGATCGCGGTGCTGGTGGTGGCACCGATCGCGGTCGGGTTGATCGGCATCGTGCTGGAGCGCCTCTTCATCCGGCACCTGTACGGCCGCATGGTCGACACGATGCTGGCCACCTGGGGCCTGTCGCTGCTGCTGGTGGGCATCGTCACCTCGATCGCCGGCAACACCACGGCGGGAGTGTCGGCGCCGCTCGGCAGCTTCATGATCGGCAGCTACTCGGTGAGCGGCTACACGCTGGTGATCATCGCGGTGGCCGCGGTGCTGGCGGCGGCGCTGCGCTGGGTGCTCACGCGCACCCAGCTCGGCCTGATCGCGCGCGGCACCATGCAGAACCCCGCCATGGCCGATGCGCTGGGCATCAGCCCGAGCAAGGTCTACTCGGTGACCTTCGCGGTGGGCGCGGCGCTGTCCGGCCTGGCCGGCGGACTGATGGCGCCGCTGACCGGCGTGGTACCGACCATGGGCGCGGCCTTTGTCGCCAAGGCCTTCATCACCGTGATCGGCGGCGGCCCGGCCATCTTGGCCGGCCTCGTGAGCGCCTCCACGCTGTTCGGCTTCATCAACCAGGTCAGCACCTTCCTCGCCACGCCGGTCATCGGCGAAGTGGCTTTGCTGCTGGCCGCCATCGTCATGCTGCGCCTGCTGCCGCAGGGCATCACCGGACGCTTCTTCAAGGGATCGCTGTGAGCCAGAAATTCGCTCAATCGTGGGTGAGCGCGGCAGCCTGCCTGCTGATCGGCATCGCGCTGCTGTTCGGGCTGCCCGGCGTGCTGGACGACTTCATGCTGCTGCAGGTCACGATCTACGTCGTGATGTCGATCCTCGGCGTGAGCCTGGGCTTCATCTGGGGCTTCGGCGGCATCCTTTGCTTCGGGCAGGCGGCCTTCTTCGGCCTGGGCGCATACGTCTATGCGATCGCGGTCATCAACATGGGCGACAGCAGCGTGCCCTTTCTGCTGGCCATCGTGCTGCCGGCGCTGTTCGCCGCGCTGCTGGGCTACGTGATCTTCTACGGCAGGCTGTCCGACGTCTACATGGGCGTGATCACGCTGACCGTGACGCTGATCCTGTTCAACCTGATCAACTCCACCGCAGGGCCGGAATGGAAGATCGGCAGCGCGCCGCTCGGCGGCTTCAACGGCATCCCGGCGATCCCGCCGCTCAACGCGCCGGGCAACCTCGACGAAGTCATCACGCCGCGCGGCATGTTCAACCTGTCGATGGCGGCGCTGCTGGTGGTCTACCTCGGCCTGCGCGTGCTGATCAGTTCCAAGATCGGCCGCGTGATCATCGCCAGCAAGGAGAACGAGCAGCGCGTGCTGCTGCTGGGCTACGACGCCCGCGCCTACAAGCTCTTCGCCTTCACGCTGGGCGGCGCCATCGCCGGGCTGGCGGGCTGCCTGTTCGCCAACTGGGGCGCGTTCACCAGCCCGACGATCTTCGGCCTCGCGCAGTCGGCGCAGATCATCATCTGGGTCATCGTCGGCGGCCTCGGCACGCTGATCGGCCCGGTGGTCGGCTGCGTCGCGATCCAGTGGCTGACCACGCAGATCGGCACGCAGCAGACCTTCAACGCCAACCTGGTGCTCGGCGCCATCCTGATGGTGTTCGTCCTGATGGTGCCCAAGGGCATCGTGCCTAGCCTCGGCCTGGTCATCGACTGGCTGCTGCAGCGCCGCCCGCACCGCGAAGAAGCGCTGCCGCAGGCACAGGAAGCCCGCACGTGACCCCGCTGATCGAAACCCGCAACCTGAACGTGCGCTTCGGCGGCGTGCATGCCACGCGTGATGTGAACTTCACGCTGGCGGAGACCGAGCTGCGCTGCGTGATCGGCCCCAACGGCGCCGGCAAGAGCACCTTCTTCAAGCTGCTGACCGGGCAGGTCAAACCCAGCTCGGGGCAGATCTTCTTCCGCGGACAGGACATCTCCAGGATGCGCGCCCACGACCCGGGCCGCCTGGGCATCGGCATCAAGACCCAGGTGCCCAGCCTGTTCAACGGCCTGAGCGTGTGGGAGAACATCTGGCTCTCGGCGCGCCGCGTCAACAGCGCGCGGCAGGCCGAGCGCGTGACCCGCGAGACGCTGGAGCGCGTCGGCATGACGGCCTACAAGGACGCCCTGGCCGGCGTGCTCGCGCACGGCCTGCGGCAGTGGGTCGAGATCGGCGTGGTAATCGCCGCCGACCCGCCGTTGATCCTGCTCGACGAACCGGCCGCCGGCATGAGCGACGGCGAAGTGGCGCGCACGGCCGAACTCATCCTCGAGATCAACCAGCGCCACGCGCTCGTGGTGGTGGAACACGACATGAACTTCATCCGCATGATCGCGAAGAAGGTGACCGTGCTGCACCAAGGCGCGATCATCAAGGAAGACTCGCCGGACCGCATCATGAGTGACCCGCTGATCCAGCAGATCTACCTCGGCAAGAAACCGCACTAGGACCTGTTTGCCCATGCTAAAGACCCGCGGTCTCTGCGCCGGTTACGGCGCAATTCCCGTGCTGCACGACATCACGCTGTCCATCGCAGCCGGCGAGTCGATCGGCATCCTCGGCCACAACGGCATGGGCAAGACCACGCTGCTGCGCACGTTGATCGGCGCGCTTCACGCCACGGCGGGCGCGGTCGAATTCACCGGCGAGGACGTGACCCGCATGGCGCCCAACGTCCGGGCGCGCCTCGGCATGGCCTACGTGCCGCAGGGCCGCCAGATCTTCCCGACGCTGAGCGCGATGGACAACCTGCGCATGGGCCTGGTCAAGACCGGCGAGAAGTCGCTCGCGCATGTGGAATCCCTGCTCGAACACTTCCCGCGCCTGAAGCCGCTGCTCGACCGGCCGGGCGGCTCGCTCTCCGGCGGCGAGCAGCAGCTGCTGGCACTGGCGCGCGCGCTGGCCGGCAAGCCCAACCTGCTGCTGCTGGACGAGCCGACCGAAGGCATCCAGCCGTCCATCATCGAAGAGATCGCCGAGACGCTGGCTTCGCTGCGCAAGCGCATGAAGCTCACCATCGTGCTGGTGGAGCAAAACCTGGACTTCATCGCCGCGGTCTCGCAGCGCGTGCTGGTCATCAAGCGCGGCCAGATCGGCGGCGAGATTCCGCGCGAGCACCTGGGCGACCTGGAGATCATGAGCCAGTACGCCGGCGTACACGGCTGAGAAGCTTTTTTTAGAGCTTGCGTCGCATCTCGATGTGCGCGATGCCCGCTTCCTCGAAGGGGTCGCCGTGCGGCAGATAGCCGAGCCGCGTGTAGAAGGCTTCGGCGCTGCGTTGCGCGTGCAGCGCCACCTCGCGGTCGCCGCGCGCCTTGGCAGCTTCTTCGAGCGCGCGCAGTACGGCGGCGCCATGGCCGCCGCTGCGCACGGTGCGGTGCACGGCCATCCGGCCGATGCGGCTCAGGCCATCGGCGTCTGCGATCAACCGCCCGGTCGCGATCACCTGGCCGATGCGGTTGCGCGCCACCGCATGCACGGCGGTCTCGTCGTGCTCGTCCCACTCGAGTTCCTTGGGGATGCGCTGCTCCTCGATGAAGACGCTGCGACGTACTGCGCCGGCGCCCTCGCCCAGCTGCGCCCAGCTGCCGGTCACGACCTCGCGCATCGTCTCGCCGGCCTCGTAGGCGGTGAAGATCTCGCGCAGCAGCGGCGGCACCGGCTTGGAGGTCTGCGTGGCCGGATCGGCGAACACGTAGACCAGCTCGCAGCTCACCAGCAGCTCGTCGCCGCGGAACAGCCCCCCGTGGAACACGATCGACGAATTGCCCACGCGCACGCACTTCATCGCGACCTCGAGCATGTCGTCCGCGCGTGCGGAGGCGTTGAATTCGATGGTGGCCTTGCGCACGTAGAGGTCGCCGCCGAGCGCATTCATCGCCTCCTCGTAGGGCAGCGCCAGCGCGCGCCAGTAGTCGGCGATGGCGGTGTCGAAGTACATCAGGTAGTGGGCGTTGAAGACGATCTTCTGCATGTCGACTTCGGCCCAGCGCACGCGCAGGCGGTGGAAAAAGCGGAAGTCGGTCTTCTTGTGCTGGGTCTCGGTGCTCATGGGGTGCTCATGGTTGCAATGCTTCCTTCAATGCGCGGGCCGCGTCGGCGTGCGCCTGCAGCGCCTCGGGGATGGCGCGGCCCATTTTGACGAATTCGTGGATCACGCCGCGGTAGATCTCCAGATCGACCGCCACGCCCGCCGCGCGCAGCTTGTCGGCATAGGCGATGCCCTCGTCGACCACGGGGTCGCATTCGGCCAGGCCGATCCAGGCCGGTGCGACGCCGTCCACGTCCTCGGCGTTGAGCGGCGCGAAGCGCCAGTCCTCGCGCTCGGCCTGGGTGTTCAGGTACTGGGCGAAGAACCAGGTGATGAGCGGCTCGTCGAGCAGCGGGCCGGCCGCGAAGCGCCGGTGCGAAGCCGTGTCCTGGTGTGAAGTCGTGCCCGGATAGAAGAGCATCTGCAAGGCGAGCGGCAAGCCGGCGTCGCGCGCAAGGATGGCGCACACCGCGGCCAGCGTGCCGCCGGCGCTGTCGCCGCCGACCGCGATGCGCGTGCCGTCGAGGCCCAGTTCGCCAGCCTGCTTCGCGACGAACTGCAGCGCGTCCCATACGTCGTTCGACGCCGTCGGGAACTTGTGCGCGGGCGCCAGCCGGTAGTCGAGCGAGATCACCGCGCAGCCGCTCTTCTGGCTCAGCACGCGGCACAGCGTGTCGTGGGTCGCGACGCTGCCGACCGTGAAGCCGCCGCCGTGGAAGAACAGCAGCACCGGCAGCACGGCGCGCGAGGGCGCATAGAGCCGCGCCGGCAGCGCATGGCCGTCGCGCGCGGGCAGCGTGAAGTCTTCGATGCGTTCGAGTTGCGGCTTCGGCACCTCGAGCACGCCGGCGCTCTTCTCGTAGGCAGCCCGGGCCTCCACGGGCGTCAGGGTGTAGAACGGCGCTTGATGGGCACGCGCCATCCGGTCGACCACGCCGGCCATCTTGGGAGTCAGCGTTGGCGCAAGGGTTTGGCTCATGGGCAAGAGAGGCGGCAGTTGTTAAATTGGAAGGCCCGCATCGTACCGTTCACACCCCATGGCCCTCATCCAGTACCTCACCCAGATCCAGTTCGAATTCGGCGCCGTCAAGCTGCTGGGCAGCGAGTGCGCGCGCGTCGGCATCACGCGGCCGCTGGTCGTCACCGACGCCGGCGTGCGCGCGGCCGGCGTGCTGCAGAAAGCGCTCGATGCGCTCGGCGAGCTGCCGGTCACGGTGTTCGACCAGACCCCGTCCAACCCCACCGAGGCCGCCGTGCGCGCCGCTGCCGCGATGTACCGCGAAGGGCGCTGCGACGGCTTGATCGCCGTCGGCGGCGGCTCGGCCATCGATTGCGCCAAGGGCGTCGCGATCGCGGCCACGCACGAGGGGCCGCTCAAGACCTACGCCACCGTCGAAGGCGGCTCGCCGAAGATCACCGAGCGCGTGGCGCCGATCATCGCGGTTCCCACCACCAGCGGCACCGGCAGCGAGGTGGCGCGTGGCGCGATCGTGATCGTGGACGACCATCGCAAGCTCGGCTTCCACAGCTGGTCGCTGATGCCCAAGGCCGCGATCTGCGATCCCGAGCTCACGCTGGGCCTGCCGCCGCGGCTCACCGCCGCCACCGGCATGGACGCCATCGCGCACTGCATGGAGACCTTCATGTCGGCCGCCTTCAATCCGCCGGCCGACGGCATCGGCCTTGACGGGCTGCAGCGCGCCTGGGCCTACATCGAGCGCGCCACCAAGGACGGCAGCGACCGCGAGGCGCGCCTCAACATGATGAGCGCGTCGATGCAGGGCGCGCTGGCCTTCCAGAAGGGACTGGGCTGCGTGCATTCGCTGAGCCACAGCCTGGGCGGCATCGACCCGCGCCTGCACCATGGCACGCTCAACGCCCTCTTCCTGCCGGCCGTGATCCATTTCAACGCGGGTGCGGAATCGGTGCAGAAGGACCAGCGCCTGCAACGCATGGCGCAGGCCATGCACCTCGACTCGGCCGGCGATCTCGGCACGGCCATCCGCGACATGAACGCGCGGCTCGGCCTGCCCAAGGGCCTGGCCGAGGTCGGTGTCACCCCTGCCATCTTCGAGCAGGTGATCGACGGCGCGCTGGCCGACCACTGCCACAAGACCAACCCGCGCGTCGCGACGCGGGAGGACTACCGCGAGATGCTCGAAGCCTCGATGTAGGGGGCCCGGACCAGCCAGCGGCCAAGGCGATGACGCGTTACGCCCCGATCTCGTAAAGGTGTAGTGCGCCCAAAAATAGGGAGGGCGACAAGTGGATGTGTGGACACTGTATGTGCTGCTCGGCATAGGAGCCGGGTTGCTGTCGGGAATGCTCGGGGTCGGGGGCGGTCAAGTGGTGGTGCCCGGGCTTCTTTACATCTTTCACCACAAGGGCCTCGCTCCCGCCGTCGCGGTCCATATGGCGTTGGGCACCTCGCTCGCCACGATCGTCATCACCTCAATCTCATCTGCGATTTCCCATCACCGCCGTGGGTCGGTCAGCTGGGATCTGGTTCGCAGGCTCGCGCCCGGCATCGTGATCGGCGCGGTGATCGGCGGGCTCATGTCGGGACTGTTCCCGGCGCGGGTCTTGCGGATCTCGTTCGGCGTCTTCTTGTTGATCCTCGCGGTGCAGATGGCTTTTTCACTGCGGCCTTCACCCCAGCGAGTGCTACCCGGTGTGCTAGGAACCACGACCACCGCAAGCTTGATCGGCTGGACATCGGCCATCGTCGGGGTCGGCGGTGGCAGCATGGTCGTGCCCTTTCTCGCCTGGTGCAACGTGAACATGAAGTCCGCTGTTGGCACAGCGTCCGCCTGCGGCGCTCCGCTGGCCCTGGCCGGGATGATCGGCTTCGTGGTCGCGGGCTGGGGGCAAGCCGATCTTCCTGCTCATAGCGTCGGCTACATCTATTGGCCGGCATGGCTGGGCATATCGATCTGCAGCCTTGCCTTCACGCCGCTGGGAGCGTTGATGTCGCACAGACTCCCGGTAGACACGCTCAAACGCGTTTTCTCGGTGTTCCTCGCGATCGCCGGCATACGCATCTTGCTTTAGCGTTTTGTGCACAGGGAGTAAGAACAATGAATTTCGATACGACGTCTGCCTTCTTGGCCGCAGTGCGTGCCGTTGGAGCGACAGATGCCGGATATGCGCATGCGGACCGTCGCAGGAGGTGCATCAGAAGTTCAGATGCTCAAAGCCTCGATGTAGGGGGCGTCGGCTTCTGCGCTACCAGCGCAGCTTGATGCCGAGGGAGGCCTGCACGGAGGACTTGACGGTGGCGTCGCCACCGATGTTCCACAGGTGGCCGATCTCGCGTACAGGCTGGTGGCCGGCGTCAGCGCCAGCGTCGCTCCTGCGGCCGCTTCGGCCGCGCTGTAGCCGGCCGCGCTTGCAATCGCCGTCGTGCCCGCCGGGCCGATGAAGCCGACCACGTCGTCGCCGAAGCTCGCCCGGTACATGTTCAGTCGCGCGTAGGGCTGCTGCCGTCCGGCGCCGGTCGCGATGTCACCCTTGACGCGCACGCCCACGCGGGCGATCCAGCCGCCCGCTGCATCGTGGCGCACCTGCGCACCACTGAGCGTCGTGTCGTCCGGGCGCAGGCGTTGATAGATCAGCTGCGCCTGCGGCTCGATGCTGCAGCGCTCGTTGAGCGCGAAGGGCTTGCCCGTTTCGATCGAGGCGGCGAAGCTGCTGGCCCTGCCCGAGATGCTCGGGTTGATGTCCGGGCGCACGGTGTAGCGCTGGCGGGCGCCAGTGTGGCCGCGAAGCGTTCGTTTAGCCAGCGAGAACGGCGCGGGAAAGCCAGGCGCGAAAGGCCTGCATCGCGGGACTCGGCGCCTTCGAGCGCAGCCGCGTGAGCCAGTAGCTTCCGGTCATCACCTCGATCGCCAGCGGCCGCACCAGCCGGCCCTCGCCCAGCTCGCGCTCGAACATCGAGGCCGGTGCAAGCGCGACGCCGGCGCCCTGCATCGCGGCCTCGACCATGAGCCGCGACGAGTCGAACACCGGCCCGCGGATCGCCGGACAGGCGACGCCGGCCGCGGCGAACCAGCCGGGCCAGTCGTCGGGACGGTAGGAGCGCAGCAGCGTCTCGTGCGCGAGGTCGTGCGGCCGCGCGATGCGCGCCGCGATGGCCGGCGTGCACAGCACCGCGAGCGGCGCCGCCAGCAGATGCTCGGACTGCAGGCCCTGCCAGGTGCCATCGCCGAAGCGGATCGCGAAATCGAGCCCCTCGCCGGCCAGGTCGACCACGTTGTTGTGCGTCATCAGGCGCAGGTCGATGAAAGGACAGCTCTGCTGGAACAGGCGCAGCCGCGGCAGCAGCCATCCGACCGCGAAGGTGCCCACCACGCCCACCGTCAGCACCTCGAAGAAATGGCCGTTGTCGAACTGCTGGACGACTGCCTCCATGCGCCCGAAGGCATCGGCCAGCACCGGCAAGAGCGCATGGCCTTCGTCGCTGAGCGCCAGCCCGCGCGGCAGGCGCCTGAACAGCGTGACGCCGAGCCGCGCCTCGAGGCCGCGGACCTGCTGGCTGACCGCCGCCTGCGTCACGTTCAGCTCGGCGGCGGCGAGCGTGAAGCTCAGGTGGCGTGCGGAGGATTCGAAAGCGCGCAGCGCGTTGAGAGGGAGATGGGTACGCGCCATAAGATTTTCTTGTGCGAGACAGCAAATACTATCGTTTGTGCCGCCGCATCGTATGGCCGAAAGTCGCTTCCTTTCAGGAGCACCCATGATTCATCGACGGCAATTCACAAGCACCCTTTTCGTCTCGCTGGCCGCCGCATCCCTCGGCGTCCGGGCCGAAGGGGCCAGCAACCTTTCGAAGCAGTTGGCAGACATCGAAAAAGCCAGCGGCGGCCGCCTCGGCGTCGGCGTGCTCGACACCGCCACCGGCCGGCGCGCCGGGCACCGCGAGGACGAACGCTTCCCGCTGAACAGCACCTTCAAGTTCCTGGCCGCTGCGCTCGTTCTGGCCCGAGTGGACCGGCGCAAGGAGCAGTTGGAACGCCGCGTCGTCATTCGGCCGGGCGACCTGGTGACCTATTCGCCGGTGACCGAGAAGCACGTCGGCGCCGGCGGGATGACGGTGGCCGAACTGTGCGAAGCCACCATGACGCTGAGCGACAACACGGCCGGCAACCTGCTGCTCGCGAGCTTCGGTGGCGCGCCGGGCCTGACGGCGTTCATGCGCTCGATCGGCGACACGAACACGCGGCTCGACCGCACCGAGCCCGCGCTCAACGAAGGCCGGCCGGGCGATCCGCGCGACACCACCACGCCGGCCGCGATGACCCGCAGCATGCAAAAGATTCTCTTGGGCGATGTCTTGTCGCCCGCCTCGCGCGCCCAGCTGCTGCAATGGCTGGACACCAACAAGACCGGCGACGAGCGCATACGCGCCGGCGTGCCGGCGGACTGGAAGGTGGGGGACAAGACGGGCTCGGGCGAGAACGGCGCCAACGACGTCGCCATCCTGCGGCCGCCGGGACGTGCGCCGATCCTTCTGTCCGTCTATCTCACGCAGACAAGGGCACCGGCGACGGTGCGCAACCGCGCACTGGCGTCCGTGGCTGCGGTGGCCGCGGAATGGGCGACGAAGGGCTCCTGAGGCCGCGTCTCAATCCGCCTTCACGCCCGCCGTCTTGATCACGCGGGCCCACTTGGCCGTCTCCGCGTCGATGAAGGCATCGAGCTCCTCGGGCGTGCTGCCGGCCGGGAAGGTGCCCATCGCATCGAGCCTGGCGCGGGTCTCGTCGCTCTTGATGATCCGCGCCACCTCGTCCGACATGCGCTTGACGATCTCGCGCGGCGTGCCTGCCGGCGCCAGCATGCCGGCCCAGGTGCTGCCGGTGAAGCCCGCGAAGCCCTGTTCGATGAAGGTGGGCACGTCCGGCACCGCGGGCAGCCGTCGGTCGCTGGCCACGCCGATCAGCCTCACCTTGCCCGCCTTGCCCTGGTTGATGAGCCCGGTGGGCGCATCGAAGAAGAGCTGGATCTGCCCGCCCATCAGGTCGGTCAGCGCCGGCACCGCGCCGCGGTACGGGATGTGGATCATGTAAGTCTTGGTCAGCGACTTCCACAGCTCGGTGGTCAGGTGTGCGGCCGAGCCGTTGCCCGAGGAGCCGAAGCTCACCTTGCCCGGGTTCGCGCGCGCATAGTCGATCAGCTCCTTCGCGGTCTTGAAGGGCGCGTCGTTGTTGACTGCCGCGAGCAGCGGCGAGATGCCCATCAGCGAGACGCCGGTGAGGTCCTTCTTCGGGTCGTAGGGCAGCTTCGGATAGAGCGTGGTGTTGGCCGCATAGGCCGCGATCACGACGCCGAAGGTGCTGCCGTCGGGCGCCGCCTTGGCGATCGCATCGACGCCGATCAGGCTGTTGGCGCCCGGCTTGTTCTCGATCACCACCGGCTGGCCGAGCCGCGCCGAAAGGCCCGCCTGCACCAGCCGTGCCATCTGGTCGGTGAAGCCGCCGGGCGTGTACGGCACGATGATGCGGATCGGCTTGTTCGGCCAGGCGGCCTGCGAGAAAGAAGGCGCCGCGACCGACGCCGCGGCCGCAGCGGACAACAGATTGAAGGCACGGCGGGACAACGAGGCTTGCGGCATGGAAGGGTCTCCGGTGGAGCGACGATTCTGGAAGGCCGCCACGACAACCCCCCTCAGGGTTTGCCCTCCGCGCTAGCATGCACGCATGGCACACGACCACGACCACGACCACGACCACAGCGAGCTCGGCGAAATGGACCTGCGCGTGCGCGCGCTCGAAACGGTGTTGACGCAGAAGGGCTACATCGACCCCACCGCGCTCGACGTGCTCATCGACACCTACCAGACCAAGATCGGTCCGCGCAACGGCGCCCGCGTCGTTGCCAAGGCCTGGACCGATCCCGCCTTTCGCGACTGGCTGCTGAAGGACGCGACCGCGGCGATCGCCTCGCTGGGCTACACCGGCCGCCAGGGCGAGCACATGGTGGCGGTGGCCAACACCGACACGCAGCATCACATGGTGGTCTGCACGCTGTGCAGCTGCTACCCCTGGCCGGTGCTGGGCCTGCCGCCCACCTGGTACAAGAGCGCGCCCTACCGCTCGCGTGCAGTCAAGGATCCGCGTGGCGTGCTGGCCGAGTTCGGCGTCGAGCTGCCCGCTTCGACCTCGATCCGCGTGTGGGACTCGACGGCCGAGGTGCGCTACCTGGTGATCCCGCAGCGGCCGGCCGGCACCGAAGGCTGGAGCGAAGAGGCACTGGCCGATCTGGTGACGCGCGATTCGATGATCGGCACCAGTCTGGCCAGCAGCCCGGAGACTGCGCCATGACGTACGCCACGCATGCCGATCTCGGCGGACGCGAGATGCCCGGCGCCATCTTGCCCGAGCCCGAAGGCGAACTCTTCCACGCCGGCTGGGAGCCGCGCGCGCTGGCCCTGACGCTCGCGATGGGCGCCACCGGCTCCTGGAACATCGACGCCAGCCGCAGCGCACGTGAAACCCTGCCGGCCTACGCACGGCTGAGCTACTACCAGATCTGGCTCGCCGCGCTCGAGAAGCTCATGGCCGAGCGTTCGCAGGTCCTGCCCGATGAAATCGCTGCCGGGCGCATGCTGCATGCGGCCGCGCCCATCCGGCGCGTGCTGCATGCCGCCGACGTGCCGGCCGCGCTGGCCAAGGGTTCCGCAACCGAGCGCCCGGCGACTGCACCTGCGCGCTTCGCCCTCGGCCAGCAGGTGCGCACGCGCGCGGGCCATGTCGACCACCACACTCGCCTACCCGGCTATGTGCAGGGCAAGCTCGGCACCATCGAACTCCTGCACGGCATGCACGTGTTCGCCGATGCGCACGCGCAGGGCCTGGGCGAGCAGCCTCAATGGCTCTACACCGTGGTCTTCGACGGTGCCGAGTTGTGGGGCGCTGAGGCCGAACCCGGACTGCGCGTGTCGGTGGATGCCTGGGAAAGCTATTTGACGGAGGCCGCATGAGCGCCTCGACCACACCGCTGTTGCCCGGCATGCGCGTGGACGGCGCGGAGCCGGTGTTTCGCGAACCGTGGGAGGCGCATGCCTTTGCGCTGGCCGTCTCGCTGCACCAGCGCGGGCTCTTCACCTGGCCCGAATGGGCCGACGCGCTGGCGCAGCAGATCGGTGCCGCGCAGGCAGCCGGCGATGCCGACCTCGGCGACACCTACTACCGTCATTGGCTCGCCGCACTGGAGACGCTCGTGGCTCGCAAAGGCGCAAGTTCCGCCGATGAACTGATGCGCTACCAGCGAGCCTGGGACCGCGCGTCCGATCGCACGCCGCATGGGCAGGCGATCGAACTGCGCGAGCAGGATCTGGGCTGAGGGCTCAGCCCTTCTTCCCGCCGAACACCAGCAGCGCCCCGCCCACCACGATCGCGGCCACGCCGGCCCAGGTCGGGAAGTTGACGTCCTGCTTTTCCTTCACCGTCAGCTCGATCGGTCCGATCTTGGCCTGATGGGTTTCCTTGGTGAAGCTGAAGCCGCCCAGGCCGATGGCGGCGATGCCGGCGACGATCAGGATGAGGCCGACGATGCGGGTTACGTTCATGGGGGATCCTCCGGGATTGATGCTAGCCCGACTTTAGCCGCCCTCAAAGCGGCAGCACGCAGCCGGCGTCGCCGCGCTCCAGCCACTCGGCCAGCTCGTCCGCCAGCCGGCGCGCCTCCTGCGCCGCGGTGCTCCACGCCTTCATGCGTGCCGGCGCATCGTTGCCGTAGCGCACGAAGTCGTTGCGATCGGGCAGCTTGCCGTTCGGCAGGCTGCGCACCCATTCCGGGTCCGGCGCCAGCACCACCGTGCGTTCGAGAAAACGCGTGGGCTTGTGGCGCCACTTGAGTCCCTTGTCCAGCCAGCCCGGCACCACCGCCTTCTGGAAGTGCGGGTACAGCACGACGCCGTCGGTGTTGCTGTAGTTCAGGTGCAGGTGGTAGTCGGTGATGCCGCCGTCCCAGTAGGCGCCGGGCGGCGCACCGGGAATGTCGTGCACCGCCTCCAGCATGAAGGGGATCGAGCACGAGGCCTGCAGCGCGAGTTCGAAGTTGGCGTCGCTGAGCTCGACCTGCCGCGTGCGAAAGTCCCGCGTGGCGAAAGGCAGCGCCGCACCGGCGCTGGAGAACACCACGCGCTCGAGCCAGGCGCCCAGGCTCTTGCGGTGCACGCTGTTGGTGATGAACGCCCCCAGGTAGCCGACCGGCGTGCGTGCCCTGCCCTCGCGCCCGAGGATATGGCGCCCGCGCGAGGTGATCACGTGCAGCTTGTAGCGCGGATGGCGCAGCACTTCGCCGGCGCGGCCGCCGTAGAAGTTGCGCAGCCCTTCGCCGAATTGCGCGCTGACCTGCTTCGCCGTCATGCGCTTCTGGCCCGGCGGCACATCGAAATGCTGATGGATGTAGCCGTGCTCGAACTGCTCGAAGGCAGTCTTCGGATCGTCGAGGCAGGCGTTGGCGAGCCGCCAGGCGCCGATCGAGGCGCCGACCAGATCGATGGGCTGCGTCGACTGTGGCAGCCACTCGCCGAACAGGAAGCGATCGATGGGCCCGAGGATCAGGCCCTTGGGACCGCCGGCCGCGCCGGGGATGGTGCGCACATCCTGCGGATGCAGGCCGTTTTGGGCGATGTGTTCGCGCGCGAGCGGGCCGGCATGGATGCGCAGCGCTTTCACGGCTTGCCGACCAGGATGCCCTGGCCCAGCCTCTTCAGCAGCCAGCCGATGCAAAGGCATCCGGCAAGCGTCGCGGCGACCACCGCGAGCAAACCGAAGGGGCCCGCACGCGACACCGCGGAGGCGGTGAAGCCGGTGCTCTTCAGCACCTCCAGCATCGCGACGTTGCCGACGAAGATCGCGAAGGTATTCCTCCCCACGAAGGCCACGGCCCGCGCCAGCAGACCCGGATTCGAGCGAGCAGGCGCCGCGCGATCGGCCGCAACGGCGGCAACCAGAAGCAGCAAGGAAGCGATCGTCACGGTCGACGCCAGGTAGGCCGAGTGTTCGCTGGGAGATTCGGTTTCGAAGGGCGCTGCGAGCAGCAACAGCACGGCCGCCATGACAAGCCCCGGCGCCCGGCGGAACTGGCCGCGCGCCAGCGCGATGCCCATGACCACATAGGGAATCCAGTAGATGAAGAGCCGGTCGCCGACGGCCCCGATCCACCGGTGGTCGAGGAGCCAGTACCCGGCGAGCACGTTGAGCGCGACGCCTGCGACGATCACCGGCAGGGTCGGCACCTGCGCCACGCAGCGCCGCAGCAGTGGAAAAAGCAGCGTGAGCTGGAACAGGATGACGAAGTAGTACTGCCCCGACCATCCATAGCCGCCGAACCAGCCGCCGACGATGGTGTGCAGCGGCGTGGCCGACCAGCGCGAGGCGTAGAACTTCTCGATGTAGAGCAAGGTCCACGCGAGGTACGGAACGGCCAGCTCGACCATTCGCTGCACCAGGAAGCGCGCATGCGTTTCGGGGCGCCGGCGAGAAAGCGCCTTTTCCAGATAGAAGGCCCAGAGGCCGACGAACACCGGCACGCCGAAACGGAACACGTCGTGAAAGGGCAAGCCCGCGTGGATGCAGACGACCCCCACGATTGCGGCGGCCTTCAGCCAGTCCGCATGCAGGTCGCGCACGCCGGCGGCGGCAGCGGTGGCAGCAGGGACAGCGGCACCATCCAGGCGCGTGCCGGCGCGATCGACCGTGTTGTGCGTGTCCGGCATGAGGCTCCTCGGGTTCGGCCCGCTACTTGCGCAGCCCCTGCAGCTTGGCGAAGGCGCTGGCCATCTGCCCCGCCGGCTGCGGCGCGTTGTCGCGGCGTGGGCCCTGCTGGCCGCGCCCTGCCCCTTCGAAGCGGTTCTCGCGCGGACCGTCGCGCCGCGCCGGCGCCGCATCGAGCTTCATCGACAGGCCGATGCGCTTGCGCGCCACGTCGACTTCCATCACCTTGACCTTGACGATGTCGCCGGTCTTCACGACCTCGCGCGCATCGTTGACGAACTTGTGCGAGAGCTGGCTCACATGCACCAGGCCGTCCTGGTGCACGCCGAGGTCGACGAAGGCGCCGAACTGGGCCACGTTGCTCACCGTGCCTTCGAGCACCATGCCTTCGACCAGGTCCTTGATGTCCTCGACGCCGTCGTTGAAGCGCGCCACCTTGAAGTCGGGGCGCGGGTCGCGGCCCGGCTTCTCGAGTTCGCCGAGGATGTCCTTCACCGTGATGACGCCGAACTTCTCGTTCGCGAACAGCTCGGGCTTGAGCGTCTTCAGCATCTCGGCGCGGCCCATCAGTTCGGTGATGGGCTTGCCGGTCTTCTCGATCATCTGCTCGACCACCGGATAGGTTTCGGGATGCACGCCGGTCAAGTCGAGCGGGTTGGCGCCGCCGCGGATGCGCAGGAAACCCGCGCTCTGCTCGAAGGTCTTGCCGCCGAAGCCGCTGACTTCGAGCAGCTGCTTGCGCGTTGCGAACGCGCCGTTGGCCTCGCGCCAGCGCACCACCGCCTTGGCCACGCCGGCCGACAGGCCCGAGACGCGCGACAAGAGCGGCACGCTCGCGGTGTTGAGGTCGACGCCGACCGAGTTCACGCAATCCTCCACCACCGCGCTCAGGGTGCGCGCGAGCTCGCCCTGGTTCACGTCGTGCTGGTACTGGCCGACGCCGATCGACTTGGGGTCGATCTTCACCAGCTCGGCCAGCGGATCCTGCAGGCGGCGCGCGATGCTCGCCGCGCCGCGCAGACTGACGTCGACGTCGGGCATTTCCTGCGAGGCGAATTCGCTCGCGGAGTAGACCGAAGCGCCGGCCTCGCTCACGACCACCTTTTCGACCTTCATCTCCGGCGCCCCCGCCTGAGCCGCCATCTTGGCCAGCAGCTTGATCAGGTCGCCCGCCAGCTTGTCGGTCTCGCGGCTCGCGGTGCCGTTGCCGATCGCGATCAGGTTCACGCCGTGCTTGGCGCACAGCTTGCCGAGGGTGTGCAGCGAGCCTTCCCAGTCGCGGCGCGGTTCGTGCGGGAACACGGTGGCGGTGTCGACCAGCTTGCCGGTGGCGTCGACCACTGCGACCTTGACGCCGGTGCGGATGCCCGGGTCCAGGCCCATCACCACGCGCGGGCCAGCCGGCGCGGCCAGCAGCAGGTCGCGCAGGTTGTCGGCGAAGACCTTGATCGCGACCTTCTCGGCTTCTTCGCGCAGCCGGGTGAACAGGTCGCGCTCGGTGGACAGCGAGAGCTTCACGCGCCAGGTCCAGGCCACGCACTTGCGGATCAGGTCGTCGGCCGGGCGGCCTGCATGGCTCCAGCCCAAGTGCAATGCGATCTTGCCCTCCGCGATGCTCGGCTTGCCCGGCTCGGGCTCGACGGGCAGCACCAGCTTGGCATCGAGGATGTCCTGCGCGCGGCCGCGGAACACGGCCAGCGCGCGGTGCGAGGGCACGCGGCCGATGGGCTCGTCGTAGTTGAAGTAGTCGCGGAACTTGGCGATGTCGGCGTTGTTCTCGTCCTTGCCGGCCATCAGGCTGGACTTGAAGAGGCCCTCGGCCCAGAGCCATTCGCGCAGCCGCTGCACCAGCGCCGCGTCTTCGGCCCAGCGCTCGGAGAGGATGTCGCGCACGCCGTCGAGCACGAGCTGAACGGTCGAGAAGTCCAGCCCGTCCGCAGCCGGCTTGACGAAGGCCGCGGCCTCCTCGGTGGGGTTCAGCGTCGGGTCGGCGAAGAGCTTGTCGGCCAGCGGCTCGATGCCCGCCTCGCGCGCCATCTGGCCCTTGGTGCGGCGCTTGGGCTTGTAGGGCAGGTAGAGGTCTTCCAGTTCCTGCTTGGTCGGCGCGGCGTCGATGGCGGCGCGCAGCTCGGGCGTGAGCTTGCCCTGCTCCTCGATGCTCTTCAGCACCGCGGCGCGGCGCTCTTCGAGCTCGCGCAGGTACGACAGACGCGCCTCGAGTTCGCGCAGCTGGATGTCGTCGAGGCCGTCGGTGGCCTCCTTGCGGTAGCGCGCGATAAAAGGCACGGTGGCACCGCCGTCGAGCAAGTCGATCGCGGCCTTCACCTGGTGCTCGCCGACCTTGATCTCGGCCGCGAGCTGGCGAATGATTTTCTGCATGTCTGAGGGGGGGCTGGCTGACGACGCCGTGGGCGCCTTGCGGGTAAAGCGCGGAAGTTTGCCATAGGGCCTGGGGTCACAATGCCCCGGCCATGCGTATCTTGAAGAAACTCCTGCGCGCACTCGCTGCCGCCCTCCTCGTCCCCTTGCTGCTGTTCGAGGAATGGGGCTGGGAGCCGCTCGCCGCGCTGGCTGCCCGGCTGGCCCGCCTGCCGTTGTGGGCGCGACTCGAACGCGCGGTGCAGGCCCTGCCGCCCTGGGGCGCGCTGCTGGTGTTCCTGGTGCCGGTGCTGATGCTGCTGCCGCTCAAGCTGCTCGCGCTCTTCCTCCTGGGCCGCGGCCATGCCACCAGCGCCGTGCTGCTGCTGGTGGGCGCCAAGCTGGCCGGCACCGCGGTCGTGGCCCGGCTGTTCCAGCTGGTCGAGCCGGCGCTGATGCGCATCCCGTTGTTCGCGCGCTGGTATCCGCGCTGGAAGCAGTGGAAGGATCGCGTGCTCGGCTTCGTGCGCCAGAGCGCGCCCTGGCGCGCCGCCCGGCGCTTGAAAAACGGCGCCCGCCGCTGGTGGCGCAGCCTGCGCCGAACGGCCTGAGAATATTTCACCCGGGTAGATTGCATAACTCGTTTTGTCCGGGTATTATTCGCCGCCATGCCTTCTTCCGAATCCACCCTCACCGCCTTCGCCGGGTTCAGGCGCATCGCTGCCGGCCCGCGCGCCGAGGTGATCGCCCTGCTGCGTGCGCGCGCCGACGAGCCGCCGCCTTTCGTGTTCGACGACAGCACGGGCGAGCAGCTCGATCTCGATTTGCGCGAATCCGCCAATACCGTGTCCGAAAACACGAAACACGATGAACACGCGACGCGCGGCGTCGGCCGCCCCAAGCTGGGCGTGGTGGCGCGCGAAGTCACCCTGCTGCCGCGCCATTGGGACTGGCTCAACCGCCAGCCCGGCGGCGCCTCGGTGGCGCTGCGCCGGCTGATCGACGAGGCGCGGCGCGTGCACGCCGACCGCGATGCGGAGCGCGCGGCGCGCGAAGCCACCTACCGCTTCATGACCGCGATCGCGGGCAACCTGCCCGGCTTCGAGGAATCGACGCGCGCCTTGTTCGCCGGCGACCGCGCGCGCTTCGAAGAGCTCGTCGCGCCCTGGCCCGAGGATGTGCGCCTGCATCTGCACAAGCTGGCGGCGAACGCCTGGAGCGCCCAATGAACGGCGACACGCCCGCGACGACGGTCGCCGAACCGGTGCCACCGGCCCCGCACCTCAACCCGCGTGCGGCGGCCATGGCCTTGCGGCCGCTGTGGAAGACCTTCCTGTTCTTCCTCGCGCCGATGCTGCTCAGCAACATCCTGCAGTCGCTCTCGGGGACGCTCAACAACGTCTACCTGGGGCAGATGATCGGCGTCGGCGCGCTGGCGGCGGTGTCGAGCTTCTTTCCGGTGATGTTCTTCTTCATCGCCTTCACCATCGGCCTCGGCGCCGGCGCCTCGGTGCTGATCGGCCAGGCCTGGGGCGCGCACGAGCCCGAGAAGGCGCGCGCCGTGGCCGGCACCACGCTCACCGTGGGCGTGCTGTTCGCGCTGGCCGTCGCGGTCTTCGGCGGCACCTTCACGCAGCCGATGCTGACAGCGCTGGGCACGCCGCCCGACATCCTGGCCGATGCCACGGCCTACGCGAGGATCATCCTGATCGCGATGCCGGGCCTGTTCGTGTTCCTGCTCTCCACCGCCATGCTGCGCGGCGTGGGCGACACGGTGACGCCGCTCTACACGCTGATGATCTCGACCGTGCTCGGCCTGATGATCACGCCGGCGCTCATCCGCGGCTGGTTCGGCCTGCCGATGCTCGGCGTGGCGAGCGGCGCCTGGGCCACGGTGATTTCCTTCGTGGTCGCGACCGCCTGGCTGGCCTTTCACCTGCGGCGCACGAAGAGTCCGCTCGCGCCGGACGCCGACTTCGTGCGGCACCTGCGCGTGCGGCCGGCACTGCTGAAGGCGGTGCTCAAGGTCGGTGTGCCCACCGGCGTGCAGATGATCGTGGTCTCGCTGGCCGAGCTCGCGCTGCTGTCCTTCGTCAATGCCTACGGTTCGAGCGCCACCGCGGCCTACGGCGCGGTGAACCAGGTGGTGGCCTATGTGCAGTTCCCGGCGATCTCGATCGCGATCACCGCCTCGATCCTCGGCGCGCAGGCCATCGGCGCCGGCCAGGCGCAGCGCCTGGGCGCCATCACGCGCACCGCGCTGCAGATGAACCTGGTGCTGACCGGCGGCCTGGTGCTGCTGGGCTATTTGTTCTCGCGCCCGCTGATGGGCTTCTTCATCACCAGCGAGCCGGTGATCGAGGTGGCGCAGACGCTCTTGCACATCATGCTGTGGAGCACGGTGATCTTCGGCATGGGCGCGGCGCTGTCGGGGATCATGCGCGCCAGCGGCTCGGTATTGGTGCCGACCGCGATCTCGATCTTCTGCATCGCGCTGATCGAGGTGCCGGTGGCCTGGTGGCTGAGCCATCGCATGGGGCTCAACGGCATCTGGATCGCCTACCCGGTGGCCTTCATCGCGATGCTGACGCTGCAGGCCAGCTACTACCGCTTCGCATGGCGCAAGAAGACGATCCGCAGGCTGATCTGAGCGCAGGCAGCACGCGGCCGGTGCTCTATTCGTTCCGCCGCTGCCCCTATGCGATGCGCGCGCGCATGGCGATCGCCGCGAGCGGCCAGCGCTGCGAGCTGCGCGAGGTCGTGTTGCGCGACAAGCCGGCCGAGCTGCTAGCTGCATCGCCCAAGGGCACGGTGCCGGTGCTGGTCGACGTAGACGGCATGGTGATCGACCAGAGCCTGGACATCATGCTGTGGGCCTTGCGGCGCAACGATCCCGAAGGTTGGCTGCAAGCCGAAGGCGCGACGCTGGACGAGATGCTTGCGCTCGTCGCCGAATGCGACGGCGAGTTCAAGCGGCATCTCGACGGCTACAAGTACCCCGAGCGGCATCCGGGCGCCGATGGCGAGGCGCATCGCGCGCAGGGCGCCCGCTTCCTGATGCGGCTCGAGACCCGGCTTGTCGTCACGCGCTGTCTGCACGGCGAGCATGCAGCGCTCGCCGACATCGCGATCGCGCCGTTCGTGCGCCAGTTCGCGCAGGTCGATGCAGCCTGGTTCGAGGCCCAGCCCTGGCCGCGGCTGCGGGCCTGGCTGGCCGCGCGGCTCGATGCGCCGGTGTTCACGCTGGTGATGGCCAAGTACACGCCCTGGCGGGCCGGACAGCCAGGCATCGCCTTTCCCGGCCAGAGCCTGCCGGTTTCCTGAAGCGATCAGCGCGCCACGCCTGCGCCGGTCAGGGCTGTGACGCGCTTCTGCGGCGTCAAACCGGCGGCGGGGGCGCAAAAAGAAACTCGAGCTTGCCCGCCCGTGCACCTTTGGCCTTGGGCGAGAACTGGACGTTCACCACGCATGAAGCTTGCCCTGCGAACGGGCCGCGCACTTCGCACGACCCTCCGGGGGCGCGGCGGCCGTGGCCGGGGCTTCAGCCCCAGCAAGGCACCCGCCAGAGGGCGGAAACGGGCGGGAACCAAGCGCATCGCCATGGTGAGCCTCCTCATCGAAGGTCGCACGTCGCGTTGTCGACGTGATGCAATCTAGCGCCGTTGCCCTGCGGCCGCAATGGCCGGCCAGTTGAAAAAGACTGCGCTCTCGCGCATGCTCGCGTCAGGAGGTACCGGCCATGAACAAGCGACGCACTCTCCTGATCGGGGCGCTAGCCGCGGTGCTGGCGATCGGTGGCGGCGCCCGCGCGCAACCCGCGAAGAAGGCCCAGGCGGCCGGCACCGAAGCCACGCTGCGCGACACCATCGCCGAGTTCGAGAAGGCCTGGAACCGGCACGACGTGAAAGCCTGGCTGGCGCTGATGACCGATGACGTCTGGTTCACGCAAGCGCAGGACTTCTACGAGCGCATGAAAGGCAAGAAGGCGGTGAAGACCACCTTCGAATACGACGTCAAGAACACCGACCTGAAATGGGAGGTGAAACGCGTGCGCATGATGCCCGACGGCACCGCCAGCGTCGTGCTGCGCCACGTCGGCCTGATTCCGCCCAAGGCCGATGGCAAATACAAGCGCGAGGACGTCAGCGATCCGAGCTTCAGCCGCTGGCGTTTCGAGGGCGGCAAGTGGCGGCTGTTCTTCTTCACCTCCCACAAGGGCTGGGCGCTGGCCGAGATGAAGAAGGACGGACTGGAGTAGCGGCCTACTCGAACACCTCATCCCCCGTAGGCTCGAAATGGGGCACCGCATTCATCCGGTGCCGCAGCTGCGAAAGCTCCCAGTACATCCTCTTGCGCGCGCGGCTCTGGTTGCCCAGCGGCCGATGCTCGGCAATCGTGTGCCAGGGGTTGTATGAGAGCCTCTTCGCGAATTCCATCTGCGCCGGCGAATCGAAGGTCTGGCGCGGCAGGCGCAGCGTGGCCACCGTGATGCGCGGCGACAGCGTCTCGGGCCACAGCACGCCGGCGTTCTCGATCGGCATCCGATGCGGGTCGGTCTGCATCTGCAGCCGGATGTCGAATTCCACGTCGCCCTCGGCCAGCGAGGCCACCATGGCCTGGCGCAGGTAGTCGTCCGGCGGGCGCAGCGGCAGCCGCGGGATCGGCGTGCGCTTCTTCGTCTTCGGCCACACCGAGTACTGCATCGCCTGCCCCTCGCCCATCAGGTAGGGCACGCAGCTGAAGTACGGCGCCTCGAAGGGACTGGACTGCGTCTTGATGAAGAGCGACTGCATGATCAGGTCCAGCACATGCGAGTCGCGGAAGTTGACGAAGTAGAAGATCTGCGCGTTCTTCACGCTTTCGATCTGCAGCGCCGCGTTGGCCTTGGCATCGGGCGTCACGAAGGTGGGCGTGGAGACGCCGAACATGTCCAGCGTGTGCTTCTCCTCCTCCATCAGCTTCGGGCCGGGCACGCCCAGGAGCTTGATGCTGATGCTCATGAAGCCGACGTCGTCGATGTCGGGCGTGATGTAGGGGCCGGGCCCCGAGAAGCGCACCCAGGCTCTGAAGGTCTGGGGCCTGGCATAGATGCCGCGCTTCACGTGCTCGGGGATGTCCTCGTGCACGGTGAACTCGCCGCGCACGATGCCCTGCGTCTTGGTGTTGCCGCCGCGCTCGAAGCCGCCGGGCTTCCAGAGGTCGCCCATTTGCCGGGTGAAGCTCCGCACGATCGAGTCGGTAAAACTCTCTTCGTCGACCATGAGCTTCTCTTGCGCGATCGCGAGCCCTTCGTCGGGCCGCCGGCTGTTGATCAGCGCCGTGGTCAGGCGCGCGAGCGGATCGCGCAGCACCGCGTCGAAGGCCGGGCGAACGAAGGGATCGAACCTGCGTTCCAGCCGCAGCAGGGCCAGGCCCGAATCGCTGATGAAATTCTTCAGCAAAGAACCCGTGTTGGCCCGCGGCGCGGGACGGCTGACATTCGAATTCATGGCTGCACCTTTGACAGATAGCGCAAGGCACGGATGCCGGGCAGGAAGAAATAGGCACCGCCTTGCACGGTCACGAATTGCGGAAGACCCGTCAGGCGCCGATCGGGCCCCGAGGCCGCGGGCATCGAGAAGCCATCGGTCGGCATGCCGTCCGCCCCCGCCAGGCGATGGCCGAGCAGCGGATCGCCCTCGCCGGGCAGGGCGTCGAACTTGGTGCCGGCCAGCCAAGCGCCCTGCACGAACTCGAACTGGCGCGCGATGTTGGCGCCCAGGCAGATGAAGTGCAGTCCCACGTCTTCGCCCGGGGCTCCGCCGTACTCGCGGCCCCGGCGCAGCAGCCGGTGGAAGCGCGTCGAGGCGATCAGGTCGATGCGCAGCGCGTCCGAACCGAAGCCGAGCCTGCGCACGAGGCGCGAGATCGGATCCGACCAGCCGGGCGGCAGATCGGCATTGCGCGGATTGCTGCGGCGGATGTGCGCACCGAAGGGACAACGCAGGCCTTCGGGATCGCCGTCGTAGGTGAAGGCATTGAGATCATCCGTCTCGCCGGACGGCTCCACCAGCGGCTTGCCTTTCTTGGTGCGGCCGACCATCGTTTCGGCCAGCTTCTCGCTCAAGGCAGCGTCGCCGCCGGCCTGGCCGTCGACGAAGCGCCAGAAGCCTTCGACGTCCTGGCGCAGTTGCCGCATGACCAGGTAGCTGCCGTTGCGCCCGAGATCGGCCTTGTCCGCGTCGTCCTCGGCGCGCGGCAGCAGCGCCGCGGGATCGCGCGCGCGGTCCAGCAGGGGCCGATCGGTATAGGCGCCGTACTCGTTCGGATAGCCGAGCAGGTACTCGCCGAGGCACGACAGGTTGGTGTATTCGAACTGTTCCTCGTCGTGCGCCGCGCGTTCTCGCTCCCAGTCGATGCGCGGCTGCGAGATGCCGTCGACGAAGCCGAAGGGTTCGACGCCGTCCATGTCGGAGGTGCTCAGGCAGTCCAACTGCTCGAAGCCCGCCTCGCATTGCGCACGGATGGTCCGCAGCCACTCGTCGAGCCCGCCGGGCACCGCATAGAGCATCACCAGCACGTGCGGCATGCGGTCCTGCGCGCCGCCCCACCGCCAGCGCGCGGGGTCGTTCGCGCCGAGGTCGCCGAGCCGCCGCGCGCGGCTCTCGTCGCTGCTCATGCCGGCCAGGAACTCGGCCGAGAAGCCTTCGACGATGTCCTCCGCAGCGCCCAGCGCATGCAGGCCCGCGCAAGTGAAGGCGATCTGCACGGCTGTCCGGGGCGGCGGCTTGCGCGTGATGGCGCTGGTGACCGGCGCGTTCGCGAGCCAGGCACGCGCGGCCCCGGCATCGCGGATTCGTAGCAGCAGGAAGCAGGCCTGCGTCAGGTGCTTGTAGCCGAAGCGCACCAGGCCCTGGATGTCTTCGAACTCGATGCTCATAGCAGCCTCAGCCATGCGAGCACCTGCGCATCGCTCATCTCCACGCGCTCGAAGCCTTCGCGGATGCGCCGGTTGCGGTCCAGATCGGCCAGCGTGAGACCGGGGTAGGCCTTGTACCAGACCTGGGTCGGCAGCTGGTGGCCGCGCTGGTAGTACTTGAAGCGCAGCTCATGGTGCGCGCCGCCCTTGATGAGCCAGTCGGTGCGCGGCCAGCCGAAGCCGTTGCTGAAGATCAGGTTGAGGCCCCATGCGACCTTGTTGATGAAGTCGTCCATGTAGCTTTCGTGGCTGCCGTCGTAGCTGCTCGCGAACAGCACGCGGGTCTTGTCGTCGAGAAAGACCCAGTGCGCGAAATGGATGGTGCGCACGCGCCCCAGGTGGCCGCGGCCGAACACGTGGCGGCAGGCGTAGGCGATCAGCACCAGCAGCAGCTGCACCAGCCAGCGCCGGAACAGGCCCGGCTTGACCGGCCCGAGCGCGGTGAAGCTGTTGCTCAGGTCGTGGTCTTCGAGCTCCTGCATCTCGCGCACGGCGGCTGCGCGCGGCCGCGGACAGTATTCGGGGTCGCGCTTCTCGTGGCGGCGCAGCAGCACCAGGAAGACCGGCAGCAGCACGATCAGCAACGGCAGCAGGACCAGCCCGGCGAGCGGCAGGCCGATCGCATGGAGGAGATTGCGGATCTGCCAGTCGAGCGGCGTTTGCGCGGGCGGAGTCAGCACCAGGCGTCCGGCGGCCTGCTCGGCGCGCGCGAAGGCCAGCAGCTGGCGCCGCATCGTTTGCGGATCGACGGCGGCGTCGGTCACGCCGCGCGGCACCCGCGCCGACAAGGCGCGCTGCAATGCGCTCTCTTCGCGAATCTGCTGCACGGTGCGCCCGATCCAGTTGACGTAGGGCGCAGCCACCGGCCGGTCGTGTTCGATGAGCCAGTCGAGCAGATCGTCGCGCGGATCGAGGGCCTTGCAGTGCGAGAAGATGCGGCGCAGACCCTCGCCGGCGCGCTGCACCAGCTCGGCCAGCTGCTCCCGTCCGGGCCCGTCGCAGTCGCCCATGAACACCAGATAGATGGGCAGCCTGGGCCGCGGCAGGCCGAAGACCTCGAGGTCGGCCATGGTCGCATCGCCAAGCACGGCGAAGCGCGCGAAATGCAATCGCGGGAAGGCAGCAAAAGGCAGCAGCGCATTGGCCGGGTCGACCACACCGGGCCTCACGTTCATGGTGGCCAGCAGTTTCCGGAGGCTGGCTTCGCGGCCGGGGGCGATGGCTGCGACCACCATGAAGTGTGATTGGGGAGTCACCGCATCGGCGTCGCTAGAACTTGAGGCAGAAATCGATCAGCCGCTCTTTGCCCCAGTACACCTTGCCGAGATAGAAGCCCGGAGAGATCAGGCGGATCTCGTCGCGGATCCAGTGGGCCACCAGCGAGGTCTCGGAGTAGTCGAGCACGATGCACTCCTTCTGGTCCAGCCAGCTGTCGCCCTTGTAGACCTTGGCCACGATGGCCTGCACGCCGAAGGGGCTGACCTTGTTCTTCAGCACGCCCTTCTCGGCATCGAACACCTTCCCCTGCCATCCGAAGAAGTTGATCATCTTGGCGATGGACTCGGTGTAGCGGGTCCCGGGCGCGATGATCGCGGTGCCCTCGGCTTCGCCCGAGGGAATGTCGCCCGGCGGGCTGGCGCGAAAGAGCTCGTCGAGCTTCTCTTGCGACATGTCGAGCAGTTGCTGTACGTCATAGGCCATGGGCTTTCCCCTCGTTGAAGACCCGTCGTTCACAGAGTGTCGGCCCTGGGTCGGGAGGCCGTCAACTTGCCGAAAGTGGTGTGCGCATCGCTGTGCGCAGCACCGCATCGGCCGCTTTCTCCGCGATCATGTAGACCGCGGCCGCCACGAAAAAACCGGGTATGCGCGGGAAGGCCGAGGCATCGACCACACGCAGCCGCGGCACGCCGTGCACGGCAAAGGCGCTGTCGAGCACGCCGCCCTTCTCAGGCGGGCCGATGGGGCAGGAGCACGAAGCGTGATGGCCCCATGCCGTGTTGCGCACGTAGTCGGCCAGCGCCTCGTCGCTCTGCACGGCCGGCCCCGGCGCCAGTTCCTCGGAGATCCATCCCTTGGCGAGCAGCGGCGCCGTCATCCGGCGCACGAAGCGGATCGCCTGCACCACGGCACGCAGGTCCTCGCCCGCCTGGTCGTCGCCTTCCTCGAAGTAGTGGAAGTTCACGAGCGGCGTGTCACGCGGATCGGCCGAACGCAGGCGCACGGTGCCGGCGCGGTTTAGCGTATGCGCCTTCAGCACGGCCCAGGTCAGCTGGTCCGGCTGATCGCGAACCCGCTTCGAGAAGCCGGGGAAGTAGCCCTCGAAGCCTGCCAGCAGCGCCATGCAGAAGAGGTCGGGCTCCTGTCCGGTCCGATCGGCCGTGGCCGAGCGGCTCACCACGCCGAGCGCGGCGCCGTTCGAGGCATACATGCCCGATCGCTCCTCGTGCCAGTGGCGCCACAGCGTGTCGTCGCGATCGAAGCGCGCACCCTCCAGCACCTCCCAGGGTTCGCGCATGCGGTGCGTGACGGCGACCTCGTAGCGGTCCTGCAGATTGCGGCCGACGCCGGGCAGGTTCTTCTGCAGCGGAATGCCGTGCGCCTCCAGTTCGGCGGCCGGGCCGATGCCGGACAGCATCAGCAGCTGCGGCGTGTTGAATGCGCCGCCGCACAGGATCACCTCGCGCCGCGCGCGCACGTCGCGCCGCACGCCTTCTGCGCTGCTGGGTGCCGCATGGGCCCGGTACAGCCGCTTGCCTTTCAGGTACTCGACGCCGCAAGCCGCGCCGTCGGCGTCGAACAGGACGCGCGTGGCCAGCGCATCGAGCTCCAGCTGCAAGCGGCCCGGATGCCTTGCGGCCACATCGAGCAGCCGCTCGCGCACGCCGGCACGCCGGTGCTCCGAGGTCGCGAGCGGCGTGTAGCAGATGCCTTCGAAGCTGCCCGGCCGCAGGCGGCGCGTGTTGGGGTCGCCCAGTCCGCTGCGCAGCCAGCGCAGGGTGCTGAGCAAGGGCGTGGGCAGGCTGCTCGTGAAGACGCTGGCCGTGTCGCGCAGCACGCGCACCAGGCCCTCGTCGCCCAGCACCGACAGCGGGATCGATTTTTCGGTGCGCAGCCAGCCGCCCCATCCATGTCCCGTCGGATCGAGCCCCACATGACGCAGGGCTCGCCATACCGGCCGGTGGCGGCAGTCCTCGACGCGCCGCGCATAGCGGCGCATGCGCGAGGCGCGCCAGGAACGGTCGCCGGTGAGCTGCGCGACGTGGTTCCAGTCGGCATCGTGCGGCAGCATGAAGATCATCGCGTTGTGCGAGGTGCATCCGCCCAACGCGGCCGCGCGCGGGTACAGCACACCCTGCCCCGCTTCGTACTTCCAATCCTTCGCCTGCCGGCCTTCGTCGGCGTAGTGGCGCACGCGAAAGTTCCAGCTCATTGCCGCGTTCTCGCAGGCGAAGGCATGGAAGGCCGGCACGTCGTAGTCCTCGGGCAGGCGTTCGGCAGCCGCGCGCGGATCGCCTCCAGCTTCGAGCAGGAAGACGCGCATGCCGGCCTCGACCAGGCGGGCCGCGAGCGTGCCGCCGCCGGCGCCCGAGCCGACGATCACGTAGTCCCAGGCAGCTGATTCGGCATCGGACATGGCCTCGGCGCAGGTGATGTTCAGAAAGTCTTGAGGAAGGCGATCAGCGCGCGCTTGTCGTCGTCGCCGAGCTCCGGCTCGCGGCCGAAAGCCTTTTCGTCCTCGCTCAAGCCCTCTTGCCGGTTGAACTGCGCGGTGCCGAAATAGTGGCCGCGGTTGACCACGAAGTCGGGGCACTTGCTCAGCTCCATCATTGGGCCGCGCAGGCTGGCGAAGTGTTCGCGCAGCTGCTCGTCGGAGGCGCCGTCCGGCGCGCTCTTGAGTGCGAGCTTGAGCTTGATCAGCAGCTCGCCCACGTCGCGCACATGCGAGGCCTTTTCGCCGAAGCCATCGCCCTCCGCACGCAGCTTGAGGTTGGCCAGCAAGGCCACCGGAACACCCTTCGGAATCGGCCCGAGCACGATGTCGCCGTCCTGCTCGACCAGCCACGGGAACCAGCGATGCAGCCGGCCCTGCAGGGGCTGCATCGCCTCGGGCACGAAGCCGATCGGCACGGTCACGGTGCTGCGCTCGGTGGTGCGGTCGATGAAGCCGACCGCCTTGCCGCCGAGTTCCGAATCGCGCTCGCGCTTCTCGGGCCACAGCATCTGTTCGATGGAGGCCTCGAACACCTTCAGGCGAGCCTCGACCGAAGGACTGCTGTCGAAGGGACCGACCGTGTTGTTCAGCAGGAAGGGCGCGGTCGACCAGGCGCTGATCAGCGAGGGCACGCGGGTGTAGCCGCGCCCGCCGCCCGGCATGGCGTAGGGCCGCAGCTCGCCGGTGAATGGATCGTGCAGCGTGACGGTGCCGACCGAGGGCAGGCTCTTGTAGGTCTGCGAGGAGAAGTTGTCCCAGATGTTGCCCTTGATCGCGTTGGTCGCGAGCGGACTGCAGATATTGGTGCGCAGCAGGGTCACCGGAACGCGGGCTTCGGTGGAAAGGTAGTTGTCTTTCAGGAAGTCCGGCGCCTGGACGATCTTGCGCATCTGCGCCTTGTAGTCGTCGGTCTGGGTCCAGGTCCAGTAGCGCTTGAAGCAATCGACGTAGCCGGGTCCGGCGCATTTCCCGGCCGTGAGCTCGAGCGTGGGCGGCGGCAACGGCGCCTTGCTCGAATGGCAGCGCGCGCAGGTGTCGGCGAAGGCCACCTTGCCACGCTCCAGCGTGGTCTCGCCGGCGGCGAGGTACTTGTCTCCGCCTGGCGCGTCCTTCAGGCGATCGGGCTTCGCCCCCTTCAGGAAGAACAGCGCCGTGTTCGGCGTGCCCGCCTCGGTCGCCTGCCAGTAGCTCGAATTCTTCTGCGCGGTGACGATCGGGATCGGGCTGATCGTCTTGCCGCCGACCACCGGATTGAAGTGCAGCAGCCACTCTTCGCTGAACAGGCCGATGTTGAGATAGACCCGGTTGAGCGCGCCCAGCAGGCCCACCGAATCGGCGCCGTCCTTCAGCACATGGGGCGTGCGAACCGTGGCCTCGGACTTGTTGAAGAATTCGGTCAGCGGGCCGCTCGGCACATAGTCGTTGAACTGCTTGTTGTCGAGCTCGCCGCCGTCGATCTTTTCCTGCCCGATGCGCTTGGCTATCTCCAGGCGCGCGACGAAGTCGTAGACCGCGTTCATGGTGCGCGGGTTGTTGATGCTGTCGGTGGAAACCAGCGAGGTGTCCATGGTGCCCTGCCGGTAGGTGTGGGCCAGCTGGTACATGTAATTCTTGCGGCCCTCGGGCTTGTTGGCGTTGTAGATGAAGAGCCGGTCCACCCACATGTACTGGGCGCCGACGGAAGAACTGAGGTTCTCGAACTTCGGGTTGTTCGGATCGGCCGGCGGCTTCACCGGGCTGGGCCCGATGTGGCAGAAGCCGCAGGACATGCCCACGCGGTAGGGCCGCACCAGATCCTTGCGGTTGTAGTAGTTCGGGTCGGTGTAGTACTTCTCGGCGTCCCATTCCTTGGCCGCCTTCTCGTCGAAGGCCGGGTTGGGAAAGAGGCGCAGGCCGGCAATGCCGGTGCCCCAGCCGTAGAAGGAGCCCACCGGCTGGGTGCTGCCGTCGCCGAGAGGCTTGCCGCGCGAACCGATTTTCACGCCCGGGTACTTGCTCTCGTTCTCGAAGGGGTCGGGCGCGCAGTCCTTGCTGCGCATGTCAAGCCACAGGCCGCGGCGGTTCTTGTCGGGGCCGGTGGCAGGCTGGAAACAGGGCTCGTTGACCAGGCCGAAATATTCCCAGCGGCTGGCGCGCGAGTAGCCGAGGCTCGGATGGGTGCTGACCACCTTCAGCAGGTCGAAGGCACCGAAGGTGTAGTCGGTCATCAGGGTCCAGAAGCGGTCGTTGCCGCCGCTCCAGACCAGCCACATGTTGCGCCCCTTCTCCTCCTCGGGCGAGAGCGCGATGCCGCCGTCCATGTCGCGGAAGTAAGGCTCCGAGGCATGCGGGAACGAGGCCGCATCGCGGCCGGCTTGCTTCGCCTCATCGAACACCTCACCGGGCCGCGGCGCGTCAGAACATGCCGCGAGAAGCATGCAGGCAACAAGCGGCAACAACTTCGCGGCGTCCCAGCAACTTTGGATCATTGCCATTCCTCCTGCGTCCGACAACGTCGGTGAATGGGCAAACACGAGGCGCAGTGTCGATGCGGGGTAGTGCTTTGCCTATCGGCCATGCGCGCTAACGCAAAGGACGTAGGCCGAGGCCGATGGAAGACGCCGCGCGCTAACCCGCTATCGGGATGCAGAGGCGGGAACAGCCGCGCGATCGGGGTCGCGGCCGATCATCATCCAGGCGCTCAGTGCGCTCAGCAGCGCCAGGCCGGCGCTGAGCAGCATGACCCATCGGAACCCGGCCACGAAGGATTCCGCGACCGCCTTCTTGAGCGCCGCCGCAGCGGCCGCGTCGATGCCCGGCGGCATCTCTGCGCCGGCGAGCCTGCTGCGCTGGTCTTCGAAGAAGGCGCGGGTCTCCGCCGACGCGCCCGCTTCGCGCAGGCCCTGGGCCAGCATCGCATCGAAGGCCCAGGCCATCACCACGCCGAAAACCGCGATCGCGAGCACCGCGGCCGCGCGCGACACCGCGTTGTTGACGCCCGAGGCGATGCCCGCCGAATCCGGCCCGACCGCGTTCATCACCGTGGTGGTGAGCGGCGCGACCGTGATCGTCATGCCGAAGCCGAGCACCACCACGGCCGGAAGAAAGGCGGTCCAGTAGTTGGCGCCGACGCCCGGCACCGCGAACAGCGCAAAGCCCGCCGCCGCGATGGCCGGGCCCACCACCAGCGGCAGCCGCGGGCCGAAGCGGTCCACCAGTTGCCCGGCCCAGCCCGAGAGCGCGAACATGATCAGGATGAAGGGCAGGAGCGCCGCGCCGGCCACCGTGGCCGAGTAGCCCTGCACCTGGATCAGGTTGAGCGGAAAGAAGTAGAGCCCGCCGCCCAGCGCCGCATAGAGCAGCAGCGTCAGCAGGTTGGCGCCGCCGAAATTGCCGATGCGCAGGAGCGAAAGCGGCAGCATCGGCGATCGGACACGGCCTTCGACCACCACGAAGGCCGCGCTCGTCGCAATGCCCGCGGCCAGCGCCGCCAGCACGGCGGGCGAGTTCCAGCCCTGCGTGGGCGCTTCGATGAACGCATAGACGATGCCGCCGAGCGCGACGGTGGCGAGTGCTGCACCCCAGAAATCCAGCTCGCCATCGGCAGCGCTGCCGCGGCTTTCCGGGACATGACGCCATACGATCAGGAGCACCGCGATGGCCATCGGCACATTGACGAGAAAGGCCCAGATCCACGAGTAGTGGTCGACCAGGAATCCGCCGAGCACGGGCCCAACCGCGGCCGTGATGCCGCTGAAACCCGACCAGGTGCCGATCGCACGCCCGCGCTCCTTCTCGGGAAAGGAGGCGCTGATCAGCGCCAGGCTGCCAGGCACCAGCAGGGCGCCGCCGATGCCCTGCACGGCGCGCGCGAGGATGAGCTGCTGCACGCTGCCCGCGAGCGCGCAGCCCACCGAGGCCAGCGCGAAGATCACGACGCCGAGGGCAAAGATGCGCCGCCGTCCGAAGCGGTCGCCGAGCGCGCCGCCCGCCAGCAGCAGCGCGGCGAGGAAGAGCGCATAGGACTCCACCACCCACTGGGCCTGGAAGGCCGTGGCGCGCAGATCGTTCTGGATCGCGGGCAGCGCCACGTTCACCACCGTGCCGTCGATGAAGGCCATGCTCGATCCGACGATCGCCGCGGCCAGCACCCAGGGCTTGGAGGCCTTCGGGCACGGCACCGCTTCGCAGCCGTGCCGGATCAGCGTGTCGTCGCCCGGCGGCTTGCCGATCTGCGTCATGAGGCGAGCGCTCCCAGAGGCTCCAGCTTGCCCAGCAGCGTGGGAATGAATTCCGAGACGGTCGGATGGATGTGCATCGCCCGCTGGAGCACGGTGTACGGTGCGCCGGCGACCATCACGTCGAGGATCGAGTGGATGACTTCGTCGCCCTCGATGCCGAGGATCGCGGCGCCGAGGATCTTCTGACTCGAAGCGTCCACCAGGACCTTCATGAAGCCCTGCGTTTCGCTGCGCTCCTTCGCGCGGCCGACACGGCTCATCGGCATCCTGGCAACGAGCGCACGGCGTCCGTCCTGCATGACGTCGCGCTCGGTCATGCCGGCCCGGCCCAGGGGCGGATCGATGTACAGCGCATAGGCGGTCACCCGATCGGAGACGCGGCGGCGGTCCTTGTCGAGCAGGTTGGCCGCCACGATCTCGTAGTCGTTGTACGAGGTGTGGGTGAAGGCGCCGCGGCCGTTGACGTCACCCAGCGCCCAGATGCCCGGCACGCTGGTGCGCAGCTCTTCGTCGACCGTGATGTAGCCGCGCGCATCCGTCTTCACGCCCGCCTGGTCGAGGCCGAGATCGTCGGTGTTCGGCCGGCGTCCGACCGCGAGCAGCAGGTGCGAGCCCTCGATCTCGTGCGGGTCGTCCTGGCAGTCGAGTCCGACGCCGATGCCGCGGCCGCGCCGCGCCAAGGTGATGCACTTGGCGTTGAGCCGGACCTCGATGCCCTCGCCTTCGAGAATCTCCCGGATCGCCGCCGACACCTCCTCGTCCTCGCGCGAGATCAGCCGCGGGCCCATCTCGACGACGGTGACGCGGGCGCCGAAGCGCCGGTACATCTGGGCGAACTCCAGGCCGATGTAGCTGCCGCCGACCACCACCAGGTGCTCGGGCAAGGTGTCGAGCTCGAGCATGGCGCCGTTCGTGAGATGGTCGACCTCGCCCAGGCCGGGAAGGTCCGGCACATGTGCCCGCGTGCCGACGTCGATGAAGATCTCGCCGGCCTCGAGCTGCGCGTCGCCGACCCGGACCGTGCGCGGGCCTTCGAAGCGCGCATGTCCCTGGTAGACCGTGAGATTCGGCGTGCCCTTGAGCCATTGCTCCACACCCTGGTTGGAGGCCCGCACCACGGCGTCCTTGCGTGCCTTGACGCGCGCCATGTCGACGCGCAAGCCCTCGACCATCACGCCGAAGTCGGCCGCGCGGCGCGCCAGGTAAGCGACCCGCGCGCTCGCGATCAAGGTCTTGGTGGGGATGCAGCCGGTGTTGACGCAGGTGCCGCCGAACAGCTTGCGCTCGACGATGGCGGTCTTGCGGCCGGCCTGCGCCAGGCGCACGGCCAATGAAGGCCCGGACTGCCCGGTCCCGATCACGATGGAATCGTATCTCTCGCTCATTTGGATGCTGCTCCAATCAGGGAAACAGGACACTCAGGATAGATGCGAAATGCAGATAACCAAAGCGGCATGAAGCGCTACGAATCATTGGCCGCCGACATAGCGGACTCCATTCGCGCCGGCGTGCTGCGACCCGGCGACCGCCTGCCTTCTGTGCGCCAGGCCCGCGCCAGCCGCGGGGTGAGTTCTTCCACCGTGTTCCAGGCCTACTACCTGCTGGAGGCGCAAGGGCTCGTGCGCGCACGCGAACGCTCCGGCTACTACGTGGCCGCGGGCGCGGGACAGCGGCCTCCCGAACCCGAGGCCTCGTCGCAACCCGAGGGCGATGCGGTCTCGCTCGACGTCAGCGAGCGCGTGTTCGAGATCCTCGAATCGACCATGGTGCGCGAAGTCGTGCCGCTGGGCTCGGCCTTCCCGAGTCCCCTGCTCTTTCCGCTGCAGCGGCTGGGCCGGGTCATGGCCGCCAGCGCGCAGCAGCTCGACCCGTGGAGCGCGGTGGACGATCTCACGCCCGGCAATGCGCGCCTGCGCCGGCAGATCGCGCGGCGCTACCTGGCGGACGGCGTGCACGTTCCCATGGACGAGATCGTCATCACCAACGGCGCGCTCGAAGCCCTCAACCTGTGCCTGCAGGCCGCGACGCGCCCGGGCGACGCGGTGCTGATCGAATCGCCGACCTTCTATGCCGCGCTGCAGGCGCTGGAACGCAACGGGCTGGAGGCCATAGAGGTCCCAACCCATCCGCGCGAAGGCATCGAGCTCGACGCGCTGGAGCGCGCGATCCTGCGCCATCGGCCCAAGGCCTGCTGGCTGATGACCGGCTTCCAGAACCCGCTGGGGAGCCTGATGCCGGATGCGAAGAAGAAGGCGCTGGTCGAACTGCTGGCGCGCCACGAGGTGCTCCTGATCGAGGACGACGTCTACGGCGAGCTCTACTTCGGCGACAAGCGGCCGCCGCCGGCGAAGGCCTTCGACACGCAGGGCATCGTCATGCACTGCTCGTCGTTCTCCAAATGCCTGGCGCCGGGCTGGCGCATCGGCTGGGCCGCACCGGGGCGCCTGGCACGCGCGGTCGCCCGCCTGAAGCTGGGCACTTCGCTCAGCACCTCCGCACCGGCGCAGGCCGCGCTGGCCAGCTACCTCGAAAAAGGCGGCTACGACAAGCACCTGCGCAAGCTGCGCCGCACGCTGGCCGACCAGCAGGCCGCCTACGCCCAGGCCATCGCGCAGCACTTTCCGTCCGGCACCCGCGCCACGCGCCCGGCGGGTGGCTATTTCCTCTGGATCGAGATGCCGCCCGAGGTCGACGCGCTGGCAGTCCACCGCGAGGCGCTCGCGCAAGGCATCAGCATTGCGCCGGGACCGATCTTCTCGGCCCAGCGCGCTTTCGCGAACTGCCTGCGTCTCAACTACGGGCATCCATGGGATGCGCCCAGCGAGCAGGCGGTGGCAACGCTGGGGCGCATCGTCACGGCCGCTGCGCGGCGCTGAAGCAAGGGAGCGCCGCTCAGGCGTGGCGGGCGCTGGGTTCGCGCGTGCGCAACGCGCTGCACACCGCCGCCACCGCCGCGCAACAGGCGGCCAGCCCCAGCGCGATCACCTGGCCCTTGCCGTCGTGCGGCCCCCAGACGCTGAAGATGGCGGCCAGCATCACGGCGCCCAGGGTCTGGCCCGTAAGCCGCGCCGTGCCCAGCATGCCGCTCGCGGCGCCGCTGCGATGCGCGGGCGACGAGGTCACGATGGTGTGGTTGTTGGGCGACTGGAACAGGCCGAAGCCCAGGCCGCACAGCGCCATGCGCCAGACGATGTCGGCATTGCCTGGCTGTGCGGGCAGCGCCGCGAGCAAGGTCAGGCCGACGGCGAGCAGGCCGAGGCCGATGCCGCCCAGCAGGCCGTCGGGATAGCGGCCGATCAACCGGCCCGCGATCGGCGCCATCACCACGATCGCCAGCGGCCAGGCGGTGATCAGCAGGCCGGCCTCCACATGCGAGCGCCCGTAGGTGTCGAGCAGCAGGAAGGGCAGCGCGATGAAGGACAGCATCTGCGCGCAGAAGGCAGCCACCGAGGTGCCCATCGACAACGCGAACACCGGGATGCGCAGCAGGTCGACCGGAAACAGCGGCACGGCCAGCGCGCGCTGGCGCCGCAGGTAGACGAAGCCCACCGCCGCGCCCGCCAGCAGCAGCGCCCAGGCGATGGGCTGCGCGCCCTGCCCTGCGTCGCTGCTGCGCACGCCGAGCCGGTCGGCGCCGATGAAGATGAGCGAAAACATCAGCACGTTGAGCGCCACGTCGACGAACGAGAAGCGCGCGCCGGCCGCGGCCGCCACGCGATTGGCCGGCAGTGCGCGGCAACCCAGCGCCAGCACCAGCGCACCCAGCGGCACATTGAGCGCGAACAGCCAGGGCCAGGAAGCCACCGACAGGATCGCGGCCGCCACCGAGGGCCCCGCCACCGACGCGGTTGCCACCACCATCGAGTTGATCGCCATGCCGCGGCCGAGCTGCGCCCTGGGATAGATCAGCCGCACCAGCGCCGCATTGACGCTCATGATGCCGGCGGCGCCCAGCCCCTGCACCGCGCGCGCCGCAATCAGCGTCGCGAGCGAATCGGCCAGCACGGCGCCGAGCGAGGCAAAGGCAAACAGCGCCATGCCCACCAGGTAGACGCGCCGGTAGCCCACCAGGTCGCCGAGCGAGGCCAGCGGCAGCAGCATCACCAGCGTGGCGATCTGGTAGGCGTTGACCACCCAGATCGCATGCGCCGGATCGGCATGGAGCTCGCGCGCGATCCCGGGCAGTGCGAGGTTGACGATGGTGCCGTCGAGCACCGCGACCGCGATGCCGAGAATGATCACCAGCATCGCGTGCCGGCGCTGCGGCAGCGGCAGGCCGTCGAGCACGGGTGTTGGCGTGCCGGTCACCGGCTCAGCGCGCTGCATAAGGCGCCGGTTGCCGACCGCCGAGCGTGAACCATGTCAACACCACCGAGATCAGCGCACCGGCGGCCATGCCCGTCACCATCGGCAAGGGCCGGCCGTCGGTGAACAGGCCGATCACCGCCATCACCACCGCGCCGGTCAGCATCTGCAGCGTGCCCAGCAGGGCCGATGCGGTGCCGGCGATCGCGCCGTGCTTCTCGAGCGCCAGCACCGAGGTGGTGGGAATGACCAAGCCCATGAAGCCGCTGGCAACGAAGTACAGCACGATCAGCACCGCCAGGCGGTCGCCGCCGGCCAGGTAGTAGGCGAACATCGCCGCCATCACGAGCCCGCAGGCGCTCACGCTGGCCTTGACCACGCGCACGATGCCGAAATGCTCGCACAGCGCGCCGTTGAGCTGCGCGGCACCGAAGAACGCAGCGGCGTTGATGCCGAAGGCCAGGCTGTAGAGCGTCGGCGAAAGGCCGTAGTGGTCGATCATCACGAAGGAGGAGTTGGCCAGGTAGGTGAAGAAACCGGCCATCGCGAAGGCGCCGATGAAGACCAGGCCGAGGTAGTGCGCGTCACGCATCAGCACACCGTAGGCGCGAAGCGCACTGCCCAGGCTGCTTTCCACCCGCTCTTCGGCCGGCCGCGTTTCCTTCAGCATCACGCTCATCATTGCGAGGCCGGCCACGGCGGCCAGCATCACGGCCCAGAACACGCCGCGCCAGCCGGCGAAGGCGATCACGCCGCTGCCGGCCAGCGGCGCCAGGATCGGCGACACGCTGAACACCAGCATCAGCAAGGACATCAGCCGCGCCGCATCGTTGCCGGTGTGCAGATCGCGCACCACCGCGCGCGGAATCGCCATGCCGGCCGCGGCGCCCAGGCCCTGCACGAAGCGCAGCGCAATCAGGGTCTGGATATCGGTCGCGAGCGCGCAGCCGATGCTGGCCAGCGCGAACAGCCCGAGCCCGAAGTACAGCGGCGGCTTGCGTCCCACCATGTCCGACACCGGCCCGTACAGCAGTTGCCCGACGCCGAGCGAGATGAAGAAGGCCGTCAGGCTCATCTGCACCGGGCCGATGCCGGCACCGAGGCTCGCGCCGATCTCCGGCAGCGCGGGCAGGTACATGTCGATCGCGAACGGGCCGATGGCCGACAAGAGGCCCAGCACGAGCGCGATCTTGAAGAAGCGCGATGAAGTCATGCGCTCATTGTCTCCAAGGAGGCAATGGGCGTTGCGCAGCACGATGCCGCGCGCTGTGCTAGCGATGGCGCCGCTCAGGTCTTGTAGTGCAGCGCCCAGAGCCAGAGCGGCCGCGGCGTCAGCAGCATCGAGAGCACCAGGCCCGAACGAAGGGAAAATCTCTCCCGCCAGGGAACATCGGGCGAAAGGAAGGCTCGCCATGCGTTCATGCGTTCGCCATCCCGCGCATAGCGCACGGCCACCACCAGCATGTACCGGTTGAAGCGCTTGCGTTTCGCGGCTTCCATTTCGGGGGGCACGCGCAACTCGCGCGCCAGCTCGTAGGCCCGGTGAGCGTCGACGCCGCGCCCGGCGCTCGTGACGGATCCGGCCTGCACCCGGTAGCAGGACACGGTTTGCCCAATGAAGCGCGCCCAGCCGCCGCTGTTGGCCAGACGCACCGAAAAGGCCCAGTCCCCCACGTTGCCGTCGCGTTCGCCGCGCATGTATTGCAGATAGGTCGCCCTCTCCACCAGGAAGGCATCGGGGGGGATGGATTCCGTCAGGCACCACTCCCACACCGGCCGCGTCGCGCCCGCACCCTGTCTGTCGAACCACTGGTCGCTGGCGGCGGATCGCTCGGGGTCGACCACGCCCGCCGCGTCCATGATCAGGTGCGTGCCGAACCACAGCTTCACGCGCGGATCGGTCTCGCTGGCGCAGGCATTCGCCAGCAGGCTCAGTGCACCGGGACAAAGCTGGTCGTCGTTGTGCAGGAAAAGCAGATGGTCGAACTTCGCCCGCGAAGCCAGGAACCATTGGTTGGGGTAGGTCCCCTTGGACGGCTCGCTCGGCAGATATTCGATGAGCTCCGCCAGGCCGCTCGCAGCGATGACCGCCTGGTTGCTTGCCCAGTAGGAACGCGGACTGTCGTCGCCGATGATGATCTCGCCGATCAGCGAGCGGTCCTGCTGCGCGATGCTGCCCAGCGCCTCATTCAACTGTTCCGGCCGCGCGTAGGCCGGGATGAGGATGGAGATCAACACGGCGCAGCCGATGCCAGCGCTGCATGCTGCTCCAGAATCAGCCGCACCGCGGAGATCACGTCGCCGACGTCCTGATCGCTCAGCTTGGCCGAGATCGGCAGCGAGACGGTCCGCCTGCCCACGCGCGTGGCATGCGGCGTGTCCTCGGGCCGCCAGCGGAAGCTTTGCTGATAGTAAGGATGCTCGGTCAGCGCCAGGTAGTGCACGCCGACGCCGATGCCCTGCGCCGTCATGGCGTTGAGGAAGTCGTCGCGCGAGATGCCGCAACGCGCCGCGTCGATCTGCACGTTGAAAAGATGGTGCGCGTGGCGCGTGTCCGGCGCCGGCTTCGGGGGCAGTGCCAGCGGAAGGTCCGCCAGTTCGTCGCCGTAGCGCTTCCAGATGGCCTTGCGCCGCTGCCAGTAGGCCTCGACGCGCGCCAACTGCTTGAGGCCGATCGCCGCCTGCAGGTCCATCATGTTGTATTTGAACCCGGCTTCGACGACGTAGTAGTGCTTGTAGCCCTCGTCGCCGAAGCGCTTCCACGCGTCCTTGCTCATTCCGTGCAGGCCGAGCACCTTGATGCGGGCGGCGTCCTCCTCCTTGCGCGCCAGGACCATGCCGCCCTCGCCGGTGACGACGTTCTTGGTCACGTAGAACGAGAAGCAGCCGAAGTCGCCGATCGTGCCGACGTTCTGGCCGTGGTACTGCGTTTCGATGGCATGCGCGCAGTCCTCGATGACCTTGAGTTCATACTGCCGCGCCAGCGACATCAGCTCGTCCATTTCGCAGGGCCGCCCTGCAAAATGAACCGGCACGATGGCTCGCGTGCGCTTGCTCAACTTGGCGCGCACCTGCGCCGGATCGATGTTCAGCGTGTCGGGATCGATGTCGGCCAGCACCGGCGTCGCTCCGGTGTGGATGATGGCATTGGCCGTTGCGCAGAAAGTCAGCGGCGTGGTGATGACCTCGTCGCCCGGCCCGACGCCGGAGGCCAGCAAGGAAAGATGCAGGGCGGCGGAGCAGGAGTTCAGCGCAACGGCATGCGCGGCGCCGCGGTACAGGCCGAACTCATGCTCGAACTGCGCCACCCGCGGACCTGTGCCGAGCCAGCCCGATCGCAAGACCGCCTCGACCTCCAGAATCTCGTCCTCTTCGATCTTCGGGGAACCGAAGACCAAGAAATTGTCCTTGCTTCGTATCGGCATCGAGTCCCCCGCTTACGCGGACAAATGCTTCTGCTCTTGAGTCGAACACTAGTACGAAATGTCGCACCCTTAACAGTATGTGATGTCGGACAACTGCTCGCCTTGCCATGGCAGTTGCGCGGTATTTCAGAACAAGGACGCGGTATCGCTCTGCGGCCTTGCGCCTTCGATCATCAGCATCTTGAGCTTCGCCGTCGCGCCGCCGTGCGCCGAGAAACCGCCGGGCTTTCCGCCGGCGGCGAGCACGCGATGGCAGGGCACCACCGGCGCGAAAGGGTTGTGGCCCAGCGCCTGGCCGACGGCGCGCGCCAGGCCCTTGTCGCCGAGCTCGGCGGCGATCTCGCCGTAGCTGCGCGTGCAGCCCGGCACGATGCGGCGTGCGATCTCGTAGACGCGGCGATGGAAGTCGGAGACGCCCTCGTAGTCGAGCACGATCTCCGCCAGGTCCAGCGGCTCGCCCGCCATCAGGGCGCGAATCGAGGCCGTCGCCCTCAGCACTTCGGGCGGCGGCTCGGTCTCGTTCAACTGCGCAAAACGCCGCAGCATGCGCGCTCGCGTCGCGCCCTCCCCGGCCTCGGGCAACTGCACGCCGACGATGCCGCGCGGACCCCAGGCGATGCCGCAGGCGCCGATGGCAGTGTCGAACAGTGCGAAACCGGTGTCGTTCATCTCAGCTCGCGCAGGCGTTGACCGTCACGCTGCGTGCGATGGCGTCGGCCAGCTTCGCCGTAGTGCGCTGGGCGCCGCGTGCCAGCGCATCGATGCCGCCACCCTCGACCGGCTCCGACAGCGAGAGCTGGCAAGCGAGCGACGGTCCTTGATCGCCGCGGCGCACGGTCCAGCTGAAGCCGGCATCGACGCGGCTGCCTTGCACCGCATCGAATTGCCGCAACTGCACCGCGATGCGCGTCACGGCCTGGCCGCGCGGCGATCCGCTCTTCGTTGCATCGACAGCGCCGAGGCGGCCCGCGATGCCGCTGCTCAAGGCGTCGCGCAGTTCGTTCTCGAATGAGGAGGACCAGCGGTGCTCTTCGAGGATGTCGACCTGCGGCCCGTCGATGGCGGCCTTCTGCCGTACCACCAGCTGCGGGCGCGCGAAGCGCTCGGGCATGGCCACCGGCGCGAGCTCGACGAAGGCAGGCGCCGCGCCCGACGCGGGCATCGCGCCCGGCGTCGCATCGGCCAGGCTGTAGTACTGCGGCGCGGTGCTGGCGCAGCCCGCCAGCAGCACGGCAGCGAGCAAGGCCGCCGCCCGGGTGTTTGTCGTTCTCATTTCTTCTTGTCCTCCGGCTTGCCGCGAATCAGCGATTCGGGGTGGCGTTCCAGGTAGTCGGTCAGGATGCGCAGCGACCCGGCCGCGCGCGTGACTTCCTGCAGCGTCTGGCGCATGTCCTGCTGCAGCGGCGAATCGTCGGCCAGCGTCTTGTCGGCGGCGTTGAGCGTCTTGCGCACATCCTTCATGGCGGCCGTCATCTCGGGTGCGACATCGTTGTTCAGCCGGCCTGCAAGCTGCTCGGCGCTGCCGAGCGTTTTGTTGAGCGTAGCCAGAGTCTTGCGCAGATCGGCGCCGATCTCTTCGAAGGGCACCTTGTTGAGCTTGCTCGCGATCTCGCCGATCTGCGCCTGGATCTCATCCAGGCTGTTGGGCACCGTCGGCATCTCGATCGGGTTCTGGTTGATGTCGATCTTCACCGGCGGCGCCTTCGGGAAGAAGTCGAGCGCCACGTACACCTGGCCCGTGAGCAGGTTGCCCGTGCGAAGCTGCGCCCGCAGCCCCTTGTTGACCAGAAGGCGCAGGCGCTCCGTCTGCGCGTAACGCGACTCGTCCGGCTCGTTGCCCGCGCCGCGGCGCAGGCGATCGGGGTAGACCTGGATCAGCACCGGCATCTTGAACTGGTTCTCCTGCCGATCGAACTCGACGCCGATGGATTTGACCTCGCCGATCTCCACGCCGCGGAAATCGACCACCGCGCCCGGCGAAAGGCCGCGCAGCGACTGGTTGAAGTACAAGAGCAGCGTCTGCGAGGGCCCGTCCGGTGCCTTCATCGCCGCGGTTTCGTCGGCGGCCAGCGTGAACGCGGCGTTCTCCTGCGCCGCCGGGCCCATCGCATCGTCGGGCGCCTGGAAGGCGATGCCGCCCAGCAGCACGGTGGCCAGCGACTGGGTGCGCAGCTTGACGCCGCTCGCGCTCAGCTCCACGTCGAAGCCGCTCGCATGCCAGAAGCGCGTGTTGACGCCGACGAGCTTGTCGTAGGGCGCATTGACGAACACGCGCAGCGTAACGCCGCGGCCGTCGCCGTCGAGCTCGTAGGCCGCGAGCTGGCCCACCTTGATGCGCCTGAAATACACCGGCGAGCCGATGTCGAGCGAGCCCACGTCGCGGGCGCGCAGCAGGTACTGCCGCCCCGAGGCATCGCGCGTGACGATCGGCGGCACCTCGAGTCCGCTGAACTCGCCGGCCGTCTCTTTCGAGCTGCCGGCGTCGGCACCGATGTAGGCGCCCGACAGCAAGGTGCCGAGGCCCGAGATGCCCGAGGTGTCGAGCCGCGGCCGCACCACCCAGAAGCGCGTGTCCTCGGCGGTGAAGCTCTTGGCCTCTTTCGTGAGCTGCACCAGCACGCGCACATGCGAGCGGTCGCCGGCCAGCCGAATGGTCTGCACCGTGCCGATCTGCACGTCCTTGTACTTGACCGCGGTCTTGCCGGCCTCCAGTCCCTCGGCGGTCTTGAAGGTGAGCACCACTTCGGGCCCGCGATCGAGCAGGATGCGCGCGACCAGCGCGATGCCGACCAGCGCCGCCACGATGGGAATCAGCCAGATCAGCGAGGGCAGCCAGTTGCGGCGCTTCACGACGACCGGTTCGGCCAGCGAGGGCGCCGACGTCTTGTCTTCATCGCTCATTGGAGTACCTTCGTGCTTCGCACTGCGGTGCGAGCTTGCTTGGAGCGGCCCGGCGCAGCGCTCATGCGGTTCTTTCGTGTCTTGCGTGCATGTCGTGTGCGGGCTCCGTTTCGTTCATGACGTCCTCGCTGTCCCAGGTGAGGCGCGGATCGAAGCTCAGCGAGGCCAGCATCGTCAGCACCACCACCGCGCCGAAGGCGGCGATGCCGACGCCGGCGGTGATTTCGGCGAAGCCCTGGATGCGCACCAGGCCGGCCAAGAGCGACACCACGAAGACGTCGAGCATCGACCAGCGGCCGATCACCTCGAGGATGCGATAGAGCCGCGCGCGTTCGAGTTGCCCGGCGGGGCGGTGCCGCTGGGCCATGTAAGCCAGCAGCATCAGCGCGGTCAGCTTGAACAGCGGCACCAGGAAGCTGGCGATGAAGATGATCGCCGCCAGCCCGTAGGCGCCGGAGACCCAGAAGTAGATCACGCCGCTCAGGATGGTGTCGTACTGCGTGCCCAGCAAACTCTTGGTGATCATCACCGGCAGCAGGTTGGCCGGCACGTACATGATGCAGGCCGCGATCAGCAAGGCCCAGGTGCACTGGATGCTGTGAGGCTTGCGGCGATGCAGATGCGTGCCGCAGCGCCCGCAGGCTTCGCTCTCCGCGGCGCCCTGCCAGACTGTGCCGCAGTGGTGGCAGCTCAAGAGCCCGAGCTGCGCCGCCGTCCTGATCGGCGCCGTTGCCGTCATGCCTTCTGCCCCGGCCGCGGCTCGAAGGCCATTTCCCAGAAGGTGCGCGGGTTGAAGGACAGCACCGCCGTCAGCAGCACCGTGAGGCCGATGAAGGCCCACAGCGCCGGTCCGGCCACCACCTGCGCCAGGCTCGAGAGCTTGACGATGGCCACCAGCACGCCGAGCAGAAAGACCTCGATCATTCCCCACGGCCTGAGCGACTGCAGGATCCGCACCAGCACGCCGAAGCCGGCCGGTCGCCGCTCGCGCGCCATCGGCACCAGCAAATAGAACAGGATGCACAGCTGCAGCAAGGGAAAGAGGATGGTGGTGGCCAGCACCAGCAGCGCCACCACCGACATGCCCTCGGTGCTGAGGACGATCACCGCGCCGGCCAGCGTAGTTTCGCTGCCGAGGCCGCGCAATTCGATCTCGACGATCGGAAACAGGTTGGCGATCGCGAACAGGATCAGGCTCGCCACTGTGAGCGGCAGCACGCGCGCGCCCTGGTCGCCCGCATGCCGGTCGAGCTCGGTACCGCAGCGGGCGCAATGCGAGACTTCGCGCGGGCGCAGCGGCGTGCGGCGGTAGACCGCGTCGCAGCCCTCGCAGACGATGGCGTCGGGAACTTCCTTCATGGTCGTGAACGGCTATTGTCCGCGAGCCGCGCCGACAGGTAGTCGAGCACGGCGCGCACCCGCGCCGGCAGCCGGCCGGGCTTGCCGAGGTAGACGGCATGCACCGGCGTCATGTCGCGCGGATTGAATTCCTCCAGCACCGGCACCAGGCGGCCGGCGTCGATGTCGGGCTGGATGTGATAGAGCGAGAGTCGGGCCAGCCCGACGCCTTCCAGCACCAGCCGGCGCAGTGTTTCTCCATCGCCGGCACGCACCGAGCCCACGACCGGCATGTCGAGCGGGCGCCCGTCGACCACGAGCGGCCAGTCGGGCGCGCTGCGGTGGTAGCTGGAGCCGATGCGGTTGTGCGCTTCCAGCTCCTGCGGCGTGCGCGGCGTGCCGTAGCGTTCCAGGTACGCGGGCGAAGCGACGATGGCCTGCCCCGTGTCGAAGAGATGGCGCGCCACCAGGTCGGAGGGCGGCAACGGACCCCAGCGGATCGCGATGTCGGTGCGCTCGTCCATCAGGTCGACCACGCGATCGGTCAGCACGATGTCCAGCGTCACCTGCGGATGCAGTTCGAGAAAGCGCGGCACCAGCGGCATCAGCAGGCGGTGGCCGAAGGAGATGCTGGCGTTGATGCGCACCCGCCCGCGCGGCGCGGCGCCGGCCGCGGCGCAGCGCTCGGCCTCGTCCATGTCGGCCAGGACGCGGACGCTGCGCTCGTAGAAGTTCTGGCCCTCGGGCGTGAGCTGCAGCTTGCGCGTGGAGCGGTGCACCAGTTGCGTGGCCAGCCGCGCCTCCAGCCGCGCGACCAGCTTGCTGACGGCCGAAGGCGTCATGCCCAGCACGCGCGCGCCGGCCGAGAAGCTGCCGCGGTCGACCACCTGGACGAAGGCTTCCATCTCGCCGGAGCGGTTGACCTCGATGCGGGGCATGTCAGGTGCGTTCCTCTTCGAGCAGCCTCAGCCGCTCAGTTCCACTCAGCGCGGGCAGCATCGATAGCTCGCGCAGGAGACTCGCTCCAGAACCCCCTGCCGCTACCGCGCAAGCGCAAGAAACACGGGCGTGCTCGCGCCTTCATGAGTACATCAGACGAAACAATTGCTGCGTAGGGCTTTCCGTGTCGGATGAGCAAACTGGGCTCGCCTGCATGTGCGCGCGATGCGAGCTCAGGCAGGGTGTTGCAAGCCTCTTGGAGCTCAACGGTTCGATAAGGCATCTGCTCCTTTCCATACAGGCTTTGCATTATGCGGAACGGCGGCCCTTCGAAGTTCGCATTCGTGACTTCAACTCATCAATGCTTGTCCATTCGCCATCCTAGTCAAGGCAAGCCGATGCCCGCACAGTACCAAGCATCATGCCCATCGCCCTCCTCGCCCTCACCGCCGGTGCCTTCGGAATAGGCACCACCGAGTTCGTCATCATGGGCCTGCTGCTGCAGGTCTCGGCGGATCTTCATGTCTCCATCGCGGCCGCCGGCCTGCTGATCTCGGGCTATGCGCTCGGGGTCGCGGTCGGCGCGCCGCTGCTCACCATCGCCACCCGCCGCGTGCCGCGCAAGACCGTGCTGCTCGCGCTGATGGCGATCTTCACGCTCGGCAACATCGCCTGTGCGCTGGCGCCCAGCTACGAGATGCTGATGGCCGCGCGCGTGATCACCTCGCTCGCGCACGGCACCTTCTTCGGCGTCGGCTCCGTCGTTGCCACCGGACTGGTCGCTCCGGAAAAGCGCGCCTCGGCGATCGCAATCATGTTCACCGGCCTCACGGCCGCGACCATGCTCGGCGTGCCAGCCGGCGCCTGGCTGGGCCTGCAGTTCGGCTGGCGCTCGACCTTCTGGGCCGTGGCGCTGATCGGCGTCTTCGCCCTCGCCGTGCTCGCGGTCTTCGTGCCGCGCGATCGGGCCGCCGACAAGCAGGCCCCCGCCTCGCTCGCCGACGAACTCGCGGTGCTGGCCCGGCCGCAGGTGCTGCTCGGGCTCGCGATGACGGTGCTCGGCTTTGCCGGCGTGTTCGCGGTGTTCACCTACATCCAGCCGCTGCTGACCCGTATCACCGGCTTGTCCGAAGCGGCGGTGTCGCCGATCCTGCTGCTCTTCGGTGGCGGCCTCGCGGTGGGCAACATCCTCGGCGGCAAGCTGGCCGACCGCGCGCTGATGCCGGCCGTGCTGGGCACGCTGGTGGCGCTCGCCGTGGTGCTGGCCGTGATGCAGCCGGCGCTCCACTCGGGCGTGACGGCGGCGCTCTTTGTCGGCCTGCTCGGCATCGCTTCCTTCGCCACGGTCGCGCCACTCCAGCTGCGCGTGCTCGAGAAGGCATCCGGCGCCGGGCAGAACCTGGCGTCCAGCCTCAACATCGCGGCCTTCAATCTCGGCAATGCGCTCGGCGCCTGGGTCGGCGGCATGGTGATCGACCGCGGCCCGGGGCTCGGCGCACTCGGCTGGGTCGCCGCGCTGCTGACGCTGGCAGGCCTCGCGATCGCGCTCTGGAGCCGTGCGCTCGACCGGCGCGAGCTGCCGCTAGCCTGCGCGCCCGCACGCACCTGAATCATTCATTCCAACTGCAAGGACTCGTCATGGAACATCGCTATCTCGGCAACTCCGGCTTCAAGGTGCCGGCCCTCGGCTTCGGCGCCGGCACCTTCGGCGGCCAGGGTCCGCTCTTCAGCGCCTGGGGCAATACCGACGTCGCCGGCGCGCGCCGCATCGTCGACATCTGCCTCGAGGCCGGCGTCAACCTCTTCGACAGCGCCGACGTGTACTCGAGCGGCGCCTCCGAATCGATCCTCGGCGCCGCGGTGCAGGGCCGGCGCGACAAGGTGATCCTCTCGACCAAGCTCTCGCTGCGCGCGGGCGACGGGCCGAACGACGTCGGCTCCTCGCGCCATCACCTGATCGCCGGCACCGACGCCGCGCTCAAGCGCCTGGGCACCGACTACATCGACCTGCTGCAGCTGCACGCCTTCGATGCGATGACGCCGGTCGAACAGGTGCTCGGCACGCTCGACGACCTCGTGCGCGCGGGCAAGGTGCGTTACATCGGCGTCTCCAACTTCTCGGGCTGGCAGTTGATGAAGTCGCTGGCCGCGTCGGACCGGTTGGGCCTTTCGCGCTACGTCGCGAACCAGACCTACTACTCGCTGATAGGACGTGACTACGAATGGGAGCTGATGCCGCTCGCCATCGACCAGGGCGTGGGCGCGATCGTCTGGAGCCCGCTGGGCTGGGGCCGCCTGACCGGCAGGATCCGGCGCGGCCAGCCGCTGCCCGCGGGCAGCCGGCTGCATGACACCGCCGGCTTCGCGCCGCCGGTGGACGACGAGCGCCTGTACCGCGTGGTCGATGCGATGGACCAGGTGGCCGAGGAAACCGGCAAGACCTTGCCGCAGATCGCGCTCAACTGGCTGCTGCAGCGTCCCACCGTGGCCAGCGTGCTGATCGGTGCGCGCGACGAGGAACAACTCAAGCAGAACCTGGGCGCGCTCGGCTGGCAGCTCACGACGGAGCAGGTCGAGAGACTCGATGCGGCCAGCGCGGTCACGCCGCCCTACCCCTACTACCCCTACTGGAACGGCCAGTTCGCCGAACGCAGCCCGATCGCTGTCTAGGTCTGTTCGATCGTGCCGAAGTTGCTCTCGGCGTACGGCGACTGCGTCGCTGCATTCACCAACTGCACCCGGTTGCGCGCCGCGAAACGGCGCCGCAGCTGGCGCATGTGGTAGTCCACCGTGTGCGCCGACAGGTGCAACCGGTAGGCGATCTCCTTGTCGCTGCGCCCCTGCAGCAGGTGTTCGAGGATGTACTGCTGCGTGGTCGACATGCCTGACATCTCGGCCCGCGCCGCCGGCGGCGCGGCCGGCACGCGCGCGTGGCGCGACAGGTATTCGTGCACGCTGAGACCCAGCATCAGCGACTGGCCGACCACGCTGTCCGTGATCCAGCCGCGGCTCGGTGCGCTGGACGACAGGCTGATCACCGTGTGCTCGTTCACGTGCGTGGGCGAGGCCAGGCGCAGGAACAGGCCGCTCCTGATGCCGTTCGCGCGAAAGTCGTCGAGAAAGCGGCGGCGGCGTCCGCTCGCATCCGGGTTCACCGGCGACGCCTCCAGCTGGTCGATGTCCCACAACAGCGGCAGACTGGAAGCGGGCGCATCCCGGTACCGCGTGTCCACCTCGTAATGGCGCTGCGAAAAATAGCGCTGCGCCCACTCCCGGTTCGCATAGCCGGTGAAGAAGCTCAGCGGCCACGGCTGCCCGCGCAGGTAGGTGAGCGTGCCGTAGCCCAGCCATTCGAAGCCGATCGCATGCAGCATGCCGCGCACCAGGCGCACGCGCGCCTCGCTGCTGCCGGCGTCCAGCAGGTCACCGACGATGCCGGACGCTTCGGCGGGCCGCCCCATCGTTTCCGGCAAGCACAACTGCGCCTCCGAATACAGCTGCGGCACCGGACCGCCACGCAGGCCACCGTCGTTCGGCGGCGGCGATTCGTGAATCGGCGTGCCCGGCAGCGATGCCGCGGCCGCACGTTGCAACAAGGAAGACAGCATCATGATGATGACCAGTCGACGCCGTCGAATTGCCCGGCGATAAGAAAAGAGTTCTCGTTGGCCCGGCGACGCCGCGACTTGTGCAGCAAATTACCAAAGGCCGGCTGCGCCGCCTTGTAAATTCTTAACGTCGACACAACCACGCGATAAATTCGGGCCTCGATGGAACTACTTGCTTCCTCCTATTGGCGAGATGTCGACCTTGCAGGTCTTCAATTCACCGCCAATCGATTCCTGCAGCGCGAAATCCGGCCGCACAGGCACGGCGGCTTCACGCTCTCGGTTTCCGACACGGAGTTGCGCGTGCGAACCATCGCCGGCATCGTGGTCGTGCCGCCGGGCACGCTGCTGCGCATCGCGCCGCACGTGTGGCATTCGGTGCAGGCGTGTTCCGCGCCCTGGCGGGAAGACGCCATGTACTGCAGCTTCGCCGTCGCGCGCTGCGTGAACCCTTCGCACGACATCGTGCGAACGGCGCAGGAGGAAGGCGATGCAGCGGTATCGATCTTTGCGCAGGCCACCTCGGCGCGCGAGTTCATCGAATGCCATCGACTGCTGTACGAAGCGGCGCACTCCGGCAACGAGGAAATCGGTGCGGCCGGCCGCTCCCTGCTGCGCCAGCGGCTGGCGCAATGGATTCCGCCGCAGGCCGCCGCAGCCCGGACGCACGCGCGCGACTACGCGGTCACGATCGACAGCGGCGACGATCGCGTTAACCGGCTCTATGAGCTGATCGCCAAGGGCTTTCGCCAGCGACTCACGCTGGACGCGCTGGCCGATGCGGTGGGCTGGCACCCGGTACATCTTCAGCGCCGCTTCAAGAGCGCCTTGGGATTCACGCCGCACGAGCTGCTGGTGGGCCACCGCGTCGAGTACGCACGCGACCTCCTCGCCGGCGGTGCGCGCGTGATCTACGCGGCGCATGCCGCCGGCTTCAGCGACCAGAGCCACCTGCACAAGACCTTCCTCAGCACCTACGCCGTGACGCCCGGCGAGTACCGCAGGCTCTCGGTGCACGATGCCCTGCAGCCGCCCTCGGCGAGGAACGGCATCGTCGAGGACCACGCAGCCGCGGGATAGGCCGCCAGCGATCTAACCGACCTTGATCTGCCAACCGTCGATCAGCGTATCGGGGTCTCCTTCGATGTTCGTCGCGATGCCGTCCATTAGACGCTTGTCGAAGCGCGGATTGAGGTTGAAGAGTTGCGCCAGCGCTTCATTCACGACGTGGTTCTTGCCGCCCTCCTGCCGCCGCGCGGCACCGAGCTCGGGCGGCGTCAGCAGGGTCTGCAGGTTGTTCTCGGTGATGCCCCACAGCGTCGCCGTCTCGCGGCGGTCGCCGTCGACCCTGACGAGGATCGGCTTGACAACCGGCTCCTTCTGCGGCTTCGGCTCCTCGCCCTCGCCCTCGTCCTCGTCCGGCTTTTCCGGCTCGCCAGGCTCGTGTCCCGGAGGCGTGCTCGGGCTGTTCGAAGGCGGGCTGCTCGGCGTCGTGCCCGTCGAAGGCGTCGGCTGGCCCGGCCTGGCCGGATCCGTTTCGAACAGGCCGGTGAAGCCGTTCCAGACCATCTGCACCACACTGTCCTTCTTCTCCTGCTCGGTGCCGGCGATGGCCTTGTACAGCACCGTCGCCGCCGGCACGATCGCGATGGAGCCGACCGCCGACCACTTGAGGACCTTGGTGGCGGTCGGGAAGGCGCCGTTGCGCAGCGCCGGAATCTGCTGCAGGCCGACCCAGGTGCCCGTGAGTGCAGCCTGGGCGAAGGCGCCGTAGGCCAGGATCTCGGGGCCCGTCTCCATCAAGCCCATGCCCACCGCGATGGCCCGCCCGGCGCTCAGCAGCCCTGCGTAGTCGCGGTACTTGTTCCAGTCGTTCTTCTTTGTCTGGGCGGCGGCCTTATCGGCCTGCAGTTCGGGATGGGCCTCGAGGTAGTCGTCGACCTTCATGTTGGCCGCCTTGGCCTCGTTGGCGATCTTGAGTTCGACGGTCGCGAGCGCATCCACCTTGTTGTTGTAGATGTAGTTCGCGCCGAGCGTTCCGATCGACAGGACGTCGCCGAAATTGCCTGCATGCGTCTGGATGGAGTCGCCTGCATTCAGCGGCTTGAAGACGGTACCCACGAAGGTGTTGAGGCTCACCGCGATGGTCGCGCGGCGGCTGAACAGGCCCAGCCGCGTGTTGGGCGAGTTGGTGCTGCCGCCCAGGCCTTCGGCCTCCTTCGGATCGACGCCCTTCTTGCCCGGGAAAAGCGCTTGCAGCTTCTCGTAGAGCGCGGCATGCGCCTCGCGCAACTCCGCCCGCTGCTTCACCGAGTCGCTGAACCTGGCATGCACCTCCGGAAACTCGCGCAAGAGCCGGGCCTCTGGCGAGGTGTCCGCGTGCGAAGGATCCGCTGCCATCCGGAGCTGATCGGCGCTCATCTTGTCGATGCGCAGCAGTAGCTCGCTACGGATCTCCGACTTGTTCCTGCCCGGAAACTCGCTTCGCAAGCCGCCGAAGAAGTCGCGCAGCCCCGGCACGCCCTTCATGTAATGGGCAGGCGCCAGCGTCTCGGCGGTGTCGCCGGGCGATCGAATGGTGTGCAGCTGGAAGCTCCTGTCGGAAGGCGCGTCGGCCCAGGCCTCGCGGCTGGCCTTGAAGGCTTCGCCCAGCGTCGCGACGTCGTCCACCTTGTCGCGCAGCGACTGGGCCTTGGCCTCATCCATGATCTTGTCGCCGCGCCAGCCGCTGCCGTTGATCACCTTCTCGACCAGCTTCTCGGCCGTGGCGCGATCGCCGCGCGTGGCCGCGGCCATCGATTCCTTCATGCGCTGCGATGCGGTGAGGTAGGCGGCGCGCCCGAAGCTCGACAGCGGATAGCTGAGGTAGCCCGCCGTGCGCCCGCCGGCCAGCTCCGCCGGCAAGCCGAACACCGGCTTCATCGCCTCGAAGCCGACGCGCACGCCGCCGGCGATCATGGTCATGCCCTTGGCGCGGATCAGCGCGTCCTTCGGCTGCTCCGACAGCACGCCCTTGATGCCCTGCTTCCAGCTCGGCACGCGGGTGGTCGCGGCCAGGGTGGCCGCATCCCTTGCATTGGGCACGCCGATCGGCAGCACCTGGCCGTCGCCGTTCACATGGACCGCGCCGATGATCTCGTCGGCGCCGACGCGGCGGCGAGCGACCAGCGGGAACCCGGCGGTATCGGGCTGCAAGCGGTTGATCCAGCCGCCGCCCTCGCGCGCGGCGGCCGCGCTGGCGTCGGCGAAGTTGTCGTAGGTGTCGCGGTTGCGCGTGCGCACGCCGCCTTCGCTGCCGTAGATCGTGTCGCGCGGGCCCAGCTTCGAGACCACGAAGCGCACGCCGGAACCCTCTGGCGGGTCGGCCATCAGCGCGGCCGTGACCGCGGCCTCGTCGGCCGAGGGCACGAGCGGCGTCGCGGGCGAATCCGGATCGGCCGCCAGCTGCTGCCGGCGGATCATGCCGTTGGCGTGATTGGCCACGCTTTCCCAACCGCGATCGCGGCCCATCGTCGTCGGCGGCAGCGGCACGCCGTCGGCATCGAAGCCGGGGCTGGCGCGACCGCCGGTGCCGGAAGAAGCCTGCGCTCCCGGGTTCGCGGCGGGCGGTCGCGAACCCGCGCCGCTGGAAGGCAGCGATGCCGGGGGACCCGACCCCTGCTGCCCCTGCTCGCCCTGCCCATGCGCGCCGGTACCACCCTGGTTGTTCACCGATGCCTGCGGGCTGAGTTGGCGCAGCGTCGCCTGGCGATGCGGCGAACGCGTGAACGGCGCATTGGGCGCCTGGGCGTCTCCACCGACAGCCAGGGGCAACTGCTGCTCCTGCGGCCTGCGCGCCGATGCCGGCACAGAGCCCGGTCCCGGGTCCGGCCCGTCGCCGGGGCGGCGCAGGAGCAGCGGGATCACCTGGGCCAGCGGCGCGTCGGGCGCCTCCGCCGCAATGACCGGCGGGCCATCCGGATGCAGCAGGCGGACGTCGCCCGGCGGCGCTTCGCTTGGCGGCGCGGGCTGTTCACGGAAGGGCAGGAGCGGGTCCTCCGCCGCCGCGGCCGTGACCCGCTGCGGATCGTCGATCACCACGGGGTTGCGCCGGCTGGCCAGCGGCACGACCTTGCTGCCGTCCGCCGCGCCTTCGTTCGCCCGGGTCGCGTGCGTGGCCGGCGGCGTCTGCGCGTGCGCAGTATTCACCATCGGCTTGACTGCGTTGTGCACGCGGACGTAGCCGCGTGCGAACACCGGCGAGGCGAAGCCGGCGAGGTTCAGGCCCAGCATGCCGAGCTGCTTCTCGCGGTCGGCGGAGCTCATGTGCTCCCAGTTGTCGATCGTGTAGCGCGCACCTTCCTCGAAGGCAGCGACGCTGCCCACGCCCAGCGGCTTGGCCGCCGCCGCGGCGGGCTTGCCCCAGGCCTGGGCGCTTTGCGAGTAGCGCACGAAGTCGTCGAGGTGCTTGCCGGCCGCGGTCGCATCGCCGGCTCCGCGCGCCGCCGTCGCGGCCTTGAGCGCATTGCGCGCGCGCATCGCCTGCATGGTGGCGCGCGTGGAGGCGCCGACCACCGGCACGCTGACCGCCGACAGGCCGAGGTTCAGCCAGTCCAGCCGCGCCTGCGTGCTGGTGAACGGATTGATGTCCTGGCCGTGGCTGCCCTGCTTGACCAGGCTTTCCGTGGAGGTGGCGATGCCGTAGCCGGCCGCAAGCGCCGCCGCGGAGCCGGCGATCAGCATCACGCCGGGCGCCGACAGGGTGCCGAGCGAACCCACCGTCAGCACCACCCCGGCCACCAGGCCGGCCACGCCGACCACGACGTCGAGATGAGACTTGCGCCTGAAGGTCTCCCAGCCGGTCTCTGTGCGCGCGTCGCCGCTGAAGAGCTTGACGTTGCCGTCGGCGTCGAGCGTGAAGTCGCCGTCCTCCGGCGTCACGAGGTTCACGCCTTCCACCGGCAGGTTGTTGTTGGCGCGGTAGTCGTCGAGGCTGTCGTACTCCCAGCCCTGCTCGTCGACGTATTTCGCTTCGCCGGGCTTGGTTTCGACCTTGAACAGCGCGGTCTTCACGATGCCGCCCTGCTCGCCCTCGAGTCCGTAGACCACCGGCAGCACCATCACCCTGGCCTTGTCGCTGCCCAGCTCGACGAGCTTGTTCACGGTCTTGTCGAGGATCTCCTTCTGGTCCTTGTCGAGATTTCCGAACAGGTTCTGCGTCTGCTGCAGGCGCTCGTTGTTGGCCGGCGTCGCCGGATCGAGCTCGATGTCGGGCTTCCAGCCGAGCGCGATTGCGACCTGGTTCGCGAGCTGCGTGCGGTTCTGCATCTGCGTGAACTGGCCGCCGAACTGCACGTAGTGGCTGTTGATGATGGACTGCGCCATCAGCTCCGGATCCTTCATGAAGAGCTTGTAGAGCTCGGCGCCGTCGCCGTGCTGGTCGGGCCGCAGGTTCTGGGCGATGAAGTTCTGCTCGCGCGCGCTCGCGCTCTCGGTGGCACCGGCCGCCTGGTAGCGCTTGGCGACGTCGGCCTTGCGCTGGGCCGCCTGCAGCGCCTTCCAGGTGTCGCTGCCGGTCTCGGCCAGCGCCGGGTTCTCGCGCTTCCACTTGTCGTGCGCAGCCTGCGCGGCGCCCAGATCGCGCTTGGCCGTGTCGGTGTAGAACTTGTTGTGCGAGCCCAGCCATTTGCTGCGCGCGGCGACCGCGCTGGCGCGTGCATCGCTCTCCAGTTCTGCCGGCGGCTTGGCGTAGCACATGGGCTGCGCGCGGCCCGCGCGTTCGTTGGCCTCGTAAAGCTGGCGCGTGCGATGCGCCTCCTGCCACAGCAGCACCGCGTCCACCGCCGCCTGCTCGTTCTTCGCGATGGCGAGGCGCGAGTTGGCATCGTCCAGGGCGTTCTTCAGCTCGGTGCGATCGCCGGTGCCGGCATCGTAGGCGGCCTGCGCCTTGTCGCGCTCGCTGGTCGCGGTGCCGACGTTCTGGTCCACCGTCTTCTTGCGCTGCGTGAGGTCGTCGCCCAGGCGCAGCGTCGGCACCGGCTTGCCGTCCGGACCGATCAGCGGCTGTTCGCCGGGCGCGGGCGGGGCCTCGGCCCTGGCGTCGCCCAACTGCTGCTCGACCGTTCCGCGTTCGCTGCGCGCCTGCGCCAGCCGCCCGTTGCCGAACACCGAGGTGTCCCACAGCCGCGCCGTGGCGGGATTCATCCTGTACTCGCCCTCGCGCACGGTGAAGTTGCGCATGTCGCCGTAGCGCTCGGACTTCTGCCAGCCGATGACCTCGGAGTCCTTCTTGATGATCACCATGTAGCCGCCGCCGCACTGGTCGTGGCGCACCTCGATGTCGTCGGGCGAGAGTCCGCGCGGCAGGCCTTCCGCACTGACCTTGCCGTCCGCGCCGGGCTTGAGGTTCCAGGTCGGGTCGTAGTTCTGCGGGTAGACGTCGCCCGTGACCGACTCGCCGTTCTTCATGAACATCGACAGCTGCGGCTTGGCGAAGGCGGTCTGGCCGTACTGGTTCTGCGCCGCATACCAGTCGCGTTCGGCGTCGATCAGCTCGAGCTGCGTCTCGTAGTCGCGCACCGTGAGCTTCAGCGCGTCGAGCTCGTCCAGCGCCTTGTTGCGCTCGGCCTCGGTGGCGGTGCTGCCGGGCGCGGTGAGCTTGTCGACCTCGCCGGACTTGGCCTGGTAGTCGCTGCGCGCCTGCGGCAACTGCTCGTTGCGCATCTTCTTCTCGTCGGCGGCGGAGAGCTTGGGCTGCGATTCCTCGTGCTTGTGCTGCTTCTCGCGCGCGGTCTCGCGCAGGCCTTCGAGTTTCGCCGCATCCACCGGCTTGCCTGCGGCCTGGTCGCGCTCGGCGCTGCGCAGATCCTGCATCGCCTTCAGCGCGTCGGCCTCGGCCTGCGCAGTGCGCTGCTTCTCCAGCGCCTCGCCGAGCTGCTGCGGCGTGGTCGGCGTGGCCACCGGGCCGATGAATCCCGGCGGATGCTTCGAATTCAGCCCGGCCTGGGCCGCCGCCACGTCGGCATTGGCATCGGCCAGCCGCTGGTTGATGGCATCGGCGTTGTCGAGGTAGCGCGCCGCATCCAGCTTTGGGCCGCTGCCGTCGGTGCCGCCGATCAAGTCCTCCTTGACCTTGCCCAGGGTGGAGCCGGTGTCGCCCATGCGCTTCGTGGCGGCCTCGCGCTTGTCGTGCGCGGCCCAGAGGCGCGAGGTGACGGGATCGAGCTCGGTCTTCTTGTCGCCGTCGACGTAGTAGTACTTGCCGTCGCTGGCCTGGACCTTCTTGCCCTCCTCGCTGCCCGGCTTGGCCCAGAAGGCGGGGTCGTAGCCCTCGGCCTTGACGGTCTTGGTGGTCTGCTTGTCGCCGTCGTGCTCGGTCACCGTGTAGGTGCCGGGCCGCGTCTGCGACTCGGCGTTCCAGGCGCCCTCGGCATCGGTGTACTCGATCTCGGCGTCGCTGCGATCGAGCTTGGCGGCCTCGTCGTCGGCGAGCGCGTGCATGTAGCGCTGCCCCTCCTGCGCCTCGCGCAGGGCGGCGTCGGCCTCGGCGATCTTGCCGGCATCGCCGCCGGCCACCGCCTGGTCGTACTTGGCGCTCAGGTCCTTGACCTCGAGATCGGCCACGCGCGCGTTGTAGTCCGCGTTGACCGCGCCGACGACGTTGGTCTTCGGATTGGCCGGGTCGGCCGGATCGCTGGTGCCGAAGGCCTTGATCAGTCCGTCGAGCTTCGCGTCGGCCCGGTTCGCCACGCCGCGCAGGCGCACGGCCTCGTCCTTGGCGTTCTGCTTGGCGGTGATGATGGTGTCGTTGCCGCCGGGGCCGTCGCCGAAGCTCTTCGCGTAGGCCTCGGCCTTGTCGGCCGCGGCGTCGGCATCCGTCGCTTCGGTGCGCGCATCGGCAACCTGCTTCTTGCCCGACTGGTTGACGTTGTACTGCTCGCTGCGCAGCTGGCGGATCTCCGGCGTCTCCGCCTTCACGCCGGCCTGTGCCTGGTCGACGTAGGCGCCCATCGCCTCCGGGTCGAAGACGCCGCCCTTGTCGATCGCCTGGTTGATCCTGGCGGCCTCCTGGTCGATGGCGGCGCTCGGGTCCTTGCCTTCGACCTGCGCCTTCAGGCCCGCGGTGCGCATGTCCTGCTGCGCAGCTTCCAGCCATTCCGTGACGGCGACGTTGAGCGCGGCCTTCTCTTCATTGGTGCCGTCGCCGCCCCTGGCCTGCGCGTCGAACACCGGCTTGGCGGCCTTCTGCGCCTTCTCGAGCAGGGCCTGCGTGCCCGCGCTGGGGGCCGGCTGGTCGGCGACCTGCGCGCCGGCCACGGGCTCGTACAGCGCCTGCGTCTTCTGCGCGGCGTCGACCTCGCTCTGCGCCGCGCGCGTGGCCTCCGACGGATCGTTCGGCGCGCGCCGCTGGCGCACGTCGTCGAGCTTGGCATTGGCGAGCGTCTCTTCCTTGGTGCGCAGATTGGCGGTGGCCTCCTTCTTCAGCGCATCGAGTTCATCGGTCTTGGCTTGCGCGCGCAGCTTGGCCGCCGCGTCCTGCTCGGCCTGAGTCTGCGCCTTCTTGGCCTCGGCAGCCTCCGCCAGCTTCCTCGCATCGTCGGCTTTCTTGCGCGCCTCCGCGGCCACCCTTCTGGCTTCCGCGGCGATCCGCTGGGCTTCTTCCGCTGCCCTGCGCGCAGCCTCCTCGGCGCGGCGCCGCTGCTCCTCGGCGGCTCTGACTGCCGCTGCATGGTCGATGGCCGCTTGCGACAGGCTTGGCGAGGATGCGGTGGCGGGTGCGACCATGAGCGCTCCGGTGGATGCGTTGATTCAGTGGCGATTCGCTCCAAAGGATGGTCGATAAGAATGACAGGCAGATGGCCAGCAACGACGAGAATTCGTAGTGCGGGTCTGTGGGGTGCGAGAAGAGTCCGCGCCGGTAGCGGAAACGCGCGGAGTTGATACCGATCCCCAAGGAAAACGTGGCCGCCGGCGAAAGATTCTGGGCTAATCTTCGATGGCTGCAGTAGTGGCCCGCCTGCGCTGTTCGCAAGCAAGATCACGAAGGCGGGACCTGGGTCAAGGCACAAGGCCGCAGCCGGCTAAGACCCGATAGCGGAGAAGCGATTCGAGATGCCGCAATCGAGCGGTCTCGGCATTGCGCTTCTTCCAGACTTCCTCGTCGCTCAAGAACTGGCCGCGGGCCGCCTCCAGCGGGTGCTACCCGATCTGGAGACTGACGACGCAAGAATTGTGGCGGTCTATCCTGAAAAGCGGCTTCTGGAACCTCGGGTCAGGCGGTTCATCGATCTCATGGTCGCAGAGCTGGGGAGTTGATGCGACCACAAAGCTCAGGAGCCTTCACCCTGCTGCCCCTGGCTCGCGGCGTTCACCAGCTGCACGCGGTTGCGCGCTGCGAAACGGCGCCGCAGCTGCCGCATGTGGTAGTCCACCGTGTGGGCCGAGAGGCGCAGCCGGTGCGCGATCTCCTTGTCGCTGCAGCCTTCGAGCAGAAGCTGAAGGACGTACTGCTGCGTCGCCGACATGGCGGACATCTCCGCGCGCGCGGCCGCCGGGGCGGCCGGGAGGCGCGAATGGCGCGACAGATAGTCGTGCAGGCTCAGTCCGAGCACCAGGGCGCGGCCGACCACGGCGTCGGTGATCCAGTCGCGGCCGGGCGAACGGGACAGCAGGCTGATGACCGTGTGCTCGTTCACATGCGTGGGCGAGGCCAGGCGAAAGTACACGCCGCTGCGGATGCCGCTGCCGCGGAGGTCGGCCAGGAATCGCTGCCGCCGTCCGGCAGAACCTGACGAGGCTTCGAGCCGATCGATATCCCACACCAGCGGCAGGCCGGACGCAGGCGCGTCCCGGAACCGCGGGTCCACCTCGTGATGGCGCTGCGAGAAATAGCGCTCTGTCCATTGCGGGTTCGCATGGCCGGTGAAGAAGCTCAAGTGCAGCAGCTGCCCGCGCAGCTGCGTGATCACGCCGTAGCTCAACCATTCGAAGCCGATCGCATGCAACATGGCGCGAATCAGATCGCCGCGCGCCTCGATGCTGCCCGCGTCCAGCAGCTCGCCGACGAAGCCCGGCGCGCCATCCGCATGCGGGGGCCTCGCTTGCGGCAGATACAGCTGCGCCTCCGAATAGAACTGCGGAAGCGGCGGACCGCCGCCTTGCGGCTGGTGGCCGTCTTGGCTCGCGCGCGAGCTCGCTGCGACCGATCGAGGATTGGCGCTGGCTGCCAGCGCAGGGCGGATCAGACTCGCGAATGCATTCATCGCGCCCAGTCTAGGAGCGTCCCCACGGGCGCACCAATGGCAATTGCGGCATGCGCCATAACCCAAATGCATAGCCCGCACGCGGCAGCAGCGCCCGGCGCGGCGCCGCATTCCCGATCTCACTTGCGTGCGCCCGGCGCTCAGGGGTGCAGGTCCCAGACCATGCGCGCGTAGTTGTCCAGCCCTTCGACGCTCTCCGGCAGCACCGTGGACTTCGAAGTCACCTCGCCGCCGCGCGTGCGAATCTTCCGCACCACGATCTGCCCGGCCTGCGCCGCGCCCGAATCGGTAGCCGGGAAGCTGCCGTCGTTGTCGTTCATCCTGCGATCGGTGAGCCCGTGCATGACGCTGATCCAGTCCTTGGCGGGAATGCCCTGCGGCCCGTCCTTCGCCAGCCGGTCGCGCAGCAGTTCCAGGCCCTCGTCCACCGTCCTGCCCTGCGTCTTCATCAAGGCGTTCCACGCCACCATCGGCGACACGCCTTCATGCGTGCAGTCCAGCATGGCCTTGGCCTGCGCGTCGGTGAATCCCCTGTCCATCAGCGCATTGCGCAGTGCCGGATCGCGCTGTGCCTCGCGGGCATCGACCTGGTCGTAGTGGTGGGCGATGTTGTAGAACTGCTTGATGCCGGTAAACACTGCCACGCCTATGCCGGCGATGCTCGCCACCTCGCCCGGGATGGCCAGCAGCGCGCCCAGCTCGACGGCGCCCGCGCGCGTCAGCGCAGCGCCGGTGACATTGATCAGACCGACGCCGCCGTCCACAACCCCGCTCACGCCCATGCCCACGTTCGTATAGGTCACCCAGGCCGGCACCGTGTTCGCCTGCCCGACGGCCAGCGACAGGTCGGCCACCCCCACGCCGGCCGTGCCGAGGCCGAAGAAGTACTTCCAGGCCATCTTTCCCTCGATGTCCGCCGCGGCGCCGTCGATCACCCGGTTGCCGGCCAACGAGCGCTCGGCCATCAGCGTGGTGTAGGGCTTGGCCATGAAGAAGGCCTGCGTCGGCGCGTAGACGCGGTGGTACCACTGGGCGTAGTCCTGCACGCCGTCGGCCATGGGCCTGAGGTTGGTGAGCTCGGTGCTGACGTTGTGCGTCACGAAGCCCGCGTTGGCGACCCAGCGCAGGACCTGCCCGAAGGCGGTGTTGGCGTTGGTGACGTTGTTGATCGTCTTCGCGCCGACGCCGAGCAGCTTCTGCAGCTTGCTGTCGAGCTCGGCACCCAGGCGGGCATATTCGTCGATCCGGGCGGCGTCGGAAAGCTTCTTCGCATCCACCTCCTTCACCATGCCTACGTACTTGTCGACCAGCGCGGTGCCCTGCCTCACTTCGTCCGCGTTCAGGCCCAGCACCTTCGCCATGCGCTCGGTCTTCAGCTTGAAGGCATCCCAGCGCTTGGCATAGTTGGATGGGTCGGTCACCATGCCGTTGAACTGTGCATCGGCCAGCATCGACCACACCATCCGGGTGGTGCCCGACACGTGGCGCGTGACGAACATGACCGGGTTGATCAGGTACTCGACCATCGTGCGCGGGTCGGCCACGCCCTGCGCACTGCGGCTCAGAAGCTCCTGGCGCAGCTGCGGGCTCTGGCTGATGGCCAGGTTGACGTCGGACTTGTTGTAGACCGTGCCGAGCGTTCCTTCCAGACCCTGCTCGGCCTCGCTGCTCGACTTGCCGAGCCGCAGGCCGTTGAGGCTGTCGTGCGTGTCGGACAGCGTGCGGCCCCACTCGCCGACCACGCGCGTGGCGGCATCGACCTTGTCCGCCACGCCCGGATTCACGCGCCGGTACTGCGCGATCGCCGCGGCCGCGCCCTGCGGCGTGCCGTCGGAGAAGTTCGCCACGTAGAAAGACATCGAGGCGCCGGTCGCGTTGTAGCCGGCACTGCCGCGCAGGTTGCCCATCGCCTCCGCGAGGTGCTTGTCCTGCGCCTGCAGGCCCTCGTCGATGCCGGCCAGCACGCTGTCGCGCAGGTCGTGGTTGCCTTGCTTCTCCAGCGCATTCGCGAGCTCGACCGGCAGCTTCGCACCGCCCTGCTCCACCGCCCCCGACACGGCGCGCTGAAGACTGACGACGAATTCCGGCCGCTCGACGAAGCGGTCCTTCAGCAGCTCGGTGGCGAAGCGCTCGGACCAGGCCGAGGTCGGCGAACGCGCATCGGCGGCCTCGGCCACGATGGACAGGCCTTCGACGAGCTGCTCGAACTGGGTCATGCTGGCAACATCGTCGCTTGCCCGGGGCAGGTTCCGGTGCAACAGGTCGAGCATGCCCTGCGCCACCGGCTCGGCGATCTCGGGGGGTGCATCGCGGTATTGCGCGAGGTAGTCGCCCACGTCGTGCATCTGCAGATCGTCGAGCAGGCCCATCGCGCGCGTGCGTTCCGACTCGAACAGCGGCAACAGGCCCGCTGCGGCCTTGTCGCGTTCGGCCGCGTCGCGGCTGGCATCGAGCCGCGTGCGCGCTTCCCTGGCGGCACCGGCCACGTCGCCCTCGGCCAGGCGCTCCTTGACCACGCCTTCGGAATACAGCCGGCCCAGCATGGACGCGTTGTTCCCGACCAGCGACTGGTAGGCGCGGCCGTCCGGGCCGATCTCCATCAGCGTCGCGGCGGCAAAAGCGGCCGGGTCCTGGCGCGCCAGCTCGCGGCTCTTGTCGTTCACCAGCGCGGGATGCTTGGCGACGAGCTGCGCGTAGTCCATCTGCGCCTCGACGTCGGCCGTGGTGCCTTTCAGCAGGCCCGAATCGCGCAGCGCATCGCGTACCGCGATGTCGCTGCGCACGTCGAACTTGCCGAGCGCGATCAACTGGGCGCGCTGTTGGTTGGCCGAGGCGACGGGGTTCTCGCCGCGCTGCACGTCGCTGCGGATGGCCTTGAGCATCTCGGCCGAGAAGGCGCCCCAGTGGCGGTCGGCCGTCGCCTGCAACGACTGTGCGGCTGCGGGATCGTGGCCCGGCTGCCTGGCCAGCGCGTCGGCCTCGTGCTGCTGGTGCAGGGCCAGGCCGAGCGTCACTTCGGCCGGTACCGAGAAGGCATCGGGCGACGCGCGGAAAGCAGGCTCGCTGTGCTGATGCGGTGTGGTCGCGGAGATCGGATTGCGCGGCAGCCCGACGATGCCGGTCGGCACGTCATGGCCGACGTCGATCGGACTGATGGCGTTGGCCGTGGTGATGCCCACCGCCGCCACCAGGCCCAGCGTGATCTGCCGCTTGATCGTCTTGCTCATGCTCCAGCCGGTGGGCGGCTTGGCCTTGTTCTCCAGGCTCGGCAGCGTGAAGTTGCCGTCGCCGCGCGGCACGTCGCGCAGGCCGTTGACCGCCTTGACGCGGGTTGGCGACTGGTTCGACACGATGAACCAGTCGTCGGTCGATTGCGGCAAGGCCTCGCGCGGCGGCCGCACCTTGCTCGAGCGGATCAGCAGGTTGGGATCCCGGCGCTGTTCGGCCGTCGGCTTGTCGGTCTGCCGCGTGATCTCGCCCGTCTCGCGGTTCTTGATGCGATAGACGGTCTCCTTGTCGCCCTTCGGCTCCAGCCCGAACTTGGCCCCCATCTCGCGGCGCGGCATCAGCCCGCCAACACCTTTGCCCGGCGTGCTGTTGCCGTACCAGCGAACGGTGTCGGTGCCCGCCGCGACGCGGCCCTTGCCGTCGATCTGTTGCAGGCTCAGGTCGACGGCCGCGGCCGGGTCGGCATAGAGGTCGGGCTGGCCCTTCACGCGGTAGACGTAGACGTTGTCGTTGCCGAAGCCGCCGCTCGTCAGCCTGGCATGCACCTCGGGCCATTCGTCGCCGCGGAAGGCGGCGCTCTGCGGCTCGGCCGGGCGCGCCGCGGCGGGTTTCGGCGTGCCGCTCTTCGGCGCTGCCGCGGTCGCCGCAGGGTCCGCACCGTGGTCGGCCTTGACATCGAGCGCCGCCTGTCGGAACAACTCCGTCATGCCGACGTGGACCGTCGGGCTGTAGCCGGCGGCGTTGTCGATGCCGGTGCGCGACTGGCTGTCCACGCCGCCTTCGCGGGTGATGGCGCGGATCACGCGCGGCACATCGTCCGCCGAGGGCAGCAGGTCGCTGCGCTTGTGCGCCACCTCGAGCGCGGCCACGGTCGCGTCCGCGCCCCAGCTGCCGATGCCGGCCGTTACGAGCTGGTCCGCCGTCACCTCCGAGGCGATGCGCTGGCCGTCGGGCGCACGGCGCACGCGCTTGTCCACGCTGCCGCCGCCGACTTCGTTGCCCACGTCGAGGATGGCGATCTGCGTGATCTTCGCTGCGTCGTCGGCGCGGCCGCCGTTGATTTCGCGCGCCGCGTAGAAGAACTCGTCCAGCGCCGCCACATGGTCGGTGATGCGCTCGCCGTTGGAGCTCCAGTATTCGCCGTTCGCATCGCGCCCCGGCGCCTCCACGCTCACCAGCGCGTCCGGGTCCAGATCCTGCAGCATGCGCAGGGCTTCGCCCTTGGCGTGCGGGCCGATCTGGAGGCCGAAGGCCTTCACCTCGATGTCCTCGCGCCCCAGCACCGCCAGCGCGGCCTTCAGCGGCTTGACGTTGGACGGCACCGTGATGCAGGTCGTGTCCTTGCCCAGCTTGGCCAGCGCGGAGGCCAGCACCGCCGCGCCCTTGGTGCTGTCCGACTCGGGTGCCACACGGCCGGCGGCGGTGCGGACCGGAAAGCCCGCCACCACCACCACCTTGCCGGCATCCCCCAGCAACCTGGCCGCGGCGTAGGCACCGCCGGGCACGTGGATCGGGAAGCCGCGGCCCGAGGGGTCGAAGGCCTGCAGCGCGTCGATGGGATCGCCCGCCTCGTCCTTGTTCAACAAGTTGCGCACTGCCTCGACGTCCACATCGGCGCCCAGCTTTTTCAGGGGAACGAGCGTGACGTCGTCGCGCTGCAGTGCGATGCGCAGGGTGTCCAGCACCTCGCTCTGCTGCACCGTGGCCTGCTTCGGTTCGACAAGACCATCCTTGACGGCCTTGATCTTGTCCACCACGGCCGTGGTGATGCCGATGGCGCGGCTCGGCCCTGTGCCGGTGCCCGGTGGCAGTTGCGCCGCCACCTTGATCGCCATCATGGCCTGGTGGGCCATCGGGTTGATCATCTTCACGTCCCCTCTGCCGCGCGCCTGAAGCGCCTTGGCGAAGAATGGCTCCAGCTCGGGGTAGTGGGTGCAGCACCAGGAGACGGTCGTGACTTCGGGCTTCGCCGTCAGGATCTTGTCGACATAGTGGTCGGCAGCCCTCTGCATCAGCTGCTGCATGTCCTTGTTCATCGGGTCGGGCAGGAACTGGTTCACGATCGACGCGACGTCCAGGCCCTCGTCGGTTCCGCCCACCGGAAGCACGTCCTTGTCGCGGTAGACGCCAACGATGTCGGTGTCCGGCAGCGGGAGCCTTGCCGTCGGCTCCGTGGAAAACGCAACCACATGCTCGCCCTGCTTGACGAGGTTCTCGTGGAAGCTGCGCGTGCTGTCGATCAAGTCGATCACGGGGGCCTTGATGCCGCGCGCGTAGTCCCCCTTGCCCGATGTGCAGGCCGTGTTGCACGCCATCACGATCAGGTCCACGCCGACCTTGTCGAGCGTCTCGAGGCCCATGCGCGTGTGATCGGCAATGGGCTGTTTGCCCCCCAGGCTACCGTAGGTGCCGGCCCCATGGTCGCCCACCATCACCAGGTCGACGCGCGCGCCGGTCGTCTCTTCCACCACGCGCTTGATCTCCGCCGCGGCAATGATGCCGCCCGAGCCCGAATCGAACACGCCCAGCCGCAGCCGCACGCCGCGCAGGTCGATGCCCGGCGCCATCTGGATCTTCTCCGCGCGAACCCGCAGCATCGCGGCCACCGCGGCCTCGACGTCGGGCGACATGCCGCCCACGCCCGACGTGCGCCCGCGCGCATCGGTGCTGAAGGGCACGCGGCTGCGGGTCTCGCTGTCGATGCCGCCGGCCTTCATCATTCCCATCACCATGCCGCGCACGGTCTTCTCGTCGGGCACGGCGCTCAGCGCACCGGTGCGGCGCAGCATCTCGGTACCGAAGGCATAGCCGACCCAGTTGGTGCGGCCACCCGTCATCGCCACGTCGGCGGTCACGATCGACGCGATGCGCGTGCCGTTGGGCGCCGGCTGCACGCGCGTGTGCACGTCGGGATGCCCACCACCCACCTCGTTGCCGAGGTCGAAGCCGGCGATGGTGGTGATGTTGTCGTTGCGCGTGGCATCGATGAAGAGCTGGTCGCGCGCCGCCGTGTGGTAGCCGATCGCGTGGCCCTGGCTGTTGTGGTATTCGCCCTTCTCGGTGCGGCCTGGCACGTCGAAGCCCATCAGCAGGTCGGGCTGGTGCCGCCTGAGCAGGGTGGCGGAGCGCCATTCGGCACGCTTGCCGCGCGCGTTGAAGCTCACGATGTCGTAATGCTCGCCCTTGCGCTCGCCGAGCGCTTCGAGGGCTGCTTCCAGCACCTTGCGCTGGCTCCGGCCTGCGGCGACGTAGGTGACCTTGGCGTCCACCCCGTGCGTCTGGTCCGCGTACAGGCGCGCCGCCTTGCCGGCCACGGCCGCGCCGCCGGGACCGCTGGTTTCGGCGCGGCCCGTCTCGATCGAGTAGCCGGCGGCGATCATCACGCTCGGTTTGCGGCCAGCGGCCACGGCGCGGTCGATCGCCGCCGTGGCCGCGTCGGCGCCCTCCTCGATGCCGCCCTGGCGGAAGATGCCTTCGGCCGGCCGGCCCACCGGCATCGTCAGCGCGGCGTTGTACACGTGCGCGCGCCCGGTCGGCGGGGCGGCCGTCAGGTCCCAGCGATCGAACTGCGGATTCGCGATGCCCACCGGGAAGGTGCTCTTGTCCTTGTTGGCGTAGAACGCGCCCAGGATGTTGTGCGAGCGCGCCTTGCCGGCGGAAGTCATCGCGCCGATGCCGCCTTCGGGCGCGACGCGGTAGATCCACGCGCCGTCATTGCGCTTCGCGACCGCGTCGAGCGCCTTCTCGATCGTGTCGAACACGTCGCGGCGCTTGGCGCGCACGTCGTCGCCCGCGAAGATGCCCTTGCTGGGTTCCCGGCCCGACACCACGAAGCATTCTTCGGAGCCCGGCGCCGGATTCTTCATGAGCGCCTGCGTCACGGCCCTGTCGGCGTCCGACAGGATCATGCCGGTCGGCAGCTGGTCGGCCTGGCCGGCCTTGCGCTGCTGCACGATGGTGCCTTCGAGATGGAGGGCGGCAGCCATCCAGTCGCCGTCGGTCCCGAAGGCCGAGGGTTTGAGCGGAAGGCCGTCGTCGCCGGCGCCGGCCGCGCGTTGCGCCGCGCGGCTGCTCAGCGTCACCGGACCTGTCGGCGAGGGACCCTCGCCCGCATCCATCGGCAGCGCCTGGTTGCGCTGCACGGCGTCATAGACCTTCTCGGCCCAGTCCTGATGCGATGCCGTGGAAAGGTCTTCGCCGCGGTAGGCATAGAAGGCATCGAGCTTCTCGCCCAGCACCGAGATCAGCTCCTCGTGCGCCGCGCTCGAGAAGCGTGCGCGCTCCATCAGGCCTTCGAGCTCGGGGTTCATGCGCAGCAGCGCGTCCAGCGTGACCGCGGTGTAGGCGCCGTGGTCGAGGCTCTGCCCGTCTTCGAGCCTGTAGCGGCCGAGCTGACCATCGAAGCTCGGGTCACCGGGCCGCGGGCCGAAGCGCGCCTCGGCGAACTGCTGAGCCTTCCGCTCGGCGTAGGCCTCTTCGAGTGCCAGTCCGGTCGGCCGCTGCCGGGCCGGGTCGAAGCGCAGCAGGCCCGACATCGGCTCGATGACGAAGGTCGGCTTGAGCGTGTGCGAATCCTGCGTCTCGCTGAGCACGAAGACATTGCGCTTGTTTTCATTGCCATGCGCCAGCTCGTGCGCGGCGGTTCGCAAGGTCGGTGCGGTGCCGTGCTCGTTCTCCACCGCGGGGTCGCGCACCACCAGGGCCACGCCGTCGCGCCGGTGGTAGATGCCCCGGTTGTTCGGCACGGTCTCGGGCCCGACCACCCGGAGGTCGATCGGCGCCATGCCGAGCTGCTCGCCCCATGCACGCACGCTGTCGAGATCGAGGCCGTGTTCCCGGCTCGGCAGCGCCAGCAGCTGCGCGCGCGACTGCTGTGCGCGTTCGAGCGCTTCGGCCACGCGCGGGTCATTGGCCGCGATCTGCGTCACCCGCTTCGACTTGTCGACGTAGTAGACGGTGGCATCGTCGGGCACGGTGAGGAAGGTGTCGCGGGCCACGCTGCCCGGCAGGATGAGCCCCGACTTGCGCGGCGCGACCTGCGGATACACCACGCGCAAAGGCAGCGTCTCCGCGTTGTCGCTGTGCGGGTTGGGCGCCACGTCGACGAGCTTCGCGGGTTCGGCGCCGTTCTTGTCGATGCCGAGCGTGGCCAGCACCGACTCGGGCGGCACCGAACCGTCGGCCCGCAGCAGCGGTTCGTAGACGAGCGCGATCCTGTCGTTCCCGCGCAGGTTGTCGCCCGCCTGCGCGGCGGCGAGCGCCTCGTCCAGCGTGGCGTAGCGCGCGGGCGGCATGGCGAAGAAGTCCTCGGCCGAGCTGCCCGCCGCGTAGGCGGCCTGGCGCTGGGCCGGCGTCACCTTGTCCGTGGCCGGCGGCAGGCCGCGATCGGCGGCGTTCAGCACCACGCCGGTGTCTTCGTCGAAGGGGCCGGCGTGCAGGTAGAAGGCCGTGTCCTTGAGCGTGCCGCCGGACTGGAGGATGGCCTTGAGCGTCTGGCTCCAGCTGACGGTGTGCGCATCGCTGCCGGGCGGGGGCAGCACATATTCGGGCGCGGAAGCGGACGCGGCCGCATCGTCCGACCCACTCGACTCGGGCGGGACCGGGCGCGACAGCAGGGGAACGACCCCGGCCACGTGTTCGCCGGCCGACTTGGTGGCCAGCACCACGATCGCGGGATGCTCCGCATCGGGATTCGGGTTGCGGATGATCTTGATGTCTTCGAAGCCGGCGGCGCGCAGCCGCGCGTGGATCGCCACGTCCTGGTCGTTGTCGCGGTCCTGGGCCGCTTGCGATTCCTCGCTCTTGCGCGGGACCGCACTGCCGGTGCCTCTGGTCTTGCCTGGCGTGCTGCCCGAGAACCCGGTGTCGCCATCGCCGTCCGATGCCGACACCACGGCCTTCTGCGTGTCGAGCGCGATCCGCAGCTCGACCTTGCCGCCCGGCGCGAGCGCGTCCGAGGCGTGCGTCGGCATGTCTCCATCCGACAGCAGATGGGGCAGCTCGACGTCCGTCACCACCAGGTTCGTGATGCTCTGCCCGTCGATGTCCGCCAGCTTGCTCGTCTGCGTGCTCAGGTCGACGGGTTGCACGCCGAAGGCGTCGGTCTCGCCGGTTCGCGGCAATCCGGCCTGCTCGGCGTTGCCGGCCTGCGCATTCCTGGCCCGCGCCGCCATCTGCGGGTGCAGCGCCACATTGTTGAGCGTGCCCGGAACGACCTGCAGCGAGGCCGCGATGAACTCGCCCCGGTTCATGTGCCGGCCTTCGTTCACCAGCGCGATCAGGTCGCCGGTGCCCAGGCCTGCCACGGCGTCGTTGGCGAACTGCGCGCCGAGGCCCACGCCCGACACCTTCGCCTTCAGCGGGTTCGCGCCAGGCACACTCCTCATCAGCGGGATCGCGCCCGACACGCCACCGGTCACCGGCGCGGTCACGAGGCCTGCCACCGAGCTGACGATGGTGGATGCAATGCGCTTGTCGCCCTCCTCCGTGCCCAGCTTGCCGTCGAGCCCGGTGCGCATCGTCTCCACCGCCACCCGGCCGGTGCCGTCGACGGCTTGCGAGGTGACGCCCGCACGCGCGCCGACCACGGCCCGGCCGGCGATGTTGAGCTCGTTCCCGGAGGCGACCTTGAGCGAGACGCGCCCGCCGGTGTTCAGCGTCTGCTTGACGGCCAGCTTGGCCGTCAAGGCGGTGCTGGTCTTGATGCCCGCGCCCACGCCGGTGGCGGTGACGGCGTTGGTGGCGACGTCGATGGCCTCCTCCTTGAGCGTGAACTTGACGTCGTCCCAGCTCGCGTTGCCGGTCCGCCACTTGGCCCCGAGCGTCACCAGCGAGGTGTGGCCGTCGGCGTAGATGTCGCGCCCCTGCGCAGCCGCGACGATGTCGCCCGTCGTGTCCCAGGCCTCGTTGACGATCATCGCCACGCCGAAGCCCAGGCCCACGTTGCCGCCGGAGGCGATGGTGGCCGTGATGCCGGCGGCGGCGACGACGGTCATGCGCACCGCGTCGTCGACCACGCTCCAGGTGCCGTCGCTGTCCTCGACCTTCTCGGCCAGTTCGCCCGACTTCACGTCGTACTTGTCCATGAACGCGTCTTCCTGGCGCGCGTACTCGGAGATCGAGATCTTTCCCGAGGCGAGGTCGTTGCGCAGCTGCCGGGCCTTGTCGAGCTGCTCCTGCGTGTAGTCCTTCGCGTCGTCGGCCGAGTCGCCGAACATGCCGCCCCAGGCATCGCGCACCCAGGTGTGGCCCTCGATGCCCTTCTCGATGCCGTCGAGGTCCTCCTGCAGGCGGGCGTCGTCCTGGTCGCCGAGGCCCAGCAGCTGGCCCTTGAGCGCATAGCGCATGTTCATCGCCGACTGCAGCTCCTTGCCCTGGTCCGAGGCGGACAGCAGCTTGGCGATCTCTTCGCTCCTGTGCTCGGCCGCGCGCAGGCTGCGCTGCTCGTCGTCGGTGCCCAGCAGGTCGAGCTGGGCCTTGAGATCGGGGTTGCGCTTGTTCCAATCGGCGATGTAGCTGTCGACCGCGCTCGTCTTGTCGCGCATGGCCTGCTCCGACAGGTCCTTGATCTGCCCCTGGAGCTTGCTGGTCGCCTCCTGGTTGTCTTCGGTGTACTTGTTCTCGGCCTCCTTGAGCTTCTCCGGATCGGCACGGTCGGGCGCGGACACCGTCAGCAGGTACTGCGTGTGCTTCTTGTCCTCGGCGAGCTGGAGGCCGCTGATCTTGCCGTCGGCCACGCTCTTCGTGAGCGCGTCGAGCTGGTCCTGTTCCCCGAAGTTCTCGGAGAAGAGGGTCGGGTTCGCCGTGGTCCAGGCGTCCTTCTTTTGCTGCAGGCGGTCCAGGTCGCCCTGGATCAGCCTGTTGCTGGCCTCGCCGCTGGCAATGGAGGCATCGTCGTACCTGATGTTGGATTGCAGCTCGGCGTCGCTCGCCGCATTGCGTTGGACCCAGGCATCGCGGGCCGGCCGCCATTCGGCGGGAATGTCCTCGTCGCCGTACTTGTCCATCGACTCCTGCTGGTAGACGAAGGCCTCCCATGCCGCGTCGTGCTCCTGCTGGGCATCGGGAAACATCCGCATCGTGGGGATCTGGCCCTCGGCCTTCATCTTCTTCGCGGTTTCCTCGTCGATGCCCTGCCACATCCAGACCTCGTCCTTCCACTTCTGGAACTCGGTCTGCAGCTCGTCGTCGGCGGCGAGCTTGGCGTCGTGCTTCTGCTGCTTGTCGAGGCCGGCCTTCGACAGATCCACGTCCTTGTCGGCGGAAGCTACGAGCCGGTCGACCTTGTCGAGCAGGGCGAGCTTCTCGTCCAGCGTCTTGGCCGCGGCCGCCTGCTCCTCGCTGCCCGGACGCGCGTAGGCCAGGTTCTGATAAGCCACGGAGGCCTGCTCGTCGACCACCACCTGCTGGTGCTTGGTGAGCGCCGCGGTGGCCTTGGTGCTTGCGATCGTGGCTTCGCCCCTGGCGGTGCTCTGCTGGGCGACCAGCTGTTTGCGCTGCTCGTTCAGCTCCGTCACCGGCTCGCCCATGCGCTTGTAGAGGCGAATGGTCTTGTCCAGGTCGCTGATCTGCTGGCCGTAGCTGCTCGCCTGCGCGGCCTTGTCGTCTGCCAGCTTCTGCAGATAGCCGACACCGCCGGCGACCTCGACGAGCTCGGTCTTCTGGGTCTTCGGATCGGTCTGCCGGACCTTGAACACCGTCTTGTCGTCGATGACCTGGCGGCTGACGTCGTCGTGCTGCCAGTCGTGCGTCTCCACCACCACGCGGTTGGTGGTCGGGTCATAGAGCGTGCGCACCTCGACGTCGCCGTTGTCGGTGGTAGGCTTGATCACGTCGACAGTGCCGGCCGGCAGCGACGCCAGCACCTGGTCTTCGGTCAGGCCCAGGCTCTTGGCCACCTCGGTCACGGATTTGTTGTCCTCGAAGATCGCCTTGCGCGCCGCTTCGCCGGGCCCGTCCTTCGCATCGGGCTCGCCCATCAGCACGGTTCGCCGGCCGCTCGCGCTGGTGGCCACCACCTGCAGGGTGCCGTCGCTCGCGGTGGTCTTCTCGAGGGTGGAGCCGTCCTTGTTGAAGGTCTTGACCGTGGTGGGCACGCCGGCCACCACCATCTCCTGGCCGGGCTCGAGCGCCTTGCCGTAATCGATGTCGGGGTTCAGCGCCAGCAACTGCTCGGGCGTCAGGCCCGCGGCCTCGGCCACTTCCAGGTAGCCCTCGTACTCGCCCACCGGGCGCGTCACCTGCGCGCCGGTGAGCGAGGTGGTGGTGTCGGTTCGCAGTCCGTTCTTGTCCACCACGCTCACGGTGCGGGTGCCGGCCTGCGTGTCGATGGTCTGGGTGACGGTGTCGCCGGTCTTGGCGTCCTTGGTCGTCTGGCTGTAGCGGCCGTTGCCGTCTTCCATCGCATCGATGGTCTTCTTGCCGCCGGGCGCCTGCGGATCGGCCAGGCTGCCTTTCACGGTGATGGTGTCGTGCTTCGTGTCGTGCGTGTAGGTGAGCGAGGCATCGCCGCGCTGAAGGGTGGTCACCTGCACGTCGGCGCTCGGCGCGCTCGACGAGATCTTCACGCCGGCCGCGCTGGCCTCGGCCACCACCTGGTCGACGCTGAGCTTCCGCTCGCTCGCGATCTGGTCCACGCTCTTGCCGTCCGCGATGTCGCCCAGGGTCTTCTTCACCTGCGGCGTGACCACCGGCTCGGGCTTCTTCAGCAAGGAGTTGAAGGGCGTGGTCGCGCTCAGGCTCGTGGTCGATGCGGTACCGGACGGCGCCAGGAGCAGGTTGTTGCTGCCGGTGGTGCCGGAAGGCGTGGACGCGAGCGTCGGTGAAAACAGCAGGCTGTTGCTGGCGGCCGGCGTGGTCGTGGCCTGCGGCGACACCTGCAGCAGCTGCGTGAGCGGCGAATGCAGCGGGTCGTCGGCCGTCGGCGCGGGTGGCTGCGCGGCATCGGCCGTTGCGGGCGGGCTGCCGTAGAACTCGGTGCTGGCCTCCGCCCCGGCGGCATCGCCGAACTTGGCTTTCGCGGCGTCGGCCTCGCCGCGCAGCGTCTTCGCCTTGGCCTGGGCCTCGCTGAGCGCGGTGCTCTCCTCTTCGGTGATCGTGTATGACGGGCGGCCCGCCACGGGGGTCAGCTCGACGACCTTGGCTTCGGCGTCCTGCGCCTTGCTCTCCTTCTCCTGCGAGTCGAGGTAGAGCTTGGAGAGCTCGTCGGTCTTCTGCGCGTCGTCGCGTTCGGTCTGTGCGTCCTGGACCTTCTTGTGCGTGGCGGCGCTGGCCTTGGCCTCCGGACTCTTCTTCTCTTCGCGCTTCTGCTTGACGTGGGCCTGGAGCAGCGTGGCGTCCTTGTCCTTCAGGTTGGCCTCCGCGCTGGCCTTCTTGGCGCGTGCATCTTCCAGCGTGCCGTCCTGCCGGGCCTTCTTGGCGATATCGGTGTCGGTCGCCTTCTTGCTCTTCTTCGCCTGCGCCTCCATGGCCTCGGCGTGCTCCTTGGCCTGCTTCGCCTTCTTCTGCGCTTCGATCGCGCGCTTGCGGGCCTCTTCGGCCTGGCGCTGCGCTTCGCGCAGCTTTTCGAGCAGGGCCTCGAGCTGGCGCTGCAGTTCGCGCGCGCGCGCCGCGGCATCCGACTCGCCCGAACTCGCAGGCTGCTGCGCCGGGTTCACGGGATTGGGTGTGCTCACCGGCACGCGCACGCTGCCGCCACCATCCGCAATCATGACCATGGCCTGTTCCTTTCGATCAAACGGTTTCTCAAGACTCGTTGCCCTGCGCCCAGCGCAACAGCTTGGCCACGGGCGCATAGAGCGCTCGCGGAATCGGCTGGTCCTCCGGCACGTCCTCGTAGATGCGCTCGGCCAGCGCGGGCTCGAATTCGGTGGGGACCAGGCCTTCGCCGGCGAAGCGCCGGATCTGCGCTGCCACTTCGCCCTCGCCGCGCGCGATCACGCGCGGCAGGTCGGTCTCGCCGAGGTATTGCAGGGCGACGGCGACGCGCGGCGAATGGATCACGGCCGAAGCCGCGCGCACCCGGTCGTTCAGGCTCGCGTACACCGCCTCGAAGTGGGCCGTGCGGCGGCGCGAGCGGTTGATGGGGTCGCCCTCCATCTCCTTGTATTCCTGGCGGATCTCCTCGATGGACATCCGCTGCTTCTTCATGAACTCGTGATGCTCGTGCGCGTAGTCGACCATGGCCATCACGGCATAGATCAGCACCGCCCAGCCGAAGGCGACCAGCACCATGTGGGCCGAGGCCGTCATGATTCCCTCCGGCCGCGCGTACCCCAGCTTGAGCGCCGTGTCGACGAAGCCGCGCACCACCACGAACATCAGCACGCCGAGCAGCGCGGTCTTGGTGCACATCTTCAGCAGGTTGATGAGGTTGCGCGTCGAGAAGATGCGCGTCAGGCCCTCGGCCGGATTCATGCGGTTCACGTCGGGCTTCAGGCGCTCCCAGGCCGCCACACCGCCGACCTGGAACAGCGAACCCACGATGCCGGCCGCGGCGGTGATGGCCATGATCGGCAGCGTCCCCCACACCAGCGTCTCGCCCGTGTGCAGCAACAGCTCGACGAAACGGTCGTCGGGCGCCGTCAGCAAGCTGGTGCTGGTCGCATGCAGCCACAGTTCGCGCAACAGGCTGTAGACGAGCTGGCCGCCCAGCCACATCGACACCACGACCACGATGAACACCACGGTCGAGGCCACGTCGGTGCTGAACACCACTTCGCCGCGCTTGCGCGCATCGCGCAGGCGCTTGGCGGTGGGCTTCTGGTCTTTCTCGGCCATCGTCGCTACAGGGTCGCCCTGAGGAAGTCGAGCACCCCGTTCTCGGGCCGCAGGAAGTCCTGCAGCGACTCGTACACGAAGAACAGGAACAGCAGCATCATCAGGTGCGCCAGAAGGCTCTTGAGCGGCTGCGCGACGACGAACACGTTGAGCTGCGGCGCCACCCGCCCCACCAGGCCCACGCCCAGCTCGACCAGCAGCAGCACCACGATGACGGGCGAGGCCAGCTTCACGATCCACAGGAACAGCGTGTCGCCCTGGCGGATCGCGAACTGCTCCAGCACCGCGCCCAGGTTGGGAAAGAAGGAAGCAACCGGCCAGAGACGGTAGGAGTCGACGATCACCCCCAGCATCGCGAGCAGGCCGCCGCCCGACACGAAGAGCGTGATGACCATCCAGCCCAGGAATTCGCTGGTCGGGCCGTTCTCGTGCCCCGCCACGGGATCGAAGAAGGAGGCGTTGCTGGAGCCGGTCTGGAAGTCGATCAGGTCGCCGACGCTCTGGATGGCCCAGATGAAGATGCCGAAGCCCAGGCCCAGCATCACGCCGATCAGGGCCTCCTTGGCGGCGATGAGCACCCAGGTGACCATCGACGCGGCAGGCATGTCGCCCGCCACCGGCGACATGAAGATCGCGAGCATCAGCAGGATGCCGTTGCGCACGACACCGGTGATCATGCCGCCCGACAGGAAAGGCACGACCGCGAAGATCGCGAACAGCCGCGGTAGCGTGAGCACGACCGCCGAGAAAAACTTCTCCATGCTGGCGAGTTCGAGGCTGTCCATGGCTGTTGCGTGTTCCCTAGGCGGGCCGGCGCATGGCCCAGGCCTGCGCGGCGCTCTCTTCGTTGACGTTTTCGAGGCGCAGTTCCTGCACATGCAGGCGCTCGGTGCGCGCGCGCTGCTGCATCTGCCGGGCCTTTTCGAGTTCGCCGCTGGCGGCGCGCAGCTGACGGCGGCTTTGCTCGAGCACCTGTTCGCGCTCGGTGTGCGCCCGAGCGGCCTGCGCCGCGGCCTGGCCGGCCTGTGCGATCTGCGCATCGAGTGCGCCGCTCCATGCGCCCGCATGCCGGAACTCCGCCACGCTGCACTGGCCGCCCGACAGCGCGCCCCGCGTGGCCTGCCAGTGCTGCACCTTGTTCTGCACCTGTTGCTGCTGCCAGGACTCGGCCTGCTGCAACTGCGCCTGGCTCTGCTCGGCGTCCGCGCGGTCGCGTGCGACCACACCCATCGCGACGGTCTTCTGCCGCTCGCGCACGTCGACCAGGAGCTTCCAGTCGATGCTCATCGCGCGCCCCCCACCCGTGGTGCATGGCGCAGCAGCGCCGCCAGCGACCGCTCGAAGGGCTGGCTGGTCTTCGGCGGCTGCGACAGGAAGTCGAGCATCGCGGATCGCGCCTGGATCGCCTCGTCGGCCAGCGCGTCGCTCCCCGGCCTGTACTCGCCGATCTGCACCAGCAGCTCCATCTCCTGGTACTTGGCCAGCAGGCTGCGAAAGTGCGCAGCCGCGGCGCAGTGCTCGCGCGAAGCCACCAGCGGCATCACGCGGCTGATGCTCGCCAGCACGTCGATGGCCGGATAGCGGTTGGCCGCCGCGATCTTGCGCGACAGCACGATGTGGCCGTCGAGAATGGAGCGCACTTCCTCGGCGATGGGGTCGTTCTCCTCGTCGCCTTCGGTCAGCACCGAATACACCGCCGTGATGGAGCCGGTCTTGCCCTGGCCCGCGCGCTCCAGCAGCTGCGGCAGCATCGAGAAGATCGAGGGCGGGTAGCTGCGCCGCGTCGGCGGCTCGCCGCTGGCCAGGCCGATTTCGCGTTGCGCGCGCGCGAAGCGCGTGAGCGAATCGACCAGGAGCAGCACCTTCTTTCCCTGGTCACGGAAGTGCTCGGCGATGGTGGTCGCCACATAGGCCGACTTGATGCGTTCCATCGGCGGCCGGTCGGAGGTGGAGACCACCATCACCGTCCTGGCCAGGCCCTCGGCACCGAGGTTGTGCTCGATGAACTCCTTCACCTCGCGCCCGCGCTCGCCGATCAGCGCGATCACGTTGACCTCGGCCGTCGAGCCGCGTGCCAGCATGCCGAGCAAGGTGCTCTTGCCCACGCCGGGCGGCGCGAACACGCCGACGCGCTGGCCTTCGCCCAGCGTCAGCAGCGTGTCGACGGCGCGGATGCCGGTGGCCAGCGGCGCCTCGATCATGCGGCGCGCGAGCGGGCTCACCGGCTCGCGGTGCACGGGCAGCCGCGTGTGCGCGGCCAGTGGACCGAGTTCGTCGATCGGCTGGCCCAGCGCGTCGAGCACCCGGCCCAACAGTTGCGCACCCACCGGGCAGACATGGCCGCGCCCCGTCGGCACCACCTCGGTCAGCGCCGAGATGCCGGTGATCGAACCGAGCGGCGTGAGTATGGCCGTGTTGCCGCGAAAGCCCACCACCTCGGCGAGCAGCGGCGCTTCGCCGGGCGTCACCAGTTCGCACAGCTCGCCCACGTGCGCCTGGATGCCCGTGGCATCGATCAGCATGCCCACCGCCTTGCTGACGCGGCCGCGCATGGCCACCGGCGTGACATGCGCGAACGCCGCCTCGAGCTCGGCCACGATGCCGAGCGCCGCGTCGGACATGCCGGCGCCGCGCAGCATGGTCGGCTGCGGGTTCATCACTGCGCCCTCCCGGACGGCGCCAGCATGCCGCCCTGCTCGACCGCGCGGCGAAAAGCCTCCAGCTGCGCGTCGACCCCGATCTCGAGCACCCCGGTCGAGGTCTGCACCACGCAGGCGCCGGCCGGCAGATCGGGGTCGGGCGTGAGGGTCACGGCCATGTGCCAGTTGGCGTCGCTGCGCAGCCGGTGAAGGGTCTCGCGCATGTCGGCTTCCTGCGCCGGTGCCACGCGCACCGTGAGGAAGGACTCCGCGCGCAGCAGCGCCTCGACGCGGACCAGGGCCGAGCGGAACAGCACGGCCGGATCGGCCTCGGCCAGGAACTGGCCCACCGCCTTGACGACGATCTGCGCCATCGACGTGCGCAGCGCATGCAGCTGCCGTTCGACGGCCATGCTCTCGGACACGAGCTGCCGTGCGTATTCGGCCCTGGCCTGCGCGAGCCCTTGCTCGTAGCCCTTGCGGCGGCTGGCCTCGGCGCCGTCTTCGGCCTGCCGGACGATGCGCGCTGCCTCTTTGCGCGCGGTGTCGACCACGGCCGACGCATCGAGCAGGGCCGCGTATTCGCTTTCCTTCAACACCTTGCGCTCGCTCAGGAGCTGCAGGTTGTCGGTGGTGATCAGAAAAGCCAGTCCCATTGCGGCAGTCTTTCGGGAACGATGCACGAGAGCATCAGTTCGTTGAGTTGCAGGGCCTGGCGCGGCTCGAAGCTCGGCACGCGGAAGGCGGAGATGCGCCGCGGCAGCTTGTGCTTCAGGCGCTGGAGCACGACCGCGCCTTCGGCCGCGGCTGCGCCCAGCAGCAGGCGATAGCCGCGGTCGAGCACCACGCGGCCGGTGGCGATGGGCCGCTGCTGGACCACGGTGCTGTCCATGCGCAGCTCGGTGAGCTGGGGCACGCGGTCGAGCACGAAGTCGACGGCATCGCGGTCGATGCGGCGCGCCTGGCGACGGATCTGCAGGCCCGCGCCGCCGCGCACCTTGAAGAGCGGCAGATGCGCGCAGAAGCCGAGGTAGGCCGCGAGGCGGCGCAGCGAGGCGGCATCGAGCAGCGCCAGCCGCTTGAGCCGCGAGTCGAAGTTGTAGTCGGCCGCCGCATGGGGCTGCGCCGGGCCCGGCGCCTGCCCGCGCCGCAGCAGCTCGGCCAGCACGGCGCGGCCGGCCGGCCCCATGCGCGCCACCGATCGATGCCGCGCCGGCCAGTTCGCCGGCAGCCAGCTCGGATGCAGGTCGGCCTCGGGATGCAGGTTGAAGCGCATCACCAGGCGCACCAGGTCCATCGGTCCCGGCACGGCGATGGGAGGGGGTGGTGCGATGGCGGGTGCCGGCATGGATGTGCGCTCAGCGCTTCAGTACCTGGCGGCGCACCCAGGTGCGCCAGTCCTGACCCTGCCGGCGCAGCAGGGCCGGCAGCGCCATGAGGCAGATGGCGGCCAGCAGCAGCAGGGCCAGCAGCACCATGGCAGTCTGGGTCGAGAACAGGCCGAGCACCATCGGCGACACGCCTGCATTGGCGGCGGGCGCTGTGTTCGACATCCGGCGCGTCTCGAACAGCGACAGCGACACCTGGTCGTGCGTGAGCCCTTCGATGCTGTGCGCCACCATGTCCTTCACCGCCGGCGCGAGCAGGCGCAGGTCGACGTCGGGACGGTGCTTGATGAACACCGCCGCGGACGAGGGCCTGATCTTCTCGCTCAACGGATCGTTGGCCGGAATGACCACGTGCACGCGCGCTGCCACCACGCCATCGACATTGCGCAGGGTCTGCGACAGCTCCTGCGAGATGGCATAGATGTAGCGCATGCGTTCCTCGGAAGGCGTGGACACCAGGCCCTGCTTCTGGAACACCTCGCCCATGCTGGCATAGCGCTCGGCCGGCAGGCCCTGCACGCGCAGCACGTCCAGCGCCTGGCTCAGGCGGTCTTCCTCCACCTCGATCTGCCAGTTGCTGCCCTCGAGCTTCGTCTTGGCCGCGCCGATGCCTTCGGTCGACAGGGCGGCGACGATCTCGTTGGCCTCCTGCTCCTTGAGGTTGGAATAGAGCGCGACCTTGCAGCCCGCCAGTGCCAGCAAGAGCACGAGCGCGGCGAGCCAGCGCGAGCGTCGGGGCAGCCTCATTGCTGGTTCTTCAGCAGGCCGCCGAACAGGCTGGTCGCGGCGCTGGCCAGCCCGGTGGAAATGTGCATGCGGGCAAACATCATGTTCGCCTCCATGGCGTGATCGGTCATCACGAACATGGTCTTGATGGGGTCCGCGAAATCAATGGACTCGAGCATGCTCTTGCGCATGTCCTCCATGGAGCGCACGTTGCCCGACAGCTGCGCGGCCAGCGACTTGGCCGCGTCGCCGATCGCGCTCGGCGCGCTCGTCCCGGCGGGTGCCTGCACGCCCTGCATCATGTTGGCGAACATGCGCGTCTCGCCCGGCTCGAAGCGCGACGGGCTCGCGCCTTGCTGCGCCGGATGGGACGCGGCGGATGCAGCGACTTCCGGCGGCGCGCTGACGGCTGCCGATGCGATGGGATCGGTCATGTTTTGCTCTCCTCGAAAAGAAAAAATGGGGCCGCGCGAAGCCCTGTGGCTCCACGCGGGCCTCCCCGTCAGTTCTGCTTGGCGGACTGGCGGATGTCGTTGCCGGTGGACTTCGCTACTTCGGTGCCGGCGGCGTTGGCGCCATTCACCGTCTGGGCCGTGGCCGCTGCGCCCGAGATGGTGGCGCCCGCAGCCATGCTGACGCTCATCAGCTTGGCCTGGTCGGCCGCGGCTTGCTGCATCTGCTGGATCGAGGTGTCGACTGCGCTCATGGGGAAACTCCTGTCATGGTTGAGGTTTTTTCACTTGCGGATGAAAGCGCTCCGTCCTGGAGAACGAAGCCATTCCATGCGGCGGGCCGTGGGCGTCGACGCACGAAATCGGGGAACGCGGGTTGAAGGCGGCATGGCTGGGCATGTCCTTCACCGCGCGGGTTTCTTGTTGGGCACGCCGCCGCTCAGGACCAGCCCGTCGGCGTCGATGCGCTTGAGCTCGGCGCCGGAGCGCAGCACCGAGCCTTCGTAATAGCGGTTGCCGTTCGACAGCTGGATGTGGCGCAGGCCATCGCCGTCGTCGGTGATGCTCACCATGCGGGCCGGCAGCACGCTTTGCCAGCTCTCCCACTGGGCGCGCATGTCGTCGCCCTTGGTCTCGGCCTTGGGCTGCTCGCGGTACTGCACCTTGTCGGAGACCAGCACCGAGGGATGCAGGTCTTCGCCGAGGCGGCGGATCTTCTGCCGCACGGCGGCGTCCTCGACGGTGCCGGTCAGCACCAGCCGGCCCTGCCCCGTGTAGGTCACTGCCACGCCGGGATCGTCGACATAGCGGCGCGCCTGCTCGACCATGTCCTCGGCCGAATGAACGTTGACGCTGACCTTGCTGCCGAAGCGCGCCATCGCCGCTTCCAGCGTCTGGCGGCGCTGTTTCGATTCCACGTAGCCCTTGACGCCGAACTGCCCGCCGGGCGCCGCGATCACCTCGATCTCGGGGAAAGGCGCCAACGCCTTTTCAACCTCGGCCAGGTTCACGCTGCTGCCGTTCATCAAGGCGCCGCGATCGCCGCCCAGCGACATCGCGGCGAGGCCGAGCACGGCCAGCAGCGCCACCACGCCGCCCACCCACAGGCCCAGGCGCTGCGTGCCCGAAGGTGCCTGTCGCGCCAGGGCATCGCCTTCCGGCAATGCGCCATGGGCCGGCGCGAACATCCGGTCTTCCTGCGCGTTGACGGGATAGCTGCGGTCGAGCTGAAAGTCGATCTGGCCGACGCTCACGATGTCGCCGGCCACCACGCTCTTGCGCGGCTGCTGCATCTCTTCGCCGTTGAGGCGCGCCGAGGCGGTGCCCAGGCGCTGCATCGACACGACCAGTTCGCCGACGGTGAACACCAGGTGGCGCGGCAGCACGTCACCGCCCGGCAGCATCACCTCGCATTCGCCGCCCGAGCCCAGCACGTTGATGCCGGGCTTGAGCACGATGGTGCGTCCCTTCACCGCGCCGCTCAGGAAGCGCAGGCACCAGCCGGCCGCCTGCGCCGGCATGCCTTGCGGGGCTACGGACTCGGCCTGCTCGTTGTCGAACGGAATGTCGCCATTCATGCTCAACCTCCCGGCTCGGGCAAGGGCAGCATCGGCACCGAGGCCGTGGAGCCCGGCGTGACCAGGCGCGGCGTCAGCAGGTAGAAGCGCTCCATGTTGGCCTGCTTCTTGTCGGTGTACCGGAAGAGACCGCCGACGCCCGGGATGTCCTTCAGCAGCGGAACACCCGTGACGGCATTGCTCTTCTCTTCCGACGAGTAGCCGGCGATCAGCAGGCTCGCGCCCTCGTCGACCAGCGCCTGCGTGTTGACGGTGCGGCGGCGCACGATCGGGATCCTGTCGACGGACTGCGGACTCAGGTCGCCGTCGACGATGTCGATCGACATCATCACGCCGCGTCCGGCCTTCTCGTCGATGATCAGCGGCGTCACGCGCACGGCGGTGCCGGCGGTGATGCTGAACAGGCCCGCGTCCTGGAAACCGTCCACGCGCACGTAGAACTCGCTCAGGTTCTCCAGCACGGCCTCGGTGTTGTCCAGCGTCATCACCTTCGGGCGCGCCACGAAATTGGCGCTGCCGTTGGTGGCCAGCGCGGTCACGCGGGCCAGCAGGTAATTGCGCGCGCTGTTGCCGATGGCGGCGGTGAACATGCCGCCCAGCGGCGTGAGCGGATTGCCCGAGGCGTCGACGCTGCCGATCTGGCCGGCCTCGCTGCTCGCGCCGCTCCAGGTCAGCGGGCCGCGGTCACCGCGGCCAGTCTGCAAGTCGGCGTGCCGGCCGTGCAGGCGCCAGTCGATGCCCAGGCTGCTGAGCGTGTCGGAGCTGATGTCCATGATGGTCACCTCGATCTCGACCAGCCGCGGGCGCGTGTCCATCGATTCGATCAGCCGCGCGTACTGCGCCATCTTGTCGGGCATGTCGCGCACCAGCACCGCGTTCATGCGCGTGTCGGCCTGGAACTGCGGCAATTCGTTGCCGGCGAGGCTGGCCATGCCGCCGAGAGCGCTCGCGTCACCGCCGGGGCCAGCGCCTGCGCCCGCGATATCGATCTTCGGGGCATTGATGGTCTCGCCGCTGCGCAGCTTGATCTGCCGGTTCGGCCCGACCGAGAGGGGCCCGATGGTTCCCCGGCCACCCGAGCCGCCGCCCGAGGACTGATTGCCGGCGCGGCCGTAGAGGCTGCGCAGCACGTTGGCCACGCCGGGGATCACGGTCTCCTTGCCCGAGCGGTTGATCCGGAAGTCGGAAGCCCAGGCGTACTTGAGCGGGAACAGCCGGATCTCGGCGCCCTCGGCCATCGCGCTCTTCTGGTCCGCGAGCTTCACGGCCTGGCGCACCATTTCGACGTAGCGTCGCGGGCCGGTCACGTAGACGCTCGCGTCGCGCTCGCTGATGCTGAGCGGGTAGCGCTCGTCGGAGATGTGCAGGCGCACCAGCGTCTCGGCGATGCGCCCGGCGTTCTCGGCCGCGATCGGCAGCACCTCGCTCTTCGCATCGGCGGCCAGGTCGACGAAGAGGAAGGCGCCGTCGAAGTACCAGGTGAGCCCGTTGACCGAACAGACGCTGTTGAGGATGTTCTTCGCCGGCCCGTCGAACTTGCCGCTGATGACGCCGCCGACCTTGGGATCGATCACCGCCGTGATCCCCTGCGACGACGCCAGCTCGCGCAGGAAGTCGTTCAACGGCTTCTCGTTGGCGATGATCTGGAAGGGCCTGTTCTGCCAGCGGAGCTCGGCAGCCATGGTGTGCTGCACGAGAAGCAGCATCAGCACCGCGCAGCCGAGCAGCATGAAGGCCCGCCGGCGGACGAGATGAAGGCGCGTGACGATCATCATCGCGGCGGTCACGACAGCGTGGTCAGCGACAGGAAGGCACGCTCGGCGAAGCGCATCACGTCGCGGCCCAGCCAGCCGGCCGTGACGATGATCGCCACCATCACCGCGATCAGGCGCACCGACTGGCCGATGCTCTGGTCCTGCACCTGCGTCACCGCCTGCAGCACCGCCACGACGAGCGACGACAGCGTGGACACCACCACCACCGGCAGCGAGATCCACAGCACGAGCAGCAGGCCCTCGCGCGTGATGTCCAGAATGTTCTGCGGTGTCATGGCTCGTTTCGGTTCCCTCGGAAATGAGGTCGTTGTTGTCGTTCATCAATGCGCTTGGGGATTGGTGATCCAGCCCACCGGCTGCAGGGCCACGTCGTCGTCGATCTCCTGATAGGACAGCACCGCCAGCTGCGGCGCCACCGGCTCGATCAGGTTCTTGACGTAGCGCCGCACGTCGGACGACGCGATCGCCACCACGCGGTTGGCCGTCGAGCCGAGGATGCGGCGCAGCTGTTCGCGGATGTCCTGCGTGACGGCCGGGCTCAGCAGCAGCAGGTTGCCGCGCGGCGAGCGCTCGATGGCGTTCTGCACCCGGTCCAGCAGGCTGGACTCGAACAGGATCGCCTCGAGCTGGCGGTTCGCGCCGACGTAGCGGCTGGTGATGTAGCGCCCGAGGTGGATGCGCACCAGCTCGGTCAACGCGATGCCGTCCTGCTCTTTCGCGGCCCACATCGTCAGGCTCTCGAAGATGGCATGCAGGTTGCGGATCGGAATGCCTTCCTGCAGCAGCCGGCGCAGCACCTCGGCGATGCGCTGGGCCGAGGCCACGCGCAGCACCTCGGCCGCCAGCTCGGGCGCATCGCGCTGCACCGAATGCAGCAGGCGCTGCACCTCCTGCAGGCCGATCAGATCCTTCACGTGGCGGCGCACGGTGTGGTCCACGTGCTGGGCAACGACTTCCGCGCCGGTCCACGTCGTCATGCCGGGGTCCGCGTTGGGCACCCACACCACCCGCGCGAAGGGGCCGAAGGGTTCGGCGACTTCCGCGCCCGGCGGCGTCGCGACGGCCTGCGCCGGATCGAGCAGCAGCCAGCCGGGTTTGAGCATGCCCCGTGCCACCGCGACGTCGTGCACCAGCACCTGGTACTCGTTGTCGGCCATGCCGCCCGCATAGTTCAGCTGGAGCCGCGGAAAGATCGGCCCGAGGTCGGATTCGACCGAAGTCTTGACTGCCGACAAGTGCTGGTCGAGCACATAGCGATCGACCGCGGCGCGCAAACCGGCCGACAGGCGCACAGCCAGCGGCGCGGCGATGGCGTGGTCGGTGTCGGTTTCTTCGGCGGCCACCCCGTCGCCGTGCGAGATCCAGCCCGGTGTGTTGCGCTGCTGGCGCAGCATGCGCATCGCGAAGCCCAGGCCGAGCAGGATGGCGGCCAGCAGGCCGAACACCCACTTCGGAAAACCGGGCACGACGAGAAAACTCGCCACCGCGAGGCCGGCGATGATGAGCGCGCGCGGATGGGCCATCAACTGATCGCCGATCTGCTGCGCGAGCTGCGAGTCGCGGCGGTCGCCGGTGCTCACGCGCGTGATCACGATGCCGGCCGCGATCGACACCAGGAGCGACGGAATCTGCGACACCATGCCGTCGCCCACAGTCAGGATGGCGTAGCGCTGCAGCGCACCGCCCAGCGTCATGTCGTGCATCAGCGTGCCGATGGCAATGCCTGCGAGGATGTTGACCAGCGCGATCACGATGCTGGCGATGGCATCGCCCTTGACGAACTTCATCGCACCGTCCATCGCGCCGTGCAGCTGGCATTCCTGCTCCAGCAGCTGGCGGCGCTTCTGCGCCTTGGCGGAGGACAGCACGCCTGCGCGCACGTCGGCGTCGATGCTCATCTGCTTGCCCGGCATCGCATCGAGCGCGAACCGTGCCGCCACTTCGGCCACACGCTCCGAGCCCTTGGCGATGACGATGAACTGGACGATCGCGATGATCAGGAAAACCACGCCGCCGACCACCACGTTGTTGCCGACGATCAGCTTACCGAAGGTGTCGATGATGTGGCCGGCATTGGCCTGCAGCAGGATCAGCTTGGTGGAAGCGATGTTGAGCGCGAGGCGAAACAGCGTGGTGAACAGCAGCAGCGACGGAAAAGTCGACAGCGACAGCGCCGAGGGCACATACATCGCGATGATCAAAAGCACCAGGCTGATGGCCAGGTTGCTTGCGATCAGCAGGTCCAGCAGCGGCGTCGGCAGCGGCAGCACGAACAGCGCGACCACCACCACGAGCAGGCCCGCGAGCAGCAGATCGTTGTAGCGGCCGGCGTTGCTCAACAGGTCGCGAACGCCGCCACGGTACTGCTGTAGAGATCGCGAGGGGCTCGCCATTGCGTCCTTGCTTTAAGGTTTCTTGGAGACGTAGTAGGCCGATGTGCTTAGCATCAAGCTGGCAGCGAACGTGAAAAAAGTCACGCTGCGGCGCACTCTAAGCGCCGCCATCTGTTCACAGCAACCACGAGTTCTCGTAGGCATGCAGAACTTGTCGCGTGCACGGCACTACGCATTTGCGTACTACCTGCGATACCTTCGTTTCGCTAAGCTGCCCGTCCCGATGCGAGAGGTGTACGCATTGCTTCGAGGCCCATGGACAGTGACAAGACGCAGCAGTTGTTCGAACGAAAGCATGCATGCCGACCGGGCCTGCTGAAGCGGTGACGGAACTCGGCGAGGCCCGCACCCTGCCTCGCGCCGATGCAGCGAATGTGCGTGCGCTCAACCGTCTCTACGCGGCAGCGCCGCAGCACGGCGTGGCGGCCAGGGGCGTGAACTACCGGCTCGCGTGGCAACACGATGCGGCCGTCGGCCACATGACGCGCGATCGCTACAGCTTCCGGCTCGGCGCGCATGTCGGGCATCTGGCGATGGATGCGCCGAGCATGCAAGTGCTGCTTGGCGAACGCCGCATCGACCTGCTGCCGCGCGACCTGCGCTACATCCTGCTGGCCGATGCACTGCATCCGGTGGTTGACGCGCTCGAGAAGGCACTGCGCCTGCACTTCGAATGGCAGCCATCGGAGGCCGAGGCGCGCGACGCGCGGGAAACGCGCGAGCAGCCGCTCCTGCATTGCGACCCGGAGCGCGCGGCCTTCTTCGTCGCCACGCCGTCGGACGGCGGCGCGATGCTGCGCGGCTTCGTGCAGTTCGACGACGCCGCCACGCTCGACGCGCTCGTACCTGCGGCCACCGGACTCCGGCATGCCGCGCGCACCGGCGATGCCTTCGACGCCTTGCACCTGCCCGTGAGCTTCAGTCTCGGCAGCACGCCGATACAGCTTCGCGAGATCAGCAGCATTCGCCCCGGCGACATCGTCGGCATCGAGCAATGGAGTTCTTCGGGTGCCGCGATCGTCGTCACCGCCGAGCTGGGAGGCCCCGCGGGGCTGCACCTCTCCGCCCTGGCCGAAGGCTCGCGCATCACCGTTCAGCAATCGAGAAACAGCGCCATGAAGCCAGATATGCCCGCCGATCCTGCGAACACCGCAGACAACGTCAACCTGCCGATCGACCGGCTCGATGCGCTGGAGGTGACGCTGCGCTTCGAGGTCGGCGACCTGTCGCTGTCGCTCGGCGAACTGAAGAGCATTCGCGCCGGGCACATCTTCGACCTGGCCCAACCGCTGAACCGCAGCCCGGTGCGCATCCTTGCGCACGGCAACGTGCTTGGCAAGGGCTACCTGGTTGCCGTGGGCGACCGCCTGGGCGTGCGCGTGTCGGAGTTCGCGCCCGGCGAAGTCTAAGGCCCTGACGATGCAAGGCGGAATACCGGAGCCTCTCACACTCGTCGCGGTGATGGTCGCGTTCGGCCTCGCGACCTTCGCGGCGCTGATGGTGACGAGCTACACCAAACTGGTCATCGTCTTCGGCCTGCTGCGCACCGCGCTCGGCCTGCAGCAGACACCGCCCAACATGGTGCTCAATGGCATTGCGATCATCCTGTCGGTCTACATCATGGCGCCGGTCGGCATGGACATCGGCGACGCGCTGCGCAACCGCAGCTTCGGCGTCAAGGGCGAAAGCATGGGCGACATCATGGCGGTGATCGATGCAGCCAAGGTGCCCGTGAAGGAATTCCTGCAGAAGCACACGCACGAGCGCGAGCGGCAGTTCTTCCTCAAGTCGGCCTCCAACATCTGGCCCAAGGCCAGGGCCGAGCAGCTCGGGGCCGACGACTTCATGGTGCTGGTGCCCAGCTTTACGCTCAGCGAGCTGACGCGGGCCTTCCAGATCGGCTTCATCATCTACCTGGTGTTCGTGGTGGTGGACCTGATCGTCGCCACCGTGCTGCTCGCGCTCGGCATGTCGATGATCGCGCCGACCACCATCTCCCTGCCCTTCAAGCTGCTGCTGTTCGTGATGCTGGACGGCTGGACACGGTTGGTGCACGGGCTGGTGCTGTCTTACCGCTGAGGCCGAACGTCCCGCCTAGGCAGGCACCACTGCCGTCGCCTCGATCTCGAACAGCATGCCGTCGAGCGCCAGCCGCGGCACCGGAATGAGCGTGCAGGCCGGCTTCCGCGCATCGCCCCAGACACGGTCGAGTTCGGCGCCGAACACGTGAAGCCGCTCTTCGGTGTGATCGACGATGAGCACCAGCAGGCGCGCGACATGCGTGACCTCGGCGCCGGCCGCAGCGAGCGCCACGCGCATGTTGCCGAGGGCCTGGCGGACCTGCGATGCGTAGTCGGGCGGCAAGCTGCCCTCCGCCGTTTCGCCGCCCTGCCCTGCAACGAGCACGAGCCGGCTTCCGGGCGGGACGATCGCGAGGTGCGAATAGCCGTTGGGGGCCGGGTCGTAGAGTCCGGGCGGGTTGATGAGCTGAATGGCGGTCATGCGTTTTCCATCATGAGTTGAAGGTGTGAGGCCGAGAGCTTATCGACCAGCCGATCGACCGCGAGATCGGCCTCGCCGAGCGACTGCGCCAGCCGCTCGCCGCCGAACTCGTCGTACTCGACGGCGATCTCGTGCACCTCGCGGATGCCGATGTAGCCGAACACCGAACGCACGCTGGCCTCTGTGTGGTTGAGGTGCGCGATGCGCTGGCCTTCGCCGTAGCCGAAGTCGCCGCGCGAGCCCAGCAGCACCAGGCGCTTGCCTGCATCGGCCAGCAAGGGCCAGTAAGGCACCTCGCCGCGCGCACGGTCGAAGCTGAAGGTGCGGCCCACGCGCACGATGTTGTCGATGTAGGCCTTGAACTGCGCCGGGACGCCGAAGTTGTACATCGGCAGGCCGACCACGATCAGGTCGGCGGCGATGAGCTGGTCCACGAGACGGTCGCTCTCCGCAAGCACTTCGTGCATCCACGGCTCGCGCGCCGTGGCGGGCGTGAACGCAGCGTGGATCCAGGGCCCCGTGACATGCGCGGGCGGCGCCTGGCCGACATCGAGGTAGTCGATGCGGTCCGAAGGCCGCGCCGCATGCCAGCGCGCCACGAAGCGCGCAGAGAGCCTGCGGGTATGGGAACCATGGGGATCGATGCCGGAGCGGCCGAGCCGAGCGCTGGCATCGATGTGCAGAAGCGTGGTCATGAAAGGGTCTTTCCTGCGTGGCAATGAATGAATTGGCGTATTCAATTTAGGGTTGCGCCACCCCTTGCACAAACGAGGATTTCTTCCTGCATGGATGAGCTGAATTCACCTGTGAGGCGACCCCGCCGGCTGCCGCCCCTGTCCTCGCTGCGCGCCTTCGAGGCGGCCGCGGCGCACCTGAGCTTTCAGCGCGCGGCGGCCGAGCTCTCGGTCACGCCCACGGCCATCAGCCACCAGGTGCGCGGACTCGAGAGCACGCTGGGCCAGCCGCTGTTTCGCAGGCTGACGCGCCAACTGGCGCTCACGCCGGCCGGACTGCGCCTGTTCCATGCGCTGCGCGAAGGCTTCGACGTGCTGGAAGCCGGCGTGCATGCGCTGCGCGAGCGCTCGGCGAGCGACACGGTCACGCTCACGACCAACACCGCTTTCGCGGCCAAGTGGGTGCTGCCGCGCATGGCGGCCTTTCGCGCCGCCTGCCCCGGCATCGAGCTGCGCTTGCATGCGAGCGATCTGTTGGTCGATCTCGCGCGCGGCGATGCCGACCTCGCGATCCGCTCCGGCAGCGGCGACTGGCCGGGCCTGGTGACGGCCGAGCTAATGGCCGAGCGCTATGCGCCGGTATGCAGTCCGCTCCTGGGTTTGAAGCGCGTGCAGGATCTGCCGAAGCACCGGTTGATCCACAGCGACTGGCAGCCGCAGGCGCGCGCACCGGCCGTGTGGTCGCGCTGGTTCGAGGAGGCCGGTATCGCTGCGAGCAAATCGCGCACGACGCGCGCTGCCTCAGGCCTCTCGTTCTCGGACGAAACGCACGCCCTGCTCGCCACGCTGGCGGGGCATGGCGTCGCCTTGCTGAGCCTCACGCTCTGCGCCGAGGAGTTGCGAAGCGGCGCGTTGCTGCAGCCCTTCGGGCCCGCACTCGCTACCGGCAGCTATTTCCTGACAGCCGCCGAAGGGCGCGAGCGTGAACCGGCGGTCCGCGCGGTGTGGCAGTGGATCGCCGGCCAGGCCGGACTCAGAGTTCGACCAGCGGGCTGAAGCCGCCCCAGAACATGCGCTTGCCGTCGAAGGGCATGGTCTTGGGATCCATCATGTCGGCCAGGCGCGGATCGCTCATCACCTTGGCGTTGACTTCGTCGCGGTGCTGGCGCGACTCGAACACGATGTACGAAAAGATCACGGTCTCGTCGTCCTTCAGTTTCACGGCCTGCGGAAAGGAGGTGACTTCACCGGCCTTCACATCGTCGGCCACGCATTCGCGGTATTCGAGCGCGCCATGCTCGCGCCAGATCTTTCCCGCCTTGGTGGCCATCGCGCGATAGGCCTCGATATTTGCTTTGGGAACGGGAACGACGTATCCATCGACATAGGACATTCGAAATCTCCTTGGGGTTGGGATGAAACACAGAACCTGTTGGTTCAGTATAAGCCGGCCTCGACGCCAGTTTCAAGTCCCTGCAACTTTGTGCCGATGCCCTGGAAGAAGGTGTAGGAAAACATCCCGCGGTCTCCTCGGCATCCCGACATGTCCCCCGCGCCCGTGGACAAGCTTGTGGAAAACTGCACTGGGAACTTTTTAGATCGTTGTCCCACGGGGCCTGCGCCCGGATTGCCTCCAGAAGCAGCAGTGGAACACTTGACAGGCCGGAAGTGTCATCCGATCGCTCATACCCTGGCCGCCGCCGTTCAACCAAGGACAGACACATGCAGGAAAAACCCGTGAAGATTCCCGGCCCGGACCATCCGATCACCATTGCCGCGAACCCCGCGCGCGTGGTCGTGAAGGCCGCCGGCCGCGTGATCGCCGACACGCGCGCGGCCTTGACGCTGCGCGAAGCGAGCTACCCCGCCGTGCAGTACATCCCGCGCAAGGACGTGGACATGTCGCTGCTCGAGCGCACCGAACACGCCACCTACTGCCCCTTCAAGGGCGACTGCGCCTACTACAGCATTCCCTCGGCCGGTGAGAAAGGGGCGAACGCCGTGTGGACCTACGAGCAGCCCTACGCGTCCGTCGAGCAGATCAAGAACCACCTCGCCTTCTATCCCGACCGCGTCGAAGCGATCGAGGAAACGCCGCAGGGTTGAAGGGGGAGTCTCAGCCCGCGCGCAGCTGTTCGCGCAGCTTGGCGCCGATCTCCGGCCGCTCCAGGAAGGGATCGGCCGGATTCGAGATCGACACGATGCTCTCCATGCGGCTCTTCACGTTGCCCAGCGCCTTCGGGTGGCTGAACACGTAGAACTGGTTGGCGCTGATGGCATCGAACACCATCTGCGCCACTTCGGCCGCCGTCACCTTGCCGCTGCTGACGGCCTTGTTGCTCATCGCCTGGCCGATCAGCTGGCTCTTGGTGAGTTCGCCGGCAGCGAGTGCATCGGGCCGGTTGCGCTCGCTGCTGGTGATGCCGGTCGGCACGAAGTAAGGGCACAGGAGACTGGCGCCGATCTGGTCGGTGATGAGCTTCAGGTCTTGGTAGAGCGTTTCGGTGAGGCTCACCACGGCCGCCTTGGCCGCGTTGTAGACACCCATGTTGGGCGGCGCCAGCAGGCCGGCCATGCTGGCGGTGTTGACGATGTGGCCGCGGTACGAAGGGTCCCTGGCGGCGGCTTGCAGCATCATCGGCGTGAACAGGCGCACGCCGTGGATCACGCCCCAGAGGTCGACGCCGAGCACCCATTCCCAGTCGGCCACGGTGTTCTCCCACACCAGGCCGCCGGCGCCCACGCCCGCGTTGTTGAAGACGAAGTGCGGCGCACCGAAGCGCTGCTGCACATCCTTGGCGAGCTGCTCCATCTGCTGCGCATCGGCGACGTCGACCTTGCGCGCCAGCACCTGCGCACCGGCGGCTTCCATCTCGGCCTGCACGCGGTCGAGTGCGTCCTGCTGCACGTCGACCAGCACGAGACTCATGCCGCGCGCCGCGCCGATGCGCGCGCACTCGAGGCCGAAGCCGGAACCGGCGCCGGTGAGAACTGCGGTGGTGCCCTTGAAATCCTGAATCATTGCCCGTGTCCTTTTCGTCTCTTGAGGGAGACGCTATTGAAATACGGAAACCTGCACGATGCAGTCGCGAAGGTGCCCGTTGCGAGCGTCAGCCTTCGACTTTTCTCAACGCATAACCGACCCGCGGGAAGTGCACGTGCACGATCCCGGCACGCGGGTCGGTGCGGCGCAGCGTGTAGTGGGTGCGGGTGGCGGCGATGAGTTCGCCTTCGGTGGGCTCGGGCCCGAAGCTCTCGCCCGCGACCGTGACGCGGGTCCCGAGCGGAATGCCGTGCTCGTCCTGGAAGGTGCTGTCGGACAAGAGGGTGTGCGGCGTCGAAGCGGCCGCGACCGCAATGGCCTGCGCGGCATCGAAGGTCTCCATCGTGCCGTGGCCGATCGCGGCCATGCGGTCCATCCAGTCGCCCACGGCCGGCGTGAACTGCAGGATGCCGGCCATCGAGGGCGTGCGCTTGCGCGTGAACCACAGCGGGTGGTAGCAGGCGAAATCGGCGACCGTCGGATAGGCGCCGAGCAGGTAGTCGGTGTCGTCCAGCATGTCGGACATGCGCCGCAGGTAGGACTTGTAGGCCGCCGCGGCATCGCCCGGGCGGTGCCGCACCATGTTCACGCTCATGGCCTTGCGGTCCTCGCCGAAGGCCTTGGCCAGTTCGGGCGGCGCCTTGCCGAACAGGTCGGCCGCGCCCTTGCCGCTGAAGCTGTAGGCCATCGAGGCCCAGAAGAGCGAGGTCTCGCCCCATTGGGCAACGACGCGCTCCAGGCCCTTGCCCGGCTCGGGATAGATCGACGGCAGCGGCGAGATGTGCTCGAGCACGTCGCAGATCAGCGCGGTGTCGCAGTAGATGTCGGCGCCGATCTGCAGCACCGGCGTCTTGCGGTAGCCGCCCGTGAGCGCGAGCAGGTCGGGCTTGGGCAGAATCTGCGGAATGATCACCGACTTCCATGTGAGCTTCTTGTAGCCGAGGATCAGGCGCAGCTTTTCGGAAAAGGGCGAGGTCGCGTAGTGGTGGAGGATCAGGTCTGCCATGAGGGTCCTTTGGATGTCCGCGTCATTGGAGCCGCGCACGCGCGATGATGGAATCGAAATCGGTGCTGGCGCGGAGCGTGCCGAAGGCATGGCCCCAGTCGCCGCCCAGGCGCGATGCGCAAAAGGCGCCGACCACGGCCTGCGGCGCGGTCTGCACGAGCAGCGCGCCCTGCACCGCGAGCGCCACGTCCTGCGCGAGCCGCCGCGCCTCGGCTTCGGTGGCCATGGCCTCGATGCGCGCCGGCAGCGCATCGGCCAGGCTGTCGAGCGCCGCATCGACACCGCGCGCCGGCGCCAGTTCGTGCACCAATGCCGCGACCGCATCGCCCTTGCGAAGCCCGCGCAGCAGGTCGAGCGCCATGATGTTGCCGGCGCCTTCCCAGATCGAGTTGAGCGGCATCTCACGGTAGACGCGCGCCATCACGCCTTCGCCGCCCTCCTCCACGTAGCCGTTGCCGCCGAGGCATTCCATCGCCTCCTGCGCGAAGTGGCTGCCGCGCTTGCAGATCCAGAACTTGGCCACCGGCGTCAGCAGGCGCGCCATCAGGCGCTCGTGCTCGTCCTGCTGGCGATCGAAGGCGCGCGCGAGGCGGATGGCCAGCGCGGTCGCTGCTTCGCTTTCGAGCGCGAGGTCGGCCAGCACGTTCTTCATCAGCGGCTGTTCGATGAGCGGCTTGCCGAAGGCCTGGCGCTGCGCTGTGTGATGCAGGGCCAGGCTCAAGGCCTGGCGCATCAGGCCGCTGGTGCCGAGTGCGCAGTCGAGCCGCGTCATCGTGCCCATCTCGAGGATCTGCGGAATGCCGCGGCCTTCTTCGCCGACCAGCCAGGCGCTCGCGCCATGGAACTCGACCTCGGAACTCGCGTTGGCCTTGTTGCCGAGCTTGTCTTTCAAGCGCTGGATGCCGATGCCGTTGCGCACGTCATCGCCCATCCAGTCGGGCAGCACGCGCGGCATGAAGAAGCACGACAGACCGGCCGGCGCCTGTGCGAGCACCAGGAAGGCATCGCACATCGGTGCCGAGAAGAACCACTTGTGGCCCGTGATCTCGTAGCGCTCGCCCCAATCATCACCGGCGACGCGAACCGCCCGCGTGGTGTTGGCGCGCACGTCCGAGCCGCCCTGCTTCTCGGTCATGCCCATGCCCATGGTCACGCCGGGCTTGTCGAGCGCGGACCTGAGCACCGGGTCGTACCAGAGGCTCGCGAGCTTCGGCCCCCAGTCGGCATAGATGGCCGCGTTGCCGCGCAGCGCGGGCGTCACGGCGTAGCTCATCGAGATCGGGCACAGCACCGAGGGCTCGAGCTCGGTGAAGAGCATGAAGCCGGCGGCGCGCTGGACGTGCGGGGATGCGGATTCCCCTGTCCACGGTGTGCCGTGCAGGCCGGCACCCACCGCCGCCTTCATCAACGCGTGATAGCTCGGATGAAACTCCACCTCGTCGATGCGCCGGCCGAAGCGGTCGTGCGTGTGCAGCACCGGTGGGTTCGTGTTCGCGAGCCGCGCATGGGTCTGCATCTCGACCGAGCCGATCACGCCGCCCAGATGCGCGAGCGGCGCGAGCTGCAGCTGCGATGCGTTGAACTTCAGCGCATCGCGCAGCGGCCGGTTGGATTCGAACAGGTTGTAGCCGGCCAGCGGGGCCGGCTGGTTGAAGACCTCGTGCGTCGTGTTCATCGCCGGCCTCCTTGCACTTTGCCTAGATCAGTTTCACCAGTTGCTTGCCGAAGTTCTTGCCCTTGAGCAAACCGAGGAAGGCCTCGGGCGCCGACTCGATGCCCTGCGCGATCGACTCGCGCGGCCTGAGCTTTCCGGTGGCGACCAGCTGGCCCAGTTCGGCCAGCGCCTCGGGCCAGACTTCCATGTGCTCGCTGACGATGAAGCCTTCGAGCTTCATCCGGTTGATGAGGAACAGCGCCGGATTGGCCAGCGGCAGCGGCTGCCCGTCGTAGCCGGCGATCATGCCGCACAGCGCGACGCGCGCGAAGGCATTGGCGCGCAGCAGCACCGCGTCGAAGATGTAGCCGCCGACGTTCTCGAAGTAGCCATCGATGCCCTTCGGGCAGGCCTCCTTCAGCGCTGTGCTCATGCTCTTGACGTCGGGATGCTGCCGGTAGTCGATGCAGGCGTCGAAGCCCAGTTCGTCGGTCACGTACTTGCACTTGTCCGCACCGCCCGCGATGCCGACCACGCGGCAGCCGCGCGCCTTGGCCAGCGCGCCGAAGGCACTGCCGACCGCGCCGCTGGCGGCCGTGACGACCATCGTCTCGCCGGCCTTCGGGTTGATGATCTTCACCAGGCCGTACCAGGCCGTGACGCCGGGCATGCCGACCGCGCCGAGGTAGTACGAGAGTGGTACGTACGCGGTGTCAACCTTCCTCAAGGCGCCGGGCTGCGAGGCATCGACCACGCTGTATTCCTGCCAGCCGCCGAAGCCGACCACCTTGTCGCCGACGGCGTACTTGGGGTGCTTGCTCTCGACCACCTCGCCCGCCGTGCCGCCCTGCATCACCTGGCCCAGCGGCTGCGGCTGCGCGTAGCTCTTGGCGTCGTTCATGCGGCCGCGCATGTAGGGGTCGAGGCTCATGTAGTGGTGGCGCACCAGCACCTCGTTGTCTTTCAACGGCGGCGTCTCGGTGCTCACGAGCTTGAAATTGGAAGCGACGGCTTCGCCATCGGGGCGGTTGTCGAGCAGTTGTTGTCTGTTGATGGGCATGAAAGTCTCCTAATCTGTGGACGGCGGACGCATCGCGTTGGCGCTGCCGGGGCCGGTGGGAAGGCGCCGCTTCACGTACTTGAAGGTGCCGGTGGCATGGGCACAGACGCGCTCCTGCTCGTCGTAGATCTTCGCTTCGGTGAAGGCCAGCGTCGCGGTGCGGTGGATCAGCTTGCCGCGCGCATGCAGCGGGCCGACCGAGGGTTGCATGAAGCTGGTTTTCATCTCGATCGTGACCACGCCCATCTCCGGCGTCTGGCTGCGCGCGGCCGCGGCCATGGTGATGTCGAGCAGCGTCATGCAGGCGCCGCCGTGGGTCACGTCGAAGGTGTTGAGATGCTCGGGCTTCGCCGTGTAGCGGATCTCGGACTCGCCGCCCTCGAACTTCGTGAGCTCGAAGCCCAGATGCCGCGCAAACGGGATCTGGCTCGTGTAGGAGCGGACGTTGATGTCGTCCACCTCAAGCTCCGAGCACCACGCTCACGCCGCCGTCGATCGCCAGCCACTGGCCGGTGATGTGCTTGCCGGCATCGCTCGCGTACAGCAGCGTGATGCCCTTCAGGTCTTCGTCGTCGCCGAGGCGGCCCAGCGGCGCATGCGAGGCCATCTTCTCCTCGCCGATCGACTTGATCAGGCCCGCGGCCATCTTGGTCATGAAGAAGCCGGGACAGATGGCGTTGACGTTGATGTTGTACTTGCCCCATTCGGCCGCCAGCGTGTGGGTGAAGCCGATCACGGCGCTCTTCGAGGTGTTGTAGGCCAGGGTCTGCATCTCGGGCGGGTTGCCGTTCAGGCCCGCGATGGAGGCGATGTTGATGATGCGGCCAGTCTTCTTCGGGATCATGTAGCCGCGCGCGATCTGCTGCGCGAGGATGAAGTAGCCGCGGACGTTGAGGTTCATCACCTTGTCCCAGGCCTCGACCGGGTGGTCTTCGGCCGGCGCGCCCCAGCTCGCACCTGCGTTGTTGACCAGGATGTCGACCGCGCCCAGGCGTTCCAGGGTCTCGTCGGCCAGGCGGCGCGTGTCTTCTTCCTTCGAGCAGTCGGCCGCGATCCAGCGGGCGTCGATGCCGGCCGACTGCAGCTCCGCCGCGGCTTGCTCGAGGTCATCGGCCTTGCGCGAACTCAGCATGATCTTGGCGCCGGCCTCTCCGAGCGCATGGGCCATCTGCAGGCCGAGGCCGCGCGAGCCGCCGGTGACGAGTGCGGTCTTGCCGCTGAGGTCGAACAGTTTCTGGATGCTGCGTGCGGTCATGGGTGTCTCCGAGGGTTCAGGGGGTTTCGTAGTCGAGGACGCTGCGGGCTTCGCGCAGTGTGCCCAGCACCGCGGACACTTCGACGTGCTGCGGATGCTCCAGGTAGGACTGCAGCGCGGCCTTGTCGTCGAAGGCCGAGCACAGCACAACGTCGCAGTTGGCTTCGAGTCCCGGCGCACGCACCGCGACCTCGAACTGGCGCATGCCCGGCACCAGGCCGCGGCAACTGTCGAGCTTCTCCTTGAACAGCGCGGCCTTGGCCGGGTCCTTGAGCTTCCACATCACGATGTGCTTGATCATGGCATTGCCCGCCCGGCCGCCCGAAGGGCAATGAGCGCCCCCTCGGGGGGCAGCGAACGAAGTGAGCTTGGGGGCATGTCAGTCCTTCAGGCGGGAGCGAACGTAGATGAGGACCACGCCGACAATGGCCACGGCCACGCCTGGGACGGCCATGACCCAGCCGAGGGTCTCGTCCGATCGGCCGGTCGCGATGCCGAGGATCAGCATGAAGAGGCCACCGTAGATCAGGATCCAGATCCATTTCTCGATCGTGGCGTGGGGTTTGACGGCCATCAGAAAGCCTCCTCGGGCAGGGCTGCGCAGGTCGGGTCGCGCCGTTCGACCACATTGAGCCAGGCACCGATCTTCGGCAGTTCGTAGTTGAAGAAATAGTCGGTCGCGCCGATACGCCCGGCCGTGGCCGGCAGCGCCTTCGACGCGTCGCGTTCGAGCGCGTGCTGCGCCACGTCGAGCCAGATCCAGGCAAGCACCGTATGGCCGAAGGCTTGCATGTAGGGCACGGCATTGGCCAGCGCCTCCTGCGGATTGCCGGTGGCCCAGGCTGCCTTGGTCGCGTTGCCGATGCGCTGCAGCGCTTCGGCCAGCGCCTTGGCATGCACGGCCAGCGAGGGCATGCGGGCCGCACGCGCGATGGTGTCGGTGACGCGCGCGGCCAAGAGCTGCAGGCCGCGGCCGTCTTCCATCAGCACCTTGCGGCCCAGCAGGTCGGCCGCCTGAATGCCGTGCGTGCCTTCGTGGATCATGTTCAGGCGGTTGTCGCGCCAGTACTGCTCCACCGGAAAGTCGCGCGTATAGCCGTAGCCGCCGTGCACCTGGATCGCGAGCGAGTTGGCCTCCAGGCACCATTCGCTGGGCCAGCTCTTGGCGATCGGCGTGAGCACCTCCAGCAGCAGGCGCGCGTCGTCGGCGGCCTGCGCGTCACCGGTCTTCTGCTCGTCGACCAGGCGCGCGCAATAGAGCTCGAGCGCCAGCGCGCCTTCGCAATACGCCTTCTGTGCGAGCAGCATGCGGCGCACGTCGGCATGCTCGATGATGCGCACCTGCGGCTTGGCCGCGTCCTTGCCGGCCGGGCCTGCCGGCCGCCCTTGCGGCCGGTTCTTTGCATAGTCGAGCGATGCGTGGTAGCCGGCCATGCCCAGCATGGTCGCCGCGGTGCCGACACCGATGCGCGCCTCGTTCATCATGTGGAACATGCAGTGCAAGCCTTTGCCGGGCTCGCCGACGAGGTAACCCACCGCACCGGCCTTGCCACCAACGGGGAACTTGCCCTCGCCGAAGTTCAGGAGCGTGTTGGTGGTGCCGCGCCAGCCCAGCTTGTGGTTGAGGCCCGCGAGCGCGACGTCGTTGCGTTCGCCGGTGAGTTGCCCTTCGGCATCGACCATCTTCTTCGGCACGATGAAGAGCGAAATGCCACGCGTGCCCGGGATGAGCTTGCCCTTCTCGTCGGGGATCTTGGCCAGCACGATGTGCACGATGTTCTCGGTCAGCTCATGGTCGCCGGCCGAGATCCACATCTTGTTGCCAAAGAGCCGATAGCGGGGCCCGAGCGGATCGTCCCGGAAATCGGCGCCGTCGGGCACGGCACGCGTCGCCACGTCGCTGAGGCTGGAGCCGGCCTGCGGCTCCGACAGGCACATGGTGCCCGACCAGCGGCCTGCGAACTCGTTCTTCGCGAACACCGATTGCTGCATGGGCGTGCCGTGAACCATCAGCAGGTTGGCATTGCCGCTGGTCAGCATGCCGGAGCCGATGCTGACCGAGGCCATCGCGAAGAAGCTGTTGGCCGCCGCCTGCACGGTGTAGGGCAGTTGCATGCCGCCGATCTCGTAGTCCTGTGCGGCGCTCAGCATGCCGGATTCGGCAAAGGCCTTGTGCGCATCGTGCGTGGCCTGCGGCAGGATCACCTTGTCGCCGTCGAAGTGCGGCTCCTGGGTGTCGACGATGCGGTTGTTCGGCGCGTACTTCTCGCGCGCGATGCGCTCGCAGGTGTCGAGCACGGCATCGAAGGTTTCGCGCGAGTGGTCGGCGAAGCGCGCGCGCTCGTTGAGCGACTCGGCGTGGAGCCAGTCGTAGAGCAGGAAGTCGAGGGTGGGACGAAGGCTCATTTCGTGACTTTCAATTCGGAAACCGGGCGCGAAGGACGCTCTGCGCCCTTCACCTCCGGTCTTCAGTTCGGCCCTCGCAGCAGGCTCAGAGTACCTCGAATACGCCGGCTGCGCCCATGCCGCCGCCGATGCACATCGTGACGACCACCTTCTTGGCGCCGCGGCGCTTGCCTTCGATCAGCGCATGGCCGGTCAGGCGCTGGCCGCTCACGCCATACGGGTGGCCGACGGCGATGGCGCCCCCGTTCACGTTCAGGCGGTCGCCCGGGATGCCGAGCTTGTCGCGGCAGTAGATCACCTGCACCGCGAAGGCCTCGTTGAGCTCCCAGAGGTCGATGTCGCCGACCTTGAGGCCCAGGCGCTTCAGCACCTTCGGGATCGCGAACACCGGGCCGATGCCCATCTCGTCGGGCTCGCAGCCCGCGACCGCGAAGCCGAGGAAGCGGCCGAGCGGCTTCAGGCCCTTCTTCTCGGCGTACTTCTCGTCGACCACCACGCAGGCGCCGCCGCCGTCGGAGAACTGGCTGGCGTTGCCGGCCGAGATCACACCGCCCGGAATCGCCGGACGGATGCCGCTGATGCCTTCCTTGGTGGTGCCGGGGCGGATGCCTTCGTCGTTCTCTACCGTGACTTCCTTGGTACGCAGGCCCAGCACCGGGTCGGCCACGCCGGCCAGCACGGTGATCGGCGCGATCTCGGCCTTGAAGAGGCCGGCCTCGAGCGCGGCGGTGGCCTTCTGCTGGCTCGCGGCGCCGTACTCGTCCATGGCGTCGCGGCCGATGTCGTAGCGCTTGGCGACCTGCTCGGCGGTCTGCAGCATGTTCCAGTAGATCTCGGGCTTGTGCTTCACCAGCCAGGGGTCGGCCAGCATGTGCTTGTTCATCTCGTTCTGCACGCAGGAGATGCTCTCGACGCCGCCGGCCACGTAGACCTCGCCCTCGCCCGCGATGATGCGCTGCGCCGCGGTCGCGATGGTTTGCAGGCCCGAGGAGCAGAAGCGGTTGATGGTCATGCCCGCGGTGGTGATCGGCAATCCGGCGCGCAGCGCGATCTGGCGCGCGATGTTGGCGCCGGTCGCGCCTTCGGGATTGGCGCAGCCCATGATCACGTCGTCGACTTCGGCAGGCTCGATGCCGGCGCGCGCCACCGCGTGCTGCACCGCATGGCCGCCGAGCGTGGCGCCGTGCGTCATGTTGAAGGCGCCCTTCCAGCTCTTGGCGAGCGGCGTGCGGGCGGTGGAGACGATGACGGCGCTGGTCATGGTGTGGTCCTTTGAAAAAGAGGGGTGATGCTTACTGGGGCTGCTGCACGGTGTTGCGCAACAGCTGGTGATAGAACTGGATCATCTCGACGTAGTTGGCGATCGAGATGCGCTCGTTGGTGCCGTGGAAGCGCGACAGATCTTCGCCCCGCGCGCGTACCGGCGAGAAGCGGTAGACCGCGTCGCTCACGATCGCGAAGTGGCGCGAATCGGTGGCGGCGATCATGAGGCCCGGCGCGACGATGGCATCGGGAAAGGTCTGGCGCACCGATTGCGCGATGGTCCGATAGCCCGCGCTGTCGGTGGGCGACACCGGCGAGGGCTCCGAGTTGCCCGGATACTGCTTGATCGTGATCGCATCGTTCGCGACGGTCTTGCGGATGTGCGCCTCCACCGAAGCCAGCGTGTCGCCCGGCAGCACGCGGAAGTTGACGGCCGCCTCGGCACGGCCCGGCAGCACGTTGTCCTTGTTGCCGGCGCGCACGATGGTCAGCGCGGTGGTGGTGCGCAGCATCGCATTGCTGCTCACGCCTTTCTCGAGCTGGCCCTGCACCACCGGGCCGAAGAGCCAGAGGTTGGAGAGCGCCACGCGGCCGAAGCCCTTCATCTCGGGCGCGAGCGTCGCGAACATCTCGCCCGCCACGCCGCCGATCGCGGCCGGCATCGGGTTCGCTTCGAGCTTTGCGAGCGCCGCGCTCATGCTGCCGATGGCCGTGCTGGATGGCGGCATCGACGAGTGGCCCGGCGGCGTATCGAGCGAGAGGAAGAAGGTGCCGTAGCCCTTCTCGGCCAGGCCGATCAGGGCGGCCGGCTTGTCGAGGCCCGCGAGCACGCCTTCGGTGACCAGCAGGCCCTCGTCGAGCACCCATTCGAGCCGGACGCCGCGCGACTTCAGCAGTTCCGCAATCGGCTTCGCGCCACGCAGGCCGCTGACCTCCTCGTCATCGCCCGCGACCAGATACACCGTCTGCCGCGGCTGGAAGCCGCTGGCCACCAGCATCTCGATGGCTTCCAGCTGCGCCAGCAGGTTGCCCTTGTTGTCCCAGGTGCCGCGACCCCAGACGAAGCCGTCCTTGATCTGGCCGCTGAAGGGCTCGACCTCCCAGGCCTTCTCGGTGCCCGGCGCGATCGGCACCACGTCCTGGTGCGCCATCAGCGCAACCGGCCGGGCAGCGGGGTCGCTGCCGGTCCAGGTGTAGAGCAGCGCGTTGTCGCCGACGACTTCCTTCTTCAGCGTCGCATGCAGCTTGGGAAACTGCTGCGCCAGGTAGGCATGGAGCTTCTTGAACTCCTCGCCGTTCTGCTGCCCACCTTCGAAGCTCGATACAGTGCGGATCGGGATCGCGCCCGAGAGCCGCTCGGCCACCGCCTTGGCGTCGACCGCGACCTTCTGTACCGCCGGCACCTGCAACTGCCGCGAGGGCGTGCGCCAGGTGTTGCCCGCGATGACCACCGCCAGCACAAGCAGCGCCAGCAGCAGCACGAGCAACGTCCTTTTGATCACAGCCCGTCCTCGCCGTCGCTTCAGCTGAACTGCTTGCCTTCGGCCACCAGATTCTGGATCAGCGGCGCGGGCTGCCAGAAGCCCGCGTCATCGCGCGGGTTCTTCGCAAAGCGCTTCATCGCCTCGGCCACGTTGTAGAGACCGACCTGGTTGGCATAGTGCATCGGGCCGCCGCGCCACACCGGGAAGCCGTAGCCGGTGAGGTAGACCATGTCGATGTCGCCCGACTTGGAGGCGATGCCGTCCTCGAGAATGTGCGCGCCTTCGTTCACGAGCGCATAGACCAGGCGCTGCACGATCTCTTCGTCGGAGATCTTGCGCGGCGTGATGCCTTCGTCCTTGCGGTGCTTCTCGATCAGGTCGAGCACGACCTGGCTCGGGATCGCATCGCGCTTGCCGGCCTGGTAGTCGTACCACCCCGCCCCGGTCTTCTGGCCAAAGCGGCCCAGCTCGCAGAGCTTGTCGGCCGTCTTGCTGTACTTCATGTCGGCTTGCTCGGTGGCGCGGCGCTTGCGGATCGCCCAGCCGATGTCGTTGCCCGCCAGGTCGCCCATGCGGAACGGGCCCATGGCGAAGCCGAACTTCTCGATGGCGCGGTCGACCTGCTGCGGCGTCGCGCCCTCGTCCAGCAGGAAGCCGGCCTGGCGCGAGTACTGCTCGATCATGCGGTTGCCGATGAAGCCGTCGCACACGCCGGAGACCACCGCGGTTTTCTTGATCTTCTTGGCGATCGCCATCACGGTGGCCAGTACGTCCTTGGCCGTCTCCCTGCCGCGCACCACTTCGAGCAGCTTCATCACGTTGGCCGGGCTGAAGAAGTGCATGCCGACCACGTCCTGCGGGCGCTTGGTGAAGGCGGCGATCTTGTCGACGTCGAGCGTCGAGGTGTTGGAAGCCAGGATGGCACCGGCCTTGGCGACGCGGTCCAGTTCCTTGAACACCTTCTCCTTGACGCCGAGCTCCTCGAACACGGCCTCGATGACGAGATCGGCGTCCTTCAGGTCGTTGTAGTCGAGCGTGGTGGACAGCAGCGCCATCCGCTCCTCGTACTTCTCGGCCTTGAGCTTGCCCTTTTTGACCTGCGCTTCGTAGTTCTTGCGAATGGTGGCGATGCCGCGGTCGAGCGCCTCCTGCTTCATCTCGAGGATCTTGACCGGGATGCCCGCGTTCAGGAAGTTCATCGAGATGCCGCCGCCCATGGTGCCGGCGCCGATCACGCCGACCGACTTGACGGTGCGCTGCGACGTGTCTTCCGGCACGTCGGGAATGCGCGAAGCCGCGCGCTCGGCCATGAACAGGTGGCGCAGCGCCATCGATTCGGGCGTGAACATCAGCGCGGTGAAGAGGCGACGCTCTTCGGCCATGCCGTCGTCGAACTTCATCTGCGTGGCGGCCTGCACCGCATCCACGCACTTAAGCGGCGCCGGGTAGTTCTTCGACATGCCGCCGACCATGTTGCGCGCGAACTGGAAGTAGGCGTCGCCCTGCGGATGCTTGCACGGCAGCTTGCGCACCAGCGGCAGCTCGGCGCTCTTGCCGGCCACCGACTTGGCGAACTCGACCGCTTCCTCGAACAGCGATTCCGGCGAAGCGGCCAGCTTGTCGAACAGCTTCTGGCCGGGCAGCGAGGCGAGCAGCTCGCTCTTGACGGCCTCGCCGCTCACGATCATGTTGAGCGCGGTCTCCACGCCCAGCACGCGCGGCAGGCGCTGCGTGCCGCCGGCGCCGGGCAGCAGGCCCAGCTTGACCTCGGGCAGCGCGACGCTGGTGCCGGGTGCGGCCACTCGGTAGTGGCAGCCCAGGGCCAGCTCGAGGCCGCCGCCCATGCAGACCGAATGGATGGCCGCGACGATCGGCTTGGTCGATGCCTCGAGCGCGAGGATCACGCTCAGCAGATTGGGCTCCTGCAGCGCCTTGGGCGTGCCGAACTCCTTGATGTCGGCACCGCCCGAGAAGGCCTTGCCCGCGCCGGTGATCACGATCGCCTTGACGGCCGCGTCGTCGAGCGCTTTCGAGAGGCCGTCGGTGATGCCGATGCGCGTCGAGAAACCGAGGCCATTGACCGGGGGATTGGTCAGGGTGATCACGGCGACGTCGCCGAGCACTTTGTATTCAGCCGTCATGCTGCGTTCCTTTGGGATGGGGGAGGATCGAAAAAAGGGGCCTCGCGTTAAAAAGCACGAGTGTTCTTTTTTGTTTGAAATTCTAGGCGTTTCGCGTGACCCCGCAACCGGGTATCAGTCGCTGCCGAGACAAGTTGGCTGGCGGTCAGACCTCCAGCCACTCCTTGCGGGTCGCGGCATCGGCACGCAGGCTGTCCGGCGTGCCGTCGAACACGATGCTGCCATGGCCCATGACCAGCGCGCGATCGGAGATCTGCATCGCAATCGTCAGCTTCTGCTCGATCAGCAGCACCGAGATGCCCTTGTCCTTGAGCGTGCGCAGGTACTGGCCCACCAGCTCGACGATCTTGGGCGCGAGACCCTCGGTCGGCTCGTCGATGATGATCAGGTCGGGGTCGCCCATCAGCGTGCGGCACAGCGTCAGCATCTGCTGCTCGCCGCCCGAGAGCACGCCGGCTTCGGTGTGCTGGCGCTCCTTGAGGCGCGGGAACATGCCGTACATGTCGTCGAACTGCCAGCGGCTGCCCTTCCCCTTGCCCTTCTGCCCGAGCAGCAGGTTCTGGTGTACCGTGAGCTTGGGAAAGATGTCGCGGTTCTCGGGCACGTAGCCGATGCCCATGTGCGCGATCTCGTAGGCCTTGCGGCGCAGGATGTCCTTTTCCTTCCAGTGCAGGCCGCCTTCGGCATGCACCAGGCCCATGATGGCCTTGGCCGTGGTCGAGCGGCCCGAGCCGTTGCGGCCCAGCAAGGCCACGATCTCGCCGGGACCGACCGCAAATGAAACGCCATGCAACACATGGCTCTTGCCGTAGTAGGCGTGGATGTCCTGGAGCTTGAGCATTTCTTCAGTGTCCTCCGCTCTGCGCGTCCGCGACCGAAGAGCCCAGGTACGCCTCCTGCACGCGCGCATTGGCGCGCACCGCCGCGGGCGTGTCGAAGGCGATCACCTCGCCGTAGACGACCACCGCGATCTTGTCGGCCAGGCCGAACACCACGCCCATGTCGTGCTCCACGGTGAGCAGGGTCTTGCCGATCGTCACCTGCTTGATCAGCGCGATGAAGTGCGCGGTCTCGGTCTTGCTCATGCCGGCCGTGGGCTCGTCGAGCAGGATCACGCTGGCGCCGCCGGCGATGGTGACGCCGATCTCCAGCGCCCGCTGTTCGGCATAGGTGAGGTTCACCGCATGCACGTCGCGCTTTCTTTCGAGTCCCACCTGGCGCAGCAACTCCTCGGTGCGCTCGTTCGCATCGTCGAGCTTCGACAGAAAGCGCAGGAAGGTGTAGCGGTAGCCCAGGCTCCACAGCACGCCGCAGCGCAGGTTCTCGAACACGCTGAGCTTGGGGAAGATGTTGGTGATCTGGAAGCTGCGCGAAAGGCCGCGGCGGTTGATCTCGTAGGGCCTGTGGCCGTCGATGCGCTGGCCATGCAGCAGCACCTCGCCGCTGGTCGGCTCGAGCCGGCCGCTGATGAGGTTGAAGAGCGTGGACTTGCCGGCGCCGTTGGGCCCGATGATCGCGATGCGCTCGCCGGCTTCTACCGCCAGGTCGACGCCACGGATGATCTCGGTCTTGCCGAAGTTCTTGCGCAAGGCCTTCAATTCGAGTGCGTGGGTCATGCGAGCTCCCTGCGCTTGATCTCGGCTTCGATCTCTTCCTGGATATGGCCCCAGACCTTCACGAAGCGGCGTCGCACCCATTCCACCAGCAACACACCCACGGCAAGCACGACGCCGGCCCCGATCCAGCTGGCCGCGCTGGAGACGTCGAGCTCCACGCCCATGAAGTTGAGCTTCGGGCCCAGCGCCATGTTGAGCTGCACGTGATAGATCATCTCGACCAGCGCCGCCGCGCCGACCACCATCACGGCCCCGGTCAGGATCAGGCCGCCGTAGAGACCCCACAGGCGCTTGAACTTGCCGAACTTGGCAACGCGCAGGTTCATCATGATCAGGCTGGCGATGCCGCCCGGCGCGAACATCACCATGAACAGGAACACCAGCCCCAGGTACAGCAGCCAGGCCTTGGTGAGCTCCGACAGCAGCACCGACGCCAGTACCAGCAACACGGCGCCGATGATCGGGCCGAAGAAGAAGGTGGCTCCGCCCAGGAAGGTAAACAGGAGGTAGCCGCCCGAGCGAATCGTGCTCAGGCTGTCGGATGCGTTGACGATCTCGAAATTGATGGCCGCCAGCGCGCCGCCGATGCCGGCGAAGAAACCGGCAATGATGAAGGCGAGGTAGCGCACCCATTGGGTGTCGTAGCCGATGAACTCGACGCGCTCGGGGTTGTCGCGCACCGCGTTGAGCATGCGGCCCAGCGGCGTGCCGGTGAACGCGAACATGAGCGCCGTCGAGACGAAGCAGTACGCCGCGATCAGGTAGTACACCTGGATCTGCGGCCCGAAGCTCAAGCCGAGGAAAGGCGAGCCGTAGACCCGGTTGGTCGTGACGCCACCCTCGCCGCCGAAGAAGCCCGGAAACATCAGCGACATGGCCGCGACCAACTCGCCGATGCCCAGCGTGATCATCGCGAAAGTGGTGCCGGACTTCTTGGTGGTCACATAGCCCAGCAGGATCGCGAACAGCACGCCCGCCACGCCGCCGACCAGCGGAATCGTCACCAGCGGCAGCGGCATGGCCCCCTTGGTGGCGAGATTCATCGCGTGCACCGCGACGAAGGCGCCCAGCCCCGTGTAGACGGCGTGGCCGAAGCTCAGCATGCCGCCCTGCCCGAGCAGGATGTTGTAGCTCAGGCAGATGATGATGAGATAGCCGATCTGCGACAGCATGGTGAGCGCCAGGCTGCTGCGAAACACCAGCGGCGCGATGATCAGGCTCAGGGCGAAGAGCGTCCAGATCAGCACGCGCCCGATGTTCCAGGGCTTGAAGCGGTAGTAGGCGGTCTTCCGCGTACCGGCGCCGGACACCGGCGTGTCGTCGGCACGCGCCGCGGACGTGCTTGCATGGGTCGTCATGTTTTCAGCCCTCCCGCTTGCCGAGCAGCCCCTTGGGCCGGAAGATCAGGATCAGCACCAGGAACAGGTACGGCAGGATCGGAGCGATTTGCGCGACGCTGAGCTGAAGCAGTTCGTACCCGAAGGTGCTGGGGGTCACGGTGACGCCCACGGCCTGCAGCCCGGACGCCAAGGACTCGTCGATGGCCACGGCGAAGGTCTGCAATACGCCGATCAGGAGCGATGCGAGGAAGGCCCCAGCCAATGAGCCCATCCCGCCGACCACCACCACCACGAACACGATCGACCCGACCGCCCCGGCCATGGCAGGCTCGGTGACGTAGGTGTTCCCGCCGATCACGCCGGCCAGCGCAGCCAGCGCCGCGCCTCCGCCGAACACGAGCATGAACACCCGCGGCACGTTGTGGCCCAGCGCTTCCACCGTCTCCGGATGCGTGAGCGCAGCCTGGATCACCAGGCCGATGCGGGTGCGGGTCAGCAAGAGCCAGACCGACAGCAGCATCAGCAGCGCGAGCAGCATGATGAAGGATCTCGACTTGGGAAACTGCGTCCCGAACAGGGTGAACAGCGGCCCCTGCAGTTGCTCCGGCAGCCCGTACGGCACCGTCGCACGACCCCAGACCAGCTGCACCAGCTCGAGGATCAGGTAGGACAGACCGAAAGTCACCAGCAACTCGGGCACGTGGCCGAACTTGTGAACGCGCCGCAGGCTGTAGCGCTCGAAGAGCGCGCCCAGCACGCCGACCAGCAGGGGCGCGACGACCAGGGCGGTCCAGAAGCCCAGCACACCCGAGATGGTGTAGGCGAAATAAGCACCCAGCATGTAGAAGCTGGTGTGCGCGAAGTTGAGCACGCCCATCATGCTGAAGATCAGCGTCAGGCCCGAGCTCAGCATGAACAGCAGCAGCCCGTAGCTGAGGCCGTTCAGCAAGGATATGGCGAAGAATTCCACAGTGTCGTCGTCGTCGTTGCAGCCGCGAGGGGCGAAGTCAAAAAAAGCGCCGGTGAGCGACTTCCATCACCCACCGGCGTTTCGCTGGTGTGCCGGTATTACGGTGCCGGCCGCTTCATCTCGCAAGACGTCGGCGTGCTTGCGATGTAGGGCTCGAGGTATTTCACCGGCGCGAACGTGTAGCCGGTGTTCTCCACGCTGTACTTGTACTTGGCATCGACCTTCTGCCACTTGGAGATCCAGAGTCCCTGCTGCAGCTGGTGGTCGGTCTTGCGCATCTCGGTTTCGCCGTTGAAGCCCTTGAACTTCAATCCTTCCATCGCCCCGGCGACCTTCATGGGGTCGGTGGACTTGGCCTTGGCTATGCCCTCGCCCATCATCAGGATCGCGTTGTAGATCGAGAAGGTGTAGAAGTCGTCGCCGAACTTGGTCTTGAACTCGTTCATCAAGGTGCCCAGCTCGCCGGTGTAGTTCGAGTGGTTGTAGGCGATCTGGTAGACCTCTAGTTCGCCGCCCGAAGCCAGTGCGGTCGGCGTGCCGGACACGCCGGCGTAGTAGGCGTAGATCGGCAGCTTCAGGCCCGAATCGTTCAGCGCCTTGATCAGCAGGGTCATGTCCTGCCCCCAGTTGCCGGTGACGATCGTGTCGGCGCCCGACTGCTTGATCTTGGCCACGTAGGGTGCGAAGTCCTTGACCTGGCCCAGCGGGTGCAGATCGTCGCCCACGATCTTGGCGTCGGGCCGGTTGCGCGCCATGCCTTCCTTGAAGTACTTCGAGACCTGCTGGCCATGGGAGTAGTTCTGGTTGATCAGGTAGACCTTCGAGATCTTGGGCTGATCCTTCATGAAGGAGGTGAGCGCGGCCATCTTCATCGACGTGTCGGCGTCGAGCCGGAAATGCGCAAAGCTGCACTTCTCGTTCGTGAGCACCGGGTCGACCGCGGCATAGTTCAGGTAGATGATCTCCTTGCCGGGATTGCGCTCGTTGTGCTTGGCGACGGCATCGGCGAGCGGCACGGCGACATTCGAGCCGTTGCCCTGCGTGACGTAGCGAAAGCCCTGGTCGCTGGCTGCCTTCAGGAGGTTCAGCGCTTCCTGCGGCGAACTCTTGCTGTCCATGCCGATGACCTCGAACTTGACGCCCGCCGCGTTCTTGGCGCCGCTGAGCTTCTCCGCGACCAGCTGCCAGCTCTTCAGCTGGTTCTGGCCGACGTTGGCGAACGGGCCCGAGAGCCCTTCGATCATCGCGATGCGGACGGTCTCGCCCTTCTGGGCAAGGGCGCCGGTGGCGGTGGCGGCGAGGATGGCCGCGCTGGCGATCTTCAGAGCGTATTTCATTCGATGTCTCCTGTTCTGTGCTGCAATGCGCAACGAGATTACAAGTCTTTCTGACCCCGCCCGTCAGGGAATGCCCGTAAGCGTTCCGCGGCGGGGGCGGTTTCTATCACTCATGCGACAGGACGCACTGCGCTGGTGCTACCCGCCGGTAGGATCGACGCCTTTTCAGCACCCGGGCAGCTTGTAGTCGCGCAGCTGCTCGCGCAGGCGCGTCTTCAGGATCTTGCCGGTCGCGCCGACCGGAATGGCGTCGACGAAAACCACGTCGTCGGGAACCTGCCACTTTGCCGTCTTGCCGCCGTAGAAGGCCAAGAGCTCGTCGCGCGTGAGTTCGGCGCCCGGCTTCTTCACCACGATCACGATCGGGCGCTCGTCCCATTTCGGGTGGGCCACGCCGATGCACGCCGCCATCGCGACCGCCGGATGGGCCACGGCGATGTTCTCGATGTCGATCGAACTGATCCACTCGCCGCCGGACTTGATCACGTCCTTGCTGCGGTCGGTGATCTGAAGGAAGCCGTCGGCATCGATGGTCGCCACGTCGCCGGTAGGGAACCAGCCGCGCCCCTGCTGGTCGGGCACCAGCGGGTCGCCGCCCTCGCCCTTGAAATACTCCTTGACCACCCACGGCCCCTTGACCAGCAGATCGCCGGAGGTCTTGCCGTCCCAGGGCAGATCCTTGCCGTCGCCGTCGACGATCTTCATGTCGACGCCGAAGATGGCGCGGCCCTGCTTCATGCGGATGGCCGTCTGCTGCTCGGGCGACTGCGTGAGGTGCTTGTTCTTCAGCGTGCACAAGGTGCCCAGCGGCGACATCTCGGTCATGCCCCAGGCATGCAGCACCTCGACGCCGTACTGCTGCTGGAAGGCGTTGATCATGGCCGGCGGGCAGGCCGAGCCGCCGATCACGGTACGCTTGAGCGTCGAGAACTTGAGGCCGTTGGCCTGCATATGGCCCAGCATCATCTGCCAGACGGTCGGCACACCGCCGGCAAAACTCACCTTCTCGGATTCGATCAGCTCGAACACAGACTTGCCGTCGAGCGCGGGGCCGGGAAACACCAGCTTGGCGCCGACCAGCGCGGCCGAGTACGGAATGCCCCAGGCGTTGACGTGGAACATCGGCACCACCGGCAGCACCGAATCGCGCGCCGAGATCGCCATCACGTCCGGCAAGGCGGCCGCATAAGCATGCAGCATCGTGGAGCGGTGGCTGTAGAGCGCAGCCTTCGGATTGCCGGTGGTGCCGCTCGTGTAGCACATGCTCGAGGCCGAGTTCTCGTCGAAGCTGGGCCAGGCATAGGTGTCGGAATGAGGCGCGATCCAGGCCTCGTAACTCACCAGGTTGGGGATGCCGCTGTCGGCCGGAAGCTTGTCGGCATCACATAGCGCAATCCACTTTCTGATGGTGGTGCACTTGGCATGCACGGCCTGGATCAGCGGCAGGAAAGTGAGATCGAAGCACAGGACCTGGTCTTCGGCATGGTTCGCGATCCAGGCGATCTGGTCGGGATGCAGGCGCGGATTGATGGTGTGCAGCACGCGGCCGCTGCCGCTCACGCCGTAGTAGAGCTCCAGGTGGCGGTAGCCGTTCCAGGCCAGCGTGGCGATGCGGTCGGAAAAGAGCAGTTGCTCGAGGTCCAGCGCGCTGGCGACCCGGCGCGCGCGCGCAGCGATCTGGCGCCAGGTGCTGCGGTGGATGTCGCCTTCGACGCGCCGCGAGACGATCTCGGCGTCGCCGTTGTGGCGCTCGGCGAACTCGATCAGCGACGAGATCAGCAACGGTTGGTCCTGCATCAAACCCAGCATCTGTAAGCTCCTATTCAAATAGAGTTCGAAAATTTCGCGGGCTTTGGTGCCCGCCTGATTCGAGATTCATTCAATCTTCGGCCCATCACACAATGACAGAAACCCGCAGTGCGAGACCCGGCAAGGCCGGGCATCCGAGCCCGAACACCGAAGCGCCTGCTGCCGAACCCAAGCGCGTGAAAAGCACCAAGGGAGAGCAGTCGAAAAAGCTGCTGCTGGATGCGGCGCTGGTGTCGATCGCCAAGCAAGGCATCTACTCGATCACGCATCGCTCCATCGCCGCGGAAGCCGGCGTCCCCAAGTCGCTCACCACCTACTTCTTCTCGAGCCTGCCGGACCTGCTGGAGCAGGCTTTCATCCATTTCACCGTTCTGGCGGCCGACGACAACGTCAAGCACCTGGAAGAGCTCGACGCGCTGATGGCCAGCCGCACGACGACCTGGCCCCTGTCGCCGGGCGCGCGCCGCACGCTGCACAAGCTGCTGTCGCAGCGGCTCGCCGAGTTCATTCTTCGTCAGGCGACCGAGCACCCGGTGGGCGTGGCGGTCGAGCTGAACTTCCTCTACGTCTATCGTTCGGACAAGCCGATCAGGCAGCACATCGAAGCCTATCGGGGCATGCTCTTGAACCGGCTGGCCAACCTGATCCGGCGTTTCTCCGGCCGCAACGCCGCAATCGATGCTTCGCTCATGCTCGGCATGATTCACCAGCTGCTCTTCAAGTCCACGATCACGCCCCAGGAGATCGACCGCGAGCGCGTTCATGCCGAAGTCTCGCGGATGATGGCCTTCATCCTGCTTTGACCAGGCGTCATCATCGTCTTGTCTCCAATAGGTGTTTTTCGCTGGTGGCCGCTTCCGGACACGGCGGCACTTTAGTTTCAATCAGGACACTTGTCCAGCAATTTCCGGCGCCCGCGCGATGGCCCCTGCAGCCAGGGGTTTAGGCGGGTACGGGACAATCCGCACATGAGCATGCTTGCAGACGAGGCGGACATCGTCGACCTGGGCCTCGACTGGACCCCGGGCTTTTCCGCCCTGGGCCCTGCCTTCTTCACCGAGCTCCGCCCCACTCCGCTGCCCGAACCCTATTGGGTCGGCCGCAGCACCGCGCTGGCGCGCGAACTCGGACTGGACGAAGCCTGGCTGCATTCGGCCGAAGGCCTGGCCGCCTTCACCGGCAATGTGCCGGTCGCCGGCACGCGCCCCTACGCCAGCGTCTACAGCGGCCACCAGTTCGGCGTCTGGGCCGGCCAGCTGGGCGACGGCCGCGCCATCATGCTGGGTGAAACCGAGCGCGGCTTCGAGTTGCAGCTCAAGGGTTCGGGGCGCACGCCCTACTCGCGCATGGGCGACGGCCGCGCCGTGCTGCGCTCGAGCATCCGCGAATTCCTTTGCAGCGAAGCGATGCATGCGCTAGGAATCCCGAGCACGCGCGCGCTGTGCGTGACGGGTTCGGATGCGCGCGTGCGCCGCGAGGAGCTCGAAACCGCCGCCGTCGTGACGCGCGCGTCGCCGAGCTTCATTCGCTTCGGCCACTTCGAGCATTTCGCGGCCAACCAGCGCGACGAGGAACTGCGCGCGTTGGCCGACTACGTCATCGACCGCTACTACCCCGCCTGCCGCACGACCGATCACTTCAACGGCAACGCCTATGCGGCCCTGCTCGAAGCGGTGAGCGAGCGCACGGCGGCGCTCCTGGCCCAGTGGCAGGCGGTCGGTTTCTGCCATGGCGTGATGAACACCGACAACATGAGCATCCTCGGGCTCACCATCGATTACGGACCTTTCCAGTTCCTCGACGGCTTCGATCCGCGCCACATCTGCAATCACAGCGACACTGCCGGCCGCTATGCCTTCAACCAGCAGCCCAATGTCGCGTACTGGAACCTGTTCTGCCTGGCCCAGGCGCTGCTGCCGCTGATCGGCGACCAGGAGATCGCGGTCGCCGCCCTGGAGTCGTACAAGACGGTGTTCCCGGACGCGTTCGAGGCGCGCATGCGCGCCAAGCTCGGCCTGATGGACGCCGCGCCGGCCGACCGCGCGCTGATCGAAGGCGTGCTCAAGCTGCTGGCACAGGAGAAAGTCGACTACACCATCTTCTGGCGCCGCCTGTCCGATCACATGGCCGGCGGCAGCTCCGAGGCGGTGCGCGACCTGTTCCTCGATCGCGCCGGTTTCGACACCTGGCTGCTATCCTTTGCAGAGCGCCATGCGCAGACGCCGGCGGCGCAGGCCGCGGACCTGATGCGCAAGAGCAATCCCAAGTTCGTGCTGCGGAACCACCTGGGCCAGCAGGCGATCGAATCGGCGCAGCAAAAAGACTTCTCGGGCGTCGCCACCTTGCTGAAGCTGCTCGAAACCCCATTTGAAGACCATGCCGGCCACGAGGCCTATGCCGGCTTCCCGCCCGACTGGGCTTCCACGATCGAAATCAGCTGCTCATCATGACCACACCCATTCAGAAAACCGAAGCCGAATGGAAAGCCATCCTGGCCGAAAAAGGCGCCGAGCGCGGCGCCTTCGAGGTGACGCGCCACGCCGCCACCGAGCGCCCGTTCACCGGAAAGTACGAGGCGCACTGGGAAGACGGCAGTTACCACTGCATCTGCTGCGGCGCCAAGCTGTTCGAATCCGCCACCAAGTTCGACGCCGGCTGCGGCTGGCCCAGCTTCTCTCAGGAAGCGGTGCCGGGCGCCATCAAGAACATCGTCGACCGTTCGCACGGCATGGTTCGCACCGAAAATGTGTGCGCCAATTGCGGCGCCCACCTGGGCCACGTGTTTCCCGACGGCCCCACCGAAACCGGCCTGCGCTACTGCATGAACTCGGCCTCGCTGGACTTCCACAAGCGCGACGCGTGACGCAGACGAAACAACATGAAACTGCTTCTCGATTTCTTCCCGATCCTGCTGTTCTTCGGCGCGTTCAAGCTCTACGACATCTACACCGCCACCGGCGTGCTGATGGCGGCCACCGTGCTGCAGACGGGCATCGTCTGGTTCAACGAGCGCCGCCTGGCGCCGATGCAGAAGGCCACGCTGGTGCTGATCCTGCTGTTCGGCTCGCTCACGCTGCTCCTGCACGACGACCGCTTCATCAAGTGGAAGCCGACGGTGCTCTACGGCGCGATGGCCCTGGCGCTTGCCGTCGCGCTCTGGATCTTCAAGAAGAACTTTCTCAAGATGCTGCTCGGCGCGCAGCTGGAACTGCCGACGCAGATCTGGGGCCGGCTCAACATCGCATGGATCGCCTACTGCGTGTTCATGGCCGCGATCAACGGCTATGTGGCTGCGTCTTTCAGCACCGAGGCCTGGGTCAATTTCAAGCTCTGGGGCTATGCCTTCCCGATCGTTTTCCTGGTGGCGCAAGGGCTCTACATCTCGCCCTACCTCAAGTCCGACAAGCCTGCGGCATGAGCCTTCCGACCTCTGCGGACCTCGAGGCCCGCCTGCGTAACACCTTGCAACCCACGCTGCTCGAGGTGATCGACGAAAGCGCCGCACATGCCGGCCATGCGGGTGCCGGCGCCGAAGGCTACGGCACCCATTTCCGCGTGCGCATCGCCTCGCCCCTCTTCGCCGGAAAAGCCCGCGTGGCGCGCCATCGGCTTGTGTATGATGCGCTGCAAGTTTTCATCGCACAGGGCCTTCACGCCATCGCCATCGAGACGCTTTGAAGCGCTTTGATTCCCGCCCGCCCGGGCGGCAAAAGTACCCTCCCCTTATGAAGAAACAACTCCTGCAGGCCGTCGCAGCCGCTGCCCTTCTGGGCGCCATTCCCGCCGCATTCGCCCAGAACGCGGCCATCGTCAACGGCAAGCCGGTGCCCAAGGCGCGCATGGACGTGCTGGCCCAGCAACTCGCGGCCGCCGGCCGTCCGGTCACGCCGGAAATGCAGGGCCAGCTGCGCGAAGAAGTGGTGGCCCGCGAGATCTTCATGCAGGAAGCGCAGAAGCAGGGCCTGGACGCCACCGACGACTACAAGAACCAGCTCGAACTCGCGCGCCAGGCCATCCTGATTCGCCAGCTGTTCGAAAACTATCGCAAGACCAACGCGGTGTCGGACGCCGACGTGCAGGCCGAGTACGACAAGTTCGTCGCGGCCAACGGCGGCAAGGAATACAAGGCCCGCCACATCCTGGTCGAGAAGGAAGAGCAGGCGCAGAAGATCCTGGCCGACCTCAAGAAGGGCCAGAAGTTCGAGGACATCGCCAAGAAGCAGAGCAAGGACCCGGGATCGGGCGCCAACGGCGGCGATCTCGACTGGGCCGCGCCGGCGAGCTTCGTGCCCGAGTTCTCGGAAGCGATGATCAAGCTCAAGAAGGGCGAGACCACGTCGGCCCCGGTCAAGTCGCAGTTCGGCTATCACATCATCCGTGTCGACGACATCCGCCAGGCCCAGCTGCCGAAGATCGAAGAGGTCAAGCCGCAGATCGTGCAGCAGCTGCAGCAGCAGCGTTTGCAGAAGTACCAGGAAGAACTGCGCGCCAAGGCAAAGGTCGAGTAACACCGGCCCGCGTGCTCCAACGAAAAAGCGGCCCGCGGGCCGCTTTTTTCATGGCGTCGGCGTCCTCAGCCAACCCATTTACGGGCATTGCGCCAGATGCGCATCCAGGGGCTCAGCGCACTCTTGTCACCCGAAGTCCAGCTCATCTGGATGTTGCGGAACACGCGTTCCGGATGCGGCATCAGCGCGGTGAAGCGGCCGTCGGCGGTGGTCACCGAGGTCAGCCCGCCGGCGCTGCCGTTGGGATTGAAGGGATAGCGCTCGGTCGGCTGGCCGTGGTTGTCGACGAAGCGCATCGCGACGATGGCGCGGGCGGCATCGCCGCGATGCTTGAAGTTGGCATAGCCCTCGCCATGCGCGACCGCGATCGGCAGCCGGCTGCCGGCCATGCCGGCGAAGAACAGGCTCGGCGATTCGAGCACCTCGACCATCGACAAGCGCGCCTCGAAACGCTCGCTCTGGTTGGTGGTGAAGCGCGGCCAGGCTTCCGCGCCCGGGATGATGTCGGCCAGCTCGGCGAACATCTGGCAGCCGTTGCACACGCCGAGGCCGAAGGTATCGCCGCGCCCGAAGAAGCTCTTGAACTGCTCGGCCAGCTTCGGGTTGAAGGTGATGCTGCGCGCCCAGCCGATGCCTGCCCCCAGCGTGTCGCCGTAGCTGAAGCCGCCGCAGGCCACCACGCCCTTGAAGTCGGCCAGGTCTGCCCTGCCCGCCTGCAGGTCGGTCATGTGGACGTCGAAGGGCTCGAAGCCGGCCTCGTTGAAGGCGTAGGCCATCTCGACATGCGAGTTGACGCCCTGCTCGCGCAGGATCGCGACCCTGGGACGCGCCAGGTTCAGGAAGGGCGCGGCCACGTTCTCTTCGGCGCCCGGCGCCAGCAGCACATGGGCGCCCGGGTCCTGCGGCTCGCCGGCGGCCGCATGCTCGGCATCGGCGCAGGCCGGGTTGTCGCGCTCGCGGCAGATCTTCCAGCTGACGGCGTCCCACACCTGGTGCAGGTCGTGCAGGCTGGCGCTGAAGACGGCCTTGGCATCGCGCCAGACCTCGAGCTTGCCCTTGCCCGCGTCCATGGTCGAAGCGGCGGGTCGGGTCTTGCCGACGAAGTGGCTGTGGGCGCTGAGGCCGTGCGCACGCAAGGTCTGCATGACCTCGTTGCGCTCGGCGGTGCGCACCTGCAGCAGCATGCCGAGCTCTTCGTTGAAGAGCGCCTTGAGCGTGAGCTCTTCGCGCCGCGCGCTGACCTGGCCGGCCCAGTTCTTGGCATCACCGTACTCGGCACGGCTGTCGCTGATGCCGTCGCCCTCGGTCACGAGCAGGTCGACGTTGAGCGCCACACCCACATGGCCGGCAAAGGCCATCTCGCAGGCCGCGGCGAACAGGCCGCCGTCGCTGCGGTCGTGCATCGCGAGGATCTTGCCCTCGGCGCGCAGCGCGTTCACGGCCGCCACCAGCTTGACCAGGTCTTGCGGATCGTCGAGATCGGGCACCGTGTCGCCGCTCTGCGCCAGCGTCTGCGCCAGGATGCTGCCGGCCATGCGCTGCTTGCCGCGGCCGAGGTCGATCAAGACCAGCGTGGTGTCGGGCTCGGTGGCGTCGAGCTGCGGCGTGAGCGTGCCGCGCATGTCGGCCAGCGTGGCGAAGGCGCTCACGATCAGGCTCACGGGCGAAGTCACCTTTTTCGGCACACCGTCGTCCTGCCACTGGGTGCGCATCGACAGCGAATCCTTGCCGACCGGGATCGAGACGCCGAGCGCCGGGCACAGTTCGAGGCCCACCGCCTTGACGGTTTCGTACAGCGCCACGTCCTCCCCGGGCTCGCCGCAGGCCGCCATCCAGTTGGCGGAAAGCTTGACGCGCGACAGCTCGATCGGCGCGGCCAGCAGGTTGGTAATGGCCTCCCCGACCGCCATGCGGCCCGAGGCCGGCGCGTCGATGGCCGCGAGCGGCGTGCGCTCGCCCATGCTCATGGCCTCGCCGGCGAAGCCCTGGTAATCGGCCAGGGTCACGGCGCAGTCGGCCACCGGCACCTGCCAGGGGCCGACCATCTGGTCGCGGTGGCTCAGGCCGCCGACGGTGCGGTCGCCGATGGTGACGAGGAAGCGCTTCGAAGCCACCGTGGGGTGCGACAACACATCGATGGCGGCCTTCTGCAGCTCGACACCGTTGAGGTCGAGCGGTTTGAAGCGGCGCGCGACCGACTTGACGTCGCGCAGCATCTTGGGCGGCTTGCCCAGAAGCACGTCCATGGGCATGTCGACGGGTTGCGCCTCGACGGATTCGTCGGCGACCAGCAGCTGCCTTTCTTCCGTCGCCACACCCACCACCGCGAAGGGGCAGCGCTCCCGTTCGCAGAACGCGCGGAACTGCACGAGCGATTCCGGTGCGATTGCCAGCACATAGCGCTCCTGGCTCTCGTTACACCAGATTTCCTTGGGCGCCATGCCCGACTCCTCGAGCGGCACCGCATGCAGGTCGAAGCGCGCGCCGCGGCCCGCATCGTTGGTGAGCTCGGGGAAGGCATTGCTCAGGCCGCCCGCGCCCACATCATGGATCGCGAGGATCGGGTTCGCGGCGCCCTGCTGCCAGCAATGGTTGATGACTTCCTGCGCGCGGCGCTCGATCTCCGGGTTGCCGCGCTGCACCGAGTCGAAGTCCAGCTCGGCCGCGTTGGCGCCGGTAGCCATCGAACTCGCCGCGCTGCCGCCCATGCCGATGCGCATGCCGGGGCCGCCGAGCTGGATCAGCAGCGAGCCCGCGGGGAACGGGATCTTCTTCGTCTGCGTCGCGTCGATGCTGCCGAGGCCGCCCGCGATCATGATCGGCTTGTGGTAGCCGCGCTGCACGGTGTCAGCGTCGCTCTCGATCGCCTGCTCGTACTCGCGGAAGTAGCCCAGGAGGTTGGGTCGGCCGAACTCGTTGTTGAAGGCGGCGCCGCCCAGCGGGCCCTCGGTCATGATCTGCAGCGGGCTTGCGATGTGCGCCGGCTTGCCGTAGCTGCCCTCTTCGGGCCAGAGCTTCGACACCGTGAAGCCGGTCAGCCCGGCCTTGGGCTTGGAGCCGCGGCCTGTCGCGCCCTCGTCGCGGATCTCGCCGCCGGCGCCGGTCGAGGCGCCCGGAAAGGGCGAGATCGCGGTCGGATGGTTGTGCGTCTCGACCTTCATCAACACGTGGCTCTGGGCGCTTTGCTTCTGATAGCTGCCCGAGGCCGAGCCGGCGACGAAGCGCTCGACCTGCGTGCCTTCCATGATCGACGCGTTGTCGGCGTAAGCCACCACCGTGTGCTGCGGGTTCTGGCGCTCGGTGTGGCGAATCATCGAGAACAGGCTCTGCGGCTGCGCCACGCCGTCGACGATGAAGTCGGCATTGAAGATCTTGTGGCGGCAGTGCTCGCTGTTGGCCTGCGCGAACATCATGAGTTCGACGTCGCTCGGATTGCGGCCGAGCCGGGTGAAGGCCTCGACCAGGTAATCGATCTCGTCCTCGGCCAGCGCGAGGCCGAACTGCGTGTTGGCCGCGACGAGCGCGGCGCGGCCGCCCACCTGCACGTCGACGTGCGCCATCGGCTGGGCCGGCAGCTCGGCGAACAGGCTGGCGGCCTGGTCGAGCTCGGCCAGCACCGATTCGGTCATGCGGTCGTGCAGAAGTGCGGCAACCGCGGCGAGCTTGTCGCCTTCCAGCGTGGGTGCCTTGCCCAGCAGCGGCGCCTTCAGCGCCAGGTGGTACTGGATCACGCGCTCGACCCGACGCAGCGCCAGGCCGCAGTTGTGGGCGATGTCGGTCGCCTTGGAGGCCCAGGGCGACACGGTGCCCAGGCGCGGCGTGACGACGACGCTCGGCCCGGCCTTGGGAGGCGCCATGAAGGGTTCGCCATAGCCCAGCAGCGCGGCGAAGCGGTCGCGCTCGGCGTGTTCGAGTGCCGCATCCGTCACGACCAGGTGCACGAAACGGGCGGAAATGCCTTCGATGCGCGGCTCGACGGACGAAAGGCGGGGCAGCAGCTGCCGCGCCCTGAATTCGCTGAGTGCGCTGCCGCCCTCGAAGAAGGTCACCACCGGGGCGACGGGATGGGAAGGCGGGTTCACGGGCAACGTCACGGTCGGATCGGCCGGGCGGCCGCGTTTGAGAATCAAGAGAAGGAGGCGGCGGCCGCTGACTGGGGCCATCCGCGCCAACCCTGAATTTTAGCGGGGTGAATGGGATAATTCCGGGATGAGCATTACCTACAAAGACGCCGAGGGCGTGGCCGGCATGCGCGTGGCGTGCCGCCTCGCCTCCGAGGTGCTGGACTACCTGACCCCGCACGTCAAACCCGGCGTGACCACCAACGAGATCGACAAGCTCGCGCACGACTACATCACGCAGGTCCAGGGCGGGATTCCGGCCCCGCTGAACTACATGGGCGCGAGCAGCGTGCCCTACCCCAAGTCCATCTGCACCTCGGTCAACCACGTGGTGTGCCATGGCATCCCGAACGACAAGCCGCTGAAGAAGGGCGACATCGTCAACTGCGACATCACTGTCATCAAGGACGGCTGGCACGGCGACACCAGCCGCATGTTCGTGGTCGGCGACGCCTCGATCGCAGCCAAGCGGCTGTGCGCCTTCACCTACGACGCGATGTGGCACGGCATTGTCAAGGTGAAGCCTGGCGTGCACCTGGGCGACATCGGCTGGGCGATCCAGCGCTTCGCCGAAAGCAACGGTTTCTCGGTGGTGCGCGAGTTCTGCGGCCACGGCATCGGCCGTGGCTTCCATGAAGAGCCGCAGGTGCTGCACTACGGCAAGCCCGGCACGCTGGACGAGCTCAAGCCCGGCATGACCTTCACCATCGAACCGATGATCAACGCCGGCAAGCGCGACATCAAGGAAGACGCCCGCGGCGGCCAGTACGACGGCTGGACCATCGTCACGCGCGACCACTCGCTGTCGGCACAGTGGGAGCACACCGTGCTGGTCACCGAGACCGGTTACGAGGTGCTCACGCTCTCGGCCGGCAGCCCGCCGCCTCCTGCTTTCGTCAACGCCGCGGCTTGACGCCGGCCCGGCCTCTGAGGGCTGCCATGGTGGACATTCCATCGTTGCGCGACGCCTACCGCACGCACAAGCTGGCGCTGTTCGACCAGCTGCGCTGCGCGCGCGCGCCCACGCGCAGCGTCCACACCGTGCTGCGCCAGTTGGCCGCCCTGGCCGACGAGGCGCTCAATGCGCTGTGGGCCGATGCCGGCTTCGGCAGCCAGTTCGCGCTGGTCGCGGTCGGCGGCTTCGGCCGGGGCGAGCTGTTCCCCTATTCCGACGTCGACGTGCTGCTGCTGCTGCCGCAGGACCACGCGATGGCCATCGAGGCGGCGCGGATCGAGGCCTTCATCGGCCAGTGCTGGGACACCGGGCTCGAGATCGGCTCCAGCGTGCGCACGGTCGACGAGTGCCTGGCCGAGGCCGCGAAGGATGTCACGGTCCAGACCTCGCTGCTCGAATCCCGCCTCATCGCCGGCGACAAGAAGCTGTATGCGGGCTTCCGGAAGCGCTTCGTCGCCGCCATCGACCCGCAGGCCTTCTTCGCCGCCAAGTCGCAGGAGATGCGGCATCGCCACCAGAAGTTCGACAACACGCCCTACGCGCTCGAGCCCAACTGCAAGGAATCGCCCGGCGGCCTGCGGGATCTGCAGACCATCCTCTGGATGACCAAGGCCGCCGGCTTCGGCAAGCGCTGGGACGACTTGGCGAAGAACGGCCTGGCCACGGCCTTCGAGGTGCAGCAGATCAAGCGCAACGAGGCGCTCCTGAGCCTGATCCGCGCGCGCCTGCACGTGACCGCCAACCGGCGCGAGGACCGGCTGGTGTTCGACCTGCAGACCGCCGTCGCCGCCACCTTCGGCTACGTCGGCGAGTCGCAGCGCAAGTCCAGCGAGGCGCTGATGCGCCGCTACTACTGGGCGGCCAAGGCGGTCACGCAGCTCAACCAGATCCTCCTGCTCAACATCGCCGAGCGGCTGCAGCCGCAGGCCGAAGAGGCGACGCGGATCAACGAGCGCTTCTTCGAGCGGGCCGGGCTGATCGAGGTGGCGAGCGACGACCTGTACCTCAAGGACCCGCACGCGATCCTCGAGACCTTCCTGCTCTACCAGAAGACCATCGGCGTCAACGGCGTTTCGGCCCGCACGCTGCGCGCGCTCTACAACGCGCGCCACGTGATGGACAGCAAGTTCCGCAACGACCGCGTGAACCACGTGACCTTCATGCGCATGCTGCTGGAGCCGCGCGGCATCACGCACGCGTTCAGGCTCATGAACCAGACCTCGGTGCTGGGGCGCTACCTGCGCGTGTTCCGCAGCATCGTCGGGCAGATGCAGCACGACCTGTTCCACGTCTACACGGTCGACCAGCACATCCTGATGGTGCTGCGCAACGTGCGGCGCTTCTTCATCGTCGAGCATGCGCACGAATACCCGTTCTGCTCGCAGCTTGCGGCCGGCTGGGACAAGCCCTGGATCCTGTATGTCGCGGCCCTGTTCCACGACATCGCCAAGGGGCGCGGCGGCGACCATTCGGAGCTGGGCGCGCGCGACGTGCGCCGCTTCTGCCGCCAGCACGAGATCGCGCGCGAGGACGCCAAGCTGATCGAATTCCTGGTGGCCGAGCACCTGGTGATGAGCCAGGTCGCGCAGAAGCAGGACCTGAGCGATCCGAAGGTGATCGGCGACTTCGCCAAGCGCGTCGGCAACGAACGCTACCTGACCGCCCTCTACCTGCTCACCATCGCCGACATCCGCGGCACCTCGCCGCGCGTGTGGAACGCCTGGAAAGGCAAGCTGCTCGAGGACCTCTACCGCTCGACGCTGCGCGCGCTGGGCGGCCGCATGCCCGACCCCGGCGCCGAGGTCGAGGCGCGCAAGCGCGAGGCGCTGGTGCAGCTCGCGCTGCATGCGCAGCCTTTCGAGGCGCACAAGGCGCTGTGGGAGACGCTCGACGTCGGCTACTTCATGCGGCACGACGCATCCGAGATCGCCTGGCACACCATGCAGTTGTCGCGCCATGTGCCGCACAAGGACGTGCCGGTCGACCCGCAAACGCCGGCCGTCGTTCGCGCGCGGCTCTCGCCGGTGGGCGAGGGATTGCAGGTGGTGGCGTACACCCCCGACCAGCCGGACCTGTTCGCGCGCATCTGCGGCTACTTCGACCAGTCTTCCTTCAGCATCCTCGACGCCAAGGTGCACACCGCCACCAACGGCTACGGGCTCGACACCTTCCAGGTTGTCACCACCTTCATCCCCGAGCACTATCGCGACCTGATCAACATGGTGGAGACCGGCCTGGCCAAGACGCTCGACGAGGCCGGCCCCTTGCCCCCGCCGAGCAAGGGCCGCGTATCGCGCCGGGTGCGCAGCTTCCCGATCAAGCCGCGCATCAGCCTGCTGCCCGACGACAAGGCGCAGCGCTGGCTGCTCAGCATCTCGGCCAGCGATCGCGCGGGCCTCTTGTATTCGGTGGCGCGCGTGCTGGCACGCCATCACCTGAACTTGCAGCTGGCCAAGGTCACGACCTTGGGCGAGCGCGTGGAAGACACCTTCCTGATCAGCGGCTCGGAACTGCAGGGACAGCGGGCGCAACTCGCGATCGAAACCGAGTTGCTCGAAGCGCTCGCAGCCTGAGCGGGCCGCGCAAACCCGCCGCCGAGCGGCGCCGGGACGAATTTATCCACCACAATCGCCCTGTTTTTTAACAACAGAAAGGCTTCGACATGATCCGTTCCGACGACACCGGCAAACTCGTTCTGCGCCTGGCACTTGGCATCCTGATCCTGCTCCACGGCATCGCCAAGATCAACGGCGGAGTAGGCTTCCTGTCCAACACGCTGGCCTCGCACGGTTTGCCGGGCGCACTGGCGTATCTGATCTACATCGGCGAGATCGTTGCGCCGGTGCTGCTGATCATCGGCCTGTACACGCGTCCCGCGGCATGGATCGTTGTCATCAACATGCTGGTGGCGATCTGGCTGGTGCACATGAAGGAGCTCGGCTTGCTCAACAAGCAAGGCGGCTGGGCGCTCGAACTGCAGGGCATGTACCTGTTCGGCGCGCTGGCAGTCGCCTTCCTGGGCGCCGGCCGCTTCAGCATCGGCGGCACAGGCGGCAAGTACAACTGAACCCGGACGTCAATCGTCCTCGGCCGCATCGAGGCCTGGAAACAGGACCTCGGTGTAGCCGAAGCGCGAGAAATCGCGCACCCGCATCGGATAGAGCTTGCCCAGCAGGTGATCCACCTCGTGCTGCACCACGCGGGCGTGGAAGCCGCTCACCGTGCGATCGACGGGATCGCCGTAGGGGTCGAAGCCGGTGTAGCGGATGGTGGCGAAACGCGGTACCACGCCGCGCAGGCCCGGCACCGACAGGCAGCCTTCCCAGCCCTCCTCTTCCTCGTCGCCGACCGGCGTGATGACGGGGTTGACGAGCACCGTGCGCGGCACGATTGGCGCGTCCGGATAGCGCGGATTGATGGTGTCGGTGCCGAAGATCACCAACTGCTGATCGACGCCGATCTGCGGCGCCGCGAGGCCGGCGCCGTTGACGGCGTGCATGGTCTCGAACATGTCGCGCACCAGCAGGTGCAGTTCGTCGGTGTCGAATGCGGCGACCGGCTGCGCGATGCGCAGCAGCCTCGGGTCACCCATCTTGAGAATCTCGCGTACCGTCATGAGGCAATTATCGCCACCGCGGCCGCGGATGAGCTCAGGGCGGCGTCTGGTTGCGGGAATCCGGCGAGGTCAGCATCTGATTGATTTCGCGCGGCGAACGGCCTGGTGGAACCGGGACGATGTTGCCGGCCACGCCACCGCTGGGCCGCGCACCCGCGCCAGGCCGCGGGCCGACCCCTGGACGCGGAACCGGGACCGGGACCGGATGCGCATAGCCGTGGCGCGGTCCGTGGTCGTAGTAGCCGGGACGGCCATAGTAGTAGGAGGGATAGCGAGGCCGCGAATAGTAGCTGCCGTCGATGTACACGTTCGGCTGAACGACGGCCGGGCCCGGATCCACGTAGTAGGGTTCGGAATAGCCGTAGGAGCCCGCCGGGTAAGCGACGCAGCCGCCGAGCAGGGCCACTCCGCCGAGGGCGAGGCAAGTTCCGAGTAGACGAATTCTGTTCATGATGGACTCCTGGTCGGCACCCTTGTTCAACGTTCGGTTGTAGGCCTTGTTGACTGCGTTTGTATGAAGTCGCGTAACGCCCGGTAAAGCAGCCGGCCCGGTCACAGGCCATTCTCCAGAATTTCGAGCAGTCGCGCCTCGTCGATCACGGCCACACCCAGCTCGAGCGCCTTGTCGAGCTTGCTGCCGGCCTCCGCGCCGGCGACGAGGTAATCGGTCTTCTTGCTGACGGACCCGGCCACCTTGGCGCCGGCCGTCTCCAGTTTGTCCTTCGCTTCGTCGCGGCTGAGCGTAGGAAGCGTGCCAGTGATCACGAAGGTCTTGCCCGCGAGAGGTTTGGGCGCGCGCGCGGCCGGCTCGCCCTCTTCCCAGCTCAGGCCGCAGGCGCGCAGCTGTTCGACCACTTCGCGGTTGTGCGGCTGGTCGAAGAAGGTGCGCAGGCTCTTCGCGACCACGGGCCCCACGTCGTTGACTTCCAGCAGCTGTTCCTCGGTCGCGTCCATGATCGCATCCAGCTTGCCGAAGTGCTTGGCCAGGTCCTTGGCCGTGCTTTCGCCGATGTGCCGGATGCCGAGGCCGAACAGGAAGCGCGGCAGCGTGGTCTTCTTCGACGCCTCCAGCGCATCGACGAGGTTCTTCGCCGACTTGTCGGCCATGCGATCCAGGCCGGCCAGCGTGGTGAAGCCGAGCTTGTAGAGATCGGGCAGCGTGCGGATCAGGTTGGCGTCCACCAGCTGCTCGACCAGCTTGTCGCCCAGGCCTTCGATGTCGAGCGCGCGCCGCGCCGCGAAATGCAGGATCGCCTCCTTGCGCTGCGCAGCGCAGAAGAGGCCGCCGGTGCAGCGGTAGTCGACCTCGCCCTCCTCGCGCAGCGCGTCGGAGCCGCAGACCGGGCACTTGCGAGGCATGGTGAACACGGGCCCGCGCTGTTCCGCCGGCCGGGCCGCGCTCTCGGGCAGCACGCCGACCACCTCGGGAATCACGTCGCCGGCGCGCCGCACGATGACGGTGTCGCCCACTCGCACGTCCTTGCGCCGCGCCTCGTCCTCGTTGTGCAAGGTCGCATTCGTCACGGTGACACCGCCCACGAACACAGGCGCCAGCTTGGCCACCGGCGTGAGCTTGCCGGTGCGGCCGACCTGCACCTCGATGCCGAGCACCTCGGTCAATTGCTCCTGCGCCGGGTACTTGTGCGCGACGGCCCAGCGCGGCTCGCGCGAGACGAAGCCGAGCCGCCGCTGCAGCTCGAGGCTGTCGACCTTGTAGACCACGCCGTCGATGTCGTAGGGCAGCGCGTCACGCTGGCGGGCGATGGTCTCGTGGAAGGCGATCAGCTCGATGGCGCCGCGGGCGCGCTGCGTCTGCGCGCCGATGGGAAAACCCCAGGCGTGGAACTGCTGCAGCCAGTCGAACTGCGTCGCGCAGTCGGGCCCGCCCTGCTCGGGCGAAGAGACCTCGCCGAGACCATAGGCAAAAAAGCTCAGCGGCCGGCTTGCCGCGATCGCCGGATCCAGCTGGCGCACGGCGCCGGCCGCGGCATTGCGCGGATTCACGAACACCTTCTCGTTTTTCTGGCCAGCGGCGATCTTCTCGCGCTGGCGTTCGTTGAGCGCCTCGAAATCGTCGCGCCGCATGTAGACCTCGCCGCGCACCTCCACCACCGGCGGGGCATCGCCATGCAGGCGCAGCGGAATCTGCTGTACCGTGCGGATGCTCTGCGTGACGTCCTCGCCGATCTCGCCGTCGCCGCGCGTCGCCGCCTGCACCAGCACGCCTTGCTCGTAGCGCAGGTTGACGGCCAGCCCGTCGAACTTGAGTTCGCAGACGTACTCGACCTGCGGCCCGTCCTCGGCCAGGCCGAGTTCCTTGCGCACGCGCGCATCGAAGGCGCTGGCGCCGCCCGGCGTGATGTCGGTCTCGGTGCGGATCGACAGCATCGGCACCTTGTGGCGGACCTTGGCGAAGCCCTCGAGCACCTTGCCGCCGACGCGCTGCGTCGGCGAATCGGGCGTGCGCAGCTCGGGATGCTCGGCTTCCAGCGCCTGCAGGCGCTGGAACAGCTTGTCGTACTCGGCGTCCGGCAACTCGGGCGCGTCGAGCACGTAGTAGAGGTGGGCGTGGCGGCGCAGCTGCTCGCCCAGTGCAGCGGCTTCGCGAGCCGCGTCTTCGCGCGTGGTCACAGCTCACCCCCAGGCTTGCCCACTTCGTGTGGCCGCCCACCCCCTCGCCGGGGGCAATACCAGCGGCCCGGCAAAGCCGGTTCCGCGGTATTCCTGGCGGAAGAAAGAATAGTCAACTTCACGAGAATAAACGGCGCGCCAGGGGCGAGCCGGCCGAGAGATCGCGTGAATCGAGCGTGTCGTAGAGCTGCTGGAGATCGGCGCCGATCACGTCCATGGTGTCTTCGCGCAAGGGCTGGCCGTCGCTGTCGGTCACGATGCCGTCCATCTCGCGCGCCAGCGTGGCGGCGGTTTCGCGCATGCGTTCGAAGGGCCGCTCGGCGCGGTCGACTTGCGGCACGTCGAGGCTCAGCGTGAGTTCGCGGATGGCCGACTGCGCCGGATCGTCGGCCAGCGCGGCCTGGGTGTCGAAGGACAGGCCGAGGATCGGCGGCAACCCCACTTCGCCCGCGGGCAGCACCATGCGGCCCGGAATGATGCCGGCCACGAAGCCCAGCCGCGCCGCGTTCTGCTGCACATAACCCGGGCTCCAGGCCGCGTGCAGCGCGCGCAGCACGAAGCTCAGCTGCGCGTCGTGCGAACTCGCGAACTGGTCGAGCTCGCGGGCGCGCGCCACCTCGTCCAGCATCTCCGGAAACTCGGGCGCGCCGTTCACCGCATCGGCGAAGGCCTGCGCCTTGACGACGAATTCGGAGTACTCGATCTCGTTGAGCGCACCGGTGCGGTTGGCCAGCTGCACGCCGGCCTGAAAAGCGCCGTAGCGCTGGCCGGGTGCCGCGGGCTCCCATTCGCCGGTGTGCTCGTTGAGGCCTTCGATCGCGACCGGCTTGCTGCCGGCGCGCCGCGTGGCCGGCATGCCGGCGATCGCCGCGTCGCCGGAGGCCAGGCCGTCGAGGGAGATCGGCGCGATCACGTCGATCAGCGGATCGAGGCCGCCGCGGCGTTCGGCCGTCGGCACCGGCAACGCACTGGGCGCCGGCAGGTCGGGGTCGAACAGCGGCTCGTGGCGTTCGCTGCCGAGCTTCTGGTGCGGATCGATGTGCAGGACGGGCTCTTCGTCGCGCGTGACCGGCGCAGGCGCGGTCTCGGGCGGCGCGCTGTCCTGCGGCGCATCGGGCTGCCGCGGCGCATTGCGGCGCGACATCCATGTGTTGTAGCCGACCACGGCCGCCAGTACGAGGCCGCCGAGGATCGCAAGGGCGACGGTGAGGCTGCTCATCGACGCTGTACGTCTAGGCTGCTTCGACCATCGACACGGCGGATTCCATGTCGACCGCCACGATGCGCGAAACACCCTGCTCCTGCATGGTCACGCCGATCAGTTGTTCGGCCATCTCCATCGCGATCTTGTTGTGGCTGATGAAGAGGAACTGGGTTTCGCGGCTCATGGCGGTCACGAGTTTGGCATAGCGTTCGGTGTTGGCGTCGTCCAGCGGCGCGTCCACTTCGTCCAAGAGGCAGAAGGGGGCCGGGTTGAGCTGGAAGATCGCGAACACCAGTGCGATGGCGGTGAGCGCCTTCTCGCCGCCCGAGAGCAGGTGGATGGTCTGGTTCTTCTTGCCGGGCGGCTGCGCCATCACCTGCACGCCGGAATCGAGGATCTCGTCGCCGGTCATCATGAGCTTGGCATTGCCGCCGCCGAAGAGCTCCGGGAACATGCGACTGAAGTGCTCGTTGACGATCTTGAAGGTGCCGCCGAGCAGTTCGCGCGTTTCGGCGTCGATCTTGCGGATCGCGTCCTCCAGCGTGCCGATCGCCTCGTTCAGGTCGGCCGACTGCGCGTCGAGGAAAGTCTTGCGTTCGCTGGCCACCGCGAGTTCGTCGAGCGCGGCGAGGTTGACGGCGCCGAGCGAAGCCACCTCGCGGTTGAGGCGATCGATTTCGCCTTGCAGGCCGGTGAGCCGCACCTTGTCGGTTTCGATCGACAGCGCGATCGCTTCGAGGTCGGCCTCGGCATCGGTCAGCAGCTGCTGGTACTGCTCGAAGCCGAGCCGCGCGGCCTGCTCCTTCAGCTGGAACTCGGTGATGCGCTGGCGCAGCGGGTCGAGCTCGCGTTCGAGCTGCAGGCGGCGCTCGTCGCTCGCGCGCAGTTTGAGCGTGAGGTCGTCGTACTGGCTGCGCGCGGCGCCGAGCGCGGTTTCGCGTTCGAGCTTGAGCGCCAGCGCGTCCTGCAGGCCCGCCTGCGCGGCCGCGTCGGACAGGCGACCCAATTCGGCGCGCGCGCGCTCGTCTTCCTCCGCCAGCGAGACGGTCTGCTGCGTCGCGGTTTCGATCGCGCGATTGAGTTCGGCGCGGCGCGCTTCGAGAGTGCGCTGGGCGAAGGTCGCTTCCTGCGCCTGGCGCTCCAGGCTGCGGTGCTGCTCGCGGCTCGCGGTGAGCGCGCGACCGGCCTCGATCACGCGCTCGTCGAGCTGCGCGTGGCGCTCCTGGCTGTCGGCGAGCTGCATGTCGAGCTCTTCGAAGCGCGCCTCCGCGTTCACGCGCTTTTCCTGCAGGTCTTCGAGCTGGGCCTCGACTTCGCCGAGATCGTTGGAAAGCTGCTCGCTGCGTGCGCGCGTCTGCTCGGCCAGCTGCGAGAGCCGCAGCGTTTCGACCTGGAGCTCGTGCGCGCGCGACTGCGTTTCGGCCGCTTCGCGGCGCGCCGTGACGAGCCGCGAAGCCGCATCGCCGTAAGCCGCTTCGGCACGCGCCAGCGCGGTGCGCGCCTCTTCGGCGATCAGGGTCTGGGCGCGCAGCTGGCGATCGAGGTTCTCCATCTCCTGCTGGCGGGCCAGCAGGCCGGCCTGCTCGGAGTCCTGGGCATAGAAGCTCACGCTGTGCGCGGTGACCGCGTGGCCGCTCCTGACGTAGATCGCCTCACCGGGCTGCAGCTTGTCGCGCTGCGCCAAGGCCTCTTCGAGCGTTTGCGCCGTCAGGCAGCCATGCAGCCAGTCGGTCAGCAAGGCCTGCTGGCCCGCATCGCTCAGGCGCAGCAGATCCGACAGACGCGGCAGCGCGCTCTGGCCCTGCGGCGCACCGGCAGCCGGCGGGCTGTAGAAGGCCAACTTGGCCGGCGGCGCATCGCTGCCGAAGGCGCGGACCATGTCGAGCCGGCTGACTTCGAGCGCGCCGAGACGCTCGCGCAGCGCCGCTTCGAGCGCGTTCTCCCAGCCTTGCTCGATGTGGATGCGGCTCCACAGGCCTTGCAAGCCTTCGAGGCCGTGCTTCGCGAGCCAGGGTGCGAGCTTGCCGTCGGTCTTGACCTTTTCCTGCAGCGCCTTGAGCGCTTCGAGGCGCGCGGAGAGTTCGGCATGGCGCGCGCCTTCGGTATTGACGGCCTGCTGGCGGGTGCGGCGGTCGTCGTCGAGCTGCGGAACGGCTTCCTGCAGCTCGTGCAGGCGCGCGTCGGCTTCGCTGGACGCCTCCTGCGCGGCCGCCAGTTGCTCCTGCAGGTCGTGCAGCCGTGCTTCGTCGGGCGCCGCGAGCGCGTTCTGGTCGCTGCGCAGGCGTTCGGCGCGCTGCGTGAGCTGGCGGCTTTGTTCTTCGATGTTGCGCTGGTCGGCGGCCAGCACCTGAATCTGCTGCTGCACCTGCGCGACGCTGGCGCGCTGGGCGTTGGCTTCACCCTGTGCGCGCTGCTGCGCCTCTTCGAGGCCGGGCATGCGTGCGTCGTGTTCCTCGAGCTGCGCCGCCAGCAGTTCGGCCTGTTCCTCGGCGTTCACGCCCTGCCCGGCCAGGGTTTCGATTTCTGCCTCGGCATCTTCGCGGCGCGTGTTCCACTGCGCGATCTGCTCGCTCAACTGGACCAGCCGCTGCTCCACCCGCTGGCGGCCCTCGACCACGAAGCGGATCTCGCCTTCGAGCCGGCCGACCTCCGCGCTGGCTTCGTACAGCTTGCCCTGCGCCTGGTTGACCTGGTCGCCGGCCGCGTAGTGCGCCTGGCGCACGGTTTCCAGCTCGGCCTCGATGTGGCGCAGATCGGCCAAGCGCGATTCGAGGTCGTTGATCGCCTTTTCCGCGTCGGCCTTGACCTTGGCCTGATCGGCTTCGCTCTCGCTGCGCTTCAGGAACCACAGTTGATGCTGCTTGCGCGTGGCGTCGCCTTGCAGCGTGTTGTAGCGCGCGGCGACTTCGGCCTGCTTCTCGAGCTTTTCGAGGTTGCTGTTGAGTTCGCGCAGGATGTCTTCGACCCGCGTGAGGTTCTCGCGCGTATCACCGAGCCGGTTCTCGGTCTCGCGGCGGCGCTCCTTGTACTTGGAGACGCCGGCGGCCTCTTCGAGAAAGAGCCGCAGCTCTTCGGGCTTGGATTCGATGATGCGGCTGATCGTGCCCTGGCCGATGATCGCGTAGGCGCGCGGGCCGAGGCCGGTGCCGAGGAACACGTCCTGCACGTCGCGCCGGCGCACCGGCTGGTTGTTGATGTAGTAGCTCGAATTGCCGTCGCGCGTCAGCACCCGCTTGACCGCGATCTCGGTGAACTGCGCCCACTGGCCGCCGGCGCGATGGTCGGCGTTGTCGAACACCAGTTCCACGCTCGAACGGCTGGCCTGCTTGCGCGTGGTGGTGCCGTTGAAGATCACGTCCTGCATCGACTCGCCGCGCAGTTCGGAGGCGCGCGATTCGCCGAGCACCCAGCGCACCGCATCCATGATGTTCGACTTGCCGCAGCCGTTGGGGCCGACGACGCCCACCAGTTGGCCGGGCAGCAGGAAGTTGGTGGGTTCGGCGAAGGACTTGAAGCCGGAGAGCTTGATGGAATTGAGACGCACGACTGGTCGGCCTTAAGCCTGGTTATTTGCCAAGGTGTTGATTTGCAAGGAGAAATTTGCCGGCCCGAAGCTCGAGGACCGGCGGCCACCCGAGGCGACGATGATAACGTGCGAGCCATGAGCGATTTCCCCGTTTCCCCCCGCGCCGGGCTTCGTGTATGGCTGCTGGGCAGCACCGTGGCCTTGATGGGCCTGGCCGCCTGCGGCACGACCGAGCGCGCCGAACCCTATGCCGGCAACGAGTGGCTCCAGTCCGGCGCCAACCGCATCGCCAACCTGGCGCTGCGCGACAACCTGCAGTCGATCCGGCGCGTGCAGCTCTCGCTCTACCGCCGCAATCCGCGCGAATGGCGCAAATGGGCCGCGAGCGCGGAAGACGCCATCCAGCGCACCTGGGACGCGATCTCGCAAGAAAGTCCCCTGCCGGGCCTGCAAGGCGCCACCGGCATCGATGCGATCCGGCTGGCTTTCGAAACCAAACCCAAGGCTTACGAAGGCGACCGCGTGGCCGCGCTGGTGGTCGGATGGGCATCGATGCTCAAGCAGGCCAACGGCGGCACCTGGGAGCAGAGCATGCTCGACGCGGTGAACGCGGAAAACAGCTACCGCGCCGCGCGCAACGTCGAGATCTCGCTCTGGCTCATCAGCTCCAAGACGAATCCCGAGGGCCAGCCCCTGCTGCTGGCCACCGAGATCAGCGATCGCGGCCGCAACCTGGTGGTCGATCGCGAGCTTTCGAAGGTGGTTGCGCGGCTCGATCTGATGGCCGCGCAGGCCGACGAGAAGTACCGCCGTGCCGCGCTCGACTTCAGCCAGAACTGGCTGCTCGGCAGTCTGGTGCCCTTCTTCTCGATGATCCAGCGATAGTGAGCTTCTAGTCGAACCACTCGGCGTCCGGATGCCGCTTGCGCCATGACGCAACGCTGGGGTTGGTCTGGATGTATTCGGTCAGCCGCGTTCGGTGTGCGGCAGACAGCGGCAACGCCTTCAACAGGCTCGGCCAGGTCTTCATCGCCTGTTCGACGCAGCTTGCGATGACCTCGCGCAGGTGCTTTTCAGGGATGTCCCAGGCGTTTCCGAGCTCGCGCAGCGTCTTGGGCGTGAGCAGCGTGCGCTGCGTCTGGTTTGGAAAGAATGGCAGCCCATGTCCCGAGCCGCTGAGGTACACGCCGTAGGCGACGATGTCATAGGCCTTGGACAGCTCGGGCCTGGATTGGCCGGGCGGGTACACGAGGCTGAAGTTCTTCAGATGCGCGTCATAGTTGCCCAGCAGCTCCGAGACCTTGATGCGGCGCAGCAGCTCCGCCACGTCGGCTTCGCCCTTGGCCGAGCGCCGCTTGAGCAGGAGGCCGATGGCCGCGTAGGTGCCCGAATACTTGTATTCCGACGGTGTCCCCGTGACCTGGGCGAAGTCCTCCATGTGCAGGCGCCTGGTTTCGGTATCGACGTCGCGGTCGAACCTGGAGACCAGCAGAAAACTTCGCTCGTCCTTTTGCAGCGCATAGGGCAACTGGTCGGCGATGGCGGACAAGGGCTCCAGCAGGAATTCGCAGATGTTCACGCCGGCAGCAGCGGCCAGCGTCAGCGAGCTGTACTCCACTTCCGGAAGCCGGTCATATTCGCCCGTCGGCAGCTTGCCGATGAAATGCTGCTCGTCCGATTGCTTGGACCGCATCACGTAGCGCCCGGGGCCGCCCAGAACCAGCGCCACCTTCGGCTGCACACCCGAAATCGAGGTCTGCTGGGGGGTGGGCACCTGCCCGGAGCTCATTTCGTAGCTGTCCCGGCTCTGGCCGATCAACCGGCCGAGCGCGACCTCGTCGAGCGTTTCGGCGTCCGCCCAGACGTCGCCGGGCAGGTCGCCGCCGCAGGCTGCCAGCAAACCGAGTTCGTCATTCGCGTCCAGGCCCAGGTCGCCGACCAATTGCTTGCGCAGCGGCCCTTCCGGAAGCAAATTCTGGAAGAAAGGCGGCAACCCGAAATTGCCGTCGCCGCGGTTGACGTCCAGGGCCGGGTCCAGCAGCTGAGCCACCGTGGCCGCCTCGGCTTCGGCGATCGCCTGGGCCACTCTTTCGGCGCTGCCCGAGGTCGCAGGCGCGACGACATAGAGCTGCGACAGCACCGGCCGTGCCGGGTTCTTCGCATATTCGTCGTCGAATCTGAAATACACCCGCCCGTCGTCGAGCCCGAAGAGCGATCCGACGTTCGTTCTTCCCAGCCGGATCCGCAGCGAGCGTACGACGCTCATCTGCCGCGCCTCGCCGGTTTCGGCATCAAGCTGCTCACTTCATCCTGCAGGCTGGTGGATTTGGTATCGCTGCCGGCCCGGGTCAGGTCCGCGACCACCTGCGGAACGAACTGGAGTTCGAGGCCCAGGCTCTTGAGCAAGGCGAGCAAGGTGTTCAGTTCCACGTTCCCCCGCCCCGCTTCCAGAGCACCCAAGGTGTTTCTGGAGACACCTGCTTTCAGGGCGAGTTCGGAGGCCGTCATGGCGCGATCCTTTCGAGCCTGGCGCAGGAAGCTGCCGACTTCGGCGAGAGTCGTCATGTTCAACTCATTGAGCAAAAATTAGATATGCACATCATATTGAGCATGTTCGCTACCAAGGTCAAGCTGATTTGCCCAATATAGTGCTCATATCATTGATTACATATTTTATTGTGCAAGCACACGGTCAACCATAAGCCAACCCTCTCGCCCTCCCGACGACCCCTAGAATGCTTCGCACTTTCTCCATCCCCAGGAACCTCATGAGCTCCCTCAATTTCATCGGCGGCGAAAAGGGCGGTGTCGGCAAATCCGTCACGGCACGGGTCTTGTCGCAGTACTTCATCGATCACAGCCGGCCTTTCGTCGGCTTCGACACCGATCGCTCGCACAGCTCCTTCACCCGCTTCTACGAGGGCTTCGCCTCGCCGGTGGTGGTGGACAGCTACGAAGGCCTCGACACGGTCGTGAACGGCTTCGAGACGAATCCGCAGCAGAGCGTGATCGTCGATCTCGCAGCGCAAACGCTGGCGCCGCTGGCGCGCTGGATCAAGGAGTCCGATCTGTTCGACGTGTTCGCCGAGCTCGGCGTGACCGTCAACTTCTGGCACGTGCTCGATGACGGCAAGGACTCGAGCGACCTGCTCGGCGCGCTGGTCGACACCTTCAGCAACCGGCCGAACTACATCGTGGTACAGAACTACGGCCGCGGCAGCGACTTCGGCCTGCTGCTCGGTTCGCAATCGCTCAGCAAGGCAACCACGCACGGCGCCCGCGTCATCGCGCTGCCGCGCCTGCACGAGGCCAGCATGCGCAAGATCGATGGGCGCAACACCAGCTTCTGGAAGGCGGTCAACGACCGCGACGGCCAGCACGCGCTCGGGCTGCTGGAGCGCCAGCGCGTCAAGAGCTGGCTGGCGACCTCTTACGCAGCCTTCGACACGCTGCCGCTCTGAGCGCTGCGGCGAAACAGCAGCACCAGCAGCAGCAGCCCGAAGACCGTGAACGCGATGAAGGACCAGTTCGCAATCGACAGGCCCAGGAAGGTCCAGTCGATCTGCGTGCAGTCGCCGCCGCCGCGGAAGATCATCGGCAGCGCGCGCTTGAGCGGGAAGGTCTCGATCATCCCGTAGAGGTCACGCCCGCAGGACACGACCTCCGGCGGATGCCATTGCAGCCAGCTCTGGCGCGCGGCCGTGTAGGCGCCGCCGACCGCCATCACCAGGCCCAGCAGCGCGCCCGTGAGCTGCAGGCCCCGGCTGCGGCTGGCGGCCGCCAGCCCCGCGAAGACCGCCACCAGCACCAGCGCATAGCGCTGCACGATGCACATCGGACACGGCTCGAGGCCGACCACGTGCTGCAGGTAGAGCCCGAAGGCGAGCATCGCCACGCAGGCGGCGCAGATCAGCGCGAGAGCGCGGCGCGGTGCGCCGAAATACCAATCGATCACGGAGAAACCCAATCTTCGACAAATACCCTGGCCTTGCGCGGCCTGGCGACGACGGTGTCGCCTTCCGCAAGGGCCAGGTCCCGGAACTGTTGCGCAGGGAGTTGCGCCTCGATGATGGTTCCGGAGCCAGGATTGTCTGGATTCGATTCCACCGGTTCGAGTTCCAGCCGCGCGATCGGGCCGACCACGATGGCGCGGCTCAAGGTCGCGACGATGCCGGTGGCGCCCGGGGTGTAGCGTTCGATGTCGAGGTCGTGCGGCCGCACATAGGCCAGCGCCCTGCCGTTGCGCAGCTCGCGGTGCTCGGGCGAATCGATGCGCAGACCTTCGACATGCACCTCGCCCTCGTGCGCGCGGCCGTGGAACAGGTTGACGTCGCCGAGAAAGCCGTAGACGAAGGGGCTCGCCGGGTGGTCCCACACATCCTGCGGCGATCCGACCTGCTCGACGCGGCCGCTGTTCATCAGCACCACGCGGTCGGCCACTTCGAGCGCTTCTTCCTGGTCGTGGGTGACGAAGATGCTGGTGACGTGCAGTTCGTCGTGCAGCCGGCGCAGCCAGCGGCGCAGCTCCTTGCGCACCTTGGCGTCGAGTGCGCCGAAGGGTTCGTCGAGCAGCAGCACCTTGGGCTCCACCGCGAGCGCGCGGGCCAGCGCGATGCGCTGGCGCTGGCCGCCCGAGAGCTGCGACGGATAGCGGTCGGCCAGCCAGTCGAGCTGCACCAGCTTGAGCAGGTCGTGCACCTTGGTCTTGATCTGCGTTTCGCTCGGGCGCAGTCCGCGCGGCTTGACGCGCAGGCCGAAGGCCACGTTCTCGAACACCGTCATGTGACGGAACAGCGCGTAATGCTGGAACACGAAGCCGACCTGGCGCTCGCGCACATGCACGTCGGTCGTGTCTTCGCCGGCAAAGAGGATGCTGCCGGTATCGGCGGTCTCCAGCCCCGCGATGATGCGCAGCAAGGTGGTCTTGCCGCAGCCCGAGGGGCCCAGTAGCGCGACCAGTTCGCCCGAATCGACGTCGAGGCTCACGTCGCGCAGGGCGTGGAAGTCGCCGAAGCGTTTGCTGACGTTGCGGATTTCAATACTCATGATCTTTTCTCCTCAGGCCGCGACGGCGGGTTGCGGCCGTTCCGGCGGCAGTTCGGCGATGGCCTTCATTTCGCGTTCGTGGCGCCATTCGATGACCGACTTGATCACCAGCGTGACCAGCGCCAGGATGGCCAGCAGCGAGGCCACCGCGAAGGCGGCGACCGATTGGTACTCGTTGTAGAGCACTTCGACGTGCAGCGGCATGGTGTTGGTCTGGCCGCGGATGTGGCCCGACACCACCGACACCGCGCCGAACTCGCCCATGGCGCGCGCGTTGCAAAGGATCACGCCGTAGAGCAGCCCCCACTTGATGTTGGGCAGCGTCACGCGCCAGAAGGTCTGCCAGCCCGTCGCGCCGAGCACGATGGCGGCCTGCTCTTCGTCGGTGCCTTGCGCCTGCATCAGCGGAATGAGTTCGCGTGCGATGAAGGGAAAGGTCACGAACACGGTGGCCAGCACAATGCCGGGCACCGCGAAGATGACCTTGACGTCGTGTGCCGCGAGCCACGGGCCGAACCAGCCCTGCGCGCCGAAGATCAGCACGTAGATCAGGCCGGCGACCACCGGCGAGACCGCAAAAGGCAAATCGACCAGCGTGGTGAGAAAGGCCTTGCCGCGGAACTCGAACTTGGCGATGGCCCATGCGGCCGCCACGCCGAACACCAGGTTCATCGGCACCGCGATCGCGGCCGTGATCAGGGTGAGGCGGATCGCGCTCCAGGCATCGGGTTCCTTGAGCGCTTCGATGTAGGCGTTGATGCCCTTGCGCAGCGCCTCGGTCGCCACAGCGGCCAGCGGCAGCACGAGGAACAGGAACATGAAGGCCAGCGCCAGGCCGATCAGGGTCCAGCGCACCCAGGCCGATTCGGTGGTGCCGGCCTGCGCGCGGCGAATCGTTCTCGATGAAGCCGCGCTCATGCCGATGCCCCCCTGCGGCGCTGCCAGGCCTGCAGGCCGTTGATGACCAGCAGCAGCAGGAACGAAATGACCAGCATCACCAGCGCGACCGCGGTGGCGCCCGCGAAGTCGTACTGCTCCAGCTTGCCGATGATGATCAGCGGCGTGATCTCGGAAATCATCGGCATGTTGCCGGCGATGAAGATCACCGAGCCGTACTCGCCGATCGCACGTGCGAAGGCCATCGCGAAGCCGGTCAGGAGCGCCGGCGTGATCGAAGGCAGGATCACCTTGGTGAAGGTCTGCAGCCGTGTCGCGCCGAGGCTGGTCGCGGCCTCTTCGAGTTCCTTCTCGGTGTCTTCCAGCACCGGCTGCACCGTTCGCACCACGAAAGGCAGCCCGATGAAGATCAGCGCGATCACCACGCCGGCCGGCGTGAAGGCCAGCTTGATGCCCATCGGTTCGAGGAACTGGCCGATCCAGCCGTTGCCGGCGAGCAGCGCGGTCAGCGAAATGCCAGCCACGGCCGTGGGCAGCGCGAAAGGCAGATCGACGAGCGCATCGACAATGCGCTTGCCGGGAAACTTGTAGCGCACCAGCACCCAGGCCACGAGCAGGCCGAACACCAGGTTGACCAGCGCGGCGATCAGCGAGGCGCCGAAGGTGAGCCGGTACGAGGCCATCACGCGCGGCGCGGTCACCGCCACCCAGAACTGCTCCCAACTCAGGGTGAAGGTCTTGAAGACCAGCGCCGACAACGGGATCAGGACGATCAGGCTCAGGTACAGGATCGAGAAGCCGAGCGTGATGTGAAAGCCCGGCAGCACGCGCCGCGAGGCGCCCGTGTTCCCTGCACGCGCAAGCGGCGCCGCCGCGGACGGCAGCGCCGAAGAGATGGCACTGCTCATCGTGCCCCCACGCTCTGCACTAACGTGTCATCGCTGCCCCCCGAGGGGGCTTTCGCTTGCTTGAAGCGGTTCGGCGCGGCGCTCATTTATTTGCCACCGGGCGTATAGAGCTTGTCGAACTGCCCGCCGTCGTTGAAGTGCACCTTCTGCGCTTCGCTGAGGCTGCCGAACAGCTCCTGCACGGTGAAGAGCTGTAGCGGCTTGAAGGTCGCCGCGTACTTCTTGAGCACCGCATCGGAGCGCGGGCGCAGCGCGTGCTTGGCCGCGATTTCCTGCGCTTCGTCCGAATAGAGGTAGTCGAGGTAGGCCTTGGCCAGTTCGCCGGTGCCCTTCTTCACCGCCGTGCGCTCGACCACGGCCACCGGGTTCTCGGCCAGGATGCTGATCGAGGGGTACACCGCATCGACCTTGCCGGCGCCGAACTCGCGGTCGATGGAGACCACTTCCGATTCGAAGGTGATCAGCACGTCGCCGATGTTGCGCTGCAGGAAGGCGGTGGTCGCATCGCGGCCGCCGCGCGCGAGGATGGGCACGTTCTTGAACAGCTTGCCGACGAACTCGGCCGCTTGCACGTCGCTGCCGCCCTTCTTCTTCACGTAGCCCCAGGCGGCCAGGTAGGCATAGCGGCCGTTGCCGCCGGTCTTGGGGTTCACGATCACGACCTGGGTGCCGGGCTTGACGAGATCGTCCCAGTCCTTGATGCCCTTCGGGTTGCCGTTGCGCGTCAGGAACAGCATGGTGGACGTGGTGGGTGCCGCATTGTTCGGGAAGCGCTTGGCCCAGTCCTTGGCGACCACGCCGGCGTTGGCGAGGAACTCGATGTCGGTGCTGGTGTTCATCGTCACCACGTCGGCCTCCAGCCCGTCGGCCACGGCACGCGCCTGTGCGCTGGAGCCGGCGTGCGACTGGTCGATCTTGACCTCCTTGCCCGTGGTCTTCTTGTAGTTCGCCACGAAGGCGGCGTTGTAGTCCTTGTAGAACTCGCGCGCCACGTCATAGGACACGTTGAGCAGGGTCTGGGCCGAGGTCGCGCCGGCAGCGGCGAGCGCCAGGGCGCCGAGGATCGTCTTGATGGTTCTGGAGGTCATGGTCTTGCTTCGAGTTGGGGACGGCCGGCCATCAGGGGCGTGGGCTCGTCCGTCAGCGATTGGAGCAGAGCCAGGCCCAAAGGCCAGTCGCCATGCCCCGAATCGATGTTGATGTGGCCGGCATTCTGCATGCGAACGAATTCGCTGCCCCAGGCGCGGGCATAGGCGCCGGCCAGGCGCACCGGGCAATAAGGGTCGTTGCTGCTGGCCACCAGGATGCTGCGGTACGGCAGCCTGGCGTAGGGCACGGGCGCGAAATCCGACAGCACGGCGCGGCGCTCCGGGTCGGCCGGCGCCACCAGCAGGGCCCCGTGGATACGCGCGGCCGCCGTCTCGGACAGGTGCGTGGTCGTGATGCAACCCAGGCTGTGCGCGGCGATCACCACCGGGCCCGGGCTTTCCAGCACGAGCTTCTCGAGCGCGGCCACCCAGGCTGTGCGCTTCGGCGTCACCCAGTCGTCCTGCAGCACCCGCACCGCGCCCTGCATGCGTTCCGCCCACAGGCTTTGCCAGTGCCCGGGGCCGGAGTCGCGCCAGCCCGGAACGATGATGATGGTCGGCTTCGTCACGCAGCGCTTATCTGTTGGGCTGCGGCGTCAGGCGCAGGTACGGCCGGACGGCGTGAAGTTGGGGGCCGTATCGCCGAGTCGCAGGGTCGCCATGGTCGCTCCGTGGATGGATGGGAGCGCCGATTCTGCAAAGCATCGCTTCGATGACAAACGAATATCTACTTGTTTCGATATGGCGTTTGATGAATAAGGCCCTTCTCACACCGTGAGCCTGAAGCCCCCGGCACCGATGTGCTCGGCGAAGAAGTCGATCAAGTGGCGAATCGCCGGCACCAGCGCCCGGCGCGAAGGAAAGACCGCATGCAGGATGCCCGGCGGCGGCCCCCAGCCGGGCAGCACCTCGACCAGTCGGCCCGCTTCGAGATCTTCCTTGCACATGTAGTCGGGCAGCATGCTGGCGCCGACGCCTTCCACCACCGCGAATTTCAGCGTCAGCAGGTCATCCGCCAGGTAGCGCGGCGTGTGCTGCATCGTGTGCATCGCCCCGCCGGGGCCTTCCAGGCACCAGCTGGCCCGGCCGTCGGCGGCCGACTGGGAGACCGTGTCCAGGCGCCCCAGCTCATCCACCGTCCGTACCGGGCCCTGGCGCCGGAGCTGGTCCGGGCTGGCCACCAGCACACCCCGGGCAGTGGCGAACTGCTTGGCCACCAGCGTCGTGCTGTCCTCGATGACCGGCCGTACGCGCAGCGCCAGGTCGATGCCCTCCTCGATCAGGTCGACGGCCCGATTCAGGATGCGCATCTCGATCTGCACCGCCGGATAGCGGAGGATGAACTGCGCCACCAGCACCCCGATGCCGCTCTGCGCCAGCGTGATCGGACAGCTGATGCGCACCACGCCGCGCGGCTCGGTCTGCACCTGCGCGATGGCTTCGGCCGCCGCCTCGGCGGCGTCGCGCATCGCGATGCTGTGCCGCAGGTAGAGCTCACCGGCCGGCGTCAGCGAGAGCCGCCGCGTGCTGCGCTGAAGCAGTTGCACACCCAGCCGCGCCTCGAGATCCGCCACCCGGCGCGACAGCCGCGACTTCGGCACGCCCAGCGCGCGGCCTGCCGCCGCAAAGCCGCCCCGCTCGGCCACCTCGGCAAAGAAAACCATGTCGTTGAGATCTTGCATGGCCACGATTGTCCTACCAACAGGACGATCTGTGTCAATTTTGCCGACTTATCAATCAGTCGACTCAAAAATAGACTATCTCCTATGCCGACCGCTTCCGTGCCGGCGCCAACATCGAAAGAGAGCGATAGATCATGAAACTGCTGCACATCGATTCCAGCGTCCTGGGCGACAACTCCGTCTCGCGTCAATTGACGGCCGAAGTGGTGGCCGAATGGCGCCGCAACCACGCGGGCACCGAAGTCGACTACCTGGACCTGGCGGTTTCCGCCCCCAGCCACCTCGATGCCCACTCCCTGGGCTTCCGGGCGCCGGCAGGCACCGAATTCACCGAACGCCAGCGCAACGAGAACGCCGTCTCCGAAAAGCTGGTGAGCCAGTTTCTCGCGGCCGACGTGGTCGTGATCGGCGCGCCGTTCTACAACTTCTCGATCCCGAGCCAGCTCAAGGCCTGGATCGACCGCATCGCGCAAGTCGGCCGCACCTTCAAGTACACCGAGAAGGGACCTGTGGGCCTGGCCGGCGGCAAGACGGTGATCGTCGCCATCACCCGCGGCGGCATCTACTCGACCAGCGAAGGCGGCCAGGCGATGGAGCACCAGGAAAGCTACCTCAAGGTGGTCCTGGGCTTCCTCGGCGTCACCGACGTGCGCTTCGTGCGCGCCGAAGGTCTGGCCATGGGCGAAGCGCCGAAGGCGGCCGCACTCGGCGCCGCCCGCGCCGACATTTCCAACGTGGCGGGCGAAGCCGCCAATCAGGACGTCGCCGCCCTCGCCGCCTGAGGCATTGCAGAAGACCTATGCGTGGCTCTTGATCCAGGCCACGTATTTGTCGACCCAGGTCTGCAGAAACTTCTTGGTGCCGCCCTCGGCGATGTGGCCCTTGTCGTCGAACAGGCCTTCCTTGTTCTGGAGGAAGGCCTCGGGCTGGCCCAGCGTGGGCACGTCGAGGTAGGCCAGGACGTTGCGCAGGTGCTGCTGCGCGACCGCGGTGCCGATGGCGCCGACCGATACGCCGATCACGCCGGCCGGCTTGCCGGCCCAGGCGCTCTGGCCGTAGGGCCGCGAGGCATTGTCGATCGCATTCTTGAGCACGCCGGGCAACGAGCGGTTGTATTCCGGGGTCACGAACAAGAGGCCTTGCGACGCGGCGATTTCCGATTTGAGCCGCTTGACCGCGGGCGCCTGATTGCCGTCGTCGTCCTGGTTGTAGAGCGGCAGGTCGTCGATGCGCAGGTGCTCGAAATTGAAGTCCGAGGGTGCGAGGTGCGCGATCGCGAGTGCGAGCTTGCGGTTGAACGAATCCTTGCGCAGGCTGCCGACGATGACGGCGATTCGGGTCTGGCTCATGAAAACTCCTTTTGAACGGGGTTGACGGGAAGCGCCAGGAATTATCCGAAGCGCCTATGACCTTTTCCGGAAAAGCCCAATCACGGCAGCCGGTGCTGCGGCGCGTTCTGCAGGCTCGCCTGCGTCACGCTGGCGCCGGCCGGCACGTCGTCGATGATCCAGACGTTGCCCCCGATGGTCGCGCCCTTGCCCAAGGTCACGCGGCCCAGGATGGTGGCGCCGGCATAGATCACCACGTCGTCTTCCACGATCGGATGGCGCGGCAGTCCCTTCTGCAGGTTGCCTTCGACATCGGTCGGAAAGCGCTTGGCACCCAGCGTCACGGCCTGGTAGAGGCGCACGCGCTTGCCGATCACCGTGGTCTCGCCGATCACGACGCCCGTGCCGTGGTCGATGAAGAAGCCGGCGTCGATCTGCGCGCCCGGATGGATGTCGATGCCGGTCTGTCCGTGCGCGAGCTCGGCCACGATGCGTGCCAAGAGCGGCAGGCCCAGGTCGTAGAGCTGGTGCGCGAGGCGGTGATGGATCATCGCCAGGATGCCGGGGTAGCACAGCAACACCTCGTCGACGCTGCGCGCGGCCGGGTCGCCCTGGTAGGCGGCGATCACGTCGCCGTCGAGCAGGCGGCGAATGCCGGGCAGCGCGGCTGCGAAAGCGCGCACCGCCTCCTCCGCCTCCGCATCGATCTCGGCCGCATCGCGCGGCTGGTGACGCGCGTTGTAGCGCAGCTCCAGCCGGGCCTGCGTCAACAGCGACTGCAGGGACGAGTCCAGCGTGTGGCCGACGTAGAAGTCCTCGCTCTCGTGCCGCAAGTCGGGCGGCCCAAGCCGCATCGGGAACAGCGCGCCTTTCAGCGATTCGACGATGCCGGCCAGCGCATCACGCGAGGGGAACTCGCGGCTGCCCGGTTCGCGCGAACGCTTCTGGGAATCGCGCCATTCGTCGCGCACCTCGTGCAGCGCGCTGACGATTTCACTTACATCGAATCCGGCCATGGCTTGCTCCTTGTTTCCGCACATTGTTGCGGCATCGGGAGCAAACGCGGCGTCGGAAGGGTTTAGAGCTTGGCGATGGACACTTCGGTCGATTTCACCAGCGCGACCACGTCGGAGCCGGGCTTGAGCTGCAGCTCGTCGACCGAGCGCGTGGTGATGACCGAGGTCACGATGCCCCAGGCGGTCTCGACGTCGACTTCGGAGACGACGTCGCCGCGGATGATCTCGCGGACCTTGCCCTTGAACTGGTTGCGGACGTTGATGGCTTGGATGGACATGGAGGGACTCCTGTTGAAAAAGAAGGAAGAAGAAGATCAGACCGCCCAGCGCAGGACGTGCGCCGGCCCGTCGGCCCAGCGCGCCGGCTCGCCATCGGGTTTCTGCAGCACGCGGTCGAGGATGCGTTTCTCGATCGCCGCGAAAGCCGGATCGCCCTGCGAGCGCGGCCGCGCGAGCGCGATGTTTTCGTCCAGCGCGATGCGGCCGTCCTCGATCAGGATCACGCGGTCGGCCAGCGCCACGGCTTCCTGCACGTCGTGCGTGACCAGCAGGGCGGTGAAGCGGTGACGCTGCCACAGGTTCTCGATCAGGCGATGCATCTCGATGCGCGTCAGCGCATCGAGCGCGCCCAGCGGCTCGTCGAGCAGCAGCAGCCGAGGGTGATGCACCAGCGCACGCGCCAGCGAGACCCGCTGGCGCTGCCCGCCCGACAGGCGCGCCGGCCACTCGGCCTTGCGGTCGGCCAGGCCGACCTGCGCGAGCACTTCTTCGCCGCGCACGCGCGCCGCCGTCGGCAGGCCCAGCGTGACGTTCTCGAGCACGCGGCGCCACGGCAGGAGGCGCGCCTCCTGGAACATGATCCGCGTGTCGTCGTGCAGCCCGTCGACGGGCTTGCCGTCGGTGTAGAGGCCGCCTTCGGAGGCTTCCTCGAGGCCCGCGATCAGGCGCAGCAGTGTGCTCTTGCCGCAGCCGCTGCGGCCCACGATGGCGATGAACTGGCCCGGCTCGATCGTGAGCTGCGTGTTGCGCAGCACCTCGCGCGCGCCGTAGCGCTTGTGGAGACCGCGCGCTTCGAGCCGCACGCCGGCAAAGCCTTGCTGGAGGATGGCGCTCATGTTTTTTCAGACTCCGGGGTTGAACAGCGCCACGTCGAGCGCATTGAGTTTCTTGGGCAGGAGCTTCTCGGCGAAGAAGGCATCGGCGATGCGCTGCTGCTCGGCCAGGCCGCCAACCACCACCGGACGCACCGCGTAGCTGCGCCGCGCATTGGCATGCTCGACCGTGGCGGTATCGAGCCCCCACACTGGCGCCAGCAGGGCGGCCGCTTCCGCGGGCTTCTGCTTGACCCAGAGGCCGGCCTTGTGCAGTTCGCCGTAGAGCACGCGCAGCACGTCGGGACGCGCGTTCGCGAACGGCGTTCCGGCCAGGTAGTAGCGCTGGTACGACGCGATGCCGGTGCCGTCCGCCAGCACGCGCAGCTTCGACTGGCGCTGCGCCGCGGAGAGGAACGGGTCCCACACGACCCAGGCATCGATCGCACCGCGCTCGAAAGCGGCTCGGCCGTCAGCCGGCGTGAGGTACGCGGGCTCGATGTCCTTGAACGAGAGGCCGGCCTTGTCGAGCGCGGCGATCAGCAGGTAGTGCACGCCGGCCGCCTTGGCGAAGCCGACCTTCCTGCCCTTGAGATCGGCCACCGACTGGATGGGCGAATCGGCCCGCACGACGATCGCCTGCGCGGCCGGGGACGGCGCCTCCTGCGCGACGAAGGTCAGCTTCGCGCCCGCGGCCTGCGCGAACACCGGCACGGTGTCGGCCACGTCGGCGCTGAAGTCGAGGTTGTCGAGATTGAGCGCTTCGAGCAACGGCAGGCCGCTGGTGAACTCGTGCCAGCCGATCTTGACGCCCAGCGGCGCGAGCTGCCGCTCCAGCGTGCCCTGGGTCTTGAGCACCACGGTCAGCGTCGACGACTTCTGGTAGCCGATGCGGATCGTGGACGGGGCCGCGCCTTGCGCATAGGCCATGCCACCGGCCAGTGAAGCCAATGCGCCGAGCGCGGCGCGCCGAGTGAGAGAAGTCATCTCGCCCTCCTCCTTCATTTCGCCGCCTGGTAGCCCGGATGCCAGCGCAGCCACCAGCGCTCCAGCCCGCGGGCGAACACGTCGGCCAGCTTGCCGAGCAACGCATAGAGCAGGATGCCCACCAGCACGATGTCGGTCTGCAGGAACTCGCGCGCGTTCATCGTGAGATAGCCGATGCCGGCCTGTGCCGAGATGGTTTCGGCCACGATCAGGATCACCCACATGAGGCCGAGCGAGAAGCGCAGGCCCACCAGGATCGAGGACAGCGCACCGGGCAGGATCACCTCCTTGTAGAGCTGCCAGCGCGAGAGCCCGTAGGTGCGGCCCATCTCGATCAGCTGCGGGTCCACGTTGCGGATGCCGTGGAAGGTGTTGAGATAGATCGGAAAGAACACCGACACCGAGATCAGGAACAGCTTGGCCGATTCGTCGATGCCGAACCAGAGGATCACCAGCGGAATGAGCGCCAGCGCCGGGATGTTGCGCACCATCTGGATGGTGGAATCGAGCAGGGTCTCGAAGAACTTGACCGAGCCGGTGAGCAGGCCCAGCGCAAGGCCGAGCCCGCCGCCGATGGCCAGGCCCGACAAGGCCCGGCCGGCGCTCACCTTCACGTGGGTCCACAGTTCGCCCGAGACGGCCAGCGCCCACGCGGCCTTGACCACGTCGATCGGCGCCGGCAGCACGCGGGTGGAGAGCCAGCCGAGCGACGAGGCGATCTGCCACGCGACGATCAACCCCACGGGCACGAGCCAGGGCACGAGGCGCTTGGCGACCCCGAGCCCGAAGGCTTGCGCCGAGCCCAGCGAAGGTGCCGCGACCGGCAATGGCTGCACTTGTTCAGTCATGAAGAGAGTCCTTTGCCTTGATCAGCTTTGCGAAACGAGGCGCGAAGGCGCATCGAGATTGGCGACGACCTCGCCGAAGGGACCGGTCAGCGCCCCGCCCGGCAGGCTCGGGCGCCGCTTGCGCGGCAAGAGCGGGAACACCAGCTCGGCGAAGCGGTAGGCCTCTTCGAGGTGCGGGTAGCCCGAGAGGATGAAGTTGTCGAGGCCCAGCGCCGCGTACTCCTCGATGCGCGCCGCCACCGTCTTCGCATCGCCCACCAGTGCCGTGCCGGCGCCGCCGCGCACCAGACCCACGCCGGCCCAGAGATTCGGTGAGATCTCGAGCTCGGCCCGGGTTCGCTTGGCGCCGCCGGCGTGCAAGGCGGCCATGCGGCGCTGGCCTTCGGAGTCCATGCGCGCGAAGGCGGCCTGGGCGCGGATCACGGTGGCGTCGTCGACGCGGCTGATCAGCTCTTCGGCAGCCTTCCACGCCGCGTCCTCGGTCTCGCGCACGATCACGTGCAGGCGGATGCCGAACTTCACCGTGCGGCCCTTGCGTGCGGCGCGTTCGCGAACGTCGGCCACTTTCTTTGCCACTTCGGCCGGCGGTTCGCCCCAGGTCAGGTAGGTATCGACCTGTTCCGCCGCGAGCTCGTGCGCCGCCGCCGAGGAGCCGCCGAACCACACCGGCGGATAAGGCTTCTGCGTCGGCGGGTACAGCAGCTTCGCGCCCTTCACGCTCAGATGCTTGCCTTCGTAGTCGAAGCTCTGGCCTTCATGGCTGCGCGCGATGATCTCGCGCCAGATGCGGATGAATTCAGCCGACTGCTCGTAGCGCGCTGCATGGTCGAGAAAGACGCCGTCGCCCTCGAGCTCGGACTGATCGCCGCCGGTCACCAGGTTCACGAGCACGCGCCCGCCCGAGAGCCGGTCGAAGGTCGCGGCCATGCGCGCGGCCAGGCTGGGCTGGTGCAGCCCGGGCCGCACCGCGACCAGAAACTTGAGTTGCCGCGTCGCGCCGACCAGGCTGGCCGCGATCACCCACGGGTCCTCGCAGGAGCGGCCGGTGGGGATCAGCACGCCCTCGTAGCCGAGCTGGTCGGCCGCGCCGGCAACCTGCTGCAGATAGGCCAGGTCGACCGGGCGCGCGCCCTCGGTGGTGCCGAGGTAGCGGCTGTCGCCGTGGGTGGGAAGAAACCAGAAGACTTGCATGGTGTGATCTCGATCAGATGGCGAAGAGAAAGCGCCGCAGGCCCCACGCCAGTGCCGTGGTGCGAAGCACCCGCACTGCGCGAAGCCGCAACAGCGCGCTGTCAGGCAATACCGGCGGCCGCTGCATCGAGCACGTTGATCTTCTTGGGGATCAACCCGAGCGAGAAAAAGGTGTCGGCGATCTTCTGCTGCTCCGCCAGGACCGCCTTGGTGATCGGCCTCGTGCCGTAGTTCGCGCGCCCCACCACGACGTCGACCACCGGCTGCGGAATGCCCCACAGCTGCGAAAGCTCGGCCGCGAACGCGCTCTTGTTGGTCTGGCCCCATTGGTCGACCCGGTCGATCTCCTCGGTCAGGATCCGGATCACGTCGGCGTTCTTCTCTGCATAGCCGAGCGAGGAGAAGTAGTAGGCGCGGTTGCCCACCACATCCGTGGCGTCGGCGAGCACCTTGGCTTCGAGCGTCTTCTCCGCCGCGGCCAGGAACGGGTCCCAGATCACCCAGGCGTCGATCGAACCCTTCTCAAAGGCGGCGCGCGCATCCGAGGGCGGCAGGAAGGCGAGGTTCACGTCGCCGTAGCCGAGGCCGTGCTTCTCCAGCAGCTTGACCAGGAAGTAGTGGACGTTGCTGCCCTTGTTGAGTGCGACCTTTTTACCCTTGAGGTCGGCCACCGAACGAATCGCCGATCCCTTGGGCACCAGCACCGCTTCCGATTGCGGGCGCGGCACGGTCGCCGCCACATAGGCCAGCGGCGCACCCGCGGCCTGCGCGAAGATCGGCGGCGCTTCGCCGACGTCGCCGAAGTCGATCGAGCCGACGTTGAGCGCCTCAAGCTGCACCGGCCCGGCCGTGAACTCGGTCCACTTGAGCGAGACCTTGAGCGGCGCCAGCCGCTTCTCCAACGTGCCGCGGCCCTTGAGCAGGCTCAGCACGCCTTTCTGATGGCCGATGCGCAACTGCCGCGCCGGGGCCTGGGCAAGTGCCGCCAGCGAAGGCAAGGCGATCGCGGCCGCGGCGCCCTGGACCAGTTGGCGGCGCTTCGATGAATGCAATGTCATGGTGATGCTTTCGATGGATGGAGCCAGCGGCTCAGGTGGCGGTAATGAAGCCGACGATCAGCGCAATGGCGGCGACCACGACCACGCTGATGGCGAGGTCGCGCAGCGCGCGCCACAGCGGACGCGGCGGCGCATCGATGGCAAGGTCTTCGGTGCTGACAGGGTTCATGGCGGATGTCTTTCAGGCGTGAGTTGTCCCGCGCCGCGCGCCGGCGGCGAAAAACCAATGTGGAAAAAGAAGGGGGGGAGGCGCTCTCGCGCCGGGCCGGCCGGCCCGGGCTCAGACGCTACATCGCACGCGCGAGAAGGGCACCGGCTCGAAGCCGCTGGTGGCGGGCAGCTTGAGCCCTTCGCTGGCCAGCGTCTCCACCGCATCGTCGAGCCGCTGGGCGAGCTCCTGTTGCAGCTGGTACGCGCCCTCGGGCTGCAGCGTGACCTGGCCGTCGGTCGCATACACGCCGGGCAGGATGTGCCGTGCCGCGAGCGACTGCAGCACGGGCCGCAGCGCGTAGTCGAGCGCCAGCATGTGGTGCGGGCTGCCGCCGGTGGCCAGCGGCAGCACCGTCTTGCCCTTGAGCGCGGACTGCGGCAGCAGATCCAGAAAGACCTTGAGCACGCCGCTGTAGGCCGCCTTGTAGACAGGCGTCGCGATCACGATCACGTCGGCGCGCCGCACCTGTTCGACCGCATGCTGCACGGTGGGATGCGAAGCCTCGCCCAGCAGCAGCGCATGTGCTGCCAGCTCGCGGATCGCGAGACGATCGGCCGGCACGTCGCGCAGCGCGAGCCGCGCGGCCACCGCATCGAGCAGCACGGCCGAGCGCGAAGGCGCCGACGGGCTGCCGGCAATCAGGAGAACAGTCACGATTGCTTTCGTTCGAAGATGGTTCTTTTTCAGGGGGCCGCCGCGCCCGGCCGCCCCCGGCAGGGGGTTGGCGTACCGACACGAAGTGCGGGGAGCCTGGGGGCGAGCTGGTTACTTCTGCTTCGCCGTGTAGATCTGGTCGAAGGAGCCACCGTCCGCGAAGTGCTCCTTGTCCGCCTTGGCCCAGCCGCCGAAGGCCTGGTCGATGGTGAACAGCGTGAGCTTGGGGAACTGCTTCTCGTACTTGGCCTTGGCCTTGTCGGAGGTCGGGCGGTAGTAGTTGCGGCCGGCGATGTCCTGGCCTTCGTCGGAGTAGAGGTACTTGAGGTATTCCTCGGCCACGGCGCGCGTTCCCTTCTTGTCGACCACCTTGTCGACCACCGTCACCGTGGGCTCGGCCAGGATGCTGACCGAGGGCACGACGATGTCGAACTTGTCGGGGCCGAATTCCTTCAGCGCCAGGAAGGCCTCGTTCTCCCAGGCCAGCAGCACGTCGCCCACGCCGCGCTGCACGAAGGTGATGGTCGAGCCGCGCGCACCCGTGTCGAGCACCGGCACGTTCTTGTAGAGGCTGCCGACGAACTCGCGGGCCTTGGCGTCGCCGCCGTACTTGCGCTTGGCGAACTCCCATGCGGCCAGGTAGTTCCAGCGCGCGCCGCCCGAAGTCTTGGGGTTGGGCGTGATCACCTGCACGCCGGGCTTGGCCAGGTCGTCCCAGTCCTTCAGGCCCTTGGGGTTGCCCTTCTTCACGAGGAAGACGATGGTCGAGGTGTACGGTGCCGAGTTGTGCGGCAGGCGCTTCTGCCAGTCGGCCTTGACCAGGCCGCCATGCTTGACCAGCGCGTCGGTATCGCCGGCCAGCGCCAGCGTGGCGACGTCGGCGTCGATGCCGTCGATGATCGAGCGCGCCTGCTTGCCGGAGCCGCCGTGCGACTGCTTGATGCTCACGTCCTGTCCGGTCTTGCCCTTCCAGTACTTGGCGAAGGCCTTGTTGTAGTCGACGTAGAGCTCGCGCGTCGGGTCGTAGGACACGTTGAGCAAGGTCACGCTTTGCGCGAACGACGGCAATGCCGTCAGGGCGATGCTGGCGGCAGCGGCGGCGCCGAGGGAAAGCTTGATAAAGTCGCGGCGAAAGCTCATGGTCTTGTGCTCAGGAGGGCATAACAGTGAAGCTGCGAATTCTGAAGAGCGCATAAAGAAACTGGAACGACCGAGTTCTCAGTTCTAAATAGCGAAATCAACTAAGCAACCCACACGAAGGCAATCCAAATGGCACGCATGGTCCAGTGCATCAAGCTCGGCAAAGAGGCCGAAGGGCTCGATTTCCCGCCCTACCCCGGTGAACTCGGCAAACGCCTGTGGGAGAACGTCAGCAAGGAAGCCTGGGCCGCCTGGCTCAAGCAGCAGACCATGCTGGTCAACGAGAACCGACTGAACCTGGCCGATGCCCGTGCCCGCCAGTACCTGGCGCGCCAGATGGAAAAGCACTTCTTCGGCGAGGGCGCTGACGTCGCGCAGGGCTACGTTCCCCCGACGAACTGATCGCCTGCCCGCGCCATGACCGAGCCGGTCGATTGGCGGGCCGACGGCGTGCCGCAGAGCGCGCGCTTTGGCGATATCTACCACTCCGAAAGCGGCGCGCTGGCGCAGGCCCGGCATGTGTTTCTGGCCGGCTGCGGCTTGCCTGAGGCCTGGGCCGGGCACCCGCAATGGCGGATTCTCGAAACCGGCTTTGGTCTCGGCCTCTCTTTTCTGACAGCCTGGCAGGCTTGGCGAGCCGATCCTCAGCGCCCGCGCCTGCTGCATTTCGTCTCGGTCGAAGCGCACCCGGTGTCGCGCGACGATCTGCTGCGCGCCGCCGCGGCCTATCCGGAACTTGCCCCGCTGGCCGCCGAGCTGGGGGCGCAGTGGTGGGGCCTGTTGCCCGGCTTCCATCGACTGGTCTTCGACAAAGGCCGCGTGCTGCTCACGCTGTGCATCGGCGATGTGCAGGCCATGCTGCGCACGCAGCAGCACTTCGAGGCCGACAGCATCTTTCTGGACGGCTTCAGCCCCGAGCGCAATCCGCAGATGTGGTCGCCCGAGACACTCAAGGCCGTGGCACGTTTTGCGCGGCGCGGCACCCGCATCGCGAGCTGGACCATCGCACGGACGGTGCGCGACGCGCTGGCGCAGCGCGGCTTCCAGCTCCGCAGGGCGCCCGGCCTGCCGCCCAAGCGCGATTGCCTGCAGGGCGTGTTCGAGCCGGCCTGGCAGATTCGGCGCCGCGCGCCGCTGCCCGCGCCCATCGCGGCGCCGGGGCGCTGCGCGGTGATCGGTGCGGGACTAGCCGGTGCAGCCGTGGCGGCCAGCCTGGCGCGGCGCGGCTGGCAGGTCACGGTGCTGGATGCCGGCGATCGCCCGTCGGCCGGGGCCTCGGGCCTGCCCGTCGGCGTGCTCGCGCCGCATGTGTCACCCGACGACGCGCTGCTGTCGCGCCTGACCCGCGCCGGCGTGCGAGCCACGTGGCAGCAGCTTGAGGCGCTGCTGGCGGAAGGCAGGGATTGGCGGGCCTGCGGCGTCCTCGAACGGCGCGCCGCGGGCCAGGATCGCCTGCCCGCCGACTGGACGGCCGAAGGCCCCAATGAATCGTGGCACGCCTCGGCCGCGCAGATTCGCGAAACCGGACTGCCGGCCGATGCGCCTGCACTCTGGCATGCGCGCGGCGGCTGGGTGCGGCCGGCGCGGCTGGTTCAGGCCTGGCTGGCGCAGCCCGCCATCGAGCTCGCCACCGGACGGCGCGTGGCACGCATCGAAGCGCCGCAACCCGGGCTCGCCTGCTGGACGCTGCACGACGCCCAAGGCGCCCTGCTGGCCGAAGCCGAACGCGTGGTCATCGCCGCCGGCTTCGAAAGCCGTGCGTTCGCGCCCGCGCTGGCGCTGCAGCCCGTGCGCGGCCAAGTCGCCTGGGGGCGCATGGACGACGGCACGCGGCTGCCTCGCGTGCCGATCAACGGCGACGGCCATCTCATTGCGCATGTACCCGACGCCGATGGCGCGCTCTGGCTCACGGGCGCCACCTTCGACCGCGACAGCAGCGATGCCGCGCCACGCGGCGCCGACACCGAATCGAACCGCGAGCGGCTCGCCAGGCTCCATCCCGATGCTGCGCTGCAGCTCTCGTCGGCGTTCGAGCGCGGCGACGCGAAGGCATGGGCCGGCGTGCGCTGCGCGTCGGGCGACCGCCGGCCGCTGGTCGGCCCACTCGACCCGGCATCGTCGCAGGGCGTGTGGCTCTGCACCGCGATGGGCTCGCGCGGCCTCACATTCGCCGCGCTGTGTGCCGAACTGCTTGCGGCACAGTGGCACGGCGAGCCCTTGCCGCTTTCGGCGTCGCAAGCGCGGGCCCTGGATGCGCAGCGTTCCAGCACTCAGATGTTCGCCAGCGCCAGATAGTCCAACAGCGTCGAGCCGCCCAGCGTGGCGAAAGGCAGCAGCACCGCCTTGACCAGCGGCTGCTGCCAGAACGGGGCGAAGGCGCCCATGCGCAAGCTCTCGATGCGCGACTGCAGCAGTTCGAGCTGCTTGGGTGTGGCCTCGCCGGGCGCGGCCGGCGCCTTGGCGTTCGCCCGCATCAGCGCATCCTTGACCAGGTCGAGCGCATGCCGGCGCGAGGCCTCGGCGGCAAGGCGCAGCGCCAGCGCGCAGCCCAGCGCGACGACCGCCCCGCCGACGGACAGGACGATGGTGCTCACCGGCATGGTCCACCGGTCGAACACCGCGCTCCTCGAGAGCAGCAGCAGCGAAATCACGATGAAGGGGTAGTAGATGAGGTGCGTGACGCTGCGCGTGCGCAGCGCGATGAACTGCAGGTCGACCCAGTTGTCCAGGTGGGCCCGCGGGATGCCGGTCTGCGCCTCGAACAGATCCAGCGTGGCTTCGGGCCAGTTCGCGGCCTGCTCGCGCAGGCCGCGCACGAAGCCGACGCAGAAGGCGGTCGCATCGACGACGAAGAACACCAGGAAGTACATCGCCACCAGCGACGGAATGCGCAGGCCGTCGTGCACCGCGAGGGACAGATCGCCGCGGTACGGCACGGAGCGATCTTCGTCGAAGGCCAGCACGATCAGGTAGCTCCATGGCAGCGCCGCGGCCACATAGGCCGTGGTGCGCAACAGCCGCGCGCTGAGCCTGTTCTGCGCCACGTAGCGCTTCCAGAAGTCGAGCACGGGTGCCAACATGCCGTGCGCGGCCTGCTTTGAGCGGCTGGCGGCGGGCACGAAGCGCATCGAGAACACCTGGGCCAGCTTCTGCCACCAGCGCAGCCGCGCCTGGGCCTCGCGCTGCTCGGCAATCAGTTCGCGGCGCGTGCGGCCCAGGTGGAATTCGCGCGTGATCTCGTCGAGGTTGCGCGTGAGCGCGCCCCAGCCCCGGAAGAGCAGGTACAGGCACAGCACCAGATTTAGCACGCGAATGGCTTCCGTCGGCCAGAGACTGATGCCTTCGAACGCAGTCAGCGGCTTGCCTTCGCGCGTGAGCCACTCGGCAAAGGGCTGCCAGTGGGCGGCCAGCCAGAGCGGCAGCTCGAGCTGCAGCAGCACGACAAGCACCGCCAGCGCCGCATAGCGCGCGAGCAGCGCGGAGCCGTCAGGTGCGCGGGCGACGAAGCGCCCCAGGAAGCGCCGTGCGCCGAGGCTGATGAAGAGCGCGGGCGCCCACAGGGCGAGCACGAGAAGGCTCGCGATCAGGATCAGCGTGGCCTCCCGCGGCATCGGATAGCGGGCCGATGCGGGCGGATGGACGTCTTCGCATGCGGTCCAGCCCTCGCCCCGGCACGGATTCGATGTGGCCTTCTGCGGGCCCTCGTTCGCCGGACGACCGTAGAACTCGAAGGCCTCGGTGCGGCCGATCTCGAAGATCCGCGGTGTCTTGAACCACCGGGCAATGGCCGCCTGCGACAACGGCCGCGTGGGATGCCGCGCGTCGTCCATGGCGATCCGTGTCGTCAGGAAAGTGGACACCTGGTAGCTGTCGCGAAACGGCGGTGCGCCGCCTTGCAGCTCGTCCCGCAGGCGCAGGCCGAAGCTGGAGGCGACGATGAGGTTGCGTGTCCAGGCCTGCTCGCGCGGATGCAGGAAGCGCGCATCCAGATCGGTGGTGAAGAAGATGGCGTTCGGAAACTCCGGCTTGAGCGCCTGCAGCACCAGCAGCTTGTCGTGCACATCGTTGCCCAACACGCCGATCGCGCGCAGACCCATGCCGTCGGCACTGGCGGCACGTACGCGTCGGTCCTTCTCGCGCATCTGCACGGCGAGACGGCGCAGGTAGTCGAACTGGCTCTGGCCTTCGGCGCGCTCGATGAAGGTACCGTCCTTGCGACGGGTCGCATCCTTGTCGCCTGGCGCCTGCTTGCCGCCGCTGGCGGAATCCGACGCGCCCTGGCCGCCCGCAGGCAGTTGGCCATCGAGTCCGCGCACATAGTTGAAGGAGTTGATGCAGAAACCGCGCTCGTTCGCCGCGGGCCGGAATTCGCGCCGCAGACTGCGGCCGTACAAGGTGTCCCACTCGGCCACCACGGCGACATGGCTCGGCGCAGGGTCCGGCTTCTCCCCGTTGCTCGGACGGCAGGCTTTCCGGTAGGCCTCCACCTCTTGCTCCGCCGTCAGCGTCGGGGGCGGATCCGATTCGCCGCGGTCCGGCCCCAGCGCCTCGATCGTGAGCGGCCTCAGGCCGCGCAGCTCCAGTTCATCGATCAGCCTGGTGGCGAGACCTCCGTCGTTGCCGATGGTGCGCACCAGCAGCGCGCCCCTGGACTCGAAGAAGTCGGCAAGGCTCGACTCGGCGTCCGGAAGCAGGACATCGTCGGGCACGGTCGCGTACGGCGAATAGAAGCGCATCGGCGGCGCGGGCACCTTGCCCTTGAGGCTGGACTTCGCCGCTTCGTCGATCATGGCCTTGAGCCCGTCCGAACCGTTCGGTCCAATGACGCGCCAGCTCGCGCCGGACTCGAGAAAGGGCCGCGCCAGTTCCGCCATCCGCGCGAACGGTGCATTGTCGAAAGCCTCGCTCCGAAGCCACATGACGAGCACGCGCCGAAGATCATCGTTGTTCCCGCGCGCATCCAGTGTGGGTTCGAACCACTCGTAGGGTATGGGCTCCGGCGATCTCGCGTACGGACCGGGACGAACCGGCGGCGGAAAGAAGTAGCCCAGATGTTCGGTATCGACGGGCGAGAGCCGGCTTGCGTTGAGGCCTGCCAGCACCGCATAGCGTCCTCGCCTGCGACTTTCGACGTTCTCCGAGTAGGGTCCGCCCGGCAGCATGACCGCGAGGATCTCCACCGGCTGCCTGGACCGGATCTCCCGGGCCAGGTCGGCGGCGGTGCGCCGCGCGTCGTCCGCCTCCGCCCTTTTCGCGTCGTTCTTCCTGGCCTCCACCCGGCCCTTGGCGACCGCGCCGAAGGGATCCTGCCAGAGCCGCGCGTCGACATCCTGCAGCGAGAAATGCTGCGCAAAGCGCGGTTCGCCGGCCGGCAGACGGGTGGTTTCGAGCGGTGCCTCGCGCACGAACAGCGCACCCGCGAGCAGCAGCATCACCGCGATGAGGCCGTTGCCTGAAAGACCGCCCAGCCCGGACTTGGAATCCTTTTCCATAGGACCCCCTTCGCTGTGCAGTCTAGGGACGCGCTTCGACTTCACAATGTGTCGTTCGGCGGAAAGCGCCCTCCAAACGGACGGTGTCTACCTCATACACGGTAGACAATTCGCCATGCCCATCCGCTACGACATCACCCACACCACGATCTACCGCTACAACCAGCCGGTGAGCTTCGGCCTGCATCGCGTGATGTTCAGGCCGCGCGACAGCCACGACCTGCGCGTGCTGGCCACCGACCTGCAGGTCAGCCCCGAGGCCTACGTGCGCATGATCCAGGACCCGCACTCCAATTCGGTGGCGCTGGTGCAGCCGATGGGCGAGGCGACCGAGTTGCGCATCGTCTGCGCCTTCACCATCGAGCACGTGCCGGCGCCGATGAACGAACTGCCGCTGGAACCGGCCGCCGAGTACCTGCCCTTCGCCTATTCGGTGCAGGAGCGGCTCGACCTCGAACACTATCTGCGCCCGCACCACGACGACCCCGAAGGCACGCTGATCCGCTGGGCCCACCAGTTTCTCCACACCGACAAGCCCAACAGCACGCGCGAGGTGCTCACGCGCATGAATGCGCACATCGGCCGGAGCCTGACCTACGCGGCCCGCGACGAGGAAGGCACGCAGACGCCGCTGGAAACGCTGGCGCTGGGCAGCGGCAGCTGCCGCGACTACGCACTGCTCATGATGGAGGCCGCGCGCCGGCTCGGCGTGGCCACGCGCTTCGTCTCGGGCTATATCTACGATGCCGCGCTCGACACCGGCAGCGTCGAGCCGGGCTCATCCGTCTCCGGCGCCGGATCGACGCATGCCTGGCTGCATGCCTACCTGCCCGGCGCCGGCTGGGTCGCTTTCGATCCCACCAACAACCTTCTGATGGGCAGCGGCCAGCTGATCCGCGTCGGCGTGGCGCGCGACCCGTCGCAGGCCGCGCCGATCAGCGGCAGCTGGTATGGCAAGGCGGAAGCCTATGAAGGCCTGGAAGCGACGGTTCAGGTGAAGCGCACCGCGGGCTGAAGTTCGACTTTGGCAGGAGCGTGTCATGACACTGTGTTTTTATACATATAACATGGGGCGCCCTCCAAGAAAAACCCAAGGCGCCCGGCCATGTCATTCCCTCATCTTCCGAGCCCTGCTCCCCGGCAAGTCCCTCGTCTCTTCCTGATCACGCCGACCTCGCGGCGCCCGCTTTCGAACCCCGCGCCCTCACCGCACACGGACATCCGGCGCCATGCGGCGCGCGTGATCGCGGTCACCGTGCGTCACTGGTGGCCCTGAGCGGCTCCAGCCCGGTCTGCGCCGCTGCCACCACCGCCTCGGTGAGACGGTCGAGCATCGGGATCTTCAGGCGCACGTGATGCCAGTAGAGCGGCACCCGCAGGTCCACGCCTGGCACCAGCTCGACCAGCGAGCCGTCGCGCAGCTGCGCTTCGACCAGGCTCGCCGGGTTCGTGCCCCATCCGATGCCCGCGACGCAGGCCGCCACGAAGGCCTGCGGCGAAGGCAGCCAGTGCCGCGGCGTTTCGACCGGCTTGCCGCAGGCCGCCCGCAGCCATTGCGCCTGCAGCTTGTCCTTGCGGTTGAAAACCAGGCTCGGTGCCGCGGCCAACGCCTGCGCGGTCACGCCGTCCGCGAAGTACTTCTTCTTGAAGGCCGGGCTCGCGGTGGCGAAGTAGCGCATGTGGCCGAGCGGCACGCTGCGGCAGCCCTGGCCGGGCTTGGCGCTGGCGGTCACGGCGGCCAGCACGGCGCCGGTGCGCAGCCACTCGGCCGTGTGCTCCTGGTCGTCGAGGCTCAGGTCGAGCAGCGCCGGCTCGCTCGCGCTGAAGGCCGCGATCGCGGGGACGAACCAGGTGTCCAGGCTGTCGGCGTTGACCGCCACGCGCAAGGTGACGCGCTGATCGCCGGCGTCGAGCGCGCCGAGCGCAGGCATGGCGCGCTGCAGATCGCGCTCGAGCATGCCAACCTGCTCTACATGCCGGCACAGCCAGGCACCCGCCTCGGTCGCCACGCAGGGCGAGCCGCGCACGATCAGCGCAAGGCCCAATCGATCTTCGAGCAGCTTGACGCGTTGCGACACCGCCGACGGCGTGACGTGCAGCGCGCGCGCCGCCCGTTCGAAGCTGCCTTCGCGCACCACCTGCGCAACGGCGGCCAGGGACAGGTAGTCGAGCAATGAAGTATTCCTAATGCAGCCGCAGAAAAGTTAACTGGACTGATTCTGCCGCAGCGCCAATCATCGGCGCATGACCCCCTTCGCCTTCCCCGCATTCGCCACCGGCTTCGGCCTGACCCTGGGCCTGATCGTCGCCATCGGCGCACAGAACGCCTTCGTGCTGCGCCAGGGCCTGCGGCGCGAGCATGTGTGGCCGGTGATCCTGTTCTGCGCGCTGGCCGACACGGTGCTGGTCGCCGTCGGCGTGGTCGGCATGGGCCAGGTGCTCGACCGCCTGCCGCTCGTGGCGCCGGCGCTCACCGTCGGCGGCGCGCTGTTCCTGCTGGTCTATGCCGCCTTCGCCTGGCGGCGTGCGCTGCGCCCTGCTGCGCTGCATGCGGGCGCGGGCGGTGCGGGCCGGAACTCGCTGCGCCGCGTGATGACGCAGACCGTCGCCTTCACGCTGCTCAATCCGCACGTGTACGTCGACACGCTGCTCCTGGTCGGCGCCGTCGGCGCGCAGCAGGCCGGCCTCGGCAAGGGCGCCTTCGTGGCGGGCACCGCGCTGGCCAGCGCGAGCTGGTTCGCGGGGCTCGGCGCCGGTGCGCGGCTCTTGGCACCGCTGTTCGCGAAGCCGGTGGCCTGGCGCTGGCTCGATGCGCTCGTGGGCCTGGTGATGCTGGTGCTCGGCGTGGTGCTGGCCGGACAGGCGGTCTCAGCGCTGCGGGGCTGAAGCGGCCCGGGCCTCGAGTTCGGCCACCAGGGCGCGCGCCTCGTCGCCTTCAGGAATCGGCCGGCCGCTGTCGCGCCATGCAACCGCACTCTTGAAGCCCTCGACCTCGGCCTGGCGGCGGAACCACATGCCTTCGGGGTTGTGGCGCGTGATGCCGTCGAACACGGTGGCGAACATCTGGCTCTGCTCCAGCCCCATCGAGAGCCAGACCTGGTTGACCACCAGCTTGTGCATCATCAGGTGCGAGCGCGGCACGCCGGCGATGCGCTCTGCCAGCTTCAGCGTGGCCGCGTCGAGCTCTTCGGCCGGCACCGCGAAGTTGGCGAGGCCCCATTCGGCGGCCTGCGTGCCGTCGATGGTGTCGCCGGTGAACATGAGCTGCTTGGCGCGCAGCGCGCCCAGCCGGTAGGTCCACATCGCGGTCGTCGGGCAGCCCCAGACGCGCGTGGGCATGTAGCCGATCTTCGCGTCCTCGGCCATCACCAGCAGGTCGCAGCACAACGCGATGTCGCTGCCGCCGGCCACCGCGTAGCCGTGCACCTTGGCGATGGTGGGCTTGGTGCAGCGCCACAGCGACATGAAGTCCTCGGTGTTGCCCTTCATCGCGGCGTAGTCGAGCATCGGGTCCCACGGCGTCTTCTCCTGCCTGCAGGGATGGTCGGCCGTGCCGTCCTGTGCCTTGCCCTCGGCGTATTCGCCCAGGTCGTAGCCGGCGCAGAAGGCGCGGCCCGCGCCTTCGACCACGATCACGTGCACCTCGTCCTCGGCTTGCGCCCACTCGACCGCGTGGCGGATGTCGGCCGGCGTGGTGTTGCCGATGGCATTGAGCTTCTCGGGCCGGTTGAGCACGAGGCGCGCGATGCGCGGGTGCTGCGGGTCCTTGTCGATCAGAACGGTGTTGAAGGTGGGCATGGGTGTCTCCTTGTGGATTCGATCCTATGGCGGCGGCCCGCGCGGCGGTAGGCCTTCCGGCGATCCCGCGCATGCGCTACGGCCAACGCCTAAATCCAACGGTGGATGCGCAAGGCCGCCGATCGGCGTCTGATGTCATGACGGCGCAGCAAAGTCGCGGCCCACTCGACGACACATCAATTCAGGGTGACCACCATGTACCAGGGCGAACGCTTCAACGGATACAGCCATCTGCTCGGGCTGATGCTGGCCACGGCCGGCTCCGCCCTGCTGCTGGCCAAGACGATGCCGGTCAACGACCCGGCCAAGACGGCGAGCGCGCTGGTGTTCGCGCTGTCGATGGTGACGCTCTACGCGGCATCGGTCCTGTTCCACAGCACGCGCGGCCGCATGAAGCTGTTCTGGCAACGCGTCGACCACTGTGCGATCTACCTGCTGATCGCCGGCAGCTATACGCCCTTCGCCCTGGTCACGCTGCAGGGCGCCTGGGGCTGGGCGCTGCTGATCGCGGCCTGGAGCGCGGCGCTGTTCGGCATCGCCCGCGAGCTGCGGCCCGGCAACCCGCCTGCGCCCTCGCTGGCACTCTACCTGGGGATGGGCTGGCTCGGCGTGATCGCCGCCGTGCCATTGATCGCGCGGCTCGACAGCACCGGCCTCGCCTGGCTGATGGCCGGCGCCGTGCTGTACTCGGCCGGCACGATCTTCTACCGCAACCCCCTCGGCTGGCGCCATGCGCACGGCACCTGGCATCTGTTCGTGCTGGCCGGCACCGCGAGCCATTACGTCACGGTGGCGCACTTCGTGTTGTAGCAACGCGAGCCGCCTTGCGGGCGGCGGCAGTGCTTCGGGCTTGGGTAACATGCCTCGCCCAGAAGCATTCGCATGAAAAGCCAGAACTTCTCCTTCCACCACCCGATCGCGTTCTGGGCCGGTTGCATCGCCATCATCGGCGGCGTGCTCGCGCACGTGCCGATGTTCATGATGGGCCGGCACACGGGCTACCAGATGGTCGGCATGGAGATGGACGCCACCATGCTGACCGGCATGGCGATGATCCCGCTTGGCGTGCTCTTGGCCATGTACGGCCTGATGCCGCGCATCGCGCAGATGCACAAGAGCCTGCACGGCGACAGCCACCTGCAGTTCCATGTCGCCGACGGCGTGCCGCTGAACGGCGAACACTGGAAGCTGGTGATCGTGCTGGTGATCGCGCTGGCGGTCGACGTGCTGAAGCCGGCCACGCTGGGCTTCGTGATGCCGGGCATGACCACCGAGTACGAGATCAGCAAGCAGACTGCCGGCGTGCTGGCGCTGGTGGCGCTCACGGGCACGACAGTGGGTTCGGTGGTGTGGGGCCGGCTGGCCGACATCTTCGGCCGGCGCGCGGCCATCCTGCTGTCGGCGCTGATGTTCATCGGCACCGCGATCTGCGGCGCGATGCCGGCCTTCGGCTGGAACCTTGCCATGTGCTTCCTGATGGGCGCCTCGGCCGGCGGCCTGCTGCCGATCACCTTCACGCTGATGGCGGAAACCGTGCCCGCCGCGCACCGCGGCTGGCTACTGGTGGCGCTGGGCGGCGTCGGCACCTCGGCCGGCTATCTGCTCGCGGCCGGCTCGGCCGCGCTGCTGGTGCCGGAATTCAGCTGGCGCGCGCTGTGGCTGCTGGGTTTGCCGACCGGCCTGGTGATCATCTTCCTGGGCCGCTACATCCCGGAATCGCCGCGCTTTCTTTCGAACGCCGGGCTCGACAACGAGGCTCGCGCGGTGCTGGCGCGCTTCGCCGGCACGGGCGCAGCGGCGGCAGCGAATGCGCAGGCGGCCGTGGTCGTCGCCGAGCAGGAGCCACCGGCCGGCGGCATCGCGCAGCTGCTGCGCGGCAGCCATGCGCGCATCACCTGGGGCCTGATCGTCTGCGGCGTGGCCTGGGGCCTGGTGAACTTCGGCTTTCTGCTGTGGCTGCCGACCAACCTCGGCAGCATGGGCATGGACGCCACGGCCGCGAGCGCCCTGCTCGCGCGCTCGGCGCTGCTGGCGCTGCCCGGTATCGCGATCGTGATCTGGCTCTACCACCGCTGGAGCAGCATCAAGGCGCTGGTGCTGTTCATCGCACTCACGACCGCGACGCTGCTGGTGTTCTTCGGCCTTGGCCTGGCGCAGGTGCAGTCGACCTTGGCGATGGTGCTCACCACTGCCCTGCTGCTCGTGAGCTCGAGCGGCGTGATCGCGATGCTCATCCCCTATGCCGCCGAGATCTACCCGGTTCACCTGCGCGGCACGGGCTCGGGCGTGATCGCGGCCAGCTCCAAGTTCGGCGGCATCCTGGGCGCGGGCTTCGGCGTGCTCGGCGTGTTCGGGCACTTCACCGCCTCAGCCTTGCTGATTGCGGTGCCGATGGCGGTCGCGGCGCTGATGCTGATCAGGAGCGGCATCGAGACGCGCGGGCGCGGGTTGGAGGACATCCAGGACATGCTCGGCACGAGCCGAGGCAGCACTTCCTAGAATCGACCGGTGTTCGACGCGCGGCAGCCGCCGCCGCCGTTATCCGGAATAAGCATCTCGTCGCCCGGCAACCCGCATGGGGACTGGCGAATAAGCTTATCCACATAAGGCGCGAACCAAAAAATAGTTTGTTTCCATAAGGCGCGCTTTTACATTCCCCGGCTCGCGTTGACGGGCCGTGGACGCACCGCCTTCCAGCAACTGACACACGATGTACCAATACACAGATTTCGACCGCCAGTTCGTGCACCAGCGCGCCGCGCAATTCCGCGACCAGCTGGAGCGCTGGCAGACCGGCAAGCTCTCCGAAGACGAATTCCGGCCGCTTCGGCTGCAGAACGGCTGGTACGTGCAGCGCTACGCGCCGATGCTGCGCGTCGCGGTGCCCTACGGCGAACTCTCCAGCGCCCAGCTGCGCGTGTTGGCCCGCATCGCGCGCGAGTACGACGAGCCCGAAGCCGAGGTCTACAAGACTGCGCTGAAGACACAGGGCAAGCTCGGCACGCACAAGCTGCCCACGCACTACGGCCACTTCACAACGCGCCAGAACGTGCAGTACAACTGGATCCCGCTGGCCAAGTCGGCCGACGTGATGGACCTGCTGGCCTCGGTCGACATGCACGGCATCCAGACCAGCGGCAACTGCATCCGCAACATCACGAGCGACGAGCGTGCCGGCGTCGCGATCGACGAGGTCGCCGATCCGCGGCCCTTCGCCGAGATCATGCGGCAGTGGAGCACGCTGCATCCGGAGTTCGCCTTCCTGCCGCGCAAGTTCAAGATCGCGATCACCGGCGCGGCCGAAGACCGCGCCGCCACCGGCTGGCACGACGTGGGCCTCAAGCTCGTGAAGAACGAGGCCGGCGAGCTCGGCTTCCGCGTGCAGGTGGGCGGCGGCATGGGCCGCACGCCGATCATCGGCACCGTGCTGCGCGAGTTCCTGCCGTGGAACCAGATCATGAATTACCTCGAGGCCGTGGTGCGGGTCTACAACCGCTACGGCCGGCGCGACAACATCTACAAGGCGCGCATCAAGATCCTCGTGAAGGCCGAAGGCCAGCGCTACATCGACGATGTCGAGGCCGAGTACAAGCAGATCCTCGAGCACGACGGCGCGCCGCACACCATCACGCAGGCCGAGTACGACCGCGTGGCCGCCTCCTTCGTGCCGCCCACGCTCGCGACCCGCGTGTTCCAGAGCGCCGAAGAGACCGATGCCGAGCTGTGCGCGCAGGCGGCCGACGACGTGATGTTCGCGCGCTGGCTGCAGCGCAACGTGGCGCCGCACCAGAACCCGGCCCTGCGCGCGGTCACGCTCTCGTTCAAGCGCATCGGGCAGGCGCCCGGCGACGCCTCGGCCGACCAGCTCGATACCGCCGCACGGCTGGCCGACCGCTTCAGCGCCGGCGAGGCGCGCGTCACGCACGACCAGAACCTGCTCCTGCCCTGGGTCCATGCCGAAGACCTGCACGCGCTGTGGCTCAGTGCCCGCGAGGCCGGCTTCGCCAGCGCCAACGTGCACCTCTTGACCGACATGATCGCCTGCCCCGGCGGCGACTTCTGCGCGCTGGCCAACGCACGCTCGATCCCGATCGCCGAGGCCATCACCGAGCGCTACCAGGATCTCGACGAGCTCGACGACCTGGGCGAGATCGACCTTCACATCAGCGGCTGCATCAACTCCTGCGGCCACCATCACAGCGGCCACATCGGCATCCTCGGCGTCGACAAGGACGGCAAGGAGTGGTACCAGGTCACCTTGGGCGGCTCCGACGGCTCGGCGCTGTCGGGCGCGGCGCAGCCCGGCAAGGTGGTTGGCCCCTCGTTCTCGGCGGCCGAAGTGCCGGACGTGATCGAGGCCGTGCTCAACACCTACCGCGATACGCGCCTTGTGATCGATGGACGCGGCGAGAGCTTCATCGACGCGCTGCGCCGCGTCGGCATCGAGCCTTTCAAGGCCGCGGCCAACGGTGCGCGCTTCAAGGTGGAGGAGGCGGCATGAACAAGACGCTGCGCATCCTTTCAGCGGAAGAACACGTGGACGACGGCGAGCCGAACGTTCTGCAGTTGCCCAACGACGCCGACCCGCTGGCCATCGAGGTCTGCCTCGACGACGTCGACCGCATCGACCTGAACTTCCCGAAGTTCACCGATGGCCGCGCCTACAGCCAGGCCTTCCTGCTGCGTCGCCGCCTCGGCTTCAAGGGCGACATCCGCGCCACCGGCGACGTGCTGATCGACCAGCTGGTGCAGATGGAACGCACCGGTTTCTCCAGCGCCGTGCTCAGGGAAGGCGTCGACGCCTCCGCCGCGCAGCGCCAGTTCGACCGCTTCTCGGCCTTCTACCAGGGCGACGCGGTGCAGACCACGCCTCTTTTCAAGCGCGAAACAGCCTGAACGCCATGAACGCCATCTCGCTCTACGCCAAGCCCTCCGCCGATTTCGAGACCAAGCTCGCCGAAAGCGTGGCGCTGCTGCGCGGTGCGGCGCAGGAGTTCGCGCCGATCACGCAGGCCTCCAGCCTGGGCGCCGAGGACATGGTGGTGACCGACCTGCTGCACCGCTTTCAGGTGCAGTCCGGCATCTTCGTGCTCGAAACGGGCAAGCTGCATGCCGAGACGCTCGAACTGCTCGAACGCCTGCAGACCCACTACGGCCGCGAGGTCGAGATCTATCGCCCCGTCGCGGAAGCGGCGGCCGCTTTCGTGGCCGAGAACGGCGAGGAAGCGATGTACCGCAGCCTGGAGCTGCGCAAGTCCTGCTGCCATATCCGCAAGATGGAGCCGCTGGAGCGCGCGCTCGCGGGCAAGCGCGGCTGGATCACGGGCCTGCGGCGCGAGCAGTCCGGCGCGCGGGCCGAGGTCGAGCTCATCGAAGAGCAGGCGGAGCGCGTCAAGATCAACCCGCTGGCGAACTGGACCTGGGGCGACGTCTGGCACTACATCGCCACGCACCAGGTGCCCTACAACCCGCTGCACGACCAGTTCTATCCCAGCATCGGCTGCGCGCCATGCACCCGCGCCGTGACCCTGGGCGAAGACTTCCGCTCGGGCCGCTGGTGGTGGGAGCAGGAAAGCGCCAAGGAATGCGGCCTGCATGTCGACGGCGCCGTGTCGTCGGTCATTCCGATTCGCGCCATTGCCTGAACCTCATTTTCTGATCTCCGAATACTCCTCATGAACGCCCGCACCGAATACGACCTGCTGCTGCAAGGCACGCACCTGCCCGCGCGCCTGTCCAACACGCAGCTCGACGCGCTGGAAGAAGAAACCATCTTCATCCTGCGCGAAGTCGCGGCCTCCTTCGAGCGCCCGACGCTGCTGTTCTCGGGCGGCAAGGATTCACTGGTGCTGCTGAAGTGCGCCGAGAAAGCCTTCGGCGCCGGCCGCATTCCCTACCCGCTCTTGATGATCGACACCGGCCACAACTTCCCCGAAGTAACGGCCTTCCGCGACCACCGCGCGCGGGAACTCGGCGCCGAGCTGATCGTGCGCGGCGTCGAAGACTCGATGGCGCGCGGCACCGTGCGCCTCGCCCATCCGGGCGAATCGCGCAACGTGCACCAGTCGGTCACGCTGCTGGAGGCGATCGAGGAATTCCGCTTCGATGCGCTGATCGGCGGCGCGCGCCGCGACGAAGAAAAGGCCCGCGCCAAGGAGCGCATCTTTTCGCATCGCGACGCCTTCGGCCAATGGCAGCCCAAGGACCAGCGGCCCGAACTCTGGACCCTGTTCAACACCCGCCTGGCGCCCGGCGAACACTTCCGCGTGTTCCCGATCTCGAACTGGACCGAACTCGACGTCTGGCAGTACATCGAGCGCGAGCACGTCGCCCTGCCCTCGATCTACTACACGCACCAGCGCGAAGTGGTCGAGCGCCGCGGCCTGCTGGTACCGGTGACCGAACTCACGCCGCCGCGCGACGGCGAGAAGGTGGAGGTGCGCGACGTGCGCTTCCGCACCGTGGGCGACATCACCTGCACCTGCCCGGTCGACAGCCTGGCAGCCGACGCCGCCGACGTGGTGGTGGAAACGCTGGCAGCCGAAGTCAGCGAGCGCGGCGCCACGCGCATGGACGACAAGACATCCGAGGCTTCGATGGAGAAGCGCAAGAAAGACGGTTACTTCTGATGAGTGCGAGCACCTCCACCCCCGCCGCCGAAGCGGCAGCGATCCACGGCGACACCGGCACGGCCTTGCGCTTCATCACCTGCGGCAGCGTCGACGACGGCAAGAGCACGCTGATCGGGCGGCTCCTGGTCGACAGCAAGACCGTGCTGCAGGACCAGCTGGCCGGCGTACAGCGCGGCGGCGAGACCGACCTGGCGCTCCTGACCGACGGCCTGTCGGCCGAGCGCGAACAGGGCATCACGATCGACGTCGCCTACCGCTACTTCTCGACCGCGCGGCGCAAGTTCATCATCGGCGACGCGCCGGGGCACGAGCAGTACACGCGCAACATGGTCACGGCCGCATCGAGCGCCGATGCGGCCGTGGTGCTGGTCGATGCCACCAAGCTGGCCTGGGCCGCTGAGGTAGAAGACGGCGAAGTGGTGCGGCGCGAGCTGCTGCCGCAGACGCGCCGCCACACGCTCTTGTGCCACCTGCTGCGCGTGCAGTCGATCGTTTTCGCGGTCAACAAGCTCGATGCGATCGCCGATGCCGATCTCGCCTTCGAACGCATCTCGGGCGCGCTCGCGGACTTTGCCGAAGCTGCAGGCGTGCAGGTCGCCGCCACCGTGCCGATCTCGGCGCTCAAGGGCTGGAACGTGGCCTCGCGCCACGGCAACTGGTGCGGCTACGAAGGCCCGAGCCTGATCGAGCTGCTCGAGGAACTGCCTGTCACCCAGCAGGACGAAGCCGTGCCCTTCGCCTTCCCGGTGCAGTGGGTCGAGAAGTTCTCGGCCTCGGCCGACACGTCCCGAGGCCGCCGCGTGTTCTGGGGCCGCGTGGCCAGCGGGCATGTGGAGCCGGGCCAGCGCGTCACGGTGCTGCCGAGCAACCAGACGGCGACCGTCGCGCAGGTGCTGAGCCACACGCGCCAGCCGAAGACGGTGCACGCGGGCCACAGCGCCGGCATCGTGCTCGACCGCGAGCTCGACGTCTCGCGCGGCGACTGGCTGCTGGCGCCGGACGCCTTCGAGCCCGCGCGCGAGATCACCGCCACCATCGCGTGGCTCGACGACGAGCCGCTGGTCGCGGGCCGCGTCTACTGGGCGCTGCAGGGCCACCGCTGGGTCAAGGCGAAGGTGGCGCGCATCGTCGATCGCGTGAACATCACGACGCTCGACTCCGAACCGGCCGACCGACTCGAAGCCAATGCGATCGGCGACGTGGTGCTCTCGCTGCAGCAGCCGCTGGCCGTGCTGCCCTTCACGCAATCGCGTGCGCTGGGTTCGCTGGTGCTGGTCGATACTGCCTCCCACAAGACCTCGGCCGCCGTGCTGGTAAGGCCCGCTCTCGCAAAAGCCTAAAATTCGCGGTTTTCCCGATCATTCCCCGCCAGCCAAGAACATGACTCACGTCGTCTCCGAATCCTGCATCCGCTGCAAATACACCGATTGCGTCGACGTATGTCCCGTGGACTGCTTCCGCGAAGGGCCGAACATGCTGGTGATCGACCCTGACGAATGCATCGACTGCGCGGTCTGCATTCCCGAGTGCCCGGTCAACGCGATCTACGCCGAGGAAGACCTGCCGGCCAACCAGATCGCCTTCATCAAGCTCAACGCCGAGCTCGCCGTGGCCGACGGCTGGAAGAGCATCACCAAGCGCAAGCCCGCGCTGCCCGATGCCGAGGAGTGGAAAGACAAGACCGACAAGATCGGGGAGTTGGTCCGCTGAGCACGACGCCGGCACCCATCGAGACCGAGGCGCTGGTCATCGGCGCCGGGCCGGTCGGCCTGTTCCAGGCCTTTCAGCTGGGCCTGCTCGAAATTCCCTGCCACATCGTCGATGCGCTGCCCTCCGCGGGCGGCCAGTGCGTGCAGCTCTACGGCGACAAGCCGATCTACGACATTCCGGGCGTCCCGGCGACCAGCGGGCGCGGCCTGGCGGAATCGCTGCTGCAACAGGTGGCACCCCTCAAGCCGCAGTTCCATTTCGAGCAGCAGGTCGCGACGCTCGAGCGCCAGGCCGATCAGCGCCTGCTGCTGGGCACCACCGCCGGCACCACCTTCCTTGCGAAGACGGTCTTCATCGCCGCCGGCGTCGGCGCTTTCGTCGCCAAGCGCATCGCGCTCGAAGGCATCCAGCGCTTTGAAGGCACCAAGCTTTTCTACCACCCCGAGGCGCTGGAGCGCTTCGACGGCCAGGCCGTGGTGGTCAATGGCGGCGACGATGCCGCGCTGGCCACCGCCCTCGCGCTGATCGGCAAGGCCCGCCAGGTCACGTTGCTGCACCGGCGCGACGGCTTCCAGGCCGACGACGCGCTCGTGGCCCGCATGCGCGCACTGGTGGCCGAGGGCGCACTGAACTTCGCCGTGGGCCAGCCCGCGGCTTTCGACGGCCAGGTGCTGCAGATCACCACGCCCGACGCCCGGACCGTGACGCTGCCGCTCGACGCCCTCATCGCCTGCCTCGGCATCTCGCCGCGGCTCGGCCCCATGGCCGACTGGGGCCTCGATCTCGTGCGCAAGCAGGTGCCGGTCGACACCGAGCGCTTCCAGACGCACGAGGCCGGCGTGTTCGCGGTCGGCGACATCAATACCTATCCGGGCAAGAAGAAGCTGATCGTCTGCGGTTTCCACGAGGCGACGCTGGCGGCCTGGGCCGCCACCGCGATCGTGTTTCCGGGCAAGGCCGTGCCGCTGCAGTACACCACCACCAGCACGCGGCTGCACCAGCTGCTCGGCGTGGGCTGAAGAACAAAGCAACCATCCTGAACGAAGGCTGAACGCCGCATTCACGCGTTCGACACGAGACCGCCATACGATGCCGGGCATGCTCGCGTTGAACACCGCACTGTTCCAGGCCATTGGCGCTGGCCACACCCCGAATGCCGAAATCATGTGGCTCGCATCCATCGTGGCCGAGGGCGCGTCCTGGCTTTGCGTCGCCCTCATGGGCTGGGTCGCCTGGCGCCGGCCCTCGCAGCGGGTCTATGCGATGGTGACGCTGGTCGCCGCGGCCGCGGCGGCCATGCTGGCCCACGCGCTGGCGGACGCCATCGCGATGCCGCGCCCCTTCATGGTGGGCCTGAGCCCGGCGCACATCGACCATGGCGCGCGCGGCTCGCTGCCGAGTGCGCACGCCTCGGTGATGTTCACCATCGGGCTGCTGTTCTGCCTGCGGGCATCGCTTCGGAAGACCGGGCTGGCGGTCGTGGCGATCGCGGTCCTCACGGGCTGGGCGCGCATCTACGTGGGCGTGCATTTCCCGCTGGACATCGCTGCCGGCCTGCTGCTGGCCGGCGGGATCGCTGCCGCGTTCTGGACGCTTCAGCAGCTCGCGCGCCGCTTCGTCCTGCCGCTCATTCGCCACGACCACTCGGGCGCGAGGCAACTGTCGGCCGCCATCGACCACTGAGGCGCCGCCCGGTCCGCGGCGACTTCACGTCGCCGTGTCGCACTCGGCCGGCGCACGGCTCTACAATCCGAACTGCTTCGCCAGCCTGAAGCAACGCTAGGGGTGCCGGCTCGCAACGCCTGTTGCAGCTTGGCTGAGAGAGTCCCTTTGAACCTGACTGAGGTAATCCTCGCGCAGGGAAGCTGGTCCGGCGACCGCCACGTTTTCTCGCGTGCCGGTCTTGCCGCCGTGGCCTCGCCCACCTGCCAAACACTTTGCAATGGAGCAAATGGATGGCAACAACACCTGATTCCAACGAGGCGCTGACGCCACTCGGCGACGCCAACCGCGTCTTCCACTGGAACGACCACATGGCGCTGTGGTTCAGCCTCGGCGTCGGCCTGCTGGTGATGCAGGTCGGCGCCTACCTGGTGCCGGCGGTCGGCACGCGCGAGGCGGCGATCGCGATCGTGCTGGGGTCGTTGATCGGCGCCGGCCTGCTGGCCTGGACCGCCCGCCTCGGCTGCGAAAGCGGGCTGGCCAGCGCGGGCCTGATGCACGCCACCTACGGCAGCGCCTTCGCGCGCCTGCCGGTGGTGCTGAACATCGTGCAACTGATCGGCTGGACCACCTTCGAGATCGTGATCATGCGCGAGGGCACGCAGGCCATCGGCAAGCAGGCCTTCGGCTGGTCGCTGGAGGGCACGCTGGGCACCGTGCTGACCACGCTGCTGTGGGGCGCGGTGCTGCTCGCGCTGCTGGCCGGCTCGATGGTCAAGCTGGTGCGGCGCTTCGTGAGCCGCTTCGGGCTGCCGCTGGTGGTGCTCTCGCTGCTCTGGCTGAGCTGGCAATTCGCGACGCAGCTTCAGGCCAAAGGCCTGGAGGCCTTCTGGTCGCGCCCGGGCAACGGCAGCATGGGCATGTTCAGCGCGCTCGACCTGGTAATCGCGATGCCGGTTTCGTGGCTGCCGCTGGTGGCCGACTACGCGCGGCACGGCAGGCGCAGCGCGGGCGGGCTCGGCGGCGCTTTCGGCGGCACCTGGGTCGGCTACGCGCTCGCCAACATCTGGTGCTACGCGCTCGGCGTGATGGTGGTGAGCGTGGCGGAACCCGGCACCAACCTCGTGGCGGCGCTGCTGCTGGCGCAGGGCGGCCTGGTCGCGCTGGGCCTGATCCTGATCGACGAACTCGACAACGCGTATGGCGACGTCTATTCGGGCTCGGTCTCGGCCCACAGCCTGCAGCCGCGCTGGAGCGTGCGGCGCTGGGGCCTGTGCCTCGCGGTCGCGTGCATCGCCTTCGCACTGGTGCTGCCGATGCATTCGCTCGAGCCCTTCCTGCTGCTCCTGAGCTCGGTGTTCGTGCCGCTCTACGGCGTGATCCTCGGACGGCTGGGTACGGGCGGCGCAGCGGTCGCGGTGGGCGCGCGCAAGATCGACTGGGTCGCGGCGCTGATCTGGATCGCGGGTATCGCCATCTACCACGCCTGCGCCAGATGGGCGCCTCAGTTCGGGTCGGCGCTGCCGACGCTCGCCCTCACCTTCGTGCTGGCATGGATCACGCGCCCGGCGACGGCAGACGGACCATCGGCACTGGCGCAAAGCCGTGGTTGAGCGGACCGTGGCCGGCACCGATCTTCACATCCGCACCGGCCGCCATGGCGGCCACGACATAGCCGCGCGCGCGCTCCACGGCATCGGCCAGCCCGTAGCCCAGCGCGAGGTGTGCAGCGATGGCCGAGGACAGCGTGCAGCCCGTGCCGTGCAGGTTGCGGCTCGCAATGCGTTCGGAAGACAGCCTCAGCCGCTCGCCGCTCGCCTCCGCCAGCAGATCGACGACATCGTCTCCCGGCAGGTGGCCGCCCTTGAGCAACACCGCGTGCGCGCCCAGCGCGAGCAGTTCGCTCGCGGCATCGTCGAGCGCGTCGACGCCGTCGATGGCATGGCCGATCAGCAGGGCCGCCTCGTCGAGGTTGGGCGTGACCACGGTGGCGCGCGGGAACAGCTCGCGCACCAGCACCTGCACGGTTTCTTCAGCGATCAGTCGGTCGCCGCTGGTGGCGACCATCACCGGGTCGAGCACCACCTTGGAAAGCCTGTAGTGATCGATGGCCCAGGCCACCACCTCCACCACCTCGGGCGCATGCAGCATGCCGAGCTTGACTGCGTCGACGCCGATGTCTTCGATCACCGCCTGGATCTGCGCCTTGAGAAAAGCCGGCGGCACGCCATGGATGCCCGACACGCCCAGCGTGTTCTGCGCGGTGAGCGCGGTGATGGCCGTCATGCCGTAGCAGCCGAGCGCGCAGAAGGTCTTCAAATCGGCCTGGATGCCGGCGCCGCCGCCGCTGTCGGAACCGGCGATCGAGAGCACGCGGGCGTAACGAGAGAATGCTTGGGTCATGCCAGCAAGCTTACCGAATGATCTGCCGATGAACGCTGCCACCCTTCCTTTCCGCTCCGCCGTCATCCTCGGCGCCGGGCTCATGGGCCGCCTGCTCGCGGTGACGCTGGCCCAGGCCGGCTGCAAGGTCGAGGTCTTCGACGCCGGCGGGCCGGAGGCCGACGGCGCGGCCGCGCGCGTCGCAGCCGCCATGCTGGCGCCGCTGGCCGAATCTGCGATCGCACCACCCTCGGTCGTGCGCATGGGCCACTACGCACTCAACCGCTGGCCGGTGCTGCTCGCATCGCTGGCGGCGCCCGTGTTCTTCCAGCGCGCAGGCACACTGGTGCTGTGGCACCGCCAGGATGCGCCCGAAGCCGCGCGGCTGGCGCGCATGCTGGCGCACACCGGCGAAGTGGTGCCCGAACTGCCTGCAATGAAGTCGCTCGATGCGGCTGGCATCGCCGCCTTGGAGCCCGCACTGGGCCAGCGCTTCGCGCACGGCCTGCTGCTGCCGGAAGAAGGCCAGCTCGACAACCGCGGACTGCTCGCCGCACTGCTCGCCACGCTGCAGGCCATGCCCAACGTGCAACTGCATTGGCAGGCACCGCGCAGCATCGACGACTTCGACGCCGGAGGAACCGGCCAGCCCGAACGCGTCATCGACTGCCGCGGCCTCGGCGCCCGCCCGCAGTGGGGCGCCCTGCGCGGCGTGCGCGGCGAAGTCATCCGGGTGCATGCCCCCGAAGTCGCGCTGCAGCGACCGACGCGGCTGGTGCATCCGCGCTACCCGCTCTACATCGCACCCAAGCCCGGGCAGGTATTCGTGATCGGCGGCACCGAGATCGAGTCCGACGACATGTCGCCGGCCAGCGTGCGTTCCACGCTCGAACTGCTGAGCGCCGCCTATTCGGTGCACAGCGGTTTTGCCGAAGCACGCATCCTCGAGATCGCGACCCAATGCCGGCCGACCCTGCCCGACAATCTGCCGGCCTTCCGTCAGCCGCGACCCGGCGTGATGCAGATCAACGGCCTGTACCGCCACGGGTTCATGATCGCGCCGGCCATCCTTGACGTCGCGATGGAACTGCTCGCCACCGGCCATTCCGCGCTCGCGAGCCGTTTCGATCTGGCGCCCAGCCTGGAAACCGTCTTGCCATGAACATCCTGATCAACGACACACCGCAGACGCTGCCGAGCGGCGCGACGCTGGCCGACGCGCTGGCCCTCATCCACGCGACGCCGCCCTTCGCCGCCGCGGTGAATCGCCAGTTCGTGCCGCGTTCGAACTACGCGTCGCACGCCTTGCAACCCGATGACCGCATCGAAGTGATCCGCCCCGTGACAGGCGGCTGAGGTAAAGCCATGACCACAACCCCATCCCACGACCCGCTGGTGCTCTACGGCCAGGCCTTCCAGAGCCGGATGCTGCTCGGCACCTCGCGCTACCCCTCGCCCGACGTGCTCGAAGCGGCCGTGCGGCGCGCGCAGCCGGCGATGCTGACCGCTTCGCTGCGCCGCCAGACGGCCACGCCGAACGGCGCCGGCAGCGACAACGGCTTCTGGGAGCTGCTGCGGCGGCTCCAAGTGCCCGTGCTGCCCAATACGGCCGGCTGCCACAGCGTGCAGGAGGCGGTCGCGACCGCGCAGATGGCGCGCGAGCTCTTCGACACGCCGTGGATCAAGCTCGAGCTCATCGGCGACGACTACACGCTGCAGCCCGACACGCTGAATCTGGTCGATGCCGCATCGCAGCTGATCCGCGACGGCTTCCACGTCCTGCCCTACTGCACTGAAGACCTGGTGCTGTGCCGGCGGCTGGTCGACGTCGGCTGCCAGGCCGTGATGCCCTGGGCCGCGCCGATCGGCACCGGCCGCGGGCCCGTCAATCCCTATGCCTTACAGGTGCTGCGCGAGCGGCTCAGCGTGCCGCTGCTGGTCGATGCCGGCCTCGGGCTGCCCTCGCATGCCTGCCAGGTGATGGAATGGGGCTACGACGGCGTGCTGCTCAACACCGCCGTCGCGCTCGCGCAGGATCCGGTCGCGATGGCCGGCGCCTTCGCCGATGCGGTGCAGGCCGGCCGCAGCGCCCACCTTGCGGGCGCGATGGCCGCACAGGAATCGGCACAGCCGAGCACGCCGGTGCTCGGCACGCCGTTCTGGCACCACGCTGCATCGCAGTGACCCCGTCATGAGCAACACCACCGCCCCCCAAAACATCGCGCAGGCCATCGTCGCGGCGCATGCGCCGCGCTTCGGCGAGACGGCCCAAGCGCCCGCGTCCTTCTCGTCCGACGACGCCGTCTATCGCGGCGCCAAGACGGCCTGCGCCGCACTCGGCTTCATCGAGGTCGATGCCGAATGCCTGGCCCGCGCCTGGCGGGCGCAAACGCAGCGCACGGGCAGCTTCGATGCGCATGCCTGGCCCGAACTGCCGGCGGACTTCGGCATGCTGCCCTTTCCGCCGACCGAACGCCGCAATGCCTTCCCACCCTGTCCCCAGAAGCTGGGTCTCTACGCGGTGCTGCCCGACGCCGCCTGGGTCGGCCGCATGGCGCGCGCCGGCGTGCCGACGGTGCAACTGCGCTTCAAATCCGACGACACGGAAGCCATCGCGCGTGAAGTACACGCGGCCGTCGAAGCGGTGCGCGACACCGGCGCCCTGCTCTTCATCAACGACCACTGGCGCGCCGCCATCGCGGCCAAGGCCTACGGCCTGCACCTGGGCCAGGAAGACCTGGACGCGCTGACGCCGCAGGAGCTGCAGACGATTCGCGCCTCCGGCCTGCGTCTGGGCGTCAGCACCCATGGCTACGCAGAAATGCTGCGCGCCGATGCCGTGAGCCCGAGCTACATCGCGATGGGCGCGGTGTACCCGACCACCTTGAAGCAGATGGCGACCGCACCGCAGGGCGCGGCGCGGCTCGGCGCCTATGCGCACCTGCTGCGCGGCTATTCGCAGGTGGGCATCGGCGGCATCGACGAAGCGCGCCTGCCCGAAGTGCTTGCCACCGGCGTCGGCTCGGTCGCAGTGGTGCGCGCCCTGGTGGCCGACCCGGAGCCCGAGGCCGCCGCGGCTCGTCTGATGGCCGCCGTCGAGGCCGGTACGCGCCAATGAAGTCGCGAATCACGAATCACCCGATCGAGCCCGGCCGGAAGGCCTCGAAAACCACGCTATAATTTGAGGCTTGTTCCTCGATAGCTCAGTCGGTAGAGCGCCGGACTGTTAATCCGTAGGTCCCTGGTTCGAGCCCAGGTCGAGGAGCCACTACAAGCCGCATAGGCACAAAGGCCCTGCTATCCAATCGGTAGCAGGGCCTTTCTCTTTCGCGAATGGAAAATCGCCGCGCGTTGGGTGTGGTTGCTTCCTACAGATCGTGGCGGGCCATGGTCCATGGGCCTTGCTTGCGCCGATGAAGAACACCACCAACACTTCATCCGAGCGGCGGAATTTCGCGATGTTTCAGGTGCGAGTGAGCGCTCGTGAAAAAGCGCTGTTCGCAGAGGCCGCCGCGGCCGCCCGCAAGTCGATGGCGACTGGGGCGCGCGAGCACCTGGAAGCGGCCGCGATTCGAGACTAGAGATCCGCGAGTCGACCCGGCTGATGCTCGAACGTTGTGGCAGCCGCTGGCTGCTACTGCAAATCCGCCAGTCCCACGGGCCCACAGCCCGCGATGAAGTCGAGAAGATCGTCGCAAGCCGGCCCGTACTCGTGCGCATCCACCGCAGCGATCAGCTGAAGGCTGCTCGCGCGCACATGGCCGCTGCTGCCGCGGGTGAAACGGACGGCGATCTCCGGGTCGCGGCCATCGTTGCCGCGGTCGGACATGCAGACGACCACCATCTGCCCGACGAGCGACGGATCGCCGCCACCCAGCACCAGCGCCAGGTCGCCGCGGCGAAACGGGCGCGGCGCGTGCGCCGGCCGGAAAGCCATCGGCTTGTATGAGGCAATTTTGCGTACTTGCGCAATGTTCGGCAGAGCCATGGTGGTACAGATCCTTTGTAGCGATTGCGTGTTGCGATCGGACAGTCACGATGGTGTCTCACTACCGTGTTGAGCGCCTTCTTTTGCCCCAAATAAAGACACACGATGTGCATTCCGTCCTGCCGGCCCAAGGGGGCGAGTTTGAACTGTTCCGGCCGCGCCGGATGTCAGCCGGATTCCCGCACTTGATCGCGGCCACGTCCGGCGCTCGCCAACGCGCGCCGCGCGACACTGGGGCCACACACAGACTCAGGAGACGCGCAAATGGCAGATGACTTGAGCAATCGCGGCCCGCAGGACCGGTCGCGCGTGAACGTCAACGAGACCCACGAGCTTCGGTACTGGACCAAGGAACTGGGAGTCACCGAGGCCCAGCTCCGGGCGGCCGTCGCCGCTGCCGGCACTTCGGCGCAGGCGGTGCGCAACTATCTCGGGAAGTAAGAGGTGGGAAATCTGCCGCGCGGAGCGCGCCATGCCAAGGAGCGTCGTGTTCGTCTATCGGGGCTATCACTTTCTCTGTACCGCGGAGAAGGAGAAGCCCGCGCAGTTTCGACCGGTGCTCATCCGACAGCTGGGATGGCCGAGCGAAAAAACGGTTGTCCTGCTCGGCGACACCGACCTCTGTAGAACCGAAGCGGAAGCGCTGCGGCACGCGGAGCAGCAAGCCATGAAATGGGCGGACAGTCGGACGACGGCCGAGATGTCCTGAGGCCTTGCACCGGCCGTCCGATTGCGCAGAATTGACAGTTCTCCGTCGCCCGAAAGGAGACCCCATGCCGATGGAACTTCTTCGGCACATCGCAGACCAGAAGCTGCCCTACACGGTCTACGCACCGGCCGACATCGACAAGCTGCGCGTGCTGCGCGCCGCCGAACTCGTCAGCGCCTTCATTCCGCCCGCCGAAACGCTGCCCTGCGGCGAGAGCCACAAGCCGGCGCAGGTGCTGGCCATCACCCCCAAGGGGAAGAAAGCGCTGCAGGACCAAGCCGAGGGCATCGTCGATCCTTAGCACTCGCTCGAACGCCGCATCCATCCCTATTTGCCTAAATTAGGGAAGTCACTGATCAATCAGTGCATCCAAGTATCGAAATCGGCTTGGCGAGTACCAATTCCGCAAGCAAGAGTCTCCAGAATCCGGGCACGGCGATCGCCTCGTCGCCGACCACAAGGAGACATCACATGAAGCGTTTTCTGAAGGCGGGCCTGGTGCTCGCGCTCGCGGGCGCCGGCCTGGCCCACGCCGCGACCGAACTGGTCATCGCCACCGTGAACAACGGCCACATGATCGAGATGCAGAAGCTCACACCCTTCTTCGAGAAGGCCAACCCCGACATCAAGCTCAAATGGGTCACGCTGGAGGAAGGCACGCTGCGCCAGCGCGTCACGACCGACATCGCGACCAAGGGCGGCCAGTTCGACGTCATGACCATCGGCCTCTATGAAGCGCCGATCTGGTCCAAGAAGGGCTGGCTGCAGCCGATCGCGACCGACGCCGCCTACGACGCCGACGACCTCCTGCCCGCCATCCGCGACGGACTGTCGCACCAGGGCAAGCTCTACGCCGCGCCCTTCTACGGCGAGAGCTCGATGCTCATGTACCGCAAGGACCTGGCCGACAAGGTCGGATTCAAGGTGCCCGAGCAGCCCACATGGGCGCAGGTCAAGGAACTCGCGGGCAAGATCCACGACCCGAAGGCCGGCGTCTACGGCATGTGCCTGCGCGGCAAGCCGGGCTGGGGCGACAACATGGCCTTCCTCACGACCCTGGTCAACACCCACGGCGGCCAGTGGTTCGACATGAGCTGGAAGCCGCAGATCGACACCAAGCCCTGGAAGGACGCGATCACCTTCTACGTCGACATCATGAAGGCCTACGGCCCGCCGGGGGCCTCGGCCAACAGCTTCAACGAAAACCTTGCGCTCTTCAACGAAGGCAAGTGCGGCATGTGGGTGGACGCGACCATAGCGGCCTCCTTCATCAGCGACCCGAAGCAGTCGAAGGTGGCCGACAAGGTGGCCTTCGCGCAGGCGCCGGTCGCGGTCACGCCCAAGGGCGCCAACTGGCTGTGGTCGTGGAACCTGGCGATCCCCGCCAGTTCGACCAAGGCCGAAGCGGCGCAGACCTTCGTCAAGTGGGCGACCTCCAAGGACTACATCAAGCTGGTGGCCAAGGAACACGGCTGGGCCACCGTGCCCACGGGCACGCGCAAGTCGACCTATGCGAATCCCGAGTTCCAGAAGGTCGCCAAGTTCGCCGAGTCCGAGAAGAAGGCCATCGACACGGCCAACCTGACCGACAGCACGCTGCCCAAATCGCCCTACGCCGGCGTGCAGTACGCGGCCATCCCCGAGTTCCAGGCCATCGGCGTGGCGGTGGGCCAGCAGATGAGCGCGGCACTGTCGGGCAAGGTCACGGTCGACCAGGCGCTCAAGACCTCGCAGACGGCGGCCGAACGCGAGATGAAAAAGGGCGGGTATTACAAGTAAACCCCCAGGCTGCGCGCACTTCATGTCGCTTCGCCACCCCCTTGCAGGGGGCACTGCCTGCGGACCGGCAAAGCCGGTTCCGCGGCAGTTCACGAAGCTAAAGACCTGGTGGCCCTAAGATGAACCGATTCCTCCCCCGGGCGCTGATGGCGCCGGCCGTGGTCACGCTCATTCTCTGGATGATCGTGCCGCTGGCGATGACGATCTACTTCTCGTTCGTCACCTACAACCTGATGCAGCCCGGCGATCATCCGTTCGCGGGCCTGGAAAACTTCCACTACTTCGTCACCGACCCGGACTTCTGGGCCTCCGTTGCGAACACCCTGAACCTGATCGGCAGCGTGATCGTGATCACCGTCGTCTTCGGCGTGCTGCTGGCGCTGCTGGTGAACGAGCCCTTCCCGGGCCGCGGCATCGTGCGCGTGCTGCTGATCTCGCCCTTCTTCGTCATGCCGGCAGTCAATGCGCTGCTGTGGAAGCACATGATGATGAATCCCATCTACGGCGTGCTGGCCGACGTGTGGCGCGCCTTCGGCGCCGAGCCCATCGACTGGATGACCGACGTGCCGCTGCTGTCGGTGATCATCATGGTGGCCTGGCAGTGGCTGCCTTTCGCCTGCCTGATCTTCATCACCTCGCTGCAGTCGCTCGACCGCGAGCAGATGGAAGCGGCCCGCATGGACGGGGCCGGCGCGTTCCAGCGCTTCTACTACCTCATCCTGCCCCACCTGGCGCGGCCGATGGCGGTGGTGATCATGATCGAGATGATCTTCCTGCTCTCGGTCTTCGCCGAGATCGCCATCACGACCAACGGCGGCCCCGGCAACGAAAGCACCAACCTCACCTACCTGATCTTCAAGCAGTCGCTGATGAACTTCGACGTCGGCGTGGCTTCGGCGGGTGCGCTCTTCGCGGTGGTGCTGGCCAACATCGTGGCGGCCTTCCTGATCCGCATCATCGGCAAGAGCCTCGACTGAGGGCCACGGCATGCAACCCACCTTTCTGTTCACTTCCTTGCGCGCCGCCGGTGCGTGGGTGGTCACGCTGCTGCTGTTCTTTCCATTGGGCTGGCTGGTGCTGACCGCATTCAAGACCGAGCTGCAGGCGATCGCCGTGCCGCCGCTGTTCGTGTTCGAGCCCACGCTCGGCAACTTCGAAGAGGTGCAGCGGCGCAGCGACTACGTGCTGTTCGCGCGCAACTCGCTGATCACCAGCCTCGGCTCCACCATCATCGGCCTCTTAATCGCCGCGCCGGCCGCCTACTCGATGGCCTTCTTCCGCACCAAGCGCACGCGCGACATCCTGATGTGGATGCTGTCGACCAAGATGATGCCGGCCGTGGGCGCGCTGGTGCCGATCTACGTGATCGCGCAGACCGCCGGCCTGCTGGACTCGCTGACGGCACTCACGATCGTCTTCACGCTGTCCAACCTGCCGATCATGGTCTGGATGCTCTACAGCAGCTACAAGGACATCCCGCACGAGATCCTCGAGGCCGCACGCATGGACGGCGCCAATCTCTGGACCGAGTTCCGCCACGTGGTGCTGCCGCTCTCGGTCGGCGGCCTCGCCTCCACCGGACTGCTGTGCCTGGTGCTGAGCTGGAACGAAGCCTTCTGGGCGCTCAACCTCAGTTCCGCCAAGGCCGGCACGCTCGCCGTCCTCATCGCTTCCTATTCGAGCCCCGAAGGACTCTTCTGGGCCAAGCTCTCGGCCGCTTCGCTGATGGCCATCGCGCCGATCGTGGTCTTCGGCTGGTTCTGCCAAAAGCAACTGGTGCAGGGCCTGACCTTCGGCGCCGTCAAGTAAGGAACGGAGACATTCCATGGCATACCTCCAACTCGACAACATCCAGAAAAGCTTCGGCGACGCCCACATCATCAAGGGCGTAAACCTGGAAATCGACAAGGGCGAGTTCATCGTCTTCGTCGGTCCCTCCGGCTGCGGCAAGTCGACGCTGCTGCGGCTGATCGCCGGACTCGAACCCATCACCAGTGGCCAGCTCATGCTCGACGGCAAGGACATCACGCACATCCCCTCGGGCAAGCGCGACCTGGCGATGGTGTTCCAAAGCTACGCTCTCTATCCGCACATGAGCGTGTACGACAACATGTCCTTCGCGCTCAAGCTCGCGAACGTGGCCAAGGACACGATCAAGACCAAGGTCGACCACGCGGCCAAGACGCTCAACCTCACGCAGTACCTCACGCGCACGCCGAAGGAGCTCTCCGGCGGCCAGCGGCAGCGGGTGGCAATCGGGCGCGCCATCGTGCGGGCGCCCAAGGTGTTCCTGTTCGACGAACCGCTCTCCAACCTCGATGCGGCACTGCGCGGCAACACGCGCGTCGAGATCCACAAGCTGCATCGCGCGCTGGGCGCCACCAGCATCTACGTCACGCACGACCAGGTCGAGGCCATGACGCTGGCGGACCGCGTGGTGGTGCTGCGCGACGGCCTGATCGAGCAGGTCGGCACGCCGATGGAGCTCTACGACCGCCCGGCCAACCAGTTCGTGGCGCAGTTCATCGGCATGCCTTCGATGAACATGGTGGATGCGCGCGCGATCCCGAGCTTCTCGGCGCAGACGGGCGGGCGGCTGCCGAGCGACGGCTTCCTCGGCGTGCGGCCCGAGGGCCTGCGCGTGCACCGCGACCACGGCGCCGGCGCGCCGGGCAAGGTCGAGCTGATCGAGGCCCTCGGCGCCGACACCCTGATCCACGTCGAAGTCGGCGGCGTGCCGCTGGTCGCACGGCAGAACGAGCGCACGGAGCTGCAGGCCGGCGACGTGGTGAGCGTCGAGCTCGATCCCTCGGTGCTGCATTTCTTCAACCGTGAAGGCCGCACCGTTGCCGCCTGAGTTCCATCACGCCATGCCATCTTCCACTCCATCCGAATTCGTGGTGCTTCACCTCGGGCTCGGCTCCTTCCATCGTGCACACCAGGCGGTCTACCTGCAGCAGCTGATCGAGGCCGGCGACACGCGCTGGTCCATCGCCGGTGCCAACCTGCGGCCCGACATGGCCGAGGTGCTCGCCGCCCTGCGCGCGCAGGGCGGCTGCTACACGCTGGAGACCGTGTCGCCCGCGGGCGAGTACCGCTACCAGCGCATCGAATCGATTCGCGAGGTGCTGGACCACGACCCGGCGCTCGACACAGTGATCGCGCGCGGCGCCGATGCGCGCACGCGCGTGATCTCCTTCACCGTGACCGAATCGGGCTACTACCTCGATCCGCAGGACCGGCTCGATTTCACGTCCACCGAACTCGCCGAAGACCTCGCACGCGCGAAGCGCGGCGAAGCCGGCAGCACGATCTACGGCGCGGTCTGCGCGATCCTGCGTGCGCGCCGCGCGGCCGGCACAGGGCCGGTGACGCTGCTCAACTGCGACAACCTGCGCCACAACGGCGAGCGCTTTCGCAAGGGGCTGCTGGAATTCATCGAGCAGGCCGGCGAACAGGATCTGCTCGGCTGGGTGCGCACGCACACGACCTGCCCCAACGCGATGGTCGACCGCATCACGCCGCGGCCGCCGCCCGAGCTGCGCGAACGCGTGCGGGCCGCGACCGGCTGGAACGATGCCGCACCTGTCATGGGCGAGAGCTTCATCCAGTGGGTGATCGAGGACGACTTCGCGAACGGGCGGCCCGACTGGGCGCGCGTCGGCGTGCAGCTGGTCGATTCGGTGCTGCCCTACGAAGAGGCCAAGATCCGGATCCTCAATGCAAGCCACAGCTGTATCGCCTGGGCCGGAACGCTGGTCGGGCTGGAGTTCATCCACGAGGGCACGCAGGACCCGCTGATCCGGCAGATGGCCTACGACTACGTGACGGACGACGTCATCCCCTGCCTGAACGCACCTGGACACGCCAGCCCGGTCGACCTGCCGGCCTACCGCGACCTGGTGCTCGAGCGCTTCGGCAACCCGGCCATCCGCGACACCAACCAGCGCGTGGCGATGGACGGCTTCTCGAAGATCCCGGGCTTCATCGCGCCGACCGTGCGCGAACGCCTGGCGCAGGGCGAGCGCATCGCCAGCGTGGCGATGCTGCCGGCCCTGTTCCTGGCTTTCCTGCGGCGCTGGCATCAGGGCACCCTGCCCTACACGTACCAGGACCAGGGCATGGACGAGGCCACCGCGCACGCGATCTGCGACGCGGTCGATCCGGTTGCAGCGCTCTGTGCCGATGCCGGCCTCTGGGGCGATATCGCGGGCGACACGCGCCTCACGCAGGCCGTGCGCGAAGCCGGCGCGCGCGTTCGAACACTCGTCGAAGGAGTAAGACCATGACGGACCGCCTCGCACAGCACCACGTGCTGGTGACCGGCGCCGGCGGCGGCATCGGCCTGGCGATCGCCGAGGCCTGCCTGGCCGAGGGTGCAAGCTGCACGCTGGTCGACCGCTCGCCCGCGCCTTCCGACGGCGTGGCGCTGCTCCAGCGGACCCATTCGACGCGCGTGGTCTACCTGCCGGCGGACGTGACCGACACGAACGCGGTCGCGCACCTGCTCGATGCGGCGCAAGCCGCAAACGGGCCGGTCCACACCCTGGTCAACAACGCCGCCGTCTTCGACATGGCGCCGCTGCTGGAGAGCGACGAGGCCTCCTTCGACCACCTGTTCGCGGTCAACGTGAAGGGCATGTTCTTCGTGATGCAGCGCGTGCTGCAGCACATGGTCGATGCCGGCACGGCCGGTGCCTCCGTCATCAACATGGCCTCGCAGGCCGGCCGCCGCGGCGAAGCGCTGGTCTCGCACTATTGCGCGACCAAGGCCGCCGTCATCAGCTACACGCAGAGCGCAGCGCTCGCGATGGCGCCGCACGGCATCCGCGTCAATGCCATCGCGCCCGGTGTGGTCGACACGCCGATGTGGAGCCATGTCGATGCGCTGTTCGCGAAGTACGAGGGGCGCCAGCCCGGCGAGAAGAAGCGCCAGGTCGGCCTCGAGGTGCCGCTCGGCCGCATGGGCACGCCGGACGACATTGCCGGCGCCGCCGTGTTCCTGGCCAGCGACGAGGCGCGGTACATCACCGCGCAGACGCTCAATGTCGACGGTGGTAACGTCATGAGCTGACGAGGACACGGCCATGACATCGGTGCGCCACCGCCACCTCCCCCGCCACCGGGAGCCCGAGCTCGAGCGCGACATCACGCGTTCGCCCTCGCTCGGCTACGAGGCGCCCGAAGAAACTGGCCTGGTGCGTTGCCTGGCGCACGGCTTTCCGAGCCCGCTGGTGCGCTGGCACTTCCACGAAGAATACGAGCTGCACCTGATCACCGAGACCTCGGGCAAGGCCTTCATCGGCGACTGGATCGGGCCCTTCGAGCCCGGCCACCTGGTGCTGTGCGGGCCGCGGCTGCCGCACAACTGGATTTCGCTCGATGTGCCGGCGGGCGGCGCCGCCGGGCGCGACCGCGTGATCCAGTTCCGGCATGAGCCGATCGAACGCGCGGCCGTGGAAATTCCGGAGCTGCGCGAGGTGCTTCAGCTGCTCGAACGCGCCCGCCACGGCATCGAATTCTTCGGCTTCGCGGAACGCGCTCTGGCGCACTGGGATGCGGTCAAGGCGGCGCGCGGCCTGCGCCGCTTCGCCCTCTTCTGCAACTACCTGGCCGACCTCGCCCAGTGCACCGACTACCGCCTTCTCTCCAACGTCCAGATGCAGGGCGTGGAAGGCGATGCCGAGGTCGACCAGATCAACGTCATCGTCAACCGCATCACCGCCAACCTGGCCGAGCCGATCGTGATGGCCGACATCGCCGCCGAGCTGGGCATGAGCGAAAGCCGCTTCAGCCGCTTCTTCAAGCGCTCGACCGGCAACAGCTTCACCGATTTCGTGAACCGCGTGCGCATCAACAGCGCCTGCCACCTGCTGATGCAGACCGATCACTACGTGACCGACATCTGCTATCAGGTCGGCTTCAACAACGTCGCCAACTTCAACCGCCGCTTCCTGGAGATCAAGGGCATGACGCCGACCGAATTCCGGCGCCAGAGCGACCATCGCTTCGGCGGCGGCGCGTGAGGACCCGCACTTGTACCTCGGACTCGATCTCGGCACCTCCGAGCTGAAGGCGCTGCTGCTGGCCGACGATCACCGCATCGTCGCGCTGGCACGAGCCCCGCTCAGCGTCAGCCGGCCGGCGCCGCTGTGGTCGGAGCAATCGCCTTCGCAATGGTGGGAGGCATTGGAAGCCGTCATGGCCGAACTGCAGCGCCATCACGCTGCCGCCTTGTCGGCCGTGCGTGCGATCGGCCTGTCGGGCCAGATGCACGGCGCCGTGGCGATGGATACGCAAGGCCGGGTGCTGCGCCCCGCCATCCTCTGGAACGACGGCCGCAGCGCCGCCCAGTGCGACGCGTTGACGGCGCGCGTGCCGCGCCTCGCCGCGATCGCCGGCAACCTCGCCATGCCGGGCTTCACCGCCCCCAAGCTGCTGTGGATGCGCGAGCACGAACCGGAGCTATTCGCACGCATCGCCTGCGTGCTGCTTCCCAAGGACTGGTTGCGCTACAGGCTGAGCGGCGAACTCGCCAGCGACATGTCGGATGCGTCGGGCACGCTGTGGCTGGACGTGGCCGCGCGCGACTGGTCCGACGAACTGCTCGCCGCCTGCGGCCTCACGCGCGCGCAGATGCCGCGGCTGGTGGAAGGCAGCGCCGCCGCGGGGCGGCTCAAGCCCGAGCTCGCGCGACGCTGGGGCCTGGCGCCCGCGGTCGCGATCGCGGGCGGGGCCGGCGACAACGCAGCCAGCGCGGTCGGCATGGGCCTCGTCGATGCCGGCGAGGGCTTCGTCTCGCTCGGCACCTCGGGCGTGATCTTCGTCTGCGGCGAGCGCTTCGAGCCGAAGCCCGAGGCCGCCGTGCATGCCTTCTGCCACGCGCTGCCCGGGCGCTGGCACCAGATGTCGGTGATGCTCTCGGCCTCCAGCGCCGTGAGCTGGGCCGCGCGCAGCTTCGGCCTGGGCAACGAGGCGACGCTGCTTGCCGCGGCTGCCACGCTCGATGCCGAAGCGCGCCGCCGCGCGCCGCTGTTCCTGCCCTATCTCTCAGGCGAACGCTCGCCGCACAACGACGCGAATGCGCAGGGCGTGCTCTTCGGCCTGACGCATGCGCACGGGCCGGCCGACATCGCCTATGCCGTGGTGGAAGGAGTGAGCTTCGGCCTGCGGGACGGGCTGGACACGCTGGCCCGGCCGGCCGGCGATCTGGTGCTGGTCGGCGGCGGCGCGCGCAGCGCCTGGTGGGCCCAGCTGCTGGCCGACATCCTCGAACTACCTCTTGCGCTATGCGAAGGCAGCGAAGCCGGCGGCGCGCTCGGTGCGGCCCGGCTTGCCTGGCTGGCGGACGGCGGCACGCAAGCCCGGGTGTGCCTGCGGCCGGCGGTGCGGCAGCGTTTCGAGCCGGCCGGAACGAAGGCCGAGGTCCATGCCGCGCGCCATGCACGCTTCAAGGCGCTGTATGCGAGCTTGCGCGCCTGCTTCGCCGACAACCGATCGACGCAAAAGAATGGATGACGTCATTCGACGCCGCTTCCGACCTATGCCGCCTGGACAGGCAACGATGCGACCTTCGGCGGATTGGCCGATGGCGCCGCAGCAGCTACCTTCGAGGCCATGCCATCACTGCTCAAGTTCGCAGCCCGATGCCGCGCCTCCTTTGCGGCGTCCGGCGAGAACGGGCATTCCTCGAAGCCTGTGAGCGGGCCTGCGCAGCCCTTGCTGGTCTTGCGCGGCGTCTCGCAGCAGGGAACGATCCGCGCGCACGCGGCCAAGGTGATCGCGATCACCGCGCTGCACTTCGGTACGCAGATTCGATAGATAGACGGATCTGCTGTGCCTGGCCTGCCAGGCTTACAGCATCGAGTGACCGGTGGTGAGCATGCAGGAATCCGCATCCATCGTCGATGCGGCTGCGGCGGACGGCTTCGGCACGCCTTCTCCGAGGCCAACCGGCGCCATGGGACGGCCGAAGGGTGCGAGCCCTTGCAGTACGCGCAGTGCCGAGGCGCCCTGAATGAGCGCCTCCGAATAATCGGGCAGGCCCCGGGTCGAGGAGTCGACGGGCCGGTACACCAGGCACTCCTCCGAATCCGCCTGCACTGCCTCCATCAGAACCCAATGAAATTCATTGGGCTCGAGTTCGAGCACAGTCAGGGCGAGATCGCGAAGCACCATAGGGAAACCTCTTATTCAGCTTGTTTGGGCGAATTGTTACAGCCGGTTAATCATCCACAAAGGCACTTTTGCACGATGTGTGCTCGTGTGACTCCCCTTCGCCAACGCCGTAGCGGGCGGCTGTGACTTCCATCAGCCGATGCGCACGGGCACGAAGATCCGGTCACCGTCGCGCTGGATGAGCAGCGCGATCGACTTGTCGGCCTTGTTCACCACCTCGCGCACCTGCTCGACGCTCTTTGCGGGCGTGCCGTTGATGGCCAGCAGCACGTCGCCCGCCTGCACGCCGGCGAGCGCCGCCGCGCCGCCCGCATCCTCGATCAGGAGGCCGCTCTCGACCGCGGCCTCGCGCTTCTCCTGCGGCTGCAGCGGTCTGAGCGCGAGACCGAGCTTGCCGCCGCCGGCGCGCTCGTCGTTCTTCGCCACCGTGCTCGCCTTTTCACTCGCATCGCCCAGCCTGGCGCTGAGCTCCTGGCGTGCGCCCTGGCGCCAGACATCGAGCGTGACCTTGGTGCCGGGCTGCTTCTGGCCGATCACGGCCGGCAGGTCGCCGGAGGCGACGATCGGGTTGCCGTCGACCTTGCGGATCACGTCGCCGGAGCGCAGGCCGGCCTGGTCGGCCGGGCCGCCCTTCTCCACGTTCGACACCAGCGCGCCCTCGGGCTTGTCGAGCTTGAAGGAGTCGGCGAAAGTCTGGTTCACCTCCTGCACCGCGACGCCCAGCCGCGCATGGCTGACGCGGCCGGTGGCGACGATCTGGTCCTTCACCTGGATCGCGACGTCGATCGGGATCGCGAAGGACACGCCCTGATAGCCGCCGCTGCGGCTGTAGATCTGCGAGTTGATGCCCACCACCTCGCCGCGCGTGTTGATCAGCGGCCCGCCCGAGTTGCCGGGGTTGATGGCCACGTCGGTCTGGATGAAAGGCACGTAGCTGTCGTCGGGCAGCGAGCGGCCCTTGGCGCTCACCACGCCTGCCGTCACGGTGTTCTCGAAGCCGAAGGGCGAGCCGATCGCAAGCACCCATTCGCCCGGCTTCAGCTCCTTGGTGTTGCCCAGCGACAGGGTCGGCAGGTTCTTCGCGTCGATCTTGAGCACCGCGATGTCGGTCTTCTCGTCGGAGCCCAGCACCTTGGCGCGGAACTCGCGGCGATCGGTCAGCTTGACCGTCACTTCCTTCGCGTCCTTCACCACGTGGGCGTTGGTCAGGATGACGCCGTCGGCGCTCACGATGAAGCCCGAGCCCTGTCCGCGCACCGGCATCTCGCGCTGCTGCTGCTGCTGTTTGCCGCGTGGGCCCATCTGGCCCTGGAAGCGGCGGAAGAACTCGAACATCGGATCGTCGGGATCCATGCCGGGGATGCCGGCCACACCCTCCATCGAAGTCTTCATGGTGCCGGTCACGCTGATGTTGACGACGGCGGGACCGTTGCGCGTGGTGATGGTCGAGAAGTCGGGCATGGTGACCATCGGCGCGGCCACGGCGGGCGCCGGCGTGTTCACGGCATTTGCACTGGTGTAGGCGCCCGCGCCGACGGCGCCGATGACGCCCGCGGCCGACAGGGCGAGAACGAGCGCGCGGGGCGAGTTCAGACGGACATTCATTGAAGTTCCTTTCGAGGTGTCAGTTGGAAACACGATGAAAGGAATGTCGGTCCGCTCGCTTAAGCCCGCCTTAAACAGTTCTGGGAAAACGCACGCTCACCCGCAGGCCACCCAGGCTGCCGGAGCCATCGATAGCCAGCGTCGCGCCATGCAGGTCGGCGATCGACTTCACGATCGCCAGCCCGAGACCGCTGCCCGCCGCCTGCGGCTCGCCCGAGCGATAGAAGCGGTCGAGCACGCGCGAGCGCTCCTCGGCCGGCAGGCCCGGGCCGCTGTCTTCCACGCTGAGTTCCACCCCCTCGGCCGACGCCGCGATGCCGACGTCGACGCGGCCGCCCTCGGGCGTGTACTTCACGGCGTTGTCGAGCAGGTTGCGCAGCAGCGTGCGCAAGGCCTCGGCCTGGCCGCGTACCTCGGCCGCATCCGCGCGCGCCATGCCGATGTCGATCCGGCGTGCCTGGGCGGCGGCAATGGCATCGGAGATCGCGAGCCGCGCGACCTCCCGCAGGTCCACCGGTTCCGCCCCGGCGCCGGCGGCGGCGCTGGCTTCGTGCCGCGCCAGCGCCAGCATCTGCTCGACCAGCCGTGTCGCGCGGTCGATGCCGGCTGCCAGCCGGCCGACGGCGAGCTCGCGCGCGGCATCGTCGGGCGCGCGCTGCAGGCTCTGCACCTGCAGCTTCAAGGCCGCGAGCGGCGAGCGCAGCTCGTGCGCCGCATCGGCCACGAAATGCTTCTGCGCCTCGAAGGCCCGGCGCACGCGATCGAACAGCAGGTTGAGTTCGTGCACCAGCGGGCGTACCTCCTCGGGCAGGCCGCTTTCGCTGACCGGCGAGAGGTCGTCAGCCTGCCGGGAGGCAACCTGGCTGCGCACGCGCGCCACCGGCGCCAGCGAGCGGCTCACCACCCACCACACCACCAGCATCAGCAAGGGCGCCGCCAGCGCGATCGGCCCGACGGTGCGCAGCGCGAGCGTTCCCGCCATGGTGCGGCGCGCCGCCATGTCCTGCGCCACCTGGATCACCAGCCCGGCGCTCTGGATCGAGAACACCCTGTACGTGGTGCCGCGCGCCTGCACGTTCGAGAAACCCAGCACCGCGCGCTGCGGCAGTGCGGCACGCGCGGCCGATTCGAAGATGCGCACGCCGTCGGCCGTCCATATCTGCACGACGAATTCGAAGTTCTCCTCGCCGCCGCCGAGCCCGCCCACGGCCGCACTGGGCGGCAGGCCCGCGCGCAGCGAGAACGCCATCTGCTGCATGTGGTAGTCGAAGATCTCGTCGGCTTCCTTGAGCACCGTGCGATAGGCCACGAAGGCCTGCGTTCCTGCTGCAAGCACGATGGCAGCCAATAGGAACCACAAAAGACGCGCGCGTAAGGACTTCATTCCTTGGGCACCATGTAGCCCACCCCCCGCACATTGCGAATGAGATCGGCGCCGAGCTTCTTGCGCAGCCCGTGCACATAGACCTCGACCGCGTTGCTGCTGATCTCGTCCTTCCAGCCGTAGAGCTTTTCTTCGAGCTGCGCGCGCGAGAGCACCATGCCCGGCCGTGCGATCAGCGGTTCGAGCACCGCCCATTCGCGCGCCGACAGCACCACCGGCTGGCCGCCCACGGCGACTTCGCGCGTCGACGGATTGATGCTGACACCCAGATGCTCGTAGACCGGCTCGGCCCGCCCCGATGCGCGGCGCAGCAAGGCCCGGATGCGCGCCAGAAGCTCGTCGAGGTCGTAGGGCTTCAGCACGTAGTCGTCGGCGCCGGCATCCAGGCCCTCGATGCGCTGCTGCACCGAATCGCGCGCCGTGGCGATCAACACCGGCATGCGCTGCTTGCGGGCGCGCAGCGAACGCAGCACCTCGAGGCCGTCGCGGCGCGGCACGCCGAGGTCGAGCAGCACCAGGTCGTACTGCTGCGTGCGCAGTGCGGTGTCGGCAGCGTCGCCGTCCTTGACCCAGTCGACCGCGTAGTTCTCGGCGCGCAGCAGGTCCAGCACGGCCTCGCCGATCATCACGTCGTCTTCGAGCAGCAGCAGTCGCATCGTCGTTCATCCGCACAAAGGCGGTTCGAGATCGTAGCGGCGGCGAAGTTCAAGCGCGTTCACAGAAGCGCCCTGACCTCGCGCGCCGCCTCGAACAACAGCGGCAGCACGTCGCGGCGCAGCGCCTCTTCGGAGTGGCGCGTGCCCGACAGCACGACGTTGAGCGCCGCCACCGTGTGGCCCTGCATGTCGCGCAACGGCACCGCCAGCGCCTGCACGCCGAGCTCGTGTTCCTCGCTGGCAAAGCAGAAATCGTCCTTGCGCACCTGCGCGATGCGCTGGCGCAGCACGCGCGCCTGGGTGATGGTGCGCGGCGTGAGGCGCGGCAGGTTGCGGCCCTTGAGCCATTGCGTGAGCTGCGCCGCGCTCATGCCGGCGAGCAGCACGCGGCCGGTCGATGTCGCATGGGCCGGGAGGCGCGCCCCGAGGTGGAGGCCGTAGGCCAGCACGCGGGTCGGCGTGCCATAGCTGCCGCTGCGCGCGATGATGACCACCTCTTCGCCATCGAGCACCACGGCCGAGAAGGATTCGCCCGTCTGCGCCGCGAGCCGGTTGAGCGTGGGCTGCAGCGCGCGCGGCAGCCGCGACGACGCGAGGTAGCTGCCCGAGAAGCGCAGCACCTTCGGCGCCATCCAGAAATAGCTGCCGTCGGTTTCGAGGTAGCCGAGGTGCGCAAGCGTCAGCAGGTGGCGCCGGGCCGCGGCCCGCGTCAGGCCGGCGCGCTCGGCTGCCAGCGTGGCATTGAGGCGCTGGCGCTCGGTGTCGAAACTCTCGAGCACGGCCATGCCCTTGGCGATGCCCTCGATGAAGTCGGGTTTGGCTATGGTCATGGGCGCGAAGTGTTGCGCGATCATCGCGCAGGCCGCCTCATCATCGCACAGAGGATGGCATCGCGGCGAGCCGGGGAGTCCGCATCGTCCTACGCTTGAGGCCAAGCAATCAGGAGACACGCATGCGCACACAGGTCGCCATCATCGGCGCGGGCCCGGCCGGCCTCTTGCTCGGCCAGCTGCTCTACAAGGCCGGCATCGACAACATCATCATCGAGCGCCAGACCGGCGACTACGTGCTGGGCCGCATCCGGGCCGGCGTGCTGGAGCAGATCACGATGGACTTGCTCCAGCGCGCCGGCGTCGATGCGCGCGCCAAGGCCGAGGGCCTGCCGCACGAAGGCATCGAGCTGCTGTTCAAGGGCGCGCGCCATCGCATCGACATGCATGGCCTGACCGGCGGCAAGCAGGTCACGGTCTATGGCCAGACCGAGGTGACCCACGATCTGATGAATGCGCGCGAGGCAGAGGGCCTGACCACCATCTACGGCGCCTCGCCAGTCAGCCTGCATGACTTCGACACCGGGAAGCCCCGCGTGCGCTACGAGAAGGACGGTGCCACGCACGAGATCGAGTGCGACTTCATCGCCGGCTGCGACGGCTACCACGGCGTGAGCCGCGCCAGCGTGCCGGCCCAGGCGATCCACACCTACGAAAAGGTCTATCCCTTCGGCTGGCTCGGCGTGCTCGCCGATGTGCCGCCGGTATCGCACGAGCTGATCTACGCCAACACGCCGCGCGGCTTCGCGCTGTGCAGCATGCGCAGCGCCACGCGCAGCCGCTACTACGTGCAGGTGCCGGTCGAGGAGCGCGTGGAGAACTGGAGCGACGAGGCGTTCTGGAACGAGCTGCGCCTGCGCCTCGACCCCGAAGCGCGCGAGCGGCTCGTGACCGGCCCTTCGCTCGAAAAAAGCATCGCGCCGCTGCGCAGCTTCGTGGCCGAACCGATGCGCTTCGGCAGCCTGTTCCTGGCCGGCGACGCGGCCCATATCGTGCCGCCGACCGGCGCCAAGGGCCTGAACCTGGCGACGGCCGACGTCGGCTACCTGTCGCGCGCCTTCGAGATCTTCTACCGCGAACGCAGCGCCTCGGCGCTCGACCGCTACTCCGACCTGTGCCTGCGCCGGGTCTGGAAGGCCGAGCGCTTCTCGTGGTGGTTCACCTCGCTGATGCACCGCTTCCCGGAAACCGGGGAGTTCGGCCAGAAGATCCAGGAGGCCGAGCTCGACTACCTGGTGCACTCGCGCGCCGCCTCGACCTCGCTGGCGGAGAACTACGTGGGGCTGCCGCTGGAAGAGTTCTGAAGCGTTTCAGGGCCCCGGCTGCATGAGCGCCCACATGCGCGCGGGCGTGAGCGGCATGTCCAGGCGAGGCGTGAGCCCGGCCATGCCGTTGCGCGCCAGCGCATCGGCCACGGCATTGACGACTGCCGGCGTGGCGCCGATGGTGCCCAGCTCGCCCACGCCCTTCACGCCCAGCGGGTTGTTGAGGCAGGGCGTGCTCTGGTCCATCTCGGTCTTGAACATCGAGGCGATGATGTCGGCTCGCGGCGCGGCGTAGTCCATCAGGCTGCCGGTCAGCGGCTGGCCGGTTTCGATGTCGTAGACCACGCGCTCGCACAGCGCCTGGCCGATGCCCTGCACGGCGCCGCCTTCGAGCTGGCCGCGAACGATCATCGGGTTGACCACGCGGCCGACGTCGTTGACCGAGGCATAGGCCAGCACGCTCACATCGCCGGTGGGCGGGTCGATCTCGACCTCGCAGATGTGGCAGCCGTTGGGCCAGGTCGGGCCGGCGACGGCGCTGGTGGAGTCGACGAAGATCTGCCGATCCGGCTGGCGTCCGGCCAGGGTGAACAGGTCGAGCTGCAGATCGGTGCCGGCGACCTTGAAAACGCCGGCCGCGTAGCTGAGGTCGGCAGGCGCGACTTCGAGCTCCTGCGCGGCAAGCGCCTTCGCCTTGTCGATGGTGCGCTCGGCACCGACGCGAACGGCCGAGCCGCCGGTGAAGAGCGAACGCGAGCCGGCGCTGCCGAAGCCGTCGCCGCGGTCGGTGTCGCCCAGCACGATGCGCACTTTCTCGATCGGCACGCCGAAGGCATCGACCGCCAGTTGCGCCAGCGTGGTCGCGATGCCCTGCCCCATGGCGTTGACGGCGGAGAACACCTCGATGACGCCGTCGGCCTGCACCGAGACCGTCACGCGCTCCTCGAACACGTTGCCGCCGGTCCATTCGAGGAAGGTGGCGATGCCGAGCCCGCGCAACCGGCCCTGGCGCTTGGACTGCGCCGCGCGCGCATCGAATCCCTGCCAATCAGCCAGCTTCAGCGCCTGGTCCATCACCGACTCGAACTTGCCGGTGTCGTAGGTCTGCTGCATCGGGTTCGTGTAGGGCATCTGCGCCGGCTGGATGAAGTTGCGCCGGCGCAGCTCGATGCGGTCGATGCCGGTCTGCCGCGCGGCCTCGTCCATCAGCCGCTCGATGGTGTAGATCGCCTCCGGCCGGCCGGCGCCCCGGTAGGCGCCCGTCGGCGCGGTATGGGTCAGCACCGCATGGAAATGGAAGTCGATGGTCTGGATGTCGTAGACGCTGGTCTGCACCCAGGGGCCGATCAGGAGCTGGATCACGACGCCGGTGCCGCCCGCGTAGGCGCCGACGTTGGCCAGGGTCCTGATGCGCAGCCCGAGAATCTTGCCCCTGGCGTCGAGCGCCAGCTCCGCATGGGCCTCGATGTCGCGGCCATGCCAGCTCGAAAGGAATTCCTCGCTGCGGTCGGCCACCCACTTCACCGGCCGCCGCACCGCGCGCGCGGCAAAGGCCACGACGATGTCTTCCGGGTAGGCGCTGGTCTTCATGCCGAAGCCGCCGCCGACATCGCCCACCACCACGCGCACCTGCTCCTTGGGCAGGCCGATCGCGTCGCAGACCGAATTGCGCACGCCCGAGGGCATCTGGGTGCTCATGCGCAGGGTGATGCGTTCCGAGGCGGCGTCGAAATCGGCCAGCACCGAGCGCGGCTCGATCGTGAGCGCGACCACCCGCTGGTTGACGACGTCGAGCGCGACCACATGGCTGGCCTTGGCGAAGGCGGCGCTCGTCGCTTCCCTGCTGCCGTGGCGCATCTCGGCGGCGATGTTGCCGGTGGCCTCGTCCCAAACCAGGGGCGCGCCATCCGCCGTCGCGCCGGCGAGGTCGACCACCATCGGCAGCGCTTCGTAGTCGACCATCACCGCCTCGGCCGCATCGCGCGCCTCGCGCGCGGTTTCAGCGATCACGGCAGCGACCGGCTCGCCGACGAAACGAACCCGGTCGAGCGCCAGCACATGCCGCGGCGGCGCCGCGCAGTCGGTGCCGTCGGCGCGCGTGAAGCCCGCGGCGCCCGGCAGGGGCTTGACGCCGGCGCCGTGCAGCTCCGCACCGGTGAGGATGCGCAGCACGCCTGGCATGGCGGCGGCCGACGCGGTGTCGACCGACGCCAGCCGCGCGTGCGGATACGGGGAACGGACGAAGGCCAGAAAGGTCTGATTCGGTAGCGTGACGTCGTCGGTGAAACGCCCGGCGCCGGCCAGGAGGCTTTCATCTTCGAGTCGTCGAACGGCTTGGCCGCTGCCGAAGCGCATGGGATTGGTTTCTGTGCTCACCGTGGTCCTTTTTGCTTTGAGCGATGGCTGCGAATGCGGGAACGACTATAGGGGCTTCAGGCAAATTCGGCTTGCGACGACAGCGCGTCTGCGGAAGCCGTGTATACCTTCGACCATGCAACTGCCCTGGCTTGCCCCTGGTGACCCCCTGCCCGATGCCGCTTCGGCCTGGGGCGAATCCGACCCCGTGCCCGGCCTTCTGGCCGCAGGTGGCGGGCTCGATGTCGCCAGCCTCCTTCACGCCTACGCCAACGGCATCTTCCCGTGGTTCAGCGATGGCCAGCCGATCCTCTGGTGGAGCCCGGATCCGCGAATGGTGCTCGAAACCGCCGGCTTCAGGCTCCACCGTTCGCTGCGCAAGACGCTGGAGCGTTTCCGCGCCACCGCGGGCTGCGAGATCCGCATCGACCACCGGTTTGAGACGGTGATCGATGCCTGCTCGCAGGCGCCGCGCATCGGCCAGACCGGCACCTGGATCCTGCCCGAGATGGTGCGCGCCTACACGGATCTGCACCGCGCCGGCCATGCGCACAGCGTCGAAACCTGGATCGACGGCGAACTCGCGGGCGGCCTGTACTGCGTGGCAGTCGGCCGCGCAGTCTTCGGCGAATCGATGTTCGCCCGCCGGCCCGACGCTTCCAAGATCGCGCTGGCGGCCCTGGTCTCGTTCTGCCGGCGGCACGGGATCGCGATGATCGATTGCCAGCAGAACACGGGCCACCTCGCCAGCCTGGGCGCACACGAGGTGCCGCGCGAACGTTTCCTGTCGCATGTGGCCGACGCACGCCTGCAAGCAGGCCCGGCGTGGCGTTTCGAGCCCGTATACTGGTCCGAACTCCTGCCTGCGCGACCTTCCTTCACGACGTGACGCACCTCAAGGATCTCCCGCTCCACACGCTGCAGTTCTACGCGACAGCGCCCTATCCGTGCAGCTACCTGCCGGACAGGCAGGCGCGCTCGCAGGTCGCGACGCCGAGCCACCTGATCCACAACGACGCGTACTCGGACCTGGTGCTCGCCGGCTTCCGGCGCAGCGGAATGTTCACCTACAGGCCGCATTGCGACGGCTGCAGCGCCTGCATACCGCTGCGCGTACTGGCGAGCGAGTTCAAGCCCAATCGCAGCCAGCGCCGTGCCTTGGCACGCCATGCCGATCTGCAGGCCCGCGTGCTCAAGCTCTGCTTCGTGCCCGAGCACTACCAGCTCTACCTGCGCTACCAGAACGGCCGCCATGCCGGCGGCGGCATGGATCACGACAGCATCGACCAGTACACCCAGTTCCTGCTGCAAAGCAGGGTCAACTCGCGGCTGGTGGAGTTTCGCGAAACCCGGCCGGACGGCAGCGCGGGCGCCTTGAAGATGGTGTCGATCCTCGACGTGCTGAACGACGGAATCTCTGCGGTCTACACCTTCTACGAGCCCGAGGCGGGCGCGGGCTACGGCAACTACAGCGTGCTGTGGCAGATCGAGCAGGCCCGCAAGCTGGGCCTCGCCCACGTCTATCTCGGCTACTGGATCGAGGGCAGCGCCAAGATGAACTACAAGGCCCGTTTTGCCCCGCATGAAGTGCTGATCGACGGCCGCTGGCAAGCGCCGACCCATTTCACCAAGTAAAATGGCAGCCGGTTCCACACCGCGTTGCCCATGAGAAAACACCAATCAGACGTTCCTGCCGTGCCCGTCATCCAAGTGATCGAGCGCATGTTCGCGCTGATCGACGTCTTGGCATCCCGGGAAGACGCCATCTCTCTGAAGGAAATCAGCGAGAAGACGGGCTTGCACCCGTCCACCACCCATCGCATCCTGAACGACCTGGCGGTCGGCCGCTTCGTCGACCGGCCGGAGGCCGGCAGCTACCGGCTCGGCATGCGCCTGCTGGAGCTCGGGAACCTGGTCAAGGGTCGGCTCAACGTGCGCGATGCCGCGATGGCGCCGATGCGGGAACTGCACAAGCTCACGCAGCAGCCGGTGAACCTCAGCATGCGGCAGGGTGACGAGATCGTCTATATAGAGCGCGCCTACAGCGAGCGCTCGGGCATGCAGGTGGTGCGCGCCATCGGCGGCCGGGCGCCGCTGCACCTGACTTCCACCGGCAAGCTGTTCCTCGCGCTCGACGAACCCCAGCGGGTGCGCAGCTACGCCACGCGAACCGGCCTGGCCGGCCACACGCGCAACAGCATCACGCAGCTGCCGGCACTGGAGCGCGAGCTTTCCAAGGCGCGCCAGTACGGCATCGCCCGCGACAACGAGGAGCTCGAGCTCGGCGTGCGCTGCATGGCCGCAGGCATCTACGACGATCAGGGCAAGCTGGTTGCGGGGTTGTCGATCTCGGCGCCGGCAGACCGGCTCGACGACGGGTGGCTGCCGAAACTGCAGGCCACCGCCAACGAAATCTCGAGCGCGCTCGGCTACAACGCGAACACGCCCGCTTCGGCCTGATCGCCAGGCCGGCGCGGCTCAGCCCGCAACGTGCGTTGCGACGGCCTGCTGCTGCGCAGCCGGATTCACCATGTTGTGGGTGGCTTCGACCCATCGGCGAACGCGCTCGGCATCGCCGATGCGGCCGAACTTGCCGGCCGAGTCGAGGAACACCATGATCAGCTTGCGCCCGGCGATCTTGGTCTGCATCACGAGGCATTGGCCGGCTTCCGAGATGTAGCCGGTCTTCTGCACGCCGATGTCCCAGTCCGGATTCTTGACCAGGCGATTCGTGGTGTTGTACTGCAGCACGCGGCTGCCGACTTCGACCTGGTACTCGGGCGAGGTGGAGAGCTGGCGCACCGTGGCGTCGGCATAGGCGGCATTGACCAGCAGGGCCAGGTCTTGCGCACTCGACTGATTGCGGCTCGAGAGCCCAGTGGGCTCGACGTAGCGCGTGTCCTTCATGCCGAGCATCTTGGCCTTGGCGTTCATGACGCTCACGAAGGTGGCGAGGCCGCCCGGATAGGTGCGCCCGAGCGCGTGCGCCGCGCGGTTTTCGCTCGACATCAATGCCAGGTGCAGAAGTTCGCCGCGCGGCAGCGTGGTGCCGACCGTCAGGCGTGAGCGGCTTCCTTTTTCGGTGTCGACGTCATCCTGGCTGATGGTGATCAGTTCGTCGGAAGGAAGGCGCGCCTCGCTGATGATCAACCCCGTCATGAGCTTGGTCAGCGAAGCGATGGGCAGCACTGCGTGGTCGTTCTTGCTGAAGAGCACTTCGCGCGTGTCTTGGTCGATCACCAGCGCGACGCTGGATTTCAGGTCGAGCGCATCTTCGGTGCTGTGCAGGCCGGCCAGCTGGCCGAAAGACTGCCGCGCCTCGACCACACGCACCACCGACCGCCGCTGCACCGCCACCACCGTCTTGCCGCCCCGCTTGCGGATCGAAGCCACCACGTTGCGCCCGCCGCTCACGACGCGGTCGGCCTTGTCGTCATCCTTGACGCTGTGTTTCGATGCCGACTTGGCGCTGCTGCGCTTGCTGTCGGCACTCACCTGCTGGACCTTCTTGCCTGCCGGCGGCTTCTTGGCTGCCTCTGCTGCGGGCAGCAAAAACGCCGTGGCGCAGAGCGCGACGGCGATGAGGCGGAATGCAGGAAGAAACCGCTGGCTGGAAACTCGGCAGGAACGGGCTTCGGGCATCAAAAACTCTCCAGCGGGACGAATAGAAACCGCAGTGTATCCAAATCAAAAAAGGCACGCAATATCAGTTACTTGCATCCCTTTCTTCATTAGAACCAAAGGATCCGTCGCAAGAACTAACCTTGTGCCGCCACTCTCTCAGCTTGGCTCTGTAACTTGTTGAGCGCACTCAAATAAGCCTTGGCCGATGCCACCACGATGTCCGGATCGGCCCCCACGCCATTGACGACCCGGCCCGCATTCTGCAAACGCACCGTGACTTCGCCCTGACTCTCCGTCGATCCGCTGATGGCATTGACCGAATACAGCACCATCTCCGCCCCGCTCTTCACGTGGGCCTCGATGGCCTTCAGCGAAGCATCAACCGGGCCATTGCCATCCGACTCGCTCGTGACCTCCTTGCCATGCACCGTGAAAACGATTCGCGCCTGGGGCCGCTCGCCGGTTTCGCTGTGCTGCGACAAGGATACAAAACTAAACTGCTCCGCAACGTGCGAATGCTCCTCGGCGCTTACAAGTGCAAGGATATCTTCGTCAAATATTTCACTTTTTCGATCGGCGAGTTCTTTGAAGTGCGCGAACGCGGCGTTGATGTCGGCCTCGCTCTCCATCGTTACGCCGAGTTCCTGCAGGCGCTGCTTGAAGGCGTTGCGGCCGCTCAGCTTGCCGAGCACGATCTTGTTGGCGGTCCAGCCCACATCCTCGGCGCGCATGATCTCGTAAGTGTCGCGCGCCTTGAGCACGCCATCCTGGTGGATGCCCGATGCGTGGGCGAAGGCATTGGCGCCTACCACCGCCTTGTTGGGCTGCACCACGAAACCGGTGGTCTGGCTGACCATGCGGCTGGCGGCCAAGATGTGTCGGGTGTCGATGCCGAGATCGAGGCCGAAGTAGTCCTTTCGTGTCTTCACGGCCATCACGATCTCTTCGAGCGAGCAGTTGCCGGCACGCTCGCCAAGGCCGTTGATGGTGCACTCGACCTGCCGCGCGCCGCCGATCTTCACGCCCGCCAGCGAGTTGGCGACCGCCATGCCCAGGTCGTTGTGGCAGTGCACGGACCAGACGGCCTTGTCGCTGTTCGGGATGCGCTCGCGCAGTGTCTTGATGAAGTTGCCGTAGAGCTCCGGCACCGCGTAGCCGACGGTGTCGGGCACGTTGATGGTGGTCGCGCCCTCGTGGATGACGGCTTCCAGCACGCGGCACAGGAAGTCGACGTCGCTGCGGTAGCCGTCCTCCGGGCTGAACTCGACGTCGCCCACCAGGTTGCGCGCGAACCGCACGGCAAGCTTGGCCTGCTCGAACACTTCGTCGGGCGACATGCGCAGCTTCTTCTCCATGTGCAGCGGCGAGGTCGCGATGAAGGTGTGGATGCGGCCGCTGGCAGCGCCCTTCAGGGCTTCGGCCGCGCGCGAGATGTCGCGGTCGTTGGCCCGCGACAGGCCGCACACCGTCGACTCCTTGATCGCGTTGGCGATCGCCATGACGGCTTCGAAATCACCGTTCGAACTGGCCGGAAAGCCCGCCTCGATGACGTCGACCCGCAGGCGCTCGAGCTGGCGCGCGATGCGCAGTTTTTCGTCCTTGGTCATCGAGGCACCCGGCGACTGCTCGCCGTCGCGCAAGGTGGTGTCGAAAATGATGAGTTTGTCGGCCATCGTGGATCTCCTTCTTGTCAGGCGGCTTCAGCCATGGATTGTGCGCTGCGTGCGCCCTGTGCCCGGGCCCGCTCGAGGCCCGAAACGATCGCCTTGAGCGAAGCCGAGATGATGTTCGCGTCCATGCCGACGCCGAACAGAGTCTGCGCCTCGTCGACCCGCAGTTCGAGATAGGCCACCGCCTGCGCATCGGCCCCGGCACCGATCGCATGCTGGTGATAGTCGATCACGCGGATCGAGTGCCCGGTGGCGCCGGCCAAAGCATGGATGAAGGCATCGATGGGCCCGTTGCCGCGGCCTTCGATCTTTCGAGTTTCACCCTCCCACGGCAGGTCGGCGCGCAGCACCACGGACGCGTCGGCACCCTCGCCATGCTCTTCGAGCACGCGGTGCTGCGGGCCCGTCTCGCCCTGGATGCGGTACTCGCGCTCGAACAGCTGCCAGAGGTCGGCCGCCGTGAGCTCCTTTCCGGCAACGTCCATCACGCGCTGCACGGTCTGGCTGAACTCCATCTGCAGGCGACGCGGCAGTTCAAGCCCGTACTCGCTTTCGAGCAGGTAGGCGATGCCGCCCTTGCCCGACTGGCTATTGACGCGGATCACGGCTTCGTAGCTGCGGCCCACGTCCTTGGGATCGATCGGCAGGTAAGGCATGTCCCAGATGTCGCCGTCCTTGCGCGCGGCGAAGGCCTTCCTGATGGCATCCTGATGCGAACCGGAAAAGGAGGTGTAGACCAGATCGCCCACGTACGGATGGCGCGGATGCACCGGCAATTGATTGCAATGCTCGACGGCCGTCCGGATCTCGTCGATGTTCGAGAAGTCGAGTCCGGGCGATACGCCTTGCGTGTAGAGGTTGAGCGCCACGTTCACCAGGTCGAGATTGCCGGTGCGCTCGCCGTTGCCGAACAGGCAGCCTTCGATCCGGTCTGCTCCCGCCATCAGCGCGAACTCGCCGGCCGCTGTGCCCGTGCCGCGGTCGTTGTGCGGATGCACCGACAGCACGATCGCATCGCGGCGTGCGAGGTGGCGGTGCATCCATTCGATCATGTCCGCGAAGATGTTCGGCGTCGAATGCTCGACCGTCGAAGGCAGGTTGACGATGCACTTGCGCTCGGGCGTCGGCGCCCAGACCTCGGTGACCGCATCCACCACCCGCTTGGAGAAAGCGAGGTCGGTGCCGGAGAACATTTCTGGCGAGTACTGGAAGGTCCACTCGGTCGCCGGCTGCTTGGCGGCGAGCTCGTTGAACATGCGCGCATGCGTGGTCGCCAGCTCGACGATCTGGTCTTCGTCCATGCCGAGCACCACGCGGCGCATGACCGGCGCCACGGCGTTGTAGAGGTGCACGATCGCGCGCGGTGCGCCTTGCAGCGATTCGAAGGTGCGCTCGATCAGGTGGTCGCGAGCCTGCGTGAGCACCTGGATCGTCACATCGTCGGGAATGCGGTCTTCCTCGATCAGCTTGCGCACGAAATCGAACTCGACCTGCGAGGCCGAAGGAAAGCCGACCTCGATCTCCTTGAACCCGATCGCCGCCAGCATCTCGAACATGCGCATCTTGCGAGCGATGTCCATCGGCTCCACCAGCGCCTGGTTACCGTCTCGCAGGTCGGTCGACAGCCAGATCGGAGCCTGGGTCAGCACGGCATCGGGCCAGGTGCGGTCCTTGAGGCCGATGGGTGCAAAGGCGCGGTACTTGCGGTCGGGTTGCTTCAACATCTGGTATTTCTCGCTTGGTTGGAGGATCAACCAGCAACCCCAAAACAAACGGCCCGTTGCTGGTGCGAACGGGCCGTGGTCAGGGATTTGCGCGTGCGCTACCGACTCCGCCCGTAGGGGATCAGTAGTAGGGCCAGCGAAATCTTGTTCATGGGAGCGGGGAATGTAGCACAGCCCGAATCACTTGTGCAGGCCGCGCTCGTCGGGCTCGTCGGTCGAGGTGCTGATCACGCTCACATGCTGGCCCTTGGCTTTGCGCCAGCCATAGACCGCGTAGCCACTCAATCCGTAGGCCACGAAGATGCCGAACAGCACCGTCGGCGGATGGATATTGACGACTGCGATGGCGAGCGCGATCAGCACGATCACGGCAAATGGCACGCTCTTCTTCACCTGGATGTCCTTGAAGCTGTAGAACGGCGCGTTGGTCACCATCGACAGGCCCGCATAGAGCGTGAAGCCGAAGGTGATCCAGGTGATCTGATGCCAGGAGAGATACAGCACCTCGCCGCCGCGCTTGCCCCATTCGGTCATGAGCCAGATGAAGCCGGCCACCAAGGCCGCCGCCGCCGGCGAGGGCAAGCCCTGGAACCAGCGCTTGTCGACCACGCCGGTGTTGACGTTGAAACGCGCCAAGCGCAAGGCCGCGCAGGCGCAGTAGACGAATGCCGCGATCCAGCCCCAGCGGCCGAGGCCCTTGAGCGACCATTCGTAGGCGATCAAGGCCGGCGCGGCGCCGAAGGACACCATGTCGGACAGCGAATCCATCTGTTCGCCGAAGGCGCTCTGGGTGTTGGTCATGCGCGCGACGCGGCCGTCGAGGCTGTCGAGGATCATGGCGGCGAACACACCGAGCGCCGCGAGATCGAAGCGCGCATTCATGGCCATCACCACCGAATAGAAGCCGCCGAAAAGCGCCGCCAGCGTGAACAGGTTCGGCAGGATGTAGATGCCCTTGCGGCGCTTGCGCGGCGCAACTTCGTCGGGGAGCGTGTCGTCATGCATGGATCGGTGGCAGTGTAGTTCAGCCGCTCGCGCGGCATCAAAGAAAAAGGGCCACCGCGCGGGTGGCCCTTGTCGAGGCGAAAGCCGGATCAGTTGCGGGTCTGGTCAACCAGCTTGTTCTTCTTGATCCAGGGCATCATCGCGCGCAGCTTCTCGCCGACCACCTCGATTTGATGCTCGGAATTCAGGCGACGGCGGCTGATCAGCGTGGGCGCACCGCCCGCGTTCTCCAGCACGAAGCTCTTGGCGTATTCGCCGGTCTGGATGTCCTTCAAGACCTGCTTCATGACCTTCTTGGTTTCGTCGGTCACGATGCGCGGACCCGTCACGTACTCGCCGTACTCGGCGTTGTTCGAGATCGAGTAGTTCATGTTGGCGATGCCGCCTTCATAGATCAGGTCGACGATCAGCTTCAGCTCGTGCAGGCACTCGAAGTAGGCCATCTCGGGCGCGTAACCGGCTTCCACCAGCGTCTCGAAACCGGCCTTGATCAACTCGACGGTACCGCCGCAGAGCACGGCCTGTTCGCCGAACAGATCGGTCTCGGTTTCTTCGCGGAAGTTGGTTTCGATGATGCCGGCCTTGCCGCCACCGTTGGCGGTGGCGTAGGACAGGGCCAGATCGCGCGCCTTGCCGGTCCTGTCGGCGTGCACCGCGATCAGGTGCGGCACGCCGCCGCCCTGCGTGTAGGTGCTGCGCACGGTGTGGCCGGGGGCCTTGGGGGCGACCATCCAGACGTCGAGGTCGGCGCGCGGCTGCACGAAGCCGTAGTGCACGTTGAAGCCGTGCGCGAACACGAGCGAAGCGCCCTGCTTGATGTTCGGAGCGACGTCGTTCTTGTAGACGTTGGCGATCTGCTCGTCGGGCAAGAGGATCATGACCACGTCGGCCGACTTCACGGCGTCCGCCACTTCGGCGACCTTGAGGCCGGCCTTCTCGACCTTGGGCCAGGAAGCGCCGCCCTTGCGCAGGCCGACGACGACCTTCACGCCGCTGTCGTTGAGGTTCTGCGCGTGCGCATGACCCTGGCTGCCGTAGCCGATGATCGCGACCGTCTTGCCCTTGATGAGGCTCAGATCGGCGTCCTTGTCGTAATAGACCTTCATGATGGTTGCTCCTTCGTAGATTCGGTGGATGTGAAACGGGCTTTGTGTCAGACGCGCAGGACGCGTTCACCGCGGCCTATGCCGCTGGCGCCGGTGCGAACGGTTTCGAGAATGGCGCCGCGGTCGATGGCCTCGAGAAAGGCGTCGTTCTTGCCATGGTCGCCGGTGAGCTCGATGGTGTAGCTCTTGTCGGTTACGTCGATGATGCGGCCGCGGAAGATTTCCGCCATGCGCATCATCTCTTCGCGCTCCTTGCCGACCGCGCGCACCTTCACCATCATGAGCTCGCGCTCGGTGTAGGCGCCTTCGGTCAGGTCGACGACCTTGACGACTTCGATCAGGCGGTTCAGGTGCTTGGTGATCTGCTCGATCACGTCGTCGGAACCGGCCGTGACGATGGTCATGCGCGACAGGCTCGCGTCTTCAGTGGGCGCGACGGTCAGCGATTCAATGTTGTAGCCACGGGCCGAGAACAGGCCCACGACGCGGGAGAGTGCACCGGGCTCGTTTTCGAGCAGCACGGCAATGATGTGTTTCATGTCAGCAGGACTCCTCTTTTCGCCGCCCTCCCCCGCACACGGTAATGCGCAGGCTCGACGGACAATAGATTGATCCGAAAAAGTTAATGAAGGGGCCGGTCCGCATCGCGGATCGGCTTATCGTCTGTTTACAGGTCTTCCGAACCGAGGAGCATCTCGGTGATGCCCATGCCGGCCTTGACCATCGGGAACACGTTCTCGGTGGGGTCGGTGCGGAAATCCATGAACACGGTGCGGTCCTTGAGCTTGCGCGCCTCGCGCAGCGCGGGCTCCACGTCCTGCGGGCGTTCGATCAGCATGCCGACGTGGCCGTAGGCCTCGGCCAGTTTCACGAAATTGGGCAGCGCATCCATGTAGCTGTGGCTGTAGCGGCCCGAATACTCGATCTCCTGCCATTGCCGCACCATGCCGAGATAGCGGTTGTTGAGCGAGCAGATCTTGATCGGCGTGTTGTACTGCAGGCAGGTCGAGAGTTCCTGGATGCACATCTGCACCGAGCCTTCGCCCGTGATGCAGAACACTTCCGACTCGGGTTTGGCGAGCTTGATGCCCATCGCGTAGGGGATGCCCACGCCCATGGTGCCCAGGCCGCCCGAATTGATCCAGCGCCGCGGCTCGTCGAAGCGGTAGTACTGGGCGGCCCACATCTGGTGCTGGCCGACGTCCGAGGTGATGTACGTGTCGGCGTCCTTGGTCATGTTCCAGAGGGTCTCGACCACGTACTGCGGCTTGATCACGTCCTTGTTGCCGCGGTCGTACTTGAGGCAGTCCTTGCTGCGCCAGCCCTCGATGGTGTCCCACCAGCCGGAGAGCGCCGCCGCGTCGGGCTTGGTGTTGCTCTCCTTGATCATCGAGATCAGCTCGCTCAGCACATCCTTCACGTCGCCGACGATCGGGATGTCGACCCGGACGCGCTTCGAGATGCTCGACGGGTCGATGTCGATGTGGATGATCTTGCGTTCGTTCTGAGCGAAGTGCTTCGGATTGCCGATCACGCGGTCGTCGAAGCGCGCACCGACGGCCAGCAGCACGTCGCAGTTCTGCATCGCGTTGTTGGCTTCGATGGTGCCGTGCATGCCCAGCATGCCGAGGAATTTGCGGTCGCTGGCCGGATAGGCGCCGAGCCCCATCAGCGTATTGGTGACCGGGTAGCCGAGCATGTCGACCAGCGTGCGCAGCTCGTTCGTGGCGTTGCCGAGCAGCACGCCGCCGCCGGTGTAGATGTAGGGTCGCTTGGCGTTCAGCAGCAACTGCAGCGCTTTGCGGATCTGGCCGCCATGGCCTTTGCGCACCGGGTTGTAGGAGCGCATCTCGACCTTGTCGGGGTAGCCGTTGTAGCTGACCTTCTTGAAGGACACGTCCTTCGGCACATCCACCACCACCGGGCCGGGACGGCCGCTGCGCGCGATGTGGAAGGCCTTTTTCATCGTCATGGCCAGATCCTTGGGATCCTTGACGAGGAAGTTGTGCTTGACGATCGGCCGCGTGATGCCCACGGTGTCGCATTCCTGGAATGCGTCGAGCCCGATCGCCGCCGTCGGCACCTGGCCCGAGATGATCACCATCGGGATGCTGTCCATGTAAGCAGTCGCAATACCGGTGACCGCATTGGTCAAGCCGGGCCCCGAGGTCACCAGCGCCACGCCGACGTCGCCGGTCGCGCGTGCGTAGCCGTCGGCGGCGTGGACTGCGGCCTGCTCGTGACGCACCAGCACGTGCTGGATCGTGTCCTGTTTGTAGAACGCGTCGTAAATGTAGAGAACCGCGCCGCCGGGATAGCCCCAGACGTACTTCACGCCTTCGGCCTGCAGTGCCTTGACCAGCACTTCGGCGCCCATGAGTTCCTGCGTTTGACTGCCGGTGACGGCTGCTGCGGAAGCGAGTTCCGCCTTCGAGATTTCCATGATGAACCTTTGCGTTTTTTCGGGAACGAAAAACCTTGGGTGCTCCTTCGCAAGCTCTTGTGAAGCCGCGTCGAAACTTGAGGCCAAAGCCATGGGCGGACTTGTCGTACCGCCGGACCGTGACCCGTTTGCCTTTTGACTTGCAGCGCGGATTATGACACCGGACTGGCGGTCCCCGCGCGACGCATGGCTGCCACAGGGGCGCAGGCATAATCCGCGGCGACAAAAACCTCACGCGTCCCCGAGACACATCCCCACGCGGCGCCTTCCCGGCGCCAGACTCTCTTTGGCCACAGAACAAGAACTCTCCGATTTCCTGAAAAGCGTCGAACGCCGTGCTTTCAAGCGCTCGGTCTACCACGTGCGGGATGAGGAAGCGGCGCTCGACATCGTGCAGGACAGCATGATGAAGCTGGCCGAGCACTATGGCGACAAGCCGGCCAACGAGTTGCCGCTCCTGTTCCAGCGCATCCTCTCGAACTGCACCCTGGACTGGTTCCGCCGCCAGAAAACCCGCCGGGCGCTGTTCTCCAACCTGAGCGATTTCGAGGCGGTGGACGACAACGGCGACTTCGACCTGCTCGAACACTTCGTGATGCCGACGGACTCCCGGGAAAGCGAGAGCGCGGAGGACACCACCCGGCGGGCACAGATTTTTCATGCGATCGAGGAACAAATCGCCGCTTTGCCGGGTCGTCAACGTGAGGCCTTCCTGATGCGTTACTGGGAAGAAATGGACGTCGCCGAGACAGCCGCCGCCATGGGCTGTTCCGAAGGCAGCGTCAAGACCCACTGTTCGCGTGCTGTGCACGCCTTGAGCAAGGCGCTCAAGGCCAAGGGAATTTCGCTATGAGTACAACGTTTTCGCACACCCCTGAAGCGGCCGAGGAGGAATTCGGTCGCCGGGTGGCCGCTCGGCTTTCGGCCGGCAATCTCGAACTGCCGCACGAAATCGGTGAACGCCTGCGCGCCGCCCGCATGCAGGCCGTTGGGCGCCGCAAAGTGGTGCGGCAGCTCCGTACGGCACCGGCGGTCGTGGCCAATGGCGGCACGGCGACGCTCGGGGCCGGCTGGTGGACGCGCATCGGCTCGGTCGTCCCGCTGATCGCCCTCGTGGCGGGCCTCCTGGTCATCAGCGCGATGCAAGACGACAACCGCGCCAACGAGTTGGCAGAGCTCGATTCGGCCCTGCTGACCGACGATCTGCCACCCGCCGCTTACACGGATCCCGGTTTTGCCCAGTTTCTGAAGACCGAGGCCCCGTCCGAGCGCTGATCGCCTGCCCCGCATGCCGTATCGCCCTCTCTCCTGCGTGAAAGCGCTCCCCCTGCTGCGCCCGATCCCGTCGGGCGCAGTCGCCTGGGTGGGCGCCGCCTTGCTGCTCGCGGCCTCGGGCTTCGCTGCGCTCCCAGTCAAGGCGCAGGTCAAGGAAGCACCGCCGGCGGCCTCGGTACCGGCCTCGGTACCGGCCGCGAAACAAGTCGCCTCCAAGCCGCTGTGGCGCGACCTCACCGCTCGCCAGCAGCGCGCCCTGGCGCCGCTGGCCCCCCACTGGGACGGCCTGACCGAGCCCCACAAGCGCAAATGGCTGGCCTTGTCGCGCAACTACGCCGCGCTGCCACCCGCCGACCAGGAGATTCTGCACAGCCGCATGATCGAATGGGCCGCACTGAGCAACCACCAGCGAACGCAGGCAAGGTTCAATTTCGCCGAGGTCAAGCAGGTTCCGGTCGACGAGCGAAAGGCGAAGTGGGAGGCCTATCAGGCGCTCAGCGAGGAAGAAAAACGCAAGCTGGCCGAGCGCGCCACGCCCCGGCCGGGCGCCGCCGCGACGTTCCGGCCGGTGCCGCCCCAGAAGCTCGCGCCGTTTCCCGCAGTCGCGCCCGACGGCCAACACACGCCGCGAATCCAGCTGGCGCCGTCCACGCCGTTGCCCGTACGTCCGCAGCTCGTGGCCCCGGCGCCCGCTCCAGCTGCGGCTCCTGCCTTTCCGCCCGTTTCGGCCGAAGCCCAGATCCCGCCTCCTTCCTCGACGCCCTCGGCCGAAACATCCGCCTCTGCCGCGCCGCCGGTGCGCGCCACCGAGCAACCTTCCTCCGCGCCCTGACTCAAGGTGTCGATGGCTTCCAGTTCTCCCGAGGGGTCCGGCCCCGGCCGACCGCCTCTCGCCGAAGCTCCGATCGCACCCACCGCCCTGATCGCGCCCAGCCTGTGGCGCCGCATGGCCTGCTGGCTCTACGAGGGCATGCTGCTCTTCGCCGTCGTGTTCGTCGCCGGCTGGCTGTTCAGCACCCTCGGCCAGATGCGTGATGCGATGGATTCGCGCCGGCACCTGCTGCAGGCCTTCCTGTTCGTCGTGTTCGGCGTCTATTTCGTGTGGTTCTGGTCCAAAGGCCAGACGCTGGCCATGAAAACCTGGGGCATCCGCGTGGTGGACCGGCTCGGTCGACCGCTCACGCAGGGCCGCGCGCTGCTGCGCTACCTCTTGAGCTGGGTCTGGTTCCTGCCGCCGCTCGCCGCCATCGCGCCCTTCGACCTCGGCGGCGGCGAATCTTCCGTACTGATCTTCGGCTGGGTTATCGTCTGGGCCTTGCTCGCGCGCTTCCACCCCGAGCGCCAGTTCTGGCACGATGCCTGGGCCGGTACCCGCCTGATTCCCTCCAAGCCTCTCAGCCGCAGATGAGCGCCAACATCAACGACCCCGTCAATCCGCAGAAGTCGCGACGCGGCCTGGACCGCATCTGGCATGCCACCCTGATCTCGCTCGACGGCTTCCGCGCCGGCTGGGGCGAAGCCGCGTTCCGCCAGGAAGTCCTGTGCGCCATCGTCATGCTGCCGGCTGCGTTCTGGGTCGGCCACAGCTGGGTCGAGGTGTCGCTGCTTGCCGCGACCGTGATCCTGGTGCTGATCGTCGAGCTGCTCAACACCGGCATCGAAGCCGCCATCAACCGCGTGGGCCCGGAATGGCACTCCTTTTCCAAGAACGCCAAGGACCTGGGCAGCGCCGCGGTGCTGCTGTCGATCGTCCTGTGCTGCGGCGTCTGGGCGGCCGCGTTGTGGCAACGTTTCGCGACCTGAATGCAAGCTGAGCGTCATCCGATCGCGGCATGATCGGGGGATGACTCCTCGTTTCTCGATTTGTGTTTATTGCGGCTCGCGCCCCGGCGAGCGGACCGAGTTCGCGGCCGTGGCCCAAGCGGTCGGCCGCTGGATCGGCGAACGCGGCGGCCAACTGGTCTATGGCGGCGGCCGCACCGGCCTGATGGGCACGGTGGCGGAGGCCACGCGCACGGCGGGCGGCCGGGTGGTGGGCATCATTCCGAAGGCCCTGGTCGACAAGGAGCTCGCCAACCCACTGTGCGACGAGCTGCACGTCGTCGACACCATGCACGAGCGCAAGGCCATGATGGGCGAACGCGCCGACGCCTTCATCGCCCTGCCGGGCGGCATCGGCACTTTCGAGGAACTGTTCGAGATCTGGACTTGGCGCCAGCTCGGCTACCACGACAAGCCGGTCGGCATCCTGAACGTTGCGGACTATTACGCCGGCCTGCTCGAATTTCTTGCCCACAGCGTGCGCGAGGGCTTCATGGGCGAATGGCAGATGGGGTTGATACGAGCGGGCGGCGAAGCCCCGGCCCTGCTCGAAGCCCTGGTCGAGGAAGCGGGCCGCCATCCGCGTGGCGACAAGCTCGCCGAGATGCTCTGAGCGCCCTAGACGGCGGCTTCGTCCTCTTCGCCGGTGCGGATGCGTACCACGCGCTCCACATTGGTCACGAAGATCTTGCCGTCGCCGATCTTGCCCGTGCGGGCGGCGCTCACGATTGCGTCGACACAACGTTCGACATCGACCTCGTTGACCACCACTTCGACCTTCATCTTCGGCAGGAAGTCGACCACGTACTCCGCACCACGGTAGAGCTCGGTGTGCCCCTTCTGTCGGCCGAAGCCCTTGACCTCGGTCACGGTGAGCCCGGTGACGCCAACCTCGGCCAGGGCCTCGCGCACGTCGTCGAGCTTGAACGGTTTGACGATGGCGGTGATTTGCTTCATACGGTCTCTCTTCCGGCGGTTTCGTTGAACTTGCTGGTAGGGTAGCGCCAATCCGTAACCCGCAGCGACGATCTCGTCGATGCTCTCGGCGTCCTGCATGTAGCGTGCCAGGATGCCGTCGCATCGGGCGTCTTCGCGAGTTGCCGGCGAGGCCACCCGCTGCGAAATTATGTCATTCGCCTTCGGAAGCCATGGCTTGTCGAACGCATTCCACGCCCGGCGACTGGGACTGATACGCTCGGCGCTCGATGCGCTCAGGTTCTTCCGCCGGCTTTTTCGGCTCCTTCCTTCCCTGGCTCCAGGGCCAAGCCTACCCGCTGCTGGTATTCACCACGCTGATCTGGGGCGCCAACGCGGTGGCCGCCCGGCTCGCGGTGGGCGAGGTGTCGCCCATGATGCTGACCTTCTCGCGCTGGATCGTCTGCTGCATCGCGCTGGGCCTCAGTTCGCGCCGCCAGATCGCGGCCCACTGGCGCAGCCTGCTGCCCTCGTGGCGCTACATCACCCTCATGGGCACGGCGGGTTTCACCGGTTTCAATGCGCTGTTCTACGCCGCCGCCCATCACACGACGGCGATCAACATCGCGATCATCCAAGGCACCATCCCGGTGCTCGTGCTGGTGGGCAGCCTGTTCTTCTTCCGTACCCGGATCAGCTGGCTGCAGCTCGCAGGCGTGGTGCTCACCATCGCGGGCATCGCCGTGGTGGCTTCGCGCGGCCAACTGGCCTTGCTCGCGGACCTGGCCTTCAACATCGGCGACGTCTGGATGATCATCGCCAGCCTGCTCTATGCCGGCTACGCGCTTGGCCTGCGCCGCCGCCCGCAAGTGCCGGCCATCGTGTTCTTCGCCGCCACGGCGGCAGTGGCCTGTCTCGTCTCGGTGCCACTGGTCGCGGCAGAAATCGCGATGGGCGACTTCTTCATGCCGACGCCGAAGGGCGTGGCGCTGATCCTCTTCATCGGACTTCTGCCCTCCTTCATTTCGCAGATCAGCTTCATCCACGTAGTCGGCCTGATCGGTCCCGCGCGGGCCGGCGTCTTCCTCAACCTGGTGCCGATCTTCGGGCCGCTGCTGGCCGTCCTCGTGCTGGGCGAGGCGCTGTCGACCTATCACGCGGTGGCGCTGGCCCTGGTGCTCGGCGGCATCTACATTGCCGAAACCCTAGGCACACGCAAGCGTTGACGAGGCTCCTTTGACCAACCCTGTCATCCGCATTCACGGCGCGGCATCCGAGATCGATGCCGCGGCCTGGGACGACTTGCTGGCCACGCAGGCCGCGCCCTCCCCCTTCATGCGCCATGCCTACCTGGACGCCTTGCACCAGAGCGCCAGTGCCTCGGCCCGCAGCGGCTGGACGCCCCGCTTCGTCACGCTGTGGCGCGGACGGCAGCTGGCGGCCGCCTGCCCGCTCTACATCAAAGCGCATTCCTACGGCGAGTACGTGTTCGACTGGGCATGGGCCAATGCCTATGAGCAGCACGGGCTGGCCTACTATCCGAAGGCGGTCGTTGCCGTGCCCTTCACGCCGGTGCCGGGTGCGCGCCTGCTCGCGCGCGACGCCGGCAGCCGCGCCCTGCTGGTGCAGGCGCTCGTGGCTTGGTGCAAGGAAGAGGAGCTCTCGTCGCTGCACCTGTTGTTCGCCGCCGACGAGGACATCGCCGCCTGCGCCGATGCGGGCCTGATGCTCAGGCACACCGTCCAGTTCCACTGGAACAACATAGCCCCCACGCTCGGCACTGGCGTGTCCTCGCTGCCCCCCGAGGGGGCGCGTTCCGCCTTGGGGCGGCCCGGCGGCGAAACCGGCTGGAAGGATTTCGACGCCTTCCTCACCAGCCTCTCGCACGACAAGCGCAAGAAGATCCGGCAGGAGCGCCGCAAGGTGCACGATGCCGGCGTGAGCTTCCGCTGGTCGCGCGGCGCCGACATCGGCGACGCCGACTGGGACTTCTTCTACCGCTGCTATGCCCGCACCTACCGCGAGCACGGCAACCCGCCCTACCTGAGCCGCGACTTCTTCCACCGCATGGCCACGAAGCTGCCCGAAGCCTGGCTGCTCTTCGTCGCCGAGCGCGGGGGCCAGGCCATCGCCAGCAGCTTGATCGCGCTTTCGGACGATGCCTCGGTCGCCTACGGCCGCTACTGGGGCGCGCTCGAGCGTGTGGATTGCCTGCACTTCGAGGCCTGCTACTACCAGCCGCTCGCCTGGTGCATCGAACACGGCGTGCAGCGCTTCGAAGGCGGCGCGCAGGGCGAACACAAGATGGCGCGCGCGCTGCTGCCCGTGAAGACCACCAGCGCGCACTGGCTCGCCCATCCGGCCTTCGCCGACGCCGTGGAACGATTTCTCGAGCGCGAGGGCGAGGGCATCGAGAACTACATCGACCATCTCGGCGAACGCAGCCCGTTCCGCCATGCCGAATGAGTGCCGAGAGAACGGCCACTGCTATCTACATCTTCCGCGCTCGGCCCAGTCTGCGCCTGCCGCCGCCGGCGATGGCCGCGACCAGCTGCTGCACGAGCGCCCGCGCGAGCGGCGACAGCGTGCGGCCGTCGAGCGACAGCACCTGCAGGCGACGCTGGTGCATCTGCGGCTCCACGAAGGGCCGTGCAACCAGCGTGCCGTTCTCGATCAGGTGAACGGCCGTGAGATGGCCGGAGAGGACGATATCGGGCGCGCGCACCAGCGGCAGCAGCACCGATGAGAAATTGCTGACGAAGGCGGGCTCGTAGCTGAGCCCCTGCACGCTGCAACTCAGGTCGAACAACTGCCGCGCGGTGACGCCCTTGCTGCCCACGGCCAGCGGATGGCGCACCACCTCGGCCACGCTGACGGCGCGCTGGCGCGCCAGCGGATGGTCCGGGGACATCAGCGCGTACACCGGCGCGGGCGCCGAGTGCTCGATGCGGAAACCGCGCTCGGGCGCAACCGCGTACTTGAGTGCGATGTCCGCTTCGCCGCGCCCCAACAAGGCACTGACTTCGTCAGGCGCACCCACATGGAGCTGCAACTGGCTTTGCGCATGCGACGCACGAAAGCGGCGCATCACCTCGGGCATGAAACCCACCGCGAAGCCCTCGGTGCAAGCCACGCGGACGCGGCCCGCTTCCCGGCCGCCGATGCCGCGCACCTGCTCGACCACCTGCTCGGTGTCCATCAGCGTCGTTCGCAGATGGGCGGCCAGGCGCTCGCCGGCCTGCGTGAGCGCCATGCCTCGCGCCTTGCGCTCGAACAGCGCGGTCCCCAGCGAATCCTCGAGCTTCGCGATCTGCCGGCTCACGGCGGACGACGCGACATAAAGCCGAGCCGCCGCCTGGCTGACCGACCCGTGCAGCGCCACCTCCATGAAGTAGCGCATCGGGATGCTGAGGATCGAGGGTGTCATTGGCGTGTTCTCGAGCGTTGCCTTGAAGGCAATGGTAGCTTGCCAATTCGGTGGTTCACGCAATGCTGTTCAGGCCTTTTACTTGCATCCTCGCCATCACACGCATCCACGACCATGCAACGCATCGACTGTCTCTCCGCTGCCGCCGCCTACTTCGACGACGGCCGCTTCCTGGCCGACCTGCGGCGGCGCATCGCATTCCGAACCGAGAGCGACACCGGCGCCACGACGCCCGCGCTCGGCGCCTACCTGCGCGAGGAGATGAGCGCACCGCTCACGCGGCTCGGCTTCGCCTGCGAGCTGATCGACAACCCGGCGCCCGGCGGCGGACCCTTCCTGATTGCGCGCCGCATCGAGGGCGCCGAGCTCCCCACCGTGCTGACCTACGGCCATGGCGACGTCGTCAGCGGCCAGGACGCGCAATGGCGCGAAGGCCTCGGGCCGTGGACGCTGACGATCGAGGGCGAGCGCTGGTACGGACGCGGCACGGCCGACAACAAGGGGCAGCACACCATCAACCTCGGCGCGCTCGCACAGGTGCTGCGGGCACGCAACGGCCGGCTCGGCTACAACGTGACGCTGCTGCTCGAGATGGGCGAGGAGGCCGCGTCGCCCGGCCTGCATGAGGTCTGCAGGCAGCAGGCCGACAAGCTGCGCGCCGATCTGCTGATCGCCTGCGACGGGCCGCGCGTGAACGCCCGGCGCCCGACGCTGTTCCTCGGTTCGCGCGGCGCGGTCAACTTCAGCCTGCGGTTGCGCGCCCGGCCGCGCGGCTATCACTCCGGCAACTGGGGCGGCGTGCTCGCCAACCCGGCCACGGTGCTGAGCCATGCGGTGGCGACGCTGGTGGATGCCAAGGGCCGCATCCTGGTCGACGCGCTTCGGCCGCGAAGCATCCCGGATTCGGTACACCAAGCCCTGGCGGCCATCGAGATCGGCGGCGGCGCGGACGACCCCGCGCTGGATGCCGGCTGGGGCGAGCCCGGTCTGAACCCGGCCGAGCGGCTGATGGCCTGGAACACCATCGAGGTGCTCGCGCTCGGCGCGGGCTCGCCGCAGCGACCGGTCAATGCGATCCCCGGTGAAGCGGTGGCGCATTGCCAGCTGCGCTTCGTGGTGGGCACGCCCTGGCGCGAGCTCGCGTCGATCGTGCGTGCCCATCTCGACGCACATGGATTCGGGCAGGTCGAGGTGCAGGTCACGCTCGAAGGCGCCGCGACCCGTCTGGACCTCGACAACCCCTGGGTCGGCTGGGCTCAGCGCTCCATCGAGGCGAGCACGGGCCAGCGCCCCGACCTTCTGCCGAACCTCGCCGGCTCCTTGCCCAACGATGTCTTCGCCGACCTGCTGGGCCTGCCGACCTTGTGGGTGCCCCACTCCTACCCGGCCTGTGCACAGCATGCGCCCAACGAACACCTGCTTGCGCCACTCGCCCGCGAGGGCCTGCAGATCATGGCCGGCCTGTACTGGGATCTCGGCGATGCCGCCGCGAACACACCCTGGCAGGCTGGATCGATCGCTGCAACTTCCCATCAGAAAGCCGCATGAAGCAACTCGCCCAACTCCTTGCCGCCATCGCCTTCACCGCCGCTGCCGGCCTTGCGCAGGCCGCCGATGCCTGGCCTGCCAAGACCATCAAGCTGGTCGTGCCCTTCCCGCCCGGTGGCGGCACCGACATCGTGGCGCGCGCGCTGAGTCAGAAGCTGGCCGATCGGCTCGGCCAGCCGGTCGTCGTCGACAACAAGCCCGGCGCAGCGACCATCATCGGCGCCGACGCGGTCGCCAAGGCGCAGCCTGACGGCTACACGCTGCTGGTCTCGGGTTCTTCCACCTACAGCGTGAATGCAGCGCTGCGTGCGCGACTGCCCTACGACCCGCTGAAGGACCTGGCGCCGGTGGCGATCATCGCGAAAGCGCCGCTGGTGCTGGTGGTCAATGCGGCCTCGCCCTGGCACAGCGTGGCGGCACTCGCCGCTGCGGCCAAGGCCAAGCCCCAGGGCATCCGCTACGCCACCTTCGGCAGCGGCTCCGGCCCGCATCTGGCCGGCGAAATGTTCGCGATGGCAGCGGGCGTGAAGCTGCAGGACGTGCCTTACAAGGGCAGCAGCCAGAGCGCGATCGCATTGATCGGCGGCGAGATCGAGATGGGCATCGACACCGTGGCCGCCGTCGCGCCGCATGTGCGCTCGGGCAAGCTGCGCGCATTGGCCGTCGTGGGTACGACGCGTTCCAGCATGCTGCCGGACGTGCCCACCATGGCCGAGCTCAAGATGCCCGACGCCACCTTCGACGCCTGGTACGGACTGGCTGCGCCGGCCGGCACCCCAGCACCGGTGATCCAGAGGCTGGCGGCCGAGGTAAGCGCCACGATGGCTGACAAGGCGATTCAGGACCAGCTGCGCGCACAGGGCATGGAGCCCGTGATGATCGGCGCGGCCCCTTTCCGGAGCCTGATGGAATCGGAGATTTCGCGCTATCGCGCGCTGGCGCATCGGGCGGGGATCGCCGCCGAATGAGCGGCGGCCCTGCTCGCTCCTACTTCTTGTAGTTGGCGATGCCGTCCATGATTTCCTTCTTGGCGGCGTCGATGCCTTCCCAGCCCAGCACCTTGACCCACTTGCCGGCTTCCAGGTCCTTGTAGTGCTCGAAGAAGTGCGTGATGGCCTTCAGGCGCATCGGGTTCACGTCTTCGACCTTCTTCCAGTGGCTGTAGATCGGCAGCACCTTGTCGGTGGGCACGGCGAGCACCTTGCCGTCGACGCCGGCCTCGTCTTCCATCATCAGGATGCCGATCGGGCGGCACGGCACGACCACGCCCGGCACCAGCGCCCAAGGGGTGATGACCAGCACGTCGACCGGATCGCCGTCGCCCGAGAGCGTCTGCGGCACATAGCCGTAGTTGGTCGGGTAATGCATCGCGGTCGTCATGAAGCGGTCGACGAAGATCGCACCGGATTCCTTGTCGACTTCGTATTTGATCGGGTCGGCGTTCATCGGGATTTCGATGACGACGTTGAAGGCTTCGGGGGCGTCTTTGCCGGGGGAAACTTGGCCGAGGGACATAGATCTGTCTGGAGTAGTTGAAAGTGTTCGCGGGATGCGGACAAACCCGAAGTTTACTTTCCGTGTCACGGCCCGGTCGCACGAAACCCGGCATTTGCCTGTAAATTGGCCGCGTTGGCCAATCGGCCCCGGCTTTTTGCAAGGCATCGGGGCTTCGAGGAAGCAACGCGGCGGAAGCACTGACCCGTACGCGTTGCGCGCAGGGCTAAGTGCTTTCGTCTCCACAAGTCACAACGTACGAATGGAGAAGCAAGGCATGATCGGCAACACCCCTCTCGTCCTCGCCATCGTCTGCGGCCTCGTGGCCGTGGGCTATGGTTTCTGGGCGCGCAGCTGGATTCTTTCGAAAGACCCGGGCAACGCCCGAATGCAGGAGATCGCGGCCGCGATCCAGACCGGCGCCGCGGCCTACCTGGCCAAGCAGTACCGCACGATCGCCGTAGTCGGCATCGTGCTCGCGATCCTGATCGGGATCTTCCTCGATGCGACCACCGCGGCCGGCTTCGTGGTCGGCGCGCTGCTCTCGGGCGCCTGCGGCTTCATCGGCATGAACGTCTCGGTGCGCGCCAACGTGCGCACCGCGCAGGCCGCGACCCAGGGCATCGGCCCGGCGCTCGACGTCGCCTTCCGCGGCGGCGCCATCACCGGCATGCTGGTGGTGGGGCTGGGCCTGCTGGGCGTCACGATCTTCTACTGGTTCCTCGTGGGCAACGGCAACCTGACGCCGGACAAGAACCTCGCCAACCTGCTCAACCCGCTGATCGGCTTCGCCTTCGGCTCCTCGCTGATCTCGATCTTCGCGCGGCTGGGCGGCGGCATCTTCACCAAGGGCGCCGACGTCGGCGCCGACCTGGTGGGCAAGGTCGAGGCCGGCATTCCGGAGGACGACCCGCGCAACCCGGCGGTGATCGCCGACAACGTGGGCGACAACGTCGGCGACTGCGCCGGCATGGCGGCCGACCTGTTCGAGACCTATGCGGTGACGCTGATCGCGACCATGGTGCTGGGCGCGCTGATGGTGGCGGCGGCGCCGCTCAACGCCGTGCTGTACCCGCTGGCGCTCGGCGGCGTATCGATCATCGCGTCGATCATCGGCTGCTTCTTCGTCAAGGCCTCGCCGGGCATGGTCAACGTGATGCCGGCGCTCTACAAGGGGCTGGCGGTGGCGGGCGGCCTGTCGCTGATCGCGTTCTGGTTCGTGACGCAATGGCTCATCCCCGACAACGCGATCGCGGCCTCGGGCAGCCAGCTCAAGCTCTTCGGCGCCTGCTTCGTCGGCCTGGCACTCACGGCCGCACTGGTGTGGATCACAGAGTTCTATACCGGCACGCAGTACTCGCCGGTACGCCACATCGCACAGGCTTCGACCACCGGGCACGGCACCAACATCATCGCGGGCCTTGGCGTGTCGATGCGCTCCACCGCCTGGCCGGTGATCTGCGTCTGCATCGCGATCATGGCGTCCTATTGGCTCGCGGGCCTCTACGGCATCGCAGTGGCGGCCACGGCCATGCTCAGCATGGCCGGCATCGTGGTCGCGCTCGACGCCTACGGCCCGATCACCGACAACGCCGGCGGCATCGCCGAGATGTCGGAAATGCCGGCCAGCGTGCGCGACATCACCGACCCGCTGGACGCCGTGGGCAACACCACCAAGGCCGTGACCAAGGGCTACGCGATCGGCTCGGCCGGCCTGGCCGCGCTGGTGCTGTTCGCCGACTACACCCACAAGCTCGAGAGCTACGGGCAGGCCATCAGCTTCAACCTGAGCGACCCGATGGTGATCGTGGGCCTCTTCATCGGCGGCCTGATCCCCTATCTCTTCGGCGCCATGGCGATGGAGGCTGTGGGCCGCGCGGCCGGTTCGGTGGTCGAGGAAGTGCGCAGGCAGTTCCGTGAGATCCCCGGCATCATGGAAGGCACCGGCAAGCCGGAGTACGGCCGTGCCGTGAGCATGCTGACTGGTGCGGCCATCAAGGAAATGATGATCCCGAGCCTGCTGCCCGTGGTGGTGCCGATCGTGGTCGGCCTGCTGCTGGGTCCGAAGGCGCTGGGCGGTCTGCTGATGGGCACCATCGTCACCGGCCTGTTCGTCGCCATCTCGATGTGCACCGGCGGCGGCGCCTGGGACAACGCCAAGAAGTACATCGAGGACGGCAACCACGGCGGCAAGGGCTCCGAGGCGCACAAGGCCGCCGTCACCGGCGACACCGTGGGCGACCCCTACAAGGACACGGCCGGGCCGGCGGTGAACCCGCTGATCAAGATCATCAACATCGTGGCGCTCTTGATCGTGCCGCTGGTGGTCAAGTTCCACACCGGCGACGCGGCCGCGATGACAACGCCCGCTGCAACGCCTGCTCCGATCACCGCGCCTGCGCCGGCGCCCGCAACGGCACCGGCGGCCTCGGGTGACATGGGCGCCTCGATCAAGACCGACAACGGCGTGGTCAAGTTCTATTTCGCCACCGCCAGCGCCGAGGTGCCCGCAGGCTCGAGCGCCGCGCTGGCCGATATCGTCAAGGCGGTTCAAAGCGGCGGCCGCGTGCTCGTGAGCGGCTACCACGACGCCAGCGGTGATGCCGAAAAGAATGCCGAGCTCGCCAAGCAGCGTGCCCTGGCAGTGGGCGCCGCCCTCAGGCTGGCCGGCGTGGCCGACGACAAGGTGGAGCTTGCCAAGCCCGCGCAAACGCAGGCCGACGGGCCGCCGGCCGAAGCGCGGCGGGTTGAAGTGAAGCTTCGGTAAGGGGTACGCGGCGCGCGCCGGCGGCGCGCGCCACGCCGCTCAGTTCAGGCTGATGCCGTGCGTCGGCAGCGCGCCTTGCTCGGTGCGCAGCGGCACGCCCTGGAGCGTGTCGAAGTCGGACGGCGCATCCGGCATGCGCATCTCTTCCAGCTCGTGCAGCGAGGCCACCCAGCGGCCGGCCGCGGAGTTGGCGGGCTCGTCGTTGGTGAAAATGCCGTCGCGGATGTAGAAGGTTTCGCCGGCAGGCCGCTCGGCATGCAATTCGATCAGGCGTGCGATCGGGAAGGTGTAGGTGACCAGTTTTTCCTTGGTCTTGCGGTCCTTGCCGCCGCAATTGAAGAAACCTTCCGCGGCAATGACGATGCAGGAGCCGTCGACCTGGCTGTCGATGTCGCCGCCGCAGCGCCATACGGCGGTGGGCAGGCGAACGCGCACCTTGTCGATCACGAGATCGCGCTGCTTGTTGAGGGCGTTGAGGGGCGGCACCAGCGAGCGCAGCTGCCGCAGGCGATCGGCGAAGTTGTCGTCCATGCTGAATTCGACGTGGTGCGTGGCGCCACCCGAGCGCTTGACGACCTGCATGATGACGTGGCGGGGCGGCCTGCTCATACGCGCTCCGACCAATAGAAGGCAATGGTTTTAAGCGGGATCATTTGATCGACCATCAATTAGAACTTTGGTATTGAAGCAAATAATTGCATCAATTGTTTCCAACTGTAGATCGAAATTCGCCGCTTTGGTAGCCGATTTGCAGAGGCAAATCGAATTCGTCAACTACGTCGCAACGCTGTCACGATCGATCAACTCGTCGAGCGCCTTGCATGAGGGCGCGCAGACGGTTTGCGACTTGCCCAGCAGCTGCCGGGTCCGCATCTGGGAGCGCACGCGGTGCTTGCCGCACATGAAGCAGGACATGGTCGCGCCACTGAACGAAGCCGAGGCGCGGAAAGGAGAGCCCGGCGCCTTGGCCTTGTAGCGCAGGCCGTCTGCCACGACGGCTGTCTTGACATCAGCCTTGGCCATGGGTCGCGTCGGGTTCGGCATGGCGCATGGCGCGCGTGATGGCGTCCTTGGCAGCCAGTTCTGCGGCCAGCGAGGCATCCAGCCCGGAGCGGCACAGGCCGGCATGCTGGTAATTGAGGTTTTCGTACACCTCGGCGGCGGCCGGATAGGCGTCCAGCAACTGCCCGAGGCCGGTGCCGGCCTCGACCTCGCGGAACTCGTCCACCAGGTGCATCACGACCGACCGGTACTGCTCGGCACCCACCGGCACGGCGCTGTGCTCGAGCCGCTCGAGGAGCTGGGCCAGCACGTGCGTCACCGCCAGATCGGTCTTGGGCGACGGAGTCTTGGTAGCGTTCATGGCTTGCATCTGGGGCACGGACGCCGGATTACAAGGGTGCGGCGGCGCGCGCATCCCGGAACTTCATCAGGAGGCTGTGCAGCATCTCGGTGGACAGGCCGTGGATCACCAGCCGGTGCCCCGCGCGCAGGGTCGACAGCGGCACCAGCGGGTGCTTGTTGTTCACCAGGATCAGGTGCTCGGGCGCATCCAGCACGGTGGCGGCGTAGATGCCGATGGTTTCGTCGAGCTGAAGCGAATTGGCAGCGCGCCAGAAGTCGTTGTCGGTCAGCATGAGCTGATAGAGCGGCGTGAACAGCTCGATCGCGCTTTGCAGGTCGAGAAAATTGAGCCTGCCGTGCGGCATGTCTTCGATTTGCAAGGCGGGCTCGCGGATCATCGAGAAATCGACCTGCTCTGCCTTGCGCAACTGGAGACCCTGCGCGCGCAGCGCCTGGTTGAGCCGGATCACGAAATTGAAGAGGTTCAGGTCGTGCTGCAGGAACATGTCCTCCTTCAGCGCGTCGATGTCGGCCGGCTCCAGCGGCGCGGTAGCGACCGGCACCGGCGAATTGGCGCCGATGAAGGCCAGCACCTGCGAACCCAGGTGGAAGTGCCGCAGGATCAGCCAATTGGCCTCGGGCGAGACGAAGCGTTGGAGGCCCCAGGCCAGCAGGCGGTGCAGCAGCCGCGAATGCGCCCACTTGCGCGGCATGAACACCTTGATCACCTGGAACAGCACGATGGCGGCGCGCGCCAGCGGCCGCAAAAACGGCAGCAGGTACTGGCGCGAGGCCGAACTCGAATCGGCGAGCCAGGCCGCCTTCACCTTGTCGGGCAGCGGCGTGCTCTGGTCGAGGTAGAGGGCGAGCCAGGGGCTCGGGTCGCGCAGATCGTGCTGCTGCGCCAGGAAGTCCGGAGTTGTGCTCATGCTTGCATTCGTTCCGTGACGTGCTCGAACTGCATCAGGTAGAGCGCCGCGGTGTGGCGCGCGGTGTCGACGATCTGGCGCGCGGCCCTGCCCTCGCCATCGAGCGCCATCGCCATCTCGACCGCGGCCAGCCAGCGATTGAGGTGATTCTCGTCGTTGTGGCCGTGATACTCGAGGAAGCGGAAGGCCTCGGGCGGCAGCTTCAGCCCGGGCTTGATCAGCGGCAGCAGCGCCGGCACGATGCGCTGCCCGGTGCCTTCGATGATGTAGATCGCGCCCAAAAGCCCGATCGGGTTGCGCGTCGCGGCCAGGCCATGCAGGTAGGCGTTGAGCGCTTCACCGCCCGGGTTGCGTCGCAGGGCATCGATGACTGCGATGCTGCCGCCCGCCTTGCGGTAGTCGTTGAACAGGATCATGAAGTCGTCCTGCTCCTCGCCAGCATGCACGCCGATCAGCGCCGCCAGCGCCTGGTAGGGCTCGGCCAGCGAGGCGGCGCCTTCGCGCATCCACTTGCTGCCCTCGCGCACCTGGGGAATCCAGTTCTCCATCCAGTTCAAGTAGTCGGCGAGCGCGAAGCGGCGCTCGCGGATCTGCCGCACCAGCGGCGTGCGCCAGACGCGCGAACGGTAGTCGTGCCAGATCGCGGCCAGCTCGGTGAGCAGTTCGCCCAGGCCCTCGGGCGCGGCGGCCGGGTCGTGCGGCGGCGCAATGACCTCAGTCGGCGCCTCGGCCGCCGCCTCCGCGCGAACCGGCGCAGGCGCAGCGGCAGCAGCGGCGCCGGCCTCTTCGACCTCGAACAGCATGTACGCCGCCATGAAGCGGCCCGACTCGGGCACGTAGCAGAAGATCTGCTCGCCGGGTTTCAGAGTCTTGGTCTGCAGGAATTCGGCCAGCATGATCATGATCGAGGCCGCGCCGGTGTTGCCGCGCCAGGCCAGATTGCTGTACCAGCGCTCGCGCGGAATGGCGAGGCCGGCCTTGTGCATCAGGCCGTCGACCACGGGAATGAACTTCTCCGATGAGTAATGGCACAGGAAATGGTCGACCCGCGCCGGGTCGAGCCAGCCCTCGCGCACCAGCCCTGCGTATTCGTGGATGCCGATGTCGAACAGGTGCGGCAGAAGCCGGATGTCCTGCCTGAGCGACAAGGCGCCCGCGGCCTCGGCCTCGCCCCAGGAGCCGAAGTCCAGGTGCCCGCGCGAGCGATCCTCGGTCAAGCCCAGCTGCATGCACACGGGGTAGTCGCCCGAGAAAGCGCGCTGGTGGATCCACTTGAGGCGCAGGCGCAGGCCTGGCGCGCCGGCCAGCGCCGGCGCACCATCGGACAGCAGCAACGCACCGGCACCATCGGACAGCATCCAGCGCAGGAAGTGCGAGTCGAAATCGGTGTCGTATCCGCGCGCCGCGAAGCGCGAGCGCTTGAACAGGCGCGAAGGCATCTCGCTCGCCACCGCCAGCGCCGAGCGATGCGCGCCGAGCTCCACGCCCTGCGCCGCCGACTGGATCGCCGACACGCCGGCCGCACAGATGCCGTGCACCGAGAGCGTCTCCATCGGCGGTGCCGCGAGCTCGCCCTGGATCATGTTGGCGAAGCCCGGCATCAGCGCATCGCCGCCCGAGGAGCCGCTGGCCAGCAGCGACACGCGCGAGATCTCGGCCGCACCCTGCTGCAGGCAGTGGCGGATCGCACCCGTCGCGAGCTGCGCGTTGGTGTACACCGTGCGGCCCTCGGCGTCGATCGCGTAGTAGCGCTCGCGGATGCCGTTCTCGGCCAGGATGCGCCGCTTGATGCGCTCCGACATCCGGTTGAGCGGCGCGATGTAGGCATCCATGCGTTCGTTGGACACGGGCGCGCCGGGCATGAAGTAGCCGGCACTTTCGAGATAGACACGCTGGAAGGAAACGGGCATGGATCAGGACGGTGGATTGGAATTCGGAGACATCAGCGAGCGACTGCGAAAGCGCGGCACGAGCGCACCCAGGACGAACACGCGCCCCATGTACACGAGGAGGCCGCGCTCGTTGAGCGCAGGGTCGACGCGCGCACGGTAGTGCTCACGGTGCAGCCGTGAAAGCGCCGACCAGTGCACCTTCGAGTTCTCGTGATGCGCCGTGTGCAGGCCGATGTTGAACAGGAGCGGATTGATCAGTCCTTCGAAGTTGCGCGCGTAATCGAGCGAAGCACCTTCCGGGCGCGGCCGGCCGTCCGCATGCGCATGCTGAAGGTAGTTGGTGGCCAGCAGCCAGTGCAGGCCATGCAACTGCGGCAGGATGACAAACAGCACTGCCTTCTGCCAATCGAGCGCCAGCAGCGCGGTCCAGCTGCCGAGCCAAAGCACATACTGCGCCATGCAGTAGCGCCACGCGCCCGGCCAGTGGCGCCGCAGCCGGCCCAGCCAGGCCACGAACACCGGGTAGAGCACGGCCACGGCCTGCAGCGGATGCAGGAGGTAGCCCAGCAGGTGATTGGTGTCGCCACCGAAGCGGTAGGTGCGCGCAGCGTCCTTCGGCCCGTGCCGGTGGCGATGGTGATTGGCCACGTGCGCCGGCCAGAACACGAAGGTCGGATGGCCCTGCAGCAGCGTCAGCCAGCAATCGGTGAAGCGGTTCGCCCGGCGGCCGCGCCACAGACGCAGGTGCGCATGGTTGTGATGGATCACGCTGACCCCGAGCGTGAGGAACAGCATCGCGCCATACGGCAGCCAGTGGAAGCCGTGCACCCATTGCCAGGCCGCCAGCGCAGGCAGTGCGGCAAGGTAGGCCAGGCTCTGCCAGTCGCGCCAATGGCGCAGGCGCGGCAGGCGCGCTGGACGATCAGGCCGAGACGCCACGGTTTCTCTCTTGCTCGCGATACGCGCGCAGCTGCGGCTCGGCCGCATCGGCCGCGATGCGCGTGCGGAACAGCCGGTCCATGAAGATGAACTGGAAGCCGTAGTTGCCGCTGTGGCAGGTGTGGTGCAGATGATGCCGGCGGCTGGCGGCGAACCAGTGGTTGTACGAGACCTTCGGAAAGAAGTCGTAGTTCGAATGCCCGACGTTGTTGAAGAACAGGCTGAACAACGGCACCGAGGCCAGCGCCCAGAAGCTGAAGTCGTGCACCAGCATCGGCGGCAGGATCACGTTGCCCAGCAGCAGCGCCTCGAGCGGATGAAAGCTGTAGGTGGCAAAGGGTGTGGTCACGACCGAGCGATGGTGCGGGCCATGGAAGCGCCGCAGGAGCCGGGTGTGCAGCAGACGGTGGTTGAGCCAGAAATGCACGTCGTTCCAGACCGCCAGAGCGAGGATCTCCAGTGCGATCTGCAGTCCCCTCGGGTTCGCATCGAGCCGCGCCCAGCCCAGTTGCAGGAATCCCCATGGGAACACCATGCCGATGCCGAAGACCAGCACCGACACGGCCGACTGCGCGAGCTCCCGGCGCAGCTGTCCAGGCGGCACCGGCCGCGGGTCGAGTTCGCGGCCGATGCCCAGCGCGGGCAATAGCCTGCGCGTCAGCAGCCAGTTGGCGGCGCCGAAGAGCAGGTAGATGCTGCCGAAGGAGGCCACGCCCCACAGCATGACCTGCAGGACGGACAAGGATTGGAAGGTGGCGGCCACGCGCGAGGCTACAGGAGCATTTCCGGCACGATCGGCGCGATCAGCCTGTTGTAGAAGCGCTGGAAGAAGGTCGCCTCCGGCTCGGAGGTGAGGACCATCTCCTTCTCGCCGTCGGTGGTGAGCCACTCGACGGCGCCGGTGTCCTTGGCCAGGCGCAGGCGGTAGGAGTTCTGCACCCTGCTGACGTTGATCACGCGCAGCAGCTCGCGCGCCAGCTGCGGACTGTCGATCAGCACGCCCATCTCGGTGTTCTGGGTGGCCGAGCGCGGGTCCAGGTTGGCCGAGCCGATGAGGAGGCGGGTGCGGTCGATGGCCGCGGTCTTGGCGTGCAGGCGTCCCAGCGAAGTGCCGAAGGAGCCGAAGCGCTTGCTCGCGGTGGTGCGTTCGGGGCTCAGCTCGTAGAGGTCGGCGCCCGATCTCAGCAGCCGTTGCCGATAGCGCACATAGCCCGTGTGGACCAGCGGCTCGTCGTTGGCGGCCAGCGAGTTGGTCAAGAGCACGACCTTGACCTTGCGCTGGGCCAGGTCCTCGAAGGCCGCCATGCCCTTGTCGCCCGGCACCAGATAGGGCGAGGTCATCTGCACCTCGTTCTTGGCGCCCAGCAGGATGGTCCACATGCGCATCGTGACGCTGGTGGCCAGGGCTTCGTCGGCTGTCATGGTGGTGGGCTTGGTGGGCGGATCCGCCACCGCATTGGCCCAGCCCCACAGCAGGCCCATGCGGCCGCCGTCGAGCTCTTCGGCGATCGGCCCGTAGCCGAGGATGTCGGCGGGCGGCAGCACGATCTTGGGCGGCGGCGCGGCCATGCCGACCCAGGCGTCGAAGTCCTCCACGCCCGGCGTTCGGCCGCCCTCACCGCGCACGATGTCCTCGATCGGCCAGACCTGCTCGCTGTTCCAGTAGGCATCGAAGATGGATTCGAGCTGCGGCAGCACCTTGCCCACCACCACCGCGTCCATGTCGATGAAGTTCTGCGCCTCGCTGAGCACGAAGTACTCGTCGGCGATGTTGCGCCCGCCCACCACCGCCATCACGCCGTCGGCGATGAAGAGCTTGTTGTGCATGCGGTGGTTGAGCCGGTAGATCTCGTGCGGCGAGGCGACGAAACGCGAAAGGAAACCGTCGCGGCCGCAGCAGAAGGGATTGAAGAGCCGCACGTCGACGTTGGGTGTCTGCGAAAGCGCCAGCAGCAGGTACTGGCTCTTGGCCGTGTAGAGGTCGTCCACCAGCACGCGCACCTTGACGCCGCGCGCCGCGGCCTCGCGCAGCGAGCGCATCAACAGCCGGCCGACGGCATCGTTCTCGAGCTGGTAGTACTGCACCACCAGCGAGCGCTCGGCCCGCTGTGCGAGCTGGATGCGCGCATCGAGCGAATACACGCCGAGCGGCATCAGGCGAAAACCGGAATGTTCGTCCGGCGGCGTGGATGCGGCGACGATCTTGGCCAGCGTGGTCGTCGGATCTGCCGGCGCCGAATGCTCCGCAGGCCGCTCCCTGGCCGGCGGCAGCGAGCCGCAGGCGCCGAGCCCGGCGGCCAGCGCGCACAGCAGCGCGATGCGCAGCAGATGGACCAGTGCGTTCATGATCTTTCCCCTCTTTGTCTGTTATTAATACGGCAGCGCACGCCTGCCGGTTTCACCTCTGCCGCGCAACGCGTCCGGGTTCTAGAATTCGCCATGCCCCCTCCCGGAGTTACATCATGACCCGATGGATTCTCGCGCGTATCGCCGCATCTGCGCTCGCAAGCCTCGCACTTTCTCCAGCCTTCGCCGCCCTCGACATCGGCGACCCGGTGCCCAAGTTCACGGCCACTGCGGCGCTGGGCGGCAAGACCTTCCGCTACTCGCTGGCCGACGCACTGGCCAAAGGGCCGGTGGTGGTTTATTTCTTCCCGGCGGCCGGCACCACGGACTGCAACATCGAGGCGCACGCTTTCGCCGAGGCGATTGGCCAGTTCGAGGCGGTGGGCGCCACGGTGATCGGCGTCTCGGCCGACGACGTCGATACGTTGAAGGACTTCTCGGTCAAACAGTGCCAGAGCAAATTCCCGGTCGCCTCCGACCAGTCCAAGACGGTGATCCAGGGTTTCGATGCGCTGATGCAGACGCGCCCGGATTTCGCCAACCGGCTTTCCTACGTGATCTCGCCGAACGGCACCGTGGCCTACTACTACCAGAACCTCAATCCCGACAAGCACGTGGAGCGCATGCTCAATGCCGTGAAGGCGCTGCCGAAGTCGACCGCCAGCCGCTAGCGGGTGCTCCGGGCGGCGGCCGGCCGCTTTCGCGCACAATTTCGGCCATGCAACTCCATTACATCGGCAACCAAAACATCGCTTCCTCCTCCGGCCGCACCCTGCCGGTGATCGACCCCTCCGACGGCCAGACCTTCGACGAACTGCAGCGCGGCAATGCAGCCGACATCGATGCCGCCGTGCGCGCCGGGCGTCATTGCTTCGAGACCCACTGGCACAAGAAGAGCGCGGCCGACCGCGGCCGGCTGCTCTACCTGCTCTCCCAGAGAATCGCCGCGCACGCCGACGAGCTGGCGCTCATCGAACAACGCGATTGCGGCAAGCCGGTCAAGCAGGCGCGTGCCGATGCCCTGGCGCTGGTGCGCTACTTCGAGTTCTACGCCGGCGCCTGCGACAAGCTGCACGGCGAGACCATCCCCTATCAGGAGGGCTACAGCGTCTTCACCTGGCGCGAACCGCACGGCGTCACCGGCCACATCATTCCGTGGAACTACCCGATGCAGATCTTCGGCCGCAGCGTCGGCGGCGCGCTGGCCGCAGGCAACGTCTGCGTGGTCAAGCCCTCGGAAGACGCCTGCCTGTCGCTGATCCGCGTCGCGCAACTCGCGGCGGAGGTCGGTTTCCCGCCTGGCGCGATCAACATCGTGACCGGCTACGGCCACGAGGTCGGTGATGCGCTGGCGCGCCACGAGGGCATCGACCACATCAGCTTCACCGGCAGCCCGAAAGTGGGCACGCTGATCCAGCAGGTCGCGGCCGAGCGCCACTGCCCGGTCACGCTCGAGCTCGGTGGCAAGAGCCCGCAGATCATCTTCGCCGACGCCGACCTGGGCGCCGCCATTCCGGTGCTGATCAACGCGATCGTGCAAAACGCCGGCCAGACCTGCTCGGCCGGTTCGCGCGTGCTGATCGAACGCGAGATCTACGAGCCGCTGCTCGAGCGGCTCGGCCATGCCTTCGAGGCGCTGCGCGTCGGCCCCGCCGCGATGGACCTTGACGTCGGCCCGTTGATCCGCCAGACGCAGCAGCAGCGCGTCTGGGACTTTCTGTCCGATGCCCAGCACGCCGGCATTCCGATGGTGGCGCAGGGCGTGGTGGTCGACGAAGCGCCGGAAACCGGCTTCTACCAGGCGCCGACCCTGCTGCGCGACGTGCCGGTGGGGCATCGCTTGGCGCAGGAAGAAGTCTTCGGCCCGGTGCTGGCCGCGATGGCGTTCAGCGACGAGGACGAGGCCGTGGCGCTCGCCAACGCCACGCAGTTCGGCCTGGTCGCCGGCATCTGGACCGAGAACGGCGCGCGCCAGTTCCGCATGGCCAAGCGCGTGAAGAGCGGCCAGGTGTTCATCAACAACTATGGCGCGGGCGGCGGTGTCGAACTGCCCTTCGGCGGCGTCAAGTCCTCGGGCTATGGCCGCGAGAAGGGCTTCGAAGCGCTCTACGGCTTCACCACGCTGAAGACCGTCGCCGTGCGCCACGGCTGATCATCATCAGCCGAGGGCAGTGTCCAGCAGCATCATCAGCACGAAGCCCACCATCAACCCGCCCGTCGCAAAGGCCTCGTGGCCCTTGCGGTGGGACTCGGGAATGATCTCGTGGCTGATCACGAACAGCATCGCGCCGGCGGCAAAACCCAATCCCCAGGGTAGCAAGGCTGCCGACCCGCTCACGATCGCCGCGCCGAGCACGGCACCCACCGGCTCGACGAGGCCGGACGCCATGCCGAGCCCGACCGCGAAAGGCCGCCGGTAGCCCGCAGCCAGCAGCGCCACCGCAACCACCAGGCCTTCGGGCACGTCCTGGATCGCGATGCCGGTCGCCAGCGCGCTGCCGCGCAGCGCATCCCCGCCTGCGAAGCCGACGCCGATCGCCAGGCCTTCGGGCAGGTTGTGCAGCGCAATTGCGAACACGAACAACCAGGTGCGGCGGAGCACGCGTGCGTTCTGCCCCTCCACGCCCTTGATGAAATGCTCGTGCGGCAGCACGCGGTCCAGCACCAGCAGCGCGAGCGCGCCGAGCAGGATCGCGCCGCCGACGATGCCGCCGGCACCCCACGCATCCGCACCCGCGGCGCGCGCGGCGGCAATGCCGGGGATGATCAACGAGAAGGCGCTGGCCGCCAGCATCACGCCAGCGCCGAAACCGAACAGCGTGTCCTGCGCGCGATCCGACAGACGCTGCGAAAACAGGATGGGCAAGGTGCCCAGCGCGGTCGCGAGCGCGGCCACCGAGCCGCCGGTCAAGGCCTGCAGCACCACCGGGCGACTGGCCACGAACTGCCAGAACTGCGCACCCAGCACCAGCACGCCGACCAGCACGATCGAGATTCCGACCAACTGCCGCAGCGGCAGCACGGGGCGCTTGTCGGCGCTGGCAAGGGATGAGCTGTTGTCCATGAGCAAATGATAATAATTCTCATCTGGTTCATGCTTCAGGAATTTCAATCCCGGCGATAGAGCGCCGCCGCGAGGTGCCTACACTTGCGCGTTCCTATTTCCCCGGAGACATACCGAATGCGCGTCAAGGACAAATCCATCATCGTGACCGGCGCCGGCGGCGGCATCGGCGAAGGCATCGCAAAGCGGCTGGCGGCCGAAGGCGCGCAGGTCGTCGTCAACGACATCAATGCCGCACTCGGCGAACAGGTGGTCGAAGCCATCCTGCGCGCCGGCGGCCGGGCCTCTTTCTTCGCCGCCGACGTCACCAAGTCGGCCGAAGTCAAGGCGCTGGTCGAGGCCGCGGTCCAGCGCCACGGCAAGCTCGACGTGATGGTCAACAACGCTGGCTGGACGCACCGCAACCGCCCGGCACTCGAAGTGAGCGAGGACGAGTTCGACCGCTGCTACGCGGTCAATGTAAAGAGCATCTACCTGTCGACCGTGCATGCCGTGCCGGCGTTGCGCGCCAACGGCGGCGGCTCCTTCATCAACATCGCCTCCACCGCCGGCGTGCGGCCGCGTCCGGGCCTCACCTGGTACAACGGCTCGAAAGGCGCGGTCATCACCACCAGCAAGTCGCTCGCCGCCGAATTCGGCCCCGACAACATCCGCGTGAACTGCATCAACCCGGTGTTCAACCCCGACACCGGCCTGGCCGCCGAGTTCGCCGGCGGGCCGATCACCGAGGAGCGCAAGGCCAAGTTCCGCGCCACCATCCCGCTCGGCCGCTTCTCAACCGCGCTCGACGTGGCCAATGCGGCGCTCTACCTGGCCAGCGACGAGGCGTCCTTCATCAGCGGCGTCTGCATCGAGGTCGACGGCGCGCGCTGCGTCTAGGGAAAAGGCGGCCCAGACCGCCCGAACGAATCCCATCCACAACGAGGAGACAAGAATGATGAAGCCATTCAAGCGCTGCTTGCGCCACATCGCGGCCGGCCTCTTCTTCGCGGGGCCGCTGCTGGCCGCCGCGCAATCGCTGCCGACCACCAGCCCCGAGCGCGTCGGGCTCTCCAGCGAGCGCCTGCAGATGCTCACCGACGTGCTCAAAGCAGACGTGGCGGCCAACAAGATCCCCGGCGCCGTATTGCTGGTGGCGCGGGGCGGCAAGGTCGCCTGGTTCGAGCCCATCGGCCGGCTCGACCCGGCCGCCGGCACCCCGATGCCGCGCGACGGCATCTTCCGCATCTACTCGATGAGCAAGCCCATCACGACGGTCGCCGCGATGATGCTGGTCGAAGACGGGCGCATGAAGCTCGACGACCCGGTCGCGATGTACCTGCCCGAGTTCGCCAACATGACGGTCGGCGTCGAGAAGCCGGGCAGCGACGGCAAGCCGGTGCTCGAGACCGTGCCGGCACGCCGGCCGATCACGGTGTACGACCTGATGCGCCACACCTCGGGCCTGACCTACGGCTTCTTCGGCCCGGGGCTCGTGAAGCAGGCCTACAACGCGGCCAACCTGCATGCCGGCGATCCGAGCAATGCGGAGTTCTCGCAGCGTCTGGCCAAGCTGCCGCTGGCCTATCAGCCCGGCACCACCTGGGACTACAGCTACTCGACCGACATCCTGGGCCGCGTGGTCGAGGTGGTGTCGGGCCAGACGCTCTACCAGTTCGAAAAAGCCCGCCTGCTCGATCCACTCGGCATGAAGGACACCAGCTTCTACGTGAGCGATGCGCCGCGCCAGCAGCGCATCGCGGAACCGTTGGCGAGCGACCGCAGCTTCGGCGTCGGCGCCGAGTTCAGCGACCCGCGCGTCGTGCAGAAGGCCGAATCGGGCGGCGGCGGCATGGTGTCGACAGCAGCCGACTACGCGCGCTTCCTGCAGATGCTGCTGAACGGCGGCACGCTCGACGGCAAGCGCTATCTGGGCCCGCGCACGCTGGGCCTCATGGTGTCGGACCATGCCAACGGCGGCGCCGGCATCGCGCCCGGGCCGCTCTACCTGCCGGGTTCGGGCTACGGCTTCGGCTTGGGCTTCGCGGTGCGCCGCAGCGACGGCGAAGCACCCTACCCGGCCGCCGCCGGCGAGTTCAACTGGGGCGGCGCCGGCGGCACCTACATGTGGGTGGACCCCGAGAACCAGATGTTCGTGGTGCTCATGCTGCAATCGCCCAAGCACCGGGTGCACTACCGCAGCCTGCTGCGCAACATGATCTACGCCGCCGTGGTCAAGTAGCCTTGAAAAGGCGTCCGGCCGGGCTATGCGTTAAATTGCCCTTCCCATGAAGAAGCACGTCGTCCACGTCTCCGAGATCGGCCGCGCCCGCCGCGTGGCGGCACCGGAGCGCGCCGTGCCGGCCACCGGCGTGCTGCTCGACCGCCTTTCGCGCCCGCTCACCGACCTGCGCATCAGCGTCACCGACCGCTGCAACTTCCGCTGCAGCTACTGCATGCCGAAGGAAGTGTTCGACAAGGACTACCAGTACCTGCCCCACAGCGCCCTCCTGAGCTTCGAGGAGATCACGCGGTTGGCGCGCATCTTCGCGACGCATGGCGTGCACAAGATCCGGCTCACCGGCGGCGAGCCGCTGCTGCGCAAGAACCTGGAAGTGCTGGTGGAGCAGCTGGCCGCCATTCGCACCCCGCAGGGCGCGCCGCTGGACCTCACGCTGACCACCAACGGCTCGCTGCTGGCGCGCAAGGCCGAAGCGCTGAAGGCCGCCGGCCTCAATCGCGTGACCGTGAGCCTCGACGGCCTCGACGACACGGTGTTCCGCAGCATGAACGACGTCGACTTTCCGGTGGCCCAGGTGCTCGCGGGCATCGATGCGGCCCACGCCGCGGGCCTCGGCCCGATCAAGGTCAACATGGTCGTCAAGCGCGGCACCAACGAGCAGGAGATCCTGCCGATGGCGCGCCGCTTCCGTGGCACCGGCGTGGTGCTGCGCTTCATCGAATACATGGACGTCGGCGCCACCAACGGCTGGCGCATGGACGAGGTGCTGCCCTCGGCCGAGGTGGTGGCGCGCATCGCCGAGGAATTCCCGCTCGCGCCGCTCGAAGCCAGCGCGCCCGGCGAAACCGCGCAGCGCTGGGCCTACCGCGACGGCGGCGGCGAGATCGGCGTGATCAGCAGCGTGACCCAGGCCTTCTGCCACGACTGCAGCCGCGCGCGCCTGTCGACGGAAGGCAAGCTCTACCTGTGCCTGTTCGCCAGCAGCGGGCACGACCTGCGCCCGCTCCTGCGCGGCGACGCCGACGATGCGCAGATCACCTCCGCCATCGGCCACATCTGGCAAGGGCGCACCGACCGCTACTCCGAACTGCGCGCATTGCGCGGGCCCGACACCGATGCGGCCGCGCCGCGCCGCGTCGAGATGAGCTACATCGGCGGATGAGCGCGCTCGCCACCATTGCCGCCAGCGAGATCACCGGCCTCGTGCTCGCCGGCGGGCGCGGCTCGCGCATGGGCGGCGTCGACAAGGGCCTGCAGAACTTCAACGGCACGCCGCTCGCGATGCATGCGCTGATGCGCCTCGGCATGCAGGTCGGCGAGCTGATGGTCAATGCCAACCGCAACCTGTCGGCCTACGAATCCTTCGGCGCACCGGTCTGGCCCGACGGCCTGGCCGACTACGCCGGACCGCTGGCCGGCTTCCTGACCGGGCTGGAACGCTGCGAAACGCCCTATCTGCTGACCGTGCCCTGCGACACGCCGCTGTTTCCGCTCGACCTGGCGAGCCGATTGGGCGAGGCCTTGCTGGCCGACCAGGCCGAGATCGCCATGGTGAGCGCGCCCGAAATGGCCGCCGAGTCCGATGGTGCATCGGCGCTGCGCCCGCAGCCCGTGTTCTGCCTGCTGCGCGCCACGCTGCTCGAAAGCCTGGTGCGCTTCACCCAGGACGGCGGCCGCAAGATCGACAAGTGGACCGCGCAGCACCGAACGGTGCTGGTGCCCTTCGACCGGCCCGGCGACGCGCCCGACGCGTTCTTCAACGCCAACACCTTGACCGAGCTGCACGCGCTCGAAAACCGATGAGCCGCATCGCCGAGATCGCCGCTGCCCTGGCCGGCTACGACCCGAAAGCCCTGGGCGTCGATGCCGTGCAGGCCTTCCTGGCTCGCCTCGCCGAACCGGCCGTCGTCACGCAGAGCGAGCGCATCGCACTGCGCGACGCGCTCGGCCGGGTGCTGGCCGAGGACATCATCTCGCCCGTCAGCGTGCCGCCGCACGACAACTCGGCGATGGACGGCTTCGCCTTCGACGGCGCGCTGCTCCATGCCGACGCATCGAGCGATGCCTCGGTGAAGCTGCGCGTGGTCGGCACGGCGCTGGCCGGCGCCGCCTGGCGCGGCACGCTCGGCCTGGGCGACGCCGTCAAGATCATGACCGGCGCCATGATGCCCGCGGGCCTCGACACCGTGATCCCGCAGGAGTTCTGTTTCGTCGAGGGCGACCAGGTCAGCTTCCCCGCCAAGGTGCTGCGCCGCGGCGACAACCGCCGCCTGGCCGGCGAGGATCTGATGCAGGGCCAGGCCGCGTTGCAACGCGGCGAGCGCCTCTCGCCCGCTGCGCTCGGCATGGTCGCCAGCCTCGGATTGCCGATGGTGCCGGTGCTGCGGCGCCTGCGCGTGGCCTACTTCTCCACCGGCGACGAGATCCTGAGCTTGGGCGAGCTGCCGCGCGAAGGCGCGGTCTACGACAGCAACCGCTACACCGTGTTCGGCCTGCTCACGCGGCTGGGTTGCGAAGTGATCGACCTGGGCCTGGTGCGCGACGATCCCGCGGCGCTGGCCGACACGCTGCGCCGCGCCGCGCGCGAGGCCGACGCGATCATCACCAGCGGCGGCGTCAGCGTCGGCGAGGCCGACCACACGCGCGCCGTGATGCAGCAGCTGGGCGACATGGCCTTCTGGCGCGTCGCGATGCGGCCCGGCCGGCCGATGGCGGTGGGCCTGATCCCCAAGCAAGGCGAAGCCGAGGGCACGGCCGTGCTGTTCGGCCTACCGGGCAATCCGGTTGCCGTGATGGTCACCTTCCTCGCCTTCGTGCGTCCAGCCCTGCTGCGGATGATGGGCTGCCACGCTGCGGGCTGCGCGCCGCCGCCCATGCTGCGCGCCAGGAGCGTGGCCGCGATCCGCAAGAAACCGGGCCGCACCGAGTACCAGCGCGGCCGGGTGGAGGCGGTGCCGGGATCGCTGCCCGAGGTCCGCATCGCCGGCAACCAGGGCTCGGGCGTGCTCAGCTCGATGGTCGAAGCCAACGGCCTGGTGGTGCTGCACCATGAGCAAGGCAGCGTGGCCGCGGGCGACGCGGTCGACGTGATGATGTTCGACGGCGTGGGCTAGTCCGCGCGGGAGATGCGCATGCTCGCAGCGCGAATCGAATTGATGCAGCAGATGCCGATCTTCGGCGCCATCGGCGCGGAGGCCATCGAATTCCTGCTGGAGCCCGCGCCCGTGATCCGGGTCGCCGCCGGCGACTTCTTCTGCCGCGAGGGCGATCTGGCCGACGGCATGTACGTGCTCGAAAGCGGCCGTGTGACGATCTCGAAAAGCTGGCAGGGCCGTCAGCTGCTGCTGCGCCGCCTCGGCCAGGGCGACTGCTTCGGCGAGATGGCGCTCCTCGATCTGTTCCCTCGCAGCGCCTCGGTGCGCGCCGACGAGGACTGCAGCGCGATCCGGATCACGCCGGACAATCTGCTGCGCCTGTTCGAGCACGATGCGGAGCAATTCGCGTTGATCCAGATGAACATCGGCCGCGAGCTCAGCCGTCGCCTGCGCATCACCGACGAGCTGCTGTTCCGGGCGCGGATGGGCGAAGCACTGGACGAGCCCGAGCGCATCAACACCCTGCCCGGCCCTCTCTAGATCCGCCCCAGCGCCCGCTCCACGCCCTTGTTGGCCAGCATGTCGGCGCGCTCGTTGCCCGGGTCGCCCGAGTGCCCCTTGACCCAGCGCCACTCGATCTGGTGGCCGCCCTCCGCCACCAGCTTGTCCAACTCCTGCCAGAGTTCGACGTTCTTCACCGGCTGGTTGGTCGAGGTGCGCCAGCCCTTGGCCTTCCAGCCGCGGATCCATTCGGTGATGCCCATGCGCACGTACTGGCTGTCGAGGTAGAGCACGACCTTGCAGGGGCGCTTGAGCGCGCGCAGGCCTTCGATCACGGCCTTGAGTTCCATGCGGTTGTTGGTGGTGTTGAGCTCGCCGCCGAAGAGTTCCTTCTCGGTAGCACCCGACTTGAGCCATGCGCCCCAGCCGCCGGGACCGGGATTGCCCTTGCAGGCGCCGTCGGTGTAGATCTGTACTTCGTTCAAAAAAAGACTTCCTCGTTGTGATCGGTGACTGCGTCGCGATGCACCTTGCCCGCGATCGGCACCGGCGCGCTGGCGCGCTGGGCCGCGCGCCGCCAGTCGGCGCTCAAGACCCGCATGCCGCGCACCCGCTTGACCGCGACCAGAAAATAGACCGCGCCGAAGATCGGCCACCAGCGCTCGCCGGCCGTGTCGAACCAGCGGCAGCGCTCCAGCCAGGCCTCGCTGCGCACCGCCGGCCGGTAGATGCCGAAGTTGCCCGACTCGACCTCGAAGCTCAGCAAGCGCAGCCAGTCGCGCATGCGCCGATAGCCGATGAAGTCGCCGGACTCGGGCAGGAACAGCTCGCCGAAGCCGAGGCGCCGGTAAAGATGCGCGCGGCGCTGCCGCATGCCCCAGAGGCTGGCCGGATTGAGACCGCAGATGACGACGCGGCCTTCGGGCACCAGCACGCGCTCGACCTCGCGCAGCGTCGCATGAGGGTCGTGGCTGAGTTCGAGCGCATGCGGCAACACGACCAGATCGAGGCTGTTGGCCGAAAAAGGCAGCGCCGTGAAGTCGGTGACCAGCGCGCTCTGCGCCGCCAGCGCGGGATCGTCCAGCGCCAGCCAGCGATGCGGCATGCGGTTGGCGCGCAGCCCGGCGACCTCGGCCAGCCCCAGCTGCAGCGCGTGGTAGCCGAACACATCGGCCACGGCCTGGTCGAACTGGGCCTGCTCCCAGGCCAGCAGGTAGCGGCCGGGGGCGGTCGCGAACCAATCATGCAAACCTATAATTTGACCGCTCATGACCCTCGTTCCGCTGCCCGCCTTCGCCGACAACTACATCTGGATGCTGCAGGACGGTCGCAACGCGATCGTGGTGGACCCGGGGGATGCCGCGCCGGTGTTCGAAGCACTGGCGCGCGGCAATCTGCAGCTGGCCGCGATTCTAGTCACGCACCACCACCCCGATCACACCGGCGGCGTCGCAGCGCTGCACGCGGCCACCGGCGCGCAGGTCTTCGGTCCGGCGCGCGAGACGATTCCGGCGCCCTTCACGCGACTCGCGCAAGGCGACGGTGCCGAGGTGCTGGGCCTTCGCTTCGAAGTGATCGACATCCCGGGCCACACCGCCGGCCACATCGCCTTCTTCCTGCCGGCCGATGCGCACAACGCAGTCGCCGGCGAGCTCGCGCCCTTGCTCTTCTGCGGCGACACGCTGTTCTCCGCCGGCTGCGGCCGCCTGTTCGAAGGCACGGCCGCGCAGATGCTGGCCTCGCTCGACGCGCTGGCCGCGCTGCCCGGGAACACCCGCGTGTGCTGCGGCCACGAATACACACTTGCTAACCTTCGATTCGCGCAGACCGTGGAACCCGGCAACGCCGATCTGACTCAGTACACCGCGCATTGCAAGGCATTGCGCGCACGCGGTGAACCGACGCTGCCCTCGCAGCTCGCCACCGAGCGCCTGGTCAATCCCTTTCTTCGCAGCCGCGAAGCCACTGTCCTCCGAGCAGTCCACGCTCATGCCGGCCTCTCCGCGCAAGCCGCGGAAGCCGACGTGTTCGCCGCACTGCGCCAATGGAAAAACGACTTCCGATGAAATTTATCGTTGCTGCCTGCCTCGCAGGCTCCCTGTTTCTCGCAGGCTGCGCGAGCACCACCGGCACGAGTTCCTCCTCTTCCGCTTCCCCTGCCTCGCCCACTGCTTCCAGCGCCCCCGCGGCGGCGCCGGTTTATCCCGGCGGACCGCTCACGCCCATCACCTCGGGCGACACCAAGTCGCGCTCCGTCGTCACGCTCTCGCCGCCGGCCGACATGTGGGAACGTATCCGCCGCGGCTTCAAGATGCCGGACCTGCAGGGTGACCTGGTCACGGACCGCGAGCAGTGGTATGCGACCCGGCCCGACTACATGCAGCGCATGACCGAGCGCTCGAGCCGCTACATCTTCCACATCGTCGAAGAGCTGGAACGCCGCGACATGCCGACCGAGCTCGCGCTGCTGCCCTACATCGAAAGCGCCTTCAACCCGCAAGCGATCTCCAGCGCCAAGGCCGCAGGCATGTGGCAGTTCATGCCCGCCACCGGCACCGACTTCGACCTGAAGCAGAACATCTTCCGCGACGACCGGCGCGACGTGGTCGCCTCCACCCGTGCGGCGCTCGACTACCTGCAGAAGCTCTACGGCATGTTCGGCGACTGGCATCTGGCGCTCGCGGCCTACAACTGGGGCGAAGGCAGCGTCGGCCGCGCCATCGCCAAGAACAAGCGCGCCGGCCTGCCCACCGGCTACACCGACCTGTCGATGCCGGCCGAGACCCGGCTCTACGTGCCGAAGCTCCAGGCGGTCAAGAACATCGTCGCCAACCCGGAGCGCTTCAACGCCGACCTGCCGCTGATCGCCAACCACCCTTACTTCCAGACCGTCACGCTCAAGCGCGACCTCGATGTGGCCCTGGCGGCCAAGCTGGCCGACGTGAAGATCGAGGACTTCCGCGCGCTCAACCCCTCCGCGCACAAGCCGTTGCTGCTGGCCGCCGGCACGCCGGAGATCCTGCTGCCCTGGGACAACGCCGCCGTGTTCCAGCGCAACTTCGAGGCCTACACCCAGGGGCAGTACGCGAGCTGGACCGCCTGGACCGTGCCCTCGACGATGACGGTGGCCGATGCCGCCCAGCGCGCCGGCATGAGCGAATCCGACCTGCGCGCGATCAACAGCGTGCCGCCGCGCATGCTCATCAAGGCCGGCTCGACGCTGATCGTGCCGCGCGGCGCGCGCGTCCAGGAAGACGTCAATGCAGCGGTGGCCGACACCGGCCACCTGAGCTTCCAGCCCGAGATCGTCACGCGCCGCACGCTCGTGAAGGCCGGACGCAGCGACAGCGTCGCAAGCATCGCGCGCCGCTACCGCCTCAGCCCGGCCAGCGTCGCCGAATGGAACGACGTGAAGACCAGCCACGCCTTCCAGCGCGGCGTCCAGGTCGTGGTCTACCTGCCGGTGAAGGCCGCGGCCGCCGAACGCGTGGGCCGGGGCGCCCGCTCCAGCACGGTGATCGTGACCAGCAAACGCGGCGGCGGCGTGGTCAAGACCAGTGCCGGCAAGGCCGCGCCCGCGGCGAAGACGGCTTCTTCGCCCAAGATCGTGCGCGAGAAGCGCGGCGGCGCGCCTTCGAAGAAGAAGCGCTGAGTCAGAGCTTCTCGGTCTCGCCGCTGCGCGGCTGCCATTTCATGAGGCGCGTTTCGATGATGCCGACGATGCCGTCGAGCGCCAGCGCGAACGCCGTCAACACCACGATGCCGGCGAAGACGGTGTTGACGTCGAAAGTGCCTTCGGCCTGCAGGATCAGGTAGCCGACGCCGCGCGCCGAACCCAGGTATTCGCCCACCACCGCACCGACGAAAGCCAGCCCCACCGAGGTGTGCAGGCTTGAGAACACCCAGCTGGTCGCGCTCGGCAGGTACACCGTGCGCAGCAGCTGCCGCTGGTTGGCGCCCAGCATGCGCGCGTTGGCCAGCACCACCGGGCTCACTTCGCGCACGCCCTGGTAGACGTTGAAGAACACGATGAAGAACACCAGCGTGACCGCGAGCGCCACCTTGCTCCAGATGCCGAGGCCGAACCACAGCGCGAAGATCGGCGCCAGGATCACGCGCGGCATCGAGTTCGCGGCCTTGATGTAGGGGTCGAGGATCAGGCTTGCGGTCGGCGCCAGCGCCAGCCAGAGCCCGCAGGCCAGCCCCAGCAGCGTGCCGATACCGAAGGCCAGCACGGTCTCGAGCAGCGTGGTGCCGAGGTGCCGGTAGATGTCGGCATTGCCCGGCAGCCCGTCGGGAAACAGCAGGTTCGGCGGCACGGCGAAAGGCAGGAACCAGCTCCACACCCGGCCCGCGACCTTGATCGGTTCGCCGAGGAAGAAAGCGAACTGCTGGTCGCGCGAGAGCAGGTGCCATAGCAGCAGCAGCACGATCAGCAGCGCCATCTGCCAGAAGCGCGCATTGCCTTCATGGGGCCTGAAACTCATTCAGGCCGCCTTCCTCAGTTGCTGCGCATAGCCCTTGAGCACCTCGTCGCGCAGCACGTTCCAGATCTGCGTGTGCAGTTCGACGAAGCGCGGATGCGTGCGCACCTCGGCCACGTCGCGCGGGCGCGGAAGGTCGATCGCGAACTCGCCGATCGGGTGCGTGGCCGGCCCGGCCGAGAGCACCACCACGCGGTCGCTCATCGCGATCGCTTCATCGAGGTCGTGCGTGATGAAGAGCACCGCTTTTCGTCCTTGTGGGCCCCCGGGCGCTTCGCGCCCACCCCCCGAGGGGGTGAGCGCCGGCCTTGGGGCGGCCCGGCGCCCGGCGCTCGGGGCGGCCCAGAGCTCGAGCACCTCGTTCTCCATCAGCTGCCGCGTCTGGACGTCGAGCGCGCTGAAGGGTTCGTCCATCAGGATGATGTCCGGGTCCAGCGCCAGCACCTGCGCGAGCGCCGTGCGCTTGCGCATGCCGCCGGAGAGCTGGTGCGGATAGCGATCGCCGAAGCCGGTGAGGCCGACCCGAGTGAGCCATTGCTCGGCCTGCGCCCTCGCCTCTGCATCGGGCACGCCGCGGTACTGCAGGCCCACCATCACGTTGGCGAGCGTGCTGCGCCACGGCATGAGCGCCTCGGTCTGGAACATGTAGCCGGCCCGCGCATTGATGCCCGCGAGCGGCTGGCCGAACACCTTGATCGTGCCCGAGGACGGTTCGAGCAGGCCCGCACCGACGTTGAGCAAGGTCGACTTGCCGCAACCCGTGGGCCCGACCACCGAGACGAACTCGCCCTCACGGACGCGCAGCGTCGTGCCGGCGACAGCGGTGTAGCGCTGGCCGTGCTCGTCCTTCGAGCGGAAGGTGCAGCTGATGTCGAGGAGTTCGAGCGCGTAGCTGGACATGGGGTGGAAACAAAAAAACCCGGCCGAAGCCGGGTTGCAGAACGTTCGGGTCAGGCTTTGAACCTGTCCTTCGCGCGCCGCGCAAAATCGTTGGTGTATGTCTTCGCGAGGTCGATCTTGTCGGCCTTCACGGTCGGGTCGAAGCTTGCGATGGCACCGAGCGCGGTCTTCGGCCCCTCGGCCGGTATCAGTCCGTCTATGGCGATGGCCTCGCGCACCTTGTCGAACGACGCCAAGTACAGCGCGCGATCGCCGAGCAGGTAGGTTTCGGGCACGGTCTTGATGATGTCGCCCGGCCCCGCGGTCTGCAGCCACTTGAGCCCGTGCACGATGGCATTGGCGAGCGCCTGGCAGGTGTTGGGATGCTTCTGGATGAATTCCGTCGGCGCATAGAGGCAGCCGGCCGGCATCGGGCCGCCGAAGACCTCCTGCGTTCCCTTCAGCGTGCGCGTGTCGCTGATGATCTTCACGTCGCCCTTCTGTTCGAGCATCGTCATCACCGGGTCGGTGTTGCTGATGGCGTCGATCTGGCCGGAGCGCAGCGCCGTCAGCGCGCCGGCCGCGACGCCCACGCCGATGAAGCTCACGTCGCTGGCCTTCAGACCGCCGCGCGACAGCACGAGGTTGGCCACCATGTTGGTGGACGAGCCAGGCGCCGAGACACCGATCTTCTTGCCCTTGAGGTCGGCGATGGTCATGTAGTTCGCCATGTTCTTGGTCGACACGCCGATCGCGATCTGCGGCGCGCGGCCCTGCAGCACGAAGGACTGGAAGAACTGGTTCTTCGCCTGCAGGTTGATGGTGTGTTCGTAAGCACCCGAGCACACATCGGCCGAGCCGCCCACCACCGCCTGCAGCGCACGCGCGCCGCCGGCGAAATCGGAGATCTCGACATCGAGGCCTTCGGCCTTGAAGTAGCCGAGCTGTTCGGAGATGGTGAGCGGGAGGTAGTAGAAGGCGGCCTTGCCGCCGACGGCGATGGAGATCTTCGACTTTTCCAGCTTGGCCTGCGCGTGGACCAGCGGTGTCGCGATGGAGGCAGCACCCAGAGTGGCGGCGGCGGTGAAGGTACGGCGATTGAGCATGAAGTGAACCCGCGGCCTTTTGGTTTCTTTCGGAATCGAATCGAGCTTAGGGGCGCCCCCCAGCGCCTGCATCGGGAACATCCCCGTGCGGGTTTTCACGTAAACACGAAGGCCGCTAGCGGCCGGCGAACACGATCGCGATGTTGGCCAGAAACGCGAGTGCCCAGACCGCACTGCGCGCCGTACCGATGCCTGCGATGTAGAGCGCGATATAGGCGATGCGCAGCATCACATAGGCGATAGCCAGCAGGTCCAACTGCGCCTGCGCCGCACCGAGTTGATGGGCGATGATCACCGCGCCGATGAAAAAGGGAAGGCCCTCGAAGCTGTTGGACTGCGCGCCCATGGCGCGCGCGCGCCAGCCGCTCTGGCGCGCGGCCCATTCGCGCGGCGTCTCGTTGTCGCGCCGCCTGAAGCTCCCGATCTTGGCGATGTAGGCCGCGGCATAGGGCAAGGCCACCGCGACCAGCAAGCACCAGTACGCCAGCGTCAACGCGGGTGGGTTCATCTCCTGTCGACCAGCGCGTGGGCGATGGTGCCGAGGTCGACGTACTCGAGTTCGCTGCCGGCCGGCACGCCGCGCGCGAGCCTCGTCACCGTCAGGCCGCGTTGCCTGAGCTCTTCGCCGATCACGTGCGCCGTGGCCTCGCCCTCGGCGGTGAAGTTGGTGGCGAGGATCACCTCGCTCACCGCGCCGTCGAGCGCGCGCTCGAACAGCCGCGCCAAGCCGATGTCCTTCGGCCCGATACCGTCGAGCGGACTGAGCTTGCCCATCAGCACGAAGTAATAGCCGCGAAACGCGCCCGTGCGCTCGAGTGCGGCCTGGTCGGCCGGCGTCTCCACCACGCACAGCTTGCTGGCATCGCGGCGCGTGTCGAGGCACACGCTGCAGACCGGCGCCTCGGTGAAGGTGTTGCAGCGTTCGCAATGACGCACATGGGTGGCCGCCTGCTGCAGGGCGCGCGCGAGCAGTTGCGTGCCCTCGCGGTCGTGCTGCAGCATGTGAAAGGCCATGCGCGAGGCCGACTTGGCGCCGACGCCGGGCAGGCGGCGCAACGCTTCGACCAGCGCCTCGAGCGAACTGGAATCGGTCATTCAGTCCTAGAAGGGCAGCTTCATGCCGGGCGGCAGGCCCGGCATGCCGGCCGTGAGCTTGCCCATCTTCTGCTCGCTGGTCTCCTCGGCCTTGCGGACCGCGGCATTGAAGGCCGCGGCCACCAGGTCTTCGAGCATGTCCTTGTCGTCGGCCAGCAGGCTCGGGTCGATGGTGATGCGCTTGACGTCGTGCTTGCAGGTCATCACGACCTTCACCAGCCCGGCGCCCGATTCGCCCTCGACCTCGATGGTGGCCAGTTCTTCCTGCGCCTTCTTGAGGTTGTCCTGCATTGCCTGCGCCTGCTTCATGAGGCCGGCCAGTTGTCCTTTGTTGAACATCGTTGGTCCTGTCGATCGTTGGATAAAAAAAGAAAGCTTTAGGCGGGCTTGAGCGTACCCGGGACGATTCTCGCGTCCCAGTCGCGCATCATCGACTGAATCTCGGGGTCGTTGCGGATCGCTTCCTCGGCCACGCGCTGGCGCTCGTCGGCCGCCTGCTTGTTGCGGCGTGCGGGGCTGTCGACCACGGCGCCGATCTCGATCGCGATTTTCACGCTATGACCCAGCGCCGCGAGCGCAGCCTGCAGCTTCTCCCGGCTGCTCGTCTGGTTGAGCGATTCGCGCTCGACGCGCAGCAGCCACTGGTCGACATCGCGCGCCACCAGCTGCGACTGCAGCGCGAGTTCGCGCGCAAGCGCGGTGATCGCCTCGGCCGCGACCATCTGCGTCACGGTCGCATGCCAGAAGTCGCCCTCCTCGCTGGGCACGATCGGCGTCGATTCGCTTTCGCGCGGTGCTTCGCGTGCGCCGGGCGGCGGCTGCACCCGCACCTGCATGGCCATGACCTTGGCGGCAGGTGCCGGATCGGCAGCGGCCGCCGGCCTGGAGGCAGCCGTTGCAGAGAGCGAGGGTTCGTCCCGCACCGGCAGCCGCTGACCGGGCGGCGCGACAGGGCCGGCAGTCGCCACGACCGCAGCCACCGCAGGGCGTTCCGCCTCGACGGGCGGCGCGCGAGGCGCGGGCGCCGCGGCGCGCGGCGCTTCATTCAGAGTTTTTTTTTCCGCGCCGGCCGCGCCGGTGGGCTTGAAGGCCAGGAGCCGCAGCAACACCATCGTGAGCGCTGCGTACTCATCGGGCGCCAGGCCCAGTTCGCCGCGGCCGTGCAGGCAGAGGCTGTAGAGCAGCTGCGTTTCGTCGACAGGCATCAATGCCGCCAGGCGCGCGGTCTCGGCCGCGTCGGGATCCGTCGCATCGTTGCTTTCTGCGCGCGAAGGCACGGCCTGCAGCACGGCCATGGCCTGCAGCACGGCGGTCATTTCTTCGAGCGTGGACGCGGCCGACATGCCGTCGCGGCGCAGCGCCTCGGCGGTGTCGACCACCGTCTTGCCGTCGCCCTGCGCCAGCGCCTCGATCAGGCGGAACACGTGGCCGCGGTCGACGCTGCCAAGCATCTGGCGCACGCCGGTCTCCAGCAGTTCGCCGTTGCCGAAAGCGATGGCCTGATCGGTCAGCGAAAGCGCGTCGCGCATCGAGCCGCGGGCGGCGCGCGCGATCAGGCGCAGCGCATGCGGTTCGGCCGGCACGGTCTCGGTCTGCAGCACGCGCGTGAGATGCTCGAGCACGGTTTCGGGCGCCATCGGCCGCAGGTTGAACTGCAGGCAGCGCGACAGCACGGTGACCGGCACCTTCTGCGGGTCGGTGGTGGCCAGCACGAACTTGAGGTATTCCGGCGGCTCTTCCAGCGTTTTCAGCATCGCGTTGAACGCATGGCCGGTGAGCATGTGCACCTCGTCGATCATGAAGACCTTGAAGCGTCCCTGCACCGGCTTGTAGACCGCCTGCTCCAGCAGGGCCTGGACCTCGTCGACGCCCCGGTTCGAGGCCGCATCGAGCTCGGTGTAGTCGACGAAGCGGCCGGTGTCGATGTCCTTGCAGGCCTGGCATACGCCGCAGGGCGTGGCGGTGATGCCGCCCTGCCCGTCCGGGCCCTGGCAGTTGAGCGATTTGGCCAGGATGCGCGAAACGGTGGTCTTGCCGACGCCGCGAGTGCCGGTGAACAAATAGGCGTGGTGCAGCCGCTGCGAGGTCAGCGCGTTTTCGAGCGCCTGAACGACATGTTCCTGGCCCACCATCTCGCTGAAAGTCTTGGGGCGGTGTTTGCGAGCGAGCACGAGATAGGCCATCGACGCATTTTAGGGGCCCCACCGGAGGCCAACGCCCGACCAGGCATAGGCCTTTTTACTTATAGATTTTCGCGGTTCCGCGCATAGCATGAAACGGCCCTTCGAGGAGACCGACATGCACACTGCGACCCACAAGGCCGCGCGCACTGCCGCGGCCAGGAAAGCACAGTCCGGCGATGCCGGGCTTCGCCGCTACTGCGTCCAGCCGGTGCAGGCGCCGCGGCAGTTCGACAGCAGCGTCTCCGCGGGCCGCGCCTCCGCCATCATCGCTTCGAGCAAGAAATGGGTGAACGGCACGCAACTCACCTACTACTGCTTCAAACGCGGCGACGCAGTGCCCGCCGCATGGCAGGGCAGCAACGAGGACACGGGGGTGGTCGACGAGTCCTTCGAGGCCTGGGCCAAGCTTGGCATCGGCATCGCCTTTCGGCGCGTCGAGGCGCCGGAAGACGCGACGGTGCGCATCGGCTTCGATGCGCAGGACGGCTCCTGGTCCTACGTCGGCCGCGATGTGCTCGGCATTCGCGACCCGCTGCAGCGCACGATGAATTTCGGCTGGCCGCTCACCACGCCCTATGGCCAGGACACGGCGCTGCACGAAATCGGCCACACGCTCGGTCTCGAGCATGAACATCAGAACCCCCATGCCGGCATCACCTGGAACCGCCAGGCAGTGATCGACTATTTCCAGGGCCCGCCGAACTTCTGGCAGGAGTCGCAGATCGAGTGGAACATCCTGCGCAAGATCCCGCAGGCCGAGGTCAAGGGCACGACCTGGGATCCGGACTCGGTCATGGAATACCAGTTCGAGCCCGGGCTCATCGATGCGCCGGCGCAGTACCAGGCCGGGCTCGTGCCCAAGGGCGGCTTGTCCTATGACGACAAGGCCTGGGTGGTGGAGACCTACCCCGGCGTCAGGGCCCCGGCGGTGTCGGCACTCAAGGTCGGGCTCTCGCAACTGCTCAAACTCAAGGCCGGCGAAACCCGCAACTTCGAACTCGTACCGACTCGCACGCGCACCTACAGCATCGGCACCTTCGGCACCTCCGACACGGTGCTGGTGCTGTTCGAGGTCACGCCGGCCGGCAACGTGCAGATCGCCGGCAACGACGACAGCGGCACCGACCTCAATGCGCGCGTCAGCATGCGCCTGCAAAAGGGCCGCCACTACCTGGTCGGCGTGCGTCTCTACTACGCCGACGCAGCGCTCGAGACTTCGCTGATGGTTTGGTGATTCATGGGGGTAACGGGCCCTGGCCTACAATCCTCGGTTGACGGGCCTCCCCGCATGGTGAAGTGGCCAACCGGGTCAGGTGGGGAACCAAGCAGCCCTAACTGCGTAGTCAGTGCCGGGGGTAAGGCTCGTCAACCTCACATCCAAGGAAACCGCATCGCCCTCAGGCGGCGGTTTCCGCCCGCGCGAGCTTGGCAAGAAGCGTGTCGGCGAGCGCCACCGTCTTGTGCTCCATGTTCGCGACGTGATAGCAGCCCAGCGCGCGCCCCTCGTAGCTGAGGGCCGCAATCGGGAAGTGGTGACCCAGCGCGGTCGCCGCATCGTGCAGGCATTCCGCGATCGACCGCAGGCCCTGCCGGGCATAACGCTTGTCGGACTTGCCGATGCTCACGCTGTAGTTGAAATATCTCTCTCTGATTTTTTGAATGTCGACCTGCGGGTACATGTTCTTTTTGTCAGGTTCAAGGAGCGTGGCATTGTCCGCGGCCCTGCAAACAAATGCACGTCAATCGGAAGTGTTCAGTTTCGTATTCCGGTACGACATCACGCCGCGCGCCGCCGCCACGCCGCTGGCCATCGAGGCAGTGAGCAGGTAGCCGCCGGTCGGCGCTTCCCAGTCGAGCATCTCGCCCGCGAAGAACACGCCGGGGAGCGCGCTGCCCATCAGGTGGGCATCGAGCGCGTCGAAGCGCACGCCGCCCGCCGTGCTGATCGCTTCATCGATCGGTCTGGTCGCAAGCAGACGAAGCGGCACCGCCTTGATCGTCTCGGCCAGCTTCTCGGGCGAATGCATCTGCTCGCGCGTGAGCACTTCGTGGAGCACACCGGTCTTGATGCCCTCGAGACCGAGCCGGCTCTTCAGATGGCTGGCGAGCGAACGCGCTCCGCGCGGATGCAGCACGGCGGTGCGCACCTGCTCGGCACTGCGATCGGGCAGCAGGTCGAGCAGCAAGGTGGCGCTGCCCTGCGCTGCGATCTCGTCGCGCAGCAACGCGGAGGCCGCGTAAACCAGGCTGCCTTCGACGCCGGTGGCGGTCGCGACGAATTCGCCCTTGCGCGCAAAGCGGCGGCCGCGAGCATCGGTGAAGGCGATCGCGACCGACTTGAACGGCATGCCGGCAAAGCGCTCGGCGAAATGCGCGGTCCAGACGGCATCGAAGCCGCAATTGGCCGGCGCGAGCGGCGCCACCGCCACGCCGCGCTCGCTGATCCACGGCACCCAGGCGCCGTCGGAGCCGAGTCGAGACCAGCTGGCACCACCGAGCGCCAGCACCACGGCTTCGGCCTGCACCTCGACCTCGCCGGCTGGCGTCGCGAAGCGCAGCGCGGTCGACGGCGACGCCGCGTCGGGCCAGCCCAGCCAGCGATGGCGCATGTGGAAACGCACGCCGGCCGCGCGCAGGCGATGCATCCACGCGCGCAGCAAGGGCGCGGCCTTCATGTCGGTGGGAAACACGCGCCCCGAGGTGCCGACGAAGGTTTCGATGCCGAGCCCGTGGACCCATTCGCGCAGCTGTTCGGGGCCGAAGCTGCGCAGCAGCGGCTCGATCTGCGCGCGGCGCTCGCCGAAGCGGCCGGCAAAACTGTCGAAGGGCTCGGAGTGCGTGAGGTTCAGGCCGCCGCGCCCCGCAAGCAGGAACTTGCGTCCGACCGAGGGCATGGCGTCGTAGAGATGCACTTCCACGCCCTGCGCGCTCAGCACTTCGGCCGCCATCAGCCCGGCCGGGCCGCCACCGACGACGGCGACCTTCTTTTCTTCTTGCGTCATTCGAGGGTCACCAGTTCGCCCCGCCCGGTGAGGAAGGCCGCACGCACGGTCTCGCCGGGATAGGCGCCCTGCACCGCTTCGCGGTAGCGCTGCAGCTGCGCGATCAGCGCAGCGTCGTGCTCCGGGCGGGCAGCGGATTTGTAATCGAGCACCCACCAGGTGCCGCTTTCGCGATGCTGCACCAGGCGATCAATGCGCAGCGTTTCCCCGCCGTGGATCAGCGTGATTTCGTTGCCATGCCAGTCGAGCGCCGCAGGGTCCCAGGCCCAGGCGCCCGCGCCCGAACGAATGCGTTGCGCCATCGTGGCCGCAGCACGCGCAGCGGCGGCGTCGAGTCCGAACTCGCGGCCCGCGGCGCGCACATGCGCCGACGGCAGCGGCGCGCCGGGCTGGGACCATTCGAGCAGGCGGTGCATGGCCTGGCCGAACGCCGAGGCGCGCGTGTCGGCGGCCGGCACCATGGGCTCGATGGATGGCGTGCGCTCGGCCATTGCAGTTGGCAGCGCAGGCAGCTTCAGCATGCCGAAAGTGGCGGGCGCGCGCGGAGCAGCGACGGGCACTGCGCCCGACACGTCGGCGATCGGCTCGCAACGTGACTCCAGGCGCGCCCACCAGCTCTGGGCATTCGGCCGCGCTGCCGTCACTGCCGACAGCGCGAGCTCGGTCCGCGCCCGCGTGGTCGCCACGTAGAGCGCGTTGATCTCCTCGCGGTGCCGGGCAGCCTGTTCTTCTGCAAGGTCGTCCACGCTGCAGGCCGGCGGATTCTTTTCGCTTGCGACGAACACGAAGCGCTCGGGCGCCGCGGCGTGGCCCGGCCATTTCACGAGCACGCCCATGGTCTGCGCGCGCTGGCTGGCCGCGTCGGTGTCGAGCAGCAGCACGAGCTCGGCTTCAAGCCCCTTGGCGCCATGGACCGTGAGAAGCTGCACCGCATCGGCCGCAGCGATCGACGGTGCACGCAAACCGCCGGCGCGCAGCGCGCGCACCAGCGCATAGGGCGTCGCGAAGCGCGCGCCGTCGAGTTCGAGCGATGCAGCCACCAGGCCGCGCAGATTGCTCAGCACCCCGGCGCGCAATGCGGCCGGTGCAGCAGCTGCGAACCTGGCCAGCACGTCGGCATCGTGGTAGATCGCGCTCAGCGCATCGTGCGGCGGCAATGCGGCCAGCCACTGCTGCCATTGCCGCAGGCGCGGACCGATGCCGGCCAGCGGCTCGGGCAGGTCGGGCGCCTGAAGCAGCTCGAACCAGCTCGCGGGCCGGGCGCGCTGGCGCAGCGCCAGCTGCACCAAGGCGTCGTCGTCGATGCTCCACAGCGGCGATTTCAGCGCGCGTGCGAGCGAGAGGTCGTGGTCCGGAGAGACCAGCGCATCGAGCAACGCCACCATGTCCTGCACCTCGGGCGCGTCGTTGAGCTCGTTCTTCTCGGGCTGCTGCACCGCGATGTGCAGCTTGCGCAGTTCGTCCTGCAGCACGGCCAGCCGGCTGCGGCGGCGCGCCAGCACCATGATGCTGCTGGGTGCGAGCCCGCCCGCGATGCGCTCGGCGATCCAGCGGGCCGCCTGCTGGCATTCCTTCTGCAGCAGCCGCTCTTCCGGCAGCACGCGCGGGGTGTCGAGGCTATCGCGCCACTGCAGCGCGCCATGCTCGTCGAGGCCGTTGCCCTCATCGGTGGAAGCCACCGCGTCCCGCGCGATCGGCGGCAGCTTGCGCACCACGCCGGACACGCGCGATTCGGTCGTGTGGTCGCGGAAGCCGCCGAACTCGCCGGCCTGCTGCGCGTCCGTCATCACCGCGTTGACCAGGCCGACCACAGCCTGCGCATTGCGGTGCGTGTGGTCGCAGTTAAGCAGGTCGCCGCCGAGGCCCTGCTGGACGAACTGCTTGGCCGCGATGAACACCTGCGGCTCGGCGCGGCGAAAACGGTAGATGCTCTGCTTCGGATCGCCGACGATGAACACGCCGGGACGCCGCCCGCCGGCCCCCGCATAGCTGCCGAGCCAGCCATGGAGCGCCTGCCACTGCAGCGGATTGGTGTCCTGGAATTCGTCGACGAGCAGATGACGCACGCGCGCATCGAGGCGCTCCTGCACCCAGCCCCAGAGTTCCGAGTTGCCGAGCAGCAGATGAGCGGCCTGCTCGACGTCGTTCATGTCGACCCAGCCGTGCGCGGCCTTGACCTCGGCAAAGCAGCGGATCAGAAGCCGCGTCAGCCGTGCCATGCGCTGCTGGTACAGCCAGGCGGCGTGCTGGGCCCGTGCGGCGCAGTACTGCAGCGCGCGCTCCTGCGCCGCACGCACCTCCGCCAGGCCCGCGAGCTTCTCGCTGAACTTGCGCGGTTCGCCCTTGTGGGTGAGCAGCGCGTAGAGCACGCCTGCGGCGCGGCCCTCGGTCAGCGCCTGTTCGAGCTCGACGCCCTTCTGCGAAAAGGTCGGCGCGCTCGCGCGGCCCAGCGCGCGGGCAGCCGCCATCAGTGTGCTGCGAGAGGCCGGGTCGTGAAGCAGAACCTCGTCGGGCGAATCGGTGCTCTCGAACGCCGGATACATCACGCCCATCGGCACCACGGCCTCGTCGACCGCGTGATGCGCGTCGGCCAATGCGAATTCGACGCGCCGCGTGAGCGCATCGTCGAGCGCCTTGGCGGTCTGCGAACGGCCGTGCGTCGCAACCAGCGCGCGGTAGTCGGCGGAGGCCTCGGCGTTCGCCGCCACGACCGAGAAGAAGGGGCGCCAAACGCGCGCGCGCGCCTCGGCATCGTCTTCGAGCAGCTGGTAGTTGGCCGGCAGCCGGAGTCGTTCGAGCACCGCCACCGGAGCGCTGCGCAACAGGCCGGCGAACCAGGCATGGAAGGTGCGGAACTGCACCGGCCGGCCGCTCGACAGCAGCTCGCGGTAGAGCCCCTGGAGCCGCGGTGCGCCGGCTTCGGCAGCCGCGCGGTCCATGCCGCGCATCACGAGCTCGGGCACGAGTTGTTCCAGCGGACATTCGGCAAAGGCCTCCAACCATTGGTCCAGCCGCTCGCGCATCTCGCCGGCCGCCTTCTTCGTGAAGGTGATCGCGAGGATCTCGTGCGGCGCGCAGGCGCCCTCTCCTTCCTCTAGCAGGGCGCGCAGGATGCGCGATACCAGCATCCAGGTCTTGCCGGCGCCGGCGCACGCCTCTACCGCAACCGAGCGGCGCGGGTCGCAGGCGATCGCGTAGAAACGTTCGCGCGCAACGGGGGCGCCGTTGTGTTCGTAGGCGGCAATGCTCATCCCGCCAGCTCCCAGAAATCCTTGCGGCACAGGCCGCGCGCCGTGCAGTGTTCGCAGACCGTGCCTTCGCCGAGCGCGGGCAATGCGGCGCCGCGGCCGATGCGTGCGAGGTCGTCCATCACGCCGGTCACCAGCGCGTCGCGCGCGGCGATCACGTCGGTCTGCTCGACGGTGCGCGTGCCGGAGGCTTTTTCGCCGACGTTGACGTAGGCGGCACGCAGGCTGTCGTCGGGGAAGAGCGCGGCGTAGAAGGCGAGCTGGGTGTCTTCGATCGGGTCCTTGACGCGATCCCTTGTCTTGTCGACGGACTCGGTCTTGTAGTCGATCACGAAGGCCCGTCCATCGGGCGTGGCATCGACGCGGTCGAGGCGGCCGACCAGTTTCACGCTGCCCAGCGGAACCTCCTTCCACGGCTCGGCCTCGACGAACACGGCGCCTTCGCCGGCCTCGTGCCCGGCCAGCCAGGCCAGGTAGCCGTCGCGCACCGCAGGCCAGGCCGCGGCGAAAGGAAGGAACTCGGCCTCCGAGAGGCCGAATTCGCGCGTCGCCTCCTGCTCCGCGAGGGCCATCAGCGCGAGCCTGGCGGGCAGCTCGGCGGTCGGCGCTTCTTTCAAGGCCTCATGGAAATGGCCCAGCACCGCGTGCAACCAGTTGCCGAAATCGCGCTTGTCGACTTCCGCATCGAGTTCGTCGCTGCTGCGCAGGCCGAGCTGGCGCAGCGCAAAGAAACGGTAGGGGCAGCGGCGCAGATCCTCGTAAGCCGTCGACGACAGCGTGGCGGGCACGAGCGCATCGCCGTGCGGCTGCGGCCGCGGTGTCGGTCGCGCGGCCACTTGCACCGGCGTGCGCGGGTCATCGGCGTCGGCCGCCGACTGGTCGAGATGCAGCATCTGCACGAGCGCGCTGGGGCGCACGGGTTCGCCGCTGGCATCGAACTGCCGCCAAAGCAGATCGCAGTACGGCGCACGCAATGCAATGGCCCACGCGGCGCGCTGGGCGGCCTCCAGCGCTTCGCGCGACGACAGCGCGAGCGCGAGGCGCTGCGCCGGATTCCAGTCGCCCGGCGGCTCGGGCGACGCGGGCAGGCGCTGGTCGTCGCAACCCGGCACCACGACGGCACCGAAGGCGCGGCCCAGCAACTGGTGCAACGGCAGGACCACAACCTGCGGCGAATCCGCGTCGGACGGCAGGCGCACGCTGGCGGCTTCGAGCACGTCGCGCACCCAGGCGGTGAACTCTGCGAGGGTGCAGCGCGCACCGCGAATCTCCCCTTCGTCGGCATCCAGATAGAGCGCCGCGATGACTTCGATGCCGACCACGTCGCCATGCAGCGCGGCCCACTGGCCGCCGGCTTCGAGCAGCGCGCGCGTGGAGGCGAGCCATTCGGCAAGCGGTCGGGTGCGAGCCAGCGCCGCGCGTTGGGCTTCGACGTCGTTTGTGAAAGGCAGCAGGCCCAGGTCCTGCGGCTTCTCGCTCGCCGCAACGAAGGCGCACCAGCTGTGCCAATCACGCATGCCGCGATCGCGCAGACGCGCCTCCAGCGCCCGGACCGAACGGCCGTCGAGGACGCTGGCGCTCTTGAGCCAATCGAGCACCTGGTCGCTGGAGGCATCGTGGGCGCAGGCGCGCAGAGCGCTCATCAGGGTGGCAGCCGCGCGCGTGGTCGAAAGCTTCCAGCCGGTTTCATCGCGCGGCGCTACCCCCTGCGCGGCCAGCTGGGCGCTGATGCGGCGCGTGAGCGCACGGTCGGTGGCTACCAGCGCCACGGGCGCGCGCCCCTCGGCCAGGTGGCGCAGCACGCAGGCCGCGGCGCGCTGGGCCTCGTCTTCGGGGTCGGCCGCGCGATGGAGGGCCGCGGTGCATGCGGGCGCATCCAGCGTCGCCAGCGGAAGGTGCAGCACAGACTCGCCGAACAGCGCCGCGAGCTTGTTCGTGAGCGGATCGCTTTGCAGGCCGTCGAGCACGATCAACTGGTCGACCTGGGCCAGCGCGCCGCCGCCCAGCAGCACGTCGGTCGCATAACCGGAGCTGGCAGCCCAGGCGAGCGCGATGCCGTTCAACGCGCTCTCGATGTCGAACCACTCCGAGCCCCTGCCGGCATCGATGGCGCCGCGCACGCGCTGGGCCCAGGCCGCGCGTTCGTCCGGATGTTCGGCCGCGGCCAGCGGCGCGAGCTGCAGCGCGATCTCGACCAGTCGGCCCGCCAGCGCGATGCGCGATGCCGCAAAGCCCGCGCGGGACAGCAGCGACTGCGCCGTGAGCAGGTCGCGCGCCATGTCGAAGGCGATGTCGTCCACGGCGGGCACGAAGCCCCCGGCGCTGCGCGCCCAGTTGCGCGTGGTCTCGAAGCGCGGTGCGAAGCCCGGCGTGCCGCACGCGGCCCACATGGCGCGCGCCACCTGCATCAATTGCGCGTAGGGCACCAGCACCACGGTGCGCGCGGCATGCAATCCGCGCTCGGCCAGCATGCGCGCGATCCGGCCGACGAGGCCATCGGCCGGGTCGCACCAAAGCACGTGCGCGGGGTGGCGCTCAGAGGACTGCATCGGATGTTGGTGTAGGGCTTTGGCTATCGAGGCCATAGCGTCCGCGCCGACCACGCCGGCACTTGGTTTCTGTCACAATGACCCGCACTTTAGCTGCACCGAAACTTTCAGCGCAGAAGGACACACACATGGCCAGCGAACTCATCAAACACATCTCCGACTCTTCTTTCGAAGCCGACGTGCTCAAGTCCGGCAAGCCCGTGCTGGTGGACTACTGGGCCGAATGGTGCGGCCCCTGCAAGATGATCGCGCCCATCCTCGACGAGGTCTCCAACACCTACGAAGGCAAGCTGCAGGTCGCCAAGATGAACGTGGACGAGAACCGCGACATCCCCGCCAAGTTCGGCATCCGCGGCATCCCCACGCTGATGCTGTTCAAGGACGGCCAGCTGGCCGCGACCAAGGTCGGCGCGATGAGCAAGGCTCAGCTCACCGCCTTCATCGACCAGCAGCTCGCCTGAGCGTTGATTCCCGGCTGCCCGCGCGCAATGCGCCGGCAGCCTCGTTTTTCCTGTCATAATCCTCGCAGATCACCGGCCCTTCCAGGCACCCGGTTCGAGTTCCCCGGTTTGTGAGGCATCTCTCGCCTCTCCTCAAACCTCCCCCCTGGTTCTTTCCGACAAGATTTCCCCGCACGGGGTCATTCCATGCACTTAAACGAACTCAAGGCACTCCACGTGTCCGAAGTCCTCAAGCAGGCCGAAGCGCTTGAGATCGAAAACGTCGGCCGCATGCGCAAGCAGGAGCTGATGTTCGCGATCATCAAGAAGCGCGCGAAGGCCGGCGAACAGGTTTTCGCCGACGGCGTGCTCGAGATCCTGCCCGACGGCTTCGGCTTTCTGCGCAGCCCCGACACCAGCTTCACGGCCAGCACCGACGACATCTACATCTCGCCGAGCCAGGTGCGCCGCTTCAACCTGCACACCGGCGACATGATCGAAGGCGAGGTGCGCACGCCCAAGGACGGCGAACGCTACTTCGCGCTGACCAAGCTCGACAAGGTCAACGACGGCCTGCCCGAGCAGAACAAGCACAAGGTGATGTTCGAGAACCTCACGCCGCTGTTCCCCAAGGAACTGATGCGGCTCGAGCGCGACGGCTTCAAGGGCGAAGAGAACATCACCGGCCGCATCATCGACATCATTGCGCCGATCGGCAAAGGCCAGCGCGCGCTGCTGGTGGCGCCGCCCAAGAGCGGCAAGACGGTCATGATGCAGCACATCGCGCATGCGATCAGCGCCAACTATCCCGAGGTCCACATGATGGTGCTGCTCGTCGACGAGCGGCCCGAGGAAGTGACCGAGATGCAGCGCACCGTGAAGGGCGAGGTCATCGCCTCGACCTTCGACGAGCCCGCTGCGCGCCACGTGCACGTGGCCGAGATGGTGATCGAGCGCGCCAAGCGCCTGGTCGAACTCAAGAAGGACGTGGTGATCCTGCTCGACTCGATCACCCGCCTCGCCCGCGCCTACAACAACGTCGTGCCCTCGTCGGGCAAGGTGCTGACCGGCGGCGTGGACTCCAACGCGCTGCAGCGTCCCAAGCGTTTCCTCGGCGCAGCGCGCAACGTGGAGGAAGGCGGCTCGCTCACCATCATCGGCACCGCGCTGATCGATACCGGCAGCCGCATGGACGAAGTGATCTTCGAAGAGTTCAAGGGCACCGGCAACTCCGAAATCCACCTGGATCGCCGCCTCTACGAGAAGCGCGTGTTTCCCTCGATCCAGCTCAACCGCAGCGGCACCCGCCGCGAAGAACTGCTGCTGCCGCCCGAAATCCTGCAGAAGACCCGTATCCTGCGCCAGCTCATGTACAACATGGACGAGATCGAGGCGATGGAGCTCATGCTGAAGAACATGAAGGCGACGAAAACGAATGTCGAGTTCTTCGACATGATGCGTCGCGGCGGCTGAACCCCTTCAGCCCACCGCCAGGGCCCGTCCTTCGGCGGCGCTCTGGCGGCCCAGGTCGAGCAGTTCCATGAGCTCGACCGCCTGCTCGGGCGGCACCGGGTTCGGGCCCTGACCCAGAATCGCGTCGCGCACCGCGGCGTAGTAGGCGACATAGTTTCCAGGCAGCGCCGGTACCTTGCGCGTCATGGCATGGCCGTCATCGGCCGGCACGGTGAGCTCGCCGACGAGCGCATCTGCGCCCCACCCTTCGCCGCCCGGACGTCCGCCGATTCGCAATGCATCCTCCTGCGGATCTACCCCCCGTTTGACATAGCTGGCGCGCGTACCGTGCACGATGTAGCGCGGCGCCGCATGGGCCGCCAGCGTGGTCGCGTGCAGCACGACGCGCAAGGGCGCGGGCGCGCCACTCTCGTAGCGCAGCACCGCATGGAAATAGTCCTCGACCAGCGCCCCGTCGCGCAGCGCCGCGGTGTCGAGTTGCAGCGTGTCGGGCCGGCCGAAGAGCCGAACCGCTTGATCGACCAGGTGAGAACCGAGATCCACCCACAGGCCCGCCCCCGGCACCGGCTGTTCGCGCCAGCGCTCGCGCACCTGAGGCCGGAAGCGGTCGAAGTGCGACTCGAAGTAGACCGGCCGGCCCAGCTCGCCGCTCGCAAGCAGCCCCTGCAGCGTCAGGAAGTCCGAATCGAAGCGGCGGTTCTGGTAGACGGACAGCAAGCGGCCCTTGCGCTGCGCCAGTTCTGCCAGCTCGCGGGCCTGGGCCGCATCGAGCGTGAAGGGCTTGTCGACCACCACATGCTTGCCCGCGGCAAGCGCCGCCCTGGCCAGCGGGTGGTGCTGCGCATTGGGCGCGGCGATCACCACCAGGTCGATGTCGGCGCGGCCCAGCAAGGCCGCCACGTCGGGCACCACGTCGACGCCGGGCCAATCGGCATGGACCTTGTGCGGCTGGGAACTGGCCACCGCGCCCAGCTGGAGGCCCGGAACGGCCGACAGAACCGGTGCATGAAAGGTCTGGCCGGCGAAGCCAAAGCCGACGAGGCCGGCGCGCAAGGGGCGGGAGTTCATGGGAAAAGGGGGTCTGGCACTGTGGACGCCCAGTATGCGATAATTATGGGCTTAGCGAAAAGTGCAGCCCGGCGCCGTGCCGGGGGAGTTTCCGAACTCTTAGCGGAACTTCACGTGGCTCTCGCATCGACCAAAGGAAAGATCATGAAAGAAGGCATTCACCCGAACTACCGCGAAATTCTGTTCGTCGACCTGTCGAACGGCTTCGAGTTCGTGACCCGTTCGTGCGCGAACACCAAGGAAATGGGCAAGACCAAGGACGGTCGCGAATTGCCTCTCTTCAAGCTCGACACCTCGAGCGAATCGCACCCCTTCTACACCGGCACGCAGAAGTCGGTCGACAACATGGGCGGCCGCGTCGAGAAGTTCCGCAACCGCTTCGGCAAGACCACCGGCGCCGCCTCCAAGTAAGGCAGGCACTTCCAGGTCGAGGGCAGCCCGGTTTACCGCGCTGCCCTTTTTCTTTCCTTCCAACCACTTCACCCTCCGTTGAACCAGCCGACGCCAGCGATCGTTGCACAGAGCGCCGTACGCCGCCTGCCGCGCCTTGCGCTGCTGCTGCTGTGCGCGGCCTACCTGATGCCCGGCCTGCTGGGTCGCGGACCCTGGAAGAGCGCCGACATCGCCGCCTTCGGCTACATGGCCGAACTGGCGCGCAGCGCCGAGGGCCTGGCGCGCTGGTTCGACCCGATGCTGCTCGGGCTGCGGCCCGAGACGCCCGCCCTGATCCCCTACTGGATCGGCGCCTGGGCGATCAAGATCGCACCGTCATGGGTGCATCCCGACCTTGCAGTGCGCATCGCCTTCGCCCTCCTGCTCTGGGGCACTTTCACGGCGACCTGGTATGCGGTCTACTACCTCGCCCGCACGACGCAGGCGCAGCCGGTGGCCTTTGCCTTCGGCGGCGAGGCGCGCCCCACCGACTACGCGCGCGCCATCGCGGACGGTGCGCTGCTGGCGCTGATCGCCTGCCTCGGGCTCGCCCAGCTGGGGCATGAAACCACGCCTGCGCTGGCCCAGCTTTTCTTCACCTCGCACCTGTTCTATGGCGTCGCAGCGCTGCCCTACCGCCGTGTCGGCCCCCTGATCGCGCTGGTGATCGGCAGCGTCGGCATGACCCTGGGCGGCGGGCCGACCGTCGGGCTGGCGCTGGGCATCGGCTGCGTGGTCTTGCTCGCCGCCGAACGCCGGCGTGGCCCGGAGACCACGCCGGACGACGAGCCCACGTATTCCACCGGCGCGATCGCGTCGATCTTTGGCGCCACGGTGTTGGCCGGGCTGCTGGCCGCCTGGCTGGGCCTTCTGCAATGGAAGATCGAACTGCCAGGGAGTCAGCCCGGAACCAGCGTCTTCGGCGAGCTGCGCAGCCAGGCCAAGCTGCTGCTGTGGTTCACCTGGCCGGCCTGGCCGCTCGCGCTGTGGACGCTGTGGCGCTGGCGCCGGCAGCTTACGGCTCGCCATGTCGCGCTGCCCTTGTGGTTTGCGCTGGTGCCGCTGGCCGCGACCTGGACCACCAGTTTTTCCGAGCGCTCGCTGCTGCTGGCCTTGCCCGCCTTCGCGACGCTGGCGGCCTTTGCACTGCCGACCTTCAGGCGCAGCGTCGCGGCGCTGATCGACTGGTTCACGCTGCTTTTCTTCAGCGGCTCGGCGATCATCATCTGGGTGATCTGGGTCGCGATGCAGACCGGCGTGCCCTCCAAGACGGCAGCCAACGTGGCGAAACTGGCGCCCGGCTTCGTGCCCGAGTTCTCGGCGGTCGCCTTCGTGTTCGCACTGGCCGCGACGCTGGCCTGGGCCTGGCTCGTCCGCTGGCGTACCGGCCGGCATCGGGCGGCACTCTGGAAGACGCTGGTACTGCCGGGCGGCGGCGCGGCGCTGTGCTGGATGCTGCTGATGACGCTGTGGCTGCCGGTGCTCGACTACGCGCGCAGCTATGTGCCCCAGGTGCGCGCCATTTCGGAACGGGTCGGCCAGCCGGTATGCATCTCCGAGATCGCGCTGAGCCGGCCCCACATCGCGGCGCTGCGCCATCACGGCCAGTTCAACCTGCAGCCGCTGACCGGGTCCCAGACCTGCCCCTGGCTGCTGGCGAGCCCGGAGGCGATCGGGCGCCTGCACAAGATCGTGAACCTCGAAGGCTGGCGCTTCATCGGCACGCTGCGCCGCCCGACCAGCGCGAGCGACGACCTGCTGCTCTACCAAAGAATCAATCCTTGACGAGCGAACGGCGGGTGATCGCACGGCACGCCGCAACCGTGCTGGTCGGCCAGCTGGCGGTGATGGCTTTCGGCGTCACCGACACCATCGTCGCCGGCCGCTATGCCGAAGGCGCGCTGGCGGCGCTCTCGGTGGGCTCGGCGATCTTCATCAGCGTCTTCGTCTCGCTGATCGGCATGCTGCAGGCCCTGCTTCCGGTGTGGGCCGAGCTGCATGGCGCGCAGCGCACGGCGGAGGTCGGCCGCTCGGTGCGGCAGTCGCTCTACCTGTGCGGCCTCGCGATCGTGCTCGGCATGGCGGTGCTGCTGTACCCGACACCGCTGCTGCGCTGGGCCGAGGTGCCGCTGGCCATGCGCGCCGACGTCGAAGCCTACCTGTGCGTACTCGCCTTCGCCCTGCCCCCGGCACTGCTGTTTCGCCTGTTCAGCACGCTGAACCAGAGCCTGGGCAAGCCCCAGCTCGTGACTTGGCTGCAGCTGGGCTCGCTGTGCCTGAAGCTGCCGCTGTCGATCTGGTTCACCTTCGGCGGCGCCGGCTGGCCTGCGATGGGCCTGGTGGGCTGCGGCTGGGCCACGCTGGCGGTGAACTGGGCGATGCTCGCCTGCGCGATCTGGCTGCTGCGCAGCCAGCCCCTTTACCGCGAGTACCGCTTCTGGCGGCGCATCGAGGCGCCCGACTGGCGCCAGATCGGCCAGTTCGCCCGGCTCGGCGTCCCGGCTGGGCTGGCGGTGCTGGTCGAGGTGACCTCCTTCACGCTGATGGCGCTGTTCATCGCGCGCCTGGGCACGGCCGCATCGGCGGCCCACCAGATTGCGTCGAATCTCACGGCCGTCGCCTACATGGTGCCCCTGTCGCTCGCCATCGCCACCAGCGCACGCGTGAGCTTTTGGCTGGGCGCCGGCGACGCCGCGCTGGCGCGCCGCGCATGCGTCAAAGGCTTCGAGCTGACAGTTGTCTGCGCGCTGCTGTTCGCAATGGCCATGGCAACGCTGCGATGGCAATTGTCCGAGGTCTATTCCGGCAATCCCGCCGTGGTGGCGCTCGGCGCCACGCTGTTGCTGGCCACGGCGGCCTACCATTTCGTGGATGCGCTGCAGACGCTGTGCGTCTTCGTGCTGCGCTGTTACCGGGTCACGGTGATGCCGCTGGTCCTCTACTGCGCGCTGCTCTGGGGCGTGGGGCTCGGCGGCAGTTATCTGCTGGCCTATCGCGGCATCGGGCCCTGGCCCGCCATGCAGTCGCCGCTGGCGTTCTGGCTCATGAGCGCGCTGGCCCTGGCGCTCACCGCGGCGCTGTTTCTCGCGCTGCTCGGGTCGACGCTCAGGCGACGGCGCTGAGCGCGGCCGCCTGCCGCAGGCGCGTGACCGGGAACACGAGCGCGAAGCGCGAGCCCTTGCCCACCGCGCTCTCGATGCGCAGCTCGGCACCATGGCGCTGCGCGACGTGCTTCACGATCGCCAGGCCGAGCCCGGTGCCGCCGGTTTCGCGCGAGCGGCTGCGATCGATGCGGTAGAAGCGCTCGGTCAGCCGCGGAATGTGCTCGGCCGCGATTCCCGGCCCGCTGTCGCGCACCGCGTATTCGCCCCGGCCGTCGGGCAAGAGGCGCCAGCTCACCGCCACCTCGCCGCCGCCGGGCGTGTAGCGGATGGCATTGCTCAGCAGGTTCGACATCGCGCTCTGCAGCTCGGTCGGGGCGCCGGCGATCTCGGAATCGACCTCCACCGAGAAGGACAGGCGATGGCCCTGCGATGCCAGCCGGCTCGACAGGCCCCGGCCCTCGTCCTCGCACTGCGCCATCAGCGCCCGCACGCGGGTCCAGCGGGTGGCCGGCGGCGCCGCGCTGCCTTCGAGGCGCGACAGGGTCAGCAGGTCGTTGACCAGTGTCTCCATGCGGTGCGACTGCTGGCCCATGAGCGCCAGATAGCGGGCGCGCTCCTCGGCATCGAGCGGCAGGTTCTGCAAGGTCTCGACGAAGCCGGCGAGCACGGTGAGCGGCGTGCGGATCTCGTGCGAGACGTTGGCGACGAAATCGCGCCGCATGGCCTCAGCCTGCTCCAGCGAGGTGATGTCGCGCGTGAGCAGCATGCGGCGATTGCCGGCATAGGGATGGACCTGCACCGACAGTCGGACCGGATGGCCGCGATGCATTCCGACTTGCGACGGCGCGTCGATCACCACGTCGCGGCTGTAGTTCCAGGAGGCGAGATAGGCCACGAACGCCGGATCGCGCACCAGGTTCGCGAGGTGCTGCAGCAGGTCGCGATCGGCGTCGATGCCGAACTGCCCGGCAGCCGTCTGGTTGCACCATTCGATGCGCCCCTGTTCGTCGAGCAGCACCACGCCGTTGGGAGAAGCCTGGATCGCGGCCAGAAACTCCTGCAGACGGTCTTCGGCCTGCCGGGCCTGCTGCTCCCGCGTGCGCAGCAGCTTGCGGATGCGTTCGGCCAGCTCGCCCCAGACGCCGGGGCCGCGCGACGGCAGGCCCGTCGCATCGTTGCGCAGCACATGCAACAGCTGCTGCGCGCGCCAGGCGTCGAGTACGAGCCACAGCACCGCCCCGAGCCATGCGCCCAACCACAAAAAGCGCCAGCCGAAAGGCACCGCGGCAGCAGTGCCCCCGATCAAGGAGGCCATCAGGAAGGTTGCGATACGAAACGGCATTCCGGCCCATTATCCCGCCGGGCCCAGCCCCAGCACGTCTGTCAGACCGTGGCCTGGGCCGTGAGCCGGTAGCCTGCGCCGCGCACCGTTTCGACCATCGGCGCCGCCGGGCCGAGCGATTCGCGCAGGCGCTTCACGTGCACGTCGACCGTCCGCTCTTCGATGTAGACGTGGTCGCCCCACACCTTGTCCAGCAGCTGCGCGCGGCTGTGCACGCGCTCGGCATGCTGCATCAGGTAGCCGAGCAGCTTGAATTCGGTCGGGCCCACCTTCAGCAGCGTGCCCTGCCATGTCACGCGGTGCGTCGCGGTGTCGAGCACGAGTTCGCCGATCTCGACGCGCTCGGTGACGGCCTCGGGCGCACGGCGGCGCAGCACGGCACGAATGCGGGCCAGCATCTCCTGCGTCGAGAAGGGCTTGGTGATGTAGTCGTCGGCGCCGGCGTCGAGCCCGGCCACCTTGTCCGGCTCGTCGCCGCGCGCGGTCAGCATGAGGATCGGCATCGACTTGGTGCGCGGGTCCTTGCGCCACTGGCGCGCCAGCTGCAGGCCGCTCTGGCCCGGCAGCATCCAGTCGAGCAGCACCAGGTCGGGCAGAAAGGCATCGAGCTCGCGCTGCGCTGCCGCGCCATCCTCCGCCCAGATCGGCTCGAAGCCGTTGTGGCGCAGGTTGACGGCGATCAGCTCGGCGATCGAGGACTCGTCTTCGACAATCAGGACGCGTGGCTTCTTCATCTATTGAAGTGCGCTTTCGATTTCCTGCATCGAAGTGTGCCGCACGTCGGCGCCCTTGACGATGTAGATGATGAACTCGGCGATGTTCTTCGCGTGATCGCCGATGCGCTCGATCGCCTTGGCCAGGAACAGCAGGTCGAGGCTCGCCGAGATGGTGCGCGGGTCTTCCATCATGTAGGTGACCAGCTTGCGCACGAAGCCGTCGAACTCCTTGTCGATCAGGTCGTCGTCCTTCAGGATCGACAGCGCCGCGGCCGTATCCAGGCGCGCGAAGGCGTCGAGCGCCTTGCGCAGCAGGCCCGAGGCCAGGTCGGCCGCGATGCGCAGCTCGGTGGAAGGCAGGGCGCGCGCCGAACCGCTTTCGATGATCGACTTGACCATGCGCGCGATCTTGTTGGCCTCGTCGCCCACGCGCTCCAGGTTGGCGGTGGTCTTCGAGATCGCGATCAAGAGGCGCAGATCGCGCGCCGTCGGCTGGCGCCGCGCGATGATCGAGGACAGCTCGCGGTCGATCTCGATTTCCATCGCGTTGACGCGGTGCTCGGTTTCCATCACGCGGTCGGCCGCCTCGGAATCGAACTGCGACAGCGAATAGACGGCCTGATGGATCTGGGACTCGACCATGCCGCCGAGCTCCATCACGCGCGAGGAGACGGCGTTGAGTTCGCTGTCGAACTGGCTGGAGAGATGTTTTTCCGTCATGGTGCTTCCTTTAACCGTAACGTTTAACCGAAACGGCCGGTGATGTAGTCCTCGGTTTCCTTGCGCTTCGGCTTGAAGAACAGCTCTTCCGTCGCGCCGAATTCGATCAGGTCGCCGAGGTACATGTAGGCGGTGTAGTCGCTGCAGCGTGCCGCCTGTTGCATGTTGTGGGTCACGATAACGACGGTGTACTCGCTTTTCAGCTCGGCGATCAACTCCTCGATTTTCGCCGTGGAGATCGGATCGAGCGCCGAGCACGGCTCGTCGAGCAGCAGCACCTCGGGTTTGATCGCGATGCCGCGCGCAATGCACAGGCGCTGCTGCTGGCCGCCGGAGAGGCCCGAGCCGCTTTGCTGCAGCTTGTCGCGCACCTCGGTCCAGAGCGCGGCCTTCTTGAGCGCCCATTCGACGCGGTCGTCCATCTCGGAGGCGCTCAGGTTCTCGAACAGCTTCACGCCGAAGGCGATGTTGTCGTAGATCGACATCGGGAACGGCGTCGGCTTCTGGAAAACCATGCCGACCTTGGCGCGGATCAGCGCCACGTCCTGCTTGGAGGTCAGCAGGTTCTCCCCGTCCAGCGCGATGACACCCTCGGCGCGCTGCTCCGGATAGAGCTCGAACATGCGGTTGAAGGTGCGCAGCAAGGTCGACTTGCCGCAGCCCGACGGCCCGATGAAGGCCGTCACCTTGTTCTCGGGAATCTCGAGGTTGATGCTCTTGAGCGCATGGAACTTGCCGTAATAGAAGTTCAGATCCTTGACCGAGATCTTGGCGCGCGACGGCTGTGCAGCGATGGTGGTTGGCATGATGTTCAGAGTTTGTTGCGCGTCAGGATCCGCGCGAGGATATTGAGGCCGAGCACTGCAACGGTGATCAGGAACACGCCGGCCCAGGCCAGTTGCTGCCAGTTCTCGTACGGGCTCATCGCGAACTTGAAGATGGTCACCGGCAGGCTGGCCATCGGCTGCGTCACGTCCGAGGTCCAGAACTGGTTGCTGAGCGCGGTGAACAGGAGCGGCGCGGTTTCGCCCGCGATGCGCGCCACCGCCAGCAGGACGCCCGTGACCACCCCGGCGCGTGCGGCGCGCAGCGTGATGCTCAGGATGACCTTCCATTTCGGCGTGCCCAGCGCATAGGCCGCTTCGCGCAGGCCGGCCGGGATCAGCTGCAGCATGTTCTCGGTGGTGCGGATCACGACCGGGATCACGATCAGCGCCAGCGACAGCGCGCCGGCCAGGCCCGAGAAGGACTTGAAGCGCGCCACCACCACCGCATAGACGAACAGGCCGATCACGATCGACGGCGCCGACAGCAAGATGTCGTTGACGAAGCGGACGACGTTCGAGAGCCAGCTCTTGGGGTTGTACTCGGCCAGGTGGATGCCGGCCATGATGCCGATCGGCGTGCCCACGAAGGTGGCGAGGGCCACCATCACGAGCGAGCCGAAGATCGCGTTGGCAATGCCGCCCGATTCATTCGGCGGCGGCGTCATTTCGGTGAAGGTGGCCAGCGCCAGTCCGCCCACGCCCAGGCGCAGCGTTTCCCAGAGGATCCAGATCAGCCAGAACACGCCGAAGGCCATCGCGGCGAGTGACAGCGTGAGCGCGATGAAGTTGACGCGCTTGCGGCTGGCGAACTTCGCCGCCCGCGTTTCGTCGAGCGCCTTGGCGCTCAGCAGGCGTTCGGCGGTGCTCATGACTTGGTTCCTTCGCTCTTCTTCATCTGCTGCAGCAGGATCTTGGACAGCGACAGCACCACGAAGGTGATGAAGAACAGCACCAGGCCCAGGTACATCAGAGAAGCCTGGTGCAGGCCCTCGCCGGCTTCGGCGAATTCGTTGGCCAGCACCGAGGTGATGCTGTTGGCGGCTTCGAAGACCGAAAGCGAGTTGAGCTGGTTCGTATTGCCGATCACGAAGGTAACGGCCATCGTTTCGCCCAGCGCCCGGCCGAGGCCGAGCATGATGCCGCCGATGACGCCGGCCTTGGTGTAGGGCAGCACCACCTTGGAGACCACCTCCCAGGTCGTGGAGCCGAGGCCATAGGCCGACTCCTTGAGCAGCGGCGGCGTCACTTCGAACACATCGCGCATCACCGAGGCGATGAACGGGATGATCATGATCGCGAGGATGATGCCGGCCGACAGGATACCGATGCCCACAGGCGGGCCGGACACCAGCGCGCCGAGGTAAGGAACCCCGTCGAACAGTTTCTGCAGCGGCTGCTGCACGAAGGTCGACAGGATCGGCCCGAACACCAGCAAGCCCCACATGCCGTAGACGATCGAGGGCACGGCTGCCAGCAGTTCGATGGCTGTGCCGAGCGGCCGCTTCAGCCAGGCCGGCGACATCTCGGTCAGGAAGAGCGCGATGCCGAAGCTCACCGGCACCGCGATCACGAGTGCGATCAGCGAGGTGGCCAGCGTGCCGTAGATCATCACCAAGCCGCCGTACTCGTTCTGCACCGGGTCCCACACGCTGCTGGTGAGGAAACCCAAGCCGAACTTCGAGATGGCGGGCCAGGCGCCGGCCAGCAGCGACAGCAGGATGCCGATCAGCATCGCCAGGGTCAGCAGCGCGGCACCCTTGGCGGCCCAGCCGAACAGGCGGTCGGTGGCGGCGCCGGTACGCGGCCTCTTGGCCGGCGGCGGGCTCGAGGTCGCACGGTCACGCTCGGCCGGAAGCTCGAGCGAGGTGGAAGCAGCGGGAAAAGTGGATGACACAGGTCGCTCCGAAAGCGGCGCGTGCTCGAGCGGAGTGCTCATACGCGCCGGTCCGCTTTACTTGAAGGCGACGGGCTTGCCCGACGCGTCCTTGATCTCGCCCCAGGCGGTCGCGATCACGCCCTTCACCTTGTCAGGCATCGGCACGTAGTCGAGGTCGCCGGCAGTCTTGTCGCCGTTCTTGTAGGCCCAGTCGAAGAACTTGAGCGTGGTCGTGGCCTGCGCCGGCTTGTCCTGCGTCTTGTGCATCAGGATGAAGGTCGCGCCGGTGATCGGCCAAGCGTCCTTGCCGGGCTGGTTGGTCAGCACCTGGTAGAAGGTCTTGGACCAGTCGGCGCCGGCAGCGGCGGCCTTGAAGGCGTCATCGTCCGGCGAAACAAAGTTGCCGGAGGCATTCTGCATCTGGGCGTACGTCATCTTGTTCTGCTTGACGTAGGCGTACTCGACGTAGCCGATCGAGTTGGGCAGCTTGCTGACGAACTGCGCAACGCCCTCGTTGCCCTTGCCGCCCGCGCCGATGGGCCAGTTGACGGCCGTGCCGTCGCCGACCTTGGCCTTCCAGTCGGGGTTGGCCTTGCTCAGGTAGTTGGTGAACAGGAAGGTGGTGCCCGAGCCGTCGGCGCGGCGCACCGGTGCGATGGCCGCATCAGGCAGCGCCAGCGAGCCGTTCAGCGCCTTGATGGCGGGATCGTTCCACTTGGTGATCTTGCCGAGGTAGATGTCGCCGAGAACCTGGCCATTGAGCTTGAGCTCGCCGGGCTTGATGCCCTGGATGTTGACCACCGGAATCACGCCACCGATCACGGTGGGGAACTGCACCAGGCCCTTGGCCTTCAGGTCGTCGTCGGTCAGCGGCATGTCGGAAGCGCCGAAATCGACTGTCTTGGCATCGATCTGCTTGATGCCGGCGCCGGAGCCGACCGACTGGTAGTTGATCTTGGCACCGGTGGCCTTGTTGAAATCCGAGGCCCACTTCGAGTACAGCGGGGCCGGGAAGCTTGCGCCGGCGCCGGTGGCTTCTTGTGCAAAAGCGGGAGCATGGGCCAGGGCCGCGGCGACGAGGCCGGCGGCAGCAAACTTGAACGTCATCTTCATGAAGCTTCCTTTTGGATGTGCAGAGGACCCCTTCCAGGGGGCTTGGCAGGGACTCTAGGAAGCTTGTGTGACACCGGTGTGACACCCTTTTCCAGAGGGAAATCGCCCATCGCAGGGCCTGCGCTCTGTGACGCTGTCACACAATCGTCATGCGCCACGCCTAGCCTTGAGCGCTCCTTGCGGCACCCTCTTGGCGCGGGCAGCGCCGGCCGAAACGCTACGATCGGGGCCCGCCATCTCCTCCTCAACATGCAAAACGGAACCCGCCTCGCTGCGGTCGATCTCGGGTCGAACAGCTTCAGGCTCGAGATCGGCCAGGTCGACCACGGCCAGATCCACCGCGCCGAGTACCTGAAGGAAACCGTTCGCCAAGGCAACGGCCTCGACAGCGCCCGCAACCTCACGCCGGAGGCGATGCAGCGCGGCTGGGACGCGCTGGCCCGCTTCGGCGAGCGGCTGGCGGGCTTCAAGCGCTCGCAAGTTCGCGCGGTGGCCACCCAGACCCTGCGCGAAGCCCGCAACCGCGAAGAATTCCTGCTGCGGGCGCGCACCATTCTGGGCTTCGGCATCGATGTCATCACGGGCCGCGAAGAGGCCCGCCTGATCTATCAAGGCGTGGCGCACCTGGTGCCCCACACCGACGCCTCGAACCGGGAGCGCCGCCTGGTGGTGGACATCGGCGGCCGCTCCACCGAGATGATCATCGGCCAAGGCCTGAAGGCCGAGGTGATGGAGTCGTACCGGGTCGGCAGCGTCGCATGGTCGATGAAGCATTTCCCCGAAGGCCAGTTCACGACCGCAGCCTTCAAGGCGGCCGAGATCGCCGCCAAGGCGGTGCTGGACGACGCGCTCGCCACCTACGTGCCGGACCGCTGGGACGTGGCCTACGGCGCCTCTGGCACCATCGGCGCGGTGGGCGATGTGCTCGCGGCCGCCGGCGGCGAGCCGGGGCTGATCACGCGCGACGGGCTCGATTGGCTGGTCGACCGGTTGCTCAAGGCCGGCAACGCCGATCGCCTGCGCATCGAAGGCATGCGGGAGGACCGCAAGGCCGTGATCGGCGGCGGCGTCAGCGTGCTGCGCGCCGTGTTCGACCTGCTCGAGATCGAGGAAATGAAGGTGGCCCAGGGCGCCCTGCGCCATGGTGTGCTCTACGAGCTGCTCGAGCGCGACGAGAGCGTCGCCGATCTGCGCGCCAGCACCGTGGCGCGCCTGGCCAACCGGTTCGCGGTCGATGCCGCGCAGGTCCGGCGCGTCAGCGAGACCGCCGCTGCGCTGTTCCTGCAGCTCGAGCCGGCCGCGCGCGGCGGCAGCACCACCAGCCGCGCCGGACGAGCACTGCGCAAGATCGGCTGGGCCGCCCAGCTGCACGAGATCGGCGCCCAGATTTCGCACAGCGAGTACCACAAGCACGGCGCCTACATCCTGGACAACGCCGACGCGCCGGGCTTCGCGGTGAACGAGATGCACTGGTTGAGCCAGTTGGTGCTCGGTCATCGCGGCAAGCTGCGCAAGATCGAGGCCTCTCTGAACGACGAGACCTTCGTCGCGCAACTGCTGGCGCTGCGCCTGGCCGTGATCCTGTGCCATGCGCGACGCGATCCGGATCTGGAGGGGCTGCGCCTGGGGCGAGCGGACAGCCAGCTTTTCGCCATCGCGTGCCGTGCGGGCTGGTCCGAGACCTACCCCCAATCCGCGCACCTGCTGCGCGAGGAAGTGCTGGCCTGGCAGAAGGCCGCCTGGCGGCTCGAGCTGAAGGGCTGCTGACGCCTAGAGCAGTTCGGGCGACTGCACCGTGACCACCACGGTCTGCACGTCGCCGTCGCGCTCGCGGGTGCGGATCCACCAGACGGCACCCTTGCGCACCGGGCAGCTGTCCTGCTTGAGGCCGAGCAGCAGCGAGATGGCTTCGCCGAGCGAGGGTTGGTGCCCGATCAGCAGCACCACGGATTTGCCGTTGGGCCATCCGGCCGCGGCCAGCAGTGCATCCGGCGTGGTGTCGGGCGCGAGTTCGCTGCGCAGCTTGTACTTGCGTCCTAGTGCGAGCGCGGTCTGCTCGCAGCGGCGTGCCGGGCTGCAGACGATGCGCGTGCCCTCGGGTAGTTGCCGATCGAGCCAGGCCGCCATGCGCTTGGCCTGTTTCTCGCCGCGCTGGGTCAGCGAGCGCTGCAGGTCGTCGCAGCCCTCGGTCCAGTCCTCGGCCTCGGCATGGCGCCAAAAAATCAGATCCATGGCTTGTTGCGTCATTCCCGAGAGGCAGCGCGGCTGCGACCTCGCGATGCGTAGCGGACCATCAGCGCGGTCTGCGCGCCATGAGCCTCGACGGTGCGAACGACGGCGCCATCCGCGCCCGGCTGCAGATCGACGCGGCGATAGGTGCCGTCGGCGCCGAGATCCCAGGCATCCCGCCCGTCGTACAGGTAAGCCACCAGGCATTCGTCGATGAGCCGCTGGCGCAGCGCCGGATCGGTCACCGGCCAGGCCAGCTCGATGCGGCGCAGCATGTTGCGGTTCATCCAGTCGGCGCTCGACAGGTACAGGGATTCGTCCTCGCCCCGGCGGAAATAGAAGACGCGCGAATGCTCGAGGAAGCGTCCGATCACCGAGCGCACGCGGATGTTGTCGGTCAAGCCCGGCACGCGCGCCGGCAAGGTGCAGGCGCCGCGCACGATCAGGTCGATCTTCACGCCCTTTTGGCCGGCGTTCACCAGCGCGGCGATCAGGGCCTCGTCGGTCAGCGCGTTCATCTTGGCAACGATGCGTGCAGGCTCGCCGGCGGCCGCCGCGGCAGCGAGCGCATCGACCCGGGCGATCATGTTGCGGTGCAGGTCGAAGGGTGCCATCCACATGCGATGGAGCTTGGGCAGCCGGCTCTGGCTGGCCATGTGCACGAACACCGCCTCCATGTCGGCCGTCAGCAAGGGGTCGGCGGTCAGGTGGCTGATGTCGGTGTAGAGCTTGGCAGTGCGCGGGTTGTAGTTGCCGGTCGACAGATGGCCGTAGCGGCGCATCTGCTTGCCCTCGCGGCGCGTCACCAGCAGCATCTTGGCGTGCGTCTTCAGGCCGACCACGCCGTAGACGACCTGGGCGCCGATCGATTCGAGCATCTCGGCCCAGTTGATGTTGGCCTCCTCGTCGAAACGCGCCTTGAGCTCCACCACCACCGTGACTTCCTTGCCGCGGCGAACCGCCTCGCGCAGCAGGTCCATGAGCTCGGAATCGGTGCCGGTGCGGTAGATGGTCTGCTTGATGGCGAGCACCTGCGGGTCCTGCACCGCTTCGCGCAGGAAGGCCAGCACGCCGTCGAAGCTCTCGAAAGGCTGGTGGATCAGGGCATCGCCCTGCTGCAGCCGCTCGAAGAAGGACTGCCCCGGCGTCAGCATCACCGGGTAGGACGCCTGGTAAGGCGGAAAGCGCAGCTGCGGCTCCTCCAGCAGGTCGATCAGCTGCGTCAGCCGGGCCAGGTTGACCGGGCCGCGCACGCGGTACAGCGCCTGCGGCGGCAGGTTGAACTGGGCCAGCAGAAAGCTCGCCAGCGACTCGGCGCAACTGGCCGAGACCTCGAGCCGGACGGCCTGCCCGTAGTGGCGATGCTGCAGGCCCTGGCGCAGCGCCGTGCGCAGGTTCTTGACGTCTTCCTCGTCCACCGCCAGGTCGGAGTGCCGCGTCACGCGGAACTGCGAGAACTCGCCCACCTCGCGCCCCGGAAACATGCTGGACAGGTGGGCCCGCACGATGCTCGACAGCGCGACGAACAGCGTCTTGCCGCCCGACACCTTGGCCGGCATGCGGATCAGGCGCGGCAGCACGCGCGGGACCTTGACGATGGCGATCGGGTTCTCGCGGCCGAAGGCGTCCTTGCCGGAGAGGCGAACGATGAAGTTGAGCGACTTGTTCGCGACCTGGGGAAAAGGATGCGCCGGATCCAGCCCCACCGGAATCAAGAGCGGCTGGACCTCGCGCTCATAGTAGTCGTGCACCCATTTGCGCTGCGCCGGGTTGCGCTCGCCGTGCGAAATGATGTGGATGCCCTGGGCCGCGAAGGTGGGGATCAGCTCGTCGTTGTAGAGCGCGTACTGCCGCCCCACCAGCGCATGCGCCACCTCGGCCAAGCGCTCGAAGGACTCCACGGTGTAGTTGCCCTTGCGGTCGCCCGCGGCATTGGCGATCAGGTGCGGCGCCGTCCGGACCTCGAAGAATTCGTCGAGGTTGGACGACACGATGCACAGGTAGCGCAGGCGCTCGATCAGCGGCACCTCGGGCCGATAGGCCCAGTCGAGCACCCGCTCGTTGAAGGCCAGGATGCTGTGGTCGCGGTCGAGCAGCCTCAGCGACGGCTCAGCGGCGACAGGCGCGCTGTCGGAAAGGGCTGGCGACAAGGAAAATAATTCTGGAGAAACCGGCACGGGAGTGTATGCAGACGGAATCATGACAGTGTCAACCGCCGTTGTGACAGTTGCATGACAACTGTATGACGACATTCCCGTGCTGTCTTAATTGCCCAGGAAGTGTTTTCGATAGCGCGCCGGCAGGTCCTCGATGCGCATCAGCATCGGAAGGTCGGCGGTATTGAAGTCCGGATCCCAGGCCGGCGGACCCAGAACCTTGGCGCCGAGCCGCAGATAGCCCTTGATCAGCGCAGGCGGCTCGATCTGGAGTTCGCCGTCGAGCCGATGCACCGGCAACGGCAGCCGCGGCTGCACGTGGTACTGGATCGGTGCCATATGGGTGGCCGAGAGCTGGCGCCAGATGCTGGCCGCCGCATCGCCGCTGGTCACGCCGTTGTGCCACATCGGGATGCTGGCGCAGCCGATCATGGTGTCGAGCTTGTTGCGGTTCATGAAACCGGCCAGCGCACCCCAGAGCGCGAGGATCACGCCGCCCTGGCGATGGTCCGCATGGACGCAGCTGCGGCCCAGCTCGACCATGCGTTCGCGCAGGTCGCGCAGCCGCGTCAGATCGAATTCGGTGTCGCTGTAGGTGCTGCCGATGCGCCGGGCCTGGGCCGGCGTCAGCACGCGGTAGGTGCCGATCACCTGGTTCGTCGCCAGCTCGCGCACCAGCAGGTGCTCGCAGAAGTCGTCGAACAGGTCGATGTCGTGGCCTTCCAGCGGGGTCGTGAGGCGGGCACCCATCTCGCCCGCAAACACCTCGTAGCGCAGGCGCTGGGCCGCGCGGACGTCGTCCTGGTGCCGTGCCCAGGTCACGCTGATGCCGCCGGCTTCGGTGGCGGCGGCAGGGGTTGCCGCAGCCGGTACTGCAGGAATCGAAGCCGGTGCGCGGGCCGGGTTCGGCGCCGGCCACAGGGCGGCGCGCAGTCCCAGCTGCGAGAACGGAAACGTCGGCGTGGGCAGTTCTTTCATGCGAGACCCTTTCTGCGGACGGAGTCTGTGAGACAGCGGTGAAACACGCGTGTCAATCCGATGGCAGTTGCGTGACTTGCAACCATTGGCGCCTGCTTTCGGCGTCTAATCCCGACGTTTCGCCAACTGGAGTTCTTTCATGGCCGCCGAAGTCCAAGTCAGGGTCGAGGTCGAGACCCGCCGTCATCAGATGTTTCCCGTGCTGGGCGCCGCCTGCATCGAGCGCATCAGGCGCTTCGGCAGCGTGCGGCACTACGCGCGCGGGGACTGCCTCTTCCGGGCCGGCGAGCCCGGCCCGGGGATGTTCGTCGTGCTGCGCGGCATCGTGGCGATCACCCAGCGCGACGGGCTCGGGCGCGTGGTGCCCATCGAACGCCAGGGCCCGGGTCAGTTTCTGGCGGAGATCGCCCAACTCTCCGGCCGCCCTGCCCTGGTTGACGGCCACGCCGAGGACGATGTAGAGACTCTGCTGGTGCCGCCCGAGCAGCTGCGCGCGCTGATCATCGCCGAGGCCGACCTCGGGGAACGGCTGGTCCGCGCGATGATCCTGCGCCGGGTGGCCCTGATCGAATCGGGCAGCAGCGGGCCGGTGCTGATCGGACCGCCGCAGTCGGCCGCGCTGCTGCGGCTGCAGAACTTCCTGCGCCGCAACGGCCATCCCTACAACGTGGTCGACGCGACGCAGGACGCGGATGCGGCGGCACTGCTCGAACAGTACGGCGAGGCGGAACTGCTCGTGGTCTGTCCCGACGGTGCCGTCGTGGTCAATCCGACCGACAACGCACTCGCGCGCTGCCTCGGCATGGTCGACACCATCGACCACGACGAGCTTTTCGACGTGGTGGTGGTCGGCGCCGGCCCCGCCGGCCTCGCGACCGCCGTCTACGCCGCATCCGAAGGCTTGCGCGTGATCGTGGTCGATTGCCGTTCCTTCGGCGGCCAGGCGGGCGCGAGCGCGCGCATCGAGAACTACCTGGGCTTTCCGACCGGCATCTCCGGCGGCGCGCTCGCCGGCCGCGCCTTCGTTCAGGCGCAGAAATTCGGCGTCGAGATGCTGATCCCGGCCGAGGTCGCCTCCATGGACTGCAGCGAAGCCGATACCAAGGGAGAGCTCACGGTCCAGCTCACCGATGGCCGGCGCCTGCGTTCCCGAACCGTCGTGATCGCCAGCGGCGCGCGCTACCGCCGCCCCGAGGTGCCGCGCCTGGCCGAATTCGAAGGCCGCGGCATCTGGTTCTGGGCCTCGGCGCTGGAGGCCAAGCTGTGCGCGCAGCAGGAAGTGGCACTGGTCGGCGGCGGCAATTCGGCCGGCCAGGCCGCGGTGTTCCTGTCGCAGCATGCCGCCAAGGTCAATGTGCTGGTGCGCGGCCCTTCGCTCGCAGCCACCATGTCGCGCTACCTGATCGACCGCATCGAGGCCACGCCCAACATCGAGCTGCACCCGCATACCGAGCTGGTGAGCCTGCACGGCGACCCGGCCTCGGGATTGAACGGGGCCACCTGGCGCTGCCGTCGCACCGGCGACGAAGAGCAGTGCCCGACGCGCAATATCTTCCTCTTCATCGGCGCGGTACCGGAAACGGACTGGCTCGAGGGCTGCGGCGTCTCGGTCGACAAGCATGGCTTCGTGTTGACCGGGGAAGCGGCGCGCGGGGGATTTCCAGCCAGGCCCGCGGCTGCGCTGGAAACCAGCGTCGCCGGCGTGTTCGCCGTGGGGGACGTGCGCTCCGGTTCGGTCAAGCGCGTGGGCGGCGCGATCGGCGAAGGCGCTGCCGTGGTCGCGCTGATCCACAAGCACCTGGCACCGAGCGCCGTGGCCGCCTGAGGCCGGAACGGGCCGGGTTCTGCAGGAAAAGCCACCGGCCGCTATGCTGGCCGGCCCTGTCTCTTTCCTCTGGAACGCAGTCCATGTCTCAAGCTCCCATCGACGTTTATTCCTGGCCCACGCCCAATGGCCACAAGATTCACATCATGCTGGAGGAGTGCGGCCTCCCCTACCGCGCGCACCCGGTCAACATCGGCAAGGGCGACCAGTTCGAAGCCGGCTTTCTCAAGATCAGCCCCAACAACAAGATCCCGGCCATCACCGATCCCGAGGGCCCGGACGGCAAGCCGATCTCGCTGTTCGAATCCGGCGCGATCCTGGTCTACCTGGCCGGCAAGACCGGCCAGTTTCTTCCCGAAGGCGAGCGCGCGCGCTACGAGGTGCTGCAGTGGCTCATGTTCCAGATGGGCGGCGTCGGCCCGATGCTGGGCCAGGCGCATCACTTCCGCATGTACGCGCCCGAGAAGATCGCCTACGCCATCGACCGCTACAGCAACGAGGCGCGGCGCCTCTACGGCGTGATCGACAAGCAGCTGGCCAGCCACCGGTTCATCGCCGGCGAAACCTACTCGATCGCCGACATCGCCATCTTCCCGTGGCTGCGCAGCTGGGAGAACCAGGGCATCGTGCTCACCGAGTTCCCACACCTGAGGAAGTGGTTCGAGGGCATCGCTGCCCGGCCCGCGGTGCAGCGCGGCGTCAAGGTGCTGGCCGAGCTGCGCACGCCGATCACCGGCGACAAGGAGCGCGAAATCCTCTTTGGCAAGACGCAATACGCGAAGCGCTGAGAAAGGCCTGCTTCGCACAGGCTAGAATCGCAGGCTTCGTCGGGGCGTAGCGCAGCCTGGTAGCGCATCTGGTTTGGGACCAGAGGGTCGAAGGTTCGAATCCTTTCGCCCCGACCAACTTTCTTTCTTCCGCCTCAGCTCACAGGCAACTGCTCCGGCATCGGTTCGGGCGGCGGTTCCTTCTTGGGCTCGGTCCGATCGGGTTTGGCCTGATCGAGTTCATCGATCATCTTTTCGCCCACCGGGTCCTTGCCGTCCGAAGGGATCGATTCTTCGAAGCCGATCTCGGGTTCCTCGTCGAGGGTCGGGTGGCGTGACGAAGCGGGTTGGGTGGCGTCGTTGCTCATATTGAACTCCATGCGGAGCTTCCACAGTCGCTCTTCGCGACACGCCCCGGCCTCAGGCAAAGGCCAGAGCCCTTGTCGTCCGGCGCCGACGCCGGGGACGCCACCGTAAAATCGGCCTCCATCTGCCCGTAGCTCAGTTGGATAGAGCACCTGCCTTCTAAGCAGGTTGTCGGGGGTTCGATCCCCTCCGGGCAGGCCATCAGCCAGTTTCATCAGGCTTCAATCAAAATCAATGCGTGCCTGGCTCACGAGCATGCTTAGCAAGGTGTCGACGAAGTCGGAACTGGCCAAGGCGATCGGCTACTCGCTGACACGCTGGAAATCGCTCACGCGTTACCGTGACGATGGTCGCATCGAGATCGACAACAATGCTGCCGAGCGCGCCCTACGTGGTGTGGCCCTTGGAAGATCCAACTATCTCTTCATGGGCTCGGACGCCGGAGGCGAGCGCGCCGCGGCGATCTACAGTCTGGTGGAGACGGCCAAGCTGAACGGGCTCGATCCGCAGGCGTATCTGCGCGACGTCCTCGCACGCATTGCCGACCATCCGATCAACCGCATCGACGAGTTGCTGCCGTGGAACATCGGCGGCCACCACGTTGGGCAACGACTGGCAGCCTGACCCACACTCGACCAGGCTGCGCAACGAAGGAAGACGCAGTGAACCTGCAAGGCACCGACCCGAAGCTGATCGATGCGCTCAACCGCGCGAGCAGCCTGGAGCTGTTCCAGCTGAGCACCATCATCGAGCGCCTGCTGGCCGATCCGCGCCGGATCATCGCCGTGCGCACGAACATGAACCTGGGACAGACCGTGCGCTTCCTCGACTGGCGCGACGGCCAGATGCGCAACGGCAAGGTCGTGGCGATGAAGGAAACGCAGGTCACGTTGCACGAGGAAGGCACGCGGCGCGAGTGGAAGCTGCCTTATGCGGCCGTCGAGCCTCCGCTTGCGACCGCGCAGCCGGCGGCAGCAACAGCACCGTCGCCACCACCACCAATCAAAGCTTCACGCAATGACTTCCGCGGTGGCGAGAAGGTCTCGTTCGACGACAAGTACCTCCAACCCCAAGTGGGCACCGTCGTTCGCATCAACCAACGAACGGCCACTGTCGACACCGGCAACGGCCAATCGTGGCGCGTGCCGTTCCACATGCTGCGCCACGTGCTCGACATCTGAGCGCCGTCTCGATCAGACGGGAGTTGCCGTCAAGAGGGTGCTGAGCCGACGCTGATATGACTTACCCTCAAGGAGCGAATTCCAGCTCGCTACGAGGACGTGTCGGGGGCGGACCTGTCCGCCAGGGCCATGCAGATGGCCAGCCAAGTTCATCTGGCGCTTGCGGCAGTGATTCCAGATCAGGCTGAAAAGCCGTGACCGAGCTTGTTGCTCGCGAACGTGGAGAGTCCCCCACAAGATAGATATACGAACGCACATCGTTAGCGCGGGAGGATCCGCGCCTACCTGAACCTCCACCATCGCGGGCGACGGTCTGCGAGTGGCCGGGCGTCCAATGACGCGCTTAACGTCGCCCCGGGGCCCATACGTCGTCGAAACTCGGCCTCGTACGCGTGAGCGTAGCCACGCGCGTGCAGTACACCGCGCAACGCTTCACGGCGCCACTCGCGCGCAAGCTCTCCGAGTCGTTCATCCGACAGTTCGCTGGGATTGAACATGACGTACTTGCCGCAACAAAGTCTGGGTCTGCTCGTGGTCGGCCGCCGCGCCCTTAGACGGCAACGCGCCTTGTACCGGGATATGGGCGCGCTCTTCCTTGATCCGGTTCGCGTCGTCCATGAACACCAGCTTCGGCCGGTGGTTGCGTACTTGGTCCTCGGGAACAAGGCCGAAGGCGGCGATGATTACCAGTTCGCCCACCGACGCGCGGCGCGCTGCCGAGCCGTTGAGCGAGATGATGCCGCTGCCCCTCTGTCCGCGGATCGCGTAGGTCACGAAGCACTCGCCGTTGTTGATTCCAGACGTGGATCTGCTCGTTCTCCGCAAGCCCAGCGGCCTCCAGCAGCTCTTCGTCGATGGCGCAGGAGCCCTCGTAGTGCAGTTCGCAATCGGTGACGGTGGCGCGGTGGATCTTGGATCTGAGCAGGGTTCGAAACATGGTCAGATGCACCATCTGCGAGTAAGTGGATTGGGTGGGCGGCAGCAAGAAGATAACTGAGCTTTAATGGACGCTCATGTGCGTTTCCTTATGGCTAACCTCGCGGCACGTTGCTCGCCAAACGCACAGACCTCACCGCTTTGCGGCGTCCGGAGCCGTCGACAGACCGCCGGCGGAGAGACAGTTCGAACGGGTTCGTGAACAACGCCTCAGCCGAGCAAGGCCTCAAGCCCACCCTCAGGTTCGTAGCGGTCGTTGCGCCAACAAAGGCGGCTGGGCCCAGGCAGCAGGCGCGTCTGCAGAGAATGCTGCGAATCGCCGGGGTAGCACACCATATTCACACCGCCCTCCTGAAAGGCCTCGGGCTGGATGCGCGGCGGTTTGCGGCTGCGCGCATCCGCAAGCACGCTCGCAACATCACGGAAGCGCGAGAGCTGGGCCAAACTCATGATCTGCGGCGCGGCCAGTTGTATACGACCTTCCCAATACTCGCGCAGTGCGGCAGCCGGAGCGAGCCAAACGCTTTCGGTGGTCTCATGCTGGTCATGCACCGGCTCCTGGCCAGGCGGCACCCCCGCGACGAAGAAGCGCGCATCGAAATGCTTACGCGCTCGCACGCTGTTCAGCGGCGTGACCCAGCGCGACCACGGCAGAAGGCTGGCAGCTGCCAGCGGGACGCCGAGACCTTCCGCCACGTCGCGGAAGGCACGACCAGCGCGATGCAGCGCCTGCGCCGCCTGCACACCATCCTGGCCGATATCGGCGAAGAGCACACCCGCCTCCTCGAAAACTTCGCGGATCGCCGCGACGTACAGCGCCGCCGCGTTGCCCTCGTCGAGCGCCGGCTCCCCTAGCGCAACCGGCAAGGCGGAAGGCGGCTGGTCGAGCATGCCAAGCAACTCCGCATCCGCGCGATCCAGCTTGCCACCAGGGAACACATAGGCGCCGCCCAGCACCTCCGACAGCCCATGGCGCTCGAGCAGAAAGACTTCGAGCCCTGCCGGTGCATCGCGCAGCATCAGGACGGTCGCGGAGGGAAAGGGAGACGCGGGACTGCCATCGCCGAGGTTCATGAGAGAAATGGTAGCAAGAGCCACGCCACGATCTGTTCTCATGTCCATCTCCTCGGCCCGCCGCGTGCGCGGTATCTTGCGATCCATCCGCTTGCGCTTCTCTAGAGGCGCGCCTTCCTGGCCGGCGACTTCGCCTGTTGCCGGATCGTGACCCTAGCGCTGGCGAGGAACTTCTCCAGGGCGAGCGGCACCATGCTTGGATTCCATGCCAGAAGCGCCGGCGCTGTAGCGGAGGTGCCAGCCAGGGGAATGAAACGGACACCGCCGATGTTCGTGCGCGACAGCGATTGCGGCACCAGCGCGATGCCGCAGCCACTGGCCACCATCGCCACCACCGTCATCCAGATGCGCGCCTGGTGCACGGTGCGGGGGTGGATGCCGGCTTGGCTGAAGATGCCGATCACATGGTCGTGGCTGGCCGGCGCGCTCTCGCGCGAGAACATCACGAAAGCTTCGTCCGCCATCTCGCGCAGGTCCACGCTGGCCTTCTCCGCCAGCGGGTGATGCTCCGGCAGGCAGGCCACGAAAACGTCGTTGCGCAGCGGTATCGAGGCCAGCGGTGCCGGCAGCACGGAGGCTTGGATGAACGCGGCATGGAGCTGTCGGCGCATCAGCTTCTCGATCTGCTCGGTGGTGTAGAGCTCGTACAGCACCACGTCGACGGCCGGCGCATCGCGCTTGAACCGGTCCAGGATGGCCGGGGTCTCGCGGTAGAGCATGGAGCCGGCGAAGCCAATGTCCAGCCGCCCATGCGCGCCGCCGTCGATCGCGCGCACCACGCTGCCGACCCGCGAGACGCGCTCGAGGATTTCCCTGGCCTCGACCAGGAACGCGGCACCCGCGGGAGTGAGTTGGACCATCTTGCTGTTGCGCAGCAGCAGTTGCACGCCCAACTCCTCCTCCAGCAAGCGGATGGCGGTACTGAGCGGAGGCTGCGAGATTGCCAGGCGGTCTGCAGCGCGTCGAAAGTGCAATTCTTCCGCGAGCACGCAGAAGTACCTCAAGAACTGGAGTTTCATGGCTCTTTCCGTGGTCGCATGGCCTCGGCGCAGGGTGGCTGACGATTCCAAAAAACTATCAATGATTCCCCAATAACAATTGGACGGCTATACATAGTTTTTGAAGAATAACGCCATCGCGACCGCCGAACACAGAAAACCTCGACAGGAATTCGCCGGTCTTTGGCGTCACTTTGCCCGCCCCTCCAAGGAGTTCCAGTTCCATGCCCTTTCTCGCATCGCTGTCCGCCGACGCCGGCCCTCCTAGCATCTACACCCAGTATCCCGAGATCTACAAACCGTGGTCCACCATGAGCGAAGCCCTGATGAACGGGCCATCGCCGCTGAGCCAGGGCGAGCGAGAACTGATCCTTGCTTACGCTTGCGCGGTCGCCGGATGCGAACTCGTGCACATCGCCCATTCCGAGGTGGCCTATGCATGGGGCATCCCGCAAGGGGTGGTCGAGCAGTTGCTGGAGGATCCGGAGAAGGCGGCAGTGGACGCACGGCTCAAGGTGCTGCTGGGGTACGTACGAAAGCTGATGACCGACCCGAACGCGATAGGGCAAGCCGACGTGGACGCCGTGCTCGAGGCGGGCTGGAGCGAACATGCGTTGCATGACGCCGTCGCCGTGACCGCACGCGGCGCCTTCATGCATCGGTTGATCGCGGCATACGGTTTCAAGGCGATGTCTCGCGAAGCGGCCGCCAAAAAGGCGCAGAAGCGCAAGGCGCTCGGCTACGTCAATCTTTACCCCGGCTTCGCGGCGGGGCCGACTGAGCCGCAAGCGTCACCAACCTCCGCGAAGCAATCCAAATGATCAACAAAATCGCGGCCTCACCGATCGAGGCGCTCGCCGGTGTACAGGACGGCTCGACCGTGCTGATCAGCGGCTTCGGCACCGCGGGCATCCCGCACGAACTGATCGTCGGGCTGCTCGAGCAAGGCGCAAAGGACCTGACGATCGTCTGCAACAACGCCGGCAATGGCGAGTATGGCGTGGCCGCGCTGCTCAGGGCCGGCCGCGTGCGCAAGGTCGTCTGCAGCTTTCCGCGCCAGGTCGACAGCCATGTCTTCGACGGCTTGTACAGAAGCGGGAAGATCGAACTCGAGCTGGTGCCCCAGGGCAACTTGGCGGAGCGCATCCGCGCGGCGGGGGCCGGGCTCGGTGGGGTGTTCTGCCCCACGGGCTACGGCACGGAGCTTGCCAAAGGGAAAGAGACCCGCGAGATCCAGGGCCGGCACTACGTGCTCGAGTACCCCATCGTTGCTGATGTCGCGCTGGTCAAGGCCGAAGCCGGCGACCGCTGGGGAAACCTGGTCTACCGCAAGGCCGCTCGCAATTTCGGCCCCGTGATGGCAGCCGCGGCGAAGTTCACGGTGGCAAGCGTCTATGAGGTCCGGGAACTGGGCGAACTCGATCCCGAGGCCATCGTGACTCCGGGCATTCATGTGAAACGGCTGGTCCGGCTGCCACGCATGGCCACCCCCTCGGTTGGCACTAGAAAGATCGCCTGACGATGAGATACCAAGCACGCAGCAAGACGCAACTGGCAGCCCGCTTGGCTCTGGACATTCCCGAGGGCGCCTACGTCAACTTGGGCATTGGAATGCCGACCCTGGTTGCCAACCACATCCCCGCTGGGCGCGAGGTCATCCTGCAGAGCGAGAACGGCATCCTCGGCATGGGTCCCGCGCCAATTGAGGGCTTGGAGGACTACGACCTCGTCAATGCCGGCAAGCAGCCCATCACGCTGTTGCCCGGCGGGGCGTTCTTTCACCAGGCAGACTCATTCGCGATGATGCGTGGCGGTCATTTGGACATCGCCGTGCTCGGCGCCTTCCAGGTCTCGGCCACGGGTGATCTCGCCAACTGGAGCACCGGTGACCCCCAGGCCATCCCGTCCGTGGGCGGCGCCATGGACCTGGCCATCGGGGCGAAGGCCGCATGGGTGATGATGGATCTGCTGAACAAGAACAATGTCAGCAAGGTCGTTGAGCGCTGCACCTATCCACTGACCGGCGTGAGCTGCATCAAGCGCATCTACACCGACCTCGCCACCCTGGAGTGTTCGCCGCAGGGCCTGCGTCTTATCGACACCGTCGAAGGCTTGTCGCACATGGAACTGGAACGGCTGGTCGGACTTCCCATCACTGAAGCAGGCGCCATGACGCGGTGACTCCCTTCTGTATGCCAATGGCGGCCTGCCGCCAGGCAGTTCGAGCGCCATTAAACGATTACATGGAGACTGAGATGAAGACTGGTACAACCCTCGCTCGACTGGCCCTGGCATTGATAGCCGGAGTCTGTATCGGCACATCGGCGATCGCGCAGGCCTTTCCCAGTAAGCCGATCCGGATCATCGCGTCGACCCCGCCGGGAGGCACCATCGACTTAGTTGCTCGCCTGCTCGCGCAGCACCTGCCTGCGGCGTTGGGACAGCCGGCCGTCGTCGAAAACAAGCCGGGTGCCGCTGGCAACATCGCCGCGGAGTTCGTCGCCAAGGCACCGGCGGACGGTCACATGCTGTTGGTGACCGCATCGAGCCATGCCACAAACATCAACCTGTATTCCAAGCTTGCCTACCACCCTGTCAAGGATTTCTCGCCAGTCTCCCAGCTAACGAGCAACTCGTTCGTAGTCGCGGTGCCGGCTGGGTCGCCGGCCAACACCCTGGGCGAGTTCCTGGCGCTCGCCAAGTCGAAAAAGACGGACCTGAGCTATGGCTCCGCGGGTTCGGGTCAGGGCAACCATCTCGGCATGGAGTTGCTCAAGACCATGGCGGGATTCGACGCCGTGCATGTGCCGTACAACGGCACCGGCCCCGTGACATTGGCGTTGCTGGCCGGGCAAATCGATGTGGCGATCCAGTCGCCGCCCGGTGTGCTTCCCCAGATGAAGACAGGCCGCCTCAAGATCCTGGCGACCACCGGCAAGGAGAGATCCCCGTTGATACCTGATGTACCTACGGTGGCCGAGGCAGGCGTTCCAGGCTACGAGCTGCTTGGTTGGATCGGCCTGTTGGCGCCAGCCGGCACGCCCAAGGAGGTAGTCGACAAATTGCAGCGCGAGGCGAAGAAGATCCTCGGTCGCCCTGAAGTCGTCAGCCAGCTGCATGGGGTCTCTTCGGATGTCGTCGGCTCGACGCCGCAGGAGTTCTCCGCATTCTTGGAAACCGAGATTGCAACCTGGGCGCAGGTCATCAAGAAATCCGGCGCGCGCGCCGAGTAGCAAGCAGCCCTTATCCGCCAAGGAATTGACAGGCATGACCGACGAACCTTCTTCCATACCACCGGTAGCGCAGCAGCTCGCCGAATGGGCACTGGCACTGCAACTGCGCGATGTCGACGCCGCCGTGCTCGAGCGGGTGAAGCTGCATATCCTGGATCAGATCGGCGCCGAGGTCAGCTGCTGCGACCTGCCGGCGCCGCGCATTGCGCAGGCCTATGTGACCCAGTTCGGCCGCAGCGGCCCGGCATCGATTCTCGGCAGCGGGTTGCAGGCCGATGCGGAAGGCGCCGCCTTCGTCAACGGCACGGCCGGCAGCAGCTTCGAGATCGATGACTACGGCGGCAACGGCGCCTATGCCCATCCGGGCTGCGTCGTCGTTCCCGCCGGCCTGGCCGTGGCCGAGACGCTGGGCGCCAGTGGCGCCAGCCTGCTGCGAGCCGCGACCGTGGGCTTCGAGACCATCATCCGCCTGGCCCTGGCCACCATGCCCTCGATGTTGCTCGAACGAGGATTCCACCAGACAGGTGCGCATGGTGTGTTCGGCGTTGCGCTGGTCACGGCCATGCTGGAGCAATACGACCTCGAGACCACTGTCAATGCCCTGGGCATCGCGGGAAGCCACGCGTCGGGCACAACGGAGTACTCGCAAAGCGGCGGCGAGGTGAAGCGCGCCCATGCCGGAATCGGCGCCGCGGGTGGCATCCGTTCCGCGCGACTTGCCCGCCTGGGCCTCAGCGGGCCGCCGACGATCTTCGAAGGCAGGCGCGGCTTTCTGCAGGCATTTTGCAACGCGCACGACGCGCGCTTCCTGCACGAACAGCTGGGATCGCACTGGCATTTTCCCGAGCGCGCAGCGCTCAAGCCCCATGCGTCCTGCGCGCTGATCCACCATCATTTCGCGGCGTACGACAAGCTTCGGGCGACGCAGGCGATTGCGCCCGACGACATCGAGGAGGTGGTGCTCGGCTGCGAGCCGCTGACCCTGGTCCACACCGGCGCCACCGGCCCGAGGCCCATGGACATCGTCGGCGCCCAGTTCAGCGCCGAGTACGGCATCGCCATGCGCATCGTCAACGGTCGCAACGATGTCGGCGCCTATCTGGACGCCGAGGCTGACAACTTCCAGAACCCGGCTGTGGCCGCCATTGCCGCTCGCGTACGCCTGGAAGTCGACCCGGAATGCGCCACGCAGATTCCCAAGGGGAAGGTCACGCTGCACATGCGCGATGGCAAGATCCTGTCCGCCACGGCCTATGCGCTCGGCTCGCCGTTCAACCCCTTGAGCCGGTGCGACATCGAGCAGAAATACCTGGACCTCGTCGGACGCAGCTTCGGTGACGAGACCGCCAGAACTTCTCTTGGCTTGCTCATGAATCTCGAGGAGGTGGAGGACGTCCGGCAGATCACCCGCCTGTTCGCGCGACCCGGACGGTCATGACGGCGCACATTACGTTAACGAGGGACCTGAAATGTTGAACGACAAAGTGATCCTCATCACCGGCGCGGCTGGGGGGATCGGGCGCGCGACGGCCTTGGCCGCCGCCCGCGAGGGTGCGCGCGTGGCAGTGGCGGACCTCAACTTCGAGGGCACCCAGGAGACCGCATCGTTGATCGCAGGGGCCGGTGGCACGGCGGTGGCGCTGCGCGCAGACATCAGCGTATCGAGCGACGTCGATGCCATGGTCGGCGCAGCAGTCGAGCGCTTAGGCCGGCTCGACGGCGCATTCAACAACGCCGCGGTTGCCCAATGGCAGTGTGGTGCAGCCTCCAAGAAGATCGGAGAGATCAGCGAAGAGGCATTCGCCCGGATCATGCAGATCAACGTCACCGGCACATGGTTGTGCATGCGGGCCGAACTCGAGCACATGCGCCAGCGCGGCGGTGGCGCGATAGTGAACGCCTCATCCGTCTCCGGCCTGGTCGGCCGCGCCGGCTCGGGTGCCTACAGTGCAAGCAAGCATGCCATCAACGGCCTGACCAAGACCGCAGCCGTCGAATACGCCGCCTCGGGCATTCGCGTGAACGCCGTGTGCCCCGGCTTCATCGATACGGTGTTCGTCAAGTCGTCATTGGCGACGCGGGGCGATGCCTTGCTCGCATCTGTTCCGATGGGCCGCTTGGGGCAGCCCGAGGAGGTGGCCGAGCTGGTCGTGTGGCTGCTGTCGGACCGCGCCCGCTACGTCACCGGGAGCCTGCAGGGCGTAGACGGCGGCTTCATGGCGGCGTGAAAACCGGGAGTCCATCCATGCCTTTACCTCCACCCACCTCGCGCCGTGACATCCACCGGCGCGTCATCGACATGCAGGCGTACGCCCGGCAGGACGGGCTCTACGACATCGAAGCCCATCTGATCGACACCAAACCCTTTCTGTTCGAAAGCCTTGGCCGACCGCTGCCCGTGCCGCCTGGTCAGGCCTTGCACGATCTGTGGGTGCGACTCACGGTCGATGGCGACTTCGTTGTGCGGGACATCTGCGCGGCCTCCGACGTCACGCCCTATGGGGTCTGCAAGGAAGCCGAGACAACCTTGCGCGCTTTGATCGGAGAACGTATCGCCCGAGGCTGGTCGGCAACGGTCAAGCAGCGTCTGCGCGGCGCCGCCAGCTGCACGCACCTGATGGAGGTGCTGATCCCGCTCGCCACAACCGCAATGCAGGGCATTCGCGGTCTGCGGCCTGCCGCCGCGCGCAAGCACAGCGGCGACGGACCGCCGCCCCAGCTCGACAGCTGCTATGCATACGGTCGCAGCCGCGAGATGGTGATGCGGTTCTGGCCAGAGTACTACGTCGCGCCTGACCAGCCGTCCGATACTGACGACTCGGCCTGAAGCAGAGACAAGCGCCAAACCGGGTCAACTGCTTGATCAGGCCCTGGGCCGGCGCTTGTACATGAGCGTGGCCTTCATCTCCTGGACCACCGAGCCGTCCTGCTTCACGCATCGCCGCAGGAACGTGATCACGCCTCGGTCGGGCTTGCTGGTTTCCTTCTTCTCCACCACCGTCTGCGCCACTCGGATCGTGTCGCCATGCTTGACCGGGCCCAGCATGCGCCACTCGTCAATCCCCAACAGGCCGATCAGCGTGCCGTCGTTGATGCCGCTGGCGTACTGCAGCCCGCCCATGATCCCGTAGACCAGCGGGCCGTGCGCGACCGGCTCGCCGAAGGGCGTGGTCCTGCAGTACTCGAAATTGGTGTGGACCTCGTTGAAGTCGCCCGTCAGGCAGGCGAAGTTGACGATGTCGGTCGAGGTGATCGTGCGCGCTGGGGTGACGACCTCCTGGCCCACCTCGAAGTCTTCGAAGTAGCGGCCGCGCGGCTCGGCATTGATGTTCATGATGACTCCTTGTGTGTTGGATGGATCGGCTCTCAGCCCTTGTCATTGGCCAGGATGAGCGTGCAGTGCGAAGACAGGACGCCGCCCTCGTTGTGCACCAGCGCCACCTCGGCGCCCTGCACCTGGCGCTCGCCCAGGCCGCCGCGCAGCTGACGCACGGCCTCGACGATGCCGAACAGGCCGCCCGCGGCGCCGGCATGGGCATGCGAGAGCATGCCGCCGTGGGTGTTGACCGGCAGCTTGCCCCCGATCCGCGCGTGACCCTCGGCGAAGAAGGCGCCGCCCTCCCCCGGCTTGCAGAAGCCCAGTTCCTCCAGCTCGATGATGGGGACGATGGTGAAGCAGTCGTAGAGCTCCGCCACGTCGATGTCCTGCGGGCCCAGGCCCGCCATCTGGTAGGCGGTGCGGCCCGATTCGGTGGCGCCGAACTCGGTCAGGCTGGGCGCGCACATCAGGTGTTCGTGCGTGTGGTATTCGCCGATGCCCTGCAGATAGACGGGCTTGGCCTTGAGGTCGCGCGCACGCTCGGCCGAAGTGACGATGAAGGCGCCGCCGGCATCGGAAATCAGGCAGCAGTCCAGCATGCCCAAAGGATCGGCAATCGGCTTGGCGTCCAGCACTTCCTGCAGCGCCAGCGGCTTCATCTTCATGTGCGCGTTGGGGTGCAGCAGCGCGTGGGCACGGGTGTTGACCGCAACGTGCGCCATCTGTTCGCGCGTCGTGCCGTGCACGTGCATGTGGCGCTGGGCGATCATGGCGTAGTAGCCCGGGATCGAACCGCCGTACGGTTGCTCGAAGTACGGATGCCCCACCGCAAGCAGTGCCGAAAGCGCGGCGTCGCGCGTGAGGCCGGTAGCGCGGTTCTCTCCGGCGCACACCAGGACGGTCTCGGCCTGGCCGGAGGCGATCGCTTCGGCCGCATGCTTGAGCATCACCGCCGGGCTGGCACCGCCGGAGACCACCGATGCATTGAAGCGCGGCTTCACGCCCAGGTATTCGCACAGCACCGAGCCGAGCATGAAGTACGGTTCGGTGAAGGAATAGGCTGTGAGCACGCCATCGATGTCCGACACTTTCAGGCCAGACTCCTCCAGTGCGCGTTTCGCGGCCTGGGCGTTGAGGCCCAGGCCCGACATGTGAGGAACCTTGCCGATGTCGGATTCACCAACGCCGACGATGGCGATCTTGTTCTTCAGGGATGCGGGCGTCTTCATTGTCTCGTTCCTCCCTCAGGCTGTCACAGGCGTGAACTGCGGCACCATGGCGCCGTCGCCGCGGTCCTCGAAGGTCACCTGGACACGGTCCCCGATCTTTACCGCGAGCGCGTCCGCGCCCACGATGTTGGCCATCATGCGCGGCCCCTCGTCGAGGTCGATGAGTGCAACCGTATACGGAACCAGCGGCGCGAACGCGGGGTCAGAGGCGCGGCGGATGACGGTGAAGCTGTGCACGCTGCCAGTCCCCTTGGCATCCACCCATTCCAGCTGGTCGGACCAGCAGACGGGGCACAGGTAGCGGGGCATGAAGTGAAGCTCGCCGCAGGCCTTGCACTTGCGGATGACAAGCCGCCGTTCGCGAGCGGCGTCCCAATAGGGCTTCGAATCGGCGTTGGCGACCGGCTTGGGGAGTGTGGCTTGGTCCATCGATGTTCCGTTCGAATCAGGCTCGGCCTTCGTGCGCCTTGGCCACCTGGGCACGGCGCGCCGGCGCATAGGGTTCCTGACCCAGGGCCTGGTACAAGGCCTGGGTCACGTCGTGGTGTTCAGCGAGGCCGGTACGCTCCAGCAGCGAGATCGGGCCTTCCGGGTAGCCCAGGCCCAGGCACAGGGTCTTGTCCATGTCCTCGGCGCTTGCGAGCTTCTCGTCCAGGCGGCGCAGCGCGGCATTGAGGTACGGCCGGACCAGCCGGTCGATGATGCGGCCCGGGAAATCGCCGCACACGGCCACTTTCAGGCCGGCAGCCTCGAAGGCGGCCTTGGCCGCGGTGATGGCGGAGTCGCGAGTCTGCGGCTGGCGCACCAGTTCCACGAGCGGCGTGGGATCGGCGCAGCCGAGGCGGAAGCGGGCAAAGCCCACCACATTGGACCCTTCGTGGCCTTTCTGCTCGCCGGTATGCACGCCGAGGCATTCCTGGCCCAGTTCGATGGCGACGAAGGGACAGGCGCCCAGCTCGCCGGCGGCGGCGAAGGCGCCGCCGGCACCCTGGCCGATGAAGACGCGCGATGCACCCTGGGCATCGGCCTGCTCAAGGAAGGCGTGCGTCGCAGGGAAGGAGCGGCTGTCGCCCGACGGGACGACGCGGTATGTATTGGTCATGGCATCAGGCTCCGTACATCTTGCTGTCTGCATAGCGGTGGAAGCCGCGGCCGCTCTTTTTTCCGAGCCAGCCGGCGGCGATCATGCGTTTCACCAGCGGCGGGCAGGCGGCGCGCGGTTCGTTGGTAACGCCGTGCATGGCTTCGCACAGCAGCTTCTGCGTGTCCATGCCGATCAGGTCCAGCAGTTCCATCGGACCCATCGCATAGCCCATGCCCGTCTTGATAGCGAGGTCGATGTCGGCGGCCTCGGCCACCCCCTGCTCCACCAGGCGGATCGCATCGTTGTTGAAGGGGATCAGGAAATAGTTGAGGACGAAGCCGGGGGTGTCCTGGGTCTTCACCGGCTTCTGGCCCATGGTTTCGCAGGCTGCCCAGGCGCGGGCGAAGGTCTCCTCGCTGGTGGTTAGGCCGGGCGACATCTCCACCAACTTCATCAGCTGCGCCGGCAGGCAGAAGTGCATGCCGACGAAGCGGTCTGGCCGGCCCGAGCCGCCGGCAATCTCGGTGATGCTGATGGTGGAGGTGTTGCTCGCGAAGATGGCTTGCGGCCCGCAGATCTTGTCCAGCTTGCCGAAAAGTTCGTGCTTGACCGGCAGGCTCTCGAACACGGCCTCGATCACCAGGTCACAGTCGGCGAAGTCTTCCAGGCTGGTCGTACCGCTCCACTGGCCCATGATCTCGGGCAGCTTCTCGGCGGCCAGCTTGCCGCGCTCCACGCTCTTGCGCAGGAAGCCTTCCGTCTGGCCGCGGGCGCGGTCCAGTGCGTCCTGCTTCAGGTCGAACACGCGGGTGCGGAAACCCGCGCGCGCGCACACGATGGCAATGCCGGCGCCCATGGTGCCCGCGCCGGCGATACCGATGGTCTTGATCTCGCTCATGATTTCTCCTTGAATGGCTCAGCGCTGCAGGAAGCTGCGGCCGATCAGTTGGCGGTGGACCTGGTTGGTCCCCTCCCAGATCTGGGTGATCTTGGCGTCGCGCATGAGGCGCTCGACGCGGAAGTCCTTGCAGTAGCCGTAGCCGCCGAGCAACTGCACGGCATCGGTGGTGACGCGCATGGCGAGGTCGCTCGCGCGCATCTTCAAGAGCGAAGCCTCGATGCCAAAATCCTTCTCCCCGGCGTCGACCCAGCGGGCCACCTGCCAGAGCCAGCTCTCCACCAGCGCCATCTCCGATGCCAGATCGGCCAGCATGAACTGGATGCCCTGGAACTCCAGGATCTTGCGGCCGGACTGCTTGCGCTCGTTGATGTACGCGGTGGCATCCTCGAAGGCGCCGCGGGCGATGCCCAGCGCATGCGCCGCCACGCTGGGGCGCGACTTGTTAAGCGAGGCGAACAGGATCTTCAGGCCATCGCCTGGGTTGCCGATCAGGTTGGCACGCGGAACGCGACAGTTGTCGAAGGCCAGTGTCGCCGTGCTGGAAGCGCGCGTGCCCATCTTGTCTTCCAGCCGCACGACGGACAGGCCCGGCGTGCCCTTCTCCAGGATCAGCACCGAGATGCTTTCCTTGGCGCCTGCAATGCCTTCCCATTTGCCGAACAGCAGGTAGAGGTCGGCGACGTCACCGTTGGTGATGAAAGTCTTGCCGCCGTTGACGACGATCTCATCACCCTCCTCCCGGAACGTGGTGCGCATGCCGGTGGCGTCCGACCCGGCGCCCGGCTCGGTGATGGCGAGCGCTCCCAGGCCGCCCTCCGCGATCCGAGGCAGCAGCCGCTGCTTCTGCTCTTCGGTGCCCCAGTCGATCAGCGGCTTCATGCCGTGGTAGTTGGTGGCCCAGATGATCCCGGTGGCCGCGCAGGCCTTGCTGATCTCCCGTACGCAGGTCAGGTAGGCGGTGTACGACAGCTGGGCGCCGCCATAAGCCTCGGGGATGAACATGGCGTTCAACCCCAGCTCCTTGATGGCCTTCACATGTTCCCAGGGGAATTCGGCACTGCGGTCGTAGTGCTCGGCGCGAGGGGCGATCTGGTCGCGTGCCAGGGCCCGGACGCTGTCCAGCAGCATGCCTTCCTCGTCGTTGAGGGCGACGCGGGAATCCAGTCGTTCGAGAATGTTCATGGCTTCAGTGAGCGACGGCTTGGCCGCCGTCGACGTAGATGGTTTCGCCGGTAAGGAACGATCCGGCAGGTGTAAACATCGATGCCACGAGCGCGCCGACGTCGGCAGCGGAGCCTGGCCTGCGGCCCGGAATGCGCTTGTCGAGGTATGCACGCAACGGCCCGCCTTCGGTCATCGAATCGGCGTTCAGGTCGGTAACGATGTAGCCAGGGGCGACGTCCATCACCCGGATACCCTTGCCGGCCCACTCCACCGCCAGGCAGCGCGTGATGGCGCCAACCGCGGCCTTGCTCGCGCAATACGCGAGGTTGCGCTTCACGCCCAACTTGTCGAAGAAGGAACCGATGTTGACTATCATCCCGCCGCCTGCGGCGACCAAGTGCGGGTAGGCAGCCTGGCAGGCGGTCATGACCGAGGTCGCATTGGTGTCCATCACCTGGTGCCACTGCTCCAGCGACATCTCGGCTGAAGAGGCGTCGATGTGCACGCCTGCGTTGTTCACCAACCCCTTGATGATCCAGCCTTCGTCCGCCAGCTTGCGCAGGGCCGCGGCGAACGCCACCGGGTCGGTCACGTCGGCCTTGGCAGGAATCCAATGTTCGATGACCTCGGCAGCCGCGCCGGCGCTGGCAGGCAGCGCGCCTGAGCGCGAGAGGCAGGCCACATGCCTGCCCTGCTGTGCCAGCGCCAGTGCGATGGCGGCCCCGATTCCCCGGCTGGCGCCGGTGACGACAATGCATTCACGTTCACTCATCGCGGAACTCCGGCTTGCGTTTCTCGACAAAGGCCTGCATCCCTTCCTCGGCGTCGCGGGTGCGGTACGCCAGGGTGGAGAGGTCCGCTTCGACGCGCAGCCCTTCGTGCAGCGATACGTCCATCGCACGCTGCACCGCTTCACGGGCGAACTGCAAGGCACGCAGGCCGTGGCCGGTGAACTCGCGGGCATAGGCCTTGGCAGCGGCTAGGCCGGGCGCCTGCACGATGCGATTCACCAGGCCGATGGCCAGAGCCTCTTCGGCATCGACGGTTCGGCCGGTCATCACCATTTCCAGCGCTCGGCCCTGCCCCACCAGCCGCGGCAGGCGCTGCGTTCCACCGTAGCCGGGGATCAGGCCCAACTTCACTTCGGGCAGGCCGAACTTAGCGTTGGGCAAGGCGATACGCAGGGTGCAGGCCAGTGCCAGTTCGCAACCGCCGCCGAATGCAAAGCCGTTGACCAGCGCGATCGACGGGATCGGGAGACGATCGAGCAGCGCGAACACGCCCTGGCCGAGTTCCGCGCCTTCACGCTGCGCTGCCAGCCCGCGCTGCTGCAGTTCCTTGATGTCGGCGCCAGCGCAGAACGCCTTTTCTCCTTCGCCGGTAATGATCAACGCACGCGCTCTAGAGGCCTTGAGCTGGTCGAGGTACTCCCCCATCTCTTCCAGCAACTCGAAGTTGAGCGCATTGAGGGATGTCGAACGCCGTATCGTGAGGACGGCGAACTCTTCGTCATGGCTGAGTTCGATCATGGCGCGGTGGCCGGCGCCTTGTAGCGCACGGGTTCGGGTTGCAGGCGGCCGCTCGAAACCCATTGCATCAACTCGCGCTTGAGGATCTTGCCGCTCGCGGTCAGGGGAAACTCCTGCACGACGATGAAGAACTCGGGCATGTCGAACTTGGAAAGCCCTTCGCGCGCCAAGTGCTCCAGGATCTCATCGGCTCCCGGCGGCGTGTCCTGAGCGATGACGGCCAGACACACCTTCTCGCCCAGCCGCTCGTCGGCCACGCCGAAGGCGGCGGCCTTCTTCACGCCCGGATGCCGATGGGCATATTCCTCGATGTGCGCCGGATGGATGTTGTGGCCGCCGCGGATGATCAGGTCCTTCTTGCGGCCCACGATCTCGAGATTCCCGTTCTCGTCGAAGCGACCCAGATCGCCGCTGAGAAACCAGCCGCTGCTGTTGAACGAGGATTCCGTCGCCGTCTGGTTGTTGAAGTAGCCCAGCATCAGCAGGCCACCGCGGCCGGCGATCTCGCCGACTTCGCCGGGCAGCGCCTCCATGTCCGGGTTGTCGGGTTGCCACAGCCGAACCTCGTAACCGGCGCACGACTTGCCGCACGTGCTGGTGATCACGTCCATGGGATCTGCCGGCTTCGTGTACTGGTGCGAGCCGCATTCGGTCATGCCATAGACGTTCTGGGGCTTCGCGCCAAGCGACATCAGCCGCCGCGCGGTTTCGGTGGGGATCGGCGCGCCCGCCATGTAGAAAACCTTGACCGCCCCGAGCTGCTTGGCGCCGCGCTTGCTCAGCTCATGGAGCAGGTCCATGGCGTGCGTGGGTACGCCCATGACATAGGTCGCGCCGGTTTCCTCGATCCAATCGAGCGGTGCAACGCCCGCGGACGGATCATGCATGACGAGCTCGCAGCCAGCGACCAGCACCTGTTCCAGCGCGACGGTGCCGATGTGATGGCTCATCGGACTCAAGGTCAGCAGCACGGTCTTCTCGTTCATGGACCAGTCCGCCACCATGGCGCGCCCGTTGGCCAGCAAGGTGTTGTCGCTATGCATCACGCCTTTGGGAGCGCCCGTAGTGCCGCTGGTGAAGGCGAGATACACGATCTGGTCGGGATGCGTGCTGGGCGCCAGCCCAGCCAAGCGCGGAGTCTGCGCAGGCATCGGCATTGGGTTCGACGCGGCCGGCATCTGCGCATCGGTCGCGCGCAAGGGCGGCAGCGCATAGACACGCTTCATATGCCCGAGCTCTTGCGCACGCGCGAAGATGTCGGCAGTGGCTGCGTCCGCACCCCAGCCGGGCTGCGCGAACAACGCTCGGCATTCGATGCGTGACAGCAGCGTCACGATTTCTGCCGCGGTGTAGTTCTGGTGCAGCGACGGATTGCAGACGTAGCCGTTGCGTGAGCAGGCCAGCAGGATGACAACGTTCTCCAACCGGTTCGGCAGCCAGATCGACACCCGGTCGCCACGGCGCAAGCCGGCGGCGTGGAGGTCCGCGGCCACGGCGTCCACCCAGGCAGCCAGTGCGCTCCAGGTCAAACGCCTCGTGCCGTCGCGCAGTGCGTAGGCGCTGCCGCGTTCCGTCGCATGCCGGCGGGTCAGCGAATAGAGCGTGTCGGTTTGCCAGATGCCCGAGAGATAGTTCTCGCGCGCTCGGGCCGGGTCATGCAAGGTCAACAGGTGAGACATGGTGGTCCCTTCTCATGCTGGTTCGCTCAGTGGCCGAACTTGTCGCTGTCGGGCGCGCGGCGCTCGGCGAAGGAGGCCGCCAGTTCCTCGTGCTCCTTGGTGTCGAGATAGCCGCGCAGCAGCAGATCGTGGGCCATGCGCGACAGCCCCGACACGCCACCGTGGCGAGCGTTGAACGATGCCTTGATGGACGCCAGCGCGAAGGCGCCTCGGTCCGCGATCTCCAGGGCGATCTTGCGGGTAAAGCCCTGCAGTTCACCGTCGGCCACCACGTGGTTCACCAAGCCCCAGTCGAGCGCCTCGCGTGCGCTGAGCTTGGGATTGCGGTACCACATCTCCTTGGCGCGCTTCTTTCCGATCAGGTCTTCCAGGTACCAGGTGCCGTAGCCGCCGTCGAAGCTGCCCATCATCGGCCCGACCTGGCGGAACACGGCGCTTTCCTTTGCGATCGTCATGTCGCAGACCACGTGCAACACGTTGCCGCCGCCCACTGCGAAGCCGTTGACCGAGGCGATCACCGGCTTCTGCAGCTTGTCGATGGCCTCGTACATCTCCAGCGTGGGCAGCACGCCGGCGTACATCAGCGTGTCCTCCATGCCTTCCTTGCGGCCGCCGATGCAGAAGAACTTGTCGCCGGCGCCGGTGATGACAGTCACGCGGGTCCGGGTCTCGCGCCTGATCTCGTTGATGCAGTCACGAATCTCGTGGCACATCTTCGGCGTGAACATGTTGCCGTCGTGCGGCCGGTTGAGCGTGATCGTGCCGACGGGGCCGTCTTCGGCGTAGGTGATTTCTTCGAACTGCATGGTGTGGTCCTCTCAGATGATCTGTTGGGTGCGGAGTTGGTCGATGTGGGCGGCATCGCAATCGAGCCACGTGCCAAGGATCTGCTCGGTGTGCGACCCCAGCTTGGGGGGCGGAGCGCCCGTGCCTTCCGTGAGGCCGTCGAAGCGGATACCCAGGCCCACCTGGGGGATGTCGCCGTCATGGCCCTGGGTGCGATAGATGAAGCCGGACTCGTGAAGCGCCGGGTCCCGCGCCACTTCGTCCACCTGCTGGATCGGCCCGGCCGGTACGCGGGCCCGGCCCAGCAGTCCCAGCCAGTGCGCGCGCGGCTTGGTGCGCAGCAGCTCGCCGATCATCTTCACGATGTCGTCGCGCTTCGCACGGCGCTCGGCGTTGCTGGCAAACGCGGGATCGGCGGCGACTTCAGGCTGGCCCACGGCCTCCCAGAAGCGCTTCCATATCGCGTCGTTGCCCAGCCCCAGCGTCATCGGACTGTCGGCGGTCTCGAAGACCTGGTAGATCGCAATGACGCTGTCGCGCCCGCCTGCGCGGCGCGCCAGTTCGCCGGAGCCCAAATACGGCATCAGCTTGGGTGCCATAAAGCGCGACATGCTCTCAACCATGGAGATGTCGATGTCGCAGCCCTTGCCCTCGCGCTCGCGTCGCAGCAGCGCGGCCAGCACTGCCATTGCCGCGTCGCTGCCAGCCAGCAGGTCGGCCGCGGGCGTGCCCACCTTCTGCGGGCCGTTCTCGGGCTCGCCGGTCAGGTCCATCACGCTGGAATAGCCCTCGGCGATCAGGTCGTAGCACGGCAGATCGGCACGGCTGCCCTGCAGGCCGAAGCCGCTGATGGACGCGTGGACGAGGCGCGGGTTCAGTGGCCGCAGCGACATGGCGTCCAGGCCCAGCTTGCGCTGCGCGCGCGCCACCAGGTTCAGCAGGATGACGTCGCATTGCGCCACCAGCTTCCTCAGGATGTCCTGGCCTTGCGGCGCAGCGATATCGAGCGTGAGGCTCTGCTTGCCACGGTTGACGCTCATGAACCAGAGCGACTCGCCATGCAGGAAGGGTGGGCCCCATGCGCGCGCGTCGTCGCCGGTCTTGGGCTTTTCAACCTTCACGACGGTGGCACCCATGTCGGCCAGCAGCTGGCCAGCATAGGGGCCCGCGACCGAGGTGGTGAGGTCGAGCACCTTCACGCCTGCGAGCAGGTCGAGCGCGGGGGCAGACCGCGGCGGAAGGCCATTCAGTGGAAGTTGGGTTGCGGGCGTGGACATTGCATTGCTTTGTGCAAGCGGTGTGCCACATCGCCCGTCCCCCGGGAAACCGCAAAAACAAAGGGCTCCAGCGTCCTTCGCCACGGCGCTGACCCATTTCCAACTGGCTTGGTGTCTTTACCGACGACAGGCCCGTATTCAACAGAAGTATCATGCCCGCAATGGAGACACAAGACACAAGCGGGGAAACCGCGTCCCTGAATGACCTGCGCGGCGTTCTTGTACTCGGACCCGACGGAAAACAGCTGGCAGCCAACGGCATCGCGCTGCAGCCGGAACTGGCGCGCAGCATCGAGACCGCATGGCAGGACGCGCGCCGCCGCCAGCGCCGTCTGTTCACCATCGATGGACCCGATAACCAGCCGATCGTCGTGGTCGTGCTTCCATCTCCTGACGCAACCGTGCTCGTCGCCATGGAGCGCGACAGTCGCGACGCCTTGTTTGAATTCGTCGGCGCGGTCGACTTCGCCGGCGACATCCTCGCCCACTTCCTGACCAATCCCTTCGAAGCGCTATCGGTGGTCGACCGCGACGCGATCGTGCGCTACATGAGCCCCGTCCACGAGCGCTTCTTCGGCCTGCGGCCCGGCGGTGGCGTGGGTCGCCACACAACAGAAGTCATCGAGAACTCGCGGCTGCATGAGGTGGTCAAGAGCGGCAAGGCGGAGATCGGCCTGCTGCATGAGATGCGTGGCATCACGCGCGTCGTCTCGCGCAACCCAATCCGCAACAGTCGCGGCGAGCTGGTCGGCGCCATCGGGCAGATCATGTTCAAAGGCCCGGAGCAATTGCAGACGTTATCCAACGAGGTCTCCAAGCTCAAATCCGAGGTGGCCTACTACCGGCGCGAGCTTGACGACCTGCGCAACCGCAGTTACGGCCTGGACCAGATGGTCGGCGAGAGCCTGGCGATGCAGCGGCTCAAGCAACAGATCGTGAAGGTGGCACCGCTGGATGTCCCCGTGCTTCTCACCGGCGAAAGCGGTACCGGCAAGGAGCTGGCGGCCCATGCCATCCACAAGCTGAGTCCGCGGCGCGACGACACGATGGTGATGGTCAATGCAGCCGCCCTGCCCGCCACGTTGGTGGAAAGCGAGCTCTTCGGCTACGAGGCCGGCTCCTTCACCGGCGCCGAGCGCAAGGGGCGCAAGGGCAAGATCGAGCAGGCCGACCGCGGCAGCCTGTTCTTCGACGAGGTGGGCGACATGCCGGCTGAGGTGCAGGTGAAGCTGCTGCGCGTATTGCAGGACGGCACCTTCCAGCGGGTGGGCGGAAACGAGCTGCGCCGGTCCAACTTTCGCTTGATCAGTGCCAGCAACCGCAACTTCGAAGCCATGATCGCCGAGGGCAGCTTCCGCCTGGACCTTTTCTACCGCATCGGCGGCGTCGCGATCCGCCTGCCAGCGCTGCGCGAGCGCTTGGAAGACATCCCGCTGCTCGTCGATCTGGCGCTGAAGCAGTTCGCTGAGCGCCATGGGCAGCGCGCGAAGAAGCTTTCAGCGGACGCGATCTCCTTCCTGCAGGGCCAGCGCTGGCCCGGCAACGTGCGCCAGCTGATACACACGGTGGAGCGCGCGGCGATCTTCAGCGATTCGGACGTGATCGAGCCGAGCGACTTCGGCACCATCAACCTGGAGCCGGGCGAAGCGCTGCCTACGCCCCTCGCCGGACCCACCGACAGCGCACCCGTCGCCGTCGGGGCCGGGCCGCAAGAGCACACGCGCGTTAGCAGCGCGGTCGAGCAAGTCGAGGAGCAGATGATCCGCCAAGCGATGGCGAAGTTCAACGGCAACAAGAAGCGGGTCGCCGCCGAGCTGGGAATCTCTCGCTCCTATCTGTACAAGCGGCTCGCGCAGATGGGCTTCGGCGCCGAATCCGAGGCCTGATCGTTACCGCGCCAGCAGCGAAGCGGGGGTCGCTTCCCCGAGCGCCGGCGCCGTGCTGTGGACGTTGTGCCGCAGCGCCGGCGCGATCGGCAGCGGCAATGATGGAATTCGCCGCCCGTCGCCGCTCGTGATGCTCGCCTGGAACAGCCCGCGCTCGCGAAAATGCGGCGTCTCGACCGCCTCCTGGAGCGACTTCACCACCGACACGCAGGCATCGACACCAGCGAAGCGCTGCAGCCATTCGTCCGCGGTGCGGCTGGCGATAATGCCGGCAACAGCCTCGCGTATGCCCTTGGGATCTGCCCCGTCGTCCAGCAGATGCGGCGCTTCCAGCACGCGCAGGAAGTTTTCCCAGAACTTCTGCTCCAGCGGCGCGGCCGCAAGGTAACGGCCGTCCCGCGTGCGGTAGACCTGGTAGCGCGGCGTGCCGCCCGTGACGAGGTCGCCGCCCGGCGTGGGCCATTCGCCCGCAGCGAAGCCGTTACCCAGACCCCAATACACCAGCGGGAACAGGTTGTCGGCCATCGCAACGTCGATAAAAGAGCCAAGCCCGGTGGTATCGCGGGCGCGCAAGGCGAGCAGGATGTTCATGATGGCTGGGTAGGCCCCACCCACGAGGTCGGCCGCAAGCACGTTGGGCAGTCCGGGCGCGCCATCGGCGCCGGCGGTCAGGGCCATGAGGCCGGTTTCCGCCTGGTAATTGAGGTCATGCGCGGCCATGTCGGCCAGCGGCCCATGCTGCCCCCAGCCGGTGATGGCGCAGTAGACCAGCCCCGGATTGATCGCGCGCATAGCCTCGTAGCCCAACCCGAGACGATCCATGACGCCCGGACGGAACTGTTCGACCAGCACGTCGGCCCGCCGTACCAGTGCGATGGCCTGCTGCACTGCCGCCGGCTCCTTCAAGTCCAGCGCCACCGAGCGCTTGCCCTGATTCAGCAGCGCGAAGTTCACGCTGTCATCGCCGAACTTCGGCTGGTACGAACGCATTTCGTCGCCACGACCAGGCCGCTCGACCTTGATGACTTCTGCACCCGCTTGCGCCAGCAACAGACTGCACATGGGACCTGGCAGCAGGGTGCTGAAGTCGATCACTGTGACGCCGGCCAGAGGCGCACGCTGCGCCGAAGAGTTTTGCGAGTTCATGCTGCGGTGTTGCAAGCCATGTGCCACCGCGCTCCTCATGTTCTCAAGCCGCGGGCACGCCGGTGTGTGTGTGACGAGTACAGGAAGTGTCATGCGTACACACACGCAAGCGGAGCCGTCTCGATGGACCGGACGCGCGGACGGCGGCACGGGCCTTGCACCTGCAAGCGCATCAACCCACTTGCAGGAGCCCGCATCATGCTTGCCGTCCAGGTTCGACAACCAGGCCCAGTTGAAACACATGCGGTCGAGGAAGTGCCCGACCTCGCGGCCGCTCCCGGCCAGGTCCTTGTCGACGTCAAGGCTGCCGCGGTCAACTACCCCGACTTGCTCGTGGTGACCGGCCGCTACCAGACGATCCCGCCGCTGCCTTTCGCGCCGGGCAAAGATGCCGCCGGCATCGTGCGCGCCGTCGGTCCGGACGTGAAACGGGTGAAGCCCGGCGATCGCGTGCTGCTCCACGTCGAGTACGGGACCTTCGCGACCCAGGCCCTGGCCCGCGAGGACCAGTGCCTGACGCTGCCGGCGGACATGGGGTTCGTCGATGCCGTCGCGCTCGGTCTCGCCGCGCAGACCGCGTGGTTCGCGCTGCTCGAGCGCGGCGCCTTCGAGCCAGGCGACCGGGTGCTGGTGACAGGTGCCAGCGGCGCGGTCGGCCAGGCTGCGGTGCAGATCGCCAGCGCGCTCGGCGGCACCGTGCTCGCTGCCGCCAGCAACTTGGAGCGGGCGCGGGCCGTCCTGGGCGAAACCCGGTGCAGTCTGGTCGACCTCTCCGCGCCCGACATGCGCAACAGCCTGCGGGAGCAGGTGCATGCCGCCACCGGCGGCCATGGGGTGGATGTGGTGATCGAGACATTGGGCGGCGAGGCCTTCGACGCCGCGCTGCGGGCCATGGCCTGGTGCGGTCGCATCGTGACAGTGGGCTTCGCCTCCGGTCGCATTCCAGAGATCAAGGCGGGCCACCTGCTGGTGAAAAACATCTCGGCCCTGGGACTGCAGTGGACCGACTACCGCGACCGGCAACCGCAACGCGTGGAGCGCGCCCACGCGGCCATGGCGGCGCTGTGGCAGCGCGGCGCACTGCGGCCGCGCCTGATCACGACACTGCCGCTGCAGGAATTCGCAGAGGCATTCCGCCTCATCGACGCACGCCAGGCCAGCGGTCGGCTGGTTCTCACGATGGGCTGAAGCGCGGGGAGCGGTGCTTCGGTCACCGTCTCTCACTCAGTGCTCCGCGGCATCCTCCCCGAGCTCGCGTAGCCCCGTGCCCAGGTGGCTGCCGACGCCGACGATCGTCCCCATGGCCCAGAACACGCCGCTGGCGCCCAGCACGCCGCCCACCGCGCCGAATAGCATGGGCATGCCGACGCTCGACAGGTTGATCAGGATCAATCGCACGGCGAGCGCCTCGCCATGACGGTGCTTCGGCGTGATCTGGTGCAGCATGCTCATGACCATCGGCTGCACGAGACCGAGGGCCATGCCGATCACGATGGAGCACAGGCCCATGGTTGCCGCCGATCGCGTGAAGGGGTAGAGCAGGAACATGAGCCCCGCCACGGCGGTGGCGCCAGTGATCAACGCCCATTCGCGCAGCTGGCGGGCGAAGACTGGAATCATCAGGCGCACGATGGCCGCGGCGATGGCGAATGCGCCGAGGATGCTGCCGATCACCGAGGCCGACAGGCCTCGCTCGTGGCCCAGCAACGGCACCATGAAGCCATGCAGGTCCCAGGATGAGTTCATGAACCAGTTCATGAGCATCAGGCGCCGCAGGCCCCGATCGCGCAGCAGGTCCCAGGCGGGCGACTTCTGCGCGCCGAGCGTGGCTTCGATGGGCGCTTCATGGACGCAGTGCAGCAGCGCCCAAGCCAGCAGGGGCATGGCAGCCAGCATCGCAAACGCCGCGCGGTAGCCGCCATGGTCGATCATCAGGCCGGCCGCGAATGGCCCCAGGAAGTTCGAGGCGGCCGGCGCAATGGCCACCCAGGAGAAGACTTCACGCAGTTCGCTGGCGCCTGCCGCCATGCGGCCCACGTGCCGCTGCAGTGCGATGGTCGCCGCGCCGGCGCCGCCGCCGCACAGCAGCGCAGTCAGGCACAGGACGGGATACATAGGCCAGGTCGCGGCGAGGCTCACACCCACCACGGTGGCGATCACGGCCAGTCCCATCGGCTTCTTGAAGCCGCGACGGTCGGCGAACCGCCCCGCCGGCAGCGAGAGAAAGATCTGGGTGACCGCGAACAGGGCGACGAGCACGCCCGCCGCGGCCTCGCCGAAGCCGTGGCCCAACGCGAACAGCGGCGCGGCCATGCGCATGCCCGTCATCGCGGCATGCAGGCAGATGTGCGAGGCGATGACCGGCGCGAGCGCCGCGCGCAGGTGTCGGGCGCTGCGGGTGGAGGACACCTTGGCCGCTTACTGCTTCTGGATGCCCAGTTCGTTGATCACCTTCTGCATCTGCACGGCGTCTCGCTTGAGAAACTCGTTGTATTCGTCGGGCGACATGATCATCGGCTCCGAGCCGTCGTCCCGCATACGATCCCTCAACTCCTTGCTGTTCAGCGCGAAGTGCAACGCGTCCGACAGCTTGGCCAGCACATCCTTGGGCGTGCCTGCGGGGGCCATCAGGCCGAGCCACAGGTAATAGCTGTAGCCGGGCACGCCCTGCTCCGCGATGGTCGGGACGTCCGGCAGCCCAGGCAAGCGCTTGGTCGAGCTCACCGCCAGGGCCTTGAGTTGGCCCGCCTTCACCTTGCCCGCGCCACTCCCATAGGCCTCGAAGATCATGGTCACGCGGCCGGCGATCACGTCTGCCATGGCGGCGCCGTTGCCCTTGTACGGCACATGCATCACCTTGAGGCCGGCCTGCTGCAGGAACAGCGCGGCGCCCAGATGCGTCGTCGTCCCTACCCCGGCCGAAGCGTAGGTCAGTTGGTCTGGCGCCGCCTTGGCGCGTGCTATGAAGTCCGCGAGCGTCTTGTCCGGCTGACTCATGCCCTCGACCACCAGCACGGGCGAACGGACCATCGGCCCGACACCCGTGAAATCCTTGACCAGGTCGTAGCCAGGATCCAGCTTCACGGCTGGCTGAATGGCCACGGTGCCTGCCGTGCCGAGCAACGTGTAGCCGTCGGCTGGCTGGGTCTTCACGTAGCGGATGCCCAGCAGGCCATCGGCGCCGGCCTTGTTGTCGATGACCACCGACTGGCCCAGCTTCTCGCCCATCTTCTGGGCCACCAGGCGGGTCGTGATGTCGGTCAGGCCGCCCGGCGCCGTGTTCACGACGATGCGGATGGGTCGCGACGGAAAGGCATCAGCCGCCGCGGGGGCTGTTGCGGCGAACGCCATGCTCAACGCGAGCAGCGTATGTGTGATTCGGGGCTTCACTTTGGCGGTCTCCGGTGGAACGATGGCGATCACAGGCGTATGAGGACGGACTCGATGTAGTCGCATTTCTCCGCCGATGAAATCATCGAAGCATGGACAGCAAGTCGAATGCCATGCCCGCATCGCGCGAATCCGTGCCATGCGCCCTGTCACATGCGTCCGATGAGGCCAGCAAGCGTCCCTGCTGCACACACCTGTCGTCAGCGAGGACACATGGAGCACCGACGGCTCTCCCCGCCATGTCTGCAGCAGACCCGCCTGCCGTGGCATGCCTGTTGCTGACCGTCATCGAACACGAACTTCGAGACTGCCCATGAGCACATTCGACAGCCATGCCTTCATCGTCACCGGCGGCGCCACCAGCAAGGAGCTGCCGTGAATACGACCGATGTCAAGCCTTCCACTGCCCGGCTGGCAGAAGTGAATCCGCAGGCCATCGCACGCTACAAGGAGATGCGCGCGCTGGTGATGCCCGCGCCGGGCGTCGATGCGGCCACCTGTGAAACCGTGCTCGCGATGCAGCTCGCGCTGCGCGGCCACGAGCTGCCCTTCAAGGTCCATGCGATGCGGGCGATGGCCCAGTCGATGTCCCTCGCGCAGCTGGAAGGCCTCCTGCTGGCAGGAGTGGGGGTATCGCTGCTCGCCTGCGAAGCCGCGCGCGCCCTGGACTGGCTGCGTGAAGCACACGAGGAGTTCACGCGTTCGGCGCCCGCCGGCTGAGGATTTCCCCGAAGCGCCCCGGCCGCTACCAGGCCGCGTCGAGGATGGCGCGCACGTCAGCTGCGCCCTGCACGCGCCGCGGACTGCGGCTGATGAAGAAGTCCGACATCGCCGCACTCGCGATGGCATCGAGATCTTCCTGGGCCAATCCGATGTCGCGCAGGCGATGCGGTATCGGCAGCGGTGCGAGAAGAGACGCCAGCACGTCGGCGGCAGCAGCTGCGGGCGGTTGGCCGAAACTCTCGGCAATGCGCGCGCTGGTCGCCTGCGTCACTGGCTCATTGAAGCGCATGGTGTGCGGCAGCACGATGGCATTCACGATGCCATTGGACACGTGGGCGCGGTGCCCGATGGCATGCGCGAGCACCGAGGCAAGCCCGCCGCCGGCCTGCTCGGTGCCGCGGCCGCACAGAAGAGCGGCGATGGCGAGGTATTCGCGCGCGCCGATGTCTTCGGGCGCCATGCGATCCAGGTGGCGCGCCACGAGCCGTAGCGCATGCGTCAGCATCGCCTCCGAGACCGGGTCGCACTTCGGCGACTCCAATGCCTCCACCGCCGTGGAAAGCGTGTTGAGCGCCGCGCTCATCACCAGGTCCGCCGGCGCGGTGCGCAGGAACTCCGGATGCAGGAACAGCGCCTTTGCGCGCGTCTTGGGATCGAACAGCGCCAGCCGCTGGCCGGTATCGGCATCGTGAACCGCGCTGCCCACCTTCACGAAGGCCGTGCTCGGCGTGGTGGGGATGACGAACTGCGGCAGCTTGGGCGCGTCCAGCCGAGGGCTGTCGAACTGGCCACTGGGCAGCCGCCTCGTGCAGAGTTCCTGCGGCGGGCGTTGCTCGGCCAGCAGGATGGCGGCGGCGCGCGCCGTGACGGCAGCCGAGCCGCCGCCAATGGCAATGACCGCATCGGCCTCCAGTTCACGCAGCACGCGGACAGCTTCCTCCACGGCCTGCACTGGGCTGTTCGGTCGCACGGACTGGCTTTCGCCGACGAGCACCGGCCCGAGCGCTGATCGCAACAAATCCATCGCGGGCGATGCGCTGACAGAACGGCCGCTCACCACCACGGCGCGCTTGCTGCCGCTGCGCTTGAGTTCCTTGGCCAAGGCTGCGAGGCTGTCCTCGCCGCAATACAGCCGTAGTTCAGCTGAGAGGTGCTGAAAACCGAGGGCAGGACTGGTCATGGCCTCACTTGCGTCCTTCGACGGGCACACCCGTCCATTGCTCGTACATCTGAACCACGGCGACCCCGTCCTTGTCGCCCAAGCCCTGCGCCCGGGCCATCTGATAGACCTGGAGTGCCGTGTTGGCCATGAACATGGGCATGCCCAGCGACTTGGCGAGCTGGGTCTGAAGCTCGACATCCTTGAAGGTGATGTCCATGCGAATGCCGTCGAATTCGCGGTTCAGGATGCGCGGTGCCGAGTACTGGAATGCCACGCTGTTTCCGGTGGTGCCGCTGATGGTTTCGAACATCTGCTGGGGGTCCAGGCCTGCCTTGGCACCCAGCGCCAGGCCCTCGATGATCAACACGCGGTTCACCTGGAACAGCATGTTGTTGATCAGCTTCATCGCCAGGCCCTGGCCTATGGCGCCGAAATGAGTGATCTTGGTGGCCATGGATTGCAGCACTGGGCGCACTCTCTCAAGCGCCGCGGCGTCGCCGCCGACGTACGCGTTCAGCGTCCCTTCCTTCGCGCCCTTCTCCATACCGGTGACCGGCGAATCGAGCAGTTCCACGCCCTTGGCCGCGAGCTTCGGATGAAGACGCCGAAGCGCCATCAGGTCGATCGTACCCATGCTGATGACCACGTCGCCGGACTGGGCCGTCTGGATGAAACCGTCCGGACCGGCAATCACTTCCTCCGCCTGCGCGGTCGTGTCCACCATGGAGATGACGATACCCGCCTGGCGCGCAGCATCGGCCGGGCCCCTGGCGGCCAGTGCCCCGAGCTCCACGAAACGCCGTACCTTGGCCTTGTCGATGTCGTAGACCACCAGCGGGTGGCCCTTCTTCAACAGGTTCTCGGCCATCGGCCCGCCCATCATCCCGAGGCCTACGAAGGCGACGGTCTGCTCTCTCGCTTGCTTGCTCATTGCATCTCCTGATGTCTGGGGTTACCCGTGTGTCTCACGTCAGGAACAACAGTGCAAGCCCGATGCCAGCACGCTTTGACTAGATTGACCGCCCAACTTCCGCGCGGGTGCCTCCGACCGCGCCATCTACGTCCGCCGTACAAGCACGTGTCCTCGGGCCGGACACGCAAAGAGCCTGCACGCCCGCGGCAAAAGGCTCCCGGCCCGGGGGCACGGCTCTTGCACTTGTGCGGCCATGAACGCTCCAGCAACACCCTCCTCTCCTGGTTCCATCTTCAGCGAAACGCAACGGCCAAACGAAGAGTGGCTGGCGCGCGCGAAGCCCGAGCCGACGCTCGAACCGGACCTGCCGATCATCGACCCGCACCTGCACTTCTGGCATCACAAGAGCGGCTACCGCTACTTCGTCGAAGAGTTCGCGCGCGACGCCGATGAATCCGGCCACAACATCGAGGCCACGGTCTTCGTCGAATGCAACGCGATGTACCGCGCCGGCGGGCCGGAGCACCTCAAGGCCGTTGGCGAAACGGAGTTCGCCGTCGGCATGGCTGCCATGGCAGCCAGCGGCAAGTACACAACGGCGCGCGGTGCCGCCGGCATCGTCGCCTATGCGGACCTGACGCTGGACGAAGGACTGCTGCGCGAAACGCTCGAGGCCCATCGCGAGGCCGCCAGCGGCCGCTTGCGCGGCATCCGCCAGCGCGCCAAGTGGGATGCAGACCCCATCGTTGCCGGCCCGGTCCGCGCGGGCAAGCGCGGCCTGTTCCTGGAGCCGGAGTTCCGCCGGGGCATCGCACTAATAGCAAAGATGGGCCTTTCCTTCGACGCCAGCATCTTCCATCCGCAGCTGCCGGAAGTCGTCTCGCTCGCGCAGGCGAATCCGGATGCCAGCATCGTGGTGATCCATACCGCCAGCCCGCTCGGCTTCGGCTCATATGCAGGTCAGGAGAAGCAGGTGCACGCCGACTGGCTGGCCGGCATGAAGGAGCTGGCGCGCTGCCCCAACGTCACCGTCAAGATGGGCGGGCTGCTGATGTGCCTGGGCAACTTCGACTTCAGCCAGGCGGAGGCGCCGCCCACGTCCGAGCAGCTCGCGATGCTCTGGCGGCCGTACATCGAGGACTGCATCGAGCTCTTCGGCGCCGACCGCTGCATGGTCTCGTCCAACTTCCCCGTCGAGAAAGCCGGCGTGACCTATGGCGCGACCTGGAACATGTTCAAGCGGGTCACCGCCAAGTACTCGCCCGATGAGAAGCGAAAGCTCTTTGCCGACACCGCCAGGCGCGTCTACCGCCTGGACTGAAAAACCATCACCCCACTCCAGAGACAAACCATGACCCTTGCCCGATCTACCCGCCGGCTCGCACTCCTCGGCGTTGCCGCCCTGCTGGCGCTGCCTGCCTGGGCGCAGCAGCCGTATCCCTCGCGCCCCATCAAGATCATCGTCGCCTTTGGCGCCGGCGGCAGCGCCGATTCGATCGCGCGGCTCTACGGTCAGAAGATATCCGAGCTACTGAACACGCCGGTGATCATCGACAACAAGCCAGGAGCCAACCAGATGACGGCGATCCGCGCGCTGATGGCATCGCCACCGGACGGCTACACCCTGTACGCAGCTACCGGGAGCTCGCTGGTGCAGAACCCTGCGCTGCGTCCTGGGCTGCCCTACGACCCGCTGAAAGACTTCACGCTTGTCGGCATGACCGTCACCAACCCGGGCGTGATCTTCGTGAGCCCGGCCCTGCCGGTCCACAACATCAAGGAGCTGGTGGCGTATGACGCCGCGAACCCCGGCAAGCTCAACTACGGCTCGGCGGGCCTGGGCACGGCGGGCCACCTGGCCGCAGAGGCACTCATGAGCGCGACGGGCCTGAAGATGACGCATGTGCCCTACAAGGCCGACGCCGACGTGATTCGAGAGGTGGTCGGCGGCAACGTGCACGTGGGCATCATGACCACGCTCAACACCGTGCAGGCCGTCAAGGCCGGCCAGATCCGGGCGATCGCCGTGACGACCGAAAAGCGCCTGCCCTACCTGCCCGACGTCCAGGCCCTGCCTGAAGTGGGGATGAAAAACCTCACCGCCCTCGATCCCCACACCTTCGCCAGCCTGGTGGGCCCGGCGGGCATGCCGCCAACCGTGGTGACGAAACTGAACGAGGCGATCAACAAGACGTCTGCATCTCCGGACGTCGCGATTCGCGTGCGCAATACGCTCAACGCCGAACCCGTGACCGGCACACCCGCGAGCTTCCGCCAGTTCGTCGACGCCCAGCTGGCGATCTGGCGCGAGATCGGCAAGACGGTGAAGCTGCCGGAGTAGGCCTGAACACTAGCGGCCGAAAACGGCACGCAGGTTGTTGTGGAAGCCCTCGTACGACAGCACCACCGTGCCGGGCTTCTCCTTCGGCGTTTCTTCGATGTTCAGGGTGATGCCCATGGGCACCACCGTGCGCGCCGCCTCCAGACGGTCCTTGAGCACGGCCATCAGCTTGTCGCCGGTGTCCTTCACCACCGCTGCGCCCCGCCCTTCGAAGATGCGCAGGTTCAGGTACATGAAGCCGTAGTTTCCCCTGCCGTCGCCGACCGCATAGTGGGTGGCGGGATAGGTCATCACGCGGGTGCCGCCTTCGGGGAACACTTGCTGGCCCTGCGCATCGCGGATGGAAAGCAGGGTCTCGAGCAGGGCAAGGCAGAGCTTCTGAAAATCGGCCTTGATGTTGGGTGTGTGCTGGATGACGAGATGGGGCATGAGGGTGTCCTTGTGTTGTCTTGGTTCACGAGATCTCCGGCGAGGCCAGCATGGTGTCGGCAATCTTTTCCGCCGCCATCAGCGTCGGAAAGTTGGTGTTGGCGCAGGGCACCACGGGGAAGATGGATGCATCGACCACGCGCAGCGCCTGCACACCCTTGACCCGGCCCTGCGGATCCACCACGGCCAGCGGGTCGTCCTCGCCGCCCATGCGGCATGAGCAGGAGGCGTGCCACACGCCGATGGCTTCCTTGCGGACAAAGGCCTCCAGTGCTTCGTCGTCGCGCATGAGTTGCTCGAAGGTGAAGCCGTCGACCACGTGGTGGTCGATCATGTAGTGGCGCAACGGCGCGGGACCGTCCATCAGCGCGGCTCCGATGCTGGTGAGGATGCGGTTCTTCACCGTGATCTGGCTGATGTTGCGGACCCGCTCGGAGAAGGCGCTCGGAAATGGCTTGTCAGTCACCGCGCGCAGCGGACCGCTCGCCTGCAGCGCGGCCGCCTTGCGGAAGCCATCCATCAGTCGTCGGAGGTCGCGCGGGTCCGACAGCAGGTTGAAGGCGACCTCGGGCTCGGCCATCGGATCGCGAGAGGCGATTCGCACCTGTCCCGTCTCGGAGTAGGTCTTGTTGACGAACAGGAGCATCGAGGCGATGCGCTGGCCCACCGCATGCCAGGCCGACTTGCTCAGCGCGGCGCAGAACATGTCGCCGGCCGGGACGCCAGGTAGCCCAGAGGAATAGCGCAGCGCGACCTGGAAGTGGCGTCGGGTCAGGCCGTTCATTCGCGCGCCGGGCCGGCAGAAGGACGACAGGCCGATGGAGGGATGATCCATCAGGCCGCGGCCGACGCCCTCGCTCGCGGCTAGCACTGGAATCCCCATCTCCTGCAGGTGTTCCACCGGGCCGATGCCCGCGCGCAGCAGGTGCGCCGGCGTATGGATCGCGCCGCAGGACAGGATGACCTCGCGCCCGCGGAACTCCAGCTCCTGCCCATTTGCCACCGCCTTCACGCCAACGCATCGCGTGCCCTCGAAGAGCAGCCGCGTGACGTGCGTACCGGTCATGATCTTCAGATTGGGCCGACGGCGCACATCGGCGTCCAGATAGCCCATCGCTGCCGAGACGCGGCGTTCGGCCTGGTTGTTGAAGGCCACGGGAAAGTAGCCTTCGACGAACTCGCCGTTCTGGTCCGGCAGATACGGATAGCCGGCTTCCTTGCATGCCTCTGCGAACGCGCTCGACAGGCCCGTCCAGTGCTCGCGCGGGATGCGGCTGACCGGAATGCGCCCGTGCTTGCCGTGCAGGGGGCCGTCGCAATCCAGGTCGCGCTCCACCTTGCGGAAGTACGGCAGCACGTCGTCCCAGCTCCAACCGGCCGCGCCGCGTGCCTCCCACTCGCGGTAGTCCGTGGGGGCGCCGCGGTTGAAAAGCTGGCCGTTGATGGCGGAGCCACCGCCGAGCACGCGCGCCTGCGTGTACTTGCGCAGAGGCGGCCGGCTTGCCGCTTCCTCGCCGGCGCGGGGCGCCTGCGTCGTCACGCGCAGATCGGGCCAGTCGAAATGCGGGTTGAAGAACAGCCGGCCCGCGTAGCTGTCCAGCAGCTCGGGCGGCTCGTGGCCCGGTGGGGTGTCGATGCCCGCTTCCAGCAGCAGGACCTCGTGCGTCCCAAGGGCCGAAAGCCGGTTGGCGAGGACCGAGCCCGCCGAGCCGCCGCCGACGATGACGGTGCCGTACACCTGCGTCATTCCAGTTTGATGTTCGCCGCCCGTACTACCTCGCCCCATTTGCGGTATTCGTCCATGTAGAGCTTGCCGAACTCGGCGGAGGTACCGGGGAGCGTGGTCATGCCGAGTTCAGCCACCTTGGCCTTGTATTCGGGCGTGGACGTCGCCTGGTTGATCGCCTCGGCGAGGATCGTGGTGGCGGCCACCGGCGTGCCGGGTGGCGCCAGCACGCCCATCCACGCCTCGCCGACGACGTTCAGCCCCTGCTCCTTCAGTGTGGGCACGTCCGGAATGGCGGCCACGCGCTGCGCGGAACTCACGCCGTAGAACTTCAGCCTGGAGCGGTACTGTGTAGCGCCGCCCACGGCCACGAGCATGATGTCCACTTGGCTGCCCATGAGCGCCTGCAGCGCAGGCGCCATGCCCGTATAGGGCACGTGCAGCAGGTTCTCGGCCTTGGCCGCCTGCGCGAAGGCCACCGCCATCATCTGCGGGCCGGAGCCGGTGCCAGCGCTCGCATAGCTGAGGTTCTGCTTCTTCATCAGGGCCAGCAGTTCCTGCAGGTTGGCAGCCGGCAGGTCGGGGCGGCCCAGGAGCACGTAGCCGGTTGAAGCGAGCGGCGAGACGGGCACGAACCTCGTCGCATCCACCTTGCCCTTCGCCAGGTGCGGATAGATCGAGTTCACGTCGGTGATGCCAAGCAGCAGCGTGCTTCCATCCGCCGGCGCGCCATAGACGTAGCCGGCGCCGATGGAGCCCGTCGCGCCCGGCTTGTTCTCCACAATCACCGGCTGGCCCAGGCGATCGCCGACGCCCGCGCTGATGAAGCGCGCCAAGATGTCAGAGGAACCACCCGGCGGGAAGGGAACGATGATCTTGACCGGGCCGGAAGGCTTCCAGGCGGCCTGCGCCCGCGCCATGCCCGTTGCCAGCACGCCGGCCCCGGCGAGCGCGGCGAGCAGCTGCCGGCGCTGCAGGCCGGCTTCGAAGCTGTGAGTCATGTCTTTGTCTCCTGATGTTGGTATCGGTGGCGCAGCGCTCAGCCCGTGACGCGGCCCGCCGTCCGGGGCATTCCGTCGAGGACCACGACCTTGGTTTCAAGGTAGGACCGCAGCCCTTCCGCACCGCCTTCACGCCCGATGCCCGATTGCTTGAAGCCGCCGAACGCGATGCTGCCCTCGTTGCGCATGCCGTTCTGGCCGACGGTGCCGGAGCGGATGCGGCGCGCCACGGCATAGGCGCGCTCCAGGTCGTTGGTGAAGACCGAGGCATTGAGACCGTAGATGGTGTCGTTGGCGATGTCCACCGCCTGCTCGTCGTTATCTGCGGGGATCACGGCCAGCACGGGCCCGAAGATCTCCTCGCGCGCAATGGTGTGGTTGTTGTCGACGTGGCCGAACACCGTCGGCTCGATGTAGAAGCCGCGATCCAGATGCGCGGGGCGGCCGCCGCCGGTTGCCAGCGTTGCGCCCTCTGCCTTGCCTTTCTGAATGTAGCCCTCCACACGCTCGCGGTGGCGGCGCATCGCCAGCGGACCCATCTGGGTGGCGGGGTCGAACGGATCCCCTACCCTCACCTTTCGGAAATTTTCGCTTAGCGCTTCCACCAGTGCGTCGTGGCGATTGCGGCTCACGATGATGCGCGTCAGCGAGGCGCACACCTGTCCGGTGAGGAAGATCGCCCGCGAGGCGATGTTCTGCGCCGCGGCAGCGACGTCGTAGTCGTCCAGCACGATCGCCGGCGACTTGCCGCCCAGCTCCAGCGTGCAGCGCGCGATGCGCTCGCCGCAGATGGACGCGATGCGTCGGCCGGCCGCGGTGGAGCCGGTGAAGGCAACCTTGTCCACGCCAGGGCTGCGCACCAGCCATTCCGACACTTCCCGCTCCGCCGTGAGGATGTTCACCACCCCGGGCGGGAAGCCCGCGGCTTCGCAGGCCTCGGCCAGGATATAGGCGGCACCGGGCGCCTCCGGCGAGACCTTGACGATCACGGTGCAGCCCGCGATCAGCGCTGGGCCGACCTTGCTGGAGATGGCGCCGGGCGCCGCGTTCCAGGGCACGATGGCGGCCACCACGCCGACCGGCTCGCGCACCAGCAGCGCCACTTCGCCGCCCGACTTGGGCTTGTGCCGTTCCTGGAAAGGGAGGGTCTCGGCCAACGCGGCATAGGAGAGGTAGTCGTTGCTGATGCCGGCGCAGCGCGCCTTGGTGAACCCGTGCAGCGCGCCTGCTTCCGTGGTCCAGATGCGCGCATGCGGCTCGGCCAGCTTGTCCAGCTCCGCCGCCATGGCTCGCATGTACTTCGCGCGCTCCTCGTGTGCCATGCGTGGCCACGGGCCGTGGTCGAAGGCCTTGCGGGCCGCCGCCACCGCGCGGTCGACGTCGGCTTCCCGAGCCTCGGCGACGGAGAGGAACAGCTCCTCGGTGGCGGAGTTGGTCACCTCGATCCTGCTCGCGCTGGACGGTTCCGTCCAACGGCCGTCGATGAAGAACTTGTCCGGGTGCCGAACGGGTGCGTCTGCGTCCATTGCTGTCTCGCTCCTTCTGGATCTACTTGGCCAGTGCGGCCTGCTGGTGCTGCGCCGCGATGTGCGGCGGGTCCCCATGCAGGATCCGGACGAGACTTCCCACTGCGGGCTGGGCCTCCAGGTTCCTGACGAGGCGCTCGAGTTCATCCACGTTGCGCTGCGACAGCGTCTTGGCGGCGAGGCGACGGTACTTGGCGGCCATCTGCTCGTCGCTCATGGGCTTCTGCCAGCTGCCGAGGAAGTGGTCGACGACCTTGTGGATCACGCGGCCGTCCTTCAGGACCACCTCGACATCGGTCCCGCGCGCGAACGAACGCCCCTTCTGCTCGCGCGACTCGTCGCGCAGGCAGTCGACGCGCTTGGCGAAGGCAAGCAGGTCGGGCCGGCCCATGTTCTCTTCCACCATCTGATCGACGAAGACCTCGCCGTCGATCAGCTTCATGGCGATGCAGAAGCCCAGGTGCATCTGCGCTGCTGTGAGGCCGACGGGCTCGTAGGGCAGCCACCAGGAGTGCTTGACTGCGTCATCGGTCATCTTCACCGTGATGCGCTCCACGTCCTCTGCCCTCAAACCTTCCTGCATCAGATCCTCGATCGCATCCATGGTCGACAGGTTGGTGCCCACGCAGGCATGTCGCTTGATCGAGATGCGCATGGTCTCCCAGCGCGTGCCCAGCCCATCGGTCAGTTCGGACAGGTCGAACTGGTCGGTGCTCTGGGTGAAGGTGGTGCAGAAGCCGCCGTACTCCTCCTCGAATACATCCGCGATGCCGGTGAAGCCCTCCGCCGCCAGCAGCGCTGCGTACAGGCCGCTCTGCGCGGCCTTCGCCGACAGCATGCGCTTCACCATGGAGCCGAACTGCGTGGCGAGGATGCCGCCCGCCTGCGGCCCGGCAATGCCGAGGGCTTGAAAGATCTGCTCGCTGTCGAGTCCCAGCACGCGACCGGCCGCCACGGCCGCGGGGAATGCGCCGAACAGGCCCGGCGTGTGCCAGCCTTTTCCGAGCATCCTGTTGCCGTTCATGCACAGGCCCACGCGCGGGCCCACTTCGAAGCCGGCGATGATGGCCGTCAACAGCGTCTCGCCGTCGATCTTGTCGGCGCCGACCATCTCGGCCGCGGCGAACACCACGGGCAGCACCGCCGCGCAGCTGTGGATCGAGGCGGGATTGGCGTCGTCCAGCTCGTAGCCCTGGATCATGGTGCCGTTGACCAGGACGGCGCTGGTGGCGGAGGCAGTCTTGCCCGCGCCCCAGATGGAAGCCGAGCCGCCCTGCGGCTCGAGGCGCTGGACGACATCGCCGAGCATCTCCGTCCACTTGAGATGGGCTCCGAAGAGGCCGCAGCCGAGACCGTCGAGGATGATGGATTTCGCACGGGCCACCACTTCGGGCGGCACGTCCGACAGCTGAAGCCTGGTCGCGAATTCGGCAAGCTGGCGCGTATGTGAAGGCATGGGTTCTGTCACTCCTTAGTCGTTGGAATTCTGGAATGCCGCACGCGTCTTGGGGGTGGCATTTGGTGCCCCTCAGGGTCACTTGCCGTTACCGCCCCGCGTGAGCGCCTGTTGCCGTGAGACCCAAACCTTGCTCGGCCTCGGGCGGCGCGATCGCTGCGTGCGGCGATCCAGACCATTGAGAGACGCCAAGGGCGGGACCCTCTGGCGTACGTGCCTGGGCGGCACGCCAGCTTGTCATCAGTGATGCACGAGTTCCGGGGTGAGCTGCGTCGCCGGAACCGCGGTAGTCGCCGGAACCACCGGAACCGCCGGGGAGGCCGGCCGCCCGGCGTCGGCCAGCACCATGTCGGCACACCTCTCGCCGATCATCATGGCGGGAATGCTGGTGTTGCCCGAAATGATCATGGGCATGATGGAACAGTCGGCGATCCGCAGGCCTGCGATGCCGTGCACCCGCAGGCTCGGATCGACAACGGCCATCGGGTCCTGGCCCATCTTGCAGGTGCCGACCGGGTGGTAAGTGGTGTTACCGGCCCGACGGATGAAAGCGAGGATGTCCTCGTCCGACTGCACCTGCGCGCCGGGCTGCAGTTCCTCCGCGATGACCTCCGCCAGCGGCGCAACCGCGGCGATCTCGCGCGCGCGGCGCACGGCCATCACCGCGGTGCGCCTGTCCTTCTCGGTTGCCAGGAAGCAATAGTGGATCGCCGGATCCGCAAAGGGGTCGGCCGATTGGATGTGCGAGCTGCCCGCGCTTTCCGGGCGCTGCACCTGGGCGAAGGCGAAGAACCCGTTGATGGGCGACATCAGGCGCTTCTTGTTCCTGACCTCGATCATGAAGGGATTCACGAGCAGGGCGATGTCGGACTGCTCGATGCCTTCGTGCGAGCGGGTGAACACGCGCAGCGTTGCGAGGCCCTGCGAGATGAAGCCCTTGCGCATAAAGACATAGGACAAGACTTCGCGCACCAGACCCCAGCCGCGGCCCCGGTCGCACAGCGACAGGCCTTTACGGTTGAACTTCCACTGCACTGATGGGCCGAAGTGGTCCCGCAGGTTTTCCCCCACGCCCGGCAGCGCATGGACAACGGGGATGCCATGCCTGGCAAGGATCGCCGGGTTGCCGATGCCCGAGAGTTCCAGCAGCTGTGGCGACCCTATGGCGCCGGCGCTCAGGATCACCTCCCGCCGGGCACGGACCTCTTCCATTGCGCCGTTGCGGCGGTAACGCACACCCACGCAGCGCTTGCCCTCGAAGAGGAGCCCAGTGACGTGCGCGCCCTGGAGGATGGTGAGATTGGGCCGCTTGCGCGCGGGCTCCAGGTACTGCGTCGCCGTGCTCTGGCGCAGGCCTTTCCAGACGTTGATCTGCGCCATCGCCACGCCGTGCTGGGTCGGGCCGCTGTAATCCGGATTGAGCGGCAGGCCGACAGCCTGGGCGGACTGGATAAACAGATCGTAGAAGGGAGAAGTCTTGCTGGCCGTCGTCACCTTCATCGGGCCGTGGCGGCCCCGGTATTCGTCCGTCCCGATGTCGGTGCTTTCCAGCTTCTTGAAGTAGGGCAGCACATCCCGGTACGACCAGCCGGTGCAGCCCATGCGCTCCCAGGCGTCGTAGTCGAGGCGCTGCCCGCGGTTGAAGATTAGGCCGTTGATGGCACTGGAGCCGCCCAGGATCTTGCCGCGTGCCACATAAACGCGCCGTCCGCCGAGATCCGGGTTGGGTTGCGCGGACTGGCACCAGTTCACCCCGGGGGACTCGATCATCATCCCGCCGCCCACCGGTGGGCGGGTCCAGATGTAGCCGGCGCCCCGGGTTCCGGCCTCGAGGCATAGAACCTTGTACTTTCCGCTTTCGCTCAAGCGAGCAGCCACCACGCCACCGCCGGAGCCGGAGCCGATGACGATGAAGTCGGGCGCATGGGGCGGCGTCGATTGCTTGCTGTTATCCATGGCCGGGAGCTTCATTGGAGTACCTTCGCCTTCGGCTGCGGTACGAGCGCCTTCGGGCGGCCGGGCGGCGCTCACAGGAAGACCTGCACCGACTTTTCCTCGGTGTACGAGTAGAGCTCTTCGATGCCGCGTTCGCGGCCGGTGCCACTGTTCTTGTAGCCGCCGAAAGGCACGGCGCGCACATGCGAGTTGACGCCGTTGACCCAGACAAAGCCGGACTGCACGCGCTTTGCAGTGCGCAGGGCCTGGGTGATGTCGCTGGTCCAGACTGCGGCGGTCAGGCCGTACTCCACCGAGTTGGCCATGGCGATGACCTCCTCCACGTCCGACCAGCGCAGGATGGACAGCACCGGACCGAAGATCTCCTCGCGGGCAACGCGCATCTCCGGCGTGACATCCGCGAAGACGGTGGGCTGCAGCCAGTAGCCCTTCTCAAAGGTCTTTCCAGCCGGGCGCTCGCCGCCGGCAACCAGGCGCGCTCCTTCGGACTTCGCCGAAGCCACGAACTGCTGGACGCGCTCGAGGTGGGCGCGCGTGTTGAGGGCGCCCATCTGAGTGGACCAGTCGAATGGGTCGCCCACCCGCAGCGCCTTGTACTTCTCGGCGACCGCCTTCACCACGGCGTCGTAGATCGCGTCATGCACGAAAAGGCGGCTGGTGGAGCCGCAGGACTGGCCTTGCAGCCCCAGGTTCATGCCGGCAACGGCGGCGGCAGCCACCTTCTCCACCGGCGCGTCTGGGAAGACGATGAACGGGTTCTTGCCGCCCAGCTCCAGCGAGATGTTCTTCACCGCCACCTCGGCGGCCGAACGCTGGATCGCCATGCCCGTTCGCACCGAACCGATGAAGGACAGGCGCTTCACGCGCGGGTGGCGCACGATTGCATTGCCGGCAGAGCCGTCGCCGGTGACGACGTTCAGCACGCCCGGGGGCAGCACTTCACGGGCGATCTCGCCCAGCCGCACGGCCGAAAGCGGGCACTGGTCGGATGGCTTAAGCACCACCGTGTTGCCCGCGATCAGCGGCGAGGCCATGCCGTGGACCGCCATGGCGATGGGGTGGTTGAAGGCGATGATGCGGCCGACCACGCCATAGGGTTCACGCAGGGTCAGGTGCAACTTGTCCGAAGTTCCCGGGATGGTGTGGCCCTGCAGCTCGAAGCCCAGTCCGGCGTAATAGCGCAACCGCTCGACGCAGTTCGCCAGGTCGGGCTTCATGGAGGTGATGGCATTGCCGCTGTCCGCCACCTCGAGCATCAGCAGTTCGTCGGCGTGTCGGGTGAAGGCGTCGGCCAGCCGGTTCAGGCAGTTCGAGCGTTCCTGCATCGGCAGCTCCGCCCATTTGACCTGCGCCTTCTCGGCGGCTTCCACCGCCTGCTGCACGTCCGCCTCGGTGGCCTTCGGCACCTTGCCGATGTAATCATCGGTCGCGGGGTTGACGCATTCGATCCAGGCGCCGCCAGAGCTCTCGACCAGTTCACCGCCGATCAACATGCGGCCCGTGATCGGTGACTTGCGGAAGGCCTCAGCCGCGGTTTCGGGGGAGGTGGGTAGATGTGGGTGAGTCATGCTGTGTCGGCCTTACTTTGGATACAGGAATGGTCGATGCGCGCCCCGGCAGGGTCAAGACACATTTAGTGCGGATCACGGTAACCAGCTTTCACCGACCCGGTAGCGCCAATTGACCCTGCGGCCAACGAAATGCCACCGCCACTCAGTGGTCGGCGCTCCAGAATTCCCTGAGTCGATGCGTGCCCGGCGGCCCGCGCCGCCTGAGCTTTTTCAGGTCTTGGCCAGGGGGCAGCTGCTGGCGCTGAGCGGTGCAAAGGCCTGATCGCCCGGGATCGTGCTTTGAACCTTCGCGATGTCCCACTCGCCCTTGGATTCCGAGGGCGTCTTGACCTGCGCGAGGTACATGTCATGCACCATCCGTCCGTCCTTGCGAATCACACCGTTCTTGGCGAAGAAGTCATTGACCGGCGTCTTGCGCATCTGATCGAGAACGTCCTCTGCAGCATCCGACTTGCGCGCATCGATCCCCTTCAGGTAATGCATGGCTGCGGAGTACGCCCCGGCATGGATCATCGTCGGCATGCCTTTGTGAATTGCGTGGAAACGATTCGAGAATTCACGCGTTTCCTGGTTCTGGTCCCAGTAGAAGGCAGTGGTGTAGACCATTCCCTGCGCCGCCTTGAGGCCTAGCAGGGTGCTGAAATACCTCTCCCGCCGGTCGGCGTGCGACGGCCCTCAAGCGTTGGAAGTTGATCCCCCGACAGTTGCAAGACAAGACCCCAGACGATGCGCGGAGCCGACACCTTCACCGAGAGCTTGTTCACGATGCGCCGCCTGGAGGACTTCGTACCCGCGAATCATCCTCTGCGCCCGATCCGCGCGATGGTCAATGAAGCGCTGCTCAAGATGGACAACCTATTCGCCGGCATGTATGAGGCCGACATCAAGGGCGGGCGTCCCAGCATCGCACCAGAGAAGCTGCTGCGCGCGATGCTCTTGCAGATCTTCTTCAGCGTCCGCTCGGAGCGTCAACTCATGGAGCAGACCCAGTACAACCTCTTGTATCGCTGGTTCATTGGCTTGGCCATGGACGATGCGGTCTGGGTGCCCAGCGTCTTCACCAAGAACCGCGAACGGCTGATCGCGCACGACGCGATCATCGAACTGTTCAACCACATCGTCGAAACCGCGGATCGCAAGGGCTGGCTGTCGGGCGAGCACTTCAGCGTCGATGGCACCCTTATTCAGGCGTGGGCCAGCCACAGGAGCTTTGTGCGCAAGGACGGCGGCGACGATGATGCGGGCAACAACACAACGGGTAGCACCAGCTTCAAAGGCCAGAGCCGCAGCAACGACACTCACGCCTCGCGCACCGATGGCGATGCGCGTCTGTACCGCAAGGGCAAGACCGCCAGCGAGTTGCGCTACATGGGTCATACCCTATCGGACAACCGCCATGGCCTGATCGCCAACGCGATGGTCACACAGGCTGACGGCTTTGCCGAGCGCGAAGCGGCCAAGGTCATGATCAAGGATGCCCGTCAAGCGGCCGCGAGTCCGGATACCGAGGTCACACTCGGTGCAGACAAGGGCTACGACGCGCAGGAGTTCGTCCAGGCATGTCAGGACATGGGCGTGATACCGCACGTAGCCCAGAACACTTCGGGGCGGCGCTCCGCGGTGCCCGATGCCATCGCTGCGAGCGAAGGCTATGCGCTGTCACAGCGCAAACGAAAACTCATCGAGCAGGGCTTCGGCTGGGCCAAGACGGTGGGCGGAATTCGTCAGGTGATGGTGCGTGGACTCAAGCGCGTGGACCACCTGTTCGTGCTGACGATGACGGCCTACAACTTGACGCGCATGCGTTCGCTGGGACAAATCCGTCCGCAGGGGCTCTGAGGCAACCAGAGGCGCGCAAAACATCCTCAAATCAGAGAAAACGGCTCGCAAAAACCCTGCCTGACGCACCATGTGAAAAGCGAACCCTCGGCCGGCAGGGAGGACTCGCTTTGAAGGGGAGTATTTCCGCACCCTGCTAGACCCTTGACGTCAGTGTCGAAGACAAGGAGTGCGGCCACAGTCTGCTTGGCGGTGATGGCAAACTCGTTCGCCTGGCGTATGGCGTTCTGCGTGTCTTTGCCTGCGTTGGCCAGGCCCACGACCTTCGCGCCCGAGTTCTGGGCCTGCAGCAGGAAGGATGCGAAGTCCGAGGCGTTCAGAGGATGCTTTACTGTCCCGACGACCTTGCCGCCCATGGCCTTCACGATGGCCGTGGTGTCTGCCTCCAGCGCGTTGCCGAACGCATAGTCCGCGGTAATGAAGTACCAGCTGTCGCCACCGTTCCGGACCACCGCGCGGCCGGTCCCAGTCGCCAGCGCGTAAGTGTCATAAACCCAATGGATGCCGTATGCCGAGCATTCCTTGTTCGTGAGAGCAGTCGACGCGGAGCCCGCAAAGATGATCGGCTTCTTCTTGTCCGCGGCGATCTTCTGCATGGCGATTGCAGCGGCGGAGTCCGTCGACTCGATGATCAGGTCGACCTTGTCGACGTCGAACCACTCGCGCGCCTTAGAAGCTGCGATATCGACCTTGTTCTGATAGTCGGTCGATATGACCTGGACCGACTTGCCCTGGACCTTGCCTCCGAAGTCCTTGACGGCCATCTCGACGGCCCGGACCACACCCATTCCTCCGTTCGCAGAGTAGACGCCGGTCTTGTCGACGATGACGCCGATCTTCACGGTGTCGTCGGAGATCTGCGCATACGACGCAGCGGTGGCGGACGCGCAGATCAAGGCTGCCGCGCTATGGAGTGCCTGACGTGGTTTCATGTCTCTTCCTTTTTCACCGCCATGTCGGCGGATTCGACGTGGTGCAATCCGCGTGCCACGACGCGGTGAGCTGCACGCCGCTCCGACGCGCCGCACAGGTGTGTTTTGCGCAAACACCTTGTGTTCATGGCACGCACGCTGTGGCCGGATCCGCCACGCACTGGGGCCGCTGCGCATTGGCTCGCAAGTTGCATCTGCACAGGTACAAGGAGACATCGATGCCTGATCTGAAAAAGTGCTTTGCGAGCGCGACCATGGCGCTCGCGCTGGCCGGCGGCGCCATGGCCGCCGACGCATTCCCCACCGCGCCGGTGAAAGTCATCGTGCCGTATGGCGCCGGGGGGACCGGAGACGTCGTGGCGCGCATCGTGGGCGAGAAGGCCGGTGCCGAGCTCGGACAGGCCGTTGTCGTCGACAACCGTTCCGGCGGCAATGGAATCATCGGCGCGCAGGCCGCGGCCAAGTCGAAGGCGGACGGCTACACGCTGATGCTCATGGCGACCGGCCACGTGATCCTTCCCAGCCTGCAGCAGGTGCCCTATGACTGGACCAAGGACTTTGCGCCGGTGTTCGGCATCACGACCACGCCGCTGGTCTTCGCCGTTCGGTCCAGATCGGACATCCGGACCGTCGCCGACCTGGTGGCGACGGCGAAGGCAACGCCCAGCGGCCTGAACTACGCTTCCGGCGGCGCCGGCTCCGTGAGCCATCTGGCAGCCGCGCGCCTAGTGCGGGAACTCAAGATCAACGGCACTCACGTGCCCTTCCGCGGATTCGGCCCCGCGGTACAGGCCCTGCTGGGCGACCAGGTCCACTTCATCTGCGCCACCGTGGCCGACGTCGTCGAGCTCACCAAGTCAGGCGACTTCCGCCTGCTGGGTGTCACCGCCGAAAAGCGCCATCCGCTGCTGCCGGACGTGCCCACCATGAAAGAGCAGGGCTTCGCGGACTTCCACGCCGCTTCCTGGAACGCCTACCTGGCCCCGGCAGGCACGCCCCCCCAGGCGATAGACCGCCTCAACGCGGCATTGGCGAAGGCGACTGCCGACGCCGGCGTGCAGGAGCGCCTCGGCAAGCTCGGCGTGAGCGTGATGGCGAAAAACCGGGTGGAACTGGAGAAGTTCCTGAAGGACGAAGCGGCGCGCTGGCGCAAGGTCATCCAGGACAATGCAATCAAGGTAGAGAACTGAGCGTCCTCAAGGGAACGATGGACACGCGCCAGCTGAAGTATCTCGTTCAGGTCGATCAGGCGGCCTCGGAGCGCTGCCGCTTCTGGGCCAGGGTCTGGACGATGTCGATCATGTGGTCGAGCGCGGGACTTCTTCTGCCCTTCACCCAACCGAAGATGAACGAGGTGGAATAGGTCACGTTCTCCAGCGGGATGACGCTCACGCTCGCCGGATAGACGAAGTCGCGGCCGGTCGGCATCAAGGCGATGCCCATGCCGACGGAAATGAGGTTCAGCTGAGACGTGACGGTGCTCACCTCCTGCACGATCTGCGGCTCGAACCCGGCTTTCTGGCACAGGTCATGGGGCAGGCCGAAGGCGGGGCTGCGGCTGGAACCGGGCACCACGATGAACTGTTCCCCGGCGAGTGCCTCCAGCGCCACCGAGTGACGCCGCGCGAGCGGATGGTCGCTGGGCACCGCCACGCCCAGGCCGCAGGTCTGGATGCGGAACCAGTCCAGCATCGCCTCGTCCTGCGCCAGGTCCGCGGTGCTGCGCTGCCTGCGCAGCACCGCCGCGCGCGGGCCGAAGTGCATGAATCCCGCCTGGATCTTGCCGGCAGCGAGCGCCTTGGGCTGGGCGGAGCTGGGCGCCTCGATCAGCGACAGCGTCACTTCGGGATAGGTCTGGCGGAACTGCTTGACCGCGATCCGGAACAGCGGGTGCAGCAATGTGAGCGAGCCGTAGCCGATGCTCAGCGAACCGCGCTGGCCCTGCCCAACGCGCTTGGCCTCTGCGAAGGCCTCGTTCAAGTCGGAGATCGCCACCTGCAGCATCGGCAGCAGGGCCTGACCGGCGTCCGTGAGCTTCACGCCATGCGCCAGCCTTTCGAAGAGCGGCGTGCCGAGCTCGCTTTCGAGGTCGGCGATGAGCTTGGAAACGGCCGGCCGCGTGACATGAAGGCGTTCGGCTGCCCGGCCGAAATGCTCCTCTTCGGCCGCGGCGACGAAATAGCGAAGATGTCGAAGCTCCATTGTTTTGTACAGGCACGTCCACGTCGCTCTAGCATATCGGAGCGGACACCTCGGGCTTCGCCAGGCGGGGCTGTCGGCGCCCGGCCGCCCCGGTTCATGGAGGTCTCAGTGCACGCTGCCTGGGCCAGTGGTTACCAGCGCGTCCACCGCCGCCAGGCCTTCGCCCTTCTTCCTCACCATCACGGGATTGATCTCGAACTCCCGCACCTCGGCACTTGCCAGGAACATGTCGCCGAAGCGCACTGCGGCGCCTGCGAGCGCCTCCACGTCCGCGGCAGGCTTTCCGCGAAAGCCCTGCAGCAGGGTCCACAGCTTGAGCTTGCGCAGCGCGGCCAAAACCTGTTCCTCGGACACAGGCAGAGCCAGGTAAGCCACGTCGCGATAGAGCTCTATGGCGACGCCACCCGTCCCGATGGAGATCACCGGACCGAAGTCGGCGTTGCGAAGGCAGGACAGCACCACCTCGACGCCGTCGCCGACCATTTCCTGCACCAGGATGCCGGCTCGCGGCTTGCCCATGCGCTGGCGAAACTGTTCGGCCAGCGCATCGACTTCGTCAGGCGAGGCCACGCGCAACTTGACCAGCCCCATCTCGGTCTTGTGCTCTGCCTCGGAAGGCAGCGCCTTGACCACCAGCGGGTAGGAAAGATTCGCGCACGCCTGAGCAGCACGGTCATCGGGCCCCAGCACCACCCACTTGGCCGGTGTGACACCGCTGTCCTCGCAGAACTGCATCATGTCCGACCAGTCGCCCGAAACAGCCCGCTGCGACAGCGGCTGGCGCGGCTTCAGCTTGGGCAGGCGCATCGCATCGCGGCGCCGGTACAGCAGAGACAGGGCACTCATCGCCGCCGAAGGATCGCCGCGCAGGAGCACGCCCGCATCCCGCAAATCCTTGACCAACTCGGGTTCGACGGGTTCCCCGATGATGCTTAGAAACACCGGCACTTCGCGCGCCAGCGCCTTGAAAACCTCCGCATTCGCCACGAGATGGCGGCGCACGGTGGAGGCAAACTGGACGATGACCGCTTCGGTCCTGGAGTCCGCCACGACGACCTCGCAGGCGTCCCTCAGCATGGTTGGCACCGTGTTGACCTGGCCGGTCAGGTCGATCGGATTCGTCTTGCGGGCAAACGAGGGCAAGATCGCATTGAGTTTCTCGACCGTGGACGCATCGAACTCGGCCATCGTGATGCCGCGCTCGCTGCTGTGGTCGGCCAGCAATGCGCCGGCACCGCCCGACGCGCTCAGGACCGAAACGCCACCCTTCGGGTCCTGGCTGTCACGCGGATCCCGCATGAAGGCCAGCACCTCGACCGCGTCGATCAGCTCGGCAATGCTGTCGACCTCGATGATGCCGGCCTGTTGGAAGACAGCGGCATACACGGCATGAGATGAAGCGATCTTTCCGGTATGGGAGGCAGTCGCATCCTGGCCGACGGCCGATCGACCGGTTTTCAATGCGACGATCTGCACGCCGCGCTCGCGTGCGCGCTCCGCGATCCTGAGCATCCGGCTCGCATCGTCAAGACCTTCCAGGTAGAGCGCAACCACCCGGACATCGTCCTGCTCGATGATCGCATCGGCGGCGTCGAGCACGTCGAGGCAGGTCTCGTTGCCCACGCTGACGATGTACGACAGGCCCATGCCGGCGTTGTTGAGCGAATTGCCGATGGCGCCCGCCAATGCGCCACTCTGGCTGAGCACGGCCACCGGTGCGTGGTTGATCTTCTCGATATTGAGCGCCGCGCCGCTGAAGGTCATGATGGCCTTCTGTCGAACCGACCAGAAGCCATTGCAGTTGGGACCGACGACCGCCACGCCATGGGTTCTGGCCGCCTCGGCCAGCTGGCGCGCATTCTCCTGGCCGCCTTCGACCTCCTCGAAGCCGGAACTGAACACCACTGCGTTGCGGATGCCCTTCTGGCCGCACTCTGCGATCACGCCGGCGACGGTATGCGCGGGTGTGATCACCAGTGCGACGTCGGGCACTTCGGGCAGTTCGCCCAGGTTTTTGTAGGCCTTCAAGCCCTCGATCTCGGAGTGGCTGGGCGTCACCGGGTAGACGGCGCCCTGGAACCCGTGCTTGAGGAGGTTCTTCACCAGGGCGTTGCGGGGCGTACCGGCCTGAGGCGATGCGCCGACGATGGCAACGCTCCTGGGCTGAAGGAATCTGGAGAAATTGGTCTGTGCAGTCATGTCTGTGTGTGAGCCACCTTCAGGCAGGTTGTCCTCATTGGCCCTTGAATCGGGGTGTGCGCTTTTCCTTGAAGGCTGCCAGCGCTTCCTGGTGGTCTTCGCTGGTGCGGACGATTGGCATGCTGGAGGCCACGATGTCCAGCGCCGTTCCCAGGTCCTTGTCCAAGCCCAGGCGCACTACTCGCTTGATGGTCTGCACCGCCAGCGGCGCGCCGTCTGCCACCTTGCGCGCAAAGGCATAAGTGCCATCCATCAGTTCGGTGTCCGGAAAGACCTTGTTGACCAGGCCGATGCGCTCGGCCTCGGGGGCTTCCACCCAGTCGCAGCTCCAGAACAGCTCCAGCGCCTTGGCCGTGCCGACGATGCGCGGCAGCAGCCAGGCGCCGCCGGCACCGGGGATCAAGCCCATCTTGGCGTAGGTTTCGGCGAAGCGCGCGCTCTCGGCAGCGAAGCGAATGTCGCAGGCCAGCGCGATATCCAGGCCGCCGCCCGTGGCGAATCCGTTCAGCGCCGCGATCACCGGCTTGTCGATCTCCGCCAGCTTGCGCGGCAGCCGCTGGATACCTTCGACCAGGTGCCTGCGGATGCCGGCCGCAGTCTGCTTCGCGCTGGCGCTGAAGCCTTCCACGTCGCCGCCGGTGGTGAAGGCGCGGCCGGTGCCCGTCATCACGATGACGCGCACCTCGGGGTTGGTGCGGGCGTCTTCCAGCGACAGCAGCCACTTCTCCAGCATCTCGCCGGTGAAGGCGTTGAGCTTCTCCGGCCGGTTGAGCGTGATCGTGGCGACGCCATCGGCAATGTCGTACTTGAGCAGGTCGGACATGGCGCCTCCTCAGCGTTGCTTGGCCGGGTCGTCCTTGCGGATGTCGCGCAGCCCTGTCTTGCCGTGGTGTCGGTCGGCGACCTTGTAGCCGAGCGCGTCCTCGGCAATCATGATCTTCTGCACGTTGGCCGAGCCCTCGCCGGTGAAAAACATGTCGGAATAGGCGCGGTAGTACGACACCGGGTACTCCTCGGCCAGGCCGTAGCCGCCGAAGATCTGCACGGCCTTGTCGGCGCACATCTTGGCCGTCTGCGAGGCGTGGTACTTGGCGATGGCGGCGAAGCGGTTGTGCGGCATGCTGTTGTCCATCAGCATGGCGGCCTTGTAGACCAGCGCGCGGCTGGCCTCGATCGCCACCGCCATTTCGGCGATGTCGGCCTGGATCATCTGGAAGCGACCGATCGGCTGACCGCGCAGTTCGCGCTCGTTGGCGTAACGTACGGCTTCCTCGAAGCAGCGGCGTGCCACGCCCAGGGCCTTGGCCGCGACGCCGACACGGCCGGGTTGCAGCGTGCGCATGATGATCTTGAAGCCCTCGCCTTCCTCGCCCAGGCGGTCTTCCACCGGCACCACGAAGTCGTCCAGGAAGACGACGTTGGTCCGCATGGACTTGGACAGACCCAGGCACTCAATCGGCGTCGCCTTCCACCCGGGGTGCTTCTTGGGATGCACGATGAAGGCAGTCACGCCCTTGGCGCCGGCGTTGCGGTCGGTCTTGGCCAGCAGCACGCCAACGTCGGTCTCGTTGGCCATCGAGGCCCACATCTTCTGTCCGGTGATGCGGTAGACGTCCCCATCGCGCTTGGCGAAGGTCTTCATGTTGCCCTCGGCGTCGGAGCCGCCACCTGACTCGGTGAGCGACATCATGCCGATGGTCTTGCCCGCGACCAGGTCGGGCACGTACTTCTCGATCTGCTCCGGCGTGCCGCCGAAGTAGATGGCGCTCGGACAGGTGGAGCCTTGCTGGTTGTTGCAGGAGGAAAAGCGCACGTCGTTGCGCACCATCTCTTCCTGGATCACGGCCGCCGCCAGATAGCCCATGTTGCTGCCGCCCACGGCCTCGGGGAATACGGCCCCGTAGAGGCCCGCCTCGCCGGCCTTGCGCACCAGCTCGCGCGGGAACTCGCGACGCTTCTCGTAGCCGTCCATCACCGGCTTGATCTCGGTCTCCATGAAGCGGTTGACCATGTCGCGAACTGCCTCGATCTCCGGAGACAACTCGGGAAACATTGCCGATACGTCCATCACATCTCTCCTTGTGTTCTTTAGCTTGCGCCCGTTCAGGTGAACTTGGCGTTGTGAGGGGCCGCCCCGGCAGCGGCCGCAAAATCCGGCTCGCGCTTGCCGACGATAGCGGCCACGCCTTCACGGAATTCGGGGCTGGACATGGCCAGCACCGCGCCCAGGCCCTCGAAGGCGAACATGTCCTGCAGCGAGGTCTCGAAGCTGCGCGCCATCAGGTTCTTCGCCAGTCCCATCACCTCGGATGGGCCCTCGGCCAGGCGTTTCGCTTCGGCCAGGCCGGCGGCCTCCAGCTGGTCGTCGGGCACGACCTTGGCCACCAAGCCGAGCTCCAGCGCTTCCTGCGGCAGGATGGTCCCGTTGCTGAAGATGAAGTTCTTGGCCCGGGCCATGCCGATCAACCTGGGCAGGCAGTACATCACGCCCACGTCGGGAATCGTGCCGACGCGAAAGAATCCGGCCACGAACTTCGCGCTCTCGGCCGCGATCACCACGTCGCCGGTCAGCGCCAGCCCCATGCCGCCGCCCACCGCCGGGCCGCGCACGCCCACCACCACCGGCTTGGCCAGTGTGATCAACGGAATGAGCCAGCTCTTGAGGTTGCTGAAGCGCCGGTGCACGGGCCACGGGTCGACCTGGGTCTGCAGCATCTTGAAGTCGCCGCCGGAGCAGAACGTCGGGCCCTCGCCGGTCAGGTACATCGCGCGTATGGAGGGATCGCCGTCGGCCTGCACCACCGCTTCGCCCAGTTGCCGGCGCAGCTCCGTGGTCAGGCTATTGCGGTTCTCGGGGCTGTCCAATCGCACCACTAGCACGGGGCCTTCCTTGACCGTCTTGACCAACTGGTTGCTCATTTTTGGATCCTTCGCGCCGCGTTCCGTTGCAGCGATGGACGTCTACTGCAATCCACATGCCACGCGGATTTCCGGCGCGATGACGGGCAAACACGTCTTACGGCCCGGATTTCTGTCCTCTTCGAAAACACGCCGTGTTCGTAAAAGACACTTCGGGCAGCGTGGCCTCGGGTGCGGCTCCCTGCCAGCCGGTCGAGGCGGAGCAACGAGCCGCAGGGTACAGCAGCGCCAACGCCCAGGGACACGGTGTGCTGGCACATGGATTGCGGTAAGGCAGGCAGTGGAACAGTCACACACGGAGAAAACTGCATGTTCACCAACGACACGCTCAAAGGCCGCACCGCCCTGATCACTGGCGGCGGTAGCGGCATCGGGCTGGAGATCGCCACCGCTTATGCGCGCCTCGGTGCGGCCGTGATGCTGGTCGGCCGTAATGAGGACCGCGTCCAGTCCGCCGCGGAGGCGCTAAGCCGCGAAGGCGGCAAGGCCGCTGCCGCCAAATGCGACGTGCGCAACTACGACGAGGTGAAGGCTGCTGTCGAGGCCACAGTGCAACGCTTCGGCTCGCTCGACATCCTGGTCAACAACGCCGCCGGGAACTTCGTCTGCCCCAGCGCCGAGCTGTCGCCGAATGGCTTCCGGACCGTCATCGACATCGATCTGAATGGCACGTTCTACGGCTGTCATGCCGCGTACCCGCATTTGAAGGCTTCGAAGCACGGCGGCTCCATCATCAGCATCATCACGATGCTGGGGGTCAGCGGCTGGCCAGGCGCCGTGCACGCTGCGTCGGCCAAAGGCGGCATCCTTTCTCTGTCGCGCACCCTCGCGGTCGAATGGGGCAGTGACGGCATCCGCGTCAACACCATCTCCCCTGGGCCGATCGGCGATACCGAAGGGGTGAAGCGGATGTACATCGAGTCAGGCAAGGGTGACCTGGAAGCGAAGAAGACGGCGCTCGGTCGCTTCGGCGCGAAGGCGGACATCGCCAACGCCGCGGTCTACCTGGCGTCGGACCTGGCCGGCTACATCACCGGCGACAACCTGATCGTCGACGGTGGCCGCTGGCTCAAGTACGTGGCGGACTGAGCGCTGCCACATCCTCGCCGCTCGTCAGCGATGTCCTCGTCAACGCCGGCGGACTGTGGCCGCCGCGGACATGGGCGCCTGGCTGCGGCATGCGAAGAAAGACACCCATGACTTATCCCCGGATCGGCCTGTTCATCGACGGCCGCTGGATCCATGACCGGCCGCCCTGCCATGACGTGCGCAATCCCAGCGACGAGAGCTTGCTGGGCCCGGTGCCGGGCGCCAGCCTCCAGGACCTGGAGAACGCCCTGCAGGCTGCGCAGAAGGGTTTCCTGGTCTGGCGCGACACGCCGCCCCAGGAACGCGCCCAGCTGCTGCAGCGCGCCGCCGCGCTGCTGAAGGAGCGCCAGGAGGAGATCGGCCGCATCATCACCCTGGAACAGGGCAAGCCCTTCGGCGACGGCCGTGCCGAGGTTGACAGGGCCATCACATTTCTCGAGTGGGACGCGGCGGAATGCCTGCGCAGCTATGGCACCGTGATCCCCTCGGGTCCGCAGCAGCAGCGCATGGTGCTGCGCCAGCCGGTCGGCCCCGTTGCGGCGTTTACGCCCTGGAACGTGCCACTCAGTTCGCCGGCCCGCAAGGTCAGCGCAGCGCTGGCTGCGGGCTGCTCGGTAGTCCTCAAGGCCGCAGAGGAGACGCCCGGCACCGCGTGCGCCTTCGTGCAGTGCTTCGCCGACGCCGGCCTGCCGCACGGCGTGCTGAACCTCGTGTTCGGCGAGCCGGCGAAGATCTCGGCCACGCTGATAGCCTCGCCCGTCATTCGCATGATCACCCTGACGGGTTCGGTGCAGGTCGGCAAGCAGCTGGCGCAGTTGGCCGGTGCGGCGATGAAGCCGACTCTGCTGGAGCTGGGCGGCCACGCGCCGGTGCTGATCGGCGAAGGCGTGGACGGCGCCAAGGTGGGCCGCATGGCGGCGGCCGCCAAGATGCGGATGGCCGGCCAGATTTGCGCCTCGCCAACGCGCTTCATCGCCCACCGGAGCGTTTACGAGGATTTTGTGGCGGGCTTCGCGGAAGCGGCAGGCGCATTGCTGGTCGGCGATGGCTTTGCACCCGGCGTGCAGATGGGCCCGGTGGCCAACGGCCGGCGACTGGCGGCGATCCAGGCCCTCGTCGAGGATGCCAGGGCCCGAGGCGCCCGCGTCGCAACGGGCGGCCAGCGCATCGGCGAGCGCGGCTACTTCTACGCACCCACCGTGCTGGCCGACGTGCCGCTCGCGGCCGATGCCATGACGACCGAGCCCTTCGGCCCGCTTGGCCTGTGCGTGCCAGTCGCGAGCCTGAACGAAGGCCTGGAGCTGGCCAATGCCCTGTCGGTGGGCCTGTCGGCGTACGCCTTCACCAATTCGCTGCACGACGCCGAGCGCATCAGCCGCGAACTTGAATGCGGCGTGCTGAGCCTCAACAGCTTCGCCACCCCGGGCGCCGACGCGACCTTCGGCGGCGTCAAGGAAAGCGGCATTGGGCGCGAGGGTGGCGCCGAGAGCCTCGATGCCTACCTTGTCAGCAAGACGGTGCTGCAGAGCACCACACGGATCTGAAACGGAGCAAAGCGGTGGGCCAGGAAATTCGTAAAGTGGGGATCATCGGCGCCGGTGCCATGGGGCGCGGCATCGCGCAGGTGTGCGCAGCGGCGGGCTGCGATGTGCGGCTCTTCGACATGGCCGCAACGGCAGTGGCTTGTGCGCGCGATGCAGTGCGCGATGATCTCGCGCAGGGCGTGGCCAAGGGCCGGCTAGCGCAGGAGGACGCCGACGCGACACTCGCGCGCATCCAGGCGGCCACCGAGCTGGCTCAGTTGGGTGGCTGCGCCCTCGTGGTCGAGGCGATCGTGGAGCAGCTCGAGCCCAAGCAGCAGCTGTTCCGCAGCCTCGAGGCGATCGTCTCGCCGGAATGCATCCTCGCGACCAACACCTCGTCGCTCAGCGTCACGGCCATCGCCGCAGCCTGCGCGCAGCCGCAGCGCGTCGCCGGCTGGCACTTTTTCAATCCGGTACCACGCATGCGGCTCGTGGAAGTCGTGCAGGCACCTCGCACCGCCATCCGCGTTGTCGAGTCGCTGGTTGCGCTGTCGAAACGGGTCGGCCACCGGGCGGTGGTGACGTCCGACTCGCCGGGCTTCGTCGTCAACCACGCCGGGCGCGCCTTCGTGACCGAAGGCCTCAAGCTGCTGGCCGAAGGTGCGGCCGAGCACCCGGTGCTTGACGCGATCCTGCGCAACTGCGCGGGCTTCCGCATGGGTCCGTTCGAACTGCTGGACCTGACCGGCCTGGACGTCTCGGTGCCGGTGATGGAATCCATCCACGCTCAGTACTACGGTGACGACCGGTATCGGCCGGTGGCGCTGGCGCGCACACGCATGGTCGCGGGGCTTCTGGGTCGCAAGAGCAAGGAAGGCTTCTACCGGTACGGTGACGGCGCGGCACAGGGACAGGCAGCCCAGCCGGCAGCCGCAGGCGATTCGGACGGAGCCGTCGTTTGGTGGCCGACGGAAGGTGCCGGCGCACTGCCGGTGGAAATTGCCGCGCTGCTGCCGTCGGCCCGCAGCTGCCCTGACCCTCGCCTAGCCGATGTGATCCTGCTTGCGCCCCTGGGCCGCGATCTTTCCTCCACCATCGCGAACATGGCGATCGACGCAACCAAGGCGGTGGCGATTGATCCTGTCTTCAGTGGCCGGACCGGCGTCACGCTGATGACCTCGCCGGCGACCGGCGCAGCGGCCGTTCAGGCCGCCGAGCAACTGTTTGCAGCCGAAGGGATCGTCTCCTTCGTGATTGCGGACTCCCCCGGCTACGTCGCACCGCGCGTCATGGCTTGCATCGTCAATCTCGCGTGCGAGATGGCGCAACAGGGGATTGCTTCGCCGTCCGACCTCGATGCCGCGGTGCGGTTGGGGCTGGGATACCCGTCCGGCCCGTTCGAATGGGGTGACCGCATCGGTACAAAACGCATCCTCGCGATTCTCCAAGTGGCCTCTACGAAACCTTCGGTGACCAGCGCTACCGGCCCTCGCCCTGGCTGGTACGACGCGCCGGACTCTCGCTGCCGCTGTCCGCCCCGGACCGAGCGGCCTGATCCTCACCGCCCTCCTTCCAATCTTCGATCCATGACCAATCAAGCCTTCATTTGCGACGCCGTTCGCACCCCCTTCGGCCGCTACGGCGGCGCTCTCTCCAGCGTGCGCGCGGACGATCTCGGCGCCGTGCCGCTCCGCGCCCTGATGGAACGCAACAAGGACGTCGACTGGCAGGCCGTCAGCGACGTGCTGTATGGCTGCGCCAACCAGGCCGGCGAGGACAACCGCAACGTCGCGCGCATGTCGGCGCTGCTCGCGGGCCTGCCGAAGGAGCTCGGCGGCGCGACCATCAACCGCCTGTGCGGCTCGGGGCTGGACGCCGTGGGCAGCGCCGCGCGCGCCATCAAGGCCGGCGAGGCCGGGCTAATGATCGCCGGCGGCGTGGAGAGCATGAGCCGCGCGCCCTTCGTGATGCCCAAGGCCGAGAGCGCCTTCAGCCGCGCCAATGCGGTCTACGACACCACCATCGGCTGGCGCTTCGTCAACAAGCTCATGAAGGCGCAGTACGGCGTCGACTCGATGCCCGAGACGGCCGAGAACGTGGCGACCGACTACAAGATCGAGCGCGAAGCGCAGGACCGCATGGCGCTGGCCTCGCAGCAGCGCGCGGTGGCGGCGCAGAAGTCGGGCTTCTTCGATGCCGAGATCGTGCCGGTCAGCGTGCCGCAGAAGAAGGGCGACGCGATCGTGGTCGACAAGGACGAGCATCCGCGCGACACCAGCCTGGAGGCGCTGGCCAAGCTCAAGGGCGTGGTGCGGCCCGACGGCACGGTGACCGCCGGCAATGCCAGCGGCGTGAACGACGGCGCGGCGGCCCTGCTGCTGGCTGACGAGGCGCATACGGCCAAGTACGGCCTCACGCCGCGCGCCCGCGTGGTCGGCATGGCCACGGCCGGCGTGCCGCCGCGCGTGATGGGCATCGGGCCGGCGCCGGCCACCGAGAAGGTGCTGAAGCTCACCGGTCTCACGCTCGACCAGATCGACGTCATCGAGCTCAACGAGGCCTTCGCCGCGCAGGGCCTGGCGGTGCTGCGCCTGCTGGGCCTGAAGGACGACGACGCGCGCGTCAACATCAACGGCGGCGCGATCGCGCTCGGCCATCCGCTGGGCGCCAGCGGTGCGCGGCTTGCCACCACCGCGGTGAACCAGCTGCACAAGCAGGGCGGCCGCTACGCACTGTGCACGATGTGCATCGGCGTGGGACAGGGCATCGCTGTCATCCTGGAACGTGTGTAGTCGCGCAGAGCGCGCGCAACTCCCGACAACAACCACAACGCTCCTCGAGGGGGCTGAACATCATGCAAATTGGCGTACCCGCCGAAACGATCGCGGGTGAAACCCGAGTGGCCGTCACCGCGGAGACGGCCAAGAAGCTTGTTGCACAGGGTCACACCGTGCGCATCCAGAGCGGCGCCGGCGTTGCAGCCAGCCTCACCGATGCGGCCTTCCAGGCTGCCGGCGCCGAGATCACCGATCGCAACGGCGCCTTCGGCACCGACATCGTGCTTAAGGTGCGCGCGCCCGATGATGCCGAGGCGGCGCTCATGAAGCCCGCCACCGTCGTCGTGGGCATGCTCAACCCCTTCGATGCCGCTGGCCTGCAAAGGCTTGCGACGGCGGGCCTCACCGGCTTCGCACTCGAAGCCGCCCCGCGCACCACCCGGGCCCAGAGCATGGACGTGCTCTCCAGCCAGGCCAACATCGCCGGCTACAAGGCCATCATGATCGCGGCCGACAAGTACCAGCGCTTCTTTCCGATGCTGATGACGGCCGCCGGCACCGTGAAGGCGGCGCGCGTCGTGATCCTCGGCGTCGGCGTGGCCGGCCTGCAGGCCATCGCCACCGCCAAGCGTTTGGGTGCCGTCATCGAGGCGAGCGACGTGCGCCCCTCGGTGAAGGAGCAAGTCGAATCGCTGGGCGCCAAGTTCATCGACGTCTCCTACGACACCGAGGAAGAGAAGGAAGCGGCGCAGGGTGTGGGCGGCTACGCCAAGCCCATGCCCCAGAGCTGGCTCGATCGGCAGAAGGTCGAAGTCGCCAAGCGCGTGGCCGCGGCCGACGTCGTGATCAGTACCGCGCTGATCCCGGGACGCGCGGCGCCGACGCTGATCACCGAAGACATGGTCAAGTCGATGAAGCCGGGCTCGGTCATCGTCGACATCGCTGCCGGCAAGGGCCCCGACGGCGTGGGCGGCAACTGCCCGCTGTCCGAGGCCGACAAGACGGTGGTCAAGCACGGCGTAACCATCGTCGGCGAGACCAACCTCGCGGCGTTGGTCGCGGCCGACGCCTCCTCCCTCTACGCGCGCAACGTGCTCGACTTCCTCAAGCTCATCCTGAACAAGGAAGGCGCGCTCCACATCGACCTCGAAGACGACATCGTGGCCGCCTGCCTGATGAGCAAAGACGGCCAAGTGACCCGGAAGTGAGAGAGAAGGAAAAAAGACCATGGATCCCGTTTCGCACACCGTCATCAATCTGATCATCTTCGTGCTGGCCATCTACGTTGGCTACCACGTGGTCTGGACCGTCACGCCCGCGCTGCACACGCCGCTGATGGCCGTCACCAATGCCATCTCTGCGATCGTCATCGTCGGCGCCATGCTGGCGGCGGCGCTCACCGAAAGCGGCCTGGGCAAGACCATGGGCGTGCTGGCCGTGGCGCTGGCCGCGGTCAACGTCTTCGGCGGCTTCCTCGTCACCCGGAGAATGCTCGAGATGTTCAAGAAGAAAGAGAAGAAGCAAGCGCCCGCGGCCGACAAGGGGAATGCAGCATGAGCATGAACGTCGTCACGCTGCTGTACCTGATCGCCTCGGTCTGCTTCATCCAGTCCTTGAAGGGCCTGAGCCACCCCACCACCTCCATCCGCGGCAACATCTTCGGCATGGCCGGCATGGCCATCGCCATCCTGACCACCGCCGCGCTCATCGTGCAGCTCTCCGGCGGCAAGGCGCTCGGCATGGCCTGGGTGCTCCTGGGCCTGGTGGTCGGCGGCGGCTACGGCGCCTGGCGCGCCAAGACCGTCGAGATGACCCAGATGCCTGAGCTGGTGGCCTTCTTCCACAGCATGATCGGTATGGCAGCGGTCTTCATCGCGGTGGCCGCGGTGGTCGAGCCCTGGGCCTTCGGCATCACGCCGCCGCCGGTGCCGGCGGTGGTCGGCAGCAGCACGCCCGCGGGCACGGTGCTCATCGACGGCTTCGCGCGCTTCGCCATCCCGGCGGGCAACCGGCTGGAGCTCTTCCTCGGCGCGGCCATCGGCGCCATCACGTTCAGCGGCTCCGTCATCGCCTTCGGCAAACTCTCGGGCAAGTACAAGTTCCGCCTGTTCCAGGGTGCGCCCGTGCAATTCAAGGGCCAGCACATGCTGAACCTGGCGCTCGGCTTGCTGACCATCGGCCTCGGCCTGGTGTACATGGCCACCGAGAGCTGGACCGCCTTCTTCCTGATGCTGCTCCTGTCCTTCGTGATGGGCGTGCTGATCATCATCCCGATCGGCGGCGCCGACATGCCGGTGGTGGTCTCGATGCTCAACAGCTACTCGGGCTGGGCCGCGGCCGGCATCGGCTTCAGCTTGAACAACGCGATGCTGATCGTCGCCGGCTCGCTGGTGGGCTCCTCGGGTGCGATCCTGAGCTACATCATGTGCAAGGCGATGAACCGCTCGTTCTTCAACGTGATCCTGGGCGGCTTCGGCGGCGAGGCGGCGGCCGCGATAGGCGGCGCCAAGGAGCAGCGCCCGGTCAAGAGCGGCAGCGCCGACGACGCGGCCTACATGCTCTCGAATGCCGAGACCGTGATCATCGTGCCGGGCTACGGCCTGGCGGTGGCCCGGGCCCAGCATGCGGTCAACGAACTGGCCGAGAAGCTCACCCACAAGGGCGTGACGGTGAAGTACGCGATCCACCCGGTGGCCGGCCGCATGCCCGGCCACATGAACGTGCTCCTGGCCGAGGCCGAAGTGCCCTACGACCAGGTGTTCGAGATGGAAGACATCAACGGCGAGTTCGCGCAGGCCGACGTGGCGATCATCCTGGGGGCCAACGACGTGGTGAACCCTGCTGCGCTCACCAAGGGCACGCCGATCTACGGCATGCCGATCCTGGAGGCCTACAAGGCCAAGACGGTGATCGTGAACAAGCGCTCGATGGCCGCGGGTTATGCCGGTCTGGACAACGAGCTGTTCTACATGGATAAGACCATGATGGTCTTCGGCGATGCCAAGAAGGTGGTCGAGGACATGGGCAAGGCGATCGAGTAGGGCGATCAGTCCGCTCATCCTGCTGCGCCACGGCACCTACCTTCCTGCGGAGGTTTCCCATGCCCTTTCTCCCCTCGCTCCCCGCCGACGCTGGCCCGCCGAACGTCTTCATGCAATACCCGGAGATCTACGGTCCCTGGTCCACCATGAGCCAGGCCATGATGAACGGCCCTTCACCCCTGAGCCAGGGCGAGCGCGAACTGGTGCTCGCCTATGCGGCAGCGGTGGCGGGCTGCGACTTCGTGGGCGTGGCGCACGCTGAAGTGGCCTACGCATGGGGCATCCAGAACGGATTGGTGGAGCAGTTGGTCGCCGACTTTGACGCGGCGCCGGTGGAGCCTCGCTTGAGGACGCTTCTCGGCTTCGTGCGCAAGCTGGCCGTGACACCCGCTCAGGTCTCCCAAGCCGATGCCGATGAAGTGTTCCAGGCGGGCTGGGATGAACATGCGCTGCACGACGCCATCGCCGTCACCGCGCGTGCCGCCTTCATGCAACGGCTGGTGCAAGGCTGCGGCTTCGTGCCGCTGTCACGCGAGCTCGCCGCCAAGCACGCGAAAAAGCGCGTGGAACGCGGCTATGTCAACCTCTATCCAGCATTCCGGGATCAGAAGTAGGCGATCGAGCGCGCACCAGCACCGCCACCTGCGGCTCCCTGGCACTTGCGAAGCGTGATCGCACCGTTCAGTGTGTCCATCAGCGGCACCTGTACGCAAGCGGGACACACGCGCCTTCATTGAAGACACGACAACGGAATTGCGAGGGCATTCACAGGCGAATTGCGCGCCGGACGGCTGGCATCGCCCTTGCTCCTTCTGCCGCTGTCGCTTCATTCAGTAGAAGCAGGACGGCCAACAGCCGGAGCGAGGGAAAAACGCACATGCGCTGCCGAGACAAGCGCCGCATGCGCAACAGCGACAGCTTCCCATAAGGAGGTTGACCCAGGGGTCCGATGGAGCAACGAATGCCCGTCGCGGTGAGCTCATTCCGTCGGAGCCCGATGTTTAACCTTTGGAGAAAACTTGCAATGAAGAAAACTCTCGTGGCCCTGGCCACCCTGGCCGTGGCCGGCGCTGCCTCGGCCCAGTCGTCCGTCGTGATGTTCGGCGTGGTCGATACTTCCATCAGCGGATTTTCGAACCGTGCCGAAGACCTCAATGGCCCCACGCTTCTGAATCCGACCTACCTGAACCGTGGCAGCGTCAAGACAAGCCGCACGGAACTGCGCAACTCGGCGTACAACTCCAGCCGTTTTGGCTTTCGAGGCACTGAAGACCTTGGTGGCGGGCTGGCAGCGAGCTTTTGGCTCGAAGCGCCGATCACGAACGACGATGGCCAGCAAGGCCTTTCGACCTTCGCGCGTCGTTCAACCGTCAGTCTTTCGGGCGGTTTCGGTGAGCTTCGCCTGGGTCGCGACTACACCCCTTCGTTCTGGAACGAAACCGTGTTCGATCCATTCGGGACCAATGGCGCCGGTACCAACCTGATCCACACCGTGATCAACGGCTCTTTTGCAGCATTCGGCCCGACCATCACGCCCGTTCCCGGAATCACGAACGTCACAGGAAACAGCTCAGTTCGCAACAGCAACAGCATTGGGTATTTTCTGCCTCGCAATCTTGGCGGCTTCTATGGCCAGGCGATGTACGCGCTGCACGAGAACACAAAGTACGACCCTGGCACCGCTACACCGCCCGGTATTTCCGCAGCCGGCCTCTTGAATCCAGGCACCGTGGCCACGACGCGCGCCGGCCGCTACTTCGGCGGCCGCTTCGGCTACCAGAATGGACCGTTGGATGTCGCGGTTGCCTACGGCAACACCACGACTGGCGACAGCTTCTACGCGGGGACCACCAGCTACTTGAAGGTCGCAACCCTGGGCGCCTCGTACGACTTCGGGCCCGTCAAGCTTTTCGGCGAAGTCGCCCGCGCCAAGCGCGAGACCGAATACGACATTACGCCGCTTCCCGGGGGAACGCCCGATGTCGACCTGGACGGCTACCTGGTCGGCGCCACAGTTCCCGTGGGGCCTGGCTTGATCCGCGTGGCCTACTCGCACGTCAAGTACGACTTCAATCTGCCGCTGTCGTTCGCTGGCGATCCGAAGGCCAACAAGTTTGCCCTCGGCTACGTGCACAACCTGTCGAAGCGCACGGCCCTGTATGCCACGGTTGCACGCGTGCGCAACAAGAACGGTGCAAGCCTGACCGCGGGTGGCCCGGCCTTCTTCAACACGCCGGCCGGCGTCTTCACTCCGAAGACCTCGACGGGATACGACTTGGGTATCCGTCACGCGTTCTGATCTGGAGCTGGCGTCGCCGGCTTGGGTGCAGACACAAGCCTTCTGACGTGAATGGAATCGCGGACGCGGTCCGCCTGCGAGGCAGGCGGCTCGATGTCCGCGAAAGTACAAGCGTGTCAGGCATTCGCGAGCAACGATCGAACAGCCAGGTTCGAAAGTCAGGTCGCCCCCTTGGAGAACTTTTCCAAGGCCGCCGACACATTGCGCGGGCACATGCCCTGCACGGACAAGCTCAGTCCGCCTTGATCCCGGCAGCCTTGATCACCCGCCCCCATTTTTCCCGTTCCACACGTTGCAGGACCGCCAGGCGCTCGGGCGGCCCGCCGACCGGCATGGCGCCCAGTTCCTTGAGGCGCTTCGCGACCGAGGGGCGCTTGAGCGCAGCGTCCACCTCTGCCGAGAGGCGAGCGACGATCTCCGGTGACGTGGCCGCAGGCGCGTACAAGGCCGCCCACGACGAAGCCTCGAAGTCTTTGAGGTTCAGGGCCTCGGCGACGGTCGGCACTTCGGGGTACTCCGGCAGCCGCTCGCGCGTCGTGGTCGCAAGCATGCGCACCTTGCCGGACTTCAGGTGCGGCAGCGTGCTTACCAGGGTGTTGAACATCAGGTGCACCTGCCCCGCCACCACGTCCGCCGTCGCAGGAGCCTCCCCCTTGTAGGGAATATGTGTCATCACGGTGCCGGTGCGATGCTTGAAGTACTCCGCCACCAGGTGCGAGGAGCCCCCATTGCCAGCCGAGGCGAAGTTGACCTGTCCCGGGTGCGCCTTCACATGCGCGACCAGTTCCTGCACGCTTCGCAGGGGGAGCAACTGCGTGTTTGCCATGATGACGATGGGCACCGTCATCAGCAGCGAGACGGGCGTGAAGTCGCGGTTCGGGTCGTATGGCATCCGGTCGTGCAGCAGCGGGTTGATAGCAATGGCTCCGGTGCTCGCCATCAGCAAGGTGTATCCATCCGCAGGCGCCTTGGCCACCTCCGCGCCACCGATGAATCCGTGCGCCCCGGCCTTGTTTTCGATGATGACCGCTGTCTGCAGCGATTCGCCCAGCGCCTGACCGATCACCCGGGCAGCTACGTCAGTCTGCCCGCCAGCCGGAAACGGAACGACGATGCGGATGGTCTTGGCAGGCCAGTTGGTCTGCGCCGTGGCCAGGCCGCCGATAAGCGCGAAGACGCAGGCGAGGATCGTGCGTTGCACAGCGTTCATGGGATGTCGATACCTCTTGACTGGTTGCTCATTGCACCTCCGCATGCTCAGGGCTGTCTCATTCGAAGTTCATCACTTGCATCGAATGCGACATCCGTTGCAAGTGCGATGCCAGAGAGGCTCCTGTGCAGTCCCCTCGGTGCACGCAAGCCCACCTCTTCTCCCGCGCGCGCTGCCCGCGATGTGCGCCCACCGACCACTCTGTCCTTGGCAAAAGCAGGCGATGTGCATGGCCCGTACACCAGGGTGTGCCTACGTGCTTCCATGGCCTCGACGGCGCGGGCACAGGCTTTGCAGAGGCTCCATATCGCGAAGCACCCATCCAGAAGAGCGGAGACCTTGATGATCGAATTGAAGCGCATTGCGCGTACCTTGGCGGCTGTCGTCGCAGCCACCTGCCTTGTGGGCAGCGTCACAGCGCAGACGGCCACCTATCCGTCGCGCCCCATCAAGCTGATCGTTCCCTTCGCTGCGGGCGGCTCCAGCGACATCCTTGGACGCGTATTTGCAGAAAAGGTCGGGGCGGAATTGGGTCAGTCCATGGTCGTCGACAACCGAGCCGGAGGGAACACCGTAATAGGCACTCAGGCCGCGGCCAGCGCGCGGGCGGACGGATACACCATCCTGCAGGTGACTCCCAACGCCGTCATCGTGGGCAGTCTGCAGCGAAGCGTCCCGTACGACCTGGGGCGCGATTTCGCACCCGTTATTGGTGTCGGATCAGTGCCGTTGCTTTTGGCAGTGCCGGCCAGCTCAACCATCCGGTCCATTCCCGATCTCGTGACGTTCGCAAAGGCCATGTCCGGTGGGCTCAGCTATGCGTCGGGCGGGATGGGGTCGCTCGGGCACCTCGCCCCCGTGCGTCTGCTGCGTGACCTGAAGATCCAAGGCACCCACGTCCCCTACCGAGGTGTAGCGCCGGCCATTCAGGATGTGGCCGCCAACCGGGTTCATCTGATGTTCGTGTCCAGCCTCGAGGGGATGCAGATGGTGAAGACTGGCGGCATTCGGGTCCTTGCCGTGACATCGGAGCAGCGGCTGCCGGGCCTTCCCGACGTACCGACGATGGCGGAACTTGGTTTCGCGGACTTCTACCCGGCCGTGTGGTACGGATTCATGGTGCCCGCCAAGACGCCGGCGGATGTTCGGGACCGCCTGCATCAGGCGTTCACCAAGGGCGCAGCCGATCCTGGCGTCCGCGAGCAACTCGTCAAGCTTGGGCTAACCGTGAAGCTCCGCAACGGACCTGAGTTCGCTCAGTTCATCCGCGAAGAAGACGCGCGGTGGAGCCGCGTCGTCAAGGAGAACGGCATCACCATGGAATGAGGCAAGCGCCCGCCCGTTTGTTTACACAGCACAGCCGACCAGATCCCTACCCTTTCGAGACATCAAATGACATTGAAACCCACCACCGCCGATGCCGCCCTCGTGTATGAACATGTGCCGCAGCTCGCACGCATCCGCCAACAGGTCCTTCTGGGCGACGTTTGGAAGCAGCCGGAGCTGGCGTACCGCGACCGCATTCTGGTCACCCTGGGCGTGCTGGCCGCTGGCGGCAAGGTCGACGAGATGAAGGTATGGATGGGACGCGGCCTCGAGAACGGCATCACGCTCGACGAACTGCGCGGCCTGATCGTGCAAGTGACCTTCTACGCCGGTTGGCCCGCCGGGCTCGCGGCCGGCAAGGCAGCGCTCGACCTGTTCGAGGCCGCGGCCAAGTAAGCGCTGCGGAAGTTTCCACCGGTCCTACCTACGTGCAGACCAGACCGACACCTTTTCGTAGACCAAACCTTTGCATCCGGAGACAGACAATGAAGATCCAATGCCATGCGATAGTTCCTCGGCTCTTTCGACTCACGGGGGCGATTGTCCGCACCCTTGCCATGGCTTGCGCTGCCGCCCTTGTGGCAGGTGGTGCGCATGCTCAACAGTTCCCGTCACGACCGATCAAGATTCTGATCGGCTATGGCGCCGGCGGCGGGACCGACAGTCTCGCTCGCCTCTACGCGGCCAAGCTTCAGGAAGTCCTCAACACGCCCGTTGTCATCGACAACAAACCAGGTGCCTCCGAACTTCTTGCGGCGCAGCCCGTGATGAATGCCGCGCCGGATGGATACACGTTGTGGATCGGGACCGGCGGAGCGCTTGCGCAGAATCCTGGCGTTCGTCGGGATCTGCCCTACGACGTGCTCAAGAACTTCACGCCGATTGCGCTGCTTGCCGAAGCGGAAGCCGTGCTGATCCTGAAGCCTGGCGTCCCGGTGAGCTCGTTGCCTGAGCTGGTCGACTATGGAAAGGCCAACCCTGGAAAGCTCAATTACGGCTCCGGCGGCATCGGCTCAGGCAACCACCTCCAGATGGAATATCTGATCAGTGTGACGGGCGCGTCCTTTACCCATATTCCCTATAAGAGTGAAGCGGAGATCACGCGCGACGCCATGGCCGGCAATGTGGACTTGTCGATGATCACGGCGCAGTTCGCCGTCCCGCTCGTCACTGAGGGGAAGGTCAAGGCCATCGCGGTCACCGGAGCGCAGCGACTCAAGTCGCTGCCGAACGTTCCCAGCGTTGCCGAAGCAGGCGGCTCGGCACTCAAGTCGATGGGTTCCTACACGTTCTTCGGGTTGATGGGACCGGCACGCATGCCCGCACCGGTCGTGCAGCGACTCAACGAGGCTTTCAACAAGGTCTCGGCCATGCCGGAAGTCGATCAGCGGATGCGCGAGGTGATGTTCCTGCGACCCAAGGTCGCCCCGCCCGAGGAGTATCGACAGTACCTCGAGCGCGAACTCGCCAAATGGCGTGAACTGAGCAAGACCGTGAAGATCGGTACGTCTTGAAACAGCAGCGGCATACCTGGAGTACTAAGCATGAATGATTGGCTTCGAGCCGCGGCTGCAGCTGCATTCGCCATGGTCGCGACGGCACCTGCCCTTGCAGCAGACCCGTTCCCGACCCGTCCTGTCCGCATCGTCGTCGCAACCGCGGCGGGCGGTTGGGGCGACAACACCACGCGCCTCGTGGCACAGAGAATGTCCGAGAAGCTTGGACAGCCGGTCGTCATCGACAACCGCCCAGGCGCCGACAGTCTGGTGGGCATCCGACACGTCAAGTCCGCACCCGCGGATGGCTACACCCTGCTTTCGACCGGCGCCACCATCATGCTTCAGCCGGTGGTAAAGAAGGATCCCGGCTATGACTTGCTGAAGGACTTCACCGGCGTAGGGTCCATGGCACGCTCTCCGGCGATCATGGTGGTTGCGACGGACCGCCGCGAGAAGTCGCTGACGGAATTCGTGACGCAAGCGAAATCCCAACCGGGCAAGCTGAGCTACGGTTCCGCCGGCGTCGGCTCCGCGACCCACATCCCGGTGGAGATGTTCGTCCGGCAGGCGGGAGTACAACTGCTGCATGTGCCGTACAAGGGCAACGGAGCGGCAATGCCGGACTTGATTGCCGGGCGCGTCAGCATGCTGTTCGACGCCTACAGCAGCAGTGTCGGCAACCTCAAGGGCGGTCGGCTGAAAGCTCTTGGCGTGACATCGGGGACTCGCCTGCGGGCGCTGCCGGACGTAGCGACATTCGCCGAGCAGGGCTTGCCGGGCTTCAGCTACTACTACTGGCTCGGCCTCTTCGCTCCCGCCGGCACGCCGCCGGATGTGGTGAATCGCCTTTCGACCGCATTGCGCGACGCGCTCGCGACCGTCGAGTTGAACGAGCGGATGCAGTCGGAAGCGACTGAGCCGATGGTGATGCCGCCGACGGAATTCAATGCCTACATACGGACTGAAGCCACCCGGCTGCACAAATTCGCCACCGATCTGGGCTGGACCAAGGAGTAGTCGAAGATGAGCCGCTTTGATGAAAAGACCATTGTGGTGACTGGTGCCGGCAGCGGCATCGGCGCAGCCTGCGTTCGCCGCCTTCTTGCGGAAGGCGCTTCGGTCGTTGCGGCCGACGTGCGCATGGAGGACGTGGAACAGCTCGCCGCCGAGTTCAACGATGGCGGCCGCATTCTTGCCGCGCGCGTCGACGTGACCGACCGTGACCAGGTCGCCGGGCTGATCGCCAGCGCGGCCGCGCGTTTCGGACAGCTCTACGGCCTCGTCAACAGTGCCGGAATCCGAAGCGTGGGCAACGTACTCGATCTCGAGCCGGACGCCTGGCGCCGGGTGCTGTCGATCAACCTGGATGGCACGTTCAATGTCTGCCAGGCCTTCGCGCGCGCGCTGCGCGACGCAAAGTCGCCAGGCGCAATAGTCAACATCACGTCCGGCGCCGGGATCGTGGGAATCCCCAATCGCCTCGGGTACTCGGCGTCGAAGTTCGGCGTCTCGGGCATCACGAAGTCGATGTCCTTGGAGCTGGCCTCGCTGGGCATTCGCGTAAATGCCGTAGCACCGGGGATGATTCGCACCGCGATGACCTCGTCCATGTTCGAGGATCCGGAGAACGTCAGAAAAATTCGTGCCGCCCACCCGCTCGGCCGTGCGGGCGAACCGGAAGACATCGCCGCAGCGATTTGCTTTCTGCTCTCCGCCGACGCGGCCTTCATCACAGGGGTGGTCCTCCCTGTCGACGGAGGCAACACGGTGGGCATCCCGTCGTTCTAGTGCGGTGCGCCATGCGCGTCGCTCCAAAGATCGAACTGGAGGCAAGAACCGCGAAGGAGACAAGCCCAATGAGGCTCCAGAGAAGCATGCTGCTGTTCGCCGCGGCCACGGCAATCTTGGCCGGCCAGGGTTGCGCAATCGACGTGGTGCGCAGTCCGCAGGTGCCGGTGGCGGCGGTAACCGATCAGAAGGCCGCCCAACAGATTCCCGCCCGCCTGATGCCGGTGCCCGGCACGGTGAGTCCGCAACTGCGCACGATGATCGCAGGCGGGCCTTCGCCGATCTGGAACGCGCATCCGAAGAGCACCGAAGAATGGCGGACCTGGGTGCAGCAGCGCGCCGAAGGGGCTGTCCGTGGCCTGCCGGCTCTGCGGCAGAAGCTCGAAGTGACGGTCGAGCCAAGCGTCATCGCTGGTGTCAAGGTGTTCACCGTCGCGCCGCGGGTGACCTCGCCGGAAAATCTCCGCCGCGTGCTGGTCCATGTTCACGGAGGCGGCTATGTGCTGAACCCGGGCGAGGCCGGCACCAGCGAGGCCATCTTGATGGCGGGTTTCGGCCACTTCAAGGTGGTTTCCATCGACTACCGCATGCCGCCAGACCATCCCTACCCGGCTGCGCTGGACGATGCAATGGCGGTGTACAGAGAGGTCGTGAAATCGACCGACCCGAGCCGCGTGGCGATCTTCGGCACCTCCACAGGTGGCGGCCTGGCGCTGGCGATGGTGCTGCGCGCGAAGCGCGAGGGATTGCCACTGCCCGCCGCCGTGGCCCCCGGAACGCCTTGGTCCGATATGACAAAGACCGGCGATAGCTACTTCACCAACGAGATGGTCGACAACGTGCTGGTCAGCCACGACGGTTGGCTCGGCGACGCTGCCGCGCTGTACGCCAACGGTCATGATCTCAAGGACCCCCTGCTGTCGCCTGTGTACGGCGATCTCGCGGGCTTTCCACCGACCCTCCTGACGACGGGGACGCGCGACCTCTTCCTCAGCAACACGGTGCGCGTCACCGCAAGCTGCGCGATGCCGGGGTCGTGGCAGACCTCGTGGTGTTCGAGGGCATGTCCCATGCGCAGTACATGTTCAACGCCGACGCGCAGGAGACCCGGCAACATTTCGCCGATCTGCGGACCTTCTTCGACCGCCATCTCGCACGGTGACACCGCACGCGCCAGCCGGCCTCACCAAGCCGCGGGACCCGTAGCATGACGTCGTGCGGCGCGAAGAGCCCCCACCTTCGGGGCAAGCACGATCAGGCGCCTGCTGGTTCGTCGAAGCCGATCATCGATTTGACTTCCAGGTACTCCTCCAGACCGAATACGCCCATCTCGCGCCCGTTGCCGGACTGCTTGTACCCGCCCATCGGAGCCACGTAGTTGCTGGGCGCGCCGTTAAAGAAGATGCGGCCGGCGCGCAGCTGCGCTCCCATGTCATAGGCCTTGCGGCGGTCGGACGAGAAGACGTACCCGCCAAGGCCGTACGGTGTGCCGTTGGCGATCTCGATGGCTTGGGCCTCGGTGGCATAGGGAATCACCGCGAGGACGGGGCCGAAGATTTCCTCCCTGGCAACTGTCATGCTCGGGTTCACATTTGAGAAGATGGTCGGTTTGATGAAGAAGCCGGCATCCAGTCCTTCGGGTCGCCCCGGTCCGCCGCAAACCAAATCGGCGCCCTCGGCGACGCCGATCTGAATATAGGTCTGGATGCGTTCGAACTGGGCCTTGTTGACCACCGGCCCCAGCGTCGTGGCTGGATCTTGGGGGTCACCGACGCGTATCTTGCCGGCCTCCTCCACCAGGAGCGCATTCAATTCTTCAAGCTGCTGCTCGTGCACCAGGATACGTGTCGGCGAATGGCAGGACTGCCCGCTGTTGGAAAACCCCCGTGCGATATTCCATCGTGCGGCGGCCGCGAGGTCGGCGTCGGGAAGGATGATGTTGGCGGACTTGCCACCCAGCTCCTGGCACACACGCTTCACGGTGGCTGCTGCTGCTTCCGCGACGAGAACGCCAGCTCGTGTAGATCCAGTGAAGGACACCAGGTCGATGTCGGCGTGCCGGCTGATCGCGTTGCCCACCGTCGGGCCATCGCCATTGATGAGATTGAAGACCCCAGGTGGCACCCCGGCCGCATGCATGACTTCTGCGAGACCCAAGGCGCTCAGTGGCGTGAATTCGCTGGGCTTCCACACCACGGTGCACCCCGCCGCCAGTGCGGCGGCGAGCTTCGTGCAGATCAGCTGGACCGGCCAGTTCCATGCAGTGATCAGACCGCAGACACCGATCGGCTCGCGCCGGACGAGGTTGGTACCGAGACGAGTCTCGAACTCGTACTCGCGAAGGGTGACGATGGCTTGGCGGAAGGCTTCGATCCCCGTGCGCGTGTGCGCCTTCATGCCGCGGGGAGCGCCCATCTCGAGGGAGACGGCGGCCATGATGTCGTCCTCGCGCGCCTCGAATTCCATGACCACGCGCTCCAGCAACGCGATGCGCTCGGCCTTGGTCGTGTTGCTGAACGATGCGAACGCCTTGCGCGCTGCACCGACTGCACGATCGACATCGTCAGAGCTTCCGAGGCTCACGGTCGCATGGGGAGCCTCGGTCGCGGGATTGACAAGCGTGAAGCGAGCGGCGCCTGGTGCCTCCACCCATTGCCCGTCCAAGTAGAACATTCCGTAGTGATTCATGCATTACCTCTGATGTCTGTGTGTGAGCCGATGCCAACTGGTGTGCCGGCTGCAACACTCATGCCACGCGCGCCCGGTGCCGATCAGACCCGAAGCGCCGCTACGGAGGACATCAATGTCCTTGTGCAGGACACACATGTCCGCGTGGACGAGGTGCAGCTAGGTACTGACGCCGGTACGCAATTTGCGTTTGCTCCATCGCAAGGCCCGCGGAAGACCCGGACCTGCTTCAATCATCGAAATGGAAATGCAATGACAGCCGTGCATGTGGGATACATCGGACTTGGCGCCATGGGGGGCGCGCTCGCGCGCAGGTTGATCGGTACCTGTCGATTGCATGTGTGGGACCTCAACCCTCAGACTGCGAGCAGGTTCGAAGCCGCCGGAGCTGTGGTGGCGCCGACCGCCGCAGAAGTCGCGAGGCAGTGCAAGATCGTCCTGCTGTGCCTGCCCCGGAGTTCGGACGTCCATCACCTGATGTTTGGCCCCGAGGGAATGGCAGAAGCACTTGCGCCGGGATCCATCGTGATCGATCAGACGAGTGGCGTGCCCGAGGAGACGCGCGCCATTGCACGCGAGTTGGCTTTGCGGGGTGTTGTCATGCTGGACGCTCCGGTGGCCGGCGGCGTTGCCGCTGCAGAAGAAGGCAGGATCACGATGATGGTGTCGGGTCCCGACTCGGCCTTCCAGCAGGTCGCGCACGTCCTGAACGCCATCAGCCCGACAGTCGTGCGCTGCGGCGAGCGCCTGGGCGATGGACAGGCCATCAAGATGCTCAACAATGCGATGAACGCCGCATGCCGCCTCGCAACGCTCGAGGTCGTCGCCATGGGAAGGAAGCAAGGCCTCTCGCTGGCCGCGATGACGGAGGCCATCAACCAGAGCACAGGACGCAGCCGGATCTCCCAGGTCGCGCTCCCGGCACTTCTCGCAGGCAAGCCTTCGAGCGATTTCGCGCTTCCACTCATGGTCAAGGACGTCGACCAAGCCATCCACCTGTCGATGAAAGCTGGAGCGCCAATCCCGATCGCCGGCGTCGCCCGGGCTCTGCTCCAGATCGGCGTCAACACCGTGGGGCCGAAGGCCCGCCTCGAAGACATGATCGGCCTCATCGAATCGATGGCAGCGACGCGGCTGAGAGATGACGTCGATCAAGTCGAGGTGCCTGACACCGCCGACGCGTCGGCCCAGCACCCCGTCATCGGCTATGTGGGCCTCGGTGCCATGGGCGGCGCCATTGCGCGGCGGCTCCTCGACAGCTCGTGCGAGGTTCACATCCACGACGTTCGCGCGGACGCTGTGCGGGACCTTGAAGCGGCTGGCGCCGTCGTCGCTCCCGACCTGCCTTCGCTGGCACGCGCCTGCGACGTGATCATGATCTGCGTGCCCACCTCCGCCGTCGTGCGGGAGGTGCTATTCGGCCGTGGTGGCCTCGGCGAAGGATTGTCAAAGGGCAAGATCGTGGTTGACCAGACCACCGGCGATCCGGCAGCCACCCGGGCCATGGCCGCTGAACTGGAGGCCCTGGGGGTCGCGATGATCGACGCACCCGTCTCGGGAGGACCGAAGGGCGCCGCGGAAGGAAAGATCGTCACCTTCTGCGGTGGACAGCAACAGGCCTTCGCCCGGGTGCGTGCGATCCTGCAGCGCACCGGCCCGACGGTCGTGTACTTCGGCCCCAGTGGAAGCGGCAACGTGGCAAAGCTGATCAAGAACACCCTGGGGGCGTGCAACCGCCTGATCGCCTACGAAACCGTTGCGCTCGGCGTCAAGATCGGCCTGAAGCTCGGCGACATGGAACGGGTCATCAACAAGAGCTCGGGATGGACGCAGGCCTTCGAACGCATCATGCCCGCCCTCGCCTCCGGCGGCCAGACGGCCCAGCTGCGGCTGGAGCTGATGGTGAAGGATCTGGACCTCGCCTGCCGACTCGGCATGGAGGCCGGCGCTCCGATGCTCATCGCGCACACCGTACGCAGCACGGTCGAGGCCGGCGCCAACGAGCTTGGAGGCGATGCCAACCTCGACGAACTCTCGCGGCTGTACGAAGCGAGAGCCGGCATCCGATTCGCAGATGCCGCGACCAAGAACTGAGCCGCCCGTACCGAGCCACTGTCATGACAAACCTGCACCCCTACCCTCAGCTTCACGCCGGTCGCGATGAGCCGATCCTGGACCCCGAGCTTGCGATCATCGACTCCGCGCATCATCTGTTCGACCGTCCTGCGCTACGCTATATGTTCGAGGACTACCTGGCGGACGTCCGCGCGGGCCATCGAATCGTGGCGTCCATCTTTGTCGAAACGCTCGCTTTCAGCCGACCCGACGGACCGGAGCTGCTCCGGCCGCTGGGCGAGGTTGAGTTTGCGAACGGCATCGGCGCAATGAGTGCCAGTGGTGCATACGGCGACTGCCGCATCTGTGCAGGAATCATCGGCCAAGCCGACCTCCGGTTTGGCGAGCAGGTCGGCGAACTCCTCGACCAGGCGCTCGCACGCGCACCCGAGCGCTTTCGCGGCGTGCGGCAGATCACCATCGAGGATGAGAGCGACGCGCCGTTCCGCTATGTCACGAACAGGCCGGCGCGCGGGATCATGAAGCATCCGAAGTTCCACGCGGGGTTCCGCGAAGTGGTCGCCCGCGGGCTGACCTTCGACGCCGCCGTGTTCCACCATCAGCTCGATGAAGTGGCGCAGCTCGCCGATGCATTCCCCGATGGCAGCATCGTGCTCAATCATATCGGCCAGGCCATGGCCATGGACCTGGATGCCCGAGGACGCGCGGACGTGTTCGAGAAGCTGTGCGCCTCCCTGCGAGAGCTTGGTCGCCGGCCAAACATCACCTGCAAGATCGGCGGGCTCGGGTTGCCGTTCTGGGGCTTCGGCTTCGAGAAGCGGGCCGATCCGGTCGGGTATCTCGAGCTCGCCGCCGCATGGAAGCCCTACGTCGAGGCCGCGATTGAAGCCTTTGGCCCCGAGCGATGCATGATGGAGAGCAACTATCCGCCCGATGGCCGTGCAGCCGGATTCGTCCCCTTGTGGAATGCGCTCAAGCACATAGTCCGCGACGCGTCCGCGGACGAGAAGTCAGCGCTTTTCCGTCGCACCGCAGCACGGGTGTATCGCCTGTCTGTGCAGGATTGAAGCTCCGACCGTCCGAGCGCGCCTCTAGTTGGCAAAGCCTTCCATGATGAAGACCCGTGACTTCGCCGATCTGTGCCGGATCGGCATCAGTTCCCGGTACCTGGGCGAGTCGTACCAGGCCTGAGCCTGTTCCATGCTCGGAAACGCGATCATGATGAGACGCTTGGTGGGCTCGCCTTCCAGCGAGGCGACCTTGCCGCCGCGCACGACGTAGCGTCCGCCGAACGGCGCGAAGGTCGATTCGACTGCTGCGCCGTAGGGCTTGATGCCTTCCGGATCGGTGAGCTCGAATTCGGAGATGTAGTAGGCAGGTGGCTTGGTTCCGGGAACCGGCTGAGCGTGCAGGGCCTTTGCAGGCAAGCCGCCGATGAAGGCGGCGGTCGACAGCACGAACAGCAGAGATCGTTTCGACTTCATGAAAGTTTTCCTTGGCGTGACAGCGCGCCTCACCGTGCCTTCGCGCTCGCGGCGATGGGTTCGGCCTCGAAAAGCCTGCGCGCCGTGATCATCGATTTGGTGAGGTCCACATATTTCTTGAAATGCGGCGATTCGATGTGCTGGCGGTAGGCGTTCTCGTCCGCATAGATCTCGAAGAACCGAAGATGCGACAGGTTGTCCTTCAAGGCTACCGAATAGATGGCCAGCACGCCGGGTTCGACGCGGATCGACGCTTCGATCTCCTCCGTTACGGCCGCCCTGTAAGCTTCGAGCTGTGCCGGGTCGATCTCCAGTTCGGCGATACGCACAAGTGCTGTGGCGGGCAACTGCGGCTTCGAACCGAGCAGGATGGGCACGGTGTCGTACAGCTTGCGGGCCGTCATCATCTTTTCCGTGGTGGCGCGAAACCGCTGGAAATGCGGTGTCTGCAGATGGGCTCGATATGCGCCTGCATCCTTGTACACCTCGAACACACGGATGCGCGTCCGGTTGCCTTTTTCAGCCGCCGCATGGAAGGCCAGCACACCCGGTTCCAATCGGCGGGTCGCCTCCGCATTCTCACTAGCCGCTGCCTTGAATCTTTCCAGCTGCGCCGGATCGATTTCCAGATCCGCCCAGCGCACGACGGGGGCCTGCGCTTCCTGAGCGACGGCGGATAGACAAAGGCACAGCGTTGCCGCCGATGCGACCAACATCAAGAGTTGCCTGGTGTTCATGGGCTTTCACGCCTCCGAAATCGATGCGCCCATTGTCGACGCCGCCACTCGTTTCGCACTAGACCAATTGCCTCGTGTTCTTGCCTATTCGTCCTGAAGACGCGACGGTCGGGCACTACGGCCGGGTTCCTTCGCTACCATGCGTCGAATGAACAAGCGGAAGCAAACAAGTCGCTCCGAAGAGGCCGAACGGTTCGAGGCCGTGCGGTCGTCGCTGGCTGGGCGCATCGCCCGGTGGACCGCCGGCGTCGAGCAGTTCGCCACTGGCAGCTCAGGCCTTACCCTCTACCGGCATGACGCGCCGACGGAGGCCATGAGCTGCATGCTCGAGCCGGCCATTGCACTCACCATTCAAGGCGCCAAACGTGCGCTGCTCGGCGACGATGTGTTTGCATACAACAGGCACAGGTTCCTGATTACGTCGCTCGACCTTCCGGTCGTATTGCGAACAGTCGAAGCCAGTCGCGAGGCCCCTTACCTGAGTCTGGTGCTGAGGTTGGACGAGCGTGCAATCGCAGAACTGATGTTGCAAACCGAGCTGCCTCGACAAACGCGCGAGCGACCCCTTGGCCGGGGCATCAGCCTGGGAAAGACCACGACGGCGTTGCTCGAAGTGTTCGACCGCCTGGTAAAGCTGCTCGACGAACCCGCGGCCGTCCCCGTTCTGGCACCGCTCATCCGAAAGGAAATCTTCTATCGGCTTCTGGTCAGCGATCAAGGCGCGCTGCTGCGCCAACTCGCCTCGGCCGGCAGTCAGAGCCGTAGGGTCGCACGGGCCATCGACTGGCTGAAATCAAACTTCGCAGTGCCGCTGCACATCGAGGAACTCGCTGCACTCTCGCAGATGAGCACCTCCCGCCTTCACCACCACTTCCGCCAACTCACCTCGATGAGCCCGCTGCAATTCCAGAAGTTGCTGCGCCTGAACGAAGCGCGCCGGCTCATGCTCACAGAGCAGCTGGACGCATCCGCCGCTGCCTTCCAGGTCGGCTACCTCAGTCCGTCGCAGTTCAGTCGCGAATACAGCCGGCAGTTTGGTGCGCCGCCGCGCCGCGACATGGAGCGCTTGTTGGATCTGTACCGTTCAGACGCCGAGGTTCACTGAGCCAAGTTCATAGGAGCCGAATCGCACCGACACGGAAGTGGCTGGATGAGCTCAACCCCCATTCATACGCTGGAACAGCGACTCGCCGCGCTGGCGGGTGTTGATCGACAGGCCGACCATCACTTCATCGCGATCTTCGTCGAGGAGCGCCAACGCTTCACTCGCAAAAGCGTCCGGGCTCATCATCCCGGCGTTCTTTGTACCGTCGCTGCGAGTGTCACCACCCAGGCCCGTGTCGACGATTGGAGGCACCATTTCCACGACCTTGACCGCGGTGTGGCGAAGTTGATGCCGCAAACTGAGAGTAAACGAGTGCAGCGCAGCCTTGGTTGCGCAGTACACAGGAACGTCGGCCATTGGCGCGAAGGCCAATCCCGACGTGACGTTGACGATGACAGCCCGCTGTTGTCGACGCAGCAGCGGCAGCAGCTCACCGATAAGCTGCACCGGCGCAGTGAAGTTGATCGCGACCTCCTGTTCCAGGTCGTCCAACGCATGATCCCCGGTGAAGCTGCGGCGAGATTGGACCCCGGCATTGTTGAAAACGACGCTGAGGTCCGGGTGTTCGGCAGCAATCCAGTCGACCAGCTCCCTTCGACTCCCGGCGTTCGTGACATCGCAGATTCGCGTGATCAGCGCCGGCTCGATCACTTGAGCGCGAGTCAGCGCCTCAGCCCCTCGGCCACAGACGATGACGCGATTGCCGTATTGAAGAAGTCGTCGCGCAAGCGCTAATCCGATGCCGCTGGAGCCTCCGGTAATGAGGATAGTGCTATTGCTCAATGTCATGCGCTGGTCCTTTGAAACGGGCACGCTTGGCCCCTCGCCGTTGATGGCTGCTTGCTGTCATTCTGGTAGGATCAAATGATGCCAATATGACATCATGTTGTCAACAAAGCTTTATAGAGACATATGACAAGAACAAGGCGAAGCCCTTCCGGTGAAGCGATGGGCAGCTTGATGCTCGAACTGTTCAGACTCAACAGCCGTCTGCTGACAGCCGGCGATCGGCTTGTCGCGCCGCTCGGACTGACAAGCGCCCGCTGGCAGATTCTCGGCACCATCTTCAAGGGCGAGCACCCGCAGCCCGTGGCGTGGCTCGCTCGCAATCTGGGCGCCAATCGGCAAAACGTGCAGCGGATCGTCAACGACCTCGAGAAGGAAGGACTTGTCGCATTCGAGACCAACCCTCACCACCGGCGAGCGCAACTTGTGGTTCTGACTGACGGGGGAAGACAGGCCTATGCTGCCGCCATGGCTTTGCAAGCTCCTTGGATCAACAGCCTCTCGGACGGGATTGCGCTGGATGACATCAAGACGATGCAAAAGATCATGGCGTCATTGCGGCAGAAGCTGGAGCAAGACATGGAGGATGACGAGCAAAGCTGACCGTCGCGACCATGTCACGGCGACGAGCCACTCAGGCTTGGCCCGGCAACCGGTCCAGGAACTTGTCCAGCGTGATCGGATAGTCGCGCACTCGTACCCCGGTCGCGTTGTAGACCGCGTTGGCGATGGCTGCTGCCACGCCGCACAGGCCCAGTTCGCCGACACCCTTGGCTTTCATGGGGGACATCGTGTTGTCCACCTCGTCGAGAAAGATCACCTCCTGCTGCGGAATATCCGCGTGGACGGGCACCTCGTAGCCCGCAAGGTCGTGGTTGATGAAGCAGCCCGCACGCGCGTCCACCACCAGTTCTTCCATCAACGCCGCACCCGCGCCCATCACCATCGCACCGATTACCTGGCTGCGGGCCGTTTTGGGGTTCAATATGCGGCCCGCGGCACACACGGCAAGCATGCGCCGAAGGCGGATCTCGCCGGTGAACGCGTTAACGCCCAGTTCCACGAAGTGCGCGCCGAAGGTCTGATGCGCGTATTGCTTGGACAGGTCCCCGTAAGTCATCTCGTCCTGCGCCGCGAGTTCGCCCTGCGCGGCAGCCTCCTTCAGCGGCACACGGCGTTCGCCGGACTGCACGTGCCCGTCCGTGAAATCGATGTCGGTGGCAACGAAGCCGAGTTTCTGCGCCACGGTCTCGCGCAGCTTCACGCACGCGGCGTACACACCGGAAGTCGCCGACGCAGCGCCCCACTGGCCGCCGGACCCAGGCGACTCCGGAAGGCGGCTGTCGCCAAGCCGCACGACGACCTGATCGAGGGCGACGCCCATCATCTCGGCCGCGGTCTGCGCGATGATGGTGTAGCTACCCGTACCGAGGTCCGTCATGTCGGTTTCCACGGTGATGACGCCATGGCGGTCCAGCCGCACCCGTGCAGCGGATTTGGCGATCGGCGCACCACGGATCGCGGCCGCGGTGCCCATGCCGAGCAGCCAGTGCCCGTCGCGCACCATGCCTGGCCTGGGCTGGCGCCGACTCCAACCGAAGCGCTCGGCGCCGATGCGCAGGCATTCCACCAGTTGCCGCTTGGAGAACGGCCGTTGGGGCTCCTCGGGCGCAAACTGCGTATCGTTGAGAACGCGGAACTCGACAGGGTCGATGCCCAGTTTCTCGGCCATCTCGTCCATTGCGATCTCCAGCGTCATCATGCCGGGAGCCTCGCCAGGCGCGCGCATGGCATTGCCCTCTGCGAGGTCGAGCACGGCGAGGCGCAGGCGGGTCATGCGGTTGGCGCCTGCATAGAGCCAGCGTGTCGAGGCCGTAGCGGCCTCCGTGCGGCCGCCACGCAGGTTGCCGGACCAGCTCTCGTGCCCGATCGCGGTGATCTTGCCGTCACGCGCGGCGCCGATGCGAATGCGCTGAATCGTGGCCGGCCGGTGTGTCGTGCTGTTGAACATCAGCGGTCGCGTCAATGCGACCTTTACCGGGCGTCCCACGGCGCGCGCGGCCAGGGCCGCGGCCACGGTATCGGCCAGCACGGTGCCCTTGCCGCCAAAACCACCCCCTATGTAGGGCGCGAGCAATCGGATGTTCTCCTTGGAGATTCCCAGGATCAAGCCCAGATCGCGCGCGCCCCAGTTGAGCTGCTGGATCGGACACCAAACGGTCAGCTGGTCGCCTCGCCACACGGCGATGCTGGCGTGCGGCTCCATCATCGCGTGTGACTGGCCGGGCGTGGTGTAGGTTTGGTCCAGCGTGACAGGTGCGGCAGCGAAGGCGCCCTCGAAGTCGCCGATGGCGCTTTGGGGCGGTGGCCCGAATGCAGCAGGCCCGGGAGTGACGGCGAGGTCCTTGGCCGCAGCCAGCTCGAAGGCGCCTTGCTCGCGTACGTAGCGTACGTCCAGCAGCGATGCGGCGGCACGCGCCTGCTCGAAGGTTTCGGCGACTACCACGGCGACGGCCTGCCCGTAGTGGTCGACAGCCGGGCCAGCCAGCGCACGGTCGACGTAGAACGCCCCGACGCCGAGCTTTCCCGCGTTGCGGGCGGTCACGATGGCGAGAACCCCTGGCGCTGCCCGGGCGCGCGACTCGTCGATGCTGGAGATCCGACCCTTCCCGATGGCCGCGCCCAGCACGAAGCCGTACGCAGGCTTGCCGCCGATGTCGCGATGCTCGTAGGCGTAGGTCGCGGTGCCGGTGGTCTTGAGCGAACCGTCGATACGGTTCACGGGTTGGCCCACCACCTTGAGGCGGTCGATCGGATTGCTGCCCGCAGGCGTGTCGAAATGCATGGGTCTTATCCTCTTGGCTGCGCCAGCACGGCGGCGATCGTGCGCGTGGCCAGCGGCAGTTTGAATGCGTTTTCCTCGGTCGGCCTGGCGCCGGCCAGCAACTGTTCGGCCACTGCCCGTGCACCGCGTGGCAATGCGGCATCGGCCGCTTCGGCGCGCCAGGGCCTGGGCGCTACGCCACCCAATGCCACGCGGCCCCTTCCATCCGGTTGAACGATCGCCGCCACTGCCACCAGCGCGAACGCATAGGAGGCGCGGTCGCGCACCTTGTGATAGATCTGCGTGCCGCCGACCGGCTTGGGCAACGTCACCGCCGTGATCAGCTCGGCAGGCTCCAACACGGTTTCCACATGCGGCGTGTTCTCCGGCAGGCGATGCAAGTCGGCTATCGGGATGGTGCGGGTCCGCCCATCGGGCCGCACCGTGTTCACCTCTGCATCGAGCAATCGCATCGCGACCGCCATGTCGCTCGGATGTGTGGCGATACACGCCTCGCTGACCCCGAGGAGGCCCAAGGATCGGCTGGAACCGCCGATGGCCGAACACCCGCTGCCCGGCATGCGCTTGTTGCAGGGCTGGTTGGTGTCATAGAAATACGGACAACGGGTACGCTGCAGCAGATTGCCGGCCGTCGTGGCCCGGTTGCGAAGCTGCCCGGAGGCGCCGGCCAGCAAGGCACGCGACAGCACGCCATAGTCCTTGCGTACGCGCGAGTCGGCGGCCAGGTCGGTGTTGCGAACCAAGGCGCCGATGCGCAGACCACCCTCGGGCGTAGGCTCGATCTTGTCTAGTGCGAGGCCGTTGACATCGATGAGGTGCGCGGGCGTCTCGACCTGCAGCTTCATCAGGTCCAGCAGATTGGTGCCGCCCGCGATGAATCGGCTCTCCGGATGCCGGGCGGCCAGTGTGGCTGCCTCGACCGCGGTGCTCGCGCGCTGGTAGCTGAAGAGCTTCATGCGGCTCCTCCGACTTCTGTGATGGCGTCAAGGATGTTGGCGTAGGCGCCACAGCGGCAGATGTTTCCGCTCATGCGCTCGCGCAACTCTTGCGCGCTCAGCAACGGTGCCGATGTCAGGTCGGCTGTCGCGTGACTGGGGATGCCCTGCTTGATCTCGTCCAGGACGGCAACCGCCGAACAGATCTGCCCCGGCGTACAGTAGCCGCACTGGTAGCCGTCATGCTTCACGAACGCCGCCTGCATGGGGTGCAGTCGTCGCGGCGTTCCAAGCCCCTCCACCGTCGTAACGCTCGAGCCTTGGTGCATAACGGCCAGCGTCAGGCAGGAATTTAGCCGACGGCCGTCCACGATGACCGTGCATGCGCCGCACTGACCGTGGTCGCAACCCTTCTTCGTGCCGCTTAGCGCAAGGTGCTCGCGCAGCATGTCGAGCAATGTGGTGCGCGGATCCAACTGAAGGTCGCGGAGTTCGCCGTTCACGCGCAATTGCACGCTGTGCAGAGCGGTGGACTGCATGTCGAGGGCGGGCTCCGGCGTGGTGGGCTGGGCTGCTATTTGCGTCGACACTGTGGCCCCGACGCCTACGAGGAGGAGGTCGCGGCGATTGATCGGGATTTCGTGGGGTGCGGCCATGTTGGCTCCTGTCATTTGGGAATCTCGATGCGCACCGAACTCCGCTTTCGGAGCGCAGTCCGGGGACAAGCGCATCGATATGGATGGACGGCGTGATCCTTGGCCGGAATGCCGAGAAGCCCATTCGTCAAGCGTCATCGACGCCCGATTTTTTGCTTCTTCAACCTGCCGGCTTGGTTGCCAGGTGACGCGCCAGCGCCTCGCGCGCGCGTCGCGCGCTGTCGGCATCCACGCGATCGGCCAGCAGCTGGCCGAGCTGCTGCATCTGCTGCGCTGACAGGCCCACGTTCATGCTGATGCGGATGTGCGCCTGCAGCTGCGACTCGACCCCCGTCAGCGCGGCCAGCATGCTGACCGTGGCCACCTCGCGGCTTTGCCAGTCGAGGTTGTCGCGCTCGAAGATGTCGCCGAAAAGATGGGCTCGGAGGTATTCGTTCGCCACGGGCGCAAAGTCGAACAGCGGCCCCTGAACCGGCGCACCCGACAGCTTGGTCTGATTGGCAGTACCTGCGGCCAGCAGCGCATCACCCTTTGGAATGGGGCGACTGGGCGCGCGGCCCGGGGCGTCCTGCACACCGCGCTGCTTGCGTGCCTCGACCACCTTCATCAGCTCGGTCAGAGCATTGAGGCTGCGCGGGAAGCCGGCGTAGGCGTAGAGCTGCACCAGCACCTCTTTGGCGTCGCTGACGGTCAGGCCGGCATCCAGCCCCTGGTTCAAAGCCGCGTTCAGTTTGGCAATGTCGCCAGCGGCCGCGAAGGCCGCGATGGGAACGATGGCCTGGTGTGTGGCCGACAAGGTTTCGGACTGGGGTGTGCTGGTCATGCTGGCTGGCTCCTGCTGGTTCTGAGATGCATGGCTGACGGACACCGCTAGCCCCAGGGCCAGGACCATGGCAGCCACCGTGCGGCGCTTAGCGTGCGTTGTATTGCTCATCGCTGACTTTCTCCATCCATTCGACGTTCTTGCCGTTCACTGTGCCGGTCACCGCGAGGTGAATCATCGCGGTGGTCGGCGCCGCGCCGTGCCAGTGCTTGACACCCGGAGGGCACCAGACCGTGTCGCCCGCGCGGATTTCCTGCGCGGGCTTGCCCCATTCCTGCGTCAGCCCCACACCCGACATCACCACCAGTCGTTGGCCGGCGGGATGGGTATGCCAGGCCGAGCGCGCGCCAGGCTCGAAGGTCACCATGCCGCCCGAGGCGTTGATCTGCGCATTGGCAGGCCACACCGGGTCCACTCGAACGCGGCCCGTGAAATAGTCAGCCGGGCCGACCGCCGAGGGCTGGCTCCCCGCGCGCGTGACCTGCTGGGCGGCAGCGGGCTGCGATTCGACGGCGCAGGCCTGGAGCGATACGGCGCACATTGCGGCGCAGCACAAGGATGTTTTCATGCAGAAGACCTTTCAGCTTGATGGGTGCAGCACGAGGTCGTCTACATTCGCTCGATCATCGTGACGCTGCGTTTCATTGCCGTTGACTGAGACCAAGCGTAAGCGGACATACCCGCAATGACTAGCCACCCTGAACTGCATGCACTTATCGAACTGGCACATGAATCGCGAGCGGTATTCCTACGGCACATCATCCCGGGCAGCGAACCGGATTGATGAATGCAGACGATAGGCTCATGCGGCGCAGCAGCCTGGTAGGGACGCCAGGGCACGCCTAGACTTGAGGTCATGAAAACCGGCTTCCTGCTCGGACTGCGCAACCTGACTGCACTGCTGCTCGCGTTGCCAGGCCTGCCTTGCGCGGCTGCGGGTACTGGCACCTGGGTTCAGCGAGTCATCGTGGGTGACCTCGTCTATCCCTGGAACATCGTGCGCTCCGGCGACGCGCTGCTGATCACCGAGGTGGCTGGGTCCGTCGTGACGGTGCGCGACGGCAAAAGCACCAGGCGCACCGTGCAAACCTCCTCGCCCATCGTGCACGAGGGCGGCAGCGGACTGCTGGGCATGGCGCTGGCGCCGGACTTCGAGCGCAGCGGCACGGCCTACCTGTATCACAGCTACCGCAGCGGCACGGGTCTGGCCAACAAGCTCGTACAGGTGCAACACGAGAACGATACCTTTCGCGAGACGCGCGTGCTGCTGCAGGGCATCCCGGGACACACGCTGTACAACGGGGGGCGCATCGCCATCGGCCCCGATGGCCACCTCTATGTCGCCACAGGCTGGGCCCACGAGGAGGCCTATGCGCAAGACCTGCGCAGCCTGGGCGGCAAAATCCTGCGCCTTCGGCTGGACGGCGGCGTTCCGGCCGACAACCCGTTCGCCGGTTCCTACGTTTGGTCGTACGGCCACCGCAATCCGCAGGGCCTGGCATGGAGCGCGGACGGCCGACTGTTCGTCGCGGAACACGGACCCTCGGGCCACGACGAGATCAATGTCATCGTGCCGGGCGGCAACTATGGCTGGCCGCGCGCATTGGGCGACCAGCGCTCCTCCGGCGTGACGCCGCCGTTGGTGCACTCGGGTACCCAAACCTGGGCACCAGCGGGCATCGCGTTCTTCAAAGGGCAACTGATGGTCGCGGCGCTGCAGAGTCGGGGCATGCACCAACTGGTCGTGGCCGACAAGACGATGCCACTGGTCTTCTCTTCGAACGACCGGCTCAGGGACTTGCTGCCCGTCGGCGATGCACTGTATGCCATCACCACCAACACCTCGCCACGGGCCAGCCGCTCGGCCGGACCGGACCGCCTGCTGCTACTAACACCCAAGCCCTGAGGAACGCATGCCGCGCGACGACTTCAACGATCTGCTCGCGTTCCTCTCGGTGGCGCGCGAACGCAGCTTCACACGCGCGGCCTCCAAGCTCGGCGTTTCGCAATCGTCGCTGAGCCACAAGATCCGCGGGCTGGAAAGCCGCATGGGCGTCCGCCTGCTGACCCGCACCACCCGCAGCGTGGTGCCGACCGAGGCGGGCGAGCGGCTGATGGCGACGGTGGCGCCGCAGTTCGATGCGATCGAGACCGAACTGGAGGCGTTGGGCGAGTTCCGGGACAAACCGGCCGGCACCGTGCGCATCACCGCGGTCGACACGGTAGCGGACCTGTTCATCTGGCCGCGGCTCGCACCGCTGCTGCAGCAGTACCCCGACATCAAGCTCGAGATCGACACCAGCTACCGCATGGTCGACATCGTCGAAGAGCGTTACGACATTGGCGTTCGCACCGGCGAAGCCATCGCCAGGGACATGGTGTCGGTGCGCATCACACCGGACTTCCGGCGCATGATCGTCGGTGCGCCGGCCTACTTCGAAAGCCACCCGGTGCCGCAAACGCCGCAGGACCTGCTGCAGCACAACTGCATCACGCTGCGGCTGGCGACGCGTGGCGGCCTCTTTGCCTGGCCGCTGGTGCGCCAGGGACAGGCGGAACGCGTGCAGGTGCAGGGGCAGCTCACGCTCAATGGCAGCTACCAGATTCTGCAGGCCGCACTGGATGGCTGCGGACTCGCTCTCACACCGGAGTACCTGGCGCGGCCGCACGTGCAGGCAGGTCGCCTGCGCTGCGTGATGGAGGAATGGTTTCCGACCTCGCCAGGCTTCTTCATGTACTACCCAAGCCGCCGCCAGAAGACGCAAGCAGTGGCCATGGTCATCGACGCCCTGCGCTTGCGCGACGCGCCCAGTTGAGCGGCGGCACGCGCCACGGGACCATTTCTTGGCAAAACGGGCGGGTAGGAGGCCTCAGGCGCGGTAGCGCAGCGCTTCGACCACCAGCGCCAGCGTCCGCGTCGACTGGCGCCGGCTCGGGTAATAGGCATGCAGTCCCGGGAAGACCGGACACCAGTCCTGCAACACGACCTGCAAACGGCCCGCCTGCAGGTGGGGCCAGGCCAAGTCTTGCGGCACGAAGGCAAGGCCGCAGCCGCTCAGCGCCGCGTTCAGCATCTGGTAGGCGCTGTTGAAGGTCGCCTGCCCGCCCACGCGCACCTGCAACTCGCGCGTGCCGCTCTTGAGCTCCCAGGCGTACAGGCCGCCACCGGAAGCCAGGCGCAGCGTGATGCAGTTGTGCGCGAGCAATTCCTGCGGCGTGGCCGGCACGCCGCGCTCCGCCAGGTAGCCGGGCGCGCCAACGATCAGCATCTGCTGGTCGGGCGCGAGGCGCACGGCGATCATGTCCTTGGCCACCTGGTCGCCCCAGCGCACGCCGATGTCGAAACGCTCGGCCACGATGTCGACCATGCGGTAGTCCGCGCTGATCTCGATCTTGAGGTCGGGGTACTCGGCAACCAGCGGCCTCAGCCGGGGCCAGAGCACGGTGTTCACGACATGGTCAATTGCCGTGATGTGAATGGTGCCGGACGTCTTGGCGCCTAGTTCGCTGACCGCGGCGACTTCGGATTCAATTTCTTGCAGCCGTGGCGCCACCGTCTGCAGCAGCCGCTCGCCCGCCTCGGTGGGCGCCACGCTGCGTGTCGTGCGCGTCAGCAGGCGCACGCCCAGGCGGGTCTCCAGGGCACGAATGGTGTGGCTCAGTGAAGACTGGGACACGCCGAGCTTGGAGGCCGCACGTGTGAAGCTGCGCTCACGCGCCACCGCCATGAAGGCCAGCAGGTCACTGATCGAATCACGTGTCATCTAATCCTAGGTTCGGTGACGCGGCATTCTGCCACCGCCCAACATTCCAACTGCCGAGCGATAGCGAGAGCCAGGCGGCAACCGGGCAATGGTGGGACTGCCACTTCCATGTGTTCGACAACGCCCGCTATCCTCTTGCGCCGGGCGGTGCCTACATTCCCAAGGACGCACCGCTCGATGCGATTCGAAAGGTGTGCGAGTCAAGAGGTATCCAGCGCGCAGTCCTGGTTCATCCCAGCGTTTACGGAGCGGACCACTCAAGTTTCGAGGATGCGCTGGCCGCGAATGGTGACTGGCTCCGGGGCGTTGCCGTCGTTTACCCCGACGCGGCCGTCACCTCGGATGCGCAGATTGCCCGGTGGCACAAGCTTGGCGCTTGCGGCACTCGCATCAACCGGCTGTTTCCGGGTGCACCAGACGACATCGAAAGCGTCATCGACCGGGTAAAGCCCTTCGGATGGCATATCCAGGTGTTCGTTGACTTGGTAGAGGATCTTGGCTTGATCAAGCAAATTGCTGCCAGCGGCATGCAAGTCGTGATCGACCATTTCGGCCACCACCCGTTTGACGAGCTGCTGCGCAGCTCTGCCTTCGCGGACCTGCTGTCGCTTATGCGTGAGGGGCAGGCCTGGGTCAAGCTGTCGGGCCCATACAGGCTGCAGCGGACTGAGGGGCCGTGGCGCTCGCTGCGCCCGGCGGTCGATGCGTTGGTCGCCGCCAACTCCCGGCGGCTGGTGTGGGGAAGTGACTGGCCTCATCCTCCGAACTCAAAGCATCCATTTCCTCCGCCTGAACCGTCTGAGATCCGTCTGACCATCGCGCACTGGCTGGACGGGCCTGAACTGCTGAGACGTGTCATGCACGAAAATCCGAGTGCGCTATACGACCGCAGTCGGCTGTGAGCACGGAAGGAGCGATAGCGATACCGACCACGCCGCATCGGCGATTGGGCGGAGCGTGGGAATGTCCGGTCCTGGCCGGCGATTTCGGAGGCACTGTTGAAGGTCCGGGCATGGCCCGATAGTAGCCATCCGGGCGACGACACCGAACGGTTGTAGCCGGTCTTTAGCGAGCCTCCAGGCCTGCTGAGTTCAATGTCGACAGCCTGACCCGGTCTCTGTCGCAGCGCACGGGCGAAGAGCCGCGACCAGTGTTGAGCAGACGGTATGGGCGGGACGCGAGGCCGCGATCTGAGAATGCTGCTTCCTTGCTGGACGCAGACGGTTTCGAAGCTCGCGTCGACCCAGCCCAGCCGTCGCACGCCCTGCGAGTTGCCGAATGCAAGAGGTGACAAGAAATGCCGGAAAGTCGCAAACCGGTGACAAGCGATGCCGGAATATTCGGCTCATCCCGTGCGATTCGCCTGCAAACTAGTGTAGTGTTGCGCGCTTGTGGGAACTTAATTCAAGGGCAGTTCTCCGATGCTCTACTACGAAGCAGAGTGGAGAACGCAAGTGCGAGTGGCCCCCGAGATTGTGCTGACCGATGAGGAGCGAGCCGAGTTGACGCGGCTGGCTCGTTCCAAGCTCACCAGCGTGAGGCTGGCGCTGCGCGCGCGCATCGTGTTGCTGGCTTCGCAGGGGCTGCAGAACAAGGAGATTGCCGCGCAGGTGGGTGTGGGCCGGGTGCAGGTGTCGCGCTGGCGTGAGCGCTATCTCGAGTCGAGGCTTGCGGGCATCGAGCGCGATCTGCCACGCGGGGTGCCGCCGGTGAAGGTGGACGTTGCTCGCCTGGTGGCGTTGACGACCCAGAGCACGCCCGAGGCGGCCACGCACTGGAGCACGCGCAAGATGGGCGCCGAGTTGGGCGTGAGCGCCAGCACCGTCATGCGGCATTGGCACGCCCACGGCTTGAAGCCGCACATCGTGCGCGGCTTCAAGGTCTCGCGCGACCCCAAGTTCGTCCAGAAGCTCGAAGACATCGTGGGTCTATACATGTCGCCACCCGAGCATGCGCTGGTGCTGTGCTGCGACGAGAAGAGCCAGGTGCAGGCGCTGGACCGCACGCAACCGGGGCTGCCGATGAAGAAGGGGCGCGCGGCCACCATGACGCACGATTACAAGCGCAACGGCACCACCACCTTGTTTGCCGCGCTCAACGTGCTGGACGGCCAGGTCATCGGCCAGTGCCAGCAGCACCACACCCACATCGAGTGGCTGAAGTTCCTGCGCCAGATCGATCGCGAGACGCCCAAGGACAAGACGCTGCACCTGATCGCCGACAACTACGCCACGCACAAGCATCCGGCCGTGCAGGAGTGGCTGGCCAAGCACCCGCGCTTCAACATGCACTTCACGCCCACCTCGGCGTCGTGGCTGAACATGGTCGAGCGCTTCTTTCGCGACATCACCACCGAGCGGCTGCGCCGAGGCGTGTTCACCAGCGTGCCCGAACTCGTCGCTGCCATCGATGAGTACGTCGTACATCACAACACCAACCCCAAGCCTTTCATCTGGACCAAGAGCGCTCGCGACATCCTGCAGAAGGTCATCCGTGCCAATCGCCGCTTAAGTTCCAAACAGAATGGAACACTACACTAGCGACAAGTGATGCCGGAATCGGCGCCATTCTTTGGCCAAATCCACAAATCATGTGGATTCCGGAATAACTTGGCCGGAATGACAAGATATGCCGGAAAAAGCGGCGACACGATATGCCGGAAAAATGGCAGGCAGTTGATCGAGCCCCGGCCTATTAATCCGTCGGTCCCTGGTTTGAGCCCGGGTCGAGGAGGCACTACAAGCCGCATAGGCACAAAGGGTTCCGCTACTAAATCGGTAGCAACACCCTTTTTCATTCCAGCCCGTGTCCACCTTTGGCCATTTCCAGCTTTGTCTGCAGGTGCCGACGGGTCGCGGTGCAAGCGTGCCCCGGCCACCTCCACACGCTGTTAGCCCCTTTCGGCTGTACTTGAACCGTTCGGCGGGACCTGCCTAAAGGCCACCCCGGCACGCGACGGCGACGCGGCCGGCGAAGGCCAGCGCGATGCCGAGGCAGCGCGCGGCCTAGCCCGTCAGCCAGGCAGCGAGGCCGGGGCCGTACCGGATTGCGACAGGGGGCGCGCCGAAGGCCGTCTGCGGCCCGGGGCCGCCCCGGCCCGCATCCTTGAGCAGGGCCAAGAATTCGCGATTGATGCGCATCGAGGCGTTGAAGACCGCCATGACATCGTCGATATCGATTGTGTCGAGCATTCGCACCTGATCCGCTGTGTCCTCGTCATAGTGCCCGGTCGCCTTGTTGCGTACGCCGGACCAGCCGCGCAGGGTCGTGAGCTGCGTGCGGCATTCCTTGCGAACGGCGCGGTACGCGGCCTGCGACACGGTCATGCCGCGCTGCGCGGCCAGGACGATCGCGCTGCGACAGCTTGCCGACCGCCTGCTCGTATTCGTACATCCGGTGCACGAGGCCCTTCATCGCGACGCGCTATAGCCGCTCTGCGCGGTAGTAGGCCGGCTTGAAGCCGCGCCTGTTGGGCTGAATCGGCGTTGGCACTACTTCGTCCACATTGCCTGCACGACAGGCACCGCGACTGTCAGGACCGCCGCGACGATCCCAGCGATGCCGGCGGCGCGCGCCCACCACAGCATCTTCGCGTTGTCCGCCTTGCTCGCCTGCGCATCCTGGCGGATTGCCTCAAGTGCCGCGACGGTGCGGTTCTCGGCCTCCTCGGTCGCGTTCAGCCGGCGCGTGTTCTCGCGCATCGTGTCGACGATGTGATCCGACGACGAGACGCGCAACACCCTCGGCTCATTGATGGTGCGCCTTGCCGTCGCCGTGCGAATCTGTTCCGTCCAACTCTGCGCTCGATGTCGTCAACGGTCGTGCGCGGCGACGAATCTCGGTCTCGTATTCATGTGCGTAGCCCCCTGCGTGTAGCGCACCCTGGAGGGCCTGCTCGCGCCAAGCGAGAGCGCGCTCACGCAGATCAGCGTCGGAAAGGTCGCCGGGTTCAGTCATTGGTTGATTCTGACGTGGCACGCGGTCTCGCTGGCGTGAACGGTTGCGCGCAGCAATCAACAGTTAGTTCACAAGAGTGCCCACCAGCATCGACAAGGTTCTGGCGAACGCGCCGGTCGGATTGAGGTGCGACCCAGATTCATTCCTTCAGGACGATCCGGCCGTCTTCGATGAGGCGCCCCATCTTCTCGTACTCGGCGGCCAGGAATGCGGCATACGCCTTCGACGTGCCGCCGACGCGCTCCACCGCCAGCGCCAGCATCTTCTCGCGGACTCGGTGGTCGGCCAGCACCTCATTGGTGGCCCGGTTCAGCTTGTCGATGACCGGCAGCGGCGTACCCGCCGGCACGTTCAGCCCCACGAAGGTGTACGCCTCGTAGTCCGGGTAGCCCTGCTCGGCCACCGTCGGCACATCCGCAAGCGAGGGCGAGCGCCGCTTGCCGGTCACGGCGACCGGCTTGATCCTGCCGGCCCGGATCAGCGGCTCGGCCACCGCGATCGAGCCGAACGCCAGATCGACGTGACCCGCCATGAGGTCGGTGAACGCCGGGTTCTCGCCCTTGTAGGGCACGTGATTGAAGCGGATACCCGCCAGCTTCTGGAAGTATTCGCCCGCCAGGTGCTGCGGACCGCCCTGCCCCGTGGTCCCGTAGCTGATCTGGCCCGGCTTGCTCCGCGCCAGCTGTACCAGCTCGGGCACCGTGTTCGCCGCGAGCGTGGTGCGCGCCACCAGCACGTTGGGAACGTTGTGAACATGGATCACGGGCATGAGGTCCTTGCGCGGATCGAAGCCTTGCTTCATCAGGTGCGGCTGTATCACCTGCGGGCCGGTGGTGCAGAAGCAGACGGTGTAGCCGTCGGGCGCTGACTTCGCGACATGGTCGGTCCCTATCGAGCCGGCTGCCCCGGCCTTGTTCTCGACGATCACGACCTGGTCCAGCACCCTGCCGAGTTCCTGCCCCACGAGCCGGCCGAGCACGTCCGTCGCTCCGCCTGCGGGAAAGGGCACCACCAGGTGTATCGGCCTGGCGCGGGGGTAGTCCTGCGCGCGCGACGAAACGGAGAACCCGAGCGCCAAAGCGACCATGAGCAGGGAGCCCAAAGCACGAAACAGCGTTGCAGAGACCATGGCCATCACCTGATATTCATGATTCTGGTGCCGGTACTTCGTGGGGTCACTGGGGTCTTCACTCCTCGACCGGCGCGAAATCGCTCTTCGTCGCGCCGCAATCCGGGCAGCACCAGTCATCCGGCACGTCGGCCCACGCGGTGCCGGGCGCGATGTCGTGGTCGGGATCGCCGAGAGCCTCGTCGTAGACATGCGCGCAGAAGAAGCACTGCCATTTCTTCGTGTTCACCGCGCGCGCACCTCCCAGATCAGCGGCAGCTCGAAAAGCGTGGCGTTGACGCCGGCGCGCACGCCGCATTCCCTGCCCGGCTCGATCTGGAAGTCGGGAATGCGCTTCAGCCATTCCTCGAGGAAGATCTTTATCTCGGTACGTGCCAGCAGCGAGCCCGGGCAACGATGCGCGCCGTTGCCGAAGGTCGAATGGATCGGCGTGCGGCGCTGGAAGTTCACCGCCATCGGATCGTCGAACTGGCGATCGTCCACGCCGTGCAGCGTCGTCGGCATCACGACCATGTCGCCGGCCTTCATCTCGACGCCCTTGTACTGCATGTCCTCGCGCACCATGCGGCCTTGATTGACGACCGGGAAGCGGCGCAGCAGTTCCTCCACCGCCGCCGGGATGCGATCCGGGTGTTCGATGAGCTCCCTGCGGTGCGCCGGGCTGGTGGCCAGGAAGCGCGCCGCGAAGCCCATCGCCGAGGCCACGGTGTCCAGGCCGCCGATCAACACCAGCGCCACCATGGGGATCACCTCCTCGTCGGTGATCGGCCGCCCGTCGACCTGCGCCTTGGTCAGCTGGCTGATCGCGTCCGGGCCGGGGTTCGCCCGCCGCTCCTTCACCTTCTGCGCGGCATAGCCGAAGATGTTCATGTAGCTCTGCTCGCGCTCGGCTTCACTGCTCGGGCGCACCTGCTGATCGGCCCAGGCCAGCAGTTTTTCGCGGTCTTCGACCGGCAGGTCGACCATGCGCATGAATATGCCGATGGGCAGGTGCTGGGCGAACTCGCCGACGAACTCGCAGCGACCGCGCGGATAGAAGCCCTCGATCAGCTCGATCGCCTGCTCGCGCGCGCGCCCCGCGAGGGCCGACACCGCCTTCGGCGACAGCAGCGGGGACAGCAGCGTGCGGTACTTCGTGTGCTCCGGCGGATCGAGAAAGATCGGAGGCATCCTGTGCGTGTTGCGCTCGGCGGGCACCACGAGCTTCTGCGAGGTGAAGCGCTCCGCATCCTTGAAGATCTCGTAGATATCCTCCCCGCGCGTCGCAACCCAGTGCCCGCCATTCTTCGGCGTCCAGAAGATGTCGGGGATGCCGGGATCGTGCAGGCGCTTCAGCGCGGCGTGATAGTCGCCATCGGCGACCTCGACGTTGTACAGGTCGAACTCGTGCACCAGCGCGGCGGGCACGTGCGGCGGGATTCGGTCGGCAACGGAATGACTCATGTCGGGGACCTCTTGGGCGAAGTGCGGGCCCTGCGGCTCGTGGGGCGGGATGCGCGTGCCGGGCCGGCGATCGCCAGCAGCCCGCGCAGGTAGAGCAGGAACATGTCGCCGGCGTAGGCGGGGTTGCCGCGCTGCGCGCCGTGGCCGCTCTGCAGCGCCAACGAAGCGCCGAAGGACAGGGCCGCCGCGGCGAGCGCTTCGGGCGCAGCCGGCGGCTCCTTGCCGGCCTTCTCGAACATGGCCGCGAAGACGCGTGCGACGTGCCGGTGGTGGGCGGTGATGAAGGCGTGATAGTGGACGGCGAAGTCCGGATTGCGCTCGGCATGCAAGGTCAGCTCGATCCACAGCAAACCACCGTCGCCGTCCCGTCGGGAACGTCGGAAGCGCGCCAGGAACCCTTGCAGCACGGCCTCCGCGTCCTGCGCCTCGGCGACCACCCTGCCCCACTCGGTGGCTTCGCGTTCGAGCCATTCGCTCATCAGCTCGAGCAGCATGTCTTCCTTGGTGGTGTAGTTCGAATAGAAGGCACCCCGGCTCAGGCCCGCGGCCTGACTGATGCCATCTACAGACGCCGCACCGACGCCCTGGTCGGCGAACGCCCTGGTGGCGGATCTGCGCAGGCGGGCCTTAGTGACCTCGCGCTTCTCTTCACGGCTCAACGCTTGCATGAATGTCTCCTTCAAATACAGTTATGTATTCTAATTTTCGCTCGATGTTCTGATATTGGTACACACCCTAGGCAAGGTGTTTCATTCGTCACGCTTCTTGACGTCTCTCTGTCGGACGTTCAGAATTACGCACTATGTTCATATATTAGACCGACCAGTGTCCTCCACAAGCTACGACCTGAGCGACGACCAGAAGGCCATCCAGGACCTGATCCGGCGCTTGGCGCGCGACAAGGTGGCGCCGCGCGCCGACGAGATCGATCGCACGGCCGAGTACCCGCACGACATGTTCGAGCTGCTCAAGGGGCTGGGCCTGTTCGCGCTGCCCTTCCCCGCCGAATACGGCGGCACCGGCAGCACGCTGTCGGCCTGCGTCGCGGTCGAGGAATTCGGCCGCGTGTGCTACAACACCGGCTACCTGCTCGTCGTGCAGTGGACGCCGTTCGGCGCGATCCTTGCCGGCGGCACCGAGGCGCAAAAGCAGCGCCTGCTGCCGGGCCTGGCAAGCGGCGAGCTGCGCGGCGCGCTGTCGCTGACCGAGCCACAGAGCGGTTCCGACGTCTCCGGCATCAAGACCACCGCGCGCCGCACGGCCGACGGCTATGTGTTAAACGGTGCGAAGATCTGGTGCACCAACGCCAACATCGCCGACTTCATCCTGGTCGCCGCGAAGACGCAGGACGAAGCCGGGCAGCCGCTCGGCATCAACCTGTTCATCGTCGATCGCGGCACGCCCGGTCTGACGGTGGGCCGCAAGGAAGACAAGATGGGCGCCCGCGGCGTGCCGTCGTGCCCGCTCTTCTTCGACCAGGCGCGGATTCCGGCGGAGAGCCGCCTCGGCCCCGAGGGCGGCGAAGGCTTCAAGGTCGCGATGGAGGCGCTCAACACCAGCCGCCCGATCGTCGCGGCGCGTGCCGTCGGCATCGCGCAAGGCGCGATCGACCATGCCGTCCGATACATCCAGGAGCGGCGCGCCTTCGGCCAGGCGATCAGCGACTTCCAGGGCGTGCGCTGGATGCTCGCCGACATGGTGATGCAGACCGAAGCGGCGCGCCAGCTGGTCTACCGCACCGCGGCCATGGTCGACGCCGGCGTGACGGGCCGGGCGCTGGCGCCGATGGCGGCGATGGCCAAGTGCGTGGCCTCCGACGTCGCGATGAAGGTGGCCACCGATGCGGTGCAGCTCTTCGGCGCCGCCGGCGTGTCGGCCGAGTATCCGATCAACCGCTACTTCCGCGATGCGAAGGTGGTGCAGATCATCGAGGGCACGAACCAGATCCAGCGCAACATCATCGCCAACAGCCTCCTCGGGAAGGCCGGCCGATGACGGGACCGCTGGCCGGCCTGAAGCTCGTCGAGCTGGCTGGCATCGGCCCGGGCCCGATGTGCGCAATGCTGCTTGCCGACCTCGGCGCCACCGTGATCCGCGTCGACCGCAAGCAGCCTGTGAAGCTGGGGCTCGAGCGGCCGCTCAAGTTCAACACGCTGCTGCGCAACCGCGGGTCGATCGCGCTCGACCTGAAGCAAGCGGCCGCGGTGGAGGCCGTGCTCGGGCTGGTCGAGCAGGCTGATGCGCTGATCGAAGGCTTCCGCCCCGGCGTCACCGAGCGCCTCGGCCTGGGGCCCGAGGTCTGCCTCGCGCGCAATCCGCGCCTGGCCTACGGGCGCCTGACCGGCTGGGGTCAGAGCGGGCCGCTGGCGCAGGTGGCGGGGCACGACATCAACTACCTCGCCATCACCGGCATCCTGGAGGCGATTGGCCGCGAAGGCCAGCCGCCGTCGATCCCGCTGAACCTGCTCGGCGACTATGCGGGCGGATCGCTGTACATGGCCGTCGGCCTGCTCGCCGCGATCCTGGACGCGCGCCGCACCGGCCAGGGCCAGGTCGTCGACGCAGCGGTCGTCGACGGCGCCGTGCACCTGGCGACGACCTTCCACGGCATGGTCGCCGGCGGCATCTGGCGCGAAGGCCGCGGCGGCAACCCGACCGACGGCGGCTCGCATTTCTATGACTGCTACGAGTGCGCCGACGGCCGCTGGATCGCTGTCGGGCCGATTGAGGAGAAGTTCTTCGCCGAGCTGCTCGCCCGGCTGGAGATCGACGCCTCGAAGCTCGGCCCGCAGATGTCGCGCGAGCACTGGAAGCCCGCCAAAGAGCTGCTCGCCGCCACGTTCAAGAAGCGCACGCGCGACGACTGGGCGGCGCGCCTCGAGCAGACCGACGCCTGCGTGTCGCCGGTGCTGAGCTTCGCCGAGGCAGCGCGGCATCCGCACCTGAAGGCGCGCGGCAGCCTGGTCGAGATCGACGGCATCGTGCAGTCCGCGTCTGCGCCGCGCTTCTCGCGCAGCACGCCCGCCATTCCGACGCCGCCGCAGCCGGTCACGCCGGGGAACACCGACCGGGCCTTGTCGCGCTGGTTCTCCCAGGACAAGATCGCGGCACTGCGACGCGACGGCGTCATTGATTAGGGTCTGTTGACCTGGACACCCCATGGACCTCCGCTACACCGACGAAGAACTCGCCTTCCGCGACGAGGTGCGCGCCTTCTTCGCGACGGCGCTGCCGCCCGAGATCCGCCGCAAGTGCGAGCTCGGCCAGCGCATCGGCAAGGACGAGATGAAGCGCTGGGTGCGCATCCTGCACGACCGTGGCTGGGCCACGCCGTCGTGGGCGCCCGAATGGGGCGGCACCGGCTGGGACGCGGTCAGGCAGTACATCTTCAAGGAAGAGCTCGCGATGGCACCGGCGCCCGAGCCGATCTCCTTCAACATGAACATGATCGGGCCGACGCTGATTGCCTTCGGCAGCGAGGAACAGAAGCGCCGCTTCCTGCCCCGCATCGCGCGCATGGACTATTGGTTCTGCCAGGGCTTCTCGGAGCCGGGTGCGGGCTCGGACCTGGCGGCACTGCGCACCAGCGCGGTCCGCGACGGCGACCACTACCTCGTCAACGGCCAGAAGCTGTGGACCTCGACCGCGCACCATGCCGACTGGTGCTTCCTGCTTGTGCGCACCGACCCGGCAGCGAAGAAGCAGCAGGGCATCACCTACCTGCTGATGGACATGCGTTCGCCGGGCGTCTCGGTGCGGCCGATCGTGACGATCGACGGACACCACGAGACCAACGAGATGTTCCTCGACAACGTGCGGATCCCGGTGGCGAACCGCGTCGGCGAAGAGAACAAGGGCTGGGACTACGCCAAGTACCTGCTCGGTCACGAGCGCAGCGGCATTGCCCGCGTGGGCGTCTCGAAGTTCCGGGTGCGCCGCGCCAGGCAGCTGGCCGCGCAGGTGCTGCAGGGCGGCCGGCCGCTGATCGAGGACGAGCGCTTCCAGGAGCGCGTCGCCGAGATCGAGGTCGAGCTGAAGGCGCTCGAGATCACGCAGATGCGGCTGATCGCCGAAACGGCCAAGCGCCCCAACGGCAAGCCCGACCCCAAGTCCTCGATCCTGAAGATGAAGGGCTCGCAGCTGCAACAGGCGGCGGCCGAGCTGCTGCTGGAGGTTGCGGGACTGCATGCGCTGGAGTTCGACCCCGGCTTCGTCGCCGGCCGGCCTGACGCGGCCGAGGAGGCCGACGACTGGGCGCTCACGATCGCCGCCAACCACTACTGGGCGCGGCACGTGTCGATCGTCGGCGGCTCGAACGAGATCCAGCGCAACATCCTCGCCAAGACCGTGCTCGGGCTCTGACCAACCATGGATTTCGACCTCACCGATGAGCAGCGCATGCTGCAGGACAGCCTGCAGCGGCTTTTGGCCGAACGCTGCGGCTTCGAACAGCGCCTCGCCTGCCGCGACGAGCCCGCCGGCTACAGCCGCGAGTTGTGGTCACGCTATGCCGAGATGGGCCTGCTCGGCCTGCCCTTCGCCGAAGGCGACGGCGGCCTCGGCGGCGGCCCCGTCGAGACCCTGATCGTGATGCAGGCCCTCGGCCGTGCGCTCGCGCTCGAGCCCTACCTCCCGACAGTGGTGCTGTGTGGCGCCTTGCTGCGCCAGGCCGGCTCGGCCGCGCAGCGGGATGCGCAGGTGGGCGCGATCGTCGCCGGCGAGCGCACGCTGGCCTTCGCCTCTGCCGAAGCCCAGTCGCGCTACGACCTGGCCGACGTGGCGACGCGGGCCGAGCGCGAGGGCGACGGCTGGCGGCTCTGCGGCACGAAACGGTTCGTGCTGGCCGGCGACAGCGCCGACCTGCTGATCGTCTCGGCCCGCACAAACGGCGACTCGCGCGAGTGCGACGGCGTGTCGCTGTTTCTCGTCGACCCGGGCGCCGCCGGCGTCACGCGCCGCGGCTACCGCACGCAGGACCACCAGCGCGCCGCCGACATCTGCTTCGATGCAGCGCACGTGGGTGCCGACGCCTTGCTCGGCCCCGAGGGCGCCGCACTGCCGCTGATCGAGCACGCGATCGATACCGCCACGGCCGCGCTGTGCGCCGAAGCGGTCGGCGCGATGGAGCGGGTGCACGAGATCACCGTCGAGTACCTGAAGGTGCGCAAGCAGTTCGGCGTCGCCATCGGCAGCTTCCAGGCGCTGCAGCACCGTGCGGTAGACATGCTGGTCGCCGTCGAGCAGGCGCGCAGCATGGCCTTCTATGCAGCGATGATGTGCGGCGAGCCCGACCCCGCAGCGCGCGGCCGCGCGATCTCCGCCGCCAAGGTGCAGATCAACAAGAGCGCGCGCTTCGTCGGGCAGGAGGCGATCCAGCTGCACGGCGGCATCGGCATGACCGAGGAATGCCAGGCCGGACACTACTTCCGGCGGCTGTCGGTGATCGAGATGCTGTTCGGCGACACCGCACACCATCTGCGGCGGGTGGCGGCCGCAGGCGCAATGAGCTAGGCCGCTCGCGCCTCGATGCCGCCGACCACGCCAGACGCCTTCGCCGCGACTTCCTTGACCGCGGCCTTCAGCTGATCGAGCTCGTTGCGGAAGCGATCCGACGGTCCGGCGATGTTCAGCGAGGCGACACAGTTGCCGTCACCGTCGAACACCGGCGCGGCCACGGCGGCCAGCCCGACCATGTAATTGTCCACCGAGGTCGACACGCCTTCGGCGCGGATCCGGTCGAGCTCGCGCGAAAGCGATGCGCGCGTGAGCGGAATCGCCGTCCTGACCTTGAACTGCACCGACGACAGGTAGGCATCGCGCCAACGCTTCTCGGTATAGGCGAGCAGCAGCCGCCCGGCGGAGCTGGCATAGAGCGGCCGCGTGGTCCCCACCGGAATTTGGTAGCGCACCGGGTGCGGGCTGTCGATGATCTCGACATAGGTCAGCACCTCTGCATCGCGGTTCAGCACACCCAGCAGCACGGATTCGCCGGTGCGCTGGCAGAGCTCCTCCATGAACGGCCGGATCATCTTCGGGAAATTCCAGGCCGACATCACGCTCGCGGCCAGCCGGAAGATCGAAGGCCCCAGCCGGTACTGACCGGCGCTGTGGATCAGGTAGCCCTCCGCGACCAGCGGGCGCAGCAGGTTCAGCAGGCTGCTTTTCGGGGACTCCAGCGTGACGTTGAGCTCGGCCAGCGACATGCCGTCGGGCGTCATCGACAACACGTCGAACAGGCCGAGCAGTCGCGTGAGCGAGCGTGGGCCGGTGACATCGCGATCCGCGGGGAGGCTTGTGTTGTTGTCTTCGACGATTTTCTTGGTGGCCATTGAATCCCCGTGCAGGCTGGACGGGCCGCTCAGTTCGGTCGGGCCCGTCAGGCTGGCAATGCTACCCGAGCTCGGTTCCATCGCAGCCTCTACAGCGCCCCGGTCAGCTCGGGGACGGCCTGGAACAGGTCGGCCACGAGGCCGTAATCCGCCACGCCGAAGATCGGCGCCTCCGGATCCTTGTTGATCGCGACGATGACCCTGCTGTCCTTCATGCCCGCCAGATGCTGGATCGCCCCCGAGATGCCGACCGCGACATACAGCTGCGGCGCGACGATCTTGCCGGTCTGGCCCACCTGGCAGTCGTTCGGCGCATAGCCGGCGTCGACGGCGGCGCGCGACGCGCCCACCGCGGCCCCGAGCTTGTCGGCCAGCCGGTCGAGCAGATGGAAGTTCTCGCTGCTTCCCATGCCGCGGCCGCCGGAGACGACCATGCGCGCCGCGGTCAGCTCGGGCCGCTCGGAGACCGTCAGCGCCTGGCCGACGAAGCGCGACGTTTCGCTGGCCGGCCCGGCCGGCACCGGCACGAGCGTCGCCGCACCGCCGCTGCCTGCCGCGTCAAAGGCTGCGCCGCGCACGGTGAGGACCTTGATCGCATCCAGCGCCTTCACGGTGGCCATTGCATTGCCTGCATAGATCGGGCGCACGAAGGTGTCCGGCGCGATCACTTCGGTGATGTCGGAGACTTGCGCCACATCGAGCAAGGCGGCCACGCGCGGCATCACGTTCTTGCCGGCCGAGGTGGCGCCGGCGAGCACATGGCTGTAGTCGCGCGCCAGCGCCGCGACCAGCTCCGCGAGGCTTTCAGCGAGCGGATGCGCATAGGCGGCGGCATCGGCCACCAGCACTTTCGAGACGCCGGCGATCGCCGCGGCCTCCCGGGCCGCACCGTCGCAATGGTGGCCGGCGACGAGCAGGTGCACCTCGCCGCCGATCTGCGTCGCGGCCGTCACGGCCGCCCGGGTGGCGCCCTTGACCGCGCCGTGCTCATGTTCCGCGAGGATCAGGATCGCCATCTCAGAGTACCTTTGCTTCGGACTTCAGCCTGGCGATCAGCGTCGCCACATCGCCCACCTTGACGCCGCCGGCCCGCTGCCTCGGCTCGCTGACCTTCAGCACCTGCGTGCGCGGCGCGAGGTCGACGCCGAGCGTCGATGCGGCGATCGTCTCGAGCGGCTTCTTCTTCGCCTTCATGATGTTCGGCAGGGTCGCGTAGCGCGGTGAATTCAGGCGCAGGTCGACCGTGACGACCGCCGGCAGTTTCAGCGCCAGCGTCTCGAGCCCGCCGTCGACCTCGCGCGTGACTTCGACGCCGTCGCCGCCGACGACCACCTTCGATGCGAAGGTCGCCTGCGGCCGGCGCAGCAGCGCGGCGAGCATCTGGCCGGTCTGCCCGGCGTCGTCGTCGATCGCCTGCTTGCCGAGGAAGACCAGCTGCGGCTGCTCCTTGTCGACCAGCGCCTTCAGCAGCTTGGCGACGTGCAGCGGCTCGAGCGCGTCCGAGGTCTCGACCAGGATGCCGCGATCGGCGCCCAGCGCCATCGCGGTGCGCAAGCTTTCCTGGCAGGCCGGCACGCCGATGCTCGCGACAACGACCTCGGTGACGACCCCCGCCTCCTTCAGGCGGACGGCCTCCTCCACCGCGATCTCGTCGAAGGGGTTCATCGACATCTTGACCCCGGCCAGATCGACGCCGGTGCCATCGGACTTGACGCGTGCCTTGACGTTGTAGTCGATCACGCGCTTGACTGCGACCAATGCCTTCATGCCCGGATCCTCCTCACACCGGATCCCACGGCGTCAGCTTCATCGACGGCACGTTGTCGAAGAAGCTGGCCTCGAAGGCCGGCATCGCCTCGTCGGCGATCATCTCGGGCGTCCAGCCGCCGCCGCGGTGCATCGAGCGGATCATGCGGATCTGGCTGAAGAAATAGATCTCGTTGGCGCGCACACCGAAGATCTGCCCCGAGACCTTCTCGGCGCGGTCGCTGGCGAGGTACACCGCGAGGGGAGCGATCTTGGCGCTCTCCATCTTCTTCAGCTTTTCCACGCGCGCCTTCTCCTCCGGCGTGTCGGCCGGGATGCCGGCCGTCATCGCCGTCCACGCCCACGGCGCGATGCAGTTGGACCGGACCTTGAACCGCGCCATGTCGAGCGCGATCGACTTCGACAGGCCCACGATGCCCATCTTTGCGGCCGAGTAGTTGCCCTGGCCGAGGTTGCCGATCAGCCCCGAGGTCGAGGTCATGTGCACGTAGCTGCCGCTCTCCTGGCTCTTGAAATGCGGCGCCGCCGCGCGCGTCATGTAGAAGGAGCCGTTCAGGTGCACGTCGATGACGGCCTGCCACTCCTCCTTGCTCATGTTGAAGATGAAGCGGTCGCGCACGATGCCGGCGTTGTTGACGATGCAGTCGATGCGGCCGAAGCTGTCGAGCGCAGCCTGAACGATCTTGTGAGCCGAATCCCACTCGGCCACGCTCTCCACCGCCGCCACCGCCTGCCCGCCCGATTCCCTGATCTCGGCGACCACCGATTCGGCCAGCGCCTGGCCGCTTTGCTTGTCGCGCGCGAGGTCGTTGACCACCACCTTCGCGCCGTGCGCGGCGAACGCCTTCGCGAAGTCGCGCCCGATACCGGCACCGGCGCCGGTCACGACCACGACCTTGTCTTGAACCATGCCCATCCGCTTGCTCCTTGAGTTCGATGTCTAGTCGCCGCTGAAATCGGGCGTGCGCTTGCCGCGGAAGGCAGCGACGGCTTCGGCGTGGTCGCGCGTCTGGTTCGACAGCAGCTCGTAGGCCATGCCGGCGTCCATCACCGAAGCGGCGATCTGCTTGAGCCCGACGTTGATCGTGGCCTTGGTCCACTGGATCGCGCGCCGCGCGCCGCCGGCCAGGCGCTGGGCCCAGGCGTCTACGGCCGCATCCAGCTCCTCGGCCGGCACGGCGAAGTTGACGAGCCCGATCGCGGCCGCCTCCTCGCCGGTGATGGCATCACCGGTCAGCAGGTATTGCTTGGCTCGCGCATAGCCGACGAGCTGCGGCCAGATGACCGCGCCGCCGTCGCCGGCGACGAAGCCGACCTTCACGTGCGGATCGGCGATCTTCGCGTGATTGGCGGCGAAGATGGTGTCGCAGAACAGCGCCAGCGTCGCGCCCAGGCCCATCGCGGCGCCATTCACCTTCGCGATCACCGGCTGCGGCACGTCGAGCAGCCCCATCACGAGGCGCTTGGCCATCGTCGCATCCGGCACCATCAGCGACGGGCGGTCGACCAGGCGCTGCATCTGCTCGACGTCGCCGCCGGCGCTGAAGGCCTTGCCGGCGCCGGTCAGCACGACGACGTGCGTCGCATCGTCGCGAGGCAGTTCGCCGAACAGGCGCTCGAGCTCGTCGTGCATCGCGGTGTCGAACGCGTTCAGCGCCTCCGGGCGGTTGAAGGCCACATGAAGCACGCGCCCGTCGCGGCGCAGAGCGAGGCTGCGGTAATGGTCGAGGTTCACGATGCCGTCTCCAGTTGCGCCTCGACGAAACGCCCGAGGTGCCAGTCGCCGTCGCCGTACAGCGTCGTCAGCGCCAACAACCGCTTGTAGTAGTGGCCGATCGGGTACTCGTCGGTGAGCCCGATGCCGCCGTGCAGCTGGATGCCCTGCCCGCCGACGAAGCGGGCGGACGATGCCAGCAGCACCTTCGCGGCCGAGACCGCTTGCCGCCGCGCCGCCGGCGCGCCATCGAGGCTGGCGATGCCGCGGTACAGGATCGATCGCGTCTCCTGGACCTCGACGAACATCTCCGACATCCGGTGCTGCAGCGCCTGGAAGCGGCCGATCGGCTGGCCGAACTGCTGGCGCGTCTTCAGGTACTCGCTGCTCGTCTCGAGCACCGCCTCCATGCAGCCCAGCGCCTCGGCCACCTGCGCGAGCGCGGCGCGGTCGAGCGCCTCCTCGAGCGTCGCGAGGCCGCCACCGGGTGCCGTGAGGCGCGCGTCGGCGGCAACGAAGACCGAGCGCAGCTCCAGGTCGGCGGCCAGCGTGCCGTCGATCAGCGGATAGCCGTGCAGCGTGGCCGCGCTCCGGTCGACCAAGAACAGCGCGAGCCCTTCGTCGGCGACTCGCGCCGACACGATGAAGCGGTCCGCGCCCGGCGCTCCCACGACCATCAGCTTGGTCCCCTCGATCACGAAACCTTCGCCCTCGGCGCGCGCCGTGGTCGACGCCGCGTCCAGCTCGTAGCGGCTGGCCGGCTCGCTGTGCGCGAGCGCGATCTGCAGCGCACCGCCGGCGATGGCTTCGAGCAGCTCGCCGCGCCGATGCGCCGCGAACACCGGCGCATCGGCGGTCTCGACCAGTCGGGCCGCCAGCACCGCGCAGCCGATGAAGGGCTCGAGCGCCAGCGCGCGGCCGAGCTCCTCGGCCACCAGGGCCGTCTCGACGAAGCTGCAGCCCAGGCCGCCGAAGGCCTCCGGGATGCCGAGGCCGAGCCAGCCCATCTCGGCGTACTGCGCCCAGTGCGGCGTCGATGCGCTGCCGGCCGCCTGCAGCCGGCGCCGCGCCTCGAAGCCGTACTGCTCGCGCACGTAGCGGTTCGCGGCATCGCGCAGCATCTGCTGCTCTTCGCTCAGGTTGAAGTCCATTTACCCGTTCCTGCCTGCGTCCTGCCTACAGCCCGAAGGCGAGCTTGGCGATGATGTTCTTCTGGATCTCCTGCGATCCGCCGTAGATCGTCGACGCGCGCGTGATCAGCGCCTGCGCGGTGCGGCCGGGCACCTGCGGCGGCCAGCGCAGCGCCTCGTCGCTATCGATCGCTTCGCCTTCGCCGTGACCCCACTGGCGCAGCGCATGCAGGCCCAGCGCTTCCACCTGCAGTTCGGTCACGCGCTGCTGCAGTGCCGAGCCGCGCAGCTTCAGCGCCGACACCACCGCGTCGAGGTTGTGGCGGTTCTTCTCCTGCGACAGCACGCGCAGCACCGAGTATTCGAGCGCGAGCAGCTCGACCTCGACGCGCGCGAGCTTGCGCGCGAACTCGGGGCGCTCTATCAGACGCTGGCCATTCACGCGCTGCACCGTGGCGATCTCGCGCGCCTTCTCGAGCTCGCGCTTGTTGAAGTAGAGGAAGGCGCTCGCGGTGCGCTCCTTGCCGAGCAGGTACTTGGCATAGGTCCAGCCCATGCCCGCCTCGCCGACCAGGTTCTCGCAGGGAACCCGCACGTTGTCGAGGAACACCTCGTTGAGCCCGAGGCCGCCTTCGATCGAGACGATCGGCCGCACCGTCAGGCCCGGCGTGTCCATCCTGATCAGCAGGAACGAGATGCCGCGCTGCGGCTTCACGTCGGGGTCGGTGCGCACCAGGAAGAAGCCCCACTCGGCCATGGAGGCATCGCTGGTCCAGATCTTCTGGCCGTTGACGACGTAGTCGTCGCCGACCCGCTCGGCCCGCGTCTTCAGGCTCGCGAGGTCCGAGCCGGCGTTGGGCTCGGAAAAGCCCTGGGTCCAGAACTCGTCGCCGGCCAGCATCGGCGGCAGGAAGCGCCGCTTCTGCGCCTGCGACGCAAACGCGAGCATCACCGGCGCGACCATGTGCAGCCCCTGCCAGCTGTAGTCGAGCCCATCGGCGTCGTACAGCTCCTGCATGAACAGGTGCTTGCGCAGCGGACTCCAGTCGGTGCCGCCCCATTCGACCGGCCAGTGCGGCGCGCCCCAGCCGCGGCCGTGCATCAGCTTCTGGAACGCCCGCACGTCGTCGCGCGCCGGCGGATGCGCGCCGATGTAGAAGCGGCGCGCCATCGGCCGCGGCAGGTTGTCGCGAAAGAACGCGCGAACCTCCAGCCTGAAGGCCTCGTCCTCGGGAGAAAACTCGAAGCGCATGGACGGTATCGTTCCTTGTTGGTCAAATATACGAACGTTGTTCTCTTAGTTTAACGCCATGCAACGGACTGTCAATGCTTCGTCGCCTGCGCAGAGCACGCGCGCGGGCGGCGGATCCATGAACAGCTCGGCCACCGCGGCGGCGCGGCGGCGCAGCACCACGACCGGACTGAGCGAGGCCTTGGCGGTCATCTCGCCGCTGTCGAGCGTGGCCGGCTCGGTCTCGACGACGATGCGCAGCACGCGGTTCGAGCTGCCGGTGGCGCCGCCCGCCAGCGCATCCAGCCGCTGCTGGAAGGCCGCTCGAACGAGCGGGCTCGCGACGACCTCGCCCGCGGGCGCATCGGCCGCGAGAGCCGCGTCGAGCGCACGGCACGCCGCCAGATCGGGAAACACCAGCGCGCCGACCTGGTCCTCGCCGCTGCCGGCGATGACCAGGTCCTGCACGAGCGGCGAGAGCCCTGCCAGCGCGGTGGAGCGCAGCGGCCCCGCATGGACCCAGGTGCCGCTGGAGAGCTTGAAGTTCTCGGCGATCCGGCCATCGAAGCGCAGCCCGCGCTCGGGATGCGTGGGGTCGACGAAGCTCGCCGCGTCGCCGAGGCAGAAGTAGCCTTCGTCGTCGAAGGCAGCAGCGCTGCGCTCGGCATCGTTCCAGTAGCCGGGCGTCACGCAGTCGCCGCGCACGCGCAGCTCGAGCTTGTCGTTCACCGGTGCGAGCTTCAGCTCGACGCCGGCCACCGGCAGGCCGACGATCGCCTCGCGGCGCGGATCCCAGCCCGTCGTCAGCGGCACCGGCCCGCATTCGGTGGAGCCGATGCCCGAGACGATCAGCACCCTCTCGCCGCAGTGCTTCACCGCCACTGCGTCGAGACCGGCCCAGATGTGCGCGGGCAGCACGGCACCGCCGTAGTACAGCAGCTGCAGCCGCTCGTAGAAGCGCGCGCGCAGCTGCGCGTCGTCACGCAGGTGCGGCAGCAAGGCGGCCAGGCCCCCCGGCGTGTTGTAGTAGATCGTCGGCGATACCTCGCGCAACGCGTCGACGCTGGGCTGCACCGCCTCGGCCATCGGCTTGCCGGGGTCCAGGTAGTAAGACCCACCGCAGTACAGTGCGATGCCGAGGTTGTTGGTGCCGCCGAAGGTGTGGTGCCACGGCAGCCAGTCGACCAGCACCGGCGGCTCGTCGAGCAGGAAGGGCATCGCCTGCACGACCTGCTGGCGGTTGCTGCAGAGCATGCGCTGCGTCAGCATCACGCCCTTCGGCTCGCCGGTGGTGCCGGAGGTGAACATCAGCTTGGCCACCTGGTCGGGCCGGATCGCGTCGTAGGCTGCGTCGACCGCGTCCCCCGGCGCGGCGCCCTGCAGCGTGGAGAACGGCGTGGCGCCGCCGCCGGCCTCGCTGGCGACGAACTCCGCCTCGGGGAAGGCCGCGCGCGCGGCACGCCCGTAGGCCTCCACGCTGGAGGCATAGACCAGCCCGGGGCGCACGCGCTCGCTCAGGGATTTCAGCTTCGCGTGGTCCTGCGACAGCAGCGAGTACGCCGGCGTCACCGGCACGTACGGAATGCCGACGTGCGTGCAGGCCAACGCCAGCAGCTGGTTGTCGAAGTCGTTCTCCGACAGGATCATCACCGGCCGCTCGGCGCAGAGGCCGCGGTCCAGCAGCGACTGGCCGACCGCCCTCACCTTGCGCAGCGTGTCGGCGAAGGACAGGGTCTCCCAGGCGCCGGTCTTCGGACCGTTCGGCGGGCGGCGCGCGAGGAACACATGCTCCGGCCGTTCGAGGGCCCACTGGACCAGCCGGTCAGTGTAGCGCCGCGGGTAGCGCTGCAGGGGCTCGGCGAGGCGCATTCGAATGTTGCCGTCCGCGTCGTGCGCCACCTCGCAGGCGCTCGGGCCGAGCCGCACCGGACGGATCGGTGCGTCGAACCAGGGATCGCGCTGGTGCATGGAATGCGTCTCCTGAAGCATGGCCGTCGATGCGACGGCATAGTCACTTTTTTGAACATCGTACTACAATACGAACACCCGAGACAAGCCAAGCGCGCCATGACCGACCTCCTCTACGAACGCTCCGACGACGGCATCGCCACGCTGACGCTGAACCGGCCCGATGCGCTGAACGCCTTCAGCTTCCCGATGTACGAGGCACTGATCGCGCAACTCGAGGCACTTCGGCACGACGCCGGCACGCGCGTGCTGATCGTCACCGGCGCCGGTCGCGCGTTCTGCGCCGGCCATGACCTGCGCTCGCCCGGACCGGCGCCGTGGGTCGACCCGGCGCTCGGCAAGCCCTATGTGGCGAAGCACTCGATCACGCGCATCGCGCAGATCCCACTCTTGATGCGCCAGTTGCCGCAGCCGGTGATCGCCGCGGTGAACGGCGCCGCGGCGGGCATCGGCTTCGCGTTCGCGCTGGCGGCCGACCTGTGCCTCGCCGCGCAATCGGCCAAGTTCGTCAACTCGATCCACAACGCCGGCACCGGACACGAGCTCGGCATGAGCTGGATGCTGCCGCGTGCGGTCGGCACCCAGCGCGCCGCAGAGATCCTGCTGACGGCGCGCCCGGTGCTGGCCGACGAGGCGGCGCGCATCGGCCTGGCGCTGCGCGTGGTGCCGGACGACCGACTGCTGGCCGAAGCGCGCGAGCTCGCCGCGGCGATCTGTGCCAACGTGCCGCTCGGCGTCTGGCTCACCAAGCAATCGTTGTGGCTGAACCAGGGCGTCGCGAGCCTGGAGGCAGCGTGCGAGATCGAATCGCGCGCGGTGTTCCAGGCCCAGGCCACCGAAGACGCTGCGGAGAAGCGCCAGGCCTACTTCGAGAAGCGCGCACCGCGCTTCGGCAATCGATGAGCCATTTTTCGACGGACATCCCGGCCGGCTTCGAGCCCATGCCGGCCTTCGGCCCGTTCCATGAGCTGGTCGGGCCGTTGTACGTGGCACGCCGCGATGCCATCCACATCGTCGGCCTGCGCGTCGAGGACAAGCACCGCAACCGCGGCGCGATGATGCACGGCGGCATGATCTGCATGCTGGCCGACACCGCGATCGTCTGGGCCGCCAAGCATGCGCGCGAGCCGAGACCGAAGATGCTGACCACCAACCTTTCGGTCAATCTGATCGGCAACGCGGCACCCGGCGCCTGGGTGGAAGCCCAGGTCGATGTCGTGCGCGCCGGGCGACGCGTCGTGTTCGCCAACTGCTATATCTGGAGCCAGGGGCAGCGCATCGCGCAGGCCAGCGCGCAGTGCCAGGTCATCGGAGAGGAAACGGCATGAGACCGATAGCCCCGCGCCGCAAGATCGCGCTGCTCTGAGCGCCCCCTAAAGCATCCCGCGATCCTTCGCCGTCTTCACGTCGTCGCCGACCAGCCCGCGCTCGCGCAGCACGGCCACCGTCGCCTCCAGCGCTTCGGCCACGCACGGAAAGCCGCAGTACGGAATCGCCTGGATCAGCGCCTCCTGCAGCTCGGTCACCGTCAGGCCGTTGTTCAGCGCCGCGCGCACGTGGTTCTTCAGCTCGTTGGGCTTGCCCATGCCGACGAGGATGCCGATCGTGACGAGGCTGCGCTCCTTGCGCTGCAGGCCCGGGCGCGACCAGACGGCGCCGAACGCCGACTCGAGCGCGATCGTCGCGGCGTCCGCCGCGAAGCCTCCGGAGTTCGCCGCCGAAAGCATCCCGTCGAGGAAGGCCTCTCCGAGCATCTCGCGCACGAGGTTCACGCCCCGCCGGTAGTTGGGGCTTTGGTCGTCTTCGCTGCTCATCGAATGGGTCTCCGGGTGGTTGGGTATGCGCTTGCGGCGAGGATTCGGGTAAACCCGCTTGGTGGGACGCCCGGGTCATCGCCTACAGTGAACTCCGTTCTATTTTACGAACATTGTTCCACAATATGCAAGCTACGGAATCTCTGGCGAGAGGGCCCCTCACCTCGCCCGACGCACGCGAGCTGGAGACCTCGAACCACCTGCTGGGCGACCGTGCCGCACTCGATGCCGCCTGGGAGCGCAAGGGCTACTGGTTCTTCCGCAATGTGCTGGACCACGGCGCGGTCGCGCGCCTGCGCGCCGTCTACATGCAACTGCTCGGCGAGTACGGCGTGGCCGACCCGGCGGACCCCCAGGCCCGCTACACCGGCGCGAGCCTCGAGGGCTTCCCCTTCCGGATGGATCCGCTGTCGAAACGCAAGGCCTGGCAGCCCTTCGTGCGCGAGCCGGCGATCCACGCCTTCTTCCGGCGCCTGCTGGAGGACGAGCCCTTCTGGATCCCAACCGTCGAATACCGTGCCGCGCCGCCGGCCGCCGACCGCGCGCGTTCGCGCCTCGACTTCGTGCACCAGGACGGCTTCTACAACAAGGGCATTCCGTTCCGGATCTGCTGGATCCCGCTCGCCGAGATCGATGAGGACGTCGGCGGCCTGATCCTCGGCGAAGGCCTGCACCGCGGACCGATCCTGCACGACACCAAGCAGCCGCCGCTCTATCCGATTCCCGAAGGCGCAGTGCCGGCCGACCGCTGGCGCCGCGCCACCTACCGGCCGGGCGACGTGCTGCTGATGGACCTGAACACGCCGCACACCGGCCTCGCGAACCATTCCGACCGCTTTCGCCTGTCGATGGACATCCGCGTGATGGGCGCGAACGAGAACCCGCCGATGGTCGGCCGCCTCATCGCTATCGAGCCGCAGATGGTCGGCCTCGAAGGCGACGACGGGCGCGGCGGGCGTTTCATCGTCGACCAGGCGACCTATTGCCGCGGCCTCGACGGCAAGCAGGTCCCGTTGGCCGACGTCGGCAAGCACTTTCACGTCGGCGACGAAGTGATCCTCGCGGCCCGGGACGGGCGCGCGACGATCATGCGCCCGATCCACTAGGGCCTGTTGACGCCATGCCACGACCTTCCCGCCACTTGCAGCGACTGGCCGGCAAGGTCGCGATCGTCACCGGCGCCGGCTCGCAGGGCGATGGCGTCGGGACGGGCAAGGCGATGGCCTATGTGTTTGCGCGCGAAGGCGCGCGCGTCGCGCTGGTGGACCTGGACGCAGAGCGCGCCGAGATCACGCGCCGCATGATCGCCGGCGACGGTGGCGACGCCTTCGTCTGCGCCGCCAACGTCACCGAGGTGGACGGCTGCCGCCGCGTCGTCGCGGCGACGCTCGAACGCTACGGCTGCCTCGACGTGCTGGTGAACAACGTCGGCCACGGTGCCGGTGGCGGCCGCCTCGAGGCGCTGCCCGACGGGCTGTGGCAGCGCGTGCTCGACGTCAATCTGAAGAGCGCGGTGCTGATGACGCAGCAGGCGATCACGCATCTGGTCGCCTCGCGCGGCAACGTCGTCAACATCGCGTCCACCGCCGGCCTGCGTGCCCACGGCGGCGCGGCTTATGGGCCGTCGAAGGCTGCCGTCGTGGCGTTCTCGCGCGAGCTCGCGGTGATGTACGGCCGCGACGGCGTGCGCGCGAACACGATCGCGCCGGGCCATCTGTTCACCCCGCTGGTCGAGCAGTTCATCGACGCCGCCGGCCGCGAGCGCCGCCGCCGCATCGCACCGCTGGGCATCGAAGGCGACGCGTGGGATGTCGCTGCCGCCGCGCTGTTCCTCGCCAGCGACGAGGCGCGCTTCATCACCGGTGTCTGCCTGCCGGTGGACGGCGGCGTCGGCGAAGTGGCGGCGCTCGCCGCCCTGGAAATGATCGCGGCCGAGGACGATGCGAAGGCGGCCCTGACAGGAGACAAGTCATGAACAAGTGGCTGAAGAGCAGCGACACCATTCTTTTCAGCGTCGACGCGCGGGTGGCGCGCATCACGCTGAACCGGCCGGACAAGCGCAACGCGCTGTCCGACACCATGCTCAGCGAGCTCGAGCAGGCGCTGCTCGAAGCCGACGACCGGCGCGACGTGAACGTGGTGGTGATCGACGGCGCTGGGCGCGACTTCTGCGCCGGCTATGACCTGGCCGGCGCCTACGCCGGCGTCGCACCCGAGAACATGCCCTACGACCCGGCGCTGTACCGCAGCCAGCGCAGCGGCTTCGACGACGACTGCTGGGCGCTCGAACGCACGCTCGAGCAGCGCATGCGCATCTTCGACCTGCACAAGCCGGTGATCGCGAAGATCCACGGCAACTGCCTGGCCGGCGGCACCGACCTCGCCTTCCTGTGCGACCTGGTGCTGGCGGCCGAGGACGCGCGCATCGGCTTTCCGGCGACACGCGCGAACGGCACGCCGCCGACGCAGTTCTGGCTCGCGCATGCCGGTCCGCAATGGGCCAAGCGGCTGATGTTCACCGGCGACTGCATCACCGGGGTCGATGCGGCGCGGCTCGGCCTGGTGATGGAAGCCGTGCCGGCCGACCGGCTCGAGACCGAGGTCGCGGAACTCGCGCGCCGCATCGCGCTGACCGACGTCGACCTGCTCGCCGCGCACAAGCGGGTGGTCAACCTCGGCATGGAGCTGATGCATGTGCGCACGTTGCAGCGACTCACCGCCGAGCTCGACGCACGCGCGCATCTGGCCAGCGGGCCGCGGCGCACGCAGTTCAAGGCCGACATGGCATCGGGCGGGCTGAAGCAGGCGCTGAAGAACCGCGACGAGCCGTATGGAGACAGCGTCGTCCGCCTGAAGGCCCGCGGCCCAGACTCCTAGAGCCGTCCCGTCACCGGCAGCCCGACCCCGGTTACCGCGCGCCCCGCATCCGACAGCAGGAACCCCACCACCTCGGCGATCGCCTGCGGCGTCACCCAGCGCGAGGTGTCGGCATCGGGCATGTCCTTGCGGTTGGCCGGCGTGTCGATGATGCCCGGCAGGATCGCGTTGACGGTCATGCCGCGGTCCTTGGTTTCATCGGACAGCGCCTCGGTGAGGCGCAGCACGCCGGCCTTGGAGGCCGCATAGGCGCCCATTCCCGCAGCCGCCTTGCCCGCGGCCCCGGCGCCGATGTTGACGACCCGGCCCGCTCGTTCCAGCAGGTGCGGCAACGCCGCCTTGCAGGCGTGGAGCGCCGTCTTCAGGTTGATCGTGTGCATGCGGTCCCAGGTGGCCGGGTCGCCGTCTGCGATCGTCTCCCAGCTGAAGCCGCCGGCGATGTTGACCAGTGCATCGACACCACCGAAGCGCTCGGCCACGCGCGCAACCGCCGCCCGCGCCGCGTCGAAGCGCGACAGGTCTGTGCCGGGCAGCAGGAGGTGCGACGCTTCGAACGCCTGCGCGAATTCGGCCGGCGCGACCGGCGACGCATCGAGCAGCGCCAGCCGCGTCCCCTGCCCCGCCAGCGTGCGCACCACCGCCTGGCCCAGCGCGCCGAACGCGCCGGTCACGATCACCACCTTGTCCTGCATCGTCAGCATCCCAACGGTTTCAAGCGAGCTCGACGACGCCGTTGTTCAGCACCACGGTCTTGCGCGCATCGACGCTGGCGCGCAAGCGCAGCAAGGTCGCGCCGTCGCGCCAGATTTCGTAGCGCACGGCCTCGCCCGGCCAGACCGGCGAGGTGAAGCGCAGCGCCAGGCGCTTGAGCCGCGCCGCATCGTGGTCGAGCACCTGCTCGATCACCGCGCGCGCGGCCATGCCGTAGGTGCACAACCCGTGCAGGATCGGGCGGTCGAAGCCGGCCTTCGCCGCCACGTCGGGATCGGCATGCAGCGGGTTCACGTCGCCGCTCAGGCGGTAGATCAGCGCCGACTCGGGCCGCGTGGCGTAGCTCAGCTCGAAATCGGCGGCGCGCTCCGGCACCGCAGGCAGCGGCTCGGGGCCGGGATCGCTCCTGCCGCCGTCGGCACTGAAGCCGCCGTCGCCGCGCAGGAAGGTCACGTTGCGGCTCTCGGCCACCGTGTCGCCGCTGGCCTCGTCGACCAGCGTGCGCAGCACCACCGCGACCGCCCCCTTGCCGACGCCCTTGTCGGTCAGCGAGACGACGCGGTTGCGCGCGATCACGCAGCCCTTGGCCGGCAGCGGGCGCAGCAGCCGCACGTCCTGCTCGCCGTGCACCAGCTTGACGGCATCGGCGCCTGTCTTGGGGTCGCGCCACCAGATGCCGGGCGAGCCCATGACCGCGGCCATGGTCGGGACCGCCTGCAGCTCCTTCTCGTAGACGAAGCGCAGTGCGCCGCGATCCATCGGATCGTGGCCGTAGCCCAGGCCCAGCGCGTACAGCATCGTGTCGCGCTCGCTGTAGCGGTGCACGATGTCGGGAAAGGTCCAGTTCTTGCAAATTTCGTAGTCGAGCATTTCCGATTCCGATGCCTAGAGCGTGTCTTCGCTGCCGAGGAGCACGAGCGCCTGGTGCGACAGCTCGCCGCCGTTGCCCTGCGCGATCGCGAGCTTCGCGCCCGGCACCTGCCGCTCGCCGGCATCGCCCGCGAGCTGGCGCGCCGCCTCGACGATCGTGAACAGGCCATACATGCCCGGGTGCACGCAGGACAGGCCGCCGCCGTTGGTGTTGACCGCCAGTTCCCCGCCCGGCGCGATGCGGCCGCCTTCGACATAACGGCCGCCTTCGCCCTTCTCGCAGAAGCCGAGATCCTCGAGGAACAGGATCGGGTTGATCGTGAACGCGTCGTACAGCTCGACGACATCGATGTCCTTCGGGCCGACGCCGGCCTGGGCATAGGCGCGCGGGCCGGCCTCGGCGAGCCCGGTGACGGTCAGGTCCGGCATGCTCGCGATCTCGCGGTGCGTGGTGGATTGCGCGCCGCCGAGCAGATACACCGGCCGTCGGCACAGGTCCCGCGCACGGTCCGCGCGCGTCATCACCACCGCGGCCGCGCCGTCGGTCACGAGGCAGCAGTCGCGCACGCCGAAGGGGTCGGCGACCAGGCGCGCCTTCAGGTAGTCGTCCATCGTCAGCGGCTCGCGCACGAAAGCCTCGGGGTTCAACGCAGCCCATTGGCGCGCGGCCACGGCGACGGCGCCGAGCTGCTCCTTGGTCGTTCCGTATTGGTGCATGTGGCGTGCCGCGGCGAGCGCATACGAGGAGATCGGGCGCAGCGGCTTGTACGGCGACTCCCACGGCGAGGGCCGTGACGATTGCAGGAGCTTGCCCGTGCTGCTGCGCTGGTTGCTGCCGTAGGCGATCAGCGCCACGTCGCACAACCCGGCGTCGAGCGCCAGCGCTGCGAGCATCGCATGCACCTGGAACGACGAGCCGCCGGTGCGGTTGTTGTCGAGGAATCGCGGATGAATGCCGAGCGTCTCGGCGAACGTGAGGCCGGAGAGCGAGTCGTCCATGACGACGACGAACAGGCCATCGACGTCCGACGGCTTCAATCCGGCCTGCGCCAGCGCCAGCACGCTCGCCTGGTGCGCCAGCTCCATCGCGCTGTAGCCCGGCGAAGCGCCGCAGCCGAAGGTGGCGGCGCCGACGATCGCGGTCCGGCCGCGGGGAAAGCGTTCCTGCATCGCTCAGGCCCCCACCGGTTCGAAGACGACCAGCGGATGGTCTTCTTCAATGATGATCCTGGCGCGCACCGCCATGCCGATCTTCACCGCCTCGGGCGCGATGCCGTCGACGCGGCTCATCATGCGCGGGCCCTCGGCGAGATCGATCAGCGCGAGGTTGGCGTTCGGTGCCGGCGGCTTGCCGCGGATCACCGTCGTCGAGTAGACGGTGGCGCGGCCCGAGGCCTCGACCCACTCGAGGTCGGTCGCGCCGGTGCCCGGCTCGGCCATGCGCGGGTAGTACACATAGCCGCCGGTGCTGCGGCTCTTCTGGATCATGAAGCGCCCGGAAGCCAGGTGCTCGAAGAATTCCTTCTCGGGGTTCATCGGGGTCCTCGCTTGTCAGCCATGCATGGTCAGGCCGCCGCTGACGGAGACCACCTGGCCGGTCATGAAGTCGGTGGCCGGCGTTGAGAGATAGACGATGGTGTGCGCGATCTCGATCGGCTGCGCCAGCCGCTTCAGCGGAATCGCCTTGATCAGCGCGTCGCGCAGCTTGCCCTCGGGAATCGTGCCGTTGAACAGCGGCGTGTCGGTCGGCCCCGGGGCGACGCAGTTGCAGGTGATGCCCGAGCGCGCCGTCTCGCGCGCCAGCGACTTGGTGAACGCGATCACCGCGCCCTTGGTGCCGGCATAGAAGGTCTCGCCCATGCTGCCGACGCGGCCGGCGTCGCTCGCCACCATCACGATCTTGCCTTGGCGCCGCTCGATCATGTGCGGCAGGAAGCGGTGGATCATGCGCACCGGGCCGATGTAGTTGACCTGCGCGAGCAGGTCCCACACCTCGGGCGTGTTCTCGAGGAAGGGCATCACGCGGTCGAGGCCGGCGACGTTGGCGATGATGTCCGGCGCGCCGCCGATCTGCGCCACGGCGGCGTCGACGAAGGCGTCGATGGTCGCTCCATCGCCCAGGTCCAGCTCGATGAACTCGCCGCGACCGCCGCCGGCGCGGATCTGCGCAATGGTCGCCTCGCCATCGGCCACGTTCCTGTCGCCGGCGTAGACGGTGGCGCCGGCACTGGCGAATTGCAGCGCGGCGGCGCGTCCGATGCCGGAGGCGCAGCCGGTGATGACGACGCTCTTGCCGGCCAGGTCGGTAACGGCACGCCACGAGGTGTCGGGGGTCTCGGTCATGAATCGGTCTCCAGGGTTCAAGGCAATGGGGTTGGGGTAGTGGGCCTGGCGCTGCGCTGCAGGAAGGCCGTGATGCGTTCGCGCGCTTCCGGCGTCTCGAGCAATGCTCCGCCGAGCTCGCGTTCGAGCGCGTAGCCGGTGGTGGCCGACGCGCCGGCCGCCGCGATCAACTGTTTGGCGACGCGCAATGCCGGCGGCGGCAGCGCGGCGACGCGCCGCGACAGCTGCAGCGCCTCGTCGGCGATCTCGGCCCTCGGCACCGCCCACTGCACCAGGCCGAGCGCCTTAGCGGTCGTGCCGTCCAGTACCTCGGCGCCGAGGATCAACCGGCTCGCGACACCGGCGCCCACGAGCCGCGTCATCCGCTGCGTGCCGCCGAGGCCGGGGATCAGGCCGAGGCCGACTTCGGGCAGCCCGAGCTTGGCTTCGTGCGCGGCGATGCGCAGGTCGCAGCAGAGCGCCAGCTCGAGTCCGCCGCCGAGCGCGGCACCGCCGATCTCCGCCAGCGTGACCTGCGGCAGGCTCGCGACCCGGCCGAACACCGCCTGCAGCCGCTCGATGTAGAGCGCCAGCCGCGGCCCCGCCCGGCCTTCACCGGCCCAGCCATCGATCTGCGCCAGATCGGCGCCGGCCGCGAACACCTTCTGGCTGCTGCGCAGATGCAGCACCGTCCAGTCGTCGCGCGTGCCCAGCTGGTCGAGCAGCGCGTCGAAGGCATCGCCCCATTCCTCGCTCAGCGCATTCACCGGCGCACGGCACAGCGTGACGGTCGCGATGCGATCGGCGACTTCGGTCTCGAACATGATGGCGCTCATTGCGAATTCCTGGCGAGCTCGCGCAGCGCCACCTTGTTCACCTTGCCGCTCGGCACCCGGGGCAGCTCGCCGATCGCCTCGACACGCTTCGGGCACTTGTAGCTCGCGATCAGGCGCTTGCAATGGGCGATCACCTCGGCTTCCGGCGCGCTCGCGCCACTCGCGCAGACCACGTAGGCCTTCACCGCCTCGCCCCACTTCGGATCGGGCACGCCGATCACCGCGCACTCGACGATGCCCGGATAGGCCTGCACCGCTTCCTCGACCTCGCGGCTGTAGATGTTCTCGCCGCCCGAGATGATCATGTCCTTCTTGCGGTCGACCAGGAACAGGTAGCCGTCCTGGTCCAGATAGCCCACATCGCCGGTGCGATACCAGCCGTCGCGCAGCGCCTCGAGCGTCGCGGCGGTGTTGTTCCAGTAGCCGTCCATGCGCTCGTCGGTGAAGGTCCAGACTTCGCCCGCGGTACCGGCCGGACAGTCCCCACCGTCATCGCCGACGATGCGGATCCGCGTGCCCTGCCCCGGGTGGCCGACCGACGCGATGCGCTTCACGTCGCGCGCGTCGCCGTATGGCTTCAGCTCATGGCGGTACATGCCGCAGCCGGCGGTTTCGGTCGCGCCGTACTGCACCGAGAACACCGGGCCGATGCGCTCGAACGCGCGCCGCAGCAACGGCACCGGCACCGGCGCCGCGGCGGCCACGACGTTGTGCAGGCTCGACAGGTCCGCATCGCCGATCGCCGGCGAATCGAGGATCGCCTGCAGCATCGCCGCAACCACGAAGGTGAAGGTGATGCGCTCCTGCTGGATCGTGCGGATCACGCTCGCCGCATCGAAGCCGCGATGCAGCACCAGCGTGCCGGCGCACCACCGGACCTGCAGCGCGTAACCGATCACGCCGACGTGGAATGCCGGCGTCGTCAGCAGCATGCGCGAGTCGGAGTCCAGCTCGCTCATGCGCGCGCCGGCGTCGGCCGTGCGCACCCAGCGCCACTGGGCACGCAGCGCGCCCTTCGGCCGGCCGGTGGTGCCGCTCGTATAGACCAGCGGCCCGTAATCCAGCGGCTGCGAGCGGAACGGCGGCCCGTCGGGAGCGCCCTGCGCGATCACGGCCTCGTAGTCTCGCGCCCAATCCGGCGCACGCCCGCCGATGCACACGTAGGCTTCGATCGTCGCGAGGCGCGGGCGCAGCGCGCCGACCAGCTCGGCGTACTGCGCCTCGAACACCAGCACGCGCGGCGTCGCATCGCCGAGCAGCCATTCGATCTCGGCCGCGGCGAGGCGGAAGTTCACCGTCGCGACGATGTAGCCGGCCCAGTCGCCGGCGGCCAGCAGCTCGATGTACTCGGAGTTGTTCATCGACAAGACCGCGACCCGGTCCTGCCGCCCGAGGCCCAGCCGGTGCAGGCCGTCGGCCAGGCGCTTCGCGCGCTCGAGCAACTGGCGATGGGTCAGCCGCCGGCCCTCGCACACCAGCGCCTCGCGCTCCGGATGGAAGCGGGCGTTGCGTTCCAGCAGCTCGCCGATGGTCTGGAGCATCAGGCCTCCTACACCGGCGTGTCCGGACTGAACTTCGGCGAGCGCTTGCCGAGGAAGGCATCGATGCCCTCCATGCCCTCGGGCCCGGCGAAGCCGATGAACTCGAGCGCCAGCGACGCGTCGAAGATCGGCGCCGCCTGGCGCAGCCAGTGGTTCAGCGTCTGCTTGGTCCAGCGCACCGCGGCCGGCGCGCTCTCGGCGAGGCGCGAGGCGACTTCGACCGCCTTGGCTTCCACCTCCTCGTCGGCCAGCGCCATCGAGATCAGGTTCATCCGCTCGGCTTCCTCGCCGGTGAAGGTCTCCGCCGTCATCAGGTAGTACTTCGCCTTGGCCATGCCGCACAGGAGCGGCCAGATGATCGCCGCGTGGTCGCCGGCCGCGACACCGATCTTCAGGTGGCCGTCGGAGAACTTCGCGTCGCGCGACGCGATCGACACGTCCGCAAGAATCAAGAGCGCCAGGCCGGCGCCGACCGCCCAGCCGCGCGCCGCGCCGACGATCGGCTTGCGGCAGTTGATCATCCCCAGCACCAGGTCGCGCGACTCCTTCATCGCCTGCATGCGCAGCGCGTAGTCCTCGCACACCCTGCGTTCATGGTGCAGGTCGCCTCCGGCGGAGAAGGTCTTGCCGCTGCCGGTGACGATCACCGCCGAGACGCTGTCGTCCGCATCGACGTCGGCCCAGATCTGCGAGGCCTCGCGATGCATCGCGGCATCCATCGCGCCCATCTTCAGCGGCGAATCCAGCGTCACGCGCAGCACGCGCGGATGCGGTCGGTCGAACTTCAGGCGCGTGTAGCGCGCATAGCGGCTGTCGGTCTCCAATCGGGTCTCCTTCGATTCGGATTCAGTGGCACGGGCGGGTTTTCGAGGGGGTCATCGGGTTGACGGCATCTCGATCCGGCATTTATATTATCGAACATCGTTCAACAATGGAAGCGCAAATTTCTTGCGCTCAAAGGCACACATGGAAACAGTCGGACTCGGTTTCTGCTTCGAGGACCTGCCGTTGGGGCGTCAGTTCAAGACCGTGGGGCGCACGGTCACCGAGGCCGACATCGTGGGCTTCATCGACAAGATCGGGATGACCGAGGTGCTGTTCACCAATCTCGAGTTCCTGCACGGCGTCGCCGGCTTCGCGGGGCGCCTGGCGCCCGGCTCGATGGTGTTCTGCTTCGCCGAGGGGCTGCTCGCGCAGGCCACGATGCAGGGCACCGGCCTCGCCTTCCTCGGCATGCAGCTCGATGTGAAGGGGCCGACCTTCGCCGGCGACACGATCCACGTCGAATGCGAGGTGATCGAAGCGCGCCGCTCCGAGAGCCGGCCCGGGCGCGGCCTCGTCCGCACGCGCAACCGCGTCGTGAAGGCAGACGGCACGGTCGTGATGGAGTACACGCCCCTGCGCATGCTCAAGGCGCGCGCCGAGGTGCGCACATGAAACCGCCGGTGCTGCAGGGCTACATGCAGCCCGAGGTGCAGCCGGATCCGGCGCCGGCCGGCGAGCCCCTGCACGCCAAGCTGGCCACCAGCGCCGGCCCTCTCACCGGCGTGCGCGTGATCGACCTGACGGTCAACGTGCTCGGCCCGGTCGCGACGATGATCCTCGGCGACATGGGCGCCGACGTCATCAAGGTCGAGACGCCCGAAGGCGACCCGAACCGCCAGAACGGCCCATCGCGCAACCCCAACATGGCGGCGATGCACCTGAACATGAACCGCAACAAGCGCAGCGTGACGCTGAACCTGAAGCGGCCCGAGGCACGCGATGCCCTGTTGCGCATGGTCGAGAGCGCGGATGTGTTCATCCACAGCATGCGTCCCGCGGCGGCCAAGCGCCTGGGCGTCGCGTACGAGGACATTGCCGCGCGCAACCCGCGCATCGTCTACGGCTACGGCTGCGGCTACATGCCCGGCGGCCCGCGCGAGAACGACCCGGCCTTCGACGACGTGGTGCAGGGCGAGGCCGGCATCGCCGACCTGATGCTGCGCTCGGTTGGCCAGGCGCGCTACCTGCCCACCGTGATCGTCGACAAGTTCTGCGGCTACATGCTGGCCTCCGGCGTCGCGATGGCGCTGTACGCACGCGAGCGCACAGGCCTCGGCCAGATGGTGCGCGTGCCGATGCTCGAGACCATCGTCGCCTTCAATCTGCAGGAACACCTGTACGGCGGCGCTTTCGACCCGCCGATGGGCGGCGGCGTCGGCTACGTGCGCCTGCTCTCCGAGCATCGCCGCCCCTACGAGACGAGCGACGGCCACATCTGCGTGCTGGCCGTCAACGACGAGCAATGGAAGCGGCTGCTGCCGACGCTAGGCCGCCCCGAGCTGCTGACCGATCCCGTCTTCGCGACGCACGAAGGTCGCATGAAGAACATCGACCGCGTCTACGGCATGGTCTCGGAGCAGATGAAGACGAGATCCACCGCGCAGTGGCACGAGCTGCTCGACGCGATCGACGTGCCGAACGGGCCGGTCGCGCGCTTCGAGGACATGCTGTCGGACGCCTACCTGAACGAGGTCGGCTTCTTCCATCGCTACCGGCATCCGACCGAGGGGCCGATGGTGACGACCGCCGTGCCGACGCAGTTCTCCGGCACGCCCGGCGGCATCCACCTGCCGCCGCCGCAGCTCGGCGAGCACAACGACGAAGTGCTCGGCTGGTTTGGCTACAGTGCCGAAGATATAGCCAACATCACGCGCTGAAGCCATGGCCTACGAACAGATCCTGTACGAGGTGCGCGACGCGATCGCCACCATCACGCTCAACCGCCCCGAGGCCCTGAACGCCTGGACCGACGTGATGGCCGAGGAGGTCTGGCACGCGACGCACGCGGCCGAGGGCGACGACGCGGTGCGCGTGATCGTGCTGACCGGCGCCGGCCGCGCCTTCTGCGCCGGCGGCGACGTTACCGGCTTCAAGTCGGCCGGCGACGACAGCGCCTTCCCGCGCTCGCTGCTGAACAAGCTGCCGCGTGCCTACGACTTCAGCCGCCGCCCGGACTATCAGAGCCGCGCCGCCTACTTCCCCGCGCTCGCCAAGCCGGTCATCGCGATGCTCAACGGCGCCACCGCCGGCCTCGGCCTGGTGCATGCGCTCTACGCCGACATGCGCTTCGCGGCCGACGATGCGGTGCTGACCACCGCCTTCGCACGCCTCGGCCTGGCGTCCGAATACGGCATGGCCTGGGCCCTGCGCAACGCGGTCGGCCATGCCAATGCGCTCGACCTGCTCCTGTCGGCGCGCAAGGTGCGCGGCGAGGAAGCGCTGCGGCTCGGTCTCGTGAACAGGATCCATCCGCGCGAGGCCCTCGCCGAGGCAACCTATGCCTATGCGAAGGAGCTGGCCGAATCGTGCTCGCCGCTGTCGCTGCGGATGATCAAGCGCCAGCTCTGGGAGCTGCCGTTCCAGACGCTGCACGAGGCGCTGATCGCCGACAGCGCCGACATGATGCAGACCAACCTCAGCGAGGACTTCCAGGAAGGCAAGCTCGCATTCAAGGAAAAGCGCAAGCCGCGCTTCAAGGGACGATGAACCTCCACGAATCGCCCGAAGACGCAGCCTTCCGTGCCGAGGTGCGGGACTTCGTCGCCGCGCACCTGCCCGGGGACATCCGGCAGAAGGTGCTGGGCTTCCTGCGCGTGCCGCGCGAGGACTACGTGCGCTGGCAGCGCATCCTCGCCGGCCGCGTCTGGGGCGCGCCCGGCTGGCCGGTCGAGCACGGCGGCTGCGGCTGGAACGCCGTGCAGCGCAACATCTTCGACGAGGAATGCTTCACCGCCGGCGCACCGCGCCAGATGCCGTTCGGTCTCGCGATGATCGGGCCGGTGCTGATGAAGTTCGGCAGCGACGCGCAGAAGGCGCGCTTCCTGCCGCGCATCGTGTCGATGGACGACTGGTGGTGCCAGGGCTATTCGGAGCCGAGCGCCGGCTCCGACCTCGCCTCGCTGAAGACGCGCGCCGAACGCGACGGCGAGCACTACGTCGTGAACGGCCAGAAGACCTGGACCTCGTTCGCGCAATGGGCCAATTGGATGTTCGCGCTGGTGCGCACCTCGGCCGACGCGAAGCCGCAGCGCGGCATCTCGCTGCTGCTGATCCCGATGGATACGCCCGGCATCACGGTGCGCCCGATTCGCACGCTGGACGGCGGACACGACGTGAACGAAGTCTTCCTGGATGGCGTGCGCGTGCCGGTCGAGAACCGGGTCGGTGCCGAGAACGAGGGCTGGTCGATCGCGAAGTACCTGCTCGGCCATGAGCGCACCGCCATCGCGGGCCTCGGCATGTGCAAGCGGCTGCTGCGCCGGCTGAAGGAGCTGGCGCGCACGCAGGCCAGGCACGACCGGCCGCTGATCGAGGACCCGCGCTTTCGCGACAAGATCGCCAGGATCGAGATCGAGGTGCTGGCGCACGAATGGGCGCTGGCGCGGCTCATCTCGCTCGAGCGCGCCGGCCTCGGCCTCGGCGCAGAGCCGTCGATGCTGAAGGTGCGCGGCTCGGAGATCCAGGGCGAGCTCGGCGCGCTGCTGATGGAATGCGCGGGCCCTTACGCGCTGCCGCTGGTCGAGGCCGCGCTCGAATTCGGCTACGACGGGCCGACGCCGGCCGGCGCCGAGCTCAATGCCCTCGCCGGCCAGTACCTCGACCTGCGCAAGGTCGCGATCTACGGCGGCACCAACGAGATCCAGCGCGGGCTGATCGGCAAATCCCTCATCCCGCAGTAGCCCACTTAGCCCCACCATGGACTTCACGCTGAACGAAGAGCAGCAGATGCTCGCCGACACGATGGCGCGCTTCGTGCAGAAGGAATACGGCTTCGAGGCGCGCCGCAAGCGCCTGGCCGAGGGCCCGAGCGATGCGCTGGCGCGGCAGATGGCCGAGCTCGGCCTGTTCGCGCTGAACGTGCCCGAGGCCCACGGCGGCATTGGCGCCGGCGCGGTCGAGACCCTGATCGTGATGGAAGGCCTCGGCCGCGGCCTCGTGATCGAGCCCTATGTCGCCAGCGCGGTGATCGCGCCGCGCCTTCTCGCCGCCTTCGGCAGCGAGGCGCAGAAGGATCGTTTCCTCGGGCCGATCGCCGAAGGCCGGCTGCGCTTCGCGCTCGCCGCGCTCGAGCCGCAGGCACGCTGGGACCTGGACAAGGTGCACACGCGCGCGGTGCGCCGCGACGGCGGGTGGCAGCTCGACGGCGCGAAGGCCGTGGTGCCGCACGGCGACAGCGCCGACTGGCTGATCGTCACTGCCGACACCGGCCAGGGCCTGGCGCTGATGCTGGTCGACGCCAGGGCATCCGGCATCGCGATCGACGGCTACACGACCATCGACGCCCAGCGCGCCGCGGAGATCCGCCTCCAGGGCGCCGCAGTCGACGACGCCTGCGTGATCGGCGAGCCCGGCCAGGGCCTGGAACTGGCCGACTGGGCGACCGACCAGGGCCTGGCGGCACTCGCCGCCGAGGCGGTCGGCGCGATGGCGAAGCTCACCGAGTTGAGCTGCGAACACCTCTCGACGCGCAGGCAGTTCGGCGTGCCGATCGGCAGCTTCCAGGCGCTGCAGCATCGCGCCGCGGACATGCGCATCGCCGTGGAGCAGGCGCGCGCGTTGGCGCTGATGGCCGCGGCACACGTCGAGTCGCCGGAGCGCGCGTTGCGCCGCCGTGCTGCCTCGGCGGCGAAGGCGATGGCCGGACGCTCCGGGCGCTACGTCGGCCAGCAGGCCACCCAGCTTCATGGCGGCATGGGCATGACCGACGAGCTGGCCTCAGGCCACTATTTCAAACGACTGACCGCGATCGACATGACCTGGGGCAACTCGGAACACCACGTCGAACGCTACGGAGAACTGCTGTGACCGAAGCTGCCACCGAACGCCACCCCGAGGGCCGGATCGTCGTCGAGCGGCGCGGGCCGATCCTGCTGATGGGCGTGGACCGCGTCGAGAAGCGCAACGGCTTCACGCCGCGCATGTTCCGCGAGCTCGGCGAGGCCTACACGCTGCTGGAGAACGCGCCGGACCTGTTCGTCGGCCTGCTGTATGCGAAGGGAGACCACTTCAGCGGCGGCGTCGACCTGCCGCTGATGGCCGAGTACCGCAAGGCCGGCTCGCCCTACGTGCCGCTGAACCTGGTCGACCCGGGCCAGCTGCGCGAGCCCTATCGCACGAAGCCGGTGGTCGCGGCGATGCAGGGCATCTGCTTCACCATCGCGATCGAGTTGATGCTCGCCGCCGATGTCGTGTTCGCCGCCGACAACTGCCGCTTCTCGCAACTCGAGGTCAAGCGCGGCATCATGCCCGGCTACGGCGGCTCCTTCCGCTTCATCGAACGCGCCGGCTGGGGCAACGCGATGAAGTGGCTCTTGACCGGCGACGAGTTCGACAGCGCCGAGGCGCTGCGGCTCGGCCTGGTGCAGGAAGTCGTGCCCGCCGGCGAGCAGTTCGAGCGCGCCCTCGCCTATGCGCAGCGCGTGGCCGAACAGGCGCCGCTCGCGGTGCAGTCCACGATCGAGAACGCGCGCCTGGCGCTTGGGCAGGGCTGGATGCACGCGGCGACGCACGCCACCGCGAAGAACACCTTCCTGTACGGCACCGAGGACGCCGCCGAGGGCCGCAAGTCCTTCGCCGAGAAGCGCACGGCAAAGTTCGTCGGCAGGTGAGCGCCATGTTTCGCAACGACCTGCTCGCGGGCAAGAAGATCCTCGTCACCGGCGGCGGCACCGGGCTCGGCAAGAGCATCGGGCGCCGCTATCTCGAACTCGGCGCGCACCTGGTGATCTGCGGCCGTCGGCTCCAGGTGCTCGACGCCACCGCCGAGGAGTTCCGCGCCGAGCTGCCCGGTGCGCGCGTCGACACGCTCACTTGCGACGTGCGCGATGCCGAGCAGGTCGAGGCGATGATGGAGCACATCTGGCAGAGCGGTGCGCTCGACGTGCTGGTCAACAACGCCGCGGCCAACTTCATTGCGCGCAGCGAGCGGCTCTCGGCGCGCGCCGTCGACGCGGTGCTGGGCATCGTGCTGCATGGCAGCTTCTACTGCACGCTCGCCGCCGGCCGGCGCTGGATCGAGGCCGGCCAGCCGGGCAACGTGATCAGCACCGTCTCGGCGCCGGTGATCACCGGCCAGGCCTTCACCGCGCCATCGGCGGCGGCCAAGGCCGGCGTGCTCGCGATGACGCGCAGCCTCGCGGTCGAATGGGGCCCCAAGGGCATCCGCCTGAACTGCGTGGCGCCGGGACTGTTCCCGACCCCTGGTGCCTGGGAGCAGCTCTTTCCGCCGGGCAGCCAGGTTGAAGCGCAGGAGCGCGGCGTGCCGCTGCGGCGTCTCGGCGAGCATCGCGAGCTGTGCGACCTGTATGCCTACCTCGCGGCCGACGGTTCGGGCTACATGACCGGCGACCTGATCGTCATGGACGGCGGGCGCTGGATGCAGGGCGCCGGCGGCCCGACCTTCCGCGCGATGCAGGACTGGAACGACGCGCAATGGGAAGCGATGCGCAAGAAATGACCTCCCTGTCCGGTTCAAGAAAGGAAGAAAACATGTCTGACTCCACCCTCGCCGCAGGCCCGATGAGCCTCGCCGGCAAGACTGCCGTCGTCACCGGGGCCGGCAGCGGCATCGGCCAGGCGATCGCCGAGCTGTTCGCCCGCGCCGGCGCCAAGGTCGTCGTCGCCGACATCCAGGCCGACGGCGCCGAAACCACCGCAGCGGGCATCCGCGCGGCCGGCGGCCAGGCCATCGCGGCGACGGCCGACGTGTCGCAGGACACGCAGGTCGCCGCGATGCTCGACCGCGCGATCGCCGAGTTCGGCAGCCTCGACGTGCTCGTCAACAACGCGGGGATCTTTCCGAAGAAGCCCTTCCTCGAGGTCGACGCCGCGTTCTGGGACAAGCTGCACGCGGTGAACCTGCGCGGCACCTTCCTGTGCCTGCGCGAGGCGATCAGGCGCATGCAGGCGCAGGGGAACGGCGGCGCGATCGTCAACATCTCGTCGGTGTCGTCGATGCAGGCGGTCGTTTATCACAACGCCACCTACAACGCGTCGAAGGCCGGCGTGAACAGCCTCACCAAGACCACCGCGCTGGAGTTCGCCGCCGACGGCATCCGCGTCAACGCCGTGCTGCCCGGCGGCACGCTGACGCCCGGCGCCAAGGCCGCCAGCAGCGATGGCGTCGACATCAAAGGGCCGATCATGGGGCCGGGCCGCATCCCGCTCGGCAAGATGGGCGACCCGGAAGATATCGCGATGGCGGCGCTGTTCTTCGCCAGTCCGGCATCGCGGCTGGTCACCGGCCAATTGCTCGCGGTGGACGGCGGCTTCCAGGTGAGCTAGTGCCTCCTGAAGCGCAGCTGCCGCAGGTGCCGCTCAGCCGCCTGCTGGCACGGGCCGTGATGGCGCGGCCGCTGACGCGCCTGCACTTCTACACCGAGGCGGGTCACATCGCGATGACGACCTCCGGCCTGCTGCAGGCCGGCCGCCGGCTCGCCCGCGGATTGCGCGCGATCGGGCTGAAGGCCGGCGACGCGATCGCGGTGCAGATGCCGACCCGGCACGAGACCGCGGTGCTGTACCTCGCCGCATTCGAGATCGGTGCGGTGCTGGTGCCGATCGTGCACATCTATGGGCCGGCCGAGGTCGGCTTCATCTTGCGCCAGTCGCGCGCACGCCTGCTTGCGGTGCCGGAGCGATGGCGCGGCATCGATTTCCTGGAACGCGTGGAGGCGCTCGGCGCGCTGCCCGACCTGGAACAGGTGCTGGTGCTCGGCGAGCGGGCGCCGAGCGGCGGCATCACCTGGCAGGCGCTGCAGCAGGCCGCCGACGCCGATGCCTCGACAGCTGCCGCCGAGTGCGTCGCGCCGCAGGACACCTGCCTGCTCCTGTACACCTCCGGTACCACTGCCGCGCCCAAGGGCGTGAAGCACACGCACCAGACGGTCGGCGCCGAGTGGCAGATCCCGTTCATCGACGACGCCCCCGCCACCGCCGCGCAGCCCGGCGGCAACGGGCCCTACTTCACCCCCTTTCCGGCTGGCCACATCGCCGGCTTCAATTTCCTGCTGCGGCCCTTCGTCACCGCCACCGAGATGGTGTTCGTCGATCGCTGGGACGCGGCCGTCGCGGCCGAGCTGATCGAGCGCCACCGCGTGCGGCTGTCCGGCGGCACGCCGTTTCACCTGCAGGGCCTGCTCGATGCGGCGCGGCGCGCCGGCCGCGACCTGTCGTCGCTCGTCGCCTACGGGCTCGGCGGCACCGGCGTGACGCCCGACCATGTCGAGGCGGCCGAGCGCGCCGGCATCGCCGCGAGCCGCTCGTACGGCCTCACCGAGCACTCCACCGTCAGCATCGGCTGGCGCGAGATGCCGCTCGCGCAGCGCGCCGGCACCGACGGCCGCCTGCAGCCCGGCAGCGAAGTGCGCATCGTCGACGACCTGGAGCGCGAGCTTGCGCAAGGCCAGGAGGGCGAGATCCTGACACGCGGACCCGAGCTCTTCGTCGGCTACACCGACGCGTCGCTCGACGCGCATGCCCGCACCGCCGACGGCTGGTTCCGCACCGGCGACATCGGCCGGCTGGACACCGCGAACTGCCTGACGATCACCGACCGCAAGAAGGACATCGTGATCCGCGGCGGCGAGAACATCTCGTCGCAGGAGGTCGAGCGCGTGCTGGCCACGCACCCTTCGGTGCGCGACGCCGCCGTGGTGGCGCAGCCCGACGCGCGCTACGGCGAGAAGGTGTGCGCCTTCGTCGTGCTCGCCGATGGCGCCTCGCTGGACCTGGACGCGGTACGGCGCCATTTCGCGGCCGCCCGCGTCGCGCGCCAGAAGACGCCCGAGGGCTTGCACGTCGTCGGCGAGCTGCCGCGGACCGCGTCGGGGAAGGTACGCAAGGACGAGTTGCGGGAGCGGCTGCGCTGAGCCGGGGCAAGGCCCCCGATCAGGCGCCGCGCCGTGCCGACACGCCGATGCCGGCAGCGCCCTGCGCGGCCGCATGCGCCGGCCGCGCCGGCCGCGGCGGCAGCGCCCAGGCGACCAGCGCGCACAGGAGGCACGCACCCGTGATCGCCGTCATCGTCCAGAGGTAGGCGTCGGCGCTCGGATAGGCCGCATGCGGCTGCGTCTCGCCGCGCACCACCGCCAGCGCGAGCAGCACGCTGGCGGCCTGCGTGCCGATCGCGGTGCCGAGCGTGCGCACCACCTGCGACAAGCCGACGAACTCGCTGGTGCGCTCGGCGGGCACCACCTCCACCAGCAGGTTCGGCACCGCCGACATCAGCATCGCCCCGCCGAGCGAGGCCAGCATCACCCACCCCACGAGCATCCAGGCGGTGGAGTGCAGCGCGGTCAGCCCGATCCAGCCGGCCAGGATCATCAGGCTGCCGAGCCGCGCAGCGCTGCGGGCGCCGTTCCGCGCCGCGAGGTGGCCGCCCCACGGCGCGCCGAACAGGCCCATGAAGTTCGACGGCAGCTTCAGCAGGCCGGCCATCGTCGCGCTCAGGCCCAGGCCGATGCCGGTCCACGGCGGCTGCTGCGCGAGGCCCATCAGCACCAGCATCGTCTGCGAAGTGCCGAGCCCGAACAGGAACATCAGGCCGATCGGCAGGCCGACCTCGCGCGTCGCGATGCGGCGCACGTCGATCATCGGCTGCGGGTGCCGCCACTCGTGGCGCCACCACGCGGCCAGCAGCAGCACGCCGCCGGCCAGCGCGGCCAGCGTCGCGACGTCGCCGAGCCCGTGCGCCCTCAGCCGCGACACGGCCCACAGCAGCGCGGCCACCGCAGGGGCGTAGAGCATGCCGCCGATCCAGTCGATCCGCGCGCCGCCAGCGGCGGCCGCCGACGCCGGCACCCAGCGCGCGACCAGCACCATCGCCACGATGCCGTGCACCGCGCCGAACCAGAACATGGTGCGCCAGCCGGCGTGGTCGACCAGCAGCCCGCCGAGCAGCAGCCCGGCGCCGGCGCTGAAGGTCGCCATCGCGGTGAGCCAGCCGACCGCCACCGGCACGCGCTCGGCCTGCAGGCGCTCGCGCACGATGCCGATGGCCAGCGGCAGCAAGGCCGCCGACATTCCCTGCAGCGCGCGGCCGCAGATCAATCCCGGCAGCCCGCTCGACAGGGCGCTGACCAGCGATCCGCACGCCGAGCACGCCAGCATCGCGAGCACCAGGCGCTTGCGCCCGAACAGGTCGCCCAGCCGCGACGACAGGCCCGCCGAGACCGATCCGACCAGCAGGTAGGCAGTGATGAGCCAGCCCACGCCGGCCGGATCGCCGAAGTCGCGCATCAGCGTCGGCAGGGCCGCGTAGATCATGCTGACCTCGAACGAGCTGATGATCTCCGCGAACACCAGCGCAACGACGATCGAATGGCCGCGGCCGGCGCCGCCGACGGGCAGCGCCCCCGATGAGCTCACGCGTGCGCCGCGGTGGCCGCGGGCAAGACGGTCGTGCCCCGCTGCTTCACATCGCGCAGCAGGAAGTGCGACAGCGCCGGAATCAGCACCAGCGCGCCGATCATGTTCCACAGGAACATGAAGGTCAGCAGGATGCCCATGTCGGCCTGGAACTTGATCGGCGACCAGGCCCAGGTCACGACGCCGGCGGCCATCGTCACGCCGATCAGCGCGACGACCTTGCCGGTGAATTCGAGCGAGTGCTTGTAGGCCTCGCGCAGGCTGCCGCCGCGACGCTGCACCGCGAGCTGCACCGACAGCAGGTACAGCGCATAGTCGACGCCGACGCCCACGCCGAGCGCGATGACCGGCAGCGTCGCGACCTTCACGCCGATGCCCATCAACACCATGATCGCCTCGCACAGGATCGACGTGATCATGAGCGGCACCAGCGCCACCACCACCGCGCGCCACGAGCGGAAGGTGATGAAGCACAGCAGGGTCACCGCGATGTAGAGCACCACGTGCATGATGTAGAACGACTGGCGCACGACGATGTTGGTCACCGCCTCGATGCCGGCCGGGCCGGCCGCTGGCAGGAACTCCGCGCCGGGCCGGCTGTGCGTCGCTGCGAAGCCCTCCACCGCCTTCAGCACGCGGTCGAGCGTGTCGGCGCGGTGGTCGCTCAGGTAGGCCGTGACGGCGAACAGCGAGCAGTTCGGGTTCATCGCGTCGGGGTTGTCCTGGATCACGCGGTTGGCCGCCGGGCCGAGGATGCGCGGGTCTCGCGCCAGCGTGTTCCACTTGAAATAGCCCTCGCTCGACGCGGCGACCCCGCGCTTGGTCTGCTCGGCGAAGGAGGTCACCGCCTTCACGCCCTGCACATGCTCGAGCTCCCAGCCGAGGCGTTCGGCCTCGACCAGGCCCTCGTAGCGGTCGCACGCACTCTTCGGCGTCTTCACGATGACCGCGAACTGGTCGCTCGACAGGCCGTAGTGGCGCGCGATGTAGGCGTTGTCGAGGTTGTAGCGCGAATCGCGGCGCAGCTCCGGCGCGCCTTCGTCGAGGTCGCCGATCTTCAGCCCCGTGCGCAGGCTCAGCGCGCCGGCCCCCAGCAGCGCCGCCGCCACGATCGCGACGAGCGCGAAGCGCCGCTCCGTCAGCCGCTCCAGCGCGGTCCACACGCGGCCCATCGCGGAGCGCCCGGTCTGCTCGGCCGCGTCGGCATTCAACGAGCGCTGCGCGGCCTTGGGGCTGACGCCGGTGTATGACAGCAGCACCGGAATCAGCACCAGCTTCGTGAAGATCAGCCCGGTGACGCCGATGCTGGTCATCACCGCCAGGTCGCGGATCACCGGGATGTCGATGATGATCAGCACCATGAAGCCGACCACGTTGGTCAGCAGCGCCGTCAGGCCGGCCAGGAACAGGCGGCGGAAGGTGTACCGCGCGGCGACGTACTTGTGCGTGCCGCGCCCCACGTCCTGCATGATGCCGTTCATCTTCTGCGCGCCGTGCGACAGGCCGATCGCGAACAGCAGGAAGGGCACCAGGATCGAATACGGATCGAGCTCGTAGCCGAGGATCTGCAGCAGGCCCATCAGCCACATCACGCCGACCACCGCGGTGACGACCAGCACCACGGTGCTGCGCAGGCATCGGGTGTAGGCGAACACGAACAGCGCCGCGATCGCGACCGAGATCGCGAAGTAGGAGATCACCGTCGCGAGGCCCTCGATCAGGTCGCCGACGAGCTTGCCGAAGCCGACGATGTAGACGCGGAACTTGCCCGTGCCCTTGGCGCGCACCTGCTCCTCAAGGGCGCGCGACAGCTTCAGGTAGTTGATCGGCTCGCCGCTGTCGGCATAGCGGTCCAGCAGCGGCACGACGATCATCGACGAACGCTGGTCGTCGCTGATGATGCGGCCGGCTGCGCCCGAGCGTGCGATGTTGGCCTTCAGCGCCTCTATCTTGGCCGGCGAGCCGTCGAAGCGCTCGGGCATCACCGGGCCGCCGCGCATGCCCTCCTCCGTCACCTCGCCCCATCGCAGCACCGGCGTCCACAGGGACTTGAGCCACGGCCGGTCGACGCCCGGCATGATGTAGAGCGCATCGTTGATCGACGCGAGGAACTTCAGGTACTCGGGGTCGTAGATGTCGCCCTGCGTGTTCTCGACCACCACCCGAAGCTGGTTGCCCAGCCCGCGCAGCTCGGTCTTGTTGTCGAGGTAGTTCTGGATGTACGGATGCGAGCGCGGGATCATCCGCTCGAAGTTGGCGTTGATCGTCAGCTGCGTGGAGCGCCAGCCGAGAAAGATCGACACCAGCGCGAAGACGACGAGGATCACGCGGCGATGGTTGAAGATGAGCCGTTCGAGCGCATTGCCGGAGCGCGGGTCGAAGCGGGAGGGGTCCGGGATGACCTGGAAGGTCTCGTTGCTGCCGATGTTCATCGCTTTAGGGTCTGTTGAATCACCTCGCCGCCGGCGCCATCGCCAGCCGCTGAACGCCCAACGGTCCGGCGACGAGCAGCCAGTCCGCTTCCATCGAGACCACGTCGAAAGCCGCGCCCAGGCCGGGCATCGGCGCCATCGGCGCAAAGCTGTCGCCGAGCGCGGCGCCGATCAGCAGCTCGCCCGCCTGCGTCGCCAGCACCAGGCGGCCGTCGGGCAGGAGCACGCCACTGTTGAGGGCCGCGTGGGTGCCGGTGGCCAGCGGCTTCCAGCTCGCGCCTGCGTCGGTCGAGCGCCAGGCGGTGCCGCGCAGGCCGAGCGCGACGATCGCGTCCTTCGAGGCCGCCATGCCGAACCAGGTGCCGGGATATGGCGTCTGGATGCGCACGAAGCGTCCGGCCGCCGCGTCCAGGCGCATGACCAAGCCGAGCTCGCCGACGATCACCACCTGGTCGCCGGCCTGGCGGATGGCATGCAGCGAGTAGCCGTCGCGGTTGTCGGTCCGGTCGAGCCACGGCTCCCAGGTCGCGCCACCGTCGGCCGTGTGCAGGATCAGGTTGAACTGGCCGACCACCCAGCCTTCGCGCTCGTCGCGAAAGTGCACCGCGAGGAAGGGCCGGGTCGGCCCCTCCTCGGCCATGCGCTTCGCGTCGTCGCGCGCCCGTGCGAGCGCCGGATCGCCGGCCGCGCCATTCTTCTCGTAGTACGAGACCATCAGCGCTCCGAGGCTGCGGCCGTCGAGCACGCGGCGCCAGTTCAGCCCGCCGTCGGTGCTGCGCAGCACCACGCCGTCGTGGCCCACCGCCCAGCCCTGCGTCGAGGACGGAAACTGCACCGCGAGCAGGTCGGTGCTGACCGGCGCCGGACGCTGCTCCCAGGTCCTGCCGCGGTCCGCGGAGCGCAGGATGTGGCCGCGCGGGCCGACCGCGACGACATGCTCGGCATCGACCACCGCCAGCGCATAGGCCGGCGCGCGAAGCGAACGCGGCGTCATGCGCGCCGGCGCATCGAGCGGATCGACGAAAGCAGCGGGTGCGGGCGGCCCGGCCGCCGCGGCGACCACGATCGACGCCCAAAGGCAGGCCGCGATCGTCGCGAGAGCTCTCAGCTGCGGCATGGCACGAGCGGAGGACAAGGCACCCTGGGCCACTCTCGCGTGCACTCAGCGCTGGGTCCGGCGTGCCAGGCCTTCGGGGCTGTAGAACGCGTCGGCATCGACCGTGTCGATGTCCACGAACAGGCCCTTGTAGCCCCCGAGGATCGAGGAGTTGTACCAGGCCCCGGTGCCGAAGTCGAAGTAGAAGGTGCCGCCCTGCACCATTGCCTGCTTGTCGTAGGCCCAGACCGTCGGATTCAGGATGCCGCGCGAGAGCTTGCCGGTGGCATCCCAGGCGTCGACCACCACCGCGCCGGGGATGTCCTCGTCGAGATAGAAGCGGCGCTTGGCGGCCACGTGGCGCGCACCGGGCTTGAGCGTGGCGTCGATCACGGTGACGCGGTGCAGCTCCCAGCGCATCGCGTCCGGGTTCGGGTGCCCCTTCATCAGGACGTCGTCGGGCTTGGAGGCCAGGTACTTGTAGGCGTTGTACGGGATCAGCATCTCCTTGGTGCCGGCCAGCTTCCAATCGAAGCGATCGAGCCGGCCCGAGAACGCGTAGATCTCGTCGTACAGCATGGCCCCGGCGGCCGTGGCGACCGGAAAGTCGTAGCTCGCGTCCGGCGACAGCCGCACGCGGCGCTGGCCCGGCGTGTAGGCCCAGGTCTTGTCGGGCTGCGCCACCGGATTGATGAACTTGCGCTGCAGGTTGCCTTCACCGGTGATCCGCGCCGGTGCGGTGTAGATGTTGTTGTTCATGAGGTACTGGCCGCCCTTGGCGTAGAACTCCTCGGCGCTCAGCTTCGGGTTGAAGTAGTCGTTCTGGTTGCGGTTGTTCACCTCGGCCGTCATGACCTTGTTGCCGCCGCCATCCACGTACCAGGCCTGGCCGTAGGTCCACGAAGACGCGCCCTTGTTCGTCAGTATCAGGTTCCACATCCCCTCCTGCCCGGTCTTGGGAGCCGGGAAGGGCATGCCGCCGAAGCAGCCGGTCACCGCTTCGCCGTCCTCGATCGCCTTGCAGCGGCCGGCGGCGTTCTTGCGGGTGTTCTCCACGTACCAAGCCGAGTAGTTGGCCGGCCGGCGTGTCGGGTAGACATCGATGCGGAAGCTCGGGTAGCGCTTCAGCAGTTCCTTCGTCGCCTCGGAGAGCTTGTCGGCGTGCTGCGCCATGTTGGCCGCGGTCACGGTGTAGAGCGGCTTGTCGGCGGCATAGGGGTCGACCCAGAAGCCCGAGTCCTTCTTGAAGCCCGGCGGACTGGTGCTGGCCGGAAGGCCGCCGTCCCAGGCTGGAATGCTGCTGTCCTTGCTGGCCGCCTTCAAGGCGCCCCAGGGCAGGCGATCGCCGTCCTCGGCGTTGGCTGCGGGAACGAAGCTCCCGCCGATGCCGAGGCACAGCGCGGCGGTTGCAATGTGTCGAATGTTCATCTCGATTCCTTCCAAAGTGCTCAGAACGCGGTCTGGTAGGTGAAGCTCACGTAGTTGCGATCGCGGAAGTTCGCCAGGCCGGAGGCGAAGAACGGCGCTGCGCCCGGGCCGGTGGCAAGGTTGCCGGTCTTGCCCCCGCGTGCGGTGTAGGCCAGGTCGAACTGGTGCTTGTACTTGCCGGCCAGGTACTCGATCCGGATGCCCGGACGGATCAGCCACGACCCCTTGGGCGTGACGCCGGCGCCGACTGCGGCGGCATTGCCCGACAGGCCGTAGGTCACGAACAAGGGCGCCGAGATGTCGACGCTCGGGAAGACCTGCTGCCACGTCGGCGTGAACGACAAGGCGATGCTGGCGGCGTTGCGCGTCGAGCAGCCGCGCAGCACCAGGTTGTTGGTGCAGGCGGGGTTGCCGCCCTCGCCGTTGTAGAGATTCGCGCCGCTGGTGATCTTCTGCAGGTGCATGGCATCGAACTGCAGCGCGATCGAACCCGAGTCGAAGAGCGCGTTCTTGTTGATGGTGGAAACGCCGCTCATCAGGAAGTGGACCGTGTTGCCGCGCGGGCCTTCCATTCCGGGGTCGTTGATGAGGCCGGGGAAGGTGCCGAACGCGAAACCGCTGCGCACGTTCAACGGCATCTTGCGTCGGTAGTTCAGCTCGATACCGGTGCCCCAACCGCCGAGCAAGGTGTTGTAGGTCAGGCCGATCAGCTCGATGTCCTTCGCGTAGACGGCACGGCCGATGCGCGAGCCGTTGGGACCGACCGCGATCTGGCTCAGCCAGCTCGGTGTCTTGTCGTCGAAGCGGCGCAGCCAGAGGCCGAAAGCGTCGCCCTCGAGCTTCTCCGGCGACCACTTCAGGCCCAGCGCCACATCGCCCTTGTCGCCCTGGAACGACTCGCCGCGCCGCACGGCCGGGTTGGAAATGAACGGCGGGCCTTCGAGCGCGGTGTCGTTGACCTGCCAGAAAGTGCCGCCTTCGGAAATGCGCGAGGAGCGGAATTCAGCCGTGTACTGGCCCATCAGCGAGAACTGGTTGTTGAGCTGCCAGGTGGCGCCGACCTGGCCGATCGGCAATGCCGTTTCCTTGGCCGAGGCACCCGGGCTCAGGTCCGACTTGCGGCCGTCGTTGGGCGCCATCGAGTAGGACACGCTGCCGCCGTTGCCGAACAGGAATTCGCCGGGCAGCCAGGCGAAGCGGCCGGCCTTCAGGTTCAGCGAGGTGCCGCCGATGTCGAGGTTGCCCCAGGCGAAGGCATCCATGAACTCGGCGGACGGGCCCTTGTAATAGCGGTCGATGTAGGGCGTGAACTCGTTCCGCGCATAGTTCGGAACGGTCGCGAAGCGCGGGTCGCTGCGGCTCCTGTCGGGGAAATTGTTGTCGTACCAGCCTGCCGCGCTGAGGCGCAAGCCCATGTTCTTCTTATAGTTCAGGTCGAACTCGGTGTAGACATCGAAGCGCGACAGTGCCGTGTCGTTCTTGCCGAACAGCCAGTTGCCCTCGTCCACCGCCGGCGAGTTGACGAGCCGGAGATCACGTTCGCCGGTACGCATCGCCGCGTTGTATCGCAGCGTGGTGTCGAGCGTCAGCTCCAGGTCGGGCGAGCCGGTGTCGATCTGGAAGGCGGCCGCAGGCGCGGCCATGGCCACTGCCGCGCTGATGCAGGCCGCCTTCAAGGCGCGTTCGCCGCGCGGAGTGCGGCGGCGAGTCCCTCGGTCTTTGTTCATCGAGTCTCCAGTTTTGTACGAATGGGGAACCGGCCGGGCCGGCGTGTCGCGCCGCCTTGCGTTGGTCGTTGCGTCATGCCAATACTCGAACAGTGTTCATATCGTTGCACAGGACCACTGACACGTCAACCAACGACTATCAGTAGTTACCCGGTGATCCCGATCGGCCCGGCACCTGCAACGGCAGCGGCAACGGCGCCCCCGCGCGGTGTCGGCGCGGCAAGGCCATGGCGAGCAGCACGCCGGCGCCGGCGCAGGCGATGACGAAGGCGAAGGTGAGCAGATAGGCGCCCGGGCTTGGATGCGTACCGGAGCCCCGGGTCGCATCGGTCACCGTCGAGCTGGCCAGCAGCAAGGTCGCGAGCTGCGTGCCGATCGCGGTGCCCACGGTGCGCACGACGTGCGACATGCCGTTGATCTCGCTGGTGCGATCGGGTGGCGCGACCTCGACGATCAGGTTCGGGATCGCCGCATAGAGGATCGAGCCGCCGAGGGTGATCAGGAACGCGACCGCGACCAGCAGCCACACGGCGTCGTGATGCAGCAGCACGGCCACCCAGCCGGCGCAGATGACGGCGCTGCCGATCAGCGCCGCGCGCCGCGCGCCATGCCGGGCCGCGACATGCCCGCTCCAGGGCGCTCCGAACAGTCCCGCAACGCTGGCGGGCACCTTGATCAACGCGGCCAGCGTGGCCGTGAGGCCGAGGCCGATGCCGGTCCACGCCGGCTGCTGCGCGAGCAGCAGGATCACGAGCATCAGTTGCGCCGTGCCGAGGCCGAACAGCGCCATCAGTCCCATCGCCAGCCCGGTCTGGCGTTCGGCGAAGCGGCGCACGTCGATCATGGGCTGCGGGTGGCGCCATTCGTGGCGCACCCAGACCGCGATCGCCAGCAGGCCGGCCGCGATCAGCCCGAGCGTGACCGGATCGGCCGGCCCGCTGCCCTTCATGCGCGTGACGGCCCACAGCAGCAGCGCGACGCCGGGCGCGAAGAGCACGCCGCCGAGCAGGTCGAGGCGCCCCACCACGGCACGCCGCACCGAGGGCGGCAGCAGCCACGCGACCGCCACGATCGACAGCGCCGTCTGGGCGACCGAGAACCAGAAGATCCAGCGCCAGCCGGCATGATCGACCAGCCAGCCCCCGAGCAGGATGCCCGCGCCGGCCGTGAAGCTCGCCATCGCCGCGACCCAGCCGATGCCCACCGGCACGCGCTCCTTCGGCAGGTGCTCGCGGACCAGCCCGATGGTGAGCGGCAGCAGCGCAGCCGACATGCCCTGCACCGCGCGCCCGGCGATCAGCCACGGCAGGCTGGTGGCGAAGGCACCGATCAACGAGCCGGCCATCGCGAACACCAGCGTGAGGATCAGCAGCCTGCGCCGGCCGTACAGATCGCCCAGACGCGAGCTCAAGCCGGCCGAGACCGCGCCGACGAGCAGGAAGGCCGTGATCAGCCAGCCGACGCCGACCGGATCGCCGAACTCGCGCATCAGCGTGGCCAGGGCGCCGTACATCATGCCGACCTCGAAGGAGCTGTTCACCTCGGCGAACACCAGCACGGCGAGGATCAGCAGCCAGCGGCGGTTCTCGGCTGGCTTTGGGGGATCGAGCTTCACGAATGTCTCCTCGCGCCCCGTCTCCGGGGCCCTTGTCACCTGCTTCCGGCAACCGTCGCAGAAAGCGATGGATCGGAAGGTCTAAGCCGGCCCGTCGAAGGGGCCCTCGACGCCGCCCTCCAACTGCTGCAGCAGGCGCCTCAGGCTGTTCGACAGCCCCCGGCGCTCGTCTTCCGGCAACGCCCGCACCGCCTTGAAGACCGGTGCCGGGTGCGTCATCAAGCGGTCCAGCGTCTGGTCACCGCGCGCCGTCATGCGGACCATCTGCCCGCGCCGGTCGAGCGGGTTGTCGACCCGTTCCACCAGTCCGCGCGCGACCAGCCGGTCGAGCCGCTTCTTCAGGCCCGGCAGCGAGATCCACAGCCGCTCCTTCAGCCCGGTGGGCGTGCTCTCGAAGGGCGGCCCCGTGCGTCGCAGCGCGCCCAGCACCATCACCTCGCCGGAATTCAGTCCTTGCGCAGCGGCCAGCGACGCGATGCTGCGCTCGATGTGATGCCCGAGGCGCGTCAGCCGCGCCAGGACCGCGAACACCTGGGGATCGACCTGCGGCCAGGCACGGCGCCAGCTCTCCAGGTTGGGCTGCACGACGTCGTCGTCCTCCGCCGCCGGCGCCACGGGCGCCAACGCCGGCGCCAGGCCCAGCGGCGCCGCGATGCGCGCGAGCACCGAAAGCTGCAGGTCGTCGGCCCGTTCGGCGCGCACGATCTGCGGCTGATGCACACCCGCGCGCCGCGCCAGCTCGCGTTGCGACCAGCCCGCCGCGGTGCGCTTCTGCTTCAGCAACTCGGCCCATGAGGATCTGCTCCAGGTGTTTGGTTCGGTCATCGGTATGCCTGCTCGTTGATATCTTTCACGATATCAGCGAAGGCCCCGCGCGACCGCTCAGCCTTCGTCGTTGACCCAGCGCACGAAGCGGTTCAGCGGCAGGAAGCCGTCGTGCGAGATGCCCGCCTCGAAGGCCACCGCCTTGCCGAGCTCGACGATGCGCTGCACGCCGGCCGCAGCGAGCGCATCGCGCAACTCGGCCTTGCGCTCGGGCGGGTAGACGCCGACGGTCTGCGTCGCGACGTTGGCGCAGCCCACCGCCGAGGTGAGGCTCGTCACCGGCACGACGTTGACGACGCGGCCGTCCGGATGAAAGTCGACCTGCTCTTCCGAGCGGATCACGAGCCCGCGGCCCTCGTAGCCGCCCCAGACGCGGTAATGCGGCTCCATGCCGCGCAGGCCGTCGATCTCGTCGCGCAGCTCGGCCGACAGCGGGCTGCCGAGCGCCGAGCAGGTCTCGCGCTGCACGCCCAGCCGCGCCTGCAGCAGCGCGCAATAGCGATCGACCTCCTGGACCGACCCTTCGACGAACTGCACCCGGCTCGACGCGCAGGCCTGCTGGTTCATGATCGTCGCGTCGGTCGCGGCGCGCTCGGCCACCTCGGCCAGCACGGCGTCGGAAGCGAAGGCCTCGCGGCCGATCAGCGAGATCGAGGTCTTCGGATCGAAGGCCACCAGCTCGAAGCCCGGGCCGATGTATTGCTTGACGCTGCGGATCGTGCTCTCGCCGCCCCAGGCCACCACCTTGTCGAAGAATTGCGGCCGGAACAGCAGGCTCTCGACCTGGGCGTCGCCGCCGCGCCAGTAGGCGGCCGAGAACGAGCGCACCAGCGGGTGGCCGGGTGCGACCGCCGCCATCGTGCGCAGGATCGCGGTGGCCGTGAAGAGATCGTTGGAAGGCAGCTTGATCAGGTGCACGCCCTTCGTCAGCGCGCCCCGCACCACCGACATCGCGGCCACGCCCGGCGCGTTGCCGGCGATCACGTGGATCAGCCGCGGCGGGAACGCGCGCATCCGGTGGGTGCGCCCGCTCGGCGCGCCGGCGATGACGCGCCAGCCGTCCAGCACGTCGATGCCGCCGAGTTCCTGCTCGACCTGGAACAGCATGCTGCGGCGGTCGAACACGCGGCCGAGCCCGGCATAGGAGCGCTGCAGCACGTCGCGCGGCAGCGGGCTCGTCCGCATGCTGAACTCGAGCGCCTCGGCGAGCAGCCCGTCGGGGTCGTGCTTCAGCCGCTCGCCGGTCGCCACGAGCAGGTCGATGATCTCGGCCAGCGGCGTGTCGAAGGCGGGGCCGGGTTCGCGGCGCGTCCACACCAGCGCGTTCAGGTCCAGCGCCGGGGTTGCGAAGCGCGCCTGCTGGCTGCCGTACGCGTGGGCCGCGCCGGTGACGACACTGCCCTTTACGACATGGCAGACCGGGACCGCGGCACTCGCCATGGTGGTGGTCGTGTTCATGCAGCGATCGCTCCCCGGACATACGCGTCGATGGTGCCGGCGCAGCCGATGTGGTCGTCCTCGCCCGGCTGCGCGAAGCGCGAAATGTTGTCGAACAGCGTCGGCCCGCGGCGGCCGCAAGGGCAGCGCGGCTTCAGGTCGGCGCTCACCTTGTCGCCGGTGATGAGCCCGCCCCAGCGCCCTTCGTAGAGCAGATCGAGGAATGCGAAGCGGCCCTCGACCACGCCATCCTCGCCGTCCTGCGCCGTCAACAGGCGCTCGCCATCGCGATCGACGATCAGCCAGATCAGCGCCGGCGCGCGGTGGTAGCGCCCGGCCTCGCAGCGCGGCATCACCTGCGCGAGCTCGGTCATGCCGTAGTTGCCCGGGCGCACGACCTGGCCGAAGAAGCGGTCGACCTGCTCCTTGTAATCCGGCGGCAAGGGCACGCCCTTGATGCCGCCGCCGGCGTTGACCACGGTGTCGGGATGGAACGCGCCGTCGCCGATGCCGCGTTCGCGTGCCCGGGCGATGAGCGCCATGTACTGCGCCCACATGCCCGAGATCAGCATCGGCTCCGCGCGGCGGTCGAGGATCGTGTCGAGCAGCTTCAGCAAGCCCTCGCGCCCTTCGGCGCCCTTGCGGGCGGCCTCCTGCTCGAAGGCGGCGATCTCGTCGGGCGTCGCGCTGCCGTCGGCCATCTTCTTGCGCATGGCCGCCATCCGGCTGACATCGGCGATCCGCAGCGGCTGGTCAGTCAGCGCGAAGGTCTGCCCCGGCTTGCCGAAGTTCTCGAAGTTGAACTGGGCGGCCTCGGTCGCGCTGCTCGTGCCCCTGGACGGGCCGAGCCAGAATACCGTGCGATCCGCATTCGCGCGCACGTAAGGCCAGCCGACCGAGTACTTGAAGTGGCGCCTCTTCAGGTCGTTGTCGCCCACCGTGTGATTCAGGAACGAGCACTTGCCAGACGAACCGCTGGTCGCAAGCACCCGGTGGCCGGCCTCCCACAGGCGCGCGAGCCAGTCGTCGACGTCCTTCACGTCGTCGACGTCCACGCCGGTGGTGTCGGCCACCGACAGCGTGTTCAGCCACTGCAGCATGCGGCCCCACTGCCCCTTCTCGACGAAGGACGGCGGGTAGGACTTGTAGACGGTGTGCGCGAACAGCAGAGGAACCAGGTCCTCCAGCTTGCCGATGCGCTCGATGCCGGCGTCCTCGGCGCGGCGCGCGAGCAGCGAGATCTGCGCCTTGCGCTCCTCGAACAGCTCCTGCGCCGCCCGAAGCTGCAGTGCCTCGACGTCGGAAGTCGGCAGGTCGTAGGCGAGGTTCGGGTCGAGGATCATGTCGACCAGTTGCCGGCGGATCGGTGTCATGCTGCCCTCCTCACCGGCCTGGCTCGATGGCCGTGGCGACCGACACGCTCTCCCACTCGGCGAGCTGCTTCATCCTCGCTTCGTAGGCCCCGCGCAGCATGCCGACCGCGTCGGCACCGAGCACCAGCCGCAGCGGCGGCTGCTGCGCCTCCATCGCCTGGATGATCGCGGCCGCCGCCTTGGCCGGGTCGCCCGGCTCGTGGCCGTGGTAGTGGCCGATGTGGTCGCGCGCCTTGTGCGCAGGCGTGCCGGCGTAGGCGTCGATCCGGAGCGCCGCCTGGCGCTGCGAGCCGCCGGCGAACTGCGTGCGGAAGCCGCCCGGCTCGACGATCGTCACGCGAATGCCGAAGGGCGCCAGCTCGGTCGCCAACGCCTCGGTCGCGCCTTCCAGCGCGAACTTGGAGGCGGCATACAGGCCGCAGGCAGGAAAGCCGATCACGCCGGCAACCGACGCGACATTGAAGATGTGCCCGGCGCGCCGCTCGCGCAGGTGCGGCAGCAGCGCACGCACGACCGCAAGCGGGCCGAACAGGTTGGTGTCCATCACCTGGCGCCCTTCGGCATCGGACACTTCCTCGATCGCGCCGAACAGGCCGTAGCCGGCGTTGTTGACCAGCACGTCGATCGTGCCGGCGAGCTTCAGGGCTTTCTGCACGGCCGGTTCAACCGCCTCGATCCGCGTCACATCGAGCAGCAGCGCATGGGCGCGGCCGGGCGCGAGTTGCTCGAAGCGATCGGCCTGCGCAGGCTGGCGCACAGTGCCCACGACGGTGTCGCCGCGCGCAAGCGCGGCCTGGGCGAGCTCGAGGCCGAAGCCGCTCGAGACGCCGGTAATGAGCCAATTTGCCATCTCAGGATCTCCTTCGATCGTTGCTGGCGAAGCGTTCAACTATGTTTACATCGTTCTGTTTTTTATTATCTTGGCGAATCTTCTATGGCGCCGCTTCCAGCCGCAACCGGGTTTACCCGAGCTTGATGACATGGGGGCGCGCTCCGTGACAGGCCCGGATCCGCAGGCCCATGCCGCTTGATATGTTTATCAATATCAATCGAGCTCAGGCGCTGCCCGCGCCAGCGCGGGCGGAGAGCTCGTCGTGGATCTGTTTCGCAGCCGCGAGCCCGCCGTCGAAGTCCGCGGCGCGCACAGCGCATTCGACGACGTCGATGCAGCGCAAAGCGGCTTGGCTTGGCACGGCTGCATCGGCCAGTCTGGCGCGACACGCGGCGATCGCCTCGGCCGCGCCGGTGCGCTCGAGCGGCCGGTGGCGCAGCAGCGCCGACGCCGGCGGCCGGCCCGGCTCCAGCGCCGCGGCGAACGCGCGGGCGGCAGCCAGCGGGTCGGCATCGCACAAGCGAGCGAACAAGGGCGTCTCGGCGTAGCGATCGGCGCGCACCGGCTCGGCCGCGAGGATCAGCGCGAGCGCGCGCCTCACGCCGACTGCACGCGGCAGGCGCTGCGACCCGCTCGGCGGCACGACGCCGTGCTTCAGCTCGGGCAGCGCAATGCGCGCGTCGCGCTGTGCGATGCGGTAGTGGCAAGCGAGCGCGAGCTCGAAGCCGCCGCCGACCGCGAAGCCGTGGATCGCCGCGATCACCGGCTTCGTGCACGCCTCGATGCGCGGGAACAGGTGGGCCGACAGGGCCGGCCACCGTCGCTGCAGCGGCGAGTGCAGCTCGGCATAGTCGCCGCCGGCAGAGAAGCCGCGGCCGGCGCCGCCAATCACGATCGCCCGCACCGAAGCATCGGCATCCGCCGCCTCCAGCGCCTGCCACAGCGCGAGCCGCATCGGGTGCGAGAGGCTGTTCACCGGCGCATGCTCGAGCACGAGCTGCAGCACGCCGCCGTCACGCAAATGCTCGGAGCGCACCCGGGTCATGGTCGCGGTCTTCAGTAAGTGACGAGATGTTCCAACTACCGGCCTTCGAAGCGCGGCGCGCGTTTCTCCAGGAACGCACGCACCGCCTCGGCATGGTCGGCACTGGCCATGGCCGCGGCCTGGAACTCCACCTCGCTGCGGATCGCCGCATCGAGACTGTCCACGCCTTGCGCCAGCGCGTTCTTCAGCAGCGCGTTCGCCACCGGCGGCAGCGCCGCGTATTCGTGCGCCACCGCAAGCGCTTGCGGCAGCGCCCCGCCGGACTCGGCGAGCTCGTTGGCCAGGCCGATCCGGTGCGCCTCGGCGCCGTCGAACACCCGCGCGAGGCCGAGGATCTCGCGGGCCTTCGCACGACCGACCCGGTGCTGCAGGCTCCACAGCGCGCCCATGTCCGGCATCAGGCCCACCTTGACGAACGCGGCACCGAACTTCGCGTCTCGCGCAGCGACCACATGGTCGGCGAGCGAGGCGATCGACAGGCCCGCGCCCATCGCCGAGCCCTCGACTGCCGCAACCACCGGCTTCGGCCCGAGTGCGATGAGCCGGATCAGCGCGCTCACCAGCTGCCAGCGCTCGCGGTTCTCGAGCAGCGTGCGCGCTTCCATCTCGCTGATGTCGCCGCCGGCGCAGAAGTGTCCGCCAGCGCCGGTGAGCACGATCGCGCGCACCTCGGCATCGGCCATCGCCGTCCCGAGCCGTTCGCGAAGCTGGGTGCGCATCTGCAGGCAGTAGGCATTGCGGCGCGCCGGGAAGTTCAGCGTCAGCACCGCGACCGCACCCTCGCGCGCGAGCGGCACCATGTCGTCGGGGCGATCGACGGCTTTGCTCATCGCATCACCGCCCTTCGAAGCGCGGCTCGCGCTTCTGCTGGAAGGCCGCGAGCGCCTCCTTGCAGTCCTCGCTCAGGCGGCAGCGGATCATGTTGCGCGCCTCGAGGTCGAGCACCTGCTGCAGCGTCTGGTGCGCGGCGGCGTGGACGTTCTCCTTGATCGCCCGCCAGGCGAGCGCCGGCCCGTTCGCCAGCCGCAGTGCGAACGCGTCGGTCGCGGCATCGAGCTCGGCGTCGGGCAGGACGCGGTTGACCATGCCCAGCGCCAGCGCCTCGGCGGCGCCGACACGGTCGCAGAGCATGTAGATCTCCTTTGCCTTCGAGGGGCCGACGAGTTGCGTGAGGAAGTAGCTGCCGCCGTAGTCGCCCGGCGTGCCGATCTTCGCGAAGCTCGAGACGAAGAAGGCATTGTCGGCGGCGATGCGGAAATCGCACGCGAGGGCGAGCGAGAAGCCGAGCCCGGCCGCCGGCCCACGCAGCTTCGCGATCGTCGGCTTGCCCATGTCGTGCAGCAGGAACGAGGCTTCGGCGAGGCGCCGCAGGCGGTCGACCCGCGCCTCGTGCGCCTGCCAGAGCCCGGTCTGGCCGAACTCCTGCGCGATCGCGTCGTCCGGGTCCGGCGCGCCCATCGAGCGCACGTCGGCACCGGTGCAAAAGGCCGCGCGGGCGCCGGTCAGCACGACGACCTTCACGCGCGGATGGCGCGCTGCATCGACCAGCCGGCGCACCAGCAGGTTCTGCCCAGCGGTGTCGATCGCGTTCCTGACCTCGGGGCGGTCGATCGTCAGGGTCAGCACGCCGGTGTCGGCGAGCGCCCAGGTGATGGCCTCACTCATCAGTACAACTCCTTCATCCGCTGCTCGTCGAAGGCCGGCAACGCGTGCCCGTGACGCAGCTTCTCGGTCCATCTCGGTTCGTTCAAGAGCGCGCGGCCGACCGCGACCAGATCGAACTCGGCGCGCTCGAATCGCTTCATCAGCAGCGCGACATTGTCGGACCCGCCGGCACGGCCGTCGCGCTTCGAATCGTAGAAGCCGCGGTCCAGCCCGATGCCGCCGATCGCCATCGCGAGCTTGCCGGTGAGCTTCCTGGCCCAGCCCGACAGGTTCAGCGGCGAGCCCTCGAACTCGGCGCGGTCGAAATAGCGCACGCTGCCGTCGAACACGTCGACGCCGGCATCGGCAATCGGGCCGAGCACCTCCTCGAGCTCCTGCGGCGTCGAAGCGAGGCGGGCCTTGAAATCCTGCTGCTTCCACTGCGAGAAGCGGAAGAAGATCGGCAACGACTCGCCCACCTCGCGCCGGATCGCGCGCACCACTTCGGCGGCGAAGCGCGCGCGGGCGCGCCGCTCGCCGCCCCAGGCGTCGCTGCGGCGGTTGGTCTCGTCCCACAGAAAGGTGTCGATCAGGTAGCCGTGCGCACCGTGGATCGCGATGCCGTCGAAACCGGCCTCGCGCGCGTGACGGGCGCTGCGCGCGTAGGCATCGATCACGTCCTGGATCTCGCGCTCGGTCATTGGCCGTGTCGGCGCCTGCACGCGTTCGGCGTATGCCGGGTCGATCGAGGTCATGCGGCCCGCCGGGCCCCAGAGACCCGATGGACGCAGCGACGCGGCGCCCGGATGCGGGCCGGTCCCGGGTTCGCGCATCACGCCCTGGTGCCAGAGCTGCGGCACGATCCGGCCGCCGGCGGCATGCACCGCATCGACGACGCGCTTCCAGCCGGCGAGCGCCGCCTCGCCATGGAGATGCGGCAGGTTGCTTTCGCCGAGGCCCGCATCCCCGAGCGCCGCGGGATGATCGATGCCCACGCCCTCGGTGATCAGCAAGCCGGTGCCGCCCTCGGCACGGCGGCGGTAGTAGGCAGCGACGTCGTCGCCCGGCACGCCGCCGGGCGAGAAGTTGCGCGTCATCGGCGCCATCACGATGCGGTTGGCGAGCTGGAGGCCGCGGATCGCGATCGATTCGAACAAGGGCGCGACATCGATGGGCGCGGATGGATCGGATGGATCGTTCATGGCCTCGGCCTAGGCGGCGCCCAGCAGCGCCGGCAGACGCTGCTCGATCGCGGCGCGCGCCTCCACCAGCATGCGCTCGACCAGCTCGGCGCAGCTGGGCAGATCGTCGATCAGGCCGACGCACTGGCCGATCGGCAGCGCCGCATCGTCCGCGGCGCCGCTTTCCATCGCCTGCATCCAGCGCGGCGCGCCGATCAGCGGCAGGAGGTCCCCGTGCGTCGTCGCCGGCTGCGTCTCGAGGGCGAGCGCTTCGGCGGTCGTGCGGTTCTTCAGCACGCGGATGCTGTCACCGAAGCGGCGGCCGACCAGCGTGGTGTCGGTTTCAGACGCGGCGAGCATGCGCGCCTTGACCTGCGGGTGCAGGGGCGACTCGCGCGTCAACAGGAAGCGCGTGCCCATGCAGACGCCCTCGGCGCCCAGCGCCAGGGCCGCGACCAGGCCGCGCCCGTCGGCAATGCCGCCGGCGGCCAGCACCGGGATCTTCAGCGCCCGCGCCGCGGCTGGGATCAGCACCAGGCCCGGCACGTCGTCAGCGCCCGGGTGGCCGGCGCATTCGAAGCCGTCGATGATCACCGCATCGACGCCGAGCGACTCGGCCTTCAGCGCATGGCGCACGCTGGTGGCCTTGTGCATCACCTTGACGCCGGCATCCTTCAGCGCATCGAGATGCCGGGCCGGGCTGCCGCCGGCCGTCTCGACGACTGGAATGCGCTCTTCGCAGACCACCCGCACGTAGCCCTCGACGTCGACGCCGCTGGCGCCCGGCAGCAGCGTCAGGTTGACGCCGAAGGGCCGATCGGTCATCGAACGGGTGCGCTCGATCTCGCGGCGCAGCGCCTCGGCATCCGGCTGCGTGTGCGCCGACAGGATGCCGAAGGCGCCGGCGTTCGAGACCGCGGAGACCAGCTCGGCGCGCGAGGCCCAGCGCATGCCGCTCTGCACGATGGGAAGCCGGCTGCCGAGCAGCGCACTCACCTTGGTCTTCATGCTTCACACCACCGGCGCGAGGAAGCGCCGTCCGTTGTCATGCATCACGCCCTGCGTCTGCTCGGCACCGAGCTGCTTGCAGGCCTCGTCAGCGAAGTCGCGCGGCGCCGGCACGCCTTCGGCATGCGGGTAGTCCGAGCCCATGATCATCCACTCGTGCGAGCCGACCTGGTCGACGATCGTCTTCAGGTCGTCCTCCGGATAGGCCACCACGCTGACATGGCGCTGGAAGATCCGGCTCGGCCGCTCCTTCAGCTGCCCGCCCGGCCAGTAGCCGTTCTTCGCCATGCCGCGGCACTTGTCCATCTTGATCAGCATGGTCGGCACCCACTCGGCGCCGTTCTCGGCCGACAGTACGCGCAGGTTGGGGAAGCGCGCGAAGAAGTTCCAGAAGATCAGCGACGAGATCGTCTCCACCACCGGCCGCTCGCTGTAGCCGTGCATCCAGACGAAGGCGGTCTGGCGCTGGCGCGACTGCTGCACCGGCTCGCCCCACACCGCCATGTGGTCCTTCATGTAGATCGCCTCCGACACGTGATAGACCACGCGGCAGTGCGCTTCGTTGAGGATGGACCAGAAGCGGTCGAAGTCCGGATGCGCCGGCGGCTTGCCGCCGAAGGGCCCCATCGGCATCAGGAACAGGCGCGTGCCGTTCCTGATGGCCCATTCGGCCTCGGCGCAGGCCGCATCCAGGTCGTCGAGCGAGACCAGCGGCGCGGAGTAGATGCGGTCCTTGTAGTTGAAGCCCCAGTCGTCGAGCATCCAGCGGTTGTAGGCATGCATCACCGCCGCCGCGGCCTTCGGCTCATCGAGGTAGCTGATCGACGCGACCATGTTGCCGCAGTAGAGGAAGCAGCCTTCGACGCCGAACTCGTCCATCTTCGCGAGGCGGGCGTCGCGGGCATACATGTCTTCGGTCATCGGCACGCGCATGTCGACGTTCTCCTTGCCCTCCTTCTGCGCGCGCAGCCACTCGTGCAGCTTGCCCGGCGGCGGCACGCGGCCGTCCTCGGAGTAATAGCCGGCACTGATCTCGACCTTGCGCTGGCCCACGTACATCGCGTATTCGCCGTCGGCGCCGACCTTCCACTCGTAGCTCCAATCCTTCCTGAACTGTTCGGGCAGGTAGCGGCTGAAGGAATCGGGGGTTTCGTAGAGATGGGTGTCGCCGTCGAAGATCGGGCCCTTGAAAAGCGGTGCAGCAGAAGTGGTGGTGGTCGTCATCAGGTTCTCCGGGGATGGGATGCCACTCCGCGCGGTCGCGGCACGGCTCGAATTGGGGTGCTTCAGACTTGCGATGCGGGCAGGCGGATCACGAGGCCCTCGATCGCGGGCGTGACGCGCAACTGGCACGACAGGCGGCTCGTCTCGCGCTGCTCGAGCACGCACTCGAGCATGTCGCGCTCAGTGGATTCCGGCGGCGGCAGCCTGGACATCCAGGTTTCGTCGACGTAGCAGTGACAGGTAGCGCAGCTGCAAGAGCCGCCGCAGTCGGCGAGGATGCCGGGCACTAGGGCGTCGATGGCGCCCTGCATGACCGACTGGCCGACTTCGGCGTCGACCTGGTGCTCGGCACCGGTGTGCTCGATGATCGTGAAACGGGGCACGGTGGTTTTCTCCTTATTGGGGCAAGGCTTCCGCAAGCAGGCTCTTCAGCGGCGCGCCGTCGTCGACCAGCCGCTCGGGCGGGATGGCCATGCGTTCGCCGACGATGCGCCTGGCCAGCATGAACTCGGCCGGGCGATTCACGGTGTCGACCGCGATCACGCGTTCGCCCTTCAGGTAGAAGGCCGAGAACGAGCGCTGCTCGACCGAGCCGCGCAACAGGAACTGGTCATGGCCCTGCGACAGGCCGACCATCTTCAGCTTCAGGTCGTACTGGTCGGACCAGAACCACGGCGCGCTCTCGAACGGCCGCTCATGCCCGAGCAGCGCCGCCGCCGCGGAGCGCGCCTGTTCGAGCGCATTCGGCACCGACTCGAGCCGCACGCAGCGGCCATACAGCGCGCTGTCGAAGCGCGTGCAATCGCCGGCCGCGACGACCTGCGGGTCGCTGGTGCGTGCGCAGGCGTCGATGCGGATGCCGTCGTCGACCGCAAGGCCAGCGGCGGCGGCGAGCTCGGTATTGGGCACCAGGCCGATGCCGACGATCACCAGGTCGCAGGCCAGGCGCTCGCCGTCGGCGCAATGCACGCCGGTGACCCTGCGGCGCGCCGCATCGAGCGCGAAGCCGTCGACCTGCACGCCGACGCGCAGGTCGACGCCGGCTTCGCGGTGCACCTGCTCGTAGAAGGACGACACGCGCGGCGCGGTCACCCGCGCGAGCACGCGGTCGGCCGCCTCCAGCACGGTGACCTTCAGCCCGGCCTTCACCGCCACCGCGGCCACCTCGAGGCCGATGTAGCCGCCGCCGACGATCGCGACGCGCGCACCGGGCTCGAAGTGCCGGCGGATGCGATCGACGTCGGCGAGCGTGCGCAGGTAGTGGAAGTTGTCGGCGCCAATGGCCGCGCCCGCGATCGCCGGCGGCAGCGGACGGGGGCGCCCACCGGTGGCCAGCGCGAGCCGCGCATAGCCGATCGAGGAGCCGTCCTCGAACGCGACGCGCCGGTCCGCTCGGTCCACGGTCTGCACGCGCCGGCCCTGCACCAGCTCGACGCCGGCCTTCTCGAGCGTGGCGCGCGCCTTCAGGTGCAACGAGTCGAGCGTCGCGGTGCCGGCCAGGTAGGCCTTCGACAGCGGCGGCCGGTGGTAGGGCAGCGCGGTCTCGTCGCCGACCAGCTGGATGCGGCCCTGCCATCCGGCCTCGCGCGCCTGCACCGCGAGCTCGGTGCCGGCATGTCCGGCACCGATGACGACCAGCGCATCGCGCTCGCCGCTCACACGATTCCCTTCGACTTCAAGCGTTCGATCTCCTCGGCGGCCAGGCCGAGCAGGCCGCGGTAGATCTCGTCGTTGTGCTGGCCCAGCGTCGGCGGCGCGGTGTAGTCGGTGATCGGCGTGTCCGAGAACTTGATCGGATTGGTGCAGATCCTGACACTGCCGGCCAGTGGATGCGGTACCTCCGCGGCCAGGCCGCGGTGCTGCGCCTGCGGATCGTCGAACACCTGCTTGAGATCGCGGATCGGCCCGGCCGGTACGCCGGCCGCTTCCATCGCGGCGAGCAGGTCGGCCTGGCGCCAGCGGCGCGTGATCGCATCGAAGGTGGCGGCGAGCGGCTTGCGGTTGCCCACGCGCAGCGGGTTGGTCGCGAAGCGCGGGTCGTCGGCGAGCTCGGGGTGATCGAGCGCGCTGCAGAAGCGACGGTATTGCTCGTCATTGCCGCACACCACCATCACGCCGCCATCGGCGCACGGGAAGACCTGCGACGGCAAGCCGCCGCTGCCCTGCGTGCCGCGCCGCACCGGCACCTCGCCGGTCGCCAGGTACTGCGCCGCGTAGTGCGACAGCGAAGCCACCAGCGAGTCGAAGAGCGCGACATCGACGTGCTGGCCGCGGCCGCCGCTGGCCTCGCGGTTCGCATCGCGCTCGTAAAGGGCCGTGATCACGCCGATCGCGGCGAACTGCCCGGCCACGAAGTCGGCGATCGAAGGGCCGGTCTTGACCGGCGCACCGCCCTCCTCGTCCGGATAGCCGGTCACGCTCATGAGGCCCCCCATGGCCTGGAAGATCGAGTCGTAGCCGGGGCGCGGCGCATAGGGCCCGGTCTGGCCGAAGCCGGTCACCGAGCAATAGACGAGGCGCGGATTGAGCTCGCGCAGGCTTGCCTGGTCCAGGCCGTAGCGCTTCAGGTCGCCGACCTTGAAGTTCTCGACCAGCACGTCCGACATCGCGGCCAGCCGGCGCGCCAGCCCCTGGCCCTCGGGCTGGGCGAGGTCGAGCGTGATCGACTTCTTGTTGCGGTTGCTGCCCAGGATGATCGGCGTCTCGTGCGTGTCGCGGCCGTCGCGGTCCTTCAGGAACGGCGGGCCCATCCTGCGCGCATCGTCGCCCGCGCCGGGGCGCTCGACCTTGATCACCTCGGCACCGAGATCGCCGAGCATCTGCGCGGCCAGCGGGCCGGCGATGACGCGCGACAGATCGAGAACGCGAATGTGCGAGAAGGGCTTTCTGGACATGGCAGTGAAGTGAGGATCAGGTCCCCTGGAGTGTCGGTCGCGGCACCTGCGCCAGCAAGGCGGCGCTGCTGCGCGCGAGCAGCTCCAGACCGCTTTCGGCGCCCTTCTGTGCGCACTCGCGTGCGTAGGCCGCGTCGCGCCAGAAGCGCGGCACATCCACCCACCAGCCGCGCCCGGCCATCAGCCACTTGAATGCGACGAGTTCGGTCAACGTGCCGTTCGAATCGATTTGCAGGCTGTTCATAAGACTCACCTCGCTGTTCGTATAGTCGAATGATAGTCTACTTTAAGAACATTGCAAACCCTTTGCAGCATGCCTTCGCATGCCGGTGCAGCCCGACGCCACGGGCGGCCGCAGGGCAATTCCATCAGGGGCAGACGCGCCTGTACAAGCCATCGCACGATGGCATCGCAGGGCATCCGAAGCGAATTCCGGCTCAGGCTCGCCGCGCGGTGCGCGCCGGCCCGGGCGCGGTCGGCGAGGCGCCGACCTCAGCGGCGCGACGCCGCGAAGACCTGGCCGATCGAGCCTCCCAGGTGGCCGTAGGCACGAACCATCTCCCGGTAGCACTCCTGGGCCGTCGCAGCCGGCAGGTTGCTGCCGCCCGCCCGGCAGACCTCGGCCTTCGAGGGGCCCGCGGCGCGCGCTTCATCGGACGCGTCCGACTTCAGATAGCCGAGCGAGCCGAACACACCCACTGCCGAGCCGATTGCCAACACTTTCAGACCACTGAGCATTTCAGTCTCCTCAGGCGACCCCTGCGCCGGCGACCCCATCAACACCGTGCGACTATCCGCATGACAGTCGTTCTATTTTGTGAATACTATTCTGAAGTTAATCCGTCATGATCCGGGAAAACCCGAGAGCAGTTGCTCGCGTACGTAGAAAACCAAGTCGTATAGTTGAACATCGTTCTGTAATATCAATGCCGCAGATATCGACAAGGATCACCATGGGCGCCATCCCCCGCATCCAGGACTTCGACGACCCGGCCTACGACCCCTTCGTCTCCGATGACGCCGCGTTCGGCGAGCACGACGATCCCTACCCGCAGCTTGCCCGGTGGCGCGAACAAGGGCCGGTGCATGCCTTCGACTACCGGAGCGCGCTGGGCCTGCATCCGGACGTGACGATGGCGGTTCTGCCGGCGTACCTGGTGCTCGGCTACGACGCGGTCGAGAGCGTCTTCCTGGATCCGCAGACCTACTCGAACGGCATCTACGCGCGCAACCTGGGCATCTCGTTCGGCCAGAGCGTGAGCACGATGGATGCGCCGGACCATCCGCGCTATCGCAAGATCTTCCAGAAGGCGTTCCTGCCGAACACCGTATCGAAGTGGGGCGAGACGCTGGTCGATCCCGTCGTGGCGTCGCTGATGGAGAAGTTCAGCGGCCGCGGCCGAGCCGATCTGGTGCAGGAGTTCACCCACCACTACCCGTTCCAGATCATCTACAGGCAGCTGGACCTGCCGCCGGGGCGTGTATTTCAAGGCCCTGTTGCAGGAGCGGCGCGCGGACCCGGGCGATGACCTCGTGAGCCTGCTGTCACATGCCGAAGTCGACGGCGAGCGCCTGCCCGAAGAGATCCTGATCTCCTTCCTGCGGCAGCTCGTCAATGCAGGCGGCGACACCACCTACCGAGGCACGAGCATCCTGCTGACCGGCCTGCTGACCCATCCGGACCAGCTCGAGGCGGTGCGCAAGGACCGCTCGCTGATTCCGCAGGCGATCGAGGAAGCCTTGCGCTGGGACGGCCCTGTGCTGATCGCGACACGCACACCCTCGGTCGACACCGAACTCTGCGGGGTGAAGCTGCCGGCAGGCGCCTGCCTTTCAGTGGCTTCGGGCTCGGCGAACCGCGATCCCTCGCGCTTCGAGAACCCGGACCGCTTCGACATCTTCCGCAAGAAACAGCGCCATTTCGCGTTTGCGTTCGGGCCCCATGTGTGCATCGGCCAGCACCTCGCGCGCGTCGAGATGGCGCGGGCGCTGAATGCGATCCTCGACCATCTGCCGAACCTGCGCCTCGATCCCGACATGCCGCCACCGCGGATCCAGGGCACGATGATGCGCGTGCCCAAGCACATCCACGTGCGCTTCGACTGAGCGCTGCAGTGACCGACGCGACCTACCTCATCGTCGGCGCCGGCTCGGCCGGCTGCGTGCTGGCCAACCGCCTCAGCGAGAACCCCGGCCACCGGGTGCTGCTGATCGAGGCCGGGCCCGAGGACCACAGCCCCCCGATCGCCATGCCCAAGGGCTTCGGCAAGCTGCTAGCGGACCCGAAGCATGCCGACTACATCCCTGTGGCGCCCCACGCCGGCAACGGCAGCCGGCAGGAGGTCTGGGCGCGCGGGAAGATGCTCGGCGGCTCGAGCGCGATCAACGGCATGGTCTACATGCGCGGCCATCCTGCGGACTACGACGAGTGGGCCTCGCAGGGCGCCGCCGGCTGGGGCTGGGCCGAAATCGCGAAGAGCTTCAAGGCGATCGAAGACCACGCACTCGGCGCCGACGACCTGCGCGGCGCCGGCGGGCCGCTGAAGGTGACGCCGCACGGCGAGCGCACCGAGCTGGCAGAAGCAACGATCGCCGCCTGTGCGCGCCTGGGCCTCGAGCGCCGCGACGACCTCAATCGTCTCGATCACGAAGGCATCGCCTACCTGAGCTACACGATCCGCGATGGGGTGCGGCAGAGCGCCGCCGCCGCCTTCCTGACCCCGGTGCGATCGCGCCCCAACCTGACAGTGCTCACCGACACGCGGGTCCGCCGCGTGCTGTTCGAAGGCCGGCGGGCCGTCGGCGTCGAGGCAGTGGTCGATGGCCGCGCACGGCGTTTCGACGCGACGCGCGAGGTCATCCTCTGCGCCGGTGCGCTCCAATCGCCGCGCCTGCTGCAGCTCTCCGGCGTCGGTGACGGCGAGCATCTTCGCTCCCTGGGAATCCGGGCGGTGGCGCACAACCTGGCCGTCGGGCTCCACCTGCGCGAGCACCTGCTGTACATGGCGCAGTGGCGGCTCGCCGACTGGCGCCATTCCCAGAACCGCGAGTTCAGCGGCTGGCGCCTCGGGCTCCATGCGACCAGGTACCTGTCGACGCGCAGCGGCGTGATGGCGACGGGCTCGTATCCGGTCGGCGGCTTCTACCGATCGTTGCCCGGGGCCGCGCGGCCCGACGCGCAGCTGATGATGTGCCCCTTCTCGCTCGATTTCGCGGCGGGCGGCATGGCGATGGAAGACTTCCCCGGCATGCAGCTCTTCAGCTACGGGCTGCGCCCGCGCAGCCAGGGTCATCTGCGCATCGTCTCGCCCGACCCGGACGTGCCGCCCAAGGTCGACCCCAACTACCTCGCCGAGGAGGAAGACCGCCGCATCGCGATCGCCTCGATGCGCTTCATGCGCCGCGTCGCGGAACAACCGAGCCTGGCGGCATGGATCACAGCGGAAGGCCCGGCGGTGCAGAGCGACGAACAGATCCTGGACGCCTTCCGCAGCGGCGGCCAGAGCGGCTACCACGCCTGCGGCACCTGCCGCATGGGCGGCGACGAGCGCAGCGTCGTCGATCCGCTGCTCAAGGTGCGCGGCGTCGAGGCGCTGCGCGTGATGGACCTGTCGATCGCGCCGACCATGCCCGCCGGCAACACCAACGGTCCGGTGATGGCGATGGCATGGCGCGCGGCCGATCTGATTCTGGAGGATGCGCGATGACGAGCGGCTTGCAGGACTTCCTCAGGCGAGCAGCTGCTTCGGCTCGGCGAGTACCTCGTCCAGATGCCGCAGGAAGCGCGCCGCGTCGGCGCCGTTGATCACGCGGTGGTCGTAGCTCAGCGAGAGCGGGACCTTCAGCCGCCATTCGATCGCGTCGTCCGATCCGCGACGAGGTTTCCATTCGGCCTTGGCGATGCCGAGGATCGCGAGCTCGGGCGCGTTGACGATCGGGGTGAAGCCGGTGCCGCCGATGCCGCCGAGCGAGCTGATCGAGATGCAGCCGCCCTCCATGTCGCTCATCGGCAGCCCGCGGCCCCGGGCCTTGGCGGACAGGGCCGAGATGTCGGCCGCAATGTCGGCGAGCGGCTTGCGGTCGCAGTCGCGCACCACGCCGACCACGAGCCCGCGCGGCGTGTCGATCGCGATGCCGATGTGGAAGTACTTCTTCAGCACGAGGTTCCTGCCGCTCGCGTCCAGCGACCCATTGAACTGCGGGAAGGCCTTCAGGCCCGACACCAGCGCCTTCGCGAAGAAGGCCAGCGCGCTCGGCCGGGGCGCCAGCGTCGCACGCAGCGCTTCGACCGCGGTGATGTCCGCGTCGTCCTGGTGCGTGACGTGCGGAATGCTCAGCCAGTTGCGAGCCAGGAACCCGGCGGTCAGGCCCTGGATGCGCGAAAGCGGCCTGAGCTCGACCTCGCCGAAGGCTGCGAAGTCGACCACCGGCCACGCCGGAAGGTCGGCGCCGATCATGCGATCTCGGCCAGCAGCGCGCCGACCTCGTAGACCTCGCCGACGCGGGCCACGATCTTCAGCGTGCCGGTCGCGGGCGACTCGACCTCCTGCACGGACTTGTCGCTTTCCAGCGCGTACAGCGGCTGGCCTTCGGTGACGGCGGCGCCGTCGGCGACCATCCATTCGGCGAGCGTCGCCTCGTTCATGGAAAAGCCGATCTTGGGGAGCAGAACCTGGGTGGCCACGGGGATGTCCTCGGTCGTTTGGGATGGTCGCGCTTCAGTCCAGCGTCTTGCGGATCGCCGCCTCGATCGTCGCCGGCTGCGGCACGTGGGCTGCCTCCAGCGTCTTGGAGAACGGCACCGGCGAGTGGTTCGCGCCGACGCGCTGCACCGGCGCCTTCAGCGCGCTGAACAGGTGCTCGTGCAGCAGCGCGGCGATCTCGGCGCCCACGCCGAAGCGGCGCACCGCTTCATGCACGACCACCGCGCGCCGCGTCTTCGCGACCGAGCTCAGCAAGGTGGCCTCGTCCAGCGGCGAGATCGTGCGCAGGTCGATCAGCTCGACCTCCACGCCTTCCTTCGCCAGCTTGTCCGCGACCGCGGCGCAGTCCTGCACCATGCGGCTGTAGCTGATCACCGTCACGTCGCGGCCTTCGCGCAGCACCTTCGCCTTTCCGAGCGGAATGCGCTGGCCGAGCTGCGGCGGCGCGCCGGGCGTCCAGTAGCTCGGCATGTTCTCGATGAAGAGGCAAGGGTCTTCGTCGAAGATGCACGACAGCATCAAGCCGTAGGCATCGGCCGGCGACGACGGCGCCACCACCTTCATGCCGGCGGTGTGCGCGAACCAGGCCTCGAGGTAGTCGGCATGCTGGCCGCCGGTGCCGAAGCCGGCGCCGGTCATCGTGCGAATCGTGATCGGCACATGCGTCTGCCCGCCCGACATGTAGCGCAGCTTGGCCGCGTGGTTGACGATCATGTCCATCGCCACCGCGGTGAAGTTCATCAGCATGATCTCCGCCACCGGCCGCATGCCGACGATCGACGCGCCGATCGCCGCACCGATGATCGCCTGCTCGGAAATCGGCGTGGAGCGCACGCGCGAGGTGCCGTACTTGGTCGAGAGCCCCTTGGTCACGCCGACGATCCCGCCCTCTTGGCCGTCGGCAATGTCCTCGCCGAGCAGGATGACGTTCGGGTCCAGGCCCATTGCTTCGTCGAGCGCCAGGTTGACGGCCTGGATCGTGTTCATCGGCTTGACCTTGTCGAGCACGGTGCTTGTCGTATTCATTGCGCAACCTCCTCGGCCAGCACATCCCGCTGCAGTTCGGACAAGTCCGGCACCGGGCTCTCCAGCGCGAAAGCCACGGCCTCGTCGATCTCGCGATCGATCGCCGACTCGAGCGCCGCCAGCTCGGATTCGGCCACGCCTCCTTCGATCAGCCAGCTGCGGAAGCGCGGAACCGGATCCCTCGCCATCGCAGCCTCCTTCTCGCCCGGCGCCATGTAGGCGTCCGCGTCGCCGAAGACGTGGCCCTGGAAGCGGAAGGTCTTGGCTTCGATCAGCGTCGGGCCCTCGCCGGCGCGCGCGCGGCTGACGGCCTCGCGCGCCGCCGCATACACCGCCAGCGGGTCGTTGCCGTCGATCGTGACGCCGGGCATCTGGTAGCCCGCGGCGCGGTCGGAGACCTGCTTCGCGGAGGTGGCCAGCTCGTAGCGCGTGTGCTCGCCATAGCCGTTGTTCTGGCAGACGAAGATCACCGGCAGCTTCCAGACCGCCGCCATGTTCAAGGCCTCGTGGAAGGCGCCGATGTTCGAGGCGCCATCGCCGAAATACGCGACGGACACGTGCTTCTGCCCTCGGATCTGCGCCGCCAGCGCCAGTCCGTTGGCGATCGGCATGCTGCTGCCGACGATCCCGGTCGTCACCATCACGCCGGACTCCGGGTGCGTGATGTGCATCGGGCCGCCCTTGCCCTTGCAGGTGCCGGTCGCCTTGCCGGCGATCTCCGCCCACAGCAGCTTCGACGGCACGCCCTTGGCGAGCATGTCGTGGATGCCGCGGTAGATGGTGCAGATCGTGTCCTCGTTCGTGAGGTTCACCGACACCGCGGCGGGAATCGCTTCCTGCCCGCGTGGCGAGTAGTACGGCGCGACGATCTTGCCGGCCTTGATGACCGCGCGGAAGCGATCGTCGCTGCGCTGGATCAGGGCCATGCGGCGGTAGATGTCGACCAGGATGGCCTGGTCGATGCGCGTGTCTGGTGTCATGGATTCGTCCTGGTCGATGTCATTGCAGGGGTGCGCCCAGTGCGTGGTGCGCGGCGATGTAGCCGAAGGTGAAGGAGGCGCCGATGCTCGCGCCCGCGCCGGGATAGCAACGCCCAACCACCGAGGCGGTGCAGTTGCCGGTGGCATAGAGCCCGTGGATGACCGAGCCGTCCTCCCGCAGCACCCGCGCATGCTCGTCGGTGACCACGCCGCCGGCCGTGCCGACGTCACCCGGGTACATGCGCACCGCGTAGAACGGCGGCTTCTCGATCGCGCCGAGGTTGGGATTCGGCGTCACGGTCGGGTCGCCATGGCAACGATCGAAGGCGCGCGAGCCGCGGCCGAAATCGCTGTCGACGCCGCTGCGGCAGAAGCCGTTGAAGCGCTCGAGGGTCCGCGCCAGCCCTGCCCCGTCGATGCCGGTCTTCTTCACCAGCTCGTCGATCGACTCGGCCTTCACCATGTAGCCGCTCTTCAACCACTCCTCGGGCACCTGGCCGGGCTGCGCGGTGCCCCAGGGGTAGTAGGCGCGCTGGCGGCTGTCCATGATGACCCAGCTCGGCACGGCCTTTCCGGTCTCGCGCTGGCGCTGGTACATGCGCTGGCCGATCTCCATGTAGGCGCCGGCCTCGTCGCAGAAGCGCTCGCCGAGCTTGTCGACCATCATCGAGTACGGCAGCGACAGGTCCAGGTGGTGCATGAAGGGCAGCGGCGTGCCGTCGGCCGCATAGCCGCCGGGCTTCGGCGGCTGGCCGTCCGGCGCGAGCGAGGTCACGACCCACCAGGCTTCGTCCATGCAGTCCACCGCCGCGCCGAGCGCCATCGCCCATTCGATCGCCTCGCCGGTGTCGCCGGGGTTGGCATTGGTCCAGGTGGCCGAATTCGGCTGGGGCTGGAAGCGCTGGCGCATCGCCGCGCTGCGCGAGAAGCCGCCGACGTTCATCAGCACGCCATCGCGCGCCTGCACGCGCACCAGCCTGCCGTCGCGCTGCACCGCAACGCCGACGACGCGATCGCCGTCGAGCACGAATTGCGCAAGGGCCGAATCGGTCCAGATCGGCAGCTGCTCGCGCAGCGCGATCTGCAGCATCCGGCCCTGGATCGCCGCGCCCGCGCCGGCGAGCCGCCGGCCGGTCAGCTTGGCCTTCAGCATGCGTCCGACCATCGACAGCGCGGTCTTCTTGCCGCCCCAGGTGCGCTTGGCCAGCATCAGCGACGGGAACTGATCGGTCGGCAGCGGCAGGCTGAAGCCCTTGTAGCGCGACAGCTTCGACTCCCATTCGCCCAGCTCGCGCGTGTCGAAAAGCTCGGCCAGGAGCGAGCGGCCGCGCGGCTCGCCGCCGGGCAGCTCGTCGTAGTAGTCGGACCAGCCGTCGGCGTAGACGAACCTCATGCCCTGGCCTTCGAGGAATTCGACCATCTTCGGGCCGTTGCGCAGAAAGGCATCGCGCCGCGCGGGGCTGGTGCCCGGGCCTTGGTAGGTGACGGCCGCATCGAGGTACTGCCGCGCGCGCTCGGCACTGTCGGCCACGCCGGCGCGTTTCATCACCGGATTGTTCGGCACCCACCAGACGCCGCCGGAAAAACCGGTCGAGCCGCCGATCAGCGGCTGCTTCTCGACGATCAAGGCGCGCTTGCCGAGCTGCTTGGCCGCCAGCGCGGCGCACATCGAGCCGCCGCCGCTGCCGACGATGACGAAGTCGAAGGCCTCGTCCCAGGTTCCGTTGGTCGACATCGTGTCCTCAGGCCCTGCTCGTCTCGTCGAACAGGATCTCGCGCAGCGCGCGGTGGAAGTTCGAGATCGCGGACTCCTGCAGCGGGTTCGTGCGCGCGCCTCGGAAGGCCTGGGACTTCATGCCCTTCTGCACTTCGGTCATGTTGGCGAAGTCCTGCGACAGGATCAGGCCGAAGCGCTCGACGGTGTCGGTCTTCCAGTCGTCCGCGCCCCAATAGAACTCGCGCTCGAGCTTCGGCTCGGCGCCCGGCGCGTAGCGCGCGATCGAGCAGATGTCGTAGAAGCAGGAGTCGGGGTTGTCGCCGTCCGGCCGGGCGCGGTAGAAGAGCATGCCGTCGGGCGACATCAGGAAGATCATGTTCGGGAACACGTGCCAGTCGGTCCCGGCCTTGTAGATCTGCTCGCCCGTGATGTTCGGCCAGCCTGCCCCTTCGGCGATCGCGGCCTCGGCCTGGAACTGGCCCACCTTCATCAGCAGCTCGAGGTGCGGCGTGTCGGGCGAGCACTCGGTGAGGATGCGCCTGGCGGCATCGAGGTCGCGCTGGGTGGTGATCGCCTTGAGCTGGTCCTCCAGGTCGGCGAAGAACTTGACGATGCCGGGGCGCACGTCGTCCGGGACCGGCCGTCCGGTGCGCGGCGACGGCGCGCCCGGCAGCCGCGCCGGCGCCGGGTAGCCGAACATGCCGTGCCTGCCGAAGGTGAAGCTGCGCGTCACGTCGTCGCCCTGGCAATCGAGCAGCTGCGGGTGCGTGCCGAAGACGTGGTAGCCCTCGCTGAAGGCTTCCAGCGCGACCTTCCAGTTGCAGGGCAGGCGCACCGACTTGTACCAGCGGTAGCGCATCTTCTCGAACTCGTAGCAGTCGGTGTATTCCGGCACCGGCGCCAGGTGCCGGGCGAGCGGCTCGCAGGCCGGATCGAAATTGACGAAGACGAAGCCGGCCCAGGTGTCGACCTTGATTTCCGGCAGCGAGAAGTCCTCGTCGCTCATGTCGGGACAGCCCTGCCAGTCGTCGCGATCGACGATGCGGATGACCTTGCCGTCCAGGCTCCATTGCCACCCGTGGAAGCGGCACTGCAGCCTGGCGGCCGACCCGCAGCCTTCGGTCAGGCGCCGCCCGCGGTGCTGGCACACGTTGTAGAAGGCGCGGATCGTGTCCGGCGTCTGGCGCACGACGATGACCGACTCGTCGTTGATGTCGTAGGTGACGTAGTCGCCCGGAAAGGGGATCTCCTCGAGGCGGCAGGCGAGCTGCCACACCTTGGGCCACAGCAGGCGCTTCTCGAGCTGCACGATCTCGCGCGAGATGTAGTGCTCGGCCGGAACGTAGTCCACGCGCACCTTGGGCTTCACGGCGGTATCCACTGTGTGTCTCTCCTGGTTCTGGCTGCACCGGACGCGAGCTGCCTCGCGGGCATCAGGTATCAATAATAGAATGACGTTCTGAAATATAAACGCGTCGAGTTGGCGCTGTCAATGCGGTACGACCCGTGAGGTTCACTACGACCCGGCCCGCTCGAAGAGCGCGGCCAGCCCCTGCCCGCCGCCGACGCACATCGTCTCCAGCGCATAGCGGCCCTGGCGCCGTTTCAGCTCGTGCAGCATCGTCGCGAGGATGCGCACGCCGGTCGCGCCGATCGGGTGTCCGAGCGAGATGCCGCCGCCATTGACGTTGAGCCGGTCGGCATCGTTCCATTCCCAGCCCTTCAGCACCGCCAGCACCTGTGCCGCAAAGGCCTCGTTCAGCTCGACGAGATCGAGCCGGTCGAACGACAGGCCGGTGCGCGCCAGCAGCTTCTTCACCGCGGGCACGGGGCCGATGCCCATGCGCGACGGCTCGCAGCCGGCGGCGGCCCACCCGCGCACCCAGGCCATCGGCTCGAGCTTCAGTTCGGCCAGCTTGTCCTCGGCGACGACCAGGCAGGCGGCGGCCGCATCGTTCTGCTGGCTCGCGTTGCCGGCGGTCACGGTGCCGCCCTTCAGCACGGGCTTCAGCTTCGCCAGCGTCTCCATCGTGGTCTCGGCACGGATGCCTTCGTCGCGCGCGAAGTGCAACGCCTCGCCCTTCTTCGCCGGCACGGCGACGCTCACCACCTCGTGCGCGAAGCGGCCTTCGCGCCAGGCCGCGGCGGCGCGCTGATGGCTGCGCATCGCGAAGGCATCGGCGGCCTCGCGCGAGATGCCGTAGTCACCCGCCAGGTTCTCGGCGGTCTCGGGCATGCCGGAGATGTAGCCGAAGCGGTGTTCGGGCTGCGAGCGCTCGCGACCGCGCTGCAGGCGGTCGTGCATCGTGACCGAGCCGGCGCGCGCGCCCCAGCGCAGGTCGGTGCTGTAGTACTCGATATTGCTCATGCTCTCGACGCCGGCGGCCACGACGACATCGGCCGCGCCGGTCTGCACCTGCATCGCCGCATCGATCACGGCCTGCAGCCCGGAGCCGCAGCGCCGGTCCAGGGTCATGCCCGGCACCGCGACCGGCAAGCCGGCATCGAGCGCGGCATAGCGGCCGAGGCAAGGCGCCTCGCTGTTGGCGTAGGACTGGGCCATCACGACCTCGTCGATGCGCTCCGGGTCGATGCCGCTGCGGGCGACCAGCGCCTTCAGGACGGCGCTGGCGAGCTGGTCGGCGGGCAGCGGCTTCAGGCTGCCGCCGAAGGCGCCGACGGCGGTGCGCAAAGGGGAGACGATGGCAGCCCTGCGCATGCGTCAGTTCCTCGTGAATGCGAGATCAGGGTGCATGGGTCACCGCGCGTCGGGCAACGTCCCCCTGCGCCTCCCAGTAGGCCGCCCAGCTCGGCCAGGCATGCGGCAGGCTCGGCGCGAACTTCGGGCCTTCGTACTTGCCGGGCCAATTCTGGAAGCCCGCGCCCTCGCCGCGGTTGGGGCGCTGCTGCCAGTCGGTCGAGTACCAGTGCTTCTCGTCGCGGCGCTCGAAGCACCAGAGGCCTTCGCTGCGGACATAGCGGTCGAAATAGCAGATGGACATCTCGATCCAGTGGTCCTTGTCTTCGTGTCCGGCACGGCAGTAGACCGTGCCGCTCGCGTGATCGGCGTCGATCAGCTCGATCGTCTGGCCGCACACCAGGTGGACCGAGCGGTAGAAGCCCGTGAGCACATGCCGGCTCGCGTAGTAGCGCTTCAAGGCCTCGCGTCCGATGCCCCAGCGGCCGCAGTCCACATCGGCGGCGAAGAGCGCGGCCAGGGCATCGACATTGCGTGAGTCGACCGCGACGGCGTAGCGCGCGGGCAGTTGCCCGATCGCCAGCTCAGCCTCGACGCGGGCCAGACGCTGCGCCAGATCGCTCACGATGCTGCCTCGCGCTCTGCGAAGTCCGCAACGTAAGGCTGGTGCGCCAGCGAACCGCCGTCGACGCAGATCACCTGGCCGGTGATGAAGCCGGCCTCGTCGGAGGCGAGGAAGACCACGGCGGCCGCGATGTCCTCGGGCCGCCCGAGCCGCGGCGTCAGATGGTGGCGCAGCATGATCTCTCCGACGCCAGAGGCGGCATAGCTGTCCCTGGTCGACGGCGTGACGATCAGCCCCGGCGAGATCGCGTTGCAGCGGATGCCTTCCTTGCCGTGCTGCGTCGCGACGCTCTGCGTCAGCGAGTTGATTGCGGCCTTGGACGCGCTGTAGGCGCTGTGCGAGAGCGCGCCGGCGAGCGCCGCATTCGAGCTGGTGTTGACGATCGAGCCGCCGCCGCGCCGGCGCAGGTGCGGGATGGCCGCCCGGCAAGCGAGCATCGTGCCGCGCAGGTTGACGCGCAGGATCGCGTCCCAGACCTCGGTCTCGACGGTGGCAACCGGCCGGTCGCGCGTCGACGAGAGCCGTGTGTCGGCCGCGTTGTTGTGCAGGATGTCGAGGCCGCCGAGCCGGGAGACGGTGGCTTCGACCATCGCGAGCACCGAGGCCTCGTCGCCGAGATCGACCTGCAGTGCGATCGCCCGGCCGCCCTCCGCCTCGATCGCTGCGACCTGGCGCTCGGCGGCGGCCAGGTCGATGTCGCCGACCGCGACCGCGGCGCCTTCACGCGCCAGCGCCATCGCGCAGGCCGCGCCGATGCCGCCGCCCGCGCCGGTCACCAGCGCCACTTTTCCTTGCACGCGTCCCGTCATGGCTGTCCTCACAATGCGGTGTACAGGCCGCCGTCGACGGGCAGGTTCTGCCCGCTGACGTAGCCCATCAGGTCGCTGCAGAGCGCCACGACGGCGCGGCCGATGTCCTCGCGCGGCGCGCCCATGCGGCCGAGCGGGAACATGCGGAGGTAGGCGTCGCGGACCGCGGGGTTCTGGGCGAAGAACACCTGGGTCGGCTCGGTGGCAGCGGCGGGCTCGATCGCATTCACGGTGATGCCGTAGGGCCCCCACTCGCGCGCCAGCGACTTGACGAAGCCGCGGTCGCCGCCCTTCAACGCCGAATACACCGGATTCATCGCCGCGCCATGCAGCCCGAAGGCCGAGCCGAGCACGATGAAGCGGCCGCTCCCGCTGGCCCGCAGGTGCGGCACCGCGGCCTGGGCGCAATGCAGGTTGCCGTCCCAGGCGACGCGGGCCTGTCGCAGCCAGTCTTCTTCCGTGACCTCTTCGAGCGCGATCGGATGCGCCGAGTCTGCGCCGGCGTTCGCGTTCTGCACCAGGATGTCGAGCCGCCCCCAACGGGCGACGGTTGCTTCGACCGCACGGTTCACCGCCGCGGCGTCGCCGACATCTGCCTCCAGCGCGAAAGCAATGCCGCCCTCGGCGGCAATCAGCGCGACGGTGTCGTCGCAGGTCGCCCCCCGGCGCCCGGTCACGGCCACCCGCGCGCCCGCGGCGGCGAGCGCCAGCGCGATGCCGCGGCCGATGCCGGCGCCGGCGCCGGTCACGAAGGCGACGCGGCCCTGCAGCAGGCCCGCGCCGGTTGTCGTCGTCGTTGCGCTTGCATTGCTCATTGGAGTACCTTCGCCTTCGGCTGCGGTGCGAGCGCCTTCGGGCGGCCGGGCGGCGCTCATGGCACCATCCAGTCGCCGCCGTCGAGGTTGAAGCTCGCGCCCGTCACGCCGCGCGCCCCATCGCTGCCGAGCCATGCGATCACGTCGGCCACCTCGGCTTCCGCCTCGGGCACGCGGCCGAGCGCTGGCGGCGGCGGACCGAGCTCCGGCGTCGGCGGCAGCGCGGCGTCTGCCAGCGAGGGCGCGTAGCGCTGCGCCCCGACGCCGACCCAGTTGAGGCGCATGCCGTGCCGGCCCCATTGCCGCGCCGCCGACTTGACCAGCGTGCGCTGCGCTTCGGCCAGCGTGATCAGCGCGACGAGGCCGGCCGCACCGACCAGCGCCGTCGAAGGGCCGACGACGACCGTCGCCCCGCCCGCCTCGCGCTGCTGGCGATGGACCGCCTGCAGGAAGTACAGGCTCGTGAGCATGCTGCGATGCACGGCGGAGTGCCATTGCTCGGCAGAAAGCGCCTCGAGCGGGCGCGACGCCAGCGCCGCAGGCGTGGCGCCCGCATGCACGACGAGGTCTGCGCCGCCGGCCTCGCGCGTGGCATCCCCGATGGCCGCCTCCGCGTCGGCGCGCGAGCCGGGCGCGACGTCGATCTCGACCACGCGCGCCCCATGCCGCCGCAGCCCGCGCGCCAGCGCAGCACCGAGGGCCAGCCCCGGCATGGCCACGATCGCGCACCGGCCCGCCAGCAGTGCCGCATCGGCGTCTTGCGCTACTCCTTGAACCATGCCTTGCTCCTTTGTCGACCCGGGCCCAGGGCTCTCGAGCTCGTGAAAAAGCGACGTCATTTATTTGAACGTCGTTCTACAATATAAACCAATTGGCGAGGCCTCAACAAGAGCTTCGAGGCTTCTTTTTCGATCGAAGGCCCCGCTGCGCGCCCAGGTCGCCGCTGCCACATCGACCCGTGCAGCCCACCTCGAAAGGAGACCCGCTTGACCCCGCCCATGCTCGACGCCAACCCTCCGGTGCAACGCGCCATCGATGACGCGATCGCCAGCGGCCGCGAGATCGGCATTCAGGTGGCCGCCTACCATCGCGGCCGCCTGGTGGTGGATGCGTGGGGCGGCCTGGCCGATCCGGCAAACGGCCGCCCCGTCGACGGCGAGACGCTTTTCAACGTCTACTCGGTCACCAAGGCCGTCGCCGCGACGGCAGTGCACATGCTGGTCGATCGCGGCCGGCTCGACTACGACGCACCCGTGGCGACATGGTGGCCGGAGTACGCCGCCCACGGCAAAGGCAGAACCACGCTGCGCGACGTGCTGACGCATCGCGCCGGCATTCCGCAGATGCCGGAGGGGATGACCCCGGAGCGCTTGTGCGACTGGCCCTGGATGACCCGCGCGATTGCCGAGCTCACGCCGCTGGCGGAGCCCGGCGCGAAGACCATGTACCTGTCAATGACCTTCGGATGGATCCTCGGTGAACTGGTGCGCCGCGCCGACCCGGACCATCGCTCGCTCGGCCGCTTCGTGCGCGAGGAGATCGCTGCGCCGCTCGGCGCGCCGGACCTCTGGATCGGTATCCCCGATGCTGTCGAGCCGCGGATCGCGCGGCAGTTCGACGCGATGCGGCCGCTCCCGGCCGAGCACTTGCCGCCGCTCTATCTCGCCTCGATGCCGCCCGCGGTCGCGCTGGGACCGGCGGTGTTCGAGCGACCCGAGGTGCGCCGCGCCGAGGTGGCCGGGGTGGGCGGCATCTTCACCGCACGCAGCGAAGTGCGTTTCTGGGCCATGTTGGCTGGCGGCGGCGAGCTCGACGGGGTGCGGCTGCTCTCGGAAGGCCTGGTGGCCACGCTGAACACGCCGCGTGCGCACAGCGACGAGCCCGATCCGGTGATGTTCGGCTTCCCGATCCCGATCACGATCGGGGGTTACTGGTTCGGCGGCGAACATCCACCAGTGTGTTCGGCGAAGAACCCGCGCGCGATCTGCCATCCCGGCCAGGGCGGCTCCATCGGCTGGGCCGATCCTGATGCGCAGCTCGCCGTGGCGATCTGCCACAACCGTCTGTTCAACCCGGCAACACGCGACGAAGACGCGATCCTGACGATCGCCGAGGCCGTGCGTGGCGCATTGAAACTCTGAAGAGATCGCGCAGCGCGTGCCGCGACCTTCGTCAATCGCCTGTCGATGAATCGCCAGAGTCGGTAGGGGGGTGCCCCGGTAAAATGGCGATTCAGCATCCCTGAATGGGCGAAGGATTCGAATGACAAGACAGGCGAGATCGGCGCCGCTGCCCGCGGAAGACCCTGAACGCGACACCACCGGCCCGCGTTCCCTGACGCGCCTGTTGGGATTGTTCGACGTGTTGTCGCTGACGCAGAACGGGATGTCGCTCGCCGAGTTGAGCGCAACGCTGGCAGCGCCGAAAAGCAGCCTGCTGAATCTGCTGCGCCCCCTCGTGGCCGAAGGCTACCTGATCCACAGTGAGGGCAGCTATCGCATCGGCCCCTCGATCATCCGCCTCTCGGCGAGCGTGATGTCCGCATGGAACTTCCCGAAGATGATCCGGCCTTTCATGGAAGAACTCGTTGAACGCACCGGCGAGACCGTTTTGCTCGGCGTGCTCAACCGTGAGGCCGAGGCCGTGGCGTTTGTCGAACTTGTCAATAGCCCGCATCCGGTTCGCCTGCAAGTACCCGTCGGTACGGTTCGGCCGCTGTATGCGAGCCCGACCGGCTGGTTGCTGCTCGCATTTGCCGACAAGGGGTTCCGGGACGCGTACATGGCCTCGGTGCAGTTCAAGATCAAGATGCCGGCCGGGATCGCGAGGGCCTCGATCACGCGCGAGATGGCAAAGATCCGGACTGAAGGTGTGTGCAGTTCCATCGATACCCCTATCGCTGGGGTCGGGTCCGTGATTGCGCCCGTATTCGACGGCAATGGAGAGTGCATCGCATCGCTCACTGTCGCTGGCCCGGCAGATCGATTCCGGAAGGACATGGATCTGCTCAGAGCGACAGTCAAGGAATTGGCGGCGAGGGCTTCGGGCGTCGTCGGGGCTGTCCAGCCGAGCATGCCACCCATCTCAAGCCGAACAGGATGACGCCAGACGGGTGAAAGAGGCGCTGGATGCGGGAAAGACACTTGAGGGAGATAACTGCCTGAGACGCGGCTGACGCTGCGAGCAGGATGGCCGCAACGCAGTCTGAAGCAGTCCATACTCATACGCGCCGCTGCGCGCCCACCACGGCGGGGATAACCGGTCAGCCGTCCCGCTTCGGCATCACGATATAAGCCGATGCGCTCATGGTTCAGGTTGAGGTCTGCCCTCCTCTACTCTCAACATGTGACACGCAATGCCGGAAAACTGCGAAGTAACGACAAGAGATGCCAGAACTTGAGGCTAGCGTGCTCGAATTGCCGTCGAAGCCGTGACATCCTTTGCCGGAATCACCGCCAAGCATTATCGAAATTCACAATCAGTGTCGATTCCGGCATATCTTGTCGAGCAAGCGACCATGGAGGTCATCGCAAGCGGGGGAGAGGGCAGCGTGCGGATCGTCGCGAGTTTGGCCGCACTTTCCAGTTCACTTCCAGCTGATATGGTCAAGGTGCTGGAGAAACATCGCTCCATCAAGGTCAGCTTGAAAGAAGCCTCTTCGGCAGAGATGGTGAAACATATCGTGTCGCTGTTCAATTCCGGCATAGCATGTCGTTCGCATCCGCTCCAGGCTTGCCAGCACCTCCCTCGCTTGGCGTGCCAACGCCAAGCCAGCATCAGTCGGTTCCATTCCTCATGCACCACGCCGCAACAACGGCATGCCGGCGCGCTCCTCAAGCGCGGCCATCCGTTTGCTGACGGCGGACGGAACAGTCGATTCGCGTTCGGCGCAGCGAACGCGACTTCCAGGTGACAGACTGGATGCGCAGCGACGAAGGATTGGACTACGACTCGGAGATCGAGGTCGATTGCTCGGCCTTGGAACCGATGGTCGCGCGGCCGGGCGACCCTGGAAGAGGCGTAGCCGTATCTGATTTGTCGTCCGAGAGAGTGGCGATCGACATCGCCTATGGCGGGTCTTGCACCGGCGGCAAGCTCGAGGACATCGAGGCCTACCATGAAGTCATGAAATGGGGCGCCGATCGTGGCTTGCGACTGGCGCCAGGGGTGGAATTCTTTCTTCAGTTCGGCAGCCAGGACGTACGGGAACGCAGCGATCGCGCAGGGATGACAGCGGTCTTTCTGCAGATGGGCGTACAGCTCGTCGAACCTGGCTGCGGTGCTTGTATCAACGCCGGGCCTGGCGCATCGAGCCGCGCTGAACAGGTCACTGTCAGTGCCATCAACCGCAATTTCCCAGGCCGGTCGGGCCCAGGGTCGTTGTGGCTGGGCAGTCCTTCCACGGTGGCAGCAAGCGCCCTGGCTGGCTACATCGTTTCCTTTGCGAGTCTTAAAGACAAGGTGACTGTTGGCTCACTATGAGCCGATCCTCATCCGAACGCCTGCGCAGGCTTGAGCCGGCTCGCCAAAAAGTCCAGGAACGCACGCTGCACCGCCGTGCTGTGCCGACGTTGCAGATAGACAGCTGACAGCCACATGTCGCTGCGAACGAACTCCGAGAGGACGGGGACCAGCCTCCCGCTTTCCACGTAGGGCTCGAGCATCGCCGACGGCAGATAAACGACGCCTGCGCCGATCAGTGCCACCTGGAGTAGCGGGCCAGCTTCCGTTGCGTCCAGCCTCCCACGGACCTCCACCTCGATGGGCTGACTGTCGGCTTCGAAGCGCCACTTCGCCAGCGCATTCAATGGGGTGCTGATCAATGCGACGTGATGCGCAAGCTCGTTCGGATGGGTAGGTATACCGTGCTTGCGCCAGTACATGGGCGCGGCGCAGACGCTGAGTTCCATGGGCACCAGTTTTCGAACGATCAGGTTCTCGTTGGCCGAAGGGCCGAAGCGCAGCGCGATGTCGACGCCCTCCTCCGTCAGATCGATCCGGCGGTTCGAGAGCACGAGGCTGATGCTGACCTCGGGGTAGTGGCCGAGGAAGTCGTTGATCAGCGCCGGCAATTCCGTCAGTTCCATGCCGTGCGGTGCCGAAACGCGCAGGCGCCCGCTCGGGACCCGCGCGCGGTCCTGGAGCTCGGCGCGTGTCGCGTCGGCCAGTTCCAGGATCGGCCTGCTCCTGTCGAGCAGCAAGAGGCCCGCGTCCGTGAGGCTGACGGCGCGGCTGGTCCGGTTCAGCAGCCGGACGCCGAAGCGGCGCTCGAGGGCTGCGATGTACTTGCTGACAGTCCCCCTCGACAGCGCCAGATGTTTGGCGGTGCGGGAGAAGCTTCCGGAAGAGGCAACCTCGCTGAAGGCGCGCAGGAGATCCAGGCTGTCCACGGCGCCCGCCTTCGTTTGTGCGGCAGGGCAACTGCTCAGGAAGAGACGAGTCCGAGTTTTTTTCTCAGGCTCGCATCCACCGGTCCCGCTGGCAAGAAGCGGCGCAATTTCGTCAGGAGAGACGCCTCCCCTGGCGGCGTGCAACGCATGCGCCATGGGCCGAGCGCCGCCTCGACGATGGTGCCCGCCACGCCGTGCGGCTCGGGCGCACTGCTCACGCTGTCGGCCACGGAGAGCGCCACCAGGTCGCGTTCGCGGTCATAGCCCGATATCCGAGCCTTGACACGAGGCGCGCTGGTATCGAGGTTGGTCCGGGTGAAGGCTGGCTGCACCAGCGTTGCGCGAATGCCGAACTGGCGCACCTCGTGATCCAGCGACTCCGACAGCCCTTCCACCGCGTGCTTGGTGGCCGAATACAGGCCCATGTACGGGGCCGGAAGCACACCAAGCACAGAGCTGACGTTGACGATTCGCCCGCGGCGTTGCGCACGCATGTACGGGAGCACGGCGCGCGTGGTGCGAAGCATGCCGAAAACGTTGGTGTCGAACAGGGCCGCGGCCTCGGCCGTCGCGGTTTCCTCGACCGCGCCGATCATCATCATTCCCGCATTGTTGACCAGCACGTCGATGCGCGTGGCACGGTCGATGACGGATTCGATGCCCGTCTGAACCGAGCCTTCATCCCGGACGTCCATCTCGACGATCTCGACACCGGGCAGCTTGGGCGCGTTGCGCAGGTCGCGCACGGTGCCGAACACCCGGCAGCATCGCGCCACGAACATTTCCGCAACGACGCGTCCGATGCCCGAGGACACGCCCGTCACGACAACAACTGATGAAGACATGGCAGTTCCTTCGATCTCAATGAATGGTAGTGAGGCGCATCAGTGCGCGGGCTGGGTAGCATTGCCGGGTTTGATCCTGAACCAGATCGAATACATCGCCGGCAGGAACACCAGCGTCAGGATCGTCCCAGCAAACGTACCGCCGATCAGCGTGTACGCCAATGCGCCCCAGAACACCGAATGGGTCAGTGGAATGAACGCGAGGATCGCCGCAAGCGCGGTCAGGATCACAGGCCGGGCACGCTGCACGGTCGCCTCGACGACCGCATGAAACGGGTCGAGCCCCTCCTGCTGGTTGTGGTGGATCTGCCCGAGCAGGATCAGCGTGTTGCGCATCAGGATGCCCGATAGCGCGATGAGTCCCACAAGCGCGTTGATGCCGAAGGGCTGCTGGAACAGCAGCAAGGTCGGCACCACGCCGATCAGCCCGAGCGGGCTCGTGAGGAACACCATGACCATCGCGGAGATCGAGCGCACCTGGAAGATGATGATGAGGAGCGTGATCGCCAGCATGATCGGGAACAGCGGCAGCATCGCCTGCGTCGCCTTCTCCGATTCCTCGATGGAGCCGGCCTGAACGATGTGGTAGCCGGCGGGCAGCTTCTGCATCAGGGGCTGCAGCTTCGCGGTGATCGCGGTCGACACGTCGGGGGGCTGCAGCCCCTCGGCGATGTCGCCCTGCACCGTGATCGTGGGCATGCGGTCGCGCCGCCGAATGACCGGTTCTTCCATGCGCACCTCGACCTCGCCGACCTGCGACAGCGGAATGCGCTGGCCTCCGGCACCGGCGAGCGTGAAGTCCACGAGCTTCGCGGGATCGAGCCGGGTGCTGCCGGCCGAACGGGCCACCACCTGCACGGTGCGGATGTCCTCGCGCACGGTAGTCACCGGCACGCCGCTCAAGAGGAATTGCAGTTGCTGCGCCACGGCGCTGGAGGTCAGCCCGACGGCCTGCAGGCGGTCCTGTTTCAGGGTGAAGTGCAGCGTGGGCGTGCGGGTGCCCCAGTCGGTGTTGACGGTGCGCATCATCGGACTGGCATCCATCACCTGTCGCACCTCGGCCGCGATCTTGCGCAGCTCGTTCGCATCGGGTCCGGTGACACGGTAGGCAACAGGGAACGGCGAGTACGGCCCGAACACGAGCTGGGTCACGCGCACCCGCGCCTCGGGCGCGAGGCCATCGGCAATGGCATGGCGCAACCGGTGCTTCAGGGCCTCGCGCTCCTCCTGGCTGGCCGTGCGCACCACGATCTTGGCGAATGACGGATCGGGCAGTTCGGGCCCCATCGCGAAGTAGAAGCGGGGCGCGCCCTGTCCGATGTAGGACGTGACGATCTGGGCCTCCGACTGCGTGGAGAGCCAGGCCTCGACCTTCGCCGTAGCGTCGCTGGTCTGCGTGATCGAGGTGCCGTAGGGCATCTGCACTTCGACCAGGACTTCAGGGCGGTCGGAGATCGGAAAGAACTGCTTCTTGACCACGCCCATGCCGAGGATCGACACCACAAAGAGGCCAACGACCGCCCCCGCCACCAGCCACTTGCGCGCGATGACGCGCGCCAGCACGCCACGCAGCCGGTTGTAGCGCGGCGTGTCGTAGATCGCGGCATGGCCGCCTTCGATCTTCTTGAAGTTCGGCAGCAGCTTGACGCCCAGGTAGGGCGTGAACACCACGGCGACCACCCACGATGCGATCAGCGCGATGCCGACGATCCAGAACATGTTGCTGGTGTACTCGCCCGCTGTCGATGGCGCGAAGCCATTGGGCATGAAGCCCACCGCGGTGACCAGCGTGCCCGAGAGCATCGGCGCTGCCGTGTGGCTCCAGGCATAGGCGGATGCGGCCACATGGCTATAGCCTTCCTCGATCTTCACGACCATCATCTCGATGGCGATGATGGCGTCGTCCACCAGCAAGCCGAGCGCGAGGATCAGCGAGCCGAGCGTGATGCGGTCGAAGTTCTTGCCAGTCGCGGCCATCACCACGAAGACCACCGCCAGCGTCAGCGGTACTGCGGCTGCAACCACAAGCCCCGCGCGCCAGCCCATGCTCAGGAAGCTCACCAGCATGACGACCAGCAAGGCCGCAAAGAACTTGACCATGAACTCGTCGACCGACGCGCTGATGTTCACCGACTGGTCCGTGACCTTGGTCAGGCTCAGGCCCAGGGGCAGCTCGGCATTGATGGCACGGGCTTCCACGTCCAGGGCCTTGCCCAGGTCGAGCCCGTTCCAGCCTTCCCGCATGACCACGCCGATCAGCAAGGCAGGCTCGCCGCCGTTGCGGATCATGAAGGTGGCCGGATCTTCGTAGCCGCGCTTGACCGTGGCCACATCCGACAGCTTCAACGTGCGGCCCTGCGCAACCAAGGGCGTGTCGCGGATCTTCTGCAGGGTGTCGAATGCGCCGTCCAGCCGAATGAACACCTGCGGGCCCCTGGTTTCCACGGACCCGGCAGGACTCAGCGCGTTCTGGCTGTTGAGCGCGGCGAACACGTCTTGCGGCCCGATGCCCAAGGTTGCCAGCCGGTCGTGCGCGAACTCGACGTAGATGCGCTCCGACTGCTCGCCGGCGATGTTCACCTTCTTCACCCCCGGCACGTGCAGCAGCCGCTGGCGCAGCGTCTCGGCGTCGCGCACCAGCACGCGCTGCGGTTCTCCCTTGGCCTTCAGCGCGAACAAGGCGAAGGTGACGTCCGCGTACTCGTCGTTGATCATCGGCCCGATCACGCCGGCCGGCAGGTTGCCCGCTTCGTCGCCGAGCTTCTTGCGCGCCTGATAGAACTGTTCCTGCACCTGTGCCGGCGGCGTGCTGTCGAGCAGCGTCAGGGTCGTGAACGCCAGCCCGGGCCGCGTGTAGGTCTCCGTGCGGTCGTAGTAGCGCAATTCCTGCAGGCGCTTCTCGAGCTTTTCTGCGACCTGGTCCTGCATCTCCTGCGCCGTGGCGCCGGGCCAGGCGGTGATGACCGTCATCACCTTGACGGTGAAGGCGGGATCTTCCGCGCGGCCGAGCTTGAAGAACGCGACCAGCCCCGCCAGCGAGATCAGGCCAATGAGGAACAGCGTGATAGATCGCTCGCGTACGGCCAGCGCCGACAGATTGAAGCGGCCTTCGCTCATGGGCGGGCTCCACCCGCCGCGGGTGTCGCGGCCGAGGTCGCGACACGCACCTTCTCGCCTTCGCGCAGCAGGTGCGCGCCGAGCGCGACAACCTGGTCCCCCTGCTTGAGTTGACCGGCCACCAGGGCACGCTCGCCGTCCAGGCGCTCGACGGCCACCGGCTGCCAGCGCACGGTTGATGGGTCGCCACCGATGACCCAGACGCCCGTCGCCTTTCCTGTATCGAACAGGGCGCTGATGGGCACCTGGACGCCACCTGCCTGCGCTGGTTTGCCGTCCGCGATGTCAACTGTCACCGTCGCACCCAAGGGTGCGTTGGCGAGCGCGCCGTCAAGCACGTAGCGCGCCTCGAAGGTGCGCGTGAGCTTGTCGGCCGCATCGGAGAGTTGCCTGAGCTCGACGGGCACGGCAACACCTTCCCTGCCGAACAGCGTGGCCTGCCCGCCGGAGCCGACGACCGGGCGCAGCGTTTCGGGCAACTGGACCACGGCCTCCCTGCGCCCGGCCTGCGCCACGCGGACCACCGGCTGCCCGGCGTTGACGACCTGGCCAGGCTCGGCCAGCGTCTCGAGAACGGTGCCGTCCGCATCGGCAGTGAGTTCCGAATAGCGATTCGAATTGCGCGCGACCTCCGATTGCGCTTCGGCCGCACCGAGTTGGGCCTGGGCGGCATCCGCCGCCGCCTTGGCCTGGTCGTACGCCGAAGCGGAAATGGCGCCGGTGCCGCGCAGATCGCGGTAGCGCGCTTCTTCGTCGCCGGCCTGCTTCGCACGCGCCCGTGCGGCGCTGACGGCCTCCTGCTGCGCACGTGCCGCCAGCCTCAGGTCGACCGGGTCGATACGCATGAGCAATTGCCCGCGCTTGACCGTCTGGCCTGCGTCGACCAAGCGCTCCAGAACCTTTCCGGGGACGCGGAAGCCCAGGTCGCTCTGAACCCGCGCGGCGACGGTGCCGGTGAACGAGCGCGATGCCGCCGCGGCTGTCTGGACGGTGGCGGCGCGCACCAGCGGCGTCTGGGTGCGCGGATCGGGCGGCGTCTTGTCGTCGCAGGCGACCAGCGCGAACGGCAAGGCGCAGACGAAGGCGGAGGTGAGGAAGCGGCGCGAGTGCATGAGGGGCCCATTGACGAATCGATCAGGGCCCCGATTCTGATAATAGTGACCATTTTAGTCAATAGTCACATAGAAATTATTTGCCTATGGCGACAAACTGCGAAGCACCAGACCCGACAACTGGGCCGGCGCCTGCTCCGTGTGATCGGCGCTGAGCCGCAGGATCAGGGGGTTGATGTAGGGGTGCATGACCAGGTAGATTGCCGCCGCCGTCTCGTCGATCGGTGTTTTGCGCTCGAAGTCGCCGGACTCCCGCCCTTGCTTCAGCAGTTCGAGAAGCAGCTGCCGGATGCACTCTTCGTGAGCAATGGCCGACGGCCAGCGCTCGCTGGCCGCCGAGATGGCGATCTCATAGAGCTTGCGGTCCTGGAAGAACAGCCGAAGACCCGAATCGACGATGGCCTTGAACATGCGGCGCAGCTTCTCCGGCGGGCGGTCGACCCCGTCGACCGCCGCACGGATGCCCAACTGGATCTCGCGCAGGCAGTTCGAGCAGATCATTTCGCCGATCGCCTGCTTGGACTCGAAGAACTTGTAGATGTATGCCTTGGAGAAGCCGATGGCCTTGGCAAGGTCGGAAACCGTGGTCTTCTCGTACCCGTACTGGCTGAAGTGCTCGGTGGCTGCGACGACGATCTGCGCGCGCACGTCGTGATCGGCCGGCCCCCGCGCGACAGGCGGAGAAGAAGTTGCGTTGTTCATTGGTAGACGTTGGCTCTTATGGATGTTGAATCGAAGAGCCAACGCCCCCGTTCAAACCGTGCATGCGGATTTCCCGCACACGGCTTACCGGTGGACTGTCGGCTCGCAGCATTACGCGACCCCCTTGTTGTGCAAGAGGGAATGCGCCGGGTAGCGGATGGTTCCGCGCAGGCGATACAGACCGAGTGCTTCGAAGTATTCACGCGAGTAGCCGGGAGCTTCGCCAGGACGCAGGTTGCGCCCTTTGCGCGCGACGCGCAGCTTGCGCAGCCGGCGCACCACGAAGGAGTCCAGCGCGCCGAACTGCCGCGCGGCGTTGCCGCTTTGGAAGTACTGACCCCAACCGCGCAGCACCGGGTTGAGCTCAGCGATGACGCTTCGCACATCCTGATGACAGCGCCCCCGAGGCGTTATCTGCCGCACGCGTTCGCGGATGCGGTTCATGGCTCGCCCGCTGGGCCCGCGATGCAGGTAGTACCTGCGCAGGCCCTGGTTCTGCCAGATTCGCCCGCTCATGCGCTTGTGCAGATGGCAGCCCAGGAAGTCGAAGCCTTCCTTGCCCTGCGTCAGCTCCACCACGCGCGTCTTGCCCGGATGCAGTTCAAGCCCCAGCCGCTGCATGATGTGGCCAATGCGCTCGCGGGCTTCTTCGCAGTCCGCGCCATTGCGGCACATGATCACGAAGTCATCCGCATAGCGCACCAGCGTGCCCAGATGGGCACACCGTTTCGTCCACACCTGGTCCAGTACGTGCAGGTAGATGTTGGCCAGCAACGGCGAGATCACCCCGCCTTGCGGCGTTCCGGCCGCCGCGCTGCGCACGGCGCCTTCTTCCAACACCCCCGCCTGCAACCACTGGCGCAGCAGCTTGAGCATGCGCCCATCCGACACGCGCCGCTCCACCAGCTTCATCAGCTTGCCGTGATCGATGCTGCCGAAGTAGTCGCGGATGTCGGCCTCCAGCACCCACTGGCCGCCTCGGGCTCCGAGTTTCCTCAGCTCCTCCAGGGCCTGCGTGGCACTGCGCCTGGGCCTGAACCCGTATGAGCAGGACAGGAAGTCCGCCTCGTACACGGGTTCGAGCACCAGCTTGGCCGCCATTTGCACTACCCGATCTCGCACCGTGGGGATTCCCAACGGCCTCGCGCTTCCATCGGCTTTCGGTATGTATGTGCGCCGCACGGCTTGCGCACGATAGTCGCCCGCCCTCAGCGTCGCCGCAATTTCGCCCAGGAAGCGATCAACCCCGTACTGCTGGATTTGATCGATGCTCTGGCGGTCCACTCCGGCTGCGCCTCGGTTGGCCTTCACTCGCCTCCACGCCTCCTGCAGGATGTCATCCCTGCAAATCTGGCCGTACAACGCGTGGAAACGCCTACCCGGTGCCCGCTTGGCTGCGGCCCAGAGCTGTCTTTGCAGTTGTCGCACTTTGGCGTGGGGCTCTCGCCCCACGGGGTCTTTAGGTCCGGTCAGGCCGGCCATTCCCTCGCGCTTACCCGCATCCCCAGCATGTCCACCGCAGGGACCCTTCCCTCCAGCCGCGTTATGCCGCGCGGCCTTCGTCGGTGCAGCTTGCGCCCCACCGTGCAGTACTACGATCCCCTCGGACTGCCGCTGCGCACGTCTCGATTTCGCCTTGGGCTTATACGAGCGCGCTTGCCCCGACCCGGGCCGCGCAGACGGCTCTCTCGTGTTCCGCTCCTGTCCTTGCACACGTGCTGCTCCCCATACCCCGCCGCAGTCTTGCGCACCGTTCGGTTCAAGCGCGCCCGATGTTGCCTTCGCCGCGACATGATCGGCTCGGCCTGCGGGTTGTAACTCTGTCGAGGCTGCAGGCTTCACTTCATGTTGCGGCCCGCGTGCTTGCTCCCCGCTGAACAGCTCAAGCTGCTTCACGGGCTTTTGACACCCCGCTCGGGCGGCCGGGTCTCCCCGCTCCACCTGGGGTCTGCTACCCGGCGCACCGACGCTTACCGGGACGGGACTTGCACCCGTTGGACAGGCGCAGCAAGCAAAGTCGGTCCCTTCCCCCTTCGGAGTCAGTTCGTTCTTCGCGTCACGACGCACCATGCCGAGAGCTTACCGCCCGGACAAACAAACGACAACAAGTGACCAACTTGAATTATAGTCACACGCTTCTTTCTGCTTTTCCTGTCCGTCGTCCTGGAGCAATCCCATGTCCCAACGTACTCTTGCCTTGCCCCTGCTGTTCAGCCTTCTTGCAGGCTGCGCTGTCGGGCCTGACTATGTCCGGCCTGCCCCGACCTTGCCGGACCGATTTATCGGCGAGGCAGCCCTCGACCGGCGATCCGCCACCGCCAACGCCGAGCTGGTGGCGTGGTGGACCGGCTTCGGCGATGCGCAACTGGCCCGCTATGTCGAACACGCGCTGAAACAGAATCTTGATCTTGCGCAGGCATCCGCCCGCATGGCACAGGCACGGGCCGGACTCGGTGCAGCGAACGCTGCGTTGCTGCCCTCGGGCAATCTCGGCGGACAAGCCGCCAGGGCCTACCAGTCGGTGGAGACGCCGCTGGGCCAGGTCCTGAACTCGCAGCCAGGTTTCGATCGCTACGGCAACGCTTACGAAGCGAACCTCGGTGCAAGCTGGGAGCTGGACATCTTCGGCGGGCTGCGCCGGGGACGCGAGGCTGCTCTGGCCGACTACCAGGCATCGGAGGCTGGTGCGGCCGCCACGCGCCTGGCCGTGGCCGCGCAAACCGCCGACATCTACATCGCCCTGCGCGGCCTGCAAACCCGCCTCGACATTGCACGCCGGCAAGTCGGCACGCAGCAGGACCTGCTGTCGAAGATCGGCCTGCTCTACGGCAAGGGGCTGGCCACCGAGCTCCAGCTGCACCAGGCCGAGGGCACGCTGGCGCAGGTTCGTGCGTCCGTGCCGGCGCTCGAGGCGGGCGAGGCTGCGGCCATGAACGCGCTCGACGTGATGCTGGGTGCGGCGCCGGGCGCGCACCGCGCCGAACTGGCGACGGCCGTGGCCATTCCCGCCGCCCCGCGCATCAGCGCCGCCGGTTCGCCCGCCGAATTGCTGCGGCGTCGGCCCGACCTGATCGCCGCCGAGCGGCGCCTTGCGGCATCGAACGCCCGCATTGGCGTGGCTGTGGCCGAGTACTACCCGAAGCTGTCGCTTGGAGGAACGATCGGTAGCGCCACGTCGGTGGCCAGCGGCAACTTGTTCACGGGGGGCGCGAACCAGGCCGCGGCGCTGCTCGGCCTGCGCTGGCGGCTGTTCGACTTCGGGCGCATCGATGCGCAGATCGAACTGGCCAAGGGGCAGGACGCGGAGTTGCTCGCGGCCTACCGGCTTGCCGCGCTACGCGCGACTGAAGACGTGGAGAACGCGTTCTCCGCCCTGGTCAAGCGTGAAGAACAAGCCGCCCTGCTCGCGCAGGGAGAGGCCTCTCTCGGCCGTGCACGAGGGGCATCGTTTGCGGCTTATCAGCGAGGTGTCGTCAGCCTGATCGAAGTCCTGCAGGCCGACGAGAGCATGCTGCGCGTGGCCGATGCAAGAGCGCAAGCGCAAACGGAATCGGCGCGCGCGGCGGTCAGTGCATTCAAGGCACTGGGCGGCGGCTGGCAGGCCGAGGCCGTCAGAGCGGCGGCAATCGGGTCGCATTGAGATTCCGGATACGACCCAGCGCAGTTCTTCCCACCACGCGATCTATCGACTTCCCACTTCACGCGGGCGAAAGTCCACACCGTCAATGCGGCGCCGGCAATGGTGCGGCCAGCCACGACCAGGAAGGCAGACTCAAGACTGAGCCTCCCAGCGAACACGAGGGCCACCGCGGACAGCGCGCATACGCAACGGAAGCCACCCACAGCGAGCGGCCAGCCGACACGCCGCGCCCCCTGCCCCACGAAATAAAGCGACTACGCGATGGCAGTGAAGCCAAACGCCGCTCCCATCACCCTCAGGTAATGGCCGCCAACGGCCGATACGTTTTGACGTCATTCATTCCGCTGCTGACATGCTTATCAAGCATTCCCCTATGAGCGCATGCAATGCGCTGACATTTCGGCTCCCAATCAATTGATGCACTTTGGCCTGGGCAACGCTCCAGTGAGGCATGCCCTCGGCACACTTGCTACGGCCTGCAGTGGTGATGCGCACGCTGCGAGTGCGTCCGTCAACGCCCGGTCCAAGATCCACCCAACCTGTCGAGATGAGAGGCTTGAGAGTGCGTGTCAGCGTTGATGGAGAGAGCGACATTGTCTCGGCCAAGTCACAGGGGCGCACGGGCCCATGTGCCAGGACCTCCATCAACAGCCGGTACTGCGTAATTCTGAGGCCGACCTTGCTTAGTTCCGCGTCATAGTGCTGCCTGACCAGGCGAGCGAGCTGATGCGCCTTGGTGTCGGTGCAGGATGACCGCTGGAGCCTAGCGGCAGCAACCGCGCGTGCCTGCGGTGCAGAGAACGTTTGCATCAGCGCACGTGCAGGAGTGACGCGCCGGGGCAACATCAGCTTCGGCTGTCAGGATACCTTGGAGGGCTTCGCGGGAAGCTGGTCCAGTGCATGAGTCTGGTCGATGAAGCGGCGGCTGGAGGCTAGGATTTCCTTGCGGGTGCGCTCCGATTCAACCGCGCGAGACAGTACCAGTGCGCCCACGCACTGGGCAATCAGCGCCCATGCCGCATCCGGGTCGCCGATGCGCGAGCTCCAGCTCTTCTGCAAGCGCTTCAGCCCCTCCTCGACGGCCGCACGCACTTCGGGCCCCGCCCTTGCGATTTCCGGTCCCAGTGCCGGCAAGACGCACCCGGTTTCCGGGTGCAGGGCGTGATACGAACTCAGGTAGCTGCGCAACCGCTTCGCGACGTGGTCGGGCGGCGAGTCCCGGTCCCCGGCCAGCATCTCGGCGCTGTTCGAGATTTCGTGTTCGACGAGTTCGGCAAACAGCGCTTCCTTGGACGCGAAATGGCCGTAGAAAGCGCCGCCGGTCAGGCCGATTCCCGCCATCAGGTCATCGATTCCAGTGGTCTCGAAACCGCCCTTTTTGGCAATGGCACGGGCATTCGCGAGCAGCTTCTTGCGAGTTTCCTCTTTGTGGGTTGACGGATAGCGCATGCATGCACCTCGGCAGTTCGTAGAACCCGATCATAGCATTTCGACCGTTTGTTAAACGGATTCATTTTCATAAACAAAGTCTGGCGATACCCGAGGGTTTCCCCCTGCTGAGAACCCCAGCCGCCATGTTGACGCTGCCCTCGTTGCAAACCTATAGTTCACCACCGTTTAACAAACGATCGTTATTTAAAGCCAAGCGGATGATCCGATGACCCAACTGAACCAGCTGATCGTGCAAGGCATCTCCAGCGGTGCAATCTACGGACTCGTCGCACTCGGCCTCGTCCTCAGCTACAAAGCGACCGAGGTCCTCAACTTCGCGCAAGGCGACGTGGTGATGCTCTCCGCCTTCCTCGGTTGGGGTCTCGTCGTCGCGGCGGGCCTGCCGTTCTGGCTCAGCTTCGTCGCCGTGCTGTGCATCTCGGCCGCGCTTTGCTTCCTGCTGGAGGCGAAGATCATGCGCAGGATCGTCGGGCGCCCCCAGTTCTCGGGCGTCATGCTCACCATCGGGATCGGCTTTATGATCCGCGGCGGCGTCAGCATGTTCTTCGGGCCGCAGTCGCGCAGCTATCCCACGCCGTGGACAGGGCAATCCATGCAGATCGGCGGCAGCGTGGTGGCCGAGCTCAACCTGGTGATCGTCGGCGCCGCAATGGGCGTCACGGCGCTCCTCTATTACTTTCTGCGCCGCACCACGCTCGGCATTGCGATCCACGCGACTTCGCAGAACCAGCTGGCCGCATATCTCTGCGGGGTGCGCGTGAAGCGCCTGAATTCGCTGGTCTGGGCGATCTCCGGCGCGATCGCCGCGCTGTGCGGGCTGCTGCTCGCTCCCATCACGCTGGTCGACCTGGGCTTGTGGTTCGTCATGCTCAAGGCACTGGCGGCCTTGGTTCTCGGCGGCTTCGGCAGCGCGCCGGGCGCCATCATCGGCGGCCTCCTCATCGGCCTCATCGAACAGTTCGCCGGCGTCTACCTGCCCGACGGCGTCAAGGACGTGGCGCCTTACCTGGTGCTCATCGCGGTTCTCATCCTGTATCCGCGCGGGATCCTGGGCGAAAGCCACGGCCGGAGGGTCTGACACCATGGCACGCTACGAAACGGGATTCGACGAGGGGCGGCGGCTGCTGCGCGGCAAGCCCGAGCGGTTTGCGTACGGCCTGCTCGTGTTGGGCCTGGTCGCCGCACCATGGGTGCTGCCGGCCTATCACATCGGCGAGGCGACGTTTATCCTCATCATGTGCGTGGCCAGCCTCGGCCTCATGATGCTCACGGGCTTCACCGGGCAGGTTTCGCTCGGCCAGTCCGCGTTCGTCGGCATCGGCGCGTACATCCACACCATCCTGCTGACCCAGGGTGTGCCGTTGCCCCTGTCGCTCCTCCTGACCACCGCGGGCGCGGCGCTTGGCGGCTTGCTCGTCGGCATGCCGGCCATTCGCGTGTCGGGGCTGCACCTGGCCATGGTCACCATGGCGTTTGCCATCGTGTCCGAGCATGTCCTCGGCAGGTGGAAGAGCGTCACCGGGGGCCACAGCGGGATGGCGGTGCCGGACCCGACCCTTTTCGGGCTCAGCCTCGGCGGTCCGCGCGCCTTCTACTTCCTTTGCCTGGTGGTGCTGGCGGTGGTCTTGCTCCTGCTGGTCAACCTGATGCGGTCCGCCACCGGTCGCGCCTTCATCGGCATCCGCGACTCCGAGGCTGCGGCGCAGGGCCTGGGCATCGACGTCGCCCGCACCAAGGTGCTTGCCTTCAGCCTTTCGGCGGCGTGCTCGGGACTCGCCGGTTCATTGCTCGCGCACCAGATGCAACACATCACGCCAGAAGCGTTCGGCCTGGCGCTGTCGCTGCAGCTCGTGTTGATGGTGTTCATCGGCGGATTGGGCAGCCTGCGGGGGGCCATCCTCGGCGCGATCCTGATCGGCCTCTTGCCCTCGTTCATCTCCTCGCTGAAGGAGGCGCTGCCCGCCAGGCTGGGCGCGCAGTTCGGGCTGGAGCTTTTCGTCTACGGCGCCGTGCTGACCTTCTTCGTCCTGCTCGAGCCGGGCGGCCTCAACGCCCGCTGGGTTCGCATCCGCAAGGTCCTGGGCGAATTCCCGTGGGTGCGCAAGAGCCGCGTTCACCAGACCAAGGTCTACATGAAATCGGAGCGCTACCGATGAGCGCCGCATTCTTCGAGGTCGAGCGATTGAGCCTGTCCTTCGGCGGCGTCAAGGCCGTGCGCGACGTGAGCTTCTCGGTGCGCCCGGGAGAGATCCTCGCAGTGATCGGTCCGAACGGCGCGGGCAAGACATCGCTGCTGAACCTCATCACGCGCGTATTCGACGCCAGCAGCGGCAGGATCCGCTTCAACGGGAACGATATCGCGCGTCTGGCACGGCACGACGTGGTCCGGCAAGGCATCGCGCGCACCTTCCAGAACATCGAGCTGTTCGAGGGCGCGACGGTGCTGGAGAACCTGCTGCTCGGCCGCCATCGTGCGAACCACGGCAGCTTCTTTTCGCAGATGTTCAACCTGCCGTCCGTGCAGCGCGCAGAAGCCCTCTCGCGCGAACGCGTCGAAGACGTCGTGCGGCTGCTCGATCTCGCCGCGTTCCGGCATCGGCCGGTGGCGGAACTGCCCTACGGCGTGCGCAAGGTCGTCGAGCTCGGTCGCGCCCTTGCAGCGGAGCCTCGATTGCTGCTGCTCGACGAGCCGGCGTCCGGGTTGAACCCAGAGGAGACGCGAAGGCTCGCTTACTGGCTGGAAGACATCCAGGCCGAACTGGGCGTCACGGTGGTCATGGTGGAGCACGACATGTCGCTGGTCGCAGCGGTCGCCAATCGGGTGGTGGTGATGGACCAGGGACAGGTCCTGACCGATGGCACGCCTGCGCAGGTGCAAGCCGACCCGCGTGTGATCGCGGCCTACCTGGGGACTTGAATGAGCACGCTGCTGTCCGTCCGCAATCTCGAGACATGGTATGGCCCGGTGCGTGCGCTGCACGGCGTGAGCCTCGAAGTGCATGCCGCGCAGATCGTCACCGTCCTGGGCGCCAACGGCGCCGGCAAGACGACGCTGCTCAACACCATTGCCGGCGTGCTCGCGCCTTCCAACGGAACCGTCGAGTTCGAGGGCCGGCCCATCGACGGCAAGGATGCCGATGAAGTCGCTCGCGGCGGCGTGGTGCTGGTGCCCGAAGGCCGCCAGATATTCCCGTTCCTCACCATTGCGGAAAACCTGCGCATGGGTGCGTTCGCAAGACGGGATGCGGAGATCGCGCGCGACATGGAGCAGATGTACGACTGGTTTCCGCGCCTGCGCGAGCGCCAGCGCCAGCATGCGGGCCTGCTTTCCGGTGGCGAGCAGCAGATGCTGGCGATCAGCCGCGCGCTGATGGGACGGCCGCGCCTGCTCCTGCTCGACGAGCCTTCGCTGGGCCTCTCGCCGCTGTTCACCAAGGACATCTTCGCCATCATCAAGCGCATCCGCGAGAAGACCCGGACCGCCGTGCTGGTGGTCGAGCAGAACGCGGCAATCGCGCTGGCCACGGCCGACCACGGCTATGTCGTCGAACTGGGGCGCGTGGCTGCAGCTGGCAGTTGCGAGGCCCTCTCCCAGCGCGAAGACATCAAGGAGTTTTACCTGGGTGGCGCATCGCACCACCTGCCGCAAGGTGTCGCTGGCGGGATCCGGCCGGCGCGGCGACGCCCTTCCTGGAACTGAGAAAAGGACTGTCATGACACTCAATCGCCGAACCCTCCTGAAGACAAGCCTTGCAGCCGCGGCGCCGGGCGCCCTGTGGACCACATCCGCGCGCGCAGCAGGTGTCGGCGACAAGGAACTGGTCCTGGGCACCCATCTCGACCTTTCCGGACCGGTGGCAATCGGCATGCCCGTGATCCGCAACGGCATCCAGATGCGCATCGACGAGGCCAACGAGGCCGGCGGCATCAACGGCCGCAAGCTCCGGCTGGTCATCGAGGACAACGCAAGTCAGCCGTCGCAAGCGGTGCGGGCCGTGGACAAACTGATCCGCAAGGACGAGGTCTTCGCCCTGCTCTGCCCCTTCGGCTCCGGGCCGAACGTTGCCACGGTCAAAAAGGCGGTGGATGCCGGTGTGATCTGTTTCGCGCCGTATGCAGCTTCAGGCCTCGTGCGCCAGGCGGCCGGCCAGACGCCTCTGCTTTTCACGACCAACCTGAACTACGACAGCACGACTTCGTCCGCTGTGAAGTGGGCCACCGGCAACCTGGGCAGCAAGAAGGTCGGTTTCATCTACCAGGAAGGCCCCTTCGGCGACCTGGTTGGCAAGGGTGTGAAGGCGGCGCTTGCAGCCAAGGGCATGCCGCTCGCCGCCGAGGCCAGCTACAAGGTCGGCGATCTCGACTTCTCCTCGCACGTCGCGCGCATGCAGGCCGCGGGTGTGGACCTCATCGTCTGCGCAACCACCACGCGCGAAACCATCGCCGTGGCGGCCGAAGTGAAGAAGCTCGGCTTGACCGGCGTCAACGTGCTGACCGCCAGCCCGGGCCGCGCCGGCCTCACCGTCGCCCTCGGCAAGGACGCGATGGAAGGCGTGTACGGCGTCGGCACCTGGCGCATCGCGACACCCGACCAGGCCACCTCCGCAGAGAAGTCGTGGGCCGAGGCTTACCGGAAGCGTTTCAAGGCCGAGCCGGACGACGTGGCCGCTGCCTTCTACGACTACACCAGCTGGTTCCTGCAGGAAGTGCGCAATGCGGGCCGCGACTTGACGACCGACAAGCTGGTGAAGGCGCTGCAGGCGTCCAGCTTCAAGGGCGTGGCGTCGTACGACACGCAGCGCTTCGCCAACAACCACATCGACCCGGAATGGACCCGGGTCGAGCAGGTCGTGCAGGGCCGCTGGACGGCGCGGTCCAGCGTGGTCGACCCGGCCAAGAGCGCCCTGTGATCCACGTGTCGGCATCCCTGGCCGCGGACGAGACGCGCATCGCGACCCTGCCCCAGTTGTGGCGGCGCCGATGCGCCGAATGGGGCGATCGCCCCGCGCTGCGGCACAAGGAGCGCGGCATCTGGCAGGGCTTGAACTGGGCCGGCTATTTCAGCGAGGCGCGGGCCATCGGGCTCGCGATGGCCGATGCCGGGCTGCAGGCCGGCGAGGTGGTCTCGGTCCTCTCGGACAATCGGCCCCGGTGGTTCATCGTGGATATGGCGTCGCAGGCCATGGGCTACGTGTCCCACGGCATGTACCCTTGCAGCACGGCCGCGCAAGTCGGGCATGCGCTCGTCGAAGCCGGGTCGCGGGTGGTCTTCGTCGAGAACGCCGACCAGCTGGTGAAGGTGCTAGCGGTACGCGACACCTGTCCCGATCTGCGCCACATCGTGGTCCTCGATACACGCGGGCTCTCGCGCTTCACGGACCCCCAAGTCAGTTCCTACGACGAATGGCTTGCGCGCGGCGCGCAAGCCGCGGCCAGAGAACCGGCGCTGTTCGACAACCGCATCGACGCCGGCACCGGGGAACAGATTGCATTCCTCGCGGCCACGGCGGGCAGCACCGGCCCGGCGCGGCTGGTGGCGCGGCGACAGCACGACTTCCTGCGGGAAGTGCGCGCCATGAGTCATTGGCTGCAGCTGCGTCCGGGCGATCGGGCACTGTCGATCATGTCGCTGGCGCACTACGGCGAACGCATGCTGGCCCAGAAGGCCATGCTCATGCACGAAACCTTGCTCCACTTGCCGGAGAACGGGTCCACGGTGTTCAACGACATGGGCGAGGTCGAGCCGCACCTCCTGTTCGCAGCCCCGCGCTTCTTCGAGAAGCTGCAAGGAACGACCGAGCTGTTCATGCAGGAAGCCGTGCCTGTTGCCCGGACCGCATACGCCTCGTGCCTCGCGGCGCGCCGGCCCGGCTGGCTGCAGCGCAGGACGCGGGAGCGCATACGGTCCGCCCTGGGTTTGCGGAACGTGCGGGTCGCCCTGGCGAGCGGAGCCTCCAGTCCCGCGCATGTCGCCGACTGGTTCGACGCCATCGGCGTTCCCATGCTCGACTGCTACGGCATGGCCGAGGCCGGCTTCTGCAGGATAGTTCCTGCCGGCCGCTCGATGGAGACTGCATCCGCGCCATTCGAGACAGGCACCCAGCTGAAGCTGGCGCCCGATGGAGAAGTGCTGGTGCGCGGTGCGATCCCGCGCCCGGGCTACTGGGTACGCGGAACGCTGAGCGCGGCCGCGACTTTTGCGAACGGCTGGCTGCGCACCGGCGACCTCGGGCGTGTCGACGAACACGGCCGCGTTCACCTGCTCGGCCGCGTGCGCGCGCGGGCCATCGGAACACGGGGCGAAACCATCAGCCCGGAGATAGCGGAAGACGCATTCCGGCTCAGTGCCTACATCGCCGATGCGATCGTCGTCCCGGCGGAAGGCGGGCATTCGGCGGCGCTGCTCTCCCTCGACGAGGACCGGATCAGGAAGTATGCGCAGCAGCAGCGGCTGCCCTTCACCGACTACGCCAGCCTGCTCGGCCTGCCGGAAATCACCGCACTCATCGCGGCGCAAGTGGAGATCGCGAACGGCCGCCTGCCCGAGAACCATCGCGTGCGCACCATTCGCGTCATCCCGCGTTCGCTGCATCAAGGCGATGAAGAACTCACACCCGCGCTGCGCCTGAACCGCGGGGTGGTGGCGAGCCGCTACGCCAACCTTTTTACCGAACCACTTGGAGTCTGAACCATGAGAGAAGCCGTCATCGTTTCCACTGCACGCACCGGCATCGGCCGCGCATTCCGCGGCGCGTTGAACAACATCAAGTCGCCCACCCTGATGGGCCACGCGATTCATCACGCCGTCCAGCGGGCGGGCATCAATCCCGGAGAAGTGGAGGATGTCGCCATCGGCAGCGCGATGGCCGCCGGCACCGCGGGCATGAACATCGGGCGTCTCGCGGCGCTTGCGGCGGGATTGCCGCAGTCGGTGCCGGGACAGACCATGGACCGGCAATGCGCCTCCGGACTGATGGCCATCGCGACGGCGGCCAAGCAGATCATCGTCGACGGCATGGACGTGACCGTGGGCGGGGGCCAGGAGAACATTTCCGCAGTCCAAAACCCGTTCGTCAAGTGGGTGGGTGAAGATGCCGACCCCCAGCTCGTTGCGCGCGTGCAGCACGCCTACATCCCGATGCTGAACACGGCCGAGATCGTGGCGAAGAAGTACGGCATCTCGCGCGAGGCGCAGGATGCGTATTCGGCCGAAGCGCAACGCCGCACTGCCCTGGCGCAGGAGCGCCACCTGTTCGATGACGAGATCGTGCCGATCACGGCGAGCATGGCCGTGGCCGACAAGCAGACGGGCGCGATCAGCTACCGTGACGTCACCCTCGACCGCGACGAGGGCAACCGTCCCGATACCACGCTCGAGGGCCTTTCCCAGCTCAAGCCAGTCATCGAAGGCGGCGTCATCACCGCGGGCAATTCCAGCCAGCTGTCGGATGGCGCATCGGCCTGCGTGCTGGTGGAGCGGGCGGTCGCCGAGCGTCGCGGGCTCAAGGCGCTGGGCACGTACCGCGGCATCGCGGTCGCCGGCCTCGCGCCCGAGGAAATGGGCATCGGCCCGGTCCTGGCGGTGCCCAAGCTGCTGAAGACCCACGGGCTCAAGGTGAGCGACATCGGCCTGTGGGAATTGAACGAGGCCTTCGCCTGCCAGGTGCTGTACTCGCGCGACCGCCTGGGCATCGATCCCGAAAAGCTGAACGTCAACGGCGGCGGCATCACGATCGGACACCCCTACGGCATGACCGGCTCGCGGCTGGTGGGGCATGCGCTCATCGAGGGCAAGCGGCGCGGCGCGCGCTTCGTCGTCGTGACGATGTGCATCGGCGGCGGAATGGGTGCCGCGGGCCTTTTCGAAGTGGCCTGACGCAAGGAGCAGCACCATGACCTACCAGATCCCGCTGCGTGACATTCAATTCGTCTTGCACGAGCTGCTCCAGGTGCCTGCCATGCTGGAGGCCTGCGGCCAGCCGGAGCTCGATGGCGAGACCATCGACCAGGTGCTCACCGCCGCCGGCCAGTTCGCATCCGAGGTGATTGCGCCGCTCAACGCGCCGGGAGACGAGCACGGTTGCAGCATGCCTTCGGCCGGCGTGGTGCAGACGCCGCCGGGCTTCAAGAAAGCCTACGACGAGTTCACGAAGAACGGCTGGGCCGGACTGGCGTGCAGCCCCGAGTTCGGGGGCCAGGGCTTTCCTTCGGTCGTGGCCAACGCGGTCTATGAAGTCTTCGGCGGCGCGAACATGGCGTGGTCGTCCTATCCCGGCATGTCGCACGCGACGTACGTGAACGTGGCGGCCAATGGATCGGAGGAACAGAAGGCACTCTATCTGCCGAAGATCGCGTCGGGCGAGTGGGCCGGAACGATGTGCCTGACGGAGCCAAACGCGGGCACAGACCTGGGCCTGATGCGAACCCGCGCCGTGGCGCAGGCCGACGGCAGCTACAGCATCACCGGCAGCAAGATCTTCATCTCGGGCGGCGAGCAGGACCTGACCGACAACATCATGCACCTGGTGCTCGCGCGCATGCCGGACGCGCCGTCGGGCGTGAAGGGCATTTCTCTTTTCATCGTTCCGAAATTCATCCCCGATGCAAGCGGCGCGGCCGGAGCACGTAATGCGGTGGTCTGCGGCTCCATCGAGCACAAGCTGGGCATCCACGGCAACTCGACCTGCACCATCAATTTCGACGGTGCGACCGGCTGGCTGCTGGGCGCACCCAACAAGGGTCTGGCGGGCATGTTCGTGCAGATGAACCACATGCGCGTGCTCGTCGGCATGATCGCCATCGGCCTGATGGAAGCAGCCTATCAGAAGGCCTTGGCCTATGCGAAGGAGCGCCTGCAGGGCCGCGCCAGCGGTGCGAGATCGTCCGGCGAAGTCGCCGACCCGATCATCGGGCATGCCGACGTGCGCCGCATGCTGCTCACGCAGAAGGCGAACATCGAGGGCGCGCGCGCGCTGGCGCTGTGGACCTCGCAACTGAGCGATGTGCAGCGCCTTCATCCCGACCCCGCCAAACGCAACGAGACGGCCGAACTGCTCGGACTGCTGACCCCGCTCGTGAAGGCGCTGTCCAGTGACCTCGCCGTGGAATCCACGCTGCTGGCCATGCAGGTGTTCGGCGGGCACGGCTACATACGCGAGAACGGTGTCGAGCAGCATCTGCGAGATGTGCGCATCGTCGGGCTCTACGAGGGCACGAACGGCGTGCAGGCCATGGACTTGCTCGGGCGCAAAGTGCTGGGGGACGGAGGCCGGCAAATGGCCACCTTCCTGGACATGGCCGCCGCATTCACCGAAACCTGCGGCCCGCGCGAGGTGATGCGCGAGTTCGCGGAGCCGCTGGCGGCATTGGTCGCTGAAGTGAGGCAACTCACCAGCGAGCTCGTAGCCACGTCCGCGACTGACCCTGACGCGGCCGGGGCAGCCGCAGTGCCCTATCTGCGCCTGGTGGGGCATGTGGCCCTCGCATGGACCTGGGCACGCATGGCGGAAGTTGCGGCGAAGCAGTCCGAATCGACCGATCCTATCTACGCGTCGAAGATGGCCACTGCCCGCTTCTACTACCAGCGGCTGTTGCCGCAGACGGCGGCACTCTGCGGCGAAATCCGAGCGGGATCGTCCGCATTGATGGCGCCGACGCTCGACCTTTTCTAGTGGCGGCGCTACAGCATCGCTGCCATGACGCTGAATGCCGCAAGCCTCAAGACCGTTGCGCCCGGCGCCGCCATGCTGGGTTTTTCGGCGCTGGCAGCACAGCTGCGATGCGATGGGGTCGCCCTGTCCGACCTCTTCGCAGGCACGGGGCTGGAGCCCGACGACATCGACAACGCCTACGCCCCGATGTCGCCGGCCCAACGGATGGCGGTATTTGCCAATGCGCAAAGGCTGTCGTCCGAGTCCGACGTGGCCCTGCGTGCCGGGGCACGCCAGCGCATCGGCGACTTCGGCATCTACGGCTTCGCACTGGCCAGCAGCGCTACGTTCCGGGACGGGCTTGAATTCGGCATCGCGCACATGCAGCCTGCCATGCCGTTCCTGCAGCCCACGCTGCGCATCGTGGGTGACGTGGCCATCCTGACGTGTGCACCCGCCGAGCGTTTTGGCGCCGTCCTCCCCTTCGTGGCGGAGTTCTGGCGCAGCTCGCTCAATTCGCTGTTCCGGCGCGTGCTCGAGGTGCCCTTGCCCGCCCGGCGCCTCGTTTGCAATTACCCGGCTCCAGCGCACTGGCGGTCCTACGCGCCAATCTTCGGTTGCACGCCCGAGTTCGACGCCGATGTACTCGAATGGCACTTCGATGCCGCAATCCTGGAGGCGGCCTGCCCGGATGCCAATTCCATCACCCATGAGTTGTGCACGCGGCTGTGTGTGGCCGCCGCGTACGACGGCTACCAGGCCGGCGGTTGGGCGGGGCGCGTGCGCGGCGCCTGCCTGGACGATGCCCGCTGCATGGTGTCGGTCGCGCGGCTGGCGGAGCGGCTGGGCATGTCGGTGCGCACGCTGCACCGGCGTCTGGCGGACCAGGGCGTGACCTTCAAGGGCGTGGTCGACCACACCCGCAAGGAGCTGGCGATCGGCTATCTCAGCAATTCGAAGCTCCCCGTCGTCGACATCGCCGAACGGGTGGGCTTTAGCGAAGCCACCAACTTCCGCAAGGCCTTCAAGCGCTGGACCGGAAAAGTGCCGAGCGACTACCGGACCGGGGCCGCCTGAGCGCCTCGCCAGGCCACGACCGTGCAGCCCGGGGACACGGCCGCATGGCACAAACGAACCCCCCTCTGGCGCTACCAGACCTCGTCGGCCAGCGACGCCCGCCACAGAATTTGGCGACACAAGGCACACCGTCATGCTCGCATGGGCGCCTTGTCAACACCAAGGAGTGAGCAATGGATTTGGGGATCAGAGGAAAGCGCGCGATTGTCTGCGGCGCGAGCAAGGGGCTGGGCAAAGGCTGCGCCCTGGCGCTCGCGAGCGAAGGCGTGGAGCTGCTCATCACCGCTCGCGGCGTGGACGCTCTGGAGAGCACGGCGCACGAAATCCGCAGCAGCACCGGCGCGACGGTAAAGACCGTGGCTGCCGACATCGCAACGCCCGAGGGCCGCCAAGCTGTGCTTGCGGCGCTGTCGGCGCCCGACATTCTGGTCAACAACGCGGGCGGCCCCCCACCGGGCGACTTCAGGGAATGGGACCGCGACGCGTGGATCGCCGCCCTGGACGCCAACATGCTGGCGCCGATCGAACTGATCCGCGCCACGGTGGACGGCATGATCGGCCGCAAGTTCGGGCGCATCGTCAACATCACCTCGAGCGCCGTCAAGTCACCGATTGATTTTCTCGGGCTCAGCAACGGCGCGCGCCTGGGGCTGACCGGCTTTGTCGCCGGACTGTCACGGCAGATCGTGAAGCACAACGTGACGATCAACGCCCTGCTGCCCGGCTTCCACGCGACCGACCGCATCCTCATGGGCTTCGCCGTGCTGGGCAATCGCAGCGGCAAGACCCCGGACGAAGCACGTGACGCCATGCTGCAGCAGGTGCCGGCCGGGCGCTTTGGCACGATCGAGGAATTCGGCCAGACCTGCGCTTTCCTGTGCGGTGCCAACGCCGGTTTCATGACCGGGCAGAACCTGCTGCTCGACGGCGGCGCCTTCACGGGCACGTTGGGCTGAACGTGGTGGTTGCCATGCACCCTCTCCTCACCATCGAGTCCGTCGACGTGCGTGCCGTGCTGGTGCCACTCAAGCGCACTCCGGTGCTCAAGAGCATGTCCCCGCCGGCCTGGACCATCATCCTGATCGACCTGCACATGCAGGGAGGCGTGGTGGGACGCAGCTACCTGCAGCCCTACCTGCCCAACAGCGTGCGCTACATCGCCCCCCTCATCCGCGACTTGGTCGAACGCTTCAAGGGCAAGCCCGCCAACCCGGTCGACCTGTTCCGCCAAGCGCGCCAAAGCCTCTGGCCCATCGGGCTGGAAGGCGTCACGCTGGCCGCGATCTCCGGCCTCGATATGGCGTTGTGGGACGCGCTGTCCAAGGCGGCGCAGTTGCCGCTGGCCCGGTACCTCGGCGGCAGCGTGGGCCCGGTCAAGGCGTACAACAGCAACGGCCTGTGGCTGATCGATCCCTCGGAGGTGGCGCGCGAGACCGAGGAGCTCATCGCGCAGGCGGAGTTCACCTCCCTGAAGATCCGACTGGGACGCGACAGCCTGGCACAGGATCTTGCGTCCATCGCGGCCGCCCGGCGCGCCGGCGGCGCATCGCTGCAACTCATGGCCGATTTCAGCCAGGCCCACACCATGGACGAAGCCATTGCGCGCTGCCGCGCGCTGGACGGCGAAGGGCTCTACTGGATGGAGGAGCCGATCGCATGCGACAACCTCTCGGGATTGGCGCAGTTGCGCCGCCGGCTGTCGACGCCGATCCAGGTCGGCGAGAACTTCTGGGGTCCGCGCGCGCTGCAGATCGCACTCGAACTGGACGCCACGGACTTCGTCATGCCCGACCTGATGCGCATCGGCGGCGTAACCGGCTGGATGCGCGCCGCCGGGATCGCAGCGGCCAAGGGGGTTCCAGTGTCCACCCACCTATACCCCGAGTTCTCGGCTCACCTGATGCGGGTGACGGAAACCGCGCACTGGCTGGAGTGGTGCGATTGGGCCGATTCAATCCTGGCAGAGCCCTTCGAGGTCCGCAACGGCGCAGTCCACATTCCCGAACGGCCCGGCAGCGGGATCGAGTGGAACGAGAGCGCAATTGCCAAGTACGCCTACCGCTTCTGAACGGCGATGGCGGCAAGGTTGAGGAAACGGCGAAAGGACATTGAGAAATCGCGCTCCTTCGGGGGACGCGGAAGTGGCGCGTGGCAGAGCTACTGCAACGCGACCTGGGGACCGAAAAGAACGGAGACAATTTTCATGCACAGCATCAAACGATCGATCTTGCTGGGGGCGTTCGTCGCCGCCGCAGCCATCAGCTCGAATTCATGGGCGCAGGCTTATCCGACCAAACCGGTAACGATCCGGGTGGCCTTTCCTGCGGGCGGGACTGCCGACGTCTTCATCCGGCAAATCCTGCCCAGGATGCAGGCCGAGTTGGGCCAGCCATTGATGGTCGAGAACCTGTCCGGCGCCGGCGGAGCGATCGGTGCAGTCAATGTCCTCAAGGCACCGGCCGACGGCTATGTCGTGGCAGGGCACACCAACGACGTTATCCTGACCCCGCTGGCGATGGCATCGGCCCAGTACAGACCCAACCAGTTCCGGATGGCGGCGGCACTGGGATTGAGCGACATGCTGCTGGTGGCGCGGCCTTCGATGACGGCCCATACCCTGGCCGAGCTGGTGGACTACAGCAAGACGTTGCCAAACGGCCTGTCGCTGGCCCATCAGGGCCCGGGGTCGAGCTCGCAGCTCGCAGGCGACGACATGAAAGCGGCCAGCGGCCTCAAGGCGGCAGGCATACCGTACAAGGGAATGGCGCCGCTCGTCCAGGATTTGCTCGGTGGCCATGTGGACATCGGGTTCATCCCACTGGGCATGGCCACCGTGGCGATGGTTCAGCAAAAGAAGCTGATCGCTATCGGCATTGCCGCGGCCAAGCGCAACCCCATGCTGCCCGATGTGCCCACGCTATCCGAAGCCCACCCCGAGCGGCCAGTCCTCCACCGGCAATGGATCGGCCTGCTGGTGCCGCGAGCCACGCCGGATGCCATCGTGCAACGCCTGAACAAGGCGGTGACCGAAGCTGTGCTGAGCCCCGAATTTCAGAAGTTCGCCAGCGAAGGCGGGGTCATCACCTTGGCAATGTCCGCCAAGGAATCCGACGATTTCTACAACGCCGAGATTCTGAAATATGGCGATCTCGCGCGGCAGACCAATCTGCAGCCGCAGTAGCGCGCCCCATTCGGCCCATCAAAAAAGCAATGCGATGAAAAAAATCCTGTTGGCCGCGGCGGTCGCCGCTTCGTTTTTTCTTCCCGCCGCGTACGCACAATACGCGAGCGGCAAGCCCCTCACTATTCGAGTAGCCTGGCCTGCCGGTGGCGCAGTGGACGTGACTTTCCGGCAGATACAGCCGGCCTTGCAGGACGGCTTGGGGCAGACCGTCGTCGTCGAAAACCTGCCGGGCCTGGGCGGCGCGCTGGGCGCGATGAACGTGGCTTCGGCGGCACCCGACAACGCTGTGGTCCTGGGCACGAGCGGACCCGACCTGATCCTGGCACCGTTGAGCATCGCGACCGCGAAATACTCGCCGGAGTCGTTCAAGCTGGTCGCGCCCCTGGGCACGACGGACTTCATTTTGCTGAGCGCGTCCAAGCATTCGTTCAAGAACGTCGATGAGCTTGTGGCCTACGTGCGCAAGCCCGGCAACCAGGAACTCTCCATCGGCAACATCGGTTACGGCTCCTCATCCCACATAGCGGCTGCCGACTTCGAGGCGCGTATCGGCGCAAAGCTGATGGCGGTGCCCTACAAAGGCACTGCGTCGATGGTGCCCGACCTGGTGGGCGGCCAGATTGACCTGGCGTTCCTTCCCCTCGCCGGTCCTGTGGTCGGATTGCTGAAGTCCGGCAAGGTGAAGGCGATCGGCATTGCGAGCGAACAGCGCAACCCCGACCTGCCCGACGTTCCCACCTTGAGCGAGGGCAGTTCCCTCAAGTCGTTCAGCCACTCAGTCTGGAGCGGCCTGTTTGTCCCGACGCGGGTTCCGGATGCCGAAGTGGCGCGCCTGAACCGTGCCAGCGCCGAGGCGCTGGGAAAGCCTGAATTCCTGCGCTTCGTGCGCGAAAACAGCTCGCGGGTCTTGGGGCCGCTGGACACGGTACAGGCGGCCAACTTCTTCAGGGACGAGGCCGCCAAGATGCGCGCCGTGGCCAAGTCGATCAACTTGCAAGCGCAGTAAACAGAGGGACATCTCCATGCAAATTCTGGTGTTGGGAGCCGGTGCGACCGGCGGCTATTACGGGGCCCGCCTGCAACAGGCCGGCGCGCAAGTGCGTTTCCTGGTGCGCGAGCGGCGTCGTGCTCAACTGCGCGAGCATGGGCTGGTCGCGCGCAGCGCCTTGAGCGACATGAGCCTGCCCGTTGCGACGCTCAGCCGCGGCGAACTGGCGGAGGCTGCGGCGCAGGCAGATGTCGTGCTCTTGACCTGCAAGGCTTTCGAACTCGACGAGGCAATGGACACGATCGCCCCCGCAGTGGCAGCGGGCGCGCTGGTGCTGCCGGTCATCAACGGCATGGAAGCCTACAAGCGGCTGGACCAGCGCTTCGGCCGCGAAAAGGTGCTCGGCGGCATTGCTTACATCGCCACCATGCTGATGCCCGACGGCGCGATCCAGCACTTTGGGCCTAACGACGTGTTTGTCCTCGGCGCGCGTGCTGCGTCGCAAGAGCCCGTTGCACAGCGCTTTCACGAACTGATCGCACGCACGCCCGGCATGCGCAGGCTGTCTGCCGACATCGAGCAGGAGTTGTGGGAGAAGTGGGTGATGCTCGCGTCCGGGGCCACGGCGACCAGCCTGATGCGCGCGAGTGTCAGCGAGATACTGCGCGCCGCGGGCGGGGAGGCAGTGATCCGGCAGTCGATCGAGGAAGTGACGCGCGTCGCGACCCTGTCCGGCCACCCGCCGGGCCCGGCGTCGGTCGGCATGGTCGAGCGCGTCCTGCTGGACCCGGCCTCGCCCTGGGCTGCGTCGATGGCGCGCGACATGATGGCGGGCACGCCCCGCCTGGAGTCACAGGCCATCCTGGGGGACCTGATTGCGCAAGCCAAGCTCGTCGGCACAGCGGTGCCTCTGCTGCAGACCGCTTACTGCAATCTGCAGGTCTACGAGGCCCAGCGCGCGGCAGCTTACGCACGATGAGCCCTACGCCCGACATCATCGATCTCGCCCGACCCCCGGTCGAAGCCGGCGCGCTGCGCTCGCTCGCCAGCCTGGACGAGCGCTTCAATCTGGCGCAGGGCTCGGCATTCCTGACCGGCGCGCAGGCGTTGATCGCCGTGCTGCTGCTGCTGCGCGAACGCGACCGCCGCGCTGGCATGTCCACCGGCGGCTATATCAGCGGCTATCGCGGTTCGCCGCTGGGCACCTTCGACCAGGCACTGTGGGCGGCGGCGCGGCGCCTGGAGGAGGCGGGCATTGTTTTCGATCCGGGCGTCAACGAAGATCTGGCCGCGACAGCGGTGTGGGGTACGCAGCAGCTGGACGCGCTGGGTCCCGCCAACGTCGATGGTGTGTTCGCCATGTGGTACGGCAAGGGGCCCGGCGTCGATCGCTCGGGAGACCCCTTCAAGCACGCCAATTACACCGGCACGCATCCGCGCGGCGGCGTGTTGGCGGTGTTCGGCGACGATCACCCCGGCAAGTCATCAACGGTCGCGCATCAAAGCGAGCAGGCGATGGCCGCCAACTCGATCCCGGTGCTGTATCCATCCAACGTCGAGGACATCGTGCGGTTCGGTTTGCTGGGCTTCGCGCTGTCGCGCTACGCCGGCTGCTGGGCCAGCCTCAAGGTGGTCAACGAGACCATCGAGCAGACGGCCACGGTTGACATCGACCCGCAGGCGCAGCACATCGCCCTGCCCGACCCGGCCGATCTGTTGCCGCCCGAGGGCGTGCATTATCGTGGGGCGTTCGCGCCGGCGCGCGACGAAACCATCCTGATGCATCACCGGTTGCCGCTGGTGCTGCGCTTTGCGCGCGCCAACCGCATCGACCAATGCACGATGGGCGACGAGAGCGCGCGGTTCGGGCTGGTTTCAGCCGGCAAGGCCTACCAAGACACGCGCCAGGCGCTGTCCTATCTGGGCATCGACGACGCGCGGGCTCGCACGCTGGGCTTGGCGCTGTACAAGGTCGGCATGGTGTGGCCGCTGGAGCCGCTCGGGCTCAAGGAATTTGCTGCCGGCAAGGCCGAGCTGTTCTTCATCGAGGAAAAGGCCGCCTTCGTCGAGCGGCAGGCCGCCGCCGTGCTTTACAACGAGGCCGCGCGCCCGCGCATCGTCGGCAAATACAACGAGCACGGCACTGCGCTGGTGGCCCTCGAGAAGCAACTCGAACCACTGGACCTCGCTCTGGCGATCGCCGCCCGGCTTCGCGCGGCGGGCCTGGCCGATGAAGCGCTGGAGGCACGCGTGGCGCTGCTGGCCCCTCGCCGCAGCGGCGTCATCGCATTGGCCGCGGCCCAGGACAGCCGCCCTCCCTATTTCTGCTCGGGCTGCCCGCACAACACATCCACCAACGTGCCTGAAGGCAGCTTCGCCTTGGCGGGCATCGGCTGTCACAGCATGGCGATGTTCTACAAGGCGCGCACCCTGCTGTCCACGCAGATGGGCGGCGAAGGCATGAACTGGAGCGGACTGCACCATTTCACCAAGACACGCCATGTGTTCCAGAACCTCGGCGATGGCACCTACTACCACTCCGGCCTGCTGGCGCTGCGCGGCGCGGTCGCCAGCAAAGCCAACATCACCTACAAGATCCTCTACAACGACGCCGTGGCCATGACCGGAGGCCAGCCCGTGGATGGGCCTATTTCGGTCAGCCGGGTGGCCCGCCAAGTGCTGGGCGAGGGCGTGAAGCAGGTGGTGCTGGTGTCGGACAATCCGGATCTGCACCGGTCCGATGCCGCCATGCCCAAAGAGGTGACGATACGTCACCGCAACGATCTCGATGCGGTGCAGCGCGAACTGCGCGAAGTGGCGGGCTGCACCGTACTCATCTACGAACAGACCTGTGCCGCGGAGAAGCGCCGCCGGCGTAAGCGCAAGGTCATGGTCGATCCGCCCAAGCGGCTGTTCATCAATCAGGCCGTGTGCGAGGGCTGCGGGGACTGCTCGGCGCAATCCGGGTGCATCAGCATCGAACCCGTGGAAACCGCCCTGGGCCGCAAGCGCGCCATCAACCAGTCCTCGTGCAACAAGGACTATCGCTGCGCGGAGGGCTTTTGCCCGTCATTCGTCACGGTCAGCTCGGGCAGCCTGCGCCGGCCCGCGCAGGGCGACATACCCGAGGCGCTGCTGCAGAACATACCCGTACCGCCGGTGCGGCCCCTTGCCGATGGCTTTTCCGTCATGGTGGCCGGCATCGGCGGCACCGGGGTGATCACGGTCAGCGCGGTGCTGGCCATGGCGGCGCACCTGGAACACAAGGCCGCCTCGGTCTACGACATGACCGGCGTGGCGCAGAAGAACGGGACGGTCTTCAGCCACCTGCGCGTCGCAGCGGCGCCCTCGGGCATCGCCAGCCAACGCATCGGCCTGCGCGAAGCCGACCTGATGCTGGCCTTCGACATGCTCGCCGGCTTGGCGGACGAGGCGTCGCGCACACTGGATGCGGAACGCAGCCGTTTCCTCGGCAACGACCGCGTGCCGCCGAGCGCGGTTTTCACCAGGAACCCGGACCATCGGGTCGAAGTGTCCATGCTCCAGCGCAAGGTCGCGGGGGTGGTACGCCCCGAGCATGTGGACTATGTCGATGCGACCGGCCTCGCCACCGCGCTGTGTGGCGACGCGGTGGCGGCCAATACGTTCCTGCTGGGTGTGGCGGCGCAAAAGGGCTGGCTGCCGGTGGGTGTGGCGGCCATCGAGCGGGCCCTGGAGCTCAATGGCGTGCAGGTCGAGTCCAATCGTCGCGCGCTGCGCCTGGGCCGCCTGTGGGTCACCAACCGCGCTGCGGTCGAGGCGGCCTCGGCCGGTATTTCGCCGCCCGCGCCGAAGCTGCCGCAAGGGCTGCAGGAAGTGCTGGCGCACCGCACCGAACTGCTCACGCGCTACCAGAACGCCGACTACGCGCGGCGCTACCACGCGCTGGTCGAAAAAATCGCGCAAGCCGAGGCCGCGGTGGCGCCCGGCAGCCAGCGGCTGTCGCTGGCCGTCGCCGAAAACCTCGCCAAGCTGATGGCCTATAAGGACGAGTACGAGGTGGCGCGCCTGCACACGGCGCCGGAGTTCCAGGCCGCGCTCGCCGCGCAATTCGAGGGTCCGCAGCGCCTGCGCTTCAACCTGGCCCCACCCCTGCTGTCGCGCCGCGACCCGCTGACCGGGCAATTGAAGAAAAGCGAATACGGCCCCTGGATCCTGCCGGCGATGCGCGTGCTGGCCCGCCTTCGATTTGTGCGCGGCACGCGGTTCGACCTGTTCGGCTACACCGCCGAGCGCCGTGCCGAACGCGAGCTGATCGCCAACTACGAGGCGCTGCTGCAACGCCACACAAGTGAACTGCGCGCACACAACCTGGAGATCGCAATTCAGTTGGCCCAACTGCCGCAGCGCATCCGCGGCTATGGCCACGTAAAGGAGCGCAGCATGGCTGAAGCGGAGATCGCCAGGCAAGCGCTGCTGGCCGAATTCGAGGCCTCTTCAGCGCCACCGGCAACAACGGCGCGGGCGGCGGCCTGAACCAATTTTCGAGATCACCCAATGAAAATCACCTCGTTCCAGGTCCGCTGCGTCATCGTGCCAATGCCCGAGCCCCTGCGCACTGCCTCCGGCACGGTCGGGGTGTCGCCCCTCGTGCTCCTGACCATCAACACGGACGCCGGCGTACAAGGCCATAGCATCCTCTTCAGCTACGGGCTCTCCGCACAGAAGCCGTTGGCCGAGCTGATGCGCAATCTCGAATCGGTCGCCGTCGGCCAGCCTCTGGCGCCCGCCGATCTCTCGAGCAGGCTGCATGGGCACTTCCGGATGCTCGGCACCGAAGGCTTGGTCGGGATGGCCCTGGCCGGGATCGACATGGCGGTATGGGACGCTTTCGCTCGCGCACACGAGCTGCCCCTGTCCGCCATGCTCGGATCATCGCCGCGACCGGTCCAGGCCTATGCGGGCGTCAGCTACGAGGGCGTGCTGGGCAGCGGCCAGTCCGCCGAGAAGTGGGCGCGCAAAGGCTTCAAGGCGGTCAAGGCGAAGATCGGTTACCCGACCGTCGCGGAAGACTTGGCCGTCGTGCGCGCCATGCGTTCGGCGATGGGCCCGGACGCGGCCATCATGGTCGACTACAACCAGTCGCTTAACGCCAGCGACGCGGCGAGGCGCCTGCGCGTCCTGGAGGGCGAAGGCCTCGCCTGGATCGAAGAGCCGATCGTTGCCCACGACCACGCCGGGCTGGTGCAGTTGGCAGCGGCCACCACCACGCCGTTGCAAGCCGGTGAAAACTGGTTGGGGGCTCTCGGTTTCCGCCATGCCTTCGACGCGGGTGTGCGCGGCCTGGCCATGCCCGACGCCATGCGATGCGGCGGGGTCACCGGTTGGCAACAAATTGCCGCACTGGGCCAGCTTTATGGCGTGGCGCTTTCCAACCATTTCTGGCCGGAAGTCAGTGCCCATCTGCTTTGCGCTACGCCGACCGCGCATTGGCTCGAATACATGGATTGGTGGAATCCGATCCTGAAGGAGCCGCTCGACGTGCGCGATGGGATGGCCTACACCAGCGAACGGCCGGGGTCGGGAATGGAGTTCAACGAAGAAGCCGTGCAACGATACCTGGTGTGAACGCAACGGTCGGGCATCGCTCTGCGTCTCGATCACGCGGCACCGGTGTTCGAGCTACCCGTGAAATCGATGGGCGCCTTGTTCGCCCCGGGTCTCAGCCATCGGCAGACCGAGTCCACGCGAACCGGCAGGGATGTGGGCGGTCTTGCCGCCCAGATCGAATGGTTCCGAACAACCCTTGTTGCCTCAGGAGACCGATGTCATCTTCAAGAGTTCGGGTTTGCCATCGATGTACGGGCCCAGCTGCCGGCCCAGTGTGCGATAGTGATCCGTCTTGAGATGGGCGGCTGCGGCATCCGCGTCCTTGTACCGCTCGAGGAAGGCAAAGCGGTTTTCACCTTCCGCAAGCAACTCGTACGTGATCACTCCGGCTTCCTTGCAAGAGGCCTCGACCAGTTGTCCTGCTGTCTGCAGAAATTGCTCGGAAGTTCCGGGCACGATTTTGAGTCTGGCTAGTACAACGATCATTTGCATTTCCTAAGTTGAGGTGGTGGTGCCATGACTGGACGGGCTGCTGGCGCCGGCAAGCCGGTTGATCTGAAAAACCGTTTCGGGGGTCACCTGGACGTAGTCATTCAGCCCGCCGGAACGCATGATCGGATAGGCCTGGGCTGTCTGGTAGACGCCATCCTTGAGGAGCAACTTGTCGATGTAGACAGCCACCACCTCGCCCAGGACCAACCAGCCCCCCACCTTTTCGCCGGCCGCATTTCGAAACTGGACGATGTCGATGACCTTGCACTCCATGGCGGCCCGGCTTTCCGCCACACGCGGGACGTTGACCCGCCGGCCCGGCACCGCCGCTAGGCCGGCCAGCGGGAACTCGTCCACGCCATGCGGATGCGGGGCGGAAGTCTGGTTCATCTTGTCGCCGAGCTCCCGGGTCACCAGGTTCCAGACGAACTCGCGTGTTTCGGACGCGTTCTGCACGCTGTCTTTCCAGGCGATCGAAGAAAATCCGATGATCGGCGGGTCGTAGTTGAACGCGTTGAAGAAACTATAGGGCGCGAGATTGACGCGGCCCTGCGCGTCTCGTGAGGAGATCCAACCGATTGGCCGCGGCGCGATCAGCGCATTGAGCGGGTTGTGGCTCAGGCCGTGGCCCTTGGATGGCTCGTAGTAATGAAAGTCCGTGGCGACCATGGTGTTCGGTCTTTGGGCGCAGCGTGTGCTGTTACTCGGGCTGAAGCTTGATCAGCCGCGCGATGTCCGTCAGGCGTTTGGTTTCAGCTTTGAAATACTCGTCGGCCTGCGCAGGCGTCATCGGGTCGAAAGCACGGCCAGCCTGGTCCGCCGCGAACTTGGCGAACTCCGGCAACGTGGTGACCGCGGTGATCGCCTGAGCCAGCTTGGTCACTTCGGTGTTGCCCACTTTGCGATCGACAAAAACACCCGTCCAGATCTGGTGCTCGAAGCCCTTGATCACCTTGCCCTCGTTGAGGGTCGGCACGTTCGGCAAGCTTGCGACGCGCTTCGGGGCCGATACCCCGATGGGGATGACCTTGCCGCTGCTGATCAGGCCCATCGTCGGACCGGCAAGCGGCAGGAAACTCAGGTCCACCTGCCCGCCAACCAGATCGGGAACGATCGGCGCAACGCCCTTGTAAGGAACCTCAAGGAAGCGCACCTTTCCACGATTCTGGAAATCGGCGCCGGCGATGTGCGTCGTCGATCCACGTCCCCAGTGGGCGATCGAGAGTTCCTTGTTCCCCGGCTGCTGCACGTAGGCCAGAAGATCATCGACGCCTTTGAACGAGAAGCGCGGAGAGCTGACGAGCACGAAATCCGTGATCAGCAACGGCGCGACCAGCCGCAACTGGCCCGGGTCGTACTTCGCGGTGGCGAGGGCCAGGGGCGCCAGGATCATGTCCGACGCCGTGTGGCCCACGACGTTGTACCCGTCGGCAGGAAGGCTTAGCGCTTTCATCACGCCAATGGAACCACCTGCACCCGGCAGGTTGTCAATGACAACCGTTTGGCCCAGTTGTGCTTGAAGCCCTGGTTGCAATTGGCGGAACCCGGCATCCGCCGGCCCGCCAGCGGGGAACGGCACGCGAATGGTGACGAGCTTGTTTGGGTAGGTTTGACCCGATGCGCTCAATGCAGGCACAAGCAGTGCTACTGCGAAGGCCATCTGGGATAGAAATGTTTTCATGAGTTTGTCTCCTGCTTTAAGAATGTCAGCGTCCGATAGCGTCGAGAGGGGGATTTGAATCACTGTCTCCTGTCGTCATAGTTGCTCGTATCAAACTCCTCCATAAAGCAGTCACGGGAGATGATTCGCTTCACTGGGCCCACATGGCGACAGCGACTGCGGTGGTGCTCGCGGCCAGCAATGCCCACCACCATTTACTCGCCCAGACCCCGGTCTTGCTCTGAACTGCGGACCGATTCGCCGGCGCAGATCGCAACTGGGCCTCGAAAGCCGAAAAGAAAAGCTTGACGAGGTTCGCTGAGACGACCTCGATCAAGGTTGATCCGACCAAGCTCAGGGGGCCGCGGATCCGAGCCTCGAGCGCATAGCGCACGCGTGTCTTCCTGCCCTCTTCGATCAGCGAGATGTTGGCCGCACCCTTGGTTCCACCGGGCCCCTCGAACGCGAGCACATAGCTGCTTGGAATATCGAGGTCTCTCACTTGGAGCGTTCCTCTCATACGCGCCTTGAGAGGTCCGATGCCCAGAGCCAGCACGGTCGTCAGGTTGTCCACCCGCACCTGATCCAACGATTCGCATCCAAAAATGCAGGACTTGAGCGAATCGGCATTGTTCAGCGCATTGAAAGTCGCGAACAGCGGCGCGGGGATCAGTCTTTCTCCAAGCAGTTTCATCGGCGTGCCGGCAACGGTTGGACGCGAGTTCGCCGACGCGGCGACCTTGCCAAGGACCTTGGGCTGATCCAAGGTCGCTTCGACCTTTGCAGGCTGCAAGCGAGCCTCGGTGGTCTTCGGCGTGGCAGCACCGACCTGGCGCGATGTCGTCGAAGCGTGCGTCTTTCCGGGCACGGCATGCGGAGGCACGCCCGTCGCTTCCACCGCTACCAGCCGCAACCGGTCTTCGAACGCTGAAAAGAAATCCTCGGTAATCTTGGACGCGGCGGCATCGACAAGGCGCGACCCGACCTGCGCCAAGCGGCCACCCACCTGGGCTCGGGCCGAGTAGCGCAGAAGCGTCTGAGCGCCCTCTTCCGTGAGCGACACCTCTGCCGATCCCTTGCCAAAGCCGGCAATCCCGCCCTGGCCTTCGAAGGACACCACATAACTGTGCGGCGGCAGCATGTTGCTCAACTTCAACGTGCCTTTGAAGCGGGCGCTGATGGGTCCGATACGCGCGACCAGCAAGGCCGCCAGCGTGTCGGGCTGCGTCCAATCCAGCGACTCGCAGCCGGCAATGCAGGACTTGAGAAACTCAGCGTCGTTCAGCGACTGCCAGGTCGCCAAGACCGATGCCGGTATCAGTCTTTCGCCAACAAGTTCCATGCGTTCAAGCCCAAGGGCTCCAAAAAGATGATTGAGTGAAACGCTACTTGCCGACGTCCATCAGCAGTTCCTTCAGCGCGACGTCCAGCCGAGCAGCCACGCTGTCGATAGAGGCATTGCCTAACAGTCCAAACATCGAAGAAGGCCTGTCGTACTCGAACACAGCGGTACCGTCGGCGCCCTCGTACAGAATCACACGCACGGGCGCGTAGAGACCTGCGGCCACGTTGTGCTTGTTCATCGAGACGGCGGTCAGGACATTGCCAATGCCGTATCCAACGGCCTTGCGGGGGCCTCCGTCCATGGCCAGTGCGGCGCCGTGATTCAGCGAGTACAGGATCGACAATCCGGCAGGCGCTGCCAGCCGCTCCAGTTCGGCCCGCGCACCGGCCATGTCTCCTTTTTGCAAGTATGGAATCAGCAGATCGACCTGGACAAAACGGACCCGCGATTCAAGCGCAGTCTTCACTTCGTCAAACGACCTTTTTGAACTGATGCGAATGTGCTCCACCGTCAAAGGCCGCATGCTCACCCGATCCTCCTGGGTTGCGGCTGCCGCAGGACCTTGGGTCGTCAGCAGCGCGGCAGCGCCCAGTCCAATCAGGGCGTTCCACCCCGACGAGAGAAAATTGCTTCTGGTCATTGGTCTCGAAATCATCGTTGTCTCCTGGTTACCGTACTGATCAAGCGGCGGACATCACATCGGTGAGCGCGCGGCGAAGCATCGTGCGTCCCAGTTGAGTGCGATAGTCGGCGTCGGCGAAGCGGTCTTCCAGCGGTGACGCGCCCGTGAACGCCAGGTCGATCAGGCGCTCCGTTTGGTCGGGCTGGCCGGCATATCCGGCCAACGCGGTTTCGGCGGCTTTCGCGCGGAATGCATGGGCCGAAAAACCAGTCACCGCAATCCGTCCGCCACTGCAGCGATTGGCCTCGTACGCCAGAACCACCGCCACGCCGACGACGGCGTAACCCGAGGCTGGATGGCGGAACTTGCGGTAAACCCCGCGCCGGTTCGACACCACCGGGATGCGCATGCGCACGACAATTTCGTCGGGCCGCAAGTCGGTTTCGAACAGTCCCTTGAAGAACGAAGCGGCAGGAATCGAACGCTCGCCTTTGGGCCCGACGACTTCGATCGTCGCGTCAAGCGCCAACATCGCCGCCGGCCAATCGGCCGAAGGATCGGCGTTCGCCAGCGAGCCTCCGATGGTGCCGCGATTGCGCACGGTCGGGTCCGCAATCAGCCCGGCGATGCTCGCAAGAAGCGGCAATGCCACGGCCAACTCGGCGTGGTGTTCAAGCTGGGCGTGGGTTGTCGCCGCGCCGATGACAATCTCGCTTGCGCCGATCCTGATGCCTTGCAGTTCAGGCAGTTCGGCGATGTCGATCAGGGTCCCGGGCGCTGCCAGGCGCAGTTTCATCATTGGCAGCAGCGAGTGGCCGCCACTCATCAACTTCGCACCGTCGCCGCCGCGGGTAAGTTGGGCAAGCGCCTCGGACAAGCTGCGGGGTCGGGTGTACTCAAATGCACTCGGGATCATTGGGTCAGCTCCTCTTTCCCGGCGGTTTGTGCGGCACGAATGGCACGCCACACCTTGGGTGGCGTCAACGGCATGTCGATGTGGGTGATGCCGAAGCTCTGGAGCGCATCGCACACCGCACTGACGATGACCGGCGGTGCGCCGACACAGCCGGCTTCGCCGATGCCCTTGACACCCAGCGGATTCACCGGGGTTGGGGTCACCTGGAAGCTGGTTCGCATCGTCGGGACCTGATCGCTTTTAGGCACGGCGTAGTCGAGCAGTGAACCGGTCAGGAGTTGCCCGGTCTCGTCGTATTCGACGCCCTCGTACAAGGCCTGGCCGATGCCCTGGGCGATGCCGCCGTGCATCTGTCCATGGCACAGCATGGGATTGATGAGATTGCCCACATCGTCCACGGCGACATAGTCGAGAATCTTCACCTCGCCTGTCTCGATGTCGACCTCGACGACTGCCGCGTGGCTGCCGAATGGCGCCACCATTTTTTCGGACTGGTAGAACACGGTTTCTTCCAGGCCCGGCTCCATGCCCAGCGGAAGATTGGAGCTGACGTACGCCATGCGCGCGACCTGGCCGAAGCCGACGCTGCGCGCTTTTGTCTCGCCCGCGACGCTGAACATTCCCCCCGCATAGTTGACGTGTTCCGGCGTCGAGTCCAGCATGGTGGCGGCGATGAGCTTGGCCTTGGCAAGCACCTTTTGCGCCGCATTGTGAGCAGCGGTGCCGCCCACGACCATGGAGCGCGAGTTGAACGTGCCATGGCCGAAGGGCACACGGTCCGTATCGCCCTGGACGACGTCAATATCGTCCATTGGCAACTGCAGCACGCTGCCTACGATCTGCGCGTAGCTTGTCGCGTGCCCATGGCCTTGTGGCATTGACCCCGAGAACAGCGTGACCTTGCCGTCGGAGTGGACCCGCAGCAGTGCGCTTTCCCAACCGCCGCGGTTGAACCCAACCATCTTCATCGCGGCCGAACTGCCGACGCCGACCAGTTCCATGTAGCAGGTGACGGCAACGCCGACATAGCGCCCCTGCGCCCGCAGGGCGGCCTGCTTCGCGCGCCATCCGTTGTAGTCAATCTCCTTGACCGCGGCCTCGAGGGCACCCTCGTAGTTGCCGGTGTCCCACACGAAAAGCGGGTGTCCGTAGGGCCGGTAGGGAAACTGATGTTTGCGGATCAGGTTGATCCGACGCAGTTCGACCGGATCGATGGCGAGTTTGGCAGCGACCGCGTCCATGGTCCGCTCAATGAGGTAAGCGGCTTCGGGGCGGCCGGCGCCGCGGTAGGCGTCCACCGGCGTGGTGTTGGTCGTCACCAGCCGCATCTGCGCATCCAGTGCGGGGATGTCGTAGTTGCCGCAGGCGAATGACACCGTATTGACCGTCGGGATGCCGGTTGCCATGTTCGACAGGTAGGCACCCAGGTTGGCCAACGAGCGCATCTTGATGCCCAGCACACGACCGTCTTTCGTGACCGCGGCTTCCACGTTCTCGATGTGCGCGCGGCCGTGCGTGGTGGCCATGTGCGCTTCGCTGCGCGTCTCGGTCCAGCCGACCGGCCGCTCGAAATGTTTTGCGGCGAACGCGACCAGAATTTCCTCGGCGTAGAAGTGCATCTTCGCGCCGAAGCCCCCGCCGATGTCGGGCGCGATCAGGTGAATCCTGTGCTCGGGCCAGCCCAAGGTTTCGGCCAGCCAGCGCCTAGACATGTGAGGCACCTGCGTCGGCAGGTAGAAGGTCAGCTTCTCAGTGGTCGTGTCGTAGACGGCTCGCACGGCCCGGGGCTCGATCGGGCTGGGGATCAACCGGTTGTTGACCAGTCGCACCCGAACCAGATGGTCCGCTGCCGCTGCCGCTGCCGCGTAGTCGCCGCCGCCGCCCCTGAAAACAGTGATGAGGTTGCCCGGCACATTGTCATGCAACTGCGGCGCGCCTTCCTGCAGGGCCGCTTCTTCGTCCACCACCGCAGGCAGCACTTCATAGTCGACGAAGATGGCTTCCAGCGCATCGGCAGCTTGCTGGCGCGTATTGGCCACAACGAGCGCGACCGATTCGCCGACGTAGCGCACGCGACCGTCGGCCAGCGGGGGGTGGGCTGGGACGAGGGAGCCGCCCACAACCCAGTTGGGGCGGATGTCGCCGACCTTGCCACGCAGGTCTTCATAGGTCAGGATGCCCACCACACCGGGCATGGACGCGGCGGCAGAGATGTCGATCGACTTGATCAGCGCATGGCCGTGGGGCGAACGCAGCACCATGGCGCAGGTCAGGCCCTTGATCGCGATATCGTCGGTGAATCGGCCGCGGCCGGTCAGAAGAGGCGGGTCTTCGCGTCGGGTGACGGATTGTCCGATATGGTTGACATGTTCAATGTCATCGAGCCTGGTCATTGCGCGAGCTCCTTCTGCTTGCCTGAAGCGTGGCCTGTGTCACCTGCTCGGGTGGCAGCCAGCATGACTGCATTGACTATGTTTTGATAGCCGGTGCAGCGGCACAGATTGCCGTGCAAGGCTTCACGCACCTGCTCTTCGGTCGGATTGGGAACCCGGTCCAGCAGCGCCTGCCCCGCGAAGACCATGCCTGGCGTGCAAAAACCGCATTGGAGCCCGTGCATCTCGGTGAAGGCCTGTTGCAGCGGCGTCATCTTTTTCGGGGTGCCCAGCCCCTCGATGGTTGTGACGCGGTGGCCTTGCGCCTGAACCGCCAGCACCGTACAGGACTTGGCCGTGTTGCCGTCGATCTGCACAGTGCAAGCCCCGCATTGCGAGGTATCGCAGCCGATGTGCGTGCCCGTCATGCCCGCGTGGTCCCGCAGGAAATGCACCAGCAATTCGCGCGACTCGATCTCCGCACTCACCGGAACTCCGTTGACTTCGACGGTCATTTTTTGCGGCGTCATCTCGCATCCCCCACAATTTGAGCCTTGCACTCGCCGAACCCGATCGGCTTGTAGCCATCCCGCTCGCACACGCCGCGCAGCCACACAGTGTCGCCGTCCTCGAGGAAAAGACGCGTTTCACCCGAGGGCAACGACAGGGCCTGCTTACCCCCGGCATTGAACTCGATCAGGCATCCCGAGTCCTTGCGCTCCGGGCCCGAGACGGTTCCACTGGACAACAAGTCGCCCGTGCGCAGGCTGCATCCGTTGCTGGCGTGGTGGGTGAGCATCTGCGTGAGCGTCCAGTACTGGTCGCTGAATTGCGGCTGCGAAATCACGACCGGGGCCATGCCGCTTTTTTGCATCGCCGCGGTCTGCAGCAGAACCTGTAGCGAGATCGAGATGCCACCCTGGGCCGCATGCCTGGCCGACGTGAGCGCCGCCGGTACCGGCGTTTCGCCCGCGTCGCGCGTCGGCGCTGGCACGCGGTACGGCGCCAGCGCTTCCAGCGTCACCACCCACGGTGACGCCGTCGTCATGAAGCTCTTGGCGAGGAACGGCCCCAAGGGATAGCTCTCCCACATCTGGATGTCGCGCGCCGACCAGTCATTGACCAGGCAGAGTCCGAACATGTGGTCGTCGGCCTCGTCGATCGAAATGGGCTGACCCAGGGCGTTTTCCCGGCCAACGAAGCAACCCACCTCCAGTTCGAAGTCCATGCGTTGTGAGGGCGCGTAGACCTGAGCTGCTCCTTGTGGATCCCCAAGCTGTCCTCGCGGCCGGATACAAGGCACGCCGCTTTCGACCACGGTGGAGGCGCGGCCATGGTAGGCAATCGGCATGTGCCGAAAGTTGGGGGCCACGGGCATCTCGGGTCGCATGAGTTCGCCCGTACGCCGCACGTGGTGGATGGAGGTGAAGAAATCGGTGAAATTACCGATCTGTGCCGGCAGGTGCATCTGCGCGTCGCGCATCGGCATCAGGCAGGCACTGGCCGCTGCCGCGTGGCCGCTGTCGGCCCGCAGCAGCGTGAAAACCGCATCCCGCACCGCTTGTCTTGCAGCGCGTCCACTCGACATCAGCAAGTTGAGACTGTTGCCGCGCAGCGCGGCCTGCAAGCCATCCAGGCCGGGCAGCACCCCCCCATCCAAGGCGGCGCTCAGATCGAGGATCTGGTCGCCGATAGCGACACCGATCCTGCGCTCTTTCGCACCCGCCGTGCTGAATACGCCGAGCGGCAGGTTCTGGATGGGAAACTCGGTGCTGGGCGCGTTCGCGCTGGTGACCCAGCTTTGAACGCTCGCATCGTGCGTGTGATCGGTTTCGAAAGTCATGGCGATCAGGCATTCACGGGGTCGGCTGGTGCGTCGGTCGTTGCCGGGGCGACGAACACCGGGGTCTCTGGCACGTGCTCTATCAGCATGCCCGCCGCGGTCGCTGCCTTGATCGCTTCCTGGCTCATGCCCAAGCTCGCAAAAACCTCCGCGTTGTCCTCACCTCGAAACGAAGGCGCCGTGGGGGCGGGAAGCTTGTCCTCCGAGAAGCGCCAGGGCCGGCCGTGTAAACGGTAAGAGCCCCCCCGGCGGTCCGGCACGTCCTGCACGGCACCCCAGTACTCCGCCCATTCGGAATTCGCAATTTCCTCGGTCGTCCGTATCTGGCCCATTGCAATTTTGGCTTCGTCCAACTGTGCATCGAGCGTGGCCATGTCGCGGAACGTGAGCACCCATGCCTGCACGATCGCATGGAGCGCGTCGTAGTTCGCCGCTCGCGCTTGTGCCGTCGCGAAGCGGGGGTCACTCGCCAAGTCGATGCGGCGCATCGCGCCAAGGTACTGCGGGAACGTTCCGCTGCCCACGAGACTCTGCGGCGTCAGGAAGCGCTCGCCCCCCGGCCCGACGAAGAAGGCCCCTTCGGTGGCGCCCAAGATTCCTGGCTCAGCACCCGTGTCGATGCCCGCCATGTCGATGTGCGCACGCTCATTGACGGCCAACATGACCGCCGCCATGGCAACGTCGATGTATTGGCCGCGACCGGTGACTTCCCTGCCCCTGACGGCCGCCAGGACGGCAATGGTCGCTTGCAAGCCGGCGTAAACGTCGGCGTGCGACAGCGGGTCAGGCCGAAGGCGGCTCAGCGAGTCTCCGTAGTGGCGCAGCGTGTTGTGCGTGAACCCGGCTTCTGCTTGTACCGTCGGCGCATAGGCCATGCGCGACGCCCAAGGCCCACCTTGACCGTAGCCCGAGATCGACACGTAGATCAGACGTGGATTGCGCTTTACCAAAGATGCATAGTCAAGCCCAAAGAACTTGAGCGTTCCAGCCCGAAAATTCTCGACCACGATGTCTGCCTGGTCGATCATCTTCAAGACCAGCTCTACAGAACCGTGGACGTTGAGGTCGATGCTGACGTTGCGCTTGCCGACGTTCTGCTGGGCGTAATAGCCGGACATGCCGTCGACGAATGGAAAAGCGAGGCGAGACACGTCGGGACGAGGAGGCTCGATCTTGATCACCTCGGCGCCAAGGTCCGCCAGAGTCCGGGCGCACAGAGGCCCAGCCAGCACGCGCGAGAAGTCGACGACTTTGAGGCCTTGCAGGGGTCCGGACATGATCAGCGCCCCTCAAAATTTGCGAGGCCAGGGCCTTGCTTGAGGAAGGATTCGAGTCCGACCCTCACGTCGTTCGAAGCCCATATCGGCTTTTGCAACTCGGCCATCGCCAGGTCGGCTGCTTCAACACCTTGATTGGCGGCGATCCGGGCAATCTGCTTGGTCACTGCATGTGCAATCGTCGGCCCGTTGGCCAACTCCTGGGCCACCATCATGGTGGACTCTTCCAACTTCTCGTCCGCTACGACCAAGTTGATCAGCCCCCAACGCTCCAGCGTCTCGGCGTCGTACCGGCGCCCGAGCATCGACATTTCCTTTGCGCGGGCCACACCGATCCGCTGAACCTGGCGCTGGATGGCGCCCATCAGAGGGTGCAGGCCCAATGCGCTTTCCACTGAGCCAAACTTGGCCGATGAGGCGGCGATGATGTAATCACAGGCCAGGGCGAGCTCAACCCCACCGCCCAGGCAGGCGCCGTGAACGCTTGCCACGATGGGCACGGGCAAATTTTCGAACGCATTCAGTACGTCCACCGGATTCCACATCGGTGCGCTCGCAGCCTTACCGTCCTTCTTGCCCTGCTCCAAAAGCGCTTCGAACTGGGTGACGTCCGCACCCGCGCAGTAGTGCCGCAGGCCGCTGCGCAGAACGATGGCGCGGCTGCCTTGCGCAGCGGCGTCGCGCATCTTCGCGATCAGCGGATTGAACAGCGCAGGCCCCATCAAGTTGTAGGGACGGTAGTTCATGGTCAGCACAGTCACATCGCCATGCTTTGTCGCGACAATAATCTCTTCACTCATCGGGGTCTCCTGGTTAGTTCAAGAAAATCGGGCACCGCAACGCGCCTTTCTGGGTGCGATTTTCTGAGCGCAACATCAGAAGGAAAAGGTGATTTAATGCCAATATGCAGGTTGGCTGATGCCACACCTTCGACTAGCGGGGTTTCACGATGGCACTGCCCAAGCTGACTTTCATCCACCGCCCAGGGGATCGCAACACGCCGCAACTCAGCGTCTTCGGCTTGAAGGCACTCGTCGCAGAGATGGAGAGTCAGGGCGTGTCTTCGCGCGCCTTTCTGAGTCGAACGGGGGTGCTCAGCGAGCAGTTCGACGATCATTCAATGCTGATCTCCCGGGACCAGCGTTTGGCCATCTATCGCAACGCGCAGCGCCTCGCGAAGCGATCGGATGTGGCACTGCGGGCCGGGGCCCGGCAGCGCATCAGCGATTTCGGCGTCTGGGGCTATGCCTTGGCCAGCAGCAAGACACTCGGGGATGCGATGGACCTGTGTTTTCGACAGCTTCGGCAAGTCGGACCTGTGCTGCAGATCACCTCACGCGTTGAAGGGGGGACGATCAAGTTGCGCAGTCATGACCCGGCGTCGCTGGGCGAACTCCTGCCATTCGTTGCGGAGTTCTGGCGCAGCTCGAACCATGCCTTCCTCAGCCACATACTGGAGGCGCCGCTTCCTTCCGCGCGCATGCTGCTGCCTTACCCCGCGCCGCCTCATTGGCGAACTTACAGGCAGATGTTCAACTGCCCGGTCGAGTTCGCAGCCGAGACGATGGAGTGGCACTTTCCCGAATCGGCCTGGAGCTTGCCTTTGCCCAACGCGAACCCCGTGTTGGTCAAAGTTTGCCAGCGCTTCTGCGAACAGGTCTTGTCGGAGCAACCCCCGGGGTCGGAGCTCGCTGACTCCATCAGGGTCATTCTCGTGAACCAGCCGGGTCGCTTCCCGAATATCGATGAGATTGCTGCAGACCTTGGCACGTCGCTGCGCACGCTCAACCGCAGACTGGCTTCAGAGGGACTATCCTACCAATCGATCATCGACGATGTACGCCGCACGCTCGCCGTGGAGTATCTCGAGCGCACCGCGCTCTCGGTCGAAGAGATCTGTGAGCGCGTTGGCTTTTCGGATCCGTCCAACTTTCGGAAGGCGTTCAGAAAGTGGACGGGGAGACCGCCAAGTCATTTCCGGACCGAGACTGCGGCGGCGAGGACATAGGGCGGCGGTTTGGGCGGCAAAGCGTATTGCGCCACCGCGCGGGATTGACAATGCACGGTCGTTTGATTAACGTTCGTACAGCAATGTAACGGGCCTGCACTGCATCAAAGTGCGTCGGGTAACGGCCACTGCACGCTGTGAAATCATTGTCGCGTCTACCGAGGGATGCTCGTTGAAGCGCCGAGGTCGTGCTCGACGAGGTGGCGGCCTGCCCCACGTCGTCACCGAATCGTACGTCCGCTGCAAGTAAGTCCTGCCAATATTCCGATGGGGCCCCCGATGTCGCTATTTCAGATCACAGAGAACACGTTCCGAAGTGCACGCAACAGTACTTTCTATTTCGCAAGTGGCCCGACCCGGGGGACACCAATCATCTTCGTTCATGGCTGGCCTGAACTTGCCTTGAGCTGGCGCCATCAGCTTCCAGTCTTCGGTGCACTCGGCTTCAGGGCGATTGCTCCGGACTTGCGAGGCCACGGGAGGTCGTCGCTCTACAGCACGCATGACGCGTATGCCCAGCGCGAAATTGTTGCCGACATGATCGAGTTGCTTGATGCCCTCGGCAATGAAAAGGCGATCTGGGTGGGACACGACTGGGGCGCGTCGGTCGTCTGGAACATTGCCAGCCACCATCCGGACCGTTGCCTTGCGGCGGCCAACCTGTGCGTGCCCTATGCGACATTGGAGCGTGGACTTGATGTGTTGGTCGGGCTGGTCAACCGCGATCTGTACCCGCAAAGCGAGTACCCGTTCGGAAACTGGGAGTACCAGCGCTTCTACGAAGAGCACTTCGCAAAGGCCACGGGCGCGATGGAGGCAAACGTCGCAGGAACCTTCAAGGCACTCTTTCGCGCGGGCAACCCCGATGGGAAGGGCAAGCCGGCGCTTTTGTCTCAGACTCGCCGTGATGGAGGCTGGTTCGGTGGAAAGGGAACCGCTCCAAACGTCCCCCGTGATGAGCGAGTCATCACCGAGAACGATCTGCATGCCTATGCCTCCGCCTATGAGCGAACAAGCTTTTTTGGCACGGACTCCCTGTACATGAATCATGCAGCCAACGCTCGCTATGCTTCCGAGGCGTTGAATGACGGCTATCTCAACCTGCCCATTCTATTTCTGGAAGCGGCACACGACTACACGTGCGACTGTGTGAATTCGCCTTTGACCGAACCGATGAAAAAGCTTTGTCGCGATCTGACGATCGAACGGATCGAGTCAGGACACTGGATGGCACAGGAAAAGCCCGTAGAGGTGAATGCAAGACTCGCGCAATGGCTAGGTGCCAGGATTCCGCATGCCTGGGGTGGCTAGGCGTCAGGACGCGGGCCTGAATTGCGGGTTCTCCTGTGCCACGAACCACCCCTTGGGCGGTCGTCAAGAACATAGTCCTACAGCATCTCGCGCAACTTCGTCTTGAGCATGTTGCCGTGTTGCTCCGAGCGGAACTGCGTCGCGAGTACCACGCGGTCCGGACCCTGCCATTTCGCTGCCGCCTTTGCAACTAGCTTACGATTTGTTCGGCGGCAGCTTCTTTGAGCCCCGTTGCTGCTTGACTGGCAAGAGCACTGGCCGCTGCTTGTGAGTCTTGAAATTCCTCAAGCGCATGGACTCTACCCCAGCGTAGGGTGAACACATGGAGACCACGGTTGACATATGCATCCCCGTTAAGTAGCGTTGCAGTGCCGACCCACTCGACAAAAACATTCGTATTCCACGGCCAACCCGTTACCCAGACTTTGTTGACCTTGAGACGCAGATTGGGTTGAACACGGCCGAGGCGCTCAAACCAGCGGCGTAGTGCTGGTTTATCGTGGCGCTCACCGCCAAGCGCGTGTGTGCCAGAAACGCGATGATGGATATTTGTCGCGACTGCTTCCACCGCCTCATCCCAGCGATGATTGTTGACGTGGTCAAAAGTCTGGCGGATTCTTTTCTGAACGATGTAACCGTATAGCATACGAACTCCTATTAGCCGCGGTTTGAGTTTTTTCTATTGCCCGCCAAGGTAGTTGCCTCCTGGGTCAGCTAAGGCGGCGATGCCGACGCGCGCTGCTGCGCGAACGCCACGAACCAGTCCAGGCTGGAGGGGTTGGTCATTGCGTCCTTGTTCACTACCTTGTCCAGCGGCTGCCCCAGCAACAGCTTCTTGATCGGCAGCTCCTGCTTCTTGCCGGACAGGGTGCGCGGAATCTCGGCCACCTGGAACATCTCGTCGGGCACAAAGCGCGGCGAGAGCGCGATGCGCAGGCTGGCTGCGATGCGGGCGCGCATGGCCTCGTCGAGCACGGCGCCCGGACGCAACACCACGAACAGCGGCATGTAGCTGTCGCGGCCCAGGTATTCGAGGTCGACCACCATGGAATCGAGCACCTCGGGCAGCGCTTCCACCGCGCTGTACAGCTCGCTGGTGCCCATGCGCAATCCGCGGCGGTTGATGGTGGCGTCGCTGCGGCCGTAGATGATGCAGCCGCCATCGGAGGTGACCTTGAGCCAGTCGCCGTGGCGCCAGATGCCGGGGTAGGTATCGAAGTAGGAGGACAGGTAGCGTTTGTTCCCTTCGTCGCCCCAGAAGTACAGCGGCATCGAGGGCATAGGGCGCGTGCAGACCAATTCGCCGACCTGGTCGACGACCGGCTGGCCCTGTTCGTTCCAGGCTTCCACCGCGCAGCCGAGCAGCCGGCATTGCATCTGCCCCGGTATCTGCGGCAGCTCGCGGTTGCCGCCTATGAAAGCCCCTGCGAAATCGGTGCCGCCGGCCATGTTGCACCACCAGATATCCCCCGCAAGCTCCCCCACTGCGTGTGGGTCGCTGCCCCCCGAGGCGGCCCTCGCACCTGACGGCGGCCCGTCGGCGCTCATGCCACGTACCTTCCGCATCTGCTGCGTGCCCCAGCGCTGCACCTCCTCGCTCAAGGGCGAGCCGGTGGTACCCAGCGAACGCACGCGGCGCAGATCGCCACACTGCGCGACCTCCAGCCCCGCCTTCATGCAGTTGGCGAAGAAGGCCGCGCCGGCGCCGAAGAACGTGGTCCCGGTCTCTGCGGCAAAACGCCACAGCACGCCCCAATCGGGCTTGTCCTTGGTGCCGCCGGGGTTGCCATCGAAGATGCAGCACGTGGTGCCATTGAGCAGCCCCGCCACCTGGGCGTTCCACATCACCCATCCGGTGGAGCTGTACCAGTGATAGCGCTCGCCCAGGCTATTGGGCTGGTAGCTGCAACCCAAGTCGTTGTGCAGCACCATAAGGCCCAGGTGCACGATGACCGTGCCGCCATGGCCATGGACGATGGGCTTGGGCAGGCCAGTAGTGCCACTGGAATAGACGATCCACAACGGGTGATCGAAGGGCAGCCACAGCGGCTCGAAAGCCGCAGTCCTCGTATCGTCGCTGGCGCAGGCCTGGGCCAGCGACGTGAAGGGCTGTAGCCGCTGCGTGACCTGCGGTGCCACCCCGGGATCGGCCAGCAGCAGGAGGTGCTGCACGCTGGGCAGGCCGTCGCGAAGCTGCGCCACCACGTCGGTGCGAGTCACCTCCCGGCCCCCGTAGGTGATGCCGTCGCACGCAATCAGCACCTTGGGTGCGATCTGGCGGAAGCGGTCCAGCACCGCGTTGCTGCCCATGTCGGGCGCGCACAGGCTCCAGACGGCCCCGATGCTCGCGGTCGCGAGAAACGCGACGATGGCTTCGGGCACATTCGGCAGGTAGGCCGCCACCCGGTCGCCGGGCAGCACGCCCTGGGCCTGCAGGTGCAGCGCCAGCGATGCCACCTGTTGGCGCAGCTGCGGCCAGCCGAGTTCGCGCCGCAGCCCCTGTTCGTTGCAGCTGACGATGGCAGGAACACCGGCCGCTTGCGCTGCGTCCACATGGCGCAGCACCTGCCGGGCATAGTTGAACTGCGCGCCTTCGAACCACCGCGCGCCGGGCATGCAGGCATCGGAAAGAACCGCGCGGTGCGGAGTGAGAGACTGCAAGTCGAAGTAGTCCCACACGCTTTGCCAGAAGGCTGGCAGGTCGTCGGTGGACCAGCGCCACAGGCCGTCGTAGTCGCCGAAAGCGAGACCGCGCTGCGTGCGCAGCCAGTCCTGGTAAAGCCGGATTTGGGGAATGAAGGGTGCCGTAGTCATCACCCCTGAGATTGCGTTGAGCATGTGTTCTGTGTGGCCAAGCGACTGTGGTGATTCAACAAGGCGCGTTACCGCGGCCGGGCCAAGAACGCCGCGCGATCAATCGCCGCATTCGGGCTGGCCAACCACCGTGCGCGCGGGGACTGTATGCAGCGGCTACGGGACCAAACCGCTCGACGTCGAACACGCGCTGGCCGAGATCGATGTAGTGCCGGGACGAGCGCGCACAGCAGCGTTTGACAATGAGAAGGGCTATCCCGGCGAGCGAGCCGTGCCGGTGACGCGCCAGATCACGTTGCCTACGTCGTCGGCCACCAGCAGGGCGCCGCGCCGGTCCTGCACCACGCCAACCGGGCGGCCGCGCGCCTTGCCATCTTCGGAAAGGAAGCCGGTCAGCAAGTCCACCGGCGGACCGGCGGGCTGCCCGGCGCCGAAGGGCACGAAGATGACCTTGTAGCCGCTGAACGGACGCCGGTTCCACGAGCCGTGCTGTCCGATGAAGGCGCCGGCGCCGAAGGTGGCGGGAAGGCTCAGGCCCGGCTCGGCGAACGCCAGGCCGAGCGAGGCGGTGTGCGCCCCCAGCGCGTAGTCCGGCGCCAGCGCCTTGGACACCAGGTCGGGCCGCTGCGGCTTGACCCGCTCATCAACGTGCGAGCCGTAGTAGCTGTACGGCCAGCCATAGAAGCCGCCGTCGCGCACCGAGGTCAAATAGTCGGGCACCAGATCACTGCCGATCTCGTCGCGCTCGTTGGCGACGGTCCACAGCGTACCGGTCACCGGCTCGAGCGCCATTCCGTTCGGGTTGCGCAGGCCGGTTGCGAACAGGCGCTTGGTGCCGCTCTTCAGATCGATCTCCCAGATCGCGGCGCGGCCCTCCTCCTTGTCGATGCCGTTCTCGCCGACGTTGCTGTTGGAGCCGACCGTTGCATAGAGCTTGCTGCCGTCGCGGCTGGCGATGATGTTCTTCGTCCAGTGATGGTTCAGCGGCCCGGCGGGCAGGTCGGTCACCGGCGTGCCGGCCGCATCGATGTGCTGGGCACCGGGCGTGTAGGGGAAGCGCAGCACGCCGTCGGTGTTGGCGACGTACAGGTTGTTGCCGACCAGCGCGATGCCGAACGGCGAGTTGAGCTTGTCGGTGAAGACGCTGCGCGACTCGGCAACGCCGTCGCCGTCGGCATCGCGTAGCAAAGTGATGCGGTTGGCGCTCGGCACGCCGGCGCCGGCACGCGCCATGATCATTTTCGCCACCATGCCCCTGATGCCATCGCCGGCCCCCGACTTCGGAGGGGCATTGCTCTCGGCCACCAGCACATCACCGTTCGGCAGCACATGCAGCCAGCGCGGATGGTCGAGGCCGCTCGCGAAGGCGTTGACCCGCGTGCCCGGTGCGGGCGTGGGCTGGGCGCCGCCGGTCCAACCCTGGGGCAGTGCGATATTGACGGTAGGCAGCAAGGTTTGGTTCGGTGCGGGCAATTCCGGCTTTGCGCCAAAGCCTGCTTCGACCGGCAGCCTGGCGGAGTCCCCGCAGGCACCCAGCGCGGCTAGCGCGATGGCCGACAGCATCAAGGGAAGGAGTTTCATAACGTATCTCCCGGAGTGGGCAGGTCTAGTTCTTTGCCTGGGAGGGCATGTCGCCGAGCCACTGCATGAAACTGCCGACATGCTGAGCCCAAAGGGCGGGGATCGTCATCGTGAAATGGCCGGGTGACCTTGCCGTTCCGGGTTGAACCACGTAACGGCCCTGTTTGAGTTTTGGCACGGTGTTCTGAAGCACCTGCAGCTCGTCCGGATTGAACTCATCGTCTGAAAAATTCAGTGCGAAAACCTTCGTCCTGATCTCCGAAAGTCCAGGTTCAGGATCGTAGTTCAATGACGATTTCAGGGAGTAAAGCATATCGTTGGGGTCGACGTGCTCTGCCTGTATGCGGGTGGTCGCCAGAAATTTGTCCGCTGCCGCGCCATTGGGAATTTGTTGTTGAAGCGCTGGGGCGCTGTCGATCATCATTCGCAGCACCCTGAAGCCATTGGCCCAGCTGCGCGGCGTTTGCGTGTAGTCTCCGCCCTTCCAATCCGGATCGGAGCGGATCGCGTCGATCACCATGCGCCGCCACAAGAGGTTGCGGCCTGAGACCGAGATCGGCAGCGAGACCACCGGCATGACGCCGTCCATCATGTCGGGATAGGCTTGCGCCCACTGCCAGGCATTCATGCCGCCCATGGACATGCCAAGGATGGCGTGGAGATGCTTGACGCCCAGCGTCTCGGTCACCAGCTTGTGTTGGAGATCGACGATGTCGCCGTAGTCGTAGTCGGGAAATTTGGTCTTCAAGCCGTCGCTTGGCTTGCTCGATTGGCCATGGCCCACGCTGTCAGGAAAAATCAAATAGTAGCGCTTGGCGTCCAGCGGACGGCCTGGATCGAAGAATGCCTGGGTGAATGTCGGGCTCAGAAGGGCCCTGCTGTCTCCGCCGGTCCAATGCAGCACAAGGACGGCATTGTCAATCTCGCCTTTGGCGTTTCGATGGGGCGTACCCAGGGTCGCATAGTGAATCTTCACACGCTCCAGCGTCCCCCCGTTTCGGAACTTGTAATTCTGGAACCAGGCATCGGCCTGAATGGCATCGGCATTGACCCGCTGGTCCCAAGGTGATGCCGACCCACTGGCGGCGGCGGATGGCGGAGTCGACTGGGCAAATGCTGAACCTGCAAGCGTTGTTGCGGACAAGAGGACTCCGAGCAGCAGGCTGGCTGCCGTGCAAGCAATTTGAGACTTCATGACGATTTTCCTTGCTCCGTTTGGGACAGCGGGTCGAATCCGCGGGGACAGCCACCGCGGACTCCATTCTTGAGAAGCCGCCGACTTTGCACACGTATCAGTGAGACAGGACGCTAAGCCAGCGCAGGCTCCAGGAACCCTGCGAGCCGTCGAGCGATCAGCTGCTCGGCCTCCTCCATGATGCGGTCGATCAGTTCTTGCACCGTCGGGATGTCGTTGATCAGTCCGACCACCATGCCGCAGCTCCAGGCGCCCGCATCCATCTGGCCGTCCAACATCACGCGCGGGTAGACGCCCGCGACCTGGTCGATGATGTCGTCGAACTTGAGATCGGCGCCTTTTTCCCTCTCGATCCGGATCAATTGCTCGACCGATGAATTGGTCAGCACGCGCTCGGTGTTGCGCAGCCCGCGCATCACGAGCCGCGTGTCGAGCTCGGTGGCCGCCACGATGGCGTCCTTCACGTTCTGGTGAACCGGTGCCTCCTGCGTGGCCACGAAGCGCGTGCCCATGTTCATGCCCTCCGCGCCCAGCGCAAGCGCCGCCACCAGGCTTCGCGCGTCGGCCATGCCGCCGGAGGCCACGAACGGAATCTTCAACTCCTCGGCGGCCCGGGGCAGCAGGATCATGTTCGGCATGTCGTCCTCGCCCGGGTGGCCGCCGCACTCGAAGCCGTCCACGCTCACGGCGTCGCATCCGATCGCTTCGGCCTTGAGCGCGTGCCGCACGGATGTGCACTTGTGGATCACCTTGATGCCGGCCTTCTTGAGCGCGGGCATGTAGGCCTCGGGACTGCGCCCCGCTGTCTCGACGATGCGAACGCCGCCTTCGGCGATCGCCGCGATGTACTCGGGGTATGGCGGCGAAGACAACGTCGGCAGGAACGTGAGGTTGACGCCAAAGGGCTGGTCCGTCATCTCGCGACAGCGGCTGATTTCCTTGGCCAGGAGCTCGGGGGTCCTTTGCGTGAGGCCCGTGATGAGCCCGAGCCCACCGGCATTGGACACGGCCGCAGCCAGTTCGGCGAAGCCGACGTAGTGCATGCCGCCCTGGATGATCGGGTGGCGGATGCCGAAGAGTTCTGTGATGCGTGTTTTCATGTGTCTTTCACCAGGTTTCCATGTAGGGGCGCAGGTCCATCTCGAACGTCCATGCGTCTCGAGGCTGGGTGTGCAGGTACCAGTAGTTCTCCGCGATGTGCTCGGGGTTCAGGATGCCGTCCTGCTCCTTGAGCGCATAGCGTTCGGGGAAGTTGCTGCGGATGAACTCCGTGTCGATCGCGCCGTCGACCACGATATGGGCCACGTGAATGCCCCGCGGGCCGAGTTCGCGCGCCATGCTCTGAGCCAGGGCGCGCAGCGCATGCTTGGCGCCGGCGAAGGCCGCGAAGTTCGCTGAGCCGCGGATGCCGGCCGTCGCGCCGGTGAAAAGGATGGTGCCGCGCCCGCGCTGGACCATCCTGCGGGCAACCTCGCGCGCATTCAGGAATGCGCTGAAGGCGGCCATCTCCCAGATCTTCATGTACTTGCGCCCGGTCTCCTCCAGAATGCTGCTAGGCACGTTGGCACCGATGTTGAACACCATCACCTCGATGGGGCCGCGCTCCTTCTCGATCTGGTCGACGAGGGCGACGACGTCTTCCTCCTTCCGTGCATCGCTGCCGTACCCGAACGCCTGGCCGCCCGCCGCGCGAATGCGCTCGACGGCCGGCTCCAGCTTGTCGGCCGATCGCCGTGTCAGGCAGGCGACGTAGCCCTCGCGGGCAAAGCGCGCGCCGATGGCACTGCCAGTGGCGTCACCGGCGCCGACGACGAGAGCCACACCACGGTGGCTGGCTGATGGGTCCATACAGTCTCCTTTAGAAAACGTCCGTTGAGTCATTGCACGTTAATCAATGAACGATCGTTTGTCAATCAAAGGTAAAGCCCAAGGAAACCCCGTTGACGGAAGACCTGCAATCACATAGCGTTCGTTTATCAAACGTTCGTTAACTCAAAAGGAGCCCCTCAATGCGCAAGTCAGTCGACTTTTTCTTCGATGTCGGAAGCCCGTCGTCATACCTGGCGTGGACACAGGTGCCGGGCCTGTGCGCCAGCCTTGGCGCCGACCTCGTCTACCGGCCGATGCTGCTCGGCGGCGTCTACCAGGCCACCGGCAACGCCTCGCCGGCCACCATCCCCGTCAAGGGACGCTATACGCAAATGGACTACGAGCGCCACGCGCGCCGATATGGCGTCCCGTTCAGGGGCAATCCGCACTTTCCGGTCATCACGCTGTTCCTCATGCGCGCGGTCACCGGGATCCAGTTGCGCCGCCCCGAGCAGCTGCAGCAGCTGCTGGGCTGCGTGTTCAAGGCGCTCTGGATCGACGCGCTCAACCTGAACGATGCGCAACTCACGGCCCGCATCCTGACCGAAGGCGGATTCGATCCTGCAGAGATCGAGCGCCTGACGCAGGACGCCGAGACCAAGGCCGCGCTGAAGGCGACGACGCAGGAGGCGGTCGAGCGCGGCGTGTTCGGCGCACCCACGCTCTTCGTCGGCGACCAGATGTTCTTCGGCCAGGACCGGATGGACTTCGTTCGCGAAGCACTGTCCTGACCGAACAAAAAAAAAGGAGACAACGTGGATCAAAGAATTTGGCATGCTTCCTACCCGGCAGGACTGCCTCGTGACCTTGTGTACGGCGAGCACGACACCCTCGTCACCTTGCTCGAAGGCGCTTTCACGAGGCACGCCGCCAGGACGGCTGTGACCTGCGCCGGTGAATCGCTGACCTACGCCCAGGTCGAGCATGCATCGGCGCTGCTCGCGCGGTCCCTGCAAGCGGCCGGTCTCAAACGGGGCGACAGGGTCGCCCTGCTACTGCACAACAACCTCATCTACCCGGTAGCGTTAGCGGCGATCCTGCGCGCAGGCATGGTGGGTGTGGCGATGAATCCGCTCTACACGGCCCGCGAGTTGCAGTACCAGTTGGCCGATTCGGGGGCGTCCGCGCTGTTGGCTGGCGAGCCGTTCATCGGCCTTGTCTCCGAGGTTCTCGACCAGACGCAACTTCGGCATGTCATGACCGTGCCGATGCAAGGCGTGAAACAGGCCCTGTTCGCGACTGCCGGAGAGACGGGGGTCAAGCCTGAGCACGCCGACCCTCGCATCGTCAGCTTGCGCGACGCCACGTCCACGCTGGCAGACGCCGACTTTGCAGGCGAGGATGTCCTTCCCTCCGATCTTGCCTTCCTGCAGTACACCGGCGGCACCACGGGCGTTTCCAAAGGCGCATGCCTGACGCACCGCAGCGTGCTTGCCAGCTCGCTGCAGATGCAGTCCTGGTTGCGACTGACCCTCGAAATCCAGAACTTCGAGCTGGTCACGCCGCTGCCCCTGTACCACATCTTCCCGCTCGGCATGGCGCTGATGGCTCTGGTGAGCGGCGGACACAACCGGCTTGTCATGAATCCGCGTGACATCCAGGCCTTGTGCGCCGAGTTGCGCCGGATGCCCTTCGATGTGGTGATCGGCGTCAACACCATGTTCAACGGCATGGTGAACATGCCCGAACTGTCATCGGTCGACTTCTCGCGTTGTGGCATGGTCATCGGGGCCGGCGCCTCGATCCAGGCGGCGGTCGCGCGCAAGTGGGAGGCAGCGGGCGGGCCACCGATCACCGAAGCCTATGGCCTGACGGAGACGTCGCCCAGCGCGACCTTTAATGCGCCAGGCTGCAACGGCACCATCGGCGTGCCGGTGCCCTCCACCGACGTGCTGATCGTGGACGACGCGGGCGACCCGGTTCCGCACGGCACGCCCGGTGAGTTGCTTATCAAGGGGCCGCAGGTGTTCGCAGGCTACTGGAAACGCGAAGAAGAAACGCGCAAGGCGTTTACCAGCGATGGCTGGTTTCGCACGGGCGATGTCGTCACGATGGATGCGCAGGGACTGATGACCATCGTCGACCGCAAGAAGGACATGATCCTGGTGTCCGGGTTCAACGTGTATCCGAACGAGATCGAGGGCGTGGTCGCGCTGCATCCGGATGTGCTGGAGTGCGCGTGCGTAGGCGTGCCCGACGAGCGCTCCGGCGAAGTCCCTCACCTGTTCGTCGTGCGTCGCTCGCCGGGCCTGCAGGAGGACCACGTCGAATCACACTGCCGCAAGCTCCTGGCACCCTATAAGGTGCCTCGCCACATCACCTTTCTTGAGGCCCTGCCGAAATCGACCGTGGGCAAGATCCTCCGCAAGGAACTGCGGGCGCCAGCGGCGGCCTGATGGCGGGGATGGGGCCTCAGCCTGCAGCGCAGCGCAGGCGCTCCATCCCGACATCGCGTATGCCGAGCGTCTCGAGCTTTTGAATCGTGGCGTCGAAGTACTCGCGGCAGGTGCCGAGGCTGCCCGCTCCTGTGTTGATCATCCGGGCCATCTCATGCAGGGAGAGCGTCTTCGTGTAGCGCGGATGCGATCGGTTGACCGTAAAGGTGATCGCGCGCACGGCCCGGCCGTCCACATCAGCAGTCACCCATCGCGGTTGGTAAACCTCGGTCAGCATCTCCCTTCGCCAGAGCACCCGCAGCTCATCACGCACCTTGCGCGGCTCGATCTGCAAAAGCACTCCCTGACACGCGCCACCCCGGTCAAGGGCGAGCATCAGCCCGGGGCACTCTTGCGACCCCCGCCCGATGACCGAGAGCAGGCAGAAGGCGCGGTGCCAGCCGTGAACTTTCGCCGGACGCGCGCCAGTGTGCTCCACCGCGGGATTCCACATCAGCGATCCATATCCAAACACATGAACAGCTGTATCGCCATCATGCCGCGACAGGATGCCTTCGATCGACGCTTCCAGTTCCTCGGCCGTGCGCAGCCGCGCTCCCTCCGGAAGCTGCGCATAGACGTACGCCATGAAGCCGTCGTCGAGGAGCCCTTCGCGAGTGACTCGCGCGGGCTCGACCACCGCCCTCGATCCAGCTCGGTCGTCCTCGCGCGGGCTGAGATAACGCATGAGCGAGCCTCTCGGGAAATCGTGTTGACAGGGCGCGAACTTTAACATTGAATTCGTTTACTAAACGATAGTTAAATACACTGACTTCCATGATCCAAGTGCAGCGTCGCGGACTGACGAAGGTCTGGCCGCGCGATCTGATTGCGAGACTGATTCACTTTTCGGCGCAATGGAATGCCGCTGGCCCCGAGATAGATGGAAGCGTGGCCGCTAATGCACGAACCAGGAGTTTTCCATGACCCATCGTTCATTCTCACTAGCCTTCTGGATTGCCATGAGCGCCGCGGCCCTTGCACAGGTTGGCTGTGTGTATAAGGCCGGGGTTGCAGTCGATGCAGGCCGCTCGACGGCAACGATCGAGAACGGCAGCGTCAAAGGCCTTGCAAAAGGAGACGCGGAGGTGTTCCTCGGACTGCCTTTCGCGGCGCCGCCAATGGGAAGCCTGCGTTGGGCTCCCCCCGAGAGAGCCGCTTCCTGGCAGGGCGTACGAGACGGGACGGTCGCTGGACCTAGTTGCCCGCAGATGGGTGGTTCCCCGGTCATCGGTCGAACGGAGAACGAAGACTGCCTCTATCTCAACCTCTATCGTCCCGCAGGCACTGCTTCGGGCACATCGCTCCCGGTACTTGTGTATGTTCACGGCGGGGCCAATACGGTCGGCGGCGCCGTCCAGATCGACGGCGCTCGCATGGCGGCAGAGAACCGGGTTGTGGTCGTTGCCATCAATCACCGCCTCGGATCACTCGGTTTCTTGAATCATCCCGCCCTCGCCCAGCAGGCCAAGGATCGCCTGGCGGGAAACTATGCATTGCTCGACATCAAAGCAGCGCTGGAATGGGTTCAACGCAACATCGGTGCATTCGGCGGCAATCCCACCAAGGTTACGTTGGGAGGAACCTCGTCAGGAGGAACCAATGTTTGCGCGCTCCTTGTCAACCCTGGTACCGCTGGGCTTCTTCATGCGGCGATTATTTCCAGTGATGATTGCTTGCGGGACGTTGACACGGTCGCGCAATCGGAGGCGCGCGCGGCAGCCTTTGCAACCAAGCTTGGATGCGCGAACCCGGAGAATGTCGTGACCTGCTTGCGCTCCAAGAGCGCCGGCGAGTTGGTGACTGCCGGAGGCGCCTGGAATCCACATATCGATCCCAAAGGCTTCCACCGCAAGCCTGCGATCGAGTTGATGGCAGCAGGCGAATGGAGGGCGGTGCCTGTATTGCTGGGCAGCACGCGCGAAGAAGGTCGTAGTTCCGGCGCGGCTTTCGCCAACTTCACGGCCCAGGCGTACGCGGCCTGGGTAACCCGGCTCGTCGGGGCTGACCGTGCCCCAGCGTTGCTGGCAGCGTATCCAGCGGACAAATACTCGGGCCAGTACGCGCTGCCCAATGTCATCGGCGACTTCATTACCGACAGCGGAATGCGCGGTCTCGGCGGTTGCACCAACCTGGCGCTGGCGAGATATCTCGCGCGGCAAACGCCGACTTACTATTATCAGTTCGAGGATCCAAACCCACCGGCGCCCTCGACGCCGCCCGGCTATGAGTTTCGCGCGTCACATGGTCTCGATACTCCGTTCACGTGGCCCGATTCACCTCACATGGCGCAGTTCTCCTCCACACGGTTTACCGAAGCGCAGTGGCAGTTGTCGAAGGAGATGACCCGCTACTGGGCCGCGTTCGCCAGAAACTTCAACCCGGAGGTTCCCGGCCAGGCGGCGTGGCCCCGATTGATCGCGGACGGATCGTTGATGTCGCTGCGGCCGGGCGGACGGAGCCAAGCCTCGCCTGTCGCACAGTTTGCAGAGTTCCACAAGTGCTCACTGTGGGAAAAGATGCCCTGGGTGCTCGATCGCGGCGAACGCTGATCTGCTGCGATGCGGAACGGAGATGACTCCCTCGTCATCGCACGAACCGCAGGGATTGGGCGAGCCGAGACGCCTGCCTGACCCGCGAAGCCGGTGCGCATCATCGTGCCGTCCACCGCGGGCAGCCCTTGGGATCCGATGGCCCACCCACAATCTCGCCGATCGCCAGGGGCAGGCTTTCGAACAGCCGTTCGTCGTCGAGAACAAGTCGGGCGCGACCAGAACGATCGGCAAGGATCAGGTCGCGAAATCTCCGGCAGCGCGCTGGGCGTGATGTTCATGCCTCACACGCTGGTGCCGGGACTGTTCCCGGAGATGCCCTACGACACGCGGAACGACCTGGTCCCGTGAAGTGATGATGGCGGAAATGATCGTGTAGCCGGCCCCGTAGGCTTCTCCCTGCGCGAGTCGATCACTTTGCACTGTGACATGGAGCGGAGTCAGCAGACCCCAGGAAGCTTCATGTTGTGCTCGTACAAATGAATCCGCATCCCCGCTTTGGGGGGGTGACATTCCCTGGAGGCGTCTGCCTTTCCGTACACCCAGCATCCAGCGGTGTCCAGTCGCGTCGCACAGCCCGCACCGCGATACGGTGCCTCATCGGGGAAGAACGACAGGCGCCCTCTTCCAAGACGCGACACGAATTGCCGGAAATGTGCGAAACAGTGACACGTCATGCCGGAAATTAGGTTCTGTCGAAGCGGCGAACCTGAAAAGCAGCGCCGTCCATTGCCGAAATCAGCGCCAAACGTTCTCGAAATTCACATCAGTCTCCGAACCCGCATCTCTTCGAGGGAAAGCGGGTTTTTCTTTGCCTCAAGCCAATCCGCGGCATAGCATGCCATGTCGGTACTTTGTCGGTACTTTGTCGGTACTTTGTCGGTATTTTTGCAGGTACCTGCGCTGGTCCCGACATCAGGTACCGACACGCCGTACCGACAAGCCAAGGAGCGGCGATGCTGACAGACACGTTCGTGAGGCAGGTGAAGCACAAGGGTGCCGCGATCGGCGAGCGTTACGCCGACGGCGGCGGCATGTACCTGCGCGTTCGACCGGAATGCCCGGTCACGATGGCCCGGAACGGGCGGTCACGATGCGCCGGAATACCCATCCAGGTCATGTTGCGCTGTCCACGCTCGGTATGACTTTAGACGCCTGGGGCAGGCCAAGCGTGTCGGTCACAAACGCGCGCCCGCTGCCTCTTGCTCAAGAGACTCGCGCACACTTCCGAGCATCCCCGACAAGTCGGCGAGGGACACATCGCGCCTCCTGCCGCTGGCGCGATCCCTGAGCAGCTTCTCAATCGACGACAAGCCCTTCGCTGCCAGTACCACGCGATCTCTTCGCGGCGCACCACTGATCACCTTCAACTCGTCCACCAGAATTTCAAAGCCGCGTCGCTGGCTGCCATCGCGCCCGGTCCAGCGTGTTGATCGCAGCCGGCCCTCCACAAACACCTCGGCCCCCTTTCCCAGCGTGGACAGAGCCCACTGGGCCAGCCGGCCTTTGCAGACCAGCCGATGCCACTCGGTGTGCTCGACGTCCTGGCCGGCCTTGTCCGTCCAGCGCTCGTTGGTCGCCAGGTTAAGAATCGCAAGGACATCCTCGGCCGAGCCGGCCCGCTCCGCATCCCGGCCAAGACGTCCGATCAGTTGCACATGATTCATGTCCATCTCCTACTGTTGCCGGATCATCTAGCCCACGACGGATAGCGCATGCATCGGGTCGTAGTAGACGGCCGGGACGTGCCGCCCTAGCTCGCGATCGAACACCAACTGCACGACGACATGCACCAGCGTGTGCAGCAGCCGCATGATCTCCTGAAGCGCCAGGCTGCGGCCCTCGTCGGACGCCTTGATCAACAGCGCGATCCGAACGAACGCCTCCTGTGGCGAGTTTGCATGAACGGTCGTGACGCCGCCCGGGTGCCCCGAGTTGAGAACGTTCTGCACGTAGTAGAAGGTCTCGTCACCGCGCAGTTCGGCGAGCAGCACGCGGTTGGGCGTCTTGCGCATCACGGCCTGCAGCACCTGTTTGGCCGTGGCACCCACCACACGCTCGCCGGCATGCGAATCCCGCCGATAAAAGAGCGCCTGCGAGTTCGGATGATTGCGCAGCGGCATCTCCGGCGTGTCCTCGACGGTGATGAGTCGCTCCCAGGCCGGGATCAACTCGATGAGGGCACGGATAAAGGAGGTCTTGCCGCTGCCGGTGGCACCGGAAACGATCAGGTTCTGATGTTCTCTCACCGCCCGTGCGAAGAATGCCGGCCAGTCACCCGCCTTGGCCAGATCCCATAGCTCGACCTGTGCCGGCTCGAGATGAACGAGCAGTCGCGCACGCTCGTCATCCGACAGAGATGCCGAGTGCACATGCCGCGTGCGCTGGAAGTAGCGCTGCTCGACAAACTGGCCCAGCTCGAAGGACTGGCTCGTGTGCTTGCGCAGGTTGAGGTAGATCATCCCGCGCGCCGCGGTCGGCGGCATCGTCATCTCGATGCGCTCGCCACCTGGCAGGTAGGCAGACAAGATCGGGTCGCCCTCGTCGAAGGGCTTCTGGGAGATGTTCGCCAGGAAGTTGCCCAGCGCCTGAAGGTACTCGAAGCTGATCGCGGGCGCCTCGACCTGCTCCCACACGCCGCGCTTCCACAGCTGCACGACTCCCGGCGCGTTCACCGCTACCTCGTTGACACTCGGATCGGCCAGCCAGCCTTCGAATGCACGCAGGTGCGCCAGGATCGAAACGTACTTGTCGGGTGCGCCCATGACCGCGCTGCTCAGTTCACCGATGCGGCCGGACGCAACTCGTAGACCGTCGAGAAGTCGACGTCCCGCGCCACGAAGATCTTGATGACCTCGCCCTGGTTCTTGTACAGGCTCGGCCGCAGCTGGCTGCCCTGTTTGAGCATCTCCTCGACGATCGACTTGGTCGTGCTGCCCGTGTTGTTCAGCTGCGAGAGCGAACCCTGCGTGCCGATGTTGTATGTATCGCCGTAGGTAGCGCCCGCTGATCGCGAGGCGCGCGCGTCGTCCCGAGCGATGTAGCTCTGCTTGGCATCCTCGAACAGCGAAAAGAACACCGCGCCGGCAAAGCGCTCGAACCACTTGTTGTCGACATAGCCGGAGGTGCCTGCGCGGCCCAGCGCATCGGTACCGGGCGAATTGAGCTGGACCGAGACGAAGTTCGGCGTCACAGCGCGGGACCAGAGGGTAAAGATCGTCTTCTGGCCGGCCTGCAGGCCCTGCGCGTACTCGCCCTCCATAGTGGTGCCGGCTTCCATCAGCACCACCTTGCCGTCCATCGACATCACCGGCGCGCTCAGGATGCACTTGAGGAAGCCTGGCTGGTCGGTCAGGATCGCCGTCAGCAAGGTGCAATCCGGCAGCGTGCCCTTGGCCAGGGTCATCGACGGATTGCGGTTGATGGTCGCGCTGGCGCCCGGCGTGATCGTGGCGGACAGTGCGCTCGCCAGGGCATTCGTGCCGCCTTGCGGCGTCGAGGCGCCGGGCAGGCCAGACGCCGTCGTCACTACAGCACCCAGCTGCGCCGCAGCAGCCGACACCGGCTGCGTCGCGGCAAGGTTGATCGCGCTCTTGCGGCGGCGCTCGCGGACACGATCCTCCTCCGTCATGCCGCCCTGGGCGGCGGGCTGGCCGGTGTCGGGTTTCTTTTCGAGCTCGGGGCAGTTCAGGCCGATCGGAAGACGCAGGCCGCCGGGGCACTCCACGTACGTCGGCGGACCGGCCACCGGACCGAGCGCCAGCGGGACCTTGACCTCGGGCGCGGCGAGCGGCCGGGCATCGGTCTTGGGGTCATTCTTCGATGCTGCCTGCGCCCCGAAGAGGCCGAAGTAGTTGTTCTTGCTGGCGATCCCGAAGAGGATCAGCAGCGCCGCCACGGTCGACGTCGCCACCAGGATCAGCTTCTGCCCGGGCGCGACGGCGCGCTTGCGCTCGACCAGGCCCTCGCGCTCTTCCTCGGCAACCGGTGCTTCCCTTTTCTGCTCGAACATCGCTAGCCTCCCGGTTCCCGGATTGCGCGCTGGACCCTGCCGCTGGCGGTGCCGGTCGGCGATGACTGGATCGGCAGGCTCGGCGAGCGGTTGACGATGCCCGCCACCAGCGCGCCGCGGCGCAGGATGACGCGCTGCACCACGCGGTGCAGCACCATGGTGTCCTCCTCGACGTGGTAGTCGACCAGGCTCTCGGTCCCGTCGGGTTCGATCACGAACGCCGCGGGCAGCGGGTTGGCAGCAGAAAACAGCATGAAGGTCTGTCGGCCGTTGTCGTGCATGGACAGGGGCTGCAGCTCCTGCGGCCCCACGATCCAGTAGTCGTAGTTGGGCGTTCCTTCCCGCGAAGACTCCTTGAGGTCCGAATTCATCTGCCTGCGCTCGGCCTCCTGTTTCGCCAGCGCGATGGCCTCAGGTGTGCTGGCGTCCTGCTCGGGGTACTGCAGGCGCACCCAGTACGCGACGCTGCGCGACGTGCGGCTGGTGGTCTTGAGTTGGAACAGGTACGAGCGCCGATTCGTGAAGATGGTCAGATTGGTGTCCGCCTTGACGTCCTTGGGCTTGAGCACGAACAGGTTGCCGTTGATGGCCGCATGCCAGGCATCGCGGTCACCCATCGCGAAGTCCTTGATCTCCTCCTTCTTGCTGAGCTCGATCGTGGTGACCACCCCTTCGGCAGCGGCGATGCGGATGATGTTGTCGCCGGTGAACTTCACGGTCTGGATGCGCGCATCGCCCGCCGACGGCACGGTGCCGATCTCGGCGCGGACGAATCCGGCCGAGAGCAGCAGCGTAAGGAGCGCACACGCACAGTGGTTCATCTGGTTGCGGCCTGCGGCATGCCGACATTGGCCGGCGTGATCGCGGATGTCGACGAGACAGGAGCGGGCCCCACCGACCCGGGCGCTGCCGGCGCGCCGAGCACCTGCGGCACGCCCTCCTGGTCACGCCGGTAGTTCACCGCGCAGAAGCCGAAGGCGTTGACATGCAGGTCCCGGATCTGAGAAGGTATGTTGGCCTTCTCGTACCGCACCGTGAGGGTCGAGATGTAGCGCGTGCGCACAGGCGGGGCGACGCCGCGCGTCACGGTTTTGTCGAAGCGCACCTGCGCCACGCGCAGATCGTCCTGGTCGGTCGGCAGGAACGTGATGCTCTGAATCTCTGCGCGCTCGGCATCGGTCGGCGTCATCGTCTTGACCGGCGACTGGGCGTTGATCTCGGGATTGAAGTAGTTCTCCCAATCGGTGCGCACCGGTCCGCAGGACATCAGGTAGGCCGTCTTGTAGTTGGCTTCTGCTTCGCCGCGCGTGAAGCCCTCCCGCGCAAGCACATAGCGAGCGACATCCGATTGAACGATCTTCTGATCGCGGTCGCGGCCCACTGTCACTGTCTCACCGGGCGCCTGGACGTCGTAGGCACCGGTGGCGTTGTCGACGCGGATGATGGCGGGGACGAACTGCTTGAGTGGAAGCAGGACGCTGATGCTGAGCACACTCAAGGCGCACAAGATGCCGCAGGCCCAGGCGATCCTGGCGTTGCGTGAGGCGCGACGCTCCAGATCGAGGCGCTGCTGGGTATCCCAGTCCAGCGCCTGCGAGAAGTAGGTCTGCTTGTCGGTCACTTGGCTGCCTTCGTGCTCTGCGACGCATTGATGGGCCGCTCCTCGCCTGTCGGCCAGCCCGGCGGCTTGGGAGCGCCGCAGCCAACGAGGCTGATGACCACGGCGAACAAGAACAGCTTGAGCAGGTGCTTCATGTCAGCAGCCTCACTTGGAGCTTGAGCGGCCCAGCAGCGACCGTCCGTGAATCAAGTTCGTGAGTCCTGCACCGAACGAGCCACCACTTCCGCCTGTGAGCGATGCGCACATGACCGGGATCTGCAGGAACATGAAGAACATGGCAAGCGATATGAGCAGAATGGGTATGGTCAGTGCGGCGACATTCAGCCCGTCTCCTTTTGCTCCCACCAGCCGCGCAACCATCGAAAGCACGCCACCGCCTCCCGAAACGCCGCCCAAAGTCATATTCAGCTTGCCAACGTAGCTGTTGACGATTCCGATGAACATGAAGATGAATAGCGCAGTAAACACGTGATAGAAGACGAAGTACAAAGCCGTGTTCAGCCACGAGTAGAAGTAGTTCCTCGTCTGCGGGAGGATAAGCGCGAGCAAGAAGAATGGCCCGACAGCGAGCACCATGCTCAAGCCGAGTTTCGAGAAGATGATTGAAAACATAGCGGCAGCTAGCAGCAGGTACGTAGCCACGATCACCAGGACGCCCATCAGGAACAGGGCGATCGCTGGACCAATCGCCAATTCTTTCACTAAGTTCGTGCCAGCAGTGAACATCGCTGAGACGAGATCTACGATTTTCTCGTTCACTTGACCCAATAAATCGGGTGCACTGGAAGATGTTGCGCTCAGCGCGTTCGTAAGTTCAGATGGAAGGTTGAAGATGGGTCGCGCGACCCACGACAGATACCCGTTGCCCATTGCGTAGAGGACGATCATGAAGCCGACGAACTTCAACAACCAGTCAGTGATCGGCACCGCAACCTTGCCCTCAATTACGAGATAGCACCAGATCAGCATGCAGATGCCCAGAAGCACCCAAGCGACGGGAATGACATAACCCGAGATGCCCGCAGCGGCCGTTTCGTAGAACGATCCCAACGCCCGTTCAAAGTTGTTGTAGATGTCACCGATGATGTTGTCGGCCATGACGTGCGTCGCATCAGAACCTGACGGTGAGTGGCTTAGTGAGCTTTCCGACCTCGTCTTGCACCTTGCAAACCGCCATCCGCTTGCCGTTCTTTTCGACCTCTTCGGTGCAGGCCTTGTTCAGCTCCGTTAGCGGAGCGAGGTTGCCCTTGTCTGTCTCTGCCGCGATGGCTTTGGCGTCGAACCTTGGCAACTGGCTTATTTCTTCTTTCTTGCCGCATCCGGCGAGGGATGCCACAAGCACACCCAGAGCGACAAAGAGGTTTGATGTTTTCATAGCGTCAAAACCTGATGCCGCCAGCCGCCCCACGGGTCATGCCAGCATTGAAGTTGTCGATCGCCGACTGCTGCTGGAGCCGGCGGTCCGCCTCTTCCATCGCCTGGATGGTCGAAAGTTTGATCTGCTCGTTCTGCATCCGCACGGTTTCCACCTGGATGCGCGCCTGCACTTCGTTGATCGCCTTCACGTCCGTCGACGCGTTGATCGAACCGACAAAGGTCTGCAGGTTGCGGATGTTCTCGGCAGCCTTGCGGTAACCCATGTCGCCGATCTGCTTCTGTAGTGCGAGTTGCTGCCACTGCTGGTTGCAGGAAGAACGCATGGTGGGGTCGCTGTTGAGCTCCGTGCACGATCGCAGCTGGTTGGCTCGCATGATGTCGTTCAGCGACCCCGAGATGCCGGCGAACGACCCGCTGCCGTTCTTGAGCGACCGCACCGCGCCAACGTAGTCCTGTGGAAGGTACTGCGTCAGCAGGTCGTTGTTCATGAGGCTGCCCAGGTTGCGCATTCCCTGCAGCGTCCCGTAGACCTGCTTCATCTGGTCGAGCTGGTCGCTCATCGAGCGCAGCTGCTCGGTCCACTTCATGATCGTCTCGATCTGGTTCATCGTCGCCGGGATGTCGCTCGTGACCGTCACCGGGATCTGGGCGTTGGCGCCGCTGGCCAGGCCAGCGCTCGCCACGAGTCCGAGAAAGAAGCGCCTAGCGCACATGAACCGCTTCATCACACTCTCCTTTTCAGAAACAGGGGCAGCCAGGCGGCCGGCTCGGGACCCCCCTCGGCGATCGCTGCGTGCATGACCTCGACGTTGTCGAGGCTCGCGGACAGCACGGCCAGCATGTCGTCCATGCCGCTCAGGTCCATCCTCACCAGCATCGACTCGGCCCCCTTCTTGAGCAGGAACTGCCCTGAGTTCTCCTCGGTGTGCTTGATCAGGTGGAACTCGCGCGGCGTAAGCTTCAGGCCGTCGATGTAGTCGGCCTGCTCGGCCTCGCCGTTGGGAAGGAGCAGCTGGGTCGGGAACTGCGACAGCAGCGTGCTGCCGAGCGGCGAGCGGCTGATGTCGCTGGGCTCCTGCGTGTCCAGTCCGATCACGCCGTCTTCCTTGCGGATCGTCTTGCCCTTGTTCTCGATGAAGCTCTGCATCAGCGGATCCTTCAGCGCCCGCCAAGCCTCGGCGATGTCGATGATGTGCGGCGCGCCGGACGCCTGCTGCGCGATCTTGTGCGTCAGGTATCGAAGGATCGGCGTTCTCGCCTCCTCGATGTCGAGGAAGTTGGTCATGTCGAAGCCGAAGCTGTCGGCGCCGCTCAGATCGAACCGGTCGGTCTCGTTGTCCAGGACCCACGAAAAGGCACCGCCGTCGCACCAGCGACCCAGCGCGTTGTAGAGGCTGCTCTCGCGATGGGTAGGCAGGGAATCGCGCACTCGGGCGTAGCGGCGATGCTTCGGCTCGAGTTCGTAGACCTGCCGGATGCTGCGCAGCAGATCCTCTTCGTCCTTGTGCGTCATGACGTACTTGCCGTCGAACTGCGCGTTCCAGCTCATGATGCTCAGGATCACGGAGATGTTCTCCGGGGTCGGGGGCATGGAGAACGGGTTCATGCCTGTCGGCTCGCCGCCGGTGATCCGGAAGTACCGCCCTCCCATCGCGCGAATGCAGATCTCCTCGCCATAGTCCTTGTCGAAGCTGAAGATCTTCAGTGGCCGGCCGCTCGCCATCTCTTGCTTCCTTGCGAGCAGGCGCAGCGCGAGTTTCAACACCGTCTTGCCGCCGCCCGAACGCCCAATGATCTTGTAGTTGCCCAGCTCCTTGCGGTGCGCCCGGGCTCGCGCGTCACCGGCGGCGTCGTTGGCCGCCCCGCCCTGCTCTTCCTCCGAGCCGCGCCGCGCCGCCGGCTCGTCGTCGTAGTCGAGCCGGATGCCCTGCTCCAGCAGCCGGTTGCGGCTCACGTGGTAGTTGAAGAAGTAAGGCCCACCCGCGGCGGTCTTCAGCAGCGCAATCGGCGCACCCCACTGGCTGCCCTGCGCGTTGCCCCTGGGATGGTTGTGCATCGGGAAAAACTTGGAGAAGTTCTTGCTGCTGATCGGCATCGCGCGGATGCGTCCGTAATTGAAGTTGCCCGGCAGCGTGCTGAAGTAGGTGCAGATCAGCGCCCCGCCCCGCTCGCGCGAGGTGCTCATGCTCTTCTGGTCGAGCAGGGTCACGGCGGCATTGACGTTCTGGTTGAGCTCCTTGATGGTGTCGCCATAGACCACCAGGATCAGCTCGTGCTCGAACATCGAGAACTTGCCGGCCTGCAGCTGCGTGCGCGCCGCAGCGACCTCCTTGAGCTGCTCCTCGTTGTCGCTGGTGGACTTGATCTTGTTGTACTGGGTCTTGAGCAGGGCATCGGCCTTGTCGAAGGCCATCACCGTCACCGACTGACTGAGAACGAACTCGAAGGACGAGGACAGCAGGCCTTCGAAGACCTTGGCATCGAGATGCTCGGCCCGGTACGGGGCCACCAGCGTGAGGATGGCGGCAAACCGGGAGCCGGCCGCGCCCTCGATCTCCACCGTCTCGGCGCCGAAGTTCAGCGCCGCGGCCTGCAGGCTCTGGCTCAACGCGTACGCCCCGAGCCCGATGTTCCGGTCGGTGTTGTTCAGCAGCCGGCCATAGAACCCGGCGGTGCGCGAGCACAGCTGCCCGTCCAGGTCGTAGGTCCCGAGCTGCCGCGGGTGGTAGCGCTTCAGGCTCGCCATCAGTTGCGCGGACAGCTTGGACAGCTCGTCGCGCGCCCGCAATCGCAGCTCGGTCATGGCCTCGCTCGAACGCGTCGACAACCGGATGCTGGTGCGGTCCGCCCGGTTGCCGGCAAGGCGATACACCGGCGAGACGAACAGCTGGTTGGTGAAGTGCTGCTCGCCCTCGAACTTGCGCGCGTACTGCCGGGCGAACTCCGCGGAAAGGCTGTTGTCGTAGCGGATGTCAGAGAAGTCGTAGCGCACGCGCCGGCGCTCCAGATGCGTCCACAGCGCCACGTTCGGGCTGCGCGCGATGTTGTTGATCGCGGAGAACCATTGCTGATTGAGGTTGTCCAGCTCCCTGTGGCCGAGGGTCTCGAACGACAGGCCCTGCACCGAAATCGTCTGCGTGAGGTCGCCCTCGTAGGTGATGACGGTGTGGTCGTCGATCTGCTGCGAGTACGGCAGGCAGCTGGCGACACTGCGCTCGGCCTTGGTGCTGGGCACGGCAGACATCACTGCACCTCGCTCCGATTCAGGTGCGGGCTGAAGCTGACGACGCCGCGGCCGTGGCTGTTCTTGTTCAGGGCGAACCAGCGGTGCCGGTAGCTCGCCACCAGGTCCCGTACCCAGAACGGGTTGTCGTTGGTCTTGAGAACCAGGACCAGATGCAGCGGCAGCAGCAGGAGGGTCCAGAACCCGAACAGGCGCGTGCACAGCAGCAGGAGCATGCATTCGGCGCCGAACACGGGCAGCGGCACGTAGGCCTGCAGCACCGGTGCCTGCGGCCCGCGGTAGATCACGGCGCGCTCGAGCGCCGGCTCCTCGTGGCGTTGACCGGCCTCCATCATGGCGCTCAAAGATTCGAGATGCCCGAGGCCGATCCGCCCACCATGTCCTTGACGAACTGGATGATCGCCACGATACCGAAGGCCAGCGCCGTTCCCAGCAGCGCCTGGAAGAAGATCTTCTTCGGATCGTCGCGGCCGAGCCAGTTGCCGGTCACCCAATTCAGCAGCATGAGCAGGCAGGCGATGGCGCCGATCACTCCGACAACGCCGTAGATGGCGTTGAAGATGTTGACGCCGGCCTGCTTCAGGCTTTGGGCCATGACGGGATCGCCAGCTGCTGCGAGCGCGCCCGCAACGCATGACATGCGCGCCCAACCGGCCACGCGGCGAGCCTTGGCGAGATCAATCCTGTGGAGCGGCATGGTGAACTGGGCAAGCATGGAATCCTCCCGAGGTGAAGTGGTCGGTGTTTGACTGCGCAGGTAGAGGGTCAGAAGCCCGGGCGGCTGCCGGCCTTTTCGAAGATGTCGAGCGACTCGCCGGCAAGGGTCTGCTTGCTCTTGGTTTCGTCCGCCGGCAGCGCAGCGACGTTCACCGCCGCGCGCGGGGCCGAGACTGCGGGCCGGGCGGCCAGGGCACCGGCGCCGAAATGCACCGAGGGCGGCGCACTGCTCATGTACGCGAAGATCCGGCTGCAGTACGCATCGCTGATCGCCCGGTCCACGCCGCCGGAGTTGTAGCCGCGCAGCGCCGCCCATATCGCTGCCATGCCGGAATAGCCGGAGGCCACGGCACGGTGGTAAGAGTTCCAGAGGATCTTCTGGCCCACAGCGAGGTTCTGGCACGGATCGAAGGCCTGCTGCCAGGTCAGCCTGTACAGCGACACGTTGCTCGCGTGAATCTGCGCCAGTCCGACCGAGAACTTGCGGCCAGCGGCAACCAGGGCCTTGGCCGTTGCGACGGCCTCCTCCAAGGTCGCCGGCTGCTTCACCGAACCGTGCGCCTTGTCCATGCCGATCGCCAGGGGCTGCCAGGCCGACTCGGCACGCACGAGCGCCTGCATCAGCACCGGCGAGACCTGCGGAGCACATTGATCGAGCAACGCAGCGATCGCTACCATTGCGCCGCTCCTGCATTGCCACGCGTACCGCTCGCAAGGAAGGGCGCAAGCCGTAGACCATCGCACAACGTCGCGGTGGAGTGGCTTTGCATGGTCGTAGCGAGCATTTTTTGATCGTCAACGGATGGAAAACTAGTCAATGCCGTCTGGCGCGTGGCGTATTATGTATCGTCTGACGATACAAAAGGTGATTTATAGTTGCGCGTGACGCAAACTTACATTTTGATAAGGCCAGAGTAGATGCCATCCAGTCCGCCCCCCGACGAAGACGAACCACCGTCGCAAGCCGCTCAGGCCGTTCGCGCCCTGCTCGACCGCCACGGCATCCCCAAGCACAGGCAATCCACATTCGTCGGCGAGTTCTTCAATCTCTCGCGCGCTGCTGCGCACCGCCGCGTTCACAGCACGGCTGCCTGGACCATCGACGAGTTGCAGACCCTCGCGGAAAAGTTCGGGGAGTCGCTTCCGGAGATGCTCGGCGGCGGACGTGCCAAGGGAGGGACGAGAGCGACGTTGCAGGTGGGAGAGGTCCGGGCCCCGTGCCGCGTCTGGTTTGCCGATGGCGAAGAGCTCGGCAACGCCACCTTTGTGGCCGTGGAAAGCGCCGGCGCCTACAAGGTCGTTCCTGCAGACTCGGCGCCCAAATCCTCCAGGACCCGGCAGATCGCCCGCTTCGAAATCGACCAGACGATCGGCCTGCCTGCCCGCATCGCGGTACTGGACGACGACAAGGAAGTCACGCAGACGATCTGCGCCGCGCTGCGTGAGAAAGGCTACGAGCCGGTGGGTTTCAGCGCCGCGAATGCGTTGATCGCAGAGATCCAGCGCTCGCCGTTCGACGGCTACATCCTCGACTGGAAAGTGCGCGGCGGCAATGCCTTGCCGGTCGTGGCAAAGATCCGCGAGCAGGCTGTTCACGGCGCCATCGCCCTGCTCAGCGGGCGCCTACGCGACGGCAGCATCAACACGGCGGAGGTCGCCGCGGCGTCGAGCCAGTACAACTTCAGGGTGTTCGAAAAGCCCGCGCAGATCGAGTTCATCATTGCGGCGCTCGAGAGCGATGGCCTGGAATCCCCTCGAGCCCCGGATTCCCGATAGGGCTTTTCCGTCGCGCGGTCGAACGGGCAGGGCACGAGGGTCCCGCCGGGACCGACACCGCGTGGCGACCAGCTACGGCCGCCTCACCTCTGGTGAGCGACCCCGAGCGCCGCCGCTGCCGGCCTTGCAGGCGGCGGGCCCATCCTGACCTGAGCGGCAAGCTTGAGCCTGGCAGCACGGTCTATCTTGGTTTTCAGGACCATCTGCTCGTTGCGCACATCGCGCAATTCCAGTGCCGCGAACTTCTTCGGCTCCCGGCTCATTGCCGCGGCGAGCTTCGACGCGTCGTCGGTGAACAGCGTGATGTCGTTGCGCGGCCGCGAGATGGCCACGTAGAACACCGCCCGGTTGCTGGTCAGGCTTTTCGTGTTGGCGTCGACCAGGACCCGGTTCCTGGTGAGCCCCTGCGCAGAGTGGATCGTGCTGGCATAGCCGTGCTGCAGGTGCATGGGCCGCCGGCGATCGATCCTGATGCCCAGGCGACCGCCTTTGAGCGTCACATGCGTCGCATCGACGGCCGCCACCTGGTAGCGCTCGCCATTGCAGACACCCAGGACCTTGTCGTTCGCGCTCACACGCACCCAGTCGCCCGGCGCCAGATCCACGTTCTCCATCTCGTACAAGCGCAACATGGACTGCCGACCGGGGTTGAAGTCGAAGCGCCGGCCCCCTTCCCTGTCCACCGTGAGCAGGTTGCGCCGGATGTCGTGGCTCACGACGGTCAGCTGCTCGCCCTTGACGAGATCGCTGCCGTAGCTGCGCTGCGGCACGACGATCTGGCCGGCTTCGTAGCTCTGCGCCGACCTGAGTTCGGCGCGCGTCATGTCGACGTTGTTAAGTACTTTCACCTTTTCACCGTTCGGAAGTGACAGCCCCTCGCGCACCAGCGCATTGATCGCCCGGCGTGCCTCGTTGGTGCCGGCGACGATCAAGGTTTCGAGTCGCTCGGATGCCAGGAGCTGGACATAGGCCTGCGCAATGCGCACGTAGCGCCGGGCGTCCTGCTTCACCTCCACTACCGTATGTTGGAGCACCGACACGGCGGCGGGAACCTCGCTGTTCGCCGCGTGGACCACCGCCGCACGGATCGCCTCGTTCCTCTGGCGCTTGATCTCGGTCAGGTAGGCCCTCGTCATGCCGGCGTCCTGCAGCTGCTCGAAAGGTTTGCCGGCCTCCACCGCGTGGGTCTGCTTGCGATCGCCCGCCAGGATCAGCCGCGCATCGTGCTTCTCGACGATGGCCATGAGCTTTTCGAGCTGGTGCGCGGGCACGACGCCAGCTTCGTCCAGCAGCACGATCGAATGGCGATCGAGCGCTCGATGCTGGCTGGTTCGGGCAAGGAAGGAGGCGAGCGTCTGCGACTCCATACCCAGCGCAGCCAGCGCCTCGTTCTGCGACGCGTAGGGCGCCAGCCCGATCACCCGGTAGCCGAGCTTGCCCGACAGCTTGCCAGTCTCGGCCTTGATCCCTTCGACGGCCTTGCGCAGCATGTGGCTCTTGCCGGTCCCTGCCAGGCCCTGGATGCCGACGAACCGATCGCGCGCGGTCAGCACCATCGACACCGCATCACGCTGGCCGGCATTCAGGTCGCTCGCTGCCAGCATGCCGGCCGCCGCCTCGGCAGATGCCACGGCGGGCACGGCGCCGCGCCCGGCTTTCTCGATGGCCAGGATGCGGATCTCGCTGCGGCGGGCTTCGGGCGTCGTGAAGCGCGGCTCGGCCGAGACGAGCGCACCGCGCCGGATGGCCGCGTCGACGCTGGCCTGCGCCTGCTGCTGGGCCTGGCCGCGCGCCGCCATCGTCAGGGCGATCCATGAAGAGCGGGTCAGCTTCTCCGAGTCGTCATGTCCCTTGAAGCGGCCCGCGCGAGGATCCCTCAGCAGCTCCGAGGCGCTGATGTTCAGCGAGCGGGCCGTCTGGTACAGCGGCAGCTCGGACAGCAGACGGCCATCCGATTTCGCCGAGTTCAGCGCCGCTTCGACCGCAGTGGTGCTGGTGCGCGTTGCAGCGCGGCCATAGGCCACCTCGAGCAGTTCGCCCCGGGTGAAGATACCCTGCCGCTCCGCCAGGTGCGCGATCGCGAAGTCGATCGCGTCATTGGCTGCTGTCGCGCTGCCCCCCTTGCCGGTCAGCTTCTCGACGATGGCGTCGCCCAGCTTGCCGACTCTTCGCTGGATCGTCTGCCCGAGCCCACTCTGGACATCCAGCTCGATGCCGGCCTCGCGTGCGGTCTGCAGCCAGTGCGCGCGCAGCCAGGCACGGTCGCTCTCGGTCTTCTTGCGGCGCGTGGCCAGCGTGATGATCTGTTTCTGGGCGGTGGTGGCGCTTTCCCGATCCTGACCGCGTGCCGCGAGCAGCCGCTCGATCTCCTGGCTACGCTGACTGAAAAGCCGGATAGCCGGATCGGAAATGTGCGCCAGCTCCCAGCCGCCCTTTCGGGTCTCGCGCAACTCGAAACCCAGCGCCCTCAGCTCGGCCGCCAGCGTCGCACGGTAGAAGGCGCCCACCACCTTCACGTTCCTGAGCATGTCCTCGTTCGAGAGGGCCCGCCATTCGCCATCCGAACGGCGTGTCAGGTTCATGACGATGGCATGCGTGTGCAGTTGCGGATCCTGCGCGCGCGACAGCTCATGGCGGAACGTCGCCGTCACGAGCTTGCCGGTGCGCTCCCGAAACGACAGGCCGGCTTGCTTTTTGCGGGTGGCAGCGAACTCCTGCAGCAGGTCGAGACTCTTTTTCACGGCCGCGTCGTGCGCGTCGATGATCCGCGGGTCACCCTTCACGAGCGCCTGGATGCTGACCGATTTGGGCGCACTGAAGGTGAAGTCGATGCCCTTGCGGTCCTTGCTGCCCTTGGTCTGGCTGAGTCGGACGCGCTTCCCGTTGGGCAACTGGCCGTCGAGCAGGTTCTGGAAGGTCTCGCGATCGACGGCGTGGATGCCGTCCAGCCCGAGATCGATCACCCCCTGACCGATCCAGTCGCCGCGATGGCCCTCCTTGCCGCAGTAGTCGTCGGAGGTTTCGAAGTAGTGGGCTGCGCCGGAGGCGCTGGTCACGAACTTGAAGGACAGCATCCGCCGGCGCTCCAGCGTCAGGCACTGGCCGCGGCGGCCACTGCTGCGGGCGTGGCGGGCGCAGCATCGGCCGCGGCTGAGAACAGCAGGTTTTCTTCCTGTGGCCGATCATGAAAGCCGTCCGCCATGACCATCGGCGCCGCAACCACCGGGCGTGGCTTGTACCTCATGGTCACGCGTGCGATGGGATAGTTGCCCGCCAGCTTCAGGTAGCCCGTGAGATTGGGGAGCAGGTGGAACTCGGCCGGCGACACCAGGCGCTCGGTGTCCTGGCGATGCGAAAGGGTGCCCTTCCCGCCTGCACTGCCGACCGACACGCTGGGCGCCCGGCGCAGCACGGTATGTTCGCCCAGCCCGCGAGAGAACTCCTCGGCGGTGTAGGTGTCGAGTTCGCCGATGCCGCACAGGAAGGCGCTGCGAAAGCAGTTGCGCAACGTCAGCGCGTCGTCCCTGCCGTAGATGTCGTTGAGTTGCGCCAGCGACTGCACCCCCGGCATGATGCGCAGGCCCTTCTTCCGTCCCTTGGTCGCGGCGTCGATGATGTAGTTCAGCTTCTCCAGTGAGTCGAGTTCGTCGCAGACCAGGTGCATGCGCCGGTCCGGATCCTCCGGCATCGACAGCACGCTGGCGCAGGTCACGTCCACCCAGCAGGAGATCAATGGCTTCAACGCCTGCAGCATGTCCTCACGCCAGGTGATCCACAGGCTTCCCCGACCCGCGTCGAGCCAATCCCGGAACGAGAAGTCGCCCGAGGGCAGGTACTTGTGCGGCGTGATGTACTGGGTCAGCACGGTCCGGATGCTGGCCAGGGTGTCCGGCGCTCCGTGGAAGCAGCCGGCGGCCGGCGTTCCCGCCAGCAGCGCCTTGAGGTCGTCATTGCTGGCCGTCGTGAGCCAGTAGACCAGCCGCTCCGTGGTGCCCGCTCCCTGCCGCAGCAACACCGTCAGGGTCTCGCTCACGATCGTGCGGCCCATGCTGTTCCACGTCTCCTGCTCCGTGGACGGGCTGCGCGGGATCAGGCTGATCGCGTACTGCTCGCAGTCGAAGCTGGTCCGGATCTCGTTGAAGATGCTCCAGCCCTGGCTGCGCTTGTCGAACGGATTCAGGATCGCGTCGCCAGCGGCGTAGAAGTAGCGCATGGATGCGCCGTCGGGATCGACACAGATGATGCGGTCCTGACGCGCCACCGCGCTTTCGATGTAGTCGCTGATGCACACACTCTTGCCCGTGCCGGTCGAACCGCCCACGAAGAACTGGGTGTTCTCCACTTCCGCAGGAATGGGAATCCCGGCAAAACGCAGTTGCCCCCTGCCCTTCCTGGTCTGCGCGGCGAGCAGCGTCTGGCTCACCATCCTGGGCCCCCTCAGTCTCGTCACGAAGGCCGCGCCGCCGAAGTGATTGACGTAGCGATTCGCACAGACGGCGAAGACCAGCACGCCGAGAATCAGGCCCGCGATCGGCCCGATCCAGAGCGCTGGAATGCCGGGCGTCTCCTTGGCCGCATACCAGAGACCCCGTGCAAACATCGATGCGGGTAGCCGGTAGTAGAGCGCGACGCCAGCGACCCAGCCCGCCAGGATGGCGGCGAACACACCGAGCGCGAGCAAGGATCGCAGGGCGTTGTCGGGGCTGCGATGGCTGACGAGCATCACCTGCCCTTCAGGAAGCCTTCGATCGCCGTGACGTCCAGCACCTGGTCAGCCTGGGCACGGATGCTTTCACTGACCGACTTGCGAACCATGACGTACAGGCCGCAGAGGATGCCCAGCAGCAAGTCCGGATCGGTCTTTCCACCATCGCTATCGCGCAGCCGCTCGACCCCGGCGCCGATGCGTTCGAGCTCGGATCGAATCTCCTGGAGCACGCCGACGTTGAGCGTGAGGGCGTCGAAGTAGACCTGCTTGATGTGCGAGCTCAGGCCGGCGATGCCCGAGGCCGCATGGGCACGCTGCAGCACCTCGGCCTCTTCAGCGTTGAACTTGATGGACACGATGCTCGGCATGGTCCTACCCCTTCAAGCAGCATTCATGCGGTTTTCGGACCCCGAGGTCATACCTCGGAGAGTCCAGGCCGTACCCAGTTCAACCCCTTGGCGACGGAAGTGAAATGGCGCAAATGGCGAAGGTCGATCATCTGCGTCTCCCCCGTGGGTCTTTTCATGTTGACTTGCGCCTCGACTGATCATTCATTGGACGTCTTGCTCCTGCCGTCGCGTACCAACGCAACATATTGATCGCCCCTCGAAGAGCCTATCCGAGCGCGTGCCTTCGCTCACCCACCAGTTCTGGGAGTTGACTGTCCCGCGGCCCCCGTGCCGCTCTGTCCGTGGTCGCGCCGTTCCGGCCCGCAATCATGGTTTAGGCGCTGCTGCTCGAACGCCGCAATGCCGGTTTCATAGTTCTTCTGCAAGCGTCACTTGCCCATCGCCATGACCGCCGCCGCTGGCTGAGGGCTGGAGGGCTGGAGGACTGAGACTGGGGTTATGGCTGGGACTGCGTTGCGGTCTAGTCGCGCAACGAAAAGACGATCGCCAGATAGCTCACCGGCGCTTCGATGATCGCCTCGACCCCGTGCAGCGCGCTCGCGTCAAACAGCAGCGCGTCGCCACGGCCGAGCTTGAGCAGCTTGCCGCCGTAGCGGTAGCTCACGCTCCCGGACATCAGGTACAGGAACTTCAGGCCCGGATGCTGGAAGCTGGTGTAAGGCCGCGCCTGAGGCTGCAGCGTGACCAGATAGGGCTCCACGAACAAGTTGCCCGACAGCAGGTGGCCCAACAGCTCGTAGCGGTAGTCCGCCACGGCGCCGATGCGCTCGACCATGATCCCGTGGCCTGCCGGCACGAAGGACAGGTCCGTGCGGCTTCTCTGGTCGGAGAAGAAGCGGGAAAGCGGAACATCGAGCCCCTGGGCGATGCGGTTGAGCGTCTCCACCGATGGGGACACCAGGCCGCGCTCGACACGCGAGAGCAGCGAGCTGGAGATGCCGCAGCGGCGGGCGAGTTCGCCGCCAGAGGCGCCGCAGGCGACGCGCAGGGCCTTGATCTGCTCGCCCAGGCGCGAGGTGGACTCGCTGCGGGCAGGCGTTGCGGGACGGCCGCGCGGGTGCGACAGTGCAACGGGTATCTTGGGTTTTCTTGCCGTTGGGAACGGCGAAGCAGTGAGCAGTTTTCTCATGGCATGTCTTTCTGACCGAGATGCGGAGCGTCCTCATCCCTGCCCTCGTGCACCTCTGCTGATCCGCATTCCGCGCTCATGGCATCGACAATCCCTCTTCATGTGAATTCCTTTCCGGCTGGAGGGCGCGAATGTTGTTCTCGAATGGTAACTATATCCCGTCCAATCTTATACCGTGGAGCTTAATGCCATTTAAATTGACCATCCATGAATGGTCAAACCCACCTCAACCGGCAAGCAGAAAGTGCCCGAGCTGCTGCTTTTTGGGGAGGCTGTTCGTCGCCGCCGGAAGAAGCTTGGCTATTCGCAAGAGGCGTTCGGTGACGCATGCGGGATCGACCGCAGCTATATGGGCGGCATCGAACGTGGCGAACACAACCTCGCCCTGATCAACATACTGAAAATCGTCACTGCGCTCGGCATTCAGCCATCGGAATTTTTCAAGGACCTAGATCAGCACAGGAAGAGAACAGGCAAGGCACCGTAGTGGGCTGAAGTCGCTGGGCCGGGGGCTCAGCTGAAGAGGTCAAGACCGGGCCGCGGCCCCGCCAGCGCTTTGGTTGACCGTGGAAAGACTGGCCGCAGTGCTCGACGTGCCGGTGGCCTACTTCTACGCGGTTGATGACGACACGGCCGCCATGCTACTTGCCTTTCACGCGCTCACGCCCGAAAGGCGCATCAAGGCGTTGGAGATCATCACCCGGATGCAGTGAGCCAGGTCACCGCCTTGACTCCTTCTCAAGTTGTGGAGTAAGCCTCGCAAGGTGGTCAGCGGCTATGGACAAATTTGGTGCTTGCCTGCTTCGGCGCGCCACGGACGTGACGCTCCGCCGCAGGGCAGACGGAGACGACGTCTTCAGCAGCAGTGATCGCCGTCAGTCAGTCGAAGGACTCCACGCGGCCTCGGCACAGTTCAAAGACCTTCGCCACGGCCGCTTCGGCATGCGGACCGTAGAGGCACTGCGCGGGAAAGACGAGACCCTCGATCGCGCCTTTGAGTGCTTGCAGAAGCTGATCGATCGCCTCGTTCGCGTCGCCCGCGCGCAAGCCTGCAAGGGTCGCGACGGCGACAAAGTCCGATCGGCGCAGCCGCTCATCCTTGCCATTGAGCTTCAGGGCCATGCGATCGTGCTCAAGGCGAGGAAACACGCGGGTCGTCAGCGTGTCGTAGACAGGGGCGACGCGAACCGAACGAAACGCCTGTTCGCCCGGATACGCGATCTTGAGGATTGCCATGTTCTTGAGGTGCATCTCTCCATCCGCGATCAGCCAGGCGAAGAGCGCACGCTGCAGCAGGAGGCGCAAGTCGTCCTCGGGAGCGGTCGATAGCGGCCGAATCGCGCGCGCCACGCGTTCGATCGTGCCGGTGTACTTGTCCTTAGGTTCCAGATCGAGGACCGAACACATGTCTTCCATCGCCAGCATGAGCGTGTCCTGCGGGCCGGTCCGGATGTCGAAGCGCTCAACGAGCAAGGCTGGTGGCAGGCCATCGGGCATGGCGACAAGGGCGTTGTCCGGCACCTCTAGCCCGGATCCGCGCGCAAGAGCAAGGCCGATCCATTCGACCAGCGGCAGGGATTCGAATCCGCTCGTTCCGGCGGGCTTGAGGATGTGGGTGAAGGGTAGACCGGTGGCCGGCTGGAGGACGCCGTTTTCGCCCAGGAACATCGGCGCCTTGATCTGGACGCCCGAAAGCCGGGGCGTTTCTGCGCTTTCGAAGAGTTTGGCGAGTCTTGCTCGAAGTCCTGGTCGGTGGCACTGCGCCCCGGACCGGCATAGGTCCCAGTAAAGACCCCCTCGGACATGAAGACGGAAAGCCGCGTTGAGAGAAGGTCTGACGGCAAGGCGGCGAGCTCCGCGCTCTTCTCTGCGATCGTGATGTTGGACATGTACCGCTTGCCCTCGCGCAGCAGCACGCGCTCGTCAGGATCCTTGAAAACTGACGCGAACCAGCCCTCAGGCAGCAGCGAGACGATGAAGGGTGGCAGTCGGCCTGGCGTGGTCTGCCGGATCAGCGGCGGCAGGACGGTACCGTCCTCGGCCGGGGTCCAACGCCATTCAAAACCGTCGTGAGACAGTTCACCGAGCGGCACGCCGTGCCACGCGACCGTCAGAGCGAAGGCGGCTTCGTTGCGGGTCGCGACAGAGGACGTTCGCCGAAGCAGATACTTCTCCGCGCCCTCCCCTTCACGATACCAGTCGTTTTCGCGGGCCAGCGCCCAGACCGCGTCAGCGGCGCCTTTGGCATCACCGTACTCCTGGATCAGGCGCACGGCGATCGCCGCGCGCATCGTCGCGTCGATCGACGCCGCATGTTCGCTGCGCAGGCGGAACGCCTCCAGGAAGCGCTGCCGCAGCGCCGAGACCGTGACCGGGAACTCGCCCATCAGTGAGCAACAAGAATTGACCTTTGCGTATTTCAGATACGCGAAAGTTAGATCCGGGCCACGGTTCCCCACCCCAACATACGCAGAGACTGGCAAACCGTCGGTTCCTGAGCCGTAGCTCCCGCAGCGCCTGAGGAGGGGCGCACGGTCTATCGCGTGCATCGCGTGCGCTGCGGCTCGTCTTCGAACTGACCGGCGCCAAGTACGCCCCATGGTTGGAAGCTCTCCGGACAGAGAAGCGGACCTTCGCCCCGACATTCACAGAGTCATCCGGACAAGAATCCTATGGGCAGGAGCGATCTGCGCGCCCAAGTGGTACCAGGTGCTCAACCTTCAAGCATGCCTACCTGTTCTGGTAGTTGGCACAACTCTGCGCGTCGTCAACGATGGATCCGCACGCCTAAAGTGCAAAGGGATCCACGATGCGCACACTGCTGATCGACAACTACGACTCGTTCACCCACAACCTCTACCAGTACCTCGCCGCGACCAACGCGCAGCCGCCGCGCGTCATCACGAACGATGAAATGTCGTGGCCCCAGATCGCCGAACTCGAGTTCGACAACATCGTCATCTCGCCGGGGCCCGGAAGACCGCAACGCCCTTCGGACCTGGGGGTCTCGGCCGACGTGCTCCGGCACGCCAGGGTACCGGTACTGGGTGTCTGCCTCGGGCACCAGGCCATGGCCCACTTCTGCGGTGCGAACGTGGCCCGCGCCGTACGGCCGATGCATGGACGCCTCGACCGCGTCCGCCACTCCGGAAGCGGCTTGTTCCGGGGAATCCCGGAACAGTTCGATGCAGTCCGATACCACTCGCTGGCAGTGACCGGGCTGCCCGAGCAGCTCGAGCCGCTGGCGTGGACCTTCGACGGCACCCTGATGGCCCTGCGGCATACGTCGAAACCCTGGTGGGGCGTGCAGTTCCATCCGGAATCGATCTGCACCGAGTACGGGGCGCGCCTGCTGCGCAACTTCAGGGAACTCACCGAGCAGTGGCAAGCCCGCGCAGTTGCCGTCCACGGCCCCTCGGCATCGCCCAGGTGGCCGCAACTTGGACACGGCATGCCGCTGCAGCAGGACGACACGCTGATCATTCGCGCGCGATGCCTTGAAAGCTATCCAGACGCCGAAGCGCTTTTCCGCCACCGCTTCGCCGGCAACGCGGCCGCCTTCTGGCTGGACAGCAGCGACGCGGACGGCCAGAACTCGCGCTATTCGTACATGGGCGATGCGGGCGGACCGGACGCGCAGGTGATCACCTACCGGTCGCGAGACAGGCAGATCGATATCCACCACGAAGCGCACATCGAAACGCGCATCCAGAGCATCTTCGATTTCCTCAAGCAGGAAACCAACGTTGTGCCGCCTGGCGGAGCGTCATTGCCCTTCGACTTTGCCGGCGGCTACGTGGGCTATTTCGGCTACGAGCTCAAGGGCGAACTGGGCGGCAACCACGCCCACGACGCGTCCACGCCGGACGCGCTGTGGATGCGGGTTCGTCGCTTTGTCGCTATCGATCACGGCGAGCAACAGACCTGGATCGTCTGCGTCGATCGCGAACCGCATTCCCTGGCCAGCGAGGCCTGGATGAATGAAATGCAAAGGACCCTCTCCAATCCGGTGCCATCGGACGCTGCACCACCTGACGGCGCTTCCCGAATTGCGGACGCGCTCGCATGGCGCATCGATCTGCCCGACTACCGACGCCGCATCGCGAGATGCCAGGAGAACATCCTCGATGGCGAGACCTACGAAGTCTGCCTGACCAACCAGCTGGAGGGCGCCGGCCAGATCGACGCCCTGGACGTCTATTGCACGCTGCGCAAGCGCAATCCTGCGCCTTACGCCGCCTTCCTGAAAACGCCCGGCCTGGCGGTCCTGTGCGCCTCGCCCGAACTGTTCCTGAACATCGAGCCGGACGGCACGGTCGAGTCCAGGCCGATCAAAGGCACCGCGCGCCGCGGCGCGACGCCGCAGGAGGACGCCGCCATCGCGGCAACCCTCGCCAGCGACGAAAAAAGCCGCGCCGAGAACCTCATGATCGTCGACCTCCTGCGCAATGATCTCAACCGGGTCTGCAAGGTTGGCAGCGTGCACGTGCCGCGCCTGTTCCAGATCGAGACCTTCGCGACGGTCCACCAGCTGGTCAGCACCATCCGGGGCCAGTTGCGGTACGACGTGAGTGCGATCGACTGCGTCCACGCCGCCTTCCCCGGCGGCTCCATGACCGGGGCGCCCAAGATCCGGACGATGAGGATCCTCGACGAGATCGAAGGGTCGCCACGGGGCATCTATTCCGGCAGCATCGGCTTTCTGTCGCTGAACGGCAGCGCCAAGCTCAACATCGTGATCCGCACCATCGTGAGTGCGAACGGCCGCGTCTCGATCGGCTCCGGCGGCGCCATCATCGCAATGTCCGATCCGGACGCCGAAGTCGAGGAGATCGTCCTGAAGGCGCGGGCCCAGCAGGATGTGCTGCAAGAGGCCGGCGCGCCGGGCACGCGCGCTTCTCGCAGTGCCGGGGATCCAACGCCGCACGACAGCGATGGCTGACCCTTCCGCCAATCGCCGCGGCGTCTTCCTGATGCTCGGGGCGATGGCGTGCTACGTGCTCAACGACGCCTGCCTGAAATTCACGCTGGCGCACCACCCGCATGGGCAGGTGCTGGCCGTCCGCGGCCTGTTTGCCACGGCGATGGTCCTGGTGCTCGCCCGTCGCGCCGGCATGCTGCCGCGATGGCGGCAACTGCTGCAGCCGATGGTCGCCGTCCGATCGGTGCTGGAGGTGGCGACCGCCATGGCCTCCGTCGCCGCTCTCTCGCTGACTCCGCTATCCATCGTCACGGCCATCATGATGGTGTCGCCCTTGCTGATTGCCGTGTGCGCGATGGCGCTCGGATGGGAGGCGCCGCAAGCCGGTCGCATCTTCGCGACAGTGACCGGTTTGGCCGGCGTGCTGCTGATCGCCAGACCCTTCTCGCAGGCGAGCGTGGCGAACTGGGGCATCGTGTTCTCTCTCGCCTGCGCTGCCGGCCTGGCGGCAAGGGACCTGGCCACGCGCGCCATGCCCCCGGGTGTTCCTTCGGTCCTCATCACCCTCGCGGCGACGGTGGCCTCGTGCGCTGGCGGTTTCGCGCTCGGCCTGCGGGAGACCTGGCAACCGCTGCAGCCCGCGCAAACGCTGGGTCTCGCGCTGGCCGCCCTGTGCGCGGCGCTGGGTAACTACGCGCTGATCGCCGCCTGCCGCGACGTCGATCTCTCGGTCGTCGCGCCATTTCGCTACAGCATCCTGCTCTGGGCGCTTCTGATGGGCTACCTCGGGTGGGACGAGACGCCCGATGCGGCGTCGGGCATCGGCATCGTGCTGATCAGTGCCGGCGGCCTCCTGGCGCTACGCGGCAGTCGTTCCCGCTGAGTGGCCCGCCTCCGCCTTTCGGCCGCGTTGACACGGTCCTGGTGCTCGTGAGTGATGATGGCCACGTCGATATGACAGCCAGTTGCTTCGCGGATGTCGGTGGTTATCTCAAGGGCCGTGGGCCTCGGTGAACTTCGGCGATCTGGGCTTGTGGGGCCGTCAGAGCCAGCTTCAACGAGCGCTCTAGACTGGCTGCTGCCGTTTGGCTCTGGGCCACCGAGACGCCGGTCGCATAAAGCGGTCCCTGGCAATTTTCTGATCCACTGACAGATCCACTTTGGGAGCGGTCGTTTGGCGAGCGCAGCGCGCGCATCAGACTCCAGCGCGGCGATCGCTTGCCGTATCTGCTTCTCCGAACTAGCAGGGCAACACTGCTCCGAACGACTGCGTTTGCGGGGCGCGGGGGCCGCGTCTTCGGGCGCGTCTACGCTGCAGTCTGCCCAACGATCGCTGCAAGCCGCTTGAGGCCGGGCCCAACGTTGGCGGCGAATCTCTGTGATGCCCGCTGCACCCGTTCTTCGTCAGCATGAGCGCGCAGTCCGCGCATCGGGTTCAGTCGCGAGCGTTCGAGCCAGGCCTGGAGGTCGGGCTCCTTTGACCAGGCGCGATCGGCTCCCATCTGGACCAGCGTTCCGCGAGCCCAGTCGAGCGGCGTGTTCGCAAATGGGTTGGTAGGGCACAGACGATTTTTCTCCGCGTCGTCGTCGCGGCGTGCCTCGACGAACCCCACCAGCGCTGCGTTGAAGGGAATGAGGCCCATGCGCACCGGCTGCAATGTGATGCAGTCCGCCGCAAAGATCGGCAACGCAGGCGGATACCGCACGCCCTGCGCCGCGCAGTGCACGTGCAGGTGCCGGGGACTGGTCGCGACGCTGCCCCGCTCCAGCAGGATGCGGTCGCGTTCGATGCTGCAGACGTGGCCGAGGCGGATGACATCCTCGATGCGCCGGAGCAGGTCGATCTCCCAGTCGCCGATCGTCGCGCCCTTGTACATCGTCGGTCGCACGCTGCGGTCGACTCGCCGCATCTGTGCAGCCGCTTCCAGCCGGTCGATGAGATCGTCGATCGAGGTTGCCTGGGCGGCAGCTTCCATCTGCAACGAGATGCCTTCGAGCAAAGTGCCAACGAGCTCGCCGGGCTGCGTGTAGCTGCGGTTCTGCAGCCACGTTTCGCGTGGCTTCACCCATTGGATGTCGCCCGGCTCGACACCGTTCCTAAGGAGCCAGACGCAGGCGTCGAGGGCGGTTTTGCCGGCACCGACGATGACGTAGCGGTCAGGCTTGTCGACGACATCGACGAGGCGGTGGACTGGAATCACGGACACGCCGTCGCCAACGCCGAACGGCGCGGGAGTGAGCGCGGGAATCGATGGCGAGAGATAGTTGGCGTCGACCAGCTTTCTGCGCACTTTGACGTCGAACGTAGCGCCCGACAGGCGCGACACGAAGCGCTGCTTGCCGACGTATTCGCAATTCGGGAAGAAGCGGACCCGGCCTGAAGCGATCAATCGCTTTTCCATGACACGAGCGTAGTACGCGCGAATCTCGGAGCCCCTCGTTCGCTCGTATTGGCCCGCCTCGGGCCCGCGCAGTTCGATGGCGTCGCTGCCGAGCGGTGTTGAGTTCACGCCATAGTAGAGCGACGGCTGATGCAGGCGAACGAAAGGGTAGGTGTCGTTCCAGTGTCCCCCGGGCGCCGAGCGGCGGTCCACCATCACGATCTGGGCGTCGGTTTCGCTGACGAGCGAGTCGGTGAACGCCATACCGGCTGCGCCGCTGCCGACCACCAGGTAGTCAGTCTCCAAAGCCTGAGGAGCCATATGCCGCCTCCTTCCATTTGCTTCCGGGGGATAGAGCCGCCGGAAAACCTCGATTCGACTGCGAGCACAACTGGTCGTCAATGCTTGTACATGCGAGGACCTTCGCATTCCAGCGCCGCATCCCCCTTTCATTGCTTGTTCGTCGTTTTCGTTCCGATCGGCGCGGTAGTGGACGACCGCAGGGGATGAGTCCGTGAGTTCCGGTGGCGGACAGGAAAGACCGCAACCGCTGGCAGTGCGGACGTTCTGGCAGACGAACTCCTAAAAAAACCCCCACTTCCAGAGGGAGCGTGTTCCATCGCAGCGCAGGTCGGTCTATGCTGAGTTGTTACCGACTGCGGGCTCGTCGAGCCGCCCTCGGCTCTCAGCGCGCCCGGACGCGCAGCCGAAGCCGCAGGCCAACCGGCTCCATTGTCAGCGCGAGTCGCTCCCGCACCGGTTCGCCATCGACGGTCGCGACGTCGGTGATCAATCTGGCTTTGTTGCAGCACGGTTTTGTGAAGGCGGTCGATGCCATCAAGATGGTCGACCAAATGCTGGGGAGAGTTGGTCCGGGGCAACGCGCGCCCGGTACGCTAGGCCGCGTCGCGATACAGACGCGCCACCGGGCTGTCCGTCCACACTACAGCTTTGCCCTTATCCACGGGCGCTGTCCCGAACACCACCCACGCATCGCAGATGGCACCGACGTCCTCCAGGACCTGGAATCTCCCTGGGTACTCTTCGAGCAGCGAAGAGAACGCAATGCCGGCCTCGTACTTCTTCGCCAGCAGGCCCTCGCCCACGGCCGTGACCGTAGGTTCAAGCACGGCCTCCGACCACCGGGACAGGTCGGCATATTCTCGCGTGGCGGGCTGTAGCCCTACGCGGCGCGGCAACTGCCCAGCGTCGTGATCCTGCGCCATTAGCAGCGACATGGGCCTGCTGCGCGAGATGAACGCGTCGACCACGAACACCTGCCGCCGGAAAGCCCCGGTGATCTCAGCCGTCGACGGGTGCACGGCGCACTGCAACATGAAGTCCGCGCGACCATCGATCAACATCCGGGCACCTTGGTGGAAGTCATCGACAAGCTCGATGCGAACGCGCTCAAGGTCCAGCAGGCCGTGCGCCCTCAGATAGCGCCGCAGCACGAAATCATGGTTGCTGTTCGGCGGACCCAGGGTGACGAAGGTGGACATGAATTTGAAGCGGTGCTGCGGCAGTCTAGTCACGAAGGGTCAGGACGATCGCCAGGTAGCATGCCGGTGCCTCGATGATTGCGTCGACGCCATGGAGCGCGCTCGCCTCGAAGAGCAAGGCGTCGCCCTGGCCAAGTTCGAGCAGCCTGGTGCCGTACCGGTAGCGCACGCGCCCGGACATCATGTACAGGAACTTCAAGCCAGCGTGTTGAGTACCGGCGTGCGGCTGCGCGTCCGGCAGCAGCGTGACGAAATGAGGCTCCACGAACAGATTGCCTGACAGCACGTGACCCAGCAACGCGTGGCGGCAGTCCGTCCCGGCGCCGAGGCGCTCGACGACGATGCCCTGGCCGGCCGGCACGAACGACATGTCCGAGCGGCTCCCCGCCTCGCAGAAGAAGCGCGAGAGCGGAACGTCCAGCCCGTGGGCGATGCGATCCAGCGTTTCGACAGATGGAGACACCAGGCCACGCTCAACGCGCGAGAGCATCGAGCGGGAGATACCGCAGTTTCGCGCGAGCTCTCCCCCCGAGGCACCGGAGGCAACGCGCAACGCCCTGATCTGCTCGCCCAGTCGCGAGGCAGACCTGCTGCGGGCGGGAGCGGGGATGCCGTGTTGGGGTGACAGCGCAATCGGGATGCTTGTTCTTCTCGTCGTCGGGAGCGGCGACGCCGGGGACTTTCTTCTCATGGCATCCGCCTCCACTGCAGCGTGGCCCTCACCTGGCGCCGGCCAAGACACACGACACCTGCCACTCGAATGGTCGAACCCGAGTCCGGAGACAAGAAGTTGGCGCTCAACCCGCCTCAGCTTTGCTTCACGGCTACAACGATGCGTTGGTCCAGATCGCTGCCGTCGGACTGAATGATGGCGTCTTCGAGCCGGCATGCCTCCTCGATGATGAGTTCGTAGAGCTGCCGCAAGAACTCCCCGTTGAGTCCGTGTTGCTGGGCGAACAACGATGCACGCTGCTGGACGACTCCAATTCGGCCAGCCTGCATCATGGGTATTCCATTGCGCTTCTTGTGAAGACCGATCTGGCGGCAACACGCGAGGCGGTCGCGGATGGCCGCCAGCAATGCCTTGTCGATCACGTCGAGTTCGTCACGCAGCCTTTCGAGGTCCTCATGGGGATTACCGGCGGGTTGGCAAGGTGTTGTGGGTAGAGGCGAGGTGCTCATTCCGCCCTCACACCCTGCGCCACGATGATGCCGCGCAAAAGGTCCGTGTCCGATTTGATTCGGCTGGCCAAGCCTTCGGCTGTCGTGCCAACCGCCTGGTAGCCCTGCTGGAACAGCTTCTGCCTCACCTCGGGAGAGCGCGTGATCTCGCTGAGCAGCGCCGACAGCCGGGCAATGATGGGTTTGGGCAGCGTGGCCGGCGCGGCGGCGGCGGTCCAGATCTCGATCTGGAACCCGTGGATGCCCGCCTCTTCGAGGCTCGGAAATTCCGGCACCAGCGCACTGCGGGTCGCCGAGGTCACGCCGATGGCGCGCAGCTTGCCGGCATGAACCTGAGCCGCGCCCAGGCCAGGCGGAAGCAGTGCGAGCTGGATGTCGCGTCCGATCAGTCCGTTGATGACCTGCGGGTTGCCCTGGTAGGGCACGTGGATCGGTGCGATGCCCGAACGGGTCTTGAGCAATTCCATGGCCAGATGACCCACCGTGCCGATGCCTGGCGTGCCGTAGCTCCAGCGGTTGCCTGCAGTGCGCGCAGCGGCGAAGAAGTCGCGCGCGTCCCGCCCCGGCGCATCGACGGGCGCCGTCAGCAGCAGCGGCGCGGTGCAGATCAGGCTGATGGGGGCGAGGTCCGTGAGCGGATCGTAGGGAGTGGAAGGCGTCACCAGCTTGGCAATCGTCATGTTGCCGTTGATCAGCATGCCGATCGTGTGCTGATCAGCGGCCTTGGCCACCAGGTTGGCGGCGATGTTCCCGCTCGCGCCAGGATGGTTCTCCACAATCACGGGCTGCCCCAGCGCTCGGGACAGCGGCTCGGCCAGCGTTCGGGCGACCAGGTCCGGCGAAGACCCGCCGCCAAAGCCCACGATGATGCGCAGGGGCTTGGTCGGCCACTTGTCGGCAGGCTCGGGCTTGGCGGCAGTTTGCGCGCCGGAGCCGCTGGCCATCGCAACAAGAACAAGCGCACCCAGAAAGCTGCGCAGGAAGCGGAGGAGAGAAGGAGTCGGTCGCAAGGAAGGTCACCTGAGTTCGATTCGGTGCGCCGATCATTTCCCACGTTGAGTGCGCTTTCAACGCTTGCATGCGACGCAAGGGTGGGCCGCCGTACGTCCCTCCCGGGAGCCTTGCATCCCGCGCAAATCGCGTGTGGTACAGGTCAAACCCGCCGCCGGTTGGCAACCTGCCAGATCATGTAGTTTCCGACGTCGGCGCGCTCCGCTGGAATGGCCTCATGACATTCAACGGGATCAGAAAGTGGAAATTCTGGCGGGCACGCCCATCAGCTTAGGCGCCGAACTGATGGCCCGGATGGCGCGCTACCGGCACAAAGTCTTTGTCGAGCGCCTGGGCTGGCCGCTACCTTCGCCCGAAGGAATGGAATACGACCAGTTCGATCGGCCCGACACCCTTTATCTGGTAGCGCTGCGCGACGCTATCACGCTGGTTGGCACGGCACGGCTGCTGCCGACCGAACGGCCGTACCTGCTCGGCGAGGTCTTTCCCGAGCTGATGGGGGACGCGGAAGTCCCGCGATCTCCGGACATCTGGGAGTTGTCGAGATTCGCTGCGGTGGATCTCGATTCGATCGATCCGCACGCAGATAGTCGATACTCGTCGCCATTGGCGGTGGCTTTGCTGCGGGCCGCAATGTCGGCGGCCGCCAGCGCCGGGGTGGGCCGACTCATCACGGTTTCTCCACTCGGGATCGAACGTCTTCTGCGGCGATATCGCATCAGTGCAAGCCGCGCGGCAGCGCCGCGGTTCGTCGGCGAACAGCAGGTCTTTGCCTGCTGGATATACACCGACATCCCGGGCAGCGGGAGGCGCCCGTTGCACTCTCAACAGTCGGACGCCAGTTCGACCAAGAGGGACGCATAGGTGAATTCAGTGAAACAAGCGCACGGCCAGGCGTGCAACAGCGGCGGTCTTGTTCGCGGTCCCGAGCTTCACGAGCACGTTATTGACGTGGAAGTTGACCGTGTCGACCGAGATGCCAAGGATGTCCCCGACCTCGAGGGAAGTCTTTCCGTCTGCCGTCCACTGCATGACCTCCCTCTCGCGCCGGGTCAAGCGAGGAGGCTCGCCAGACGCGATGGCCGTGAGCGCGGAAGAAAGCGCTATCTGCGCGACGTTAACCAGCCAACGCAGAGGCATGTCCTTCGCGCGGAGCTCCTTCTCCGTCAGCCGTTCGTGTGATCTCGACAAGGACAGCAACCCCACCGAACCGTCCGCGTCGAAGCACGATTGCGCCCAGCCGACGCACAGGCCGAAGGATCTCGCTTCGGCCCATAGCGCCGGCGTCTCGCAGAAGAGCGCATCGGACCACACGATTGGCGTCAGGCTCCTGGTTGCGTGAAGCACCGTGGGATCGACCGCAAGGTAGCCGGCCTCCTCGTAGCGACGACGCCAACGCGGGTCATAGTCGTTCAGCAGGAATATTCTTGGCCGCGTAAAAGGCGAGGGCCGTCGCAAGCCGTATGCGCAGCGCTCAAAGCCAAGACTCCTGGCGCTTTTGCAGATTTGGGCGAACAGGTCGTCCACGCCATGCGCGCGACTGATGCCCGTAACAAGATCTTCCGTCCATGCCTTCATGACAGCCCTCGCCATGTCCAGGATCTGCGGCGAATGCAGCGGCCGCGCGCCAATAGTTATGACTTGAAACTATCAGACAAAGTCGTTGCGCGCCGCCTCGGGCGCCGCAAAAGCGTCTTGACCGGTTCCTGCACGGCCGTGAAAAGGTCGGCAACCAGGCCGCAATCGGCCACGCTGACGATCGACGCCTCTTAGTCCTTGTTGGTTGCCACGATCACCTTGGAGTCCTTCATGCCTGCCATCCCTCTTGACGCACATCCCAACGTTGTAGTCGACGAGCCGTTTGACAGAAGCGCGGATCCTCATGATGTCTCCTTCCTGAATTCGAGGTTGCTGACTCGGCGGAACCTTCGCCGCCTTTGCGGCGTCTTTCCAGAAACGCAGTTCCGCTTCAAAGAACTTGCCCATGTCGGCTGGTGTGCCGCCTAGCGGGGCGATGGTCTGCTTCTCAAGCCGCTCGATGACATCGGGCGAGTTCAGGATTTCATTTGTGCCTGAACCTGTCGACGAGAAAGACGCGCAAGCGCGAGTTTCTCGATGCCGTGGCCATGTCAGGCCGTCGTCTGCACGTGCAGGCGGCTCGTCTTGCAGCGGTGCAGCGCGCGGTAGTGCTCCAGCGGCCGGCCGTTCGCACCGTAGGCAATCGACTCGATGCGCAGCAGCGGCTCGGGCTGCGGCAGCGCGAGCAGTTCGCAGGTCGCCGCATCGGGCAGCACCGCATCGATCCAGCGTTCGGCACGCACCAGGCGCAGGCCGTACTGCCGGCGCAACACGTCGTAGAGCGAGCGATCGTCCAGCCGCGTGCGGTGCAGCCCCGGTGCCAGGTCCGCCGGCACCACCGTCTCGACCAGCAGGCGCAGCTCGCCATCGACACTGCGCAAGCGCTTGAGCGCAACGACCTGAGCGTCGTCTCCGGTGAGGCCCAGAGCGGTGGCCTCCTGCTCGGTGGGCGCGCGCAGCTCCTGCGTGAGGATCTGCGTGCGCACCGAGCGGCCCTTGCGTTCCATTTCGTCGGAGAAGCCCAGCACGGTCGAGACGAAATCCTCGTCCCGTTCGCGCGCCGACACGAAGGCGCCGCGGCCCTTGATCTTGTAGATCAGGTTGTTGCGCACCAGGTCGGCCAGGGCTTCGCGCACCACGATGCGCGAAATACCGAACTGGTCGCCGAGCTCCGCCTCGGAAGGCAGCTTGGCGCCTATGGGCAGGACGCCCTGCAGGATCTGCAGGCGGATCGCGTCGCGGAACTGCGCCCACAGTGGTGATTCGGATGTGCGGTCGAGCACGCTCGACATGTCGTTGGAACTGTTCACTTTAAGATTGGCCGAAGGCTGAGCTGATCATCAATGATGCATCGAAGGAGGGTTCCGCGTCGGGAGCCACCGCCTGGAGTCGAACGCCATGGCGCTCCCGCAGAGCGGTCGCGCAGGCACACAGTTCGTTGTGCGCGCGCACTGTATCCCAGCCCAGCGCTTCCGCCGCGACGCCGGCGATCTCGGCGAGCGCGGCATCGGTGACAAGGCCTCGGATGGCCAGCAGCGTGCGGCGAATCACGAGGTCGTCGAGATGCACCACACCGGTTTCGAGACACAGGTAGGACAGTTCAGCGGCCGAGTAATCGGGCGCGTGTCGCAGCGGCACGTCACCCGACGCCGCAAGGCGCTGTGCCAGCGGAAGCGCCTTCGAGCCATAGCGGCTCAGCAGATTCAGCGCGCGCGTGCGGCCCATGCCGCAGGCGGCCATCATCCGTTCGATGAAGCGTTCGGTTGCCGGCGCATCGGCGGGCAGACCCGCGCCGCCACCGATGGGCAGCAGCTCGGTCGAGGCCGTGCGCGAGCGACCCAGCTGCTGCAGCACTTCGGTGGTCGCTTCTTCGGCTAGCGAACGGAAAGTGGTCCACTTGCCGCCGACGAGACCGACGATGGGAATGTCGCGTGTCGCGTTCGGCAGGTCGACGACCACCGAATGGTCGCGCGAGACCTGCCCTGGCTTGTCGGCATCCGAACGCGCGAGCGGCCGCACGCCGACAAATGTGTAGACCACGTCGTCGCGCCCGAAGGCCATGTTCGGAAAAACCTCGCGCAGCACATCGATCAGATAGTCGACTTCGGCGGGCTCGGTGACGATCTGGTCCGGGTCTTCGATCGGGATGTCGGTGGAGCCCACGAGCACGCGATCGAAGAACGGGTAGACGACGCACACCCGCCCGTCCACCGCCTCGAAGTAGGCCATGCGGCCGTCGAGCGCATCGCGCAGCGCCGGATGGTCGAGCACGAGGTGCGAGCCCTTCGTGCCCATCACGCGCGGGCCAGCACCACCGAGCACCGCCGCACTGCGGTCGAGCCAGGCACCCGTGGCGTTCACGACGGTGTCGGCGGTGACGCGCACGTGCGCGCCGGTGATCTCGTCGCGCAGCGTGAGGATGTTGCCCGCGCAGCCCACCACGCGGCAGTAGTTCGCGGCCGCGGAGCGCGGCTGGTCGCGGCAGGCATCGGCGATCAACTCGAGGATGAGCCATTCGGGGTGGCTGATCCACGCATCGAAGAAGGTCGCGGTCCAGCGTATCGCCGCGCGGAACAGGCTGCGGTCCGCCGAGGCCACGCGGCTGATCCGGTGCCCCGGCATCACGCGCTGGCGGCGCCCCAGCAGGTCATAGAGCCGCAGGCCCAGCGCCACGGCCAGCAGGCCGCGTGTGCGCTGCGGCGGCGTGCGACCGAAGAACTTGAGCGCGCTGCTCATCAGGCCGCCGAAGAAGTTGGCGAGCGGCACGACGGTCTTGAGCGGGCGCACCAGGTGCGGCGCATTGCGCAGCAGCAGGTTGCGCTCGCGGGTGGCTTCGGCCACGAGCGAGAAGCTGCCGTTCTCCAGGTAGCGCAGGCCACCATGGATCATGCGCGAGGGCGCGCTGCTGGCGCCGGCGCCGAAGTCGCCCTTGTCGACGATCAGGCAGTCTACGCGCTGCAGCGAGAGGTCTCGGAATACGCCGACGCCGTTGATGCCGGCGCCGACGATCACCGTCGAGAAATGGCGGCCCGACAAGGAGGCCGGGCGCACGAAGGGCAGTTGCCATGCGCTCATTGCGCACCGCCCGCGATGTGGGTGAAGACAGGTGACATGCTGTCGATCAGTTCGTTGAAATCGGCGTTGAAATCCGCATGGGCGCGTGCGTCCCTTGCATCGGGTTCGATGACGTCGCAGGGCGCGAGCAAGGCACTGCCGTGCGCTGCGTCGTCGAGGCCCTGCGACATGGCGGCATAGAGCGCGGCGCCGCGTGCGCCGGTCTCGTCGTCGGCGCAGCGCTCGAGCGGTCGCCCCAGAAAGGCGGCGAGCAGGCGCACGAGGCGCGCATCGCTCGCCCCGCCGCCCAGCACCGTCGATGCCGAAACGGCGAGGCCGCCCGCCGCGAGGCGCGCCGTGTGCCGCGCATGCTGCGCCGTCACGGCATCGACCACGGCGCGTGCCATGTCCGAGCGCGTGTGATGGCTCTTGAGGCCCACGAAGCCCGCTGTCACGCCCCCGCCGCCATTGATGAAAGGCAGGAAGCGCAGACCGTTGGCGCCCAGCGGCACCGTCATGGCAAGGTCGACGACCGCGCGCGCATCGGGCAGCGCGAGCACGCCGGCCAGCCAGGCGATGTTGGCCATCGATGAGGGGCTGTTCTCCATGTAGAGCCGCTCGTTCTTGCGGCCGAAGTTCACGATGGCAGCGACAGCGGGCTTGGGCTCGATCACCGGCCCGATGACCGCGTTCACGCACCATGTGCCGAAGACCGACACCGCGCGGCCGCGGCCTTCCGCGCAGATCGCGGTCATCGAGGCGAGCAGGTCGATGGCGCCCATCGCGACGGGAATGCCCGCAGGCAATCCGCACAGCGCAGCCTCGCAGGGCAATAGCTTTCCGATCACGGTGCCGCTCGGCACGATGGGGCCGAAGGTGCGCGGCCCGAGGTCCGCAAGGCCCGAGGCATCGAAGGCCGCCTGCGACCAGCCGCCGGTGGCCAGCGACACCAGGCCGGCGGTGCTCGCATCGCTGGCATCGGTGGCGATCTCGCCGGTCAGCAGGAAGCCGAGGTAGTCCTTGGCGAACAGCAGGCGGCGCAGGTCGCCGCGCCGCACGGCATCGGCGCCCAGCAGCTCGGCGGCGATCACCGTCGGCTGCCCGGGCCACGGGCCGCAGCCCACGTCCTCGAACAGCCGCGCACCGCGGCTCGCCGACAGGGCGCGCGCACGGGCATCGGCGCGCTGGTCGGTCGATGCGACGGCTCGGCCACCCACGAGTTCGTTGCTGGCATCGAGCGCATAGAGGCCGGCGCCGTGGCCGGTGCATGCCATGGCGCGAACCTCGGCCGTGCGCGGGCCGAGCTGGTGGGCAACATCGCGCAGCACGTGGGTCAGCGCGGCGCGGATCGCTGCGGCGCCCACCTCGCAACCGCCTCCGGGCAGCCGGTCGTGCGGCAAGGGCATTCGGGACAAGGCGACCGTTCGGCCGCTTCCGGCTTCGAGGGCCAGCGCTTTCAGGCTGCTCGAGCCCATGTCGATGCCGATCAGTATGTTTGGCTTCATGTCATAACAGCTTCGCGGAATAAAAGCGCGCTGCCAGTAGCGTTTGCCCTAGTTATCGAGACAAACGGGCCGAGCGTACATTCTATCCTGTCATAACATCGACAGTGACTCCGAAGTCCCAAGGATCTGCTTGAAAAGCAGGTCGCAAGCTCTTCCAGCCAACGTAAGGAGACAAGAATGAGGCGTAATTTCCCGAGGTCCGCAGCCGCCTCCGGTATCGGCCTGGCCGGCGCCAGCGCATTCGCGCAACAGCAATCCGCAGCCCCCGCGGCGGGCGCCGGCCTGCGCGGCAATGCCAGCGACGTACGTGATGAACGTCATGGTGTCGGGCGTCGAGTGAGTCTTCCTTCACCGGCCTAGCGAGACTGAAAATTTAAGGCCAGTGATGCGCGGCAAGGTTTTGCGCACGCGCGAAGTCTGGCCGGAGACAGCCTACTGTGAGCAACGAGATCAAGAGTTCCTCATTCGATTGCATCGTCATCGGCGCCGGCACCGCCGGCGCGCTGATGGCCAATCGCCTCTCAGCCGACAAGCAATGCCGCGTGCTTCTGATCGAGGCTGGCCGCAAGGACGACTACCACTGGATCCACATTCCGGTGGGCTACCTGTACTGCATCGGCAACCCGCGCACCGACTGGCTCTACACCACCGAGCCCGATGTCGGTCTCAACGGCCGCACGCTGCGTTACCCGCGTGGCAAGACGCTGGGCGGCTGCTCCAGCATCAACGGCATAATCTACATGCGTGGCCAGGCGCGCGACTACGACCAATGGGCTGCGCTCACAGGCGACGACGAATGGCGCTGGCAGAACGTGCTGCCGGCCTTCAAGCAGCACGAGGACTACTACCTCGGCGCCGATGAACTCCACGGCGCGGGCGGCGAATGGCGGGTCGAGAAGCAGCGGCTGCGCTGGGACATCCTCGACGCCTTCGCGCTTGCTGCGCAGGAAGCAGGCATCCCCCACTCCAGCGACTTCAACCGCGGCAGCAACGAAGGCGTGGGCTACTTCCAGGTCAACCAGAATGACGGCTGGCGCTGGAACACGGCCAAGGCCTTCCTGCGGCCCACCTGCTACGGCCGGCCCAACTTCGAGATGTGGGTCAATGCCCATATGACGAAGCTCATCGTCGAAACACAGATTGATGGCAGCCAGCGCTGCACCGGCGTGCAGGTGTGGGACGGCCACGAGATGGTCACTGTGCAGGCCACGCAGGAAGTGGTGCTTTGCGGCGGCAGCATCGGCTCGCCGCAAGTCTTGCAACTCTCGGGCATCGGCCCGGCCGACCTGCTGCTGCAGCATGGCATCCCGGTGCTGGCCGACCTGCCGGGCGTGGGCGCCAACCTGCAGGACCATTTGCAGATCCGCGCCGTGTTCAAAATCAATGGCGCACCGACGCTCAACGTGCTGGCCTCGTCGATGCTCGGCAAGGCAAGGATCGGCCTGGAGTACCTGACGAAGCGCAGCGGCCCCATGAGCATGGCGCCGTCGCAGCTGGGCGCGTTCACGCGCAGCTCGCCCGCGCATGAGCACTCGAACCTTGAGTTCCACGTGCAGCCGCTCTCGCTCGACGCCTTCGGCGAGCCGCTGCACAGCTTTCCGGCCTTCACCGCGAGCGTGTGCAACCTCAACCCCACCAGCCGGGGCACGGTGCGCATCAAGAGCAATCGCTACCAGGATGCGCCGGCCATCGCCCCGAACTACCTGAGCACCGACGAAGACCGCAAGGTGGCGGCCGACTCGCTTCGCGTGACGCGCCGGATTGCGGCCCAGCCTGCACTCGCAAAGTATCAGCCCGAGGAATGGAAGCCCGGCACGCAGTACCAGAGCGATGAAGAGCTGGCGCGGCTGGCCGGCGACATCGCGACCACGATCTTCCATCCCGTCGGCACCACCAAGATGGGCGCTGACAGCGATCCGATGGCGGTGCTGGATTCGCGGCTGCGCGTGCGCGACGGACGCGGTGGCGTGATCGCCGGATTGCGCGTTGTCGACGCCGGCGCGATGCCGACCATCACCAGCGGCAACACCAACAGCCCGACTTTGATGATGGCAGAAAAGGCGGCCGGGTGGGTTCGGGCGGATGCGCGTGAGTGAAGCGTTCTCCCGCGACGATGTGCAAAGGGCTATGGTGCGAGTGCGCAGCAGGGCCTCGGGTTCGGGCAGATTCAAAAGGGCGCAGGTTGATGCGTCAGGCACCGCGGCATCGATCCACCGTTCGGCCCGAACAATGCGAAGCCCGTACTGCCGTCGCGGCACGTCGTAGAGGGATCGAGCTTCCAACCGGATGCGGTGCAGGCTGGGCGCCTGGCCCGCAGGCACGACCGTTTCCACAAGCAATCACAGCTCGCCATCGACACTGCGCAGGCACTATGCAACCCCTGCATCCCTTCGGTCAGTCTCAGTGACGCGCTTCGTCTTCGTGCGGCAAACGCAGTTCTTGGCTTAACACCTGAGTGCGCACCGAGCGCCCCTTGCGCTCCACATCTCGTCGGCGAAACCGAGAACGGTCGACACGAATCCTCGTCGCGCTCGCGGGCCGATTTACAAGGACCCCACGGCCTTTGATCTTGTACATCGAGCCGCTTCGGACCAGAGCAGCCAGCGCCTCTCTCGCGACGATGCGCGAGATGCCATATTGCTCGCCGAGCTCGGCCTCGGACGGGAGTTTGGCACCGATCTCCAATTCGCCGCCCAGAATCTGGACGCGAACGGCATCCCTGAACTGGGTCCGCAGCGGGGATGGGGAGTTGCGATCGCGTGCGGCAAACAGCCAGTCGGGTTGTTCATGGCAGATTTCGGCGAATGCTGGTGCGCGGGTCCAGGGTGCTTCGTCCGTCGATTCGGGATGGAGAGTGTTCTGCGGCCAGCCGAACGCCGTGCCGATCTCGCAAGGTGGTACCGCAGGTCCGCAGTTCTTCGTTTCGACGGATCGCGTCCCAATCCAGGGCTTGGGCGGCGAGATCGGCGATCTCGGCGAGCATGCCATCGGTGACTTCCCCGCGTATGGCCAGCAGCGTTCTGCGGATCACCAGATCGGACAGGTGGACCACGCCCGTTTCAAGGCAAAGGTAGCGGATCTCAGAGGCCGAGTAGTGGGGCGCGTGTCGCAGCGGCAGATCGCCATTCGCGGCGAAGCGCTCAGCCAGCACAAGCGCCTTTGAGCCATAGCGGGTCGTGAGCTCCGAAGCCCGCCGGCGGCTCACACCGGAAACCGCCATCGTCCATTCGACAAAGCGATCTGCTTGCAGCGGATCGGTAGGCCATTCGGCCCCGCCGCCGATGGGCAATTCCTCGGTCGACCCGATCCGGGGGCGCCCGAGCAGCCGCAGGAGCTCGTCCGTCGCCTCTTGTGCAAGTAACCTGAACGTCGTCCACTTTCCGCCGACGAGGCGAACCATGGGGATCGCGCGCGTCGCACTTGACGGATCGACGAGCACCGAGTGTTCGCGCGAGATCTGCCCGGGCTTGTCGGCGCCGGAGCGAGCCAGGGGGCGCACGCCGACAAAGGTGTACACCACATCATCGTGATCGAAGCTCAAGCGCGGAAAACGTTCGCGCAGAACGCCAAGCAGATGGTCGATGTCCGGTTCGGTGACGACCTGATCCGGGTCATCCACCGGTATGTCGATGGACCCCACAAGCACCCGGTCGAGAAAGGGATAGACGATGCATACCCTGCCATCCGCCGCCTCCAAATAGGCCATTCGGCCGTCGAGTGCATCGCGCAGCACGGGATGTTTGAGTACCAGGTGAGAGCCTTTGGTGCCCGTCACGCGCGAGCCCGCGCCGCCCAGCGCGGCCGCGCTATGGTCGTGCCAGGCTCCCGCGGCGTTGACCACCGTATCGGCGCTGACCCGTACCCGTTCGCCGGTCAGCTCGTCGCACAGCGTCAAGGACTTTCCCTCGCAGCCCACGAGCCGACAGTAGTTCGTAGCTCTGGACTGAGGTTGGTCGCGGTGGCTATCTGCGATCAATTCAAGAATGAGCCACTCGGGATGTCTAATCCAGGCATCGAAGTAGGTCGCAAGCCATCGCACGGTCGAGCGGAACAAGGTGCGATCCTGGGGCTGCACATGGTCGATCCGGTGTCCCGGCATGACGCGCTGCCGTCGCCCCAGCAAGTCGTACAGACGCAAACTGAACGCGACAGCAAACAGGCCTCGCGTGCGCGGCGCCTGCTTCATGCCGGCAAATCTGAGCGCGCTGCTCAACAAGCCGCCAAACCGGCTCGCCAGGGGCACGACCGTCTTAAGCGGTTGAACCAGATGAGGTGCGTTGCGCAACAACAGGTTGCGCTCGCGGGTGGATTCCGCCACCAGCGCCAAGTCGCCGCTCTCCAGATAGCGCAAACCGCCGTGGATCATGCGGGACGGTGCACCGCTTGCGCCGGCGCCGAAGTCTCCTTTGTCCACGATCAGGCAGGTTACGCCCTGGAGAGACAAGTCGCGGAACACGCCCACGCCGTTGATGCCCGCGCCGACTATCACTGTCGAGAAATGCCGGCCAGACAGAGACGCCGGGCGCTCGAAGGGCAGATCGGAATGCTTCATTGGATTTCGCCAGATAGGTAGGTGAACGTGGGCGACATGCGGTCGACCAGTTCGTTGAGGGCAAGATAAAAATCCGTGTGCGCCGCCGCGTTGGCCGCGTCCGGCGCGATCTGGTCACACGGCGCGAGCAAAGGGCCGACCGGACGGCGTGGATCGCTTGCGCACCCACCTCGCATTCGCCGGCGGGGCCAACGCGAACGCGGCACTGCGAGGCCGGATGTCGCCAGCGTGCGGCCACTGCCAGCCTCCGGTGCCAGCGCCTTCAGCGCTGCGCGAGCCCATGTCAATGATCAGTATGTTTGTCTTCATGTCATAACAGCTTTGCGGAACAAAACTCATCTCCAGTAGCGTTTCCCCTAGTTATCGAGATAAACGGGCCAAGTGTACATTCTTGCCTGTCATAACAGCTATTGTGACACCGAGATCCCAAAGATCTGCTTGAACAGCAGGTCGCAAGCTCTTCCAGCCAACGTAAGGAGACAAAGAATGAGGCGTAATTTCCTGAGGTCCGCAGCTGCCGCCGGCATCGGCCTGACCGGCGCCAGCGCATTCGCGCAACAGCAATCCGCAGCCCCCGCGGCGGGCGCCGGCCTGCGCGGCAATGCCAGCGACGTCTACGTGATGAACGTGATGGTGTCGGGCGTCGAGTACTGGTTTCCGGTCTACGAAATGATGAAACAGCTCGGCCGCACGCTGGGCGTTCGCACCCGCTACACCGGCACGCCGGAGTACGACGTCAACAAGCAGCTGGCATCGTTCGAGCAGGAGCTGGCACGCAAGCCCGCGGGCATCCTGCTGCACCCGATGAACCCCGATCCGTTCATCGAGCCGATCAACCGCGCCGCGGCGATGGGCATCCCAGTCGTCACCTTCGCGGCCGACTCGCCGAACTCGAAGCGCACGTCCTTCGTCACCTCGGACAACGACCGCGAGGGCACGCAGGCGGCCGACGCCATCGCGACCTCGCTCAACGGCAAGGGCGAATACGCAGTGCTGGAGAACCCGGGCCAGGACAACCACGACCGCCGCATCGCGGCCTTCGTGAACCGCATGACGACCAAGCACCCGGGCATGAAGCTGGTCGGCCGCGCCGCCAGCAACCAGGACCCGAACAAGGCCTACCAGGCGGTGCTGAGCCTGGCGCAGGCCAATCCGAACCTGGGTGCGCTGTTCATGCCCGAAGCCAACTCGGCACTCGGCGCGGCGCAGGCCAAGGTCGAGACCAAGAAGAACATCAAGGTGATGTGCTGCGACGTCAACGCCAAGATCCTCGACATGATCAAGTCGGGCGACGTGTTCGGCTCCATCAACCCGAACCAGGGCATGCAGGGCTACATGGGGATGATGATGTTGTTCCTGGCGAAGAACCCGTCGCTCATCGATCCGATGAATGACGCCAAGCGCAACGGCGCCAACCCGATGTCGGTGCCCTTCCTGGACAACGGCCTCGCCGTGGTCAGCAAGGCGAACGCGGACGACTTCTACTGGGGCAAGTACCTCGCGCGCCGCGGCACCAAGGGAATCGGCGAGTGAGCGCTGCGGGCTCTTCTTCGCTGCTCGAACTTCGCGGCATCAGCAAGCGCTTCGGCGCCTCGCGCGCGCTCTCGGGCGTGGACTTCTCGCTGCAGGCCGGCGAGATCCACGCCCTGTGCGGCGAGAACGGCGCGGGCAAGTCGACGTTGATGAACATCATCGACGGCATCCACCGCCCCGACGAAGGCGACATCGTCCTGAACGGCGAGAAGGTCGTGATCGACGGCCCGGCGCATGCGATGCGCCTGGGCATCGGCCTGGTGCACCAGGAGATCGCCCTGTGCGCCGACGCGACCGTGGCCGAGAACATCTTCATGCCGGAGATCAACGCCGGCAAGCAGGCGTGGATGAACTACGCCAGCTTCAACGAGCGGGCCGGCAAGGCGCTGCGGCGGCTGGGGCAGGACATCGACCCCGGCGCACTGGTGCGCGACCTGAGCATCTCGAGCCAGCAACTGGTGGAGATCGCCAAGGCGCTCACGCTGGACTGCAAGGTGCTGATCCTCGACGAGCCCACGGCCGCGCTGACCGACAACGAGTCGGCTGCGCTCTTCCGCGTGCTGCACGACCTCAAGGCGCAGGGCATCGGCATCATCTACATCAGCCATCGCATGGCCGAGATCCTCACGCACGGCGACCGCGTCACCGTGCTGCGCGACGGGCGCAACGTGCACTGCGGCCCGCTGGCCGGCATGACGCCGGACGAACTGGTCCGCCGCATGGTCGGGCGCGACCTCGGCAACTACTACCCGCCCAAGCAGACCGCCACCGGGTCCTCCGAGCCCGTGCTCGAAGTGACCGACATCGCCGACGACGAGCGTGTGCACGGCGTCTCCTTCGCGCTGAAGCGCGGCGAGATCCTCGGCATCGCCGGGCTGATGGGCGCCGGACGCAGCGAGCTGGCCGAAACCGTGTGCGGCCTGCGCCTCGCGAAACGCGGCACGGTGCGCCTGTGCGGCAAGGCGCTCACGATCCGCAAGTACAGCGACGCGCTGTGCGAAGGCATCGCCTACCTGAGCGAAGACCGCAAGGAAGCCGGCGTGTTCCTCGACCTTCCGATCGCACAGAACGTGTCGTCGATGGCGCTGCGGCGCGTCAGCTCCGGCTGGGGGCTGCTGCAGCGCTCGGCCGAACACCGGCTGGCCCGCGAGCTCGGCGCGAAGCTGAACCTCAAATCGGACGGCGTCGCCATCGAGGTGTCGAGCCTCTCGGGCGGCAACCAGCAGAAGGTGGCAATCGCAAAGCTGCTCGCCACCAAGCCGGTGGTGCTGCTGATGGACGAGCCGACACGCGGCGTCGATGTCGGCGCCAAGTCCGAGATCCACCACATCCTGCGCGAGCTCGCGAACCAGGGCGTGGGCGTCATCGTGATCTCTTCGGAGCTGCCCGAGATCATCGGGTTGTGCGACCGGGCCCTGGTGATCCGCGACGGCAAGCTGGCGGGCGAATTGGACCCGAACGAAATGACGGAGGAAGCCCTGCTGCGGCTCGCCTCCGGACTCTGCGAACAGGAGATGGCATGAACTTTCCATCGAGACTCGGCGCGGGGGGCACGGCATTGGCCGGCATCCAACCCCGTCGAACAGGAGACCCGGTGAAGCTACCGAACAAACTGACGAGCATGCGCGAAGCAGGGCTTCTTCTGATCATCGCGGTGCTGTGCGTGGCGATGAGCTTCGCATCGCCCTACTTCCTCACCTGGGACAACGTGCGCGCGATGCTGCTGTCCTTCTCCATCGAAGGCATCGTGGTGGTCGGCATGACGATCCTGCTGATTGTCGGCGGGATCGACCTCTCGGTCGGCTCGGTGGTTTGCTTCGCGATGGTGGTGACGGGCAAGCTCTTCCTGATGGGCGTCGACCCGTGGGTCGCGAGCCTGGTGGCCATCGGCGCGAGCGGGCTGATCGGCGCCATGATCGGCGGCTGCGTGACGCGCATCGGGCTCAATCACTTCATCGCCTCGCTGGCCTTCATGGTGATCGTGCGCGGGCTGTGCCTCGCGCTCACGCAGGGCACGCCGCAATCGCTGTTCTCGCTGCCGGGCGAGTTCAAGTTCATCGGGCAGGGCACGCTCTTCGGCATTCCGGCGGTAATCCTGATCTTCCTCTTGATCGTGGTGGTGAGCGACTTCGTGCTGCGCCGCTCGACGCTGCTGCGCCGGGTGTTCTACACGGGCAGCAACGAGAAGGCCGCGCTGTACTCGGGCATCCGCGTCGGACGCGTGAAGTTCTGGGTCACGGTGCTGTGCTCGGCATCGGCAGGCCTGGCCGGCGTGATCTACACGGCCCGCTTCGGCGCCGCCACGCCGACCTTCGGCATGGGCATGGAGCTCAACGTGATCGCCGCCGCGGTGATCGGCGGCGCCAGTCTCAAGGGCGGCTCCGGCACGGTGCTGGGCGCGGTGCTCGGCCTCGCACTGCTGTCGGTGGTGACCAGCTCGCTGATCCTACTCGACGTGTCGCCCTACTGGCAGGACGTCATCAAGGGCCTGATCCTGCTCGCCGCCGTGACCATCGACCACCTCCTGAACACGAGAAAGACAACGCGATGAAGAAGACAACGCTGGGTCCTTCCGGCATCGAATGCTCGGCCATCGGACTGGGCACCTGGGCCATGGGCGGATGGATGTGGGGCGGCGGCGACAACGCGGCCGCCGTCAATGCGATCCAGGCTTCGCTGGACGCGGGCGTGAACCTGATCGACGCCGCGCCGGCCTACGGCCTCGGCCGCTCCGAAAGCGTCGTTGGCACCGCGCTCAAGGGGCGCCGCCACGGGGCCGTGATCGCGACCAAGTGCGGCCTGGTCTGGCACACCCAGAAGGGAACGCACTTCTTCGAGGAAGACGGCCACCCGGTGTACCGCTACCTCGGCCGCGAATCGATCTCCCATGAAGCCGAAGAAAGTCTGAAGCGGCTGCAGACCGACTACATCGACCTCTACATCACGCACTGGCAGGACAGCACCACGCCCGTGGCCGAAACCATGGACGCGCTTCTCGAGCTCAAGAAGCAGGGAAAGATCCGCGCCATCGGCGTCAGCAACGTGAGCCCCGAAACGCTCGCCGAGTACCTGCGCTACGGCCCGGTCGATGCGGCGCAGGAGCGCTACAGCCTGATCGACCGCGAGATCGAGACCACGCTGGCACCGCTGTGCAGCGAGCACAACGTTGCGGTGCTGGGCTACTCGTCGCTGGCGCTTGGTTTGCTCGCCGGCCCCATCGATCCCGAACGCGAGTTCAAGGGCGACGACCAGCGCGCGACCAACCCGCGCTTCAACGAGGCCAACCGCTCCAAGCTCAAGGCCTTCTTCGAGCAGCTCGACCCGCTGCGCGCGCGGCTCGGCTGCTCGTTCGGCCAGCTGATGATCGCCTGGACCATCGCGCGCGGCACCGTCTCGGTGGCCCTGTGCGGCGCGCGCGTGCGCCAGCAGGCGATTGAAAACGCCGGCGCCGGCTCGGTCGAACTGGGCGACGACGCCCTGCGCCTGATCGACGCCGCGGCGAAGCGCCACCTGGTCGCGCTCGCCTGACACCCTCCTCACTTCATTTCTGCCAACAAGGAGTTCTTTCCACATGTCGAAGGACAAAGACGCGCGGCTCAACCGGCTGCTGAACAACGGCCGCTGCCTGGACATCGCACTCGACCACGGGGTGTGCAACGAGCCCTCGTTCCTCAACGGCCTGCAGGACATGCCCCAGGTCATGGACAAGCTCGTGGCCGCCGCGCCCGATGCGATCCAGCTCAACTACGGCCAGTCCGACCTGCTGCAGGACCGCCCGGGAAGCAACAAACCCGCGCTCGTGATGCGGCTGGACATGGGCAACCCCTACAACGCCACCGCGCACCGCGTGATGTGGGCCGTGCTGCAGAACGAGAAAGACCCGGTGCTGCCAGCCATCCAGCGCGACGCGGCCTGCGTGGTCGTCAACCTGTTCATGCTGCCGAACGAGCCCGAACTGTTCCGCCAGTGCGTACAGAACATTGCGCGCGTGCGCGCCGACTGCGACCGCTACGGCATGCCGCTGATGATCGAGCCGCTGGTGATGCGCCCGCACAGCGACCAGGGCGGCTACATGGTCGACGGCGACGCCGAGAAGATCGTCGCGCTGGTGCGCCTCGCGCGCGAGATGGGCGCCGACATCGTCAAGGCCGACCCGACCAGCGACCCCCCGGATTTCCACCGCGTGGTGCAGGCCGCGCGCTGCCCCGTGCTCGTGCGCGGCGGCGGGCGCGAAGACCTGCGGCAGGTGTTCGCGCGTTCGCGCGTGCTGATGGACCAGGGCGCCGTCGGCATGGTCTATGGACGCAACGTATACCAGCACGCCAATCCGTCAGCGGTGGTCAGTGCGCTGATGGCCATGATCCACCGCGGCGCGAGCGCCGAGGCGGCCTGGGACATCTACGAATCCGGCGGCGTATCCCAAGAGTGAACCTGAAAGCAAAGTAGCGCTGGCCGCTTTGCGCAGAGGCGAAAAGCCGGCTCGAGAAGGCAATGATCATTCTCGACAGCGCGCAGTTGATCGAGACGAAGTTGATTGAAGAACGGGTGTCAACGGCGCAAGAAGAAATGGGGCAAGAATGAAGATCCGACAGTTGACCTCGGTGATCCTGCTGGTGTTTGTAAGCCTGCTGACCCATGCCGGCATCACCGGCACGAATCCGGTGACGACGGTCGCCAACATGGCGTCTGGCGCACTGACAGCCTTCACTGATCTCGCCAATCAGCTCGACCGGGCCTCTCCCCAGATCCCCCAGGGGCCTGGTCTTGGCAACCCTTCCTTCAAGAAGGAGGAGCTGTTCAAGCCGCTTTACATGGTCCGGGATGGTGAAGGCGGAGATGTGCCCAACAAGTACAAGACGGCAAAGCGTTTTGGCACCAACGTGGGCCTGATGCTCAATGGCTACTTCGTCACCATGTTCACGCCTGACAGCGGGGGTGGGCCAGGGGGATTTCTGGTGTATGACGTCTCGGACCCGCAGAAGATCAAGCTGAAGAAGAAGATCTATGAACCGGAGGGTAAGACCAGCCAGTTCCGGGAGTCGCACGCGATCGGCACGTCGACCATCAAGGGCAAGGTGTACGTCGTCGTCCCGAGCATCAAGGGCATCGAGTTCTGGGATTTCACGGACATCGAAGATATCAAGCCGACCAAGCGCCTCGAACTCAAGGGCGTGAATGCCGGGGACTACTTCGATGTGAGCTGGCAACTCTGGTGGCAGGCACCCTATGTGTATGTCGCGTCATCGGACGATGGGATCCACATCATCGATGCGAGTGATCCGGCCAATCCCAAGTACGCCGATCGAGGCCAAGGCCGTCCCAATCCTGTGCCTACGAGCGAACTGGGAAGCTTCAATGTGGGGCCGATCTTCACCATGGGCAATCACATGGTGATCACTTCCATGGAGGCGACCGACAAGGGCATATCCAGCCTGGACATCTCCGACCCGCTGAATCCCCGGCTGCTCGCTACGAAAGGGGCGCTGCCCTTCTACTATGCGACCTGCTTCGATGGCGTCAAGGTCCATGGCTCCATGCGCAACGATGGCGCCAAGATGCACACCCTTGATATCAGTGATCGCAACAACATCGTTCTCGAGAACAGCGCGCTGGTCATCAATCAGCAGTTGTATTGCGCTACGCAGGACGACTACGTGATGCAGGGAGCGCAACACTATATTCACAAGGTCGATGTCCGCGACCCCAAGAACTACAAGGAGGTTGGTTCTGGAAGCCTGTTCGAGGACAAGACGGAGCGAGACCACTCAGACCATGGCCAGGTGACTTTCCTGGGGAACCTGGTGTATGTCGGCAACGACCATGGCAACGGTAGCGGCTTCATGCCGCATGCGACCGGCCCCGATACGACAGCGCCAAAGGTACGTCAGATCTCGCCACGTGCCGACGAGAAGAACACAGCGCTGACTACGCGTATCGGCATCGCGCTGACTGACAACATCCGGCCCGAGACCGTAAACGCTCAAAACTTCATTGTCCGTGTCAAACCAGCCAATCCCTCTGTCGGGAATAGCCCGGCGATAGAAGGCTTCTACAGTGCCCAGCTCGGCATCATCAACTTCTCGCCCAAGGAGCCGCTCAAGCTGGAAACGACCTACGAGGTGGTACTCAGGAAAGGCGGGTTGAAGGACTATGCCGGGAACGCCTTGGTGGAAGACTACACCTTCAGTTTTACGACCCGCAGTGCGGTCGATGCAGGGATGGTCAACCACTGGCCGCTCAATGGGAGCTTGGACGACACCATCGGGAAGAACAACGGCATCCCCACGAGTGGTGAGGATGTCTATGGACGCATTGGTATGGATTTCAGTTCGCGCGCCGGCGGCATCCCGCTGCAAAGCGACTCTGCGGCCACAACCCTTGGTGGAACCGCCTCGGTGAGCTTTTACATGAAGACCTCGCAGACAGGAGTCGACAGCCAATGGCTGGCGCCGGGCATCTTCGGGCGCGACCAGGCGGCTGCCGACAATGATGTTTTCTGGGGCTGGATCGACGGCAAGGGCGACCTGAGGCTGACGGTGGGTAACCACTCGCAGACCAATCCGGGTGTCAAGTCGGGTTCACCGATCAATGACGGCAAGTGGCATCACGTGATCATGACACGCGATTCCAGCTCCGGCGCGATGACCATGTTTGTCGACGGTACCAAGTTCACCGGAAGTGGGGTCAAGGGTGCGATGGGGCTGCAGAACAAGTTCAAGTTTCTAGGTCAACTTCAAGACAGTCCGGACTGGTTCAAGGGTGAGCTCGCTGATGTGCGTGTCTACGACCGGGTGCTGACCGACGACGAGGTCAAGAAGATGAACGAGCAGGTCGTGATCGGACAATTGGGGATGAAACCCGTGCTCTATGGCAATGAAGTGGCGTTCGATCCTCCGTTGATGGGGGGCAAGGGTGCGCAGTACAGCTGGCGCTTCGACGATGGGCAAAGTACGCCGTTCTCCAGCGATCCGAAGTACACGCGCTTGTTCAATCGGCCCGGACACTACAGCGTGATCTTGACCGTTAAACAGAGTGATGGGGTGGAAGTTCGGTACAGTTTCGTGTTGGCCGTGACTGCTCCTTTGACTGCCAATGCACCCGTGCACAGCACGAACATCACGGGCCGTGGAGCCTACATCTACAGCGTCAATTCCGACAGCGGAACAGTAGCGGCGGTGGATGCGCGAGATCCCCGGAAACTCGTCAAGAAGTGGGAGACCCGCGTCGGGGAGGAGCCGCGTACTGTGGCTGTGGGGCCGAATGGACGCGTCTGGGTGGCGGTTCAGGGCGAAGACAAGCTGGTCGCACTGGATGCGGTGACCGGTGCAGTTTCAACTACCGTCGCGTTGGACTACGGCAGCGGGCCGCATAGCGTGGTATTCGCGCCGGGCGGCGTAATGGGGTTGCTGACATTGGAGAGCAAGTCCAAGCTCATCAGCTTTGATCCGACAACAGGTGAGAGGCGCAGCTCCCTCGATCTACCACCCGGCGGCGGCCGCGGCATCGCTGTGACGGGGGACGCCAGAACGGCCTATGTCACGCGCTTCAAGTCAAAACGCAGCGGGGGTGAGCTGTACGAGGTCGATCTGGCCGGGATGAATACTCGACGCACGATTGTGCTCCGGGTCGATACCACCACCGTTGATACCGAAGCAGGTGCGCGCGGTGTTCCCAACTACCTGCATCAGGTCGTGATCTCGCCAGATGGCTTGCGCGCGGTCTTGCCTTCTAAGAAAGACAATATTCTGCGCGGCCAGTGCCGAGACGGCCGGAAGCTGGATCACGATAAAACGGTGCGCTCCGTGCTCAATCAGGTGGACCTTGCCAAGGGTGAAGACCTCCCCGCCAGTCAGATCGACTTCGACAATCAGCCGCCGTCGAGAGCGGCAGTCTTCTCGCCATTGGGCGACTTCGTTTTCGTTGCCCAGATGGAGGGAAATACGGTAACGGTCGCCGATGCCTACAGCGGTAGTCGGGGGGCTCAGATCACTCGGATGCGGAGTACGCCGCATGGCTTGTACATCGATGCTGAGCGCAAGTTGTTGTTCACCAACAATTTCCTCGATCGTTCGGTATCTGCGTATGACGTGAGCACGATTCACTCCGGTAAGAACGCTGACGCTCCGTTGCTTCACTACGTTTCAACAGTCGCGACCGAGCCGTTGAAGGCATCCGTGCTGCGCGGCAAGAAGCTCTTCTACAACGCCAGCGACACCCGCATGTCCAACGAAAGCTACATCTCATGCGCGAGTTGTCATGTGGATGGCGGAGATGACGGGATGGTATGGGACTTCACTCAGCGCGGTGAAGGCATGCGCCGCACCATTTCTCTGCTAGGGCGTGCCGGACTGGGCCATGGCAATCTGCATTGGAGTGCCAACTTCGATGAAGTCCAGGACTTCGAGAACGACATTCGTCGGGAGTTCGGGGGGACTGGCTTCATGACTCAAGCGGACTTCGGGGTCACGGCCGACCCGTTGGGAGCGCGGAAGGCCGGCAAGAGCCCCGAGCTGGACGATTTGGCTGCATACCTTGCTTCGCTCGACAAGTACATGCGCAGTCCGGTACGCAACGCCGATGGAGCTTTGAGCGTGACGGCCCTGCAAGGTAAGAAACTATTCGGCGACCTGCAGTGCATCACTTGCCATTCCGGTCTCGCTATGCGTGATGGACAACGGCACGATGTAGGGACTATTCAACCCAGCTCGGGCAAAGGCAGTGGCAAGAAACTCGCCGGTGCAGGGTTCGACACGCCAACTTTGCATGGGATCTGGAGCAATGCGTCCAGTTTCCACAATGGCCAGAAGGCAACGACAAAGGATCTGATCGTCTCCGGTCATGGAAATAGCAATGCACCGAACTTGTCGCCTGCAGATTCGGATGCGCTGGTCGAATATCTTCGGTCCCTGGATGGACCTAAAGATGATGCGAGTGTTGGCTCGACTGCGCCACCTTCTTCGTCGCCGACCAGCACTGCTGCGCAGTGAACAGGGTTGGCAATCGACATTGAATAGATGAGAGGTATTCAGATGGTCTGTTCACCCATTGTGAAAGAGGTCGAAACGATGATCTTTCGAAAGAACTGGTTGCAGACCGTCATGTTATGTGTCGCTATTTTCACAAGTGGATGTGGAGGTGGCGGAGGTGGGGAAAGCTCCTCCCCTGTCAAATCCATTCCTCAGTCCTCGGCGGGTGCTCCTTCCTCATCGACGACAGGCACAGCGGCTGCACGGACATCAGGGAAAACAGCGGCGGGCTCTGACGTGCAACCAGTTGATGTTTCTAACATCAGCGATTGTGTTGCGTCTTCCGATCTTGAGGATCGCTGACTAGAGCCTTCCTTGGCCTGTCGAGCGACCAAGCCGGTCGCTGCCTGAAAGGACGCGCACCAAGGCAACGCTGGACCCGGCCGCACACGATGATCTTCAACCGCGGCAATCCGCTCGACTACGACGGCTGGGCCCAGAACGGGCTCTCCGATTGGAGTTGGAGCGACTGCCTGCCGTACTTCAAGAAGATGGAGACCTTCTCGGAGGGCGGAAGCGAATGGCGTGGTGACCAAGGTCCGTTGCAAGTCTCCCGGTGCAAGGCCGACTTCCCGCTCTATCACCAGTTTCTCCGCGCGGGCGAGCAGGCCGGATTCCCGCTCGCCTCGGACCATAACGCGCGGAACCAGGAAGGCCTCCACATCGCCCAAGCCCACATCCACGGAGGCGTGCGCTGGAGCGCCTCCCGGGCGTACCTGAAGCCTGCAGAGCGAAGACCGAACCTTCAAATCCGATCGCGGGCGACAGTCTTGAAGGTGCTGTTCGAAGGCCAGCGCGCCATCGGCGTCGTGTTGCGCCAGGGAAGCGCGCGGGCGGTGCACGGACGAGGCATCGCCATTTCCACAGCGATCGGCTCGCTGCTTGGGCAACGGCTTCTCGGCATGAACGTCGCGGACATGGCGTTGAAGCCGACACATGAAGAGCTTCGCATTCCACGCGTTTCGCCACCTTGGCGTGGCCTTGGCAACGCGATATTACGGAATGCGCGATCGAATCGACGGCCGATTCTTGGGATGACCGCGATTCGTTGTTCTTCTTGAGTAGGATCGCGAAGCGTGCATCAGACTCGACCGTCTGCGTAGGGAGGGTGGCTCCGCGGCGGTGCGCCCCACCCACTACATTACCCACGCGCTGCGCCCCGCGCAGCTCTTAAAGACCGGCGACGGTCGCGTGTATTGAACGAGTTTGGAAGGAAGCAACCTTGGGACTACTTGATGGAATGCTTGGCAACGCAGCCAAGATCGACCCTGCAAAGATTCAGCAGGAGTTCAGCCAGATCCTGGCGAAAGGGGAAGTGGTCGAGCACGCCTACCAGCTCATCCGCGACTACTTCGTGTTCACCGACAAGCGCTTCGTCCTGGTCGACAAGCAAGGCATTACGGGAAGCAAGGTCGAATACCACTCCATTCCCTACAAGAGCATCACGCACTTCAGCGTCGAGACCGCCGGTACCTTCGATCTCGATGCCGAGCTCAAGATATGGATCTCGGGGACGGTCGCTCCGATCCAGAAGCAGTTCAACAAGAAGCTCAGCATCTACGAGGTGCAGAGCGTGCTTGCGAGCTACGTGCTCAGGTGAGCTGAGCCTCGCGAGACGGGGCGCCACGCTCCGACTCAGTCGGTGCGGCTGGCCGGCAGCACGATGGTCATCAGCAGCCTGGTGTCTTCCAGCGCATGCAAGCCGTGCGGCACGCCGCCGGCGAGGTACATCACCTGATCGGCCTCGAGCAGCTTCACGCTGCCGTCGAACTGCACCTCGACCCTTCCGCGCATGCACTGCAAGGTCATCGACGTCGAGACGGCGTGCGACGGGACCTGCTTGCCGGCCGGCAGCACCAGCCACATGATCTCGATGTCGCCGGCCTTCAGGAGTGCACAGGTCTCCGCCGCCTGCACGTCGAGCGCGCCGAGATTCACGACCTGACCGGATGATGCGTGGGGGAGTGCCATGCGGGGCAGTTTGGCAAGGTGGGCTTACGTTGTCCAGATCGGTCATACGTCATGAGGCACGTCCTGCGGCATCGCCACCGCGCGCAGCACCTGCATTGGTCCCACTGCGTGGACGCGGTCCAGTTCCTCTTGCGAACGCAAGAACAATGAGCCAGCGAAGCCGAGCCCGTTCACGGAGATCGATTCGAAGCATGCGCGCGAACGCGGCACGACGAGCATCCAGCCTCGGCGAATCAGCAGGTTGTAAGGTGCCGACTGAACTTCGCCCTCTTCGGCGGCGACAGCGGAAATGCCGCACCGATGAAGCAGCTCGCGATAGAGGACATGCAACTCGGGAGCCGTCGCTTGCGGCGCCAGACGTGCGAACGCATGCCTGAACGGCAGCGGTGAACCGCTGCCGAGCACCCGCTCCATCGGCACTTGGTCCGGGCTTTCGCGTGTAAGCGGGAGCGGCACAAGCTGCAGGTGCTTATGCCGCTGGCTGGCCCCGGCTTCGACGCCCCCGTTGTAGAAGCCGAGTCCATCGACCTCGCTCAGGCAGGCGATGAGCGCCGCGAAATCCTCAACGGTAAGGAGGCGCTCCTGGCGTTCGAAGCGGCGCGTGACGAGCAGCACATGGCCGGCGAGCAGTTGGAACTTGTTCAGCAGAATGTAGTGCGAAGGCGCGAGGTCACCTACGAACAGAGAACGGTCGTAGTCGCCGAGTGGATCCGTGGCCGCCGCGACATGGCGCGCCTTGTCCTTGCGCGCGAGGCTCGACACCGTGCGCACGACGAACCGAACGCCATCGCTGTCGAGGAGGATGGTCTGAGTCTCGATCGGCTGCAGTGCACCGTCTGCCAGGGCGCGCTGCCTTGCGTTCTGGACGACGGACAGGGAAAACATGCCGTCATTCTCGACCCGTTCCGGGCAACGAGGCACGCCCAGGCACTAAGACTTGAATTCTTCCGCCGTGATACCGAGCTTGCGCAGCTTGTCGTGCAGCGTCTGCCGCGCGATCGCCAGCGCGCTGGCGGTGGCCGGCTGGTCACCCTGGTGCTTGCGCAGCGCCTCGACGATCACCGCCCGCTCGAAGGACTCGACCTGCTGCGGCAGTCCGCGCGGCAAGGCCGGCATGCCTTCGGCGTTGCCGCGCGCCTGCGTCAGGCGCTCGCCCAGCAGGCCAAGCACGAAGCGGTCGGCCACGTTACGCAGCTCGCGCACGTTGCCGGGCCAGGCGTAGGCCATCAGGTCGGCCACCTGCGCGCCGCTCAGGATCGGCGCGACGCGCTCATAGCGCGCGGCCGCCAGCAGCGTGAAATGCTCGAACAGCAGAGGGATGTCCTCGCGCCGTTCGCGCAGCGGCGGCAGCTCGATGAAGGCAACGCCGAGCCGGTAGTACAGGTCGGCCCTGAACTTTTGCCGGTCGCTCATATCCTTGAGGTCGTCCTTGCTCGCGGCCACCACGCGGCAGTCGAAGGGTATGGCCTTGTTGGAGCCGATGCGCTCGATGGAGCGCTCCTGCAACGCACGCAGCAGCTTGATCTGCACCGCCATCGGCATGCTCTCGATCTCGTCGAGAAAAAGCGTGCCGCCGTTGGCGTATTCGAACTTGCCCACGCGCACGCGGTTGGCGCTGGTGAAGGCGCCGGCCTCGTGGCCGAACAACTCGCTCTCGGCCAGCGCCTCGGGCAGGCCGCCGCAGTTGAGCGGCACGAAATGCTGGCGCCGACGTTCGCTGTGCTCGTGCAGGCAGCGGGCGACGAGCTCCTTGCCGGTACCGGTTTCGCCGTAGATCAGCACGTCGGCCGAGGTCTCAGCCAAGGTCATCACGGTGCGGCGCACCTGCTGCATCTGCGCCGAGCGGCCGATCAGCACTGCCTGGATGCCGTGCCAGTTCTCCAGCGCATCACGCAGCGCGCGCACCTGCAGCGTGAGCTGCCGGCGCTCGATGGCGTGGCGCACGATGGCCACCAGCCGCTCGGAGCTGAAAGGCTTCTCGATGAAGTCGTAGGCGCCCTCGCGCATGGCCTGCACTGCCATCGCGATGTGGCCGTGGCCGGTGACCAGGATGACGGGCAGCTCGGCGTCGGCGTTGTGGAGCTCGATCAGCCATTCGGTGCCGCTCAGGCCCGGCAGGCGCACGTCGCAGACCACGATGGCAGGCACGCCGAAACCGATCTGCGCGCGCGCGCGTTCGGCGCTCGCGAAGGATTCGACCTCGAAACCGGCCAGGGTCAGCACCTGGGTCGTGCTGATTCGGACGTCTTCGTCGTCCTCGACCAACAGCACCCGGATGGCAGGGGCTTCACTCACTTTTTGATCACTCCTGTGGGGTGGGGGTAAGGATGGTGCGGATGGCGGCCGGCAGGTCGACCACGAAGCAGGCGCCGCCGTCCGGCAGGTTGGCGGCACGCAGCGTGCCGTCCATGGCCCGCACCAATTGTGCCGAGATCACGAGGCCCAGGCCCAGCCCGGTGCCCGCCGGCTTGCTGGTGACGAAGGGCTCGAACAGGCGCGGCAGGATGTCGGGCGGAATGCCCGGCCCGGTGTCGCTCACGCGCAGGATCACGCGGCCGTCCTGCGGTCGCGCTTCCAGGCGCAGCGTGCGCCGCGGCGATGCCTGCATGGCGTCGATGGCGTTGCGCATCAGGTTGACGAGCACGCTACCCAACGCGGCCTCTTCGGCCATGACGCTCAGGGTGGCGGGCTGCACATCGACCTCGATGACGATGCCGTTCTTCTTCGAGGCTTCGGCGACGATGACCTGCGCGTCGGCCGCGACCTGCGCCATCGGCACCGGCGCGAGCGGCAGCTCGCTCTTGTGCGCGAAGGTCTTGAGCTGCGAGGTCAGGCGCGCCAGGCGATCGACCATGCCGCGGATGCGCTGCAGGTTGCCGCGCACGTCATCGAAGCGGCTCTTGTCGAGCAGGATGGCGGCGCTTTCCGAGAGGGTGCGCATCGCCGTGAGCGGCTGATTCAGCTCGTGCACCACGCCGGCCGACATCTGGCCCAGCGCCGCCATCTTGCCGGCATGCACCAGCTCGCCCTGAGCCGCGCGCAGCTGGGCGGTGCGCGCGACCACGGTCGACTCGAGGGAGTCGTGCGCCGCCTGCAGCGCGGCCTGGTTGGCCAGCTTCTGCCGCACGGCGCGGCGGCGCTGCCACAGCGTGACGGCGATCAGCAGCAGCACCGCCATCGCCAGGCTCGCTGTGATGGCCGCGTAACGTGCACCGACGCGCACCGGCGCCAGATCGTCGAGCACCACCAGCTGCCAAGGCGCCCCGCGCAGCGCGCGCGTCGAAGCGAGCTGGTCCACGCCGTCGAGCGCGATGACCTGCACGTTGCGCGCCAGCGCCTCTTTCTGCGTCCACTGCAGCGGCTGCAGGCCGGCCTCGCCGTAGGGGCGCGAGCGCTGCACCTCGGCGCGCTGCGAAGCGTCGAGCGGCCACAGCGGCCGGAACTTCAGGTCCTCGCGGGTGGCGAGGATCACCACGCCGCGCTGGTCGATCAGCGCCACGTTGCCTGGCAGCATGCGCCAGGCGCGCTCGGACTCCTCGAGATTAACCTTGACGGCCACCACGCCGCGCGCGGGCTGGTCGTGGCGCAAGGCGTACGAGAGGTAGTAGCCGGGCTTGCGGCTGGTGATGCCGACGCCGTAGAAGCGGCCCCTGCCCTGCCCCAGCGCATCGATCACGTAGGGCCGGAACGACAGGTCCTGGCCGATGGTGGTGCCGGGCCGGTCCCAGTCGGACGCCGCCAGCGAGGTGCCGGCGGCGTCGAGCACATAGAGCATCTCCGCGCCCGCGGTGGCGTTGACGCCGTCGAGGTAGCGGTTGACCGCGTCGCGCAGCCTCGAGTCCGACGGCGTGCCGAGCAGCGCCGGAACGATGGGCGTCATCTCCAGCAGCGCTGGCAGATACTCGAAACGGGCCAGGTCGGCATCGAGCCCGGTCGCGAGCATGTCGAGCCGGTGGTCGGCCGCCTCGCGCAGCCGCGCCAGGCCGTTCTGCATGGCGAGGTGATGGCCGGCGACGGCGGCCAGGGCCACCAGCGCCAGCGCGCCGCACCAGCGCGGCAGGCCGCGCCAGCGTCTTTGAGTGTCGGAAGGCAAGTCGAAGCGCCGGGCCGGCTCCCGTGAATTCATGAACCCGTTATTGCACAAGGCCGCGCGGGCCGCATCAGTGGCTGCCCGGTGGCGCGTGTCACGGGTGGTTTCATTCAGGCCCAGTGTCTGCTCAGGCATAGCGCAGTTCGCCGGTCTTGCCGCGGAAGACCCGGTAGGAGAATACGGTGTAGCCCACGATGGCCGGCACCGAGATGCACACGCCCACCAGGATCACCTTGAGCGCCGGTGCGCTGCTGGCCGCCTGCCAGATCGTGAGCTGGCCGATCACCACGTAGGGATAGATGCTGTAGGCCAGCCCCAGGAAGCCGAGCACGAACACCATGACCAGCAGCACGAAAGGCAGCCAGCACACCGGCCCGCGCACCATGCGCGTGTTCAGCAGGCCGCGCACGGCGAGCAGCGCCGCGCCGGTCATGAGCGGAATGGCGGCCAGCGCCAGGATCTCGGGCAGCGCGAACCAGCGCTCGCGCACCTCGGGGCTGATCCAGGGCGTGGCCATCGAGATCAGCAGCATGCCGCCGACCATCGGCGCCCAGGCGGTGCGTGCCCATTGCACGGCGCGCTCCTGCAGCGCACCCTCGGTCTTCATGATGAGCCAGGCCGCGCCCATCAGCACGTAGGCCATCGGCAGCGCCACGGCGATGGCGGCGGCGAACAAGGGATAGTTCCAGCCGGATCCGAAGCCGCTGATGTAGCGCCCGAGCATCCAGCCCTGCGCCACCGAGGCCAGGGTGGAACCCGCGAAGAAGAGCCGGTCCCAGGTGCGCTTGTGGCTGTCGCGCGCCTTCACGCGGAAATCGAAGGCCACGCCGCGCAAGGTGAGGCCGACGAGCATCAGCGCCACCGGCAGGTAGAGCTCGCCCAGCACCAGGCCGTGCGCCTTCGGGAAGGCAACCAGCAGGATGCCCACGCCCAGCACCAGCCAGGTCTCGTTGGCATCCCAGAACGGGCCGATGGAGGCGACCATCACGTCCTTCTCGGCGTCGCTCGCGCGGTGCATGAGCATGCCCACGCCAAGGTCGTAGCCGTCGCTGACCACGTAGACCAGCATCGAGGCGCCCATCAGCACCATGAAGATCACCGGCAACGCGGCGTCGAAGCTCATGCGCGGCCTCCTTCGGCCATCGGCGCGGTGATCGCGGTGATCGCGCCCGGCGGCGTCGCGGCCCGCTCGACGGCCTCGGTCACCAGCACCTCGTCGGGCTTCTCGGCCATGTACTTGAGCACCGCGACGTACGCCACGATGAGCGCGAGGTACAGCGCGATGTAGAGCGCGAGCGTGAGCCCGATCATCGCGGGCGGCACCTTCGACACCACGTCGGCCGTGCGCACCAGCCCGTAGACGATGTAGGGCTGGCGGCCGATCTCGGTGACGTACCAGCCCGCCACCGTGGCTATCCAGCCCGAGAAGGTCATCCCCGCGAACAGCCACAGCAGCGCGCGCGGCAGCAGCGCCGGTTGCCAGCGCGCGCGGCGGTACAGCCACCAGCCGAGCCAGCTGGTCGCGAGCATCAGCACGCCCATGCCGACCATGATGCGGAAGGCGAAGAACATCGGCAGCGGCGGCGGATGCGCGCCGGCAAAGTCGTTCAGGCCGCGGATCTCGCCGTCGGCCTCGTGCGTGAGGATCAGGCTCGCGCCATTCGGCACCGCGATCTCGAAGCGGTTCCTGCGCGCCTCGGCGTCGGGAATCGCGAACAGCAGCAGCGGCACGCCGCGCCCGGTCTCCCACACGCCTTCCATGGCAGCAATCTTGGCGGGCTGGTGCTTGAGCGTGTTGAGGCCGTGCATGTCGCCCACGACGATCTGCACCGGAATCAGCACCGCCGCCAGCGTGAGCCCTACCCGCATCACGCGCGCCGCGCTGCGCTGTCCCACGCCGCGCAGCACCTGCCAGGCCGACAGGCCGATCAGCAGGAACGCGCAGGTCAGCGCGGAGGCCAGCAGCATGTGCACGAAGCGGTACGGAAACGACGGGTTGAACACCACCGCCGGCCAGCTCGCGACATGGAATTCGCCGTTCACGACCTCGTGGCCCGCGGGCGTCTGCATCCACGAGTTGAGAGCAAGAATCCAGAAGGCCGACAGCGTGGTGCCGAAGGCCACCATGAAGGTCGACAGCAGGTGCACGCGCTCGCCGACCTTGCCGTGGCCGAACAGCATCACGCCGAGAAAACCCGCCTCCAGGAAGAACGCGGTGAGCACCTCGTAGCCCAGCAGCGGCCCCGCCACGTTGCCGACGCGCTCCATGAAGCCCGGCCAGTTGGTGCCGAACTGGAAGCTCATGGTGATGCCGCTGACCACGCCGAGCGCGAAGGTCAGCGCGAACACCTTGGTCCAGAAGCGGTAGGCGTCGAGCCAGCCCTGCGCCAGCGGTGCATTGCCGCCGCCGCGCGTGCGCAGCCAGCGCCAGCGCAAGAACAGCAGCAGCCAGCCCAGTGCGATGCTGATCGTGGGGAACAGGATGTGGAAGGTGATGTTGGCCGCGAACTGCATGCGGGCGAGGATCAGGGCGTCCATCAGGTTCCTTTCGGGCCGGCGGCGGCGCGGCCGCCGCCGGCCTGGGTCATCGCTTCGCCGCCCCGCCCTGCTTCAAGGCTTCCGACATGCCGATGAGCACGCCGCTCACCAGCGCCGAGTAGCTGTCGATCAGCGCCTGCGAGGCGCGCAGGCCCATCGCGCGGCCGTCGCGCAGGCTCTTCTGCGTGTCTTCCATGAGCTGCTCGAGCGCCGCCGTGGCGCGCGCGCCGGTGCCGGTGCCCTTGCCCTGCATCGCCTGGAAGACGCCGCTCCACGGACCGTCGGCCGGCGCCGCCTTGCGCACGCTGGCGAACAGCGTCTCCTCCATCTTCTCGATGTCGGCGAGCGCCTTCTTGAGCTGCGTCTCGCGCAGGCTCACGCCCTGGTCGACCAGCTGTTGCAGCGCGCGCTGGTTGGCCAGCACGGCCTGCTCCAGCGCGCCGTCCATGCCGGCAAAGACCTTGCCGAGCAGGCCTTCCACATCGGGCGCGGGCAGCTTGCTGCCGGCCGCGCCGGCCGAGGCCGTCCTGGTGACCGTGCCCAACACCTGCCGGATGTTCGCCAGCGTGAGCTCGCGGCCCTGCAGCGCCTTGAGCGTGGCCTCGTGCACCGCCTTGCGCACGGTCTCGCCCTGCTTGGCGGAGGCCTCGGAGAACTTCTTGATCAGTGCGACCTGATCGATGCCGTTTTTGAGGATCATGGTCGTTTGCTCATTGCATGTGCTGGCCGCCATTGATGGCGATGTTGGCGCCGGTCACGAACGCCGCCTCTTCCGAGGCGAGGTAGATGATCAGGCCCGCCACCTCCTCGGGCTTGCCGAGACGGCCCACGGGGATGTGCGGCAGGATCTTGCTGTCGAGCACTTCCTTCGGAATGGCCGTGACCATCTTGGTGCCGATGTAGCCCGGCGAGATGGTGTTCACGGTGACGCCCTTCTTCGCCACCTCGAGCGCCAGCGCCTTGGTGAAGCCATGCACCCCGGCCTTGGCGGCCGAGTAGTTGGTCTGTCCGAACGCGCCCTTCGAGCCATTCACCGAGGACACGTTGATGATGCGGCCCCAGCCGCGGTCCACCATGCCGTCGGCCACCTGCTTGCTCATGTTGAACAGGCTGTCGAGGTTGGTGCGCAGTACCGCGTCCCAGTTGATGCGGTCCATCTTCTTGAAGGTCATGTCGCGCGTGATGCCGGCGTTGTTGACCAGCACGTCGACCGGGCCCAGCCGCGCCTGCACCTCCGACACGGCGCGCGCGCACGAGTCGAAGTCCGCCACGTCGCAGGGCACGGCCAGAATCTCATAGCCGCGCTGCGCCATCTGCGCCACCCACTCGGCGTGCGACTTGTTGCCCGGCGAATAGGTCACCGCGAGCTTGTAGCCTGCATCGACCATCTTGGTGGAGATCGTCTCGCCCAGGCCACCCATGCCGCCGGTGACCAGGACCACTTGTTGCTGCTTCTCGCTCATCTGCTTTCTCCTTGGTACGTTGTGTGACTAAGAAAATCGGTCAGGCGCGCTCGACGGCCAGCGCCACGCCCATGCCGCCGCCGATGCACAGCGAGGCCAGGCCCTTGTTGGCGCCGCGGCGGCGCATCTCGTGCAGCAGCGTCACCAGCACGCGGCAGCCCGAGGCGCCGATGGGGTGGCCGATGGCGATGGCGCCGCCGTTGACGTTGATGCGGCTGGTGTCCCAGTCCATCTCGCGGTTGACCGCGCAGGCCTGCGCCGCGAAGGCTTCGTTGATCTCCATCAGGTCGAGGTCCTGCGCCTTCCAGCCGGCCTTCTTCAGCGCCAGCTGCGAAGCGGGCACCGGGCCCATGCCCATGAGCGACGGGTCCAGCCCTGCGCTCGCGTAGGCGCGGATCACCGCGAGCGGCTGCAGGCCGAGTGCGGCGGCGCGCGAGGCCGACATCACCAGCACCGCGGCCGCGCCATCGTTCAGGCCCGAGGCATTGCCGGCCGTCACCGAGCCGGTCTTGTCGAAGGCCGGGCGCAGGCCGGCGAGCGCATCGGCGTTGGTCTTGCGGTTCACGAACTCGTCGGCCGCAAAGACGACGGGGTCCCCCTTCTTCTGCGCAATGCTGAAGGGCAGGATCTCGTCGTCGAAGCGCCCCGCGTCCTGCGCGGCCGCGGCCTTCTGCTGCGAGGCCAACGCCAGCGCGTCCTGCATCTCGCGCGTAATGCCGTACTTCTTCGCCACGTTCTCGGCCGTGGTGCCCATGTGGTACTGGTTGTAGACGTCCCACAGGCCGTCCACGATCATGGTGTCGACCAGCTTCCAGTCGCCCATGCGCTGGCCGTTGCGCGAATTGGGCAGCACGTGCGGCGCAGCGCTCATGTTCTCCTGGCCGCCGGCCACCACGATCTCGGCGTCGCCGCACTTCACGGCCTGCGCCGCCAGCATCACGGCCTTCAGGCCCGAGCCGCAGACCTTGTTGATGGTGAGGCCCGGCACGCCGACGGCCAAGCCGGCCTTGATCACGGTCTGGCGCGCGGGGTTCTGGCCCGAGCCGGCCGCGAGCACCTGGCCCATGATCACCTCGGACACCGCATCGCCCGGCACGCCGGCCTTCGCGAGCAGGCCCTTCACCACATGCGCGCCCAGCTCGGGCGCGGCCGTGCCGGCGAGCGAGCCGCCGAACTTGCCGACCGCCGTGCGTTGCGCGGCCACGATCACGATATCGTCTGACATGAGAGTCTCCTTGGGGGTTGATGCGAAGGGAATGACGACGGCCCGGCTTCAGGCCGCCTTGGCTTTGACATAGCGCCCGGGAGCGGGCTCGATCACGGGAAAATCCGCGCTGCCCAACGCGCGGCGGGCGGCGACCTTCGCGCCGGCATGCGCGGCGAGCCAGTCGCTCCACGCGGGCCACCAGCTGCCGTCGATGCTCTGCGCGCCATCGAGCCAGGCGCCGGCGTCGGACGCGAGATCGCCGACCCAGTGGTTGCGCTTCTTCTTCGCGGGCGGGTTGATCACGCCCGCGATGTGGCCGCTGGCGCCGAGCACGAAACGCGTGTCGCCGCCGAGCAGTTGCGTGCCGGCATAGGCGGTTTTCCACGGCACGATGTGGTCGTCGCGCGAGGCGTAGACGAAGGCCGGCGCATCGACGCGCGATAGATCCACCGGCACGCCGCACTGCACCGTGCCGCCGGGTACGCGCAGCCTGTTCTCCAGGTAGGTGTTGCGCAGGTACCAGCAGTACATCGGCCCCGGCAGGTTGGTGTCGTCGCCGTTCCAGTACAGCAGGTCGAAAGCCGGCGGCGCCTTGCCTTTGAGGTAGCCGTTGACCACGTAGGGCCAGATCAGGTCGTTGGCGCGCAGCGCGGCGAACACGGTCGCGAGCTCACGGCCCTTGAGCAGGCCGCCGCGGCCGATGGTGGCTTCGCGCGCGGCCACCATGGCCTCATCCACCATCAGGCCCAGTTCTCCGGTGTCCGAGAAATCGAGCATCGCGGTCAGCAGCGTGACGCTGGCGGCCGGCGTTTCACCGCGCGCGGCGGCTACGGCCAGCGCGCTGCCCAGCAGCGTGCCGCCGATGCAGAAGCCCAGCGTGTTGACCTTGTCGGCACGGGCGATGCTCCGCGCGACATCGAGCGGCCGCAGCACGCCTTGCTCGACGTAGTCGTCCCAGCCCAGATGGCCCTGCTCGGCCGAGACATTGCGCCACGACACCAGGAAGACGGTGTGGCCCTGTTCGACCGCATAGGCAACCAGCGAGTTACCCGGCTGCAGGTCGAGGATGTAGAACTTGTTGATGCAAGGCGGCACGATGACCAGCGGGCGCTTGTGGACCTTCGCCGTGGACGGCGTGTACTGCACGAGCTGCATCAACTCGTTCTCGAACACCACGCTGCCGGGGCTGGTCGCGACGTTGCGGCCGACCTCGAAGGCCTCGTCGTCCGACATCGAGATGCGGCCCTTCGCCACGTCCGCCAGGAAGAGACGCGCACCTTCGAGCAGGCTCGCACCGCCGGAGTCGAGCGCGGCCTGCATCGCCTCGGGGTTGGTGGCGAGGCTGTTGGCCGGGTTCATGGCATCGACGACCTGCCGCAGCGCGAAGTCCATCTGTGCCTTGCCGCGCGCGTCGAACGGCGCCGCCTCCAGCGCACGGCGCATCAATGCGCCGAACTGCGTGTGCCCCTGCGACAGGCCCTGCTGCCAGGCTTGCAACCACGAGGTCGCATCGAGATCGGGTGAGGGTTGGGTCATGGCCGTGACTGCTCAATGCAGCTTGACGTGGGGTTCGGTGCGCCGCGTGATGAGGCGGGCGAGCGTGTCGAGCGAGACCTTGACGACGCCGTGCAGCGCCAGCTCGTGCATCTTGTAGAGCGACATGTACATGAGCCGCGCGAAGCGGCCTTCGATCATCAGGCTGCCGCCGACGGGCCCGCCCATCATGTTGCCGACGGTGCTGAATTCGCCGAGCGACACCAGCGAGCCGAAGTCGCGGTAGCGGTAGGGCTTGAGCGCCTTGCCCGCCATGCGCCGGCGGATCTGCGCCGCGACGTGCGAGGCCTGCTGGTGCGCCGCCTGCGCGCGCGGCGGCACCAGGCCGCCCTTGCCGTCGTTGGCCTCGGGCCAGTCGCAGGCCGCACAGTCGCCGATGGCGAAGATGTCGGCATCGCGCGTGGTCTGCAGCGTCGGCAGCACCGCGAGCTGGTTGCTGCGGTTGGTTTCGAGTCCCGCGATGTCCTTCATGAAATCGGCCGCCTTCACGCCCGCGGCCCACACCACCAGCTCGGCCGGCAGCGTGCGGCCGTCGGCCAGGCGCACGCCCTCGGGCAGCACCTCGGCCACCCTGGCCGAGGTGTGCACGTCCACGCCCAGCTTGCGCAGGAGCGCCTCGGTGGCGGCCGACATGCGCGGCGGCAGCGCGGGCAGGACGCGATCGGCGGCCTCGATCACGCTGACCTGGATGTCCTTCTCGGCATCCACGCGATCGAGCCCGTAGGCCACGACCTCGCGCGTGGTGCGATGCAGCTCGGCCGCCAGCTCCACGCCGGTGGCGCCCGCACCGATGATCGCCACGTGCAGCTGCTCGGGCCGCAGCGGCGCGGTCTGCGCGTGCGCGCGGATGCAGGCGTTGACCATGCGCTGGTGAAAGCGCTGGGCGTCCGCCTTCGACTCGAGCCGCAGCGCATGCTCGCGCACGCCGGGCGTGCCGAAGTCGTTGCTGAGACTGCCGATGGCGACGACCAGCGTGTCGTAGCCGAACGCGCGCGCCGGCGTGACCAGCCGGCCCTCGTCGTCCATGTAGGGCGCGACATGCACCTCGCGCCGCTCGCGGTCGATGCCGGTGAGCTCGCCGAGCCGGAAGCGGAAGCGGTGCCAGTGCGCCTGCGCGAGATAGTCGACCTCGTGCGCACTCATGTCCATGCTGCCCGACGCGATCTCGTGCAGCTTGGGCTTCCACACGTGGGTGCGGTGCTTGTCGATCAGCGTGATGTCCGCCATGCCGCGCTTGCCCAGCGTATCGCCGAGACGCGTGGCCAGCTCCAGACCGCCGGCACCGCCGCCCACGATGACGACTCGGTGCCTCTGCACGGGGCTGTTCATGGTTGGCTGCTCCGTACAGGCATGTGGTCGCTTCAGCGCGGCTGGGCCACGGGCATGTGGGTTTCGACCTGATCCAGCACTGCCTCGGGCGCGTCGGCCTCGGCCGGCGTCTCGTTGTCCAGGATGCGCTTCATGCGGGCGGCGTCCAGGTCGTTGGTCCACTTGGCGACCACCACCGTGGCGACGCCGTTGCCGATCAGGTTGGTCAGCGCGCGGGCTTCCGACATGAAACGGTCGATGCCCAGGATCAGCGCCAGGCCCGCCACCGGCACGTGCCCCACTGCCGACAGCGTGGCGGCCAGCACGATGAAGCCGCTGCCGGTCACGCCGGCCGCGCCCTTGGACGTCAGCAGCAGCACCAGCAGCAGCGTGATCTGTTGCGTCACCGTCATGTCGGTGTTGGTGGCCTGCGCGATGAACACGGCCGCCATCGTCAGGTAGATCGAGGTGCCGTCGAGGTTGAACGAGTAGCCGGTCGGGATGACCAGGCCGACCACCGACTTCTTGGCGCCCAGGTTCTCGAGCTTGGCCATCATGCGCGGCAGCACCGATTCGCTGGAGGAGGTGCCCAGCACGATCAGCAGCTCTTCCTTGATGTACTTGATGAACTTCCAGATCGAGAAGCCGTGCGCCCGCGCGATGCCGCCGAGAATGACGAAGATGAACAGCAGGCACGTGGCGTAGAAGGTCGCCATCAGCTGGCCGAGCTGCAGCAGCGAGCCGACGCCGTACTTGCCGATCGTGAATGCCATCGCGCCGAAAGCGCCGATCGGCGCCACCTTCATGATGTAGCCGACGATGACGAACAGGACGTGGGAGAACTTCTCGATGAAGTCGAACACCAGCGTACCGCGACCGCCGAACTTGTGCAGCGCGAAGCCGAACATCACGGCGAACAGCAGCACCTGGAGAATCTCGCCCTTGGCGAACGCGTCGACCACCGTGCTCGGGATCACATGCAGCAGGAAGTCGACCGTGCCCTGCATCTGTCCAGGCGCTGTGTAGGCGGCGATCGCCTTGGTGTCGAGTTGGCTCACGTCGATGTTCATGCCGGCGCCGGGCCGCACGACGTTGATGATGACCAGCCCCACCACCAGCGCAATGGTGCTGACGATCTCGAAGTACAGCAGCGCCAGGCCGCCGGTCTTGCCGACCTTCTTCATGTCCTCCATGCCGGCGATGCCGACCACCACCGTGCAGAAGATGATCGGCGCGATGATCATCTTGATGAGCTTGATGAAGCCGTCGCCCAGCGGCTTCATTGCCGCGCCGGTCTGTGGATAGAAATGGCCCAGCAGCACGCCGATGACGATCGCAGTGATGACCTGGAAGTACAGGGACTTGTAGAAGGGCTTGGATACGGGTTGGTGGTCCACGAATGTCTCCTAGAAAATTCAGACGCCGGCGGCATGCGCCTGCCGGTCGGCGTGGTAGCTCGACCGCACGAGCGGTCCGCAGGCGGCATGGGCAAAGCCCATGGCGTGCGCCTGCTGCGCAAGAGTTTCGAATTGCGCCGGAGCGACGTAGCGCGCAACCGGCAGGTTGCCGGGGCGCGGCTGCAGGTACTGGCCGACGGTGAGCATGTCGACGCCATGGCGGCGCAGGTCGCGCATCACCTCCAGCACTTCGTCGTCGGTCTCGCCCAGGCCCAGCATCAGGCCCGACTTGGTGGGCACGCCGGGGCAGCGCGCGCGGAACGACTGGAGCAGCCGAAGCGAGTGCATGTAGTCGGCGCCGGGTCGCGCCTGGCGGTACAGGCGCGGCACGGTCTCGAGGTTGTGGTTCATCACGTCCGGCGGGTCGGCCGCGAGGATGTCGAGCGCAACCTCGGCGCGGCCGCGGAAGTCGGGCGTGAGCACCTCGATCTGCGTGCCGGGCGACTGCCTGCGCACCGCGCGGATGCAGGCGGCGAAATGCGCCGCACCGCCGTCGCGCAGGTCGTCGCGGTCGACGCTGGTGATCACCACGTACTTCAGGCGCAGCCGAGCGACCGTGTCGGCCAGGTGCTGCGCCTCCTGCGGATCGGGCGGCTGCGGACGGCCGTGGGCCACGTCGCAGAAAGGGCAGCGACGCGTGCAGAGGTCGCCCAGCACCATGAAGGTGGCGGTGCCCTTGCCGAAGCATTCGCCGATGTTCGGGCACGAGGCCTCTTCGCACACGGTGTGCAGGCTGGCCTCGCGCAGCGTGCGCTTCACCTCGCGGAAGCCCTCGCTCTGCGAGACGCGCACGCGGATCCAGTCGGGCTTGGGCAGGGCCGGGCCTGCCTCGGCCACGCGGATCGGTATCCGGCGCGTCTTGGCGGCGCCGCGCTGCGGGCCATGGAGCACGATGTCGTTCATGGCCGTGCCGTCAGGACGCGCCGCGGTGCGAGTTGGCATCGACCACCGTCAGCGCCGTCATGTTGACGATGCGGCGCACCGTGGACGACGGCGTGAGGATGTGCACCGAGCGCGCGGCGCCCAGCAGGATGCCTCCCACCGTGATGCCGCTGCCGGCCGCCATGCGCAGCAGGTTGTAGGAGATGTTGGCCGCGTCGACGTTGGGCATGATGAGCACGTTGGCTTCGGTGTCCAGCGCCGAGTCCGGGAACTCGTGGTCGAGGATCGACTTGGACAGCGCCGCGTCGCCGCGCATCTCGCCTTCCACCGCGAGCTGCGGATCGCTCGCCTTGATGAGCGCGAGCGCCTCGCGCATCTTCACGGCCGAGGCCGCATCCGAGCCGCCGAAGTTCGAGTGCGACAGCAGCGCCACGCTCGGCGTCACGCCGAAGCGGCGCACCTCTTCGGCCGCCAGCAATGTGATCTCTGCGATCTGCGCCGCATCGGGGTCGCGGTTGACGTGCGTGTCGCAGATGAAGAGCTGGCGTCCCGGCAGCATCAGCATCTGCATGGCGGCCATGGTCTTGGTGCCTGGGCGCAGGCCGATCACGTCGCGCACATGGCGCAGGTGATCGCCGTAGCCGCCCAGCGTGCCGCACAGCATGGCGTCGGCCCGGCCCTGGCGCACCAGCATCGCCGCGAGCAGCGTGCCGCGGCTGCGCATCTCGGTCTGCGCCACCAGGCGCGAGACGCCGTCGCGGCGCTTGAGCTGGTAGTAGGCCTCGGCGGCGTCGCCGTGCACGGCGGGGTCGAGCAGGTCGACGGCCTCGCAGTCGGTGCCCAGCGCAAGGCGCAGGCCGTACTGCGCGATGCGCTCCGCGATCACCTCGGGGCGGCCCAGCAGCAGCGGCCGCGCCAGGCCTTCGTCCACCACCACCTGCGCGGCGCGCAGCACGCGCTCGTCCTCGCCCTCGGCGTAGACCACGCGCTTGGGCGACTGCTTGGCGGCTGCGAACAGCGGCTGCATGCTGCTGCCCGACTGGTAGACGAACTGCGACAGGCGCTGGCGGTAGGCCTTCATGTCGGCGATGGGCCGTGTCGCCACGCCGCTGTCGACCGCGGCCTGCGCCACCGCGGGCGCGACCGCCTCGATCAGGCGCGGGTCGAAGGGCTTGGGGATCAGGTAGTCGCGGCCGAAGCGCAGGCCGAGCGCGCCGTAGGCCTGCGCCACCACTTCGGGAATCTCGGCATGCGCGAGCTCCGCGATGGCGCGCACGGCGGCAAGCTTCATCTCCTCGTTGATGGTGGTCGCGCCCACGTCGAGCGCACCGCGGAAGATGAACGGAAAACACAGCACGTTGTTGACCTGGTTCGGATAGTCCGACCGGCCGGTGCCGAGGATGGCGTCGGGGCGTACGGCGAGCGCGTCTTCCGGCAGGATCTCCGGCGTCGGGTTGGCCATGGCGAGGATGATCGGATCGCGCGCCATCTCCTTCACCATCTCCGGCTTGAGCACGCCGCCGGCCGACAGGCCGAGGAAGATGTCGGCGCCGCCGATCACGTCGGCCAGCTTGCGCGCCGAGGTGTCCTGCGCATAGCGGGCCTTGTTCGGGTCCATCTGCTCCTTGCGGCCGGTGTAGACCACGCCCGCGCTGTCGGACACGTAGATGTTGTGCAGCGGCAGGCCGAGGCTCACGATCAGGTCGAGGCAGGCCAGTGCCGCCGCACCGGCGCCCGAGGCCACCAGCTTCACCTCGCGGATGTCCTTCTTCACGTGCCGCAGCGCGTTGAGGATGGCGGCGGCCGCGACGATGGCGGTGCCGTGCTGGTCGTCGTGGAAAACCGGGATCTTCATGCGCTCGCGCAGCTTCTTCTCGATGTAGAAGCACTCGGGCGCCTTGATGTCTTCGAGGTTGATGCCGCCGAAGGTGGGCTCCATGCGCGCGATGGTGTCGATGAGCGCGTCGGGGTCGGTCTCGTCGAGCTCGATGTCAAAGACGTCGATGCCGGCGAACTTCTTGAACAGGCAGGCCTTGCCTTCCATCACCGGCTTGCCGGCCAGCGCGCCGATGTTGCCGAGTCCCAGCACCGCCGTGCCGTTGGTGATGACCGCCACCAGGTTGGCGCGCGAGGTGAGATTCATGGCCTCGGCCGGGTCGCGCGCGATCTCCATGCAGGCGTCGGCCACGCCGGGCGAGTAGGCGAGCGCAAGATCGCGCTGGGTGGCCATCGGCTTGGTCGGGTTCACCGAGATCTTGCCGGGCGTGGGAAAGCGGTGGTAGTCGAGGGCAGCTTCGCGCAGGTTGTCGGACATGGTTTTGTCTCCGTGTGTCTGTCTGTACTGAGGGTGTCGGGATCAGCGCGGGGCGAGCGCGCAGGCGTCGCCCAGCCAGCCGTGCAGGCCGCACAACAGCGCTTCCGGTTGATCCGCGTGCACCCAGTGGCCGGCCTCGGTGATGTGCTCCAGCTGCGCGCAGGGGAACATCGCCTGGATGCGTGGAAGCGAATCGGGTCGCACGTAGTCGGACTCCGCCGCCGCGAAGAACAGGGCCGGCCCGTCGTAGCGTTCGCGCAGCAACTGTTCCGGGAACCCGCAAAGGTCCGGCATGCACAAGGCCGTCGCCATCAGATTGAGCCGCCAGTCGAAACGCTCGGTCTGGCGCCGCAGGTTCTGCATCATGAAGTCCACAGGTGCGGTGCCGCCCAGACCGTCCAGCAGCGCCTGGCTGATCCGCCGGCGGCTTGCCGCGGCAGCGGTGTCCAGGCCTCGCATGGCGGACACATGCGAGGCGAACTGGTCGGCATAGCACTCGGGCGCGATGTCGATCACCGCGACGCCGCCAATGGTCTTTGGGTGGCCGAGCGCCAGGGCCATGGCGGTCTTGCCGCCCATGCTGTGGCCGACGACGAACGGCCGCTCCAGCTGCTCTCTTTCGATGAGAGCCAGCACGTCGAGCGCCATGTCGGTGTACGACATGGTCTCGGCCCACGGCGAAGCACCGTGGTTGCGGGCATCCGGCAGGTAGACGCGGTAGCCGGCGGCCAGCGACTGGGCGATCTGCGTCCAGTTGCGGCCGGCGCCGAACAGGCCGTGCAGGATCACCATGGGAGGCCCCGATCCGAGTGCCTCGAAGGCAAGTTGAACTGGCATGGCAGCGCGTCCTACTTCTTCTTCACCGGCGGCAGATCGGTGCAGACGCCCTCGAACAGCTCGGCCGCCATGCCAATCGATTCGCCCAGTGTCGGATGCGGATGGATGGTCTTGCCGATGTCGCCGGGCTCGCAGCCCATCTCGATGGCCAGGCACAGCTCGCTGATCAGGTCGCCCGCATGCGTGCCGACGATGCCGCCGCCGACGATGCGGTGCGTGGCCTCGTCGAACAGCAGCTTGGTGAAGCCTTCGTCGCGCCCGTTGGCGATGGCGCGGCCCGACGCCGCCCAGGGGAACACGGCCTTGCCGACCTTCAGGCCCTCGGCCTTGCACTGCTCCTCGGTCTTGCCGGCCCAGGCCACCTCGGGGTCGGTAAAGGCCACCGAGGGGATCTGCCGCGCATCGAAGAACGCCGCTTCGCCGTGCGCCGCCTCGGCCGCCACGTGGGCCTCGTGCACGGCCTTGTGCGCGAGCATGGGCTGGCCGACGATGTCGCCGATGGCGAAGATGTGCGGCACGTTGGTACGCATCTGTTTGTCGACGTCGATGAAGCCGCGCTCGGTGACGGCCACGCCGGCCTTGTCGGCGCCGATCTTCCTGCCGTTGGGGCTGCGGCCCACGGCCACGAGCACGAGGTCGTAGACCTGGGCCTCCTTCGGCGCCTTCTCGCCTTCGAAGCTCACCTCGATGCCAGCCTTGGTGGCCTTGGCGCCGACGGTCTTCGTCTTGAGCATGACGTGGTCGAAGCGCGGCGCGTTGAACTTCTCCCACACCTTGACGAGGTCGCGGTCGGCGCCCTGCATCAGGCCGTCGAGCATTTCGACCACGTCGACGCGCGTGCCCAGCGTCGAGTACACCGTGGCCATCTCCAGCCCGATGATGCCGCCGCCGACCACCAGCATGCGCTTCGGAATGCTCTTGAGCAGCAGCGCGCCGGTGGAGTCGACGACGCGTTCGTCCTCGGGCATGAAAGGCAGCTCCACGGCCTGCGAGCCCGCGGCAATGATGGCCTTGGCGAACTTCACCACCTTCTTCGCGCCGCCCTCGCCCACCACCTCGACATGGTGCGGATCGAGGAAGCTGCCGACACCGGTGACGACCTCGACCTTGCGCGCCTTCGCCATGCCGGCCAGGCCGCCGGTGAGCTTCTTGACGACACCGTCCTTGAAGCCGCGCAGCGCGTCGATGTCGACCTCGGGCGCGGTGTACTTGATGCCGTGGTGGCCCAGCAACTTGACTTCGTCCATCACGCTTGCGGTATGCAGCAGTGCCTTCGACGGAATGCAGCCAACATTGAGGCACACGCCGCCGAGCGTGGCGTAGCGCTCCACGAGCACGGTCTTCATGCCGAGGTCGGCGCTGCGGAAGGCGGCCGAGTAGCCACCCGGGCCGGCGCCGAGCACGAGCACCTCGCACTCGATGTCGGCCTTGCCGGCGTAGCTGCCGGCCGTGGGCGCGGGTGCGGCGGCAACGGGAGCCGCCGCGGCGACAGCGGCGGCCGGCGCCGCTGCAGGCGCGGCCGCCGATGCCTCCACCACCAGGATCACCGAGCCTTCGCTCACCTTGTCGCCGAGCGCGACCTTCAGTTCCTTCACCGTACCCGCATGGCTCGACGGAATCTCCATCGAGGCCTTGTCGGACTCCACCATGATCAGGCCGGTATCGACCGCGATGACCTCACCGGGCTTGACCAGCAGCTCGATGACCGCGACATCCTTGAATTCGCCGATGTCGGGGACCTTGACTTCCACCATGTGTGCCATTTGGGAGCTTCCTTCAGAACAGCACGCGCCGCAGGTCGGCGAGCACGTTGGCGAAATAGACGTTGAAGCGCGCAGCGGCGGCGCCGTCGATCACGCGGTGGTCCCACGACAGCGAAAGCGGCAGCGTGAGGCGCGAGGTGTAGGTCTTGCCGTCGGAAGAGTGCTGCTTCCAGTAGCTCTTGCACACGCCCATGATGGCGACTTCGGGCGCGTTGATGATCGGCGTGAAGTAGATGCCGCCGATGCCGCCGAGCGAGCTGATGGTGAAGGTGCCGCCCGACATCTGGTCGGGCTTGAGCTTGCCGTCGCGCGCGAGCTTGGCGAGCTCGCCCATCTCCTTCGCGATCTCGGGCACGGTCTTGCGATCGGCATCGCGGATCACCGGCACCATGAGGCCGTTGGGCGTGTCGGCCGCGAAGCCGATGTGCCAGTAGTTCTTGAGCACCAGCGCATCGCCGTCGAGGCTGGCGTTGAACTCCGGGAACTTCTTCAGCGCCGCCACGGCCGCTTTCATCATGAAGGGCAGCATGCTGATCTTCACGCCCGACTTTTCCAGCTCCTTGTTCATCTGCACGCGGAAGGGTTCGAGCTCGGTGATGTCGGCCTCGTCGTGCGTCGTCACGTGAGGAATGACGACCCAGTTGCGGTGCAGGTTCGCTGCGCTGATCTTCTTGATGCGTGACAGTTCCTTGCGCTCGGTCGGTCCGAACTTGGCGAAGTCGACCTTGGGCCAGGGCAGCAGGTCGATGCCGCCGACGCCACCGCCCGCAGGGGCTGCAGCGGCCTTGCCAGCGGCCGGCGCGGCAGTTGCACCGCCACCCGTCGCGAAGGCCTCGACGTCGGCGCGCACGATACGGCCGTGCTCGCCGGTGCCCTTGAGCTTTCCGAGATCGACACCGAGTTCGCGCGCGAGCTTGCGCACGGCGGGGCCGGCGTAGGCGAGCGCGAAGGCAGCTTCGTCGATGGCGCCGCCGACGGCCGCAGCGGACTGCGCCGGTGCGGGCGCGGCAGATGCTGCCGGCGCCGGTGCAGCGGCGCTCGCCGCAGGCGCATCGCCGGTCGCGAGCGACAGGATCACCGAGCCCTCGCTGACCTTGTCGCCGATCTTGATGCCGATGGCCGTCACCACGCCCGAGAGCGGCGCGGGCACGTCCATCGTGGCCTTGTCGGATTCGAGCGAGACGAGCGGGTCCTCGGCCTTCACCGTGTCGCCGACCTTCACGAAGATCTCGATGACGGGCACGTCCTTGAATTCGCCGATGTCCGGCACGCGCACCTCGGCCACGCCGGCAGGCGCGCTGGTGGCCGACGGCGCCGCACTGACGCTGGGCTTGGCGGCTTCGGCCGGAGCGGGCGCAACCGCGCCGCCCTCGGCCTTGAACGTCATGATGACGCTGCCTTCGCTGACCTTGTCGCCCAGCTTCACGGCGATGGACTCGACCACGCCGCCGCGCGGGGCGGGCACGTCCATCGTGGCCTTGTCGGATTCGAGCGAGACCAGCGGGTCCTCGGCCTTCACCGTGTCGCCCGGCTTCACGAAGATCTCGATGACGGGCACATCGCTGAAGTCGCCGATGTCGGGAACCTTGATGTCGATTGCGTTGCTCATGTTCTGCCTTGCCTCAGACGGTCCAGGGGGCGGCGCGCTCGGCTTGGAGCCCGTATTTCTCGATGGCCTCGGCCACCACGGTGTGCTTGATCACGCCGTCGTCGGCCAGCGCCTTGAGCGCGGCCACCACCACGTGCCAGCGGTCGACCTCGAAGAAGCGGCGCAGCTTGCGGCGGTAGTCGCTGCGGCCGAAGCCGTCGGTGCCCAGCACGGTGTAGCGCCGGCCCGCGGCCTGCACGTACTCGCGCACCTGGTCGGCATAGTTGCGCATGTAGTCGGTGGCCGCGATGACGGGGCCGTCGTGGCCGTCGAGGCATTGCTCGACATGGCTCCGGCGCGCGGGCTGGGTGGGATGCAGGCGACTCCAGCGTTCGGCGGCCATGCCGTCGCGGCGCAGCTCGTTGTAGCTGGTGGCGCTCCACACGTCGGCCGCGATGCCGAAGTCGCTCTTGAGCAGCTCGGCCGCGAACATCACCTCGCGCAGGATGGTGCCGCTGCCCATCAGCTGCACGCGGTGGCCTTTCTTCGGCGTCTTGCCGCCCTCGCTCAACTGGTAGAGGCCCTTGAGAATGCCCGCCTCGCTGCCCTCGGGCATGCCGGGGTGCGGGTAGTTCTCGTTCATGAGGGTGATGTAGTAGTACACGTCCTCCTGCTCGGCGTACATGCGCCGCATGCCGTCGCGCACGATGGCCACCACCTCGTAGGCAAAGGTCGGGTCGTAGGAGACGCAGTTGGGAATGGTGCCGGCCAGGATGTGGCTGTGGCCGTCCTCGTGCTGCAGGCCCTCGCCGTTGAGCGTGGTGCGCCCCGCGGTGCCGCCGAGCAGGAAGCCGCGCGCACGCATGTCGCCGGCCAGCCAGGCCAGGTCGCCCACGCGCTGCAGGCCGAACATCGAGTAGTAGATGTAGAACGGAATCATCGGCACGTTGTTCGTGCTGTACGAGGTGGCCGCGACGATCCAGCTGGACATCGCGCCGCCCTCGTTGATGCCTTCCTGCAGCACCTGCCCGTCCTTCGACTCGCGGTAGTACATGAGCTGGTCGGCGTCCTGCGGCTTGTAGAGCTGGCCGAGCGAGGACCAGATGCCGAGCTGGCGGAACATGCCCTCCATGCCGAAGGTGCGCGACTCGTCGGGCACGATGGGCACCACGTGCTTGCCGATGGCCTTGTCCCGCACCAGCGTGCCGAGCATCTGCACGAAGGCCATGGTGGTGGAGATCTCTCGCTCGCCGGTGTCCTTGAGCAGGCGCTCGAAGGTGGCCAGTGGCGGAATCTCGAGCGCGGTCGACTTGCGGCGGCGCTGCGGCAGGTAGCCGCCAAGCGCGGCGCGGCGCTCGCGCAGGTACTTCATCTCGGGGCTGTCTTCGGCGAGCTGGATGAAGGGCACGTTGGGCAGCTCTTCATCGGACACCGGGATCTGGAAGCGGTCGCGGAAGCCGCGCAGCGCGTCCTGCGTCATCTTCTTGGCCTGGTGCGCGATCATCTGGCCCTCGCCCGATTCGCCCATGCCGTATCCCTTCACCGTCTTGGGCAGGATCAGCGTGGGCTGGCCCTTGTGCTTGACGGCGGCGGCATAGGCGGCGAACACCTTCTCCGGGTCGTGGCCGCCGCGGGTCAGCGCCCAGATCTGCTCGTCGCTCATGTCGGCGACCAGGGCCTTCGTCTCGTCGTACTTGCCGAAGAAATGCTCGCGCACGTAGGCGCCGCTCTTGCTCTTGAAGTCCTGGTACTCGCCGTCGACGCACTCTTCCATGCGCTGCAGCAGCTTGCCGCTCTTGTCCTTGGCGAGCAGCGCGTCCCAGCCGCTGCCCCAGAGCACCTTGATGACGTTCCAGCCGGCGCCGCGGAACACGCTCTCGAGCTCCTGCACGATCTTGCCGTTGCCGCGCACCGGCCCGTCGAGGCGCTGCAGGTTGCAGTTGATGACGAACACGAGGTTGTCCAGGCTCTCGCGGCCCGCGAGCGAGATGGCGCCGAGCGATTCGGGCTCGTCCATCTCGCCGTCGCCCATGAAGGCCCAGACCTTGCGCGGCGCGGTGTCGGCGAGGCCGCGGCCGTGCAGGTACTTGAGGAAGCGCGCCTGGTAGATCGCCATCAGCGGGCCGAGGCCCATCGAGACGGTGGGGAACTGCCAGAAGTCGGGCATGAGCCAGGGGTGCGGGTACGACGGGATGCCGCCACCATCGGCCTCCTGGCGGTAGTTGAGCAGCTGCTGCTCGCTCAGGCGGCCTTCGAGGAAAGCGCGCGCGTAGATGCCGGGCGAGCTGTGGCCCTGGATGAAGAGCAGGTCGCCGCCATGCGTGTCGGTGGCGGCATGCCAGAAATGGCCGAAGCCAATGTCGTAGAGCGTGGCCGCCGACTGGAAGCTCGCGATGTGGCCGCCGAGTTCGGACGAGTCCTTGTTGGCGCGCAGGATGATCGCCATCGCGTTCCAGCGGATGATGGAGCGCAGGCGGTGTTCGATCTCGCGGTTGCCGGGAGACTTTTCCTCCTTCTCGGGCGGGATCGTGTTCCTGTAGGCCGTGTTCAGCGAACGGGGCACGTACACGCCGTCGCGGCGGCCCTCGTCGACGAGGCGATTCAACAGAAAATTCGCGCGCTCGCTGCCGCGGTGTTGTTGAACCGCGCCAAGCGCGTCGATCCACTCGCCAGTTTCCGTGGGGTCAAGATCACCCATGGTGCTCATCGGTTTGTCTCCTGTGTCATGGCCAGGATCCGCATCGGGCGACGCGGTCGGCCTTGCTACAGAGCAATCGATGTGCCACGCGGCGCGCGGCGCGCAAAGCACGCTAAGTCGTTGATTTCATGAGGGATGAGCTGAGGATGGGGCGAGTGCTCCGCCGATGATCCGGATGCGGAGCGAAGAGGCCGTCCGAATCGCCGGACCGGTGATCCGGGCAAACCCTGGGGTCACTCAGGCGTGCGAGACGGAGACCGCCGTGCTCCATCACGCCGCGGTCAGCATGCGGATCAGGGCGACTTGGCGGCTAGCGCCGCGGAAAGCGCTTGATCATGCTGTGTCCCAGCGAGGTGATGGCGATGACAGTGGCCGGCGGCTGGTTGTAGCCGTCCAAGGTCCGCACGGGTTTGGGGATGGACGCCCTGACGTGACCCGCGAGGCTCAGCACGCGCACGGCATCGACGTCCGAACCGTGGTTGACGGCGACCGGCAGATCGTGTTCTGCCAAACGATGAAGCAGGATGATGGGCACCCAGCGAGTATGCCGGCTCGCGGCGTCAGGTCTGCGACAGGCTTGTAGGGCGAATACAGCAGGCAACGCGCGTCGATGCCTGACTGCCGGCCCGCCGCGAAGGCCGGTAGGCGCCGGCAAGCGCTGACGACGCGGAGCGTATAGGCTTGGCCCATTTTTTCTGCGGGCCGATCCCATGCACGTTCAAGAAGCTGTTGCGAGCCGCCATTCCATCCGGGCTTTTCTGTCGACGCCGGTCGACGGCGAGACGATCCGCCGCGTGCTGACGGCCGCCGCTCGCGCGCCTTCCGGCGGCAACCTGCAGCCTTGGCACATCGACGTGCTCGCGGGGGACGCGCTGGCCGAACTCAGGCAGCGCATGCAGGCGCGGCTCGCTGCCGGCGAAACGGAGCCCGCCGCTTACGACATCTATCCCAGAGAGCTGCGCTCGCCCTGGCGCGAGCGGCGCTTCCAGGTCGGCGAGGCGATGTACGCGCGCCTCGGCATTCCGCGCGAGGACAAGGCGGCGCGGCGGCGCTGGTTTGCCAACAACTACGGATTCTTCGGCGCGCCGCTCGCGCTGTTCTGCTCGGTCGATCGCTCGATGGGCCCGCCGCAATGGTCGGACCTCGGCATGTACCTGCAAACCGTCATGCTGCTGCTGCGCGGCGAAGGCCTCGACAGCTGCCCCCAGGAGTGCTGGGCCATCTACCCGGACACGGTCGCGAGCGTGCTGCGACTGCCGCCCGAACGCATGCTGTTCTGCGGCATGTCCATCGGCCACCGCGATCCCGAGCATCCGGTGAACGCGCTTGTCAGCGACCGGGCGCCCGCCGACGAGTGGCTGCGCTTCCACGGCTTCTGACGAAAGCGTTCAGGGTTCCGGCACAAAACGCGGCGCGCGCCGCTCGATGTTGGCACGCACGGCCTCGGTCTGGTTGGCGCTGCCGACCAGCGCCTTCTGTTCGACCGATTCGGCCAGCAGCAGGTCGGCGGCGCTGTGCGCCATTGCCGCGTTCAGGAGCCGCTTGCCGGCGCGGATCGCATCGGGACTCTTCTGCGCGATCTCGTGCGCCATCTGCAAGGCATCGGCCAGCGGATCGGCCGACACCCGCGTCGCGAAGCCGAGCGCCACCGCCTCCTCGCCCGAGAAGATGCGGCCGGTGAAGGTGAGCTCGCGCACCACGTCGGTCCGCGCCAGCTCGCGCATCAGCACCATGCCGCCCATGTCGGGCACCAGGCCCCACTTGATCTCCATCACGGACAGCTTGGTGTCGGGCGCGACGAGCCGCACATCGGCACCCAGCGCGACCTGAAGGCCGCCGCCGAAGGCCACGCCGTGCACCGCGGCGATCACCGGCACCGGCACTTCGCGCCAGACCATCGCCACCTGCTGCGCGGCGTTGGCGATGCCGTGCGTGCGCGCGAGCAGGTCCGCAGCGGCGCCTGACCCGATGACACCGCTCGCGCCGCCCTGCCCCATGCGCTCGAAGGACTGCATGTCGAGCCCGGCGCAGAAGGCCTTGCCGCGGCCTGCAAGGACCACCGCGCGCACGCGCGTGTCATCGCCAAGCCGCGTGCCGGCATCGATCAGCGCATCGAACATCGCGGGGTCCAGTGCGTTCATCTTGTCGGCGCGCGAGAGCTGGAGTTCGACCACGCCATCGGCGTGGCGGATCGATTCGATGCGGTCGTTCATTGGATGTCTCCGGGTTGGATCGATGCAAGTATCGGCGCCCGGCGATGATGGCGCCTGTCTCGCAGCCAACAGTACAGTCCATCCAGGAGGAATGCCCATGGCCATCCGCATCGTTCGCCTCGGCTCCGAACGCGCACCCGGCGAGGGCCTGCGCATCGGCACCGTGCGCCGCCCGCCGCGCGGCGTGCCGAAGACCGAGTTCGCCTCGCAGAACTGGTACGACGTCTGGTACCCGAATCTCGCGCCCTCGGTCGAGACCATGAAGATGGCTCAGGCCGCCGAAACCCTGGCGCAATGGGCGGCCTTCGGCCGCAAGTTCAAGAGCGAGATGGCCGAGGCCGACGCCAGCCGCAGCCTCGACCTGCTGGCCGCGCTGTCGCACCAGAGCGCGTTCTCGATCGGCTGCTATTGCGAAGACGAGGCGCACTGCCACCGCTCATTCTTGCGCGAGTTGCTGGCCGAACGCGGGGCCGACATCGCCAAGGACTGATCCGGCCGCCGCCGGGCCGCCCAAGGCGGCCGGGCCTCCCCCCCGGGGGGTGGAGTTACACGCAGCGAAGCGGAGTGAAAAGCCGGGGGGCCTTATCTTTGCGCCTTGTCCTTCTGGTTCTGCGCCTCGATGCGCTCGCGCGCCTCCTGCCAGTCGGCATCGCTCCACTGCCGCAGCTCGTAGAAGTTGCCGCCGGTCGCCAGCGCGTTGCCGCCGTCCATCATGATGCTCTGGCCGGTGAGCCAGTCGCACTGGCCCGGCGCCATCAGGAAGGCCGCGAGGTTCTGCAGCTCGCTCATCTTCCCGGTGCGCGCCATCGGGTTGTTGGCCTTGCTGCGCGCGCCGGGCTCCTCGCCCGGGTTCAGGCGCTTGCTCATGCCCTCGGTGGGGATCTCGCCCGGTCCGACGGCATTGAGCCGGATGCCGTGGCGCGCCCATTCGATCGCGAGCGACTTGGTCATCACCTCCACGCCGGCCTTGCTCATCGCCGAAGGCACGACGTAGGGGCTGCCGTTGTCGACCCACGTCACGATGATGCTCATGACGCTGCGGTACGGGTCGCCCGCCTTCCACTGCCCTGCCTTGGCCTCGGCGATCCAGCGCTTGCCCACCGCCTGCGTGACGTAGAAGCTGCCATGGAAGACGATGTTGGCCACCGCGTCGAAGGCGCGCGGCGACAGGCTCTCGGTCGGCGCGACGAAGTTGCCGGCCGCGTTGTTGATGAGCCCGGTCAGCCCGCCAGATTGCCAGAGGGCTTCGACCATCTCTTCCACGCTCTGCGCGTTGCGAATGTCGACGCCGAAGGCATCGATGCGCCGCCCCGGAAACTGGGTGCGCCATTCGGCCGCCGTCTCCTCGACCACCGCCTGACGCCGGCCGCAGATCGCAACGTCGGCGCCCAGGCCCAGGAAGCGCTCGGCCATCGCCCGGCCGAGGCCGGTGCCGCCGCCGGTCACGAGAATGCGCCGGCCGGCCATGAGATCGGATTGGTACATGTGGGTCTCCTTGTCTTGGGTTTGAGGGCTGTGCAAGCCGCATCGTAGAGCGGCCGGCCCGAGCCGGTAAGCTCCCAAGGTGACACCGCCGAGGACACCCAGCATGCCGACTTCCCCTGCCCCCGCCTTCGCACCGCTCGCCGGCGTGCGCGTGCTGAGCCTCGCGCTCAACCTCCCGGGCCCCGCCGCGCTGCTGCGCTGCCGTGCCATGGGCGCGAGCTGCGTGAAGTTCGAGCCGCCGACGGGCGACCCGATGGGCCACTACAACAAGGCCGCCTACGCCGCGCTGCACGAGGGCGTCGACGTCCGGACTGCCGACCTCAAGACGGAGGCCGGCCAGGAAGAGCTGCATCGCACGCTCGAAGAAACCGACGTGCTGCTGACTTCGTTTCGCCCTTCGGCCCTCGACAAGCTGGGCCTGGGCTGGGCGGCGCTGCATGCGCGCCATCCGGCGCTCTCGCAGGTGGCGATCGTCGGCGCACCCGGCGCGCGCGCCGAGGAGCCGGGCCACGACCTCACCTACCTGGCCGAAAGCGGCCTCGTCACCGGCACCGAGCTGCCGCCCACGCTCTATGCCGACATGGGCGGTGCCGTGCTCGCGAGCGAGGCGGTGCTGAAGGCCCTGCTCCATACCCGCGCCGCGCCGGGGACGGGCGCGTACCTCGAAGTCGCGCTCAATGCCGCGGCCGACTGGCTCGCACTGCCGCGCACCTGGGGCCTGACCCGGCCCACCGGCGCGGTCGGCGGCGCGCATGCGGGCTACCGCGTCTACCCCTGCGCCGATGGGCGCGTGGCGGTGGCTGCGCTGGAGCCGCATTTCGCCACGCGCCTGTGCGAAGCCGCCGGCGTGGCCTCGCGCGACATGCTGGCGCCAGGCACCCGCGAAGCGCTCGCGGCCTGGCTGCGCACGCGAACGCGCGCCGAGCTGGAGGCGATGGCCAGCGAGCGCGACGTGCCACTGCTCACGCTGGCCGACTGAACCAACTCAAAGCTTGATGCCCGCGCCTTTCACCGTCGGGCCGAGCACGCCCACCTGCTCCTTCACGAAGCTCTCGAAGCGCGCCGTGCTCTCGGGCTTGCCGACGATGCCCAGCTCGACGAGCTTCTTCTGCACCTCGGGCATCACCAGCACCTCGTTGCAGGCGGTGTTGAGCCTGGCGACCATGTCCGCGGGCAGCTTCGCCGGCCCGCTGAGCCCGAAGAAGTTCTCGAGCACCAGCTTGGGCTGGCCGAGTTCCACCACCGTCGGCACCTCGGGCATGAGCGGCGAGCGCGCACTGCCGGTCACTGCCAGCGGCACCAGCTGGCCGCTCTTGAAGAAGGGCACGTAGGCGGTGATGACGTCTATGCCGACCGGGATCACGTTGGCGATCAGGTCGGTGGTCATCGGCGCGCCGCCGCGGTAGGGCACGTGCACCAGGTTGGCGCCAGTCGTCTTGCGGATCAGCTCGCCGTGGATATGGCCGATCGATCCGGGACCGCCCGAGCCGAAATCCAGCCGCCCTTCCTTGCGCGCTCGCGCGTCGAGCTCGGCATAGCTCGCGATGCCCGAGGGCTTGCTCGCCATGATCGCCAGCGGCGCCGAGCCCAGGTAGGCGACGTGCGTGAAGGCCTGCAGCGGATCGTAGGGCTGCTTCTCCAGCGTGAAGGGCCCGAGCGCGATCGGCGTCGTGTTCGAGAGCATGAAGGTGTAGCCGTCGGCCGGCGCCGCGGCCACCAGCGCGCCGCCGATGGTGCCGCCGGCGCCGGGCTTGTTGTCCACCACGACGGGCTGGCCCAGCTTCTTGCCGAGCTGCTCGGCCATGACGCGCGCCAGGATGTCGCTCGACCCGCCGGGCGGGAAGGTCACGATGATCTTGATCGGCTTGTCGGGCCACTGGGCAAAGGCCGGCAGCGCCAGCGAGGCGGCGCCGGCGGCCAGCAGTTGAAGCGCGCCGCGGCGCGTGGAGCGGGTGGTGAGGGTCATGGCGCTTCCAAGCAAAAGCGATGCCCGCGCGCAAATCATGCGGCGAAGCGCCACTTTGAACCACAATGCCCCTCTTCCCGCTCCAGGTCCTTTCATGACCGCCGCCCCTCCACCGCTGCTGCTGAGCCCCGATCGCATCGCGATGATCGGCAAGGGCGTGTCCGCCATCGTGGCTTCGCGCAACGCTGCGCTTCGCCCGAGCCTGATGCGCGCCGTCGGCACCGGCATCTCGGCCGAGGGCTCGGAGATCACCGTGTACCTCGCGCGCACCCAATCGCGCCAGCTGCTGCAGGACCTGGCTGCCACCGGCCATGTGGCCGTGGTGTTCAGCGAGCCGCTGAGTCACCGCACCGTGCAAGTCAGGGCCAAGGCGGTGCGGCTTCGCGCTGCCGACGACAGCGACCTGCCGGTGCTGCGCCGCTACCTGGCCTCGATGGAACACGAAGTGGGCTGCGTGGGCTACGGCGCCGTCTTCGTGCGCGCGATGCTCGCCTGCCAACTCGGCGACGTGGTCGCCGTGAGTTTCTGCCCCACCGAGGCCTTCGACCAGACGCCCGGCCCGCGCGCAGGCAGCGCCCTGCCCGCTTCGTCGGCCGCGCCATGACCGCAGGCATCGCGCCCTCGCTGCCCGCAATCCGCGCCTGCTTCGAGGGCGCGATCCCGGCCATGATGGCGACCTGCGCCGAGGATGGCACCCCCAACGTGGCATACATCTCGCAGGTCTATTACGTGGACGAGCGCCATGTCGCGCTGTCCTTCCAGTTCTTCAACAAGACGCGCCGGAACATCCTGGCCAATCCGCACGGCAGCGTGCTGGTGATGGATCCGGTCACGGCCGGCTTCTACCGACTGCAGATGCGCTACCTGCGCACCGAAACCGGGGGCCCGCTGTTCGAGGGCATGAAGGCGCAGCTCGCGGGCATCGCCTCGCACTCGGGCATGGCCGGCGTGTTCCGGCTGCTCGGTTCCGACATCTACGAGGTCGAGGCCGTCGAGCGCCTGGAAGGCGAATGCCTGCCGGCAGCGCCGCGCCCGGGCCTGCTCGCCGGCGTGCGGCGCGCGGCTGAAGGCCTGGCCGCCTGCAGCGCGACCGACGAGCTGCTGCAGGCCGCGCTGGCCGCGCTCAACGACCACCTGGACATCCGGCACGCGATGGTGCTGATGCTCGACGCGGCGACGCAGCGCCTCTATGCCGTGGCGAGCTGCGGCTACGCGACCTCCGGCGTCGGCTCCGAGATCGAGATGGGCCATGGCGTCATCGGCGTGGCCGCGCGCGAACGCACGCCGGTGCGCATCGGCCACATGACGAACGCGGCCGCCTACAGCCACGCCGTGCGCAGCAGCATGCGCGAGAGCGAACCCGGCCTCGCGCTCGACACCGAGATCCCCTTCCCGGGCCTGGCCGAGCCGCACAGCCAGCTGGCCGTGCCCATCCTCTCGACCGGCCGGCTGCTCGGCGTGCTGTTCGTCGAGAGCCCGCTCGACATGCGCTTCGGCTTCGAGGACGAGGATGCGCTGGTCGCCATCGCGGGCCACCTCGGCGCGGCGCTCGATCTGCTACACACCGTGGCCGAGCCCGCGGCGCCCGAGGAGCCCGTGGCGGCGGCTGCGCCCTCGGCCAGCGGCCCGCCCTTCCCGGTGCGGCACTACCTCGCCAACAACAGCGTCTTCATCGGCGAGCGCTACCTGATCAAGGGCGTGGCCGGAGCCATCCTCGGCAAGCTGCTGCGCGAGCACGCGCAGCAGGGCCGCTCGGAGTTCACCAACCGCGAGTTGCGGCTCGACCCGGCCATCCGGCTGCCCGACCTTTCGGACAACCTCGAGGCGCGCCTGGTCCTGCTGCAGCGCCGCCTGGTCGAGAACTGCCCGCACATCCGCATCGAGAAGACCGGGCGCGGCCGCTTTCGCCTGCGCGTGGACCGGCCGGTCGCGCTCGAAGAGATCCCTGCTTAGGCGGCAGGCAGGCCCAGGCTCGCGCCGAGCTTGGCCCATTCGCGTTCGCTCAGGTGCGGGCGCACCACGTCGAGTGCAGCCGCGAAGGCCGGCGCCGGCGCATGCGCGCGCATGTCGGCCAGCATGGCGGCACGCTCGGCGGGGTTCATGAAAGGCACCAGCCAGCGCAGCACGAACATCATCTCTTCGGGCGGGATCGATGCGACCAGCGCGTTGTGGATCTCGATCAGCTCGGCATCGGTGTAGCGCGCCCACAGCACCGCGTTGTGCGCCGTTTCCTCCACGTGCATGTGCTCGAAGTTGTGGGCGACGAAGAGCGAGAGCGCCCGGTACAGCGCGAGCGCGCCAGCCGCCCGGTTCGCCGCGCTGTCTTGCAGCAGCGCGGCGGTCTGGTTCGCGAGCACCGCGATCTCTTCCTCGTGCTGGGCATGCTCGTGGGCGATCTGGCCGCTGGCGCCGGGTGCGCGAGCCTCCATGGCAGCATGCACGAACTCGTTCTCGTGCCGCAGGTGCGAGCGGCAGAAGTCGAGCAGCTGCATCACGCGCTGCGCAACCTGCGCCAGTTCGAGTGCATCGTCGCTGTCCATCCGCCCGACGGCCAGCAGGGTGTCGGCCATCAGCGCGCGCAGCGCCTTGTGGATGCCGGCGTAGAGGTCGACGCGGGGCATGGCCGCCTGGGCGACATTGCGCATCTCGCGCTGATCGATGTTCATGGGGTGTCCTTCTTTTCGGTGAGCGGCCGGTGCACCATGCACCGGCCTACTGGAAAAGAAGTCTAGGAATCCGAGGCCCGCGGCGCCGCTAAGAATTGCTTAAGCAATCCCTCACGAAACCTTAAATTTCGCGAGGCCCGGGCTTCAGGGCGCCGGAAGCCGCAGTTCGCCGAGCTTGCGCTCGAAGCGCAGCAGCCAGATGCGCGTCGGCCGCTCCAGCTCGCTGCCGCGCATGATGCGCGCACCGACCGCGCCCGCCGGGCAGCCGCTGACGATCGCGCCGGCGGCGTCCACGGTGCAGTCTTCCATGCTGCCAGCCACGCGCTGGCCGCTACTTGATTGCCATACGCAAGTTGCGTATACTTCGAGCGTGAAAGCTGTTTTCGTCGAACTACCCGCGTTCCAGCGCCTGCGCCAGAACTACCTCGACGATGATGGGTTTCGCGGCCTGCAAGGCGCCTTGATGAAGAACCCGGAAGCGGGGGACGTTATCGAAGGCACTGGTGGTCTGCGCAAGCTGCGACACGGCGATGCCCGGCGGGGCAAGGGAAAGAGCGGCGGCCTGCGGGTCATCTACTACTGGTGGGATGGCGGCTCGCAATTCTGGCTGTTCACCCTCTATGACAAGGATGAGGCGACCGACTTGAGGCCCGACGAAAAGAAGGCGCTCAAGAGCATGCTGAAACGCGAACTGGAGTCCAGAAAATGACGAAGCGAAACCTCTTTGCCGAGATTGCTGAGGGTTTCGAGGCCCTCGCAGAGCATCGCGCCGGCAAGCGCACGCTGCGCACGCATGAAGTTCAGGACATGCCGGCGCCAGCGATCCCGGCGAGCGAGTTGATCGCCCTGCGCGAAAGCCTCCATTTGTCCCGTCCTGTATTCGCCCGCTACTTGCGCACCAATCCGAGGACGCTGGAGAACTGGGAACAGGGCCGCGCCAGGCCGAATGCGCAGGCTGCACTTTTGATCCGTCTTGTCCAGCGCTTCCCTGATACGGTGGATCGGCTCGCATCCGTTTGAGTCTTGTCGATAAACGATGGCTGATGTCCGTCGCCGGGCCAGAACCAGACCTTCGCACCTCAACTCCAGTTCGACTTCAATTCAAATCGCATGGCTCCAAGCATCCAGGTAGACCTCGCTGACGGCTCGGTGAAGCTGCCCGCCCTCGCGCTCGTGATTCGCCGAGGCATGAACCAAACGAGCGCGGAGACAGAGGATGGCGCCCGAGCGGGGCCGTCTTCTGCTGCGGAATCAGCCGTCAACCATGACGTTGCTCCCGTTGCGTCCGGTCAGGAGTGGCGCAATACTGGGCTGCAGAAGCCTCACCTTGACCACCGATGAACATTTCCCCGGCGCGCGACCACGCCGATCCGCCTGCTGCTCCACCGGATTGGACAATCGAGGTGGGATCCGAGCCCGTGGGCGAAGGCATTTACTTCTTTGCCGATGTGAAGCGGGCCGGGGAAATGATGTTCCGGGTCGGAGTTGGCGGCGTATCCGAAGAGGCAAAAGCGCGGAAGCTGCTTGCGACCAAGGCGCGCGAATGGATCGACGAGTTCCTGATCCGAGAACAGCAATCTGGCGCTTCGTCCCAAGGCAACTGAGCCGGTCAGCCGCTGCTCAGTCCTCGTCGTCGAGCAGGTCCAGTTTTGGATCTTCCATGCCCATGCGTGATCGAAGTGCCGCGCACCCCGCTTCCCAGGCGCTCTCATAGGTTGGGAAGCCGAGATCCGAGCGGGCCAAGGGCTCAAAGTCGGGCACGTCATCGAAGGATTCGAAGAGCACCCATTCGAACGCTCCAGACTGGAGTGCGTCAACCATCAATATAAGAAAGCGGAAGCGGCTCATGCAAGCAATGCTGGGCGTGTGCATTGCCCTTGCCGTAAGCCGGCGCCTTCGTTTGATGGAAGGAAAGCTCGCCGCGCTCCATGCTGAGTGGCGCGGCCCTGGCCGGCGCAGCCCGGCTGGTCGTGAGACTGTCGTCGACTATGCTGCGGCGCCATGGGAAGGCAGTGACTGCAGCGGTAGAGGCGAGGGCCCTCGCGCTTCATCATTTGAAGCCTGCCGCCGAGTGACGGCTAGTCAGGTCATCAACCCTTCAGCGACAGACATGCCCCGCCACCCGGCGCGCGCACAACGACCGAGAAGCTTTTTTCGGCGATCACGCGCGCCGCGGGTAGCAGGCGACCGGCGAAGCGGGGGCTGGCGGCAGCGGTCAGACCCGAGGTGCCACAATATTGGCACTCACCTCCTGACCAAAGCGTCCCCTTTGAGCAAGAACAACAGAACGACCGGCACGCTCCAAATGATGGCGGCCATGCTGATTTCCGGAACCATCGGCTGGTTCGTCGTCTACTCTGGGCAGCCGATCATTCAGCTGCTGTTCTGGCGCTGCGTCTTCGGGGCGGCGACGCTGCTGGTGGTGTGTGCCCTCACAGGATCGCTGGGGGGAGCACTCACGCTGCGGCAGGTAGGCTGGGCCGCCCTCGGAGGCGCGGCCATCGTCCTCAACTGGCTTCTGATCTTCGCCTCCTTTTCCCGGGCCTCGATCTCCGTCGCCATCGCGGTCTACAACACGCAGCCCTTCATGCTGGTCGGCCTCGGCGCGATCTTTTTCTCCGAGCGCATCACTGCCACGAAGCTCGTGTGGCTTGGCATCGCTTTCGTGGGCGTCCTGCTCATCGTCCAGGCGAGGCCCTCCGCGGCCGCCTATGCGGGTCCGGACACGGCCTACATGGCCGGGGTTCTGATGGCACTCGGCGCCGCGTTCTTCTACGCCATTGCGGCGATCGTGACCAAGAAGCTCGACGGTACGCCGCCGCACCTCATCGCGCTGATCCATGTCTGCGTCGGGATCCTGATGATTGCGCCCTTTGCGGACCTGACGCATCTTCCGACCGACTATCGCGCCTGGGGCGATTTCGTGGTGATGGGCGCGGTGTATACCGGCCTGGTATTCGCCCTTCTGTACGGGGCGATCCAGAAGCTGCCGACGCACTCGGTAGGCGCGCTGTCCTTCCTCTACCCGATCGTCGCCATGGTGGTGGACTTCATCGCCTTCGACCACCAGCTCAAGGCGCTGCAGTTCGTCGGCTCCGCTGCCATCCTGGTCGCCGCTGCTGGGATGACTCTCCGGTGGCCTTTGCATCGCACCATAACGCCTTCCCGCAAGCTTGAGTGATTCACTAGCCCTTGTCCCAGCTTCGGCTAGTACCGGCCAAGAGCGGCAGTCCGCCAAAGGCCGCTTAGCGGCACGCCAGCATGATTGCTTCGATTTTGCTGTTTGGCCGTCAACGCCAATGGCGCCGGCCGAGCGCGGGGCTCATCTCGCGCTGCATGGCCCGCCTTACCCGTTCAAGGCCGGCGCACAGTAGATATGGATCAACAGATCACCTCAAGACATTCACAAGAAAGGTTAGGTATGGATCAAAGTAGTAATGAGGTCAGTACTCCAGTTGCTGGCCAGTTTGCGCTCCCATTGCGCGCCACGTTTGGCCTGGGAGATCGCGTACGCAAGAAATCTGGCGCCGCTTGGCAGGGTCAAGTTGTCGGCTGGTACTGCACAAAACTGACCCCTGAAGGCTATGCCGTCGAGTCCGAGTCTCACCCAGGCTCAGTACAAATTTATCCCGTGGCTGCGCTTGAACGCGTGGCCTCTCAAGAAACACCGCGCAAGTGATTGATTCTTAACGGTGTATTCATGCGGATTGAGCGACGGGCACGATCTGCATGCCGAGTTTCTTTGCGCGTTCGGTGAGGTTTCGCAGCACGCGCTCGCGGTAGCGCGCCTCGAAGTAGTCTTGCCCTGCATCGGTGTATTCCTCGCCCTTGGTGAGCATCGCGTAGATCAGCCGTGCGAGTTTGTGAGCAGCGGCAGTGACAGCTTTTCCTTTGTCCATGCGTGAGCACAGACGCCGGAAGTACGCACCCAATGCCGAGTGACTGGAGCGCAGCGCGGCGGCTGCCAGACGCAGGGCCTGTGCGGCGCGGTTGGCGCAGCGCTTGGTCTTGCCGCTCATCACCTTGCCTCCGGTGATCTTCGTTCCTGGACACAAGCCCAGCCACGAGGCGAAGTGTTTGTCGCTGGGGAAGCGTGCCAGGTCGGCACCGATCTCGGAGATGACGACCAGTGCAGTGGTGACGTCAATGCCATCGATGCGGGTCAAGTCCACCCCGCACATCTGGAACAGTTGCTTGCGTAGATCGAACCTCGGGGCATTGCGAGCGCGGCCACGCTTCTTGCCCTTGGCGGGGTCGCCATCGTGGGTGTGCAGGCGCTGCAGTTGGGCCTCGATCTCGCTGTCGCATTGGCCGAGCTGGGTGCCGCAGAAGTCGAAGGCGTCCAACGCCTGCTTGAGTGCGAACAGATGTTCTGCGCGCCAACTGCCCTGCAAGCTGGCGGCGATCTCGCTCTCGCTGGCGTGAATGCGGGAGTTCTTCAGTGCGGCGAGCTTGCGACCGTCGCGCTCGCCAGCCACGATGGCGCGCAGGATCTTCTGTCCGGTCTCGCCGGCCACATCGGAGATGGCGTTGGCCAGTTGAATGTTCATCTGCGTCAGCGCCTTTTGCATGTGCTGCACATGGCGTGCCTGAGTGCGCAGGATCGTGGCGCGCTGGCGGGTCAGCGCACGCAGTACGCAGACCTCATCGGCCGGGCGGAACGCGCCGCGCAACAGCCCGAAGCTCATGAGTTGTTGCAACCACTGGCAATCCATGACATCGCTCTTGCGCCCCGAGACGTTCTTGACGTGACGCGCGTTGACCAATAACACGGTGAAGCCGCGCCGCTCCAGCAGTTCAAACAGCGGTATCCAGTACACGCCGGTGGACTCCATGGCCACGATGTCCACGCCGCAGGCATCGAGCCAGTCGCCCAGGCGCTCGAGATCGGCGGTGAAGCTCTTGAATTCGCGCACGGGCTCGTCGTCGCGCTCCGGTGGCACCGCACAGAAGTGCGAGGCACAGCCGATGTCGATGCCGGCCGCGTTGGGGTGGGTGAGGCTGAGACCGCCTCGGGAGATCATCCGGTTGCGTTGCGCCATGGGGTCCTCCATGATTGAGGTTGGAACGTGGCGCCGGATCGGGTACGTCGTCTTGATCACTCTCTCAAACGGGATATCGCCGTGCGAGCCAACAACCCGCATGACGATTCACCAATGTCGATGACGCAGCCCAAGACCACGCTAACCCGCGGGCAATTTGCACCATTGCTGCTTCGGTCTTCCCCGGCGCCACGCTCCACCGTGCCACGATCTGGCGCGACACGCCACGTGTTTCTTCGGGGCGATTTGCGGCGCAAGCGGGCCGATTACTTCGCTAACCCCTCAATCGAGAGGACGTCGCCCGGCAAGCCGGGCGCCGCCTCTCATCTCGAACGTCAGCTTTCGCTCTCCGGTTTCGGCATCCGCACTGGCCGCTCAGGGCCCATTCCAGCCCGCCAGCGGACATCATGGTTGCCGGAAAGCGGTCGTCGGCGGCGCCAGCCAACCCGCGACCAGGTCGTGCGGACGGGCAACCGGAAAATTCAATCTATGGTGAAAAACCCGCCCGAAAATTCAATGTGTGGCGAACAGCGGGTTCAAAGTAGCGTGCGGAACCGGCGCCTAACACCTTGATGCGCAAACGGTCGGCGGAGCCATCATGGGCGCCGATCGACAACAGCACGTTGCGGGCCTTGTCGAGCACCATCGTCTCCGGGTCGAGGCCGTTGGCGTCGAAGCCGGCCTTGGCGGCGTCGAACACGTAGTTCTCGGTCAGCGGCGTCTCGCCGGTGGAGCCCACGCCCGACTGCGGCGGCAGGCCGGTGAGCTTGCGCGCGGCATCGAGCCTGAGCGGCGTGCTCGACTGCAGCACCGCGCCGTTCTTGCCGACGGTGACCACGCCGAAGCTCGGCGCAAAGGACGGCGCCGGGAACACCTTGCTGATGTTGGTGGCGCCGCCGCCGCCGGGCACGGGCGCCGTCGGGCCGTCGCCGTTGGGGCCGCGCTCGGTGATGGCGTAGAACTCCAGTGTGCCGTCGGCCGCCGTGCCCTTGAAGGCCAGACCCGAACCGTAGGCTGGCAGGAAGCCGTCCGCGAACTCGGCGCGGGTCTTCTCGTTGCTGCCTTCGTAGGGCACGTAGAACTTCTTGTCGGCCTGCAGCTGATGGCGCGTGACGTTCACCGCGATGCTGCCGAGCGCGTTGGTCTGTGTCGAAGCTTCGGTCACCGGCGTGCCCAGGTTGGCGGCCAGCGTGTTCTCGAAGTGTTCGCGCGCCAGCAGGCGGCGGCCGGCATCGATCACGCGCGTGCTGTACGGGCTGGGCAGAGCTGCGAGCAGCGTGCCGAGCTTGGCGTCGAAGGCGCTGGCCTCGGCGTCGAAATCGAGCAAGCCGGCCGTGAGCGCCGCCTTCAGCGCATCGGTGATCTTGATGCCGTTGGAGGGGGCGCCGTCCTCGTCGAAGCTCTGCAGCGCGAACAGGCGATTGACCACCTTGTCGGCCTTCACGCCGGCCGCGGTGGCTTGCAGATTGGCCAGCGTGAGCGGGGTGATCGCAGCACCGCAGGTCGCGCTGCCGAGCACGAGCGCACCCAGGCTGAAGCGCACCGTCTCGCCTTCCTTGCAGACGAATTCGCCCTTGGCGGAGGTGACTGCCTTGGCGGACGAGCCCGCCATGTAGTCCAGGCCTTCGACGGCGGAATCGAGGAACACGCCGGTGACGCTCCTGGCTGCAGGCGGTGCATCTCCACCGCCCGACGACGGCGCGAAACCGCCCCCGCCCCCGCCTCCCCCGCCGCCGCATGCCGTCGCCACCACGCCGGCAGTCATCGCTGCCAGCCACCCCATCCTCGATCGCTTGTTCATTCTTGTTCCTGCTGGTTCGCCCCGCGCACCGTGCGCGAGCCCCGGGGATTGAGGCGAAGCTTTGTGACGCTGCGGTGAAACGCTAGGCTGGCCCGCCTAGAACGCGCCGGATGCCTTGCTCGGCACCGGTCCGCGCATTAACCTGCAAGCAGGGGCGGGGCCCCTCCCGCCCGGGAGACCGCCATGTATGAACGCATACTCGTCGCCACCGACGGTTCCGAACTCTCGGAACAAGCCGTGACCAGCGCGATCGACCTGGCCATCCTGATGAAAGCCGAACTGGTTGCCGTCAAGGTGGTGCACCACTACCCCACCGGCTATTTCGAGGGCTCGCTGCTCTTGAACCAGATGGAAGTCACGCGCCTGCAGGAACAAGCCGATGCCGAAGCGCAGCGCGTGGTCGATACGGTGAAGGAAAAGGCGCTGGCCAAGGGCGTCGAGAGCACCAAGGCGGTCGTCATGAAGTCCGAGCTCGTCTCGGAAGCCATCATCGAAGCCGCCCGCAACTTCCGCTGCGATCTGATCGTCATGGCATCGCACGGCCGGCGTGGCATCAAGCGCCTGCTGATGGGCAGCGAAACGCTGCACGTGCTGACGCACTCGCACACGCCGGTGCTGGTGCTGCGTTAAGCGGATAACAGGGTCTGGTCAGCGCGCCGCGCCGGCTTCGCGCTGCCGGTCCTCGTGCTTGTGCGCGAGGTAGGTTGCGAGGTCGATCTCGTGCAGCTGCTCCGGATATTGCTCGACGGCTTCGAACCAGCGATGCAAGCGCTTCTCCGAGCGCTTCGCTGCCGGCACCTTGAGGCCGGCCAGGTAGGCATCGAGGGTGAGGAAGTAGCGCATCGCGTTGCGCTCCATCAGGCCGCGCAGTCCGCGGATGTATTCGGGCTGGCCGTTCGGCGCCTTTCCGACCACGGTGAAACCCACCTTGTGGCTGCCGAAGGTCGCGAGGTAGGCCATGGTGGCGTAGCGCGCCATCATGTTGTGGTCGTAGGCGTAGCCGAAGTGCAGGAAGGTCTGGCGCTCGCCGAGCGGCGTGGCCTCGAGCATCACGCGGTAGCGGCTGGTGCCGAGCGGCCCTGCTTCCGCGGACAAATCGATCGCCAGGTAGTCGCGCGTGGCGCTGGCGGTGCGATGGGTGAAGGGGAGCTCGAAGGCCTGCTCCACCGGCGTGTCGTAGCGCCGCACCACGCTGAGCGTGAGCACGTCGCCGTCCGGCTGCCGGACCACGCGGCAACGCCGGTTGTTGATGTGCAGGCGCAGCATCTCGCACCACTGAGACGCATTGCCGAGCGCGGCGCGCACCTCGCCCAACGGGTGATCGACGACGGCATAGATATCGCCTTGGAGCCCGTTCTCCGTTTCCACCGATTCCAGATGCATCGGCCGCTTCAGCGGGCTGCGTGCGAGCTGGCCGGCCAGCTTCTGGTGCAGCTCGCGCAGGGCCTGCGCCGAGCCGGCCTCTTGCGCAATTGCCTGCGCGCCGAGCGCCCAGGCACCCAGCGCGAGCCACAGGACCATGCGAGATACGCAGCGACACGAAGCGGCCAAGAAGCTGTTCATGTCCGACACCATACAACGGCTCGGCTTTCAGCCGCTGCCGGCGCGCCTGCGCCGCGTGCGCGAGAGACAGGCTTAGAGGCCGCAGCGCTCAGCGGCTCTTGCGCAGCGGCTTGCCGCGCCCGGCGCCGTTGTCGCGCGGCGGCAGCCCGGTGTGCTGCGTGAGGATGCGGCCCTTGACGGGCTGCACGGGCTTCAGCTCGACCGTGGTCGAGTTCTTGCGCCGGGCGCTCTGGTAGCTGCCGTCGGTCAGCGGCTGATAGGTCGGGATCAGGTGGTGCTTGCCGTTGCCGATCAGGTCGGCGCGGCCCATCTTCTTGAGCGCCTCGCGCAGCAGCGGCCAGTTGTTGGCATCGTGGTAGCGCAAAAAGGCCTTGTGCAGGCGGCGGCGCTTGTCGCCGCGCACGATGTCCACCGTCTCGCTCTCGCGGGTGATCTTGCGCAGCGGATTCTTGTTGGTGTGGTACATCGTCGTCGCGGTGGCCATCGGCGACGGATAGAAGGTCTGCACCTGGTCGGCGCGAAAGCCGTTCTTCTTGAGCCAGATCGCGAGGTTCATCATGTCCTCGTCGCTGGTGCCCGGATGCGCAGCGATGAAGTAGGGGATCAGGTACTGCTTCTTGCCCGCTTCCGCGCTGAACCTCTCGAACATCTGTTTGAACTTGTCGTAGCTGCCGATGCCGGGCTTCATCATCTTGGTGAGCGGGCCCTGCTCTGTGTGCTCGGGCGCGATCTTCAGGTAGCCACCCACGTGGTGCTGCACCAGTTCCTTCACGTACTCGGGCGACTGCACGGCCAGGTCGTAGCGCAGCCCCGAACCGATCAGGATCTTCTTGATGCCCTTCAGCGCACGCGCGCGGCGATAGATCTTGATCAGCGGGTCGTGATTGGTGTTGAGGTTCGGGCAGATGCCCGGGTACACGCAGCTGGGCTTGCGGCAGGCCGATTCGATCTCGGGGCTCTTGCAGCCGATGCGGTACATGTTGGCCGTCGGCCCGCCGAGGTCGGAGATGGTGCCGGTGAAGCCTTTCACGCTGTCGCGGATGGCCTCGACCTCCTTGATGATCGATTCTTCCGAACGGCTCTGGATGATGCGGCCCTCGTGCTCGGTGATCGAGCAGAAGGTGCAGCCGCCGAAGCAGCCGCGCATGATGTTCACGCTGAAGCGGATCATTTCCCAGGCCGGGATCTTGGTCGCGCCGTCGTGGCTGCCGTGCTCGTCGGCGTAGCGCGGATGCGGGCTGCGCGCGTACGGCAGGTCGAACACGTGGTCCATCTCTGCCGTGGTGAGCGGGATCGGCGGCGGGTTGATCCAGACGTCGCGCGCGGTCGTGCCCTCGCCATGCGCCTGCACCAGGGCCCGGGCATTGCCAGGGTTGGTCTCGAGGTGCAGCACGCGGTTGGCATGGGCATAGAGCACCGGGTCGGCACGCACCTGCTCGTAGGAAGGCAGGCGGATCACCGAGCGCTCGCGCGGCGGGACCTTGAGCTTGCTGCGACCCTGCAAGGCCGGGTTGGGCACGAAGTTCAGCGGCTTGATGGCTGGGTTGACCGAAGCAGCCGCCTGCGCCGCAGCGGCCACCGCCTCGGCCTCGTCTTCCTTCGCACAGGTCGCGCCATTCGCCTTGGCCTGCTCCGAGACCATCAGGTAGGGGTTCACATGGGCTTCGACGCGGCCGGGCTCATCGACGCTGGTCGAGTCGATCTCGAACCAGCCTCGGGCCGACTCGTCGCCATTACGCCGCACGAAGGCGGTGCCGCGCACGTCCGTGATCTGCGCCACGGGCTCGCGCGCGGCCAGGCGGTGCGCGATCTCGACGATCGCGCGCTCGGCATTGCCGTAGAGCAGCAGGTCGCACTTGGCGTCCACCACGATGGATCGGCGCACCTTGTCCTGCCAGTAGTCGTAATGGGCGATGCGGCGCAGCGACCCTTCGATGCCGCCGAGCACGATCGGCACCTCGTTCCAGGCTTCCTTGCAGCGCTGCGAATAGACGATGGCCGCGCGGTCGGGCCGGCCGCCGCCGACGTCGCCGGGCGTGTAGGCATCGTCGCTGCGGATCTTGCGGTCGGCCGTGTAGCGGTTGATCATCGAATCCATGTTGCCGGCGGTCACGCCGAAGAACAGGTTCGGTTTGCCCAGTGCCTTGAAGGGCTCGGCGCTGTGCCAGTCGGGCTGCGCGATGATGCCGACGCGGAAACCCTGCGCCTCCAGCATGCGGCCGATCACCGCCATGCCGAAGCTCGGATGGTCGACGTAGGCGTCGCCGGTGACGATGACGATGTCGCAGCTGTCCCAGCCGAGCGCGTCCATCTCCGCGCGCGAGGTGGGCAGGAATTTCGCCGTGCCGAAGCGGGCTGCCCAGTACTTGCGGTAGCTGGTCAGCGGCTTCGCAGCACGCTGGAAGAAAGAGACGTCGACAGGGGCGTTCATCGGGGGAAGGGGTGGCGGCTGGACATGCCGCGGCGGCCCGTTTTCGGGCAACCGGCGATTTTACGGGTTCGGGGTGGGTCTGTCGCCCTAAAGGCCTTGGCGGGACGCGAAGGCGAGTCCCGCAAATGCTTGCTCGAGTCAACTATTCAATTGACAATAGCAAGCATGTCCGTCGAAACACCTTTTCTTTCCGACGTGGCCGCCGTCAAGGCGGTGCGCCAGTTCAACCGCTTCTATACGCGCCGCATCGGTGCCCTCGACCCCTACCTGGGCAGCGAGATGTCGCTGACCGACGTGCGCGTGCTCTACGAGCTTGCCCACCGCGAGAGCGCGGTGGCGAGCGAGATCGGCAAGGACCTCGGGCTCGACGGCGGCTACCTGAGCCGCATCCTGCGCCGCTTCGAAAGCGCCGACTGGCTCACGCGCGAGACGCATCCGAAGGATGCCCGCCAGAGCCTGCTGCGCCTCACGGAGGCCGGCCATGCGGCCTTCGCGCCACTGCAGCAGAAATCGCGCGACGAGGCACGCGCCCTGCTCTCGGCGCTGTCGGCGCCGCAGCAACGCCAGTTGATCGATGCGATGCACACGGTGCAGGCGCTGATCGAACCCGCGGCCAACGCGCCGGCCAAGCCCCGCACCGCCGTGCTGCGCGATCCGGGCCCCGGCGACATCGGCTGGGTGGTGCAGCAGCATGGCGAGATCTATGCGCGCGAGTACGGCTGGAACGGCGAATTCGAAGCGCTTGTGGCCGAGATCGCAGGCCAGTTCCTGCGCAAGTTCCAGCCCGAATGGGAGCGCTGCTGGATCGCCGAGCTCGACGGCGAGCGCGTCGGCGCCGTGTTCCTGATGCGCAAATCGGCCACCGTCGCCCAGCTGCGGCTCCTGATCCTCACGCCGCAGGCGCGCGGCCTGGGCCTGGGCGCCCGGCTCACCGACGAATGCATCGCCTTCGCGCGCCACAAGGGCTACAAGAAGATGCTGCTGTGGACCAACAGCTGCCTGAGCGCCGCACGCGGCATCTACGCCGCGCGCGGCTTCAAGCTGGTCAAGTCCGAGCCCTACGAAGGCTTCGGCCAGCAGCTGGTCGGCGAGACCTGGGAGCTCAAGCTCACTGCATGAACCAGCCGTGGCTCACGACCAGCGACTGCCCGGTAAGCGCATTGGTCGGGAAGGCCGCGAACATCAGCGCCACGCGCGCCACGTCGTCGGTGGTGGTGAACTCGCCATCCACCGTCTCCTTGAGCATCACGTTCTTGATCACCTGCTCCTCGGTGATGCCCAGCGTCTTGGCCTGCTCGGGGATCTGCTTCTCGACCAGCGGCGTGCGCACGAAGCCCGGGCAGATCACGTTGGCGCGCACGCCGTGCCTGGCCCCCTCCTTCGCGACCGTCTTGGCCAGCCCGATCAGGCCGTGCTTGGCCGTGACGTAGGGCGCCTTGAGCAGCGAGGCTTCCTTGGAATGCACCGAGCCCATGTAGATCACGCTGCCGCCGCGGCCCTGCGCGTACATGTGCTTGAGGCAGGCCTTGGTGGTGAGGAAGGCGCCGTCGAGGTGGATGGCCAGCATCTTCTTCCAGTCGGCGAAGCTGAACTCCTCGACCGGATGCACGATCTGGATGCCGGCATTGCTGATCAGGATGTCGATGCCGCCGAAGGCCTTGGCGGCTTCCCCGACGGCGGCATCGACCTGTTCTTCGCTGGTGACGTCGACGCCGACGCCGATCGCCTGTGCGCCGGCCTCCTTGAGCTCGGCGGCGGTGGCGTCGGCCGCCTGCTTGTTGAGGTCGGCGATCACGATCTTCGCGCCTTCCTGCGCGAACAGGATGGCGATCTCCTTGCCGATGCCGCTGGCCGAACCGGTGATGAAAGCGACCTTGTCCTTGAGTTGCATGGGATCTCCTTGGGATGAAAGGTGAAGAGAGGATGGCGCGTGCAAGCTGCGTGCCTGTGACGCAGCCTGCGCCCGAAGTCTTGAATGAAGCTGACCAGTGCCCTCAGCGACCCGCCGGAATGGCCGGCACCCGCATCGGATGGCGAACGCGCGGCGCGCTGGGCTGGGCCAGGTCGAAGGTGGTCACGCCGTTGACCTGCGAAGCGCTCTGCAGCAGTTCCGGATGCTCCAGCGTGTTGCAGATGTCGCGCAGGCCGGACTCCCAGTGCTCGTCGACCGAGGCGCGCGAGAACTCGTAATCCTTGGAGTCGAGCTCGTAGGGCTTGTCGCGGTAGATCAGGTGCACGATCTCGATCGGCTGGTGCGTCAGCTGGGCGCACACGGCGGCGACGCTGGCGTCCTTGCGCAGCGCGGCGGGCAGCCTGGCGATCAGGTCGGCCACCGCCTGCTGCAGGTTCATGTTCGAGGCCATGGCGTCGGTGTTCATGCGCGTGCGGCTCGAGTAGGTAATGTCCTTCTGCCGCTCCAGGGTCTCGGCCAGCGTGCGCGGCATGATGCCGCGGGCGCTGAACAGGTCGACCTGCAGCACCATCAACGGCTCGCTGCGCGGATGCGTGTCGAGCACGTACTGCAGGGGCGTGTTGGAAACGATGCCGCCGTCCCAGTAGTCCTCACCCTCGATGTGCACCGGCGCAAAGCCGGGCGGCAAGGCGCCGCTGGCCATGATGTGCTCGGGGCCGATGCGCTGCTTCTTGTTGTCGAAATAGACCGAGTTGCCGCTGCGCACGTTGACCGCGCCCACGCTGAAGCGGATCTCGTCGTCGTTGAGGCGGTCGAAATCCACCAGCCGCTCGAGCGTGGACTTCAAGGGCGCGGTGTCGTAGTAGCTCAGCACCGGCGCCGCGCCGCCGAGCAGCAGCGCCGGGCTGCGGCGCGGCGTGAAGAAGCCCGGCACGCCGAATACCGCGGCGGAGGTGGCGCTCCACTGGTTGAAGAGCGCGCGGTCGCCCCAGCCCGGCGGCAGGCGCTGGGCCGGGCCCGATGAGACGAGATCCCAGAACTCGCGCAGGCGGGCGACGCGCAGCTCGGGCGCGTTGCCGGCGATCAGCGCGGCATTGACCGCGCCGATCGACACGCCGGCCACCCAGTCGAGCTCTTTGTGCTTCTCGAACACGCCGGCGTACACGCCGGCCTGGTAGGCGCCCAGCGCGCCGCCGCCCTGGAGCACCAGGGCTTTCTTGGCGGTCGTGATGTCGACGCGAGGGGTGGAAGGATGCGAGTTCGGTTTTTTGGCGGCGGGCATGGATCAATTTGACACCATGCGCACCGCCGCCGCGGCTCGCAGGGCTACATCTTCGGCAGCATCTGCCCGCGGATTTCGCCGCCAGGATTGGCCGCCGTGTGGATGTTGGCGTACCACTTGCCGGCCATGAGGTCGGCGGCCTGGGCCGGCGTCAGCGTGGCCTGGCCCTCGATCGGGCTGGCCGGACTCGCGAAGGGCAGCACGATGCCGGCATTGTCGCCGGCGGCGGCCGGACCGTGGAAGTGCGCCGCGGTGGCCGGACCGCTCAAGCCGGTATAGACGATCTTGTACTTGAGGACATTGGTGTCCTTGTTCAGCCAGGCCTCGGCCAGGCCGCTGCCGCGCGTCATGTTGGGGGGCACCTGGCTGGCCGCATTCATGCTGCCGCTGAAGCTCGCCGTGTTGGACTTCGACATCATTCCGCAGCCCGCGAGTGCCGCGGTCGCGACGCCAGCCACGAGGGCCATGCGCAAGAGGGTCCCATATTTGTTCATTGCGATCTCCGTCAGTTTCAAGAGCACCCAGCATAGACAGCGCCCGGCGGGCAGCGTGTCGGCCACGAGCCCGACTTCGGGGCACCCGATGGCATCATCGAGCCCATGAAATCCCTGCCTACAGCCCACGATGTCGCGACCTTCTGGACCGAGGCCGGACCGAAGCGCTGGTTCGCCAAGGACGAGGCCTTCGATGCCGAATTCAAGTCGCGCTTCGAAGCCGCCCACCATGCCGCCGCCATCGGCGCGCTCGACGCCTGGGCGGCCGATGCCGAAGGCGCGCTCGCCCTCATGGTGCTGCTCGACCAGTTCCCGCGCAACGCGTGGCGCAACAGCGCTCACATGTTTGCCACCGACGGCAAGGCGCGCGCCATCGCGGGTACGGCGATCGAGGCCGGCCTGGACCGGCAGGTCGAAGCCGCGCTGCGGCCCTTCTTCTACCTGCCCTTCATGCATTCCGAATCGCTCCAGGACCAGGAGCGCTCCGTCGAGCTGAATGCCGCGCTCGATGCCAACACGCAGCGCTACGCGGTGCTGCACCGGGACATCATTGCGCGCTTCGGCCACTTTCCCCATCGCAACAAGGCGCTGGGCCGCGAGACCACGCCGGAGGAGCAGGCGTTCCTCGATGAGGGCGGCTTCGCCGGCTAGGCGCGCGTCGGCGAGGAAGGCGCGCCCGGTCGCGCGACGTCGTGCAGCGATCCGTACTTGTGCGCGTAGACCCAGGTGAACTCGGCGCCCAAGAGGAAGATCTGCGCCGAGTAGTAGACCCACACCAGCACCACCACCAGCGAACCCGCGGCGCCGTAGCCCGAGGCCACGCTGCTCTTGCCGATGTACAGGCCGATCAGGTGCTTGCCCACGGTGAACAGCAGCGCCGTGACCGCGGCCCCCACCCACACGTCGCGCCATTGCACGCGCACGCGCGGCATGATCTTGTAGATCATCGCGAAGCCGACCGTCACCATCGCGAAGCTGAAGACGAAGTTGACCGCCTGCGCGAGCGTCGCCCAGCCGCCGAAGACCGGTGCCCACCACTTGCTGAGCGCCGCCAGCGCCGCGCTGGCCACCAGCGACACCATCAGCAGGAAGCCAATCCCCATGATCATGCCGAAGGACAGCAGGCGCACCCGCAGCAGGCTCAGGAGACCGCTGCTCTCGTCGCGCGCAGGGGCGCGCCAGATGCGGTCGAGCGCATCCTGCAGTTCGCCGAACACCGTGGTCGCGCCGATCACCAGCAAGGCGATGCCGATCACGGTGGCGACGATGCCTTCCTTCGGCTTGTTGACGGCCTCCAGCATGCCCTGCACCGCCCGCGCGCCCTGCTCGCCCATGAGGCCCGAGAGCTGCGTCATGATCTCGCCGCGCGCCGCTTCCTGGCCGAACACCAGGCCGGCCACCGAGATCACGATCAGCAGCAGGGGCGCCACCGAGAACACCGTGTAGTAGGCCAGTGCCGCGCCCATGCTCGGCGCGTAGTCGGCCTTCCAGGACATGAGGGCCTCCTTGCAGAGATCGAAGAGTTCGCGCGGCTGCATGGCGCGAGTGTCGCAGCATGCGCAGCGCCGGCGTGTCGGCAAACGGCCCGCCCGACCTGCCCCGATAATCGAGCGCGATGCACCCGGCCCCTACCGATGCGGCGGCACCCGACCGCCCGCAACCCCGATCCACCCGCGACCTCTTCGTTTCGTTCACCTGGCTCGCATTGCAGGGCTTCGGCGGCGTGCTCGCGATCGTGCAGCGCGAGATGGTCGAGAAGAAGCGCTGGCTCACGGCCGACGAATTCCTCGAGGACTGGGCAGTCGCCCAGGTGCTGCCGGGGCCGAACGTGATCAACCTGGCGCTGATGATCGGCGACCGCTACTTCGGCCTGCGCGGCGCCGTGGCCGCGGTGGCTGGCATGCTGACGGTGCCGCTGGTCGTGATCCTCGCGCTGGCCGTGCTCTACGCCCACTACGCCGGCAACCCGCAGGTCGCCGGCGCCTTGCGCGGCATGGGGGCGGTGGCCGGCGGGCTGATCGCCGCCACCGGTATCAAGCTGATCCCGGCGCTGCGCCGGCATCCGCTCGGCTTCGGCGCCTGCCTGGGCTTCGTGGCCCTGGTCTTCGCTGCCATCGCGTTCGCGCGCATTCCGCTCGGATGGGTGCTGCTGGCGGTGGGCGGCGTAGCCTGCGTGTGGACCTGGCGAAAGATCGGACCATGAGCATCGCCGGGCCGCCCCAAGATGCGAGAGCCCCCTCGGGGGGCAGCGAGCACACGCCAGTGCCGAGCGTAGGGGCCACATGACCATTGCCATGCACTGGCACGACTGGCTGGCCCTTTTCGGCCAGTACCTGCTGCTCTCGCTGCTCTCGATCAGCGGCGCCATCACCACCGTGCCCGACATGCACCGCTACCTGGTCGCCCAGCACGGCTGGCTGACCGACGCGCAGTTCAGCTCCTCGGTCGCGATCGCGCAGGCCGCGCCGGGGCCCAACGTGCTCTTCGTTGCGTTGATGGGGTGGAACGTGGGCCTCAATGCCGGCGGCGGCATCGGTGCCGGCCCGCAGGCCTGGGGGCTCGGCCTGCTCGGGCTCGCGGTCACGATGGTCGGCATCATGCTGCCGAGCACCACGCTGACCTACGTCGCGACGCGCTGGGGCCATCGCAACCGCACGCGGCGCGAGGTGCGCGCCTTCAAGCAGGGCATGGCGCCGGTGGTGGTGGGCCTGCTGATCGCGACCGGCTGGGTGCTCGCCGCCGGTAACCATGGCGGCGGTGCGCCCGCCTGGCACCTCTGGCTGCTGACCGGCGTGGCAGCATTTATCGTCTGGCGCACCCGCATCCATCTGCTCTGGCTGCTCGGTGCCGGGGCGCTGCTGGGCGCGCTGGGCTTCGTCTGAGTCTTCAAGGAAAGCATCCCATGCAACTTCGCCCCCTCGGCCGCTCCGGCCTCCAGGTCTCGCCGCTCGCCTTCGGCGGCAACGTCTTCGGCTGGACCGTCGACGAGGCGCTCTCGTTCCGGCTGCTCGATGCCTGGCTCGACGCCGGCTTCAACTTTGTCGACACCGCCGACGTCTACTCGAGCTGGGTGCCGGGCCACAGCGGCGGCGAATCGGAAACCATCATCGGCAAGTGGCTGCGCCAGACCGGCAAGCGCAACCGCGTGGTGCTCGCGACCAAGGTCGGCAAGCCGATGGGCGAAGGCAAGAAGGGGCTTTCGCCGGCCTACATCCGCGCGGCGGTCGATGCGTCGCTCAAGCGCCTCAAGACCGATCACATCGACCTCTACCAGTCGCACGACGACGATGCCGAGACGCCGCTGGCCGACACGCTCGGCGCCTTCGCCGACCTGATCAAGGCCGGCAAGGTGCGCGCCATCGGCGCCTCGAACTACAGCGCGCCGCGGCTGGCGGACGCGCTCGAGGTCGCCGAGCGCGAAGGCCTGCCGCGCTACGAGAGCCTGCAGCCGCTCTACAACCTCTACGACCGCGCGATGTTCGAGGACGCGCTGGAACCGCTGTGCCTCGAACGCGGCGTCGGCGTGATCAACTTCTACGCGCTCGCGGCCGGCTTCCTCACGGGCAAGTACCGCAGCGAGGCCGACGCCGCCAAGAGCGCGCGCGGCGCGAACACCACGAAGAAGTACCTCAACCCACGCGGCCTGCGCATCCTGGCCGCGCTCGATGCGGCGGCCAATGCGCATGGCGCGACGCCGGGCCAGGTCGCGATCGCCTGGCAGATCGCGCGCCCCTCCATCACGGCACCCATCGCGAGCGCCACTTCGCAGAAGCAGCTCGACGAGTTGGTGGCCGCGGCCAGCCTTGCGCTCGATGCCGAAACCATCGCCGCGCTCGACGCCGCGAGCGCCGAGACCGCGGCGCGGTAGGCACCCTCCCACACGCATTGGCGGCACCAGCCGCCGTGCCTGGCCGATTCCCCGGACACACTGGCTCGATCCAAACATCGGAGAGAGAACCATGTCCTTTGCGCTCTACCTGATCGGTTTTCTGATCTTCCTGGCCGGCGTGGCCTGGGGCGCCTCGGTGGCCGGCGTGCCGACGCTCTACATCGGCATCGGCGCGCTCATCCTGCTCGGCATCGGCATCTTCACCGCCGTGGGGCGCACGCGCAGCAAGGATCCTTCCTGAGCTTTTTTTAGCGCTGCCCCGCCTCTTGAAATCCGCGCGGGCCGGTCCTACCTCCTTGACCGGAAGCGCCGGAGGCGTCTCCGGCGCTCCGTTTGTCTCTTCAGCCAAATGGAGGTTTCGCCATGTATCGATCCCTGTTCCCACGCGATCTGTTCGCCGAGATGGAGCGCCTGCAACGCGAAATGCAGCAGGCCTTCGATCTGTCTCCGAGCATCCGAGGTTTGGGCCGCGGCGGTTTCCCGGCCCTGAACGTCGGCGGCACGCCGCAAACGGTAGAAATCTACGCCTTCGCCCCCGGCATTGATCCGGCCACGCTCGAGGTCCAGCTCGACCGTGGCTTGCTGACCATTGCCGGCGAGCGCAAGTCGTTGCTGCCGGAAGACGACTCGCCTTCCACCGTGCACATCCACGAGCGTTTTGCGGGCAGCTTCCGCCGCGTTCTCACGCTGCCGGAAGACGCAGACCCCGACGCCGTCGACGCCAAGTACCGCGACGGCATCTTGCACATCACGATCCAGCGGCGCGCTTCCGCGCAGCCCCGTCGCATCGCCATCCAATGAAAGGAGCACTTGCCATGAACGAGCTTGACACCCTCGCCCGCAAGGACAAGGCGGGCTACGGCGAGGCGGCGCTCACGCCGCCGGTGGACGTGGTGGAGGACAGCACCGGCATCACGCTCTATGCCGATCTGCCCGGCGTCTCCAAGGACAAGCTGCGGCTCCAGGTGGAGTCCGACACGCTCACCATCGACGCCGAGTCGGACCTGGCCGTCCCCGAAGGCCTGCAATCGAGCCACGCCGAGGTCGGCCTCGCGCGCTTCCACCGCGTCTTCACGCTGAGCAAGGAGCTCGACACCGAGAAGGTCTCGGCCGAGCTGGCCAACGGCGTACTGACGCTGCGCATCCCCAAGGTGGAACAGGCGCAGCCGCGGCGCATCGACATCAAGGTAGCCTGAGCGCTCGGACCGCCCCCGGCGGTCAAAGCAAAGTAGGCCCATGCGGAAGGTTTAAGCTTCCGCATGGATCAATTCGGCCATCGGAACAAAAAGACCTTGAGCGAGGAAATCATGAATGAAGACGGCGAAGTCAAACGCTTCGTCTATGCGGACTGGGAGATTCGCGTCTGCCTGAGTGCCCTGGGGGTCGATGGTCAGACGGCCGGACATGCCGATCTGTGGCGAGAAGGAGCCCACCTGTGCCGCGTTGCGCTGTCGGGCCGCTTTGAGGACGACGCGCAGGCCTGCGACGCCTTGGAACGCAAGGCCAGGGATTGGGTCGACGACTGGAGTTCCCGCGACCACACCGGCAACACCGGCTTCGTCAGCCTTTAGGGCCTGAACAGGCCCTAAGCCGCGAGGCTGCGCTGCCGCATCGCTTCGTAGAGGCACACCCCGCTCGCGACCGAGACATTGAGGCTCTCTACCGCGCCGGCCATCGGAATGCTCACCAGCGCGTCGCAGGTCTTGCGCGTGAGCTGCCGCATGCCCTCGCCCTCGGCGCCCAGCACCAGCGCGAGCGGGCGCCTCAGGTCGCTCTGGTAGAGCGTGCCCGGCGCGTCGTCGCTGGTGCCGACACACCAGATGTTGCGTTCCTTGAGTTCGCCCAGCGTGCGCGCGAGGTTGGTCACCATGAAGTACGGCACCGTCTCGGCCGCGCCGCTCGCCACCTTGGCCACGGTGGCGTTGATGCCGGCCGCATGGTCCTTGGGGGCGATCACCGCGTGCGCGCCCGCGCCGTCGGCCACCCGCAGGCAGGCACCCAGGTTGTGCGGGTCGGTGACGCCGTCGAGCACCAGCAGCAAGGGCACCGTGCCGGCCGCCTCGAGGCCTTCGAGCAGCTCGTCGAGCGAGTGGGTCTGCGGAATCGGCTCCACGCGCGCAGCCACGCCCTGGTGGCCGTGGCTGCCGCTGAGCTTGGACAGGCGCAGGCCGTCGGCCTCGACCAGCCGCACGCCGGCCTCCTGGGCCCGGGCGACGAACTGCCGCATGCGCGCATCGCGCCGGCTGGCATCGAACAGCACCTCGATCACCGATTTGGGCGCGGTCTTGATGCGCACGCCCACGGCATGGAAGCCGAAGATCACTTTGGGGGAAGACATGCGGGGATTATCGAGCCGGGTTCAGACCCCGTTTTCGTCCCCGGGGACCACGCGTCCGGCCTCGATCGTGATGCGGCGCTCGCACTGCGCGGCGATGCCGCGGTCGTGCGTCACGAGCACGAGCGTGGTGCCGAGCTCGCGGTTGAGGTCGAACATCAGCCGCATCACCTGCTCGCCGGTCGCGAAGTCGAGACTGCCGGTGGGCTCGTCGGCCAGGAGCAGCGCCGGCTGCACGACGAAGGCGCGGGCCAGCGCCACGCGCTGCTGCTCGCCGCCCGAAAGCACCTTGGGATAGTGGCGCAGGCGCTGGCCGAGGCCGACGCGGCCGAGCATCTCGGTGGCGGCCTTGCGTGCGTCGCGGCGGTCGGCCAGTTCGAGCGGCAGCATCACGTTCTCGAGCGCGCTCAGGTTGCCGAGCAGCTGGAAGCTCTGGAACACGAAGCCGACCTTGCGGGCGCGCAGCGCGGCGCGCTCGTCCTCGTCGATCGCGAACAGGTCTTCGCCCGCGAGCCTCACCGTGCCGCGGGTGGGTGTGTCGAGGCCAGCGACGATCGACAGCAGCGTGCTCTTGCCCGAGCCCGAAGCGCCGACGATGGCGGCCGTCTCCCGGGCGCCCAGCGTGAAGTCGATGTCCTGCAGAATGTCCAGCGTGCCGGCGGAGTCGGTGACTGACTTGAAAACATGTTCGACGGCAACAATTGCTTCGGATCGGGTACTGGACATTGAAAGGTTTCGCGTGGTGAATCGACGTCACTTTATCTTGACCGGTGCGCTCGCCGGCAGTGCGGGGTCATGGCTCCATGCCCAGGCCCAGCCAGCGGCCGGCAAGAAGCCCGTGATTCTCGTTGTCGGCGACTCGCTTTCCGCCGAATACGGCCTCAAGCGCGGCGAGGGCTGGGTCCCGCTGCTGGAGAAGCGGCTGGCCGAACAGAAGATCGCCGCTACCGTGATCAATGCCAGCATCAGCGGCGACACCACGGCCGGCGGCCGCGCCCGGCTGGCGGGCCTGCTCGCGCAGCACAAGCCGACGCACATGGTGCTGGAATTGGGCGCCAACGACGCGCTGCGCGGCCTGCCGCTCGCCAGCACCGAAGACAACCTGACGCAGATGACCAAGGCGGCGCAGGCCGCCGGCGCGCAGGTGCTGATCGTCGGCATCCAGGTGCCTCCCAACTACGGCCGTGATTACACGCGGCGCTTCGACGCGGTCTTTACCAAGGTGGCGGGCAGCACCAAGTCGCCGCTGGTGCCCTTTCTGCTGAAGGGCGTGGCGGACGGCCCCGACGCGGCGGGCCTGTTCCAGGCTGACCGCATCCATCCGACGGCCGCGGCCCAGCCGCGCATGCTGGACAACGTGTGGCCGGCGTTGCGCAAGCTGCTCGCCGGCATGTGACCCGAAAAGGAAAAAGCCGCCGCAGGCCCTGCCCGCGGCGGCTTTTTCGTGGGTACCGTGAATCCGGGTCGAACGGATCAGCCGTTCTTGGTCGGCAGATTCGGAATGGTGGGCGGATCGTGCTCCAGCGAGGCCACATCGGTTTCCGGATCGCCCTGGGCCAGGCCTTCGCTGCTCGGGCTGAGCTTGCGGGCGGCCTTTTCCCGCAGCTTGTCTTCCTTCTTCTTTTTCTTGGCCAACTCCTTCTGGCGCTTCTCGTAGCCGTAATTGGGTGTTGCCACTGCTTCTCCTTGAGGCGAGGCAGTCACGATGACTGCACGTGTCCGACTGTACGCGATAACCGGCGCGCTTCAGAGGGCCGCGAGGGCCTGTTCGAGGTCGGCGCGCAGGTCGTCAACGTCCTCCAGCCCGACTGAAAAGCGCACCAGCGTGCCCTTGTGCGGCCAGCGCGCAACGCTGGCATCGCGCATGAGGCCGATGTCGTAGGGCACGACCAGGCTGATCGGCCCGCCCCAGGAATAACCAAGCCGAAAAAGTTTCAGGCTGTCACAGAAACGATCGACCTGCTCGGCGCTGTAGCGGGCATCGAACACCACCGAGAACAGGCCGGCCGCGAGGTCGCTCGCGCCGCACAGCCGCAGCCAGTGCGCATGGCCCGGCGAGCCCTCGAGCGCCGGATGCAGCACCTGCGCGATCTCTGCACGGCCGTCGAGCCACATGGCGAGTTCGCGCGCGCTGCGGTCGTGCGCCTGGTAGCGCAGCGCGATGCTCGGCAGCGAACGCAGCAGCGTCTCGACATCGCCGACGCCGATGCCCAAGCCCATGCGCATGTGGCTCAACTTGAGCGCGCGGTGCAGCCGCTCGTCGCGGGTGATGACGCTGCCCATCAGCAAGTCGCCGCCGCCGCTGGGGTACTTGGTGAGCGCCTGGACCGAGATGTCGACGCCCTGCCCGCTGCCGTTGAAATCGAAGGGCGCAAAGGCGAGACCGGCGCCCCAGGTGTTGTCGAGCGCCGTGATCACGCCGCGCGCGCGGCAGGCGCCCACGAGCGCCGGCAGGTCCGGGAATTCCATCGTGACCGAACCCGCGGCCTCGACCCAGACCAGCCTGGTGCGGTCCGACAGCTTGGCCGCGAGGTCGGCCGGATTCATCGCGTCATACAGCCTGTGGGTGATGCCGAAGTTGGCCAGCTCGCCGTTGCACAGCGCCTTGTTCGGGCCGTAGGCGTTGTCGGGGATCAGCACCTCGTCGCCGGTTTTCAGGAAGGCAAAGGCCACCAGCGCGATGGCTGCCAGCCCGCTGGGCGCGAGCAGGCATTCGGTGCCGCCTTCCAGCGTGGCGAGCCGCTCCTCGAGCGTGAAGGTGGTCGGCGTGCCGTGCAGGCCGTAGGTGTAGCCGGCCTTGGTCTTCCAGTCGCGCGCGCGCATCGCAGCGACGTCGGCGAAGAACACGGTGGAAGCCTTGAACACGCCGGGCTGGGGCGCGGCGAATTTCGCGGGCGGGGTGTAGGGATGGTGGATCAGGTCGGTGATGGGCTTTCGCATGCCGCCATGCTAGTCGACGCGAAAAGCCGGGTGCCGGACAATGGCCCGATGCTGCTGACGCGCGCTCCCGCCTCCTGGCTGCGGCCTTACGTCCGATCGATGTGGGCGATGGTGCCTGCCGCCACGGTGTCGAACACGCCGCTGCGCGAACACGTGCTGCCGACCGGCGACATGCACCTGGTGTTCCGGCTCTCCGGCCCGCCGCTGCGGCTGTTCGCCGATGCCGAGGACCGCACTGGTTACACGGTGGGCTATGCGATCGTGGGCGGCGCGCGTTCGGCCTTCTACGCGCGCGACGTGTCGGTCGCGACGCATTCTGTGGGTGCGCAGCTGCGGCCCGGCGCGGCCCGCGCGCTGTTCGGCCTGCCCGCTCATGAACTGGCCGAACGCCACACGCCGCTCGATGCGCTCTGGGGCACAGCGGCCGCGCATGCCCTCGAACGCATTCATGCGGCCGGCGCCCTCGAAGCGCAACTGGAAGTCTTCGAGGCCCTGCTGACCGAGCGCCTGCGGTCCCGCCCGCAAGCCATGCACCCCGCCATCGCGCAGGCCCTGGCCCGGCTCGGCGGCGGCGCGCCCATCGGCGAACTGGTAGCAGCCAGCGGCTACAGCCACCGGCGTTTCATCTCGCTGTTCCGGGACGCTGCCGGGCTCCCGCCCAAGCGCCTGGAACGGGTGCTGCGCTTCCAGTGCGTGATGGCCGCATGGACCGGCGCGCGCACCCTGCCCTGGGTCGACCTCGCCCTGCAGGCCGGCTACAGTGACCAGCCCCATTTCAACCGCGACTTCCTTGAGATCACCGGCATGACGCCGCAGGCCTATGCCCGAGCCGCGCCCGCTTCGCCGAATCACGTGCGGGCCTGAGGTCAATTTCCTTCAAGACGGGCAGCGTGCGGCATGCGCAGAATCGCGACCAGACCCCACAGGAGACTCCGATGGCCACCCACGAACTGTTTGCCTACCTCTGCGTGAACGACACCGCGGCGGCGATCGCCTACTACGGCGAGGTGTTCGGCGCGCGCGAGAAGTTCAGGCTGACCGAGCCCGGCGGCCGCATCGGCCATGCCGAGCTCGACTTCGACGGCGCGACGCTGATGCTCAGCGACGAGTTTCCGGAGTACGGCATCCTTGGCGCCAAGGCGATCGGCGCCACCGCCGTCACCATCCACCTGCACGTGGACGATGCAGACGCCGTGATCGAGCGCGCGCTGAAGGCCGGCGCCACGCTCGAGATCCCGATACAGGACCAGTTCTACGGCGAGCGCTCCGGCTCGTTCCGCGATCCCTTCGGACATCGCTGGAACGTCGGCCACAGCATCGAGGAGGTATCGACCGACGAGATGCAGCGGCGCTACACCGCGATGCTGAAAGCGGACTGAGCCCTTAGACGGACCACTTCTCCAGCAGCTTTTCCGCGCCCATCGAGTCATAGCCTTCGAAAGGCTGATGGATCCATGGGTTGGTCTGCAGGAACTCGACCGAATAGTCCGGCGTGAAGGTCGACAAGGCCTTGGTCCAGATCACGGCGCTGCGCAGCTCGGTGATCGGCGGGTACTTGGTCCTGAGCATGTCCACCACGGCATGCAGCGTGTAGCCCGAGTCGGCGAGGTCGTCGACCAAGAGCACCTTGCCGGCGATCTCGCCCTTGGGCGTGGTGATGTAGCGCGCGATGTCCAGGTGGCCCTGGATCGTGCCGGCATCGGCGCGGTAGGAGCTGGTGGACATGATCGCCAGCGGCTTGTCGAAGATGCGCGACAGCACATCGCCCGGCCGCATGCCGCCGCGCGCCAGGCACAGGATGGTGTCGAACTCCCAGCCGGACTGGTGCACCTTGATCGCGAGCTTCTCGATCAGGTTGTGGTACTCGTCGTAGCTCACGTAAAGGTGTTTGCCGTCTTCGGTCAACATGCGCTCTTCTCCATCATTGCTTCGGTAGGGGTCTCGATGTCTTCGCGGGAAACACCGCGCAATCGGCTTTGCCAGCCCGCTGGTGTTGCCCCCTGCAAGAGGGTTGGCGGAGCGACACGAAGTGCGCGCAGCCTGGGGGTGTGCGTCATTCAGTCGGCGAGATAGGGGTGGCGCATCATGATCGTGTGATCGCGGTCCGGGCTGGTCGACACCATGTGAATCGGCACGCCCGTGACCTGCTCGATGCGCTGCAGGTAGAGCCTCGCGTTGACCGGCAGCTTGTCGTACTGGGTGATACCCACCGTGCTCTCGCTCCAACCCTCGAGCTTCTCGTAGACCGGCGTGCAGCGCTCGATTTCGTCGGCGCCCATCGGCAGGATGTCGGTGTACTCGCCGTCGAGCTGGTAGCCGGTGCACAGCTGCAACTCCTCGAGGCCGTCGAGCACGTCGAGCTTGGTGATGCACAGGCCGCTCAGGCCGTTGACCTGCGCCGAGCGCTTGAGCAGCGCCGCGTCGAACCAGCCGCAGCGGCGGCTTCGGCCGGTGGTCACGCCCTTCTCGGCGCCGACCGTGCTCAGGTGGTAGCCGACGGTGCCCGGCGTCGCCCAGTCGAGCTCGGTCGGGAAGGGCCCGCCGCCGACGCGCGTGCAGTAGGCCTTGGTGATCCCGAGCACGTAGTGCAGCATGCCCGGACCGACGCCCGAGCCGGCGGCCGCATTGCCCGCCACGCAGTTGCTGGAGGTCACATAGGGATAGGTGCCGTGGTCGACGTCGAGCAAGGTGCCCTGCGCTCCTTCGAACAGCAGGTTGGCGCCGGCGCGGTGCGCGTCGTTGAGCTCGCGCGAGACGTCGGCCATCATGGGCTTGAGCAGCTCGGCATGGCGCATCGCCTCGTCGTAGACGGCATCGAACTCGATCGCGGGCGCGCTCAGCACTTGCGTCAGCACGTGGTTGTGCAGGTCGAGCAGCACGCGCAGCTTGGCGGCGAAGCGCTCGGGATGCTTCAGGTCCTGCACGCGCAGCGCGCGGCGCGCGATCTTGTCCTCGTAGGCCGGGCCGATGCCGCGGCCGGTGGTGCCGATCTTCTCGACGCCGCCCTTCTCGCGGTAGGTCTCGCGCGCGATGTCGAGCGCCGCATGGAAAGGCAGGATCAGCGGGCAGGCTTCGCTGATGCGCAGGCGCGATCGCACCTCGACGCCGGCCTTTTCCAGCCCTTCGATCTCCTCGAACAGCTTGGCCGCCGAGAGCACCACGCCGTTGCCGATGTAGCACTTGACGCCGGGGCGCATGATGCCGCTCGGGATCAGGTGCAGCGCGGTCTTGACGCCGTTGATGACCAGCGTGTGGCCCGCGTTGTGGCCGCCCTGGAAGCGCACGACGCCCTGCGCGCTCTCGGTCAGCCAGTCGACCAGTTTGCCCTTGCCCTCGTCGCCCCATTGGGTGCCGACGACGACCACGTTTCGTCCGGTGGTAACGCTCATGATGTTCCGCTTAAGAAGATTCAGATGGCTTGCACGCGCCACTGCCCGTCGCGCTCGACGAGCTCGCGGTCGCAGTGGAATTCGTCGATTTCGCTTTCGTGGCCGGGCAGCACGCAGACCACGGTCTCGCCCTGGCTGCGCAGTTCGGCGATGGTCTTGCCGAGGCCCGCGGCATCGCTCCAGGGCGCGCGGATCGCGGCCCGCAGCGGCCGCGCCGGCAGCACGCCGACCAGCTCGCGCACGTCGAGGCTGAAGCCGACCGCCGGGCGGTTGCGGCCGAACACGGCGCCCACCTCGTCGTAGCGGCCGCCGCGCACCAGCGCGTCGCTGGCGCCGTCGGTGTAGATGCCGAAGCGCATGCCGCTGTAGTAGGCGTAGCCGCGCAGGTCGGCCAGGTCGAAGCTGACGCGGGCGCCGTCGAGCCGGCTCGCCAGCTGCTTCAGGTCCGACAGCGCTGCGCGCACGCCGGCCGAGGCCGGGAGCACGCGATCTGCCTCGTCGAGTACCGCGGCATCGCCGTAGAGCTGCACGAGCGCGAGCAGACCTTCGCGCGACGCTGCGGGAAAGCCCTCCGTGAGTTCGCGCAGGGTGCTCGTGTCCTTGGCCGCCAGTGCCGCATGCACGCGCGCGATGGCCGCCGCATCGACCGGCACGCCGGCGAACAGCGCGCGCACGATGCGCGCATCGGCCAGGTCGACGATGACCGGGCCCTGCACGCCGGCTGCGTGCAGGCAATCGAGCCCGAGGCGCAGGACCTCGGTATCGGCTTCGAGCCCCGCATGGCCGTAGATCTCGGCGCCGAACTGGAGCGGCTCGCGCGTCGCGTGCGGGCGGTCGGGCCGGGTGTGCACCACCGGGCCGCAGTAGCAGAGCCGCGCCACGCCGCGGCGGTTGAGCAGGTGCGCGTCGATGCGCGCGACCTGCGGCGTGGTGTCGGCGCGCAGGCCCATGCTGCGCCCGGACAGCTGGTCGACCAGCTTGAAGGTCTGCAGGTCGAGCGCCTCTCCGGTGCCGGAAAGAAGGGATTCCAGGTGCTCCAGCAGAGGCGGCATCACCAGCTCGTAGCCATAGCCACGGGCGGTATCGAGCAGCTGGCGTCGAAGTTCTTCGATGTGGCGCGCCTCGGAAGGCAGCACATCGGCAATGTGATCCGGGAGGACCCAGGCGGACATGGGGATCGGGGGCGTGGTTAAACCGGGATTCTACCGGCCCCGGGTCACCCCAGAATCCAGAGCAGGAAGAGGCCCAGCAGGATGCTGCACAGGCCGAAGAAGCGCAGCTGCCCGTCGCGCAGCTGCAAGAGCTGGCTGAAGCCGCGCCGCCAGCTGCCCGGCGAAAAGAAGGGCAGGAGGCCTTCGATCACCAGCACGAGCGCCAGTGCGCTCCAGAAGGTTTCTGCGCTCACGCCTAGGTCGCCGCCAGGCCGCCCCAAGGCGGCCGAGCCTCCCCCTCGGGGGGTGGCGAAGCACACGAAGTGGCAAGCCGGGGGGCAGTCACGGTTATCGACGAGGAGCAGCCGCGGCCGCGCCCGACCCCTGCATCGCGCGGAAGAAGTCCGACGAAGGGTCCAGCACCATCACGTCGCTCTTCTTGTTGAAGCTCTGCTTGTAGGCGTCCAGGCTGCGATAGAACTGTGCGAACTGCGGATCGCGGCCGAAGGCGCCGGCGTAGGCAGATGCCGCGCTGGCATCGCCCTCGCCCTTGATCTTCTGCGCGTCGCGGTACGCATTGGCCACGATCACCTCGCGCTGGCGGTCGGCATCGGCACGGATCTTTTCGCCTTCAGCGAAGCCGGTCGAGCGCAGCTCGTTGGCCACGCGCTTGCGCTCGGCCTCCATGCGGCGGTAGACCGATTCGGTGATCGCCTCGACGTAGTCGACCCGCGTGATCCGCACGTCGATGATGTCCACGCCCCAGGGCTTGGCGCCCTTCACCACGGCCAGCACTTCGCGCTGGACGTCGGCCATCAGGGCCTCGCGGCGCACCGAGATCAGGTCGCGCACGGTGCGCTTGTTGACGTTTTCCTGGAAGGCGTTGCGCACCACGCGGTTGAGCTGCATGGCGCCAGCGTTCTCGTCCAGGCCGACGTTGCGGATGTACTCCGAGGGGTTGGTGATGCGCCAGCGCACGTACCAGTCGACCACCACGCGCTGCTTCTCCGCCGTGAGCATGGGCTCGGGGTCGAGGCTGGACAGCGTGAGCAGGCGCTTGTCGATGTACGACACGTTCTGGAACGGCGGCGGCAGCTTGAAGTTCAGGCCCGGCTCGGTGATCACTTCCTTGATCTGACCAAGGGCGTAGACGATGCCGAACTGGCGCTGGTCGACCACGAAGAGCGTGGAGCTCAGGAGCGCGAGCACCACGAGGATCGACGATGCGATGAATCCGATTCTGTTCATGAGTGTTTCCTCAGCGCACGTCGCGGTCACGCGAGCGGCCGTCGCGCGCACGCGCGTCGCCGGATGAAGGCGGTACGACCGGAATCACGGACGACTGCGGCGGCGCGGTGCCGGCGACGTTGGGACTGGCGCCGTCGACCGGAGTGCCGGCGGCGCTCTGGCCGCTCATCTGCACCAGCTTGTCGAGCGGCAGGTACAGCAGGTTCGAACCCTGCTTGGAGTCGACCAGCACCTTGGTGGTGCTGGCGTAGATCTGCTGCATGGCGTCGGTGTACATGCGGTCGCGGGTGACCTGCGGCGCCTTCTGGTATTCGGTCAGCACCGAGGCGAAGCGCTGGGCATCGCCCTGTGCCTGCGCGATGATCCGCGCCTTGTAGGCCTCGGATTCCTCCTTCAGGCGCGAAGCGGTACCGGTGGCACGCGGCACCACGTCGTTGGCATAGGCCTGCGCTTCGTTCTTGGTGCGTTCGCGTTCCTGCCCGGCCTTGAGCACGTCGTCGAAGGAGGCCTGCACCTGCTCCGGCGGGCGCACGCCGCCCTGCTGCAGGTTGATGCCGACGACCTCGACGCCGACCTTGTAGCGGTCCAGGATGGTCTGCATCAGGGCGCGCACGCGCGGCGCGATCTGGTCGCGTTCCTCGGCGAGGGCCGCGTCCATCTTCATCTTGCCGACCACTTCGCGCACCGCCGTTTCGGCGACCTGCACCACGGTGTCGGCCGGTGTCTTGCTCTCGTAGAGATAGGCGCGCGCATCGCTCAGGCGGTACTGCACGGCGAACTTGATCTCGACGATGTTCTCGTCTTCGGTCAGCATGGCCGATTCGCGCAGGCCGGTGGAACGCACGATGGTGTCGCGCCCCACGTCGGTGGAGCGGATCTGGGTCACGACCACGAGCTCGTGGCGCTGGATCGGGTAAGGCAGCCGCCAGTTGAAGCCGGCGCCCACGGTTGCCTTGTAGCGGCCGAACTGCGTGATCACGGCCTGCTGGCCTTCGTTGACGATGAAGAAGCCGGTGCCCAGCCAGATCAGCACGGCCACCGCGGCGACCAGGCCCAGGCCGACGCCCGCATTCTTCATGTCGGGCTTGAGGCCACCGCCGTTGCCGCCGTTCGGGCGCCCGCCGTTGCCATTGCCGCGGCCGCCGAACAGGCCGCCGAGCTTGCGGTTGAAGTCGCGCCAGAGTTCGTCGAGGTCCGGCGGCCCCTGGTTCGGGCCCTGGCCGCGCGGGCGATTGTTGTTGCCGGGCGGAGGCGTCGGCTCGTCGTCGGGGCGGTTCGCATTCGGACGGTCGCCATTCGAGGAGGGCTCATCGCCCCGGCCCCATCGTCCGTCGTTCAGGTTGAACATGCCCTGAAATCGTCTCCACACTGGCTTTGCATTCATTCGGTTCTGTTCTCTCGTCAGTGAGGGGGGATTGTGCCAATCAGTTGGCGGCATCGTGCAATTCGGTGTCGTACTCTGGGGTCATGGCCTCGTTCATCGACTGCGACCGTTGCGCGAGTTCGGCGCGGAGCGCCGGAACCCCCTCGCCGGTGTGGGCGCTCAGGAAGACGCGAAGCATCTGCACGCCATCGACGTCGATCTCGTCGCGCAGATGCAGGGGGTGTTGCGTACTTTCAAGTGCGTCGAGCTTGTTGAACACCAGGAGCTGCGGCACCGTGTCGGCGCCGATTTCCTTGAGCACTGCCTGCACCTCGGCCATCTGCTCGGGATGGTGGGGGTTGGAAGCGTCCACCACATGCAGCAGCAAGTCAGCATCGACCGCCTCCTGCAAGGTGGCCTTGAAGGCATCGATCAGGCCGTGAGGCAGCTCGCGAATGAAACCCACGGTGTCGGAGATCGACACCTTGCGGCGAGCATCGCCCAGGTACAGGTGCCGCGTGGTGGTATCCAGCGTCGCGAACAGCTGGTCGGCCGCATAGGCGCGCGCCTTCACCAGCGCATTGAACAGCGAGGACTTGCCGGCGTTGGTGTAGCCGACCAGCGAGATGTTGAAGGTGTCGCGCCGCTCGCGCTGGCGGCGCTGGGTGCCACGCTGGCGATGCACCTTGGCGAGTCGTTCGCGCGTGCGCTTGATGGACTCGCCGATCATCCGGCGGTCGAGTTCGATCTGCGTTTCGCCCGGGCCGCCGCGCGTGCCGATGCCGCCGCGCTGGCGCTCCAGGTGAGACCAGCGCCGCACCAGCCGCGTGCTGAGATACTGCAGCCGCGCCAGTTCTACCTGCAACTTGCCCTCGTGCGAACGTGCGCGCTGGGCGAAGATTTCGAGGATCAGGAAAGTGCGGTCGTACACCGCCACCCCGAGCTGGCGCTCGAGGTTGCGCTGCTGCGCCGGGCTCAGCGCCTGGTCGAAGACCACTTCGCTCGCGCGATGCAGATCGGCCAGCTCGCGGATTTCGTCGGCCTTGCCGCTACCGACGAACAGCGCCGCATCGGGCGCCTTGCGTTTGCACACCAGGCGCGCGACCGGCTCGAGGCCTGCGGTCTGCGCGAGCAGGCCGAGTTCCTCGAGTTCGCCGTCGAAATGGGGCAACCCGAAATCGACACCGACGAGTACGACGGCGCCCTCTTCCCGGGAAATCAGTTCAGACAAGCGGAATCAAATTGGAAGAAAGCGCGGCGGGCGAGCCGCCGCGCTCCGTGCCGATCAGGCGGCTGCTTCGTCGTTCTCGGCAGCCGAGAAGTTGACGGCCCGACCCGGCACGATGGTGGAGATGGCGTGCTTGTAGACCATCTGGGTCACCGTATTGCGAAGCAACACGACGTACTGGTCAAACGACTCGATCTGACCTTGCAGCTTGATGCCGTTGACCAGATAAATCGAAACCGGCACGTGCTCGCGACGCAAGGTGTTCAGGAAGGGGTCTTGTAGGAGTTGCCCTTTATTGCTCACGATATTCTCCGTGTTCAAGAGTAGTTGTTGGAACCGGTCACCTTACCACAGCACTTCCGCACTGCAGCACGAAACCCGAATAGCCTTCCAAAAATAACGGCACCTAAAAGCGGGAACTTCGGGCGCCGGCATCGCTCAACGGTGGTCAATGGAGGCCAAGCGCCCCATCCGGGGGGCACGGGGTCTTCAGCCCTCCTTGTCTGCGTACGGATTGTGCGAGGTCTTGAGCTCGATGCGCAAGGGCGTGCCGACAAGGTCGAATTCCTTGCGGAAGCGCCCCTCGAGAAAGCGCTTGTAGGCGTCGGTGACGTGTTCCAGCGAGTTGCCGTGGATGACGATCACCGGCGGGTTCATGCCGCCCTGGTGGGCGTAGCGCAGCTTGGGCCGGAACATGCCGGACTTCTTGGGCGCCTGGAACTGCACCGCCTCCATCAGCAGCCGCGTGAGCACCGGCGTGGACATCTTGCGGGTGGCCGACTTGTGAGCCTGGGCGATGGCCTGCCAGACCGGCCCCAGCCCCTGGCGCTTGATGGCGGAAATGAAGTGCAGCGCGGCGAACTTGAGGAAGGGCAGCCGGGTCTCGATCTGGCGCTGGATCTGCTCGCGCTGGTAGCTATCGATCGCGTCCCACTTGTTGATCGCGATCACCACCGCGCGCCCGCTTTCGAGGATGTAGCCCGCGATATGGGCGTCCTGATCGGTCACGCCCTGCGTGGCGTCGAGCAGCAGCAGGACCACGTTGGCCGATTCGATCGCCTGCAGGGTCTTGACCACCGAGAACTTCTCGATCGCCTCGAACACCCTGCCCTTGCGGCGCAGTCCCGCGGTGTCGATCAGCTCGAAACGCTGGCCGTTGCGCTCGAAGGGCACGGCGATCGCGTCGCGCGTGGTGCCGGGCAGGTCGAAGGCGACCAGGCGCTCCTCGCCGAGCCAGGTGTTGATCAGGGTCGACTTGCCGACGTTGGGGCGGCCCGCGACCGCCAGCTTGATCGGCTTGTTGTTGGCCTCTTCCTCTTCGGCCTCCTCGTCGGGATCGGGCAGCCCGAGCGGCTCGAGCGCGAGTTCGACCAGGCTGCGGATGCCTTGCCCGTGCGCCGCCGAGATGCCGTGCACCTCGCCGAAGCCGAGTTCGTAGAAGTCGACCAGCTTCGCGCCATCCTGCATGCCTTCGGCCTTGTTGGCCACCAGCACGCAGGGCTTGCCCAGCCGGCGCAGTTCATTGGCGATGTCGTGGTCCTGCGCCGAGATTCCCTCGCGCGCATCGACCACGAAGATCACCACGTCGGCCTCGGCCACGGCCTGGCGCGTCTGCTTGGCCATCTCCTTGAAGATGCCGCTGCCCGCGTCGGGCTCGAAGCCGCCGGTGTCGATCACGATGAACTCGTGCTTGCCCTGGCGGCCGTTGCCGTAGTGGCGATCGCGCGTGAGGCCTGCTAAGTCGGCGACGATGGCGTCGCGCGTCTGGGTGAGGCGATTGAACAGCGTCGACTTGCCGACGTTGGGACGCCCGACCAGCGCAATGACCGGTTTCATGGTCGGGCTCTCGATCGATTATTCAGGCCGATAGCCGAACACGCCGCCATTGCGGGTGACGACCACGACCGTGTTGCCGGAAAGCACCGGCGTCGCGGCGATGGCCGAGCCATCGGGGGTGAGGCGGTTCAGCGGCGCGCCGTCCTCGCGCGAGATCAGATGCACGAGGCCGGTGCTGTCGCCGATGACCAGCGAGCGGCCGACCGCGAGCGGCGCGGTCAGGGTGCGGTACTTGAAACTCTCGATCTGCCAGGCGCGCTCGCCGTCGGCGCGGCGCCAGGCCACCACATTGCCGTTTTCCTCGGTGCCGTAGACGAAGCGGTCGTCGCCGCTCACGCCGTCCGCGCCCGTGGCGGGCTTGCTCCAGAGCAGCGCGCCGCGCGAGGTGTCCACACAGCCGACGCTCGCATAGTAGGCGCGCGCGCAGACGACATCGCCGACACGGCTCACGCTGCCGGTCAGGTCGACCAGGCGCTCGACGTCGTTCGTGCCGCGCGGTGCGGCGATCGGCGATTCCCAGCGCGAAATGCCGTTGGCCGGATTGATGCCGGCGAGCCGGCCGCCGATACCGCTCACCAGGGTGTCGCCCACGGCGATCAGCACCCCGGGCCTCTTCAGCACCAGGTTTTCGGCGGTGCGCTGCTGTGCCCAAAGGCGACGACCGCTCTGGCCATCCCAGGCGCTGGTGCTGCGGTCGGCAGCCTGCACGAAGACGCGACGGCCGGCCACCAGCGGCGCGGTGTACGCCTGGGCCGTGAGCCGCTGCTTCCACAGCACCTTGCCGCTTTGCATGGCGACCAAGTCGTTGTTGGCGGTGACGACGGCAACCAGCGATCCATCGCTGCCCACGCCGGCCACCAGCGGCGCACCGGCACTGGCACGCCACGATTCCTGCCCCGAACGCGCATCGATCATGACCACCGTGCCGTCGGTGGCGGCCACCGCCACCATGTCGCCGCTCACGTTGGTCGCCAGCGGGAAGCTCACCGCCGGAATGCGCACGCTCCAGGCCTGGCGAACGCCCAGGAGTGCCGGGTTGGCCGACAGTTCCGCGGGCTTGGGCCTGGGCGTGCCCGAGCAGGCCGCGAGCGCGGCGACCACGACCGCGGCCGCACCAGCGCGCAGGATGAATGCAGGAGTCACGAAACGCTTGAAATTCATGGTGTGGTCTTGGCAGGGGTGGCGGTGCCGGCAGCGGCCGGTGCCAGGCTCTTCGGGTCGACGCCGACGGCGTTGAGCTTGATCTCGACCAGGCGGCGGTAGTCGGTGCCGGGCGCGAAGGCGGTCCAGGCCTTCTGGTACTCGGCCTTGGCCTCGTCGCGCTTGCCCTGCGCCAGGTGGATGTCGCCCTTGCGGTCGGCCACCAGCGCTTCGAACTCCTTGGGAACGTTGCCCGAAAGTTGTTTGAGCGCCTCGTCGTAGGACTTGGCTTCGAGCAGTTCGGCGGCCAGGCGCAGCTTGGCGACGGCCTGGTAGCCCGGATCGACGGCATGCTCGGCCACCCACGCGAGCGCTGTGCGCGAGGCGTCGGCATTGCCCTTCTCGTTCAAGGTCTTGGCCGCCAGCAGGCCGGCCTGCTGGGCGTAGGCGGTGCCGGCGAACTTCTCCTTCATGTCGGCCAGCGCGCGCTCGATGCGAGCCACGTCGCCTGCCTGCGCGCTGCGTTCGATCTCGTCATAGAGCACCGAAGCGCGCGCCGCCTTGTCGCGTTGGAAATACTGCCAGCCGTTCCACGCCATGAAGGCGCCGGCCGCCAGCAGCACGAACCAGGTGATCAGCGTGCCGTAGGTGTTCCAGAAATGCCGGAGCTGGTCGAGCTGTTCCTGTTCTTCGAGGTCGAGATGGGTTGCCATGCGCTGTCAGTTGTTGGGAGCCGGGGATTGTAGGGTGGCGGCCCAGGCGGGCAGCTCGGCCAGCGGGCGGGCGATCTGCGCCCCGCTGCCGTCGCGCAGCGCCTTGACCGTGACCTCGCCGCGCGCGAGTTCGTCGGCGCCGAAGACCAGTGCGTGCGCGGCGCCGCTGGCGTCGGCCTTCTTGAACTGCGACTTGAAGCTGCCGAGGCCGTCGGCGGTGGCCGCGTGCATCTGCACGCGCACGCCGGCATCGCGCAGTTGCTGCAGCGTGCGCAGCGCGACCGGCATCGCCGCCGCATCCGGCACCACCGCATAGGCATCGGGGGTCGAAACGGGAACCGCGGTCCCCTGCTCCTTCAGCAACTCGAGCACACGCTCCACGCCGATCGCCCAGCCCACCGCCGGCGCGGGCTTGCCGCCGAGCTGCTCGAACAGGCCGTCATAGCGCCCGCCAGCGCACACCGTCCCCTGCGAGCCGAGCCGGTCGGTCACGAATTCGAAGACGCTGAGGTTGTAATAGTCGAGGCCGCGCACCAGGCGCGGGTTGATGGTGTAGGCGATGTCGTTGGCGTCGAGAATGGCCTTCAGCCCCTCGAAGTGCGCCAGCGACTCGGCGCCGAGAAAGTCGATCAGCTTCGGCGCCGACTCCACCACCGCCTTCATCGCCGGATTCTTGGTGTCTAGGATGCGCAGCGGATTGCTGTGCAGGCGGCGCCTGGCATCCTCGTCGAGCTGGTCGGCGTGCGCGTCGAAGTGCGCGATGAGCTGGGCACGGTGCTGGGCGCGCTCGGCCGGCTGGCCCAGGCTGTTGATTTCCAGGCGCACGTCGGTCAGGCCGATGGCCTTCCACAGCCCGCTGGCCAACAGGATCAGTTCGGCATCGACGTCCGGCCCGGCGAAACCCAGCGCCTCGACGTCGATCTGGTGGAACTGGCGGAAGCGCCCGCGCTGCGGCTTCTCGCGCCGGAACATCTGGCCGATGGCCCACAGGCGCTTGCCGCCGTCGTAGAGCATGTTGTGCTCGATCGCGGCGCGTACGATGCCGGCGGTGTTCTCGGGGCGCAGCGTCAGGTGGTCGTTGTCGCCGTACTTGTCCGAGCGGTCGTGGAAGGAGTACATCTCCTTCTCGACGATGTCCGTGACCTCGCCGATGCCGCGCACGAAGAGCGCCGTGTGCTCCAGGATCGGCGTGCGGACGTTGCGGTAGGCATAGCGCGCCATCAGCTCGCGCACGGTGGCCTCGAGCCACTCCCAGCGCGCCGATTCGGGCGGCAATATGTCGTTCATGCCTTTGACGGCATTGAGTTTTTCAGCCATTGCTTGTGTCAGGCGACTTCGGTGGCGTGGCCGCCGAAACGCTTCTCGATGTAGTTTTCGACCAGTTGATGGAACTCGGCGGCGATGTTCTCGCCGCGCAGCGTGAGCGCCTTCTCGCCGTCGATGAAAACCGGCGCCGCGGGCGCTTCGCCGGTGCCGGGCAGGCTGATGCCGATGTCGGCATGCTTGCTCTCGCCCGGGCCGTTGACGATGCAGCCCATCACGGCCACCTTCATCGTCTCGACGCCCGGGTACTTGGTGCGCCAGACCGGCATCTGCATGCGCAGGTAGTCGTCGATCTCTTTGGCGAGTTCCTGGAAGGTGGTGCTGGTCGTGCGGCCGCAGCCCGGACAGGCGGTGACGCTCGGCACGAACACCCGCAGGCCCAGGGCCTGCAGGATCTCGTTGGCGATCAGCACCTCCTGCGTGCGCGATTCGCCCGGCTGCGGCGTCAGCGAGACGCGGATCGTGTCGCCGATGCCTTCCTGCAGCAGGATCGACAGCGCCGTGGCCGAAGCCACCGTGCCCTTGGTGCCCATGCCCGCTTCGGTCAGGCCCAGGTGCAGCGCGTAGTCGCCGCGCTTGGCGAGTTCGCGGTAGACCGAGACCAGATCCTGCACGCCGCTGACCTTGCAGCTCAGGATGACCTGGCTGCCGTTCATGCCCATCGATTCGGCGAGCTGCGCGGAATCGATCGCCGAAGTCACCAAGGCCTCGTACATCACCTGCTTCGCGTCCCACGGCTCTGGGCGCTGGCTGTTGATGTCCATCAGGCTGGACAGCAGTTCCTGGTCGAGGCTGCCCCAGTTGACGCCGATGCGCACCGGCTTGTTCCAGCGCATGGCCGCATCGATCATCTGGCCGAACTGGCGGTCGTGCTTGTCGCCCTTGCCGACGTTGCCGGGGTTGATGCGGTACTTGCTGAGCGCCTCGGCACAGGCCGGATAGTCGGTGAGCAGGCGGTGGCCGTTGTAATGGAAGTCGCCGATCAGCGGCACGTCGACGCCCATGCGATCGAGCTGTTCGCGGATATAGGGCACCTGCGCCGCCGCTTCCGGCGTGTTGACGGTGATGCGCACCATCTCCGAGCCGGCCAGCGCCAGTTCCTTGACCTGGATCGCGGTGCCGATCGCGTCGACGGTGTCGGTATTGGTCATCGACTGCACGCGCACCGGGGCGTCGCCGCCCACGGTGACGGTGCGCGGCCCCCAGACCACGCTGGCCTGGCGCGAACGGCGCGGCCGCGGCGCAGCGGACTCGATCGGCAGGCAGCTCAGGGGGCTCGACGTGTCGTCGTTCATGGCTTGACCTCGAAACGCGCGACGCCGCCCGAACGCGTCAGGGGCGCCAGGTCGAAAGCCTTGCCGCGCACTTGCACCTCGATACCCGAGGCACGACCGACGACCACCGACAGGGGTGGCGCGCCCGTCACCCCGACGGTCTCGCCGGCCTGCACCGTGCGCCGCAGCAAGGACTTGCCGTTGGCTTCGTTCACCGTGACCCACGAGTCTTCGCGCGCGACGAAGACGATCAGGCTGGCACCGGCCACGGCAGGCGCTGCTGCCGCCGTCTGGGCCGCAGGTGCCGCGGGAGCCGCTGCCGGCGGGATGATGGGCGCTGCAGGAGCCGCAGCGGCAGCGACTGGTGCCGCGGGTGGTACCGCGGGTGGTACCGCCTCGACGACCGTGCCGCTGACCACTGCCGACCGTTCCGTCGACGGCGACGCCTCGATGTTGTTGCTGGCGGCCGTCAGGCGAGAGATCGACTCGCCGATCCGATCGAAGACCGACTGCGGCAGCCAGAACAGCACCGCGGCGCCGATCAGCAGCAGCAGGACCACGATCAGCAGCGCGCGCGACGGTTGCCCGTTCGAACCGCCGACGCCGCCCGAGCGCGGCGCGGCCGAGCGCAGGCTCTTGCTGATGGTGCGGTCGGCCTCCGCCAGGCCCGCGGGCTGCGCGCCGGGCAGCTTCGCCAGCACAGGAGCCGGGTCGATCCGCAGCGCCCGGCACACGCTCGCGGCCAGGGCACGCGCGAACACTGGATCGGGCAAGGCGTCGATGTCGTCGGCCTCCAGTGCCGCCAGCTTCTGCGTCGACACCTTGAGCGCGGCCGCCACCATGTCGATGTGCAGACCGTGGGCCTCGCGCGCCTCGCGCAGCATGTCGCCGGCCGTCATGAAGGTGCTGTCGCCGCTCACCAGCGGCACCGCGGCCGAAGCCCCGAATTCGCTGGCCTTCTCAATCATTGAAATTCCCGCGCTCGTACGCAATCGCCTCCCGCGACTGGGGGAAGCGCCGCTGCAACTGGCTCGCGAGTTGCGTGATCGCTTCACGGTTGTTGAGCCGGCGTTCTATCTTGATGCCGAGCCAGAGCGTCTCGGCATTGGCCGACGGACTGTTGTTGACGCGGCGGATGTAGAACTGCGCGCGCGACCAGTCCTCGCGCTGCGCGAGCAGCGAGGCCAGATTGAAGCCGACCACCGGGTTGCCGGCATCGAGTTCGTAGGCCTGCGTCAGGCTGCGCTCTGCCTCGGCACGCTGGCCGGCGCGGAGCTGGCACACGCCCTGCGTCATGAGCGTCTTGGAACGGTCGCCGTAGGCGGGGATGGCCAACGCGGCCGAGAACTGCTGCTGCGCGTCGCCGAAGCGGTTCTGCTGGCACAGCAGCCATCCGTAGTTGTGCAAGGTGTTCGCCTCGCGCGGGTTCAGCGCGATCGCGCGGCGGAAGCTGTCTTCGGCCTGAGGCGCATCGTCGAGACGCATGTAGACCAGGCCGCGCAGGTTGTAGGCATCGGCGAAGGTCGGATCGTTGGCCAGGGCCTGCTTGATCTCGTCCAGCGCCACGGTGGTCTGCCCCTGCTCGAAGTAGCCGATGGCCAGTTCGACGCGCAGCCGGGCGCGCTTGCGGGCGTTGGTTTCGTCCGAGTCCGTGATGATGGGTGCGGCATTGCTGCTGCCCGTGCCCGGCGCGGAAGGGTCCTTGGTGGCGCAGCCGGCGAGCAGGAACGCGGCCGCAAGGCCGAAGAGCGCTTGCATCACTCGCTGGTGCACGATCGGAAAGGCCTGGCTCATCGGTTCATGGCTCCTGGGCAGTGGAAGTGGCGGCCTTCTTGCGGGCCGGGTGCAGCACGACGGTGCGCCGCTGCGCCATGCGCTCGGCCGCATGGGTCCGGTCTTTCACGTCGCCCGCCAGCTGGCCGCAGGCCGCATCGATGTCGTCGCCGCGCGTCTTGCGCACGGTGGTCACGATGCCGGCTTCGCTCAGCACCTTGGCGAAGGCCAGCACGCGCGGCTGCGGCGAACGCAGCAGGCCGGACGCCGGGAAAGGATTGAAAGGAATCAGGTTGAACTTGCAGGAGATCCTCTGCGAGCGCACCAGATCGACCAGTTGGCGCGCATGCTCGGGCTGGTCGTTCACGCCGTCGAGCATGCAGTACTCGAAGGTGATGAAGTCGCGCGGCGCGTGCGCGAGGTAGCGCTGGCAGGCCTCGAGCAGTTCGGCGATCGGGTACTTGCGGTTGAGCGGCACCAGGTCGTCGCGCAGCGCGTCGTTGGGCGCATGCAGCGACACCGCGAGCGCCACCGGGCAGTCGGCGCCGAGCCGATCGATCATCGGCACCACGCCCGAGGTCGACACCGTCACGCGGCGGCGCGACAGGCCATAGGCGTTGTCGTCGAGCATGGTGCGCAGGGCCGGCACCAGCGCCGCATAGTTCTGCAGCGGCTCGCCCATGCCCATCATCACGACGTTGGAGATCACGCGCCCTTCCTGATCGGGAGTGCGCTTCAGGTGCTTGCGCAGGAAATGTTCGGCGAACCACAGCTGGGCGACGATCTCGCCCGTCGTCAGGTTGCGGCTGAAGCCCTGGTGCCCGGTCGAGCAGAAACGGCAGCCGACGGCGCAGCCGGCCTGCGAAGAGACGCACAGCGTGCCGCGGTCGTCCTCCGGAATGAACACGGCCTCGACCGCATTGCCGTCGCCGACGTCGAACAGCCACTTGATGGTGCCGTCGGCCGATTCGTGCTGCGTGATCATCGGCAGCGCCTCGACGCGCGCGCTGCCCGCGAGCTTCTCGCGCAGCGACTTCGCAAGGTCGGTCATGTGCGCGAAATCGCTCGCGCCGCGCTGGTGGATCCAGCGGAACAGCTGGGTGGCGCGGAAGCGCTTCTCGCCGAGCTTTTCGCAGAACGCAGCCAGCCCCTCGAGATCGAAATCGAGCAGGTTGGCCGTGGTCATTGCGTGGGAAGGCTCCGCCTCAGCGTGCCTTGAGCTCGGGGAAGAAGAAACCGATTTCGACCTTCGCGGTGTCGACGGCGTCGGAGCCGTGCACGGCGTTGGCATCGATGCTGTCCGCGAAGTCGGCGCGGATCGTGCCCGGGGCTGCCTTCTTGGGATCGGTCGCGCCCATCAGGTCGCGGTTCTTGATGATGGCGTCCTCGCCCTCCAGTGCCTGCACGAACACGGGGCCGGAGATCATGAACTCGACCAGATCCTTGAAGAAGGAACGCTCCTTGTGCACCGCGTAGAACTGCTCGGCGTCGGCGCGCGACAGATGCACCAGCTTGGCCGCCACGATCTTGAGGCCGGCAGCCTCGAAGCGGGAGACGATCTTGCCGATGACGTTCTTCGCCACGGCGTCGGGCTTGATGATGGAGAGGGTGCGTTCGATGGCCATTGAGTTGCTTTCCTGAGAGCTTGGATTTCGATGAGTTCTGTCAAGCCGCAACGCTTCGGTTGCACTGCCTTGACAAAGCCTCTGATTTTAACCGGCGCGCTCGACACCACCCGTGACGGGCCAGTGAAAGACCGCGACCGATGCGCGATTTCAGCGGCCGCGGCGGCGCCCGCCGCCCTGCCCGCCGAAATTGCCCCCGCCCCCGCCGGGCGGGCCGCCGCGTCGCGGGCCGGAACGCTGTTCCTTGCGCTGGCGCGAGAAGCTGTCGGCCCCGATATAGCCGAGCGAAGTCTTCATCGGATCGGGCTGGTTGGCGCCGCTCGGCGGACGATCCTCGCCGCGGTTGCCGCCCTGTCGGTCGTCGCGGCGGTTGCGGCGGCCCTGCTGCGGCGGACCGCCATTGCCGCCTCTCCGATTCCGGTCGTCCCGCGCCGCCGGACCGCTGCCCAGCGGATTCGGGATCGGCGGCTCGCGGCCTTCGGCCTGCGCGCCGCCGCCGTTGTTGCGATTGCCGCGGCGCTTGCGGTTGCGGTTGTTGCGGCCGCCGCCCTCCTGGCCCGGTCCCTTCGGGCCGCCGCCCGCGCGTCCCGGCCGTTCGCCGGCACCGCCGGCTGCCTGGAACAGCGCGCGGATGTCACGCTCGTCGAGCTCCATCCAGGCGCCGCGCTTGAGGCCGCGCGGCAGCACCATCGCACCGTAGCGGATGCGGATCAGGCGGCTGACCGCGTGGCCGACCGATTCGAACAGGCGACGCACTTCGCGGTTGCGGCCTTCGGAAATGGTGACGCGGTACCAGCAGTTCGAGCCTTCGCCGCCGCCCTCTTCGATGGTGCCGAAGTGGGCCATGCCGTCGTCGAGCCGCACGCCTTCGAGCAGGCGCTGTTTTTCCTCGCTGCTGAGGGCGCCCAGCACACGGACCGCGTACTCGCGCTCCAGCCCGAAGCGCGGGTGCATGAGCTGGTTGGCCAGTTCGCCCGAGCTGGTGAAAAGCAGGAGGCCTTCGGTATTCAGGTCGAGGCGACCGACCGATTGCCACTTGCCCTGCTGGAGGCGCGGCAGCTTGCGGAACACCGTCGGACGGTTCTGCGGATCGTCGTGCGTGACGACTTCGCCGACCGGCTTGTGGTAGGCGATCACGCGCGCCGGCGGCGGCGCGATGCGGTAGCGGATCGGCTTGCCGTTGATCTTGACCTGGTCGCCGAACTGGATGCGCTGGCCGATGTGGGCCGGCTCGTTGTTGACGGAGATGCGGCCCTGCAGGATGAGCTGCTCCATCTCGAGCCGCGAGCCGAGGCCGGCCTGCGCCAGCACCTTGTGCAGCTTGGGCGAATCGGCTTCAGGCAGCAGCACGCGCTTGAGCGGCGGGACCTCGGGGCTTTCCTCGTCGGCATCGAACTGGCCCGAGATGACATCGGCAAAACGGATCGGCTCGGGCGGCGGGGCATTGCGCTGCTCGCGCTCGGCGGCGCGGCGAGCCCGGTCGAGGTCGTCTTCCTCCTCGTCCGGCTCTTCCTCGTCGTCCAGGTCGTCCTCGGCCACGTTCTGCGCTTCACCGGCCGCCGGCGGGGTGAATTCGGCCGCTTCCACCGCCATCTCGACGGGGGCCTGGCCAGCGGGCTTGCGCCGGCGCGGCCGCCGCTTGCGAGGCGCCTCCGCCTCGCCTGCGCCTTCGGGGGTCGGCTCGGTCACGCCGTCCGCGGGCTGTGCGGGGGTCGCCGCCGCACGATCTTCGGAAACAGGTTCGGCCGGCAGCGTCGCTGCATCATCGGGATCGGATGGGCTCATGGTCGGGTTCCGGAGGAGACGACGGTGATGTCAACCTCATCGGGCTCGGCATCGGGCTCGATGGGGGACGAGGACTGGAGTTCGGGCTCGGGCTCGGGCTCGGGCAAGGTTTCGGCAACCGCCTCGGTTTCGGCCTCGCTCACGGCCTCTGCGGTCTCGACGGAAGACTCGTCGATCGGCAAGGCCGGCTGGTCGCCGCCGGACGCCTGTTCGAGCGCGTCGATCAAGGCACCCTGCTGCGCCGGCGATTCGATGACCGGCAATTGATCCAGCGAAGCCAGGCCCAGGTCGTCGAGAAACTGGCGCGTGGTCGCATAGAGCGCCGGCCGGCCGACCGTCTCGCGATGCCCGATCACCTCGACCCAGTTGCGGTCTTCGAGCTGCTTCAGGATCAGCGAGTTGATGGTGACGCCGCGGATGTCTTCCATGTCGCCGCGCGTGACCGGCTGGCGGTAGGCAATGATTGCCAGCGTTTCGAGCGCGGCGCGGGTATAGCGCGGCGGCTTTTCCGGGTGCAGGCGATCGAGATGGTCGCGCAGTTCGGGACGGCTCTGGAAGCGCCAGCCGGTGGCGACGCTCACGAGCTCCAGGCCGCGTTGCGACCAGTCTTCCTGCAGTTCGAGCAACAACGACTTGATCGTGTCGGCGCCCAGTTCGTCGTCGAACAGCACGCGCAGTTCGCGCACCGGCAAGGGCTGCGTCGAACAGATCAAGGCGGTTTCGAGAATGCGCTTGGCATCCGCCGTATTCATGGTTCGCGGTATCCGGGAAAAAGGCGCCACGAAGGACGCTTGATTTCAGAAGGATGAAGAGGCGCTGCCGGCCCGCAGGCGCTTTGCAGCAAGGCCGGCATCGGGTGGCCGGCGCGGCCCTCGGGGCCGTCAGGCACGATTGTAATCCAGCCCCCAGGCCTGCAAAGCCTGCACCAGATCGGGCGGGGGCGGCGCGCGAAACTCCATCGGCTGATGCGTGACCGGATGCACGAACGCGAGCCTGAAGGCGTGCAGCGCCTGCCGTGCGAGGCCGGCCGCGGCAGCGCCGCCGTAGAGCGTGTCGCCGACCAGCGGATGGCCGATCGAAGCCATGTGCACGCGGATCTGGTGCGTGCGCCCGGTCTCCAGGGTGCAGCGCACGGCACAGCCCTGCTCGTTGCTGTCCAGCGCTTCGATCAGCGTGCGCGCGGGCTTGCCCGAATGCCGCTGCAGATCGACCGCCGCCATGCGCAGCCGGTTGCGCGGGTCGCGCCCGATCGCGGCGTCCACGTGGCGCGCAGCGGCGCCCTGCCAGCTGCGATGCGCGAGCGCGAGGTATTGGCGCGTGACCTCGCGTGCCGCAATCAGCGCCACCAGCGCATCCATCGCGCAACGGCTGCGCGCGACCACCATCAGGCCGCTGGTGTCGCGGTCGAGCCGGTGCACGATGCCGGCGCGCGGCAGCAGCGCGGCCCGCGGGTCCAGGGCCAGCAGGCCATTGAGCAGCGTGCCGCTCCAGTTGCCGGGCGCCGGATGGACCACGAGACCGGCCGGCTTGTCGATGACGCGCAGGTGTTCGTCCTCGTGCAGCACGGTGATCGGCATCGGTTCGGGCCGGAAAGCCTGGCTCTGCGGCGTGGGCCGCAGCTCGATGCGCCCGGCAGCGCCCGCATGCACCGTGGTCGAAGCCTTGGTGAGCACGCGCCCCTGGATCGCCACCATGCCGGCTTCGATCAGTTGCTGCAGGTAGCTGCGCGAAAACTCGGGCACCAGCGCGGCCAGCGCACGGTCGAGCCGCTGCCCATGCTCGTCCTGGCCGAACAGAAAGTTGCGAATCTCGCTCGGCTCGGACAGCTCCGCGCCCTCGTCGTGCTCGACCGCGCCTGGGGATTCGTCCAGGGGGTCGGCCGATATAATTGACGGCACCTGTTTCACGAAAGCCTTATGTGATGTTTCGCGCCAAATTATCGGTTGTCCCCGGCTGGCTGGCTCTTTGCGCGGCCGCGTGGCTCGTGGCCGGCTGCTCGTCGACCACCGTCGATCGGACCGCGAACTGGAGTCCCAACCGCATCTACTCCGAAGCCAAGGAAGAAGCCAGCTCCGGCGCCTACGACAAGGCCGTGCCGCTGTTCGAGAAGCTCGAAGGCCGCGCCGCCGGCACGCCGCTCGCGCAGCAAGCACAGCTGGACAAGGCCTATGCGCAGTACAAGGCCGGCGAAAGGCCCGCGGCCATCGCGACCCTCGATCGCTTCATCAAGCTGCACCCGGCCAGCCCCGCCCTCGACTACGCAATCTACCTTAAGGGCGTGATCAACTTCAACGACGACCTCGGCCTGTTCGCGTGGATGACGCGGCAGGACCTGTCCGAACGCGACCAGAAGGCGGCCAAGGAGTCCTTCGAGGCGTTCAAGGAACTGATCACCCGCTTCCCGGAATCGCGCTACACGCCCGATGCGCGCCTGCGCATGAACTACATCGTCAACTCGCTGGCCCAGTACGAAGTGCATGTGGCGCGCTACTACTACACGCGCGGCGCCTACCTGGCGGCCATCAACCGCGCCCAGCTGGCCCTGGCCGACTACCGCGAAGTGCCGGCGCTCGAAGAGGCGCTGTACATCATGGTCCAGTCCTACGACGCGCTCGGCCTGACCGACCTGCGCGACGACGCCAAGCGCGTGCTGACCAGCAACTACCCGAAGAGCGAATACCTGACGCGCGGCTTCAGGGCCAAGGACGACCCCTGGTGGAAGCTCTGGTAACGACTCCAACAAAGGCCCTTTCCGGGCCTTTTTGATTTTCAGCCCGCGAGTTCCAGCAGCGCGGCGTCGAACGCGTCTTCGCTGTCCAGCCTGCGCATCGGCGGCAAGGCCGCCAGCAGCCGCCGCCCGTAGCCCATCGCGACCAGCCGCGTGTCGCAGATCACCAGCACGCCCCTGTCGGTTTCGCGCCGGATCAGGCGCCCTGCGCCCTGCTTGAGGGCCACGGCCGCTTCCGGCAGCGAATAGTCGCTGAAGGCGCTGCGACCTTGCGATTCGAGGCGCTGCGAACGCGCTTCGACGAGCGGATCGTTCGGCGGCGGAAAAGGCAGCTTGTCGATCACGACCAGCTGCAGCGCATCGCCAGGCGCATCGAATCCTTCCCAGAACGAGGCCGAGGCCACCAGCACGCAGCCCGCACGCCCGTCGGCCGCACCTTCGCGGAAGCGGTCCATCAGCGCGCGCTTGGGCAACTCGCCCTGCACCAGCACCTCCGGCCGGCGCCCGGCTTCCAGCCGCTCGAACTGCTGCTTGATGGCATCGCCGATGGTGCGCAGTGCACGCAGCGTGGTCGTGAGCACCAGCGTGCGTCCGCCCAAGGCCTCGGCGCCCCGGGCCGCGAGCGTCGCCACCTGCACGCTGTGTGCCGGATCGCTGGGTTTGGGAAATGCGCGCGGAACGTAGAGCGCAGCCTGGCGCGCGTAGTCGAAGGGACTCTGGACGCGCAGCACCTCGGCGTCGTCGAGCCCGCAGGGTTCGGTGAACCAGCGCAGCTTCGGATCGTCGCCGAGCGTGGCCGAGGTGAACACCCAGGCACGTCCCTGTTCTTCCGGATCGACCGCGTCGGCCTTGAGCACGCGCGTGCGCACCGCCTCGGCAATATCCAGCGGCGACTCCACCAGCCGCAGCTGCGTGCCCACGTCCACCCATCGCACCGATTCCGCGGGGCAGGCCTGGGCAAAACGGGTCGCGCGTTCCGCGAGCTGTTCCGCGCGCTCGTGCAGGCGCACGAAATCGGGCGAGAGTTCGCTCACCGTGTCGAGTGCCCGCGCTGCGTGCTCGAAGGCCTGCTGCAGGGCGTCGAGCGCGGCCTGCCAGGCCTCGGCAGGCACGGCCTCCGGCGACGCGCCTGCCCAGCGCAGCTTGGCACCGGGCCACTGCTTGCCGGCCGCGAGCCGCAATTCGCGCGCGCCGCGTTCGACTGCAGCCACCAGCTGCTGCCAGTCGACCAGCCCGCGCGCCTGCTGCAGGCCGGCGGCCAGCATGTCGCGCGCGAAATCCAGCGCCTGCCCGCTGCCGAGCTGCACGCCGAGGAACTGCACGCCGGTCTCGTTGAGCTGGTGCGCTTCGTCGAACACGACCACGCGCACGGTCGGCAGCAGTTCCGCCATGCCCGATTCACGCACCGCCAGGTCGGCGAAGAACAGGTGATGGTTAATGACCACCACGTCGGCCGCCATCGCCTCGCGGCGCGCCAGGTTGACGTGGCAGGGCTTGAACTGCGGACATTGCGCGCCAAGGCAGTTCTCGCGCGTGGAGGTCACCAGCGGGATCAGCGGCGAGCGCTCGTCCAGGCCCGGCAGCTCGGCCAGGTCGCCGGTGCGGGTGGCCTTCGACCACTGCTCGATCTTCGCCAGCGTGCGAACGCTGCCGCGTTCGGGCAGGGACGCGTCATGGCGCGCCAAGTCGAGGCGATGCAGGCACAGGTAGCTCGCCCGCCCCTTGAGCAGCGCGGTGCGCACCGGCAGGCCCAGCGCCTCGACCAGCCGCGGCAGATCGCGCCCGAAGAGCTGGTCCTGCAGCGTCTTGGTGGCAGTCGAGAGCAGCACGCGCTCGCCGCTCAGCAGCGCCGGCACCAGGTAGGAGAAGGTCTTGCCGACGCCGGTGCCGGCCTCGACCACGAGCACACCGCCCTGGTCGATGGTGCGGGCCACGGCCAGAGCCATCTGGGTCTGGCCTTCGCGCTCGCGGAACTGTTCGGCCGCGTGCGACAGCACACCGTCCTGCGCGAAGGCGTCGCGCACCATTTGATCGAGCGACATCAGGCGGGCTCTTGCGGATCGAGCATGCGCTCCAGGCGGACGATCTGGTCGCGCAGGGCGAGCCGCCTTTTCTTCAAGCGCCGCAGCAGGAGTTCGTCCTGCGGCACGGCCTCGACGAGTCGGTCGATGGTGGCGTCCAGGTCGGCGTGCTCGATGCGCAGTTCGATCAGCTGACGGGAAAAGGAGTGAAGATTGGAGTCCAACGGGGGCGATGCGAAGACGATGCAACGGCGATTCGGGCTTCGCGCGGGGTTGACTCGATAATACGTCTTCGTTTCCATCACACGACCACATGAAAGACCGAGCCACCGTCGCCTCCGCGCCCACGACCCCAGGCTTTCGACTCGCAGCGGCCACCGGTCTTCACAAGGGGGACCGCCCCTACCAGCAGGACCAGGTCCTGATCATGAACCACCCGCGCACGCCGGGTTGCGTGCTCGGCGTCGTCGCCGACGGCATGGGTGGACGCAGCGGGGGGCGCAAGGCATCGGACCAGGTGCTGATGACAGCACGCCAGTTGTTCTCGCGCTACAAGCCGGGTCGCGACGAGGCCGTGGCCACACTGCGCCAGCTGCTGGAAGACGCCAACACGGTGATCAAGCTCACCGCGATCTCCAGCGAGGAGGAGCCGCACAGCACGCTGGCGGCGTTCCTCATGAATCCTGGAGGCGACTGCGTCTGGATCCATGCGGGCGATTCGCGCATCTACCATTTCCGCAACGGCCAGCTGATCAAGCGAACCAAGGACCACTCCTACGTGCAGGCGCTGGTGGACCGCGGCGAGATCAGCGAGGCGGAAGCCAACATCCACCCGCAAGGAAACATCCTGCTCGGCTGCCTCGGCATGAAGTCCACGCCGCCGCCGGTCGACATCCACCTGGTTCCCAAGCTGGAACCCGACGATCTGCTGATGGCCTGCAGCGACGGGCTCTGGCACTACTTCACGCCGGAGGAGATGGGCAGGGTGCTGCACGAACAATCGCCCCGCGCGGCAGCCGAACTGCTGGTGTCGGAAGCGCGGCGCCGCGCGCGCGGCACCGGGGACAATATTTCGCTGGTCGTGCTGAAGCTCGAAGCGCTTCCGGTGGCTGCGGACGCTGCGGACTGAGGCCGAGCCGCCGGCACGCGCTCAAGGCGGCGTCGGCAAGGACGGCGAACGGGCCTTGTCCTTCGTCTTCTCGGCGTTGCGGCGCTCGCGATCGGCGCGATGCTCCTCTGCCTTCTGCTGCTTGCGCTCGTAGGCTTCGCGCTCGACCGGCGCCTCGGCACGCCGGGCAGCAGCCTTGGCCTGGTTCTCGGCATGCGCGCGCTGCTTGTCTTCGAGCTCGCGTTTCCGCAGGGCGGCATCGGAGGCCAGGCGGGCGCGGCTCGTCGCATGATCGGCCGAGCGCTGCTCGCGCTCCTCCTGGTTCTTGATCGACTGCTCGCGCTGCGAGGGTGTGTCCTGCGGGCGCGGGCTGGCCTTTTTTTCCTCGAGCCGATCGAGCGCAGCGGCCCCGCGGCGCTTGCGTTCGATGTCGTTGATGGCGGCTTCCTGGCGCTTGATGTCGTCGGTGGCGGTGCGCCGGCGCCGGCGACTGTCTTCCAGGCAGCCCTCGACCGCAAACTTCTGGTAGCAGGCCTTCTGCTCGGTCTGGAAGCGTTCTTCGACCACCTTGCGCTCCTGCGACAGGCGCGCTCGCTCCGCTTCGAAATCGGTGTTGCCGGTCGTGGCGGTGGACTGCGCCCACAGCGGCAGCGCGGTCAAGGCCATCAAGAGTGCAAGGACGGTGTTCTTCATGTGAGGCGGGTGTCGACGACGCGGCGCTCGAGCGCCAGGAATTCGGCCGACTGCATTTCATTGAGTCTGGACACGGTGCGAGGAAATTCGTGGGCCAGCGGACCCTCGGTGTACAACGCCTCCGGCGGAACCTCCGCCGACATGATGAGCTTCACGCGCCGATCGTAGAACACGTCGACCAGCCATGTGAAACGACGTGCTTCAGAGGCCATGCGCACCGGCATGTACGGCACGTCGGAAAGGAGCACGGTGTGGAACTGGGTCGCGATCTCCAGGTAGTCGTTCTGCGAACGCGGACCGCCGCACAGGGTCTTGAAGTCGAACCAGACCACGCCGCCGGCCTTGCGGCGCGCGTGGATCTCGCGCGACTCGATGTGCAGCACGGGGTTCTCGTCCGCGCTTTCGGCGAGGCGCTCGAAGGCGTGGCGCATCTCCTTGTCGGCCGCCGCGCCGTTGGGCGTGAGGTAGAGGCGTACCTGCTCCAGCGTGCGGCGGCGGTAGTCGGTGCCGTTGTCGACGCCGATCACCTCGAGCCGCTCGTTGAGCAGCGCGATCGCAGGCAGGATGCGGTCGCGATGCAGCCCGCCGGGATAGAGATCGTCGGGCTTGAAATTCGAGGTCGTGACGAAGCCCACCCCGTTCTCGAACAGCGCCGTCAGCAGCCGATGCAGGATCATGGCATCGGTGATGTCGGCGACATGGAACTCGTCGAAGCAGATCAGCTTGTAGCGCTTGGCGATCCGGCGCCCGAGTTCGTCGAGCGGGTTGACCGTGCCCTGCAGCTCGGCCAGCTCGCGATGGACCTCGCGCATGAACTCGTGGAAGTGCAGCCGGGTCTTGCGCCTGAGCGGGACCGCGTTGTAGAAGCAATCCATCAGGAAGCTCTTGCCGCGCCCCACCCCGCCGTACATGTAGACGCCGCGCGGAATGTCCAGCCGGTTGATCAGCTTCTTGAGCGCATTGGAGCGCCGCGCCTTGTAGTCGCCCCACTCGCTCGCGCAGCGATCGAGCGCTTCGACGGCGCGCAGCTGCGCGGGGTCGCTCTGGTACCCCCTCGCAGCCAGCTCCGCTTCGTAAGCCTGTTTGACGCTCAAGTGGTCAGAAATTGAGCGTGCGCTTGTCGACGGCCAATGCAGCTTCCTTGGTCGCTTCGGACAGCGATGGATGCGCGTGGCAGATGCGCGCGATGTCCTCGGCGCTGGCCTTGAACTCCATCGCCACCACCGCCTCGGAGATCAGCTCGCTGGCCATCGGGCCGACGATGTGAACGCCGAGAATCTCGTCGGTCGCCGCATCGGCGATGAACTTGACCATGCCGGTCGTGTCGCCGAGCGCACGGGCGCGCCCGTTGGCCATGAACGGGAAGGTGCCGGCCTTGTAGGCGCGGCCTTCGGCCTTGAGCTGCTGCTCGGTCTGGCCGACCCACGCGATCTCGGGCGAGGTGTAGATCACCCACGGGACGGTGTTGAAGTTCACGTGCCCGTGCTGGCCCGCGATGCGCTCGGCCACCGCCACGCCCTCTTCCTCGGCCTTGTGCGCGAGCATCGGGCCGCGCACTACGTCGCCGATGGCCCACACGTTCGGCAGGCTGGTCTTGCAATCGTCGTCGACCACGATGGCGCCGCGCTCGTCGAGCTTCAGGCCGACCGCCTCGGCGTTGAGGCCGATGGTATTGGGTACGCGGCCGATCGAGACGATGAGCTTGTCGACCTCGAGCGTCTGCGCTTCGCCCTTGGCATTGGTCCAGGCAACGCTGACGCCCTTCTTGCCTGACTTGACCTCGCCCACCTTGACGCCGAGCTCGATCTTCAGGCCCTGCTTGGTGAAGGCCTTGTGCGCTTCCTTGGCGATCTGCTCGTCGACCGCGCCGAGGAAGGTCGGCAGCGCTTCGAGCACCGTGACCTCGGCACCCAGGCGGCGCCAGACCGAACCCATTTCGAGGCCGATGACGCCGGAGCCGATCAGACCCAGCTTCTTGGGCACGCCGGTTATGCGCAGCGCGCCGTCGTTCGAGAGGATGTTCTCCTCGTCGAAGTCCGCGCCCGGCAGCGGGCGCGGATTGGAGCCGGTCGCCAGGATGATGTGCTTGCCCTCGATGGATTCCTCGGCCGTGCCCGTCACCTTCAGCTCATAGCCGGCGCCGGACGCCTTCACGAAGGAGCCGCGGCCGTGGAAGAACGTGACCTTGTTCTTCTTGAACAGGTAGGTGATGCCGTCGTTGTTCTGCTTCACGACCGCGTCCTTGCGCGCCAGCATCTTGGCCAGATCGAGGCTCAGGCCCTCGACCTTGATGCCGTGGTCGGCAAAGTGATGCCCGGCGTGGTCGTAGTTCTCGGACGACTGCAGCAGCGCCTTCGAGGGAATGCAGCCGATGTTGGTGCAGGTGCCGCCCAGTGCCGGGCCGCCCTTGCCGTTCTTCCACTCGTCGATGCAGGCGACGTTGAAGCCGAGCTGCGCTGCGCGGATGGCCGCGACGTAGCCGCCGGGGCCGCCACCGATGACGATGACGTCGAATTGCTTGTTGGACATCAGGTGGCTCCTCAGATGTCGAACAGCAGGCGGGCAGGATCTTCCAGCGCCTCCTTCATGGCCACGAGGCCCAGCACGGCTTCACGGCCGTCGATGATGCGGTGGTCGTACGACATCGCGAGGTAGTTCATCGGGCGCACGACGATCTGGCCGTTCTCGACCACGGCGCGGTCCTTGGTCGCATGCACGCCGAGGATGGCGGACTGCGGCGGGTTGATGATCGGCGTCGACAGCATCGAGCCGAACACGCCGCCGTTGGAGATGGAGAAGGTGCCGCCGGTCATCTCCTCGATGCCCAGCTTGCCGTCCTTGGCCTTCTGGCCGTACTCGGCGATCTTCTTCTCGATGTCGGCAAAGCTCATCTGGTCGGCATTGCGCAGGATCGGCACCACCAGGCCGCGCGGCGAACCGACGGCGATGCCGATGTCGAAGTAGCCGTGGTAGACGATGTCGTTGCCGTCCACCGAGGCGTTGATCACCGGGTATTTCTTCAGCGCATGCACCGCGGCCTTCACGAAGAAGCTCATGAAGCCGATCTTGACGCCGTGCTCCTTCTCGAACTTCTCCTGGTAGCGCTTGCGCATTTCCATCACCGGCGCCATGTTGACCTCGTTGAAGGTGGTCAGGATGGCGTTGGTCGCTTGCGACTGCAGCAGGCGCTCGGCGATGCGGGCGCGCAGGCGGCTCATCGGCACGCGCTCTTCCGGACGCTCGCCGAGATCCGGCGCGCGGGCAGGCGCAGCGACCTGCGGCAGCGCCGTCTTGGGCGCGCCCGTCGGGATGGCCACCGGCGCAGCCACCTTGGCCGTGACGCCGGAGGCGACCGCACCGAGCACGTCGCCCTTGGTGACGCGGCCGTCCTTGCCGGTGCCGGCCACGTCGCCCGTCGTGAGCTTGTTGTCGGCCAAGAGCTTGGCTGCCGCGGGCATCGCGACATCGGACTTCGAGCCACCGGCCGGGGCGGCAGCGGCGGCTGCCGCGGGAGCCGGAGCGGCCGCTGGCGCTGCCGCCGGAGCAGCGGCGGGCGCGGCTGCCGCGCCCTTGCCCTCGGTGTCGATCTTCGCGATCAACTGGTCGGCGACGACGGTGGCACCGTCGCCCGCCACGATCTCGGCCAGCACGCCGGCGGCCGGCGCCGGAACTTCCAGCACGACCTTGTCGGTCTCGATCTCGATCAGGATCTCATCGACCGCGACGGCTTCGCCGGCCTTCTTCTTCCACTGCAGCATCGTGGCTTCGGCCACGGATTCGGACAACTGGGGGACTTTGACTTCAACGATAGACATTACTGATGTGCTCCGCTTCGTGTTTCTTCGTAGGTGTGAATGTGGTTCTTCTTACTTGGTCAGCACGAAGCCCTTGAGCTTGGCAAATGCGCCGTCGACCAGCGCCTTCTGCTGTTCCTGGTGCAGGTGCGAATAGCCGACCGCGGGCGACGCCGAGGCGGCGCGGCCCGAGTAGCCGAGCTTCTGGCCTTCCAGCATGTTCTCGTGGATGTAGTGCTGCACGAAGAACCAGGCGCCCTGGTTCTGCGGCTCGTCCTGGCACCACACCACGTCGACGAGGTTCGGGTACTTCCTGAGTTCCGCGGCGAAGGCCTTGTGCGGGAACGGATAGAGCTGCTCGACGCGGATGATCGCCACGTCGTCGGCGCCCTTTTCCTCGCGCTTCTTCGCCAGGTCGTAGTAGACCTTGCCGGAGCAGGCAATGAGGCGCTTGACCTTCTCGGCCTTCAGGTCCTTGTTGTCGGGAATGACGGTCTGGAAGCTGCCCTTGGTGAACTCGGACAGCGGGGAGGTCGCGTCCTTGTTCCGCAGCAGCGACTTGGGCGTCATGATGACCAAGGGCTTGCGCAGGTTGCGCACCATCTGCCGGCGCAGCACGTGGAAGATCTGGCTCGCGGTGGTGGGCTGCACGACCTGCATGTTGGCGTCGGCCGACAGCTGCATGAAGCGCTCGAGGCGCGCCGAGCTGTGCTCGGGGCCCTGCCCTTCGTAGCCGTGCGGCAGCATCAGCGTGATGCCGTTGACGCGGCCCCACTTCACTTCGCCCGAGGCGATGAACTGGTCGATCACGACCTGCGCGCCGTTGACGAAGTCACCGAACTGCGCTTCCCAGATCACCAGCGTGTTCGGATCGTTCGACGCGTAGCCGTATTCGAAGGCGAGCACCGCCTCTTCGGAAAGGATGGAGTCGATGACGACGAAGGGCGCCTGGTTGTCGGCCACGTTCGAAAGCGGCACGTAGGTGCCCTCGTCGAACTTCTCGCGGTTCTGGTCGTGCAGCACGGCGTGGCGGTGCGTGAAGGTGCCGCGGCCGCTGTCCTCGCCCGAAAGGCGCACCGGATAGCCGCTGGCCACCAGCGAGGCGAAAGCCATGTGCTCGCCCATGCCCCAGTCGACGTTGACGTCGCCGCGGCCCATGGCCGCACGGTCGTCGAGCACCTTCTTGACCAGCGGATGCACGGTGAACTTTTCCGGCGCCCTGGTGATGCGCTCGGCCAGGCGCTTCCATTCCGCGGTGGGGATGGCGGTGTCGCCGGCGTCGGTCCACTTCTTGTTGAGGAAGGGGCTCCAGTCGACCGCGTACTTGCTCTTGAAGTTGGTCAGCACCGGATTGGTGGTGTTCTTGCCGGCGTCGAAGGCCGCACGCTGCGTCTTCACCATGTCGTCGCCGAGCGTGTCGCCCAGGCCCTGGGCGGCGAGTCTCTCGGCATAGAGCTTGCGCGTGCCCGGGTGCGCCGCGATCTTCTTGTACATCAGCGGCTGGGTGAGCGAGGGCGTGTCCTGCTCGTTGTGGCCGAGCTTGCGGAAACAGATGATGTCGACCACCACGTCCTTCTGGAACTCCATGCGGAATTCGAGGGCGAGCTGGGTCGCGAGCACCACCGCTTCGGGGTCGTCGCCGTTCACGTGCAGCACGGGCGCCTCGACCATCTTGACGATGTCGGTGCAGTACAGCGTCGAGCGGCTGTCGCGCGGGTCGCTGGTGGTGAAGCCGATCTGGTTGTTGATCACGATATGGACCGTGCCGCCGGTGGAATAGCCGCGCGTTTCGGCCAGCGCCAACGTCTCCATCACGACGCCCTGCCCTGCGAAGGCGGCGTCGCCGTGCACGATCACCGGCAGCACCTGCTTGCCGAGCGGGTCGGCACGGCGGTCCATGCGCGCGCGCACGGAGCCTTCGACCACGGGGTTCACGATCTCGAGGTGCGAGGGGTTGAAGGCCAGGCTCAGGTGCACCGGACCGCCGGGCGTCGAAACGTCGGAGCTGAAGCCCTGGTGGTACTTGACGTCGCCGCTGGGCAGGTCTTCAGGCGCCGTGTGGTCGAACTCGGCGAACAGGTCGGCCGGCATCTTGCCGAGCGAGTTGACCAGCACGTTGAGACGGCCGCGGTGGGCCATGCCGATCACGATCTCCTGCACGCCCTTGACGCCGGCCTGGCTGATCAGCTCGTCCATCGAGACGATAAAGCTCTCCCCGCCTTCGAGCGAGAAGCGCTTCTGGCCGACGTACTTGGTGTGGAGGAAGCGCTCCAGGCCTTCGGCCGCCGTCAGGCGTTCGAGGATGCGCTTCTTCTGCTCGGTGCTGAGCTTCGGGTTGGTCCGCGCGCTCTCGAGCCTCTGCTGCCACCAGCGCTTGTGGTTCTGGTCGGTGGTGTACATGTACTCGACGCCCATCGTGCCGCAGTAGGTCTCGCGCAGCGCGTTGAGCAGGTCGCGCAAGGACATCGTGTCCTTGCCGAAGAAGGTGTTGCTCGTGTTGAACACCGTTTCGAGATCGGCATCGGTGAAACCGTAGAACGAAGGCTCGAGTTCCGGAATCGACGGGCGCTCCGCGCGCTTCAACGGGTCAAGGTCGGCCCAGCGGACGCCGACGTTGCGGTAGGCCGCGATCAGCTGCTGGACGGCGGTGCGCTGGCGGCCCAGCTCCGAATCGGCGCCGCTGGCCTGCACCACCCTCGTGGTGCCCTGCTTGGCGCGCTCGGCGAAGGCATTGATGACCGGCTGGTGCGGCACGTCGCGGGTGGTGCTGCCGTCGGTGGCGGGCACGTGCTGCAGCGCATCGAAGTACGAGCGCCAGTTGTCGGGCACGCTGCCGGGATTGCTGAGGTAGTTTTCGTACATCTCCTCGACATAGGGCGCGTTGCCGCCGAAGAGGTAGGTGTTGCCTTGGTAGGCGTGATAGACGGACGCGCCGGGCGTCGACGATGAATCGCTCATATTCCGCTGACCTTCGCTTCCCTGTAGGAAGCATTAGCTGGTTTAAGAAACCTTCCGCGACACGGCTGAACCGGATGGCGGATGCGACTGTGGCTGGGGAAGGGCCTGAGTACCCTGGCATTGTGCCATGGCAACTACGTGACGGCGGAAAGCGCCTTCGCAAGCCCTCAAGGGGATAGCGATTGCCTGATCTGCTGGAGGGCGCCGGGGTCTTCTATCGTGGTTAGGTCGCCCGGGTCGCGCTGTTCGCACACGGCCTGGATCGCGCGGCGCAGCAGCTTGCCGCTGCGCGTCTTGGGCAGCGCGCTCACGAAGCGCACGCGCGCGGGACGCGCCAGCGCGCCGAGCTGGTCGGCCACCTGCTTCATGATTTCCCCTTCGAGGAGAAGGGCTGCCTGGTCGTCGCCGAGCGCTGCACCATCCTTCGGCACCACGAAGGCCATCGCCACCTGCCCCTTGAGCGCATCGGCTACGCCGACGACCGCGACTTCGGCGACCTTCGCATGGCCCGAGATCGCTTCCTCGATCTCGCGCGTGCCGAGCCGATGGCCGGCGACATTGATCACGTCGTCGGTACGCCCGAGGATGTAGAAGTAGCCGTCCTCGTCGCGGATGCCCCAGTCGAAGGTGGAATACACCAGCTTGCCCGGCACGCTCTTCCAGTAGGTGTTGACGAAGCGCTCGTCGTCCTTCCACACGGTCTGCATGAAGCCCGGCGGCGTCGGCCCCTCGATCACCACCACGCCCTTCTCGTTGGCGCCGCTCAGTTCCTCGCCGGTCGCCTCATGGAGGATCTTCACCTTGTAGCCGTACATCGGAACGCCGGGGCTGCCGAACTTGCTTCGCGTCTGCTCAACCCCGTTGGCCACCGTGAGGATGGGCCAGCCCGACTCGGTCTGCCAGTAGTTGTCGATGATCGGCACGCCCAGGCCCTCGCTGATCCAGCGCGCCGTGGGCTCGTCGAGCGGCTCGCCGGCCAGGAACAGCGCGCGCAGGCTCGAGAGGTCGTACTTCTTCAAGAGCGCCGGGTCCTGCTTCTTGAGCACGCGCACCGCGGTGGGCGCGCTGAACATCACGGTCACCTTGTATTTTTCCACCAGCCGCCACCAGATGCCGCCGTCGGGTTGCCGGTCGAGGCCCTGCGTGGGCAGGCCCTCGTACATGAGGGTCGCCATCCCCGCGATCAGCGGGCCGTAGACGATGTAGCTGTGGCCCACCACCCAGCCGATGTCGCTGGTCGAGAAATAGGTTTCGCCGGGCCGGCCGTCGAAGATGTGCTTCATGCTGGCGGCCAGGGCCACGGCATAGCCCCCGGTGTCGCGCTGCACCCCTTTGGGCCGGCCGGTGGTGCCGCTGGTGTAGATGGTGTAGCTGATGTCGGTCGCGTCCAGCCAGGCGCAGGGCACCTGCGCATCGCGGTGCTTCTCGACCAGCGCGGCCGCCAGATGGTCACGCCCTTCGGTCAGGGCCATCGGCGCCAGGCCGCGATCGACCAGCAGCACCGACTCGGGCTTGTGCGAGGACTGCCGGATCGCCTCGTCGAGCAGCGGCTTGTACGCAAGCACCTTGCCGCCGCGCGACCCGGCGTCGGCGCTGACGACGACTTTCGGCGTCGCATCCTCGATGCGCGAGGCCAGCGAGCCGCTGGCGAAGCCGCCGAACACCACGCAGTGGATCGCGCCCAAGCGCGCGCAGGCCAGCATCGCGAAGGCGGCCTCGGGAATCATCGGCATGTAGATCAGCACGCGGTCGCCCTTGCCGACGCCGAGCTCCATCAGGCTCGCCGCAAAACGCTGCACCTCGGCATGCAGTTCCTTGAAGCTGTAGCTTTTTTCGGTGCCGGTCTCGGTGGAAACGGCGATCAGCGCGGGCTGATCGCCGCGGGTGGCGAGGTGGCGATCGACCGCGTTGTGGCAGAGATTGGTCGTGCCGCCCGCGAACCAGCGCGCGAAGGGCGCGTTAGAGGCATCGAGGATCTGCTGCGGCGGCGTTTTCCAGTCGATGAGCTTGGCCTGTTCGGCCCAGAAGGCCTCCGGCGCATCGATCGACTGGCGATAGAAGTCTGCATAGCGGCTCATGGGCGTGTCTCCAGTTCTGGCTTTGACTTGTCGTAGAAACTGAATTCATAATTATGAGGGCCGTGCTTGCAGCAGGCTGACAGGCAGTCGGACCACCTGGTGCGAGCAAATAGAGTGTAAGAACGCGAAATAGAGTTCCAAACTCAGCCCTGATGCCCGATTGAGACGACAAATAGAGTGCCAAACGTGGATCGGCGGATCCCTCAACGCCCGCGCCCGAATGGATCACTAAGCTTCCCTCCCCTGCGCAGAGAGACCGCACAATCGAACGATCGCTTCAGGGCATCCTTTGCGTCCGCTCAAGGGCGGCTATGGGCCCTTGCGGTCCTTCACGTCTGTGGAAGCGGAAGTTCGGTGCGATGGTCGACAGAATGCTGCGCAGGGCTGGCCGCCCGCATGACGACGACAGTTTCTTCACCCGGCCCTCGCCAGTCCAGGGAGGCAATCTCGGCCAGCGATTGCCGGGCTGAGATGGCAGCCTCAAACCCAGAGACGCTGTCCGCCTCCACCGGGACCTACTTCGTCGCCGCTGCCACCTTGGCCAGCCGCTCGATCTGCTCCCGTCCCTCCTTCAGCAGCGCATTCCAGCTGTCGGGCGGGTTGCCATCCTTGAGCATCTTTCGGAAGGTCTTGTAGGCATCTGTATCACTCTCATAGGCACGCCTTGTGTCCTCGTCGTTCACCCAGGCCAGCAGGATCGTCTTGGTCTCGGCGTGGTAGCGGAAGAACAGGCGGTACTGCTGCAGGAACTTGGCACGGAACCAATGCTTGTACTCGTCTCCCAGGGTGTCGCCCTGGCGGAACTGCAGATGCGTAGGGTCTTGAGGGATCAGTTCAAACGCGACCTTCGTTACCGCAGCCAGGCGCTTGGCCGCGTTCTTCTTCATCCAGCCCTTCGAGTCGCGCTTCTTCAGCGCCTCCACCTTTTGCGCGAGTTCCTCGAGTTGGTCCAGGAAGAGCGGGTGCGCGAAGATGTTCCAGCCGTTGATGATCAGAGGCCTCGGTTCAGCGGCCTCGGTCATTCGTCGTCACACGACAGCGCAGCGTCCAGGTCGACATCGACGCCTTCGGTAAGGCCACGCAGGCGCTCCACGAACCCGGCGTCCACGGCCTTCACGCGCTCCGGGTGGGCAGCGATGTCCTTGGCCAGGAAATTCAAGAACTGGCCCATGACAGGATCCGCCTCGGCGGCTGCTTCGGCTCGGCTGATCACGACGTTACCATCCTTCAGCTCGTAGTGGATCTTGTCGCGCTTGCCCAACCGCAACGCCTGCCGAATTGGCTCGGGCACTGTGGTCTGGTAGCGGTCGGTGAGGGTGCTTTCAGCTTCGAGGGTGGCAGCCATTTCGGCCTCCTGAAAATGTTGCTTCCCCGGATAGTAATGCAATTGCATTGTCTTGGCAATGCACTGCATTGTCAGCAGCGCTGCTCGCCGCTCTCACCGGTCCCGCGGGTTCTGAGGTGCCGTCGCACGCCCGCTTATGGCCGTCACTTGCCGTTTGGTGGCCTAATGGCCGCGACTTTGTACACCACGTCATTCTTGTCGTAGGTCGTCCACGTTCCGAGGTGCGCTCCACGCTCAAAGGAGCCCTGCCAGCTTCAAACGACACAGCGCCGAAGAACTCCGAAGTCGAACCGTCAAGGTCGGTCTTTGCAAACACGCAACGCGCCTTGACGGGCGCCCGAGACAACGGTCGACAACTTTGGACATGACCACCGAGGCCACGAACTCGGAAGGCGAGACCGGGGCCTGTCGCGCCTGCGTCAAGCCCTGCGAGCATCCATGAACGTCAAAATGTAATGCGAATTGACTAGTTCAACATCGCGGCCGTTAAATGGCCAAGGCTACCCACCTCGCCCTGGCCTGAAACCACCAATGAGACCCACATGAACTTCGTCGACTGGTGTCCAAGCCAGACTGGCAACCTTGGCGCGTAGCAATCAGGCTTTCAAAGTTCCAATCTGAGCGGGTGCCTGCTCAAAGGAGAAATGACATGCCCAAGGTAGTAATCACAGCGCAGATTGAAGACCCGGACAAGTGGGAGAAGGGCTTCCGGACCCACGGTCCGCTTTTCAGGAGCCAAACCGTAACCAAGCCAATTAGTTTCGCGACCATCGCAGGCAATCAAGTCGCGGTGTGCGCCGAGCCCGATGACTTGGACGCGTTCATGAAGGGCATGGATTCCCCCGCGACGGCGGAAGCCATGGCCTTCGATGGCGTAAAGAGAGAGACCGTCAAGATATTCGTCCTGGACAAGGAATTCAAGGTCTAGTGAGCGTCTCGCGCGAGATATTGAACACGCGCTCGCCGTTGGGCATCGCCATCGTGCCGGGACGCTCCGCGCGGGCGGTTGTGCAAAGCGGCACCTGCGCCTCAGGTCGCGGACTGGATGCGGTGCGCGTAGCAGCCGCTTGCAATCCTCAAGTTCGAGGAGCTGTCTCGCGTGGGGCGCGCCTCGCAGTGCGCGTCGCGCATGAGATTGCGGCATGCGCTCCGATGTTGTCCCTGCCGGAAATAGGTCGTTTTGAAACTCCCAAGCGGCTGAGATGCGAGCAGCACCAAGGCCCTCTGCGCTCGGCAACGCCTGTCGAGCTCCTTCGGCACCATATTTCGCGTGACCACCACCACCGACCGCGGCGGCGCCTCCCCTTCGCTCTGTTCGAGGACTCAGGAAAGTGGCATCCTCAGGCCAGGAGGTGCCGGCCGCACGTCCAACGGAGGTCGGCATGCCCGCTCGTTCCATCGCGTCCTTGTCTCTCAGCTTCGGATTGGTCTCCATCCCGGTCAAGTTGTATTCCGCGACCGAAAGCGCCGCAACGGTCAAGTTCAACTTGCTGGCCAAGGACGGCTCTCGCCTCAAGCAGCAATATGTTTCGGAGAAGGATCAGACCACCGTCGTTCCCCGTTCGGAAATGGTCAAGGGGTACGAGTTCGAAAAGGACCGCTACGTCCTGTTCACCCCCGACGAGTTGAAGGCCGTGGAAGAAAGCGCGACCCACACGATCGACATCGTTGCCTTCATCCCGGAAAAGGCGGTCGACCCCCTCTATTACGACAAGGCGTACTTCATCGCACCCGACAAGCGCGGCGCCAAGCCGTACACCCTCTTGCGCGCGGCGATGCGCAAGAGCGGCCGCTGCGCGCTCGCGAAGTGGGCCTGGAAGGGAAAGCAGTACATTGTCCAGGTCCGCGCGGCAGAGGACGGCCTGGTGCTGCAGCAACTGCTCTATGCCGAAGAGGTGCGGTCGATGAAGGACCTCGAGATCGAGGAGATCACGCCTTCCGATGCGGAGGTGAAGCTGGCGCTCCAGCTCATCGACCAGATATCCGAGGAAAGCTACGACCCGACGCAGTTCGAGGACGAAGAGAAGAAGCGAATCCTGGCAGCCATCGACGCGAAGATCGCCGGGAAGCAAATCGTCGCCGTGGAGCAGCATGAGCCGCCTGCGAGCGGCCAGATCATCGACCTGACCGAGATGCTGCGCGCCAGCCTGGCACGCGGCGGCGCGAAGCGCCCGAGTCGCGTGCCGGCCGCAGAGGCAGTCACGGCACTGGCATCGAAAGAGCGCAAGGGCGCGAAGCGAGCGCCCAAGACCGCCGCTCCAGCTTCCCCGGCAAGCGCGCGATTGAGGAAGTGAGCAACGATCCGTCGGAGGCACCGCACACCCTGCGCAGCATTCAGGAGATGTTGGGTCTCTCCCGAAGTGCGATTGCAGGGCTGATAGCGAACGGCTTCGTGAGTCCCTCGCGCGGACCGCGCAACGAGTACCGTTTTTCCTTTCGCGATGTCGTGCTTCTGAGGACCGCCCATCAGCTGCAAGCGGCCGACATCCCGACTCGCAAGATCGTGCGCGCGCTGCAGCGACTGAAGGCGACGCTTCCTGCGGAGTTGCCGCTGACCGGACTGCGAATCACCGCGGTGGGAAACACGATTGCGGTCCGTGAGCGCGACAGCCAATGGGAGGCCGAATCAGGCCAACTGCTCATGGACTTCGAGATCGCCGCAGCGCGCGGTTCAGTGGCCTTCGTGGAACACCTGCGCAGCGAGGATCCGAGCTTGGGGCAAGCTCTTGCAGACGAGCTGTTTGCACAAGGAGAAGACCTCGAAACCAGAGACAGCGAAGCCGCCGAGCTCGCCTACCGAAAGGCGTTGGCCTTCGCTCCCAACCATGCGGATGCCTATCTGAACCTCGGCGCGATGCTGTGCGAATCCGAACGGCATGCCGAAGCCGTGGCTCTCTACGACGAAGCCCTCGCCCACTGCCCGCGTGAGGCGCTGCTGCATTTCAATCGCGCCGTGGCACTGGAAGATCTGGGGCAGCTGACCGACGCGCTCCAATCCTACGAGCGATGCCTGGAGCTCGATCCCGCCCTCGGCGACGCGCATTTCAATGCCGCCAGGTTGCATGACCATCTCGGCCACAAGCAGGAGGCCATTCGGCACTTCAGTGCCTATCGGCGCCTCCAGAAATAGTCGAGCGCAATGCGCGCTTGCCGCCCGGCAAGCCAGCCGTTTCGCCAGCCGTGCAAGGGAGACAGCGTTTGAGCTTTCTTGTTTGTCGGAATACAAATCACGACGTGACCACTCCTCAACACTCAGAGCCGCCACCCTTGTCCACCCGCATCGCCCGCCTGACCCCTTTGCCAGAGAATGTGCTGAGCCTGTCGGCGTCGGGGCGCGCATGGAACGGCGTGCACGTCGACATCACCGAATTCCATTGCGCGGGCCGGGTGGTTCATCACCTGTGCTACGAGACCGAAACCCGCCTAAGCGTTCTGCTGGAAGAGGTCGGAAGCCACTGCGAGCCCCGCCTGCGCGAGGACCAGCCCTGTCCGATCGGCTACATGCCCAGGCACATGCACTTCGCGCCGGCCGGCATGGAGATGTGGGGCTACAGCGCCGACACGCGCTTCGTGAAGGACACCACCCTGAGCTTCGATCTCGCGATGCTGGGCGAGCGGCTGGCTGTCAAGTTCGACGCCGATGCGACCGCCACGCCGCGGCTGCGCTTTTCCGACGATCGCATCTGGACCCTGGTCAGGCTGCTGTCCGACGCGGTGAACGACCCCGACCCGTCGACGCAACTCTATGGCGACGGGCTGACCGCAGCGATCACGGCGCGACTCTTCGCCCATCCACCGGAGCCCGGCGCGGACGACAAGGGCCTGGCTCCCTGGCAGCTTCGGCGTGTCGTCGAGTATCTGGACGCGCAGCTGCCCAAGCGCGTCGACCTCGGGCAGCTGGCGGCGCTGGCGGGTCTGTCGCAGTCGCACTTCAGCCGGGCATTCAAGGCCTCGACCGGGATGGCGCCCTACCGCTGGCAACTCGACGCGCGCATCCGGCGGGCGCAGGCTCTGCTGATCGACACTCGCGCCTCGCTCGACCAGGTCGCCGAGGCCACCGGCTTTGCCGATGCAGTGCATTTCGGGCGGACGTTCCGCAAACTCACCGGAGCAACGCCGGCGGCGTGGCGACACGACCGTAAAAACTGATCACGATTCCGCAGCGGATTCGGACTGCGAATCGCAGAATCGAACAGTGCCTTGCGCAAAGCGGCATGACAACATTCACTCGACCGGACAGGCGAGTGAAACCGTACTGAGCGTTTGACGACACGCGCCTCCCGGAACCCTGATCCCGGAAGGCGGAGATGATCGATCAACAGAAGTCCACATCCCATCGGGCGACGCCGGAAGCGCCCATCGACTATGACCGCCTGATGCAGGCGAACCTCGCACGCGTGTTCGGCGAGCGCGACCCCGGGCGGCGCATCGAGGCGATCCGCGAGCTCTATGGGGAAGACGCGGTGCTGCATGAGCCGCATGCCTCCGTCCGCGGCCATGCCGCAATCTCCGAAACCGTGACTGCGCTGCTCGCCAGCCTGCCGCTGGGCTTCGTCTTCAGCGCGGCGGGTCCGGCTGTCGGTCACCACGGTGTCGGGCGCCTCCAATGGCGCTCCGGCCCGCCCGATGGCCCTGTCACCGTCACCGGCACGGATGTCGCCCATTTCGAGGGCGGCCTCATCCGCGCCCTCTATGTCTTTCTCGATCCCATCGGCGCCTGAGCGTCAGTTCACCCAAGGAGTTCCAATTGCCCAAGACCGGCCTCGACGCCCTGCTTCGCCCCGAAGACAGCATCCTCGTGCTGGTCGACCATCAGCCGTATCAGTTCACCAACCTGAACAGCCACGAGCCGACGATGATCATCAACAACGTCATCGGCCTCGCCAAGACGGCGAAAGTCTTCAACGTGCCGACGATCCTGACCACGGTGATCGAAGAACGCGGCGGCTATCTGATCAAGGGGCTTCAGGATGTCTTTCCGGACCAGAAGCCGATCGACCGCACGTTCATCAACACCTGGGAGGACCCGAAAGTTGTCGACATCGTGAAGAAGAGCGGGCGCAAGCAGCTCGTGCTGGCCGCGCTCTACACCGAGATCTGTCTCGCCATGCCGGCGATCCAGGCGCTCGCCGAGGGATACGACGTCTTCATCGTCACCGACGCCTCCGGTGGCGTCACCGCGGAAGCCCATGACATGGCCGTGCGTCGCATGGTCCAGGCCGGCGCGGTGCCGATCACATGGCTCGCCGTGCTGGGCGAATGGCAGCGTGATTGGGCGCGCGAGGAGACGGCCGCCGGCGTCGCGAGCGTCGTTCTCGAACATGGCGGCGCCAGCGCTGTCGCCTTGGCCTGGGAGCTGCAGCTTCTCGCTGGCCGAGCTGGCGCGGGCGTCTGACATGCCTGCTGCGTCAGCGCCCATCCGTATCGGGTACTGCCTGTCGCTGACCGGTCCGCTTGCGGGCAACAGATCACGCATGCGCCGTAGCTGAGGGCACGCGCAGCTCGTGCACGACACGCGCCGCGGTGCCAGCCAGCCCCTTCGCCGACGGATAGCAGAGCGCCCCGCAGATCGCCGGATGCCCCGTGTTGCGCCGGCGGAACCGTTCCTCGTCCTCACCCGAGGAGCGGAGCGCCTCGGCATACTCCTCGCGCGCCAGCCGGCGTGCCTTGAAGAGATCGAGCATCACCCGGCTCTGCGCGTTGACGGCGCCGTCGCCGGTGGTTTCGATGGCGCAGAAGATGGCCTGCGGGTACTTCTCCGTCACCAGCGACTGCACGCCGTCCGAGACGCCCGATGAAGGCATGCAGCCGAAGGGCTTGACGCTGATCACCATGTGCGACTTGCGCTGGTCGACGCTCTGGATGAGCTTGCCGATCTCCATGTGCCCTTCCCCGCCTCGCAGGTGGTTGTCGTAGTACTGATGCGAGATCGTCGCGATCTCGTCCATGTCGGGCAGCCGGTGGGCCGTCAATCCGACCAGCGTCGCGTAGAGGCCGAAGACGCCGCGCAGGGCAAAGTCGGCGGCGCGGAGCACGGCGAGCCTTCGAAGCGGATGCTTGCCGGCCAGGCCCTGCCTCGCATCATCGAGGCCCGGGAGCCGCATGCGGCGCAAGGTGTCCCAACGCACCTGCCAGAGGTTGTAGAGCAGCCAGGCCGTGACCGGCTGGACGTCGACCTCCGCACCTTCGGCCTCGAGGAAGCGCTGCAGCCTGTAGTTGCCGTCGCCCTCGGTGGTCATGGCCCAGAACTCGCCGATGATGCAGACCTTCGGCTTGACCTTCAGCCGATCGACGGCAACCTGATGCAGTAGCCGGCGGCATCGCCAGAGCGCGACCGCCACGCTTCCTCGCCGTGCCAGCGCGTCGTGCAGCAGGGCCTTGCAGCGTTCCAGCGCAGCGTCCGTCGCGCCGGGCACCGTTTCATAGGGCCGCAGCCGGTAGCCGATCGCATTCAGCACATCGCCCGCCATGACCGCCCGCAGCAGGGCGAAGAAGAACGCCCTGTTCAATTCCAGCCCATCGCCCTCGCCGCAGGCCTGCCGCAGCCCGCCCTGCTGCTGGAACAGCATGACCCTGAAGCCCTCGAAGCCCGCATCGCGCAGCGCCTTGCGGTACTCGGTGGCGTAGGTGCCGAAGCGGCAGGGGCCGCAGGCGCCGGCGGTCACGAAGACGTGGCCGTCGACGATCTCGCTCGTCGCCATGCCCTGCTCGTCACGCAGGTGGATCAGGTACTTCACCAGGTTGCCGACGGTGAAGTAGGTCGGGTTGCATTGGCCCCTGTTGCCGAACTCGCGGCCGACGCGCAGGGCCTCGTTGTCCGGCGTGTCCAGCACCTTGACCCGGTAGCCGATGCCACGGAGGGCACCCTGGATCAGCAGGTCCTGTGCCTGCGTCAGGCCGCCGCACAGCAGCGTCGTGTGCTCGCGCTGCGCGCGGGTGAAGCGCTTCGGATTCGGGTCGTGCCAATGCGCCGCGGGTTCCTCGGGCAAGCCGAGCCGGGCGCGCTGCTGCCGTTCATAGCGACCCAATTCCTGCTCGATGTCGTCGAAGGCCGCGGCCTTTTCATGGCGCCAGACCACTGCATGCTCCCGCGCTTCGACGGACCGATTCATATCCGGCTCCTTTGCCGATGAATGGTGATCGGCTTGATGCTCGGCTGTGCCGGCATCGAACTTTCGCAGGCCCGGTTCTCCCGGGGTTCGACCGGCCCGAGCCGGACGGCCTTCTCTGCGCCCTGGCACTCGGCATAGGCGAGGTCCATGGCGGCGTCCACGGCCGCGGCGGCATTGCGGCGCGCCTGCAGCTCCTGGCGCTTCGCGTCGACCAGGCACTGCAGCTCCGTGCGGCTGGCCTTCAGCTCCTGCAGCCTGTCGGCATGCCGGCGCAACGCGTGTTCGTAGGTCCGCACCCGGATCTTGATCGAGCCGCCGGGCTTGTTCGCATCGATGTCGTGCAGCGCCGCGTACGGCGTGCCGCTCGCGGAGATGATGCTGTCGATCATTCCGTAGGTCGGTGCATCGTGGCCGCATTTGAAGCTCGAAAAATCCAGCACCACGAGGTTCGGATGACGGGCGGCGAACTTCGCGGCCCACACCTTCTCGGCGCTGTTGGTCGAATAGGCCTCGGGCCACACGTCGGAGATGGCCAGCGGCGCCATGCCGTCCGGTCCCTGCGCGAAGAAACGGCGCAGCCATTGCGCATCCTTGGGAATCGACCGGATCGACAGCAGCGGATAGCCGAGCGCCTGGAACTCGTCGAGCACATCGTGGTTCAGGCCGGGGTCGTTGTGATAGGGCCGCCCCAGCACCAGGATGCCGACCCGGTTCTCCTGCTCGAGCTGCTCCAGCAGCAGCAGGCCGCGGCGCTGCATCTCGGCATCGAAGCGCCGCATCGCCGCGAAGGCCTGCCCGACCGCGAAGTCGCTTTCGTCCGAACTCACCCGAAGCCGTGGGCCCCAGGCATCGAACATCTGCCGCTTCAGGTAGCAAGGCTCGGTCAGCGTGAGCGCCGGGTCGACGAACTCGACGCCGGCGCGGGCGAAGTGGTCGCCTTCCTTGGTGAACGCCGCGCGCATGACCTTCGGCGCGCCCGCGACGATCGGGCAGGCGGTGCTGTCTGGCATGCCCTCGACGAAGCTCGGCAGATGGGTCAGGCAGGGAAAGAAGATGAAGTCCAGCGGCGCCTTGACGTGCTTCGCGAACAGCAGGTCGTGGATGTGCGCCTGCACCACCTTGGATGGAAAGCACGGGTCGATCGATCCGTAGCGCCCGCCCGCCTCCCACATCTCCGGGCTCGTCGGGTCGGAGAAAACGATGTTCCGGCTGGCGACGCCCAACGCCTCGAAGTACGTTCGCCAGAAAGGCCCGGTCGAGTACATGTTCAGCACGCGCGGCATGCCGATGCGCAGGCGGCCGCGATGCGCCTGGCAGTCGTCGTCGGAGCGCTGGAAGCCGCGCGTGAAGGACTTGCGCTCGACGCCGCCATACCAGGACCGTCGAACGCGCACATCGGCCACCGGCGTGCCTTCGTCGGGCAACGCGTCCGCGGGATGGAATTGCTTGAACGCCAGCTGCGCTTCATAGTCGACCAAGTTCGGGAACTGCGCCTTGAGCGACTTGCGGTGCAGGGCCAGCGTCTTCAGCGCGTCCCTGGATTCGACGGTCCCGTTCTCGCAGGAGAAGCCCGCGATGTACCGGCTGCTCTTCCCCTGCGGCGTCATCGCGTCGATAAAAGTGCGCCTGCACGCGTTGGGGCAGAAGTGGCAGACGGTGCTCTCGTCGTTGCGCGTCGTGTAGGCCAGCCCGATCGCGGCCTCGAGACCGATGAAGCTGCTGAAGCCCCGGCGCTGGGTGGCCCGCCGCGCGTCCAGCGCGGCGCCGATGGCACCGGCCTCGCCGCAATGCGGATGCACGCGCACGACCGCATCGGGCACGCGCTGCACAATGTAGTCGTGCTGCGCCTTGACGGCGGCGAGGTTGTGCTGCGTCCCGCCTTGAAGCACGAACACACGGCCCAGTTGCGCGAGCCGCGGCATCTGCACCACGTACTGCCAGATGTTCTTCGGCAGCACCAGCGCGAGGCCGGCCATCAGCTCTTCCTTGCGATAGCCCTCACGCTGGAAATTCACGCGGTCGGTATCCAGGAACACCGCGCAGCCGTAGTTGAAGGTCGGGCTCCGTTTCGCCTCGAAGGCCAGCTCGGCATAGTCTCGCATCGGCACGCCGAACTGGCTGGCCATCGCCTGCAGCAGCATCCCGTTGCCGGCCGAGCACTGGTTCGACAGGCGGAAGTTCCGGATCCGGCCCTGCTCCATGAACAGGACCTTGATGTCCTGCCCGCCCACGTCGCAGATCACGTCGGCGTCGCTGAAGCAGCGCGTCGCCGAGATCATGTGCGCCACGGTCTCGACGATGTTCGCGTCGGCGCCGATGGTTTCCTCGAGGATGTCGGCCGCATAGCCGGTCGCGCCGACGCCCAGCACTTCCAGGCTCGCGCCCTGGTCCGCGGCGAAGGCGCGGATGCTTGCAAAGATCTGCTTCGCATCGGCGATCGGATTGCCTTGCGAGAGCTGGTAGTGCTTGCAGAGCACCTCACCCTCTTCGTCGAGCAGGACGGCCTTCGACGAGGTGGAGCCGCCGTCGATGCCGATGTAGCCCCTGAGCTTCTGCCCCGGCGACAGCACCGCCGGCACGAAGGCGGGGACGCGGTAGCGTTCGACGAACGCATCCCGTTCCGCCTCGCTGGCCACCAGCGGCGGGCCGTCCGCGCGCTCGCGTCGAGGGCCTTCCCGCATGGATTCGGCCAATGCGTCGAGGCCCCTGAAGCGCCCCACCTCCTCCGGCTCCTGGAGCCCGTAGACCGCGGCGCCGTAGGCCGCATACAGCTCGGCGTTCGCGGGGACGAAGACCAGCGCATCCGCCGCCAAGTCGCGGGGATAGTCGTAGCCCCTCGCCTGCCAGACCTCGAGAATGCGCTGCCGCCAGCATCCCTGCAGAAATGGCAGGTAGGTGTTCGGCCCACCCAGCAGCAGAACGCGATGCTGCAGCGTATGGCCGCGTGTCAGCACCGAGAGGTTCTGCATGACGATCGCATCGGCCAGCGAACACATCACCTCCGCTGCCGGAATACCCGACTTCAAGAGGCCGACGATGTCGGTCTCCGCGAACACGCCGCACTTCGCGGCCACGGGATGCAGCTTGTCGGGATTCCAGGCCAGCGCGCCGAGCCTGTCGGCCTGCATGCCGACCTTGATGACGCACTTGTCGATGGTCGCACCCGTGCCCGAGGCGCATTTGTCGTTCATCGAGGCGATCACGCGCCGCTCGCCGGCCTGCGAAGTCTTCTTGTAGATGATGATCTTCGCGTCCTGCCCGCCCAGCTCGATCACGCTGCCGGCCTCGGGATGGAGCACATCCACCGCGATGGTGACCGCATTGACCTCCTGCACGAACTTCGCGCCCAGCGGCTGGATCAGCGGCCCGGCGCCGGAGCCCGTGATGAAGGCGCGCATCGCCGACGAGTCCACGTGCGGGAAACGTTCTTGCACGGCCGACAATTGCCGCGCCACCGTGGCCACCTGGCGTGCTTCATGGCGCCGGTAGTCGGACCAGAGGATTCGCCTGCTCGCGGCATCGACGGCGACGGTCTTGACCGTGGTCGATCCGACGTCGATGCCCAGAAGCAGCGCGTCGGCCATGGTCAATGCTTCGCTTCTGAAGACCGACCCGACAACCGACCCCAGGCAGCGGCCAGCCTTTGCAGCAGATGGGGCGCCGGCGTTGGAAGCTCCTTGGTCTGCGACGGCGGCAGCCGGGGCGTCAGCAGCCGTGCCACCTCGCGGTTGCCGATGGTCTGCTGCAATCGCAGCACCGTGCGCACGGGCAGCGCACGGCCGGCCTGGAGAACGCGCTCCGCCTGGGCGAAGGCCGAGATCTGCGACGATGGAATCCGTGGCGATCGATCAGGCATGCAGGGCCCCCTTCGCTGGATCGGGTTGCGGCGCGTCGCGCAGGATCAGATGGAAGACGCCGTGGCGACCGGGCCGCAACTCGGACTGATGGCGCGCGCAGGCGAGATTCATGATCAGGCCCGCCAGCGCCCGCGCTTCGCCTGGCGTCAGGCTGCGGTCGGCACGCGACAGCGAATACAGCACGGCCCGTGCCTCGCGCAGCCGGCCCAGCGATTGCGTCGAGATGCCGATGGACTGCGAGGTTCGGCGTACCGACACGGCACCGCGCTCCGATGCGGCCAGCCTCTTGATGATGTCGGCCACTTCACCCGCATGATGAGGATGCAGCACCTCATACTGCGCCCGTCGCGTGCCGGCAAGAACAAGCATCGACGCGGCGGCGCCCAGACCCATCGCGAAGTGCCAGCCCGACCATGGAAGCCGCCCCTGCCACTCGCCGAGCATGACGCCCGCGATCAAGACCAGCGAGGTCCACTGCGCCTCGGAGAACCTTCCCCAGTAAGGCCGCGCACCGTCGCCGCGCAGCTCCTCGAGCCAGATGCGCACGGCCGAGTAAGTGACGACGTAGGTGGACAGGACGGTGCCCGCCGGCCTGTCCTGCAGGAACTGCCAGGTGCCCGCGGCGACGATCGAGAGGACGACCAGCGCTTCGATCGCCTGCACCGGGAAGAGCCGCACGCCCACATAGCAGGCCGGGAATCCTTCGGCTGCATGTTCCTCGCTGTAGCGCACGCCCCAATGGTGCGGCCTGCCGTGGCAGCAGCCCACCATCAGGCAACCGCCGCGCCCGCAACTCAGAAAGACGCCGAGCCACAGCGCGTTCAGGTCCAGGTAGGGCAGCACCGGCAGGCCGAAGGCGGACAGCACGGCAGCGGCGCAAAGCAGGATGGCGACCTCGTGGTGGTAGTAGATGAGGGTTTCGTTTCCGGTGAGCGCCTTGGTCGCCATCGCGAGAACGAGAAAGGTGATGAGCCCGGTGGCGAGAAGGCCGGCGGCGACCACCTGCGAGAGCCCGGCGTGCGCCGTCAAGGCCAGGGCCAGGGCGGTCGCGAGCAGCAACCCCATCACGCCGCAGGCTCGGAAGCTGTGGACGCGCCTGCCGAACAGCACGAGGGTCGGCCGAATGGGAAGGGTGTGCCTTTCGGATGTCATGGCGACTGCGTCCGGGTTACTTGGGGATCTGGATCTCGTACCGGCGGATGTACTTGTCGACATACGCCTGCTTTTCTTCTTCGGTGGCTGGCGCATGCGCCGTGGCGAAGAGCTTTTCCATCAGCGATGCATACCGGTCGGGGTCATTCGCTCTCAGCGGCAGCAAGGGCTTTGCAGGCTCCGCCAGCGCCTTCGAGAACTCCTTCTTTCCGATGAACTCGCGACCCTTCAAGGGCTCCAGATTGCCGATGAAGTCCGCCGGCGCGCCGGCGGCCTTCATCTCCACCAGGGTCTGGTCGGTGATCACGAAAGGCCTGCCGGGGAAATCCTCGGAGTTCTCGGCCAGTCCGCGCTTGATCTGCGCCTCCGAAAGCTTGGCACCCATGGGATGCGCGTCATAGCGGTCCTGATCGGCCTGCTTCCCTTTAGTCCTCTTGACCGCGTTCTCGTACCGCCAGGGCGAACGGGCGTGCACGCTTTCATTGGTCCAGTTCACCTTGGTGCCGACAGGCGCGTTGGCCCACAAGTCGTCGAACTTGCCGCCCTCGAGCCCCATCTCGATGTTCTCACGCACATGGGTTTGCCTCTCGAGCCCGGTCGTTTCTTGCGGCCGCAGCCGCAGGTTGCTGAACTTGCTGTCGAAGTCGGTGTTGGACAGCGTATGACGCCACGCGTAAAGCCAAGTGAGCTCCGTGAACAATGCGCAATCGCACTCCCAGCGATCCAGGTGTGCGAACAGCTGGTCCACCGACACATGGGGCTCCTTGGTCGGCTCGAATGCGACCCGGTACTTTCGAACCTCGTCCCCGTGGGTGATCTGACGCCAGTATTCCTTGTCATAGCGCCAAGCCTCGGCGGGCTTGTCGCCGGGGAACGCGCAGCCCTTCTCCTTACCCTTTTTGCCGACGGAATCGTTCAGCAGATCGAGCCCCTCCTGGAACGCAGCCTCCCAGCTTTGACGAAGCACCTTGTCGGTCTGAAGGTTCGGCGCTGCGGCCGGCTTCTTCGTATTGCCACTGCAGCGCTGCAGGCGCAGGCTCGATCTGAGGCCGGGCTGCGACGGCTTGGCCGCCGCGCGCCCCTGTCCCTGGCGTCCGCTCCAAAGCGCCGTCACAGCGCCTACTGCCGCGGTATCGGCCTCCTCCTCGAGCGCGCCCTCCCCCGGGCCGCTCTTCGCCTGGGGCGGGCCGGCCGTGCGACCGCCCTGCTGCAAGACATGCGCGAGTTCATGCGCCATCAGTGCATCGCCGACCAGCGTGCCCGGCCGGTATTCGCCAGCCCCGAATGCCACATGCTCTCCGAGCGTGAACGCGCGTGCATTGAGCTGCTCCGAGAGCTGCGCCGCTTTCGCATCGGTATGGAGGCGAACGCCGGCGAAGTCCGCGCCGAACGCTGACTCCATCCGCGTGCGCACCGCGCCCGGCAGAGAACGGCCACTGCCGAGCTGGTCACGAACCGAAACCGGGTCCGCTTCGCGCGCACCGCCAGGCCGGGCCTTGAAGAACATCCCGCCGAACGCGTCGAGCATGCCGCCGCCCGGCATGGCGTTGCCCGGCAGATCCTCGGGCATGCCTTCGATCTCCCCCGTGCGGGCCCAGGTGTCCACGCTTCGGCTCACGCGCGCCGTCACGAACCGGATGTAGTCGCGCGCGCTTGCCGCGGAAGCGGCCTCGGGCGCGTACTTGAGGATGGCCCGTTCGAGCTGGGCGGCGCTGCGGCCCTCGTAGTGGCCCAGCCAGTGATCGATCCACGGGCAGCCCTGCGAGTCGCGCCCCGTGCCGCGCAGACCCGCATCCACCGTCGCGCACACCTGGGCGCGCAGCGCGGCCATGAATTCGCTCTTGCGCATCCGGTCGCCGGCGGCGTCGGCATCGTCTTCGGCGAGCAGGTCCGATGCCGCGTCACGGCGCGCGACCGCCGGCGCCGTCTCCGCCTCCGCCACGCTAGTCTCGGCGGGCGCCTCCGCCGCCGGACCCTTCGGCGCGAGCCGCACTTTCTCCTCTTCTTCCTTACGGTCCTCTTCTTCCTTGCAGGCAGCGCACTGGCGCTGGATCGAAGCGTCGGACGACGATGCCGCCGACCACTCCGAACGGTAGCTCTCCAGCGCCTTGCCGGACATGACCGCATCCGCCACGCGGTCCGCTTCGCGCTCGAACGCGTCGCCGGCAGGCCCAATCGGCTCCTTGAAGCCGAGCGAGGCCGCGCGGCGAGCGCCGCCGTTTCCCCTGCGTCGCGGGCCCGGGGATCTGGTCGATTGGCTCATCTTCGTCTCGCCCGGTCAGCGTCTTGCCGGATCGCCGATGCCTGCAACGCGGATGAGCGTGCGGACCTCGTCGTCCGTCTCACGCGCCAAGTGCTCGCTCAGCGCGGCGCGCGCCGCGGCATCGTCCATGCGGATGAGCCCGACCGCGGCGGCGTGGCGCCGCGATGCATCGTCGCTGGCGAGGAGCTGGCGCAGGGGCGCGAGCACCGCAGGCGCGCGCGTATGCCCGGCAAGCATCGCGGCGTGCTTGACGACATCGGGATTGGGATGGTCGAGAAGCGCGACCAGCTCGCCGACGGCCTCCGGCGTGCGGAAGGCTGCCAATGCCTCCATGGCTCCCGAACGGACGATCGGATCGTCGCGGCGAAGCGAGCGATGCAGGGCGGCGCGGATCACGGGGATCGTCTGCTCGACACCGAGCTCGCCGAGGATCAGCAGAATTCGCCGGTGTGCCATCAGGCCGAGGCGCTCGTCCTCCAGCCCGTCCAGGAGGAGCGGGATGCCCTGCGCGCCCTGCGCGATGAACGAACGCCTGGCCGCGTCATGGATGGCCCATGCATCGCTCGCCAAGTCCATGAGCTGCACAGCCGGGAGGTTTCGAGGCGTGGTCATGCGTGCCCTTTCCTACGGACTCGCGCCGAAGACGAGCTTGACCTGTTCGGCGAAGAACTTCTTGTCGCGCTCGAGGATGTTGGGCGATGCGTCCACCCTTCGCTTCAATTCCGCGACCACCGCCCTGGCCACCTCGGGATGCAGGTTCTTCTTCAGTTCACCGAGCTGGCGGGGCACGTCCACGTCCGGCTGGTCGGTGGGATTGGGCGGCGCGGTCCCGGTCTCGGGCTTGCTGTAGCGCCGCTCCCGCAGCTCCGCGAAGATCTCCGTCTCGGCGTACTCGTAGACCATGAAGAACTTCTGTCTGAGCGTGGGGTCCGTCTTCCATTTCTCGCGCTCGGCCTCGGGCAGCTTCTCCAGCGCCTCCATCATGATCTCGGTCGCGTACGCCTTGCCATATTCGAAGTGGCCGCCCAGTTCATGCGCGACGTTGGGCCAGACGTTCTTGGGATCCTTCTCGGCGAGATCCACCCACATCATCCCGACGTTCAGCTTGTTGCCGAGCTGGGCGCCGAAGTAGTCCTGCTCCAGCGCTTCCTTGGGAACGAAGTTCAAGCTCTTCCCCTTGACCACCTTCTCCAGCTCCGTGCCCGCCACGCTGGCGACCACCTTGGTCCAGGCAGCCGCTGCGCGCTTCTTCCAGTCCTCCTGGGTCTTCGCATCGAGCTTGGTCCATGCGTCGGCCGGCTTCGGCGGATCGGCGGCCTTCGTCTCCTGCTTGATGATGTCGTCCACGGTCACCGTGGGCGGCGTGACCGGCGGCGGCAGTCCGGACTTCTTCGCGGCCTCCTCCGCCTCCTTGCGCTTCTTGTCTTCCACCTCCTTGCGCTGCTGCTCCAGGAAGTCGTACTGCAATCCGCCCAGGCGCTCAACTTCCTTCTGCCGCTCCGACTTGCCGCAGCGGCTCAGCCGCAGGCCGGTGCGGATGCGGGGCGCGGCATGGACGCGCACGCTGCCCATCGATGCCTTCGCGCCGCTCCAGAGCGAGGACACCGCCGCGACGGCCGAGCGATCGGCGTCCGCCTCCAGGCGTCCCGCGCCGTCGGGCGACTTGGCCACCGGGTCGGCCGCTTCGGCGCCGCCTTGCTGAACCACGTGCGCCAGCTCGTGCGCGATGAGCGCGTCTCCCGCCGGCGTGCCCGGGCGAAACTCGCCCGGGCCGAAAGCCACGTGCCGCCCGAGCGTGAAGGCGCGCGCGTTCAGCTCGTCGGAAAGGCGCGCGCCCTCGGCATCCGCGTGCAGGCGCACGCCCGAGAAGCTGGTGCCGAAGACCGGCTCCATGCGGCTTCGCAACTGCGCGGGCAGCGCTTGCCCTTCGCCCATTTGCTCGCGCACGGAGCCCGCCTGCTGCGCCGGGCGCGGCCCGCCGGGCCGGGCCTTGAAGAACATTCCGCCGAAACTGCCCAACAGCCCGCCGCCCAGCATCGCGCCGCCGGGCATGTCCTCCGGCACGCCGGTGATCTCGCCTGTCTTCGCCCATATCGTGGCGCTGCGCTGCACCCTGGCTGCGACCGACCGGATGTAGACATCGGTGCTGGTGGCGCCGCGTGCTTCGGGTGCGTAGCGCTGAATCGCGAGTTCGACCTGGCTCGCGCTGCGCTCGCGGTAATAGTCCAGCCAATGGTCGATCCACGGGCAGCCCTGCGAGTCGCGTCCGGTGCCGGCGAGCGCGCCGTCGACGGCGGCGCAGATGTCCACCCGCAGCGCGGCCAGGAACTCGCTCTTGCGCATCTGGCCGCCGGTCGCTTCGGCATCGTCTTCCGTCAGCAGAGTCGGGCCGGTCTGGGCGGCCGGCTTCGTCGAAGCCGCGGGTGACGCGGGCGCGGCTTCGGCCGTCGGTTGCGGGGCCGACTCCTTGGCTGCCCGCTGGATCACTTCCTCCGGTGCAGCCGCAGCCGACCAGCCCAGGCGACCCGCGCGCGCCGGCCCGCCTTGCGCCACCACGTCAGCGATGCGGTCCGCTTCCCGCTCGAACGCATCACCAGCGGGTCCGATCGGCTCCTTGAAAGACCCTGCCCCTGCGCGACTGCCCAGTTCAGAGCTGAAAGGGGACGCACGAGGCAGCTCCTCGCCGCCCCTGCGTCGTCGCGTGCCCATGGGTTTCGATGAGTTGCTCATCGCAGTTTCCGCGCGGATTGGATTTGTTTCGAACAGGTGCTCTTGTTCACTCCGTCTGGCTACAGGTCAAGTGCGCACTCCTTCTTGCCCGTCTTTGCGGCACCGACGTATTCCCGGGCGGTCTTGCAAATGTCAGCGTTCACCGCCTCATCGACAGCTTTGTTATACGCGCCACTGGGCTGCATGACGGTGCCCGCTGGCCCATGGGTTCCGATACCCATTGCATGCCCAAGTTCGTGACCCACGATGGTGGGGTCACTGCCATCCACCAGGATGATCTTCGCGCTTGCAAGCCCAAAGTCTTTTGTGGTGCCACCTCCAGCAACCATCTTGCCGGCATTGGCTCCTCGCCGAATCGTGTCGACGATCGCCAGTTGCACGCCGCCAGCGATACCCGCGTCCGCAAAGAGCGCGCTTTCCTCGGCAGTCAGGGGCGCGCCGGAACCTGCATCGTCGATCTCCTTATAGGCACTCTTGCTCACCGTCACCGGGGCATCGCCCACCACATTGATGCAGCATTTGCTCCAGACACGTTTCGCCGACGCCAACGACGGCACGCTCGTCGGGGCTGAACCGTCGTCCTCCGCCACTCGAATCGGCTTGATGCTCACCTGCAATGTCTCCTTGGATTCGTTTTTTGAGCATCGCGACAGCTGGAGACCGGACTTGAGGCCCGGTCTCAAATCGGCAATGCCTCCCTTGACTCCGCCCCAAAGGGAAGCAACCACGCCGATTGCCGAGCGATCTGCTTCCATTTCCAGACGTCCTGTGCTCTCGGGTGCCTTGGCCATCATGGTCTGCGACTCAGCGCCGCCTTGCTGCACGACATGCGCCAGTTCATGTGCGATCAAAGCGTCTCCAGCGATGCTTCCCGGACGGAACTCGCCCGCACCAAACGCGATGTGCGGGCCTACTGTGAAGGCCCGCGCGTTGAGTTGATCCGACAGTTGCGCGCCCTTGGCGTCCGTATGGAGTCTGACGCTGCCGAAGTTCACGGCAAATGCGGATTCCATGCGCGTCCTCAGATCGCCGGGCAGCGCTTGCCCGCTGCCAAGTCGTTGACGCACCGACCCCGGGTCTTCGCGGCGCGCCCCGCCAGGTCGAGCCTTGAAGAACATCCCCCCGAACGCGTTGAGTACAGCCCCTCCTGGCGACTCGCTTGCGGGAACGTCTTCCGGAACCCCTGTGATCTCGCCAGTCCGTGCCCATACCTCCGCGCTGCGTCGAACACGTGCCGTCACGATCCGGATGTAATGCTGAGCACTGGTCACCCCGCGGGCTTCAGGGGCGTACCGCTGCAACGCACGCTCGACCTCGACGGAACTGCGAGCCCCGTAGTAGCCCAACCAATGATCGATCCAGGGGCAGCCCTGCGAATCTCTCCCTGTGCCGCTCAATGCATCATCGACCGCCGCGCAGACATCTGCGCGAAGCGCGGTCAGGAACTCGCTCTTTCGCATCTGGCCGCGGCTCACTTCGGCATCATCGTCGGTCAGCAGATGCATTGCGGGCTCGGCGCGCGCCTCCGAGGGACTCGCGGGGGTATCGGCCACCACGGCAGTCGGCCCGGAAGGCAGACCGGCCTCCTGCGTTTGCGCCACGGATTCCGTAGCCGACTCCCTTGGCGCACGCCGTATCTTCTCCTCCTCTTCTTCCTCGCACTCTGCGCACTTGCGCTGAATCGTTCCGTTCGACGTGGATGCGGCGGACCACCGCGGCTGGCCGCCCGACCACGCGTCGCCTTGCATCACCGCATCCGCGATCCGGTCCGCCTCGCGCTCGAAAGCATCGTTCGCTGGACCGATCGACTCCTTGAACAAGCTTGCGCGAGCCCCGGGCAGCGCGGCCCCGGAAGACTGCCCGCGCTGCGCGCTCGCGGCCTGGCTGGTGGAACTGCTCGACCTGCTCACCAGTGCACCCGCTGCGGCATTGCTCTACCCGATCGGCGGCCGCGTCCCGCCGCCGCCGGTTGGCGCGGGAGCAGGTACGGGTGCCGGCGCCGGCGCAGGCGCAGGCGGCGCCACCACGATCGGCGGCTCATTGCATTTCCACCAGTACGGCGCCAACGACAGCAGCATGCGCCGGCACTTGCAGTTGTCGATCTTCGAGACCACGCCCTTGGCGTCGGTCGTCACCTCCGCCAGCACCACCCAGGGATCGGTCGGACAGGGAATGCAGTCCGGAATGCCGCTCGGCTTCGTGAGCTTGTCGAGAACGGGCGGCTCGGCATGCGAATCCGGGCAGTGGTCGAGCACGCAGATCTCGTAGCCGTCGCGCCAGCGCGAGTACTCGCAGCTCGTATCGTCGCAGCCGCATCCCACGGGCTGCACGCGCACGGGGCGCGAAGGCATCTCCTTGTAGCGCACCGCGATGTACCACGGCGTGTTCGCCTCTCGCGCATCCAGCGTACGGTCGGAGCACAGCGGATCGACGATCTCGTCGCAGGCATCGATGCTGTCGACCTCCACGCAGCGCGTGCGCACGTCGAAGCAGATCTCGCGCTCGATCACGATCTCGTCGCCGTAAGGACCGAGGATGTAGCCCGGCTGGACGATCACCTTCCAGGGCTTCTTCGCTTCGACCACGCGCGTGCCGCAGACCACGCCCCAGCCGTGGAGGTAGCGGTTGATGCGCCGCATCTTGTGGCGGAAGTAGTCCTGGCCCAGCGTCAGGTCCTCGGAGGTCACCAGTTGCCGCGCGAAGAAGCGCGGCCGTTCGATCGACCCTTTGCCGGTCGCGGCATCGGATGCGGCCGTCGATCCGCAGCCGCAGGTGCTTTCGGTCATCTTTGCCATGGTCGTTCCCCTCAGTGCTTGCCGGTGCGCCGGTTCTGCGTTTCATGACTCAGCGAGAGCACGAGCTCCCACAGCAGGTCGAGGCTGTAGACAATCGGGCGCACCGATATGTCGATGTGCGAGAGCTCGACCGTCCCGTCGCCCGAAGGCAGGCGGATGTTGGCCAGCGTGATGCACGCGCTGCCGGAGCGCCGACCGCAGGGCGCGCTCACCCACCGCGCCAGCGCGCGGTAGTCCACGTTGTTGCCCTTGATCAGGTCGGGAATGCTCGAATCGACCGGGATGTCGGGCGCTTTGCCTGGCTCCAGGCGAAGCTCGTAGCCCTCGCGGATGGCGCCCGGCGAGCAGCGCTCCGGCCCCTCGCAGCCGCCGGACAAAACCGGCTCCGGATCGGTCTTGCATTCGTCGTAGCAGATGACGAGGTGCACCCAGTCGTCGTCGCAGCCGTCGTTCTTCTTGCCATTGCTGCCGTTGTTGCCCTCATCCACTGGCTTCGGCTCGATCGGAATCTCCTTCGACCGCGAAGGCACGACGATCTCGCGGCCGCGCTTGTCGAGCGCCACCCCCGGCAGCACGACGACGCTGTGATCGTCGTCGCCGACCTGCACGTCCAGGCCGCAGACCACGCCGAAGCCGGAGATCAGGCGGTTGAGCATCCATTGCTTGCGTTTGAAGTAGGCCTGCTCGGACTCGAAATGCCGAACATCGAGCAGCTGGCCATGGAAGTAGCGCGGGCGCGAGAAGCTTCTCACCGCGTCCGCTGCTGCATAGTCGTCGTCCATTGCTTTCTCCTTGATCAAGAAACTACAGCTGCGTACCCGTTCCCAGCCGGCTGTCGATGCCCAGCTTCGCGCGGGGCTGGCCGTCCAGCACCAGCGCGGATTCGCCCAACGGGCCCGGCGCGGGGCCACCGCCCAGCAGCGTGTCGATGCCCAGCCTGGCCTGCCAGCCGATGCGGATGCCGACGTCGATGACGCACAGCTCGTACAGCGTGTGCGCCGGCTTCTCGCGCTCGACGATCGCCCTCACCTGCTCCAGCTTGCCGGCGCACGCCAGCTCGCGGGCATAGAGCCGCACGACGAAGCGGTAGGCCGCGGCGTCGAAGAGCGGCGTGCCGAAATCCTCTTGCGCGATCAGCTGGGAGCCGTCCAGCGTCGCGGTGGTGCCGACCACCGCGCCCTGCGGCTCCGCCGCCGCCAGCACGGTGTTGAAGCCGAGGATCGAATCGCCGCCGTCGACCCAGGTTCCGGCCTCGCCGGGCTTGCAGCTGGTCGAGAGCGCGGGCATCGACCACCAGCCCATGGCCTGCAGGGGCTCGTCGATCCACGCGCGCACGCCGGCCTCGGCGCGCAGCGCCTCGCGCAGCCCCTCCACGGTGCCGCGCCGCGCATAGCGCGCGTAGGCGCCGGCGATGGCCTCGCGCTGCGCGTCGTCGTTCTGGACTTCGGGCAGCGGGAGCGCGAGGAAGCTCGCGAGCCAGGGCAGCGCATCGCCCGGCGCCGCGGCAGGGTCCAGCAGCGCCGGCAGGTCCTGGATGCGCGTCTCGAATTCGTCGAAGAAGCTTTCGAAGAGGCTGACGTAGCGCAGCAGGAAGTTGCTGTTGTCGGCCTTCAGCAGCGTCGGTGCATTGGCGGCCCAGTCCTTCTCGCGATAGATCTCGGGCAACTGAGGCAGGTAGCTGGCCTGGTCGAAGTCGAGCCGCGCCTGCGACAGGACAGGCGTCGCATGACTGTCGTTGGCGAAACGCGCGCCGATCCACAGCGCCTCCTGGCGCGTGTCTCCGAAGCTCAGGAAGAAGTCGCTCACGTCGTCGCCCACGGCGCGCCACGGCGCGGCGAAATGGCCATCGGCTGCGGGCGAAGGCGGCGGTGCGTTCGCCGCTCCCGCATGGACGAAGAACTGCACATGGGCGTCCGCCGGCAGCGCGATGTCCGCATGCAGGCGGTTCCAGAAATGCTTGACCGCATCGACCGTGATCGCGCCGCTCCAGAGCCAGCCTTCCGGCCTGAAGCTCTGGTCGATGCGCAGGCGCAGCGGCGCGATGCAGCAGCCGGGCGACACCAACAGGCCGCCCGCGCGATCGGGCGCAAGCGCGGCCACCGGTCCTTCGTAGCCGGCCGCGTGGCCCGCGAACTTGTAGGCGCCTGCACGGTCCCGCCGCAGCACGGTGATGCGGCGGCGCTCCGGATCGCCCACGTAGAGAACGCCATCAACCACCGTGAATACGCTGGCCCCGCTGATCGCTGTTTCGGCTTCCTCGATCAAGCCGGCTGCAGAGAAGACGCAGATGTTGTGCGTCTGCCCATCCAGCAGGTAGACGAGATCCTCCTCCCCTTGTCGTTCGCAAGCCACCGCGAGCGGGTCGGTGACCCGGCCGCTGGCCTGCGCCATCTCCCAGAACGCGGGAACCGGGTCACCCGCGATGCTGAACTGGTCGACGCGCTTTACTTCGGTATCGACGACGTAGAGATTGCCGTCCTCGTCCAGGGCGATCGACACGGGCCGCTTGAACCCGTCCAGGATCTCGATCAGCGCCATCGTGCCCAGGTCGAAGACCTGCACGCGATGGTTGCCGACATCCGCCACGTAGAGCGCGCGCCGATGGCTGGCTACCCCCAAGGCCGCCGGCTCGCACATCTGCGTCGCGCCCGAGCCCTTTCCGCCGATGCAGGCCGCCGCCTCGACCTGATCGAAGCAGCCGTCGATGCGGCGGATGACCGCATGCGACGGGTCGGAGAAGTAGATGCTGCCCTCCTCGTCGATGGCGACGCCGCCGGGCAGCTGCACCGATGCAAGCCGCTCCAGCTGCGGCGGCAGGACGCCATCGAGCCGCGGCACGGGCATCAGGCGCAGCGCGCCGTCGGCGCCCAGTTCGAGCCCGGCCCAGCCAAAGCCCGGCCATGCGCCGTCGTCGTTCAGGTGACGGTAGGGCCGCGTGTCTTGCGTCATGGCGTCTCAACCTTCCACGCCGATCCAGTCGACCGTCCAATTGGTGTTGGTCTGATCGACCAACTGCTTCTCGAAATTCGGGTCCGTCTGCGGATTCGGATCCGAGGGGTCTTCCGGCACCTTCGAAAGCAGCGAATCCGGAACGAGCAGCGAGAAATCGAAGCCGGACTTGTTCGCCGCCAGCAGGATGACGAAGCCGTCGAGCACGCGCTTGACGTCCCGGTTCTTCACCCGGAAGGTGAATTCCCGGCTGCCCAGCAGTTGCGCCGAATAGCACGGCGGCGTGCGGAAGCCGGCGGCCGTGGCGTCGATGCTGGCCGTGAGCTGCAGCCCGACCCCCAGCGAGGTCGGCCCGTTCGGCAGTTTCCATTCGAGCTGGGTCGCGTTGCCGCAGGCGACATAGGGCTGCTCCGCCGGCTTGGCGTTGCGCCGCTGCGCGAGCGACAGCGGCAGGTCCAGCTTGCAGTTGAGCACCTGTGCGCGCGCCAGGCGCAACTGCAGGCCCTTGACCACCGCATCGCGGAGCGTCTTGTCGGTGGGCAGCCGGTCCGGCGGCGCGCCCAGGCGCACCCAGCAGAACACCGGCGCCTCGCGCAGGCGGATGGCGCCCCTCGCCGCGCCGCACACGCCATCGCGCGTCTCGGCTGCATTGAGCGCGCGCTCGTCGGGATAGGACACGGTCAGGTCGAAGAACACCGGCCCGCCGAAATCATCGCCCGCGACCGGCGGCACGGGCTCGATCGCGGTTTCGGTCAGCACGATCTCGCGTCCTTCGGCATCGATGGCATAGCCCGGCTGGATGACCACCTGGCGGTCGCCCTTGTTGCCGCTGGTGGCGAAGCCGGCACCGATGCCCGGCTGGTGCAGGCTCTGGTTGTGGAGCCAGCGCATCTGGCGGTTGAGTTCCTCGACCCCTTGCAGATCCGAGGCGAACAGGCGCTGGCCGTTGAAGAACTGGTTGCGCTCGACGAAACGGGTGTCACCGATGATCGACATGGTTTCAGTCCTCCGAAGAGTTGTCCTGCCCGCAGGGTTCGGCAGGCTGCCGCCCGGGGCAACCGAAGGCCGGCGTGAATTCCTGCACGCAGCCGGTCCAGCGCACAGAGAGCTTCTGCTTCTGCGCGAAGGTCGCGAAGGCGCGTGGAAACTCGGTGTTGAAGCTCGTGATCAGCGACAGCGTTTCGGGCCGGAAGCGAAAGGCCGCGTTCGCATCCAGGCGCAACAGCCCGACCCGTCCGCTCGCGGCTTCGATCAGGATGGGGAACACGCTGCTCGACACGAAGCGCCCGCTCAGCAGGTCGAGGCCATAGGCCACCGAAGGCGCCGGGCGTTCGAGGCCGTCGCTCGTCTCCATGCGGACGAAGGGCTGCAGCTGCGAGGGAAAGGACTGCTGCGCCCCCGACAGGTAGCTCACGGCCGCGGGGCCGACGATGCCGCCGTCGATCCAGCCTTCGTTCACGATGCCGTCGCCGTGCTCGATGCCGGGCAGCGCGAGGGTCAGGATGTTGCCTGCGACTGTTTCGACCAGGCCGGGGTTCGAGTTGTCGGCGTAATGGGTCAGCATGCCGACGACGTCGTTGTCGCGAAACTCGAGCTCGCCGTCCACTTCGATCTCGGTCGGGTCGATGCTGCCGACGGCCGTCAGCAATACGCGATCGCGCCAGTGCACGCAAGCGAGTTGCTGCCCCGGGCTCAGGGGTCCGGGCGATTCGCTGAGAACGATCTGCGTGCCGCTGGCCGCGACGACCTGCACCACCGATCGCGCGGCCGCCGTGCCATCGACCGGCAGCAGCACGACGCTGTCCCCGGGAGCGAGGCGACCCGGCTCCGCGACCACGATCCGTTCTTCCTGCGCGTCCTGCGCGACCACCGTGGCGATGCCGGGGAACACGCCGATGGCGAGGGTGTCGAGCCGTTTCAGTTCGGCGAAGGGCGTGGCCAGCGTCAGCGTGGCACCCTGCACATTCGTGACCGGCACCGGCGCGGAGAACTCGTCCCCGATGCGCAGCACCACGAAGGACCCCGGCACCGCCGCGTTTGCGCGACCGACGACGACGCGGGTCGTCGCCGGGACATCCACGCCGCTGACCGTGGTCGCGCAGCGCCAGTTCGCCGCCACCACCTGCTCGCCGACCTGGACCTTGTCGAGCGTCGACCCCAGCTCGAGCTGCTTCTTGCCGGCGTTGATCTTTTCAACGAGAGCGATCTGCCCGGGCCGGCCGACGACGGACACGAAATCGCCGACGTCAAAGGGGCCGACGGTCTGCACCTTGATGACGCTTCGGCTTGCGGGCTCCAGGCTCTGGACCGTGATGGACGCTTCCGCGGGCGCGACGCGCTTGAGCGCGGCGAGCTCCCCCGCCGGCAGCAGCGGCTCGGCCTCGATGACGGCGCCGCTGCGGCTCGTCACCTTCGCGATGGTCGCGAAGGGAAGCTTCTGCGCATCGAGCAGGACAAGGGTCATGCCGACCGCGACGGCATGGCTCGCGGGCTTCAGTTCGATCGACATCTTCGAACCGTCCGCGGACAACGCTGCGCTCTTCACCTCCACCGATGCGGCCATGCGCGCAGCCGTGAGCGCGTCCGTGGTCTTCCAGTCGTCGAAGGGCTCGCCCACCGTGAGCTTGCCCTGCGCGACGCGATCGATGACGGCGAGCTTGCCGTCCGCCGTGCGCAGCAGGACATCGCCCTTCTTCACGGGCGGCGCGACGGTGAACGTTGCGAGCACGGCGGGGTCTGCGGGCTGCACCTCCACCACGGCGGCGACGCGCGGCAGATTGCCCACCGCCAGTTCGCTCCCCGGCCCGGCGCCCTCCAGCGGCGCCTCCAGCGACAGCTTGCTCGCCGAACTCTCCAGCACACGCACCACCGAATCCGCCCGCGGGCGCAGTTGCGCGACCATGTCGCCCTTCCTGAAAGCCGCGGTCGCGCCCACCTCGACCTGCAATCGATCGCCGATGCCGCGCGTCGTCGCGGCCGCGCGCGAAGAATCGAACCAGGCGCTGTAGCGCCGCCGCGCGATCTCCGTCATCAGGAGCCGGAAGGTGAACCCGTCCACGGTGGCATCGGCGACATGAGGGAAGAAGGCCGGCGCGAACTCGGCCTTGGCAAGATCCCACGCCTGGCTCTGGATCGTGGCGATATAGCAAGGCGTGCGCGTGAAGCCGGCGGCCGAGGTGTCGATGCGGGTCTGCACGCCGACCACCTTGTTGCGGAATCCACCCTTGCCGTCGGGCTCCTGGATGGTCCAGGGCTCCCACGGCGTGTCGCCGCGCACCGTCTCGCCGCGGGCCAGCCGGGGCTTGGCGAGGGGCCTCGCCTGCCGGGAGCGGAAGTCCGGGTCCAATGCGCCTTCGGCATTCAGCTTCGCCAATGCCACGCCTTCCACCGGCTCGAAGACACCCTTGACCCAGGCCAGCTCGAAGTCCGCATCGAGCAGCAGCGCTTCCTCGGGGACGCAGGCGGGGTCGGAGCTCGTGCAGCAGGAAGAAGAATCGGAAGAACCCTTCGCAATCTTCCTTGGACGCAGCAGCAGCCAGCCGGCCTCCATCGGCACGGTGATCCGGCGCGGGCGCTGCAGCAGCAGCTCGCGCCCGCGGCAGTCGTAGGCCATGCCGCAGGCGACCTCGTAGATCGCCAAGTCGTCGCTGACCGTGGTCACGCCGAGGCCGAAGCTCACGCCCTCCGTCGAATGGAGCGCGCGGTTGTGCAACCGGCGCCGCAGCGCATCGAAGCGGCGCTGGTCGCGATCGTCGGCGGCGCGAAGCGTCTGCCCCTGCCAATAGCGCAGCCGCTCGAACTCGATGCGGTAAGGCGTCGACATGGTCATTGCACCTCGATCTCGTGGCTGCCCGCGGCCACCAGCCAGGTGGGTTGCAAGCAGAGGTTGCCGCAGGTGGGCTCGCAGCCCTGCGCCATCAGCTCCAGCGACAGCACGTGGTCCACGCCGGGCGTCTCGTCGATGACCTGCATCAGCTCCGCGCGGTAGACGTCGCGGCCCAGCGGCCAGCCGGTCTTGTCCGGGCCGCCGGTCAGCGGATGGAAGAATGCGTCGATCGCCGCGGCCACCTGCCGGGCCAGGCGCGCCTTGTCCTTGCCGTCGAACGCCCTCAGCCGCGCGCGCACGGCCACTTCGAGGTAGCGCGGTGCGCTGACCACAACGCGCGTGCCGATCATGCGGCGCCGCTCCAGCCGCGTGCTGACGGCGCCGATCAGTCCCGTGCTCGGCGAGGGCCGCGACGCGGGCAGCGAGGGCAGCACGATGACGGTCACCACGCCCGGTGCGCTCACGCACTGGAGGCCGGGGTACAGGTTCGGCCGCGCGATGGCGCGCGCGACCCGCATGCCCGGCGTCGCGCGGGCCAGGGCTTCGAAATCCTCCACGGTCACCGCACGCAGGCGCGCCTCGCGCGACTCGATCCCGCGGCCGATCGCATGGCTCAGCGTTTCGGCCGCCTCGCCGGCTGCCAGCTCGATCGGCGGGCTCGCGGTGATGCGCCCGATCACGCCGGGGTCGGCCAGCAGCACGCGGTTGCGCGGCGTGTCGGCGATGCCGGACACACGCACCATCGCCGGGGCCGGCTGCATCGCTTCGTAGAAGGCGAAGAGCAGGCAACCGGCGGGCACGACCCGGCCTTTCTCACCATCTCCGAAGCTGATGTCGCCGCTTGTCGGATCGAGCAGGAAATGCGCGTCCGCACGTTTGGACGCGGCCAGATCGTCGACCTGCCGCCACGACCGCCAGCGCGTGCCTTCGAGGCTGAAAAGGCGCAGTGTCGATTCCAGCAGCGGTCGTCGGCCGAGCGTGATCACCTGGCCGGGCTCGGCACTGCCCGTGCCGGCCAGCATGGCCTGCACGGTCAGCAGCCCGGAGGCGCCGGCAGTGGGCGCGACATAGCCCAGCACCATGAAGCGCGGCGCGTCGGGGTCGTCGTCGACCGAGAGCTCGGAGAGCTCGCCGCCCTGCATCTTCAACCGCAGGCCGGTCTCCTGCCCGGGGGTGACCGGGCCCGAGACCACGGCGCCGCGCGCGATGGTCCACGACTGCCAGACCGGCACCGACTGCACCAGCTCAACCGCGTTGGCCAGCACGCGCCCGGCGCGCGGCGCTTCGTCGAAGGCGCCCTGCGTGAAGCGGCAGCGCAGGTAGCAGAGCGCTTCGCTCACCGCGCCCACGGCCATGGCCTTCATCGGCTTCGCCGGGCTGACGCGCACCGCGCCGCTGAGGGTGAACGTGCGCGTGTCGTCCCGCGATTCGAGCGGCAGCCATCGCGCGGACCCGCCGACATCGGCGAGGTATTCCCACACGGTGCGCGCGCTGTGATGGCGAAGCATCCCGGCGGCGTTCGTGTCGGCTTGAATGCGCCGGCGCTCTTCGGAACTCGCCAGCGTGCCGCCGACGAAGAAGTAGAGCTGCGCCCACGCGCCGACGGGCAGCGGCTGGTCGAAGCCCAGGTAGATCTCGGCGCCGGGTCGCGGGTCTTCGCCGAACAGCGCGATCGCTTCACGCCGCGTCCATGCTGCCGTGATGTTCTGGAAGCCGTCGGCGTCCTTGCGCTGGATGGCGCGCAGGGCGGCCGGCCCTACGTCGATCGCGGCCGTCGACGTCAGGACAGCGGCCGTGCCGTCGAGCCTCGCGCCGGCAAACTCCAGCGATGCGGGAAGCGCCACCGGGCTCGTGCCCGTGGCGATCTGCAATGCGACCACCACCGTGGCGGGCCGCGGTGGCTTCGGCCGGATGTCCATCAACTGGAGCAGGCGGCGCTTCTGCCGGTCGGTCAGGCGGTTGAGCCGGAAGACGTCCGTCTCGGTCACCCAGGCGAACAGCTCCATCAGCGTGATGCCGGGGTCGGAGGCGTTGTGGTCCGTCCATTCGGGCGCATGCAACGGGATGAGCGCGCGGCCCTGCTCCACCAGGTCGGACCAGCGGCGATCGTCGAGGTTGGGCAGCGAGATGGACATGGCGCTATCGCTCCGCCTCGTTGAGCCGCAGCAGGATCGTTCCGGCGGCGACCACTTCATCGTCGGCCACGCGCACCGATTCGCCTTGCGGCACGCCATCGATCACGAGCGCCAGTTCCTCGATGTAGTCGACGCCCGGCGTGCGCTCCAGTTCGGCGGCGATGTCCGACATGAACACGTCGCGGCCCAGCTCCCATCCTGCCCCGCCCGGCCCGCCGAAGAGCGGATGCAGAAAGAGTTCGAGCGCCGCGCGCACCGCCTTCTCGACCGCGCCGGCCCGACTGGGATCGGTGGGCGCGATGCGGGCCGAGACGCCGACGGCGAGGTAGGTCGGGCCCGTCACATGGATGCGGTGCAGCGCCGCGATATCCGCCGGCGCACGCTGCTCGATGAACTTGCGCACCTGCTCGCGCAGGCCGAAGGACGGATAGGGCCGCGGGTCCTTGCTGTAGGGCACGATCAGCACGGTGACCCAGCCGGGCAGCGTCTGGCCGGAGGCACAGCGGCCCGGGATCGCGCGCACGACCTTCACCGCGGGCGAGGCTTCGGCAGCGAGCGCTTCATAGTCGGCCGGCGCCAGCGCGCGGCCGCGGTGGCGCACGGTGCGAGGGCCCCGTTCGAGCACCGCCGAGCCCGGCTCGCCATCGGCACCGCCCTCCGCGGCGCGGGGATTGAAGACCTCCTGGATACCCGGCACCACGCCCAGCAGCTGCGTGATCTTGCGCGCTTCGACGTTGCCCTTGGAGCCGCCGCCCACGCTCATCTCGCGCACCAGGATGGCCGCGCCGGCGGGCGGCACGCGGCCGTTCTCGCCGTCGCCGAAGTGCAGGCGCCCGACGCTGCCGTCGAGCGCGTAGTGGCGATCCGAAGGGCCGGAGAAGAACAGCTGCTCGCGGCGCTCCCACAGCACCCAGGCCTCGATCACCTGCTTCTGCCGGTTGCGCCGCAGCCGGAGCGGGCCGAGCGACACCTCGGTATCCTGGCTCTCGCGCGCGAGCCTCTGCTCCAGCTCGGCCAGCACCGTGCTGTCGCCGCCCCAGAGCTCCATCGCCAGGATGCGCCATTCGACATTGGCGCGGGCGCCGCCGAGCTCGCGCACCTCGATGCGCTCGCCCGCGAGGATGGGCGTCTGCGTCAGCGAGAAGACCTGGCTGGGGGTGCCGTTGCTCGTGCCCACCGGCAGGTCGCGCATCGTGTGGCGCTCCGATGCCCACACGGCGTTGACGTGCAGGCCGGTGAAGACCGGTTCGCCGGGCGGGCCGTCTTCCTTCAGGCGGGCGCGCAGCCAATGGAGCGCGCGGCCGAAGCGCGCCAATTCGGCGTCGTCCGATTGCGCGAGAAGGTTCACGATGCCGGGTCGCCGCAGGTAGCCGGTCTCGTCGTCCACGGGCGTGCGGCGCCACTGCGAACCCTCGCCCCAGTATTCCCAGACCAGTGCCGGGCCCGCGGCGCTGCCGGGCGCCTCCACCACGTCGAAGAACAGGCCGAGCTGATCCGCGGGCGGCTTCTTGTCGAATCCCAGGTACAGCGTGGGCGTCAGGTCCGCGACGCGTTCGAACGGCGCAAAGGTCGTCCCCGGCCACATCGCCTCCGAGGTCCGCTCCCGATAGGCGAAGTCGTTGTAGGCGAACACGCGCTCGGCATGGAAGGGGCCGTGCTGCCACGTATAGCCGATGGCAAAGGCGGCGAGCACCGGCGGCTGCGCGGCCACGTAGGTGAAGGTGCTGTTGGGGCCGGCCGGCGGCGGCGCGTCGGTCTTGAAAGCGATGGTCTGCTTGAAGCCGTAGGAGCCGCTTTGCAGGCGCACGCGCACCCAGCGTTCTTCCTTGTCGTTGACCTTGACCGGCTCCATGTCGATCGGCACGGTGAAGTCGATGACCTCGGTGCGGTTCAGGTCGAGCTGCGAGCCGACGAAGTTCGAACTCACCTCGAGCGGCGCCCACAGCCGGCCGTTCCAGTAATCCCAATCGACCTGATGGTCCAGCGTCTCGGCGCCGGACACGGCGCCTGCGTCCTGCGGCGACAGCGTGCGCGCCAGGTAGATGCGCACCTTCGCGAGCGGCTTGGTGAATGCTTCGGCGTTGGTGAAATAGAAGGTGGAGCCGGGCTGCTGCTGCTGGCCGAGCGGATAGAAGGGCTTGCTGGGATCCAGCGCCGTGGCGTCGGCGAAGGCCTTGTCGGGCGCGAGACCTTCGATCGACAGGCTGAGGTTCACCACCGGTTTGGCTGCCGAGGCCTGTTCCTTGGGCCGGCGCGTCTCCTCGGGCCCGGAGAATCGAATGTCCGCGAAAGCGACCTCGAAGAGATAGGGCCGGCTGAAGTTGACGTTGGGGATCTCGTAGATGCCCTTGTCCGTGGTGGGCTGCGAGCTGTACGCCGGCCGGGTCGGGTCGGCGGTGTCGGTCAGTTGCACCACGGCGCCTTCGACCGGCTGCCCCGCATCGTTGGTGACCGTGCCGCGCAAATCGGGCGGGGCCGAGGCCGGCGCCGCCGAGATCGAACTCGCGGCCAGGAACACGGTGCCGGCTCCCGTCGAGACCGACGGCGGGCTGGCAGGCTCGGCAACGGCGATCCTTCCACGCAGCGCCCCGTTCACCGTGCTCGACAGGCGGATCGTGTCGACCTCCGGCAGCGTCTGGTCCGGATCGGACAGAAGCGGCTCGGTGAGCCGTGCGCGCAGCCAGTAGCCCTCGACTTCGTTGACCTTGATCCTGGCCGCCGCCGCGCAGTCGGCTTCCAGCAGGTAGCTGCCGCTTTGCGTAAGGCCGTCGGTGCTGTCGAGGTCCTCGGCCTGCTTGCCGCCGCATTCCTTGCTGCTGGCGATGAAACCGCGCCAGGTTTCGCCGTCCCAGTATTCCCAGACCAGGTCGAGGTGCTCGGCAGCGCCGTGCTGCAGTTCGAACTCGACCGCGAGCTGCACCTTGCCGGACAACGCGAGCAGCACCGGGTGAGAGAGCAGCAGATGGTGCGGGACCGGCTGGCGCAACCGGGCCGCGAAGGGCTCGACGGGCGCGCCCGCCTCGAACGCCGCGCTGTGATCGATGTACTCGTCGCGGCCCGGCCAGAGGCTCACGATCTGCGCGATCCTGCCCGCGGTGACGCCGAGGGCGCGCTCGGTCTCGAAGAGGATCTGCTCGCTGCTGCCCGCCGGCGGTGCCGCGCCTACCGGCGTGCGGGCCGGCGCCGAACCGCCCGCGGCCTGGTCGCCGAGCCGGAACACGACCGGCGCGCGCGCCGCCTGCGCAGCGATGAGGCTCAGCCCGGCGATATCGAGGAAGGCCATCTTCAATTTCTCGGGCACCTGCCCCAGCCGCTGCGCCAGGGCCTCCAGGTAGCGCGCCGCGATCGCCGCCAGCGCGCGGCCGGCCGTCTTGTCCGACGCCAGCCACTCGGGCGTGTAGCCCGCGCGGCGCGCGAGGATCGCCGCGAGCAGCGCTTGCGCGTCGCGGCGATCGAGCTCGATGGAAGGCTTCGTGTTCACCGCGCCGATCCTTCCTCGAGGTAGAAGGGATACACGAGGTTGTGGTGCGAGTTGGTGGCGCGCACGCGGTAGCTGACCTCGATGAGCACCTTGCCCTCGCCTCCCGCCGCTGCGCTGGCGCTGACCTTCTCCACGTCGATGCGTGGCTCCCAGTCCACCAGGGCCTCATTCACGCGCCGGCGCAGCGCTTCCATCGTGGCCGGGTTCAGCGGCTCGAAGACGAAGGCCCGGAGCCCCGCGCCGAAGTCCGGCCGCATCACGCGCTCGCCGGGATCGGTGCCCATGATGATCAGGATGGCCTGCTCCACATCCTTGTCGTAGGCCGCGGTGGCGGTGAGCCCGGCTTCGATGACGACCGGGAACGCCCAGCCCCTGCCGAGGAAGGGTGGAGAGATTCCGGATGCGTTCATGCGCCTAGCCTCCGATCTCGACCAGGGGCATGCCCATGACGATGGGCGCGCCGCAGCCACTCATGTCGCCGACGCGGGCCGCGGGCCGCCCGCCGATGAGCACGGTCATGCTGCCCTTGGCGATGGGCGTCGGCGGATGCGGACCCGCGACCGGCGGCATCGAGCAGGCATGCATGTCGCCCATCACGGCCGCCGGCATGCCGCCGATGAGCACCGTGGCCACACCCGGCCCGGTGATCACGCCCGGATGGGCCGTGGGGTCGCCGACTCTGGCTGCGGGGGGCATGGTCCGCTTCCTCAGTTCAGCTTGATCGGCAGGCCCTGCACGGTGCACGGGCCCGACGACTGGATGTTGACCATGGAGCCCTTGATGTCCACCTGCACGCCCTCCAGCGAGATCTGCGTGGCCTTGAGCTCGATCTTCAGCGCCGACTGCACGCTGACCGTCTGCGATGCGTTGTCCAGCGCGATCGACAGCGTGCCCGCGGTGTTCTCGATCTTGATCGAGAGCGGGTCGATGGTGATCTTCTGCTGCGTGCTGCTGGTGATGGTGATGGACTGCGTCAGGTCGTCGAAGACCACCTCGTGGCCCAGCCCTCCCGCCATGCCGGTCTTGATGACGCGCTTGACCAGGAAATCGTTGGGCAGCGTGAGCGGCGGCCGGTCGGCGGTGCTCCACAGGCCGCCCAGCACATAGGCCGCGCTCGCGTCGTTCTGCGCAAAGGCCACCAGCACCTCGTCGTTGATCTGCGGAATCCACAGGAAGCCGCGCCCCGAGCCGCCGCCCATCGAAGGCATGCGCGCCCAGGGCTCCATGGCCGGGATCGACGGAATGCGCACCTGCACGCGGCCTTCGGAGATGGCGTCGAGGTTGTTGGTGACGATGCCGGGCGCGATGGCGAAGCCTTCGGTCACGGACTCCGGGCCCAGTTGCTCCAGCCGTTCGAACAGTGCTTCATCCATGGTGTTCAGACAGAAAACTGCCCCTGTAAACGCACCAGCCCGCCGGCCCCCTTGGGTGCGGGAATGGAGCCGAACCAGACCTCCTTGCGCGCCTGGAAGCTGGTCTTGTAGCCGCCGCCGTCGATGGTGTGGGTGGCCGAGGTGATGCGGTAGAGGCCGCCGAACTGGCCGCCCAGGCCTTCGAGGTTCACCACGCGGCTGGCCTTGATGCGCGGATCGCCCGTCGTGCTGCCCGAGCCCGTGAGCCGGTTGTTCAGCTTGGGCAGCAGCTCGTTCAATATCTTGCGCGGCGCCGTGGCGTAGCTGGCCGGCTTGATCGTGGTGACCTTGCCCGGCGCCAGCAGCTCGCCCAGCTCGCCGCCGGGCGTGATGGAGAGGTTGAACATCGCGCGGTCGTAGTCCCAATTGAGCGCGATGACGAAGTCCATCTTGATGCTGTCGACCCAGACGCGCGCCGCCACGCCCTCGATCTCGCCGACCGTGGACAGCCGCGGCGTGAAATCCATCAGCGAGGCGCCCCACTTGAGCGTGAGGCTGGGCGCGTAGTCCTGGATCAGGAACTGGAACTTGAGCACCCGGCCGTGCGGCTGGGCCGTGTGATCGATGTACATCTGCCAGCCGTTGTCCTTCGCCACCTCGGTGAGGAACTGGAAGTCGTTGACGCCGCTCTGCTTGCGCACCGACATCTGGGCGAACTGCGGAAACGCGAGGAAGGTGGCCAGGCCGATCAGCGTGGACAAGGTGCCGCCGACCGGATCGAGGTCGGGAATCAGGCCATTGGTGCCGCTCACCAAGGCCGCCACGGCGGAATCGGGCAGAGGGAAGTTGCCGACCGATGGAATCTTGATGCGGAACGAGCGGTCCTTGGTGCCGATCTGAAGCCGCTGCAGCAGGTCCTGCGCCGTCAGCCGAATCATCGGAATGCCGCTCGCGGGAAACGAGGGCTCGATGCCAGTGATCTCGCCGACGAACACCTCCTCCAGCGGCCCGGGCGCATAGCCGATCGACAGCCGGAACTCGTTGTTGACCTGCAGCAGCGGATGGTCGAGCCATTGCAGCGAGGGATTGGCGATGCTCACCTCCACCCGGTCGGCACCTTCGATGCCATCCGTGTAGCTGATGCTGACGATGGAAGCGCGCAACGCAGCCGGGATGGCATTGCCATCGATGCCGAGCGCGAATTCAGGAGCGAGGCGCATCAGACGGTTACCTCCCCGCTGGCCGGATCGGTGAAAGGCAGCGCCGGTACGTGCAAGGCCTGGCCCGGCGCGATGCTGCGCGGATCGTCGATGCGGTTGGCCACCGCGATCGGCCGCCACAGCGCCGGATCCTCGTAGAAGCGGAAGGCGATGGCCGTGAGCGTGTCGCCGGGCTGGACCGTGTAGGCCTTGCTGAAATCAGCCGTCTGGCGGTTGACTTCCTTGGCCTCGCGCTCGGGGTCGATGAACTCGCTGAAGCTCACGGTGACGCGCGCCCGCGTGGGCCGGCCGTCTTCCAGGAACTTGATGAACTTCTGGTTGGCGCGCGCCAGCACGCAGCGCAACTGCAGCGAGCCCCAGGCCACGCGCACCACGGGCGGCGCATGGAGCTCCGGATCGATCTTGAGCAGGTCGACCACCTTCTGCGTTTCGTTGCGCACGTCGGTGCGCACATCGGTGGTGTCGAAGAACAGCTCCATCTCCAGCGTGCGCAGGTTGCCGTGCACGAACTGGAGGATGGGAGAACTCAACCCCGGGATCGCCTGCGAGGCGTAGTTGTTGTCCTTGTTGAGGCTGTATTCCTCGGGGTTGAACATCACGTCGAACTGCTGCCCGCTGTGCTCGATCGTGATCCTTGCCTTTGCCAGCGCCATGCTTCAGGCCCTCCCCATCCGTTCGCGGTACGCGATCAACCTGCGGTCGATCTGCTGTATCACGAGGCCAGTGAGCGCTTCGACATTGACGGCGGCGGCCGGCGACGGCGCCCTGCCCTCCTCCCATTGCACCGGCGACATCGGCGCGGGCATCCATGCGTTCGCCGGCGCGGCCGCGGCCGGCGCGGGCATGCGATGCGCGGCGACCAGCACCGCGGGCTTCGAAGGCGGCGACAGCTCCTGCCGTGCCGCGCGGCGGTGCAGTCGCGTGACGAGCTCCGCCGCCTGCGCGGCGACCACGGAAGCGGCATGCGACTGTCGGGCCGGATCGAAGATCGGTGCGATGCTCGCTTGCGGAAACTGCGCGGATGCATGCCTGTGATGCGCCTGCGCGAAGACCGGCGATGCGAAGCGCGGCGCCGCATACGCGGGCGGCTGCTCGCGTTCGGCGGCAGCCATGGGGCGCGACGCTGCGGGGTCCAGCTGACGATGCGGCGACACGCCAGGCCCATGGACGAAGACCTGTCTCCTCTCCCGCATTGCCGGCAGCGCCGGCATGTTGACGGGCCGCACCACGCCGAAGCGCGCATGAACCTGCACGATCGGCCGCCATGCCGTGACGAGCACCTGCGAAGGCATGCCGCCGCCGCGCTGGAGCAGCACCATCGCCCCCCGCGCATGCCGGGCCTCGCGCCGGCCATGCTGCCGCCGCAATTGCCGCGCCCATCCTTGCCATCTGTTCACGCCGACTCCTGGTTGAAGCTGCTTGACGCTACGGATTCGCTTCGCTGTTCGCTCGCTCGTTGATCGCCGAGATCTCTTCGACCCATCGCTGCCGCTCGGCATGCTCGAGCGTCAGCACCGCTTGCGGCGACCAGTGAAAGTGATAGGCGATAAAGGCTACCTCCCTGTACAGCGCCGGCAGGGGGTAGCCTACGATCCCCCCGGGCTGTTCATCTCCAGCGCGAACTCGTGGGCGCATCTCGGGCACTCGGCCTCGATGGTCGCCTTGCCGCTGCGGTTGATGCGGTTGTAGAACTCCTGCAGGTAAGCGAGGTCGGCCGCGTACAGCCCCTCGACCACCTTCGGCGTGACCTGCGCCACGGCGCCCAGGCGCGCGATCACGCGCGACAGCAGGATCACCGTCAAGTAGGCCTCGTTGCTCTGCACGCGCGGGTCCTTGAGCGGCAGGATCTCGTCGGCCGCCGTGGCCAGCCGCATCACGCCCTCGCGGTGAAGATCGCCCTCGGCATCCACATAGCCCAGCGGCAGCGTGAACTCGTATTCGGTCTGGAACATCGCGCGCTCCTCGCCGCTACGCGCGTTCGACGCGTTCGCAGCTGACGGTCATGCTGTCCAGCGACACGTCGTTGCCCTTGGCGTTGAAGTCCGGCCCGTCGTACTTGCTCGGCCAGGCGCTGAAGAAGTTCCAGCGCACCTTCTCCTGCCCTGCGTCGTCCTGGAGAATGATGGAGCCGTTGCGCCGGTCGATCGTGCCGTTGACGGCGGCCAGGTGCCAGTCGTAGAGCTCCCGCGAATCCGTCACGCCCCACTTGAGCGTGATGTCGGGATAGGAGATTTTTCCGGGCAGCTTGCGCACCGTCGCGGCCTCGCCGCCTTCGCGGTACTCGATCACCTCGATGTTCGAGCCGAAGCCGCTGCACTCGGAGAAACCCGCCTGCACGATGCCTTCGATCTCGACGAGAAATCGAAAGTTTCTGTAGGGATCCTTTCTGGCCATGAGCGTCTCTCCTATTCACCGGTGGTTTGCTGGATGCGGAAGATCACGAACTCGGCAGGCTTGGTGACCGCCACGCCGATTTCTGTGATGACCTGGCCGAGCTCGCGAAGGCTCGGCGGGTTGGTTTCCGCGTCGCACTTCACGTAGAAGGCCTGCTTGGGCGTCTCTCCGAACAAGGCGCCGTCGCGCCACTGGTTGTAGAGAAAGTCGCTCACCGAGCGGATGATTCGCTGCCAGAGCGCGGGGTTGTTGGGCTCGAAGACGACGAACTGCGTGCCTTCGTCGATCGACTCCTTGAGAAAGTTCATGAAGCGCCGGACGTTCAGGTAGGTGTACTCGCCGTTGCGTTTGCCGCCGAGCGTGCGCGCGCCATAGACCATCGGCGCGCCGCCGAAGGGTCGTATGACGTTGATGCCGTCGGGGTTCAGGGCCTTCTGCTTGTCCTTGTCGATCGGACGCTCCAGGTCGACGATACCTAGCACCCCCTCGTTGGCCGGCGCCTTGTGCACGCCCCTCGCGGCATCGACGCGCGCCCAGATGCCGGCGACGTGTCCGCCCGGCGGCTGATCGATGAGCTTCGGCTCCGCCCCGCCTTCGACGAACAAGGGGTTGAAGACCTTCACCCATGGGAAGTAGATGGCGGCATAGCTGAACTGGTCGGGCGTTGCGGGTCCGGGCCCGGGCATGGGGCCGCCGTAGATGTCGGCCGGCGTGCTGTCGGAGGTCGGCAACTTCACGCCATCGAGCAGCGCCACGCGGTCCTGCATGTTGATGCAGTGCGTCATGATCTGGACCTTGCGGGCGACATCCTCGACGCCGGGTGCGGCGACGATCGCGATCTCGTCGATCGGTTTCAGCTTCTCGAGCACCGGGTCCAGATTGGCCATGTCGGCCGCGGCGACGGGCAGTACATAACAGGTGGTGCCGCCGTTGTTGAAGAAGCCGAATACCGCCAACGCCAACATGCGGTTCGCGGTGGTGTAGATCGGCGTGGTGTCGGTCGGCGCGGCGCCCTTGATGAAGGCCGCGAACTCGCTCCAGTTGGTGAACTTCTTCGGCTTGCCGACGTCCGCCGGGTCGAGCCGATCGGCCACGCCGATGAACGCGGCCGTGCTGGTGCCGACGCCTGCGATCGGCCTGGCCAATGGTGGAACTTCCTCGACGTACACCCCAGGCGCTTCATAGGTAGGCATCGCTTGTTTCTCCTCGACTCAAGTCAGTTGAACGTCGTAGCCGCCCAGCGCGGGTGCCGGGACGACGATGGCCCGGTCCTGCGTCACGGCACCCGCCGTCACGCGTAAGGTGAAATTGCCGCCCGGCAAGGCCGACAACGAGAACCTGCCTTCTGCATCGGTGAGCGTGCTGCGCCCGCGCTCGACCACGCTCACGCCCGCATTGACGACGGGCGCCGAAGCCGCATCCAGCACGGTGCCGCCGATGCGGAAGAAAGGCGCGTCGAGATCGGCGCCGCCCGGAACGGTCTTCAGGCGGATGCCGCTGCTGATGACGCTCGGATACTCCGCCGTATCGAAGACCTGCAGCGACACTGTGACCGACACCAGGAGCGAGGCCTTGATGCGGTTGCCGATCGCGGCCCAGAACTCCGCGGGGTTGCGCACGCCGTCGGGCTGAACCACCATCATCGGCAGCGTCGGCTCCTGCAGCTGCAACTGGGGCGTGAGGAAGGCCGGCGGAATGACGGGCGCGCCGGCGATCAGCTGCAGCACCTGGGCCAGCAGCTGATGCTCCTGCTTCGGCAGGTCGGTGCCGCCCACGGGCCATGCGGTCACGAGATAAAGGCAATTGGCGCGGTAGGCCGGCGGTTCGACGAAGGACTGCCCGCCGACGCGGCGCGTGACGCTTTCGTTCGAGCGAAGTTCGAGGTTCTCGCGGACCTCGAACAGGAAGAGATTCACCGTCGTCTGGTCGAGCGCATACGGATCGGTGGGCCGGTCGAAGCGGATCGCGGCGTCGCGCAGCGGGGGCTGGAGCCCGGGCTGCTTCAGGAAAGCCTCGAGGCTCTCGGTGACCTCATGAATCATGACGTCCCTCCGCCGCCAGCGCTTCGACCTTCTGGCCATAAGGGCCGAATTCGGAGCCCGCCACCCGGCGTCCCGATTTCTCGATCTCGCGTCGCGCCGCCCACAACAGGTGTTCGGTCCGGAGTTCGCCGCCGTCCCCTGCTGCCAGAAAGGCCGCGGCCACCGCGATGTTCTTCACCGCGCCGCCGGGCAGCTTGAACTGCGTTGCCATGAACTCGAGGTCGAGGTCCTTGCTTCGCGGCACCTGCGCCGGCCAGATGGATTGCCACAGGCGACGCCGGCTCTGCTCGTCTGGAAAGGGAAACTCGACGATGAAGCTGAGCCGCCGCGTGAAACCGACGTCGAGGTTCTGGCGCAGATTGGTCGCCAGGATGCTCAGCCCTTCATGCTCCTCCAGCTTCTGCAGCAGGTAGGCGACCTCGATGTTGGCGTAGCGGTCGTGGGCATCCTGCACCGTGGTCCGCTTGCCGAAGAGGGCGTCGCATTCGTCGAAGAACAGGATCGCGTTGCCCGCGCGCGCTTCGGCGAAGAGCCGGTCGAGGCTCTTCTCCGTTTCGCCGATGTACTTGCTCACGACCTGCGAGAGGTCGATCTTGAAGAGCTCCAGGCCCAGGTCGTTCGCGATCACTTCGACCGCCATCGTCTTGCCTGTGCCGGGCGGGCCGGTGAAGAGCGCACTCAGTCCCTTGCCGAGCGAAAGCTTGCGATCGAAGCCCCAGTCGTCGTAGACGACATGCCGCAAGCGTGCCTGCCGGCACACTTCCTCCAGCTGCGCGATCTGGTCGTCCGGAAGCACCAGGTCGTCCCAGCCATAGAAGGGCTTGATCTTCTGCGCGAGCGTGCCGGGGTCGCGCGCGACCTGCTGCCGCGCCGCCTTCGCCAACGCCGAGATATCGGGCCGGCTCCGGCCCAGCGCCGCCTGCCTGCCGGCGCTGCCGACGGCGTTGCGAATCTGCGCGTCGCCGAGCCGGTAGCGCGAGGCCAGTTCGTCGATGCCTCGACCATCGATCTCGATGCGCTGCTCGCGCAACTCGGAAGCCCACAGCGCGCAGCGTTCGGCAAAGGTCGGCGGTGCGACGTTGATCGACGTCATCGTGTTGAAGCGGGCGCTGCAAGGACGCTCGCCTGCCCCGATGACGACGACGCTGCGCGAATCCTCCAAGCGCGATTGCAAGGCCCGCGCCTCGTTCGACTTGTCCTGCCCGAGCACGGCATCGAAGCCGGTGATGTGAAGGACTGCGTTGTGCAGGCGGGCTTCGCGGAACAAGGCGTCGAGCGCGGCATCGAACTCGCCCATGAGCGCGACGGCCTTGCCGAGATCCACCACCAGCAATGGCAGCCGAAGCCTTGCCGCGAGCCTTGCGGCTGCCGCGTACTTCGCTCCGCCGGCGGGCCCTTCGAGGTAGCAGTGCGCCGAGTCGCCGGCTGCCAGCACGTGCGCCAATGCATGGTCCGCCGGGCTCTGCTCCGTGCCGCCCTCGGCGGAAGGCGCCATCTCCAGATGCGCGATCGATTGAAGCCGCGCGTCGACGCCCGGCTGCCCAAGCAGGAAGCGCACGATGGGTTCTTCGAGCTTCAGGTACTGCGCCAGCAAGGGAGGCGGCGGACCCGCTCCATCGGGCACCAGTTGCAGCAGCCGGTGCTGCATCAACGGCGCGTCGGGCGCGAAGCGGCGGCGGCCGACGATCTTTGCCTCGCGCGTTGCACACAACAGATTCAAGCTCAGATCCACCGTGGGTCGACGGCGCGTCACGTCGTCCTGCAAGTACGCGAAGAGGCGCTCGTAGCGCAGATCGACTTCCGGCGCGAGGGCGATGAGCACGAAGTCCAGGTCGATCGCATCGAGCCCGAAGACCTGCTGCAGCCATGGAAAGCGCGAGCTTGCCGGCATTGCAGCTCCCGTGCCCGGTGCGCCGGTGCCGGCGAAAGTGGGCTCGCCGGGATTGCGCCTGATCAGGCGCTGCACATCGTCTGCCGTGATGTAGAGACCGCGATAGGGTTCCACCCCGGCGGACGCTGTGGAAGCCGCCGCGGCATCGGCAGCGGTCGTGGCTCTTTCCAGCATGCCGTCGAGCCGGCCGAGCGCATCCCACAGCCCTTCCATCTGGAAGTCGGGCGCGGGCGCCTGGGTCTTTGCGGCATGATCCAAGCTCAATGGAGCCTCCTGGGTTCTGTCCGATCGGCATTCATCCGACGACGGGCCGCGCGGTAGACCGTGAGGCCGTCGACCCCTGTCGAAGCCTCGATCTGGCCGCGCGCGACCAGCTGCTCGACCGCGGCGGCGACCTCGCTGCGAGCGTCCTCGTGCCGCTGCCGCGCCAGCCACCAGTCGCTGATGCCTTCGAGCGAATCGCAGGCATCCGGATGGGCGGTGATGTAGCGGAGGATCGTCTCCACCACTTCCGCGATCTGCAATGAGTTGGATATCACGGCAACTTTTGTCTTCATTGGATGGAAGTGCGTGACACTTCATGCGCGAAGCGTGCCAAGCCCGCGCAACGCGCAAGTGCTTGATTTGATTGCCTTTGTGGCGCGGTGCTTCTTGTGGCCCGAGTGCGAAAAGACACGGCCCCACCGCAAGGCCGCGACGCACCTACACCCTTCGTCGCCCTTCGTGATCGCGCGATCGAAGAGACCGTGTCGACAACGACACGGATGTGCAAGGAACACACGGTCCGCACTACCCCGTTTGGACGATGTTCGTACGCACGTCGCCTTCCTAGAATCCCCCGTCGATCGACGTGCTCGATCGAAAGGAGCACTCGCATGGACGAAGGCTGTTCGATGGAACATGCGCAGTTCGGCGCCGGCATCGTGGGCGCGTCGCGGGCTTTCAAGACAGCCATTTCATTGATGGTGCGCTACACGTCCTGCACCGCGCCGGTACTCGTCGTCGGAGAAAGCGGAACCGGCAAGGAACTCGTCGCCCGCGCCACGCACTACCTGGGCCCTCGGCGTGACAGGCCTTTCATTCCGGTCAACTGCGGCGCGCTGCCCGACACACTCATCGAAAGCGAGCTGTATGGCCATGCGCGCGGCGCCTTCACCGACGCCAGCCGTGCGCGGCGCGGCCTCGTTCGCCAGGCCGAAGGCGGCACGCTCTTCCTCGACGAAGTCGAGGCGCTCACGCCGCGCGGGCAGGTGGCGCTGCTGCGTTTTCTGCAGGATGCTTCGTTTCGCTCGGTCGGCGAAGACCAGGTGCAGCATGCCGACGTGCGCATCGTCGCCGCGTCCAACTCCGACCTGCGCGAGCAGGTGCGGCGCGGCGAATTCCGCGCCGATCTCTTCTTCAGGCTCGATGTTCTCCGCGTCGAACTGCCGCCGCTGCGCGCGCGCCCCGGCGACCTCGATCTGCTGGTGCCCTATCTGCTGAAGAAGGCGGCGCGAACCACCGGTGGTCCGCCGAAGACGGTGAGCCGCGCGGGCTTCGAACTGCTGCGCGCGTTCACGTGGCCGGGCAATGTGCGCGAACTCGAGCACACCTTGCTCAGGGCGCACCTGACAAGCACGGGCCTCTGCATCGAGGCCGATGCGCTGCTGGCGAGCGCGCCCGCGCTGGCCTGCGCGGGCGCCGCGCCGTCGAGTGTTGCCATCGCCGCATGCTCGTCATTGCGCGAAGCGAAGCGCTCGGCGCTGAACGTTGTCGAACGCCGCTTCGTGGAAGACGCGCTGGCGATGACCAACGGCAACATCAGCGAAGCCGCGCGGCTGTGCGACATGCAGCGCGCGTCGCTGAGCAAGCTGGCGAAGAAGTACGCGATCGTCCGGCCCAATGGGGCCGAAGATTCGTCGGCAGTGCCGGGCGTGAAGTGAAGCTTTCGCGGCACCGGCCGCTGCACCCTCAGCGCGGCAACGACTCAGCCGCCGGCTATTCGGCTCACCAGCGCCTTCGTGAAAGCGGCGGTCCCGGCGCTGCCGCCCAGGTCGCCCGTGCGCACCTTGTCGATGTTCAGCGTCTCGTCGATGGCCTTGCGCAAGCGCCCCGCGAGTTCCGGCAGCTTGCAGTGATCGAGCATCAATGCGGCGGCCAGCAGCAGCGCGGTCGGATTCGCGACACCCTTGCCGGCAATGTCGGGCGCTGAGCCGTGCACCGCTTCGAAGATGGCCGCGTCGGCGCCGATGTTGGCACCGGGCGCCATGCCCAGACCACCGACGAGCCCCGCCACCAGGTCGGACAGGATGTCGCCGAACAGGTTGGTCGTGACCAGCATGTCGAACTGCCAGGGGTTGAGCACCAGCTTCATCGCGCAGGCGTCGATGATGACCGTGTCGAGTTCGAACTTGCCCTTGTACTTGCGTTCGTACAGCTCGAGTCCGGTCTCCAGGAAGATGCCGGTCAGCGCCTTCATGATGTTGGCCTTGTGCACGATCGTGACCTTCTTGCGGCCGGTCGCGACGGCGGTCTCGAATGCATATTCGAGCAGGCGGCGGCTGCCTTGGCGCGTGTTGATGCCGGTGGCCATCGCCACTGCATGCGGATCGCCGTCGATCGGCACGTAGTGCTCGTGACCGATGTACAGGCCCTCGAGATTTTCGCGCACGACCATCAGGTCGACGTTGTCGAAACGGCCGCCGGGAATGATGGTGCGCGCGGGGCGCAGGTTGGCGTAGAGCTGGAACTCCTCGCGCAGGCGAACGTTCGAGGACCGATAGCCGCCGCCCGATGGCGTTTCGAGCGGTCCCTTCAGCGCAAGACGCGTACGGCGGATGCTGTCCAGCGTGGCTGCAGGAAGCGGGTCGCCAGCCAGTTGCACGCCGGCGAGGCCGGCAACCTGGCGATCCCACTCGAAAGGCGCGTGCAAAGCATCGAGGGCGGCGAGCGTCGCATCGACGATCTCGGGGCCGATGCCGTCCCCGGCGATCAAGGTTGCGGGAATGACATCGGACATGGGGTGACTCCAGGAAGTAAAGAAGCGCTCGATTCGGCAGCGCGGACCGGGCGATTATCGACGGACAATCCGGTGGTCCCCACGCATGAACCGCGCCGCGACCGAACACATGACCAGACTTGACGACCCCCTCCATGACGCCGAGATCGGCTCCCGCGACAGCACGATCGATACCACCCGCATCGACGACGTACGCATCGGCGCCGTCCGCCCGCTGATGACGCCTGCGCTGCTGCAGGAACGCGTCCCGGTGCGCGACGACACGCTCGCGCTGGTGGAAGCCAGCCGCGCGGCGATCGCCGACGTGCTGCATGGCCGCAGCGACCGGCTCGTCGTGGTCGTGGGCCCCTGCTCGATCCACGACCACGACCAGGCGCTCGAATACGGCCACCGGCTGAAAGCCGTGGCCGACGAGCTGCAGGACGACCTGCTGATCGTGATGCGCACCTACTTCGAGAAGCCGCGCACCACGGTGGGCTGGAAGGGCTACATCAACGACCCGCACCTCGACGGCAGTTTCGCGATCAATGAAGGCCTCGAGCGGGCGCGGCGCCTGTTGCTGGAGCTGACGACGCTGGGCCTTCCTGCCGGCACGGAGTTCCTCGACCTGCTGAGCCCGCAGTTCATCGCCGACCTGATTGCCTGGGGCGCCATCGGCGCACGAACGACGGAAAGCCAGAGCCACCGGCAGCTGGCCTCGGGACTGAGCTGCCCGGTCGGCTTCAAGAACGGCACCGATGGCAGCATCAAGGTCGCGGCCGACGCGATCCTTGCGGCGCGGGCTCCGCATGCGTTCATGGGCATGACGAAGATGGGCATGGCCGCCATCTTCGAAACCCGCGGCAACGACGACTGCCACGTCATCCTGCGCGGCGGCAAGACGCCCAACTATGCCGCCGCGGATGTGGCCGCGACCTGCGAGGCGCTGCGCGCGCTGGGCCTGCGCGAGCAGGTCATGATCGACGTCTCCCACGGCAACAGCAGCAAGCAGTACCAGCGCCAGATCGAGGTCGCGCAGGACGTGGCCGGGCAGATCGCCGCCGGCGAGCGACGCATCGCCGGCGTGATGATCGAAAGCCACCTGGAGGAAGGCCGGCAGGACCTGGTTCCAGGCGTCGCGCTCAAGCACGGCGTGTCGATCACCGATGCATGCATCGGTTTTTCGCAGACGGTGCCGGTGCTGCAGGAACTTGCCGCCGCGGTTCGGGCGCGGCGGCGGCTCTCCGACGGACGTCGTTGAACGCAAGCTGCGGTTCGTTGCCGGCGGTCCGGGCGCCCTCAGTCCTCGGCGCCGCGCGACTTCTGCCCTTCGGCCAGCAGCCATTCCCGAAACGCGGCGAACGCGGGCAGGTTCAGGCGATCCGGCCGATAGCACAGGTAGTGGCCCTGGTCGACCGTCACCGGCGCGCCGCAGGGGCTCTGCAGCGAAGCCTCCGCCAATTCCTCCTGCACCAGCAGCTTCGGCACCAGGCCGATGCCGAGCCCGTTCAGTGCGGCCTGTATCAGCGCGGAGTACTGAGCGAAGCGGGGTCCTGCGACGGTCTGTATTTCGGCCACCCCATGCTGCGACGCCCATTGCCGCCAGGCGGTCGGCGCGCCCTCGTGATGCAGCAAGGTGTGGCCGAGGATGTCGGCCGGCTGCGCGATGCGGTGCTGGCCGGCGGCCAGCGCGCGCGAGACGATCAGCACGAATTCGCGGCCCGCGATGTACTCGGAGACCACGCCCGGCCAACCGTCCGAGCCATAGCGGATGGCGGCGTCGACACCGGCAGGAATTCCGTCGGTCGGCTCCAGATGGCGACTGAAATTCAGCGTCACATGCCGGCTCTTCTGGCTGAAGGCCGGCAGCCGCGGGATCAGCCATTTGGTGAGAAAGGTCGGCACGCTCGCCAGCGTGAGAAGGCCGGCGCCGGCATCGCCGGATCGGGCCTCGAAGGTGGCGGTTTCGATCGCACGCAAGCCACCCGCGACCTTCTGCCAGTAGACCCGGCCCTGAGGGGTGAGTTGAACGCCGCGGCCGTTTTTCTGCAGCAGCGGACGACCCAGGAAGGCCTCCAGCCCGGCGACCTGCTTGCTGACCGCACTCACGGTGATGCACAGGGCGCCGGCCGCGAGCGTGATGCTCTCGTAGCGCGCCACCGCATCGAAGGCCAGCAATTCCTGGATGGTGGGGCAGTCGCGTTTCATGGTTCGGAAGATGACATGTCGGTGAAAAACACTTTCCTTCTGCTCAATCGATGTGATCCAACATTCACGCATTCGCGTGCCCCGTCTTCCTAGAATTCCGGTGCTGACACGATCTTGTGCAGCCAACACTAGAGCATCCGGAAAGTATGACCGGGCTAGCGCAAGATTGGGAGACAAGCTTGATTCGTGGCGCCGCACTGGCTTACGGCCTCTACCTGCTGCTGCCGATCGCACTGCTGGTGATCGGCAGCGCGGGCGGCAGCTGGACCAACAGCCTGCTGCCCCAGGGCGTCACCGGCCAGTGGTACGTCGACCTGTGGCAGGACAGTTCCTTCCGCAAGGCCTTCTTCAACAGCCTGGTGGTTGCGCTCTCGGCCTGCGCCATCAACACCGTGCTCTCGCTGCCGTTGGCCTATGCGCTCTACCATGGCGCGCACCGCAGCGGCAGCTTCGCGGCCCGCATCGTCAGCGCCATGCCGGTGGCGGTGCCCGCCATCACGCTCGGCTTCGGCTACGTGATCGTGTTCAACACCGACTGGCTGCCCTGGCTGGGCTCGATGCCGCTGCTGATCGCAGCGCATGCGATCAACACGCTGCCCTACCTCACCAACACGCTGCTGGCCGACCTGCGCCATCTCGGCCTGGACCGACTGGAGCAGGCTGCAGCCACGCTGGGCGCCTCGGGCTGGCAGCAGTTCGCGGGCATCGTGCTGCCGAGCCTGCGCCAGAGCCTGCTCAGCGGGCTGGTGATGGTGGCGGCGATCTCGGTCGGCGAGTTCGGCCTGTCGAACCTGCTCACCAGCTTCCAGAACCGCACCTATCCGGTGGTGCTGCTGCAGGCCTTCTACGGCGCGACCGGTTTTGCCTGCGCATCGACCGTGATCCTGCTGCTGCTGGCCAGCGCCTCGGCCTTCCTGTCTTCCTCTCTCGTGAAAAAAAGCGCATGAGCCTGGTTCTCGATCACGTCCGCTACACCTACCCCGGCAGCACGCACGGGCTCGACGACGTCTCGCTCGATGTGCGCACCGGCGAGCTGGTCGCCGTCATCGGCCCGAGCGGCTCGGGCAAGTCCACGCTCCTCAAGCTGGTGTCGGGCCTGGAGACCGGCCACACCGGCCGCATTGCCCTGGATGGCGAGGATCTGTCCGGCAAGCCGGTACACCGGCGGCATATCGGCATGGTGTTTCAAAGCTATGCACTGTTTCCCCATCTGAACGTGCAGGACAACGTGGCCTACGGCCTCAAACTGCGCAAGGTGGCGACCGGCGCTCGCCGCAAGCGCGCGCAGGAACTGCTGGACCTTGTCGGCCTCGGCAGCTTCGCGCAACGCGCGGTCGCGCAGCTCTCGGGCGGGCAGCAGCAGCGGGTGGCACTGGCGCGTGCGCTCGCGATCGATCCGCGCGCGCTGCTGCTCGACGAGCCGCTCTCGGCACTCGATGCCGGCGTGCGCGGCCGCCTGCGCGACGAGATTCGCGCGATCCAGCAGCGCTTCAACGCCACCACGCTCCTGGTCACGCACGACCAGGAAGAGGCGTTGACCATGGCCGACCGCGTCGCCGTGCTGCAGGACGGCCGTCTGCTGCAGATCGCCACGCCGCGCGAGATCTACGAACAGCCGGCCAGCCGCGCGGTGGCCGAGTTCGTGGGCCTGTCCACCGTGCTGCCGGCCACCGTGGCAGCGCCCGACCGCATCGACCTCGGATTCGCCCTGCTGGCGGCGGCTACGCAGGGGCGCGCAACGGGCACCTCGGTGCATGTGCTGATCCGCCCCGAGCATGTCCAGCCCGACCCGGCACCCGACGCCCTCAATCGCCTGGCGGGCCGCACCAGCGCGCAGCGCTATCTCGGCGCACTCACGCGCTACGACTTCGAGGTGTCCGGCGCCGGCAAGCCCTTTCTTGCCGAATCGCGCGCGGCCGCTTCCCAGGCCATCGCCGTCGCGCCCGAGCACATCCGGCTGCTGGACGACTGAAGCCGCCGACATCCATCCCAACCCGTACCCAGGAGCACTTCATGCAACGCAGACACCTGATCCAGGCCGCCGGCTCGCTGCCCTTGGCAGCGCTCGCCGCCCGCACCGCCTTTGCTTTCGACGGACCCGAGCTCTACGTCGGCGAAAAGGCGCTCTATGCCGAAGCGCAGAAGGAGGGCCTGTGCGTCTCCTTCGACACCGGACCCGAATGGGCCAACTGGAAATCGCTGTTCCGCGATTTCAAGAAGCGCTACCCCGACATCGAGCTGACCTACAACGACATCGGCTCCGCGGCGACCGTGGTGGCGCTCGAGAAGACCCGGCGCCGCCCGCAAGCCGACACCGCGTACTACTTTGCCGCCTCGGCCGTCGATGCCGCAAGGAAGGACGTGGTCGCGCCCTTCAAGCCCGTTTCCTTCGACAAGCTGCCGGCCGTGTTCAAGGAGCCCGAGGGGCGCTGGTTCACCATCCACACGCTCAACATCGCCTTCCTGATCAACAAGAAGCTGGTGAAGAACATCCCCGCGAGCTGGGCCGACCTGCTCAAGCCCGAGTACAAGAACACGGTGGTCTACCTCGACCCGCGCTCCACCGGCATCGGCCAGGTGCTGACTTTCGCCGCGGCCTACGCGAACGGCGGCGGCGTGGACAACGTGCAGCCCGGCACCGACTACCTCGGCAAGCTGCATTCGGCCGGCAACGTGCTTCGCGTGGAAGGCACCACGCCCTATGCCAAGTTCCTCAAGGGCGAGATTCCGATCTGGATCAGCTACGAGAACGACGGCCTGAAGGCCAAATACGTCGACGGGATGGGCGACGCGGCCGAAGTGGTGATCCCGAAGGAAGCGAGCGTGGCGGCGCCCTACGCGATCAGCTTGGTGAAGAACGGACCGAACCCGAACGCCGGCAAGCTGTGGCTCAACTTCATCATGAGCGAAGCCGGCCAGTCGCTCTTCGCGCAGGGCTTCGTGCGACCTGCGGTGCCCGGCACGCCGCTCGCGCCGGATGTTGCGGCCAGGATGCCGGCTGCGCCGCAGGTCCGTCCGCTCGATGTGGTCAAGGCCTCGGAGCGCAAGGCCGAGGTGGACCGCCTCTGGGCCCAGGCCACGGTGGGCAAGTAGGCGATGATGCGGCGCTTCGGTGCCTGGCCCGCCTGGGCCTTCATGGCGCTGTTCTTTCTGGCGCCGCTGGTGGCGCTGCTGCCCGAGGCCTTCGCCGAAGGCGGCGGCGCCTTCGCACGCCTCTTTGCCAACCCGCTTTTCTACGGCGCGCTGCGCAACACGCTCGCGCTCGGCCTGGTGGCCGGTGCGCTGTCGGCCCTGGTCGGCACCTGCATCGCGATCGAACTGGCGCGGCAGCCCGAGCCTCGCCGGCAATGGATGATGACGCTGCTGGGCTTGCCGCTGGCCTTCTCCGGACTGGTGATCGCCTACGGCTTCATTCTGGCGTTCGGGCGCGCGGGCTTCGTCACGCAGTTGCTCGCCGGACTGGGCGCCGATCCGGCCGAGGTCGGAAGCTGGATCTACAGCGTGTCGGGGCTGGGCTTTGCCTATGCGTACTACCTGATTCCGCGCGTGGCGCTCTCGCTCTATCCGGTGTTCGCCAACCTCGACACGCGGCCGCTGCTGGCGGCGCGCACGCTGGGCGCCTCGCGCGCGCGGGCGTTCCGGGATACCGTGGTGCCGGAGGTCGCGCCTTCGGTGCTCTCCAATGCCTGCCTGGTGGCGGCGCTGGCGATGGGCACCTACGGTACCGCGCTGGCGCTGGTGGGAACGCAATTGAACATTCTTCCGCTGATGCTGCTGGCCCAGGTCAGCGACGGCGGGTCGGACTTCTCGATGGCAGCAGCCTTGTCGCTGGTGCTGATGGTGGCGTGTGTGATCGTGATGGGAGCAGGTGATGTCGTTACGCGCAGACGCGAACGCGGTGCTGTCGGTGCCGGTCATTGAGGCGCTCGAGCGCCTGGCGCAAAGGCAGCGGGGACCGGCGCGCCACCGGCAGCCGGTGGCCGTGATCGGGCCCGGCGATGGCGGCCTGCGCGAATGCGATGCCGCCTACGCGGTGGCCTGGCATCTTGCGCGCGCGGGCATGGCCGTGATCTGCGGCGGGCGCGGCGGCGTGATGGCAGCCGCCTCGCGCGGCGCCGTCGAGGCGGGCGGCATCGCGCTCGGCATCCTGCCTGAAGAGGACGACCGCGCGGCCAACGAATGGCTCAGCGTGGCCGTGCCGACCGGCATGGGCGAGATGCGCAACGCCATCATCGCGCGCAGCGGCGTGTGCCTGGTGGCGATCGGCGGCGGCATGGGAACGCTGTCGGAAATGGCGCTCGGCCTCAAATGGGGCAAGGCGGTGTTCGTGATGTACGGCGACGTCTCGCTGCCCGGCGCTGTGCCCGCCGAGAACGTGGACGAGCTGCTGGGCAGGGTCGCGGCCTGCCTGCTTGCCTGAGGATCCGAAACGGCGGAGTGCCGCTTACTTCGCCGTCGGCATCACGAACTCGGCGCCCTTGGGCGTGCTCTCGGGCCAGCGCTGCATGATCGACTTCTGCTTGGTGTAGAAGCGCACGCCTTCCTCGCCATAGGCGTGCATGTCGCCGAACAGGCTCTTCTTCCAGCCGCCGAAGCCGTGCCAGGCCATCGGCACCGGGATCGGCACGTTGATGCCCACCATGCCGACCTGGACGCGGCGCGAGAACTCGCGCGCCACGTTGCCGTCGCGCGTAAAGCAGGCGACGCCGTTGCCGAACTCGTGGGCATTGATCAGGTCCACGGCCTCCTTCAGGTCGTGCACCCGCACGCAGGAAAGCACCGGGCCGAAGATCTCTTCCTTGTAGATGCGCATCTCGGGCGTGACGTGGTCGAACAACGTGCCGCCCATCCAGAAGCCGTTGGCGCAACCCTCGCCTGCCTGCGCGGCATCGAAGCGGCGGCCGTCGACCACCAGCTTCGCGCCTTCCTTCTCGCCCTGCGCGATGTAGCCGGTGATGCGCTCATGCGCCGCGCGCGTGACGATCGGGCCCATCTCGGCCGCGAGGTTCTCGCCGTCGAGCACCTTGAGCGTCCTCGCGCGTTCGATCAGCTTCGGCATGATCTTGTCCGCCGCGTCGCCCACCAGCACCGCGACGCTGATCGCCATGCAGCGCTCGCCGGCCGAGCCGTAGCCCGCGCCGATCAACGCGTCCACCGTCTGGTCGATGTCGGCGTCGGGCATCACCACCATGTGGTTCTTGGCGCCGCCCAGCGCCTGCACGCGCTTGCCGTGGCGCGCGCCGGTCTCGTAGATGTAGTTCGCGATCGGCGTCGAGCCGACGAAGCTGATCGCCTTGACATCGGGATGCTCGATCAGCGCGTCGACCGCCTCCTTGTCGCCCTGAACGACGTTGAACACGCCGTCGGGCAGGCCCGCCTCCTTGAGCAGCTCGGCCATGCGCAGCGAGGCGCTGGGGTCGGTCGGGCTGGGCTTGAGCACGAAGGTGTTGCCGGCGGCGATCGCGACCGGGAACATCCACATCGGCACCATCACCGGGAAGTTGAAGGGCGTGATGCCGGCCACCACGCCGAGCGGCTGGCGCAGCGTCCAGTTGTCGATGCCGGTGGAGACCTGGTCGGTGTAGTCGCCCTTGAGCAATTGCGGGATGCCGCAGGCGAACTCGACGATGTCGATGCCGCGCGTGACCTCGCCCTGCGCGTCGGTGAAGACCTTGCCGTGCTCGGCCGTGATCAGATGGGCGAGCTCGTCGCGATGGCGGTTGAGCAGCTCGAGGAACTTGAACATCACGCGCGCGCGGCGGATCGGCGGCGTGTCGGCCCAGGCGGGAAAGGCGGCCTGCGCGGCGGCCACCGCCGCATCGACGTCGGCGCGGTTGGCCAGCGCGACATTGCCGGTCACGGCACCGGTGGCGGGATTGAAGACGTCCTGGGTACGCGACGAAGCTCCGCCGGCACGACGGCCCGCGATGTAGTGCGCGATCGGGGTGGGAACGGAGATCTTGGTGGTCATGGCCGGGCCGGTAGTGGAGGGAAAGGCGGCCAGTCTAGAAAGCCGCGCCGCTGTTGCCTAGGCGCTGGCGCTGAATTGATTGTTTGCCATAGTGAACAATAGAGCCATGGATGACAAAAAAGTTGAACTGCTCTGGACCCATCTGCACTGGCTGATCGTCCTGGAGCAGCAAGGCAGCTACACGGCGGCGGCGGCCCGCTTGGGCGTCAGCAAGGCGGCCATGAGCCAGCGCATCGCCGAGCTGGAGCGCGCCGCCGGCGTGCCGCTGGTGCGCCGCACCACGCGCAGCGTGCGCCTCACCGAGGCCGGCCAGCGCCTGGTCGACGACATGCGCGCGCCTTTCGAGCGGATCGCGCACAGCTTCTCCAGCGTACGCGACCTGGCCAGCGCGCCGCGCGGCCTGCTGCGGGTGACGGCGCCGGTGGCGTTCGCGCGCCAGCAGCTGGTGCCGCGCCTTGCAGACTTCCTGCGTGCCTACCCGGAAGTGCGCCTGGAGCTGGACATGTCGGATCGCCTGCGCTCGCTCGCGATGGAAGGCTTCGATCTCGCCGTGCGGCACACCGCCGCGCCGCCGGAGACGCACGTGGCGTGGATGCTGGCGCCCACCCGCTCGGTGCTGGTCGCGAGTCGCGCCTACCTGCGCCGCCGCGGCGTACCGAACCTGCCGCAGGACCTGGCGAAGCACGACTGCCTGCACTACCCGCGGACGCAGGACACGCCCGCCTGGAGCTTCGTGCGCGACGCCGATGGCGAACAGGCGACGGTGCCGGTCAGCGGCCCGTTCGCCGCCAACAACAGCGAGGCGTTGCGCGATGGGGCGGCGACAGGTCTAGGCATCGCGCTGCTGCCGGACTTCAGCGCGCAATCCGGCCTGCAGGCGGGCCGGCTGGTAGAGGTGTTGCCGCAGTGGCGGCCGGTGGGCGCTTTCGGCGAGCGCCTGTATGCGATTCGCCCCTACTCCGCCCATGTGCCGCGCGCGGTGGAGGCTTTCGTCTCCTATCTGCGAGAGGCCTTCGCGGCGGGCTTCGCGGCCTGACGCGGCCGCGCTTCGCTAGCGAATCAGCGCCAGCACTTCATCGAAGCGCGGATGCTCGGCCGTTCGCAGCCACTCGAAGCCGACCATCTCCGTGGTGACGAGTTCCGCGCCGGCGCCGGCCAGGCGGTCGAAGGCCGCATCGCGATTGCGCTCCGTGCGCGAACTGCAGGCATCGGTCACCACCCAGACTTCGAACTCGTCCTCGAGCAGATCGAGGGCGGTCTGCAGCAGGCACACGTGGGCTTCGCAGCCCGCGATCACGATGGTGTTGCGCTCTTCGGCGGCCGCCGCCTTCTGTAAGTGCTTGGGCAGACTGCGTGCATTGCCCTGGGGGGCCTTGGCAGGCGCGCGCAGCCATTCGCCCAGCCCCTCTTCCGCCGCGCTGAAATGCATCTTGGCCAGCGTGCGCTGGCACAGGGCGCGGATGTCGGCCAGGTTCTCGCCGAGCTTCGAGGGGTTTTCTTCGGTGCCCCAGACCGGCACCTCGAGCAGGCGGGCCATCCGGCCGAGCCGCACCGCGTTCTCGACCACGGCCTCCGCTTCGAAGATCGCCGGCATCAGGCGCGCCTGGTAGTCGACCAGGACCAGTTGGGATTGCGATGCATCGAGCAGCATGAGGCGGAGTCTTTCACGAAAAAGCGAGGGGGCTAGACCGTACCACCGAACAGACCGGCCCGATCGGGCCGCTCAGTTCGGCCGCAAGCGCAGCAGCTTGCCGTCGGACTCGTCCGTCAGCACGTAGAGCAGCCCGTCGGGCCCCTGCTTCACATCGCGGATGCGCGCCCTGCCGTCTTCCAGCAGCTTGTGCTCGGCGACGACCTTGCCGTCCATGAGCTCGATGCGATCCAGGTAGCCGAACTTGAGCGATCCCACGAAGAGATTCCCCTTCCAGCCCGTGCCGTAGCGATCGCTGGTCAGGAAGGCCATGCCTGAGGGCGCGATCGAAGGCACCCAGTAGTGCAGCGGCTGCTCCAGCCCGTCCTTGCGCGTGATGCCGTCGCCGATCCTGCCGCCGCCGTAGTTCTCGCCATAGGTGATCACCGGCCAGCCGTGGTTGCGGCCGGCCTCGGGGATGTTGATCTCGTCGCCGCCCTGCGGACCGTGCTCGTGCATCCAGAGCTTTCCGTCGGGCGCCAGCGCGGCGCCCTGGCCGTTGCGATGGCCATAGCTCCAGATCTCGGGCAGCGCACCGGCTCGACCGACGAAGGGGTTGTCCGCGGGCACGCTGCCGTCCTTGGCGATGCGCACGAGCTTGCCCAGGTGGTTGTCGAGCTTCTGCGCGTCTTCCTTGCGGCTGAAGCGATCGCCCAGCGTCAGGAACAGGCTGCCGTCCTTCGCCTCGACAATGCGGCAGCCGAAATGGTGGCGGCTGGCGACCTTGGGGCGCTGGCTGAAGATCACCTTCAGGCCTTCGAGACGGCTGCCGTCGGCCGACAGCTGCGCACGCGCCAGGGCCGTACTGTTGGCCGAGCCACCCGCCTCGGGTTCGGAGAAGCAGAAATAGAAGGTCCTGTTCCTGGCGAAGGCCGAGTCCACCAGCACATCCAGCAGCCCGCCCTGGCCGCCGGTGGCGATGGCGGGCAGCCCGGCCACGGGCGCACCCAGCTTGCCGTCGGCACCGACGACGCGAATGCGGCCGGACTTCTCGGTCACCAGGAAGCGGCCGTCGGGAAGAAAGCCCACGCCCCAGGGATTTTCGAGACCCGAAGCGACCACCTCCGGCCGCGGCGCCGCCATCGCGACACCCACTGCGGCGATCGCCAGACCCGAGAGCAACGCAATCCGAAACCGAACCATCTTGAATACTTTCGATGAATTCATGAGAGATCCTTCGAAATGAGTGAAAGCGCACCAGGCGAAAAAGTATCACCCATAACTAAAAACTTTCGCTTTACATCACGGAACAACTTATGGCTGATAACGGAGAGCTTTACATTTCATAAAATCAGCGAATGTAAAAAACGTAGCCAGGACAATGGGTTGCGTGCAGAATCCCGAATCCGCATGAAATTGACATCGCTATTTGTCATCCATATCCTACGCGCCATGCGATTTCTCCTACCCGCCTGCCTCTTGATTGCATTTGCCGCCCATGCCGCACCGCAACAAGACCGTACCGAAGAACTGGATTCCCTGCTTGCCGACAAGGGGCTGATCAATCAGCTTCAGCAGGTTCGCCAAACCGTCGTCGATCGCACCTCCGATCTGGTCGTTACCGCCATCGGTTTTCTGGGCGTCCCCTACCGCCGCGGCGGCAACACGGTGGAAACCGGCTTCGACTGCAGCGGCTTCGTGCGCGCGATGTACAACCAGACGGTCGGCCACCTGCTCCCGCGCCGCGCCGAAGAACAGGCCGCCGCCACCCAGAAAATCGATCGCAGCGAACTCAAGCCCGGCGACCTCGTGTTCTTCAACACCATGCGCCGCGCGTTCAGCCATGTCGGCATCTACGTCGGCGAAGGCAAGTTCATTCACTCTCCCAAGCCCGGCGCGCAGGTCCGCGTCGAGGACATGAGTGGAAGCTACTGGCAGCGCCGCTTCAGCGGTGCACGTCGCGTGCAGGCGGCGCAGGGCGAGATCAACGCCAATACGGGCGACTGAGTCGGAGAGTTCACCAAAAAAGAAACCCGCCGTCGGCGGGTTCTTTTTTGGTTGATGCCTTCAGCGTTTGACCGGCGGCAAATCCGTGCAGTGGCCGTGCACGGCCTCCGCTGCCAAGCCGATGCTCTCGCCGAGCGTCGGATGCGGGTGGATCGTCTTGCCGATGTCGATCGCGTCAGCGCCCATCTCGATCGCCAGCGCGATCTCTCCGATCATGTCGCCGGCGTGCGTGCCGACGATGCCGCCGCCGACGATGCGATGCGATTCGGCATCGAACAGCAGCTTGGTGAAGCCCTCATCGCGGCCGTTGGCGATCGCGCGACCCGAAGCCGTCCACGGGAACAGGCCCTTCTCGATCTTCACGCCTTCGGCCTTGGCTTGGTCTTCGGTAAGCCCCACCCAGGCGATCTCGGGGTCGGTGTAGGCCACGCTGGGGATCACGCGGGCGTTGAAGGCCGCGCTCGCGAGTTCCTTGTCGCCCTTCTGCTCGCCGGCGATCACCTCGGCCGCCACGTGCGCCTCGTGCACCGCCTTGTGCTCCAGCATCGGCTGGCCGACGATGTCGCCGACGGCGAAGATATGCGCCACGTTGGTGCGCATCTGGATGTCGACCGGAATGAAGCCGCGGTCGCTGACGTTCACGCCGGCCTTCTCGGCACCGATCTTCTTGCCGTTGGGGCTGCGGCCCACGGCCTGCAACACCAGGTCGTAGAGCTGCGGCTCCTTGGGTGCCTGCTCGCCTTCGAAGCTGACGCGGATGCCGTCCTTGGTGGCCTCGGCGCCGACCGTCTTGGTCTTCAGCATGATGTTGTCGAAGCGCGGCGCGTTGAGTTTCTGCCAGACCTTGACCAGGTCGCGGTCGGCGCCCTGCATCAGGCCGTCGAGCATCTCGACCACGTCGAGCCGCGCGCCCAGCGTGGAGTAGACCGAGCCCATCTCGAGGCCGATGATGCCGCCGCCCAGGATCAGCATGCGCTTGGGATCGACGCCGAGCTCCAGCGCGCCGGTCGAATCCACCACCCGCGGGTCCTTGGGCATGAAGGGCAGATGCACGGCCTGCGAACCGGCGGCGATGACGCAGTGGCGGAACTTGACCGTCTGTGCCTTGTCGGTGGTGGCCTTGCCGTCGCCCGTGGTTTCCTGCACCTTGACGTGGTACGGATCGACGAACTCGCCGATGCCGCGCACCGTCGTCACCTTGCGCATCTTGGCCATCGCGGAGAGGCCGCCGGTGAGCTTGCCCACCACCTTGTTCTTGCGGCCGAGCAGCTTGGCGCGGTCGACCTTGGGTTCGCCGTAGCTGATGCCGAGGTCGGCGAAATGCTTGACCTCGTCGATCACCGCGGCCACGTGCAGCAAGGCCTTCGAAGGAATGCAGCCGACGTTGAGGCAGACGCCGCCCAGCGTCGCGTAGCGCTCGACGAGCACCACCTTGAGGCCGAGGTCGGCCGCGCGGAAGGCAGCGGAATAGCCGCCGGGGCCGGCGCCCAGCACCAACAGATCGCATTCGAGATCGACCGAACCGGTGTAGCTCGATGCCACGGCGGGAGCTTGAGTGGGCGCTGGGGCCTGCTTCGGTGCCGCTGCGGCGGGTGCCGGGGCCGGCGCTGCCGGCGCGGGTGCCGGCGCAGCGGCGCCTTCCGCCACATCCAGCGTCAGCACCACCGAGCCTTCGCTCACCTTGTCGCCGACCTTCACGGCCAGCGCCTTGACGACACCGGCATGCGACGACGGGATCTCCATCGAAGCCTTGTCCGACTCCACCGTGATCAGCGACTGCTCGGCCTTCACCGTGTCGCCCACTTTCACTAGCACCTCGATCACCGCGACTTCGTCGAAATCGCCGATGTCCGGCACCTTGATTTGCTGTTCGCTCATTTGGACACCTTCAGTTTGAGTGTGAGAACGTCGATGGGGCCCGCCGAATTGCGATCGAATTCGCAGGCCGCGGCGACGCCGGCTTCCGCGATCTCGCGCGCCGAGCGCACCTTGTCGTAGGCCGCATGCATGGCGCCGAGCGCAAAGCTGCGTCCCGAGCCGATGCTCCAGAACTGCTTGAACTCGAAGACCTCGCGGTAGCTGTAGATCCCGTAGATGCCGCTCGGGTTGGCGAGCAGCATCGTGAACTGGCTCGATTCGTAGGGATCGTGCTCGTCTTCCTTGGTCTGCAGGAAGAAGGACTCCTTCAACACCGGATGCAGCAGCGTGAAGGTGCGAAAGATCTGGTCCTTGCTGCCGAAGCGCAGCGCATCCGCCGGCTGGGCTGCCAGCGCCTGCTGCAGCACCAGGAAGTGCGCGGCCGCGCCGGCGACGGCGAAGACGCTCTCGCCCTCCGCGTCGGCGACCCGGAAGAGCTTCTGGTTCGCCTCGGCGTTGAACGACAGCCGCGTGTCCCCGAAGGTCACGAGCGCATCGGCCGCCATCACCACTTGACCGCCTTTACGGACGGCCACCACCGTGGTCATAGGAGAACGCGGCGGAAGTCGGCGAGGACCTGGCCCAGGTAAGCGTTGAACCGGGCGGCCGAAGCGCCATCGATGACGCGATGGTCGTACGACAGCGACAGCGGCAGGAGCAGGCGCGGCTGGAAGGCCTTGCCGTCCCACACCGGCTTCGTCGCGCTCTTGGACAGGCCGAGGATCGCGACTTCGGGCGCGTTGATGATGGGCGTGAAGTGCGTGCCGCCGATGCCGCCGAGCGAGCTGATCGAGAAGCAGCCGCCCTGCATGTCGGCCGAGCCGAGCTTGCCGTCGCGCGCCTTCTTGGCGAGCTCGCCCATTTCCTGGCTGATCTGCAGAACGCCCTTCTTGTCGGCATCCTTGAGCACCGGCACCACGAGCCCGTTGGGCGTGTCGGCCGCGAAGCCGATGTGGAAGTACTGCTTGTAGACGAGCTGGTCGCCGTCCAGGCTGGTGTTGAACTCGGGGTACTTCTTCAGCGCCGAGACCACCGCCTTGATCACGAAAGCCAGCATCGTCACCTTGACGCCGGACTTCTCGTTTTCCTTGTTGGTCGAAACGCGGAAAGCTTCGAGCTCGGTGATGTCGGCTTCGTCGTTGTTGGTGACGTGCGGGATCATCACCCAGTTGCGGTGCAGGTTGGCACCGCTGATCTTCTTGATGCGCGACAGGTCCTTGCGCTCGACAGTGCCGAACTTGGTGAAGTCGACCTTGGGCCAGGGCAGCAGACCGAGCGCTTCGCCGCCGCCGCCCGCGGGCGCCTTGGCCGCCGAGGCCTTGGTGCTGGCCGCGCCGCTCATCACCGCGCGGGTGAAGTTCTGGACATCTTCCTGCGTGACGCGGCCCTTGGGCCCGCTGCCCTTGACTTCCTCGAGCGGCACGCCGAGTTCGCGTGCGAACTTGCGTACCGAGGGCGATGCATGCGGCAGCTTGCCGCTGGGCGCGACCGTCGGGTCGTGCGCGGGCGGCGCGGCAGCCGGGGCAGCGGATACCGCCGGAGCGGCTGCCGGCGCAGGCGCCGATGCGCTCGCCGGCGCAGGCGCCGCGGCCGCCTGCGCCGGAGCGGCGGCAGCGCCGCCGCCCGAACCTTCGACCACCGCGATCAGGTCCCCGATGTTGACCGTGTCGCCGACCTTGACCTTGAGTTCCTTCAGCACGCCGGCCGCGGACGACGGAATCTCCATCGAGGCCTTGTCCGACTCGACCGTGATCAGCGACTGCTCTTCCTTGATGGTGTCGCCCGGCTTCACCAGCACCTCGATCACCGCGACATCCTTGAAGTCGCCGATGTCCGGCACCTTGACCTCGACCGGGCCTGTGGCCGCGGCAGCGGCCGGAGCAGCCGCAGCCGGCGCTGGTGCAGCTGCTGCCGGCGCCGGTGCCGCGGCCGGCGGCGCGGATGCAGCAGGTGCCGCAGCTGCGCCCTCGCCTTCGAGCACCAGCACGACCGAGCCTTCCTTGACCTTGCTGCCGACCTGGACCTTGAGTTCCTTCACGACGCCGGCCTGGCTCGACGGAATTTCCATCGAGGCCTTGTCCGACTCCACCGTGATGAGCGATTGCTCGGCCTTCACCGAATCGCCCACCTTTACCAGCACTTCGATCACTGCGACTTCATCGAAATCGCCGATGTCCGGCACCTTGACTTCCACTGTTGCCATAAAAGTGTCTCCCGCCCTAGAGGCGCAGTTGATTGTTGGTTGTTGTTTACGCGTAGAGCGGGTTGATCTTTTCAGCGTTGATGCCGTACTTCTTGATCGCCTCTGCCACCTTGGCAGCCGGCACCGTGCCCTCGTCGGCCAGCGCCTTGAGCGCGGCCACCACGATGAAGTGGCGGTTGACCTCGAAGTGCTCGCGCAGCTTGTTGCGGAAGTCGCTGCGGCCGAAGCCGTCGGTGCCCAGGACCCGGTAGGTGCGGCCCTTCGGAATGAAGGGGCGGATCTGTTCGGCGTAGGCCTTCATGTAGTCGGTCGACGCCACGACCGGACCGGTGCTCGCCGAAAGCTGCTCGGCAACGAAGGACAGGCGCGGCTCGTCGGTCGGGTGCAGCAGGTTCCAGCGATCGGCTTCCTGGCCGTCGCGCGTGAGCTCGTTGAAGCTCGGGCAGCTCCACACGGAGGCGCTCACGCCCCAGTCCTTCTCGAGCAGTTCCTGCGCCGCGATGCTCTCGCGCAGGATCGTGCCGCTGCCCAGCAGCTGCACCGTCGGCGCCTCCTTGCCCTTCGCGGCCTTGACCACCGGGGCCTGCTTGCAGAGGTACATGCCCTTGATGATCTGCTCCTCGGTGCCGGGTTGCAGGCCGGGCATCGGGTAGTTCTCGTTCAAGAGCGTCAAGTAGTAGTAGACGTTGTCCTGCTTCTCCACCATGCGCTTCAGGCCGTGGTGCAGGATCACGCCGACCTCGTGCGCGAAGGTCGGGTCGTAGCTCACGCAGTTCGGGATGGTGTTCGCGAGGATGTGGCTGTGGCCGTCTTCGTGCTGCAAGCCTTCGCCGTTGAGCGTGGTGCGCCCCGAGGTGCCGCCCAGCAGGAAGCCGCGCGCCTGCATGTCGCCCGCTGCCCAGGCCAGGTCGCCGATGCGCTGGAAGCCGAACATCGAGTAGTACACGTAGAACGGCACCATGATGCGGTTGTTGGTGCTGTACGAAGTGGCCGCGGCGATCCAGCTCGACATGCCGCCGGCCTCGTTGATGCCTTCCTGCAGGATCTGGCCGCTCTTGTCTTCCTTGTAGTACATGACCTGGTCCTTGTCGACCGGGGTGTACTGCTGGCCATCGGGGTTGTAGATGCCGATCTGGCGGAACAACCCTTCCATGCCGAAGGTGCGCGCTTCGTCAACCAGGATCGGCACCACGCGCGGACCCAGCGCCTTGTCGCGCAGCAGTTGCGTGAGGAAGCGCACGTAGGCTTGCGTGGTCGAGATCTCACGGCCCTCGGCCGTGGGCTCCATCACGGCCTTGAAGGTGTCGAGCGCCGGCACGGTGAAGCTCTCGTCGGCCTTGGTGCGGCGATGCGGCAGGTAGCCGCCGAGGGCCTTGCGGCGCTCGTGCAGGTACTTCATCTCGGGCGTGTCGTCGGCCGGCTTGTAGAACGGCAGCTCGGCGATCTGGCTGTCGGGGATCGGGATGTTGAAGCGGTCGCGGAAGGCCCTGATGTCCTCGTCGCCGAGCTTCTTGGTCTGGTGGACCGTGTTCTTGCCCTCGCCGATCTTGCCCATGCCGAAGCCCTTGACGGTCTTGACCAGCAGCACCGTGGGTTGGCCCGTGTGCTTGACGGCCGCATCGAAGGCCGCGTACACCTTCTGCGAATCGTGGCCGCCGCGGCGCAGGTTCCAGATGTCGTCGTCGCTCATCTTGGCGACCATCTCGAGCGTGCGCGGATCCTTGCCGAAGAAGTGCTTGCGCACGTAGGCGCCGTCATTGGCCTTGAACGACTGATAGTCGCCGTCGTTCGTCTCCATCATGATCTTGCGCAGCGCACCGTCCTTGTCGCGTGCCAAGAGCGGATCCCAGCTGCTGCCCCAGATCAGCTTGATCACGTTCCAGCCCGAGCCGCGGAATTCGCCTTCGAGTTCCTGGATGATCTTGCCGTTGCCGCGCACCGGGCCGTCCAGACGCTGCAGGTTGCAGTTAATGACGAAGATCAGGTTGTCGAGCTTCTCGCGCGCGGCCAGGCCGATGGCGCCCAGCGATTCGACCTCGTCCATTTCACCGTCGCCGCAGAACACCCAGACCTTGCGGTTCTCGGTGTTGGCGATGCCGCGGGCATGCAGGTACTTGAGGAAGCGCGCCTGGTAGATCGCCATCAGCGGGCCCAGGCCCATCGAGACGGTGGGGAACTGCCAGAACTCGGGCATCAGCTTCGGGTGCGGATAGCTCGACAGGCCCTTGCCGTCGACTTCCTGGCGGAAGTTGAGCAGTTGCTCCTCGGTCAGGCGGCCTTCGAGGTAGGCGCGTGCATAGATGCCGGGCGAAACGTGTCCCTGGATGTAGAGGCAGTCGCCGCCGTGGTTTTCGCTCTCGGCGTGCCAGAAGTGGTTGAAGCCGGCGCCGAACATGTTGGCCAGCGAGGCGAAGGAGCCGATGTGCCCCCCCAGATCGCCGCCTTCGGCGGGATGGTGGCGGTTGGCCTTCACGACCATCGCCATCGCGTTCCAGCGCATGTAGGCGCGCAGCCGCTCTTCGATCTCAAGATTGCCGGGGCAGCGTTCTTCCTGGTCGGTCTCGATCGTGTTCACGTAGGCGGTGTTGGCCGAGAACGGTTTGTCGATGCTGTTCTGGCGTGCATGTTCGAGCAGTTGCTCGAGAAGGAAGTGCGCACGCTCGGGGCCTTCGCTTTCGATGACGGCCGACAGGGCCTCCATCCATTCGCGGGTTTCCTGTGCGTCCGGGTCGTTCGCGGCCGAGCCGTACAGGTTCTCGGGATTTGCCGACATGCTTGTCTCCTTTTGAGGGGGGTTGTGGCTGTAATTTAGTGCCGTATCCGGCAGCGCGCGGGAGTTTCGCACAGAAATATCCAAATTTCAAATAGTGCGTGATGATTTCTTAATATGAAATATATGGATGCTGTCAGAGGTGAAGGTGGCCTCGTTCGAAGTCATGTCACTGCACGCAACCACGGCCCGCAGCGGGCCCTTCCCCTAAACTCGCGCGATGCCCTTTTCCTCTCCGATCGCGGTCGCGCGCAGCGCTGTCAACGCGTCGCCGCTGTCCTGGTGGCGGCGCTGGTGGCGCCGGCAGACGCCGGTGCTGCAGGATGCGGTCGCGATGCTGGCGCCGCTGGCGGCGGTGCTGCTTTTTCTTGCAGCCATCGTCGCGGCCTTCTGGTATCTGCGCGCAGAAGAGGTGGAGCGCGAGCAGGAGTCGGTCAAGCGCGACGTGGAGTACGCGCAGCAACGCGTGCGCCTGCGGCTTCTGGAGCGGCAGGAGCAGCTGATGCGCCTGGCGCGCGATGCCTCCAACCGCGAGATCGACGCCACCGAATTCGCGAGCCGCTCGGAGTCGCTGGTGAGCCAGTTTCCCGAACTTCAGGCGATCAGCTGGATCGACGACCGGCGCCGCTTCAAGGCGGGCTACGCGGCGCCCAGCGTCCATCCGGCACAGCAGCATGCCGTGGGCGACGTGCTGCGGCCGGGCGACATCGAGAGCAATTACGCGCTGGCGCGCGAGCTGCGCCAGCCTGTGTTCTCGCAACCGGTGGCCGGCGGCGACCCGCCGTCGATGCTTCAGCTGCACATCCCCTTCTTCGACCAGGGCCTGTTCGCGGGCATGGTGCTGGGCGAGTTTTCGATCGATGGCCTGCTGCGCTACGGCATGCCCTCCGAGGTGTCGGCGCGCTACGCGGTGTCGCTGCTGGATGCCAAGGGCGGCCTGATCGCCGGCAACACGGTTGCCAGCCCGCGCGAGGCCGAGACCCGCCTCCTGCCTTGGTCCGAACAGACCAACGAATACGAAGTCCCGGTCTCGCCGGTGGGCAACGCACTGGTGCTGCGCGCGCAGGCCTACCGCACCTCGCAGGGCGTGGTCGGCAATGGCCTCTTCTGGCTGGTTGGCGCGCTCAGCGTGCTCACGAGCTGGATGCTGATCGGCACCTGGCGCCACACGCGGCGCCGGCTTCAGGCCCAGCAGGCGCTGGTGGCCGAAACCAACTTCCGGCGCGCGATGGAGAACTCCATGCTCACCGGCATGCGCGTGCTCGATCTCGAGGGCCGCATCACCTACGTCAACGCGGCCTTCTGCCAGATGACAGGCTGGGACGAGAGCGAGCTCGTGGGCCAGACGCCGCCCTTCCCCTACTGGCTGGAATCCGATCGCGAGATCATGAACGAGCGGCTCGAGGAAGAGTTGCATGGCCGTGCGCTCCCGGGCGGCTTCCAGGTGCGCGTCAAGCGCAAAAACGGCAGCGTGTTCAACGCCCGCCTCTACGTGTCGCCGCTGATCGATGCGCGCGGCCATCAGACCGGCTGGATGACCTCGATGACCGACATCACCGAGCCCACCCGCATCCGCGAGCAGCTCTCGGCCTCCTACGAGCGCTTCACCACGGTGCTCGAGGCGCTGGACGCCTCGGTGTCGGTGGCGCCGCTCGGCAGCGAGGAACTGCTGTTCGCCAACAAGTTGTACCGGCTCTGGTTCGGCTCCGACACCGTGGGGCACCTGGGCATGGTGGCGCAGGCCGGCGTACCGGCCTCGCACGCGCACGACGACGCACTCGACGACGTCGATCCTTTCGCCGGCCTGCCGATCGACCAGCTGACCGCCGCGCAGCCTGCCAACAACGAGATCTTCGTGCCCGAACTCGGCAAGTGGCTCGAGGTGCGTTCGCGCTACCTGACCTGGGTCGACGGCCGGCTCGCGCAACTGGTGATCGCCACCGACATCACGCCGCGGCGCGATGCCGAAGACCTGTCGGCCGCGCAGGCCGACCGCGCGCAGGCCGCCAGCCGGCTGATCACCATGGGCGAGATGGCGTCCAGCGTCGCGCACGAGCTCAACCAGCCGCTGACCGCGATCACCAACTACTGCAACGGCATGATGTCGCGCATCCGCGGACAGCAGATCGATTCCGAGGCCCTGCTCGCGGCGCTCGACAAGACCTCCAAGCAGGCGCAGCGCGCGGGCCAGATCATCCAGCGCATCCGCTCCTTCGTGAAACGCAGCGAGCCGAACCGCACGCCGGCCGAGGTCTCGACCATGGTGAGCGAAGCGGTCGAACTCGCCGGCATCGAGCTCCGCCGCCGCAACGTGCGCCTCAACCACTACGTGGCCGCGCGCCTTCCGGTGGTGCGGGTCGATCCGATCCTGATCGAGCAGGTGATGGTCAACCTGCTGAAGAACGCGGCCGAGTCGATCGACCTGGCCGACCGGCCGCTCGCGCGTCGCAGCGTCGAGCTGCGCGTGCTGCCCAAGGTCATCGACGGCCAGAACGCGGTCGAGTTCTCGGTGCAGGACACCGGCATGGGCCTCGCGCCGGAAGTGATGGATCGGCTCTACGAAGCCTTCTTCTCGACCAAGCCCGAAGGCATGGGCATCGGGCTCAACCTCTGCCGCACCATCGTCGAGTCGCACCGCGGCCGGATGAAGGCGGAGAACATCTACAATGGCCCGGATGTCGTCGGATGCCGTTTCTCCTTCTGGATTCCGGTGTTGGACGCTATTGATTCCGTAGCAAGCAACGAGGCGAAGGTACCTGCATGAGTTTGATTCCCAAGAAGGGCACGGTCTATGTCGTCGATGACGACGAGGCAGTCCGCGATTCGTTGCAATGGCTGCTCGAAGGCAAGGACTACCGGGTTCGCTGCTTCGATTCGGCCGAATCCTTCTTGTCCCGCTACGACCCGCGCGAGGTCGCCTGCCTGATCGTCGACATCCGCATGGGCGGCATGTCGGGCATCGAACTTCAAGACCGCCTGATCGAGCGCCGCTCGCCGCTGCCGATCGTCGTCATCACCGGCCACGGCGACGTGCCGATGGCAGTCGACAGCATGAAGAAAGGCGCCATGGATTTCATCCAGAAGCCCTTCAACGACGATGCGCTCGTAGCGCTGGTCGAACGCATGCTCGAACACGCGCGCGGCGCCTTCGCGCAGCACCAGCAATCGGCCAGCCGCGACGCACTGCTTTCCAAGCTCACCGGCCGCGAGGCGCAGGTGCTCGAGCGCATCGTCGCCGGCCGGCTCAACAAGCAGATCGCCGACGACCTCGGCATCAGCATCAAGACGGTGGAAGCGCACCGCGCCAACATCATGGAAAAGCTCAACGCCAACACGGTGGCCGACCTGCTCAAGATCGCCTTGGGACAGGCGGCGCCCGGCAAGGCAGCCTAGCGGCTATCGTCCCGATAGCGATACCGATCTTCGACGCCTGCGCAAGCGGGCGTTTTTACTTGGAAAATCCAAAACCGATGACAGCTCAACTGATCGACGGCAACGCCCTCTCCCGAACGCTGCGCGCCGAAGTGGCGACGCGGGCCGCGGCGCTCAAGTCCCGCGGCGTCGCGCCCGGGCTGGCCGTGGTCCTGGTCGGGGAGAACCCCGCCAGCCAGGTCTACGTGCGCAACAAGGTCAAGGCCTGCGAAGACAACGGATTGCATTCGGTGCTCGAGAAGTACCCGGCCGAGCTGAGCGAGGCCGAGCTGCTGGCGAGGGTCGAGGCGCTCAACAAGGATCCGGCGATCCACGGCATCCTGGTGCAGCTGCCGCTGCCCGCGCACATCGACGCGCAGAAGGTCATCGAGGCCATCGCCCCCGCCAAGGACGTCGACGGCTTCCACGTCGCAAGCGCCGGTGCGCTCATGACGGGCATGCCCGGCTTCTGGCCTTGCACGCCCTACGGCTGCATGAAGATGTTCGAGTCCATCGGCTATGAACTGCGCGGCAAGCACGCCGTCGTCATCGGCCGCAGCAACATCGTCGGCAAGCCCATGGCGCTGATGCTGCTCGCCAAGAACGCGACCGTCACCATCTGCCACAGCGCGACGCAGGACCTCGGCGCCATCACGCGCCAAGCCGACGTGGTGGTCGCGGCCGTCGGCAAGCGCAATGTGCTCACGGCCGACATGGTCAAGCCCGGCGCCGTGGTGATCGATGTCGGGATGAACCGCAACGACGAAGGCAAGCTCTGCGGCGACGTGGATTTCGCCGGCGTGCGCGAGGTGGCCGGCTGGATCACGCCGGTGCCCGGCGGCGTCGGCCCGATGACCATCACGATGCTGCTCGTCAACACGATCGAGGCGGCCGAACGCGCCGCCGAGGCCACTTGAACTCGAGCCCCCTGCCCGCCATCTGAACAAGACCATGACCAATCCGCTCCTCGACTTCAACGACCTCCCGCTGTTCGACCGGATCAGGCCCGAGCATGTCGCGCCCGCCGTCGATGTGCTGCTCGCCGACGCCGAGGCCGCATTGCAGGCAGCGACCACGCCCGAATTCCCGGCCGACTGGACCGCGATCGCCAAGGTGCTCGACGTCGCCTCGGAGCGTTTCAGCCGCGCCTGGGGCGCCGTGGGCCATCTCAACGCGGTCGCCGACACGCCGGAGCTGCGCGCCGCCTACAACGAAGCGATGCCCCGCGTCACCGCCTTCTGGACCCGCCTCGGCTCCGACGAGCGGCTCTATGCCAAATACAAGGCGATCGATCCGGCGACCCTGAATCCCGAGCAGCGCCAGGCGCACCTCTACGCCGTGCGCAACTTCGTGCTCGGCGGCGCCGAATTGCAGGGCGAGGCGAAGAAACGCTTTGCGGAAATCCAGGAACGCCAGGCCGAGCTGAGCCAGAAGTTCAGCGAGAACGCGCTCGACGCGACCGATGCGTTCGCGTACTACACCCAACTCGGCGAACTCGAGGGCCTGCCGGAAGACGTGGTCAGCGCGGCGCGCGCGGCGGCCGAAGCCGAGGGCAAGGAAGGCTACAAGCTCACGCTGAAGATGCCCTCCTACCTGCCGGTCATGCAGTTCGCCAGGAGCAGCGCCCTGCGCGAGAAGCTCTATCGCGCCTACGTCACGCGCGCCAGCGAATTCGGCGACCCCGCCTTCGACAACACCGAACTGATCCGCGAGATCCTCGCGCTGCGCCAGGAGGAAGCGAAGCTCCTGGGCTATCCCAACTTCGGCGAGCTTTCCATCGTGCCCAAGATGGCGGAATCGGCCGGACAGGTCATCAAGTTCCTGCGCGATCTCGCGGCCAAGGCCAAACCCTACGGCGAGCGCGACCTGGCCGACCTGCGCGTGTTCGCGGCGCAGCAACTCGGCATCGTCGACCCGCAACCCTGGGACTGGAGCTACATCGGCGAGAAGCTCAAGGAAGCGCGCTACGCCTTCAGCGAGCAGGAGGTCAAGCAGTACTTCACCGCGCCGAAGGTCATGGCCGGCCTGTTCAAGATCGTCGAGACGCTGTTCGAGGTGTCGATCCATCGCGACAGTGCGCCCGTGTGGCATCCGAGCGTCGAGGTCTACCGCATCGAACGCGCGGGGCAGAAGGTCGGCCAGTTCTATCTCGATCCGGCGGCCCGTGCCGCCAAGCGCGGCGGCGCCTGGATGGATGATGTGCGCGCCCGCTGGCTCAGGCCCGACACCGGCGCGCTGCAGACGCCGGTCGCGCAACTGGTCTGCAACTTCGCCGAGGGCGTCGACGGCAAGCCGCCGCTGCTTACGCACGACGACGTGACGACGCTGTTCCACGAGTTCGGCCACGGGCTGCACCACATGCTCACGCAGGTCAACGAGCGCGACGTCTCGGGCATCAGCGGGGTCGAGTGGGACGCCGTCGAGCTGCCGAGCCAGTTCATGGAGAACTTCTGCTGGGAGTGGGATGTTCTGGCGCACATGACCTCGCACGTCGACACCGGCGAACCGCTGCCGCGCGCGCTGTTCGACAAGATGACCGCGGCCAAGAACTTCCAGAGCGGCCTGCAGACGCTGCGCCAGATCGAGTTCTCGCTGTTCGACATGCTGCTGCACACCGAATACGACGCCGCCGGCGCCCAGCCGGGCGACGTGATGGCGCTGCTCGGCAAGGTGCGCGACGAGGTCGCGGTGATGCCTTCGCCACCCTTCAGCCGCACGCCCAACACCTTCAGCCACATCTTCTCGGGCGGCTACGCGGCCGGCTACTACAGCTACAAGTGGGCCGAGGTGCTGAGCGCCGACGCCTACGCGGCCTTCGAGGAAACCGCCGGCGCCAATGGAGAGCCGAGCATCGAGACCGGCCGCAAATACCGCCAGGCCATCCTCGAGGCCGGCGGCAGCCGCAGCGCGATGGAGTCCTTCAAGGCCTTCCGGGGCCGCGAGCCGCAGCTCGATGCGCTGCTGCGACACCAGGGAATGACCGAGGCGCAGCCGGCCTGAGATGGCGCGGCGCCCGCGCGGCCTGAGATACTCCGCTCCATCGGATCACGAAAGTCATCGATGAAGCTCAACGCACATCTCTCAGGCCTCGCCCTGCTGCTCGCCGCCGGCGCCGCCCTGGCGCAGCCGGTCTACCGCCATGTCGACAAGAACGGCAAGGTCACCTTCTCGGACCAGCCGCCTGCCGCCAATGCGCAACCCGCGACGCCGCGCGGCGGCAGCGCGGCGGGTGCCAGCGCCGGCCTGCCCTACGAGCTGCGGCAGGTTGCGCAGCGATACCCGGTCACGCTCTACACCAGCGACGAGTGCGGGCCCTGCGGCGCGGGCCGCTCGCTGCTGGTGACACGCGGAATCCCCTTCGACGAACGGACCATCAAGAGCAACGAGGACGTGGAGGCGCTGCAGCGCTTGAGCGGCCAGGCCTCGCTGCCGCTGCTGTCCATCGGCACGCAGCAGCTCAAGGGTTTTTCGGATGCCGAGTGGTCGCAGTATCTCGACGCGGCAGGCTATCCCAAGAGCGCCCAGTTGCCGGCGAGCTACCGCAATCCGCCGGCGCAGCCCCTTGTGGCTGCCCAGCCAGCGCCTGCGGCGCAGCCCCAGCGTGCTGCGCCTGCGCCATCTACCCCGCAGCCGCCTGCTGCGACCGGCCCGACACCGAGCAATCCGGCCGGCATCAAGTTCTGAATCAATAGCCCCCACGCTCCGTCGCTTCGCGTACTCGCTGCCCCCCGAGGGGGCCGCAGGCCGCCTTGGGGCGGCCCGGCGCCGGCCTGACCCTCGCTCAGTCGAAGCGAAGCGTCTGCACGCCGGACGGCGTGCCCAGCAGACACACGTTGGCCCGTTGGTGGGCGAAAACCCCCACGGTGACCACGCCGGGCCATTGATTCACTTCGCTCTCGAAGCCCAGGGGGTCGGTGATCCGGAGACCCGTCACGTCGATGATGTGCTGGCCGTTGTCGGTGACCAGCGCCACGCCGTCCTTCTCGCGCACCTGTGCCATGCCGCCGAGCCGCGCGAACTGCCGTATCACGCGCTGCGCCGCCATCGGGATCACCTCGACCGGCAGCGGGAATGCGCCGAGCGTGTTCACGCGCTTGGAAGAATCTGCAATGCAGACGAAGCGCCTGGACTGGGCGGCGACGATCTTTTCGCGCGTGAGCGCGGCGCCACCGCCCTTGATCATGTAGCCGCGGCCGTCGATCTCGTCGGCGCCGTCGATGTACACAGCCAGTTCCTCGACCTCGTTGCTGTCGAACACCGGGATGCCCAGCGCATGCAGGCGTTCGGTCGACGCCACCGAGCTGGACACCGCGCCGCGGATGTCGCCCTTGATCGTCGCCAGCGCGTCGATGAACTTGTTCACCGTCGAGCCGGTGCCGACGCCGACGATCTCTCCCTTCACCACGTGGGCGAGCGCGGCGCGGCCGACCTGCGCCTTGAGTTCGTCCTGGGTCAGGGCCGATGCGGGAGCGGGGGAAGTCATCGGAGAGAATCCTTGGGGCTACGAAGTCCAGAATTATCCGATGTCCCTGCTGCTCCCCTCCTCTCTTTACGGTCTTGCCCGACCTTTCCTCTTCGGCTTCGATCCCGAGCACGCCCATGAGCTGACGCTCGACGCACTGGCGCGCACGCAGAACACGCCGCTGGCCTGCGTCTATGCGGCGCCCCGCATCGAGGACCGGCGCACGCTGGCCGGCCTCTCGTTCCCGAACCGGGTCGGGCTCGCTGCCGGACTCGACAAGAACGCCCGCTGCATCGATGCCTTTGCCGCCATGGGCTTCGGCTTCGTCGAAGTCGGCACGGTCACGCCGAAGGCGCAGCCGGGCAATCCGAAGCCGCGCATGTTCCGCCTGCCGCAGCGTGACGCGCTGATCAACCGGCTCGGCTTCAACAACGAAGGGCTCGAGGCCTTCCTGGCCAACGTGCAGCGCGCGCGCTTTCGCCGCAACGACTCCAAGCGGCCGATGCTGCTGGGGCTCAACATCGGCAAGAACGCCGCGACGCCGATCGAGCGTGCAGTCGACGACTACCTCGTCTGCCTCGACGGCGTCTACCCGCATGCCGACTACGTGACGATCAACATCTCCAGCCCCAACACCGCCAATCTGCGTTCGCTCCAAAGCGACGAGGCGCTCGATGCGTTGCTCGGGGCGGTGGCGGACAAGCGCGCTGCGCTCGCCGCACGGCATGGCAAGCGGGTTCCGCTGTTCGTGAAGATCGCACCGGATCTCGACGAGGCCCAGGTTCGGGTGATCGCGGCCACGCTGCGCCGCCACGGCATGGACGGCGTGGTCGCCACCAACACCACGCTGGCGCGTGACGCGGTGGCGGGCCTGCCGCATGCGAACGAAGCCGGCGGCCTCTCGGGTGCGCCGGTCAGGGAAGCGAGCAATCGCGTGATCCGCCAGCTGCGATCGGCACTGGGCAGTGATTTTCCGATCATCGGCGTCGGCGGCATCCTGAGCGCCGCCGATGCCGAGGCCAAGATCGCCGCCGGCGCCGATCTCGTGCAGATCTACACCGGGCTGATCTACCGGGGTCCGGCGCTGGTGCGCCAGGCAGCTCAGGCACTGCGCAAGCGCAGCGCCTGAGCGTCTTCCCGGATCAGCGCATCCGCCACAGCACCGGCACGACGATGGCCGCCCAGCGCAGCAGGCGGCGCGGACCGAGCACCGCGACGGCCGCCGCGGTCACGACGCCGGTCGCCACCGGATGCTCGCGCGCGATCCGCAGCGCTGCGGCGCCGGGGGACTCGTCGTCAGGCGGCGCGTCGGCCTTCTTCGACGACGCGCCCTGCAGCGTCGCGATGCGCTCGCGCTGGCGCGCGATGCGCTCGAGCAGTTCTTCGCGGCTCTGGGGCCTGGGTTCACGCGGTGGCGCTTCGGCCTCGTCGCCGAGACCGAAGCGGTCTTGAACCCATTCCCAATCGCGCTCGAACTCGTGGCGTGCGGGGCCGAAGGCTTCCGAGGTCTTGCGCAAGGTGCTCATCAACGCCACGGCCGCAACCAGCCAGAGCGCGATCCATATCGCCGCCACTGCCCAGGCGGCCGCAACGCGGTTCGGCGTCTCCCAGAAATGCACGACCACCGCCACCGACAGCAAGGCGACGGCGACCGTCGTGAGCCCGATCACCGCGATCACCAGGACCAGCATCAGCTGCAGGCGCTGCTTTTCTTCTTCCCATGCCAGCTGCAGCAGCTGGACACGGTCTTCGGCTGCCAGGGCGCCTTCGCTGGCTGCGATGCGCAGCCGGCGAAGGCGCGAGTCCAGCCCGAACAGGGACAACAGCCTCATGCGAGGCCCCCGAGGCCCTCGCGCCGGCCGAATCGGCGAGGCTCAGCGGCGACCAAGCAGCAAACCCACCAGCACACCCACCGCCAAGGCGGCACCGGCGATTTGCCACGGCTCGTCATGGGCGTAGGCATTGGCGGTGTTGGCCGCTTCACGCGCCTTCTTGGCGGCGAGCTTGCTCTTCTCGGCCGCGAGCTCGCGTGCGATCGCCAGTTTGCTGTCGATGCGCTGGCGCAGGGCCTTGATGTGCGGCAAGGTGTCGAGATCCTTGCTGGCGAGCACACCGCGAACGTCGCTGGCGATGTCTTCGGCCACGGCGTTGGCAGCCGCTTCGAGATTTGAGGATGCAGTCATTGAAATCTTCCCTCAGTGGATTGCACCGGCACCGTGCCGGCGGCTTCACGCCGGCAAACGGCGTGGCGTTCCATGGTACATGGCCGCGCGGGTCTACGGCAGCAATGCGGCCACATGCCGGCCGATCGCGAGGCTGCTGGTGAGCCCTGGCGACTCGATGCCGAACAGATTGACCAGCCCCGGAACGCCGTGGGTGGCCGGGCCCTCGATCAGAAAATCGCGCGCCGCCTCGCCCGGGCCGGACACCTTCGGCCGGATGCCGGCGTACCCGGGGATGAGCGCGCCGTCCGGCAACGCCGGCCAGTACTTGCGCACCTCGGCATAGAAGCCGTCGCCGCGCTTCGGATCGACCACCAGGTCGTCGGGTGAATCGACCCACTGAACGTCGGGGCCGAACTTGGCCTGGCCGCCCAGATCGAGCGTCAAGTGCACGCCCAGGCCTGCCGCTTCGGGCACCGGGTAGATCAAACGACTGAAAGGCGCGCGGCCCGCCAGCGTGAAGTAGCTGCCCTTGGCGAAATGGGCCGACGGCACTGCGCTCGCAGGCAAACCGTCGAAGCGCCGTGCGAGTGCGGGCGCGGCGAGACCGGCCGCGTTCACGACGCTGTTGCAACGCAGGGCGGTGCCGTCCTGGGCCATCAAGACGACGACGCCGTCCGCGCACTCTGCGCGCACGACCGCTGACTTGAGGGCGAGGACGCCGCCCGCATGCTCGAGATCGCCCTGCAGGCTCAGCATCAGCGCATGGCTGTCGACGATGCCGGTGCTCGGCGAATGCAGAGCGGCCAGGCATTCGAGCTGCGGCTCCATCGCGCGCGCCTGCTCCCGCGTGAGCAGCACGAGATCGTCGACGTCATTGGCCCGCGCCTTGGCGGCGATCGCGTCCAATTGTGCGACCTGCGTCGGCGCCGTGGCCACGATCAGCTTGCCGCAGCGCCGGTGCGGCAGGCCGCGCTCGGCCGCGTAGTCGTAGAGCAACTGCTTGCCTTCGACGCACAGACGCGCCTTGAGCGAACCCTCGGGGTAGTAGATGCCCGCGTGGATCACCTCGCTGTTGCGGGAGCTGGTGCCGGTGCCGATGGCGCCTTCGGCCTCGAGCACGACCACCTCGCGGCCTTTGAGCGCAAGCGCTCGGGCAACGGCCAGGCCCACGACACCGGCGCCGATGACAGCGCAATCGAATTCATCCATCCGGCGAGCTTAGCGGGCCCGCGCCCGCCAGGTTCACTCCGGCTGGGCCGGGAACGGGTTTTCGGGATCCGAAGGACCGCCCGGCGGGGTGGCGGGACCTTCGTCCGGCTCGACCGGAAGCTCCGGCACGTCGGGCGGATCGGAGGTGATGGGCGTCGGAAGATCGGGACTCGTGGCCATGATCGCTTCTCCTTTCCCTAGCGTTCTACGCGCTTTGCGGCGCGCGACAAGCAGCGCACTGCCGCAGTTGACGTCGGCACCAGCCGACACAACAAACAGGATAAGGAAAAAGGAAATTGGTGGGCGGTGGAGGCTTCGAACCTCCGACCCCAGCAGTGTGAATGCTGTGCTCTACCCCTGAGCTAACCGCCCCTCGACGCCATCGGCGTCGAATCAAATGATGTCCGACGCTCGGTGCGCCAGATGGATTTTCGTGCCGTGTGGCGCGAAGCCCGCAATTATGCCACAGCGTTTCCGTCGATTTGCCGGAAAAGCGTTTGGCCTTTGCTGGATTTGTCGAGCTGCAGCAGCAGTTCTTCGTGGGCGGCGAGTTCGTGCTCGGTCGCCACCAGCACGGGCAGTTCGATGCTGCGCAGATCGATCATCACCACCGTGCCCGTGGTCGGCTCGTTCGATGCGACGTCGATCAGGAGCGCATCCTGGCCGCGCGTCAGGTTGATGTAGACGTCGGCCAGCAACTGCGCATCCAGCTTGGCGCCGTGGAAGGTGCGGTTCGAGCGGTCGACGCCGAAGCGGTCGCACAGCGCGTCCAGCGAATTGCGCTTGCCGGGGTAGACCGCCTTCGCCATCGCCAGCGTATCGGTGACTTCGCCGACGAAACTGCGCAGCGGCGGCAGGCCGGCAAGCTCGAATTCCTTGTTGAGGAAGCCGACGTCGAAGGCCGCGTTGTGGATGATCAGCTCGGCATCGCGCAAGTACTCGACGACGTCGTTCGCGAGCGTGACGAACTTCGGCTTGTCGCGCAGGAAATCGGTCGTCAGTCCGTGGACCTTGAGCGCGTCTTCGTGGCTCTCGCGCTCCGGATTGAAATAGATGTGCAGGTCGTTGCCGGTGAGCTTGCGATTGAACAGCTCGACGCAGCCGAGCTCGATGACGCGGTCGCCGTTCTCTGCCGAAAGTCCTGTGGTTTCGGTGTCCAGGACGATCTGGCGCGTCATCAGTGGTTTTCCTTGGCGTGGTTGATCGAATATTTCGGAATCTCGACCGTCAGATCGGTCTGCCCCAGTATCGCCTGACAGCTCAGCCGTGACTGCGGCTCGAGTCCCCAGGCGCGGTCGAGCAGGTCTTCCTCGCCCTCTTCCGCCTCGTTCAACGATTCGAGCCCCTTGCGCACCACGACGTGGCAGGTGGTGCAGGCGCAGCTCATCTCGCAGGCGTGTTCGATATGGATGTGGTTCTCGAGCAGCGCCTCGCAGATCGAGGTGCCGGCCGGCGCGCTGATCTCGGCGCCCTGCGGGCAATACTCGGAATGAGGAAGGATCTTGATCGTGGGCATTGAGGGTTCTAGAGAGATTCGATCTGGCGGCCCGAGAGCGCACGCGCGATGCCCGCATTCATTCGCTCGGCGGCAAAGGCTTCGGTGCCATCCGCCAATGCCTTGGTCGCGGCTTCGACGACCGCTGCGTCGTTGGCTGTTCGCGCCTCGCGCAGCGCGGCCATCAGCGCCTCGATCGCCCCGCGCTCCTCGGCGCCCAGGAGCTCGCCGTCGGCATCCAGCGCGCTCTGCGTGGCCAGCAGCATGCGATCGGCATCCACGCGCGCCTCGACCAGCGCACGCGCCTGCATATCCTGCTCCGCGGTCGAGAAGCTTTCCCGCAGCATGGACGCGATCTGGTCGTCGGAAAGGCCGTAGGACGGCTTCACCGTGACGCTCGCTTCCACGCCGCTGCCTTGCTCCTTCGCGCTCACGCTGAGCAGCCCATCGGCATCGACTGTGAAGGTGACGCGGATGCGCGCGGCGCCCGCAGCCATCGGCGGAATCCCGCGCAGCTCGAAACGCGCGAGGCTGCGGCAATCGGCGACCAGGTCGCGCTCGCCCTGCACCACGTGCAGTGCCAATGCGGTCTGGCCGTCCTGGTAGGTCGTGAAGTCCTGCGCCATGGCCGTCGGGATGGTCTGGTTGCGTGGCACGATGCGCTCGACCAGTCCGCCCATGGTCTCGATGCCGAGCGAGAGTGGAATCACGTCGAGCAGCAGCAGGTCGTCGGCGCCGCCGTTGCCGGCGAGCTGGTTGGCCTGGATCGCGGCGCCGAGCGCGACGACTTCGTCGGGGTTCAGGTTGATCAGCGGCTCGCGGCCGAAGAATGCGGCGACGGCATGCCGAATCTGCGGCATGCGCGTGGCACCGCCGACCAGCACGATGCCCTGCAGCTCGCCCGGCTGGAGCCGGGCATCGCGCAGCGCCTTGCGCACGGCCGCGATGGTGCGTGCGGTGAGGCTGGCGGTGGCGGCCTCGAACTGCTCGCGCCGGATTTCGACGCGCAGCGGGGTGTCTGCCACGTCCGCCGCGAAAGTGGCGGATTCGGCAGCCGTCAGCGCCTCCTTGGCGGCCCGCGCGGCCACCAGCAGCATGGCCTTGTCGGTGTCGCTTTGCGCCTCGAGACCGGCTTGCGCCAGCACGAGATCGGCGAGCGCATGGTCGTAGTCGTCGCCGCCGAGCGCCGAGTCGCCGCCGGTGGCGATGACTTCGAACACGCCCTGCGTGAGCCTCAGGATCGAGATGTCGAAGGTGCCGCCGCCGAGGTCGTAGACCGCGTAGACGCCCTCGCTCGCGTTGTCCAGGCCGTAGGCGATCGCGGCCGCCGTCGGTTCGCTGATCAGGCGCAGCACGTTGAGCCCGGCAAGCTGGGCCGCATCCTTGGTGGCTTGGCGCTGGCCTTCGTCGAAGTACGCGGGCACGGTGATCACGGCGCCGTAGAGCTCGTCGTCGAAGGTGTCCTCGGCCCGATAGCGCAAGGTCGCGAGGATTTCGGCGCTCACCTCGACCGGCGACTTCTCGCCGGCCGCGGTCTGCACCTTGGCCATACCCGCATCGCCGCTCAGGCGGTAGGCCATGGCATCGCGGTTGACGATGTCCTGCACGCCGCGCCCCATCAGGCGCTTGACCGAGGTGATGACGTTGGCCGGGTCGACGGCACGCGCGGCCAGCGCATCGAAGCCGATCTGGCGGCGATCCTTGTCGAGGTAGCGCACGGCCGACGGCAGCACCACGCGGCCTTCGGCGTCGGGCAGGCATTCGGCCACGCCGCTGCGCACCGCCGCCACCAGCGAATGCGTGGTGCCGAGGTCGATGCCGACCGCGATGCGGCGCTGGTGCGGATCCGGCGCCTGGCCGGGTTCTGAAATCTGGAGCAATGGCATCAGGCCTCCCGCCGGGCCGCCCCAAGGGGGGCCTGCGCCCCCTCGGGGGGCAGCGAATACACGAAGTGATGAGCGTGGGGGCAATTCATCCCGCTATTGTCCCCACTGCTCGGACTTGGCTTCAATGTCCTGTGCAAAGCGCTCTATGAACATGAGGGCTCTCACCTGGCGCGCCGCGCCGGGGTAATCGCCTTTCTCGTCGATCAGCCGGTCGAGCGAGGACAGCGCACGAGCGCGGCCGGCCTCGACCTCCGCGCGCAGCTTGTCGAGCGCGGCGGCGTCGCGCGCGTCATCGAGCTCCTCCCGCCATTCCATCTGCTGATGGAGGAAATCCGGGGGCATCGCCGTGTTTTTCTCGGCATCGATGGGGGAGCCGTTCAGCGCGCACAAATAGCTCGCCCGCTTGATCGGGTCCTTGAGCCGCTGATAGGCCTCATTGATGCGCACCGACCACTGCATCGCAACACGCTGTGCCGCAGCGCCCTGGGCCGCAAAGCGATCGGGGTGCGCCTCGCGCTGCAGTTCCTTCCAGCGCGCGTCCAGCGCGGCACGGTCCTGCGCAAAGCGGGCAGGCACGGCGAAAAGTTCGAAGTCGGTGTCGTTCAGGTTCATGGCGATAAAAAGCCGCCAGCACATGACATGGTGGCGGCTCGGGCGCGAAGCCGATCGGAAATCAGATGCGGAAGCTTTCGCCGCAGCCGCAGCGGTCGCGTTCGTTCGGGTTGTTGAACTTGAAGCCCTCGTTGAGGCCTTCCCGCACGAAATCCAGCTGCGTGCCGTCGATGTACGCCAGGCTCTTGGGGTCGACCAGCACTTTCACGCCATGGTCTTCGAACACGACATCTTCGGGCGCCAGTTCGTCCACGTACTCGAGCTTGTAGGCCAGGCCCGAGCAGCCCGTGGTCTTGACGCCCAGCCGCACGCCCACGCCCTTGCCCCGCTTCCCGAGGTAGCGGGTGACGTGGCGCGCGGCCGATTCGGTGAGGGTCACAGCCATGTCAGTGAGCAGCTTCCGTGCTTGCCACGGCAGCGCCGTGCTTGGCCTTGTAGTCGCTGACCGCCGCCTTGATCGCGTCTTCCGCGAGGATCGAGCAGTGGATCTTGACCGGCGGCAGCGCCAGTTCTTCGGCGATCTGCGCATTCTTCAGCGCGGCCGCTTGGTCGAGGGTCTTGCCCTTGACCCATTCGGTCACGAGGGAAGAGGACGCGATCGCCGAGCCGCAACCATAGGTCTTGAAGCGCGCGTCTTCGATCACACCGGTTTCCGGGTTGACCTTGATCTGCAGCTTCATGACGTCGCCGCACGCCGGTGCGCCGACCATGCCCGTGCCCACCGAGTCGTCGCCCTTTTCGAAGGAGCCGACGTTGCGGGGGTTTTCATAGTGGTCGATGACCTTGGATGAATATGCCATGGGTGTACCTCTCAGTCGTTGTTCAATGCGCCGACCACTGGATCGTGCTGATGTCGATGCCGTCCTGGAACATTTCCCACAGGGGGCTCAGCTCGCGGAGCTTGGCGACGTTGTGCTTGATGGTGGAGATCGCGTAGTCGATTTCTTCCGCGGTCGTGAAGCGGCCGATCGTCATGCGCAGGCTGCTGTGCGCGAGCTCGTCGCTACGGCCGAGCGCGCGCAGCACATAGCTGGGCTCCAGGCTGGCCGAGGTGCAGGCCGAACCGCTCGACACCGCCAGGCCCTTGATGCCCATGATCAGCGACTCGCCCTCGACATAGTTGAAGCTCATGTTGAGGTTGTGCGGCACGCGGTGTTCGAGGTCGCCGTTGATGAAGACCTGCTCGACGTCCTTCAGGCCGTTGAGCAGGCGCTGCTGCAAGGCACGCGCCTTGACAATGTCTTCCTTCATCTCGAGCTTGGCAAGGCGGAAAGCCTCGCCCATGCCGACGATCTGGTGGGTGGGCAGAGTGCCCGAGCGCATGCCGCGCTCATGGCCGCCGCCGTGCATCTGGGCTTCCAGCCGCACGCGCGGCTTGCGACGCACGTACAGCGCGCCGATGCCCTTGGGGCCGTAGGTCTTGTGCGAAGCCAGGCTCATGAGGTCGATCGGCAGGTTCTTGACGTCGATCTCGACCTTGCCGGTGGCCTGCGCCGCATCGACGTGGAAGATCACGCCCTTTTCGCGGCAGATGTTGCCGAGCGTCACCACGTCCTGGATCACACCGATCTCGTTGTTCACGAACATCACGCTCGCGAGGACGGTGTCGGGGCGAATCGCGGCCTTGAAGGCCTCGAGATCGAGCAGGCCGTTTTCCTGCACGTCCAGGTAGCTCACTTCGAAGCCCTGGCGCTCGAGTTCACGCATGGTGTCGAGCACGGCCTTGTGCTCGGTCTTGACCGTGATCAGGTGCTTGCCCTTGCCCTTGTAGAACTGCGCCGCGCCCTTGAGCGCGAGGTTGTTCGACTCGGTGGCGCCCGAAGTCCAGACGATTTCGCGCGGGTCGGCGCCGATCAGGTCGGCCACGTCGGCACGCGCCTTCTCGACGACCTCCTCCGCTTCCCAGCCCCAGGCGTGGCTGCGCGATGCCGGGTTGCCGAAGTGCTCTCGCAACCAGGGAATCATCGCGTCGACGACGCGCGGATCGACCGGCGTCGTCGCGCCGTAGTCGAGATAGATCGGGAAATGAGGAGTGACGTCCATGGCTGGCTCAGGCTGGCGGGGGTTTATCTTTGTCGAAACGGGGTCAAAGCGGATCGAGCGGCGCCGCGAGGCGCCCCCGATCACGACTTGGCGAAGACGTTGCCCAGTGCGAACACCGAATTCGGGGCGTTGACCCGGATCGGCTTGACCACCGGCTGGCTCGAAATCGCGCGCTTGACCGCCGGCTTGTTCTCGATCTGCACGCCCTTGGCGAGCTGGTCGTCCACCAGCTTCTGCAGTGTGACGGAATCGAGGAACTCGACCATGCGCTGGTTCAGCGATGCCCACAGCTCATGGGTCATGCAACGGCCGGCTTCACCCAGGCAGTTTTCCTTGCCGCCGCATTGCGTGGCATCGATGGGTTCATCGACGGAAACAATGATGTCGGCCACGGTGATATCCGCTGCCTTGCGGCCGAGCGAATAGCCGCCGCCGGGGCCGCGGGTCGACTCGACCAACTCGTGACGGCGCAGCTTGCCGAACAGCTGTTCGAGGTACGAAAGGGAAATCTGCTGCCGCTGGCTGATCGCGGCCAGCGTGACCGGACCGGTGTTCTGGCGCAGCGCCAGATCGATCATGGCTGTGACCGCAAAACGGCCTTTGGTAGTGAGACGCATCGCAAGCTCCTTTGAGTGCTTACCGTTGAAATGACACCGCGGCTGTTGTGGGCTTCGGTGACGCCGTCTCCGCCCTTCCCGACCCACTTTCCGCTGGTGATCCAGTCGGTAGGAGCCGGTTCTTCATCGCGAAGTTCGTTTGCTTGAGTAATTCGCTCAAGTATAGCAGAAGGCCCTTCGGCTTGCTCGGGTAAACCCGATTGAAAGCTCCAAATGACGATCAGGAGCCCGCCTCGCCCACGGACGGTATTGTGATGTTGTCCCTGCCGGGCGCGCCGAAAGCCTGCTCGCGCAACAACGCCAGTTGGTCGCGCACCCGGGCGGCTTTCTCGAACTCGAGGTTGCGCGCATGTTCCAGCATGAGCTTTTCCAGCCGCTTGATCTCGCGCGCGACATCCTTTTCGGACATGTCCTCGACCTTCGCGCGCTCGAGATCGCGCTTGGCGGCTTCCTTGGTCGATTTTTCGCTGTAGACGCCGTCGATCAGGTCGCGCACCTGTTTCACGATGCTGCGCGGCGTGATGCCGTGGGCCTCGTTGTGGGCGATCTGCCGCGCGCGCCGCCGCTCGGTCTCGCCGATGGCTTTGGTCATCGAGTCGGTCATGCGGTCGGCATAGAGGATGGCCTTGCCGTTCAGATTGCGCGCCGCCCGGCCGATGGTCTGGATCAGCGAACGCTCGGCGCGAAGAAAACCTTCCTTGTCGGCATCGAGGATCGCCACCAGCGACACCTCGGGAATATCGAGGCCTTCGCGCAGCAAGTTGATGCCGACCAGCACGTCGAAGGCCCCGAGGCGCAGGTCGCGCAGGATCTCGACGCGCTCTACCGTGTCGACATCGCTGTGCAGGTAGCGCACCTTGACGCCGTTGTCGCTCAGGTAGTCGGTCAACTGCTCGGCCATGCGCTTGGTGAGCGTGGTGATCAGCACGCGCTCGTTCTTGTCGACGCGCAGCCGGATTTCCTGCAGCACGTCGTCCACCTGGTGGGTAGCGGGGCGGACCTCGACTTCCGGGTCGATCAGCCCGGTCGGCCGCACCAGCTGCTCGACCACGTTGCCGGCGTTGTCCTTTTCGTATTGCGCAGGCGTAGCGGAGACGAAGATGCACTGCCGCATGCGCGTTTCGAACTCGTCGAACTTGAGCGGCCGATTGTCGAGCGCCGACGGCAGCCGGAAGCCGTATTCGACCAGCGTGGTCTTGCGCGCGCGGTCGCCGTTGTACATGCCGCCCAGCTGGCCGATCATCTGGTGGCTCTCGTCGAGGAACATCAGCGCGTCCTTCGGCAGGTAGTCGGTCAGCGTCGCGGGCGGTTCGCCCGGCGCGGCGCCCGAGAGATGGCGGGTGTAGTTCTCGATGCCTTTGCAGTGGCCGATCTCGGCCAGCATTTCGAGATCGAAGCGCGTGCGCTGCTCCAGCCGCTGCGCCTCGACCAGCTTGCCCTGGCTCACGAACTCCTTGAGCCGGCCGTCGAGCTCGATCTTGATGGTCTCGACCGCGCTCAGCACCTTGTCGCGCGGCGTCACGTAGTGGCTCGAGGGGTACACCGTGAAGCGCGGGATCTTCTGCCGGATGCGCCCCGTGAGCGGATCGAAGAGCTGCAGCGTCTCGATCTCGTCGTCGAACAGCTCGATGCGGATCGCCAGCTCGCTGTGCTCGGCCGGAAACACGTCGATCGTGTCGCCGCGCACGCGGAAGGTGCCGCGCGAAAAATCCTGCTCGTTGCGCGTGTACTGCATGCGAATCAGCCGGCCGATCACGTCGCGCTGGCCGATCTTGTCGCCGGTGCGCATGATGAAGCGCATCTGCGTGTAGTCCTCGGGCGTGCCGATGCCGTAAATCGCGCTCACCGTGGCCACGATGACGGTGTCGCGCCGCTCCAGCACGCTCTTGGTCGCCGACAACCGCATCTGCTCGATGTGCTCGTTGATCGAGCTGTCTTTCTCGATGAACAGGTCGCGCTGCGGCACGTAGGCCTCGGGCTGGTAGTAGTCGTAGTAGCTCACGAAATACTCGACCGCGTTCTTCGGAAAGAACTCGCGGAACTCGCTGTAAAGCTGCGCGGCCAGCGTCTTGTTGGGCGCGAACACGATGGCCGGCCGGCCCAGCCGCGCGATCACGTTGGCCATGGTGAAGGTCTTGCCCGAGCCGGTGACGCCGAGCAGGGTCTGGAACACCTCGCCGTCCTGCACGCCCTCGACCAGGCCGGCAATCGCGTTCGGCTGATCGCCTGCAGGCGGATAAGGCTGGTAGAGCTCGAACGGCGAACCGGGGAACTTGATGAATTCGCCCTGCTTTGCAGGACCGACGGGGTCGGCGTGTTGCGGCTCGGGAATGGCTTCAGTGATTTCTGGCATGGCGTGGACCCTGGGAGTTGGTGGCGCGGCCGGTAAAATTCAAGGCAACCGGAAAGCTTAAACGCTGATCCGGTGTTCCGTGCATCGATCACCCCCCAAAGGACTTTTCCATGTCAATGTTCACCGCCGTCGAGATGGCGCCGCGCGACCCGATCCTGGGCCTCAACGAGCAATTCGCCGCCGACAGCAACCCCAACAAGGTCAATCTCGGCGTCGGCGTCTACTACGACGACAACGGCAAGCTGCCGCTCTTGCAGTGCGTACAGGCGGTCGAACAGAGCATGACCAAGACGCCCACCGCGCGCGGCTATCTGCCGATCGACGGCATCGCGGCCTATGACAACGCCGTGAAGGGCCTGGTGTTCGGCGCCGACAGCGAGCCCGTGAAGTCCGGCCGCGTCGCGACCATCCAGGGCATCGGCGGAACCGGTGGCCTCAAGGTCGGCGCCGACTTCCTCAAGAAGCTCAACCCCGACGCCAAGGTGCTGATCAGCGACCCGAGCTGGGAGAACCACCGCGCCCTGTTCACCAACGCCGGCTTCCCGGTCGAAAGCTATCCCTACTACGACGCTGCCAAGCGCGGCATCGACTTCGAGGGCATGCTGGCCGCGTTGAACGCCGCCCCGGCCGGCACCATCGTCGTGCTGCACGCCTGCTGCCACAACCCGACCGGCTACGACATCACGTCGGCCCAGTGGGACCAAGTCGTCGCTGCCGTCAAGTCAAAGAAGCTTGTGGCCTTCCTCGACATGGCCTATCAGGGCTTCGGCTACGGCATCCAGGAGGACGGCGCGGCCATCGGCAAGTTCGTCGCTGCCGGCCTGGACTTCTTCGTCTCGACCTCCTTCTCCAAGAGCTTCAGCCTCTACGGCGAACGCGTCGGCGCCCTCTCGGTGCTGTGCGAAAGCAAGGAAGAAGCCGCGCGCGTGCTGAGCCAGCTCAAGGTCGCGATCCGCACCAACTACAGCAACCCGCCGACGCACGGGGGCGCCGTGGTCGCAACCGTGCTCGGCACGCCCGAACTGCGCGCGCTGTGGGAACAAGAGCTCGGCGAGATGCGCGTGCGCATCAAGGCGATGCGCCAGAAGCTGGTCGACGGCCTCAAGGCCGCCGGCGTGAAAGAAGACATGAGCTTCATCACCACGCAGATCGGCATGTTCAGCTACTCGGGCCTCAGCAAGGACCAGATGGTGCGCCTGCGCGAAGAGTTCGGGGTCTACGGCACCGACACCGGACGCATGTGCGTGGCCGCGCTCAACAGCAAGAACATCGACCACGTCTGCCAGAGCATCGCCAAGGTCATCTGATACAAATTGGCCAGACCAATTGGGTGTTTGTGCCTAGCACATTTGGTCTGCGCCGCTGATATATTGCATCGCAACATCCCATAACGCGCAGACCTCATGCTCTATCAACTCTACGAAGCACAACGCTCCCTGATGGAGCCGTTCGCCGACTTCGCGCAGGCTGCCTCCAAGCTCTACGGTCAAGGCGCCGTCTTCGGCCAGACACCGCTGGCGCAGCGCATGGCGGCCGGCTACGACCTCCTCTACCGCCTGGGCAAGGACTATGAGAAACCGGGGTTCGACATCAAGACTGTCAAGGTCGACGGCGATGATGTGGTGATCCAGGAAGTCGTCGAGATCGAGAAGCCCTTCTGCCAGCTGCGGCGCTTCAAGCGTTTCACCGACGAGCCGCACACCCTGCAGACGCTCAAGAGCCAGCCCGTGGTGCTGATCGTGGCGCCCTTGTCGGGGCACTACGCTACGCTTTTGCGCGACACCGTGCGCACCATGCTGCAGGATCACAAGGTCTACGTCACCGACTGGGTCAATGCGCGCCTCGTCCCGTTGTCCGAAGGCGAGTTCCACCTCGACGACTACATCAACTATGTTCAGGAGTTCATCCGCCACCTGCAGGCCGAGTACGGACACTGCCACGTGATCAGCGTCTGCCAGCCCACGGTGCCGGTGCTGGCTGCGGTGTCGCTGATGGCCAGCCGCGGCGAGAAGATTCCGCTGTCGCTGACCATGATGGGCGGCCCCATCGATGCCCGCAAGTCGCCCACCGCCGTCAACAACCTGGCGATGAACAAGAGCTACGAGTGGTTCGAGAACAACGTGATCTATCGGGTGCCGGAGGGCTTTCCGGGCGTCGGCCGCCGCGTGTACCCGGGCTTTCTGCAGCACACCGGTTTCGTCGCAATGAATCCGGATCGCCATGCAAGCAGCCACTACGACTACTTCAAGGACCTGATCAAGGGCGACGACGCGAGCGCCGAGGCACACCGCAAGTTCTATGACGAGTACAACGCCGTGCTCGACATGGATGCGGACTACTACCTCGACACCATTCGCACCGTGTTCCAGGACTTCAAGCTTGTCAACGGCACCTGGGAAGTGAAGAGCCCCGAAGGCGTGCTCGAGCGCGTACGTCCGCAGGACATCCATTCGACCGGCCTGCTGACGATCGAGGGCGAACTGGACGACATCTCGGGCTCCGGCCAGACCCGCGCCGCGCACGAACTGTGCACCGGCGTCAGCGCCGCCCATCAGCAGCACTACGAAGTCAAGGGCGCCGGCCACTACGGCATCTTCAGCGGTCGCCGCTGGCGCGAACGGGTCTACCCCGAGGTGAAGGCCTTCATCGCCGCGCACGACCAGCCGCAAAAGCGCGCCGAGCGCTCCAGCGTGACGGCCGAAGACACGGTCAAGGCCGCTGCGGCGGCCAAGCGCCCTGCCGTGGCGCGCAAGTCCGCCCCTGCGCGGCGGACGCGCGGCGCTGCGCGTTGACGATCCAGGGCCGTGTACGCGCTGGCTGCACGCATCCTCGACGCACTGCCCCAAACGCAGTGCACGCGCTGCGGCTATCCCGATTGCGCCGGGTACGCACAAGCCATTGCAGAAGGCAGTGCCGGCATCCACCAATGCCCGCCGGGCGGCGCCGAAGGCGTGGCGCGCCTGTCGCAGCTCACCGGCCAGCCGGTGCGGCCGATCGACCCGCAATTCGGCGCCGAAGGCCCACGCGCCCTGGCCGTGATCGACGAGGCCTGGTGCATCGGCTGCACGCTGTGCCTCGACGCCTGCCCGACCGACGCGATCCTCGGCATCCACAAGCGCATGCACACCGTGATCGAAACACACTGCACGGGCTGCGAACTCTGCATTCCGGCCTGCCCGGTCGACTGCATTTCGCTCGAAGTGGCGACGCCGGGCAAGAGCGGCTGGCAAGCCTGGTCGCAGGCCCAAGCCGATCAGGCACGCAAGCGCTATGAGGCGCACGGCAAGCGGCGCGAGAAGCACGACGAACCCCGGGTCGCCAAGGCGCCCGAAGCTGCGCCGGACCGCAAGCGTGCCGTGATCGAAGCCGCCCTGGCACGCGCGCGCGCTGCGGCCGCTTCGCGTGCCGACGGCAAGAAAACCTGATCCTCGACGCCCTGCTGCCCTGCATGGGCGCTGGAGCGCTCAGCCTGCCGCCAGGGCCGAGAAAGCCGCTACCACTTCCGGCGGCGCCTGCACGAGTTCGATCAGCACGCCTTCGCCCGCGATCGGGAACTCCTCGTTGCCCTTGGGGTGCAGAAAGCAGATGTCGAAACCGGCCGCGCCCTTGCGGATGCCGCCCGGCGCGAAGCGCACGCCCTGGGCGCCGAGCCATCCGACGGCGGCAGGCAGATCGTCGATCCACAGGCCCACGTGATTGAGCGGCGTGGTATGGACGGCCGGCTTCTTCTCGGGATCGAGCGGCTGCATCAGGTCGACCTCGACCTTGAAAGGTCCGCTGCCGATCACGCAGATGTCCTCGTCGACGTTCTCGCGCTCGCTCTTGAAGGTGCCGGTCACTTCGAGGCCGAGCATTTCGACCCAGAGCTTCTGCAGGCGCGTCTTGTCGGGCCCGCCGATCGCGATCTGCTGGACGCCGAGCACCTTGAATGGACGGTTCATGCACATGCTCCTTGTTCGCTGGTCCGCCGCGCCTCGAGCCCCAGCTTGCGCAGCAGTTGCACGTCGGCTTCCACGTCCGGGTTGCCGGTCACCAACAGCTTGTCGCCATAGAAGATCGAGTTGGCGCCGGCCAGGAAGCACAGCGCCTGCACCGCTTCGCCCAACTGCTGCCGGCCGGCAGACAGCCGCACACGCGCCTTGGGCATCGTGATACGCGCCACGGCGATCATGCGCACGAAGTCCAATGGGTCGATCGGGTCGGCATCGGCCAGCGGCGTGCCCGGCACGCGCACCAGGCTGTTGATGGGCACGGACTCCGGATAAGGATCGAGATTGGCCAGCTGCGCGATCAGGCCCGCGCGGTGCACCGGCGTCTCGCCCATGCCGACGATGCCCCCGCAGCACACGCTGATGCCGGCGGCGCGCACGTGGGCCAGCGTGTCGAGCCGGTCCTGGTAGGTGCGCGTGTCGACGATGTCGCCGTAGTATTCGGGCGCGGTGTCGAGGTTGTGGTTGTAGTAGTCCAGGCCCGCGGCCTTGAGCTGCTTCGCATGCTGCGGCTCGAGCATGCCCAGCGTGGCGCAGGTCTGCAGGCCCAGGCCCTTGACTGCTTCCACCAGCACCGCCACCTTCTCGACGTCGCGGTCCTTGGGCGCGCGCCAGGCCGCACCCATGCAGAAGCGCGTGGCGCCGGCGTCCTTGGCCGCCTGAGCAGCGCGCACGACCTCGTCGACTTCCATCAGCTTCTGCGCCTTCACGCCGGTGTCGAATTCGGCGGACTGCGGACAGTAGCCGCAGTTCTCGGGGCAGCCGCCGGTCTTGACCGACAGCAGTGTGGCCAGCTCGATGTCGCCCTCGGGGAAGTGCGCACGATGCACGGTCTGGGCTTCGAACAGCAGGTCGTTGAAGGGCTTGTCGAGCAAGGCCTGCACGGCCTCGACCGGCCAGGGGCCGCGCGGCGCCGCCGGCTTGGCGGCCGACCGATGCAGGGTAACGGCTTTAGCAGCCGGAAGCAGATCGTTGACACCCATCATGCAAACTCCAGGATCACTTGATCGACCGCGAGCGATTCGCCCTTGGCGGCCGAGATGCTGCCGACCACGCCATCCTGCGTGGCGAAGAGCACGTTTTCCATCTTCATGGCCTCGATCACCGCAAGCTTCTCGCCGGCCTGCACCTGCTGGCCCGGCTGCACCGAGACCTCGACCAAAAGGCCCGGCATCGGCGACATCAGGAACTTGCTGAGGTCCGGCGGCGCCTTGTAGGGCATGAGCTTCAACAAGCGCGACCCCAGCGGCGAGAGCACGATCGCTTCGATCTGCGTGCCGTTGTGCGAAACGCGCAGCGCCAGCGGATTCTTGCCGGCACCCCGCTCGACCCGCGCGGTAAAGGCGCGGCCGTTCACCGTGCCCTCGACGCGGACGCTGCCGAGCGGCGCATGGCTGTCGATCTTGTAGCTGTGGGCACCCACCGCGACCGCGCTGGAACCCGTCTGCCCGTGGAAGTCGTTGACCGTGACGGGCGTGTGCACATGCTGGCCCTTCGCATCGAGCACGACCGCCACGAACTGCTCGCCCACTTTCACACTGTGCCCCTCGAGCTGCCCGCTGATGCCCGAGGCGCGCGCGCGGTAGCGCCGGTGCATGTAGGCTGCCAGCGCGACCAGGAAATCCGGATCGTCGTGCGGCACGTCCTCGGCATGGAAACCCTTGCCGTAGTGCTCGCCGATGAAGCCGGTGTTGAATTCGCCGCTCACGAACTTGGGATGCGCGAGCAGCGCGGCCTGGAAGGGGATGTTGCTGCCGATGCCGCGGATCACGAAGCCGTTGAGCGCCTCGCGCATCAGCGCGATCGCATGGTTGCGGTCGCGCCCGTGCACGATCAGCTTGGCGATCATCGAGTCGTAGAACATCGGGATCTCGCCGCCGTCGTAGACGCCGGTGTCGACCCGCACGCCGCCGTAGGCGCTCGAAGCCGGGCGCTCCGCGGCGAACAGCGTCTCCTTCGGCGGCTGGAAGCGCACCAGCCGTCCGGTCGACGGCAGGAAATTGCGGAACGGATCTTCGGCGTTGATGCGGCACTCGATGGCCCAGCCGTTGCGCTGTACCTCTTCCTGCGCCAGCGGCAGCTTCTCGCCCGCGGCCACGCGGATCATGAGCTCGACCAGGTCCAGCCCGGTGATCGCCTCCGTCACCGGATGCTCCACCTGCAGCCGCGTGTTCATCTCGAGGAAGTAGAAGCTCTGGTCCTTGCCGACCACGAACTCCACCGTGCCTGCGCTCTGGTAGTTCACCGCCTTGGCGAGTGCCACCGCCTGCTCGCCCATGGCCTTGCGCGTGGCCTCGCTGATGAAAGGCGACGGCGCCTCTTCGATCACCTTCTGGTGGCGCCGCTGGATCGAGCACTCGCGCTCGTTGAGGTAGATCACGTTGCCGTGCGCGTCGCCGAGCACCTGGATCTCGATGTGGCGCGGCTCCTCGACGAACTTTTCGATGAACACGCGGTCGTCGCCGAAGCTGTTGCGCGCCTCGTTGCGGCAGGAGGTGAAGCCCTCGAAGGCGTCCTTGTCGTTGAAGGCCACGCGCAGGCCCTTGCCGCCGCCGCCGGCCGAGGCCTTGATCATCACCGGATAGCCGACCCCGCGCGCGATCTCCACCGCGCGCTCGGCCGTTTCGATCGCGTCGTTCCAACCCGGGATGGTGTTGACCTTGGCCTCGTTCGCAAGCTTCTTCGAGGCGATCTTGTCGCCCATGGCCGCGATCGAGTAGTGCTTGGGGCCGATGAAGACGATGCCCTCTTCCTCGACCTTCTTCGCGAAGCCTTCGTTCTCGGACAGGAAGCCGTAGCCCGGGTGCACGGCTTGGGCGCCGGTCTTCTTGCAGGCGGCGATGATGCGCTCGGCCTGCAGGTAGCTCTCACGGCTCGGCGAGGCGCCGATGTGCACGGCTTCATCGGCCAGCTCGACATGGCGCGCGTCCTTGTCGGCATCGGAATACACCGCGACCGTGAGGATGCCCATCTTCTTCGCGGTCTTGATAACGCGGCAAGCGATCTCGCCGCGATTCGCAATCAGGATTTTCTTGAACATGTTGTTGTCTCCGGCTCAGAGCGGGATGTTTCCGTGCTTGCGCCACGGGTTGTCGAGCTTCTTCTCGCGCAACATCACCAGGCTGCGGCAGATGCGCTTGCGCGTTTCGCTCGGCAGGATCACATCGTCGATGTAGCCGCGCGTGCCCGCCACGTAGGGATTGGCGAAGCGCGCCTTGTATTCGGCCTCGCGCGCGGCCAGCTTCTCGGGATCGTTCTTGTCCTCGCGGAAGATGATCTCCACCGCGCCCTTGGCGCCCATCACCGCGATCTCGGCACGCGGCCAGGCGAGATTGACGTCGCCGCGCAAATGCTTGGAGGCCATCACGTCGTAGGCGCCGCCGTAGGCCTTGCGCGTGATCACCGTGATCTTCGGCACCGTGCACTCGGCATAGGCATAGAGCAGCTTCGCGCCGTGCTTGATGATGCCGCCGTACTCCTGGCTGGTGCCGGGCATGAAGCCGGGCACATCGACAAAGGTGACGACCGGGATGTTGAAGGCATCGCAGAAGCGCACGAAGCGTGCAGCCTTGATCGAGGACTTGATGTCCAGGCAACCGGCCAGCACCAGCGGCTGGTTAGCGACGATGCCGACGCTCTGCCCCTCCATGCGCGCGAAGCCGATCACGATGTTCTTCGCGTAGTCGGGCTGCAGTTCGAAGAACTCGCCGTCGTCGACCACCTTCACGATCAGCTCCTTCATGTCGTAGGGCTTGTTCGGGTTGTCGGGCACCAGGGTGTCGAGCGACAGGTCGGCGCGATCGGCCGGGTCGCCGCTCGGGCGCACCGGCGCCTTCTCGCGGTTGTTGAGCGGCAGGTAGTTGTAGAGCCGGCGCAGCATCATCAGCGCCTCGACGTCGTTCTCGAAAGCCATGTCGGCCACGCCGCTCTTGGTGGTGTGCGTGGTGGCGCCACCGAGCTCCTCGGCCGTCACGTCCTCGTGGGTCACGGTCTTCACCACGTCGGGGCCCGTGACGAACATGTAGGAGCTGTCGCGCACCATGAAGATGAAGTCGGTCATGGCCGGCGAATACACCGCGCCGCCCGCGCACGGGCCCATGATCATGCTGATCTGCGGCACCACGCCGGAAGCCATCACGTTGCGCTGGAACACCTCGGCATAGCCGCCGAGCGAGGCCACGCCTTCCTGGATGCGGGCGCCGCCCGAGTCGTTGAGGCCGATGACCGGTGCGCCGACCTTCATCGCCTGGTCCATCACCTTGCAGATCTTCTCGGCATGCGCTTCGCTGAGCGCGCCGCCGAAGACGGTGAAGTCCTGGCTGAAGACGAAGACCAAGCGGCCGTTGATCATGCCGTAGCCGGTGACCACGCCGTCGCCGGGGATCTTGTTGTCGGCCATGCCGAAGTCGCTGGAGCGGTGCTCGACGAACATGTCCCACTCTTCGAAGGTGTTGTCGTCGAGCAGGAGTTCGATGCGTTCGCGCGCCGTCAGCTTGCCCTTGGCATGCTGGGCATCGATGCGCTTCTGGCCACCGCCGAGCCGCGCCTGGGCGCGCCGTTTTTCGAGTTGTTCGAGGATTTCTTTCATGTCGTCCCGTCGGAAGTGTTGAACTGCGCTCGCCCCGCCTGGGCTGCGAGCAGATTGCGTGCGGCGGTCGAGGCCGGCAGCGTGCCGGCCGCCACCTGGGCGCTGGCCTTCGGCAGCAGCTCGCGCACCTGCGGATGCTGGCGAAATGCCTGCTTGAGCCCTGCGTCGATGCGTTCCCACATCCACGCGAGCGCCTGTTTTTCGCGGCGCGTGGCAAGCTTGCCGTTGGCGGTTTGCAGCGCCTTGAACTGCAGCACCGCGGCCCAGAAGGCGTCGATGCCGGTGCCCAGCAGCGCGCTCAGCTGGATCACCTTGGGCAGCCAGAAGCGCACTTCCGCTTCCGGCGAACCGGGCGCCGCATGGGCCGCGTGCATGTGCTGCGCGTGCGCCGGATTGCCGTGATGGCCGAAGAGCCGCAGCGCCGAAGTGATCTGGGCCTGCGCGCGCGTCGCCGCATCCTTGTCGATGTCGGCCTTGTTGATGACGACCAGGTCGGCCAGCTCCATCACGCCCTTCTTGATCGCCTGCAGGTCGTCGCCGGCATTGGGCAGTTGCAGCAGCACGAACATGTCGGTCATGCCGGAGACCGCGGTTTCGCTCTGGCCGACACCCACGGTTTCGACGATCACGATGTCGTAGCCCGCGGCTTCGCACACCAGCATCGCCTCGCGCGTCTTCTCGGCCACTCCGCCCAGCGTGCCGCTCGAGGGGCTGGGCCGGATGTAGGCGCGTTCATGGACCGACAGCTTCTCCATGCGCGTCTTGTCACCGAGGATCGAGCCGCCCGACACCGTGGACGAAGGGTCGATCGTGAGCACCGCGACGCGATGGCCCTGCCCGATCAGATGGAGGCCCAGCGTCTCGATGAAGGTCGACTTGCCGACACCGGGCACGCCGGAGATGCCGAGCCGGAAGGACTTGCCGGTGTGCGGCAGCAGCGCCGTGAGCAGTTCGTCGGCTTGGGTGCGGTGATCGGGGCGCGTGGATTCGAGCAGCGTGATCGCCTTGGCGATGGCGCGGCGCTGAACTTGCGGATGGTCGCCCAGAACCCCACCCAGCACCGCGGTCGCTCGCTCTGACAGAGCTTCGCCCGCCCCCACCCGTTCGGGCTGAGCTTGTCGAAGCCGCGCGAGCCCTTCGACAGGCCCAGGACGGTCGGGTTTGGGGCGATCCGCCGACCTGGATCGCGCATGCTGCTTGATCTCATCCCAGTCACCACGAATCAACGCCTCCTTTTTCGCCCGCGACCAGCCCTTGATTTGCTGCTCGAAAGCGATGGCGCCCTCCCGCGTTTCGAATTCGGCCTTCCACACCAACTCGACCGGCTTGCGGGTGGCGGTGTAGCCGATCTGTCCGTCGCCATGCTGCTGCATGCGCAGGTCGATGTCGTCGGTCTGGCCGGCGTAGTAGGAGCCGTCCGAACAACGCAGCAGATAGGCGTAGAAGGGTTTCACGTGGGCAAGGCAGGGAAGGCTTCGACAAGCTCAGCCCGAACGGGTGGGTGGGTTGGCGTGACCCGGCGCACTATCAAGCGGCAACCGCCGCGCGAATCTGTTCCAGGACGTCCTTGGCGCTGGCCGGAATCGGCGTGCCCGGACCGTAGATGCCCTTGACGCCTGCCTCGTACAGAAAGTCGTAGTCCTGCCGCGGAATCACGCCGCCGACGAAGACGATGATGTCGTCGGCGCCCTGCTTCTTCAGCTCCTGGATGATCGCCGGTACCAGCGTCTTGTGGCCCGCCGCGAGGGTGCTCACACCCACCGCATGCACATCGTTCTCGATCGCCTGGCGCGCGCACTCCTCGGGGGTCTGAAACAGCGGCCCCATGTCGACGTCGAAGCCGAGGTCGGCGAAGGCGGTGGCGACGACCTTGGCGCCGCGGTCGTGGCCGTCCTGGCCGAGCTTGGAGATCATCACGCGCGGGCGCCGGCCCTGCTCTTCGGCGAAGGCCGCAATCTCGTGCTGCAGCGCCTCCCAGCCTTCGGCCGAGTCGTAGGCGGCGGCATAGACGCCCGTCACCTTCTGCGTGTCGGCGCGGTGCCGGCCGTAGACCTTTTCGAGCGCGTCGCTGATCTCGCCGACCGTGGCGCGCAGGCGCACCGCCTGGACGCTCAGGTCGAGCAGATTTTCCTTGCCGCTTTCTGCAGCCGCCGTGAGCGCATCGAGCGCCGCTTGCACCGCAGCGCCGTCGCGCTTCTCGCGGATCGCCTTGAGCCTGGCGATCTGGCCGTCGCGCACCTTGACGTTGTCGATCTGAAGAATGTCGTGCGTGTCCTCGGACTCGAGCTTGTACTTGTTGACGCCGACGATCACGTCCCGGCTCGAATCGATGCGCGCCTGCTTGTCGGCTGCGGCCGCCTCGATCTTGAGCTTGGCCCAACCGCTGTCCACCGCCTTGGTCATGCCGCCCATGGCCTCGACCTCCTCGATGATCGCCCAGGCGGCGTCGGCCATGTCCTGCGTGAGTTTCTCCATCATGTAGCTGCCGGCCCACGGGTCGATCACGTTCGTGATGTGCGTCTCTTCCTGGATGATGAGTTGCGTGTTGCGCGCGATGCGCGCGCTGAACTCGGTCGGCAGCGCGATGGCTTCGTCGAGCGCGTTGGTGTGCAGGCTCTGCGTGCCGCCGAACACCGCCGCCATCGCCTCGATGGTGGTGCGCACCACGTTGTTGTACGGGTCCTGCTCGGTCAGGCTCCAGCCCGATGTCTGGCAATGGGTGCGCAGCATCAGGCTCTTGGGGTTCTTGGGGTTGAACTCCTTCATGATCCGGCACCACAGCAGGCGCGCCGCGCGCATCTTGGCCACCTCGAGGTAGAAGTTCATGCCGATGGCCCAGAAGAAGCTCAGGCGCCCGGCGAAGCCGTCGACGTCCAGCCCCTTGGCCAGCGCGGTCTTCACGTACTCCTTGCCGTCGGCCAGCGTGAAGGCGAGCTCGAGCGCCTGGTTGGCGCCGGCCTCTTGCATGTGATAGCCGCTGATCGAGATCGAGTTGAACTTCGGCATCTTCTGGGCCGTGTACTCGATGATGTCCCCGATGATGCGCATCGAAGGCTCGGGCGGAAAGATGTAGGTGTTGCGGACCATGAACTCCTTGAGGATGTCGTTCTGGATGGTCCCCGAGAGCTGGTCCTGCGCGACACCCTGTTCCTCGGCCGCGACGATGTAGCCCGCGAGCACCGGCAGCACCGCGCCGTTCATGGTCATCGAGACGCTGACCTTGTCGAGCGGGATCTGGTCGAACAGGATCTTCATGTCCTCCACGCTGTCGATCGCCACGCCGGCCTTGCCGACGTCGCCGGTCACGCGCGGATGGTCGCTGTCGTAGCCGCGGTGCGTGGCCAGGTCGAAGGCCACGCTCACGCCCTGCCCGCCCGCGGCCAGCGCCTTGCGATAGAAGGCGTTCGACTCCTCGGCGGTCGAGAAGCCCGCGTACTGCCGGATGGTCCACGGGCGCACCGCGTACATGGTGGCTTGCGGTCCGCGCAGGTAGGGCTCGAAGCCAGGCAGCGTGTCGGTGTACTTCAGGCCCTGCAGGTCGGCGGCGGTGTAGAGCGGCTTGACGGTGATGCCGTCGGGCGTGATCCAGTTCAGCGCCGACAGGTCTCCGCCCGGAGCAGACTTGGCAGCGGCTTGGGTCCAGGCGTCGAGGGTCGCGGTTTTGAAGTTCGGTTCGGATTTGCTCATGGGCGCCGCTTTGCAAGGTCGTGCAAGTGTCGAGGAGTGTCCACGCAGGGGCGAGACAGTTCAAGGCGAGTCTAACCCATCTGTAATTATTAATTCAGAGTCCGTACTTGCGGTACATTCCGTGCATGTCCGCCCTCACCCTGACCCCGCGCGCCCTCTATGAAGAGGTGGCGGAGCTGCTGCGCCAGCGCATCTTCAACCGCGAGCTCGAGCCCGGCAGCTGGATCGACGAGCTCAAGCTGGCGGAGGAATACGGCATCAGCCGCACGCCGCTGCGCGAGGCGCTGAAGGTGCTGGCGGCGGAGGGCCTGGTCACGATGAAAGTGCGGCGCGGCGCCTATGTGACCGAGGTGTCCGAGAAAGACCTGGCCGACGTCTATCATCTGCTGAGCCTGCTCGAAAGCGATGCCGCCGGCGTGGTGGCTGAACACGTTTCCGAGGCGCAGCTGGCCGAGCTGGAAGCGCTGCACGCCGAGCTCGAAGCCGCTGCCGCCCCCGGCAAGGTGGACCGCGCCCACTTCTTCGCGGTCAACGAGCGCTTCCATATGCGGCTGCTTGCCATCGCCGACAACCGCTGGCGCGACCAGATGGTGGCCGACTTGCGCAAGGTGATGAAGCTCAACCGGCACAACTCGCTGTTGAAGTCGGGCCGCATCGCCGAGTCGCTCAAGGAGCACCGCGCGATCATGGCCGCGATCCAGGCGCGCGATCCGGCTGCTGCCATGGCGCGCATGCAGCAGCACTTCAAGAACGGTTTGGAAGCCGCGACCTGAAGCCGCTCAGCAGCACCCTGCACCGCGGCAGGCGCTACGACATCGCCGAGCGCCGCGAGCTGCGCCGCACCACCATCGAGGACGTGCCCGAAGCGCGGCTGATGGCGGCCTGATCAGGCCGCCTGCGCCACAGGCTCGTGCGCGAGCGCCATCACGTCGTGCGGCGCCAGCGCCTTGAGCCTGTGGTCGCTCCACACCTGACGCCAGCGGCGCGCCCCCGCGAGGCCGTTGCGCAGGCCCAGCATGTGGCGCGCGATGTTCGACCACGGCGTGCCGTGCTCGGCGGCCTCGCGCACCATGTAGTCGCACATCGCTAGCTCGACCTCTTCGCGCGTGAGCGTGGACGGCGCTTCCTTGAAGAAGACCGCGTCCCATTCGCTGAGCCACCAGGGGTTGTGATAGGCCTCGCGCCCGATCATGACGCCGTCGAGCAGGCGCAGGTGCGCATGCATCTGCGCGTTGTCGTCGAAGCCGCCGTTGATCGAAAAAACGAGCTCGGGGAAGTCGTGCTTCAGCCGGTGCACCAGCTCGTAGCGCAGCGGCGGCACCTCGCGGTTCTGCTTGGGCGACAGGCCCTTGAGCCAGGCGTTGCGCGCATGGACGATGAAGGTGCGGCAACCCGCCTCGCTCACCGCGCCGACGAAATCGCGCACGAACTCGTAGCTCTCGGTCTTGTCGATGCCAATGCGGTGCTTGACGGTGACCGGCACCTTCACCACGTCGACCATCGCCTTCACGCAGTCGGCCACCAGCTGCGGCTCGTTCATCAGGCAGGCGCCGAAAGCGCCGCGCTGCACGCGCTCGCTTGGGCAGCCGCAGTTGAGGTTGATCTCGTCGTAACCCCATTCCTCGCCGAGCTTGGCGCAATGCGCGAGCTCGGCCGGCTCGCTGCCGCCGAGTTGCAGCGCGACCGGATGTTCCTCGGCGTTGAAGCGAAGATGCCGCGGCACGTCGCCGTGCACCAGCGCGCCCGTGGTCACCATCTCGGTGTAGAGCAAGGCGCGGCGCGTCAGCAGCCGGTGAAGGTAGCGGCAGTGGCGGTCGGTCCAATCCATCATCGGAGCGACCGAGACGCTTTTCTCTTTTAAATTCAACGACTTAGCGATATCATTCATACACTTAGAACCCCTCGTGTGCACGCTCGTGTGCACTCCAAAACGCCCGAACACGCCCCATTTCGCCCTGTCAGTGCACACATAGCGCACACGAAATGCCCACCTTCAAGCAGCTTCCGTCCGGCAACTGGCGCGCGCAAGTCCGCCGCAAGGGTGTCTACGCGAGCGAAACCTTTCGGCGGCACAAGGATGCCCAGGAGTGGGCTCTCGCGACCGAACGCCGCATCGATCTGGGCGAGCCCGCCAGCCGTTCAAAGGTCAAGGACCCGACCACCTTCGGCGATCTGATCGATCTGCATGTCACCGACATGAAGGAGGTGCTGCGAGCGCCTCGGCGCTCCAAGGCCTTCACCCTCGATGCACTCAAGACGAAGCTGGGCAAGCTGAAGCTGAAGGACCTCACGCGCGAGCGGCTCATCCAGTTCGGCAAGGACCGCGCCAAGGAAGGTGCCGGCCCCGTCACCATCAGCATGGACATCGGCTACATCAAGCTGGTAGTTTCTCACGCGGCGGCCGTTCACGGGGTCCGCATTCAGGTCGAGCCCATCGACCTGGCCCGTATCGCGCTCAAGCGCCTGGGCCTGGTAGGCAAGGGGCGGGAACGCGACCGCCGTCCTACCCTCGACGAACTGCAGGCGCTTGCCGATTACTTCGCCAGCAATTCACGGCAGGTCATCCCCCTGGGGCGAATCATGCGGTTCGCCGTCGCTACTGCGATGCGCCAGGACGAGATCTGCCGCATCCGATGGGAGGACATCGATGCCAAGGCTCATACCGTGATCGTGCGTGACCGGAAAGATCCACGGGACAAGAATGGCAATGACCAGAAGGTGCCATTGCTTGATGTCACGGGCTTCGATGCCTGGGCCATTCTCGAGGAGCAGAAACCGTTCTCCGGGAACAGTAGCCTTGTCTTTCCGTACGACGGGCGCTCTGTCGGGACCGCTTTCCGGCGGGCATGCAAGGAATTGAGGATCAAGGACCTCAAGTTCCATGATCTACGGCACGAAGCAGCCAGTCGCCTCTTCGAGGCCGGGTTCACCATCGAGCAGGCTGCGCTTGTGACTGGGCATAAAGACTGGAAGATGCTCAAGCGATACACCCACCTGAGGCCTGAGCATCTGCGCAGCATCAAGCCAAAGAACATCCCGACGTCGCTCGATATACCCACCGGCCCGACGCCGGCAGACATCGCGTTGGGTGCCTGGAGCAACCCGGAGCGCCGTGTCCCACAGACCAACTCGGCCCACTCCTCGCAAGTTGCAAAGCCACATCATGAACATGAAGCCCTCGGCCTGAGCGCTTCAATCTAGTTCGACTTCGGACCGTGCCACTTCAACAGACGCCCTTCTATCGATCACACCTGGCTGACTTGCACCAAGTCCTGCTTGCCCATGAAATCACGCAGACTTACCTGACTGGCACGCGCGTCAGGTTTGATGGCGTTGAGTTGGACCCAACAAACAGTTTTGAATTCGCCTTCGGTAGCTTGTCGACCCTGGAATTCATCCACTTGTTCTCCGTGTTCGACGGGAGCCGCGTCCACCGGCAGGCCGAGAGACGGCCGGGCCGCGACGACGCGCCGCCCGGCATGTATTTCACGGTGATCAACGCCAAGGTCATTCAGGCGGGCCACAAGAACAAACTGGTGATCTTCAGCGAAGAGACTGGCACCGCGGGTCTCTTCATCGAGGGAATACACATCGACCATTTTTTCCTGGACAAGCACCGGACGCCCCACGGTCTGGGCGCCATTGCATTCGCCCTGTGTGCCGTCACTGCCCATCTCGCAGGTTTGACCCAGATCTCACTGATCGCCGCGGGCGGCAAAGGGTTCCAGGAACGCCACGTCGGGTTCAAGGTATGGCCGAAGCTTGGTTTTGACGCCGCACTCTTACTCGATGAGCAGCGTAGTGCGCCGCACCTGCAGGGCTGTCGAACTGTCCAGGATATTCTGGACGTCGATCCGGCATGGTGGGAGGCGGAAGGATCACTCCTGGCTCAAACTGCTAACCTATACGGGTGAGAAATTCTCTGTCGGAGGTCCCCATGACTAGCCCCACAGCCATCAGGAAGCCCGCAAAGGCAGCGAAGGCAGCGCCCGGCCGCGTTTTCAATGTCTCAAGCAAGGGCATCCCGCGCGTGACAACCCAAGTCAAGGCGAAGATCGAAGCGGCGGCAAGGTCCACAAGCAGCAAGCGGCGTAACTATCCTGAGTTGATTTCAGACTCTTAATCAGTAGTTCGCCATCGGGCGAGCCCGACCCCGGGGCATGAAGCGGGGGACGTGGCTGGCGACAGATGGCGCGTGGTTGTAGGATGAATTTGGGCGCTGCTGACGAGGTCGGCTTTCCCTTGGTGCGACAAGCCCGTTCAGTAGTTGGACCCGCAGTCCTGCGAGCACCCCGGAATGTGGCAGAGGGCGGCGACGCCCCGAAGCACGCTTAGTAGAGTTCGATGACGAGGACTGCCTGCGGTGCCCATCAACCGCCAGGAGGTTCTCATGCAAGTGCTTTACACGCGCTGTGCGGGCCTGGACGTGCACAAGGACACCATCGTGGCCTGCGTGCGATGCGTCTCGCCGCCCATGCATCAGGAGGTGCGCAGCTTCGGCACCACAACCACCCAGTTGCTCGAACTGGCCGATTGGCTGGCCGAGCACGACTGCACCCACGTGGCGATGGAGGCCACCGGCGTGTACTGGAAGCCGGTGTGGCATGTGCTGGAGGCTGAGTTCGAGTTGGTGCTGGCCAATGCGGCGCATATTCGAAACGTGCCTGGTCGCAAGACCGACGTCAACGACGCGATGTGGATTGCCGATCTGCTCGCGCACGGCTTGATCCGCTCCAGCTTCGTGCCGCCGCAGGCCATCCAGCAGCTGCGCGACCTCACCCGCACCCGCAAGCAACTCGTGCGCGAGGTCTCTCAGCACTCGCTGCGCATTCAAAAGGTGTTGGAGGACGCCAATCTCAAGCTGGGCAGCGTCCTGTCGGATGTGCTGGGCAAGAGCGGGCGCGCCATGCTCGATGCCATCGTCGCCGGCCAGAGCGATCCGGCGCATCTGGCCGCGCTGGCCCAGGGCACGGCGCGCAACAAGAGCGCTGAGCTGCGCGAGGCGCTGCGCGGACGCATCACCGAGCACCATCGCACGATGCTGCGGCTGCACCTGCAGGTGATCGATGCCCTGCAACGCACGTTGGCCGAACTGGATGCGGCCGTGGGAAAAGCGCTGGCGCCGATCCGGCAGCGCGCCCGCCTGCTCACGACGATGCCGGGGGTCAGTGACCTGACGGCCAGCGTCATAGTGGCGGAGATCGGCGTAGACATGTCGCGCTTCCCCAGTGCCGGCCATCTGATCTCCTGGGCAGGCCTGTGTCCGCGCAGCGACGAGAGCGCCGGCAAGCGTCGCTCCACCCGCGTGCGCAAGAGCGGCACCTGGATCAAGACCACCCTGGTGACCGCCGCCTGGGCCGCGGTGCGCGTGAAGACCAGCTACCTGCGAGCGCAGTTCCTGCGTATCAAAGCACGCCGCGGAGCCAAGAAGGCCATCCTCGCTGTGGCCGCCTCGATGCTCACCGCCGCGTACCACATGCTTCGCGACGGCACCGAGTACAACGACTTGGGCAGCGAACACTTCGACCGCCAGGATCGAACCAAGATCATCCGTCGCCTCATGAAACGACTTCAAGACCTCGGCTGCGATGTTCCCGCGCTGGTACATACGGGTTAGCGCTTCTTAGTAGGTCGAGTGTTCGTGTCACTCAGGGCCTGGCACCGCATCCTGCCCGGCGAAGGGCGCGTAGCCGATTTCGACAGAGCGCGCCATCCAATGACGCACGATGTGATGCACAGGGCCGTACCGAGCAGCGAAAGAATCAGCACCAGGGCTTCGCGCAACCAGGGCCGTGCGCGCAGCGGCTTGAAGTCGAGACTGTGCAACCCCTGGTAAAGCAGCCGCTGCCAACGCCCTGACGTGTCGACTCGCAACAGCACTTTGCCCGAGGTGGCGTCGGCATACAGGTCCGTGCCGTCGGGCCAATGGGCGTGCCAGACGGGCAGCGGCCGGGTGTCCAGCGCCTCCACCGAGGGCGGATTCTTCGCGTAGTAGACATCGTCGTAGCGATCGATCCGCGTCACGCTCAAAGGGGGGCGGTCGATGCCGCGCAGGCGTTGCAGGGAGCCCGCCACCAATCCGTCCGGCAACACCGATTCCACCGCCGGCATGGCGCTCGCATCGTCCGCGCGCACCCACCACTGTCGCTGCGTGCCCTGGATGCGGTACCAGACTTGCCCGTCGATGCGAATCCGCTCCAGTTCCAACGGCTGTGCACCTGCCTCCCGGGCCACGATTGCAGTCAGGGCAAGCTGCGGCGCCACAAGGGCGCCCCGGTCGGCGCCGAGCCAGCGGTCGCGCTCGACGGCCGAAAGTCCCCGTGAAGAGAACACTCCGTAAGGATTCATCGACATCAGGCCCGAGAAGATCCAGGTGAGCGTGGACACTGCGGCGACCAGGCCCGCGATGTGATGCCAACGCATCCAGAACTTGCGATAGGGAATCCAGCGCGTTCGATTGAGGAACAACTGCCAGATGCCCAGCGCCAGTCCGGTCCCGGCCAGCACCACGCCAGGGATCGAGAGCCAGACGACGACCTGGTTCCACGCTTGCGGGAACTGCCGTAGAACGGTCGGATAGATCCAGTGCGGCACGGCGCCGATCCAGTTCCAGAACCGCTCGGCACGGCGCGTGTCGCGCACTACTTCGGCAGCCGTGCTGGACACGTACAGTTCGAGGCCGTCGTCGCCTTCCAGGCTGACTTTGAAGAGCGGACGGTAAGAATCCAATCCTTGTGGAACCGTCCACTGGTCACGCTCGAGCCCGTCGGCCTGAAGCGCTCGCCGGCCGCTGAAGGTCTCGGCCACCTTCATGGCCTGGACGGACGTCAGCGGCGCCATCCGCGCACCGGTGCGGGCATCGAGCGATTGCCACTGCGGGGCGCCCTTGTTGCCGATATCGACCAGCAGCCGCCAGGCCGGCGTCTCTTCCCCGGTCATCGCGAGGCGTGCTTCGGTGAACGCCACGCCGGCTCGTCCTGCCGCTTCTTCGGCCGTCAGGCAGCAGCCGGTGGCCGGTGCCAATGGCTTCAGCCCGGCCCGGCGCTCTGCCTGCGTGAGGTTGGGGAACGGCACGTAGTACAGCACGATGCCGCTGAGAAACCACATCACAAACAGCAGCGCCAGCGAGATGCCGAGCCACTTGTGGATGAAGATCAGGGCCGGCTTCATGCCTTTGCCATCGACTTGTTTCACACGCGCATCAGAAAGCTGCCCGGTAGCTGACTTCGAAACTGCGCGGTGCGCCGATCATGACCTGGTTGTTCGAATTCGCGCCGCTCCAATAGGCGTAGAGCTTGTCCGTCAGGTTGCGCACGCGAAACGTGAGGTCGCCCTTTGGCAGCGTCCACGTCGCATAGGCGCTGACCGTGGTGTACCCGTTCATGCGCACCGTGTTGGCGTTGTTGGCGTAGGAGTGGCCGGTCCGGTTGACGCCCGCGCCCACGCGCACCGGCCATCCCGGAACCTTGTAGTCGGCCCAGAGATTGGCAACCGTCTTCGGCACGTTCGGCGGCGTGTTTCCGGCGCGCGAGACGTTGCCGGCCTCGATCAGTTGATCGAACTGCGCATCGACGCGCGCCAGGTTGCCGCTCAGCGTCAGGTCGCGCTTCGCCTTCCAGGTCGCGGCGAGTTCGAGGCCGCGGGCGGACTGCTTGCCGCTGTTGACGGTGAGCGTCGGGTTGCTGAAATCGCGCGAGAGCACGTTGTCGAGTTCGATCTTGTAAGCCGCCACCGTGTAGTCGAGCCGCCCGCCGAAAGCCGACTGCTTGATGCCGACCTCGAGCTGCTTGCCCGTCGAGAGACTGAAGGCACTGTTGGCGGCTGAGAGCAACAAGAGGTTGCCCGTACCGACCGGCGCGCTCGCGTTGGTGTACTGCGCATAGGCCGATGTGTCGGGGTCGATGGCGAACACCACGCCCAACCGCCCCGATGTCGGCCTGTACTTCTGGGTGAACGATGTCAGGGCGCGGGTGTTCAGGTCCACGCTCTGGCGCTCCAGCTTCACGTAGTCCTGGCGCAAGCCGCCCACGACGGTCCAACGGTCGCTGATGGACAAGGCGTCTTCCAGGAACAGCGCGCTGGTGGTGATTCGTGCGCCGAAGATCGTGCGATTGCCGGCACCGGCGTAGAGCGCCGGATCGGCGGCAAAGGCGCCGTAGCTTCCCGGGAAGGTGGCGAACTCACGCACCGTGAGGGCGTTGTCGGCCGCGGCCGATCCATTCGAAAAATCGCGGTTGGAGGAAAAATCGGTCTTCGTGTACTCGAGGCCCGCCACGAACCGGTTCTTCATTCCGGCGATGGGCGAGGTGTTCGTGAGATCGAGCCGATTCGTCAGGATCTGGTGGTCGTGCGTGATCCCGACCAGGTCCCGCACGATCCGTCCGGGGGCGGCAAAGGCATAGGACTCTGCATTGCGCCACGCCCTGTCCGCCGTGTAGTAGGACAGTTCGTTGCGCAGCTTCCATTCCGGCGCGATCTGCCAGCTCAGTTTGGCACGCGCCCAAAGGCTGCGTGCGCTCATTTGGGCATCGTCTACGTTGTAGTTGCGAAAGGCGATGCTGCGATCGACCACCCGCCCCGCCGAGTCGCCGACGATGTCGGTCGGCTGCAGCGCAAAGGCGCGCGGCACCAGCGGTGTCCCCTGGTAGGACAGTGCGCGGTCTGTGGAATAGTCCATCGTCAGATCGAGCGTCAGGTCACGCGCCAATGCCGTGGTGAACCCCATGGTGAGGTTGTCGTACCGCTGCTTGTTGCGGTCGATGTACCCATTGGTCTCCTGGTGGCTATAGTCCAGCCGCAAAGCACTCGATTCGCCGATGTTGACACCCAGGCCGACGCCGGCACGCGCCGTACCGAAACTGCCGTAGGACAGCATGGCCTCGGCACCCGGGTTGTTGCGGTCGGGCCGCTTGGTCACGAAATTGACGGCAGCACCGATTGCGCCTTCGCCGTAGAGCACCGAGGCAGGGCCCTTCAGGACCTCGATGCGCTCGTAGTTCCAGGTGTCCTGCGACCGGCTCACCATCGAGGCCACTGCCACCCGATCGCCATCGAACAGGTAGGTGATGAAGCCGCCCGTGAAGCCGCGTGTCGATGCCACGGAGGGGGAACCAGGCGCGCCACCCGCGGTCATCCCCACGCTGCCGCGCAATGCCTCCTCGAAAGTTCGCGCACCGCGCCGTTCCATCATTTCCTGCGTGATCACCTCCGCAGAAGCAGGGGTTTCGCGGGCGGTCAGACGCAGCCGGCTGCCAACGGCGTGCGTTGCCTGCAGCGACGGAGACTGATCCTGCTGCGTGGCTGTCACCTCAACGGCTTGCAGGCTCACTTGCGCCAGCGTCGAGGTGCTGACCACCAGAACGACGACGCCCGGGAATGCGATGTGTTTGACCATGAGAGAACCGGAGAAGAAGATGGAAGCGCTGGGTTGCCAAGCTCTGGGCAGAGAGGCACTCGTGGCCACCGGACCGCAGCCGCGCTGCGGGCCGGCAGCTGTCGGTTCACCGACGTACGCTGCGGGGCGACATCAGGAGGTCCACGAAGGAAGGGGTGTTGGGGGCGCATCTTTCCGAAGGCCCGGCATGACGGACGCTCGCGCACTGCGTGCGCGCCTGGCACTCCACGCCCAGATACCCAGCATGACAACAACCAGCGCAGCGCCGGCGAATGAGAATGCCATGTCGTCGAGTTCGACTTCCGGCAACAACACCTTGGCCACGTTGTAGACAGCTACGCCGAACGAGATGGAAACGATGAGCCAGCCCAGTGTCCGGCGCACGCGGCGCCCTGCCTCCGGATTTTCGATGCCTCGGCCGATTCGGCAGATGATGCGGCCGTCCAGCGTATCGGTGACCATCATCCCTGCCGTGAAGGTCATCCCTGCGAGCAAGGCAGCCCATGCACCGCCGTTCTTGTTGCTGGCGACGTAGCCCCAGGCTGCCGCCTGTGTAGCGGTGTCGAAGACGGTGGCGAACAGCACGCCGATGACCACCACCGACCAGGCACTCGTCTGCTGCCGCAAGCGCGCAGGGATCAGGCTCATTTTCCAACCAGTCGGCGCGTAGACCTCGTCCCTGCGCAGCAGCAGGCGCAGATTGAGGCAACCAACCACGATCAGCAGCAAGGTTGGAATCCATCCGAAAACGGTCACCACAAGGCCCGGGGGATCGAAGTGCAGCGCCAGCTTGCTGACGACCACCGCGATCAGCGTGACCAGCAGGCCGTGACCGAGCGCGAACAAGGTCCCGATCCAACCTGCATGGGTATGCGAACGATTGAGTGCCCGCCAGGTCAGTCCGTCGATGCAGGCAATGTGGTCCGGGTCCAACCCGTGCCGCAGCCCCAAAACGAACATCAGGACCAAGCCCGAAAAGGACAGCCACTCGGCGCTCATTCATGGCTCCGCAACGGCCGATCGGCCAGGACCCAGGCCAGCTCGCCTTCAGTCACCACCTGCTGCCGCTCCAGAACCTGCAGCAGCGCCCCAAAGAACTGCTCGTAGTAGTCCCACGGCGGCTGCGCTGCGCAATCAAGTCGTTCCCAGTCGCCGATCGATTCAATCAGGTGCTGGCGGAAGTCCTCCCAGTCGAAGTGCCCCTGCTTGGCCACAGCCAGCGTCAACCCGAAGAGCTGCCGTTGCCAGGCCTCTGCAAAGAACAGCTTGCCCTGGCTGCGCGGCGGCGAATCGGCATGGCCCAGCATCTGAGAAGCTGCATATTCCTCGAAGCGAGTGAACATGGCACTCCGCCTCAGGCCGCTGTAGGCGGCGGTACCAGCGCGACGCCCATCATCGCTTCCGGCGTGACCAGCGCAGCCAGTTGCTCTTCACTGAAGCCGTCGGTGTTGGCCGGCCGCTCAGGCACAACGAACCAGCGGATCTGCGCGCTGCTGTCCCACACCTTCACTTCGATGTGCTCGCTTATCGGCACGCCGAACTCGCGCAAGACTGCACGCGGCTCGCGCACGCCTCGGGCGCGGAACACCGGATCCTTGTACCAGTACGGCGGCAGACCGAGCACCGGCCACGGATAGCAGGAACAAAGCGTGCAAATGATCAAGTTGTGCACACCCGGACCGTTGGCCACCGCGGCCATGTGCTCACCCTCGGCGCCTTCCATGCCCAGTGGCAGCTGAAGTTCGGCAATGGCCTGAGGCGTGTCGTCGAGCAGGCGCTGCTTGTAGGCCGGATCGACCCATGCCCGCGCAACGATGCGCGCGCCGTTGAACGGTCCCGCGATCTTCTCGAAATGATCGAGCACCGCATCGACCGAGTCGCTGCCGATCACGCCTTTCTCGATAAGCAAGGCCTCCAGTGCGCGCACCTTCGCGGCACTCGCCGCTTCGCGCTCGTCGTTGTACTTGAACAGATCGGTGCTCATGGCGTTTTATCTTCTTCGTCGAGCGTTCGGCATTGCAGGTAGACCTCGAAGAGGTCGGCGTAGATCGTCGTATTCGGTTCGCAGAGGTCGCGACCCCAGATGTCGCGCGCATCGAACGCAACGCGGTACACCGGCATCGGTCCTTCCAACCCATCAGGCCCGGTCGAGCAGAAATACTCGAAGGCACCCGGGTACACCTCGCGGACAGTGCCCTTCTTGTTGCGCAGGTAGCCGGGTAGCCGCGTGTGTTCAGCCGCCGCGGGGTCGGCCACCTGCACCGTCTGGCCGGCCGCGAACCGCGGTGCATGCGGCAGCGGCCGCAGGCTGGAGTCCCCTTGCAGCAGGTAGTCGACGACCTGATGTTTGATCGGCTCGCTGGGACACTCGGGCAGCGGCGCGTCGGGCTGGACGCGATAGTGGGCGGTCCGCCAGGCCAGTTCTTGGGCGGTGATGTAGCCCTCGTCGACGAAGAATTGGCTGATGCCCATCAGCCATTTCTCGTAGTAGCGGAACTTGAAGTACTCGAAGGGCTGCATGCCCTCGGCACCGGTGCGCAGCGAGGCCCAGGTCCAGGTGTGCTTGAACGTGGTGGGCAAGCTGGCCATCGGATATCTGGGCAATGCCTCTGCGAGGTGGGCGCTCTCGGCCATCATCACCGTGTGGATGCCGAAGATGCGCTTCTCCCATTCCTGCACGAAGACCCGGGTTTCGAGGCTCACAGGCCCGAGGTTCTCAAGGCCGCCCAGCGCATGCTGAAGTTTCATGGGTGCTCCATTTCAGATTCGGCGGCAGGAGCCGGCATTCGTTCAGGCTGAACCGCGAGGCATCCGAGAAAGCCCTCGCGCAAGGCGTCGCCCGCAAGTTCACGCCCGATGAAGACCAGCTTGCTGCGACGCGGCTCGTCGGGACCCCATCGCCGCCCAGGCCGCGCATCGAGCAGCATGTGCACGCTGTGACAGTGAAACTGGCGCGCCTCGCCGTTGAAGTGAAGCACGCCCTTCGTGCGCATCAGCCGTGTGCCTTCGCGCTGGATCAGTTGGTTCATCCAGCGGCTGAAACGCTCCGGGTCGATGGCACCGCCGGTTTCAATGCAGCACGAGCCGATCGAGGTGTCGTGCTCGTGGTCATGCGCCTCGCCGTCCAGCAGATCGGGCTCGATCGAAAGCACGTGCGGCAAGGAGAAGCGCTTCGTGCCCAGCAGCTCGGCGGCCGAGACCTGTGCTCGCTCGGTCCGGACCAGGTGCGCAGCCGGATTCAGCCGGCGCAGCTCTTTCTCGAGTTGCTCCAGCTCCGGTGCGCTGGGGATCTCGACCTTGTTGAGCACGATCACGTCCGCAAAGGCGATCTGCTCGCGCACGATGTCGTCGCCGATATGGAGCAGGATGTGGTGGGCATCGGCGACGGTGACCACCGACTCGAGTTCCACGAGTTGCAACAAGGCGGGATCGGCAAGAAAGCTCTGCAGCACCGGAGCGGGATCGGCCAGGCCGGAAGTCTCGATGATCAGCCGCTCGACCGGACGTTCGGCGCGTTGCAGGAGCTCGTTCACCGCCGCCGTCAGGTCCTTGCGCACCGTGCAGCAGACGCAGCCATTGGTGATCTCGATCAGCGGCTGGTCGTCGGCGACGATCAGCTGCCCGTCGATGCCGACCTCGCCGAACTCGTTGACGATGATGCCGATGTAGGTGCCGCTGCACTGCGCCAGCAGGTGGTTCACGAGCGTGGTCTTGCCGGCCCCCAGGAAGCCGGTGACGATCGTGACGGGGATCTTGGCTAGAGCCATGGCGGTCGGGCTACTGTTCCGACGCAGCGAGCGTCGAAGTGGCGCGCGGCGTTTGCGTTGCCGCCACTGGCTCGCGCATGTCGAGCCCCCGGCGATCACGAATGCAGAAGGCACCCACCACCAGCGTGAGCAACGCTACGGCAATCGTGTAGATGAGGCCACGGAAGATGTCGCCGCTGCTCACGACCATTGCAGTGGCGATGAACGGCGCAAAGCCACCAATCCAGCCATTGCCAAACTGCAGAGCCACGGAGACGCCGCTGTAACGCACCTGCGTTGGAAACTGCTCGACCAGGAACGCGCCCATCGGCCCGTACACCATGGTCGCGAGCAGGACCAGCACGAACAGCATCAGCACGACCATGGACGCATTCACGCGTGCCGGGTCGGCCGTGAGCGGCATGCCGCGCTCGACCAGCACGCGGCGCAGTGCCGCTTCATCGAAACCGGTCAGCGTCGTTTCGGCGACCACGAACTGCAGCTCGCCCGCCTGCGGCCGCAACGTATACGGCACGCCTTGCGCGGCCAGGAACGAGCGGGCACGCGTGCACGGCTTGGTCGCCTTTGGCTGGAACAGCTGGCCGATGAAGGACTGGTCCTCGCTGCAATCACCACCTTGGATGACGACCTGGGTGCGGGCGCGGAACTCCTCTTGCGCCGGGTTGCCGTACTTGGCCATGCCCTGGAAAAGCGGCATGAACAGGATTGCGGAAAGCAGGCAACCCGTCAGCATGATCCACTTGCGCCCAATCAGGTCGGACAGCCAGCCGAAGAGCACGAAGAACGGGGTGGCCAGCACCAGGGCAATCGTGAGGTAGGCGTAGGCGGACTGCGGCGGCAGCTTGAGCGTCGCCGTGAGGAACTGCAGGCTGTAGAAGTGCGCGGTGTACCAGATCACCGCCTGCCCGGCCACGGCGCCGAAGATCGTCACCAGCACGATGCGCAGGGTGCGCGGATCGCCGAAGGTGTCCTTGACCGGGTTTCGCGAGCCCTTGCCGTGCGCTTTCATCTCGAGGAACACGGGCGACTCTTCCAGCCGCATGCGAACGTAGAGCGAGTACGCGAGCAGCCCGATCGACAGCATGAACGGCACGCGCCATCCCCACAAGGCGAAGGACTCAGCGGACATCGACGAGCGCAGCACCATGATCACCCCCAGGGAGACGAGCAACCCGATGGTTCCGGTGATCTGCAGCCAGCTGGTCATGAAGCCCCGGCGGCGCGGATCGGAATGCTCGGCGATGTAGGTAACCGCGCCGCCGAACTCGCCGCCGATCGCCAACCCCTGCAGAAGACGCAACAGCACCAGAAGCGTGGGCGCGGCCCAGCCGATGGTCTCGAACGTGGGCAGGAAGCCAATAGCGGCGGTGGCGGTGCCCATGATCATCATCGTCACCAGGAAAGTCTTCTTGCGCCCGACCAGATCGCCCAGACGCCCGAAGACGATTGCACCGAAGGGCCTCAGCACGAAGCCTGCGCCGAAGGTCGCTAGCGACGCGAGGATGGCCGCCGACTCATTGCCCTTGGGAAAGAACAACCCGCCGAAGAACACGGCGAGGCTGCCGTATATGAAGAAGTCATACCACTCCAGCACCGTGCCAAGCGCCGCGGCGAAGACCACCCGGCGCGTTTCACGCGAACGCTCGGGCGTTGCGGGGGATGTTTCAACTGTTGTTGTCATGTCCATACTCCTTGATGTATGGCGGGCGCGCGTCAAGCGCCGCTCCGGTTGTCGATGCGAGCGATGAAGTCGCGCAGGATCGAATTGAAGCGCTCGGGCTGCTCGAGCATCGGAAAGTGCGCGGCGCTGGGCACCAGCTGCAGTATCGCGCCGGGAATGCCGGCGGCGAGCGCATTCGACTCGGCCGGCGGCGTGATGGCGTCCTCCTCGCCGCAGACAACGAGCGTCGGCAATGCCAGGCGTGCGAGCTGCGCCCGGCTGTCGGCCTCGTTCAGCGAGACGATGGCTTCGCGGGCGACGAATTCCGGCGTCTGCGCCACCTGCTCGCGCGCGAAGGCCACCAGTTCAGCCGAGGCGGAGGAGGCAAACGAGCGGTCGATTACCGCGTGGCTCGCCGCAGTGACGCCGAGGGCGTCGATGGCGCGCAGCACATTCTTCACGTTCACGTCAGGGCCGAGTCCGTGCGGGGTGGCGCCCACCAGCACCAGCGCGCGCAAGCGGCTCCGGTGCGCGAGCGCGAAACGCTGGGCGATCGTGCCGCCCATCGACAGCCCCACGAGAATCGCATCGTCGAGACGCAGCTTGTCGAACAGCAGCACGAGGTCGTCAACGAACGCATCGATCGTGTAGCGGCGTGAGCGCGGTGACGCCGAGCGGCCGTGGCCAGGCAGATCGGGCACCACCAATCGGTGGTCGTGCGAGAACGCGCCCATCTGCTGGCGCCAGAACTCGCCGGTCGTGGTGAAGCCGTGGCAAAAGACGAGCGCCGGGCCGTGGCCCGCCACGCGCACGTGCATGTCTCCGATTGAAATAATGTCGTTCATGTGCATTTCCAGGTGAAAGGGTGGAAGCCGCCGCGATGCTTCGAATGCGAGGCGGAGGGCACAGAGCAAATCCGAGGCCCGCTCGACCGACCTCTTCGCAATTTCGACAAGTGCTTGATTTGCTTGGAGAAATGCTCACCGCGAGCTTCGATTGACGGCCTGGAGCACATGCCTTAGTCTCAGTATTGAGTCCAAACGTCGCAACTACGAGACGAGAAATGCCCTTTCCCGAATGGTTCGGCTCCGGCCAGAACGAGGCCGAGTTCCTGCGCCGCGTGCTCGACCACGTGTCCGACTGCCTGGTGGCCGTCGACACCAATGGCCGCGTCGTGCTCATCAATGCGCCCTATTGCCGCCTGCTGGGCGGCCCCCCGGAAGACTTCATCGGCCGCCACATTACGGACGTCGTGTCGCCGCAGACGCGCCTGCACCATGTGGCGCGCGGCGACCTCAGCGTGACCATGATGCCGCTCGAAGTGCGGGGTCACCAGTTGCTCGCGCGGCAGGTGCCCGTCTACCAGGACGAGCGAATCATCGGGGCGGTGGGCCTGGCGCTGTTCTCCAATATGGCGGCGCTGAAGAAGGCGGTCGCTGTCGTCGGTGACCAGGGGCGCGCCATCCATAGCCCGCCCACGCCATGGACCGCGCGCTACGGGCTCGACGACATCCTGGGCCAGGGCGCCCGGATGGAGGCGGTGCGTGCGGCCATCGAACAAGCCGCGCCGCTGTCGCTGCCGGTGCTCGTCCAGGGCGAGACCGGCAGCGGAAAGGAACTGGCGGCCAACGCCATCCATGCGCTGTCGCCGCGCGCCCGACGGCCGTTCGTGTGGGTCAACTGCGCATCCATTCCGGAATCGTTGATCGATGCGGAGCTCTTCGGTTACGAAGGCGGCGCCTTCACCGGAGCCCGGACGCGCGGCAAACCGGGCAAGTTCGAGCTCGCGAGCGGCGGCACGCTGTTCCTCGACGAGATCGGCGACATGCCCCTCAGTTTGCAGGCCAGCCTCCTGCGTGCAGTACAGAACCAGGAGATCGTGCGGGTGGGCGGCGTCTCGCCGATCCCGATCGATACGCGTGTCGTCTGCGCCACCCACCGCGACCTTCAGGAGCGTGTGGACGCGGGCCAGTTCAGGGCCGACCTGTACTACCGGCTCAATGTGCTCGGCGTGCACATGCCCGCGCTGCGCGAGCGCGACGACCTGGAGTGGTTGGCCGAGCAACTGGTCGAGCGCATGGCGTTGCGCGAAGGCCTGCCGGGGCGCCGGGTGCCCCTATCTGTTCGCACGCAATGGCTGGCCTTCGACTGGCCGGGCAACGTGCGGCAATTGGAAGCCGCGCTGCTGCGCTTCCTGCTCTCTGGTGAAGCAGGGCTGCCGGATCAGCCTGCCGCAAAGCGCCCGCAGGCCATTGACGGCCGGCACGAAACGACGCCAACGACTACGCTGCAGGCACACCTCGACCGCGAGCGCGATGCCTGCATACGAAGGACGCTCGCAGAGACTGCAGGCGACAAGGACGAGGCCGCGCGCCGGCTGGGCATCAGCCGCGCGACGCTGTACCGAGAGCTTCGGCGCTCGCCCGCTTTGTCTTAGCGACCGACACGCTCGGCTTCGCACCCCGCTCGGCGATCGCTGCCGCCAACACACGCATCCCCTGATCGATCTCCTCCACCGTCAGGCTGGCATACCCCAGGATCAGTCCAGCCGGCCGGGGTTGCATGCGCGAGGGCGGCTTGGCGAACAGCGGCGACACCGAGTAGACACCCACGCCCTTGCTGCGGGCAGCAGCCGCCAGCGTGGGCTCGTCCTGCGGCCGCAGAAACGGCAGCCAGAGCACCACGTGCAGCCCGGCCGCCGCGCCGATGACCGTAGCGCTCGCAGGCAGGTGGCGCGCAATGGCATCGAGCAGCGCCGCCCGGCGACGCTCGTGCTCGCGGCGCGTGCGCCGCACGTGGCGCTCGTAGGCGCCGCTGTCGATCAGCGACGCCAGCACACGCTGCTCGAGCACGGGCGCATGGCGGTCGGCCAGCCGCTTGGCCTGCCGGAACACCGGCACCAGTTCAGGCGGCAGCACCAGGTAGCCGAGCCGAAGCTGCGGCGACAGCGCCTTGGAAAAGGTGCCTATGTAGATCACGCGTCCGTCCGTGTCTACCGACTGCAGTGCGTCGATCGGGCGCTGGCCGTAGCGAAACTCGCCGTCGTAGTCGTCCTCGACGACCCAGGCGCGGTGCGTTCGTGCCCAACGGAGCAGCTCCAGGCGCCGGCCGATGGGCAGCACACCTCCCAGCGGAAACTGGTGCGAAGGCGTCACATAGGCCAAGCGGGTGCGATCGTCGTTTGGCAGCATGGCGGTGTCCAGGCCTTGGGCGTCCACCGGTATTGCCAAAGCTTCCGCGCCGGTGGCCTCGAAGCACCGGCGCGCCATCAGGTAGCCGGGCTCCTCGAAGACGAAGGCGTCGCCGGGATTCAACAGGAGCCGCGCGCACAGGTCGATGGCCTGCTGTGAGCCGTGCGCCATGAGGATCTGCTCGGCATCGCAGGCCAGGCCCCGCGCGCGCCGGAGGTACCCCTGCAGGGAGCGGCGCAGCGACGCATCGCCTTCGGGCGCGACGTAGTAGAGCCGGCGTTGATGGCGCAGCAGTTCGGCTTGGTAGGCACGCCGCCAGGCCAGCGCTGGAAAGTCGCGAGCGGCCACAGCGCCGTACAAGAAGTCGATGCGGCAGGGTTCCGCAAGAGCAAGCCCGGGCATGTTGATCGCCGCCACGCGACGGCCGAAGGCCGAGAGAGTCGGTGCAGTCCTGCCGCGCTGCTTCGGCTTCGTATCGGAACGTTCGGGCGCAGCCAGCGGAGTTGCGACACGGGCAACCCGCCCTGCTGACGTGGCAAGGAAGCCCTCGGCCGCAAGCTGCTCGTAGGCGGCGGTGACAGTGGTGCGCGACACCCCAAAATCTGCAGCCAGGGCACGCGTGGACGGCACCTGCGCGCCCGCGGAGAGCGTCCCGTCGGCGATCTGGGAACGCAGCAGGTCGTAGATGCGGCGTCCGACCCTGTCGGCACCGGAACTTCGGCTCGATGGCGTTGAAAACTGGTCCATGCAAAATGAATAAAACTGGACCTTCCCATTGTGCCGGTTCCGCGCGACAGTACCAGCTACCCACACCATTCACACCCTCCCCCGATGTACCTCCCCACGCACTTCGCCGAAACAAGACCCGAGGAACTGAACCGCATCATCCGCGAGCATCCGCTGGGTGCGCTGGTCACGCATGGGGCCTCGGGACTGGATGCCGATCAACTCCCCTTCGAGTTCGATCCCGACGTGGGAACGCATGGCTTGCTGTCGGCGCACCTCGCTCGCGCCAATCCGCTCTGGCAGCGCTGCCCCACGGGAACTCTTGTGATGGTCATCTTCGGCGGTGCGCAGGCCTACATCTCGCCCAACTGGTACCCGTCCAAGCACGAGACGCACCGCCAGGTGCCGACCTGGAACTACGAGGTGGTGCACGCGCACGGCGTGCTCACCGTGCACGACGACGAACGCTTTGCGCGCGGCATCATCGCGCGCCTGACGCGGCGGCACGAGGCGGCCGAACCGAAGCCCTGGAAGATGGGCGACTCCGCGCCCGAGTACATCGACAGCATGGTGCGCAACATCGTGGGCATCGAGATCGCCGTTACGTCGCTGGTAGGCAAGTCCAAGCTCAGCCAGAACAAGGAAGCGCGCGACCGCCTCAATGCCGCAGAGATGTTGAAGGCGCGGGGACACGAGCAAATGTCGGAATTGATGCGCAACGCCAGCGAAGCGAGCTGACGAGGCCAGCACAAACAAACCCATGTACACGTCCACCTTCACTTTCGCAAAGGGCGAGTTCGACGACGAGTTCCATGCCCTGGACAACGTCATTGCCCAGGTTGCCAAGTCCATCCCAGGCTACCTTGGCGAAGAGATCTGGGAGAGCCCTGCAACAGGGCTCGTTTCCAACGTGTACTACTGGAAAACGATGGAGGCACTCCAGGAGCTCATCGGGCACCCTGCGCACATCGCTGCAAAGCAGCGCCAGGCGCTTTGGCTCAAGGGCTACCAGGTGGTCATTGCACAGGTTGTCCGCTTCTATGGTGATGGCGGCATTCCGCACCCGCTCGCTGGCGAAACGCGATCAGTACCTTGTGTCCGCTGAAATTCGGCGGTCTTATGAACAACGATAGAGTCGATCGGATGCGGCGTCTGGATCGCCGAACGGAGAATCGTACGGCCTGGATGCTTCTGCTTGTCGCCGGTCTTCTTGAAGTAGGCTGGGCCATCGGCCTGAAGTACACAGATGGATTCACCAAGTTGTGGCCAAGCATCTTCACGATCGCTTCCATGGTCATCAGCGTCGTGTTGCTGGGAATCGCCATGAAGTCCCTACCCGTTGGCACCTCATACGCCGTTTGGGTCGGAGTCGGCGCAGTCGGCACAGCACTCCTCGGCATTGTCCTGTTCGGGGAATCCGCAGCACCCGGTCGGTTGGTTAGTCTGGGGCTCATCGTTGCCGGTATCGTCGGCCTCAAACTGGCAAGCTCGGCGTAGTCTGCTTGGCTGCACGTGCGAGCTTTCGAGTACGACGCGTTGCGTCGCATCACAGATTTTTTGGAAATACTGAGAATGGAAAAGCGCACTTCTGCAATCAAGCTGGAATCGTGGCTCGTCACGGCAGGCCGTGCCTCTGAGCCCGGCGCTCCGTTGAACGTGCCGCTGATCCCGGCATCGAACTTCATACTCGGCAGGGGGCGCGATTACTCGCGTGATGACGGTACGCCAACCTGGGAAGCACTCGAAGAAGTCGTCGGTGGGCTTGAGTCAAGCAAAGCCGTGGCGTTCGCCTCCGGCATGGCCGCCATTGCCTCGGTGTTTGATCAGCTTGCGGCTGATGCCGTTGTCGTGCTCCCAGATGATTGCTATCAAGGTGTTGCAGGCCTAGCGGCAGCGGGCGCTGAAAGAGGGCGTTGGTCCGTGCAGCGCGTGGCGGCGGACCATACAGCTGGTTGGATTCAAGCCTGCGGCGCCGCTGACCTGATTTGGCTTGAATCGCCTTCCAATCCACTGCTGACTGTCGCGGATCTGGAGGCCATCTGCGCAGCTCCGCGCAAGCCCGGGGCGATCGTGGCAGTGGACAACACCTTCGCCACGCCCTTGAATCAGCAGCCGCTCGACTTTGGCGCGACAGTGTCTCTGCAATCGGCAACCAAGTTCATCGGCGGCCACTCCGACTTGCTGGCGGGGGTCGCCACGACGAGAGACGATGCGCTGTGGCACGCTCTCAGAAAATCCCGCGAGTTGACTGGTGCGACACCAGGAACGCTAGAAGCCTTTCTTGCCGTTCGCGGCGCGAGGACTCTCGCGCTTCGCTTACAACGGGCCCAGCAAACAGCCATGCTGCTTTCAGAGCGGCTTAAGGGACATCCGCTGATCACCTGTGTCCGATATCCAGGCTTGCCCTCGCATGCGACGCATGCAATTGCCAAGCGCGTGCTCAAAGGCTTCGGAACGATCATTTCGTTCGATATGCGTGGCGGGGCTGAATTTGCTGATAGTGTCTGCCGAAACGTCAGACTCATCCGCCACGCCACCAGTCTTGGCGCAGTGGAATCAACGATGGAAAGAAGAGCTGCGATCCCCGGACAGGGCCACCTTCCACCTTCGCTTCTGCGGCTCAGTGTCGGCATTGAAGATGCGGACGATCTCTGGAGCGACCTCGACTCGGCAATACGTTCCGCTTCACCGTAACAGCCGATTTCGCACGTACTTCGAACACGTACACAGCGACCAACCAAGAAATACCATGGCGATCGAAACACTTGACCGACCGCTGCGGTATTTCCTTTGCATCGCGGAACTGGGCTCGCTCTCCAAGGCTGCCGACAAACTCGACCAGACACAGTCGGGATTGAGCAAGCAATTGGGCGCGCTCGAATCGAATATTGGCCAATCGCTGTTTGTCCGCACGGGTCGCGGCGTGGAGCTGACCGAAGCCGGTACGAAACTCTACGACGCCCTGGCCCCGGCCTTCAGAGAGATCGACCGTGCTGTCGACAGCGTGCGCCGGCAAGGAGTTACGCATGGCACAGTCCGCTTGGCGACGGTCCATACGCTCAGCTACTACTTCGTCGCTGACGTGTTCTCGCTCTTCGTCAGCACACATCCGGATGTGAATCTCTCGCTGCTGAGCCGCAGCTCACCCGAAGTCGTCGCTCTGGTCGAGAATGGCAAGGCGGATCTGGGTTTCGTCTACGACTCCGCGGTGGATTGCGGAACCTTGGCATCGAAGCCGCTGTTCGAGGACGAAATGGCGTTGGTCGTCCTCGACAACAGTCCCCTGGAATCGCCCCAGGACCTGTCGACCCTCAGCCTGCGCCTGGTCGGCTTTCCCGCGCACTACGCTCTGAGGCGGATGATCCATAGCGCTGGGTTGCAGGCCACCTATGTTGCCGAAGCAGAAACCATAGACGCCATGCTCAAGCTCGTTTCTTCCGGGGTCGGTCATTGCATCTTGCCGTCGCGCATTCCCGACAGGCTGCTTGCCGACTACGGGCTTCGCAAGGTGTCCATCGAACGCCCCGCGCTGCGCCGCCGGGTGGTGGTCATCTCCAACCCGGGCAAGGCGATGGCACCGCTGACCTCCGACCTGCTCGCTTGCGTCTTGCAGGTCGCCGAACAACTGCAACGCTCAACCTGATGGCGATGCCGCCCCTCTCGCTACTGCAACGAGTCCAGTGCCTGCCGAAGGTCGGCGAGGATGTCATCCACATCTTCCAGCCCGACAGACAGCCTGATGAGGTCCATCGTCACGCCGGCGCTGAGGCGCGCGGCAGGCTCGACCTTCTGGCGCGCCAGGATCAGGGTGCCGGGATGGGTGATCAGGGTTTCGGTGTCGCCCAGGCTGATGGCCCTGGAGATGAGCTTCAACTGGTCGATCATCGCAATGGCCCCGTCGCCACCGGCGTGCAGCTCGAACGAGAGCATGCCACCACCCGCACTCATCTGAGAGAGGCCGAGTGGACGATCGGGGCTGCCTTCGAGATAGGCATACCGCACGAGCTTCACCGCCGGATGGGCGTCCAGCATGCGGGCAACCCTCAACGCGCTCTCGCTGTGCTGCCGCATCCGCAGCGTCAACGTCTTCAGTCCGCGCAAGACCAGGAAGCACAGCATGGGCGATAGCGTCGCGCCGGTCATGTACTTGAGGCCCTCCGACCTGATCCGCTTGATCGTGGGCAGATCTCCAAGCACAACCCCCGCGAGCAGATCGCCGTGCCCGTTGATGTACTTCGTCATGGAGTGCACCACAAGGTCGGCACCGTGCTCGATCGGCCGCTGCAGCGCGGGCGAGCCGAATGTCGAATCGACAAGCACCCGAACGCCCGGACGGCTGTGCGCCACTTTTGCAAGTTCGCGAATGTTCAACAGCTGAGCCGTGGGGTTCACGGGCGTTTCGAAGTACACGAGCCGCGTGCGATCGGACAATGCTTCTTTCAGCTTCTCGGGCCGTGTGAGGTCGACCTTCGTGACCTTCACCCCGAAGCGCGGTAGGCCCTCGTCGACCAATGAAGTCGCCGTCGAGTACATCGTGTGATGCACGATCAACTCGTCTCCGGCGGAGAGGAGCGTGAGCAAGGTGGAGCAGATAGCACCCATGCCCGAGCCGGTGGCCAGCGCTGCCTCGGCCCCTTCGAGCTCTGCAAGCCTCGTCTCCAGGAGGTTTTGCGTCGGGTTGTGTTGCCGGCCGTAGACGTAGCGCTCGCTTTCTCCGGAGAACACTGCTGCCGCCTGCGCCGTGTTCTCGAAGGCAAAGGTTGAGGTCATGTAGATCGGTGGCGAAACGGCCCCGTAGGGATCGGATCTGTCGTGGCCGTGATGCAGCGTGCGTGTCTGGAAACCCAGCCCCTGCGATTCCTCTTTCATGCTTGATTCTTTCATTGTGGAATGTACTGGTGAGGCCAATCTGGCGCAGCATCGGCCGCGGCTAGTGGACGATCTGGTTCAGAAATTGGCGGGCGCGATCTGTCTGCGGGTTGCCGAAGAAAAGATCGGGAACGTTCTCTTCGACGATCTCCCCCCGGTCCATGAAGATGACCCGGTCCGCCACCTTGCGGGCGAAGCCCATCTCGTGCGTCACGCAAAGCATGGTCATCTTCGTCTCCTCGGCCAGGCTCACCATCACGTCGAGCACTTCCTTGACCATTTCGGGGTCGAGCGCCGAAGTGGGCTCGTCGAACAGCATGACCTTGGGCGCCATGCACAACGACCTCGCGATCGCAACGCGCTGCTGCTGCCCCCCGGACAATTGGCCTGGGTATTTGTGCGCCTGGTCGGGGATGCGAACCCGCTCCAGGTACTTCATTGCGATCGCCTGCGCCTCGGCCAGCGGTTTCTTCAGAACCCAGGTCGGTCCCAGCGTGAGGTTCTCCAGAACGGTGAGGTGAGGAAACAAGTTGAAGTGCTGAAACACCATGCCGACTTCCTTCCTGACCGCCTCGACGCGCTTCAGGTCATGGATCAGTTCGACGCCGTCCACCGTGATGACTCCCGACTGGTGCTCCTCGAGCCGGTTGATGCACCGGATCATCGTGGACTTGCCCGACCCGGAAGGCCCGCAGATCACGATGCGCTCTCCTTTGTGCACCTTCAGGTCGATATCCTGCAGGACATGAAAGTCCCCATACCATTTGTTGACCTTCTGCAGACTGACGATGACTTCGCTCATTGATGTTCCCATTGCACGCTAGCGCTTCAGATTCCGTTCGAGCGATTGGCTGTACCTCGATATGGAATAGCAGAAGACGAAATAGATCAGGCCGATGAAAAGGTAGGCCTCCACGCCGAAGCCTGTCCACGCGGGATCCGCGAGAGCCGCCTTCGCTGCTTGCGTGAGGTCGAAGATTCCGATGATGACGACAAGCGACGTGTCCTTGAACAGCGCGATGAAAGTGCTCACCAGCGGCGGAATCACTACCTTGAGGCCCTGGGGGAGGACGATCTTGCGCGTCTGCTGCCAGTAGCTCAATCCGATGGACTCGGCGCCCTCGTATTGACCCTTGGGAATGGCCTGGAGTCCGCCACGGACAATTTCTGCAACGTAGGCCGCCGCAAAGAAGATGATCGCCAGCTGTGCCCTCAAAAGCTTGTCGATGCTGAAGCCCTCCGGCAAGAACAGGGGCAGCATCACCGAAGACATGAATAGCAGGCTGATCAAGGGCACGCCGCGTATCAGCTCGATGTATGCGACGCACATTGCCTTGATAGCCGGCATCCGGGAGCGGCGTCCCAGGGCGAGCAGGATGCCGATGGGAAAGGCAAACGCGATTCCGAATGTCGACAGGATCAGTGTCAGGGGCAAGCCGCCCCAGCGCGTGTTCTCAACGAACTCTAAGCCGAGGAAGCCGCCCCACATCAACGTCGCCACCGCCAGGATCGTGAACACCCACAGCCCGACAATCTGGAGTCCGGCCAGCCGGCGTGTGGCCGTCCAGACGATCGACGCGACGAGCAGCGCCGTCGCGAGCAATGGCCGCCATTGCTCGGCGTGCGGGTAGGTACCGAAGAGCATCAGCCGATACTTCTCCCGGATGAAAGCCCAACAGGCCCCACCCGCCTCCCTGCAGGCCTGGGCGTCGGGGGCTTGGAAGCTGGCCTTAACCAACATCCACTGCACAAGTGGCGGTGCCAGCATCAGGACGAGCCAGATCGTCAGGATGGTCAAGACCGCACTCGCCGGAGACTGGAAAAGGCTATGGCGCAGCCTGGTCACGAGCCTGGCCCGGACTCTGGACGGCGCTAGCAGGACGGGCCGATCCGTGTGGGTGGTGGTGCTCATGCCTATCTTTCCACCAGCGCGATGCGCTTGTTGTACCAGTTCATCAACAGCGAGACCGTGAGGCTCACGGTCATGAAGGCCGCCATGATGATCAAGACGCCCTCGATCGCCTGGCCGGTCTGGTTAAGGACGGTGTTGACGACGGAAACCAGGTCGGGGTAGCCGATCGCGACGGCGAGCGAGCTGTTCTTGACCAGGTTCAGGTACTGGCTCGTCGTGGGGGGAACGATCACGCGGAGCGCCTGGGGCAGGATGACGAGCCGAAGCACGCGCGACCGTGGAAGCCCGAGCGTCTGTGCCGCCTCCCATTGGCCATGGCTCACCGATTGGACGCCGGCACGGACGATCTCTGCAATGAACCCGGCGGTGTAGGTGACGAGCCCGACCAGCAATGCGAACAACTCGGGAGAGAGCGCCCAGCCTCCTTCAAAGTTGAATCCGCTCCGGTGAGGAATGCTGAGATGAAATTCGCGCCCTCCGACCAGCCAGCCGACCATTGGCATGAGCAGCAAGAGCATCAGGGCGAACGGCCAAAGTCTCGATTGGGCACCGGTCCGGCGCCGGCTGGAGCGCTGCCAGCGGCCAACCGCCACGATCGTGACTACAGCGAGCACCAATCCCCAAATAATTCCCGCAACGGCCGGTCCATCGACCGATGGCATCAGCATGCCGCGGTTCGACAGGTAGATGCCCGGAAGCGGATGAAAGGCCGACTTCGGACCCGCCAGCAGCTCACCGATGACGGCATACCAGATCAAGAGCTGCAGTAGAAGCGGCACATTGCGGATCAGCTCGACGTATGCACTAGACAGCCGCACGATGAGCCAGTTACTCGACAGCCGGGCGATCCCGACAATGACGCCGAGCATCGTGGCCAACACCAATGCGACGGCGGAGACCCGCAGCGTGTTGGCAAGTCCCACGAGAATGGCGCGGGCGTAGGTGTCCGAAGGCGAATACTCGATCAGGGACTCTCCGATGGCGAATCCCGCTTCCCTTTCCAGGAATGCAAAACCAGTCGCGATGTTGCGCGTCGCGAGGTTGAGCAAGGTGTTGGAGACAAGGTAGTACGCCATGAGGGCGGCCAGCCCCACGACGACGACCTGATAGGCAAGTGCCCTGAATTCCGGATTGTTCCAACTGAACTTGAGCGGAGCGCGTCGAGGTGAGCTCATGGAAATGTCGGGTGCGGGTTTGGCGCGATCGCGGCGGTGCGCGCGCCACATGCGCGTCGCATCTGCCGCAGCGTTGAGCTATCGAATGGGCCACCCGTACATCAAGCCGCCCTTCGTGTACAAGGCATTCAGGCCGCGATCGAGCTTCATCGGACTCCCTGCGCCCAGGCTGCGGTCGAACATCTCACCGTAGTTTCCGACTTGCTTGATGATGTTGTATGCCCACTTGTCGTCAAGCCCCAGTCCCTTGCCCATGCCAGGAGAGGTACCGAGGATCCGCTGGATGTTGGGCGGGATGCTGCCCTTCGCGATCTCGTCGACGTTCTTGGACGTCAGGTTGTATTCCTCCGCCTCCAGAAGCGCATTGAGGGACCAGCGCACGACGTTGAACCAGGCTTCGTCGCCTTGGCGGACCATCGGTCCGAGAGGCTCCTTGGACAGCGGCTCCGGCAGGATCACATACCTTTCGGTGTTTCCAAAGGCGATGCGCGCCAGCGCCAGCTGCGACTTGTCCATCGTGATGCCATCGCAGCGGCCCGCCGCGAACGCGCGCTTGATCTCGTCGACGGTGTCCAGCAGCACCGGCTTGAAGCTTTGCTTGAGACCGCGAAACCAGTCGGTGAGGTTCAGTTCGGTTGTGGTTCCGGGCAGGACGCAGATGGTTGCGCCGGCGAGATTCTTCGCGCTGCTGACGTTGGCATCCTTGGTCACCATGATGCCCTGGCTGTCGTAGAAGTTCACGCCAACGCCGATGAGGCCCAGGGTGGTGTCGCGCGACATCGTCTGGGTGGTGTTACGCGTCAGCACGTCGACTTCGCCTGACTGCAGCGCAGTGAAGCGTGCTTGCGTGGTGAGCGGGATCACCTTGAACTTGGCCGCATTTCCGAACATCGCGGCTGCAATGGCGCGGCAGGTGTCCACGTCGATGCCCTGCCACTCTCCCTTGCTGTCGGTGAATGCGAATCCGGGGAGATTCGTCGAGACACCGCACTGCACGAAGCCGCGCTTCTTCACCGTGTCGAATGTTTGGCCGGCATGGCTCATACCTGAGAGACAAAGGCCCATCAGGGCGGCGGCCGCGAGGCGGACAAGTTTCATGGCGATCTTCCTTGTGGACTGGGAGTTTTCAGCGAAGACGCTGAGCGTGGAGAAGCGGGCGGGCGAACGAGTCCGGGACGAACATGCCAGATGCACGTCCATCGGATTCAACGCCGGAAGGCGGAAGGGTCGAGCGGGCGCTCTATGGCCGCGGTCGGCAAGCGGGCGGCGCCGAGCCTGCTTCGGTCTGCCGGCACCAATAGTCGAAGGTGCTGTTCACGATCGACGGCTTCAGCAGATAGTCGTGCGCCTCGCGCGCCAAAGCGTCGTCCACCGGCGTCAAAGGGCCGAATGCGGCCTGGGCCCGCAGCTGCATCCGTGCGGCACGCTCGAGATAAACCGACAGGTAGGTGGCTTCCTGTGTCGTCTTTCCCGCCGTCAGGTAGCCGTGGTGCGCCAGGACGATCGCTCGCTTCGATCCGAGCGCCCGCGAGATGATGACCCCTTCATCATCCGCAATGGGTACCCCCGGCCACTCTGCGAGGAACGCGCAATCATCATGCAAGGGGGTCATGTCCATCTGGGCGATGACCAATGGCTGCCTGGCTGCAGCGAGCGCGGAGGCCCAGGGGGAATGCGTGTGGACGATGGACTGAACGTCAGGCCGCGCCTCGTACACCCACAGGTGGAAACGCGTCGCGGGGTTCGGCATGCCGCTGCCCGTCAGCGTGTTCAGGTCGCCATCGACTTCGATGAAGTCCTCCGGCGTGGCTTCGTCGAAGCCGAGGCCGAACCGGAGCGTCCAGTACGCGCCTGCCCTCTCGGACCGTGCGCTGATCTGGCCTGCAAGACCCGCTTCCTGCCCCGTCATGGCAAGAATCCGGCAAGCGCAGGCAGGGTCTCCTTCATGGTCCGGCGAGGTGACACTAGATGCCTGGCCATGTCCCTGGTTGCACGATCGTCGAAGTAGTCCTTGGACCGCAAGTCTTCAGCCATGTGGTTTGTCTCCGTGACTTTGTAATGACACAAAGTATCCTGGGCTGCCGCACAAGAAACCATGCACCACAGCTCATAGCAGCTATGAGCTTCGCGCGGCGACACGCCGGAAGACTGGATAGGTGCTCACTCCCACTTGAGAGAGCGTTCCACCGACATGTCCGGATCGCTGCAGACTTCGATCAACGCCGGTCCCTCGACGCTCATGGCTTGCTCGACGATGCCTGCGGCATCCCTCGAGTGCTCGATCCTGAATCCGCGAGCCCCGAAAGCCTCGGCAAGTCTTGCGAAGCCGGGATTCGCGAGGTCCGTGCCGCTGATGCGATGGGGAAAGTGCCGCTGCTGGTGGGTGCGGATGGTGCCGTACGACCCGTTGTTCGACACCACCACGCGCAGGTTCAGCCTTCTGTCGACCGCAGTGATCAGTTCGTTGCCGTTCATGAGAAATCCTCCATCGCCGACGAAAGCGAGGACTTCTCGCTCCGGATGGCGCAAGCCAGCCGCGACACCTGCGGGAACACCGGTTCCCATGGCTCCGCATGCCGAGCCGAGCAGCCGGTTCGCCGGCGTCATCTTGAAGATGCGGTGAACCCAGGAGGCGAAGTTGCCCGAATCGGTGGTCAAAACCGCATTGCTCCGGGCGAGCCGCGCAAGCGCCATGATGGTGTGGCCCAGGACGTCGCTCGCCACCACATTTTGTGGCTGCCAGCCGTGCGCACGGTCGGCCGCCGCGCGCACCCGCGCGAGCCACTGGCTGGAAACCGCCCCGGAGCCGCCATGTCGCAATGCTGCACGCACGAAGCCATGCGCCGTCGAGACGATCGGCAGTTCCGCCGAAAAATGGCGCCCGATCATGGCCGGATCGGGATACACGTGAACGAACTTTTGCGGATTGGTGCCTTGCCGCGGAAAGGCGAAGCCCAGGGACGACACATCGCCCATGCGGCTGCCGATCGCAACGATCAGGTCGGCCCCGCTGAAGAGCGCGGTGTGCGCGGGCGAAGTGAAGAAGCTCAGCTGGCCAACCCAGCGAGGGTCTGTGTTGGAGAACTGGTCCTGGTTCTTGTTGGTGACGGCAACGGGAATGCCCCACCGGCCGACGAGCTCCTGGAGGTCGTTGCGGAAATCATCGGTCCGGCACTCCCCACCCACGATCAGGATCGGCCGGGCGGCCCTGGAAATCAGCTCGTGCACGCGCGCCGCATCCTCCAGAGTCGCCTCTGCGAGTGCCGCACCGTGAACCCGCGCAGGCTGCCGCTCGACCAGTTCGGTCAGAACGTCTTCGGGCAACTCGACGGCGACCGGGCCGGGCGTACCCGAAACCGCCGCGGCAAAGGCGCGGGCCATCACTTCGGCGGCGCTTGCCGCCTTGTCGATGCGCCCCGACCATTTCAGCAAGCCGGAGAAAGCCTTGCTGGAATCGATTTCCTGAACGGCGCCGCGGCCCAGGTTCGGCGTTTCGACTTGGCCTATCAGTAGGATCAGCGGAACGGCCTCTTCGGCCGCCACGTGAACGCCGATGGCAGCATTGAACGCCCCGGGGCCCCGGCTCGCCATGACGATGCCGGCGCGGCCCGTCAACTTGGCGTCCGCAATCGCGGCCAGCGCCGCGGAGCCTTCGTGCCGGCATGTCACCAGATCGAAGTCCTCTCGCGCGTGAAGCGCGTCCAGGAGCGCCAGGAAGCTTTCACCGGGAACGCTGAAGGCACGGTCCGCACCATGCGCGACCATGCTGTCGACGATGGCCTCGGCAACTCTGTACGTCATGAACGTCCTTCTTTTATGACGCGTTCACGTCGACGATCAGGCGACCCCGGATCTCGCCCCGCATGAGCCGGGCGGCTGCGTCGATCGCTTGCGGCAGCGCAATCTCGGCCGCAATGTCTTCCAGGATCGGGCCATCCAGATCGCGCGCCAGCCGCTCCCACGCCGCGACACGGTCTGCCTTTGGCCGCATCACGCTATCAACGCCTACGAGGCTTACCCCGCGGAGGATGAACGGCGCGACCGACGCAGGCAGGTCGAGCCCCTGGGCCAGGCCACACGCAGCAACCACGCCGTTGTATCGAAGCTGCGCGCATACATTGGCCAGCGTGTGGCTGCCAACGGAGTCCACGGCGGCGATCCAACGCTCCTTCTGCAGCGGCTTGCCCGGTTCGCTCAGCTCCCTGCGATCGATCACCTCGGTAGCACCGAGCCGCCGAAGATACTCGGACTCGTCGGGCCGCCCGGTGGACGCGGTGACCGTGTACCCGAGCTTGGCCAGCAGCGCGATCGCAACGCTTCCCACGCCGCCGTTCGCACCCGTCACAAGCACCGGTCCATCGCCCGCCTTCAGCCCGTGCCGCTCCAGAGCCATCACGCACAGCATCGCGGTATAACCCGCGGTCCCGATGGCCATGGCATCCCTGGTGCTGAAACGCTTCGGAAGCGGAATCAACCAGTCGCCCTTCACGCGCGCACGCTGCGCAAGCCCGCCCCAGTGCGTCTCGCCGACGCCCCAGCCGTTGAGCACCACCGCATCGCCTGGCTTGAATCCGGGATGGTCGCTCTGCTCCACCACGCCCGCAAAGTCGATGCCCGGCACCATGGGAAAGCTCCGGACCACAGGGCCCTTTCCGGTGATGGCCAGGCCGTCCTTGTAGTTCAGCGTGCTGTATTCGACGCGGACCGTGACGTCGCCTGCGGGCAGGCGGTTTTCATCTATCTCGGTCAGCGAGGCGCGGTAGCCCTGCGCGTCTTTTTCCACGACGATGCCTTTGAACATGTTTTCGCTCCAGTAATAAATCAGTGACCCGCCGCGTGGCGGGGCGAGGCCTGGGCGCGTACACCCAGGCTGGACAGGAATGCCTCGATGAAGGTCACCAGGGGACGGTCCGACTGCACCAGCCTGGCTCGGAGCACGGCACCCTCCCAGGCGATCCAGAAGAACTCGGCGAGTTGCTCGACGTCCAGCGTCGCCGAGATGGTTCCTGCCGTCTGAGCCTCTCGCAGGCAGCAAGCCACCCGCTCTTGCCAGCCGACAAGAATGGCGTCGAGGCGTTCGCGAAAATCCAAAGGCAGGGCACCCAGTTCCTGGCTCAGGTTGCCGACCAGGCATCCCCGCGTGAAGCGGTGTTTGCGCATGCCCCTGGATGCATCGGCAATGAAGTCGGCAAGCCGATCGAGCGGCGCGCGTTCCTGGTTCAACAACCACCGGTCGAGCTTGCGCTTGAAGTAGTCGTCATAAGCGTCCATCACGGCGGCTCCGAATGCGTCCTTGTTCGCAAAGTAGTGATAGAACGAGCCCTTGGGCACGGTCGCCCGCTTCAGCACGGCATCCAGGCCCGTCGAACTGAAGCCCTGCTCGGTGAGCAGCTCCATCCCGCATCGGATCAGTACATCACGCGTTGCCGCATACGCCGGCGAAGGCCGCTTGCCGCGCGCCACGGCCGTTCTGGGTTTTTCTGTCATGCGGCAATTCTAGACCGATCGTTTAGAGATCATCCACTGCTTTCTCCGAGGCGAACGCGCATCCGCCGAAGTCGCACCAACATGCGGACACGTGTGCACTTTCATTGAGCGATCTGCACTTATGCACGGTCGACAGATGAAATCTACAGATTCTTCCCCGATTCGCTCGCAGGCCTAAGTCTTGCTCTCGCAAACCCTGATACGAGTCCTAATTGACACAATGTGTCCTGTAGCCAATACTTCGACCACCTCCTCACTTCTGCAGAAGGAAGCCTCATGAAGCCCCACTCCATCAAGAAATGGCTTGTCGCCGCCGGCCTCGCCTGCCTGGCCATCACCACCGCGCTGGCCGACGAGCCGTATCCGTCAAAGCCGATCAAGCTCGTGGCGGGTTTCCCGCCAGGGGGTCCCACGGACATCATTGCCCGCGTGATTGCGCAGGGCCTCGGCAAAGAGCTCAACGGCACGGTCATCGTTGACAACCGCGCAGGTGCCGGCGGCGTCATCGGCGCCGATGCCGTCGCCAAGTCGAAGCCGGACGGCTACACCCTGCTCGTCGCGGTGGAGTCCTCGCAGACGCGCGGGCAAGCCCTGAATCCGACGCTTTCCTATGACCAGCTCAAGGACTTTGCCTACGTCAGGAACGTCGCCAAGCAGCGCAATCTCGTCGTCGTGAATCCCGACGTGCCGGTCAACAGCATCAAGGAACTCATCGCCTACGCGAAGGCAAACCCCAGCAAGCTGAATTTCGGCGGCACCTTCGGCGCGACATCGCACATCGGCGGAACGCTGTTCGATGCACGCAACGGCACGCAACTCACGTTCGTGAACTACAAGGGCGGCGCGCAACCCATCACCGATCTCATGGCCGGCGTGGTGCAGGTCGGCTTCTTCACCGAGGCGACGGTCGCTCAGCACATCCGTGCCGGAAAGATCAAGGCTCTGGCAGTAGCGGCGCCGGAGCGCTCGCCCGCGTTCCCGGATCTGCCCACGCTTCAGGAAGCCGGCAGCAAGCCGATCGACCTTTCGCCTTGGTTCGGCATTGCGGCGCCTGCGGGCACGCCGGGTCCCGTCGTCCAGAAGATTGCGGTGGCGCTCGACAAGGTGGTGACGAGCCCCGAGTTCCTGGCGCAGCTGGAGACGCTCGGCGCGGTTCCGGTGAAGGTGTCGACGCCCGATCTGTACACCAAACAGGTGGCCAAGGAGATCGTGTTCTGGAACGATTGGGCGAAAACGCAGACGACCCCCTTGGCCCGCTGACCGACTGCCCGGTATTCGATCCGATGAACTTCTACGACCTCTACGACGAGAGACTGTCCGCGGCGGAGCGAGCGCTCGTCGAGGCCGCTGCCGACTTCTGCCGCGGCGAATTCAGCGCCCACCTCCTGGAGTCGCACACGCAGGGCCGCGCCTACGATGCCTCATGGATCGACAGGTGGGCAAAGGAAGGCTTCCTGGGGCTTCAAACGCCAAGGGAATTCGGCGGCCACGACGCCTCGTTCCTCTGCAAGATTCGCGTGGCGCAGACGATGGCGGAGCACGGCTTTGCCGCGGCCTTCGCCATCAACAATCTGCAGGGCTCCGTGACTCGCGTGGCGCGCTTCGGCTCCGAGAAGCAACGTCTCGAACTCCTCGACGGCATGCTGGGTGGGCGAACGCTGTGCGCCCCCGCCATGTCCGAGCCCGATGGCGGCAGCGACCTGGCCGCGCTGAAGACGAGGGCACGGCGCGTGGACGGCGGATGGCTGATCAGCGGCACCAAGTCGTGGATCACCAACGGTTCGATCATCCAATGCGCCAACCTGCTTGCAAGAGTTGAGGACCCAGTCGGCGCGGAGGCCGGTGATATCGCGTCTTTTCTGGTGCCGCTGGTTGATGGGCCGACGCTGCGAAGGGATGAACCCGTCATGCCGGGCGCCCTATCCTTCAGGCTGGCATCCCTGGTTTTCCAGGATCATTTCGTTCCCGACTGGTGTCTCTTCGACCCGCCAGGGCAGGCGTTCAAGTCTTCCATGGCATCGGTCAATGCCGCACGCGTTCATGTCGCGGCGATGTGTGTCGCCTCCGCGAGGGCGGCCTTGGCAGAGACGGTCGGCTACGCGGATTCAAGGGGAGCATTCGGCAAGCCGCTGCTCAGGCATCAGGGGCTCGGATGGGAGCTCGCGGAGGTCTCCCTGCGCCTGGAGGCGGCCAATGCACTCGTGCTGCGCGCAGCGATTGCCGTGCAAACAGGAAAGGCGGCACTGACGCTGGCCGCCCAGGCAAAAAAGTTCGCCGTCGACGTGGCCGTGTGGGCGCTCGACCAATGCCAGCGTGCAATGGGCGCCACCGGCGCGAGCGCCGATCACCGCCTTGCCATGCTGTCGAGCGAAACACGGCTGGCGGCATTCGGCGATGGCACCAGCCAGATGCTGCTCGACCGCATCGCCAAAGGCCTGGCCAAAGACTATGGGCCTTCGCCCGCGCAAAAGGAATCCGATCAATGAGAAATGTGGTCGTCAAGGATGCGAACGCCGCAGTCAGCGGTTTGCGCGACGGAGACACGGTGATGGTTGGCGGCTTCGGCGGCGCAGGCGTTCCGCGCGGAATGATCGAGGCGGTACTGGACCTTGGGGTGCGCGAACTGACCGTCATCTCCAATAACGCAGGCTCCGGCGGCCAGGACCTCTCGCTGTGGTTCGGTTCACGCATCGTCCGGAAGATCATCTGTTCCTATCCGAGAAGCGCGGACGTGTTCGCCGACCAATACCGGGCCGGCGATGTCGAACTCGAACTGGTCCCGCAGGGCACGCTGGTCGAGCGCATCCGGGCCGGCGGTGCGGGCCTTGGCGGATTCCTCACTCCGACGGGTGTAGGCACCGTGTTCGAGAAGGGCAAGCAGAAGGTCGTGGTCGATGGCCGCGAGTTCCTTCTGGAGAAGCCCTTGCACGCGCAGTTCTCGCTCCTGAAGGGCCGGCAGGCCGATGTGCTCGGCAACTTGAACTACAACAAGACGGCACGAAATCATTCTGTGGTGATGGCCACTGCCGGAGAGGTGGTTGCGGTGGAAGTCGACGAACTCCTGGAGCCCGGCGAGCTCGACCCCGAAGGCATCATCACTCCCTGCATCTTTGTCGACCGCGTCTTTCTCTCGAGGCCCGCATGAACTCGCTATCCAGACTGGAACTCGCGCGCCTGGTCGCACACCAGCTTCCCAAGCAAGGGTTCGTCAACCTCGGCATCGGAGCACCGACGAACGTGGCGGACTATCTTCCCTCCGACACCTCGGTCATGCTCCACAGCGAGAACGGCATTCTCAACGTCGGTCCCAAGCCGGCCGAGGGAGAGGAAGACCTGGACCTGATCAATGCCGGGAAAATGCCCGTCACGCTCGCCCGCGGCGGGTCCTTCTTCGACTCGAGCCTGTCTTTCTCGATGATGCGCGGAGGCCACCTCGACATCGCCATCCTTGGTGCGTTCCAGGTCTCCCAGCACGGCGACCTGGCCAACTGGACCACGGGCGACCTGAACGGCGCGCCGCCGGCTATCGGCGGAGCTATCGATCTTGCCGTGGGAGCCAAGCAGATCTGGGTGATGATGGAGCACACCACGCGCGATGCCCAGCCGCGCCTGGTCGAGCGTTGCACCTTGCCGCTCACGGCAGTGGGTGTCGTGGCCAAGGTGTTCACGAACCTGGCGATCATCGACATCAGCGCCGATGGATTCGTCGTGCAGGCGCTTTTCGAAGGCGCAACGCTGGAGTCCGTGCAGCAGCTCACCGGGGCGCCGCTGAAGCCGGCGCCCACGCTGCGGCGATTCTCTTCTAATGGGGTGCTCGCGCCGTCCCGCTGAGATCGATCGAGATGCGGGCTACGGGACGAGCCGCGCGTCGAGACCTATGCGGTGGCGGCAATCACGACAAGGGCCGACGCCGGTTCATCGGTGAGCGCCGTGAGCTTGTGCGGAATGGTGGAGTCGAACTGCACGCAGTCGCCTGGCTCCAGCCGCTCCTTGCGTGACCCGATCTGCATCTCGATATGGCCGGTGAGAACGAAGAGGATTTCCTCGCCCTCGTGGTGGCTCATGATCCGGCCGCGCTTCTGGGTTTTTCCCGGCCGCACGATGAATGCCCGCATCACGCGGTCGTTGCGAAGGCCCGCGACCAGCGAGAGATGCGTCGTGGGATCTCCCGCGATGGAGCCGTTGCCCCGGACGATCGAAACGACGTCTTCCTCCGGCTGTTGTCCGAAGAGCCGGTCCACCGTCACACCCAGGGCCTTGGCGATATTGAGTGCCGACTCGATCGACGGCGTGGATACGCCACGCTCGATCTTCGACAAATAGCTGCGCGTGAGCCCTGAGTCTCGAGCCAGATTCTCCAGCGTCAATCCGCTTTGGACGCGCAGGTACTTGAGGTGTAATGCCAAGGCTTTGAACGGGTCTGCTGCAGGCCGATCGGCTGCTCGCAACCCACTGGAAATTGCTGCGGGGCCCGATTCTGGCACGAGTGTGTCGCTCGCTGCCTAGATGTCGAGAACCAGCCGGGGCCCTGCACACTCCGCAACGCAGACGATCACTTCATGCGTGCGCTCCTGAGCACTCAATACCCGATCGTGATGGATGGGCGGCCCCTCGGTCCAGCGTGTGCGGCATGCCCCGCAGATGCCGCCGGCGCACGACACGGAGATATCGGCGTCCATCGCTTCCAAGGTGGCAAGGAGTCCCACCTCGGGCCGCACTTCCATCTCGCGACCGCTCTTGGCCAGCACTACGCTGTATGGCTGCGCGATCAGGTTTGGAACAAGCTTGGACGCCGTGAACCGCTCCACGTGCTTGCGGCTTTCAGGCCACTCTGCGACAGCGGATTCGAATGCATCGAGCATCCCTGTGGGTCCACAGCAAAATGCCTTTGCATCTTCACCATGGGCTCCCAAGAGGGATTTGATGTCGGGCGGATTGACCTCGAGCGTGTTGTACAAGTGGACCCGTCCACCCTTGACCGCCGGCTCCAGCATGTCGATCAGGCTCGGGTGACCCATGCTTGCCCAATGGAGTTCGTAGTTCGTTTTGCCCTCACGCTCCAACGCCAGAATCGCGGAAACGAACGGCGTCACGCCTATTCCGCCGGCAACGAAGATATTCATTCCCGTTGGCGAAAACTCCAACCCGCTGCGCGGTACCGAAACACCAATGACTTCGCCGGCATGAAGCTCGTCGTGTATGTGGCGCGACCCTCCGCGCCCCCCCTCTTCGCGCTTGACTGCGACAACGTATCTCCTGCTATCGGCGGGGTCGTTGCACAGCGAATAGGTGCGTACGAGCCCATTGGCAAGGTGGAGATCGATGTGCGCTCCGGGCCTGAAGGCAGGCAGGCGCCAGCCGTCCTGGTCGGTCAACACGAGCCGCTTGACTCCCGCCAGTGGCTCGTCGATTTCACGAACGACAGCCTGCAGGTGCTTGATCGCCTTCGGCATATCACGCGCCGCGGACAGCGTCGCCCACGCGGATGACGCCGCCCTTCAGGATCCGGCAATTTAGCCCGGACCTGTTGATCAATGGATCGAACACGGCCTTGCCGAGGATTTCCTCGATGTGGCGGCACGGCGTGGAGAGCCGGGTGGCTTCAAGAAGCGTTTCCCCCACCCAGAATTGGCGGCCGACCAGATGATTCAGCGGCACCCCTTGCACGGTCATGTTTCTGCGATGTTCCTCGGGCAGCATTTGGATCTTTGCATCGCGCGCCAAGGCCTCAAGCGTCTCGATCTCGAACAGCGTGATCTGCCGTCCCTCCTCCGGCTTGTGGGAGTAGAAGCCGGACTCCCTTCCGATCATGTACCGGTCCCCTTCGATGCCCTTGCCAGCCACAAGCGTCAACTCGTCGAATGACTCCATGGGGAGGAAGGCGCGAGGCGTGATGTGAAGATATCGAACGACGCCCGCCCAGGCAGGAACAACTTCCCGATTGCCGAACTCCTGTTGGTGAGTTGCTGCAGTAAGCATGTAACACGCTCCTTGATAACGGTGGCTCAGCCGGTTTGATGAAGGAACCTCATTGTAGGACACTTTGTGTCCCATGGGACTCGCCAGGCACCACGAGAACTGGCTCGAAGCGTGGCATTCTGGCCAAAAGGTGATGGAAGACCAATGCGGCAGGCAGGGATCTTGGACCACAGGGCCGCAACACGGTTGATGGTCGCGCGACGCGCGTCGATGAGCATGTCGGGTTGCCTTCGCTCTTTTCGCAAACCCCGATGTGACAGACGAGTAGCCTGCGACTCTCAAGGCCGCGCTGCGAGCGGGCGGCGTCCGGTTCGTCGAGTTGGCACCTGCTTCAGGTCTGTGCCAGGGTGATCGCCTGATAGATGCCGACGGCGTGTATGCCCTATTCCGGGAATCCCTCGACGCCGAGGCCGTTCTGACGCGGCCCGACTTCGTGGTGTATGGGCACGCCGATCGTGCAGGTCCCGTGCATCTGGCCGAAAGCTTCGCACGCCTCGACAAGGCGGCATCATTCCACCATCAGCGTCCTAGTCCTTGAAAAGACCGATGAAGAGATTCCGCATCCAATGGTGCGCGGGATCCGATTCGAAGCGGCGGCTCCAGTGCAGCGACACGGTGAAGGCGCTGCGGGGAAGCTCCGCCGGAAGCACCGCATAGCGCTTCGGCTCGATGAACCTGCGCGCGATCGCCTGCGGCATCACGACGGCGAAATCGGTGCGCGCAATGATCGCCGGCAGCGCAAGAAAATGCGCCGAGTTGAGCACCAGCCTTCCATCGAGCCCGAGCTGCTGCAAGATGCGGAAGGTCTCCGAATGCGAGCGCACGGCCACGTATTCCAGACGCCGCAGGTCCTGAATGGTCATGCGGACATCCGCCGCCTTCGTGGCCTTGGCCATCGGATGTCCCGACCGCACCACCACCGCGTAGCGATCGCGCAGCAACTCGACGCGCTCCGTTCCGCTGACCGAAGGCAGAAACCCGAGCGCGAAATGGATGGCGCCGGTTTCGAGGGCATCGGTGATCTCCCCGTGCGGCAGCGGAGTCGTATGCACGCGTATGCCGGGTGCCTGGCGGTGCAAGGCTTCCATCAATTCTGGCAGCAGCCGGGCTTCTCCGATGTCGTTCATATGCAGCCGAACGGTCATCTTCGAGCGTGACGGATCGAAAGTGTCTTCGTCCCGCAGCACATCCTCGATGGCCGCCACGGCCGGCTGAACGACGCTTGCGAGCCGCTCCGCACGCAGCGTCGGTCGCATGCGCCCGTTGGCGCGCACGAACAGCGCATCGCCCAAGGCGAGACGCAACCTTGTCAGACCCTGGCTGGCCGCCGGCTGCGACAGCCCCAGCGCATCGGCGGCGCGGCTGACGCTGCCCAGGCGGTAGACCGCCTCGAACAGGCGGAGCAGGTTCATGTCCAGCTTTTCAGTATGCATTCGTCTAATTTTGCTTTAGACATTTCATTGTATTGATGAATACCGCGGCAAGCGTAAGACTGCGGCCTTCATCTAGGAGCATTCATGGATCGACGCGTCGAACTTTCCGCGCAAGCGCCCCTCTCGGCCGTCAGCACCCTGACCGTGCGAGACGCGGTTTTCAGGCTGCTGCGCGCGTTCGGCATGACCAGCGTATTCGGCAACCCCGGCTCGACTGAACTGCCGATGTTCATCGACTTCCCGGAAGACTTCCGCTACGTGCTCGGTCTGCAGGAGTCGGTGGTCGTGGGCATGGCGGATGGCTATGCGCAGGCCACGCACAACGCGGCATTCATCAACCTGCACTCCGCCGCCGGCGTCGGCCATGCAATGGGCAACATCTTCACGGCCTTTCGCAACCGCACGCCGCTTGTCATCACGGCCGGGCAGCAGGCGCGGTCGATCCTGCCCTTCGAGCCTTTCCTCGGCTCCACGCAGGCGCCCGAACTGCCGAGGCCCTATGTGAAGTGGAGCGTCGAGCCGGCGCGGGCCGAGGACGTTCCGCTGGCGATCGCGCGGGCCTACTACATCGCGATGACCCCGCCGCGAGGCCCCGTGCTGGTCTCGATTCCGTCGGACGACTGGGACGTTCAGACCTTGCCGGTTGATGCACGAGAGGTCAGCCGCCACCTGCGCGCTGACCCCGACCTTCTCGCACGCATTGCCGCGGCCCTCGATGGCGCCCGCTCCCCCGCCTTCGTCGTCGGTGCCGCGGTCGATCGCGACGAGGCCTGGAAAGAGGCGGTCCAATTGGCCGAGCGGCACAACGCGCGCGTGTATGTCGCGCCCATGTCGGGCCGATGCAGCTTTCCGGAAGATCATCCGCTGTGGGGCGGCTTCCTGCCGCCGATGCGTGAGCGCATCGCCGAGCGGCTCGCTGGCCACGACCTGGTGTTTGCGCTCGGTGCGCCGGCGTTCACCTACCATGTGCCGGGCCACGGGCCGCACCTGCCCGAGGGGACCGAGCTGGTGCAGCTGACGGACGATCCCCAGGTCGCGGCCTGGGCGCCGACGGGAACCTCCGTGGTCGGCAGCATCCGCCTCGGACTGCTCGATCTGCTCGAGTGCAGCACGCCGCGCGATCGTCCAGCACCACCTGCCCATGTGCGGCCGCCGCGCATGGCAGAGCCCGAACCCGGCGAGCGCCTACCGGTGGCCTGGGTGCTGCAGACGCTGGCCGACGTGCGCGCGCGCGACAGCATCCTGGTTGAGGAAGCACCCAGCGCACGGCCCGTGATGCACGGCCACCTGCCGATCTTCGAATCCGAGACCTTCTACACCATGTGCAGCGGCGGCTTGGGCTACGGCCTTCCGGCGGCGGTGGGGGTGGCGCTGGGCAAGCCGGGCTCACGAGTCATTGCATTGGTGGGCGATGGCTCGGCGATGTACGCCATCCAGGCGCTGTGGAGCGCAGCCCAGCTGGCGCTGCCGGTCACGGTGCTGATCCTGAAGAACCGCCGCTACGCCGCGCTGTACGACTTCGCCCGCATCTTCGGCTACCGGCCGGACGAGCATGTGCCGGGCACGGACCTCCCCGATCTCGATTTTGTCGCGCTGGCTGGCGCGCAAGGCATGAAGGGGCTGCGCGTCGACACGGCGGAGCAACTGCGTCCCGCCTTGCACCAGGCCCTGCAATCGTCCGCACCGATGCTGGTCGAGATCGAAGTGGGCTGACGGTTTTTCGCCTTTCCAAATCTACAAGGAGACAAGACGATGGGCACGATATCGATGTTGATCAATGGCGAGAGCCGCCAGGCTGCGGACGGTGCGACCTTCGAGCGCCGCAATCCGCTCGACGGGACGGTGGCGACCGTCGCGCCGGCCGCAACGAAGGCCGACGCGGTGGCAGCGGTCGAAGCCGCCGCGGCCGCGTTTCCGGCCTGGTCCCGCACCGGCCCGGGCGAACGCAGGGCGCTGCTGCTGAAGGCGGCTCAGGCCATCGAGGCCAAGGCACAGGCCTTGACGGACGCCATGGCATCCGAGACCGGTGCCGGCGCCCCGTGGGCCGGTTTCAACGTGCACCTGGCCGCCGGCATGCTGCAGGAAGCGGCCGGCATGACCACCCAGATCAGCGGCGAGGTCATCCCCTCCGACGTGCCCGGCAGCCTGGCCCTGGGCCTGCGCCGACCGGCCGGCGTCGTGCTGGGCATTGCGCCCTGGAATGCGCCGGTGATCCTCGGCGTGCGTGCGATCGCCACGCCGCTGGCCTGCGGCAATACGGTCGTCTTCAAGGGCTCGGAACTCAGCCCTGCGACACACGGACTGATCGTTGAAGCGTTCAAGGATGCCGGCTTCCCGACCGGCGTCGTCAACTTCGTGACCAATGCGCCGGCGGATGCGGCCGAGGTGGTCGAAGCGATCATTGCCCATCCGGCGCTACGCCGCGTGAACTTTACCGGCTCCACCCGCGTCGGCAGACTGATCGCGCAGACCTGCGCGAAGTACCTGAAGCCGGCGGTGCTCGAGCTTGGCGGCAAGGCCCCACTGGTCGTGCTGGACGATGCCGACCTCGACGCCGCGGTCAACGGCGCGGCCTTCGGCGCCTTCGCCAACAGCGGCCAGATCTGCATGAGCACCGAGCGCATCATCGTGGACCGCAAGATCGCGGACGCCTTCGTCGCGAAGCTCGCCGCCAAGGCCGTGCAGCTGCCGCTGGGCGATCCGCGCAAAGGGCCGGTGGTGCTGGGTTCGGTGGTCGATGCGAGCACCGTCGAGCGCTGCAACGCGCTGATCGACGACGCGCTTGCCAAAGGGGCGAAGCTGGTTTGCGGCGGCAAGGCCGACAGCACGCTGATGCCCGCGACGCTGCTCGACCACGTGACGCCGCAGATGCGCATCTACCATGAAGAGAGCTTCGGTCCCGTGAAGCCGGTGGTGCGTGTCGACGGTGTCGACGAAGCGGTGCGCGTGGCCAACGACAACCCCTACGGGCTGTCCGCGGCGGTGTTCGGGCGCGACATCGCGCGTGCCTGGGAGGTTGCCAATCGCATCGACTCCGGCATCTGCCACGTGAACGGCCCGACCGTGCACGACGAGGCGCAGATGCCCTTCGGCGGCGTGAAGGACTCGGGCTACGGCCGATTCGGCGGCAAGGCCGGCATCGACGCGTTCACCGAACTGCGCTGGCTCACGGTGCAGACCACCGAACGCCACTATCCGTTCTGATGAAGCGCAGGAGACAGCCCATGAAATCCCTGCTCGCAACCGCGGCGCTGGCGCTCGGACTCGGCCCGTGCGGCATCGCCCAAGCCCAGGACTGGCCCAGGCAGCCCATCAAGATCGTCGCCAACTTCGCGCCCGGCGGCGCGGCCGACCAGCTGGCGCGCGTGATCAGCGCACCGCTGCACGAAGCTCTGGGCCAGCCGGTGCTCGTCGAGAACAGGGGCGGCGCCGGCGGCAACCTCGGCGGCGATTTCGTCGCCAAGTCGCCACCCGATGGCTATACGTTTCTGATGAGCTCCGGCGGCATGGTGTCGATCAATCCGCACATCTACGCAAAGATGCCCTTCGATCCGGCGAAGGATCTCGTCCCGGTCGCATCCGTCGCGCGCGTTCCGTTCTACCTGGTGGTCCGTGCCGACAGCCCGGTCAAGGACTTCAAGGGCCTGGTCGCCGACCTCAAGGCGAACCCCGGCAGGCGGTCGTTCGGATCGCCCGGAAACGGGAGCTCGCCGCACCTCGCGGCGGAGATGATGACCGGCCAGACAGGCACCACGGCCATCCATGTGCCCTACCGCGGCGCAGCACCCGCGCTGACGGATTTGCTGGGCGGCCAGATCGACTTCCTCTTCGATCCCGGCATCAGCATCCAGCACGTCAAGACCGGCAAGCTGCGCATGCTGGCCGTGGCAAGCCTCAAGCGCGCGCCGCAGATGCCCGAGGTACCGACGCTCGACGAACTCGGGCTGAAGGGCTTCGACGCCGATGCAGTGTTCGGCCTCTACGCGCCTGCCGGCACCCGGCCGGGCGTGATCCAGCGAATCAATGCCGAAGTCAACCGCGCGCTGGCACTGCCGGCCGTCCGGGCAACCATCGAAACCCTCGGCAACGTGCCGGAGCCGCTGACCCCCGCGGCCTTCAGCGACAAGGGCGCAGCCGACTTCAAGCGGCTGGGCGCCGTGATCCGGGAACGCGGCATCCGCGCCGACTGATGCATGAAGAAGAAAGACAGCCGATGACCGCCACGCTCCGGCCCGATGCCGGCCGCCCTCCCCTCATCGCCACGGACGTGCTGATCGCCGGCGGCGGTCCCTGCGGCCTGATGCTTGCCAACGAGCTCGGCCGCCGCGGCATCCGCTGCCTGTTAGTCGACGCCAAGCCGGGCACGGCCTTCAACCCGCAGGCCAATGCGACGCAGGCACGCACAATGGAGCACTTTCGCCGACTCGGCTTCGCGCACGAGATCCGTGCGCTGGGGCTGCCGGCCGACCACCCGACGGACATCGCCTACTTCACGCGCCTGGCCGGGCATGAGCTGGCGCGCATCAGCCTGCCCACGGCCGCCGAGGCCGCGGTCAAGGTCAAGTCGATGACGGGTTCCTGGAGCGCCGCCGAACTGCCGCATCGCGTATCGCAGAAATTCGTCGAGCAGGCGCTGCGCCGCCATGCACAGGCCTGGCCTTCCGCCGATGTGCGCTATGGCTGGCGGCTGGAGCGGTTCAGCGACAACGGTGAGTCGGTGAGCGCCACGGTGCGGCCGAGCGAAGGCGGCCCTGCGCAGGACGTGGCCGCGAAGTTCCTGATCGGTGCCGACGGCGCGCGCAGCCTGGTCCGGCAACAGCTGGGCATCGAGTGGGGCGGCGAGAGCGGCATCCAGCGCGAGTTCATGGGCGGCAAGATGTTTGCCATCTACCTGCGCGCGCCCCGGTTCCTCGACGTGCTGCGCCACCCCAAGGCCTGGATGTACGTGGCCGTCAACCACGAAAGGCGTGCCTTCATGGCCTCGGTGGACGGCGTGTCCGAATACGCCTTCCATGCGGCGCTGCGCCCCGGCGAAGATGCCGACGGCTGGACCGAGGCCGATGCGCGCCGTGTCTTCGCCGAGGCGGTAGGGGCCGACGTGCCGATCGAGATTCTCTCCATGGCCACCTGGCTCGCCGGGCATGCGCTGGTGGCGCAGCGCTTCCAGCAGGGCCGGGTCTTCATCGCGGGGGATGCGGCCCACCTGTTCACGCCCACCGGCGGGCTGGGCTACAACACGGCCGTCGAAGACGCAGTCAACCTGGGCTGGAAGCTCGCGAGCGTGGTCCGCGGCCAGGCACCGCTGGGATTGCTCGACAGCTACGAGGCCGAGCGCAGGCCCCTGGCCGAGCGCAACACCAGCTACGCGCGCAAGTTCGCCGACTCGGTGGGGCTCTTCGCGGCAAAGCCCGAACTGGAGGAAGCCTCCCCTCGGGGCGATGCCGAGCGCAAGCTCGCGAGTCTGCACTTCGATGCGCATGCCAGGCTCGAATTCAATATCCCGGGCGTGACCTTCGGCGGCAGGTACGACGGCTCGCCGATCATCCTCGGCGATGGGGCCGTGCTGCCGCCCGACGAGCCGAATGCCTACACACCCACCGCCAGTCCGGGCGGCCGGCCGCCGCATGCGTGGCTCGATGACGGGCGTTCGCTGTTCGACCTGTTCCACGCCGAATGGACCCTGCTCGCGCTGGGGGCTGATGCCCCCGCTACCGAAGCCTTCGAAGCCGCGGCACGGGATCTGGAAATGGACCTGCGCGTCGTGCGGCTGGCGCAGCCGGCCCTGCGCGAACTCTACGAAGCGCCGCTTGCACTGATCCGCCCGGACCAGATCGTGGCATGGCGCGGTGCGGCCGCGGACGACGCGGCAAGTGTGCTGTCTCGCGCCACTTCAACCCCCACAACAATCTCCGTCGATGCGACGAGAGGAGACCCGGCATGAAAGCCCACACCCCGCTTCTTCGTCTCGCCGCCTTTGCGCTGGCCCTGGCGATGGCTCCTTCGGCCTTCGCGCAGGCTTGGCCCACCAAACCGGTCCGCCTGGTGGCCGCATTTCCGCCGGGCACCCCGGGTGACGTGATCGCCAGGTTGATACAGCCGGCGCTTCAGGCCGCCTGGAATCAGCCGGTCATCATCGAGAACAAGACAGGCGCGGGAGGCAACTTGGCCGCCGGAGAAGTCGCGCATGCCAGGGACGGCCACACACTGCTCGTCGGGCCCGACACGATCCTCACCATCAATCCTCATCTGTACAGGAAGCTGGGCTTCGATCTGAGGGCATCGCTCAAACCGGTGACCTACTTCGCGAGCTTCAACCAGACGCTGGTCTGCAATCCCGCGGCCGATGTTCCGTCCCTTGCGAAGTTCGTCCAGTTGCCCTCGACGCGGCTGTATGCCTCCGGCGGCGCCGGGACACCGAGCCACATGGCCATGGAGATGCTGTTGGCCACGACCGGAACCAAATCGAGCAATCGGCTCCAAGATTTCTCCTAAATGTGAATGATAATGATTTCTATTTGTACTACTGAGATAGAAATTGTTGAACGTCAGACTCACACCCATTGCCTCAGCCAAAACCCACCGGTCGCCAAAATCTGCCTCTGCACCCCCTTTCAAGCGCTCGACGCTGAGTCTGCACACCGGCGCGACGCTGCTCGTTCTATGGGCCGCCGCCCAGGGCGGCCGCGCCGAGGCGCAAGAGGCCACGAGCGAACAAAAAGCGCTGCCGGTCGTGACCGTGACCGCGTCCCAGGACGACACGTCCCAGCACCTCGATACGAAGGTAAGCAGCGGCGCCCTCGGCGCGCGGACGCAACTTGAAACGCCCTTCTCCACCACTGTGGTCAGGAACGATGACCTGGCGGAACGCCAGGTATCGAAGCTGGGCGACGTGTTCGCCCTCGACGCCTCGGTCTCCGACAACAGCGGCGCCTACAGCAGTTGGGCCAGCTACATCACGGTCCGGGGCCTGCCGCTGGATTGGCAGAACGCCTATCGGATCGACGGCAAGCCCTTCCTCAGCTATGCCATCAACCTGCCCTACGAGCACTTCGAGCAGATCGAATTGCTCAAGGGCTCGTCCGGCTTCATGTACGGCTTCGGATCGCCGGGCGGCATCGTGAACTACGTGTCCAAGAGGCCGACCGATCGGCCGGTGAGGAGCATCGAGGTCGGCTACAAGTCCGACAGCGTGTGGAGCGAGCACGTCGACCTCGGCGGGCGCTTCGGCGCCGACGACCGCTTCGGCTACCGGCTCAACGCCACGCACGAGGAAGGCAAGACCTTCAACGACGGCGGCATCCGCCGCGATTCCGTGTCGCTGGCGCTCGATGCCAGGCTGACGCGCGACCTGAGCTGGAATTTCGACGCGCTGTACCAGAAGCGCAACTCCACGGACCAGTCCCCGTCGATCTTCACCGGCAGCTATGTCGGGGCACAGCTGCCCACCGCAATCCGAGGCGACAACCAGCGCCTCGTGGGGCCCGGACAGCACCTCGACACCGATCTGAAGCTCTACTCGACCGGGCTCCAGTACAAGCTGTCACCCGATTGGACGCTGAGCACCAGCTACAGCCACAGCACGGCCACACGCAGTCGCAACGAGGGCATCGCCTACCTGCTGGATCCGAGCGGCAACTACAACGACTTCCGCTCCGACAGCAGCGAGGGCCATCGCTTCGACCAATGGCAGGCGATGGCGCAAGGCGTGTTGCGCACGGGTGCCATCGAACACCAGCTGACCCTGGGCGCGTCCTGGCAGAAGCAGACCAACGACTACAGCAGCAACAGCGTCTACCAGCAGATCGGCACCGGCAACCTCCATACACAGAACACCAACGGCTATGCCAGCGTGACCGACTTCTCGGTCTACCGCGACAGCGACATCGCGCAGCGCGCGATCTTCGCCAGCGACACCGTGAAGCTGTCGGACCAGTGGTCCGCGCTGCTTGGCCTGCGCAGCACCAACTACGAGCAGAACAGCTACAGCATCGCCGGCGCCAGGTCTTCGCAATACACCAAGAGCGGCGTGGTGACGCCCACGCTGGCGCTGATGTTCAAGCCGGCGCCGGACACGACGCTCTATACCAGCTATGTCGAATCCCTCGAGCAAGGCGCTTCGGTGGGCATCACCTATGCCAACTACCGTGACCTCCTGAATCCGCTCAAGAGCAAGCAGTACGAACTGGGCATCAAGACCCAGCGCCAACGCTGGAGCGCCACGGCCGCCCTGTTCCGCATCGAACGCGGTGCCGAATACGCGAACAGCCAGAACGTCCTCGTGCAGGACGGGCAGTCCATCTACCAAGGCCTCGAACTGGGCGCCGCCACCCGCCTGGGATCGCAATGGCAGCTCGGCGGCAACCTGATGTTCCTCGACACCTCCTACCAGCGCGGCAGCGACTTTGTCGGCAACCGCGTGGCGGGTGCGCCGAACTTCGTGGCGACGGCGCAGCTGTCCTATGCGGTGCCGCAGGTGCCGGGTCTCAAGCTGTCGGCAGACGCGAAGTACACGGGCGGCACCATGCTCAACGCCTCGAACCAGCTGAAACTCGCCGGCTACACGGTCGCGAACATCGGCGCGAGCTACGCGACACGCATCGGCGGCCACGACACAACCTTCCGCGTGGCGGTCAACAACCTGACCAACAAGCGCTACTGGGAATACCAGTATGCGAACTACATCAAGCCCGGTGACCCGCGCACCCTCAGCTTGAGCGCCAAGCTGGATTTCTAGGCGTAGTGGCGGGGCGCTCAGCCGATGCCCCGCACCGACCCCGTCAGCGACCGCGCGCATTGCAGCAGCGTCGGGGCGAGCTTGCGCACGGCGTCATCCATCGTCCAGCGGCTCGTGGGCGCCACCACATGCACGGCCGCCACGGGCCGGCCGTTGCTGCCCAGCACGGGCGCCGCCACGGTCATGTCGCCGAGGAAGAGCTCCTCGCTGTTGGTGGCGAAACCCTGCAGCCTCGCCTGGCGCAGCGCCTCCAGGATGTCCTCGACCGCGGTGCGTGTGTGGACCGTGTGGGCCACGCGATCCGAGGCCTCGATCAGCGCCAGCGCCTCGCTCTCCGGGAGCGCGCTCAGGTAGGCGCGTCCGGAGGCCGTGCAGTACATCGGGATCCGACTGCCGATCGGCATGTGGACGGGCACGAACTGCGCGCTGACGAAGCGGGCGACGTAGACCATGTCGAGCCCGTCCGGCTCAGTGAGGTTGGAGGTTTCCGTGGTGACCTTGGTCAGCTCCGACAGGAAGGGGTTGGCCAGGTCGATCAGCGGATCGGCCGCCAGGTAGTTGAAGCCTATTTCCATCACGCGCGGCGTGAGCTGGTAGCGCCGCGTCTGGGGATGCTTTCGCACATAGCCCAGCCGCTCCAACGTGAAGACCATGCGCTGCGCCGAGCTCTTGTTGATGTCCGTGGCTGCGGCCACTTCCGCCAGCGTCATGGTGCGCCGCCGTGCACTGAAGGCGCGCAGGACGGCCAGCCCTTTTTCCAGCGACTGGTTGAAAAGCAGGCTGCTGCTGTCGTCGGGGGCGGATTTCAGTGGGGCGTCCATCGCAGAAGTATAGCGACCCCGCTCGAAAGAATCGAATATCGATTCATTTGATTCGACTAGTGGTTTTCATAAATTGATATAAGGTTCTTAAGAATCGAATATTGGCACGCATGTTGCATCGCATGAAGGCCGGGCTGTTCCGGCCCGCCCATTTGCATCTTCCTCAAGGAGTCCACATGAATCCCTTCGTTCGCCGCTTTCATCGCTTTGCCGCGGGTCTGTTCGCTGCAGGTGTCGTTTCGCTCGCCTGCGCCCAGGGCGCCTCGCCGACCTACAACGTGGGCGCCACGGCCACCGGCGTGCCCTTCACCTTCCTGGACGTGAAGACCAACACCATCCAGGGGATGATGGTGGACACCGTCACCGCCGTCGGCAAGGCGGGCGGCTTCGGGGTCAACGTGCAGCAGACGGTGTTCTCGGCGCTCATTCCCTCGCTCACCTCGAACAAGATCGACATCGTCTCGGCGGCCATGCTGAAGACGGCCGCGCGCCAGCAGGTAGTGGACTTCAGCGATCCGGTCTATTCCTATGGCGAAGGCCTGATCGTCAAGAGCGAGGACACGCGGACCTATACCTCGCTGGACGAGCTCAAGGGCGAGGTGGTCGGCGCGCAGGTCGGCACGGTCTTCATCGACATGCTCACCAAGAAGGGCATCTTCAAGGAGGTGCGCAGCTACGACTCGGTGGCCGACATGACGCGCGATCTCGCGCTGGGGCGCATCAAGGCGGGCCTGGGCGACCAGCCCATCATCGCCTACCAGCTGCGGCAGAACACCTTCACCGGCGTGAAGCTGGTGGACAGCTACAAGCCGGTCAACGTCGGCGATGTGTGCCTGGTGGTGCGCAAGGGCGACACCGAGACGCTGGCCCGGATCAACAAGGCCATCGCGACGATCAAGGCTGACGGCACCTTGCAGAAGATCGTGCAGAAGTGGGGCATCTAGTGCCCGCGTCCTTCCTCCAGCACGCCCGCGACTTCCTCCCGATCCTGCTGCAGGGCGCGGTCGTCACGGTGCAGGTGACCGTCCTCTCCTTCCTGCTCAGCAGCGTGCTCGGCCTGGCGCTGGCGCTGATGAAACTGTCGCCGGTGCGCGCCCTGTCCTGGACGGGAACGGCGGTGATCAACCTGATCCGCGGCCTGCCGATCATCGTGCAGCTCTTCTACATCTACTTCGTGCTGCCCGAGTTCGGCGTGCAGCTCACGGCCTTCCAGGCCGGCGTGATCGGGCTGGGCATCGCCTACTCGGCCTACCAGGCCGAGAACTTCCGCGGCGGCATCGAGGCCGTCGACGCGGGCCAGCGCGAGGCCGCGCAGGCCATGGGCATGCGCTCCGCGATGATCATGCGCCGCGTGATCCTGCCGCAGGCCTTTCGCATCGCGCTGCCGCCCTACGGCAACACGCTGGTCATGATGCTCAAGGACTCCTCGCTGGTCTCCACCATCACCGTGGCCGAGATGACGCGCGCCGGCCAGCTGATCGCGTCCTCGACCTTCCAGAACATGACGGTCTACACGCTGGTCGCCCTGCTCTACCTGATCATGAGCCTGCCGCTGGTCTACGGCCTTCGCCGGCTGGAGCGCCGTCTCGGCGCCGGGAGGAAAGCATGATCCGCGTCACCGAACTGGAGAAGCGCTTCGGCCAGCACCGCGTGCTGCAGGGCGTCAGCCTGCACGTCGATGCCGGCGAGGTGGTGTGCCTGATCGGCCCCTCGGGCTCGGGCAAGTCCACGGTGCTTCGCTGCATCAACGGGCTGGAGTCGTACGAAGGCGGAGAGGTGCGCGCCTTCGGCGAACGCGTCGACCGCGGCAGCAAGAACATCCACCAATTGCGCAGCCGCATGGGCATGGTGTTCCAGCGCTTCAACCTGTTCCCGCACCGCACCGTGCTGCAGAACGTGATGGAAGGCCCGGTCTATGTGCTGCGCGAAAACCCCGCGCAGGCGCGCAACGAGGCGATGGCGCTCCTGGCCAAGGTCGGGCTGGCCGAGAAGGCGCAGGCCTACCCGGCCCAGCTCTCGGGCGGCCAGCAGCAGCGCGTGGCGATCGCCCGCGCGCTGGCGATGAAGCCCGAAGCCATGCTGTTCGACGAGCCCACCTCGGCGCTCGATCCGGAACTGGTCGGCGACGTGCTCGCCGTGATGCGCGCGCTCGCGGGCGAAGGCATGACGATGATCGTGGTCACGCACGAGATGGGCTTCGCGCGCGAGGTGGCGGACCGCGTCTGCTTCCTGCACAGCGGCAGCATCGTCGAGGAAGGCCCGGCGGCGCAGGTGCTGGGCGCGCCGCGGCAGCCGCGCACGCAGGACTTCCTGCGGCGCGTGCTGCACCCGTCGGCCGCACCCGCGGAGGTTTTGCAGTGACGGGCAACCGGTTCGCATCGGGCCAACAGCTTCCTCCGTCGCTCTGGGCCGCCACCGCGCCAGCCGCGCCGCCGACGCCGCGGCTCACGGAATCGCACAAGACCGACGTGCTCGTCGTCGGCGGCGGCTTCACCGGCCTGTCGACGGCGCTGCACTTGGCCGAGGCCGGCGCGCAGGTTTGCGTGCTCGAAAGCCATGAGCCGGGCTGGGGCGCCTCCGGGCGCAACGGCGGGCAGGTCAACCCGACGCTCAAGCACGATCCCGACGACCTGGTGCGTCTGTATGGCGTCGAGCGCGCGGAGCCCTTGATCGACGCCGTGTCGCGATCGGCCGACCTCGTGTTCGAGCTGATCGCACGTCACGGCATCGACTGCCAGCCGGTGCGCAGCGGCTGGGTGCAGGCCGCGTACTCGGAGCGGGAGGTGGCCGGCCTGCACGCCCGTGCCGCGCAGTGGTCACGGCGCGGCGTGACAACGGAGCTGCTGGACCGCGCCGGCGTCGCCGCCCGCCTCGGCACCGAAGCCTTTGCCGGCGGCTGGCTCGACGGACGCGCCGGGGGCATCCAGCCGCTGGCCTATACGCGCGGCCTGGTGCGCGCCGCCCAAAGTCTGGGCGCGGCGGTGCACGGCGAAACGCAGGTGACGGGGCTCGAGCGCCGCGGCGCGCTCTGGCATGCGAGCACGTCGACGGGCGCCGCCGTCACAGCCGACCAGGTGGTGCTGGCGACCAACGGCTACACGGGCCCGCTGTGGCCGGGCCTCGCGCGCACCATCCTGGCCGCGAACAGCTTCATCGTCGCCACGCGGCCGATCGAAGGTGCGGCCGCCGACAAGATCCTCCCGCGCGGCGAAACGGCATCGACCTCGCAGCGCCTGCTGCTCTACTTCCGCAAGGATGCGCAGGGGCGGCTCCTGATGGGCGGGCGCGGCCACTTCGCCGATCCGCGCGGGCCGCAGGATTTCGCGCACCTGGAGCGCTCGCTCGAGCTGCTCTTTCCCCAGCTGGGGCCGCTGCGCTACGAGTACCGCTGGGCCGGCCGCATCGCGGTCACGCGCGACTTCATGCCGCACGTGCACACGCCGGCGCCGGGCGTCACGATGGCGCTCGGCTACAGCGGGCGCGGCATTGCGCTGGCGACCAGCATGGGCCGGCATCTGGCCGCGCGCCTGACCGGCGACAGCAGCAGTTTCCCCTACCCGGTGACGCCGATGCAGGCCATACCGCTGCACGGCCTCCAGCGCTTCTACGTGGCGGCAGGCGTCGCCTGGTACAGCCTGCTGGACCGGCTCTCCTAGGGGGCGTGCGCCGCCGCGAGGCAGGCCTGGAAGGCCAGCACCGCGCGCGAAGGCTTGGGCGAGCGCCGCAGCACGCTGACGAAGCGGCAGCTGTAGTTGAAACGCGCCGGCAGCACGGCCTTCATGAGGCCGCGCTGCTCGAAGGCCTGCGCATAGTGATCGGGCAGGAAGCCGAGAAAGCGCCCCGAGAGAATCAAGGTCGCGATCGCCTCCTGGTCGAAGCCGGTGGCCTTGCGCGTGAGCTTCGCGCGATGGCTGAGCTGCATGTTGGGCGAGTGGTAGCCGAGCCCGGCGAAGTGATGCTCGCGCAGCCGCGCCCAGTTCAGCTTCGCGTGGCTGCTGTCGAAGAGCGGATGCCCCGCGCCGCAGTACAGCAGCATGGTCTCGTCGAACAGATCCGCGTAGACCAGGCTCTTCGACGTACGGTGCGCCGGAATGATGCCGATCTGGAACTTGCCCTCCAGCACGCCCTGCTCGATGGCGTTGATGGACCCCACGTGCACGCTCAGGCTCACCTCGGGCGCGAGCTGCGTGAAGCGGGCGATGGCCTCGCTGATGCGCGCCTGCGGGTTGCTGGCCGTCTTGTCGAACAGCGCCACCTCGAGTTGCCCGCCCATGCGGTTGTGGATGTCGTCGATGCTGCCGCGGAAGGCGTCGACCGAGGCCAAGAGGCGCAGGGTCTCGTCGTAGACGCGCTGGCCCTCGGCGGTGAGCGAGAAGCCGGCCCGCCCGCGCCGGCACAGCACCAGGCCGAGCCGGGTTTCGAGATCCTTCACATGCCGGCTCACGGTGGAGGTGCCGATGTTGAGCTCCAGCTCGGCGGCCGCCATGCCGCCGCACTCGACCACGCTCTTGAACACCTTGAGCAGGCGCAGGTCCATGTCGCTCAGCTGGCCGAGCACGGCGCGGTTCCTGGCGGCGCTTTCGCGCGGCGGTTTTACTTGCATGGATCGTCAAGTGAAGATTGATATTGCGCCATTCTCCACACTGAAGGCCGTGCGAACAATCGACGCATTCCCATCACCTCCGGAAGCGCCCATGAGCACCGCATCGACCGCCCTCGAACCGAACCCTGCCCTGCGCACCGACGCCGCCTGGCTCGACGCGCACTGGATGCCCTATACCGGCAACCGCAACTTCAAGGCCGACCCGCGCATGATCGTGGAGGCCAAGGGCGCCTATTTCACCGACGGCGACGGCCGCAAGATCTTCGACGGCCTCTCGGGCCTGTGGTGCTCGGGCCTGGGCCACGGCCGCCCCGAGATCACCGAGGCCGTGAGCCGCCAGATCGCCAAGCTCGACTACGCGCCGGCCTTCCAGCATGGCCACCCGCTCTCCTTCGAACTCGCCAACAAGCTCAAGGAACTCACGCCCGCCGGGCTCGACTACGTGTTCTTCACCGGCTCGGGTTCCGAGGCCGCGGACACCTCGCTCAAGATGGCGCGCGCCTACTGGCGCACCAAGGGCCTCGCCGGCAAGACGCGGCTGATCGGCCGCGAGAAGGGCTACCACGGCGTCAACTTCGGCGGCATCTCGGTCGGCGGCATCGGTGCCAACCGCAAGCTCTTCGGCCAGGGCGTGGAGGCGGATCATCTGCCGCACACGCAGCTCGCATCCAACGCCTTCTCGCGCGGCATGCCCGAACACGGCGCCGAACTGGCCGAGCGCCTGCTCGATCTGATCGCGCTGCACGATGCATCGAACATCGCGGCCGTGATCGTCGAGCCCTTCGCGGGCTCGGCCGGCGTGGTGATCCCGCCGCGCGGCTACCTGCAGCGGCTGCGCGAGATCTGCACCGCCCACAACATCCTCTTGATCTTCGACGAGGTCATCACCGGCTTCGGCCGCTGCGGCGCGCTCACCGGCGCGGATGCCTTCGGCGTGGTGCCGGACATCATGAACGTGGCCAAGCAGGTCACCAACGGCGCACAGCCGCTGGGCGCGGTGATTGCGAGCAAGGAGATCTACGACACCTTCATGGCGGCCGGCGGCCCCGACTACATGCTCGAGTTCCCGCACGGCTACACCTACTCGGCGCATCCGGTCGCCTGCGCCGCCGGCATCGCCGCGCTGGACGTGCTGCAGAAGGAAGACATGCCCGGCCGCGCGAAGGCGCTGGCGCCGCATTTCGAGAACGCCGTGCACAGCCTCAAGGGCAGCAAGCACGTGGCCGACATCCGCAACTTCGGGCTGGCTGCCGGCCTCACGATCGCCCCCCTGCCCGGCGAGCCGGCACGCCGCCCCTACGAGATCGCGATGAACTGCTGGAAGAAGGGCTTCTACGTGCGCTACGGCGGCGACACCATCCAGCTCGCGCCGCCCTTCATCGCCGAGAAGGCCGAGATCGACCGCCTCGTCAATGCACTGGGCGACGCGCTCGCGGAGACCGCCTGATCCGGCCGCGCGCTTCGCTCAAGGCAGCACCACGGTGCTTTGAGCCCGCGCGATTCTCCGGTCCGCGTCGCGCTGCAACAGGAAGCGCTGGGCCACCAGGCTGTTGGCCGCGCCGGTCACCGCGGTCACGAAGCCGGCCTGGTTGCCATAGAGCGATTCGATCGATGGCCGCGTGTCGCCGGCCGCGATGCGCGCCGCTTCGGTCTTGTGGAAGGGGATGAAGCTGCCCGACAGGTTCACCAGATCGACGATGCCCGGCGTGGCCACGTAGTTGAACTCGAGGCTGGTGCCCAGCGGCGCCTGCACGTCGACATTGCGGATGCCGGCCTTGGTGAGGGCGGTGCCCGGATCGACCTGCGGCACCAGGATCGCGTAGTCCTTGCCCATGTATGAGGGGGGAACCACCGTCGGGATGCCGGACTCGTCCTGCGGCCTGTACTGCGGGCCGTAGTCGAGCAGCGGAAAGCCGTTGTAGCGCGCCAGATAGTTGAAGGCCGGAATCGCCGTCGGCGCGCCGCCGCCCGCGAGCGGCCAGGTGGCGCCCGCGATGGTCGGGAACACCAGCTGGTCGGGCCGCACCAGCGTGCCGTCGGCGAGCTTCGGCACCTGGCTCGCGGGCGGGGCGAGATTCTTGACGACCCAATCCTCCAAGTCGACGAACAAGGCGCGGAAGGTATCGGCATGGTCCGTCATCGACCCGATCGGATACACCGCCGAGGTCGGACTGAAATTGATTCCGCTCGCCAGGCTTCCCGTGCCGCTGCCGTGCTGCGTGCTCGCGTAGTAGTAGATGCGCGCATTGGCTGGTTGGACGAGGTCCGAGGCACCCAGGGCATCGGTCAACACCGGCGAGCCTTGCAATTGCCAGAACTCCGTGCCCGACAGGCCGAGGAAGAATTTCGGACAGGTGGCGGTCTCGGTGCAGCGCTTCATCACGCCGCCCGTGCGGCCCGAGATCGCGTCGGCGTAGTCGGCCGCCAGTCCGCGCGGCGCGGTCTGGCCGAAGGCACGGTGATCGGTGCGCAAGCCTCCGCCGCCGCCCGGCACCGCGAAACGCGTGTTGATGTTGGTCTGGCGCGCCGCGACATGGGCGTAGATGCCCTCGAAGACCTGCCCGCCGTCGAGCCGCTGATTGAAACCCAGGTGCAGGAAGGTCTTCATCGCATTGCCCGATTGCGAGGTGCCCTGCCCGATCGCATGGCGGATCTTGCCGGCGATCGGATTCGGGGTGCCGGCCGAATCGGCTTGCTGGCTCCTGAAGAAGGCGATCGTGTCGCGCAGCGCCGCGAGGCCGACACCCATCACCTTGGGATCCTTCGCGACGTACTGGAGCTCGTAAAGCGTGTTCGGCTGAAAGCCGCCCTTCAGACAGATGCGCGCGGGATCCGCCGTGCCCGGGAACGGGTTGTCCGTGGCGTTGCAGCTCGCGAACTTCCAGTCCGCGGCGGGGATCGCAATGCGCGGGTCGGTCTCGTTCACGCGGCGCGTCAGCAGATAGCCGGGCTGCGTGTTGTCGAGGCTCGCGGGCGCATACGGAATCATCGTGCCGTTGAAGACGCCGCCCGGCAGGCTGAGCGAAGGCGCGGCGGCCGAGGTCAGCAGCTCGGTGGCGTACGGCCCCGTGATCGACGAACCGTCCTTGTTCTTCGCGACCGGCACCGTGACCGTCAAGCGCTGCGGCGAGCTCTTCGGAACGTCGCCTTGCCAGGCCGAGAACATCCACACGTAGCCGCGCTCGAAGAACACCGCATCGCTGGGATTCGCCGCGAGATTCGGCATCGTCAGGATGTTGCCGCGGTTCGGCGCGTCGTAGCGCAGCACGCCGCTGGCCTTGCTCATGTCCTTCGGCTTGAGCATCACGAAATCGGCGCTGTACTCGACCATGCCGCGCGCATTGACCGGCGCGAGATCGAGGTCCTGGATCACGGCATTCTTCGGGTCCTTCGGATCGACTTCGCCGCTGATCGTGCCGGTCAGCTGTTCGTAGGCGCCGACGCTGCCGAAGCTGCCCGGCATGTCGGTGGTGGCGCTGATCGTCAGCTTCATCTGCGCCGCCGCGGGTGCGGACGCAGGGGGCGCAACGATGCCGCCACCACCACCACCACCGCCGCCGCCACCGCCACCGCAGGCCAGCGTCATCAGTGCCGCAAGCGCGGCTGCGCACAGGACGCGGCAGCGTCCATTGATTCTCATCTGCATTTTTGTCTCCTCGGCTGCCTCTTCGGACAGCGACGCTTACTCGGCCTCGATGCCCGCCGCCTTGACGATGCGCCCCCACTTCTGCGATTCGCCGTACTGGAACTTCGCGAGCTCCTCGGGCGAGGTGGTGAACACTTCGGTACCGCTCGGCTCGTAGAACGCGGTCTTCGCAGCCTCGCTCTTCGCCGCCTTGACCAGCAGTTCGTTGAGCCGCTTGACCACCGCCGGCGACGTCTTCGCGGGCGCATAGGCCGCGAACCAGTAGCCCATCTCGTAGCCCTTGACGCCGGCTTCCGCGATGGTCGGCACCTCCGGTGCCAGCGGCGAGCGCTGGGCGCCCGAGACGCCGAGCGCGCGCAGCTTGCCGGCCTTGACCTGCGGCAGGCCGGTCGCGGTGTCGGTGATCATCATGTCGATCTGGCCGCCCAAGAGGTCGGTCACCGCGAGCGGGTTGCTCTTGTAGGGCACATGCAGCAGCTTGATGCCGGCCAACTGCTGCAGCAGTTCGCCGGCCATGCGGCTCGAGGAGCTGCCGCTGCCGAAGCTCAGCTTGCCGGGCTCCTTCTTCGCGAGCGCGACGAACTCGGCCACCGTCTTGGCCGGCGAGTTCGGATTCACCACCATGATCTGGCCGCCCTTGCCCAAAGCGGCGATCGGGCTGAAGTCCTTCACCGGGTCGTAGGGCAGCTTCTTGAACAGGTGCTCGTTGGCGGCGTGCGTGGTGTTGGTGGTGATCAGCACCGTGTAGCCGTCGGGCGGCGCTTTCGCAACCTGCTGCGAGGCGATGAAGCCGCTGGCGCCGGCCTTGTTGTCGATCACCACCGGTTGCTTGGTTTCCGCCGTCACGCCATTGCCGAGCGCACGCGCGATCTGGTCGGTCGCGCTGCCTGCGGCAAAAGGCACGACGAAGCTGATGGGCTTGTCGGGGTAGGTCTGCGCCGCTGCGGCGCCGGCGCCCAGCAGCGCGGCGAAGGCCAGCGCGAGGGGTCGAATGCGAATCATGGTGATGTCTCCTGGATGAATGAATAAGCGAAGCGAAAGATCAGGCATCGGCCGGGCCGATCAGCAGATGCGCCAGCGAGGCAGGCACCTCGATGGACATGTCCAGCAACAGGAAGGACAGCGCCTTGCCGTGCGCATCGAGGTTCAGCGCATCGTTGACGCCGCCGTCCAGCACATCGTCGAGCACGAAGTTCATCGCGTGCAGCTTCGGCAGCAGGAAGCGCTGCACGCGGCTCGGTTGCCGGTGGCCGAACTGCGCGGCCACGGCCTCGGGCGTGAGCTGTGCCACCAGCAAGGGATAGAGCTCCGGATGCCAGGCGATCACGCTGATGTTGGAGCGGTTGCCCTTGTCGCCGGTGCGGCCGTGGGCGGCGCGGAAGAGCGCGACCTTGTGCACCTGTGTCATGCCGCCTCCACGATCTCGAAGCGCACCGGCACCTGCTCCCGCGGCAACAGGCAGGAGCGCGTGTTGAGCCGCGGCGTGAGCGCCGTGCGCACGCCGCCGCCGCCGGCCGGGCCGCAGGTGTAGAGCGCCATCACCTCGCGCGTGAGCCGCTCGGCTTCGCCGCGCTCCTCGTGCGTCGCGGCCACGCGCAGCCGCACGTCGCGCGCGCCGCTCTCGGGCATCGCGTCCAGCATGCGGCCGGCGTCGTCCGCGAAGATGCTGATCGCGCCGATCAGGTCGACCCGCAGCGCGAGGCCCGCGAGCCGCTTGCGCAGGATGTCGGCGGCCAGCCGTGCCCGCGCCTCGGCGCGTGCGCCGGCGTAGGAGATCTCGCCTTCGGCCAGCCAGCCGCCTTCGTAGCAGACGTTGACCTTGTAGTCGGCGGGCCGCGCATGGCCGCGCACGCCGGAGAGCGCGACGCGCTCGGGCCCGGCGGCGCTCACCTCGGCGTCGCCGATGTCGGCCACCACGTCGGGCGTCAGGTAGGCAGCCGGGTCGTGCACCTCGTACAGCAGCTGCTCCTTGACCGTGGCCTCGCTGAGCAGGCCGCCCGTGGCATCGGCCTTGCCGATGATGCAGAGGCCGTCTGCGTCGATCTCGGCGATCGGAAAACCGATCGCCTCCAGGCCCGGCACCTCCTTGTAGCCCGGATCGGCGAAGTAGCCGCCGCAGACCTGCGCGCCGCATTCGAGCAGATGGCCGGCCATGGTGGCGCGTGCAAGCCGGTCCCAGTCGTCGGAACGCCAGCCGAAGTGCGACATGGCCGGCCCCACCGTCAGCGACGGATCGGCAACGCGCCCACACACCACGATCTGCGCGCCGGCATCGAGCGCGGCGGCGATCGGCTCGGCGCCGATGTAGGCGTTGGCGCTGACCAGGCGCATCCGGTCCATCTCGGCACCCAGCTGTTCGCGCAGCAGCGCGCGCTGCGCGGGCGCCGACAGATCGTCGCCTTCCACAACCGCAATGCGCGGCGCGTCGACGCCGAGCTCGCGCGCCATGCGGGCGATGTGGCGGGCGGCGGCGCGCGGGTTCGCAGCACCGAAGTTGCTGACGATGCGGATGCCGTGCGCCAGGCAGCGTGCGAGCACCGGACGCAGCATCGCGTCGAGCAGCGGCTCGTAGCCCGCTTCGGGATCGGCGCGCCGGCGCAGCTGCGCCAGCGCGAGCGTCCGCTCGGCCAGGGTTTCGAAGATCAGGAAAGCGCGCTGCTCCGAGGGGCCGTGCTGCATGCGCGCGATCAGCGTGTCCACCACCGGTGCGGCGGCATCGGTGCGGTCGCCCGAAAAGCCGGCCGCACAGCCGACCAGCAAGGGGGAAGCGGGCAAGTTGCTCATGTCTCCGATCTCGTCATGCGGTGAATGTAGGTTTTAGGGCCTCATCCGTACAATCGAAAGTTTGGATGGATTCATTCACTATTCGAATCAATGGCATCCGCCGACCTTTCCACCCGCCAGCTGCGCGCCTTTCTCGCGCTGGCCGATCTGCGCCACTTCACGCGGGCTGCAGAGGCCTGCCATCTCTCCCAGCCGGCCTTCAGCACCTTGGTCCGCGCGCTCGAGGAATCGGTGGGCACGCGCCTGTTCGACCGCAACACGCGCAGCGTGCAGCTCACGCCCGAGGGCCGGCTGTTCGAACCTTCTGCGCGCCGCCTGCTCGCCGACATGGGCCGTGCGCTCGCCGACCTGGGCGACCACGTGGAGCGGCGCAAGGGGCGCGTGCATGTCGCGGCGCTGCCCTCGCTCGCGGCCGGCTGGCTGCCGGCGCTGTTCGCGGAGTTCCGCCAGACCTGGCCGGGAATCGAGCTCGCATTGAGCGATCAGCTGTCCGATGCCTGCATCGACCTGGTGCGCGGCGGCCAGGCCGATTTCGCGCTGGCGTCGGGCAGCACGCGCGTCGCGGATGCGGCCGAGCTGCGCATGCGCGTGCTGTGCACCGATCGCTTTCACCTCGTGTGCCGAGCCGACCACCCGCTGGCTTCCGAGCCGCGGCTCACGCTGCGCAAGCTGGCGCCCTGGCCCTTTATCCACATGACGCGCAACAGCAGCGTGCGGCAGGCGCTCGAAGCCGCGCTGCATCCGCTGGCCATGAACACCGTGCTCGAGGTCGAGCAGCTCGCCACCGTGATGGGCATGGTCGAGGCCGGGCTCGGCATCAGCGTCGTCCCGACGCTCACGCTCTACCAGTTCCGGCGCGAGACGATCGCCACCCGGCCGCTTCCGATGCCCCAGCTCACGCGCCGGATCTACCTCGTGCAACGCCGCGAGGGCAGCTTGTCCGCGGCTGCACGGGCGCTGCACGACATGGTGGTGGCGCGACTGGGGTCGCTGTCGGTCTAGCAAGGCGATCTCTTTCTACAACGGCCTACGCAAATGCCAGGCAGAAGGCGCTAGGTTTGGTTCATGGACCCCTGGCAACCGAACTTCAGCTGGATCACCGAGCTGCTCGCCGTCGGCGGCAGCTTCCCCTACGACTGCGCGGAGCGGCTCGCGCGCGAGCATCGTATCCAGGCCGTGATCGACCTGCGCGGCGAAGCGATCCCCGATCCGCACGTGCTGCGCCGGCACGGCATCGCGCTGCTGCACCTGCCCACCGAGGACATGTGCGGCGTACGGATGGCAGATGTCGAGCACGGCATCCGCTTCGCGAACGAGTTTCTCGACGCGGGGCAGCGCGTGCTCGTCCATTGCGAGTACGGCATCGGCCGCTCCGCCACGCTGGCGCTGTGCCTGCTGGTGCACCGCGGCCATGCGCCGCTCGAGGCGCTCGAACTGATGAAGAGACAGCGCCCCGTCGTGGCGCCCTCGCCGCCGCAGTTCGCATGCTGGTCGGCGTGGCTCGACGACTATCGCTTCTCCCGCGACGACGTCGACTGGAGCTTGCCGAGCTTCGACGATTTCAAGACCCTGGCCTACGGCCATCGGCCACGCTGACAGGCAAAAAAAAAGGCCCGCACGAAGCGGGCCGAATGATTGCAGTCAGCAATCCCCCAGAGAACCTGGGTCGCAGTGTCGGCGCAAACGGCCCGGGTACCGCGTGAAGGATTCGGCAAAAAATGCGGGCATCGATGGCGGCGGGCCGGATCGTCCGCGCACCTGAGAATTTTTCCTCGCTCAGGCAATCCTCAAGGCAGGAGCCGCACGGCTTTTCTGCGCGCCGTCCAGCGCAGCGGCCAGGCTCTCCCGGTACGCGCGGATGCTCTCGTCCTTGATGTGGCCGTAACCGCGGATCTTTTCCGCCAGGCCGGCAATGCGCGCCGCCTCGGCCAGCCGATCGGGACCCAAGCCCTCGAGCAGGCGCTCCACCAGCTGGCGGTACTCGGCGATCAGCTGCCGCTCCTGCCTGCGTTCCGCCGTGTAGCCGAAGGCATCGAAAGGCGTGCCGCGCAGCCAGCGCAGCGCACCGAGTCCCTTGAACATCGCCAGCATCCACTGCCCGTAGGCGCGCTTCATCGGCAGGCCCTGCGCATTCCGCTTCGCGAACCAGGTCGGCGCGAGATTGAACTGGAGCCGGAAATCGCCTTCGAACTGCGCGCGCAGCTCGGCCAGGAACTCCGGGCGCGTGTACAGGCGCGCCACCTCGTACTCGTCCTTGTAGGCCATGAGCTTGAAGAGGTTGCGGGCCACGGCTTCCGTCAAGCGCAGCCGCCGGCCCTCCGGCACGACCGCGCGCTCGCCAGCCTCGACGCGCCGCACGAAATCCAGGTAGCGCTTCGCGTACGACAGGCTCTGGTAGTCCTCGAGAAAACGCACGCGGGTCTCGATGATCTTCTCGAGGCCTTGCGGCCGCGTCAGCTGCACCACCGTGCCCTCGCGGCCCGACAGCTTGGCCTTCCAGGCCGGATCGTGCGCGGCCAGGCGCCCGGCGGCAAAAGCCTTCTTGTTGGCCGCGACCGCGACACCGTTGAGCTCGATGGCCCGCGTCAGCGCATCGAGCCCGACCGGCACACCGCCCCGTTGCCAGGCAAAGCCGAGCAGTAGCATGTTGGCGCCGATCGCGTCGCCCAGCAGGGCCTTGGCAGCGTCGTGCGCATCGATGGCCTGGACCTGGGCCTCGCCGACGGCGGCCCGGAACTTCTGCAACAGCGCATCGTGGCGGAAAGGCAGGTCCGGCGAACGCGTGAACTCCGCCAAGGTCTGCAAGTGCGAGTTGACGAGGAGCTGCGTGCCGCCCTCCTTCACCGTGCCCAGCACGTCGGGCAACGCACCCACCACCATGTCGGCCACGATCAGCGTGCGTGCGCGCTGCGGCTGCACGCGCACCGCATGCAGGAGCGAAGGCCGGCCGGCGATGCGGATGTGGCTCACGACCGAGCCGCCCTTCTGCGCCAGCGCGGTGAAGTCCAGCACCGACGCGCCCTTGCCTTCCAGGTGCGCCGCCATCGCGACCAGCGCGCCGATGGTGATCACGCCCGTGCCGCCGACGCCCGCGACCAGCATGTCGAAGGGCCTGTCGACCTTCGGCAGCGCGGGCAGCGGCAGCGCCCCGGCCAGCGCATGCAGATCCGGCGCGGGCGACAGGGCCGTGCTGCTCTTGCGCACCTCGCCGCCCAGCACGGTCACGAAGCTCGGGCAGAAGCCTTCGGCGCAGGAATAGTCCTTGTTGCAGCTCGATTGCTCGATCTGCCGCTTGCGCCCGAACTCGGTTTCGAGCGGCGCGACCGAGAAGCAGTTGGACTGCACGCCGCAATCGCCGCAGCCCTCGCACACGGCGGCGTTGATGAACATGCGCTTGGCCGGATCGGGGTAGGTCTTCTTCTTGCGCCGGCGCCGCTTCTCCGCCGCGCAGGTCTGGTCGTAGACGAGCACCGTGACGCCGGCGATCTCGCGCAGCTCGCGCTGGACCGCGTCCATGTCGCGCCGGTGGTGCACCTGCACCCCTTCTTCGAGCCGCACGCCGCGGTAGACCTCCGGGTCATCGGTGACCACCACGACCCGCTTCGCGCCTTCGCTCGCGACCTGCGTGCAGATCTGCGCGACGGAGATGCTGCCGTCGACCGGCTGGCCGCCGGTCATCGCGACCGCGTCGTTGAACAGAATCTTGTAGGTGATGTTCGCGCCGCTCGCGATCGCCTGGCGCAGCGCCAGGTAGCCCGAGTGGAAATACGTGCCCTCGCCCATGTTCTGGAAGATGTGCGGCATCGCGGTGAAGGGCGCATGGCCCAGCCAGTCGGCGCCCTCGCCACCCATCTGCGTCAAGCCGCCGGTGCTGCGGTCCATCCAGCTCGCCATGTAGTGGCAGCCCACGCCGGCGAGGGCCTTGCTTCCTTCCGGCACCTTGGTCGACGAGCTGTGCGGGCAGCCCGAGCAGAAGTAAGGCAGCCGGCGCATGCCGTCCGACTCGTTCGACAGCAAGGCGGGCTTCGCGAACAGGCCGGCGTCGATGCGCTCGGCGAGCGGGTCTCCGATCGATGCGAGCCAGGCGCGCAAGGCCGAGGCGATCGATGCGGGGCCCAGCTGGCCCACCCACGTCAGTAGCGGCCCGCCGGCCAGATCGTGCTTGCCGCAGACCGTGGGCCGCTGTTCCTGGTTGAACACCAGCTCCTTCAGCTGCTGCTCGACCACCGAGGCCTTCTCCTCGATGACCAGCACATGGCGCAGGCCGGCGCAGAAGTCCTGCGCGCGCTGCGATTCGAGCGGGAAGCAGAGGCCCGGCTTGTAGATGCGCAGGCCAATGCACTGCAATTCGGCTTCGTCGATGCCGCAACGCTGCAGCACTTCCATCAGGTCATGGAAGGACTTGCCGACCACCATGATGCCCGCCGTCGCCTCCGGCGCAGCGACCACCAGGCGATCGATGGAGTTCAGCCGCGCGAAGGCCTTCAGCGCCTCCAGCCTCGCGGCCAGGCGCACTTCGATGGCGGGCGTCAGGAAGTCGTCGCTGCGGTAGGCCCGCGCTTCGGCGGCCCCGGGCGCCTCATCGGGCGCGGTGAACTCGGGCAGCGACGCCACCTCGATCGAACGCCCGCTCTCCACCGTTTCGGAGATGGCCTTGAATGCGACCCAGAGGCCGGCGTGCCGCGATGCGGCCCAGCCCCACAGCCCGAAGGCGTCGTACTCGTCGACCGAGGCCGGATGGACGATCGGCATGCCCCAGCCCATCAGCGAGAGCTCGCTCGCATTCGGGATCGAGGACGAGACCGCCGCATGATCGTCGCCCACCACCACCAGCACGCCGCCCTGGCGCGTCGTGCCCGCGGCATTGCCGTGGCGCAGCGCATCGCCGGCCCGATCCAGTCCGGGGCCCTTGCCGTACCACATGCCGAAGACGCCGTCGAAGCTGCGCTCTGCATCGGCGCCCACCTGCTGGGTGCCCATCAGCGCCGTGGCGGCCAGGTCCTCGTTGATGGCGGGCAGGAAGCGGATATCGTGCGCCTCGAGATCGGCCTCCGCGCGCCAGAGTTCGACGTCCACGCCGGCGAGCGGCGAGCCGCGGTAGCCGCTCACGAAACCTGCCGTCTTCAGGCCGTGCACTTCGTCCCATTTGCACTGCAGGAGCAAGAGCCGCACCAGCGCCTGCGTGCCGGTCAGGAACACGCGTCCCTGAAGCGCGCTGCGGTTGTCGGCGAGCCGGTAGCTCGTTGCCGGAACCGGCTCGGGGTCGCGTTTCATGTCGTCGTTCATCGTGCGCAAAAACAAATAGTAGTCTTGCCGCGCGTCACCGGCATGGCTTCGCCCAGGAGCCGTTTTTTTTTGACTTGACATTCGCGACAAAGGCCCGAATTGACCGGATATCGCAAGCTGGCCCATCGGCCGCTACGATGTCCGTTCTGCCTGTGTCCCTCGAAGCCTTCCACCCCGCCGTCAGCGGCTGGTTCAGCCGCAGCTTCGCTGCGCCCACCGAGGCGCAGGCGGCGGCGTGGCCCGCGATCCGTGCGGGTCGCCATACGCTGGTCGCCGCGCCGACCGGATCGGGCAAGACCCTGACGGCCTTCCTCGCCGCGCTGGATGGACTGGTGCGCCAGGGCTTGAAGCCCGAGGGGCTCGCCGACGAAACCACGGTGGTCTACGTCTCGCCGCTGAAGGCGCTGTCCAACGACATCCACCTGAACCTGGAAGTGCCGCTGGCGGGCATCCGCGCCGAACTGGCCGCGCTGGGCCTGCCGGACGTCGACATCCGCAGCGCCGTGCGCACCGGCGATACGGCGCCCAGGGATCGCCAGCAGAACCTGCGCAAGCCTCCGCACATCCTGGTCACCACGCCGGAGTCGCTGTACGTGCTGCTCGGTTCGGCATCGGGCCGCAAGATGCTGTCGACCGTGCGCACGGCGATCGTCGACGAGATCCATGCGATCGCGGCCAGCAAGCGCGGCAGCCATCTGTCGCTGTCGCTCGAAAGGCTGCAATCGCTCTGCGAGAAGCCTCTGACGCGCATCGGTCTCTCCGCCACGCAGAAGCCCATCGACGAGGTCGCGCGCTTCCTGGTGGGTGCGGGCGCAGTCACCGATGGCGTTGCGGATTGCGAGATCGTCGACATCGGCTATGCCAAGGAACGCGATCTCGCGCTCGAGCTGCCGCCCGTGCCGCTCGGCGCGGTGATGTCGAACGAGCAGTGGGAGCAGGTCTATTCGCGCGTCGCCGAACTCGTGCACCTGCATCGCACCACGCTGGTCTTCGTCAACACCCGGCGCATGGCCGAACGTGCGGCGCGGCATCTGGGCGAGCGCCTCGGGAAGGAAACGGTGGCGGCCCATCACGGCAGCCTCGCGAAGGAGGCGCGCCTCGACGCGGAGCAACGCCTCAAGCGCGGCGAACTGAAAGTGCTCGTGGCTACCGCCTCGCTGGAACTGGGCCTGGACATCGGCGATGTCGACCTGGTGTGCCAGCTGGGTTCGCCCCGATCGATCGCCACCTTCCTGCAGCGCGCCGGCCGCTCGGGCCATGCGGTGGGCGGCACGCCCAAGGCGCGCCTGTTCCCGCAGTCGCGCGACGAGCTGGTCGAATGCGCGGCCTTGCTCGATTGCATCCGCCGCGGCGAGCTCGATGCCTTGCATGTGCTGCCCGCGCCCCTCGATGTGCTGGCGCAGCAGATCGTGGCCGAGACCGCCAGCCGCGAATGGGACGAAGACGAGCTGTTCGCCCTGCTGCGCCGCGCCTGGCCCTATGCGCAGTTGGAGCGCGAGGACTACGCCGCCGTGGTGCGCATGCTTTCCGAAGGCTTCACCACCCGTAACGGACCGCGCGCCGGCTATGTGCACCGTGACGCGGTCCATCACCGCTTGCGCGAACGCAAGGGCGCGCGCCTGACCGCCCTCACCTCGGGCGGCACCATTCCCGAGACCGGCGACTACAGCGTGGTGCTCGAACCGCAGGCCCACAAGATCGGCACCGTGAACGAAGACTTCGCGGTCGAGAGCCTGGCCGGCGACGTGTTCCAGCTCGGCAACACCAGCTACCGCATCCTGCGCATCGAGCCGGGCCGCGTGCGCGTGGAAGATGCGCATGGTGCGGCGCCCAACATCCCGTTCTGGCTCGGCGAGGCGCCGGGCCGCAGCGACGAGCTCTCCTTCGGCGTCTCGCGGCTGCGCGACGAGGTCGGACAGCACATCGCCACGCAAGGCGCCGAGGCCGCGGTGCGCTGGCTGGCGCGCGGCGTGGGACTGCACGACGAAGCCGCACGCCAGATCGTCGACCACCTCGCGCGCACCGTGGCAGCGCTGGGCGCGGTGCCGACGCAGGACCGGATCGTGATCGAGCGCTTCTTCGACGAATCGGGCGGCATGCAGCTGGTGATCCATTCGCCGTATGGAAGCCGTCTCAACCGCGCGTGGGGCCTGGCCCTGCGCAAGCGCTTCTGCCGCAAGTTCAATTTCGAGCTGCAGGCCGCGGCGACCGAGGATGCGATCGTGCTCTCGCTGTCCACCAGCCACAGCTTTGCGCTGCCGGAGGTGGCCCGCTACCTGCACTCGGCCACGGCGCTGGACGTGCTGGTGCAGGCGCTGCTGGACGCGCCGCTGTTCGGTGTGCGCTGGCGCTGGAATGCAACCACCGCACTCGCCCTGCCGCGCTTCATCGGCGGCCGCAAGGTGGCGCCGCAGCTGCAGCGCATGAAGTCCGAAGACCTGCTGGCGTCCGTGTTCCCGGACCAGGTCGCCTGCGCCGAGAACCTCGCGGGCGAACGCGAGATCCCCGAGCACCCACTGGTCGCGCAGACCCTGGACGACTGCCTGCATGAGGCCATGGACGCCGAGGGCTGGTTGCGCCTGCTGCGTCGCATCGAAGCGGGCGAAGTGAGCGTGCTCGCGTGCGATCTTCCCGCGCCCTCGCCGCTCGCCGCGGAAGTGCTGAACGCACGGCCCTATGCCTTTCTCGACGATGCGCCGCTGGAAGAGCGCCGCACCCAGGCCGTGCAGAGCCGCCGCTACACCGATCCGGAGAGCGCGGACGACATGGGCCGGCTGGACCCGGAGGCGATCGGCAGCGTGCGCGAGGAAGCCTGGCCCGGCCCCCGCAACCCCGACGAGATGCATGAAGCGCTCAGCGGGCTCGGCGTGGTCAACGACGAGGATGTGGCCCGCAATGCGAACTGGAAAACATGGCTCGAGGCGCTCGCCGGCGCCGGCCGCGCGACGCGCCTGTCGCCTGGCCTGTGGGTCGCGGCCGAGCGCCTGGCGCTGACCCAGGCGCTCTATCCCGGCGCCGCCATGCAGCCGCTCATCGAGGCCCCTGCCGAATATGCGCAGACCTCCGGGAGCCGCGACGAGCTGCTGCGCGAGCTGCTGCAGTCGCGCCTCGGCGGGCTGGGCCCGGTCTCGGCGGACGAACTGGCGCAGCAGCTCCGGTTGCCGCTCTCAGACATCGAAGCCGCACTGCTGGGATTGCAAAGCGAAGGCCAAGTGCTGCAGGGGCGATTCACGCCCGAGGCCGACGGCCAGGAGTGGTGCGAAAGGCATCTGCTCGCACGCATCCACCGCTACACCCTCAAGCGCCTGCGGCGCGAGATCGAACCCGTGGAGCCGCGCGACTTCGCACGCTTTCTCTTCGAATGGCAGCACGTCGGCGCGGCCGCGCGTGTCAGCGGCCCGGATGCCCTGGCCGGCGTGCTGACCCAATTGGAAGGCTACGAGGCGCCGGCCGCGCTGTGGGAGGCCGAACTGCTGCCGGCGCGCGTCAACGACTATGCCAGCGCCTGGCTCGACGACCTGTGCACTGCGGGGCGCGTGCTGTGGACGCGGCTGCGGCCGTCCGCCAACGATGGCCGCGCGGCAGGGGGTGCCGGCCAGTCGCTGCGCGCCACGCCGATCCTGCTGCTGCCGCGGCGCAGCGCAGCGCTCTGGAACGGACTCGCGCCGGCACCGGTCGACGACGCGGGACTGGGTTCGCGCGCGCAGCGCGTGGCTGCCTGGCTCGCGGCCAACGGCGCGTCATTCTTCGACGAGATCGCCGAGGGCGCACGCCTGCTGGGCACCGAGGTCGAAGACGCGCTCAGCGAACTGGTCGCGCGCGGCCGCGTGCGCTGCGACAGTTATGCGGGCCTGCGCGCATTGCTGGTTCCGGCCTCGAAGCGCGCGCCGACGCACGCGCAGCAGCAGCGCCGGCGCCGCGCCGCGCTCTTCGGCATCGAGGACGCGGGCCGCTGGCTGCTGACGCGGCAGCCGGGCTCCGCGACGACCGAAGAGCCGCCACGCGCCCTCGCGCCCGAATCCATCGAACAGGTCGCGCGCGTGCTGCTGCGCCGCTATGGCGTGGTGTGCTGGAGCATGCTCGAGCGCGAGGCCGCCTGGTTGCCGCCATGGCGCGACCTGGTGCGCAGCTACCGCCGGCTCGAAGCGCGCGGCGAGATCCGCGGCGGCCGCTTCATCGCGGGCCTGTCCGGCGAGCAGTTCGCGCTGCCCGAGGCCATCGGGCTCATGCGCCAGATGCGGCGCCGGCCGGCCGACGAAAGCCTGGTCTGCCTGTCGGCTTCGGATCCCGCCAACCTGCTCGGAACGGTCGTTCCGGGCACCAAGATTCCGCGGGTCGCAGGCTCGCGTGTGCTGTACCGGGATGGCATCCCTATCGCGACCAGCGTCGCGGGCCAGGTCGAGATGCTTGCGCCCCTGAGCGCCGCGCAGCAGAACGCGGCGCGCAAGACGCTCTCGCTGGACCCCGCGCTGCATTGGGTGCATCGAACAACGGAGATCGCCGAGGAGCTTCGCCGCTGAACGCCGGCGTCGGCGAGCGCATCGCTGCTTCAGCTCTTGTCGGAGAGCCCGATCGAGGGCAGATCGAGTTCGACCCAGGCCGGCGCGTGATCGCTGGCACCAGCCCGGCCACGCACCTCGCGATCCACGTTCGCATCGATCAGCAAGGGCGCGAGCTCCGCATTGAGCAGCAGGTGGTCAATGCGAAGGCCCGCGTTGCGCGGCCAGCGGTTGCGCCAGTAGTCCCAGTAGGTGTAGATCGCCTCGTTCGGATGGCGCGCGCGGATCGCGTCGGTCCAGCCCTGCTTCAAGAGGCGCGCGAAGGCGGCACGAGCCTCCGGCTGCAGCAGCGCATCGTCGCGCCACGAGGCGGGGTTGTAGATGTCGGCATCGGTAGGCACCACGTTGAAGTCCCCGGCCAGCACCGCCGGCAGCCCGCAGGCGTAGAGCTTGCGCGCATGCACTTCGAGCCGTCCGAACCATTCGAGCTTGTAGTCGAACTTGGGGCCGGGCTGGGGATTGCCGTTGGGCAAGTACAGGCAGCCGACGACCACGCCGCCGACCACGGCTTCGAGGTAGCGGCTCTGGCTGTCTTCGCTGTCCAGGCCGCGGCCGGTTTCGATCGGCTCCCGGCCGCGCGCGAGGATGGCCACGCCGTTCCACGAACGCTGGCCATGAAACACGACGCCGTAGCCCGCTGCGCGAATCGCGGCCGCTGGAAAATTCTCGTCGGGCGACTTGAGCTCCTGCAGGCAGGCCACGTCCGGCCTCGACTCGGCCAGCCATTCCAGCAGGCGCGGGAGACGGCCGTTGACACCGTTGACGTTGAAGGTCGCGATCTTCATGGCGCAGGCATGGGAGGAAGAATGACGTCGGCATCATGACGTGCAAGCCGTCATCGGCCGCGTCGGAGGACATGCTGTGCTTTTCCATGTGTTGCGCCCTGTATCGCCATACACCAGAGGCGGGCATCTGATCGCGGCGCGTTCCTACAGTCCGCCCCTCGGCGCAGGACGATGCTCCCGATCCCAACGTCCCGAGAGATCGCAGATGGCCCCCTCAACCGCATGCTCGCCCAATGCTTGCAGCTTGCGGGTGCTGGTGGTCGAAGACGATCCCGATGTGCTGGAAGCCGCGCTCGAGGCCCTGGAACTCCTGGGCCACTGGGCGACCGGCGTCCGCAGCGCCGAGGGTGCGCTCACCCGCTTCCTCGAAGGCGCGTTCGACGTGCTGATGGTCGACGTCGGCCTGCCGGCCTTGTCCGGGCTGGAACTGGCCGGCAAGTTGCAGTCTCGTTGCAAGCTGCCGGTCATTTTTGCCACGGGCAGAAAGGCGCCGGACGGACCTCTGCACAGCGCCGTCTGGCTGTGCAAGCCCTTCAGCCTCGAGCAACTGCGCGACGCACTGCGCCAGGCGTCCCAGCTCGTCGAGCTGAAGCTCGTCGACAACCCGGTCGCGCCTGCACCACGGGTCGCGGCAAGCGGCGCCTAGAAGCGGCGCTGCGAAGCACTCAAGCCGGCGGGCAGCGGTCGTAGACCAGGGCCAGGTAGTCCGCGTGCTTTCGAAGGCTCTCGAGCTGCTGCACCGTGTTGCCGCGGATCGGGTCCTTCGGGTCGAACCTCACGTCGCCGTCGGGCAACAGAATGAAATGCGTTCGGCCGGACAAGCGGCCGCTGCGGTCGTCGGCATGCACGTAGCCGCAGCCCGTGCCCGTGCTCTTGTTGTAGGTCACGCCGGAGAACACGGCGAAGCGGGGTTCCGGCAGCCTGGTTTTCACCTGTGATTGGACCTGCCAGATCGGCCAATAGAACCACCACCCGCCGACGCAAGCGGCAAAGACCGAGATGCTGGCCAGAATGCAGACAATGACTCTCATGGCTTGTCCTTGTCGGGTTGCACGAACTGCATCGCGAAACGACCCAGAGGGGTCAGTTCCGTCACGGTGGCCGTGCCCGCCCGTCCCGGCGGCGCCGAGAACGTGACCTTGACCCAGCCCCCGTCCTTCAGGATGCGCAGGCTCTCGATGTCCTCTGCCGCAGTGAAGACCATCGGCAGAGGACCCTTGGCCACGCGCTGGAGCACGCTATAGGACATGTGCTGCCAGGCAGGCACGGCGAAGAGACCGACCGTGGTTTGTCTCGGAGCGTATGTCCATGTAGCCAATTGTAATTACATGTAGTACTTACAGGTTAACTTCTTTCGTGATCCATTTCACGCGTTCGCGAAACCGGCAAAAGCATGAAGTAGTGCCGAATGCGGCGCGCAAGGCCCGCCCCTGCCATGGAAAGGGTCCGGCGCTTTGTGTAGTCTTTCGTGGAGCAGGAGATAACCATCGAAATGGCCCGAGCGCCATGAAATAGAGGCAGCCATGCAGGATTCGGTGACGCCTATCGACGCATCCTTCGAGCGATGGACGCAACTCTCGGACGCCTACGAGCAGCACCTGCTGCACATGAAGCAGGGTGATGAAAGCGCGCGCGCAGAAGCGATACGGCTCGCACGCGAACTGGATGCGCTGACCCGACTGCTCGGACGCAAGCTCCCCGCGAACCAGTCGCCCGACAAGCGCTGAGGGCCTTCTTCGTCCTTCCGCGCAGCCTTCTCTGGGTCCAATTGCCCGATCCGGATCGGGGTGCCGCGTCCGGATTGTTGCCGGAACGAAAACACCGCAATTCCATTTGGCAGGGTTTCCACCTAGATTTCGGGCGCAAACTTCATCCCCACAGAGCAGCCATTCACTGTTCTGGATGAACAGGGCACCGAGCGAGGTGGCCGCCCCCGAAGGGACGGCGCCCCACCCAAGACCGGTTCGAAATCATCATCCAAACCATTGAAGGAAATTGAAATGAAGACCTCGAAGATCATTGCCGCCGCCGCTCTCTCGCTTCTTGCTGCCGCTGGCGCCCAAGCCGAAACCTATGAAGGCGTGCATTCGCTGGTGTCGGCCAACAGCCGTGCCGACGTGAGGGCCCAAGCGGTGGCTGCCGCACGCAGCGAGAACCCGTACGCCGAAGGCGTCTCGTCCCGCATCGCGCCGGCGCTGACCGCCTCGACCGACCGTGCCGGCGTGCGAGCCGAAGCCGTCGCCGCCGCCCGCAGCGCCAACCCGTACGCGGAAGGCTATGCGCAAGGCGTGGCGCCGGTGCTCGCCAGCACGGTTGACCGTGCCACCGTGCGCGCCGAAGCCCGCGCCGCAGCGCGCGGCATCGACCAGCTTGCGCTGTAATCGGCTGCACTCGAGACGACAAACCGGGCCGCGAGCCCGGTTTTTTCATGCGGCGTTGGCCGCAGGCCACTCGGCCTCGCTGAAAGAATGCCGGCGGCCCGGGAGCGCGGCACAATCTCGTCAGCATGACGCAGCAATTGCCCCACCCCGATGACCTGAGCGATGCGGAGCTCGCTGAACACGCCCATGCCTGGCGACGCCTGGCATTGCGCGGAGACCGCAACGCGCGAGCGCCCGCGCACGCTTACGAGACTGCCTTGCGCGAACGCGTGCGCGCCTCGATGGCAGCCGAGCTGATGGCCAGCGCCGCGGCGCCCGAACCGAAACGCCCGTGGTGGCGCCGATGGTGGCCCTCGATGAGCGAGCACGTCACGTCCTGAACGGACGGCGCTTCCTCCTTCTTCAGCGGTCAGCGGCCGCCGAGCTGCCCGAAGGAGGTGCGAAGCCCCACATAGTCGGTCGGCCCGCTGCTCTCGGGTGGATGACCGGTCGCCGACAGCCAGGCCGCGATGCTGGGCAGGCGCTTGTCGAAATAGAGCTGCAGGTGGGACCAGTTGCCGCCCTCCGTATGGGGCGCGGTCATTTCGAGCGCCTCGACCGCGATCGCGCGCAAGCTGCTCACCATCGCCAGCGAGCGCCCGTCGAGCAATTGCAGCGTCACCTCGCGACCCTGCGCCAGGATTTCATCGAGGATGCGGCGATTCACCGTGTAGTCGGGCCAGCTGCGCTTGCCGCAGGCGTCGTTCAGCTCCCTGAAGACCCAGTGCATGTTGGTGGCGAAGATCGCCGCCACCTGACCGGCCTGCCGCAGGCTCTGCTTCGAGGCCAGGGCCTGCAGCCGCAGCGCCCACAGGATCGCGGCAAGAACGCCCAGTGTCTGGACCCATGCCGCCCATTCGGTCGAGGTCGCAGGACGGTTGAACCAGCCGACGACCACCAGTGCGACAGTGAGCGCGGCGACCGCCGCTCCGAATTTCCGCATGCTTTCCTCTGGGTCTGGGTACGCCGCCTCAGGCGCGCGGCCCGTCCTTGCCGAACAGTTTTCTTATCGCCGCAATCCCTGCCACCAATGCATTGGCGTAAGTCGCTTGCGGATCGCTCGCAGCCTCGAGCGGCAGGTATGGAAGCGCTTCTTCCATCGCGTAGTCGGTGCCCTCCATCAATACCCAATAGAACTCGCCCTCTTCGAGTTCGTGCACGGTGAGCGCGATATTTCGCAATTGCGACATGAGTTTAGGAGGGGGTCATCGAGTGAACTCATCGATCCTATTCAACGCGCGTTACAACACCTAGCCAAAACTTCACGTTTCGTCTCAAATGTGATGAACGGTAATTAAATTGGCAAGTCTTGAATACCCTCAATAGTCTGAATGTGGGTAATTTGCACCTGCCAAGCTTTTCCTACAGCGCCCGGGTGCCGCCATGCCTAAGCTGAATGCACCTCAACAACACCGCCGTGCCAAGGAGGAGACATGAAGCATTTCACCCTCGACCCCCACATGGTCGCCGCCTTCGGAGGGGCCTTCTATCCGACCGGCCACTCCATGGTGATGTTTCCCAATGCCGAGGACGCGAGCCGAGTCGGACACCAGCTGATCGAGAACGGCTTCAGCGGCGACGAGGTCTACCTGATCCCTCCCAAGACCATGCTGGCCCAGATCTCGCCCACGGTCAGGGACGCGGACAACCCGCTGCCCTCGGCCGGCACCGACGGCGCCACCGTGCGCGCCTACACCAAGCTCGCGCGCGACGGCCACACCGGCCTCCTGGTCAAGACCGAGAACAGGGCCGCGGCCGAGCGCCTGATGGAGGTGGTGCGTACGGTGCCCTATTCGATCGCCGAGCGCTACTGCAGGCTGGTGATCGAGGACCTCTGAACCAGGTCTCAGGCCGGCGCGGCGCGGCTGAGCACGGCGCGCGCCATCGACTGCGCAAGCTCGTGCTCGCCGAGGAACACGGTGGCCTCCACCTCCTCCGAGAGCAGCCGCGCCTCCTCCTCGTTGTGGCTGCGGATCACGGTCTCGATCGCGGGGTTGAGCGTGCGCGCGGTCTCGATCATCTGCCGCACATTCATCGCATCGGCGACGGCGACCACGAGCACGCGGGCCCGCGCCACATGCGCCTGGATCAGCACCGCGGGATCGGCCGCATCGCCCCAGACGGCCGCCAGCCCCTCGGCGCGCAGCTTCTCCACCAGTTCGCGGTTCTGCTCCGCCACCACGAAGGGAACATCGTGGGCTGCCAGCTCGGCGGCAATGCGCCGCCCCACGCGGCCATAACCGACCAGCACGACGTGGCGCGACAGGTACTTCGCCTCGGTGCTCACCGGCAGCTCGGCCAACGGGTCGTCGCGCAGCGTCAGGCTGCGCGCAAGGGATGAACGCGCATGCAGCCATTTCTGCAGCGGACCGATCAGGCTGAACCACAGCGGATTGGTGGCGATGGAGATCAGCGCGCCGGCCAGCAGCAGGCTCTGGCCCTCGGCCGGCAGCAGCCCGAGCGAGACGCCGAGCGCAGCCAGGATGAATGAGAACTCGCCGATCTGCGCCAGGCTCGCGCTCACCGTGAGCGCCGTGCTCAAGGGATAGCGCAACAGCAGCACCAGCGCGCAGGCCGCCACGGACTTGCCCACCACGATCACCCCCACGACCGCCAACACCTGCAGCGGGCGTTCGATCAGCACGGCCGGGTTGAACAACATGCCGACCGAGACGAAGAACAGGACGGCAAAGGCGTCGCGCAGGGGCAGCGATTCCTGCGCCGCCCGATGACTGAACTCGGATTCGCGCATCACCATCCCCGCGAAGAAGGCGCCGAGCGCGAAGGACACGCCGAACAGCGCCGCCGATGCGAAGGCGATGCTGACCGCGGCCGCCACCACGCACAGCGTGAAGAGTTCGCGCGAACCGGTGCGCGTGACCTGCCACAGGATCCACGGGAACACGCGCCGCCCCACCACCAGCATCAGCACCACGAAACCACCCACCTGCAGCAGCGTGAGGCCCAGCGTCTGCCAGACCGGCGCAGCGTCGGCCACGGCCGTCTTGCCGCCCATCACGCCGGCCAGCGGCGGCAGCAGCACGAGCACCAGCACCATCGCGAGGTCTTCCACCACCAGCCAGCCGACCGCGATGCGGCCGGTGAAGGAATCGAGGAGCCCCAGGCTTTCGAGCGCGCGCAGCAGCACCACCGTGCTCGCCACCGACAAGGCGAGCCCGAACACCAGTGCGCCGCCCAGGCTCCAGCCCCACCACGTGGCCAATGCGCCACCAAGCAGCGTGGCCACCGCCATCTGCACGATCGCGCCGGGCAATGCGATCTTGCGCACCGCGAGCAGATCGTCGAGCGAGAAATGCAGGCCGACGCCGAACATCAGCAGCATCACGCCGATCTCGGCCAGCTGCGCGGCGATCTCCGCATCCGCCACGAAGCCCGGGGTGAACGGGCCGATGATCACGCCCGCGAGCAGGTAGCCCACCAGCGCCGGCAGCCGAAGCCGCGCCGCCAGGAAGCCGAGTACCAGCGCCAGGCCGAGACCGGCCGCAACGGTATTGATCAGGGAGACGCTGTGGGGCATCGCTGCATTTTGCAAGATCGACGCCAACGCACCTGCACCTTTCAGCGCGCCGTCAATCCAGTCCCAGCACCTTGTCGAGCGTGATCGGCAGGCTGTACACGCGGCGCCCCGTCGCATGGAAGATCGCGTTGCCCACGGCCGCCGCGACGCCCACGATGCCGATCTCCCCGACGCCCTTGACGCCCAGCGGATTGACGACCTCGTCCTGCTCGTCGACGAAGATCACCTCGATCTCCCCGACGTCGGCGTTGGCAGCCAGGTGGTATTCGGCCAGGCTGTGGTTCATCACGCGGCCCAAACGGTGATCGACGAGACCCTCCTCGTGCAGCGCCATGCCGATGCCCCAGACCACGCCGCCCTCGATCTGGCTGGTGGCCGTTCTCGGATTGACGATGCGTCCGGCCGCCACCGCGCTGACGACGCGCGTGACGTGCACGCTGCCCAGCTCTTCATCCACGCGCACCTCGGCGAACACCGCCGAATGCGTGGCGCGCGCGTACTTGCGCTGCTTCATGAGATTGGGCAATGCGAGGCTCTTGGCTTCGATCTGGGCCGCACCGGCGCGCTGCATCAGCTCGCGCAGGCTGATGGAACGCGAGGGATCCACGCGCAGCCGCACCAGGCCGTTGACGAATTCGACATCCTTCAACCGCGGCTGGCGCAGCGGCGTATCGCCTTGCGCACGCGCCATGAGGAGCAGCTTGGCCGCGATCTTGAGGCAGGCGGCCTGAACCGCCGTGCCGATGGTGGCCACGGTGAAGGAGCCCCCCTGGACCGGCGCCAGCGGCAGGCTCGAATCGCCGAGGCTGAAGTCCACCTTGGCAAGCGGCAGGCCCAAGGTCGCCGCTGCGATCTGCGACATCACGGTGCCGGTGCCGGTGCCGATGTCGGTGGTGGCGCTGCCGACCTCCAGCGTGCCGTCGACCCGCAGCACGGCGCGTGCGGCGCCGTGGATCTGCATCGCGTCCCACACGCCGGTGGCCATGCCCCAGCCGATCAGCGTGCGGCCGTCACGCATCGAGCGCGGCTCGGGCTCTCGGCGCGACCAGCCGAAGCGCTCCGCGCCGCGCGCATAGCATTCGCGCAACGCCTTGCTCGAGAAGGGTTTGCCGCTTCCGGGCTCGGTCTCGGTGTAGTTGCGCAGGCGCAGGGCCAGCGGGTCCAGGCCGACGGCATGCGCCAGTTCGTCCATCGCGCTTTCGAGCGCATAAACCCCTTGGGCCGCGCCGGGTGCGCGCATGTCGGTCGGCGTGAAACGGTCGAGCTCGACCACGCGATGGGCCAGCCGCAGGTTCGGCGTGTCGTAGAGCAGACCCGTCCAGCTGACGATGTTCTCGACGTAGTCCTCATTGCGCGAAGTCTCCGACACCGCCTCGTGCACGACGGAGCGCAGCCGCCCTTCGGTATCGCAGGCCAGCTTCAGCGTCTGCAGGGTCTCGGGCCGATGGCCGAAGCTGAACATCTGCTGGCGCGTGAGCACCACGCGCACCGTGCGCCGCAGCGTCAGCGCCGCCATCGCGGCCAGCACCAGCTGGTAGCCGGGCCGCAGCCCCGACCCGAAGGCCCCGCCCACGAAGGGACACAGCACGCGCACATCGCGCTTGCGCAGCTTCAGCACGCGCGCCAGGTAGGCGCGGCTGTTCTGCGCGCCCTGCGTCTTGTCGTAGATCGTGAGCCGCCCTTCGCCCTCCCAGATCGCCGTGCTGGCATGCGTTTCCATGGGGTTGTGAAACTCGGCCGGCGAGCGGTAGCGCGCCTCGATCTTGACCGGCGCTTCGTCCCAGGCATCTTCCGGTTCGCCGCGCACCTTGGGCGCGACCTGGTAGCCGAACTTGAGGCGGCTCGGCTTGCGGGCCTCGATCGCCAGCCGCTGCATGTCGCTGCGCGGCCGCTCGGCGGCGCAGTGCACCTCGATCAGCCGCGCCGCATGGCGCGCGGCCTCGAAGCTCACCGCCACGACCAGCGCCACCGGCTGCGCGTCGGAGTGGATCTGCGCATCGTGCAGCGGCCGGAACGGCGAGCCGCCGGGCGCATCCATGTCCTTGTGCAGCAGATCGAAGCGTGCCATGGGCGGCCGGTTCTCGTGGGTCAGCACCTCGATCACGCCCGGCACGGCGCGCGCCGCGCGGCTGTCGATGGAACGGATGCGGCCGCGCGCGATCGGGCTCGGCACCACCACGCCATAGAGCAGGCCCTCGGCCGGATGCTCGGCGGCGTAGCGGGCCGCACCCGTCACCTTGGCCCGAGCGTCGACACGCGCCACCGGCGCCCCGAAGGGCAATCCGGCTTGTGCCGTCACGCACCCGCCTCCATGCCGGCCGCCTGCAGCAGCGCACGCACGACGGTACGGCGCGCCAGTTCGATCTTGAAGCCGTTGTGCTCCAGCGCCCGCGCGCCCTCGACCAGCACGGCCGCCGCTGCCTCGAACGCGGCGACACCGGGCACCTGGCCGGCCAGCAGCGCCTCGGCTTCGCACCGGCGCCAGGGCTTGTGGGCCACACCGCCGAGCGCGATGCGCGCCGACCGGATGCGCCCCTGCGCGATGTCGAGCGCGCAGGCCGCGGACACCAGCGCGAAAGCGTAGGAGCGCCGGTCGCGCAGCTTGAGATAGCAGGAATGGCGAGCGAAGGGATCGGGCGGCAGCTCGAGCGCGATGACCAGTTCGTCCGCGGCCAGCGTCGTATCGCGCTCCGGTGCATCGCCGGGCAGCCGATGGAAGTCGGCCATGGCGATGGAGCGTTCGCCCTGCGGCCCCTGCACGTGAACCACCGCTTCGAGCGCCGCCAGCGCGACGCACATGTCCGAAGGATGCACCGCAACGCACTGCTCGCTGGCGCCGAGGATCGCGTGGATGCGATTCAGCCCCTCGATCGCCGGGCAGCCGCTGCCCGGCGCGCGCTTGTTGCACGGCGTGACGATGTCGTAGAAGTAGTAGCAGCGCGTGCGCTGCAGCAGGTTGCCGCCGACGGTCGCCATGTTGCGCAGCTGCGGCGAGGCGCCGGCCAGCAGCGCCTCCGCCAGCAGGGGATAGCGGCGCTGCACTTCCGGATGCCAGGCCAGGTCGGCATTGCGCACCAGCGCGCCCACGTGGAGGCCGCCGCGTTCGGTGACGCGCACCTCGCGCAGCGGCAGGTGCGTGATGTCGACCAGCCGCGCAGGCCGGGCGACGCCTTCCTTCATGAGGTCGAGCAGATTGGTGCCGCCGGCGATGAAGCGCGCGCCGTCCACGCCGCCAATGGAGCGCAGCGCGTCGGCCGCATCGGTGGCGCGGTGGTACTCGAAAGGATTCATCGCACGGCTTTCCACGCACCGGACTGCTGATGCCCCAGCACTTCGACCACCGCCCTGACGATGTTCGGATAGGCGCCGCAACGGCAGAGGTTGCCGCTCATCTGTTCGCGCACGTCGTCTTCGTTCTGCGCATGGCCCTCGCGCAGCAGGCCGACCGCCGAGCAGATCTGGCCCGGCGTGCAGTAGCCGCACTGAAAAGCATCGTGGTCGACGAAGGCCTGCTGCAGCGGATGCAGAAGGTCGCCGTGCGCCAGCCCCTCGATGGTCTGTATCGTCGCGCCCTCCTGCATCACCGCGAGCGCGAGACAGGCGTTGATCCGGCGGCCGTCCACCAGCACCGTACAGGCGCCGCACTGCCCATGGTCGCAGCCCTTCTTGGTGCCGGTCAGGCCGCAGTGCTCGCGCAGCAGGTCCAGCAGCGTGGTCCAGGCCTCGAGCCGCACCGTGCGCGCGACGCCGTTCAAGTGGAAGCGGACCGTGTGCACCTCGCAGGCCGTGCGCTCCTGCGTGCCGAGGGTGGAGGTGGCATCCATGGGCTGTGACCTTGTCGTGCGGCGGAGGCTGGCGCAGTAGGACGTGACCGCAAGCATCGTCGCCGGAAACAAAAAGACCCGCCGTGGCGGGTCTTTTTGCAACTGGCCGAAGCGTCGGCGCCTCAGTGCATGTGCAGGCCGCCGTTGACCGAGAAGTCGGCGCCCGTCGAGTAGCCGCCTTCGTCGGTCGCGAGCCACGCGATGATGGAAGCGATCTCGCTGGGCTCGCCGAGCCGCTTGACGGGGATCGTGCCCACGATCTTGTCGAGCACTTCCTGGCGGATCGCCTTGACCATGTCGGTGCCGATGTAGCCCGGGCTCACGGTGTTCACCGTCACGCCCTTGGCCGCCAGCTCCTGCGCCAGCGCCATCGTGAAGCCGTGCATGCCGGCCTTGGCGGCCGAGTAGTTGGTCTGGCCGGCCTGGCCCTTGGCGCCGTTGACCGAGCTGATGTTGATGATGCGGCCCCAGCCCTTTTCGACCATGTCCGCGACCACCTGCTTGGTGACGTTGAACATGCTGTTGAGGTTGGTCTCGATCACCGCGCTCCAGTCCTCGGGCGTCATCTTGAGGAACATGCGGTCCCGCGTGATGCCGGCGTTGTTGACCAGCACGTCGATGCTGCCGTGTTCGGCCTTGGCCTTGGTGAAGGCCTCGACCGTCGACTGCCAGTCGCCGACATTGCCGACCGACGCGTGGAACTCGTAGCCCTCGGCTTTCTGCTCGGCCAGCCACTTGGCATGGTCCCGCGTGGGACCGCAGCCGGCGATGACCGTGAAACCATCCTTGTGCAGGCGCTGGCAAATGGCGGTTCCGATGCCTCCCATGCCCCCGGTGACGTATGCGACTCTTTTGCTCATGATGTTCCTTATGTTGACGAGCCTGAACAGGCGCTGTTCACTGTAGCGAAGTTTCGCGCAGCCACCGGCTCAGGAAAACACTGACCCCTCAATGCAACGGGGTGTCACAAGCCGTCCATATACCGCGTTCGAACAGAAGGAAGGCAGGCATCCAATGAAACTCGTGACCTGGAACACCCAATGGTGCTGCGGCCTCGACGGCGTCGTGAGCCCGCAGCGCATCGTCGAGGGCGCGCGCGCCATGGGCGACTTCGACGTCCTGTGCCTGCAGGAGATCGCATCGGGCTATGGCGCCATGCCCGGCGGCCCGGGCGACCAGCCGGCCGAGCTCAGCGCGCTGCTGCCGGGCTTTCAGCTCTTCTTCGGTGCCGCGGTGGACGAGTTCGACCCCGAGGGCCGGCGCCAGCGTTTCGGCAACGTGATCGCGACCCGCCTGCCGGTGTCCCGGGTCCAGCACCACCCGCTGCCCTGGCCGGCCGACCCGGACGTGACCAGCATGCCGCGCATGTGCACCGTGCTCACGCTGACCAGCCCCGAACTCGGGCCCCTGCGCGTGATGACCACGCACCTCGAGTACTACTCGTCGAAGCAGCGCACGGCGCAGGCAAGGGCCCTGCTCGCATTGCACGCCGAGGCCTGCGAACAGGCCGCAGCGCCGCCGAAGGCCGACTACGAGGGCCCCTTCCAGCCCAAGCTGCATACGAAAGAAGTCATCCTCTGCGGCGACTTCAACATGGGCGCATCGGACCCGGCGCACGCGACGCTGCGCGAGCGCCTGCGGGATGCGTGGCCGCTGGTGCACGGCAATGCCCCCCACGCACCCACCTTCCGGCTCTTCGACCGCAGGTACGGCCCCGATCCGGTGAGCTACGACTTCGTCTTCGTCAGCGACGGCCTGGCGCCGCGCGTGCGCCGCATCGAGGTCGACCTGGCCACGCGCGCATCCGACCACCAGCCCGTGTTCGTCGAGTTCGGCGATTGAGGCCTAAGGTTCTCACTCGCCTTGGATGCCGGCGGCGCGGATCACCTTGCCCCACTTGGCGGTCTCGGCCGCGAGGTGGCTGCGCAGCGCCTCGGGCGTGACCTTGTCCATGGGCACGATCTCCGAACTCAGGTCGGCCAGGCGCTGCTTGACCACCTCGTCCTGCAGGGCCGCGCGCAGGGCGACGTTGAGCTTCCCGGTCACGGCGGCCGGCGTGCCCTTGGGCGCGTAGATGCCGTGCCACACGCGCACGTCGAAGCCCTTGAGTCCCTGCTCGTCGAGCGTCGGGATGTCGGGCATGCTGGCCAGGCGCTTGGGCGTGGTCACGCCGAACACCTTGACGCGGTTGCCGTCCTTGATGACCGGCGCCGTCTGCGTGGTCTGGTCGCACAGGAGGTCGACCTGGCCGCCCATGAGGTCGTTGAGCGCCGGGCCGGCGCCCTTGTAGGGCACGGTCGTCAGGTCGACGCCGATCTGGCTCGCGAACAGCAGGCCGCACAGCTGCGAGACGGCGCCGATGCCGGCATTGGCAAGCGAGACCTTGTCCTTGTTGGCCTTCACGTAGGTCAGCAGCTCCTTGAAGTTGTTGGCCGGGAAGTCCTTGCGCGACAGCAGCGTCATCGGCACGTCCATCACCTGCCCGATGTACTCGAAGTCCTTGAGCGGGTCATAGGACAGCTTCTTGTAGAGCGCAGGCGCGGTGGCCATGCCCATGTGATGGATCAGGATGGTGTAGCCGTCGGGCTTCGCCTTCGCGACCCGCGCGGGCGCGATGGTGCCGCCGGCGCCGACCGTGTTCTCGACCACCACCGTCTGCCCGAGCGACTTGCCCATCGGGATCGCCAGCATGCGGGCCACCACGTCGGTCGGACCGCCGGCCGAGTAAGGCACCACCATCGTGATGGGCTTGTCGGGCCACGCGGCCTGGGCCGCAGCGGGCGATTGCATTCCCAGCAGGCCTGCGGCCAGCGATGCGCAAAGCAGAACTTTGGATTTCAGTTCCATGTCGTCGTCTCCTGATGTCGATAAAAACCGGATTCAGACCGCGCCCTGCGCTTCCAGCGCGAGCAGGCGTTGCGCGAGCCGCAGCACGGGCGCGTCGACCATGCGGCCGTCCAGGCTGATCACGCCACCGCCGGCGGACTGCATGGCCTCGTTCACGCGCCGCGCCCAGGCCAGTTGCTCGGCGCTCGGGCCGAGGGCCGCATGCACCGGCCCCACCTGCTCGGGATGGATGCAGAGCTTGGCGCCGAAGCCACCGCGCCGCGCGCGTGCGCAATCGAGCTGGAGCCGCTCCCGATCGCGCCAGTCGGGCGACACGCCGTCGATCGGTGCTGCGAGCCCGGCGCGGCGCGAAGCCAGCACCAGCGCAAGGCGCACCGGCACCAATTCGGCCTCGTCGGCTTCGCAGGCCAGACCGAGATCGGCCTGGAAGTCCAGATGGCCGAAGGCAAGCCGAAGCACCTGCGCTGCGTTCGCGAGCGCATCGAGCGCGGCGAGCCCGGCGGCCGATTCGATCAACGGCACGAGCACGCCCTGCGGCCCGACCGTCGCGACCAGCGCTGCGAGTTCTTCGGCACGCTCGGCCTTGGGCAGCACCACGCCGGCGAGCCCTTGCCGCGACAGCTGCGCCACGAGCGCGCAGTCTTCGTCGTGCCAGGCCGTGCCTGACGGATTGACGCGCACGAACAGGCGGCTGCGCTCGCCAGCGGACAGCGCCGCATGGCTGCGGGCGAGCTGCTCGCGCGCCGCCGCCTTGCGCTCGGGCGCCACCGCATCTTCGAGATCGACGATCACAGCGCCGGCGCCCGAAGCCAGCGCACGCGCATGGCGCTCGGGCCGGTCGGCCGGCACGAAGAGGAAGGTACGCGCCAATGCGAGCGGTGTTGCAGCCTTCATGAAGACGCTCCCAGCAGCATGCCGACCGAGGGCGCACGCGCCACGTCCCAGAGCCGCTCGATGGCGTCGTGCATCTCCGCCTCGCTGGCGCCGCCGCTGTAGGCCGCGAGCCGCAGCGCCTTGGCCGTGATCTCCTCGCGGGAGAGCGTGTTGCCGGGGTCGCCCTTGGGTTCGTCGACGCGGCCCTGCAGCACGCGGCCGTCGTTCGTGTGCACCGTGACCTTGCCGATCCAGCGCTTCGGGTAGGCACCGTCCACCTCCGGATCGAGCACCATCTGCACGCAGTCGCGCAGCGCCACTGTTTCGGCATCGCGGAAGTGCGCGTCGAACTCGGCCAGCCCGGCCTGCCCGAAGCGCGCCACCAGCGCGAGCACGGTACCCATCGAGAACTTGGACTGGTGCACCGTGGCCGGGTCGACCACCGGCCCCAGCACATCGATCGCGCCCTGGTGCACATGCGTCGTGACGCGCGCCAGGTTCTCCGCGCGCAGATCGTTCGCGCGCATGACTTCGAGCAGCGCATCGGCCGCCGGATGCGTATGGCGGCACGAGGCGTGGTACTTGAACGAGGTCTCGGCCAGCGCCCAGCGTGTGCCCAGGCCATCGACCAGCCGCTCTGGATCGGCATCCTGCGACATCCCCGCGGCCATGCCCTGCGGGCCTTCGAGGATCTGCTGCGCGCCGGTGAAGCCGTCGCGCGCCAGCGTCGCCGCCATCAGCCCGGCCGCGGCCGCATGCGCGGTGTGCAGTTGCTTCGAATCAGCCGCGGTGCGCAGGAACTCCCAGAGCCCGGCCGACTGCGTGCCGGCCGAGCCGAAGGCATGCTGCATGCGTGTCGCGTCGAGCCCCAGCAGATGGCCGGCCGTGGCCGCTGCCGCAAGGGTGCCGGCCGTGCCGGTCGTGTGGAACACCTTGTAGTGCGAACGCCCGAGGAATTCGCCCACGCGGATGCCGACCTCGTAGCCCGCGACCGCCGCCGCGAGCAGTCGTTCGCCGCTGGCACCCAGCGCCTGCGCCCAGGCCAGCGCGACCGGGAAGACCACCGTCGCCGGATGGAACACAGAGCCGTTGTGCACGTCGTCCTGCTCGGCCACGTGCGAGGCCGCGGCATTGACCAGGGCCGCGAAGTACGGGCTCGTGCGCGTGCGGCCCACCAGCACTTCGCTGCGGCCACCCACGGGCCCCATCTCGCGCGCGAAGGCGGCAATGGTCTCGACCGGCCGTGCGCCGTGCCCTGCGATCGCGGAGCCGAACCAGTCGACCAGCAGGTCTTCGGTGCGGCGAATCACGGGCGCCGGAATGTCGGTGAAGCGCAGCCCGGCGGCGAAGCGTGCGAGGGATTCGGTGCTCATGTCAGATGGCCTCCGCGGCGCGCAGTGCGTGGATGTCGGCCTCGCTGCGGCCCATCGAACGCAGGATGGATTCGGTGTGCTCGCCGACTGCCGGAATCGCATCCATGCGGTAGTCGAAGGCGCTCTGCCGGCCCGGTGGCAGCAGCGCGGGAATGGCACCGGCCGGCGACTCGACCTCGCGCCAGCGCTCGCGCGCCTGCAGCTGCGGGTGCTGCCAGAGGCCCGCCATGTCGTTCATGCGCGCATTGGCGATCTGCGCCGCGTCGAGGCGTTCGAGCACCTGCGCCGTACTCAGCGCGGCGAAGGTCTCGAGGATCAGGGCCTGCAAGACCTCGCGGTTCGCATTGCGCTTGGCGTTGCTGTCGAAGCGCGGATCGGTCGCGAGCCCGGCCTGCATCAGCACGCCTTCGCAGAAGGCCCGCCATTCGCGTTCGTTCTGCAGGCCCAGCATCACGGTGCCGCCATCGCCCGCGGCGAAGGGGCCGTAGGGGTAGATGGTGGCGTGCGAGGCCGCGCTGCGCGGCGGCGGCGGCGCGCCGTCGTAGGCGTAGTACATCGGGTAGCCCATCCATTCGGCCAGCGACTCCAGCATCGACACATCGATGTGCGAACCCTTGCCGGTCTTGCCCCGCTGCAGCAGCGCCGCGAGGATGCCCGTGTAGGCATACATGCCGGCCGCGATGTCGGCGATCGAGTTGCCCGACTTGCAGGGCGCATCGGCCGTGCCGGTGATCGACAGGAAGCCCGCCTCGCTCTGGATCAGCAGGTCGTAGGCCTTCTTGTCGCGATAGGGCCCGTCCTCGCCGTAGCCCGAGATGTCGCAGACGATCAGCGACGGATGCTTCGCCTGCAGCACCTCCGCGCCGAGCCCCATGCGTGCGGCGGCGCCGGGCGCGAGGTTCTGCACCAGCACGTCGGCGCCGGCGACCAGCTCCTGCAGCACGGCCTGCGCGGCCGGCTGCTTGAGGTCGAGCGTGAGACTTTCCTTCGAGCGGTTGACCCAGATGAAGTGCGAGGCCTCGCCGGCCACGCGCTGGTCGTAGGCGCGCGCGAAGTCGCCGCCGCCGGGCCGCTCCACCTTGATCACGCGAGCGCCGAGATCGGCCAGCTGGCGGGTGCACAAAGGTGCCGCGATCGCGTGTTCGAGCGAGACGACGGTGATGCCGTCCAAAGGTCGTGTCATGACGGATCTCCGATCAGAAGGAGCGCGGCAAGCCCAGCAGGTGCTCGGCCACATAGGAATAGATGAGGTTGGTCGAGATCGGTGCCACCTGGTAGAGCCGCGTCTCGCGGAACTTGCGCTCGACGTCGTATTCGCAGGCGAAGCCGAAGCCGCCGTGGGTCTGCAGACAGGTGTTGGCCGCCTCCCACGAGGCCTTGGCCGCGAGGTACTTGGCCATGTTGGCCTCGGCGCCGCAGGGTTGGCCGGCGTCGAACAGCGCGCAGGCCTTGAAGCGCATGAGGTTCGCCGCCTCGGTCTCGATGTAGTTGTCGGCGATCGGGAACTGGATGCCCTGGTTCTGGCCGATCGCGCGGCCGAACACCTGCCGGTCGCTCGCGTAGCGGCGCGCGCGATCGATGAACCACCAGGCATCGCCGATGCACTCGGCCGCGATCAGCGTGCGCTCGGCATTGAGCCCATCGAGGATGTACTTGAAGCCCCTGCCCTCCTCGCCGATCAGGTTCTCGGCCGGGATCTCGAGGTTGTCGAAGAAGACCTCGTTGGTCTCGTGATTGACCATGTTGAGGATCGGCCGCACGGTCATGCCGCGGCCGATGGCCTGCTTCAGGTCGACGATGAAGATCGACATGCCTTCCGACTTCTTCTTCACCTCCGCGAGCGGCGTGGTGCGCGCCAAGAGGATCATCAGATCGGAATGCTGGATGCGCGAGATCCACACCTTCTGACCGTTGACCACGTAGCGGTCGCCCTTCCTCACCGCGGTGGTCTTGAGTTGCGTGGTGTCCGTGCCGGTGGTGGGCTCGGTCACGGCCATGGTCTGCAGGCGCAGCTCGCCGGTCGCGATCTTCGGCAGGTACTGGCGCTTCTGCGCCTCGCTGCCGTGGCGCAGCAGCGTGCCCATGTTGTACATCTGGCCGTGGCAAGAGCCCGCGTTGCCGCCGGCGAAGTTGATCTCTTCCATGATCACCGAGGCTTCGGCCAGGCCCAGGCCGGAGCCGCCGTAGTCGGCGGGGATCAGCGCGGCGAGCCAGCCGGCCTCGGTCAGCGCGTTCACGAAGGCTTCGGGGTAGCCGCGCTCGTGATCGACCTTCTGCCAGTAGGCGGAATCGAAACTGCCGCAGAGCGCGCGCAGGGCATCGCGCATCTCCTGATGCGCATCGGGGGTGGGGATCTGGGTTTTCATGGGGCTCTCAGGACAGGGTGGCGGTGGCTTGCATCGCGAGCCAGCCGTCGGCGTCTTCAGCCCACAGCCGGAAGCTCTTGCCGTCGGCCTCGGGGCGGCCATGCACGCGGAAGGAAGCGGTGTCGAAGGTGGGTCGCACCGCGCGGAACTCGAACTTCGACAACGTGGCCTGCGGCCTCTCGCGCCGCAGCAGGTCGACCAGCAGCGTGGCGATCAGCGGGCCGTGCACGATCAGGCCCGGGTAGCCCTCGACCTCGGTCACGTAGCGCCGGTCGTAGTGGATGCGGTGGCCGTTGAAGGTGAGCGCCGAATAACGGAACAGCAGCACGTCGTCGGGCACGATCTCGCGGCTGAATGCCGCGTCCTTCGGTGCCGGGATGGGCGGCGGCGCGGCTTCGCCCGCGGCCGGCGCTGCACGGTAGACGATGTCGTGCTCCTCGGTCAGCACCAGGCCGCGCGCATTGCGGACCTCGTGGCGCACCAACACGAAGACCAGCTCGCCGCTGCGGCCTGCCTTGTGCGAGACCGAAGCGATGGTCGATGTACGTTCGAGCGCATCGCCGACCACGAGCGGATTGCCTGCCTCCCACGCCAGTCGACCGCCGGCCCACATGCGGCGCGGCAGCGGCACCGGCGGCAGGAAGCCCCCGCGCTTGGCATGGCCGTCGGGGCCGATCTCGGATTGACGGTGGTGCGGCAGGAAGTAGAGCCAGTGCCAGAGCTCGGGCAGCCGCGTGCCCTGCCCGGGGGCAGGATCGTCGCGGTCCAGCGTGGCCGCCAGCGCGCGCACCGGCGCGGCCGTGACCTCGTCGGCCAGCGTTTCGCTGCGGCCCTGCCAGGCCTGCAGGCGGGCCAATGCCTCGGCATCGATCACTGAAGGGTGTTGAGAGAGGGTCATGCGTTCAATCCACGGCGGCGCCGGAAGCCTTGACGATCCGCGCCCACTTGGCGATGTCGTCCTGCAGCAGCTTCGTGAACTGCTCGGGCGAGGTCGGCGCCGCGATCTCGACGCCCTGCTGGTCGAGCTTTTCGCGCAGGTCCGGCGCGACCATGGCCTTCTGCGTCGCGTCCTGCAGTTTGGCGAGCACGTCCTGCGGCACGCCGGCCGGTGCGAACAGGCCGATCCACAGCGTGCCGTTGTAGCCCGGCACCGATTCGGCGATGGCGGGCACGTCCGGCAGCACCGGCGAGCGCTTGTCGCCGCTCACCGCCAACGCGCGCAGCTTGCCGGCCTTGATGTGCGGCAGCGCCGAGGGCAGGCTCGCGAACACGATCGGCAGCTGGCCGCCGAGCACGTCGTTGATGGCGGGCGCCACGCCCTTGTAAGGCACGTGCTGCAGCTGGATGCCCGCCATGCTGTTGAGCATCTCGCCGAGCAGGTGGTTGAGCGTGCCGTTGCCGGCCGAGGCGTACTGGTAGGCCGCGTCCTTGCGCTTCGCGAGCGCAAGCAGCTCGCCGAGCGACCTGGCCGGGAACGACGGGTTGACCAGCAGCACGTTGGGCACTGCGCCGATCAGGCCCACGGGGCGGAAATCCTTGACCGGATCGAAGCCCGGGTTCTTGTAGAGCGCGGGGTTGATGGCCTGGCTGCTGCTGATGGTCATGAGCAGCGTGTAGCCGTCCTTCGGCGCCTTGGCCACCAGCTGTGTGCCGATGTTGCCGCCGGCGCCGGGCCGGTTGTCCACCACCACGCTGGCGCCCAGCACCTCGGCGATCTTCTGGCCGACCAGGCGGCCGACGATGTCGTTGGTGCCGCCGGCCGCCTGCGGCACGACCAGCGTGATCGGGCGCGAGGGATAGCCGGTTTGTGCGGCCGCGTGCCCGACCGGCCATAGCGCGGCAGCAGCAGCCAGAAGAAGCGCGAGTGCGCGAAAGCTCATTTGTGTCTCCGTTGCGTTTGGGCGTTCAAGCCACGCCCAGACCCGCATGGTGGCCATGGCGGCTCCTGCGCGCAATCTTCGATTTCGAGACGGAGCCTTCAGAATTTCCGAAGGCTTGCTAGGATGCACCCATGCATTTCGACCTGACCGACCTGCGTCTTTTCGTCGCCGCGGCGGAGCTGGGCAGCCTCACGCGCGCGGCCGAACGCCAGCACCTGTCGCTGGCCGCAGCCAGCGCGCGCATCAAGGCGCTGGAGGCGCAGTCCGGGCTGGCGCTGCTGTCGCGCGAAGCGCGCGGCGTGCGCCTGCTGCCGCCGGGCGAGGCCTTTCTCCACCACGCGCGACTGATGCTGCACCAGGCCGGGCAGCTGCGTTCCGAACTGGCCGAGTACGGCGAGGGCCTGCGCGGTCATCTGCGGGTGTTCGCCAACACCACGGCGGTCAGCGATTTCATGCCCGAGATCCTGCCCGGCTTCCTGGCCCGGCACCCGCGGATCAACATCGACCTTCAGGAAAAACCGAACACCCAGATCCCGCACGGCGTGCTCGACGGCCGCGCCGACATCGGCATCGTCGCCGGGCGCGTCGACACGCTGGGGCTGGAGGCGATCCACTTCAGTACCGACCGGCTGGTGCTCGTGACCTCGCGCAAGCACCGCTTCGCGCGGCGCCGTCGCATCGCCTTTGCCGAGACGCTGGACGAGGACGCCGTCGGCATGCAGCAGGGCAGCACGCTGCACGCCTTCCTGGCGCAGATCACTGAAAGCCTGGGCAAGAGCCAGAAGCTGCGCATCCAGCTCGGCGGCTTCGATGCCATGTGCCGCATGATCGGCAGCGGCGTGGGCATCGGCGTGGTGCCCGAGTCGGCCGCGCGCCGCAATCTCGAGAGCATGCGGCTCGCGTTGATCGAACTCAGCGATCCGTGGTGCGTGCGCGAGCGCTACCTGCTGGTCCGCGACCGCGCCACGCTTCCCACCTATGCGCAGGCCCTGGTCGATACCCTCTGCGCGCACTACGCGGCGCAAGACGCCTCTGCCGGCTGAGGCGCACGCAGCAGCCGCTGGAACAGCGCCGCCACCGCCAGCGCGAGCAGCAGCAGGTAGACCGTCGAGGCGACGAAGGCGAGCCGCGGCTCCGTCCAGCCCGCGTAGAACAGGATGCCGATCAGCGCCACGCCGAGCGAGTTGCCGACCTGCTGCACGGTGGAAGCCACGCCGGCCGCCACGCCCGCATGGGCCGCGGGCACGCTGGCCAGCACCGCCGACATCAGCGGCGCGATGATCATGCCGAGCCCTGCCCCCTGCAGGCACAACACCGGCAGCAGCCAGGCCACCGCCCCGCTGCCGGGGTGCGTCAGCACGACCGCGATCATCAGCCCGTGTCCCGCGGCCAGCAGCAAGGCGCCGATCGCGATCGTTTGCGGACCGAGCCGAGCGGCCAGCTTCTTCGCCGTCATCGAGGTCGCGAAGAAGCCCACCGCAAGCACCGTGAAGACCAGGCCCGAGGCCAGAGCCTCGAGCCCGAGGATCTGCTGCAGGTAGAGCGCGAGCACGAAGTAGAACGATGCATTGCCGGCAAAGAACGCGAGCGTCACGCCCAGCCCGATAACGAAAGCCGGCAGGCGGAACAGCGCCGGCGCGATCAGCGGATTGCCGCCACGCTGCTCCAGCCGGCGTTGATGCAGCGCCAGCCCGGCGATCAGCGGCAGCGCGACGATCAGCGTGAGCACGCTCCACAGGGGCCAGCCCTGCTGCCGGCCTTCGACCAGCGGCCACAGCACCGCGGCCAGTGCCAGCGCGACCCACAGCGCGCCGGGCACGTCGAGCCGGCTGCGCGCCTCGGGCGCGAAAGGCGGAATAAAGCGCAGGCCGAACAGCAACCCGGCCAGGCCGATCGGCACATTGATGAGAAAGCATATCCGCCAGCCCAGCTGCGCGAAGTCGGCATGGATCAGCAGCCCGCCCACCAGCTGGCCGAGCACCGCAGCCAGGCCCAGCGCCACGCCGTAGGCGCCGAAAGCCTTGGCGCGCGCCTCGCCGGTGAAGACCAGGCCCAGCATCGCCAGCACTTGCGGCTGCAGCAAGGCGCCGGCCAAGCCCTGCACGATGCGCGCCGCAATGAGCGTCGTCGTGCCCTGCGCCAGGCCACAGGCGGCCGAGGCAAGCGTGAACAGCAGCAGGCCCAGCATGAACATGCGGCGGCGTCCGAACAGATCGCCGAGCCGCCCGCCGGTGATGAGCCCGGCCGCGTTCGCGAGGCCGTAGCCTGCGACCACCAGCTGCAGGGCGCTGTCGCTGGCCTTCAGGTCATGCTGGATCGACGGCAGCGCGACGTTCACGATGAAGAAATCGAGCACCACCATGAAGGTGCCGCTCAAGAGCAGCAGCAGCGTGGGCCAGCCGGAGCGAGGGACGGGAAGAGCGGATGTCATGGGGCCACTCTCGCGCGCGGCGCGCGGCGCCGCAATGACCTCCAAGGTCAAGTCGCGCAGGCCCCTTTGTCGGCAGCCATGGTTTGCGCGCGTTGATGCTCGATCAGACTGCGCTGATAAGTCCGAGTTGCTGCTGGGCCTTTACTCCATCGTCCTAAGTAGGACGCGATCTTCGGAGCTTGAGCGGTGAGTATCAGGCGGTTGTCCCGGGCAGCGCGGACTATACTGAGTTGATCGTTTTGCCGCTTCTAACCCGTCGGAGGCAATCATGACAAGACTGGTGATGCGCACGCGCAGCAAACCCTATCCAGTGACCATTGGCGGCGAGACGAAATTCATCTGCGGCTGTGGCCTGTCGGCGACCCAGCCCTTCTGCGACGGTACGCACAAGCAGACTCGCGACGAGAAAGAGGGGACGATTTGCTGGTACGACGCCGACGTCGGTCGCAACGAAGTCGCAGATGCGTTCCCCAACATCCGCATCCCGAGCGAATAGTTGTCCCGGGGACCCCTCGTTTTCAGTGCAATAACTGACGGTACGCAAGGCCAGTGCCCGACCACAGCCATCGAGCCAGTCGGCGGGCTGCCGATCATGGTCACGAAAGGCCCTATCCGGTGGCTACGAGGTCCGTGACGTTCCGAGCGCTGTCGCCATCACTCCGCCAGCAACCCATCCACCATAACGCGCATGCGCTGCCAGTGCGAACCCTCCCAGAACACGCGACGGCAAACATCGCATACGCTAAAACGTTGGTAGCGCTCGCGCACCGCCGGTGGCAGCGTCGACGTGACCAGCGCCTTGTCGATCCCATGCAAGGGCGTGTTGCAGTTCAGACACAGCGTGAACGGCCGCGCACCACGCGCCAGGTCGAGTCGATCGAAGATCTCGCGCAACTGCTCGGCCGATCGCAAGGCATGCACGTAGCAGCCATGCGTGATCCCACGGCGCTTGAGCAGCTCCCGATCCCGCGTCAGCACGATGCGCCCCTGCGCTACAGCGATACGCTCGATCTCTTCGTCGCGGAAATGGTTGTCGTACAGGGTATCGAACCCGGTCATGCGCAGCAGGTGAGCGAGCCCGCCCAGATGCGCATCGGCGACGAAGCGCGTGACGCGCAGCGCATGCTCGCGAACGCGCAGCAGCGGCGTGACATCGAGCGCTTCGAACTTCGGAAACACGGCGACCCGATCGCCATCGCTCAGCAACACCCCGAATCCGGCCGACTCGCCGTTGACCAGCACCAGCTCGACCTCGGTGTGCGGCACACCGAGCGCCTCGATCATGTGCTTGGCGGTCGCCGCCCGCGCGCACGTGCAGGAGAACTCGTGCCCGCGCCGCTCGCGTGCCAGAAAGTCGTTCAGCTCCTCGTAGAACCGGAAGGTCGCAGTGACCATTGCCAGCCAATGACGGCTTCCGACATCGCACTCAATGCGTCGGCGACTTGCAGAAATTCCCGTGCGGCTGAGCGCGCATCAGCTCGTGAAACTGCTCGCGCGACATCCGCAGCAGCCGCTCGTGATCGCCGCCTTCCATGTAGACGACGTCGCTGGTCTCGAGTTCGTCGTCGACGATGGTCTGGATACCCCAGGCCATGCCGATCGGCGGTATCGCACCGGGTTCGCAGTCCTCGAACAGCGTCGCAACGCGGGCTTCGTCGGCCAGCCTCAGCCGGTGGCGGCCGAGTATGCGGGAGAACTCGCCCAGCATGACCATCTTGTCAGCGGGAACGACGGCCATCACGCAGCCCGTTTCGTCCTCGAGGATGACCGATTTGGCCAGTTGACCCGGAGGAACATGGGCGTTGTGAGCCGTCTCCGCGCTGGTGCGGCTGTGCTCATGCATGCAAACCTCGTAGCGTGTGCCGCGCTGTTCGAGGTAGTCGGACAGATGCGAAGGAATGGACATGGCATGCTCCTTGTGCGAAGCCACGGGCCCTGGTTCGAACAGCGGCTCGGCATGCTCGGCCCGGCCGTCTCCTCAGTTTGCTCCCGGCGCCAGCGGATCGCAAGTGAAAGCGCCGCGTGTTGCGCGGCGCTTTCAGGGGTGGTGATGGACGCTTCAGCGTTCGATCGTGAGCGCCACCCCCATGCCGCCACCGATGCACAGCGAGGCGATGCCCTTCTTCGCGTTCTGGCGCTGCATCTCGTGCAGCAGCGTCACCAGGATGCGGCAGCCGGAGGCACCGATCGGGTGGCCGATGGCGATGGCGCCGCCGTTCACGTTGACCTTGTTCACATCCCAGCCCATCTCGCGGTTGACGGCGCAGGCCTGCGCGGCGAAGGCCTCGTTGATCTCGAGCACGTCGAGGTCCTGCGGCTTCCAGCCGGCGCGCTGCAGCGCCTTGGTCGAAGCAGGCACCGGGCCCATGCCCATGAAGGCCGGGTCGAGGCCGGTGCTCGCGTAGCTCGCGATGCGGCCGAGCGGTTTCAGGCCCAGCGCGGCCGCCTTCTTCGCGGTCATCACCAACACGGCGGCGGCGCCGTCGTTCAGGCCCGAGGCATTGCCCGCGGTCACGCCGCCGGCCTTGTCGAAGGCCGGGCGCAGGCCGGCCAGGCCCTCGGCGCTGGTCTTGCGATTGATGAACTCGTCCTGGTTGAAGACCAGCGGATCGCCCTTCTTCTGCGGGATGTTGACGGCGACGATCTCGTCCTTGAACTTGCCGGCGTCCTGCGCGGCGGCCGCCTTGGTCTGGCTGCCGAGCGCGAGCTCGTCCTGCGCGGCGCGGCTGATGTCGTACTTCTTGGCCACGTTCTCGGCCGTGATGCCCATGTGGTACTGGTTGTAGACGTCCCACAAGCCGTCGATGATCATCGTGTCGACCAGTTTCCAGTCGCCCATGCGCTGGCCGTTGCGCGAGTTGGGCAGCACGTGGGGCGCCAGGCTCATGCTCTCCTGCCCGCCCGCGACGACGATCTCGCTGTCGCCGGTGGCCACCGCCTGCGCCGCCAGCATCACGGCCTTGAGGCCCGAACCGCACACGGCATTGATGGTGAGCGCCGGCGTTTCCTTGGTGATGCCGCTTTTCACGAGCGCCTGGCGCGCCGGGTTCTGGCCGGCACCCGCCGCCAGCACCTGGCCCATGATGACTTCGCCGATCTGGTCGCTGCCGACCTTGGCGCGCGCCAGCACCTCCTTGATGACGATGGCGCCGAGCTCGGTGGCCGAAATCCCGGCCAGCGATCCGCCGAACTTGCCGACAGCGGTACGTGCGGCTGAAACGATGACGATGTCTTCCATGGTGTGCTCTCCGAGGCTGCTATTGAAAAAAAAGTGAAGTTCAGGCTTTTGCCTTGACGTAGCGACCGGGCGCCGGCTCGATCGCCTTGTAGGCGCTGCCCTTGCCGTAGGTCTTGGGGGCAGGGATCTGCTTGCCCGCATGGGTCTTGAGCCAGGTGGACCAGTCGGTCCACCAGCTGCCGGGATGCTCGGTCGCGCCGGCCAGCCATTCGGCCTGGCTCTTCGGCAGCTTGCCGTCGGTGCGGATCCAGTGGCTGCGCTTCTTCTTGGCCGGCGGGTTGATCACGCCGGCGATGTGGCCCGAGGCGCCCATCACGAAGCGCTTCTTGCCCGACAGCACCTGCGTCGAGGCGTAGGCGCCGCCGATCGGCACGATGTGGTCTTCGCGCGAGCCATAGATGTAGACCGGCGCCTCGATGCGACCGAGGTCGATCTTCTCGCCGGCCACGGTGAGCGCGCCGGGCTGGGCCAGCTTGTTCTCGTGATAGGTGTTGCGCAGGTACCAGCAGTACATCGGGCCCGGCAGGTTGGTGGCGTCGCTGTTCCAGTAGAGCAGGTCGAAGGGCGGCGGGGTCTCGCCCTTCAGGTAGTTGCCGACCACATAGTTCCACACCAGATCGTTGGGCCTGAGGAAGCTGAAGGTCGAGGCGAGCTCGCCGCCCTGCAGAAGGCCGCCCTGGCCCATCTGCATCTCGCGGAACTGCACGAAGCCCTCGTCGATGAAGATGTCGAGCACGCCGGTGTCGACGAAGTCGAGCAAGGTGGTCAGGAGCGTTACGGACGCCGCCGGCTGCTCGCCGCGCGCCGCCAGCACCGCCAGCGCGGTCGAGAGGATGGTGCCGCCGACGCAGAAGCCCAGCGTATCGATCTTCCCGCCCTTCTTGTCCTGGCCGGTGATCTCCCGCGTGACCTGGATCGCCTTGATCGCGGCGTCCTCGATGTAGCGGTCCCAGGTGTACTGGGCCATCGATGCATCGGGATTGCGCCAGCTCACGACGAACACGCGGTGGCCCTGCTCCACCGCATAGCGGATCAGCGAGTTCTCGGGCTGCAGGTCGAGGATGTAGAACTTGTTGATGCAAGGCGGCACCAGGAGCAGCGGCCGCTCGTAGACCTTGGCGGTGAGCGGCTTGTATTCGAGCAGCTGGAACAGCTCGTTCTCGAACACCACGGAGCCTTCGGTGGTCGCGACGTTGCGGCCGACCTCGAAAGCGCTTTCGTCGGTCATGCTCAGGTGGCCCTGCTGCACGTCGTGCAGGAGATTCTGGATGCCCTTGGCGATGCTCTCGCCCTGCGTGTCGAGGGCTTTCTTCATCGCCTCGGCGTTGAAAGCGAAGTAGTTGCTGGGCGCCGAGGCGGCCGTCCACTGCTCGACCGCGAAGCGAAGGCGGGAGCGGGTTTTCTCGTCGGCTTCGACGGCCTCGGCCATGCCGAGCAGCGTGCGCGTGTTGAGCAGGTAGACCGCCGCCGAAAAGGCCGAGACCGGATTGCTGCCCCAGGCCTCGCCCGCAAAGCGCCTGTCGCCGCCGGCGCGGGCCGCGAGGTCCTGGCGCCACAGCTCGGTGGCCTCTTCAACGTACTGCTGCTGCAACTGCTGCAGTTTCTCGGTGGACAGCGAGAACTTCGGCATCTCCCACGGGGCGCCCGCGTTGCCGCCGGCGCCGAGCGACTGGAAGGATTCGAGCGCCTTCCCCCATCCTTGGGTCAGCGCCTGCTGGAAGGGCGCGAAACTATCGGCTGCCGCGGCCTGTTGTTCTGGTCTCATGACGTCTCCTGGTTCCTCGCCTGACTCGCCTCATGGCAACGGGTTTTGAGTATGCTGCATTCGCAGGGGCCCGACCAGCAAGCCCCGCTATACCTTCCTGAAACAATCGTCTATGCACCTCGTCGTCATCGCCTGGCTGTATGTCGCCCTGATGATGGCGGTCGCAGAAGCCACCAACACCACCGGCACCGTGCTCGGCGCGGTCTTCACCTTTCTACTCTACGGCTTGGCGCCGGTGGCACTGGTGGTTTACCTGATGGCCACGCCGGCACGGCGGCGGGCGCTTCGCGAACGCGAAGCGGCCGAACGCGAAGCCGCGATCCGGGCTGGCGCGAACGCTTCAGCCGCGCCAGATGCAGGCCGCGAAACGCCCGCTGACGCGGTCCCGCCGGTGCGAGAAAAAGAGTAACGGGTTGTGCACCGTGCACCAAGCCTCGGAGCTGTCGTTGCCGTGGAGCTGCGTCAAGCCGGCCGCACGCAGGCGCTGGCGGGCCAGGCCGGCCAGGTCGGCCAGCCATTTGCCGGGTTGTCCAGCGGACTTGAAGCATCGAGCGGCTTCAGGGGCGCCGGCATCGAAGGCCGCCTTCACCTCGTCGCCGACCTCGAAGGCATCGGGCCCGATGCAGGGCCCGAGCCAGGCCATGAGCCGGTCGTCCGCGCCGAAGCTCTCCACCGTCCGTTCGAGCACCCCGGCCGCCAAGCCGCGCCAACCCGCATGCGCGGCGGCCACGCGTCGGCCTTGTTCGTCGGTGAACAGCACCGGCAGGCAATCGGCGACCATGATCGTGCAGGCCACGCCGCTGGCGCTGGTGGTGCAGGCGTCGGCGGCCTCGCCATCCGGCGTGGACGCATCGAGCGGCAGCAGCTGCGTGCCATGCACCTGCCGGAGAAACACGGCCCGCGCGCCGATGGCCTGGCGCAGAAGCGCCCGGTTGGCTGCCACATCGGCCGGTGCATCGCCGACGTGATCCCCGAGGTTCAGTCCGCGGTAGTTGCCGCCAGAGACTCCGCCTCGGCGCGTGGTGCACAGCGCATGCACGCCAGCCGGCGCTGGCCAGTCGGGCACCAGCCAGTCGGCAGCGTTCATGCTTCTGCGTCGGGGCAGCGCGAGGGCTGGGCGCGCTGGAAGGCATCGAGCTGCATGCAGGCCTCGAAGGCCGCCATGGTGCGCGGCAGGCCGCTGAAATCGCAGTCGAAGCGCTGGCCGTTGAAGACCTGCGGCACCAGGCAGCAGTCGGCCAGCGTGGGCGTGCTGCCCCAGCAATAGAGGCCGGCGGGATGCTGCGCGAGCTGGCGTTCGAAGGCCAGCATGCCCTCGCGCACCCAGTGGCGATACCACGCGTTCTTGGCCGCCTCGTCGAGCTTGAGCTCGCGCACCAGGTACTTGAGCACGCGCAGGTTGTTGAGCGGATGGATCTCGCAGGCGATCGACTGCGCCAGCGCCCGCACGCGCGCGCGGCCCACCGGATCGTGCGGCAGCAGCGCCGGTTCGGGATGCACTTCGTCCAGGTATTCGATGATCGCCATCGACTGCGACAAGCGCTCGCCCTCGTCTTCGAGCAGCGGGACCAGCATGTCGGCCGAGATGGCGGAGAAGGGCCCGGTCTTGTGCTCGCCGCGCGCGATGTGCACCGGGATGTAGTCGTAGTCGAGGCCCTTGAGGTTCAGCGCGATTCGTACCCGGAACGAGGCCGAGGAGCGGAAGTAGGAATGAAGCTTCATCATGGTGTGAAGCATAGCCCCGGCCCCGGGGGGGTGCCAAACCCGGGCAGCGCGCCCGGCCCTCTGGCACACTGCCGCTTTCGCTGAAAAGGACGTTTTTCCCCATGGCTTCCGAATACGTTTTCACGCCGCCGCCGGTGGTCTCCATTCCCGTGGTCGGCCAGGCAGCCCGCTTCCCCGTGCACCGCATCTACTGCGTGGGCCGCAACTACGAAGAGCATGCGAAGGAAATGGGCTTTACCGGCCGCGAGCCGCCCTTCTTCTTCATGAAGCCGGCCGACGCCGTGGTGGTGGTCGCCGCCGGCGAGACCGGCACCATGGCCTACCCGACTCTCACCAAGAACCTGCACCACGAGATCGAGCTGGTGGCGGCCATCGGCACCGGCGGAAAGAACATCCTGGCGGCCGATGCCCACAAGCACATCTTCGGCTACGCGGTCGGCCTGGACATGACGCGCCGCGACCTGCAGGGCGAGATGAAGAAGCAGGGCCGCCCCTGGGACATCGGCAAGAGCTTCGAGCAGAGCGCGCCGATCGGCCCGATCGTGCCGGTGGCGCAGGCCGGCGATGTCGAGAAGGCCGAGATCTCGGTGCAAGTCGGCGGCAAGGACCGCCAGCGCAGCAACGTGAGCAAGCTGATCTGGAGCATCGCCGAGACCATCGAGCACCTGTCGGCCGCCTGGGAGCTCGCGCCCGGCGATCTGATCTTCACCGGCACGCCCGAAGGCGTGGCCGCGGTGGTGGCCGGCGACACGATGGTCGGCGAGATCACCGGCCTGCCGGCCCTGACTGTCAAAGTCATCTGAAGCAATGGGCTCCCACGCTCATCACTTCGTGTATTCGCTGCCCCCCGAGGGGGCGCAGCCCGCCCTTGGGGCGGCCCGGCGCGCGGGCTGAAGATGCTCCTGCGCGTCCCCATCAAGCATTGCAAGAACTGCGGGACCGCGGTGGTCTACCGCCTGCCCGACGACGGCGACACCAAGGAGCGCGCCATCTGTCCGGCGTGCCATACGGTGCACTACGAGAACCCGCTGAACGTGGTCGGCACCATTCCCGTGCTGGGCGAACGCGTGCTGCTGTGCAAGCGCAACATCGAGCCGCGCTGGGGCAAGTGGACGCTGCCGGCCGGCTTCATGGAACTGGGCGAGACCACCGAGCAGGGCGCGGCGCGCGAGACCGACGAGGAAGCCGGCGCCGAGTACGAGATGGAAGGCCTGTTCGCGGTGATGAGCGTGGTGCGCGTGGGCCAGGTGCATCTCTTCTATCGCGCACGGCTCCTGAGCGAGAAGTTCGATCCGGGCCACGAGACCCTCGAGGCCAGGCTCTTCACCGAGGCAGAGATTCCCTGGGAGGAGATCGCCTTCCGCACCGTTCGCGCGGCGCTGGAGCACTACTTCGAAGACCGGCGGCGCGGCAGCTTCGACCGCGTTCACACGCTCGACATCGTATGAAGCATCCTCTTCTCGCACTGTTGTGCTGCGCCGCGCTGGCCGCGAGTGCGCTGGCCGAACCGGTCGGCGAGGTCGACACCGCCTTCAAGCTGATCGGGCCGGACCACAAGATCGTGGTCGAGGCCTACGACGACCCCAAGGTGAGCGGCGTGACCTGCTATGTCTCGCGCGCCAAGACCGGCGGGCTCTCGGGTGCCTTCGGCCTGGCCGAGGACAAGGCCGAGGCCTCCATCGCCTGCCGCCAGGTCGGCCCGGTGCGCGTGACCCAGCCTTTGCCGAAGCGCGAAGAGGTCTACAGCGAACGGCTGTCGATCCTGTTCAAGCGGCTGCGCGTGGTGCGCATGGTCGATCCGGCGCGCAACACCCTGGTCTACCTCACCTACTCCGACCTGCTGATCGACGGTTCGCCGAAGAACAGCGTGACCGCGGTGCCGATCGACCGGGGCACGCCGATCCCGCTGAAGTAGCGGCGGCCGCCTGGCATGAGCGTTGCAGCTGCACCGGGCCATGCGATGGGCGCCATGGGCGAGCTCTACGGCGCGCTGTGGCGCCATGCCGAGGGCAAGCGCGGGCAGCTGCTCGGCGCGACCGCGCTGCTCACCGGCTCCCAACTGCTACGGCTCACGATGCCGTGGCTCGCGGCGCAGGCCATCAATGCGCTGCAGACCGGCGACATCGCGCGCTCCGGACGCTGGATCGCGGCGCTGGCGGGGATCTACGTGCTGTCGTGGGTTGTCCACGGCCCGGGGCGCATCCTCGAGCGCAACGTGGGCCTGCGCGTGCGCGAGGCGCTGGCCGATGCGCTCTATGCGCGCATCGCCGCCGCGTCGCTCGCCTGGCACGACGGACACCATTCGGGCGAGCTGCAGCACCGCGTGCACCAGGCGAGCCGCGCCTTGTCGGACTTCGCGCAGAACCAGTTCATCTACCTCACCAACATCGTCAACTTCATCGGGCCCTTGATCGCGCTCACGCTGCTCTCGCGCACCAGCGGCGCGATGGCGATCGCGGGCTACGTGGTGATCGCGATCGTCATCGTGCGCTTCGACCGCGCACTGATGCGGCTGGCCCGCGCCGAGAACGATGCCGACCGGCGCTACGTCGCGGCGCTGCTCGACTTCCTGGCCAATGCCTCGACCGTGATCGGCCTCCGGCTCTCGGCCGCCTCGCGCTTGCTGCTGGGCCGGCGCATGGCGGCGATCTCGGCCCCGCTCAAGCGCACGGTGGTGCTCAACGAGGGCAAGTGGTTCTCGGTCGATGTCATGGGGCTGGCGCTGACCTGGGGCCTGGTCGTGGTCTACGTCTGGCAGTCGCGCACGCCGGGCCAGACGGTGATGCTGGGTGCGGTGTTCATGATCTACCAGTACGCGCAGCAGGCCGCGAGCGTCGTGACCTCGATGGCGGCCAACTTCAGCTTCTTCGCGCGCATGCACACCGACTACGGCAGCGCGGCGCCGATTTGGCAGGCGCCGTCGCGCGCGGACGACCTGACGCAGGAACGCATCGATCGCGATGCAGCCTGGCGCACGCTGCAGGTCGACGGACTGGTCTGGAACTACCGGCCGCGCGGCACCGAGGCGGTCACCGAGCATGTGCCGAGCGGCCTGCACGAGCTCGCGCTCATGCTGCGGCGCGGCCAGCGCGTTGCGCTCGTCGGGCCCAGCGGCGGCGGCAAGAGCACGCTGCTGCGCGTGCTGGCCGGGCTGTATGCGCCGCAAGGCGGCACGCTGGCGATCGACGGCGAGCCCACGGCCTGGCCGCGGCTGCGCAGCATCGCGACCCTGATCCCGCAGGAGACCGAGGTGTTCGAGGCCAGCGTGCGCGAGAACCTGGGCTTCGGCCAGCCACTCGATGACGATGCGATCCGGGCCGCGCTGCATGCCAGCACCTTCGACGAAGTGCTCGCGGCCACACGCGGCGATCTCGACACGCCGCTGTCCGAACGTGGCTTCAATCTGTCCGGCGGGCAGCGGCAGCGCCTGTGCCTTGCGCGCGGCGTGCTGGCCGCGAAAGGCAGCTCGCTGCTGCTGCTCGACGAACCGACCAGCGCGCTGGATGCAGCGACCGAAGGCCGCGTGCTGGAGCGCATTGCGGCGGCCTTTCCCGAGGCCTGCGTGATCGCATCGGTCCATCGGCTGAGCCTGCTCGAGCGCTTCGACACCGTCGTGCTGATGGAAGCCGGCCGCATCGTCGATGCCGGCGCGCGCGCGGCGGTGCTGGCGCGCCAGCCGTCGCTCCAGGCGCCGGCCTCGCCCTCGGCGCGCGCACCGTGCTAAAAATGCGCCTCGGCCCGGATCCCGGTGGAACCCTTGGCGCCGAATCCGTTCCAAAAAAAGCCATGCCATCCAAGACCCTCGCTCTCCGCACCGGCCTCGTCGCTCTTGCAGTCGCCGGCCTCGCCGCCTGCTCGACGACACCGCTGCCTACGCCGCGCGCCGGCCAGCCCAACGTTCCCAGCAATCCGGCCCCACAAGCCCAGGCCGCCTTCATCCGACCGGCGGCGGGCCCGACGCTCTCGCGCTTCGACGGCAAGCGCAACAAGGGCCTGGACATCGCCGGCAGCATGGGCGATGCAGTGCTCGCCTCCGCCGACGGCCGCGTCGTCTATGTCGGCAGCGAACTGCGCGGCTACGGCAACATGGTGATCGTGAAACACAACGAAACCTACCTCACCGCCTACGCGCACGCTCAGAACATCCTGGTAAAGGAAAAGGACGTGGTGCGCCAGGGCCAGAGAATCGCCGAGATGGGCATGAGCGGCGCCGACCGCGTGAAGCTGCATTTCGAGATCCGCAAGCAGGGCGTGGCGGTCGATCCCGAGCCCTACCTCAGCGGACGCTTGATGCCCTAGAGCAAGCTCTCCGGCACCAGCGGCGCGAAAAACTCCAGCTTCAGGCGCGAGCCGAAGTCGGTTTCGGGCTCCTCGTGGAAGACGAGATCGGGGCCGCCGTCTTCCGACGGACTCACCCATTCGATCTTGCCGCTGTCCCCCATCCGGACGCGGTAGGCCGCGTCCATGGTGATGAAGCCGATCAGGCTGGTGAGCTGCGCCGCAATCTGCGGGCTGTAGATGAACAGGCCGAGTTCGGTGTTGTGCAGATCGGAGCGCGGATCGAAATTCAGCGAGCCGAGGAACACCGCCTTGCCGTCGACCACCGCCGACTTGCCGTGCAGGCGCCCGGCGGCCGAGCCGAAGACGCCGAAGCGCTTGGTCTGCTCGACCCACTTGGGGCTCAGTTCGTAGAGTTGCACGCCGACCTTGACCAGTTCGGGCCGGTAGCGGCGGTAGCCCAGGTGCACCAGCGATTCGTCGGTGGCCGCGAGCGAGTTTGTCACGAGCGTGAAGCGCACGCCGCGCTCGCGCAACAGGCGCACCGACTCCATGCCGCCGCGGCCCGGGATCAGGTAGGGCGTGGTGATCAGCGCCTCGCGCTCGGCCGAGCGAACCAGGCGGCGCACGTTGTACAGCACGCCCTCGGGCGCATCGGCCGTCACGCGCGGCCGGTCCTCGCGCGGGCCCAGTGCCTTGTGCGGCGCGTCGGCGTAGGCCTCGGCCCGCGCCCAGATCAGCGCGAGCTCGCCCTCCTCGAAATCCTCGCCCAGCGCCCGATAGCCCAGCAGGTCGCGCTCGATCGGTGCCGAGGGCATCCAGATGGCAGCGTCCCAGGTCATCTCCTCGAAGCGCTCGCGCAGTTGCCGCAGCGAGCCGCCGACGGCCGCCAGCGACTGGACGGGATACACGTAAGGGCTGTTCCAGTAGACGTCGAACAGCGAGGAGAGCCTCGGGACCACCGCGCCCGTCACCAGCGTATCGATGTCGATGAAGTTCGATCCGGCGTCGCGCAGGAAGTATTCGTTGGCGATGTTGCGCCCGCCGACCACCGCCATCGCGTTGTCGGCGACGAAGAGCTTGTTGTGCATGCGGCGATGGATGCGGTCGATGTCGAACAGCGAGGCCGCAAGCCGCGTGCCGAGGCGGTCGCGTCCTGCCGGGAAGGGATTGAACAGGCGCACCTCCACGTTCGCATGGGCGCCCAGGCCGGCCAGCAGCTCGTCGGCGCCGGCGGTGTAGAGGTCGTCGATGAGAACACGCACGCGCACGCCGCGCTCGGCCGCGTCGCGCAGGGTGCGCAGCAGGTAGCGGCCGGTCTCGTCGTTCTGCACCAGGTAGTACTGGATGTCGATGCTGCGTTGCGCGCGGCGCGCGAGTTCGAGGCGTGCATGCATCGAATACGCCGGCATCGGCAACAGCCGGAAGCCGCTCAGTTGCGCGTCGGGCGCGCCCTTGGCGGCCATGCGCGCGAGCGGCGTGTCCGCCGTATCGGCCAGGGCGAAGGACGGCGGACGCTCGACGATCGCCGGAAGGCCGGCACAGCCCGTGACGAGAAGCGCGAGCACGATCGAAACGAGCCACGCGCCCACCCTGCCCCAGCCGCCTTGCGCCCGCCGCATCGAAGGATCAGCCGCCATGGCCGCGCTCGATCAGGGACAAGGTCCCCTGATCGGACCGGCCATCGAAGTACTTGTGCAGGCAGTCGCGGAACACCGCCTGCGACGGGTCGGCCTGGAGAAACAGCGTCATCGACGACCAGAACTTGAGATCGTCCGGCGCGCCGAAGATTTCGCCGATCGTGCGCCCCTGCACGGCCAGCACCAGCGCGCTGCATTCGCGCAGGCGCGGCCCGAGCAGCGGGTGCGCGAGGTAGGCGTGCGCTTCGTCCAGCGATGCGATCGCGTAGTGGCGCGCCATCTCGCTGCGGCCGAGGCCCGCCAATTGCGGAAAGACGAACCACATCCAGTGGCTGCGCTTTTTGCCGTCGCGCAGCTCGTCCCGGACGCGGTCGATCACGGCGTCCTGGGCATCGACGAAACGCTGCAAATTGAAGGGATCGTTCATGGGCAACAGGGACTCTCTGTAGGCGCTTTCTTTCTCCAGGTGGCGAAGTATGCCGCGCGGTTTTGCAATCGCAACGGCATGAAATCCATGCACACGAAAAAGAGAACCCAGAGACTTTCATGAACTGCGAAGCAATCCATTGCACCGAGACGAAAACCGTCCGGTTCGCCATCTATCCCGACGGCCTCGACGGCCCCCGCATCATTGCCCACATCTCCGAAGCCGCATTGCGCGGCCTGTCTCCAACCCTCGATGGCGACCTGACGGAAACCTGCGAGAACTACTTCGACTGCATCGAGGCCAAGGCCCTGGAGCGCTACCGCGCCGCGCCCTCCGCGCCCATCGTGCTGGACGCGACCGACGTCAGCTCATGCGCTTTACTGCACTGATCCACTTGTCGAAGGCGCGCATCTGGTCGCCGACGAACTTGCGGGTCGTCTCGTCGGTGCACTGGCCTGCCGCGTCGAACTTGGCGCCCGCGCCGCCGATGAACACCTCGGGCTTCGCCAGCACCATGGCATTCATGAACAGCATCACGCGGCGCAGGTCGTACTGAACGCGCGCGCCGCCGACCGGGCCGGGCGAGGCCGAAAGAATGGCCACCGGCTTGTGCGCGAAGGGCTGGTCCTCGCCGCGGCTCACCCAGTCGAGCACGTTCTTGAACACGCCCGGTATCGAGAAGTTGTATTCGGGCGTGGCGATGAGCACGCCGTCGGCGCGGCGGATGCGTTCGCGCAGCGCCAGCACGGCCGGCGGAAGGCCCCTGGCCAGTACGTCGCCGTCGAAGGGCGGTATTTCGCGCCATTCGATGGCGTCCATGCGCATGCTGTCCGGCATCAGCGATGCGGCCAGGTTCAGCGCCATCCGGTTGACCGAGTCGGCGCGCAGGCTGCCGCAGAGGCCGACGATATCCAATGTGCTCACGATGATTTTTCCTGCTGGTTGTGGAAGCTGGATTTGAACAGCGAAGCCGTCTTCATGCAGCCGCTACGGGATTCAGGATGAAATCGAAGTCGAGGGTGTAGTACGGCACCTCGCTGATCCCGCCGTCGGGCGTGGTGCCGGGCGGATGCTCCAGCCAGTCGGCGATCAGCGACCGGCGCACGCCGAAGACGGCGTCGGAGTCGAGGTAGCTGTCGCCGTCGCGGAACACGTGCGTGATCAGGCGCTCGAAACCCGGCGCGGTGATCATGAAGTGCAGGTGGGCGGGCCGCCACGGATGGCGCCCCAGCGCATCGAGCATGTGGCCGACCGGCCCGTCGTGCGGGATCGGATAGGCCTCGGCGCGTATCGACTTGAAATGGAAGTGCCCCTCGGCATCGGCATGCAGGGTGCCGCGGGCGCGGTGGCCGTGCTCGCCGGAATACTGCACGTCGTAGAGACCGTCGGCATCGGCTTGCCAGACCTGCAGCTGCGCATTCGGCACCGGTGCGCCGTCGAGTCCGAGGACGCGGCCGCGCACGAAGCAGGGCTCGCCCCGCGCGCCATTGGCCACGTCGGCCCCGAGCGGATACTCGGGCGAGCCTTCGACGTGGAAGGGTCCGAACACGGTGGATTCGGTGCATTCGCGCGGCTTGCGGTTGTTGAGCGCCGTCACCAGCATCGACAGCCCCAGCGTGTCCGACAGCAGGATGAACTCCTGCCGCTTGTCGTCGGTGATGTGGCCGACTTCGGTCAGAAACTTGATGCCCGCAAACCACTCGGCCTCGGTCAGCCGGATGTCGCGCGCAAAGGCATGCAGGTGCTGCACCAGGCTGGTCATCACTTCGCGCAGCCGCGGGTCGGCGGCACCCGTGTGACGTGCCAGTACGGCCTGGGTGATGGTGTCTTCATCGAGGTTGCGCACGCGGGTCTCCTTGAACGTTCGGGCCGGACTATGGCATTGCGGCGCCACGCAAGGAAGGAGCTTGGCGGAAAACTGTTTTGCGCCGGCACGCCGCCTCCCGCGGGGCGTTCGGCCTACCATCCCCGCATGAAACCCTTGGCCTTCGTCTACACCAGCCAGCCGCAGCGCGTGGTCTTCGGCGCCGGCAGCCTCGCCCACCTGGCGCGCGAGATCGACGCGCTGGGCGCGCGCCGTGCGCTGGTGCTGTGCACGCCCGAGCAGCGCGCCCAGGCCGAGCGCGTGGCCGAGCTGCTGGGCGCCCAGGCCGCCGGCATCTTCGACCGCGCCGCGATGCACGTGCCGATCGAGACCGCGCGCGAGGCTCGCGAGATCGCGCGTGAGCTCGATGCCGACTGCGCCGTGGCCATCGGCGGCGGCTCCACCACCGGCCTGGGCAAGGCCATTGCATTGGATTCGGGTCTGCCCATCCTGGCGATTCCCACCACCTACGCGGGCAGCGAGATGACGCCGATCTACGGCCTGACCGAAGCGGGCCTCAAGAAGACCGGCAAGGATCCCCGTGTGCTGCCGCGCACCGTGATCTACGACCCCGAGCTCTCGCGCAGCCTGCCCGTGGGTTTGAGCGTCACCAGCGGCATCAATGCGATCGCGCATGCGGCCGAGGGGCTCTATGCGCAGGACAGCAACCCGGTGATGGACCTGATGGCCGAGGAAGGCATTGCCGCAATCGCGCGTGCGCTGCCCGCGATCCGGCGCCAGCCCGAGGACATCGAGGCGCGCTCCGATGCGCTCTACGGCGCGTGGCTGTGCGGCAGCGTGCTGGGCAACGTCGGCATGGCGCTGCACCACAAGCTATGCCACACGCTGGGCGGCAGCTTCAACCTGCCGCATGCCGAGGTGCACACGGTGGTACTGCCGCATGCGATCGCCTACAACGCGGCCGCGGCGCCGCGGGCGATTGAGCGCATTGCGCGAGCGCTGGGCCGCGAGAACGCGGCGCAAGGGCTCTTCGAGCTGGCGCGCGACAACGGCGCGCCGGTCGCGCTCAAGGACATCGGCATGAAGCACAGCGACCTCGACCGCGCGGCGGACATCGCGGCGGCCAACCCGTACTGGAATCCGCGCCCGGTCGAGCGCGAGGCGATCCGCGCGCTGCTGCAGCGCGCCTTCGACGGCGAGCCGCCGGCCTAGCTGGTCCACTTGCGCTGGTAGTCCATGCGCTCGAAGTGCTCGACCAGGAAGTCGATGAAGGTGCGCACCTTCGCCGACATGTGGCGCCGGCTCTGGAAGGCGATGTTGATGCGCAGGCGCGGCAAGTCCCACTCGTCGAGCACCGGCACCAGGCGGCCGGCCACGATGTCGTCATAGAGGATGTACTTGGGCTGCACCAGGATGCCGAGCCCGTCGAGCGCCGCCGCGCGCAGCACCTGGCCGTCGTTCGCCTCGAGCAGGCCCTTGACCTTGATCACGCGCCGCTCGCTGCCGCGGCGGAAGGCCAGCTCGTCGGGGTTGTGGCTGTAGGTGTAGATCAGCAGGTCGTGCGCGGCCAGCTCGTCCACGCTCTGCGGCGTGCCGCGCCGATCGAGGTAGCCCGGCGAGGCGGCGAGGATGCGCCGCGTCTCGGCCAGGCTGCGGATGGTGATGTTGGAGTCGTTCTCGTACTCGCGCGTGCGGATCGCGACGTCGATGTTGTTGTCGATCAGGTCGTAGTAGCGGTTGGCCGCGACCACCTGGACCGCGACCTTGGGATAGCGCTCGGTGTAGGCGCGCAGCAGCGGCGCGATGTGGTGCATGCAGAAGGACAGCGATGCGCTGATGCGCAGCGTGCCCATCGGATCGAGCGCCTGGGCATTGACCGCCGAATCGGCATCGCGCAGATCGGCCAGGATGGTCTTGCAGCGGTGGTAGTAGCTCTCGCCCGCCTCGGTCAGCGAGAGGCGGCGTGTGTTGCGCTGCACGAGCCGCACGCCCAGCCGCGCTTCCAGCGAGGCCAGGTGCCGGCTGGCGGCGGCGTTCGACAGGCCCACGGCCTCGGCAGCGCGCGACAGGCTGCCCTGCTCCGCGGTTTGTACGAACAACTCGATCTCGGTCCAGCGATCCATGCGGCATCTTAGTTGCGTGGCAACGGCCTCCCGGACTTGCAGGATCGCCGCGAGTTCTTGCCCGATCGTCCAAACCCTGCCGGCCGCGCGAGACAAACGCAGCAGGCTTGCCTAAGCTATGGACATGACCACCGTCTCCACTGCCGCCACCGCACGCGAACGTCCGGACCAGCAACTGCAACTGGTCCTCCGGCGCGCCGAACTCGCCGCGCTGATCGAGCGCTTTGCCGTCGCGGAGGGCACCAACCCCACCGCCGTTCCCGGCCTGGCGGTGTTCCGATCCACGCGCGTCGGGGAACCGCTTCATGGCGCCTACGAACCCGCCTTCTGCCTCATTGCGCAGGGGAGCAAGCGCGTCATGCTCGGCGACGAGCTGTTCGTCTACGACTCGTCCAGCCATCTCGTGGTGTCGCAGAACCTCCCGGTGACCGGACAGGTCATCGATGCGACCCCCGAAGCGCCCTACCTGGCCCTGCGCCTCGACATCGATCCGGCGGAGATCACGACGATGATGCTGGAGGCGGACCACCTCAAGTCGCCGAAGGCAGCGGCGCGAGGCATCTTCACCGGCGAGACCTCCATCGAACTCCTCGACGCGGTGGTGCGCCTGATCCGCCTGCTCGACACGCGCGAGGACGTCCCTGCCCTCGCGCCGCTGGTCATCCGGGAAATCTACTACCGCCTGCTGAAGGCCGAGAACGGCTGGCGGCTCGGACAACTGGCGGTCGCGGGCAGCCAGAGCCAACGCATCTGCCGCGCCATTGCATGGCTGCGGGAACACAGCACGGCGCCACTGAAGCTGGAGGACATGGCACGGGCTGCGCACATGAGCGTGTCGTCCCTGCACCATCATTTCAAGGCCGTGACCGCGATGAGCCCGCTGCAGTACCAGAAGCAGTTGCGCCTGCAGGAAGCGCGCCGTCTGCTCTTCAGCGACGTGGTGGACGCCGCGGAGGCCGGCTACAAGGTCGGCTACGAAAGCCCGTCGCAGTTCAGCCGCGAGTACAGCCGGATGTTCGGCGCGCCGCCTGCGCGCGACGTGCGGCGCTTCAGACAGGGTGAGCTGGGCGGCAGGCTTTGAGATCCGCAAGCGTTCAACTGGTTTTTTCCATCCGCCCTGTCATGGCACTCGCGAAGGCGGCGAGGTCGCCCCATCGCTGACGCCGAGCTGCTTGTCAGCCATTTGCGACTGGCTACGCCCGCGGCTTCGTGGTCAACTCGCCTGGCCATGGAGACAAGGAGCTTCCGATGCAGAAACTCGTCAACGTCGAAGCGATCAATGTGCGGTCCGAGGCCAGGGTGGAGCCCGACACGCTGATCGGCCCCATCTTCCTCGGGCAGGCCGTCGATGACCTGGAGGACGGACCGGAGGGCTGGATTCACGTCCGCACCGCCGTCGATGGGAAATCGACCGAGGGCTTCGTCAAGGCCGCATTGCCGATCACCAAATTCGACTGGCAGCCGCCCGAGCAGCCCACCTTGCGCGACCCGGCCTCTCCGGCGCGGGAGGCGCTCGTTGCCGCGGCCGTCGAGCAATGGCTGCGCTTCGACAGAGGCGCCGGCAAGGAAGCGAAGGAGCCCTTCAGCGGCTTCATCGGCGAGATGTGGAAAGCATTCGGCAAGCCGTTCACCGGCAAGACCGCCACGCAGCCCTGGTCGGCGGTGGCGATCTCGCTGATGGTGAGGACCGCGGCCAGGGAGTTCGACGAGTACAAGTCCTTCCAGCAGTCGATCGGCCATGCCGCGTACATGTGGGATGCGATCAAGAAGAACGCGAGCGGCGACCTGGCAGCGCCCTTCTGGGGGGTGCGGCTCGACAAGGCAAAGCCCCAGGCGGGCGACATCATCGCAAGCTGGCGCGAGAAGCCGGCGCGCTACGACGACTACCTCAATGCATCGAACAATCCCGAGTTGCCGAGCCATTGCGACATCGTCGTGGCCGTCGGGCCGGAGGTCGCATGGGCGATCGGCGGGAACGTGCAGAACTCGGTGTTCGCAACGGGCTATCAGCTGAGCTCGGATGGCACGCTGCTGAGCAATCCGAGGATCACCGCGGACGGCAAGCTCGTCGGCGAGGCGATCGTCCTCCTGGACAACAGGGTCAGCTCGTAAGAAAAATTGAAGGATAGATGTAGTTTCAGGTAGTTTATTTTTTGAATACGCAAACCTAGACTTGCCTCCAGGCCGTGCTTTCCGGCTTGTCGATTCCACACTGCCGGAGGTCCGTGCCATGCGTCTGCGTTCTCTGCTGCCCTCTCTTGTTCTTGCCGCGCTGGCGGCCATTTCGATGCCGGCCCTGGCGGCCTATCCTGACAAGCCGATCCGCCTGATCGTGCCGTCGGCTCCCGGCGGTGCACCCGACGCGCTGATGCGCGCACTGGCCACGCAGTTGTCGCAGCAGATGGGCGTGCCCATCGTGGTCGACAACAAGCCCGGTGGCTCCTACACGATCGGCACCATGGACCTGGTCCGCTCTCCGGCCGACGGCTACACGCTGGCTTACGGCAACGTCGTCTCGCTGGCCACCAACCGCTCGCTGCTGAGCAATGTGCCGTACGACGTGGAGAAGGACCTGACGCTGGTCGCCAACACGCTGCGCCTGTCCAATCTGATGATCGTCAACAACGAGCTGCCGGTCAAAAGCGTGCCCGAGCTGATCGCCTATGCGAAGAAGAACCCGGGCAAGCTGGCTTTTGCATCCGACGGCAACGGCACCACCGCCCATCTGGGAGTGGAACTCTTCAAGTCCATGACCGGCACCCACATGCTGCATGTGCCCTACAAGGCCGGGACGGCAGCCCTCACCGACCTGATCGGCGGCGGCGTTCAGCTCATGATGATCAACACGCCGGTGTCCGGTCCGCCGGCCCAGGCCGGCCGCGTGAGAGCGCTGGGAATCTCGTCCACCCAGCGCTCGCCCACCTACCCGGACATTCCCACCATTGCCGAATCCGGCGTGCCGGGCTTCGAGGTTGCGGCCTGGGGCGGCATCGTTGGGCCGGCTCGTATGCCCAAGGACATCGTGACCCGCCTCAATGCCGAAATCCGTACCGCGCTGGCCAACCCGGCGGTGCGCGAGCGCTTCAAGATCCTGGGTGCCGAGACCGACCCCAGCACGCCGGAGCAGTTTCTCGAACTCTCGCGCCGCGAGACGGTCAAGTGGGCCAAGATCATCAAGGACTCGGGCGCGAAGATCGACTGACGGTCGGGCTGATACACCATGACCCCCTGGAAAGCTGCAAGGCCCGGCGATCAGCTCAGCGCCATCGACACGCCCGCGCTGGTGCTCGACCTCGATGCATTCGAGCGCAACCTCGCGCGCATGGCCGAGGCGCTGCGCGGCACGAACGTGCGTCTTCGTGCCCACGCCAAGTGCCACAAGACCCCCGAGATCGCACTGCGCCAAATGGCTTTGGGCGCCGCCGGCATCTGCTGCCAGAAGGTCAGCGAGGCGGCGGTGTTCGTGGAGGCCGGCATCGAGGATGTGCTGGTCACCAACCAGGTGATGGGCGACACCAAGTTGCGTCATCTGGCAGCCTTGGCGCGCAAGGCGCGCGTGGGCGTGCTCGTTGATCATCCGCAACAGGTGCAGGCGTTGACCAGCGTTGCGCAGGCGCACGGCGTGGCGCTCGATGTCTATGTCGAGGTCAATGTAGGCGCGAACCGCTGCGGCGTCGCCCCCGGCGACGAGGCCGTGCGGCTGGCGCGGCAGATCGTTGCCGGCACGCCGCTGCGTTTCATGGGCCTGCACTGCTACCACGGCCCGGCCCAGCACATGCGCGCGCCGCAGGAGCGGGCCGCGGCCATCGCCGGCGCCGTGGAGGCCGCGCGCACCACCCGCGCGGCCATCGAGGCCTGCGGCATTGCCGTCGAGCGTGTAACGGGCGCGGGCACCGGCAGCTTCCTGCACGAACGCGATTCCGGCGTCTTCAACGAGATCCAGGCCGGCTCCTATGTCTTCATGGATCGCGACTATGGCGACAACCAGCGCGGCGAGAACGACATCGCTTTCGAGCATGCGCTGTTCGTGCGCACCACGGTCATGAGCCGCGCGACGCCCGAGCGCGCCGTGGTCGACGCCGGCCTGAAGGCATCCAGCGTGGACTCGGGCCTGCCGACCGTGTGGCAGCGTGCCGACCTGCGCTATGTGAAAGCCTCGGATGAGCATGGCGTGCTGGCCACCCCCAACGGAGCCGCGCTTTCGCTGGGTGACCCGCTGATGCTGGTGCCCGGCCACTGCGACCCGACCGTCAATCTCTATGACGAACTGATCTGCGTGCGCGGCGAGCGGGTCGAAGCCCTCTGGCCGATCGCTGCGCGCGGCGCATTGCTGTGACCCTTTTCAACTCGAGATATCCGATGCAGGAAAAATTCGACCTTCTGATCCGCAACGCCAGCGTCGTCGACGGCACCGGCGCGCCCCGCTTCGCCGGCGACATCGGCATTCGCGGCGACCGCATCGCGCGCATCGGCGATCTGTCGGCGATGCACGGCGACGTCGAGATCGACCAGGGCGGCCGCATCGCGGCGCCAGGCTTCATCGATGCGCACACGCACGACGATCGCCTCATGCTCTCCAACCCCGACATGGCGCCCAAGGTCAGCCAGGGCATCACTACCGTGATCGCGGGCAATTGCGGCATCTCGCTGGCGCCGATGCCGGGCGGAATCACGCAGCCGGTCACGCCGCCATTGAATCTGCTCGACGAGGAGGGCGGCTGGTTCGCCTTCCCCACCTTCGCGTCGTACATCGAGGCACTGCGCGCCAAGCCCGCGGCGACCAACTGCGCGCTGCTGGTGGGCCACACCACCTTGCGCGTCGCGACGCTGGACGACCTGGGCCTGCCTGCCACCGAAGAACAAATCGCCAGCATGCGCGCGCTGGTACAGGAAGCGCTGGAAGCCGGCGCCATCGGCGTCTCCACCGGCTTGTTCTATGAGCCCGCGGTCGCCGCGCCGACCGAGGAAGTGATCGAGACCTGCCGCCCGCTCAAGGACTTCGACGGCGTGTACTGCACGCACATGCGCAACGAAGCAGACCAGGTGATCGACTCGCTCGAAGAAACCTTCCGCGTCGGCCGCGAGGTCGGCGTGCAGGTGGTGATCTCGCACATGAAGGTGGTCGGGCCCGCGAACCACGGCCGTTCGCAGGAGGCGCTGTCCTTCATCGAGAAGAACATGGCCACCCAGCCGATCTGCCTGGACTGCTACCCGTACACGGCCGGCTCCACCATCCTCTCGGCCGACCGCGCAGCGACCTCGTCGCGCGTGATCGTGAGCTGGTCGAAGCCCATGCCCGAACATGCGGGCCAGGACCTCGACGTCATTGCGAAGAAGCTGGGCGTCAGCGAGGAAGAAGCGATCCGCCGGCTCAGCCCCGCCGGCGGCATCTACTTCCGGCTCGACGAGAGCGACGTGCAGCGCATCCTGAAGTTCGACAAGACCATGATCGGCTCCGACGGCCTGCCGCACGACGCCTCGCCGCATCCGCGTCTGTGGGGCAGCTTCCCGCGCGTGCTGGGCCACTACGGCCGGCTGCTCGGGCTGTTCCCGCTGGAGACGGCCGTCTACAAGATGACCGGGCTCACGGCGAAGAACTTCGGCCTCAAGGACCGCGGCGTGCTGAAGGAAGGCGCGTACGCCGACCTGACCCTGTTCGACGCCGACACCGTGGACGAAGCCGCGACCTACGAAACGCCGATCGCCCCGGCGCGCGGCATCGACGCGGTGATCGTCAATGGCGCGATGGTCTGGCAAGGCGGCCGCCCGACCGGCGCGCGCCCCGGGCGCGTACTGGCGCGTGAAAGCAGCAAGGCAGAGAGCTGAGATGACGAAGCAATTTCTCGAACAACTGGAGACGCCTGCGCTGCTGCTCGACGAGGCGCGCATGGACCGCAACATCGAGCGCATGCGCCGCCAGGCGCGCCGCCTCGGCGTCTCGTTCCGTCCCCACGTCAAGACCAACAAGTCGATCGAGGTGACGCGCCGGATCATGGAATCGCCGCAAGGGCCGATCACGGTCTCGACACTGCGCGAGGCCGACTACTTCGCGGCGCACGGCGTCACGGACATCCTCTACGCCGTCTGCATCGCGCCGAACAAGCTCGACCATGTGATGAGGCTCCAGGACCAGGGCGTGCGGCTCACGCTGATCCTGGACAGCATCGAGGCGGCGCGGATGCTGGCCGAACGCGCGAAGGCGGACCAGCGGCATTTCGACGTGCTGATCGAGATCGACTCGGACGGCCACCGCTCGGGCGTGAATCCCGATAGCGGCGATCTTCTCGAGATCGCGCAATTCCTCGAAGGCGCCGGCATTCCGGTGCAAGGCATCCTCACGCACGCCGGAAGCTCCTACGACTGCACATCCACCGACGCGATCTGCGCGATGGCCGAGCAGGAGCGCGCGGCGGCCGTGCACGCGGCGCAGCGCCTGCGCGCGGCGGGTATCGCATGCCCCGTGGTCAGCGTCGGCTCGACACCGACCGCGCTCTTCGCCGAGCAGCTGGAAGGCGTCACCGAAGTGCGCGCCGGCGTGTTCGTGTTCTTCGATCTCGTGATGGCCGGCCTGAACGTCTGCCGGGTGGACGACATCGCCCTGTCGGTGCTGGCCACGGTGATCGGCCACCAGCGCGAAAAAGGCTGGACGATCCTCGACGCCGGATGGATGGCGATGTCGCGCGACCGCGGCACGGCCAGGCAGCCGGTCGACCAGGGCTACGGGCTGGTCTGCGACCTCGACGGGCGGCCGCTGGACGACCTCATCCTCGTGGGCGCCAACCAGGAGCACGGGATCATGGCGCACCGCTCCGGCAAGATCGAGGGCGCGCTGCATCTGCCGGTCGGCGCGCAGGTACGCATCGTGCCCAACCACGCCTGCCCCACTGCGGCGCAGTACGAGCACTACAAGGTGCTCGGCGCCGGCCACGAGATCACTGCGACCTGGCAGCGCTTCAGCGGCTGGTGAAGCGCAAACAGGAAGACACGATGTTGATCATCTCGGAGCAGGAAGCCCGCGCGCTGGTGAGCGTCGAGGACGCCATTGCGGCGGTCGAACAATGCTTCGCCGCAATGGCGGCCCAGGCGGCGCGCAACTACCCGGTGGTTCGCGAGGGCGTGGGCTACCAGGACGCCGTCTTCGGCGTCAAGGCCGGCTGCGATAGCAGCGCACCCATTCTCGGCCTCAAGGCGGGCGGGTACTGGCCGCACAACATGGGCAAGGGCCTGAGCAACCATCAGTCTTCGACCTTGCTCTTCGACGCGGACACCGGCCGCGCTTGCGCACTCGTCAGCGCGAACTACCTGACCGGCATTCGCACCGGCGCGGCCAGCGCCATCGCGACCAAGCACCTGTCGCGTCCCGACAGCAGCGTGCTCGGCATCATCGGCGCGGGCGCGCAGTCGCAATACCAGCTGCGCGCGACGCTGGCCGTGCGTGCCATCCGCCGGGTCCATGCGTGGAATCGCTCGGCCGAGAACCTGGCAGCCTTCGGCCGCATCGTGGAGCAACTCGGCCTGGAGTTCGTCCCGGAAAGCGGCGCCCAGGCCGTGGCCGCCCACGCCGACATCCTGATCACCGTGACTCCCTCGCAGCAGGCCCTGGTCGAGAAATCCTGGGTGCGCCCCGGCACCCACATCAACGCGATGGGCGCCGACACCCGGGGCAAGCAGGAGCTGGATCCGGCGCTGGTGGCGACGGCGGCCCTGTTCGTCGACGAGACCGCACAGGCCATCAGCATCGGCGAATGCCAGCATGCCTACGACGCGGGCCTGATCACGGATCGGAGCTTCCGCGGCAGCATAGGCGCGGTCATCGAAGGCCTGTGCGACGGCCGCCGCACGGCGGACGAGATCACGCTCTTCGACGGAACGGGCGTGGCGCTGCAGGATCTGGCCGTGGCCGATCTCGCCGTGCGCATGGCCGCGAAGCGGGGACTCGGCAGCAGCGTGGACTATTAGTATCGAAGGATGTCGCACGACATCACCGACCTGCGCTTCTTCGTCGCCATCACCGAAAGCGGCTCCCTCGCCGAGGCCGCGCGGCGCATGGACGTGACGGCCTCGTCCGTCTCGCAGCGGCTGCGGCAACTCGAAAGCCGCCTGGGCTTGCACCTGGTCCATCGCAGCACGCGCCGCTTCAGCCTCACCGACGAGGGCGAGCTCTTCCATGCGGGGGCCGTGAGCCTGCTCGCCGAACTGGATGGCCTGATCGACAACCTGCGCGCCCGTTCGGGCGAGGTCGCGGGGACGCTGAACGTGTGCGGCCCCTTGGGCTTCGGCCGGCATCACCTGGCAGCCGCCATCGCCGACTTTCATACGCGGCACCCGGGGCTGAAGGTTTCCCTGACGCTCAGCGACGTGGTGTCGGCGGCCGACGCGAACCGCTTCGACCTGATCGTGCACATCGGCAACCTCGCGAATTCGAGCATGGTCGCCTACCCCATCGCGCCCAATGCGCGCTTCGTCTGCGCCGCGCCCGGCTACCTCGCCCGCCGCCCTGCGCCGCGCACGCCGCAGGAGTTGGCCGGGCACGACTGCATCGCGCTGCGCGAAAACCAGGAAGACGTGACGCTGTGGCACTTCAAGAAGAAGCGCAGTGAAGTCGCGGTGCGGGTGGCGGCGACCCTGAGCAGCAACGACGGCGACGTCGTGCGGCAGTGGGCGCTGAAGGGCAAGGGCCTGATCATGCGCTCGGAATGGGACATCGCCGAAAGCCTGGCCTCGGGGCATCTGGTTCGGGTACTGGAGGACTGGAGTCTGCCGGCCGCCGACGTGGTGGCACTGGTGGCGCAGCGTCTTGGCATGTCCGCCAGGGTGAAGCTGTTCCTGTCGTTCCTGCAGCAGCGCTTCAAGCCGGTGCCGCCATGGCGCAGCCAAGGTCCCAACGCCGTACGCTGCGGAGCGCTTCAGCAAAGCATCAACGCTCCATCAAAGTCCCTCCGGCCTTGACCACTCCCGCTAGTCACGCCATATCGAGCTGAACGACCGTGCGACCCGGTCGGCTTTCGAGCACGAGCCGGACTCCCATCGCCTGGGCGCGCTCGCGCAGCGACCGCGGCGCGCGCGAGGCGTCGTAGCCGCGGCCGTCGTCGATCACGCTGAGCCGGACCGCCGTGCCCACCATCGCTGCCTCGATGCGCAGCACCGTGGCCTGCGCATGCTGCAGCACGTTGGAGATCGCCTCGAACAGCAGGAACTGCAGGTGGCGCATGGCCTGGGCGTCGAGACGCTCGACCGGCACCAGTTCGTCGACCGCCCACTCCAGGGCGATGCCCGAGGCGTCGAAGCGCGGCGCCAGGCGGTAGCGCAGGGCCGCCAGCAGCGCGCCCACGTCGCCGTCGGGCAGGTGAATCGAATCGATGGTGAGCTTGAGTTGGTCCAGGGAATCGCGCAGCGTGCGCAGCAGCTCCGGCTGGCTGCCCTCCCCCGCCTGCAGCTGGCGAATGGCCGCGCTGATGTGCGAGCCGACGCCGTCGTGCATGTCGCGCAGGATGCGTTCGCGCTCGTGCGTGCGGGCCTGCTCGCGCGCCGCCTGCTCGAGCCGGCCGTAGGTGCTGGCCAGTTCCTGCTCGCGCTGTGCCACTCGGGCGGCGAGCGTGCCCAGCAGCTCGCGCGCCTGGCCGCTGGCCTCGCGGAAGCGCAGCAGCACGATGTAGAGCAGTGCCAGGCCGAACACCACCGAGACGTAGCGGTTCCAGGTGATGACGCCGAAGCTGTCGCTGAGGCGAATCATCACCCAGTCGCGCACGCCCACCGCCACGTTGAGCATGCCGGCGCCCGCCACCAGCCAGCGGGCCGTGGTCGGATGGCGCAGCGTGGCCACGAAATAGAAGCAGGCGTAAAGCGCCGAACTCAAACTCGCGAAGCCGAGCCAGGCGGTGAGGAACACAGGCTGGTGCTGCGCGAACGACAGCCAGGAAGCCAGCACCCCACTGGCGAACAACGCCGCCGTCGCGACCTGCATCCATCGCATCGAGCGGTGCGCACGCCACCCCGCAACGTGGTGGCAGAACAGCAGCACGCCGCAGATCCAGCCCGCGTAGGACGCCGTCAGCACCACGCCCCACAGCGGCCAGGCCAGCGGCGGCTCTTGGATCACCGCGTCGCCCACACGCAGCGTCCAGCACAGCTCGGCCACGCCGGCCCAGAAGTAGACGCTATCGCGGTGCAGCCGGCCGTCGGGCGCGAGCTGGCGCTGCGTCGCCCAGCAGGTGAACGCGATGAAGGCGACCAGGAGGCTGAACATGCCCAGCAGCAGCGAGCCGGTCACCCGCCACGCGTAGGCGTGGGAAAAAACGTTGTCGCGCATCTCATGGGAAGGCCCGAGGCGGATGGCCGACAGGCCGCCGCGCCGCCCGCCGTCGGCCCGGATGTGCACCCGCAGCAGGTTCTCTTTCTGCAGCATCGCCGGCGGTACCGCCACGTAGCGCGGCGCCTTGGCGTAGTCGTCGCGGTTCGGCGTTGCGACGTCGCCGAAGCGCGCCAGCAACTTGTCGTTGAGCCAGATCTCGGCCGCATTGCCCACGACCGGGAAGAACAGGCCGTAGGGCTCGGAGGGCGCTTCGGCGAAGCCGAACCGAATCTCGAAGCTCGCGTGCCCGGGCACGTTGCGGTGCACGCGGTCCCAGTGATAGGGCAGCACCGTGTCGCGCCAACCCGGTGGTTCGTCGGGCTGCATCACATTGACGCGCGCCTGGCGCAGTTCGAGCACTTCGGCCCGCGCGCCGGGCGCCGCCGCCCAGGCGGCCAGCGCCAGCAGCAGCAGCGCCATCAGCCGGCGCGCAGTGCCGGTCATGGCAAGAGGCCGAGCCGCGTCGCCTCGAACACCGCCTCGTTCTTGGAGTGCACCGCCAGCTTGCCGTAGAGGTTCTTGATGTGCGTTTGTACCGTGTGCACGCTCAGCGTCTTGAGTCGCGCGATCTCGGCGTAGGAAAAGCCGCGCGCGATCAGTGCCAGCACCTCCTGCTCGCGTACCGAGAGCAGCGACGGCGCTTCCGGTGCCGCCGCAGGTGCGGGCCCGCGCTCGAGCCGCAAGCTGCGGTACTTGGCAAGCACGCGACGCGCGATCATCGGCGAGATCGGCGAGGCGCCCGCCTTCATCTCCAGGATGGTGTGGGCGATGTCCTCGGGCGCGGCGTCTTTATGGATGTAGCCCACAGCCCCGGCCTCGATGCTGGCGAGCACGTTGTCCTCGTCGCCGAACACGGAAATCACCAGCGGCTCGCATTCCGGAAAACGCGCCACCGCAGCGCGGATCACGTCCAGCCCGCTGCCGTCGGGCAGGCCCAGATCGGCCAGCAGCACGTCGGGAATCTCGTCGGCGTCGGCCAGCCAGGCCAGCGCTTCGCGCACCGTGCCCAGGCCGTCCAGCCAGCGCAGCTGGGGGCTGCGCCGCACGCTGGCCTCGAAGAACGCGCGCGCATTGCGATCGTCCTCGACCACCAGCACGTTCCAACGGCTCGGCGTCTCCGCCTCGGATCCCTCTGTTTGCATGGCGGTGAGCATAAAGCCACAGAACCCGCCGCAGGCCGCCCTCGCCTCACTCGTTCATGGGATGCGCTCTCGCCGACCCTGCCTCGACACTCGCGTCGCTTCTTTTCATGCAACCACCTGTCAACAACCCAAAACCACGAGGAGTTCTTTTCATGACATCCATTTCCCCCAAGATCCGTGCCGGCTGGGCCGCGGCACTGGTGCTCTCGCTGGCCGCCTGCGGAGGCGGCGGAGGAGGCGGAGGTGGATTCCCGACCGCCGCCGGCAGTACGGGCAGCACCGACACCGGCGGCACCACGACGGCCGCCAAGCTCAGCGGCGTGGCCGCCACCGGCGCGGCGTTCAGCGGCGCCACGATCACCGTGGTCGACCAGACCGGCAGCACGGTCTGCACGACCCAGACCGACAGCGCCGGCGCCTACGCCTGCACCTTGCCGGCCACCACCAAGGCACCGCTGGTCATCAAGGCCGTGCGCGATGACCAGACCTTCTACAGCACCACGGCCAGCGCGGCCGGCGGCACCGCCAACGTGACGCCGCTGACCACCATCATCGTGGCCGAGCTCTCACCCGACGGCAATCCGGCCAGCCTGGCCGGCGCGATCCAGACCAATCCCGGCGCCGTGACGGCGGAGACCATCAAGAAGCAGACCGACGAGCTGGTGGCGGCCATCACCCCGCTGTTGTCGGCTCTGGGCCTGGCGGCGATCGACCCGATCTCGGGCGGCTTCGCGGCCGACGGCACCGGTCAGGACAAGGTGCTCGATTCGATCTCGGTCAGCGTGCTGCCCGACGGCACCGCCGCCAACATCGAAATCACCGTCAAGGCCATGCCCGCGGACGACGGCAGCGCGCCGCTGTCCATCAGCTACAGCACCAGCAGCGCCACCACGCCCGTGCTGCCCACCGTCACGGCCAGCGCGCTGACCAACACGCCCTCGCCTGCGACGGTCGCGGACCTCTTCACGCGCCTCACGGCTTGCTATGCGCTGCCGCTGTCGCAGCGGGTCAACGCGCCGAACGACACGGCCGCCGTCACGGGCGGTCCGGCCGACGTGATCGCCCCGGCCTGCCGCACGCTGTTTGTCGGCGACGATCCGTCCACCTACTACAACAACGGCAACACCGTGGGCCGCACTGCCAGCAACCGGGGCGCATTCAACAGCCTGTTCCGGCCCGGCCCCACCGGCCTGGTGTGGGACCGCGGCAACTTCGAGTTCGTGCGCGCCAACGGCGACCTGGTGCTCAGCTACCGCTGGACCGACACGGCCGGCAACGCCGACAACGACACCATCATTGCGCGCAATGTCGGCGGCACGCTCAAGCTCGCGGGCAACGGCAACGACCACAGCGCCAGCGTGCGCCCCTTCTCGGAGCACCGCGACCTGATCAACACGCCGAACTTCAACTCCTACACCACCGGCTACAACATCAACATCGACAACAAGACCGACGGCAGCGGCAACCCGATCTTCAGCAAGGTGCTGGTGACCGCGCCTGACGGCGTGGTGCGCACCTTCGTGCCGCAGTCGGGCTTGTCGTACCTGGTGGTGATGAAGGACGACGGCGTGACGCCGAGCGGCAGCCCGATCGTTCGGCTCGCCGGCGCCTACCAGAACACGTCCACCGCCGGCAACCCGGCCGACAAGGAGCTCGGCCTCTATTTCGTGGGCACGCAGTACACCGACGCGCAAATCGCGGCGCTGCAAAACCAGAGCGTGTGGACGCTGGAGTTCTTCGACACCAGCAACGCCAGCATCGCGACGCAGAAGTACCGCACCCTCGCCCGCGCGCAGTCGGTCGCCGAAATCCGGCAGCTCGCCTTTGCGAACATCACCACGACGATGCGTGCCGAGTTGCTCGCTGAAACCGACATCGCGACCGACGGCGCCAGCATCTACGGCGCGCCCAGCCAGAACGATCCGAACAACGTCGACTTCAGCGCCGACGGCCAGCTGGACGCCTGGACCGTGCCGCAGGGCGCGCTGGCGCCGACCTCGTTGGCCGTGTACGGTCGTGCGCCCTTCGGCAGCACCACTGCCGGCCAGCCGGGCGCGCGCTTCAACGACAGCACCGGCGTAGCGAGTTCGGCGCGCAAGGCGATGGTGTTCTGCTCGACCCAAGGCAGCAGCGACAAGCATTGCGACAACACCTTCGGCCAGCAGTACGCCGAGGGCACCTCGATCAACACTGTCGAACTCTGGGCCCGCAACGCGCGCCAGGTGGAGATCAGCAAGAAGATCGGGTTCTACAAGCTCCAGTAGCAAGCCGCGGCGGCTTCGCAATCCAGCCCCGCTTGCGGGGCTGTTTTTCTTTGAACGCACCTGCGCGCAGGTGCAGAATGCGCCCCAAAACAACTGGAGGACCCATGCTGATCTTCACGAATCGCTTGTTGACCACTGGCACGGACGAAGCTGTTTTCAGCACCAGCTTCATCGAGCAGTCGGATCGCCTCGGGTTGGCTACGGTCAAGAAGACCAGCAAAGGCTGGAGCGTCTCCGGCGTGGACAACGATGTCGACAACCAGGACTCCATGGGCGCCCTTCGGCCATTGTTCGAGGGAAGTCGCCCCGTTCTGGTCTATCTCCATGGCAACAACAACACGCCAGCCAAGTGCTTCGCGCGATGCGCAACGCTGGAGGCAATGTACAACGTCGAAGTCGTCGGCTTTTCCTGGCCGTCGGAGGGCTACCTCTCCAACGGCGACAAGCTCCCGGAGGTCGAGCCCGACACAGAAGACGGCGATGAGGACGACCTTTCCGGCGTGGCCGTCGGCAAGCAGAAGCCGTCACGGATCAAGTCGAAGATCCTGCGGTACCAGAGGGCCAAGACCAACGCCATCAATTCCGGGGAAGCTCTCGCGCGATTCTTCCGCATGGTCGCCGCAGCCAGGCTGTTCATCAATCGTCAGCCGTTCACCATCGCTGCACACAGCCTCGGCGCGCACTTCCTTCAGTACTCGCTCGACGTCGCGGGCGCCACGGAATCCGTGGCGGCCGCGCAGAACGTCGCACTCTTGGCGCCTTGCGTTCGCTCGAGCGGGCATCGCGACTGGCTTGCGAACGTGCGGCCCAAGGGGCAGGTCTTTGTCACCTTCAACAAGAACGACACCGTGTTGGCCGGAGCCTTCATTGCCGACAAGAGTCAGTTCAAGCTCGGTGCCGCTCCAGGGAGCGAACTGCTTCGAGCTCCACACATGCGGTACGTCAACTTCACGAATGGCGAAGTTGGAAAGGGGGGCCATGGCTACTTCGTGAACGACGGCATGCCCAAGAAGATGAAGCTTCTGTTCGAACGGGTGTTCTCGTCTGAACGGGATCTGCAAGGGGACGAGGCCCCCAAGAAGGTGTTTCTGGTCGGCTGCGACGCCGATGGCCTCACCTGCTACATGGGTGCGCCGGGAATTCCGGGGATCGCAGGGCAGCCTTAACCGAACTGCAGGCAGCGCATGCTCAAGGTCCCCGACTGGAACCCTTCATAGATGGTCTGCGCGCGCTCGTTGGCGCTGGCAGCGCCCAGCGCGTACAGGAAGGGGTAGTAGTGGTCGGGCGTGGCGACGGCAATGGACGCGCCTTCCAGTTTCCCGTAATTGAGGAGGGCCTGGTCGTCGCGGCCCAGGAGGGCCGCCTTGACTGCATCGTCGAACGACTGCGCCCAGGGCCGGCTTGCCCTGAGGCCATCGGGTGTGCCGCGGTCGGTCGCGCGCAGGTTGTGCACGACGTTGCCGCTTCCCAGCACCAAGACGCCCTTGTCGCGGAGGGCGGCCAGGTCGCGACCCACCGCATAGTGGAAGGCCGCCGGCTTGTCATAGTCGATGGACATCTGGAAGACCGGCACGTCAGCCTTCGGGTACAGGTATTTCAGGACGGTCCAGCTGCCGTGGTCGAGGCCCCACTCCTGCGTGGGGATGACCTTGGCCTGCTTCACGAGGCTCGCCGCCTCCTGGGCAATGGCCGGATGGCCCGGCGCCGGGTACTCGATGTCGAAGAGCGCTTGAGGAAAGCCGCCGAAGTCGTGAATCGTCTTTGGCTTCTCCTGGATGCCAACGCCCGTCGCCCCCGAGCTGAGCCAGTGCGCGGAGATGCTCAGGATCGCGGTCGGTCGCGGCAGCGCCCTGCCCCAGTCGATCAGGCGGCGGGTGAACGCGTTCTCGCGGATGGCGTTCATGGGACTGCCATGGCCAATGAAGATGACCGGCATGCGGCTCGAGGGTTTGCCGGCCTTGGCGGCCGCGGCGTGAGCGTACGACGACAGGGAGGCGAGCGCGGACGTGGCGCCGAGCGCCGTGGTGTTCAGAAGGAAGCCGCGGCGGCGCAGGTCAGCAGAAAACATGATTTCAAGTGAGTGGCTCGGTGCACGGCTTGGAGGCTCGCCGAACAATCTGCGTGCGTGGACCCAAGGTCTTCGCAACGCAGTCGTTCGTGCCTTGCCGCCGCCGGATCATAGCGACGGATGCACGGATTCGGCCTCGACAGTCGTGGTGCGAAGACCCGCCACCCGGTAGCCATGGCTTGCAACTTGCTTTGGCTTGTTCGTATGCAGGTCGCAGCATGACTTCAACATTCATCAAGGCCGCAGAAGTCTGGTTGCCGAGCGACGACGGCTCCCTGCTCGAGTTCGGAAGCGGCGCATTCGGTGCCGCCAGGCGATTCGCGGCCATCAGCCGGGAGATGTGCTTCGGCCCAGGGGAAGGTTTGCCGGGTCGCGCCTGGGACGAAGGCAGACCGATCCTGCTGCGTCAGTTCGAAGGCTCGAACTTCCGCCGCATTTCGGCCGCCCGCGACGCCGGCCTGGACTGCGCCATCGCGCTGCCGCTTTTTGTGCATGACCGCCTCACTTCGGTGCTCGTGATCTTCTGCGGACACGAGGCCGCCGCAGCCAGCTGTTTGGAACTCTGGCATCACGACGCACGCATCACCAGCGACATGAGACTTGTCGATGGTGCCTTTGGCGCGAACGCTCAAGCCTTCGAATCAGCCTCGCTCGAGACCTACCTGCCGCGCGGCGTGGGCCTGCCGGGGCTGGCCTGGCAACGCGGCGAAGCAGTGTTCATGGAAAACCTGCCTACCACCGGACGGTTCCTGCGCGCGCATGAGGCGGCCGATGCAGGCCTTCTGCGGGGTCTGGCAATCCCAGTTGGTTCGCGGCTCGATGACAGCCATGTCGTGACCTTCCTTGCCGGTGCGACGTTGCCGCTGGCGCGCCGCATCGAACGCTGGGTTCCCGCTGCGCCAGGCAGCTTGCTGCAGCGCGTCTACGCCTTCAGTGAACTCCATGGTGGTGCCTCGCTGATCGAAGCGACGCTGCCCTTGTCAGCGCCGATGGGATCGATCGCCAGGGCCTGGCTCAGCGGGGTGCCGGCGATCAATGACTGGCCGGCCTCCGAACCAGGCGCTCCCGCTGCTGCCGCGACGGCGATCGGGTCCTGGGCGCTGTTGGCAATACCTGTGGTGTGGGAGAGCGAAGTGGTCGAGGTGGTGGCGCTGTACCTCTAACGGGCGCTCTCGCAAAGAGCTCGACCATTGCCGGGAATCGTTCGTCGCCGGGCTTCTGAAAGCGGTAGAAGATCGGCTTGCCCGTGTCGCTGGCTTGGCGGATTTCGTAGCGACCCGCGTCGACGAATTTCCAGAAGGCCTCTCCGAAGGCCGGCGTCAGCGCTTCCACATGTAGACGATGTCGAGGTCCTTGGTGGCGCGAAATGCCAGCCCGGCGCCTTCCATCGTCAAGGTGGCGGCCGTGCCGCCAATCAGAACGTACTGGTCGGCGTAGGCCGCGAACCATTCCTTGAAAACGTCTAGCCCTCTCACCATGGTAGGTGTCCTTTCAGTTCGTCCAGCGCAAGCTGGATCCGGTCATCGGTGTTGTCCTGCAGGCTGAGCGTCAGGGAAAGCGGGTCTACCGTGGCGGCGTTCGGCAGCAACGCCGGGCTGTAGCTCCACAACTGCCATTCCTGCGCGCCGGCGACGGGTTCAGGCAGCGCCCGAATGCCTGCCTCCGTGGTTGCCTTCCAATCGGAGCCCGTCATCGCATACACCGGCCATTGGGGCTCGGCCAGCATCGAGTACCGTGCGAGCGCGCTCAACCCGGCCAAACGGCCATGCACGTTGGCAAGGACGCTTTCGGGGGCAACCCACACCGTTTGCCTGACGGGTGTTCGCAGTACAGGTTTCGCCCGCTCCCAGACCTGCTCTGGAGGGCCTTCCATGCGCAGCAGGCGCACGCGGCCCACAGCGTGCACGCTCGCGAGCCCGGCCGCGGTCAGCTCCTTCACCACGCGCGACAGCGTCATGGGCGTGTAGCCCAAGGCTATTGCCACCTTGGAAGGTTGCCACTCGGGTTCCCACGGCTGGTGAAGCAGTGCCGTGATCAGCATGGCCTGTGCGGAAGGACTCAGCGCTTCCGCAGCTGGAGCGCGCCGGCGAAAGTATTCACGCAGGTCGAGACCGAGGTCTGGCAGGTAGAGCTGATTGCCCGGAACGATGAACGGCACCTTCTGCTCGATCAAACGTCGCCGTTCGTAGGAGGCCAGGGCATCGGTGACGTAGACCGCCGGCTGGCCAGCCAGCGCCCTGACCTTGGCCAGCCAGGTTCGGACGTCGCTGAGGGAATACTTGCGCCCAGCGCGTCCCACTGCCAGCACAATAGGCTGCCCCAGCAGTTCCAGCTCACTGAACTGAAACGCGTCCCGCAGGAAATACGGCAGTTCGTCGGCGCGCGCCCACGGCTTGACGCCGGGCGCGGCAATGCCCAAGACCTCATGGAGGTAGTGTCGAACGGCGGTTGTGAGGGCCGGCACGGCTGATTCCTATGTAACATCGGTTCCGCACGATAACACAGTCAATGTTATCGTGCGAATTTGTGTTAATCAAGGTTGAATCGGCTCTCCCCTGGATCGGGCCCCCAAAGCCTGTGCGTCCCTCAGCACGCCCCTCCGCGCCCGCACGCGCCCACTGTTCGGCGTTGGAACGGGCCAATCAGCCATCTCCGTCTCGCGCGGCGCCATCGAATCGCCCTGGAGCGCAAATCCCCGCTCCCCACGGCGACAATGGAGGCAAGGATCCATGCCCCAAACATTCCCACGCCGATGGACATCATTCGCCCAGTCCCCCAATGAAAAAAAGGGCGTCCGGTGGATGAAACCGGACGCGCCCCTGGTCTTCTCAACGCTGCGCAGCGTGCCAAGCCCCAGCATGCCGCCGAGCACGTATAGCAGAACCTCGGTGTCGATGGCAGGCGGCGCAGGCCAAAGGCCGCCTCGGATGCATCGTCTGACGTCGCCGCGCAGGAGCTGCTGCACCACGAAGATGTGAAGGTGACGAAGCGCGTCTATCGACGCAAGGTGCCGTCTTCGAAGCCGCTTCCCTCAGCGATCGGAGGCCGTGATGCGGCGTGAAATAGGCCGGGTTTGTCAAAAGACCCGTCCATTTGTCAAAAGCAAGAAAAAACGGGTCAGAGCTTGTGGCCCTAACCCGTTGATCTGCTTAGCGATTTTGGTCTGTGAAAGGATCCATATTTCGACCTGCAGCCCGCGCCACCACTGCCAATCAACGTCTTGGTTGTAGAAATTGCCCCCATAGCTGCCCCCACGATGTTCTGGTGCAACACCGCCTCGTTACCGCACGAGAAATGACCGTTCAAATGCATCGGGACCCTCGGCGGGTAGTGTGACATTGCCTCTGCCTGCACGAACTCATGGACGTGCGCCTTTCGCACAGGCCCTCACCCGATTGATTCCAAGAACGCGCGCCCTCGCGCATGACGCTCGGCTCGGATCGAATGCGGGGACGTGCGACCGGGCAATCGACGGGTCGATCAGGCGTTCCGCCGGTCAAATCGGAGGCCTTGCTGTATCGCGGATGGCCACTCGCCCGTGCGCGTCTCCGCGCCTCGTCTCACTCAGTGTCGCACGGCACCATGCGTGCCGCGAGGTCGCTAGAACGGAGCGTCTCTGGTCGTGTGTGGCGCTGGAGGGGCTAGATGCTGGCGCAACAACTGGTGAAGGGCATCCCAATCGGAAATCCAAGTGGAAAACAAACCGGTAAACCAACCGGAATCCACGCCAGCCATCTTCGTCGCTAACCCGTTGTTTCGTATGACTTTTTCAGAGACAATACCGGAAACAGAACCGGAAATCATGTCAGAAAAACCCAAGACGATTGCCGCCTATGACCAACCCCACCAGTTTGAGCCGCTGTTACCAGCGCTGAACCTGGACGGGTTGATTGAGGCCACGCGCCGCGTCTTCGAGAAATCGGCGCAGCTGCGAGCCTCGGCAAGCCCAGAAGCACGAGATGCCCTGCGCGCAATTGTCCGCTCGATGAACTCCTACTACTCGAACAGCATCGAGGGCCAGGGCACGCACCCTGCGAACATCGAGCGGGCGCTCAGGCACGACTTTTCCGAGAAACCCGACGTGGCCATGCGCCAGCGGGTGGCCGTGGCGCACATCGAAGCGGAACAGGAGCTCGAGCACCTCGTGACGACGGAGGCGGCGGCCCTGAGCAGCGATTTTCTCTTGAGGGCGCACGCAAGTCTGTACGGCAGGCTCTCGGAAGAAGACCGGCGCACCGACGATGGACGCATTGTTGTTCCAGGAGAGCTCCGGAAGCACGACGTCGCAGTCGGCCGACATCAACCTCCGACCTGGCAGTCCGTCCCTCAATTCCTAAAGCGGATGGATGAGCGATATGGCCAGCTCAAGGGCGTCGACGCCGTTCTCTACGCCATTGCGTCCGCCCATCACCGCATGGCGTGGACTCATCCGTTCGAGGGCGGCAACGGGCGTGCTGTTCGACTGCAGAGCCACAGCGCCCTGTTTCCCCTCAGCGGTGGCTTATGGTCCCCAAATCGAGCGCTGGCACGCCAGCGACAGCGCTATTACGAAATGCTCGACAACGCCGACAGTGCCCGGCAGGGCGACCTCGATGGCCGCGGAAACCTCAGCCAGAAGATGCTTTGGGAGTGGTGTCGTTACTTCATCGAGCTGTGCGAGGACCAGGTCACGTTCATGGCCACCATGCTTGACCTTCCGAAGCTCAAAGATCGCATTCGGGCTTACGTGCTCGTGAGAGGGACCACGGACGGCATCTCGGAGTACCGGGAGGAGGCGGTCTTTCCGCTTCAGACGGTCGCAACGACGGGTTCGGTCGCGCGGGGCGACTTCATCAGAATGACCGGCTTGGAGGAGCGAACAGCCCGCAAGGTCGTGTCTCGATTCCTCGCCGACGGGTTGCTGAAGAGCGACGGCCACCGGTCGGAACTCAGCATTGGATTCCCCATGTCCTCGCTCAACATCTTGTTCCCAAACCTGTATCCAGAGGCCGCCACGGCGGCGCTCGAATAGATAGCCGGCTACGCCCGCGAGGCGCGAGGCGGCCTCTGAGAAGGCGCAAAAAGACATGTGCCAAGGTTCCTACGAGCCTGGATTCTGAGCCTGCCCTTTGACGTTCAGATTTCCAGCACCATCCCTGGATCGAAGTCCTTGTTCTCAAACTCCCCGTGCCAGTTCATGTACCACCGCGGATTGCACACGACGCGGCAGCCATCCACCTTGTAGTCGAAGCTGTCGTGCGTGTGTTCATGCACCCACAGCACGGGCACCTGGAAGAACTCGGGCGGCAACTCGCTGACGAAGCCGCCGGACGACCAGTCTTCGGCAAACCGCGGCGCGAGTGATTGGCGATGGGGCGCATGGTGGGTCACCAGCACCGTAGGCCCGTCGAACGGTTCGGCGAGCTCCTGGCGCAGCCACGCGCGGTGCCGCCGGTGAATCAGCAAGGTGTCGATAGGCGCCAGGCGCCGCGTCTCGCGCGAGTTGGAGGTGTACGGGTCGTCCACGCGAATGGCGGAGTAATCGGCCAAGTAGCGCGCGCACGCGTTCATCGACCGATGCCGGTCCGATAGCAGGCGCACCGGCTGCCCGGCAAAGCCCGGATCGTCGGGTCGGAGGTCAATGCTGGGGCGTGACGGGCAGCGGTGCCGAAGGCACTGTGCGACGGTCGTACACCCCTTCGGAGAGGTCGGTCCCGGGCACTGTGCGACCGTCGCACACCCCCTCGAGGAGGTTTGATCCCCGGCACTGTTCGACTGTCGAACACCCCTTCGAGGAGGTCAGTCCCGGGCACTGTGCGACGTCCCAATCGCATGCTGACCCCGAATCCCGGCGGACAAACCCGGACAAAGAAAAAGCCCTTAAGCGTTGATTCTTAAGGGCTTTTCGGAGCTTGCCGGATTACGCCGGACTTTAAATTGGTCGGTGTGAAAGGATTCGAACCTTCGACCCCTTGCACCCCATGAGGGCGGCGCTCTTGTGACTGTCCCCGCCATCGCTGCAATAACGGGGGTCTTGAAAACTGTCAGAAATTACGTCATACTTCTACCACCCCTAAAGTTATCGCCATGCAGACCTTCGCCAAACAAGTTCTGGAGCACGCCGCCGGGTTGCCGGAAGGCACGCCTTTGGTCGCGAAGGAATTGCTGCATCTGGGGAACCGGGCCGCAGTGGACCAGGTTCTGTCTCGCCTTGTGCAGCGCGGAGCCCTGCTGCGCGCGGGCCGCGGCATCTATGTCCTGCCGGTCGAGAGCCGCTTCGGTTCCCGTGCGCCCTCGACCGCCAAGATGGTCGAGGGGCTGGCCAGTCAGCGCGGGGAAACCATCGTGTCGCATGGCGCGTCCGCCGCCAACGCGCTCGGGCTCACGACTCAGGTGCCGATGCGGTCCGTCTACCTGACGTCCGGCCCCAGCCGCCGCCTAAAGCTGGGCGCCCAGACCGTGGAGTTGCGGCATGCGCCGGTGTGGCAGCTGATCTTTCCTGGCCGCGCCGCCGGCGATGTGGTGCGGGCGTTGGCATGGCTGGGGCCGGAGAAGGCCGGCGCCGCGCTGCGGGCGCTGCGCGCCAAACTGCCGCCGGCCGAGATGAAGGAAGTGGCGTCGGCGCGTGCGCGCCTGCCGACTTGGATGGCGCAGGAGGTTAGCGCGTTGGTACCGCATGGCTGAGTTCTTCGAACTCTCTGCCGATGAGCGTCTGGAGGCTCTTGTCCAGGCCGCCGACGCTTCCGGCCGCCCTCCCCACCTGTTGGAAAAAGACGTTTGGGTGGTGTGGTCCCTGCGACACCTCTTCGCCGCGCCTTATGCGTCGCATCTCGTCTTCAAAGGTGGTACATCCCTGTCGAAGGCCTACGGAGTCATCCAGCGTTTCTCCGAGGACGTGGACCTCACCTACGACATCCGCGCCATCGCTGGTGATCTGATCGGCGATGCGGGTACGCCGCTCCCGACCAGCAAGAGTCAGGAAAAGAAGTGGAGCAAGGAGATCCGCACCCGTCTAGCTGACTGGGTGATGACCGAAGTCGTCCCGCGGCTCCAGCAGGACCTTCAACAGCGTGGTCTGCCCGCCACGGTCCGAGCCGAAGGCGACAAGGTGTTTATCGACTACACGCCCCTGGCCTCGGGCACGGGGTATGTCCCGTCGGCAGTCATGCTCGAATTCGGTGCTCGGTCCACCGGCGAGCCTGCGGAACTGCGCTCCGTTCAGTGCGATGCCGCCACGCATCTGTCGGGGGTGGAGTTTCCTGAGGCGACGCCGCAAGTGATGCGCGCGGAGCGGACCTTCTGGGAGAAGGCCACGGCGATCCACGTCTTCTGCGTCCAAGGCACCTTCCGCGGCGGCGACCGGTTCGCTCGTCACTGGCACGACGTCACTCGGCTGGATGCCGCCGGCTTCGCCGACTCCGCGATTGCAGACACGGCGCTAGCGAAGGCGGTGGCCGATCACAAGAGCATCTTCTTTGCGGAGAAGAGCCCAGATGGCGAACCGATCAACTACCACGCCGCCGTCTCGGGCGGTCTTCGCCTGGTTCCCGACGACGGCGCCTTGGCTAAGCTCGCTGCCGACTACCAACACATGTTGGATGACGGTTTGTTCCTTGACGAGGTCGAATCCTTCGACGCCCTCCTTCATCAATGCCGCGGTATTCAAGAGAAGGCGAACGCGGCATGAAGCGGGACCTGACTAAGGACTGCTGGAACCTCGGTGACCGCTCCAGCGCGTATGGTGCTTGTCGAACCACTCGAGCGCCGTCTCTCGAAAGGTATCGCCGGTGTTCACTGCCGCCTTGAGCTTGACCACCTGGCGCGCCTGAATGGGATTGACTCCCGAAGCCTTCTGGGCCTTCGCAGCGTCACGCGCCTTGCGCGCTGCAGCAAGGCTCAAACTGCCGCTCCCAGGGATTCGCGAGGTCTGTACCCCCGTCTGTACCCCCGGTTAGCCCTGGCAGTTACCGGATTTCAGTGTATGCCTCCGGACATCATTCGCCCAGTCCTCCAATGAAAAAGGGCGTCCGGAGGATGAAACCGGACGCCCTTGGACGTTTTGTTGGTCGGTGTGAAAGGATTCGAACCTTCGACCCCTTGCACCCCATGCAAGTGCGCTACCAGGCTGCGCCACACACCGAAGCTCTCGATTATAGCGGTGTGTTTTCAGTGACCTGGAGTCAGCAGTTCGCGAATTTCGTACAGTTCGCGCCGCAGGTGGAGTAGCTGCGACGGATCGATGGTCCGGTCTGCGCCTTGCGGCATATCCGTGCCTTCCTTGAGTGCGGCTTCGAACTCTTCCTGATCGATCTCGACCGCCTCCATGCCTTCGAGCGGCACTTCGCCAGCCTTGCGGCGGTCGCGCTCCGACTGGACCATTTCCTGCAGCTTGTTGCGCGCCCCGCTGATGGTGAAGCCCTGGTCGTAGAGCAGGTCGCGGATGCGGCGGATCATCAGCACCTCGTGGTGCTGGTAGTAGCGTCGATTGCCGCGCCGCTTCATCGGGCGCAACTGCGTGAACTCCTGCTCCCAGTAGCGCAGCACGTGCGGCTTGACGCCGCACAACTCGCCGACCTCACCGATCGTGAAGTAGCGTTTGACAGGAATCGGTGGGAGCGTTTTCTCCATTGAAATCAAGACGGTGCGAGGGAAACCTTAGAGATTACTCCACGCACCGCGCGCGACCAAGCACTATTCGGCGCCGAGACTCCACTCCACCTCTTGCGGCCCCTCTTCGCCGATGCTGCCGTGAATTTGTTCCTTCAGCTTGGCACTGGCGTGAAAGGTGGCGACGCGGCGCTCGCCGATCGGAATGGCCTCGCCGGTACGCGGATTGCGGCCGGGCCGTGGCGCCTTGACGCGGATCTGGAAATTGCCGAAGCCCGAGATCTTGACGTCCGTGCCTTCGATCAGGCTGGCCGCGATCAGGTCGAAGAAGGCTTCGACCATGTCCTTGGATTCGCGCTTGTTGAGGCCGATCTGCTCGAACAGCAGGTCGGCCAGGTGTGCCTTGGTGAGCGCGGGCGTTTCGAGGACTTCGAGCGTGAATTCCATGGCGTTCATACCCGCAGATGCGCGCCGAGCCGCGCGCTGAGTTGCTCGAGGATCGTGGCCACCGCCGCTTCGACCTGCTCGTCGGTCAGAGTGGCGCTGTCGCTATTGAAGCTCAGGCGCACAGCCATGCTCTTCTCGCCCTGCGCCAGGCCCCCAGGGGCGACAGTGCCGTCGCGCGCCACGGGCGGCCGGTAGATGTCGAACAGCACGGCGTCGCGCAGCAAGCTGGGATCGGCGGCCGCGCGGATGGTGCGCATCAGCGCATCGTGCGTGATCGCTTCGGCCACCACGACGGCGATGTCGCGCTCCACCGCCTGGTGCTTGGGCACCGGTTGGGCTTCGGGCAGCGGCCGCGCGGTGACGGCATCGAGCTCGAGTTCGAACAGCACGGGCGCCTGGGCGAACTCCCATGTCTGGCGCCAGCGCGGGTGAAGCTCGCCCACCACGCCGATCGCACGGCCGTCGAGCAGCACGCGCGCCGCGCGGCCCGGATGCAGCGCGGGATGCTCGGTCGCCTCGAAGCTCGGCACAAGGGGCGCGAGCAGCGCTTCGACGTCGCCCTTGATGTCGTAGAAGTCGACGCGCTGCGCCTTGCCGTCCCAGCGCGCGGCCTCGGCATCGCCCCAGGCCAGGCCTGCCACGCGCATGGGCTGGTGGATGCCCTTCACGGTGCTGTCGGTGGTGACGACTGTGTCGTCGCGCAGGAACACGCGGCCCAGCTCGAACACGCGCACGCGCGGCGCCCGGCGGTCGAGGTTGAACTTCAGCGCCTGGAGCAGCGAGCCGATCAGCGACGAGCGCATCACGCTCATCTGGCTCGCGATCGGGTTCAGCAGCTTGATCGGGTTGGCGTTGCCGGCGAGCTCCTGCTCCCAGTGCGCCTCGACGAAGCTGAAGTTGATGGTTTCCTGGTAGCCGAGCGCGGCCAGGCGATGGCGCACGGCGAAGCGGCTGCGCTGGACCTCGGGCCGCACGCGCGCGGTGATCGGTGCCAGCGGGGCCATGGTCGGCAGGTTGTTGTAGCCGACCAGGCGGGCAACCTCTTCGATCAGGTCTTCTTCGATCTGCAGGTCGAAGCGGTGCGGCGGCGGCGTGACGACCAGCGTGCCTTCGCCCTCTTCCATGGGCAGGCCGAGCCGGCGCAGCGCGTCGCCGCACTGGGCCTGGGTGAGCGGCATGCCGATCACGCGCGCAGCACGCGCCACGCGCAGCGTGACGGGCTTGGCTTCCGGCAGGCGCAGTGTCTGGTCGTCGATGGCGCCGGCCTGGCCGCCGCAGATGTCGACGATCAGCTGCGTGATGCGCTCGATGATCTGCACCGTGCGGCTCGGGTCGACGCCCCGTTCGAAGCGGTGCCCCGCGTCGGTGTTGAAATTGAAGCGGCGCGAACGGCCCTGGATGGACTCGGGCCACCAGAAGGCCGCCTCGACATAGATGTTGCGGGTGTCGTCGGACACCGCCGTCGCATCGCCGCCCATGATGCCGGCCAGCGATTCGACCTCGCCGCGCTCGTCGGCGATCACGCCGACCTTCTCGTCGACCATGACCGTGTTGCCGTTGAGCAGCTTGAGCTGTTCGCCCGGCTTGCCCCAGCGCACCGTGAGGCCGCCGTGGATCTTGTCGAGGTCGAAGATATGGGACGGCTGCCCGTACTCGAACATCACGTAGTTCGAGATGTCGACCAGCGGCGACACGCTGCGCTGACCGCAGCGCGCAAGTTGATCGACCATCCAGGCCGGCGTGGCGGCCTTCGTATCGACGCCGCGGACGATGCGGCCCGAGAAGCGGCCGCACAGATCGGGGGCTGCGACCTGGACCGGCAGCTTGTCCTTCAATGCCACCGCCACCGGGGCGATGGCAGGTGTCTTGAGCGGTGCACCGGTCAACGCCGCGAGCTCGCGCGCGATGCCGTAGACGCTCAGTCCGTGCGCCAGGTTGGGCGTGAGCTTGAGCGTCAGCAGCGAATCGTCGAGCTTCAGCACCTCGCGCACGTCGGCGCCTACGGCCGCATCGGCCGGAAGTTCGAGCAGGCCGCCGTGGTCTTCGCTGAGCTTGAGCTCGCGCGCCGAGCACAGCATGCCCTGGCTTTCGACGCCGCGCAGCTTGCCCAGCTTGATCAGGAAAGGTTGGCCGTCATCGCCCGACGGCAGCTCCGCGCCGACCAGCGCCAGCGGCACCTTGATGCCGGCGCGCGCGTTGGGCGCACCGCACACGATGTTGAGCAAGCTGCCCTGCCCCGCGTCGACCTGGCACACGCGCAGCCGGTCGGCGTTGGGATGCGGACCCGCTTCCTTGATCTCGCCGACCACGACCTTGGTGAAGGGCGGCGCCACCGGCCGGCGCTCCTCGACCTCGAGCCCGCCCATCGTGAGCGTCTCCGCCAGTTCTGCGCTGGAAAGCGGCGGGTTGCAGAACTCGCGCAACCAGGACTCTGGAAATTGCATCTCGTCGTTCTCGTTCTCTGTTTACTGGAATTGGCTCAGGAAGCGCAGGTCGCCATCGAAGAACAGGCGCAGATCGTTGACGCCGTAGCGCAGCATCGTGAGCCGGTCCGGGCCCATGCCGAAGGCGAAGCCGATGTAGCGTTCGGGGTCCAAGCCCATGTTGCGCACCACGTTCGGATGCACCTGGCCCGCGCCCGAGACCTCGAGCCAGCGGCCGGCCAGGGGGCCGGTCTGGAACTGGATGTCGATCTCCGCGCTCGGTTCGGTGAACGGGAAGAAGCTCGGACGAAAGCGCAGCACCAGGTCGTCGGTCTCGAAGAAGGTGCGGCAGAAGTCGGTGAACACGACCTTGAGGTCCTTGAAGCTCACGTTCTCGCCGAGCCAGAGGCCCTCGCACTGGTGGAACATCGGCGAGTGCGTGGCGTCGCTGTCGACGCGGTAGGTACGGCCCGGCGCGATCACGCGGATCTCGGGCGCCTTGACCGTGCCGGTGGTGTCGGCCGCCGCGGCTTCGAACTCGGCCGCGTACTTCTTGACGTGCTGATGCGCATAGCGCACCTGCATCGGGCTGGTGTGGGGGCGCAGGTTGTACGGGATGCCGTCTTCGCCGTTGATGTCGACGTAGAAAGTGTCCTGCATGGAGCGCGCGGGATGGTTCGGCGGGTTGTTGAGCGAGGTGAAACTGTGCCAGTCGCTCTCGATCTCGGGACCGTCCGCGACATCGAAGCCCATGCTCGAGAAGATCACCTCGATGCGCTCCATCGTGCGGCTCACCGGATGCAGGCCGCCGGGCGCACGCTGGCGGCCGGGCAATGTGACATCGAGCGCCTCGGCACGCAATTGGACGGCGAGTTCCTCGTCGGCCAGCTGCTGGCGGCGCTCGGTGAGCGCGGCTTCGATGGCCTGCTTGGCAACGTTGATCGCCGCGCCGCGCGACTTCTTCTCGTCGACGGAGAGCGCGGCCATGCCCTTCATCAACTCGGTGATGCGGCCGGCCTTGCCGAGGAACTGCGCCTTGGCGTTCTCGAGTTCGGCCGGGGCCTTCGCCTTCGCGAAGGCAGCACGTGCGGTGTCGACCAGGGAGTCCAACTCGTTCATGGGGAATACTTCGAGGTGAAAGAAAAAAGGGCTGGAGCCCTTTCAAGCGCCAGCCCTTGTGCCGTGGGCGCAGGCCGCTGTCCCGGAAGACGGCAACCCGCTGTGCAGGATCAAGCAGCCAGCTTGGCCTTGACCTGCTCCACGATGCCGGCAAAAGCGGCCTTGTCGTGCACGGCGATATCGGCCAGGACCTTGCGGTCGATCTCGATACCGGCCTTGCGGATGCCGTTGGCGAACTGGCTGTAGGTCAGGCCCAGTTCGCGCGAAGCGGCATTGATACGGGCAATCCACAGTTGGCGGAACACGCGCTTCTTGGTGCGGCGGTCACGGTAGGCGTATTGGCCTGCCTTCATCACCGCCTGCTTGGCGATGCGGAAGACATTGCCGCGGCGACCGCGGAAACCCTTGGCGAGTGCGAGAACCTTCTTGTGGCGGGCGCGAGCCGTTACACCACGTTTGACGCGAGGCATGTGTGTACTCCTTGTTCGTCTGGATTAAATGCCGCTGCCGGGCAACATGGCGGCCATCGAAACCATGTTGGTCTCGTGCACTGCCGTTGCACCACGCAGGTGACGCTTGTTCTTGGTGGTCTTCTTGGTCAGGATGTGACGCTTGAAGGCTTGACCGCGCTTGACGGTGCCACCGGGACGAACGCGGAAACGCTTTTTCGCGCTGCTCTTGGTCTTCATTTTGGGCATGTGAATGCTCCTTTAGTTTGTGCTCGTGAGGCGCCGCGGATATTCCACGGGCTTGTTGGCCCCGAGACACTTCTTTATCCCGCCCTTGCCTGCACCTTGGAGTGCTGACAAGGGCGAAATCCCTTCGAATCCTTCTATCTCTTCAGCTCAGGCCGCCGCGGGTGCCGCTGTCGACTCAGCCGCCGGTTTTGCCGCGCCACCCGCCTTCTTGCGGCCCGGCGCGATCATCATGATCATCTGCCGGCCCTCGAGCTTCGGAAACTGCTCAACCACGATCGCGTCGCCGAGGTCCTCACGAATGCGCTGCAACAGCGCCAGCCCGAGTTCCTGGTGCGTGATCTCGCGCCCCCGGAAACGCAGCGTGATCTTGCACTTGTCACCCTCGTCAAGAAAGCGCCGGATGTTGCGCATCTTGATGTTGTAGTCGCCTTCGTCGGTACCCGGCCGGAACTTGATTTCCTTGACCTCGATGACCTTCTGCTTCGATTTCGCTTCGGCGGCCTTCTTCTGCTCGTGGTACTTGAACTTGCCGTACTCGATCAGGCGGCAGACCGGCGGATTGGCCGCCGCGACGACTTCCACCAGATCCACGTCTTGCTCACCAGCCAGGCGCAATGCCTCGGCAAGACTCACGACACCCAATTGCTCGTTATCGGGCCCGATCAGGCGGACTTCCGGGGCCATGATTTCCCGGTTCAGGCGATGTTGGCGTTCCTCGCGGTGGCGGCGGTCGCGAAATGCAGTAGCGATGGTCAGAATCCTTCAATCAATCTGCTACAAAAATTGTAGCGAACGCCGTAGAGTCCACGCCCACAAGCAGCCTGATTGCTCAAAATCAGCCTTTGAACCGGTTCAAATTCAAAGCTTGTGTTGGATGTCGGCGGCGATCTTTTGGGAGAACGCCTCCACCGACATGGCACCGAGATCAAGATTGCCCCGGGCGCGCACTGCGACGGCACCTGCTTCCTTCTCCTTGTCGCCCACGACGAGGATGTAGGGAAGCTTTTGCAACGAATGCTTCCGTATTTTATACGTAATCTTCTCGTTGTGCAGATCGAGCAAAACTCTAAGCCCTTGATTTTGCAGCGATTTCGCAACTTGAGATGCGTAATCCGCCTGTCCTTCGCTGATATTGAGCACCGCGACCTGCACCGGCGCCAGCCAAGCGGGCAGTGCGCCGGCGTGATGTTCGATCAACATGCCGATGAATCGCTCGAGGCTGCCGACGATCGCGCGGTGCAGCATGACCGGATGTGCGCGGCCGCTGGACTCGGTGACGTACTCTGCGTCCAGGCGCTCGGCCATGTTGAAGTCCACCTGCATCGTGCCGCACTGCCACTGGCGGCCGATGGCGTCTCGCAGCGTGTATTCGATCTTCGGCCCGTAGAAGGCGCCTTCGCCGGGCGAGATGACGAATTCCACACCCGATCGGCGCAGCGCCTCCATCAGCGCATGCTCGGCCTTGTCCCAGAGTTCGTCGGCGCCGATGCGGTTATCGGGCCGTGTTGCCACCTTGTAGAGGATCTCGGTGAAGCCGAAATCGGCATAGACCTTGAGCAATTGCCCCGTGTAGGCCACGCATTCCTCGAGGATCTGGTCTTCGGTGCAGAAGATGTGGCCGTCGTCCTGCGTGAATCCGCGCACCCGCATGATCCCGTGCAAGCCGCCCGAGGGCTCATTGCGGTGGCACTGGCCGAATTCGCCGTAGCGCAACGGCAGGTCGCGGTAGCTGCGCAGATCGGACTTGAAGATCAGTACATGGCCCGGGCAGTTCATCGGCTTGAGCGCGTAGTCGCGCTTTTCCGACTCCGTCGTGAACATGTTTTCGCGGTAGTTCTGCCAGTGGCCCGTTTTTTCCCACAGGCTCTTGTCGAGGATCTGCGGGCCTTTGACTTCCTGGTAGCCCGTGTCGCGGTACACCTTGCGCATGTACTGCTCGACCTGCTGCCAGATCGCCCAGCCCTTGGGATGCCAGAACACCACGCCGGGCGCCACCTCGTCGATGTGGAACAGATCGAGCTCCTTGCCCAGCCGGCGATGGTCGCGCTTCTCGGCCTCCTCGATGCGCTGGACGTACTGGTCCAACTGCTTCTTGTCGGCCCAGGCCGTGCCGTAGATGCGCTGCAGCTGCTCGTTCTTCGCATCACCGCGCCAGTAGGCGCCGGCCAGCTTCGTGAGCTTGAAGACCTTGAGGAAGCGAGTGTTCGGCACGTGCGGGCCGCGGCACATGTCGACGTACTCCTGGTGGTAGTACAGGCCCATCGCCTTTTCGTCGGGCATGTCTTCCACCAGCCGCAGCTTGTAGTCCTCGCCGCGGGACTTGAACACCTCGATGACCTCGTCGCGCGGCGTCATCTTCTTGACCACGTCGTAGTCCCGCGCGATCAGCTCGCGCATGCGCGCCTCGATCGCCTCCATGTCCTCGGGCGTGAAAGGGCGCTCGTAGGCGATGTCGTAGTAGAAGCCCTCCTCGATCACCGGACCGATCACCATCCTCGCCGTCGGGTAGAGCTGCTTCACTGCATGGCCGACCAGGTGGGCCGTCGAGTGGCGGATGATCTCCAGGCCCTCGTCGTCCTTGGGCGTGATGATCTGCAGCTTCGCGTCATGCTCGATCAGGTCGCTGGCATCGACCAGCTGGCCGTCGACCTTGCCGGCCACGGTCATCTTCGCGAGGCCGGGGCCGATGGACTTGGCAACGTCGGCCACCGAAACCGGGCCGGGAAACTCGCGGCGCGAGTTGTCGGGAAGCGTGATCTGGATCATGGGAAGAAAACCTCGGCGAGAAAACAAAAAAGCGCGGTCTGGGACCGCGCTTGGCTGTGGTTTGAGTGCTGGATGCTTCCAGCGTGCGCGGACTACCGGCCTCTTCCTTCAAGGAAAAGACCGCTCATTGCTTGCGGTGTAGTTCGCGGTGTCATAACCAGGGTGCCTTTCTCGCTCTTGTTGCTGCTGAGACGGAGCTGCCGATTCTATCCGCAGCCCGCTCAGGACGCGGGCGCTGCATTCTTGAGACCCAGCACCTCGATCGGCTCGATGGCCGGCGGTTTGGCGAACAGCTCTGGCGCCTTGGCCATCAAGGCCTGGGCGATCGGGCCGTTCAGATGCGCCTGGCGACCGGCCTCGTCCTCGAACGCGTCGAAGACACCGAAGGTGGTGGGCGAAATGCGCAGGGCGAACCAGATCGGCGTGGTCTTCTCGTCGCGCGCCATGGAAAGCCCCGCTTCGAGAAACTGCTGGACCTCGGCTTCCTTGCCCGGCTTGGCTTCGAGGCGGGCGAACAATGCGAACTTGATCATGAAGGTCTCCGGTGGACACGGAAGCGCGGGATTGCGCGTCCATGGTGGTGACTCTAGGCATGCCGCGGCATACGACCTATTGGCATTTTTGACATCTTTGATATCGTTGTTGCCATGAAGGTCAACATCCTCGCACTCGACGGCGTGTTCGACACCGGCCTGGCCACGGTACTGGACGTGTTCACCACAGCCAACGAACTGGCCGGCATGCTCAGTCTGGATGTCGCGCCTTTCGAGGCAAAGCTCACCGGCGTGAGAAAGAGGGTCCGCACCTCGCAAGGCCTGAGCGTGCCCGTGGCCTCATCGCCCGATGCCGGCAAGCCGGACTGGATCGTCGTGCCCGCGATCGGCGAGAAGATGCCCGACGGCCTCCAGTTCGCGCTGCAGCGGCGCGACGTCGCAGAGGCTGCGGCCTGCCTGCGCGCGCAATCCGGACGAGGTGTCCGCATCGCCGCAGCCTGCATCGGCACCTTCGTGCTGGCCGAATCGGGGCTGCTCGACCACCAGCACGCCACGACCACCTGGTGGCTGGCCTCGCTGTTTCGCCAACGCTATCCCTGCGTGAAGCTCGACGAATCGCGCATGTTGGTGAGCTCCGGCGCCTTCGTCACGGCAGGCGCCGCGCTGAGCCACATCGACATGGCGCTGCTGCTGGTGCGCCAGGCCAGCCCCGAACTCGCGGCGCTGGTGGCGAAATACCTGATCGTCGACTCGCGGCCTTCACAGTCCGCCTACGTGATCACCGATCACCTGAGCCACTCGGACCCGACCGTGGAGCGCTTCGAACGCTGGGCTCGCGGCAGGCTGGCAGACGGGTTTTCGCTCGACGAGGCAGCCGCGGCGGCGGGCACCAGCAAACGCACCCTGGCGCGACGCATGCAGCAGGTGCTCGGCAAGACGCCGCTGTCCTACTTCCAGGACCTGCGCGTGGAACGCGCCGTGCATCTGCTCAAGACCAGCGACAAGAGCCTGGAACAGATCGCGACGCTGGTGGGCTACGCCGAGGGCGTGACGCTGCGCGCACTGCTGCGCCAGCGCCTGGGCCGCGGCGTGCGCGAGCTGCGCATGGTCGACTGAGGCGAGACGAAAAAAAATCCCCGCGGATTGCTCGCGCGGGGACAAAACTCAAGCGCCGACGAAGATCAGTGGAACTGCTCTTCCTCGGTCGAACCGGTGAGCGCCGTCACGCTCGACTTGCCGCCCTGGATCACGGTGGTCACTTCATCGAAATAGCCGGTGCCGACTTCCTGCTGGTGCGACACGAAGGTGTAGCCGCGGTCGCGCGCCGCGAACTCGGGCTCCTGCACCTTCTCGACGTATGCCGACATGCCGCGCTTCACGTAGTCCTGCGCCAGGTCGAACATGTTGAACCACATCGAGTGGATGCCGGCCAGCGTGATGAACTGGTACTTGTAGCCCATGGCCCCCAGCTCCTTCTGGAACTTCGCGATGGTCGCGTCGTCGAGGTTCTTCTTCCAGTTGAACGAAGGCGAGCAGTTGTACGCCAGCATCTTGCCGGGATGCACCTTGTGCACGGCTTCGGCGAACTTGCGTGCGAACTCGAGGTCGGGCGTGCCGGTTTCGCACCACACCAGGTCGGCGTAGTGGGCGTAGGCAACGGCGCGCGAGATGGCCTGGTCGATGCCCTTCTTGGTCTTGTAGAAGCCTTCGGCGGTGCGCTCGCCCGTGAGGAAGGGCTTGTCGTTCTCGTCGTAGTCGCTGGTCAGCAGGTCGGCCGCTTCGGCATCGGTGCGGGCGATCACGAGCGTCGGCGTGCCGCAGACGTCGGCGGCCATGCGCGCGGCAATCAGCTTCTGCACCGCTTCGGTGGTCGGGACCAGCACCTTGCCGCCCATGTGGCCGCACTTCTTGACCGAGGCGAGCTGGTCTTCGAAGTGCACGCCGCCGGCGCCGGCCTTGATCATCGCCTTCATCAATTCGAAGCCGTTGAGCACGCCGCCGAAGCCTGCTTCGGCATCGGCCACGATCGGCGCGAAGTAGTCGACATAGTCCTTGTCGCCGGGGTTGCCGCCCTTGGACCACTGGATCTCGTCGGCGCGGCGGAAGGTGTTGTTGATGCGCTCGACCACCGTCGGCACAGAGTCCACCGGATAGAGCGACTGGTCGGGGTACATCGATGCGTAGCTGTTGTTGTCGGCGGCGACCTGCCAGCCGGACAGATAGATCGCCTTGACGCCCGCCTTGACCTGCTGCATGGCCTGGCCACCGGTGAGCGCGCCGAGGCAGTTGACATAGGGCTCGTTGTTCACGAGCTCCCAGAGCTTCTCGGCGCCGCGGCGTGCGAGGGTGTATTCGATCGGGAAGGAACCGCGCAGGCGCACCACGTCGGCTGCGCTGTAGCCGCGCTTGATGCCTTTCCAGCGCGGGTTGGTCGCCCAGTCTTTTTCGAGGGCGGCGATTTGCTGTTCGCGGCTCAGTTGTTCAGTGATGGTTTGGGGCATGGTCACTCCGAGGGTTGATTGAGAGGTGGCGCTGCGGCCGTGGACTTACTGTACGACAAGGCCACACTCTTATGTCTTATAGAAGACATATTTTTCACCGTTTAAAATCAACCACTTACGAGATGTTTTCTCAATGCGGAATAAATTTTCTTGTATTGAGAAAAAATATTGCGTCGCAGCATGCACGGATTTCGCGATGCGCAATGAACTCTTCGCTCATGAAATCGGGGGCATGTGTGCCAGCCAGTCGCCGCTCGCGATCACCGGCCTGCCCACGATGCGCTTCGGATGAATCTCGTAGACCAGACACACGAGTTCCTTCGCGCCGGCTTGCACCTTCACTTCGCGCTTGATGTATTCGCCGCTGTCATCGGGCTTCACTTCTTCGAGCAGATCGAGCTGCGCTTCGAGCGCCGATGCGATCGCGTAGATCTCTCCGACCACCCGCGCAGTCCCGCCGAGCACGGCGCCCGGATAGCTGCCCAGGTCGTACAGCGTGCCGGCGATGGAGGCATCGGCCACATGCGCGGGCGCCGGCACAAAGCGCGCGATGTCGTTGCGCCCGCCACGGCGCAAGGTGCCGTAGACGAACACATGGCGGGCCGGGTCTGCAGGCGCTGCGGATTGGGGCATCATCGAATCACTCCTCGCACAACGCGCCCAGTCTATTGAACACCGCCCTCCCCGCGCCCGGCCGCTTCGTGGCTTACGGTTGCCTGGCCCTGAGCATGTCGCTCGTCGGCAGCTACGTCGCGCTCTCCAAACCCCTGGTGGTCGCCTTCCCTGTGCTGCTGCTCGCCTGGCTGCGCTTCGGCATCGCCGCCTTGGCGATGCCGCACTGGCTGCGCCGCCCGAGCGACGAACCCGCGATGACGGCGCGCACGCGCGGCCTGGTCTTTCTCGAGTCCTTCCTCGGCAACTTCATGTTCTCGATCTGCATGCTGTTCGGCGTGAGCCTGACCAGCGCGGTGTCGGCCGGCGTGATCATGGCGTCGATCCCCGCTGTCGTCGCGCTCACAAGCTGGCTGTTTCTGCGCGAGCGCATCACGCTGCGCATCTGGATCGCGATCGCTTGCGCGGCGCTGGGCATCGGGCTGCTCGCGTTCGCGCCGGCGCCTGCGCAAACCCATCCGGGCAGCGACGCCTCCGCACCGCTGCCCTGGCTCGGCAACCTGCTGGTCTTCTGCGCGGTGCTCTGCGAGTCCGCGTACGCGGTGATCGGCAAGTCGCTCACCGGGCGGCTCGGACCCAAGCGCATCTCTTCGCTGATCAACCTCTGGGGCTTCGTGCTCTCGACGCCGCTGGGCATCTGGTTCGCGCTTCGCTTCGACTTCGGCGCGGTGTCGCTCGGCCTCTGGGGCCTCCTGATCGTCTATGCGCTGGCCGCGAGCATCTGGACGGTGTGGCTCTGGATGACCGGTTTGAAGGGCGTGCCGGCCTCGCAGGCCGGCGTGTTCACCGTGATGCTGCCGGTCAGCGCGGCCGTCGTCGGCGTGCTCGTTCTCGGCGAGAGTTTGTCGATGCTGCAGGTCTGCGCATTCGCGCTCGCGCTGCTCGGCGTGGTGCTCGCCACGTGGCCTTCGCGCCGCTCCTGAGACAGCTTGCGCGCCGCTCAGAGGGAAAACGAGCGCTTCTCTCCTCTGAAAAAACAACAGCTCCCAATGAAAAAACCGCTTTTTCCCTTGGAAACGCGTTTTTTCTCCTTTAGCATCCGCAATGCCAGTGGAGACACCGCTTTTCATTGGTGAAAGTGTCCAATCCAAAAAAGGAAATCAACCATGGCAACTGCAAAGAAGGCTCCGGCCAAGAAAGCTCCTGCGAAGAAGGCCGCTCCGGCCAAGAAGGCGGCTCCTGCCAAGAAGGCTCCGGCGAAGAAGGCAGCACCCGCAAAGAAGGCCGCTCCCGCCAAGAAGGCTCCTGCGAAGAAGGCAGCTCCCGCCAAGAAGCGCACCCCCAACGCTGCGTTCATGAAGGCACTGACCCCCAGCCCGGCACTCGCTGCCGTGGTCGGCTCGACGCCTCTGCCGCGCACCGCTGTCGTGAGCAAGCTGTGGGACTACATCAAGAAGAACAACCTTCAAGACAAGGCCAACAAGCGCAACATCAACGCCGATGCCAAGCTGAAGGAAATCTTCGGCAAGCCGCAAGTGTCGATGTTCGAGCTCGCCTCGCTGATCGGCAAGCACGTCAAGTGAGCCTCGGGCGCCATCGGTGCCCGAATGAAGAAAGCCGGCGCGAGCCGGCTTTTTTTTGCCCTACGCGATCGGTCGCGCCTGCGCGGCCTTGGTGATCGACGACAGCGTGCCGCGCGTGGTGATCACCTCGGGGTCCAGCGGGATCTCGATCAGCGTCCCCGTATCGGCCGCCAGCGCCCGCAGCAGTGCCGCTTCGAACTGGGCAGTCTCGGTCACACGTTCGGCCGCATAGCCGTAGGCGCGGGCCAGCGCGCAGAAGTCCGGATTGCGCAAGGCCGTGCCGCTCACCTTCGCCGGGTACTCGCGTTCCTGGTGCATGCGGATGGTGCCGAACATGCCGTTGTTGAGCAGCACGATGATGCTCTTGCCACCATGCTGCGAAGCGGTGGCGAGTTCCTGGCCGTTCATCAGGAAGTCGCCGTCGCCGGCGATGGTGAAGGCGGTGCGCCCGGTCGCGATGTTGGCTGCAATGCCGGCGGGAACGCCATAGCCCATGGCGCCGCTGGTCGGCGCGAGCTGCGTCTTGTGGCCCTTCACGAGGCCGTGGTAGCGGAAGTAGCGATGCACCCAGCTCGCGAAGTTGCCCGCGCCGTTGGTGATGGCCGCATCCTGCGGCAGGTGCTGCTGCAGCAGGCGGACCACCGCCGCCATGTCGACCGCGCCGCGCGGCGCCTCCACCGGCAAGCCGGCGAGAGCCTGGGGCTCGAGGTTCGCCAGGTAGTCCGCGTTGGCCTGCGCGGTCCACGCCTCCCATGGCAACTCGGCCGGCGCACTCAGCACCTCGAGGCTGCGTGCGGCCGCGCTCATGCCGGCATTGATGGCGAGGTCGGCCTGGTAGACGCGGTTGAGCTCTTCGGCGCTCGCATGGATGTGCACCAGCGTCTGCTTTGCCTTCGGCGCTTCGAGCAGCGTATAGCCGCCGGTGGTCATCTCACCCAAGCGCGGGCCGATCGCGAGGATCAGGTCGCTTTGCTTCACGCGTTCGGCCAGCTTCGGATTGATCGCGATGCCGACGTCGCCGGCATAGAGTGGGTGGTGGTTGTCGAAGGTGTCCTGGAAGCGGAAGGCATTGGCGACCGGCAACCTCCAGTTCTCGGCGAAGCGCTGCAGCGCCTGCGCCGCCTGGACGGTCCAGCCGCCGCCGCCGGCGATCACCAGCGGGCGTTGGGCCTTCATCAGCAGCTCGCGCAGCGTGCGCAGCGCGCCGGGGTCGCTCCAGGGTTGCACGGCCTCCACGCGGGCCAGCGGTCGCGCCGAGGTCATGGTGCGCAGCATGTCCTCTGGCAGCACGAGCACCACCGGACCCGGACGGCCGTTCATCGCCGTGGCGAAGGCGCGCGCGATGTACTCGGGAATGCGGTTCGCATCGTCGATGCGCTCCACGCGCTTGGCAAAACCCTTGGTGCTGGGGCCGAAGAAACTGCCGTAGTCGACTTCCTGGAAGGCCTCGCGATCGCGGAAGTCGCTGCCGACATCGCCCACGAAAAGCACCATCGGCGTCGAATCCTGGAAGGCGTTGTGCACGCCGATCGAAGCGTTGGTGGCGCCCGGGCCGCGGGTGACGAAGCAGATGCCCGGCCGGCCCGTGAGCTTGCCGTGCGCCTCGGCCATGAAGGCGGCCCCGCCCTCCTGGCGATTGACGATGAAGCGGATGCGCTCGCCGTAGGCATGGAAGCCGTCGAGCGCCGCCAGAAAACTCTCGCCCGGGACGCCGAAAGCCAGCTCCACGCCTTGCTCGACCAGGCACTCGACGATCAAATGGCCTGCGGGTTGCGATGAACTCATGGACGTGATGCCTCTGTTGCAATATCGGTGCGCGGATTATCTGCGCGCCCCGAAACCTCTTGCCTTAATTCACCAACTGGTTAAATTCCGCCCATGAAAGCCCCATCCCCTGTGCCCGCCGAACCGCGCTCGCGCGATGCCGATCGCTCGCAGCTCGCGATCCTCGCCTCGGCGCGGGACGAGTTCGCGCAGCGTGGCCTCGCCGGCGCGCGCATGGACAGCATCGCGGCGCGCGCCGGGCTCAACAAGCGCCTGATCTACTACTACTTCGGCAGCAAGGACGACCTGTTCCTGGCCGTGCTCGAACGCACCTATGCCGACATCCGCGAGGCCGAGCAAAGGCTGCACCTCGACGAGATCGAGCCTGTCGAAGCAGTCCGCCGGTTGATCTCCTTCACCTGGCACTACTACCTCGAGCATCCCGAGTTCATCACGCTGCTCAACAGCGAAAACCTGCACCGCGCGGCGCATCTCAAGCGCTCGGACCGCATCCAGGACATGAACTCGCCACTGGTCCAGCTGCTCGACACCGTGCTCGAGCGCGGCCGGCGCGACAACCTCTTCCGCGCCGGCGTCGACCCGGTGCAGCTCTACATCTCCATCGCCTCGCTCTGCTACTTCTACCTCTCGAACAACGACACGCTGTCAGCCGTCTTCGGCCGCGACCTGCGCGCGCCCAAGGCCATGGCGCAGCGTCTGTCGCACATGACCGACCTGGTGCTGGGCTACGTGCTGCGCTGATACGGGTATCTCCTAGGGTCCGGCCGTTGACGAGCCGGCGAGTGGCTTCCTAGAATCTCTAATTCACTTTTTGGTGAATTGCACACTAGGAGACTCCCATGCGACCCACCACCCGACGTACCGCCCTCATTGCCGCGCTCGCGCTCTGCACCTCGTTCGGCGCCGCGGCGCAGGGCGTCTACCCCACCAAGCCGATCCGCGTGATCGTGCCTTTCGCCGCCGGCAGCACCACCGACATCATTGCGCGCGCCATCGCCGACAAGATGGGGGCCAGCATGGGCCAGACGCTGGTGATCGACAACCGCGGCGGCGCCAGCGGCACCATCGGCCAACAGGCCGTGGCCACGGCCGCGCCGGACGGCTACACGATCATGATCCACTCGTCCTCGCACACGGTCAGCCCCTCCACCTTCGCCAAGCTGCCCTTCGACACGGTGGGCGACTTCGCCGGCGTCACGCCGATCTCCTCGCTGCCCAACGCGCTGGTGATCTCGCCTTCTAAGAACATCAAGACGCTGAAGGAGCTGATCGCCGCCGCCAAGGCCAAGCCCGGCAGCATCAACTTCGCATCCGCGGGCCAGGGCAGCGCCACGCACCTGAACGCCGAGAAGTTCAAGCTGGCGGCCAACATAGATGCCACCAACATCCCGTTCAAGGGCTCGGCCGAGGCCGTGACCGAAGTGCTGGCCGGCCGCGTCGACTACTACTTCTCGCCGATCGCGCCGGTCATCGGCCAGATCAAGGACGGCCAGCTGCTCGCGCTGGCCGTGGGCTCGCCCAAGCGCGCGGCCGCGCTGCCCGATGTGCCGACCACGGCCGAGGCCGGGGTGCCGGGCTCCGAATTCAACTTCTGGATCGGAATGATGGCGCCGGCCAAGACGCCGCGCGAGATCGTGAACCGGCTGCACGACGAAGTCGCGAAGGCGCTCGCCAGCCCGGAAGTCAAGGAACGCTTCCTGAAGCTCGGCGCCGACGCCTGGACGCTCAAGCCCGAGCAGTTCGATGCGTACATCAAGGAAGAAATCGCCAGCAACGCCAAGCTCGTGAAGGCCGCTGGCCTCACGCCGACGCAGTAAGAACCCAGGGAAGGAAACACATACATGGCACAGCAACGACTCGGACTCATCATGCACGGCGTCACCGGACGCATGGGCATGAACCAGCACCTGATCCGCTCGATCGTCGCGATCCGCGCGCAGGGCGGCGTCCCGCTCTCCAACGGCGACAAGGTCATGCCCGATCCGATCCTCATCGGCCGCAACGCCGAGAAGATCGAGGCGCTGGCCAAGGCGCACGGCATCGAGCGCTGGGGCACCGACCTCGACCGCGCGCTCGAGAACAAGGACGACACGATCTTCTTCGACGCCGGCACCACGCAGATGCGCCCCACCCTGCTGGCCAAGGCGATCCGTGCCGGCAAGCATGTCTACTGCGAGAAGCCGATCGCCACCAACCTCAACGAAGCCGTCGAGATCGCGCGTCTGGCAGAGGGCTCGGGCCTCAAGCATGGCGCAGTGCAGGACAAGCTCTTCCTGCCCGGCCTGCGCAAGCTCGACATGCTGCGCCGCGCCGGCTTCTTCGGCCGCATGCTCTCGGTGCGCCTGGAGTTCGGCTATTGGGTGTTCGAGGGCGACCTGCAGCCGATCCAGCGCCCCTCGTGGAACTACCGCAAGGAAGACGGCGGCGGCATGATCCTGGACATGATGTGCCACTGGCGCTATGTACTGGACAACCTGTTCGGCGAGGTGCAGTCGGTCTCCTGCCTGGGCGCCACGCACATCCCCAAGCGCTGGGACGAGGACGGCAAGCCCTACGAAGCCACCGCCGACGACGCCGCCTACGCCACCTGCGAGCTCAAAGGCCACAACGGCGAGCCGGTGATCGCGCAGCTCAACATGAGCTGGGCCACGCGCGTGCGCCGCGACGACCTCGTGACCTTCCACGTCGACGGCACCGACGGCTCGGCCGTGGCCGGGCTCTCGTCGTGCCGAGCGCAGTCGCGCGTCGCCACGCCGCGCCCGGTGTGGAACCCGGACGAGAAGCAGAGCATGAACTTCTTCGACCAGTGGCAGGAGATCCCCGATTCGCAGGCCTACGACAACGGCTTCAAGATCCAGTGGGAGCACTTCATTCGCCACGTGGTGGAGAACGCGCCCTACAAGTGGACCTTGCCCGAAGGCGCCAAGGGCGTGCAGCTGGTGGAGGCCGCGCTCGAATCGTGGAAGGACCGGCGCTGGATCGACGTGCCGGCGCTGAAGATCTGAGGATTGCGATGACCCTCTCGCTCACGCTTCCCACCACCGGCGGCAAGCTCGCGCCCTACACGCTGCGCGGCACGACACCGGTCAAGCCGCCGCCGGGCGTCCGCTTCAACCGCATCGCCTACTCGGCCGCACATGTGGTGGCCGATCCGCTGGCCGCGATCGATCCGTGGCTGGAATGCGCGGTCGACTGGGACGCCACCATCGCCTACCGCCGCCATCTCTGGTCGCTGGGCCTGGGCGTCGCCGAGGCCATGGACACCGCGCAGCGCGGCATGGGCCTGGACTGGCCGACCTCGCTGGAGCTGATCCGCCGTTCGCTCGACGCGGCCAAGGACGTGCCGGGCGCACTGGTCGCCTCCGGCTGCGGCACCGACCATCTGAGCCTGATCGACGTGAAGAACGTCGACGACGTGATCCGCGCCTACGAAGAGCAGATGGAAGCCATCGAGGCGCTCGGCGGCAAGCTGATCGTGATGGCCAGCCGCGCGCTGGCCCATGTCGCGAAGAGCCCGGCCGACTACCAGCGCGTGTACGACCGCATCCTCTCGCAGGCGAGGCAGCCGGTGGTGCTGCACTGGCTGGGCGACATGTTCGACCCGGCGCTCGCCGGCTACTGGGGTACGAAGAATGTCGACGCGGCGATGGACACCGCGCTCGGCATCATCGCCGCCCATCCGCAGAAGGTCGACGGCATCAAGATCTCGCTGCTCGACAAGGACAAGGAGATCGCGATGCGCCGCCGCCTGCCGGCGGATGTGCGCATGTACACGGGAGACGACTTCAACTATGCCGAGCTGATCGCGGGGGACGGCTTCGGCAGCGAGCCCACGCATGGAAAGAGCGATGCACTCCTGGGCATTTTCGACGCCATCGCGCCGGCCGCGAGCGCTGCGCTCGGCGAACTGGCGCAGGGCCACACCGAGAAGTTCCACGCGATCCTGGGCCCCACGGTGGCGCTGTCGCGCCACATCTTCGCGGCGCCCACGCGCTTCTACAAGACCGGCGTGGTCTTCATGGCCTGGCTCAATGGCCACCAGAAGCATTTCGCGATGGTCGGCGGCCAGCAGAGCACGCGTTCGCTGCCGCATTTCGCCGAGCTGTTCCGACTGGCCGATGCGGCCAATCTGCTGGAGCAGCCGGAGTTGGCTGTGTCGCGCATGAAAACGCTGCTCGCGATGCACGGCGTCGACAGCTGATTGCACACCACCCGGGAGTCGCCATCATGCCGTTGCCCGACCGCTTCGAAGACCTCGAGCAGCTCGAGGACCTGATGTCGCAGCCTTCCGCGGCGCTCGTGCAGACGCTGCAGAAGATCGAGGGCGACATCCTGGTGCTGGGCGTGGGCGGCAAGATGGGCCCCACGCTGGCCCGCATGGCCAAGCGCGCGACGCCGGGCCGGCGCGTGATCGGTGTCGCGCGTTTCTCCGAACCCGGCCTGTGCGAACGGCTCGAAGGCCACGGCGTCGAGTGCATCGAAGCCGACCTGCTCTCGCGCGAGGCGCTGGCCGCCCTGCCCGATGCACCGAACGTGGTCTTCATGGCCGGGCGCAAGTTCGGCTCCTCCGGCAGCGAATGGCTGACCTGGGCGATGAATGCCCATGTGCCGGCACTGGTGGCGGAGCGTTGGCGCAGCTCCCGCATCGTGGCCTTCTCGACCGCCTGCGTGTACCCGTTCGCCGATGTGCACGGGCCGGGCGCACGCGAAGAGGTGCCGCCCACGCCGCCGGCCGGCGAATACGCGAACTCCTGCGTCGCGCGCGAGCGCATGTTCCAGCACTTCTCGCACCTGCACGGTACCGCGGGGCGGCTGATCCGACTCTCGTACGCGATCGACATGCGCTACGGCGTGCTGCACGACCTGGCGCAGAAGCTCATCGCGCGCGCGCCGATCGACTTGGCCATGGGCCATGCCAACATCATCTGGCAGGGCGAGGCCAACGACTGGACGCTGCGCGCCCTGGCCCACTGCGACACGCCGACCTCGCCGCTCAACCTGAGCGGGCCGGCCATTTCCATCCGCGAGGCCGCGGAAGGACTCGCGCAGCGCCTCGGCGTCGAAGCGGTCTTCACCGGCCGCGAGGCCGACACCGCCTGGCTGATCGACTGCAGCCGCGCTTTCGAACTCTTCGGCCCGCAGCAGGTCACGCTCGCGCGCATGCTGGACTGGACGGCCGACTGGACGCGTCGCGGCATGGCCAGCCTCGGCAAGCCCACGCACTTCGAGGCGCGCGACGGCAAGTACTGACCATGCACTACTCCGAAATCCCGCCCGCCTCGCTCGCGCTGCTCAAGCGCGGCGCAGTGATTCCGGCGCACCTGCTGGCGCTCGATGCCGATCGCAAGCTCGACGAGCGCCGCCAGCGCGCGATGAGCCGCTACTACCTCGACGCCGGCGCCGGCGGCCTGGCCGTGGGCGTGCACTCGACGCAGTTCGCAATCCGCGAGGCGGGCCTCTACAAGCCGGTGCTCGAGCTCGCGATGCAGGAAGCGCTCACCTGGGAAACGCTGGACGGCAGGCGCCCGCTCTTCATGGTCGCCGGCCTGGCCGGCTCGACCGCGCAAGCCGGCGCCGAAGCGATCACCGCACGCGGGCTGGGCTACCACGCCGGCCTGCTGAGCCTGGCCGCGCTGAAGGGCGCGAGCGAAGACGCGCTCATCGACCACTGCCGCGCCATCGCCGAGCTCATGCCGCTGGTGGGCTTCTACCTGCAGCCCGCGGTCGGTGGCATCCACCTGCCCACGAGCTTCTGGCGCCGCTTCGCCGCGATCGACAACGTGGTGGCCATCAAGATGGCGCCCTTCAACCGCTACCGCACGCTGGACGTGCTGCGCGGCGTGGTCGAGGCCGGCGCCGAGGCGCGCGTCACGCTCTACACCGGCAACGACGATCACATCGTGCTGGACCTGCTCACGCCCTACCGCTTCGTGCGCGACGGCAAGGAAGTGACGGTGCGCATCAAGGGTGGGCTGCTCGGCCACTGGAGCGTGTGGACGCGCCGCGCCGTGCAGCTGCTGGCGCGCATCCACGACATGGTTCCGTCCGGCGCCGTGCCCGCCGACATGCTCGCGCTCGACGCGCAAGTGACCGACTGCAACGCCGCCCTGTTCGACGTCGCCAACGATTTCCGCGGCTGCATCGCCGGCTGCCACGAGGTGCTCAGGCGCCAGGGCCTGCTGGCCGGCACCTGGTGCCTCGATCCGCAGGAAGGCCTGAGCCCGGGCCAGGACAGCGAACTCACGCGCGTGCACGACGCCTACCCCGATCTGCACGACGACGGCTTCGTTGCCGAACACCTGAAGCGCTGGCTGAGCTGAGCGCCGCTTCACTTTTCAAAGGTTCCCGCATCCCGTTTCCCCAGTCCAACTCACCCCAGGAGACACCATGCAGAAGCGCACCTTGATCCGAAGCATCGCCTTCGCCGCGGCACTCGCCGCGCTGGGCGGGCCCGTCCTGGCCCAGCAGTGGAAGCCCGAGCGGCCCATCACCATCATCGTGCCCTGGGCCGCCGGCGGCTCCACCGACCAGGTGACGCGCGTCACGGCGGCGGAGATCGAAAAGACGCTGGGCCAGAAGGTGGTGATCGTCAACCAGCCCGGCGCCTCGGGCTCGATCGGCAGCAAGAGCGCGCTCGACGCGCCCAAGGACGGCTACACCTGGACCGCGGGCGCAGCGCAGGACCTGGGCTCCTACGAGACGCTGGGCATGCTCAAGACCAAGATCGCCGACTGGCACCTGTTCCTCAATGTCGCCAACGTCCAGGTCATCGGCGTGAATGCGGCCGCGCCGTACAAGAACGCCAAGGATCTGCTGGACGCGATGAAGGCCAAGCCCGGCCAGATCAGCGTGGCCACCGCGGGCGTGACCTCGGCCGGCCACAATGCGATGGAGCTCATCGCCAAGATCACCGGCGTCAAGTACCGGCACGTCACCTACGACGGCGGCAACCCGGCGGTGGTGGCGACGGTGGCCGGCGAGACCGAGGTCACGACGCAGCTCGCGGTCGAGCAGGCCGACATGATCCGCGGCAAGCGCATCCGGCCGCTGGCCACGGTGAGCGACAAGGCGCTGGAGCTCGAAGGCTTCGGCACCATCGAGCCGCTCGCCAAGACGCTGCCCGGCTTCAAGGCGCCGGCCAACTATTTCGGCATCTTCATTCCCAAGGGCGTGCCCGACGAGGTGGTCAAGACGGTCGAGAAGATCTGGGTCGACAACGTCTCCAAGAGCGAGGTGCTGAAGAAGTACGCCACCAGCCGCGGCGCCCTCTTCGCGCCGCTCCACGGCGCCGAGGCGCAGACCGCCGTCACGCCGGCCATCCAGGCCAATGCCTGGCTGCTCTTCGACAGCGGCAAGGCCAAGGTCTCGCCCGAGACGCTCGGCATCGCGCGGCCGTGACGACCGACACCGCCCACAGCGCCGAACGCGCCGCGGCGGAGGCCGAGGCCGCGGCGCACGAGCGCAAGACCTCGCCGCGCGCGGACCTCTGGCAGTCGCTGGGCTGGATCGCGCTCGGCATCGCGACCACCATCGGCTCGCTGCGCATGGACCGGCTCGAGCGGCAGGACATCAACCCCTACACCGTGCCGGGCCTGCTGCCGGGCTTGCTCGGCGCGGCGATCGTGTTCTTCGGCCTCTTGATGCTCTACCGCTCGTGGCGCCGGTTGGCCAAGGCGCCGCACGTGCCGCACGCGCGCACCGAAGCCGACCGCGCCGAGATGCGCCGCATGTGGACCGTGCTGGCGCTGTGCATCGGCTTCGCGGCTGGCCTGGTGGGCCATGGCCTGCCCTTCTGGCTCGCGGCCGCGATCTTCGTCACCGTCACCATCAGCCTGCTGCAGTACGCGGAGCGGACGGCGAAGAACCAGCGCCTCCGCGGCCTGGCCTTCGCGCTGGCCGTGGGCCTGGGTGCCGGCGTCATCGTCACGCTCGTGTTCCAGGAGTTCTTCCTGGTGCGCCTGCCCTGACGCGCAGACCAAGGAGACGGCATGTTCGAAGGCTTGCAGATGCTGGGGCACTCCTACCTCAGCTTCCTGAACTTCTGGTCCATCACCTACGGGCTTGGCGGGGCACTGCTGGGAATCCTGGTGGGCTGCATGCCGGGCCTGTCGGCCACGTTGTGCATCGCGCTCCTGACCACGCTCACCATCAAGATGGCGCCCAACGACGCCATCCTGATCCTGATCTGCGCCTACGTCGGCACGCTCTACGGCGGCAGCCGCAGCGCCATTCTTCTCAACATTCCCGGCACCGCGGCCAATGCCGCTTCCTGCGCCGACGGCTATGCGCTCGCGCGCAAGGGCGAGGCCGGCCGCGCCATCGGCATCGCGACCTCGGGGGCCTTCACCGGCACCTTGTTCGGCGTGCTGTGCCTGGCGATGTTCACGCCCGCGCTGGCCGAGATCGCGCTGTCCTTCGGCGCCTTCGAGTTCTTCTGGCTCGCGCTCTTCGGCGTGGCGATGTCGGGCAGCATCGTCGGCGAAGACCCGATCAAGGGCTGGCTCATGGGCTGCCTGGGCCTCCTGGTCGCGCAGATCGGCCAGGAAGGCCTCTACGCCTACGACCGCTTCACCTTCGGCTGGGACGAGCTCTCCGGCGGCATCGCGCTCATCCCCGCCTTGATCGGCGCCTTCGGTTTCGCCGAGGTGCTGACCTCGCTGGCCGATCCCATCGAGCGCAAGATCGTCGAGATGAAGGACTCCGTGCTGCCGCGCTTCCGCGAGGTCGTGAAGTACTGGCGCACCGTGATCCGCTCCGGCGTGATCGGCGTGGTGACCGGCATCCTGCCCGGCATCGGCGAGGACTCGGGCGCGTGGATGTCCTATGCGGCCGCCAAGACGGTGAGCCCCGAGCGCGAGCAGTTCGGCAAGGGCTCGATCGACGGCCTGATGGCGGCCGAGACCGGCGACATGTCGGCCATTCCCGGCGGCATCATTCCGGCGCTGGCGCTCGGCATTCCGGGCTCGGCGCCGGCGGCGGTGCTGATGGCAGCGATGATCATCCACGGCATCCAGCCCGGCCCGATGCTCATGATCAAGACGCCGCAGTTCGTCTACGACGTGGTGGCGATGACCACGCTGGCCACCTTCAGCATCCTGATCTTCGGGCTCTTCCTGGTGCGGCCGCTGCTGCACGTGCTGCGCGTGCGCCGTTCGGTGTTGATGCCGGTGATCTTCGTGCTGTGCACCGTGGGCGCCTTCGCGATCGCCTCGCGCCTGTTCGACGTCTATTGCATGCTGGCCATCGGTGTCGGCGCCTTCTTCCTGCGCCGCCGCGGCTACGAGATGGCGCCTTTCGTGCTGGGCCTGGTGCTGGGCGAGCTGCTGGACAAGAGCCTGCGCCGCGGCCTGGTGCTGTCCGACGGCAGCATCGCGCCCTTCTTCACGCGGCCCATCTGCGCGGCGCTGGCTGCCGTCACCATCCTCACCATGCTGATGTACATCCCGGCGGTGAACGTTCGCCTGCGGCGTGCCTGGGGCGGCGCCAAACGCTTCGTGTTCCGCCGCAGTGCCTGAACGAAGACTGACGCCGATGAAGTTCTCTCTTTGCAACGAGGTTCTGAAGCAGATGCCCTTCGAGGCGCAGTGCCGCGCCGCGGCCGCCCTCGGCTACGACGCACTGGAAGTGGCGCCCTTCACGCTCGCGGCCGACCCGATGGCCATCGGCGACGCGCAGGCGCGCGCCTTCGGCCGCATGGCGCGGGACCACGGCATCGAGATCAGTGGACTGCACTGGCTGCTGGTCGCGCCCGCGGGCCTGTCGATCGTCAGCGCCGACGCCGCTTTGCGGCAACGGACCACCGCCGTCATGCAGCGCCTGGTCGAGCTCTGCGCGCTGATGGGCGGGCGCTACCTGGTGCACGGCTCGCCGAAGCAGCGCTCGGTGCCACCGGGCGATACGCAGGCGGCGGCGCTCGAACGCGCACGCGAATGCCTGGCGGCCGCCGCGCGGTCCGCGCAGCAGTGCGGCGTGGTCTATTGCATCGAGCCGCTGTCCACAACCGAGACCGACCTGCTGAACACCGTGGCCCAGGCGGTCGAGCTGGTGCAAGCCATCGCCTCGCCCGCCTTCAAGACCATGATCGATTGCAGTGCTGCAGGCCAGGTCGAGGCCGAAGACGTGCCCGCACTGATGCGCCGCTGGATGCCCACCGGCCACATTGCCCACGTGCAGGTGAACGACCCCAACCGCCGCGGGCCGGGGCAAGGCGAGATGCGCTTCGCGCCCATCCTGGCGACCGTGCGCGAGATGCAGGACAGCGGCCACTACGAGGGCATCGTCGCGGTCGAGCCTTTCGACTACGTGCCCGACGGCATGGGCTCGGCCGCGCGGGCCATCGGCTATTTGCGCGGGCTCGAGGAAGCCGCAGGAGCTCGCCATGGTTGAGGCACCGCGCTTCGTGATCCGCGAGATCGCACTGTACGAGCGCCCGGTGGTGCTGCGCCTGCCCTTCCGCTTCGGCGTGGTGACGCTGACCGAATGTCCCCAGGTCTTCGCGCACGTTCGCATCGTGTTCGCCGACGGGCAAAGCGCCTGGGGCGCGGCCGCCGAGCTGATGGCGCCCAAGTGGTTCGACAAGAACCTCGCGCTCAGCAACGAGGACAACTTCGACCAGCTGCGCCGCGTCACCGCCCTCGCGCGCGAGGCCTACCTGAGCGACGCCACGCCCGGGAGCGCCTTCGGCCACTTCGCGCGGCACCACGATACGCACCGTCTTGCCGCCGAGCGGCTCGGCTTCAATCCTCTCCTGGCCAGCTACGGACCGGCGCTGCTCGACCGCGCGGTGCTCGACGCGCTGTGCCGCGCGCTGCAGATCTCTTTCTACGCGGCCGTGCGCAGCAACGCGGCCGGCATCGGTTCGGCGCGGCCCGAGTTCGACGGGTTGGGGATGGACGCTTTCCTCGCCGGTCTCGCGCCCGCCGCGCACATCGAGGCACGCCACACCGTCGGCATGGTCGATGCCATCACTGCGACCGAGCTGAAGAAGCCCGTGGCCGACGGCCTGCCGGAAACGCTCGAGGACGTGGTGCGCGTCTACGGCCACCGCTATTTCAAGCTCAAGGTGGGCGGCGACATCGATGCCGACCTCGCGCGCCTCGGCGCGATCGAAGCCGTGCTGGACCGCACCGCCGAACCCTACTTCGTCTCGCTCGACGGCAACGAGCAATACACCGACGCGGCCGGCATCGCCGAGCTGATGGCGCGCATGCGCGAGACGCCTGCGCTCGCGCGCCTCTACGCCTCGATCCTTTTCGTCGAGCAGCCGATCGCGCGCAAGCTCGCGCTCGAGCGCGACCTTCGCGACCTGCGCAGCGCGAGCATCGGCAAGCCGGTGATCATCGACGAGTCCGACGGCGAGCTCGACAGCTTCGTCCAGGCCCGGGCGCGCGGCTATGCCGGCGTGTCCTCGAAAACCTGCAAGGGCTTCTACAAGTCGCTGCTCAATGCGGCGCGCTGCGCGGCATGGAACGCCGAGCCCTCGCAGATCCGTTACTTCATGTCGGCCGAGGACCTGACGACGCAGGCCGGCCTGGCCGTGCAGCAGGACCTGGCGCTGGTCAACCTGCTGGGCATCACGCACGTGGAGCGCAACGGCCACCATTACGTCAACGGCATGGCCGCGCTGCCGGTCGAAGAGCAGCGAGCTTTTCTCGATGCGCACGGCGATCTCTACGAGCGCTCGCACGGCGCGGTGCGCCTGCGTATCGCGAACGGCCGCATCGCCCTCGCCTCACTGGACTGCCCTGGTTTCGCGAGCGCCGCGATGCCCGACTTCGACGCCATGACGGCGCTCGCCATCTGATTCTTCACCACCCCCTCGCTTCGAATTTTTCCCCATGCGCGATTTCTCTCAAGACCACGAGTGGCTCTCCATCAACACCGCCACCGTGCGCAAGCAACGCGGCGCCGAAGTGGCGCTCGACCGCATCATCGACCAGTGCGCCGCGCGCGGCATCCGCGCCATCAGCCCCTGGCGCGACCAGGTCGCCGCCGCCGGCATCGACAAGATCGCGAAGCAGCTCAAGGCGCACGGCATCGGCCTGTCGGGTTACTGCCGCGGCGGCTTCTTTCCGGCGCCCGATGCGGCCGGCCTCGCGGCCTCGCTGGACGACAACCGCCGCGCCATCGACGAAGCCAAGCTGCTGGGTGCGCCCTGTCTCGTGCTGGTGGTCGGCTCCCTGCCCGGCGCGCTCGAAGGCAATGCGGCCTACAAGGATCTGTCTCGCGCACGCAGCGAAGTGCACGACGGCATCGCCGCCTCGCTCGACTACGCGCGCGGGGTCGGCATGCCGCTCGCCATCGAGCCCCTGCATCCCATGCAGGCGGCCGACCGCGCCTGCATCAACACGCTCGAGCACGCGCTGGACCTGTGCGACGAACTCGATCCGCAGCGCTCGGGCATGCTCGGCGTCGCGCTCGACATCTACCACGTATGGTGGGACCCGAAGCTGCAGCAGCAGATCGCGCGCGCCGGCAAGCAACGCCTGCTCGCCTACCACGTCTGCGACTGGCTCACGCCCACGCGCGACCTGCTGAGCGACCGCGGGATGATGGGCGACGGCGTGGTCGAGCTGAAGAAGATCCGCGGCTGGGTCGAGGCCGCCGGCTTCGACGGCTTCAGCGAAGTCGAGATCTTCTCGGCGCTCGACTGGTGGCAGCGCCCCGGCGAGGAAGTGCTCGACACCTGCATCGAGCGCCATTGCAGCGCGGTCTGAGCCGCGCTGCACGCGGCAGGCGGTTGTGCTGCAATCCGCCGCATGGCTGAACCGACCCTCGACGACCTGCGCCGCTATGCCGTGGCGCGCACCCTCTTCAAGGCCACGACCCTCCCGCGCGCGATCCGGCGCCTCGGCTTCGTGCAGGCCGATCCGATCCGCGCGCCGGCGCGCGCACAGGACCTGACGCTGCGCCACCGCGTCGAGGACTACCGTGCGGGCGATCTCGAAAGCCGACACGCCAGGTTGGCGATCGACGAGGACTGCCTCGTCAACTACGGCTTCCTGCCGCGCGAGGCGCGCTCACCAGTCGGTCGGCCGCACGCCGCCCTACGACCTGTGGAATCGCAACTGTGAGCACTACGCCACCTGGCTGATGGGCGAGAAGCCACAGAGCCCACAAGTGAACGGTGCCGTCGTTCTCGGGCTGCTCGGTACGGTCCTCTGGTTGGCGAAATGACGCATGACTTGCTGACAAGTGATGCGTACATTAAACTTTCCAGGTGCCACTTACCCAGACCGCACGCATACTCGAACTCGCCCGCCGCCAGCGACTGCTGAGCGCGGCTGATCTGCGCTCGCACGGCTGGTCGCCGCAACTTCTCCTCAAGCTCCACCGGACCGGTCAGCTCCAACGCGTCACCCGCGGCCTCTACAGCCTGCCAGACAGCGAGATGACCGAGCACCAATCGCTTGTCGAGGTCTGCAGGCGTGTGCCCAAGGCCGTCATCTGCCTGCTCTCCGCGCTGCAGTTTCACGAGATCGGCACGCAGCTCCCCCATGAGGTCTGGATAGCGCTGCCCGAGGCGACGCAGACGCCCGCCATCGACTATCCATCGCTGCGCATCGCGCGCCTGCGCGGCAAGGCCTACAGCGAAGGCATCGAGACCACCGTCGAGCATGGCTCGACGATCCGCGTCTACAGCCTGTCCAAGACCATCACTGACTGCTTCAAGTTCCGCCACAAGGTCGGGCTCGACGTGGCTCTTGAAGCGCTCAAGGAGGCCTGGCGCCAGCGCAAGCTGAACATCGATGAAGTGACACGCTACGCCAAGATCAATCGCGTGGCCCAGGTCATGCAGCCCTACCTGGAAACCGTCGTCGCATGACGGCAAACCTCGGGGCCTCGGTGCTTGCCCGCCTGTTGAACCTGGCGAAGCAGCGCGGCGACAACTACAACCTGCTGCTGAACCGCTTCGCGCTGGAACGACTGCTGTGCCGCGTCGCTGCGTCCGCGCACGCGGACCGCTTCCTGCTCAAAGGTGCCCTGCTCTTCTCGCTCTGGTACGACCAGCCCCACCGTCCGACGCGTGACGCCGACCTGCTGGGCTTTGGCCCCGACGACGCCGAGACACTGATCGCGACCTTCCGCGATATCGCCGCCATCGACCTCCACGACGGCATCGCCTTCGATCCCCAGTCTGTTCGCGCCGATGTGATCCGCGAGGACAACCGCTACGGCGGACTGCGCGTGCGCCTCACCGGCCGCATCGGCAACGTGCGCTGCGCTCTGCAGATTGACGTCGGGTTCGGCGACGCAGTCACACCCGAGCCCCAGACCATCGTGTTCCCGGTGCTTCTCGATGACTTGGCCGCGCCCACGCTCAAGGTCTACCCAATCTATACCGTCATCGCCGAGAAGTTCCACGCGATGACAGTGCTCGGCTTGGCCAACACCCGCATGAAGGACTTCTTCGACATCGCCTTCATCGCGCAGCGGACCGATCTCGACGGCGCCACGTTGGCGCGCGCCATTGCGGCCACCTTTGCGCGCCGCGGCACCGCCCTGCCCACCCAGGCTCCGACTGCGCTGACCCCGGCATTCGGCGATGACGACGTCAAGCGTCGCCAATGGCAGGCTTTCCTGAACAAGAGCCGCATCGCTGTCGCAGCCGGCACCCTGCCGGGGACCGTCACTCTGCTCCATACCCTGCTGTGGCCGGCGACCCAGGTCGCCGGCAGCGGCAGCAACGCCACCGCTGCATGGAAAGCTCCGGAGAAGCAGTGGCGCTGATAGGTCTGACAGTGATGTCAGACCGCTTTCGCTCTTAAGCGTGCAGGCGCTGGTGTAGGCGCACGCGGCAGGAATCGGCCAGACTCCAAGAGCACGGCCGCGAGCTTGTAGAGCATCGTCTTCTGTGCAACCCCATGCCCGGTCGTGACGATCACCGCTGAGGCGTTCGGCGTGGCCAAGATCACGTCCCCGCGAAGATAAAACGTCCACGCCGGCTCGCGCCTGCGAAACGCCAGTTCGGCTACTACGCGCTGCCCCTGTTGTGGCACGACCGCGTGATCGGCTGGGCCAACGTCACAGCGCGCGAAGGCCGGCTGCAACCGGCCTTCGGCTATGCCGGCGCGAAGCCGCGCGACGCGGCCTTTCGCGCGGCGCTCGACGACGAGCTGCAGCGCATGAGCGAGTTCATGGCCAGGCGGCCACCGGCGCTCAATCCTCGACGGCCAGCTTCAGCCGCATGAGCGCCTGATCCCACTGCTGGGCGATGGCGTCGAGCGAACGCCGGCCTTCTTCCAGCCGCGCCCGCTCGAGCTCCCAGAGCCGTTCGCGCCCGACCTTCAGGTCATGCACCAGGCCCGCGCCGGCCAGCACCTGCAGGTGCTTGGTGACGGCTTGCCGCGTGATCTCGGTGCCGGATGTGAGCTGCGCGATCGACATCGCGCCGCCGGCGCACAGCACGGTGACCAGGCGCAGGCGCGTCTCGTCGCCCAGCGCCGCGAAGATCGACGCCGAGTTCTTCAGGGCCGGCTTCTTCAGCTTCACCGGCGCGCTAGGGCGTGGCGACATGCTTCTCGATGTTCTTCATCTGCTCGTCCCAGCCGCCGCTGTTCATGCGGAAGGCCTCCAGCCGGCGTTCCGGCGGGATCTTGTCGAAGCCGGATTCGACCAGCGTGAGCAAGGTGCCGCCTTCGACTTCGGTCAGCTCGAACTCGACCAGCGTGGTCGGCTCCTTCGAATAGTCGACAGCGGGATCGATCGCGGCCGGATGCCAGCGCAGGGCCAACAGGCGCTCCGGTTCGACGCGCTCGACCAGCACATCGAAGACCAGATGTTCGTAACCCGGATAGGTGATGTGTCCCCGTGCGCGCTGGCCGGCGACGAAGGCCTGCCCCTTCAGCGACACGCGAAACCATTCGCCGAACTCCTCGGCGTTCGACAGCGCGCGCCAGACCCGCGAGCGCGGGGCCTTGAGCAGGATCTTTCTTTCGATGCGGTCCGTGGATGCATTCATATGCAACCTCCTGGCTGCATATTAGGCAGTGCGAACGTAAAACGCAACCATTTCATTGCATTTCCAGCGAAAGCCCCGCGCCACGCGAGGTCTGCCGCACGCGCGACAACCGGCTCGCCGCCCGGCTCCTAGAATCGCCGGGCCGCCGCACGAAAGCGCAGCGGCAAAGCGTTCTCAGGGCGGGGTGGAATTCCCCACCGGCGGTGATGGCGACACGTTCGCACGAGCCCGCGAGCGCCTGCGGCGTGCAATGCGCCGCAGGGTCAGCAGACCTGGTGAGATCCCGGGGCCGACGGTCACAGTCCGGATGAAAGAGAGCGCGATCCCGTTGCCGGGCAGGCGCGTTCGCACGCGTGCCGGGCCTCGGGTTCGTGCGCCCTGATTCAGGAAACCCTTCTTCAAAAGGCAAACCATGAGTCAGATCAACGACCTTCCCCTCTCCGCCGTCGCGTCGACGGAAGCACCGCGCGGCCGGCGCATCGCCTTCGTGCAGGCGCAATGGCATTCGGATATCGTCCACCAGGCGCGCGACGCCTTCCTCGAGGAAATGCAGCGCCAAGGCGTGCCGCAGGACAGCATCGACATCTTCGACGTGCCCGGCGCCTTTGAGATCCCGCTGCATGCCAAGCGGCTCGCCAACTCGGGGCGCTATGCCGGCATCGTCGGCTGCGCGCTGGTGGTCGACGGCGGAATCTACCGCCACGAGTTCGTCGCCAGCACGGTGGTCCAGTCGTTGATGCAGGTGCAGCTCGAGACCGACGTGCCGGTCTTCTCGGCCGTGCTCACGCCACACCACTTCCACGAACACATCGAGCACCGCAAGTACTTCCACCGCCATTTCGCGGTCAAGGGCACGGAAGTGGCCGAGGCCTGCGTGAAGACCCTGGAGGGATTGCGGCGCGTCGATGCGCTGCTCGCCGCCTGAGCTCTATGCTTTCGCGATGAACACCATCGCCAAGCCCTACACCCTCTACGGCGCGCCCGGTTCCGGCGCGACGCCGGCGCATGCCGCGCTCACGCTCATCGGTGCCCCCTGCACCATCGTCGACGTCGCGCCCTGGGAGAGCGAAGCCGAGCGCGACCGCCTGCTGCCGGTCAACGCGATGCGGCAGGTGCCGGTACTGGTGCTGCCTTCGGGCGAGCTCATGACCGAGAGCGCCGCGATCCTGGTCTGGCTCGGCGACCACCATCCGGAGGCGGGTCTCGCCCCCGCCATCGACGATCCGCAGCGCGCGCAGTACCTGCGCTGGATGAGCTTCGTCTCCGCGGCGATCTATTCGCTATTCTGGGCGCGCGATGTGCCGTCGCGGCTGGCGGCCGATGCGGCGGCCGAGAAGGTGATCCTCGAGCGCACGGAAGAACGCATCGCCGAATGCTGGCGCCTCATGGATGCGCAGATGCCGCGCGGCACACCCTATCTGCTGGGCGACACCATCGGCATGCTCGACCTCTACGTGACGGTGGTCTCGCGCTGGACGCCGCGACGGCTGCGCTTCTACCGCGAGGCGCCGCGCATGGCCGAGGTGGTGCGACGCGTCGACGCGGAGCCGCGCCTGGCCCAGTTCTGGGCCGCGCGCTATCCCTTCACGCCCGGCTGGGAGGCCGCGGAGCCCTGAGCCTCCGTGAGGCCATCCAAGGGTTTGCGCTGACAAGATGGGGGTCAAACCCTGTTCCCGAGTCCCGTAAGAATTGCGTAAGATTCGCGCCCACGCCAACCAGGATCCCCATGCTCGACGTCGATTTGCCCGTGCCTGCTGCGGCGGTTCGCAGCCTTCTTGCCAACCACGGGATCGTCCCGGCGCTGGCCCTGCTCAACGACCGGACGCTCTATCGGTTCACGGCGATCTACAAACTGAGCGGCGAGGTGATGCATGCGGCGCACGCTTTCGACCGCATTTCCGAATACCGCAGCTGGCTGAAGGTGGTGCCGCTCGGCAGGAGCTTCTGCCAATATGCGATCGAGCATGGCGAGTTCGTGACCAGCCATGCCTCCAAGGACCAGCGCCTGACGAACCGCCCCTACGCCGGCTTCGTCGAGTCCTACTACGGCCAGCTGCTGACGCGCGCCGACGGCACGCCTTATGGCACCTTCATCCATTTCGATCTGGAGCCGCTCAGCATTCCGGCGGAGGAAATCGCCTTCCTGCGCGAGGTGATCCCGGAGTTCATCGACTACCTGGAATGAACTAGGGCCTGTTAACAGGCCCTTCTAGCCGGTCCGCGCCAGCAGCACCGGCACCGAGGACGCCAGCAGCGCCACGCCCGACAGCGTCAGGAGCCCCAGCACGACCTGGCGGAAGCGCGCCTCGCTGATGCCGATGTAGAGCCGCGCGCCGAGCAGCACCGGTACCAGCACCGCGATTGCGACGATGCCGAGCAGCGGCAGCGTCTCGGTAGCGACGAAGCCCGCGCCGAGGTAGAACGAGAAGGCCACCACCAGCATCGAGAGATTGAAGTTCTGGATCACCGAGCGCTGCACGTCCTTCTCGAGGCCGCGCAGCGTGCACCAGAGCGTCGGGATCGCGCCGGTGAAGCCGCCCAAGCCGCCGCAGACGCCGCCGATCAGGCCGATCACTGCATCGGCCGGCCGGCCGCCTGCGCTCACGCGCGGCAGATTGCGCGCCATCAGCATGGCCGGGCACCAGAGCACCAGCAGGCCGCCGAGGCAGGCCTTGAACAGCGGCACATCGAGCCGCGGCAGCAGCCAGACGCCGAACGGCACGCCGACGAGGCCGCCGAGGATGAAGGGCAGCAGCAGCGCCCAGTTGAAACCGCGGCGCACCGTGACGGCCGCGATCACCTGGCCGGCGAGCGCGCCGAAGGTCGCGAGCACCGCGGCCAGCTTCGGATCCACCGTCCAGGCCCAGAAGGACATCGCGACCAGCCCAAAGGCGAAGCCCGACAGGCCCTGCACGAAGCCGGCCACGACCGCGCCGAGCGCGACGATCAGGTAGAGAGACAAGGGAATCGGCCGACGCAGGGCCGCCCCAAGGCGGCTGCGGCCCCCTCGGGGGGCAGCGAGGACACGCAGTGCCGAGCGTGGGGGCTCGTCATGCCGAGGCAGGAACCAAGGCCTCGCGCCGCACGCGCCGCACATTGAACGCGCTGGCGATCAGCACCGCCTGCACCACCGCCAGCCCGACGATCACGCTCGCGTACTGGCCATGGTCCATCAGCCGGCCGAAGATCAGCGGCGCCACCGCCTGGCCGATATCCAGGCCCGCGTAGACCACGCCATAGACGCGGCCGGATGCATTGGCCGGCGTCGAACGCTTGACCAGCAGGTCGCGCGAAGGCCCTGCGATGCCCGAGGCGAAGCCCATCGCGCCGAACATCACCGGCACCACGATGGGCGGGAAGTCGGCCAGCGCGAGCACCAGCGCCAGCACCGCGGCCACACCGAAGGCGGCACCCACGATGCGCTCGCACCGCGAGGGGTCGGACGCCAGGAAGCCGCCCACCACCATGCCGGCGGCGCTGGCCACCATGTAGATCGTGAGGCACACCGCGATCAGCGCCACCGGCACCGCGTGCAGATGGCCGGCCGCGGCCGGAGCGAAGGTCTGCACCACGCTCAGCGCCATCGCATAGAACAGGAAAAAGCCGAAGCACATCCAGACCGCCGGGATCTTGAGGAAGGCGAATTCGCTGCCCGCGGCCGCGTCCGATCCGGTCGCCTTGTGCACTGCCTTCACATCGAGCGCCAACACGCTGCGGTTGCACCACAGCACCGCCAGCACCACCAAGGCCACCGCGCCCGCCGAGGCCAGCGCCACGCGCCAGGAGAAAGCGATGGCCAGCGGCACCACGAAAGCCGGCGCCACCGCCCAGCCCAGGCTGCCGGTGATGCCGTGCACGCTGTAGGCATGGCCCAGGCGCGTGGGCGCCACCTTGCGATTGAACAGCGTGTAGTCGACCGGATGAAACACGCCGTTGCCGACGCCCGCAACCACCGCGCTCGCGAGCAGCATCCAGTAGCTCTGCGCCAGCGCATAACCCACGGCGGCCAGGGCCAGCAGGCCGAGCCCCACGAACAGTACCGGCCGCGGACCCAGCTTGTCGACCACGAAGCCCGAGGCCGCCTGCACCACGCAAGAGACCACGAAGAACACGGTGAGCACCGCGCCGAGTTCGGTGTAGCTCACGTCGAAGGCGTCCTTGAGCCACGGAAACAGCGGCGGCAGCACGAGCTGGGCGAAATGGCTGATGGCATGCGCCAGGCCGACCAGGCCGATCAGCTTGGCGTCGGAGCGCAGGGTGGGCGTGGCGGCGGAAGCGTGGGATGAAGACATGAATTGCAACAAGAAACTGGAGCGGGCACCGATCGTATTCCCGGATGCCGCGGCAGAATGCCGATACAGAGACAACATTTGTCGAAATCATGCCGCCCCTTGCCGCCACGCCGATCTACAGCGTCGCCTCGCTCACGCCCCATCTCTATGCGCCAGACGCGCTGCGCCCACTGCGGGCCAAGGAACACTTTCTCAAGGCCGACACCCTCGTCGAGCTGCACTCCCATCCCTGGCCGCAGCTGACCTTCTCGACGCGCGGCGTGATCCGCCTGAGCACCGAGGACGGCAGCTACATCGTGCCGCCCTCGCGCGCGCTCTGGGTGCCAGCCGACATGCCGCACAGCGTCACGCTGATCGAGGACGCCGAGCTGCGCACCGTCTACCTGCACAGCTGGCTCGGGCCGGCCTGGGAGAAATGCGAGGTGCTCGAGATCAGCCCCTTGCTGCGCGCCCTGATGCTCGCGCTCGACACCACGCCTGACGGCCTGCCGCCGTCCGACCCGCATGCGGCGCAGCGCGAGCGCTGGATCGCGCCGCTGCTGGTCGACGAGCTCGAGCGCGCGACGCAGATCCGCATCGATGTGCCGCTGCCGGCCGACAAGCGCCTGCGCCAGTTGTGCGAGACGCTGCTGCGCAACCCGGCCAGCCGCGCCACGCTGGCCGAACGCGCCGAGGCGATCGGCGCCAGCGAGCGCACCGTGGCGCGGCTGTTCCGCGACCAGCTCGGCATGAGCTGGCAGCAATGGCGCCAGCAGGCCGTGCTCGCGCATGCGCTGCCCCTGCTCGCGCGCGGCATGGCCGTGAGCCAGGTGGCGTCGGCCAGCGGCTATGCGACCGACAGCGCCTTCTGCGCAATGTTCAAGGCCGCGACGGGGAAATCGCCGACGGCGTTCCAGCACAAGAAGAAGTAGCTGCCGCGGCGCCTCGGAAGCGCTTTCGTATCATCGGCCGGTGCACCCCGAACAACATCCCGCGCGCTGAAGGCATGGCCCTCCACCGCGACCAGCTCGTGCGCTGGCTTCCCTTCCTCGGCTGGCCCCGCCCGAGTCGCGCGCTGCTCGCCGGCGAGGCGCTGGCCGGCGTCACCGTGGCGCTGATGATGATCCCGCAGGGCGTGGCCTATGCGGCGCTGGCCGGGATGCCGCTGGTCACCGGCATCTACGCCTCGCTGCTGCCGGCGCTGATCGGCGTGCTGTTCAGTGCATCGACGAGGCTCTCGGTCGGGCCGACCGCCTTGTCCAGCCTGCTGGTCGCGGCCTCGCTCGGGCCGCTGGCCATTCCGGGCAGCGCCGAGTGGGTGGCGCTCGCGGTGTGGCTCTGTCTCATGTCCGGCGCAATCCAGCTGGTGCTCGGACTCGGCGGTTTCGGCTGGGTGCTGCGGCTGGTCAATTCGCCGGTGCTGATCGGCTTCACGCAGGCGGCCTCGGTGCTGATCATCCTGTCGCAGCTGCCGGCGCTCTTCGGCTTCACGGGCCGTAGCATCGGCCAGCTGCTGCATGGCGCGCCGCCCGACTTCCTGGCCATTGCCTTCGGGCTCGGCAGCATCGCCGCGCTGTGGCTCGCCAAGGAGCGCTGGCCGCGCTTTCCGGCCGCGATGATCGTGGTCGGCGCCTGCGCGGCCATCAGCGCCGCCATCGGCTATGCGCTGCGCGGCGGCGCCGTGATCGGCACCCTGCCCTCGGGCCTGCCGGCCTTCTACTGGCCCGGCCCGCTCCCGCTCGGCAGCTTCGGCACGCTGCTGCTGCCGGCCCTGATGATCACGCTGGTGAGCTTTCTCGAAACCGCATCGAGCGCCAAGGTCGACAACGCGCGCGCCGGCAAGCTCTGGAACGAAAACCAGGACCTGATCGGCCAGGGCCTGGCCAAAATCGCCTCCGGCTTTTCGGGCGCCTTCCCCACCAGTTCCTCGTTTTCGCGCTCGGCCATCAATCTCTACGCCGGTGCGCAGACCGGCTGGGCCACCGTGTTCTGCGTGCTGCTGATCGGCGCCGCGCTGCTGTGGGCGATGCCGCTGCTCTACCACGTGCCGCAGGCGGTGCTCGCGGCGATCGTGGTCATCGCCATGCTGGGGCTGGTGCGGCCGGGGCAGTTCGTATCGCTCTGGCGCATCTCGCGCGTCGAAGCGGTCACGGCGCTGGTCACCTTCGTGCTCACGATCGCGACCGCGCCCTCGATCTACTGGGGCGTGCTGGCTGGCCTCTTGATGAGCCTGAGCCACTACATGTACCGGCACCTGCATCCACGCATCATCGAGGTGGGCCTGCATCCCGACGGCAGCCTGCGCGACCGCCACCTGTGGAACCTGCCGCCGCTGGCGCCGCAGCTGCACGCGATGCGCATGGACGCCGAACTCGACTTCGCCACCGCGAGCACGCTGGAGCGCGCCATCACCGTCACGCTGGCGATGCGGCCCGAGCTCACCGACATCTGCCTGTTCGCGCAGCCGATCAACCGCATCGACGTGACCGGCGCGGAGGTCTTCGGTGCCATCCGCCGGCTGGTGGAATCCAAGGGCGTGCGGCTGCACCTGAGCGGGCTCAAGCTGCCGGCGCAGCAGGTGCTGGAACGCGCCGGGCTGCTGGCGCCTGGGCCGATGCTCTTCGTCTACCGGACCGACAGCGACGCGCTGGCCGCGCTGGCCGATGCGTCGGTCCTGCAGCAGGAGAGCGTCGCATGAAACTCCACATCCTCTCGGACCTGCACCTGAGCCGCGGCGTGCTGCCGCATCCGCGAACCGAAGCCGACCTGGTCATCCTGGCCGGCGACATCGCGCGCCCGGCCGAAGCGATGGCCTGGGCCGCGGGCTTCGACAAGCCGGTGCTCTATGTGGCCGGCAATCACGAGTTCTACGGCGCCAGCATCGACGGCACGATGCGCGAACTCAAGGCAGGCGCGGCCGGAACGCGCATCCGCGTGCTCGACGACGAGGAGGTCGTTGTCGACGGCGTGCGTTTTCTTGGCAGCACGCTGTGGACCGACTACCTGCTGTTCGGCGCGGGTGAGGCGCGCACGTCGGCGACGGCCCTGGCCGCCCAGTTCATGCGCGACTTCAGCCGCATCCGGCTGAACGAGGATTCGCCTGCCCTCTTCACGCCGGCGGACGCGGCCGCGCTGTTCCGGCGCCACGCGGCCTGGCTGGCGGGCAAGCTGGCCGACCCAAATGCAGGGCCGACCGTGGTCATCACGCACCACGCGCCTTCGCCGAAGAGCATTCATCCGCGCTTTGCCGGCTCGCCGATCAACGCCTCCTTCGTGTCCGACCTGCAGGCGTTGATGCCCGGCGGCGGGCCCGAACTCTGGATCCACGGTCACACGCACGACAGCTTCGACTACCGCGTGAACAACACGCGCGTGCTGTGCAACCCGCGCGGCTATGCGCGCGACGGGGTCAACGAGAACGCGCTCTTCGACCCGCTGCTCGTGGTCGAGGTCGGCACGCGGAACACCGGCCGCTGACGCGGCCTCAGGCGCGGGTCCGCAGCGCCGGCGGGCAACAGCCGCAAGCGCCGCCATGCCGCAGGCGCTGGTAGCCCGAACCGGCGCCCTGCTCCGACCGCAGGCCGGATCTTGGCTCCCGGCTGCCCATGCCCAACGAAACCGGAACACTCAGCGCGCGGCCGGACTCGGCGCCGCATGCAGGGCACGGGGCGGGCTGGTCGAACAGCGCCAGGGGCCGCCGCGCGGTGAAGGGACCGCAGCGTGCACAAGCGTAGTCGTAGGTGGGCACAGGCGTTTACCAGCCGCCCGATTCGCCGCGCGGAACGTAGCGGCCGCTGCCGGTCTTGCCGAGCCAGTGCTCGCCATCGACGATGAGCTCGCCGCGCAGCAGCACCTTGCTCACCCGGCCCGTCACGCTGCGGCCTTCGAAGAGCGTGAAGTCGCAGTTGCCGTGCTGCGTGTTCGCCGAAATGACATGCTGGGCGCCGGGATCGAAGAGCACCAGATCGGCGTCGCTGCCGACCGCGATGGTGCCCTTGCGCGGAAACAGGCCGAAGAGCTTCGACGGCGCCGTCGAGGTCAGCTCGACGAAGCGGTTGAGCGAGATGCGGCCGGAGCGGACGCCGCCGTCGTAGAGGGTCGCCATGCGTGTTTCGACGCCCGGCACGCCGTTCGGGATCTTCGAGAAATCATTGCGGCCGTACGGCTTCTGGTTGACGCGGCCCAGATGCCCTTCCTTCATGCAGAACGGGCAATGGTCGGTCGACACGAGCTGCAGATCGTCGGTGCGCAGTGCGGTCCACAACGCCTGCTGCGACTCCTTGGAGCGCAGCGGCGGACTCATGACGTAGCGCGCCAGGTCGAAGTCCTCGCTGTCGTAGGCGCTCTCGTCGAAGAACAGGTAATGCGGGCAGGTTTCGGCGAACACCGGCACGCCCATGTCGCGCGCCTCGATCACATGCTTGAGCGCTTCCTTGGCCGAGAGATGCACGAAGTACACCGGCGCATCGGCGAGTTCGGCGAGCTTGATGCCGCGGTGCGTCGCTTCCCCCTCCATGAGGGCCGGCCGCGTGAGCGCGTGGTACTTGGGCGCGGTGTGGCCCTGCGCCAGCGCTTCCTGGATGAGAAGCTCGATGATGGTGCCGTTCTCGGCATGCAGCGCGATCATGCCGCCGTGCTGGCCGACCATGCGCATGGCCCGGAAGATGGCCGCGTCGTCGACCATGACCGAGCCCGGATAGGCCATGAACATCTTGAAGCTCGAGACGCCTTCGTGCCGGATCGCGTGCTGCATGTCGGCCAGGGCCTGGTCGTCGACCGCGGTCACGATGACGTGAAAGCCGTAGTCGATGCAGGCGCCCTCCACGCCCTTGGCCTGGGCGCGTGCTATCGCCTCGAGCACGCTCACCTCCTTGCGCTGGAACGCGAAGTCCACGATCGTCGTCGTGCCGCCGAAGGCGGCCGAACGCGTGCCGGACTCGAAACTGTCGCAGGTGGTGGAGTCTCCGAAGGTGTTGTCCATGTGCGTGTGGCAGTCCACGCCGCCCGGCAGCACAAGAAGACCGGTGGCGTCGATGACCGCGGCGTCGGGGCCCGCGTCGAGCGAGCGGCCGATGGCGACGATCCGGCCGTCATCGACCAGCAGGTCTGCGGTGTAGTCGTCCACGGCCGTGACGATGCGGCCGTTGCGAATGATTTTGCGGGACATGGGTGTTGACTCCTGAAAAAACCGAGCTACGCGCTGACGCCGGCTTCGGCCAGCGCACGCTCCAGGGCGGCGACTTCCTCGGCCGGCAGCGGCCCCATCGGCAGCCGCATGGCATCGCTCGGAAAACGTCCGAGCAGCTTCAGGCAGGTCTTGAGCCGTGCCGTCGCGTAGCCGCCCGGCGCCGTGCCGTAGATTGCCTTGGCCAGCGGATAGATGCGCTCGTTGAGACGGCGCGCCTCGTCGAGATCCTTGCGCCGGATGGCCTGGTCGAGCGCGATCACGAGCTCCGGTACCACGACGGCCAGGCTCACCAGGCTGCCCTCGGTGCCGATGGCGAAGCAGGTGAACAGGTGTTCGTCGCCCGAAGCCATCATCGCCACCTGCGGCGCCACGCGCTTCACCAGGCGGCGGTTGGCCTCGTAGGCTGCAGCCTCCCAGCTGCCCTCCTTGACGCCGACCACGTGCGGCAGCTGCGCGAGCTCGGCAAGCACCTCCGGCGGATAAGCCATCGCGCCCGCATTGACGCCGGCCTGGTAGAGCATCAAGGGCATCTGCGCGTTGGCGTTGGCCGTCTTGTGGTGCGTCACGGCCATGCGCGAATCCTGCGAAAGCGCCCAGGAGAACGGCGGGAAGACCAGCACCGCGTCGGCACCGGCGGCCTTGGCATCGTCGACATGGTGCCGGGCCTCGAGGCTGTCCTCGGCGTTGATGCCGCAAACCAGAATGGCGCGCTGGCCGCAGACCTCGAAGGCGATCTCGGTCACGCGGCGCTTCTCTTCGCGCGAGAGCAGGAAATTCTCGCCGGCGTGTCCGTTGATCAGCAGGCCCGTCATGCCGGGCACGGAGGCGTTGGCCTCCAGGTGGGACGCCAGCGTGGTCTCGTCGATGCGGCCATCGCCCTGCAGCGGGCACAGCGTGGCGGCATAGATGCCGTGAAAAGGGTCAGGTCGTTGAGGAATCATGGAGGGGACATTTCAAGTGCCGGACATCGGCATGCCCAGCAGGCGGGCGGGATCGAAAAGAGGCAGGTCGGGCTCCTGGCCGAGGATGTGCTGGGCCATGATCCGGCCCATGAACGGGCCGCTGGTGTAGCCCGAGTGCGCGCTGCCGACCACATAGGCCTGCGGCACGCCGGGCACGTCGCCGATGATGGGCATCGCATCCGCGGTCTCGGCCTCGAGGCCGAGCCAGATGCGCGCGATGCGTGCTTCGGCCAGCGCCGGTACCGCGTAGGCCGCGAGGCGCACGTTGCCCACCAGGTTCTGCGGGCGGGCCTCGACGCCGCCGCGCTCTCGGTCGCCATCGCCCTGCCAGCCGCCGCCGATCAGCACGGTGCCGTTGGCGAACTGCTTGAGCGAGAGCAGACCGCTCGCGACGCTGAGCACGGTGCGCATCACGGGGCGGATGCGCTCGGTGATGATGAGTTGGTTGATCAACACCTTGATCGGAATCTGCACGCCGAGCCAGGCCAGCATGTTCTGGATCCACACGCCGCCGGCCAGCACCACCCGCTTCGCGTGCAGCGGTGCGCGGCCGGCGGCGGCGTCGAGACGAATCACGTGGCCCGCATCGCCCGAATCGATGGCCGCAACCGGCGCGTTTTCGAGCACCTCGACGCCGGCGTGCGTGAGCGCATGGCGGAACGCCCGGCCCGTGAGGTAGGCGCTTGCGAAACCATCGATCTCGCAGTAACCCGCCTTCAGCAGGCCGGAATGCAGGCCGGGCTCGATCTCCCGCGCACGCTCGGGCGTGATCACCTCGATCGGCGCGCCATACGCGCGGCGGGCCTTGGCGCGCAATTCGACCAGTTCGCACTCCGCCTCGGTGAAGGCCAGCGTGAGCCCGGGCACGTGGGTCGCGAGCACCCCCATGCCGAGCCACTTCTCCGCATCCATCCACATCTGCCACGCGCGCATGGCATAGGGCACGAGCGCGGCGCGCGTCATGTGCAGCGTGAGCGTGCCGGCGTTGACGCCCGAGGCTTCGCGGCACAGCGGTCCGCGATCGACCACCGCCACCCGCATGCCGCCCTCGGCCAGATGCAGGGCGGTGGCGCAGCCCATGACCCCGCCGCCGATCACGACCGCGTCGTAGGCCGCCGCATGGCGCGTGGCCTCGCTCACAGCGGGGCCGCCTTCGGAATGGGGATGTCGGCGTAGGTGTAGTCGCCCGCCACCTCGGCGAGCGAGACCGGACGCAGCGGCGCGCGGCCCGTGAAGCAGCCCACTGCCTCGCGACTGCCGACATGCGCTGCGAGCAGTTGCCCGGCCACATCGCCGCAGCTTCGGCCCTGGCACGGTCCCATGCCGCAGCGGGTCCAGGCCTTGAGCTGGTTCATGTCGCGTGCACCGTCGCGCGCTGCCGCATCGATCTCGGCGCGGGTCACGTCTTCGCAGCGGCACACGATGGTGTCCGCGGCAATGCCGGCCACGGCACCTTCGCGCAGTGCCATCAGGCCCGCCATCGCACGCCCGAATCGTGCAGGCTTGTGCCATTGCGCCAGCAGGCGGGCGCGTTCGCGTGCATGGACCTCTGCCACCAGCCGGCCGAGGTCGTGCGCACAGGCCAAGGCTGCCAGTTCGCCATGGGCGCCGGCCGCGGCGGCGCCGGCAATGCCCGCGCCGTCCCCTGCGACGTAAAGGCCCGCGACCGAGCTGCGGCCGTCGGCGTCGGTGTCGGCGATCCAGCCGCCGCGTTCCGCGGCATAGCGATGGCGGGCGCGCAGCAGCCGGGTCACGTCGGTGCCCGGTACCAGGCCGTGCCCGACCGTCACGCCGTCGGCCACGAACACGGCTGACGGGACATCGGCAATCGGCTTGCCGGCCGCATCGACACGCAGCGCACGTACCTGAAACCCATTGCCCACCGCCTGGACGGAATGGATGCCGTGCCGGTGGAGCACCGGCACACCGGCGATGCGCAGGCTGGCGTACCACTGCGCCCCTCGCCACAGCAGATCGGGGCGGCCAGTGAGCGACGGCAGCGCACGCAGCCAGTCGGCCTGCCCGGCCACGTCGAGCACCGCGGCCACCTCGCCGCCTGCCTTGAGGATGCCGTTCGCCACCGCCAGCAGCAGCGGCCCGCTGCCTGCCACCACCGTACGGCGCCCCGGCAGCATGTTCTGCGACTTGAGCAGGATCGTCGCGGCGGCCAGGCCCATGACGCCCGGCAGGGTCCAGCCGGGAAAGGGCACGACGCGCTCGGTCGCTCCTGTCGCCACCAGCAGCGCACGCGGCTGCCAGCTGACGGTGCCATCCGGACCGATCAGGTCGGTGCGCAGACTCGTACCGACGTTCCACACCTTGTGGCCGAAGAGGCAGCGCACGCCGGCCCGGCGCAGTTCTTCGCGCAGGGCATCGCCCTGCCTCGCCTCGGTCGACAGCGCGGCGCCGCTTGCACGTGTGAATCCTGCGGGAAGCGGCCGCCACACCTGCCCGCCCGCGTCGTGGTTCTCGTCGACCAGCAGTACGCTGAGGCCGCAGCCCTGCGCGCGCAGCGCCGCCCGCGCGCCGGCCGGACCGGCACCGATCACGAGCAGATCGACGGACTGGAGCGCTGCCTCAGCCATGACGCTCTTCCCTGAAGGGGAGCGTTTCGACCTCCAGCCCGCCGGCCACCGGCACCTGGCAGGCGAGCAGCTTGCGCGCACCGACCCACACCAGGCATTCCTGGCAGGAGCCCATGAGGCAGAACAGGCCGCGGGGCGCCCCGTCGCGCGGACTGCACCGCAGCTCGCGCCGGCCCGCCGCGAACAGCGCCGCGGCGACGCTTTCGCCCCCGAATGCCCGAACGGTGCAACCATCGACAAGGAACTGCACCGCCGGCCCCCGCTGCACCGCCTGATCGGCACGCAGTGCCACAGGCGCGGAATAGGAAGACTTCGTCATGAAGAAAAAGCGTCGGATGAGCGATTGAAACAAGCCGGGCAAGTCCAGGCTGGACCCGCTGGATTTTATTGTATACATTTCATATATCGATGTTATTTCTTTTGCAGACATCGATCGAACTGGCATTCGTCTTGCGTTCGTTCCCGCTCTGCGAACCGCTATCGGCGGTTCGATCCAACCATCCATCTCTAGGAGTTCTTCTCGATGAAGCAAATCAGGAACGCAGTCCGCCGCGCCTTGCTGGCGGCCGGATCGCTCGCACTCGGCTCGACCCTGCTGGGGCTGCCGGCGTCCGCGTCGGCGCGAACGCTCGACGAGATCGTTGCCAGCAAGAAGATCGTCATCGGCGTCAATCCCACGCTGCCGCCGCTGGGCATCTTCAACGACAAGAATGAGATCGATGGTTTCGACGTCGAAATCGCACGCAAGCTCGGCGAGTTGCTGGGCGTGAAGACCGAAATCGTGCAGGTCGGCTCGCCCGATCGCATTCCCTTCGTGAGCAGCGGCAAGATCGATGCCGTGCTCGGCGCCATGACGATCACGGCCGAACGCCAGAAAGTCATCGACTTCACCGTGCCGCTGCACACCGAGGTGTTGGGCGTCCTGACGACCAAGGCCAAGCCGTACAAGGACTGGATGGAGCTCAACGACCCCTCGGTCAAGCTGGTCGAGGTGCGCGGCGCCACCCCCGTGAAACTGGTGCAGGAGAAGCTGCCCAAGGCCCAACTGCTGCTGCTGGACAACTACCCCGACGCGGTGCGTGCGATCGCCCAGGGCCGCGCCGACGCGATGATCGACGTGATGGACTTCATGACCGAGCACACCGCCAAGCACAAGATCGACTGGCGCATCGTGGACGCGCCCATCGACGTCTATTTCTGTGCCATCGGCGTGCAGAAGGGCAACGACGCGCTGCGCGAGAAGCTGAGCGGCGCGATCAAGGAACTGCACCGCAACGGTTATGTGGACGAGCGCTGGAAAAAATGGTTCGGCGGCCCCATGCTGCATGACCCGCGCACCGCGCCGAGCTACAAGTAGGCGTCGCGCCGAATGATCCCGCGCCGCGCGCAGCCTGCCTGCGCGCGGCGCGCATGCACGACCGAGATCCCATGCAATTCGACTACACCCCGGTCCTCGAACGTCTGCCCTACCTCATCGGCGGTGCGTGGCTGAGCCTGCAGATCGCCTTTCTCGCTTTCGCTTTCGGCATGCTGATCGGCCTGGGCGGCGCGTCGGTGCGCGCCTACGGCCCGCGCTGGGCGCGCCGCATCGTCGGCGCCTACGTGGTGTTCTTCACCAACACGCCGCAGCTGGTGCAGATCTTCTTCATCTTCTTCGCACTGCCTGACGCGGGCATCCTCCTGTCGCCCTACCAGGCGGTGCTGATCGGTATGACGCTCAATGCCGGTGCCTACCTCACCGAGATCCAGCGCGCGGGCTTCGAATCGGTGCGCCTGCCCGAGCTCGAGGCGGCGGAGACGCTGGGCTTTTCGCGCCTCCAGACCATCCGCCACGTGATCGTGCCGCACATCGTGCGCGTGCTGTTCCCGCCGCTTTCGAACCAGTACATCCTGATGACGCTCGGCACCTCGATGGCCGCTGTGTTCGGGGTCGAGGAACTCACCGGCCGGGCCTTCAACATCAACTCCGAAACCTTCCGCTCGATCGAGGTGTTCTCGGTCGCCGCGGTGCTCTACATCGTGATCACGCTGATCGCGACGCTGTCGCTCGCCTTCGTCGGCAAGCGCTTCTTCCGCGCCAAGATGAGGTGGTTCTGATGTGGGACCAGCTCATCGAAGAGCTGCCGCGCTTCTTCGGCTACTACAACCTGATCTTCTTCGCCAAGGCACTGGGCGCGACCTTCGCGCTGTCGGCCATCGGCTGCATCGTGGGCTTCTCGCTCGGCTTCGTGCTCGCGGCCGTGCGCCTGAGCACGCGGCCTGCGGCGAGGCCGCTGCGCGTGGCGGTGACGATCTTCACCGAGCTGTTCCGGCGCATCCCCTTCCTCGTGACGCTGATGCTGGTGTTCTTCATCTTCCAGGGGATGCATGCGGACCTCAGCATGTTCGCGGTGGCGCTGATCAGCGTGTGCCTGATCGCCACGGCCTTCATCGCCGAGATCGTGCGCAGCGGGCTCGAATCCGTGCACCGCAACCAATGGGACGCCGCCATCACGCTGAACTTCAGCTACCTGCAGACGCTGCGCCTGGTGATCGTTCCGCAAGCCTGGAAGATCATCCTGCCGCCGGTGTTCGGCTTCTTCGTGCTGTTCATCAAGGACACGGCGCTCGCATCGCAGATCGGCGTGGTCGAACTGGCCTTCGCCGGCAAGACGATGAACAACAAGGGCTTCTCGGCCACGCTCGTCTACGGCACGGTGCTCGCCCTCTATTTCATGCTGTCCTATCCGCTGGCGCGTTTCGGCAAATACCTGGAGAGAAAGCTTGCCCCAACTCGAAATCGTTGACCTCAAGGCCAACTATGGCGCGCACACCGTGCTCGAGCGCATCAACCTGTCGGTCGAGAAGGGCGAGATCGTCAGCCTGATCGGACCCTCGGGCTCCGGCAAGAGCACGCTGCTGCGCGTGCTGATGGGTTTGCTGCCGCCGATTTCCGGCCAGGTGCGCATCGACGGCCAGGCGCTCGACTACAACGACCGCGGGCAGCTGCGCCGCATCCGCTCGCAGATGGCGATCGTGTTCCAGCAGTACAACCTGTTCCAGAACATGACGGTACTCGACAACGTGACCGTCGCCCCCATCAAGGTGAAGGGGCGGCCGCGCAAGCAGGTGGAAGCCTATGCGACGCAACTGCTCGAAAAAGTCGGCATGGGCAGCAAGCTGCAGTCCTACCCCGACCAGCTGTCGGGCGGCCAGCAGCAGCGCGTGGCCATCGCACGTGCGCTCGCGCTGCAGCCCGGCATCGTGCTGCTCGACGAGGTGACGGCTGCGCTCGACCCGGAGCTCGTCAACGAGGTGCTGGACACGGTGCGATTGCTGGCAGCCGACGGCATGACCATGTTCATCGTCTCGCACGAGATGGGGTTCGTGCGCGAAGTGTCGAGCAAGGTCGTGTTCATGGACGGCGGGCAGGTGGTCGAGGTCGGCGACCCGAAGCAGATCTTCGATCAGCCCCGCGAAGCGCGCACGCGCGAGTTCGTCGGGAAGATCCTGCGGCACTGACCGCGTTCGCCCGGGCTATGGCGAGAACTCGCTCACCAGCCCGTTGCTGAGCCGCGAGAGCGTGTAGCGCGCGAGATTTCGCAGGTGCGCCACCACGGCCTCCTCGGCCGCCTTTTCGTTGCCCGCGATGTACGCGTCCAGGATGGCCAGATGCTCCTTGCGGTCGTCCTCGATGCGCTTGAAGGGATCGACCACCTCGAACAGGCGGCACAGCACGCGCAGATGGGCGATGGTGTCGGCCAGCATCGCATTGCCGGAGGCGCGCGCGAACAGCCCGTGGATCTCGTCATCGGCCTGCCAGTGGCTGGAGCCCTGCTGGCTCGAGTCCAGCGACAGGATGCTGGCGCGCAGGTTCCGCACCTCTTCGGCCGGCACGCGCCCCATGGCAAGCGACACCGCCTGCGACTCCAGGCGTTCGCGTACCTGCAGGCACTGGAAGTAATGCGACGCCGCGATGCGCCGCACCGCATAGGAGCGCGCATTGGCCCGCACCAGCAAACCCTCGCCTTCGAGCCGCAGCAGGGCCTCGCGCAGCGGCGTGCGCGACATCTGGAGTCGCTCGGCCAAGCGCCCTTCGACCAGCACTTCCCCACCCGACAGCTCCCGCTGGAGGATGAGCCGCCGCACGACGGCGTAGGCCCGGTCGGTCAGGTTCGTCGACAACTCGGCCAGCGCCTCGGGCGCCGCGGCCTTGCGCGACGGCTCTGCAGGCGTGGCATCGGCAGCCGCGCGAGCGGCGGATTTCTTCGGCCGACCGGGCTTCCTGGCCTCCTCATGCACCGGCGCCTTGGCCGTGACTTTGGATTTCATATGCTTTGTCTACAAATTGTGTGCAATCGAGCGATGCCGCAGCATACGGTGTTCTCGCGACCGGCGCCAAGCGCCTGCCTCAATCCTTCACCGGCCCGCGCAGGCTCTTGATCTCCGAACGCTGGCTCTTGCCCTCGAGCCGCCGCTGCTTCGCGCCATAGCTGGGCTTGGTCGGCCGGCGCACGCGCGGCGGCGTGGCGACGCTGTCGACCAGCTCCTGCAGCCGCGCCAGCGCGTCGGCGCGGTTCATGTCCTGGCTGCGGTGCTTCTGCGCCTTCAGCACCAGCACGCCTTCCTGCGTGATGCGGCTGTCGCGCAGCGCGAGCAGGCGTTCCTTGACGTCCTCGGGCAGCGAGCTCGCCGCGATGTCGTAGCGCAGGTGCACCGCGCTCGATACCTTGTTGACGTTCTGCCCGCCCGCGCCCTGCGCGCGGATGGCGCTGAACTCGACTTCCAGAGGGTCGATGAGGATGGGCGGACGCGGCGCGGGCATCCGCTATTTTGGCTTGCGCGGTGGTGCCTTCATCTCGAGCCGGTTGACGCTGACCCGCGGTGAGTCCATATTCATCGCAGGAGGTGTGATGCCGTGCCTGCCGTTCGTCCCGCCGCGGTCGCGGGGACCTTCTACCCCGGCGATGCGCTGCAGCTGCAGCGCGAAGTCGGCGATTGCCTCGCCGCTGCCGGCAGCGCTGTCGCCGAGTCCACGAAGCCACCGAAGCTGCTGATCGTTCCGCACGCCGGCTATGTGTATTCCGGCGCCGTCGCGGCACAAGCCTATGCCCTGCTCGCACCATGGCGCGAGCGGATCACGCGTGTCGTGCTGCTCGGTCCGGCCCATCGCTGCGCGGTGCGCGCGCTGGCGGCACCGGAAGCGGACGCCTTCGATACGCCGCTCGGTCGCATCGCACTGGAACATGCGTCCCTGGCCCTGCTCGGCAGCCCGCCGCAGGTCGTGCACGACGACTGGCCTCACGCCTTCGAGCATTCGCTGGAGGTGCAACTGCCGTTCCTGCAGACGGTGCTGAACAACTTCGCGCTGGTCCCCCTGCTCGTCGGCAACGCAAGTCCCTCCGAGGTCGCGGAGATTCTGGAACGGCTGTGGGGCGAAGACGAAACGCTGATCGTCGTCAGCTCCGACCTGTCGCACTACCTGCCGTACGCGCAGGCCCAGGCGCGCGACCGCGCGACGGTGCAGCGCATCCTCGCCTTCGACGGCGCCCTGGTTCCCGAAGAGGCTTGCGGCGCACGGGCGATCAACGGTGCGCTGCAGGCGGCACGCAGCCACCGCCTGCAGCCGCGCCTGCTGGACCTGCGCAATTCCGGCGATACCGCGGGAGACCGCCGCCGCGTGGTCGGCTACGCGGCGATCGCGTTCGAGGCGCCGGCATCATGAGCGCGAGCCATCCCGGGCGCTGGTGGCACAGGTTGGACGACGGGCGCATCCAGTGCGACCTGTGTCCGCGCGACTGCCGGCTGCACGAAGGCCAGCGCGGGATGTGCTTCGTGCGTCAGCGTGTCGGCGACGAAATGGTGCTGACGACCTACGGGCGCAGCTCGGGCTTCTGCCTCGACCCGATCGAGAAGAAGCCGCTGAACCATTTCCATCCCGGCTCCAGCGTGCTCTCCTTCGGCACCGCCGGCTGCAACCTGGCATGCAAGTTCTGCCAGAACTGGGACATCTCCAAGAGCCGCGAGATGGACCGGCTGATGGATGCCGCATCGCCGCAACGCATCGCCGAGCTGGCGCGCCAGCGCGGCGCCCTGAGTGTGGCCTTCACCTACAACGACCCGGTGATCTTCGCCGAGTACGCGATGGACGCCGCCGATGCCTGCCATGCGCTGGGCCTGTTCAGCGTCGCCGTGACCGCGGGCTACATGCACGCCGCGCCGCGGCGCGAGTTCTACGCCAGGATGGACGCGGCCAATGTCGACCTCAAGGGCTTCACCGAAGCCTTCTATTTCCAGCAGACCGGCGCCCACCTCGCGCCGGTGCTCGACACCCTGCAGTACCTGCGCCACGAGACGAGCTGCTGGTTCGAGATCACGACGCTCTTGATCCCCGGCCACAACGACAGCGATGCCGAGATCGAGGCGATGAGCCGCTGGATCGCCGAGCACCTCGGGCCGGACGTGCCGCTGCACTTCACCGCCTTCCATCCGGACTACAAGATGATGGACGTGCTGCCGACGCCGCCTGCCACGCTGACGCGCGCCCGCGCCATCGCGCTCGCCAACGGGCTGAACCATGTCTACACCGGCAATGTCCACGACGTGGAAGGCGGGACGACCTGGTGCCCGCATTGCCGCGCGCCGCTGGTGCGCCGCGACTGGTATCTCGTGCTGGACTGCGAACTCGATGCGCGCGGCGAATGCCCGCACTGCGGCACGCCGATCGCAGGCCGCTTCGGCGCCTTCAGCCACGGCTTCGGCCGGCGGCGCATCCCGGTGCGGGCAGCGCAATCACTGCCATCATAAAGGAGACCTCCATGAGCCTGACCTTCACTTCCACCGCGTTCGCACCGGACGGCGCGATACCGCCCATCCACACCTGCGAAGGCAAGGACGTGTCGCCGCCGCTGGCGTGGAGCGGCGCACCCGCGGCGACCCTGAGCTTCGCGCTCATCGTCGACGACCCGGATGCGCCCGATCCGGCGGCGCCCAAGATGACATGGGTCCACTGGGTGCTCTACAACATCGGCGCGGAGGCCGGCGAGCTTCCCGAAGCGGTCAAGCCGGCGGCATTGCCGGCGGGCACGCGCGAGGGCGTCAACGACTGGGGCCGCACGGGCTATGGCGGCCCTTGCCCGCCCATCGGCCGCCACCGCTACTTCCACAAGCTCTACGCGCTCGACGCCGTGCTGCCGGAACTCGAGCGCCCGGACAAGGCCGCGCTCGAGAAGGCGATGAAGGGACACGTGCTCGCACAGGCGGAGCTGGTGGGCACGTACGAGAAGCGTCGATAGGCGCTACTTCAGCGCCGCCTCCACCGCCAGCGCCACCGCGGCCAGCCGCGCATCGTCGCCCTGCACCGAGGAGAGCATGAGTCCCACCGGCAATTCGCCCGCGCGGTGGCAAGGCAGGCTGAAGGCGCAGCCGTCGAGGTAGTTGATCGCAAAGGTGTTGCGCAGCAGCAGGCCGTTGGCCTTGAAGAAAGCCTCGTCCGAGCGCACCAGTTCGTCGATCGGCGGCGCGACGATGGGCACCGTCGGGCACAGCAGCGCATCGAAGCCTTCGAGCGCGCGCTCGGTGCGCGCGATCCAGGCGCGGCGCTTGTCCTGCATCGCGATGTAGTCTGCCGCGCTCGCCGCGGCACCGGTCGCGATGCGCGCGGCCACGCGCGGGTCGAATCGCTCGCGCGCCTGCGCCAGGCGCTCGCGATGCACCGCATGCGCCTCGACCGCCGAGAAGCCGCCGGGCGCGTTGAGCTGCGCGATCTCGGCCAGTTCCGGCAACCCGATGTCGACAATCAGCGCGCCGGCCGCGGACAGGATCTTCAGCGCACGGTCGAAGGCGCTGGCCACCGCGGGCTCGATGCCGTCGAACATCAGCGTCTGCGGCACGGCGAAGCGCATGCCCGCGAGCGGCCGTTGCCGCACGGCCAGCGGCGCATCGGCGATGGCGGCGTCGACCCGCAGGCAGTCCTCCACGCTGCGCGCCATCGCGCAGACCGTGTCGAGCGTGCGCGACAGCTCCAGCGCGCCGGTGCGCGGCGTGCGCGCCTGCGTGCTCTTGAAGCCGACCAGCCCGCAGAGCGCGGCCGGAATGCGGATCGAGCCGCCGGTGTCCGAGCCCAGGCCGGCGACCGCCAGCCCCAGCGCCACCGACACGGCGGCGCCCGAGGAGGAGCCGCCCGGGATGCGCGCCACCGCGGCGTCCGCCGGATTGCGCGGCGTGCCGTGGTGCGGATTGATGCCCACGCCCGAGAAGGCGAACTCCGTCATGTTGGTCTTGCCGACGATGGCGGCGCCGTTCGCGCGCAGCCGCGCCACGGCCGGCGCGTCGGCCACAGCCGGCAGCTCGTCGCGGCAGACGATGGAGCCGGCCATGGTGGTCTCCCCGGCCACGTCGTAGAGATCCTTGACCGACACCGGCAGGCCGGCGAGCGCAGGCAGCGCGACGCCCGCGCGCAGCGCCGCATCGGCATGGCGCGCCGCGGCCAGCGCGGCCTCGGCATACAGCTGCGTGAACACATGCTGCGCGCCCGAGGCCGCGGCGCCTTCCAGCGCCTGGGCGACGAGATGCTCGTGCGAGAGTTCGTCGCGCGCCATGCGGCTGCGCAGCGCGGCGATCGTCTCGCCACTCATCACGCCACCACCGGCAGCGGCTGGACCGCATAGCGATGCACGATGCTGCGCTTCAGGCGCGGATCGTGGATCTCGATCTCCATTTCGGGCGCGGGCCGGATGCCCTCGCCGCGTGCGTTTGGCAGCGCGCCCAGCGTGCCGCAGGTCATGAAGCATCCCTCTTCGCTGTCTTCGAAAATGCCGTCGCGCAGCGAAGCGAGCGGCCGGATCGCCGCCAGGCTGCCCTGCTGGTAGCTCACCCACTTCCCATCCTCGAGGATGCGCGAGCGCAGCTGCAGTTCATCCTGGTAGTGGGCCACGTCGGCCCAGCGCCATGCGGCCGTGGCCACCGGCTTGGCGCACATCTGCTTGGAGACCGCGACCGAGTAGCCCTCCACCTTGCGGTCGGTGTGGTCCGAGCCGACGCTGAGCCACCATTCGCCGCGCGCGAAGAACAGCACCGGCTCGGCCTCGCCGGAACTCTGCTCGCCGAGCGCCTCGATCGCGGGCGCCTGCGTCAGCAGGTTGGCGCCGACGCGGTAGTAGAGCGGCACGCCCGAGGGACGCGGCACGCCGATGGCCTCCAGCTCCTCGATGTGGTGTGCGATGGCGGCGGCGTCGCGGCCGGTCCAGCCCGCGACCACCAGGCGTTGCGGCGCGCTGGCGATCAGTTGCGCGGAGCGCGTGCCGTCGGCAGCGACCGACTCGCAGGCGAAATGAAGCTTCGATGACATGAATGAAAGTCCTAAATAAGCACGCCCGGCAGCCACAGCGCGATGGCGGGGAACACCATCAGCACGATGATCGCGAGCATGTAGACGCCCATGAAAGGCAGAACGCCGGAGAACACGTCGGTGATCGGCCCGGGCTGCCGTCGCATGCCCTGCAGCACGTAGAGCACGGTGCCGTCGGGCGGGCTGATCATCGCGATCTCGACCAGCATGGTGATCACCACGCCGAACCACACCGGGTCGTAGCCCAGCGCCGTCACCACCGGAAAGAGCAGCGGGATGGTGGTGATCACCATCGACATGCCTTCCATGAAGGTGCCCAGCGCGAGGTAGAAGCCGATGATCACCAGCATGATCACCCAGCCCGGAAAGGGCAGCCCCGTGAGGAACTTCGCCAGCATCTGCGGAATGCCCAGCGAGGAGAGGATGTAGTTGAGGAAGTAGGCGCCGAACAGGATCAGCGCGATCATCGAGGTGGTGCGCGCGGTGGCGCGCATCGATTCCGCCATCATCTTCCACGTCAGCTTGCGGTCGGCCAGCGCCAGCACCACGCTGCCGGCCACGCCCAGCGCGGCCGATTCGGTGGGCGTGGCCCAGCCGGCGTAGATGGTGCCGAGCACTAGTGCGATCAGCAGGGCCGTCGGCACCAGGTCCGACAGGCTCGCGATGCGATGCTTCCAGGTGATGGCCTTGGAAGCCGCGTCGCCGTGCAGCTCGAGCTTGAAGCTGTAGTAGAGGATCACCGCCGTGAACAGCAGCACCACCAGGATGCTCGGCCCCACCGCAGCGAGGTAGAGCGCACCCACCGAGGTCTCGGTGATCAGCCCGTAGATGATGAAGGTGATGCCCGGCGGGATCAGGTTGCCCAAGGCACCACCGGCCGCCAGCGAGCCCAGCACCAGCTTCGGGGGGTAGTGGCTCTTCTCGAAATACGGCAGCGCGACCGAGCCCATGGTCGCGGCCGTCGCCACGCTGGAGCCGGCCACCGCCGAGAACACGCCGCAGGCCATGACGTTGGTGTGCAGCAGGCCGCCGGGCAGTCGGCCCATCCAGATGTTGAGCGCGCGGTAGAGCCGCTCGGAGAGCCCGGCGCGCAGCATGATCTCTCCCATCAGCAGGAAGAGCGGGACCGACACCAGCACGAAGTTGGTCGAGGGCCCCCAGATCATTTCGCCGATGAAGTTCCAGAACGGCCGGTCCGACAGGCCGAAACCCGCCAGCAGCGAGAGCACGGCCAGCGCGGCGCCGACATAGATCCCGCCCGCGAAGAAGCCGACGAAGGCGAGCAGCACCGCGGCCAGCGCCCACCAGGGCACGCCGGCCGAGGCCACGGCGGCGGCATGGCCCTGCACGCCGAACAAGGAAGCGCCGCCGATCAAGAGGCCGATCGCGACGATGAAGACGATGGCGATCATCGGGTGGCTCCTGCGGCGGCGACGGGCTGCATGCCCTGCTGCGCTTCCGCCACGGCCTCGAGCGTTTCGGCGGCTTCGTCGATGTAGGTGCGCGCCATCAGCATGCGGTCCATCGCATCGGCATCGCCGATCGCCAGCTGGCGCAGCGCGCGCGCCGCGATGGCCAAACCGGCCAGGAGCAGCAACGCCAGGCCCGCGGCCCACAAGCCCTGCGGAATCGCCAGCGGCGTGTGCAGCGCCGACAAGTCGGTGGCGCCGAAGTCCCACGAGTCCTTGGCGAGCGAGAACGCGCCCCAGGCGAAGAAGCCGGTGGCGACCAGCAGCGCGAGCAGCGAAACGAGGTGCAGCCACACGCGCATCTTCAGCGGCAGCTTTTGCACCAGCACGTCGATGCGCACATGGCCGCGCTCGAACAGCGTGCCGGCCAGGCCCCAGCTCATGCCGATGGCCATCAGATAGCCGGTCACTTCGGTTGTCGCCTCGGTCGAGAAGCCCAGCAGGCGCCGCGCCCCGATGTCGAAGCAGATCAGCACCGTGATGACCAGGTAGCACCAGCCGGCGATGGTCATCGCCTTGCCGCTGACCCATTCGAGCGCGCGGAACATCAGCGGCTCGCGGCGTACTTGATGCCGGTGATCGGGGAGATCACCTCGTTGTAGACCGCGGCGCAGCGTTCGCCGCAGCGCTTGATCCAGCCGGGCAGCACGTCGTCGGCGAGCTGCTTCTTGAGGGTGGCAGCCACGTCGGCCTGCGGCTTGCCTTCGACCATCGGCTTCTTGACCAGCGTGTGCAGCTTGCAGTCGGCGGCGCGGCCCACGTTGCAGGCGATGCCGTCGTTGGTGGCTTCGACACCGAGCTTCCACTGCGCCTCCTGCACTTCGGACATCGTCTTCTCGAACTGCGCGCGCACGGCCGGATCGAGCTTGTTCCACCAGGCCAGGTTGACGAAATAGCCCGAGGTGGACCACGACAGCGGCAACGTGTAGAGGTGCGTCGTGACCTCGGGCCACTTCACGCCGTTGCCCGAGCCCGCGCCGGTGATGCCGCAGTCGACCGTGCCGCGCTCCAGCGCGGTATAGACCTCGCCGAAGGCCAGCGACACCGGCTGCGCGCCCAGGCCCTTCATGAGATCGGCCGCCGAGGGGCCGTTGGTGCGCACCTTCAGGCCCTTCAGGTCCGCGAGACTGGTCACCGGCTTGCGGCAGAACAGCATCTGGCCCGAGAAGGGATAGGTCGCGACCAGCTTGATGCCCAGGCGTTCGAGTTCCTTGTTGGCCACCGGCACCATCGCGTCGGCCACCTTGCGGGCCTGCGCGATGTCGGCGTTCATGCCGGCCAGGTCCACACCGTCGAGCATCGGCACGTCGCCCGATACGGTGGTCAGCGGCGCGGCCGCGATGTCGACCTGGCCGGAGCGCACCAGGCGCAGCACTTCGGGGCCGTTGACGTTGCGCTCGGGCCAGGACGAGAGCGTGACTTCCACGCGTCCGTTGGTGGCCTTGGCCATGCCGTCGCGCAGCAGCGGCTGGTCGACCTTGGTGTACTGCGGCAGGTTGGGCGCCACCTGAGTGATCGCTTGCACGGCGATCTTCGGGCCGGCCGGCACCTGGGCGAAGGCGGACACGGCGGCCAGCATCGCGGCGGCTGCGAGGCATGCAAGAGGAGGCAGGGAACGCTTCATCGGGAACTCCTGGAGGGAAACAAAGAGAAATGGAACGAGGAAGGGGGAGCGGCAGGCCGGACGGCTGCCTCACCCGTAGTACTGGAATTCGAGCATCACGCAGCCCGCCGGCGACGCGAAGGGGCCGTGCCACACGCCCGGCGGGCGACAGGCGAAGGTGTAGGGGCCGAAGGTTTCGCCGCCCTGCCCCTCGGCATCGCAGCCGACCACGAGTTCGCCTTCGACGATGAAGACCTCCTCGTGGAAGTCATGGATCACCGGCCGGTCGATCAGCGCGCCGGCGGCCCAGCGTGCGAGCCGCGTGCGCGAACCGGTGCGGGCCGCCGCGTCGAGGTTGTCGGCGAGCACCAGTTCCTCGATGCGGCCGGCGGAAGAAGGCACCGGCACCCAGGCGGTCGATGCCGCATCGAGCCGGATCGCGAAGAACTCGCGATGTAATTTGCTTGACATGGCCTTGTGCATGGCGCGCAGTGTTGTCGCGCACCCCTGCCCGGTCAAACGGGAAATTTTTTTGGAGGCCGATAGAATTTTCTGATGCACGGCCCTGGCGCATGCCGCCGCCCCAGCAACGGGCGCGCGGTGTACCGAATGAGGGCAGACTCTAGGGCGCGAGCACGTCGTCGCGGCTGTTGGCGACGAACTGGTCGCAGGCCGCCTGGGCCATGTTGACCAGCGCCTCGGCCAGCGGCGAGGCGGGTTCCAGCCGCATGCTGGCAACCAGCGGCAGCGGGATCGGCAAGGGGTCGACGTCGAGCACGACGAGGCGCCCGAGGCGCAAGTCTTCCTGGATCACGGCGAGCGGCAGCAAGGCCGTGCCGAAGCCCGTGCGCGCGAGGTCGACCATGGCGCCCAGCGACGAGAAGTAGCTCACGCGCAGATTGGCGCAGCCGCTCGCGCCCTGTGCGATGTTGCGGTAGACGCCCGACTCGCGATGGAAGGAAATGATGGGCTGCTCGGCGATGTCGGCAAAGGACAGCAGCTTGCGCGCCGGCAGCTTCAGCGCCAGGCTCGGGCTCGCGACCCAGCGCATCGCGAAGTTCACCATGCGCCGGTTGTCGATGAAGCCCGGCGTGATCTCCTCGGAGAGGATGGCGCAGTCCAGCGTGCCGCGCAGCAGGTCGTCGCGCAGGTGCGGCGTGATGTCCGAGTCGAGCTCAAGCGTGGCGTTGGGGTAGCGCTCGGCAAAGCGCGACAGCAGGTCGGGCAGCCAGGTATGGACCACCGTCTCGATCACGCCGATGCGCAGCATGCCGGAGAAGGCATCGGCCTGGCCCATGGCACCGATCATGCGTGCCTGCATCTCGATCATGCGTTCCGCATAGGGCATGAGCTCGGTGCCGTGGTAGGTGAGCATGACGCCGCGGTGCTCGCGGTCGAAGAGCTTGACGCCGAACTGCTGCTCCAGCGTGGCAATGCGGCTGGAGATGCCGGCCTGCGTGGTGTGCATCTTGTCGGCAGCCGCCTTGAAGCTGCCGAGCTTGGCAACCCAGACGAAGGCCTCGAGAAAACGCACGTTCATTGCGCGGAGTCTAGGCGACCCGCCGCAGTGCGGACGATGGGGGTTCTACTCGCCGCGCGACACCGGACGGGCTTCCACGTCCGTCACACGGCCCGGATCGCGCAGGCGAACGGGGCTGTCAGCGGCTTCGCCGCGCGCTCGCGCCGCAGCCACGTCGGCCGCGGTGGGCTCGGCCGGGCGCGCTGCAGCCCGAAAGCGATCGAAGCCGTGGCGTGGATCGAAGCGCATCACCCACGGCTGAACCGGCTGCCCCGTGAGACGTGCCCAGCCATAGCGCAGGCCCCAGACCGCCGCCAACAGCAGCACGGCAACTGCGAGGCTGGCCGCGAACAAGAGGCCCAAGAAGAAAAGAACGAGGCGCAAAAGAAAGTTGAGCATCGAAGTTAGGCCACGGCCTCCAGGCTTTGTTCCCCGGCCTTGCGGAAGCTGAACTGCCCCGGCGCCTGGATCGGGTCGGTGGTGACGACGATCGTATCCTTCGGCCCGAAGCTGCCGTCGAGCAGCAGCTTCGAGAGCGGGTTCTCGATGCGCTGCTGGATGGCGCGCTTGAGCGGCCGGGCGCCGAACACCGGGTCGAAGCCGACCTTGGCGATCTCCGCCAGCGCCGCCGGCGACACCTCGAGCCCGAGGTCCATCTTGACCAGACGCTCCTGCAGCACCTTGAGCTGGATGGCCGCGATCGCCTCGATATTCTTGGCGTCGAGCGCATGGAACACCACGGTCTCATCGATGCGGTTCAGGAACTCGGGGCGGAAGTAGTTCTTCAGCTCGTCCCAGACCGCGTCCTTGATCTCTTCGTTCGGCCGGCCCACCATCGCCTGGATGATCGGCGAGCCGATGTTGCTGGTCATCACGATCACCGTGTTCTTGAAGTTCACGGTGCGGCCCTGGCCGTCGGTCAGGCGGCCGTCGTCAAGCACCTGCAGCAGGATGTTGAAGACGTCAGGATGCGCCTTCTCGACCTCGTCGAGCAGGAGCACGCTGTAAGGCTTGCGGCGCACCGCTTCGGTCAGGTGGCCGCCCTCCTCGTAGCCCACGTAGCCGGGCGGCGCGCCGATCAGGCGCGCGACCGAATGCTTCTCCATGAACTCGCTCATGTCGACGCGGATCAGGTGGTCTTCGCTGTCGAACAGGAAGCCCGCGAGCGCCTTGCACAGCTCGGTCTTGCCCACGCCCGTGGGGCCGAGGAACAGGAAGGAGCCGGTCGGGCGGTTCGGGTCCGCGAGGCCCGAGCGCGAGCGGCGAATCGCGTTGGCGACCGCGCCGATGGCCTCGTCCTGGCCGACCACGCGCTCGTGCAGCTTCTCTTCCATCATGAGCAGCTTGTCGCGCTCGCCTTGCATGAGCTTGGCCACCGGAATGCCGGTGGCGCGCGCCACGACTTCGGCGATCTCCTCGGCGCCGACCTGCGTGCGCAGCAGCGTGGGCGCGCTGGACTTGCCCTTGTTGGCCTCGGTGTCCTGCGCTTCCTTCAGGCGTTTCTCCAGGCCCGGCAGCTTGCCGTACTGCAGCTCGGCGACCTTGTTGAAGTCGCCCTTGCTGGTGAACTCGGCGATCTGGAACTTGATCTTGTCGATCTCTTCGCGGATCTGCGCGCTGCCCTGGGCCTGCGCCTTCTCGGCCTGCCAGATCTCGTCGAGATCCGCGATTTCCTTCTGCAGGCGCTCGATCTCGCCCTCGATCAGCGCCAGGCGCTTCTGCGAGGCCTCGTCCTTCTCGCGGCGCACGGCTTCGCGCTCGATCTGCAGCTGGATCAGGCGGCGATCGAGCCGGTCCATCACCTCGGGCTTGGAGTCCATCTCGATCTTGATCTTGGCCGCGGCCTCGTCGATCAGGTCGATGGCCTTGTCGGGCAGGAAGCGATCGGTGACATAGCGGTCGGACAGCTCCGCCGCGGCGACGATCGCCGGGTCGGTGATATCGACGCCGTGGTGCACCTCGTACTTTTCCTTCAGGCCGCGCAGGATCGCAACCGTCGCCTCCACGCTGGGCTCGCCCACCAGGATCTTCTGGAAGCGGCGCTCCAGCGCGGCATCCTTCTCGATGTACTTGCGGTATTCGTCGAGCGTGGTGGCGCCCACGCAATGCAGCTCGCCGCGCGCGAGCGCGGGCTTGAGCATGTTGCCGGCGTCCATCGCGCCCTCGGCCTTGCCGGCGCCGACCATGGTGTGCAGCTCGTCGATGAAGACGATGGTCTGGCCCTCGTCCTTCGCGAGCTCGTTGAGCACGGTCTTCAGGCGCTCCTCGAATTCGCCGCGGTACTTGGCGCCGGCGAGCAGCGCCGCCATGTCGAGCGAGAGCACGCGCTTGCCCTTGAGCGACTCGGGCACCTCGCCGGCGACGATGCGCTGCGCCAGGCCTTCGACGATGGCGGTCTTGCCGACACCGGGCTCGCCGATCAGCACGGGGTTGTTCTTGGTGCGGCGTTGCAGCACCTGGATGGCGCGGCGGATTTCCTCGTCGCGGCCGATCACCGGATCGAGCTTGCCGAGGCGAGCGCGCTCGGTGAGGTCCAGGCAGTATTTCTTGAGCGCTTCGCGCTGGCCCTCGGCATCGGCGCTGTTCACGCCCTGCCCGCCCCGAACAGCATCGATAGCGGCTTCGACCGATTTGCGCGTCACGCCGTGGCTGCGCGCCAGGTTGCCGATCTCGGCCTTGCTGTCGGCCAGCGCGAGCAGGAAGAGCTCTCCGGCGATGAACTGGTCGTTGCGCTTGATGGCTTCCTTCTCGGTCGCCTGCAGCAGCTTGCCCAGCTCGGGGCCGACCTGAACCTGGTCATGGCCCTGCACCTGCGGCAGCTTCTTGATCGCCGCTTCGGCGGCCTGCAAGAGGCCCGGCACGTTGGCGCCGGCGCGCTCGAGCAAGGCCCGCGGGCCGTCGTCCTGGCGCAGCATGGCCACCAGCAGGTGGAGCGGTTCGATATAGGGGTTGTCGTTGCCGAGAGCGAGCGATTGCGCGTCGGCGAGGGCTTCCTGGAATTTGGTTGTGAGTTTGTCTTGGCGCATGAATGACTCCGATTCCCCGGCATGTAGGGGTGGGCGGCACCGAATTCAAGCGGAAAGCAACGACCCTACACCTAAACAGGCAGCGAGGAAAAGAAGTCCATGATCTCGCGCCCCAGCGCCTCTTCGCCGCTGTTGAAGTGGGCCATGACGGACATGTGGTTATGGCCTCGCATCTGCAGAAAACGCGGTGCGCGCCGGCGCGCGTCGGCCAGGCGGTGGGCGAATTCGAGCCCGTAGACATCGAGCAGGGGGTTCTCGAACTCGGCGATCACGATGAAGGCGGGGATGTCGCTCAAGCCCGCAAGGCGCATCGGCGAGCGCGCTGCATAGAGCGAAACGTCGTCGCCGAAGTAGGCACGGACGCCCGGCGCATTGGGGTTCTCGGGCGATTGGTCGGCCTGGAGGCGCGCCGAGACGAGCACTACGGCCCGCGCATGGCATCCGCCCGGCTGCAGATCCGGATCGAATGCGTAGTTCGCCACATGCGTCCCGCCCGCGGAATGGCCGATCAGCATCATGCGGGACGGATCGCCTCCGTAATCCGCCACCTGTGCATGCAGCCAGGCCATGGCCTGGGCCACGTCGCGCGCACCGCCGGGGTAAGGCGCCTCGGGCGCCAGCCGGTACTCGATATTGACGCCGACGAAGCCCTGCCGCGCGAACCAGTGAAGCACGTTGTCGTAGAGCTCTGCGCTCGTGCACTTGTCGCCGCGCACGAAGGCGCCGCCATGGACGAAGGCCACCACGGGCGCATGCCTCGCGCCGCTCGGGCGAAAAATGTCGAGCACCTGGCGTGCGTGCGTGCCGTAGGCCAGGTTCCGCGCCACCGCCACGCCATTTTTGGGAGCGCTCGCGAGCAGCGGTGCGTAGGCGTCCTTGACGCGTTGGCTGTGCCCTGGGAGATCGAGCGCCCAGCGCGGGCCGATCTCGGCCATCAGCGCGCGCAGGGTTTCGGGACCCTCGATCATTCCGTCATTGCGCGAGCCCCGCGTTCTTGACGACCACCGACCACTTGCCGACTTCGCTGCGCGCAAAAGCGGCGAAGGCGTCGGGCACGGCCTCTTCGGGCTGTGCGCCGAGCTCGTGCAGGCGCTTCTGCATGTCCGGCATCCTGAGCGCGGCCGTGATCTCGGCGTTGAGCCGATCGAGCACCGGCTTCGGCAGTCCGGCTGGCGCGAAAACGCCGAACCAGGCTGTGACCTCGTAGCCCGCGAGCCCGCTCTCGATCACGGTCGGCACCTCGGGCAACAAGGCGCTGCGCGTCCTGCCGGTCACTGCCAGCGCCTTGAGCTTGCCGGACTGCACATAGGGCAAGGCCGTGGCCTGCAGATCGAACATCAGCGGCACATGGCCCGCCACCACGTCGTTGAGCGCGGGAGCGCTGCCTTTGTAGGGCACGTGCAGCAGCTTGATGCCGGCGGCCGAGGCCAGCAGCTCGCCGGCCAGGTGGTTGGAGGTTCCGAGCCCGGCCGATGCGTAGCTCAGCTCGCCGGGCCTGGTCTTGGCCTGCGCGACCACATCGGCCACGTTCCTGGCGGCGAAGGACGGATGTGCCACAAGCACGAAGGGAATGGAGGCCAGCGGCGCAACCGGCGTGAAGTCTTTCACCGGCTCGTAGCCGACCTTGTTCATGGCCGGATTGATGGCCTGCGAGCTGACGGTGCCCATCAGCAGCGTGTAGCCGTCGGCTGCGGCAGCCGCGACGAACCTGGCGCCGATGGCGGTGGCCGCACCGGCGCGGTTGTCGACGACCACCGGCTGCCCGAGCCGCTCGGCCAGCTTCTGGCCCACGGTGCGCGCAAGGATGTCGGCCGAGCCGCCGGCCGGGTACGGCACCACCATCGTGACCGGACGCTGCGGATACGCGCCCTGCGCATGAACCGGCGGCGCGAGCGCGACCGCGCCGACGGCCGCCATCAGGCAGCAGCCCAGAGTTTCCATCAGTCGGTTCATGGCTTCGTCCTCAATGCGCCGAAACCGCGGCGCGATCCACTTCGGGCACTTCCGGTATCTCGACGCCGTAGGGCGCGACGTCGGCGCGGATCCGGTCCAGCGCACGCCGGATGATCGCGATCTCCTGGTCGGGATGGGTCGCGCCCAACCCGTGCTCGGCCGCCAGCGCCCGGTTGCGCCCTGCCCGCGCCCGCTCGTCGTCAGGCAGGTTGACCACCGCATAGACGCCGTTGAGCAGGCTGCCGCGCAGTTTCTTGGCCACCTTTTCGCCGAGCAGGCGGCGGTCGTCCGCGGACAGCTCGGCAAAGAACCTGCGCATGATGATGCGGCCGAACTGGATGTGCCGCGCCTCGTCGCGCAGGATCAGCTGGCAGGCGGTGCGGATCGACTTGAAGCGCGCGTTCTCGTAGCGCGCCTGCAGCAGCTCGCCCGAGAGCTGCTCGAACAGCGTGTTGACCGCGAGCCCCGCGAAGAAGGACATCGCCTTTTCGTCGCGCTCGTCGTGGAAGCGCGGGATCACCGCCTTGAAGTAGTCGGCGCGCGGCTCGTCCTGGTAGCCAGCCAGCCCGCGCGCGACGAGGAATGAGGCCTCGTGATGGCGCAGCTCCTCCGCGATGAAGTTGACGATGTGCTGCTTGATCTCGAAAGGCTGGTGCGCGAACACGGCTTCGCGCAGCCGTTCGGTGCCGTAGGGAATGGCACCGTGCTCCATCCAGGCGCGCAGGCTCCACCATTCCGCACCGGCTTCTCGCACCTCGGCGGGAAGCTCCGCGTCGCGGAGGTCCGAGAAATCGATCGCGGCCGGATTCCATGCCAGTTCGCGCGATTGTTCGCACAGGCGCCAGACCTCCGGATATTCGATCTCGGACTTGATGGGATACGGGTTCGGAACCGGGGTGAGTTCTTCGAGAAGCGAAGGCTGCATCGTGTGGTCTTTCTCAGTTTCAGCCGCATGCTGCGGCAGCGCGGGTGCTTCGTCCAATACCGTTTGAAGGGGCTGGTGATAGGCTGGAGCGATCACCAATCCTGGAAGCAGCGATGGACCTTCGTCAGCTCCGGCAATTCGTCGCGGTCGCGGAAGAGCGCAGCTTCCGGCGCGCCGCGGAGCGCCTTCACGTGTCGCAGCCGCCTCTGAGCGTGGCCGTGCAGCGGCTCGAAGCCGAGGTAGGCGCAACCCTGCTGGACCGCACCCGCCACCATGTGCGCCTGACCGTGGCCGGCGAGGCCTTCCTGCGCGAAGCGCGGCGCACGCTGGCGCATGCGCAGCTGTCGATCGAGATCGCGCAGCGCGCAGCGGCCGGCAAGCTCGGCACGCTGCGACTGTCCTTCGTGCCCAGCGCCGCGCTGGGCGTGGTGCCGCGGCTCCTGCGCGCCTTTCGCGAGGACTACCCCGACGTCAAGCTGGTGCTGACCGGCGACACCACCTCGCAGCAGGTGGCGGCGCTCCTGAGCGGCGCCATCGACGTCGGCATCGTCGTGCCACCGCTGCACGACGCGGGCGACTTCCGGATCCAGCCCTTCTGCGACCAGGAGCTCACGCTGGCGGTGCCCGACACGCATCCGCTCGCGCAGCAGAAGCGCGTGCAGCTGCGCGACTTGGCCTCGGAGCCTTTCGTCGGTTTTCCCTTCAAGGAAGGGCCCGGCTTCGAGAGCGTGGTGATGGCGGCCTGCCAGGACAGCGGCTTCATACCGAACTTCGTCCAGGTCGCCTCGCAGATGCAGACCATCCTCGCGCTGGTGGGCGGCGGCCTGGGCATCGCGCTGGTGCCGCAGGCCATGCAGGCGGTGCAGACCGAGCACGTGGTCTACCTGCAGGTGCGGCGGCGCAACGCACCGGTCAAGTACGCGCTGGGGCTGGCCTTCCGGCCGTCCAACGGCAACCCGGCGCTGGATGCCTTCATCGCGATGGCGCATCGGCTGCGCCGGCGATGAAAGCGACCGCGCTCGTTCAGAATAGCTTCCCTCGAACCCGGGCACGCGTGTTGCTCGCTCGTTCGTTCTTTATTCAATCGTCTGGAGTTGCTCATGTTTTGTTCAAGGTGGATTGCCGCTTCCGCGCCGCGCCGGGTCTTCGCGCTCGGGCTCCTGGCCGCGATTGCGGGCTTCTCTGGCTTCGCGCAGGCGCAGCAGGGCACGCCGATCAAGCTGCTGGTCGGCTTTCCTGCCGGCGCCGGCAGCGACGCGATCGCCCGCACGCTGGCCGAGAAGCTCAAGGACCAGCTGGGCGCGCCGGTGGTGGTCGAGAACCGCGCCGGTGCCGGTGGCCAGATCGCCGCGCAGGCCCTCAAGGCCGCCGCACCGGACGGTCACACGCTGTTCCTCTCGCACGACCACAGCATTTCGATCCTGCCGCAGGTGGTAAAGAACGCGGGCTTCAATCCGGCCACCGATTTCGTGCCGGTCGCCGGCTTCGCGACCTTCGCCAACGTGCTCGCGGTATCGGGCGGTACCCCGGCGAAGAACCTGGACGAGTACCTCAAATGGGTGCGCACCCAGCGCGGCGGCAAGGACACCATCGGCGTCCCGGCGCCGGCCTCGATCCCCGAGTTCCTCGTGAAGATGATCGGCGCCAAGTACAAGATCGACGTGCAGTCGGCGCCCTACCGCGGCAGCGCGCCGATGACGGCCGACATGCTGGGCAACCAGATCAGCGCCGGCATCGCCTCGGTGCCCGACTTCATCGAGAACCATCGGGCGGGCAAGGTGCGCATCGTCGCCACCATCGGCAGCAAGCGCCAGGCGCTGCTGCCGCAGGTGCCGACCTTTACCGAGCTCGGCTTCGCGAACCTGGAAGACCTGCCCTACTACGGCGTGTTCGCGCCCGTCGGCACGCCGCAGCCGGTCATCGATCGCTTCGGCGATGCCCTGGCAAAGGTGCTGGCCATGCCAGACGTGAAGCAGAAGCTCACCACGATGGGCCTGACGGTCGCCTACGAGCCGCAAGGCCAGTTCGCGGGGCGCGTGCGGAGCTATACGCAGACCTGGGAAGGCATCATCAAGGCCAGCGGCTTCACCCCTCAATAAGCCCTTGGCTCAGGCGTTGCTGCTCGTGATGCCCCAGCGCGCCAGGGCGGCATCGTCGTCCACGCGCGCATCGACCCAGCGCGCGCCGTCGGGCGTCTGCTCCTTCTTCCAGAACGGCGCCTGCGTCTTGAGGTAGTCCATCAGGAACTCGCAGGCCTGGAAGCTCTGGCCGCGGTGGGCCGAGATCACGGCCACCATCATGATCTGGTCGAGCGGCTGCAAGAGGCCGACGCGATGGATCACGCGCGCGCCGAGGATGTCGAAGCGGCGATGCGCCTCGTCGATCATGGCTTCGATGGATTTCTCGGTCATGCCGGGGTAGTGCTCGAGCTCCATCGAAGCGACCGCATCCCCATCGTTGCGGTCACGCACGGTGCCGATGAAGCTGCAGACCGCTCCGACCCGCTTGTCGTCGCCGCGCAACGCGGCGATCTCGTGCGCGAGGTCGAAATCGCCTGTTTGAATGAAAACGCGTGGGCTGCCCATGGCCGGATTGTGGCACCGCGCTAGACTGCGGCGATGCCTTCCCGCGCCCCGCACCGCCACCCCGCTTCGCCCGAAGCGATGGCCTGCGTGCGCGTGGGCGGCAAAGCCAAAAAACCAGAGCTCGTCTGACCGGAGCTTCGGTTCCGTCGTCGGATGAGCGACGGAACTGCAAGGCTCCAGCTGAAGCTGTTTTCTCGTGTGCGCGCATCCGATGGTGGTTCTTCCATCGGTCGATTCCTGAAGGACATCCGCGTGCACCCCTCTTCTTCCACCCCTGATTTCTCGGGCCTCTGGATCCCGCTCGTGACACCGTTTCGCAAGGGCGGCACCGTCGACCACGCGGCGCTCGCCGCGCTGGCCGAGCGGCTCCCGTCCACCGGCATTGCCGGCTTCGTGGTCTGCGGCTCGACCGGCGAGGCAGCGGCGCTCGACGGCGACGAACAGCTGGCCGTGCTCGCCACGGTCGCGAAGGCCGCGCCCGCGCTGCCGCGCATCATGGGCATCTCGGGCTACCACCTCGGCAAGACGCTGGACTGGGTGCACCGGCTGAACGACTGCGGGCTGGCCGGGCTGCTGGTGCCGGCGCCGAGCTACATCCGGCCCTCGCAGGCAGGCCTCGTCGCGTGGTTCGGCGCGATCGCTGAGGCGAGCACCGTGCCGCTCCTGGTCTACGACATCCCCTACCGCACCGGCGCGACGATCGCGCGCGAGACGCTGCTCTCGCTCGCGGCCCATCCGCGCATCCGCGGGGTCAAGGATTGCGGCGGCGACATGACCAAGACCCGGGCGCTGATCGCCGACGGCCGCCTCCAGGTGCTGGCCGGCGAAGACGCACAGCTCTTCGGCACGCTGGCCGAGGGCGGCGTGGGCGCCATCGCGGCCAGCGCGCATCTGCAGACCGCGCGTTTCGTGCAGGTCGTTCAGCTGTTGCGCGAAGGCCGGCTGGCCGAAGCGCGCGCGCAATGGCAGCCTTTGCTGCCCTTGATCGAAGCGCTCTTCGCCGAACCGAACCCCGGACCGTTGAAGGCCGTGCTCGCCAACGAAGGATGGATGCAGGACGAGTTGCGCGCGCCGATGACGCGGGCCGGCAGCGCGCTGCGCGAGCACCTCTTCCGGATGCAGGCCGCGCTCAGCCGCCTGTGACCGGCGGGAAGAAGGCCACTTCCTGGCCTTCGCGCAGCGCAGCGCTCTCGGCGCTCATGACCTGATCGAGCGCCATGCGCACGGCCTTGCCGCGAGCCAGCGCGCTTGCATGGGGCTCGCCGCGCGCGATCAACTCGTCGCGCAGCGCGGCCAGATCGGACGCGCCGGTCTCGACGGTCTCGCTGCCGGTTCCCAGTGCCTCGCGCACCGAGGCGAAATAACGCACCGTGACTTTCATGTTCAGGCCAGGAGCGATGCGAAGGGAATGAACTGCACGGTGTCGCCGGCCTTGAAGGGCCGGCCCGCCGGCGTGTCGATCACACCGTCGCCCCAGACCATCGAGGTCAGCACGCCGGAGCTCTGGTTGCCGAACAGGTCGAGCCCGCCCGCGGCGTTGCGCCGCGCGCGCAGGAACTCGCGGCGCCGGTCGGCGCGCGGCCAGTCGAAATCGGCACGCATCGCGATCGGCGCCGGCGCCACGCGCGTCGCGCCCTGCAGAGTGAGCAGGAACGGGCGCACGAGCAGCAGGAATGTCAGGAAGCTCGAAACCGGGTTGCCGGGCAGCCCGGTGAGGTGCGCGTCGCCGATGCGGCCGTAGGCGAAGGGCTTGCCCGGCTTCATCGAGAGCGACCACAGGTCGAGCTGGCCCAGCGCCTGCACGGCGGCCTTGATGTGGTCTTCCTCGCCGACCGACACGCCGCCGGTGGTGATGATCACGTCGCTGCGAAGCGACGCGGCGCGCAGGGCCTCGATGGTCGCGTCGCGCCGGTCAGGCACGATGCCCAGATCGTTCACCTCGCAGCCCAGCCGCTGGAGCAGCGCCCGCATGAAGAAGCGGTTGGAGTTGTAGATCGAGCCCGGCTTCATCGCCTCGGGCGCCACCTCGCCGGGCATCACGAGTTCGTCGCCGGTCGACAGCAGCGTGACGCGCGGGCGTTTCGCCACCTGCAACCGGTCGAGGCCGACGCTGGCAGCCAGCCCCAGGCCCGCGGGCGTGAGGCGTTCGCCCCTGGACAGCACCACGTCGCCGGCCGCCACGTCTTCGCCGGCGCGGCGAATCCACCGGCCCGCGGCGGGCACGGTCTCGATGCGCACGCTTCCGAGGCCGCCCTCCTCGGGCAGCGCGCTCGTGTCTTCCTGCATCACGACCGCGTCGGCGCCTTCGGGAATCTGCGCGCCGGTGAAGATACGCGCTGCCGTGCCGGCCGCAAGCGGCGTGCCCACGCTGCCGGCCGGAATGCGCTGCGCCACCCGCAACACCGCGCCGGGTGCCGCGCAATCGGCTACGCGCAGCGCGTAGCCGTCCATCGAGCTGTTGTCACGCGGCGGCACGGTGAGTGCCGACACCACGTCCTGCGCGAGCACGCGGCCGTCGGCCTCGAAGGTGGAGACGCTTTCGATGCCGACTTGCGGCGTGGCGGCCGCGAGCAGGCGCGCGAGCGCTTCGTCGAGCGGCATCAGGGGAGGACGTGCGGATGGATCAGCCATGGCGTTCCACCTTGTACTCGAAACGCCCCGCGTTCTGCAGCAGCCAGTCGCCGATGCCATCGACGTCATTCAGGTCGAAGATCGGCAGCTCGGTGGCGGTAGGCAGGCGTTCCGGCGTGTCGGTCGCGATCGCGACGATGTGCGCGTCTTCCACGTAGCGCGCGGGGCGAGCGGCCTCGCCCTCCCCGGGCTCGCGCCAGATCTCGATCTTGAGCAGGTCGCTGTGCTTGAAGCCTTCGACCAGCACCCAGTCGACACGGTCATCGAGTTCGGCCACCAGGTCGTGCACGTCGAGCTGCGTCGGTCGCTCGAACTCGCGGATCAGCGCGAGCCGCTTGTCCGACCCGACCACCACCTCGAAGGCACCGGCTTCGCGATGCCGGAAGGTGTCCTTGCCCGGATGGTCGATGTCGAACTTGTGATGGGCATGCTTGACCACCGAAACGCGCTGGCCGTGCAGCTTGAGCACGGGGATCAGGCGTTCGACCAGCGTGGTCTTGCCCGCGCCCGAGAAGCCGGCGAAGCCGATGACTTTCATGCGCCGCCTTCGCGATCAATCACAGTGCTGGGCAATGTAGGCTTTCACCGCCTCGGCCTCGGCCGGCAGCTTGACGACGCGCTTGGGCAGCGCCTCGATGCCTTCGAAGCGCGCGGGGCGCTCGGGCTCATGGCCCAGTGCCTCGACGATGGTTTCGGCGAACTTGATGGGCAGCGCGGTCTCGAGCACGATCATCGGAATGCCCGCTGCGAGATGCTCGCGGGCGGCCTTGAGGCCATCGGCCGTGTGTGTGTCGATCAGCGTGGCGAAGCGCTTGTCCGTGTCGCGGATGGTCGCGAGCCGATCCGCATGCGTGCTGCGGCTGCTCGCGAAACCGAAGCGTTCGGAAGCCTGCGCGAAGGCCGGGTCGGCGCTCAGGTCGAAGCGGCCGTTGCGGCCGAGCTCGCCTTCGAACAGGCCGCGCGCCTTCGCTGCATCGCGGCCCACGAGATCGAACACGAAGCGCTCGAAGTTGCTGGCCTTGGAGATGTCCATCGAGGGGCTCGAGGTCTCGTGCGTGTCGGCAGCCGAGCGCACGCGGTAGACGCCGGTGCGGAAGAACTCGTCGAGCACGTCGTTCTCGTTGGTCGCGACCACCAGCGTGCGGATCGGCAGGCCCATCGAACGCGCCACGTGGCCGGCGCAGACGTTGCCGAAGTTGCCGGAAGGCACGGTAAAGCTCACCTGCTTTTCGTTGTCCGCCGTCGCTTGAAAGTAGCCGGCGAAGTAATAGACCACCTGCGCCAGGAGGCGCGCCCAGTTGATCGAATTGACGGTGCCGATCCTGTACTTGCGCTTGAAATTCAGGTCGTTCGAGACCGCCTTGACGATGTCCTGGCAATCGTCGAACACGCCGGCGATCGCGATGTTGTGGATGTTGGCGTCCTGCAGGCTGAACATCTGCGCCTGCTGGAACGGGCTCATGCGGCCGTCGGGCGAGGTCATGAAGACGCGCACGCCCTTCTTGCCGCGCATCGCGTATTCGGCGGCGCTGCCGGTGTCGCCGCTGGTCGCGCCGAGGATGTTGAGCTCCTCGCCGCGGCGCGCGAGTTCGTACTCGAACAGGTTGCCGAGCAGCTGCATCGCCATGTCCTTGAAGGCGAGCGTGGGGCCGTTGGACAGGGCCTCGAGATAGACGCCATCTTCGAGCTCGCGCAGCGGCACGATCTCGGGCGTGCCGAACACCTCGGCGGTGTAGGTCTTGGCGCAGATCGCCTTCAGGTCGGCCGGCCGAATGTCGTCGATGTAGAGCGAGAGCACTTCGAAGGCCAGATCGGCGTACGGCAGGCCGCGCCACTTCGCGAGCGTGGCCGCGTCGACCTGCGGGTAGCGCTCGGGCAGGTACAAGCCGCCGTCGGGCGCCAGGCCTTCCAGCAGGATCTCGCAGAAGCGGCGGCGGTCCGGATGGCCGCGCGTGGACAGGTAGCGCATCAGGACAGCTCTTCCTTGCGGATGCGCACGATCGGCGCCAGCACCGTGGGCAGCGCCTGCAGCTGGGCGAGCGCGTCGTCCAGCGTGCCTTCGCGCGTGTCGTGCGTGAGGATGATCAGGTCGGTCTGCGTCGAACCCTCGCCGCCCACCTCGTCGGCTTCGCGCTGCAGCACCGCATCGATGCTAATGCCGGCCGTGGCGAGCAGCCCCGTGACCTGGGCCAGCACGCCGGCCTCGTCGGCGACGCGCAGGCGCAGGTAGTAGCTGGTCACGACCTCGGCCATCGGCAGCACCTTGAGGTCGCTCATGGCGTCGGGATGGAAGGCCAGGTGCGGCACGCGGTGCGCCGCGTCGGCCGTGTGCAGACGGGTGATGTCGACCAGGTCGGCGATCACCGCGCTGGCGGTGGGCTCGCTGCCGGCGCCTTTGCCGTAGTAGAGCGTGGTGCCGACGGCATCGCCGTTGACCACTACGGCGTTCATCGCGCCTTCGACGTTCGCGAGCAGGCGTTTCGAGGGCACGAGACTCGGGTGCACTCGCAGTTCGATGCCCTGCGCCTTCCGCTTGGTGATGCCGAGCAGCTTGATGCGGTAGCCGAGCTGCTCGGCGTACTTGATGTCCTGCGCCGCGAGCTTGGTGATGCCCTCGATATGCGCCCTGTCGAACTGGACCGGGATGCCGAAGGCGATGGCGCTCATCAGCGTGACCTTGTGCGCGGCGTCGACGCCTTCGATGTCGAAGGTCGGGTCGGCTTCGGCGTAACCGAGGCGTTGCGCCTCCTTCAGCACGGTGCCGAAATCGAGGCCCTTGTCGCGCATCTCCGAGAGGATGAAGTTGGTGGTGCCGTTGATGATGCCGGCGATCCACTGGATGCTGTTGGCCGTGAGCCCTTCGCGCAGCGCCTTGATGATCGGGATGCCGCCGGCCACGGCGGCCTCGAAGGCCACCATCACGCCCTTGGCATGGGCGGCCGCGAAGATTTCGGTGCCGTGCACCGCGAGCAGCGCCTTGTTGGCGGTAACCACGTGCTTGCCCGCGGCGATCGCCTCGAGCACCAGTTCCTTCGCGATGCCGTAGCCGCCGATCAGCTCGATCACGATGTCGATGTCGGGGTTGGCGATCACGGCGCGCGCGTCGTTCACGACCTGCACGCCCTCGCCGACGGCAGCCTTGGCGCGCGCCAGGTCGAGGTCGGCGACCATCGTGATCTCGATGCCGCGCCCGGCACGGCGCTTGATTTCTTCCTGGTTGCGCCGCAGCACCTGAAAGGTGCCGCTACCGACCGTGCCGATGCCGAGCAGGCCTACTTGGATGGGTTTCATTCGTTTCGTCTCTTGAGCGATGAGGGCCTCAGGCGGCGGCCCGGTTTCTGTAGCGTTCGAGGAAGTCGGCGATGCGCTGCACCGCTTCGCGCAGGTCTTCCTCATGCGGGAGGAACACGATGCGGAAATGGTCCGGCGTCGCCCAGTTGAAGCCGGTGCCCTGCACCAGCATCACCTTGGTTTCCTTCAGCAGCTCGAGAAAGAACTGCCGGTCGTCGTCGATCGGGTAGACCTTGGGGTCCAGCTTGGGGAACATGTAGAGCGCGGCATTCGGCTTGACGCAAGTCACCCCGGGGATGGCGGTGATGAGTTCGTAGGCCAGATCGCGCTGGTGGCGCAGGCGGCCGCCGGGCCCCACGAGGTCGTTGATGCTCTGGTAGCCGCCGAGCGCCGTCTGGATCGCCCATTGACCCGGCACGTTGGGACACAGGCGCATGTTCGAAAGCATGTTGAGGCCTTCGATGTAGTCCTGCGCGATCTTCTTGTCCCCCGACACCACGAGCCAGCCGGCGCGGTAGCCGCAGGAGCGGTAGCTCTTCGACAGCGAGTTGAAGGTCAGGGTCAGCACGTCCTTCGACAGGCTGGCGATGGCGGTGTGCTTGACGCCGTCGTACAGCACCTTGTCGTAGACCTCGTCGGCAAGGATCACGAGGCCGTGCTCGCGCGCGATCGCGACGATGCTCTTGAGCAACTCGTCCGAATAGAGCGCCCCCGTCGGATTGTTGGGGTTGATGACCACGATGCCCTTGGTCCGGGGCGTGATCTTGGCGCGGATGTCGTCGAGGCTCGGCATCCACCCGTTGTCCTCGTCGCAGAGATAGTGCACCGGCTTGCCGCCCGAAAGGCTCGCGACCGCAGTCCACAGCGGGTAGTCGGGGGCAGGCAGCAGCAGCTCGTCGCCGTCGTTGAGCAGCGCGTTGGCGGCCATCGCGATCAATTCGCTGGCGCCGTTGCCCAGGTAGATGTCGTCGAGCGTCACGCCCGCGATGCCCTGTTTCTGGGTCTCGTGCATCACCGCCTTGCGCGCCGCGAAGATGCCCTTGCTGTCCGAGTAGCCGGACGAGGCCGGCAGGTTGCGGATCATGTCCTGCTGCACCTCCTCGGGCGCATCGAAGCCGAACGGCGCGAGGTTGCCGATATTGAGCTTGATGATCTTCTGGCCCTCTTCCTCCATCTGCTTCGCGGCGTCCATGATCGGGCCGCGGATGTCGTAGAGCACGTTGGCCAGCTTGGCCGATTTCTTGATCGCTTTCAAAGTCCCTCCAAGGGCGTCTGCACGGGGGAAAACCTATAATTTGACCACAGTTCCCCCGGCCTCCCGATGAAGCTCCAGCCCGACAAATCCGACGTCCAGACCCTCACCGCACACGGTCCCGGCTGGGTGGCCGTCAACAACGAGAAGATCGAAAGCAGCGTGGTGATCGGCTCGCGCGGCGAGCGCTTCGCGTGGGACTGCACCCGCTTCGACCAGCTCGGCGCCGAGCATTTCGCGCAGTTGGCCTCAATGGGCGCCGAACTGATCATCTTCGGCAGCGGCGGGCGCATCCGTTTTCCGCAGGCAGCCTGGCTGCAGCCACTCATGGCGCAGCGCACGGGCGTGGAGACCATGGACACGGCCGCCGCCTGCCGCACCTACAACATCCTCGCGGGCGAAGGCCGTCATGTGGTTGCCGCCCTGCTGGTCGAGAGGCCGGATGACGGCAAATAGAGGGCGTTTCGGGGTAAAATAGCGGGTTGCAAAGCGGCAGCCCGCCCAGTAAAGCAACGACCAATCCTCCATTTCGAGCGCCTCCAGAGCCAGGAGCGGGCTCGAACATGGAATCAAACGGAGAAAACAAGTTTCATGGCGATCGTTGTCAACAAACCCATTCCCGAATTCGACGCCAACGCCACCGGCGGCATCAAGGTTTCGAACACCTCGCACCTCGGGCACGTGCTGGTGATGTACTTCTATCCCAAGGACAACACGCCCGGTTGCACCACCGAAGCGATGCAGTTCCGCGACCGCTACAAGGATTTCGTGAAAGCCGGCGCCACCGTTTTCGGCGTGTCGCGCGACAACATGAAGTCGCACGACGAATTCAAGGCCAAGCTCGAGCTCCCTTTCGAGCTGATCGCCGACACCGAAGAAAAGATGTGCCACATGTTCGGCGTGGTCAAGAACAAGATCATGTACGGCAAGAAGGTCAAGGGCATCGAGCGCAGCACCTTTCTGATCGGTGCCGACGGCGTGCTCAAGGCCGAATGGCGCGGCCTCAAGGTCCCAGGCCATGTCGATGACGTGCTCAAAGCAGTCAAGGCGCTCAAGAAGGCCGCCTGATCTCCTGCAAGCGTGTACTTTTGCGCGGTCGCGTTGGCGATGCGCAACGTTCACGGGAGGTGACACATTCGTTGTGCATAATGGTTTCATGCCGTTGAGCTCCACGACCGCATCCCCCGAACAAAGCCGCCCTGGTCTTCAGGCGGCTTTTTCGCTTTCTGGCCTCTTTCTTTTTGCGAGCGAACTGCCCCATGCCCCTGCCTCCCGCACCCACGAAACGCGCCGCATTGCTTTCGCCGGACGCGCACGACGCGCCCGCCCGTTCTTCGCACGGAAGAAACGGCCGCCGCTCGTCCGATCGGCGAACTGAAGAGACCCGGTCCAGCGGGCCCCAGCCGCTCGAACTGTTCGACCGTCACGCCGCAGAAGGCGGCGGCAGCATCGAGGCGCCGCCCGTGCCCAAAGTCAGGGCGCTGGCGCCCTCTCCGGCGCCGACCGCGCCGTCGCGCAGCCAGATCGAGAGCCGCCCCGCTCCAGTCCCCGCTGCACCGCAGAACGCGGCGCGCGCCAAGCGCAGCAAACCCAACGGCCCGGCCAAGCTGTTCGTGCTGGACACCAACGTGCTGCTGCACGACCCGATGTGCCTGTTCCGCTTCGAGGAGCACGACATCTTCCTGCCGATGATCGTGCTGGAGGAACTCGACGGCCACAAGAAAGGCACGACCGAAGTCGCGCGCAACGGCCGCCAGACCAGCCGCACCCTCGATGCGCTCGCCGGCACCCAGGGCGCCGACATCGCCAAGGGCCTGAAGCTCGACTCCACCGGCCACCGGGAGTCCGGCGGCAAGCTGTTCTTCCAGACCGCTCCGCTCGACTATGCGCTGCCGACCAGCCTGCCCCAGGGCAAGGCCGACAACCAGATCCTTGGCGTCGTCCAGGCACTGCGCGACCTCTATGCCCAGGACGCGCCCGGCCGGCCGAAGCAAGAAGTGGTGCTGGTGTCGAAAGACATCAACATGCGCGTCAAGGCGCGTGCACTCGGCCTCGCGGCGGACGACTACCAGAACGACAAGACGCTCGAAGACGGCGACCTGCTCTACTCCGGCTCGCTGGCGCTGCCGGCCGATTTCTGGACGCGCCAGAGCAAGACCATCGAAAGCTGGCAGAGCGGCAGCAGCACCTTCTACCGCATCAGCGGCCCGATCGTCCCGAACCTCTACATCAACCAGTTCGTCTACTTCGAGGCGCCCGGCGAGCCGAGCATGTATGCACGGGTCACCGAGATCCGGGACAAGACGGCGGTGCTCAAGACGCTCAAGGATTACGGGTCGATCAAGAATGCCGTCTGGGGCGTGAACACGCGCAACCGCGAGCAGAACTTCGCGATGAACCTGCTGATGGACCCCGAGGTCGACTTCGTCACGCTGACCGGCACCGCCGGCACCGGCAAGACGCTGATGGCGCTGGCATCGGGCCTCACCCAGGTGCTCGACGATCGGCGCTACACCGAGATCATCATGACCCGCGCGACCGTGAGCGTCGGCGAAGACATCGGCTTCCTGCCCGGCACCGAAGAGGAAAAGATGGGGCCCTGGATGGGCGCGCTCGACGACAACCTCGAGTTCCTGGCCAAGGGCGACAGCGGCGGCGCCGGCGAATGGGGCCGCGCGGCCACCAACGAGCTGATTCGCAGCCGCATCAAGATCAAGAGCATGAACTTCATGCGCGGGCGCACCTTCCTGAACAAGTACGTGATCATCGACGAGGCGCAGAACCTGACGCCCAAGCAGATGAAGACGCTGGTCACGCGCGCGGGCCCGGGCACCAAGATCATCTGCATGGGCAACCTGGCGCAGATCGACACACCCTATCTCACAGAAGGCTCCTCCGGCCTGACCTTCGCGGTCGACAAGTTCAAGGGCTGGCCGCACAGCGGGCACATCACGCTGGCGCGCGGCGAACGCTCGCGCCTGGCGGATTTCGCGAGCGACGTGCTGTAGCCGGCCTGCGTTCCTGCGCTTTGCGCGAAGGCTGCTGACAGGACGTTGTCAGTAGCCTCCGCGCAGCATTGGCGGCATGAACCGCAGGAATTGGATCGCCGTCGCCAGCGCAGAACATGCACGCCGTGGGCGCGACCACGCCGGCCTGGGCTTCATGCAGGTCGGCCATGGCAAACTCGCGCCCCTCCGGCGCCTCGCGCCGGGTGATCGTGTCGCCTATTACGCGCCCGCCACGGTGCTCCACGGCACCGACAAGCTGCAGAGCTTCGTCTCGATCGGCGTCGTGCAGAGGGGCGAGCCCTACGAAGCGGACATGGGCGGCGGCTTCGTGGCGTGGCGACGCGACGTGGGCTACGTGGCCGCGCAGGAGGCACCGATCCTGCCGCTCATCGACCACCTCGACTTCGTCGAGGACCCGAAGCGCTGGGGCTACAAGCTCCGCTTCGGGCTGCTCGAAGTCAGCGACCACGACATCCACCTGATCGCCGGCGCCATGAACGCCAGCATCAGGGCATTGGACCTTTGATTCAAGAGGAAAAGAAACCATGCAACCCCAGCTCCAACGCCATGACGCGTTCAGCATCGCCGGCCTGACCGTGCGAACCACAAACCGCGAGGAAAACGATCCGCAATCGGCCCGGATCGGGAAGCTCTGGACGCGCTTCTTCGACGAGCGAGCCTATGAAAGGCCGCACCGGATCAACGACATGCGGCTCTACGGCGTCTATTCGGCCTACGAATCCGATGCGCATGGCGCCTTCGACATCACGACCGGCGTGGCCGTCTCGGACGGCCCGGCGACCGTGCGGATCGAAGCCGGCGATTACCTCGTCTTCAGCGGACAAGGCGAAATGCCGCAGATGGTGCTCGCGGTCTGGCAGTCGATCTGGCAGTATTTCGAGCAGCACCCGGAAATCAAGCGGACCTATCGCAGCGACTTCGAGGCTTACAGCGGCCCCGACCAGGTCGCCATCCACATCGGCGTCAACCTGGACTGACAAAGATTTCGACAAGAAGCCCGTTCGACATTGACCTGCCTGCATGCGCCGCGCCGACCGCCTGTTCCAGATCGTCCAGCTCATCCGCGGGCGACGACTCACGACCGCCGCATTCCTGGGACAGCGCCTGGAAGTGTCGGAACGCACCGTCTACCGCGATGTGGCCGACCTGCAGCGCCAGGGCGTGCCGATCGAAGGGGAAGCCGGCGTCGGCTACCGCTTGGGCGCCGGCTTCGACCTGCCGCCGCTCATGTTCACGCAGGATGAGGCCGCGGCCCTCGTCGCCTCGGCGAGGCTGGCCCAGAGCTCGGTCGATCCCGCCCTGGCGCGCGACATCCAGACCGCGCTCGGCAAGATCCTCTCGGTGCTGCCGCCGGCAGCGCGCGCCTCGGCAGAAAGCCTGGCGCTCTTCGCGCCGGCGTTCTCCATCGACGATGGCACGCGCGCCCGTTTGCAGACGCTGCGCGAAGCGGTGCAGTCGCGCAACAAGCTGAGCATGGACTACCGCGACGTCAGCGGCGCGCCGAGCCAGCGCATCGTGCGGCCGCTCGGCTGTTTCTATTGGGGCCGGGTCTGGACCTTCTCGGCCTGGTGCGAGCTGCGGCAGGACTTTCGAGCCTTCCGGATCGATCGCATCGACCAGGTCGAAGTTCTGCCCGAGCGCTTTCGCGACGAACCCGGCAAGACGCTGGCCGAGATGCTGCGCCGCCTGCAGGAGGACCCGGCGGAACCTCAATCGTCCGGGCTGCGGTAGCGTCCGTCCGCGCCGCCGGCCAGGGTCAGAAGTCGGCGCCTCCGCCGCCAGCCAGGTTCTCGAACTTGGTGAGCGGCTTGAGGAATGCAAGCTTGACCGTGCCCGTCGGGCCGTTGCGATGCTTGCTGATGATCACCTCGGCCACGCCGGGCTCCTTGCTGTTCTTGTCGTAGTAGTCGTCGCGGTAGATGAACATGATGATGTCGGCGTCCTGCTCGATGGCACCGGACTCCCGGAGATCGCTCATCATCGGACGCTTGTCGGTCCGGCTTTCCACACCGCGGCTGAGCTGCGACAACGCGATCACCGGGCATTTGAGTTCCTTTGCCAGCATCTTCAGTCCGCGCGAGATCTCGCCCACGGCCGTGGCGCGGTTCTCGTCGCTCATGCTGCTCGACACGCTCATCAGCTGAAGGTAGTCGACCACGATCAGGCCGAGCTTCCCGTACTGGCGCGCGAGGCGGCGTGCGTTTGCACGAAGTTCGCTGGTCGTGAGGCCCGGTGTCTCGTCGATGTGCAGCGACACGTTGCGCAGCTTCTCGATGGCCTCGGTGAGGCGCGGCCATTCTTCGTCGGTGAGCTTGCCGGTCCGCAGGTGCCCCTGGTCGATGCGCCCGATCGAGCCGACGATACGCACCGCCAGCTGCGAAGCGCCCATTTCCATCGAGAACACCGCGACCGGCAACCCCTCGTTGAGCGCCACATGCTCGGCGATGTTGATCGCCAGCGAAGTCTTCCCCATGGACGGACGCGCGGCCAGCACGATCATGTCCCCCGGCTGCAGGCCCGAGGTCATCTTGTCGAAGTCGTAGAAACCCGTGCGCACACCGGTGATGTCGTTGGGGTTCTCCGCCATCTCGGTCACGCGGTCCAGCAGTTCGACCACCAGGGAATCCATGCCCTGGAAGCCCTGCTTCATGCGCGTGCCTTCCTCACCGATGTTGAAGATCTTCTGTTCGGCCTCGTCGAGGATCTTGTCGACCGACTTGCCTTGGGTATTGAAAGCGTTGGTCGCGATTTCGTCGCTGGCGCTCACCAGCTTGCGCAGGATCGAGCGCTCGCGCACGATCTCTGCGTAGCGGCGAATGTTGCTCGCGCTCGGCACGTACTGCGCCAGCGAATTCAGGTAGACCAGACCGCCGATTTCCTCGGCCTTGCCAAGGTTCTGCAGCTGCTCGTAGACGGTGATCACGTCAGCCGGCTTGCTGGCGTTGATCAGCGTTCCTATCGCCGCATAGATCAGCTTGTGCTCGTGGCGATAGAAGTCGCCGTCGACGAGCAGGTCGCCCATGCGGTCCCAGGCGCCGTTGTCGAGCAAGAGGCCGCCGAGCACGCTCGATTCGGCCTCGATCGAATGCGGGGGGATGCGCAGCTGCGCAACTTGGCGGTCGGCCGACGGATCGTTGTCGGCATAGGAGAAAACGGCGGACATGGACTTCCTTGCAGCCGCACATGCTAAGCGGCACGGCGGACGGCGTCACCTTATAAGGCTGTGGATAAACGGTGAGTTGTCGGTGCAATGCGCGGGACAACACGGCAGGCCAAAAAGAAAGGCCGCCCAAAGGCGGCCCACAAGGACAAGTTCGCACCAGCGATCTTGTTTTCTCCTTGCCGAAGGCTTACGCGCTTTCGCCGTACACCGTGACGGTGATGTCGACCACCACGTCGGTGTGCAGTGCAACGCTGACGGTGCTGTCGCCGACGGTCTTGATCGGGCCGTTGGGCATGCGCACCTGCGACTTCGCGACCTTGTAGCCCTGCTTGTTGAGCTCTTCGGCGATGTCGTGGTTGGTCACCGAGCCGAACAGGCGGCCGTCGACGCCGGCCTTCTGCGTCAGCTTGACGGTGGTGCCGGCGAGCTTCTCGCCCTGGGCTTGCGATTCGGCCAGCTTGGCAGCCGCGGCCTTTTCGAGTTCGACGCGCTTGGCTTCGAATTCGGCCTTGTTGGCTTCGGTGGCGCGGCGTGCGCGGCCCGAGGGGATCAGGAAGTTGCGCGCGTAGCCGTCCTTGACTTTGACGATCTCGCCGAGCACGCCGAGGTTGACGACCTTGTCCAGAAGAATGACTTGCATGGTGTCTTGCTCCTTAAACGCGGTGTTGGTCGCTGTACGGCACCATCGCGAGGAAGCGTGCGCGCTTGATCGCGGTGTTGAGCTGGCGCTGGTAGATCGCGCGCGTGCCGGTCAGGCGCGCGGGGATGATCTTGCCGTTTTCGCTGATGAAATCGCGCAGCGTGTCGATGTCCTTGTAGTCGATCTCTTCGACGCCGGCGACGGTGAAGCGGCAGAAGCGCTTGCGCTTGAACAGCAGCGACTGGGTGTTGCGCTTCGGGCGCTTGTCTTTGTTGAATTTCTTGAACGTGGCCATTGTGGGACCTCTTTTCGAAAATTAATCTTGCTGAAAATCCTGGATGTGCAGCACTGGGTGCTTGCCGTTGCCCGGTGTCGCGAGGAAGCCCTGAAAACGCCAGAGACTTCCCAACGCCTGTCTCGCGAGCCGCTCGGCCACTGCGCCGAAGGCCACGGCCTTGAGGGCCGCCTTGATCTGCCGGGGCTGGGCCGCTTCGGTCACCGTCGACTCGTGCTCGAGTCGCAGGTCGATAGCGGGCAGGCCGGCAGGCGTGAAGCGCAAGGTACCGAGTTCGGCGACGCAGGCAGTCAGCACGAGGCTGTTGACTGCGGCAGCGCTCACACCATCAGTTGTTGTTGGCGGCGTACTCGGCCTGCTGAGCCTTGCGGGCCTCTTCGCGCTCGACCGTCTTCATCATCGACGACGGGCCGGTCTCAGCCTTCTTCTTGACCACGGTGAGGTGGCGCAGGACGGCGTCGTTGAATTTGAACGCGTGCTCGAGTTCGGCCATCACGGCCTGCTCGGCCTCGATGTTCACGCACAGGTAGTGCGCCTTGTTGAGCTTGTTGATCTGGTAGGCCAGCTGACGGCGGCCCCAGTCTTCGACGCGGTGGACCTTGCCGCCGCCGGCCGTGATCAGGCCCTTGTAGCGCTCCAGCATGGCCGGAACTTGCTCGCTTTGATCCGGATGGATCAGCAGAATGATTTCGTAGTGACGCATGGCACTCCTTGTGGATCTTCCGTGGAAGGGATAAAGCCACCTGCAGCGTCGGTCGCAGTGTGGCAAGGCAAAGCCGGCTATTGTAGCAGGGTATCGCCGTCCGGGAAGTGCCTGAAGATCGTCAAAGGCCCAGGGCGCGATCGAGTGCGGCCGCCTTCTCCGGGCCCACTGCGTCGCGGATCTTGGGCGACAGGGCGAGCAGTTCCTCGTAGGTCGATGTGCCTTCGACCGAGAGATTGAGCCTGAAGCCCCGCAGGCCGAGGCTGCCGGTGAGTTGGGTCGCGATCGGATAGGCGTCCTTGTAGCGTTGCTGATTCGAGCGCGCCGGGGCCGGGTGCGCCGCGGACGCCTCCGTCGGGGCGGGCGCGGCCGGCCACGCGGCCTCCTTCGGAACTTCAGCGGCCGGCGCAGCCGAATTGGGCGGGACCGAAACCGTCCCTGCGTTGGCCGCATCGGCCGTTCCGCCCACCTGCCCGAGCAAGCCGAGTTCGACCATCTGGTCGATGTCCTCGCGTGCGATGCCCATGCCAGCATCGAGCACTTCGCTCACCGAGCGTTTGCCATCGCACAGGATGAAGGCCGAGCGTTGGCGCGGCGTGAGCCGGATCGAACGGTCCTTGAGCGCCTGCTGCCCGGCTTCCGTCTTGACAAGAATCATGCTGTCCCCCAACGCGAATTTCCCGAGAGCGATCGAGGTTTCATGGTTGTCCTCTGTCTACGCTCTCGGGGCTGCGCCTCCCCTAGGTCATGAGTTTGACACTAAAGATTCATCTGGTTGCAATTACACCGGGCTGACATGGGAATTACAAGCCGGGTGTGACGAAATTTGTAGCGCGGCGGTGACAGGCCGCCCGCCGCGCTTCGAGCTTCGAGCTTCAGCGTTGCGCCAGTTGCTGCCAGGTGTCGATCACACTGTCCGGGTTCAGGGAGATCGACTCGATGCCCTCTTCCGCCAGCCAGAGCGCGAAGTCGGGATGGTCGCTGGGCCCTTGCCCGCAGATCCCCACGTACTTGCCCTGGGCCTTGCAGGCCTTGATCACGCGGCTCAGCAAGGCCTTGACTGCGGGGTCGCGCTCGTCGAAGTCGGCCGCCAGCAGTTCGAGACCGGAATCGCGGTCGAGACCCAGAGTGAGCTGCGTCAGGTCGTTCGATCCGATCGAGAAGCCGTCGAAGTACTTCAAGAACTCCTCGGGCAGGATCGCATTGCTCGGCACCTCGCACATCATGATCAGCTTGAGTTCGTTCTCTCCGCGCTTCAGGCCATGCTCGCCCAGCAATCCCGTGACGCGCTCGGCCTGGCCCAGGGTGCGCACGAAGGGCACCATGATCTGCACGTTGGTCAGGCCCATCTCGTTGCGCACGCGCTTGAGCGCCTCGCATTCCATGGCAAAGGCTTCGCCGAAGTCCGCGCTCAGGTAGCGCGCCGCGCCACGGAAGCCGAGCATCGGGTTTTCTTCCTCCGGCTCGTAGCGGCTGCCGCCGATCAGCTTGCGGTATTCGTTGGACTTGAAGTCGGACAGGCGCACGATCACCTGCTTGGGCCAGAACGCGGCGCCGATGGTGGCGATGCCTTCGGCGACCTTGTCGACGTAGAAGGCGCGCGGCGAGGCATGGCCGCGCGCCACCGATTCGACGGCCTTCTTGAGGTCCGCATCGACATTCGGGTAGTCGAGGATCGCCTTGGGATGGACCCCGATGTTGTTGTTGATGATGAATTCGAGCCGCGCCAGGCCGACCCCGTGGTTCGGCAACTGGGCAAAGTCGAAGGCGAGCTGCGGATTGCCCACGTTCATCATGAGCTTGATGTCGATCTCGGGCATTTCGCCGCGCTGGACTTCAGTGACTTCGGTTTCCAGCAGGCCGTCGTAGATGAAGCCGGTATCGCCTTCGGCGCAGCTCACCGTGACCAGGGTGCCGTCCTTCAGCAGGTCGGTGGCATCGCCGCAGCCGACCACGGCCGGAATGCCGAGTTCGCGCGCGATGATCGCCGCATGGCAGGTGCGGCCGCCGCGGTTGGTGACGATCGCGGCAGCGCGCTTCATCACCGGTTCCCAGTTCGGGTCGGTCATGTCGGTTACCAGCACATCGCCGGGCTGGACCTTGTCCATCTCGCTGATGCTGTGAACCAGGCGCACCGGACCGGTGCCGATCTTCTGCCCGATGGCGCGCCCCTCGGCCAGCACGGCGCCCTTGGCCAGCAGCTTGTAGCGCTGCTCGGCCTTGCCCTGCTGCTGGCTCTTCACGGTTTCGGGGCGCGCCTGCAGGATGTAGAGCTGGCCGTCGGTACCGTCCTTGCCCCACTCGATGTCCATCGGACGGCCATAGTGCTCCTCGATTACCAAGGCGTACTTCGCAAGCTGCTCGACATCGGCGTCGCTCAGCGAATAGCGGTTGCGCTGCTCGGTCGGCACGTCGGTGGTCTTCACCAGCTTGCCGCTGGCCGCCTTTTCCTCCGCGCTCGCGAACTCCATCTGGATCAGCTTGGAGCCGAGGTTGCGCCGGATCACCGCGCGCTTGCCGGCTCGAAGGGTGGGCTTGTGCACGTAGAACTCGTCGGGATTCACCGCGCCCTGCACCACCGTCTCGCCCAGGCCGTAGCTCGAGGTGATGAAGACCACGTCCTCGAAGCCGGACTCGGTATCGATCGTGAACATCACACCCGCAGCGCCCAGGTCGCTGCGCACCATGCGCTGCACGCCGGCCGACAGCGCCACGACGTCATGGGCGAAACCCTTGTGAACCCGGTAGCTGATGGCGCGATCGTTGTAGAGGGAGGCGAACACCTCCTTCATCTTGTGGAGCACGTCGTCGATGCCCACCACATTGAGGAAGGTCTCCTGCTGGCCCGCGAACGAGGCGTCTGGAAGGTCTTCTGCGGTGGCCGACGAGCGCACGGCAAAAGAGGCTTCGGGGTTGCCCGCGCTGAGCTTGGCGAAGGCCTCGCCGATCGCCTTCTGCAGGTCGGCCGGGAAAGGCTGGGCCTCCACCATGGCGCGGATCTCGGCGCCGACCGTGGCCAGCGCGCGCACGTCCTCGGTATTCAGGCTCTTGAGCTTGGCGCTGATCCGGTCGGCCAAGCCGTCGTGGGCGAGAAACTGGCGGAACGCGTGGGCGGTGGTCGCAAACCCCGTGGGCACACGAACCCCCTGGGGCAGTTGGGAAATCATCTCGCCGAGGCTGGCGTTCTTGCCGCCGACCGACTCGACGTCGGTCATCCTCAGGTTTTCAAACGCAACGACCAGGGCGGTCGCTTCGAAGAGTGCAGACATGGGAAAGCTCCAGAAGTTAAAACCGGGGCAACATGCAGACGGCGCGACGCAATCGTTCTTTTTGCTCTGGGCGCAGGGGCGGTGTGCATGAAAGAAGGCATTGGGATTGGGGAACGGCGCTGGCGCATTCCCGATAATGGGCCGGATTGTAGGCGCCGCCCGCTTCGGCGCGCCGCAGGACAAGGCCGCCAACCATGCACACGCGCACCGTTTTCTTCGTTTCCGACGGCACCGGCATCACTGCCGAAACCTTCGGTAACGCCGTCCTCGCCCAGTTCGAGATGAAGCCCCGCCACGTGCGGCTGCCCTTCACCGACACGGTCGACAAGGCCCACCAGGCCGTGCGGCGGATCAATCACACGGCCGAAATCGAGGGTCTGCGGCCGATCGTCTTCACGACGCTGGCCAACATGGACGTGCTCGAGGTGATCGAGACCGGCTGCAAGGGCATGCTGCTCGACATGTTCGGCACCTTCGTGCGGCCGCTCGAAATCGAGCTGGCGATGAAGTCGAACCATCGCATCGGCCGCTTCAGCGACGTGAGCAAGAGCAAGGAATACAACGCGCGGATCCAGGCCATCGACTTCAGCCTGGCGCACGACGACGGCCAGAGCAACCGCGACCTCGACGGCGCCGACGTGATCCTGGTCGGCGTCAGCCGCAGCGGCAAGACGCCCACTTCGCTCTATCTCGCCATGCAGCATGGCCTGAAGGCCGCGAACTACCCGCTGATCCCCGAAGACTTCGACCGCCGGCAGTTGCCGCCAGCCCTGATGCCACATCGCAAGAAGATCTTCGGCCTCACGATCCAGCCCGAGCGCCTGAGCGAGATCCGCAACGAACGGCGCCCGGACTCGCGCTACGCGAGCATCGAGAATTGCCGGCATGAGGTGAGCGAGGCCGAGGCGATGATGCGGCGGGCCGGCATCCGCTGGCTGTCGACCACCACCAAGTCGATCGAGGAAATCGCGACCACCATCCTGCAGGAGCTGCGGCCCGAGCGGCTGACCTACTGATTGGCTTTTACTAAGATTGATCTTATGATCTGCGGATGGCTCCCAAACCTCCCGCAGATGCGATGCACACCGCCGTGCGTCTGCGCGCGGCGGTTTCGCAGCTGACACGGCATCTTCGTTCGCAGGGCAGTACAGACCAGCCGGGTTCGGCCAAGCTGAGCGTGCTCGGACAGCTGTATCGGCGCGGCCCGCTGACGCCGACGCAACTGGCGCTGCACGAGCGGGTCAAGCTCCAGACCTTGACAAGGCTGCTCGCAGAAATCGAGACCGATGGCCTCGTGGAGCGTCGTGCCCACGAGGGCGACGCGCGCAAATCGATCCTGTCCCTGACTGCCGCAGGCGCGCATCTGCTCACCGCCGAGGTGCATCGCAGGGAGGCGTCGCTTGCATCCGCGCTCGGCGCACAGCTGAGCGCCGGTGAGCGCGCGCAATTGCTCGCGGCCTGCGAGCTCATCGACCGTGTGGCCGAAGGCTTGGGCGCGCAGCCTTCAACAGTCCCGGTCGGCCGTTCATGAACGACGCCACGTTGCGCCACGGCCTTCAACTGGCGGCCGCGGTAGTGCTGTCCTACCTGGCGTCCGATGCCCTGCATATGCCCGAGCGCTTCTGGGCCGTGACGAGCGCCTTGATCGTGATGCGCCCGACCACGGGCTCCACGCTCGGTGCGGGCTGGGACCGGGTGCGCGGCACGCTGGCCGGTACCGGCCTGGGACTGGCCGGTGTCTGGCTGCAGCATCACATCGGGGTGGGGTCGACGGCGGCCACGCTCGGCATCGTGGCACTGCTCGCGCTGGGGAGCGCATGGATTGCTTCGATGCGCAGCGCGCCGATCGCTGCATTGATCGTGCTGTCCAGCGGCGGGATCGCGGGCCACCCGGCGCTCGAGGTCGCCGGCCTGCGCGTGGTCGAGATTGCGATCGGGGTCTCAACGGGCCTGGCGATCTCCATGCTGGGGCTGGCATCGCGCACGCAAGCGCGCTTCGATGCGGCGTGTGCGTCGGTCTTGCGGCGCATCGCGGCCGACGTGCAACGCGATCTCGGCCCGGCGCCTTTGACGCCGGAAGAAAAGGAGGCCGCCGCTGGCGCAGCGCGGCTCGCATTGCGCGACTTGGCCGTGATGGCGGTGGGCGCCGATCGGGAAGCGAAGCTCTGGCGCCGCCTGCGCCGCAGAGCGCAGAACGGCGCCGAGGATTGCGCTCGGACGGCGCAGCTCGTGGCACGCATCGCGCATGACGCCGCCCTGTTCGCGCGGCTGGCCGAGAGCGCGCCGCTCGCGCGCGACGATGCAGCATGGACAGCACTCGGCCAAGCCGCGGGGCGAGCGCTCGAAAGCAGCGCAGAAAGCCTGGAAGCAGGCGCTCCACCCGATCTTGCCGCGTTGCGCCGGTTCGCCCCGGCCTCGCCTTCTTCGCCGATCCCGTGGATCGCACCCGCCGCCCGCCTGCTGATGCAGGACTTGACGGGCCTCGCCCACCTTCGCCTTCAGGCAGCCACGGCCTCCTCTGCCGGCGCCGAGGTCCGGATCAGGTGATCGAAGGCGCTGAGCGCGGCCTTCGCACCATCGCCGGCCGCAATGATGATCTGCTTGAACGGCACCGTCGTCGCATCGCCCGCCGCGAACACGCCGGGCACCGAGGTCTGGCCCTTCGCGTCGACCACGATCTCGCCGTGCTTCGAGAGCTCGACCGTGCCCTTGAGCCAATCGGTGTTGGGCACCAGGCCAATCTGCACGAACACGCCTTCGAGTTCCACCTGGTGGCTCTCGCCCGTCGCGCGGTCCTTGTAGATCAGGCCGTTGACCTTCTGCTTGTCGCCGGTGATCTCGATCGTCTGTGCGTTGGTGACGATCCTGACGTTCGCCAGGCTCTTCAGCTTGCGCTGCAGCACCGCGTCGGCGCGCAGTTGCGTGTCGTACTCGATCAGCGTCACGTGGCCCACGATGCCGGCGAGGTCGATCGCCGCTTCGACGCCCGAATTGCCGCCGCCGATCACGGCCACGCGCTTGCCCTTGAAGAGCGGGCCGTCGCAGTGCGGGCAGTAGGCCACGCCCTTGTTCTTGTACTCGTGCTCGCCCGGCACGTTGATGTTGCGCCAGCGCGCCCCGGTCGAGATCACGACCGAGCGGCTCTTGAGCGAAGCACCGTTCTCGAGCTTGATCTCGATGAAATCCTTGCCCGGCACCAGCGCCGCGGCGCGCTGCAGGTTCATGATGTCGACCTCGTAGTTGCGCACGTGCTCCTCGAGCGCCAGCGCGAACTTGGGTCCTTCGGTTTCCTTGATCGAGATGAAGTTCTCGATGCCCATGGTGTCGAGCACCTGGCCGCCAAAGCGCTCGGACGCCACGCCTGTGCGGATGCCCTTGCGCGCCGCATACACGGCCGCTGCCGCGCCGGCCGGCCCGCCGCCGACGATGAGCACGTCGAACGGAGCCTTGCCGGCGATCTTTTTCGCCTCGCGCTCGACGCCGCTGGTGTCGATCTTGGCCAGGATTTCTTCCAGGCTCATGCGGCCCTGGCCGAATTCGGTGCCGTTCAGGAACACGGTCGGCACGGCCATGATCTGGCGTTCTTTCACCTCGTCCTGGAACAGCGAGCCGTCGATCATGGTGGTCTTGATGCGCGGGTTCTGCACCGCCATCAGATTGAGCGCCTGCACGACGTCCGGGCAGTTGTGGCAAGTGAGCGAGATGTAGATCTCGAACTCGAAATCGCCGTCGAGCGCGCGAATCTGCTGCAGCACGGCTTCGTCGACCTTGGGCGGATAGCCGCCGACCTGCAGCAACGCGAGCACCAGCGAGGTGAATTCGTGGCCCATCGGAATGCCCGCGAAGCGCGGGCCATGGCTCTGGCTCGGCCGGTTGATCGAGAACGAGGGCTTGCGATGGTTGTCGTCGCGGCTCTCGGCCACCTTCACCAGCGAAGACGAGTCGGCTACGTCCTTCAGCAACGATTGCAGATCGCCCGACGCCTTGCTGTCGTCGAGCGAAGCGACGATTTCGATCGGCTGCGTGATGCGGTCGAGATAGCTTTTCAGTTGTGCCTTGGTGCCGGCGTCGAGCATGGTGAACTCACTTTGAAAATACGAGGGGAACAAAAAAGCCCGGGAGCGAAACGCGCCCGGGCCTGGCGCAAACGGCGAGTTAGATCTTGCCGACGAGGTCGAAGGAAGGCTTGAGCGTTTCGGCGCCTTCGGTCCACTTGGCCGGGCAGACCTCACCGGGGTGGGCAGCCACGTACTGGGCGGCCTTCACGCGGCGCAGCAGCTCGGCGGCGTCGCGGCCGATGCCGTTGTCGTGCACTTCGATGGTCTTGATCTTGCCTTCGGGGTCGATCACGAAGGTGCCGCGATAGGCAAGGCCTGCGTCTTCGCCCTCTTCGATGAGGACCTGGAAGGCACGTGCGAGTTGCTGGCTCGGGTCGCCGATCAGCGGGTACTGGACCTTGCCGATGGTTTCCGAGGTGTCGTGCCAGGCCTTGTGGGTGAAGTGGGTGTCGGTCGACACGCCATACACCTCGACGCCGAGCTTCTGGAATTCAGCATAGTGGTCGGCCAGGTCGCCCAGTTCGGTCGGACACACGAAAGTGAAGTCGGCCGGGTAGAACACCACGACGGACCACTTGCCCTTGAAGTTTTCGTTGCTGACCGGAACGAACTTGCCGTTGTGGTACGCGGTGGCCTTGAACGGGATGATTTCGGTGTTGATCAGGGACATTCAGTTTTCCTTGGGTGACTGATGAAAGAAAATGGCGAGCGATTAGTATAACTACCAATCAAGGCGAATTCATAGTTATGAACTATGAAAAAAATTGCGGTGGCCTATGAGGTCGGCGGCCACCGCCAAATGCGAACACCTATCACGATCAAACGCATGCAGACCGCCAGCGCATGGGTTTGCTTGCGTGCTGTCACGAGCGGCTCACACAATCGACGCTTTCAGAACAAGGAATAACCATGAAGGGCGACCCTCAAGTCATCGACCATCTCCAGGCGCAGCTCAAGAACGAGCTCACTGCGATCAACCAGTACTTCCTGCACTACCGCATGCTCAAGCACTGGGGCCTGGACAAGCTGGCCAAGAAGGAATACGAGGAGTCGATCGGCGAAATGAAACACGCCGACAAGCTCATGGATCGCATCTTTGTGCTCGACGGCCTGCCGAATCTTCAGGATCTGGCCAAGCTCAATGTCGGCGAAGACGTCCCCGAGATCCTGCAGTGCGACCTCACCGCAGAGACCGGCGCACAAGCCACCATCAAGGCCGGCATCGCCCACTGCGAATCGGTGCGCGACTATGTCTCGCGCGACCTGCTGCAAGAGATCCTGGACGACACCGAAGAGCACATCGACTTCCTCGAAACCCAGATCGATCTGGTCGATAAGGTCGGGCTGCAGAACTATCTGCAGTCGCAAATGGGCGAGATCGAGTAAGGCGCATCGCGCCATGCAGGCGGGCTGCGGCCCGCATTTTTTTGCCCGCATCGCGTCTTGTAAATGGCATTCATTCTCATTTGCAAGGCTAGAATCGCGGGCTCCAATGCCCCCCGCCGCCACCGACAACCGCCGCCGCGCCTACTGGCTCAAGACCTTGCATGAATGGCATTGGGTCAGCTCGGCGCTCTGCCTGATCGGCATGGCGCTGTTCAGCGTCACGGGATTCACCCTCAATCATGCCGCCGGCATCGAAGCCAAGCCGAAGGTCAGCAGCCTGACCGGCACTATCGACAACGCGTTGCGCGGCCACCTCGCGCAACAACTGCCGGCTGCCAAGGCGCGAAAAGGCAAGGCCGAACTCCCGGCAGAACTTCAGGCCTGGGTGCACAAGCAATGGGCGATCGACACTTCGGGCCGCGAAGCCGAGTGGTCCGACGACGAAATCTATCTCTCGCTCCCGCGCCCCGGCGGCGACGCCTGGCTGCGGCTCAGCCTGTCCGACGGGCAGATCGAATACGAACGCACGGACCGCGGCTGGCTCTCCTATTTCAACGACCTGCACAAGGGCCGCCACACCGGCGTTGCCTGGAGCTGGTTCATCGACATTTTTGCGGCCGCCACGCTGGTGTTCTCGGTCACCGGCCTGTTCATTCTCAAGATGCACGCAGGCAACCGGCCTTTCACCTGGCCCATGGTGGGCATGGGTCTGGTCGTGCCGGTGCTGCTCGCGCTGTTGTTCATTCATTGATCCAGGAAAGAGGTTTTCCCGTGCAAGTTCGCTATTCGCTCGCGCTCGCAGCGCTCTTCGGCGCGCCCGCCTTCGCAGCCGGCCTCGCGGTCAACATCGAAGTGCCGCGCCTGACGGTGGCCGAATACCACCGCCCGTACGTCGCAGCGTGGATCGAGCGCGCCGACCAGTCGGTCGCCACCACGCTGGCCGTCTGGTACGACATCAAGAACAAGGGCAACGCGGAAGGCGAAGGCACCAAGTGGCTCAAGGACATGCGCCAGTGGTGGCGGCGCACGGGACGCGAGCTGCAAATGCCGGTCGACGGCGTGAGCAGCGCCACCCGCCCTGCCGGCAAGCACCAGATCAGCTTCACCGAAGGCTCGGTCGCGCTGCCGAAGCTGGCGCCGGGCGCCTACAAGCTGTACGTCGAAGCGGCACGCGAAGTCGGCGGCCGCGAGATCGTGAGCATTCCGTTCCAGTGGCCGCCGGCCAAAGCCGAGCAGCCCCAGGTCGCCGGCAACAGCGAGCTCGGCGAAGTCCGGCTCGAGCTCAAGCCTTGATCCATCCCCTTTCATCCTCCTCATCGGGTCTCACCATGAAGTTTGCTTTTCGCACCGCCGCCCTGGCCCTTGCTCTTTCCGCCGGCGCCGCTGCCGTGCAGGCGCACAACGTGTGGCTGCTGCCTTCGAGCACCGTGCTCTCGAAAGGCGACTGGATCACGGTCGACGCGGCCGTTTCGAACGACTTGTTCTTCTTCAATCACAACCCGCTGGCGCTCGACAACTTGGCCGTGACCGCACCAGACGGCAGCGCCGTGAAGGCCGAGAACATCCACAAGGGCAAGTTGCGCAGCGTGTTCGACCTCAACCTCGCGCAGCCCGGCACCTACCGCGTCGCGGTGCTCAATGGCGGCGTGTTTGCCCGCTGGAAGGACAAGGCCACCGGTCAACCCAAGCGCGCACGCGGCACGCCGGAGAACATTGCCAGCCAGATCCCGGCCGATGCGCAGGAGGTCGAGGTAACGCAGTCGGCCGGCCGCATCGAAACCTTCGTGACCGTGGGCAAGCCCGGTGTGCTCAAACCGAGCGGCAAGGGCCTGGAACTGGTGACCACCACCCATCCGACAGATCTGGTGAAGGGGGAGAAGGCCAGCTTCGTCCTGCAGATCGACGGGCAACCGGCCAAGGACCTCGAAGTGACGGTCACGCCCGGCAACACGCGCTACCGCGACAAGGTGGATGAGATCACGGCCAAGACCGACGCCAAGGGCCAGTTCTCCGTGATTTGGCCGCAAGCCGGCATGTACTGGCTCGAAGCCAGCACCAAGGACGGCAAGACCACGGTGCCGCAAGCCAAGGAGCGGCGCCTGAGCTATGCCGCCACCTTGGAAGTGATGCCCTGAACACGTCTCGGGACACGCCGCACAAGCGGCCTTCTTTCGCGGTCCGGCGCACAGGTGGCTATGCCAACGCGGCCGTGCCGCGTCGCGCCGATCCTGCGAGTCTTCAGCAACTTGCCGGGCGGACCATGGGCACGACCTGGTCGCTCAGGTTCGACAACCCGCTCTTGACTCCTCTGGACGCCGTTCGTGCGAGTGCAGAGGCTGCGCTGGACCGGGTGATCGCCCAGATGAGCACCTGGGAGTCGGACTCGGACATCAGCCGCTTCAACCGCGCTGCTGCCGGCAGCCGGCATGCACTGGCGCCCGAATTCGGCAAGGTGCTTGCCTGCGCATTGCAATGGGCTGCGGCAAGCGACGGCGCCATCGATCCGACCATCGGGCCGCTGGTGGCGCTCTGGGGTTTCGGCGCGCACGCCATTGCATCGCCATTGCCGCCCTCGCCCGCCGAACTCGCGGCGGCACGCTCGCATGTCGGCTGGCAGCGCATCGCCTTCGAGTCCGATACCAATTCGATCCTGCAGCCGGGCGGTGTCTGGCTCGATCTCTCGGGCATCGCCAAGGGCTTTGCGGTCGACCAAGTAGCAGCTGAACTGCAAATTCTCGGGCTCGGGGATTTTCTCGTTGAAGTGGGCGGCGAACTGCGTGGCGTCGGCCGCCGCCCCAGTGGGCAGCCCTGGCAAGTCCAGATCGATGCCGCGTCCGGTGTCGCAACACGCATTGCGCTCAGCGACATGGCGGTTGCCACTTCGGGCGACCGCTGGCACCTGCGTCAACACGAGGGTCGAAGCTGGTCGCACACCCTCGATCCGCGCTGCGGCGAGCCGACCGGCCATGCGCTGACAGCGGTGACGGTGCTGCATCGCCAATGCATGCACGCCGATGCGCTCGCCACCGTTCTCACGGTGCTCGGTCCGGACAAGGGCTTGACCTTTGCGCAGCATCACGGAATCGCAGCCCTGTTCGTTGGCCGCGAAGGTGCGGGGCACCGGGCGCTGGCCAGCGAGGCCTGGACAGCGCAAGTTGCATGACCGAAGCCACCGTGCGCGCGCTGGCAGCCGGCTCGACCGTGTGCGCCTACGCGGGCCTGTGCCTCGCGGTGTACTGGCGCGAACGCCGACGCAATCAGGTCCTGGCACGCGCTGCCGCAGCGCTCGCGGGGGATGGCGCCGAAGAGACCGCGTTGGTGCTGTACGCAAGCCAGACCGGCCAGGCCGAAGCCATCGCCTGGCAGACCGCAGGCTGGCTGCGCGCGGCAGGGACCCCGGTCCGCGTCATGTCGCTCAACGAAGCCGATACGAAGACCTTGCATGGCGCAAGCTCTGCGCTCTTCATCGCCAGCACTTACGGTGAAGGCGACGCACCCGACGGCGCCAGCGTGTTCGCCGAGCAGGTGATGGGCAGCACTGCCGACTTCTCCTCGCTGCGCTACGCCGTGCTCGCATTGGGTGACCGCCAGTACGCAAGCTTCTGCGGCTTCGGCCGCGCGCTCGACGAATGGCTTCACTCGGCCGGCGCCACACGCACATTCGAACGCCTTGAAGTCGACAATACCGACCCGGCCAGCCTCGCCGTCTGGCGAGCCCGATGCGGCGGCGACGCAGTTGCGCAGGCGGAAGACAGCAGCGCAAGGACCATGCCCTGGCGTCTCGCAGCGCGCGAGCGCTTGAATGCGGGCAGCGCAGGCGCGCCGGTGTACCACCTGGCGTTCGTGGCGCCGGCGGGAACTGCAGCACAGTGGGCGTCCGGAGACGTGGCGCAGATCACCATCGCCAGCGATCCAGGTCGACCGCGCGACTATTCGATCTCCTCGATTCAAACCGACGGAGAGCTCCAGTTGCTGGTGCGCCAGGAACAGCACCCCGACGGGACTCTGGGTGCCGCATCGGGCCTGCTGACCTCGACATTGGCCATCGGTGACACGGTCGCGCTGCGCCTGCGGCCCCACCGCAATTTCCGCCTCGAAGGCAATGCGCAGCGGCCGCTGATTCTCATCGGCAACGGCACCGGGCTGGCCGGCCTGCGCAGCCATCTGCGAGCCCGTGCCGCCGCCCGCCAGCACGACAACTGGCTGGTGTTCGGGGAGCGCAATGCGCGGCATGACTTTCTCTACCGCGCCGAAATCGAAGCTTGGAACGCCGCAGGCGTTCTGCGCCGGCTCGACATGGTCTTTTCGCGCGATCAGCCCGACCGGCTCTATGTCCAGCACCGCTTGCTGCAGGCTTCCGAGGAAGTGCTCGCGTGGATCGGTCGCGGCGCAGCCGTGTATGTGTGCGGCAGCCTGCAGGGAATGGCCTCCGGCGTCGACGCGGCATTGCGCCAGATCGCCGGTGAAGCCCTGGTGCGTGAACTCACGGCCACCGGCCGCTATAGACGCGACGTCTACTAAGAAGCACTACTCGCACCCCATGCTTCATGCGCCGGGGTCGGGCCTGCCCGATGAACAACTACTAAGAAGCACTACTCGCACCCCATGCTTCATGCGCCGGGGTCGGGCCTGCCCGATGAACAACTACTAAGAAGCGCTATCCCGTATGAGCAACCACAGGAAGCTCGCAGCCGAGGTCTTGAAGGCGCTTGATCAAGCGGCGGATGATTTTGGATCGGTCGTGGCGGTCGAGGTATTCGCTACCCAAGTCGCTGTACTCGGTGCCGTCGCGAAGCATGTGGTACGCGGCAGTGAGCATGGAAGCGGCCACGGCGAGGATGGCCTTCTTGGCTCCGCGACGTGCCTTGATACGCAGGAACTGCGCACGCAGGTAGCTGGTCTTCACGCGCACCGCGGCCCAGGCGGCAGTCACCAGGGTGGTCTTGATCCAGGTGCCGCTCTTGCGCACGCGGGTGGATCGGCGCTTGCCGGCGCTCTCGTCGCTGCGTGGACACAGTCCGGCCCAGGAGATCAGATGGCCGGCAGTGGGGAAGCGCGACATGTCCACGCCGATCTCCGCCACCACGACGCTGGCCGTCAGGTCAGAGACCCCGGGCATCGTCGTGAGCAGGCGGGCGCGCTGCCGGATCGGCGCCAGCGCTTTTCCCACGGCCGCATCCAGTTCGCCCAGCGTGCGCTGCAAGGCATCGATGACCTGCAGGTGCAGCCGCAGCATCGTGCGATGGTGCTCGGTGATGCGCCCGCGCAGCGCCTCGCGCAACTCGGCGGTCTTGTTGCGCGCCGTGCCCTGGGCCAGCGCGGCCAGCAGCGCCGGATCGCTCTGGCCGGCCACGATGGCATCGAGCATCGCACGGCCGCTCTTGCCCAGTACATCCGACAGGACGCTGCCCAACTTGAGGTTGGCGTCCTCCAGCACCTTCTGGATACGCAGCGAGTGCTGGGAGACCTCCCGCACGAGTTGCTTGCGCGTGCGCGTGAGGTCGCGCAACTGCTGGATCGCCTGCGGCGGCACGAAGCTGGAGCGAATGAGGCCGTGCGCCAGCAGATCGGCAATCCACATCGCGTCGTTGACGTCCGTCTTGCGCCCGGGCACGTTGCGAATGTGCGCGGCGTTGGCCAGCACCAACTCGAACTCGGCCTCCAGCACATGCCACACCGGCTTCCAGTACACGCCGGTGGCCTCCATCGCCACGTGGGTGCAGTCGTGCTCGGCCAGCCAATCGGCCAGTTCGAGCAACTGGGTGGTTGTGGTGCCGAAGCTGCGCACCTCCTGGTGCATGGGCGGCGAGACGCACCGCACGCAGGCCACGATGGTGTCCTTGTGCACGTCCAGGCCCGCACAGCGCGTGTAAAGCACTTGCATGAGAACCTCCTGACGGTTGATGGGCGCCGCAGGCAGTCCTCGTCATCGAACTCTACTAAGCGTGCTTCGGGACGTCGCCGCCCTCTGCCACATTCCGGGGTGCTCGCAGGACTGCGGGTCCAACTATTGAACGGGCTTGTTGCACCAAGGAGAAGCCGACCTCGTCAGCAGCGCCCAATTTCATCCTACAACCACCCGCCATCCGTCGCCAGCCACGTCCCCCGCTTCATGCTCCGGGGTCGGGCCCGCCCGATGGCGAACTATTGACTTGGCGCCTGCACGCCGCGCCAGTTGCTAACTGGCAACAAACACAGCGGAACTTAGTCTACTAAGAAGCACTACTCGCACCCCATGCTTCATGCGCCGGGGTCGGGCCTGCCCGATGAACAACTACTAAGAAGCGCTATCCCGTATGAGCAACCACAGGAAGCTCGCAGCCGAGGTCTTGAAGGCGCTTGATCAAGCGGCGGATGATTTTGGATCGGTCGTGGCGGTCGAGGTATTCGCTACCCAAGTCGCTGTACTCGGTGCCGTCGCGAAGCATGTGGTACGCGGCAGTGAGCATGGAAGCGGCCACGGCGAGGATGGCCTTCTTGGCTCCGCGACGTGCCTTGATACGCAGGAACTGCGCACGCAGGTAGCTGGTCTTCACGCGCACCGCGGCCCAGGCGGCAGTCACCAGGGTGGTCTTGATCCAGGTGCCGCTCTTGCGCACGCGGGTGGATCGGCGCTTGCCGGCGCTCTCGTCGCTGCGTGGACACAGTCCGGCCCAGGAGATCAGATGGCCGGCAGTGGGGAAGCGCGACATGTCCACGCCGATCTCCGCCACCACGACGCTGGCCGTCAGGTCAGAGACCCCGGGCATCGTCGTGAGCAGGCGGGCGCGCTGCCGGATCGGCGCCAGCGCTTTTCCCACGGCCGCATCCAGTTCGCCCAGCGTGCGCTGCAAGGCATCGATGACCTGCAGGTGCAGCCGCAGCATCGTGCGATGGTGCTCGGTGATGCGCCCGCGCAGCGCCTCGCGCAACTCGGCGGTCTTGTTGCGCGCCGTGCCCTGGGCCAGCGCGGCCAGCAGCGCCGGATCGCTCTGGCCGGCCACGATGGCATCGAGCATCGCACGGCCGCTCTTGCCCAGTACATCCGACAGGACGCTGCCCAACTTGAGGTTGGCGTCCTCCAGCACCTTCTGGATACGCAGCGAGTGCTGGGAGACCTCCCGCACGAGTTGCTTGCGCGTGCGCGTGAGGTCGCGCAACTGCTGGATCGCCTGCGGCGGCACGAAGCTGGAGCGAATGAGGCCGTGCGCCAGCAGATCGGCAATCCACATCGCGTCGTTGACGTCCGTCTTGCGCCCGGGCACGTTGCGAATGTGCGCGGCGTTGGCCAGCACCAACTCGAACTCGGCCTCCAGCACATGCCACACCGGCTTCCAGTACACGCCGGTGGCCTCCATCGCCACGTGGGTGCAGTCGTGCTCGGCCAGCCAATCGGCCAGTTCGAGCAACTGGGTGGTTGTGGTGCCGAAGCTGCGCACCTCCTGGTGCATGGGCGGCGAGACGCACCGCACGCAGGCCACGATGGTGTCCTTGTGCACGTCCAGGCCCGCACAGCGCGTGTAAAGCACTTGCATGAGAACCTCCTGACGGTTGATGGGCGCCGCAGGCAGTCCTCGTCATCGAACTCTACTAAGCGTGCTTCGGGACGTCGCCGCCCTCTGCCACATTCCGGGGTGCTCGCAGGACTGCGGGTCCAACTATTGAACGGGCTTGTTGCACCAAGGAGAAGCCGACCTCGTCAGCAGCGCCCAATTTCATCCTACAACCACCCGCCATCCGTCGCCAGCCACGTCCCCCGCTTCATGCTCCGGGGTCGGGCCCGCCCGATGGCGAACTATTGACTTGGCGCCTGCACGCCGCGCCAGTTGCTAACTGGCAACAAACACAGCGGAACTTAGTCTCAATTTTGGAAATACGTAAACAAACGTATTGAGATTCATTATCATTCGCTTCGAGTTCGCGCAGCCGCAACTCAGCTCACCCAGCCAATCCCGCCGCCTCTTGGAGGAGCGCGCTCGGACCCGCCAGTCGAGTTCTCACATTCCTTCCCGGAGAACCCTTCATGGCCTACATCAAGAGCCGCAAGCACGCCGTCGGGCGTGCACCGTCACCCCAGTTGACTGGCGCAGCAGCCGCAACCCTGATCGCGATATCGATGCCCGTAGCGGCGCAGACCAGCACGGCGAATACGTTGCGCGAAGTCAAGATCGAAGCGACGGCCGATGGCTACAAGCCCGAAACGTCTTCATCGCCCAAGTTCACCCAGCCCCTGGTGGATACGCCGCAAACCATCACCGTCATCAAGAAGGAGGTCCTGCAGGACCAGGGCGCGACGACGCTGACCGAGGCGCTGCGCAATACGCCCGGCATTACCTTCCAGATGGGGGAAAACGGCAACACGTCCACAGGCGACGCCGTGTTCATGCGCGGCTTCGACACCTCGGGCAGCATCTTCGTCGACGGCATCCGCGACGTGGGCACCGTCTCGCGCGACATGTTCAATATCGAGCAGGTCGAGGTCGTCAAAGGCCCGGCGGGCGCCGACATTGGCCGCGGATCGCCGACCGGCTACATCAATCTCGTATCCAAAGTACCCACCGCCGAGAACTTCTTCGCCGGCAGCGTGAGCCTGGGCTCCGCCAGCCAGAAGCGGGCGACGGTCGACCTCAACCGGGCGCTGAACGAAACTGGTTCCGTGGCATTTCGTCTGAATGCCATGGTGCAGGGCGGCGGCGTGCCGGGACGGGACCTGGTCGAAAACAATCGATCGGGCATCGCGCCCTCGCTCGCCATCGGCCTCGGTACGCCGACGCGCATCTACCTGTCCTATCTGCACATGGATCAGAAGAATCGCCCTGACGGCGGTATTCCAGTGGTCGGCCTCGAAGGCTACTACCTTGCCGATCTGGCGCGCATCGGCGGCAACGGGCCCCGGGTCGACACCAACAACTACTACGGCTTTCTGTCGGACCATGACGACGTGAAGGCCGACATGTTCACGGCGCGCATCGAACACGATATTGCGCCCGGCGTGACCATCCGCAACATCTCCCGCTGGGGCCGCACCAAGCAGGACCTGGTACTCACGGGCGTGTTCAGCAACGGGCTGCTCGTCCCGAACGTGTTCAATCCGCTCGGCTGGTCGGTGCGCACGACGCCGCAGGGCAAGCTTCAAGACAACGAGATCTTTGCGAACCAGACGAACATCACGGCGGACCTGACCCTGGGCGGCTTGAAGCACTCCATCAGCGCCGGCGTCGAATTGGGCCGCGAAGAGCAGGACAACACCGCCGTGGCGGCCCAGATCAACGCGCTCAACGGCGTGCGCTCGGGCACTTCGTTCCTTGCCTACAACAACCTCTACGCCCCCAACGTCAACCGCGCCTTCGTTCCGGTGCTGCCGACCGGCGCCAGCACGGCCGGCAAGACGACCACGGCCGCGCTGTACGCTTTCGACACCATCAAGCTCAACGAGCAATGGCTGATCAACGGCGGTCTCCGCTACGAGCACTACAAGAGCGACTTTTCCGGCCTGGACGCACCTGCAGCCAACGGGACGCAACTCGCAACACGGCTCGGTAAATCCGACAACCTTCTCACAGGCAAGGCAGGCGTGGTGTTCAAGCCGGCCCCCAACGGCAGCATCTATGCCGCCTACGCCACGTCCGCGAAACCGCCAGGCTCCGACTTCGCGCTGTCGGGCACGGCCACCAACATCAACAATCCGAACCTCGATCCGCAGAAGGCGAAGACCGCCGAGGTCGGCACCAAGTGGGATCTGCTCGACAAGCGCCTCGCGGTGACCGGCGCACTGTTCCGGACAACCAACGAGAACGAACAGGTTCAGATCGATACCTTCGGCAACACCGAGCAATACGGCAAGACGCGCGTGCAAGGCGTGGAACTGAGCGCCATCGGGCAGATCACGCCTGCATGGCAGGTCATTGCAGGCATCGCCAGCATCGACACCGAGATCCTGGAAGGTTCGCGGACAAGCACCACGCAGAACGGCGCGCAAATTCGCTTCTCGCCGAAGCTCACGGCCACGCTTTGGACGACCTACAAGTTTCCTATGGGCCTGATCGTCGGCGGAGGCGCACGTTACGTCGACACGCAGGCGCGGGCGACGTCGAACGCGGCGCTGACACCGACCACCTTCTTCCCGACCATTCCGAGCTATACGGTCTTCGACGCGATGATCGGCTACGAAATCAACAAGAACGTGGCGATCCAGCTCAACCTGTACAACCTGACGGACAAGTTCTATCTGGCACGGGTGAACAACGCAGGGAACCGGCTGACGGTGGGGACGCCGCGCTCCGCGACGTTGACCGCCAACTTCAAGTTCTGACACGCCCCGGCATCCCACTCTCGAGGACTGCGAAACTCGCAGCCCCAGTCGTCGCGCTGGGGCTTTTTTCATGGAGATCTTGCAAATGATGTTGCATGTGCCCGATGTCCTGACGCGGGATCAGGTGCGCGAAATGCGAGCAACCCTCGACACGACCGATTGGGTGGACGGCAGGGAAACCGTCGGGGAACAGGGCGCCAGGGTCAAGCGTAATCGTCAGCTGCCCGAGTTCTCCCCCGTGACCCGTGCGCTGGGCAGCACCATCCTGGCCGCGTTGGCCAAGAATGCCCTGCTCTTTTCCGCTGCGTTGCCGCTCCGGTTCGTGCCGCCGCTGTTCAATCGCTACGAAGGCGGCGAACACTACGGACTGCATGTGGACGGATCGGTACGCTCCGTGCCCGGCACCGGCGAGCAATTGCGCACCGATCTGTCGTGCACCCTGTTCCTGTCCGAGCCCGAGGACTACGAAGGGGGCGAACTGGAAGTCGTGGACACCTACGGCACCCACGAAGTCAAGCTGCCGGCCGGTGATCTGATCCTCTACCCCTCGAGCAGCCTGCACCGCGTGCATCCCGTGACGCAGGGCGTGCGCATCTGCTCCTTTTTCTGGTTGCAGAGCATGGTGCGCGACGACCGGCAGCGGGCCATGCTGTTCGAACTCGACCAAACCATCATCAAGTTGCGCGCCCGGCTCGGCGAGTCGGAGGAGACGGTCGCCCTGACCGGCCACTATCACAACCTGCTGCGCATGTGGTCCGAGGTGTAGGGGCCAGCTATCGAAGGGCTTGGCCCCAGAGCTGCAATAGTTATTGCAAATGCGAGGAATTCGTATTTATAATCAGGCCTTCTACAAACAGCCAGCCAACTGCCGCCTCACCGCCATGATCGTTTGCGTATGTCGCCGAGTGTCAGACCGCGAAATCGCACGCCATGTGCGCGCCGGCATGACCTTCGACGAAGTGCAGTTTGAGCTCGGCGTGGCCACCCAGTGCGGCCAGTGCGAAGGCTGCGCGCGCGACGTGGTCGCGCAATGCAGCGCTTCCCATCCGGTTGCCGCACTCAACCGCGAATCGGAACCGAGGTCGATCCAGCTTGCCAACTCCATCACGGAAAGCAGGGCATGGAACTCTTCTCGGCACTCGGCGGCAGCCTGATCCTCGTCACCGGCTCGGTCTGGTGGATTCTTCGTAAGTAACTGGCGGTTCCGCTGCACCCGGGCACCTTTCGCAAGGGCCGGCACTCCATAGTTGATCGTGTCTGACCGCTTTTCCTCGTCTCCTCCCTCCGTTCTAGGCCTGTCACGCAACGCCGTCATCGCAGGCGGCGTGGTGCTTTTTCACGTCGCTGCCCTGTGGGCTCTGCAGAGCGGCCTGCTGCGCCGCGCCGCCGAGGTGGTCATCCCGGTGGAAATCCTGAGCGAGTTCATTGAGCCGCCCAAGCCGGCAGAACCGCCGCCCCCGCCACCCGAACCGCCCAAGCGGGAAGTGACGAAAACGCCTCCGCCGCCGCGGCCGCGGCCGCAGGCGATACGCGAGCCGAAGCCCACACCAGCGCCGAATGCGCCCACGGGGAGCATCGAGCCGCCGCCCCCACCCGCGCCCATTGCACCGCCCGCCCCCGCAGAGCCGCCGGCTCCTCCTGCCTCGCCACCCGCACCGCCGGCGCCCAAGCTCGTCGAAATCAGCCAGGGCCAGACGCAATACATCCGCGAACCTCGCATCACCTACCCGGCGATGAGCAAGCGATTGGGCGAGACCGGCACGGTGGTCGTGGCGGTCTATTTCAACAGCGCGGGCCTTCCCAAGCGCGCCGAGATTTTCAAGTCCAGCGGCTATGACCGGCTCGACCAGGCTGCGCGCGAGGCAGCCATGTCATCGCAGGTCACGCCGATCAGGCAGCCGGGCGCCGACGAGGCGACCGTCTACTTGTTGAAGGCGCCTTTCAATTTCACACTTTCCCAATAGTCCCGGAGCAGTAGTTATGGATTCCCAATTTGGCTTGATGAACGTATGGGCGCAGGGCGACTTCGTCACCAAGGCCGTCGCCTTGCTGCTGATCGGCATGTCGCTCGCCTCGTGGATCGTGATCCTGATCAAGGCGCTGGACGTCATCAAGTACAAGCGCCTCGCGAAGCACTCGCAGGACTTCTGGCACAGCGAAGACTTCGCCACCGCGCTCAACAAGCTCGGCAAGGACGACAGCAACCCGTTCCGCGCACTCGCCCTGGAAGGCCGTGAAGCCGCGGCGCATCATCGCAACACCAAGGCCCATCTGCACGATGCGCTCGACGTGAGCGACTGGATCACACGCGCATTGCGCAACGGCATCGATGAATTCACCGCGCGCCTGCAGACTGGTCTGGCCGTCCTGGCCTCGGTCGGTTCGACGGCCCCGTTCATCGGCTTGTTCGGCACGGTCTGGGGCATCTACCACGCCTTGATGAGCATCAGCTCGGCCGGCCAGGCCACCATCGACAAGGTGGCCGGCCCGATCGGCGAAGCGCTGATCATGACGGCACTCGGCCTGGCGGTCGCCATTCCCGCGGTGCTGGGCTACAACGCGCTGGTGCGCGGCAACAAGTTCGTGCTGACCAAGCTCAACAGCTTTGCGCACGATCTCCATGCCTACTTCGTGACGGGCGCACGCGTCCAGAGCGGCGTCGAAGCCATCGTCGTCCCGCTCAAGAAAGGCTGAGCACCATGGCTTTCGGAACCCAGGACGAACCCGATGAGGTGATGAACGAGATCAACATGACGCCGCTGGTCGACGTCATGCTGGTGCTCCTGATCATCTTCATCATCACCGTGCCGGTGATGAAGCACGCGGTGAACATCGACCTGCCCCGCGCGAGCAGCGAGCCGGAGCAGACCAAACCGCAGAACATCCTGTTCACCGTCGCCGCCGACGGCAGCTATTACTGGAACGAACAGAAGATCGAAGACACCGAGTTGAAGACACGGCTCGCGGCCGAAGCGGCCAAGGAACCGCAACCCGAGTTGCACATCCGCGGCGACAAGGCGGTGCGCTACGAGCGTGTTGCGCAGGCGATGTCGGCGGCGCGCGAGACCGGCGTACGCAAGATCGGCTTCATCACGGAACCCGAGGCGAAGTAAAGCCTGCTTTGCAAGGCAAAAAGATCGATCGAGACGATTGACTTTTTATTGCGAATCATTATCATTCACGCATCGCTTCGACAAGGGGATTTCCAATGCCAGCCACTCCCAACGCATTCACCGTCCTGAGCCATCCCTCGCTCGATCATTCGGGCGGTGGCCGCGCCGCCGCCGAGGCGCCCCGCCCTGCTGCCCTTTTCGAAAGCACGGAGCTTCTCAAGGGCAGCAAGATCGTCGGGATCATGCACAACGGCTCGCTCTATCGGCTGCAAGCCACCAAACTCGGCAAGCTGATCCTGACCAAATAGAGATCAGCCCGCCCCTCGCGCAAGTTTCATCGTGGGGCGACTCGAGGAGATTCATCTCCGAAGGGTCGTTTTTTGCTAGCCAACGGTTCGCCGACTAGCCAAGCTTTTTTTCCACCTTGAATCCGAAAAGAAAACGCCGACCCGAAAGTCGGCGTTTTTGTTTTGGAAGCCTGGCGATCAGAGGCCGAGCGCGGCGATACCCGCCTTGGCGATCTGCGCGTCCTCGTTCGACTTGACGCCACTGACGCCGACCGCACCGATCACCTGGCCATCCTTGACGATCGGCACACCGCCTTCGAGCAGGCCTTGCACCCCAGGCGCCGTCAGAAACGAGGTGCGGCCGCCGTTGATCATGTCCTCATAGATCCTGCTCTCTCGCCTTCCCATCGCGGCCGTGTGGGCCTTGGCAGGCGCAATGTGCGACGACAAGGCCGCTGCCCCATCGAGCCGCTGCAGCCAGAGCAAATTGCCGGCGTCGTCGGCGATGGCGATGGTCACGGCCCAGTTGTTCTTGAGCGCTTCGGCTTCGGCCGCGGCGGCAATGGCCTTGACATCGGCGAGTTCGAGAAAGGACTTGGTCTTCATGGTCTTGCAAAAAGTGAACTAAGCCCTGAAGCATAGCGCCCGCACCTGCATGAGCCCTTACGGAAGGCAGAAAGCGCTTTAGGGACATCCGGATGCGGGTTTTTGTGGCGGCCGGCTCTTGCGGCCACCTAGAATGGGCCCCAACTGCAGCGTTGCAGCGAACATCAGGAGTTTCAGCAATGAACGACCGCGTCAACACCCTCGACACCACCGTCGGCTACGGCCAGACGTTGCCGCAGGCAGAGCGCCAGCGCGTCCTGCGCAATACCTATTGGCTGCTCGCCCTGAGCCTGCTGCCCACCGTGCTGGGCGCCTGGCTGGGCGTCGCCACCGGCATCACCCGCTCGCTGAGCGGCGGTATCGGCCTCATGGTCTTTCTGGGCGGTGCCTTCGGTTTCATGTTCGCCATCGAGAAGACCAAGAACTCGGCCGCCGGCGTGCCGGTGCTGCTGGCGTTCACCTTCTTCATGGGCCTGATGCTGTCGCGGCTGATCGCGATGGTGCTGGGTTTCAAGAACGGCTCCGAATTGATCATGACCGCCTTCGGCGGCACCGCCGGCGTGTTCTTTGTGATGGCCTCGCTGGCAACGGTGATCAAGCGCGACCTGTCGGGCATGGGCAAGTGGCTGTTCGTCGGCGCACTGGTACTGATGGTCGGTGCGATCATCAATGTCTTCGTCGGCTCCAGCGCCGGCATGATGGCGATCTCGGTCGCCGCCATCGGCATCTTCTCGGCCTTCATGCTGTATGACCTGAAGCAGATCATGGACGGCGGCGAGACCAACTACATCAGCGCCACGCTTGCGCTTTACCTGGACCTGTTCAACGTGTTCCAGAGCCTGCTGGCCTTGCTCGGCATCTTCGGCGGCGAGCGCGACTGAGCACCTGCTCGGCTTGAAGCAACAAGGGCCCCTCGGGGCCCTTTTTCATGCTCGATCGAACACGGCGATCGACTCGACATGCGCCGTGTGCGGGAACATGTTGACCACACCCGCGAAGGTGCAGCGATAGCCCGCCTGGTGTACCAGGAGGCCAGCGTCGCGCGCCAGCGTCGAGGGATTGCAACTCACGTAGACGATGCGCTTCGGCGGCGACCAGCCGCCCTCGTGCAGTTCGATCTGCTGATGAAGGTCGGCGAGCGCCTTGGCCAGCGCAAACGCACCCTCGCGCGGCGGATCGACCAGCCACTTGTCCGCGGCGCCGTCGGCCACCAGCATCGCGGGCGTCATCTCGAACAGGTTGCGCGCGACGAAGCGAGTCGCGGCCAGCGCGCTTCGACCTGGCACGGCGGAGCGGTTGCGCTCGAAGTTGTCGGTCGCCCGCGCCACCAGCGTATCGCTGCCCTCGATGCCCAGCACCTCGCGCGCGCGGCTCGCCAGCGGCAGGGTGAAGTTGCCGAGTCCGCAGAACCAGTCGATCACGCGCTCGCCCGATTGCACGTCGAGCAGGCGCAAAGCGCGGCTGACCAGCGCGCGGTTGATGTGCGGATTGACCTGCGTGAAATCGGTCGGCTTGAAAGGCATCGTGACGCCGAACTCCGGCAACTCGTAAGCCAGCGCGGGACCGTCGGGTTCGAGGAGCTTCACCGTCTCGGGCCCTTTGGCCTGCAGCCACCATTGCACGCCGGCGTGCTGCGCCGCGAAAGCTTTGAGCCGCGCCATGTCCGCAGCGGACAGCGGCTCCAGATGCCTCAGCACCAAGGCGATCACGCCGAGGCTGGCGCCGTCCGGCGCGTCCCCGCAAGCCAGTTCGATCTGCGGGCAGGTGTCGCGCGCCTCCATCGAACCGACGAGTTCGCGCAAGGGCATGAGCATGGCGCTGACCCGGGCCGGCAGCACGGGACACACCTGCATGTCCGCCAAGTAGCGGCTCTTGCGCTCGTGAAAGCCGATCAGCACGGTGCCCTTCTTGGCCACGTAGCGCATCGAAAGGCGGGCGCGATAGCGGTAGTGCCAGGCAGGCCCTTCCAGCGGCCGCAGCATGTTCTCGGGACGCACCTTGCCGAGATGCCACAGGTTGTCCTCGAGTGCGCGCTGTTTCACCGCCACCTGCGCAGCGGCATCCAGGTGCTGCATCTTGCAGCCGCCGCATGCGCCGGCGTGCAGACCAAAATGCGGACAGCCGGGCCGCACACGCTGCGACGACTCGCGGCGGATCGCGGCCACGGTGCCTTGCTCCCAGTTGTTTTTCTTGCGGTGCACGCTGAACTGCACTTCTTCGAAAGGCAATGCGCCTTCGATGAACACCACCATGCCGTCGGCCTTGTGCGCCACGCCTTGTGCGTCGAGGTCGAGCGACTCGACGTGCAGCCATTCATCGCGGGCTTGCTGCTGCGCCGCCTTCTTCTCTATCGAATCCGTCATGCACGGATTGTCTCAGGGCTGCGGGGCGCCCTCGCCCCGAGCGCTACAAAAACGCATCGCGCTGGACGCCGGCGCGCGCGAGCTGGCGGCGCATCTTGGCGAGCGCCTCGTTCTGGATCTGCCGCACGCGTTCCCGCGTCAGGCCGAGGCGCACGCTCAACACCTCGAGTGTTTCCGGATCGCGGTCGTGCAGGCCGTAGCGGCCTTCCAGCACCTCGCGCTCGCGTTCGCTCAGTGCGAGGATCCATCGATCGAGAAGCTTCTCGACCTCGTGCGTCTGCGTCACGCCCGTCGGGTCTCCGCCCTCGTCTTCCGAAGCCACCGTGTCGGCCAGGCTGAAACTGTCGTCGCCGCGCTCGCTGCCCGCGTCGAGCGAACGTGGCGCCTCGGAGAGCGCCATCAGCTCGGCCACCGCCTGCACCTCGCGGCCCAGCAGCGCCGCGACATCTTCGACCCGCACGCCGTCGGGCCGGCGGGCGATGAAGTCGGCGTCGCCTTCCAGCGCACGGCGCGCCCGCATCACCTGTTGCAGTTCGCGAACCACATGCACCGGCAGCCGGATCGCGCGAGCCTGCATCATCGCCGCCCGCTCGATCGACTGGCGGATCCACCAGGTTGCATAGGTGGAGAAGCGAAAACCACGCTCCGGCTCGAACTTGTTGATCGCATGCATCAGGCCGAGGTTGCCTTCCTCGATCAGATCCGACAGCGGAACGCCGCGGCCGAGATAGGCCTTGGCGATGTTCACCACGAGCCGCAGGTTGTGCTCGATCATCGATTGCCGCGCCGCGAAGTCGCCGCTGCGGGCGGCGCAGGCGGTCTGGTATTCCTCGTCGGGAGTGAACAGTTCGGTGCGGCGGATCTCGCGCAGGTAGAGCGTCAGCGAATCGCCGCCTTCACCGCCTAGGTCGACCGGCACCGCGTCGTGCGGAATCTCAGGCAGCGCGCCCTTGTCCGCGCGATCAACGACGTCATCCGCAGGAGCGGGCAGGCTCGCAGGCTTGTAGGGCCGGAAGGTCGAGATGCTGCCGTTGCCCGCCGCGCGCCGCACGACCGGAATGCGACGCGGGACGGAGGCAGCCATGCATGATCCTAGCGCGCGGGCAGGTAGCGCGCCGGATCGACCGGCTTGCCCTGGCGGCGGATTTCGAAGTGCAGCTTCACGCGATCCGCGTCGCTGTTGCCCATCTCGGCAATCTTCTGGCCCTTCTGCACGGACTGGTCTTCCTTCACCAGCAGCGTCCTGTTGTGCGCATAAGCGGTCAGGTAGGTGTTGTTGTGCTTGAGGATGATCAGATTGCCGTAGCCGCGCAGGCCGGCGCCGGCATACACCACCCGTCCATCGGCTGCAGCAAGCACCGAATCGCCGGCCTTGCCGCCGATGTCGAGTCCCTTGTTCTTGGCTTCGTCGAAGCCCGCAATCAACGAGCCGTGCGCAGGCCAGATCCAACCCACATCTTCATCGCCCGATGCCGTGGCAGCCGGCGCGGAAGGTGAAGCGGTGATGATGGGCGGGGTGGGTTTGACAGCCGCACTCGCCGCGGCCGCAGGAGCCCCTGCGGCGCCGGAGGACGGTGCGACGGCGGCCTGCGTGACCGGCCGCGTCACGGCGCTCGAGGCGTCGGTCGTGCCAGTTGCAGATGCCGGTGCCGCAGCGCTTGCGGTAGCGCCGACCGGCGGGATCACGCGCAGCACCTGACCGACTTCGATCAGGTCGGGATTGTCGAGATTGTTCCAGCGAGCGATGTTCTGCCAGCTCTGGCCGGTTTCGGTGCCGATGCGGCGAATCGTGTCACCGGGACGCACCGCGTAATAGCCGGGCTTGCCGTAGTTTTCGATGCCCGGCAGCGGCTTGCCCGAAGCGTCCGTGGTGATGGTCGGGACACCGGCCGCGCTGGGCGCGGCAACCGTCGCGCTGGTCATCGTGCCGCGGTCCTCGACCGGTACGGGGCCGCGCCTGGCGGCACACCCCGCAATCAAGAGCGCGACCAGCAGCGTCACGCCGGCAAGCCAGCCCCGATTGCCAATACCCAGCATGTGTTCTTCCTTCAAGCAATTCCCGATTTTAGGGGGACAAAGTGAACCGCCTCAAGAATGCGGCGCTCCAGTCCCCGCGCTGTTTTGTCGATCACGACAAGCGCCTGTTTGCCGACCTCGGACTGTGTCGGCGCGACGATGCGGCCGCCCACGGCCAGCTGCGCGATCCATGCCTCAGGCACCGCTTCGCCGCCGGCCGCCGCGATGATGCCCGCGTAGGGTGCGCCCTTCGCATAGCCCACCATGCCGTCCCCCAGCAGCAGATGGACCGTGGCCAGCCGGAACGAGCGGAGATTGATGCGCGCTCGCTCGTGCAATCCGCGCAGGCGTTCGATGCTGTAGACCTCGGTCGCGATGTGGCTCAACACCGCCGCTTGGTAGCCGCAGCCGGTCCCGATCTCGAGCACGCGGCCCAGGCGGTCGGCGGGCTTGTTTGCCAACGCGGGCGCACCAAGCAGGAGTTCGATCATGCGGGCCACCACGTTCGGCTTCGAGATGGTCTGGCCCAGACCGATCGGCAGGCTCGTGTCTTCATAGGCCTGATTGACCAGTGCGCTGTCGACGAAAAGATGACGCTCGACCGTGCCCATGGCGCGCAGCACCCGCGCGTCGGCAATGCCCTGCGCCGCGAGCCGCTGAACCATGCGCGCGCGCACGGCGTCGGAGGCCATCGAAGGCGTGTGATGAACGAGCGGCTTGGCAGGCACGGCCGACGCGCGCCCGCGCGTCGCAGCCGACGCGGTGGGCGTGAGCCGGACGGGGAATCCTGGTCGCTGGCTCGCCATGTCAGGACGGCTCGCCCAGGCGAGCCACCGTCTCGCGCCATTGGCCGAGGTTGGCATGGTCGGTCAGGTCGATCTGCAAGGGCGTGAGCGCAATGTGGCCGGCCGCCGTCGCATGGAAGTCGGTGCCCTCGCCGCTATCCTTGGCGCCGCCCGCCCCCGCGATCCAGTACATGGTCTCGCCGCGCGGGCTGTCCTGCGTAATGACCTTTTCGGCTGCATGGCGGCGCCCCAGCCTGCAAACCTTGACCGATTTCAGCTTGTCGAAGGGAAGATTCGGGATGTTGACGTTGAGCAGAAATGCGCCGCTCTCGAGCATGCGTTCGCGCTCGATCTGCTCCACCAGCCGCCGGGCCGCGCGGGCCGCCGCGTCGACATGGGCCCAGCCCTTCTCGATCTGCGAGAACGCGATCGCCGGAATGCCGAACAGGTAGGCCTCCATGGCAGCACCAACGGTGCCCGAGTAGATGGTGTCGTCGCCCATGTTGGCGCCGTTGTTGATGCCGGAAACCACCAGATCGGGCCGGTAGTCGAGCAGCCCCTTGAGTGCGATGTGCACGCAGTCGGCGGGCGTGCCGGTCACGTAGCGAAAGCCGTTGTGCGCAGTGTGCACGTAGAGCGGCGCCGCCAGCGTGAGCGCGTTCGACTTGGCGCTGTTGTTGTGCTCGGGCGCGACCACTTCGACTTCCGCCACCTCCTTCAGCGCATCGTGCAGCGCAACGATGCCGGGAGCCTGGAAGCCATCGTCGTTCGAAATAAGTATCTTCATGTCGTCTGTGAGTGCGCGCGATTGTAGGCGGCCGATGCGTCACGGCAGGGACAATGCCGGCCTGCCAGCCCGCCTATCATGGCCCGGATTCATTGCCCCAGAGACCTACCTCAAGGAGACACGAGCATGCACGCATGGCTCTGCGAAAACCCCACCGGCGTCGACGCCCTGACCTGGAAAGAACTGCCGACGCCAACCCCCGGCCCGGGTCAGGTGCTGATCGAAATCAAGGCTGCCAGCCTCAACTTCCCCGATCTGCTCATCGTGCAGAACAAGTACCAGATCAAGCCGCCGCTGCCCTTCGTGCCTGGGTCTGAATATGCAGGGGTGGTAGCGGCGGTCGGCGACGGAGTGACTCATCTGAAGGTCGGCCAGAACGTCGCCTGTCTTTCCGGCACCGGCGGCTTCGGCACCCACACGCTGGCGCCGGCCGCCCTTTGCATGCCGCTGCCCGAGGGCTTCGGCCATGTCGATGCGGCGGCTTTCATCATGATCTACGCGACATCGTGGCACGCGTTGATGGACAGGGCGCAGCTCAAGGCCGGCGAAACCTTGCTGGTGCTCGGTGCGGCAGGCGGCGTCGGGACGGCAGCGATCCAGATCGCCAAGGCCGCCGGCGCCAAGGTGATCGCTGCCGCGTCCACCGATGAAAAATGCGAGCTCTGCAAATCCATCGGCGCCGATCTCACGATCAACTACACGACGCATGCGCTACCCAATGGCTTTCGCGAAGCCATCAAGGCAGCAACCGACGGCAAGGGTCCGGATGTCATTTATGACCCGGTAGGCGGCGATTTCGCGGAGCCTGCATTCCGCTCGATCGGTTGGCGCGGGCGCTATCTGGTCGTGGGCTTCGCCGCCGGTCCCATTCCCTCGCTGCCATTGAATTTGATGCTGCTCAAAGGCGCGTCGCTGGTTGGCGTGTTCTGGGGGGATTTCGCCAAGCGCGAACCCAAAGCCAATGCGCAGATGATGGCCGAATTGGCAAAGTGGTACGGCCAAGGCAAGATCAAGCCGGTGATAGACCGCACCATGCCGATGGCGGAGTTGAAGGCCGCCTATGCGCACATGGGTTCGCGCGGCGTCAAAGGCAAGCTCGTGATGGTCAACTAAGGCCTGCTACACACAATAAAAAAGCCCGCACATGCGGGCTTTTTTACGAGGGACCAAGCAAACCGTCTACTTGATCTCGAAGTCCGACAGCGACTTGCCGGCGGCCAGCGCCTCCGTAATCCAGCGCGGCTTGCGCCCGCGCCCGCCCGACCATGTTTCACCGGTGGGACTGCGATACTTTGCAGCCGCCTTGATCGTGACCACCCCCGTACTGCGCTTGGCGCCACGCGTGCCGAGTTTCAGATCGGCCGCAGTCAAACCGTATTCCGCGATCTTCTTGCGCAGTTCCTCGATGACACCCGCGCGCTCCTGATTGCGCAGCTCCTCGGCTTGTTTGCGCAATTGCGCAATCTGCTCGTCGTGCTTCTTGATCTGGGAATTGATGTCGGCAAGGGTTGAGGCCATCGGTGAAATCCTCCGAATTGGAAAGTAAAAATTCTAATTCAAATCCCAATTGCCGCAAGTGAGGCAACTCCAAAAAAAAAGCGCCGATCGAATGATCGGCGCTTTATGTCAAAGGGGTTTGGGGTGGCTGATGGGACTCGAACCCACGACGACCAGAATCACAATCTGGGACTCTACCAGCTGAGCTACAGCCACCACAGAGCCTGCAATTGTAGCGGCAAAAAACTAGCGCCCGCCGACAACGATCGGATCCACCGGTTTCGCCACCAGGATCGCCGCCTTGAACCTGCTCTTCAGCATGTCGTAGTACGCCGCATTCTCCGCCGCGGCCACGGCCTGGGCGACCTGCTGCGTCTCCTGCTGCGCCGCCTCGGGTGCGGACGGCGTCCGCGGCACCGTCTTGTTGACGCGCACAACGGCATAGCCCTGTGCGCCGAGATCGACGCCAACCAGTGAAGGAAGCTTGGCCGGATCGGCCCGCAATGCGCTCTCGATGACAGGCGCCGGCTGCGACTGGGTCTCGAGCCGCGAAACCGTCACCGGCCCACCAAGGCTCGCGTCGGCCGGCTTGGCTTGCCACGCCGCGAGCTTGGCCTCGCCCTCGGCCTTGGCGAGCGCGGCTGCGCGCTCGGCGACAAGCTGCGTACGAACCTTGTCCTTGACCTCTTCGAAAGGCAACGCCCGAGCAGGGCTGTATTGCGTCACGCGCCCCGATGCGAGCTGGTTGGGCCCGATCTCGATCGCCTCGGTGTTGTGCTTGCGCTCAAGCGAATCGGCGGCAAACAGCGCGTTCAGGAAGTTGCGGCTTGCCAGCGCGCCCGCGGCGCCCGGCGCCGGCATGCGGCCGATCTTGCTCGCGGTCTGGATGGTGAGCTTCAACTTGTCGGCGGCCGGCTTCAGGCTGTCGGGCTGCTGGTAGACGATGTCGGTAAAACTCTCGGCCGCCTTGGCGAACTCCTGCGTGGCCTGCTGGCCGCGCACTTCGTTCTCGATGGCGGCGCGCGCCTGCTCGAAGGGCTGTATCACCGCGGGCTTGATGTCGTTGAGCTGGATGATGTGATAGCCGAACTCGGTTTCGACGACATCGCTGACCTCGCCTTTCTTGAGCGCAAACATCGCATCCTCGAAAGGCTTGACCATGGCGCCGCGCGTCACGAAATCAAGGTCGCCGCCCTTTTCCGCCGATCCGGGATCTTGCGAATTCTTGCGCGCGAGGTCGGCGAAAGTGCCAGGCGCCTTCTTGACTTCGGCCAGCAGCTGCTGCGCCTTCGCACGCGCCTTCTCGCGCTCGACAGCGGGCGCACTCGCGGGCGCACTGATCAGGATGTGGCTGGCACGGCGTTCTTCCTTGGTACCGAAGCGCGCGGCGTTCTGATCGTAATAGCTGCGCAGATCGGCCTCGTTGATCGCGATGTTCTTCTTCGCCGCTTCGAGGTCGAGCACCAGGTATTCGATGCTCGCCTGTTCGGGCACCTGGAATAGCGCGACATGCTGCTTGTAAAAGGCCTCGAGGTCGGCATCGCTCACGCTGACCTTTGCTGCGAAGTCACCCGGGTTGAAGCGTGCGACCTGCACTTCGCGGCGGTCATAGAACGCATTGAGCGTGGCCGCTGCCTGGGCGGGCGTGGCGAATGCCGTTCCCGAAATGCCCAGCAGCACCTGCTGCGTTGCCAGATCGGCGCGCACCGAGGCTTCGTACTGCTCGGGTGTGCGGCCCGTCGCACGCATGAAGCGCTCGCGATCGAACTTGCCGTCGGCCGTACGGAAAGAAGCCAGGCCCGTATCTTCGGCGAACAAGCGCGCGAGCCGCTCTTCGGACACCGTCATGTTCGATTTGGAAGCGGCTGCCGCGAGCACGCGGTCGCGCACCATCCGCTCCAGGGTCGCGTAGCGGGCAGCGTCCGAATCGAGCAAGCCCGGTTCGATGTTGGGTGCCTGCTGCCGGATCCTGTCGACTTCGTTGCGGTGCTGCGCATCCCATTCCGGCCGCGTGATGTCGGTGCCGTCCACGCGTGCAACCTTCTCCCCTTGGCCGCCGCCCTGGTAGCGATCCACGCCGAACAGCACAAAAGACGGAATGATCAGCAAGAACAAGAGCGCCATGATGACCTTGTTGTACTTGCGGAAGGAATCAAACATGCTTGGACACTCTCTGCGGGATGAACGAAACAGCAAACAAAAAAGGCGAACTGAGTGTTCGCCTTTGCATCGGGTGGTGGGTGCTGAGGGGTTCGAACCCCCGACCTACGCCTTGTAAGGGCGCCGCTCTACCAGCTGAGCTAAGCACCCCACCGGGAACCAGTGTCTCAGTTCAGCGCGTCTTTGAGCGCCTTGCCGGGACGGAACTTCGGGATCTTGGCGGCCTTGATTTTAATCGCGTCGCCGGTGCGCGGATTGCGGCCCGTGCGCGCAGCGCGTTTGCCGACTGCAAAGGTGCCGAAACCGACGAGCGATACGGAACCGCCCTTTTTGAGCGTGGTACGAATGGCGCCGATGGTCGATTCAAGTGCGCGCGTGGCAGCGGCTTTGGAGATATCGGCGTTTTTTGCGATGTGCTCAATCAGTTCGGTTTTGTTCACAAGGACCCCTTGCAGGAAAAAATTGTTGATCAGGTAACGTCAGAAACAATGCCGGCCCCATGACGGTGCCATGGGGTGTGATGAACGAAAAAGGATGGCAGTTCTGACGCGCCGGCAGCGCACTGCCGACAAGGATTACAACCACTGGTCCACGGGGTGTCAATACGACACTCAGCCGCGCAATCCAGCGAGGACCGCGATTTTAGTGGTGTTTTGCGCCGGCTCTTTTCAGAGCGCTTGTGCGACCGCACGACCCAGGTCAGTCGTGCCCGCGCTGCCGCCAATGTCAGGCGTACGCGGTGCGCCGCTCGCCGGCGCCAGTACTTTCTCGATCGCTGCCAGGATGGCGTCATGCGCAGCCTTGTGGCCCAGGAACTCCAGCATCATCGCGCCGCACCAGATCTGCCCGATCGGATTGGCGATGCCCGTGCCGGCGATGTCCGGCGCCGAGCCGTGCACCGGCTCGAACAGCGAGGGCGTGGTGCGATCCGGATTGAGGTTCGCGCTCGGCGCGATGCCGATCGTGCCGGTGCATGCGGGTCCGAGGTCGGACAGGATGTCGCCAAACAGATTGCTCGCCACCACGACATCGAAGAAGTCGGGACGCTGCACGAAGTGCGCCGTCAGGATGTCGATGTGGAACTTGTCGAGCTTGACGCCCGGATAGCTCTTCGCCATCGCGGCGACGCGCTCGTCCCAGTACGGCATGGTGATCGAGATGCCGTTGGATTTGGTCGCGCTGGTGAGGTGCTTCTTCGGTCGCGATTGCGCGAGCTCGAAGGCGAACTTGAGCACACGGTCCACGCCGACGCGCGACATCACGGTCTCCTGGACGACGATCTCGCGCGCCGTTCCCTCGTACATGCGCCCGCCGATGCTCGAGTACTCGCCCTCGGTGTTCTCGCGCACGATGTACATGTCGATCTCGCCGGGCTGCCGCGGCGTGCCGTCCCGCCGGACCACCGGCGCCACGATGCCCGGCATCAGGCGCGCGGGACGCAGGTTGACGTACTGGTCGAACTCGCGGCGAAACAGCAGCAGGGAGCCCCAGAGCGAGACATGGTCCGGAATCTTCTCGGGCCAGCCGACCGCGCCGAAGTAGATGGCGTCGTGCCCGCCGATCTGATCCTTCCAGTCGTCGGGCAGCATCTTGCCGTGCTTCTCGCAGTAGTCCCAGCTCGAAAAATCGAAATGGTCGAAATGAAGATCGATGCCGAACTTGCGTGCCGCGGCATCGAGCACACGCAGTCCTTCGGGCATCGTTTCCTTGCCGATGCCGTCGCCGGCGATGACTGCGATTCGTTGGGTGCTCATGTCTCAGATCCTTGGAGTGGTGTAGAAGAAAGACAGCGCCTCGGCCAGCAGCTCGCGCGGCGCCTCCTCAGGAATGTAGTGGCCGCAAGGCAAGGTCGCGCCCGACACGTCGACGGCGCGTTCGCGCCACAGCGAGAGCACGTCGAACCAGCGGCCCACCGCGCCATGCTCGCCCCACAGCACGCGCAGCGGCTGGGTCAGCTTGAGGCCGGCGGCGATGTCCGCGCGATCGTGTTCGAGATCGATCGTGGCCGAGGCCCGGTAGTCCTCGCAGATACCTCGCGCGGTGCCCTCGATCGCCGCACACCGCTCGTACTCGGCCAAGGCCTCGGGTGCAAAGGGCGCGAGACCGGCATGACGGCTGCCCATGACGCTGCGAACGTAGCGCACCGGATCGGACTCGATCAGCGCTTCGGGCAAGGGCGGCGGCTGGATCAGGAAGAACCAGTGCCAGTAGGCGCGCGCAAAGGCCTCCGAGGTGTTCTGGTACATCGCGAGGGTCGGTGCGATGTCGAGCAGCATGAGCCGTTCGACCGCCTGCGCATGATCCGCCGCGAGCCGGTGCGCCACTCGAGCGCCGCGGTCGTGCGCCAACACGCCGAAGCGTGAGAAGCCGTGCTGCTGCATGGCATACAGCGCATCGAGCGCCATCTCGCGCTTGCTGTAGTGCACGTGGTCCGCATCCGCCGCAGGGCGGCCCGAATCGCCGTAGCCGCGCAGATCGACCATGACGACCGTGAACTGCTCCGCCAGCGCCGGGGCCGTGCGATGCCAGATCGCATGCGTCTGCGGATGGCCATGAAGCAGCAGCAGCGGCGCACCGTGTCCGCCGATGCGGCCGTGCAATCGCACGCCGTTGCGCGACAGGTCGAAGGTGGAGAACGAGGTGAACACGGGCCGATTGTGCGTTGCGTGCCGCACGGCATCAAGCAACAATCAGCCAATTGATACTTTCCAAAATGGCAGTAATGGACCGTGGAGACCTGGAACTGGTGATCGCCATCCGCGATCGCGGCAGCCTCGCGCGCGCGGCGGCGGCGCTGGACGTCGTGCCCTCCGTCGTCACCAAGCGGCTCGGCGCGCTCGAGGCACGGCTCGGCCAGCGCCTGTTCGATCGCACCACGCGCCGGCTCAACCTCACCGCCGAAGGCGAAGCCGTGTGCCTGCATGCCAAGAGCCTGCTGGCCGGCTTTGCGGCGCTCGAGAACGAGCTCGGCGAGCGCCAAAACGAGCTGGCCGGCACGATCCGCCTTGTTGCGACTTTCGGTTTCGGCCGGCGCTGGCTCGGCCCCGCGCTCGCGGCTTTTCGCGAGCAGCACCCCGCGCTGCAGTTCCAGTTGCAGCTGATGGAGCAACTCCCCGACCTCGGCGCCGAAGGCCACGACGGCGCGCTCTGGCTGTGGCCGGTGCAGCGTCGCCACGCCGGCGACTGGGTCACACGCAGGATCGCGCGCAATCAGCGCGTGCTGGCCGCAGCGCCGAGCTACCTCGAGCGGCGTGGCAAGCCCGCGGATCTCGCCGCGCTGGCCGCGCACGACTGCCTGGTGGCGCGGGAGAACGGCGACGGCAGCGAACGGGAGGCCGCGCTCTGGACGCTGCGTCACGTCAGGGACGGCAGCACGGCGCGTGTGCGCGTGCGCGGCCCGCTGTCGAGCAATTCGGGCGAGATGGTGCGCGACTGGTGCCTCGCCGGCCAGGGCATCATGCCTCACATTCCGCACATGTTGCGACGCAATAACTCGCAATTACCGGGACGTTTGGGGCCCGGTCAAGGCGCGGGTGGTTGCACGGCGTCGATGAGGCGTTCGGTGTTCTCCTCCCAGTCGCGCAGCATCTTCTTGACCTGACGATAGTTGTCGATCGCCTGACTCAAGATCTGCGCCTGCTGCTCGCTGACGTAGCGGGCGGTCGGCTTGCCCGCGCGCGTGCGCACCCATTGGTAGTAGGGGCCGTGGCGCGCAGCCGGATCGGTGGCGCAGCCGCAGTTGGGCTTGCCGCACTTCATCATGCGCTGGCTCAGCGTGCCCGAACACAGCAGCTCGAATTCACCCAGCGAGGCGCGGATGCCCTGGATGCGTTCGCGCGCGCGTTGCACGCTGCGCTTGGAGGGGATGGTCATGCGCTGCCTGATCTTGATTTGTTTCTATCTTACATATATTATGATGTAAGAAGGATGGCGCTTCAACCTCCGCTCTCACCCTCTGCGCTGGGCGTGCTCGCCGAGCGGATGGGTCCCTTACCCCTGGTCAATCACTTCCTGTCGCGCATGGGTCTGCTCGAATTGCTCGAGCACCACGTCCCCACCGCCGACGGCCGCAGCACTGTCTCCCATGCGCAGGCGCTGGGCGTGTTGCTGCGCTCGATCATCGTCGAGCGCGAACCGATCTACCGCCAGCAGGAGAGCGCCAGCGGGTTCGCCGCCGGCCTGTTCGGCGTCGATGCCGCGCAGGCCACCCGACTCAGCGACGATCGCATCGGCCGCGCGCTGGATCGGCTGTTCGACGCCGATCGCGCCGCGCTGCTCACCGGCGTCGTGCTGGCCGTCGCGCAGCGCTTCGGCGTGCGCATGGAGCAGTTGCACAACGACTCGACGTCGGTCTCTCTGTGCGGTCAGTACCGCCAGGCCAGTGGCCGCGGCGTGCGTGGGCGCAGTGCGCCGGCTATCACCTTCGGTTACTCGAAGGACCACCGCCCGGATCTGAAGCAGCTGCTGTTCATCCTGACCACCGCCGCCGACGGCGGCGTGCCGGTGCAGTTCCGCTGCGCCAGTGGCAACACCACCGACGTGCGCACCCATATCGAGACCTGGAACACGCTGCGCGAGCTGGCCGGGCGCGCCGACTTCCTGTATGTCGCCGACTCGAAGCTTTGCTCGTACGACAACATGCAGCACATCGCGCGCGCCGGCGGGCGCTTCGTGACGGTCATGCCGCGCTCGCGTCAGGAGGATGCGCAGTTCCGCAAATGGATCCAGACCGGCTCGCCGCCCTGGGAGCTGGTGTGGGACCGGCCCAATGCGCGCGAGGCCGACGGTCCGCGGGATCTGTGGTGCGTCTTCAAGCCCGAACTGCCCTCGGCGGAGCTGTACACCATCGTGTGGGTGTGGAGCACGCTGCTGACCCTGCACCAGACCCATCGCCGCCAGAAGCACCTGGCGGCGGCCATCGAACAGCTGAGCGATCTCAAGCGACGCTTGGCCGCTGCCCGCGCCCGGCTGCGCGGCGCCGCGCAGATCGACCTGCAGGTCGCGCAGATCCTGGAGCGCTACAAGGTCGCCCGCTATGTGAAGGTCTCGCGCGTGGTGCGCGAGGAGCACAGCTTCAAGCAGTCACGCCGCGGACGCCCGGGCCCGGACACCGCCTACCGCAAGATCACCCGCCGGCGCTTCGACATCGAATGGACGCTGGACACGCATGCCATCGCCTACGACCAGAAGAGCGACGGTATGTACCCGTTGCTTTGCAACGACCCCAGCCTCTCGCCCGCCCAGGTGCTCACCGCCCACAAGGGTCAGCCATGCATCGAGAAGCGCTTCGAGCAGCTGAAGTCGGTGCACGAGATCGCACCCGTGTTCCTGAAGAACGAGGCGCGCATCGAGGCGCTGTTCACCCTGTACTTCCTGGCCCTGCTGGTGCAGGCGCTCATCGAGCGCGAGCTGCGCCAGGGCATGCAGGCGGCCAACATCGATCAGCTCCCCCTCTACCCCGAGGCCCGGGCCTGTCGGCGGCCCACCACCGAACACATCCTGCGGCTGTTCAGCCTCGCCGAGCGCGTGTCGGTGTTGGCCCATGGCGAGGTCATCCGGGTCTTCCCGCCAGAACTCACCGAACTGCAGCGCCGAGTCCTCGGCTTGCTGGGAGTGCCCGCTTCAGCCTATCTCGACAAGCCCTGAAGCCGCCTTCCGCTACGACGGAAATTCGGGTTTATTGACAGATTCGATGTGCGGAATGTGAGTCATGCTGCGCAGCCTGTGGGACATCGCCCCGCAGCTCGCATCGGGCGAACTGGTGCAACTGCTGCCGCAGTTCGCGATGCCGGACGCCGACATCCAGTGGATCGCACCCTGGCGCCCGAAGACACCAAAACGAGTGCGCGTCCTGGTCGACTTCCTGATCGAACGCTTTCGCGGCGAGCCGTGGAAACCCGAGGGCAAGCGTTCGCGCTGAATCAGGCCGACGCCGGCCCGCCCCAAGGCGGCCTGCGGCCCCCTCGGGGGGCAGCGAGTACACGCAGTGACGGAGCGTGGGAGCCGGTTTACCTTTCCCCGCGCACGACCAGGCTCACGCCGATGGCCGTCGTCGCAATGCCTGCCAAGGTCATCGCCGTGATCGGCTCCGCGAAGAGAAGCCATGCCATTACCGCGGTGCACGGTGGCACGAGATAGAGCAGGCTCGTGACCGCCGTCGCGGTGCCGCGCTGGATCAACATGTAGAGCAGCGAGCTGCCGCCCAGCGACAGCGCCAGCACCGACCAGGCCATCGCGCCGCCCGAGTACAGGTTCCACTGGATGCTGTCGGATTCCAACGCCGCGAAGGGCATCGTGACGATCAGGGCGGCGGCGAGCTGGATGGCGCCCGCGCACCGCACGTCGCAAGGTGCGACAAAGCGCTTCTGGTACAGCGTGCCGGCCGTGATGGAGAACAGCGCCATCAGCGCCAGGCCCATGGTCATCGCACTCACCTCCCCGCCCTCGCCGAACTTGCGCGACACCACCAGCACCAGGCCCGCGAAGCCCAGGGCCAGTCCGGCCCACTGGCGGCGCGTGATCGAGCCGCCCCACATGGACAACCAGACGGCGGTGAGCACCGGCTGAATGCCGACCAGCAAGGCGACGAGCCCCGAGCCCATGCCGGCCCGGACCGCGGCCCAGACGCCGCCGAGGTAGCCCGCCTGCATCAGCACGCCGGTGACCACGAGGTGCCGCCACTGCGTGCGCTGTTCCGGCCAGTTCGCGCGCGCGAGCCGCACCCAGATGAGGAAGCAGAACACCGACAGCGCATATCGCACCGCCAGAAACTTGAGCGGCGGGGCATAGGGCATGCCATAGCGCGCGACGATGAAGCCGGTGCTCCAGATGAGCACGAAGACCGCGGGCATGGCGCGCAGCCAACCCGACGGCCGGGCTGTGCCCGTCATTTCGCGCGGGCCCGGATCTCGGGAATGGCCTTCTGCAGGTAATACACCATCGACCAGACCGTGAGCACGGCCGAGATCCAGATCAGCCATTGCCCCCAGGCCCCGGTGTCGATCAGGCCGAACAAGGTGCCGTTGAAAAGCAGGAAAGGGATCGCGACCATCTGCACCACGGTCTTGATCTTGCCGATCATGTGGACCGCCACGCTCTTGCCGGCGCCGATCTGCGCCATCCATTCGCGCAAGGCGGAAATGGCGATCTCGCGGCCGATGATGATCAGCGCCACGAACACGTCGGCGCGGTTCAGATGCACCAGCACGAGCAGCGAGGCGCACACGAGGAACTTGTCGGCCACCGGATCGAGGAAGGCACCGAAGGCCGAGGTCTGGTTGAGCCTGCGCGCCAGAAAGCCGTCGAGCCAGTCGGTCGCGGCGAACACGATGAACATCACCGTGGCGATGAGGTTGCGCATCGGCTCTGCCAGCGGCAGGTAGAACACGCCCACGATCAGCGGAATCGCGACGATGCGCGTCCAGGTCATGATCGTTGGGAGCGTCCAGAACATTGCGGCGATTGTGTCACGGGGCAGGTATGCCTTCGAGTCGACGGTCAATGCAGCGCGCGATAGATCTCTTCGGCCAGATCGAACGCGATGCCGTCGACCGAGGCGATGTCTTCCACGCTGGCCGCCGCCACCCCGCGAATGCCGCCAAAGCGCTGCAGCAGGCGCGCGCGCCGCTTGGGGCCGATGCCCGGGATGTCTTCCAGCTGGCTGCCGCCCACCCGCACCTTGGCCCGCTTGGCGCGCATGCCGGTGATCGCGAAGCGGTGCGCCTCGTCGCGGATCTGCGCGACCAGCATCAGCGCCGCCGAATCGCGACCGAGGTAGACCTTCTCGCGGCCGTCGGCGAACACCAGCTCTTCGAGCCCGACCTTGCGGCCCTCGCCCTTCTCCACGCCGACGATCAGCGACAGCGGCAGACCCAGCTCGCCGAAGACCTCGCGCGCCATCGACACCTGGCCCTTGCCGCCGTCGACCAGCACCAGGTCGGGCATGCGCGCCGCCCGCGTGCCCGGCCGCGCATCGGTGCCGACGCCGCCTGCGTCGCCGGCAGGTGGCGCGTCCGTCTCCGCTGCCATCGCCTCGGCCAGCTTGCCGTAGCGGCGATGCAGCACCTGGCGCATCGCCGCATAGTCGTCGCCGGGCGTGATGCCCTCGATGTTATAGCGGCGGTACTCGCGGTTCTGCATCGTGTGGTGCTCGAACACCACGCACGAGGCCTGGGTCGCCTCGCCGGCGGTGTGCGAGATGTCGAAGCATTCGACGCGGAAGTTGTCGAGCTCGTCCGGCGCGAGTTCCAGCGCATCGACCAGCGCGCGCGTGCGCGCCTGCTGCGAGCCCTCCTCGGCGAGCAGGCGTGCGAGCTGGAGGCCGGCATTGGTCTGCGCCATTTCGAGCCAGTGCCGGCGCTGCTCGCGCGGCTGGAACACCGCCGTGACGCGGGTGCCGGCCTGCTGGGCGACCGCCTCGATCAGCTCGCGGCTCACGAGCTCGCTCAACACCAGCGTTGGCGGCACCGGCACATCGATGTAGTGCTGCGCGATGAAGGCCTCGAGCACCTGCACCTCGACCGATTCGGCGGGCGGCGCGGCCTCCTCGCCTTCCATGGCGCTCTCGCCATGCTGGATCTGCGTCGCGTCTTCGACGTGCACCGGGAAGTAAGCGCGATCGCCCAGGTGCCGGCCGCCGCGCACCATCGCGAGGTTGACGCAGGCCTTGCCGCCCTGCACCTTGACCGCCAGGATGTCGACGTCCTTGTCGGAGGCGATCTCGACCGATTGCTGGTGCAGCACGCGCGACAGCGCCGACATCTGGTTGCGCAGCTCGGCCGCCTGCTCGAATTCCAGCTTTTCGGCGTGCGCCATCATGCGTGCCTCGAGCTGGGTGAGCACGGCCTGCGTGTCGCCCATCAGGAAGGCCTCGGCGTTGGCCACGTCCTGCGCATAGGCCTCGGGCGTGATGTAGCCCACGCAGGGGCCGGTGCAGCGCTTGATCTGGTAGAGCAGGCAGGGCCGCGTGCGGTTGGCGTAGACGGTGTCTTCGCAAGTGCGCAGCTTGAACACCTTCTGCAGCAGCTGGATCGACTCCTTCACCGCCCAGGCGCTCGGGTACGGGCCGAAGTAGCGATGCTTGCGATCGACCGCGCCGCGGTAGTAGGCCAGGCGCGGGAAGGTGTGCGATGCGATCTTGAGATAGGGGTAGCTCTTGTCGTCGCGAAACAGGATGTTGTAGCGCGGCTTGAGCGTCTTGATCAGGTTGTTCTCGAGCAGCAGCGCCTCGGCCTCGGAGCGCACCACCGTGGTCTCCAGGCGGGCGATCTTCGAGATCATGTGGCCGATGCGCGTGCCGGCGTGGTTCTTCTGAAAGTAGTTGGCGACGCGCTTCTTGAGATTGCGCGCCTTGCCCACGTACAGCACGGCGCCTGCCGCGTCGAAGTAGCGGTAGACGCCCGGCAGTTGCGGCAGTGCCGCCACCTCGCTGAGCAGTTGATCGGAATGCGTCTCGGACATCTGTAGAGTATCTCGCGATGCGCTGGGACATCTTCTGCAAGGTCATCGACAACCACGGCGACGCCGGCGTCTGCTGGCGGCTGGCCCGCGGACTCGCCGCCGGGGGTGAAACGGTGCGGCTCTGGATCGACGACCCGTCGGCGCTGGCCTGGATGGCGCCGGGGGGATGCAAGGGCGTCGAAATCGTCACCTGGAACAGGAGGGATGCCGCGCAACGGGCCGCCGCCGGCCCGCCGCCGGATGTGCTGATCGAGGCCTTCGGCTGCGATCCCGAGCCCGAGCTGATCGCGCGTTTTGCCGAGCCCGTGCGCCCGGGCGGCGCACGCCGCGTGTGGATCAATCTCGAATACCTTTCGGCCGAACCCTATGTCGAGCGCCTGCACGGCCTGCCCTCCCCCGTATTCAAGGGGCCAGGTACCAGCCTGACCAAGCACTTCTTCTACCCCGGCTTCACGCCCGCGACCGGCGGGCTGCTGCGCGAAGGGGACCTGCTCGAACGCCGCCAGCGCTTCGACCGCGCCGCCTGGCTCGCGCAGCAGGGCATCGCATGGCACGGCGAGCGCCTTGTCTGCCTGTTCTGCTACGAGCCACCGGCCCTCGATGCACTGCTCGCGCAGTTCGAGAGCGCCGGCGAGCCCACGCACCTGCTGGTGACCGCCGGCCGCGCGGCCCGTGCCCTGCCGCCGGGCCCGGCCCGGCGCGGCGCGCTTTCCATCACCTGGCTGCCGCATCTGCCGCAGACCGACTTCGACCACCTGCTCTGGGCCTGCGACCTGAATTTCGTGCGCGGCGAAGACTCGCTGGTGCGGGCTCTCTGGGCCGGGTCGCCCTTCGTCTGGCAGATCTATGCGCAGGACGACGACGCCCACCACACCAAGCTGGGCGCCTTCCTCGACTGGCTGGAAGCCCCGCCTTCGTTGCGCCGCTTCCACCACCTGTGGAACGGGATGGCCGAGGGCGAACTGCCGGCGCTGGACGATGCGGCGCTGGCGTCCTGGGGCGCCGCCTGCGCCGCCGCGCGCGCGCGCCTGCTCGCGCAGGATGATCTTCTGACCCGCTTGCTGCGATTCGTCGCCCAAAAAAGCTAAAATTGTGGGCTTTGCGGATTTCCGGCCGGGGTCAGCCCCGTTTGCCGCACCTTCCGCTGAACCCGCCGCGGTGAATGTGTCAAAGGGATATACGAACCCGATGGCACACCGAGCGGCCAACATCCAGAGACCCTGATTATGAAAATCGCTCAAGAAATCCGCGCCGGCAACGTGATCATGCACGGCAAGGACCCGATGGTCGTCCTCAAGACCGAATACAGCCGCGGCGGCCGCAACTCCGCAACCGTGCGCATGAAGCTCAAGAGCCTGATCGCCAACTTCAACACCGAAGTCGTGTTCAAGGCCGACGACAAGATGGAGCAGATCGTGCTCGACAAGAAGGAGTGCACCTACTCCTACTTCGCCGACCCGATGTACGTCTGCATGGACACCGAGTACAACCAGTACGAAGTCGAAGCCGAGAACATGGGCGACTCGCTCAACTACCTCGAGGACGGTATGCCGGTCGAAGTGGTGTTCTACGACGGCAAGGCGATCTCGGTCGAACTGCCGACCAGCGTCGAGCGCGAAATCACCTGGACCGAACCGGCCGTCAAGGGCGACACCTCGGGCAAGGTCATGAAGCCGGCCAAGATCGCAACCGGTTTCGAGATCGGCGTGCCGCTGTTCGTTGCCCAGGGTGACCGCATCGAAATCGACACCCGCACCGGCGAATACCGCAAACGCGTCTAAACGCCTGCTGCGCCGACAAGGAAGGCTCCCGAGGGAGCCTTTTTTGCGTACGCTTCGTGCCATGAGCACAGCTTCTGTTCGCACCGAGATCGACGGCCCCGTCAGCACCATCGTCATGAGCCGCCCGCGGCAGCGCAATGCGGTGGACCGTGAGATGGCAAGGCAGCTGCGCGAGGCCTTCGAGCGCTTCGAGGCCGACGACAGCCAACGCGTGGCGGTGCTCTGGGGCGAACACGGCGTGTTCTGCGCCGGCGCCGACCTGAGCGCGGTGAACGACCCGGCGCGCCGCAACGAGGTGGATCCCGAAGGCGGCGGCACCGGACCGATGGGGCCGACGCGCATGGCACTGGCCAAACCGCTCGTCGCCGCCATCAGCGGCCATGCCGTGGCCGGCGGCCTCGAACTCGCCCTGCTGGCCGACCTGCGCGTGGCCGAAGACAGCGCCGTGCTCGGCGTGTTCTGCCGCCGCTGGGGCGTGCCGCTGATCGACGGCGGCACCGTGCGGCTGCCGCGCATCGTCGGCATGGGGCGGGCGCTGGACCTGATCCTTACCGGCCGGGCCGTGGCCGCCAGCGAAGCGCTCGCCATGGGCCTGGTCAATCGCGTGGTGCCCGACGGCGGCGCGCGGCAGACGGCTGAACAGCTTGCGCGCGAACTGGCGGCCTTTCCGCAGCAATGCATGCTGGCCGACCGCGCATCCACCTATGCCCAGTGGGACCTGCCCCTGGCCCAAGCCTTGCAGCAGGAAGGCCGACTGGGCGCACCGATCGTCGCCACCGAGGGTGCGGCCGGCGCGGCCCGCTTCGTCGGCGGCGCGGGCCGGCACGGCCGGTTCTGAGCGACCGCGCGCACAATCCAAGAAAAACCCTTCGCCAGACCATGCACAACAGCACGCACGACCTCCACGACAAACGCCTCGCCGACGCCTGGGCCACCCTTCAGTCCCACGCTGACAAGGGCCTTCCCCTCCATTCCGATCCTTCGCGCCTCGCCTTTGCCGACCCCGAGTTCCTGCTGCGCCGCGAAACGCGCGGGCTGCGCATGCAGCTCGAGCTGATGAAACCTGACCTCGAGATGCGCGCGCACGGCATCGAGAACACGGTGGTGGTGTTCGGCAGCGCCCGCTTTCGCAGCGAGGAGGAATCCGGTGCCCTGATCGCCCAGGCCGATGCCGCCGGCGACGCGGTGGCGGCGGCCCGCTGGCGCAGGCTGGCGCGCAGCTCCCATTACTACGAGAAGGCGCGCGCCTTCGGCAAGCTGGTCGCACAGTACAGCGACGACAAGGATCCGGCGGACAAGCTCTTCGTCTGCACCGGCGGCGGCCCCGGCATCATGCAGGCCGCCAACCGTGGCGCCTACGAAGGCGGCGGGCTCTCGGTCGGTCTTGCGATCGCATTGCCGATGGAAGAGGAAGCCAATCCCTACGTCACGCCGGCGCTCAGCTTCAAGTTCCATTACTTCGCGATCCGCAAGATGCATTTCATGATGCGGGCGAAGGCGCTGGTCGCGTTTCCGGGCGGTTTCGGCACCCTGGACGAACTGTTCGAGGTGATCACGCTGGTGCAGACGCGCAAGGCCAAGCCGGTGCCGATCGTGCTCTTCGGCTCGGACTACTGGAAGCAGCTGATCAATTTCGACTTCCTGGCCGAGGAGGGCGTGATCTCGCCCGAGGACGTGAAGCTGATCGAGTACGTGGACGCGCCGCAGGACGCCTGGGACGCGATCAAGCGCTTCTACAAGCTCTGATCGTGCCGGGGCAGCTGCAAGCCCCACACCGCTCGCGCGCCCAGGGCCACTGCCCCGCCGACCAGCCAGAACACGCCCGCGACGCCGATCAGCGCACCGACCGAGCCGAACAGCATCGGCATCGCGACGCTCGAGGCATTGATGGCCATGAGCCGCAGCCCGAGCGCTTCGCCGTGGCGTGCGTGCGGGGTGATCTGGTGCAGCATGCTCATCACCATCGGCTGCACGGCGCCGAGCGCGAAGCCCAGTACCACCGAGCACACGCCCATCGCCAGCGCCGACGACAACAGCGGATAGACCGCGAACACCAGCGCGGTGACGACCGTCGACGCGGCAATCACGCTGCGCTCCGACGCACGCGAGGCCACGAGCGGCAGCACGATCCGTATCACCGCGGCCGCGATCGCGAAGGCGCCGAGGATCGAGCCGATCACCGAAGCGCCCAGCCCGCGCTCGTGGCCGAGGATGGGCAGCACGAAAGCATGCACGTCCCAGGCCGAAGACTGCAGCCAGTTCACGAACAGCAGGCGCCGGAACATCGACTCGCGCAACAGATCCCAGGCGCGCGGCCTGGCGCCGCCGGCCGGCAAGGACACGCGCGGCAGCTCGGGGGTCTTGCGCGCGAAGAACCAGCCCGCAAGCGGCAAGAGCGCCAGCGCCGCGAATGCGATGCGAAAGCCTGGCAGGTCGGCCGGGGTTCGGCCTGCATGATCGATCAGCAATCCGGCGCAGAAGGGCCCCACGAAGTTGGCCACGGCCGGCGCGATCGCGAGCCAGCTGAACACCTTCTTGAGCTGCCCCGGATCGGCCGCGGCCCGTCCGACATGGCGCTGCAGCGCGATGACGGCCGCACCGGTGGCGCCGCCGGTCATCAGCGCCGCGAGGCACATCACCGAAAACCACGGAACGACGGCCACGAGCGCCGTGCCCACGGAGGCGGCGATCACCGACAGCATCAGCGGCCGCTTGAGCCCATGCCGGTCGGCAAAGCGACCGGCCGGGAGCGCCAGAAAAACCTGCGTGAGCGCGAACAGCGCGATCAGCAGGCCCACCGCCGCCGCGCTGTAGCCCTGCTGGAGCGCGAGCAAGGGGCCCGCCAAGCGCAGGCCGGTCATTGCCGCATGCAAACAGATCTGGGCCGCGATGAGCTTCAGCAGCTCCGGGGTCATGCAGTCTTGGGGCTCACGGGGCTCCGTCGTCGGTGTCTTCGGGCGATGGCAGCAAGGCCTGCGACTGGGCCTCGGGCAGCGCCTCCACCTTGCGCAGCGCCAGGCGCATCTGCTTGGCGCGCGTGTCGGCCTTGTCGAGCGTGTCGGAGGCCTTGGCCACCTGCTCCTTGATGCGCGCGACCCATTCGCCATAGCGCTCGAACTCGGTCTTGACCGCGCCGAGCACCTTCCACACTTCGGAAGCCTGCTGCTCCAGCGCCAGCGTGCGGAAGCCCATGTGCAGGCTGTTGAGCATGGCCAGCAGCGTGGTCGGGCCGGCCAGCGTCACGCGGTGCTGGCGCTGGATCGCGTCCATCAATCCGGGGCGGCGCAGCACCTCGGCATACAGGCTCTCCACCGGCAGGAACAGGATCGCGAAGTCGGTGGTGTGCGGCGCGGCCAGGTAGTTCTCGGCGATCGATCGCGCCTCGCTGCGGATGCGCGCCTCCAGCGCCTTGGCCGCGAGATCGGCGGCGCCAGGGTCGACGCGCTCGTGGGCATCGAGCAGCCGCTCGTAGTCGTCGCGCGGGAACTTGGCATCGATCGGCAGCCAGACCGGCGCGCCGTCGCCGCCGCGGCCCGGAAAGCGGATCGCGAAGTCCACGCGCTGCCCGCTGCGCGGCTTGGTCTCGACCTGCTTCGCATACTGGTCGGGCGTGAGCACCTGCTCGAGCAGGGCCTCGAGCTGCACCTCGCCGAACACGCCGCGCGTCTTCACGTTGGTCAGCACGCGCTGCAGGCTGCCGACGCCGACCGCGAGGGTCTGCATCTCGCCCAGGCCCTTGTGCACCTGTTCGAGCCGCTCGGCCACCTGCTTGAAGCTCTCGCCCAGGCGCGCCTCGAGCGTGCTTTGCAGCTTCTCGTCGACTGTCTTGCGCATCTCGTCGAGCTTGGCGGTGTTGCTCTGCTGGAGTTGCGCGAGCTGGGTTTCCATGGTGGCGCGGACTTCGGCAAGCCGCCGTGCATTCGACTCGGAAAGGCCCTGCAGCTGGGTATTGAGCGTGTCAGCCAAGCTCTTCTGCAGCAGCGTGAGTTGCTGCGCGAAGGCATCGATCTGGGCGTTCTGTGTGCGCGTGGCTTCGGCGCTCTGCTGCACCAGCGCCTGCTGAAAGGTCGCGAAGGACTGAGCAGTCTCCTGCCGCGCGCCGCGCGAGGACTCGCCGATCTCGTGGCGCAGCTCGCGTTCGATGCGTTCGTTGGCCGCGCCCAGCGTGGCGATCAGCGTGCTGTGGTCGAGCGCCGGCGGCTTGCGCAGCAGCAGCCAGACGACGAGGATGAAAGTCAGGGCCGCGAGGGCCAGGAGGATCCAGGGTTCCAACGGGGGCATTGCGTCTACTTGCTCGCAAGCACTGCAGGGTTGAGCGGCGTCACCGGCTTGTTGTGGACCAGGAAGCCGATCAGGTTGTCCACCGCCAGATCGGCCATCGCGCGCCGCGTCGGCACGGTGGCGCTCGCGATATGCGGCGTGAGCACGACGTTCGGAACCTGGAGCAGTTCGGGATGCACCTTGGGTTCGCCCTCGAACACGTCGAGTCCCGCCGCGGCGATGCGCTTGTCGCGCAAGGCAGCGGCGAGCGCCGCGTCGTCGACGATGCCGCCGCGCGCGATGTTCACCAGCGTGGCCGTCGGCTTCATCAGCGCGAGCTCGGCGGCGCCGATGGTGTGGTGCGAGGCCGGCGTGTAGGGCACCACCAGCACGACGTGGTCGGCGGTCTTGAGCAGCTCTTCCTTGCTCACGTAGCTGGCCTTGCATTCGGCTTCGAGCTTCGCCTCGAGCCGCGAACGGTTGTGATAGATCACCTTCATGCCGAAGCCCAAGGCACCGCGACGCGCGATGCCCTGCCCGATGCGCCCCATGCCGACGATGCCGAGCGTGGCGCCGTGGATGTCGGAGCCGGCGAACATGTCGTAGCTCCACTTCTCCCACTTGCCTGCGCGCAGGAAATGTTCGCTCTCGGTGATGCGGCGCGCGGTGGCCATCAGCAGCGCGAAGCCGAAGTCGGCCGTGGTCTCGGTCAGCACGTCCGGCGCGTTGGTGGCGAGCACGCCGCACGCGGTCATCGCATCGACGTCGAAGTTGTTGTAGCCCACCGCCATGTTGGCGCAGATCTTCAGCTCGGGGCAGGCCGCAAGCACCTCGGCATCGATGCGCTCGCTGCCGGTGGTGAAGGCGCCCTGCTTGCCCTTGAGCTTGTCGATCAGCTGGGTCTTGCTCCAGCTCTGGTCGCCCTGGTTGGACTCGACCTCGAAGTGTTCTTCGAGGCGTGCGATGGTCTCGGGAAAGATCGAACGTGCAACAAGGATTTTGGGTTTGCTCATGATCAACGGAAGAAGATGAAGGTGGAGACGACGAACAGCGGCACCAGGATGGCACCCGACCACAGCATGTAGCCGAAGAAGCTCGGCATGCGCACGCCGCGGCTTTCCGCGATGGCCTTGACCATCAGGTTGGGCGCGTTGCCGATGTAGGTGTTGGCGCCCATGAACACGGCGCCCGCCGAGATGGCGGCCAGCGTGGTGGCGTAGGTGGTCATCAGCGCCTGCGGATCGCCGCCGGCGGTATTGAAGAACACCAGGTAGGTGGGTGCATTGTCCAGGAAAGAGCTCAGCACGCCGGTGCCCCAGAAGTACATCGCCGGATCGGGCTGGCCGTCGGGGCGGGTCACGGCGGAGACGACTGCGCCGAAGGGTCCATTCACGCCCGCCTTGAGCATCGCGATCACCGGGATGATGGTCAGGAAGATGCCGGCGAACAGCTTGGCTACCTCGGCCATCGGCTCCCAGGCGAACTGGTTGGCGGCGTGCACCTGGGGCGCCGTGATCTTCAGCGAGAGCAGCGTGATCGCGATCAGGCCCGCATCGCGCACGAGGCCCGGCAGGCCGACCTCGGTGCCGTGGACGTCGAAGCTGACGGGCGACTTCCAGAAGCCGCTGAGCAGCACGAAGAAGATCACGCCCGCCAACAGCCAGAAGTTGACCGCGCCGTCGAAGCCGATCTTGCGCGTGTCGGGCGTGGGGTCGATCGTCAACACGCCTTCCTTGCGGTAGTACCAGGTGTCGATCGCATAGAACAACGCGAGCAGGAGGCCGACGATGAACAGCGTGTCGGCAAGGATGTTCTGTGCGGTCCAGAAGAAGTCCACGCCCTTGAGAAAACCCAGGAACAGCGGCGGATCGCCCAGCGGCGTCAGCGAGCCGCCGACGTTCGACACGATGAAGATGAAGAACACGATCACATGAGCCCTGTGCAGGCGGTTGTCGTTGGCGCGGATCAGGGGGCGGATCAGCAGCATGGAGGCGCCGGTCGTGCCCATGAGGCTCGCAAGCACCGCGCCGATGGCGAGGATCGCCGTGTTCAACCCCGGCGCACCGTGCAGGTTGCCGCGCACATGGATGCCGCCGGCCACGGCGAACAGCGCGGTGAGCAGGATGACGAACGGGATGTACTCGGCCAGCAGCGCATGGACGAACTGCGCCCCCGCCAGCGCGACGCCGTAGATCACGGCAAAAGGCAGCAGGAAGGCCAGCGCCCAGCCGGCAGAAACCTTGCCGTAGTGGTGGTGCCAGAACGACGGCGCCAGCAGCGGCATCAGCGCGATCGACAGCAGGATGCCGGCGAAAGGCAGGCCCCACAGGGGCGACAGCACGCTGCCGTCGAAATCGGCAGCGAAGCTCGTTGCGGGGGCCAGCGCCAGCAGCGCGATGGCCATCGGCCGGTGCAGAACGCCTCTCATCGCGCCGAGCCAGGCCGCTCGGCAGGCTGGGCAATCTCGAACACCTGCCGCAGATAGGCCAGGTACCTCTCGTCGTCGCACATGTTCTTGGAAGGCGTGTCGGACAGCTTGGCCACCGGCTGGTCGTTGCAGCGGACCATCTTGATCACGATCTGCAGCGGCTCGTAGCCCAGGTCGTTGGTGAGGTTGGTGCCGATGCCGAAGGCCAGCTGGCAGCGCCCCCGGAACTGCTGGTAGAGCTCGATGGTTCGCGGCACGGTGAGGCTGTCGCTGAAGATCAGGGTTTTGGTGCGCGGATCGACGCGATTCGCAATGTAGTGGGCCAGCATGCGCTCGCCCCACTGGAAGGGGTCGCCGCTGTCATGGCGCGCGCCGTCGAACAGCTTGCAGAAGTACAGGTCGAAGTCGCGCAGGAAGGCGCTCATGCCGTAGACGTCCGACAGCGCGATGCCGAGGTCGCCGCGGTATTCGCGCGCCCACGACTCGAAACCGAAGACCTGGCTGTCGCGCAGCCGGGTCCCGAGCGCCTGGCAGGCCTGGAGGTACTCGTGCGCCATGGTGCCCAGCGGGATCAGGCCGAGCTTCATGGCGTACAGCACGTTGCTGGTGCCGGCGAACTGCGGCAGCTTGGCGGCCCGCTGGGGCGGCGAACTCACGGCGCCGAGCCTGGCGCTCAAAGTGCGCAGCACCTCCTCGTGCCAGTCCTTGGAGAAACGCCGGCGCGTGCCGTAGTCGGCGATCTTGAGGTCCTCCAGCCCATCACCCTGCAACTGCGCGATCTTGGTTTCGAGGCGCCGGCGCCCTTCGGCAATGTCCGGCTTCGGTTGCGTGTTGCGGAAGTAGACCTCGTTGACGATCGCCAGCACCGGGATCTCGAACAGAATGGTGTGCAGCCACGGCCCCTCGATGCGGATGTCGAGCTCGCCCGAGGCCTGCGGGATGATCTTGATGTACTTCTCGTTCAGGCGGAACAGGCCGAGAAAGTCGACGAAGTCGCTCTTGATGAAGCGCATGGAGCGCAGGTAGCTCAGTTCGGGATCCCTGAACTGGAGCGAGCAGAGATCGCGGACCTCTTCGCGGATCTGTGCCGCGAACTGCGCCAGGTCGACGCCGGGGTTGCGGCACTTGAAGCGGTACTCGACGCGGGCGCCCGGAAAGTGATGCAGCACGACCTGCATCATCGTGAACTTGTAGAGGTCGGTGTCGAGCAGGCTTTGAATGATCATGGTGCGGCGCGCTGGTGTCCGGGTTCGGCGTGCGGTCGATTATCACGGGCCGCGTCGGCATGTGCCTACGGCCCCTTCCCCGAGCGTCCTACCGTTCGATCCACCCCCCCACGCCAGAGTCATTTCACGCCGGCCACAAGCATTCGGGCAGGCGACAAAACCCGCTTATCTGAAGGAGATACGTCGATGAACAAGGACACCGTCGAAGGCAACTGGAAACAGCTCAAAGGCAAGGTGAAGGAGCAGTGGGGCAAGCTCACCGACGATGACTTCGACGTCATCGCCGGCAAGCGCGACCAGCTGCTGGGGCGCATTCAGGAGCGGCACGGCATCAGCAGGGAAGAGGCCGAGAAGCAAGTCAGCGAATGGGAGACGCGCGATGGCCGCAAGCCCGCTGCGCTGTGGTTCGAGAAGTATTGAGTTCGATAACGCCAAAGGAGTACATCCCATGAAAAAACATCTGCTCATGCTCGCGGTCGCATCCTCCTGCCTTGTTGCAACGCAAGCCGGTGCGATGAGCCAGGACGAGTACAAGGTCGCCAAGGAAAAGATCGAAGCCGACTACAAGGTCGACAAGACCAAGTGCGATGCCATGAAGGACAACGCCAAGGACGTCTGCGGGAAGGAAGCCAAGGGCAAGCAGAACGTTGCCAAGGCGGAACTCGAACAGCAGTTCAAGCCCAGCGAGAGCAATTCCCGCAAGGTAGCTGAAGAGAAGGTGAAGGCCAGCTACGAAGTCGCGAAGGAAAAGTGCGACGACCAGAAGGGCGACGCCAAGAACGCTTGCGAGAAGGAAGCCAAGGCCGAGGAAGCCAAGGGCAAGGCCGACATCCGCGCGATGGCGAAGCCCGCCAAGATGCAATAAGCCTTCAAGCCGGTTGCCGGGCCGAGCGGCGTCTGCGGACGCCGCTTTTCTTTGGGCGACTCAGGCGCGCAGTTCGTCGACCACAGCCAGCAGCGCCGCCGGCAGCTTGACCGGACGTTGCGTCGCCCGGTCGACGTACACGTGGATGAAGTGGCCCTGCGCTGCCGCGGTCTCGGCCCCCTCGGCGAACAACGCGATTTCGTAGCGCACGCTGGAGCCGCCCGCATGCGCGACCCTGACGCCCGCCTCCACCGTCTGCGGGAACGCGAGCGGCGCAAAGTAGTTGCACTGGGTTTCGACCACGAAGCCGATGGTGTCGCCGCCATGGATGTCGAGCGCGCCGCGCTCGATCAGGAGCGCATTGACGGCGGTGTCGAACCAGCCGTAGTAGACGACGTTGTTGACATGGCCGTACATGTCGTTGTCGGCCCAGCGCGTCGGGATGCTGCGAAAGGCGCGGTAGCTGCTGCGGTGGTGGGGCGTGGGTCTGGCGCTCATGGGTGCGATCTCGGCGCGGCATTCTGCCACCGCCGCCAGTAGTCGAAGGCCACGCGGAAGGTGCCGAGCTGCACCTGCACGGTCTCCGCAATGTCGCTCGCATAGCCGCCGGCCATCGCGAACGCGAGCGGAATCCGGCGCTGCCAGGCAAAGTCGAACACGCGCCGGTCGCGCGCCTCCAGGCCATCGAAGCTCAGCTTGAGGCGTCCCAGCCGGTCGCGCTCGAAGGGATCGGCGCCCGCGAGGTAGATCACGAGGCCGGGCGAGAAGCGCCGGTCGAGTTCGTCGAGCGCGTGCTCGAGCGCTGCCAGGTACTCGACATCGCCACAGCCGTCGGGCAGTTCGACGTCGAGATCGCTCGCCTCCTTGCGGAACGGGAAGTTCTTCTGCCCATGCATCGACAGCGTGAACACGCTCGGATCCTCTCGGAAGATGCGCGCGGTGCCGTTGCCCTGGTGCACGTCGAGGTCGATCACCGCCACCTGGAAAGGCAGGCGCCCCCGCCTGCCGTGCTCCGCCTGCATGAGCCGCGCGGAGACCGCCGCATCGTTGAAGACGCAGAAACCCTCGCCCCTGTCCGCGCTCGCATGGTGGGTACCGCCGGCCATGTTGGCCGAGATGCCTTCCGCCAGGGCCGTCCGGCAGGCAGCGATGGTGGCGCCGGCCGATCGGCGCGAGCGCTCTGCCATCGCCTCGCTCCATGGAAAACCGATTTCGCGCATGGCCTGCGGATCGACACTGCCGTCGCTGATGGCGGCAATCCATTGCGGCGTGTGGGCCAGCGCCAGTTCGCCGTCGCTGGCGCGCGGTGCCTCGAACATCTGCACTGCGGGCAAATGCTGCTGGAGCCGCTCGCGCAGCAGCGCGTACTTCCCCATCGGAAACCGGTGGCCGCTGGGAAGCGGCAGCACGAAATGGCCTGAGTAAAACGCACGCATCGGAACATTGTCGGCGGCGCCTCTGCCTTTTAGAAAGCGCGTTCTAAATTGCTGCATGGCAACAAATTTTCACTTGATCGAAACGCTTGGCTGCCTATACTTCAGGCCATGCTGCACCGCAACAAAATAAAGAGGGGCAGCTCATCCGCGACCGACCTCTTTCATTCATCAACTGGAGCATCCACATGGCACTGACCGCTGACCAACTCATCGCTTCCCACAAAGCCAACCTCGAAACCCTGTTCGGCCTGACCACCAAGGCCTTCGAAGGCGTCGAGAAGCTGGTCGAACTGAACGTGACCGCCTCCAAGGCTGCGCTGGTCGAAGCCGCCGGCACCACGCAAGCGATTCTCAGCGTCAAGGACGCGCAAGAGCTGCTCGCCCTGCAAGCCGGCCTGTTCCAGCCCCTCGCCGAGAAGACCGCTGCCTACAGCCGTCACCTGTATGACATCGCCCAAGGCACCGGCGCCGAGTTCACCAAGGCTTTCGAAGCGAAGACTGCTGAAGCCCAGCAAGCCTTCGTCGGCCTGGTCGACAGTGCTGCCAAGAACGCCCCCGCCGGTTCGGAAACCGCCGTCGCCGTGATGAAGAGCGCCGTGGCTGCTGCCAACAACGCTTTCGAATCGGTCCAGAAGGCCGTCAAGCAAGCGTCCGACGTCGCCGAAGCCAACTTCCAGGCCGTTTCGACCACGGCCGTGAACGCTGCCAAGAGCACCGCTCAAACCGCTTCCCGCAAGCGCTGATTGTCTCCTTGGGTCCTTCGGGATCCAATTCAGGGCCCTGTTCTCGGACGGGGCTTTTTTTTTGCGCTCTATGATCGCCGGCAACGTTTTTTCAGGAGACATCCCATGCAGATCGACGGCAAGGTTTTCATCGTCACCGGCGGCGCGTCGGGCCTCGGCGAAGGCACCGCACGCATGCTGGCGGCGAACGGCGGCAAAGTGGTCATCGCCGACATGCAGGCCGACAAGGGCGAAGCGGTCGCCAAGGAAATCGGCGGCACTTTCGTCAAGTGCGACGTGAGCCAGGAAGCCGACGGCCAGGCCGTGGTGGCTGCCGCCCAGAAGCTGGGCAAGCTGATGGGGCTGGTCAACTGCGCAGGCATCGCGCCGGCCGAAAAAACCGTCGGCAAGACCGGGCCGCACGCGCTCGCCGTGTTCAGCAAGACCGTCACGGTCAACCTGATCGGCAGCTTCAACATGATCCGGCTGGCGGCCGACGCCATGAGCAAGAACGAGCCCGAGGCCACCGGCGAGCGCGGCGTGCTGATCTCGACCGCCTCGGTCGCGGCCTACGACGGCCAGATCGGCCAGGCGGCCTACAGCGCCTCCAAGGGCGGCGTGGTCGGAATGACGCTGCCGATCGCACGCGACCTGGCGCGCAACGGCATCCGCAACATGACGATCGCACCCGGCATCTTCGGCACGCCGATGCTGTTCGGGATGCCGAAGGAGGTGCAGGATGCGCTGGCCGCCAGCGTGCCCTTCCCTTCGCGCCTCGGCACGCCCGAGGACTACGCGAAGCTCGCCAAGCACATCATCGAGAACGACATGCTCAACGGCGAGGTGATCCGGCTCGACGGGGCGATCCGGCTGGCGCCGCGCTGACCTTCGCGATCTCGGCCGGCAGCGGAGTCGCGTTGCCGGTGCGCTCCAGCCGCTCGTACTGCGCGATCACCTGGGCGCCGAACAGCACCAGCGTGGCGGCGATCTCCAGGCTCAGCATCACCACGATCGCGGTGGTCAGCGAGCCGTAGACCACGTTGACCTGCGACAGCGTGGCGAAGTAGAGCACCAGCACGCGGCGCGTGCCCTCCCACAGCAGTGCCGCGGTCACGCCGCCCAGCAGCGCGTGCCGCAGCCGCAGCCGCCCCACCGGCATCACCAGGTAGAGGGAGGTCAGCATGAAGATCTCGCCGCCCAGCCCGAGCAGGTACAGCAGCACCCCTGACACGCCCGACAGCGACCAGCTGCGGCCGAACAGCTCGACGCTTTCCTGCCCGATCACCTGCAGCGCGCCGGACACCAGCGTCACCAGCAGCAGCCCGACGCACAGGCACAGGATGTAGATGTAGGGCATCACCGCAGAGATCAGGAAGTGGCGGGAATGGTCGGCCTTGCGGTGGTGGAAGATCACCGCCATGGCGCTTTCGAGCACGGTGAAGGCGAGCGAGCTGAAGAAGATCATCGTCACCAGCAGCACCGGCCCCAGCACGTCCCGATGGGCCAGGAAGTTCGACAGCTCGGCGACGATGGCCCGCGACTGGCCCGGCAACAGCCACTCCAGATAGCGTCCGACCGCGCTCAGCAGTTCTCCCTGGTCGATGAAATGCGACAGCGCGATCACGCTCACGATCAGGAGCGGCACGATCGACAGCAGCGCGTAGTAGGCGACCGCGCCGGCCAGCAGCAGGCCCTGGTTGGCCCGGAAGGCCTTGAGCGCCTCCCAGGCGAACCGGAGGGGATGGCGCAGCAAGGGCACTGCGTGGCGGACGGTGTGGCGAATCATGCGGATGCGGCGCGGGATTCGAAGCGACCAGTATGCCGCCGGCCCGCGGTGGCATGAGGTCTTGCGTATGATTTGCCGCTCTCCGCCTACATGACCATCCCCGCCTCTTTCATCCAGGAACTGATCGCGCGCGCCGACGTGGTGGAAATCGTCGGCCGCTATGTCCAGTTGAAGAAGGCCGGCGCCAACTTCATGGGCCTGTGCCCGTTCCATGGCGAGAAGTCGCCTTCGTTCTCGGTCAGCCCCACCAAGCAGTTCTATCACTGCTTCGGCTGCGGAGTGCACGGCAACGCCATCGGCTTCCTGATGGAGCACGCCGGCATGGGCTTCGTCGAGGCGGTGCACGACCTGGCCGGCCAGTACGGCCTGCAGGTGCCCGAGGACGACGCCTCGCCCGAGGAGCGCGCCCGCGCTGCCGGCCAGCGCCAGAAGCAGGCCACCCTGTCCGAGGTGCTCGAGAAGGCCGGCGACGCCTACAAGAAGCAGCTGCGCCAGTCGCCCGCGGCCATCGACTACCTCAAGGGCCGCGGCGTCTCGGGCGAGATCGCCCGGCAGTTCGGCATCGGCTACGCCCCCGCGGGCTGGCGCACGCTGGCCGGCGTGTTCCCCGACTACGACGATCCGCTGCTCGCCGAGAGCGGGCTGGTGATCGCCGGCGAGCCGGACGACAACGGCGACGGCAAGCGCTACGACCGCTTCCGCGACCGCGTGATGTTCCCGATCCGCAACGTCAAGGGCGAGTGCATCGGCTTTGGCGGGCGAGTGCTCGGCGACGAGAAGCCCAAATACCTCAACTCGCCCGAGACCCCGGTGTTCAGCAAGGGCCGCGAGCTCTACGGCCTCTACGAAGCCCGCGCCGCCTTCCGCGAACGCGGCTACGCGCTCGTGACCGAGGGCTACATGGACGTGGTGGCGCTGGCGCAGCTGGGCTTTCCGAACGCGGTCGCGACGCTGGGCACCGCCTGTACGCCGGAACACGTTCAAAAGCTGTTCCGCTTCACGGAATCGGTCGTGTTCAGCTTCGACGGCGACGCGGCCGGCCGGCGCGCCGCCCGCAAGGCGCTCGACGGCGCCCTGCCCTATGCCAGCGACGTGCGCAGCGTCAAGTTCCTGTTTCTGCCGGCCGAGCACGACCCCGACAGCTTCATCCGCGAGTTCGGCGCCGATGCCTTCGCGCGCTTCGTGAACGAAGCCACGCCGCTGAGCCGCTTCATGCTCGAAGCCGCGCGCGAAGGCTGCGACCTCGGGACGGCCGAGGGGCGCGCCCACATGGCCAGCAATGCGCGGCCGCTCTGGAGCGCGTTGCCGGAAGGCGCGCTCAAGCGCCAGCTGCTCGGGGAGATCGCCGAGATGGTCCAGTTGAGCACCCAGGAGCTGTCTGAACTGTGGACGCCGGCGGCTGCCGCACGCGCCCCGGCCTCCTCGCCTCGCGAGCGGGGCGAGCGCGAGGGCTATGGCCGGCCGCGGGAGGGCCGCCGCGCTTCCGCCCCCCGGCGGCCCTCCCGCGGCCGCACGCTGCCGCCCGGCCGGGCGGATGTGGCCGCGCGGCTGCTGCTGTCGAACATGGCCGAATGGGAGGGGCTTTCCCATGAGCTGCACGGCCTGCTGTGCGACCTGCCGGGCGAGCACGGGCAGCTCTTCGCCTGGCTCGACAGCCAGTTGCACGAGCACGGCGTGCAGCCCTGGGCCGCGCTGCGCGAAGGCATGCGGGGCACGGCCTTCGAGGCCTTGGCCGAGCGCGTCATGACCAGCCCCGACGGCGGGCCCATCGGCGAGGCGGAGGGCGAACAGGCGGCCGATGCCGCCCGGGAACTGCGCAACGTGCTCGACTTCATGCTGGACGACCTGCTCAAGGCTCAGCAAAGCGAGGCCATTGCCGCCGTAGGGAGCGATCCGCGTGCCCTGGAGCGGTACAAGGCGTTGGAGGCGCGCCGCCTGGAGCTGCGCGCACGGCTCCAGGCCGGATCGAACCTTGCTTGAAAAATGCGCAACGCGCTATAATTTAAGGCTTCGCTATACGCGAAACGGCAAGAGCGACAGCAGCACCTCCGGGCCGACCCTCCAGCGCAACGCACTTCCCCACGGGAAAAGGGTCAATACACCGCAAGGACTGCACACCAAATGTTCGCCCGACATCTTGCCTTTTTGAAGCGTGCTTGAGGATTTGCCTCCTCTTCGCCCCATTGTTTGTGCTCCCGCCCGCGCCGGCTTGTAGGCGCCTGTGATTCCGCTTGTTCATTCTTGTTGTACCGAGGTTGTATGCCCAGTTCAAAGAAGCCTGCCGTGTCCGCCGCCAAGAAGCCCATTGCAGAAAAACCGTTGAAAGCGGCCGCCCTGGCGGCAACTAAGTCAGATGCCGCCGCGTCCAAGGCGACAGCCGCAACGAAAGTGAAAACCGTGCCCACGAAATCGACCCCCATCGCCGAAGCCCCGAAACCCGCCGCCAAGAAGGTCGGTCGTCCTCCCAAGGCCGCCGGCGCCCCCGCCGCTGCAGGCGGCGCCAAGCGCGGCCGCAAGCCCAAGGCCGGCAACGAGGCGCCGGCGAGCGACGTCGACCTGTCCGACATCGAAGACGAGTTGATCGGCGACGAACCGGCGGCGACGACCGAAGAAAAGGTCAAGCCGCTGCGCATGAAGATCAGCAAGGCGAAGGAACGCGCCTTGATGAAGGAGTTCGGCCTCGACGAGACCGTGCTCTCCGAGGAAGACCTGGCCAAGCGCCGCTCGCGCCTGAAAACCCTGATCACGCTGGGCAAGACGCGCGGCTACCTGACGCACGGCGAAATCTCCGACCACCTGCCCGACAAGCTGGTCGACGCCGAGACCATGGAAGTCGTGGTCACCATGCTCAACGACATGGGCGTGGCCGTCTACGAGCAGACGCCGGACGCCGAAACCCTGCTGCTGAACAACACCGCGCCGACGGCGACCACGGTCGAGGAAGCCGAGGAAGAAGCCGAAGCGGCCCTCTCGACCGTCGACAGCGAATTCGGCCGCACCACCGACCCCGTGCGCATGTACATGCGCGAGATGGGCACGGTCGAGCTGCTGACGCGCGAAGGCGAAATCGAGATCGCCAAGCGCATCGAGGGCGGCCTGATGGCCATGATGGAAGCCATTTCGGCTTCGCCCGCGACCATCGCCGAGATCCTGCGCCTGGGCCAGGAGATCCGTGACGGCAAGGTCGTCATCTCGACCATCGTCGACGGCTTCTCGAACCCGAACGAGGCCGACGACTACGTGGCCGAAGAAGACTTCGACGAGTTCGACGAGGAAGACGACGACGACGGCAAGGGCGGCTCCAAGGCGCTGACCAAGAAGCTCGAGGAACTCAAGCGCGACGCGCTGGAGCGCTTCGATCGCATCGCCACGCTGTTCGAGAAGGTCCACAAGATCTACGACAAGGAAGGCTACGGCACGCCGGCCTACCAGAAGGCGCAGCATTCGCTGTCCGAAGAGCTGATGACCATCCGCTTCACGGCCCGCACGATCGAGAAGCTGTGCGACCTGGTGCGCACGCAGGTCGACGACGTCCGCAAGAAGGAGCGCGAGCTGCGCCGCATCATCGTGGACAAGTGCGGCTTCCCGCAGGAAGAGTTCATCCGCGACTTCAGCGGCTACGACAAGAACGGCAACCGCGTGGCCTCCAACCTGCTCAACCTCAAGTGGGTCGAGAAGCAGGCGGCCGCCGGCAAGCCCTGGAGCACGGTGCTGGCACGCAACATCCCGCCGGTGCAGGAGCTGCAACAGAAGCTGACCGACATCCAGTCGCGCGTGGTGGTGCCACTGGCCGAGCTCAAGGACATCAACAAGCGCATGAACGAAGGCGAATCGTCCTCGCGCGATGCCAAGAAGGAAATGATCGAGGCCAACCTGCGCCTCGTGATCTCGATCGCCAAGAAGTACACCAACCGCGGCCTGCAGTTCCTCGACCTGATCCAGGAAGGCAACATCGGCCTGATGAAGGCGGTCGACAAGTTCGAATACCGCCGCGGCTACAAGTTCTCGACCTACGCGACCTGGTGGATCCGCCAGGCGATCACGCGCTCGATCGCCGACCAGGCGCGCACCATCCGCATCCCGGTGCACATGATCGAGACCATCAACAAGATGAACCGCATCAGCCGCCAGCACCTGCAGGAGTTCGGCTTCGAGCCCGACGCCGGCATCCTGGCCGCGAAGATGGAGATCCCGGAAGACAAGATCCGCAAGATCATGAAGATCGCCAAGGAGCCGATCTCGATGGAAACCCCCATCGGCGACGACGACGATTCGCACCTGGGCGACTTCATCGAGGACAGCAGCAACACGGCGCCCATCGAGGCCGCGATGCAGGCCGGCCTGCGCGACGTGGTCAAGGACATCCTCGACAGCCTGACGCCGCGCGAAGCCAAGGTGCTGCGCATGCGCTTCGGCATCGAGATGTCGACCGACCACACGTTGGAAGAAGTCGGCAAGCAGTTCGACGTGACGCGCGAGCGCATCCGCCAGATCGAAGCCAAGGCGCTGCGCAAGCTGAAGCATCCGAGCCGTTCCGACAAGCTGCGCAGCTTTATTGATACGCTCTGATCCTTCAGCGGATCTTCGAGCCCAAACGCCCGCTTTGCCTTCACCGGCGGCGGGCGTTTTCTATTCCCGCGCACAACAAGCAAGAACGGAGACCTCTCGCATGAACCCCGACGCAGACAAACTCTGGCACGCTCCGCGCTGGGCGCTCGCCGTGCTGCTGGCGGTGCTGGGCATGCTCGGTCCGTTCTCGATCGACACCTACATCCCGGCCTTCTCGGGCATCGCCAGCAGCATCGGCGCGACGCCGGCCCAGATGCAGCAGACGCTGTCGGCCTACCTGTTCGGCTTCGCCTTCATGAACCTGTTCCACGGCGCGCTGTCGGACAGCTTCGGCCGCCGGCCCGTGGTGCTGTGGGGCCTGGCCGTTTTCACCATCGCCTCGCTGGGCTGCGCGCTCGCGCAGACCATCGGCCAGCTGGTGCTGTTCCGCGCGCTGCAGGGACTGTCGACCGGCGCCGGCATCGTGGTCTCGCGCGCCGTGATCCGCGACATGTTCCCGCCGGCCGAAGCGCAGCGGGTGATGAGCCAGGTCACGATCTATTTCGGCATCGCGCCCGCGATCGCGCCGATCGTGGGCGGCTTCCTGTTCGTGCACCTGGGCTGGCACAGCGTGTTCTGGTTCCTGGTGGCGGTGGGCGTGGTGCTGTTCGCCGCCAATTGGAAGCTGCTGCCCGAAACGCTGCACCAGAGCCAGCGCCAACCCTTCGAGGTGCGGCACCTGATGCGCGGCTACTGGGACCTGTGTTCCGATCCGCGCTTCCTGCTGCTGGCGCTCGCGAGCGGCGTGCCTTTCAACGGCATGTTCCTCTACGTGCTGGCCGCGCCCGCCTTTCTCGGCGACCACCTGGCGCTCGCGCCCACCCAGTTCTTCTGGTTCTTCCTGCTGACCATCGGCGGCATCATGGCCGGCGCCTGGGCCAGCGGCCGCATGGCAGGCAAGGTCGCGCCCAAGCGGCAGATCCGCGACGGCTTCGTGATCATGCTGGCGACCTCGCTGCTCAACGTGGTGGCCAATGCCTTGTTCGAGCCGCACCCGGCCTGGGCGCTGTGGCCCATCGCGGTGTTCGCCTTCGGCTGGGCGCTGATGGTGCCGGTGGTGACGCTGCTGGTGCTCGACCTGCATCCCGAGCGCCGCGGCATGGCCTCCTCGCTGCAGGCGGTGATCGGCTCGACCGCCAATGGCATCGTGGCCGGCGTGATTGCGCCGCTGGTGATGCATTCGACGCTGGCGCTGGCGTTGACCTCGCTCCTCATGATGAGCGTGGGCCTGGTTGCCTGGGTCTGGCTGCACGGGCGCTGGCCCGAGATCGGGCGCAGGGTCGTCGGCGAGGTGGCCTGACAACGATGCGCTGGGACGATCTGCGGACTTTCGCGCGCGCCTGGCTGCCGGCGCGCACCAACGTCAACGCACGCGAAAGGCTGCGCGCCGTCGCCGGCGCGGGGCTGGGGCTTCTGCTCACGGCGCTGCTCTCCCAGATGACAGGCTCTTCCATCGACAGCCGCTGGCTGGTCGCCCCGCTGGGCGCCAGCGCAGTGCTGGTGTTCGCGCTGCCGGCCAGTCCGCTGGCCCAACCCTGGTCCGTGATCGCCGGCAACACGTTCTCGGCGCTCGTCGGCGTGGCCTGCGCACGCTGGATGCCGGACCCGGTATGGGCCAGCGCACTCGCGCCCGCGCTGGCCATCGCGCTGATGTTCGCGATGCGCTGCCTGCACCCGCCCGGCGGCGCGGTGGCGCTGTTCGCCGTGCTGAGCCACACGACGCATTTCCCTTTCTCGCTCTATCCGGTGCTGGCCAACTCCGTGCTGCTGGTGCTCGCCGGCGTGCTCTACAACAGCCTGACCGGCCGGCGCTACCCGCATGTGCAGCTCGCGCCGCGCGAACCCAAGGCCGATGCGCGCTTCAGCTCGGCCGACATCGATGCGGTGCTCGCGCGCTACAACCAGGTGCTCGACATCAGCCGCGACGACCTCGAATCGCTGATCCGGCAGACCGAGCTCGAGTCGTACAAGCGCCGCCTCGGCACCGTGCGCTGCGCCGACATCATGTCGCGCGACCCGGTGATCGCCGAGTTCGGCACGCCGCTGCAGGAGGCATGGTCCTTGATGCAGCAGCGGCGCATCAAGGCGCTGCCGGTGATCGACCGCACGCGCCGCGTGGTCGGCATCCTGACGCAGGCCGACTTCTTCCGCCACATCGACCTGGAGCATCACGAGGGGCTGGGCGGACGGCTGCGCGATTTCGTCCGCGCGACGCGAACCGTGATGTCGAGCAAGCCCGAGGTGGTCGGCCAGATCATGACGCGGCAGGTGCGCGTGGCGAGCGAGGAGCGGCCGATGGTCGAACTGGTGCCGCTCTTCTCCGAGGGCGGCCACCACCATATCCCGATCATTGATGGCGAAAGGCGGCTCACCGGCATGATCACGCAGTCCGATTTCGTGCGCGCGCTGTACCGCGCCGTCGGCCCGGAAAGCTGAGCCGGCTACTCCAGCGTCACGTTGGCCTTCTTCACGAGCGCAGCGTACCTGGCGGCCTCGCTGCGGAAGTACTTCGCGGCCTCTTCCGGCGTGCTCGGCTTGATGATGTTGCCCTGCTTGGCCATCGCCTCCTGCACCTCGGCGCTGGAGAACGCGGCCACCACCGCATCGTGCGCGCGCTTCACTTCCGCCGCCGGCAGCTTGGCCGGTCCGATCAGCGCGAACCAGCCTTCGACGCTGTAGTTGGGCAGCCCCTGCTCGGCAATCGTCGGGATGTCGGGCGCGGCCGGCGAGCGCGCGGGCCCGCACAGGCCGATCGCGCGCAAGGCGCCGCTCTTGATGTGCTGCTGCACCGCCGGCAGCGCGACCACGCCGATCTCGACCTGGCCCGCGATCATGTCGGTCACCATCGGGCCGGTGCCCTTGTAGGGGATGTGACGCGCCTTGACGCCGGCCTCGTCCATGAACATCTCGCCGGCCAGGTGAATGATGGTGCCGTTGCCCGAGGACGCGTAGTTGTAGCCGTCGGGCTTGGCCTTGAGCAGCGCGACAAGTTCCCTCACGTTCTTCGCCGGCACCTTCGGGTTCACCAGCAGCACCAGCGGCGTCGCGCCGACCACGCTGATGGGCGTGATGTCGTTGATGGCGTCGAAGGGCATCTTCTTGTAGACGCTCGGGTTGATCACGTGGTTGTTCGACACCATGCCGAGCGTCTGGCCATCGGGCGCGGCCTTGACGACGACCGAGGCGCCGGTGATACCGCCGGCGCCCGGCAGGTTCTCGATCACCACCGGCTGGCCGAAGGCCTTGCCGAGCGCCGGTGCGACGGCGCGCGCAATGGTGTCCACGCCCGAGCCGGCGCTGATCGGCAGGATGATGCGCACCGGCTTGTCGGCGCCTTGGGCGAATGCGGGAAGCGCCGCGGCCGCCAGCGCGGAAGCGCCAAGGCCGAGCACCGTGCGACGCGAAAGGGTGGGGTTCATCTTTTGTCTCCTTGGTCTCGAAAACCTATGTCAGGCAGCTTCGCGTGCCGCCAGTTGCGACAGCACTTCCTCAGTGTGCTCGCCCACGCGCGCCAGCGCTTGCCGCACGCCGGGGCGACGGCCGCCCATCAGCAGCGGCAGCAACACCACCTCGGTCATGCCGCCATCGTCGCACTCCATCGGTACCAGGCCGCCGCTGGCCTTGAGGTGCGGATCGTCCGTCAGCTGGTCGGGCCGCACGATCGGCGCGTAGGGAATGCCGGCTTCCTCGAGCTTGGGCGCCAGTTCCTCGACGCGATGCCGCGCGAGGATCTCGCCCAGCCGCTTCAAGAGCGCCGGCCGCACCGCGACGCGCAACGCATTGTTGGCCAACGCCGGATCCGCGGCGAGTTCAGGCGCATCGATCACGCGGCACAAGGTCAGGAACTGCTTGTCGCTCACCGCGCCGATGAAGAGCTGCTCGCCTTCGGCCAGCGTGAAGACGTCATAGACGCTCCAGGCCGACACGCGCGAGGGCATCGGCGGCGGCGGCTCGCCGGTCATCGCGAACTGCTGCATGTGCTGCGAGGAGAGGAACACGCAGTTCTCGAACAGGGCGCTCTGCACCTCCTGCCCCCTGCCGGTGCGCTCGCGCTCGCGCAGCGCGGCCAGCACGCCGATCGCACCGAACATCCCGCCCATGATGTCGTTGACCGAGGTGCCGGCGCGTAGCGGCCGGCCTTCGGGGCCGGTCATGTAGGAGAGCCCGCCCATCATCTGCACCACCTCGTCGAGCGCCAGGCGGTTCTCGTAAGGCCCGGGCAGGAAGCCCTTGTGCGTGACGTAGATCAGGCGCGGGCATTTCGCCGAGAGCGTCTGGTAGTCCAGGCCGAGCTTGCCCATCAGCCCCGGGCGGAAGTTCTCCAGCACCACGTCGCATTGGCCGATCAGCTCGGTTGCGGTCGCCCGGCCTTCTTCCGTCGTGATGTCGAGCACCACGCTCTTCTTGTTGCGATTGAAGGAGCGGAAGAAGCCGATGCCCAGACCCGGCAGCTTGCGCGTCTTGTCGCCGCCGGGTGGCTCGATCTTGATCACCTCGGCGCCGAGGTCGGCCAGGATCATGCCGCAGGTCGGGCCCATCACCATGTGCGTGAACTCGACGACGCGGACGCCGGCGAGCGGGAGCTTGTTGTCTTCAGCGTTCATGAGGGGCTTTCGGTCAGGCGAGCGCGGTTTCGGTGGCAAAGGTCTTGGGCAGGCCGGCGCGCCAGAGCGTGCCGTGCAGCGTCTCGCCGCCGAGCCACTCGGCCACGCGCTGGCGCAGCGCGAGCAGCTCGTCGATGTCGACCCCGGTGGCGATGCCCATGCTGCCCAGCATGTAGGCCAGGTCCTCGGTCGAAACATTGCCGCTGGCGCCCGGCGCATGCGGGCAGCCGCCGATGCCGGCCAGGCAGGCATCGAAGCGCGCGACGCCGACTTCGAGCGCCGCATAGACGTTGGCCAGGCCCAGGCCGCGCGTGTCGTGGAAGTGGCCGCACCAGAAGCGATCGCCCGCGATCTTCAAGGCCTCCTCGAACAGCTCGCGCACCATGGCCGGATCGGCATAGCCGACCGTGTCGGCCAGGCTCACGCGGTCGGCCCCGGCATCGAGCAGGGCCTGCATGAGGCGCAGCACCTCGCGCTTCTCGACCAGGCCCTGGATCGTGCAGCCGAAGGCCGTGCCTACGCCGCCTTCGATCAGCGTCTTCGAGCCGGCCGCGTCGCGCGCCGCGCGGATGCGGGCGACTTCCGCCACCACTTCGTCGGGCGTCTTGCGCAGGTTGGCAAGGCTGTGGGCATGGCTGGCCGACAGCGGCACGATCATCAGGTCGGCCTGGCCGGCAATGGCGCCCTCGGCGCCGCGCAGGTTGGGCACCAGCACCGAGACGAAGAGGCCCGGCAGCGTCTTCGCGAACGCGAGCAGTTCGGCCGTGTCGGCCAGTTGCGGCAGGAGCCTCGCCGGCACGAAGGAGCCGACCTCGATCTCGCGCTGGCCGGCGGCATGCGCCGCGCGGATCCATTCGCGCTTGTGCTCGGTGGGCAGGATGGTCGCGATGCTCTGCAGGCCGTCGCGCAGGCCGACTTCGCGAATGACGGCGGCGCGCGGCAGCCGCGGGTTGGGCATTGGCATGAGTTCTTGTCTCCAGGCGCATCGGCACGGGCGCCGATGTGATGCGTGGACTTTAGACATTCCGTATTGCTTGCAAAAGCGGTAATCTGGAACGCCCAACATTCCGAACTGGAACTTCATGCGCGACCTGGACCTCACCAGCCTGCGCCTCTTCGTCGCGGTCTGCGAAACCCGCAACATCGCCCGCGCCGGCGAGCAGCAGCACATCGTGGCCTCGGCGATCAGCAAGCGCCTGGCGCAGCTCGAGGACGTCGTGGGCGAGACGCTCTTCGAGCGCCGCCGCCGCGGCGTGACGCCGACCGCCGCCGGCGAGATCCTGCTGGAACACGCGCGTGCCATGCTCGCGAGCGCCGACCGGGTGGCGCGCGACATGGCCGACCATGGCCGCGGCGTGAAGGGACAGGTGCGCGTGCTGGCCAGCATGTCCTCGATCGCCGAGTTCCTGCCCGACGACATCGCGGACTTCCTCCAGACGCCGGCGCACCACGACATCCGCGTCGACATCGAAGAAGCCGTGAGCCGCGACTTGGTGCGCGCGTTGCGCGAAGGCTCGGCGCCGGTGGGCGTGTGCTGGGATGCGGCGGATCTCGAAGGGCTGCAGGCCTGGCCCTACCGGCGCGACCGGCTGGCCATCGTTGCGCATCCTTCGCACGCCATCGCGCGCCGGCGGCGCTGCAGCTTCGAAGAGACGCTGGCGTTCGATCACGTGGGCCTGCCCGCCTCCACCGCGGTCCACACCATGCTGGCGCGGGCGGCCGCGATCATCGGCCGGCCGCTCAGCTACCGCGCGGCGGTGTCGACCTTCGACGCGGCGCTGCGCTGCGTGCGCGCGAACCTCGGCATCGCCGTGGTGCCGCGCGAGGTGATCGATCCGCTCGCGGCCAGCTTCGGCCTGCGCGTGGTGCCGCTCTCCGACGCCTGGGCCGAGCGCCGCTTCGCGATCTGCTTTCGCAGCGAGGCCAACCTGTCGCCCGCCGCCAAGCTGCTGGTTGCGCATCTGCGCGGCCGCGCCGCGGCGTCTGCGCTCAACGCTTCTTCCTGAGCGTCGCGGCTGCGGCCGGCGGCCAGTAGCGCGCGTCGGCAAAGCGCGCCGCCAGAAAGTCGAGCATCGCGCGCAGCGCGGCCGGCATCTGGCGGCGTGAGCTGTAGACGCCGTAGACCCCCATCGTCTGGGGCTGCCAGTCGGACAGGAGCGCGACCAGCCGGCCGCTTGCGATCAGCGGCGCGGCCGAGTACTCCGGCTGCATCGCGATGCCCGCGCCTTCGAGCACCGCCGTCAGCAGCACCGACGATTCGTTGGCGCTGAGATTGCCGCCCACCGGCACCGCGATCTGCCGGCCCTTGTGCTCGAACTGCCACAGGCTCTTGCCGAAGTACGAATAGGTCAGGCAGTTGTGAAGGGCAAGCTCCTGCGGCGCGCGCGGCGTGCCGTGCTCGGCAAGGTAGGCCGGCGTCGCGCACACCACCGAGCCGCAGCTTCCCAGCGGCCGCGCGATCAGGTTGGGATCGAGGTCGTTCGTGATGCGGATCGCGAGGTCGATGCGCTCTTCCACCAGGTTGACGGTGCGGTCGCTGATGTGCAGGTCGATGGCGGTTTGCGGATGGCGGCGCAGGAAGTCCGCCACGGCCGCGGCCAGCACGTCCTGCGCGATCGACTGGGCGCAGGTCAGGCGCAGCAGGCCTTGCGGCACATCGGCCTGCGCATCCACGGCAACCTGCATCTGCTCGGCGACCTCGAGCATCTGCCGGCAACGCGACAGGGTCTGCTCGCCTGCGGAAGTGAGGCTGATCCGCCGCGTCGTGCGATGCAGAAGGCGCGCGCCAGCCCATGTTTCCATGTGCGCGAGGTAGCGCGTGACCATGGCGCGCGACATGTCGAGCGCCTCGGCCGTGGCCGTCATGCTGGCGCGCTCGGCGACGTTCACGAACACTTTGGCGGCGGTGATGCGGTCCATGATTTGATCGATTCAAGCAATAAACATTTGCATCGTATGCGGTTTTTTGATCGGATTAAGAAACATAAGATTCCGTCCATTCCCACCCATCAGGCGCCACATGATTCGCAGAACCCTCCTCGCCGCAGGCATGGCCTCGCTCGCAGCCGTTCACACCCTGCCGGCCTCGGCCGCCGAAGCTGCATTGCAGCTCGAGGTCTACAACCCGGGCGACAAGGCCATCTTCCCGGTGTCCTCGGAAATCGTAAGCGGCCGCAACGAGGCCGTGCTGATCGACGCGCAGTTCCAGCGCAACGACGCCGAAGCCCTGGTGCAGAAGATCAAGGCCGGCGGCAAGACGCTCAGCACCGTCTACATCAGCCACAGCGACCCCGACTTCTACTTCGGCCTGGACGTGATCAAGGCCGCCTTTCCCGACGCGAAGATCGTGGCCACGCCGCAAACGGTGGCGGCGATCAAGGCCTCGATGGACGGCAAGCTCGCGTACTGGACGCCGATCCTCAAGGACAACGCGCCCAAGGCGCTGGTGCTGCCCGAGCCGCTGGAAGGCGACACCATCCTGCTCGAAGGCCGCAAGCTCGAAGTGAAAGGCCTCCAGGGCCCGAGCCCGGCGCGCAGCTATGTCTGGATTCCTTCGCAGAAGACCGTGGCCGGCGGCGTGCCCGTGTTCCACAACACCCATGTGTGGGTGGCCGACACGCAGACGCCGGCCTCGCGCCAGGCCTGGCGCAAGACGCTCGACAGCATCGCTGCGCTCAAGCCCGTGACCGTGGTGCCGGGCCACTACCTGGGCGATGCGCCGAAGGGGCTGCAGGCCGTGAAGTTCACCGCCGGCTACCTGGAGACCTTCGAGCGCGAAGCCGCGAAGGCCAAGGATTCGGCAGAACTCATCGCCGCCATGAAGAAGCACTACCCCGGCCTGGGTCAGCAGTCGTCGCTCGAGCTGAGCGCCAAGGTCATCAAGGGCGAGATGAAGTGGCCGGCGCAATGAGCCGCCGGGCCGTTCCCAAGGCGAATACCGTAGCGCGCAGCGCGGAGGTTGTTCAATGAGCGACAGCCCCATCCTGCACTACCTGTTCGACCCGCTGTGCGGCTGGTGCTACGCGGCCGCGCCGCTGGTCCAGGCGGCACGCACGGTGCCGGGCCTCGCGATCGCGCTGCATGGCGGCGGCATGATGACCGGCGCCAACCGCCGGCCGATCACGCCCCAGTGGCGCGACTACGTGATGCCGCACGACCGGCGCATCGCGCAACTCACGGGCCAGCCCTTCGGCGAGGCCTACTTCGAAGGCCTGCTGCGCGACACCACGGCGGTGATGGATTCCGAACCGCCGACCACAGCCATCCTCGCGGCCGAAGCGCTCGGCGGCCGCGGGCTCGATCTGCTCCAGCGCCTGCAGCGTGCCCACTACGTCGAGGGGCGCCGCATCGCCGACACGGCGGTGCTGCATGAACTCGCGATCGACATCGGGCTCGACGGCGACGCGTTTGCGGCCCTGTTCGCACAACAGGCGGGCGAAGGCACCCGGCAACACATCGCCGACAGCCGTGCGCTGCTGGCACGCGTCGCCGGCGGCGGCTTTCCGACCTTCGCGCTGGCGCGCGGCGACGGCCGCCTCGAACGCATCGACGCCAGCGCGTGGCTGGGCCGGCCCGAGGCCTGGCGAGGGCAGCTGGCGCAGATGACGCAGCAAGCAGCCTGAGCCCTCGACTTTTTCCGTTTTCGTTCAACCAGGAGTCATTTCATGAGCAACATCGCCATCCTCGGCATCACGGGCCGCGCCGGCTCGCGCATCGCTACCGAACTGCTGCAACGCGACCACACCGTCACCGGCATCGCGCGCAACACCGCGAAGGCCGAAGCCAAAGCGGGCCTCAGCCTCCAGCAGGCCGACGCCACGCAGCTCGACGCGCTGGTGCCGCTGCTGCGCGGCCACGACGCCGTGATCAGCTCAACCCACTTTGCGGGCGGCATCGATGCAGCAAGCGCCATCGCTGCCGCGAAGAAGGCCGGCGTGCCGCGCCTGCTGGTGGTCGGCGGCGCCGGCAGCCTCGAAGTAGCGCCCGGCAAGGCGCTGGTGGACACGCCCGAATTTCCCGCCATCTACAAGACGGAAGCGCTGGCGGGCCGTGCGTTTCTCGAGGCACTGCGCGCCGAAAAGGAGCTGGACTGGACCTTCATCTCGCCCTCCGCGTTCTTCGAGCCCGGCGAGCGCACCGGCAGCTACCGCCTCGGCGGCAACCAGTTGCTGGCCGACGCCAACGGCAAGAGCTGGATCTCGATGGAGGACTACGCGATCGCGATGGCCGACGAGATCGAAAATCCGAAGCATCCGCGTCAGCGGTTCACCGTGGGGTATTGACCAACCCCCAGGCTTGCTCGCTTCGCATAGCCGCCAACCCCCTTCCAGGGGGCGCCGCCTGCGGCCCGGCGAAGCCGGTTCCGCGGCGGCTCCCGATGGGAGCGCGCCGCTAAGCCTCCAGCGTCATCTTCATGACGCGCATGCCCTCGTCGATCATCGCGCCGATCGCGCCTGCCGCCTCGTGCGGCAGCAGATCGGCGATCCAGACCATCCGGCTGCGCTGGTCGCCCTCGGCGAACACCTGCATCGATGCGTTGTAGTGCGTGAGCTGGCCGCCGGTCGCCGACCACGCCAGCCGGCGCGCGGCATCGTCGAGATCGACGATCGCCTCCCGCACCACCAGGCCGTTGCCGAAGGTGACGATGCGGGCCTCGCCCTGGCTCTCGAGCCGGCAGTCGGTCACGAAGCCCGGCACCAGGCGGTGGTGAATTTCGCCGATGTCGCGCACGACTTCCCAGATCTGCTCGGCGCTCGCCGCGACCTGTATTTCGCGTCGAATGGATGCCATGGACGTTCTCCTTTCAGTTGCATGCGAAGGATGTCTCATTCCAGAAACACCGCGGAACCGGCTCCGCCGGGCCGCTGGTGTTGCCCCCCGGCGAGGGGGTTGGCGGCCACGCGAAGTGGGCAAGCCTGGGGGTGAGCCTCACCTCAGCAGTTGATCGACCAGGCGCTGATCTTCGTCGTAGATCCAGCACTCGGCGAGCCGGCCGTCGCGCACGCTGTATCGCAGCAGCCGCTCCAGCACATGCGTCGCGCCGTCGCGCTCGAACTGCTCGACCGCGACGATCACCCCGAAGTGCTCGCCCGCGAGCACGTCGCGGATGGACACAAGCCGCCGGTTCGTCTTCTCCTTCACCTGCTTGAGCAAGGCCAGGCAGGCCGCCTTGCCCTGGTGAACGCCAGCCAGCGGCCCGCCGCCGAAATAGTGGAAGACCACCTCGTCGTGGTAGCAGTCGAATATGGTCTTCAGATCGTTGGTCGCCCAGGCGTCTGCGTAGCGCCTGACAACCTCGCGCACCGCGCTTTCGGATGACGAGCTCATGAATCCTCCAGACGGATGAACCGATCCTAGGCGTGCAGGGCCAGGCGTTCTTGGAAAATCTTGCGGTCGCCGCGCGCCGCCTGCCTGAAGCGCCGCGGCGACACGCCGGCCGCGCGATGAAAGCTGCGCACGAAGTTCGAGAGATCGCTGAAGCCGACGTCGAGCGCCACCTCCGTGACCGGCCGCGCGCCCGTTGCCAGAAGTTGCGCGGCATGCCGAAGGCGCGTGCGCACCAGGTACTGGTGCGGCGTGACGCCGAGCACGCGCGAGAACAGGCGCAGGAAATGGAAGGAACTGAGGCCGACCTGCTGCGCTGCCTGGTCGAGATCGATCGCTTCGTGCGAGCGGGCCTCCAGCCAGAGCGCCGCCTCGACCGCCCGGCGCCGGTCGAGGGCAGTCACCTGAATCGCGCCGGGCTCGCGTTCACCGGCGAGTGCGACGAAGCGCGCGGTGAACAGCAGCGCGACCTCGTCGAGCCCGAGGTCGTTGCCGCCCTCGATCGCCGCCTGCGCCAGTTCCCCCAGCACCATCAGTTCAGGCAGCGGCGGCAGGCCGACGGTGCGCCAGATGCCGCGGCGTGAACCGATCTCGTCCATCAATTCCGGCGACAGATGAAAGGACAGGCACTCGTCGCCGCGCTGGTGGTGCTCGTGGGTGCAGACGTACTCGTCGCCCGAGCGGCCGACCAGCACCGAGCCGGCGACCATGTCGAACAAGCGGCCGCCGCAGCGGTAGCCGAAGCTGCCCTTGCGCACGTACGAGACCGAGTTGTTGCAATGCAGTTCGGCAAACACCAGGTCGGATGGACCCGCGTCGCAGCGGTAGTCGATGACCGAAATCGAACCTTGATGAAGCGCCTTCGTCGTGACCATGATCGAGCCAGTGTAGGCCCGATCATTGTTCAGCGCGCGACGCCCAGCAGCCGCTCCAGCACCTCGGGCTGCGTTCGCAGCGTGGCCGCGCGATCGGCATGCACCACCGTGCCGTGGTCGAGCACCACCGCCTCGTCGGAGATCGCGAGGATGGCCTGCGGATGCTGCTCGACGATGATCGCCGCCAGCCCTTCGTCCTGCGTGATGCGGCGGATCGCGCGCAGCAGCTCTTCGACGATGATCGGCGCCAGGCCTTCCAGGGGCTCGTCGAGCAGCAACAGCCGCGGGTTGACCACCAGCGCGCGCCCCACCGCCAGCATCTGCTGTTCGCCGCCCGACAGCTGCGTGCCGAGATTGCTCTTGCGCTCGGCCAGGCGCGGGAACATCTCGTAGACGCGTTGCGGGTTCCACTTGCCTGGTCGCTCGACTGCGCTCAGGTTCTCGTGCACCGTGAGCGACTTGAAGATGTTGCGCTCCTGCGGCACCCAGCCGATGCCGGCCGCCGCGCGCTGGTGTGGCGAGAGCTTGTGCAGCGCCACGCCGCCGAGCGCGATGCTGCCGCCATGCTGGCGTGTCGCACCGGCCAGCGTATTGATCAGCGTGGTCTTGCCGGTGCCGTTGCGGCCCAGGAGCGCCAGGGTCTGGCCTTCGCCGAGGGTGAGCGCGATGTCGTGCAGCACCACGGCTTCGCCGTAGCCGGCACTGAGCTTCTCGATGCGCAGCAGCTCAGACATGGACAGCCCCTTGACCCAGATAGACCTCCTTGACCTTCGGATCGTTCGCGATCGTGTCGGGGTCACCCTCGGTGAGCAAGGCTCCGTTGACCAGCACCGTCATGCGGTCGGCAAAACTGAACACCAGGTCCATGTCGTGCTCGATCAGCAGCACCGACACGTCGGCCGGCAAGGCCGCCACGGTCTGCAGCAGCTCCTCGCGCTCGCCGGCCGGCACGCCGGCCACCGGCTCGTCGAGCAACAGCACGCGCGGTTCGCAGGCCAGCGCGATCGCGATCTCGAGCAGGCGGCGCTTGCCGTAGGCCAGCTGCCGCGTCTGCTGCTGCGCAACGTCACCCAGATGAAACTGCTCCAGCAGCTGCGCAGCCCGCTCCGACACCCTGGACGAAGAGCCCAGCGGCCGCCACCACTGCGCGGCCAGCCCGGCCTGCTGCGAGATCACGAGCGCCAGCGTTTCCAGCGGCGTCATCGAGTCGAAGAGCTGGTTGATCTGGAAGGTGCGCACCATGCCGCGCGCCACGCGACGGTGCGGCGCCAGGCGCGTGATGTCCTCGCCCTCGAGCACGATGCGGCCGGCCGTGGGCGTGAGCACGCCCGTCAAGAGGTTGATCAGCGTGGTCTTGCCGGCGCCGTTGGGGCCAATCAGCGCGTGGCGCGCGCCGCGCTTCAGGTTCAAGGTCACGTTGTCGGTGGCCGTGATGCCGCCGAAGCGCATCACGAGGCCGGTGGCCGAGAGAACGATGTCGTTCATGGCTTGGCACTCCGGCGCGCGCCGAACCAGGTCCAGGGCTTCAACAAGCGGTCGCGTCCTACCAGCACCAGCAGCACCAGGATCAGCCCGATCCAGAACATCCAGTACTGCGGCGTCACCGCCGAGAGCCAGTTCTGCAGCAGCTTGAACACGATCGCGCCCGCCACGCCGCCATAGAGCCAGCCGACGCCGCCGATCACCAGCATCAGCAGCACGTCGGCCGAGCGGTCGAAGGCCAGCACGTCGAGCGAGGCGAAGCCGGTGGTCTGCGCGAGCAGCGCACCCGCGGCGCCGGCGACCGCGGCGGCCACGGTGTAGATCACCGCGATGCGCGAGATGACCGGAACGCCGATCGCCATCGCGCGCAGGCGGTTGTCGCGAATGGCCTTCAGCGTGGCACCGAAGGGCGAATGCACGATCCGCCGCATCAGCAGGAACAAGACCCCCATCACGGCCAGCGAGTACCAGGCCGCCGTGCGGCCGTAGAGATCGAACTCGAACAGTCCCAGCACCGGCCCCATCACCACGCCCTGCAGGCCGTCGGCGCCGCCGGTCAGCCAGTCGAGCTTGTTCGCAAGCTCGAGCAGCAGCAGCGCGGTGCCGAGCGTGACCATGAGCCGCGTGAGATCGCTGCCGCGCAAGATCGTGATGCTCGCCAGCGCGCCCAGCACGGCGCAGAGCAGCACCGCAACGACCAGGCCCACCGTCGGATCGGGCATCACGAGCTTGGCGAACAGCGCGGCCGTGTAGGCGCCGAAGCCGAAGAAGGCCGCATGCCCCAGCGAGACGATGCCGGTGTAGCCCAGGATCAGGTCGAGCGACATCGCGAACAACGCGACGATCGCGATCTCGTTGATCAGCAGCGCGTGCGACGGAAAAATACCCGGCAGCACGAAGGCCACGGCCCAGACCGCCAACTCCCACGGCCGCCAGCGCGCCTTCTGCACAAGAGACTTCTGGAAATCCATCACTTCCCTCCCCTGCGCGTGAACAGGCCCTGCGGCCGCCACATCAGGATCAGGATCATCAGCAGGTAGACCGTGAAGGCGCCCATCTTCGGAATGAAATACTTGCCCGCCACGTCGGCAATGCCAAGCAGCAGCGCGGCCAGCAAGGGCCCTGTGATCGACGAGGTGCCGCCGACCGAGACCACGATCAGGAAATAGATCATGTACTTGAGCGGGAAGGTCGGGTCCATGCCGAGAATCTCGGCGCCGAGCGCGCCGCCCAGGCCCGCGAGCCCCGAGCCGACCGCGAAGGTCAAGAGGAACACCACGTTGACGTTGATGCCGAGCCCGGCCGCCACGCGCGGATCGTCCACCGCCGCGCGCAGCCGGCTGCCGAAGCGCGTCTTCGACAGGATGAGCTGCAGCACCACGGTGAGCACCGCGCACACGGCGATGATGAAGAGCCGGTAGTGCCCCATGCCCAGCAGCCACGGATCGGCCCCGATCTCGGTGCGGCCGCGCAGCCATTCAGGCAGGTGGATGTTCTGCTGCGAGGAGCCGACGAAGTAGTCGATGGCGGCCACCGCCATGAAGGCCAGGCCGATCGAAAACAGCACCTGGTCCAGGTGCGGCTTGCCATACATCGGCCGGTAGAGCGTGCGTTCGAGCAGCGCGCCCGCCAGGCCGACGACGATGAAGGCAAGCGGCAGGCATGCCAGGAAGGGCAGGCCCAGCTTCTGCATCGCGAACACCGTGAGATAGCCGCCGGCCATCGCGAAGGCGCCGTGCGCGAGGTTGATGAAGTTCATCAGGCCCAGCGTCACGGCCAGGCCGACCGCGAGCACGAACAGCAGCATGCCGTAGGCGATGCCGTCGAAAAGAATGGTCAACATACAAAAGGCCGTTCGGGCTGAGCTTGTCGAAGCCTTCGACAGGCTCAGGCCGAACGGGGATGGGCCGAACGACGGGGCCTCACTTCGCCTTGCCCGGGTCTTTGACCGCCTTGATCACGTCGAACTCCACGTTGTAGAGCTGTCCGTCCTTCTTCTCGACCTTGCGCAGATACACGTCCTGCACGATGTCGCGCGTCTGCGCGTCGATCAGCACCTGGCCGCGCGGGCTCTCGAAGATCTGGCCCTTCATCGCGGCGAGCAGCGCATCGCCGCCGCCCTGGCCCTTGGTGGTCTTGAGCGCCTCGTAGATCACGCGCATGCCGTCATAGCCGCCCATGGCCATGAAGTTGGGACGCATGTTCTTGTTGGCCTTCTGGAAGGCCTCGACGTACTTCTTGTTGAGCGCCGAGGGGTGCGCGGCCGAATAATGGTGCGTGGTGACCACGCCCAGCGCGCCCTCGCCCATGTCGTTGAGCTGGTCGTCGTCGGTCACGTCGCCGGTGGCGATCATCTTGATGCCGGCCTTGTCCATGCCGCGCTCGATGAACTGCTTCATCACCGCCGCGCCGGCACCCGAGGGCACGAAGACGAACAACGCATCGGGCTTGGCATCGCGCACCTTCTGCAGGAAAGGCGCGAAGTCGGGGTTGCGCAGCGGCACGCGCAGCGAATCGATCACCTTGCCGCCGTTGAGCTGGAAGCGCTCCTTGAAGTACTTCTCGGCGTCGTTGCCCGGGCCGTAGTCGGTGACCAGCGTGACGACCGACTTGATGCCGTTCTTCGGTGCCCAGTCGCCCATCGCGACCGAGACCTGCGGCAGAGTGAAGCTGGTGCGCACGATGTAGGGCGAGGCCTCGGTGATGCTCGAGGTGGCCGCCGCCATCACCACCATCGGCGTCTTCGACTGGGTGGCGATGGGCGCGGTGGCCATGGCCGAGGGCGTGATGCCGAAGCCGGCCAGCACGTTGACCTTGTCGTTCACCACCAGTTCCTGCGCGAGGCGCTTGGTCACGTCGGGAAGGCTGGTGTCGTCCTTGACGATCAGCTCGATCTTCTTGCCCGCCACGGTGTCGCCGTTCTGCGCCATGTAGAGCCGGGCCGCGGCCTCGATCTGGCGGCCGGTGGTGGCCTGCTGGCCCGTCATCGGCAGCACCAGGCCGATCTTGAAAGTGTTGCCCTGGGCCTGGGCCAGCGGCATGGCCAGCGCAATGGCCGCAAGGCTCGCGGCCTGGACAAGGTGGCGACGTTGCATGGAAGTCTCCTTTTTGCTGAAAGCGGAATGCTGGCTATTGTGAACAAACGAAACTGCGATCGCGCCGAGGCAAACACCTAGCGCTGCGCTGGGGCTGCATGTTTCTGCGCGATTAGCCAACGGGGCGCGCGATGATCGCGCAAAGCCTTTCGGCGCTTCATGGACTTTCGGGACGCCATGCCGAATCGATGGTGATCGTTCCGACCGCGCGCGATACGCAGGCGCAGATGCGCTGGCCCTGCTCTTTCTCGTGCTCGCTCAGGAACACGTCGCGGTGGTCGATCTCGCCCTCGACCGCAAGCACGTCCATCGCGCACAGCCCGCATTCACCGCGCCGGCAATCCCAGAGGGTCTGCACGCCGGCGGCTTCGAGCGCCTCGAGCAGGGTGCCGTCGGCCGGCACGGTGATCGCCAGGTCGTGGCGCGGAATGCGCACCTCGAAGGCCTGCGCCGCCAGCCGGCCGCTGCTGCCGAAGGTCTCGAAGCGCAAGTCGGCCGGCACGCGGTCGGCGGCGGCCCAGGCGCGCTTGACGGCTTCGAGCATCGGCACCGGCCCGCAGGTGTAGAGCTGGCCGCCGGCCGGCAGGGCCGCGATCTCGGCGGCGAAGTCGATCGGCGCGCTGCCGGTGTGGGCCTGCACGTTGGCGCCCAGCGCCTCCTGCAGCGTGGGCAGGTAGGCCAGTTCCTCGGCGCTGCGCGCCCCGTAGAGCATGCGCACACGCACGCCGTTGCGCTCGGCCAGCGCGCCCAGGCGCTGCGCCATGAAGACCAGCGGCGTGATGCCGATGCCGCCTGCCACCAGCAGGTAGCCCGGCGCCGTGGTGTCCAGGCCGAAGTGGCTCTGCGGCTCGGCGACGAGCAATCGGTCGCCGATCGCCAAGCGCCACATCGCGAGCGAACCGCCGCGGCCATCGTCCAGGCGCTTGACCGCGATGCGCCAGGAACGTTCGTCGGGCTCGCCGACGACCGAGTAGGAGCGCGTCTGCATGCGCCCCGAGCCCGGTGCGCCGACCAGCACCTGCACCTGCAGATGCGCGCCGGGCTCGTGCGTCGCGGCAATGCCCGACTCGGGCGTGATCTCGAACTCGCGCACAGTCGGCGTCAGGTCGCGCAGGGCAGTGATGCGCGCGGGCATCCAGTGGGTATCGCTTTTCATCAGGCTCTGCGGCGAATCAATTGCACGCCGGGCAAGGGGTGGTTCTGCGCGCCGTGCAGCGCCTCGCGCAGGTTGCGCTGCGCGAGGCGGCTGTGCTCGCGCATCAGCGCCTCGGCGCGCGAGCCTTCGCGGTTCTCGATCGCATCGAGCACCTGGCCGTGCTGGTCCTGCGCGATCAGCAGCATGTCGCGCGCGGCCGGCGAGTTCGCCTGCACCACCACGAAACCCGAGGGCGAAGCGAAAGGCAGGTTGATCACGCGTTCCAGCTGCTGCGCGATCAGCGGACTGCCCGCCATCTCGGACAGAAGCCGGTGGAACTGCTCGTTGAAAGTCACATAGCGCGAGAAGGCCGCATCGTCGAGCGCGGGCTCCTTCAGCAGTTCGTCGATGCGCTTCAGGCAGGCACGCGCCTCGCGCAGCACCACCGGCGCCGCGCCGCGCTCGGCCGCGAGCCGCGCCGACAGGCCTTCGAGCGTGCCGCGCAGCTCGATGGCGTCGGACACGTCGCGCTCGGAAAAAGTGCGCACCGCGTAGCCGCCGTTGGGCAGGGCTTCGAGCAGGCCTTCCTGCTCGAGCCGCATGAGCGCGCTGCGCACCGGCGTGCGCGACACCCCCAGCAGCTCGGAGATCGCCACCTCGGCGATGCGCGCGCCGCCGGGCAGCTCGCCGGCCAGCACCATCTCGCGCAGCCGCAACTGGGCCTTGACGGCTTGCGAGCTGCCGACTTCCGAAGGCTCGGTTGCGACGATGCTCACGTGCGCTCCCCCGCCGCTTCGGCCGCGGGCCGGATCGGAATGGCAGCTGTTCGCGGCCTTTCCTTCGCGATCATCTGGTCGATGAGCCGTCGCGCCCACATCGCGCCGGCGTCGATGTTGAGGTTGTAGAAGCTGTAGTCGGGCCGCTCGTCGATGGCGCGCTGCTGGGCTTCGAGCACCAGCTCGTCCTCGCGGAAGATGCCGGCCACGCCTTCGCGCAGCTCGTGCGTGAGGCGCTGCTCGCCGATGCAGTAGTTGCGCGCGAAAGCCCAGAAATAGAGGCAGCTCTTGTCGGTCTCGGGCGTGATGGTGTTGAGCACGTAGCCGTTGACGCCCTGGCTGCGGTCGCCCGCCGCGCCGTCGCGCGGCACCGCGCCGCTGCCCGCCTCGGCCACGCCGACATCGATGTTGACGGTGCAGGGACCCTCGAAGCGGATGATCTGCCAGCGGTCGACCTTGCCCTGGTAGCCGTGGGCATGCCGGATCTGCGCGGCCCAGAAGGGCGGCGCATCGATGTTCTCCATCCAGCGCGTGACGGTGGCCGAGCGGTCGCCGTGGGTCGCGACGAAGGGCGCCTCCGCCACCGCGCGGTTGCCGATCGAGGAGCCGTGCACGAAGGTCTCGTGCGTGAGGTCCATCAGGTTGTCGACCACCAGCCGGTAGTCGCAGGCCACGCGGATCATCTTGCCGTCGCCGGCCCAGGCCGGGTCGTCGTTCCAGTGCATGTCGGGCACCAGCGCCGGGTCGGCCTTGGCCGGATCGCCGGGCCAGACCCAGACGAAGCGGTGCTTCTCGACCGCCGGGTAGGCGCGCACGCAGGCCGACGGGTTCAGCGTCTCCTGGCTCGGCATGTGGGTGCAGCGACCCTGGCTGTTGTAGACCAGGCCGTGGTAGCCGCAGACCAGCTCGTCGCCATCGAGGCGGCCCATCGACAGCGGCATCAGCCGGTGCCAGCAGGCGTCTTCCAGCGCGGCGACCTGGCCGTCGGTGCGCCGGTACAGCACCAGTTTCTGGTTGCAGACGGTGCGTGCCAGCAGCGCGTGCTTGAGCTCGACGTCGTAGGCGGCCGCGTACCAGGCGTTGAGTGGAAAAGGGCTTGAAGAGGTGCTCATGGGATACTCAATGTATACATTTGAACCGGTATTTCCAACACTTTTCGGCTAAAACGAGGGTAAATACCGACTCCGCTGTATCCAGCGCTGTCCATCGTCATGAGATTACGATCGACCGTACTTTTTCTGATTTCGACGGAGCACCCCATGTCCCAGCACGCCCGCCTGCCTGCCCGCTACGACCACGTCGGCAGCTTCCTGCGCCCCAAATACCTGCTCGAAGCCCGCGAGCAAAAAGCCAAGGGCGAGATCACGCCCGAACAGCTTCGCAGGGTCGAAGACAAGGCCATCACCGAGATCGTGAAGTTCCAGGAGGACATCGGCCTCAAGAGCATCACCGACGGCGAGTTCCGCCGCACCTACTTCCACATCGACTTCCTCGAGCAGCTCGGCGGCGTGAAGACCGACATCCCGGTCACCATCAAGAAGCCCGACGGCACCGAGGAGCTGGCACCGCCGGTGATGCGCGTCATCGACAAAGTGACGCACGCGAAGTGCATCCAGCTCGCGGACTTCGAGTACCTCAAGAGCCAGGTGTCGGCCGGCAACACGCCCAAGGTCACGATCCCCTCGCCCACCATGCTGCACTTCCGCGGCGGCCGCGCCGGCATCAGCAAGGTGGCCTACCCCGAACTCGACCCGGAGTTCTACGACGACGTGGCCAGGGCCTACGGCGACGAACTGCGCTCGCTGGCCGCGGCCGGCTGCACCTACGTGCAGATGGACGACACCAACCTCGCCTACCTGTGCGACGAGAAGATGCGCGAAGCCGCCCGCCAGCGCGGCGACGACCCCAACGAGCTGCCGCACCGCTACGCCGCCTTCATCAACAAGGTGGTGGCGCAGAAGCCCGAGGGCATGATCCTCGCGATGCACCTGTGCCGCGGCAACTTCAAGAGCACGCATGCGGCGGCCGGCAACTACGAGCCGGTGGCCGAGGCGCTGCTCAAGGAGATGGACCTCGACGCCTACTTCCTCGAGTACGACGACGCCCGCTCGGGCGACTTCCGGCCGCTGCGCTTCCTGCCCAAGGGCAAGACCGTGGTGCTGGGCCTGGTGACCACCAAGTTCGGCGAGATGGAAGACAAGGACGAGCTCAAGGCGCGCATCGAGGCAGCCGCCAAATACGTGCCGCTGGAGCAGCTCGCGCTCTCGCCGCAATGCGGATTCTCGAGCACGGTGCACGGCAACAACATCGCCGTCGAGGCGCAGCGCGCGAAGCTGCGGCTGGTCGTGGAAACCGCACAGGAGGTGTGGGGCTCCCTCTGAGGTGCACGCGAGGTGAAGTCGGGGCATGATCGCGCTCCATGAAGCTCTTCACCGGCCCCCTCAGCATGTTCGGCGCCAAGGCGCAGATCGCGGCGCTCGAAAAAAGCATCGCGATCGAAGCCGTGATGGTGCCCTTCGACCGCGACGACAACTACGAGCCCAGGCACCCCGAGGTGCTGCGCATCAACCCCAAGCGGCAGGTGCCGGTATTGATCGACGGCGAGGTCGAGATCTTCGACTCGACGCAGATCTTCGAGTACCTCGAAGACCGGGTGCCGGATCCGCCGCTGTGGCCGCGCGGCGTGGTCGAGCGGGCACGGGCGCGCCAGCTCGAGCACATGTCAGACGAGGTGTTCTTCCCGCACGTGATCAAGCTCATGGGCCTGCAGCACGACATGCAAAGCGAGGCCGCGGTGGCAGCCTGCGCCGCCTGCGCCCGTTTCTATGTGCAGATGGAACATCGGCTGGCGCACGGCGACCACCTCGCCGGCTCCTATTCGTTTGCCGACATCGCCTTCTACATGGCGCAGGTGTTCGCCGATCGCAAGGGCGCAGGCATGACCGGCGACACGCCGCGCCTTCTGGCCTGGCGCGAACGCGTGGGTGCGCGGCCCGCGGTGCGCGAAGTGGTCGGCCCGATGATGAGGTTCCTGGCCTCGCAAGGACGCCCGGTGCCCCTGGCCCTCCAGTCGCACCTCGCGTGAACCGCATCGACGACCTGCTCGACTGGCTGCCCTCGCCGTCGCAGCATTTGCTGGTCGTCACCTTCGCGCTGCTCGTCTACGTGCTGACGACGCGCGCAAGGCGCGAGCAGCGCGCGCCCAGCACCGCCATTTCATGGGTGATGGGTCTCGTGCTGCTGCCCTACTTCATCCTGCCGATCTACCTGCTGTTCGGCCAGCGCAAGCTGCGGCCCGCGGGCTCGCCGCGGCCGCGGCGCTCGGTACCTGCCGGGCACTGGGCTGCCGACCTGGTCGAAAGCTTCGGCCTCGCGGCGCCCGGACCTTGCGCGGTGCGCTTCCATGCCGACGGCGGCGCCGCGCGCGATGCGCTGTGGGAAGTGATCGAGGGCGCGCGCACGCGCATCGACGTCTGCACCTTCATCATCGGCGACGACGCGCTCGGGCACGAGGCGATCAACCGGCTCTCGCGGCGCGCGCGCGAAGGCATCAAGGTGCGGGTGCTGCTCGACGGCTTCGGCGCCTTGTCGCTGCCGCGAAGCCACTTCGACACGCTGCGCGATGCCGGCGCCGAGGTGGCCGTGTTCCGCCCGATCTTCAGCCTGCGCCGCGCGGGTCCGCGCAACCTGCGCAACCACCGCAAGCTCACGATCGCCGACGACGGCTGGCTCTGGTCGGGCGGCCGCAACATGGCGGGCGAATACTTCCTCGGCAACCACGACTACCCGGTGGGCTGGCGCGACCTGTCCTTCGATTTGAAGGGCAGCGTGGCCACCGCGGCGGCGCGCCAGTTCGACCATGACTGGGCCTCGGTGCGCGGGCGCAAGCCGCGCGCCATCGCGGCCGCGGTGGCGCCGCCGGCTGGCGGCCTGGCGCAATTCCTGCCGAGCGGCCCCGACCAGACCGAAGACACGGCGCACGCGCTCCTGATCGACGCCTGCTTCCGCGCCGAGCACCGCGTGCTCGCGATCACGCCCTACTTCGTGCCCGGCGACGGCCTGCGCGATGCGCTGCGCCTGGCCGCGCGGCGCGGCGTGCAGGTCACGATCGCGATTCCCGCGCAGTCCAACCACCGGCTCGCCGATTTCGTGCGTGCCCGCGCCATGCGCGACCTGGCGCGCGCCGGCGTGATCTTCCGCATGCTGCCCTTCATGGCGCATGCCAAGGCGGTGGTGGTCGACGAAGAGCTCGCGCTGTGCGGCTCGATCAACCTCGACATGCGCAGCCTGCTCCTGAACCATGAGGCGGCGGTTGTGTTCTACGACCGCAACGAAATCGACTGGCTCGCGCAATGGATCGAGGCCACCGCCTCGGCCGGCGAGACCTACCGCGCGCGCCGTCCGGGCATCGTGCGCGACGTGGCCGAAGGACTGCTGCTGACCATCGCGTTCCAACTCTAGGTCTTGTTGGTGTAGCTGGCGTTGCCAAGTCCGGTGCCGATGGTCAGCATCGCCCAGCGCTTCACGTCGCGCATGAAAGGCAATTCGCTCAGGCCCTGCACCACGGCATCGTTGTGCATCAGAACCAGGGCGGGCTCGCCGCCGATCGTCGGAATTTTTTTGCCCAGCTCGGTCGGCAGATGGAAGTGTTCGCTCTCCCAGTCGCCCGGCAGGTTCTGCGCGCCGCGCGCGATCGAGCCATCCTTGCGGATCAGGCCCGGGCAGCCGATGCCGATGAAGGGCGCCAGGCGGATGCCCTTCTTCGTGGCGTAGCGGATCTGATCGTGGAGCATGTCCACCAGGCGCTCGACCAGCACCTTGCGCGCCGGGCCGTCGTCCGCATGGCGCCACTTTTCGCGCCGCAGCACCTTCGCCTTCGACAGGTCCTTGGCGCGCTTGCGGCGCATCTTGACGATGCCGCAGCGCACGTTGGTGCCGCCGATGTCGATCGCGAGGATCGCGTCACGGCCTTTCAGCAGCGGCGGCGGTGCCAGGTGCAACCAGCCGAGCAATCCGCCGTCGTCGGTTTCGTGGCCGATGCGGCCCAATTGCACGTCGATGCCCATGCCCTGGAGGATGGCCGCCGCCTGCAGCACCGCGCGCTCGCCGACGTCGCTCTCCGGGAAGCCGCCGCCGATCACGATGCGCTCCACGCCCTGCCATGACGGCTGGCGCAGGAAGCGTTCGATGACCCAGGCCAGCTCCTCGGCGAATTCCTCGATGGCGCCATGAACCATGTCGGCGGCCTCGGAGGTCTGGCCGGCTTTGAGCGTGGCGTCCAGCGTGCTCTTGGGCAGGTCCTTCGAATGCTTGGCGCCCAACGGGTCCCTGCCCCTCTTCCGGCGGCGCCGTCGCCAGCGCTCCAGCAGTTCCCTGAACGCCGTCTGGCTGGCCTGGTCGCCGATGAAGCCGTCCTTGTCGCGCAACTGGAGGCTGTAGCCCTCGACCAGCACCGTAGGCAGTTCTCGCGCGCCATGGATCTCGGGTGGGGGAAGCGAAGCTTTTTTCTTTCTCTTGTGGGATGCCATTGCGTCTTTCACAAAAATTCAGTCGGCCGTGGTCTCGAGGATCAGGCGCGCGGTTTCCTCCGGCGCGTCCCAATGCGGAAAGTGGCCGCAGCGCTCGAACCAGTGCAGGCGCGCGTCGGGAAAAAGCCGCTGCGCCCGCGCGGCTTGCTGCGGAAAACAGACGCGGTCCATGCGGCCCCAGCCGATCACAAGCGGCTTGCGCATGCTGCCGATGGTCGCGCCTTGCGGCGGCGCACCGCGCACGAGATCGCGCAACACCAGGTTGAAGGACCGCGCAGCAGCACAGCTGCGCATTTCCTCGAGCACAAGCGACGGCGCCAGCATGGCCGACTGCGCCGAAAACTGCGTGAGAAGAAGCCTGCGCGACCATTCGTGGGCGGTGATCGTGGGCATCGCGAACTGCAGCGCACGCACCAGCCGCACCGAGAGCCAGATCGAAGCGTGGAAGACCTGGCGCTCCCAGCCCGCCCAGAATCCGCCGGGGTTGAGCGAGATGACGCAACCCAGCACACCGCCGCGGCGCGCCAGTTCGAGCACCAGGCGCGCGCCCATCGAACTGCCGACGGCGTCGGTGCCGATCAGGTCGTGCTCGCGCAGAAACTCCGTGATGGCATTGGCCAGGGTCTGCAAGGAGACTTCTCCTGCCAGCGGCGGGCTCTTGCCGAAACCGGGCAGGTCGATCGCGACCACCGCGCGCTTGGCAGCCAGCGGCTCCATGATGGTTTGCCACGAGCGCCAGCTGCTGCCAAGCCCATGAACGAGCAGCAGGGGCTTTCCTTGACCGCGTCGGACGTAATTGATCAGCACCGATTCAGCTTGCGTTCATTTGGTGCGGCGCAGCATCAGCCCCGCACACCAGCTGCTGTAGGAAACCGGCCTGTCACGCCGATACACTGCGCTCGATGCATCCCTCGCGCCGTGCGTGGCTGACCGCCTTGTCCTGCCTGGGCCTGCTGCTCTGCGCGGCCTCGTCCTCGCACGCGCAGGAGGGAAGCCTGCGCGTCGGCTCCAAGCGCTTCACCGAGTCGTACATCCTGGCGGAAGTGCTGGCGCAGACCGCATCGCCTCATACGGCGAGCCCGCCCGTGGTGCGGCAGGGCCTGGGCAACACGGCCATCGTCTACGAAGCCCTGCGCTCGGGCGGCATCGATCTCTACACCGAATACACCGGCACCATCGGTCTGGAGATCCTCAAGAACCCGCAGCCGATGACGCGCGAGGCCATGAACGCCGCGCTCGCGCCGCTCGGGCTCGGCGCCGCCATCCCGCTGGGCTTCAACGACGGCTATGCGCTCGCGATGCGCGCGGCCGATGCGGACCGGCTCGGCGTGCGCAGCCTGAGCGACCTGGCACGCCACCCTGAACTGCGGCTCGGGCTCTCGAACGAATTCATCGGCCGTGCCGATGGCTGGCAGGGCCTGGCCGCGCGCTACGGCTTCGGCCAGAAGCCGACCGGCCTGGACCACGGCCTGGCCTACGACGCGATCGCAGCCAAACAGATCGACGTGATCGACATCTACACCACCGACGCCAAGATCGACCACCTCGGCCTGCGCGTGCTGGAAGACGACCGCCGCTATTTCCCGCGCTACGACGCGGTGCTGCTGTATCGCCTGGACGTGCCCACGCGCTTTCCGCAGGCCTGGGCCGCGCTGCAGAAGCTCGAAGGCCGCATCGACGAGCGCGCGATGATCGCGATGAACGCGCGCGCCGAACTGCAGGGCGTGGCTTTCGACGTGATCGCGCGCGACTTCCTGGCGCAGGGCAAGCACAGCGGGCCGGCGGGCGCCGAGAGCGCCGCGCGGGGCTTTGCCGCCAAGCTCTTCGGCCCCGACCTCGGCCGGCTGGCACGGCAGCATCTGCTGCTGGTGGCGGTCTCGGTCTGGCTCGCGATCCTGATCGCGGTGCCCTTGGGCATCCTCGTGTTTCCGCACCTGCGCTTGCGCGCCGTGGTGCTCGGCCTCACGGGCTTGCTGCAGACCGTGCCATCGCTCGCGATGCTGGCGGTGCTGATCTCGCTGATCGGCGCGATCGGCACCCTGCCGGCGCTGATCGCGCTCACGCTTTATTCGCTGCTGCCGATCATGCGCAACACGGTGACCGGGCTGGCCGAGGTGCCTGTGGGCCTGCGACAGGCTGGCACGGCGCTCGGGATGACCGGCAGGCAGAGCCTGCGGCTGGTGCTGTTGCCACTGTCGCTGCCGACGCTCTTGGCCGGTGTACGGACGGCAACGGCGATCGCGATCGGGACGGCGACCATCGCGGCCTTCATCGGAGCCGGAGGCTTTGGAGAACGCATCGTGACCGGCCTTGCGCTCAACGACCGCGAGTTGCTGGTTGCGGGCGCGGTGCCGGCGGCGGTGCTGGCGCTGTTGAGCGAAGGGGTGTTCGAGCTGATCGAATACTGGCTGCGAAGGGGGCAACGACGCGCTTCATCTTGAGGCCTGGAGCCGGGGCGAACTCCCGGCTCCGGCGCCTCCAACCCCAACCCTCTCCCGGAGGGAGAGGGAGCAAGACAAGACGCTCAAGCCAGCGTGTAAGCCGTCTTCACCACGGTAAAGAACTCCTGCGCATAGCGCCCCTGCTCCCGCGGCCCATAGCTCGACCCCTTGCGCCCGCCGAAGGGCACGTGATAGTCCACCCCCGCGGTCGGCAGGTTGACCATCACCATGCCCGCCTGGCTGTGGCGCTTGAAGTGCGTCGCGTACTTCAGGCTCGTCGTCGCGATGCCCGCCGACAGGCCGAACTCGGTGTCGTTGGCGGTCGCCAGCGCCTCCTCGTAGTTCTTCACCCGGATCACGCTGGCCACCGGCCCGAAGATCTCTTCCTTGTTGATGCGCATCGACGCCACCGATTCGCTGAACAGCGCCGGCGACATGTAGTAGCCCTCGGTGTCCAGCTTCAGCCGCTCGCCGCCCGCGGCCAGCGTGGCGCCCTCGCCCTGGCCGATCTCGATGTAGTTCAGGTCCTGCTGCAGCTGGCTCTCGCTGGAGACCGGGCCGATGTCGGTGCCCTGCGCCAGCGCGTCGCCGACCTTGATCTTCGCCATCCGCGCCTTCATCGCCTCGATGAACGTCGGGTAGATGCCCTCGGTCACGATCAGCCGGCTCGATGCGGTGCAGCGCTGGCCGGTCGAATAGAAGGCGCTCTGCACGCTGAGCTCGACGGCCTGCTCGAGGTTGGCGTCGTCCAGCACCACCTGTGGGTTCTTGCCGCCCATCTCGAGCTGCACCTTCTTGTGCTTGGTCGCGCACTGCACCGCGATGTTGCGGCCGACGCCGACCGAGCCGGTGAAGCTGATGGCATGGATGCCGGGATGGTCGACCAGGGCGTTGCCGATCACGCTGCCGCGGCCCATCACGAGGTTGAACACGCCGGGCGGAATGCCCGAGCGGCTGATGATCTCGGCCAGCGCCCAGGCGCAGCCCGGCACCAGGTCGGCGGGCTTGAGCACCACGCAATTGCCGAAAGCCAGCGCCGGCGCGATCTTCCAGGCGGGGATCGCAATCGGGAAGTTCCACGGCGTGATGAGCCCGACCACGCCTACCGGCTCGCGCGTGATCTCGACGCCGATGCCCGGGCGCACCGAGGGAAGAACTTCGCCCGAGAGGCGCAGGCATTCGCCGGCGAAGAACTTGAAGATGTGGCCGGCGCGCGTGGCTTCGCCGATGCCTTCGGGCTTGGTCTTGCCCTCCTCGCGCGCGAGCAGGGTGCCGAGTTCTTCCTTGCGCGCCAGGATCTCGTTGCCGATCTTGTCGAGCGCATCGCTGCGCGCCTGGATGCTGCCGGTGGACCAGGCCGGGAAGGCCGCGGTGGCTGCCGCGACGGCCGCATCCACCTGGGCGGCATCGCCCTGGGCATATTGCCCGAGCACGTCGCCCAGGTTGCTCGGATTGGTATTCGGGCTGTAGCTGGCGCCGGCGCGCCATTCGCCGTTGATCAGGTTGTCGAAGTTCTGCATGGCAGTTCCTTGGAGGTCGGTCGGGGAAAAAAATGAAGGGCCGCAAGAGCGGCCCCGCGCAGTGGGGAACTCTACGCTCCCTGCAACGAGCGCACTCGGAAACGGCCTATTGCGGGCCGAGCTTGTCGATCAGCGCCGCCAGCGCGTCGTACTCCTCGCGCTTGAGCTCGGTGAGCGGCGTGCGCACCGGGCCGGCGTCGTGTCCCACGATCCTGGCGCCGGCCTTCACGATGCTCACCGCGTAGCCGTGGCCCTTGTTGCGGATCTCCAGGTAGGGCATGAAGAACTCCTTGAGCAGGCGATGCTGCGTGGCCATGTCGTCGTCGGCCACCGCCTTGTAGAAGTCCATCGCGGTCTTCGGGATGAAATTGAACACCGCCGAGGAATACACCGGCGTGCCCAGCGCCTTGTAGGCCGCCGCATAGACCTCGGCCGTCGGCAGGCCACCGAGGTAGGCGAAGCGGTCGCCCATGCGCAGGTGGATCGAGCTCATGAGCTCGATGTCGCCGATGCCGTCCTTGAAGCCCACGAGATTGGGGCAGCGCGCGGCCAGCTTCTCGAGCGTGGCCGGGTAGAGCTTGCTCTGGCCGCGGTTGTAGACGATGACGCCGAACTTCACGCTCTTGCACACGGCTTCCACGTGCGCGGCCAGCCCTTCCTGGCCGGCTTCGGTCAGGTAGTGCGGCAAGAGCAGGATGCCGTGGGCGCCGGCCTTCTCGGCCGCCTGCGCGCACTGGATCGCGAAGCGCGTGGGGCCGCCGGCGCCCGCGATGATCGGCACCTTGCCGCGGCAGGTGTCGACCGCGGTGCGGATGATCTGGGGATATTCGTCGGCGGTCAGCGAGAAGAACTCGCCGGTGCCGCCGGCCGCGAACAGCGCGCTCGCGCCATAGGGCGCCAGCCATTCGAGGCGCTCGATGTAGCCCTTCTTGTGGAAGTTGCCTTCGGCGTCGAAGTCGGTCAATGGGAAGGACAGCAGGCCGGAGCCCATGATGGATTTGAGTTCTTGCGGATTCATGCGATTGAAGTGAAGAAAGAAAAAGATGAGTCCTCAGCTCTGTTCGCCCTGAGCTTGGTCGAAGGGCCCCTCGTCCTTGCTCAAGACAGGCTTCGACAAGCTCAGCCCGAACGGCCGGGATAGTTGCTCTAGTCCAGCTTGATCTGGGCCGCATCGACGACCTTGGCCCAGCGCGCGCGTTCCTTGTTGAAGAACTGCTCCTGCTCGGTCGGCGCCATGGTCACAACCTCGGCACCCTGCCCGGCCAGGCGCGAGCGGATGTCGGGCGAACGGATGATCGAAACCAGTTCCTTGTTGAGGCGCTGGATCACCGCCTCGGGCGTGCCGCGCGGCGCCAGCATGCCTTGCCAGGTACCGGAGTCGAAGCCGGGCACGCCCTGCTCGGCAATGGTCGGCACATCGCCGATCAGCGGCATGCGCGTGGACTTGGAGACGCCGAGGATCTTGAGCTTGCCGCTCTGCACATGCGGCAGCGTCGCGAGCATGCCGTTCATCAGCACCTGGGTCTGGCCGCCCACCGTGTCCTGGATGGCCTGCACGCCGCCCTTGTAGGGCACGTACTGCCAGCGCGCGCCGCTGGCGCGTTCGAGCGCCACGCCGGCGAGGTGCGGCGCGCTGCCGGTGGCGGTGACGGCGAAGTTCAGGTCGGACTTCTTCGACAGCGCGACCAGTTCCTTGAGGTTGCTCACCGGCACCGACGGATGCACAACCAGCAGGTGCGGCGAATAGGCCAGCATGGTCACGCCGCGCAGGTCCTTCGACGGGTCGAACGGCAGCTTGGTGTAGACCGACGGGCTGATCGCGAGCGCGCCGACGTCGCACAAGAGCAGCGTGTAGCCGTCGGGCGACGCCTTGGACACCAGGTCGGCGCCGAGGTTGCCGTTGGCACCGGCGCGGTTCTCCACGATGACCGATTGCTTGAGCGCTTCCGACAGCGGCTGGCTGATCGAGCGCGCGATGATGTCGGACGACCCGCCGGGCGGATACGGCACCACGATGCGGATGGGTTTGGCGGGCCAGGCGTCGGCAGCCTGTGCGCCGCTTGCGGCCAGCAGCCCGGTGCCGAGTGCGCCGAGCACGAGATCGCGTCGATTCATGGTCATGTCTTGTGTCTCCTGAGGATGGGAATGGGCGACTGCCGCGCAGGCACGCACATGCATGCCGCTTCGGGCTTCGTCATCAGTCATCGTACAACTAGTTGGACGCCCTGTCCAGTCCTGCGCGCCGGCCGCTCAGGCCGGCGGCGTGCTATCGGCCGGATCGCCAGGCGGCGCGGCTTCGGCAGCGGCGCTCTTGGCCGCTGCCTGCGCGATCCGCAGCCGCTCGCGGCTGTTGGTCAGGTGGATGCGCATGGCCGCGCGCGCCGACTCCGGGTCGCGCCGCGCGATGGCGGCGTAGATCTCTTCATGCTCGCGGTTCACGCGGCTCAGGTATTCGCCGCGCCGGTCGTGGTTGCGGATGGCCGTGATGCGCGTGCGTGGAATGATCGTGGTGCCCAGGTGGCTCATGATGTCCGCGAAGTACGGGTTGCCGGTGGCCTGAGCGATCTGCAGATGGAAACGGAAGTCGGGCGCCACCGTGTCCCCCGCCACCGCCACGTTGCGCTCGAAATCGTCGAGCGCCTCGCGCATCGCGGCCAGCTGCTCGTCGGTGCGGCGCGTCGCGGCCAGGCCGGCGGATTCGGTCTCCAGGCTGATGCGCAGCTCGAGCACCGCGAGCACGTCGACCGAGGTCGCGATGTCCGAGGCATCGAGCCGGAACATGCCCGCGGCCTTGGGCTGCAGCACGAAGGTGCCGATGCCGTGGTGCGTCTCCACCAGCCCCCCCGCCTGCAGCTTCGAGAGCGCCTCGCGCACCACCGTGCGGCTCACGCCGTAGGCCTGCATGATGGCCGACTCGGTCGGCAGTTTGTCGCCCGGCTTGAGCTGCTGGCTGCGGATCTTCTCGCCCAGATCGTCGACCAGGCCATGGGCCAAACCGCGCCCGCGGCGGCGCGGGCTGCCGGTGAAGGTGGCGGCCTCGGCGCTAGCGATTGACCCCGTTGACAGGTTCGTCATGCGGTGATGATAATCGTCATCTCGTTGTACGACAACCGATAACTTACCACCAGAGACAAACAAGAGATGAGTGAGATTTCCAAAGCCAATCCGCCCCGCGTGGCCCGGCTGCTTCTGACGGGCGCCGCCGGCGGCCTGGGCAAGGTGCTGCGCGAACGGCTGCGTCCTTATGCGGATGTGCTGCGCGTCTCCGACATCGCGGCGCTCGCGCCGGCCGAGGGCAAGCACGAGGAAGTCGTGCCCTGCGATCTGGCCGACAAGGCCGCGGTCGATGCGCTGATCGCCGGCTGCGACGCGATCGTGCACCTGGGCGGCGTCTCGGTCGAACGCCCTTTCGAGGAAATCCTCGAAGCCAACATCAAGGGCATCTTCCATCTCTATGAAGGCGCGCGCCGGCATGGCGTGAAGCGCGTGGTGTTCGCGAGTTCGAACCATGTGATCGGCTTCTACAAGCAGAGCGAAACGATCGACGCCCACGCCGCGCGCCGGCCCGACGGCTACTACGGCCTGTCCAAATCCTTCGGCGAAGACGTGGCGCAGTTCTACTTCGACCGTTGGGGCATCGAGACCGTGAGCATCCGCATCGGCTCCTCCTTCCCCGAGCCGGCCAACCGCCGCATGATGAGCACCTGGCTCAGCTACCGCGACCTGACGACGCTGGTCGAGAGGTCACTCTTCACGCCCTCCGTGGGCCATACCTTGGTCTACGGCGTGTCGGCCAACCGCGATGTCTGGTGGGACAACAGCGCGGCCGCGCACCTGGGCTTCCAGCCGCAGGACAGCTCGGAAGTCTTCCGCGCCAAGATCGAGGCGCAGCCGCCCGTGGCACCGACCGACCCGAACGCCATCTACCAGGGCGGCGCCTTTACCGCCCAGGGCCCCTTCGGCGATTGAAGGCCATGTCCAGCAAAGCCGAGCTCGTGGTCGATGCTCGCTGCGGCACGGGCGAGAGCCCTGTGTGGTCGGCGGCTGACGAAGCGCTCTATTGGGTCGACATCCCGGGTCGGGCGCTGCACCGCTGGTCGGCGGCCGGCCATGTGAAGTGGATCGGTGAGGAGATGCTGGCCTGCATCGCGCCGCGCGCCGACGTGCCGGGCGCCTGGATCGCGGGCATGGAAAGCGGCCTGTTCTCGATTGCAGCGCAGGACGACGGCACGCTCGCCGCGACGCGGCTCGCCCAGGTGGAGCACGCCCTGCCCGGCATGCGCTTCAACGACGGCCGCTGCGACCGCCAGGGCCGCTTCTGGGCCGGCACCATGCTGATGGACATGGCAGCCGGCTCGCGCGTCGGGCACCTCTATCGCTATGACAAAGGCGCCGAAGCACCCACCGTGCAACTCGACGACCTGATCGTGCCCAACGGCCTGGCCTTCAGCCCCGACGGCCGCACGATGTACCTCTCCGATTCGCACCCGAGCGTGCAGACCATCTGGGCCTTCGACTACGACACGGCCAGCGGCACGCCCACGAACCGCCGCGTCTTCATCGATATGAAGCCGCTGCCCGGCCGGCCCGACGGCGCCGCGGTCGACGCCGACGGCTGCTACTGGATCTGCGGCAACGACGCCGGCCTGGTGCACCGCTTCACGCCCGCAGGCAGGCTCGACCGCTCGCTCGAAGTGCCGGTGAAGAAGCCCGCGATGTGCGCCTTCGGCGGCCCGAAGCTCGACACGCTGTTCGTGACCTCGATCCGCCCGGGCGGCGATCTCTCCGAGCAGCCGCTCGCCGGCGGCCTGTTCGCGCTGCGCCCCGGCACCCAAGGCATCGCGGAGCCCGCGTTCGGCACCTGACAACGTTCAATTTCCATAAACCACCACCAAAGAGGAAGACAAATGACATACACCCGCACCCTGATCGCCCTGGCGGCCGCCGCCTTGGGCGTGGCCGCGCACGCCGTCGAGTTCCGTTCGGCCGATGTGCACAACAGCGACGACTACCCGACCGTGGCCGCGGTCAAGTACATGAGCGAGCTGCTCGACAAGCGCAGCAACGGCAAATACAAGATCAAGGTCTTCAACAAGGGCGCGCTGGGGACCGAAAAGGAAACCATCGACCAGGTGAAGATCGGCGCGCTGGAGATGACCCGCGTCAACATCAGCCCGCTGAACTCGCTGTGCGCCAAGACGCTGGTGCCGACGATGCCCTTCCTGTTCGACTCGATCGCCCACATGCGCAAGTCGCTCGACGGCCCGGCCGGCGAGGAGATCCTGAAGAGCTGCGAGCCCGAGGGCCTGGTCGGCCTGGCCTTCTACGACAGCGGCGCGCGCTCGATCTACGCCAAGAAGCCGGTGAAGTCGCTGGCCGACACCAAGGGCATGAAGATCCGCGTGCAGCAATCCGACCTGTGGGTGTCGCTGATCAACGCCATGGGCGCCAATGCCACGCCGGTGCCGATCGGCGAGGTCTACACCGGCCTCAAGACCGGGCTGATCGACGCCGCGGAGAACAACATCCCGTCCTATGACGGCTTCAAGCACTACGAGGCCGTCAAGTTCTATTCGCGCACCGAGCATTCGATGGCCCCCGAGATGCTGGTGATGTCCAAAGCCGTCTATGACAAGCTGCCCAAGGCCGAGCAGGACATGTTCCGCGCCGCGGCCAAGGAATCGGTCGCGTTCCAGCGCAAGAAGTGGGACGAGCAGGAGGCCAAGTCGCTCGAGGTGGTCACCAAAGGCGGCGCCACCATCGTGTCCGACGTCGACAAGGCCTCGTTCCGCGCCGCCATGGCACCGGTGTACGCCAAGTTCATCTCCACGCCGGACCTGCAGCGCCTGGTCAAGGCGATCCAGGACAACAAGTGATCGACGGGCCGGCCGAATCCGAAACGTCGCGCCCGCCCTCGCGCCATGCGTACTCGCGCGTGTGCGCGCTGCTGTCCAAGGCCAGCCTGATGCTGGCGGTGGTGCTGCTGATCGCCATCATCGTGTGCGTGCAGTACCAGGTGGTCGGGCGCTACCTCTTCAACGACACGCCGGTCTGGGCCGAGGGCCTCGCGCTGCAGCTGGTGCTGTACGTCACCGCGCTGGGCGTGGCGGTCGGCGTGCGCGATGCCGGCCACATCGGCCTGGATTCGCTGGTCGCCCTGTTGCCGGAGTCGCTGCGCCTCAAGATCGAGATCCTGATCCACGCGCTGGTGGCGCTGTTCGGCGCCATCATGGTTTCCAGCGGCTGGCTCTGGACCCGGCTCAAGTGGAGCGACATCAAGCCCATGCTCGGCATTCCGGTGGGCATGGACTACCTGGCGCTCGTGATCGCGGGCATGTTGATCGTTCTGTTTTCGGTTGAACACATCGTGGCACTGCTGCGTGACGAGGAAGTGGTGCCGGCGTGGAATTGACTGTTCTCTCTCTTAGTTTTCTCGTGCTGCTGGTCCTCGGCGTGCCGGTCGCGTTCTCGATCGGCCTCGCCTCGGTCGCCACCGTGCTCTACGCCGGTCTGCCGGTGGCGGTGGTGTTCCAGAAGATGGTCGGCGGGATGCAGATCTTCTCGTTCCTGGCCATCCCCTTCTTCGTGTTCGCCGGCGAGCTGATGCTCTACGGCGGCATCGCGCAACGCATCGTGCGCTTTGCCAACAGCCTGATCGGCCATGTGCGCGGCGGGCTCGGCATGAGCAACGTGATCGGCTGCACGCTGTTCGGCGGCGTGGCGGGCTCGCCGGTGGCCGACGTGTCGGCCATGGGCTCGGTGATGATCCCGCTGATGAAGCGCGAGGGCTACGACGCGGACTACGCGGTCAACGTCACCACGCACGCGGCGCTGGTCGGCGCGCTGATGCCGACCTCGCACAACCTCATCATCTTCACACTGGCCACCACCGGCATCGCCTCGGTCAGCGTGCTGAGCCTGATCCTGGCGGGGATGATTCCGGCGCTGATCCTGACGCTGTGCAATCTGGGGGCGGCGTATTACGTGGCGATCAAGCGCGGCTACCCGATCCGCGGCGCTTTCCCCGGCTGGGGCGAGGTGCTGGCGGCCTTCATCGGCGCGCTGCCCGGGCTGCTGATCGTCGCGATCATCCTCGTGGGCATCCTGTCGGGGGTGTTCACCGCCACCGAGTCGGCAGCCACCGCCGTGCTGTGGGCGCTGGGCGTCACGGTGCTGGTGTACCGGTCGCTCAGCTGGCAGGATTTTCTGAAGGCCTGCGCCAAGGCCTGCAAGACCACCGGCGTGGTGCTGCTGCTGATCGGCATCTCCTCGGCCTTCGGCTACTTCATGGCGCTGTACGAGGTGCCGCAGAAAACCGGCGAACTGATGACCTCGGTCTCGAGCAGCCCGTGGGTCATCTTCCTGATGATCAACGTGCTGCTGTTCGTGCTGGGCACCTTCCTCGACATGGCCGCCACGATCCTGATCTGCACGCCGATCTTCCTGCCGATCGCGATGCAGTTCGGCATGAGCCCGGTGCAGTTCGGCATCGTCATGCTGATCAACTGCGCGCTCGGCCTGAACACGCCGCCGGTCGGCACCACGCAGTTCATCGGCTGCGCCATCGGAGGGGTGTCGGTCGGGCAGGTGATGCGATCGATCTGGCCCTTCTACGGGGCGCTGCTGGTGTGCCTGATGCTCGTGACCTACGTGCCGGCCTTCTCCCTGTGGCTGCCCGAGCTCTTCTCCGCACCCAAATGAGCGAACCCCTCTACATCACCATGCACGAGCGCGACAACGTCGCGATCGTGGCCAACGACGGCGGGCTGCCTGCCGGCACCGTGTTCCCCTCGGGCCTGGCGCTGGTCGAGAAGGTGCCGCAGGCGCACAAGGTGGCGCTGGTCGACATTCCCGAAGGCGGCGAGGTGCGGCGCTACGACGTCGTGATCGGCTATGCGCTGAAGCCCATCGCCGCCGGCAGCTGGGTGCACGAGCGGCTCTTGAAGATGCCCGCCGCGCGCGAGCTCGAAGGCCTGCCGATCGCCACCGTCAAGCCGCCGCCGCAGGCGCCGCTCGAGGGCTACACCTTCGAGGGCTACCGCAATCCCGACGGCTCGGTCGGATCCCGAAACATCCTGGCCATCACCCAGACCGTGCAGTGCGTGGCCGGCGTGACCGAGTTCGCCGTGCAGCGCATCAAGGCCGAGCTGCTGCCGAAGTTTCCGAACGTCGACGACGTGGTGGCGCTGGAGCACGGCTATGGCTGCGGCGTTGCGATCGATGCGCCCGACGCGATCATTCCGATCCGCACGCTGCGCAACATCAGCCTCAACCCCAACTTCGGCGGCGAGGTGATGGTGGTGAGCCTGGGCTGCGAGAAGCTGCAGCCCGAGCGCCTGATGCCGCCCGGCACGATTCCCTTGATCGACGAACGCAACGTGGCCGACGTCGGCGCCAGCGCGGAGACCGGGCTGGACGTGGTGTGCCTGCAGGACGAGGCGCACATCGGCTTCATGTCGATGGTCGATTCGATCCTGCGCCAGGCCGAGGAGCATCTCGAGCGCCTCAACGCCCGCCGGCGCGAAACCGTGCCCGCCAGCGAGCTGGTGGTCGGCGTGCAGTGCGGCGGCAGCGATGCCTTCTCGGGCGTCACGGCCAACCCGGCGGTCGGCTTCTGCACCGACCTGCTGGTGCGCGCCGGCGCGACCGTGATGTTCTCGGAGGTGACCGAGGTGCGCGACGGCATCGACCAGCTCACCTCCCGCGCGACCACGCCCGAGGTGGCCGAGGCGATGATCCGCGAGATGGCCTGGTACGACGCCTACCTCGACAAGGGCCGCGTCGACCGCAGCGCCAACACCACGCCCGGCAACAAGAAGGGCGGGCTCTCCAACATCGTCGAGAAGGCGATGGGCTCGATCGTGAAGTCGGGCAGCTCGCCGATCTCGGGCGTCGTCGCGCCGGGCGAGAAGGCGCAGCAGAAGGGCCTGCTCTATGCCGCCACGCCGGCCAGCGACTTCATTTGCGGCACGCTGCAGCTCGCGGCCGGCATCAACCTGCACGTGTTCACCACCGGCCGCGGCACGCCCTACGGGCTGGCCGAGGTGCCGGTGATCAAGGTCGCCACGCGCAGCGATCTCGCGCGCCGCTGGCACGACCTGATGGACGTCAACGCCGGCCGCATCGCCGACGGCGAAGCCACGATCGAAGACGTGGGCTGGGAGCTGTTCCGGCTGATGCTCGACGTGGCCAGCGGCCGCAAGAAGACCTGGGCCGAGCACTGGAAGCTGCACAACGCGCTGGTGCTGTTCAACCCGGCGCCCGTCACCTGAAAAGGAGAATCGCATGAAAGATCTGAAAGGCAAGACCGCCCTCGTCACGGGCGCCAGCACCGGCATCGGTGCCGCCGTCGCACGGGCCTACGCGGCGCGCGGCATGCGCGTGGCCGTCCACTACAACCGCTCGGCCGGCCCCGCGAAGGAGGTGGTGGACGCGATCACCGCCGCCGGCGGCGAAGCCTTCGCGTTGCAGGGCGACGTGCGCGACACCGAAGCGATCCGGCGCGTGGTGCGCGAAACCGTCGCACGACTTGGCGGCATCGACGTCCTTGTCAACAACGCCGGCAGCCTGGTCAAGCGCGTGCCGATCGCCGACTTCGACGACGCGCTCTTCGACGAGGTGCTGCACATCAACGCGCGCTCGGTGCTCGCCTTCTGCCGCGAAGTGGTGCCGCTGATGCGCGCGCAGGGCCGCGGCGGCAGCATCATCAACGTCTCGTCGGTCGCGGCGCGCCACGGCGGCGGGCCCGGCGCCTACCTGTATGCCGGCGCCAAGGGCTTCGTCAGCACGGCGACCCGCGGCCTGGCCAAGGAGCTTGCACTCGACCGCATCCGCGTCAACGCGGTGGCGCCGGGCGTGATCCAGACGCCCTTCCACGACCAGTTCTCGACGCCCCAGATGCTCGAGTCCTTCAAGGCCACGATCCCGATGGCCCGCATCGGCGAGCCCGACGACTGCGTGGGCGCCTTTCTCTACCTCGCCTCGGAGCAGCTTTCGAGCTACGTGACGGGCCAGATTCTCGAAGTCAACGGCGGCCAGTACATGCCTTGAACCGGCTGAACCCCTAAGGAAGAAAAATATGCATCCAGCCATCACTTCTCGCGCGCTGCGCCGCCTCGCGCTGCTGCTCGTGCCCGGACTCGCCGCGATCGGCGGCAACGTTTCGGCCGCCACCTGGGTCTACGTGTCCAATGCGGACAGCCAGGAGATCTCCGTTCTCGAGCTCGACCGCGCCCAGGGCACGCTGAAGCCTGTGGAGTCGGTGAACGTCGGCGGCATGGTGATGCCAATGGCCGTGAGCCCCGACAAGCGCTTCCTGTACGCCGCACTTCGCTCGCAGCCCTTTCGCGTCGCGAGTTTCGCGATCGATGGCACCAGCGGCAAGCTGAAGAAGCTGGGCGAGGCGCCGCTGGCCGACAGCATGGCCAACATCGACACCGACGCCACGGGGCGCTGGCTGTTCGCGGCTTCCTACCCGGGGCACAAGATCACGGTCAACAGCATCGACAAGGCGGGCAACGTCGGCCCGATCCAGCAGTTGCTTCCCACGGCACCCAACGCACACGCCATTCACGCCGATGCCGGCAATCGCTTCGTGCTGGCGACCAGCCTGGGCGGCGACAACGTCTCGAGCTGGCGCTTCGACGCCCAGACCGGAGTCTTGTCGCCCAACGACCCGCCGCTGACGACCGGCGCGGCGAAGTCGGGACCGCGCCACTTCGTCTGGGACAAGGCGCAGCGCAACGTGTACCTGCTGAACGAGCTCGACGCCGGCCTGCATGTGTATGCCTGGGACGCCGCCCGCGGCACGCTGCAACTCCAGCAGAGCGCCACCGTGCTGCCCGCGGGCTTCACCGGCAAGCCCTGGGCCGCCGATCTTCATCTCACGCCCGACGGCCGCTATCTCTACGCATCGGAGCGCACGTCCAGCACGCTGTCGGGCTTCAAGGTCGACGCCTCGACCGGCCGGCTGCAAGCGCTGGGCCAGACACCGACCGAGAAGACGCCGCGCGGCTTCGCCATCGATCCGAGCAGCCGTTTCCTGATCGCCGTCGGCCAGGAGTCCCACAGCGCCTCGGTGCACCCGATCGACGCTGCGAGCGGTGCCCTCGGCACGCCCCAGCGACTGCCGCTGGGCAAGAACCCGAACTGGGTCGAGATCGTCGAGCTGCCGTGAGCTCGCGCTGAGTTTTTGTACCTGAACGCCAAGGAGACACTGTCATGCAACGCCGCACCCTCATCCAAACCGCCATCGCCTCGCTCGCCGCGGGCCTGCCCGCCCTGCCCGCTTTCGCTCAAGGCCAATGGCCGACCGGCAAGGCCATCACCTACCTCGTGCCCTTCCCGGCCGGCGGCACCACCGACGTGCTCGGCCGCCTGATCGGCCAGAAGCTCGGGCCCGCGCTGGGCACCAGCATCGTGATCGACAACAAGGGCGGTGCCGGCGGCAGCGTGGGGTCGGAGATCGCGTCGCGCGCCGCGCCCGACGGCTACACGATGCTGGGCGGCACCATCAGCTCGCACGCGATCAACGTGAGCCTCTACCCCAAGATCGGCTACGACCCGCAGAAGTCCTTTGCGCCGGTCACGCTGATCGGCACCAACCCGGTGGTGCTGGTGGTCAACCAGGCGAGCCCCTACAAGACGCTGAAGGATGTGCTGGAGGCCAGCAAGACCAAGTCGGGCGGGCTCTCGTCCGCTTCGGCCGGCACCGGCACCTCGCAGCATCTGACGCTGGAGCTGCTGTCGTACAGGTCGGGCGTCAAGTTCACGCACGTGCCCTACAAGGGCAGCGGCCCTGCGATCCAGGACGTGATCGGCGGCCAGGTCGACATGATGTTCGACACCACCGTGGTGGCCGGCCCGCACATCCAGAGCGGCAAGCTGCGCGCGATCGCGGTCAGCTCGGCCAAGCGGCTGGCCGCGATGCCGGACGTGCCGACGGTGGCGGAGTCGGGCCTGCCGGGCCTGAAGGACTTCGAGGTGCTGTCCTGGCAGGCCATCTTCGTGCCGGCCGGGACTCCGGCGCCTGTGGTCGATCGCCTGCACACCGAGATCCGCAAAATCCTCGCCCAGCCCGAGATGCAGGACAAGCTCAAGGGCTTCGGCATGGAACCGGCCGACATGACGACCGCGCAGATCGCCGCCTTCCAGAAGGCCGAGGTCGAAAAATGGGCGCAAGTGATCAAGGCGGCGGCGATCAAGGCGGAGTAGCCGCCGTCCCACTGGCGACAGGCGGGGCGCTCGATAGAATCGCCTTCCCCTTTTTGGAAGCGCCTTCTTGTCCGACCGCCTCTTCGTCCTGCCGCAGTACCTCTTTCCCAAACAGGCGCTGACTTCGTTTGCCGGCTGGGTCGCGGGCAAGGAGCGCGGTGCGGTCACGACCTGGATCATCCGCCGCTTCGTCGCCAAGTACGGCGTCGACATGGGCGAGGCGCTGGACAGCGACATCGCGAGCTACCCGAGCTTCAACGAGTTCTTCACCCGGGCCCTGAAGCCCGGCGCGCGTCCGATCGCGCAAGCCGACCTGGTGTCGCCGGTCGACGGCGCGATCAGCCAGTTCGGCCCCATCGAGGGCGACCAGATCTTCCAGGCCAAGGGCCACAGCTACACCATCACCGCGCTGGTCGGCGGCGATGCGGCGCTGGCGGCGCAGTTCGAGCACGGCAGTTTCGCCACGCTCTATCTGAGCCCGAAGGACTACCACCGCATCCACATGCCCTGCGACGGGCGCCTGCTGCGCATGGTCTATGTGCCGGGCGAGCTGTTCTCGGTCAACCCGGCCACGGCGCGCGGCGTGCCCGGCCTCTTCGCGCGCAACGAGCGCGTGGTGTGCGTCTTCGAGTCGGCGCGCGGCCCCTTCGTGCTGGTGCTGGTCGGCGCCACCATCGTCGGCAGCATGGCGACCGTGTGGCATGGCGTGGTCAACCCGCCGCGCGGCGGCGAGGTGCGCGAATGGGACTACGCCGACCGCCAGATCGTGCTCAAGAAGGGCGAAGAGATGGGCCGCTTCCTGCTTGGATCCACGGTCGTGATGCTGTTCCCGCCGCCGCCGCTCGTCTTCAACCCGGCATGGGCGCCGGCAGGCGCGATCCGGCTCGGCGAATTCATGGCCAACCATTCGACCTCCTGAAGGCGCTGCCGCTGCGACCCGCAGCCGGCTTCATTGCATAGCTATAAAACTTGTAGCAAGCTGCCTTCTGGGATATAGTCGCCGGCCCGATCCGAGTGGTCCAGCACCCAACATAAAAAACGCGCGGCGCCACAGCGCCGTGCAGCAGCCGCCGCCCCGAGGAGATGTTGTTCGATGAGTAGCAAGGAAAACGCGGCCGTCAACCAATTGCTTGCGCTGCTGGAAGCCCGCTATGCACTGCGCGTGCTCTGGGCACTGCGTGACGGCCATGCCCAGACCTTCCGCCTGCTGCAGGACAGCGTCGGCAACATCACGCCCAACACCCTCAACACCCGCATCAAGGAGCTGCGCGAAGCCGGCATCGTGAACCACGGCAGCGAGGGCTACAGCCTCACGTTGAGCGGGCAGGACTTGCTCAAGCGCCTGTCCGACCTCCAGGCCTTTGCCGTGAAGTGGCAGGTGAACCAGGTCAAGAAGGCGGCGCCTGCCGTGCCTGCACCCGCACTCGGGCCGAATCCGGCGCCTCGTTAAACTGCGGGCCTTTTTCCTTCATCCCCCAAAGGAGCATCTCATGCCCATCACTCCCTCCGGCCTGCAGTACGAAGACACCACCGTCGGCGACGGCGCCGAAGCCAAGGCCGGCCAGCACGTGCATGTGCACTACACCGGCTGGCTCTACAACGACGGCGTGCAGGGCGCCAAGTTCGATTCCAGCCGCGACCGCAACGACCCCTTCGCCTTCTCGCTGGGCGCCGGCCAGGTCATCAAGGGCTGGGACGAAGGCGTCGCCGGCATGAAGATCGGCGGCCAGCGCACCCTGATCATCCCGCCCGCCCTCGGCTACGGCGCACGCGGCGCCGGCGGCGTGATTCCCCCGAATGCAACCTTGAAGTTCGACGTCGAGCTGCTCGACGCCCACTGAGCGGGCGGCACCGCCGCCCCGAGCGAAATGCGCCTGGATGGGCGCATTTTTTTGCCTTGAAAACCCCGCACCCAGCCCCATCTGGCCCGCTATTGTTTTGTTTTCCGGCGTGGACGCCGGCTTTTTGAGCATGTCAGACCCGCAAAACCCCCAATCGAATCCAGAGAACTTCCTGCAGGGCGAGCCCAGCCCCGAAGAGCTGGAAGCCGCGCAAGCCGCCAACGAGGCCGACGCGCTGGCAGCCGCCACGGCCGAGATCGCCGAGCTTCGGGCCAAGAACGCCGAACTGGCCGACCAGTACCTGCGCGCGCAGGCCGACGTGCAGAACGCGCGCCGCCGCGCCGACGAGGAGGTGAGCAAGGGGCGCAAGTTCGCCATCGAGTCCTTCGCCGAAAGCCTGCTGCCGGTGCTGGACAGCCTCGAAGCCGGCCTGAACCACAAGGACGCCACGCCCGAGCAGGTCCGCGAAGGCGCCGAAGCCACGCTGCGCCAGCTCAAGAGCGCGCTGGAACGCAACAAGGTGATCGAGATCGCGCCGGCCCCGGCCAGCAAGTTCGATCCGCACCAGCATCAGGCGATCTCGGTCGTGCCGGTCGAGGGGCAGGAGCCCAACACCATCGTGGGCGTTCTGCAGAAGGGCTACACCATCGCCGACCGCGTGCTGCGACCTGCGCTGGTGACCGTCAGCGCCCCTAACTGAATCACACGAAACCCACAGGAAATCCCCGCTCCGTCCCTTGAATCGAGCCGGGTTATCCACAAGTTCACAACAACATATTTTTCGCATTCAGGAGTAACAACATCATGGCCAAAATCATCGGCATCGACCTCGGCACCACCAACTCGTGCGTGTCGATCATGGAAGGCAACACGACCCGCGTGATCGAGAACTCGGAAGGCGCGCGCACCACGCCGTCGATCGTTGCGTACCAGGAAGACGGCGAAGTGCTGGTCGGCGCCTCGGCCAAGCGCCAGGCCGTCACCAACCCCAAGAACACGATCTACGCCGTCAAGCGCCTGATCGGCCGCAAGTTCGAGGAAAAGGAAGTGCAGAAGGACATCGACCTGATGCCCTACACGATCACCAAGGCCGACAACGGCGATGCCTGGGTCGAAGTGCGCGGCAAGAAGCTCGCTCCCCAGCAGATCAGCGCGGAAATCCTGCGCAAGATGAAGAAGACCGCCGAAGACTACCTCGGCGAGCCCGTCACCGAGGCCGTGATCACCGTCCCCGCCTACTTCAACGACAGCCAGCGCCAGGCCACCAAGGATGCCGGCCGCATCGCCGGGCTGGACGTGAAGCGCATCATCAACGAGCCGACCGCGGCGGCCCTCGCCTTCGGCCTCGACAAGCAGGACAAGGCCGACCGCAAGATCGCCGTGTACGACCTGGGCGGCGGCACCTTCGACATCTCGATCATCGAGATCGCCGATGTCGACGGCGAGAAGCAGTTCGAAGTGCTGTCGACCAACGGCGACACCTTCCTCGGCGGCGAGGACTTCGACCAGCGCGTGATCGACTACATCATCGGCGAGTTCAAGAAGGACCAGGGCGTCGACCTCAGCAAGGACGTGCTCGCGCTGCAGCGCCTGAAGGAAGCGGCCGAGAAGGCCAAGATCGAACTCTCGAACAGCGCGCAGACTGACATCAACCTGCCCTACATCACGGCCGATGCCTCGGGCCCGAAGCATCTGAACATCAAGCTCACGCGCGCCAAGTTCGAATCGCTGGTCGAAGAGCTGATCGAGCGCACCATCGCGCCCTGCCGCACCGCCATCAAGGATGCCGGCGTCAGCGTGAACGACATCAGCGACGTGATCCTGGTCGGCGGCATGACCCGCATGCCCAAGGTGCAGGAGAAGGTGAAGGAATTCTTCGGCAAGGAGCCGCGCAAGGACGTGAACCCCGACGAGGCCGTGGCCGTCGGCGCCGCGATCCAGGGCCAGGTGCTCTCGGGCGACCGCAAGGACGTGCTCTTGCTCGACGTGACCCCGCTGTCGCTCGGCATCGAGACCATGGGCGGCGTGATGACCAAGATGATCACGAAGAACACCACGATCCCGACCAAGTTCGCGCAGACCTTCTCGACCGCGGAAGACAACCAGCCGGCCGTGACGATCAAGGTGTTCCAGGGCGAACGCGAGATCGCCTCGGGCAACAAGCTGCTCGGCGAATTCAACCTCGAAGGCATTCCGCCGGCCGCGCGCGGCACGCCGCAGATCGAGGTGAGCTTCGACATCGATGCCAACGGCATCCTGCACGTCGGCGCCAAGGACAAGGGCACCGGCAAGGAAAACAAGATCACCATCAAGGCGAACTCCGGCCTCTCCGAGGACGAGATCCAGAAGATGGTGAAGGACGCCGAGCTCAACGCGGCCGAGGACAAGAAGAAGGTCGAGCTCGCCCAGGCCCGCAACCAGGGCGAAGCGATGGCGCACAGCGTGAAGAAGTCGCTCGGCGAACACGGCGCGAGCCTGGATGCCGGCGAGAAGGAAAAGATCGAGACCGCCATCAAGGAGCTGGAAGAAGTCCTGAAGGGCGACGACAAGGCAGCGATCGAGGAAAAGACCAACACGCTGATGACGGCCAGCCAGAAGCTCGGCGAGAAAATGTACGCCGACGCCCAGGCGGCCGCCGGGGCCGCGGGCGGCGCGGCGGGCGCTGGCCCGGAAGCTGCAAGCGCTCCGGCCGACGACAACGTGGTCGACGCCGAGGTCAAGGAAGTCAAGAAGGGTTGATTTTTCGACCCTGATGCAAGGCTGGATCTCCTGACAAGGCGGTCCGGCCTTTTTCCGTTTTCGCCCCCAAGCCCACCGACCATGGCCACCAAACGCGACTACTACGAAACCCTCGGCGTCCCGAAGAACGCCAGCGAGGAAGAAATCAAGAAGGCTTATCGCAAGCTCGCGATGAAGCACCATCCCGACCGCAACCATGGCGACACCGGCAAGGAAGCCGAGGCCAAGTTCAAGGAGGTCAAGGAAGCCTACGAGATGCTGTCGGACGCGCAGAAGCGCGCCGCCTACGACCAGTACGGCCATGCGGGCGTCGACCCCAATATGCGCGGCGGGCCGGGCGCGGAAGGCTTCGGCGGCTTCGCGGAAGCCTTCGGCGACATCTTCGGCGACGTGTTCGGCGGCCGCGGCGGCCGCCAGGGCGGGCGCCAGGTGTTCCGCGGCAGCGACCTGAGCTACGCGATGGAAGTCACGCTCGAGGAAGCGGCCGAAGGCAAGGAAGCGCAGATCCGCATCCCGAGCTGGGACGACTGCGGCACCTGCAAGGGCACGGGCGCCAAGCCCGGCACCAAGCCCATCACCTGCACCACCTGCCACGGCCAGGGCGCGGTGCAGATGCGCCAGGGTTTCTTCAGCGTGCAGCAGACCTGCCCGACCTGCCACGGCACCGGCAAGATCATTCCCGAGCCCTGCACCACCTGCCATGGCCAGGGAAAGATCAAGAACAACAAGACGCTCGAGGTCAAGATCCCGGCCGGTATCGACGACGGCATGCGCATCCGCAGCACCGGCAACGGCGAGCCCGGCACCAACGGCGGGCCGCCCGGCGACCTCTATATTGAGATCCGGCTCAAGAAGCACGAACTGTTCGAGCGCGACGGCGACGACCTGCACTGCGTCGTGCCGGTCAGCATCACCACCGCCGCGCTCGGCGGCGAGATCAACGTGCCCACGCTCAAGGGCGCGGCCGCCATCGACATCCCCGACGGCACGCAGAGCGGCAAGCAGTTCCGCCTGCGCGGCAAGGGTGTCAAGGGCGTGCGCTCCAGCTACCCGGGCGACCTCTACTGCCACATCCGCGTGGAGACGCCGGTCAAGCTCACCGAGCACCAGCGCAAGTTGCTGAAAGAACTCGACGAATCGCTCAAGAAGGGCGGCGACAAGCACAGCCCAACCGACAAGGGCTGGTTCGACAAGGCCAAGGAGTTCTTCAGCTGACGGCTCGAGCCTAAGGTTCGAAGCCGCCCTGCTCCCGCAGCGCGCGCGAGCGGGGCCCCGCGATCCATTCGATGAAGCGCCGGGCCGACTCGGGCTCAACGGCGTTGACGCTCGCCGCCGCGGTGTAGACGGTCGCGAGTTCGAAGGCTTCGGGCAAGGCGCCCACCAGCGCGATCCCGGGCGTGTAGTTGATCTCCGTGATCTGCGTGCAGCCGATGGCGCCCGGCTCCGGCGCCGCAGCCAGTGCGCGCATCGCCGTCGCGCCGTTCGGGAAGGTGCGAAGGCGCGGTGACACGATGTCCGCGATCCCCAGCCTGGCCAGCACCGAGGCGAAATGGATGCCCGCGGTCGAGCGCTCGGCGTCGGGGAAATAGATGGCGGTGGCCGCGAGCAGGCTGGCCTTCAGCGCCTCGGGCGTCGCGATGGCGGGCAGCGGCTCGCCGCTTCGCGCGGCGACGCCGGTGCGCACGCGCCCCAGCGCCGCTTCGCTGCCCGGCACCAGCCGGCCATCGGCCTGCAGTGCCACGACCATCGACGCGGTGACGATCATCACGTCGCAGGGCTCGCCCGCCAGCAGCGCCTCCTTCATCGCACCGACGGCGCCGAAACGGCCTTCCACCTTTTCGCCCGTGGCCTCGAAAAACGCATCCTGCAAGGCTTTGACCAGGCCCTGCGCGGCGCCCGCGCAAAGAAGGTTCATTGGTTGGCCTTGGCGCCGGAGATCTTCACGACGCGGGCCCATTTCTCGATGTCTTCGTTGATGTAGCGGGTGAACTCCGCCGGGTTCATGGCCATCGGCGTCGCACCCTGCGCCTTCCACGCGCGCACGACCTCGGGGTTGGACACGATCTTCACGACCTCGGCATTCAGCCGATCGACGACGGCTGCAGGCGTGCCCCGGGGTGCCATCAGGCCGAGCCAGATGGTCGCCTCGTACCGCGGAACGCCGGCCTCGGCGACGGTCGGTACTTCGGGCGTCACGGCGGAGCGCGTCAACCCCGTGGTGGCGATCGCCTTCACCTTGCCGGCGCGCGCATGCTCCACCATCGTCGGCACGGCGTCGAACATCATGTCGACCTGGCCGCCCAGCACATCGGTGCGCGCGCCGGCGCTGCCGCGGTAGGGAATGTGCAGGATCGACACACCGGCCATCGCCTTGAAGAGTTCGCCGGCCATGTGATACGGCGTCCCGGGCCCCGACGACGCATAGGACAAGGCACCGGGCTTCGACTTCGCCAGCGCGATCAGCTGGGCCAGATCGTTCACCGGCAAGCCGCTGCGGGTGACGAGCACGAGGTCGGAATAGTTGAGCGCCGCAACCGGCAGGAAGTCGCGCATCAGCTGAAAGGGCTTGTTCGGGATCAGCGACTCGTTGACCGTGTGCGCGTTGGACATCAACAGCAGCGTGTAGCCGTCCGCCGGGCTCTTGGCCACGGCATCGGTGCCGATCACCGAGCCCGCACCGGTCCGGTTGTCCACCACGAAACCCTGGCCGAGCGCTTCCTGGAGCCGCGTGGCGATGAAGCGCGCGTAAACGTCGGCGGGCCCGCCGGCAGCGAAGGGAACGACGATGCGCACGGGGCGCGAGGGGTAATCCTGGGCCGCTGTCCACGGCGCGATCACGAGGAGCAGTGCCGCGGCGACGTACTTCCAGACCGTCTTCTTGAACAGCCAGCCTGCGGCAAGTCTTTTCACGGCCTTCTCCAAGGATTGGTATGAATTGGTACAAAACCGTGCCAATTGAAAACCAGAATAGCGGCCGCCGGCGAGCGGGTCAATGCGAGGCCGGGTTTGTCCGGGCCCTCAGTACCCCAGCAGGTTGCGACGCACGTGCGTCAGGTGCTCCAGGCAGAGCTGCACGGCGCGCGCGCCGTCGCGGTCCTTGAGCGCGGCGACCAGCTCGCGATGCTCGCGCTGGTAGTCGAGCCGACGCTCCGGCGTCGCGCTGCGGCGCTTGAGCATCCCCCACTCGCTTTGCGCGCGCACCTCGTTCATGCGCTGGAACACGGCCGAGATGAAGGCGTTGTGGGCGGCGCCGGCGATGGCCTCGTGCAGCCTGCCGTCCCATAGCTCGAATTCCTCGAGGCTCGCGGCCGCCTCGCCCCTGTCGCAGCACTCTTCCATCCGGGCGAAATCGGCGGCCGTGGCATTGCCGACCACCATCGCGATGATCGCGGGCTCGAGCACCAGGCGCGCGCTCATCAGTTCGGCAGGACTGGTCGCGAGCGGCGACTCGCCATGGCTGAGCTCCGCGAGCGCCTGCGCAACCGCTTCGCTGACATAGGTCCCGCTGCCCACCGTCTGGGTGATCAAGCCCCGCCCCTTCAGGTCCGCCAGCACGCGGCGCACCGCCCCGCGGCTGAGCCCGAACTGCCCGCACAGTTCGCGCTCGGTCGGCAGGCGATGGCCGGCTCGCCAGGTGCGCGATTTCAGGTTTTCGAGAATGGCTTCCCGCAGGGTCAGGGCGCTGTACACGGTCGCGAAGCTGGGTGGATGAAATGGAGGAGTGCGCCGATCGTATCAACCGCGGCGCGCGCGACGCTATTGTGCACTTGGTACTCGATTGGTAGCATTTGGTCTCCATAAGGAGATCATTTTGCGCATTGCCACCTATCAATATCAAGGCCGGCGCCAGGTCGGCCTGGTCTCGGAAGACGGAGCGAGTGTCAGTCCGCTCGAACTCAGCGACGCCCAAGTGCAACGCGGCGCACTGTCCCTGATCGAAGACCGAGCCTCCGGCGCGGCCTTGCCTCCTGCGGGTGCGCCGCTTGCCCTGAGCAAAGTAAGGCTCGAAGCCCCCCTGCCTCTGCCGCGCCGCAACATCTTCTGCGTGGGACGCAACTACCACGCGCACGCCCAGGAGCTGTCGGGCTCGGTCTTCAGGAACAACACGGCCAAAGCCGATGCCTGGCCGATCGTGTTCACCAAGGTGCCGGAATGCGTGATCGGGCCAGAGGACGAGGTCCGGCTGCCGGGCGAGTCGGTGTCGGCGCAGATCGATTACGAAGCCGAGCTGGCCGTGGTCATCGGCAAGGGCGGCCGCAACATCGCGCGCGACGAGGCGCTGTCGCACGTGTTCGGTTACACCATCGTCAACGATGTCACCGCGCGCGACGTGCAGATGCGCCACCAGCAATGGGACCTGGGCAAGTCTTTCGACACCTTCTGCCCCATGGGGCCCTGGATCGTGAGCGCCGACACGCTGGACGGCACGCGCACCCGCGTGCGCTGCTGGGTCAACGGCGAGCTCCGCCAGGATGCGCGGACCACCGACTTCATCTTCGACATTCCGTCGCTGATCGAGACTTGTTCGCGCGGCATCTCCCTGTATCCCGGCGACGTGATCGCCACCGGCACGCCGGCCGGCGTCGGCATGGGACTGTCGCCGCCGCAGTACCTGAAGGCAGGCGACACGGTACGCATCGAGATCGACGGGCTCGGCACGCTGGAAAACCGCTTCGCCTGAAAGCGGACGTACCCATTACAACAAATGGAGACAAGCTCATGCATGCATACCCACACGCGCTGCTGCGCGCCGCGTTCCTCGCGGCCGCCTGCTGCGCCACGGCCATGGCGGCGATCGCGCAGCCAGGCTGGCCCGACAAGCCGATCACGATGGTCGTGCCTTTTCCGCCGGGCGGCGTTGCGGACACGGTGGCACGGCCCGTGGCCGAGGCCTTGTCGCGCGAGCTGAAACAATCCGTGATCGTCGAGAACAAGGCTGGCGCAGGCGGCGCGGTAGGGATCGGCTTCGCGGCCCGCGCACCAGCCGACGGCTACACCGTGCTGCTGAGCCTGTCCTCGATCTCCATCCTGCCGGAGGCCGACGCCATCCTCGAGCGCAAGCCTGCCTACCAGACGAGCCAGTTCAAGCCGATCGCGCGCTTCACCGCCGATCCGACGGTCCTGGTCGTGCGCGCGGACGCGCCGTGGAAGACGCTGGCGGAGTTCATCGCCGACGCGCGCGCCAAGCCCGGCGCTTACAACTACGGCAGCTCGGGCAACTACGGCACGATGCACGTGCCGATGGAGATGCTGAAGAATGCGGCCGGCTTCCGCATGACCCACATCCCCTACACCGGCGCGGGGCCCGCCGTGGTCGCGCTGCTCGCGGGGCAGGTCGATGCGGTCGCGAGCGGACCGTCGACCGTGGTCCAGCAGATCAAGGCCGGCAAGCTGCGCGCACTCGCGCACTGGGGCGAGCGCCCGTTGGCTGCGCTGCCCGAGATACCGAGCTTCGAGCAGTCGGGGTTCAGGGTGAAGTTCGCGCAGTGGTCGGGACTTTTCGTTCCCGCCGCCACGCCGGACGACATCGTGCGGCGGCTGCGCGCGGCTTCGGCCAAGGCCGCCGCGGACCCGGCGGTGGCGCAGGTCATCGAGAAGGCGGGCAGTCCCATCGCCTACCTCGACGCTCCGGAGTTCCAGTCGTACTGGAACGCCGATGCCGCCATGATGACCGAGGCCGTCCGGAAGATCGGCAAGGTCGAGTAGCGGCAGGCTGTTTTCCTCGCGGCCGTTCGAGCAACCGGCCTACTACTGATGCTTTCACGTTGCGCGTAGCCTATAACCAAGGGCGGGGCGTTGTATCCCGGCTGCTGTTTCAAGGCATATGAAAAGAACCTGCGTGCACGATCGACGAAGAGCCTGCCCCGGGCCGACTTCGCGCGTCACACATTTTTCGGTCGATCTGACTATTGCTTCCGGTTTCTCGTTGGAACTTTTAAACAACGCGCCAATTCTTATTTGAAAAGCAATTTGCTGGACGCGCTCTTTGTTCTATGCTTTGACCAAGTTCCTGCTTGAGGAGTGAATCCGAAGCGTGCACACCATACCTGGCACCATTCCTGCGAACGATGCAACGTGTGCAGCACGGAAACTCCGGGCAGCGCCCCGCTGACTCGATGGAGGTGTCTATGGATGTCGTCAGTAACTTCGCCGCCCGCTACGAGCGGACCCGCGAAGAGGTCCTGTCCCTGCAGGAATATCTTGAGATCTGCAAGCGCGAGCCCGGGGCTTACGCGACGGCCGCCGAGCGCATGCTCCAGGCGATCGGGGAACCCGAGTTGGTCGACACGCGCAACGACCCGCGCCTGTCGCGCATCTTCGCCAACAAGGTCATCAAGATCTACCCTGCGTTCAGGGAGTTCTATGGCATGGAAGATGCAATCGAGCAGGTGGTCTCGTACTTCCGGCACGCCGCACAGGGCCTGGAAGAGAAGAAACAGATCCTCTACCTGCTCGGTCCCGTCGGCGGGGGCAAGAGCTCGATCGCGGAGCGCCTGAAGCAGCTGATGGAGCAGGTGCCCTTCTACTCGATCAAGGGATCGCCGGTCAACGAGTCGCCGCTCGGTCTCTTCGACGCCGCGGAAGACGGGGAGATCCTCGAGAAGGAATACGGCATCCCGCGCCGCTACCTGCAGCGCATCCTGTCGCCCTGGGCCGTGAAGCGGCTCGAGGAGTACGGCGGCGACATCCGGCAGTTCCAGATCGTCAAGCGCTATCCCTCGGTGCTGCGGCAGATCGCCGTGGCCAAGACCGAGCCGGGCGACGAGAACAACCAGGACATCTCCTCGCTGGTCGGCAAGATCGACATCCGCAAGCTCGAGACCTTCGCGCAGGACGACCCCGACGCCTACGCCTACTCCGGCGGCCTGTGCCTGGCCAACCAGGGCCTGCTGGAATTCGTCGAGATGTTCAAGGCGCCCATCAAGGTGCTGCATCCGCTCCTGACCGCCACGCAGGAAGGCAACTTCAAGGGCACCGAAGGCTTCGGCGCCATCCCCTTCGACGGCATCGTGCTGGCCCACAGCAACGAAAGCGAATGGAAGGCCTTCCGCAACAACAAGAACAACGAGGCTTTCCTCGACCGAATCTACATCGTCAAGGTGCCGTACTGCCTGCGCGTCTCCGAAGAGATCAAGATCTACGAGAAGCTGGTGCGCAACTCCTCGCTCTCGCTGGCGCCCTGCGCGCCCGGAACGATGCGCATGATGGCCCAGTTCTCGGTGCTGACGCGGCTCAAGGAGCCGGAGAACTCCAGCATCTTCAGCAAGATGCAGGTCTACGACGGCGACAACCTCAAGGACACCGATCCCAAGGCCAAGTCGATCCAGGAGTACCGCGACTACGCCGGCGTCGACGAGGGCATGAGCGGCGTATCGACCCGCTTCGCGTTCAAGATCATCTCCAAGGTCTTCAACTTCGACAGCAGCGAGGTTGCCGCCAATCCGGTGCACCTCATGTATGTGCTCGAACAGCAGATCGAGCGCGAGCAGTTCGCGCCCGAGACCGAGCAGAAGTACCTCTCCTACATCAAGGAGCTGATGGCGCCGCGCTATGCGGAGTTCATCGGCAAGGAGATCCAGACCGCCTACCTGGAAAGCTACTCCGAGTACGGCCAGAACATCTTCGATCGCTACGTGACCTACGCCGACTACTGGATCCAGGACCAGGAGTACCGCGACCAGGACACCGGCGAAGTCTTCGACCGCGGCTCGCTCAACGCCGAGCTCGAGAAGATCGAAAAGCCCGCGGGCATCAGCAATCCCAAGGACTTCCGCAACGAGATCGTCAACTTCGTGCTGCGCGCGCGCGCCGGCAACGCGGGCAAAAACCCGCTATGGACCAGCTACGAGAAGCTGCGCACGGTGATCGAGAAGAAGATGTTCTCCAACACCGAAGAGCTCCTGCCCGTCATCAGCTTCAATGCCAAGAGCAGTGCCGACGAGCTGAAGAAGCACGAGGATTTCGTCAACCGCATGGTGCAGAAGGGTTACACCGCCAAGCAGGTCCGCCTGTTGTGCGAGTGGTATCTGCGCGTTCGCAAGAGCTCATGATGAGCTGAAAGGAGTTCCTGCCGTGGCCATGCTGCAGCAGATCATCGACCGCCGTCTGTCGGGGAAGAACAAGTCCATCGGCAACCGCGAGCGTTTCCTGCGGCGTTATCGCGAGCAGATCGGCGAAGCCGTGCGGCGCGCCGTCAGCGGCCGCAGCATTCGCGATCTCGAGCAGGGCGAGGACATCACCTTGCCCAAGCGCGATGTCTCCGAGCCAGTGTTCGGCCATGGCCAGGGCGGCGACCGCGAGTACGTGCATCCCGGCAATCGCGAGTACGTCAAGGGCGACCGCATCGAGCGGCCGCAGCAGGGCGGCGGCGGCGCGGGCAGCGGCTCGCAGGCCGGCGATGGCGAAGGCGGCGAAGACGACTTCGTCTTCCGCCTCACCAAGGAAGAGTTCATGCGGGTCTTCTTCGAGGACCTCGCCCTGCCCCACCTGATCCGCACCCAGCTGGCCGAGGTGCCGGAATGGAAGACCCACCGCGCCGGCTTCACCAGCGACGGCATGCCCACCAACCTGCACGTCGTGCGCTCCATGCGCGGCGCGCTGGCGCGGCGCATCGCGCTCGGCGGCGCCCCGCGGCGCGAGATCCGCGAACTCGAGGCGCACCTGCTGCACCTCAAGCGCAGCCCGCGCGCGGCGGATGCGCTGGTGCAGCGCGAGATCCGCGAAACCGAAGCCCTGCTCGAGGAGCTTCGCGCCAAGGCCAAGCACGTGCCTTACCTGGACCCGATCGACCTGCGCTACCGCAACCGCGTCAGGGTGCCGGTGCCCTCGGCCAAGGCGGTGATGTTCTGCCTGATGGACGTGTCGGGCTCGATGGACGAAGCGCGCAAGGACATGTCGAAGCGCTTCTTCATGCTGCTGTACCTGTTCCTGACCCGGCACTACGAGAAGATCGAACTGGTGTTCATCCGTCACCACACCCAGGCCAGCGAGGTGAGCGAAGAGGAGTTCTTCCATGCCACCGAAACCGGCGGCACCGTGGTTTCCAGCGCCCTGACGCTGATGCACGAGATCGTCCGCGCGCGGTTCCCGAGCAACGAATGGAACATCTACGGCGCCCAGGCCAGCGACGGCGACAACTGGCACCAGGACAGCGGCCGCTGCCGCGAGCTGCTGACCGATCATCTGCTGCCGCTGGTGCGCTACTACGCCTACGTGCAGGTCGCCGACGCCGAGCAGAACATGTGGGAGGAATACAGCCAGCTGGTCGAAACCCACAAGAACTTCGCGATGCGCAAGGTGGCCGATGCGCAGGACATCTACCCGGTGTTCCGCGACCTGTTCAAGAAAGAGGGGGTGCCGGCGTGAACGCAAAGAAACGAGAGCCCCTGCCCAGCCCCTCGGACTGGACCTTCGAACTGATCGAGCGCTACCACGGCGAGATCGCCCGCGTGGCGCGCGGTTACAAGCTGGACACCTACGCCAACCAGCTCGAGATCATCACGGCCGAGCAGATGATGGACGCCTACGCCTCGGTGGGCATGCCGGTCATCTACCGCCACTGGTCCTACGGCAAGCAGTTCATCTCGACCGAAAAGAACTACCGTCGCGGCCACATGGGCCTGGCCTATGAAATCGTCATCAACTCCGACCCCTGCATCGCCTACCTGATGGAAGAGAACACCATGGCGATGCAGGCCCTGGTGATCGCCCATGCCGCCTACGGCCACAACAGCTTCTTCAAGGGCAACTACCTCTTCAAGATGTGGACGGACGCCTCGTCCATCATCGACTACCTGGTCTATGCCAGGAACTACATCAGCGAATGCGAGGAGCGCCATGGCGTGGCGGCCGTCGAAGACCTGCTCGACTCCTGCCACGCGCTGATGAACCATGGCGTGGACCGCTATCGCCGCCCGCAGAAACTGTCGCTGAACCAGGAACAGGTGCGCCGCGAGGAACGCGAGCACCATCTCCAGCAGCAGGTCAACGACCTCTGGCGCACCCTGCCCCGGAAGAGCGGGCGCAGCGCCGAGGACGAAGAGGCCGCCAAGCGCTTTCCGTCCGAGCCACAGGAGAACCTGCTCTATTTCATCGAGAAAAATGCACCATTGTTGGACCCCTGGCAACGCGAAGTGGTGCGTATCGTGCGCAAAATCGGGCAGTACTTCTATCCGCAGCGCCAGACGCAGGTCATGAACGAGGGCTGGGCCACCTTCTGGCACTACACCCTGCTCAATACGCTGTACGACGAAGGCCTTTTGGCCGACGGTTTCATGATGGAGTGGCTGCAGTCGCACACCAATGTGGTGTTCCAGCCGCCGGTCGGCCACCGCGCCTACAGCGGCATCAATCCCTATGCGCTGGGTTTTGCGATGTACACCGACCTGCGGCGCATTTGCGAAAACCCGACCGAGGAAGACAAGCGCTGGTTCCCCGACATGGCCGGCTCGCCGTGGCTGACATCGCTGGATTACGCCATGCGCAATTTCAAGGACGAGAGCTTCGTCGGCCAATTCCTTTCGCCCAAATTGATGCGCGACTTCCGCTTTTTCGCGATCCGCGACAAGGAGGGCGAGCCCGAGCTCGAGGTGTCGGCCATCCACGACGACAGCGGCTACCGCCTGCTGCGCGAATCGCTGTCGCGCCAGTACGACCTCAACCACCGCGAGCCCAACATCCAGGTTTGGAGCGTCAACCTGCGCGGCGACCGCGCGCTCACGCTGCGCCACACGCAGCACAACGACCGCCCGCTGCACGACGATGCGCAGGAGGTGCTCAAGCATGTCGCCCGCCTCTGGGGCTTCGACGTGCATCTCGAGAGCGTCGACAGCCAGGGCCGGGTGAACCACCGGAAAGTGGCCGGCCCGCAAGCTACCTAGGGCGGGGCGTCCGAAGCTTCGCGCGCGCCGCCAGCGCCAGTTCGCGCGCGTGGCAATCCTCGACGTGGTCGTTGACCAGCCCCATGGCCTGCATGAAGGCGTAGACCGTCGTCGGGCCGACGAAGCTCCAGCCCCTCTTCTTCAGGTCCTTCGACATCGCCACCGATTCGGGCGACGTGCTCATGGCCGGCAAGGCTTTCTGCGTGATGCGGCGCGGCCGCGATGCCGGGTCGGGCTCGAAGCCCCATGCGTAGGCCGCCAGCGAACCGAATTCCTCGCGCAGCTCCAGCACGCGTTGCGCGTTGTTGATGGCCGACTCGATCTTGCCGCGGTGCCGCACGATGCCTGCATCGCCGAGCAGCCGTTCCACATCCTTGGGGCCGAAGCGCGCGACGCGCTCGGCATCGAACTCGGCGAAGCCGCGCCGGAAGGCTTCGCGCTTGTTGAGGATGGTGAGCCAGCTCAGCCCGGCCTGGAAACCCTCGAGGCACAGCTTCTCGAACAACCGCCGGTCGTCCGTGACCGGGAAGCCCCATTCCTTGTCGTGGTAATGCTGGTAGGCCGGCGTGGATTCGCACCAGCGGCAGCGCAGCGTGCCGTCGGCGCCGGCGAAAAGCCCCGGAGACACTGGCATCGGCGACTACGCCGCTTCGCTCACGCGCACCAGCGCTTCGATCGCGAGCGGATAGCCCTTGACGCCGAAGCCGACGATGATGCCGCGCGCCGCCGGCGAGATGTAGGAATGGTGGCGAAATTCCTCGCGCGCATGCACGTTCGAGATGTGCAGCTCGACCAGCGGCACGCTCGCGCCCTTGATCGCATCGTGCAGCGCGATCGAGGTGTGGGTGTAGGCGCCGGGATTCATCACCACGCCGAACATGCGGCCGGCGGCAACCTCTCGGCCGGCCTCGTGGATCCAGTCGATCAGCTGGCCTTCGTGGTTCGATTGGCGGCACTCGATCTCGACGCCGAGCTTCGCGCCCGCCTCCTGGCACATGCGCTCGACGTCGGCCAGGGTTTCGTAGCCGTACTGCGCGGGCTCGCGCGTTCCGAGCAGGTTGAGATTGGGACCGTTGAGGACGAGGATCTTTTTCATGGCCCGTTTGTAGCAGGTGTTCGCCAGGGCAGCTACCGCCGAGAATGCAGGCGTGAACGACACCCTTTTCGAACGACTCGCCGGCCCGCTGCGCCTGGGTCTGGGCGGCGCGCCGCTGGGCAATCTCTTTGCGCCGCTCGACGACGAAAGCGCCGAGCGCACCATCGAGGAAGCCTGGCGACAGGGCCTGCGCTACTTCGACACCGCCCCGCTCTACGGCCACGGCCTCAGCGAACAGCGCCTGGGCCGCGTGCTCGGGAAGCAGCCGCGCGACAGCTTCGCACTGTCGACCAAGGTCGGCCGCCTGCTGCGTCCCGACCCGGCCGCGCCCGAGGAGCGCGACGGCTATGTGCAAGGCCTCCCGTTCGCGCCGCACTTCGACTACAGCTTCGACGGCGCGATGCGATCGATCGAAGAGAGCCTGGAGCGCCTGGGCCTGGCGCGCATCGACATCGCCTTCATCCACGACATCGACCGCCACACCCATGGCGAGCAGCAGCCCGAGCGCTTTCGCGAAGCGATGGCAGGCGCCTACCGAGCGCTCGACCGCCTGCGCGCCGAAGGCGTGCTCGGCGCAATCGGCATCGGCGTCAACGAGTGGGAGGTGTGCCGCGATGCGATGGCCGCGGGCGACTTCGATTGCATGATGCTGGCCGGCCGCTACACCCTGCTCGATGCTTCGGCCGCGCGCGAATTGGTTCCGCTGTGCGTCGCGCGCAAGGTCCGCCTGATCCTGGCCGGTGTCTTCAACTCCGGCATCCTCGCGAGCGGCAGCACGTCCAATGCGCACTTCGACTACCGGCCTGCGCCACCCGCCGTGCGCGAGCACGTCGAGCGCCTCGCCGGCATCTGCGCAGGCTTCGGCGTTGCGCTGCCGGCCGCGGCGCTGCAGTTCGCGCTGGCCTGCCCTTGCGCGGCCGCCGTGGTGGTCGGTGCGCGCAGCCCCGCGGAGATCACGCAGAGCGTGGCGCACAGCCGGGTGCCCATTCCCGCGGCACTGTGGGACGCGCTGGCCAGGGAACACTGAGCCATGGCGGCGATCCGCATCGACGCCCATCAGCATTACTGGTCGCTCGCGCATCGTGACTACGGCTGGCTGCAGGACACGCCGGCGCTGCACGCGCTCTATCGCGACTTCACGCCCGAAGACCTCGCACCGCTCCTGGACCGCGCGGGCATCGACGGCACGGTGCTGATCCAGGCCGCGCCGAGCGAGGCAGAAACTTGGCGGCTGCTGGCTCTGGCCGCACAACCCGCCAGCCGGGTGCGTGCGGTCGTCGGCTGGACCGATCTGGACGCGGCCGACGCGCCGCAGCGCATCCGCCGCCTCGCGCAGGAGCCGCTCTTCAAGGGATTGCGCCCCATGCTGCAGGACATCGCCGATCCGAACTGGATCCTCGGCGCGCAGTTGCAGCCTGCCATCGAGACCATGACCGAGCTGGATCTCAGCCTGGACTTCCTGATCAAGCCGCAGCAGCTCGACGCCGCACTGGCTTTCGCGCTGCAACACCCGAATTTGCGCATGGTCATCGACCACGCCGCCAAGCCCGACATCGCTGGTGGGGCCTTCGAGCCCTGGGCCACGCAGATCGCGCGTTTCGGCAAGCAGACGCAGGTGTGCTGCAAGCTCTCGGGCCTCGCCACGGAGGCGGGGCCGGGCTGGGACGCGGACGCGTTGCGTCCCTATGTCGATCACCTGCTGGCCTGCTTCGGTCCCTCGCGCCTGATGTGGGGAAGCGACTGGCCCGTGCTCGAGCTGGCAGGCGACTACCTGCAATGGGAGGCCGTGTCCAGGGAATTGCTCAAAGCCCTCCCGCCATCCGAACAAGAGCAGGTATGGGGCACGAACGCGGCGGGCTTCTATGGCATAAAGTGACGCGCGGGGACCGTCCCTCCGCGCCTCTCCACTTCCTGCTCTCCCCATGAAAACCAAAGCCGCCGTCGCCTGGAAATCCGCCGCTCCTCTGTCCATCGAAACCGTCGACCTCGAAGGTCCGAAGTTCGGCGAGGTGCTGGTCGAGATCAAGGCCACCGGCATCTGCCACACCGACTACTACACGCTCTCGGGCGCCGATCCCGAAGGCATCTTCCCGGCCATCCTCGGCCACGAAGGCGCGGGCATCGTGGTCGACGTCGGCCCCGGCGTCACGACGCTCAAGAAAGGCGATCACGTCATTCCGCTCTATACGCCCGAATGCCGCCAGTGCAAGTTCTGCCTCTCGCGCAAGACCAACCTGTGCCAGCTGATCCGCGGCACCCAGGGCAAGGGCCTGATGCCCGACGCCACCAGCCGCTTCAGCCTGGACGGCAAGCCCATCTTCCACTACATGGGCACCAGCACCTTCAGCAACTACACGGTCGCGCCCGAGATCTCGCTGGCCAAGATCCGTGAGGATGCGCCCTTCGACAAGGTCTGCTACATCGGCTGCGGCGTCACCACCGGCATCGGCGCCGTGATCTTCACCGCCAAGGTGGAAGCCGGCGCCAACGTGGTGGTGTTCGGCCTCGGCGGCATCGGGCTCAACGTGATCCAGGGCGCGAAGATGGTGGGCGCCGACAAGATCATCGGCGTCGACCTGAACCCTGCCCGCGAGGCGATGGCGCGCAAGTTCGGCATGACGCACTTCATCAACCCCAAGGACACCGAGAACGTGGTCGATGCTGTTCAGCAGCTCACCGACGGCGGCGCCGACTACAGCTTCGAGTGCATCGGCAACACGAAGGTGATGCGCCAGGCGCTCGAATGCACGCACAAGGGCTGGGGCCGCAGCATCATCATCGGCGTGGCCGAGGCCGGCGCCGAGATCAGCACGCGGCCCTTCCAGCTGGTCACCGGCCGCAAGTGGGAAGGCTCGGCCTTCGGCGGCGCGCGCGGGCGCACCGACGTGCCGAAGATCGTCGACTGGTACATGGAGAACAAGATCAACATCGACGACCTGATCACCCACACCATGCCGCTGGAGGACATCAACAAGGGCTTCGACCTGATGAAGCGCGGCGAGTCGATCCGAGGGGTGGTCCTCTATGAATGAAAACGCTCTGGGCAGCCTGCGCCGCGTGCAGGCCGGCGTGCTCAAGGTCGCCTTCCACGAAAGCGGTCCGGCCGATGGCCCGCCGGTGCTGCTGCTGCACGGCTTTCCCTACGACGTGCAGTCCTACGTCGAGGTGGCGCCGCAGCTCGCGGCCGAAGGCTGCCGCGTCGTCGTGCCCTACCTGCGCGGCTTCGGCCCGACCCAGTTCGCCGACGCGGGCACGCCGCGATCGGGCGAGCAGGGCGCGATCGGCGCCGACGTGCGGGACCTGCTCGATGCGCTGGCCATCCCGCGCGCGGTGCTCGCGGGCTACGACTGGGGCGGAACCGCGGCCTGCGTGGCCGCGGCGCTGTGGCCCGAGCGCTGCACGGGCCTGATCTCGGTCAACAGCTACAAGATCCAGAACATCGCGGCGGCGCGGCAGCCCATCTCGCCGGAAAACGAGGCGCGGTACTGGTACCAGTATTACTTCCACGCCGAGCGCGGCCGCGCCGGCCTGGCGCAGAACCGGCGCGCGCTGTGCAAGCTGCTGTGGCGCATGTGGTCGCCGATCTGGCAGTTCGACGACGCGACCTACGAGCGCAGCGCGGCGGCCTTCGACAACCCCGATTTCGTCGACATCGTGATCCACTCCTACCGCCACCGCCATGGCCTGGCGGCCGGCGACCCGGCGTACGCGGCCCTGGAGGCCCGCCTCGCAGAGCAGCCGGACATCAGCGTGCCGAGCATCACCTTCGACGGCACCGACGACGGCGTGATGCCGGTCGGCGGCACGGCCGACCACGGCCACCATTTCATCGGCCGGCACGAGCACCGCGTCGTGCAGGGCGCCGGCCACAACCTGCCGCAGGAAAAACCGCAGGCCTTCGTCGATGCCGTGCGCGATCTCGTGCATGGCAACATCGGCCGATGACCGACAGCCTGAAGACCCTCTCCGAACACCGCTGCTTCGGCGGCATGCAAAGCTTTCACGAGCACGCCTCGCGCGAAATCGGGCTGCCGATGCGCTTCTCGGTGTTCCTGCCTCCGCAAGCGGAACAGGGCCCGGTGCCGGCCCTGATGTACCTCGCGGGCCTGACCTGCAACGAGGAGACCTTCATGGTCAAGGCCGGCGCGCAGCGCATGGCGACCGAGCTGGGCCTGGCGTTGATCGCGCCCGACACCAGCCCGCGCGGCGCCGCCGTCGAGAGCCTGCCCGGCGCGAGTGCGAGCTGGGACTTCGGCATCGGCGCCGGCTTCTACCTCGACGCCACCGAGGCGCCATGGGCGCAGCACTGGCGCATGGAAAGCTACCTGGTCCATGAACTGCTGCCGCTGATCGCGCAAGCCCTGCCGATCGACGGGCAGCGCATCGGCCTCTTCGGCCACTCGATGGGCGGCCATGGCGCGTTCACCCTGGCGCTGCGGCATCCGGGTCGCTTCAAGTCGCTCTCGGCCTTCGCGCCGATCTGCGCGCCGACGCAGTGCCCGTGGGGCGAGAAGGCTTTCGGCGGCTACCTCGGCGCCGAGCGCAGCGCCTGGCTCGCGCACGATGCCTGCGCGCTGATGCAGTCGCAGACCGCACCGCCCTACCCGGCCGGCATCCTGGTCGACCAGGGCCTGGCCGACAAATTCCTGGCAGAACAGCTGCATCCGCACCTGTTCGAGGCCGCCTGTCGCGCAGCGGGCCAGCCGCTCCAACTGCGCCGACACGCCGGCTACGACCATGGCTACTACTTCATCCAGAGCTTCATGGCGGACCACCTGCGCCACCATGCCGGGGCATTGACTTGAGCGAGTTCGTCCGGAGCCTGCACGAGGTCTTCGAGCGCTTCGGCCGCATCGAAGCCAGGCGCATGTTCGGCGGCCACGGCATCTACCACGAGGGGCGCATGTTCGCGCTGGTGGCGCGCGACACGCTCTACCTCAAGGCCGACCCGCAAAGCGTCGCGCATTTCGACCGGCTGCGATTGCCGGCTTTCGAATACACGAGGAGCGGGAAAACCATGCAGACGTCCTACCGGGAAGCGCCGGCCGAGGTGTTCGACGACCGCGACGAGGCCGCGCTGTGGGCCCGGCGCGCCTGGGAAGCCGCCTTGCGATCCGGCACCGCGCCAAAGAAGCGATCGAAAGCACCATGACCGGAATGCCGCCCCCGCTGCCCGAACGCGAGCAGATCGCGCTGCTCGAAGTCTTCGACGGCCTGGGCCTGCAGCAGATCCACGTGGTCGACACGCCGCAAAAGGCCGAACAGGCCGTGGCGGCGCTGCGAGCCAGCGGCGTGGTCGGCTTCGATACCGAATCCAAGCCGACCTTCGCGAAGTTCGAGGTCTCGGGCGGCCCGCACGTGCTGCAGTTCGCGACGCGCGATGCGGCCTGGCTCTTCCAGCTGCACCGCAGCGAGTTCCACGAGGTCCTGGCCGGGCTGCTCGCCTCGACCGAACTGACCAAGGTCGGCTTCGGCCTCTCTTCCGACCTGAGCCTGATCCGGCAGCGCTTCGGCATCGAGCCGCAGGCCGTCTTCGATCTGGACACCGAGTTCCGCCGCCGCGGCTACCGCAAGTCGGTCGGCGTGAAGACGGCCGTGGCGCTGGTGTTCGACCGCCGCTTCGTGAAGTCGCGCAAGGCCACCACCTCGAACTGGGCCCACAAGCAGCTGACCGATGCGCAGCTGCGCTACGCGGCCAACGATGCCTACGCGGCGATGCGCGTTTACGAGGCGCTGGGGCTCACGCCGCCGGCGCGCTGATCCTGCTGCAGCCAGGCCCGGACCTGCTCCACGAGCCGGTCCATCGGCGCCGACGCATCGACGGCCAGTACCCCCGGCTCCCCGACCGGCGATTCGAGGGTCGCGAACTGATTGGCGACCAGGCTGGCCGGGAACATGTGCTCGGCCGCGCGCGCCGCGACACGGCGTTCGGCCTCCTCGCGTGACAGATCCATGAACACGAAGCGCAGCCCCGGCGTCGCGGCGCGCAGCCGCTCGCGGTAGTCGCGCTTGAGCGCCGAGCAGGTCAGCACCGCACCCTGCCGGTGGCCGGCGAGTTCCCGACCCAGCGTGGCCAGCCAGCCGGTGCGGTCGGCATCGGTGAGCGCAATGCCGGCGCGCATCTTCTCGACATTGGCCGGCGGATGAAAGTCATCGCCCTCGATCAGCGGCAATGTGAACTCGGCGGCCAGCGCCGCACCCAGGCTCGACTTGCCGCAGCCCGAGACCCCCATGACAACGATCCAGAAACGATCCATGCATCGACTTTAAAACAGACTGCCCTGTCCCACTTCGCCGGGCGGCCGAAACGCGCTGAGATCGAGCGCAATGCGCTCGCGGTTGAAGCCGATGCGCCGGGTCGCCTTCTCGAAGCGCTGGCGGATCAGGTCGGCCCACAGGCCGCTGCCCACCATGCGCGTGGCGAAGTCGGCGTCGTAATCCTTGCCGCCGCGCATCTCGTGGATGCGCGCCATGATGCGGCCCGCACGCTGCGGGTAGTGCAGCTCCAGCCACTGCTTGAACAGCGGCGCCACCTCCCAGGGCAGCCGGATCACCGTGTAGAAGGCGCTGCGCGCACCGGCCTCCCACGCGGCTTCGAGCACCTGCTCCATGTCCTCGGTGACGAAGGGAATCTGCGGTGCCACGCTCACACCCACCGGCACGCCGGCCTCGGCCAGCGTGCGCACGGTGCGCAGCCGCCGGTGCGGCGCCGCGGCGCGCGGCTCCAGCTTGCGCGCGAGTTCGCCGTCGAGCGAGGTGATGGTCACGTACACCGCCGCCAGATGCTCGGCCGCCATCGGCGCGATCAAGTCGAGGTCGCGCTCGACCGCGCTCGACTTGGTGACCAGCCCGAAGGGATGGCGCGTTTCCTTCAAGAGCTCGATCACCGAACGCGTGAGCCGCAGCTCGCGCTCGATCGGCTGGTAGCAATCGGTGGCGGTGCCGATCGCGATGTGGCTGGGCCGGTAGCTCTTGCGGCCGAGCTCGGCGCGCAGCACCTCGACGATGTTGCGCTTGGCGATCAGCTTGGTCTCGAAGTCCAGGCCAGGCGACAGGTTCAGGTAGCTGTGCGTGGGCCGTGCGAAGCAGTAGATGCAGCCGTGCTCGCAGCCGCGATACGGATTGATCGATCGATCGAAGTAGATGTCTGGCGAATCGTTCTCGCACAACACCGACTTCACGTCTTCGAAACGCACCTCTGTTTGAAGCGGCGGCAGCGGCTCGGCCGCGCCTTCTTCGAGCGTGCCCCAGCCGTCGTCGTAGGCATCGCGCACGTCGCGCTCGAAGCGGTGCGGCAGGCGGGTGGCCGCGCCTCGGCCCTTGAGGGCATGGACGGGAATGAAAACATCGGCCATGGTGAAATGCCCCTTGGAAACTGTATGAACATCCAGTATTTCACCAATTAGCCAGTGCCGCATTAGACTTTCATTTCTTTATTGACAGAAATTTCGAAAACCATAAACTCGATTGCAAGGCCACACCATGCAACTGACCGAAATCCAACGCAAATTCGTGCTTCACTGGGGCGAGATGGGCTCCCTGTGGGGTGTCAATCGCACCGTGTCGCAGATCCACGCCCTGCTCTTCGCCCATGGCAGGCCGCTGCATGCCGAGGAGCTTTCCGAAACGCTCAACGTGGCCCGCTCCAACGTGAGCAACAGCTTGAAGGAACTGCAGGCCTGGAACCTGGTGCGCGTGACCCACGTGCTGGGCGACCGTCGCGACTACTTCGAGACCAGCGTCGACGTGTGGGAGCTGTTCCGCACCGTGGTGCGCGAGCGCAAGGAGCGCGAGTTCGACCCCACCGTGCGGGTGCTGCGCGAGATCATCGCCAGCCCCGACTTCGGCAAGGAGCCGGCCGACGCGCAGGACCGCATCCGCTCCACCATGGAACTCATGGCCAAGCTGGGCACCTGGGCCGACGAGATGCTGCGGCTGTCGCCCGGCACCCTCGACAAGGTGCTGACGCTGGGCGCGAGCGTGCAGAAGTTCGTGCGCGGCGATGCGAACCGCGGCAAGGACGATCCTGACGCGCACCATGCCAGCCTGCCCATGCTCTAACATTTTTTTGAGTTTTTATTTCTGTTTTGACTGAAGCATCGAGAAGAACTCAGACCCGGAGTAGCGCCATGACCACTTCATCGAACATCCTCGTCTGCGGTGCCAACGGTTTCATCGGCAGCCGCATCGCCGCCGCGGTGCTGAAGGCGGGACACCAGGTGACCTGCGGCAGCGCAACGCGCCTGCGCACCGACCTGCCCCACCTGCCGATCGACTACTCGCGCGACACCGATGCCGCGACCTGGCTGCCGCGCTTGCGGGGCTTCGACACGGTGATCAACGCCGTCGGCGTGCTGCGCGACAGCGCGCGCCGGCCGATGAAGGCGGTGCACACCGACACGCCGGCCGCGCTCTTCCAAGCCTGCGCGCAGGCCGGCGTGCGCCGCATCGTCCAGATCTCGGCGCTGGGCATCGGCCGCAACGACAAAGACAACCCGACCCAGTACGCGCGCACCAAGCGCGCCGCCGAAGCTGTACTGCAAGCCCTGCCCGCCGGCGGCCCCTCGTGGATCGCGCTGCGGCCCTCGGTCGTGCTCGGCCAGGGCGGCGATGCGACCAAGCTGTTCCACACGCTGGCCGCACTGCCTGTGCTGGCGATGCCCGCCCCCGCGCTCGCTGCCAAGTTGCAGCCGGTCTATGTCGAGGATCTCGCACGTGCCGTGGCGGTGCTGGCCGACCCGGCCTCGCCCTCCCTCGGCGTGGTGGAGTTCGGCGGGGCACGCGCGATGACGCTGGCCGAGCTGATCGCCACCTTGCGCAGCGCGCGGCGCGGCGGTGCGCCGAAGCCGGCCCGCGTGCTGCGCCTGCCCGCATGGGTGGGCGTGCTGAGTTCGCGCGCCGGCGACTTCGTACCCGGCGTGCCGTGGTGCACCGACACCCGCGTGATGCTCGAGCTCGACAACGTCGCGAGCAATGCGCCGCTGCGCGGCTGGCTGGGCACCGAGCCGCGCGACCTGCGCGATTTCGCCGACACCTTGTGAATCAACTTCAGGAAAGCACTTCATGAGCGACACCCTCCCGCAACGCATCGCGCTGCCGGCACCTGCCGCGCCCTCGCATGCCCCCGTGACGCCGAGCGACACGCAGGACTACTTCACCGAGGTCGCCGATGACTACCGCGCGTGGAGCCCGGGCTACAACATGCATTTCGGCTTCTGGCGCGCAGGCCTGAATCCGTTGCGGCGCGAGGGCATGCTGGTCGAGATGAACCGCGCCGTGGGCCGCGCGCTGCAGCTCGACGCCGCACGGCCGGCCTGCGTGGTCGACCTCGGTTGCGGTGCCGGCGCCACCGCGCGCACGCTGGCCATGGAGCACCCCAAGCTCTATGCGGTGACCGTGACCAACGTGGCGGTGCAGAACACGATCGCGGCCCGGCTCGATGCCGGCGCCGGCGTGGCCGACCGCGTAGCGCACGTCGAGGCCGACTACACCCGCACCGGGCTGCCCACCGCGCAGGCCGACGGCGCCTGGGCGGTCGAGAGCGCCTGCTATGCGAGCGGCGCCACCAAGGCCGACTTCGTCGCCGAAGCCGCGCGCCTGCTCAAGCCCGGCGCGCGGCTGGTGGTGATCGACGGTTTCCTGCTGCGCCGCCAGCCCGGCCGCATCGCCGGCTGGCTGCACCGGCTCTGGGCCGACAGCTGGGCCGTGCCCACGCTGGCCACGCGCGACGACTTCGCCGCAACGCTCCAGAGCCACGGCTTCGCGCAAGTCGAAGTGAAGTCGCTGCGCTGGCGCGTGGCACCGAGCGCGCTGCACATTCCTGTGCTCGCCACGCGCTTCACGCTGGCCGAGCTCTGGAAGGCGCGCGGCCGCCTCTCGCCCTGGCGCCGCAAGCACATCGTCGCCAGCTATTGCGCCCTCGCGCTGGGCCTGTTCTGGCGCGACTTCGACTACTGCATGGTGACCGCCGGGCGCGACGCGAGCGAGGCGGGCCGCGCATGAGCGAGGAGCCAGATCCGGCGCACCAGCGAAGCACTCACCACGTCGCCGCACCGCCGGCGGTCGAGCTGCCCTTCCATTGGCTCCTGCCGCTGTTCGGGGGCGCGGCCGCGGCCCTGGTCATGCGCCTGGCCTTCAGCGGCTCGCCGGGCCAACGCTACTCGGCCATGCTCGGCAGCTTCATCTACCTGGCACCGGTGCTCTGCGGCGCGGTCACGGTCTATCTCGCCGAGCGCAGCCGCCGGCGCAGCTTCTGGTACTACCTCTGGGCGCCGTGGTGCGCCACGGCGCTGTTCGTGGGCGGCACGTTGATGATCTACATCGAGGGCCTGATCTGCGCCATCGTCATCGTGCCGCTGTTCGCGCTCATGGGCAGCCTGGGCGGCCTGATGATGGGCGTGGTCTGCCGCGTCACCGACTGGCCGCGGCCGACGCTCTACGGCATCGCGGCCTTGCCACTGCTGCTCGGCGCGATCGAGCCCTCGCTGCCCGATCCCCAGCAGCTCTCGAGCACCTCGCGCACGATCTTCATCGCAGCGCCGGCCGAGCGGGTCTGGCAATCGCTCAACGATGCACGCGACATCCGGCCGGACGAAGTCGGCGATGCCTGGGCCTACCGGATCGGCGTGCCGATGCCCATGGAAGGACGAACCGAGGAAAGCCCCGAAGGCCGGGTACGCAAGGTGCGCTGGCAGAAGGACGTGCACTTCGACGAGCTCATCACCGAATGGGAACCGTCGCGGCGCGTGAAGTGGCGCTACCGCTTCACGCCCGACTCCTTTCCCGCCGGCGCGCTCGACGACCACGTGGTGATCGGCGGCCACTATTTCGACCTGCGCGATTCGGCCTATACGCTCTCGCCGCGCGATGGCGGCACCGAGCTGCGCATCGACGTGTCCTGGCGCGTCAGCACGCGCTTCAACTGGTATGCGGGCCGGGTCGCGCACTTCCTGCTGGGTGATTTCTCCGAGCACATCCTGCGCTTCTACAAGGCGCGCAGCGAAGCGCCTTCCGCGTGATCCTGTTCAGAACTCCGCGTCGAGCTCGTCGATCTCCTCGGGCTCCAGCTTGGCCGCCTCGATCCACTCCTGCATGGCCGGCAGTTCGACGATCCGCTTGCAGTAGGCGGCGCAGGCGCGGTCGAGCGCGACGTCGTAGGTCATGAAGCGGGTGACCACCGGTGCGTACATCGCGTCCGCCATGCTGGGCTCCTTGCCGAACAGGAAGGGGCCGTCGTAGGCCTTGAGGCACTCGCGCCAAATCAGGGCGATGCGATCGATGTCGGTCTGCGCGCGCGACCAGATCTTGAAGTTGGGAAACCTGGCCTTGATGTTCATCGGCAAGGCGCCGCGCATCGAGCCGAAGCCCGAATGCATCTCGCCGCAGATCGCGCGGCAGTGGGCGCGGGCCTTGATGTCGGCCGGCAGCAACCCGGCCTTGGGCTTGATCTCGTTCAGGTATTCGCCGATCGCGAGCGTGTCCCAGACCTCCACGCTGCCGTGCTGCAGCGAGGGCACCAGCATCGAGGCCGACAGCAGCAGCATCTCGGCCTTCATGGCCGGGTCGTCGGGCGGGATCACCTTCTCGACGAAGTCCAGCCCCGCCAGCCGGCACATCAGCCAGCCGCGCAGCGCCCATGCGCCGTAGTTCTTGCTGCTGATCGTGAGAACGGGTTTGCTGCTCGCCATGGGGACGCTCCTCGGCTGCCGGGATAGGCCCTGCAGCGTGTGCAAGGCCTGTGCCAGAACAGTGCATGTCGCACCCACCCCGGCGCGCGCCTTGGCCCGCAAATTGCCTGCGAGAGGTATATATGTTGTACAGGGCCTACCAAACCAGCGCCGACCTGCTTTCGCCATCGCGGCTCGCGGCGCAGTACCTCGGCAGTTCCCTGTGGCAGCAGAATTCGGAGCGCAGCGCGGCGCGGCGCATCGCCGCCGCCATGGAGGTCTACTCGCGCATGCGGCTCACCCACACGCGGCCGGCCTATGGCATCCAGAGCGTGACGGTCGACGGCGAAGAAGTGGCCGTGCATGAAGAGGTTGCGCTGGTCGCGCCCTTCGGCACCTTGCTTCACTTCCGCAAGAACACCACGGCAGTGCATCCGCCGGTGCTGCTGGCCGCACCACTTTCGGGCCATTTCGCGACCCTGCTGCGCGAAACCGTGCGCACCCTGCTGCGGGACCACGACGTCTATTTGACCGATTGGCACAACGCCCGCGACGTGCCGCTCTGGCATGGCGGCTTCGGCCTGGACGACTACACGCTGCAGCTCATCAAGTTTCTCGAGGCCGTCGGACCCGGCGTGCACATGGTTGCGGTCTGCCAGCCCTGCGTGGCGGCGCTGGCGGCCACCGCGCTGATGGCCGAGGACGACAACCCGTCCACGCCGCGCAGCCTCACCTTGATGGCCGGGCCGGTCGATTGCCGCATCAACCCGACGGCCGTCAACAAGCTTGCGAACGAGCGCCCGATCGGCTGGTTCGAACGCAACCTGATCAGCCGCGTGCCCTGGCCGCATGCAGGCATGATGCGGCGCGTCTACCCCGGCTTCCTGCAGCTCACCGCCTTCATGAGCATGAATCCGGAGCGCCACAAGCAGCAGTTCCAGAAGCTTTTCGAGTACCTGGTCGAAGGAGAAATCGACAAGGCCGCCACCATCCGCGATTTCTACGACGAGTACCTGGCGGTGAACGACCTGCCGGCCGAGTTCTACCTGGAGACGGTGGAGCGCGTGTTCCAGACCTACGACCTGCCGCGCGGCGTGCTCACCGTGGGAGAGCGCAAGGTCAACCCCGCTGCCATCCGCCGCACCGCACTGCTGACCGTCGAAGGCGAGCGCGACGACATCTGCGCGGTCGGCCAGACGGTGGCGGCGCAAGACCTCTGCACCGGCGTGCGCCCCTACCTCAAGACCCACCACCTGCAGGCGGGCGTGGGGCACTACGGCGTCTTCAGCGGCAGCAAGTGGAACGCGCAGATCTATCCGCGGGTGCGCGAGGCGATCCACACGGCTGCCGAGGTGCACTGACTCCACTGGCTGGTGCTGGTCTAGACTGGCCCGGATGACGCCCGCGCCCGCCTCCCCGCTCGATGCCTTCCTGCATGCGATCCCGAAGCTCGAGCTGCATTGCCACCTGTTCGGCACGGTGCGGCACGGCAGCTTCGCGGCGCTCAATCGCCGCGCCGGGCGGCCGCTGGCCGATGAAGAGATCGAAGGCTTCTACACGCGCGGCGAGAAGCCGGTCGGCGTGCTTCGCGTGCTGCGCGCGCTCGATGCGCGGCTGGTGCGCGTGCCCGACGACCTGCACCGGCTCACCTTCGAATACCTCGAGGACGCGGCGGCCCACAACGTGCGCTACGCCGAGTTCTTCTGGAACCCGACCGGCACGGTGCGCGACTCCGGCATCGCCTACCGCAGCGCGCAAGAGGCCATCGTGCGCGCCATCCATGACGCAAAAGACGAGTTCGGCATCACCGGCCGGCTGATCGCGGCCATCGACCGCGAGGCCAGCCCCGAGGCTGCTGTCGAGATGGTCGGCTGGGTCACGGCCAACCTCTGCGAGGAGGTGATCGGTATCGGCATCGACTACCGCGAGGTCGACCGGCCACCCGAGCTCTTCCAGCAGGCCTACCGCGACGCGCGGCGCGCCGGCCTCAAGACGACCGCGCACGCGGGCGAGTTCGGCATGCCGTGGACCAACGTGCGCACCGCGCTCGACGTGTTGCAGGTCGACCGCATCGACCACGGCTACACGGTGGTCGACCAGCCCGAGTTCGCACGCGAGTGCGCCGAGCGCGGCGTGCTCTTCACCGTGGTGCCGACCAACTCCTACTACCTGCGCACGCTGGCGCCCGAGCGCTGGGCGCTGGACCATCCGATCCGCCGCATGCCCGGCCTGGGCCTGCGCATCCATCCCAACACCGACGACCCCACGCTGCACAAGGTCACGCCCACGCAAGCCTGGGGAATGATGGTGCGCGACTTCGGCTTCGGCCTCGACGATCTGCGCGGCTTCATGCACAACGGGCTCGACGGCGCGTGGATCGACGACACGACGCGCCGCGAATGGCGCGTGCAATGGAGCGCCGAATTCGATGCGCTGCGCGCACAGCTCCCGCAAGACCAGATCACTTCCGAAGACTGACCATGCCTAGACCCAAGCCCCTGCTCCTCGCCTCGATGCTCCTGGCCGCGCTGCCCGGCGCGGCATTCGCCCAAGCGGCCGCATGGCCCGCCGCCAAGCCAATCACGCTGATCGTTCCCTACTCTGCCGGCGGCAGCGTGGACTTCAATGCGCGCCTGGTCGCCACCAAGCTAGGCGAACGGCTCAAGCAGTCGGTCGTGATCGAGAACGTAACCGGCGCCGGCGGCGCCATCGGCGTGGCCAAGGCCGCCAACGCGGCGCCCGACGGCTACACGCTGGTGGCGGGGCCGGACAGCGCGATCGCGATCGGCAAGCTCATCAACCCCGCCGCCTTCAAGTTCGACCCGCTGAAGGACCTGGCGCCGGTCGGCATGCTCAACACCGCGCCGATGGTGCTGGTCGCGCGGCCGGGCCTGCCGGCGCAGAGCTACACCGACTTCGTCAAGCTCGCCAAGGCCGCGCCGGGCAAGTACAACTACGCGACCTCGGGCGTAGGCACGGTGCTGCAGCTCGCGATGGAGCTGCTCAAGGAAAGAAGCGGCATCTACGTGACCCATGTGCCCTATCGCGGCGGCGCGCAGATCGCCACCGACGTGATCGGCAACCAGATCGACCTGGCCATGCTGGTCAGCACCAGCGCGATCCCGCATGTGAACGGCGGCCGCCTGAAGGCGCTGGGCGTGACCGGCAGCAAGCGTCTCGACGCGCTGCCCAACGTGCCGGCCTTCGACGAGATGCCGGGGCTCAAGGGCTATTCGATGCTGAGCTGGACCGGCATCTTCGCGCCGGCCAACACGCCGCCGGCGATCGTCGCCCGCCTCAACCAGGAGCTCAATGCGGTGTTGAAGGACCCCGAGGTGCGCACCAAGCTGACGGAGCAAGGCGCGCTACCGGGCAGCGGTTCGGCTGAAGAACTCGGCAAGTTCGTACACGCCGAGTACGCGCGCAATCAAAAGATCGTGCAGGCGGCGAACATCAAGGAGTGAGGGTCTACGAGGACTCGTCTTCCGCCGGCCAGTCGCGGATGTAGGCCTTGAGCATCTTGTTCTCGAAGTTCTGGCTGTCGACCACGGCCTTGGCGACGTCGTAGAAGCTGATCACGCCCATCAGCATGCGCTTGTCCATCACCGGCATATAGCGCGCATGGCGCTCGAGCATGATGCGGCGGATTTCGTCGAGGTCGGTTTCGGCGGTGCAGGTGACGGGATGGTCGTCCATCGCCTTGCGCACCAGCGTGCCGCCGACCTGGCCGCCGTTGCCGACGATGGCGACGATGACTTCGCGGAAGGTGAGCATGCCCACCAGGTCGCCATGCTCCATGACCACCAGCGAGCCGATGTCCTTGTCGGCCATGGTGTTGACCGCATCGGACAGGGGTTCGTCGGGCGTGACGGTGTAGAGCGTGTTGCCCTTCACGCGCAGGATGTCGCTGACTTTCATCGTGGTGCTCCTCACTTGCTCGGCGGCGTGCCGATTTGAATATAGCCCACAATGACCGCCCGTCCACAGGCCCATGTCGGCGTCGCAGGCATTGCGCGCGCCACGGGGCATTGCAGAAACGACCATCGAAAGGCTCCCATGCCCGGCTATTCCGACCCCGGCTTCGATACGCTGGCACTGCACGCCGGCGCCGCACCCGACCCCGCCACCGGCGCACGCGCGGTGCCGATCCACCTCACCACCTCCTTCGTCTTCGAGTCGAGCGACCATGCGGCCGCGCTCTTCAACCTCGAACGCGCGGGCCATGTCTACTCGCGCATCAGCAACCCGACCAACGCGGTGCTCGAGCAGCGCGTGGCCGCGCTCGAAGGCGGCATCGGTGCGATCGCGACCGCCAGCGGCCAGGCCGCGCTGCACCTCTCGATCGCGACGCTGATGGGCGCAGGCTCACACATCGTGGCGAGCACCGCGCTCTACGGCGGCTCGCAAAACCTTTTGCACTACACGCTGCGGCGCTTCGGCATCCAGACCACCTTCGTGAAGCCGGGCGACTTCGACGGCTGGCGCGCCGCGATCCGGCCGGAGACCAAGCTCCTGTTCGGCGAGACCGTGGGCAATCCGGGCCTCGACGTGCTCGACATCCCGGCGGTGAGCGAGATCGCGCACGCGGCCGGCGTGCCGCTGCTGGTCGATTCCACGCTGACCTCGCCCTACCTGATCAAGCCCTTCGACTGGGGCGCCGACCTGATCTACCACTCGGCCACCAAGTTCCTCTCGGGCCACGGCACCGTGATCGGCGGCGTGGTGGTCGACGGCGGCAGTTTCGACTGGGAACGCTCGGGCAAGTTCGCCGAGCTGACGCAGGCCTACGACGGCTTCCACAACATGGTCTTCAGCGAGGAAAGCACGGTCGGCGCCTTCCTCTTGCGCGCTCGGCGCGAGGGGCTGCGCGACTTCGGCGCCTCGATGAGCCCGCACACGGCCTGGCTGATCCTGCAGGGCATCGAGACCCTGCCGCTGCGCATGGAACGCCACATCGACAACACGCAGAAGGTGGTCGAGTTCCTGGCGGCGCATCCCTTCGTGGCGCACGTGGGGCATCCGCTGCTCGAAACGCATCCGAGCCATGCGCTGGCGGCCAAGCTGCTGCGCCACGGCGCCAAGGGCGCCGGCGCGGTCTTCAGCTTCGACCTCAAGGGCAACCGCGAGCAGGGCAAGAAGTTCATCGAAGCGCTGAAGCTCTTCAGCCATCTCGCGAACGTGGGCGACTGCCGCAGCCTGGTGATCCATCCGGCGAGTACCACGCATTTCCGCATGACCGACGAGGCGCTGGCCGGCGCAGGCATTTCGCAGGGCACGATCCGTCTGTCGATCGGACTCGAGGACCCGGCCGACCTGATCGACGATCTCAAGCGTGCCTTGAAGGCCGCAGAAATGGCAGGCGCGTGATGGATCTGCTCGTCAACGGTCACCGCAGCTACTGCTACACCGGCGGCAAGACTTTCGATGCCGCGAAGCCCAGCGTGGTGTTCATCCATGGCGTGCTCAATGACCACAGCGTGTGGATCCTGCAAAGCCGCTGGTTCGCCAACCACGGCTGGAACGTGCTGGCGATCGACTTGCCCGGGCATTGCAGGAGCGAGGGCCCGCCGCCCGCGAGCGTCGAGGAGGCGGCGCAATTCGTCGTCGCGCTGCTCGATGCGGCCGGCATCGACAAGGCAGCTCTGGTCGGCCACAGCTTCGGTTCGCTGATCGCGCTCGAAGCGGCTGCGCGCGCGCCGGAGCGGGTCACGCACCTGGCGCTGGTCGGCACGGCCTACCCGATGACCGTGTCACCCGCGCTGCTCGACGGCGCACTGAACGATCCGCAGCGCGCGATCGACATGGTCAACACCTTTTCGCATTCGCTGCTGGCGCCGCCGCCCTCCTCGCTGGGCCCGGGCACCTGGCTCTACGGCGGTTCGCGCGCGCTGATGCGGCGGGTGCTGGCCAGCAACCGCGACGCCAACGTGTTCCACATCGGCTTCAAGGCCTGCAACGATTATGCGAACGGCGAAGCGGCGATCGCGGCCGTGCAGTGCCCGATCCTGTTCCTGCTCGGCGACGCGGACCAGATGACGCCGGCGCGCGCGACCCGTGCGCTGAGCGCGAAAGCGCCCCGGGCCCAGGTGCTCACCGTCAGGGCCGGCCACCAGCTGATGTCGGAAGCGCCGGACGAGGTGCTGTTCGCGCTGCGGGACTTTCTCAGCGCAGCGCGTTGATGTCCGCGGTTTCGACCAGCGGCGTGGGCGCGCCGCGCCGGGCGACGACCAGCATCGCGCGGCCCACCTGTTCGCTGGTGGTCACGTGGCGCGGCGCCAGACGCTTGATCAGGCCGAAGATCGGGCTGGCCAGCACGTAGATCCAGCGGTAGAGCGCCACCTTGGAACGCACGCCGTGCAAGGGCTGGATGAAGCCGGGGCGGAACATGTAGGCGGCCTTGAAAGGCAGGCGCATCAGCGCGTTCTCGGTCGCGCCCTTGACGCGCGCCCACATGCTGGAGCCGCGCTCGCTGCTGTCGGTGCCGGCGCCGGACACATAGACGAAGGTCATCTGCGGATTGAGCCGCACCAGCACCTTGGCGGCGGCCAGCGTGAGCTCGTAGGTGACGTGCCGATAGGCCTCTTCGCTCATGCCCGCCGACGAGACGCCGAGGCAGAAGAAACAGGCATCGAAGCCCGCGAGCTGTTCCCGGACGGCGCTCAAGTCGAAGAGGTCCGCCACGATCAGTTCGCGCAGCTTCGGATGGGTCTGCCCGGTCGTGCTGCGCCCGACGCTCAGCACCCGCGACACGCCGGCGTCGAGCAGGCATTCGCGCAACACGCCCTGGCCCACCATGCCGGTCGCGCCGAAGAGCAGGACGTTCATGGCGCTAGCCGACGCAGAAGGTATCGGGCTCGCGCGCCAGTGCGCGGAGCAGGGTTGAAACCTCGGCGGACGACGCCTGCCCCGGCTGCAACGCGCCGAGCATGCGCGCCAGCGTTTCGGCATGCGGCAGCAGCGGGCCGAGGAAGCGGGTGCCGGACTCGCCCGCCACCAGGATGGTCGGGAAGGTCTCGACGTCGAAGTCGTCGGCCAGGTCGGCGTGGTCTTCGATGTCGACCCAGGCAAAGCGGAACTGCGGATGCGCGCGCGCCACCTGCTCGAACAGCGGCCGGTACTCGCGGCAGGCGCCGCACCATTCGGCGCACAGGCAGACCACCCACAGGGCATCGTCGGCCAGGGCCAGCCTCGCGGGAACTGTGGAATCGTTCAAGGTCGAATGAATGAGGGTGGAACGGAAAGCGATGCCATTATCGATAGGGAAGCACATCCTGCAGCAGCAACGTCCGCAAGGGACCTTTCTGCCACAGGTTATCGAGGGCCGGCGCCTGCGGCATCAGCAATTCCTTGAGCAAGGGTTCGAGCCGCGTACTGCGGGGGTCGGCCAGCAGCACGTAGCGCGGATCCTCGTTGGCCGGCTCCTCGGCCAGCGGCCCGATCCAGTCGAGCGCGACCAGCGTTTCCAGCACCGGCGCGAGCTGCAGGGCGTCGACCTTCATGCGCGCCACCAGCTCGGCCGCGCCCAGCCCCTTGGCCGGCGACGTCTGCGCGCGCGCCAGCTGCTGCAGCGTTTCCACCGCAAGCTGGAGCGGCCAGCCGGCCGTGCCGCCGCGTCGCGCGACGCCGGTCAGCAGGCTGGGCAAGTAGGCCGCGATCACCGCGCCCAGCAGCACGATGACCCAGGCCACATAGATCCACACCAGCAGGATCGGCACGGTGGCGAAGGCGCCGTAGAGCACCGAGTAGGTCGGCACCAGGCTCAGGTAGTAGCCCAGGACGCGCTTGGCGATCTCGATCGCGGCAGCCACGAAGATGCCGCCGGCCCAGGCGTGCACCCATTTCACGTGGGTGTTGGGCACGTAGTGGTAGAGCGAGGCCATGCCGCCCGCGAGCAGCACGAATTCGAAGGTGTCGAACACCAGCTTGAGCATGCCGCGGCCCACCACATCGCGCGAGACCGAGAAGACATAGGCCGTGGTGCTCAGGCTCAGGGCCAGCACCAGCGGCCCGAGCGTGATCGCGGCCCAGTAGATCAGCACCCGCTGCGCGAAGGGCCGAGGCGTGCGCACGCGCCAGATGTTGTTGAGCGTCTTGTCCATCGTCAGGATCAGCGCGATGGCGGTCACCAGCAGCAGCACCAGGCCGGCGACACCGAGGCCACTGGCCTTGCTCGCGAACTGGTTGAGGTAGCCCAGCACCTGGCGTGCGATGTTGTCCGGGATCAGGCTCTCGATCAGCCAGCGCTGCACCCGGCCCTGCATGGCCGAGAACATCGGGAACACCGTGAACAGCGCCAGCGCGACGGTGAAGAAAGGCACCATCGCGATGGTGGTGGTGAAGGTCAGGCTGCTGGCCGTGAGGCCCAGCCGGTCCTCGCGAAAACGTTCGCCCAGCACCGCGGCGGTATTGCCCCAGGGAAAGTGCGAAAGATCCCTCCAGAGTTGCCGGCGATTCATGGCCGGTATCATGCCATCGGGTCTTCTGCCGCTCCGGCGCCGCCCGATCGATCTCCCCTTGCCGTGACCGCTCCCAACGCCTCCCCTCCTTCCGTTTCCGCCACGCGCTGGCTCGCCGTCGGCAGCCTGGTCGGCCTGATCGTGCTCGGCCTGGCCTGGGAAATGTGGCTGGCGCCGCTTCGCCCGGGCGGCTCCTGGCTGGCGCTCAAGGTGCTGCCGCTCGTGGTGCCGCTCGCGGGCCTGGTCAAGAACCGGATGTACACCTACCGCTGGGTCAGCCTCATGGTCTGGCTCTATTTCACCGAAGGCGTGGTGCGCGCCTGGAGCGACGCCGACGGCACGAGCCAGGTGCTTGCGCTGATCGAGGTGGCGCTGTGCCTGGCGCTCTTCGCCGCCTGCGCCTGGCATGTTCGTCTTCGCCTGCGCCACGCGGCGCGGGCCCGCAATCTGGAAGGAGCCGCGCCATGAGCGCATCGTTGATCGACAAGCTGCGCACCATCGTCGGTGCCGCCCATGTGCTGACCGAGGGCGACCTCAGCGCCTACGAGCAGGACTGGCGCAAGCGCTCGCGCGGCAAGTCTTTGGCCGTGGTGCGGCCAGCCAGCACGCAGCAGGTGGCCGAGGTGGTCAAGGCCTGCGCGGCCGCCGGCACGACGATCGTGCCGCAGGGCGGCAACACCGGGCTTGCGGTCGGCTCGATCCCGGACGAGAGCGGCACCCAGGTGCTGTTGAGCCTGCAGCGCATGAACGCGATCCGCGGCATCGACGCCGCCAACCTCACGATGACGGTGGATGCCGGCTGCGTGCTGCAGACCCTGCAGGAAGCCGCCGAAAGGGCCGGCTTCCTGTTCCCGCTGAGCCTGGCGGCCGAAGGCAGCTGCACCATCGGCGGCAACCTGGCGACCAATGCGGGTGGCACGCAGGTGCTGCGTTACGGCAATGCGCGCGAGCTGTGCCTGGGGCTCGAGGTCGTCACGCCGCAGGGCGGCATCTGGGAAGGCACCAGTGGCCTGCGCAAGGACAACACCGGCTATGACCTGCGCGACCTGATGATCGGCAGCGAAGGCACGTTGGGCATCATCACCGCCGCCACCCTGAAGCTCTACCCGCTGCCGGCCGCGCGGCTCACCGCCTGGGCGGCCGTGCCTTCACTCGAACATGCGGTGACGCTGCTGGGCCTGGCGCACAAACGCCTGGGCCCGGGGCTCACGGGCTTCGAGGTCATGGGCAAGTTTGCGCTGAGCCTGGTCGACAAGCACATGCCGCAGTTGCGCGTGCCCTTCATCGACGATGAGGCGGCGCCCTACTGCGTGCTGCTCGAGAACTCCGACAACGAATCCGAAGACCATGCCCGTGGCCGCTTCGAGGCACTGCTCGAAACCGCCTTCGAGGCCGGCTGCGTCAGCGACGCGGTGGTGGCCGAGAACCTCACGCAGGCACACCAGCTCTGGCACATCCGCGAAAGCATTCCGCTGGCGCAAGCCGAGGAAGGGCTCAACATCAAGCACGACATCTCGATTCCGGTGTCGCGCATCCCGGCCTTCGTGGCCGAGACCGACGCGCTGCTGGAACGCGAGGTGCCGGGCGTACGGCTGGTGAACTTCGGCCACCTCGGCGACGGCAACCTGCACTACAACGTGCAGGCGCCCGCCGGCGGCGACAACGGCGCCTTCCTGCGCGAGCACGAAGAGCGCATCAACACGCTGGTCTACGACGCGGTCGAGAAGTTCGACGGCTCCTTCTCGGCCGAGCACGGCGTCGGCTCGCTCAAGGTCGACAAGCTCGAAAAGCACAAGTCGCCGGTGGCGCTCGAGATGATGCGCGCCATCAAGCGCGGGCTGGACCCGCAGAACATCCTGAATCCGGGTCGGGTGATTCGCGCAGAGTAAGCGTGCGCGTAAAATATGCGCATACTCCATGAGCAAGGAAAACCCCATGCTTCGCTTCGACAACGCGCCCAAGAAAGCCACCAACCTGTCGCTCAATAGCAAGGTTCTCGAGATGGCGCGCGAGTTGGGTATGAACGTCTCGCAGACGGTGGACGGTTTGCTTGCCGAAGAAGTCAAACGCCGCTATTGGGAAAAGTGGGCTGCGGAGAACAAGGAAGCCATGGAGGCCTACAACGCGCGGATTGCGAAGGAGGGTCTGCCATTGGCCAAGTACCGCAGTTTTGCACGCAGCCTCGGCGATGGCAAAAAAGGCTGAGATGGCTCGCTTCGACGTCTACGCCAATCCCGATCCCGCAGACCGCACGACAATTCCATTCATGCTCGACGTTCAGAACGGCTTTCTGGATGTCCTCGAAACACGCGTGGTGGTGCCTCTCTATATACGCGGCAGGTTCACCACCCGCGTCCGGAACCTGAATCCGGAGCTCGAGGTGGCAGGCAAGGCGGTGATCATGGACACGGCTTCGATCGGCGCCGTGCCGATCAGCGATCTGCGCCGCCCCGTCGCCAACCTCGCCGATAGACAACTCGAAATCCAAGACGCCCTGGATACCCTGTTTGCAGGCTACTGACATGACCACCCGCCCCATCCGCTCCCAATACGAAGACTTCATGCGCCACGTCGACATGACCGGCGTGCACAAGAGCGACCGCACGGGCACCGGCACCAAGAGCGTGTTCGGCCACCAGATGCGCTTCGACCTGAACGAAGGCTTTCCGCTGGTCACCACGAAGAAGGTGCATCTCAAGTCCATCATCCAGGAGCTGCTGTGGTTCCTGACCGGCTCCAGCAACAACAACTGGTTGAAGGAGCGCGGCGTCACCATCTGGGACGAATGGGCGCGCGAGGACGGCGACCTGGGTCCGGTCTACGGCGTTCAGTGGCGCAGCTGGCCGACCCCGGACGGCGGCCACATCGACCAGATCCAGCAGGTGATCGACACGCTCAAGACCAACCCGGATTCGCGCCGCATCATCGTGAGCGCATGGAACGTGGCCGAGCTCTCGAAGATGGCGCTGATGCCCTGCCATGCCTTCTTCCAGTTCTATGTGGCTCCTTCGACAGGCTCAGGACGGGGCCGCCTCTCGTGCCAGCTCTATCAGCGCAGCGCCGACATCTTTCTCGGCGTGCCCTTCAACATCGCGAGCTACGCGCTGCTCACGCACATGATCGCGCAGCAATGCGATCTGGACGTGGGCGATTTCGTCTGGACCGGCGGCGACTGCCATATCTACAGCAACCACGCCGAGCAGGTGGCGCTGCAACTGAGCCGCACGCCCTACCCCTACCCGACGCTGGTCATCAAGCGCAAGCCGGCCTCGATCTTCGACTACGAATACGAGGACTTCGAGGTCGTCGACTATCAGCATCACCCGGCCATCAAGGCGCCCGTGGCCGTCTGAACCATGACGCGCATCAACCTGATCCTCGCACGCGCCGCCAACGGCGTGATCGGCCGCGACGGCGTGATGCCCTGGCATCTGCCCGAGGACATGGCGCACTTCAAGCAACAGACCGCCGGCGCGCCGGTGATCATGGGCCGCAAGACCTGGGACTCGCTGCCGCCGCGCTTCCGCCCGCTGCCGGGCCGCCGCAACATCGTGATCACGCGCCAGGCGGATTGGCAGAGCGACGGCGCAGAGCGTGCCGGCAGCCTGCGCGAGGCCTTGATCCGCTGCGAAGACGAGCAGTTGCCCGAGGTCTGGGTGATCGGCGGCGCACAGATCTATGCCGAGGCCGAGCCGCTGGCGCGGCGCGCCCTCGTGACCGAGATCGGGCGCGACTACGAAGGCGACGCCTGGGCGCCGCGTTTCGACGTGTCCTGGCGCGAGACCGCACGCGAGTCGCACATCGCGGCCAACGGCCTGCCCTACGCCTTCGTCACGCTCGAACGGCCCTGAAGGCCGGCAACCGCTCCGCACATCACGGCGCCCATTCGATCTCGGCGAGCGCGACGTACACGCGCCCGGCCTCGATCTTCACCGGATAGCTGCGCAGGTCCTCGGTGAGCGGCGCGCACATCGCCTTGCCGGTGCGCACGTCGAATTTGCCCTGGTGCAAGGGGCACTCAATCTCGTGGCCTTCGAGAAAGCCGTCGCACAGGCGGGCCTGGCCGTGCGTGCAGGTGTTGCTCGTCGCGAAGACCTCGCCGTCCACGCTGTAGAGCGCGAGGTCGCGGCCCTCGACCTCGATGCCCAACACGTCGTCGGCCGGCAGTTCGTCGACGGCGGCGGCGTCGATCCAGGAAGTAGTGCTCATGTTCATCCTCGTGGGCCTCGTCTCAGATCGGATAGATGATGGAGTTCGGGATCATTTCGCTGTCGTAGACGACGAGGCGTGAAGCGAACTTCAGGCCTTCGGGCCGCCGCACGACCGTGTCGATGTAGCGGCCCACATTGAAGACGGTGGAGAGTTCGCTGAGCTTGGTGCGGAACACGGCGTAGTTGGCTTCGCTGCGGATCGTGCCGTCCTCGTCGACGCCATGCACCAGCGGCAGGCCTACTACATGGCGCTGGTAGTAGGGGTCGTGAAACAGCGTCTCGCGAATGCCGTAGACGCGGTCTTCCAGCATGCCTTTGCTCTCGAAGGACAAGGTGGCGAGCGGCAGGCCGCGCTCGTGGTTCTCGCGCGGCTGCAGGCGATAGCTGCACTCGTCGATGAAGAAGGCGGGCCACAAATCCCAGTTGCCCGAGTCAACGGCACGTGCGTAGTCGGCGTAGAGTTGGCTCAGCTCGAAGTAGTCATGCGGCGCCATGGTCATGCCTCCATCACCTTGCGCCAGTACTTGTACATGCCGCGGATCAACGTCTCGGTCACCATGTGATCGGTGTCTTCCACCTCGCGCCCGCCGAGCTCGGCCAGCGTGCGGTGATAAGGCTTCTGCTCGAAGCCCTGCTGCGAGAACTCGATGACCTCGCCGTCGTCGGCCGAGACAAAACCGGCCGGCCCGAACAGGTTGGCCTGGCGCAGGCGCCGCTGCTGCATCTCCTCGCTGTCGTCCTCGAAGCCGAAGTGCGTCCAGACGAAATCGAAGGCATCGTGGCCCACCGGCTGGATGTGGCGCGTCGACACGCTGTTCACTTGCTGCTGCAGGATCACGCTCGGGAACAGCGTGGTCATCACCGCGGTAGGGCCGCCCCACCAGGGCTCGGGCACGATGTCGAGGAAGCGCGGGTCCTTGAGTTGCATGCTCTCCTTGAAGCTGGACACCTGCGTGACCTGCGCGGCCTTGCCCGCGCTGCCGCGCGTCGAGATCATCGCGGCGTGGCGGCCGTGCGCATCCATCTTGAGTTCGGACTTGTTGTCCGCGCGCCAGAGGCCGAAGGTGACGAACCAGGTGTGCAGCAAGCCCGGGTGGTACGGGTCCTTGATGTTCTCCTGCATCAGCTTCCAGTTGCCCGGAATGCGCTGGCGGTTGTAGCCGAGGATCTTGAGCTTGCGGCCGTCGAACAGGCGGTCGAAGTAATGCAGGATGGCCGGCCCCATGAAGTCTTCCAGCGACTCCACTTCGTGGTCGAAGGAGGCGAACACCACGCCGCCGCGCGTGGCCACCTTGAGCTTGTTGAGGCTGTTCTCTTCAGGCTTGAAGTCGGCCGGCATGCCGCCGTTGACCTTGCCGTCCTGCTTGACGCCGCGCCGGAAGGGCACGCCCTGCAGGTCGCCCTTGAGTGTGTAGTTCCACTGGTGGTAGGGACAGACGAATTCCTTGCGATTGCCCTGCCGCTCGCGGCAGAAGCGCATGCCGCGATGGGCGCAGACGTTCTCCACCACGTTGATGCCGCCTTCGGCATCGCGCACCATGATCACCGAGCGCTCGCCGATCGCGGTGCGCTTGAAGTCGCCGGCGTTGGGGATCTCGGCTTCCAGGCCGACGTAGCACCAGTGCTTGTTGTAGAAGAAGCGCTCCAGCTCCTTCTTGTGCTGGTCCTCGCCGATGTAGGCCATGAAGGGAATGCGGCTGGTCTTCTCCGATTCCCAGTGGATCTTCTCGGGGAATACGATGGATTGGGGGGTGGTCATGGGAGTCTCCTTTTCTTGCTTTCTCTGTCTCAGGTGCCCTGCATGTAGAAGGCATCGGCATGGATCTTCTCTGCGGCCAGGCCGCGGTCCTTGAGCAGCAGCGTGACCGCCTCCACCATCGGGGGCGAGCCGCAGAGGTAGGCGCGCCAGCCCTCGAAGCCGCCGGGCCAGTCGGACCGGATGGCGTCGGTGATCAGCCCCTGGCGCGAGCCCGGGCGCATCGCGCCCGACACGCCGACCACGTGCACCTTGAGTCCCGCATGCAGCGCCTGGAGCTCGCGCAATTCTTCGAGGCCGTAGACGTCAGCGTCCGATCGCACGCCGAAATAGAGGTGGATCGGGTTGGGCATGCCGGCCTCGATGGCGCCGCGCACGATGGCGAGCACGGGCGCCAGCCCCGTGCCGCCGGCCGCGCACAGGATCGGGCCGGTGTGCCGCGTGCGAAGGTAGGCGGCGCCCATCGGGCCGCTGACACGGACCGCGTCGCCGGGCTTCAGTTGCTCGAACACATAGTCGGTCACGCGGCCGCCGGGCACGCGCCGCACGTGGAACTCCAGCTCCGCGTCGCCGCTGAGCCGGGCCATCGAATAAGGCCGCACATGCTCGGGCGCGAACTGCAGCTGGGCGTACTGGCCCGGCGAGAACGACAAGGGCTTGGCCGGCTTCAGGCGCAGCCGGCGGATGTCGTGCGTGAGCGTCTCGATCTCCGCAATAGTGGCCTTGACGATGCGCGCCGGGTGCACGACCACTTCGTCAGGCTCGGGAATCTCGATGGTGCAGTTCTCGGTCAGTGTGCTCTGGCAGGCCAGCACATGGCTTTCGCGCAGGCCCTCGGGCCGCATCGCGTCCTGCCCCTGCCCTGCGTCCAGCACCCGCCCTTCGACCACCTTGCAGCGGCAGGTGCCGCAGCGCCCGGCCATGCAACTGTAGGAGACCGGCACCTGGTGCTCGCGCAGCACCTCCAGCAGGTTCGCGCCCGGGCGGACCTCGATGGTGCGTGCGAAGGGGCGGATATGCAGTTCCATGGCGCCGATCATCGGCATCCTTCTCACATTGGCCAATAGAATCTCGTGAATTCATCGAATCACCGTTGTGAATAAAGGTGCGGCATGGAGCTTCGGGACATCGACCTCAACCTGCTGCTGGTCTTCGACCGGATACTGGCCGAGAAGCGCGTCTCGGCCGTGGCGGAATCGCTCGGCCTCTCGCAGCCTGCCATCAGCAATGCACTGGCGCGTCTGCGCCGGGCTTTCGGCGACGAGCTGTTCCTGCGCACCGCGCGCGGCATGGAACCCACGCCCTTCGCGCTGCAGCTCGCGGAGCCCGTGGCCTACGCGATGGGCACGCTGCACGGCGCGCTCAATCAACAGACCGTCTTCGATCCGGCCACCAGCACGCGCAGCTTCACGCTCGCGATGACGGACATCGGCGAGATCTATTTCGCGCCGGTGCTCATGGAGGTGCTGTCGCGCGCTGCGCCGGGCGTGACCATCAGCACCGTGCGCAACACCGCCGTCAACCTGCGCGATGCCATGGAGGCCGGCCAGGTGGACATCGCGATCGGCCTCTTGCCGCAGTTGAAGGCCAGCATCTTCCAGCGCCGGCTGTTCAAGCAGCGCTACGTGTGCCTCTTCAGCGCCACGCATGCGCTCGCGACCAAGCCGAAGCTGACGCTGAAGGATTTCTGCGCCGCCGAGCACCTGCTGGTCAAGGCCGCGGGCACCGGCCACGGCCAGGTCGACGAGCTGATGGCCGCGCAGGGCGTCGCGCGGCGCATCCGGCTCACGGTGCCGCATTTCGTGGCCATCGGCCACATCCTGCGCTCCACGCCGATGATCGCCACCGTGCCCGAGCGCCTGGCGCAAAGCATCGCCGAGCCCTTCGGGCTGGTCTGGCGCACGCACCCGGTGGCGCTGCCGCAGATCGCGATCAACGCGTTCTGGCATGCGCGCTTCCACCGCGATCCGGGCAACCAGTGGCTGCGGGGTGTGTTATTCGACCGCTTTGCCGACACCTGATCCTGCACGAAGCCGAAACTTCACGCCGCACGGCGCGGTGACACAAACCCCGGCGGCCGGATGAAGTTCCGATCGGGACCCAGCCCGTTCGCAACGCCGAGTCGCGTGGCTGATCGTCGGCGGCAACGACGGGGCGGTGATCGACTTGAATCGGCAAGCGCTCGCGTTGCTGCGCAGCCAGAAGCGGCTTGCGATCGTGCCTGGCGCGACCCACCTGTTCGAAGAGCCGACGCGCTCGGCGCTGTTTCCGCGCTGGCGCGCGATTGGTTCCTCAGCCATCTCAACCGCCCGCTCTAGGAAAGTACGACATGAGACCACCTCCCAAGCGAGTTCCAGTTCTGTGGTGCCTCTGACGCGCACGCGATACACCGGGTCATCAGGATTCGGCAGGTCATCAACCCCATTCGCCGAAGGAGCCACGGCCTCCTTGCCATTCCATGCCCACGGCCATGTGAAAGTGTTCTGCGATCCAATTCCCGTGGCGTCGGGCAATGTCATGACGGCCTCGATCAGAAATTCCTGCGCGCTGCCCCGCGCCCAGTAATCTGCCTCGGAGATGACAGCGGTGTTCGATGGCGAAAGCAGCAAAGCGATCGCTTCCAGGACCGTCGTTTTTCCGACGTCTCCTCCGCCCAGAATCACATTCATGCCTTCCGCCGGCAGCCACGTCGGGACTGGATACCCCTGAAGCGCTGGATCGTCAGCTTGCGGATCCGTGCTGTTGAAGCCACTGTTACCCCCTCAGTCCCAAAGCGCGTAGCCAGGCATCCACCTGCCCGAAGGCATCCTGCTGCCACTGATCTGCGGTGCGCTCTCCCAAGACCTTCGCAGCTTCGACAAACTTGCGCACGCAGGTTGGTCCGAAACCATCGACCGTATCGAACTTGTTGGCGATGTAGGTGTAGCCGGCCAGTCCGCTTTCGTGTTCCAGCAAGGGCCGGCAGTCCTCCGCCAGCGCCTCCGGCCCGCCTGCATAGTTGCGAATGCAGTAGTAGATGTCGTAGGCATCCTTCTGCTTGTAACGGCCTTCTATCGCGTGGCCCTTCATCGCCAGGAGGGCCGGGATGGAGCAGACAGCGACCTCGACACGGTTCGTCCCACCGTCAGGCATCGATCCAGCGATGGCGACCATCTGATAGAAGCGAAGCGCGAGATCTGCGCCATCGGCACGCTGCACCGCGAAATCACTGATCAACGGAGGCACGTTCTTGACGATCTCCGCGTCCCTGGGCATCAGAAAGTCGATGACGATGTCGATGGGCGGCCCACCATCTTCTGTTTGAATCTGACGAACCAGCTGGAACCGCTTGAGCTCCTTGCGCTGGGCGTACCCGTGGCCCAGCAACGCTTCGACCAGATGGACATACTCGCCATCTCCCAGAGCCGCTGCATCCAAACCGAGGTCCACATCCAGGGTACCAACGTGAGGCATGTCCTCATTGCCCAGCAGCAGCCATGGCACGGCGCCCCCCACGATGGCAAATCGTCCCTTGAAGCTGCCAAGGATCTGTCCGATCTCAACCAGGACCGACTTGACGGCCGCCGTCGTGCGATCGTCGTATTCGCTCGCGTGCTGTGCCTCACCGGGCGTCATTTCCGCCATTGCAGCCTTTCTTGCCGAAGATGTTCGGCAGCCTCTCGTCCCCGCTCACCCGCCGCAGCAAGGTCCAGATAGGTTTGGACAGCACTCGTGCAAACCACACCTGGCGCAGGTTGCACCGTGTCGCGAAACAGCCCGAGATCGTCCAGTACCGTCACCACCACGTTTTCACCTTTACTCGCCGTCGTCAGCTTCAGGCTCGACTGCAAGCGCTCCACGCCTGCCTTGTCAGCGTAGAAATAGTGGGTGCCCGTTCGCCCGAACGGCGCCAGCCACTGGGCAGCCGAGAATGAAGAAAGCGCAATCTGCCCTGCCCCCTCGGCAGAGGTTGCCCTTAGAGCGACTTCAAACGACGCTCCGTGCAAGGGGGTGTAGAAGGCTTCCCGCTGACCTGCGGGCGGCTCATAGGCCTCGCGCCAAGCGTCCAAAAGTGCGTCAGGAGTAGCCAGGTACATCCCGTCATCGGCCAGCTGGGCCCATTCCCGATCCAGCAGGCTGCTGCGCACATTGCTGACGTGCCCCAGGCTCACGCCAGCCACCTCGGCCAGCTCAGCCACCCGCCAAGCCCGCGAGGGCTCGCGGAGCATCACCTTGAGCACCTGGACGGACTTCGGTTTGAACAGCGACCTAAGTTCTCGGCGCTCCACCACCGGCTTCTTCGCGAACTGTCGCGAGACAAAGAAGGTGCCGAAAGCCAGTCGCGCATTGCCTTCGAGATCGAGGTACGCCACGTCGAACTCCCGGCACAGGTCCTGGGCCTGAGCAGACAGGTACGGCGCAATCAAGATCGGCGTCACCGGGTCGGACTGCCGCTCCACGTAGTCACGCAGGGATAGCAGTGCCGAACGGACATACCGGGGCTGCCCGTTCGACTTCACCTCTGCGACCAGCTTATGCTGGTGACCGAAGGCCTTCACATGGGCGATGAGGTCGACTCCTGAATCTGGCTCCCGTGCGACAACATGGACGTCCAAGCTCTCGATTGCGGGCACCTCCTCCAACAGAAGTCGGAGAGCGTCCGCAGCCTGGAGCTCGGTTTTCACTGGATCGGGCGTTTTCATCACTTGCTGAAAATAGCAGTTCCAGTGAAATCGTCAAGGCGTTTTCATCCGAATGTGCGATTTCAGCAACCGCTGAAATAGAATGATCTAGTGAAATTCGATGCTTCCGGCCCGACTAAGCTGGCAGAGTGGATTCCGCTGATGCGGCTGGATGACCATCAAACAGGCCCATCAACTGAAATTTTTTGGGGGTATCTTAGGGGGTACCGCTCCAAACAAGGATTGAAAAATCCTTTTAAATCAATAGGTTATAAGCCATATGCGTATTGCCACCTGGAACGTCAATTCCCTCACAGCTCGCCTGCAGCACGTGCTCGACTGGCTGATCGCCAACCCGGTCGACGTGCTGTGCCTGCAGGAACTGAAGATGAGCGACGACAAGTTCCCGCTCGAAGTGCTGCAGTCGGCCGGCTATCACGCGGCGGTGTTCGGCCAGAAAACCTACAACGGCGTCGCGATTCTGAGCCTCGCTCCGGTGCGCGATATCGCGAAGAACATCGGCGGCTTTGCCGACGATCATTCGCGCGTGATCAGTGCCACCATCGACACGCCGGCCGGCGAGCTGCGCGTCGTCAACGGCTACTTCGTCAACGGCCAGGCGCCGGGCACCGAGAAGTTCGCCTACAAGATGAGCTGGCTGCGCGCCATGCGCGAGTGGCTGCGCGAGGAGCTCGCGACGCATCCGAGGCTGGTGCTGCTCGGCGACTTCAACATCGCGCCGGAGGACCGCGACAGCTTCGACCCCGTCGGGCTGGCCGAGACCATTCATCACACGACCGAGGAGCGCGACCATTTCAAGGCTCTGCTGGGGCTCGGCCTCGCCGACAGCTTCCGCCTCTTCGAGCAGCCCGAGAAGAGCTACTCGTGGTGGGACTACCGCATGCTGGGCTACCAGAAAAACCGGGGGCTGCGCATCGATCACATCCTGGTGAGCGAGCCGCTGGTGCCGCATGCAAAGAGCTGCACGATTGACCGCGTACCGCGCAAGTGGGACAAGCCCAGCGACCACGCACCTGTAACCCTGGAGCTCGACGCATGAAACGGATCCTCCACCTCGCCCTGCTCGCGGCCGTGCTCGGCCTTTCCGCCTGCTCGGCGCTGAAGCCGAGCGCCACCGACGAAGTGCCCTCCCCCGGCGCCAAAGCCCCCGCGGAACAACCCTCTCAGCCATCGGAAAAGGTGCCGACCGCGCGGCTCATCACCGTGCAGACGCCGGCCGTGCGCGCCTACCGCAAGATCGGCGCCCGGCACATCTACAACAAGTACCCCCAGCGCATCTACAAGGGGAAGATTCCGCCGCTGGTGTATGCGGTGGTGGTGACCGAAACCGAAGTCGACAGCAGCGGGCGCGTCACGGGCGTGCACTTCAGCCGCACCCCGAGCCATGCGCCGGAGGTGAGCGGAAAGATCGCAGAGCTGATCCGCGAGGCCTCGCCCCTGCCGGCCCCGGGCAAGCTGGGCGCGCACACCTACGTCGACACCTGGCTCTGGGACAGGAGCGGCCAGTTCCAGCTCGATACGCTGACCCTGGGGCAGCGCAGCCGCTGAGCGCCGGCGCCACTCGCTATTCCAGGCCGAGCTCCTGGATCTTGCGCGTGATCGTGTTGCGGCCGATGCCGAGCTTCTGCGCGGCCTCGATGCGACGGCCGCGCGTGTTGGCCAGCGCCGTGAGGATCAGGCGCGACTCGAAACGGCGCGACAGCACGTCCCAGACGTCGTTGCGCCCGGCCGCCAGCAGGCTCTGGGCCTCCTGTTCGAGCCCGGCCTCCCACGAGCCCGAACCGACCGGGGCAGCGCCGGCAGCGGGCGCGGATGGCGTCGGGGAAGCCGAGGCCAAGACCGCGGCAGCAGACGTGGAAGGCGCCGCAACGGGTTCGCGTTCGGCTGTGGCGGCAGCGGCGGAGGTGGAGGTGGAGGCACCAGGCGCTGCAACGGCAGCAGCAGCACCGGCCATCACCTCGGGCGGCAGGTCCTTGGCTTCGATCAGCTGTGCCGGCGCCATCACCGTCAGCCAGTGGCAAATGTTCTCCAGCTGCCGCACGTTGCCGGGAAAAGAGAAGGTCGCGAGCTGCGCGAGCGCCGCATCGGAGATGCGCTTGGGCTCGACGCCGAGCTGCTTGGCGCTCTGCTGCAGGAAGTGCCGCGTGAGCGCGGGGATGTCTTCGCCGCGCTCGCGCAGGGCCGGCAGCCGCAGCCGGATCACGTTGAGTCGGTGGAACAGGTCTTCGCGAAAGCCGCCGATCTTGACGCGCTGTTCCAGGTCCTGGTGGGTGGCCGCGATCACGCGCACGTTGGCCTTGACCGAGTTGTGGCCGCCGACGCGGTAGAAATGGCCGTCGCTCAGCACGCGCAGAAGGCGCGTCTGCAGGTCGAAGGGCATGTCGCCGATCTCGTCGAGGAACAGGGTGCCGCCTTCGGCCTGTTCGAAGCGTCCGCGGCGCATGGTCTGCGCACCGGTGAAGGCGCCGCGCTCGTGGCCGAAGAGCTCGCTTTCGAGCAGGTCTTTCGGAATGGCGGCGGTGTTGATCGCCACGAAGGGGCCGCTGGCGCGCGGCGAATGCTTGTGCAGCGCGCGCGCCACCAGCTCCTTGCCGGAACCGGACTCGCCGGTGATCAGCACCGTCACGTTGCTTTGCGACAAGCGCCCGATCGCGCGGAACACGTCCTGCATCGCCGGCGCCTGGCCCAGCATCTCGGGCGCAGCGGCCATCCGTTCCTCGGACACTTCCTCGCGCTGGCTTTCGTCGACCGCGCGGCGGATCAGTTCCACCGCGCGCGGCAGGTCGAAGGGCTTCGGCAGGTATTCGAAGGCGCCGCCCTGGAAGGCCGAGACGGCGCTGTCGAGGTCGGAGAAGGCGGTCATGATGATGACCGGCAGGCCGGGATGCTTGGCCTTGATCTTGTCGAGCAGGTCGAGGCCGGAGCCGCCCGGCATGCGGATGTCGCTCACCAGGACCTGCGGGCCCTGCATCTCGTCGTCGGCCGCGGCTTCGAGCGCGGCCAGCACCTCGCGCGTATTGGTGAAGCTGCGGGTCGGCAGGTCTTCGCGCAACAGCGCCTTTTCAAGCACGAAGCGAATCGATTGGTCGTCATCCACTATCCAAATCGGCTTCATGCAGTTCCTTGTTCCCTGTTAGCTAAGGCAGCGGTATCAATATCTTGAAATCGGTCCGGCCCGGGACACTGTCGCACTCGATCACGCCGTGGTGCTGTTGCACGAAAGTTTGCGCCAGCGTCAATCCAAGGCCTGTTCCGCCTTCCCTGCCCGACACCAGCGGGTAGAAGATGCGGTCCTTGATCGCGTCCGGCACACCCGGTCCATTGTCGATGACATGCAATTCCAGTGCCAGTCGATACCACTGCTTGTTGAAGATCACCTGACGCGCGATGCGGGTCTTGAAGGTGATGCACGCGTCGCCGGCTGCACGCCGCTCGGCCAATGCCTGCGCCGCGTTGTGGACGATGTTGAGCGTGGCCTGGATGAGCTGCTCGCGATCACCGCGGAACTCGGGAATCGAGACGTCGAAGTCGCGCTCGATGTGCAGGTCGCGCGGGAACTCCGCAAGGATCACCGAACGCACGCGCTCGCAGACCTCGTGGATGTTGACGTCGCCCACCACGTGCGGGCGGCGGTGCGGCGCGAGCAGGCGATCGACCAGCGTCTGCAGGCGGTCGGCCTCGTGGATGATGACCTGGGTGTATTCGATGAGGTCGCGCGACTCGACTTCCATCTGCAGCAGCTGCGCCGCGCCGCGAATGCCGCCCAGCGGGTTCTTGATCTCGTGCGCGAGATTGCGGATCAGCTCCTTGTTGGCCTGCGCCTGGTCGAGCAGCCGCTCTTCGCGGTCTTGCCGGACCTGCTGCTCGAGCGGCGACATTTCGATGATCAGTTCGCCCGCGCGGTCGCCCTGCGCGAGCGTGACCTGCACCGGCATCAGCTCGTGGTTGACGCGGCGCAGGAAGGCCTCGTAGCGCAGCGTGGCGAAGTCGTTGCTGCGCGCGCCGTCGATCGCCGTGCGCAGCACCTGCGGCTCATGGAAGCAGGCGCCGAACTGCGAGCCTTCGAGCGTGCGGCGCGAGGTGCCCAGCGCGTCTTCGAGGCCGGCATTGGCGAACAGCACCGCGCCGTCGGTGCGCACCACCGCGATCAGCGTGGAAAGAAGGTCGAAGGCCTGAAAACGCTTGGCGGCAGCGGCGGATTTGCCAAAGGCCATCAACGATTGGCCGGCAGGCGGCCGATTTCGCGGCGGATGCCCGCGATGTCGCTTTCGTTGCGCGCGATCTCGGCCTTCATCTCGGCCACGCGGTCGAGGTACTTCTGATAGTTGCGGGCTTCGCTGCCCTGCTTCTCGGGTTCGCCGTTGTTGTAGTCCTTGAGCAGTTGGGCCTGGCGCTCTTCGGCTTTCTTGAGCTCGGACTCGAGCACCGAGCGGGCTTCGCCGTCGCGTGCGCGCTGGTCGGCGCCGTCGACGCGCGGGCTGCCGGCCGGCGCACGCGCGGCGGTGCTGCCTGCCGCAGCCGCCGCGATCGGGCGGGTGCCCTGGACCACGGTGACGTTGCCGCCCTCCATCACCTTGCAGCCGCGCTGCTGGGCGAGGGTCGCGTTGTTGGTGTATTCGTTGCCGCAGCGCCAGACGCGCTCCTGCTGGGCCTGGGCCTGGAGGTGCACGCCGGCCGCCGCCAAGGCGGCCAGGAGGAAAACGGAAGAAGTCTTCATGGTCGTGAATGTAGTGCGCAGCAAACCGGCATTTTCCTGCAATTCCGGAGTTCGGCCGCGCAAGCTTGCCCCAAAAGGAAAAGGGACGGCCCCAGGCCGTCCCTTTTTAACGCCAAAGCCGAAAAGCTGGCTTACAGGGAGTAGTACATGTCGAATTCGACAGGGTGCGTCGCCATGCGGAAACGCGTGACTTCCTGCATCTTGAGGTCGATGTAGGCGTCGATGTAGGCATCGGTGAACACGCCGCCCTTGGTCAGGAAGGCACGGTCCTTGTCGAGGTAGTCGAGCGCCTGGTCGAGGCTGTGGCACACGGTCGGGATCAGCGCGTCTTCTTCCGGCGGCAGGTGGTAGAGGTCCTTGCTGGCGGCTTCGCCCGGATGGATCTTGTTCTCCACGCCGTCCAGGCCGGCCATCAGCATCGCGGCGAAACCGAGGTACGGGTTCATCATCGGATCGGGGAAGCGCGCTTCGACGCGGCGGCCCTTCGGGTTGGGCACGAAGGGGATGCGGATCGAGGCCGAGCGGTTCTTGGCCGAGTAGGCCAGCTTCACCGGCGCTTCGAATCCGGGGACCAGGCGCTTGTAGCTGTTGGTGCCCGGGTTGGTGATGGCGTTCAACGCACGGGCGTGCTTGATGATGCCGCCGATGTAGTGCAGCGCGAAGTCGCTCAGGCCGGCGTAGCCGTCGCCGGCAAACAGGTTCTTGCCGTCCTTCCAGACCGACTGGTGGACGTGCATGCCCGAGCCGTTGTCGCCGACGATCGGCTTGGGCATGAAGGTCGCGGTCTTGCCGTAGGCGTGGGCCACGTTGTGGATCACGTACTTCTGCAGCTGGACCCAGTCGGCGCGCTGGATCAGCGTGCTGAACTTGGTGCCGAGTTCCATCTGGCCGGCGTTCGCCACTTCATGGTGATGCACTTCGACCGGGATGCCCAGCGACTCGAGCACCAGGCACATCTCGGAGCGCATGTCCTGGAAGCTGTCGACCGGGGGAACCGGGAAGTAGCCGCCCTTGACCGCCGGACGGTGCCCGGTGTTGCCGTGCTCGAATTCCTTGGCGCTGTTCCAGGAAGCCTCTTCGGATTCGATCTTGACGAAGCAACCCGACATGTCGTTCTGCCAGCGCACGCCGTCGAACACGAAGAATTCCGGCTCCGGTCCGAAGTACGCCGTGTCGCCCAAGCCCGAGGCCTTCATGTAGGCCTCGGCACGCTTGGCGAGCGAACGCGGATCGCGCTCGTAGGGCTTGCCGTCGGTCGGGTCGACCACGTCGCAGGTCAAAAGCAGCGTCGTTTCTTCGAAGAAGGGATCGATATTGGCCGTGTTCGGGTCGGGCATGAGCAGCATGTCCGAAGCCTCGATGCCCTTCCACCCGGCAATCGACGAGCCGTCGAAGGCATGGCCGTCGGTGAATTTGCCCTCGTCGAATGCGGACACGGGCACGGTCACGTGCTGCTCTTTGCCGCGGGTATCGGTGAAGCGGAAGTCGACGAACTTGACCTCGTTTTCCTTGACGAGTTTGAGTACATCGGCGACGGTCTTTGCCATCAGGTTCTCCTGGTTTGGATGGTTGGTTGGAATTGCGGGACTGGGAATGCAGTTTTTGTGCCCATTGTCACTGCCGAAGAGGGGTACCCGGCACTGCGCCGAAACCCCAAAAGCAGGCAAGTTGTAACCAAACTGGTGCAGTCAAGATTAACGCACCAATTCGGGTCCAAGACGCGCGCCAAAGGCGTGCAGGCCCTCGAGCAGCTGTGCGTAGGCGGCATCGATGCGCTCGGCATCCCCCTTGACGCCGAGCTCGATGTGGCGGCCGTGCTCGGCATGGTCCACGCTCGGCAGGCTGAAGACCTTGATGCCGGGATGCGCGAGTTCGACGGCTTGCATCAGCGGCGTGAGCGCGGCCTCCATGGCGCCGTAGACGATGACCGATTTCTCCATCGCCCGACCGTGCGCGAACAGGTGCGCATAGCGCTCGTCGAGCACCGATTCGATCATCGGCCAGGCCATGACCGGGAAGCCCGGCACGAAGTGCACGTCGCCGACGCTGAAGCCCGGAATCTTGTTGTAGGGGTTGCGGATGATGTTGGCGCCGAGCGGGAACACCCCCATGTTGAGCCGGTGCACGTTGTCCGGACGGTCGGGCTCGTAGACCGTGCCCTGCTCGCGCGCGGTGTCCTGCATGCGTTCGCGGATCAGCACCTCGGCTTCCGGATGCAGCCCCAGCGGCACGCCCAGCGCCGCGGCCGCACACTGGCGCGTGTGATCGTCGGGCGTGGCGCCGATGCCGCCGGTGGAGAACACGACGTCGCCCGAGGCGAAGGCGCGCGCGAGCGCTTCCGTGATGCGCACCGGCACGTCGCCGACGTACTCGGCCCAGGCCAGCTGCAGGCCGCGCGCGGCGAGCAGCTCGATGACCTTGGGCATGTGCTTGTCGGCACGCTTGCCCGACAGGATTTCGTCGCCGACGACGAGAAGACCGAACGAACGTGTGCTCATGGTGCGCCCCATTGGGTGGCGGCCGCATGGACATCTGCCATCTCGGCCGCGGAAGGTGAAACGGCCGCCGCCGCGCGCTGCGCCCGCAATTGGGCCAGGGCATCCAGGCAGTAGTGCGCGAACCAGAGCGCGGAGAAGGCGAACACCAGCGTGTAGATCCAGATCGCGAGCGGCACCAGCACGAAGAAAGCCGCAGCGAACAGCAGCCCCGACGCCCAGACGATGCTGGGGGCGGCGCCCAGGTAGCCGCACAGCACGCCGACGCCGAGCAGCGGCAGCCGATGGGCGCGCAGCAAGGCCTCGCGCTCCTCCGGGCTCGCATGCTCGGCCAGGGCGTCGAAGCTCATCACGCGGTAGGTCAGCCAGCCCCAGATCAGCGGCGGCAGGATCAGCACCAGCGGCGGAATGAGCCATAGCGGCATCGAGACGACGAGCGCGAGCAGCGCCAGCACGGTGAGGCCCAGCGAGCGGACGACGCTGCCGAAGAAGGAGGCGCCCCTCTTCTGCTCCAGCGACGGGAAACGGCGGTCGGCCACCAGCCGCGTGAGTGGCGGCGCCATGAACCCGGCCACGATCAGGAGCGACACCACAACGATCAGCGGCGTGGCCGCGATCACCACCACCATCGGCGCCAGCACGGCCGTGACGTCACCGGAGAACAGGCGTCCGATCCAGCCCCAGAAGCTGGACAGAAGCGGCCAGGCGTCGAGCGCCTCGCGCGTCCATGCCACGGTCGCGTCCCAGTAGAAATAGCCGAACAGCGCCGCCAGCAGCACCATGAGTCCGAGCGGCAGCAGCGAGAGCACGATCACCCGCGGGTGCATGCAATAGGCCACGGAACGCCAGAAGGAGTCGAGAAGAAGACGCATCGGCGCCGAGGATAACCCTGTCGCGTGGAATCGAGATCAGCCGCGGCCGACAAGACGCCTGAGTCCCAGCCACTGCTGCGCCCAGAAACCGCGCCCGTAGTCGCGTACGCGGCCTCCGGCGTCGGGCTCGACCTGGTCGCGGACGCCGGTCGGGTCGTAGCGCTCCTCGAAATTGACGGTGCGAAACAGCATGTCCCACCACGGCAGCAGCACGCCGAAGTTGTGGCCGCCGAGCGTACGAGGCCCCTGCGACTCGTGCCCGATCCCGATGCTGTGGTGCACGCGGTGGAAGCGCGGGCTGATCCAGAGCCGTTCGCCGATCGCGCCGAAGCCGAGCCGCAGATTGGCATGCTGCAGGCTCTCGCTGAGCTGGGTGAAGGCCACGATCGCGATGAACTGCCCCGGCGCCACGCCGATCAGCTGGGCGACGACGACGATGATCGTGTCGTGGATCACGTCGTCGAGCAGGTGGTTGCGGTTGTCGCTCCACATCGTCATCTGGCGCTGCGAATGGTGCAGCGAATGCAGCGCCCACCACCACTGGAAGCCGTGCTGGCCGCGATGGATGAAGTACTCGACCAGGTCGAGCACCACCAGGTAGATCGCAAACGCGACCCAGGGAATGTCGGTCACGCCGGGCCAGAGCTGGTCGAGATGGAAGGAGCCCCAGCCGGCGGCGCGCACGGTGCCGAGGATTTCGTCGAACAGCGGGTCCAGCGCGAAGAACATTGCCAGCCGGAACAGCCCCAGCCGGTGGATCAGCGTGTAGAGGATGTCGGTGCGGATGGCGGGCCGATCGACCACCGGCTCCGCCGGCCGCCAGCGCTGCAGCGGACCGAACACGGCCACCAGCACCCCTATCTGGATCAGGCCGACCAGCAGCCATCCAGTGGCGTCGAAGGCGTCCTCGACCCAGCCGCCGAGGCCGATGGCGTAGACCAGCGGCTGCACGGCCGCTTCGAACAGCCATTGCTGCAGGTTGGCGAAGGGGTCGGTCAGCCAGTCCATCGGAACACCGCGCGATTCAGGGATGAGATGCGATCCATTCACGATACGCCGGATGCTGGCGCAGCGTCTCGAAGCAGAAGCCCTTGGCCTTGAGGCCGACGATCAAGGGCTCCAGCACGGCCGGCGCCCACGGGTCCTTGCGCGACCAGATGCCCAGGTGCGCAATCAGGATGTCGCCGGGCTTGATGTGATCGAGGGCCTGTTGCAGCAGCTTCTCGTTGCTGAACTTCTCGCTCGGCAGCTCGTCGCCCAGGAAGCCGGCCGGCGCCCAGCCCACGTGCGCATAGCCGCAGGCCCTGGCGGCCGCCAGCAGCCTGGGCGAAGTCTTGCCCCCCGGCGCGCGAAACACCGGCAGCGGCTTCTTGCCCGTGACGTACTGCAGGCGCTCGGAAGCCTTGGTGATATTGGCGCAGTACTGTTCCGCGTCCCAGGTGAACTGCCGCCCGGCAAAGGCGCCGGCCGAGGGTGCGATGCGGAAGCGCGGCGCGAGTCCCTTCACGTCGCCGCGCCAGTAGGCATGGTCGTAGGTGTGGGACGCGAACTCGTGGCCTTCGGCCGCCCTCGCCTTCCACCACGGCGCCCACTGGTTGTCGAGACTGTCGCCGCCGCTCAGCGTGCGCTCGGCCGCGCCGAAGAAGGTGACACGCACCTCCTGGCGCTTGAGCACCTCGGCCACCAGCGGCGCCACGCCCATGTGGCCGGTGTCGAAGCTCAGGTAGACCGGCTTGGCGCAGCTGGCCTGTGCGACGGCGCTGATTGGCGCCGCACCCGCAGCGAGCAGGAGCAGCGCGTATCTAGCGTTTTGCATGATCGAGGGTCCAGACGCCATGGGGCGAGCGGCCGACTGGCACCTGCCGCACCACCTTGTGGGCGGCCAGATCGACCACGCTGAGCTTCCTGGCCCAGCGCGAGGTCACGTAGAGCGTCTTGCCGTCGGCCGAGACGTCCATGCAGTCGGGTCCGCCGCCCACCGGGTAGGTGTCGCTCACCTGCAGCGTCTGCAGGTCGATGCGGCTGATGGTGTTGGCCACGCGGTTGCTGACGAAGACGCTGCGGCCGTCGCCGGCCGAGCGGAAGGCGTGGGCGCCCTTGCCGGTGGGAATCTTGCCGACCAGCTTCGGCTCCCGGCCGGCCACGTCGAAGACCTGCACGCCGTCGCTGCCCGTGAGGCCCACCAGCAGCGTCTTGCCGTCGTGGATGCCGAAGATGTCGGCCGGCATCGGGCCGGTAGGCGTGCGCCAGCGGATGGTCTGCGTGGCGAGATCGACCGCGACCAGTTCGTCGCTGTCCTGCATCGTGACGTAGGCCGTGGTGCTCTTGCCGTCGATCCAGATGTGGCTCGGCGTCTTGCCCGAGGGGATGCGCTTGACCAGCTTGGGCTCCTTGCCGTCCCAGCGGTAGACGTCGATGTGGTTGAGCCGGTTGCCGGCGGTGACGAACCACTTCATGTCGGGCGAGAAGCGCAGGTGATAAGGGTCGATGATGCCGTAGACCACGCGCTGAACCTCGGCCGTGCGCGGGTTCAGGAAGGTGAGCGAGTCGCCGGCCGAATTGGCGACGATCAGCGAACTCTCGTCGGGCGACAGGTAGAGATGGTGCGGCTCCTTGCCGGTCGGGATGCGCAGCTTCTCGGTCCAGCTGACCGGATCGACCACGCTCACCGTGGCATCGAGCGAATTGAGCACGAAGACCGGCGGTGGTTCGGCAGCAAGCGACGGCAGCGCCGCACAGGCAAACAAAAAGGCCGCGAGGCGGCCTATCGGGGGGAAAGAGAAGCGCAAGGGGGAAGTTCCAGAAGCAGGCTTGCGATTTTAACGATCGACCCTGTTCGCTGGCTGACTTGGGCGCGCCGTTCGCAAGGCCTCGACCTGCGCCGACTCCAGCCAGCGCCACTGGCCCGGCGCCAGGTCTTCAGGCAGCGCGAGCGGTCCGATGCGCGAGCGGTGCAGGGTCTCGACCCGGTTGCCCACGGCGGCCAGCATGCGCTTGACCTGGTGGTACTTGCCTTCGGTCAGCGTGAGTCGGAGCTGCAGCGGCCCGACCGGCTCGCAGGCCGCCGCGCGCACCGGCTTCGGATCGTCGTCGAGCACCACGCCGTCGAGCAGCCGGGCCACCTGCGTGTCGTCGATCGCATGCTTGGTGCCGACCTCATAGACCTTCGGCACATGATGCTTGGGCGAGCCCATGCGGTGGATGAACTGGCCGTCGTCGGTCAGGAGCAGCAGGCCGGTGGTGTCCTGGTCTAGCCGGCCGATGGCCTGCACGCCCTGCACTGCGCCTTTGTTGGGACGCAGGCGCAGCGGCGACGGCAGCAGCGTGTAGATGCTGGGATAGGTCGACGGCTTCTGCGAGCACTCGGTACCGGCCGGCTTGTGCAGCATCAGGTAGGCCTTCTCGTGATATGCCCACTCGGTGCCCTGCACAGTGAGGAGCAGGCCCTCCGCCCCGAATTCCGTCGCCGGATCTGCGACGACGGTGCCCGCCACCCTTACCAGCCCTTGCTGGACCAGCCCGGCGCAGACGCGCCGGGTGCCGAAGCCCTGGGTATAAAGAATCTCGTCGATCCGCATCAATACCCGAGGGCCAGGCCGGTGTTGCGCCGCGGATCGTTGGCGCCGTAGAAGCGGTTCTTGCCGACCGGCTTGCCGCCCAGCGCAGGCGCACCGATGGTGATTGCCGCCACGTGATTGGCCGGCTGCGGCACGCCGAGGTTGTGGCCCATGTCGGTCAGGATCTTGCGCGTGTCGGGGCTGAGCGCGAAGGTCTCGACGTTGGTCACGTCGGGCAGCCATTGCTGGTGGAAGCGTGGCGCGTCGACCGCTTCCTGCACGTTCATTCCGTAGTCGACGACGTTGAGGATCGTGTGGAGCACCGCGGTGATGATGCGGCTGCCGCCCGGCGTTCCGACGATGAAGACCGGCTTGCCGTCCTTGGTCAGGATGGTAGGACTCATCGAGCTGAGCGGACGCTTGCCCGGGGCGATGGCGTTGGTTTCGCCCTGCACAAGACCGTAGAGGTTGGGCACGCCAATCTTCACGGTGAAGTCGTCCATCTCGTCGTTGAGCAACACGCCGGTGCCGGCGGCCGTGACCTTGGCGCCGAACCAGTCGTTGAGCGTGTAGGTCACCGAGACCGCATTGCCCCACTGGTCGATGATCGAATAGTGGGTGGTGTTGCTGCCTTCATGGGGTGCGACGCCGGGCTTGATGTCCTTCGAGACGCCGGCTTTCTTCGGGTCGATCACGGCACGGATCTTTTCGGCATAGCCCTTGTCGAGCAGCCGGTCGAGCGGGTTCTTCACGAAGTCGGGGTCGCCGAGGTAGCTGTTGCGGTCGACATAGGCATGGCGCATGGCCTCGATCTGGTAGTGCACGGCCTGCGCCGAGCGGAAGCCGAGGTCCTTGAGCGGATAGCCCTCGAGGATGTTCAGCATCTCGCAGATCACCACCCCACCCGAGCTCGGTGGCGGCGCCGAGACCACGTGATAGCCGCGGTAGTCGCATTCGACCGGCGCCAGTTCGCGGGTCGTGTACTGGTTCAGGTCGGCCTGCGCGATGATGCCCTTGCCGGCCTGGCTGGAGGCCACGAGCGCGGCGCCTACGGGGCCCTTGTAGAAGCCGTCGACGCCGTTGCGGCTGATGGCCTTGAGCGTTTTCGCGAGGTCTTTCTGCACCAGCTTCTGGCCGACCGCGAAAGGCTCGCCCTTGTTCAGGAAGATCGCGCCGGAGGCCGGATCTTTCTTGAAGTCGGCGGTCGCGGTGGCGAGCAAGTCGATGTCGCCCTGCTCCAGCACGAAGCCACGCTCGGCCAGCGCGATCGAAGGCGCGATCAGCGCATCGCGCTTCATGGTGCCGTACTTCTCGCGCGCCAGCTCGAGGCCGGAGACGGTGCCGGGCACGCCGACGGCGAGGTGGCCGTTCGTGCTCAGGCCCTTGACGACGTTGCCATCCTTGTCGAGGTACATGTTGGCAGTGGCGGCCAGCGGCGCCTTCTCGCGGAAGTCGAGGAAGGACTTGCGGCCGTCGGCCAGTTGCACCGTCATGAAACCACCGCCGCCCAGGTTCCCGGCCGCCGGGTAGACCACCGCCAGCGCATAGCCGACCGCCACCGCGGAATCGATCGCATTGCCGCCGCGCTTGAGCACGTCGACGCCGATCTTGGTCGCCAGATGCTGGGCGCTCACGACCATGCCGTTCTCGGCCGCCACGGGCGCCTGCGAGGCCGCGTGCAGCTGTGCCGCGCCTGCCAGCGCGAGCGCCGCCGCGACGGCGCCTCGCAAGGCCGAAGTCCACTGAAGTTGTTTCACGGTTTTATCTCCTTTGAAGAATGGATCAGCCCGCAAGCAGCCCCTTGCGGCGCAAGTCCCGAAGGGCAAGCGCCACCTGTTGCTGCGTGAACTCGCGCAGCGCACCTGCTTCGGTGAGCGGCTTTTCGTCCTTGATGAAGCGCAGGCGCTCAGCGCGGGCTTCAACCGCCAGGTGCAATGCCAGAGACTCGTGCGAATGCTCGCCGTCGAGCAGCGGCAGCAGGCAGCGCTCGAGCAAAGAAAGGCCCACCGGCTCATGCCACAGGTTGCAGGCAATGGCCGAGGGTCCGGCATTCAGCGCGAGACCGGGAGTCCTGCGCACCGCGGCCAGCGCACGCGGGAACTCCGACACTTGCGCGCCCGCCTGCGGCGCGGCGCGCCGGATGCGGACGGCGCCGAGGATCAGCAGCTCTTCGAGCATCGCCATGACGAGCGGCTCGACCGCGGCGCGCGGTTCGCCGGTCCGCGCCGAGACCTCGGCAATCAGTGCGTCGGCCGAGGCGGTGGCCGGGTAGCGCTCGTCAAGCACCTGCGCCACCGCTTTTTGAAGCGGCAGCCGCAGCGTGATCTTGAGGTTGCGCATCGCATTGCAGGGCTGCTCCTGCGCATCGAGCGTCAGCACGCCACCACCTTCGGCTGCGAACACGCCGGCGAATTCGAGCGCGCGGATGCGCTCCGGGACAAGGCGATAGCGGATCTCGGCGGCACGTTCCTGCTTCACGAGCAGCGTCTGACGGAAGGTGCGGTTGACCAGGAAGTCCAGGTACTGCTCCATCATGATCTGGCTGCCTCCGCATTCGCGCAGCAAGGGATCGCGCACTTTTTCGCCGTAGTTCTGGACGAACATGGTCGACGGCTCGGCGTCCGCCAGGTAGCTGAGCCCGTGCGAGCTCGCACGCGCGGCGAACTCCTTGAAGTAGCAGGGCGAGTTGCAGGGCTCGAGGAACTCGTGCAGCAGGTAGGAGCTGTTCGCGGCACGCACGATCGGCATGGTCTCTTCGAGCGTCTTCTTGAGCACGCTGTCCGGTCGCGCCGACTGTTCGAGAAACTCGAGCATGCCGCGCGCGTAGGAGAGTTTCTCGTCCGGCTCGTCGCGCGGGGCGCCGCGCAGGATCATGGCGTCGCGCACGATCTCGCGCGCCTTCCAGCCCGGGTACACGTTGTAGCTCACGTAGGCCACGCCGTTTGGCGCGAGGTTCTCTGAGCACACGCGCAGGATCGCGTCCTGCACCGGCGCCGGCACCCAGCTGTAGACGCCGTGGCAGATGATGTAGTCGAACTGACCGAAGGAGGCGTCGATGCTGGCGATGTCGAGAGCGCGCAGTTCGACGTTCTTCAGGCCCGAGTGCTCGATGGCTGCCGCGCCCTGCCGGATCTGCACCGGCGAAAGGTCCACGCCGAGCGCTCTCGCCTCCGGGTGGCGTGCCGCGAAAGGGATCAGGTTGCCGCCGGCCGCGCTGCCGAGTTCGAGCACGCGTGCCTGCGCCGGCGCAGGCGCCTCCAGCCCGAACAGGAAGGCCAGCGCCTCCAGGTGCTCCACCGCAGACTGAGGAAACGGATGCGAGTCGTACGGCACGGTGTCGTAGTAACTCGTGAGCGCGGTCGTCATTGAATCCATGGGTGTCCTCTGGGCGAGCGACGCCGACTATAGCTCGCGCGCGGAGCAGCGCGGACCTCGTGAGCCCGAAGAATCCAATGAACCTTGACTGATGCGCGAAGCCGGAGCCGGCATGCGCCGAAGCGGTGTCTTGCGGCCGCATGGGCCGCTCGAGGTGTCACTCGCTGGATGTATGGTGGAGCTGGGGGGATTTGAACCCCCGTCCGCAAGCCTTCGTCGCGCAGATCTACATGTTTAGCGATCTGATTTAGGTCTCGCCACCGGTGTCGCGCAGTCGCACGCTACACCGGCCGCCAGCACCCTATGTTCTCGCTCCGACCCAAGGTACCCGGATCGGAGCCAGCCAATGTAGATTATCTTTGCAGCCGGGAGGCGTCAGATTGCTCTAGCGCCCCCTTGCCCAGCCCATCGGCCTGCTGTTGCAAAGCTCACCGGCAATTAAGCGGCGAGTGCGAAACGTTCGTCGTTTGCAGTTAGTTTGTTTGAATCTGTTTTACGAGCGCATTCAGCTCGACATGCCCCGCTGCGATTCCGAACCCACGTCGAAACCAGTGCAGCCCCAAGCGCTGCATTCTAGGCCGGTTTGAGTAGTTGCAAGAGCTCCATGGGCGATGCGATGGCGGCATCGGCCTGCCACAGCGTCACATCCGCCTCCGCGCCCATGTAGCCGTAGGCGGCGGCCACCGTTCCCATCCCCGCGGCCCGGCCGGCCATGATGTCCCGGTGGTCGTCGCCCACATAGATGCAACGAGCGGGCGGCACCCCCAGTTGTCGCGCCGCCTCGAACAAAGGTTCGGGATGCGGCTTGGCATATGGCGTCGTGTCGCCGCTGACGATCGCGCGCGCCGTGCCAAACAGCGGTATCGCGCGTGTCAGCGGGCCAGTGAAGCGCACCGACTTGTTGGTCACCACGCCCCACTGCAGCCCGCGCGCGCAAAGCGCTTCGATCAGTTCGGCCACGCCTTCGAAGACCTGCGTGTTGCGCAGCATTCGATTCTCGTAGTTGACGAAGAACTCCTCGCGCAGCGGCGCGAACTCCGGCGCATCGGGTGTGATGCCGAAAGCCACGCCCAGCATCCCGCGCGCGCCGGCGCCGGCCATGGGGCGATAGCGCTCCAGGGGCAGCGAGGCGAGGCCCCGATCCGTTCGCATCTGGTCGGCCGCGGCGCCCAGGTCCGGAGCGCTGTCGATCAGCGTGCCGTCCAGATCGAACAGGACGGCCTGTGTCGCATCGGCCGCCATCATGGCTGGGGCGCCGATGGTTTGCGGGTTGCAAACATGTAGTTGACGCTGGTGTCGTCGCTGAGCCAGTAGCGCCGCGTCACCGGGTTGTGCTCCAGGCCGCGCGTATGGCGCAAATCGAGGTTTGCAGCGCGGCAATGCGCAGCCAACTCGCTCGGCCGGATCAGCTTCTGGTACTCGTGCGTGCCCCGGGGCAGCATGCCCAGCACGTACTCGGCGCCGACGATCGCGAACAGGAAGGACTTCAGGTTCCGATGAATGGTCGAGAAGAACACCCAGCCGCCGGGCTTGACAAGCTGCGCGCAGGCCTTCACGACGGAGGCCGGCTGAGGCACGTGCTCGAGCATTTCCATGCAGGCCACGACGTCGAAGCTCTCAGGCTGTTCGGCGGCCAGCGCTTCGACACTGATTTCGCGGTACTTCACGCCACGCGTCGCTGCCTCGAGCGCATGCAGTTGGGCGACCTTGAGAGCCTTGTCGGCCAGATCGATGCCCAGGACGTCGGCGCCTCGCCGCGCCATGGCGTCGGCCAGAATCCCGCCCCCGCAGCCCACATCGAGCACCCTGCATCCTGCAATCGGTGCAATGCTTTCGATCCACTCCAGGCGCAGCGGATTAATTTCGTGCAGCGGTCGGAATTCGCTTTCCAGATCCCACCAGCGGTGAGCGAGTTCGGAAAATTTGGCAAGTTCTGCCGGATCGGCATTCACGGTATCGGTCATATGCAGATTATGAAACGACGCGAATTGCTGGGAATCCCGCAACGCGAAATCGCAATGCGATCGCCCATAAAAAAACCCCGCCGAGGCGGGGTTCTTTTTGAAGATTCTTGCGAATCAACGGTTGGCGCGGGTACCGACCACTTCGATTTCCACGCGGCGGTTCTTGGCGCGACCTTCCTTGGTCTTGTTGTCGGCGACGGGTTGCTTCTCGCCCTTGCCTTCGGTGTAAACGCGGTTGCGTTCGATGCCCTTCGAGACCAGGTAGGCCTTGACGGCTTCAGCGCGGCGAACCGACAGGCGCTGGTTGTAGGCATCGGTGCCGATCGAGTCGGTGTGGCCGACGGCGATGATCACTTCGAGGTTCACGTCACGAATCTTCGAGACCAGGTCGTCCAGCTTGGCGCGGCCTTCAGGCTTGAGGACCGACTTGTCGAAATCGAAGAACGCGTCGGCAGCGAAGGTGACCTTCGAGGCGGCGACAGCCGGAGCTGCAGGTGGGACAGGTGCCGGAGCAGCCGGGGCTACAGCGGCGGGAGGTGCAGCGGGAACGAGCGCACCGTCGCAACCAGCGGCAGCCGTGGCGGGCGTCCAGTTGGCATCGCGCCAGCACAGTTCATTGGTGCCGTTTTTCCAGACCAGTTCGCTGGTGCCGTTTTGCCAGTTGTCGATCACGGGGCCACCGTTCGCGGCGGTGACGCGGGTCTGCGCGCCGGCGGCAGTGGCGAGCGCAGCGACTGCAAACATCATCGCCACTTTATTCAGTTTCTTCATGGTTCTCCTCTTGGGGAAAAAGCCGCAGCCGCGCTGCGAATCAAGGACGCTTTAAGTGACCACCACCCAAAACGTTGAGGCGATTGTGCCATAGGGTCTTTGGCAAACCGCCCGCGAGGCGCCCCTGAAACGTAGGACGGAGGCGGAATACCGGCCTTGTGTTGCGGCGGTGCGACACCCTCCGCGGCGTAAAATTCGGCCCCTTGCCGTCAGCCTGCTGCCCATGACCTCGTTCGCCAAAGAAACTCTACCCATCAGCCTCGAAGAGGAAATGCGCCGCAGCTATCTCGATTACGCGATGAGCGTGATCGTGGGGCGTGCGCTCCCCGATGCGAGGGACGGCCTCAAGCCGGTGCACCGGCGCGTGCTGTATGCGATGCACGAGCTCAACAATGACTGGAACCGGGCGTACAAGAAGTCGGCCCGTATCGTCGGCGATGTGATCGGTAAGTACCACCCGCACGGCGACCAGTCGGTCTATGACACCATCGTGCGGCTGGCGCAGGACTTTTCCATGCGCCACATGCTGGTCGATGGCCAGGGCAATTTCGGATCGGTCGATGGTGACAACGCGGCCGCGATGCGCTACACGGAAATTCGGCTCGCGAAGATTGCGCATGAAATGCTGGCCGATATTGACAAGGAAACCGTCGATTTCGGTCCGAATTACGACGGCAGCGAGAAAGAACCGCTGGTATTGCCGAGCAAGCTGCCCAATTTGCTGGTCAATGGCTCGGGCGGCATTGCGGTCGGCATGGCGACCAACATCCCGCCGCACAACCTGAACGAAGTCGTCGACGGCTGCCTGCACCTGCTGCGCCACCCGGACGCCAACATCGACGAGCTGATGGAGATCATTCCGGCGCCCGACTTTCCGACGGCCGGGATCATCTACGGCATCAACGGCATCAAGGACGGCTATCGCACCGGCCGCGGCAAGGTGGTGATGCGGGCGAAGTGCCACTTCGAGGACATCGACCGCGGCCAACGGCAGGCGATCATCGTCGACGAGCTGCCCTATCAGGTCAACAAGAAGACGCTGCAGGAGCGCATGGCCGAGCTGGTGCACGAGAAGAAGATCGAAGGCATCAGCCACATCCAGGATGAGTCAGACAAGTCGGGCATGCGGCTGGTGATCGAGCTCAAGCGCGGCGAAGTGCCCGAAGTGGTGCTCAACAACCTCTACAAGCAGACCCAACTGCAGGACACCTTCGGCATCAACATGGTGGCGCTGGTGGACGGCCAGCCGAAGCTGTGCAACCTCAAAGACCTCATCCAGGTCTTCCTGCAGCACCGCCGCGAAGTCGTGACGCGCCGCACGGTGTTCACGCTGCGCAAGGCGCGCGAACGCGGCCACGTGCTCGAGGGCCTGGCGGTCGCGCTCGCCAACATCGACGAATTCATCGCCATCATTCGCAACGCGCCGACGCCGCCGGTGGCCAAGGCCGAGCTGATGAACCGCCGCTGGGACAGCAAGCTGGTGCGCGAGATGCTCACCCGCACGCGGGCCGACGGCGGCGTCATCAACGCCGACGACTACCGCCCCGACGGACTCGAGATCGAATACGGCATGAGCGCCGACGGGCTCTACAAGCTGTCGGACACGCAGGCCCAGGAAATCCTGCAGATGCGCCTGCAGCGCCTGACCGGCCTGGAGCAGGACAAGATCGTGGCCGAGTACAAGGAAGTCATGGCGGAGATCGACGATCTGCTGGACATCCTGGCCAAGCCCGAGCGCGTCTCGGTGATCATCGGCGACGAGCTCACGACGATCAAACAGGAGTTCGGTCAGACCAAGCTCGGCGTGCGCCGCAGCCAGGTCGAGCACAGCGCCTTCGATCTTTCGACGGAAGACCTGATCACGCCCACCGACATGGTCGTGACCCTCTCGCACAGCGGCTACATCAAGAGCCAGCCGCTGGGCGAATACCGGGCCCAGAAACGCGGCGGGCGCGGCAAGCAAGCCACGGCGACCAAGGAAGACGACTGGATCGACCAGCTCTTCATCGCCAACACGCACGACTACATCCTGTGCTTCTCCAACCGCGGCCGGCTGTACTGGCTCAAGGTGTGGGAGGTGCCCGCCGGATCGCGCGGCTCGCGCGGACGCCCGATCGTCAACATGTTCCCGCTGCAGGAAGGCGAGAAGATCAACGTCGTGCTGCCCCTGACCGGCGAGAAGCGCACCTTCCCGGCCAATCAATACGTGTTCATGGCGACCTCGATGGGCACGGTCAAGAAGACTGCGCTCGACGAATTCAGCAACCCGCGCAAGGCCGGCATCATCGCAGTGGATCTCGACCCGGGCGACTACCTGATCGGCGCCGCGCTGACCGACGGCGCGCACGACGTGATGCTGTTTTCCGACGGCGGCAAGGCCGTGCGTTTCGACGAGAACGATGTGCGTCCGATGGGCCGCAACGCACGCGGCGTGCGCGGCATGACGCTCGAGGACGGCCAGGGCGTGATCGCCATGCTGGTCGCGGAGGACGAGGAGCAGAGCGTCCTGACCGCGACGGAAAATGGTTACGGAAAACGCACAAGCATTACCGAGTACACGCGTCATGGCCGGGGAACCAAGGGCATGATCGCGATTCAGCAAAGTGAGCGCAACGGCAAGGTCGTGGCCGCGACTCTCGTGCATGCCGACGACGAGATCATGCTCATCACCGACAAGGGCGTGCTCGTACGCACCCGTGTCTCCGAAATCCGCGAACTCGGACGCGCGACGCAAGGCGTCACGCTGATCGGGCTCGACGAAGGCGCCAAGCTCAGCGGGCTGCAGCGCATCGTCGAGAACGACGCGAACGTGGAGAACGAGCCCGACGCCGACGACACTTCCTCATCATCTTCAACGGAGAACCCTCAGTGAAAAAACTCAAACTCGCGCTCTTGACGGTCGCGCTCGCCGGCAGCTCGATGGCCATGGCACAGGACAAGGCGGCGATGGTCAAGCAATTCATCGATCTGCAGCGCCCCGGCATCGAAGCGCTGGCGCGCGGCCTGGTCGAGCAGTCCAGCGCCCCCATCGCTCAAGCGGGTTCGCAGTATCTGCAGACGCAGGTGCCGGCCGAGAAGCGCGAAGCCGCCGCAAAGGCCGCCGACGCCGAGCTCAAGAAGTACTTCGACGAGGCTTACCCCATCGTGCGCGACAAGGCGGTGGCGCTCGCGCCGGACGCCCTGGGCCCGATCCTGCGCGACAACTTCAGCGACGAAGAACTGCGCCAGCTGCTGGCCTGGATCAGCTCGCCCTTGAGCAAGAAGTACCAGGAACTCAATCCGAAGATGCAGACCGCACTCACGGAAAAGCTGGTGGCCGAGACCCGCACGAGCATCGAACCGAAGATGCGCACGCTCGACACCAACGTTGCCAAGGCATTGGGCGCCCCGACCGGCAACGGCGCGGCAGCACCGGCCAAGCCGGCGCCCAAGACGCCCGCCAAGAAGTGACGCAGGGTCCGCGCCCGTACAACTTCTCCGCCGGTCCGGCCGCGATGCCGGAGGCAGTGCTGCAACGCGCCGCCTCCGACATGCTGGACTGGCAAGGCAGCGGCATGAGCGTGATGGAGATGAGCCATCGCGGCAAGGAGTTCGGCGCGATCTGCACGCAGGCCGAGGCCGACATCCGGACGCTGCTCGCGGTACCTGCGCACTTCCACATCCTTTTCATGCAGGGCGGCGGCCTCGGCGAGAACGCGATCGTGCCGATGAACCTGTCGCGCGGCGCCGGCGCCGACTTCGTGATCACCGGCAGCTGGAGCGCCAAATCGCAGAAGGAAGCGCAGCGCTACTGCAAGGCGAACGTCGCCGCCTCCAATGCCGACAGCCAGCACACGCGGCTGCCCGACCCCGTGAGCTGGCAGCTCGCGCGCGACGCGTCGTACGTGCACATCTGTTCCAACGAGACGATCCACGGCATCGAATTCCAGGAGTTGCCCGATCTCGCCGCACTGGGCAGCGACGCCCCGCTCGTCATCGATTTCTCTTCCCATGTCGCGTCGCGGCCGGTCGACTGGCGCCGCGTGGGCCTCGCCTTCGGCGGCGCGCAGAAGAACCTCGGCCCGGCCGGCCTCACGATCGTGATCGTGCGCGACGACCTGCTGGGACGCGCGCTCGACATCTGCCCCACGGCCTTCAACTACAAGACGGTGGCGGAGAACAAGTCGATGTACAACACGCCGCCGACCTGGGGCATCTACGTCGCCGGCCTGACCTTCCAATGGCTGCTGCAGCAGACGGAGGGCGAGCTCCGCGGCGTCGAGGCGATGGAGCAGCGCAACATCGCGAAGGCGCAGCTTCTCTACGGCTTCATCGACGCTTCCAGCTTCTACGAGAACAAGGTCGCCGCCAACTGCCGCTCGCGCATGAATGTGCCCTTCTTCCTCAAGGACGAAAGCCGCAACGAGGCCTTCCTCGCCGGCGCGCGCGAAGCGGGTCTGCTGCAGCTGAAGGGGCACAAGTCGGTCGGCGGCATGCGGGCCAGTATTTATAACGCGATGCCGCTGGCCGGCGTGCAGGCACTCGTGAGCTACATGCGAGAATTCGAGCGGTCGCATGCCTAGATGCATGCGAGCCTGACCGATGACCGCACCCACCCCACAGCCTCCTGCCTCCGACAATTCCGCCAGCCTCGCCGATCTGCGCGTGCAGATCGATTCGCTCGACCAGCAACTGCTCGACCTGCTGAACCGCCGCGCGCACGTCGCCGAGCTGGTCGGCGAGGTCAAGAAGCGCGAGGGCACGCCCTACTTCCGGCCCGATCGCGTGGCGCAGGTGATCGAGAAGATGCAGCAGAGCAACGGCGGGCCGCTCAAGGCGCTGCACGTGGCGGCCATCTGGCGCGAGATCATGTCGGCCTGTCTGGCCCTCGAATCGCCGCAGCGCGTCGCCGTGCTCGGCCCCGAAGGCACCTTCTGCGAACAGGCCGCGATCGAATACTTCGGCGGCGCCGCCGACCTGATCTATTGCGCATCCTTCGACGAGGTCTTCCACGCCACGGCCGCCGGCAGCGCGCAGTACGGCGTGGTCGGCGTCGAGAACTCCACCGAAGGCGTGGTCACGCGCTCGCTCGACCTGTTCCTGCACTCGCCCACCCACGTGGTCGGCGAGGTCAGCCTGTTGGTGCGCCATCACCTGCTGCGCACGCGCAACGAGCTCGAAGGCATCGAAGCGGTGCTGGCGCATCCGCAGGCGCTCGCGCAGTGCCAGACCTGGCTCTCCAAGCATCTGCCCAACGCCGAGCGGCGCGCCGTTTCCAGCAACGCCGAGGGTGCGCGGCTCGCGGCCGGCAATCCGGCCTGGGCCGGCCTCGCGAGCGAACGGGCCGCCACCCGCTTCGGGCTGCACATCGTTGCCCACGCGATCCAGGACGACTCGTACAACCGCACGCGCTTCGCCGTCATCTGCCTGCCCCAGACCCTGGCCATGCCGCCGGCCTCGGGCAAGGACTGCACCAGCCTGGTGGTTTCCGTGCCCAACCGGCCCGGCGCAGTGCACGACCTGCTGGTGCCGCTCAAGACCAACAACGTCTCGATGACGCGCTTCGAGTCGCGGCCGGCGCGCACCGGCCAGTGGGAGTACTACTTCTACATCGACCTCGACGGCCATCCGTCGCAGCCCAATGTCGCCGCCGCCCTCGCCGAACTGCGCAAGCTTTGCGCGTTCTACAAAGTCATCGGCGCCTACCCCGTCACCGCCTGAGGCCGCCCATGTTTGAACAGCTCGGCTTGATCGGCTGCGGCCTGATGGGCGGCTCCTTCGCGCTGGCGCTCAAGCGCGCACGGCTGGTCAAGCGCGTGGTCGGCTACAGCAAGTCGCCATCGACCACGGAACGCGCGCGCCAGCTGGGCGTGATCGACGTGGCCGCACCGTCCGCCCTGCTCGCGGTGTCGGGTGCCGACCTGGTGCTGATTGCCGTTCCGGTAGGCGCTTCGGAAGCCACCTTCAAGGCGATCCGCCACGGCATCACCGACCAGATGCTGGTGATGGACGTGGGCTCGACCAAGGGCGACGTGATCGAGGCCGCGCGGCGCGGCCTGCAGGACCAGCTCGGCGCCTTCGTCCCCGCGCACCCGATCGCCGGCAAGGAGCTCGCCGGCGTCGAGCATGCCGATGCCGGCTTGTATGCCGGGCGCCAGGTCGTGCTCACGCCGATCAAGGCCACGCGGCGCTCCAACGTGCAGCGCGCGACGCAGGTCTGGACGGGGGTGGGCGCCAAGGTCGTGACGATGACGGCCGAGGCGCACGACAGCGCCTTCGCGGCCGTCAGCCACCTGCCGCACCTGCTCGCGTTCGCATTCGTCAAAGCCATCACCGCCCAGCCCGACGGCCATCGCTTTCTGGAGCTGGCGGGTCCCGGTTTTCGCGACTTCACACGCATCGCGGCCGGCGATCCGGCCATGTGGCGCGACGTCCTGCTGGCCAATCGCGATCAGGTATTGCAGCATTCGCTGGCCTTTCGCGCGGCACTGTCGCAGTTCGAGGCCTTGATGAACGCGGGCGATGCGCAGGGCCTGGAAGACGCGATCGCGGCAGCCAGCCGCGTTCGCAGCAAATGGCATCCGGGCGCGGCCGCTTCGCCCGACTGACCATGTTCGAAACACCTTTCCTCGACATCCCGCCGCTCGTCGCCGCCGGCGGTACCGTCAGGCTTCCCGGCTCCAAGAGCATCTCCAACCGCGTGCTGCTGCTGGCGGCGCTCGCCGACGGCACGACCACGGTGCACGACCTGCTGGATTCGGACGACACCCGCGTGATGCTCGATGCGTTGGCCGCGCTCGGCTGCCGCATCGAGCGCACCGGCAATGCGCTGCACATCGACGGCCTCGACGGCAAGCTGCAGACGCCGGGCGCTTCGCTGTTCCTCGGCAACGCCGGTACCGCGATGCGTCCGCTGACCGCAGCCCTCGCCCTGCTCGGCGGCGATTTCGAACTGCGCGGCGTGCCGCGCATGCACGAGCGGCCGATCGGCGATCTGGTCGACGCGCTGGTCCAGCTCGGCTGCCGCATCGACTACACCGGCAACCCCGGCTATCCCCCGCTGCACATTCATCCGGTGGCCCTGGATGCTCTGCAGCTCGAAACGCCGATCCGCGTGCGCGGCGACGTCTCCAGCCAGTTCCTCACCGCGCTGCTGCTCGCCTTGCCGCTGGCCGCAGCGCAGCGCGACATCGTGATCGAGGTGATCGGCGAGCTGATTTCCAAACCTTACATCGAGATCACGCTCAACCTGCTCGCGCGCTTCGGCATCGAGGTCCGGCGCGACGGCTGGCAGCGCTTCACGATTCCCGCGGGCAGCCGCTACCGTTCACCCGGCGACATCCACGTCGAGGCCGATGCGTCCTCGGCCAGCTATTTCATCGCGCTCGGTGCGATCGCGAGCGGCGCGGGCATCCGCATCGAAGGCGTCGGCGCCGGCTCGATCCAGGGCGACATCCGCTTCGTCGAAGCCGCCCGTCAGATGGGCGCGCGCGTCGACAGCGGCCCCAACTGGCTCGAAGTCTCGCGTGGCGCCTGGCCGCTCAAGGCCATCGACCTCGACGCCAACCATATTCCCGACGCGGCGATGACGCTCGCGGTGATGGCGCTCTATGCCGACGGCCCCTGCCTGCTCCGCAACATTGCGAGCTGGCGCGTCAAGGAAACCGACCGCATCGACGCCATGGCCAACGAGCTGCGCAAGCTGGGCGCCACGGTCGAGGACGGCCCCGACTTCATCCGCGTGCACCCGCTGGCCGCGGCCGGCTGGCGCGCGGCCAGCATCCGTACCTACGACGACCACCGCGTGGCGATGTGCTTCTCGCTCGCGGCCTTCAATCCGGCCCGCGTACCGCTGCGCATCCTCGAGCCGCAGTGCGTCGCCAAGACCTTCCCTGATTATTTCGAGACCCTGTTCTCGGTGGCCGAGGCCGTCGAAGTGCCGGTGATCTGCGTCGACGGCCCCACCGCCTCCGGCAAGGGAACGCTGGCCCTCGAGCTGGCGCACCGGCTCGGCTATCACTACCTGGATTCGGGTTCGCTCTACCGCGTGACCGGTCTCGCGATGCGCCGCGCGGGGCTCAGCGCAGATGCCGCGCATGAGGCACAGATTGCCACGCTCGCCCGCACCCTGCCCCTTCGCTTCAGCGAGGGCAAGATCGTGCTGGCCGGCGAAGACGTGAGCGATGCCATCCGCACCGAGGCCGCCGGCATGGACGCCTCCCGCGTGTCGGCGCTGCCGGCCGTGCGCGATGCGCTGATGACGCTGCAGAAGAGCTTCCGGCGCCTGCCCGGCCTGGTGGCCGACGGCCGCGACATGGGCACCGTCGTTTTCCCCGACGCCCCGCTCAAGGTCTACCTGACCGCGAACGCCGCCCAGCGCGCCGACCGGCGTCATAAGCAGTTGATTTCAAAGGGTATTTCGACTACAATCGATGGTCTTCGCGCCGACCTGGAAGCGCGTGACCTTCGGGATTCGTCCCGCAGCGTCGCGCCGCTGAAGCCGGCGCCTGATGCCCGCCTCCTGGACAACTCCCTTCTTTCGATCGAGCAATCGGTCGACCGGGTGCTGGACTGGTGGCAGGAAGTACAGCCTTTCAAGTCTTCTTGAAAAGGCGTTTCGGTCCAGCAGGTCCCCGCCGCGCGACAGCGCACCGGCCTGCTGGTTGTTCAACCTCAACCGGGCCCCAAGCCCAACAACCGCCGTCTCCAGATCCGACGCAGTCGCCCGCGATATTGCATTTGCGACTGCAAACCCTGCGTGACGGAAGGAAAACTCAATGTCTGAATCTTTTGCCGACCTGTTCGAAGAATCCCTGAAGCGTTCCGAAATGCGCACCGGCGAGGTCATCACCGCCGAAGTCGTGCGTGTCGAACACAACCACGTCGTGGTCAACGCAGGCCTCAAGTCCGAAGCCTACGTGCCGATCGAGGAGTTCAAGAACGACAAGGGCGAACTCGAAGTCCAGGCCGGCGATTTCGTTTCCGTTGCCATCGGCAGCGTTGAAAACGGCTACGGCGACACCATCCTCTCGCGCGACACCGCCAAGCGTCTGGCTTCGTGGCTCGCTCTCGAGAAGGCACTCGAATCCGGCGATTTCGTCACCGGCACCACCAGCGGCAAGGTCAAGGGCGGTCTCACCGTCCTGGTCAACGGCATCCGCGCGTTCCTGCCGGGCTCGCTGATCGATACGCGTCCGATCAAGGACCTGACCCCCTACGAGAACAAGACCCTCGAATTCAAGGTCATCAAGCTCGACCGCAAGCGCAACAACGTGGTGCTCTCGCGCCGCGCCGTGGTCGAAGCCAGCATGGGCGAAGAGCGCGCCAAGCTGATGGAAACGCTGAAGGAAGGCGCAGTCGTGCGCGGCGTCGTCAAGAACATCACCGAATACGGTGCGTTCGTCGACCTCGGCGGCATCGACGGTCTGCTGCACATCACCGACATGGCATGGCGCCGCGTTCGCCACCCGAGCGAAGTGGTGCAGGCCGGCCAGGAAATCACCGCCAAGATCCTCAAGTTCGACACCGAGAAGAACCGCGTCTCGCTGGGCCTCAAGCAGATGGGCGACGACCCGTGGATGGGCGTCTCGCGCCGCTACCCGCAAGGCACGCGCCTGTTCGGCAAGGTCACCAACATCGCCGACTACGGCGCCTTCGTCGAGCTCGAGCCCGGCATCGAAGGCCTGGTGCACGTCTCCGAAATGGACTGGACCAACAAGAACATCGCCCCGAACAAGATCGTCTCGCTGGGCGACGAAGTCGAAGTCATGGTCCTCGAGATCGACGAAGACAAGCGCCGCATCAGCCTGGGCATGAAGCAGTGCAAGGCCAACCCGTGGCAGGAATTCGCGCAGAACACCAAGCGCGGCGACCGCGTCAAGGGCCCGATCAAGTCGATCACCGACTTCGGCGTGTTCGTCGGCCTGGCTGCCGGCATCGACGGCCTGGTGCACCTGTCCGACCTCTCGTGGAACGAGCCCGGCGAAACCGCCGTGCGCAACTACAAGAAGGGCCAGGAAGTCGAAGCGATCGTGCTGGCCGTGGACGTCGACCGCGAGCGCATCAGCCTCGGCATCAAGCAGCTCGACAGCGACCCGTTCACCACCTTCACCACGGTGAACGACAAGGGCCAGATCGTGACCGGCAAGGTCAAGACCGTGGACGCCCGCGGCGCCGAGATCGACCTCGGTGACGACATCATCGGCTATCTGCGCGCCAGCGAGATCTCCCGCGACCGCGTGGAAGATGCACGCAACGTGCTCAAGGAAGGCGACGAAGTCACGGCCGTGGTGGTCAACGTGGATCGCAAGACCCGCAACATCCAGCTGTCGATCAAGCAGAAGGACATGGTCGACGAGCAAGGCGCGATGGCCAGCCTGAGCCAGCAGTCGGCACGCGAGAACGCGGGCACGACCAGCCTGGGTGCTCTGCTGCGCGCCAAGCTCGACAACAGCGACAAGTAAACAGAGGAAAACACGGTGAGCGTTGCTCACCGTGTTCTTCTGTGGTTTATGACTCGTTCTGACCTTGTCGAAGAATTGGCGGCGCGCTTCGCTCAACTGACGCACCGCGACGCCGAATACGCCGTCAAGACCATTCTTGATGCGATGAGCGACGCGCTGGTGCGCGGGCACCGCATCGAGATCCGCGGCTTCGGCAGCTTCACGGTGAACCGGCGTCCGCCGCGCATCGGCCGCAATCCGCGGTCGGGCGAGAGCGTGCAGATTCCCGAAAAGCGGGTGCCGCACTTCAAGCCGGGCAAGGCGCTGCGCGAGGCGGTCGACGCCCGCACGGCCGAACTCGACGCGCAGAAACGCGAAGCCTGAAGCATAGAATTCCCCCGCCAACGGGGACGCGCATGAAATACCTCCTGTGGCTGCTCAAGGCAGCCATTTTTTTTACCCTCTTCGCCTTCGCGCTGAACAACCAGCACGACGCCACCGTCTACTTCTTCTTCGGCACCCACTGGCGCGCCCCGCTCGTGCTGGTGGTGCTTGCGGCCTTTGCCGGCGGACTCGTGGTCGGCGCGCTCGGCATGCTGCCGGGCTGGTGGAAGCACCGCAGCGCCGCGGCGCAGCTGCCCGCGGCGCCGGTCTCGCCCGTCACGGCAGCCCCTGCCCCGGCAGCCGCCGCCACCGACCTTCCCGCCGTACGCCAACATGGACTTTGATTTCAGCTGGCTGCTGCTCGGCCTGCCCCTCGCCTTCGTCCTCGGCTGGCTGGCCTCGCGTTTCGATCTCAGGCAGTTGCGCATCGAGAACCGGCAGGCGCCCAAGGCCTACTTTCGCGGCCTCAACTTCCTGCTCAACGAGCAGCAGGACCAGGCCATCGATGCCTTCATCGAAGCCGTTCAGAACGACCCCGACACCCAGGAGCTGCACTTCGCGCTGGGCAACCTGTTTCGCCGCCGCGGCGAATACCAGCGTGCTGTGCGCGTGCACGAGCACCTGCTGGGCCGCGGCGACCTGAGCCGCGCCGACCGCGATCGCGCGCAGCATGCGCTGGCGCAGGACTTCCTGCGCGCCGGCCTGCTCGACCGCGCCGAAGCCGCGCTGCAGAAGCTCGAAGGCACGCGCTACGAGAACGAGGCCCGGCTCGCCCTGCTCGCCATCTACGAACGCTCGCGCGAGTGGGCGCAAGCCGCCGCAGTGGCGCAGAAGCTCGACGAGACCGAGCAGGCCAGCTACGGCGTGCGCCGGGCCCATCACCTCTGCGAGCAGTCCGCCGAGCAGGCGGCGGCCGGCGACCTGAACGCCGCAGCGCAGTTGCTGGAGCAGGCGGTCGCGCTGGCGCCGCAGGCGCCGCGGCCGGCCATCGACACGGCCACGCTGCAACTGCGCAACGGCGACTCCGCCAAGGCCTTCGAAACGCTCGCCGCCCTCAGCGAGAACGCGCCGCTGGCGCTGCCTCTTTACGCGGCGATGCTGCAGCAGGCCTCGGTCGCTTCGCAACGCGCGGGCGAGGCGCTGATCCTGCTCCAGCGCCGCTATGCAGAATCGCCCTCGATCGACGTGCTCGAGGCAATCATGGCCTTGGGCGGCGCGCCGGTGCTGCCGGAGGACACCACGTCCAGCGCGCCAGCGGCGCCGGAACCGCGCGACGGCTACATCGCGCACCTGGCCCACCAGCCCTCCCTCGTGGCGGCGTCCCGCTGGCTGGCGAGCGAGCCCTTCACGCACGAGCAGTTCCATCCGCAGGTACAACGCGCGCTCGACCAGGCCACGCGGCCGCTGCTGCGCTACCGCTGCGCAGCCTGCGGCTTCGAAGCCCATCAGCATTTCTGGCACTGCCCCGGCTGCCAGGCCTGGGACAGCTACCCGCCCCGGCGCGTCGAAGAGCTCTGAGCAAATCTGATCAACTCTGACTTCGTCGCAGAGGCGTCAACCCGCAGCTCAGAACCTGCCGTTGAAACCCGCGCCGTGCGCATGCCGCGTGCGGCGGGATGCCCCGTCATCCCTTTCACAACAATGTCAGGGAATCTCAAGTGAAGAAAATGTTGGCCATCATGGCCATGCTCGTTGCGACCGCCTCCTGGGCAGCAGTCGATGTCAACAAGGCGACGGACGCAGAGCTCGATGCGCTCAGGGGCGTGGGCCCCGCGCTCTCCAAGCGCATCATCGAAGCACGCAAGCAAAGCGCGTTCAAGGACTGGCCGGACCTCATGAGCCGGGTCAAGGGCGTGAAGGAGAAGGCGGCCGCCAAGCTGTCTGCCGAAGGGCTGACCGTCAATGGCCAGAGCTTCGCGGGCGCCGCGGCACCTGCGGCCAAGGTCGCGAAGTCCGAGACCCCCAAGGCCGACGGCGCCTCCAAGAAGGCCGACGCCAAGCCCTGAACCATCTCCGCCGCGGTTCGCCGCGCTGATCCCAAGCCGCCTACGGTCGGCTTTTTCATTCGCGCCGAGGCGTCGGCCATGCGCCTACGGCAGGGGAAAGCCCCACGCGATGGCCCGATATTTGCACGTATGCTCCCCGTCGCCTTTTTACTTTCGTACGTTCTGGAGAGCCCATGAATCACAAGTTCGGCATTGCCCTCGCTGGCCTGACCCTCGGCGCAGCAGCGTTGGCGCAAACCAAGTGGGACCTGCCCACCGCCTACCCGGCCACCAACTACCACACCGAGAACATCACGCAGTTCGCGAAGGACGTCGACGCCGCCACCGGCGGCAAGCTCAAGATCACCGTGCATGCGAACGCATCGCTGTTCAAGGCGCCCGAAATCAAGCGCGCCGTGCAAAGCGGCCAGGCCCAGGCCGGCGAGATCCTGCTGGCCAATTTCGCCAACGAGAACCCGATCTACGCGCTCGACGGCGTGCCCTTCCTTGCGACCACCTATCCCGAAGCGAAGAAACTCTACGAGGCTTCCAAGCCCGCCATGGAGAAGCTGCTGGCCGCACAGGGCATCAAGGTGCTGTTCATGGTGCCATGGGCACCTCAGGGCATCTACGTGAAGAAGGAAATCGGCTCCGTCGCCGACCTGCGCGGCATCAAGTGGCGCGCCTACAGCCCCGCCACGGCCAAGATCGCCGAACTGATCGGCGCGCAGCCGGTGCAGATCCAGCAGGCTGAGCTGAGCGCGGCGATGGCCACGGGCGTGATCGAAAGCTACATGAGTTCCGGCTCGACCGGCTACGACACCAAGACCTACGAGCACATCAAGAACTTCTACGACACGCAGGCCTGGATCCCGAAGAACGCGATCCTGGTCAATGCCAAGGCCTTCGACGCGCTCGACCCCGCCACCAAGGCCGCAGTGACCAAGGTCGCGGCCGACGCCGAGGCACGCGGCTGGAAGGTCGCCCAGGAAAAGAACGACGAATACAAGCGCCTGCTGGCCGAGCGCGGCATGAAGATCCACAAGCCTTCGCCCAAGCTCGATGCCGACATGCGCCAGGTCGGCGGCATCATGCAGGCCGACTGGCTCAAGGCCACCGGCGCCGATGGCCAAGCGATCGTCGACGCCTACAAGAAGAAATAAGACATGCGCCGATTCCTCGATCGTCTGTACGGCGGCGCAGGTGCGCTCGGCGCGTTCTGCGTGTTCCTGATCTTCGTGCTGATGGTCGTGGCCGGCGTCGGCCGCCAGATGAACTGGCATGTGAGCGGGCTCAACGATGCGGTGTCCTGGCTCTGCGCCGCGGCCTCCTTCTTCGCGATGGCCCATGCCTTCCGCCACGGCGACTTCGTGCGCGTGACGCTGCTGCTCGATGCCGTGCCGCTCAAGATGCGGCGCGTGCTCGACGTCACGTGTTTGCTGATCGCCGCGGTCTCGGTGACCTACCTCACCTACTGGGCCACCAGCTTCACCTGGGAGAGCTACGAATTCGCCGAGATGGCGACCGGCCTCCTGGTCATCCCGATCTGGATTCCGCAATCGACCTTCGTGATCGGCTGCTGGCTGCTGCTCGTCGCGATGATCGACGAACTGGTCGGCGTGGTGCGCGGCGAGAAGCCGAGCTACCAGCGCGCAGTCGAAGAACGGCACGCGGCCGGCGACTTCTCCTCGGATATCTAGATGCTCGATACCCTCCTCATGGGCGCGCTGCTGCTCGCCATCATGCTGCTGCTCCTGGCCGGCGGCGTCTGGATCGCGATGACGCTGGCCATCGTCGGCTGGGTCGGCCAGGCCTTCTTCACCAACACGCTGCCCGGCAAGAACCTGTTCTCGGCCTTCTGGGAAAGCAATGCCAGCTGGGAGCTCGCGGCGCTGCCGCTCTTCATCTGGATGGGCGAGATCCTGTTTCGCACCAAGCTCAGCGAAGAGATGTTCGAAGGCCTGCGCCCCTGGCTCAACCGCGTGCCGGGCCGCTTGATGCACACCACCATCCTCGGCTGCGGCGTGTTCGGCTCGGTCTCGGGTTCGTCGGCCGCGACCTGCGCGACCATCGCCAAGGTCGCGCTGCCGGAACTCAAGCGCCGCGGCTACAACGAGAAGCTGGCCATCGGCTCGCTCGCGACCGCCGGCACGCTCGGCATCCTGATCCCGCCCTCGATCACCATGGTGGTCTATGCGGTGGCGGCCGACGCCTCGATCATCCGCATCTTCCTGGCCGGCTTCCTGCCGGGCTTCCTGTTGATGCTGCTGTTCTCGGGCTACATCGGCTGGTGGAGCCTGCGCAACCCCGACAAGGTGCCGCCGGCCGATCCGCCGACCGGCTTCAGGGAAAAGATCCGCCTCTCGGGCAACCTGATTCCCTGCGGATTGCTGATCGTCTTCATCGTATGGGTGCTGGTCGCGGGCTGGGCCACGGCCACCGAGTGCGCGGCCTTCGGCGTGCTGGGTTCGCTGGCCATCGCGGCGTGGGGCAAGAGCCTTACCTGGCAGAACTTCAAGGACGGGATCATGGGCGCCACGCGCACCAGCTGCATGATCATGTTCATCCTGGCCGGCGCCGCCTTCCTCACCAAGACCATGGCCTTCACCGGCATCCCGATGCAGCTGGCCGAGTGGGTGGACGGCATGCACCTCTCGCCCTATGCGTTGATCGGCGCGCTGGTGGTGGTGTACCTGGTGCTGGGCACCGCGCTCGACGGCATCAGCATGATCGTGCTCACGGCCGCCGTGGTGCTGCCCATGGTGCAGAAGGCCGGCTTCGACCTCGTCTGGTTCGGCATCTTCGTGGTGCTCTTGGTCGAGATCGCGGAGGTCACGCCGCCGGTGGGCTTCAACCTGTTCGTGCTGCAGAACATGACCGGCAAGGACAGCAACGTGATCGCCAAGGCCGCGATCCCCTTCTTCTTCTGCCTGGTGCTGTGCATCGCGCTGATCACGCTGTTCCCGGGCATCGTGACCGTGTTGCCCAACGCGGTGATGGGCGTCGAGAAGTAGGCGCCGTGCTGCCGGTGTTCGCGATCTGCGTCGGCGCCTCGCTGGGCGCACTGGCACGCTGGGGGCTGGGGCTCTGGCTCAGCACCCCCGGCGCGTCGATTCCCTACGGCACGCTTGCCTCCAACCTCATCGGCGGCTATCTGGTCGGCGTTGCGGTCGCCATGTTCCAGGCCATACCGCAACTCGACCCGGTCTGGCGCCTGCTGCTGATCACCGGCTTTCTCGGCGGGCTCACCACCTTCTCCAGCTTCTCCGCCGAGGTGATCGCGATGCTGATGCAGGACCGGCTCGCGCTGGCCTTCGGCACGGCGGCGCTGCATGTCTGCGGCTCGCTGGTCCTCACCTGGATGGGCATTCGCACGGTGCAGCAGTTCGCCGGCTGATTCGAGGGCTTTCTCCGAGGGGCGCTCGATAGAATCGATCGCGATGCCCCTTGTCCTCCTCGTCGCACTGCCCTTTGTTGCCAGCGTGCTCGCGGCCTTGCTGCCGTCGGATGCACGCAACCGGGAGTCGACGCTGGCGGGCCTGGTCGCGCTGGGTTGCGCGGTGCAGGCTGCATGGCTCTTCCCGCAACTCGCCGACGGCAATGTGATCCGCGAGGAGATCGCGTGGCTGCCCGCGCTCGGCCTCAACCTCGTGTTCCGCATGGACGGCTTCGCCTGGCTGTTCTGCATGCTGGTGCTCGGCATCGGCACGCTGGTCGTGCTCTACGCGCGGTACTACATGTCGCCTTCGGACCCGGTGCCGCGCTTCTTCGCCTTCTTCCTCGCCTTCATGGGCGCGATGGTCGGCGTGGTGCTTTCGGGCAACCTGATCCAGATGGTGCTGTTCTGGGAGCTCACCAGCCTGTTCTCCTTCCTGCTCATCGGCTACTGGCACCACCGGCGCGACGCGCGGCGCGGCGCGCGCATGGCGCTCACGGTCACGGGCGCGGGCGGCCTGTGCCTGCTCGCGGGCGTGCTGGTGCTGGGCCGCATCGTCGGCAGCTACGAACTCGACGTGGTGCTGGCCTCGGGCGAGGAGATTCGTGCGCACCGGCTCTATCCGCTGGTGCTGGTGCTGGTGCTGCTCGGCGCCTTCACCAAGAGCGCGCAATTCCCTTTCCACTTCTGGCTGCCGCGCGCGATGGCGGCGCCCACGCCCGTTTCCGCCTACCTGCACTCGGCCACCATGGTGAAGCTGGGCGTGTTCCTGATGGCGCGGCTGTGGCCGGTGCTCTCCGGCACCGAGGCCTGGTTCTGGCTCGTGAGCGGTGCGGGCGCCGCCACGCTGCTCTTGGGTGGCTATGTCGCGATGTTCCAGCGCGACCTCAAGGCGCTGCTCGCTTACTCGACCATCTCGCACCTCGGGCTCATCACGCTGCTGCTCGGACTCAACAGCCCGCTGGCCGCCGTCGCGGCCGTGTTCCACGTCATGAACCACGCGACCTTCAAGGCCTCGCTCTTCATGGCGGCCGGCATCATCGACCACGAGAGCGGCACGCGCGACATCCGCAAGCTGAGCGGCCTGCTCCGGCTGATGCCCATCACCGGCACGCTGGCGATCATCGCCAGCGCCTCGATGGCCGGCGTGCCGCTGCTCAACGGCTTCCTCTCCAAGGAGATGTTCTTCGCCGAGACCGTGTTCATCCGGGCCACCCCCTGGGTCAACTTGAGCCTGCCGGTCATCGCGACGCTGGCCGGCGTGTTCAGCGTGGCCTATTCGGCGCGCTTCGTGTTCGACGTGTTCTTCGGCCCGTCCCCCGGCCCCGACGTGCCGAAGCAGCCGCACGAACCGCCGCACTGGATGCGCGTGCCGGTCGAACTGCTGGTGCTGACCTGCCTCGTGGTCGGCGTGGCGCCGGCCTGGTCGGTGGGCGCCTTCCTCGCCGCGGCAGCGACGCCGGTGGTCGGCGGCGTGCTGCCCGAATACAGCCTGGCCGTGTGGCACGGCTTCAACACGCCGCTCCTGATGAGCTTCGTCGCGCTCGCGGGCGGCGCGGGACTCTACATGCTGCAGCGGCGCGGACGCGCCCGCGGCGATCTCGAGTACACGCCGCTGCTGCATCGCTTCGACGGCCAGCGCATGTTCGAGAACCTGCTCGCGCGCCTCAGCGAAGCCGGCCGGCGCAGCCGGCGCCTCTTCGGCACGCGGCGGCTGCAAATGCAGTTGCTGCTGCTGGTCGTCGTCGCCGTCGCCGGCGCGGCGGCCTCGCTGTGGCTCACGCCTGCCGAGCGCGGAACGCGCGAACTGCTGCCCTTCTCGACCATGTTCGCGATGACCTGGGTCATCGGCGGCATCTGCGCGCTGGCCGCCGCCTGGCAGGCCAAGTTCCACCGGCTGGCCTCGCTGATGCTGGCCTCGGGCGCGGGCCTGGTGTGCTGCACCACCTACATCTGGTTCTCGGCGCCCGACCTCGCGCTCACGCAGCTGGTGGTGGAGACCGTGACCGTGGTGCTGATCCTGTTGGGCCTGCGCTGGCTGCCGATGCGCACCGCCAAGCCGCAGCCCGCACTGGTGCGAATCCGGCTCTGGGGGCGGCGCGGGCGCGACTTGACTATTGCGGCACTGTCCGGATGCGGCATGGCCGCGCTGGCCTGGACCGTGATGACGCGCCCCTTCCCCCAAAGCATTTCGCCCTTCTTCCTCGAGCGCGCCCTGCCCGAGGGCGGCGGCACCAACGTGGTCAACGTGATGCTGGTTGACTTCCGCGGCTTCGACACCTTCGGCGAGATCGCAGTGCTCGGCATCGTCGCCCTCGCCGTCTATGCACTGCTGCGCCGCTTCCGGCCCGCGCCCGAGTCCATGGCCCTGCCCGCGCAGCAGCGCGCGCAGACCGACGACGGCAGCAGCGACCTGCTGAACCCGCGCCGTGCCCAGGACACCGCCGTCGGCTACCTCATGGTGCCGGCCGTGCTCGTGCGCTTCCTGCTGCCGCTCTCGGTGCTGGTGTCGATCTACTTCTTCATGCGCGGTCACAACCAGCCGGGTGGCGGCTTCGTCGCCGGGCTGGTGATGTCGGTGGCGCTGGTGCTGCAGTTCATCGTCTCCGGCGCCGAGTGGGTGGAAGAACACCTGCGCATCTACCCGCGGCGCTGGATCGCGATCGGCCTGCTGCTCGCGCTGGCCACCGGCTCGGGCGCGGTGCTGTTCGGCTATCCCTTCCTCACCACGCACACCGCGCACCTGCACCTGCCGGTGCTCGGCGAGGTGCACGTGCCGAGCGCATTGTTCTTCGACATCGGCGTGTTCGCGCTGGTGCTGGGCGCGACCATGCTGATCCTCACCGCGCTGGCCCATCAGTCCATCCGCAGTCACCGCTGGGCTGACGAACAAGCCGACAAAGAAGCCGAGCGCGCCGCGGCCGATGCGAAAGGCGCCGCCTGATGGAGGCCGTGCTCGCCATCGCCATCGGTGTACTCGCCGGCTCCGGCGTCTACTTGCTGCTGCGCCCGCGCACCTTCCAGGTGATCATGGGCCTCACGCTGATCTCCTATGCGGTGAACCTGTTCATCTTCAGCATGGGCCGCGTCAAGATCGATAGCGAACCGGTGCTGATCCCGGGCTTCGCCGCCACGCTGGCCAACACCGCCGATCCGATGCCGCAGGCGCTGGTGCTCACCGCGATCGTGATCGGCTTCGCGATGACCGCGCTGTTCCTGGTCGTGCTGCTGGCCTCGCGCGGGCTCAGCGGCACCGACCACGTGGACGGCGAAGAGCGCAAGGAGCCGCAGGAATGACAGGCCTCTTCCGCTTCCTCGACCACCTGCTCGAGCTCGGCATGCCGCATCTCGTGGCGGTGCCGATCCTGCTGCCCCTGTTCACGGCCGCGCTGATGCTGCTCCTGGGCGAACAGCGCCGGCGCACCAAGTCTTTCCTGAGCGTGGTCTCCGGCCTGGTCGGCCTCCTGGCCGCGCTGGCCTTGCTTCGCTGGGTCAACGCCGCCGACACCGGCAGCGGCGCAGGCTCGATCGGCGTCTACCTGCCGGGCAACTGGCGTGCACCCTTCGGCATCGTGCTGGTGGCCGATCGGCTCTCGACGATGATGGTGGCGCTCACCGGCGTCGTCGCCTTCGCCGCCTCGATCTACTCGACCTCGCGCTGGGACCGGGCCGGCGTGCACTTCCATCCGCTGCTGCAGCTGCAGCTCATGGGACTCAACGGTGCTTTCCTGACCGGCGACCTGTTCAACCTCTTCGTCTTCTTCGAAGTGATGCTCGCCGCCTCCTACGGTTTGCTGCTGCACGGCTCCGGCCGGCTGCGCGTGCAGGCCGGCCTGCACTACGTGGCCATCAACCTCGCGGCCTCGTCGCTGTTCCTCGTGGGCGCAGCGCTGCTCTACGGCGTGACCGGCACCCTCAACATGGCCGACCTCGGCATGCGCATTGCGCAGCTCGCGCCGGCCGATCGCGGCCTGGTGCATGCGGCCGCGGCCATCCTCGCGACCGCCTTCTTCGCCAAGGCCGGGGCCTGGCCGCTCAACTTCTGGCTGGTGCCGGCCTACAGCGCCGCCGTGTCGCCGGTCGGTGCGGTGTTCGCGCTCCTCACCAAGCTCGGCGTCTACACGGTGCTCAGGCTCTGGACCGTGCTGTTCGCGCCCGACACCGGTGCTTCGGCGCAGTTCGGGCAGGCCGTGCTGGTCGCGACCGGGCTGGCCACGCTGTTCGTCGGTGCACTCGGCATCGTCGGCACCCAGCGGCTGTCCAACCTTGCCGGCTTCAGCGTGCTGATCTCCGCCGGCACGCTGCTGGCCGCCATCGGACTCGGGCAGCCGGCGGTGTGGGCGGGTGCGCTCTACTACCTGCTGACGTCCACGCTGGCGGCCAGCGCCTTCTTTCTCCTGATCGACATGATCGAGCGCTGGCGCAATGCAGGCATGAGCGTCGCGCCGCACGAGGCGGCCGGCGATGCACCCTTTCTCTCGGAAGACTTGAGTCGCCTGGACGACGTGAATCTCGACGACGATGCGCAAGCGCTTTACGGGCGCGCCATTCCGGCCGGCATCGCCTTCCTCGGCCTCGGCTTCGTCGGCTGCACGCTGCTGCTGGCAGGACTGCCGCCGCTGTCGGGTTTCGTCGGCAAGTTCGCGATGCTCTCGGGCCTGCTCGGCGCGGAACAAGGCATCACGCCGGCGGGCTGGGCCTTCATCGCGCTCTTGATCGTCTCGGGTTTTCTTTCGCTGATCGCCCTGAGCCGCACCGGCATTCGCCACTTCTGGACCCAGCCGCACGCCACCCTGCCTTCGCTGCCTGCGGTCGAAGTGCTGCCGGTGGCGGCGCTGCTGGCGGCCTGCCTCGCGCTGACGCTCGCGGCCGAGCCGGTGATGCGGCACGCCGCCGCCACGGCCGAAGGCCTGCGTTCGCCCGCCGCCTACCGCGAGGCCGTGCTCGGCGCGCGGCAGCTCCCGGGCCCCACCACGCAAGCAGGAGGCAGCGCACGATGATCAAACGCTGGCTTCCCTCGCCGCCGCTGTCGCTGGCACTCTTCGTCGTGTGGCTGCTGCTGAACCAGTCGCTCGATGCAGCGACGCTGCTGCTGGCGGCCATCCTCGCGATCGCGGTCCCGATCCTGACCCAGAGCCTCAGGCCCGCCACGGTGCGCATGCGCCGTCCGGGGCTGGTGCTGCGGCTCGCCGGCGTCGTCGCGCTGGACCTCGTCCATTCGGCCCTGACCGTGGCCCGGCTGCTGCTCACGCGGCGCGGCAGCGGCATGTCGCCACGCTTCGTGCGCGTGCCGCTCCAACTGCGCGATCCCAATGCGCTGGCGGTGCTGGCGATGATCCTGTGCCTCACGCCGGGCACGGCCTGGGGCGAGATCTCGCTCGACCGCTCCACGCTCCTGATCCACGCGTTCGACGTCGAGGACGAAGCAGCCTTCGTCGCCACGATCAAGGCGCGCTACGAGCGCCCGCTGATGGAGATCTTCGAATCATGACCCCCGTGCTCTTCTGGGCCCTCAAGCTGGCGCTGCTGCTGCTTGCGGTGGCCATGCTGTGCGCACTGGCGCGCCTGCTCGTCGGCCCCACCGCGCAAGACCGCGTGATGGCGCTCGACTGCCTCTACGTCAACGGCATGCTGATGATGCTGGTGCTCGGCATCGTCTATGCGAGCAATGTCTACTTCGAGGCGGCGATGCTGATCGCGCTGTTCGGCTTCGTCGGCTCGACCGCGCTCGCGAAGTTCCTGCTGCGCGGCGAGGTGATCGAATGAGCGACTTCATCGTGGGCCCGCTGCCGCTTTGGGCCGAGATCCTGGCCGCGGTATTCACCGTGCTGGGCGCCGCCTTTGCCGCTATCGGCTCCTTCGGGCTGGTGCGGCTGCCAACCTTCTTTCACCGCATCCATGCGCCCACGCTCGGTGCGACGCTCGGCGTGTGGTGCATCACGCTGGCCACCATCATTTACTTCTCCGTGCAGGGCGCAAACCTGTTCCTGCACGCGGTGCTGATCGCGCTCTTCGTCGCCCTCACGGCGCCGGTCACGACCATCTTCCTGATGCGCGCCGCGCTGTTCCGCGAGCGCCAGAAGGGCGGCGACATTCCGCCGCCCACCTAGCGCCATTCCATCAAGGGGCTGGGCTTCGGACGGCTTAATCGCTACGCTCGCGGGACTCAATCCCAGGAGCGCGTCATGTTCTACGGCCTCACGCAGCTCGGTGTCGTGCACACCGCCATCAGCCTCCTCGCGGTCGCCGCGGGCATCGTGGCCTTCTTCCGCTACAAGCAAATCACCCTGGCGACCCGCGCGGGGCAGGTCTACCTGTGGACCACCGTCCTGACCTGCCTGACCGGCTTCGGCATCTTCCAGCACGGCGGCTTCGGCAAGCCGCATGTGCTGGGCATCGCCACGCTCGTGGTGCTGGGCATTGCGGTACTGGCCGGCCGCTCGCGTGCCTTCGGCAAGGCGTCGGCCTATGTGGAAGTGGTGAGCTATTCGCTCACCTTCTTCTTCCACATGATTCCCGGCGTGACCGAGACCTTCACGCGCGTGCCGCTGGGATCTCCGGTGTTCGCCAACGCCGACGATCCCGGCCTGCAGAAGGTCATCGGCCCGATCTTCATCCTGTTCCTGATCGGCGCCTTCCTGCAGGTGCGCCGCCTGCGTGCCGCGAACCGACTGGCGGTCGCAGCTACCGGAGAGCTCAGCCCTTGATGAAAGCCAGCAGGTCGGCGTTGAACTGCTCGGCGTGCGTGCTGGCCAGGCCGTGCGAAAGGCCCGGGTAGATCTTCAGCGTCGAGCCCTTGACCAGCTTGGACGACAGCATGGCCGAGGCGCCGATCGGCACGATCTGGTCGTCGTCGCCATGCGCGATCAGGGTCGGCACGTCGATCTTCTTGAGGTCTTCGGTGAAGTCGGTTTCCGAGAACTGCTTGATGCAATCCAGCAGGCCCTTGTGCCCGCCCATCATGCCCTGCAGCCAGAACGAATCTCGCAAGCCCTGCGAGACCTTGGCGTTGGGCCGGTTGGCGCCGTAGAAAGGTGCGGTCAGGTCCTTGAAGAACTGCGAGCGGTCGGCCGTGACGCCGGCGCGGATGCCGTCGAAGACCTCGAGCGGCAGGCCGCCCGGATTGGCCGCCGTCTTCAGCATCAGCGGCGGCACGGCGCCCAGCAGCACGGCCTTGGCGACGCGCTTCGTGCCGTGGCGGCCGATGTAGCGCGTCACCTCGCCGCCGCCGGTGGAATGGCCCACCATCACCGCGTCCTTGATGTCGAGCTTGTTCATCAGCTCGGCCAGGTCGTCGGCGTAGGTGTCCATGTCGTTGCCGTTCCAGGGTTGGCTGGAGCGGCCGTGGCCGCGCCGGTCGTGAGCGATGACGCGAAAGCCGCGCTCGCCGAGGAACACCATCTGGGCGTCCCAGGCGTCGGCCGTCAGCGGCCAGCCGTGCGAAAAAACGACCGGCTGGCCCGTGCCCCAGTCCTTGTAGTAGATCTGCGTGCCGTCTTGGACGGTGATGGTGTTGCTCATGGTTTGCTCTCCGCGGTTGTGATGCGACGCCTTGCCAAGCGTAGACGCCGATAGGGTTCGGAAGAACCGCAGGAAGAGTAATGCCGCTCTATGACTTTGGGGAGACTTAAAGTCAAAGTCCCGCGAGCCACTTGAAGCCGACGATGAGCGCCACCCCCAGCAGCGCCAGAACCACGAGCCGGCCCCAACGCACGGCACGGTACTCCGGGGCATCGTCCAGGTCGGGTCGCGCGAGCGTGTCGAACGAGGTGTCCGGCTTGTCTCGTGCCCAGTCGTGGAAGTTGTCGCGCTCGGTGTTCATGTAATACATTATAACTACATGTAAGCAAAACTTGCGGAGCCGGCGTTAAGCCTGGCAGGGACAACACCGGGGCGACACACGGCTATACAAGATTTCGCTTGTGCCTTACGCCTACTTCACATGGCAGGAGCACGATGAAGGCTCCTTCCAAGCACAAGGAGCTCGCATGAGAAAGATTACTTTCACTCTTGGCGCCGCCGCCCTGCTGTCGCTCGGCGCGATCACGGCTCCGGCCCATGCTGAATACGGCGAGCGCTATCCGCACCGCGTGATCGTGGTTCCGGCGCCGCCTCCGCCGCCGCAGGTTTACTACGGGCAGCCCTATTACGGCCAGCCGCAGCAGCGCTGGCACGGCGACGATCGCTGGGATTCCCGCCGCCGCGGCTGGGGGGACAACGACCGCGACGGCGTACCGAACCGCTACGACCGCGATCGCGACGGTGACGGCGTGCCCAATCGCTACGACCGCCGCCCGAACAACCCCTATCGCTACTAGGTAGCCTCGCGCCGGCGACGGCGCTCGACGGCGTTCCGAATACTCGTAGACGGTGCATGTGGACACCGTCCAGTATCTCTGCTAAGGTTTGTGGATGGTGTACACAAACCCGAGGAGATACGCATGCTGCTCGCCGACAAGACTGCAGTGATCCACGGCGCCGGGGGCGCCGTCGGCGGTGCCGTCGCACGCGCCTTCGCCCGAGAAGGCGCCAAGGTGTTTCTCGCCGGCCGCACGCTGGCCCGCCTCGAAGCCGTCGCAGCGGACATCGAGGCCGCGGGCGGCACGGCCGAAAGCGCGGTGGTCGATGCCCTCGATGCGCAAGCGGTCGACCGGCATGCCGATGCCGTGGCGCAGAAGGCCGGCGGCATCGACATCGCATTGAATGCCATCGGCGTTGCACACGTCCAGGGCACGCCCTTCGCAGACCTGTCGCTGCAGGACTACGAATACCCGATCACCATCTACACGCGCAGCAACTTCATCACCGCGCAGGCCGTGGCGCGGCACATGGCGAAGAAGGGTTCGGGCGTGATCCTCACCCTCTCGACGCCAGGCGCCCGCCTGCCGGGGCCCGGCTACATGGGAAACTGCGTGGCGAGCGCAGCGGTCGAGGCGATGTCCCGCCACTTGGCCGGCGAGCTCGGCGCGCAGGGCATCCGCGTCGTCTGCATGCGGCCCCATGCGATTCCCGAGGCGGTGGCGACTTCGCACACGCGTGAGGTGTTCCGTCCGCTGGCCGAACGCGCCGGCCTCAGCATCGACCAGATGCTCGCAGGCGCGGCCACCGGCACGTTGCTGAAACGTCTGCCGACGCTGGACGAGGTGGCGAACACGGCGGTGTTCCTGGCCTCCGGCTACGCCGGCGCCATCACCGGCACCGTCGCCAACCTCAGCTGCGGCTTTCTCGTCGATTGAACGGAGATTTTTTTCATGCTCAAGACCATCGTCATCGCCATCGTCGTCCTGTTGGCCGCATTGCTCGGGTGGGCGGCCACCAAGCCCGACACCTTCCGCGTCGAGCGCAGCACCACCATCAAGGCGCCGCCGGGAAAAATCCTTCCCCTCATCAGCGACTTCCGCAATTGGCGCGCCTGGTCGCCCTACGAGAACCTGGAGCCGGAAATGAAAAGAACCTTGAGCGGCCCGCCCAGCGGCAAGGGCGCCGTGTACGCATGGGAAGGCGAAGGCAAGGCCGGCGCCGGACGCATGGAGATCACGGAGGTCGTCGCGCCGGCGTCACGCGTCAAGATCCAGCTCGACTTCAGCAAGCCCTTCGAGTCCCACAACACCGCCGAATTCACGATGCAGCCCGAGGGCGATGCCACCAAGCTGACCTGGGCGATGTACGGGCCCAATCCCTACATGGCGAAGCTCATGCAGGTGTTCTTCGACATGGACACGATGGTCGGCAAGGACTTCGAGACCGGCCTCGGCAACCTCAAGACGGCCGCGGAGAAGCAAGGATGAGCCAGCACATCGAAGGTCGCCGGCGCTGGCTGGCGCTCATGGTCCTTTGCCTCGGCGTCCTGATGATCGTGCTGGACACCACGATCGTGAACGTGGCGCTGCCCTCGATCCGCACCGACCTCGGTTTCACCGAGACCTCGCTGGTCTGGGTGGTGAACGCCTACATGCTCACCTTTGGCGGCTTCCTGCTCTTGGGCGGCCGGCTGGGCGACCTGTTCGGGCATCGGCGGCTGTTCCTGCTCGGCATCACGCTGTTCACCGTCGCCTCGCTGGCCTGCGGTCTCTCGAACTCGCAAGCCCTGCTGGTCGCCGCGCGCGCGGTGCAGGGCCTGGGCGGCGCGGTGGTCTCGGCGGTCGCGCTCTCGCTGATCATGAACCTGTTCACCGAACCGGCCGAACGCGCCAAGGCGATGGGCGTCTACGGCTTCGTGTGCGCCGGCGGCGGCAGCATCGGCGTGCTGCTGGGCGGCCTCCTGACCGACGCCCTCAGCTGGCACTGGATCTTTCTCGTCAACCTGCCGATCGGTGTGGCGGTCTATGCGCTGTGCCTCGCACTGCTGCCGCACCTGCCCGGGCATGCGGCCGGCGAGAAGCTCGACGTCGGCGGCGCGGTGACCGTCACGCTTTCATTGATGCTGGCGGTGTATGCAATCGTCAACGGCAACGAGATCGGCTGGACTTCGACGCAGACGCTGGGCCTGCTCGGCATCGCGGCGGCATTGCTGGCGGTCTTCATCGCCATCGAGGCGCGCGTGCGCCATCCGCTGATGCCGCTGCGCCTGTTCCGCCTGCGCAACGTGGCCGTCGCCAACGTGATGGGCGTGCTGTGGGCCGCCGCGATGTTCGCGTGGTTCTTCATCTCGGCGCTCTACCTGCAGCTGGTGCTGGGCTACAGCCCGATGCAGGTCGGCCTCGCCTTCCTGCCGGCCAACCTCATCATGGCGGTCTTCTCGCTCGGCCTCTCGGCCAAGCTGGTGATGCGCTTCGGCAACCGCGGGCCGCTCGCGTTCGGGCTGCTGCTGGCGGCCGCGGGACTGGCGCTGTTCGCGCGCGCGCCGGTGGACGGCAGCTTCCTGCTCGACGTGATGCCAGGCATGACGCTGCTCGGCCTCGGCGCCGGCATCGCGCTCAACCCGATGCTGCTGGTCGCGATGAGCGATGTCGCGCCGAGCGAATCGGGCCTGGCTTCGGGCATCGTCAACACGGCTTTCATGATGGGCGGCGCATTGGGCCTCGCGGTGCTCGCGAGCCTTGCCTCGGCGCGCACCGACCGCCTCACGGGCTCCGGGGCGCATGCGCTGGCCGCGCTCAATGGCGGCTATCACGTGGCCTTCATCGTCGGCGCCGTCTTCGCGGCCGCGGCGGCCTTGCTCGGCGCCTTGCTGCTGCGTGCCGGATCGCTGTCGCCCGAAACCGAAGAGGAAAAAGAGCCGGTCGGCGCCGCACGCACCAGCTAGAACCGCCAGTCGATGTAACCGGCGCGACGATCGGTCTTCGCCTACAGAAATCGAAGACCTCGGCGCCCAGGATGAGTGGGCCATGAAAAATCCGATCAAACTCACCATCGATGAGCCGGCGCCCGGATCCTTCGTCTGGACGCTGCTCGAAACCGACACCGACGGCGCGCCGCGGAAGGTTCTGAAATCGGCGGAATACGACGCCGACACTTACGAGGCCGCGCTAGCGGCCGGAACCCGCGTGATGGATGCCGAGCTGCGCAGGAGCGCTGCGCCCCCGCGGCGCCGCAGCATGACGAACTGATCAGGCCAGGTGCGTCTTCAGGGGCACGGCGGAGTCTGCCGCAACCGCCGGGTCCGGGCTGCGTCCGGCTTCCAGCAGCTTGCGGCTCATCATGTGGTCTACCGGCGCATTGACCGACTCGACGCAGCGCAGCACGCCGTCCACGTAGTGCAGCAGCGAGAACGAAGCCGGATTGGCGCCCGGGCGCCGCACCATGCTCGCGCCGGCCGTGCCTTCGGCGGGGACCAGCCCGGCCATCTGCAAGCGCAGGCTGCCCTGATCCGACCAGAACCACGGCACAGCGTCGTGCGGACGGGCCGCGCCGGTCAGGGTGGCGACGGCCGTGCGCGCCTGGTCATTGGCGTTCTGCACCGACTCCAGCCGCAAGGCCTGGCCTGCGCGCCGATCCGGAAAGCGCGTGCAGTCGCCGACCGCGAGCACGGCCTCGTCGCTGGTCTGCATGTAGGCGTCGACCACGATGCCATCGGCGCACTCCAGCCCGGCGGCCTGCGCGAGCGCGGTCTCGGGCACGGCGCCGATGCCGAGCAGCATCAGGTCGACCGGCTGCGCCACGCCGTCGAGCTCGATCGCCGCGAGACGCCGGCCCTCGGTCTGCCAGGCGCCGCATTGCACGCCGGTGCGGATGTCCATGCCCGCGGCGCGATGGGTCGCGAGCACATGCTCGGACAAGGCGGGCGACACGGCCCGGCTCAAGAGCCGCGGCGCGCTTTCCAGAACGCTCACGCGCTTGCCGAGCGCCAGCGCCGTCGCCGCCACTTCGAGGCCGATGAACCCGCCGCCGAGCACCGTGACGTGCTGCGCCGCCATCAGCATCGAGCGCAGCTGCGCGGCCTCGTCGGCGGCACGCAGCAGCGCGACGTTCTCCAGCCCCACCAGCGCCGGCAACCGTCGTGCGCGGGTGCCGGTCGCGAGCACCAGCCGCTCCCAGCCGAGCACGGTGCCTGAACGCAGCGTGACGGTGCGCGCCGCGCGATCGATCACAAGCGCCGGGTCGCCCAGGTGCATCGTGATCCCGGCCTCGGCATACCACGCCTCGGCGCGGTGGAGCTGCGGCGCCTCGTCCGGACTCTTGAGGAAGGTCTTGGACAGCGGCGGCCGGTGATAGGGGATCGAGCTCTCTTCGCACACCAGGTGCACGCGGGCGCCCTGCCCCGCCTCCGCCAAGCCGGCGCACAGCTGTGCCGCGGCATGGCCGCCGCCGATGATCACGATGTCTCTGCTTGAATGCATGGTTGGCTTTTTCGTTGATGCCTGCAGATTCTCGCTCGGCGCGCCGCGCCCTTAGGATGCGCGGCATGACCCGCCGCATCGATGCCTACAGCCTGCGACTCTTCGTCTCGACGGCGCGCGCCGGCTCCATCGTGCGCGGCGCGGCGCTCGAGCACATCGCGCCCTCGGCGCTGAGCCGGCGCATCGCCGATCTCGAGCACGCCTTCGGCACTGCCCTTTTCGTGCGCTCGCCGCGCGGCATCGCGCTCACCGATGCGGGCCGCCTCGTGCTCGAGCGCGGGCAGCAGATCGACAACGACCTGCAGTCGCTGGTGCGCGAGGTGCAAATCGAGGGTGACGAAGTGCGCGGCACGGTCAGGCTCTACGCCAACATGTCGGCCGTGATCGGCTTCCTGCCCGAACGTCTGCAGGCCTTCATGGCCCGGTATCCGCGCGTCCAGATCTCGCTGCATGAAGAAGACACGCGCGACGTCATCCGTGCCTGCCTCGACGACCGTGCCGACGTCGGCGTGGGCGTGGAGGCGCCGGTACCCGCCGGGATCGATGCCTGGCGCTTCGCGACCGATCCGCTGCAGGTGGTGCTGCCCGCCGGCCATGCGCTGGCCAAACGAAAGGCCGTCGGCTTCGCCGAGCTGCTGGACCATCCGCTGATCGGCGTCCACCAGGGCGGCGCGCTCGACCGCTCCCTGCACGAACGTGCCCAGGCGCTGCAGAAAAAACCCTTTGCGCCCACCGTGTCGGTCAGCAGCTTCGATGCGGTCTGCCGCATGGTCGAGGCGGGCCTGGGCATTGCGGTGGTTCCGCAAAGCGCCGCCGCGGCCTATGCCGGCAGCCCGCGCTTCGTGCGCCGGCCGCTCGACGAGGCGTGGGCGGCGCGCGAGCTGCATCTCTATGCGCTGCGCAAGACGCCAAGGCCGCGCTCGGTCGCGGCATTGATCGACGCGCTGCGCGGGTAAGTCCCCATCTCGCATTTCGCGAGAGCCCCTGTGCCGCCTTGGCGCTTTTCGGCCCGAGGGCCTGACGCGAAGATCAGGCATGCCAGCCCTTGCGCCAGCTTCCGACGATCTTCCGGCGCTTCGCTTCGCGCCCAGGCTGCTCTTCTTGAGCAGCTCACCCGAAGTCGTCGAACAATGCCTGCGCGGCGAAACGCCGGCACTGGCGGAAGCCATGCCCTTGCGCGACGACATCTCGACCGACGAGATCACGCCGCTGCCCATCCTCACCCACTACGACGACAAGCTCGGCCGCTACCCCTACACCGGCTTCAAGACCGGTGACCGCCTGCCCGTCGGCACCGATGCGGTCCGCGCGGGCGGCATCGAGGTAGTGGTCGCGGGCAGGCGCTACGGCAAGGGCTCGTCGCGCGAGCACAGCCCCGCGGCCGAGAAACTGGCCGGCGTGCGGCTCGTGATCGGGGAGAGCTTCGAGCGCATCTACCGCCAGAACGCCGACAACATCGGCCTCTTCACCTCCACCGATTTCGGGCTGGTCGAACGCATCCGCGCCGGCGAGGCGATTCCGCTCGCCGAACTCGTCGCCGGCCGCGATGCGCTCGCCGCGGCCATCCTGCAAAGCGGCGGCCTGCTGCGCTTCGGCCAGCACTTCATGTGCCGCATCCGGAGCGCCGAGGGCGCGCCGCCCGAGCGGCCACGCACGCTGTTCGAGAAGATCGTGGCCCGCCATGCGCTCGCGACCGAGCTCACCGAGGCGCACCCGGCGCCCGGCGACGGCGCCTTCGTACGTGCCGACTGGCGCTTCATCCACGAGTACTACACCGGCATGGCGGCGCACATGCTGCATGCGACCTTCCGCAAGCCGTTGAACCTGCACGAGCCGGCATCGATCGTGGTGTTCGAGGACCACACCTCCTACGTCGGGGAAAGCCCGGCCCACGTGCGCGGCGGCCTGGTGCCCAACGTGCACCGCATGGTCGAGGCGCAGCGCGAATTCGCGGCCGCGTACGGCCTGCGCTCGCACCGCACCCTGACCGAGGAGGAGGCGCGCACCGACGACGGCAGCAACATCGCTGGCATCTCGCACGCGATGATGGCCGAGCGCTACGCGCTGCCGGGCCAGGTCGTGGTCGGCACCGACTCGCACACGCCGCACAGCGGCGCGCTGGGCTGCGTGGCATTCGGCGTCGGCACTACCGACATGGCCAATGCCTTCGTGACCGGCGCGCTGCGGCTCACCGTGCCGCAGTCGCTGCACATCGAGTTCGACGGCGCGCTGCGGCCCGGCGTGACCGCCAAGGACATCGTGCTGCACCTGCTGGCCGAGCCGCGCATCCGCGCCGGCGGCGGCGTGGGCCGGGTGTTCGAATTCACCGGCGAGGTGGTCGCGCTGCTGTCGACCGACGAGCGCGCGACGCTCACCAACATGACGGCCGAGCTCGGAGGCTTCACCGGCATCGTCGCGCCCGACGCGGAAACGGTGCGCTTCCTGCGCGAGCGGCGCGGCATCGACTTCGTGCTCGAGCCGTGGATGCGCAGCGACGCGGACGCGGTCTATGCGGAGACGATCCGCGTCGATTGCGCCGCGGTGCCGCCGATGGTGGCCCGCCCTGGCGACCCCGGCAACGGGCTGCCGCTGGCGGCGCTCGAGGAGCCGGTGCGCATCGACATCGCCTACGGCGGCTCCTGCACCGCGGGCAAGCGCGAGGACTTCGACCACTATCACGAGGTGCTGCGCTGGGCGGCCGACCGCGGCCTGCGCGTGCCGGATCGCGTGTCGCTCTACCTCCAATTCGGCACGACCGCGGTGCGCGACCACTGCGCGGCGCGCGGCTACCTCGATGCCTTCGAGCGGGTCGGTGCGCGCATCCTGCAACCGTCGTGCGGCGCCTGCGGCAACTGCGGCCCGGGCACCTCGGTGCGCAAGGAAGAGGTCACCGTGAGCGCGATCAACCGCAACTTTCCGGGCCGCGGCGGACCGGGCCAGGTCTGGCTCGCGAGCCCGCCGACCGTGGCCGCGAGCGCCATCGCAGGCGAGCTGCTGTCCTTCGAGGAACTGCGACGCCGGCATCCATGAAACAAGCAAGGAGACACACGTGACGATGATGAAAGCCCCCCTGATCCGCCGCATCGCGGCATCGCTCACCGGCGCCGCCTTGGCGACCGCAGCGCTCGCCCAGGCACCGGCCTCCGACAAGCCGATCCGCATGGTCGTGCCGCTGGCGGCCGGCTCCACCGTGGACGCGGTCGCGCGCGCCATCGGCCCGTCCTTCGGCAAGGCCGCGGGCCATCCGGTCGTGGTCGAGAACATCGCCGGCGCCGGCGGCATCCCAGGCACCACGCAGATCGTGAGGGCGCCGAAGGACGGCCTCACGCTGGGCATGATCTCGTCGAACCACGTGATCAACCCGGGCATCTACAAGACCGTGCCCTACGACACGCTGAAGGACATCACGCCGATCGCGGTGATCGCCACCGTGCCGCTGGTGCTGGTGGTGCACCCCTCGGTACCGGCGAAGAACGTCAAGGAACTGATCGCGCTCGCCAAGGCCAAGCCCGGCACGCTCAACTTCGGCTCGGCCGGCAACGGCAGCACGCTGCACCTGGCCGGCGAGCTGCTGGTCAGCGAGACCGGCATCGATATGAAGCATGTGCCCTACCGCGGCACCGGCCCGCTCGTCACCGACCTGATCGGTGGCCAGGTGCAGCTGGGCTTCGTGTCGGTGTCGCAGGTGGCGCCGCAGATCAAGGCCGGCACGCTGCGCGCGCTGGCCGTGTCGACGCCTACGCGTTCCGGCGCGCTGCCCGAGGTCCCGACCGCGGCGGAGGCCGGCGTGCCCGGCTACAGCTTCGACGCGTGGATTGCGCTGATCGGGCCGGCCGAGCTGCCGAAGAACATCGTCGACGGCTACAGCGGCGCGATGAAGATCGCGCTGGCCTCGCCCGAGGCGCAGAACGCGATCGCCGGCCAGGGGCTCATGGTGCTGAACACCGGCCCCGACGCGGCGCCGGCCTTCTTCCAGGCCGAGCTGAGCAAGCACCAGAAGCTGGTAAAGCAATCGGGAGCAACGCTCGATTGAATGGCCTGCGGACGCGGGTAGAGTCGGCCCAAATGGTCGTCCTCTACCACTGCGTCAGCGCCCGCTCCTTCCGCCCGCTGTGGATGCTCGAAGAGTTGGGCGCACCTTACGAGCTGCGCATGCTGCCCTTCCCGCCGCGCGCGCTGCAGCGCAGCTACCTCGAGATCAATCCGCTCGGCACCATCCCCTACCTCATCGACGGCGAGACGCGGATGACGGAGTCAGCCGCGATCTGCCAGTACCTGGCCGAGCGCTTCGACCCGGACAACCTGCACGGCCTGGCCGTTCGCCCCCACGAGCCCGGCTTCGGCGCCTGGCTCAATGGGTTGCACCAGGGCGAAGCCACGCTGACCTTCCCCCAGACCATCGTGCTGCGCTACGGCCGCTTCGAGCCCGACGAGCGCAAGCTGCCACAGGCGGCCGAGGACTACACGCGATGGTTCCTGGCACGGCTGCGCGGCATCGATGCGGTGCTGCAGCAGGAAGACTTCCTCAGCGCGGGACGCTTCACCGCCGCCGACATCTCGGTCGGCTATGCGCTGATGCTGGCCAGCAAGCTGGACCTGGTTGCGCAGCTTCCGGCCGCCGTTGCCGCCTACTGGCAACGCCTGCAGCAGCGCGACGGCTTCAGGCGCGCCCTCGTCGCGCAGCACGATGCGGCCCTGGCACAGGGCGTTTCGCCCCAAGATGCCAGCGTTGACTGAATCGGCATTGCACCTGCATAACCGTAGGGATGGACTTCCACCACCCGCTGTTCCAGAGCCTGGCGCTGCCGATTTGCATTGCATTCGCGGCGACGGGGTTTCTGCGCGGCGTGCTGGGCCCGGTCCAGGGCGCGCGCTGGGCCGCAGTGGGCGTCGCGGTGGCGATCGTCGGCACGGTGCTGTGGGTGCTGGGCTGGCGGCTGATGCCGGGCGCGCTGACCGAGAAGCTGCCGTGGGTCTATGCGGCTGCTGCGCTGCTTGGCCTCGGCCTCGAAGCCATGCGCGCCGGCCGGCGCGTGCAGTGGCTGGCAGCCGGCATCCTGTGGGCCCTGGTGCTGGCGATCCTGGCCTGGCAGCCGCTGCCGCTCAAGATCGGCATCTGGCTGCTGGGTCTGGCGGTGATCCGCGCCGTGTTGAAGGAAGCCCCGCGGCGCGCCGATGCGATCGCGATGCTCGTGCTCGCGAGCTTCGGGCTCGCGGCGCTCGCGATGATGTCCGGCTCTGCCCTGCTGTTCGAGCTGAGCCTCGGGCTGGGCGCCGCGCTGGCGGGCTGCGCGCTGTGGCTCTGGCCTGTGGGGCGCATCGCTTTCGGCGCCAGCGGCGCGGTCGTCGCGCTGCTGGCCTGGCTGGCGCTGGCACAGGCCACGGCATTGCTGACGCCGGCCCGGCCGGGCGCATTGCTGCTGCTGGCTGCATCCTTCACCTCCGGCTCGCTGGCGCGATGGGGACATCGGCGCCTGCGGCGCGGCGAGGGCCGCCCCTGGGTCGAAACGCTGATCGTGGCCGCGGTGGCCGCCTTGTGGGTTGCAGCCGCGCTGGCATTGGCGCATTGGGGCGGCAGGGTCGACGGGCCCGCCGCTAACATGGACGATCCCTACTACAAGCCCAGGTGGTGAATGCCCGCAACCCGCGCCCGCTCATGAGCTCGACCCAACCCCGCAGCTTCGGCATGGAAGCGCTGTGGCCGCTGTGTCTGGACATCGTCCGGCGTCGCCGCAGCGGAGAGCCGCCGGCGACGCCACTGGTGCCGGGCGAGGATTGGGACGACGAAGCTGTCGAGCTCCTGGCACTGCTACAGCCCCTGCTCGAGCGGACGGCCGAGGCCACGCCCTGGGTGATCGGCCAGTTGGGCCAGAGCCTCGACGGCTGTATCGCCACGCGGGGCGGCGACTCCAACTACGTGAACGGCGAGCAGGTGCTGCTGCACCTGCACCGGCTGCGCGCACTCAGCGATGCGGTCATCGTGGGCGCCGGCAGCGCGGCCATCGACAACCCGCAGCTCACCACGCGCCGCGTGGCGGGCGACAACCCGGTGCGCGTCGTGCTCGACCCGGCCCTGCGCCTGACGCCGACGCTGCGCGTCTTCACCGATCGCCAGGCGCCGACCCTGCTCGTGTGCGACGCGGCACGTGAAGCCGAAGCAGCGCAGCGCGTGGGTGCCGATCAGGTGCTGGGCGTGCCGGGCCTGGTGGACGCCAAGGGCGCAATGGACTTGCGCGCCCTGCTGGCCGCGCTGCAGCAGCGCGGCCAGCGCGTGCTGTTCGTCGAGGGCGGGGGTATCACGGTCTCGCGCTTCATCGCGCAGGGGTGCATGGACCGCCTGCACCTCAGCGTCGCGCCGGTGCTGATCGGCGGCGGGCGTCCCGGGCTGCTGCTGCCGCAAAGCGCGGCGATGCGCGATTGCCCGCGTCCCGCAAGCCGCGTCTTTCGCATGGGGGCGGATGTGATGTGGGATCTGGATCTGCGCCTTGCTCCCTCTCCCTCTGGGAGAGGGCAGGGGTGAGGGCAGCGGCCGTGGTGGCGATGGCGCCGGTTGCTGAGCCCTCACCCTAACCCTTGTATGTAGCAAAGTAGCGGCTGGCCGATCTCGAAAAGAAGACGGCGCTTGTGGCGATGCAGCATGAGTCCTTCAGCCGCAACACGCGCAACCAGCTTCGGCAGGTTTTCGATGCGCTGCGCGAATTGATGACACCACCCGAGCCAGCCAAGCGCCCCATAGGTTTCGTGGCACCCAAGACACGAAAACCTCGCTAAGGCATCGCCAGAAGATCCACGTGCCCCACGCGCAGGCAGGTGCGATCGACAAGCGCTAACCGCCGCGCCTTCCATGCGCCGACGAGCTCGTGCGCAGCCGGTTCCTGTTCCAGCGTGGCATGAGCCATGCCTTCGATCATCGCGCGCAGCATCGCCGCCTCCTCGATGCACCAATCGCTGCGCGCCTGCGTGACGCTGTAGCCCATCGCATCGAGGCGGGCGACCGCCAGCGCAATTGCTTCGCCGCCGAGCGCGGGTCCGAATCCCTTGTCGCGCCGTTGATGGGTGGCGAACAGTTCGTGGACCTCCGCGTCGCCTGCAAGACCAGGCGCCCACGCGACACGGCCATCGACAGTCAGTGCGAAGAGCACGGCCGCATTCGCCATTCGCACATGGTTCAATAGCGCGTCGAGCCACGATGCGGACACGAGGTCCAGCAGCGCCGAGGCCGTGACGAGCCGTGCCTCGCCGAAGGGAACGGCAGCCAGCGCCTCCTCAAGATCGATGCGGAGCGGACGCGCCTTCGCATGCCACCCCGGGCCTTCGAGCGATTCCGGCAACGCCGCCAGCAGGCGCGGGTCGTGGTCGACCATCAGCCACTGCTGGGCGCCGCCCAGCCGCGGCGCCAGTTCGCGCAGATTGGCGCCGGTGCCGCAGCCCAGGTCGATCACGCGCAGGACCGGGTCGTCGCCGCGCAGCCGGGCCGCCATCGCGTGCAGATCCAGCAGCGCAGCCGACGCATTGCGCGCCGCGCGGTCGAAGGGTTCGCGCAGGGCGAGCCAGTCGGCGCTGAAGCCTGTCATGCGCCTCCTGCCTGCTGCCGGAAATCGGCGAGCACCGATGCAAAGCGCGCGCCGCTCTGCTGCCATGTCGGCAGGCGGCCTCGCGCTCTTTGCGCGCCGGCCTTCAGTTGCGCCCGCCACGCAGCATCGTCCATCAGCCGCTGCAACGCGGCGCGCAGCGCGATCGCGTCGCCGGGCGACACCAGCAGGCCCGCATCGGCCGGCACCGTGTCCGGAATGGCGCCCGCGCGGGTGCTGATCACCGGCAGGCCGTAGGCCAGCGCCTCGGCCAGGGCCATGCCGTAACCCTCATGGAACGAGGGCAGCACGAAGGCATCGGCCTTCGCATAGAGCGCGCACAGGCCCGCCTCATCCTGCTCGCCATGCAGCACCACGCGTTCGCGCAGGCCGTGACGTTCGATGGCCTGCATCAATGCCGATGCGCATGCGGCGTCCATGACCAGGCTGCCTGCGCAATGCAGCGTCCAGCGCCGGTCCTTCAACCCGGCCAGCGCTTCGATCAGCAGAGCATGCCCCTTGCGCGGCGTCACGGTCGCCACGCACAGCAGCGACAAGGCATCGGTGCCCGAGCCTGCGGCCAAGGGGGCCGGCTCGGTCCCGGGCTCGACCACGACGATGCGCGAATCCGGAACGTCGAAGGCTGCCAGCGCTCGAGCCGTGGAAGAGCTGGTGACGATCACGCCGCGCGCACTGGCCAGCGCGCGCCGCTCGCTCTCGAACAAGGCGCGCTGCTGCGCCGCGTCGAGGCCGGTCTCCAGCGACAACGGGTGATGCACCAGCGCGATCCAGCAAAGCCGCTCCGCATGCCTTTGCGCCAGATCGGGCAGCACGCCGAAGGCGAGGCCGTCGACCACCGCCAGCGCGCCATCGGGCAAGGCATCGGCCACGCGGCCGGCCTGCGCGAGCGCTGCCGCAGCGGGCGCCGGATAGCCTTCGCCCAAGGTCTGGACCTCGACCTCCCACTGCTGCGCGCGCAGGCCATCGATGACGCGGCGGTCGTAGGTGTAGCCGCCGGTGCGGGTGTTCAAGTCTCCCGGCACCAGGAAGCTGCAGCGCTTGATGGTCAAAGTGCGCCCTCGTAGGCCGCCCAGGCCACATGCGATTCGTTCAACTTCACGCGCATGCTCGCGAGGCCGCTTGCGTGGGGCCCGAGTTCGCCGGCCGCGATGCGCGCGGCAACGCGATCGAAGATCACGCGCGCCATGAATTCCGTGGTGGTGTTGCGCCCCTCGAAGGCCGGATCGTCGTCGAGGTTGCGCAGGTTGAGTTCGCCCAGCACGCTGCGCAGCACCTCGGTGGCGAGCGCGATGTCGACCACCACGCCGTCGGCATCGAGCTCGGCGCGACGCAGTTCGAGATCCACCACATAGGTCGCGCCATGCAGGCGCTGCGCGGGGCCGAAGACCTGGCCGCGAAAGCTGTGGGCAATCATGAAATGGTCGCGGACGTTGACGCTGTACATGCGAAGTCTTTCCAGGGTGAAGGGGTCAGGGATAGTCGATGCGGTGGCACAAGGTGTTCGGCGCGCCCGCGGCGAGCCGGCCGAGCACCGCCGGCAGTTCGGCGAAAGGCGCGCTGTCGGTGATGAGCGCATCGAGCACCGGATCGCGCAGCAGCGACAACGCCAGCGCCATCCGGCGCCGATGGCTCCAGCGCGCGCGCTGCGCGGTGGCCACCTGGCCGACCTGCGAACTCCTGAGCGTGAGGCGCCGCGAATGGAAGGCTTCGCCCAACGGCAGCGTCACCGCGCGCTGCCCGTACCAACTCAGTTCCAGCACCGTGGCCTCGAAGGCGGCCAGCCGCAGCGCCGTGGCCAGGCCTGCTGGGCTGCCGCTGGCATGCAGCACCAGATCGGCCTCGAGACTCGCAGCCTCCGGACTCGCAAAGACGAGGCCCAGCCGTTCCGCCACCGCACGGCGCGCGGGATTCGTGTCGATCACCTCGACCGTGCAACCGGGCATGCGCCCGGCCAGCCAGGCCACCAGCAGGCCGACCACACCTGCGCCCACGACGGCGATGCGGTCGCCAACGCGCGGTGCCGCATCCCACAGCGCATTGACTGCGGTCTCCAGGTTGGCGGCCAGCACCGCGCGCGCGGGCGGCAGGCCCTCGGGCAGCAGGTGCACGGCATCGGCCGGCACCACGTAGCGGGTCTGGTGCGGATAGAGGCAGAACACCTCGCGGCCGAGAAGCGCCTCGGGCCCCCGCTCGACCGTGCCGACGCTCGCATAGCCGTACTTTACCGGCGCTGGAAATTCGCCTTCCTGGAACGGCGCGCGCATGCGTTCGAATTCGCTGGCAGGCACCTCGCCGCCGAACACCAGCAGCTCGGTGCCGCGGCTGATGCCGCTGTGCAACGCACGAACCTGCACCTCTTCGGGACCGGGCGCATCGAATGCAGCGCGCCGGATGCCGGCCCGGCCCGGGGCTTCGATCCAGCAGGCCCAGGACTCGGCAGAAGCAACACGGGAGGGATATGCTGGCATGCAACGGATCTTATGACGATGCTCACCCATCCTCCTGCCGATGGCCCCGCACGCAGCGCGGGCCGGCTCGCGGCGCTCCGGCGCGATGCCTGGCGCGAGGCCGTGCCCTGCTTCCTGCTGCTCGCCGTGGCGGCTGGCGGGCTGACGGTGCTGGGCGAGCTCAGTCCCTGGTTCAAGCTCAAGGCAGCCGCCGTCTTTGCGGCAGCCTTCGCGTGGGTGCTGCATGGCCTTGCGGCCCATGCGCCGAATGCGCGCTTCGGTGCCGCCAACCGCGTGACGCTGGCGCGCCTGGCGCTCGCCGCATTGCTCGCGGCGGGCATCGGCGAGCCCCTGGCCGATGCCGAAGCGATGGCGTGGAGCGCCATCGTCGTGGGCACGACCGCCGCGCTGCTCGATGCCCTCGATGGCCCGCTCGCGCGCCGCAGCGGGCTGGCCAGCGAATTCGGCGCGCGCTTCGACATGGAGACCGATGCGTTGCTGACCTTCGCGCTCTGCCTGCTGGTCTTTCATTTCGACAAGGCCGGCTCATGGATCCTGGCCGCGGGCCTGATGCGCTACGCCTTCGTGCTGGCGATGAAGCCCTGGCCCTGGCTGGCGCGGCCGCTCGCGCCGAGCCAGCGGCGCAAGGCGGTGTGCGTGGCGCAGATCACCAGCCTGCTCGTCTGCCTCGGTCCGATCATCTCGCTGCCCTGGAGCCGGGCCATCGCGGCTGCGAGCCTGGCCGCGCTCACTGCGTCTTTCGCGATCGACATCGCGTGGTTGATCCGTCATCGCGCATCCCCACTGGAGCCTGCCTCATGAAAGCACTCGCGGCCCGCTTGCCGTACGCCCTGATCGTGTCATGCCTCATAGCGAACGCCCTGCCCGCGCGCGCCGAGGCCACACGCTACGAGCTCGACCCTGAACATCTCACCATCGCCTTCCTGGTCGATCACATCGGCTACGCCAAGGTGCTGGGCATGTTCCGCGCCGCGCGCGGCAGCTACAGCTTCGACGAAGCCACGGCCACGCTCAGCAACGTGCGCATCGAGGTCGACACCCAGAGCGTCTTCAGCAACTACGCCAAGCGCGACCAGCATCTGAAGAGCGCCGACTTCCTCAACACGGCCGAGTTCCCGCGCATGGTGTTCACCGCGATCGGCGCCAAGCGCACGGGCGATCGCACCTTCGAGATCGCCGGCCAGCTCGAGCTGCTGGGCCGCTCCCAGCCGCTGACGCTCGCCGCGACCTGGAACAAGAGCGGGCCCTCGCCGATCGAGAAGAGCTACGTGATGGGCGTCTCGGCGCGCGGCAGCTTCAAGCGCAGCAGCTACGGCATGAACTACGCAGTCGGCAACGGCTGGGTCGGCGACGAGGTGCCGCTCATCATCGAGTTCGAGGCCAAGCGCAAATGAGGCCCGCCGCATGGGGCGGGTGGCTGCCGCGCTTCGCCCTGCCCCTGCTGCTGCTCAATGCGCTGCTGACGATGGAGAACCACGGGCCGGGGCTGTGGCCGCGCCTGGCGCTGCGCGTGTCCTTCGAACTCGTCATGGTTCTGGTGATGCTCACGGCCTGGATCGCCTGGCGCGGGCAGCCGGGCGCACGCATGCTGCGCTTGCTGGCGAGCGTCACCGCCTTCTGGATCCTCGCTCGCTACCTCGACGTGACGGTGTCGGCCGTATTCGGCCGGCAGATCAACCTCTACTGGGACAGCAGGCACGCGCTGGACGTGCTGCGCATGGGCGAGCTCGCAGCTTGGCAGATCGGCTTGGCAGCGCTCGCCGCGCTGGCCATCCCTGTGCTGCTGTACGGCCTGGCATGGCGATGCTGGCATGCGATTGCGCGCGAGCTGGCTTGGCCCACGCCGCGGCCCGCGATCGGCCTCATCGGCCTTCTGCTCTTCGCGAACTTTGCCGCGCATGGCATCGGGGGGCGCGACACGCGCTGGTTCTTCTCGATGCCGGTCGCGCCCATTCTTGCGCAGCAGGCCGGAATCCTGGCCGGCCAGCTGCTGCCCGGCCACGCGGCTTCGCAGCTCTCGCCCAGCCCGGCCTTCGAGCACAGCTCGCTCGCAGGCCTCCGCGGCGCCGACGTGCTGCTGATCTTTGCCGAGTCCTACGGCGTCACCGCGCTGGACGACCCGCAGCAGGCCGCCGCGCTCGCGCCGGCGCGCGCGCAGCTGATGCAGGCGCTCGCGGCCGGCGGCCGGCAGGCGGTCTCGGCGCGCGTGCGCTCCCCCACTTTCGGCGGCGCCTCCTGGCTGGCCCATGCGGCGCTGCTCAGCGGCGTCGACATGCAGGACCCCGGCGCATACGAACTGCTGCTGACCACTGATCGTTCGACGCTGGTGCGCCATTTCAAGGCCCATGGCTGGCGTACCGTGAACTGGATGCCGGGCCTGCAGAAGCCCTGGCCCGAAGGCAGCTTCTACGGCTTCGACCGCTATGCCGACGCCGACGGCATCGGCTATCGCGGGCCGCCCTTCGGCTACTGGCGCGTTCCCGACCAGGCCTCGATGGCACTGCTGCACGCGCAGGAACTGGCCGAGCCGCGCGAGGAACGCGCGCCGCGCTTCATCGTCTTTCCGACCCTGACGAGCCATGCGCCCTTCCGCCCGATCGCGCCCTACGTGCCGGACTGGCAGCGGCTGCTGCGCGCCGACGCCTACACGGCGGCGGAAGTCGCACAGGCCGTCGCGCAACCGGGTTCGTGGCTGCAGCCCGTGCCCGCGTACCTCGAATCGCTGGCCTACACCTTCCACTGGCTGGGCGACTACCTCTCGGGTCGCGCGCCGCGGCAGCTGCTCACCATCGTGATCGGCGACCACCAGCCGATGGCGGGCGTGAGCGGCGCGGGCGCTTCGTGGGACGTACCGGTCCACATCATCAGCACGGACACGCAACTGCTCAAACGCTTCGAGGCCCTCGGCTTCACGCCGGGTCTGCTGCCGATGCGGCCCTCAACCGCAGGTATGCATGACCTGACGCCGGTGCTGATCGCCGCATTCGACGCGACTGCCGACGCACCGTTGGGCAGCGCAGAATGAAAGCTGGCGCGCCCACAGCTTCCGAGCAATAGTTCATACCCTGTTCGGCCAGGGCTCTGCTAGCCTCTCTCCCATGCGCGCCATTCTTCTTCTCGCCAGCATCGTGATCCTCGGCCTCGCCTGGTGGCTGGGATCCTTCGTCGGATTGCTGATCGCGATCGGCGCGTGCTTCGCACTGGCGGCTGCGAGTTTCATCTTCTCCAGGGCCCGCAAGGAAGCCCGCGAATCCAAGGAGATGCAGCGCGCCTTCGGCCGCAGCACCACCTTCCTCGCCGGCCTGCGCAGGCACTGACGGCGGCTCACCCGCTGCTACTTGCCGGCGCCCGCGGCCTCCTTGGCATGCGCGACCTCGGTCTCGCGCGGCAGCCTGACGCCGTTCTTCACCGCCAGGATCTCGGCCATCACGCTCACCGCGATCTCGGGCGGCGTCTTGCTGCCGATGTAGATGCCGATCGGGCCGCGCAGGCGCGAAAGCGATGCCTCGGTCTGCTCGAAGTGCTCGATCATGCGTTCGCGCCGCGCCTGGGCGTTGCGGCGCGAGCCGATCGCGCCGACGTAGAAGGCTTCGCTTTGCAGGGCCTCGAGCAGGGCCAGGTCGTCGAGCTTCGGGTCGTGCGTGAGCGCGACCACGCAGCTGCGGCGGTCGGGCTTGAAGGCGCTCACCGCGTCGTCGGGCATCTCGGTGCTGAGCGTCACGCCCGGCACGGCCCAGGCGGTGCGGTACTCGGTGCGCGGATCGCACAGCGTCACCGCGAAACCGCTGAACTTCGCCATCGTCGACAGGTACTCGGCCAGCTGGCCGGCGCCGATCAGGAGCATGCGGTATTCGGGCCCGAAGGTGTTGACCAGCTCGGTGTCGCTGATCGAGAGCTCGGCCGGCGCGCTCGCCTCGGCCACGCTGACGGTGCCATCGGCCAGCGACACGGTGCGCTGCATCAGCCGCCCTTTTTCGAGCGCGGCCACCAGCGTCTCGAGCGAGGCGGCGTCCGGGTCGTATTCGAGCAGCAGTTCCAGCGTGCCGCCGCAGGGCAGGCCGAAGCGGTGCGCCTCATCCGCCGTGATGCCGTACTTGACCAGCGCCGGCGCGCCCGAAGGCATCTCGCCCGGCGCGCCGTGGGCACGGCTGTAGCGCGCGATCAGGTCGTCTTCGATGCAGCCGCCCGAGACCGAGCCGATCACGGCGCCGTCTTCCGCCAGCGCCATGATCGAGCCGATCGGCCGCGGCGAAGATCCCCAGGTGCGCACCACCGTCGTGAGCAGCGCGCGGCGGCCCGCGAGCCGCCAGTCGCGCAGCGTGCGCAGAACCATGACGTCGAGGTTCTCCATGATGTTCGTCTTCCTAGTCGGCCGGCTCTTCCGTATCGCTCGCCGATTTGTCGGACTTCCTGCCGATGCCGATCTTGCGCATGAAGCCCGCCATCGCGCCGGTCTTCTCGGACGGCTCGGCGGCAGCGGGCGCCTCGGCGCTCTCGGCCACCGCGGCCGGCGACGGGCCGTAGCGGCTTTGCATCTCGACCTCGAAGCGCTTGAAGAAATCGTCGGCCGTCGACTTGGCGGCGCCGTCGATCAAGCGCTGCCCCAACTGCGCGATCTTGCCGCCCACCTGCGCCTGCACCGTGTAGTCGAGCTCGCAGCCGGGGCTCGCATCGGCGACCGGCTTGAGCGTCACGCTCGACGAACCCTTGGCGAATCCGGCAACGCCGCCCTGCCCTTCGAAGGACAGCTTGTAGCTGTCCGGCGGCGAGATGTCGGCCAGCGCGACCTTGCCGTTGAACTTGGCCGACACCGGGCCGATCTTGACGGCCAGCGCCACCGCGTACTGGTTGTCGCCTACGGCCTCGAACTTGTCGCAGCCGGGGATGCATTTCTTCAGCGTCTCGGGATCGTTGAGCGCCTCCCAGGCTTGCTGCTGCGTGATGCCGAGCCGGCGGTTGCCGAGCATTTCCATCGTGAGGTTCCTTCTAGCGGCCGGACCGCATCAGGGCCGCGAGACTCGCGGCCAGTTGTTCGAGTGCAAGGAGATTGTGGACCGCGAGCATCGCGTCTGCATGGCGGTGCAGAACGGCCGCCCCGCGCGCGAGCGGCGCATAGCCCTCGTAGCGCAGCAGCGGGTTGAGCCACAGCACCCGCCGCGAATGGCGCTTGAGCCACAGCAGTTCGCGCTCCAGGGTTTCGGGTTCGCCGGTGTCCAGGCCGTCGCTGATCACCAGCACCAGCGTGCGGCGGCCGGTCAGGCGACGCGCATGGCGCTCGCGCAGTTCGCCGAGCGAGGCGCCGAAACGCGTGCCGCCGGCGAAATCGGCGATGGCCTCGCTAGCTGCGGCCAGCATCAGATCGGTGTCGGCCAGCCGAAAGGCCGGCGTCAGGTCGGTCAACTGGGTGCCGAAGGCGAACACGTCGCGCCGGCCGGCGCGCCGCGTCGACGCATGCAGAAAGGCCAGCAGCAGGCGCGCATAACGCTCCATCGATCCGGAGACGTCGACCAGCACCAGCAAGGGCAGCGGCTGCTTCTGCCGCGAGAGCCGCGGCAGAAGCAGCATCTCGCCGCCGGTGCGCCCGGCCTCGTGCCAGACGCCGGGCCAGTGCATGCGCGAATGCGCGCCCGCATCGCCGGTCACGCGCAGGCGGCGCGAGGGCAGCGCCGGCACCGGCAGCGCGATGTCGCGGGCCAGTCGCTCCACCAGGCGGTACTCGGCGGCGCCCAGCGCGTTGAAGTCGGCGTGGTGCACCCGCTGGCGATCGCTTGCCGTCATCGCGGCATCGAAGTCGACCTCGCGCTCGGTCTGCGCGGGCTTCACCGCATCGCGCGGCGCCGCAAGTGCCTCGCGCACGCGTGGCCGGCGCTTCGAGGGCTCGGCCTTGCCTTCGGCGCTCGGCAGCATCTGCGCGAGCAGCTTGTTGGCAAGCTCGGGATCGCGGAACCAGGCATCGAAGAGTTCTCGGAACACCAGGCGATCCTGTTCGCGGCTGATCATCACGGCTTCCATCGCGGCCGCCAGGTCGAGCCGGCTGTCGACCCCGACCAGCGCAGCGGCTTCGGCAGCGAGCGCGATGCGTGCCGAATCGGTCCGCACGCCGGCGCGGCGCAGCGCCCGGCCGAAGCCCATCATGTTGCCGGCCAGCTTGCCGCGCCGCGCGTCGCCGAGTTGCGGAACGCTCACGACGCCGACTCCTCCTCGGGCTTCAGCAGATCGGAGGCCAGCTCGTGCGTCAGCGCCGCCACATCGTCGCGCTGCTTGAAGAGAATGCCCGCGGTATCGACCACGATCTCGGGGTCGAGCTCGACGGTGTCGAGCGCGATCAGCGCCCTTGCCCATTCGACGCTTTCCGCAATGCCCGGTGCGCGCTGGAAGGCGCTTGCAAAGGGCGCGCTACGCAAGCGCCCGACGAAGGCTGCGACCTGCTCGGAAAGAACGGCGCCCGCCTTCGGCACCTGCGCACGCACGATGGCCAGCTCGCGATCGCGCTCCGGATAGTCCAGCCAGTGGTAGAGGCAGCGCCGCTTGACGGCATCGTTGAGTTCGCGCGTGCGATTGCTGGTCAGGATGGTGACCGGCGGCACCAGCGCCTGCACCGTGCCCAGCTCGGGAATGCTGACCTGGTATTCGCCCAGGTACTCGAGCAAGAACGCCTCGAAGGGCTCGTCGGCGCGATCGACCTCGTCGATCAGCAGCACGGCACCGGGCGCCGGCGCCTGCAGGGCCTGCAAGAGCGGCCGGCGGATCAGGTAGCGCGGCTGGTAGACCTCCGATTCGACGTCGCTCGAAGCCCCGTGCGCCTCGGCCGCGCGCATGTGCAGCAGCTGCGCCGCATAGTTCCATTCGTAGAGCGCCTCGCGCTGCTCCAGGCCGTCGTAGCACTGCAGGCGCAGCAACTCGCGCGCGAGCGCGGTCGCCAGCGCCTTGGCCAGCTCGGTCTTGCCGACGCCGGGTTCGCCCTCCAGCAGCAGCGGACGCTGGAGCTTGAGCGCGAGAAACACCGCCGTCGCGAGCCGCCGGTCGGCGTAGTAGGCGGCGCCTTCCAGCGCCTGCACGACCGCGTCGATGGTGTTGAACGGGGAGGTCGCGGCAGGCGTGGTGTCGGTCATCTCCGGAGCTTAGCCCAGCGCCTTTTTCACAGCGCGCTGTGTGAGTACGTTGATCAGGTTGGCGCGGTAGGCCGCCGAGGCATGCAGGTCGCTGTTGAGATCGCTGGCGTCGATCTTCACGCCGGCCGCGGCCTCGGGGGTGAAGCTCTTCGCGAGCGCATCTTCCAGCCCCTTGTGCCGGAACACGCCATTGCCGGCACCGGTAACCGCGACGCGCACGCCGCTGTCGCCTTGCGTGACGAACACGCCGACCAGCGGGAAGTTCGAGGCCTTCTGGCGCAGCTTCTCGTAGGCAGCCCGCTTCGGGATCGGGAAGCGGATCGCGGTGATCAGCTCGCCCTCCTCCAGCGCGGTGGTGAAGAGGCCGAGGAAGAAATCGTCGGCCGCGATCTCGCGCTTGTCGGTGACGATGGTCGCGCCCGAGGCCAGCACCGCGCTCGGGTAGCAGGCCGCCGGATCGTTGTTGGCCACCGAGCCGCCGATGGTGCCCATGGCACGCACCTGCCGGTCGCCGATGTGGTCGGCCAGCCAGGCCAGCGCGGGGAAGCCCGCCTTGATCTCGGCGTTGGCGCCGACGTCGAGGTGGCGCGTCATCGCGCCGATCACGAAGGCATTGCCGTCCTTCTTGATGCCGGCGAGCTCCTTGATGCCGCCGAGGTCGACCAGCTGCTCGGGCGCCGACAGGCGCAGCTTCATCGAAGCCAGCAGCGTCTGGCCGCCGGCGAGGACCTTGCCGCCGGCGGCAGCCAGCTTGGCCGCATCGGCGACGGTGGCGGGACGTTCGAGGGTGAAGGCGTACATGGCGATTTCCTTCTCGTTTGGTTCTACTTGGCCACGGCCTGCATCGCTTCCCACACGCGGTGGGGCGAGGCCGGCATGTCGAGGTCCTTGACGCCCAGCGGCGCCAGCGCGTCCAGCACGGCATTGATCAGGGCCGGCGGCGAGCCGATGGCGCCCGCCTCGCCGCACCCCTTGGTGCCCAGCGGGTTGTGCGTGCAGGGCGTGCAGGTGGTGGCCACCTTGAAGTTCGGGAAGTCGTCGGCGCGCGGCATTGCGTAGTCCATGAAGCTGCCGGTGAGCAGCTGGCCGCTCTCCTTGTCGTAGACGCAGTTCTCCATCAGCGCCTGGCCGAGGCCCTGCACGATCCCGCCGTGCACCTGGCCCTCGACGATCATCGGATTGATGATGGTGCCGAAGTCGTCGACCGCGGTGAAGCGGTCGATCTTCACTTCGCCGGTGCCCTTGTCGATCTCGACCTCGCAGATGTAGGTGCCGCCCGGGAAGGTGAAGTTGGTCGGGTCGTAGAACGCGGTTTCGTTGAGCCCGGGCTCCAGCTTGTCGAGCGGGTAGTTGTGCGGCACGTAGGCGGTGAGCGCGACCTGCCCGAAGGGGATCTTCTTGTCGGTGCCCTTGACGGTGAACTCGCCGTTGCTGAACTCGACGTCAGCGTCGCTCGCCTCCATCAGGTGGGCCGCGATCTTCTTGGCCTTGGTCTCGATCTTGTCGAGCGCCTTCATGATCGCCGCACCGCCGACCGAGATCGAGCGCGAGCCGTAGGTGCCCATGCCGAAGGGCACGCGGCCGGTGTCGCCGTGCACCACGTCGACGGACTCGACCGGAATGCCCAGGCGCGCGGCCACCACCTGCGCGAAGGTGGTCTCGTGACCCTGGCCATGGCTGTGCGAGCCGGTGAACACGGTCACGCTGCCGGTCGGATGCACGCGGATCTCGCCGCACTCGAACAGGCCGGCGCGCGCGCCGAGCGCACCCGCGATGTTCGAGGGCGCGATGCCGCAGGCCTCGATGTAGCTCGAGTAGCCAATGCCGCGCAGCTTGCCCTTGGCTTCGGTCGCCGCCTTGCGCTCTGCGAAGCTGGCCACCTCGGCCAGTTCCTTGGCCTTGTCCATCGAGGCGTGGAAGTCGCCCGTGTCGTACTGCAGCGCCACCGGCGTCTGATACGGGAAGGCGGTGATGAAGTTGCGCTTGCGGATCTCGTCCTGGCCCAGGTTCAATTCCCAGGCGCAGCGCGAAACCAGGCGCTCCAGCAGGTAGGTGGCCTCGGGCCGCCCCGCGCCGCGATAGGCATCGACCGGCGCGGTGTTGGTGAACCAGGCATCGACCTCGACGTAGATCTGCGGCGTCGTGTACTGGCCCGCGAGCAGCGTGGCGTACAAGATGGTCGGCACCGCGGTCGAGAAGGTCGACAGATAGGCGCCCAGGTTGGCGTCGGTGTGCACGCGCAGCGCAAGGAACTTGCCATCCTTGTCCATCGCCATCTCGGCATGGCTCACATGGTCGCGGCCGTGCGCGTCGGACAGGAAGCACTCGGAACGATCGCCGGTCCACTTGATGCTGCGATTGAGCTGCTTGGCGGCCCAGGTCAGCGCCACGTCCTCGGCATAGAGGAAGATCTTGGAGCCGAAGCCGCCGCCCACGTCGGGTGCGATCACGCGCACCTTGTGCTCGGGCAGGCCGAGTACGAAGGCCGTCATCAACAGGCGTTCGACGTGCGGATTCTGGTTGGCGACGTAGAGCGTGTATTCCTCGGTCGCGCGGCTGTAGCTGCCGATCGCGACGCGCGGCTCCATCGGGTTCGGCACCAGCCGGTTGTTGACCAGGTCGAGCTTCGTGACATGCGCCGCCTTGGCGAAGGCCGCGTCGACCGCCGCCTTGTCGCCCAGCGCCCACTTGTAGCATTGGTTGTCCGGCGCGGCCTCGTGGAGCGTGACGCCGCCTGCCTTCTTCGCGGCATCGGCCACGCTCACCAGCGCGGGCAGTTCCTCGTAGTCGACCACGATCGCTTCGGCCGCATTCTTCGCCTGCTCCACCGTCTCGGCCACCACCATCGCGACGTGGTCGCCGACATAGCGCACCTTTCCGATCGCGAGGATCGGATGCGGCGGCTCCTTCATCGGCGTGCCGTCGGGGTTGTTGATGAGCCAGCCGCAGGGCAGCCCGCCCATCTTGCCGTCGATGTCCTTGCCGCTGAAGATGCCGACCACGCCGGGCATCTTCTCGGCGGCGGCGGTGTCGATCGACTTGATGTTGGCGTGCGCGTGCGGCGAACGCAGGAAGATGGCGTGGCTCTGGTTGGCCATCGTCACGTCGTCGGTGTACTGGCCGGCGCCGGTCAGGAAGCGGTAGTCTTCCTTGCGCTTGAGTGCCTCGCCGATGTGCGGCAGGCTGGCGAAATCGGGTGCGCCCATGATGGTGCTCCTTATGCCGTGGCAGCGGCTTTGGCCGGTGCGGCGGCCATGGCCTCGCCGCCCATCTGCACGGCCTTGACGATGTTCTGGTAGCCCGTGCAGCGGCACATGTTGCCGTCGAGCAGTTCGCGGATTTCGGTTTCGCTCGCCTTGGGATGGTGCGTGCACAGGTCGATCGCGCTCATCACCATGCCCGGCGTGCAGAAGCCGCATTGCAGGCCGTGGCACTCCTTGAAGGCCGCCTGCATCGGATGCATGGTGCCGTCGGGCTGGGCGATGCCTTCGATGGTCGTGATCTTCGCGCCGGTCACCTGCGCCACCAGCACGTTGCACGACTTGACCGCGCGGCCGTTGACGTGGACGGTGCAGGCACCGCACTGCGCGGTGTCGCAGCCCACATGCGTTCCGGTCAGGTGGAGATGCTCGCGCAGCGCCTGCACGAGAAAGGTGTTGGGGGGTGCGTCGACCGTGACCGCGCGGCCGTTGACCGTGAATGGAACCTGCATGTGGCTGTCTCCGTTGTGGGTGAGATGGCTAGGATCGGCAACTGGAATCTTGGACGCCGGACAAGGGCACCATCCTAGGCAAAACCCTAGGCGCTTGCAGCGCGCGCTTGAAATTCTCAAAATGAAACACGATGACCGCCCCCCACGCCACGCCGCCGACCGAGCGCTCCCTCTCCATCGCGCAGGCGCGGCGCGAATGGCTCGACGGCGATGACGCGGGTCCGCAGGGCGCGCGCATCGAGCCCTGGCTCGCGCGCTCCTGGCAGCGCTGCCTCGCCGCCGGCCACCAGCCGCAGCAGCGCGTCTGCTTCGATCCAGTCTCGGCGCCGGCGGCCCGCCATGCCGCGGAGCGCAACCGGGCCCTGATCTCGGCCGCGCGGCCGGTGCTCGACAAGCTGTCGCGCGCCATCGCCGACACGCGCTATTTCGCGATCCTGACCGATGCCGAGGGCATCGTGGTCGATGTGGGCGCCCTGCCCGGCGGCAGCGATGCCACAGCCAGGCACGCGCGTGACATCGCGCGCATCGGCGTCGACCTGTCGGAGCGCGCGGTGGGCACCACGGCCATCGGTGCCGCGCTGGCCGAACACGAATCGGTATGGCTGCACCGCGGCGAACATTTCTTCGACGACACCAGCGTCTACAGCTGTGCCGGTGCGCCGCTCTTCGGCCCGCGGGGCGAATGCGTCGGCATGCTGGACCTGACCGGCGTGCAAGTGGTCGAACGCCCCGAGCTGAGGCACCTGGCCGCGCTCTCGGCGCGCAGCATCGAGGACGCGCTGATGCAGAACCATCCTTGCGAGTTGCTGCTGCGCATCGAATGGCCTGGCTATGCCGCAGGGCCGGGCACCGAGGGCTTGCTGTGCATCGACGCCGACGGCCGCGTGACCGGCGCCAATACCGCGGCACGCCAGATGCTCCACCAACCGCTCGGCACCGATCCGACGCTGCACTGCAACGATCTGTTCGCGCTGCCGCCGCAGATGCTCTTCGATGCGGCACGCCGCGGTGACGCGCTGGACGTGCCGCTGTGGTCCGGCCTCCGCGTGCAGGCCCGGCCGCAGCTCGCCGACCGCGCGCCGCGTGGCGCAAGCCAGGAGCGCCCGCGGCTGCGCGACGTCGAGACGGCACTGATCCGCCGCGCGGTGGACGACGCGCGCGGCAACGTGGCCGAGGCGGCGCGCGCACTCGGCATCAGCCGTGCCACGGTGTACCGCAAGCTGGCGCGCCGCCGGCAATAAATTGCAGGTCGACGCAAAATCCGGGCGATGAACGATTCCTACGCCCCGGTCGAGCCCTCCCGCAGCGAAGTCGACACGCTCTCCGGCCCCACGCTCATCGAATTCGGCGCACCGTGGTGCGGCATCTGCAAGATGGCGCAGCCGCTGCTCGCCAAGGCGCTGGCCGAGGTGCCGCCGCTGCGCCACCTCAAGATCGAGGACGCCAGCGGCCGGCCGCTGGGCCGCTCCTTCGGCATCAAGCTGTGGCCGACGCTGATCTTCATGCGCGACGGCAAGGAACTGGCGCGCCTGGTGCGGCCCGACAGCGCGGATGCGATCCGGCGCGAGCTCGGGGAGCTCCTCCATGCCGCTCGGCGATGAACGGTTGCTGAATGGACTTCGGCGGGCACGCCGCCTATATTGAGTTCAGCGATCCGTCTCCGGGGATCGCGGCTCGATGTCATCCCCTCCAGGGCTTTGTGCCGCGGCCGCGGCGGCCAGCCCTCCACCTGCAACGAGGGAAAGCGCCATGGCCACCTACATCTCGCTCATCAACTTCACGGACCAGGGCATCCGCAATGTCAAGGAGTCGCCGAACCGCGCCGAGGCGTTCACGGCCCTGGCAAGCAAGCTGGGCCTGAGCGTCAAGAGCATCCACTGGACCTCCGGCAGCTACGACCTGGTGGTCACGACCGAAGGCAGCGACGAAGCGGCGATGGCCACGCTGCTCAGCGTCGGCTCGCTCGGCAATGTGCGTTCGCAAACGCTGCGCGCCTACTCGGCCGCGGAAATCAAGAAGATCATCGGCCTGATGCCGTGAGGCGCGCGCGCAGAAAGCCGCTTCAGCCGGCCTTCTGCGCCTTCTCGTAGGCGCGTGGCTGCGTCAGCACCTCGTGGCGCAGCGCGTCTTCGAGCTCGGCCTCGGTCATCAGCTTGCGGCGCAGCACCACCTCGCGCACGTTGGTGCCGTTGGCGAAGGCCTCGGCCGCGACCTCGGTCGCTTCCTTGTAGCCGATGATCGGATTCAGCGCGGTCACCAGCGAGATCGAGCGCTCGATGCTCTCGCGCAGCCGGTCCGGGTTGGCGGTGATGCCTTTCACGCAGAGGTCGGCCAGCGTCATGCAGCCGTTGGTCAGGTGCTTGAAGCTGCGGAACAGCGCGCTCGCGATGATCGGCTCGAAGGCGTTCAGCTGCAGCTGCCCGGCCTCGGCCGCGAAGGTCACGGTCAGGTCGTTGCCGAACACCTCGAAGGCGACCTGGTTGACGACCTCCGGAATCACCGGGTTGACCTTGCCCGGCATGATCGACGAGCCGGCCTGCATCGGCGGCAGGTTGATTTCGCCGAAGCCCGAGCGCGGGCCGCTGGAGAGCAGCCGCAGGTCGTTGCAGGTCTTCGACAGCTTGACCGCGATGCGCTTCAACACGCCCGACAGCTGCACGAAGGCGCCGCAGTCCTGGGTCGCCTCGATCAGATTGGGTGCGGTGGAGAGGTCGAGGCCGGTGATGCCGCGCAGCGCGGCCAGCGCCTTGCCCGCGTACTCGGGATGCGCGGTGATGCCGGTGCCGATGGCCGTGGCACCGAGGTTGACTTCGCGGATCAGGGCCGAGGCCTCGGTCAGGCGCGCGATGTCTTCCTCGACCATGACCGCATAGGTCGAGAACTCCTGGCCGAGCGTCATCGGCACCGCGTCCTGCAGCTGGGTGCGGCCGATCTTCAGCAGGTGCGCGAACTCCTTGGCCTTGGCGTCGAAGGCTTCGCGCAGATGCTCCATGGCCGCGAGCAGCTCTTCGATCGCGAAGCAGGTGGCGATGCGGATCGCGGTCGGGTAGACGTCGTTGGTGCTCTGCGCCATGTTGACGTGCTCGTTGGGATGCAGGTACTGGTACTCGCCCCTGCGGTGGCCCATGATCTCGAGCGCGCGGTTGCAGACCACCTCGTTGGCGTTCATGTTGGTCGAGGTGCCGGCGCCGCCCTGGATCACGTCGACCACGAACTGCTCGTGCAGCGCGCCGCCGCGGATTTCCTTGCAGGCCGCGACGATCGCGTCGCGCAGCTCGGCGGGCAGGAGGCCCAGCTCGGTGTTGGCTTCGGCGGCCGCCTGCTTGACCGAGGCGAGCGCGACCACCAGCTCCGGGTAGGCCGAGATGGTCGTGCCCGAGATCTGGAAGTTCTCCTTGGCGCGCAGCGTATGGACGCCGTAGTAGACCTCGTCGGGCACCTCGCGATCACCCAGCAGGTCGTGTTCGATGCGCATCTTCTGGCTCATGGCTTGTTCCTCGGTGAATGGAATTGAAGGCGATGGTCGGCGGATCGGGCCGCGCCCGCAACAGCGTACTCCCACCGCTGTCACAAACGCAGGCCTTCCTGCGTCTTGAATGCATGGAAGGCCGCATGGGGCGGCCGTCCTGATGCAACCAAGGACCTTTTCATGGCTCACACCGCCCGTCTTCCCTACCATCAACTCGCGCCCAAGGCTTTCCAGGGGCTGCTCGACGCCTCTGCCGCCGTCCACAAGGGCGCGCTCGGCAGCCGTCTCGTCGACCTCGTGCTGCTGCGGCTCTCGCAGATCAACGGCTGCGGCTACTGCATCGACATGCACTGGCGCGACCTGATCCGGCAGGAGATCGATCCGCGCCATCTCAATGCGCTGGCCGGCTGGCGCGAAGCGCCCTTCTTCAGCGAACGCGAGCGCGCCGCACTGCGCTGGGCGGAACTCGTCAACGCCACGCCGCACAGCGACGCGAGCGACGAGGAGTTCGCGCGGCTGAAGGCGCACTTCACCGACGTCGAGATCGTCGAACTCGGCTTCACCATCGCGGTCATCAATGCCTGGAACCTGCTCAACGTGAGCTTCCGCAATCCGGTGCCTGAGAAGGTGTAGTCACTTTCGTCAAGCGCGGGCTCTAGGATGCGTCATGGTCGACGCATCTTCATACGGGGCCCGCGCGCTCCAGCCACCGAGGTTGTTGCACCTGGATGCGCTGCGCGGCTTCGCGCTCCTGGGCATCCTGATGGTCAACATCGCGACCTTCGCTTCGGCCTACTTCGGCATGGCCGTGCCCGACCCGGCCTTCGCCCGGCCGATCGACCGCACCGTGCGGTGGCTCGTGGCCTGCCTGTTCGAGACCAAGTTCTACCTGCTCTTCTCCTTCCTGTTCGGCTACAGCTTCACCTTGCAGATGAACGCGGCCGAGCGCAGCGGCAAGGCCTTCGTGCCGAGGATGCTGCGGCGCCTGTTCGGGCTCTGGCTCATCGGCGCCGCGCATGCCGTCTGGCTGTTCCACGGCGACATCCTCTGCACCTATGCCGTGCTGGGCCTGATCCTGCTCCGGTTGCGGCATCGGACCGACGCCCAGGCGACGGTGCTCGCCTGCGTGCTCACGCTGCTGCCCGCCGCCGTCCTGGCCTCGCTGGGCGGACTCCAGCTCCTCGCCGGCGAGACGGCCGACATCGCCGGCACCATGGCCCGCGCGAGCGCCGCGCAGCAGGCCTGGCTGGGCACGCCGGCCACCGTGGTCGCGCAGCGCCTGCGGGACTTGGGCCAAACCTGGTGGATCGTGGTGCTGATCCAGGGGCCATGCGCGCTGGCCATGTTCATGCTCGGCCTGGTGGCCGGCAAGCGCCACCTGTTCGCGCAACACGACCGGTTCCGCGGCCTCTGGCGACGCCTGGCCGTCTGGGGCCTGGCAGTGGGCCTGCCCGGCGCGTTGTTCTATGCAACGGCCACGGTCTACGGGATCGGCTCGGGCTGGGAGATCGCGGGCTTGGGCGCGAGCCTCCTGACCGCGCCCTTCCTGAGCGCCGCCTATGTCGGGATGGCGATGCTGCTGTTCGAGGGCGCGGGCGGCATGCGCATCGCCGGGCTGCTGGCACCCGCGGGGCGCATGGCGCTGACCAACTACCTCACGCAGTCGCTCCTGTGCGCGCTGATCTTCACGGCCTACGGGCTGGGCTGGATGGGCCGCGTCTCGCCGGCGGCCTGCGTGCTGATCGCGTCGATCATCTTCGCGGGCCAGCTGGCGGCCAGCCGCCTGTGGCTGCGCCGCTTCGGCTACGGCCCGGTGGAATGGGCGCTGCGCGCTTTCACGGTCGGCGCCTGGCCGGCGATGCGCAGGACGTCGGAACTACCGCGGCGCTAGGGCCTCTGTTCAGGAGCAGACGTACGAAGCCGCCGATCGCGGATCGCCGCCGGTCAGCGTCGCCTTGGTCGGATGCATGCAGATCGGCCGCGAACTGGCCGGCGTGCCACCGCTGGCGGGGGCCGAGATGTCGATGCGCTCCGGCGAATTGCCGCCCTCCACCCAGGCCGTGAGCGCCGTGTAGAGCAGGTTGATCGTCGGCAGCGGCGGATTCGCGGCCGCGTTGGTGGTGCCGTTGCTGAAGCCGTGGGCCATGCCCGGCACCAGGAAGAGCCGGTAGAAGTTGCGGACCACTGCATCGCCGCCCATCCGATCCGACAACCGCGTGTAGTAGTTGATGGTGCCCTGCGGCGGGATCAGCGTGTCCGCCAGGCCGTGGTAGACCAGCATCCTTCCGCCGCGCAAGGCGAAACGGCCGAGGTCCGGGTCGTCGGTATTGATGTTGGCGAACGCGAATTGCAGGGCGACGCCCTGGTCGAAGGCGTTCGAGAGATTCGCGTAAGACAGCGTCTTCCACCGGTCCACGCCGTTGCCGGTCGCGTTGATGAAGTTGGGCTGGGCCCAGGTCGGGTCCTGCAACTCGAGCGCCACCATGTCGCTCGCGATGGTGAAGGGTGTGGGTCCCGCGAGCCCGATCGGGTTGGTGCCGCGCGTGAGCCCGTGCCAGCGCTGGTTGGCCGAGGCGGAGGGCGAGGTCGCGAAGCCGTTGTCCGCCGAGGGCGAAGGCACGGAGCCGTTGCTGGTCTGGCCGTACCAGATCTTGTTCATCGCCAGCGCCTGGGCGGCCGTGACGCAGCTGCCGGCGGGGCCCGTCCCGCCGCTGCTCGCGCACAGCACGCTGGCGTCCAGCAGCGGGTCGTAGCGGCATTGCGCGAGGTCGGGGATGTAGCCGAGATGCTGCCCGTTCACCACGTCGCAGGCGTTGATGGCGGCATTGCCCATCAGCGTGAGCTGGGCCTGCGTGAGCGGCACGCCGCCCAGGTCGCGCTGGTAGACGATCTGCGGGTACAGCTCGGCCGTGATGAACTTGGTCCAGTTGATGGCCGGCGCGCCGGCGAGGATGCCGTCGAAGTCGGCCGGATTTGCCTGCGCCTCCATGTGGCCCTGGCGGCCGCCGGTGGAGAAGCCGTTCCAGTAGGCGAACCTGGCCGGCGTGCCGTAGAAAGCGGCGGCCAGCGCCTTGGTCTTGACCGCCATCTCGTGGATGCCGCGCTGGGCGAAATCGCTCCACAGCGCCGTGTTGATGGTGCCGTCCGGCTTCATCGCGAAGGAGCCGCCGTTGGCCGTGTTGGCATGGCCGGTGTCGGTGCTGGCCGAGACCGCGCCTTCGACCATCGCGGTTTCCGCCGGCGCGCCGGCGCTGCCGCCCGTGACGCCCGCGAGCGCCGTCAAGGAGGTGTGGACGCCGCCGGCCCAGCCGCCGCCGCCCTTCACGTGCACCCGCTTGTTCCACTTCGCCTCGTTGGGCAGCCAGACTTCGATGCCGATACCGGGCGAGGTCGATGGGGCATCCGCCGGGCCGGAGTTGCCCGGTCCGACCAGCAGTTTCACCACGCAGACGTCGGTGGTCGCCGTGGGTGTGGTGGGCGTCGGCGTGCCGGACAAGAGCAGCGGGTCGCCTGTCTTGAAGGCCTTGACCAGCAGCACGCTGGTGTTGGCATCCGGCTTGAAGGCGCTCTTGATCGAGTCGTCGCAGCTCAGTTTCGTCTGGCCCGGGGGGAAGACCACGCCGGCGCCATGACCGCCGCCTCCACCGCCGCATCCTGCGAGCCCTGCAGCAGCCGCGATGCACGCTGCGCGAATCAGCGCCTTCGTCCGCAAATCGAATCGGCTGTTTGCTTGCATGATGTCTCCCGCTTCTATCCCGGCAGCCGCGACAGCGCGTCTGAAGCGTCATGCGCTGCAAACAAGTCTTCGAGCGTAGGACGAATCCACCGGCCAGCGAGAAGCGGCGGCCTACAGCCGCAGGAGAACGCGGACGCGGCAAAGGCAGTGAACTGGTTTTTCGCGGCGCTCTACGCGTTGTTTTCTCTGTTCAGTTGAGGCCGCAACCGGCTGCTGGATCCATAAGCTGTGCAAATAACGCGGCGAAGACGCGCGCGTTCCGAAGCGCTGCGTGGGAAACGGCTGACAGACAGACGGCTGCCGGTGTGGACAGTGCGGAGGTATTGTTTGCAATTCAGGGGGTTTGCTCATGTCGGTGGTGTGTAGGACTTGCGGAAGCCGGAACCGCGACAAGGCGATGTTCTGCAGCGGCTGCGCGGGCCGCTTGCCCGGCTTCATGCCGACCGGCCCTTCGGCACTCGATGCCGTCAAGACCAGCCGCGCCGCGCCGATCTCGCCATTCGACGCGCCGATGTCCCCCTTGGACGCGCCGTTTTCGCGGCCCCGCGCCGCTTCGCTGGCGCTGCTGCCGGCCGAGACGGCAGCCTTCTGGCTTCGCCTGTTACTGTCGGCATTGGCCATGAGCGTGGTTTTCATCGGCTGGTATCTGTATGTCACGCGCGATGTCGCGGAACCGTCGTGGTGGCCGAAACTGAACGCGGCGGCGGCGGCACCTGAGGCCAAGGCGCCGCCATCGGAAAAAGCTGCAGTGGTGGTGCCAGCGCCAGCATCGACACCAGCACCGCCGCAGGCCGCGGCGCCTGCACCCGTTGCGCCAGCTGTGCCCGTCGCGGCTGCACCCGCTGCACCAGCCGCTGCACCTGCACCCGCTGCACCTGCAACGCCTGTCGCTGCGGCGCCGTCCCAGTCCAACGAAGAAAAATCCTCGGCGGCACCAGCCGCCCCCTCTCGCTCCGCCGCGCTCTCGGAGCGCACTCGCGCGAATCCGCCGATGGCCCCGCGGCAGGCGCGCGCTCCGGCATGGAACCGTGACGACCTGGGGCCGCCGATCGCGCCCGGTCCCGGACCGCTGGTGGGCTCGGTATCTGCACCGGCGTGGCTCCGCGACCCGGGTCCACCGGTCGTGCCGGGTCCCGGCCCGCTGGTCAGCTCTTCTCGCGCGACCACACCGACCTTCGACGACCCGGGACCGCCGGTCGTCCCCGGTCCAGGCCCACTCGTCAGCTCGTCCCGCACGCCCGCATGGGCCGCCGACGACGCGGGACCGCCGATCGCCATCGGCCCCGGACCGCTGGCCAATCCGGTCCGCGCGCCTCGCGCCAGGTAGCGCCGCTCGAGGGACCGCGCGTCCCATTGTTTCCAAGTCGCAAACGCCGCGGTTCTTTTCGCGGCGTTTTTTCGAGGGCGTTCGGTCCCACACTTCATCTCACCAACCAACCGATTTGAAGGAACCGAAATGAATGCCTCGAAGATCATCGCCGCTGCTGCCTTCTCGCTCGTGGCCGCCGCCGGCGCGCAAGCGGAAACCTATGACGGCGTGCACACCCTGACCTCGGCGGCCAGCCGCTCGGAAGTGGCCGCCGAAGGCGTCGCCGCCGCACGCGCCGGCAATCAGTACGCCGATGGCGCTAGCGCCGGTGCGCAGACCTTCACGTCCACCGCCGACCGCGCCACCATTCGCGCGGAGGCGGTCGCCAAGGCGCACGACCCGTTCGAGAGCCTGGATCGCCGTGCCTTCTATCGCGACGAGGTGCCGGCCGCCTACAAGAAGCCGAAGGTGTCGTTCACGCGCCAGGCCGGCCTGTAAATCAGGCTTCGCCGTTGCTTCGCAGCAGCTTCACGAGCCGGTCCAGCGTCTTCAGCGCTGCGTCCGGCGTTTCGTCGAACTGCGCGTGAACGATGGCGCCGTCGACCGCCAGCGCGATGAGCTGCGCGTCCTTCGCGCGCTGGCGCGACGGCGGCAGCAGCTTTTCGATCTCCGCCGTCATGTCGCGCTTGTGGCTGCGCGCGATCTCCACCACCTCCGGCAAGGCGCCGCCGAGCTCGCTCACGCTGTTGAGGAAGGCGCAGCCGCGATAGCCGGCATCCGCAAACCAGTCGCGCAGCGCGGGCACCAGCGCATCGATGCCCTTGCCGCGCTTCGCGCCGTGGCGCTCCAGCGCATCGACGAACCACTTCATCCAGCGCTCGTGACGGTAGGCCAGGAAGGTGCGGATCAGCTCGTTCTTGCTCGGGAAGTGGCGGTAGAAGGTGACCTTGGTCACGCCCGACTCGGCGATCACGCGGTCGATGCCGGTGGCGCGGATGCCTTCGCGGTAGAACAGGTCGTGCGCGGTCAGCAGGATGCGCTCGTTGGCAGGGCGGTCCTTGAGCTCGGGAGCGACGGGGCTTGGCATGACGCCATTGTAGACAGGTCTGTCTACGTGCATTAGACTGGCGACGTAGACAGCTCTGTCTACCTTCTTCCAATCACCCCTCGGGAACCCGCCGCCATGGAAACACGCCCGCCCCTGCCTCCCTTCACATTCGAAACCGCAACCCAGAAGGTTCGCCTGGCCGAAGACGGCTGGAACTCGCGCGACCCGGCCCGCGTCGCGCTGGCCTACAGCGAAGACACGCGCTGGCGCAACCGCGCCGAGTTCCCGGTCGGCCGGGCGGCCGCGCAGGCGCTGCTCGAGCGCAAGTGGGCGCGCGAACTCGACTACCGGCTGATCAAGGAGCTGTGGGCCTTCGGCGGCCCGCGCATCGGCGTGCGCTTCGCCTACGAGTGGCACGACGACGCTGGCAACTGGTTTCGCAGCTACGGCAACGAGAACTGGGAATTCAACGAGCACGGCCTGATGACGCATCGCCACGCGAGCATCAACGACCTGCCGATCAAGGAAAGCGAACGCAAGTTCTTCTGGCCGCTGGGCCGCCGGCCGGACGATCACCCGGGTTTGAGCGACCTCGGACTCTAGATGCTATGGAGGACTGCCCCAGGCGAGTCCCGTTGAGCTAGAACGGGAACCCCCAGGTAGCGAACCAAAGGAGCACGGCCATGTCTGCACCCAAGACAGTCTTCCAAGACAAGGATAGGGCGAATGCGCACGATCTGTATATGAGTTTGGAGCTGAGCGACAAGCGTTGGAACCTGACGTTCGGCGACGGCGCCCGCAGCCCCAGCCGATGCGCTGTGGCCGCTGGCGATTGTGCGGCCGTGCTGGAACGTATTGGCAAGGCCCGAGTGCGCTTTGGGATACCCGCCGAGGCGGCGGTTCACGCGTGCTACGAGGCAGGCCGCGATGGCTGGTGGCTGCACCGCTGGCTGCTTGAGCAAGGCATCAACAACATCGTGGTCGACTCGGCCAGCATCGAGGTCAACCGGCACGCCAGGCGTGCCAAGACCGATCGACTCGATGGTGACAAGCTGTTGGCGATGCTGCAGCGCTACCGCGCGGGCGAGACGCGCGTATGGTCGGTGCTGCGCGAACCCACGGCACAGCAGGAAGACGCGCGCCGGCTGCACCGCGAGCTGCAGCGACTGTCGCATGAGCACACCGCTCATACCAACCGCATCGGCTCGTTGCTGGTGCTGCACAACCTGCGAGTGCATTCCATCGGTGGGCGAGACTGGCAGGCGTGGTGGGACAGCCACTGCGCGCAGGTACCGCCGGCGCTGCGCTGCGAGATCGAGCGCGAGTGTGTGCGGCTGATGCTGGTCAAGCAGCAGATGCGCACGCTCCAGGCGACGCAGCGCAAGGAAGTGGACGACCGTGCGCAGCCGCAGGTGGCGCAACTGGCCAAGCTGCGCTCGATCGGGGTCGCCAGCGCCTGGTTGCTGGTCAAGGAGTTGTTCGGCTGGCGACGCTTTGCGAACCGACGCGAACTGGCAGGCTGTCTGGGGCTCGCACCCACGCCCTATGCCAGCGGCGACAGCCAGATCGAGCAAGGCATCAACAAGGCCGGCAACAAACGAGCGCGCACCTTGCTGGTGGAGCTGGCGTGGAGCTGGTTGCGCTATCAGCCCGACAGCGCCTTGAGCCAGTGGTTCGCGCGTCGCTTCGGTGCCGGCGCCAAGCGTATGAGACGCATCGGCATCGTGGCGCTCGCGCGCCGGCTGGCGGTGGCGTTGTGGCGCTACCTCGAGCATGGCGAGATTCCAGCCGGCGCCACGCTCAAGCCCGTTGCGTAGAGCCCGGCCCAGCTTGGCATACGAAGGCATCTTCATGATCACAGGTCGACGCGCCCGCAACACGCCCGGGTCACCGCATAGGGACCGTCCTACTAGATGGGGCGCGCCGATAACAGGGGTAAGCCCAAGCGCTTTGCGCGCATGTTGCATGTGGTGCTGGATGCGCACACCCGGCACGGATAGAAGGTTGTCCGAGCCTTGGCTCGAACGCTTGTCACTCCCCGACCTCCGATCGCGATGCACTCCCTTCCGGCGGCCCTCGCACCTTGGCACAGCACGTACCGCAATCAACTCCACTGATCGATGTCTGCAGCGAAACCCCTTGACAATTCAGTCCTCATAGAAGGGCCTGTTCAGGCCCTCGCCCTCACCCCGGCAGCGCCACCACCACCGCCGCTTCGTCGATGGTGGCCACCACGCGCTGCCGCGTGCGCAGCCCCGAGCCGGCCGGCGCGAAGCCGACCAGTTGCAGGCCGCTGTCGAGCGTGATCGCGATCTCGTCGCCGTCCTCGCCGCGCGCCGCGCCCTGCACCAGGCCGCCGAGCTGATTGCCACGGGTCCTTCGCGCTGCCGCAACGCGCTCCACGCGTACCGCGGTCGCCTTGCACAGCGCGATCGCCGGCATGCCTTCTGCCAGCCCCAGCAATTCCGCGCTCTCCTGCGTGATGCGCGCGGCGATGGGCTGCTGCGCATCGCCGCCGAGCCTCATGTGCACGCGCACGATGCGGCCGGTGGATTCGAGCGCGGCCACGATCGCCGGCAGCTGGTTGCGCATGCTGGTGCGGATCGAGAGCCGCGCCGCCGCCGTGCCCGCACTGGCGCCTGCCCGCGACTGAACGGCACGGCGCGCCGCATCCAGCGCCTCCGCCAGTTCGAGCAGTTGCGCCCCGTGCGCGGTGAGCACGGCGCCGCCGCCGCCCGCGCCGCCCACCGCGCGCGCCACCAGCGGCACGCCGGCCAGGTTGGTGAGCGTGGCGACCGCCTGCCAGGCCGCCTTGTAGCTCACGGCCGCCTCGCGCGCGGCCTGGGAGATGCTGCCGGTGCGGCCGATGCCGCGCAGGATGTCGATGCGCTTGTCGCTCATGCCATGGCCGAGCGCGTCGCCGAAACGGGGAGATGCCATGCGCGGATTGTGCCGTTGGCTCTACACTCGCGCTATTCCGTTGATGAATAGCGCTCCATGAAGCTCCCACTCGCCTTTCGCCTCGCCGCCGCCACGCTGCTCACGCTCGGTGCGTCGCTCGCCAGCCAGGCGGGGGAAGTCCAGGTCGCGGTCGCGGCCAACTTCTTCGCGCCCATGAAGGCGATCGCCGCCGAGTTCGAGAAGACGACCGGCCACAAGGCCGTGCTCTCCTCGGGCGCGACGGGCAAGTTCTATGCGCAGATCCAGAGCAGCGCGCCTTTCGACGTGTTCCTCGCGGCCGACGACGAGACGCCGGCCAAGCTCGACAAGGAAGGCGCTACTGTGCCGGGCAGTCGCTTCACCTACGCCACCGGCAAGCTGGTGCTGTGGTCGGCCAAACCCGATCTGGTGGATGCCAAGGGCGAGGTGCTCAGGAGCACGAAGTTCGCCCACATCGCGCTGGCCGCGCCCAAGCTCGCACCCTACGGCGCGGCGGCGGTGGAAACGCTCACGCGCCTCGGCCTGCTGGCACAGCTCGAACCCAAGTTCGTGCAGGGCGAGAGCATCGGGCAGGCCTTCAGCTTCGTCTCCACCGGCAACGCGGAACTCGGCTTCGTCGCGCTCTCGCAAGTCTGGGAGAACGGCAAGCTCAAGAGCGGCTCGGCTTGGATCGTGCCCGCTGAACTGCACGGCCCCATCCGGCAAGACGCTGTGCTGCTCGCCCGCGGCAAGGACAACGCGGCCGCCGCTGCGCTCATCGCGTATCTCAAGTCGGATGCAGCCAAGGCCGTGATCCGGTCCTTCGGCTACGACGTCTGAGCGCCGATCCTGCATGCCCACGGCCTCCGACATCGGCGCCATCGTCCTCACGCTGAAGCTCGCGGCGCTGACCACGCTGATCCTGCTGCTGGTGGGCTCGCCGCTGGCCTGGTGGCTGGCGCGCACGCGCTCGGCATGGAAGGGGCCGGTCGGTGCGCTGGTGGCATTGCCGCTGGTGCTGCCGCCCACGGTACTGGGCTTCTACTTCCTGGTGACGATGGGGCCCAACGGGCCGATCGGCGCGTTGACGCAATGGCTCGGTATCGGGGTGCTTCCGTTCACCTTCGCGGGGCTGGTGATCGGCTCGGTGGTCTATTCGATGCCCTTCGTGGTGCAGCCAATCCAGAACGCCTTCGAGGCCATCGGCCAGGAGCCGCTCGAGGCGGCGGCAACGCTCAGGGCCTCGCCCCTCGACTCCTTCTTCAGCGTGGTGCTGCCGCTCGCGCGGCCGGGCTACCTCACCGCGGCCGTGATGGGCTTCGCCCACACGGTGGGCGAGTTCGGCGTGGTGCTGATGATCGGCGGCAACATCCCCGACAAGACGCGCGTGGTGTCGGTGCGGATCTACGACCACGTCGAGGCGCTCGAATACACACAGGCGCACTGGCTGGCGGCCGGCATGGCGGCGTTCTCGTTCCTCGTGCTGCTGGCGCTCTATGTGCTCAATCCGACGGGACAGCGGCGATGAGCGATGGCGTGCATGCGTGGTTGAAGGTCGACCACCCCGGCTTCTCGCTCCAGGTCGAGCTCGACCTGCCGGGCCGCGGCGTGAGCGCGCTCTTCGGCCCCTCGGGCTGCGGCAAGACCACTTGCCTGCGCGCCATCGCGGGGCTGCAACGCGCACCCGGTGCGCAGGTGACGGTCAATGGCGAGGCCTGGCAGGACGGCGACATGTTCCTGCCCACGCACCGGCGGCCGCTGGGCTATGTGTTCCAGGAGACGCGGCTCTTCGCGCACCTGGACGTTCGGCGCAACCTCGAATACGGCATGAAGCGGGTCGCCACAGCCGATCGGCGCGTGTCGCTCGCGCAGGCGGTGGAACTGCTGGGCATCGGCCACCTGCTCGCGCGCCGGCCCGACACGCTCTCGGGCGGCGAACGCCAGCGCGTGGGCATCGCGCGTGCACTGGCCACCAGTCCGCGGCTGCTGCTGATGGACGAACCGCTCGCCTCGCTGGACCTGCAGCGCAAGCGCGAGATCCTCCCCTACCTCGAGCGGCTGCATGCCGAGCTCGACATGCCGGTGATCTATGTGAGCCACGCGCCCGACGAGGTCGCGCGCCTGGCCAACCACCTGGTGCTGCTCGACGCCGGACGCGTGACTGCGAGCGGCCCGGCCAACGCGCTGATGACCCGGCTCGACCTGCCGCTCGCCCATGGCGACGCGGCGGGTGCGGTGGTCGCCGCGGTGGTGACGGGCTACGACGCCGCCTACGGCCTGACGCAGCTCGCGTTCGCGGGCGGCACGCTCTGCCTGCCGCACAGCGGCGCGCGCGTGGGGCAGGCGGTGCGGGTTCGCATCCAGGCGCGCGACGTCAGCCTCACGCTGCAGCACCAAGCCGCGACCAGCGTGCTCAACATCCTGCCCGCGACCGTGGCCGACCTGGCCGAAGACGGACCGGCCCAGGTCATGGTCGGGCTGGACCTCGGCGGCGCACGCCTGCTCGCGCGCATCACGCGCAAGTCGGCCGAGCTGCTGCGCCTTGGCGTGGGCTCGGCCGTGCATGCGCAGGTCAAGGGCGTCGCGATTCTCGAATAGGCCTCAGGCGCCGACCGGCACCTTGTCGAGGAAGCCCGTGACCGACTGCAGCTTGCCCGCTTCGAGCTGAACGAAATCGGTGCCTTCGATCAGGTCTTCGGCGCCGCTCGGGCCCAGGGTCCACGAGAAGCGCAGGTGGTCGCCGTGCGCATCGGCCTCGCCCTTGAGCCTGAAGCGGAAGCCCGGATAGCGCTGGTGCACGCCGCCGACCAGTGCGCTGATCTGCGCGCGGCCACTGCCCTGCATGATCGGATCGACGTAGCGCGCGTCGGCGGTCCAATGGCTTTCGAGCAGCGCGAGGCGGCGCTCGGCGTTGGTCTCGTTCCAGACGGCGATGTAGTGTTCGGCAATGCGCGCGGCATCGGGGGCGGCGGTGTTCATGGCGTTTCCTTTCTGTTCAGGGCCCGCAACGGCGCGGGGTGAATGAATGGTCCCCGCGAGCGCGCCGCGGGTCGATGACGTGGGAGGTCATGGGCGCAACGGCACTACCATGCAGGAAGGACTTTTTCGGAGCAGGTCATGAAGATCGCGGTGATGGGTGCGGGCGCAGTGGGTTGCTACTACGGCGGCATGCTGGCGCGCGCCGGCCATTCGGTGGTGCTGATCGGCAGGGCGCAGCACGTCGAGGCGATACGCCGCGACGGCCTGCTGCTCGATACGCAGTCCTTCAAGGCGCATGTGCCGATCGAGGCCAGCACGGAAGTCAGCGCCGTGCAGGGCGCGCAGCTGGTGCTGTTCTGCGTCAAGTCCACCGACACCGAGAGCGCTGCCGCGCAGATGGGTCCGCACCTGATGCCGGATGCGCTGGTGCTCACGCTGCAGAACGGCGTCGACAACGCCGACCGGCTGCAGGCGGCGCTGCGCCAGCAGGTCGCGGCGACGGTGGTGTATGTCGCCACCGAGATGGCGGGGCCGGGCCACGTGAAGCACCACGGCCGCGGCGAGCTGGTCATCGCGCCGTCGCCCCGCAGCGATGAGGCCGCGCGCCTCTTCATCGAGGCCGGCGTGCCGACGCAGATCTCCGACAACGTGGCGGGCGCGCTGTGGGCCAAGCTGATTCTCAACTGCGCCTACAACGCGCTGTCGGCGATCTCGCAGTTGCCTTATGGCCGGCTCGTGCAGGGCGTCGGCGTGGACGCCGTGATGCGGGACGTGGTGCAGGAATGCCTGGCCGTCGCCGAGGCCAGCGGCGTGACCGTGCCCGGCGACAGCTGGGCCGCCGTCGAGCGCATCGCGCAATCGATGCCGACCCAGTTCTCCTCCACCGCGCAGGACCTGGCGCGCGGCAAACGCAGCGAAATCGACCACCTCAACGGCTACGTGCTGCGCAAGGGTGAAGCGCTGGGCATCGCGACGCCGGCCAATCGCGTGCTGCACACGCTGGTGAAGCTGATCGAGGGACGGTCGGCCGAGGCCCCGGCCTGAGCCGCATCAGCCCAGTGCCACCGGGCTCGGCCGCGGAACCGCAGGCAGTGCCGCGAGGTCTTGCCGATGCGGCATCGACACCTGCGCGCCCGCCTTCGTCACGCTGAGCGCCGCGGCCTGGATGCCAAGCGCGATGCCGGCATCGATGGATTCCTTGTTCGCGAGCGCGGCACACAGCGCGCCGATGAAGGTGTCGCCCGCGGCCGTGGTGTCGACCGCCTGGACCGCCAATGCCGCGAAGTGGCGGCAGCCCTCGGCGTTGGCGGACACGACGCCGTCGCCGCCCATCGTCAGGATCACGTGAGCGGGTCCGCGCTGTCGCAGGGCATCGGCCGCGCGGGCGGCACTCGCCGTGTCGCAGACGGTCATGCCGCTCAACATCGCGGCCTCGGTCTCGTTCAGCACGAGGATGCTCACCAGCGGCCACAGCGCGTCAGGCAGCGGCTGCGCGGGAGCAGGATTCAGCACCACCGTGCAACCGGCGGCATGCGCGATCGCCGCCGCTTCGCACACCGCCGGCATGGGAACCTCGAGCTGCAGCGACAGGATGCGCGCATCAGCGAGAGCGTGGCGCAGGCGCTGCGTGTCTTCGCTGCCCACGGATGCGTTCGCGCCGGGACTCAGCGCGATGCGGTTCTGCGCGCCGTCGTCGACCATGATCAGGGCCACGCCGGTCGACGCCGCATCGGTGGCCACATGGCGAGCCTCCACACCGTCCGCTTCGAGCGATGCCTTCAGGGCGCGCCCGAAGGCGTCGTCGCCCACGCGACCGACCATGGCCACACGGGCGCCCTGCCGCGCGCACGCCACGGCCTGGTTGGCACCCTTGCCGCCCGGATTGCTCATGAAGGAACGAGCCTCGAGGGTTTCGCCGGCATCCGGCACGCGCGGCACACGGAGCACCAGGTCCATGTTGAGGCTGCCGAACACCACGACCTCGGGCGTGGCGTGGTCGGAGTTCAAGACTCGGCGTCCATCTGGTGGAGCTTCTCGACGCGGCGGCGAAAATCCTCGTCCTCCGCCGCGAAGCGCGCCCCCAGGTAGGAGGTGACGAGGTCGGCGGCGAGCCAGGGGCCGACGATCTGCGCGCCGATGCACATGACGTTCACGTCGTCGTGCTCGACCGACTGGTGCGCCGAATGCACGTCGTGGCAGACCGCCGCGCGGATACCCTTCATCTTGTTGGCGGCGATCGACGCGCCGACGCCGGTGCCGCACACCATGATGCCGCGCTCGACCTCGCCGGCGACGATCTTGGCGGCCACCGCGCGTGCCACATCCGGAAAGTCGACCGGTCGGTCGTCGTGGCTGCCGACGTCGACGACCTCGTGGCCGAGCTTCCTGATGTGGTCGACCACGGCGCTTTTGAGCACCCAGCCGGCGTGGTCCGAACCGATGACGAGACGCATGAATTCCTCTTCGAGTTGTGAATGATCAGGGACGCATGTTCGCGGGCAGATCGCTGCCGTGGAACTTCTTGTAGATGGCGTTGAGCTTGCCGTTCTGGAGATTGGCCGTGACCCACTCGTTGAGCTTGGCGACCATGCGCTCCTCGCCCTTCTTGACGCCGACGGCGAGATCGAGATTGCGCAGCACGATCTTCTGCTCGAACGGGCGTTGCGGGTTCTTCGCGGTGATCTGATTCATGATCGTGACCGAGGTGGAGACGATGTCGGCCTGGCCGCTGACGCCGGCGGTGACCATGGTCGCATCGTCGTCGTAGCGCACCACCTTGAAGTCCCTGTCCTTCGCCAGCTGGGTGAGTTCGGTGTCCTGCGTGGTGCCGCGCGTGACGGTGACCGACTTGCCCTTCAGGTCGGGCCAGTCCTTGATCGCCAGATCCTTGCGCGCGCCGATGACGGAGACCAGCGCCGCATACGGCTTCGAGAAGTCGATGACCTTCTGGCGCTCCGGGGTCACCGACAGCGTCGAGACCACGATGTCGGCCTTGCCGGTCTGCAGGTTCGGAATGCGCGTGGCGCCGGTGGTCTGCACGAACTCCAGTTCGAGCCCCCAGTCCTTGGCGAGCAGCTGCGCGGTTTCGACGTCGGAGCCAGTCGGCTTGAGGTCCTTGTCGAGCATGCCGGACGGTGGAATCGAGAAGTCCGTTGCGATGCGGATCTTCTTCGCCTTCATCACGTCGTCGAGCACGTCGGCATGCGCGGCAGCCGCCAGCGTAAGGCAGGCGGCGGCCAACAGGGTGGGCAGTGAACGGAAAAGCTTCATGACGGTGTTGTCTCCATGTTTTCGAAAGAAGGCCAGCCTTCAGAGCTCGCTGGCCACGAACTGCCGAAGCTCGGCGGTTTGCGGGGATGACAGGATCTCGGGGCCGCCGCGCTCCCAGACCCTGCCGCGGTGCATGAACAGCACCTGATCTGCGACCTTGCGCGCGAACGCCATCTCGTGGGTGACCATGACCATGGTCATGCCGCCGGCCGCGAGGTCCTCGATGACGTGCAGCACCTCGCCGGTGAGCTCCGGATCGAGCGCCGAGGTCACCTCGTCGAACAGCATCACCTTCGGCTGCATCGCCAGCGAGCGCGCGATGGCAACCCGCTGCTGCTGGCCGCCCGAGAGCTGCTCGGGATAACAGGACGCCTTCTCCGCAAGGCCGACCTTGGCCAGCACCTCGTGTGCGAGCGCGCGCGCAGCCTGCTTGGCCACGCCCTTGGCCGAGCGCGGCGCGAGCATGATGTTCTGCTCGATGGTCAGGTGCGGAAAGAGGTTGTAGCTCTGGAAGACGATGCCGACATCGAGCCGCAGCGCCTTGAGGTCGACGCCGGCCGCGTCGACGCGATGGCCGCAGACCACGATCTCGCCGCTGTCGATGCGTTCCAGGCGATCGATGCAGCGCAGTGCGGTGCTCTTGCCGGAGCCGCTGCGGCCGATGATCGCCGTGACCTCGCCGCGGCCGACTTCGAAGCCGACGCCTTCGAGCACTTTCAGCGCGCCGAAACTCTTGTGCACGTCGTGCAGGCGCACGACCGGCGCCGCGGCGCGCTCAGGATTGGGCGAGGACTGGGTCATGGGTGAAGACGGCTTTCGCCGCAGTGGGGGACGCGACGGCCCTGCGCTCGAGCCGGCGGCTCCAGACCGAGAGCGGATAGCACAACGCGAAGTAGATCGCGGCGATGAAGAGATAGACGATGAAGGGCTCGAAGATCGAGTTGTTGATGATCTGCCCCGAGCGCGCGAGTTCGACGAAGCCGACCACCGACGCCAGCGAGGTGTTCTTGACGATCTGCACCATGAAGCCGACCGTGGGCGGCGTGGCCAGCCGCACGGCCTGCGGCAGCACGACCTTGAACATGCGCTGCGTGCGGCCGAGCGCCAGGCATTCGGCGGCCTCCCATTGCGCGCGCGGCACCGCCTGGATGGCGCCGCGCCAGATCTCGCCGAGATAGGCCGACACGTAGATCGTCAGCGACACGCCGGCCGCGGCAAGCGCGGAAACCTTGATGCCCAGGGTCGGTAGCCCGAAGAAGGCCAGGAACATGATGACCAGGAGCGGCGAGCCCTGCACCAGCTGGACCCACAGCCCCATCGCCGCGCGCACCCAGCGATGGGGCGAGACCCGCGCCAGCGCGACGATGAACGCGCACAGCCCGCCGCCGACGAAGGCGATGAGCGAGAGGATCGCGGTCCACCCGGCGCCCTGCAGCAGGAACAGCAGGTGGTTGGCGTTGAACGCGGTGCCGGTCATCACAGCGCGGTGCCCAGTCTGCGGCGGCGCGGGAACAGCAGCGCGCCCAGACCCCAGAAGCCGAGGCGCATCAGCAGCGACAGCAGGATGTAGGCGGCGCCGACGAGGATGAAGGTCTCGAAGGGCCGGTAGGTGTCCGACTGCACGTGGTTGGCGATCGCGGTGAGCTCTTCGGCCGAGATCTGCGAGCAGATCGACGAGGCCAGCATCAGCAGCACGAACTGGCTGGTCAGCGCCGGGTACACGCGTTCCATCGCGGGCAGCAGCACGACGTGCCAGTACACCTGCAGCCGCGAAAGCCCGAGGCATTCGGCAGCCTCGATCTGGCTGCGGTTCACCGAATCGAAACCGGCGCGCATGATTTCCGTCGCATAGGCGCCGGCATTGACCGCGAGCGCGATCACCGCGACGGTGAACGCCGACAGCGACAGCCCGAGGCTCGACAGGCCGAAGTAGACGAGAAAGATCTGGACCAGGAGCGGCGTGTTGCGGATCAGTTCCACATACGCGCCGCAGGCACGCGCCAGCAGCCGGTGGCTGCTTCGCCTGCCGGCCGCGCACAGCGTGCCGATCGCGAAGCCCGAGAGCGTGGCGACCAATGCCAGGCGCACGGTCAGCCACGCGCCCTCGACGAACAGCGGCCAGCGTTCGAGCACGACTCCGAAGTCGAAATCGATCACGCCACCTCCTCGCGCATCGGCGGCCGGCCGCGCGCGGCAGGCCCGGTGGCGGCCTTGCGCCGGTATTCGTCACCGATGCTGAAGTGCTTGCGCAGCACCTGGTCGGCTCGGTCTTCGTCGCGCGCGACCAGCGCCTGAAAGATGCGCGCATGGTCTTCGACCAGGTACTGCTTGACCGCCGGATCGCCGCCGACCACGTCGCGGCGCTCATGGTGCGAGCGCATCAGGAGCGTCGACATCGCGGCATACAGCTGCATCAAGGTCTCGGAGCGGCTCGCCCGCACCAATGCGGTGTGGAACTCGTAGTCGGCGCGGCTGCCCTCTTCGGAGTCGTCGACTGTCGCCTCGATCCGGTCGACCGCCGCGGCGATGCGCTCCAGGTCGGATGTCGACGCGTGCCGGCAGGCCAGGCGCACGGCCTGCACCTCGATCGCGATGCGCGCCTGCATCACGTCGTCCACGATGTCGGCCTGCTGCGCCATCGAGAACGCGAAGAAGTCGCCGAGCACCGACACGTCGGGCTTGCGGACGATGGTGCCCACGCGCTCGCGGATCTCGACCACGCCCATCATCGACAGCGCGCGCAGCGCCTCGCGCACGATGGGCCGGCTCACGCCCAGCTGCAGCGCGAGTTCGCGTTCGGGCACCAGCCGATCTCCCGAACGGATGCTGCCCTCGAGCAGCCTGTCGCGCAGGAAGGCGAACACCTTGGAGAAGCCGGTGCCTTCGGCTTCTTGCGTCCGCGTGATCGAGGGTGGCTGGATCTTTCTTGTCATGCCGTGGTTTTACCAGAGGCAAAACCACGGCGCATCCAGGCTATCCCTCTACGGAAAAACCCGAAGGCTCAGGCCGAGGCGCCGCTCGGCAACGCGCCGACAGGACCACGCGGCGCGGGCGAAAGGTAGCGGTCCATCGCCAGGCCGTCGGTGCGGATGTCGGGCCGCCGCCCCATCACCTGGTCGGCCACCAGCTTGCCCGAGCCGCAGGCCATGGTCCAACCCAGCGTGCCGTGGCCGGTGTTGAGGAACAGGTTGGCATACGGCGTGGCACCGACGATCGGCGTGCTGTCGGGCGTCATCGGCCTGAGGCCGGTCCAGAAAGTGGCGCGCGGCAGGTCGCCGCAGGGGAACAGGTCGGTGATCACGCGCTCCAGCGTCTCGCGCCGGCGCGGATTCAGGCGCAGGTCGAAGCCGCCGAGCTCGGCCATGCCGCCGACGCGGATGCGGTCGTCGAAGCGCGTGACCGCGACCTTGTAGGTTTCGTCGAGCACGGTGGACTGCGGCGCCGCGGCCGGGTCGACGAGCGGTACGGTCATCGAATAGCCCTTGACCGGGTAGACCGGGATGTCCAGGCCCAGCTTGGCTGCGAAGTCGCGCGAATAGCTGCCGAAGGCGAGCACGTAGCGATCGGCCGTGAGCACTTCGCGCGCCGGCCCGCCCAGGCGCACGCCGGTGATTCGGCCGCCTTCGGCGGCGAGCCCTTCGACGTCTTGTTCGAAACGGAAATCCACGCCCAGCCCGCGCGCGACGTCGGCCAGGGCGCGCGTGAACAAGTGGCAGTCACCGGTCTCGTCGTTCGGCAAACGCAGGCCGCCGGCCAGCAGGTCGCCCGTGCGCGCCAGCGCCGGCTCGACCGTCGCCAGCTGGCTGCGATCGAGCAACTGGTAGGGAACGCCGCACTCCTGCAGCACGGCCACGTCGCGTTGCACGGCGTCGAGCTGGGCCTGCGTGCGGAACAGCTGCAGCGTGCCCTGGGTGCGATGTTCGTAGCGGATGCCGGTTTCGACACGCAGCTCGCGCAGACAGTCGCGGCTGTATTCGGCCACGCGCATCATGCGTTCCTTGTTGATCGCATAGCGCTCGGGCGAGCAGTTCTTCAGCATGGCCGCCATCCAGCGCAGCTGGAACAGGCTGCCGTCGGGCCGGATCGAGAGCGGCGCGTGCTTCTGGAACATCCACTTCAGGGCCTTGAAGGGAATGCCCGGCGCGGCCCAGGGCGTGGAATAACCGGGCGACACCTGGCCGGCGTTGGCGAAGCTGGTTTCTTCCGCGGGGCCGCTCTGCCGATCGACGAGCGTCACTTCCGCGCCAGCACGGGCCAGGTAGTAGGCGGTTGTGACACCGATGACACCGCCGCCCAGAACGATCACTTTCATGGCAAGACACCTTCGCTGCGAGAGAAGAGTCAAGCGTATTCATTCATCTGCCATAAACTCCACTGAAATATCGACACATTCCAGTGCTTTTTGCTGCCCATGACCGAACTCGACCGCACCGACCGCAAGATCCTCGACATCCTGCAGCGCCAGGGCCGCATCTCCATGACCGAACTGGCCGAGCAGATCGGCCTCTCGACCTCGCCCTGCTCCGAGCGCGTGCGGCGCATGGAACGCGAAGGCGTGATCACCGGCTACCACGCGCGCATCGATCCGCAGGCGATCGGCAAGACGCTCCTGGTGTTCGTGGAAATCACGCTGTCCTCCAAGTCGGCCGACGTCTTCGACAAGGTGAGGAAGGAGCTGCTGCACGTGCCCGAGGTGATGGAATGCCACCTCGTGTCGGGTGGCTTCGACTACCTGGTGAAGGCGCGCCTGCGCGCCATGAGCGACTACCGCCGCCTGCTGGGCGACCTGCTGAAGAAGCTGCCGGTGCCGGCCGAGTCGAACAGCTATGTGGTGATGGAAGAGGTCAAGGAAAGCCTGTACCTGCCGCTGGATCGCTGAGGCTTCGGGCGGATCAGGGCACGTTGGCTGTCCTGAGATGAAACGGCCGGCCCTCCATCGTGAAGCTGCCGCCGAACTCCATGTTCATGCCGCCGGTGCCCTGCACCGGACAGCCGCCCGGCGGCTGGCAGGCCCAGGAGCCGCCGCGGTTCGCGAAGATCACCGAGCCGTAGCGGTAGTTCGACACCGCCTTGCCGGTGTAGTCCGCAATGCTCAAGACCATGTTGTCGCTTGCGAAGTTGTCGGCATCCTCGACCGCGATCGGGTCGACGATGCGCGAGTCCTGCAGGGTGCGAACCACACTGCCGCTGTTGCCGTCGCCTGCGAACCTCACCCACTGGATCTTGCGATCGCCGCGCGAAGCCACCAGCACCTGCTCATTCAAGGGCTCGAAGGTCCTGTTCTCCGGGTCGATCTTCGAGATCGCCAGCGAGGTCGGGTTCTTCCCGATCGCGACACGGCCCTTCTCGACGACGTCCGTGACCGTGGTGCCGGTGGGCACGTTGCCGAGGCCATAGATGCGCAGCGAACCCTCTTCCGTGGCGATCCAGGCGCGGTGAGTCGGCCCGAAGATGGTGGTCTTCACCGCGGTCGGCTTGCTGTCCAGCGCCACCGTCGTGATCACCGTCGGCGTCTGCTGCGGCTTGTACGCGAAGGTGTACGGCCACTGGTTATCGGCCTGACCCAGGTTGGTGAACTCCGTCGGACCGGTACCGAAGTAGACGCTGTTGACGTAGCTGAACAGCGGCTTCAGGTCGATGAAGGCGACCTTCTTCTCCGACTTGGAGATGACCACCGCCACACCTGCCTTGGCATACCTATTGGCGTTCGTGCCGGAACCCGAGAACGTCGCACGCTTGGACGGGTCGGTCAACGGCGAGTAGGTCTGGCCCATGAACTCGCCGTACTTTTCCGGCAGTGCCGTCTGGAACTGGTCGAAGCCCGTGGTGACGGCGATCTCGGTCGGTGCGTTCATGCCCGGCAGGTCGATGTAGCCCAGCACCTTCATGAAGGCGATGTTGCCCATGTTCGGCAGGCCGGGGTACACGCCCATCCACTCGTGCCACCAGTCGTACCAGGCGTCGTAGCTGCCGTTCTGGGCCGAGTTGTACGGGTTGCAGTTGTTGCACAGCCCCGCCAGCGAGATCACCGCCACCTGGCCCTTCAGCGCCGTCGTGTCCCACACCGTCACCAGCGCGTATTCGCTGGTGTTGGTGATGGCCATGCCGGTCGGCACCTTGTTGGCGGGCAGTTTCACCGAGCCCCGGTTGTTCGCCGTGTTGCTGCCCGCGGTGCCGATCAGGCCGTTCTGGAAAGCCACCAGCGAGGTGGCGCAGAAGCCTACGCGGCCGCCGCAACGCGCCACCGCCACCGGCTCGCCGGTCGTGAGGCCGGCGGTCTTGTAGGTGCTGACGTTGTAGTTGGTGCGACCGGCGCTGCCGTCCCACGCGGCCGCTTCCTGCCAGGGCAGCTGCGGCGCTTGCGCGAAGGTGTTGTGGTCGATGGCGGAGATCTGCAGATCACCCACCCCCATGCGCAGCGTCGTGTTGTCGGCGACAAAACCGACGTGGGCCTGGTTGGTCATGTAGAGGCCGGGATCTTCGAGAAGAGGTCCCCCCAGTTGCCAGGTGCCTCCGTGGTAACTCATGGTCTGGTCCGCACGCTTGAACAGCGTCGGGATGCCGGTGTTGTTCACGGACGGCGCATTGCCGTAGCGGTAGGCGATGCCCTCCGCCGTGGCCAACTTGAGCGCCAGGGCGCGGTAGCTATCGGCCACCACTCGGCCGGCGCTGTCGACGACATCGCCGGAGACGACTGCGGGTGCGGGTGCGGGTGCGGGTGCGGGTGCGGGCGCCGGGGCCGGCGCTGGAGCCGGGGCGGGTGCCGGAGCCGGAGCCGGCGCGGGAGCGGGAGCGGGAGCGGGAGCGGTGCCGGGTGCTGCGCCGAGGGAATAGCAAGCCTTCACGACAAAGGGCGAAGGGTCTTTGCCGAAGAATTCGTTCGTGCACTGGCCGGTGCCGCTGACTGTCTTTTGAACCCACGATGAACCGGACCCGTACTGCACAAGGGTGGCAGCAGCGACGGTGAACGACGAGCCCTCGCCCGCGAGCAGCGTGCCTGCTGCAGGCGCGGTGGGCGCGGGTGCAGGCGCAGGCGCAGGCGCAGGCGCAGGCGCGGGCGCGGGCGCGGGGCCTTGGATGTAACACGCCTTCGCCACATAGGGCAGCGGATCGCCAAAGGTCGCATTGCTGCACTCGACCGAACCCGAGAGCAATCTCTTCCTCCAGGTCGAGTTGGCCCCGTACTGCACGGTCGTCGTCGAAGCCAGTGTGAATCGCTGATTCTCGACGGCCACCTTGGTCCAGCTCGAATCAAGCGCCTTCTCGACCGGTGCCGCTTCTTTTTCGACGGCAGGGTCGGTTGGCGCAGCAGAGGTGGACGGTGCTGCAGTCGTATCCGATGCGATCCCTTGCATCACCGGAAATCCACCACCCCCTCCTCCTCCCCCTCCACACGCTGCGAGCGCGGCTGCTGCAGTAACAAGCAAAAGCGCGCTTTTTCCAGTGGATTTCATCCAATACCCTCCAAAAAGGATCGAGTCCGGGGTGCAGGAGCGGTCTGACACGCGTTCCAACAATGCTTGCATTTTGTTTCGTTTGTGCCCTTTTATCGCCGTTTGCGTTACGTATGTTTCATTCGGTAACCTGTTAAGCGCAAATACTTACATCAGGACTCCTGATCTGGTCTGGCGTTCAGGGATTTCTGGAAACCCGGCCGATGGACAAAAAGCCAGGCCCCGGCGCATTGCTGCACGTCATGGGTCGCGCATGAGCTGCTGCACGTGCCCGAGGTGATGGAATGCCACCTGGTGTCGGGCGGCTTCGCCTCGCTCGACCGGTTGTCGATATCAGGGCGCGAGGAAGCCGGCCTTGCGCAATGCGCCCTGCCCGGCGCCATGGACCAGGTCGTCCGCAAAAGCCTGCGCCGCTGGGGCCGCGCCGCTGCGTACGGCCAGCCCGTATTCCGCGCTCACGTTGATGGCCGCAGGCACCTCGACAAGTTGAAGCCCCGGCGCCTCGGCGATGGCCACCACCGCGTTGGTGCAATAGGTCAGGAACACATCGGCCTGCCCGCTCGCGACCAGCATGCCGTAGACATTGCGTCCCGGCGGCGGTGCGGGCGAGTTCGAGCCACCGGTCAGTTGCAGCGCCTTGGTGGCCAGCGCACGCGCCGAACCTGCAGGCGCCGCGCCCGTGCGCTCGACACGCTCGAACAGTTCGAAGGCATAGTCACCCGAGGGATCTGCCTTGGGCGTCGAGGTACCGAGCTTGATCGCCGGGTCGAGCATCGTCTTGACCAGCGTGTCGCGCGTCACCGCGAGCCCGGGCCGCGCGAGCGCGCACAGCGCATTGCGAGCGAAGGCACGGGTCGGCCCCCATGCGCCGTCGGCGCCGAGAGATTGCGGATGCGCCATGTTGGCCGAGGCGAACACGTCGGCCTTTTCTCCGGCCGCGATGCGGTCGCGCAGAAGGCCCGAGGCACCGAAAGTCAGCGCGATTCGCGCGCCCGGGTTCGCCTGTTCGAAAGCTTGCGCCGCTTGCGTGATCGGCGCACGCAGGCTGCCTGCCGCATGGACCGCGAGCGTCTGCTGCTGCTGTGCAGCGGCCGCGCCGGCGACCAGACCCGAGGCGAGAGCCACCGCGCGCCAGCCCCTACTGGCCCGCATTGGGAAAGAACAGCTGCTCGCCGCCGATCTTGTAGCTGGCGATGGTCGACTGCCCGGCCGGCGAGATCACCCAGTCGACAAACTTCTGCGCGCCGGCGCTGTTGAGTTGCGGAAACTTCGCCGGGCTCACGACCATCACGCCGTACTGGTTGAAGAGGCGTTTGTCGCCTTCCACCAGCACCGCCAGGTCGGCGCGGTTCTTGAAGCTCAGCCAGGTGCCGCGGTCGGCCAGCACGTAGGCATTGCTCGAGGCCGCGATGTTGAGCGCCGGGCCCATCCCGCAGCCGCATTCCCTGTAGCCCGCGCCCTTCTTGTCGTTGGGCACTTGCTGGCCTGCGTCGGCGCCAGCCTGCGTCCACAGTCGGCGCTCGGCGGCATCGGTGCCGCTCTTGTCGCCGCGCGAGACGAAGGCCGCATTGCTGGTCGCGACCTTCTTGAGCGCGGCGGCGATGTCCTTGCCTTTCACCGCGGCCGGGTCGTTCTTCGGCCCGACCAGCACGAAGTCGTTGTACATGACCGGGAAGCGCCTGGCCGCAAAGCCCTCGGCAACGAACTTCTCCTCGGCCGCCGTGTCGTGCACGAAGAGCACGTCGGCATCGCCGCGCCTGGCCATGTCGATCGCCTGGCCCGTGCCGACCGCGACCACCTTGATGTCGATGTTGCTGGCCTGCTTGAAGGCCGGCAGCAGGTGCGAGAACAGGCCCGACTGCTCGGTCGAGGTGGTGGACGCCATGGTGATGGTCTCGGCATTCGCCGAGAAGGCGCCGGCCGAGAGGACGAGCGCGAGCGCAAGAAACTTGATTGACTTCATACCAACTCTCCTTTGACGAACAGACGGGCCTCTTCCGGCAACGGCCCATTGAAGAAATCGTGTACCGGCAGGTCGGCCAGCACGCGGCCGTGCTCCAGATAGATCACGCGGCTCGCGAGCCGCTTGACCTGGCCGAGGTTGTGGCTTGCGAACACCAGCGTGCGGCCGTGCGCCGCATCGGCGATCAGGGCTTCGACCTCGCGCTTGGCCGTGGGATCCAGGCTCGCCGTCGGTTCGTCGAGCAGCAGCACGGCCGGCTTCAACGCCCAGGCGCGCGCCAGCGCCATGCGCTGCTGCTGGCCGCCCGACAACGTGCGGGCGTTGCGGCCGGCCAGCGCGGCAAGGCCGACGCGCCCGAGCGCCGCCGTGGCCTCGCGCTGCGCGCTGCGCCATGGCGCGCCATGCAGCCAGAGCGCGAGCGCGACGTTGTTGCGCACGCTCATGCGCAGCATGTGCGGCCGCTGGAACAGCATGGCCTGCGCACGCAGCGGCACCTTGCCGACGAAGGCGCCGGACGCATGCGGCACCAGCCCGTGCAGCACGCGCAGCAGCGTGCTCTTGCCGCTGCCGTTGGCGCCGATCAGCGCGACGCGCTCGCCGGCATGGATGGACAGCGTGGCGCGGACCAGCGCCGGCACACGGCCGTAATGCACGTCGATCTCGTGCAGGCTGAAGAGCGCTTCGCTCACGACAGCACCTCCACCCGCCGCGCCGCTGCTGCATCGGCCGCGCCGCCGTCGACGCGCTCGCGCCAGCCGCGCACGGCCGAGATCGCGAGGTTGAGCAGCAGCACCACGCCCAGCAGCACCAGCCCGAGCGCAAGCGCGAGCGGCAGGTCGCCCTTGCTGGTCTCGAGCGCGATCGCGGTGGTCATCACGCGCGTGAAGCCGTCGATGTTGCCGCCGACGATCATCACGGCGCCGACCTCGGACACCGCGCGGCCGAAGGCAGCGATCAGCACCGTGATCAACGCATAGCGCTCGTCCCACACCAGGAGCAGCGCGCGCACCAGCCCGCCGGCGCCGAGCGAGCGCAGCTGCTCGCCATGTGCGCGATCGGCGTCCTCGACGGTCTGGCGCGTGAGGGCCGTGACCACCGGCAGCACCAGCAGCGCCTGCGCCAGCACCATGGCCTTGAAGGTGAACAGCCAGCCCAGGAAGCCCAGCGGCCCCGAGCGCGAGAGCAGCAGGTAGATCACCAGCCCTACCACCACCGAGGGCAGCGCCAGCAGCGTGTTGAGCAGCGTGAGCAGCAGGCCGCGGCCGGGGAAGCGCGCCACCGCGAGCCAGGCCCCCAGAAGCAGGCCGAAGCCGCAGGCCAGCACGCAGGCGGTGCCGCTGACGGCCAGCGAGCGCCCGACGATGGCGAGCAGCACCGGATCGGCCGAGACGACGAGCTGCCAGGCCGCGGCGGCGCTGTCGGTAAAGGTGTTCATGCAGGTGGTGGATTCGGGAGCCGGGCAGTATCGGCAAATGCAGGGAGCCGACTTATGCAATCGCATGCATAGGTCAGGGTCGGCCTCTGCATAATCCTTCGCGGCATCCCGCCCTCCTCTTTTCTCCGTGCAACAGATCGAACTCTCCTATGCCATCGCACCGCGCCGCAACGGCCGGACGCTGATCCGCAATCCGCTCATGGAGCTGCTGCACGCGGTGCGCGAGCACGGCTCCATCTCGGCCGCGTCACGGGTGCTGGGCCTGTCGTACCGCCATGTGTGGGGCGAGCTCAAGCGCTGGGAGCAGACGCTGGGCCATCCGCTCGTGACCGGCGCGCAGGGCCGCTCGGCGCAGCTCTCCGAGTTCGGCGACAAGCTCCTGTGGGCCGAGCGCCAGGCGCAGGCCCGGCTCGCACCGCAGATCGAGGCGCTGCATGCCGATCTCGAACGCGCCTTCGCGCTCGCCTTCGACGACAGCATCCACGTGCTGAGCCTGCATGCGAGCCATGACGATGCGCTGGTGCTGCTGCGCGCGCACGCGGCCGAGAGCGCGCACCTGCAGCTCGACATTCGCTTCACCGGCAGCGTGGACGCGATCAGCGCGCTCAATGAGGGGCGTTGCGTGATGGCGGGCTTCCACACACTGGAGCGGCCGCCGCGCGGCTCGCTGGCGCAGCGCACCTACAAGCCGCTGCTCAAGCCCGGGCTGCACAAGATCATCGGCTTCGCGCGGCGCACGCAGGGCCTGATCGTCGCGCCGGGCAATCCGCTGGGCCTGCGCAGCCTGGCCGATGTCGCGAGCCGGCGCGCACGCTACGTGAACCGCGCGCTCGGCACCGGCACGCGCGTGCTGCTCGACGAGCTGCTCGAAGCGCAGAAGCTCGACGCCGATGCGCTCGAAGGCTATGCGCACTGCGAGCCTTCGCATGCGGCCGTCGCCCACGCGGTGGCGGCCGGCCAGGCCGACGCCGGGCTCGGGATCGAATCGGTCGCGCGCAGCGCGGGCCTGGGCTTCGTGCCGCTGGTCCACGAGCGCTATCACCTGGCCTGCCTCAAGTCGGCGCTCGACCAGCCCGCGATCCTGGCCCTGCTCACGCTGCTGCGCGGCGCAGCGTGGCAGCACCGCCTCGGCACGCTCGCCGGCTACGAGAGCGCCGGCAGCGGCGAGGTGCAGTCGCTGAACGCCCTGCTGCCGTGGTGGAGCTTCAAGCGGCCGAAGTGACGCTGCTTCCCTGACGGACCAAACAAGTGCGCGCCGCGCACTTCAACGATGCGCCTTGCATCGCCATGCCGCGCCGCGGCCCCCGTACCCGCCATTTCCATCAAAACACCCTGGCATGCAACCTGCTAAATACCCTGACAAGATATTTCTAATATCTCACTAATATATTTAAAAGACACTTCCAACCCTATCCATCCCCAGGAGCAAGCACGTGAGCAACCCCCGCTGGCAAGGCATCTTCCCCGCCATCACCACCAAATTCCACGCCGACGAGCGCATCGATGCCGAAGGCACCGCGAAGCACATCGACTTCCAGATCAGGAACGGCATTCACGGCCTCGTCACTTGCGGCTCGCTCGGCGAGGCCAGCACGCTGACGCTGGAGGAAAAGCTGGAGGTCGCCAGGATCGCGCTGGAAGCCAGCGACGGCCGCGTGCCGGTGCTGGCCAATGTCTCGGAGACCAGCACGCGCGAAGCGCTGCGCTACATCGACGGCGCCAACAAGCTCGGCGTCGCCGGCTACATGGTGATGCCCTCCGTGATCTACGTGGCCGACGCGCGGGAGGCGATGCTCAACGTGCGCACCATGGCCGAAGCCGCGCAGAAGCCGGTGATGGTCTACAACAACCCGGTCGCCTACCGCGTCGACCTGAAGCCCGAACACATGGTCGAGCTGGCCGATTGCGAATGGATCGTCGCCATCAAGGAGAGCACCGACAACATCCGCCGCATCACCGACCTGCGCAACACCTTGGGCGACCGCTACCAGCTCTTCCTGGGCGTGGACGACCTGGCCTACGAAGGCCTGGCGCTGGGTTGCGACGGCCTGCTCGCCGGCGTCGGCTGCGCCTTTCCGCGCGAGACCGTGGCGCTCTACGACCTGATGAAGGCCGGCCAGTTCGCCGAAGCGCTCAAGCTCTATCAGTGGATGACGCCGATGCTCCATCTCGACGTGTCGACCAAGCTGGTGCAGAACCTGAAGCTCATCGACCTGCTGGTCGGCGTCGGCACCGAGCACATGCGCCGCCCGCGCCTGCCGCTCGTCGGCGAGGAACGCGCAGCGATCGAAGCCATCGTCGGCAAGGCGCTCGCGACCCGCCCGGCGCAGTACCGGTCGGTCGCCTGATCCGGGCCGCAGCACCGCCAGGCCGCAAGAACGCCATGAACAACAACGCCCTCGGACCGCCGGGCATCAGCCGCTTCGTGCTCGATGCCTCGGACGCGATCCTGCGCTGCGAACGCTATCTGCTCACCGGCCTCATGGGCCTGCTCGTCGCGCTGATCCTGCTGAACGTGGTCACGCGCTACACGGGCGTACCGCTCTACTGGGTGGACGAGGCATCGGTGTACTCGGTGGTCTGGCTCACCTTCATCGGCGCCTCGGCGATGACCCGGCTGCGGCTGGACTTCGCCGTGACGCTCTTGACCGACAAGCTCGGCGCCAAGGCAGCGGCGGCCGCCAAGGCCTGCGCCTCCGGCGGCGTGCTGCTGCTCGGCTTCGGGCTGCTGGCGATGTGCTGGGTCTGGATGGACCCGGTGGGCATCGCGCGCCACGGCTTCGATGCGAAGGACTACGCGGCCGAGTCCTTCAACTTCCTCTACACCGAGACCACGCAGACGCTGAACTGGCCGACCTGGGTCGTGCAGCTGATCCTGCCGATCTTCTCGCTCACGCTCAGCGTGCATGCGCTGGCCAACCTGCTGGAAGACCTCGGCCTGCAGCCCAAGCGCGTGCACCGCGAGTTCCACGTGCTCAACGCCGACGCGGTGAACTGAGATGCTGACCTCCGCATTCTTCCTCGTCGTGATGCTGATCGGCGTGCCCATCGGCGCCTGCCTGTGCCTGGCCGGCATCGTCTACATCCTGAATTCCGGGGACACGGTGCTGTTCCAGTCCTATCCCCTGCAGATGTTCTCAGGGATCGACAGCTACGGCCTGATCGCGATTCCGCTGTTCATCCTGATCGGCGAGATCATGAACGGCGGCGGCATCACCAGGCGCCTGGTCGACCTGGCTCTGGCCTTCATCGGCTCGGTCAAGGGCGGCCTCGCCTACGTGAACATCCTCGCCAACATGCTGGTGTCCTCGATCATCGGCTCGGCCACTGCGCAGGTGGCCATCATGAGCCAGATCATGGTGCCGGAGATGGAGAAGAAGGGCTACGACAAGACCTTCGCCGCCGGCCTCACCGTGTATGGCGGCATGCTCGGCCCGATCATCCCGCCATCGGTGATGTTCGTGGTCTACAGCGTGCTGGCGCAGGTCGCGGTCGGCGACATGCTGATCGCCGGCATCCTGCCCGGCATCGTGCTCACGCTGCTGTTCTTCGTCGTGATCGCCTGCATGGGCGTGATCTACAACTATCCGCGCACCGAGAAGCGGACCCTCCGGCAGCGGCTGCACACCATTGCGACGGCCTGCCCCACGCTCTTGATCCCGATCGTGATCGTCGGCTCCATCCTCACCGGCTTCGCCAACCCCACCGAGGCCGCGGCCGTCGGCGCGCTGGCCGCGGCCCTGGTCGGGCGTTACGTGACGAAGGAATTCAGCTTCAGGACGATGCCGGAGATCCTGCTCAAGTCGGCGATCTACTCGGCGGTCGTGCTGTTCCTGGTGGCCGCCGCGGCGGTGTTCTCCTGGCTCTTGATCTACGGCAAGGTGCCGCAGGCCATTGCGGCATGGATCCAGACCGTCGCCAAAGACCCGGTCACCTTTCTGCTGCTCGCGAACGCGATCCTGCTGGTGATCGGCACGGTGATCGACGGCATTCCCGGCCTGATCATGACGGTGCCGATCCTGCTGCCGATCGCCACCGAGATCTACGGCATCGACCCGCGCCACTTCGGCGTGGTGGTGGTGGTGAACCTCGTGCTGGGGCTGATGACGCCGCCCGTCGGCCTGAGCTTCTTCGTCGCCGCCGCGGTCACCGGCGCCAAGCCCGGAAAGATGTTCATCGTCACGCTGCCCTTCTTCCTCATCTGCTGCGTGGCGCTGGTGCTGTTGTCGCTCTTCCCGAGCCTGTCGCTCGGTCTTCTCAAGTAGGCCTCTTTTCTTCCCCCCAACCGGAGCATTGCATGTCCCTCTCACGCCGACACTTCGTCCAGGCTGCGGCCGGCACCGCCGCCTCGTCCCTTCTCTTCAGTACGCCGTCGCGCGCGGCCGCGGCCAAGGATTTCCGACTCGGCCTCATCACGCCGGCGGGCCATTCGTGGAACCGCGCGGCGCTGGGCTTCGGCGAGGCGCTGAAGAAGGCCACCGACGGCCGCCTGAGCGCCACGGTGTTCCACTCGGGCCAGCTGGGCAACGAGTCGGCCATGATGCAGCAACTGCAATCGGGCGCGCTGGACATGGGCTGGATCCAGGCGGCCGAGCTGGGCTCGCGCGTCGCGAGCGTGGCAGCCATCAATGCGCCCTACCTGGTGCGTTCGACCACCAACGTCGCCACGCTGGTGCGCACGCCGGCCGCGCTGAAGCTGCTCGAGGTGCTGCCGCGCGAAACCGGGACCATCGGCCTGGGCTGGGGCATCACCGGCATGCGCGTGGTGTTCTCGACCAAGAACATCTCGACCCCGACCGAGCTCAAGGGCCTGAAGCTGCGCATCAATCCGACGCCGGTGTACCGCGACTTCTATCAGTTGCTGGGCGCGGCACCCACGCCCATTCCCACGCCCGCCGTGTTCGATGCCATGTCCAACGGCCAGGTGGACGGCCTCGAGGCCGACATCGAGTTCTCGTGGAACCAGCGCTTCGACCGGGTGTCGAAGGTGCTGCTTCCGATGAACGCGCTCTTCATGCCTTTCGCGCCGCTGGTGTCGGGCCGGATCTGGCAGACGCTGGATGCGAAGGACAAGGAGCTGATCCGCGACCTGATCAAGCAATCGCTCGACGCGCAGATCAAGGACATCGTGACCACGGAGCTCGGGCTGATCGACAAGTTCAAGGCGAGCGGCATCGCTTTCAAGAGCGACAGCGGCTTCGACCCTGCGCCGGTCATCCGGGAGTTCGACAAGCTCTGGTTGCCCAAGGCGCCGCAGATCGCCGAACTGCGCAAGATCGGCGCCGCACTGTAAGCCAGGCCCCCTTCGCCACCCGGTCGCTGCCGATGGGAGAATGCGACCGCCTTTCCGACCCCAGCCTCAGCCCTCCACGATGCCCGTTGCAGCCACGTCTTTCCCAAGTGCCGCCGCCCCGCGGCGCGCCGCCGACATCGCCTACGACGCGATAGAGGCGTTGATATGCACGCTGCAACTCGAACCCGGCAGCCAGGTGGTCGAGGCCGAGATCGCCGAACGTACCGGGCTCGGCCGCACGCCGGTGCGGGAGGCACTGCTGCGCATGAGCTCGATCGGGCTGATCGTGCAGCAGCCGCGGCGCGGCCTGCTGGTCTCCAGCATCGATCTGGCCGACCATCTCGATGTGCTGCAGACGCGGCGCGTGCTGGAAATACTCATCGCCTGCTGCTCGGCACGCCGGGCCACCGCCGCGCAGCGCAAGGAAATCCTGCGTTGCGCCGAAAAGATGGTCAAGGCAGCCGCACGCGGCCACCTGGACGACTACATGCAGGCCGACCACGAGCTCGACCGCGTGAATCACCAGGCCAGCCAGAACCACTCCGCCGTCAAGAGCGTGGCGCCGCTGATCGTGCAGTGCCGCCGCTTCTGGTACGCCTACCAGCACGAGGGCGAGATCGTCGAAGCCGCCAAGGCCCACATGGAACTCGCCCAGGGCATCGCCACCGGCGACGAGGCGGCAGCCGTCGCGGGCGCGAACAGGCTGCTCGACTACCTGGAACGCTTCGCCCGCAAGGTGATCGACAACTAGGTTTTTTCGCCGATGGCCGGCGTGGGCACGGCAGCGGCCTGCGCCGCGGCGAGCCCCTTGTTCAGGCGCTGGCGGATCACCAGGCCGACGATGCCCAGCAGCAAGGCAATCAGGCCGAGGACCAGCGTCACCTTGTCGGTGGCCATCGTGGCGGCCACCTTGTCCTTCGATTCCATGATCTTCTGGACGTCGGCGAGGGAGACCACGGTGCGGCCCTTATGCTTGATCTCGTAGACCATGTTGTTGTCCGACGGATCGAGCCTGACCTCGATGGCCTCGTCGATCAGCGGTTCGAGCTTGCTGCGCCCGACCGCGTTGTCGACGCGCCATTTCTCGGTGCTGCCGTTGGCCAGCTTGGCATCGAGCACGAAGTAGCGGCGGGTCGTCGTGCCGCCGCGGCGGCGCTTGGACGTTTCGGTGACCTCGCTGCCGCCGGTGATCGAGCCGCTGCGCACGACCAGGTCTTCGACCGCGGTGCCGTGCGTGTCGGCGGAGGCCTTCCACTGCGCATAGCCGGCCCACCCGAGGATGCCGATGCCGAACAGCAGCGCGAGCCAAGCCTTGCCGGTGACCTGATAGAGCCATTCACTCATGTTGTTCGCCTTTCTTGCGAGTTGAAAAAACCGGCCGATGTTAAGGCGAGTCGATGACAAATTGGCTATCAAATCCATAGCGACAAACGCATATCTGGCGCGGCTTACGAAGGTATTAGCCTGAAAGAATTCGTCATGGACCCGATGCCGGACGTCGCTTGATGCGATGGGCACGCTGTGGCAACCTGCACCGCCGCCCAAGGAGGTCCGCATGCCCAGCATCACCCTCATCGTCAATGGCGCCTCGAAAAGCATCGAGGCCTGGGATCCGGACATGCCGCTGCTCTACGCGCTGCGCAACGACCTGGGCCTGCATGCGGCCAAGTTCGGATGCGGGCTCGCGCAGTGCGGCGCCTGCACCGTGCTGCTCGACGACATGCCTGTGCGCTCGTGCAGCATTCGCATCGCCGATGCGGCCGGGCGCCGCGTCGTCACGGCCGAAGGGCTGGGTTCGCCCGAGAAGCCGCACGCCGTGCAAGCTGCCTTCATCGCCGAGCAGGCCGCGCAGTGCGGCTACTGCACCAACGGCATGGTGATGACGGCCGTCGCGCTGCTGCGCGCCGTGCCGCGGCCGAGCCGCGACGAGGCCAAGCAGGCGCTCGCCGGCAACCTCTGCCGCTGCGGCTCGCACGAGCGGGTGTTGCGCGCCGTGCAGCGCGCTGCCGATTCAGGGAGGGCCTGAGCATGGAGACGCTCATGCTGACACGCCGCGCCCTGCTCGAAGCCGGCGCACTGGTCGTGGGCTGCGGGCTCGTGCCCATTCAGCCCGCGCATGCACAGCCGATCGCCGGCGCGCAACGCTCGCTCGCGCTCGGCGAGGTCGATTCCTTCCTGGCGCTGCGTGCCGACGGCACCGTGGTCGTCTACTCGGGCAAGGTCGACCTCGGCACCGGCCACCGCATCGCAATGCGGCAGATGGTGGGCGAGGAACTCGGCGTGGGTGTCGAGCGCATCGAGCTCATCGAGGGCGACACGGCGCTGACGCCCAACCAGGGGCCCACGGCCGGCAGCACCGGCGTGATGCGCGGCGGCGTCGAGCTGCGCCAGGCCGCGGCGACGGCGCGCGAGGCGCTGATTGCGGCGGCGGCACAGCAGCTGCAACTGCCGCCCGAACAGCTCACGCTCGCCGACGGCGCGGTGCGCGCGGCCGACGGCCGCAGCATCGGCTGCTCCGTCCTCCTGGGCGGCCGCGGCTTCGAGCTGAAGATGAATCCGAAGGCACCGCTCAAGCGGCCTTCGCAGTACGTGCTGGTCGGCCGCTCGCTGCCGCGGCCCGACGTGCCGGCCAAGGTGACCGGCCGCCATGTCTACGTGCACGACCACGTGGTGCCCGGCATGCTGCACGGCCGCGTGCTGCGGCCGCCGGCGGTGGGCGCGAAGCTGTTGTCGGTCAACGAGGCTTCGGTGGCTCGGCTGCCCGGCGTGCGCGTGGTGCGCATCGCCGATTTCGTCGGCGTCGTGAGCCCCGACGAATGGGCCGCGGTGCGCGCGGCGCGCGAACTCGAGCTGCGATGGAGCGACAGCGCGCCACTGATCGGCCACGCGGCGCTGGTCGACTGGGCCCGCAGCGGCCCCTTCGTGGCCGAGGAAGTCATCGCGTCGAAGGGCGACGCGCAACGCCTGGCCGGCCTGCGCGATGCGGCGGACGTGCTGCGCGCGAGCTATGCGTGGCCGATCCAGTCGCACGGCTCGATCGGCCCCTCGTGCGCCGTGGCCGACGTGCGCCCCGACGGCGGCACGGTGTGGACGGCGTCGCAGGCCAGCCATCGCTTCCTCAACGTCTTCGCGGCACTGGTCGAGCTGCCGCGCGACAAGCTGCGCGTGGTCTACCTCGACGGCGCCGGCTGCTACGGCATGAACGGGCACGACGACGCGGCGGCCGATGCGGTGCTGCTGTCGAAGGCGGTCGGCCGGCCGGTGCGCGTGCAGTGGAGTCGCGAGGACGAGCTGGGCTGGGACCCGAAGGGCCCGCCGCAGCTGCTCGACATGAAGGCCACGCTGACGCCGGAGGGCCGCATCGACGCCTGGGAAACCGACATGTGGGTGCCGCGCGCCACGGCCAACCTCGAATGGATACCGCTGCTGTCGCCGCTCGCCGCCGGCCTGCGCCAGCCGGTGGGCCAGTCCGTCGGGCTGGTGTCGCAGAACGGCGATCCGCCCTACGGCGCGAACGCGGTCAAGGTCACGGCGCACTGGCTGGGGCCGGCGCCGCTCAGGCCTTCCAACATCCGCGCGCCGGGCAAGGTCGCGAACTGCTTCGCGGTCGAGAGCTTCGTCGACGAACTGGCGGCGAAGGCGCGCATGGACCCGCTGGCCTTCCGCCTGCGCGACACCGCGAACCCGCGCGGCGCCGAGGTGATCCGGCGCGCGGGCCGGATGATCGGCTGGCAGGCCCGGCCCTCGCCTGCCGCCACGCGCGGCGGCGGCATCGCGAGGGGCCGCGGCATGGCCTATATCCACTATAAGAACAACGAGACCTATGTCGCCATCGCGATGGAGGTCGAGGTCGACCGCAAGAACGGCGAGATCGCGGTGCGCCGGGTCTGCTGCGCCCACGACTGCGGGCTGATGATCAACCCCGACGCCGTGCGCGCCCAGGTCGAGGGCAACATCCTGCAGACGCTCTCGCGCACGCTGCACGAGGAGACCACCTTCGACCGCTCGCGCGTCACCAGCGTCGACTGGGTCAGCTACCCGCTGCTGAACTTCACCGAAGTGCCGCGGCTGGAGATCGAACTGATCGACCGGCGCGAAGAGCCGCCGCTGGGTGCGGGCGAAGCGGCTTCCAGCCCGGTGCCGGCGGCGCTGGCCAACGCGGTGTTCGACGCCACCGGCGTGCGGCTGCGCAGCGTGCCCTTCACCAGTGCGAAGCTGAAGGCGCTGCTGGCCTAGCTATCGCGCCGGCGTTTCGTCGGTGCGCGCGCCCAGCCCCAGGTAGGTGTCGATGATGCGGCGGTCGTGCAGCAGCTCCTTGGCCGGTCCCTGCAGCGCGACCGCGCCCATTTCGAGCACGTAGGCACGGTCCGCCACCTGCAGCGCGGCGCGGGCGTTCTGCTCCACCAGCAGCACCGAGACGCCATGCTGGCGCAGCGAGGACACCACCTGCAGCACCTCGCGCACGATCAGCGGCGCGAGGCCGAGCGAGGGCTCGTCGAGCATCAGCAGGCGCGGCCGCGCCATCAGCGCGCGGCCGATCGCGAGCATCTGCCGCTCGCCGCCGGACAGCGTGGACGCGAGCTGCGCGCGACGCTCCTGCAGGCGCGGGAAGATGCCGAAGACCTCCGTCATGCGCTGGCGCTGGTCGCGCTCGCCGCGCCACCAGCGCGAGAAGCCGCCCAGAAGCAGGTTGTCCTCGACCGACATCTCGCCGAAGAGCTCGCGCTTTTCCGGCACCAGGCCTACGCCGCGCGCCACCATCGCTTCCACGCTGGTGCGCGCCATGCGCTCGCCGTCGAGCAGCACGCCGCCGCGCGAAGGAAGCAAGCCCATCGCGGCGCACAGCAGCGTGGTCTTGCCCGCGCCGTTGGGCCCGATCACCGTGACGATCTCGCCCGCGTCGACGCGCAGGTCGATGTGGTGCACGGCTTCCACCGCGCCGTAGGAGACGCAGAAGTCTTCGAGTTGGAGGAGTGCCTTGCTCATGCCACCTGCTCCATCAGCTTTTGCTCCGCCGGCTCGTCGACGCCACCGAGATAGGCGTCCAGCACCTTCGGATCGGCCTGCACTTCGAGCGGCGTTCCGCGTGCGATGACGGCGCCGAACTCCAGCACAGTCACGCGGTCGGCCAGGTTCATGACGAACTCCATGTCGTGCTCGACCACCAGGATCGCCAGACCCTCGGCGCGCAGCTGGTCGAGCAGGGTGGCGAGCGCGCGCTTTTCCAGGTGGCGCAGGCCCGCGGCCGGCTCGTCGAGCAGCAGCACCGCGGGATGGCCCGCCAATGCGCGTGCGATCTCGATCACGCGCTGCTGGCCCAGCGCCAGCGAGCCCGCCGGCACTTCCACGAACTCGCCGAGCCCGCAGCGCTCGAGCTGGCGCCGCGCCTGCGCGAGCAAGGCGGCCTCTTCCGCGCGATCCAGGCGCAGCATGGAGGCGATCCATCCGCGCCGCCCGCGGCGGTGCGCGCCGAGCGCGACGTTCTCGATCACGCGGCGCTGGCCCAGCAGACGCACGTGCTGGAAGGTCCGACCCAGGCCCAGCGCGGCGAAGGCGCGCGAGGGCTGGCCGGTCATCGGCCGGTCCATCAGCCGCACCTCGCCCGAGGTGGGATCGTCCACGCCCGAAATCATGTTGAAGAAGGTGCTCTTGCCGGCGCCGTTGGGACCGATCAGCGCGTGGATCTCGCCCGCCTTCACATCCATGCTGACCGCGTCGTTGGCGACCAGGCCGCCGAAGCGCTTGGTCACGGCGTCGGCCTGCAGCACGACCTGCCCGCGCGGCGGCAAGGTGGCCTCGGGCAACGTGAGCGTCTGGCGCGGAGCACGCGGCTTCACCGGCTTCAGGAAGCGCCCGCCCAGGCGCGCCACGGTCGGCCACAGGCCGTCGGCAAAGCGCTGCAGCACCACCAGCATCAGGAGGCCGAACACGATCACCTCGAAGTTGCCGCTGGAGCCCAGCAGGCGCGGCAGGATGTCCTGCAGCTGCTCTTTCAACAAGGTGATCAGCGCGGCGCCGAGCACCGCGCCCCAGAGATGGCCGGCGCCGCCGACCACCGCCATGAAGAGGTACTCGATGCCGATGTTGAGGTTGAAGGGCGTGGGGTTGATGAAGCGCTGCATGTGCGCATAGAGCCAGCCCGACACCGCCGCCAGCAGCGCTGCCAGCACGAAGACCTTGATGCGGTAGCGCGCGGTGTCCACGCCCATCGATTCGGCCATCACGCGGCCGCCCTTCAGCGCGCGGATGGCACGGCCCTCGCGCGAATCCAGCAGGTTGTGCAACGCCCACAGCGCGAGCAGCAGCACGCCCCAGATCACCAGGCCCAACGAGCGCGGCGATGCGAAGGACAGGCCGGCCACCACGATCGGCGGCACGCCGGCCACGCCGGTGTGGCCGCCCAGGAATTCCAGGTTGCCGAACAGGAAGTAGAAGCTCAGGCCCCAGGCGATGGTGCACAGCGGCAAGTAGTGCCCGGAAAGCCGCAGCGTGATCGCGCCCAGCCCCCAGGCCACGAAGAAGGTCACGAGGATGCCGAACAGGAGCCCGATCCACGGCAGCAGCGCGGGGCTCACGACCGTGCCGATCGCGGCGGCGACCGCGGGCGAGGTGCAGACCCAGGCGGTCGCGTAGGCGCCGGTGCCGACGAAGGCGGCCTGGCCGAAGGAAGTCATGCCGCCCACGCCGGTCAGCATCACGAGGCCGGCCGCGACCAGCGCGTAGAGGCCGATGTAGCTGAGCACGGTGACCGAAAAGTCCGGCAGGAAACCCCACACCGCCGCGAGCAGGACGACGAAGGCGATGGCCATATGCCGGCGCGTCATTCCTCGTCCTCCACATGGCGGCTGCTCAGCGAGCGCCACCAGAGCACCGGGATGATCAGCGTGAAGACGAAGACCTCCTTGAAGGCGCTGGCCCAGAAGGAGGAGAAGGCCTCGAGCTGGCCCACGATCAGCGCGCCCACCAGCGCCAGCGGATAGCTGGCCAGGCCGCCGACGATGGCAGCCACGAAGCCCTTGAGGCCGATCAGGAAGCCGGTGTCGTAGTAGATGGTGGTCAGCGGCGCGATCAGGAGGCCCGAGACCGCGCCGATCGCCGCCGCCAGCGCGAAGCTCAGGTCACCCGAGAGGCCGGTGGGAATGCCCATCAGCCGCGCGCCGACGCGGTTGATCGCGGTGGCGCGCAGCGCCTTGCCGACGATCGAGCGTTCGAAGAAAAGAAACATCAGCACCACCAGCGCGGCGGTGACCGCGACCACCACGAGCGATTGGCCCGTCAACGCCACGCCGCCGAGGTCGAGCCGCAGGTCCGAGAAGGCCGGCGTGCGCGAACCCTCGGCGCCGAAGAAGAGCAGGCCCAGGCCGACCAGCACACCGTGCAACGCCACCGATACGATCAAGAGCGTGAGCACGGTGGCATCGGCCAGCGGCCGGTAGGCCAGCCGATAGAGCAGCGGGCCGAGCGGCACGATCACCGCGAGCGCCGTCAACGTCTGCATCACCAGCGATTCCGGGCGCAGCAGCAGCACCAGCGCGCAAGCCACCAGCGGCAGCACCACGCACCAGGCGAGCGTCGATGCCCAGTCGACCGCGGCACCCCGCTTCCATCGCCACAGCTCCACCACCAGCGCCATCACGGCCAGCGCCACCAGCAGCCACAGCGTGGCCGGCACGCGACCGGCCTGCAAGGCAACCACCGACAGGGCACTGAAGGCGACGAACTCGCCCTGGGGAATGAAGATGACGCGGGTGACCGAGAACACGAGCACCAGCGCCAGCGCCATGAGCCCGTAGATCGCCCCGTTCACGATACCGTCCTGCCCCAGTATCAGGGCGATTTGCAAGTCCATGCATCCACTCCGGCGTGGCGCACGCAGGCCCCCGGCCCGCGTACGCGCTCGCACGCACGCTCCGGTTGAAGGTCAGTCTTGAGGCTGGTATTTCCAGGTACCGTTCTCGATCTTGACCATCACGCGCGCGCGCTGGTCCAGACCCAGATGGTCCGTGGGCGACATGGTGAAGATGCCATGGGCGCCGGGAACGTCCTTCACCGACTCGAGCGCGTCGCGCAAGGCGGCACGGAAAGCCGGCGTGCCGGGCTGCGCCTTCTTGAGCGCGGCCGGAATCGCGGCGCTCATCAGCAGGCCTGCATCCCAGGCGTGGCCGCCGAAGGTCGAGACGCTGCCCTTGCCGTTGGCCGCCTCGTAGGCGTTGACGTAGGCCAGCGCCGACTTCTTCAGCGGATGCGAATCGGGCAGTTGCGCCGCCACCAGCATCGGGCCGGAGGGCAGCAGCGTGCCTTCGACGTCCTTGCCGCCGACGCGCAGGAAGTCGGCGTTCGCGACGCCGTGGGTCTGGTAGATCTTGCCGGCATAGCCGCGCTCCTTGAGCGTCTTCTGCGGCAGCGCGGCCGGCGTGCCGGAGCCGGCGATCAGCACCGCATCGGGCTTGGCAGAGATCAGCTTCAGCGTCTGACCCGTGACCGAGGTGTCGCTGCGCGCGTAGCGCTCGTTCGCCGTCACCTGCAGCTTCTTGAGCGCGGCGGCCTTGCCGAACTCCTGGAACCAGCCTTCGCCGTAGGCGTCGGAGAAGCCGATGAAGCCGACCGTCTTGACGCCGTTGGCCGCCATGTGCTCGGCGATGGCGAGCGACATCATGATGTCGTTCTGCGGCGTCTTGAAGACCCACTTGCGCTTCTCGTCCACGGGCTCGACGATGCGCGCCGAAGCCGCCATCGAGATCATCGGCACCTTCTCCTCGGCCACCACGTCGATCATGGCCAGCGAGTTGGGCGTGACGGTCGATCCGATCACGATGTCGACCTTGTTCTCGCTGATCAGCTTGCGCGTGTTCGACACCGCCGCGGTGGTGTCGGATGCGTCGTCGAGCACGATGTAGTTGATCTTCTGGCCGCCGATGGTCTTGGGCATCAGGCCGATGGTGTTCTTCTCGGGGATGCCGAGCGAAGCGGCCGGGCCCGTCGCCGACAGCGTGACGCCGACGTTGACGTCGGCCTGCGCGGCAAAGGCCATGGCGCACAGGAGCGCCACGCCGAGGCGGGTGAATGATTTCATGAAGGTCTCCGTTGGTTAAAAGATTGCGGCCGCTTCAGCGTTCGTCGAAGGACAACACCACGCGCTCGGTCAAGGGATGCGCCTGGCAGGTCAGGATGAAGCCGCCCGCCACCTCATTCTTGTCGAGCGCGAAGTTGCGCTCCATCCGCACTTCCCCTTCCAGCAGCTTGGCACGGCAGGTGCCGCACACGCCCGAGGTGCATGAATACGGCACCTCCAGGCCCGCCGAAGAGGCGGCGTCGAGGATACTCGGCTGGCCCTTGGCGAACGGGATTTCGCGGCTGAGTCCGTCGCGCACGATGGTGATGCGCGCCTGCTCGGCATCGCCGGGCTGCGCCTCGTGCACCACGGCGCCGACCGGCCCGGCGGGTTGGGCGATGCCGAAGCGCTCGATATGGATGCGCTCCTCGGGCACGCCGGCCGCGAGCAGTGCCGCCTCGGCCTCGTCGTTCATCTGGAAGGGCCCGCAGATGTAGACATGGTCGATCTGCCCGGCGGGCACCAGGCCTTCGAGGAACTCGGCGATCTTCTCGCGGTTCATCACGCCCATGTTGATCGGCACGTCGGTGTGCTCGTCGGAGAACACGTGCTGCAGCGCGACCCGCGTCATGTAGCGGTTCTTGAGGTCCTCGATCTCCTCCTTGAACATCGTGGACTTGAGTGAACGGTTGCCGTAGATCAGCGTGAAGCGGGCGAAGGGCTCGCGCGCCAGCACGGTCTTCATGATCGAGAGGATGGGCGTGATGCCGCTGCCGCCCGCGATGCCCACGTGGTGGCGGTGGGCCTCGGGCTCGATCGGCACGAAGAAGCGCCCCTCCGGCGCCATGACCTGCAGCGTGTCGCCCGGCTGGAGCGCGCTGTTGATCCAGTTGGAGAAGGTGCCGCCCTGTACCTTGCGCACGCCGACGCGCAGCTCGCCGTCGTCGACGCCGGCGCAGATCGAATAGGAGCGCCGCAGGTCCTGGCCGTCGATCTCCTTGCGCAGCGTGAGGTACTGGCCCTGCGTGAAGCCGAAGACCTCGCGCAATTCCTCCGGCACGTCGAAGGAGACGATCACGGCCTCGGAGGTGTCGGGCTCGATCCTGCGCACGCGCAGGGGGTGGAAGATGACGCTCATATCGGCTTGAAGTGTTCGAACGGTTCCCGGCAGGCAAGGCAGCGGTAGAGCGACTTGCAGGCGGTGGCGCCGAAGGCAGACAGCCGCTCGGTGTGCCGGCTGCCGCAGCGCGGGCAGGCAACGGCCGCGCCGGTCCCGCGCCCGAAGATGCGGATCGGGACGGCATCGCCCGGCGCCACCGGTCCGGGCGGTGCAATGCCGTATTCGGAGAGCTTGCGCCGGCCTTCCGCGCTGATCCAGTCGGTGGTCCAGGCCGGCGCGCGCTGCAGCGTGACATGGGCCGGACCGAGGCCTGCTTTCTCGATGGCTTCGAGCACGTCGCGCTCGATCACTTCGGTTGCGGGGCAGCCGGAGTAGGTCGGCGTCAGCACGACTTCGAGTGCATCGCCCCGCTCGATCACGTCGCGCACGATGCCGAGATCGCACACCGAAAGGGCCGGCACTTCGGGATCGAGCACGGTGCCGAGCACCTCCCACGCCTGCTCGCAACGCGTCGGGGCGAAGGCGGCAACATTCACCATACACCCCCCGGATAAGCGCGCTGCAGATGCTGCATCTCGGCCAGGATGTAGCCCATGTGCTCGCTGTGCACGCCGTGCTTGCCGGTGCTCAGGAAGGCCGACTCGGCCGGCGGCACGAGCAAGGCCTCGTCGAGCACGGCGCCCATCTCGGCGAACCAGGCTTCGCGCAACACCGCCCACGCCGGGCCCAGGCCGCTGGCGCTGGCTTCCTCGTCCACGGCGTCCGAGGCGAACAGTTCGGGCACGAAGCGCCACAGCTCCTTCAGCGCAGCCTCCATGCGCGCATGCGATTCGTCCGTGCCGTCGCCCAGGCGCACCACCCAGTCGGCCGAATGCTGCTGGTGGTAGCGCGCTTCCTTGATCGCCTTGCCCGCGATGGCGGCGACCTCCTCGTCGCTCGACGATGCCAGGCGCTCCCACAGCAGCTTGAGCAGCGTCGCGACCATCGCGTTGCGCAGCACGCTGAAGGCGAAGTCGCCGCGCGGCAGCTCGACCAGCGTGAGATTGAAATAGTCGCGCTCGTCGCGCAGGAAGGCGAGCAGGTCTTCATCATGCGCGCGGCCTTCGATCTGGCCGGCCCGGGTGAGCAGCGCACGCGCCTGGCCTACGAGATCGAGCGCCATGTTGCTCATGGCGATGTCTTCTTCGAGCGCCGGCGCGTGGCCGCACCACTCGCCAAGGCGTTGGGCCAGGATCAGGCAGGTGTCGGCGATGCGCAGCAGGTACTGCACGGCAGGGCTGCGGTCGAGTTCGATGGATGCTTGCATGGGGCCTCAGTTCACATGTGGTCGACGGACTTGGGCAGCACGTAGAAGGTGGGATGGCGGTAGACCTTGTCTTCCGCCGGATCGAAGAACATGTCCTTGTCGCCCGGATCGCTGGCCACGATCTGGTCGGAGCGCACCACCCACACGCTCACGCCTTCCTGGCGCCGGGTGTAGACGTCGCGCGCCATCTGCAGCGCCATCTTGGGGTCGGGCGCGTGCAGGCTGCCGCAATGCTTGTGGTCCAGGCCCGCCTTGCTGCGCACGAACACTTCCCACAGCGGCCACTCTTGATCGGTTGTCATGCGGCCTCCTTCAGGTGATTCTGTTTTCGCGCATGCGCCAGCGCCGCTTCGCGCACCCAGGCGCCCTCTTCCCAGGCCTTCACGCGGGCGCCAAGGCGTTCGCGGTTGCACGGGCCGTCGCCGCCGATCACGCGCCAGAACTCGTTCCAGTCGATCGGCCCATGGTCGTGCGCCTGGCGCTCCTCGTTCCACTTGAGATCGGGGTCGGGCAAGGTCACGCCGAGCACCTTGGCCTGTTCGACCGCGGCATCGATGAACTTCTGGCGCAGGTCGTCGTTGGAGAAACGCTTGATGCCCCAGCGCATCGATTGCGCACTGTTGGGCGACTGCTCGTCGGGCGGGCCGAACATCATCACGGACGGCCACCACCAGCGGTTCACCGCGTCCTGCACCATGGCCTTCTGCGCCTCGGTGCCGTGCTGCATCATCGTGAGCAGCGCCTCGTAGCCCTGGCGCTGGTGAAAGCTCTCCTCGCGGCAGATGCGGATCATCGCGCGCGCATAGGGCGCGTAGGAGCAGCGACAGATCGGCACCTGGTTCATGATCGCCGCGCCGTCGACCAGCCAGCCGATGGTGCCCATGTCGGCCCAGGTCAGCGTGGGGTAGTTGAAGATCGAGCTGTACTTGGCCTTTCCCGTGTGCAGCGCATCGAGCATCTGGTCGCGGCTGGTGCCGAGCGTCTCGGCCGCGGCATAGAGGTACAGGCCGTGGCCGCCCTCGTCCTGCACCTTGGCCAAGAGGATGGCCTTGCGCTTGAGCGTGGGCGCGCGGCTGATCCAGTTGCCTTCGGGCAGCATGCCGACGATCTCGGAATGCGCATGCTGGCTGATCTGGCGCACCAGCGTCTTGCGGTAGTGCTCGGGCATCCAGTCCTTGGCCTCGATGAAGCCGCCGGCATCGATGCGTTCGTCGAAGCGCTGCTCGAGAACCATTTCCTCCGCCGACCGGACGACCTTCTTGCCGTCGCCGGATTCCTTGCCCATGGTGTCCATGGCTTGGGTGTACATGACGCTTTCCTTTCAGGTCTTGGGGCGCTCGTCGACCACGCGCCGGGCCTTGCCGGTCAGCGTGCGTTCGATCGAGTCGGGGCGTTTCACCAGCACGGTGGTCGAGATGCCGACCATGGTCTTCACGCGCTGCTGCACCCATTGCGCGATCTGCTCGCGTTCGGCGTCGCCGAGGTCGCCGGCGCCGGCCTGCACTTCGCAATGCAGCTCCACGCTGTCGAGATGGCCCTCGCGCCCGACCTTGATCAGGTACTGGCCCGAGAGCTTCTCGTGCGCGAGCACGATCTCCTCGATCTGCGTCGGGAACACGTTGACGCCGCGGATGATCAGCATGTCGTCGCTGCGCCCGACGATCTTTCCCATGCGGCGGAAGCTGCGCGAGGTGGGCGGCAAGAGGCGCGTGAGGTCGCGCGTGCGGTAGCGGACGATGGGCAGCGCTTCCTTGGTCAGCGAGGTGAAGACGAGCTCGCCCTCTTCGCCGTCCGGCAGCACCTTGCCGGTCTCGGGATCGATGATCTCGGGATAGAAATGGTCTTCCCAGACCACGGGCCCGTCCTTGCTCTCGATGCACTCGCTGGCGACGCCGGGACCCATCACTTCCGAGAGGCCGTAGATGTCGACCGCGTCCATGCCGCCCTTGGCCTCGATCTCGCGGCGCATCGCCTCGGTCCATGGTTCGGCGCCGAAGATGCCGACCTTGAGCGAGTTCTCGCGCGGGTCCAGCCCCTGGCGCTGAAACTCCTCGATGATCACCTGCATGTAGCTGGGCGTGACCATGATGATGTCGGGCCGAAGGTCGCGGATCAGCTGCACTTGCTTCTCGGTCTGGCCGCCCGACATCGGGATCACGGTGCAGCCCGCGCGCTCGGCGCCGTAGTGCGCGCCCAGTCCGCCGGTGAAGAGGCCGTAGCCGTAGGCCACGTGCACGATGTCGCCGGGCCGTCCGCCCGCCGCGCGGATCGAGCGCGCCACCAGGTCGGCCCAGTTGTCGATGTCCTTCAAGGTGTAGCCCACCACCGTCGGCTTGCCGGTGGTGCCGGAAGACGCATGGATGCGCGCGACCTGTTCTCGCGGCACGGCGAAGAGGCCGAAGGGGTAGTTGTCGCGCAAGTCCTTCTTGACGGTGAACGGAAACTTCGCGAGGTCGCTCAATTGCTTGAGGTCGCCGGGGTGCACGCCTTTTTCATCGAAGGCCTTGCGGTAGTGCGGCACCTTGTCGTAGGCGCGCTGCAGGCTGGACTGCAGGCGCTGCAGCTGCAGCGCGGCGATCTCGTCGCGACTGGCCTTCTCGATCGCCTCGAGGTCGCCGGGTGCCGGGCGTTGAACGGGCATGGGGGTGTCTCCTTCTCTTCAAGCCGCAACGACGGGCTTGCCTTTGATCGTGTAGGAGCGTCCGCGGAACACCGCGATCCGCTCGCCGCGCTGATTCAGGACCTCGGTGTCGTAGACGCCCATGCGGCCCGCCTTCGACACTTCGACGCAGCGCGCAACCAGCCGGTCGCCGTGGCGCGCCGGCGCGACGAAATCGATGCCGAATCCCGAGGCGACGGTCACCTCGTTGTAGGAGTTGCAGGCATAGGCGAAGGCCGAATCGGCCAGGGTCGAGATGAAGCCGCCGTGGCAGATGTCGTGGCCGTTGAGCATGTCTTCGCGCACGGTCATGGCGATGTCGGCGCGGCCTGGCCCGATGGCCTCGACCTCCATGCCGAGACCGCGCACGGCGCGGTCGTTGGCGAACATGGCATCGCGCACGCGTTCGGCGGTGTGTTGGGGATGGGTCTCGCTCATCGACGGAACTCCTCAGCGGTCGGTGAAGCGCGGCGGGCGCTTGGCGCGGAAGGCTTCGACGCCCTCGCGGTAGTCGTTGGCGGCACCCAGGCCGCCTTGCAGCCTGGCTTCCATCGCGAGCGCGGACTCCAGATCGAGCTGCTGCGCATCGGCCAGCGCCTGGCGCGTGGCGACCAGTGCAGCAATCGGCATGTCGGCCAGGCGCGTGGCCAGGGTCTCGACCGTGAGCGCCAGCTCGGCGTCTTCCACGCACTTCCAGATCAGGCCCATCTGGGCGGCCTCGGCGGCCGGCAGCTTCTCGCCCAGCAGGGCGAGGCCGAGCGCACGCGCTTGGCCCACGAGCCGCGGCAGCAGCCAGCTGCCGCCGGTGTCGGGCACCAGCCCGATCTTGGTAAAGGCCTGGATGAAGCTCGCGGAGCGCCCGGCCACGACGAGATCGCAGGCCAGCGCGAGGTTGGCGCCCGCACCGGCCGCGACGCCGTGGACCTCGGCGATCACCGGCACCGGCATCGAGCGCAGGCGCAGCACCAGCGGTGCGTAGAGCGATTCGATGACGTGGGCCAGGTCCTTGGGCGGCGCACCGGGCGTGTAGTCGGGCGCGACCATCGGGTCGGCCAGGTCCTGGCCGGCGCAGAAGGCACGCCCTGCGCCGCCGAGCACCACGCAGCGCACGGCACTGTCGGCCGCCGCCTCGTCGAGCGCCGCCATGAGCGCGGCATGCAGTTGGGAGTTGAAGCTGTTGAGCGCTTCCGGCCGGTTGAGCTGGAGCGTGCGCACGGCGCCAGACTGTGTGATGCGTACCAGGGGTTCGTCCATCGTGGTGCTGAGGTGTGAGGATTGATCGGCCAAAAGGGCGAGTTCAATAATTGACCGACCGTTCGGTTGATTATAGGATTCGCGGTCTTGCTGCCGCAAGCCTTGTCCTTTGGTACTAACCCTTAAGCCTAGCTCGCGGCACTCCTTTTTCCAACATCGCCGGAGACCTTCACCCATGACCGCCCTGTTCGATCGCCATCGCACGCTGCTCGACGACGCCCTGCGCGCCCTCGCCCACCGCGGCCATTGGTCCCCTTTTCCGGAAGCCCCTTCGCCCAAGGTCTATGGGGAAAGCGCGCAGGCCGAGGGCCGCAACGCCGCGCTCGCGCTCTGCGGCAAGGACTACCCGCTGGACCAGCCCGGCGAACGCGCGCGCGTCGCCACCGAGCGTTCGCCCTTCGGCGCCACGCTCGACATCCGCTATCCCGAATGCGAAGGTGAAGCGCTGGTCGCCGCCGCGCTGGCGGCCGAGCCCGCCTGGCAGGCCATCGGCCCCGAAGGCCGCGTGGGCGTCGTGCTCGAAGCCTTGAAGCGCATCCATGCACGCAGCTTCGAGATCGCGCATGCCGTGATGCTGACCACAGGCCAGGGGCCGATGATGGCTTTCCAGGCCGGCGGCCCCCATGCCCAGGATCGCGCGCTCGAAGCCATCGCCACCGCCTGGAAAGCCATGGCCGACGTGCCGGCCGAGGCCACCTGGGAAAAGCCGCAGGGCAAGAACCCGCCCGCGGTGCTGAAGAAGCGCTTCGAAGTCGTGGGCCGCGGCATCGCGCTGGTGATCGGCTGCGCGACCTTCCCGACCTGGAACACCTACCCCGGCCTCTTCGCGGCGCTGGCCACCGGCAACCCGGTGATCGTCAAGCCCCATCCCAACGCCGTGCTGCCTGCGGCCATCACGGTCAGCGTGCTGCGCGAGGTGCTGGCCGAAGAGGGGCTGGATCCGAACCTCGTGACGCTCGCGGTCAGCGCCGAACCGCAACTGGCGCAGATGCTGGCCACGCACCATGCGGTGGCCTCCATCGACTACACCGGCGGCAATGTCTTCGGCCGTTGGCTGCAGACGCATGCGACGCAGGCCCGCCTCTATGCCGAGATGGCCGGCGTGAACCTGCTCGTCATCGAATCGACCGATGCCTATGCCGCGATGCTGCGCAACCTCGCGCTGTCGCTCTCGCTCTACAGCGGCCAGATGTGCACCACCACGCAGAACCTGCTGGTGCCGGCTGAGGGCATCCGGACCGACCAGGGACACAAGAGCTTCGAACAGGTCGGCTCCGATCTCGCGCAGGCGATCGACCAACTGCTGGCCGATCCGAAGGTGGCGCTGACGGTGCTCGGCGCCATCGGCTCGCCCCAGACCCTCGAACGGCTGGACAAGGCCGCGAAGGTCGGCCGCACGGTGCTGGCCTCGCGCAAGCTCGAGCACCCCGAGTACCCGCAGGCCGAGGTGCGCACGCCGGCGATCGCCGCCTTGGGCGTGGACGATGCCGACATCTACGAGCAGGAGTGCTTCGGCCCGGTGTCCTATCTGGTGGCCGTGCCTTCGCGCGAGGCTGCGCTCGAAATCGCCGAGCGCAGCGTCCTCCGACATGGCGCCATGACCTTGGGTCTCTACTCCGACGACCCGGCGTACATCGACGACATGGTGAACGCCGCGCGGCGCGCACGCGTCGCGCTATCGATCAATCTCACCCAAAGCGTGATGGTCAACCAGTCGGCCGGCTTCTCCGACTTCCACGCCACCGGCGGCAATCCGGCGGCCAATGCGGCCTACACCACCCTCGCCTTCGTGGCCGACCGCTTCGTGGTCGTGCAGCACCGCCGCCACGCTTGATCAACCGGGAGCTGCCATGCCCTGCTACGCACTCGAAGGCGTCGTGCCGGTGGTCGACCCCAGCGCCTACGTCCATCCCACGGCCGTGCTGATCGGCGACGTGATCGTCGGCCCCGGCTGCTATGTCGGTCCCTGCGCGAGCCTGCGTGGCGACTTCGGCCGCATCGTGCTGGAGCGCGGCGCCAACGTGCAGGACAACTGCACGATCCACGGCTTCCCGGACCAGGACACGGTGGTCGAGGAAAACGGCCACATCGGCCACGGCGCCGTGCTCCACAGCTGCGTGGTGAAGCACGATGCGCTGGTGGGCATGAACGCGGTGGTGATGGACGAGGCCGAGATCGGCGCCTTCGCCTTCGTTGCGGCCTGCGCCTTCGTGCCGGCAGGCATGCGGGTGCCGGCGAAGAGCCTGGTGGCCGGCATTCCCGCCACGGTGCGGCGCGAGCTCGGCGACGACGAGATCGCGTGGAAGCGCGAAGGCACCGAGATCTACCAGGACCTCACGCGCCGCTGCCTGGACAGCCTGGTGGAGGCCGAGCCTTTGCGTGCGGTGGAGGCCGATCGGCCGCGGCTCAAGTCACCGGACGTGCGCTCGCTGATCGCGACCCGGCGCGGCTAGGCCTGCGAAATGACGGTCCGCTCGATCAGGCGGTCGTCGCCCAGCACGATCATCGCGAACAGCAGCTCTTCGAGGTTGTTGGCGAGCGAGGTCTTGCGCGCGAGCAAGGGCGTGGCCTTCGGATCGATCACCAGGAAGTCCGCCTCGCAGCCCGGCTGCAGGTTGCCGATGACGCCTTCGAGCCCCAGCGCGCGCGCCGCGCCTGCGGTGTGGCGCCACCAGAGCTGCGAAGGCGGGATGCTGATGCCCGGCTTGGTCTGGCCCTCGCGGCCCACGTAATAGGCGGCCATCATGGTCGAGAAGGGGCTGAAGCTGGTGCCGCCGCCGACGTCGCTGGCCAGGCCGTAGGCATAGCCGATGCGGTCGGCGCCCTCGAAGTCGAAGAAACCGCTGCCGAGGAACAAGTTGCTGGTCGGGCTCACGGCCGAGGCGGTGGCGGTGTCGCGCATCAGGCGCCGGTCGTCGTCGTCGAAGTGGATGCAGTGGGCGTAGACGGCGCGCTCGCGCATCAGGCCGAAGCCGGCATAGACGTCGAGGTAGGAGCGCGCGCCGGGGAACAGCTCGCGCGCCCACTTCACTTCGTCCTTGTTCTCGGCCACGTGCGAATGGATCCAGGTGTCCGGGTATTTCGCGGCCAGCTCGCCGGCGCCGCGCAGCTGGGCGTCGGTGCTGGTCGGCGCGAAGCGCGGCGTGATCGCATAGCCCAGGCGATCGACGTTGTGCCACTGGCGGATCAGCGACTCGGTGTCGATCAGGCTCTGTTCCGTCTGGTCGCGCACGCCGTCGGGCGAATGCCGGTCCTGCAGCACCTTGCCGGTGATCATGCGCAGCCGGCGGCGCTGCGCCGCCTCGAAGAAGGCCTGCACCGACTGCGGATGCGAGGTCGCGAAGGTCAGCGAGGTCGTGACGCCGTTGCGCAGCAGCTCGTCGAAGAAGACCTCGGCCACCTCCGCCGCGTGCGCCGGGTCGGCAAAGCGGCTCTCGGCCGGGAAGGTGTAGTTCTCGAGCCAGGGCAGAAGGCCTTCCGAGGGCGCGCCGATGATGTCGGTCTGCGGAAAGTGGACGTGCATGTCGACGAAGCCCGGCGCCAGGATGCGCCCCGGCCAGTGCGTGACGTCCACGCCCGGATGGCGGGCCGCCACCGACGCATGGGCGCCGGCGTCCAGCACGCGCTGGCGGCCGGCGGCATCGGGGCCGACCACCAACAGGCCGTCTTGATCGAAAACCGGCTGGCCGGCGGCATCGAATCGCAAAAGGGAGGCACGGTACGCTTGCATGGGCTGGGAGGGTAAGGCAGCGAAGCCGGTACGGAATGTGCGAGCGCATATGGAGGCTATATGACAGCCGCGCTCGGCAGTGGCACATCCTAGGGCCGCACCAGCCGCTCGAACATAATCCGCCTTCAATCCCAACAGGAACAGCGATGAATCCACGCGACGCCGACCGCCGCGCATGCAGGTATTGTCCCTAACATGAAAGTGCTTCTCATCGGGAACTACGTCCCCGACGGCCAGACCAGCATGCTGGCCTTCAAACGCATCCTGGAACGTGAACTCCCCCGCAACGGCTGCGAGCTGCGCGTGCTCACGCCGCCCCGGCGGGTGCAGCGGGTGCCGACCACTTCGCGCCTGTGGAAGTGGCTGGGCTACGTGGACAAGTTCATCCTGTTCATCCCCTCGATCGGGCGCCATCTGCGCTGGGCCGACGTGGTGCACGTGACCGACCACTCCAACGGCATGTACATCCCCTGGGTCAAGAAAAAGCCCAATGTCATCACCTGCCACGACGTGATCGCCGTGCAGGCCGCCAAGGGCATGGTCGAAGGCTGGAACGTGAGCTGGACCGGGCGGCTGTTCCAGCGGCTGATCGTCAAGGGGTTGGCGGCGGCCGATCTGGTCACCTGCGTATCGGATCTGACCCGGCGCGAGCTGCTGGCGCTGGGTCTCGCGCAGGAGCCCAGGGTCAGCGTGGTGCTCAACGGCTTGAACGACGATTTCCGGCCCGTGCCGCCCGAGGAGGCGCAGCCCCTCGTCGAAGGCCTCGGGATCTCGGTGCACGACAACTACCTGATCCACGTCGGCTGGGACCTGGCGCGCAAGAACCGCCGCACGGTGCTCGAGGCCTTCATCGCGCTGCAGGAGCGCGCGGCCGCGAGCGGCGTCGCGGCGCCGGTGCAGCAGCTCCTGTTCGTCGGGCCCGAGCTGGTGCCGGAGATGGCCGAGCTGGCGCGCAAACACGGCGTCGACGATCGCGTCACGACGGTGCAGGGCGTCTCGCACGAGCAGCTGCGTGCACTCTACGCCGGCGCAACCGCGCTGCTCTTCCCCTCGCTGCAGGAAGGCTTCGGCTGGCCGATCATCGAAGCCCAGGCCTGCGGCTGTCCGGTCATTACTTCCGACCTCGCACCCATGAACGAGATCGGGGGCCCGGGTGTGGTCTACGTGGACCCCCACGATCCCGCCGCCATCGCCGAAGCCATCGAGCAGGCTGCGCCGCGCTTCGAAGAGATGCGCCGGCTCGGCATCGAAAACGCCACGCACTACAGCGCGGCGCAGATGGCATCGAACTACGTGGCGGCCTACCGGCGGGTGATCGAAGAGCGAAAGACCGCCCGGTGAAGAAGCTGCTGGCGCTGGCCGTGGTGTTCCTGCCCTGGGCGCTCAAGCGCCGGGTGCTGCGCCGCTTCTGGGGCTACCAGATCGCCGACGGCGCGCGCATCGGGATGTCCTATGTCTTTCCGGGGCAGCTGGTCATGGGCGAAGGGGCCTACATCGGCCACTTCAACGTTGCCATCCACCTGGGCCGGCTCGAATGCGGCGCGCATTCGGTGATCGACCGCTCCAACTGGATCACCGGCCATCCGCCGAAAGGCGCCCACTTCACCCATCGCGCCGATCGCGATCCGACCCTGACGCTGGGCGAGCACGCGGCCGTCACCAAGCAGCACATCATCGACTGCACCGATCGCGTCGACATCGGTGCCTTCACCACCATCGCGGGCTACCGCTCGCAGCTGATCACGCACGGCATCAACGTGGTGGACAACCGGCAGGACTGCAAGCCGATCCGCATCGGCGCCTATTGCCTGGTCGGCACGCGCGTCACGGTGCTGGGCGGCGCCGCCCTGCCCGACCGTTCGATGCTGGGCGCGGGCTCGGTGCTCAACAAGGCGCACACCGAGGAGTACGCGGTCTATGCGGGCTCGCCGGCGGTGCAGGTCAAGACGCTCGATCGCGACGCCAAGTACTTCCACCGCGAGCGCGGCTTCGTGCACTGAGCCGGCCGCCGTTGCCGTTGACGTCTGATGAACATCGCCCATCCCGGCGCGGCTCATTGCCACACGCGGTACACGCGCCCCGTCTGCGAGCCTTCGACGCTGCGCACATAGCCCAGCGCCACCCGCGCAGCCGGCACCGATTCGAAGCCGGGAAAGAAGGAGCCGTAGCTTGGCAGCGATTCGGCCAGCACCGTCGGGCTCACCGCATTGATGCGCAGCCCGCGCGGCAGCTCGGTGGCGGCCGCGCGCACGAAGCCTTCGACCGCCGAATTGACCGCGGTCGCGTTGGCGCCCTGGCGGATCGGCTCCTCGGCCACGATGCCGGTGGTCAGCGTGATCGAGCCGCCGTCGCGCAGCACGTGCTGGCCCAGCAAGGCGAGGCGCACCTGGCCGAGCAGCTTGTCCTGCAGGCCCACATTGAAATCGGCCGGCCGCATCGAGGCCAGCGGCCCGAAGAAAAGGTTGCCGGCCGCCGAGACGATGGCATCCAGCGGGCCGACGGCGGCGAACAGCGCCTCGACACTGGCATCGCTGGTGATGTCGACGCGCCAGTCGCCGTGCTGGCGGCCTGCACTCAGCACCTCGTGGCGTTCGGCCAGCGCCTCCACCACCGCACTGCCCACCGCGCCGTTCGCGCCCACCACAAGAATCTTCATGACCTGCTCCATCGATTGAAAGAAGCAGATTCTTCTGTGCATCGCTCGATCGATAAATGACGCTACGCTTCGTCCATTCGAAAGCAACGGTTAGCAATATGGACAAGCTGCGCGCCATGGAAGTGTTCGTCGCGACGATCGATGCCGGCAGCTTCGCGGCTGCGGCGGAAGCGCTGGACATCTCTGCCGTGATGGTCGGCAAGCACATCCGCGCGCTCGAAACCGAGCTGGGCGCGCGCCTGCTCCAACGCACCACGCGCCGCCACACGCTGACCGAGATCGGCGCCGCTTACCTCGAGCGCTGCCGCGACGTGCTTGCGAGCGTGCGCACGGCCGACGGCGTGGCCGAAGCGCTCAGGGCCGTGCCGCAGGGCACGCTGCGCGTCACGGCGCCGGTGGCCTACGGCGCGCACCGCCTGACGCCGGTGATCGGCGACTACCTGGCGGCGCACCCGCAAGTGAAGGTGGAACTGAATCTCAATGACCGCATGGTCGACCTGGCCGAGGAAGGCTTCGACTGCGGCGTGCGCTCGGGCACGCCGATGGACGAACGCCTGATCGCGCGGCCGCTGGCGCGCTCGCGCATGTTCGCGGTCGCGAGCCCGGCCTTCGTCGCGCGCCATGGCAGGCCGGCCCATCCGCGCGATCTCAAGGCGCTGCCGCTGCTCGGCTTCGCCGCCTGGGGGCCCGATCATTCATGGCGCTTCACGCGCGGCGGCGAGACGGCGCACGTGCCGGTGCGCGGCCCGCTGGCCACCAACAATGGGCAGGCCTTGCTCGCGGCGGCCCTGGCCGGCGTCGGCGTGATCGTGCAGGCCGATCCGCTGCTCGCGCCGGCACTGGCCTCGGGCCAGGTGGTGCAGCTGCTGCCGGACTGGGACTTGCCGACGCGCGAGGTGCACATCGTGCGGCTGCCGGAGGCCCGGCCCAGCGCCAAGCTGCGCAGCTTCGTCGACTTCGTGGTGGAACGCCTCGGCTGAGGGAGGGTCTGTTCAGGCGCTCAGCGCGCGATGCGCCCCTGCACGCCCTCGGCCAGCCAGTTCATCGTGAGGATCTGGTCGTCGCGCAGGCTCGTGCCCTTGGCGATGGCGAGCTTGCCCTCGTTGTCGCGCACGTCCTCGACCGCGCGAAAGACCTGCAGCTTGCCGCTGGCGATGTCCTGCTGGCGCGCCAGCACCTCCTCCTGCACCGCCTTCGGCACCTTGGGCCCGAAGTCGCCGACGCGGATCATCCCTTCCTTGACGCCGCCCCAGACGCTGGTGGCCTTCCAGCTGCCGTCGAGCACGGCCTGCGCGCGCTGCGTGTAGTAGGCGCCCCACTGGTGCGTGACGGCGACGATCTGCGCATCGGGCGCGACCTTGCGCATGTCGGAGTGGTAGGCCACGGCCATCTTGCCGCGCTCCTGCGCCGCGGCCATGACGGCGGTGGAGCCGGTGTGGAAGGCGATCACGTCCACGCCCTGGTTGAACAGCGTCATCGCGGCATCGCGCTCCTTCGGCGGGTCGAACCACGCATCGAGCCAGACGACCTTGACCTGGGCCTGCGGATCGACCGAGCGCATGCCGAGCGTGAAGGCGTTGATGCCCTGCAGCACTTCGGGGATCGCGAAGCCGGCCACGTAGCCCGCGATATGGGTCTTCGTCATGCGGCCGGCCGCGACGCCGGCGAGGTAGCGGCCCTGGTAGTAGCGCGCGTTTGCGGTCGCGACGTTGGGCGCGGCCTTGTAGCCGGTGATGGATTCGAACTTCACGTCCGGGAAATCGCGCGCCACCTTGAGCGTCGGCTCCATGTAGCCGAAGCTGGGCGTGAAGATGAGCTTGTTGCCCTGCTGTGCGAGATCGCGGATCACGCGCTCGGCATCGGCGCCCTCGGGCACGTTCTCCACGAAGGTGGTCTTGACCTTGCCGGGCAACGCGGCCTCGACGGCCTTGCGGCCCTCTTCATGCTGGCGCACCCAGCCGGCATCGGTGATGGGCGCGACATACACGAAGCCGATCTTGAGCGGATCGGCCGCGGGCTTCGGTTGGGAGAATGAAGGCGATAGAAAACAGGCGGCTGCGAGCGCCGCAACGGCGCTGCCCGCGAGGTTTTTGTACATGGTGTTCCTCTACATGGCCCCAGAAAGAAAAGGGCGCTGCGGGGCAGCAGCGCCGGGCGGTATTTTACCGGCGCGCGCTCAGCCGCTACGCGACCGGCTTCCGCGCGTGCTTCTCATGGCGTCGCTGCGCTGCTTCTGCAGTTCCTTCAACTGCGCCAGCTGGCTCGGGCAGTCCGAAGGCGTGGCGACCAGGACGAGCGGGCTGCGCCGCCGCGCTGCGATGGATTTCTCGACGTCCGCCGGGTCGCGGCCCTTCGAGACCAGGCCGGCAGCAACCACGGCCCTGGAATGCAGGAAGAAGGCTTTCTCGAAGGCCGGCGTGCCGCAGCGCGCGGCGATCACGCGGTAGTCCGCCTCCTGCTGTTCGTTGGGCGCCGCCAAGGCGAGTTCTCTTGCGCTCTGGGCACTGGCCGGAAGGCAGATGCCCACGACGGCTGCCGATGCGAGTGCAGCAAATTCCCAACGCGCTTTCATGTTCCGCCCCGTCTCAACACGAATGTGTTCAGCGCCTCATCGTACGTCCGCGCCGGCTTTTTGGGGGGACCGTTTGCGTGAACTATTGCGCGCGCCGCATCTCTTCTTCGAACCATTCGGCAACGCACCGCGCCTCGGGCACGGCATCGGGCGCGAGGCCGTAGTAGTAGCGCGTCAAGGGCATGCGCAGCGCAGGCAGGGCCGGCTGCAATCGCCCCGAGACGAGGTCATGCGCGAGCAGCGAGGTCGGCGCCAGCGCAATGCCCAGCCCGTCGACCGCCGCCTGCAGCACGAAATGCAGGTGGTCGAACTGCAGCCGGCCGGCCGGCTTCGTCCGCGGTGCGCCTACCTGCTTCTTCCAGTCGTCCCAGTCGCTCTTGCGCGTCTTCGCCGACAGCAGCACGTGCGATGCCAGCGCGCGCAGATCGGCCAGAGGCTGCGATCTGAAGAGCGCCGGCGCGCCGACGACCAGCACCTCGTCGTCGAGGAAGGGACTCACCCGCATGGAAGGCGGCCAGCCCTCGAGTCCGCGCCGCACCGCGATGTCGAAGCCGTCGGCGGCCTGCGCCGGCGCGACCGTGCTGGTGACGACCTGGGGCTCGATGTCCGGATGGCGCTCGACGAAAGAAGGCAGCCGCGGGATCAGCCAGCGCACCGCGAAGGACGGCCGCACGTTGATCCGCACCGCGCGGACGGGCGCCTCTCTGCCGAGCGCCCGCGCCGCGGCGCCGATCTGCTCGAGCGCAGGGCCGACCTCGGCGAAGAACTGCTGTCCTTCCGCGCTCAGCGTGACCTGCCGGATGCGCCGCTCGAACAGGGCGACGCCGAGAAATTCTTCGAGGCTGCGGATTTGCCGGCTCACCGCGCCGTGCGTGACATGAAGCTCGACCGCCGCGCGCGTGAAGCTCTGGTGCCGCGCCGCCGCGACGAAAACGCGGATGGCGTTCAGTGGCGGTTCGCGGGTCGGCATGCGTGCGATTTTCTCACGCATGCCGGCGCACGAATGTCGTTTGTCAGGGCAAGCCCGCGCAACGCACCATCGGGTCCTGATGCCTCGAACCCCGCCCGCTGCCGCCGACCTGAACTCGCGCCGCGCCGCCCTCGCACTGGCGCTCTCGCTGCCGGCAGACACCGTGCTCTACCTGCTCCTGCCCATGTACGCGGCGCAGTTCGGCCTGACGCTGGCGGAAGCCGGCATGCTGCTCGCGGCGAACCGGCTGGTGCGCATCGCCGGCTATGGCCAGGTGGCGCGCCTCTATGCGCAGCGCGGCGACCGCCCGACCTGCACGCTGGCCGTGGCGACGGCGGCGCTCTGCGCGCTGGGCTACGCAACGCTCTCGGGCTTCTGGGCGCTGCTGCCGCTGCGGCTGCTGTGGGGCCTGTGCTTCGCGGGCCTCAACCTTTCGACCCAGTCGCTGGCAACGGCAGATCCGGTCGGCGCGTCCCGCCGCAGCGGACGCTCGCGCGCCTTCGTCGCCATCGGGCCGGTGCTCGCGCTGCCCGTGGGCGCGCTGCTCGCGCAATCGACCGGGCCGCGGCCGATCTTCTTCGTGCTCGCTGCGGTGTCGCTCCTCGGCCTTTGCGCGGCACGCAGGCTGCCCTCTGCACCGCACCGCATTGCGACGCCGGTGCGGCGCTTCCAGCGGCCCAACAGCCTGGATGCCTGGTCCTTCATGGAAGGGTTGACGCTGGACGGGCTCTTCATCGTCGGCCTGTCCTACCTCGGCAAGGATCTTCTGCCGGGCGGCGCGGTGGTCGTGGCCGGCCTGCTGATGGCCTTGCGCTACCTGGCGGAAATCCTTCTGAGCCCGGTCGGCGGCCGCATGGCCGAGCGGCTGGGCGCCGAGCGCCTGCTGGTCATCCTGTCGCTGCTCACCGCCGTTGCGCTGGCGGGTTTCGGCGCCGGCTGGCTGTGGAGTTGCGCTGCCGCCATCGTCGTGCTGCGCGCCTTGCAACTGCCGCTGCTGCCGCCCATCGTGGCGCGGCGCACACCGGGGCCCGGGCGTGTTCAGGCGCTGGCCGCACGCTCGGTGTGGCGCGACATCGGCGCCGGCGCCGGGCCCCTGCTCGCGGGGCTCCTGCTGCCGGTCGCTTCCCCGCTGTGGCTCTACGGCCTTCCGGCGCTGCTGCTGGCACTGGCCGCACTGGCGTGCGGGCGAGAGTCGAAGCCAGCCGTGTACCTCCCATCCACTGCCACGAGGAAATGATCTCCATGACCCAGCCCCATGCCATCGAAACCCTCGCCCAGCTCGAAGCGCTGTTCGGCCATGCCGGCGAGGCCTCGATCAAGAAAGAAGTGCCCTATCTGCATCCCTCTTACCAAGCGCTGATTGCGGCCTCGCCCTTCGCCGTGCTTGCCACCTGCAATCCGGGCGGCCTCGACGCTTCGCCGCGCGGCGACCCGCCGGGCTTCGTCGCAGTGCAGGACGAGAAGACGCTTCTCATGCCCGAGCGCCGCGGCAACAACCGCATCGACAGCCTGCGCAACATCGTGGCCGATCCGCGCGTGGCCTTGCTGTTCCTCATCCCGGGCGTCGGCGAAACGCTGCGCGTGAACGGCCGCGCCGGCATCACGGTCGCGCCCGATCTGTTGGAGCGCTTCGCGGTCGATAACAAAGAGCCCCAGTGCGTGGTCGTCATCCGCGTGGAGTCGGTGTTCTTCCAGTGCGCGCGAGCCATTCAGCGTTCCCGGCTGTGGGCGCCGTTGCCGGTCGATGCAGAGCGGTCGGTACCGACGCCGGGCGCCATCCTGGCCGCGCTCACCGCCGGCGAGTTCGATGGCGCGACCTACGACCGCGAACTGCCGGCGCGCCAGGAACGCACGCTGTACTGACATGCTCACGCGCCGGGCACACCCGCACGCACCGCCTCGCGCAACAGCTCCGCCAGCCGCGCCACCGGCGCTTCGGGCTCGGCCTGCGCGCGGTACATGGCCAGCGCCATCTGCGGCAAGGCCGGCAGGCCGGTGCCGGCGCGATCGAGCACGCGCACATGCGAAGGCAATCCGAAGGGCGTTCGCGCCGACAGGCCGAGCCCCGCCGAGGTCGCGGCCCACAGCGCCGCGAGGCTGGCGCTGGTGAACGCATGCCGCCACGGGATGCCCGCGCGGTCGAGCACGGTGGTGACGATCTCGCGCAACGGACATGGCGCGTCGAGCAGCACCAGCGGCAGCGCCTCCTTCGACTTGCGCGCGCCGGGCCGCTGGCGCTCGATCCACCACGGCGCATCGAGCGCCTCGGGCGCCGCCGGGCCCACCCATTGCAGCGGAAGGCGCACCAGGCGCTCGCCGTGCGCCAGCGACAGCCTGCCCTCCACCTCCCAGATCAGCGCCAGGTCGAGCTGGCCCAGGTCGAGCCGCTCGCGCAACTCGGCGCTGCGTGCCACGCAAGCCTCGATGCGCACCTTGGGATGCGCGCGCGAAAAACGGCCGAGCACGCCGGGCAGCAGCGTCTCGCCCAGGTCCTCCTGCAGGCCCAGGCGCACCCAGCCCTGCAGATCGACGCCGCGCATCGCAGCCGCCGCTTCGTCGTTGATCTCGAGCAGGCGGTGCGCATAGGCCAGCATGGTCTGGCCCGCGTCCGTCAGGTCGAGGCCGCGCCCGGCCTTGCGGAACAACGGCGTGCCGGCCTGCGACTCCAGCTTCTTGAGCTGCGCGCTCACGGCCGAGGTGGAGCGCCCCAGCTTGTCGGCCGCGCGCGCAAAACTGCCGAGCGCGATGCCGGTGGAAAAGCTGCGCAGCACATCGAGATCGAACATCACCTGGGCCATGACAATCCTGTTTTTTGGGATGATGGGTTGATTATTTTCTGATTTTCAGAACTCTGGCAACAGCCGACACTGCGTCGCACGATGTCATCCGATCCTCATTTCTCTCCCCGGCACCGCTGGAAGGTGCTCGCCGCCGGCGTGGCCGCCAACGCCGCCTTCTCGGTCGCCTTCAGCGGCATTCCGATGACCGCCGTGCTCATGCGCTCGGGCTACCGGCTCGACAACGCGACGCTGGGCCTGGTGCTCGGCCTCATGGGCCTGGGCATCGCCGTCAGCGAACTGCCCTGGGGCCTGCTCACCGACCGCTGGGGCGATCGGCCCGTGCTGCTGACCGGGCTCGGCGCCACGACGGCGGCGCTCGTCGCAATGGCGCTGTTCGCCGCGCCCACGGCGCAGCAGGTGCCGGGCCTCGGCTGGCTCGGTGCGGGCCTGCTCCTTGTCGGACTGCTCGGCGGCAGCGTCAACGGCGCCAGCGGGCGCGCCGTGATGACCTGGTTCGCGGACGGCGAGCGCGGCCTTGCGATGAGCATCCGGCAGACGGCCGTGCCGCTGGGCGGCGGCATCGGCGCGCTGGTGCTGCCCGTGGTCGCGCTGCACTTCGGTTTCGCGGCGCTGTACGGATTGCTGGCCGCGCTGTGCGCACTGAGCGCCCTGCTCTGCCGGGCCTGGGTGCATGAGCCGCCGGCCGCGCCGCGCGCAACACCCGCAGCGCACGTTGCCGCGCCACACAACGGCCCGCTGCGCGACCCGCGCGTCTGGCGCATCGTTGCCGGCATCGGCATCCTCTGTGCGCCGCAGTTCGCGGTGCTGTCCTTCGGCACCGTGTTCCTGCACGACTTCGGCCATGCCGGCCTCGCCGCGATCACCGCCACCATGGTGACGGTGCAGGTGGGCGCGATGGCGATGCGCGTCTGGAGCGGCCGCTGGACCGACCGCCGCAGGAACCGGCCGGCCTACCTGCGCGCTTGCAGCATGCTCAGCGTGCTGCTGTTCGCCGCGCTCGGCGCAGTGTCGCTGGCCGGCGATGCGACGGTTGTCGATTCATCGACGCTGCGCATCGTGCTGATCGTCTTGCTGGCCGCTTGCGGCGTCTGCGTCTCGGCCTGGCACGGCGTGGCCTACACCGAGCTCGCCGTGCTCGCGGGCGCTGCGCGCGCCGGCACCGCGCTGGGCATGGCCAACACCAGCGTGTTCGCGGTCTGCTTTCTCACACCCTTGTCGATTCCGCACCTGCAGGCCTTGCAGGGCTGGCCACTGGTGTGGTTTGCGGCCAGCGCCTGCGCGTTGATGGCGCTGCCGCTGCTCGTACCAATACAGAGGACCCGGGTCGAGGCCGTGGGCGTACGACCGTGAGAGGTACAAGTGCCGCAATCAGTACAAAGGCAGAATCCGACGCACAGACATCGGCAGAATAGTGCTGTGAATTCAGGGTCAACAGGAAGCCAGAGCAAGAGCCTCCAGCTGCCGTTCATGTCAAACGCGCGAAGCCCATGGCGTACACGTATCTCTTCTTCCAACCCACGCGTCTGCCGCTCGAGCCGCACGAACTTAGCGAGGCTACGGTCCTTCCGTTGAACAACGGTGTTGCAATTCGGGCAGCACTGGCACGCGCGATTCATGCCATCGATTGGGACAGTGATCATGTCGGTCGCACCCAGATCGACGGACAATGGATTGAACTTCACGTTCCTGCGGCAAAGGGCACACTCAGCCTGCGATGCTCGCTGCGAGCGGACCACTCAGCGATCGTTCAGCGCCTGTGCGACCAGCTTGGTTGGCTGGCGTTCGACGAGCGACCTATGTGCTATCAACCGGACCGGGTCCCGATGCCCGCCTAGCGAAATCTCGTCACAGCCCTGCGTCAAGCCCGCGCAAAGGCCTCGTTCAGCCGATCCATCCAGCGCCCCTTCGTCGCCGCGTCGACAAAACTCCCCTCGAAGCTGTTGGCCGCCAGCTGCCACGCATGCTGCGCCGTCAGGCCGGTCGCCGCGAAGGTCTGGATGAAGTTCTCGTTCATGTAGCCGCCGAAGTAGGCCGGGTCGTCCGAGTTCACGGTCGCGACCAGGCCGGCGTCGAGCAAGGCGCCAAGGTTGTGCTGCGCGAGATCGGGAAACACGCAGAGCTTGAGATTGGACAGCGGGCAGACGGTGAGCGGGATGCGGTCCGCTGCCAGGCGCTTCATCAGCGCGGCGTCCTTGGTGCTCTGCACGCCGTGGTCGATGCGCTCGACCTTGAGCACGTCGAGCGCGCTCCACACGTAGGCCGGCGGACCCTCTTCGCCCGCGTGCGCGACCAGGTGGAAGCCGAGCTCGCGGCAACGCGCGAACACGCGCGCGAACTTCTCGGGCGGATGGCCGAGCTCGCTGGAATCGAGGCCAACGCCGATGAAGCGGTCGCGAAACGGCAGCGCCTGTTCGAGCGTGGCGAAGGCGTCTTCCTCGCTCAGGTGGCGCAGGAAGCACAGGATCAGCGCGGCGCTCACGCCGAGCTTGCTCTTCGCGTCGACGCAGGCGCGGTGCAGGCCGTCGATCACGGTCTGCATCGCGACGCCGCGCACCGTGTGCGTCTGCGGGTCGAAGAACATCTCGGTATGGGCCACGTTGTCGGCCGCGGCACGTTCGAGGTACGCCCAGGCCATGTCGTAGAAGTCCTGCTCCGCAAGCAGCACGCTGGCGCCCGCGTAGTAGATGTCGAGGAAGCTCTGCAGGTTGGTGAAGGCGTAGGCGCGGCGCAGCTCTTCCACGCTGGCGTAGGGAATGGCCACGCTGTTGCGCTGCGCGAGCGCGAAGATCAGCTCGGGCTCGAGCGAGCCTTCGATGTGCATGTGCAGCTCGGCCTTGGGCATGGCGCGCAGCAGCGCGGGCAGGCGGTCGGCGGCAACGGGAGGAACGGTGTAGGTCATCAGCAGACTCCGAAAGTGATGCCGCGCGCCAAGAGGTGCCGGCGGTAGAAAGACGAGGCCTTGTCGGCCGCGGTGTGCAGCTCGGCGCGCAGGTCCAGCGGCAGGCGCTTGGGCTGCTGCGATTCGAGCACCGGTTTGTCCTGCAGGAAGATGGTGTCCTGGAATGCGCGCAGTTGCGCATCATCGCGCGCAAAGTCGGCGGTGGCGAGACGGAACCACACCCGGCTGCACTCCGCATCGACGGGGCAGATGAAGAGCGCGATCGATTCCTGGTAGCCGTCGATGCCCACGCTCGCCGCTTCGGGGATCTTGGTCAGCACCGCGGCATAGGGCGCGGTCACCTCGTAGCTGTACTCCACCTTCGCCGGCGCCGTGGAATTGATCGTGGACTGCGGCTGCCAGGCCTTGCAGCCGGTCGCGAGCAGGCCGCCGGGCGTGACCTCGACGCGGTAGTCGTCGATGGCCGTCATGTCGCGCGCGCCAAGCCAGCCTTCGTGCACGAAGCCGAAGTGCGCCATGTCGAGGAAGTTCTCCACCAGGCGAGGCGCGCTGGTCTCGACGTCGTAAGGGCCGCAGTTGAGCTTGCGCAGCTGCACGTCGTGCTCGGCCGCGAAGGCCGGCAGCGCGCCACCCTCGCCTTGCAAGCGCACCCAGACCAAGCCATGGGCTTCCTGCGCCGCATGCATCGTCGCGCGGTGCGTGGCCGGCGGCTGGAAGTCTGGCAGCGCGGGCACGTGTGCGCACCGCCCACCGGTCGCGAACTGCCAGCCGTGATACGGGCACTCCAGCCTCGTGCCGCCTTCGCAGGCCACCACGCGGCCCAGCGAGAGCTGCGCGCCCCGGTGCGGGCAGCGGTCGGCCCAGGCCTGCACCGCACCGGCGGCGTCGCGCCACAGCACGAGGTTTTCGCCGAGCAGGCGCGCGGCGAACGGTGCGCCAGCTACTTCATCGGTGAGCGCAACGGGATGCCAGAGTTCTTTTTCGATCATCGTGAGCGTTGGGAAACGAAAAAGGGTTGCCGATCGGCAACCCTTCAGAACGAATACTCCGACGGCTTACTTCTTGTCGCCGCCCGGCACCTTGCCCTCGACGCCCTTGACGTAGAAGTTCACACCCGAGAGGAACTTGTCGTCGGCGACTGCGTCCTTGGCAACCAGTTCTTTGCCGTCCTGCGCGACGATCGGGCCCTTCCAGATCGAGAAGCTGCCGTCCTTCAGGCCCTTCTTGACTTCCTCGACCTTGGTCTTGATCGGGGCCGGCACGTCTTCGGCCAGCGACACGATGTCGATCGCGCCTTCCTTCACGCCCCACCAGGTCTGGCCGGTGGCCCACTTGCCGTCGAGCGCGTCCTGCACGGCCTTGGTGTAGTACGGCGTCCAGTTGATGACGGCCGAGGCCAGGTGGGCCTTGGGACCGTAGGCGGTCATGTCCGAATCCCAGCCGAAGGCGCGCTTGCCTTTTTCCTGCGCGGTCTTGAGCACGGCCGGCGAGTCGGTGTTCTGGAACAGCACGTCGGCGCCGCCGTTGATCAGCGCGGTGGCGGCCTCGGTCTCCTTCGGCGGGCTGAACCACTCGTTGACCCACACCACCTTGGTCGTGACCTTCGGATTGACCGATTGCGCACCCAGCGTGAAGGAGTTGATGTTGCGCAGCACCTCGGGGATCGGCACCGAGCCGACCACGCCCAGCGTGTTGCTCTTGGTCATCGCGCCCGCGATGATGCCGGCCATGTACGCGCCTTCGTAGGTGCGGCTGTCGTAGGTGCGCATGTTCTCGGCCGTCTTGTAGCCGGTGGCATGTTCGAACTTGACATCCTTGTTGTCGCCGGCGACCTTGAGCATCGGCTCCATGTAGCCGAAGGTGGTGCCGAAGATCAGCTTGTTGCCCTGGCCCACCATGTCGCGGAACACGCGCTCGGCGTCCGCCGACTCGGGCACGCTCTCGACGAAAGTGGTCTTGATCTTGGCGCCGAATTCCTTCTCGACCGCCTTGCGCGCGTTGTCGTGCGCAAAGGTCCAGCCGCCGTCACCCACCGGCCCGACATAGGCGAACGCGACGTTCAGCGGCGCTGCGGGCGCGGGCGCCGCGGCGCTCGGAGCCGGTGCCGGTGCAGCAGGTGCAGGCGCCGGCGCTTCTTCCTTCTTGCCGCAGCCGATGAGGGCGGCCGAAGCGACCGCGGTGACGGCAGCCAGCTTGAGCAGGGAACGCTTGTTCAGATCATTCATTGTCGAAATCCTCAAAAGGACAGGTTGGCAGAGAAACAAAACGAAACTCAATTATGAGCCGGGGTAGAAGGGTTTCCCGATCGATGCCGGCATGTTGACGCGGATGAAGGCCGGGTTGCGCGAGATCAGCGCCAGCACCACGATCGGCGCGATGTACTGCAGCATGCTGAGGAACTGGCTGGGCACGTCGACGCCCGTGCTCTGCAGGTGAAAACCCAGCATCGAGACGCCGCCGAACAGGTAGGCGCCGAGCAGCACCCGCACCGGCCGCCAGGTCGCGAAGGTGGTGAGCGCCAGCGCGATCCAGCCGCGGCCCGCCACCATGCCTTCGACCCAAAGCGGCGTGTAGACCGTCGACAAATAGGCGCCTGCAAGGCCGCACAGCGCACCGCCCGCGATCACCGCCAGGAAGCGGATGCGCCGCACCGGATAGCCCAGCGCATGCGAGGACTCCGGCGACTCGCCGACCGAGCGCAGCACCAGCCCGGCGCGGGTGCGATAGAGGAACCAGATGAGGCCGATGGTGAGCAGCACCGCGAAGTAGACCATGGGGTGGTGCCGGAACAAGGCCGACCCGATGAGCGGAATGTCGCCCAGCACCGGCAGCGCGTAGTTCGTGCTCTCGGGCAGCTTGGCCTGCACGAAGTTGATGCCCGCGAAGGCCGAGAAGCCGACGCCGAACAGGCTCAGCGCGAGCCCGGTCGCGTACTGGTTGGTGTTGAGCCAGATCACCAGCACGCCGAAGAAGGCCGCCAGCAGCGCGCCGGCCACAGCGCCGGCAAGAAAGCCGAGCCAGGTGTTGTGCGTGACCACCACCGTGGCGAAGCCGGCGATCGCGGCGCACAGCATCATGCCCTCGGCGCCGAGGTTCACGATGCCGGCCTTTTCGTTGATCAGCAAGCCCAGCGCCGCGATCGCGAGCACGGTGCCGGCGCTGAGCGTGGAGCCCAGGAGGAGTGCGTAGCTTTCCATCATGCCTCCCGCCGGGCCGCCCCAAGGGCGGCATGCGTCCCCTCGGGGGACAGCGAATACACGAAGTGATGAGCGTGGGGGTTCATTAAATTGCTCCTTCGGTGGCTTGGACGGCGACGGGTGCGGTCAGTGGCGTGCTGGCCTGCAGCGACGAGGTGCCGGCCGGCGCAGCCACCGCCTTGGGCGCCGACTTGCGCCGGATGCGGTAGGCGATCAGCGTGTCGCACGCCAGCAGCGTGAAGAGCAGCAGGCCCTGGAACACGCCGGTCAGCGACTTGGGCAGGCCCAGGCGCGACTGCGCGAGCTCGCCGCCGATGTAGAACATGCTCATCAGGATGGCCGAGAAGATCATGCCCACCGGATGCAGCCGGCCGACGAAGGCCACGATGATCGCGGCGAAGCCGTAGCCCGCCGGCACATAGGGCGTGAGCTGGCCGATCGGGCCCGCCACTTCGAGCGCGCCCGCGAGGCCGGCCGCGCCGCCCGAGGTGAGCAGCGCGATCCACACCGCGCGCCGCGCCGAGAAGCCGGCATAGCGCGCGGCGGCCGGCGCCAGGCCGCCGACCTGCTGCGCGAAGCCCGAGCGCGTGCGGAACAGGAACACCCACAGGGCCGCCGCGCCGATCAGCGCGATGACCAGGCCGATGCTCACGCGCGAGCCCTTCATGAGCCGCGGGATCTGCGTCACCGCCTCGAAGGTCTTGGTCTGCGGGAAGTTGTAGCCCATCGGGTCTTTCCAGGGTCCGTAGACCATGTAGCCCAGGAGCAGCGTCGCGACGTAGACCAGCATCAGGCTCACGAGGATCTCGTTGGCGTTGAACTTGTCGCGCAGGAAGGCCACGATGCCGGCCCAGACCATGCCGCCGAGGATGCCGGCCACCAGGATCGCAGCCACGATCCACGAGCCCGTGGTCTTGTCGGCCAGCAGCGCCACGCCGCCGGCCGCGATCGCGCCGAACACGAACTGCCCTTCGGCACCGATGTTCCAGACGTTGGAGCGGAAGCACACGGCCAGGCCGAGCGCGATGATGAGCAAGGGCGTGGCCTTGACCATCAGCTCGCCCAGCGCATAGCCGCTCTTGATCGGCTCCCAGAAGAAGACCGCGAGGCCCTTGACCGGGTCCTTGCCCAGCAGCGCGAAGAGCACCATGCCGATCAGCACCGTGATGAGCAGGGCCAGGATCGGCGAGCCGTAGCTCCAGAAGCGCGAGAGCTGCGGGCGGGGTTCGAGCTTAAGCATGGGCCACCTCCTTCGCTGCAGCCTGGGGGGCGTTCCACAGGCCGCTCATCCATTCGCCGATCTGCGGCACGGTGGCCGCCGCGCGGTCGATCGAGGGCGAGAGCCGACCCTTGGCGATCACGTGCAGCCGGTCGCTGATCTCGAACAGCTCGTCGAGCTCTTCGCTCACCACCAGCACCGCGCAGCCGGCGTCGCGCAGCGCCAGGATCTCGCCTCGGATCAGCGCCGCGGCGCCCACGTCCACGCCCCAGGTCGGCTGCGAGACGATGAAGATCTTCGGATTGGCGTCGATCTCGCGCCCGACGATGAACTTCTGCAGATTGCCGCCCGAGAGCGAACGCGCCGCCGCGCCGGGCCCGCCGGCCTTGACGTTGAAGCGCCGGATGATCTCGCCGGCATGCTGCTGCAGCGCACCGGTGCGGATCCAGCCGCCCTGGCCCACCGCGTTGCTGCGGGTGAGCAGCATGTTGTGCGCGAGGCTCAGCGTCGGCACCGCGCCGCGGCCCAGCCTTTCCTCGGGCACGAAATGCAGGCCCAGCGCGCGCCGCCTGCGCGGCCGGAAATGCGCGGCCGGCCGGCCGAAGACCTCGATCATCGGCGCCTCGGCGCGCGTGTCCTCGCCGGAGAGCGCGTAGAGCAGCTCTTTCTGGCCGTTGCCCGACACGCCCGCGATGCCCACCACCTCGCCGGCCCGCACGTCGAGCGAGATGCCGTCGAGGTCGACGCCGAACTGGTCTTCGCGCGCCAGCGTCAGGCCCTTGACCCGCAGGGCCACCGCGCCCGCATGCACCGGCCGGTGCTGCAGGGGCGGCGGCTCGGCGCCGATCATCAGGCGCGACAGCGATTCATTGCTTTCGTTCTGCGGGTTGCACACGCCCGTGACCTTGCCGCCGCGCAGCACCGTACAGGCGGTGCAAAGCTCGCGGATCTCGTGCAGCTTGTGGCTGATGTAGAGGATGCTGCAGCCTTCAGAGGCCAGCTTCTTGAGCACCACGAAGAGCTTGACCACCGCCTGCGGGGTCAGTACCGAGGTCGGTTCGTCGAGGATCAGGAGCTTGGGGTCGGTCAAGAGCGCGCGGATGATCTCCACCCGCTGCATCTCGCCGACCGAGAGCGTGTGCACCGGCCGCGACGGGTCGATGTCGAGCCCGTACTCGCTCGCCTTGGCCGTGATGCGGCGCGTGACCTCGGCCAGCGCCAGGCTCTTGTCGAGCCCGAGCCAGACGTTCTCGGCCACGGTGAGCGTGTCGAACAGGCTGAAGTGCTGGAACACCATGCTGATGCCCAGCGCCCTCGCCTCCTGCGGGTTGCGCACGGTGACCGGCTGGCCGTTGAAGGTCACGCTGCCTTCGTCCGGCTTCACGGAACCGTAGATGATCTTCATCAGCGTGGACTTGCCGGCGCCGTTCTCGCCGAGCACGGCATGGGTTTCGCCCGGCGCCACCGTGAGCGAGACGTCGCTGTTGGCGACCACCGCGGGATAGCGCTTCGTAATGTGCGCGAGCTGAAGTCTTTGGATTGTCATGCCTGTGCCTGGCCTTTGGGTTGTTGTTGCCCTGAACCGCCCTTGGGACGATCGCCGTATTTTCGTCAGTGTCCGCCGATATAGATGAACTTGAAAAGGAACACGCCGCCAATGAGCCACACCATCCAGTGCACCTGCCTGGCGCGGCCGGTGAACAGCTTCAGCACCGCATAGGTGATGAAGCCGAAGGCCAGGCCGTTGGCGATCGAGTACGTGAAGGGCATCGCCAGCGCCGTGACGGCGGCCGGGATCACTTCGGTCGTGTCGTCCCAGTCGAGCTCGGTGATGTCCCTAAGCATCAAACAGGCCACGAAGAAAAGCGCCGGTGCGGTCGCATAGGCCGGCACCGAGCCGGCCAGGGGCGAGATCACCAGAGCGGCCAGGAACAGCACCGCCACCGTGAGCGCCGTGAGGCCGGTGCGCCCGCCCGCCTGCACGCCGGCCGCGCTTTCCACGTAGGCCGTGGTGCTCGAGGTGCCCAGCAGCGAGCCCGCGAAGATCGCGCCGCTGTCGGCCAAGAGCGACTTGTTGAGCCGGTCCATCTTGCCCGGCACCAGGAGGCCGGCGCGCCGGGCCACGCCCATCAGCGTGCCGGTGGCGTCGAAGAGCTCGACCAGGAAGAAGACCAGGATCACGTTCAGGATGCCGCCCGAGAGCGCCGACTTGATGTCCAGCTGCAGGAAGGTGGGCGCGATCGAGGGCGGCGCCGAGAACACGCCGTGGAAGGTGTTGCCGCCGAAGAAGAAGGACAGCACCGTCACCGCGATGATGCCGATCAGGATCGCGCCGGGCACCTTGAGCCGGTCGAGCACCACGATCGTGAAGAAGCCCAGCGTCGCCAGCACCACCTGCGGCGTGTGCAGGTCGCCCAGCGTGATGTAGGTGGCCTTCGACGGCGCGACGATGCCCGCGCTCTTGAGCGCGATGATCGCGAGGAAGAGCCCGATGCCGACCGTGATGGCCAGCCTTATCGACTGCGGGATGCCGCGGATGATCAGCTCGCGCAGCTTGAAGAGCGTGACCAGCAGGAACAGGCAGCCCGAGACGAAGACCGCGCCGAGCGCCGCCTGCCAGGTGAAGCCCATCTGCAGCACGACCACGTAGGCGAAGTAGGCGTTGAGCCCCATGCCGGGCGCCAGCGCGATCGGGTAGTTGGCGTAGAAGGCCATGATCGCGGTGCCGAGCGCGGCGATCAGGCAGGTGGCGACGAACACCGCGTCCTTCGGCATGCCCGCATCGCCGAGGATCGACGGGTTGACGAAGATGATGTAGGCCATCGTCAGGAAGGTCGTGAGGCCTGCCACCAGCTCGGTGCGCACTGTCGTGTTGTGCTCCTTGAGCTTGAACATGCGCTCGGCCCAGCCGGTGGCCGGGCGTGCAGAGCTGGTGTCGTGCTCGCTGATGTCGAGCATCTGTTGTGTGCGGTTCATCGCGTTGTCTCCGTCTCTCTTGTGTATATGGCGTGGGTCGAAGTCGCGACGCCCGGCGCGAGTGGAAGAACTGCCTAGCCGGCAGCAGGAAGCGACGGCCTCAGCGAGGCCGCCACGGCTTTGGTTCGCTCGCGCAGCCAGCGCGCGGAGCTCGATGAATGGGTGCGCTCATGCCAGAGCTGGTAGTACATGAGGCGCGGCAGCGCGATCGGGCACTCGAGGATCGCGACCGGCAGGCGGTCGACAAAACGCGCGCAGTACTGGCGACCGGTGGTCAGCACCAGCAGGCTCGAGGCCACCATGTCGGGGATCAGGCTGAAGTGCGCGCAGCGCGCCGTGATGTTGCGCTGCCGGCCCAGCTCGTCGAGCATCTGGTCGATGATGCCGCGCGCGCCGGGGTGCATGGGGGTCGGCGCCACGTGCTCGGCCGCGAGCCAGGTCTCGAGCTCCCAGCCGCGGCGCACGGCCGGATGGTCCTTGTTGACCAGCGAGACGATGTCGTCGGCGAAGAGCCGCGCCATGTGCAGGTCTTCCGGCGGCTTGAGCCAGTTGCCGATCACCAGGTCGACCTGGCCGAGCGACAGGTGCGCGTGATAGTCCGAATCGGACGAGAGCGAATGGATCTCGATGTGGCACAACGGCGCCTGCGCCTTGACCTGCGCCACCAGCATCGGCAGGAACAAAGGGTCGAGGTAGTCGCTGGCCGCGATGCGGAAGGTAGTGGACGCGGTCTGGGGATCGAAGCCGCGCGCATCGGAGAACAGCATCTCCGCGGCGCGCAGGATGCTGGCGGCCGGATCGATCATGCGCAGCCCCGCATCGGTCGGCACCATGCCCGAGCCCGAGCGCACCAGCAATGGGTCGCCCGAGAGCTCGCGCAGGCGCTTCAGCGCTGCAGAAACTGCAGGCTGGTACATGCCCAGGCGGATGGCGGCGCGCGAGACGCTGCGGTCGGTCAACACGGTATGTAGAACCCTGATGAGATGAAGATCGATCTTGTCGAGAAGCGCCTGGTCTCTCATAAGCTGCCCGCATGTTGCTGAATGTGTGGGCAGTTATACAGCGCTGAATTCACGTTAAGTCCGTTCGGGCTGAGCTTGGCCTGTCCTGAGCTTGACGAAGGGTCGAAGGCTTGCGCGGCCCTTCGACAGGCTCAGGGCGAACGGGTTGGGTTATACGGATGCGTTCTGCACCGCAGTGATCGCTCGGAGAATCGACTCGCTGGTGGCCGGCGCGGTCAGCGGCGGGTCCACCTTGTGCTTGCCCACGGCCGACACGGCATCGCGGATCGCGAAGAAGACCGAGAAGGGCAGCAGGAGCGGCGGCTCGCCCACCGCCTTGCTGCGATGGATCGAGTCCTCGAAGTTCTGGCCTTCGAACAGGCGCACGTTGAACACCGGCGGGCAATCGTTGGCCGTCGGGATCTTGTAGGTGCTGGGCGCGTGCGTGGTGAGCAGGCCGGTCTTCGGATGCCACACCAGCTCCTCGGTCGTGAGCCAGCCCATGCCCTGGATAAAGGCGCCTTCGACCTGGCCGATGTCGACCGCCGGGTTCAGCGACTTGCCGGCGTCGTGCAGGATGTCGGCGCGCAGCAGCTTCCACTCGCCGGTGAGCGTATCGACGATCACCTCGCTCACGGCAGCGCCGTAGGCGTAGTAGAAGAAGGGGCGGCCCTGCATCCGGTCCTTGTCCCAGCTGAGGCCCGGCGTGGCATAGAAGCCGTCGGACCAGAGCTGCACGCGGTCGAGGTAGGCCTCGCCGACGACCGTGCTGAACGACAGCGAGCGGCCGTTGACTTCGACCTGGTCGTTGGCGAAGCGCACCGCGCTCGCCTCGCCGCCGTGGCGCGCCGCCGCGCAGGCGGCCAGGCGATCGCGGATCTGGCGCGCGGCGTCCTGCGCAGCCTTGCCGTTGAGGTCGGCCCCGGTCGATGCGGCGGTGGCCGAGGTGTTGGCCACCTTCTGCGTGTCGGTGGCGGTGACGCGCACACTCTCGAAGCTCACGCCGAGTTCGTGCGCCACCACCTGCGCCACCTTGGTGTTGAGCCCCTGCCCCATCTCGGTGCCGCCGTGGTTCACGAGGATCGAGCCGTCGGTGTAGACATGGACCAGCGCGCCGGCCTGGTTGAAGTGCTTGACGTTGAAGGAGATGCCGAATTTCAGCGGCGCCAGCGCGATGCCGCGCTTGAGCACCGGGCTCTTGGCATTGAAGCCCGCGATCTCCTCGCGCCGCGCGCGGTAGCCGCTGGTGCCTTCGAGCTCGGCCACCAGCTCGTGGATGATGTTGTCGCTGACGAGCTGGCCGTAGGGCGTGACGTTGTGCTCCGTCTTGCCGTAGAAGTTGATGCGCCGCACGTCGAGCGGGTCGCGGCCCAGCTCGCGCGCCACGGTGTCGAGGATGTTCTCGATCGCGATCGCGCCCTGCGGGCCGCCGAAGCCGCGGAACGCCGTGTTGCTCTGCGTGTTGGTGCGGCCCGAATAGCCGTGCATCGCCACGTCGGGCAGCCAGTAGGCGTTGTCGAAGTGGCACAGCGCGCGCGTCATCACCGGGCCCGAAAGATCGGCGGAGTGGCCGGCGCGCGAGACCATCGAGATTTCCGCGCCGAGGATGCGGCCCTCGTCGTCGTAGCCGACCTCGTACTCGTACCAGAAGCAGTGGCGCCGGCCGGTGATCAGGAAGTCGTCGTCGCGGTCGAGCCTGAGCTTGACCGGGCGCTGCAGCTTGTTCGCCGCCACCGCCGCCACGCAGGCGAAGAGCGCCGACTGCGACTCCTTGCCGCCGAAGCCGCCGCCCATGCGCCGGCACTCGACGTGCACCTCGTTCGCATGCAGGTGCAGCGCATGCGCCACCAGGTGCTGCATCTCGCTCGGATGCTGGGTCGAGCAGTGCACGTGCATCGTGCCGCCCTCCTTCGGGATCGCGTAGCTGATCTGGCCCTCGAGGTAGAACTGCTCCTGCCCGCCGACGTCGAGCGTGGCCTTCAGCCGGTGCGGCGCCTTCGCGATCGCGGCCTGTGCGCCGCCCTCGTTCGTGCTGCGCACGAGATGCATCGGCGGCAGCACGTACTGGCCTTTCTCATGCGCCTGCTGCGGCGTGATCACCGGCGGCTCGGCCTCGATGTCCTGCGCGTCCTTGGCGCAGGCCGCGGCGCGGCGCGCGGCGTCGCGCGTCTCGGCGATCACGGCAAACACGGGCTGGCCCAGGTAGCGGATGTCGCCGCTGCAGAGGATGGGGTCGTCGTGGATGATCGAGCCGCAGTCGTTGCTGCCCGGAATGTCGGCCGCCGTCAGCACCGCCACCACACCGGGCATGGCGCAGATGGCTTCGAGCTTCATGTTCTGGAGCCGGCCATTGGCCACCGGCGACAGCCCCAGCGCGCAGTGCAGCGTGCCCGCGAGTTCGGGGATGTCGTCGATGTAGGTGGCCTCGCCGGCCACGTGCAGGTGGGCCGATTCGTGCGGCCGGCTGATGCCGACGCGCGCACCGTCGTCGTGCGCCTTGGCCTCGGCGCGCGCATCGATGCGCGCGGCGGTGTTCTTCAGGTAGTCGGCAAAGGCCTCTGCCGATTGCAGCAGGGCGAGGTCGATGGGCTTGTTCATCTCAGACTCCTTGCAGGGCCGCATGGGGCATCACGCTCCAGACGCTGGTGGCTTCCACCGGCAGCGGGTCGGCGGTACGCGTTTCGAGCCACAGCCGCTGCAGCAGGTTCTGCGCCACCTGCAGGCGATAGTCGGCACTGGCGCGCATGTCGGTCAGCGGCTTGAAGTCCTGCGCCAGCGCAAGCTTGGCCGCGTTGACGCTGGCCTGCGTCCAGGGTTTGCCCACCAGCGCCGCCTCGGCCTGCGCCGCGCGCTTGACGACCGCAGCCATGCCGCCGAAGGCCAGGCGCACTTCCTTCACCACGTCACCGTCGAGCGCGATGGAAAAACCGCCGCACAGGGCCGAGATGTCGCAGTCGAAACGCTTGCTGATCTTGTAGGCGCGCACCTGGCGCTGCATGGCTGCGAGCGGCACCACGAGCCCTTGCACGAACTCGCCGGGCTCCAGGCGGTTCTTCATGTAGTCGACATAGAAGTCGGGCAACGGCATGCGGCGCACCCGCTCGCCGCGGCGCAGCTCGATCTCGGCGTCGAGCGACATCAACACCGGCGGCGAATCGCCGATCGGCGAACCGTTGGCGACGTTGCCGCCCATGGTGCCGGCGTTGCGTATGGGCGGCGAGGCGAAGCGCAGCCAGACGTCGGTCAGGCTGGGCAGGCGTCGTGCCAGCGCGCCGAAGGCGGCCTCGAGCGAAGCGCCGGCGCCGATGTAGAGGGCATCCCCGCGCTCTTCCACCACCTTCATCTCCGCGACGTCGCCGACGAAGATGATGTCGCCCAGGTCGCGGAACTGCTTGTTGACCCACAGGCCGACGTCGGTCGAGCCCGCGAGCAGCTGCGCCGCGGGCTTGGCTTCGCGCAGCGCGGCCAGGTCGGCCAACGTGGTCGGGGCGTGGAAGTGGTCCATGCGCTGGCCCAGCAGCGCGGCGTAGTCGAAGCTGTTTTCGTGCTTGAGGCTGGCGAGCGCGGTGACGACCGGCTCGGCGTCGAGCCGCACGCCGGGCAGGTCGAACATGCGCTGGCCGGCATCGAGAATCGGGCGGTAGCCGGTGCAGCGGCACAGGTTGCCCGAGAGATCGTCGGCCAGCTGCTGGCGCGTCGGCCGCGTGCCCCCGGCCTGGTGGTGTTCGTAGGTGGACCACAGCGACATCACGAAGCCCGGCGTGCAGAAGCCGCACTGCGAGCCGTGGCAGTCGACCATGGCCTGCTGCACCGGATGCAGGCGCGTCACCGCGTGCTTGTCGTGCTGCGCGGTGTCGCGGCCCTTGCTGCATTGCGCCTTGAGGTCTTCGACCGTGAACAGCGCCTTGCCGTGCAGCGTGGGCAGGAACTGGATGCAGGCATTCACCGTCGAGAGGCGCAGTCCGCCCACCGCATTCGCCTCGCCGGCTTCGGCCAGTTCGCCGATCACCACGGTGCAGGCACCGCAGTCGCCCTCGTTGCATCCTTCCTTGGTGCCGGTGCAGCGTGCGTCCTCGCGCAGCCAGTCGAGCACCGAACGCGTCGGATGCACGCCGCTCACGTCGACGATCCGGCCGCGGTGGAAGAAGCGGATGGGTTGGGTGCTCGGGGTCATGCTCATGCTCGTGGGAGGCAACTCGTGGTGGCGATCAAAAACCGTGCCTGCGAAGTTAGTCCTTTCACAAGCCGCATGCATACCATCGTGCCCATATGGCCTATGTGGGGGCCGGTATGTGACGCCCGGGAAAACCCTTGGTCGAGGCGCGAGCCAGCCGAGCCGACGGCTAAGATCCGCGCTCCACGTCCCGCCGGGTCACTTCGGCCTCCAAGGGTCGAACGCAAAGGAAAGAAGAACATTCGATGCGACTCACCACCCGAGGTCGTTTCGCCGTCAGCGCGATGATCGACGTGGCCCTCCACGGACAGGCGGACCCGGTCAACCTGGCCAGCATCAGCCGCCGCCAGCAGGTGTCCCTCTCCCATCTGGAACAGCTGTTCGGCAAGCTGCGCCGCCACGGTCTGGTGGTGTCGACGCGCGGGCCCGGCGGCGGCTACTCGCTCGGCCGCAAGGCTGCGGACATCAGCGTGGCGGACATCATCTTTGCGATCGACGACCCTGCCGCCGCCGAGGCGGCGAAGCAAGGGCGAGCCGCAGCTCCCGGCCACCCGAGCCGCTATGCGACGGACGAACTCTGGGCCTCGGTGAACCGTTGCGCCGTCGAGTTCCTCGATGCCGTCACACTCCAAAGCCTGGTCGACGAACAGATCGCGAGCGGCGTGCAGCCCGAAAGCAAGCAGGCCGAGCGGCGGGCCCCGGCCTCTTCCGCGCGAGCCAAGCCACTGCTTCCGGACACGCCCAACTCGGTCTTCGCGCTGGGGCGGATGCTGACGACGAAGCGTTCGTGAGACGCTCGAACACGCCTCTTCCCCCATCTGCCCGCCCTTGAGCACGATCTTCACCAACCTGCGCGACCAGCGCGAGGTGCTGGCCGGCGTGGAGCGCACGCGCAGCCCGGTGATCTTCAGGGAGAACCTGCCTTGAGGAGGCGGGTTTGGCTCTACCTCTTGCTTTTGCCTCGCGAACTCTTCGCGTTCTTCTCCTGGGGCGGCACAAATCCGATGGTCCGTTTCGGCGGTTCAGGGTGGGCGGTAAGTTCGCGCAACGCATCGAAAAGCTGGCGCAGTTGAACGCGCGTGTTACGACTAAAGGCGTCATGCTGCATCGCGATCAACTCGGTTTTTTCCTCCAACGCATCAAGGCGTTTGGCCAAGTCTGCGTGACTGCGAGCCAGTTCGCGCAATTGCACAAACGCCCGCACCACATAGACCGATACGTCCACCGCACGCGGGCTGCTCAGCAAGGTCGCGGTCATGATCGCGCCGTGTTCCGTGAACGCCAGCGGCAACTTGCGCCGGCCACCCCAGCTTGATGTCGCAAATTGCGACTTCAAGCTGGTGTACTCCTCACGCGTCAGCTCGAAAATGAAATCCTTCGGGAAGCGCTCTCGATTGCGGCGCACCTGCTCATTGAGGCGGCGCGTGTCTACGCCATACAAATCGGCCAGATCGCTGTCGAGCAGCACCTTCTGCCCGCGCAAGACGAAGATGCGCTGCCTGATAGCTTCGAGCGCAAGCGACGGCCCCGCAGCGCTCATGAGGCCGCCCTGGCAACGGACAAACGCTTTCCGGTGACAACGGTCATTTTTCTTTACTCCCTGCCGTGTGAAATCGCGCAGGTCCGAGCATAGCGGCGAGCCCGCCTCACCCCTCCCCGAACAACTCCCTCATCACCCCCCTGAGCCAGCTGTTCGCCGGATCCGCCTCGAAGCGCTTGCTCCAGTGCAGCGACACGGTGAAGTCGCGCAGCGGAAAGGCCGGCTCGACGATGGCGTAGCCGCCCTCTTCCGCGAAGCCGCGCGCGATGTTGCGCGGCATCACGACCGCCAGGTCGGTGGCGCGCACGATGGCCGGCAGCACCATGAAGTGCTCGGTGGTCAGGCGCACGCGGTCCTCGAGGTTGAGCAGTTGCAGGATGCGCAGCGTTTCGGCGTGCGTGCGCACCGCCACGTACTCCAGCTTCTGCAGCGCCTCCAGCAGCGCCTTGCCGCTGCGCCGCCCGCGCGTGAAAGGATGGCCCTTGCGCAGCAGCACGATGTAGCGGTCCTTCAGCAGATGGACGCGCTGCGTGTCGCGCACCTTGGGCAGGAAGCCGAAGGCGAAGTCGATGCGGCCGCTGTCGAGCGCGGGCGCGATCTCGGTCGGCGCGAGCGGCAGGGTCTCCAGCCGCACGCCGGGCGCGAGCTCGCCCAGGCGCGCCATCAGCGCGGGCAGGAAGCGGCCCTCGCCGATGTCGCTCATATGGATGCGGAAGGTCTTGCGCGAGGCCGTGGGCTCGAAGCGGTCGGGCTCGTTGAGCGCCTCCTCCAGCGTGCCGAGCGCCGACTGCACGGCGACGGCCAGCCGCTCGGCGCGCGGCGTCGGCGCCACGCCGCCGGCGGTGCGCGTGAAGAGCGCGTCCTCCAGCAGCAGCCGCAGCCGGCCCAGGCCGTGGCTCGCGGCCGGCTGGGTGAGGCCCAGCGAATCGGCGGCGCGGCTCACGCTGCGCGCGCGGTAGACGGCGTCGAACAGGCGCAGAAGGTTCAGGTCGATGGTGTCGATATGCATGGCGTTCATGTCGCTTAGCTCGATTATTTTATTGAACCCGGGCGGCATGCGTCCCACACTCGCCGCTTCGAACAACGTAGAAAGGAGACATCGCCATGCCGAAGACCCGCTCGTTCTGTGCAATGGCCGCGCTGCTGTGCGCCGCCCTCTCCGCCACGGCCCAGCAGCCGCCCGCCGAAGAGCCGGGTTGGGCCAAGGGCCGCCCGAAGACCGAGGCCGCCACGCGCATGGCGCCGGTGCCGGCCTTCCCGATTCCGACCCCGGCCGACAAGCTGCCGACCGCCAAGTTCAAGCTGCCGCCGGGCTTCAAGGTCGAGACCTGGGCCTCGGGCGTGCTCGACGCCCGCGAACTCCGCCAGGGCGCCAACGACACCGTGTTCGTGAGCACGCTGTTCGTCGCCAACAAGGTCTATGCGATCACTCCCAAGGGCAACGCGCGCGAGGTCAAGACCATCATCGACAAGATGGAGAAGGCCACCGGCCTCGAGTACCACAAGGGCGCGCTCTACCTGGCCACGCACAAGCAGATCCTGCGCTACGACAACGTCGATTCGAAGCTGGACAACCCCGGCACGCCGGTCGTGCTCTACGACAAGCTGCCCGGCGGCGAGGACCACAGCTGGAAGTACCTGCGCATCCACAAGGACAAGCTCTACTTCGCGATCGGCGCGCCCTGCAACATCTGCGACCCCGGCGAGTACGCCAAGATCTATCGCATGAACCTCGACGGCAGCGGCATGGAGACCATCGCGAGCGGCGTGCGCAATACGGTGGGTTTCGACTTCGACCCCAAGACCGACCGGCTCTGGTTCACCGACAACGGCCGCGACTGGATGAGCGAGGACCTGCCCAACGACGAGCTCAACGTCGTCACCGGGCCGAACCAGCACTTCGGCTATCCGTTCTGCCACCAGGGCAACATCGCCGATCCGGAATTCGGCTGGGGCAAGTCCTGCGGCGACTACACGAAGCCCGCCGCGCTGCTCGGGCCGCATGCCGGTTCGCTGGGCCTCAACTTCTACCGCGGCAAGATGTTCCCGGCCAAGTACCAGGGCGCGATGTTCATCGCCCGCCACGGCCCGTGGAACCGCACGATCAAGTACGCCGACGTCGCGGTCGCCTGGCCCGACGGCAAGGGCGGCGCCAAGATCGAGCCCTTCATGACCGGCTTCGTCGAGAACAACAGCTACCTCGGGCGCCCGGTCGATTTCCTGGTGCTGAAAGACGGCTCGCTGCTGGTGAGCGACGACCACGCGGGCGCCATCTACCGCATCAGCTACGGCAAGTGATGAGAGGAACGCGAACCTTCGCATTCACGGCCGCAGCGACAGCGTTTCTCTGGCTCGCGGCGCCGGCCGGCGCCCAGGCCCCTTCGGCGGGCGCGTACGCGCAGCGCTACGCGGCGCTGTGTGTGGCCTGCCACGGCGCCAACGGGCGCAGCGAGATGCCGGGCACGCCGGTGCTGGCCGGCCAGCACTCCTTCTACGCGATCACGCAGCTGTTCCTGTTTCGCGAAGGCCGGCGCGCGAACGAGGCCATGACCGCAGTGGCCAAGACCATGAAGGACGATGACCTGCGCGGCTTCTCCGATTTCATCGCCACGCTGCCGCCGGTGCCTGTGCCGGCACCGGCGACGCCGCCCGATGCGGCACGCATGACCCGTGGCCAGGCCCTGGCGCAGGAACACAAATGCGTGTTCTGCCATGGTGCCGATTTCAGCGGCGGCCAGCAGGTGCCGCGCATCGCGCAGCAGCGCGAGGACTACCTGCAACTCACGCTGCGCGAATTCAAGTCCGGCAAGCGCGTCGGCTACACGATGGCCATGGCCGAGGCGGTCGGCCGCATCCCGAACGAGGACCTGGACACCCTCGCCTACTACCTGGCCCGCTTCCCGGGCCGCAAGTAATCCCCACGAGAGAAGACCTTTGGAAGTTTCATTCAGCAAAGAGATCGAGGCCCTGCGCCTCGGCGCCGGCGACACCTTTCATGGCGAGGGCATCCTCGCGATCACCAAGGGCCTGCTGCAGTCGGGCGTGGCCTACGTCGGCGGCTACCAGGGCGCGCCGGTCTCGCACCTGCTCGACGTGATGGTGCAAGCCAAGCCCTACATGGACGAGCTGGGCGTGCACGTCGAGGCCTGCTCCAACGAGGCCTCCGCCGCGGCGATGCTCGGCGCCTCCATCCACTACCCGCTGCGCGGCGCCGTAACCTGGAAGTCCATCGTCGGCACCAACGTGGCGGCCGATGCGCTGTCCAACCTGTCTTCGCCCGGCGTCAAGGGCGGCGTGCTGATCGTGGTGGGCGAGGACTACGGCGAAGGCGCCAGCGTCATTCAGGAGCGCACCCATGCCTATGCGCTCAAGTCCAGCATGTGCCTGCTCGATCCGCGGCCCGACCTGGGCGTGATGGTCAACATGGTGGAGCACGGCTTCCGGCTCTCGGAATACTCCAACATGCCCTGCATGATGGAGCTGCGCATCCGTACCTGCCACGTGCGCGGCAGCTTCGAGTGCAAGAACAACCTGCCGCCGCTGATCTCGACGCGCGCGCTGATGGAAGAGCCGGCCGGCTTCGACTACATGCGGCTCGCGCATCCGCCCGTCACCTTCCGCCACGAGAAGCTGAAGGGCGACGAGCGCCTGCCGGCCGCGCGCCGCTACATCGCCGAGAATCAGCTCAACGAGCTGATCCCCGGCACGCATGCCGACCTCGGCATCGTGGTGCAGGGCGGGCTCTACAACGCGCTGATCCGCAGCCTGCAGCAGCTCGGCCTGGCCGATGCCTTCGGCGCCACCGACATTCCCCTGCTGGTGCTCAACGTCGCCTACCCGCTGGTACCCGAACAGGTGGCCGACTTCTGCGTGGGCAAGCGCGCGGTGCTCGTGGTGGAAGAAGGCCAGCCCGAGTACATCGAGCAGGAGATCGCGACGCTCCTGCGCCGGCGCGACATCCAGACGCCGCTGCACGGCTGCGACATGCTGCCGGCCGCCGGCGAGTACGGCGTCGAGGTGCTGGCGACCGGCCTCGGCCGGTTCGCGCAACGCTACCTGCCGCAGCATGCACAGGACTCGGCCCAGGGCTGGCTCATGGGCAACCGCGACCGCCGCGCCGCGGTGGCCACGCAACTCGAGGCGCCGCTGCCGGCCCGCCCGCCGAGCTTCTGCATCGGCTGCCCCGAGCGGCCGGTGTTCGCCGCGCTCAAGCTCGCGCAGCAGGACAGCGGGCCGGTGCACATCGCGGCCGACATCGGCTGCCACGCCTTCGGCACCTTCGAGCCCTTCTCGATGGGCCACTCGATCCTGGGCTACGGCATGAGCCTGGCGAGCCGCGCGGGCGTGTCGCCGATGATGCAGCGGCGGGCGCTGTCGATCATGGGCGACGGCGGCTTCTGGCACAACGGGCTGCTCACCGGCGTGCAGAGCGCGCTCTTCAACGGCGACGACGCGGTGCTCCTGATCTTCAAGAACGGCTACACCTCGGCCACCGGCACGCAGGACATCATCTCCACGCCCGACGACGAGATGAAGGCGCATGCGGTCGACAAGCAGCAGAGCCTGGTCGACAAGAACCAGACCATCGAATCGACCCTCAAGGGCCTGGGCGTGCAGTGGCTGCGCACCGTGCACACCTACCACGTCGAGAAGATGCGCAGGACGCTCAACGACGCCTTCACGAGCGACTTCAACGGCCTCAAGGTGATCATCGCCGAGGGCGAATGCCAGCTCGAGCGGCAGCGCCGCATCAAGCCCTGGATTGCCAGCCTGTTGAAGAAGGGCGAGCGCGTGGTGCGCGTGAAGTACGGCGTCGACGAGGACGTGTGCAACGGCGACCATGCCTGCATCCGGCTCTCGGGCTGCCCCACGCTCACCATCAAGGACAACCCCGATCCGCTCAAGGTCGACCCGGTCGCGGTGGTGATCGACGGCTGCGTCGGCTGCGGCCTGTGCGGCGAGAACGCGCATGCGGCCACGCTGTGTCCCAGCTTCTACCGCGCCGAGGTGGTGCAGAACCCGAAGTGGCACGAGCGGCTGCTGCATTCGCTGCGCGGTGCCGTCGTTCGCGCATTGCAACCCGCGTGAGCTCCACATGACCACGATGAACCGAACCCAACCCCTCACCCTGCTCGTCTGCGCCCTCGGCGGCGAAGGCGGCGGCGTGCTCACCGAATGGCTGGTCGACACGGCCCGCCATGCCGGCTATGCCGCGCAAAGCACCTCCATCCCCGGCGTCGCGCAGCGCACCGGCGCCACCACCTACTACATCGAGGTCTTTCCGGTGCCGCTGGCCGAGCTCGGCGGACGCCGGCCGGTGTTCAGCCTGAGCCCGGTGCCGGGCGCGCTCGACGCCATCGTCTCCTCGGAGCTGCTGGAGACCACGCGCCAGATCGGCAATGGCATGAGCGCACCGCAGCGCACGCTGGTCATCACCTCCTCGGGCCGCACGCTGACCACGGCCGAGCGCATGCAGCCCGGTGACGGGCGCGCCGATGCCCAGCGGCTGCTCGATGTGGTCAAGGCCTTCAGCCGCGAGCACCATGTGTTCGACATGGGCACCGCGGCGCGCGAAGCCGGCACGGTGGTCAGCGCGGTGATGCTCGGCGCGATCGCGGGCAGCGGGCTGTTCCCGTTCCCGCGCGAGGCCTACGAGCAGGTGGTGCGCGGCGGCGACACCAGCGCGCCCGAGAAGCTCAACAAGATGGCGGCGGCCAGCCTGCGCGGCTTCGCGAAGGCCTTCGACATCGTCGGCATGCCGCGCGCGCAGGCCGCGCTGGTGACGCGACTGCTGTCGAGCGGAGGCGACGAAGCGCCAGTGCAGCCCACGCTGAGCGCCGAGTTGGCACGCGCCTTCCCGCCGCCGGTGCACGACATGCTCGCGCTCGGCCATGCACGGCTCGTCGACTACCAGGACGACGCCTATGCCGGGCTCTACCTCGAACGCCTGCAGCAGGTGCTGGCCGCCGAGCGCGAGTCCGACCCTGCGGGCGCCAACGGCTTCGCGGTCACGCGCGAGATGGCGCGCTGGCTCGCGCTGTGGATGGCCTTCGACGACATCGTGCGCGTGGCCGAGCTCAAGAGCCGCGCCAGCCGCACGCAGCGCGTGCGCAACGAGGTCAAGGCCGGCGAGGACGACATCGTCAAGGTGTATGACCACTTCAAGCCCGGCGCACCCGAGTTCGCGGCGCTGCTGCCGGCCTCGCTGGCACACCGCGTCGCGGCCTGGGACCGGCGAAGGAAGACGCCCTTCGCCCTGCCGCTCAAGATCGGCAGCCACTCGGTCGCCGGCATGGCCTCGCTGCGCGTGCTGGCCTCGCTGCGCTGGCTGCGCAAGCGCGGCAGCCGCTTCGCCGAAGAACAGGCGCTGATCGAACGCTGGCTGGCTGCCGTCGTGCAGGGCACCCGCACCGATTGGCGTCTCGGCCACGAGATCGCGCTGTGCGGCCGGCTCATCAAGGGCTACGGCAGCACCAACGAGCGCGGCAAGCGCAATCTGCTGCACGTGATCGATCACCTGGCCGTGGCGCCGCTGCCCGACGGCTCGCCAGCCGCGCGCGCGGCGGCGATCGCCGCCGCGCGCGAAGCGGCATTGGCCGACGAGGCCGGCACCGCGCTCGACGCCACGCTGGTGCGCCACGGCGCGCCGCCCAGGCCGGTGATCGCGCAGCCGATCCGCTGGATGAAGCGCCCGCCGGCGGCGACCCCCTGAACAACATGAGGAGACGAACGATGACAACACCAAGATCCCGGCGCGCCCTGCTCGCCCTGCTGCTGGCCACCGCCGCCGCGGCGCCCGCGGCCTACGCGCAGGGCAGCGCCTGGCCATCGAAGCCGATCAAGATCGTCGTGAACTTCCCGCCCGGCGGCGCGGCCGACCAGATCGCACGCGCGGTATCGCTGCCGCTGCAGGAAGCGCTCGGGCAGCCGGTGCTGATCGAGAACCGCGGCGGCGCCAACGGCAACATCGGCGGCGAGGTCGCGGCGCGGGCGCCGGCCGATGGCTACACGCTGCTCATGAGTTCGGGCGGCATGGTGTCGGTCAACCCGCACATCTATCCGAAGATGGCCTTCGACCCCGCCAAGGAACTGATGCCGGTCGCCGCGGCTGCGCGCGTGCTGGTGTTCCTGGTGACCAAGCCCTCGCTGCCGCCGGAGAACATCAAGGACTTCATCGCCTACGTGAAGGAGCGCCCCGGCAAACTCTCCTACGGCTCGCCCGGCACCGGCAGCTCGCCGCACCTCGCGGGCGAGATGTTCAAGAGCCAGACGGGCCTGTACGCGGTCCATGTGCCTTACCGCGGCGCGGCGCCGGCGCTGCAGGACCTGCTGGCCGGCCAGCTCGACTACTACTTCGACCCGGGCATCGGGCTCGCCCAGGTGCGCGCCGGCAAGCTGCGCCTGCTGGCCGTGGGCAGCCCCAAGCGCTCGCCGCTGTTCCCCGATGTGCCGACGCTGGACGAAGCCGGCCTCAAGGGCTTCGATGCCGACACGGTGTTCGGCTTCTACGCGCCGGCCCGAACGCCGCCCGAGATCGTGACCCGGCTCAACCGCGAGATCAACCGCATCCTCGCGATGCCGGCGGTGAAGGAACGTATCGCCAGCCTGGGCGGCGAAGCGCTGCCCGGCACGCCGGCCGCTTTTCAGGAGCGCATCGCAGCGGATTCCACGCGCTTCGCTGCCATCATCCGGGAACGAAAAATCCTCGCGGACTGAGCTCGCCCCACGCTTTCATCGCATGAGCCCACAAGTCATCTACACCGTGCGCGTCGAGTTCGGGGACTGCGACCCGGCCGGCATCGTCTGGTTTCCCAATTTCTTCCGCTGGATCGATGCGGCCTCGCGTCACTTCTTTGCCGAGCGCGGCGTGCCGCGCTGGGAAGAAACGGCACAGACCCTCGGCGTGATCGGCACGCCGCTGGTCGATACCCATACGCGCTTCGTCAAGAGCGCGAGCTATGGCGACACGCTGTCGATCGCGGTGGCCATTCCCGAGTGGCGCGACAAGAGCTTCCTGCAGACCTACCGCATGAAGCGCGGCGAAGATCTGATCCTCGAATGCGAAGAGGTGCGCATCTTCGCCGCCACGCGCGAAGGCGGCGGCATCCGCGCGGTGCCGATCCCGCCGGAGATCCGACGGCTCTGCGAGTAGGCCCCGCGCCCAGCTCAAGCAGACGGATGCGCTCGGCCACTGCGCCAAGCGCATGGGCCTCGCGTAATGATTTCGTGCCAATCGGATTCATCGTTTCGGCCATTCGCTGCCGCGGATGTGCCGCCTAAACTGCAAAACGAATACCCGACAACGCCAGACTCGGCCCCTCGACGGTCAATCGCCTGGGCAGAGCGAGGGAATTCATCCCCTGGCCCCCCAGGTTTTTGGGGACGTCAATAAAATCCGTGTCGACGACCCCCGCCAAGAGCTGCGCACTTCGCCTAACTTTGATCCCCAATGCCCGAGATTGACTTGACTGCGCAAACAGCAGCGGTTCGCAGTGTTCTTGCCACCCATGGAATTCTCCGCGCATTGGCGCTGCTCAATGACAGGACGCAGTACCGATACACGGCCATCTACAAGTTGAGCGGCAATGCGTTGCGGGCAGAGCACGTCTTCGATCGCTCCTCTGAATACCGCACCTGGTTGAAAGCAGTTCCCCTGGACAAGAGCTTTTGCCAACACGCGATCGAGGAAGGCGAATTCACGACCAGCCACGTCTCCAAAGACAAGTCCTTGATGAGCTACCGCCCTTATGTCGGCCTTGTCGAGTCGTACTACGGGCGGTTGCTGACACGCGATTCCGGGACGCCCTATGGCACGTTCATCCATTTCGATCTGGAGCCTCGCAGCATCGACGCGCAGGAGGTCTCGTTTCTCCAGCAAGTGACGCCGCTGTTTCTCGATTACCTCGAGTGAGTTGCGAGCAGGCGCGAACAGCTCCGCGCCAAGCCGGATAGCGGCATCAAAGCGGGCCGCGTGCCCAAGGCCCCCAGATCGCGAACGTGATACCGGGCGATTGCACGTTCACAAACAGTACCTTGCCCACCGGATCGAAGCAGGCTCCGCAGAACTCGCTGCTGCGGTAGTCGCCCGGCGCGACCATCTTGCCGGCCGAAGCGATCTGATCGGCGCCGAGGTTCACGTTGTGGCGCGCGAACACGAAGCTGGCGCCGTCGGGCGTCAGGCCGACCAGGCGCTCGATGCGACCCTGGCCTTGGTCGTCGACGCCGCCGCCGTCCTCGCAAAGCAGCACGCCGCCGCGCGGGCTGATCGTGATGTTGTCGGGGTTGTTGGCGGCCACCGCGTCGAGCGACACGAAGACCGCCTTGAGCATGCCCGTGGCCAGGTCGTACTCCCACACCGCGCCTTCGCCGTTGCCGCCCGCGCCCGCGGCGTTCACGCCGGTGGCGGTGTCGACGATGAACAGCTTGCCGTCGCGATACCAGATGCCTTCGCCGCGCGCCATGCGCAAGCCGCCTTGCGCCCAGCCCTGCGCGAACGGGCCGGCCACCGACGTGGTGCCCACAAAGCCGGGCAGCGCAATCGACGCCGGGTTCGCATCGGGATCGGCGATGTCCACCCATTCGAGGCTGTGCGTGTCACCGGTCGAGGCGACATTGAGGTCGGCGTTGGCCTTGCCGACCACCTTGGCCATCTGCAGCTTGCCGCCCGCTTCATAGCTGCCCGGGCGGCCGCTCGCATCGCTGGGGATGAAACGATAGAAGCCCGACTTGTTGCGGTTGTCCTCGGTGAGGTAGGCGAAGCGCGTCTTCGGGTCGACGGCGACGGCCTCGTGGCTGAACCGGCCCATCGCGACGATCGGCTTGCCCGTCGTCTCGGCCGCGTTGGCGCGCACCTCGAACACGTAGCCGTGCTTCTTGCCGCCTTGCGACTCGAGATTGCTGCCGGTCTCTTCGCAGGTGAGCCAGGTGCCCCAGGGCGTGGGGCCGCCGGCGCAGTTGGTGAGGGTGCCGCCCAGGCTCGCCTCCATGCCGAGCCACTGGCGGCCCTTGAAGCGCAGGTTGGTAGTTCCGCCGCCGGCAAATCGGCCGTTCACGCTGCTCGAGGCGGTGTCGTACATCGCCGGCGCCTGGATCAGGCTCGTCGACTGGCCGCGCTCGTGGTTGCGCACCAGCACCACGTCGACGCTGTTGCCGCGACCGTACGAGGCGATCACCGCCATGCCGTCGTGGTTGCTCGGGCAGGGCTGGCCGTTGTCCATCTGGTCGCCGGTCCAGCCGTAGGAACGGTAGGCGAAGCCTTCAGGCAGCTGCAGCAGCGGCAGGCCCGTGGCTTCGTCGAGCGCCGGCGCGACTGGACCGTACGGGCTGGCAACGAGGCCGGTGCTGCCGGTGGCGGCGTTGGCGTTTCGAGCCTGCAGCGCCTGCATGGTGCCGATGAACGAGAGGGCCGCAACCGAGGTCGAGCCGCGCAGAAAACCGCGGCGGGAATTTAACGACATGAGAGCTCCTGGGGGTGTGGGGTTCCCGCATTGGAGAGTGTCGCGGTGTCAGCGCCGTTACAGCGGCTGTCGCGAGTGCAATCAGGTAACTGAAACGGCACTGAGCGCCTGCCTATGCAATATGCGGATGACGCGCACGTTCGAACAGCGCACGCGCCAGCTTGCGGTGCCGCGCCAGCAGGGGTTTCAGCTCGAGCTTCTCGAACGCCCCTTCGCGGATGACGACAAGGCCGTTGATCACGCTCAGCGCCACCGAGCCCGGCTGGCAGAACACCAGCGCCGCCACCGGATCGTGCCCCGCGCCGGCATGCCCGACGTCCTGCAGATCGAAGGCCACGATGTCGGCCGACATGCCGGGCGCCAGCGCACCGATGTCGTCGCGGCCCAGCACGCGGGCACCGCCAAGGGTGGCGATCTCCAGCGCCTCGCGCGCCGTCATGGCTGCGGGGCCGTAGCCCACGCGCTGCAGCAGCATGGCCTGGCGCGCCTCGCCCAGCAGGTGGGCGCCGTCGTTGGAGGCGCTGCCGTCCACGCCCAGGCCCACCGGCACGCCGGCGCGGCGCATGGCGCCGATCGGCGCGATGCCCGAGGCGAGCCGCATGTTGGAACAGGGGCAGTGCGCCACGCCGGTGCCGGTGCGGCCGAAGAGCGCGATGCCCGCCTCGTCCAGCTTCACGCAGTGCGCGTGCCAGACGTCGCGGCCGACCCAGCCGAGGTCTTCGGCGTACTGGGCCGGCGTCATGCCGAACTTCTCGCGCGAGTAGGCGACGTCGTTGTCGTTCTCCGCCAGGTGCGTGTGCAGCGAGACGCCGCGCTCGCGCGCGAGTTCCGCCGACAGGCGCATCAGCTCGCGCGAGACCGAGAACGGCGAACAGGGCGCGAGCACGATGCGGCGCATCGCATGGCGCCCCGCGTCGTGGTACCGGCCGATGAGCCGTTCGCTGTCGGCGAGGATCGCCTCCTCGCTCTCGACCAGTTCGTCGGGCGGGAGGCCGCCGAGGCTCCTGCCCACGCTCATGCTGCCGCGCGCGGCATGGAAGCGCATGCCCATCGCCTCGGCCGCCGCTATCGAATCGTCGAGGCGCGAGCCGTTGGGAAAGAGATAGAGGTGGTCGCTGGTGGTGGTGCAGCCCGAGAGCATCAGCTCGGCCATCGCGGTCTGCGTGGAGACGCGGATCATCTCGGGTGTGATCCGGGCCCACAGCAGATAGAGATTCGTGAGCCAGCCGAAGAGCTCGGCGTCCTGCGCCTCGGGCACGGCGCGCGTGAGGCTCTGGTACATGTGGTGGTGCGTGTTGACCAGGCCGGGCATCACGACGTGGCCGTGCAGGTCGATGGCTTCAGCCTGGCCGCTTCGCAGCGCATCGATGTAGGCTGCGGGCAACTCGGCCGTAGCGCCCACCCAGGCGACCGCGGGGCCTTCGATCACCACCGCGCCGTCGGCGATCTCGCGCCGCGCGGCGTCCATGGTGACCAGCACCTCGGCATGGCGCAGGATCAAGGGGCGTGGTGGTGTCGCGGAGGTGCTCATGTCATGTTTCCATCCGGCGGCGCCGGCATCAGCGCCAGAACATAGCGCAGCTCGCTCACGCGCGCGCCGCCGATCGTGAACTCGCGCGCCGAGGCCGGGTCCGGCGTGAAGCCCGCGGCGGCATAGAAGCGCCGGGCGCGCTCGTTGCCGGCCAGCACCCACAGGCTGACCGAGGTGCAGGTCTCGGCACGCATGCGCTCCAGCGCGGCGAGCCACAGCGCACGGCCGGTGCCCTGCGACCAGCAGGCGGGCGCCAGGTAGAGCGCCCAGACCTCGGCAGTGCCGGGCGCCGCGTCCTTGTCGCGCGAAGGGCCGAAGGCGACGAAGCCCGCCACCCGACCGTCGGCCATGGCCACGAGCAGTTGCGGCGCGCCCTTGACCACGGCCTCGCGCCAAGCGGTCTCGCGCCCGTCGACCGAGAGCCCCGCCAGATACTCGGCGGAAATCAGTCCGGCGTAGGCCTGCTGCCAGGAAAGAACGTGGACTTCCGCGATCTCGCGGCAGTGCGCCAGCGCGGCCGGTTCGATGTGCGCGGGGGCTGCGGTTTTCATGGACCCATTGTGCGGGTCGCGGATCTCCCTAGGCGCCGCTCTGCATCGCCTGGTTGACGCGCTGGAGCTCCTGGGCCAGCCGCATGGCCTCGGCGCGCGCGGAGCGGACGCCGCGCTGCAGCAGGAAGAACTGCTTGGCATAGGCGTCCGTCAGGCGCGTCCACTGTTCGAAGGACGCGTCCACGCACGCCGAAGATTGATGCACGATTGGCTTCCTCACCATCACTTGGTTCTTACCGGGTTGCGGAGTGGCCGTGATTCCACCAGATGAACGTGTAACGGCCGTGACGCGATGCCGGATCAGCCCTCGAACCCCGGCGGCACAACAAAGCCTCCGAACTCGCGCTCCACCAGTTCGGCAAAGGCAAGGGTCGTGCGGTCCTCGAGGTACGGCCCGACGATCTGCATGCCGACCGGCAGGCCGTCTTCGGCCAGCCCGATCGGCATCGCGGTCGCCGGCAAGCCGGTGAGCGTGGCGACGCTGGCCCAGACCGACTGGGCGCCGTAGGGGATCGCTTGCCCGTCGACCACGATGCGCCGCTTCTCCATCTCGCCGTGGTCGTGCGCAAATGCGGTGGTGGGCAGCACGGGGCAGAGGATCACGTCGAATTCCACGAAGAACTGCCGCCACTGGTGCGCGAAGACGGCACGTGCGCGGTCGGCATGCACCCAATCGCGATGGCTGATCGAGTCGGCATCGGGCATGTCGGCGCCGACCAGGGCCTCCACCAGCGTGCCCCAGGTGGCGGCCAGCCGCGCCAGGTCCGGCAGCAGCGGACTCGTGCGCGCGATCCTGCAGCCGGCTTTGGCGAGCCGCTCCGCCATGCGGTCCAGCGCGGCGCGCACGGCCTGCGAAGCGGGCAGTTGCGGATGGGTGTCGAGCACCAGCACGCGGAAATCCGCCAGCGCGCCGTGGCGCGCGGCCGGCAGCGCGAGCCGCCAGGCCGCGGCCCGGTCATCGTCCGGGCCGGCCGTGAGGTCGAGCGCCAGCGCCAGGTCGCCCGCGCTCCGAGCCATGGGGCCGACCACGGCAAGATCGACATCGGCGCTCACCGACAGCACAGGCGTGCCCGGCGGCGCGAAGCCGCGCATCGGCACCAGGCCGTGCGTCGGCTTGTGCGCGAAGATGCCGCAGCAATGCGCCGGCACGCGCAGCGACCCGGCCAGGTCCGAACCGAATTCGAGCGACACGTAGCCTGCCGCCAGCGCCGCGGCCGAACCGCCGGACGAGCCGCCGGGCGTGCGGCCCTCGTCCCAGGGATTGCGCGTGAAGCCGTAGAGCGGGTTGTCGCTCTGCCAGTCCGCCAGATGCAGCGCGAGGTTGGTCTTGCCGATCAGCACGGCACCCGCGGCCTTGAGGCGCCGAACCACCACCGCATCCTCGGGCGCCAGCGCCTTCCCGGTGCCGGGAATGCCCCAGGTCGTCGGCAGGCCCGCGACGTTGAAGGCCTCCTTGACGGTGAACGGCACACCCAGCAGCGGACGCCGCTCGCCGCGCGCCAGCGCCGCATCGGCCGCGTGTGCCGCGGCACGCGCGCGTTCGAAGTCGCGCACGGCGACGGCATTGATCTGCCGGTCGAAGCGCTCGATGCGCGCAATCGACCGCTCGAGCAGTTCGACGGCCGACACCTGCCGCGCCTGCAGGGCGGCGGCGGTTTCGCGAGTGCTTTGGTAGTAGTCCATGGGTCGCCTGCCGGATGAGTCGCACATGGCCCCATGGTGCGCCGGCCTTCGCTGTCCGGCTTGATCCCTCTTGCGCTGCGCTTGACGAATCTTGCGCAGTTCGGGGTGTGCTGCCTAGACGCTGGGGCGACAGGCCGCGCGGACGATGCGCTGGGTGGGATTCGGCTCGATGTTGCGAAACAGCATGGGACGCGGATTGCCCACATAGTCCACGGTCTTGTGCGACGCGCCCTGCCACAGCGGCTCCAGGTAGTAGCTCGCGTACAGGTAGCTGGCCTTGCCGGCCCGGCAATCGAAGACAACCCGCGACTCGTAGGAGCGGTAGGGAACGCCGTCCCAGTTGATCCGCGGCTCCGAGCGGCTCACGCGCACGTGCATGGTCTTGAAGTCACCCGCGGTCTTGATCGCCACCGGGTCGACCTGGACCGTGTTGACGGAGGCATCGTCCGGATTGCCTGTCACAGTGAACCAAGCGGTCTGGGCCTGCGCGGCGGCAGGAGTCAGGGCGAGCAACACAAACCACCTTCTCACACCGAATCCTTTGCAGTCGATGACCGTAACGATTCTAGGGCCGCGTGGGCTTCGGCGCAGAACACGTAGCCCTCGCGATGCGCGTTTGTATCGCTCTTTGTCTGGGGGCCGGCGGGACATGCAAGGTGACGAAACGCCTCGCGGGAGACACACGCGCGATACGACCGCACTCTCCAATAACCCTCGTCTTCCAACACTCCGGAGCCCGACATGACTCTCTTCTCTCGCCCTGCCTTTCTCGCACTGAGCCTGGCCTTGACCGCCATGCACGCAGCTGCGCAACCCGCCGCGGCTGCCGACCCGCGCGGCCGCTGGATCACCGCCAACGGCAACCTCCAAGTCGAGGTCGCGCCCTGCGGCGCCGCACTTTGCGGCACGGTCACCCAGGTGCTGGGCAACCGCTCCATGAGCCGCGAGGGCGCGGCCATGGAAGCCGCCGATGCACGCCCCGCGCTGGGCATGACGATCCTGCGCGATTTCGCGCCGGTCGACGGCGGCGATGCCGCCCGGCCGCCCACGGAATGGAGCGGCGAGATCTACAACCGCGAGAACGGCAAGACCTACCGCTGCCACATGACGGTCAGCACCGCCGAGCAGCCCGCGGGCGAACTGGTGCTGCACGCGTATGTCGGCATTCCGCTCTTCGGCAAGACGCAGCGCTGGTCGCGCGTGGTCGCCGCGCAATGACCCTCAGAAGCTGTAGCGCAGCAGCCGGCCGAGCCTGCCCAGGGGCGGGACCATGGCAAACACCCGCACCGCCATCCGCGCCGGCCACGACATCCTGGCGATCTGCTGCGGGTCATAGCCGCTCGGGCCATAGGCCGTCAGATCGGTCAGCAGTTTCATCTTGGGGATGCGGCGTTCGAGCTCGTGCGGGTCGTCGATGCTCCAGCGCAGGATGGCGCCGGTGGCTCGCACCGACCGGTGGTAGCGGACGAGTTGCAGGCCGAGCCGGCTGAAGCTGTCGAAGGCCACATGGCCGCCCGGAAAATGCCGCGTGAGCCGCGCGAGCAGTTGCGGCACCGCGTCTTCGGCGAGGTACATGAAAAGCCCTTCGGCGACGACCATGGCCGGACGGTACGAGGGCACCGAGGCCAGCCAGCCGGGCTCGGTGACCGACGCGCCGATCAGGGCGTAGTTCTCGCGCTCCGGATAGAGGCGCCGGCGCAGCGCGATGACCTCCGGATAGTCGACGTCGATCCATCGGATGGTGGGCGGCGGGTCGATCCGGAACACGCGGCTGTCCAGGCCGCAGCCCAGATGCAGCACCGTCGCTCTCGGATACTTCGCAATGAATTCGCGGGTCCAGCCATCGAGGATGTGGGCGCGCATCGCAAGCCCGATCATGTCGTCGCGACTGACCTGCAGTTTGGAAAAGTCGTAGTCGATGCGGCTCATCGCCTCGGCCGCGAAGTGGTCGTGCAGCAGCGAATCGGGCAGCCGACTCTCCTCGCCCTTGGCATAGAGCGTGATGAGGAGGGTTTCTTTCTCCCGGGTGAGAGTGACTTTCTCGGTGGTCACTGCCATCGCGCGAAGCCGGGTTCAGGCGGCCGCGGCCAGCGTCAGCACGCTCGCGTAGCCGGGCTGCGTTTCCATTCGTGCGGTCACACCCCGGCGCTCGAGCAACCGGTGCGCCACCATCGCCGCACCGATCACCGCCCAGCAGTGCGCCACCACCCACAGCCCTCTCCACGACGAGCGCGCGGTCAGCGCCTGCCATTCCTCGGTGCTGAAGAAGTCTTCCGGCTGGGCGCGGGGAGCAACGGCCACGGGTGTCTCCTGAAAGAGCGCGATACCGGCTATTTTGCAGCCATTGCCTCGATCTCGAGCTTCCAGCGCGGATCGAGCAACTGCGAACAGACCACCGTCAGCGACACGCGATGGTCGCCCAGGTATTTGACGCGCAGGCGCACGTTCGCCTCGTCGAACTCGGGCGCGGCCAGGTAGGTGCGAACGGAGACCAGGTCCCGGTAGTCCATGCCGGCCGATCGCAGGATGGTCCCCATGTGGGTCCAGATCAGATCGCCCTGCTCCTCGAAGGACTCGGGCATGGTGATCCCGTCTGCGAGGTAGCCGTTGAGTCCGCTGATGACCAGAAGGCGCGAATCGCCCCTGATCTCCATGGCATGGCTGTAGCAGCGGTAGGGAGGAAACACGCCCTCCGGGTTGTGCTGGATCACCGTCATCGGGATTCGTCCTTTCCATTCACGCGGTGCTTTCGATGTTTCTCGCCATGCGGCCGAGCTTAGCGCCGGTAGCCATGGTGATTCCGAACTGAAGCGAAGGCATCCGGCTCGGGGCCGCACTGGGTGATCGTCCAGCATTTTGCAGGTCCGCGCTCCAACGCAAGCCCAAGATGGAGGATGTCAAGGCCGCCTTCGGGCAGGCAAACTGGCTCCGCACCCATGCGCGAGGAAGTCCATCATGAATGCCCATCGAACTCGAGCTTCTGCGGTCGCGGCAACGGCCTGCTCGCTTCAGTCCACTTCGTGTGCACGGGGCCAACTGTAGCCGCTCGAAGCTACGCATCGTCGCCCTCGACTACGGCTTTTGCGTCGCTCGCGACTCATGACTAGACTGATCGTGTGCCCGTCGGGCTATGGCCGATCTACAAAGCGCTAAGGAGGCCTCAATGACCAACGCTCGGGTTTTGTTGACGGTCGCAGTGCTGGCATTCGGGGTGCCCACGGTGAGCGCCGAGAAGCTTGAAGTGAAATGTGAGTATTGGCACAAGCGCTTGGGTCAGCTTGACGACAAAACGAACCGCATTGACCTGGACGCACGAACTTGCAACGGGCAGCCATGCACGATCTCCGACACTGAGCTCAAGTGGCAAGAGGAAGCCGGTCGTGCCGATTTGAGAATTGATCGCGTCGCAGGCGAGGGTACGGTCAGCTATCTATCGGACGTGATCGCTGATCAGAAGAACTGCAAGACCACCAAGACGGGGCCCTAGGGGGCGTTGTGCTTGCCCTGCCTGCGCGCACGGAAGCCGTCCGATCACTGGCTGCGTTCGCAGTCCGAGGAGGTCGCTCCCGATCCAGGACGCGACCCTGGTCGTCGAGCGCGAAGTTCAGCGCCTTCTTTGGACAGTTTCTTCTACGGGATAGCCTGCGAACGCGGGCTGTGAACGTCAGGCTCTCTGCGGCGGTGGTCGTACACGCGCTCGTTGTTATCTTCGTCGCCGTCAATATACGAGACAGTGATTCCGTCGAGGTCGGCAAGTGGCTGCAGGAAGTCGACAAACTGCGATGCCGTGATGCCTTCGGCCTTGATTACGTCCCAATGCTTGAACAGGATGGACCTCAGCGCCGCTTGCTGCGCTTCTGCATCGTTTGCGGGTGACCAAGGCTTGTCGATCATGGAAGGGGGGATGTCTGCGCTACCGCTTTGGCGAAGCAAGTTCGCCGCCGCGAGCGTCGTTCGATCCTTCGGGGCGCAAGATCCCGTAGGACAGGCATCCAGATTGCGAGGCACCATCTCGAGGCCCTCATCGCGATGATCCATGGCCGAACCTCCTGGGAGTTCTCACTAGACTCCGGGCGCTATCGTAGGGTCGGCAGCGCAGGCATGCCGGCAAATCGCGGTTCGGTCCTACGCTGAAAGAGTTCGTTTCTCGCGAATCTGGGCGGTGGGGGCTGATTCACGTTCCGGTGTGCTGCAGGGCCTGAAGTCTAAAGTTTCAGGGGAGCGAGGCCGACAGGCCGATGCTCAGGTCCAGCAGCTCACGGACCTGTTCGAGCAGCGGTGCGCTCAAATTCTTCGGCGCGCCCGCGCGTCCGTAGCCATGCTTCTTTGGACAAGCGATATAGGACATGCCTTGTCAGCTGGTGACCGGCAGGGACAAGTGGATGCTCGAAGTCATCGGAGGCCGTTCGCGTCATCCCGAGCTTGGACATCACCGCACGAGAACGCGCGTTGCCGGGCACGGTAAGCGCCACGATTTCCGATAGGCCAACGCTTTCGAAACCGAACTCCAGGGCTGCTCGAGCTGCCTCGGTGGCGAAGCCTTGCCCCCAGTACTGGCAACCCAAGCGCCAGCCCACTTCGACGCACGGTGCAACAGGTGCCGTGTAGCTGGGGATCGCAATGCCGACCATTCCGATGAAGCTGGTGACGCCTGGCGCTTCGACCGCCCAGAAGCCAAAGCCTTCACGCAGGAAGTGCTCGGTGATGCGTCCGACGAGTGCGTCACTTTGCGTTCGCGTGAGCGGGCCGAGCAGGTACTGGTTCACCTGCTCGTCAGCGTTCAGTTCCGCGAAAAGAGGCAGGTCCTCGTCTCGCCACGCCCTAAGACGAAGCCGCGGTGTCTGCAGTTCTGGAATTTCACGGCTCATCTGGCACTGGGAGGAGCGAGGGAATGTCCGGTCTTGGCCCGCGAACGGTCGTCTTTGGCGCTATTTCGGTTTCGCATGAATGGCTTTCGCCGCCTCTTCCCAGTTCACGCCATCGAATTTTCGAATCTCGAGCGACGAGAGATCCAGTGCATCGATGCACCGGAGGTTGACGGCCCATCGAGCCGGGTCCAGCCGCGGACGAGTGAACGGCGAAATGCCGCAATGCCTGCAGGAGTAGTGCTTGGCGGTCAACGTTCCGAACTGGTACTGGGTCAGATCCTGTTCACCTGAAACAATACGCAGAGTCTTGTCTGACGCACCATGCCACAGCGCACCCTTGCGACGACAAAGGGAGCAATTACATTCCATGGCGTATGCGACCGTGGCTTGCAGTTCGAACTTGACTCTTCCGCAGTGACAGCTGCCCAAGTAAGTCTGGTGATCAGTCATGGCTGTACCTCGCTTGTTTCGCCATCATGCCATCCAGCGGCCAGCGAAGCGGTGTTGCGCGGCGCTGCTATTGCGGCCGTGATCGGCCTCAGTCCGCCGGCAGCACTTGCCCGACCATAAGTCGATGTCCGTCAGGCGTAGTGACGGCGAACTCACGCATACCCCAGTCTCGGTCGATGGGTGGATGTATCACGATAGCCCCTCGACCGACCCACTCGTCGTGCAGCGCCTGCGCATCGTCGACATGCAGGTAAGCAAAGTAGCTGTGGTCGCCTGTCGCCGAGGGCAGAAGCGCGTCTGGACAGTGACCGAGCATGACGCTGACACTTCCCCTGCAAACCAGTTGCCAGTCCGACCGGCCTCCCCACTGGACGCTGAAGCCGAGTGCATCACGGAAGTACGCCGTATTTCGCTCGAGGTCGGGCACCGCGAGCACGTACGCAAAGGGGCGCAGGTCACTGGGTACAGGCATCAGAACTCCTATGCTGAAAAATGTGCGCCTAAGACGTGTCCCGGCATCCACTTGCGACCGTCTGCTCCTGGCCGAGGGCCGTCCTACCGTGCGCCCGGCCAGAAGGCCAGAGGCTACCAAGGAACACGGGCGGTCGGCCGGACTTTGGCCATGTCCCGAAGGGCAGGTTGCCCTTGGCCATTCGTGCGAGCCAGGCCGAGAGCGAAACCAGGATTAGCAGTTGCCCTTTTTTGCCTGTCCTGGCGGGCATTGCTTCCCGTATCCGCCACCGGGATATCCTGGACCGTCGGGGTAGATAGCGCAGCCCCCAAGCATGGCTGTTGCGAGAAGTGCAGCGACTAGCTTCTTCATGGCGTGGTCCTTCTATCGTTGGCATTCGAGCATAGCTGCTGCGCTTCATGGTCGCGCCGTCGTCGATGGGATCTCCGTGCAGGACTTGGCGACGCGCCCGGACTTCAGCAGACGCCAGACCAGCCATTGCACAATTGCTTCATCAAGGAAACTGGACCTCGCAATGAATCAAGCAAGCTTCGGCAAGGCAATCCCAGTACTCGCCTCACTTGATCTGGCACGCACTTTGGATTTCTACAAGAACGTGCTCGGCTTCCAAACGCGGCACTTCGAGGACTTTTCCTATGGCATGGCAATGCGCGGCGAAACGGAGTTGCACTTCTGGGCCTGCGACGACAAGCACATCGCTGAGAACACCTCGTGCTACATCCGCGTCGCGGACATCGCCGCTGTGCACACGGAGCTCAGTGCCCAGTTGCCTTCGATCCAAGGCGTGGTCCGCACGGCTTGGGGCATGGACGAGCTTTATGTGATCGATCCGGACGGCAATCTCATCAAGTTCGGCCAAGAGTCTCCTGTCGCACCGTAACGCGCGCCGCGGAGCGCGTCGCCGGTTGGCCATGGACATGTGAACCTTTTTCGATCTGGCAAGAGGCCAGTCCTGCGCATAGACTCGCGGCCGATCACTTCTTCGCAACAGGAGTACCCATGGGTTTGATGGACCAGATCGGCCATGCGCTGATGGACAACGACGAACTGCACTTCGCCACCGAGAGCCGGTGCTCGCCCGAGGAGCGATGGCTGGTGGCGTTGAGCGCGCCGCTCTCCGCCTTCAACGGCAACTTCGTCAACGCGGTCGAGACCGGCCAGAGCCCGGAGGCGCTGCGCGAAGGTGTCGCCGGCATGTGGGGCGTCCAGGACCGCAAGAGCTTCGAGCAGACGGCCCGTTGGATCGTCGACGAGGGGCATCGCGAGAAATACCGGGGCGTGTGGCACGGCCTGGTCAAGCTCGACACCGCCCACCGGTCCGCCCCTCTGCTGCTGCGCTCCGTAGCCTCGCTGGTCTTCCCCGGCCTGTTCATGCTGAAACTGCGGGGCGAGCTGGACTACGAGGCCTTTGCCAACCAGACCGGCAAGAGCGTCGCCGACATCGCCACCTTGATGGGTTCCTACAGTGACTGGATGGACGATCTGCGCAAGCCGCTGGGGGTACAGCCCGCGGAGATCACCGACCTGGTCGCATGGGACGCCGTGCGGCTGGCCAGCCTGTCGCGCTGGGCGGTGGACCTGGGCTACATCGACCGCGGCGAGTTCACGGGCTTTGCCTCCGGGCTGGCCGGGCCGGTGCGCGCCGCCTACGGCAACTGGGCCCAGGTCAGCGCTGCCTATGTGGCAGCCGGCCTGATCTGGAACTATTCGGAAGCACGGCAGGAAGCGCTGGTGCGCACGAATGCGATGCTGTTCAGCGACCCGCGCAGCCCGTACAAAGACCTGCCGCTCCACTGAGCGCTCCGGCCAAGGAGATGTCGCGAGCGAGCTTCTTCGCCTGCTGCTCAGTCCGCCTTGATGTCGGCCGCCTTGATCACGCGCGACCACAGGGCCAGTTCCTGGTCGACGAACTTGCCGAGCGCCGGCGGGTCCATGTAGACCGCGAAGGCGCCCTGGTCGTCGACCTTCTTGCGGAAGGCTTCGCTTTCGACGATCTTGCGAATCTCGGTGCTGAGCCTGGCGACGGTCTCGGGCGGCGTCTTGGCCGGCGCGAAGACGGCGAACCACGACTCGACCTCGTAGCCCGGGAAGCCCGCCTCGGCCGAGGTCGGCACATTGGGCATCGAGGGATGCCGCTTGCTGCCGGTGTAGGCCAGCGCCTTGAGCTTTCCGCTCGCGATGTGGCCGATGACCGAAGGCGGCGTGGTGATGAACATGTCGACGTTGCCCGCGATCAGGTCGTTGATCGCCGGACCCGAGCCCTTGTAGGGCACGTGGGTCATCGGCTGCTTGGCCTGGCGCGAGAGCAGTTCGCCCGCGATGTGCTGGATCGAGCCGTTGCCCGAGGAGGCATAGAAAAGGCCGCCGCCGCCCTTCTTCTGGCCGTACTCGACGAGCTCCTTCATCGAGTTCACCGGCAGCTTGCCGCTGACGGCCACCACGTGCGGCGCGCGCATCACCAGCGCGACCGGAACGAAGTCCTTGGTCGGGCTCCACTTGATCTGCTGGAACAGCGCCGGATTGCCGACGTGGTAGCCCGAGTACTGCATCAGGAGCGTGTAGCCGTCGGGCGCGGCGCGGGCCACGGCCTCGGCGCCGATGTTGCCGCTGGCGCCCGGCTTGTTGTCGACCACCACCGGCTGGCCCAGCGCGCGCTGCAGCGGATCGGCGACCATGCGCGCCATGATGTCGGTGGAGCCGGCGGGCGCGGTCGGCACGATCATGGTGATCGGCTTCGAGGGCCAGGTGTCGGCGTGCGATGCGGCGGCGGCCAAGGCAAGGCAGGCTGCGAGAAGGCAGCGAAGAGGTTTCATGTTTGTCTCCTGTAGTGTGTGAGCGTGTCGCGGCGCTCGGCCCTTCAGGGCGCGAGCTCCGAGATCTCGATGAGATTCAGGTCGGGGTCGCGCAGGTAGACGGAGCGGATGCGCGAAGTGGCGCCGGTGCGCATCACCGGCCCTTCGAGGATCGGCACCTGCTTCTCGTTCAGACGCGCGATGACTGCGTCGAGCGGCACCGCGGCGATGAAGCACAGGTCCAGCGCGCCCGGCATCGGCACCTCTGCCTTGGGCTCGAACTCGTGCCCCTTCAGATGCAGGTTGATCTTCTGGTTGCCGAAGCGAAAGGCCTTGCGGCCGCCGCCGAAGGTCTCGAGCGACATCCCCATCACCTCGACATAGAAGCGCACGCAGGCTTCCTCGTTGGCGGTGGTGAGCACCAGGTGGTCCAGATGGTCGATGATGCTTGCTCCTTTTCTTCGCGCGCCTTCGCGCGCGCAACGATGTCGTCGAAATCCGCCGGCGGCGCATGGCGCGTCAGGCGATGGCCGGCGCGCGACACCTGGCTCGACAGTTCGTGCTGCACCAGGTCTTCGAGCTGCGCCGCGGCGCCGATCAGGCCGTCGAGGTTCATGCCGGTGTCGTAGCCCATGCACTGCAGCATGTGGACCACGTCCTCGGTCGCGACGTTGCCGGTCGCACCCGGCGCATAGGGGCAGCCGCCGATGCCGCCGAGCGACATGTCGAGGCGGCGGATGCCAGCCTCGACTGCCGCCACGGTGTTGACGAGCCCCATGCCGCGCGTGTTGTGGAAATGGGCGGTGAAGTCCAGCGCCGGGAAGCGCTCCGACGCGGCGGCGCAGACGGCCTGCACCTGGGTGGGATAAGCCATGCCGGTCGTGTCGCACAGGGTGATGCCGCGCACGTTCAGCGCGGCGAAGCGCCCGATCCAGCCCAGCACCGTGGAAAGCGCCACCTCGCCTTCCATCGGGCAGCCGAACACGCAGGACAGCGACACGTTGACCGGCACCGCGGCCTGCCGCGCCAGCGCGATCACCTCCGACAGCTGCGAGAAGGACTGCTCGCGCGTCATGCGCAGATTGCTGAGGTTGTGGCTTTCGCTCGCCGACATGACGATGTTGAACTCGTCGACGTGGCTGTCGAGCGCACGCTCGGCGCCGCGCAGGTTGGGCACCAGCGCGGTGTAGACCACGCCAGGTTGGCGCGCGATGCGCATCATCACCTCCTCGCCGTCGCGCAGGGCGGGAATGGCCTTGGGCGAAGTGAATGAAGTGACCTCGATCTTCGCGTAGCCGAGGCCGCTGAGCCGATCGACCAGCGCGATCTTGTCTTCCGTAGGAATAAAGCGGCTTTCCATCTGGAAGCCGTCGCGCGTGGCGACCTCGTTGACGAGGAGGCGCGTGCCGTTGCCGGTGTTCATGTTCTTGCTCCTTCAGCGTGCACGCGCGGGCCAGCCGCCCGAGCGCAGGTCGTCGTCGTGTTCACCGAGCCGCGGCGCGGGGTACGCGATGCGGCCCGGCGTCGCGCTGAGCTTGGGCACCACGCCCGGCACCTTGAGCGTGCGGCCGTCGGAGGTGGGGGCCTCGACGATCATTTCGCGCGCCAGGTACTGCGGGTCGGTCGCGATGTCGGCCACCGAGTAGATGCGACCGACCGGCACGCCGGCCGCATCGAGCGCCGCGAGCGCCTCGTCGCGGCTGCGCCGGCTGGTCCAGGCCTCGATGGCGGCATCGAGCGCCTCGGCCTGCTGTACGCGGCCGTCGTTGTGGCGCAGGGCCGGGTCTTCCTCGAGGTCTGGCCGGCCGATGGCACGCATCAGGCGGCGGAAGATGCTGTCGCCATTGCCGGCGACCAGCACGTAGTGGCCGTCGTTGCAACGGTAGGCGTTGGTCGGCGCGATGCCGGGCAGCGCGCTGCCGGCGCGCTCGCGCACGGCACCGAAGGCGTCGTACTCGGGCACCAGGCTTTCCATCACGTTGAAGACCGACTCGTAGAGCGCCACGTCGATGAACTGGCCCTCGCCGCCGTGGGCCGTGCGGTGGTGCAGCGCGGTCAGCACGCCGATCACGCCGTGCAGCGCCGCGAGCGTGTCGCCGAGCGAGATGCCCACCCGCACCGGCACGCGGCCCGGTTCGCCGCTCAGGTAGCGCAGCCCGCCCATCGATTCGCCGAGCACACCGAAGCCCGGCTTGTCGCGGTAGGGGCCGGTCTGGCCGTAGCCCGAGATGCGCAGCATGATGAGGCGTGGATTGAGCGCATGCAGCTGCTCCCAGCCGAGGCCCCAGCCTTCCAGCGTGCCGGGCTTGAAGTTCTCGATCAGCACGTCGGCTTCGAGCGCCAGCGCGCGGGCCGCTTCCTGCCCCTCTTCGCTGCGCAGGTCCAGGCAGACCGAGCGCTTGTTGCGCGACTGCACCTCCCACCACACCGAGCTGCCGTCACGCAGCATGCGCCACTTGCGCAGCGGATCGCCGACGCCGGCCGGCTCCACCTTGATCACGTCGGCGCCGAATTCGGCCAGCGTCTTGCCGGCGAAGGGGCCGGCAATGAGTTGGCCGAGCTCCAGGACCTTGAGGCCTTCGAGTGCATTCATGGCTTGCTTGTCTCTCTTTGCTGTTCGATGGCTGCACTGTAGAAAAACATCACGATTCGCGGAATTGCCATGACGGCAGCACCCCTTCGCGAAACGCGAAGCCCCGGCCTAGAATGGCCCGATGGCCAGCACCATCAATCCGGCCCGCGTCGACTTCGTCACGCTGCGTCTGTTCTGCGCGGTGGCCCAGTCGGGCAGCATCACCAAGGGCGCGGAGGCCTGCCACCTCGCCTTGTCGGCCGCGAGCCGGCGCCTGTCGGATTTCGAGAATGCCACCGGCTCGAAGCTGCTCGACCGCAGCCCGCAGGGCATTGCGCTGACGCCGGCCGGCCACGTCGCGATGCAGCATGCGATGCGGCTGTTCCAGGGCTTCGAGCAGTTCAGCACCGAGCTCAAGGACTATTCGAGCGGCGTGCGCGGCCATGTGCGCCTGTGGGCCAACATGTCGGCGCTCACCGAGTTCCTGCCGGCGGCGCTGGCGACCTTCCTGGAGCGGCATCCCGACATCCGCGTCGAGGTCGAGGAACAGTTGAGCGGCGACATCGTCCGCGCGCTCGTCGATGGCCTCGCGGACGTCGGCGTGTTCGCCGAGAACACGCCGACCTACGGCCTGGACGTGGCGCCCTTCCAGACCGACGAGCTGGTCGTGCTGTGCGCCAAGCAGCATCCGCTGGCGCGCACGCGGCGCGCCGACTTCAAGACCTGTCTCGCGCACGAATTCGTCGGCCTGAACCGCAGCAGCTCATTGCTGGAGCTGACCTCGCGCGCCGCCGAGCAGGCCGGCATCCCGATGCGCCTGCGCGTGCAGGTGCGCAGCTTCGACGCCATGTGCCACATGATCGCGGCCAACCTCGGCATCGGCGTGGTGCCCTTCGCGGCTTGCAAGGCGCAGGTGAGCGCGCTCGATCTGCGGGTCGTGCGGCTCAAGGACGCGTGGGCGGTGCGGCGGCTGCTGATGGCGACCAAGACCGGCGAGCAGCTGTCGCCCGCAGCCGGCCTGCTGCTGCAGCATCTCGCGGCTTCGAGCCAGGCGCCGACGTCGGTTGCGGGCGCATCGTTGCCCGCGCCTCGAGACCGCCGGTCCTGACGAAGGTCGGATCCAGGCCGGATCTCGTTCGTCGAACGCGTCAGCCCGGCGCGCGCCGCCGACGCGCCGGGCCGGCCGCGGCCTCGCGCAGGCACTCGACGAAGGCCCGCGCCGCCGGCGTCAGCCGCGACCAGGCCTGCAGGCGCACCGACACCTGCACGCGCGGCAGCGGCTCCGCCAGGCGCAGGCGCACCAGGCCGCGGGAGGCGACGGGGTCCTCCGCCAGCGACGCGGCGACCAGGGTCAGCGCGTCGGCGTTGCGCACCAGCGAAAGGCCGAACTGGATCGACTGGCACACCACGGTGTTGCGCGGGGCCGCGAGCCCGGCCTGCTGCAGGGCCTGCACGCCGTAGGCCGGAACCGCCCACAGCGCTTCGGCCAGACGGCGCAGGGTGCGCACCCGCGCCAGCGGATGGCCGGCGCGCGCGATGGCCGCCAGCGGGGCCTGCAGCAGCACCTCGCGCTCCAGGCCGTCCTTTTCCGCCGTCCCCTCCAGCTCGCTCAGCACCGCCAGGTCGTGGCCCGATCCCGGGCCGGTCGCCTCGGGACTGGTGATCTCCACCAGCTCCAGCGCGACGCCGGGGCAGCGCCGGCGGAAGGCCAGCAGCGCATCGGGCAGCAGCCGTGCCGCCGCCAGCGAGCTGAACGCGGCGCGCAGGTGGCCGCCGCCGTCGCGCAGCTGCGCAATCTCGTCCTCGGTGCGCCGGACCTCGTCGAACAGCACCGCGGCGCGCCGCAGCAGGGCCTGGCCGATTTCGGTCGGCACGACGCCCCGGGCACTGCGCACGAACAGCGCAACGCCGACCGTGCGCTCCAGCTCGCGGATCGCGTAGGTCATGGCCGGCTGCGTCAGCGCAGCATCGCGCGCCGCGGCACGGATGCCGCCGGCCTCGGCCACGCGGCGGAAGATCTCCAGGTGTCGCAGGTTCATCGGGGAAGGCACCGGTTGGTTGGAATGATGGTGAACAAGAATTTTGATCGCTTGCAAGAATTCCGTGTCTTTTCTTTTATCCCGGCATGCACTACCGTCGCGCGGACCCGGCGGCCCCATGGCCTTGGGCGGCCATTCCCCTCCCTCCTCTTCGAACCATTCCAGAGAACCTGCATGAAGCGTCTGCATTCCCTCGCCACCCTGGCCGCGGCCAGCCTGTTGAGCCTGAACGCCCTGGCCCAAAGCGGCACCGCCGCGGCCCCCGACGCGCTGCAGCAGCGCGGACTGTCCCTGGCCGACGCCACCGAGGCGCAGGTGATCGCGTGGCGGCGCCACATCCACCAGAACCCCGAGCTGTCGTTCCAGGAGAAACGCACCGCCGCCTACGTGGCCGAGGCGCTGGCCCGGATGCCGGGCATCGAGGTGCAGACCGGCATCGCCAAGACCGGCATCAAGGCCGTGCTGCGCGGCGGCAAGCCCGGACCGGTGGTGGCCCTGCGCGCCGACATGGACGCGCTGCCGGTGGAGGAACGCAACGACCTGCCCTTCAAGTCCACCGCCAAGGGCGACTGGCTGGGCAAGGAAGTGCCGGTCTCGCATGCCTGCGGCCACGACACCCACGTCGCGATGTTGCTGGGCGCGGCGCAGGCGCTGTGGAGCATGCGTGCCGAACTGCCAGGCACGGTGGTCTTCCTGTTCCAGCCGGCCGAGGAGCAGGGCCCCGGCCCGGTGCTCAGCGGCGCGCCCGCGATGGTGCAGGCCGGCGTTCTGGACAACCCGAAGGTGGATGTGGTGATGGGCCAGCACATCAACGCCGGCGGCCCGCTGGGCATCGGCTACCGGCGCGGCAGCCTGATGGCGAGCGGCGACGTGTTCAAGATCTCGCTCAAGGGACAAGGCGGCCACGGCTCCTCGCCCTGGACCGCGAAGGAGCCGACGGTGGCGGCGGCCGAGATCGTGCTGGCACTGCAGAACATCGTGAGCCATCGCATCGACCCGCTGGACGGCCCCACCGTGGTCACCGTGGGCATGCTGCAGAGCGGCAACCGCGTGAACATCCTGCCCGACACCGCGGAAGTGGCCGGCACGGTGCGTTCGCTGTCGGCCAAGAACCAGAAGGTGGCGCACGAGAACATCCGCCTGAAGGCGCAGAAGATCGCCGAGCAGCACGGCCTGACGGCCAAGGTGGAGATCGACACCGGCTACGAGGTGCTGGTGAGCGACCCGGGCGCCACCCAGGTGGTGGTGAACGCGCTGGAGGCGGCGGCCGGCCCCGGCGCGCAGGCGCGCGAGATCGGGCCGCGCATGGGCTCGGAGGACTTCGGCTCCTTCGGCAAGAACCGGCCGGTGGTGTTCTGGAACCTGAATGCCTCGCCCTTCGGTGACAGGCCGGGCGCGCCCAACCATTCGTCCGAGTTCGTGATCGACGAGAAGGCCTTGCGCCTAGGCGTGCGCGCCCTGGTGGGCAGCACGCTGGCCTACATGACGACCCGGCCGAACGGGGAGCTGACGGCCTCGCGCTGAGCAGCTAGACCGTTCCTGCGCCCACCAGCATCTCGCACGGCCCGACGAAGCCATCGCTGGTTTCGAAGGCGCGCAAGGCTTCCTCGATGGCTTGCCAGGCCTGCGCGCGCTCGGTCTCGCTCAGGCCCACCATCATCTGGTGCAAGGCACCGAAGGACTCGCGCTCGAAGCGCACGCATTCCGCCGCACTCGGCAGCTTGACCGGCGATGGCACCCTGCGCACCTCGATGTCGCGCAAGCCGGCCTTGGCGAAGGCGGCTTCGAGCACGCCCTCGGCACCGAGCGAGAACGGGCCCGGCTGGCCAGGCAGCGGCGGTGGCAGCTTGGCGCGCTCGCGGATGATCTTCACGGGAATGGAGAAGAAGGCATTGCGCTCGGGTGTCGAGTAGACGATGGCCGCCACGCGCCCGCCCGGCCGCAACGCGCGGCTCATGCCCGCGAGCGCGCGCTGCTGGTCGGGAAAGTAGATCAGGCCGACGCGGCTGATCGCGGCGTCGAAGGAGCCGGCGGGCAGCACGTCGAGCGCCTCGCCGTCGAGCTCGCGCGTTTCGACGTTGGAGAGCCCGGCTTCCTTGGCGTCGGCCGCCGCGCGTTCAAGCAAGGCGGGCGCAATGTCGGTGGCCAGCACATGGCCGCTCTCGCCCACGCGCCGTGCTGCCGAGATCGACTGTTCGCCTGCGCCCGCGGCGATGTCGAGCACGCGGGATCCCGGGCCGATGCGGGCCAGATCGAACATGGTCTCGGTCGCCTCGCCGAGCCAGTCGCCGAGGAAGGGGCCCCAGCGGTGCCAGGCCTCGGCGGCGGCCTGCCACTGCGCGCGTGTCGTGGTCTTGAAGGCGGCGGCATCGAATGCCGGCTGCAGAACGGTGTTCATGGTGCGTCTCCAGAGAAAAGAAGGTGCACGAAGCATCGCTGCGCGTGGCCCTGCGCGCCAGTCCAGAATTTGAACTGGCCTTGCCGGGGCGAGAGGAATAGATTCGCTCCATGATCGACTACGCCCAGTTCTGCACCGTCGCGCGCGGCGCCGAAGTGCTCTGCGAGCGCTGGACGCCCTTGGTCGTGCGCGAGCTGATGTGCGGCAGCACCCGCTTCAACGACATCCGGCGCGGCGTGCCGCGCATGTCGGGCTCGCTGCTCGCGCAGCGGCTGCGCAAGCTCGAGGAGGTCGGCGTCGTCAAGCGCGTGCAGGGCACCGGCGTGTCGGCGGAGTACCACCTCACCGGTGCCGGCGAGGAGTTGCGGCCGATCGTGATGGCGCTCGGCCACTGGGGCGCACGCTGGATCGGCAGCCGCCTGAAGCGCGGCCAGCTCGATGCCGGCTTTCTGATGTGGGACATCCGCCGCTTCGTGCGGCTCGACGAATGCCCGCGCGGGCGCTGCATCGTCGTCCACTTCCGCTTCACCGATGCGCCCGAGGGCGAGCGCCGCTGGTGGCTGGTGGTGGACAAGGGCAGCGCCGACCTGTGCCGCGACGATCCCGGCGAGGACGCGACGCTGATCGTCGAATCGACGGTGCTGGCACTGACCGAAGTCTGGACCGGTGACCGGGACGCCGACGACCTGATCCGCGAACGCCGGTTGCGCGTCACGGGCACCGCGCGCGATGCGCGCGACCTGTGGCGCTGGCTGGGCCGCAGCGCTTTCGCCGAGACGCGCGAGGCCGCCCGGAGGGCCTAGTGCGCCGCCCCGCCGAGGGCCTTGGTCAGCATCACGAGGTCCAACGCCAGCCGCCCGCTGCTGGCGACCTCGTCGCGCTGCGCCTGCAGCAGCGTGCGCTGGGCATCGAGCTGGACCAGGAAATCGGTCAAGCCGTTGTCGTAGCGCACGCGCGCCAATTCCCAGGCGTCGCGGCTGTGGCGCTCCTTCTCCACCAATTGCAGATGGCGCTGCCGGTCTGCCGTGTAGGCGCTCAAGGCATCGTCGATCTCGTGCCAGGCCTTCAGCACCGTCTGCTGCCAGGCCACCGCGGCCTCCTGCTGCTGCAGCTCGCGCAGGGTCACGGTGCTGCGACGCCGGCCGCCGTCGAAGATCGGCAGCTGCAAGCTCGGGCCGATCGCCCACTGCCGGCTGCCCCATTCGCCGAAGCTGCGGCTTCCCACCGATTCGAAGCCGAAGTTCGCGCCCAGCGTGATGCGCGGATACAGGTCGGCGACGGCGACGCCGATGCTGGCGGTGGCCGCATGCAGTTGCGCCTGCGCGCGCTGGATGTCAGGCCGGCGCAGCGCTGCTTCCGAGGGCAAGCCGGGCGAGAGGTCGGGCAATGCGCTCGCCCGCGCATCGGCGCGCTCGGTCAACTGCGCTTGGAGCGCGCCGGGCCGTTCGCCGACCAGCAGCGTGATCTGGTTGATGGCCTGTGCCTCCTGCGCCAGCAATTGCGGCAGCCGCGCGCGCAGATCGGCCGTTTGCGCGCGCTGGCGCGTCACGTCGAGGTCGGTCGTGAGGCCGCCGTCGGCGCGCGCCTTGACCAGCTCGAGCGTCTCCTCGGCCGCGGCGATCTCGGCGCGCGCGATGCGCAGCTGGCGCTGCGCGGTGCGCAGCTCGAAGTAGTTGCGCGCCAGCTCGGACTGCACGCTCAGTTGCACCTGCGCCAGCATCGCCTGTGAGGCCGCGAGGTTGGCATCGGCGGCCTCGATCGAGCGCCGCACGCGGCCCCAGAGATCGAGCTCCCAGGCGGCATCGAAGCCGGCCTGGTAGAGGTTGTGCGGTTCGCTCAGCACGCCGATCAGCTCCTCGCGGTTCGAAGGATTGAGCGCGTCGATCAGGCGCGTGCCCGAACCGAACTCGCTCTGCCGCTGGCGCGTCGCCGCCGCGCTGGCGTTGAGCTGCGGGCCGCGCTGGGCCTCCGCCGCTTGCCTTTGCGTTCGGCTTTGCGCGAAGCGCAGCGCTGCCGTCTGCAGATCGTGGTTGGCGGCGAGCGCCTTGGCCTGCAGCGCGTCGAGCACCGGGTCGGCGAAAACGGACCAACCGATCGGCATGCTCGCCGCGCTTCGAAGCTGCGGGTCGGCCAGTTCCGGCGAACCGCCATGCCAGGCCGAGAAGTCGGCGGGCGCCTCGGGCATCGGGGCCTTGAAATCGGGCCCGACGGCGCAGCCGGCGAACATCAGCGCCGCGAGCACCGTCAGCAGACGGGAAAAGCGAAGGTGTTGCGAGTTGTTCATGTCGCGTTCCGTTTCAGACAAGACGGTTGCGGAAAAGCCAGGCGGCGAGCGGCAGCGTGATGACCGCGATGACGAGCAGCGGAATGAGGTTGTGCCAGACGGTCAAGAGGCCCACGCCCTCGAGGTAGACGCGCTGCACCAGGTCGATGGCGAAACGCAGCGGATTCGCCAGCGTCGCGATCTGCAGCACCTCCGGCATGTTGCGCACCGGCGTGACCAGGCCCGACAGCAGCATCAGCGGCATGATCAGCACGAAGGTGTAGAGCATGGCCTGCTGCATGCTGGCCGACACCGCCGAGATCGACAGCCCGATGCCCACGCTTGCGATGGTGAAGCAGGCGAGGCCGGTGTAGAGCGTGACGAAGGAGCCGGCCATCGGCACCTTGAACCACAGCAGCGTGACCAAGAGCACGATGGTGGACTGCACGAGCCCGATCAGCACCGGCGGCACCGCCTTGCCGACCATGATTTCCATCGGCGACAGCGGCGTAACCAGCAGTTGGTCGAAGGTGCCCTGCTCGCGTTCGCGCGCCACCGACAGGGCCGTCAGCAGCAGCGTCTGCAGCATGCTGAGCGCGGCGATCATGCCGGGCATCAGGTTCCAGCGCGTCTCGAGGTTCGGGTTGTACCAAGCGCGCGAGGCGATGGTCACCGGCGCCTTCGCGCCGCCGTGCTGCAGCCGCCACTCGTCGTTGAAATCCGCGACCACGGAAGCGATGTAGCCGCCGGCAGAGCCCGCCGTGTTGGAGTTGCGGGCATCGATGACGAGCTGGATCGGCGCGCTCTCGCCGGCCTGCAGCTGCTCTTCGAACTGCGGGCCGATCTGAAGCACCAGCAGCACCTGCTGCGCATCGATCACGCGCGCGATGTCGGCCTGGGTGGCGAGCGTCGCGGCGCGGCGGAAGACGCCGGTGCCGTCGAGCTTCGCGACCAGCGCCGTCGAGGCGCCGCTCCTGCTCTGGTCGAGCAGGGCATAGTCGACGTTGCTCAGGTCGTAGGTGGCCGCATAGCCGAACAGCAGGCTCTGCATGAGCGCAGGCACGACCAGGATGGCGCGGCTGGACGGGTCCTTCAGGATCGCCAGGAACTCCTTGCGGCAGAGGTTGGCGATACGGAGCAGTAGCGCGATGAACGAACCGTGCATGGCGAAGCCTTCAGTCGAGTTGTTTGCGCGTGACGAAGCGCGCCAGGCCCAGCAGCAGCACGGCATAGACAACCAGGATCGCGCAGTTGCGCAGCACCAGCGGCCAGACGTCGCCGGCGAGGAAGAGCGTGCGGATCAGCTCCATGAAGTAGGTGGCCGGCAGCGCCTGGCCCACGATGCGCACCGCCGTCGGCACGTTGCGCAGGTCGAACAGAAAGCCCGACAGCATCAGCGAGGGCAGGAAGCTCGCGAGCAGCGCGACCTGGCTCGCGAGGAACTGGTTGCGCGTGACCGAGGAGATGACCAGCCCGATGCCGACCGCGACCAGCATGTAGAGCATGGCGGCGAGGATCAGCAGCGCGAGCGAGCCGACCATCGGAACCTCGAACAGGAAACGCGCGGCGACCAGGCACAGCGCGAGCCCGACCATGCCGATGCCGAAGTAGGGAATGATCTTCGCCAGCAGGATCTCGACCGGCCGCACCGGCGTGACGAACAGCGCCTCCAGCGTGCCGCGCTCCCACTCACGCGCCATCACCAGCGCAGTGAGGAAGGCGCCGACCAGCGTCATGATCAGCACGATCAGGCCCGGCACCAGGTACCAGGTGCTGGTGTTGGCGCTGTTGAACCACATGCGCTGCTCGATGCTGACCGCGCCGATGCCGGTGCCGGGTTGTCCGCGGTCGGCTTGCCGCTGTGCGTTGCCCCCGAGCGCGGCCGTGGCGTAGCGCAGCACGATGCTGGCGCGGCCCGCATCGGCGCCGTGCACGATGACCTGGATGCGCGCATCGCCGGCCGCGAGACGGCGCGAGAAGTCGCCGGGCACGCGCACGATGCCGTCGACCCGGCGCTCGCGCATCAGCAGCTCGGCCTCGCGCATCGAGCTCAGCATGACGGGCGCGATGTAGGGCGTGAGCTGCAGGCCGGCCACCGCATCGGCGGCCGCGGGCGAGCTGTCCTCCATCACCACCGCGAGCGGCGCGTTCTTGACGTCGAGCGAGAGGCCGAAGCCGAAGATCAGGATCAGGATGATCGGCAACAGGATGCCGATGGCGATGCTGCTCGGATCGCGCACGAGCTGCCGCGTTTCCTTGCGCGTGAGTGCGATGAGTCGGCGCCAGAAACCGCTCATGCCCTTGCCTCGCGTGACTGCGTGACGATGCCGATGAAAGCCTCTTCCATGTCCGGCGCGCTGCCCGCCTGCACCCGCACCTCTTGCGGCGTGCCGATGGCCAGCAGCTTGCCGGCGTCCTGGATCACGATGCGGTCGCAGTACTCGGCCTCCTCCATGAAGTGGGTGGTGATGATGACCGTCACGCCGGCTTCGGACAGCGCGGTGATGCGGCGCCAGAACTCACGCCGCGCCAGCGGATCGGTGCCGCTGGTGGGTTCGTCGAGAAACAGGATCTCGGGCTCGTGCAAGAGGCCCGTGGCCATGGCCAGGCGCTGCTTGAAGCCGCCGGGCAGCAGGCCGCTGGTGGCCTTCTCCTGGCCCAGCAGGTCGAACTGCTGCAGCACCGTCTGCATGCGATCCCGCAGGCGCTGCCCGCGCAAGCCGTAGGCGCCGCCGAAGAACTCGAGGTTCTCGGCGACGGTGAGGTTGCCATAGAGCGCGAACTTCTGCGAGACGTAGCCGATCCGGCTGCGGGCCTGTGCACGCGCATGGCGCAGATTGACGCCCGCCACCTGCAGGAAGCCGCTGGTCGCGGGCAGCAGGCCGCAGAGCATGCGGAAGGTGGTGGTCTTGCCGGCGCCGTTGGGGCCGAGCAGGCCGAAGATCTCGCCGCGCCGCACATCGAAACTGGTGCTCGCGACAGCCGTGAAGTCGCCGAACTTGCGCACCAGCTCCTTCACTTCGATCACGACTTCGTCGGGCTCGCCCGCAACGGCAACGGTCGCGATCTGCGGTTGCGCTGCGGCAGCGCCCTTTTCCTTCTCCTTCTTCTGCTTCGCGCGCAGCAGCACCATGAAGCCGTCTTCCAGGCGCGCCGGCACCGGCTCGACGGGCGCGCCGTCGAACAGCGCGGCCAGCGCCTGCTCGTCGGCATCGGGCCGGCGGATGAAGCGCACCTCGCCGCCTTGCGGCACGGCATCGACGATCGACGCCGGCGCATCCAAGAGCTTCGCCTGCAGCGTGCGCGCCGGCACACCCTCGGGCGGCCTGGCGATGAAGCACAGATCGCGCGCGTTGTCGCGGATCTGCTCCGGTGCGCCCTGCGCGATCAGCCGGCCTTCGTGCATCACGAAGACCTGGGCGCAGCGTTCGGCCTCGTCGAGGTAGGCGGTGCTCACGATCACGGAAAGCCGCTCGTCGTCGACCAGGTGCCGCACGATCTCCCAGAGCTCGCGCCGCGACAGCGGATCGACGCCGACCGTGGGCTCGTCGAGCAGCAGCAGCTCGGGCGAGCGCACCAGCGTGCAGGCCAGGCCCAGCTTCTGCTTCATGCCGCCCGAGAGCTTGCCGGCCGGGCGCGCGGTGAAACGGCCCAGGTCGGTCATCTCCATCAGCCGCGCATAGCGCTCGCGCCGCACATTCTTCGGCACGCCGTGCAGATCGGCATAGAGGTCGAGGTTCTCCTGCACGCTCAGGTCTTCGTAGAGCCCGAAGCGCTGCGGCATGTAGCTGATGCGGTCCTGCACGGCCTGCGGATCGGCCGCCACGTCGATGCCCAGCACGTGCAGCGTGCCGCGGTCGGCGCGCAGCAGTCCGGCCGCGAGGCGCAGCAGCGTGGTCTTGCCCGCGCCGTCGGGGCCGACCAGCGCGCAAAGCGTGCCGGCGGGAACCTGCAGCGACACGTCGCCAAGGGCCTGCACCAGCAGCTTGGAGCCCTTGACTTCGAAGCCCTTGTGCAGCCCCTGCCCGGCGAGCGCCGGCGCGGCGGCGTTCATCAGCGCGCGCCTCCGGCCGCCGCGAGCTTGGCGCCGTCGAGCGACAGCCGGACCGTGACCGGCATGCCCAGCCGGAGCCGGTCTTCCTTGTCGTCGGCCAGCACGCGGATCTCGTAGACCAGGCTGCTGCGCAGCTCCTCGGTCTGTACGGTCTTGGGCGTGAACTCGGCCACCGAGGAGATGTAGCCCACCTTGCCGGCGAGCGGCTGGCTGGGGTGGCTGTCGGTCGTGAGCGTGGCCGCCATGCCGGGCTTGATGCGTCCGAGATCGACCTCCGTCACGTAGGCGCGAACCCACTTGGGATCGGTGATCGCGAGCGTGAACACCGGGCGCTGCGGCGAGGCCATGTCGCCCGGCTCCATCAGGCGCGCGCGCACCACGGCATCGATGGGCGCCTTGAGCTCGGCCTGCGCGAGCTGGTGGTTGAGCAGTGCGAGTTCGGCACGCGCCACTTCGAGCTGGGCCTGGGCCTGCGCGATGTCTTCCTTGCGCGGCCCGGTCACGACCAGCTGCTGCGCCTTGCGCGCATTCTCAAGCTGCGCCTCGGCCACCTTGCGGCGGGCCTGCGCGCTGTCGAGATCCTGCTGGCTCACCGCGCGGCCGGCGGTGGTCTGGCGGATGCCCTGCAGCCGGTCGAGCTGCTGTCGTGCGAGCTCGGCATCGGCCTGGGCGGCCGACACGCCGGCGCGGGCCTGCGCCACTTCCTCGGGGCGGCTGCCGGTCTTCAGGCGCTGTAGCGCCTGCTGCTGCACGCCGATCTGCGCCTGCGCCTGGGCCGCGCGCAACTCGAGCGTGCGCGTGTCCAGCATGCCCAGCACCTGGCCGGCCTTCACATGGTCGCCCTCCTGCACCTCGAGCCTGCCGATGCGCTCGCTGCCGTTGAAGGCCAGCGAGACCTGGCGCACGTCGACGTTGCCGTAGAGCACCAGGCTGTCGCTGTCGGCGGGCTTGCGGTTGAAGTACCAGGCGGCCGAAGCGACGGCCGCCAGCAGGACGATGGCGCCAACGATGAGGGGTTTCTTGTTCATGGGTTTGCTCTTGCTTTCTCGCCGGTGCGTCGTCGATGAAGTAGACTGGATGATATCGAATTTGAATTCAAATTCAAACTAATTCCGGCCTTTTCATGGGCCTGTCATATGCCATCCACTGCGAAAAAGAAAGCTTCCATCGCGCCCGCCAGGCGCGCCCCGCGCCCCGACGGTGCCGCTACCCGATCGCATCTGCTCGAGACCGCGGGCCAGGTGTTCGCCGAGCGCGGCTATGCCGATGCCACCAGCAAGGAGATCTGCGAGCGCGCCGGCACGCCGATGGCCTCGGTCAACTACCACTTCGGCAGTCGCGAGGCCTTGTATGAAGAGGTGCTGGTCGAGGCGCACCGCCAGATCGTGAGCGTGGACGAGCTGATCGAGATGACGCGCTCGCTCGGCGATCCGCGGCAGAAGCTGCGCGCGCTGCTCGCGCACATGCTGGCGCCCTCCTCGCGCGAGGCCGCGCCCTGGGGTTTTCGCGTCGTGCTGCGCGAGATCATGTCGCCGGGGCCGTTGGCGCCGGCGCTGGTCGACAAGGCGGTGCGGCCCAAGGCCAAGTTGCTGCTGGGCCTGATCTCGGAAATCCTGGAACTGCCGCCGGACCATCCCGCGGTGCAGCGCGCCCTCGTGTTCTCGGTGCTGCCCTGCATCGTGATGCTGGTGGCGCCGAAGGAGATACCGAGCAAGGTCCTGCCCGCGATCGCCAAAGACAGCGAGGGGCTGCTCGAAGACCTGATGCGCTACATGTTCGCCGGGCTGGATGCGCTCGCGGGCGCGCACCGCAAGCCCGCGCGCGCTTCGCGCGCCTAGCCTGGATTTCCACGCACCACTATTTGGGTAACGCTGCTCGATAGGAGCAGACCGCTTCTGCTGTGTTGGCGGAGGGGCCTGGCCCTCCAGCGTTAGCAGTTGGTGCGCCTACCCCATCATCTCGACGGCCCCACGCGGGGCCGTTGGCATTTCTGCATTGCTTGTGCCAGTCCACGCCAATCTCTCGCCAAGCCGCATGCAGCTTGAGGTTCCCGATCTTTGATGGGTACCGATGGGATTGTCGTTGACACCGCCATTCTCCATATAGCACAATGCACGTATGGGTATAGGCGTACCTAAAGATCTAACAGATATCCGACGATTCTTCGCCGAGCCCTCCCATCCCCGCCAGCGCCAGTACGAAGCGCTGCGCGCCTTCTTCGTCGAAGACCGCCCCTCCCACGAGGTCGCCCGCGCCTTCGGCTACACCCCCGGATCCTTCCGCGTGCTGTGCCATCAGTTCCGCCGCGATCCCGATCCGCAGTTCTTCCACTCTCCCAGTCCCGGTCCACGCACCCAGCCGCTCAAGTCCAAGGCCCACGACCTGGCCGTGGCCCTGCGCAAGCAGAACCATTCGGTCTACGAGATCAGTCAGGCACTCAAGGAGCACGGCACGCCCTTGAGTCCCACCGCCGTGCGCGAAGTGCTGCGCGAGGAGGGCTTCGCGCCGCTGCCGCGGCGCGGCGACGACGAGCGACTTGAGCATCTGGGCCCCACCGCTGAGGCGGTGGCCGACGTGCGCGAGTTCGCGCTACAGCCCGGCACGCAGTTCACCACACGCTGCGGTGGCTTGTTCCTGTTCTTGCCCGATCTGGTGCGCCTGCAGCTCGAGGAGATCGCCGCGCGCGCCAAGCTGCCGGGCTCCAGGATGATCCCCTCGTCTCACGCCCTGCGTTGCGCGCTCGCGCTCAAGCTGTGGTCCATCGAGCGCAAGAGCCATGTCATGGCCTTGGTCACCGATCCGGGCCTGGCGTTGTTTTGCGGCTTGAACGTCATCCCCAAGAAGAGCTACCTGTGCGAGTACTCCTCGCGGGTCGAGCGTGAGCGCACCGTCGCGCTGCTGGCGGCCTGGCACCGCGCCGTCACCGACGAGCAACTGTTCGACGCCCACTCTTTCAACCTGGACTTCCACTCAGTGCCGTACTACGGCGACGATCCCCAGGTCCAGCGCCACTTCGTGTCCGCGCGCAGCCGCGCCCAGCCCAGTGTGCTGGCCTTCCTCGCGCAGGACGCGAGCGGCCGCGCCTTTTGCTACTCCAACGCCGATCTGCGCAAGGGTGAGGAGGCCGAAGAGATCTTCCGCTTCATCGAGTTCTGGAAGCGCCAGCACGGCGCGCTCCCGCGGCACCTGGTGTTCGATTCGCGCCTGACCACCTATGCCCACCTGGCGCGTCTGGATCAGTTGGGCATCACCTTCATCACGCTGCGTCGCCGCTCGGCGGCGCTGCTGCAGGAGGTGGCCGATCTTCCCGCCTCGGCCTGGCGCCGTGTCACGCTGGATGTGCCCGCGCGCAAGTACAAGACCCCGCGCGTGTTCGAGCAATCGATCCGCCTGGCCGGGGCCACCTTGCGTCAGCTCTTCGTGATCGACCTCGGCCATGAGCAGCCCACCATCCTGCTGACCAACGACCCTCACAGCTCTCACGCCAAGCTGCTGACCCGCTATGCCCAGCGCATGTTGATCGAGAACGCCTTGTCCGACGCCGTGCGCTTCTTCCACATGGACGCACTGTCATCGGCGGTGGGCATGAAGGTGGACTTCGACATGGCGCTGCTGGTCGTCGCAAGCGGCCTGTACCGGTTGCTCGCGCGTCGCATGCGCGGCTATGCCGATGCTCAGGCTCGCCACATCTTCCGTGACCTCATCGACACTCCCGCCGACGTCTCGGTCACCGACTCCGAGGTCCACGTCCACTTTCACCGCCGCGCCCACTTGCCCATCGTCCTCGCCTCCGGACTGCTCAATACTGCGATCCCCATCCCCTGGTGGAAGGGCTACTCTCTGCGCATGTCGGCGTAACCCTCAGCACCTGACGAACAGGCCACCGCGTTAGGTCAACTACCCTGCGTGGAAATTCAGGCTAGGCGCCCGGCTCAGGCCATCCGCGCCGGCAGCACGTCGAGCGAACGCAACCGCGCGATCTCTTCCTCGCTGTAGCCGTGCGCCGCCAGGATGTCAGCCGCATGCTGGCCGAAGCTTGGCGATGCGAAGGGTGCGGGCCCGGGCGTGCTGCCGAACTTGACCGGCTTGTCGAAGCCGCGATAGCCGCCCACCTCCGGATGCGTGTAGTGCGCCACCATCTGCTCGGCCAGCACCTGCTCGTTCACGAACATGTCCTCGACCGCACGCGCCGCCGCGCAGGGCACGGCTTCGCCGAAGATGCCTTCCCATTCGAGCGCGCTGTGCTGCTGCAGCGCGGTGCGCAGGCGCGGCACGATCTCGGCCGCGTGCTGCGCGCGCTTGCGCACCGTGTCGTAGCGCGGATCGTCAGCCAGCGCCTGCAGGCCGGTGCGCTCGCACAGGGCCGACCAGAAATGCGGCGTGTTGGCGGACAGGTAGAGGTAACCCTCGCGCGTCGGATGCAGTCCGGTGACGCCGCCGGAGCGCATGTCGCGCCCGACCTCCCTGCCCTCGCCGTCGGCCCACACGAGGCGCGCCGACTGCATGGCCAGCGCGCTGCGCAGCAGCGAGACGCCGACGTACTGCCCGAGGCCGCTGCGGGCGCGCTCCACCAGCGCGGCGCTGACGCCCATGGCCAGCATCGAGGCCGCGTAGTAGTCGACCACCGAGCCGTAGACGATCTCCGGCGGGCCGCCCGCCTTGCCCTGCATGGCGCAGATGCCGGTCATGCTCTGCAGCACCTGGTCGTAGCCGGCCTTGTCCTTGAGCGGCCCCACTTCGCCGTAGCCCGTGACGGCGCAATAGATCAGCGCCGGATAGCGTTCGCGCAGCTGCTCGTAGGCGATGCCGAGCCGCTGTGGCACCGCAGGCCTGAAGTTGTGCACCAGCACGTCGGCCTCGCCGAGCAGGCGATGCAGCACCTCCAGCCCTTCGGGCTTCTTGAGGTCCAGCGCCAGCCCCCGCTTGTTGCGGTTGACGCCGATGAAGGCACGGCTCTCGGCCTCGAGCGTGGACGGGTACTTGCGCAGGTTGTCGCCGGCAGGCGGCTCGATCTTGACCACGGCCGCCCCCATGTCGGCCAGCAGCGTGCAGCCGTAGGGCCCCGCGATGTAGGCGCTGAGGTCGAGCACGCGGATGCCCGACAGCGGGCCGCGGACTGCGTCTTCTTCGATGTTCGTCATCGTCATGGGAGCGCCTTCCGGTTCATTGGGGAGCGATGCGCGCATTCTTCGCGGCCTGGCCCCACTTGCCGATCTCGCCCGCGATAAAGCGGCCGAAATGCTCGCGCGTGTCGGCTGCCGGCGTGAAGGACAGCGCCTTCAGGCGCTCCTGCATCTCGGGCGTCGCCATCGCGCGGCCGACTGCCTGGTTGAGCTTGTCCAGGACGGCGGGCGGCGTGCCCGCGGGCGCAGCCAGCCCGATCCAGCCCACGGCCTCGAAGCCCTTGAGCCCTTGCTCGGCCAGGGTCGGCGCCTCGGGCAGCAAGGGCGTGCGCTCTGCCGAACCGACGCCGATCACCTTGAGCTTGCCCGCGCGCACCTGCGGCAGCACCGCCGGCAGCGCATCGAACATGAACTGCACCTGGCCGCCGATCAGTTGCGGCTGCGCCTCCGCCGCGCCCTTGAACGGCACGTGCACCGCCGGAACGCCGGCCTGGTGCAGGAACATCTCGGTCGTCAGGTGCGAGGTCGAGCCGTTGCCCGCGGAGGCGTAGTTCATCGCGCCCGATTTCGCTTTCGCGATGAACTGCTGCAGGTTGTCGAAAGGCGCGTCGCGGCTGGCCACCATGGTCTGGATCACGAGGCCCACGTTGGTCACCGGCGCTAAGTCGCGCACCGGGTCGTAGGGCAACCTGGCATAGATGGCCGGCGCCACCGCAAAGCCGGCGCTGGTGGCCATCACCAGCGTGTAGCCGTCCGGCGCAGCCTTGGCGACGAAGTCGGTGCCGATGGTGGTGCCGGCGCCGGCCTTGTTCTCCACCACGAAAGGCTGGCCGAGCGAACGCGCGAGCTGGTCGGCCACCAGCCGCGCCAGGATGTCGGTGGCCTGGCCGGCCGCGATTGGCACGATCAGCCTCACCGGGCGATTCGGATAGTCGGCTTGCGCCTGGGCGCGTGGCGCGAGCGCCAGCAGGGAGATCAGGAGCGGCAGCGAAAAGAAGCAGAACGCTCGGCGCGAGGAGAGCATGGGAAGTCGCTTTCGAAAAAAGAACGGAGGCGGCCAGGGCTTCAGGCGAAGCCGTAGAGGCGGGCCGGGTTGTCGACCAGGATGGCCCTGCGCGTCGCGGCATCGGGGACCCACTCGGCGAGCAGGTCCAGGAGCCGCGCATCGTCGGGCTTGTGTTCTTCCTCGGTGGGATGCGGCCAGTCGCTCCCCCACACCAACCGGTCGGGCGCGATGGCGGCCAGCGCACGGGCGTCGTCCACCGTGTCCGCATAGTCCGGCGCGCCGGTGCGCGTGTTGAGGTAGGCGCCGCTGAGCTTGACCCAGGCGCGACCTTCGCGAAGCAGTTCCTGCACGACGGCCAGGGCCGCATCCCGCGCTTCGCCGCCCACCGGCAGGCGCGCCAGGTGGTCGAAGACGACCGGGCACGGCAGCTGCCGCAGCACGGCCGCATGTTCGACGATCTGCGCCGCGTGAAAATGCAGTTGCAGATGCCAGCCGAACGGCGCGATGCGTTCGGCCAGCGGCAACAGCATGTCGAAGCGGGTCGACGCGCCGGTGGCGGCATGCAGCGTGAGCCGCAGGCCGCGGATCCCGCCCGCATCTAGCCGCTGCAGGTCGTCCTCGCTCACCTCGGGCGTCAGCACCGCGATGCCGCGCGTGTGCGCGGGCCCAAGCTGCGCGATCGCATCGAGCGTGGCGCTGTTGTCGGTGCCGTAAGCGCGCGGCTGAACCACCACTGCGCGGCGCGTGCCGAGCCGCTGCTGGATCAGCCGATAGTCGGCGGCCGTGGCATGCGCCGGCGTCGCGACCAGCTTCGCGCCGGGCGCTTCCGCAAAGCGCGCATCGAAGACATGGATGTGCGCATCGCAGGCTTCAGCCGGCGCCGGTTGGCGCGGGAGCGCACTGCCGGCGGAGTTGGGGAAAGCGTTCGTCGCCATCATTCGGTCGAGATGCCCGCGTCCTTGGCAACCTTCTGCCAGTACGGGATCTCGCGCTGGATCTGCGCGGTGAACTGCGCCGCGGTCAATCCCGCGGGCTCGGCGCCTTCGCGCTGGAGGAAGGACTTCATCTCCGGCCCTTCGACGATCTTGTTGATCTCGGCATTGAGGCGCTGCACCACCGCCGGCGGCGTGCCCGCGGGCGCGAGCAGGCCCCACCAGATGCTGAAGCTGTAGCCGGGCACGGCCTGCGCCATCGGCGCCAGCTCCGGCGCGATGGCGGAAGGCTTCGCGCTGGTGATGCCGATCGCGCGCGCCTTGCCCGAACGCAGCGCCGCCTGCAGCGATGGGCCGCTCGCGATCAGCACGTCGACGTTGCCGCCCATCAGATCGGTGGTGGCCGGCGCCATGCCGCGGTAAGGAATGTGCGTGATGAAGACGCCGGCACTCCCCTTCAGCAGCTCGGTCGCGAACTGGTTGGTGCTGCCGGGGCCGGAGGACGCGTAGTTGAGCTTGCCCGGCCGCTGCTTGGCCAGCGCTACCAGCTCGGCCGGCGTCCTTGCCGGCAGGTCGGCGCGCACCGCAACCACGAAAGGTCCCTGCGCCATCATGGCCACCGGCGCGAAGCTCTTCACCGGATCGAAAGGCAAGCGCGGCTGCACCGCGGCATTGGTCACGAAGCTCGAGGACACCGCCGCCAGCGTGTAGCCGTCGGCCGCTGCCTTGGCGACGATGCCGGTGCCCAGCGTGCCGCTGGCACCGGGCTTGTTGTCGATCACCACCGGCTGGCCCAGCGCCTCGGAAAGACGGCGGCCCACGGCCCGCGCGAACACGTCGTTGGAGCCGCCGGCCGGATAAGGCACGACGATCGTTATCGGCCGCGAAGGCCAGGGCTCCTGTGCTGTCGCACTGCTGCAGAAGACGGCGGCGCCGAGCATCGACATCAGGGCGGCTGCCGCGCGACGGCGCCCGGCGAGAGAGGGAATGAAGTGGCGAGCGATGGTCATGTTGTCTCCGGTCTGTTTGTGAAGGTCGATCGATGGGTGCCGCCGGCGCTCAGCGCTCCGGCAGCAGGCCGAGCCGCTTCGCGTCGGCCACGATGGCCTCGGCGCTGTGCACGAAAGGCGCGTCCACCATGCGGCCGTCGACCAGGTAGGCGCCCACGCCGCGGGCTTGCGCTTCGCGCGCCGCTTCGGTCACGCGCAGTGCGCGCGCAATGTCAGCCTCCGAGGGGCAGAACACCTGGTGCGCCAGCGCCACCTGGCTGGGATGGATGCAGCTCTTGCCCAGGTAGCCGAGGCGGCGCGCCATCTCGGCCTCGGCCAGATAGCCTTCGGCGTCCTTGACGTCGGCGAAGGCCGAGTCGTAGGCGAACACGCCGGCCTCCCCGGCCGCCAGCCGCATCGCGAACATGGCTGCATGCACGTTGGCGATGTCGCGGCGCGCGATGCCGAGCGGCTCGAACAGGTCGCCGAAGCCGAGCTGCAGGCCGGCCACGCGCGCATGCGCCTGCGCCATCGCGGCGGCCTGGCGCAGGCCCCTGGGCGACTCCACGTTCAGCAGCAGGCGCGCCGGGCGCGTGACGCCGTTCGCCCGCTCGGCCGTTTCCAGCGCGGCCACTGCGGCCATGACCTGCTCGATGGATTCGGCCTTGGGAAGATTCAAGAGATGCAGGCCCTCGCACGCCACGGCCGCAACGTCGGCCTCGAAGTGCGGCGTGTCGATCGCGTTGACGCGCACGATCAGCGTCTTGCCCGAAGCCTGCGCCGCGGCCGAGCGCAACAGCGCGCCGACCTGTGTCCGCGCCTCGGCCTTGCGATCCTCCGCAACGGCGTCCTCGAGGTCGAAGGAGAGCGCATCGGCAGGGCCGTCGAGCGCCTTGGGAAAGAGCTCCGGGCGCGAGCCGGGCACAAAAAGCTTGCTGCGCACTTTTTTGTCTCCAGAAGAAATTCCGAAGCCGAGTCTGCGCGCAGGCATCCAAAAGAAAAATCGCCTTGTGCTATTTTCAGAATATAGATTTCATCACTGCTGTCCGGTTAAAAGTTGAACAGATTCAACTGGTTAGCGAGGTCAGGCGGTTCCGAATGGGACAGATCGGCCTGCAAGGCGCATGAGAGCTGGGTTTTCTCGAATACCGAGACCGACAATATCTGTAGACAAGTGTAGAGAGAGGCATCGAGTTGAAGCTCCTTCCTGACAATGGCGATGAGCACGTAAGTGGCGACGGCGCACCAGACCTGCGTCTTTACCGCGTTCTCGCTGTTGCCCATGAAGTGTTTGATGCGCAGGTGCTGCTTGATCCACTTGAAGAACAACTCGACCTGCCAGCGGCTCTTGTAGAGCGCAGCGATCGTCAGCGCCGGCAAAGCCATGTGATTGGTCAGGAAGACGAGAGTCTTGCCCGACTCCGGGTCCTTGAACCGGATGCGTCGCAGGTGCTGCGGATACTTCTTCGCCGAGTAGTGCCCATTGAGCATCACTTGCTGATCGCTGATGATGCCGGTGCTGCGATCGGTGGTAGCCGAGTAGACGCGCCGGGCGTCCATCGGCGACTTGGCGCGCGTGACGAAGAAGGCGCCGGCCTGCTGCAGTGCATGCAGCCTCGCGAAGTCGACGTAGCCGCGATCCATCACATAGAACGCGCCGGCCTCGATGACCAGCGTGTCCAGCACGTTCACGTCGTGCAACTTGCCGTCGCTGATGTGGATGAACGCGGGGATGGCCCCGCGCAGGTCCAGCAGGGTGTGCAGCTTGATCGCCGCTTTGGTGGAGCGAAACGGCGCCCAGGAGAACAGGCTCAAGCACAGGTCGATGGTGCTGGAGTCCAGGGCGTAGACCGTGTTGTCCAATTCCACGCCGAGCACCGCATCGCCCACGTAGAGCTTGCGCGCGCGACGGATCAGCACCGCCGCCAGGTCGGACCAGATGCGCCAATCGCGCGACTCGTTCGCATCGGCCAGGGTCGATCGCTTGACCGCCGCGCGAAAACCCATCGCATAGAGCTTGCTGGCATTGGCGGACAGGCTGACCTCGATATCGCGCAGGCTCTCTCGCCACGTCAACTGGGCGAACGCCATGGCGCGGAACTGCTCGGCACAGGTCAGTGTGCGAACGCCCGAGTTGCCACCATAGCGATTCACGATTCGGGCGAAGCTGGTCCATGGAACGAACTCCATGAGTTGAGCGAACAAGGTCTTGCCGACGTACACGCGTGCTCCCCAGGGCTGTCAGACCCCGGAAAGTACGCGGTTCCTCGCGATCGACGTTCAAGTCGGCACCAAACAAAATCGGCCTGCGGCCCGCGCCAGTGCTTGATCTCAGGTTCGGCGCGGGTCATTTAACCGGACAGTAGTGAGATTTCATTTACTGTGAATACCGACTTCCTTAAGAGCTTCGTCGCGGTCATCGAGCACGGGTCGATGGCCGAAGCCGCGCGCCGGCTCAATCTCACGCCGGCGGCGATCGGCCAGCAGGTGCGCGCGCTGGAGCGCGAGATGGGCACGCCGCTGGTCAAGCGCATGGGCCGCACGGTGGCGCCCACCGAGGCCGGCGACCGCATCGCCCTGCGCGCGCGCGAGCTGCTGGTCCAGGTGGTCGACCTGCGCACGGTGGCCAACGACGCGACGCTGTCGGGCGACCTGAGGCTCGGCGCCGGCACCAACGCGCTGCTCGGCATGGTGCCGGACATCCTGGCCGGCCTGGTGAAGCGCTACCCGGGCGTGAACGTCTACGTGCAGCCCGGCTATTCGGTGGACATGCACCCCGCGGTGCAGCGCGGCGAGCTCGACGCCGCCATCGTGCTGCAGTCGCCGGTCGCCTTGCCCAAGGCCTTGTGCTGGCAGCTGCTGCGCGAGGAGCCGCTGGTGGTGCTGGCGCCCGCGAAATGGGCCGGCGCCGATCCGCACAAGCTGCTGGCGACGCAGCCGCTGATTCGCTATGACCGCACGCAATGGGGCGGCAGGCAGGCCGAGCAGTACCTGCGCAAGGCCGGCATCAAACCGCGCGAACGCTTCGAGCTCAACGCGCTCGGTGCCATCGCGGTGATGGTCGACCGCGGTCTCGGCGTTTCGCTGGTGCCCGACTGGATCCGGCCCTGGCCCGAGGGCTTGCGGCTCACGCGAATCCCGCTGCCGCTGCCCTTCGAGCCGCGCCGCATCGGGCTGATCTGGTCGCGTGCGTCGCTTCGGCTGCGGCTGGTCGAGGCGGTGCGCGAAGAGGCGATGGCCTTGTTCCCCGTCGCTACAGGACGGGCAAGACGCGGAAGTCGTTGACGAAGCTCAGGCGTTTGATTGAAGAGAGTACGGAGGTGCGGAGGCGGGCGGTATGCCCTGTGCCGCCGAGGAGCACAGCCTTTCGCGGATCAGGGCTCGCGATTGTCTGAGCCGAAGGCGAGTTCGAGCGAGACCCCGCGAAAGGCGAGCACCGCAGGGCAGCCGCGAAGCGGCCGGCGCAGTGGGGTCGAACGGCCCGTACCGCATACCGGGCGGGCGTCCATGAGACGGAAGAAGACGCCCTACAGCACCAGCAAGGCCCGGAAGTCGTTGACGTTGGTGTGCGTCGGTCCCGTCACGCAGAGGTCGCCGATGGCATCGAAGTAGCCGTAGGCGTCGTTGCGGTCCAGGTGGTCGGCGAGCTTGCGGCCTGCGGCCTCGGCGCGCGCCAGCGTGTCGGGGGTGACGAAGGCGCCGGCATTGTCTTCGACGCCGTCGATGCCATCGGTGTCGGCGGCAAGAGCCCACACATTTTTCTGCCCGGCCAGCGCGCCCGCGAGCCCGAGGCAGAACTCGCCCGCACGGCCGCCGCGGCCCTTGGCCTGGCCCGGCTGGCGCGGCCGGATCGTGACGGTCGTCTCGCCGCCCGAAAGAATCACGCAGGGCTTCGCGAAGGGCGCGCCGCGCAGCGCCACCGCGCGCGCCAGCGCGCCGTGCACCTTGCCGACCTCGCGCGATTCGCCCTCCATCTCGTCGCTCAGGATGTGGGCCTCGATGCCGGCCGCACGCGCCACGGCGGCAACGGCTTCGAGCGATTGCTGCGGCGTGGCGATCAGATGCGTGGCATGGCCCTTGAACACCGCGTCGGCGGGCTTGGGCGTTTCGAGCGCGCCGTTTTCGAGCTGCGCACGCACGGCGGCCGGCACCTCGATGCCGTAGCGGTCGAGGATGGCCAGGGCGTCGGCGCAGGTCGTCGCATCGGGCACCGTGGGGCCGCTCGCGATCACGGCCGGGTCGTCGCCCGGCACGTCGCTGATGGTGAGCGTGACCACCTGCGCCGGCGCGCAGGCCGCGGCGAGCCGGCCGCCCTTGATGCGCGAGAGATGCTTGCGCACGCAGTTCATCTCGCCGATGTGGGCACCCGATTCGAGCAGTTGCTTATTGATGCGCTGCTTGTCGGCCAGCGTGAGTCCTTCGGCCGGCAGCGTGAGCAGGGCCGAGCCGCCGCCCGAGATCAGGCACAGCACCAGGTCGTCGGCCGTGAGGCCTTCGGTCAGCGCGAGGATGCGCTCGGCCGCCTTGAGCCCGGCCTCGTCGGGCACCGGATGCGCGGCCTCGACGATCTCGATGCGCTGCGCCAGGCCTTCGGGACGTGGCGGAATGTGGTGGTAGCGCGTGACGACCAGGCCTTCGAGCTTCGCGTCGGCCGGCCACAGCGCCTCGAGCGCCTGCGCCATCGAGCCGCCGGCCTTGCCGGCGCCGAGCACCAGCGTGCGGCCCTTCGGCGGCTTGGGCAGGTAGGGGCCCATGCTGGCGAGCGGCAGCGCGCGTTCGACCGCGGCACGGTAGAGATGTTCGAGGAATTCGCGCGGCGCGGAATGGGGATCGGGTACGGGATTTGTTGGCTTCATTGCGAGTGTCTCCAGGCCCGATTGTCCACAGGCGCTAATTCGTCTTTGCGCCGGTCTCGAACCACTTGCCGATCAGCGCGCGCTCCGCGTCGGTGATGCCGGTCGAATTGTTCATCGGCATGATCTTGGTCACCACCACCTGCTGGTAGACGCCCTGCGCATGCGCCGCCACCTGGTCGGGCGTGTCGAGCCGCACGTTCTTCATCTGCACCTGCGCGCCGTGGCACATGTAGCAGCGTTGCTCCAGCACCTTCTTGACGTCGCCGAAGGCCACCTTCGGTGCCGCAGCGCCCGCCACCGGCGCGGCCGCGGGCTCGGGCCGCATCCAGACGATGGAAAGGCCCAGCACCACGACGCCGACCATCGCATAGGGCAGCGGATTGCCCGCGTTGCCGAGCTTGAAGCGATGCCGCACCACGAAGAACTGCCGGATCGCCGCGCCGCCGAGCATGATGAGCAGCAGCACGATCCAGTTGTACTTGTGCGTGTAGGTGAAGCTGTAGTGATTGCTCAGCATCGCGAACAGCACCGGCAGCGTGAAGTAGGTGTTGTGCACGCTGCGCTGCTTGCCGCGCTCGCCGTGGATCGGATCGACCGGCAGGCCGGCACGCAGCGCCGCCACGTTCTTGCGCTGGCCCGGGATGATCCAGAAGAACACGTTGCCGCTCATGGTCGTGGCCATCATCGCGCCCACCAGCAGGAAGGCCGCGCGGCCCGCGAACCACTGGCAGGCCAGCCAGGTCGCGAATACGATGAAGAGCGCGACCAGCACGCCGACGATGGTGTCGCCGTTCTTGCGCCGGCCGAAGAGCTGGCAGATGCCGTCGTAGACCATCCAGAAGACGACGAAGAAGGCCAGCGCCACGCCGATTGCGGCGCCGGGCTGCCAGTCCATCCTGGACTTGTCGATCAGGTAGGTGCTCGCGTTCCACAGGTAGGACATGGTGAAGAGCGCGAAGCCGGTGATCCAGGTGGAGTAGCTCTCCCAGTAGGACCAGTGCAGGTGGTCCGGCAGCTTCTTCGGCGCCAGCGCGTACTTCTGCATGTTGTAGAAGCCGCCGCCATGCACCGCCCACTGCTCGCCGCCGACGCCCTTGTCCAATGATTCCTGGTCCTGCGGCTTCTCGAGGCTGTTGTCCAGCATCACGAAGTAGAAGGACGCGCCGATCCAGGCGATGGCGGTGATGACGTGGACCCAGCGCAGCAGCAGATTGGCCCAGTCGAGGTAGTAGCTTTCCATGTGCTCAACCTTGCATTGGCCTGCTCACCACTGCGGGCGCTGTAAGCAGAGAGAGTGCCGCGAACGCAGACCCTCGTGGGGGCCTCGCTCCGCTGCGGCTTGTGGACTGGAGTGTATACACTTTTTAGCTGGAGTTCGAGGGTTTTCTTCACACAGCCGTGCTGGAAAACCCTAGCTCAGCGATTGCAACAACTGTGCCGCCACTGCCACGGCAATGACTTCCGGCTCCTTGCCCGTGATGCCCGGCACGCCGATCGGGCAGGTGATGCGCGCCAGCTCGTCGGCCGTGAAGCCCCTCGCCTCCAGCCGATGGCTGAAGGTCGCCCACTTGGTCTTGCTGCCGATCAGGCCGACGTAAGGCAGGTCGTTGCGCGCGCGCAGGCGCTTCAAGCAGGCGATCACGATGTCCAGGTCCTCGGCATGGCTGAAGCTCATGATCAGCACCCGCGAACCCGGCGCGAGCTGCGCCACCGCGTCCTGCACCGGCTCCGAATGCTCGGTCTCGATCTGCGCCGGCAGCGCATCGGGGAACACGCCGTCGCGGCTGTCGATCCAGCGCACGGTGAAGGGCAGGGTCGACAGCAGCCGCGCCAGCGCCGCCCCCACGTGGCCGCCGCCGAAGAGCGCCACCGGCTCCAGGTGCGCGAGCAGCTCGCCCTGCAGCGCCTTCGCGTCCGATGCCGCGATGCGGCGGAACGAGAGGAACACCACGCCGCCGCAGCACTGGCCCAGGCTCGGGCCCAGCGGATAGCGCCGCACGCCTTCGATGGCCGCGCCGCCGGCAAGCCAGGAGCGCGCTTCCTCGGTGGCCTGGAACTCGAGCTGGCCGCCGCCGATGGTGGCCGTGAGTCCCTCGGCCCAGACCGCCATCCAGGTGCCGGCTTCGCGCGGCGCCGAGCCCTGCGTCTTCTCGACGCGCACCAGCACGCCCTCTTCGCGCGCGAGCCGTGCGAGCAGTTCGTCGACCATGCCGTTCATGAGCGATACCCTCTGTAGTGGGAGCGCCTTGTGCGCAAGGTATAAATCCACCGATGGATCTGCAACTTTTCACGCCGCTGCGCCGCGCCCTCGCGGCCACCCTGACGACCGCACTCGGCCTGGCCGGCTGCGGCACGCCCAGCCCCACGGCACCGATCACTTCGACGGTGCCCGGCCAATTGACCCGCGCCGTTCCCGATGGCTCGACGGCCCACGCGATGCCTAGGCCGTCGAACGCAGCCAACGCCCGCGAGTACCGCCAGGACGCCGCGCGCCACATCTATGCGCGCAACGGCGCACGCATCTACAGCGGCAAGCTGCCGCCGCTGCTCTATGCGGTCGGCACGCTGCAGGTCAGCCTCGACGCCAACGGCAAGGTCGTCTCGATGCACTGGATGCGCGCGCCGAAGCACGCGCCCGAAGTGATCGCGGAGATCGAGCGCACCGTGCTCGAAGCCTCGCCCTACCCGGCCGCCAGCCGCATCGGCAAGCTGGTCTGGACCGACACCTGGCTGTGGGACAAGGGTGGGCATTTCCAGCTCGATACGTTGACCGAAGGCCAGCTCTCTTCGTTTCAAGATCCGCGGTAGGTGGAGTAGCTCCAAGGGCTCACCAGCAGCGGCACGTGGTAGTGCTGGTCGGTGTGGGCCACGCCGAAATCCAGCGACACGCGATTGAGGAAGTTGGGCTCGGGCAGCTTCACACCCTTGGCCTTGAAGTACCCCGCCACGTCGAACACCAGCCGGTAGGTGCCGACCTTCAGCGTGCTGTTGTCGTAGAGCGGTGCGTCGCTGCGGCCATCCGAATTGAGCGTGAAGCGCTTGACGAGCGTCGCCTGCTCGCCGTCGGTGGTGAACAGCGCGACCTCCATGCCGGCCGCGGGGCCGCCGTGCATGGTGTCCAGTACGTGGGTGCTCAAGCCCATGGTTGTGCTCCTTCAAGGCATTCGGGAAATTCCGGTCGACAAAAGTGTATACAGTTCTCGGCTTTGGGTCTATCATGAAAAACATGGACTCGACCACCACCCGCGCCATCGTCGACGCACTCACCAAAGCCATTGTGGAACACCGGCTGCAGCCCGGCAGCAAGCTGGCGGAACAGAAGCTGGCCGACCACTTCGGCGTCTCGCGCACGCTGGTGCGCCAGGCGCTGTTCCAGTTGTCGCAGAACAAGCTGATCCGGCTCGAGCCCGCGCGCGGCGCCTTCGTCGCGGCGCCGGCGGTCGACGAGGCGAAGCAGGTCTTCGCGGTGCGCCGCATGCTGGAAGCCGAGATGACGCGCGCCTTCGTGCGCAGCGTGACACCGGCCAAGATCAAGGCGCTCAGGGAGCATGTGGCGCTCGAGAAAGCCGCGGTCTCGGGCGAAGACGTTTCGGGCCGCACCGAGCTGCTCGGCGACTTCCACGTGCGCATGGCGGAGCTCATGGGCAATGCGGTGCTGGCGCAGATTCTCGGCGAGCTGATCTCGCGCTGCGCCCTCATCACGCTGATGTACCAGAGCGCGAGCGCGGCCGAGCACTCGAACGACGAGCATGCCGACATCGTGAAGGCGCTGGCCGCCAAGGACGAAGAGCTCGCGGTGCAGCTCATGACCGAGCACCTGCTGAACGTCGAGGCCAACCTCGTTTTCGACCGCAAGGTCCCCACCCACGACATCAGCCTCGCATTAGCCTGAAGCGCATGAGCACTTACGACACCACCCTGCCCTACCCGCGCGACCTGGTCGGCTACGGCCGCAACCCGCCCCATGCGCAATGGCCCGGCCGCGCGCGCATCGCGGTGCAGTTCGTCCTCAACTACGAGGAAGGCGGCGAGAACTGCGTGCTGCATGGCGACGCGGGTTCCGAGCAATTTCTCTCCGAGATGTTCAACCCGGCGAGCTTCCCCGACCGGCACATCAGCATGGAGGGCATCTACGAATACGGCTCGCGCGCGGGCGTCTGGCGCATCCTGCGCGAGTTCGAGAAGCGCGGCCTGCCGCTCACCGTGTTCGGCGTCGGCATGGCGCTCGAGCGCTACCCTGAGGTCGCGGCCGCCTTCAAGGAACTGGGCCACGAGATCGCCTGCCACGGCTGGCGCTGGATCCACTACCAGAACCTCGACGAGGCCACCGAGCGCGAGCACATGCGCCTGGGCATGGAAGCGATCCAGAAGCTCACCGGCGAGCGCGCGCTCGGCTGGTACACCGGCCGCGACAGCCCGCGCACGCGCCGCCTGGTCGCCGACTATGGCGGCTTCGAATACGACAGCGACTACTACGGCGACGACCTGCCCTTCTGGATGAAGGTGCAGAAGACCGACGGCAACGTCGTGCCGCAGCTCATCGTGCCCTACACGCTGGACTGCAACGACATGCGCTTCGCGCTGCCGCAAGGCTACTCGCACGCCGACCCCTTCTTCCAGTACATGAAGGACAGCTTCGACGCGCTCTACGCCGAGGGCGAGGAGGCGCCGAAGATGATGAGCATCGGCATGCACTGCCGCCTGCTCGGCCGCCCCGGCCGCATCACGGCGCTGCAGCGCTTCCTGGACCACATCGCGAAGCACGACAGCGTGTGGGTGTGCCGCCGCCTCGACATCGCGCGCCACTGGAAGGCGACGCACCCCTATGCATGAAGCTCTCCCCCAGGCTTGCCCACTTCGTGTGGCCGCCAACCCCCTCACCGGGGGCGACACCAGCGGCCCGGCAAAGCCGGTTCCGCGGTGTCCCCCGAACGGGCCTGGCTTTGCCGGCCGCTGCTTTCATGCCTTCGCCATGGAGTCACTGACATGAAATTGACCATCGAACAACTGAACACCGCCACGCCGGACGAAGTCGCGGCGCTGCTGGCCGGCACCTACGAGCATTCGCCGTGGATCGCGAAACGTGCCGCCGCCGCCCGCCCCTTCCGCTCGCTCGCGCACCTCAAGCACGCGCTGGTGCAGGTCGTCGCCGGCGCCTCCGCCGACGAGCAGCTGGGCCTGATCCGCGCCCATCCCGAGCTCGCGGGCAAGGCCATGGTCAGCAAGACGCTCACCGCCGAATCCACCAACGAGCAGGGCAAGGCCGGCCTGACCGATTGCACGCCCGAGGAGTTCGCGAAGATCCAGCAGCTCAACGCCGACTACAACGCGAAGTTCGGCTTCCCCTTCATCCTCGCGGTGCGCGGGCCGCGCGGCACCGGTTTGAGCAAGCGCGAGATCATCGACACCTTCGAGCGCCGTCTGCACAACCATCCGGGCTTCGAGCTGGGCGAGGCGCTGCGCAACATCCACCGCATCGCCGAGATCCGTCTCGACGACAAGTTCGGCGCCCTGCCCGCGCTCGGCAACGAGGTGTGGGACTGGCAGGAACAACTCTCGGTGCACACCGACCCGGGCTACGCCGAAAAGGGCCAGCTCACCGTGACCTACCTGACCGAGGCACACCGCGCCTGCGCGCGGCAGATCGCCGACGGGATGCGCGAAGCGGGCTTCGACACTGTGAACATCGATGCCGTCGGCAACGTGGTCGGCCGCTACGAGGGCGCCACGCCCGGCGCCAAGACGCTGCTCACCGGCTCGCACTACGACACCGTGCGCAATGGCGGCAAGTACGACGGGCGGCTGGGCATCTTCGTGCCCATGGCTTGCGTGCGTGAGCTCAAGCGCCAGAACCGCCGCCTGCCCTTTGCCTTCGAGGTGGTGGGCTTTGCCGAAGAGGAAGGCCAGCGCTACAAGGCCACCTTCCTGGGCTCGGGCGCGCTGATCGGCCATTTCGATCCCAAGTGGCTGGACCAGAAGGACGCCGACGGCATCACCATGCGCGAGGCACGGCAGATCGCCGGCCTCAAGGAAGAAGACATCGCCAAGCTGCAGCGCGATCCGGCCAAGTACCTCGGCTTCATCGAAGTGCACATCGAGCAGGGCCCGGTGCTCAACGAGCTCGACATCCCGCTCGGCATCGTGACCTCGATCAACGGCGGCGTGCGCTACGTGGGCGAGGTGATCGGTATGGCCAGCCACGCCGGCACCACGCCGATGGACCGCCGCCGCGATGCCGCCGCCGCGGTGGCCGAGCTGATCCTCTTCGCCGAGCAGCGCGCCGCGAGGGACGGCGACTCGGTCGCCACCGTCGGCATGCTCGAAGTGCCGAGCGGCTCGATCAACGTGGTGCCCGGCCTCTGCAAGTTCAGCCTGGATATGCGCGCACCCAACAACCCGCAGCGCGACGCGCTGACGGCCGATGTGCTGGCCGAGCTCAAGGCCATCTGCGAGCGCCGCGGCGTGCGCTACACCCTGGAAGAAAGCATGCGGGCCTCGGCCGCGCCGAGCGCGCCCGAATGGCAGCAGCGCTGGGAGAAGGCGGTGGACACGCTCGGCGTACCGCTGTTCCGCATGCCCAGCGGCGCCGGCCACGACGCGATGAAGCTGCACGAGGTGATGCCGCAGGCCATGCTCTTCGTGCGCGGCATCAACTCCGGCATCAGCCACAACCCGCTCGAATCGAGCACCAATGACGACATGCAGCTGGCGGTGGAAGCCTTCCAGCTGCTGCTGAACAACCTCGCCACCGAACAAGCACCCTCATGACCGACTACAACAAACTCGACGCCTGGATCGACGCCCACTTCGACGAGGAAGTGCAGTTCCTGCAACAGCTGGTGCGCGTGCCCACCGACACGCCCCCGGGCAACAACGCCCCGCACGCCGAACGCACGGCCGAGCTGCTGAAGGACTTCGGCTTCGAGGCCGAGAAGCATGCCGTGCCCGAGCAGGAGGTGAAGGACTACGGCCTCGAATCGATCACCAACCTGATCGTGCGGCGCAAGTACGGAAGCGAGGGCCGCACCGTGGCATTGAATGCCCACGGCGACGTGGTGCCGCCCGGCGAAGGCTGGACGCACGACCCCTACGGCGGCGAGATCGAGAACGGCAGCCTCTACGGCCGCGCCGCCGCGGTCAGCAAGAGCGACTTCGCGAGCTTCACCTTTGCGCTGCGCGCGCTCGAAGCGGTGGCCAGGCCGGCGCGCGGCAGCGTCGAACTGCACTTCACCTACGACGAGGAATTCGGCGGCATCCTGGGCCCGGGCTGGCTGCTCAAGAACGGCCTCACCAAGCCCGACCTGATGATCGCGGCCGGCTTCAGCTACGAGGTGGTGACGGCGCACAACGGCTGCCTGCAGATGGAAGTCACGGTGCACGGCAAGATGGCGCATGCCGCGATCCCGACGACCGGCGTCGACGCGCTGCAGGGCGCGGTGCAGATCCTGAACGCGCTCTATGCGCAGAACACGCTCTACCGGCAGGTCACGTCCAAGGTCGAGGGCATCACGCACCCGTATCTCAACGTCGGCCGCATCGAGGGCGGCACCAACACCAATGTCGTGCCCGGCAAGGTGGTCTTCAAGCTGGATCGCCGCATGATCCCGGAAGAGAACCCGGTCGAGGTCGAGGCCACGATCCGAAAGGTGATCGCCGACGCGGCGGAAGCGCTGCCCGGCATCACGGTCGAGATCAAGCGCCTGCTGCTGGCCAATTCGATGAAGCCGCTGCCCGGCAACAAGCCGCTGGTCGAGGCGATCCAGAAGCACGGCCAGGAGATCTTCGGCGAGCCGATCAAGGCCATGGGCACGCCGCTCTATACCGACGTGCGGCTCTACGGCGAAGCCGGCATCCCGGGCGTGATCTACGGCGCCGGACCGCGCACCGTGCTCGAATCGCACGCCAAGCGCAACGACGAGCGCGTGGTGCTCGAAGACCTGCGGCGCGCGACCAAGGTGATCGCGCGCACGCTCAGCGACCTGCTGAACTGAGCCCGAGCGGGTGCGCCCCGCATGAATCCAATGCGTGCACGGCGGCGTATATCTGGCAGCCGCCGGCGATGCAGCAGCATTTCCAGGCGGCCCGACCCACCTTTTTTTGGAGTCCCGCCATGAATACGAAGCTCATCGCCATCGCCGCCCTTGGCAGCCTCGCAGCCTTTGCTGCGCAAGCCTTCCAGGGCGAGCAGAACCCCCTGCCGCCACCGCCCTTCCAGTCGACGATGACGCGGGCCGCGGTCCAGGCGCAGGCCAGAACCCCCGTCCAGATCAGCAATGGCGGCACCGGCGTGCGGGCTCCCATCAGCGTGGCCGACCGCGCCACGGTCCGCGCGGGCGCACGGGCCATTGCGGCCAACGGCGCAGCCACCTACGGCGAGAACTGAGAACAGCGGCGCCGCTGAGGCGCCGCCGTCGTCTTCAGAGAAGCTCTTCGTCCACGAACATGGACACCACCGACAAGCGCAGCCGCATTCCCCAGTTCGAGTTCGGCTCGTCTGCGAACACGACCTTGTCCTGTCCGTCCTGCGCGACCCACTGGAGTCCCGGCTGGTCGGCGGTGCTGCGAACCTGGTAGCTCCTGGGCAGCCGTTCACCTTGCAGCAGGCTCGCCACCTGGCCGGCCAGCTCCGGGCTGTCGACGATCAGCCCCATCTCGGTGTTGGAGTGGGCCGAGCGGCGGTCCATGTTCAGCGAGCCGATGTAGAGCCAGCGCTGGTCCACCACCGCCACCTTGGCATGCAGGCGGCCGAGCGAGCCGCGCAGTTCGCCGGCGGCGCTGTCCCGCGTCTCGGCACCGGGCATCAGCTCGAACAGCGAGACGCCCATCTGCAGCAAGGCGCCGCGGTAGCGCGCGTAGCCGAAGTGCACCAGCGGCTCGTCCGTCGTGGCCAGCGAGTTGGTGATGACCGACACGCGCACCCGATTGTCGGTGGCCTGCTTGAGGATCTCCATCGTGCGCCGACCCGGAACGAAGTAGGGCGAGGCGACGAGCACCTCGGAACGCGCCGACTGCATCAGCTCGAGCTTGCCGTTCATGACGGCGCCGTAGGCGAGCGACGCATCGCCCGCCGCGGCCTTGGCCGGCACATCGGCGATCACGCGGGCGGCGGCGATGTGCAGTTCGAGGCGCCCATTGGCCAGCTGCGAGCCGACGCTGCTCTGGCCGAGCGGGTCGCGCGCCGCCACCGTCAGGTCGGCGGCGCCGGCTGCACGCACGGTGTCGTCGAACTGGCGCCGGGCGGCTTCCGACGAGAACTCCGGTGCCGCGAGGCTCTGGATCGGATAGGCGTGCTCGCTGTTCCAGTAGCCGTCGAACACCGCCGACAGCTCACGCACCACCGATCCGGCCGCGAACATGTCCATGTCGATGAAGTTGGCGGGCTCGCTGCGGCCGAAGTACTCGTTGGCGATGTTGCGGCCGCCGGTGATCGCGAACACGTTGTCGGCGACCAACAGCTTGTTGTGCATGCGCCGGTTGACGCGCGAGAACTCGTGCAGCGAGAACAGCACGCGCGAGGCGACACTGCCGTCGCGCACCGCCAAGGGGTTGAACATGCGCACTTCGAGGTTCGGGCGGGCGGCCAGGCCGGCCAGCAGCGCGTCCTGGCCGGCTGCGTGCAGGTCGTCCACCAGGAGGCGCACGCGCACGCCGCGGGCGGCGGCGTCGGCCAGCGCACGCAGGAACTGCCGCCCGGACAGGTCGTCGGCGATCTGGTAGTACTGCGCGTCGACGCTCTTCTCGGCGCCACGGGCCAGCGCGAGGCGGGCCTCGAAAGCCTGGTCGCCGGCGGGCAGCAGGCGCATGCCCGACAGCTGCCCGTTGCCGGCCGGCATCGATGCGGCGGCCACCGCGGCGAGGCGGGTGTCGGCCACGTCGATGCGGGCTTGCGAGTTCGGGCGCTGCACGCCGCTCGGCAAGCCGGCACAGGCCGTCAGCATCCCGAACAGCACCACGACGAAGGCCCACACCGCCAGGCGCGGGTCGGCCTTGGCTTGGGCGAGCGCGATCAGGCGCAGGCCGACGCAATGGGCGATCAGCAGGGGGGAGCGAGGGAAAAGGGAGGTCATGGCGGGCTCTCTCTGGTAGGCCTCTAATCTAGGCAAAGCCCCCCTTTGTCACGAGTGCGCAGTGCGCCGCGCGGATGTGACATTGGTCACAGGCGCCGGCGCGCCCGATAATCGTTTGCCGCCATGCAGCCGCCTGGCCGTGCCCCTGCGCAGCACCCGGAGTGACCGATGAATTCCGCCGACGCCAATGACTGCCTGCCGCAGCCTCTGCTCGATGCCATCGCGCCGCACGGGTCGACGCGCTCGTTCGCGGCCCACGCGATCCTGATCAACGAGGGCGACGCGACCGACTCGCTCTACATCCTGCTGAGCGGACGGGTGAAGGTCTACGCCAGTTCGGAGGACGGCCGCGAGGTGGTGCTCGCCGAGTACGGTCCCGGCGAATATTTCGGCGAACTCTCGATCGACGGCGAGAAGCGCTCGGCGTCGATCAAGGCGCTCACGGCGTGCAGCTGCCGCGTGGTCCAGGGTTCGGAGTTGCGCCAGTTCCTCGCGGAGCACCCTGACTTCGCGGTGCACCTGACCCGCAAGCTGATCCGCATGGTGCGGCGCCTGACCGAGCAGGTTCGCAGCATTGCGCTGCAGGACGTCTACGGTCGCATGGTGCGGGTGCTGATCGAGCTGTCCGAGCCGGCCGGCGAGGAGCGCGTGCTGCGCCACAAGCTGACGCAGCAGGACATCGCCGATCGCATCGGCTCCTCGCGCGAGATGGTGAACCGGGTCATGAAGGAACTCACCGCCGGCGGCTATGTCACCCAGCGCGACGGCCGCCTGGTGATCCTGCGCAAGCTGCCGGCCGCCTGGTAGCGGGGCCCGCTAACAGCCCCAGTTCAGGAATCCGGCACGACGCGCCATACGGGCACCTTGCGCTGGAAGCCTTTGAGCGCCAGTTCGCCGGCCTGCTGGATCGACCACTCGCCTTCCGGCCGCGCCTCCTGCAAGGCGGCCTGGACGCGCTGCGACAGCAGGATCTCGCCACCCTCCGCTTCTCCGCACAGCCGTGCGGCCAGGTTGGTCACGGTTCCGATGGCTCCATAGTCGATACGCCCTTCGAAACCGATGCTGCCGATCGTCGCGAAGCCCTGGGCGATGCCGATGCCCATGTGCAAGTCGTAGCCGCGCCGGAGCCACTGGCCGCTGAGGTGGCGCATCTCCTCCTGCATCCGGACGGCCATTCGCACCGCGCGCACCGGCGCATCGGGCACCGGCTGCGGATCGTTGAAGAAGATCATCATGCCGTCGCCGGAAAAGCGCTCCAGCGTCCCCTCGTGGGCCAGCACCAGCCGGCCCATCGCCGCATGGTATTGGCCCAGCACGGCCATCACCTCCTCGGGATCGGCCGTCTCGGTGAAGGCGGTGAAGCCGCGCAGGTCCAGAAAGACGACGGTGATCTCGCGCCGATGGCTCTTGAGCGGATCGTCGGCGCCGCCGGCCAGGATCGCCTGGGCCAGTTGCGGCGAGAAGAAGCGCTTGAGCTGCCCGACGCGTTCGAGCTGCTCTACGGCATCGGCCACGCGCTGTTCGAGCGTGAGGTTCCAGGCCTGCAGCTCGGCCCTCTGCCGCTGGACCTCGTCGTACAAGGCCTTGACGCGCAGCAACGAACGCACGCGCGCCATCAACTCGGCCTGGTGGATGGGCTTGCTCAGAAAGTCGTCCGCGCCCGCCTCCAGCCCCTTCACGCGCTCGTGTTCCGGGTCCAGCGCGGTCACCAGCACCACCGGCAGCACCGCGCAAGCCGGATCGGCACGGATCGCGCGGCACACGTCGTAGCCGTTCATCCCCGGCATCATCACGTCCAGCAAGACCAGGTCGGGCAGGTCGGCCGCGATGCGTGCCAGCGCTTCCTCGCCGGAGGCCGCGGTGCTCGTTCGATAGCCGCGCGCCGTCAGGACGTCGGCGAGCAGTCTGACGTTCTTTTCGACATCGTCGACGACCAGGATGTGGGCACTCATCGCGGTCCCTTCTGTTTCAGGAAGCGATCGACGGTCGCGCGCAGGGTCTTCAGGGCGATCGGCTTGGTCATGAAGGCGTCGAATCCCGAGTTCACGATGCTGCGATGGTCTTCGGGCATGACCGAGGCCGACACCGCGATGACCGGCACCGCCTGCAATGCCGGCTGCTCGCGAATCTTCCGCAGGGCGGCGATGCCGCCCATGCCCGGCAGCTGCACGTCCATCAGGATCAGGTCGGGCGGGTGGTCGATGGCCAGCTGCACGCCCGCCTCCCCGGTCCTCGCCTCCAGCGTGGCGTGGCCCGCGTGCTGCAGGACGTCGCGCATCAGCTTCATGTTCATCTCGTTGTCTTCGATGATCAGGATGGTGCTCATTCGATAACCTCCGCGCCATGCGCTGCGGTGCTATTCGACTTGGGAGCGGCCCGGCGTCTCATATCACAGCCTCCGGAACCTGCATCGGCAACAGGAAGCTGAAGGTCGCGCCTTCGCCGGGCCGGCTTTCGACGCGGATCGTTCCGCCGTGGAGTTCGACGAAGCGCTTGGCCAGCGCCAGGCCCAGGCCGGTGCCTTCCGCCCTGCGCAAAGCGTCGCTGCCGGCCTGGCGGAACTCGTCGAACACCAGGGCCTGGTCCTCCGGGGCGATGCCCACGCCGGTGTCGGCCACGCTGACCTCGGCGACGCTTTGGCCGGCCGCATCGAGGCGCCGGGCGCGGAGGCGCACGCTGCCGCCGGCCGGCGTGAACTTCACCGCATTCGACAGCAGGTTCACGACCACCTGTTTGACCTTTCGGGCATCGGCCACCCATTCCGTCAGTCCATCGCCGATCTCGAGGGAGATCAGCACACCGTCGCGCTGCGCGCGCTCGCGCACCAGGGTCAGTGCGTCGTCCATGAGCAGGCCGAGGTCGATGCAGCTCAGGTCCAGCTCCATCCGGCCCGCCTCGATCTTCGACAGGTCGAGCACGTCGTTGATCAGCGTCAGCAGGTGCTGGCCGGACGAATGGATGTCCTGCAGGTATTCCATCTGCTTGTCGTTGACCTCGCCGAACATCCGCTCGGTCAGCACCTCCGAGAAGCCGATGATGGCGTTCAAGGGCGTGCGCAGCTCGTGCGACATGTTGGCCAGGAATTCCGACTTGTGGCGGTTGGCCACCTCGAGCTCGCGGCCCTTGTTCTCGATCTCGCGGAACAGCCGCGCGTTCTGGATCGCGATCACGGCCTGGTCGGCAAAGGTCTCGACCAGGCGGACTTCCGCATCCGAAAAGGGCTGCACTTCCTTGCGAAGGACGGCGATGATCCCGATCGACGCGCCCTCGCGCACCATCGGCACGGCAAGCACCGTGTGAACGTCGTTGCGCTTCGGCGCCTTGCGCGATGCCGGGGGCCTCCAATCGACCAACTGGGCGACATCCTCGACATGCACCGTCCGGCCTTCGACGAATGCCCGGCCGACCACCGACCTGGCGCTCATCGGCAGGGCATCGTCGCGGCCCGGCCCGGAACCGCCCTTGACCGGATAGCCGGTGACAGCCCGGAAGTGATCGCCCTCCTGCAGCCAGATCTTGCTGGCATCGGCGCGGCAGCGCAGCACGGAGCGCTCGGCGATCGCCTGCAAGGCCGGTTGCAGATCCGACGGCGTGTGGCTGAGCACCCGCAGGACTTCCGCCGCCGCGGTCTGGAATTCGAGCGACGCCGTCAGTTCCGCCGTGCGCTGTTCGACCTTGCGCTCCAGCTCTCCGTACGACTCGCGCAGCTGCGCCGACATGCGGTTGAACTGATCGGCCAAGGCTTCCAGCTCGTCGCCGGTCTTGACGACGATCTGCGCGTCCAGTTCGCCCTCGCCGATGCGCCGCGCGCCCGCGGCGAGCGTGCGGATCGGGCGCACCATGTTGCGCGCCAACACCCATGCAGCCACGGCGGAGACCATCAGGCCGGCCAGCAACAGCAGGCCGGTGCGCAGGATCGAGGCGTTCAGCTTGGCATACACCTCGGCCATCGGCCGCTCGACGAACACGTTCCAGCCCAGCGGCTCGATTGGCGCCACCGAAACCAGCACTTGCGCGCCCTGCAGGTCGTGCGTCACCATGGCCTGCGGGCCCGGCGCCTTCGCCGCCGCCGCCGCCCGGACGTGCGGCAACGACGCCAGGCTGGTCTTGCGCAGCACCAGGCCGATGTCCGGGTCCGCCACGAGCAGGCCGTTGCGGTCCACCACGTAGGCCTTGCCCGCGTCGTCGGTGCTGATGCGCGAGATCACGTCCCAGATGAACTTGAGATTGAGGTCGGCCACCGTCACGGCGCTCTTGTCGCCTTCCGACCGGATCGCCACGGTCATGTAGGGCTCGGTGTCCTTGTGGAAGTACACCGGCCCGAACCAGGGCGAGCCGGCCCGGGCATGCTGGAACGGCGCTTCCGACGAGCGATCCTTTCCGGAGCCCACCGAGTCCATGCCAAGGCGCGACACCGCAACCCGTTCGAGGCCGCTGCCATCGAGCTGCGCCACGTCGGTCACCTCGGGAACCTGGCGCAGCAACCGCAGGAACTCGATGCGGCGCGCTTCCAGGTCCGCTTCGTCGAACAGCGGAACCGACGCGAAGCTCAGCTGTTCGGTGAGCTGCTGGATGTATTGCTCGATCCGCGACGCCGCGCCGACGGCCTTGACTTGCTGCAGGCTGGCCAGCGCCGCCTTGTTTTCCTGATAGGAAAAGTAGAGACTGATCGCGCCCGACGCCAGCAGCACAGTCATGACCAAGGAGAGGATCAGCAGCAGGTACTTGCGGAACAGGTGCCCGCGGTGGATGTCGCGCGTGGACTCTGCCGGCAGAGCGACATCGGGCATGGCACGGCCATCTTCCTCGGCTGCTTTCATTTCGACTGCTGATGGCGCGTTGCCACGGAAGCCCAGCGAGGTCCACGCGGCCGGGGCTTTCATGATTCGATCACTTTGTCGTCGATTGGCTGCGCCATTCACAGCGGCGCGGCGCCGATTTTCCGCCTTTGCGGACTCGGCGAAATCCACCAATCAGCCTATGGAAGACGGAAGCTCCGAAGGAGAAACCTGATGAACGGCAAGAACCTGCGGCTTCTTCTTTGCGCGCTGATGCTTGCCGCCGGCCCCGTCGCCGAGGCCCAGCAGCCCAGGAAGGTGCCGCGCGTGGGCTATCTGGCGGCCGTTTCGGCCAGCGCGGACGCACCCCGGCTCGAGGCATTCCGGCAAGGCCTGCGCGACCTCGGCTATGTCGAAGGACAGAACATCCAGATCGACTACCGCCATGAAAGCCTGGATTTCGAGCGGCTTCCCGGCCATGCGGCCGAGCTGGTCCGACTGGACGTCGACGTCCTCGTCACGGTCACGACCAACGCAGCCCTGGCTGCCAAGAAGACGACCGTCACCATTCCCATCGTCTTCATGGGCGTCACAGACCCGATCACCACCGGCCTGGCCGAAACCCTGGCGCGGCCGGGCGGCAACAGCACGGGGATCACCAACGTGGCGGCGGTCCTGGCCGGCAAGAGGCTGGAGCTGCTGAAGGAAACCATGCCCAAGGCCAGCCGGGTCGCGGTGCTGTGGGACCGCAAGGCGCCGGGCTCCATTCCACAGTGGGAAGCCAGCCAGGCGCCCGCGGAGAAGCTGGGTCTGCAGCTTTATTCGATGGAGGTGAGCAGCGTCGACGAGTACGTGGCTGCGTTCACGCAAGCCGTCAAGGCGCGCAGCAGCGCCGTCTGGATCACGCTCAACCCGGTCGCCAATTCGAACCAGAAGCTCATTGCCGAGCTGGCCATCGCCAGCGGCTTGCCGTCGATCTGCGCACGGGGCGACTATGCGGAAAACGGATGCCTCATGGCCTACGGACCCGGCTACGGCATGGAAGGCAAGGACGGCGCCCGCTACGTCGACAGGATCCTGAAAGGCGCCAAGCCGGCGGATCTTCCGATCGAACAGCCGACGAAGTTCGAATTGCTGATCAACCTGAAGACCGCCAAGCGCATCGGTTTCACGATCCCGCGCTCGGTGCTGAACCGGGCGGACAAGGTGATCCAGTGATGGCGTGCCCTCTTGTCTCTTGTGTCAGCGCGGCGCGTCGCCCTTGCGATAGTCGGCGGTGAGTTCGTCGAGCCGCTGCTTGAGTCCCGCATCGAGCTTGTAGTCGGCCGCCGCGAGCGTGGCATCGAGCTGCTCCGGCCGGCTGGCGCCGAGCAGCGGCGCGGTGATCAGCGGATTGGCCATCACCCACGCGACGGCCAGGGTCGCGAGCGGCACGCCCGCTTCGTCGGCCAGCGCATGCAATTGCGCGACGCTCGCGAAGCTGCGCTCGTTCCAGTAGCGGTCCTGGTACATCGTGCCCGCGGTGCCGAGCGTGAAGCGCGTGTTGTCCTCGGGCTTGGCGCCGGCCTTGTACTTGCCGGTCAGCAGACCGCCCGCGAGCGGGTTGTAGGGAATCACGCCCAGGCTCTCTTCGCCGCAGAGCGGCAGCAGCTCGCGCTCGATCTCGCGGAACAAGAGGCTGTAACGCGGCTGCACCGAGACGAAGCGCGTGAGCTTGTGCAGCTCGGAGCGGCCCAGCGCACGCGCCAGCCGGTAGGCCAGGAAGTTGGAGACGCCGATGTAGCGCGCGCGTCCCGACCTGACGATGACATCGAGCGCCTCCAGGCTCTCGTCGAGCGGCGTCTCGCGGTCGTCGCTGTGGAGCTGGTACAGGTCGACATGGTCGGTCTGCAGCCGTTTGAGCGAGGCGTCGATGGCATCGAGCAAATGCTTGCGCGATGCGCCCTGGTCCCAGGGGTTCGGGCCGACCTTGCCGACCGCCTTGGTGGCGAGCACGAAGCGGCGGCGCGCGCCCGGCCCTTTAGCTTGCAGCCAGCGGCCGATGATCTCTTCGGTGCGGCCGGTGGTCTCGACCGTGCCGCCGAGCGGGTAGACGTCGGCGGTGTCCAGGAAGTTGATGCCGGCCTCGGTCGCCTTATCGAGGATGCGCTGCGATACCGCTTCGTCGGTCTGCAGCCCGAAGGTCATGGTGCCGAGCGCGAGCCGCGACACGGTCAGGCCGGTGCGGCCCAGGCGGGTGGTGGGAATGCTCATGGGTTTGCTGCGATGCGGTGGCGGCAGGCCATCATAGTGATCGCGGCGCGAACGTGCAGAGCTTCACTGAGGGCGTCGCGGGTAGCCGGGCATGTCGAACCCGGCGGCGTCCAGCCGGGCCAGGACCTCGCCGCCCGCGGCGTCGCCCAGCGCGACGAGCGGCGGACGCACCCTGCGCCATGATGGATGCGCAGCGAAGCTGGAGACCACGTGCTTCATCGCCGGGATCATCGGCGCGGCCTGGAAGATCGTGCGAATGGCGTCCGCCTTGGCTTGCAGCTTGGCGGCTTCGGGACCTTGCCAGCCTTCGAACAGGCGATGGATGCCGGCCGGATTCATGTTCACCGTCGCGCTGATGCAACCCGCGCCGCCGATCGGCAAGGCCTGGGAGAGCAAGGACTCGCTGGCCGGGAACACGTCGAAGCCTGCAGTGGCGAAGTTGTCGATCATGGCCTTGGAATTTTTCCAGTCGCCCGAGGAATCCTTGGCGCCCGCGATCGTGCCCGGGTAGCGCTCGAGAAGACGCTCGATCAGGCCGAGCGTGATGGGCACCTGGCTGAGCTGCGGGATGTGATAGAGGTAGATGGGCACGCAGCCGCTTCCCACCCGCTCGATGATCTCCGCGTAATAGGCGAACACGCCATCGTCGGACACGCCCTTGAAATAGAAGGGCGGCAGCACCAGCGCGCCCGAGGCGCCGATCCGCGTGGCGTGGCGGGTCAGTTCCACCGCGTCCGGCAATGCGCAGGCGCCCGTTCCCGGCATGAGCATCGCGGCGGGAATGCCTGCCTCCACCAGGGCCTGCGCCAACGACAGCCGCTCGCCGACGGAAAGCGATGCCGCCTCCGAATTGGTGCCGAAGATCGCCAGCCCCGCATGGTTGTCCACCAGCCAGCGGCAGTGGGCGATGAAGCGCTCGACGTCGGGCTCGAGCTTGTCGTTGAAAGGCGTGAGCACCGGCGCGATCACGCCGTGCAGCCGCTTCGTCATGTGGGAGTTCATGCGGATGAAGTATCGAATGACGGGTGTCCTCGAGGGCAAGAAGCCAGCACGGTCAAAGCAAAAGATTTTTTGGGTTTGATCGAAGGCGGCCTGTACATTCGCGCCGATGGATACGCGCTACCTTCAGAGCTTTGTCGCCGTCGCCGAACTGGGCTCGATGGCCGAGGCGGCGCGCCGGCTCGACCTTACGCCCGCGGCCATCGCCGCGCGCGTCAAGGCGCTCGAGGAAGACATCGGCCTGCCGCTGGTCCAACGCTCCGGCCGCTCCGTGCGCCCCACGGAGGCGGGGCTCAAGATGCTCGATCGCGCCCGCAACGTGCTGCGTGACGTGCGCGACCTGCGGGCGGTCACCAGCGACGGCGCGTCGCTGGGCGAGTTGCGCCTGGGCGTGTTTGTCTCGGCCATGACCAGCGTGCTGCCGCTGGTGCTCAAGCGGCTGTACGCGCGCTTTCCCGATCTGTCGGTCTTCGTCGCGCCCGGCAGCTCCGTGGAACTGTGCCGGCAGGTGACGACCGGCGCGCTCGACGCCGCCATCGTGGTCGAGCCGCAATTCGCCATCGGCAAGGGCTGCACCTTCCAGGCGCTGTTCGAGGAGCGCCTGGTCGTGGTTGCGCCCAAGGCCCTGGCCCGGCGCAAGGCCCATGAGCTGCTCGCGACCGAGCCCTTCATCCGCTATGACCGCTCGGTGGTGGGCGGACAACTGGCCGACCGCTACCTGCGCGACCACGGCATCGGCGTGCGGCAGCGGCTGGAGATCGACAACCTGATGGCGGTCGCGGCACTGGTCGGCCAGGGGCTGGGCGTGGCCTTGCTGCCGGATTGGGCGCCGATGTGGAACAGCGGATTCGCGATCGCACGCGTGGCGCTGCCGGCGCGCGCGCCGGTGCGGCGCGTGGGCCTGATCTGGGCCACGCACGGGCCGCGCGCCGGGCTGGCGAAGGCCCTTCTTGCCGAGGCGCAGGCCGTCTGCAAAGCGCGTGCCTAAGGTTTCGGCGCGCGAAGAAAGTCGAAGTCGACGCCCTTGTCGGCCTGCATCACGGTCTGCAGAAAGAGCCTTCGATAGCCTCGTTCGGCCGTCGGTTCGACCACCGGCGACTCCTTCGCGCGGCGCGCCAGTTCGTCGTCCGATACCAGCAGCGATATTTCGCGCTTCGCCACGCTCAGCCGGATGCGGTCGCCGTTGCGGACATGCGCGAGCGGACCGCCGATGGCCGACTCCGGCGTCACGTGCAGCACGATGGTGCCGAAGGCCGTGCCGCTCATGCGGCCGTCGGAGATGCGCACGATGTCCTTCACGCCCGCGCGCGCGAGCTTGCGCGGGATCGGGATGTAGCCTGCCTCGGGCATGCCCGGTGCGCCCTTGGGGCCGATGTTCTTGAGCACCAGCACGTCCTCGCGCGCGACGTCGAGATCGTCGCTGTCGATGCGCAGGACCAGGTCCTCGATGTTCTCGAAGACCACGGCGCGGCCTTCGTGCTCCATCAGCCCCGCATCCGCCGCGGACTGCTTGATGATGGCCCCGCCCGGCGCCAGGTTGCCGCGCAGCACCGCGATGCCGCCCTGCGGATAGATCGGGTTGTCCACGGCGCGCACCACGTCCTGCGCGAATCTCGGCCCCGCGCGTTCGATCTCTTCGCCCAGCGTCCTGCCGGTGACGGTCATGGCCTCGAGCCGCAGCAAGGGTTGGAGTTCGCGCAGCAGCGTCGCCATGCCGCCGGCCTTGTGGAAGTCTTCCATGTAGTGCTGGCCCGAGGGCTTCAGGTCCAGCAGCACGGGCGTCTCGCGCCCCATGCGGTCGAGCGCGTGCAGATCGATGTCCAGGCCCATCCGGCCCGCGATCGCGGCGAGGTGCACGATGCCGTTGGTCGAGCCGCCGATCGCGAGCAGCACCCGCATCGCGTTCTCGAACGCGGCGGGTGTGAGCACCTTGTCGATGGTCAGGCCGTCGCGCGCGATCTGAACAGCCTGCGCGCCGGTCTGCTCCGCGATGCGGATGCGGTCGGCCGTGACGGCCGGCGGCGAAGCGCCGCCCGGCATCGTCATGCCCAGCGCTTCGGCAATGCAGGCCATGGTGCTGGCCGTGCCCATGACCGAGCAGGTCCCCACGCTCGCCACCAGCTGGTTGTTCACGTCGGCGGTTTCCTCGTCGTCGATTTCGCCCGCGCGGTATTTGCCCCAGTAGCGCCGGCAGTCGGTGCATGCGCCGACGCGCTCGCCGCGATGGCTGCCCGTCAGCATGGAACCGGTAATCAGCTGGATCGAGGGAATGCCGGCCGAGGCCGCGCCCATGAGCTGCGCCGGCACCGTCTTGTCGCAGCCGCCGATCAGGACCACGGCATCCATCGGCTGTGCGCGGACCATCTCCTCGGTGTCCATCGACATGAGGTTGCGCAAGTACATGCTCGTCGGCGCCGCGAAGCTCTCATGGATCGAGATCGTCGGAAAGTCCATCGGCAATCCGCCGGCGAGCATCACGCCGCGCTTCACCGCTTCGATGAGCTGCGGCGCATTGCCGTGGCAGGGGTTGTAGGCGCTGCCGGTGTTCGCGATGCCGACCACGGGGCGGTCGAGCGCCGCGTCGGTATAGCCGGCGCCCTTGATGAAGGCCTTGCGCAGGAAGAGCGAGAAGCCCTGGTCGCCGTAGCTGGTCAGGCCTTTGCGCATGCCCGAGGGTTCATCGGTGCCGTCGGGCTTGGAGGAGGCTTTGGACATGTTCAGTGGGCCCTCATTCGTCGGACTTGATATTGGCGTCGGCAATGACTTTTTTCCAGCGGGCAATCTCGGCTTGGATCTGCTCGTCCGACTTCGCCGGCGTCGTCGGCGCCGCCGCATAGACGCCCTGCTTGAGCAGCATCTCCCTGGCTTCGGGCGATTGCACGAGTTTCGCGAGCGCCTCGTTGAGGCGCGCCACGATGGCCGCGGGAGTGCCCGCCGGCGCCAGGACGCCGAAGGTGGAACTGACTTCGAGGTTCGGCACGCCCGCCTCGGCCGCCGAGGGCACATCGGGCAGCATCGAGATCCGCTGCGGCGTCGTGACCGCCAGCGCACGAAGCTTGGCCGAAGTGATGAAGGGAAGCGAGGCCGGCGCCGTCTCGACCATCAGGCCGACCTGGCCGCCGACCACGTCGGTCATCGCCGGACCGCTGCCCTTGTAGGCGATGTGCGTCATCTTGATGCCGGTCTCGCGCTGGAGGATTTCGGCGGCCATGCGCTGGGGCGCGCCGGCGCCGGACGAGGCGTAGTTCAACTTGTCGGGGTTGGCCTTGGCGTAGGCGATGAGTTCCTTCAGCGTCTTGACCGGAACCTGCGGATTGACCACCACGACCAGCGGCACCGACCCGACGATCATGACGGGCGCAAAGTCCTTCGAGATGTCGTAGCGCAGGCGCCCTTTCTCCAGCGTCGCCATCGTCGCGTGCGAAGTCAGCGCGCCCATCAGCAGGGTGTAGCCGTCCGGCGCTGCCTTCGCGACCGCCTCGGCGCCGATGTTGCCGCCGGCGCCGCCGCGGTTGTCGACCACGACCTGCTGCCCGAGCAGCTCGCCGAGCTTGAGCGCGACGATGCGCCCGATCACGTCGGTGGCGCCGCCGGGCGGATAGGGAACGACCAGCTTGATGGGCTTGTCGGGGTAGGCGGCGATGGCCAAGGGGGCGCCGAGGGCTATGCCGCAGGCCAGGCAGGCCCGAAGAATCGCGCGACGCGCGAAGTAGTGGCTGGCTTTCATGCTTTGTCTCCTTTGGCCCGGAGTGTGGCCAGCCGGGCGCGCCGGTTGAAGCGGCTTCGACAAGGACAAAAGATAGATTCTTTTGCGTCTGCTCTACAAGCTGGGCAGCCGTTCGAAACGATCGAGGCGATCGAAAGGCGGCGGCACCTGCGTGAGCTCGAGCGCGTCGACCCATGCGCCGGGCACGCCGTCGCGCAGCCAATTGCACATGGCATCCAGTTCACGGCGAGAGCCCTGCAGCATGGCTTCGACCGACCCATCGGCGCGGTTGCGGACCCAACCGGTGATGCCCTTGGCGCGCGCGTGGTGCAGGCAGGCATCCCGGTAGCCGACGCCCTGCACTCGGCCGCGCAAGCACACCAGCCGGCACTCGATCGCCTCGTTCTTGTCGCCAGGGTTCATGGCGCGATTGTTCCTCAAGCAAGGGTAAACACCAACCATCAGGCCGCAGATCGTCCTTGATTGCACCCATTTTTTGTATACAAATATAGGGTGCAATCCACGTACCGAACATGCCGTTCGGACATCCGCCCATCCCCCACGAGGAGACACCCGTGAACACAGCCGTCAGCCCAGGAAGCATGGACCTGCCGATCGCCGGCCATGCGCCGCATACCGAATCCAACGCACTCATCAAGCCGGGCTACGACCCCGCCCTCACCAACGAAGACCTCGCGCCGCTCAAGAAGCAGACCTGGGGCCAATACAACATCTTCGCCTTCTGGATGTCCGACGTGCACAGCGTCGGCGGCTACATCACCGCGGGCAGCCTGTTCGCGCTCGGCCTGTCGAGCTGGCAGGTGCTGGTAGCGCTGCTGGTGGGCATCTGCATCGTGCAGTTCTTCTGCAACCTGGTGGCCAAGCCGAGCCAGCTGACCGGCACGCCCTACCCCGTGATCTGCCGCGCCTCCTTCGGCGTGCGCGGCGCCAACATCCCGGCCATCATCCGCGGCCTGATCGCGGTGGCCTGGTACGGCATCCAGACCTACTTGGCCTCGGCCGCCTTCATGGTGCTCGCGCTGCACCTGTTCCCCAACCTCGCGCCGTACGCCGACGTCAAGCTGCACGGCTTCGCAGGCCTGTCGGCGCTGGGCTGGCTGGCCTTCATGGTGATGTGGGTGCTGCAGGCCTTCGTGTTCTGGCACGGCATGGAAGCGATCCGCAAGTTCATCGACTGGGCCGGCCCGGGGGTCTACGTGGTGATGACGATCCTGTGCGGCTGGCTGGTGTGGAAGGCCGGCTGGAGCCGCATCGACCTCAACCTGGGCGGCGTCAAGTTCCAGGGCTGGGACGCGCTGCCGGTGATGCTCTCGGCGATTGCGCTGGTGGTGAGCTACTTCAGCGGCCCGATGCTCAACTTCGGCGACTTCTCGCGCTACAGCAAGAGCTTCGACGCGGTGAAAAAGGGCAACTTCTGGGGCCTGCCAGTCAACTTCGTGTTCTTCTCGCTGCTCACCGTGATCACCACGGCCGCGACGCTGCCGGTTTTCGGCGAGCTGATCACCGACCCGGTGCACACGGTCGGCAAGATCGACAGCACCACCGCCGTCGTGCTGGGCGCGCTGACCTTCATGATCGCCACCATCGGCATCAACATCGTCGCCAACTTCGTCTCGCCGGCCTTCGACTTCTCGAACGTCGCGCCGCAGCACATCAGCTGGCGCACCGGCGGCATGATCGCCGCGGTGGGCTCGATCTTCCTCACGCCCTGGAACCTCTACAACAACCCCGAGGTGATCCACTACACGCTGGACATCCTGGGCTCCTTCATCGGCCCACTGTTCGGCATCCTGATCGCCGACTTCTACCTGGTGCGCAAGCAGCAGGTGGTGGTGGACGATCTCTACACGTTGAGCCCCAAGGGCCGCTACTGGTACAGCAAGGGCTACAACCTGAAGGCCGTGTGCACCATGATCCCTTCGGCGCTGATCCCGATCCTGTGCGTGCTGATCCCGGCCTGGCGCGGCGCCGCCAATTACGCCTGGTTCATCGGCATGGGCCTCGGCTTCGTGATCTACGCCCTCCTCAACCGCAAGCCCTGAACTTTCATGCGCATCAAGATCATCAACCCCAACACCACCTGGAGCATGACCGAGAAGATCGGCGCCTGCGCGCGCTCGGTCGCGCGGCCCGGCACCGAGATCGTGGCGGTCAGCCCCTCGATGGGCCCGGCCTCGATCGAGAGCCACTACGACGAGGCGCTGGCGGTGCCCGGCCTGCTGCAGGAGATCGCCGCCGGCGAACGCGAAGGCATCGACGGCTATATGATCGCCTGCTTCGGCGATCCGGGCCTTGCGGCCGCGCGCGAGCTGGCGCGCGGGCCGGTGGTGGGCATCGCGCAGGCGGCCATGCACCTGGCCAGCCTGGTCGGCACTCGCTTCAGCGTGGTGACCACGCTGGGCCGCACGACGGGCCAGGCCTGGCACCTGGCCGAGGCCTACGGCATGAAGCGCTTCTGCGCCAACGTGCGGGCCTGCGAAATTCCGGTGCTCGAGCTGGAGGCGCCGGGCTCGAAGGCGCGCGAGCGCATCGTCGACGAATGCCGGCGTGCGCTCGTCGAAGACGGCTCCGACACCATCGTGCTCGGCTGCGCCGGCATGGCCGACCTGTGCGCGCACATCGGCCAGGTGCTGGGCGTGCCGGTGGTCGACGGCGTGGCGGCCAGTACGCAGCTGATCGAATCGCTCGTGAACCTGCGGCTTTGCACCAGCAAGCGCGGCGAGCTGGCGCAGCCGCTGCCGAAGCCGATCGCCGGCTTGCTGGAAGGCTTCACGCTGCCGTCTCCGGCGCCGGCGCTGAAACGCGCGGCCTGAAGCCCGCGCGCGATGCGGCGCCGCTCGTCCACAATCGCGCCATGCCCCGCGTCACCAAAGCAACCACGACCACGCCGGCGGCCGTTCCCGAAGCGGCCGCCGCGCCCGACAAGAGCGCGACCATCGAAAGCATCGCGCAGGACATCGCCACCGCCATCGTCGAGAAGCGCCTGCCGCCCGGCACCTGGCTGCGCGAGGAGGCGCTGGGGCGCGTCTATGCCGTGAGCCGCACCAAGATCCGCGCGGCGCTCTTGACGCTTTCCAAGGACAAGCTGATCGAGATGATTCCGGACAAGGGCGCCTTCGTCAGCAAGCCCAGCGTGCAGGAAGCGCGCGAGGTCTTCGGCGTGCGCCGCATCCTCGAGAGCGAAGTGGTGCGCCTCTTCATCGCCAAGGCCCGGCCCGCGGACTACCGCGCGCTGGAGCAGCACATCCAGTTCGAGCGCAGCGCGCTGCGCTCCACGACCACGGGCACCGTGCGCGAAAAGCTGCTGGGCGATTTCCACGTCGCGCTGGCCGAGGCCGCGGGCAACGGCACGCTGGCCGAGCTGGTGCGCGAACTGGTCGCGCGCAGCTCGCTGATCGCGATGCTCTACCACTCCTCCAACGATCCGCACTGCTCTTCGGACGAGCATTCGGACTTCCTGCGCGTATGCCGCAGCGGCGACGTGGAGGCTGCCGTGGCCTGCATGACGGATCACCTGTCGCGCATCGAGGCGAATCTGCAGCTCACGAGCGGGGTGCCGGACCGGCAGCTCGATCTGGTGAAGGCCTTGCTGGCCTGAAGGACGCGGGCTAGACAGAATGGCTTGAGCCGTTGAGGTGGCCCGTCTCCAGGACTACCGTGGGTTGCGCACCGTGGGTGCGCCGAGCCACAACGCTGCCCCCCGAGGGGCGGACAGCGTGCAACGAGCAAGGAGACGGGCCATGAATCAATCTACCAACCACTGCGGCCACCGTTTACGCGGGTCTGCACGTCCACAAAGACAGTATCGACATTGCCCTGGCCGAGGCCGGCCGTGACGGCGAAGTACGCCACCTGGGCTCGGTGGCCGGTGGCGTCGATGCCGTCAGCAAGGCCCTGCGCCGCCTGGTCAGCCGGGGCCACTGCGTGCATGTGGTCTACGAAGCGGGCCCCTGCGGCTTCGTGCTGCAGCGCCACCTCACCGCACTGGGCTACCACTTCTGCGAAGTGGTGGCGCCCTCGTCCATTCCCAAGCGCTCGGGCGATCGGGTCAGCCGTCGACCGGATTCGCCGGCGTTTCGAGCACCAGCTGCCAGAAGTCCACGTCGAGCCATCGGCCGAACTTGAATCCGGCCTGCCTGATGGTTCCGGCGTGCTCGAAGCCTAGCCTCTGGTGCAGGGCGATGCTGCCCTTGTTGGCCAGGTCGATGGCGCCTACTATGACGTGATACTGCTGCGCCCTGGCAGCCGCGATCAGTTCCTGCATGAGCAGCAGGCCCAGGCCTTTTCCCCGGTGGTCCTTGTGAACGTAGACCGAGTGCTCGACCGAGTACTTGTACGCGGGCCAGGCGCGGAAAGTGCCGTAGCTGGCAAAGCCGAGGAGCCCGCCGTCTTCTCCGATGGCGCCGATCACGGGGAACCCGCCCGCCTCCTTGGTCTTGAACCAGCCGACCATGCTCTCCGGCGTGCGAGGCTTGTAGTCGTAGAGGGCGGTCGAGCTGACGATGGCATCGTTGAAGATCTCCAGGATCGCAACGGCGTGGGTGTCGTGCGTGCATGCGACGAACTGCATCGGATTCTCCGTGGGCATGGTGATCAAAGCTCCCTCGCGTAGACGATGAATCCAAGGTGCTTCGCGACCTTGTCGTAGAGCAGCCTGCCCGCGGCGTTCGATTCGTGCGTCTGCCAGTAGACCCGCGAGGCGCCGACCGATTTCGCCTGCTCGTAGACCGCCTCGATGAGCAGGCGGCCGATGCCGCGCCCGCGCCGGGATTCGAGCGTGAACAGGTCGGAGAGATAGCACACCGGCTCGACACGGGTCATGCTGCGATGGATGACGCAATGGGCCAGCCCGACGAGCTGCCCCTCGTCTTCCGCGACCAGCGCGAACATCGGCTCCTCCGGATCGAGGAAGCGCTGCCAGGTCGTCTGCGTCACGTGCTCGGCCAGCGCAGTCGCGCCATGGCGGCCGTAGAAGGCGTTGTAGCCGTCCCAAAGCGGCCGCCAGGCGGCGTGGTCGTTCTGCGTGACGGGGCGTACGGAAGGAGTCATCGGGGTTTCGGTAGTTGCGTACTGGGTCGTCGGGATCAAATCATCGAAAGCGGCTTCTTGCGCCGCGGCGGGGGATGGAGTCTATCGATCTCGGCGAGATCTTCGTCGCCGAGCTGCAGTTCGGCAGCAGCGAGGTTGTCACGCAGATGCGCCTCGCGCACCGCCTTCGGAATGGCGACGACGCCGGGCTGTGCAATGACCCAGGCCAGCGCAAGCTGCGCCGCCGTGACGCCGAGCCGCTGCGCCATCTTCTTCAATGCCGCATCGCCCGCCAGCGCGCCCTGGTCGATCGGGCTGTAGGCCATCAGCGGCATGCCGCGGGCACGCTGCCAGGGCAGCAGGCTGAACTCGGGCCCGCGCTCGCGCACCGAGTAATAGACCTGGTTCGCCGTGCAGTCCAGCGGCTCGCCGCACACGGCGGCCAGTTCGTCCATGTCGCCGGTGTCGAAGTTGCTGACGCCCCAATGCCGGATGTGCCCGCCGTCGACCAGCGCGCGCATCGCCTCGCAGGTTTCGGCAAGCGTGTATTCGCCGCGCCAGTGCAGCAGATAGAGGTCGATCTGCTCCAGCCCCAGCCGCGCCAGGCTGCGCGCGCAAGCGGCCGGCGTGCCCTTGCGGCTCGCGTTGTGTGGATAGACCTTGCTGACGACGAAGAGCTCGCCGCGCGTCACGTCGCCGGCGCGCAGCGCCTCTGCGATCGCCTGCCCGACCACTTCTTCGGCGCCGCCCTCGCCGTACATCTCGGCGGTGTCGATGAGGCGGTAGCCCATCTCGATGGCCGCGCGCACGGCGGCGATCTCGCTGCGGCGCAGCGCGCGGTCTTCGCCCAGGCGCCAGGTGCCCAGGCCGAGCACGGGCAGCGGAGTGCCTGTTGCAAGTTGAAGCGTCTTCATTGTTTGCCGGGAACAAAGTCGTAGAAGGATGAAGATTCTCTGCGACCGGTAGCAGATCCGCCTGCGAAACCCATCTCGCTGGTCGCGCGATGGATCATCTCGCGCACGGTGATCAGCTTCGGCTGGCGCTCGCAGACGCTGCTTCCCCTGTTCCAGTTCGATGAGCCCCCATCCGGCTGAGGATCGTTTCCGCACGGGGGATGAGCTGGTCTGCATCGACAATCTCGTTGACGAGGCCGTTCCGGTGCGCTTCCGTCGCGTCGATCGTGTCCGCCGTGAGAATGAGCTGCAGCGCACGGCCCTTGCCGACGAGACGCAGGAGGCGCTGCGTCCCGCCGAAGCCGCGAACGAAACCGGGCTTCGCTTCCGGGCTGCCGAATCTCGCATGTGCCGTTGCAAGACGCAAGGTGCAAGCCATCGCCAGTTCGCACCCTTCGCCCGACGCGCAGCCATTCACAGCGGCGATGACCGGCTTGCCGAGCTGCTCGATCAGATCGAACGCAAGCCGGCCGCTGCGCGTGAACGCGTGCGCGTCGATGGCGGAAATCGACGCGCCCGCGGTGATGTCGGCCCCGGTGACGAAGGCCTTGTCGCCCGCGCCGGTCACGATCACGCCATGGACGACGGGGTCCCCTCGCGCGTCCTCCATCACCGATCTCAGCTCGTCGAGCGCCGTGTGGCTCAGCGCGTTCATCGCCTGCGGACGGTTGATCGTGACGTAGGCGATCCCCGCCCTCTTTTCATAGAGGAGGTCTTGCAGCGTCTGCATGTGGGTCTTCAGGCCGTGCGGCGGGCGGAATATCGTGAAAGCTCCGGTCACCGCCAATTCGGGTGCAATGAGCTAATGAGCTTGTTGCAGTCGCCGCGCGTGAGGAGGGCGAGCACATCCATCTCGCGTGGGGTCAGGTCCTGCAGCACGAAGGAATCGGCCAGGTCCGCCGCCATCCGCGGCGAAAGGTAGCGTTGCGAGCGGGCGGCCGCGACCAGCGCGGCGCGGATCTCGGCGGGCTGGGCCGTCTTCTCGACGAATCCGCTGGCGCCCCACCGGATCGCCTCCCGCACCATGTGCGGCGAATGCATGTCGCTGATGAGCACGACGCGCACCCTGGCAGCCATCATGCGGAGCAATTGCATGAATGCGCGCAGCCCCTGCGGACCGAGGGTCGGATCCACCAGAGCGATGCAGTCCTCGGCCTCCATGCAGCAGACGAGCAAACGGTCCAGTGTGGGCGCCGAGCGCCCGAAAGCGAGGCCCGCGGTGCCGCTCACCAGCGATTCGAGGCCGCACAGAAGCGCGGGCGAGGCTACGCCGATGATGACCTTCACTGCGCTGTCGGCCTTCGCTGCGACTCCTTCGCCGCCGAGCGACGCGTGGGGAGTCGGATCCTGGAACGGCACCTCGCCGTCCGGGATTTCGGCAGATCGATCGCTCATGGCTTTGCTCCTTCGCTTCAGCTTTGCACTTGGCAAGAGGCCTGCACGCTGGGCCACCCGTAGTCGCGGCCCGTCAGTGCGCGCGCAAGAAGGTAGTTGTTCAGCGCGCGCTCGCTCAAGCTGTCCATTTGCACCGAGCCGCTGGCATCGCAGGGAAATGACAGGGCGCGGCCCGTGCCGCTGAGCGAGGGAAAGCGCAGCTCGAAGGCGGACTGTGCAGCGGATGAATGGCGCGCGGCGTGCATGGCGGTGTCCTCGTGGTTCATTTCGATGAAGCAGCTCCGGGAAGCATGGTCGTGCGCCTCACGCAGGATCGCGTCCGCGCAGGGCGGTCTGGATGCAGGCGAGGAGGTCTTCCGCACTGAAGGGCTTTGCGAGAAAGCAGATCACGCCCGTCTTCAAGGCGCGCGCGCGCTCCCGTTCGTCGGGGTAGGCGGTGATGAGGACCGTGGGAATCGGGGTGCCGGCGGCGGCCAGGCGCCCGTGCAGCTCGAGCCCGGTCATCCCCGGCATGCGCATGTCGGCGATGAGGCATTGGATGGCGCACGTGCCCTTCGATTGCAGGAAGCTCTCGGCCGAGTCGAAGGTGGCGGCGGACAGGCCGGCAGAGTCGAGCAGGTCCTTCGTGGTGTCTCGAACCGATTCATCGTCGTCCACGATCGCTACGGTCGGGTTGTTGCGCACTTGGATCTCCTTGCAGGTCTTCTTGAACGTTGACGCAAGACTAGGCCGATTGCGCGCGCAAGACCATTGCACGTGCGTCACGTGCGCTACGACTTTGGTTTAGGCGCCTAAGGCCTCGGGGTGGAGAGGCCGAGCGTGTCCGCGATGCGCACGAGCTGCGCCAGGGATTTCGCCTGCATCTTGCGCATGATCTGCCCGCGGTGGACCTTGACGGTGGCCTCGCTGATGCCCAGCTCGGCCGCGATCTGCTTGTTCACGCGCCCGGTGCTCACCAGCGCCATGACTTCGCGCTCGCGCTGGGTGAGCGCGGCGAAGCGTTGCCGGAGCTCCGCGACGAGCGCCGTCTCGCGGCGCTGCGCGCGGTGCCGCTCGACCGCAGCATCGATCGCATCGAGAAGCTCCTGGTCGCGGAAGGGCTTGCTCAGGAACTCGACTGCGCCGGCCTTCATGGCGCGCACCGTCATCGGAATGTCGCCGTGCCCGGTGATGAAGATCACCGGCAGATCGACGCCCGCTCGCGGGAGTTCTTCCTGGAAGCTCAATCCGCTTGCGCCGGGCAGCCGCACGTCGAGCACCAGGCAGCCGGGCGCGTCCGGGCGCTGCGCCTGCAGGAAGTCCTGCGTCGAGGCGAAAAGGCGCACGTCCATGCCGACGGAGGCGAGGAGGTCCTGAACGGCCTCGCGCATGGCCAGGTCGTCGTCGACCACGAAGACGACGGGCCGCTCGGTTGCCATTACGGCTCCCGTTCCCCGGTCGGCAGCGAAAACCGGAACACGGCGCCGTGGGGCAGGTTCGGCGCGGTCCGGAGCTGGCCGCCATGGGCCTCGACGATCGACCGGCTGATCGAAAGCCCCATGCCGATGCCCTGCGCCTTGGAGGTATGGAAGGGCTCGAAGAGCTTGTCCGCGATCTCGGGCGCGATGCCGGGGCCCGAGTCGCGCACCTCGATGCACACGCCGCCCTCCGCTTCGCTCGCGCCGATGACCAGCTGTCGCGGGCGATTGCCGGTCGCGCTCATGGCCTCGATGGCGTTGACGATCAGATTGAGGATCACCTGCTGGAGCTGCACCCTGTCGCCCCATACGGGCGGCAGGCCGTCGGCAAGCGTCTTCTCGAGCGCAATGTCGTTGCGGCGCATCTGGTCGCGCGTGAGCGCAATCACGTCGAGGATGGTCTGGTTGACGTCGACGCGGTCCCGGCGCGGCGGCTGGCGCATGACCAGGGCGCGGATGCGGTCGATGACTTCGCTCGCGCGCTTGCCGTCCCTGGCAATGCGTCCGAGCGAGCGCTGGGCCTTTTCGAGCTCGGGCGGCTGGGCCGCGAGCCAGCGCGCGCAGGACCCCGCGCTTGCGACCATGGCTCCGAGCGGCTGGTTGACCTCGTGCGCGATCGAGGCCGCCAGCACGCCGAGCGTGGTCACGCGGTTCACTCGCGCAAGCGCCGCCTGCGCCTCGCGCAGGGCTTCCGACGCGAGGACGTGGTCAGTGAGATCGCGCGTGATCACAAGCGCTGCCTCCAGGCGCTCCGAATCGAGCCGCAGCGGCGAGTAGGACACCGACAGGTAGAAGCGCCCCAGTTCGGTCGTGAACCATTCTGCGACGGTGAACTGCTCTCCGGCGAGACAGCGATCGAGACTCGGCTTCACGGCGCGCTCGAAGACGTCGGTCCCGAGGAGATCGGCGACATGCATGCCGACGATCTTCTCGGCCGGCATCCTCCAGTTGCGCTCGTAGACCGCATTGACCCTTTGATAGCGGTAATCCCGGCCGATCACGGCCACACCATCGGAGGCACTCTCGAACATTTGCCGCGTCAAGTACTCGGCCCGCTTGCGCTCGGTGATGTCCATGATGCTCACGAGCGTGCTGCCGAACTTGGCCGGCTGAGGCGGAAACGCGATCGTGAGGAGGACGGACAACTTGTCTCCCTTCAGCGTTCCGCGCACCGTCTCGGCCGTAAAGGAAGTCCGGCCCTCTGCCAGGGCGCACAGCTCTTCTGCGAACACCTGCTCGGTCTCCGGCAGGACGAGCTTGGGGAGCGACACCATGAGCTCCTCCTTGCTCCGCGCCCCGAACAGCTCGATGGTTGCGTCATTGACGTCGAGCACCTTCACCAGGGCGAGGGCCTGCCGGACGAACTCGGGATGCGTGGCCAGGTGCCGGCGCAAGTCGCGCACGCCCTGCGCCTTGAGTCCGTCGATGGCCGCCTCGACCGCTGACAAGTCCTCTTCCCAGATCGAAACGCTCGCGCCCTGGAAAATGTGCCGGTATCGGCTTTCGCTTTCGCGCAGCTCCTCTTCCGCATGCCTGAGCTCCGTCATGTCCTGCACGATGCCGAAGAAGCGCCGAGGCCGGCCGGAGGGATCGCGCGCCACGTCGGCGCTGTTGTGGACCACGCGCACCTCGCCGTCCGGACGCACCACCCGGTATTCCATGTCGAAGCGCGGACCGCCCTGCACGCCGGCCTCATTGGCCTGCTTCACCCGTTCCCGGTCGTCCGGATGGACGAGGTCCAGCAACCGGCCTTCCAATTGCCCGGACTCGGGCCGCTTAAGGCCGTGGATGCGGTAGGCTTCTTCCGAGGCGGTCACGCGACCGCTGTCCAGGTCGGCTTCCCAATGACCGAGATGCGCCATGCGCTGCGCCTCTTCGAGCTTGCGCTCGCTTTCGCGCAGGCTGCGGAAGATGAGAAGACTGGTGAGCGCGTCGGCAAGCCGATGTCCGATCTCCTCGAACAGCCGCGTTTCCTGCGCCGTCCAGGCGCGCGGGCGCGAGCACTGGTGCAGCCCGAAGAGGTAAGGTTGATCGGCCTTGGGATACAGCGCCATGGCGAGCACGGATCTGATGCTGAAACTCTCCGCGAGCTGCGCCGGCACCTGGAGCTCGCAGCCAGGACCGAATGACACGGCTCCGCTCGCAGCGCGCGCTGTCCGGAACACCGTGGCGACATCCGCATCGAGGGGCAGCTCGGCGCCCAGGCTGAACGCGCCGGGAAACTCAGGCCGCGTCTGTTCCATGACCGCGCGCCAGCAGCCAGCTTCCGGATCGCACGGATAGGTGAGCCATGCCCGGTCGCAAGCAAAGATGTCGAGGACTGCATCGAGCACATCGCTCATCATCTTCTCGAGGTCGTTGGTTCCCTGCATGGCGCGGTTGACGCGGTTCATGCTTTCCAGGAACCACAGATGCGCGCGGCGCTCCTCTTCCGCGCGCTTCCGGTCTTCGATGTCGGTAAGGATTCCATACCACTTCAGAATCCTTCCACCTTCGCCGCGCATCGGCACGGCGCGGCTCAGGAACCAGCGGTATTCGCCGTCCGCGCGACGAACACGCGCTTCCTGCTCGAAAGGCTCGCCGGTCGCCATGTGATGCGCCCGCGCTTGCACGTAGCCGGGCAGATCTTCGGGATGAATTGCAGCCAGCCAGTTCGCCCCGGTGAGCGAAAAGCCGGTGTATTCGCTCCCGCGCCGGTTGACGAGCACACCGGAGCCATCGGCGTTGGTGACGAAGGCAATCGCCGGCATCGTCTCGAGCACCTCCCGAAGCTCCTTCTCGCTCCGGCGCAGCGCATCTTCAGCGCGCTTGCGCTCGGTGATGTCCCGCCCGACGCCCCGGTAGCCCGTGAAGCGCCCCGCCTCGTCGAACATCGGCAGCCCGGATACCGACACATGGCGTATGCCACCGTCGGACGTAGCCCTGGCGAGCTCGAAGTCGCGGAACGGGACATGGGCATCGAGCGCTGAGCGGTGCTGGCGCCAAGCCTCCTCGTCCGGCTCCAGATAGGGCACTTCCCACCGCGTCTTGCCGATCTCCGAGGCCGGCGCCGGCGCACGGTCGAACTGGGCGGAATACTCCTGCCGGGTGAAGCGATGCTGGGCGTCGCTCTCCCAGTACACGTCGAAAGAGAATTTCACAAGCGTGCGAAAGCGCTCCTCGCTCTCGCGCAACGCCTCCTCGGCGTGCTTGCGCTCGGTAATGTCCTCGCACGCCACAAGCAGCACCGGCCCGCCCCTCAGCACGACCGCGTTCGCCGACTCCCGGACCCACAGCATCGTGCCGTCCTTGCGGACCTTGCGCGCCTTCCAGCGCATCACGCGCCCCGGCTGCCGGAAAGCCTGCTCGGCGTTTCCCTGGACGAACGCCCGATCGGCTTCGTAGAACACGTTCAGCACCGGCTGGCCGATCAGCTGGCTCACGCGCCAACCCAACTGCTCTGCGCCGACGGGATTCACCGACAGGATCGCGCCGGCCGCATCGATGATGAAGTACATCGTGGGATTGGCTTCGAAGGCCGCTCTCCATTGCTCCTCGAGATCCTGCCGGGCCTCCTCGGCCCGCTTGTGCTGCGTGATGTCGGTATTGGTCGCGAGGATCGCCACCGGCTCGCCCTGCTCGTCTCGCTGCAATGCCAGGCGGCTCGCCACGACCACCGGCGTTCCGTTTCGCCTGTGATGCACCAGCTCGCCTTCCCAGCGTCCGGTGCTCAGCACCTGCGATTCGATCTGCTCGAGTGGCACGGTGGAGATGGTCTTCAGCAGCTCGGGCGCGGACTTGCCGAGCGCCTCTTCAGCCGTCCATCCATACATCTCCTCGGCGCCGCGGTTCCAGTACTTGATCGCTGCTTCCATGTCGCGCACGAACATGGCGTCGTGCGTGAGATTCAGCAGGTCGGCGTGCTCGCGCAGCGAGGCTTCGACCTGCCGCTCGAAAGGCTGACGCGCCGGGCGCGACAGCGTTTCGTCGTCTTTACGTTTCGTCACGAGCGACTCCGATAGGCGTCGCGGCATGTGAGCCGCAGCATGTCCCGCAGCGCCGGTGGTAGGGCCAGCTCCTCCTTGGGTAGTGGCGAACGCTATTCTGAACGCCCTCGTGACCGCTGTCACGGCGCACGCCAACCCGATCTCACCGCGCAGGGGCCGATGCTTCGGGCGACGACGCCTCGAACGACATCGCGTCAGGCGAGGGGCGGAGGTCCATCGCCTCGCGGCTTGGCGGCCATGGCTTGCAGTTCGGGGACGAAAGTCAGGAGCCTGCGAGTGAGCCAATACAGGTGGGACGCATCGATCGGGTTTGGCAACCTGAGCGTGCTGATCAACCGTTGCGGACGATCTCCCAGGGCAAGAGCAATCAACGGCTCGAGGACACCTGCCAGGTCGGCTCGTACCCGCTCGTCCACGAGATCGTGCTCGTCCAAACTGCGCCAAATGGCCAGCACGGCGCGCTCGCACAACTCGGCATCCGATGGCGGCGTCATTGCTCCGGCGTAGCTCGATGAGCTCGAGCGCATCGGGGGCGTGCCGCGCTTGTCTCTTCGTACGAAGCTTGTTGGTGAAGGCATGGATCGCTCCTTCTCGGCAGCCAAGATACGCCGCACCGAGGCGGATGGCAATCCTTGACATCAAGGACTTCCGCCCTGCGACCCAGAGGCGAACGTGCACTCACGCCGATCAGACGGACGTGCGTCAAAAGCCTCCGACAACCAAGCCACTGTGGCCCGGCTCCATCGAGGCTTCCTTGCGCTTGACGGAACCTGGGGCGTTCTCATCCCCGACCGGCTTGACCGCGTCTGCCTGGTCGGCGGCGCTGCCGCCCGTGGATTCGGTCGCGTCGGCATACTCGCTGTCACTATCGGCTTCCGCAGGGACAATGGTTGCCGGGCTCTCGGGAAGAACCTTCGATTTGTCAGTGGACCGTGGACGGGACGGTGTCTGCTGAGTGGCCATGACGTGCCTCCTTCGGTTGGAATGACAACGTACACCGCGCCTCTCGGCAATGCATGTAGGAGCGCACCGCAGTGGAGTGCCGAGCTGGGCGCACTCATCGCCTCAGCTGGCACCTCGCTGCCTAGCTCATCGCGAGTCCGGACTGCACACGGTCGTGCTCGGACCTGCGAAGCAGATCGAGCGCCACGTCGACGATCATGTCTTCCTGGCCGCCCACCATCTTGCGTGCGCCCAGCTCGACGAGGATGTCCACGGTCTTCAGGTCATACTTCTTCGCGGCCGCTTCGGCATGGCGCAGGAAGCTCGAATAGACGCCCGCATAGCCCAGCGCCAGCGTCTCGCGATCGACGCGCACCGGACGGTCCTGCAGCGGGCGCACCAGGTCGTCGGCCGCGTCCATCAGCTTGTAGAGATCGGTGCCGTGACGCCAGCCATGGCGCTCGGCCGCCGCGATGAACACCTCGAGCGGCGCGTTGCCGGCACCGGCGCCCATGCCGGCCAGGCTGGCGTCGATGCGATCGCAGCCCTCTTCCACGGCCACGATCGAGTTCGCCACGCCAAGGCCCAGGTTGTGGTGCGCGTGGATGCCGGTCTGCGTATCGGCTCTCAGCACCTCCTTGAACGCACGGAACCGGTCCCGCACGTCGTCCATGCCGAGCGCGCCGCCGGAGTCGACCACGTAGACGCAGCTTGCGCCATAGCTTTCCATCAGCAGCGCCTGCTCGGCCAGCTTCTTCGGCGTGGTCATGTGGCTCATCATCAGGAAACCCACCGCATCCATGCCGAGCTCGCGCGCGTATTCCAGATGCTGGCGAGACACGTCGGCCTCAGTGCAGTGCGTTGCGACGCGCACGATGCGCGCGCCTGCATCGTAGGCGTTGCGCAGGTCGTGCGTGGTGCCGATGCCGGGCAACAGCAAGGTTGCGACCTTTGCGGTCTTGACCGTTTCGGCCACTGCCGCGATCCATTCGACATCGGTATGCGCACCGAAGCCGTAGTTGAAGCTGGAGCCTTCCAGCCCGTCGCCATGCGCGACCTCGATGCTGTCGACGCCGGCAGCGTCCAGTGCCGCGGATATCGCCTTGACGTGCGCGATGCCGTACTGGTGACGAACGGCATGGCTGCCGTCACGCAGGGTCACGTCGCTGATGTACAGCTTGTTGGCCGGCGTCATGCGACCTCCTTCAGACCGCGAGCGATGCCGCTGGCGATGCGTCGTTGCGCCATCAGGTCTGCGCACGCGAGCGCGGCCGAGGTCATGATGTCGAGGTTGCCGGCGTAGGCCGGCAGGTAGTGCGCGGCGCCTTCGACCTCGAGGTACACCGAGGTCTTGAGTCCGTGCCGCAAGCCGAGCTTGGGCACGTTGAGCGGCCGGTCGGCCGGGACTGGGTCGAACTGCACGCGCTGCTTCAGGCGGTAGCCAGGCACGTAGGCCTGGACGCTCGCCACCATCTGCGCGATGCTGGCTTCCACCGCCGCCTGGTCGGCCGCCTCGGACAGTACGAACACCGTGTCGCGCATGATCAGCGGCGGCTCCGCCGGGTTCAGCACGATGATCGCCTTGCCGCGCTCCGCGCCGCCGAGCTTCTCGATCGCGGCCCGGGTGGTTTCGGTGAACTCGTCGATGTTGGCGCGCGTGCCGGGGCCGGCGCTCTTGCTCGAGATCGATGCGACGATCTCGGCATAGTGCACCTTGGCAACGCGCGAGACGGCGGCCACCATGGGAATGGTCGCCTGCCCACCGCAGGTCACCATGTTCATGTTGCTGGCGTTCTCGGCATCGAGGTTGATCGCGGGGATCACGTAGGGGCCGATGGCAGCGGGTGTCAGGTCGATGACCTGCACGCCATGGGCCTGCAGCACCTCGTTGTGGCGCTTGTGGGCACCGGCCGAGGTGGCATCGAACACGATGTCGATGTCGCGGAACACGCCGAGCTGCACCAACCCTTCGATGCCCTCTGCGGTAGTGGCGATGCCGAAGCGCTCGGCGCGGGCCAGCCCATCGGACTTCGGGTCGACCCCGACCATCGCACCCATCTCGAGGTGTTTGCTGTTGCGCATGACCTTGATCATCAGGTCGGTGCCGATATTGCCCGGGCCGATGATTGCGACCTTCAGTTTGTTCGTCATGTTGCTTCTTTCAGTTCGCGAGCAGCTTGGCCGTCGCGTCGGCCACCTGTGCACTGGGTGATTCGGAGGGCGTTTTCGCCTGGATGTCGGACACCAGGCGGCCCCCGCGTCCCCAATGGCCTGACGGGTATTCATGGAGAAGGACCCGCACTGCGTCGAGCGGCATCTCGAGGCTGTCCGCCATGGCCTGCGAAACGCTCTCTATCAGCCGGCGCTTCTTCTCGGGGCTGCGCCCCTCAATGATCTTGATCAAGGCAATGGGCACGGTTCACTCCTCGACGTGGAAGCCGGCGGTTCCGAGGCGCTCCATCTCGATCGAGATGTACTGGCCCGGCTTGATCCACTCGGCGGGCGTGGCGCCGCCAGCCATCACCACCCAGCCGGCCTGCAGCGGCTCGCCGGCCGCCGCCGAGAGGCGCGCCGCGGCGACCAAGGAGCGCAACGGATGGCCCAGGATGGCGGCGGTGGAACCGACCTGCACCACGCGCCCGTCGATGCTCATCGTCAGGCCCAGATTGCTGAAATCCTGGTGCGGGTCGCTCCAGGCACCGATCACGAAGCCGCTCGACGAGGCGTTGTCCGCGATCACGTCGGGCAGGCTGAACTTGAAGTCCTGGTAGCGCGAGTCGATGATCTCGAGCGCCGGCGCCACGGCTTCGACCGCGGCGAGCGCCTCGGCCGCGGTGACGTCGCCGGCCAGCGCTTTCTTCAGCACGAAGGCCAGTTCCGGCTCGACGCGCGGATGCACGAAGCGCGCAAACTTCACCGGCGTGCCCTCCTCCACCTGCATGCCGCTCGACAGGCGCCCCCAGATGACGTCGTCGATGCCCATCTGAACCATCTTGGCGCGGCTGGTGAAGCCCATCTTCACGCCGACGCGGCGCTCGCCGCGCGCAACGCGTCGCTGAACGGAGGCGGATTGGATCGCGTAGGCCTCGGCCAGCGAGAGCTCGCCCTTCGGGTCGATCTGCGGCACCGCTTTGGCGTGACGGGCCGCATCGTCCAGCAGTTGCGCGAATTCGGGTGTCTGGCTCATTTGCATTCCTTCGCGGCGGCAGCGGCTTCGAATACGGCCTTGACGCCTCCGAGGCCGTTGATGTGGGTTTCGAACACGTCGCCCGGCGCGACCGGCACCATCGGGCCGAGTGCGCCCGAGAGCACCAGGTCGCCGGCGCGCAGCGGCTGGCCGAGCGCGGCCATGGTGCGGGCCAGCCAGACCACCGCATTGATCGGGTTGCCCAGGCATGCCGCACCCGCGCCGACCGACACCGGCTCGCCGCGGCGGTTCATGACCATGCCGCACAACCTGAGGTCCAGCTCCCTGAGAAGCCGCGGGCTTCCGCCCAGGACGAAGGCGCCAGACGATGCGTTGTCCGCGACCGTGTCGACGAACCGGATGTCCCAGCCCGCGATGCGGCTACCCACGATTTCGATCGCCGGAAGGACGTGGTCCACCGCCTTGATCACGTCCGCGTGCCCGGGGTTGCCCATGTCGAGGTCTCGGCCGAGCACGAAAGCAATCTCTGCCTCGACCTTCGGCTGCTGGAGCTTCTGCATGGGAATCGGCTCAGCGTCCCCGAAGCTCATGTCATCGAAGAGCACGCCGAAATCGGGCTGATCGACGCCGAGCTGCGCCTGGACGGCGCGCGCCGTCAGGCCGATCTTGCATCCGACCACGCGACGGCCTTCGGCCAGTCTGCGCTCGGTGTTCATCCGCTGGATGGCGTATGCATCGGCCGCATCCAGCTCCGGGTAGGAGACTCTCAACGGCTTGATGTAGTTGCCGGTCCTGCCGGCGTTCCATAGGACGTCGGCTGCTTCAGCCAGCACGGCGGGTTGGGAAGGCATGGGTTCTCCGTTGCCCGCGCGCGGCGGGCAGATTGAAAATTCTCGGATGGGGATACCGGGCAGACTCAGCCGCCGGGCACGGTGCTCAGAGGGCGCGGTCCTTCAGGCCCACCTTGCTGTAGATCTCGTTCACGTGCTTCTTCACGCTTTCGGGCGTGGTGTCGTCGACCGGCATGTGTGCCCAACCCACCTTCGCGCGGGCGTGCTGGCCGATCTCCTCGTCCTGGTCGCCCGTCGCACCGCTGATGCCGTAGGCGCCGACCATCTCGTTGCCCTTGAACACGGGCGCACAGCCACCGGAGGCAACCACCTGGCCGTTGGTGAAGACCGATGCGTTGGCCAGCATCTGCGGGTTGCGCTCCTTGAACCATTGTTGAATGACCAGGCCGTCGCTGAAACGCGGGCTCATCGAGCGGAAAGCGGCGACGGTGAATGCCTTCGCGCGGGCCGTGTCCGGGGTGATGAAGCCCGCGTCGTCCATGCGCTCGAGCGCGATCAGATGGCCTTCGGGCCCGACGATGGCAACGGAGATGGGCACCCCCATCTCGGCAGCCTTCTCGGTGACCGCCGCGATGAACTCGCGGCACTCGGTAGCGCGCAGTTTGGACATTTCGATATTCCCTTCTGAAGAAAATGCTTCTCTCACTCGGGCTTGATGCCCGTCTGCTGAATGAACTTCGACCACCGCGCGCCCTCGCTCTGCAGGAAGCGGGACAGCGCTTCGTCGCTGGTCTTGAGAACGTCGATCGCCTGCGCCTTGTAGATCGCCTGGATCTCGCTCGAATCGAGCGCCGCGTGGGCCGTGGTGCGCAGCTTGCCGATGACGCTGGATGGCGTCTGGGCCGGGGCCACCAGCCCCATCCACACCGAGGTGTCGAAGCCCTTCAGCCCCAGCTCGTCGAGCGTGTGCAGATCCGGCGCGCTCGAGGTCCTGCGAGGGCTGGTGACGGCCAGCGCCACCAGCTTGTTCGCGCGCACGTGCGGCAGCACGGTCGAAGCCGGCGAGAACATGAGCTGCACCTGGCCGCCGAGCAAGTCGGTCACCGCGGGCGTGCTGCCCCGGTACGGAACGTGGACCATCTTGACGTCGGCCATCAGTGCGAACAGTTCGCCAGACAGGTGGGGCGAGGTGCCGACGCCGGATGATGCATAGGCCAGAGAGCCCGGCTTGGCCTTCGCGAGTGCGATGAGTTCGGCAACGGTCGCGACCTTCAGCGAGGGATGAACCACCAGGACATTGGGAACGTTCCCGATCAGCGTGATCGGCTTGAAGTCTTTCAGTGGATCGACCGCATTGGCGCCCGGGAACGCGGCGTTGATGATGTTGGCGATCGTGATCGCGAAGACGGTGTAGCCATCGGGCTGCGCCGTGGCCACGGCCTTGGCGGCGATGTTGCTGCCGGCGCCGGGCTTGTTGTCCACGACGAAGGGCTGGCCCAGGCGCCTGGACATCTGCTCCACGACGGCACGCACCGCCACGTCAGTTGCTGTGCCGGGCGGGAAACCCACCAGCACCTTGACGGGCGCGCTCGGATAAACAGGTTGCGCTGCGGTCCATGACGGTAAGGCGGCGGCAGCAAGCGCTGGCACGGCGGCGAGGAGTTCACGGCGTTTCATGTCTCTGTCTTTCTGTTGAGGGTGCAGACCGGGTCTGTCCCATCGGTTTGCATTGCAGTGATTAGAAGACGCGCGTGGCTATGATTCAATCGAGACTTTCCAATCGAATGATTGGCTCCGCTCATGAATGTGACTCTCCGCCAGCTCCGAGCTTTCGTGCTGGTCGCGCGGCTTGGCAACTTCACCCGTGCCGCGCAGGCCATGCACGTCACGCAATCGGCACTCAGCCTGCTTGTGCGCGAACTCGAAGGAGCCATCGACAGCCGCCTGTTCGACCGCACCACGCGAGCCGTGGCCCTGACGGCGGCGGGCAGCGACTTCTTCCCGCGCGCGGAACGGGTGCTGGCCGAGCTCGAGTCGGCGCTCGCGGGCGTGGACAAGCTCGTGGCGAGGGAACGCGGGCGCGTGGTGGTGGCGGCGCCGCTGGTTCTGTCCAGCACCTATCTCCCGCCGATCCTCGCCGCCTTCGGCGCGCAGTACCCGGGCATCGAGGTCGTGCTGCAGGACACGCTGCCCAATCAGGTTTTGCCGCTGGTGCGCGGCGGTGCGGCCGACGTCGGCATCGGCACCTTCGCCTCGGATGAAGCCGACATCCAGCGCACGCTTCTCTTCTCGGAAGCCATGGCAGCCGCATTTCCGGCGGGGCATGCGTTCAGCCGCCTGCAGCAACTGACCTGGACGGATGTCGCGCAGGAGCCGGTGCTCGCATTGAGCCGCGGCAGCGTGTTTCGCGATCTCACCGAAGCGGGCTTCGCGGCTGCCGGTCTGATGCTGAAGCCCGCAAGGGAGGCCAACTATGCAGGCTCGCTCATCGGGATGGTGGACGCCGGGCTCGGCGTCGCGATCCTCCCTGGCTATGCGGTGAAGCTGGCGGACCCTGCGCGCATCGGCTGGCGCCGTGTAGAAAACCCCTTGATCGACCGCGAGGTCTCGCTCGTGCAACGCGCGGGCATTTCGCTCTCCCACGCGGCACAAGGCTTCGTCGACTTCATCGTCGCGCCGCGGGCAGCGCAGCAACTAACACCGACCAAGCGGGTTCGAAGCAAGGCGGTCTGACTCAGCGCACCTTGTCCGCGATCCAGCGCAGGATGAAGTCAGCCACCTCCAGGTTGTTCTTGTCCTGCATCATCATGTGCGAGTTGCCTTTGATGCCCACGTCGGGAAGCCGCACCAGGCTCGCCCTGCCTGCCTCGAGGCGATTGATCCGCTCGACCACGGCCTTGCGTGCCTCGTAGCGAGGCTGGCCCGTGAACACGGGAGCGTCGAGATGGTCGCCGAACAGTTCCAGCACGGGGACACCTCTGTAGGCCGTGATCTGCGCGTCGGTGGGAACGACCGACTGCGCACCCTCGATGTTGACGACCGCCTTGACCAGGGCGGGACGCAGACCGACCAAGGCATCGGCGAAGGGCCCCGCCAGCGAGTGCACCACGATGATCGCGGGCCCGATATCGTCCAGCAGCGCCGCGAGCGCCTGTGGGGCCGTGCCCATGCCAGCTCCCTCGAGCATGGCCTCGGCAAAGGGCACGCCCTGGGAAGCGAATCTCGGGAACGCCTCGACCGGGAACTGGGTATCCGGATACGCCGTTCCGTGCGAAGGCCCGAAGCGAAAGAGAGGCCAGGCAAGTTCGGCAGTCACCATCAACACGCTGGCGGGCAGCCCCGAGACGCTTCCCTCGGCCTTGGCCTCGTTGATGGCTGTCGAATTGAAGCCGGAGCGTCCGCGCCCGGGCGTGTCGACGACGTAGACGGCATGCCCCTTGCGCACGAGGTAGGTTGCCCACCCCTCCCGTCCGTCGGGAGTGGTCTCGTAGCTCATGCCGGTCAACCCGCCGCCATGCACCAGCACGATGGGGATGGCGCTGGTTCTGCTTGCGGGGACGCGGTAGTGCACGTACATCTGGTTGACGGTCACCGTCCCTGGGCGAACCGGACCAGCAGGCGAAACCCCCGGATGTTTGGAAGTGACGGCCTTCCCGTTGACGAAGAACATTCCTTCGTCGGCCAGGTTCAGGGGCCCGCCGATCGAGGCCGCGGCGGCGGCCCCGATGCTCCCGCATCCGACCACAAGCGCGCAGGCCGCGGCGGCGATCTTTCCGGACATGTCAAGCATGAAGAGTCTCCGTCGTGTTCGTGGTAGTCCACGAATTAGAGGTCTTCGAATGCGACGCGTCCAACGAGGAAAGCAAATGAACTCATTGGGTCCGCTCATTGACGAGCCGTGCGCGCCGGCCAGGGTTGTTCAACGATCGCGCACGGTTGCGCCACAGACCTCCGCCACGAGCGAGCGGAACCATTGATGCGCAGGGTGAGCATGCAGGCGCTCGTGCCAGATCAACTTGTACAGGAGCTTCTCCACTGCGAACGGCAGGTCCCGTGTCACAAGTTTGTTCTTGACCATGAGCTTGCGAGACTGGCCATGGAGAAGGTCGCTGGGAACGCAGACCAGCAAGTCACTGTCGGCCACGATCCGCAGTGCGTCGGCGAAGCGGTTGACGACCGCGACCACGCTGCGGCCGCGGCCATGCAGGCTGAGCCAGCTGTCGACGATGCCCATGTCCTGGCCCGACGGCGATACAAGCACATGCCGCGCTTCGGCAAACGCATCCAGAGACATCGCGCGACCGAGTTCGTGCCCTCGCCTCATGACGCAGACGTAGTGGTCCGCGCGAAGACTGTGCACGTGGACGCTGTGGGGCAGCGTTGGAAACATCCCGACTGCGCAGTCCAGCGTGCCGCGTTCGATCGCCTCGAGCGAACTGGCATTCGTGTGGTGGGAGAACACGACGCGTCCGAAAGGAGAGGCTTCGCTCAGCTTCAGCGTGATGCCGGAGACCGCCTGGGATGCAAGGCTGTCGGTCACCGCGATGCGAAAGGTGGTGGAGTCCGCACGAGGATCGAAGTGCTGCGGCGCGATCGAGGCGCGCAAGACGGCAAGCGACCGATGGATCTCAGGCCACATCGCCATCATCCGCGCCGTCGGCCGAACGCCATCGGGAACCTTGATGAACAAATCGTCGTTGGTGAGTCGGCGGGCGCGACGAAGCGCGTTGCTGACGGCGGGCTGGGTCATCGCGAGACTGGCCGCTTCGCGCGTCACGTTGCGTTCGAGCATGACGGCTTCCAAGATGGAAACCAGATTGAGATCCAGCCGCACGTTATTCACTGGAATGATGACGATACCGGCGAATTCTAAATTGGACGCGTGCATCCATGCGGGTGAAGATGCGTGCAAGAAGTACGGCGGACGCTGAAAGCGCGATGTTGCATGATCAGGCTGGCTACTTACTCTCCATTGTTTATGTCGCTGCTCGCTGGAACCGTCATGGCCGCCGAACCGGTCCTGGCACCCACGGGCCAGCTGCGAGCTGCATACATCGTCGCCAACCTGGCGCAGGCGCGCCGCGATCCCGCCACCGGCGTCGTCTCGGGCGTGGTGGCCGATCTCACCCGTGAGCTGGGTCGCAGAGCGGGCGTGCCGACGGCCATTGCACCTCTCGCGACGGCGGCTGATGTCCTGGAAGCAGTGCGAAGCGGATCGGCCGACATCGGATTCGTAGCCCCAAATCCGCAGCGAAAGGGCACGGTGCTCTACTCCCAAACCTACATGCTGGTGCAACAAAGCGCACTGGTGCGCGCCGACTCGAAGATGCAGTCGGTCCGGGACTTGGACGGTGCCAAACAAGCAGTTGGGGTGAACACGGACGACAGCGTGGGCGTATGGCTGCAAGAGCGGCTGGGCGCCGCGCGTGTTCGTGCAACGCCCGACTACACGTTGCGAGAGGCCGTCCAATGGCTCACGGACGGAAGCGTGATTGCCTTTGCCGGCAACCGGCAGCGACTGGCAGCCAATACGCGAGACGCATCGGGACTTCGGCTGCTGCCCGACAACTTCTATGGCGTACCGCAAGCGATCGCAGTTCCTCTAGACCGCAGTGATCGACTGAAGTGGATCAACGCGGCGCTGGACGACCTGCGCGCGAGCGGCTTCCTGGCGGATTCGGTGTTGCGCAGCGGCGTGGATGGACTCGACGTCGCACCGGCCGAGCCGCGCGGCCGCACAACCCGATAGGACGCGCAATGGCAGAACGAAAGCTCACTGGAAAGATCGCGCCCGAGCGCATCCTCATGACGGCGCTCCCGAGACCCGACCCGGATCTGATCGCCGGCTTCCTCTCGCTGGGCGACGCAAGCGGCATCCTGTCGGACATCATGGACGAACTCGGCATCACGGGCGTGCTGCCCGCCAGCTGGTTCAGGCCAACGATGGCAGGCGCGTGCATCGTCGGCCCTGCATTGACAGTGCGCAACATCGCGTTGCGCGAGCACCCGTATGAAGCTGCCCGCGCAAAGGTCAACAGGATGGCCGAGTTCGAAGCGCACAACCTGGCCGAGTCGGGCGATGTCATCGTGATTGACGGCGTGGCGGGTGTATCGAACATGGGCGGCATCTCGGCGCAGACCGGGAAGCGCCAGGGCGAGGCTGGCGCGATCGTCAGTGGCGGCATCCGCGACGTGCCGCACTCGCGAAACGTCGGCTACCCGGTGTGGGCCACCGAAGTGACGCCGATGACAGGCAAGTGGCGCATCGAGACGGTCGAGATCAACGGCGACGTGAACATCGGCGGCGTTCGCGTTTCTCCGGGGGACATCGCATTCGCCGACGACACCGGCGTCTGCTTCATTCCTCGAGCCAGGGCGCGCGAAGTGCTGGAACTCGCCCTGAAGACGGCCGCCGCCGAGGAGCGCAAATGCCGGCTCATCGACGAAGGCCTCCCCGTCGCGGACCTGCCGACGAACGCCTGAAGCGGATCACCCATGAACATCGCCATCCTCGACGACTACGCGGACGTTGTCCGCAAGCTGGACTGCTTCAGCCTGATCGCGGACAAGGCCGTCACCATCTACACCGACTACGTGAGCGACCTCGATGTACTCGCCGATCGGCTCCAGGACGCGGAAGCGATCGTGCTGCTGCGCGAGAGAACGCCGGTCGGCGAGGCGCTGCTGCAACGCCTGCCGAAGCTCAAGCTGATCAGTCAGAACGGCCATGTTCCGCACATCGACCTTGCGGCATGCACGCGTCATGGCGTGCTTGTCAGTGCGACCTTGACGTCGCGGCCTTCCTACGCGGCAGCGGAGCTGACATGGGGCTTGATGATTGCGGCCCTGCGCCACATTCCGTTTGAAGTCGAAGCGCTGAAGCAGGGGCGCTGGCAGAGCACGATAGGACGGGGGCTGCGGGGTCGCACGCTGGGCATCCTCGGCTACGGCCGCATCGGAAAAGTGATCGCCGGCTACGCCAAGGCTTTCGAGATGCCGGTGCTCGTGTGGGGGCGCGAAGGCAGCCGCATCGCGGCCGAGGGCGATGGGCTCGCGATGGCAAGAGACCGCGCCGACTTCTTCCGGCGCTGCGACGTGATCTCGCTGCACTTGCGGCTCAACGACGACACGCGCGGGAGCGTCACGGCCGACGACCTGGCACGCATGAAACCCACCTCGCTGCTGGTCAACACCAGCCGTGCGGAACTGATCGCCCCTGGCGCGCTGATGGCAGCATTGAAGGCAGGCAGGCCGGGGATGGCGGCGGTCGACGTGCTGGACCACGAACCAGTCCTCGGCGCCGCCGACCCGTTGCTATCGCTTCCCAATGCAGTGTGCACCCCGCACATCGGCTACGTCGAGATCGACAATCACGAGATCGCCTACGGGAACGCGTTTCGGCAAATCCTGGCCTTCGAGGCCGGCGAGCCGATCGCCGTTCACAACCCCGAGGTGCTGCGCACACTCCGGGCCTGATCGACCGGATGCTCGCCGTACGGCCGAATTGATTGGGAGACATACACATGTGCTCATGGCGCTTCTGCGCTTTCGTAGCGTTTGCCTTGTCGAGCCTCATCCCTGGGCTTGCCGTTGCGCAGCCCTATCCGAACAAGCCCGTCAAGATCGTCGTGCCGTTCACGCCAGGCGGCAGTCCCGACGTGCTCGCCCGCACCGTGGCGCAGAAGCTCCAGGAAATCTGGGGACAGCCGGTGATCGTGGAGAACCAGCCGGGCGCCGGCGGGGCGATTGCGGCCAAGGCCGTGGCGCACGCGCCCGCGGACGGCTACACCTGGCTGGTAGCCCCGAACAGCGTGCTGGTCTTCGCGCCGTTGCTCGGCGCGGTCCCTTACGACCCCGTCAAGGACTTCGCCCCCCTTGGTCTTGCGATCTCCGTGCAGAACCTGCTCGTGGTCCATCCGGCACTGCCGGCCAAGAACGTCAAGGAATTGTTGGCGCTTGCGAAGGCGCGGCCGGGACAACTCACCTACGCCTCCGGCGGACCGGGTTCGCCGCAGAACTTCTCGCTCGAGTTGCTCAAGAGCATGAGCGGAACATCGATCCAGCAAGTTCCCTACAAGGGCGCACAGGCCGCGCTGCCGGACCTGCTCGCGGGGCGCGTGGATCTGTTCCTTGGCCAGGCGAATGCGTTGCTGCCGCATATCGAGTCCGGGCGCCTGCGGCTGCTTGCCGGTACGGGCGCAACGCGCTATGCGTCGCTACCGCAGCTGCCGACGGTGGGCGAAGCCCTGCCCGGTTTTTCCGTCGACATCTGGGCGGGTTTCGTCGCGCCGGCGAAGACGCCTGCGGATGTGATCCGCAAGGCGAATGCCGATGTCATGCGCGTCCTCGCCATGCCGGACGTCCAGGCAGTGCTTGCCAAGCAAGGAATCGAGGTTCGTTCGAGCACGCCGGAAGCGATGGCGACCGTCATCGAATCCGATCTGAGAAGCTGGGCCCGGGTGGTCAAAGAGGCGAACATCAAGGCCGAGTAATAGGCGCCGCAGTGCGGTGCCGGTGCGGCGCGTTCAATGAGGAGAATCGAGATGAATCTGAATCTGCAAGGCAAGGTGGTCCTGGTGACGGGCGGCAGCAAGGGCATCGGCTTGGCATGCGCGCGGGCCTTTGCGGCCGAAGGCGCGCGCGTGGCGATCGCTTCGCGAAGCGAGGAGAACCTGCGCGCCGCCGCTGCCGAACTCGCCAGGGAAGGCTTCGACGTACTTTGCGCCGTGGCGGACTTCATCGACCAGCGCAGCGCCTTCGCGGCAGTCGCGCAGGTGGAAGAGGCGCTCGGCCCGATCGACGTGCTGGTCAACTCGGCCGGAGGGGCAAAGCGCGTCGTGCCGGCGGAACTGAACGCGCAGGCCTGGCGAACCGCGATGGACGCCAAGTACTTCAGCTACGTGCACGCGATGGACGCGGCGCTGAAGTCGATGGTCGCGCGGCGCACGGGATCGATCGTCAACATCATCGGAACGGGTGGCAAGGTCGCGAGCGCGATGCACCTGCCGGGCGGGGCGGCCAATGCGGCCTTGATGCTGGTATCCGCGGGCCTGGCCAACGCATGGGGCGGTCACGGCATTCGCGTGAACGCCATCAATCCGGGGGCGACCTATACCGACCGCGTGAAGAACTCGCTCGAGACGGAATCGCGTCTGACCGGCAAGCCCGAGGAAGAACTGCTGAAGGCCAACGAAGCCCGAATCCCGATGGGTCGCTACGCGCATCCTCAGGAGATTGCCAACGCGGCCGTCTTTCTCGCATCGGACTGTGCCAGCTATGTGACGGGGGCGCTCATCACGATGGACGGCGCTCTGACGCCGATGGTGGTCTAGCAAGTATTCAGTGGCACAGAGCCGACAGGAGCAAGCGGTCGTCAGCTTGTTATGCCGCGCTTGCGCGCACGGTAGGCCAGTTGGGGACGCGTGACGCCCAGCACACGCGCTGCCGCGGAGAGGTTTCCCCCGCATTGTTCCAGCGCACGGCGTATCAGCGCCTCTTCCGCTTGTCCCAATGAACTGGAGCCGGCGCGGTCTGGCACGGCGTGGCTTGCAGGCGTGGCCTGCGGGGTCGGGGCGCCGGCAGCGCCCACGCCCGCCAAATGGCCATCCGGTCGTACCGACAGCACGTTCTTGTCCAGCGTCTCGCCGCTTGTGAACAGGTGGTGAACTTCGAGCAGGCCGCCCTCGGGGGCGACGATCAAGGCGCGCTCGATCAGGTTTTGCAGTTCGCGGATGTTGCCGGGGTAGTCGTAGTTCAGAAGCGCCTTGACAGCGGCTTGCGTGAAGCCAGTGACCTGCCGGCCGTGCTTGCGGCCGTAGTGCTGCAGAAAATGGCTCATCAAGAGAGGCACGTCATCGCGTCGCTCGCGCAGCGGCGGCAGGTGAATGGGAAAGACGTTGAGCCGGAAGAACAGGTCGTCGCGAAACTTGCCCTCGCGCACGGCCTGGCGCAGATCGACGTTGGTGGCCGCGATGACGCGCGTGTCCACCTGTACGCTGCGCGTGCCACCCACGCGCTCGACTTCGCCCTCCTGCAGCGTGCGCAGTAGTTTGCCCTGGGCCGCGTAGCTCAGCGTGCCGATCTCGTCCAGAAACAGTGTGCCGCCGTGGGCGCGCTCGAAGCGTCCCGGCCGCGCCGCGCCGGCGCCGGTGTAAGCGCCGCGCTCCACTCCGAACAGCTCGGACTCGATCAGCGTCTCCGGAATGGCCGCGCAATTCACCGCGACGAAGGGCTTGTCGCGCCGCGGGCTGATGCTATGCAGCATGCTGGCGAACTTTTCCTTGCCGACGCCGGACTCACCGGTAAAAAGCACAGTGGCTGTGGTCGGCGCAACGCGATGCAACAGGTGGCAGGCCGCGTTGAAAGCCGATGACGCGCCCACCATCGCGTCGCTTTTGCGCCGCGGCGTGGGCAACTCCGCGGCCTGCGGCGCCGCGTCGCCGTACTGCGACACTCCGACGAAGTCGCGCGCGCGCAGGTAGCGCATGTCTTCTTCCACATCGTCCCAGCGCTCCGCCGATTTTCCGATCACGCGGCACTGGCTCTCGCCCATCGAGCGACAGGCGACTTCACGGAACACCACCAGCCGCCCGAACAGGGTGCTGACGTAGCCGGTGGCATAGCCCACCTGCATCCAGCAGGCCGGCGAGCCGCCGATGCCGTAGGCCGCGATGTGCTCGTCGTCTTCGCTCGAGTGGTGCCAGACGAATTCGCCCTCGTAGTCCGAGGTCTCGGGGTCATAGCGCGCGTGCACCAGCTCGACCTTCACCAGGCCTTCGAGGGCATGCAGGCGGGTGCCGGCCATCGCGGCCGCGGCCGGCTCGGCCTCGGGCCAATGTTCGCGCACCAGCCGCGCGTCGCGCGCGCCGCTGACGTAGCCCGCGCGCGTGAACAGGCCGCGGGCCTTCTCCTGGCCCAGGCTGTCGATCAGCTCGCGCCGCAGGGAGCCCAGCGCCTCGGTATGCAGAAGCACCATGCGCTGATCCTGCAGCCAGATGCGGCCGTCACCGGGCGAAAAGAACAGGCATTCGCTGATGTCGGCAATCGTCGGGTGCTCTTCGCTGCTCACATGCGAGGCCTCGAAGCGGCTCATCGCACGCGCCACTTCGGCGCCGTCGAAACGGCCCAGCGCGGCGCCGGTGGCGCGCGCCACCTCGGCCAGCGAGATCCGCTCCGGGACCGGTGAGGCAGTGGATTTGGTCAATTTCGAGCTCATCGTTTGGTGAAACGCGTGACCGATTTTTCATCATTTGATGAAAGCGCTGATCAGGGTAAACCAGTTATTCAAGATAACTATCACGACTCCGGGAATTCCCCTAATCCTCAAATGAAAAACAGCGTCGCGCAGCGGCGTCGGCCCACCCCGCCGCGGCGCCGCTGGTATGCCCGTTGCGAAAAGAAGGCAGTGCCGCGGGCATTTCCACCCGCGGCCAGCCGATCAACTTTTTTCGCAAGGGGTGAGTCATGGGTGTTTCGGAGAAGCCGGCGTTCCTGGACGCGGCGGCCTGGACCGGCAAGGTGTTCAACGGCGGGTGGGTCGCATCCGCAGGCGGTGTGCGCGACGTCGTCGAGCCGGCCACGGGCAAGGTGATGGCGGCCGTCGGCATCGCCGACGCGCAGGACGTGGGGCTGGCCACGGCCGCCGCGGCGCAAGCGCAGAAAAGCTGGACGCAGGTTGCGCCGCGTGAGAAGGCCGCGGTGTTCCAACGGGCCGCGGCGTTGTTCCAGCAGCACTTCGACGAGCTGGCGCTCTATGTCGCCCGAGAGAGCGGCGCCATCCTGCCCAAAGGACAGCATGAGGTGCGCGAGGCCATTACCCTGTGCCATCTGGCGGCGGCCATGCCCCTGCAGGCGCAGGGGCAGATCCTGCCGAGCGCGAGCGGCACCACCAGCCTGGCGCGGCGCGTGCCGCGTGGCGTGGTGGGCGTGATCTCGCCCTTCAACTTTCCGCTCATCCTCACCATTCGCGCCGTGGCGCCGGCCCTCGCGGCCGGTAACGGCGTGGTGATCAAGCCCGACTCGCGCACGCCGGTGAGCGGCGGCTTCATGATCGCCCGCGTGTTCGAAGCGGCAGGCCTGCCCTCCGGCCTGCTGCAGGTGCTGCCCGGTGACGCCGCCGCCGGTGAAGCCCTGGTGACCGATGCGCACGTGCCGATGATCGCTTTCACCGGCTCGCCCGCCGTGGGCCGGCGCATCGGCGAACTGGCGGGGCGTCATCTGAAGAAGGTCACGCTGGAGCTGGGCGGCGCCAACTCGCTGATCATCCTGGAAGACGCCGACCTCGACGTGGCCGCGAGCAATGCGGCCTGGGGTGCCTACCTGCACCAGGGGCAGATCTGCATGGCGACCAATCGCATCATCGTGCACGAGAGCGTCGCCGCCGCCTTGACGCAGCGGCTGGTCGCGAAGGCCCAGCACCTGCCGATGGGCGACGGCGCCAGCGGCCAGGTGGCCCTGGGGCCGTTGATCGACGCCAGGCAGCGCGACCGCGTGCACGCCATCGTGCAGGACAGCATCGCGGCCGGCGCGCAGTTGCTGGCCGGCGGCAGCAGCGACGGCCTGTTCTACAAACCCACGGTGCTGGCGGGCGTGAAGGCCGGCATGCGCGCGTACGACGAAGAAGTGTTCGGCCCCGTCGCCAACATCATCACCTTCAAGACCGACGACGAGGCCGTGGCCCTGGCCAACAACCACCAGGGCAGCCTGGCCTCGGCGGTGATCTCGCCCTCGATCGGACGGGCCATGGCGATTGCCGCGCAGTTGAACTCCGGCATGGTCCACATCAACGACCAGACCGTCAACGACGAGTGCGTCAACCCCTTCGGCGGCCCTGGCATCGCCGGCAACGGCAGCAGCGTGGGCGGCCCGGCCGACTGGGAGGAATACACCCAGTGGCAGTGGCTGACCATCAAGCAGGCGCCGCATCCCTATCCGTTCTGAGTGTTATCGACTGAACCCCCGAGGAGACATTTCATGCAGCTTCAAGGAAAAACCATCGTCGTCACCGGCGTGTCGTCGGGCATTGGCGCCGAGGTGGTACGCGTCGCGCGCTTTGCCGGCGCCCGCGTCATCGGCATGGACCGCAACGACCCCAGCCTCACGCTCGACGGCTTCGTCAAGGCCGACTTGAGTTCTGTCGCCGCCATCGATGCGGCTGTGGCGCAATTGCCCGACCGCTTCGACGCGCTGTGCAACATCGCCGGTGTGCCCGGCACGGCGCCAGTCGAGCTGGTCGCCGACATCAACTACCTGGGGCTGCGCCATCTGACTGAACAGGCGCTGCCACGCATCCCGCGTGGTGGTTCCATCGTCAACGTGGCCTCCATCCTCGGCGCCGAATGGCCGCAGCGATTGGAGCCGCACAAGGCCCTCGCCGCCGCGCAAGGCTTCGAGGCCGGCGCCCATTGGCTGCGCGACCACCCCGTGCCGCAGGAGACCTGCTACCAGTACTTCAAGGAAGCGCTGATCGTCTGGAGCGCCACGCAGTCGCAGAAATGGTTTCTGGAACACGGCGTGCGCATGAACTGCGTCGCGCCCGGTCCGGTGTTCACGCCGATCCTGGGCGACTTCGTGAGCATGCTCGGCCAGGAGCGGGTGCAGGCCGATGCGCACCGCATGCTGCGCCCCGGCTTCGCCGACGAGATCGCGCCGGTGATCGCGTGGCTGTGCTGCGACCAAGCGCGCTGGATCAGCGGCGCCAACATCCCGGTCGACGGCGGACTGGCATCGACCTACATCTGAGCCGCAATCCACACAACAAATAGAGAGACGAGGAGACACGATGACATCTGCATTCATTCCCTTCCGCCCGCGAGCGCTGGTCCTGGCAGGCTCCCTGGCTTGCGCCTTGCCGGCGCTGTCGATGGAACTGGAGTCCAGCGACCCCGACGCCAAGATCCGGCTGGACTTCACGCCCAAGTACAGCCTGGCATCTCGGCTGAAGGAGCCTTCGGCCGTGCTGACCTCGCCCGCGGCGCGGGGCGACGGCGGCGTGACCAACGAGAACGATGGCGACGCCAACTTCAGGAAAGGCGTGGTCTCCAACCGCTTCGATCTGCTGACCGAGTTCGACTTCAACCACCGCAACTGGGGCGTGCGCCTGAGTCACGCGGCCTGGTACGACTCCAAGTACCTGGGCACCAACGCCAACGACGGCTCGCTGGGCGTGAGCAACCAGCTGGGCCAGGCGGCCAACGAGTTCATTCCCGCTACGCGAAGCCAGCACGGCCGGGGCCAACAGTTCCTCGATGCATTCGTCTATGCCAAGGGATCGCTCGGCGACATGCCCGCCTCCATTCGCGTGGGCAAGCACGCGCTGCAATACGGCGAGAGCCTGTTCTTCGGCCAGAACGGCATTGCAGCGGCGCAAGGGCCGGTGGACATCGCCAAGATTGCCTCGGTGCCCAACTGGCAGTTCAAGGAAGTGCTGCTGCCGGTGGAGCAGATCTCCGGCACGCTGCAGGTGGCCGAAGGCGTGACGCTGGGCGGCTACTACCAGCTCAAGTGGCGGCCCAGCAAGATCCCCGGGGTCGGCAGCTACTTCTCCAATCAGGACTACATCGGCGGCGGCCGCGTGTACTTCGGCCCGCCGCTGCCGCCGGTGCTGGTCACCGACGACAGCAAGAACCAAACGCCCGGCAACAACGGCCAGTTCGGCGCGCAGTTGCGCTGGTCGCCGACCGGCAGTGCCTTCGAGTACGGCTTCTATGCGGCGCGCTACAACGACAAGACGCCGGCCGTGCCGGTGTTCGACCTGATCAACGGCAACGCGCACACGGTTTACGCCAAGGGCATCAAGACCGTGGGCGCCAGCGTCACGTCGTCGATCGGCCAGCTGAACTGGGCGCTCGAAGGCTCGATGCGCGCCGACGCGCCGCTCACCAGCGACCCGGCCGTGCTGGGCGGCGCGCCCTTCATGCCGCCGGTCAATTGCGATGGTACGGCGGCGAACCCGTGCTATGCCATCGGCAAGACGGCCCACCTGAACCTGTCGGGCATTTACGTGCTGAAGAAGTCCGGCCTGTGGGACGGCGGCGTGGTGCTGGCCGAGCTGGCGTGGAACCGCGTGATGAGCGTCACCAAGAACCCGGCCACGACCGGCTTCGGCGGGCTGGACCCCAACACCACGCGTTCGGCCGCCGCCTTCCGCATGATCTTCGAGCCGCAGTACTTCCAGGTGCTGCCCGGCCTGGACCTGTCGATCCCGATGGGCCTGGGCTACAACTTCGGCGGCCGCTCCTCGGCGATCTTCAACTTCGCGGGCGGCGCCACCAATGCGGGCGATGTGACCCTCGGCATCAAGGGCAAGTACCAGAACACCTGGAACATCGGCCTGAGCTACACCGCCTTCTTCGGCAGCGAGAACACCTTCACGGTCGCCGACGCGCGCACGCCCACGCGCATGTTGTCCTATGGCCAGACGCTGAAGGACCGCAACTACCTGTCGTTCACCGTCTCCCGCACTTTCTGAAAAAAACTCATCGAGACACACCATGATGCACATCGCAAAACAATCATTGCTGCTGGCCGCCTTGCTGGCATCCGCCGCTTCGGCGCAGGCCGCCGTCAGCGCGGATGAGGCCGCAAAGCTCAAGTCCACGCTGACCCCGGTAGGCGCGGAGAAGGCCGGCAACAAGGCCGGCACCATCCCCGCCTGGGACGGCGGCCTGGCCAAGGCGCCACCCGGCTACAAGAACGGCGACGTGCGGCCCGACCCATTCGCGGGCGAGAAGCCCGTGCTGTCGATCAACGCCAAGAACATGGCGCAGTACGCCGACAAGTTGACCGACGGCGTGCAGGCGCTGATGAAGAAGTACCCCGACTTCCGCATCGACGTCTATCCCACGCATCGCACCGCGGCGGCTCCGCAATCGGTGTACGACAACACCTTCAAGAACGCGACGCATGCCAAGACGGTGGATGGAGGCCACGGCGTGGAGGGCGCCTGGGGCGGCATTCCGTTCCCCGTTCCGAAGGACGGCTACGAGGCGATCTGGAACCACCGCCTGGCGTGGAAGGGCGGCAACTACGCCATGCCCGTTCGCGTGTGGGTGGTGACGTCCGACGGTCGGCGTGCAATGGCTTCGGGCGGTGTGCAGACGGTGCGCCGAGCCTATTACGACAAGGACGGCAGCGCCGAGAAGTTCGACGGCTACTACCAGTTCGGCAAGTTCCTCGTGACCGAGCCCGGCTCCAAGGCCGGCGAGGCCATCCTGGCGCACGACGGCATGAGCGAGTCGGTGCCGCGCGGCCTGTGGCAATACCTGGTGGGCCAGCGCCGCGTGCGCAAGGCGCCCTCGGTCGCCTACGACACGCCCGACTCGGTGACCTCGGGCATCGGCCTGTTCGACGAGGCCTTCAACCTGTTCGGCCCGATCGACAAGCACGAGCTGAAACTGGTAGGCAAGAAGGAGATCTACATCCCCTACAACAACAACCGCGCGGCCGCCGCCAAGGTGGACGAGCTGGTCACGCCCAATACGCTCAACCCGGCGCAGGTGCGCTGGGAGCTGCACCGCGTGTGGGAAGTGGAGGCCACGCTGGCTGCGGGCAAGCGCCACGTCGTGCCCAAGCGCAAGTACTACATCGACGAAGACTCCTGGCAGATCGTGCTGTTCGACGGCTGGGACGCCAACGGCCAGTTGTGGCGCACCAACTATTCGCTGATGCTCACCGCGCCGGACATCCCGGCGGTGACCAGCTTCGTGCTGTGGGGCGGCTATGACATGCAGACCGGCGCCTATTACCTGAACATGGCCTCCAACGAGCTGCGCAAGCAGTACGAGCTGTTGCCGCCGATTCCGCGCACATTCTTCAGCCCGGAAGCCCTGGCCAACGAGGGCGGACGCTGATGGCCGATGCGGCACCCATCGGGCTGACACGGCGCGCGGCCGTGGTGGGGCTGGCCGGTTGTGCGGTGCCCGCGCTGCTGCCGATGCGCGCCCGTGCCGCACCGGCCGCGCCCGCGGTGCTGTCGTTGCCGGCGGTGGTCACACCCAAGGCGCTGGGCGCCGCCATGCTGGCAGTGGGCCGTGCAGGCACGCGCCTGGTGGCGGTGGGCGAACGCGGCACGGTGCTGCTGTCGGACGACCACGGCGCGCGCTGGGCACAGGCCCGGGTGCCGCTGCAGGCCACGCTCACCAGCGTGTGCTTCGTCAATGAGCGCACCGGCTGGGCGGCGGGCCACCTGGGCACCATCCTGCGCAGCGATGACGGCGGGCAGAGCTGGCACAAGCAACTCGATGGCATGGCCGCGGCGGCCCTGGTCGCCGCGGCGGCGCAGCGCACGGGCGACGCTACCGCGATCAGGCATGCGCAGCAGCTGGTGACGGAGGGCGCGGACAAGCCCTTCTTCGACCTGGAATTCACCGACGCGGAGCGCGGTTTCGCCACCGGCGCGTACGGCCTGATGTTCGCCACGGCGGACGGCGGCCAGAGTTGGGAGCCCTGGCTCGGGCGGCTGCCCAACCCCAAGAGCCTGCACCTGTACGGCGTGCGCGCGGCCGGCGGCACGCTGGTGGTGGCGGGCGAGCAGGGCCTGCTGCTGCGCTCCGTCGATGGCGGCGCCACCTTCGCGCCACTGCCTTCGCCCTACAAGGGCAGCTTCTTCGGCCTGCTGCGCACGCGTGGAGGTGCGCTGGTGGCCTACGGCCTGCGCGGTTCGGCCTTTCGCTCCAGCGACGATGGCGCGCACTGGGACAAGCTGGACAGCACCACGCCCATGACCGTGGGCGCGGGCACGGCCTTGCCGGGCGGCGGCTTCGCGCTGGTGACGCAGGCCGGCGATTTGCTGCTGGCGCGCCAGGACACGGCCGCGCTGCGCCGCATCCCCTCGCGCGAGCCCGTGCCCGTGGCCGGTATCGCCGTGGCCGCCGACGGCGCCCTGGTGCTGGCCAGCCTGCGCGGCATGCGCCGGCTGCCCGCGCCGCCGCTCGACTGAAAAAAGAACCGCTTTAACGCCTCATGCATACCGACTCTCCCTCCAGCGCGCAGGCCGTCGTGGCGCGCATCGAAGACTTCGACGCGCGCTCCGGCTCGGCCGTCGAACGCGCCTTGTTCAATCACCGCCCTTGGGTGCTGGCCCTGTGCCTGTTGCTCACCGTGGCGCTGGGCTGGCAGGCGCTCAAGCTGCAGCTCAATGCCAGCTTCGAAAAGACGCTGCCCACTGGCCACCCCTACATCGTCAACTACCTGGCCCACAAGGGCGACCTGGGCGGCCAGGCCAATGCGATGCGCGTGGTCGTGCAGGCCCGCCAGGGCACCATCTTCGACAAGGTCTACCTCGACACGCTGCAGAAGATCAGCGACGAGATCTTCCTGATGCCAGGCGTGGACCGGCCCTTCATGAAGTCGCTGTGGACTTCCAACACGCGCTGGGTGGCGGTGACCGAAGAGGGGCTGGATGGCGGACCGGTGATTCCCAACGCCTACGACGGCTCGCCCGCGAGCCTGGCCGAGCTGCGCGCCAACGTCGAACGCTCGGGCGAGATCGGCCAGCTGGTGGCCGCCGACTTCCAGTCCAGCATCGTGTTCGTGCCGCTGCTGGACCGTCATCCGCAGACCGGCCAGGCGCTCGACTACGGCGAGCTGTCGCGCCGAATCGAAGCGCTGCGCGGCAAATACGGCAACGATGCGCTGCAGATCCGCGTGACCGGGTTCGCCAAGGTGGTGGGCGACCTGATCGAAGGCCTGCATCAGGTGCTGCTGTTCTTCCTGCTGGCGTTGGCGATCTGCAGTGCCGTGCTGTACGGCTACACGCGCTGCGCGCGCAGCACGGCGCTGGTGGTGGCCTGCTCGCTGGTGGCGGTGGTGTGGCAGTTCGGGCTGCTGGCGCTGCTGGGCTACGAGCTCGATCCCTATTCGGTGCTGGTTCCTTTCCTGGTGTTCGCCATCGGCATGAGCCACGGCGCGCAGAAGATGAACGGCATCATGCAGGACGTGGGCCGCGGCACGCATCGGCTGGTGGCGGCACGCTACACCTTCCGGCGTCTGTTCGTGGCCGGCCTCACCGCGCTGCTGTGCGACGCGGTGGGCTTCGCGGTGCTGGTCATCATCCGCATCAAGGTCATCCAGGACCTCGCCTTGATCGCCAGCATCGGCGTGGCCGCGCTGATCTTCACCAATCTCGTGCTGCTGCCGGTGCTGCTGTCCTACCTGGGCGTGAGCCCCAAGGCAGCCGCGCGCAGCTTGCGCCTGGAAACCGCGTCCGATGCGCAGCGCTCGCGCCTGTGGTCGCTGCTGGAGCGCTTCACCACGAGGCGCTGGGCCGTTGGCGCAGTCGCCGTGGGAGGGCTGCTCGCCGCCGCCGGTTTCGCGGTGAGCCTGCACCTGTCCATCGGTGACCTGGATCCGGGTGCGCCCGAGCTGCGGCGCGAGGCGCGCTACAACCTAGACAACGACTACCTGATCGGCCACTATGCCGCCAGCACCGACATCCTCACCGTGATGGCCACCACGCCAGTGGACCAGTGCACGCGTTACGGCACGCTGGCGAAAATGGACGCACTGGCCTGGCGGCTGGAGCAATTGCCAGGCGTGGAGTCCACCAACTCGATGGCGGCGCTGTCCAAGCTGGCAATGGTGGGCTACAACGAGGGCAACCTCAAGTGGTTCGACCTGCTGCCCAACGAGGGCGCGCTGGGCGGCGTTCAGACGCGCGCGCCGCGCGAGCTGTTCAACCAGAACTGCTCGTTCCTGGCGCTGTACGTCTATCTGAAGGACCACAAGGCCGAGACGCTGTCGCGGGTGACGGCCGAAGTCGAGCGCTTTGCCGCCGCCAACAACACGCCCGAGGTCACCTTCAAGCTGGCGGCCGGCAGCGCGGGCATTGCCGCGGCCACCAACATCGTGGTGCACCAGGCGATGCGCGAGATGCTGCTGTGGGTTTACGCCGCCGTGGTGTTGCTGTGCTGGGTGACGTTCCGTTCCTGGCGCGCCGTGGTGGTGTCGGTGCTGCCGCTGGTGCTGACCTCGGTGCTGTGCGAGGCACTGATGGTGGGCCTGGGCATGGGCGTGAAAGTCGCCACGCTGCCGGTGATCGCGCTGGGCGTGGGCATCGGCGTGGACTACGCGCTGTACGTGCTCAGCGTCACGCTGACGCGCATGCGCGAAGGCGCGAGCCTGGCCGACGCCTATGCGCACGCGCTGCGCTTCACCGGCCGGGTGGTCATGCTCACCGGCATCACGCTGGCGCTGGCAGTGGGCACCTGGGCGTTCTCGCCCATCAAGTTCCAGGCCGACATGGGCATCCTGCTGGCTTTCATGTTCGTGTGGAACATGGTCGGCGCGTTGGTGCTGTTGCCCGCGCTGGGCTATTTCCTGTTGCGGCCCGCCGCACCGGTGCTGCGGCCTGCGGCCGAACCGGCATCCGTGCCCGCTTGAGAACCGAGATCAACACCTGGACGATCGCAATGACCCACACCTCCATCCCCACCGTGCTCGACACGGCGCCTCTCGACCCGGCGCTGGCCGGCTTTCTGGCGCAAGCCGCCGCCCAAGGCAACCCGCCGCTCGAGACGCTGCCCCCGCTGGTGGCACGCCAGATCTACCGTGACCTGGCCGCCCAGTTGGGCCTGCAGGCACCCACCATCGCGTCGGCGAACGACTGTGCCATCGACGGACCCTGCAGCCTTTTGATGCTGCGTATCTACCAGCCCGACGCGGAGGGGCCGCTTCCCTTGCTGCTCTACGTGCACGGTGGCGGCTTCGTGATCGGCGACCTCGAAACCCACGACAAGGTTTGCCGCACCCTGTGCCATGACGTGGCCGCCGTGGTGGTGGCGGTGGACTACCGGCTGGCGCCCGAGCATCCCTTTCCAGCGGCGGTGGACGACGTGGCCTGTGCGCTGCGCTGGGTGGCCGCGCACGCGCGCGAGCTCGGCGCCGATCCGTCGCGCATCGCGCTGGCCGGCGACAGCGCGGGCGCGCAGCTCGCCACCGTGGCGGCGCTGCGTGCGGCCGGCGCGATCGCGCCGCGTGCGCTGGGCCTCATTTATCCCGTCGCCCAGCACTACAGCGAACCGAGCCCTTCGATGGTCGAGAACGGCGAGGGCAAGTTCCTCACCACCGGTGTCATGCAATGGTTTGTCGACTGCTACCTCGGCGGGCGCCAAGAGCTGGCGCGGCACTCCGATTTCGCCTTGTTGCACTCGCAGGCACTGGACACGCTGCCGCCCACCTGGCTGGCCACCATGGGCCACGACCCGCTGCGTGACGAAGGCCATGCGCTGGCGCTGCGCATCGCGCAGGCCGGCGTGCCGACCGAGCACCGCCACTACCCCGGTGCCATCCACGCCTGCATTCACTTCACCGCGGTATCGACGCTGGGCACCCAGGTGATGGCCGACCTGGCCGCGTGGTTGCGCTCGCAACTATCGCCCCACTCCCACCCCAACCACTGAAGTGAGACTGTCATGCAAATATCAAGCTTGCAGCTTGAACGCCCGTCGCGCGTGCCTGACAAGAACAAAGGCAGCACTTCATCTCCCAACTGAAGCGCATCGATGCCGGCGAGGCATTCGGCGGGCGTGAGCATGGGGTAGTTCGTGCCGAACAACACCTTGTGCTTGCCCGGACCAGGCATGTACGCGACCAATTCCGGGGGGAAGCGAGACGCCTTGTACGCGGACGTGTCGACATACACGTTCGGGTGCTTCATCATGACCGAGATCATCTCGGCGACCCAAGGGAGCCCAATGTGCCCTCCAACGATGCGCAACTCCGGGAAGTCGTGCGCAACGTTGTCCAGGTACGGGATGGGCCGTCCGGGCTCCGAAGGTCTCATTGGCCCCGCATGACCGACTTGAAGGCAGAACGTGATATCCAACTCGATGCACTCGGCATACAGGGGGTAGTACCTGCGATCGTCCGGCGGCAGCCCCCATAACCAAGGCAAAACGCGGAGGCCTTTGAAGCCCAGTTCCTTCACGCAGCGGCGCAACTCCCGCACCGCAGCCATCGGCTTGCCTATGTCGACGGATGCCACTCCGACGACATATTCGGGATTTGCCCGGACCGCGCGCGCGACCTCGTCGTTCGTGATCATCGGACCACCAGGCCCCCACCAGGCGCTGGCGATAACCTGCGAGACCCCTTGGGAGCGAAATGTGCCCAGCGCCTCTTCGTGAGTCACTCCGGGGTTGTCCTGCGCCAGCATCTTCCACGCAGCAGGCCATCTGCGCAGGGAGTCGAACATGGGATCCAGAAGGTACCCCTCGTTTGGGAACTGCATCCACGCATCGATGATTTCCGGCGGCCGATAAGATTCCTGCGGCAACATTTCAGTTGCCTAGCTTGTTCTCGCGAGAACTCAGGGCGTTGGCTAGAAGATCCAGCCGATCCCCGCCCCAGAACAGCTCACCTCGATAGACAAAGGTAGGGGCGCCGAAAACACCAAGCGCTTCAGCTCGCTGTGTCGCCGCTGCCATGTCGCGCATTGCGCATACCTCCTGATATTCATGCCATTCGCGCGGCTCCAGCCCGGCATGGACAAGTGCTGCTTCTATCTGCGCTGGCGACTCCAGATCGAACTCCCTGCGCCAGAACGCCGCCAGAAGCGGATCACAGAATTCCCACAGACGGCGCTTGCGCTTGGCGAACAACAAGGCCTGGCTTGCGAGCGTCGCATCCCACAGTTTGGTTGTGGAACGGATCGTGAGGCCCTGCCTCTCGGCCAATCGGCGACAGTCCATGTAGAGGTATTTCAGCTTCGCGACATCGCGGCTCGAACGTTGTTCGACTTCGCCGCCGTACGCCGAGCGAAAGTCGGTGATGAACGGCCACCACTCGAAGGCCACCCCGCTTTGCTGCGCCAGGGTCCGCGCGGGCTGCAGCGCCAGGTAGGTGTAGGGACTGCGCAGGTCGACGAACGCATCGACGACCTGCTCGTTGCGGTCGGTCATGATCAGCCAGGCACGCGAAAGAGATTCCGCTTGGCTTCGGCAGATTTGGTGACATCCACCCAGCGGTCTCTCAGCAGGTCCATCGCACGCCCTACCGCCGGCCTGCTGCGCACCCGCCCGTACCACGCCTCGACACGAGGAAATTCGGACAGCGCGATCCCGGTCATCTTGTGAATGCGGATCCAGGGAAAGCAAGCCATGTCGGCAATGGAGTAAGTACCGCAGAGATACTCCCGGCCCTCCAGCCGGTCATCCATGACCTTCAGAAGTCGCCGCGTCTCGTTCTGGTACCTGCTCACCCCATAGGGCACGGACTCCGACGCATAACGAAAGAAGTGCTGGGCCTGGCCCATCATCGGACCCAGTCCGCCAACTTGCCAGAACAGCCACTGGATCACTTCGCTGCGCTGCCGCAGGTCCGAAGGAATGAAGCGGCCTTCCTTTTCCGCCAGGTACAGCAGGATGGCCCCGGTCTCGAAGACCGTGACGGGCTCCCCGCCGTCCAGCGGCGCGTGATCCACGATGGCCGGGATCTTGCCGTTCGGATTGATTGCGCGGTAACTTGCTTCGTGTTGAGCGCCGCCGGTGATGTCGATGGGAATGATCCGGTAGGGAATCCCCAACTCTTCAACCACGATGTGCACCTTGTGCCCATTCGGAGCCGGCCAGCTGTAGAGGTCGATCACTTGGCGCGCCTACCGCTTGCGCATGATCTCTTGGCGCCGGCGATCTTGCGCGCGACGGTTTCCTTCGTCACTCATGCCGGCAGGCAGGCGCTCGTCCAGGCTCACTGTTCGCTCTGCAATCTGCCTCATCACGCCATCCTGCAGCGCCTTCTTGGACATGGCGTAGGCCGTATTGCAGTCAGGCGTGATGCATTTGGCGTAGTCGATCGCCGTCGCAAGCAGTTGGTCGGGCTCCACGACCTCGTGGAAGAACCCGAGGCGCTGCGCCTCTTCGAGCCCATAGAGCTTTCCACGCAGGGTCGCCAGAGCCCCGACCTGATCGCCCAGGGCGTACTTGATGATCTCGACGTAGGCCGCAGGCATCGGGATGCCGATGGGCACTTCGTTCAGCCCGAAGCGTGCCGGCTTTCGCGCGGCGATCCGGAAATCGCAGTCCAGCGCGGTGATCAGCCCGCCGGCGATGGCATGTCCGTTCACCGCCGCGACCGTAGGCCTCGGATACTGGAAGATCCGCAGGTTGATTTCCCGGTATGCCCGATACCAGTCGCGAACCTTCTCCTCGCTTCCGCTGCCAAAAATTTCGAAGCTGTACTGGAAGTCGATACCTGCAGAGAACACATCGCCTTGGCCGGTGAGCACGACCGGCAGATCGCCGAACTCGCGTTCGAGCCGATCGAAGGCTCCGTGCAGGTCGGCAAAGAACTGATCGTTCTGCACGTTGACCTTGTTGGTGTTCATGCGCACGACGGCGCATCCATCCACCACCTCGATATTCCAAGCCATGAACTCTCCTTTGTTGAGCGAGCGGCGGCGGATTGCCGGTCCTGAACGTATCCAGGCCGAACGCCGCTTGCCCCCCACTTTAGGAAACCCGACACCGGGTGTACATTGGCGAAACTGACTACAACTGTGCGACTTCCGACAATCATGCCAAGCGCGGCCATCCTGGCTTTCGATGACTGCTATGCGTCCAGCGTTGGAGGCTTCGCTGACATTCTTCAGATCGCGAACGCGCACTTGAAACGTCAGGACGGTCCCGCCGCTGCGCTCTTCGATTGGCAATTCGTCTCGCCGTCCGGCGCGCCGGCGATGGCAAGCAATGGCCTGTCGCTTCAGACGCAGCAAATCAAGCAGCGGCAGCGATTCGACGTGATCTTCGTCCCGAGCATTCACTACCGGGGGCATCGCGAGTTCGATCGGCTCCTGGAAAGGCAATCGGACGCCTGCGCGTGGCTTGTCGGCCAGTGGCGCGCGGGTTCATGGATAGCAGCCAATTGCACCGGCACGTTCCTTCTTGCGCAAACTGGCTTGCTCGACGGCCGCGCAGCCACGACCACCTGGTGGCTCGAGCGGCAATTCAGGGCCAAGTTCCCGAATGTGGACCTGCAACTGCGTCCGGTCCTGACCGAGGCTGACCGGCTGATCTGCGCGGGCGCCTCGGCCTCCTACCTGCTGCAGGCGATCCATGTGGTTGAGCGATTCTTCGGACCAGCCATGGCTTCGCGATGCGCAAAAAGCATGTTGATCGACGTGAGCCAGACGAGTCAGATTCCCTACATTCCCCTCCTGGTTCAGCGAAGCCATTCCGACTCGCTCGTACACCGCGCCCAACAATGGCTGCAGAGCAACATGGACAGAGATCTGCGAATCTCGGACCTGGCGGAGGCGCTCGGAATCAGCGACAGGACGCTGATCCGACGGTTCAGATCGGCACTCGATCAGACTCCGCTCGCGTACCTGCAGGATCTTCGCCTCGAATCCGCGCGCGCGTTGCTTGAAACCAGCGCCCTCAACGTGGAGGATGTCGCCGGCCAGGTCGGGTACGGCGACACAAGTTCGTTCTCCAGGCTTTTCAAGCAGCGCATCGGCATGAGCCCGGGCGCTTATAGAGACCGCTTCCAGCCGGATCCAGGGCATTGAACTGCCGACCCTCACGAGTGGGAAATCTCGAGTCAGGGACGGATGTCCTGACCTCTCGTTCATCTGTTGTTCATGCTCCGGCGCGTGCTGCAACGCTAAAGTCGCCGCATGTTCCGTTTCGAACCAGCCGCGCACGAATCCGGCGGAGATCCGCGATTACTTCGTCAAGTTCCTGAAGGGCGCGCCTGAGGGCAAGGTCGACCACCGCATCATCAAGATCGGCTGCAACGTGGCGCAAGACGTCGGCACCTATACCTTCAAGTTCAAGGACGGCAAGAGCGTGCATGCCCGCTACACATACGTCTACGAGTGGCAGAACGGCCAATGGCTGATCGCTCACCACCACTCTTCGGCAATGCCCGAAGTGATCGCGCGCAAGTAGGCAGCCCTTCGATCACTCGGCAATCCCGGTTCGCGCGCATACGCTTCTACGCAGTGCGCCTGGCCAGCAGTGCGTCCGATTCGTGTCGCCGAGGCATGCCATCGATCGCTCCACGGCCACTTGCCGATAGCGCCGCCGCAGCGTTGGCAAGGCGCATCGCCGAGGGCAGCAGCTCGCCGCGCGCCAGCGCGGCGGCCAATGCCCCGGTGAAGGTGTCGCCCGCGCCGATGGTGTCCATCACCGGCACGCGATGCCCGGGCTCCTGCTGCGGGGACTCACCACGCCGATAGAGACGGCAGCCCGCGCCGCCGAGCGTGACCACGATGGCGCCCACGCCGCGTGCCAGCAGCAGCGCCGCCGCCTCGTCAACGGAGGCCGCGGCCGGACCGGCCAGCGCGATCAGTTCGCCTTCATTGGGCGTGAGCACGTCGACCAGCGGCAGCAGTTCGTCGGGCAAGGGCATGGCCGGCGCCGGATTGAGCAGCGTCAGCGCACCGAGGCTGCGCGCCTGCCGGAAGGCCTGGAGCGTGCAGCCGAGCGGCACCTCGCACGAGGCCATCACCACCCGGCAGACCGCCATGGTGGCGGCCGCGGCCCGTGCATGCGCCGCGCCGAGGCCGGCACTGGCGCCGCGGAACACGGCGATGGCGTTGTCGCCGTCGTCGAACACATGGATCTGCGCGACACCACTGCGCTCGCCGGCGGCGCGCTCCACGTGACGCACGTCGATGCCTTCGGCCTGCCACAGCTCGATCGCCATGCGGCCGAAATCGTCGTCGCCGATGCGGGCCACGACGGCCACGGCAGCGCCCTGGCGCGCCGCCGCGACCGCGGCGTTCGAGCCCTTGCCGCCGGGGCTGATCTCGAAGCTGTCCGCCATCAGCGTCTCGCCGCGCGCCAGCGGCCGCGGGATGCGCGACACGAGGTCGGCATTCCAGCTCGCGATGCAGACTACCGTGGCAGCCATGCGCTCAGTCCCGGTCGCGGTCGATGCCGAAGGCGCGCAGCTGCGCCGCCAGCCGCTCGTATTCGGCCGCGTCCAGCGCCACCAGCGGCGCACGCACGCGCATCCAGCCCGGCGCATCGCCCTGCAGCGCCATCACACCCTTGAAGGCCGCCGTCAGGCCGTAGCCGCCGAGGATCTGGAGCAGCGCGAGCACGCGCTGCTGATCGGCGGCCGGCTCGCCGGAGCCCTTCACCAGGCGTTGCACGAGGCGCGGCATGACGTTGGCGATGCCGCTGACGGCGCCGACGCTGCCGCGTGCGGCCAGGGTCTGGAGATCGGGCTCGTTGCCCACCCACACCTGCATCGGCGGCATGAACGCCTCGGCGTAGGCCAGCGAATCCTCGCGCCGGCAGCCGCTGTCCTTGAGACCCACGATCGTGTCCGGGTACAGCGTCTTCAGCGTGCGGATCACGTGGTGGCTCAACCCCACGCCCGATACTTGCGGGATGTGATAGAGCACGATGCGCAGCCGTGCATCGCCGACGCCGTCGATGATCCACCGGTAGGCGTCGATCACGCCCTGGTCGGACACGCCCTTCAGAAAGAAGGGCGGCAGCAGCAGGCAGCCGTAGGCACCCAGCTCGACCGCGTGCCGGGTCAGCGCCAGCGCATCCGGCAGTGCGGCGCAGCTGGTGGAGACCAGGATGCGCCCCGCCGGTACGCCCCGCGCCACCAGGCCAGCCAATGCATCCATGCGCTCGGCCACGCTGAAGGAAGGCCCTTCGCCGGTGGTGCCGAAGGGCGTGACGCCGGTGCAGCCGGCGTCGATCAGGCGCAGCGCGTGCGAGGCGAAGCGCGGAATGTCGATGTCGAGCTTCGCATCGAGCGGGGTCAGCAGCGCGGGCCAGATGCCGGCATAGGGAATGGGAGAGGAGGTGTTCAAGGTCGGGACTTTCGCAAATGGGAAGAGACAAGGCCAGGGAAGAAATGCGTTTCAGCCATCGGCACCGAACTGCTCGTCGAGCCGCTGGTGGGCCGCGAGGCCGACGATGCGGGTGAAGTCGGCATAGGCCAGCGAGGGAACATCGCGCGGCGTGCCGTCCTGCCGCAGGCGGGCCAGCGCCTGCTCGACGGCCAGCGCCGCGCTGAAGAGCGCGGTCACGGCGTACAGCACCACGGCAAAGCCCATGGCCTGCAGATCGGACGCGCTCAGCGCAGTGGTCTCGTTGCCGTCGACGATGGAGACGATCTTCGGCCCGGGCAGCTGCCGCGCCACGGCCTCCACCTCGGCGATCTTCTTGATGCCGTCGACGAAGACCAGATCGACGCCGGCGTCCTGCCAGCGCCGGGCGCGCGCCAGCGCTTCGTCGATGCCGGCGGCGGGCAGCGCATCGGTGCGCCCGATGATCAGCATGGGATCGCTGCCGCGTGCAGCGACCGCGCAGCGCAGCCGACGCTCGTTCTCGCGCGCATCGATCAGGCGGATGCCGGCCATCTGGCCGCAGCGCTTCGGCGCCACCTGGTCCTCGAGGTGGATGGCGGCCACGCCGGACTGGACGTACTCGCGCACCGTGCGCTCGATGTTCGACGGGCCGCCGTAACCGGTGTCGGCGTCGGCGATCACCGGCACGCCGACGGCGCGCACCATGTCGCGCGCGTGGCCGGTCATTTCGGTCTGGGTCAAGAGGCCGATGTCGGGCTGGCCCAGCCGCGACGCGGTGGCGCCGAAGCCGGTCATGTAGATGGCCGGGAAGCCGGCGCGCTCGATCTGCCGCGCGCTCAGCGCGTCGTAGGCGCCGGGCGCCTGGACGATGGAGCCGCCGGCAAGCAGCGCCTTGAGGGACAGTGCGGGATGTGGGGTCATCTCAATTCATCATCAGGCCGCCGTCGATGTTGATCGACTGGCCCGTCATGTAGTCGGCTGCCTGCGAAGCGAGAAACATCGCCAGGTCGGCCACATCCTCGGGGGTCTGCGCCCGGCCCATGGGCACGGCGGCCACGCGCTGCTGCCACGCCTGGCCCCGGGGCACGCCTTGCAGCGCGGTCCAGTCGCGGTCCATGCGCTGCCACATGTCGGTCTCCACCAGCCCGGGGCAGATCGCGTTGACGGTGATCTGCGGCGCGAAGGCGATGGCCGCCGACTGGGTGAGGCTGATCACCGCCGCCTTGCTGGCGCGGTAGTGCGGGATCACCGCCGCGATCGCGCCGGCGCCGCTGCGGCCGGCGATCGACGCCATCAGCAGGATCTTGCCGCGCGGCCTGCCTTCGGCCAGCGGCGGCTGCGCCAGCATCTGCCGCGCCGCCGCCTGCAGCGTGAGGAAGCTGCCCTTCACGTTGACGCCGAGCATGCGGTCCCAGTCGCTGCCATCCAGTTCGAGCAGCGGCTTGAGCTGCATGATGCCGGCGTTGCAGACCATCACGTCGAGGCGGCCGAATGCGTCGACCGTGCGCCCGACCAGTGCCGCGCAATCCTCGGCACGCGTCACGTCGGCCGGCACGCCGAGCGTGTCGAGTTCGGCCGCCGCGTCAGCGCAGGAGCCGACGTCGATATCGGAAACCACCACCCGTGCACCCTGTCCTGCGAAAGCCCGCGCCAGCGCACGGCCGATGCCCTGCCCGGCGCCGGTGACGGCCACAACCGGCCCGCCGCTCGCGGCCTGCGTCACGGCGCCACCTTGCGCTGCAGCGCTTCGCCGGCAACGTAGGTGCGGTTCCACACAGGAGAGATCACCAGCTCGTTGATGCAGACGTGCGGCGGCATCTCGGCGATGAAGCGGATCGTGCGCCCCAGGTCCGCCTCCTGGAGCATGCGCGCCTTCTCCGCGTCGGTCGGCTGCACCGGCCGCTTCTTCAGGATCGGCGTGGCGACTTCGCCCGGGCACAGCGCGGTGGCGCGCAGGCCGTTGACGCACTCCTCAATGTTGAAGGAATGCGTGAGCGCCATCAACGCGGCCTTGCTGGCGGTGTAGGCCGGTCCGGTCAGGTACTCGTAGTGCCAGCCCGCGAAGGAGGCGACGTTGATCACCGTGCCCTCGCGGCGCGCGCGCATGCCCTTGGCCGCCGCCAGCGTGCAGTAGGTGGCGCCGTTCAGGTTGACGGCGACCACCTGCTCGAAGGTGGCCGCGTCGGTTTCGCACCAGTAGCGCTTGGGGAAGTTGATGCCGGCGCTGTTGACGAGGATGTCGATGCGGCCTAGCTCGGCCTCGATCGTCCGCGCCACCACCGCGACGGCCGTCGCATCCGCCACGTCCAGCGGCGCGGCCGTGATGGCGCCACGCGGCGCGCCGAGGCGCTCGGCGGCCTCGATGCCCGCGTCGAGCTTGGGCGCCTCGCGCCCGGAGATGACGACCCGGCAACCGGCAAGGGCCAGTTCGGTCGCGCCGGCCCATCCGATGCCGCTGCCGCCGCCCGTGACCCAGGCGACCTTTCCGGAAAGACTCATCGTCGACACCCTCGCCTCAGTTGCCGCGGATGCGCTTGAGCTCGGAGGTGACCATGGTGATCGCCTCGCCGCCGATGGCCTTGGCGTGGCGCTCGTAGATCACGCTCGAGCGATCGCGGATGCGCTGCATCTCGGCCGGCGCGATCTCGTTGACCGCCATGCCCTTCGCCTTGAGGTTGTCCACGCTGCGCGCTTCCATGGCGCGGTTGGCGCGGCGCTGCTCGTCGCGGCCTTGCAGCGCGCATTCGCGCAGCGTGGTCTGCTCCTGCGGCGAGAGCGTGTCCCAGATCTTGCGGGAGAACAGCACCAGCGTCGGGCTGTAGGCGTGCTTGGTCAGCGTGAGGTACTTCTGCACCTCGTAGAACTTCATGTTCTCGATGTTGGTGAAGGGGTTCTCCTGGCCGTCCACCGTCTTGGTCTCGAGCGCCGAGTAGACCTCGGTGAAGGCCATCGGCACCGCGTTGCTGCCCAGGGTCTTGAAGGTGTCGAGGAAGATGGTGTTCTGCATCACGCGCATCTTCACGCCGTCGAAATCCTCGACCTTGTTGATCGGCCGCTTCGAGTTGGTCGTGTGGCGAAAGCCGTTCTCCCACCAGGCGAGATTGACGAGGCCGACCGCCGGCAGCTTGGCGGCGAACCAGTCGCCGACCTTGCCGTCGAGCAGCTTGTCGGCCTCGCTGGAAGTGTTGAAGAGGAAGGGCAGATCGAACACGCCCAGCTCCGGCACGATCGAGACCACCGGCGCGGTCGAGGTGATCACCATCTCGAGCGAGCCCGTGCGCACGCTCTGCGTGCCGGTGAGGTCGTTGCCCAATGCGCCGTCCCAGAAGGGCTGGATCTTCATCTTGCCGCCGCTCTTCTCGAGCGTGCAGGCGCCCATCTTGGCGAGGCCGTTGCCCATCGGGTGCTCCTTGCTCACGCCGTTGGAGACGCGGAAGTTGCGCTCCTTGAACTGGGCCTGTGCGGCCCCGGCTGCAACACCGGCGGCCAAGGCCACGGCAACGAATCGGGAAAGGCGGGAAGAACGGATCGTCATCGTATGTCTCCTTTATGTGTGAAAAATCAGCTCAGCCACTTGAGCGGCACCAGCACCAGCGCCGGAAACAGCACCAGCAGCAGCAGCACGATGAGTTCGGCCCAGAGGAAGGGCCACAGGCCGCGCATCAGGTCCCGCATCGAGATCTTGGCCACGCCGCACATCACGTTGAGCACGATGCCCACCGGCGGCGTGATCAGGCCAATGGCGTTGTTCATGATGAACAGCACGCCGAAGTACACCGGATCGATGCCCGCCTGCTTGACCACCGGCATCAGCACGGGCGTGAGGATCATCAGCGTGGGCGCGAAGTCGAGCGCGGTGCCGACGATCACCACGATGACCATGATCACCAGCATCAGGAGGATCTTGTTGCCCATGAAGGGTTCGAGCATCGCTGCCACCTGCGCCGGCACCTCGGAGGTGGTGATCAGCCAGGCCGACACCAGCGCCGCTGCGATCAGGAACACCACCACGGCGGTGCTCTTCGCGGCCGCCACGAGCAGGCCGTAGCACTGGCGCGCGCTCAGCTCGCGATAGACAAAGGCGCCGAGCACGAAGGCGTAGACGCAGGCCGCCACGCCGGCTTCGGTGGGCGTGAAGATGCCGAACTTGAGCCCCCCGATGATCCCCAGCGGCATCAGCAGCGCCCAGATGCCGTCGACCGCGGCGCGGCCGCGCGCGGCCATCGACTGGCGCGGCTGCACCGCCACCTTGTCGCGCCGCGCCACCCACTGCCAGGCGATGACCAGCGACAGGCCCATCATCAGCCCCGGCACGATGCCGGCGAGGAACAGCTTGCCGATCGACACGTTGGCGATGACGCCGAACACGATCAGTCCGATCGACGGCGGAATCACCGGCGCGATCACGCCGCCGGCGGCGATCAGCCCGGCCGAGCGCGGCACGTCGTAGCCGGCCTGTCGCATCATCGGAATCAGCATCGCCCCGATGGCCGCGGCGTCGGCGGCGGCGCTGCCGGAGATCGCCGCCATCACCACCGAGGCGAAGATCGCCACCAGCCCGAGGCCGCCGCGCAGGTGGCCGACCCAGGCCAGCGCGAAGTTGACGATGCGCCGCGAGATGCCGCCGGCGTTCATCAGCTCGCCGGCCAGTATGAAGAAGGGGATCGCCAGCAGCGGGAAACTGTCCGCGCCCTCCACCAGCTTCTGCGACAGGATGGTGGTGTCGATCTGGCCCTGGGCGACCATCAGGGCGCCGCCGCAGATCAGCAGCGCGAAGGCAATCGGCGCGCCCAGCATCATGGCGCCGAGCAGCGAGATGGTGAATACGGCGATCGTCATGGCCGGGCTCCCGGATGAGCGACCTCGTGCGGGATTTCCTCGCTCTCCGTCACCTGCACCAGTTCGTCGTCGCGCAGTCGGCCGGTGGCGATGCGCCACAGCGCGTGCAGCGCGTGGGCGCCGATCGCCACGCTGGTCAAGTAGCCGACGCCGAAGACCCAGATCATCGAGATCTCGGTGACCGGCGCCTTGGTGGTGGCATTGACCTCGTGCTGCTGCCAGGTGCCCCAGAACAGCATCACGCAGCAAATCAGCACGATCGCCTGGCTGGCCGCCAGGCAGGCCAGCTTGCCGCGCCGCGACAGGCGGCTGACGAAGCCGTCCATGCCCAGGTGGGCGCCGTCGCGCATCGCGACGATGGCGCCGATGAAGGTGAGCCAGACGAAGAAGAAGCGCGACAGCTCCTCGGACACCTGGATGCCGGAGTTGAACGCGTAGCGCAGCACCACGTTGCCGAACACCATCAGCACCATGCCCAGCAGCAAGGCCGCAAGCACCGCCTCGATGCCCTTGAACAGGCGGTCGACCCAGACGCGGCCCATGCTCACACCACCTTGCCGGGGTTGAGCAGGCCCGCGGGGTCGAGGGCCGCCTTCAGCGTCTTCATCAGCGCGATCTCCTCGGCGCTGCGCGCGTGGCCGAGCCAGCGCTTCTTCGCCGTGCCGATGCCATGCTCGGCCGATACCGTGCCGCCGAACTCGCGCACCAGGCCGTAGATCACCTCGTCCATCGCATCCTTGGGCTGCTGCTCGATCGACAGGCCGCGAACCCACGCCACCAGGTGCAGGTTGCCGTCGCCGATGTGCCCGTAATAGACGCTCTCGCAGCCGGGGATGCGCGCGGCCAGCGCCGCCTTGCAGGCACGCACGTAGGCATCCATCGACTTCACCGCCAGGCCGACGTCGTAGGAGACGTGCGGGCCCAAGGTGGGGAAGAACTCGGCGCAGGCATCGCGCAGCGCCCAGAACGACTGCGTATCGGCCATCGACTGCGCAACCACCGCGTCGGCCAGCACGCCCTCTTCCATCAGGCGCTCGAGCCAGCGCTGGAAACGCGGGCCGTCGATCGCCTCGTCGGTGCCCTGGGCCTCGACCAGCACATAGTGTCCGTGCGGTGCGCCGCCGGTCAGCGGATCGCGCACGCCCACCCGCTCGGTCACCACCTGCCAGTAGTCGGGCCACATGACCTCGAAGGCCGAAAGCAACGGCCCCAGTCCGCCGCGCGCGGCGCCCAGCAGGCGCACCACGCTGTCGTAGTCAGGCACGGCGCACAGCGCCGACAGCGTGCAGCCCGGCTGCGGGTGCAGCCGCAGCACGATGCGGGTGATGATGCCCAGCGTCCCCTCGCTGCCAATGAACAGGTGCTTGAGGTCGTAGCCGGCGTTGTTCTTCAGCATCTTGTTGAGGCTGGTCATCACCGTGCCGTCGGGCAGCACCACCTCCAGGCCGAGCACCAGCTCGCGTGCCATGCCGTAGCGGATCACGCGGTTGCCGCCCGCGTTGGTCGACAGGTTGCCGCCGATGGCGCAGGAGCCGCGCGCGCCGAGGTCGAGCGCGAAATAGAAGCCGGCTTCGGCGGCTGCGCGCTGCACCAGTTCGAGCGGCGTTCCGGCCCACACCGTCATGGTGGCGCTCGCGGGGTCGATCTCCTCGACGCCGACCATGCGCTCCAGTGACAGTGCCACCCAGCCGTCTTCCGGCCGCGCACCGCCGCACAGGCCGGTCAAGCCGCCTTGCGGCACCACCGGCACGCCGGCTTCGCGGCAGGCGACCAGGGCAGCCGAGACGCCCGCCGCATCCACCGGCCGCACCACCGCCAGCGGGCGCGTCGGCGGCTGGGTGCTCCAGTCGTTGCGGTTGCGCTGCGGCACCTCGTCGCCAAAGAGCACGGCGGAGGCGCCGAGCACCTCGCGCAGCGCGAGCAAGGACGGCGGCACGGCAATCGAAAGCGTGAGCGTCATGGGCATCCGTTCGAAAGAGATGAGCGCATCATCTTGTATGTAAGGCACTAGAGCATTAGTATTTCCTCGGGCTACTCCCTACGCCCGCAGGTCGGCTATAAGCCCCTGGGTGCCCTGCCCGACTCCATCAGCCTCCATCGCACCGTGTCTGCATCCAACCGATTCAAGATCGAAGCTCCCAAATCACTCGCGGCCCTCGTGGCACAGCGCCTGCGCGAAGCCATCATCGACGGCGAGTTCGCGCTGGGGGAGATGATTCCGGAGGAGTCGCTGGCGAGCTCCTTCGGCGTCAGCCGCACCCCGGTGCGCGAAGCGCTGAACCAACTGCAGCTGGCCGGCCTGGTGGTGATCCGGCCGCAACGTGGCAGCTATGTGTTCGAGCCCAGCGAGGCCGACATCGCCGCGATCTGCGAATTCCGTTGCCTGCTGGAGCCGCGCGCGGCCGAGCTCGCCTACCAGAACGGGCGCGAAGCCACCGCCGCGGCGCTGCAGGCGGCGATCGACGAGATGGAGGAGGCGCGCGCCGCGCGCGACGCAGTGCGCTACGGCCGCGCTGACACGCGGCTGCACGAGGCCTTCTTCGAGCATTGCGGCAACCCGTACATGCAGGCCGCCTACGCCACCGCCGCGACCAAGATCGCGGCGCTGCGCACGCACCTGTCGGCGCCGGCCGACGTGCTGCACACGGCCGGCTTCGAGCAGCACTCGAATCTGCTGGCGCTGTTTCGTGCCGGCGACTTCGCCGCCTTCGAAGCGCTGATGCGCGCCCACGTCACCGGCACGCGCAACAGCTACGTCGCCAGCCTCAAGGCGCGCGCCGCCGCGTGAAGCGGCAACATGACGCCGCGGACGGCAAGCCTTGACCTATGCCTCATTCGGCGCGACTGAGGCGCCCTCAATGCCGTGACGTTGCAATGCGTCGGCGACGAACCCGCTGTCCTTCATCTCTTCGACGAAAGCGTGAAGTGCACGTGCGGCGCCCGCTCCTCTTGTTTTCGGCACCCCCATGGCTTGCTGGATCACCATGAAGCGACCGGGCAGTAGACGGAGTCCGGCGTGCTTGCGGCAATCTGACTCAAGCGGTCTCAAGCCGCCCAGGACCAATCCATCATTGGCGAAGCCAAGGACTCAACGGATCGGCGCCATCGCTGGGACGGGCAAGCATCGACAGTTCCGCATGCATGCGCCACTCGAGCATGTCCTGCTTCGTGCTCGCCAACTCTTGAGCGTCGATATCGGCGAGCGCGACCAGTTCCTTGGGATCCTTGTCGAGGTCGAACACCTCCATCGGCTGGCGGTCGAAGCTGTAGATGTATTTGCGCTGACCGCGTCGGGCACTGAGAAACGACCAGTCGATGCTGCTTGTGTAAAAAAGCTTCCGACTCGCATCGACCGCATGCAGAAGCGACTGGCCGGGCAGCTCCGCGCCTTCGACGCGATAACCGAGCAGTTCGACGACGGTCGGGAGGATGTCGATCTGCTGGCGGGGACCGCGTACCGTACCGGGCTGCAGTGCCATCCCGGGCGCGTAGATCAGCGCCGGGACATGCAGGCCCTCTTGATAAATGGCGTTGTGAATCTGCCTGGCGCCATGTTCGTCGAACATCTGTCCGTGATCGCCTACGATGATGAGGATGGTGTCGTCGAGCACCCCCAGGCGCCGGTAGCCCTCGATGAGGGTCGAGAGCACGCCATCGATATAACGCAGGCAGTTGTAGTAGGCCTCCAGCTTGGGATTGGAAACACCTTCGAACCTCATCTTCAGCCACGTCGAGGGCGTCTCGAAATTGTGGTGGCCCACGTTGGTCATGATGGCGGTAAAGAACGGACGCTTGGCCCTGGATTGAGCAGCTGTCCAGTCAAGGATGGGCTGGACCACCCACTCGTCCGCGATGCCGAAATAGGTGACGCGTTCGGCCTCTGGGTGAATGAGCTCCTGTTCGGTCTGGATGAACTCGAAGTTGAAGGTGTCGATGACGTCGAGGTCATTCTGGAATCGCAAATCCGTGGGGGTGAAGAAGCTGGTCGCATAGCCCGCGTCGCGCAGGACGGAGGGCAGCGAGCGAATGCGAGGTTGCTTGCGGTTCTCGTTGGCCCAGCTTTGGGTGCCCTCGTTGGCCAACGGATACTGGCCGCCGAGCACAGCCATCCACGCCGCCGCGGTGCGCGGAATGACTGCGGTCATGTCCTCGACCACGAGGCTCTTGCTGGCCAGATTCCATAGAAACGGCGTCGTCTGCAACGCCGGCGTGTGCAGAGTCGTCGACTCCGCGCGCACAGACTCCAGCATCACGATCACAACGTTGCGGCGATTCGTCTTCTCGGTCTCCTTGAGCGCCATGTGGGCGCTGTGCCAGCGCGGCTTGTGCGTCCGTTCGAACTCTTGTGCCACTTTCACTTGAACATCGTGGGCGAGCGTAGGGGCGGCGGTCATGGCCAGCGTGATGAGCGTGCCCTCGGTGTGCCGCAGCAGCGGCAGCACGCCATGGGCCGGGGTCGGCAGCACGATCGCCAACGAGAGCGCCAGCGCTACCGCGCCACCCAAGAACGCGCGCGGCCCACCGAACAAGGGCGTGCTGGCCAGCGCACGTTGGCGCCAAGCCCAGGCCGCGGCGACGAGGATGCCGCCCGCGATGGCCAGCACCCGGAAGGGAGTCGTTTCCGACGCAACAAGCGGCGCCAGTTCCTTGGCGTTCAAAACGGCGAACAACAGAACCCTCAAACTGCCGGGCTGCCCGGTGGCGAGCTGATAGGCCAGGTCGATGCCGACCAAAGCGCACAGCAGCAGCACGAGCAACTGCAGCAAGTGCACGATGCCGCGCTGAGCCCGCCTCGGCGTGAGTGCGAGCACCAGCCCCATCGCGAGCGCCGTCAAGCCGATGGAGATGGCGTCGCGCCACAAGCAGGCGGCCAGGCCCGTCACCTGGCCGGCCGCGATGATTGCCCACACGCGCAACGTCCGGTCCAGGGTCTCGTCGGGACTTGTTTGCGGAAACGCGAGCGCGAGTGTGACCGAGATAGCGGCGGCGATCGGCAAGAACACCCATCGGTGTCGCGGCATCACCAGTCTCTGGATCGCATAGCCCGCGAGCAACGCGAGCAGGAAGCGCAGGGAAACGAACCACCAGAGCCATTTCAACAGCGCCCCCCATCCGGCGCCATCTTCCGGCGCCGCGAGCAGTGCATCCATGACCAATGCGGTCTTGGCGAGACCCAACCAAAGTGCCAAGGGAACGAGCAACACCCAAGCGACTTGCCAGGGACCCTTGCCAGCCGTTCCGAGTGGCTCGCCCGCCGGGACTGTGTGTCTATCGCGATGCGCATCGGACACCCCCCCAGAATGCCTGTTCGGTGCTGGAGTTCGACGCCTGCGACGCGTCAGCGCCGGAGTCTTTGGGGAGGACAACTTTAGTTCCCGTTGGTTCCGCATCGTACTCCCGCCGGATGCAGTCTTAAGGTCCACTGATTCAGCACGCGAACTCGCCGAGATCCGGATCAGCAGCCACATCCCTATGGAACCCCAGGGCTTGCTGAAGCCGGCGGTTGGCGCGCACGAGGCCAGCGCAAGCCCGTCTGAATTTCTTGCCCGATTGTTCGAAGTCACTCCGGAGATGCGCGACCGGGCTGCAGCCAGAGGTCAATAGGCGACCATCGAGGAGTTTCCCCCAACCTCGCTGCATACCTATTCCAAACTTTCACAGAGTCGCTCATCAGGACGGCTGCCTCCGACCTTCTGCCGCTGGGCGGGCTCCGCCAACTTGTTCGACATGCATAGGTCACGGTCTATTGCTTACTGGGGATGTCGAGATCACCGACCCCTATGTACGATGCGCCGGTCCGCATTCTCGAAAGGGATCCCATGTCCAAGACTGACACGGTCAATCGCAGACCCGGCTATGCCGTCGAACTTCAAGCTGGCGAGGTGGTGCCGCGCGGACGAGCGATCGTGATTAGCGCTGACGCTGCAGTCTCGCCCGAGGCTTGGCGCGGCGTCGCGGTAGCAGGCCAACGTGTCAACGTCAAAGCGCAGGCCGACGGCCGCGGTGCAGCGATCGACACGTCGACACTCACGCCAGGCTCGCACATGCTGCGGGTGGAGGAACTGTGGTCCAAACGCTCAGGCAAGAGCTTGCCGGACTCCGAGATCCCATTTGTCGTGGTCGACACAAGCGCCCCGCTGCCGCGCGACACCGTGATCCGCCATGCGGTACGTCTGCGCTTTGACGATCTCAAGGTCAGCCGCAGCCCACTGATCGGCCCCTGTGCGGCGGGCATGGTCGAAGTCTTCAAGTCCGAGGACCGCAAGTCGCGCAAGCCCGCGCAACTGGCTTTCGATGCACAAGGCAAGCGCATCGACATCGACCGCGAGTTTGCCGAGCTTGCACGGCGTCAGCACAAGGTCTACGGCAAGCTGCACCCCGCACTGCACGCGCGCATCGAGGCTCAGCCGGCCCGCAAAGTACCCGTGGCGGTTTGGCTGGACAGTCCGGAGGCCGAACTTCCGGACAAGCCAGCGCGGGGCGTGGTCCGCCGCCGCCTCCCTGCAGAGGCCAAGGCACTAGAGGAAGGGCAGGCTGCGGCTGCCCGCTTCACGAAGGTAGCGGAGCGACAAGGCATGAAGATAGACCGCATCGACAGCGCCGCGCCGGTGGTCTTCGGTACCGTCGCCGCCGACCGCGTGGCCGAGCTCGCCACTTTGCCCGAGGTGGCCGCGGTGTTCCTGCACCAGACAGAAGGTATTGATGACCTCGGTACTTCCATAGGCATCGCCAACGCCGACGATGCGCATGCCTTGGGCTTCACCGGCACCGGCATCAACGTGGCCGTCTACGAGCTGGGCCCCGACGACACCAGCCTCCTAGATATCACCGATCAATTCGACAGCAGCCCGGCGACGAGCCAGCATTCGCGACATACACACGGCATCATCAAGAACGTCGAGCGCAACGCGCCCCATGGCCACGCACCCGACTGCAACCTGCATTCCGCCAACAGCCGCGACCTTGACGCGCTCCGCTGGGCAGTGCAGGACCGCGAGTGCACGGTGATCAGCCAGAGCTTCCATCGTCCCGACGAGCAGACTTCTGCCGGCCTGTCGTTCGATGACGTCTACAAGGACCATCTGGCGCTCCACTGGCCCTATCCGACCATTTGCGAAGCGGCTGGCAACGGCGCGGACACCGAGTTCGTCAACCACAAAGGCTTCAACCGCCTGGCCGTGGGTAACCACAACGACGCGGCCGGCGGAATGGCCTCGGATTCGGTGTTCCGCAACCCCGGTTCTTCGCACGGTGACCGCGAGTTGCCCGAGATCGCCGCCAACGGCACCGGTGTCACTGCCGTAGAGCTGACCCTCGGCGGCACGAGCATGGCAGCCCCGGCCGTGGCCGGCGGCGTGGCACTGATTCAGCAAGCGAACGCGACCCTGCGCTCGTGGCCCGAAGGCTGCCGCGCCATCATGATGGCCGCCGCCTGGCGTAACCCGGCCGGGAGCACGTGGCGAAACGATGTGGTGGCTGGCGTCGACGCGTCCGACGGCGCCGGAGCCATCGACACGAACGCCGCTGTGCAGATCGCTCGCGCCCGCCGCGGCCGCAAAAATACGCCGGCGCGCCGCGGCTTTGACGTCGGCACGGTAGTGTCGGCTGATGTCGGCGCCGACGGCTTCCTGACCTATGTTTACCGCATCAGCGTGCCCCGCGTGCTGCTGTCGCCCACCGTCAAGGTCGCACTGGCATGGGATTCGAAGATCACGATGCTCAGCATCCTTGGCATCAAATTACCGATCGCATCGGTCCTGGCGGTCGACCTTGATCTGCACGTGCGGGATTCAACCGGCGCGACGGTGGCCTCGAGCGATACGTGGGACAACAGCTATGAGATCGCCGAGTTCGCGGCGCGACGTGGCGAGACCTACGAAATCCGAATTCGGCGCTGGTCGGGGACCGACAACGTGTGGTTCGGTGTGGCATGGGAGGTGCGCGGAATCGACTTCGTCATCGATCGATTCGCCGAGGCGTCACAGGTTGTCCTGGGTCGACGCTAAAGTTCGCGAATCCCGGCTACGGCCCGAACCACGCCGTTCCACTATCCCTCTTCAAAGCCCGCCTCGCGCGGGCCTTTTTCTCGACGCTGCCCTGCCCTACCCTGCGAAGTGCCTTGTGCGGGCCTGGCGCCCATTTCCGCCGATCCGCCTTGCATCGCGCCAACGGCTGTCTTTGCGGGTGCGCCGCAGCTATTTCTTCGTTGATGCAGCTGAGGGGGTTGCCGGCGTTGCCGGTGTCGCAGGGGTGGCGGGTGCAGCTGGGGAAGTTGCCGTCGCAGGAGTCGCCGGGGTCGCTGGGGTGGCGGGCGTGGCCGGTGTCGCCGCGTTGGCTGATCCGGTGGCACTCGCATTGGAGGTCGATGAGTTGCCGGGGCCGCTTCCGGAGGCCGAGGCCGCTCCAGACCCGCCGCCAGATGCGCCCCCGCCAGAGCCTCCACCGCCGCCGGCCCCGCCGCCTGCGCCACCCCCGCCTCCACCTCCGCCCCCGGCTGCGTAGATCGAGGGCGCGACGCTGGCGCAAAGAGCAAGGGCAATGAGAGCAGGTGCACTGGACCGTCGCTGCAGTTTCATCTGAGATCCTTTGAGAATGATCGGGCGTCAAATATCACTGCCCATTTCACCGTAGGCAGTGGGTCAGAGCAGCGAGAGCCCGTAAGAAAAACGCCAATCAACAGGGCTCTTGCCCCGACCCGAAACGACCGCGGCCTTTTCGATCGTCCGCTGAAATTGCAGCGGAAATGCCAGGTCAAGCATGTCAGCGCTGGCTGAGCACCCCCCGGCGCCAGCTCAGAAGCCGCTCATCATCGATCCCCCTTCTTGTGGGAGCGCGCAGGCGCGTCTCAAGGGTGAGACGCCTTGGTTCGGCCAAGTCCTTCCGCTTGGGTTCGACCGGGACAGCAGCATGCCGCAGCGCCAAGGGAATGCGCCATCGCGGCCAACCGCGCCGACAGCAGCGCATGGAAACGCTGCAACACGCTGAACTCCAGCACGCGCCCCGCTGCCTGCGCCGGTACCACCAGGGCCGCAACGGATACTGCCAGCGCGAAGCCCACGCCGGTCGCCTGCAGCGCCCGGCCGCGCAAGCGAATGACGGCGCCAACACCGCATTACGCAGTGTCATGAACTCGAGACCGCCGCACGTCGATGTGCTGGAGAGCCTGTTGGCGAAGGACCCGGCGCCACGACGCTTACGGTGTCCATGCATGCAGCGGCGAGGGATTCGTCGGACTTTCAGACAGGCGGCCTTCACGCCACTCTCGCGCGTTGACGCATCCGCGTCATCGGTACTGGGCCGCAGTGATGAACTGGCCGAACGATTCGCACCAGACGATGACTGTGTTGTAGGCCGTCGGATCGGCAGATGCCGGCATCGGCACGATGAAGTTCTCGAAGGTTTTCACATCGCCTACGCGCAGCATCTTCGGCTTCAGCCGCAGGAAGTCGGCTTCGGTCTGAACGAACTCCGGAGCGAGATAGAGCTTGTAGTCAGGCCCGGGCGCGATCTTGCCTTGCAACGATACCGCGCTGCGGCTCACCGCCACCGTGCCCTCACCCCAGTGCAGGGCATCGCTGTCTGTCAGGTCGCGCCTGAACCGGCCGGTGAACTGCGCTTGCGCGGCCAGTGCCGCGACCTCGGCCTGCGCAGGCGCGGGCGGCGCCGTGAGAATGGGCAAGGCATAGATACCCACGCCGAAGCCCGTAGCGGCCACGACAGCGTGCGAAACGATGAGCAGGAGAATCTTCTTCATGAGTCTCCTTCGAATGCGTCGCAGTCCACGGGTTTGAGAAAGACGTCGACATGGGGCGCGCGCCCAAGGCGTCGTTAGGGTCAGCCCATTCTGATCCGCCATGGCGCTCTCGAAAAGATAGCGATTGCCGCCTTGCGCGAAGTTCCAGCGCGTTGCCGCCTTGGGTGCATCGACTCCGCGTCCGTTCCAACGCATGCGCTGACACAAGCCAGCGTGAAATGAAGCAACGCCCCATCCCCTTCGCCAGACTAGGGTGCTGCGTCAAGCGCCTTGATCGCCGCGATTGCCTCGTGCCTGGCCTCGATGAGCGCCTGTTCCTCCGAGTGCGTACCGGTTTGAACATTCTCAACCGGCAACCGATCATCGATCTGGAACGACCACCCCCAACGCGATTCAGTTTGCCAGACTTTGATCTCGACCTGGTGCCCGTGGTGTTCGAAGCTCGTGTCCGCCATGTCGTGCCTCCTGCAGTTGGAGTCACAGTATGAAGCAGCGGCCTATTCTCTTCTCCCGCTCCCATGGTCCATGACCATGACGGGTTCGAACGGCAGGAAGGTCAGGCCCCCGCCGCGATGCTCCAGAGCGGTGATGGGATCGACCAGCGACACGCCGAGGCCGGTGGCCACCATGGCGCAGACGCCGACCGACACCTGCGTTTCGACCTGCAGCCTGCGTTCGATGCCGTAGGAAGCGAAGAGCGCGTCGATATGCAGCCGCGACTCGAGCGGATATGGATGGGAGACGAATCGCTCGCCTGCCAGGTCCGCCGGCCGGATCCGCTTTCGTTTCGCGAGCGGGTGATCGCTCGGCATCACGCAGACCATTCGAGTCGAGATCAGCCGCTCGCCGTGCGTGCTTGAGTGGCTCGTTGGAAGAATTACGAAGCCGACGTCGCAGCGCTCGACTCCGCTCGCGCGCGGCATGCTGTCCGGCAAGGTCCGCAGCCTCGACCAGCTGGAGCCGAACGATGTGCGCCGGAAGTACCCTCGGTTTTCACCAGAGAACTTTCCGAGGAACGTGGCCCTGGTGGATCGCTTGGGTGATGTGGCGCAGAAGGAGTTCCGCATTTTGCAAGCAACGCGCTCTCGCTGTGGAGCGGAAGTTCAGATGGAGGTTGAAGGAGGATAAGAGGTCTGTTGCCGCCCGCCGGTCATGGAACTCCGGTTCGCCCGCGAGTCTGTGGAACCCCGAGGCCCCCGAACAGCGCGCTGCCGCGATCATTCGACTTCGAGTCGAACGCGCTGGTTTGAACAGGTTCGAGAAGTCGCAGACCTCCTGCGCCAGCTCGGCAATCGACGACATCAACGAACTCTGGCCGCCGCTTCGGTACAGCGCCACGTAGTTCACCAGGGGCAAGGCGGGCGATGTCTTCAGAACCGCCAGCGCACGGCGATCGATGAGTGGCTTCAGGCAGGCGCGCGGCAGGCAGCTGACGCCGATGCCTGCCACCGTGAATCCGATGAGTGCGAGCATGTTGTTGCTGTGGATGGTCCTCGCCTGCGCGAGGGCCAATGGGCACAGCCAGGGTTCGAAGAGGATCGCGGTGCGCCCTTTTCCGACAGCTTGGCATTCCGCTGGGCGCGGTCGAACAACGGCGCGCCGAGCGAGGACTCCAGCTCCTGCACGCGCTTGGAGATGGCCGACTGGGTGGTGTTGAGCTTGCGCGCTGGCATAGCGCAATGCCGCAGGATGTGCCCCAAGTTGTGGATTCAGCACAGCTGCCGCCAAGCCGCGCCCAACGAAGGCAAGCCAAGTGAACCCTGGCAGAACGCGACATTCAGTGCCGGTGGCTGCTTGCACGCGCGCGGCGGTAGTGTTCGCCGAGCACGTCGCGCCCCCAGTCACCCTGGAAGTCGCGCCACACGCTGTGGATGTGGTTGCCGCCCGAGTTGTCCCATTCGATCAAAAAGCGCGCGCCCTGGATGCGCCAGTAGTGCGGCTGGCCGCGCTCGGTGGCGCCGGCCCATCCGAAGCGGATACCGTCCAGGCCGCCCGCACGCACGCGTTCCAGTCGCTGCTGCGCCAACGACGATTCGGCCACCGAGGCCTGCGACTCGATGATGCGCAGCAGCAAGGCTTGCTGCGCTGCGTCCATGGCGCTGAAGGCCACACCCACAGGTGCCAACGGGTCCGGCTGGGCGGCATTGCGCGTGACGATGTCACCGAACGGCCGGGCACTGAAGATGGCCTGCTGGCGCTGCGCCGGCGAGAGCGCGGCCAGCAGCGCAAAGGCGCGGTCTTCCTCCTCGCCCAGCGCGCGCTGGCCCTTGCGCGGGCCCTTGTTGGCGATGTCGCGCGGCACCTGCGCCGGATTGGCACCCAAAAACTGCGGCAGCGTGGCCACTACCTGGCCGTCGGCCAGCGTGAAGTGCAGCGAGAGATGGTGCCCTTCAATACGCCAGCCCCAGGGCGAAGTGGAGTCCGGCGTGCCGAACAACGCGATGGCGTAGTTCTCCGGATCGCGCGAGAGGCCGAAGGATTCGATCTCGCGCAGCGCGATCTCCAAGGCGATGATGGCCTGCACCTTGACCAGCCCCGGCTCCGACAAGGCCGCGGCCAGCAACTGCTGCGCTGCCTGGCGCTGTGCATCCTCCATGGTCTTGAACGCAATGCCGGGCCGGCTACGCGGCGTGTAGTTCCAATCGCCGCGCGCCTCCAGCGTGAACGGCCGCAGCAGCTCTGGCCGCTGCCCCGCCGACGTCGCCTCCAGCAGCGCCCGCGCCGCGGCCGACATCGCCTGCGCCGCGCGGCCGGTGTCGGCCGCGGCGGCGGCAAGGGGCACCACGGCGAGCAAGGTCCAGCAGGTCATCCAGGCGGAGAGAGTGCGCAGCAGCATGGTTGGTCTTCTACCTGAAATGACCAATGAACAGGCGCAAGAATGCCTGAGTTGGGGTGGCGAGTCGAGTTGGGGGTCATAGCACTTGCGACTCACGCGGCACAAAGGCGGGTGCGGCGGTGAGGATCCGATATGCAGCGGGAGGCTGTCATTGAGATAGCCACCGCGAACCCTTCTCTGTGCTCGCCATGATGCTTGCCTTCATGTGCTGGATGCGCTCGATGCGGTCAGCCACATACTCGGGCTCGATGAACGGATGAGCTTCTTGCACACGCCCGGATGGCCCAAGCGTTTCGCAAGGCAGTCCACCGGCCGAAACGCTGGGGAGGGTCGCGCCTGCTTCGGCTCCGGCGCGGGGCCAGTTCGCCATTCATGCTGCCGACTGCGGGCGGCAGAACGCTCAGGGCACCGGCTTCGACGAGAACGCCGCCACGTCGCCTGGCTTGCGCAGCATCTTGTCGACGTCCGCGGCGTGCAACTCCTCGGCGTGGATCATCTGCCGCGTGAACTCCTCCAGCGCCACCGAGCGGCCTTCCACATGCGACAGCAGCTCGCGGTACAGGGCCAGCGCGCGCGCCTCGGTGTCGAGCGATTCGCGCAGCATGGCGGCGATGTCGTGCTGGTGCGAATCGAGCAGTGGCCCGATCGCGAGCGAGGGGTAGTCGCCGAGCGTGGTGATCCACTCGCCGACCTCCTGCGCGTGCAGCAGCGATTCGCTGGCCTGTTCGCGCAGCCACGAGACGATGGGAATGCGGCCGAAGCCGAACACCAAGAAGGAGTAGTGCGTGTAGCGCACCACGCCGGCCAGCTCGGCTTCAAGTAGCCGGTTGAGCACGGAGACGACCTTCGCTTGATCGAACTGTTCCATGTCAGCGCTTCCGGATGAGGGGGAGCAAATTATGCGCCGCGCGCCGCACTGCTGCGAGGTGAGCGTAGTCGCGGCACGATCACGGCGAAAGACAACGGATCCAACGGCGTCTTGACGAGTCCGACCCGCATCACGTTCCGTCGACCAAGAAGCACGGGGGATCATTTGTCGCCCATAGAAGCTTGTCGACACGGTTGTGCGTGTATTTAGCAATCCCATCCATTCCGAGCGCCAAAGCAGCATGCGGCCCTGGCCAGAATGATCAGATTGCATCCCAACTGCCAATGCGACTTCATCAGGATGCGGTATCACTTGCCCCAGCCTGCGCCGCCGCTGTCCGCCATCACAAGCGCGAGCGGGATGATCATCAAGTCTTCGACGACCATGCAGGGCGCTAAAGCCACGGTGCTCATTTGGCGTTTCGGCGCTCGGGCTTGACAATGGCGCAGACGCAGTAAGGGTTGCTTAGACGCAAGCTGCCATGCAAAACGGCATCCGACATCGACTCCTGGCGATCCTGGCAGCGGATGCGGTCGGCTATTCGCGATCGATGTCTTTCGACGACTTGGGCACGTTGAGCGCGCTGGATGAGGCCCGCCTGGTCTTTCGAAGCCATGTCGAGGCGGCCAGCGGACGAGTGGTCGACACATCCGGAGATTCGGTGCTGGCTGTGTTCGACACGGCGATTGGCGCAGTGCGGGCGGCCGTTGAGATCCAGGAAGATCTCGCGACACGGGCCGACGCTGCGCCCGAGCACCTTCGATTGCTGTTTCGCATCGGCATCCACGTCGGCGACCTGATCGAGAAGCCGGATGGCACGGTCTATGGCGATGGCGTCAACATCGCGTCGCGCCTGCAGGCGGTGGCGGAGCCGGGAGGCGTTGTCGTCTCCCACGCTGTGCAGGAGTTCGCCTCAGACCGCACAGGCGCTGCCTTCGAGGACATCGGCCAACAGAAGGTAAAGAACATCGCAAAGCCCATCAGCGCGTTGCGGCTGCTGCGGGCACCCCGGGTGACTAGGACTGACGAACTGGCGAGGGCTCCGTTGGGGGAGCAGGCAAGAATCACCCACCGACATTTCGCGCCAAACGCAGTGGACGTGACTGTTCGGACATCCCGGCGCGCGCGCCGTTGGCGCTGGGTGGGTGCTGGCGCTCTGGTTGTCGTCACCTTCCTTGCCGCCGGTGCCGCCTGGCAGTGGCATGCGACCCCCACGCTGAATATCGACGAGGAGGTGATAAACCGGCGAGCGCTCGCCGTGCTCGCCTTCAATGACAAGCGGGGCAAGGCCGCGGGGTCATCGCTCGGCGATGACCTGGCGGACAGCATCGGCGCCCAACTCGTGCGCGGCGGCGTGCGAGTGATCGAGCGCGGCGCTACCGTCCGGCAAGATCCAGCGGCACCGGAGTTCGAGCGAATCGGTCGGGAGCAAGCTGTCCGGTTCGTGCTGGGTGGGCGGGTGATCCGCGACCGCGACGCAGTCCGGGTGACCACCTACCTGACGGAAATTGCTTCCGGCGCTGTCTATCGGCTGCACGAGGCCGAGTTCAAGAGCGACGACGATGCCACTCGGTCGAACTATGGGCATCAGGTGGCGATCGCCTTGACGGCGCGCTACTACGAGATAGAGACCGTTCGGGCAAGGCTCCCCGGCCACGAAAAGGATCCCGTGGACGCCATCGTGCTGGCTTGGCGCGACCTGAACCGAGGGAACACAAAAGAGGATCTGGAGCGGGCCCGCCACCGATTTGAGTTCGCGGCGAAAGCCGATCCGAATTCGGTCGACGCGTCTGTTGGCCTGGGCGTGGCGCACATGATGGAGTTCTACTACTTCTACAGCGAGTCGCCCCGCGATAAGCTGGACATCACCGAGAAGGTGCTGAAGAGAGCGCTCGATCTCGGGCCGGGCAATGCTCAGAATCTCTCGGCCTGGGCAGAAATGCTGATTCTTCGACAAAAGCCCGAGGAGGCGTTCTGGGTCTGGCGAAGAGCGTTCGAGATCAACCCCGACTATCAGATCGGCCATCTGCGCATGGCGAGTGCACTGATCCGACAGGGACGCTTGGCGCAAGCCCTGGAGCACATCAACAAAGTCAACGACCTGCAGGCCTATCAGACGCACTCGCAGCAGTGGCTCATCCAAAGCCGGTCCGATGCCGCGTTTGCCCAGGGGCACGACGACCAAGCCTACGAGATCCTGCGGAACTGGGCAGCCGAGTTCCCGAACAACGGCCGGCCCTACCTCATGCTCGCTGCGATCGATGCGTTGCACGGCCGGAAGGCCGCCGCCGCGGCCAACATGGCCAAGCATCGTCAACTGCTGCCCCTGAGCAATATCGATTACGTCGTTCTAACTTACCCGTCGACAGACCCAGGCTTCCTTGCACAACGCGAGCGGCTTGTGGCAGGTCTTCGAAGGGCAGGCCTTCCGGAGGACAGCAAATGACAAGGGTCTATTCGACTTTCTACCGAACGATCGCGCTGGCAGTGACGGCACTCCTTGCGGCTGCCGGACATGCGCAGATAGAGCAGCTCGTACCGCCGCCGTTCGGGGGGGGGAGGCCGACGGTTCCGGTGCCGCTTACCTACGCACAGCCCCAGGGAGGTGCGTTGATGACTTTCAAGTCCCCTCGAGAAGGTGCGCCCGAGTTTGCGATCAAAGGTGTCCTCTTCAAACCCACCGGGGCAGCCAGGGGCGCAGTGGTGATCGTCAATGCATCGGACGGATGGAGCGACGTCCGAGAGGGCCACTACGCCAGGTCCATCAGTTCAGCCGGCTACGCCGTGCTGGCCGTCGATACGTACGGTCCGCGAGGCGTCACGGGTGCGTCAACCGATAACACGACGATCACCACATATGAGCAGGCCCGTGACGCATTCGCGGCGAAGAGGTACCTGGTCTCCCTCGGCTATCCGGGCGACCGCATGGCCATCATGGGAGCCGGCCGAGGCGGAACCATTGCCCTGCTTGCTGCCGACCGGACCTTCATGCAGGAGGAGAAGGGAGAGCGCTTCGCCGTCGCAATGGCCGTCGGCGCGGCATGCTTTCTTCACCCACGGGAGCCGAAACCGAGCGCAAATGTGTTCATGGCGATCGGCGACAAAGACCAAGTCGCAGGCGTCAAGCCATGTCAAGACCTGGCGAACGAGTACGCCGCGGCCGGCGGCAAAAGTACGGTCAAGGTGTATCCCGGGGCCACCAGCGGTTTCGACGGGGACCCGGTGAATCGAACGATGTACCGCTACGCGCGAACGGAGACGTTCGTCAACTGCAACGTGGTGGTCGAGCCCGACGGACGGTCTATCTACGGGGGCAAGACATTTGCGGAAACCGACTCCCGCGCATTGTTCGTGGAGATGCGCAAGTCCTGCATCAAGAATGGTGTATCTGGCTATACGAACGTAACTCAAAAAGCCAACGTCACGCTCGATTTGATCGACTTCCTGGACGCCAACTTTCGGCATTGACAGGACCGCCGCATGAACACCTTCATCCACGAAACGGTCGGAACGGAGGATGTTTCATGCCACGGCGCTCTCGCCCCAGACCGGGCCGACGATGCGCGAGCTCGCGGGGCGCCGGCAATGTGCCCGCGCGACGGGAAATGTGTTTGTGTTTGTGTATGTCAGGTTTGGGGCAGGCAGGCTCAAAGCCCGAACGACCGGATAGGGCCCGAGAGCAGTCGTTACCACCGCTAGGCGGAGATGACGCCAGCGGGTGGAAAAGGCGACACGAGCGAGGATTGTGACGAGGATGGAGAAGATCGATTTCAAAAAGACCCTTAAGCCACTCTATAACCCGCCTGCCGGGGAGTTCGCTTCGGTCGAAGTGCCGCAGATGCAGTTCGTAAAGGTGGACGGCGAAGGCGATCCCAACACCGCGCCAGCTTACCGTTCGGCGGTCGAATGGCTCTACGGGGTCAGCTATGCCACTAAGTTCGCTGCGAAGGCGGCACTCGGCAAGGACTATGTGGTGCCGCCGCTGGAAGGATTGTGGTGGGCCGACGATCCCAAGAGCTTCATCACGCGCGAAAAGGACCAGTGGCGCTGGACGATGATGATCATGGTCCCTGATTTCGTCACCCGTGACATATTCGAGAACGCGGTGGCCAAGACGAGCGGGAAGCTCGGCCAGCCCCCGCAAAGCCTGCGCCTCGAACCCTATGGTGAAGGGCTGTCGCTCCAGACCCTGCATGTGGGTAGCTATGATGAGGAAGGTCCGGTTTTGGCCCGGCTCCATGGTGAGGTGATGCCGAACGAGGGGATGGCCTTCAACGGCCCACACCATGAGATCTATCTGAGCGATCCGCGCAAGACTGAATCGGCCAAGCTCAAAACGATCCTGCGCCAGCCGGTGAAGTTCATGACGTAGGTCGGCTCAGGGTCGAAGCGCGACCATGCGGATGGCCAAGCCGAACGTGTTGAAAGTCCGCATTGCGGCCACTGCGAGTAGCGGCCCCCGGGCTTCCGCTTTCCACCGAAAGTACGCAGGGCTAGCACGTCCGCAACGTCCAACAGGAAGGTCGCGAGCCTCACCAGAACTGCCACCAGGGTCGGGGACGCGCCGACAGCGACGTCCTATCGAGCCGAGCGCCCAATGTCGTCATCGCTCGGGTGCGGCGACGAATCTCGGTCTCGTATTCATGGGCGTAGCCCCGCGCGTGCAACGCACCCTGGAGGGCCAGCCGGCGCCAAGCGAGAGCGCGCTCCCGCAGCTCAGCGTCCGAGAGTTCGCCGGGTTCAGTCATTGGGTGATTTTGCCGTGACACGCGGTCTCGCTCGCGTGAACGGTTGCGCGCATCGGTCACTTTCTGCGCCGCGCGCGGCGCACCGGCAACAGCGCTCGGCCCCCCGCCCGCCGCGGTATTCCGGGCAAATAAATGCACAGACTGCGACCCAGGCAGCGCGGGGCAAGCCAGGCCTCTCGAGCTTGAAGGTAGGCGAAACAAATTCACAAACAACATCCGCCCGGGCAGGAACGGAAGGCGCGCATAAGCAAATATCTGCTCGAACGAGGCGCGTCCCGTCGCCGATCGTGTCGGCCGCATATTGGAGCGATCCGGCCCTGCAGCCCCCTCGGGTGGAGGCCCCGTTCTCGGCGTCGGTGGGTTCCGGCTATCTGGGCGAAGCGTGCGACAGACGTGTCGGTTCTTCCTGGGACCCCAAACAACACGCAGCGGCGGGTCTGGCCATAAACGAGTTGCGTCGGATGGCGCGCTCGGTGATCAGCGCGAACCATCGCTCAACCTGGTTGAGCCAGGAACTGTAGGTCGGCGTGAAGTGGATGATCTCTGCGGCCTTCGGGCTCAGTCCTCCTTCATGGTGCTGATTGGTGCGTCTCAGGCACCACTGTGCGCCCGCTTGCAGGCCTACCGCTCGTGCCCCCTCCCTATCTACGATGGAACACATACGGCCTTCTGCCGTGATCCGTGCCCGACAACCCTGAGGTGTTGAACGGAGACTTGCTGCCAGTCGTCCGACTGGTTTGGCCCGGGCAATCGGGCCGTCTATTGGAGATTTCATGATGTTTTCTGTAGATGACACCTTGCGCCCCGGTAGCCAGAGGCCCGACGAGCTGGTTCCGTCCCGTTACGCGCTGCGGGTCGGCGAGATTGACGTGCTGGTGATCAGCGATGGGGTGTTTCCGCTGCCAGCCACGACGTTGGCCACCAATGCCGACCCGGCCGACCTGGCGGCCTGGCTGGACGACAGGCTCCAGCCGTCGGACGTGTACAAGTGGCCGCTGAACGTGGTCGTGGTGCGCAGCGGCGGCTGGACCGTACTCATCGACGCCGGGATGGGGGCGGAGTACCCGGACTTCCCGCGGGCCGGGGGGCTTCTGGCCATGCGACTGGAGGCCGCCGGCATCGATCCCGCATCCGTGACCGACGTGGTGCTTACCCACCTGCACGTGGACCACGTTGGCGGGCTGCTCGCCGACGGGCTGAAGGGCAGGCTGCGTCCGGACGTGCCGATCCACCTGGCGGCCGCCGAGGCCGAGTTCTGGGCGTCGCCCGATTTCTCCCGCAACTCTTTTCCGCCGCGGATGCCGGACGTGCTTCGGTCGGCCGCCGGGCGGGTCATGGACGAGTACCGCAGCCAGCTGCGGCCGTTCGAGGCGGAGTACGAGGTGGCGCCGGGGGTGGTCGTCTGTCGCACCGGCGGCCACACCCCCGGGCACAGCGTGGTCCGCCTCGCGTCCGGCGGCGACCGGCTGACGTTCCTCGGCGATGCCGTGTTCCCGGACCATTTCGACCGCCCCGACTGGTACAACGCTTTCGACCACGACCCCGAGGAGGCGGTCCGCGTCCGGGTCCGTCTCTTGCGGGAGCTGGCGGCGACCCGCGAGCCGCTGGTGGCCGCGCACCTGTCGTTCCCGTCCGTCGGCCGGGTGGCGGTCGCCGGCGACGTCTTTCGTTGGATACCGGTCGACTGGGATTACTGACCGCTTGTCAAGGAAATAGGCCGAAAGAGGCCTGCTTTAGGGAGCTTCGCCCCCCGGGGAAAGAACAGCACGCTCGACAAATTCATGGCCCATCGCCGAGGCGCGCACGGACCGACCAGACAACCTTCTTTGGCACCTACTGCACCGGACGCAACCGATCGGTCGGCAGGCCTCGGCAGAAGTTGTTCAGTCGCGCAGCTCGAGGACACGGCTGCTGGCGTTCCTCTTCATCGTGGCCATCAGACTTGTAGCCAGTGTCCTGACGTGGGAGGGCTGGACCTCCGTGTACGCAGCTGCCGGCTCCTTGGTGGGTACCTAGGCCATGCATCGCTGAGGGCCTTGAGATCGATGAGGCATATCAAGCCCGCAGCGCCGCCCGTGCGAGGCACCGTGCAACCGCCCTCTCGGCCGCCTGCCCTGGAGGCCCCAGGCGCTGCCAAGATCGAGCCCCCAGCCTCCACAGCCGGAATGGCAAAGGCTCCGCCGCCCTGGATTTCCAAGGCGCGGGGCGCTCGCGGCCCGCCGGCCGCACCCGCCCGCCTGCTGCGCGTTCGAGATCCGAAGCGCGCCCCCTGCTTCGACGGAGTGATGCTGATGGCATTGAACAAAAGCACGCGTGGAAGCGAAGCGGGCGCTTCTTTCAGCGGCTATGCAGCGATTGCCGAGAATCGACATCGCCGGCATCGAAGCCATGCACATGGTCAACATGGGGCAGCTGGCCTATGCCAAAGGCCAAGTCACGGCCGCTGCCAACCAGTTCTACAGCCTGGCGTTTTGAGCCCAGTGCCTCGCAGCCGCCTTCGCTCGTTACAACCTCCTCGTTGCGACAGACGTGATTTCACCGCCAGCGCCCAAAATCCGTCCACCGCCTTCTGAGTCCCCACCCCGCCTACCTGCCATGGTTGCGACCGCGGTCCGTCAACGTGGCAATGGGCTATCACCGTCATAGGCAAAGCGTTTGCCCTATTCGTCCGTGCGGATCCAAAATGCTTACGTCTCAATCAAAAAACTGGAGACTCCCCATGAGCCAGAATCAAGCGGAAGCCAAGTGCCCGTTCCACCATGCGGTGGCCCGCGGCACTGTCAATCGTGACTGGTGGCCCAACCAGTTGCGGGTGGACCTGCTTCACCAACATTCCTCCAAGTCCGATCCGATGGGCAAGGACTTCGACTACGCGAAGGAGTTCAAGAGCCTCGACTACGAGTCGCTGAAGAAGGATCTGCGTGCGCTGATGACGGACTCACAGGACTGGTGGCCGGCGGACTTCGGCCACTACGGGCCTCTGTTCATTCGGATGGCCTGGCACAGCGCCGGTACCTACCGTACCGGCGACGGGCGTGGTGGCGGCGGCCGGGGCCAGCAGCGCTTTGCGCCGCTCAACAGCTGGCCTGACAACGTCAACCTCGACAAGGCGCGCCGACTGCTGTGGCCGATCAAGCAGAAGTACGGCCGCAAGATCTCCTGGGCCGACCTGATGATCCTGACCGGCAACGTGGCCCTGGAATCGATGGGCTTCAAGACCTTCGGCTTCGGCGGCGGCCGTCCGGACACCTGGGAGCCCGACCAGGACGTCTACTGGGGCAAAGAGACGACGTGGCTGGAGGACAAGCGCTACACCGGCGACCGCGACCTGGAAAACCCGCTCGCTGCGGTGCAGATGGGCCTGATCTACGTCAACCCGGAAGGCCCGAACGGCAACGCGGACCCGGTCTCGGCGGCCAGGGACATCCGCGAAACCTTCGCCCGCATGGCGATGAACGACGAGGAAACCGTCGCCCTGATCGCCGGCGGCCACACCTTCGGCAAGACCCACGGCGCCGGCCCGGCAGACCTCGTCGGCTCGACCCCGGAAGCGGCCGACCTGGAAGAGATGGGCATGGGCTGGAAGAGCACTCACGCCAGCGGCATCGCCGGCGATGCGATCAGCAGCGGCCTGGAAGTCACCTGGTCACAGACGCCGACGCAGTGGAGCAACCACTTCTTCGAGAACCTGTTCAAGTTCGAGTGGGAACCGGTCAAGAGCCCGGCCGGCGCGGGACAGTGGCAGGCCAAGGGCGCTGCGGCGGACATTCCGGATGCCCATGACAAGTCGAAGAAGCGCGTGCCCACCATGCTGACCACCGATCTTTCACTGCGCATCGACCCTGCCTACGAAAAGATCTCGCGGCGCTTCCTCGAGCACCCCGAGCAGCTTGCCGACGCGTTTGCGCGTGCCTGGTTCAAACTGACGCATCGCGACATGGGCCCGCGCTCGCGCTACCTCGGCCCGGAAGTGCCCGCCGAAGAGCTGATCTGGCAAGACCCGATTCCGAAGGTCGACCATCCCCTGATCGACGACAAGGACATCGCGGCGCTCAAGTCCAAGGTGCTGGCCTCGGGCCTGTCGGTATCCGACCTGGTGCTGACGGCCTGGGCCTCGGCCTCCACCTTCCGCGGCTCCGACATGCGGGGCGGCTCCGACGGCGGCCGCATCCGCCTCGCGCCTCAAAAGGACTGGGAAGTCAACGAGCCGACCAAGCTGGCCAAGGTGCTCCAGACGCTGGAAGGAATCCAGGGCGAGTTCAACAAGGCACAATCAGGCGGCAAGAAGGTCTCGATGGCCGACCTGATCGTCCTGGCCGGCTGCGCCGGCGTCGAGCAGGGGGCCAAGAACACCGGTCACAACGTGCCGGTGCCCTTCACCCCGGGCCGCATGGACGCGTCGCAGGAGCAGACCGATGTGCAAGCCATGGCGGTGCTCGAGCCGGTGGCCGACGGCTTCCGCAACTACCTCAAGAAGGACTACAACGTTCCCGCCGATGCGCTGCTGATCGACAAGGCGCAGCTGCTCACCCTGACCGCGCCCGAGATGACGGTGCTGGTGGGCGGCATGCGCGCGCTGGGCGCCAACGTCGGTGCCACCAAGCACGGCATCTTCAGCCAGAAGGAGCACGCGCTGACCAACGAGTTCTTCGTGCGCCTGCTCGACCTGAACACGACCTGGAAGGCTGTGCCCGGCGAGAACAACCTGTACGAGGGAGTTGAACGCAAGACGGGCGAGCGCCAGGGCAGCGCGACGCGCGTGGACTTGGCCATCGGCTCCAATTCAGTGCTGCGCGCCCTGGCCGAGGTCTACGGCAGTTCGGACGCGCAGGAGAAGTTCATGAAGGACTTCATCGCGGCGTGGACCAAGGTGATGAACCTTGGCCGGTTCGACATGGTCTAGACAATCCTCATGGTTGCCGATTTGACGTAGCTTCAAGGCAGTCGCCGTTGCGAGCGCCCGGCGACGCCATCGCATGCAACGCCGTGGTGCTGGACCTTCGCCAACTGGACATTGCAGGAGGCCAACGAACGATGGCCTCCTCAAGCGCGGCCTGCCGATCGCCAGGCGGAAGCTATGTCTGGTCGCGATTTTCACGAACAAAATGGTCTTGCCTCGTATGTCCGGACACGGCCTATTCGCAAATTAACGCCGCTACGCCTATGCAGCCAAGTGCGCAGGAGACAACGATGACGGCCAGCTACGTAGAAATACAAGGCGCCCAGGCGGATATTGACCTCTGGGATGGGTTGATCACGGATCAAAACGCCCTCATCGGCGTCATGATGCAGAAGATGTCCCAAGTCGGATGCACGGATGCAGCATGGCTCGACGAGCGAATCACGGAGGCGGAAAGTATCGAGAATCGCTTAGTCGTCGGACTCGACCGAGCCCAGCGCCGACTGCGGGCATTGATCTAGACATCCCAAGTGCTCGACTCAAGCGGACCAACGTCCGGGAATGATGCGGTGCAAAGGTCGGAATGCGGCCAGACTGAGGCGCGAGACGAGTATCAAAGCTACCTGTAGCGGGTTGGAATCCGAATCCTTCCGGCTCGCAATCAGCGAGCTCTTCGGCTCACATTCGAAGCGACTGCCGAAGCAACCAACCCGTCCGACCGCATGCAAGGTAGGACGAACGGAGAGCACCGCCCGCGACAGCCGTCTGCAACGTTCTTCTGGCCCGACATGCCGTTGGCGCAGGTGCTGATGAGGATCGTCGGACGGCCGCTTGTCGAATTCAAGAAGCCAGAGCCGCCGGTGGACAACATGCCCAAGGTTCGCTTATGCAGCAAAAGCGGAAGCTCGCCACGCCAAGGTTGGGCTTTAACTTCAGAAAAGTGCCTCTCCCCATCAACGCTTCGGATTCACAACGTGGGCTACGAAGCCCTCGTCATCAGGCGCAGGTTCTGCACGGCCGCGCCTGCGGCACCTTTGCCCAGATTGTCGAGAACCGCGCTCAAGACGATCTGACCTGTGCGTTCATTGCATGCAACGGCCAGACTCATGTCGTTTGAGCCGTTGTGGACTTGAGGGTCCAGTTCGGTCATCGGCGCGGCGGAAGACATCGGCATCACACGCACATGCGCCGCATCGCGGTATCGTTCCCTGAGGCATTCGTGGATGCGCACGCCAGAAACATCGGCGGGAAGCATTCGCGTGTGCAGTCCAATGGTGAGCACGATGCCCTGCCGGTAGCTGCCATAGGCCGGCACGAAGATAGGCCGGTCCGCCAAGCCGGCGTGGGCCTCAATTTCCGGCACGTGCTTGTGCTCGAGTGCAAGGCCATAGACCTTCAGTGAATGCGCCCCCGCCCCGGCCTCATGCGCTTCCGCCCCCGCCCTGCCCTGACCCGAATAGCCTGAGACGGCGTGGATGACAAGCGGATAGTCGGCGGGCAACAGGCCCGCATCCGTCAGCGGCCGCAGCAGGGCGACCGCGGCCGTGGGATAGCAGCCCGGATTTGTGACCCGCAGTGCCGAGGCGATACGTTCGCCTTGCCGTGCATCGAGCTCCGGCAGGCCGTAGACCCAACCCGGGCTGGTGCGGTGCGCCGAGCTGGCATCGATGACCCGCACCGAAGGGTTCTCGATCATCGCCACCGCATCTCGCGCCGCGGCATCGGGCAGGCAAAGGATTGCGATGTCGCTCTCGTTGAGAGCGGCCCGGCGGGCAGCCGCATCCTTGCGCAGGTTTGTCGGTAATGTGCGGATGCGAAATTCCCCACCCCGGAGTCGGTTCTGCAGGTCAAGGCCGGCGGTGCCCTGGTCGCCGTCGATGAAAATATTGAGGTCCATGGAGCGCAATCGTAGGGATACGACTCCCATGTCTCCAGCTAAATATACGGAACGCAGGATTAAGAAAAGTTAAATTAGCGAGATGCGGGAATTGAGCCTTGACCATCTGCGCACCCTCGTCGCCATCGCAGACCTTGGGTCCCTGGCCAATGCCGCACGCGCCCTTCACCTGGCAGCACCCACCGTCACCGTTCAGATCGCGGAACTGGAGTCGCGATTGGGTGGCCGCTTGCTCGTTCGTGGGCGGGGGCCCGCGCAAGCGACCGCCTTGGGTGAGCGCTTCATCGTGCGTGCCCGCAGGCTGCTGGCGGACGCGGACGACGCAGTGGAGGACGTTCGACGTCAGCTCGCAGGCAAAACGGGCCGCGTGCGGGTGGGTGCCTCGACAGGCGCCATTGCGCACCTGCTGCCGCCCGCGCTCGAACGTCTTGGCCGGAACCATCCCGGCATCGACGTGAACGTGCAGGTGCTGACCTCCAACGACAGCATGGCCCGGCTCGCCGCAGGTAGCCTGGACCTGGCGGTCGTTGCGCTGCCGCAGGCGCCTGTGCGCGGCGTTCATGTCACTGCCCTGCGGCGCGAGGCTGTCGTCGCCTTTCTGCCGGCGGCCTGGAAAGCACCCAAGCGGCTTACCCCGCAGTGGCTGGCCCAGCGACCGCTGATCATGAACGACTCCTCTACACGTCTTTACCGGCTGACCGCGGAATGGTTCTCTACGGCTGGCGTCCATTGCCGGCCGTGCGTCGAGCTCAACTACAACGATGCGATCAGGACACTGGTCGCCGCCGGCTACGGAGCGGCCTTGCTGCCGGAGGAATCGCACGAGCCCGCGCGTGATCCTCGCGTCGCCGTCCGCCCGCTCAGCCCGGCTCTATGGCGGCAGCTGGGTCTCGCGATCAGTGACCGAGGCGCCAGCGGCCCGACACGTTTCGTCTTGGAGGCGTTGCTGCCTGAGAGGGATTCGGCTACTTGAGTCGGTGCTGGGCGGCTGCATAGGGCCGACTGTACGCATTCGCCCAAGCAAGTTCAAAGTCCGCAACCAGTCTGACCCCGACCTACACATGATGGGCAGCCGGCGAGGTCCGAGCCCCTCGGCTGTTTGCGCACTTATTGACCTAGAACAATCGTTCTGCAACAGTAGTAGGTGTTCTGAGCTAATAAATGCCCAAACGGCGATCCAGGCGGCATGCGGCTCGCCAAGCTCCTCGAGCGTTAGGTCGCCGACGCAAATGCCCGAACGACACCCGCCCGCGCAGGTTCGGACGGCAGGTAACTGCTAATAAATGCCCAAACTAGCGCTGCGCGTCCTGTGTCGATCGCGACGGCCGCGTCGTTGTGCCCCCTCACGACGGCCTGCGGAAGGGAAGCCGTCTCCCGGAGTCGCCAACGGCATCCACCAGGCGCCGTTTCGGCCGAACGCCTATAGATCGTGTGGGCGGTCGGCAGCAAAGTGCCCCTTCCGCATACCGCCGCGCGAAGCGCGTGCACACCCACTGGCTGTAAGGCAGGATCCGGCCATCACCGGTCCTTGGGCCGCGCAAATCGGGCGGCAGCTCAAGACTTGGGAGCTGTCATTCAGCGGCGCTGGGCCGACCACCGACTACCGACGCTTGGCCGTTCGGTGCCGATAAGATGCTGACCGTCGATGCTCGGCATGCGAGCGCTTCGCCGCGCTGGGCATCAAGCACACCGGTGGATGCGGCAGATCGTATCCTTTGCAGGTTCGTGCAGACAGCACGGGCTTGCAGCCGGTATCGAGACGGCCGACACTGGGTCAAGTCGCGCACGAAAGGCAACTTGGGCTCCTGTTTCCCAAGGAAATCAAGGAGCGCTTACGAACCGTCGTGAGGTCCTCGAATGTCAGACATCAGCTCGTGGCTCCAAGGTCTTGGCCTTGAGAGGTATTGCGAAGTCTTCGCCAGCAACGACATCGACGTGACGGTCGTGCCGGACCTGACCGAACAGGACCTTGAAAAGCTGGGGCTGTCGCTCGGCCACCGCCGCAAGCTCCTCGCCGCCGCGTCCAAGCTGCGGCAAGCCACCACCATGCCTGCCGGCCCCGTTGCGCCTGCGCCGGCCGCCAAGGAGGTCGAACGCCGCCAGGTCACCGTGGTGTTCACGGACCTGGTGGGCTCGACCGCGATCGCCAGCCAGCTCGACCCCGAGGACCTCGACCAGTTGTTGCGCAGGTATCGCGATGCCTGCGCCCGCGTGATTGAGAGCTTCGACGGCCACATCGCCCAATACCTGGGGGACGGCGTACTGGCCTACTTCGGCTATCCGCAGGCACAGGAACAGTCGACTGAGCGCGCGATCCGATCGGCACTCGAGATGGTGATGGCGGTCGCTCGTCTGCAGCGCCCCGATGGCCAGGCGCTGCAGGCCCGCGTCGGCGTCGCCACGGGCCTGGTCGTCGGGCACGCTGCCGGTGACGGACGCGAACAGACAGTGGTCGGCGATACGCCGAATTTGGCAGCCCGTCTGCAAGCGCTTGCCGAACCCGGCAGCGTGCTGGTGAGCCCGATGACACGGCAACTCAGTGGCGAATTCTTCGAGTACGTGTCCGCCGGCGAACACGCGCTGAAGGGCTTTGACAAGCCTGTCCCGGTCTGGAAGGTGGTGCGCGAACGCAGCGTGGAGAGTCGGTTCGCCGCGTCGCGCGGCAGACTTGCCGGGCCGATCGTTGCGCGAGAGCGGGAACAGGTCTTTCTTCTCGATTCATGGCAACGCGCGGTCCAGGGCAACGGCCACCTCGTGTTGCTCGGCGGCGATGCAGGAATGGGCAAGTCGCGGTTGGTCGAGGCGCTCGCCGAGCGAGTACGCGACACGCCGCATCGGCTGCTGCGCTGCCATTGCTCTCCCTATCACAGCAACAGCGCGTTGTACCCGCTGACCCAGTTGCTGCGGCACGAAGCGGCGATTCAGCCCGAGCGCGCAACAGAAGAGAACCTGGGCAAGCTCGAAGCCCTGCTGCCGCGCCTCGGCCGGACATCGCGCCGGGACCTGCTCTTGATCGCGGAGTTGCTCGACCTTCCCACGCCCGACCGCCTGTCGCCGATGGAGATGACCACGGCACAGCGCAACCTGGAAATACTCGTCATCCTCGAAGACTTCGTGCTCGCCACGCCCGACGATGTGCCGGTGCTGTTGTTGTTGGAGGACGCGCACTGGAGCGATCCCACGACACAAAGCCTGGTGGAACGGCTGCTGTCGCGCATCGGGTCGCGCAAGGTGCTCGCCCTTGTCAGCCACCGGCCCGAATTCCGCAAACCCTGGAGCGAGCACATGAACGCCACGGCCATTTCATGCAAGCCGCTGGGACACGAACAAAGTGCTGCCATAGCCCGCCGCGCCGCTGGAGATTGGCCGATCGATGAGGCGCTGATCCAGCAGATCGTGGAGCGCAGCGACGGCGTACCGTTGTATGTCGAAGAACTCACTAAGGCGGTGATCGACATGCAGGCTGCGCACGCCGTTGTCGTGCCTTCGACGCTGCAGGATTCCCTGATGTCCCGGCTGGATCGTCTGGGCGAAGCCGAGGACATTGCGCTGGTAGCCTCCGTGATCGGGCGCCATTTCTCCTACCCGCTCCTGGCGGCCATTGCCGGCGTGCAGGAGGCCACGCTGCGCGCGGGCTTGGATCGGCTGCTCGGTGCAGGCCTCGTATTCGCCACCGAGGACTCGCAGCAGGATGGCTACAGCTTCAACCATTCTCTGGTGCAGGAGGCGGCGTACGAAAGCCTGTCGCGCAGCCGTCGCCAGGCCTTGCACCTGAGAATTGCCGAACTGCTGGCATCGCAGCAGGACACCTCGGCCGCCAGCGCGCCTGAGATTGTTGCCCACCATTTCGACCGCGCGGCGCAGCCAGAGCGATCGTGCGCGTATTGGATGCTTGCCGCGGAAAGGTCGGGGTGGCGCTCGGCCCATGCCGAGGCGATCGCCAACCTGAATGCCGCGCTTGCGCAAGCAGAACGAATCACCGACGCCGCGACGCGTGCGCGCTGCACGATCGAAGCAAAGCTCAAACTGGGTGCGACCTTCAACATCCAGTCCGGGCCGCTGAGCCATGACATGGCAGCGGCGCTGACGCAGGCCTATGCGCTGGCCAAGAAGGCCGACTCCGAACGGCAACTGTTCCAGGCGACATGGGGGCTGTACATCACCAAGGTCAACTCGCGCCAGTTCGACGATGCCCGCATCTTGGGCGATGAACTGACAGAGATCAGCCGCAAGCTCGGCGATGACGATCTGCAGATGGAAGGCCTGCATCACCGCTGGGGCATCTGGTACTTCACGGGCCAGACCGCGAAGATGCTGGAGGCGTCTCGTGAAGGCGTTCGCCGCTACGATGCGCAGCGCCACCACCGCCTGTCCCAGGTGTATGCGGGTCATGACCTGGGTGTCTGTGCCCATTGCTGCACTGCCATCGGGCTGGGCCTGGGGGGTCTGGCGCAAGATGCCGCCACCAGCCTCGACTCCGCGCTGGCGCTTGCGGAGTCGGTGCAGCATCCGCTCAGCCTGACGTTCGCACTGGGGGTGGGAAGCGTCGCCCTGCAACTGGCCGGCGACATCGAAGCCTGCCAGAACATGGCTGAGCGCGAGATGCAGGTGGCAATGAAGTACGACTTGCCGCTGCAGCGCGGGCTCGGGCAATTCATGCTCGGCCTGGCGCGCGCACGGCAAGGGGACATCGCCGCCGGGCTGGCCATGATGGAGGCGAACTACGACACGGCGGTCAGGCACAGTTTCCTCGGCGTGTATCCGCATTTGGTCATGATCGAAGCGCTGAGGTGGGGCGGCCGCGGCAAGGAGGCGTTGGCGCTCGTCACGCGCACCTTCGACACGCTGATTTCGCCGGAAGTCGGCATCCATGTTCCGGAGATGTGGCGGCTGCGCGCAGAGCTTGCGCTGGCGGACTCGGCGGTGAACGCGGCACTCGCCGAAGGTTGGCTGCGTACCGCCGTGCGCATCGCCTCGGAGCAGGGTGCGACGGTCTACCAGACAAGAGCTGAGTCGGCGCTGGCTCAGTTGGTCGATTGAAGGCAAGTTGGTCCGCGCGATTGCAGGCGAGCGGCTTGCGAGGTCTGGAGCGATCACCTGATCGCCGGAGCAGCCGCGCCCGCACTGCATATCTGCCGTTGAGCGATCGAGGGCGACGGATCGCAAGGGGCCCACTACCGTCTCACACCCATCTCCGGGCATGGCGTTTCCTGCCAGCCTCTGACAAGCTCAGATGTGGAGCTATCCTGCTCATCATGTTTTCGAAAGGAACCTCAGTTTGAACAAGACCGAACTTATCGCCGCGATCGCTGCGGACACTAACGTCAGCAAGGCCGATGCCGGCCGCGTACTCGATTCGGCCGTTGAAAACCTGACGCGGCCCCTGGCACGTGGGGAAGCCGTGCAGCTCATCGGGTTTGGCAATTTCACCGTGGCGAGCCGTGCCGAGCGCACCGGCCGCAATCCATCGACCGGCGAGCAGATGACGATCAAGGCGAGCAAGGCGCCTAAATTCACGGCAGGCAAGGCATTGAAGGATGCTGTCAAAGCGTCAGCGTAGTCGCTGCCAGATCGAGCGCCAGGCGCGACGATCACGGGTCCCAGCAGCATGTAGGTTGAGGAGGCTCGCGCCATCAAGGGCGACAAGCGGCCAGGAGCCGACGTTCGAGGTAGCCTCGCCGCGCTACGGCCTAGTCATCGTCGAAGGCATCATGCGGTCGGGCAAGTCGACCACGATGCGCTTCCTGCCAAAAGCCTGCTGGGACGCCCGGTCAGCGCGTCCCCCTCGCGGCCTTTCAGTTTTGAATCGACGCTCACTTGGGCTCGCGCGTACCGGCGAATTCAACTAGAGTGGCTCCAGGCTTGAGGAGACATACGATGAACAATTTTGTTTCTCGGCTCGCGACGCTTGCATGCGTCACTTTTGGGTGTCTCACCGCTGCGGAGGAAGTCCCAAAGTACTTGTCTAAGCTGGAAGTTGACAAGGCGCTTACTGGCAAAGTTCTGCTGTTCAATCGTCCAAGTGACGGGGCGGCGGTGCGGTGGGATATACGTAAGAGTGACGTATTTGCGAATCTCGTAGGACGAAGGTACGGAAGCGGTACCAGCGGCGCCGGCGGCGGTTTTCCGGGAACGTGGGAGACCCGAGAGGATGGCGCCATGTGCGTCAAATGGCGCGACAACAGCCCGGGTCAATGCCACTTCTATTTCTGGGACGGCGACAAGCTCAAGCGCACACTTGAACCAACGGCAGAGGCAGCAGCCAGCGCTACTCTCGTCGAGTTCGAAAAGTGAAGCGAGTGGCTCGGTGAATCGAACCTTCATGCCATCATCAACTGAAAGCCTAGCAAACAGGGGGCCGTTCGTCGAAGCCGAGCCCCATTCGATGGCCCCGTACGCGCACTGAGTGCCTCGTCTGAGAGGCAGAATGCGGCCAGAACCCGTCATTCGGTGAGCAGGCTCAATTCGCCTCATAGCCGACCTTCGCGGCGCGCACACAACGATTTCTGTGGGTTTGGGAGCCGCTCGCCCTGAAGCGCGTGCACACCAACCGAGCGGCCCTCAACAATCGGCCAGGAGCGGACGCTCGGTTGCTTTCATAACTCTTTGACCTTCCGATCTGTGAAACTTCGCTTTGCCCTCATCCTCGTTGCAAGCGCGATTGCTGGTTGCGCGACAAAGCAGCTTCCTGCGCCCTCCACCCCCGAATCTCGTTGCGACATGGCAATCGCACAACAGGCGCCAGCCGTCTACCCTCGGAGTGCCGCCGAGAAAAAGCTGGAAGGGTGGGTGGTTGTCACTTATGAACTCGACGGTTCTGCCAAAGCAAAGGATGTCCGCGTGAGCGAATCGGAGCCTGTCGACGTATTTGATTCGTCCGCTGTGAGATCAATTGCTGACAGCGTATTCAAGGTAGGCGTGGTTCGAAAGAGTTGCCGCCAGGTGTTTCGGTTCAACTACCAGCGATCGCCTGGCAGCATGGAAACTCCGGTCCGCCGTTGATGGGCTGGACCGGCAAATCTGATCTGTGGCTGCAGCCAGCAGCGGACGGTCGCCCGCCGGTCTCGAATGGTTTGTTTTCATCACACCTGAGGCAATGAAGTCGACTTCAAGGAAAACAGCACTGGCGTGGGCGCTGCAGCACCTTGCCGATGAATTCGAACGCAGAGGTTGGGAGCGACAAGAGCGTCCGTCTTCCAGGCTCACGATGTATCAACAGCCGTCTGAGGAGGTTGAAAACAAGCTGATTGTTCACGAACCCTTTGGTCCAACCGGCCTGGGCTTGCCTTCGCCGGAGATGCTTGGCCTTGCATGCACGGTGAACGTGGTCTTCCCGAGCATTGAGGCGGCAATCGACAGAGTCTTCGGCCACGGAGAGGAGTCGGCGGGACGCCTTTCCTTTCGTCTCGCCTTGAGCCAGCTAGTTGGCCCTGAGCGCTTGCACGCGGGCAACGTCCACTTGCTGTCGATGCAAGACGGCTCGGCGGCCGTCTCCTCTGTGGAGTTCTTGGGTGATTTCGACCGCGTCATGGAGCCGGTGCGCCAGCAGCTGCTGGACTGCACGGTTTTCCTTGACGAATCGTTCGTGCCGCCAACCGTTGATTGGTGGTCTTGGAACCTACGTCGAGTCGCGTACCTGAGCGAGCACGCGGACGCCGCCACGTGGCGCCGTTGTGCAACTCGGCTTGAGAGTCAAGCGGCAACCCTTGAAGCCGGGGAACCCGCAAACGCGGAAACGGCTGACGGCGCATTTTCGAGCTTCTCTTCACTCCGCACCGATGCCGCACGTCACGGTGCAGCTCAGGTTCTCCGATTCCTCCGGCAGGCGGCTCGCTGATATGAGTGGCTTCTTGCGTCCGGCAAAATTCGGCCAAAACCAGCCGTTCAACGCAGCCCTCCGACATGAGACGCCCAACATCATCCGTCCCGAGCAAGAACTTCGCGTACCTCTTGGGTTGGCTGTGGCCGCTGTCTTTGCAACGTTTGGCATCGCCGGCGTGCTCAAAAGCCTCTATGGCTATGAGTGGTTCGGTTCGCCCGCACAGCGATGCCATGACTATTGTGTCTCCCAGGGCAAGGAGGGCGATATGCTTCGGGTCTATCCCAAGACGATGACAGGCGCACGAGATGGGCCGCGCGAGTGCCAATGCCACTGAGGGCCTCCGAGCGACCTCTCTCAGCGATGGTCAATGCCCGCTGGGACCCCAAGGTCCTGCGGCATGAAGGGCTACAGTCAGCTTGAGCCCAGACGTTCGGCCATCGGCCCGAACCAACCCATTCGGGCACTGGAGGACTGACGCGCGCTCCAAAGAGCGTTGACTAGACAACCGCCATACCGGACTCATTGCGGCAGCCCGGCCTTGCGCAGACCCTCCACGAACTGTTCGAGCGGCGCAGGGTTCCTGTAGGGCAGGACTCGCATCGTGTGTTCGATCGTGTACTGGGGGTTTATGGCCATCAGTTCTCGCCAGACTCGACGGGCCTCGTCTTGACGATCGGTATGACCGTAAAGCGAGGCAAGGTAGGCGCGCGTGACGTCCGATGCGGGCATATGGATCAGGCGCCGCTTGAACGTCGCTTCGGCCTCGTTGTAGCGCCCGAGGGCGAATAGGGCCCGCCCCAGAGCATGCATCCACAGGTTGAATTCCGGGTCGAGCCGAAGCGCCCGTTCCAATGACTCGAGCGCTTGCTCATGCCGTCCGGTGAAATGCAGCACGTTGCCCAGGGCCCCATGGGATTGGGAAGAGTTCGGGTCGAGCTCGATCGCCCGCCGCGCCGCGCTCTCGGCTTCGTCCAGCCTTCGCAGCCACATCAGGGCGACGGCCAGCGCGTGATGCGAAACCGCTTCGAACGCGTCGGCCTCGCACGCCTTGCGTGCCAGCGCCAGGGCCTGTTCCAGATCGCTCGCCGTGCGACCATTCCATGCGTTGACATACTCGACGCCGCTGCATATCGCCAAGCCCGCATAGGCCTGCGCCAGCCCCGGGTCGATCGCCAGCGCGCGCTCCAGCATGGCACGGGCCTCGACGAGCGCTGCGGCATTGAAATCCCGGATGCAGCTTTTCGCGCGAATCAGGCAGTCGTAGGCCTCGACATTGACCTTGCCGCGATCCTGCCGGCGCGCCCTTTCGCTGCCGGTGAGGGTCACTTCGAGCGTATGGACGATCTTTCGCGTCACTTCGTCCTGGACCGAGAAGATGTCCTCGAGGTCCCGGTCATAGCGCTCGGCCCAGACGTGGCCGCCGGATTCGGCATCGATGAGTTGCACATTGATGCGCACTCTCATGCCAACCTTTCGCACGCTGCCTTCGAGCACATGTCGAACGCCGAGCTTCCTTCCGACGTCCTTGATGTCGACGTTTTGCTTCTTGAAGGTGAAGGACGAGTTGCGGGCGATCACGAACAGGCCGGATATCTGGGAGACGTCGGTGATGATGTCTTCCGTGATGCCATCGGCGAAGTACTCTTGCTCGGGGTCTCCGCTCATATTGGTGAACGGCAGCACCGCGAGCGAGGGCTTGTCAGGCAGACGCAGCACCGGCGCAAACGATGGCGATGCCGCCGCGGCGACATTCACCGATGGCCTCGCGGGCGCCACCTTGAAGGCCCGCACTGGATGGCCGATATTCTTCACCTGCTGTTCGCCCTGATCGACAAACTCCGCGCTGACCTTGCTCCTCACGGCCCCGTGCACTGCATCCGATACGGTGATGCCGCCCGGTTCGGCCAGCGCCTGCAGCCGCGCTGCAATGTTCACCCCGTCGCCGTACACCGTGCCGTCCGCCTTCTCGATCACGTCGCCCATGTGAACGCCGATCCGAAAGCGCATTTGCCGATCCTGCGGCGCGGCGTCGCAGGACATGCCTAACTCATGCTGAACAGCAACGGCCGCGGTGACCGCTCCGGCCGCGGTCTCGAACACGGCGAGCACCGAGTCGCCAGCCATGTCGATCACACGGCCATGGTTCGACTCGATCTGAGCACGAAATACCGCGCGCGCCGCATCGAGCGCGGCCACGGTCGCGCGGTCGTCGTTCGCCATCAGGCGCGAATAGCCCGCCGCATCCGCGGCGAGGATCGCTGCCAGGCGCTGCCTGAGACCAGATTCGTTCACATCCGTCGACCCCCTTGCTAGTTGCCGATGAATGTTACGCTCCGCGTGGCCAATCGCATGCGAGCTTGTCGGATTGTGCGGCAGCCTCATCCTGCCGTTGTGGCTGGGAAATGTTTGCTCAGATTCGCAATTGCCAAGTCGCGATCGAGCAAGAATGGACTGCACATTTCGGCGCGCAGCGGTTCAAGGCCTTGCGCGAGACGCTGCACGACCTGTCGCTGTGGCACGGAAGGCTCACTTGAGACGATTCATTCGCGTTCACAGACTACTCTGGAGTGCCGCGCTCGACCGTCAGGTCTTGGGCCGGCCGCCGACGTCTGGTGCTCCGACACCCAAGGGCCGCGCTGCGGTGCGGAAGTTCAGAAGTGAAAGCCGGAGGACGGCAACGGGCCCAAAGCTCCGAGGCCACGACGGGCTACATTCGGCCACAACCAGAACTTCACGACGCACGCCCACCTTCTATGGCCGAGAGCGCGGGTTCGTCGACGGCACAGAAGCACCGGACCGGTGGGACCGGTGGGACCGGTGGTGCCTGTGTCAGTACTACTCACCGGCATGTTTGCAACAGTGCGATGTCTAGCCGGCGAGCGTCGGATAGTCCGTGTAGCCCTTGGCATCGGGCGTGTAGAACGTGTCCGACGCGGGCGCGTTCAGCGGCGCGTCCTGGCGCATGCGATCGACCAGGTCGGGGTTGGCGATGAAAGCCCTGCCCATGGCCGTCAGGTCCGCGCGGCCTTCGCTCAGGGCCCGTTGTGCGCTGGCTTTGTCGAGTCCGCCGGCAAGGATGAAGGGGCCGTCGAACGCAGCCCTCAGATCGGTCTTCAGCTTTGCCGGGACAGGCGGGGTGCCCATGGCCGAATGGTCCAGCACGTGAACGTACATGAGGCCGAGCGCGGAGAGCTGCTTCACCAGCGCCAGGTACTGTCCGTCCACGCCTTCGAATGCGCCGGTGCCATTGAGCACGCCGTGCGGCGACAAGCGGATGCCCACTCGCTCGGCGCCGATCTCCTTCACGGCCGCACGGGCGACCTCGAGCACCAGCCGGTTGCGCCCTTCGGCCGTGCCGCCGTAGCCGTCGGTGCGGCGGTTGACGTTGGCGTTCAGGAACTGCTCGAGAAAGTAACCATTGGCCGCGTGCAGTTCGATGCCGTCGAAGTCGGCTTCGATGGCAAGGCGCGCGGCCCTTGTGTACTCGCCGATCGCAATCTGGATGTCGGCTTCGGTCATGGCGCGCGGCGGCGTGTGCGGCTGGTTGCCCTGCGTATCCGTCCACATCTGGCCCGGGCATGTCTCCGCTGAAGCGCTGAGCACTTCGGCGCCGGCCGGCAGGTTGTCCTTGTGGGTCACGCGGCCGGTGTGCATGAGCTGCACGACGATCCTGCCGCCCTTGGCATGGACTGCGTCGGTCACAAGCTTCCAGCCTTGCACCTGGGCGTCGTTGAACAGGCCCGGGATCCGGGCATAGCCCAAGCCGTTGGGCGACGGCGAGGTTCCTTCCGTGATGATGAGGCCGGCGCCCGCGCGCTGGGCATAGTACGTGGCCATCAGGCTGTTGGGCGTGTTGTTGTCGACCGCGCGGCTGCGGGTGAGCGGCGACATCACGGCACGGTTCTTGAGCGGGGTGGCGCGCAGGGAGAAGGCGTCGAAAAGCATGGACTGTCCTGAGAAAATGGAATGAGAAAAGAGAAGAAGGGAGGGCTTTGGGCCTGCAGCGGCTCAACCGATCCGGTAGCGCGGAGCCGGCGTTCCAACCTGGGTGGCGGCGAAGAGTTCGGAGCGCGCGGCCTCGTACTTGTCCCACAGCGCTGCATCGGCAACCGACGGCCACGTGATCGCTTCGCCTTGGTCCAATCCCGCAAGGGCCGCATCGACCATGTGCTCGGTCGTCATCAAGGCCTCCTTGTTGAGGGCCGCCAGTGGGACGCCCGACAGATCCCAGATCTCGGTGGCTGTCGATGCCGGCAGGACCAGCTGAACCTTCACCCCGGTGCCGGCCAGCTCTTGCTGCAGACCTCGGCTGTATTGCAGAACGAAGGCCTTGGTGCCGCTGTAGACGGCGCTGATGGGCAGCGAATGGATGCCCAGCACGGAAGCGATGTTGATGATCACCCCCTCGTTTCTCGCGATGAAGGCCGGCACGGCCGCTTGAGTGAGGCGCGTCAACGCCGTGATGTTGAGGGCGATCTGGGACAGCGCGTCGCCTGCGGACCTCTGGGCCAACGGTCCCAGTCGTGCGATGCCGGCGTTGTTCACCAGGACGCGCACCCCGGCTTCGGTGGACAGAATCGTCTCGATCCGCGCCAGGTCCTCGTCCTTGGTCAGGTCGGCAACGACCGGCTCGGCTTTGATACCGTGCGCCTTCGAGACCTGTGCGCAGAGGGCTTCCAGGCGGTCGGCGCGCCGGGCGACAAGAATGAGGTCGTATCCACGCGCAGCAAGGCGATCCGCATAGACGGCGCCGATGCCGGAAGAAGCCCCGGTGACAAGGGCGACTTTCCTGGAACTGGGGTTTGTCATTGATGGCTTTCCAATAAAATTGAGGGCTCAACCAAAAAGTTGAGGGCTCAAATGTAGGTTTGATCAGCTGCGGGTTGCCAATGGTGCAGCACTCAACCATATTCAGAACATGGGAATCAACACAAAGCTCATCGACGCGAAAAACAGCCCGGACAAGCCGGCCATGGATCAGTCCGCCGCAGGCGAGCAGGGCATCCTGGGCGGGCGTGTCTGCACGAACACCGCACTGCGCCTCGCGGCTCGCAGGCTCGGCCAGCTGTATGACGAAGCGCTGGCGCCGTTGGACCTCAAAGCCACGCAGCTCGCGCTCATCGCGGAAATAGACAAGCTCATGGTTGCCGATCGACAAGGACCGACGCTGCAGGAACTGGCGGCCCGGCTCGCCATCCAGCTTTCGGCCTTGACCCATGCGCTCAGGCCGCTGGTGCGCGATGGGTTCGTCGAGCTGCGTCCGGACGCCAAGGACCGGCGGACCAAACACGGCGTTCTCACTCCGCTTGGCAAGGCCAGGCTCTCGGAAGCAGCGGTGCGCTGGGCCGCGGCCAACGACCGCGTGGAGGCCGTCTTGGGTCCCGCCTCGGCTGCGAGCTTGAGGGCCCTGGCCGATCAGGTGGCATCCGACGCGTTTCTGGCCGCATACAAGGCGGAGCATTGACCGCTGGCCCGGCGCGTAGTGCTGCCGCATCGATGTTGCTAGGTACTCAGGTCTACCAGTGTTCTTCCACGAACGCCACCCTTCAGCACCTGCTTGGCGCGCTCGGACACTTCATCGAGTCCGATCATCGTCGTCATCTGTTCCAGCAGACCCGGATCCAGATCGGTGGCAAGGCGGCGCCATGCATGCTCGCGCAATGCCATCGGCGCATTGACCGTGTCCACGCCGGCCAGCGTGACACCGCGGAGAATGAAGGGCGCGACGCTGCCGGTCAGGTCCAGGCCCTGCGCCAGACCGCAAGTCGAGGCGGCAACTCGAAAGCCGCGCGCGGCAAGGATGGCGATGGCGACGGAGCCTACGCCGCCGGCCGCGCCCCTGACCAGCACGTCGCCACCGCTCAGGCCTCCGCGCTCCAGTGCCATCACGCAAAGCATGGCCGCGAAGCCCGCAGTTCCGATGGCGGCCGCGTGCCGCGTGGTGATGGCAGGCGGCAGCTTGATCAGCCAGTCACCCGGCACTCGCGCACGCTGGGCGTAGCCTCCGTTGTGCGTGACGCCTGCTTCGAAGCCGTTGAGTACAACCTTGTCACTCGACAGATGACCCTGTCGCTTGGAAAACAGCTGAGCGAGCGCGGAAGTTGATACCCAAGGTGCCGAATCACGGGAACGTCAGTTTCGGAGAAATCTGAACTTCGGCTTAGGGCCCATTGCGGGCCTTCGCCTTTGCCGATAGCAGACACCCGACCTCGACAATCGCGAGGCGCGCAAAGCCATTCTGGAAGCAGCCGTCCAACGACCCAATGGACGAGCCTCAGCTTCATCGACCTACAACGTGATGGACTCCTTCAGTTCCTGCCGTCAGAACAGCCCGTCCCATCAGAACGCATGCCGGATGCCAAAGTCATATCCGGTGGACCTGCGCGGTGCCAATCCTGATGTTCCTGCACCTGTAGACAGATACGCCCCGCCACCCGTCACCGCCCCCATGATCACCGGATTGTTTTGACCGTCCTTGATCCGAATGCGGGCAACTGTGGCGTACAGCGCCGTGCGCTTCGAGAGGTTGTAGTCGTACCCGACGGCAAGCTTGTTCACCGATGCGTCTCGTCGCGGCGCAAATGAGGTGGCCAATGGGCCCAGGTCGTTGTCGAACTTGACGCGCGAGTACGACGCCTTGATCAGACCTGGGCCGACGGGCACGGTGACGCCCAGAAGCCCGCCCTTGTACTTGTCTGAATCACGAAGCGTGACAGAACCAAGCACCGGCGCCGGCGCCGTTGACAACGCCCGATCCGTGACTTGCGAGACTTCACCGAAGACCTTCATAAAACCAAAATCGTACGAGGCACCGAGATTGATGGTCTTGATCTTCTCGTCCAGATTGACGCCGGTGGGAAATCCAGCGGCGTTCATGCCGGTGGTGTCCGCTGCCGTGCTTTCCCCATAGGCCAAGGCAACGTCGAGCGGCCCGGCAGCGTAGCCCAACCGCCCCCCAAAAAAGCGCCCCCTGTGGCTTGGACTTCCCGGCATATTGCTCTGCGAGACGTTCTCGTGCAGTGCGTACTGCAGTTGTCCATAGACCCCGCCCAGATTGGGCGGAAGAAAGTAGCCGATGCTGTTGCTGGTGCGAAGGTAGTTGTCGGAAGCGGCCACGGGCGACCCAGGACCTCTTACCGTCTGCAGGTTCGTCCCTACAGTCGAAACAACATTTGCGCCGACGCCGATCGTGCTGAATGGGCTGAAGACCGAGTCGTTCCAGAAGGTTGGCGTGAAGTCGCGGCCCAGCCGAATCTCGCCGAAGGGGCCGGACAAGCTGACGGTCGACCGTCGATTGAAACTTGCGACCCCAGTTGCTCCGCTATCCGGCGTCGTACCTGCTTCGAGCCAGAAGCCGGCGGCGAGTCCTCCGCCAAGATCCTCTGTGCCGCGAAAGCCCAAACGGCTGTTTGATTGCCCGCTGTTGGACAACACCGTCTGGCTTCGGGTGACGCTCGGCAGCGGAGGCACCAGTGCAGCCGTGTTGTTGTAGAACTCGCTCTTGGCGCTGTAGTAGCTAACGCCGACATCGACGACGCCGAAGAGCGTGACGGACGATTGGGCGGTGGCCGCGGTGACGCAAGACAGCATGCTCGCTGCCGCGATGATGGTTCTGTTCATGATTCTGATCTCGATGAATGAAGCGTGGCGATGGCGTCTGTCGTCACTCTGGCTTGAAGCCTGCACTCTTGAGGAGTTCAGCGCTTTGGGACACGAAACCAGCGACATAGCGTTTGAACTGGTCGACGTCCTGAGTCACAGGCTCGACGCCAAGGCTTGCCAGCGCGCCAGACTTGCCCAACTCAGACATAGATTTGTTGATGGCAGTGTTGAGCAACTGGACCCGATCGGCGGGTGTGCCCTTGGGCGCCCACACGCCGTACCACGACCCGTATGTGAAGCCCGGCAGCCCGCTCTCCTGCACTGTCGGAACGTCAGGCGCTAGCGGGCTGCGTTTGGCTGAAGTGATTGCGATGGGCCGGACGCGGCCCGCCTTGGCCAACGGCAGCACAGAGATCATCGAGTCCATCAGGAGCTGCACGTGTCCGCCCCCTACATCCACCAACGCAGGTTGGGTGCCCTTGTAAGGCACATAGGTGAACTTCACGTTGCCCTGCTTCGCCAGAAGCAGCGTGGCCAGGTGACTTGGCGCGCCTGCAGCCGGAATGGCCGCTGTCCACTTGTCCGGCTCCTTCTTCGCCGCAGCCAGCACGTCCGTGAGCTTCCGAGGCTCGAGCTGGGGCGCGATGACGAGCATCAGCGGTGCCTCGGCAACGCGCGCAATCGGGGAGAAGTCCGTTTGCGGGTCGTAAGGCGGCGTCGCGACGACCTCCTTGGCCAGCACGTGCGTGGCTGCGGAGAACAGCAGCGTATAGCCGTCGGCGGTAGCGGTCTGGACTGCCTTGCCACCCAGCGCGCCGTTCGCGCCGGCACGGTTTTCCACAATCACCGACACCCCGAGCTGCGTGTGTAGCTGGTTGGCCAGCAGGCGCGCGATGTTGTCTACACCGCCTCCCGCAGCAAAAGGAACGACGATGCGGATCAAGCGGTCAGGGAATTTGCCAGTCTGCGCCCATGCGGGCGCGACCGCGAGCATCGCGCACGCGACCAATACTTTCAGTGATTTCATGGAGTCTCCGTTGATTTAGATGAGGGGTCCGGTGAAGAGGCAGCGGGCGGTCTCGGGCGTCGTCGCCGCTCGAAGACGCGCAGCGACTCGTCCATCGACTCTGCATCGACGCCTCGGGTGATGAACACAATCCGGGTGCGTCTGTCCGCGCTTGGCCAGGCCGGCAGTGACTCGGGCGGCTGGTACAGGTGCTGTACGCCATGGAACACGAGCGGCTGTTCCGGCTGCTCCTGCAGGTTGACGATTCCTTTCACGCGCAGCAGGTCTTCGCCCCGCATCGCGATCACCATGTCGAGCCAGGCAAAGAAGCTGTCTCGCGGCAACGGATCGTCGCGAGCGATCACGAATGAAGTAATTCCGCCCGAGTGGGCGGGTGCATCACCCGCTTCGCCAGTGGTTGCCACCGGTCTGTAGAAGGATCCACTCTCCGCGGAGAAAGACCGCGCGTCGCTGGCGGGTGTCTGCATCGTCTGCCGCAGCACCGCCACGTACTCTCCGCGCTCCTGATGCACTGCAGCTGTCGGGTTCAAGCTCCTCAAGCGGTCAAGCAACTCCTGGGAGATCGGTTCGCCCAGCAGATCGGCCTTTGTGAGAAAAAGGTGATCGGCCATGGCGACCTGTCTGGCGGCTTCGGAATAACGATCGAGCGTGCCATGCGCCAGAACGGCGTCGACGGTGCAGCACACGCCGGCCAATGTGAAGCGATCCTTGACGGCGGGCTCTCCCATCACGGTCCGGAGGATCGGCGCAGGGTCGGCGAGACCGCTCGTCTCGATCAATACATGGCGCAATGCTGAACCACCCGATGCGCCGCGTTCCGCGAGACCCACCAGCGCACCGATGAGATCGCCGCGCACCGCACAACACATGCAGCCGTTGGCCAACAGGATGGTGTCCTCCGTCGTGTTGGCGATCAGGTCGTGGTCGATACCGATTTCACCGAACTCGTTGACGATGACTGCGGTGCCGTGCAGATCAGGCTCGCGCAGCAGCTCGTTGAGGAGCGTCGTCTTGCCGCTGCCAAGGAATCCGGTCAGGACCGTCACAGGGACGCGCACCTGCCCGGGCTGGTCGGCTCCCAGCAACGAGGAAAAGTGGCCGGTCATGACTCGCCCTGCTGACGCCGGCCGTGAAGTTCAGCGAAGGATTTCAAGGTTCGTTCCAGCCTTGTCAGCACCCATTCGCTCGCCTCGGCGGGAAACTCGTCGCGCTCAAGATCTTCCAAGAGAGTCTGAAGCGGGAGACCGGTGGCTTCAGACGTCGGGCGTGCCCGGAAGAATTTCTCCACTTCGACAACACCTGAGCGAAGGCCTTGATCCTCGAGGTATTCCACGATGTCCAGCTCGAAGTCGACCAGCTGGAGGCTCACGCCGCCGGCGCCGCAGCCGCAACTGGAGCCGAGTGCAACGTGACGCATCGCAAGTTCGCTCCACAGGCGTGAGAGCCTGGAGGCGCGCTGCGACACGTCATCGGCCATGGCGAGGCTCACTGTCCGTCCCAGGCGACGTCGAGGGAGGCACCATTGCGCGAGGCTTTCGGTGCCTTGCGAAGCGTGCGGGTGGCCTCTTGGTCGACCTGCCCCTTGGAGTCCAGGGCGACGCAATAGACCTGACGTGCCACGTCACTGCTGACGTAGCCCTCGCGCACGTCCTCTGCGACCAGGTCCATGTCGCGTGCAAGCGGATCGCCGAAGCCGCCACCGCCGCCCGACAGCATCTTGTAGGCGTCGCCGCGCTCCAGCCGCACGTTGAAGATCTTTGCGTTCAGGTGGTCGGTCTTCCACTCACCCTTGTGACGCACGGCGAGGCCGTTGCCCATGGCGTCCCCGCCACCTTCCAGGCCCCATGGCTTGCAGTGGACGCGATCGATGCGGGTGGTGACGGTGAAAGGCGACAGCGCCTGCACCACCATCTCCGCGCCCAGACCACCGCGGTACTGACCGGCGCCGGCACTGTCCTGGCGAATCTGGTACTTCTCGACCAGCACCGGGTACTTGGCCTCGAGCTGCTCGGTCGGACTGTTGTGGGTGTCGCCGTCGTTGATGCAGACCGTGACCGAGACGCCGTCTTCCGTCGACTTGGCGCCCCATCCTCCGCCCAGCGGTCCGATGCCGACGATGAAGAGTCGCCCGTCCTCCGGGGAAATGCCGTGGATGTTGGGAAACACCAGGTCGGCGTGGTGACCTGCGATCGAGCGGTCTGGGATGGCTGGCGCCAGCGCTTTGAAGATGGTGTCGATCACCGTCATCGGAAAGGTCATCCACACCCGCATCGGATACGGCCGCTCGGCACTGATCACCGTGCCCATCGGCATGATCACCTTCAGCGAGCGGAAGCTTCCGTCGTTGACCGGGTAGTCGGTCGGCGTGGTCAGGCACTTGTAGGCCACCTGCGCGCAGGCGATGCCGGTCGTGAAGCCCGAGTTGTAGAAGCCGCGGACTTGCTTGCTGACGTCGGACAAGTCCACCGTCATCTCTTCACCGGTGACGGTCACCTTGACGCGGATCGGGATGCGCTTGCCAATCTCGAGTCCGTCGTCGTCCATGAAGGACTCCGCCTCATACACGCCATCGGGAATTGACAGGGTGTTCTTGCGCGCCACGGCCTCCGAAGAATCCATGATCTGGCGGATCGAGCCGTTCACTGCATCCACGCCATAGCGCTGCAGAAGCTCCGCGTAGCGGCGCTCGCCTGTGGTGATGGCCGTGATCTGAGCGCGCAGGTCCCCCAACGCCCGATCGGCCAGCCGCACGTTCATCGCGATGATGTCGATCAGGTCCTGGTTGACCACGCTTTCGCGTTGGTACTTCATGATGGGAATCTGGATCCCCTCGCTGAAGATGTCGGTGGTCACGTTGCCGAGCGTGCCGCCCACGTCGAGCCAGTGCGCCATGCAGCAGGTGAATCCTTCGAGCTTGCCCTCGTGGAACACCGGCATCGTGAACGTGAAGTGGTTCAGATGGCTGCCGGTGGTATAGGCATCGTTTGTGACCAGGATGTCGCCTGGCAGGATGTTCTCGTAGCCGAAGTGCCTGATCTTGGCCTTCACCGTCTCGGACATGCCTCGAATGAACATCGGCAGGCCCAGGCCGATCGAGACCGTGTCGCCCTCCTTGGTGAAGAGCCCGACGGTGAAGTCCAGCGCCTCGTAGATGATCAGGTTGTAGGCCGTGCGCGTGAGGTTGGTTTTCATCTCCTCCGTCACGGCGTACAGGCCGTTGCGGATGATCTCAACGGTGACCGGGTCAACCGCGGCCGCTTGGGTTTTAAGAGTGCTGCTCATGACCGGTCGCTCCCGATGGAAATTTGAAGGTTGCCGAGTTCGTCCACGCGCATCTCATCGCCTGGTTGCATCACGGTGGTGGAGGCGTGCTCCTCGATCAGCGCCGGGCCGCTAACAACGTTGCCCGAGCGCAGCAGGTCGCGCTTGTAGACGGGCGTGTCGGCCCAGCCGCCGGAGCGGAAGTACACCGGCTTGACGGTGCGCACCGCCGCTTTCTCGGGCTTGGACGAACCCTCGTCCACGCGGTGCTTGGGCGGCTTCTTCATGATGCCAAGCACGGTGACGCGCAAGCTCACGAGGTCGGCCGGTTCTTTCGGTGCCGAAGTGCCGTAGCGCACCTTGTGCAGTTCGTCGAATTGCTGCTTGATCGCCGATCGGTCCTTGCCCTCGAAGAACGCCATCGGAAGGTCGACCGTCACCGCGTGCTCCTGGCCCACGTAGCGCATGTCGGCGGCGCGCTCGATCACAACCCCGTCCGCCTTCACGCCGGACTGCGCCAGCGCGGCGCGGCCTTCGTCTTCCATCGTCTTGTAGGCGGATTCAATTTCCTCGAAGGAGACGTCGTTGAGCTTGCGGAACACCGAGCGCACGTAGTCATAGCGCAGGTCGGAGAACAGCATCCCATAGGCCGAGAAGTAGCCTGGCGCGTACGGAATCAGCACTTTGCGGATGCCGATCTCGCGTGCGATCGCCGAGGCGTGCAGCGGGCCGGCGCCGCCGTACACCACCATGGTGAAGCTGCCGGCGTCCAGGCCGCGTTCGGTGGTCACCGCCTTCACTGCGTGCGACATCTGCGTCACCGCGATGCGCAGGATGCCGTCGGCCGCTTCGGTTGGGTCCAGGCCCAGAGGCCCGGCCACGCGCTCAGCCATCTGACGCTTGCAGCCTTCCATGTCGAGCTTGAGTTCCCCGCCCAGGAAGTTGTCGGCGTCGAGCCGGCCTAGCACGAGGTTGGCGTCGGTCACGGTCGGCTCCTTGCCGCCGCGGCCATACGCCACGGGGCCGGGGATGGAGCCGGCGCTTTGCGGCCCCACACGCAGCGCGTTTCCGGTCTCGACGCGGGCGATCGAGCCACCGCCGGTGCCGACCTCGTGGATGTCCATCATCGGAATCTGGATCGGCAGCGCGCGCTCGTAGCCGCCGATCAGCGCCGAGCCTGTCGTGAGCGGCCGGCCCTTGCTGATCACGCCCGCCTTGGCCGTCGTGCCGCCCATGTCGAACGCGATCGCATCACCCATGCCGAGTTGCGCACAGATGGCCTGCGCACCGATCACGCCGGCCGCGGGGCCCGACTCAAGCATCCGAACGCAGCCGACGCGTGCATGCTCGATCGGAAACAGGCCGCCGGTCGACTGCACGACGTAGAAGTCGCCGCCGAAGCCCTTGTCGGAAAGGTGCGTCTCGAGCTGACCGAGGTATTCGGAGACACGGGGCCCGACGTAAGCGTTGGCCACGACGGTGGAAACGCGCTCGAACTCGCGGTATTCCTGCGAAAGCTCGTGCGAAGCGGAAACGAAGGCGTTCGGAAGCTCTTCCTGCAGGATCTGTTTGACACGCTGCTCGTGCGCCGGATTGCGATACGAGTGCAGGAGCAGCACCGCCACCGCCTCGATGTTCTGGCCCTTCAACTCGCGGGCCAGCTCGCGCACGGCGCCCTCGTCCAGCGGCTTGTGCAGGCTGCCGTCGGCGCGAAGTCGCTCGGCCACTTCGAAGCGCAGCGAGCGCTTGACCAACGGCTGGTGTTTGTTGAAGAAGAGGTTGTAGGCATCCGGACGGTTCACGCGGCCGATCTCGTAGATGTCCCGAAAGCCTTCCGTGATCAGCAGCGCGGTGTTGGCGCCGTTGCGCTCCAGCAGCGTGTTGATGGCGATGGTGGAGCCATGTAGGAACAGTTGGCCATTGCGCACATCGATGTCGGCGCTGTCCAAGGTGGCCTGGATGCCATTGACGAGCTGACCGTGCGTCGAAAGTGCCTTGCCGAACAGCAGCTTGCCGGTGGACTCGTCGAAGGCGGCCATGTCGGTGAAGGTGCCGCCAATGTCGACCGCGATGCGCAGGTTGGGTGTGGATCTGGTTGCCATGGTTTCGCGGCGCTCAGGCTGCCGTTCCGATGCGGTTGCGGAGAATGCCGAGGCCGGTGATCTCCACCTCGACCACGTCGCCTTCCTTCATGTACAGCGGTGGTTCGCGGCGGTCGCCGACGCCGCCCGGCGTTCCGGTGGCGATCACGTCGCCGGGCGACAGCGGCGTGAAGCGCGAGATGTACTCGACCAGGACGGGGATGTCGAAGATCAGGTCGTCGATGCTCGCGTGCTGCATCACGTTGCCGTTGACCCGCGTCTCCAGCGTCAGCTTGGTGACGTCCGGCACCTCATCGCGGGTCACCAGGTAGGGGCCGAACGGGGCAGTGCCGGGGAAGTTCTTGCCCGGCGTGAACTGGTGCGTGTGGCGCTGCCAGTCGCGTACGCTGATGTCGTTCAGGCAGGCATAGCCCGCGATGTGCTCGAAGGCCTGCGCCTTCGGGATGTGGCGGCCGCCCTTGCCGATCACGAAGGCCAGTTCGCCTTCCCAGTCGAAGCGCTCCGAGAAGGCCGGGCGCAGCACGACGTCTTCGTGCGCCGCCAACGTGTCGTTGAAGCGAAGGAACAATGACGGGTATTCGCTGTCGCCGCGCTTGGTCTCGGCGACGTGGGTCTTGTAGTTCAAGCCCACGCAGATCAGCTTGGGTGGGTTGGGAATCACCGGGAGCGCGTGCACCGCGCTCGCCTGCACGGAGTTCCCGCTTGCCGCCGCCGCCTGCTCGAGTTCGCGCAAGGCGTCGGCCCGCAGCACCGACACCAGGTCCGGGTAGCGGCCGAGGAAGTCGGCCGGCGGCAGTTGGTAGCGCTCTTCCTGGACCACTCCGTAGGTGGCCTGCCCGGCGTGTATGAAGCTGGCGAGTTTCAAATGGGTCTCCTTGGATTCATCACTGCGTTGGTTGCTCGAAATGATCAGTTCGCAGCGGGTACAGGGACTGTAAAAATCCAGAAGCTCTTCGCATAGATAGAATTCAGAGCAATCAGACTTGCCAGATTTGGCATGGCCCACGCGGGTAACCCCTATGAACGTCGCGACCGTCAAGCTCTTCCTGGAGGTGCTGGAGGCTGGCAGCCTGAGCAAGGTTGCGGCCCGCCGCCAGACGGTGCAGTCGCACATCAGCCGCCAGATCAGTGACTTCGAGGCGACCTTTGGCGGACCGCTTTTCCGGCGAACGGGTAGGGGTGTCGCGCCGACCGAGTTGGGCGAGCGCGCTGCGGTGCGGTTACGTTCCTGGCTGCTGGAGACAGACCGGCTGGCTCAGGAGCTTCGCGAGGAATCGGGCAAACTGCTTGGGGAGGTCCGCCTGGGCGTCATCCCGTCCGCAGCGCATCCGCTGATGACTCGGCTTTTTCAACGCCTGCAGGTCGAGCACCCGGGCATCCGCCTCAACATCGCCGAGGCTCAGGGCACTGAACTCAACGCGATGCTCGATAGCGGCGCCGTCGACATGGCGATCCTCTTTCGATTCAATCGCCCAAGCGGCCACGAAGAAAAACTGCTGAGCGTTGCGCATACCTATCTGATCGCTGCACCGGGCGACGAGCTCACGAAAGAACCCACGGTGAACTTCTCGCGCCTGTCGGGTCTGCGCCTCGTGCTACCTCGCCGTCCCAGTCACTGGCGCAATGCGCTTGACGAAGCAGCTCGGAGCTTGGGGTTCACTCTGACGCCTATCGCCGAAGTTGATTCGTTGACGATGCAGAAGGAACTCGTGGCGAGCACGACTGGGCTCTATTCAATGATGGGGCCGTATTCGATTGCCGAGGAACTTCAACGGGGCCGTCTTCAAGCCAGCAAGCTCGTCAAGCCGGATCTCTTTCGCCACGTGACTCTGGCGTTCCCTAAGCAGGGGAAGCTTTCCCCTGCCTGCAAGGTGGTCGCCGAGATCATTCAACAGTTGGTCAACGCCTGGGGGAGCCTAACCGAGCCCACAGCCGATGAGGAGTCCGGCCACGCCCACAACTGACAGGCGCACGCGACCCCAGGCTCAGATCCAGCGCACGCCATGAAAAGGCGATTGTGTGCAATTTGACGTCAAAACCGAACGACTGGTTTTGGCCGAGTCCTGCCTGTGGTCAGTTTGCCGAAACCTGGAACGCGTGGAACTCCCGAGCTGCATCGACTGCTTCCGGCTCGGCATTCGGCGCGGTAGCGGCGGCCGACAGCAACCCGAGCAGGCGTGCCTTCCGTTGTCCGTCTCGCTCGCCATTGATGAGGCGGTTCAGCATCCACAAGGTGTGGGCGGTGGGTTTCCTTTCGACCGAAGCAATCAGCTCACCTTCGTAGCCTTGGCCATGAAACCGTTCAACGAAGTGAACCAACGGTCCAGGCGTGCCTAAGTCCCAGTCGCTGTGAGCTTCCATGAAGCGCAAGACCGGCTCAACAGCGGCGACGCCCACATTTGCACTGAGCCAGCTTTGAACGAGGTCATCGCCAAGGTCGGCAAGGTGCTGGTCGGATGCGATGCTCGCGAGGCTCTGGGTAACTTCGTTTTTTGTCATTTCTTGGCTCACTGAAGCTCGGCTTTGAACGTCCGTTCCTGGCCGACTGTAGCCGCTGGCTACCCGCGGCTGTCACTGAGGAATGCCGCAACCTTCTCGGCCAAGGTTGGGTCGGCAGACCGTACCGCCAAAGTTGAGGCCTCCCCAGGGATTGGGTCAACAGTGACATGCTGCCCGGGCGCGCCGCGAAGGGACAGTGTCAGTTCGGTCCACTCCTCGTCGTCCGGTGTTTGACTGTTCCCGTCGGAGTCGATGTTGCAGCCGGCTCCCCACAGATGCGCCGCGAGTTTCCAGTACGCAGGACGACGTCCGGCCGAGCTGATGTGCACGACGTGCGTTGAGGATGATGGTCTTGAGGTCATGTCACCAAGGTCCGGTTGTGGCCGCATCCTGCCTTACGTCGAGTGGGTGTGCACGCGCTTCGCGGCGGTATCCGGCAAGGTCCCTTGCGGTCATGGCGTCCGCTCGAAAGCGGTCGTCGCATGCCGCAGGCAGGTAGGATTCGGCGGCCGATGTTGGCAGAAGACGGGCTGGGGAAGCACTGATGGGCGTTCGAGTAAAGACGGGAGACCTCTTCTGCGTTCCCCTCAACGACGCCGCCTTCGGCCTGGGCGTCATCGCGGCGGATTGGCGTTCGGAGCTCTACATCGTGCTCTTCGCCGAGACGGTCCCAAGCCCACAGGCAGCCGTCGTCAACACCGCCGTACTAACACCGCTGCTGGCGTCCTCCTCGCTCGATGCAAAGCTGTTTGTCGGCGACTGGCCTATCCTCCGACGTGGGACCGACAGCGCGGCATTCAGTCAGCCCATCTACAAGGTGGAGGAGCCTGATGGCACCATCGCCGAGTCATTCGACCGCAAGCTCCGCATCCCAATCTCGGCCAATGTCGCGGAAAGACTTCAGTACCGAAAAGGCGTCGCGCCGGTCCGGTTGGAGAAGGCATTGGCAGCGCATCACGGCTTTGGAGAGTGGCTCGCTCACTTCGATGAGCTTCTGTACGTCAATGTCCTGCGCTCGAACACGGTACTGGCGGAGTCTGGACTTCTTCCCACCGTGCGTCCGAACTGAACGTCGGGTCTTGGCCGACTGTAGCCGGTCGGCGGATCGGAGCTTCGGGCCGGAAGCTGTCTTATGCACTTCCTGAAACCAGACCCTCAGAGCCCGCATCATCAATCGCCAGACTTCTCAGGCTTCAGGGTTGCCGACAGGCGATTAACGACCTCGCCTTCAGCAAAGCCTTCGCCGGAGCCCTCACGAAAGACGGCGCAGCTCGCCGTGTCAACACCATAGGCGCTGCGGTAGACGGCCACTACGCTGCCCGGCCCAGCTCCGGTGTGTCCGCACAAGGTCAGACCCGTATCCACCACGCCTTGCATCAGGCCGAGGCCATATCCCGGCGAAGTCCAAGGGCGCCCAGGAAGAGGTCCGCCGAGGGGGCGTGCTGCTTGCATCTCCTGCAGCAGCGAATCAGGCAGGAGGTGTCCAGCCAGCAGGCGGTCTAGAAAAAGGGCTGCGTCCGAGAGAGGGCCGACAAGCAAGCCGTGATAAACCCATCCAGGGTCATAAGTGGATGCGGCCCCCAGACACACGCCATCCAAGTCAGCTCGCGTCTTTGCGGCGCGAACTCGCGACAAGCCCAGCGGCGCCAACGCTCGTTGCTTCAGCGCTTCCTCAAGCGCGAGTCCTGTCACACGTTCGATAAGCCTCGCTACGTACATGTAGCCGACGTTCGAATACCGCCAACCGGCTCCAGGCGCATAACGCAACCTCGTAGCATCGAGGCGTTGCACCATTTCATCCGCCGGCCAGGGCGCCTCGCCGCGAGCAACGGCAGCGTGGTATTCGACAAGCTCGCCATAGTCAGCCAGCCCGGCTTCATGTCTCAGCAGCTGACGCAGCGTGAACGGACCTTCAAGGACTGCGTCATCGAGTCGAACCAACCCATCACGCACCAGTGACAGGGACACTGCCGATAGCACTGCTTTCGTAAAGCTCCACCAGGGAACCACCGCATCGTGCTCTCCGTGCCGCACTGGCGAACCGTTTGATACGAGGGAGAAAAACGTTGAGGAGTGCACTGGATGTGGAATCAGGTTGGCGCATCGAAGGTCCGCTTCTGGCCGTCAGCCGGCGGATGTCTTGAACGACAGGCTCATAAGGCGAGCCCAGTGGTTGACCAGGGCAACGAGGACTTCGGTGACGTACTCCTCGTTCTCGTTTGCGAACATCACAGGTGGGAACCAGTCAGTGATGCCGCCCATGCCGGCTGGCTTTACGCGCTGCGCATGGCGGACAGCCTGCTCCAGGTTCTTGGCTTCGAGGGCAACCAAGCAAAATCCAAGGTCGGCATCTGGCACACCCTGATGGTCACTGATGAACTTGACCAGAGCACGGGTCGCCCGGGTTTGCTCCCGCAGCCATGTATGTTCGTACATCGATTGAAGCCGAGTTTTTGAGGATTCTGACAGGACGCCGACCGTCCGGTCTTGGCCGACTGAAGCCGGTCGCGATGGGCACACGCCCTGACCAAAGCCGTCAGCACAAGTCCCAGCCGAACAGGACTGCCTTGCAATGCCGGCAGACGAACTTGTAGAGCGCCGAATCGCCGCCGGGCCGATAGCCCTCAGTAGCGAAGAGCCAGCCCTTCTCGTCTTGCCTGTACTCTGCAAGCCAATGGCTCTTTGTTTCCTGAGATGCACTCTTTACATCTTCGCTCGATGCATCTCCATGAAATTCGCATGCATCGTTGCAGTGCGCAAGCCACTGCTCCTGCTGCCAGGACTCGTAGCCAGGAGTCCGAAGGTTCACCTCCTCGACAATCTCAGCCGCGATGCCAGCTTGCAGCAGCGGGTGCGCATCCGCGAAGCTCGCGCCAAGATTCACGTGAGCGGAGCCATCCGCGATGCACCATGGGCACAGAACGGGTTCCTGTGGTTGGGTCGAATAGACCGGTCCAACGTAAACAAGCCCGCGCGCCCTCTTGCAACTCGCGCAGACCGTCGCCTTCGGCACAACCATGCCTGTGGCCAATGGGTCAGGGTGATAGGCAAAAGTAGGAAGCGGAACTGACATTTTTCTCTTTTGGAGGTTTGGCTCAAACGACTGCTTCTATGGGGACTCTTTTGTCAAGCCTTTTTGATCAACGTATCGAAGCGGCATTTCATGGCGGCCCCCCAGGTGTTGCTGAGCGGGTGAGGCAGTGGCGCGGCACCCGGTGATGCATCCCTGATTCGAGGTCGGGGTATGGCGAGCGTTCGAGCCAGTGCTCGGACGAACTTCTATCCGTGCAGGGCGTGAACGCCTTGCACCTCATGCTGCATGCGCGCGAAGCGCACCGGCAAACCCCGGTTACCGGCGCGCCCCTTCTTTGGGAACGGTCACTTCTTTGCAGTGACCCGCAGTCGTTTCGGGCGCGTCGACCTTTGATCATGATGATGCGTTCCTTGGCCACCGTGCGTTGGAACAAGGCTGCTCGGGACTTCAGGCAGCGGCCGGCTTGAGCGAGGCTCCGACCGGGATCTCGCCGTACTGCAGATAGCGCCACAGCGCGATCGCCAGCCTCCTCGCCAAGGCGATGATGCCCACCCTACGCATGCGCTTGCCGCCACCAGCGAAGCGCCGGTTGAACCACTGGGTCAAGGCGCTGTCGGGTTGCAGGCGCAGCCAGCTCCAGGCGAGTTCGACCAGCATCGTGCGCGCTCGCTTGTTGCCGGCCTTGCTGATGCCTTGCTCGATCTGGCTGTCGCCGCTCGCATAGGGCGTAGGTGCCAACCCCAGGCAGCCGGCCAGTTCACGCCGGTTGGCGAAGCGCCGCCAGCCATACACCTCCTTGACCAGCACCCAGGCACCCTTGGGCCCGATGGCGCGCAGCTGGGCCAGTTGTGCCACCTGCGGCTGCTTGCCATCGGCCAGTTCCTGGCGTCGCTCGGCCTCCATCGCCTTCATCTGCTGCTTGACCAACGCAAGCCGCGCGCTCTCGCGCTCGATCTCGGCGCGCAAGACAGGCGGCACCTGCTCGCCATGGCGTTCCCACCAGCGCGCCCAGTCGCGTCCGCCGATGATGACGTGCGGGCGCAGGTTGTGCAGCACCAGCAGCGAGCCGATGCGGTTCGTGTGGGCAGTGCGCTCCTGCGTCAGCCGGGCGAATTCGCGGTGCGTGCGGCGCGCGTCTTCGTCCTCGGGCGTGGGCTCATGCAGCACCGACCACACACGCTCGCCGCGGTGATGGCGCAGTAGCATCGCCAACAGCTTGTCGCCATCGATCCGGTCGGTCTTGGCCCGCCTGGCGTGCCGGTTCACCTCGATGCTGGAGGAGTCGACCACGATGTTGTCGATGCCCTGCTCGATCAGCCAGCGGTGCAGCCACCAGCCGTCGCGGCCGGCTTCATAGCAGGAGTGCACCTTGGCCTGCGGCTCGAGCTTGCAGCGCTCCAAGACCTTGCCTATGCAGTGCGCAACTGCGGCCGTGTCGCCCGCATCCACGTTGTACCGGCTCGGGCCGCGGTGGCCATCGCTCGTCGTCACCTTCCAGGACTTGTCGCCGAGCTCGAAGCTCATGTACAACTCGCCCGCGATCGCCGTATCCTTGACTTGTGGGGCTGTCTGGGTTGTCGACATTTCCGTCTCCTTCGCTACAAAGAGGTTGGGAAGTTCCGTTCTAGCTCAACGGGTCTTGCCCGGGGAGTCCCACATAGCATCTTCTGGCCGGAAGCAGGCATACGGTTAAACGACAGCGTGCCCCCGGCCTGCAGCAAGTGACTCGGCACAGCGCTGGTCCCGTCCGACCTCCGACTACTTTCGATGTCCATGACGCGGCTCATCGTCATGTTCGCTGCTCTCGCCTCAGGCCGGCTAGGTCCGGGCCCCGACTGTTTGCGCATTTATTGACCTGTTCAGGCATTTATTGACCTAGAACAAATCGTCGTGTTCTGAGCTAATAAATGCCCAAACGGCGATCCAGGTGGCATGCGGCTCGCCAAGCTCCTCGAGCTTTAGGTCGCCGGCGCAAATGCCCGAACGACGCCCGCCCGCGCAGTTTCGGATGGCAGGTGACTGCTAATAAATGCCCAAACTAGCGCCGCGCATCCCGTGTCGATCGCGACGGCCGCGTTCTCACGAATGCCCTGGGAGCAGAGCGCCAACTAGTTGGGCTCAGAAGGATCTTTCCTGGGACGGAGAGCCTTGGCGCCCGTGTCAGACCTGAGAAGTTGTCTCGCGGCGCAAGGACCAGCCCAGGGTGATTCCGGCAGCCGCGATCAGGATGGCCGCCGAGCCAACGAGTTGCAACGGCTTGAGCCGATGGTCGAAGGCCACGAAGTCCACCACCATGGCGAAGATTGGATAGAGGAAGGAAAGTGCTCCCACCGAGTGCGTCGGCAGTTTCTGGATCGCGCCATACAGTAGAGCGAAGACCAGCCGGTGTACACGACGCCCATCACCACGTAATCGCGCCAGGCCCGATGGTCGGTCGGAAGATTCGTAAAGTCCGCGAAAGGCGCGATCATCAAGGTGCCGAGGCAGACATGAATCAACGCGATGAGGTGCGGCGGTGTGGTGCCCAGCTTCTTGGTCGCAATCGCAGCGACGGCATAGAAGAATGCAGCGCCGAGCGCCATCAGGACGCCGACGATATAGGCGCTTGCAGGGGCGGCGTACGCTGCCGCTGTAGGGCTGGCATAGACAATGAGCAGTACGCCCGCGAAGGCAATGCCAAGCCAAGCGAGCTTGGTGGCGGTGATGCGCTCCGAGAAGAAGAGCGCGCCCAGTCCGACGAGGATAAATGGCTGGGTGTTATAGACCGCGATGGCAACCGAGATCGATGCGCGAGAGAACGATTCGAAGATCAGCAGCCAATTCAGGACGATGGCCGCACCGCCGAGCACGGCCCAGCCGACTTGCTTGAGCGTCAGCGTGCCGACCAGCGTTCTCGTGAGGAAACAGACGATGAGCAGTGTGGCGGCACCGAAGACACACCGCCAGAACAACAGCTGGACTACAGGCTGCCCGGTGTAGATGACGAACCAGCCGATGGTTCCCGAAATCAGCATGGCGGCAACCATCTCGACGGTGCCGCGCACCTTCATGCCGTTGCTCATCGCAGGTTTGCGGTGCTCGGCGGCGCCACGATAACGACAGCGATCTGCGCCTGCCCCGCATCGCGCGCAACGCGGACGCCACTTGGGATCTGAGCGCGCATGGCGTTATCGTTTCTATCCATAACCATTTCCTTCGGAGCGCGATGGTACTCCGTCGCTGCAGGCCCGCGATGTAAGAGGTTCAGCCGGTTGATGTCTCACCTGCCTCTCGCAATCTAACCGTGAACAACTTCACGAAAGCGCGCGCCTGAGTCTTGCCTTCCGATGTCGCAGAACCTGACGGTCGCAGACATTCACAAGGCCATGCGCCCCCACGCCCTATTCGACTCGCTGATGAACGGCCGCCGAGAGCCTCTAACGCCTTGGGAACGCGGTCTACGCCCCGCGAAATCGTCGAATCGGGTTCTGCACTTGGCGCTTGTGCTGGCGGCCGCGCTCGTCGGATTCGCTTGGTCACAGGGATGGCTGACCTTCGTATCCAAAGTCCGGACCGAAGCGCGGCAAGGCGCGCCTACTCCCCTGAGGCCTGGTGCCGTCGCTCCAGCGACAGTGCCTCCTTCGCCGAGCACCTCCGCGTCGCGGGAAGGGCCATCGCCTCGCATCCAGCACGTCACGAGGTGCGTGACAACCACGGGCCAAGCAACGTACTCCGACGTCGCGTGCCCCGCAGGCGCACGCGCTACCCTGGTGGAGGTTCGGCCTGATATCAATCTGGCGGACGGCATGAGTTCTCGGGCTCGAGAGGTATCAATGCGGGAGAACCGGGTTGCCGCTCAGGAGCTTGTGGCCCACGAGCGGCGCGTGGCGATGAATGTTGACAGCACCGTTTTCGAATGCAGCCAACTTGAATCGCTGATCGCATCGTTGGATGCAGCTGCTCGGCAGCCGCTCAACGGCTACCAGCAGGACAGGCTACGCGGCGAACGCAAGCATGCAAGAGACCGTCAGTTTGCCCTCAGGTGCAGATGAAGGACCGTGCGCTCAGCGCGCGTAGCTCGCGCATCAATAGCGCGAAATGACGTTGTAGCGGCCTCCCGCCGACTCCACAAAGACGTGACCCGAGGTGCGCCACTTCACCTCCAATGGTTCAGGCGCTCGCATCAGGAATGAAGCAGATCTGCCCGCATTGCGCGCAAGCGTTATGTGCGGAAGGTACGGCCGAGAATCCACGGGCAGTCCGCTGCGAACGAGCGTTTCGCTCAGCGCCGCATGCAGGTCGAGGAGCGCTGCAGGCGTGTGACTCGCGGTGAGCGCCACGAGGCCTCGGCCCCAGAGTTCGGTGCGGTCAAAGGTGAGCTGGACCGGTCGAGAGGCGACTGCAAACGCGCCGATGAGCTCCGGGAGTCGGCCTCGAGGCATCTGCCCAATGAAGTGCAGCGTGATGTGGATGTTCTCTCGCGGCGTTAGGCGCGCAGTAGCGGGCCAAGGCAGTGACTGCTGCACCTTCGCGACGGCGTCCAGTTCACCTCCACCTGGCCATAGAGCCAGGAATAGACGGCTCGCTGGCAACCTCAGAAATTTGGAGGGCACGCCGGAGCCAAGGTTATCCGCCGGGTGGCCTGAGCAGTTGGAAGTACGAATCCGGGGGAACTGCATCCCGTCCCTCGCAGCATGCTGCCAGAGCAGCTTCTTCGGCCTCGTCAAAGAGGTGCGCCAGCCGACCTTCCTCCTCCGAGAGGCAATCTTCGGCGTCGGACAGCGCAAGACATTCGCCGGCTCGCTTGAAATGGGCCTTGGCAGTGTCCCAGGGGTCTACGCCGGCGCGCTTGAATACTTCCTGGGCTGCCGCCACTCCGCGCGCCTGCTGTTCGGGGGTTGAACCTCTCACATGTACAACCATTTCGGTCATCAAGCACCTCCCGCGCACGTTGGCCGCAGCTGCCTGCAGCAAGCGACACGCGAATTCACATCGCTGGGCATATAGGGGCATCCACACTGTACTGCGGGTCGGCCGAGCTGCTCTGGCGCGCGGATTGCAGACCGACATCGCGGAAATAGCCCCCCCGAACTCACTTTCTGCGCGCGGGCCGTGGTCAGAGGGCCCCGTCGGTCCCGCAACGGCTTCCTTCGCGATGTTGACCCGGGCCATGGCCGACGCCTCCGGCTCGACCGCGACCCCGAGACCGCAAGAGGTTCCCAGATTCTGTCGCAGGTCGCGCGAGCCAGTCTTCAATCCAGTTGCTCGCCTTGACTTCAAATTCCGCAATCAATTCGTCCTCGGTTGCAAAGCCGTGAGCTATGGCCAGACGGCACATGTGCTCACCCTGGCACGCCACGTCGACAGAGCCCCAGAGCAAGCCCTCGGCGTTGAGCGGCGCCATACGAATCGAGATGTGCCATCCATCGCGCTCGATGCTTCTGACCTCGGCACCTTGTTCCATGCTTCCTCTTCGCCCCGCAGGATGCGGCGCATAGGCAAACCCTACTCCGCGCAGCCCTACAAAGCCAGCTTGTAACCCTCGTTCTCGGCCGGCTTCCCTCGTCTCCAGGCATCAACCGCGGAGAGTCAAACGTCGCTTGCCAGCACCCGTTCATATACGACCAAATCGCCGTCTGAGAAGCAGCGGAAAACTACTTCTTCAAAATCGTCCTTGCCCTCAACCACCGCCCTCACCGCGTGGACTGCGACCTGAGCTGCGTCCTCGATTGGGTAACCGTAGATGCCGGTGCTGACGGAGGGAAAGGCAACCGTGCGTGCGCCGGCGTCGCGGGCGAGTTCGAGCGCCCGTCGATAGCAAGATGCAAGCAGTTCGGGCTCGCCTTGAATGCCTCCGCGCCAAACTGGACCGACAGTGTGAATCACGAACCTGGCTGGAAGGCGATATCCGCCGGTGAGTTTGGCGTCACCAGTCCTGCAGCCGCCCAAGAGGCGGCACTCGTGCACGAGGTCCGGGCCAGCCGCACGATGGATTGCTCCGTCGACCCCACCGCCACCCAGAAGGCTGGAGTTCGCGGCGTTGACGATGGCATCAACCTTCAAGGTGGTGATGTCGCCCTTCAAGGCACGTAGGGTGGCTGGCATTTTGTCGCTCCTAGGTTTGGGTCAACAGCTTAGCGAATCGTGCTCATCCGAAGGCCGGGACAGGAGTCGCCCGAGGTCACGGCCCAAATCAAGCCAGTGCGGAATTTGCCCCAGAGGCCCTGTGGCAGTCCCAACGCACAACCGCATTCGGGCCGAATAGACTTCGACCATGAGCGTCGGCCAACACATCCCCTTCGGACTTCGCCCCGACGGTTCGCTCATCGACCCGTTCACGGCCGAGCGGGGCCTGGCATGCAACTGCGTGTGCCCCGGGTGCAGACTTCCCTTGATGGCAAGGCAGGGTGACATCCTCGTTCATCACTTCAGCCACGTAGGCAACAACAACTGCAAGAACGGGCAGATGGCCGCCCTACTCTTGGCCGCAAAACAAGTTCTTCAGACCCATCGGCGCATCGAGGTGCCCGCGCTCGTGGTGACCGCAACGGATGAGCCTCGGTTTGGCAGGCCCCGGCAGAAGACTTTCCGTCAGCCGCAGGCTCGATGGGACTTCGAGGCTGTTCAGTTGGAGCGCGCCGTCGCAGGTCATCGCGCCGACGCCTACGGCATCCGTGCGGACGGCTTAGCGGGCGTTGTGGAGTTCCGAATCACCGCCAAGACGAATGCGCAGAAGCTCGCCGCCTACCGCGAAGCGAACATTCCCGCGGTGGAGGTCGACCTGCGCCCTCTTGTCGGCAAAGCCCTCAAGCTGGACGAGCTGGCAAAGGAAATCTGTGACAGCCCCGCGAATCGGGAGTGGCTCCATCACCCGGAGGCGGCAGCGCTCGAGCGACAGCTCCTGGCCGAGCTCCACGCATTGCGGCCCACGCCCACGCCCACACCCGCACCGGCACCGTTCAGAGGCGCCGGACCGCCGGTCTATATGCGTACGGGCACCGACCTCAGCATGCTGGACGCGGAGCGCCTCGCCATCCGAAAGGAGCACGAGCGCCACCGTGCGTTGACGCCCGAGCAGAAGCTCGCCGAGCTCCAGGCCGCATTGGGCGCGCCGCCGGACGCCTGGCCCGACCTGTTCACAACGGTGAAGCCCAACTCACGGCCGGCCGTCAATGCGCCAGCGCCCCTTTGGCAAGGTGCCCTCTTCCAAGAATTTGTTCTTGGCACCCTCGGGGACGCGCGAAGGCGCGATTACGGCTTCTCTGCAGCAACGGTGAACGCCTGGACCTGGGCGCGTTTCGACGCAAGCCCAGGCGAGTCGATGACCGGCATCATTTCGGAAGTGCTTCGCTTCCTTGAGCATCTTGTCGCCAAGGGGTACCTGCGCTTTTCAGGCGACAAGTACTTCGTCGTGCGTGACTCGCTGCCACTGCGCGGCGGCTGAACGAGGTGGGCCCAGACGCTGTGCTCGCGCCCGGAAGTGCTTTTTTCTGATAGTCGTCTTCGTGCGGATGGCGATTGCGGCCTAGCTTATACCTTGGCATCGCATGATGAGGTATAAGTTCAGTCATGGGCTGAGAAAGGCGGAGGGCTCTGACGCCAAAAAACCGTGGCCCCGTCGGCGCTGCTGCCGCAGCCGGCAATCGGCCTGCCTCTTATTTTTTGGGGACCATGATGCCGACCATCAGCTCCGTGTTCAGCGAGGCCATTTGCTGCACCAGCCCCCATTGCTTCGTCATGAGAGCTAAGAATTCCGGGTTGGTCGGCACAGCTCTGGCCGAGAGCGCGAGCCGCGACATCGACTGAGCGAGGTCCTGCTGCTCCGCATAGATTTTCTTCGCAGCTTCCGTGTATTCATCCAGCGTCATGCAATGTCTCCATGTGGTGGTGTCTAAATCTTAGCCGCATGGAAGGTTAGGCCAAGGTGGAGGTGCTTCGAAGTCCGCCGCCCCCCTCCTTGAATCCCTGAATCCCTGAATCCCTGAATCCGTAGCCTCACCTCCGAAAGCGAACCCCGTGCGCCAGTGCGATGGCCGGTACTGAGCTACTGAGGCGCCGGGTTCCTTGCACGCGGCCACGACGAGTACGGCAAACAGCCGGTTAGGGCCCGTTGTCCCCGGGCCGCGACAGGCTACAGTCGGCCATCAGCTGCCGCTGGTGACGGGCGGCAATACGGCGTATCAGCTAGGCGCGACTGTCCAAAAAGTCTTCGAGATCTACCGCGATTGTGACGGTCGCCGCACGAACGCGGTGGTTGTGCGCACCGCGACGGAAGCCACCCCATCTTGCGCATGCACGACTCACAGGCATCGAGCTCTTCTTCCACCTCGTGTTCGTGTTCGCGGCGACGCAGCTGTCGCACACCCTGCTCGCGCACCTGGGCTGGTTGTACCGGCATCGAGACGACGCTGCTCTCCTCGCCCCCATGGTTGATCTGGACCTACATTACTTGACACGGCTCGCTCCGTCACGACGTTCGACCGCTGACGCCAACCGCGAGCGTGGCCGGAGCTGATTTTCAACAACCGATGAGGTTCCTACTCGAACACCGCTCCATGGTCTCGATCGCTCCTGACATGCCGACGACGATGCGGGCGGGCGCAAGACGCCGGGTCGACCTCCTTCGCCGTGCGCTCCGCTGGGGTGCCGTGATCGGCGCGGTGGTCGGGAGCACGAGCGGCTACGGGTTCCCCGACGCGCCGCTCTTCGGCGCAAGCTTCGGTGCCTTGGCGGGCGCCACCCACGGCGTGCTGCTGGCCGGCGCGATTTTCGGCGCCGAAATCTTCCTTCCGCCGACGCGGCTCGGTCACACGCTCGAACGGGCGCCGTTCCTCGTCAGCTTCGCGATGAAGTTGCTTGTCTATGGCGCCGTCATCGTGCTCGTTATCGGAGCCAGACCAGGCTGGCAGCTCGCCGGCGCCATCGCTGCCATATTGCCCAACCCCGAGCTCGCAGCGGCGATCTCCGTGAAGATCGCGACTCCGAGGGCGCCATCGGTTGCGCTTGCGTTCCTGATCCTAGGTGCCGGCATTTTTTTGCTGCAAATGGGCCGCCTGGTCGGCGAGCAGACCTTGCGCGACATCGTGTTGGGCCGCTACCACCGCCCGCGCACGGAGGAGCGGTTCTTCCTGTTCGTCGACATCGTCGGCTCGACGCCGCTCGCCGAGCGGATTGGCCCCGACGCGGTCCATCGCTTTCTCGGCGAGGTCTTCCGGCTCGCCTCGGACCTGATCGATGACCACCTAGGCGAGGTCTATCAATACGTCGGCGACGAGATCGTGATCACCTGGGCGGTGGCCGAAGGGCGCGAGGGCGCTCGACCGGTCGCCTGCTACTTCGCGATCGAACAGGCGCTCGCGCGGGCTGCGCCGGAGTTCGAGCGCGAGTTCGGCGCGGTGCCGCGGCTTCGCGCTGCGCTGCATGGCGGCCCGGTCATCACCGGCGAAGTGGGAGGCAGTCGGCGCGCGATCGTGTACCACGGTGACGTGGTGAACACCACGTCACGCATCGAACAGGCGACGCGAGACCTCGAGCGCCAGTTCCTGGTCTCGGGCGACGCGCTGGAGCGGCTCGAGGATCTCGAGGGCTGCGCGCTCGAGGACCTCGGCCTCCAGCAACTGCGTGGCCGCGCCGCCGCGATGCAGGTCTACGCGGTCAGGGCCAAGGCCTCAACGAACAGCCAATAGAGGATTTAACTGGAACCGGGGCTGTCGATCTAAGGCCTGCAGCCGATGACCTTCGGGCTCGCCGATACCGGGCGTGTTAGGCCGCACCAGAGACCAGTAGAACTCAATCATGGATCCAAAGCTGCCGATTCGCAGTCTCGACTACACCGTGATCTTTGCTCGCCTGCCAGCGATGCGGGAGTTCTACAGCACCGTGCTTGGCTTTCCTGTGCACAGGCTAAATCTCAGCATAGATCTCCAAGACATTGCCGTCAGGATCTCGGAAGAACAGTGTTCGATGGCCCCATGGTTGGTCAGTGGGACCCGAGATGATATTGACACCACGCTCCGCGAGGGTACTTGCACAGGTCGCGACCTCGCTTGGCGTAACACGAAACGCAAGCTGCAGTGACAGCACACCAAAATGTCGTCAGTCCAGTGACCGCTTCGCGGCGATCGGATCCACATCTTGAACAGCCGCTTTGGGCCCACTGCTGCCGTACGGGTTGTCGCGATGGACGTCCGCAATGCAGTGAAGCGGTCTTAGATTGTGGATTCGACCAACTGGCCGCAGTTGAGGTCATACCCTGCGGTGACCACGACCACGACCACGACCACGATGCGATCACACTCCAATCGCGGCGTTCCAGAACGCGTTGGCGGCCTTCCCCAAGAGCTCGCTGTCGCGATAGAGCCTTATTTCCAAGGGAACTTCCCAATCGTTGCTCGCCGCGGCGACAAGCCGACCCTGGTCAATATCGTCCTCCACCAGCGTCTGCGGCAACCACGCGATCCCCCTACGGTCTAGCACCATCGTTCTGAGGACAGAGGCGAGATGAGCCGTGAAGACGGCCTGCGCAGGAACTGACTCCAGCCTGCGACCGATCACGGCGCGCATGATGCGTCCCAGCCCTGATTCCTCGGTGTACTGGAGCACAGGTACTGCAGGTCCGCCTTGACGCGCGAGCTGATAACGCGCGTTACCTTCCTCGTCCGGCGCCGACACCGCGATCAGCAGATCCTCACCGATCCGGGCCGACCTGTACGGCTCTGCATCCAGCGCCCCTTGCGCCTTGCTGTGCGCGTGGCTCAACACAAACTGAACCTTGCTTTGCAGCATCAGTGCTTCGCAACGCTGAAGCACGTCGGACATCAGTTGCACCGGCCCGAGCGTCGTATTCGATTCGAGGCTTCGCAACCATCGCGGCAGAAAAGTAAAAGAGAGCGCATGCGTGGACGCGATGCGCAAGGTGACCGAACTGGCCTCGGCGACCTTCTTGGCGTCACCCGGCACCCGCGCGACCCTGGCGATCAATTCCTGTGCCACGCCGGTGAACCATTCGCCGACTTCGGTCAGCTTGGCGGGTTGCGAACTCCTGTCGAAAAGCTCGGCGCCGATCCACTCCTCCAGGGCACGAATGCGCCGGCTAAACGCGGGTTGGGAGCTGTGGCGGTCCTCCGCAGCGCGCGAAAAATTTCCCGTGGCAGCCAGGGCCACAAAGTCTTCAAGCCAGATCAGATTCATGTGCGGTTCGTCCGGTGCATAGAAGCAGCGAAAAAGAGCATTGGCCCAAAAAGCCCGTGCGGCGGACCATACAGGCTCTCTATCAAACACCCCCTGGAGCCAACCATGAAGATCGTCGAAATCCGCGAGAAAACCATCCCCATCAGCTCGCCGATCCGCAACGCCTACATCGACTTTAGCAAGATGACGCTGAGTCTTGTCGCGGTGATCACTGACGTGATCCGCGACGGCAAGCCGGTCGTCGGCTACGGTTTCAATTCGAACGGTCGCTATGGCCAGGGCAAGCTGATGCGCGAGCGGTTCATACCGCGCATCCTCGAAGCGGATCCGACTTCGCTCGTCGACGACACGGGCGACAACCTCGACCCGCACAAGATCTGGAACACGATGTTCACCAACGAGAAGCCGGGCGGCCATGGTGAACGCTCCGTGGCGATCGGCACGATCGACATGGCGGTGTGGGACGCCGTGGCCAAGATCGAAGGCAAGCCCCTCTTCCAGTTGCTGGCGGACCGCTACGGAGACGGAAAGCCGAACCGCAAGATCTTCGTCTACGCGGCGGGCGGCTACTACTACCCTGGGCAGGACCACAGGAAGCTCCAGGACGAGATGCGCAGCTACATCGACCGCGGCTACACGGTCGTCAAGAAAAAGATCGGCGGCGCCTCGCTCGACGAAGACCTTCGCCGCATCGATTCGATCATGGAAGTGCTGCAGGACGGCCAGAAGCTCTGCGTCGACGCGAACGGGCGCTTCGGCCTTGAAACCGCCATCGCCTACGCCAAGGCGCTTTCGCAATACGACCTGTTCTGGTACGAGGAGCCGGGCGACCCGCTGGACTTCGAACTCCAGGCGGCGCTGCGCAACTTCTACAAAAACCCGATGGCCACGGGCGAAGATCTCTTCTCGATGCAGGATGCGCGCAACCTGATCCGCTACGGCGGCATGCGCCCCGACCGCGACTGGCTGCAGTTCGACTGCGCGCTGAGCTACGGCCTGGTGGAGTACCTGCGCACGCTCGAGATGCTCAAGGAGCACGGCTGGTCGGCCAGTCGCTGCATCCCCCACGGCGGGCACCAGATGTCGCTGAACATCGCCGCTGGGCTCGGACTGGGCGGCAACGAGTCCTACCCCGACCTGTTCCAACCGTTCGGCGGATTCCCGGATGGCGTGAAGGTAGAGAACAGCTATGTGACGCTGCCTGACCTGCCTGGCATCGGCTTCGAAGGCAAGGCCGATCTGTATCGCGAGATGCAGGCGCTGTCGGCCTGACGCCCGCAAACCCAAGGAGACAAGATCATGATCATGATCAATCTTTGGCGCTGCGGCGCCGGCCTCGCCGTGCTCGGATTCGCTTCGTTGGCGTGCGCAGAGTTTCCCGATAAGCCCGTCACGCTGGTCGTGCCTTTTGCCGCCGGCGGCCCGAGCGACAAGATCGCCCGGGACCTGGCCGAGGCGCTTCGCAAGCCTCTCGGCCAGACCGTCATCGTCGACAACGCCGCCGGCGCGGGCGGCACGATCGGCTCGGCCAAGGTTGCCCGTGCCACGCCGGACGGCTACACGCTGCTGGTGCATCACATCGGCATGGCAACCGCACCGGCCCTGTACCGCAAGCTCAGCTACAAGGTGCCGGAGGATTTCGAAACCCTGGGTCTTATCAACGAAGCGCCCTCGGTGCTGATAGGCAAGCCGAGCCTCGCTGCCGGCAGCTTCGCGGAGTTGCGTCAGTGGATCGCGTCGAATGGCGGCAAGGTGAACCTCGCCAACGCGGGGCTCGGTTCCGCATCGCACCTGTGCGGCCTGATGTTCCAAAGCGCGCTGAAGACGAGCATGACGCCCGTGCCCTACAAAGGGACCGCGCCGGCGATGACGGACCTCATCGGCGGCCAGGTCGATGTGATGTGCGAACAGGCGACCAACGCGGTGCCGCAGATCGAGGGCAAGAAGGTCAAGGTCTACGGCGTCACCAGCTTGCAGCGGCTACCGCTCGCGGCGCTGAAGGACACGCCGACCTTGTCTGAAGCCGGACTGAAAGACTTCAACGTCCAAGTCTGGCACGGCTTGTACGCACCGCGTGGCACGCCTCCCGCAGTGCTCGCCAAGCTCAACGCCGCACTGCGCACCGCGTTGAAAGATCCTGATCTGATCAAGCGGGAGGAGGCGCTCGGCCTCACAGTCGTCAATGACGACCGACTCGACCCTGCCGGCCACAAGAAATACCTTGAAGCCGAAAAAGCGCGGTGGTCGAAGGTGATCAAGGACGCTGGCGAATACGCCGACTGATGTGACGAGGGCAGCGGGCCGATAGAGCCCGCGCCCATTTGACGACACGGCAGGTCGGACGGACCTGCCAAGCCGACGGCCCCCACCAAGGCATCCAAGTGGCGCAGCGCGCTCCATTCCTTCCTGATTCGAAATATTCAGCATCGGTGGACCTGTCGTGGATGGCACGCGCCACAAACAAGGAAACGACATGACACCAAAAAAGGAAGAGTTCGCTGCGTGAGATGTCACCTTCCAGTCCTTCACCGGACGTAGCGGGCGGGCGCGCGACTGACGGGTCGTGGCCGATTGTTGACCGCCGCGTGGTCAGTGCGCACGCGCTTCCGAAGGCGGATGTTGGTGGTGTTGCTCGCGACCGTCCTGCCCCAGAGGGCCAGGACCCGGCCTCCTGGCAATTCTTGTAGTTGCCCTCAGATGGCAGCCCATCGTGCGCAGCTATTCACGCTGGCCTCTCGAGCCGTTCCGGCAGAATGATCCCCATGTCCGACCATGGCGCGCTTCCCGTCCACGATTCTCGAACCCCAACCCGTTCAACGCGTTGCGGTGAGGTGAAGGAAGCCCTGACGCCGGAGGGGACTGGTGACGCAGCCCATCGTCGTTTCGGTGCCGCTGCGAGCCTCCTTGAGATCCTCGACACCAGGCCGCTGCACATGCGCATACGCCGCCGGCGGTGGTGGAAGTTCTGGTGAACGCGAGCATGCATCACCTGGTGGTTGCTGCTCTTTGCACTGTGCTCGCGTTGCCAGCGGCAGCTCAACCGAAGGTCTATCGCTGCGATACGAACGGAAAGGTCGCGTACTCAGACGCGCCGTGCGTAGGGGCAAGGATTATCGACGCTACGCCGACTCAGGGTGCGGATAAGCTGGGCGGTGCCTCCCGCAAAGGCCGCGAAGTTCAGCGCGACGAGTACACCACGTCACTCGATAACGCGACGCGACCGCTGCACGGGCGATCTCACGACGAGATGAACGTGATGCGGCGACGAGTCAACTTGCCGGGCGGCGATCAGCAGGCATGCGCGCGGCTTGACAGCCAAATCCCGATGCTCGAAGCCGGTTCGGGGAGTGCCACGGGCGAGGCAAAGGCCCGAGCCGACGTGGACCTCTACAAAGCCCGCAAGCAGTTCTTCGACCTGAAATGCTGAGCTCCCCGTAGGGAGCGATGTGCGCGCTTGTCACCGACTCTGGCAGCCGCCAAAGTCGCCCGGTCGTTTGCGGATTTATTGGCGTCGTTTGCGGATTTATTGACGCGTTTGGGGAATTAATAGCTCAGAACATCTTCTTCAGGTGCACCCCAACCCCGGGAATACCCCCAAAGAAAAAACGCCGAATCTTGCCTACATTGCTTGTATGCAAGATTACTGATCTCTTGCATGCAACCAAACACGGAGATCCCCCATGCCCCGTTTCGCCAAATCGCTCTTCGGTCAGGTGGTCATCGCGCTGGTGCTCGGCGTGCTGGCGGGCCTGTTCTTTCCCGACTTCGCCGTCAAGCTCAAGCCGCTGGGCGACGGCTTCATCAAGCTGATCAAGATGATCATCCCGGTGCTGGTGTTCTGCGTGGTGGTGCACGGCATCGCCGGCGCGGGCGACCTGAAGCGCGTGGGCCGGGTCGGCGTCAAGTCGCTGATCTACTTCGAGGTGCTGACCACCATCGCGCTGGCCATGGGCCTGGTGCTGGCCTTCGTGTTCAAGCCCGGCGTGGGCATGAACGTGGACCCCGGCGCGCTCGACGCCGCGGCCATGAGCGCCTATGCCTCGAACGCCGACAAGCTCACCAGCGGCGGCACGGTCGACTTCCTCATGAAGCTGATCCCGACCACGGTGGTCAACGCCTTCGCCACCGGCGACGTGCTGCAGGTGCTGCTGTTCGCGGTGCTGTTCGGCTGCGCGCTGGCGCTGCTGGGCCCGCGCGGCAAGCCGGTCGGCGATTTCGTCGACACGCTCTCGCAGGTGCTGTTCAAGATCATGGGCATCATCATCAAGCTGGCGCCGCTGGGCGTGCTGGGCGCCATCGCCTTCACCGTGGGCAAGTACGGCATCGGCTCGCTCAAGCAGCTGGGCATGCTGGTGGCGCTGTTCTACGCTTCCGTCATCGTCTTCGTGTTCGTGGTGCTGGGCTTCGTGATGCGGCTTTCGGGCTTCAGCCTCGTCAAGCTGCTGCGCTACCTGCGCGAGGAACTGACCATCGTTTTCGCCACCACCTCGTCGGACAGCGTGCTGCCGCAGATCATGGCCAAGCTGCGCCACATGGGCATCCGCGACTCGACGGTGGGCCTGGTGATCCCGACCGGCTACTCCTTCAACCTCGACGCCTTCTCGATCTACATCACGCTGGCGGCCGTGTTCATCGCGCAGGCGACCAACACGCCGATCTCGATGACCGACCTCTTGACCATCCTGGCGATCGCGCTGGTCACATCCAAGGGCGCGCACGGCGTGCCGGGTTCGGCGATCGTGGTGCTGGCCGCCACGCTGCATGCGATTCCCGCCATCCCGGCCATCGGGCTGGTGCTGGTGCTCTCGGTCGACTGGTTCATGGGCATCGCACGCGCCCTGGGCAACCTGATCGGCAACTGTGTCGCCACCGTCGCGATCGCGGCCTGGGAAGGCGACATCGACCGCGAGCGCGCCCATGCGGTGCTGAACGGCACCCACTCGCCCGAGGACGAGCCGCTGGCAGAGCCCGACTCCCTGGTCGCCGCGGCGCACGCCGCCCACGCGGCACACTAGGGCTCATTCACAAGCCCTCGCCATGACCGACGTCACGCCCACCACCATCGCCGAGCGCGTGGTCGAAGCCATCCTGGCGCAGAAGCTCGCGCCCGGCGAGCGCCTCGGCGAGCAGGACCTGGCGGAGAACTTCGGCGTCAGCCGCACCATGGTGCGCGAGGCGCTGATGCAGCTGCAGGCGCGCGGCTTCGTCGAGGTGCAGTCGCGCCGCGGCTGGTACGTGGTGCAGCCTTCGGCCGAAGAGGCGCGCGACGCCTTCGCCGCGCGCCGCATCGTCGAGGCCGGCATCCTCGCCGAGGCGGGACGGCCGCTCTCGAAGGTGATCCGCAAGCTGCGCGAGCACATCGCCGACGAGAAGCGCGCCATCGCCGGCGCGGATGCCGCGACGCGCGCCTTCCTCTTGGCCGACTTCCATGTCTGCCTGGCCGACCAGATGGGCCACCGCCTGCTGGTCGACGTGCTGCGCGACCTCACGGCCCGCACCACGCTCGCGGCCACGCTGTTCCAGTCGAAGCACGAGGCCGGGCAATCGTGCGCCGAGCATGCGGCGATCGTGGCCGCGCTGGAGGCCGGCGACACGAAGCGCGCGCGGCAGCTGATGCTCGACCACATCGGCAACGTCGAGCAGGCGCTGCAGGTCGAAGCCGAAGCCGCGCCGGGCGCCGACGAGCGCCTGCGCGCCACGCTGGCGCCGGTGGCGCTGCCGCGCGCGTCGCGCTGAGGGAACGGCAAATCCGGTCGGCTACAGTAGCCGGCGTATGAATTCACCCCAACTCCAGCGCGGCGTCTTCCTGTTCCTGCTGGCGGCCGTCACGGCCGCCTTCTTCTGGATCCTGGCCCCCTTCTCCGGCGCGGTACTCTGGGGCGTGGCGCTGGCCATCCTGTTCACGCCGCTCTACAAGCGGCTGCTCAGGAAGATGCCCAAGCGGCGCAACCTCGCGGCGCTCGCCACGCTCACGATCTGCCTGGTGATCGTGATCATCCCGCTCACGATGGTCACCGCTTCGCTGGTGCAGGAGGTGTCGCTGGTGGCGCAGAAGATCCGCTCGGGCGAGATCAACTTCGTGCGCTACCTGCAGCAGATCGCGGCCGCCTTGCCGCAATGGCTGCTCAACCTGCTGGACCGATTCGGCCTCGGCAACATCGAAGCGCTGCTGGCCAAGCTCTCGCAGGGCGCGGCCCAGGGCACCCAGCTGATCGCGACACAGGCGGTCAACATCGGGCAGAACACCTTCGAGTTCCTGGTCAGCTTCGCGGTCATGCTGTACCTGCTGTACTTCCTGCTGCGCGACGGCACCGAGCTGTCGAAGTCGGTGCGCGAGGCGCTGCCGCTGGCGCGGCCGCACACGCACTACCTGCTCAACAAGTTCACCACCGTGATCCGCGCCACCATCAAGGGCAACGTGGCGGTCGCGGCCGTGCAGGGCGCGCTGGGCGGCCTCGCGTTCTGGTTCCTGGACGTGCAGGGCGCGCTGCTGTGGGCCGTGCTGATGGCCTTTCTCTCGCTGCTGCCGGCGGTGGGCGCGGCGCTGATCTGGCTGCCCGTGGCGCTCTACTTCCTGGCCACCGGCGAGATCTGGCAGGGCGTGTTCCTGATCGTCTTCGGCGTGGTCGTGATCGGGCTGGTTGACAACATCCTGCGGCCGCTCCTGGTCGGCAAGGACACCCAGATGCCCGACTACATCGTGCTGCTCTCCACCATCGGCGGCATGGCACTCTTCGGCATCAACGGCTTCGTGATCGGGCCGGTGATCGCCGCGCTGTTCCTGGCCGCCTGGGACCTGTTCTCCTCGTCGAACGAGGAGCAGGACGAGCCGCCGACCTGAATCCGGGCGCGCTTCGCCCGCCGCTCGCGCATTTGGCGCGCGCATTTTGCATTCCGTCGCATGGCGCTGGGCAGCAGCCAGCGGCCGCGCGATCTTCGGGCCTCCACTTCCGACGAGGCCCTCATGAATCCTTCTGCTCCCCTGCCCCGCCGCGGCACGCGCGCCCTGTGCGCCGCCGCCCTGCTCGCCCCGCTGGGCGCGCTCGCCGCCGACCTGACCCTGAGCGTCGTGGACGGTCCGGCGACCGAAGCCACCCTCTATGTCGCGCTCTTCGACAGCGCCGAAGGCTATACCGGCAACAAGGCGCTGGCGGCCCAGACCGTGCCGCTGCGCGCCGGCGCGGCCCGGCTCGCCTTCCCTGGCCTGGCGCCCGGACGCTATGCGCTGCGAGTGTTCGCGGACGAGAACGGAAACGGCAAGCTCGACACCAACCCCATGGGCATGCCGACCGAACGCTACGGCTTCTCGAACGACGCCAAGGGCAACCGCGCCGCGCCGGGCTTCGATGCCGCGGCGTTCAGCGTCAATGCCGATCTCAAGACTGTCATCCACCTGCGCTGAGGCGGAGATGCTAAGACGCGAACTCCTGCGCCTGCTCGCATCGGCCGGCGCCACTCCCCTGCTGACCTCTATCGTGCATGCCGGCACCGACAGCTGGCAAGCCGACTTCGAAGCCTCCGATGCGCCTTGCAAGATCGGCTTCGCCACGCCACCGGCCGACCTGCCGCTCGCCCGCACCGCGGTGCGCGGACGCTTTCCCGATGCGGTCGCGGGCACGCTCTTTCGCATCGGCCCGACGGGCCACGACCTCGGCGGTGAGCGCTACCACCACTGGTTCGACGGCGACGGCATGGTGCATCGCTTCGTCATCGAAGGCACGCAGGTCCATCACCAGGGCCGCTATGTCCAGACGCCCAAGCGCGTGGCCGAAGTGCGCGCTGGCCGCCGGCTGACCGAGGCCTTCGGCACGATCCCGCCGGGCGTCGAGCCGCCGGCCTCGGCCGACAGCATCAATGTCGCCAACACCAGCGTGCTGCCGCTCGCGGGCGAAGTGCTCGCGCTGTGGGAAGGCGGATCGGCCACGCGCGTCGACGCACGCACGCTCGACACACTGGGCCTGAAGACCTGGCGCCCCGACCTCGCCGGCATGCCCTTCTCGGCCCATCCCAGGGTGGACCCGGACGGCACGATCTGGAACTTCGGCGTCGGCTCCGGCCAGGGGCTGCTGGCGCTCTACGAGATCGCACCCGACGGCGCGCTGCGCCGCGCGGCCGTGGTGCCGGTGGGCGACCTGCCGATGGTCCACGACTTCGCCGTCACCGAGCAGCACCTGGTCTTCCTGATGCCGCCGCTGGTCTACGACGTCAAGCGCAAGGAGGCCGGCGCGAACTTTCTCGATGCGCACGTGTGGCGGCCCGAGCTGGGCATGCGCGCGCTGGTGGTCGACAAGAAGAATTGGGACCGGCGCCAGCTGCTCACGCTGCCGGCGGGTTTTCTGTTCCACGTCGGCAATGCGTGGGAAGAGAACACGCCGCGCGGCACGCGTATCCACATCGACTACGTGCGCTCGGAGAACACCAGCTCGGTGTTCACCACCAACCGCGAGCTGATGCGCGCTCGCCGCGTGAAGAGCACCGATCCGTACCTGACCGTGGCCACGCTGAATCTCGCCACCGGACAGGCCACGCAAGAGGCGCTGCCGCTGGACGCCGAGTTCCCGCGCATCGACCCGCGCCGCGTCGGCCTGCGCCATCGCAGCGTGGTGCATGCGACGCAGGGCAAGCGCGAGCAGCCCGGCTTCGGCGCCGTCGCGCGCACCGATGTCGAAACCGGCCGCAGCCAGCGCTTCGCCTACGGCCCGCAGGCGATGGTGGAGGAACACCTGTTCGTGCCCGACGGCACGGGCCCGGGCTGGATCATCGGCACGGTGCTCGACGTCGCGCAGAAGCGAACGCTGTTGTCGTGCTTTGCGGCCGATCGGCTGGCTGCCGGGCCGGTGGCGCAGGCGACGCTGCCCTATGCGTTGCCGCTAGGCTTGCACGGGGCTTTCGTGCCGGCCTGAAGGAAGGCGGGCCCCATCATCTGCCGATACCAGGCATGGAAGTGCCACATGCCGTCCTCCAAAGGCGACTGGTAGGGCCCCACCTCCGAGACGCCGCGCTCGAGCAGCGCGCGGCGGCCCGCGTCCATGCGCTCGCCGATCTCGTCGTCTTCCCTGGCGGTTTCCATGTAGGCGGCGCGTTGCGCCTCGACGAACTCGCGTTCGAAGGCAGCGATCTCCTCCGGGTAGTAGAACTCGACGACATTGACCGTGTCCTGCGGCCCCTTCGGATAGAGCGTCGACAGCACCAGCACGTGCGGATAGAGCTCGATCATGTGGGTCGGGAAATAGGTCACCCACACCGCGCCGAAATCGGGCGCGGCGCCGGTTCGATAGTCGAGCAGGCGCTCGTGCCAGGTGCGATAGACCTCCGTGCCGGGCTGGCTCAGCGATTGATGCACGCCGACGCGCTGCATGCTGTACCAGTCGGCGAAATCCCAGTGCAGCTCGCTGCAGCTGACGAAAGCGCCGAGGCCGGGATGGAAAGGCGCGACGTGGTAGTCCTCCAGGTACACCTCGATGAAGGTCTTCCAGTTGTAGTTGCACTGATGGACCTCGACATGGTCGAGCACGTAGTCCGAGAAGTCGAACTCGGGCCGCGCGAACAGCGCCGCCATGTCCTGCGCCGGATCGCGTGCGCCCTCGAACAGCAGGCCGCGGCAGTTGCGCAGCGCAAAGCGCTGCAGGTTCTTGCAGGGTTTGGGCTCGAACTGCGGCGCGCCCAGCAGTTCGCCGCGGTCGTCGTAGGTCCAGCGGTGCAGCGGACAGACGATGTGGCCGCCGGTCGACCCCAGGTTGCCGCTGGGGTTGGCGAGCCCGCGCACGTCGCCGGTCTCGCCGCCGAGGATCAGTGCCTGCCGGTGCCGGCAGACGTTGGACATCAGCGTCACCCCCTCGGCGTTGTGCACCAGCACGCGCCCTCCGCCCTCCTGCGCGAGCCGGCGCCAGTCGCCGACCTGCGGGACGGTCTTCTCGTGCCCGACATAGCGGGCCGATCGATCGAAGATCAGTTCCTGCTCGCGCGCGAACAGGGCTGGGTCGAAGTAGGCGTCGACGGGCAGCTGCGTGGACGCCGGCAGAACATGCGTGAGGCGTGCGACATCGTTCATCGGAATCTCCAAGGCGTGACGGGATGCACCGGACCAGGCCGGCGGCGGCGCATCGCGGGAATGGATCAGGAATCGGCCAGCAGGCGGGCGATTCGCGTGTCGAGCGGGAGCTTGGGACAGGTGCTGCACTGCTCGCCGTCGCGGCGGCGGAAGTGGTGGCAGCACACCTTGCGGTCGAGCGCGAGCGCCGGCGTGCCGTCGCGCGCCCGGTAGGCGAAGAAACCGCAGCCGCCGGCGATGCCGAGGCGCGCAAGCCAGGCCGCGCCGAGTGCGGCGAGCTCGCTGTCGCTGCAGGCCGGCGCGTGGCGATGCACCAGCAGCAAGGCGCCGAGCACGCATTCGGCCTGCAGGCGATCGGCCGCGCGCGCATGCAGCGCCACCGAGGGTGCCAGCGCCGCGCGCATCGAATCGCAGAACACGCGCAGCTCGGCGGCCGCGGCATCCATGCGCGCCGATGCGCTCCCTGTGACCGGCGCATGGACGGGCAGCTGAAAGCCGCGCGGAAAACCCTCGGCCACCGGCTGCGCGAGACCGGCGAGCCGCGGCACGTGCGTGTCCAGGTGCGCGGCGATCACGCTCAGATAGACCGGCTGCCAGATCGCCAGCCCCCAGCAGCGCAGCGCCCGGTAGTGCGCGCCGGCCTCCGGATAGGCCTCGGCCCAGTGGCGGCACAGCGCGCGCAGGCTTGTCTGGTCGGCTTCGCGCAGCGCGCCGGGCAAGACCTCACTGCCCTGCGTGCCGCACAACCCGGGAACGATGCGCTGCGCCAGCCGCAGCATGCGGGCGAGATCCGGATCGGGCCGCGCGGCCGGCATCGCGCCGGCAACGACGTAACCGCTCACGCTCGCCTGCATGCCGAGGGTCACGCCACGCTTTCCGCCAGCGCGGCCGATGACGCCTGCGCCGCCGGGCGGCGGCGGAACTTGGCGATGGGGTTCACGAGGTTGCCCGCCATCTTCAGGCTGGAGGCCGGGTCGGACAGGTTCACCATCTGCACGTTGTTGCCGAGCTGCAGGCGATTCAGGCAGGAATGCAGGAACTCGGGCACGAACATGTCGTAGTGCGCGTACTTGGCGGCGCGCTCCGGGTGCGCATCCTGATAGTCGTGCACGCAGTCGGCCACGGCGCGCCAGAACTCGTCTTCGCTGCAGCAGTCGTTTTCCACCAGCACCTGGTTGATATGGCGCAGCACGCCGTCGAACACGTCGATGAAGATGCCGAGCAGCTTGAAATGGTCCGGCACATCCACCGCGATGCGATCGACGCGCTCCGGCAGGCCTGCCTTGGCCGCGATGTCGAGGATGGCGCATTCCTCGGCGATGTCCTTCATGATGGCACGCACCGGCACTTGGCCGGAGAGCACCAGGATCAGGTTCTCGCCGTGCGGCATGAAGGTCAGGTCGTGCGCATAGAAGCAATGCAGCAGCGGCGTCAGGTAGGCCTGCAGATAGCGGCCCAGCCAGGCCACGGTGGGGAGGCCGGAGCGGCGAATCAGCTCGGGCAGCAGCGCATGGCCGTCCTTGTCGACATGCAGCAGCGCGGCCATGGTCATCAGGCGCTCGCCCGGCCGCAGCAGCGGCAGCGGGCTCTCGCGCCACAGCGCCGAGAACATCTTCTTGTAGGGCGTATCGAGCGGGATCGCGGCCTCGTAGTAGTGGTTGCGGAAGCCCATCGAGGCGACCTCCTGCAGGATGGTGAATCCGTTCGCGCGCAGGAACTCGTCGTCCGTCACCAGCTTCTTGATGAACTCGTTGATGGCCGGCGTGCCCGACATGTAGTAAGGCGAGAGGCCGCGCATGAAGCCCATGTTCAGGATCGACAGCGAGGTCTTCACATAGCGCTTGGAACGGTCGCTGGTGTTAAAGAAGGTGCGGATCGACTGCTGGGCGATGTAGCGGTCGTCGCCGTAGTCCAGGCAGATGATCTTGCGCCGCGCCACGTAGCCGGCGAAGGCGATCGACAGCTTGTTGAACCACTGCCACGGATGCGCGGGCATCAGGTAGTAGTCGGCCGGGTCGACCTCCAGTTCGTGCAGCCGGGCGGTGAAGCGCCCGACCGTCTCGGCACCCAGTTCCTCGGCCAGCAGCTGCTCGTAGCTCAGCGTGGAGATGCTGGCGAAGGCGGCGTTGTCCTTGTGCACGGCCAGCCAGATCACGCGGATGTCGGAGCCGGCCTCCGGCGCATAGGCGCGGTAGTCGACCGCATTGAAGCCCAGCCGCCCGTTGTTGGCGACGAAGCCCGGGTGACCTTCGGTCATGCCGACCTCGATGGTCTGGAAGTCCGTGGCGTCGGCGAGCTCGGCGCTGCTGGGCGCATCGGCCTTCATGCGCTTGAAGGCGCTGCCGAACAGCGTGCTGCTGATCTCGTCGAGGTAGATCGGCAGCAGGTCCTCGCGGATACCCAGGCGCTGGCGGCATTCGATGATGAACTGCAACGCATCGAGCGGCTCGTCGACGTCGCCCACCAGCTTGCGGATCGACTCCGGCTTGATATGCCAATGGCGCAGTGCCAGGCATTGCGCCTCGAACAGATAGCGCACGGCGCCGTCGTCCGACAGCAGCTCGTAGAGCGCGAAGCCGCCGGTGGTCGGCTTCAGCTGCTCCGGCTCGACGATCAGCTCGTGCGCGTATTCGGCGATCGCCTTGCGCAGCAGCAGGCGATTGGCCTGGGCCCACACCTCCGGCGTCAGGTGTGCGGCGGCCTCGGCCGGGTGTTGCGAGAGTTGGTTCACGAGGGTGAGGTTCATGGATGGATTTCCTCCAGGGTGGCGGCCGTGGCCTGTTCAAAATCTCGCCGGGTGCAGAAGGCGAGGCTGGCGATCTTCTCGGTGAAGACAACGTCGCGGTCGTAGACGAAGCCTGCCGACCGGTTCAGTGCGTGGATCTTTTGGTTGGTGGCGTCCGGCTCCACCACGATGCGCTCAGCGCCCAGTTGGGCGAACATGAAGCGCATCAGCGCGTGGAACACGGCGCGCGTGAAGCCGCGAATGCGCACATCCGACGGCCCGACGAAGATGTGCATGCCCAGGTCGCCGGGCCGCACCTCGTAGAAGCTGCGGATGCGGTCGTGCGCGGGGTCGTAGCATTCGGCCAGGAAGGCGGGCCGGCCCTCGTGCAGGCCGATGTAGGCGGTGGCGGTGCCGGAATCCATCAAGGCCTGGTAGGCCTCGCGGACTTCGTCTTCGGTCTTGTCCTGCATCAGCCAGAAGGCGGCGCGTTCCTGCGTGAACCAGCGGTGCAGCATCGGCACGTCCTGCGGAATGCGCAGCGCTCGGAACACGAAGCCCTCCGCATCGCGGTACGACGCCAGCGCGGCCCGGGCGCGGCGGTGGACGCTGTCAATTCGCATGGGCCGGCACCTCCAGCTTGGCCACATGATCGGCGCTGGGCACGTTGAGGATCAGGCGATCCAGCAGCGCGGTCAGCACGAAGCCACCCGCCGCCAGCAGGAAGGGCAGGTGCAGCCCGTAGCGATCGACGATGGCGCCGGCCGCGAACGAGGACAGCAGCACCCCCAGGTTCTGGAAGAAGTTGGTGATGCTGTAGTCGTGGGCATAGCGCTCAGGCGTCGACAGGCGAAACAGGTTGACTTCGAGCTTGACGATGATCTGGAACAGCGCCCAGCCGTACAGCACGCGCCCCAGCACGATCCACACCGGGTCCGGCGCGGCATGCAGCAGCAGGCCGACCATGCCCAGCAGCAGGTTGCCCACGGTGTGGTCGGGCAGCCGGCCGCCGCGCGCGCGGATGCGGGCATGCAGGCGCAGCGCGACGATGGCGACCACGCCGGGGATGGCGAAGGCCATGCCGGAGATCAGCTCGCTGTCGTAGCCGGTCGTCTTCTGCCAGTAGACCGAGAAGAAGGGGCGGATCAGGTAGGCGCTGAAGTCGAACAGCAGCATCACCAGCGCCAGCCGCAGGATCGGCAGCCGGGCACGCCAGTCGAAGCGGCGCGGCGCGGCAGCAGCGGCGGCGGCCGCCTGCGCATGCTCGCCGCTGTTGCCGCGCACGATCTTGCCGCTCCGGATCAGGTACATGCAGACCACCATCTGGAAGAAGTCGCCGGCGGCCATCGCATAGATGCTGGCGCGCGGCCCCCAGGCCTCGAGCACCAGGCCGCCCACCACGGCGCCGAAGATGGCGCCGAAGTGCACCACCACCGACAGCACGCCGATGGTGGCCGCGTGCTCGTCCTTGGGCGTGAGGCGCATCATGTACGGGTACATCAGCAGGTAGCTGCTCTTGCACATAAACATCAGCATCGACAGCATCCAGTACGTCTCGACGTCGGGCGCCCAGTCGCAGAGCAGGCTGAAAGTGCCGGCGGCGAACTGCGTGTAGACCAGCAGGTACAGAGGCTCGACGCGGCGCGCCACGCGCGCCCAGATCGGCAGCGTGCACATCACGGCGATCGAGATGGCCGCCACGTAGGCGCCCACATGGACCGCGCTGTCCAGCCCGTAGCGCGCGCTGAAGAACTGCGGATAGAAGGGAATCAGGATGGCGTCGCTGATGACGGCCAGCACCGTCATCGCGATGATGTGAAATCTGAGGCTCATGGTGTTCCGCTTCAGAGCCTGACGAAGTCCGCGCTCGCGGGAATCGAAAAATCCTGGATCGCGATGCGCCGCTCGATGCGGTAGTGCTCCACGCCCGTCAGCTCGCGCAGGATGAGCGAGTTGCGCCAGCAGCTCATGCCGAGGTCCTGGTTGGTCATGCCGTGGGTGTGCTGGCCGGCGTTCTGCACGAAGATCTCGTTGCCGTTGAAGTCCGCCGCGTAGTTGCGCGCCAGCCGGTAACGGCCCTTCTCGTCCCAGCGCAGGCGATGGCGGATGCCCTCGATGAAGGGCGGGATGTTCTCGCGGTAGCCGGTGGCGAAGACCAGGCCCTCGGTGCGGTGCGCATAGCGCGCCTCGCAATCGAGCTGGCGGAATTCGATCTCGTAGCTGCCGCCGGCGGCGTCGTAGCGGCAGTCCTGCAGCTCGCAGTTGGTGATGAGGTGCGTGCGGAGCCGCCCGCGCGTGCGGCGGTCGTCGAGCAGGTCGTAGATCTGGTTGATCAGGCTGGCGTTGACGCCCTTGTAGAGGCTGTCCTGCGTGCGGACGATGCGCTCCTTCTTCTCTTCGTCGAGGTTGTAGAAGTAGTCGATGTAGTCCGGCGAGAACATCTCCAGCGTGAGCTTGGTGGTCTCCATCTGGAAGAAGCGCGGCGAGCGCGTGATCCAGGTCAGGCTGTAGTCGTGCGCCTCGGCTTCCTTGAGCAGGTCGTGATAGACCTCGGCCGCGCTCTGGCCGCTGCCGATGATGGTGATGGAGCGCTTCTGCTGCAGCTGCGCCTTGCTCTCGATGTAGTCGGCGGTGTGCAGATAGCGGTGCTCGCCCGGCTTGCAGCAGGCGGGGAACAGCGGCTTGGAGCCCACGCCCAGCACCAACTTGCGGCCGCGCAGGACGAAAGGCTCGCGCTTCGGCCCGCGCACGCCGGTCACGACATAGCAGTTGCGCTCGGCGTCGTGGACGACTTCCTGCACCTCGTACTCGAAGCGCACGTTGCTCAACTGCGCCGCGGCCCATCGGCAGTAGCGGTTGTACTCGGCGCGCGTCAGGTAGAAGCTCTCGCGGAAGTAGTACGAGTAGATCTTGCCCTCTTCCTTGCAGTAGTTGAGGAAGCTGAAGCGGCTCTTCGGGTCCGCCAGGCTCACCAGGTCGGCCAGGAAGGGGTTCTGCAGCGTGGTGTTGTCGATCAGCATCCCCGGATGCCAGCTGAACTCCGAGTTGCGCTCGAGGAAGATGCCGTTCAGATCGGCAATGGGCTGCGCCAGGCAGGCCAGGCTCAGATTAAAGGGCCCGAGCCCGATTCCGATGAATTCATGAATGTCTTGTCTCATCGCACGCCATCTCCTTGTTTCCCCTACCACTGGTAGGTGAAGGTTGCAGTCACGTTGCGGGCGTCGCCCCAGTAGCAGTAGTCCTGGTTCATGCACGACGCCACATGCGACTTGTTGAAAAGGTTGTTCGCGGCCAGGCGCAGGTTGGAGCCCTTGAGCGACGGGTTCAGGCGCCCGAGGTCGATGCGCAGCATCAGGTCCACCAGCAGGTACGAGGGCACCTTGAAGCTGTTGGCGTTATCGACCCAGCTGGTGCCCACATAGCGCACGCCACCGCCCACCGTGTAGCCCGGCGCGAAGCTCCAGTCGCCCCACACCGAAGCCATGTGGCGCGGCGCCTGGTAGGGCGTCTTGCCGGTGAAGCCGTCCGGCGACTCGATGTACTTCATGTCGGTGTAGGTGTAGGTCGCCAGCACCGACACGTCGCGCGTCAGCTGCGAGCGCGCCTCCAGCTCCAGCCCGCGCGAGCGCACCTTGCCGGCAGCCTCGAAGTAGGCGGCGCCCACCGGGCGCGTGGCGACGTTCCTCTGCTCCAGGTCGTACACGGCCGCCGAGAGCAGCGTGTTCGAATCCTTGGGCTGCCAGCGGACGCCGGCCTCCACCTGCTCGGTTTCGGCCGGCGGCAGGATGTTGCCCTGCCGGTCGTTGCGCAGGCTCGGATTGAAGCCGTCCGAATAGCCGACGTAGGGCGCGACGCCGTTGTCGAACAGGTAGACGGCGCCGACGCGCTTGGTGAACTTGGAGCCGCTCCATTGCGCCGGGGCGCCGGTGCCCATCTGGTTCGACGCACGGGCCCGGTCCTCGCGGCCGCCCAGCGTGAGGCGCCAGCGGCCCAGTGCCATCTGGTCCTGCAGGTAGAAGCCGGTCTGCTCGAAGCGGCGGTCGATCGGGAAGCTCGTCACGTCGCTCAGGCCGGGGAAGCCATAGACGGGGGCGAACACGTTGACCGGCAACGCGCCTCCCGACTCCCAACTGCCGTCGACCTGGCGCTTCTGGTAGTCCAGGCCCGCGAGCAGCGTGTGCTCGACCGCGCCCGTCTGGAAGCGGCCTTCGAGCTGGTTGTCGATCGTGTGGCCGCGCGTCGATTCGCGGGCGCCGGAGTAGAAGCGCGTCAACTCGTCGGCGCTCGCCCAGCCGTAGCCGTAGACCTGGCGCAGCGTGGTGTCCGCCGTGACGTAGCGGAAGTTCTGCCGGAACTTCAGCTGCTCGCTGAAGGCATGCTCGAACTGGTAGCCGACGAAACGCTGGGTGCGATGGTATTTCTCGATGCTCGGATCGCCATCGAAGAAGTAGCGCGAAATCCGGCGGCCGTTGTGGTGGGCGTTGATGCTGCCGTCCGCCGGCACGCCGCTGTGGTAGCTGCCCTCGGGATCGTCCTGGAGGTAGGCCTGCAGCAAGAGGCGCGTGTCCTTCGAGGGTTTGATCAAGAGCGAAGGCGCGATGGCGCGCCGCTCCTCCTTCACGTGGTCGAACTGCGAGTCCAGCTTGCGCGCCAGCGCCGTCACGCGAAACGCAGCCACGCCGTTGGAATCGACAGGCCCCGTGAGGTCGACCGCACCCTCCAGGCGGTTGCGGTTGCCGACGGTGAGCTGGACTTCGCGGTGGGGCTCGAATTGGGGCGTCATGCTGGTCAGGGCCACCACACCGCCCGGCGACGCGCGCCCGTAGAGCACCGAGGCCGGCCCGCGCACGACGTCGATGCGCTCCAGGAAATAGGGGTCGACCTGCATCGAGGTGTAGCTGCCCTGATCGCTCAGCATGCGCAGCCCGTCGAGCAGGGTGCTGTCGACGCTGCTGTCCTTGAAGCCGCGCAGGGCTACGTAGTCGTAGCGGTTGGAGGAGCCCACGAGGCCGGTGAAAGCGCCCGGCGTGTAGTTGAGCGCCTCGTTGATGGCGCGCGGCTTCTGGTCTTCCAGCTGCTGCTTGGTCACCACGGAGATGGACTGCGGCGTCTCGATGATGGGCGTATCGGTCTTGGAGCCCGAAGCGCTGCGCCTGGCGACGTAGCCGTTCACGCCGGTGGCGCTGTCCTGCTCCGCGTTGGCGCTGACCGTCACCACCGGCAAGCCCGCGGCATCCGATGTCGGCGGCGCTGCCTTGACGACCACGGCATTGCCGTCGACAGACGCCGTCAGCCCGCTGCCGGCCAGCACGCGGTCCAGCGCCTGCCGGGGCGTCAGCCGGCCCGAGACGGCCGGCGCCGTCTTGCCCGCCACCAGCGCGGGCGGCACCATCAGTTCAAGCCCGGTCTGGCGCGCCACGTCGTTGAGCGCCTGCGCCAGCGGCTGCGCCGCGATGCTGATCGGCACCGGGGTGGAGGCTTGGCTGTGCGCGGCGGTAGCGGCAAAGGCGAATGCCGCGAACAGAGCCAGCGGCGCGGCGTGGAAGCGGGGGCGGGGCATGCGTTCGTTTGCGGGAAAGGTAAATAAGAATCCTTCCCATGTAGACGCACCGGCTTTGCGAAACCCCAGGTGGGCCGCAAAGTTTTTTTCGCTTCGCGATTACTTGGCCGAAACGATCTCCGTCATGCCGTCGTGCTCGCGCAGCCGCACCGGCAGCACCTGCGGCAGTGCGCGCGAGAAGTTGTCGAGCCGGCGCGGATCGAAAGTGCCGGTGACCCGCAGCGCAGCCACAGCCGGGTCGCGCACGATCAGTTTCGCGGGGCCATAGCGCTCGAATTCGGCCAGCGCCTGCGCCACCGACGCGTTGTCGAAGCTCACGCGGCTGTCGCGCCAGGGGGCGATGCCGGCGGCCGGCACGGCAGTCACAGCGCCGAGCCGGCCTGCCGCATCGCTGACGATCTGCTGGCCGCCCCTCAGTTCTACGGCGGCGCCATCGCCGGCCACGCGCACGCGGCCCTCCTCCACCGCCACGCGCACGTTCTGGTTGCCCGCGATGCCGGGTGTGTGGCGCACCGAGAAACGGGTGCCGACGACCGTGATGCGCAGCGGCCCCGCCCACACGTCGAAAGGACGCGAGGGATCGGACTTGACCTGAAGCTCGGTCTGGCCCTCGGGCAAACGCAGCTCGCGGCGCCGGCGATGGAAGATCACCTCGGCACGGCTCGCGGTGTCGAGCCGCAGGTGTGTGGCGTCGGGCAATGTCAGCGCGAGCTGCTGGCCGCGCGCGGTGGCAAAGCTCTGGGCGAACACCGGCTGCTGCCAGTGGTTCCAGGCCAGGTAGCCGCCGCAGCACACCACGAGAGCCGCTGCGGCGACGGCCCCTTGCGGCACCAGGGCCGTCAGCTGGTGCCACCAGGCGCGGCGATGCGATCGCGCCTGCGCCGCGGCCTTGTCCCCGGTCAGCTTCTTCCGCAGGCTGCGCACGCCCTCCGCCGGCAGCGCATCGAGCGCATCCCAGTCGCGCTGCCAGCGCGCGAAGGCCTTGCCGTGGGCCTCATCCGCAGCCAGCCAGGCCTGGAGCGCGGCTTCGTCGGCGGCACCGAAGCCCCCGCCCCTTTGGCGCACGAGCCAAGCCAGAGCCGTGCTCTCGGGCTCTGCGGATGACGCGGCTGGCGGTTCGGCTGGCGGCTGTGTGGTCATGGCGCAGTATTCGGCTCCTTCATGTAGACGCACGAACGGCCTGAAACCCTATGCCGTGCCATCGAGTGCGTTCTTGCAGCGCCGGCAGGCCTGCATGGCCAGTTGAATGTGCTGCTCGACCATCTTGCGCGAAATGCCCATGCGCTCGGCCACCTCTACATGCGGCAGGCCGTCGAACTTGTGCAGGATGAAAGCCTCGCGGCAGCGCAGCGGCAGCGCGTCGATGGTGGCGAGCATGGCGCTCACCGCCTGGCCCGAGGCGGCGGCCATGTCGGGCTCGAAGGCCCGCGGCGCGGCCAGTTCGTCGAGATCGAGGGCGGCCTCCTCAGCATCCGGCTGCAGCGCCTCGCCGCGCACTTCGCTGCGGCGGTACTGGTCGATCTGCAGGTTGCGCGCCGTGCGATAGAGCAGCGCGCGCGGCTCGGGCACCGCCTGGCCCGAGCGCTGCACCGCGAGGACGCGCGCATAGCTTTCCTGCACCAGATCGGCCGCGGCATCGCGGCTGCGCGCCGTGCGGGAGCAGAAATTCAGCAGTTCCTGGTAGTAGCGCTCGAGCACAAATCGACTTTGGCAATGGAGAGCAAATGAGAGTCATTCTCATTATGGACGATCCGTATGACCGATCCGCGAAGGGCCTGCAGGCCTCAGCGCTGCCTCACGCGTCGCGAAAGCGCAGGCGATGCATTCGCCGCCTCGACTCTTTGCCTCTCGGCCTCTTTCCTGAAGTCCCCCGTGCTCACGCCGAAGCGACGCCTGAAAAGCTTGCCGGCATAGCTTGCGTCTCGCACGCCGATTTCGTCGGCCAGCGCGGCAAGACTGCTATCGGCGTTGAGCAAGCGCCAGCGAAGGTGCTGCAGCCGCATCTCCTGCCAGTACGCTTGCGCGGTCTGCTCGAACTGCTGCAGGAAGCGGCGGTCGAGCTGGCGCCGGCTGATGCCCACGCTGCTCGCGATATCAGCGACCGAACACGTGCTGGCGAGCCTTTTGCGCATCAGGCCGATGGCGCGACCGACGTAGCGGCCGACCTGCGGCTCGGCACTTTGCGACTTGAGCAGATGGCGGCTTGCGCGCGGCTCGTCAACCAGCATGTCAGCCAGGCCCTTGAGCGCGCGTGCGCGGCCGCAGTGCTGCACCAGCAGCTCCACGGCCACGTCGATCGCGGCGCTGCCGCCTGCGCAGGTGATGCGCTTGCCATCAAAGAGATAGAGCTGCTCGGTTTTGATGGGGATGCGCGGGAATGCGGCCTCGAATTCCAGTGCGTGCCGCGGATGCAGCGCGACCTTGTGCCCATCCAACAGCCCAAGCTCCGCAAGCAGGAAGCAGCCGTTGTCCATGCTCAGGAGCGTGAGCCCATGCCGCACCGCGCCCTTGACAAGCGACGCGTAGGCCCGCGCCCGGCGCCGCGTGTCGGTGGCGCTGCGGCCGCCAAAGACGACGAGGTAGTCGTAGTCGGACCAGCACACCTGCTGCGGCGTGAGCTGGATCGAGATCTCCACGCCGCTGTTCGAAGTGACAGTGCCGGCCTTGAGGCCCACGATGTCCCAGCGGCAATGGCGCTGCCGGCTGTAGTCCTCATCGTCGGCCGAGAAGCGCAGCTTGTCGAGAAAGCCGCCAAAGGGCAGCAGCGCGAAATCCGGCAGCGGAAGGATGAGCACGCGCACGTCCGGCGCGATGGGCTTCGCCTGCGCAGGCGGCAGCACGACGCGGCCGGGTCGCTTGCGAACCGCGGTTCTGGCGATGTCCAAATCGGCTGGTAACACGTCCAAATCTTACTTCGGTGTTTGACGCACGGTGTGTGACAGTGCATCCACTTTCCTTCACTCGTACGGATTCGCAATCATGGCGCTCGGCACTTGGTTGGTCTATCTGGCAGCGGCCACCGGCCTGGCCTTGATGCCCGGCCCCAACGGCTTGCTCGCGCTGACGCACGGCGCGCTCTACGGGCGGCGCATCACCCTGTTCACGATTTGCGGAGGCGTGCTCGGCTTCGTGCTCGTGCTCGCGCTGTCGATGTTCGGCATCGGTGCCGTGCTGGGCGCTTCAGCACAGGCGCTCACGGTGATGAAGTGGCTCGGCGGTGCCTACCTCGTGTGGCTGGGTATCCAGGTGTGGCGTTCGCCGCCGCCTGCACTCGAGGTCGCTCCGCAGCGGCAGCGGCCGCGCCATGGATGGAGCCTCTTCAGCCAGGGCTTCCTGTCTGCGGTGACCAATCCCAAGGCAGTTCTATTCTTTGTCGCGTTCCTGCCGCCCTTCATCGACCCGCATCGCGACCTCGTGACGCAGTTCGTCGTGATGGCCGCGACATTCGCAGTGATCGAGTTCTTTGTCGAACTTCTGATGACCTTGCTGGCCAGCAGCATGCGCGGCTGGCTGCACCGCAGCGGCAAGCGCTTCAACCAGATCTTCGGCGCGGTGTTCGTGCTGATCGGCGCCGGCGTGACGTTGGGCCCCTGATCACTTGAAGGAGAGAAAGCATGACCGAGGCATATACCGGCGGATGCGCCTGCGGGGCGATCCGTTATGAAATCTCCGGCGAGCCGGTGGTGACGAACGACTGCCAGTGTCGCGACTGTCAGCGCGAGAGCGGCACCGGGCACGGATCCCATCTGACCTTCGTGCGCACGGGCGTGAAACTCAAGGGCGAAGCGAGCCACTGGGACATGGTTGGCGATAGCGGCAATGTGAAGACTCGTGCCTTCTGCCCCGCCTGCGGATCACCGGTGTATATGACGTTCGCGGCGATGCCTGATTTTTTCACCGTGCGCGCTGCGAGCCTCGACGATCCAAGCCGATACAAGCCGATACAAGCCGCAAATGGTGACTTATGGCGTGCGCGGTTACGTTTGGGACCACCTCGATCCGGCCCTGCCGAAATTCGACAAGATGCCACCGATGTGAAACATGGCTGCACAGCGACGTCGCCCTACCGTTCCCACCACCCTTCCTCAAAGCGCCCCTGCAGAAAGGCCACGAAGCTCGACACCTTCCCCGGTACCAGCTTGGGCGAAGGGAACACGGCGTGGATCTCCTGCTCGGGCAGTGCATGGCCCGGCAGCACCTCGACCACCTTGCCCGCGGCCAGCGAATCGCTCGCCACGTAGCGCGGCATCAGCGCGATGCCGAGCCCCTCGCGTGCCGCGGCGAGTACGGCCGAAAGATTGTTGGAGCGCAGCCGGCCCGTGACCGGCACCGTGACCGGCTCCCCCTTGGGCGTGTGCATGCGCCAGACGTCGTCGCCCACCACGCTGCTGTAGATCAGCGCCACGTGCGCACTCAGGTCCTGCGCACGCTTCGGCGTGCCGTGCTTCTTCAAGTAGCCGGGCGCCGCCACCATGACCCACGGGTTCATGCCGAGAAAGCGCGCGCCCAGCGAGGAATCGGCCAGCTTGCCCATGCGCACCGCGACGTCGATGCCCTGCGCTATCAGGTCGACGTAGCGGTCCTCGAAGCTGAGATCCACCTGCACCTGCGGGTTGCGCGCCATGTACTCCAGCGCCAGCGGCACCACGACGCGCCGGCCGAAGGCGACCGAGGTGCCGACACGCAAGAGCCCCTGCGCCTGCGATTCGCGCCGCCGCACCACGCTCTCGGCCTCCTCGGTCTCGCGCACGATGGACTTGCACTTCTCGTAGTAGAGCGCGCCCGATTCGGTGAGGCTCACGCCGCGCGTGTTGCGGTTGAGCAGGCGCACCTTGAGCCGCGCCTCGGTGGCCGCGACCTGCTTGGTCACGGTGGGCTGGGTGGTGTTGAACTCGCGCGCCGCCTTGGAGAAGCTGCCGGTCTCCACCACGCGCACGAACATCTCCATTGCCAACAGTCGATCCATGCCCTGGATCGTAGCCAGTTATTCCGCCCTGGAATAGCTTTTATGGTCCGGCGCCGCCTTCTGCACGAGGCCTCGAATTCCTACAGTCGAGGCCTCTGAAGGAGACAAGCAACATGGCAAAGATGACCGCGGCCCAGGCCGCCGTTCTGGTGATGGAAAAAGAAGGCGTGACCCAGGCCTTCGGCGTGCCCGGCGCCGCCATCAATCCGCTCTACTCGGCGCTGCGCAAGCACGGCAGCATCGCCCACATCCTGGCGCGCCACGTCGAAGGCGCCTCGCACATGGCCGAGGGCTACACCCGCGCCATCGCCGGCAACATCGGCGTGTGCATCGGCACCTCGGGGCCGGCCGGCACCGACATGATCACCGGCCTCTACTCGGCGTGGGCCGATTCGATCCCGATCCTGTGCATCACCGGCCAGGCGCCGCGCGCGCGGCTCTACAAGGAAGACTTCCAGGCGGTGGACATCGAGTCGATCTCCAAGCCGGTCACCAAGTGGTCGGTCACGGTGCGCGAGCCGGGCCAGGTGCCGCAGGTGTTCCAGCAGGCCTTCCACCTGATGCGCTCGGGCCGCCCGGGCCCGGTGCTGATCGACCTGCCCTTCGACGTGCAGATGGCGCAGATCGAGTTCGACATCGACACCTACCAGCCGCTCACCCCCTACAAGCCGGCCGCCACGCGCGCGCAGATCGAGAAGGCGATCGCGATGTTGAACGCGGCCGAGCGCCCGCTGATCGTGGCCGGCGGCGGCATCATCAATGCCGACGCCAGCGACTTGCTGGTGCGCTTCGCCGAGGCCACCGGCGTGCCGGTGATCCCGACCCTGATGGGCTGGGGCACCATCCCCGACGACCATCCGCTGATGGCCGGCATGTGCGGCCTGCAGACCAGCCACCGCTACGGCAACGCGACCATGCTCGCTTCCGATTTCGTGCTCGGCATCGGCAACCGCTGGGCGAATCGCCACACCGGCTCGGTCGAGGTCTACACCAAGGGCCGCACCTTCGTGCACGTCGACATCGAGCCGACGCAGATCGGCCGCGTCTTCACGCCCGACCTCGGCATCGTGTCGGACGCCAAGGCCGCGCTCGAGCTCTTCGTCGAGGTCGCAGAGGCCATGAAGGCCAAGGGCCAGCTGCCGAACCGCGGCACGTGGGCCGGCGAATGCCTCGAGCGCAAGAAGACGATGCTGCGCAAGACCAACTTCGGCGACGTGCCGATGAAGCCGCAGCGCGTCTACCAGTGCATGAACCGCAACTTCAGCCGCGACACCTGCTACGTGAGCACCATCGGGCTTTCGCAGATCGCCGGCGCGCAGTTCCTGCACGTCTACAACCCGCGCAACTGGATCAACTGCGGCCAGGCCGGCCCGCTGGGCTGGACCATTCCCGCCGCGCTCGGCGTGCGCGCCGCGGACCCGACGCGCAAGATCGTCGCGCTCTCGGGCGACTACGACTTCCAGTTCATGATCGAGGAGCTGGCCGTGGGCGCGCAATTCAAGCTGCCCTACATCCACATCGTGGTCAACAACTCCTACCTCGGCCTGATCCGCCAGGCGCAGCGCGGTTTCGAGATGGACTACTGCGTGCAGCTCGGCTTCGAGAACATCAACGCGGGCGTTGACAGCGGCGTCGAGCGCAGCTACGGCGTGGACCATCTCAAGGTGATCGAGGGCCTGGGCTGCAAGGCGATCCGCGTCTACAAGCAGGAAGAGATGAAGCCCGCCATCCAGCGCGCCGAAGCGTTGATGGCCGAGTTCAGCGTACCGGTGGTGATCGAGGTGATGCTGGAGCGCGTGACCAACATCTCGATGGGCACCGAGATCGACGCCGTCAACGAATTCGAGCCGCTGGCCGAAAACCGCGAAGACGCGCCCACGGCCGTTGGCGTGGCAATGCTCGACTGATTCCCGAGGAGACAACACAGATGCCCCGATTCGCAGCGAATCTCACGATGCTCTTCACCGAGCTGCCGTTCATGGAACGCTTCGAGGCCGCCGCCAAGGCCGGCTTCAAAGCGGTCGAATACCTGTTCCCCTATGCCTACGACAAGAAGGAACTGACCGCCGCCCTGCGTGCCAACGGCCTGCAGCAGGTGCTGCACAACCTGCCCGCCGGCAACTGGGACGGCGGCGAGCGCGGCATCGGCTGCCATCCCGACCGGGTGAGCGAGTTCCGCGAAGGCGTCGGCATGGCGATCGACTACGCGACGGCGCTGGGCTGCCCCAAGCTCAACTGCCTGCTGGGCAAGCTGCCGCAGGGCGTGGGCCCGGCCGAGGCGAACAAGGTGGCGGTCGAGAACCTGCGCTTCGCCGCCAAGGAACTCGAGGGCGCGGGCATCCGCCTCCTGATCGAGCCGATCAACCACTTCGACATTCCCGGCTTCTTCCTGACCCGCACCGACCAGGCGCTGGCGCTGATCGAGGAAGTCGGCTCGGCCAACCTGCTGCTGCAGTACGACATCTACCACGCGCAGCGCATGGAAGGCGAACTGGGCGCGACGATCGCGAAGAACATGGCCAAGATCGGCCACATCCAGCTGGCCGACAACCCGGGCCGCGGCGAGCCCGGCACCGGCGAGATCAACTACCCGTGGCTCTTCAAGCACATCGATGCCGCCGGCTACACGGGCTGGATCGGCTGCGAATACAAGCCGAAGAGCGACACCGTCAACGGCCTCGGCTGGCGCACCGCCCTCACGCAATAAGTACACACAGACAAGGAACTCAGCGAATGTCCAACACGGCACCCCAGAAGATCGGTTTCATCGGCCTCGGCATCATGGGCGCGCCCATGGCCGGCCACCTGCTCGATGCCGGCCACCAGCTCTTCGTCAACACCCAAGGCCCGGTGCCCGAGCTCTTCGTTTCCAAGGCCACGGTATGCGCCTCGGCGGCCGAGGTGACGAAGCAGGCCGACATCGTCTTCATCATGGTGCCGGACACACCCGACGTGGAGAAAGTGCTGTTCGGCGAGAACGGCGTCGCGGGCGCACTGACCAAGGGCAAGACGGTGGTCGACTGCAGCTCCATCGATCCGATCGCGACCAAGGGCTTCGCGCAGAAAATCGTCGACCTCGGCTGCGGCTACATCGACGCGCCGGTCTCGGGCGGCGAAGTGGGTGCCAAGGCGGCCAGCCTGACCATCATGTGCGGCGGCGACGAGGGCACCTTCGGCCGCGTGCGGCCGCTGCTCGAGAAGATGGGCAAGAACGTCACGCTGGTCGGCGGCGCGGGCGACGGCCAGGTCTGCAAGGTGGCCAACCAGATCATCGTGGCGCTCAACATCGCGGCCGTCGGCGAGGCGCTGGTGTTCGCCAGCAAGGCCGGCGCCGACCCGGCCAAGGTGCGGCAGGCGCTGATGGGCGGCTTCGCGTCCTCGCGCATCCTCGAAGTGCACGGCGAGCGCATGATCAAGCGCACCTTCGCGCCGGGCTTCCGCATCGCGCTGCACCAGAAGGACCTGAACCTTGCGATGCAGAGCGCACGTTCTCTGGGCGTGGCGTTGCCGCAGACGGCGGGTGCTGCGCAACTGATGAACGCCTGCGCCGCCCTGGGCCATGGCCAGTCCGACCATTCGGCGCTGGTGAAGGCTCTGGAAGCGCTGGCGCAGCATCCGGTTCAGCCGGACTGAGCGATCAGCCGCGAATGTTGAGGTTCTCCGCCGGGTTCTGACCAGCGGCTGCCAGCGCCTCCTTCAGGTTCCGGCGCCGCCAGGCCCAGGTCTTGAAGGCCTGCGGCAGGATCGTGATGCACGAGAGGTAGTAGATCACCTTGAAGCCCAGCAGCCGCGGGCCGACCGGCGTGCCGCGGAACAGGTCGCCCGCCAGGATCGACAGCAGCGCTTCCCGCATGCGCCAGACGTTGTTCTCCGGCTGCATGAAGAGCCGGCGGATGGCCGGCGAGGTGATGCGGTAGATGAACCACGAGAACATCCGGGGCCCGTGATTCATGACCTTCTCGAAGCGGCGGAAGGCCCGCTCCGCCTGGCTGGCCTCGCCCCTGAGCCAGTGATCGACCGCCGTGGCGCTCTCGAAGGCGCTGTTCATCGCCAGGTAGACGCCGGACGAAAACATCGGGTCGACGAAGGCATAGGCGTCGCCGATCATGGCAAAGCGGTCGCCGCGGCAGAACTTCGAGTCGTAGGCATAGTTGCCGGTGGTCGTCGCGCCCTCGATCAGGGTGGCATCCTTCAACCGCTCGGCCAGCTTGGGCGCGAGCGCGATGGTTTCCATCAGGAAGCTGGTGAGATCGCCCTTGCGCTGCTTGAAGTAGGCCGGCGAGGCGACCGCGCCCACGCTGGTGGTGCCATCGAGCAAGGGGATGAACCAGAACCAGCCGTGGTCGAACCAGAACAGCGTGATGTTGCCTTCGTAGCGGCCGGGCGTACGCCGGGCGTTCGCGAAGTGGCCGAACAGCGCGGCGCTCGCGTGCCTGCGGTTGCGCTGCTTGGCGTCGAAGCGGTTCGACAGCACGGTGTCGCGTCCGCTGGCATCGATCACGAAACGCGGGCGCCAGGCGGTCTCGGTGCCGTCTTCGGCTTTCACCGTCACCAGCGCACGGCCGTCGCTGCCCTTGCCGGCGTCCATGTCAACCTGCGTGACCTTGTGGCCTTCGAAGGTGCGCGCGCCGCGCTTGGCGGCGTGGCGGAACAGCAGTTCGTCGAACTCCGAACGGCGCACGTGCACGGCGTACGGAAAGGACTTGTCCATCGCCTCGCCGAAGAAGAACAGGCTGGTGTGGTCGTGCCAGGGCGAGACGAACTCGGCGCCGTGCTTGGCGATGCCGATGGCTTCGACCTCGGTGCGCACGCCCAGCCGGTCGAAGAGCGGCATGTTCATCGGCAACAGCGATTCACCGATGTGAAAGCGCGGGTGATGTGCCTTTTCGAGAAGCACCACGTCGTGGCCCTTGTCCGCGAGCAGTGCGGCGACGGTCGAGCCGGCAGGCCCGCCGCCGATGACGACGACATCTGGGTCCATGGTTGTGAATTGCTGAACTGCCATGAATGGCGGGCCCTCGGTCGTGGTTATGTGCTCGGTTGGAGCGCGAATGCGGCCCGAGTGTATCGATCGCGCCATGGCCCCCTCGTGGTTCCCACTACACGAAGGGCACGCGCTTTTGGAGTAGCCTCATTGGTCGTCAGAAACAAGGAGATTTTTCATGGCCGACACCCTGTCACCGGCAGAAGAAGCATTGCGCGAAGCCGCCCGCGAATACCACCGCAGCCCCGTCCGGGGCAAGATTTCCATCTCGCCGACCAAACCGCTGCTGAACCAGCGCGACCTCTCGCTGGCCTACTCGCCGGGCGTCGCCTACCCCTGCCTCGACATCGAGGCCGACCCGTCGAAGGCGGCCGAATACACCTCGCGCGGCAACCTGGTCGGCGTGGTCACCAACGGCACCGCGGTGCTGGGCCTGGGCAACATCGGCCCGCTGGCCGCCAAGCCGGTGATGGAAGGCAAGGGCTGCCTGTTCAAGAAGTTCGCCGGCATCGACGTGTTCGACATCGAACTCGCCGAAACCGACCCCGACAAGCTGGTCGAGATCATCGCCGCGCTCGAGCCCACGCTGGGCGGCATCAACCTCGAGGACATCAAGGCGCCCGAGTGCTTCTACATCGAGAAGAAGCTGCGCGAGCGCATGAACATCCCGGTGTTCCACGACGACCAGCACGGCACGGCCATCATCTCGGCAGCGGCGCTGATCAACGGGCTCGAACTGGTCGGCAAGAAGATCGAGGAAGTGAAAATCGCCGTCTCGGGCGCCGGCGCCGCCGCGATCGCCTGCCTGGACGTGATGATCGGCCTCGGTGCGAAAGCGGCCAACATCTACGCGGTCGACTCCAAGGGCCTGATCTACATCGGCCGCCCGGGCGGCTTCGACGACTCGAAATCGCGCTACGCGCAGAAGGACACCGGCGCGCGCACGCTGGCCGACGTGATGAAGAACGCCGACGTGTTCCTCGGCTGCTCGGCGCCCGGCGTGGTCACGCAGGACATGGTCAAGAGCATGGGCAGCCAGCCGATCATCCTGGCGCTGGCCAATCCCGAGCCCGAGATCCGGCCCGAGCTCGCCAAGGCAGTCCGCCCCGACTGCATCATCGCGACCGGCCGCTCGGACTATCCGAACCAGGTCAACAACGTCCTCTGCTTCCCCTACATCTTCCGCGGAGCGCTCGACTGCGGCGCAAGCAAGATCACGGAAGAAATGAAGCTGGCCTGCGTGCACGAGATCGCCGACCTCACCAAGGCCGACATCAGCGAGGAGGTGGCCACCGCCTATGCCGGCCAGGAGCTCGCCTTCGGCCCCGACTACATCATCCCCAAGCCCTTCGACTCGCGCCTGATCCTGCGCATCGCGCCGGCGGTGGCCAAGGCCGCGGCCGCCTCGGGCGTGGCCGCGCGCCCGATCGAGGATCTCGAGGCCTACCGCCAGAACCTGGCACGCTTCGTCTACCAGACCGGCATGTTCATGCGCCCGGTGTTCAGCGCCGCCAAGCTCGCGAGCGCCAAGCGCGTGGCCTACTGCGAGGGCGAGGACGACCGCGTGCTGCGCGCCGCGCAACTGGCGGTGGACGAAGGCCTGGCCAAGCCCATCCTGATCGGGCGCCCGGCGGTGATCGAGACGCGCATCAAGAAGGCCGGCCTGCGCATCAAGCCCGGCGTGGACGTGGACGTGGTCGACCCCGAGGACGACCCGCGCTTTCGCACCTACTGGGAGGCCTACCACCGGATCATGGGCCGGCGCGGCATCACGCCCGAGGCCTCGAAGGCGATGGTGCGGCGCTCCAACACCACCATCGGCTCGCTGATGGTCCAGCTGGGCGACGCCGACGCGATGCTGTGCGGCCTGGTGGGCCGCTTCGACAGCCACCTGCGCATCCTGCACAACGTGCTGGGCCTGAAGCGCGGCGCCCCGGGCTTCGCCACCCTCAACGCGCTCACGCTCGAGAAGTACACCCTCTTCATCGCCGACACCAACGTGCACGAAGACCCGAGCGCCGAGACGCTGGCCGAGATCGCGGTCATGGCGGCCGAGGAAGTGCGCCGCTTCGGCCTGCCGCCCAAGGTGGCCTTCCTGTCGCACTCCAACTTCGGCTCTTCCGAGCGCGCTTCGGCGCGCAAGATGCGGGTGGCGCGCGACCTGTTCGCCAAGATGGCGCCCGACATCGAATGCGACGGCGAGATGCACGGCGATGCCGCGCTGTCGGACACGGTGCGGCACAACGCCCTGCCGGAGACCTCGCTGAACGGCGAGGCCAACCTGCTGATCTGCCCGAACCTCGATGCCGCCAACATCCTGTTCAACGTGCTGAAGATGACCGGCGGCAACGGCGTGACGGTGGGTCCGATCCTGATGGGCGCGGCCGGCTCGGCCCACATCCTGACCCCCTCGGCCACCGTGCGCCGCGTGCTCAACATGACGGCGCTCGCCGTGGCCAACGCCACCTCGTCCAAGTAGGCAGCGCACCACGATCGACGCCCCGCCGCAGTGCATGCGACGGGGCGTTTTCACGCCCGCTCCGAGTGGCAATGGCCATCGGCCATGCACCTCATTGGCTCATCGGGAGGGTTCGCACCAAGTGCGTGCCGGCACCGTTTTTGCTTGAATCCCGTGCATCACCTTTCACGGACTCCCATGAACAAGCGCCAACTGATCCAGACCTTTCTTGCCACTTCGGCGCTCAGCTTCGGCCTAGTCACCGCCCACGCCCAAGCGCTCACGCCGATCAAGTTCCAGCTCGACTGGCGCTTCGAAGGTCCGGCGGCGCTGTTCCTCCATCCGGCCGCCAAGGGCTACTTCAAGGATGCCAAGCTCGACGTGACGATCGACGCCGGCAACGGTTCGGGCGGCACGGTCACGCGGGTGGCCTCGGGCGCCTACGACATGGGCTTCGCCGACCTGGCCGCGCTGATGGAGTTCCATGCCAACAACCCCGACAGCCCGAACAAGCCGGTCGCGGTGATGATGGTCTACAACAACACGCCGGCCTCGGTCATGGCGCTCAAGAAGAGCGGCATCGCCAAGCCGGCCGACCTGGCCGGCAAGAAGCTCGGCGCGCCCGTGTTCGACGCCGGCCGCCGCGCCTTCCCGATCTTCGCCAAGGCCAACAACATCGGCGCGGTCAACTGGACCGCGATGGACCCGACGCTGCGCGAGACCATGCTGATCCGCGGCGACATCGACGCCATCACCGGCTTCACCTTCACCTCGCTGCTCAACCTCGAGGCGCGCGGCGCCAAGGCGGCCGATATCGTGGTGCTGCCCTACCCCGACTACGGCGTGAAGCTCTACGGCAACGTGATCATCGCCTCGCCCAAGCTGATCAAGGAGAACCCGGCGGCGGTCAAGGCCTTCCTCTCGGCCTTCGCCAAGGGCGCGAAGGAAGTGATCGCCAATCCGACCGTGGCCATCGAATCGGTCAAGAAGCGCGACGGCATCATCGACAGCGCGCTCGAGACGCGCCGCCTCAAGCTGGCGATCGACACCGTGATCAACAGCCCCGACGCGCGCGCCGAAGGCTTCGGCGCGGTGAACGCGGGCCGGCTCTCGCTGATGGCCTCGCAGGTGTCGGACGCCTTCAACACCAAGACGCGCGTGAGCCCCGACGCGGTGTGGACCGCCGCGCTGCTGCCCCCTGCGGCCGAACTGAACATCCTGAAGAAGTGATGGCGGTCGCGGAGACCACGCCCTTCGTCGACTTCCAGGACGTCTGGCTCGCCTACAACGAGGAGCTGCTCGCCGCCAACCACTTCGCGGTCGAGGCCATCGACCTGAAGGTGAAGCGCGGCGAGTTCATCGCCATCGTCGGGCCCTCGGGCTGCGGCAAGTCCACCTTCATGAAGCTCACCACAGGCCTGAAGATGCCCTCGATGGGCAAGATCCGCATCGACGGCCAGCCCGTGAACGGCCCGCTCAAGATCTCGGGCATGGCCTTCCAGGCGCCCTCGCTCTTGCCCTGGCGCACCACGGTCGACAACGTGCTCTTGCCGCTGGAGATCGTCGAGCCCTACCGCTCCACCTTCAAGGCCAAGCGCCGCGAATACGTGGAGCGCGCGCGCAAGCTCTTGCAGAAGGTGGGCCTCGCCGGCTATGAAGACAAGTTCCCGTGGCAGCTCTCGGGCGGCATGCAGCAGCGCGCCAGCATCTGCCGCGCGCTGATCCACGAGCCCAAGATGCTGCTGCTCGACGAGCCCTTCGGCGCGCTCGACGCCTTCACGCGCGAGGAGCTCTGGTGCATCCTGCGCGACCTCTGGACCGAGCAGCAGTTCAACGTGATCCTGGTCACGCACGACCTGCGCGAATCGGTTTTCCTGGCCGACACGGTCTACGTGATGAGCAAGAGCCCGGGCCGCTTCGTGGTCAAGCGCGAGATCGAGCTGCCGCGGCCGCGCGAGCTGGAACTGACCTACACCAAGGAATTCACCGACATCGTGCTGGAGCTGCGCGGCCACATCGGTGCCATCCGAAGCAATGCCATCGCGGCCGCCGCCGCAGCGAGCCCGGCATGAAGAACGGCAAACTGATCGAACGCTGGTCGCCCTGGCTGCTGCTGGTCGCGGTGCTCGTGCTGTGGCAGATCATCTGCGCGGGCTTCGGCGTCTCGGATTTCATCTTCCCGAGCCCGTGGCGCATCTGGACCCAGTTCTGGGAGTTCAAGGAAATCATCGCGGGCCACGCCTGGCGCACCTTCTGGGTCACGATGGCGGGCTTCGGCCTGGCGATCGTGGTCGGCGTGCTGCTGGGCTTCGTGATCGGCAGCTCGCGCCTGGCCTACGCGGCGGTATATCCGCTGATGACCGCCTTCAACGCGCTGCCCAAGGCGGCCTTCGTGCCCATCCTCGTGGTGTGGTTCGGCATCGGCATCGGGCCGGCGATCCTCACGGCCTTCCTGATCAGCTTCTTCCCGATCATGGTCAACATCGCGACCGGCCTGGCCACGCTCGAGCCCGAGCTCGAGGACGTGCTGCGCGTGCTGGGCGCCAAGCGCTGGGACGTGCTCGTCAAGATAGGCCTGCCGCGCTCCATGCCCTACTTCTACGGCTCGCTCAAGGTCGCGATCACGCTGGCTTTCGTCGGCACCACGGTGAGCGAGATGACGGCCGCCAACGAAGGCATCGGCTACCTGCTGATCTCGGCCGGCTCGGCCATGCAGATGGGCCTGGCCTTCGCGGGCCTGATGGTGGTGGGCGCGATGGCGATGGGGATGTACGAGCTCTTCAGTGCGATCGAGAAGCACACGACCGGCTGGGCGCATCGAGGCTCTCAAAACGAATGACCCCTGAGCAGATCGTCAAGGCTCTGCGCCGCGCCGACGAGGTCGCGCGGCGCGCGATGGCCATGGGCCGCCATCCCTTCGGCGCGGTGCTCGTCGCGCCGGACGGCGAAACGGTGTTGGCCGAGCAGGGCAACATCGACACCGTGCAGCACGCCGAGGCCACGCTGGCGCGAAACGCCTCGCTCAACTACCCCGCCGAGTACCTCGCGCAGTGCACGCTGGTCACGACCTTCGAACCCTGCGCGATGTGCGCCGGCACCATCTACTGGGCCCATATCGGCCGCGTGGTCTACGGCGCCGAAGAAAGCGCGCTGCTCGCGCTGACCGGCGACCACCCCGAGAACCCGACGCTCTCGCTGCCCTGCCGCGAAGTCTTCGCGCGCGGACAGAAGCAGATCGAGGTCGTTGGGCCGGTACCGGAAGTGGCCGACGAGATGATCGCCACGCACCGCGGCTTCTGGCAAAGCCGGGGCGCCTGAGCCGCCGGCCAAATGAACCGGCCGCCGCACTACAACGTGTTCACCGGAATCTTCAGGTAGCGCACGCCATTGGATTCCGACGGCGGCAGCTCGCCGGCTCGGATGTTGACCTGGATCGCGGGCAGGATCAGCAGCGGCATGGCCAGGGTGGCATCGCGCTTCTCGCGCATGGCGACGAAGGCCTCTTCGTCGACGCCGTCGTGCAGATGGATGTTCTTCTCGCGCTGCGCTGCCACCGTGGTCTCCCAGTTCGGTGCGCGCCCGTCGGGCGGATAGTCGTGGCACATGAAAAGACGGGTCTGCGCCGGCAAGGCCAGCAGCTTCTGCACCGAGCGGTACAGCGCGCGGGCGTCGCCGCCCGGAAAGTCGCAGCGCGCACTGCCCACGTCGGGCATGAACAAGGTGTCGCCGACGAAAGCGAGCCGGGTCTCCCCCGCCTCGCTCTCCAGCACGTAGGCCATGTCGGCCGGCGTGTGGCCCGGCACATGCAGGGCCTTCATGCGCAGGCGGCCGACATGGAACACCTCGTCGGGCGCGAACAGATGGCCGAACTGCGAGCCATCGAGCCGGAATTCGGGTTCGAGGTTGAACACGGTCTTGAACACACCCTGCACGGCGCGGATCGCCCCGCCGATGGCGATGGTGCCGCCGAGTCGCTGACGCAGATAGGGCGCCGCCGACAGGTGGTCGGCATGGGCATGTGTCTCCAGCAGCCACGACAGCTTCAGGCCATGGGCCTGCACGAAGGCGATCACCCGGTCGGCCGACACGGTGGAGGTGCGGCCGGACCCGGGGTCGTAGTCGAGCACCGGGTCGACGACGGCGCATTCGCCACCATCGGCCTCGAACACCACGTAGGTGATGGTCGACGTGTCGTCGTCGAAAAAGGCCTGTACCTGCGCGTCCATGGGATGCATCGCTCCAACGTTCTATATTTTCACATTCTATTGATATACATTATGTTTTTCAATAAACTGTAACCATGGAATTCGACTCCGTCCTCCCCGCACCGCCATCCACCGAGGCGATGGCGCAGTTGCATTCGGCCGCCACCGAGGCCTGTTCGCTGCTCAGGGCCATGGCGAACGAGACGCGCCTGCTGCTGCTGTGCCAGCTGATCGGCGGCGAGCGCAACGTCGGCGAGCTGCAGGCGCTCTCCGGCATCGTGCAGCCCTCGCTGTCGCAGCAGCTCGGCGTGCTGCGCGACGAGGGGCTGCTGACCGCGCGCCGCGAAGGCAAGTTCGTCTACTACAGCCTCGCCAGCGCAGAGGTCATGGCAGTGATGCAAACGCTCTACGGCATCTTCTGCGCCAAGCCCGCCCGCACGAAGAAGGCGCCCGCGCGCAAGACCGCGGCGAAGTCGCGATGAGCATCGACTGGTCCCACTTCACGCCGTGGAGCGCCCTGGCCGGCGGCCTGTTGATCGGACTCGCGGCCGCGCTGTTCCTGCTGCTCAACGGCCGCATCGCCGGCATCAGCGGCATCGTCGGGGGGCTGCTGCAACGAGGCGGCGGTCGGGGCTGGCGGCTGGCTTTCGTCGCCGGCTTGCTGGCGGCACCGTGGGTCTGGCAGCTCGCAGGCGCACTGCCGCCGGTCGCCATCGCCGCGAGCACGCCGGTGCTGATCGCGGCCGGGCTGCTGGTCGGCGTCGGCACGCGCTATGCGAGCGGTTGCACCAGCGGCCACGGCGTCTGCGGCCTGTCGCGTGGCTCGCCGCGTTCGCTGGTGGCCACGGCCGCCTTCATGGGCGCGGGCTTCGCAACCGTCTACCTCGTGCGTCACCTGCTGGGAGCCTGAACGATGTTGAATGCAAGCGCAGCGCTGGCCGGACTTCTGTTCGGCCTGGGCCTGATGCTCTCGGGCATGACCGACCCGGCGAAGGTGCTCGGCTTCCTCGATCTTGCGGGCAGCTGGGATCCGTCGCTCGCCCTCGTGATGGGCGGTGCGGTCGCGGTCGGCGCGGGCGCCTTCGCGCTGGCGAAACGGCGCCGCCGGAGTTGGCTTGGGCAAGCGATGCAACTGCCCGCCGCCACCCGCATCGACCGGCGGCTCCTGCTCGGCAGCCTGGCCTTCGGCGCCGGCTGGGGTCTGGCCGGCTTCTGCCCGGGACCGGCGCTCGTGAGCGCGGCCGGCGGCAGTGCGCAGGCGCTGATCTTCGTGGCGGCCATGCTGGCCGGGATGCTCGCATTCAGTCTGGTCGAGGGCCTCCGCCGCAGGCGCTCGAGCGCTACTGGCACGGAACCTGCACCAGACTCCGCGGAGTAGAAGCGTTCACCGTTTCGCCGTGAAGACGCCCAACGACGGTGCGGCTTCTGCGGCGTGTCGGCCGGAAATTGCTCCGAAGGCAGCGCACGCCAGCGCTGCCTCCGGTGTCCTGTTTCCAACCGCCCACGGAGTTTTCATCCATGCAACGTCGTTCTCTTCTGCGCGCCGCCGGCGCCAGCGCCCTCGTCACCGCCGCGCCCTTCGTACGCGCCCAGGGCTCGCTCCAGAAGTTCAAGTTCAACCTCGGCTGGAAGGTCGAGGCTTCCGGTGCCGGCTTCCTGCTCGCGCAGCAGCGCGGCTACTACAAGGATGTGGGTCTCGAGGTGACGATCGACACCGGCAACGGCTCGGCGTCGGCGATCAGCCTGGTCGGCAGCGGCGCCTACGACTGCGCCTCGGCCGACCTCGCGACGATGATCGAGTTCAACGTGAACAACCCCACTGCCGGGCTCAAAGCCGTCGCGATCCAGTACGACCTGAATCCCAACGCGATCCTGGTGCGCAAGGGCGGCCCGATCGCCAAGCCGGCCGACCTGGCCGGCAAGAGCATCCTGGGCCAGCCCTTCAACGCCTCGCGCAAGCTCTTTCCCGCCTTCGCCAAGGCCCAGGGCTTCGACCCCTCGGGCGTCAAGTGGGAGAACGTCGCGCCCGACATCGGCGACACGCGCTTCGTCAAGGGCGACTTCGACGCCTCGGCCTACTTCTTCTTCACCGGCCTGCTCAACCTCAAGGCCCGCGGCATGGGGCCGGAGCAGATCACCGTGTTCCGCTTTTCCGATCACGGCATGAAGTCCTATGGCAACGGCCTGGTGGCCAACGCGAAGAGCATGCAGGAACAGGGCGATGCCATGAAGGCTTTCGTCAAGGCATCGACGCGCGGCTGGATCGAGGCGATCGCCGACCCGAAGGCCGGCGCCGGCGCCATCAAGACGCGCGAGCCGCTCGCCAACGAGGAGATCGAGTTCGAGCGCCTGAAGCTGATCGTCGACGGCACCATGAAGACACCCGACACGCGCAGCAACGGCTGGGGCGCCGCCACGACCGCGCGGCTGCAGGCCACGATCGACGAGACGGTGGGCGCCTTCGGCCTGAAGAGCAGTCCGGCGGTCGCGGACCTCTGGACCGAGCGCTTCCTGCCGCTGGCGGCAGACCGCAAGCTCAAGGCCTGACGAGACACAAGGGCGCGCCGTGGCGATCCCCGTCATCGACCTGCAGCACGCGCTGGCGCCCGGCGGCGCGCGCAGCGCGGAGGCCGCTGCGCAACTGCGCGCCGCCGCCATGGCCTCCGGCTTCTTCTATGTGCGCAACCATGGCGTCGACGCCGAGCTCGTGGCACGCCAGTTCGACGTCGCGCACCGGCTGATGGCGCTTCCGGAGGAGACAAGGGAGGCGTTGTCGATGCAGCACTCGCCAACGATGCGCGGCTTCGAGAACATCGGCGCGCAGACGCTCGACGCCGAGGCTCGCCCCGACCTGAAGGAGAGCTTCTATTGCGGGATGGCCTATCCCGACGAACACCCCTACGTGCGAGCCGGCTACCAGACCTACGGCCACAACCAGTGGCCGAGCGAACTGCCCGATGCGCCGGCGCAGTGCGAGCGCTACATCCGCACGATGCTCGCACTCGCGACGCGACTCATGCAGCTCATGGCGCTGTCGCTGGGCCTGCCCGAGGGCTACTTCGACGCGAGCAGCGAAAGCCCGATGCTCACGCTGCGCATGATCCGCTACCCCGCCCATCCGGCCGATGCCGACGAGCGCACCTTCGGCGCCGGCGCGCACACCGACTGGGGCGCCGTCACGATCCTTGCGCAGGACGCCCACGGCGGCCTGGAAGTCTGCATGCCCGACGGCAGCTGGGTGCCCGCGACACCCATCGAGGGCTGCTTCGTCGTCAACCTCGGCGACATGGTCCCGCGCTGGACCAACGGCCTCTACCACTCCAACCCGCACCGCGTGCGCAACCTGCATTCGGGCGGCGCGCCGCGCTATTCGATCCCCTTCTTCTACGAGCCCGACTACTTCGCACGCATCGAAGCTGTGCCGGGCACGGTGCCGGCCGGCGAGGCGCCGCGCTACGCCCCGTGCACGGCCGGGGAGCACCTGCGCGAGATGTACCGCAAGACCTACGGACTGAAATCCGGCGCGGCGGTTGCATAGCCGGCCATACGGCCGGTTGTTTCCCGCTGCGCCTTCTCCTATGCTGGCGGCCCCCCCCAACAAGGAGATAAGCAATGATCAAGGTCAGCGTGATGTACCCCCATACGCCCGGAGCGCGATTCGACCACGACTACTACCGCGACAAGCACATGCCGCTGCTCAAGAGCAGGATGGGCGACGCCTGCAAGTCCTACACGATCGATAAAGGGCTGGCCGGCGGGGCACCTGGCGAACCGCCCACCTATGTCGCGTCTTGCCACATCTTCTGCGACTCGGCGGAGGCTTTCCAGACGGCCTTCGGCCCGCACGCCAAGGAGATCCTTGGCGACATCCGGAACTACACCGACCTGAAGCCGGTGATGCAGATCAGCGAGGTGGTGGTGGGCTGATCACACCAGCCGCGTCTCGATCTCCGTCTTGACCTCGGTCATCAGCCGATGCAGCGGGCACTTGCCCGCCACCCGCAGCAGCGAGGCGCGCTGTTCGTCGCTGAGCTGGCCGGTGACGCGCAGGGTGGAGTCGAGCTTGTAGACGCCTTTGCGTTCCTCGCTGTCGTCGCGGTTCACCACGACTTCGATGTCTTCCACCGGAATGCCCTTGTGCTGGGCATAGACCAGCACGGTCAGCGCCTTGCAGGCGGCCAGCGCGGAATCGTAGAGGTCGTGCGGCGAGGGGCCCGCGTCGGTGCCGCCTGCATCGGGCGAGGTGTCGACCGCGATCTCGTGGGCACGAACCTTGAGGATGTGGCGGGTGCCGGTGGTGCCGTCGCGGCGGACCGTGATGCTCATGGAATTTCCTTTGAAGGGTGAGAGATTCGGCCGGCGCCGCCTGTGAATCCAGGCGTTGCCATCGGGCGCTCCTGCTGGTGACAGCGCCCGATGGTAGTCGCTGAGGGCCTGTCAACAGGCCCTACATCTCGAAGGCCTCGACCTGGCGGCCGTCGATGTCGGTGAAGCCGTATTCGCGCGCCAGGTCCGCCACGCGGTGCACCGCGCCGCTCTTGTCCAGCACCTTCGGGTCGCCCGCCAGCGCGACCACCGCGCGGCCCAGGTAGCGCGGCGACTCGGTACGCGCCAGTGCCGGGCGCTCGGTCCAATGCGCCTCGTCGGTCTTGTGCCCGGTCAGGACGAATTCGGTGCGCATCCAGCCTGGCGACACGGCCAGCGAAGCGACGCCGTGCGGGCGCAGCTCCTGCGCCATGCCGAAGGCCAGGCGGCTCATCGCGGCTTTTGCCAGGTCGTAGAAGAGATTGCCGCGCAGGTAGCGATCGCGGTCCCAGAAGGTGGTGGTCACGATCAGCCCCCGGCCCTGGCCGACCATCATCGGCGCGGCAAAGCGGCTGGCCAGCAGGTGGTTGCGCACGCCGCGGTCGAACATCGAATCCCATTGCGCGAGCGAGTGCTCCCAGAAGGGCGCCTCGAACACGCCGTTGAAGGTCTCGTGGCCGCCCCAGGCGTTGTTCACGAGCAGGTCGAGCGTGCCTTCGTCGCGCTGCACCTGCGCGAACAGCTTCGCCACCTCGTCTTCGCGCGTGTGATCGCATCGCACCGCGATGCCGTGGCCGCCGCCTGCCGTGACCTCCTCGGCCGTCGCATCGATGCTGCCCGGCACCGCGGCGAGCCCCGACAGCGCGAGGATGTCCCCGTAGGTGTCGGCGGGTTGCGCCCGCGTGCTGCGCCCGGTGACGTACACCGTGGCCCCGGCGGCGCCCAGCTCGACGGCGATGCCGCGCCCGGCGCCCCGGCTGGCACCCGTCACGATGGCGACGCGTCCCTTCAGTGGCCGGTCCGTGTTCTTGTCCTGCATTCGTTCTCCTTTCGTTGGCTTTAGGGCCTACGGTAGTGCGGACTCAAGCCGCCGTCTTGGAAGAACCCGAAATGCGGTGGCCGAGGAACTCGGTCGGCGTGATGCCGCAGAGCGCCCGGAACTCGTTCACCAAATGCGATTGATCGTAGAAGCCTCCATCGAGCGCGAGCTCCGCCCAGGCCGGCGTCTGCTGTTGGCGAAGCGCGCGCAGGCAGGCGTGAAGCCGCGCCAGCCGGCTCCAGGCGCGCGGCGAAAGTCCCACGTGTTCGTGGAAGAGCTGCTGCAATCGACGCTCGCCGATGCCCAGCGCGGCGGCCACTTCGCGCAGCGGAAGCCGGCCGCCCGAAGCGGCGATGCGCTGCGCCGCATGCATGGCGGCCGAAAGCTGCGGCGATGCCTCGCTCGCGAGCAGGCGGCGTTGCAGCGCGGCGCCGAGCAGCGCGATCCGCGCGGCATCGTCGCGCGCCTCGGCGATGCGCTCCAGCAGCTCGGCACCCTCGCCACGCCACAACGCGTCCAGATGCACGGCCGTGCCGCCGATCTCGCCGGCCGGCATGCCCAGCAGGGCCGCCGCCGCGCCGGGGCGCAGCGTGACGCACAGGCCTTCGATCCTGCTGCGCAGGCGCACCATGGCCGGCGCCGTGGATGCGCCTATCGCCTCGACGGGCTCGCCGGCGCCCTCGCTCGCCGACGGCGCATCGCCCAGGTTGAAGATGAGGCGCACCGCGCCGTCGGGCAGCACGCGCTCCAACACCTCGTGCCCCTCGGGAATGGTCTCGCGGCACAGGAGGATGTGCGAAACGTGCCGGCGCAGCGGCGCGGCCACGTCGAAGGACTGCAGCGTGCCGGCGGGAGCGCTCGCTTCCGGCCCGTGCAAGGGGTCGTCGTCGAGGCGGAGATAGAGGCGCTCGCTCATGGGGGTGAATCCATCGGCTCCGCGCGGGCGCGCGGCGAACCGGTCGATCCGGTCGATCCGGTCGATCCGGTCGATCCGGGCAGTTTGTAGCACTTCCGGCACGGGCTGCGGTCGAGAACGCCGTAGACTCGTTCTCCCCAAGGGATGACATCGATGGCCGGCCGCCAAAGCGGCGGCCACCGCCTTCAGGAGCGCTTTGAATGAAGATTCAGCACATCGAGGCGATTCCCTTGCGCATCCCGTTCACGGTGGGCGGCAAGTCCGATGCAGGCGCCTGGGGCGGCAAAGACCTGAAGACCGTGGATTCGCTCCTGCTCAAGGTCAGCACCGACGACGGGCTGGTCGGCTGGGGCGAGAGCTTCGGCTTCACGGCCGTTCCGATCGTCAAGGCGGCCATCGACGCCGTCGTCGCGCCGCTGTGCATCGGCCGCGATCCGGCGCTGATCGAGAAGTTGATGCAGGAGCTGCAGCGCACCTTGCACATCTTCGGGCGCAGCGGCGCCCTCATGTTCGGCCTTTCGGCCCTCGACATCGCGCTCTGGGACATTGCCGGCAAGGCTGCCGGGCAACCTGTGCACCGGCTGCTCGGCGGCAGCGACGCGAGCGCGCTGTCCTGCTACGCCAGCCTGATCCGCTACACCGATCCGGAACTGGTTGCCGACAACGTGAGGCGCGCCCTGGACCTCGGGTACCGGCGTCTCAAGCTTCACGAGATCGACCCGGCCTGCGTGCGCGCCGCGCGCGAAGCGGCCGGCGACGAGGTGGAAATCACGCTGGACGTCAATTGCCCGTGGTCCGTGCGCGAGGCACTGGACATGGCCCGACGGCTGCAACAGTGCAACCTGCGGTGGCTGGAAGAGCCGGTGTGGCCGCCGGAGAACCACGCGGGCCTGGCGCGATTGCGCCGCGAGGGCGGCATTCCGATCGCCGCGGGAGAGAACGCATCGACTCTGATGGACTTCGCGCACATGCTGCAGGCGCAGGCGGTGGATTTCATTCAGCCCAGCCCCGCCAAGATGGGCGGGATCACGGAACTGCGCAAGGTCTTCGCGCTGGCGAATGCGAACAACACGACGGTCATGGTGCACGCGTTCTACGACGGGCCCGGGCTTCTGGCCGGCATTCACGGCAGCGCGGCGCTGGGCGGCGCCAATGCGTTGGTCGAGTGGCGTTTCTTCGATCTGGAAGCGCAGCTCTTTGGCGACGCCATCGTTCCGAAGAACGGGATGATGGCCGTGCCTCAGGGCCCCGGGCTCGGCATCGAGCCGAGCGCTGAAGTGATCCGCGACTACCGGCTGCATTGACGGCCGGCGGGTGCCACCGGTCGGCAGACAGCAAACCTCAGGCCGCCCGCACCAGCGGCTCGACGCGCATCCCGCGGTGCACCTCCGATTCGCCATGCTTCGCGAGCAGCTGCATCAAGTGCTTGCGGATCAGCATGCCGGGCCGGTCGGACTCCATCGAGTACTCGACACCGCGGCGGCGCGTGTCGACCAGCGCATCAGGGTCGGTCGATTCGAGGATGTCCTTGTCCTCGCGCGTGATCTCCGCGTCGAAGTCGATCAGCATCTGCGCCGCGCAGTCGGCCTCGGTGTCGTTGCGAAACAGCCATTGGCACAGCTGCATGCGACCATCGTCGATGGGCGTGAAGCAGTTGATGATGATGTGTCGGATGCCCGAGGGATATTCGATGTCGAGCCGGCGCGAGAAGGGCAGGAAGTAGGCGTTGCGCATGTGGCGCGTGGTGATCGGGTCGACGACGCCGCTGATGGCGTGGAACTTGGCCGGGTTGGTCGCCTCGATCACGGTCTCGGCATGGAAGCCGCTCTCGTTCTCGACCAGCTCGTACTTGCTCGGCTTCGGACTCGCGGCCACGCCGAAGGTCGCGCGGTGCACGAAGCTGAAGTGCGAGTTGTCGAAGGAGTTCTCGAGCGCGCGCATCGGGCTGGTCTGCCACTCTTCGTGGAACTGGAAGATGGTGCGGTAGCCAGGGTCGTCGAACTCGGGAATCTGCGGGATCTCCGCGATGGGGTCTTCCAGCGCGACCCAGGCATAGCCGTAGCGCGCCGTGCAGTGGTAGGCCGTGGTCCGATATTCGGGCGAGATCCTGCGCTCGGCCTCGTACTGCGGGATGCGGATCACCTGGCCGCTGCGGTCGTAGGTCCAGCCGTGGTAGCCGCACTGGATGGCGCCCTGGGCGCAGGCCTTGCCTTCGGCATCGACGCACCAGCCCTTCGACAACCGGGCGGTGCGGTGGCAGCAGCGGTCGCGCAAAGCGGCGGGCTGGCCTTTTGCATCGAGAAAAAGAACGATGTTCTCGCCCAGCAGCATGAAGGGCCTGGGCCCCTGCTGCAGATCGGCCAGCGGCATGACGGCATGCCAGAACTTGCGGAAAACGGGTTGCTGCGTGACGAGCATGAAAGAACTCCTTCGGTTGCGTGGGAACACATGAAAGAGCAATTTCCCGCCGCGGCTCCCGTCGAAATCAGGACGCCGGACTGAACGCTTCTACTCTGCGCAGATCTCATTGCAAGTTGCGCGCCCGGATTGTCTCGCAGACGCTGGCATGCGTCATGCATTTGTCATACCAAACCATTGAGCATTTCACAGTGCGCGCACCGCCGCAGTGCATCGCACGAGGGCCTGTTAACGCTATTTGCGGGGTCGAAAATGGCGTTAACAGGCCCTAACATCCCAGTATGAGCCCCCTTTCCCTTTCCAGCGAAATCGAACTCGACGAGCGCGACGGCCGCTACCTGCGCAAGGCCATCGTCTGGTCGCATGCAGCACGTCGCCGCGGCAACCGGCCCTTCGGCGCCATCGTGGTGTCGGCCACCGGCGAGGTGCTGGCCGAGGCCTACTGCAACACGGCCGAGACCGGCGACGTCACCGGCCATGCCGAAACCAATGCCGTGCGCGCGCTCGGCGAGCGCGGGCTGTCGCGAGAAGAGCTGGCGGGCACCACCCTCTATTCGTCCGCCGAACCCTGCGTGATGTGCGCCGGCGCGATCTTCTGGTCCAACATCGGCCGCGTGGTGTTCGGCATCGACGCCGAGCGGCTGCGCATGTTCCGCGGCGAGCGCCCCGAGCAGCGCGATGCCGAGCTCTCGTGCCGCGATGTGTTCCAAGCCTCGTCGCATCCCATCGAATGCATCGGCCCGGCGCTGCTCGACGAAGCCATAGCGGCGCACGTGGGGGCGTGGAAGGACTGAGCCTGCTCTTGCTGTCCAATAGCGGCATGCAAAGCCCGCACGACACAGAACGCCGCCTCAACGAACTGGAGATCAAGGCCAGTTTCACCGAGGACCTGCTGGACCAGTTGAACCTGGCCATATACAGACAACAGCAGCAGATCGACAGCCTGGCCCTTCAGGTCACACAGCTTCGGCAGCAGAGTCCCGACCCCGGAGCCGGCGCGACGCGCAACCTGCGCGACGAGCTGCCGCCTCACTACTGAAGGCGACGGAGAACCGATGCTGGTCGTATTCGGGGGATTGCCGGGGGTCGGTAAGTCGACGATCGCACGCGAGCTCGTGCGCCGGTGCCAGGCCGCCTACCTGCGGATCGATGCGATCGAGCAGGCCATCAGGGATTCGAAGGTGCTGGCCGCGGACATCGGCCCGGCCGGCTACATGGTGGCCTATTCACTCGCCAGATCGAATCTCGAGCTGGGCCGGATGGTGGTCGCCGGCTGCGTCAACCCGCTGCCGATCACGCGCGCGGCCTGGCAGTCGGTGGCGCGCGAGGTCGGAGTGGCGCTGGTCGAGGTCGAAGTGATCTGCTCGGACGCGAACGAGCATCGGCGCCGCGTCGAAGGCCGCATCGGCGACATCGACGGACTGGCCCTGCCGACATGGTCGTCGGTGACGAGGCACGACTATGTACGCTGGACCAGCGACCACCTGATCATCGATACCGCACTGCTGAGCCCGCAGAGCGCGGTGGACGCCGTGGTCGACGCGATGGATCGCGTCCGATCCGCATCCCTACACTAGCCCCATGCCATGGCACGCGCGACTAGCCCTCGCCTACAACCTAGAAAACCAGCGCAGCGTCGCCCGCTTTCGCCATGAAGGCCCGCTGCGCATCCTGCAAAGCCTCTACCCCGAAGGCGACGCCGTCTGCCACAACGTGCTGGTGCATCCGCCCGGCGGGCTGGTCGGCGGCGACACACTGGACATCGCGGTGCGCGCCGCGGTGGGCAGCCACGGCCTCATCACCACGCCGGGCGCCACGCGCTTCTACCGCTCCGAAGGCGAGCTGGCGCTGCAGCGCACCGAGCTCACGCTCGAGGCTGGCGCGCGGCTCGAATGGCTGCCGCTCGAAGCCATCTGCTACAGCGGCTGCCGCGCCGAGAATCGGCTGACACTGCGCGCGGCCGAGGGCGCCGAGCTGATCGGCTGGGACGTGACGGCGTTGGGCCTGCCCGGCGCCGGCAAGCCCTTCGAGCTCGGCAGCCTGCAGCAGCACATCGAGGTGCCGGGCGTGTGGCTGGAACGCGGGCGCATCGATGCCGCGGACACGCGCCTGCTGCAAAGCCCGATCGGCCTGGCCGGACACCGCTGCCTCGCCTCGATCTTCTTCCTCGCGGGCTCGCCGATCGCGCGTGCGCGGCGCGACGCGGCGCTCGAGGTCACGCGCGCGCTGATCGATGCGCACGGCCTGCGCGAGAGCGCCGGCGCGACCAGCCCGCATGCCGAAATCATCGTGCTGCGCGCGCTCGCACCGGTGGTCGAGCCGGCCATGCAGCTGCTGCGGCAGGTGTGGAAGGCATGGCGGGCCGAGCTCTGGCACATGACGGGTACGCCGCCGCGCATCTGGGCGATGTAGGGGCCTCGTCCGACGAGGCGGCCCGGCGGGTCTGCCTAGACTGCCGGGCGATGCAACAACAAAGCACGACCCCGGCCGGCAGCGACATCCCGGCCCGCCTCGACCGCCTGCCCTGGTCGCGCTGGCACTGGCGGGTGGTGATCGCGCTCGGCGTGGCCTGGGTGCTCGACGGTCTCGAGGTCACGCTGGTGGGCTCGATCGGCGGCGTGCTGGAGCGGCCCGACACGCTGGGCTTGAGCGCGGCGCAGATCGGCTGGTCGGGCTCGCTCTACGTCGGCGGCGCGGTGATCGGCGCGCTGCTCTTCGGCAGGCTCACCGACCGCCTGGGCCGCAAGAAGCTGTTCCTGATCACGCTGGCGGTCTATGCGCTGGCCACGCTGGCGACCGCCTTCTCGCCCGACTTCGCCTTCTTCGCGCTGTGCCGCTTTCTCACCGGCCTGGGCATCGGCGGCGAGTACGCGGCCATCAATTCGGCCATCGACGAGCTGATTCCGGCGCGCGTGCGCGGGCGCGTGAACCTGGCCATCAACGGCAGCTTCTGGGTCGGCGCGGCGCTCGGCGCCGGGTTGAGCCTGTGGCTGCTCGATCCGGGGGTGCTGGGCCCCGTGTGGGGCTGGCGCGCGGGCTTCGGGCTCGGCGCGCTGCTGGCCGTGGCGATCCTGCTGGTGCGGCGCAACGTGCCCGAGAGCCCGCGCTGGCTGATGGCGCATGGCCGGGCCGAAGAGGCCGAGCTCATCGTTGCGGGCATCGAGGCCGAGATCGTTGCGCAGCAGGGCGCACTGCCTTCGGCTTCCGGCCGGGTGCACTATGGCGACCGCGCGAGCCCCGGCTGGCGCGAGGTCGCGCAGGTGCTGCTCTCGCGCTACCCTCAGCGCAGCATGGTGGCGCTGGCGCTGATGATTTCGCAGGCCTTCTTCTACAACGCGATCTTCTTCACCTACGCGCTGGTGCTGACGCGCTTCCACGGCGTGGCCGAGGGCAAGGTGGCGCTCTACATCTTTCCGTTCGCGCTCGGCAACGTGCTGGGGCCGCTGCTCCTGGGTCCGCTGTTCGACCACGTGGGCCGGCGCCGCATGATCGCGCTGACCTACGTGCTCTCGGGCGTGGGCCTGGCGCTGACCGGCTGGGCCTTCATGCAGGGCTGGCTCGATGCGCGCAGCCAGGCGCTGTGCTGGTCGGCGGTGTTCTTTCTCGCATCGGCCGCGGCCAGCTCGGCCTACCTCACGGTGAGCGAGGTGTTTCCGCTGGAGATGCGCGCGATCGCGATCGCGATCTTCTATGCCGTGGGCACCGGGGCCGGCGGCTTCGTGGCGCCGGTGCTGTTCGGCGCCTTGATCGAAACCGGCAACCGCGGCGCCGTGGCCATCGGCTATGCGATCGGCGCCGCGCTGGTCATCGTGGCCGGACTGCTCGCGCTGCGCTGGGCGGTGGATGCGGAGCGCAGGCCGCTCGAGGACGTGGCGCCGCCGCTCGGATTGCATACGGACAGCGACGCCTCCGCCATCACTCGACAAGAGCGCGCTTGACGTCTTCCTGCAAGCTGCGCAGGTGCTCGCGCATCGCCGCCCTCGCCCGCTCCGGATCCCGGGCGCGCAGCGCGCGGACGATCTCGCCGTGCTCGTCGTGGTTCTCGCGCTGCCGGTGCAGCGGACTGTGCAGGCGGAACAGCCGCGCATTCACGCGCAGTTCCTCCACCAGCCGCGGGAACACCACGTTGCCGCTGGCGGTGGCGATCAGCAAATGGAAGCGGTCGTCGAAGTGCCAGTGCTCGGTTTCGTTGTGCTCGCCGCTGTCGAGTTCCCGGATGTCCGCCTCGAGCGTGTCGATCTCCGCATCCGTGATCTTGCCGACGGCGAGCGCGATGGCCTCGCACTCGATCACCTCGCGCGCGCGCATGCAGTCGAAGTATTCCTTGGTGCCCAGCGCGCGCACGGCATAGGAGCGCGCGTCGCGCCGCACCAGCAGCCCCTCCCCGGCCAGGCGCACCAGCGCTTCGCGCATCGGCGTGCGCGAGATGCGCAGGTCTTCAGCCAGGCGCGCTTCCTGCAGCGGGCTGCCGGCCGAGATCTGGCGGTCGAGGATCAGCGTGCGCAACCGTTCGTAGGCCTGCTCGGCAAGGCTGGCGGAGCGCACCTCGAGCGGTGCGATCGTGATGGTGGCGGGTTGCGCCGGACTGGGGAGGCTTGGCATGCGAGGGGAGGCGATTTCCACGAGGGGACGGGGAAAAGCTTATCAGGCCGGCATTGCGAGGGCCGCTATCCTCACAGCCACTTGTCCAACGGGTTGCCGTCGTTCGGCGCGCGCGGCCGCAGGCAGGGCTGGAAGCGGCCCGAGCCGGCCTCGGCCGAGAACACGCCGTCCTGCCAGACCACGCGCCCGCGCGAAACGGTGACGCCGGGCCAGGCGCGCAGCGCCATGCCCTCGTAGGGCGTGTAGTCGGCCGCGTGATGGAGCATGTCGTTGGAGATCCGCTTCTCCTGCCCCGAGGCGAAGACGTCCCACACCACGAAGTCGGCATCGCTGCCGACCGCGATCGTTCCCTTCTTCGGGTACAGACCGTAGAGGCGCGCCGGGTTGGTGGCGGTGAGTTCGACGAAGCGATGGATGTCGATGCGGCCCGCGAGCACGCCTTCGCTCATCAGCAGCGGCAGGCGCGTCTCCACGCCCGGAATGCCGTTGGGGATGCGGTCGAAGGCAGGCTGCTCGCCGGCCACGCGCTTGCCGTCGGCGCCGTTCATGTTGAAGGGTGCGTGGTCGGACGAGAAGATCGTGAAAAGCCCGCTCGCGAGCCCGTTCCAGATGAACTGCTGATTGGCCTTGTCGCGCGGCGGCGGGCTGCAGATGCAGCGCGCGCCGTGCATCGGGTCGTCGGGATCGATGCCCAGATCCTCGGCGCTCAGGAACAGGTACTGCGGGCAGGTTTCCGCATGGATCGGCAAGCCGCGCCCGCGCGCCCAGTGGATCTGCTCGACCGCTTCGCGGCCCGACACGTGCACGATCAGGATCGGCGTGTCGACCAGCTCGGCCAGCGCGATGGCCCGGTGCGTGGCCTCGCGCTCCACCGCCATCGGCCGCGAGCTGCCGTGGTAGCGCGGGGCCGTGAGGCCGGCATCGAGCAGCTGCTCGGTGAGCCAGGCGATGCAGTCGCTGTTCTCGGCGTGGATCATGGTCATCGCGCCATGCCGGCGCGCGGCCGCGAGCACCTCGATGATCTGCCGGTCGTTCAGCTTCAGATCGTCGTAGGTCATGTAGATCTTGAAGGAGGTGTAGCCCTTCTCGATCAACGCGGGGAGTTCGCGCTGCGTCACGTCCTTGGTGGCGTCGGCGACGATCAGGTGGAAGGCGTAGTCGATCACCGCCTTGCCCTCGGCGCGCCGGTGGTAGTCGTCGACCGCTTCCTGGATGCTGCGCCCCTTCTGCTGGGCCGCGAAGGGCAGCACGGTGGTGGTGCCGCCGCAGGCCGCGGAGCGCGTGCCGGTGAAGAAGTCGTCGGCGAAGCGCGAGCCGTCGCTGGTCGGCTGGTCGAAGTGGCAGTGGCCGTCGACGCCGCCGGGCGTGACCAGGCGGCCGGCCGCGTCGATCTCGCGCGCGGCGCCGGCGTCTAGCCCTTGCGCGATGGCGCAGATGCGGCCGTCGCGCACGCCGATGTCGGCGCGGTAGCGGTCGCCGACGGTGGCGATGTCGGCGTTGCGAAGGATCAGGTCGTAGCTGCTCATGATGAATCTCCGGCTAGCGCTGCTCGAGCACGACGTCCGCAGCCACGACCGGCGCGCTCGCGTTGCCGTAGGCGCGGCCGTAGTGGCGCTCGATGCGGCGCTGCACGAAGTCCCAGGCGGTGGTCATCAGCAGGTAGTAGATGGCGGCGACGAGGAAGAGCTCGAGCACCATGAACTTCTCCTGGATCAGCACCTGCGTGCGGCGCAGCAGCTCCTCCATCGAGATCACCGAGGTGATCGAGGTGGTCTTGAGCAGGCCGTTGATGCTGTTGCCCAGCGTCGGGATGATGAGCCGCATGGCCTGCGGCATGACGATGTAGCGCATGGTCTGCGCGTTGCTGAAACCGACCGCGCGCGCCGCGTTGGTCTGGCCCACCGGCACCGACTGGATGCCGCCGCGAATGATCTCCGCGAGATAGGCCGCTTCGTTGAGGATCAGCCCGAGCAGCGCCGACTCGATCACCGAAAGCTTGAGCCCGAGCTGCGGCAGGCCGGTGTAGATGATGATCAGCTGCACCAGGAGCGGCGTGCCGCGGAACACCCAGATGTAGAAGTGCGCCGGCCCGGCCAGCCAGCGCTGGCTGGAGAGCCTGGCCAAGGCCAGCGCGCATCCGACGACCAGCCCGCCGGCGATCGCCGCGAGCGTGAGCCACAGCGTGGTCACGGCGCCGCTCAGGATGTACGGATTGAACAGGTAGTCGGCGAACCCCGACCAGTTCCAGCCTTGTCCCATGGACTTTCCTTCGTGTACTCAGGGACCGCGGCGCGATCAGCTCGCGGGCCCCTTGACGGTCACGGCGCCGTCGATCGCCTTCACGCCGTACTGGTCGAAGAGCTTCTGGAAGCTGCCGTCGGCCTTCATGTCGTTGAGCGCCTTGGCCATCGCGACCGCAAGTTCCTTGTTGCGCGTGGCCAGCGCCACCGGCGTCGGGAACAGGCCGTTGAGCACACGGTCGAAATCGCCGCGCTTCTGGTATTCGGCACCGGTGGAGTCGATCGACAGCGCCACCTCGACCTGGCCCGCGCGCAGCGCCTGGAAGGCCATCGCGAAGTTCTCGAAGGTGCGGATGGTCATGCCCTTCATGCCCTTGTCGGTGAGCTGCTTGTCGAGCTCGCGCGCCTTGCGCTCCTCGAAGCCGCCGATCTCCACGCCGATGCTCTTGCCGGAGAGGTCGTCGGGCTTGGCGATCTTCAGCGGGTTGCCCTTGGCCGTGCTGATGCTGATGGCCTGGTCTTCGTACTGCAGCATCTGCATCAGCTTGGCACGCTCCTCGGTGTAGAAGATGCCGGTGTTGATGACGTCCCAGCGGCCGGCCTGCAGGCCCGGGATCATGGCCGAGAACTCGATGCGTACGTATTCGGGCGTGAGGCACAGGCGCTTGGCGATGGCTTCGCCGAGCTCCACGCGCATGCCCTTGAGCGCGCCGGACTGGTCGACGAACTGCATCGGCGGCAAGGTCGGGTTGACCGACATCACCAGCGTGCCTTTCTTGACCAGGGCCGAGTCGGGCACCGGCGACTTGCAGGCCTGGGCCTGGGCTTGAGCTTGAACCCCGCCCATGCCGAAGACGAAGAGAGCCGTTGCCGATGCGAGAGCGGGAAGCAATTTCATGATGGATTCCTTCAGGAGATGGACGAGACGAGAAAGGGGAACGGGGGGGCGGCGAAGGCGCTCAGGCGCGGATCGAGTCGAGCAGGCCGAGCTGGTCGAGCGCGCGCCGTAGGTCGACCGCGTCGGCCTCGGGCAGCGGCAGGCGCGGCGCGCGGGGCTTGCCGACCGGCAGGCCCATCATCGAGAGGCCGTCCTTGGAGGCGGCGACGTAGCGGTGGCCACCGACCCAGCGCACGATCGGCAGCATCTTCTTGTAGAGCGCAAGCGCGGCAGGCATGTCGCTCTCGTCGGCGACCAGCTCGAACAGGCGCGCCGACATCTTCGGGATCAGGTTGGAGCACACCGCCACCCAACCCTGCGCGCCAAGCCAGAAGGACTCGTAGCCGAGGATGCCGGCGAACACCGTCATGCGGTCGCCGCAGAGTTCGATGATGTCGCGCACGCGCGTGACCTCGAGCGTCGACTCCTTGATGTACTTGCAGTTGTCGATGCGCGAGAGCCGCGCCACCAGCTCGGGCTTGAGGTCGACGTTGGCCGTGGCCGGATTGTTGTAGACCATGATCGGAATGCCGATCGCCTCGCCCACCTTGCGGTAGTGCGCGAACAGCTCGTCGTCGGTGGGCGTGCTGTAGAAGGGCGGAATGATCATGACGCCGTCGGCGCCCATGGTCTCGGCCTCGCGGCTCAGCCGCACGCACTCGTCGGTCCACTCCGCGCCGGTGCCGATCAGCACGGGCACGCGTTTTGCTGCCGTGCTCACGCAGGTTTCGATCACCAGCTGCCGTTCTTCGGCCGTCAGCGACAGGAATTCGCCGGTGCTTCCCAAGGGGATGAGCCCGTGGATGCCCTCCTCGATCTGCCAGTCGACCAGCTTCTTCAGTGCCGGCACGTCCACGTGCTTGCCGTCGGCGGTCATGGGGGTGATGAGCACCGTATAGGTGCCTCGGAACGCTGTCATTGCTCGGTCCTCGGTGAAAATCGAATGACGAAGTATATGTATACGTGTAGTATACGTATACATTGAATCGCGTCAATGCGGTTTTTTGCTTCGATCTGCAATGAGCGCCAGACTGACCCACCCCTCCATCACCGCCAGCGGGCGCCCCGTGCGCTTTTGGTACGACGGCCGGCCCATCGACGGCCTGGAGGGCGAAACGATCGCCGCCGCCCTGGCCGCCGGCGGCATCCGGCAGCTGCGCCATACCCGCGGCGGCGAGCGCCGCGGCCTGTACTGCGGCATGGGCGCCTGCTTCGATTGCCTGGTGACGGTGGATGGCCAAGCCAGCCAGCGCGCCTGCCTCACCAAGGTGGCCGAGGGCCAGCAGGTGCGCTCCGCCATGCCGGCGGGAACGCCGGCGGATCCGCTGCGCCCGCTCGCGCCCGAAGCGGCCGCCGAGCCGGCAAGCCGGCAGGTCGACCTGCTGGTGATCGGCGCCGGGCCGGCGGGCCTGTCGGCGGCGCTCGCGGCGCGGCGGGCCGGGGCCGAGGTGCTGGTGCTCGACGAGCGCCTTCAGTCAGGCGGCCAGTTCTACAAGCCGCTGGCGCCCTCCCACCAGGCGGCCGCGCCGATCGATCGCCAGTTCGCGGATGGCCGCGCGTTCGAACAGCAGGTGCGGGCGGCCGGCGTCACGGTGCAGCAAGACGCGCAGGTATGGGCGGCGTTCTCGCCGCAGCAGGTCGGCGCGCTGATCGACGGGCACGCGACCGTCATCGGCTGCAGGCAGCTCGTGATCGCACCCGGCGCCTACGAGCGCCCGGTGCCTTTTCCCGGCTGGACGCTGCCGGGCGTGATGAGCACCGGCGCCGCCCAGACGCTGGCGCGGGCCTACCGCGTGGCGCCGGGCCAGCGGGTGGTGATTGCGGGCAACGGGCCGCTCAACCTGCAGCTGGCCGCGGAGTTGCTGGCCGGCGGCGCCGAGGTCGCCGCGGTGCTCGAATCGGCCCGCCCTTCCCTGGCCCAATGGCGGCAACTGTGGACGGCCGCGCGCACCGCACCCGATCTGCTGCGCGATGGCTGGCGCTACATGCGACAACTGCGCGCCCATCGCGTTCCATTGTTGTGGGGCCACGCGGTGGTCTCAGCCGAAGGCGAGGACGAACTGCGCGCCGTGCAGGCCGCGGCGATCGACGGGCAATCGGCGACGCTGCGCTTCGAGGCCGACACGCTGTGCCTGGGCTACGGCTTCATTCCCTCCACCGAGCTCGCACGCATGCTGGGCTGCGAACACCGCGCGGTGGATCGCCATCTCGGCTACCTCGCCACGGTGACGCGCGAAGACGGCGCCACCAGCCTGCCCGGCGTGTTCGTCGTGGGCGACGGCGCCGACATGGGCGGCTCACGCGTCGCTCTGGCACGCGGCACCCTGGCCGGCACGGCGGCAGCACGCAACCTCAACCTGCCCGCGCCTGAGCCGCGCAAGGAGCTCGGCCAATTGCGGAAGGCCGAGCGCTTCCAGCAGGCGCTGTGGTCGCTCTACCAAGCACCACCGGTCTCGCTGTCCACGACACCCGACGACACGCTGCTGTGCCGCTGCGAGGAAATCACTTTCGGCTCGGTGCGCGAACAAATCCGCGCCGGCCGCGACACACTGGCCGCACTCAAGCGCAACACGCGCCTGGGCATGGGCCGCTGCCAGGGCCGCTACTGCGCAGTGACCGCCGCGAAGCTCGTGAGCGAGCTGACGGGGCGGCCGCCCGAGGTCGAGCAGTACTTCGCGCCACGCCCGCCGGCCAAGCCGGTGCCGGCCGGTGCGCTGGGCTTCGAGAAGCCCGAATGGGGCGGCCATAAGCCTGCCATCACCCCCAACCTCGCCCGGCCCGTGGAGCACGCGCCATTCGCGCCGCTGCACACCGAGGTGCTGGTGATCGGCGCCGGCGTGCTCGGATCGTGCCTCGGCTACTACCTGTCGAAGGCCGGCCGGGACGTGACGGTGGTGGAGCGCGACGACATCAACCTGCAGGCCTCCGGCGCCAACGCGGGCAGCCTGCACGTGCAGCTGCTGTCCTTCGACTTCGGCGCCAAGGCACAGGAAGGCGGCGGCCCGGCCGCGGCCACGTTGCCGCTCGGGCCGATGTCGGTGCGCCTCTGGCAGCAGATCGAGGCCGACTGCGGCGAGGACCTCGAGATCAAGATCACCGGCGGCCTGATGGTGGCCGACAGCGTGGCCGGCATGCGCTTCATCGAGGCCAAGGCCGCGCTGGAGCGCAGCCATGGCATCGATGCGCAGGTGATCGACGACGCCGAACTGCGGCGGCTCTCGCCCGCGCTTTCGGAACAGCTGCTGGGTGCGGAACTGTGCCCGATGGAAGGCAAGATCAACCCGCTGCGCGCGACCTATGCGGTGGCGACGCGCGCGCAACAGCAAGGCGCGCGCATGCTGCGCGGCTGCAACGTGCAGGACATCGAGCGGCTGCCCGGCGATGGCGCCGGCTTCACGGTCCACACCTCGCGCGGCACCATTCATGCGGGCCGCATCGTCAACGCGAGCGGCGCCTGGTCGAGCACCGTCGGCGACATGCTGGGCGTGAAGATCCCCGTCAAGGGCGCGCCGCTGCAGATGATCGTCACCGAGCCGGCGCCGCCGCTGGTGGACCACCTGATCGCGCATGCCGACCGGCACCTGAGCCTCAAGCAGGCGGCCAGCGGCGGACTCATCATCGGCGGCGGCTGGACCGCTGCCTTCCACGAAGGCATGCGCCTGAACCGCGCCGAGCGCGCCAGCATCGAGGGCAGCCTGTGGGTGGCGCGCCGGGTGCTGCCCGCCGTGAGCGGTCTGCACATGGTGCGCTGCTGGGCCGGCATGAACGTCAACATCGACGGCGCGCCGATCCTCGGCGAGGTGCCCGGCGTGCCCGGCTTCTACAACGCCGTCAGCTCCAACGGCTACACGCTGGCGCCCGTCGTTGCGCGCCTCGTCACCGAGCTGATCGTGCACGGCCGCACCGAGATCGACATCACCCCGTTTCGCATCGACCGTTTTCTCTGACCTCCCCACCATGACCGACTCTTCTTCCGCGCGCGACACACTGCGCCAGTTCATCGACACGCATTTCGACGGGCAGGTGCGCACGCTCGCGCAACTGGTGCAATGCCCTTCCGACAATCCGCCCGGCGACTGCGCGCCGCATGCGGAGCTCACGGCCCGCCTGCTCGAGGCCATGGATTTCGATGTCGAAAGGCATGCGGTGCCGGCCGAATTCGCAGCGGCGCACGGCGTGCGAAGCATCACCAACCTGATCGTGCGCGAACGCTTCGGCGACGGTCCCGTGGTGGCGCTCAACGCCCACGGCGACGTCGTGCCGCCGGGCTCGGGCTGGAGCGTCGACCCTTATGGCGGCGAAGTGCGGGACGGCTGGCTCTACGGCCGCGGTGCAGCGGTATCGAAGTCCGACTTCACGACCTATGCCTTTGCCCTGCGCGCGCTGAAGCAGCTGCACGCATCCGGCATGCCGCTGGCCGGCACGGTCGAACTGCACTTCACCTACGACGAGGAAACCGGCGGCATGACCGGGCCGGGCTGGATTCTTTCGCAAGGCCTGAGTCGTCCCGACTACGTGCTCTCGGCAGCCTTCTCGCACCACGTGGTGGTGGCCCACAACGGCTGCCTGCACCTCGAGGTGACGGTGCGCGGCAAGTCGGCCCATGCCGCGCGCCCCGACACCGGCCACGATGCCATCGAGGCCGCGGCGACGCTCCTGCCCGCGCTCTACCGCTACCGCGATGCACTCGCCGGCCGGCCTTCGCAAACACCCGGCATCACGCATCCGACGATGGTGGTCGGCCTCATCGACGGCGGCATCAACACCAACGTGGTCGCCGACACGCTGAGCTTGCGAATCGACCGGCGCATCGTTCCGGAGGAAGTGCCCGAAGCCGCGGAGGCCGAGCTGCGCAGCGTGATCGAGGACGCCTGCCGCGCGCTGCCGGGCATCTCGGTCGAGATCAGGCAGATCCTGCTGGCCCGGCCGTTCGCACCGGCGCCCGGCGCCCAGGCGCTGGCCGATCTCGTGTGCCGCGAGGCCGCCGCCGTGATGGGCAAGCCGGTGACGCCGATCGGCGTGCCGCTCTATACCGATGCGCGCCTCTACAGCGAGGCTGGCATCCCCACCGTGATGTACGGCGCCGGCCCGCAGACGCTGCTCGAAGCCAACGGCCACCGCGCCGACGAGCGCGTTCCGCTGGACGAACTGCACAAGGCGACGCTGGTGGTCGCCAACACCCTGCTGCGGCTGCTGGCCCCCTGAATTTCAGTGCTGCGTGGTCGGCCGCCCGGCCTCCACCCAGGCTTCGAGTCCGCCGGCCAGCGGCCGCGCGCGCACGAAGCCGCGCGCCATCAAGGCCTGCGCGGCCAACGCGGCCGACACCTCGTTGGGGCAGCTGCAGTACAGGATGATCTCGCGCCCCCTGTCCTCGAAGGGCAGGTCCGCTCGCCGCTGCTGCAGCGCCTTCAGCGGGATCGGCAGCGCGCCCGGGATGCGTCGCGGATCGACCTGGACGCCGGCCTCGCCGCGCACGTCGACCACGATCGGCGGCGCCTCGCCTTCCATCAGGGCAAACAGCTCGTCGATGGTGGCGCGCGGCATGCTGGTGATGCGCAGCATGGCGCGACGGCGCCACCAGCGCAGCGCCAGCATGGCGGCCAGCACGATCACCAGCGCCGCGGTCGCGACGCTGCCGGCATTGGCCAGGGCATCGAGCACCGCCTGGATCTGCTCGCGAAACAGCCAGCCCAGGCCCAGGAACACGCCGGCCCACAGCAGCGCGGCCGCCGTCTCGAAGGCGAGGAAGCGCGGCGTCGACATGCCCAGCGCACCCGCCATCGGCGGCGCCACCACCGAGACGCCGGGCACGAACTTGGCAGCCACCAGCGACATGCCACCCCAGCGGCCGATCAGCGTTTCGCTGCGCCGCACGCAGGAGTCCGGCGAGATCGAGATCTTGCAGAGCAGGCGCATGAAGCGGTAGCCGTAGGTGCGGCCGGTATAGAACCAGACGCCGTCGCCCAGCACGTTGGCGAGCACCGCGGCCAGCACCATGGTTGCGAGGAGGGCCGGCTCCGCCACGGCCGCCAATCCGCCGGCCACCACCAGCACCGGCGCTGCCGGCACCGGCAGCCCGACGCGGGCCGCGAAGCTCACGAGGAACACCACGGCGATCGCGTGGTCGACCATCAGAGCTATCAATTCCTGCATGCCCGGAGCGTACCGCCAACGGGCGCGGCCGGCCCGCGGGCGCACTCAGATCGCGACCAGCTGGCGCACGCCCTGCGCTTCCATGTCCTTGCCGAGACCGCGCGCGATCACTTCACCGCGCTCCATCACGAGGTAGTCGTCGGCCAGGTCCTGCGCGAAGTCGTAGTACTGCTCGCACAGCACGATGGCCATGTCGCCGCGCTCGGCCAGCATGCGGATCACGCGGCCGATGTCCTTGATGATGCTGGGCTGAATGCCCTCGGTCGGCTCATCGAGGATCAGGAGCTTCGGGTTGGGCGCGAGCGCGCGCGCGATCGCGAGCTGCTGCTGCTGCCCGCCCGAGAGATCGCCGCCGCGGCGGTTGAGCATCTGCTTGAGCACCGGGAAGACTTCGTAGAGTTCGGGCGGCACCGGCGTCGAGCCCGGCCTGTAGGCCAGGCCCATGCGCAGGTTCTCCTCGACCGTGAGCCGCGCGAAGATCTCGCGGCCCTGCGGCACGAAGCCCATGCCGGCACGGGCGCGGTCGTAGGGCGTCTTCTTGTGGATAGGCGCGCCGTCGAACTCGATGCTGCCGCTCTTGATCGGGACCAGGCCCATCAGCGACTTGAGCAGCGTGGTCTTGCCGACGCCGTTGCGGCCGAGCAGCACGGTGACCTTGCCGGCGTGGGCTTCGAAGCTCACGTCGCGAAGGATGTGGGAGCCGCCGTAGTACTGGTGGATGTTCTTGACTGAAAGCATAGTCACCTTCCCAGATAGACCTCAATGACGCGCTCGTCCGCCTGCACCTCGTCCAGCGTCCCCTGCGCCAGCACCGACCCATCGCACAGCACCGTCACGATCTCGGAGATGGTGCGGATGAAGCTCATGTCGTGCTCCACCACCATCAGCGAGTGCTGGCCCTTGAGCTTGAGGAAGAGCTCGGCGGTGCGCGCGGTCTCCTCGTCGGTCATGCCCGCCACCGGCTCATCCAGCAGCAGCAGCTTCGGATCCTGCATCAGCAGCATGCCGATCTCGAGCCACTGCTTCTGCCCGTGGCTCAGGTTGCCCGCCAGGCGCAGCACGCTGCCTTCGAGATGGATGGTGTGCAGCACCTCGGCCAGCCGGTCGCTCTGCGCCGAATCGAGCTTGAACAGCATCGAGGCCTTCACGCCCTTGTCGGTCTTGAGCGCAAGCTCGAGGTTCTCGAACACGGTGAGGTGTTCGAACACGGTCGGCTTCTGGAACTTGCGGCCGATGCCGAGCTGCGCGATCTCGGCTTCCTTGTGGCGCAGCAGGTCGATGGTGCTGCCGAAGAAGACGGTGCCTTCGTCGGGCCGGGTCTTGCCGGTGACGATGTCCATCATCGTGGTCTTGCCGGCGCCGTTGGGGCCGATGATGCAGCGCAGCTCGCCCGGCGCGATGTCGAGCGAGAGCTTGTTGATGGCCTTGAAGCCGTCGAAGCTCACGCTCACGTCCTCGAGGTAGAGGATGCGGCCGTGCGTGGTGTCGACCTCGCCCGCCGTCGCATGGCGACCGTAGCCGGCTTCGCGGCCGCCCGATTCGGTCAGGCTGGCACGGTCGCCGTGGCCGTGCCGCGCGATGCGCTCCGCGCCCGCTTCCATCAGATCGGGCGTCATGCGCGGGCTCCCTTCGCTTCCACCACCAGCGGCGCGAGCGCAGAGGGCTCGACGCCCTGCTCCGCAGCCATGGCACGTTGCGCCTCGCGCCGGCCTTCGCTCGCCGGCGCCTTCTCCCTGGCCGCCCATTTCTTGACCAAGCCCACGATGCCGTTCGGCAGGAACAGCGTGACAGCAATGAAAAGTGCACCCAGGAAGTAGAGCCAGTACTCCGGGTAGGCCACCGTGAGCCAGCTCTTGGCGCCGTTGACGATGAAGGCGCCGAGGATCGGGCCGATCAGCGTGGCGCGGCCGCCGACCGCGGCCCAGATCGCGATCTCGATCGAGTTGGCGGCGCTCATTTCGCCGGGATTGATGATGCCCACCTGCGGCACATAGAGCGCACCGGCCACGCCGCACATGATGGCCGAGATGACCCAGATCGTGAGCTTGTAGGGCAGCGGGTTGTAGCCCGAGAACATCACGCGCGACTCGGCATCGCGAATCGCCTGCAGCACGCGGCCGAACTTGCTGCCGATCAGCCACCTGGCGAACAGGAAGAAGCCGAGCAGCGTGAGGCCGGTGAGCGCGAAGAGCGTCATGCGCATCTCCTGCGTCGCGATAGGCACGCCGAGGATGCGCTTGAAATCGGTGAAGCCGTTGTTGCCGCCGAAGCCGGTCTCGTTGCGGAAGAACAGCAGCATCGCCGCGAAAGTCATGGCCTGCGTGATGATCGAGAAGTACACGCCCTTGATGCGCGAGCGGAAGGCGAAGAAGCCGAACACGAAGGCGATCAGGCCCGGCACCGCGACGATCAGGATCAGCGTGGCGACGAAGCTGTCGCTCAAGCTCCAGTGCCAGGGCAGCGTCTTCCAGTCGAGGAAGACCATGAAGTCCGGCAGCTCGCTCTTGTAGTTGCCGTCGCGGCCGATCTGGCGCATGAGGTACATGCCCATCATGTAGCCGCCCAATGCGAAGAAAAGGCCGTGGCCCAGCGAGAGGATGCCGGTGTAGCCCCAGATCAGGTCCATGGCCAGCGCACAGATGGCGTAGCACATGATCTTGCCGACCAGCGCCACCGCGTAGTCGCTCATGTGCAGCGGGCTGCCCGCGGGCACCAGCAGGTTGAGCACCGGCGCCAGCGCGCAGACGGCGATCAATGCGATGAAAAAGGCGGTCCAGCCCTTGCCGCTCAGGAGCGGGCCCTTGGAAGGAAGTGCGACTCGGGTCATGCCTCGGCGCTCCGGCCTTTGACTGCGAAGATGCCCTGCGGCCGCTTCTGGATGAAGATGATGATGAAGACCAGCACCGCGATCTTCGCGAGCACCGCGCCGGCCCAGCCTTCGATGAACTTGTTGAGCACGCCCAGCCCCATGGCCGCATACACGGTGCCGGCGAGCTGGCCGACGCCGCCCATCACCACCACCATGAAGGAATCGACGATGTAGCTCTGGCCGAGGTCGGGGCCGACGTTGCCGATCTGCGAGAGCGCGCAACCCGCGAGCCCCGCGATGCCGGAGCCGAGCGCGAAGGCATAGGTATCGATGCGCGCCGTGTTCACGCCCATGCAGGAGGCGATCGGCCGGTTCTGGGTGACGCCGCGCACGAAGAGGCCCAGGCGCGTCTTGCCGATGAGCCAGCCCATCGCCAGCAGCACCAGCCCCGCGAAGATGACGATGCAGATACGGTTCCACGGCAGCGTGACGTTGCTCAGCATCGTGAAGCCGCCGCTCATCCAGGCCGGGTTCTCGACACCGACGTTCTGGGCGCCGAAGAGCGAGCGCACCAGCTGCTGCAGCATCAGGCTGATGCCCCAGGTGGCGAGCAGGGTCTCGAGCGGCCGGCCGTAGAGGAAGCGGATCACGCCGCGTTCCAGCACCGCGCCGACCAGCGCCGAGGCGACAAAGGCGACCGGAATCGCAGCCACCAGGTACCAGCCGAAGGCCGCCTCGGGCATGTAGCGCTGGAAGATGCCCTGCATCACGTAGGTGGCGTAGGCGCCGATCATCATCAGCTCGCCGTGCGCCATGTTGATCACGCCCATCAGCCCGTAGGTGATGGCGAGGCCCAGCGCGGCGAGCAGCAGCACCGAACCGAGGCTGATGCCGCTGAAGATCGCGTTGATGCGGTCGCCCCAGACCAGCGCGCCGTCGATGCTGCGGATGGACGCGTCGATGACGGCCTTGACCTCGGGGTCGGTCTCGTCGGCAAGGCGCTGGTTGAGCAGCAGCTTGGTGTCGGGATTGCGGCTCTCGCCGAGCGCCTTGGCCGCGGCGATGCGCTTGGCCTTGTCGGCGCTGCTCAGCATGCTGGCGGCGCGCACCAGTTCGAGCTGGGCCTTGATCTTGGCGTTGGTCTCGGCGGCCAGCGCCTTCTCGACCAATGGGAGGCGCGACTCGTCGGGCTCCTTGAAGAGGGCCTGCGCCGCTTCGGCACGCACCGCTTCGTCCTTGCTGGTGAGCTTGAGTGCGGCCTGCGCGGCATCGAGCGCGCCGCGCATCAGGTTGTTGTTGACCACGTCCTCGGCGTTGTCGGGCAGCTTCTGCTCGGCGCCGGTGACAGGGTCGAAGGCCTTGTCGTCCCTGATGAGGAACACGCGGTCTTCGGTGTACTTGACCGCATCGTCGGCCATGGCCTGAATGAAGGCCGAAGTCTTCTCGTCGGCCGTGGCGACGGCCTTGTTGAGCGCGGCAATGCGGTTTTCGGAATCGCCCGAAGCGATGGCCTTCGCCTCGTCGGCGGTCAGCGCGTGGGCAGGAGCGGCGGCGAGCAGCGCGAGCGCCGCCGCGCAGCAGTAGATGGAGCGCAAGAATGTGTACACGGCGTTCTCTGTTCCAGGAACACCGCGGATCCGGCTCCGCCGGTCCGCTGGTGTTGCCCCCTGCAAGGGGGTTGGCGTAGCGACACGAAGTGCGCGCAGCCTGAGGGTGTTACAAAGATTTCCCTGCCGGCTGGTCCGGCTTTTTGTCGTTGCCTTCGATGTACGGGCTCCACGGCTTGGCCTTGACCGGACCCGGCGTCTTCCACACCACGCCGAACTGGCCGTCGGCCTTGATCTCGCCGATGAACACGCTCTTGTGCAGGTGGTGGTTCTTCTCGTCCATCTTCGAGACGATGCCCGAAGGCGCGGTGAAGGTCTGGCCGGCCATCGCCGCGATCACCTTGTCGGTGTCGGTGCTCTTGGCCTTCTCGACCGCCTGCTTCCACATGTGGATGCCGATGTAGGTGGCTTCCATCGGGTCGTTGGTGAGCGGCTTGTCCTTGTGGCCGGCGATGTTCTTGGCCTTGGCGTAGTCGCTCCACTGCTTGATGAAGGCGGTGTTGGTCGGGTTCTTGATCGACATGAAGTAGTTCCATGCGGCCAGGTGGCCGACCAGCGGCTTGGTGTCGACGCCGCGCAGCTCTTCCTCGCCGACGGAGAAGGCGACCACCGGCACGTCCTTGGCCTTCAGGCCGGCGTTGCCGAGTTCCTTGTAGAAGGGCACGTTGGAGTCGCCGTTGATGGTCGACACCACGGCCGTCTTGCCGCCGGAAGAAAACTTCTTGATGTCGGCCACGATGGTCTGGTAGTCGCTGTGGCCGAAGGGCGTGTACTTCTCGTCGATGTCGGTGTCCTTCACGCCCTTGCTCTTCAGGTAGGCGCGCAGGATCTTGTTGGTGGTGCGCGGATAGACGTAGTCGGTGCCCAGCAGCACCCAGCGCTTGGCGCCGCCGCCGTCCTTGCTCATCAGGTAGTCGACCGCGGGAATGGCCTGCTGGTTGGGCGCGGCGCCGGTATAGAACACGTTCTTGCTGAGCTCTTCACCCTCGTACTGCACGGGGTAGAACAGGAGGCCGTTCATTTCCTCGACCACCGGCAGCACCGACTTGCGCGACACCGAGGTCCAGCAGCCGAAGATCACCGAGACCTTGTCCTGGCCGAGCAGCTGCTTGGTCTTCTCGGCGAAGAGCGGCCAGTTGGAGGCCGGATCGACCACCACGGGCTCGAGCTTCTTGCCGAGCACGCCGCCCTTGGCGTTGATCTCGTCGATCGCCATGAGCACGGTGTCCTTGAGCACGGTTTCCGAGATCGCCATCGTGCCCGACAGCGAGTGCAGCACGCCGACCTTGATGGTGTCGGCGGCGAAGGCCGGCACGGCGGACAGGCTGGCAAGCGCCACGGCGGCGGTGAGCGCCTTGAGGGTGAAACGACGTTGTTGCATGAAGACTCCTTCTCCTGGTGGTTTGAACGATGGAGGGGAGTCTGCGGAATCGGTCACGGAGCGGGAATACGCCGGGTGGCGTACGAGGCCTCAGCGGCGCAGAAGATCCGGATGATTTCTTTTCGGATGCTTCTTCAGGGACACCATCTCAAGTGCGGTGGCGACGTGCGCCTTGAGCCTTCCGATGCTCAACACTCTCGGCCCAATGTCGCCTGGGCTTCGGTCAAGGCCAACGCGACATCCGCGAATCGTGCGCTTCCCAGCACCATCACGTCGACGTCGCTGCGTGGGCTCTCCGTGCCCGAGGCCATCGAACCGTAGACGAAGGCCAGCGACACGGATTCGCCTAGAGGAAAAAGTGCGTCACGCAGTACGGGCGACCCCGGCCGTCTTCCGAAGCAAACCGGCGAGGTCATTGAACACCGGGCTTTGCGTGTTCGCCTGGTAGTGAACCTGGCGGCCGACCTCGCTGCGCAGTAACAGCCCGGCGTCGCTCAGGCCGCGCAACTCTCGATGCAGCGAGCCGGCCGATGCGCCTGTCAGGCGTGCCAGCTCTCGTACGTGCAGCGCCTTCTCCGGGTGCAGTAACAGGGCGGCCAACACGCGCGAGCGTGTCTGGCCCAGCAGATATTCGGCAATACCGGGCATGTTCTCAATTTTGCTTCAATTGTAGCAATTATGAGAACGAATTTTCCTGCATCACGCGAAGAACGCTCTCGCATAGTTGATCGGCGCATGATCCGCCAGGTCGCGCAGCAGCACGGCGCCGCGGCGCCATGCATGGTCGATCACGTAGCGGGTGCGGCCCTGGGTGCGGTCGGCCTCGATGAAGCTGGCGTCGGGGTTGTGCAGGCACTCGCCGGCGCAGGTGATATAGCTGGTGGCCCCCGCATGCGCATAGAGCGAGAAGGCAGGCGGCAGCTGCGTCACGAGATCGCAGCCGTCGACCAGGCGCACGATCTCGATCCCGGCGAGGGCCGCGACGAACTCGGTGTTGCCCACGCGCGGCGAGCCCAGCGTGACCAGCAGGGTCGGCGGCAGGAGGGTCGCGATCAGCATCGCGAGCGCGCCGCCGAGGCTGTGGCCGGTCATGATCAAGGCGCTGCGGCCGGCGGCCTCGCCTTCCGCCCACTCGCGCACCGCGGGCCACAGGGCGCGCGCCGAACGCGCGAAGCCCGCGTGCACACGGCCGCCGGCTTCGGCCCAGTCGACCTGGTGCGCCTGCAGGTTGGTCGCGTGATCGCGAATCTCGTCGGGCTGCGTGCCGCGGAATGCGAGCAGCGCGCTGCCGTCGGCATGCAGGGCGGCAAAGGCGAAGCCGTGGGTCTCGGCGTGCGCGATGAGCTTCGGCGCGCCGAAGCCGGCGTGGCGCAGCGCCTCGGTCAAACGCAGCCGCTCGGCCTCCGAAGTCTCGGCGCGGTAGTAGGCCAGCCGTGCGGCCTCGACGGCCCACTGCGCGGGCGTGTAGCTCTGGCCGGGCTCGAACAGCGTCTCGTGCCGCTCGGGCGAGTAGAGCGCGGTGCGACTGGGGTCGTACGGAACGCCGGGCATGGCCTCAGACCGCCGCGGCCACCTTGAACTGCTTGGCCGCGAAGGCCCAGATCAGGCGCGTGGCGCTCGGCCCGGCTGCATCGCTGAAGGGCAGCCGCGGCGCCCCGCCGCTCCATGCATGGCCCAGGCCGGCCACTTCGCACAGCATCACGAAGGTGCGGCCGCCGCGCTTGAATTCGGTCACGCGCATCGCATGCCGCTTGCCGCGCTGCAGCGTACGCTCCGCGCCGGGCTTGGCGCCGGTGGCCGTGGCCCAGACCTCCGCCGTGCTGCCCGCATTGCTGGCCGAGACCACGACGTCGGCATCGCCGTGCAGCACCAGCAGGGGCGGCAGCGTGGTGAAGACGGCGGCGGCGCCCATGGCCTTGCCGACGGCGGTCGCCGGCATGGGCGGCACGTGGCGCCCGCGCATGGCGCCCAGCGCGGTGGCCGGCGATCTGGCGGCGCCGGGCGCCACGCCGGAGTGCATGGCTACCGCCTTGAAGCGCACCGGGTAGCGCGTGGCCAGCAAGGCGGCCATGCTGGCGCCGGCGGAGAGGCCGGCCACGGCGACACGCTCGCGGTCCACCGGATAGAGCGTGCAGGCCTGGTCGAGCGCGGACATCAGGGTCGCGGCTTCGGCGTCGGCCTTGCCGGAACGCCGGTCGTACCAGTTCCAGCAGCCCTGCGGATGAGCGAGCCGGTCCTGCTCGGGGTAGAGCACGAAGAAGCGCTCGCGCGCCGCGAGCAGGTTCATGCGCGTGCTGACCGCGAAGTCGCGCCCGGTCTGCCCGCAGCCGTGCAGCATCACCAGCAGCGGCAGGCGTTCACCGGGCTGGATATCAGGCGGCCGGTACAGGTGATAGCGGCGCGCGCCACCGGGGCCGATGGCCATGCCGGACAGCCAGTCGCCGGGGCCGCGCGGCGGCTTGAGCTGCTTGGCGGCGGCGCGCGTCACCTCGCCCGCGATGCGCGTGCCGCTGCGCAGCGTGGCATTGGTGAGCGCTTTCAGGCTGCGCTGGTAGGCGCGCGTGAATGCCGAAGCGGCGAAGGTCGGGGGACGACGGGCCATGGTGAATGCGTGGGCCGGATTCACCGGCCCGGTACACCTTAGCAGCTTCCGCGCCCGGCCTGGGCTAGTACACCTCGGGCACGTACATCGACTCCGGCACCGGCTGGCGCAGGTAGTCGGCATTGCGCACCCGAGCCGGCAGTTCGATGGGCGGGTGCGGCACCTCGTGGTAGGGCAGCTGGCCCAGCAGGTGGCTGATGCAGTTCAGGCGCGCCTTTTTCTTGTCGACGGCCTGCACCACCCACCAAGGCGCCTCCTCGATATGGGTGCGCTCGAGCATGGTTTCCTTGGCCTTGGTGTATTCCTCCCAGCGGCGGCGGGATTCCAGGTCCATCGGGCTCAGTTTCCACTGCTTGAGCGGGTCGTGGATGCGGCCCAGGAAGCGCATGTGCTGCTCTTCGTCGGTGATCGAGAACCAGTACTTGATGAGCTTGATGCCCGAGCGCACCAGCATGCGCTCGAAGTCCGGGACGGTGCGGAAGAACTCCTCGTACTCGTCGTCGGTGCAGAAGCCCATCACGCGCTCGACGCCGGCGCGGTTGTACCAGCTGCGGTCGAACAGCACGATCTCGCCCGCGGCCGGCAGATGGGCCACATAGCGCTGGAAGTACCACTGCGTGCGCTCGCGGTCGTTGGGCGCCGGCAGCGCCGCCACGCGGGCCACGCGCGGATTGAGCCGCTGGGTGATGCGCTTGATCACGCCGCCCTTGCCCGCCGCGTCGCGGCCCTCGAACAGGATCACCACCTTCTGCCGGCTGTGCTGCACCCAGTCCTGCAGCTTGACCAGTTCGCCCTGCAGGCGGAAGAGCTCCTTGAAATAGGCTTGGCGCGCGGCCTTGTCGGCGGTGCGGCCCGATTCGAGCTCCTCGAGATTGCGATCCTCGATCTCGAGCTCGAACTCCTCGTCGTAGCTGTCGACCAGGTCGCGCGCGATGCGCTCCATCAGGTCGTTGTGGTCGCTGAGGGTGCTGGGCAGCGTCATGGTCGGCTCGAATCAGGGGAAAAGACCATGCTGCCCCGCCTGCATGACGAACACGTGACAGAAAAGGCGCTTTCGGCGTGTCGTCACGATACTGACATATGAGACGCACAGCATTGGCGGGATTCGCCTGCCTTCCGACCCCCTGACGTTCTGAACCGCTCCGCCTTGCCCTCACCCCGGGATATCGCCACCGCATCGTATGGCGGGGACGAAGCAGGCCTGATCTGCGGCTACCTCTTCGACGCAGCGGCCGAAGAGCCGGCGAGCGCCATCGATTCCGCCGCTGCGGCCGATTGGCTGCAGCAGGCCGAGCCGCCGGCCGGCGCCTTCCTGTGGCTGCACTTCAACCTGAGCCACGCGCAGGCCGAGCGCTGGCTGCAGCGGCATGCGGACCTGTCCGACACCTTCTTCGAGACGCTGAAGGAAGGCCTGCATTCGACCCGCATCGAGCGCGCCGACGATTCGCTGATCGCGGTCATCAACGACGTGCATTTCGAGTTCAGCTTCGAGCCCTCGGACATCTCCACCCTGTGGATCAGCGTCGGCCCGCGCCTGGTGGTGACGGCGCGCGCCAAGCCGCTGCGCTCGGTCGACGCGCTGCGCACGGCGGTGAAGGCCGGCGATGCGCCGCGCTCCACCACCGAGCTGCTCGAACACCTGCTGCGCGCGCAGGCCGAGGTGCTGGTGAACATCGTGCGCGGCGTGACGGCGCGCATCGACACGATCGAGGACGAACTCCTGGCCGGCCGACTCGACCACAAGCGCGCCCGGCTCGGCGCGATGCGCCGCCTGCTGGTGCGGCTGCAGCGCCTGCTGGCGCCCGAACCGGCGGCGCTGTTCCGGCTGCTGCAGCGCCCGCCCTCCTGGATGGCCGAAGCCGATGCCCAGGAACTGCGCGGCTCGACCGAGGAGTTCTCGGTGGTGCTGCGCGACATGGGTGCGCTGCAGGAGCGCATCAAGCTGCTGCAGGAAGAGATCGCGGCCAACGTCAACGAGGACAACAACCGCAGCCTGTTCGTGCTGACGGTGGTGACCGTGCTGGCGCTGCCGATCAACATCCTGGCCGGCCTGTTCGGCATGAACGTGGGCGGCATCCCGCTGGCCGAGGACAAGCACGGCTTCTGGGTGGTGGTGGCGATCGTGCTGAGCTTCACCGCGATCGCGGCCTGGGCGGCATTCCGCAAGAAACGCTGAAAAGACGAAAAGAATAAGATCGTGGCGTGTCTTCCATCCTCAATGCAGACCTGCACTGTCACTCCGTGGTGTCCGACGGCACCCTGACCCCCGAAGAGCTGGCCGCCCGGGCCGCCGCCAACGGCGTCGAACTCTGGGCCCTGACCGACCATGACGAAATCGGCGGCCAGCACCGCGCAGCCGCGGCGGCCCGCGAGCAGGGCATGAAGTACCTCACGGGCACCGAGATCTCGGTCACTTTCGCCAATGAAACGGTGCACATCGTGGGCCTGGGCTTCGACCCCGAGGACGCGGCGATAACCGAGGGCCTCTACGACACGCGCGGCGGCCGCGGCAAACGCGCCATAGCGATGTCCGAAGGCCTGGCCAAGGTCGGCATCCATGGCGCCTACGAAGGTGCGCTCAAGTTCGTCGGCAATCCCGAGCTCATCTCGCGCACGCATTTCGCACGCTTCCTGGTCGAGCAGGGCCACTGCCGCGACACCAACGAGGTGTTCCGCAAGTTCCTCACCGAAGGCAAGCCCGGCTACGTGCCGCACCGCTGGGCCACGCTGAAGGACGCGGTGCGATGGATTACCGGCGCCAAGGGGCTGGCCGTGATCGCGCACCCCGGCCGCTACCGGTTCACTGCCAACGAGGAGTACGCCCTGTTCCTCGAATTCAAGGAGCACGGCGGCCGGGCGATCGAGGTCGTCACCGGCAGCCACTCGCCGGCCGAATACGAAGAGTACGCCGACAAGGCGCTGGAGTTCGGCTTCGCCGCCTCGCGCGGCAGCGACTTCCACAGCCCCGACGAGAGTCACTGCGACCTGGGCAAACTTCCCTGGCTCCCCGGCAAACTGACGCCGGTGTGGGAGCTGCTGGAGCACCGCATCCAGTGACCGGGCCGTCGACGAGCGGCGGCCTGGCCGTCCGGAAGAGCACGCGCGACATCGCATCCGAGCGCATCCTGGCCGGCATCGGCCTGGTGCTCTTGGCCGTCGCCTGCTTCGCAACGCTGGACACCGCCACCAAGCTCTCGACCGCCGGCGTGCCGATCCTGATGGGCGTGTGGTTCCGCTATGCCTTCCAGGCGGTCGCGACCACGGTCGTGCTGCTGCCCAAGCACGGCCCCGCGCTGCTGCGCACCCAGCATCCCAAGTACCAGCTGCTGCGCGGCGCCCTGCTGCTCGCGTCGAGCACGCTGGCCTTCCTCAGCCTGCGCTACATGCCGCTGGCCGAGTTCACCTCGGTGGTACTGATCGCGCCGCTGGTCATCACGCTCCTGGCCGCGACCACGCTCAAGGAACAGGTGTCGCCACTGCGCTGGGCGCTGGTGGCGGGCGGCTTCGCCGGCACGCTGGTCATCCTGCGCCCGGGTGGCGAAGCCTTCAGCTGGGCGGTGCTGCTGCCGATCGGACTGGTGCTCACCAACGCCTGGTTCCAGGTGCTGACCAGCAAGCTGGCGCAGACCGAGAACCCGCTCACGATGCACTTCTATACCGGCTGGGTCGGCACGCTGATCGCCTCCCTCACCCTGCCCTTCGCGTGGGCAGCACTGCCGGGCTGGCACTGGTGGGCCTTGCTGTGCCTGATGGGCTTCATGGGCACGGTCGGCCATTTCATCCTGATCCTGGCCTACCAGCGCGCGCCAGCCTCCACCCTCACGCCCTACCTCTACGCGCAGATCGCCTTTGCGATGCTGGGCGGCTGGCTCATGTTCTCGCAGGTGCCGGACCGGCTCTCGCTGATCGGCATCGCGACGATCGCGATCTGCGGCGCGGCCGGCGCCTGGCTCACGGTGCGCGAGCGCCGCGTGCCGATCGAGCCGGCCGAATCCTAGGCAGAATGCGCAAGGCCATGGCCCAGTACTTCGAACTCCACCCCGACAACCCGCAGCAGCGCCTTCTCAAGCAGGCCGCCGCCCTGCTGGCGCGCGGCGAGATCGTCGCGGTGCCGACCGATTCGAGCTATGCGCTGGCCTGTCACCTGGACGACAAGGATGCGGTGGACCAACTGCGCCGCATCCGCCAGGTCGACGAGAAGCACCACCTGACGCTGATCTGCCGCGACCTGAGCGAGCTCGCCGCCTATGCGCGGGTCGACAACAAGCAGTACCGGCTGCTCAAGGCGGCCACGCCCGGGCCCTACACCTTCCTGCTCGAAGCCACCAAGGAAGTGCCGCGGCGCGTCAGCCATCCGCAGCGCAAGACCATCGGCCTGCGCGTGCCCGACCACAGGGTGCTGGGTGAACTGCTCATGCTGCACGGCGAGCCGCTCCTGGCCACCACACTGATCCCGCCCGGCGAGACCGAGGCGCTCAACGATGCGCAGCTGATCCGCGAACGCTTCGAAAAGCAGATCGGCGCCGTGATCGACGCCGGCGCCTGCCCTTCGGAGCCGACCACGGTGGTCGACCTCACGCCGATGGGCATGGGCGGCGATCCGGTCCTGGTGCGGCAGGGCCGCGGCGCGCTGGCGGTGCTCGGCCTTTGAGCCCGGCCTCCCTGGCCGGTCTGAGACAATGGGTTGGTGGATATTTCAAACCTGATTCAAACCGTGCTGATCTACGCACTGCCCGTGGTCTTCGCGATCACGGTGCACGAGGCGGCCCACGGTTACGTGGCACGCTACCTCGGCGACAACACGGCCTACGTGCTGGGGCGCGTGACGCTCAACCCGGTCAAGCACATCGACCCCATCGGCACCATCCTGATGCCGCTCCTGCTGTACTTCGCGACCTCCGGCGCCTTCCTGTTCGGCTATGCCAAGCCGGTGCCGGTCAATTTCGGCCAGTTGCGCAATCCGAAACGCGACATGATCTGGGTGGCGCTGGCGGGGCCGGTCTCGAATTTCATCCAGGCCATCCTGTGGGCGCTCTTGCTGGTCGGCCTGGTCGCCGCGGGCGTCGACGAAACCTTTTTCATCAAGATGGCCCAAGGCGGCGTGCTGGTCAATCTCGTGATGTGGGCCTTCAATCTGTTTCCGCTGCCCCCGCTCGACGGCGGCCGGGTGCTGGCCGGCCTCCTGCCGCGCGGCGGCGCGCAGGAGTTCCTCGCGCGCATCGAACCCTACGGCTTCTTCATCGTGATGGGCCTGGTCATCGCCGGCATCGTCAGCACCTGGTGGCTGCGCCCGCTGATGAGCTTCGGCTACCAGGCGATCAACCTGCTGATCTCCCCCCTCACGGCCCTGCTGCGCTGAGTTTTCCCCCATGGCAACGTCCTCCACCGCTCCCGTCCGCTTCCTCACCGGCATCACCACCAGCGGCACGCCGCATCTGGGCAACTACGTCGGCTCGGTGCGGCATTCGGTGCGCTTCAGCCGCCAGGCCCATGTGCAGAGCTTCTACTTCCTGGCCGACTACCACGCGCTGATCAAGGTCGACGAGCCGGCGCGCATCCAGCGCTCGACCCTCGAGATCGCCGCCACCTGGCTGGCCTGCGGGCTCGATCCGGAGCGCGTCACCTTCTACCGCCAGTCCGACATTGTCGAGATTCCCGAACTCACCTGGCTCCTGACCTGCGTCACCGGCAAGGGCATGCTGAACCGCGCCCATGCCTACAAGGCGCAGATGGACAAGAACATCGCGCGCGGCGAGGACCCGGACGCCGACGTGAGCGCCGGCCTCTTCATGTACCCGGTGCTGATGGGCGCTGACATCCTGTTGTTCAACGCCCACAAGGTGCCGGTGGGCCGCGACCAGGTGCAGCACATCGAGATGGCGCGCGACATGGCGCAGCGCTTCAACCATCTCTATGGCGAGCACTTCACGCTGCCCGAGGCCGAGATCGACGACGCGGTGGCCACGCTGCCGGGCCTCGACGGCCGCAAGATGAGCAAGAGCTACGACAACACGATCCCGCTCTTCACCCCGCGCGCCCAGCTGCAGAAGCTGATTGCCGGCATCGTGACCGACTCGCGCGCACCCGGCGAGCCCAAGGACACCGAGGGCTCGGCGCTGTTCCAGATCTACCAGGCCTTCGCCGACGGCGAGGAAACCGAAGCGTTGCGCAAAGCCTACGCCGACGGCATCGGCTGGGGCGATGCCAAGCAGATCCTGTTCGAGCGCATCGACCGCGAGGTCGCGCCGATGCGCGAACACTACGATGCCCTGCTCAATGACCCGGCGCAGATCGAGAAGATCCTCCTGGCCGGCGCCGACAAGGCGCGAGCGCTCTCCCGCCCCTTCATGGCCGAGCTGCGCCATGCCGTCGGCCTGCGCAATCTGGGGGCCGGGAGCCAGGGCACGGCCCGCAAGGCAGCCAAGGCCGCGCGTCCGAGTTTCAAGCAATACCGCGAAAAAGACGGGCTTTTTTATTTCAAGCTGCTCGACGCGAACGGTGCACAACTGATACAAAGTCTAGGTTTCGCGTCGCCGCAGGAGGCGGGCCGGGCCATCGCCACGCTGCGCGAGCAGCGCGGCGCCGGACTGACCCTGATCGCCGCGCAACTCGAACCCATCGACAATGCCGGCATGCGTACGGCAACGGACGCATTGGAGGCGCTTGCAGGGACTGCAAACGAAAAGAACTAGGGAAGATTCCGCGCGACAACGGCCGGCACCGCCGGCCAGCGCGCACACAGTGAGAAAAAAGTTATGAGTATTTATGTCATCGACGATCACCCCTTGATGCGCGACGCCATCGTGATGGTGCTGCGGCGCCTGCGGCCGGCCGAGAACATCGTGGAGCTGGAACGGCTCGACAAGCTGGCCAGCGCCGTCAAGCAGCATGGCGCGCCGGGCCTGTTCTGCCTCGACCTGAAACTGCCCGATGTGACAGGCGTTTCAGGCGTGATCGCGGTGAAGCAGATCTACCCCGACGTTCCGGTTGCGGTCTACTCGGCCTCGCCGGCAGCCGATATGGAAGAGGCCTGCATCGAGGCCGGTGCCGACACCTACATCGAGAAGTCGGCCAGTTCCGCCGAACTCACCGCCGCGCTGCGCGGCCTCCTGATGGCCGACACCGACGCCGAGGAGCCGGTGGCCGCCGCCAACAGCAAGCTGTCGAAGCGCCAGACCCAGCTGATCGCCATGCTCGACCAGGGCATGAGCAACCGCGACATCGCGACCGAGCTCGACATCAGCGAGCACACGGTGAAAGTGCACCTGTGGCGCCTGTTCCGGCGCCTCGGCGTGAAGAGCCGGACGCAGGCGCTGCACCACGCCCGCACGAACGGATTGCTCTCCAGCAACCCCTAAAAAAACCGGGCTCGTGGCCCGGTTTTTTTATCCTACGGCGCCCGAAATACGCGTCTGCGCCTGGGATTCGTCGGCGTCGTGCAAGGCGACTCGGAACACGCTCCCCCGGCCCAGCCTGGAGCGCACGCTGACCGGATGCCCGAGCGCATGCGACAGCCGCGCCACGATCGCCAGGCCCAGGCCGAAGCCATCGGACGTGCCGGCATGGTCGGCCACCTTGTAGAACTCCAGGAACACGTCGCGCAAGTGCTCGCGCGCGATGCCGATGCCGGTGTCCCACACCTCCACGCGCAGGCCGTCGCGCGTGTGCCGCGAGGCCAGCAGGACGCCGCCCTCGGCGGTGTACTTGATCGCGTTGGCCAGCAGGTTGCCGATCATGCGGCGCACGCGGATCGGGTCGGTCAGCACGGTGCCGGAGCTCACGTGCATGCGAAAGGTCAATCCCTTGGCCTCGGCCACCGGCCGGTACTGCAGTTCGAGATCGTGCAGCAGCTGGGCGACATCCACCCGCTCGATGTGCAGCCGCACCTGGCCGGAATCGATGCGCGCGAGGTCGAACAGCGAGTCGAACAGCGCATTGACTGCATGCGTCGCGCGCACGATCTTCGGCGCGATCTCGGCCACCAGCTCGGGCTCGTTGCGCAGCCAGTCGGCGTAGAGCGAGAGCGCCAGCACGGGCTGGCGCATGTCGTGCGCGGCACTGGCGAGAAAGCGGTTCTTCATGGCCACCGCCGACACCGCCGCCTGCCGTTGCTGCGTAAGCGAGTTGATCAGGATGTGGTTATGGAACAGCAGTTCGAAGCTGTTGCGCGCCGTCTCGTGGATGCGCCGCCCCGCGCGCAGCAGCAGCCACCAGTGCAGCCCCGGCAAGAGCAGGAAACCGTAGTGGAAATGCGGCCGTTCAAACTTGAGTTCGATCACGCGGAAGACGACCGCCAGCAGCATGGTGACGAACAGCGTGTTGACGTAGCGCTTGAGCAGCGGCGGATGCAGCGCCAGCCCGTTGAGCGGAAAGGTCGCCACGCCGGCGACGATCAGCCAGCTCATGAACTGGTTCACCAGCGGCGTGCGCTCGAAGAAGATCAGGATCGACAGGCCCCAGGCGAAGGCGCTGGCGCTCCAGAGAAAGCGGTAGCGCTCGACGAAGTACTGCTGGGCGGCCGAGTCGCGGTCGGCGTAGTGCCGGCCGTAGAGCTGCTCGCCCCAGATGCGGCAGGCGGTGGCGCCGATGCCGATGGCGAGCCAGGCGAACAGCTGCCAGGGCGGCACATGGCCCCAGCTCAGGCCGACCATGGCCGGCATCAGCGCCGCGGCCAGCAGGTAGGAGCCGCGGGACACCCGCATCAGGCTGCGGATCAACTCGCCGCGCACCCACGGTTCGGCCTCGTCGGCGGATGCCGGTGCCGGCGTGAGGCTCGCGAATGACGAGTTGCCCAACCCTGCGAATGACGAATTACCCATCATGGCTCACTGCCCTCTCCCACTGTCAGTTCGGCCATTAAAAAGCCCCTCGCGAGGGGCCCGGCATCCCACCGCCTGCGGCGGTCGGCGGTGACAAGCGATCTTAACTGCGCACGAAGGAGGATCCGCTATTCGCCGCCGAAGTAGCGCAGCGCCGTGCGACCGAGCGGCGTGACCGCGTTGACGACCGCGGCCGCCCCGTCGTCCATCGGGATGTCCGCCTTGACATAGCCCGCGTCGCGCAGGATGCGCAGGTGTTCGATGTCCTCCGCGTGCGTGACCGTCATCGGCAGCCCGCCCGCGATGATCCTCCTCAGCAGCTCGTACGCCATCTCTCCTCCTTACCCGCTGTTGTTTCTCTTCTTGACGGGATTGTGCGGCATCGGAATGCGTGAAGCGGCAAGCGGCGATCGGGCCTTACCCTGATCGTCAGGCCGGGTGGCAAGGCCAGTCGAGGACCACCGACGTGCCGCCGTCGGCACCCGCTTCGATTTGCAGCGTGGCACCGATCGCCATCGCTCGCGCCCGCATGTTCGCCGTGCCGTGACCCGTGGCGCCGAGCATTGCCGGCGCGTCCTGGATGCCCACGCCGTTGTCCGTGAGCACGATGCGCACGCGGGGCGGCGCGCCGTCGCGCCAGCTCGCATGCATGAAGATCCGCGAGGCCCGCGCGTGCTTCAGCACGTTGGTGAAGGCTTCCAGCAGAATGCGCTGGAACTGAAGCGCCACCTGGGCCGTGAACGAGGCGACCGGTGGAATCGCCGCGACATCCCAGTCCAGTGCAATGCCAGCCGCGTCGAGGCGGGGCTGCAACCGGTAGCGCAACGTGGCCAGCATCGTCGCGAGGTCGTCGTGCGTGGGTTGCAGGGAATCGACGGCCATGCGCATCTCGTCCAGCGCCAGCTTCACGTGCTCCTCCAGCACCGCCGTGCTGGAGCCGCGCTGCGTCACCATGTTGAGCAGGCCGACCAGTTGCGAGCCGACGCCGTCGTGGATCTCCCGCATGATGCGCTGCCGCTCGATCAACACCGCCTGCTCCTGCTGCTGCGCACGCAGCTCGTCGAACGCACCCCGCAACTGCTGCTCGCGCTCGGCCACGCGTTCCGCCAGGTTGGCGTTCAGCGCCCGGTAGTCGGTCACGGAGCGGCTGTAGCGCTCGATCACCACGCCAGCCAGGATCAGCACGAAGAAGAACATGGCGTGCGAGGTCAGCGTGAATTCGGCGCCACCGAAGAGGCCGATGCGCACGGCGAGCAGATCGTGGGCACCCGCCGTGACGGCCAGGGTGCCGGCCGCCACCAGCACCCACGCGATGCGCCGGCGCGCGACGAAGGCCTCGCGCAGCACCAGCGGCAGACAGGCCATGCTGGTGAGCTGGAGCAGGATGAGGCTGGCGGTCCAGAGGGCCGGCCGCGCGAGCCCGAAGGAAGCGCAGGCCAGCACGACGGCGGTGCCCAGCACCGTGTGGATGGTCCTGACGAGCCAGGGCGGATTGCGGTCCAGGACCAGCAGCACGAAGCGGGCGATGAAGCCGATGTGGCACGCATAGCCCACCGCCACCATCGCGCCCCAGAGCGGCCAAGGCACGGGAACGTCGAGCCAGGCGCGATCGAGGTTGCGGATCACGCCCGAGAAGGCCGCCAGGCTGAAGCAGCCGTAGAGTGCATCGCGCTGCCGCCACCAGAGGCCCGCCGCCAGCCCGCCCATGAGCAGCAGGCTCACGGCGTAGACGATGGACGAGGTGTGCCGCCATCGCCGCTGCGCCGCCTCGAGGGGCTCGATCGCGGCTTCGGAGCCGTACCTGACCGCGCTCAGCCCGGCGCCCCGCTGGCGCTGTACCGTCGCCTCGATCAGCAACTCGTCGGGCTGGCCGGCATGCAGCAGCGCCGCGGGAATCCGGATCAGGTGGCTCGCCTTGGAGGCGTCGTACCCGCGCTCGCCGAGGATGCCGAGGCGGGCGACGACGGTCCCGTTCAGGGAGATGGCAGCCTGGTTGCCGACACCGGACAGCAGCAGTGCCAGCGGCCCGCCGTCCAGCGTGGCGCCGGGAGGCAGCGTGATCCGGTAGCTGACCGTTCCACCGCGCCCCGGGTATTCGCGGTCCCAGCGAAACGGAAGCTCGACCTCCCGGCTGGCGGACGGCAGTCCCTCGGGCCGGAGGGTCGCCGTGGCCGCGCCCACGCTGTGGATCTCGGCGGCGGCGGGGCCGGCAGCGACCGCCGTCAGCGCGGCGATCGCCAAGGCGAGGCAGCGCGTCACGGCGCGGATGGCGCCCTGCATGGCGCCGCGGCTACGGAAGCCAGCCCAGGCTTCGCGCCTCGAACACTGCTTCCGACTTGTTGTGGACATCCAGCTTTCCATAGATGTTGCGGATGTGGGTCTGCACGGTGGAGACCGATACGCCCATGCGCACCGCCACTTCCGCATAGGGAAAGCCTCGGGACACCAGGTCGAGCACCTCGAACTCCCGCGGCGACAGGCGCTCGTGCGGAGAGGAGGCTGCGGCGGCCTGGGGCGCGACGGCCGCCGGCGGCTCCTGCTGCTGATGGGCCTGCCAGCGGCGCAGCAGCTGCCGCGCGATGACGGGCGACATCGGCGATCCGCCGGCGCGCAGGTTGCGGATGTGGGTGGCAAGATCGGCTTCGGTGCCGTCCTTCAGCAGGTAGCCGCTCGCGCCGGCCTCGAAGGCCTGAACCATGTTGCCCTCGTCGCCGAAGATCGAGACCACCATCACCGCGCAAGCGGGCTGCGTGCGCCGGCAGTCGCGGATCACGTCGAGGCCGGATCGATCCGGAAGGCCCAGGTCCACCAGCAGCACGTCGACCGGATTCTCGGCCAACCATTCGAGGATCTCCCGTGCCGTGCCGGCACTGTGGGCCAGCTCGAGGGACGGGTCGGCCCTGACCACGCGCGCAATGCGCTCGCGCATGCTGAAGTCGTCTTCGACGAGGGCAATTCGTGTCTGGGGCATGGTGGGCGGAACGCTCGATGCGGCGGATTGTTGCATCAGAAATGGCATGACACCCGTACGCCGGCACGGGGCGGCAAGACTAGGTCCACGTGGCGCGGTCGATGCTGCCGGCGTACTGAGTCACGCCCGATTTGAAGATCTCGATGCCCACCCGATTCGCGTCGACGTTCAGCAAGCCCCAGTTGCGCTGCTCGGCGCCGACGGTGACGGCCGTGCACACCGCGGCGCCCGACGAGGTGGCCTCGAACAGGAACCGCCCGTTGGTCAGGCGATAGGAGGCCAGGTTGTTGTCGTGAATGTCGCCGCTCAGGATGAGGATGCGATGGTTCATGGCCAGCGCCTGCATCCGCCCGTACTCGTCCTTGCAGTCGAGCCAGGTTTCGCCATTGCGCGCATCGAACACGATGCCCGATGCGATGAGGTGAACGGTGGACGGATCGGCGGCGTTGCAGGCCGCCTCGATCGCACTCATCTGGGCGGCACCCAGCAAGGCCTTGCGGCCGCGCCGCGTCTTGTAGCTGCGTCCGTCGGTGAGGTGCAGCAGCACGTTTTGGCCGAGCGCGACATTGCTGTAGCCGGGCTCGGGGGTCGTGGCATCCCATATGAATGGCGCGGGCGGGAAGCTGCCCGGGGCCAGGCGCGCCGCCAGCGCCTTGCGGTAGGCCGCGAACACGGCCCGGCTCGGCGGGATCAGGTGGCTGAGGTGCGGCTGGCCGGCGATCTCGGCGCCGCAGGCGCCGTTCCAGAGAAAGTCGTGGTCGTCCCAGATCGCGTGGGTCGTGAGCTGGGGTTGGGCAACGAGCGCCTGAAAGCTGGGCCGCGCGATCTGCCGCGCGAGCCGCCCATGAGCGTGCACGGCGAAATCGTGCGCGCTCATGCTCTTCACCTGCGACATGCTGGCGCCGTCGGCATCGTAGTAGGCGGAGTCGCCCAGGAGCACCAGCACGTCCGGCTGGCGCGCCGCGATCTCGTCCCATGCAGATTGATCGGGGAAGCGGAAAGAAGTCATGCAGGAGGCGAAGGCGATGCGCATGGATGCTCCTTGGATGGGGCCGGCGGTCGAAGCTTAGGCCGCCGACACGATGGCTGCCATCCTGCGTTTGGGGGACCCCCTCGCCTGGCGTGCCCTGCTATCCCAGCGCCCGCAGCTCCCGCAACGCCACCGCCAGCATCGCCGCATCGGGCGCCGCCACGGCGCGCAGTTCGCCCAGCAGCTGCGCCGCGCGCTCGAGCGTGCGCCCGTTGCTGGCCCGCCAGGCCTCGACCAGCGCCGCCGGCGACTCGCCCTCGCCGCCGCCGGCCAGCACCGCGCCGGTGATCGAGCGCTGCAGTCCCGACAGATCGTCCTGCATCGCGCCCTTGGCCAAGGCCTGCCAGTGCTGGTCGCCCGGGAGCGCCGCAATCCGGTCGCGCAGCCAGGGCATGCCCAACCGGTTGGCAAGATCGAAGTAGATCGCCGCCACCAGTTCCACCGGCCAGCGCGCGCTGCCGGCGATCTCGGCGATGTCGAGCGTGGCGTAGAGCGTGCCGAAGGTGACCACGCGCTCGGCCAGTTCGCGCGGCACGCCCTTGGCAACGTAGTGCGCCATCGCCGCATCGACGCGGCTGCGTTCGTCGGCGTCGAGCAGCTGCGGCAGCCGCGCCGACAGCGCCTCGACGTTGGGCTTGAAGTGCTCGATGGTCGCGGACATGTCCTCGGCCAGGCGCCGCGAGCGCAGGAACCACATGGTGCCGCGTTCGAGCTGCCGGCTGGTGTCGATCAGCATGCTCGACTGCACCTCGTCGTCGACCTGGTTGTCCAGCGCCTCGATCGCCAGCCACAGCGGCACCATGCCGAAGATCTCGCGGTTCATCAGGTAGGCGCGCACGATCTCGAAGGCGCGCGCGCCGGTGGTCTCGGCCAGCCGGTGCACGAAGGTGCTGCCGACGCGGTTGACCGTGCTGTTGGTCACGTGGGTGGCGATGATCTCGCGCTTGAGCGGATGGCGCGGCATGTAGCCGGCGAACTTGGTCGCCAGCAGCGCCGGGAAGTAGCGTTCGAGTGCCGTCGCGACCCAGGGGTCGTCGGGCAGCGTCGAGGCCAGCAGCTCGTCGTAGAGCCAGATCTTGCTGTAGGCCAGCAGCACCGCGCGCTCGGGGCTGGTCAGGCCCTGGCCTTGGGCGCGGCGCTCGGCCAGTTCCTCGTCGGAGGGCAGGTACTCGATCGCGCGGTTCAAGCGCCCGCCCTTCTCGAGGTACTGCATGAAACGCGTCTGCGCATCGAGCAGCTGCGGCGCGATGCGGCCGGTGACCGACAGCACCTGGGTCTGGAAGATGTTGTCGCGCAGCACCAGCGCGGCGACATCGTCGGTCATCTCCGGCAACAGCGTGTTGCGCTGCTTCTCGGTGAGCTCGCCCTCGGTGACCGGCAGGCCGAGCAGGATCTTGATGTTGACCTCGTGGTCGGAGGTGTCGACGCCGGCCGAGTTGTCGATCGCGTCGGTGTTGATGCGTCCGCCGGCAAGCGCGTAGTCGATGCGCCCCAACTGCGTGCAGCCGAGGTTGCCGCCCTCGGCGAAGACCTTGCAGCGCAGCTCGCGGCCGTTGACGCGCAGCGCGTCGTTGGCACGGTCGCCGACCTGCGCGTGGCTCTCGCTCGTCGCCTTCACGTAGGTGCCGATGCCGCCGTTGTAGATCAGCGCCACCGGCGCCTTGAGGATCGCGTTGACGAGCTCGGTGGGCGTGAGCGCATCGGCCGTGATGCCGAGCACCTGTTTCACCTCGCGCGTGATCGGAATCGACTTGGCGCTGCGCGCATGGATGCCGCCGCCCTCGGAGATCAGCTTGGCGTCGTAGTCGGCCCACGAAGAGCGCGGCAGCTTGAACAGGCGCTCGCGCTCGGCGAAGCTCTTGGCCGCGTCGGGGCTCGGGTCGAGAAAGATGTGCCGGTGGTCGAAAGCCGCCACCAGCAGGATGTGCGGCGACAGCAGCATGCCGTTGCCGAACACGTCGCCCGACATGTCGCCGATGCCGGCGACCGTGAACTCGGTCGATTGCGTGTCGATGCCCATCTCGCGGAAGTGCCGCTTCACCGACTCCCAGGCGCCGCGCGCGGTGATGCCCATGACCTTGTGGTCGTAGCCCACCGAGCCGCCGGAGGCGAAGGCGTCGCCGAGCCAGAAGCCGTATTCCTTGCTGATGCCGTTGGCGTAGTCGCTGAAGGTGGCCGTGCCCTTGTCGGCCGCGACCACGAGGTAGGGGTCGTCCTCGTCGTGCCGGCGCACCTGCGGCGGCGGCACGATCGCGTCGCCGACCCGGTTGTCGGTGATGTCGAGCAGGCCGCGCAGGTAGTCCTGGTAGCAGGCCACGCCTTCGCGCATGAAGGCATCGCGGTCGCCCGCAGCGGGCGCGCGCTTGAGAACGAAGCCGCCCTTGGAGCCCACCGGCACGATCACCGTGTTCTTGACCATCTGCGCCTTGACCAGGCCCAGCACCTCGGTGCGGAAGTCTTCCAGCCGGTCCGACCAGCGCAGCCCGCCGCGCGCGACGCGGCCGCCGCGCAGATGCACGCCTTCGAAGCGCGTCGAGTAGACGAAGATCTCGAACATGGGCTTCGGCGCCGGCAGGTCGGGCACCTTCGACGAATCGAACTTGAACGAGACGAAGCTGCGCCGCTTCCCTGCCGCATCGCGGCGCCAGAAGTTGGTGCGCGTGGTGGCCAGCATCAGCGCCAGGTACTGGCGCAGCACCCGGTCTTCCGAGAGGTTGGCCACCTGCTCGAGCGCGGCCTCGATCTCGCGCACCTTGTCGTCGGCGCCGTCGGCCTGCGCCGGATCGAAGCGCAGCTTGAACAGCTCGACCAGCGCGCGCGCGATCGGCCCATTGGCGACCAGCGTGCCTTCGATGAAGGACTGCGAGAGCGCGAAGCCGATCTGCCGCATGTACTTGGCATAGGCGCGCAGCACCACGATCTCGTGCGCCGGCAGACGCGCCGCGAGCACCAGGCGGTTGAAATCGTCGTTCTCGACCTCGCCGCCCAGCACCGCGCCGAAGGCTTCCTCGAACACCGGGCGCAGCGCGTCGATCTCGATGTCGGCATCACCGATCGTGCTCTGCAGGCCGAAATCGTGGATCCAGATCGGCGCTGCGCCCTGCGGCGCGAGCCGGTGCGGATGCTCGTCGAGCACCTTCATGCCCAGGTGCTCGAGCATCGGCAGGCTGGCCGAGAGCGTGAGCGGCTCGCCGCGCCGCAGCAGCTTGAAACGCAGCGTGCCGGGCGGCGCCTCGAGCGGCCGGTAGAGGTTCATGCCGAGCGGCTGCGCGTCGCTCAGCTGCGCCATCAGCTCGATGTCGTACACCGCGGCGCGCGCCGCGAACTCGTCGCGGTAGCCGGCGGGGAAGGCGCCGCCGAAGCGGCGCAGCAATTCGTTGCCGCGCGCCTCGCCGGCCGATTCGATCAAGGCCGACTTCAGGTCGTCGTCCCAGCGCCGCGCCGCTGCCACCAGGCGCTGCTCGACCTCGCGCACATCGAAGGGCGGGATGCTGCCGGGCTTGGTGCGCACGGTGATGTGGATGCGCGCCAGCACCGACTCGGACAAGTGCACGTTGAACTCGGAGCCGATGCCGTTGAACTCGCGCATCAGGATGTCCTGCCACTTCTGGCGCAGCTCGGTGGTGTAGTTCTCGCGCGGCGCGTAGATCAGGCAGGAGAGGAAGCGCTCGAAGGGATCGCGCCGCACGAACAGCCGGAAGCGCTGGCGCTCGCCCAGGTGCAGGATGCCGGTCGCGGTGTGCAGCAAATCGTCGTCGCTGGTCTGGAACAGCTCGTCGCGCGGATAGGTCTCGAGGATATTGATCAGCGCCTTGCCCGAGTGGCTGCCCGCGGCCAGGCCGGCGCGCTCGACCACGTCGGCGACCTTGCGCCGCAAGAGCGGAATCTCGGCCGGGTTGGCGCTGTAGGCGGTGGAGGTGAAGAGGCCCAGGAAGCGGTCTTCGCCGCACACCTGGCCCGCGTCGTCGAAGCGCTTGACGGCCACGTAGTCGAGGTGGCCGGGGCGATGCACGGTGGAGCGCGAGGTGGATTTGGTCACCACCAGCAGGTCGGGACGGCGCGCATGGGCGCGCACCTCGGGCGGCAGCGCGGCGAAGGCGGCGTTGGCGCTCGGCGTCGGGCCGTCGCGCAGGATGCCCAGGCTCGAATCGGGCACGATCTTCAGCACGTCCTCGCCATCGATCTTGTCCAGCTCATGGCTGCGGCAGCCGAGAAAGGTGAAGTGGTTGTCGGCCAGCCAGCGCAGGAAGGCCTGGCCTTCGGCAAGCTCCTGCGGCGGAATCGGCGGCGCGCGCTCGTCGAGGCCGCGGACGATGTCCAGCACGCGCTCCTGCATCTTCTTCCAGTCGACCACGGCCAGGCGAACGTCGCCGAGCACGCGCGCCAGGTCGGCGGCCAGCGCCTCGAGCCGGGCCGGCTCGGGCACGCGGTCGACCTCGACATGGATGAAGGATTCGCGCCGCGCATCGGGCGAAGCGCCCTCGCCCGCCAGCCCCTGAAGCGTACCGTCGCTGCCGCGGTTCACGGCCACCAGCGGATGAATGATCAGGTGCAGCGTCAGCCCGTTTCGGTTGACTTCCATCGTCACCGAATCGACGAGAAAAGGCATGTCGTCGTTGACGATCTCGATGATGGTGTGCGTGGACTGCCACCCATGCTCCGCGATCGTCGGGTTGAACACCCGAAGCTTCGCGCGCCCCGGCTCGCGCTTTCGCGCGAAGCTCCAATGCGAGAGCGCCGCGCCGTACAAATCGGCCACCTGGCGCTCGGCCAGGTCCTCGGGATCGACCTGGCCGAAGTACTGGCGCGCGAAGGCGGCGAGTTCGTCCGCCGCCTCGGCCGGGACCTTGGCCCGAATCAGTTGCACCACTTCTTCGAGGCGCTCGTCCCTGCGCCCTGATTCGACTGTCTGGGTGGTCATCAGCATGCTTGTCTCCGGGTTGGCGTCGTAAATCTACATCGCAATGCGGGCAAAAGAATGACTTGCGCTGCCGCGGCCGGCGTTGGAGACTGGAAAACTCGAACGGAGGGCCACGCCATGAGCACCGAACTTCAAGCCACTGTGGACGCGCTGGTTCAGAAGGGCAAGGGCATTCTTGCCGCCGACGAAAGCGGGCCGACGATCGCCAAGCGCTTCAAGGCGATCGGCGTCGAGTCGACGGAGGAGAACCGGCGCGCCTGGCGCAGCCTGATCCTGGCGGCGCCGGGGCTGGGCCAGTACATCAGCGGCGTCATCCTCTACGAAGAGACGCTGACCCAGCGCAGCGGCGAAGGCGAAGCGCTGCCGCAGCTGGCCGCCCGGCAAGGGATCGTGCCGGGCATCAAGGTCGATGCCGGCAAGATTCCATTGGCGCTGGCGCCGGGCGACGAGATCACGCAGGGCCTGGACGGGCTCGCGCAGCGCCTCGACGGCTACAAGCAGCACGGCGCGCGCTTCGCCAAATGGCGCGCGGTCTACAACGTCTCCGACGTGCTGCCGAGCCGGGCGGCGATCGAGGCCAATGCCGAAGCGCTCGCGCGCTACGCGGCGATCTGCCAGGCCCAGGACGTGGTCCCGATCGTCGAACCCGAAGTGCTGATCGACGGCGATCACACGCTGGCGCGCTGCGCCGAGGTTACGCAGGCCGTGCTGCTCGAGGTCTTCCACGCGCTCTACCGCCACCGGGTGGCGCTCGAGCACATGCTGCTGAAGCCGAGCATGGTGGTGCCGGGCAAGGCCCATGCGCAGCAGGCTGCGCCGGATGAAGTTGCGGCCGAGACGCTCCGCGTCCTGCGGCGCACGGTGCCGGCGGCGGTGCCGGGCATCAACTTTCTTTCCGGGGGCCAGTCGCCGGCCGAAGCGACGGCCAACCTGGACGCGATGAACCGCATGGGCGCCCAGCCTTGGCATCTGAGCTTCTCATACGGACGTGCATTGCAGGACACCGCGATGCAGGCCTGGCAAGGACAGCCGGCCAACGAACGCCGGGCTCAGGATGCGCTGCAGAAGCGCGCGCGATTGAACGCCGCGGCATCCATGGGAAAGTACAGCGCTTCGATGGAAAGCACCGACTAGGGCTTGCGCCAAACGCTCGCCAGCCACGGCTGCTGTTCGAGCGGCAGGCCGGCGGGACGGTAGTAGTGAGCGACTTCGGCGAATCCGGCGACCGACATGTGGCTACGCCACGCCTCCAGATCATGAAAGGCGCTGTAGCGCGCACCGCTCCAGCCTTCCTCGCCAACGCCGCGCGGGTTCGAGCTGAACAGCACGCCGCCCGGCTTCAGCGTCGCGTGCAACTCCCGCAGCACGCGCGGCAACTCCTGCGTGGGGACATGGAACAGCGCTGCATTCGCGAACACGCCGTCGAAGCGGCCTGGCGGCAAATCCAGCGCAAGAAAATTCTGCTGCAGCACCTCGCAGCCGCTGTAGGCGCGTGCCATCTCCGCCAACCGCGGCGCTCCCTCCAGCCCGGTCGCGAGATGCCCGAGCCGCTTGAAGGCCAGCAGATCGCGCCCAGGCCCGCAGCCGAAGTCGAGTATCTCGAACGGCGGCGGCGCCTCGATCGCCCCGAGCAGCGCCGCGATGTTCTGGCTCACGTCGTGATCGTGCGTGGCGGCCCAGAAATCTTCGGCCCGCCGGTCGTAGTGCGAGAGCGTCGACGCGGCGATCCGTTCGAGGTCTTCGGCCGTCAGGGTCACAGCGTCGCAACGCGGCCGGAGATCAGGCGCGCTCCCCGGTGATGTAGTGCTGCAGCTGTTCGATGATGAACTTCTGCTCCGAGATGATGCCCTTCACCAGGTCGCCGATCGAGATCAGGCCGGCAAGCTTGCCCTCGTCGATGACCGGCAGGTGGCGCACACGGCTCTGGGTCATCAGGGCCATGCACTCCTCGCTGGTCTGGTCGGGGCGCACGTAGATGACCGAGGTCGTCATGATCTCGCGCAGCGGCGTGTCCTTGGACGAGCGCGCCATCAGCACGACCTTGCGCGCATAGTCGCGCTCGGTCAGCATGCCGACGATGCGGCCCTGCTCCAGGACCAGCAGCGCCCCGATGTTCTTCTGCGCCATCCGCTCGACGGCTTCGAACACCGAGGCCGTGGGTTCGATGGTGTGAACCGTCCGGTCGCCTTTTTCCTTGAGGATTTCTGCCACGGTCTTCATAGGTCATTTCTCCGCAAAGGGCGTTGCGCCTCAGACTACTCCAAGCTCGAAATCAATGCACGGAGGCTTCATGGATCTTCAATTGAACGGCAAGCATGTACGCATCACCGGCGGCGGCCGCGGCATCGGCCTGGCCTGCGCGCGCGAGTTCCTTCGCGAGGGTGCGAAGGTCAGCCTGGTCGGCCGCACCGCGGCCCATCTGGACGACGCGGTGGCCCAGCTGCGAACGGAAGGGCACACCGAGGTTCGCGGCCACAGCGCGAATCCGAGCGACGCAGACGCTGCGCTGGCCATGCTCGACGCTGCGGAAGCGGAGCTCGGCCCGATGGATGGCGCTGCGACGCCGATGGTGGTTTGAAGGAAGAGCCGAGGCGGCTAACGCAACCCCTGGAACGATCCGGCGTCCTTGGTCGCGGGCCGTGTTTCGATGAGCCAGTCGACCGGTTCGCCGGCCTTGCGCGTGTCTGCGAAATCAGCCATCGGCACCGCCGGCCATCCGGGGCTCCGACTCATCAGACGACGGTGCTCGAACATGGAGAGCAGGTACTTGACGCGTGCCGCGCCCAGATAGGGGAATCGCATGTGTATCTCCGTCCTGGCTTTTCGACGCTTGCGTACACGACAACCCGGTGAGGCGGGCTGCGGGACTGGGATCTCCCTGGCGAGGCGCAACAATAGCGGAACGCGGCCCGAACGCCAAGTCGGAAGATGTGACTAATTGGAGAGCCGCCCTTCATCTGCCGGAGAGGTGGCCGTGAAGGTCGTGCAAGTGGCCGACGGTCCGGGAGGCCCTGCCACCCGGCCAATTGGCGACGCGCGCCGCGGCCAGCCTGTCGATCCGGTCCTGCCGCTTCAGCGCGCACTCGATTGCGGCCCGCGTGCGCTCTCTTCGAATTTCGAGCCAAGCCAGCGGCGTCGCGATGACGAGGCCCGCGAAGGACGCGAGCGCCGCCACCAGCGCGGCAACCACCACCAGCAGTTGCAGGTCGTGCAGGTCGAAAGCGCTGGGATTCACGGTCCCCGCCGGAACAGCGGCCGGAACAGGCGGGGGCGGGAAGGCAAGCTCTACCCAGAACATGCCAAGCGCCAGCATCGTCGCGAACACGAACGTCCAGGCGAAAAATCGCTGGTATCTCTTGCGCACCACCACGGCTGAATCCATTGCGCGCTCTCCGGGCTCGACGGAAGCTCGATGGTGCGAGGTGGCGAGGCGGATGCTGTCAGACAAAGTAAGCACCAACCGCCGGACCGTGTCGAATCACAATATCGCGATAGTCGCCGGCATCGCGCGGCGGCTCTGCTAGAATCCCGCCTCCCCGAAACGCCCTGGCCTCTTTCGGGATCGCCTGCGCAGGCAACGCCGAATCTCACGGCGGCACGTCGAACCAGAGCCACCACGACGAAAAAAACAAACGGTGACTCCTGCATGTGAATGTGCCGTAACGTGGGCCGCGTAAGTGCCCACGGCCAACATCCAAAGCCCGCCTCCGCGCGGGCTTTTTCATGCCCTGAGAACAGGCCGCCGCTCGGACCGTGCGCGCACACGCCGCATGTACTACGAAATGTGTACAACTTTGCCGCGCGTTGTGTTGGTTGCGTCAAAACCGAGTGGAAGATTCTCCACCGCGGCAGTGGACAAGACTGTGGAAAAGGATGTGCGCATCGCTGCAGACCGTTGCCACGCGGGCGTCACGATGCTGTGCCTGCAAAAGCGACACCTGGCCCTTGGCCTTTCTCCCAAATTACTCCCAACTCGGGGCCTACATTGACACCTGTCAGCCCTGGTTCCTCCAAACCCTCCTTTCATCTGTGAAGGGCTGACCTTGGCCCGCTTCGGCGGGCCTTTTTTTGCCCCAGCGCCAACCGACTCGGCTGCAGGCATGTGAAATATTCACATTTCTTAACCACTTCTTGTATATTGATACGCCGCTGTACGCCAAAGCCATTAAGGAGCCACGCGATGGACTCGGATTTTCATCTTCGCAAGGTACAAACGCTCAGCCCCAAGGCAGCAAAGATCGCATTGCGGATACTGGACGCTGACCCCAACATTCCTGCCGAATCAATCCTGGCGCTGCGCCCTGCCCTGGTTGAGCGATGCAGCGAATCGCAGTCTTTCGGAACCACCGACTGGATGACGATCGCTGCGATCGAGCGCCCCGCCATCCGTCGCTTCACCGAACGCTTCGAAAGCCGCGAGCAACGCCATGCTCGACTTTGGGTGACGAGTCTTCGCCAGGAGTCGCGGAAAGCCCCTCGTCCGTCGCTTGCCGACAGCGCCTACGGCTCACTTTGACGGGGTTTGTTCACGCACTCTCGGCTGGGCGTTCAACTCACTGAAGAAGGTGAGGTCTTGCATTCGGCGGTGTCGGCTGGCTTCAGCCAGATGGAGACGGCGCTGCGCGAGATCAGGCGCCGCCGTGCAGATCGGGGCACTGTCACGCTGTCGTTGTCAAGCGCGTTCATCTCCCACTGGTTGATGCCGCGGTACGCACGTTTTCAACAGGCCGTCCCGCACATCAACCTGCGCTTCGAGGTGATCAGCGGCGTTCTCCGTGGCGATGTCGACGAGGTGGACCTGGGATTGCGCTTGTACGACCCCACGAGGAAGTGGCAGAGCTGGGAGTTCTTTCCGGAAGTGGTGCTCCCGGTCTGCAGCCCGGAATACCTGCATCGGGTGGGTGCCGTCGGTGAATCTGCCGATGTGAGCCAGCACACCCTGATCCATCTGACCACGACGACCATGGATTGGGAAGAATACGGGGCTCGCACCGGCCTGGACTGCCGCCGCCCCGGCAACTCCCTCAGCTTCTCCGATTCGGCACTCGTGCTGCAGGCCGCCTTGCTCGGTCAAGGGATTGCGCTCGGTTGGGTGTCGGCGGTATCCGGTGCGCTGCGCGAGGGCCTTCTGGTGCCGGCCTCCAGCCGCCTGATCCGCACCGAAAAGGAGTACCGGCTGGTGGCAAGGCCCGGGTCGATTCGACAAGAAGTGCGCCGCGTGCTGGATTGGCTCGTCAGCGAAATGCGCGAAGACGTTGCGGCCATCACGCAGCAGTACGCATTGTTCCGGGACACTTGACCGACGTGTGCATCGCCCCCCACTGCTGCCTGCCAGCAGGTGTCGAATGTGACCTAACGCCAGTCTTCGGCCCTTCGAAGCGGCACCTGTACTTCGGCTGCGCGCGCCCTCAACTGACCGCACCCGCCGTCGACATCCTGGCCAGCCGAATAGCGCAGTTTCGTCAGAATGCCCCGCTGGTGCAGCGTGCGAGCAATCTGTTCGCAGCGCTCCCACGACGGGCGACTGAACGCCACGCCATCCACCGCGTTGAAGGGGATCATGTTCAGCACGCCGTACCTGCCGGAGAGCAGTCTGACGATGCCTTCAATCTCCTCTTCCCCGTCGTTCACACCTTCCAGCAGCGTCCACTGGTATTGAATCGGGTAGCCGGTGGCCCGGGCATAGCGTTCGGATGCGGTGACCAGTTCCTCGGGAGTCATATTCGGCGCGCGCGGAAGGAGTTTTCTGCGCAGCTCAGCCTTGGTCGTGTGCAACGAGAGTGCCAGCGCAGGTCTGACGCTTCCCTGGTGCAGCCTCTCGAACACGCGTGGATCGCCCACGGTGGAGAACACCAGGTTCTTGTGTCCGATGTTGCCCGCCGTGCCGAGCAGGTCGATCGCCTCCATCACGTTGTCCAGGTTATGGGCCGGTTCGCCCATGCCCATGAACACGACCTTGCGTACCGGCCGGCGCAGGCGCGCGAGGGCGACCTGGGCAATGATCTCGGCGCTTCCCAGTTGGCGCAGCAATCCGTCGCGACCCGTCATGCAGAACTGGCACCCGACGGCGCACCCGACCTGCGACGAGATGCACAGACCGTCCCGAGGCAGCAACACGCTCTCCACCGTCTGACCATCCGCGAGGGCAACGAGCAACCGCTCGGAACCATCGGCACCGGGATGGACCGCGTGGATGCGCGCCAGTCCCGCAAGCTCAGCTTCAATAGACGGCAGCGCAGCCAGCAGCGACGACGGAAAGAAGCTCTCTGGTCGACGCTTGCCGCTGTTTCGGGGTAGAGCATGGGACCACAGCCGCAAGATCCGGTGCTCGTGGATGGGGCCCGCTCCGGCTTCCCGCAGTCGCCGTTTTAGTTCGTGGATTCGCATGCACTGCCTAGGGCAAATGGACTCCTGGACACATCAGTGATCCAGTCGTGCTGGCGTCCAGGACGTACAGAGAGTGATGGTCGACATGCGACAGATTGTGCACGGCAGCTCGAGTGGGGTTCATGCGGCGCGGGTCGCCCGCGTCGCGCTCAGCAGCAATAGGAATCCGGCCACGGCGGCCAGCCCATGGACGACGACAAGCCACTTCGACAGCGGCAACTGCTTCCAGTGGTAGTTCAGGTTGAGGACGGCACCCCCCCGCTGCCGCCAGGAGAAAGAGAACAAGCGCGCCGAGGGCGGTCGCAGGCAAGCCTACGGTCGCTGCCGCGTAGAGCAGCAAGGTCACGGCCGCGGCGGCCAAGAACCTACTCTGACCCACCGTTGAAACGAAAAAGCCCTGGCTGTTTCCAGTCAGGGCAAGAAGGTCGGTGGTCGACCTTGGAGAACGGTATCTCCCTTAGGCTTTCAAATTGAGCCCAAGTTCCCAACGTCTCCCTGGCCGGACGCTTGTTGCTCGACGCCATGGCCCTGGCAAGTCTGCAGAACGAAGAAGCGAAAGTCGAAGGTTCTTCATGGTGACCAGCTGGCCACACCTGGACCGGGAGTTCGATTGTGCAGCGACAATCCGCGGATGGCCCAAGGCAAGCGCATCTCGGCAGACATTGGTGGCGACGCCCTGCAGGCGATCAAGGACATGGGTGCCGCGGCCAAGCTGGCCCGCACCAGTGCCGGCGACGGCCAAGCCGCCGCTGCCGCCCGATTGGGCGTTCACGTCCAGACGATCGCCCGGATTGAATCAGGTGAACCAGGCGTCGCGATCGGGCACGTGCTGGGCATGCTTGCGCTCTACGGCATCGCAACGAAGTTGCAGCCGCCAGACAGCGGCCAGCTCGCATCCTGAGTTGTTCCAACTGCTGAGCGAGGGTACGTAACGTCTGCGGGCCTCTCTCGCGGCCCTCAACCTCGCAGCGCGCCAGTTGCCCCCATGGAAGACGTGCGAACGCCCCGACCATAATCGGGCAAAGCTTCCTTCGATGTCCTCCGCATCCCACTCCCTTTGGTCCCCGTTGCGCCTGCCCGCATTCCGGGGCCTGTGGACCGGCAGCGCCATCTATTTCACCGGAAACGCCATGCAGGTCATGGCGGCTTCGTGGCTCATGGTGGAGCTCACGGGCTCCTCTTTCCTCGCAGCGTTGGTGCAGACCGCCGTGTTCCTGCCAATGTTCCTGCTGGCACTGCCGGCCGGCGTGCTGGCCGACACCACGGACCGGCGGCGGCTGATCCTGAATGCGCTGGCCGTTCAGGTGGCCGTCGTCGTTGTCCTGTCCCTGCTCGCATTGGGGGGGTGGGCGGGACCGGCGACCTTGCTGCTGTTCACCTTTGCCGCCGGCTGCTGCACGGCGCTGCTGTCACCAGCCTGGAACACCAGCGTGGCGGACACGGTGCCGCGCGAAGACATGCCACAGGCCATCACGGCGATGTCGATCGCCTGGAACAGCGCGCGGGCATTGGGGCCGTCAGTCGCGGGCTTCGTGTTCGCATGGCTCGGTGCAGGCTGGGTCTTCGTGGTCGCAGTGGTGAGCGCACTGCTGATGATGCAAGCGGTGCGGCGCTGGCCCCCTGCCCCACATGCGAAGTCGCCCCTGCCGGCGGAGCGCCTCTGGAGCGGCACCGTCGCGGGCCTGCGCTATGCAAGGCACTCGCCGATGATCCTGGCTCAGTTACTGCGCACCGTCGCCTACAGCGGCGCGGGCTCGGCGCTGTGGGCGCTGTTGCCGGCCATCGCGGCGCAACAACTGAAGTTGGGCGCCGCCGGATTCGGTTTTCTCATGGGATGCCTGGGCACAGGCGCGGTTGCTGCGGGCCTGGTACTGGGCAAGTTGCGTGCGCACCTGGGGCTTGAGCGCCTCGTCGCCCTGGGGTGCATGGTCTTCGCCGCTGTGATGCTTATCGCTGCGTTCGTGCGCATTCCCACCGTGGTATTCGTGGCGCTTGCCATCGGCGGCGCCGCCTGGATGGCGGTCATGGCCACCTTCAACACGGCCACGCAGTCGAGCGCCCCGCCCTGGGTCCGTTCGCGCGCCGTGGCACTGCACACGGTCAGCGCGCTGGGCTCGTTCGCCATCGGCTCGGCATTTTGGGGCGCGGTTTCCGGCATCACCGGGCTGCCGATTGCTTTGAGCATCGCAGCCCTCACCATGACAGGAGGCATCTTTCTCGCCCGCTGGCTGCCGCTGCGGATGGGCGCTTCGCCGGAGGTCACGCCCGTCGCGCTCTGGGAAGATCTTTTCATCAAGGATCAGCCGCTTCCGGACGATGGCCCGGTGTCGGTGGAGATCGGCTATCGCATTCGCGTTGGCGAAGCCGAGGAGTTCTTGAACGCCGTGACCCAGCTGCGCGCCTCGCGGCGCCGCGACGGCGCCACCCTATGGCGCGTCTATCGAGACCTCGGCGATCCATCGCGCTATGTCGAGCGATTCATCGTCGCCTCCTGGGCCGACTACCTGCACCAGCGCGCCCGGGCCACGCTGGCCGACCAGGAGGTGGAGGCTCGTGTACGGGTATTCTTGCGCGACGGCGAGGCGGTGACGACCCAGCACTACATCGCTGAGCGGTGAAATCGCATTCTCGAGCGGCTGGCTTGCAGCGTGAGCGGACATTTTCCAGGCTCGCACCCAGCTGATCTCTCGGATCGGGCGAAAGATGGGTCGCCGGAAGCGTGGCCCGGGACTAATATTCAATCGTCCGACGCGCGGCTTGACACGAGGCTGCCGCGGGCTAATTGCTCACTCGTTCAAGGAGAGTAGTGATGGCAAGCCCGATGAATGTCACCAAGCTCCAGACGAAATCCCATGACGAACCGGATGAGGTTCGGGAGCCGGAAAAGACTCGGGTCGAAGTGGTCCGCCTCGAGGGGTACACGCTTGGACGCTTCAAGTTTCAGCCCGGGTGGCGCTGGTCGAAGTGCATCAAGCCGGTCGTCGGCACGGATAGTTGCCAAGTAGCTCACGTTGGGTACGCGGTTTCCGGTCGAATCACCGTGCAAATGAATGACGGCTCGAAGACCGCAATTGAGGAAGGCATGTCGTACACCATTCCTCCGGGCCACGACGCATGGGTCGAAGGCAACGACCCGTTCGTTGGCTTCGAGATGATGAGCGCAGAGGAATACGCAAAGCCCAAGAGCTGACCCCGACTGGTCTGACCCCCTTCAGTGATGAGCGGATGGAGCCGCGAGCCACTTGAGCCGGCGGCGGCTCGCACGGCTACTGGGCCTGACAAGCCGGTCCCAACCCTGAACTGAAGGCATCGAAGGTCCAGCCGCGTCATAGATCCGGAACGCCCGCATGTGCGCACGTCCTTCAGGCGAAGCCAGGGCTGCCCAATCGAGCCGCTAATTGCCCGCGAGAAGCGTAATATGCACCGGCCATCCTTCCCCTATGGAGTCGGCGCAGGTGAACTCGGCTGATCTCAGGCAGCACTTGGTGGCGATCCTCGCAGCGGACGCCGCGGGCTATTCGCGCCTGATGGCCGTAGACGACCGTGCTACCGTGGCCGCCCTCGACGCGGCTCGTGCCGTGTTCCGCAGCCGCATCGAGGCCAATCATGGCCGCGTGATCGACATGGCCGGGGACTCGGTACTCGCCATATTCGGAGCGGCGACCGGCGCGGTGGCGGCGGCGATCGTCGTCCAGCGGGAGCTGGGCGCGTCCATCGACGTCCTGCCGCAGGACCGGCGAATGCTCTTTCGCATCGGCATCCACATGGGCGACGTGATCGAGAAGGCGGACGGCACGGTGTACGGCGATGGCGTGAACATCGCCTCCCGGCTGTGCGGCGTGGCCGAGCCGGGCGGCATCTTCGTGTCCGACGCGGTGTACGGCGCCGTGCGGGACAGGATCGGCGCGAGCTTCGTCGACCAGGGCGAGCAGCCGATGAAGAACATTTCGCACCCGGTCCACGCCTTCAAGCTGACGCCCGCCGCGCCGTTGTCCTCGCGAACGCCGGCGCTGCGCTTGCCGGATCGGCCTTCGCTGGCGGTGCTGCCGTTCACCAACATGAGTGGAGACCCAGAGCAGGAGTACTTCGCGGACGGCATCACCGAGGACATCATCACCGACTGCTCCAAGATTTCGGGCCTGTTCGTGATCGCGCGCAACTCGACATTTACCTTCAAGAAGCAGAACGTCGACATCCAGGAGGTCGGGCGCAGGTTGGGCGTGCGGCACGTGCTTGAGGGCAGCGTGCGGCGCGCCGGCATGAGAGTGCGCATCAACGTGCAGCTCATCGATGCCGAATCCGGCGGGCATGTCTGGGCCGACCGCTATGACCGCGAGCTCGAGGACATCTTCCTGGTACAGGACGAGGTCACTCGCAAGATCGTGGAGACGCTCGAGGTAAGGCTCACCGGCAACGAGGAGGAGCGCCGGCAGGAACGCGGCAAGGTCAACGGCGAGGCCTACGACTATCTAATTCGCGCGAAGAGCTGCATCGTGCAATTCACGGCGCCAGCCCTGACCGAGACACGCGAGATGCTGGAGCGCGCACTGGCGATCGATCCGGGCATGGCGCTGGCCTATGCCTACCTGGCGATCGCCCGCGGCGTCGAGTACGCCAACGCCTGGAACGGCCGGACAGCCGACGATCTGCAAGAGAACCTGGCGTTGGCGCGCAAGGCGTGCGAGTGCGACCCTCTTGAGCCCATGGCACACCATGCGCTTTCCAACGCGCTGATGTGGCTACGCAGGCTGGACGATGCCGAGCGCGCCGCACGGCGCTCGGTCGCGCTCGACCCGAATTCCTCCCAGAGCTATGGGACGCTGGGCATCATCCTGGATTTCGCCGGGCGCCACGAGGAGGCGATCGAATCGCTCTCGAAGGCGTTGCGCCTCGACCCGCAATTCAGCCTGTGGCGGCATGCGCAGGGGCGGGCCCAATTCGTCCTCGCACGCTATGCAGAGGCCGAAGCGAGCTTTAAGCGTCGCCTCATCCACATGCCGGGTTCGGACGTCACGCGCGCCTACCTGGCCTCGCTCTACGGTCATACCGGTCGCCATGAGGAGGCGCGCCAAATCTGGAGCGAGCTGATGGACATCCATCCCGAATATGCAATCGAACTCACGCTGCGCGTTCTGCCCTACAGCAGCCCGGCGCCTCTTGAGCAGTTCGTGGCGGGCCTGCGCAAGGCCGGGTTGGCGGCCTGAACGCACGACCCCCCGCTCCTCTGTCGCTGCCACCTCTCCCGAGGGGTTTCACCCAGGACCTTCGCCACCGGCCCTCGTCGGCACAAAGCGTTGAATGTGGCTGGTTGCGGATCCAAGCGCGGCCAAATCTTCACGCATGGCAGCCCCGCCTGCGTCGCAGGCGGAGGCGACCGCCCTCGTCTTTCACTACGAGTCCCGGGCTACCGCGGCAAGGATCGCTTCGAGGACATCTTCGGGCGCCTTTCCGCTTGTATCCACCACATGATCGCGAACTCCTCGCTCATTGCAGGACCGTCTCTTCAGCAGCGAACGCCGTCTTTGCCGGCAGAATGCTGAACTTCACCAATCGCGCCCAGTAGCAATGCGGAGGTTCCCAATGAACGGCGATCGGCTTTCGCACGGCCTGTGGGAGGCCTCGGCGCCGCTGGCGCCGAGGATGCAACCGCTGACGCAGCGGATAACGGTCGACGTCGCGATCATCGGCGGGGGGTATACCGGATCATCGGCGGCACTTCACCTCGCCGAGGGCGGCGCGAGCGCCGCGGTGCTCGAGGCGTTCGACATCGGCTTTGGCGCCTCCGGCAGGAACGTGGGCCTCGTGAATGCCGGCATGTGGGTCATGCCATCCGTGCTGCTGGGTGAGCTCGGCAAGTCGCACGGCCAGCGCCTGCTGGACATCCTGGGCAATGGGCCTTCCATCGTTTTCGATCTGATTGCCCGCCATGGCATCGAGTGCGAGGCCGTCCACAACGGAACGTTGCATTGCGCAGCGGGTAAACGCGGCGTCGCCGAGATTGCCGAGCGCGCGCGCCAGTGGCTGGAACTCGGCGCCCCGGTGGAAGTCCTCGATGCGCAGCGGACCCTGGAACTCACCGGAACTCGGGCCTATCCGGCTTCGTTGCTGGACCGCCGGGCCGGCACCGTCCAACCGCTCGCCTATGTGCGAGGCCTGGCCGATGCCGCACTGCGTGCGGGTGCGCGCATCCACACGCAGACGCGCGTGACAGCGGCCGAGCGCGTCGGGTCCCGGTGGCAATTGGCAACGGGCAGCGGCGGAATGGTGTCCGCGAGATGGGTCATCGTCGCCACCGATGCTTACACCGAGAGCGACGGGCTGTGGCCCGGCATCCAGGCAGAGCAGGTGCGATTGCCCTATTTCAACTTCGCCACGGCGCCGCTGCCGCGGGCAAGCGCAGAAAGCATCCTGCCCGAACGCCAAGGCGCATGGGATACACGCCAGGTTCTGTCCTCGTTCCGTCTCGACGCCGCGGGGCGGCTCGTCTTCGGCAGCGTCGGCGCTTTGCGGGGGATGGGACGGGAGATCCACCACGACTGGGCGCGACGCGCGCTCGCCAGGATCTTTCCGCAGCTGAAGGACGTGCCGTTCGAGCATGAGTGGTATGGAACGATCGGCATGACGAGCAACGCCCTCCCCCGATTTCACGAGCTTGACCACAACGTGGTTTCGTTCAACGGTTTCAATGGCCGGGGTATCGCACCGGGAACGGTGTTCGGCAGGGAACTCGCGAAGCTCGTGCTGGGCGCGGTCCGCCGCGATGACCTGCCGTTGCCGGTGACACAAGTGGCCCCCACGCTGTGGCGCAACGCGAAGGCGCTGGGCTATGAAGCGGGCGCCCGCGCATTCCACTTGGTAGACGCGCGGATCTAAGGATCACCCAGGAGTTCGTGCAGGCTGCCGTTGAGACGGGCTAGGCCGCCTGCACGGCAGCGAGCCAGAGCTGCGCTCCTTGCTGCGGCGTCGAAGCCCAGGTCACGTTGTAGGTACCGGCCACACTCACCTGCCTGACGGCAACGGCGCACTGCACCAATGCACCAGAAGCCAGTACCGAATCGACCACCGTGAAGCCGCTGTCGGGCACGGCCGTCTTGTCCAGGTCGACACCTGCATCGCCCCACCACCATGCGACGAGCAGCGCAGGGCCGGTGGTGGTGACACTGGCGCTGGTCAAGGGCTGGCCAGACAGCACCTCGCGCCACTGCACATCGCGCACGAAGCCGCCTCCGGTGATCTCGACAACGCTCAGGGTCGTTTCGTCGGTGACTTTAGGCTTCACCACGGTGACCGCGTGGCCGACCATGCCCCGGGCCTGCTCGCAGGCATACAAGGCCGTCCCTGAGTTTGGCCAGAGGGTGTAGGTGTGCGCCACATCGAGCTGAACGAAGGCATTGCCCACGTTGTCTGTCGGCGCGATGGCAGAAAGCAAACCCCGCCCGACGCAGGCCAACAGGGTGCTTCCGGTCGTGCGCGTGGACATGCCGGAAGTGGACAGCGATGAGGACGACACGCCGTCACGGTTGAAGTCGAGCGCGTGGGCGCCGAGGGCGGGCGCCGTTGGAGCAGGTGCAGGTGCAGGTGCAGGTGCGGGTGCAGCGGCAGGGGCAGGAGCGGCTGCAATTGCAGCTGCAGCTACTGTTGTCTGGGCGCCGGAGCCTCCGCCGCAGGCCGTGAGCGCCGCACTTCCAGATGCCATGCTGACCATCGCAAGCGCCCACATACGGCGCAACAGGTCGCGGCGCTCGTTCAGCAGTGCAAGTGCCTCACTGTCGGAGGGTTCATTCATGGAGGCACCCCGTTCTCTTTGGCCTCCGATTGTGAAACACCGCGGTCTGCGAACCAACCTACATCCGCCGCCCAGGTGTTACCGACAGTCAGTTGCCGACGAATTCGAACCTGAGCTTCTCAAGCTTCGCGTCCCTTCAGGCGAATGCCCTGTGCCTGGCGTTCGATGTATTGGTCGCTGGAGCGCGTGCTTGCTGGCGAGGTTGAGCTGAGCGGCGCGCGTTCACTTCAGCAGGTGGCCGAGAGGCCGCGGAGTTTGGTGGGCAACGCCGCGGTGCGCTTCCTATGGGCACTTGGGCGCACACACGAGATGGTTCTTGCCGAGAAAGCGCCGCGAAGTCATCCCGGTGCGAAGAACGAACTTCCCGCACTTGAAGCAGGACATCATGGCTTCGGCGCGCGGCGTGGTGATGATGGAGCCTGGCGCCTTCTTGACGTAGCGCAGGCCATCCTGCGTGAGTTGGGTGTTGGACATGCGGCATTTTACCCGGACGCAATTTGACACAGGTGCCTTGAGAGCACCAGGCTTCCCCCGGAAAAGGAGCCTTCACCAGTCGCCACGACAGGCGGAGAAGGACATGGTGAACTTCGGAAGGCGTTATGCCGCATCGCGGATCTTGAAGAGCCTGATCATGAACAAGGTGCTGGTGCCGGAGTTCTCTCAGCGTGCTGCGGCGAACCATCCCCAGATGGTGGTCTTCTCGTCGGACCTGATCGGCCAGGGCATCAATATGTACGGCTACTGGGAGTTTGAGGAACTCGAGGTCCTCGCGCAGTGGCTCAAGGCGAACGGCCACGTAGGCGGTGTGATGCTCAGACGTCGGCGCGAACATCGGCAACCACAGCATCTTCATGTCGCGGTACTTCGAAGCCGTTCACGCGATCGAGCCGAACCCCAGGTCGTACGAGGTCCTTGCCCTCAACTCAAACTTGGCAGAGAACATTCACTGCCACCAGGTTGCAGCATCGGACACAAACGGGACGCTGCGCTTCGAGCAGGAGGCGGGAAATATTGGAGGCACGTACGTGCTTCCAGAGGGCTGGCAGCCAGGCGTGCGAGTTGATCCTAGTGAGACTGTCACCCTTAACCATCAGTTAAGACCGACTAAACAAGATGCGAATTGTGGGCGTGCCTCCGAATCGTGAGGATGCAAGGCGCCGACGCCGTCGGACCACCACAAAAAGCAGGAGACAGCATGCACCCCAGAAGCCTGATCGGGCGTCAGTCACGCCTGCGCTGGCTCGCGGCGGCGGCCAGCACGGCGATCGTTGCTGCCGCGCCGGCCGACGCCCGCGTCACTCGCATCGTGATCGACAGTGTCACGCCACTCACGGGGCAGGCGATCCTGTACGAGCAAATCCGCGGCCGCGCCTTCGGCGAGCTCGACCCGAACGATCCGCACAACAGCGTCATCACCGACATCAAGCTGGGAACGGACGCCGATGGCAAGGTGCGCTACGAGACCACATTCAATCTGGTGAAGCCGGTCGACATGAACCGCTCCAGTGGTTTCCTCTGGCATGACGTGGCCAACCGTGGCGGCGCCGGCACCATCGTCGTCGACGAACGCGAGCTGGGCGATATCGGCTTGCGCAGCGGCTGGCAGGCGGACAACGCCGGCAATACAGGCATTGCCGCCAATCGCGCGGCGGGTACCAATCACTGGGTGGCAGTGCCCATCGCGAAGATCGACGGCACGGCGGTCACCGGCAACGTCTTCGCGCGCATCGTCAACCAGAGCGGTGCGGACTCCAAGCCGCTGACGGTGCAATCGAACCCTATGCCCTACCTTCCAGCAACGCTGGACACGACCAAGGCGACACTGAAGACGCACACCAAGGAAACCGTCGACGGCGTCATCACCGAGGGTCCGAGCATCGCCGCGGGCGACTGGGCGTTCGCGAAATGCGACGCCAGCAATCCGTTCCCCGGTACTCCGATCGACAACAACCCCGCCAACGCGCCCGGCAATCTGCCCGTGCACATCTGTTTGCGGAACGGCTTCGATCCCAACCTGCTGTACCAGGTGGTGTACCCGGCGCAAAACGCTTACATCCTGGGCGTGGGTATGGCCGCATTCCGCGACGTCGGGACCTTCTTCCGCTACGAGACCGCCGACGACTTCGGCACGCGCAATCCGATCGCCGGCTTCGTCAAGGGCACGGCCGTGCGGGGCGTGTCGCAGTCCGGAAACATGGTGCGGCAGTTCATCTTCATGGGCCTGAACCAGGACGAACGCAACCGCAAGGTCTACGACGGGGCCTGGCCGATCATCGCGGGCCGCCGGGTGGCCGCCAACTCGCGCTGGGCCCAGCCGGACGGCGTGCTGGAGCTCTACCAGCAGGGCAGCGAAGGCCCGCAGTGGTGGGCGGACTGGGCGGACCCGGTGCGCAAGCAGCCCACCGGCAGCATCTTCTCGCGTTGCAACACGAACGACACCTGCCCCAAGGTGATCGAGCATTTCGGGTCGGCCGAGGTGTACGCGCTGAAGCTGACACCCGAGTGGATCGGCACGGCCGGCGACGCGGACATCCCGCTTCCTGGCAACGTGCGCCGCTACTACGTGCCGAGCAGCCATCACGGCGGCGGCGCGGGCGGCTTCACGCACATTCCGGCGACCCCCACCGGCCCCACCTGTCCCGGCAACAGCTTCGGCCGCGGCACGTTGGCGGCGAACCCGGTACCGCACACGGAGATCACCAATGTGCTGCGCCTGGCCCTGCGCGACTGGGTGCTGAAGGGGACGCCACCGCCGCCAAGCCGGTGGCCCACCCTCACCGACAAGACGTTGGTCGACGCGAACAAGGCGTCGATGGGCTTTCCGAGCGGCGTGCCCGGCATCCCGGATTCGATCTTCCTGCCTGAGAACTTTGCGTTTCCGGTGTTCGACTACGACTGGGGCCCGCAATTCAACCACGCGGAAGCTTCCGGCGTGCCCACCAACGTGCCGCCGCCCATCAAGAAGGTCATCCCGATGAAGGTGCCGAAGGTCGATGCCGACGGCAACGAGATCGGGGGCGTACCCACCGTGCTCGTGATGGCTCCGCTGGGCACCTACCTGGGCTTCAACATCACCGCCGCGGGCTTCCATCAAGGTCAGGTGTGCAACTATGTGGGTGGCTACGTGCCGTTCGCACGGACGCGTGCCGAGCGGATCGCCCGTGGCGACCCGCGCCTGTCGCTCGAGGAGCGCTATGGCAGCCACGAGGGCTACGTCGCCGCGGTGCGAGCCGCCGCCGAGAAGGCCTCCGCCGAGGGCTTCCTTCTCCCGGCGGACCGTGAGCGCCTCATCCGGCAGGCGTCCGACAGCGCCGTGCTTCGCTGACGAGGAGAGCAATGCGCTGCCAGCATCGCCCTGCACGATTCAAGAAGTGCTGGTGGAGACGCTGCTGAGCGAAGCCGCGCTTTCGATCATTTCCACGAGCGCGGCTGCGGACGTCGACAGTTCCGAGCGGCTGCGCATTGCCAGCAGCAGCACGCGTTCCGTTTCGATGCCCTCGAGGTCGATCTGCACGAGATTGAGGGCTTCCGCATAGAGAGCGGCAGCCGCGCGTGGCAGGATCGCCAGGCCGAGCCCGCATGCAACCATGCGGCACATCGAATCGAAGCTGCGCACCTGCACCCGGATGCGGGGTGTGCGCTTCACCGCGTCGGCCGCCGCCATCACCTTGCGCGTGAGCGATGCGCTTCGCGCCAGAGTGACCAGGTCATAGTCGAACACGTTCACTGTGGAGGCGTTCTGCTGACTGCCCAGCGCGTGACCTGCCGGCACGAGCAGGACCAGCTGGTCGACATTGCAGACGATTGTCTCAAGGCCTTCGTGCGGCACGTTGTCGCCAATGACGGCAAGCTCCGCCAAGCCTTTCTGCACGGCGCGGATACCGTCCTCGCTCAGGGCATCTTCCATGTCGATCACGACATGGGGGTAGCGGCGAGCGTACTCTGCCAGCACGCTTGGCAGGAAGCCTCCGAAAGCGGAAGGATTGGCGCACAACCGCAGGTGACCGGTGGCACCCGAGCGGAAATCGTCGACGGCCTGCACGAGCTGTTCCAGGCGCGCGATCACCTCGATCGCGTGTCGGTGCAGGGCCTGTCCCTCCGGCGTAGCGGTCACGCCGCGCTGCCCCCGCTGGAGCAGGGCGATGCCGCAATGCCGTTCGAGATCGGCGATGCGCTTGCTGGCCGCTGGGAGCGAAACGCCGAAGCGATCTGCGCCCGCGGTCAGGCTTCCTGCATCGACGACCGCGACGAAAAGGCGCAGGGAGACGAGATCGAAACGATTCAGGTTGATCATGACGAGTGGATTTGACCACTGCGCCGAGTGAGAGATGCAGTACACCGCCCGTGCGCAGCATCTAGGGTTGTGGGCCGATAGGGAGCCCCTGGCGCCGTGGGAACGGCGGAAGGTACAGCGCGGCGGCTGACGCTGGTGATGTTGGGCAGTGGAGGTGTCTGTACCATCATGAGCGCAGCCCAATACATATGTCCATCCAAGCCCCCTTAACCTCTGAAGAACAGGCGGTTCGCGACGAGGCGATTCAATGGGCGAGGGCTAACCGAACCAAGTTCGCCGCCGACTTCACCAATATCGAAAAATACCCGGGTGAAATAGCGCCTGTCGCGCTGTTCATGGCTGGCTCCCCGGGCGCTGGCAAGACTGAAGCCTCCAAGGCTTTGGCGGAAGAGGTCGGCTCGTTCCTGCGGATAGATCCCGATGATTTCCGGGCATTTGTCCCTGGATACGACGGACAGAACTCGTGGCTGGTCCAGGATGCGGTCACGATGCTCGTAGAGAGGGTGCTAGACCGAGCTTTCAAGCAAAAGCAGAGTTTCCTGCTCGACGGAACGCTCTCGAGCCTGGCTGTTGCCGATAGGAACGTTGGTCGTTGTGTGGATCGGGGCCGGTCGGTACAGATAATCTACGTCTATCAGGAGCCGGCGTTGGCTTGGAACTTCGTAAATGCCCGCGAGCTTAAAGAAGGGCGGCGCATCCCGCCCGAGCGGTTCGTCCACCAGTTTTTCGCCTCGCGTGACGTGGTTAACGCTTTGAAGGTAAAGTTCGGGCAGTCCATCAAGATTGATGTGATCATCAAGGACATTGACGGAACTCACCGACGCTACCATGCGAACGTAAGTGACTTGAATCACGTCGCTCCGCTGCAATATTCCAAGGAAGAAGTCGAAAAAATCGTTCGCTCCTAGACTTGAGGCTGCAATGTTTAACCTATTTCGTCACTCACGTCTTCTCGAGGCTACCTCTCTCTCCCGTTTCGTCCGAGACACGTCGTCGGCGGAGAAGAAGCGCATCTATGCGAACGTGATCTCGAAAGCCTCTTTGGAGCAGCGCCTCCTGATGGAGTCGGTAGCGGCGAACAAAGGGGATCATGAGTCCAAGCAAGGTACTAGTACCCACGGCGCAGCGTAACTCGCCCGCTGCCCGACAGACGGCCCGCTTCGGCGGGCTTTTTCATGCCTGTCTGGTAGTGCACATGTATGCACGCCACCCAGGCTCGCCAAGTCGCCAAGTGAGCGTTTCGCGTTCTTGCAGGCGGTGTCGGTGAGCGGCATCTGGGGGCATTTTCGAGGGGCACCACTCGGATCGCGGTTTATGCCCCCAATTGCGCCCTCGTTTTGGCTCGGCTGTCAAAGCACTTTGGCGGACAACATAGGCAACAAAAAAGCCCTAGAGCGTTGATTCTCAAGGGCTTTTCGGTCGTCCGTGGCGCTTGTCGGCGCTACTTCTGGAGGAGAGGGAGGGATTCGAACCCTCGGTCCGTTCGCACGGACGCCTGATTTCGAGTCAGGTACATTCGACCACTCTGCCACCTCTCCGGTGTCTGTCGAGCCCGCGATTCTAGCAGAGGCTTTGGGCGCTTTTCAGGCCCGCAGCACGCCCAATCCGCCCAGATAGGGTCGAAGCGCCTCCGGCACGGTGATCGAGCCATCCGCGTTCTGGTGGTTCTCCAGCACCGCAACCAGCGTGCGGCCGACCGCCAGGCCCGAGCCGTTGAGGGTGTGCACCAGCTCGTTCTTGCCTTGTGCGTTCTTGAAGCGGGCCTGCAGGCGGCGGGCCTGAAAGGCCTCGCAGTTCGAGACCGAGCTGATCTCGCGGTAGGTGTTCTGCGCCGGCAGCCAGACCTCGAGGTCGTAGGTCTTGGTGGAACCGAAACCCATGTCGCCGGTGCACAGCAGCACCACCCGATAGGGCAGTTCCAGCGCCTGCAGCACGGCCTCGGCATGGCCGGTCATGGTTTCGAGCGCCTCGTAGCTTTTTTCGGGATGCGTGATCTGCACCATCTCGACCTTGTCGAACTGGTGCTGGCGGATCATGCCGCGCGTGTCGCGGCCCGCGCTGCCGGCCTCGGAGCGAAAGCACGGCGTGTGCGCGGTGAGCTTGATGGGCAGTTGCGACTCGGCCACGATCTCGTCGCGCACGAAATTCGTGAGCGGCACTTCGCTGGTCGGGATGAGATAGAGCGCCGAATGATCGGGCGCCGGCTCGCCGTCCTGCCCGCCCTTCTTGGCGGCGAACAGGTCGCCTTCGAACTTGGGCAGCTGGCCGGTGCCGCGCAGCGTTTCGGCGTTGACGATGTAGGGCACGTAGCACTCGGTGTAGCCGTGCTGCTCGGTCTGGATGTCGAGCATGAACTGGGCGAGCGCCCGGTGCAGGCGCGCGATCGGCCCCTTCATCACGGTGAAGCGCGAACCTGCGAGCTTGACGCCGGTCTCGAAGTCCAGTCCCAGCGGCGTGCCGAGATCCACATGGTCCCTGGCCTCGAAGCCGAGCGCGGGTGCATCGGCGCCGTTGCCGCCCTTCGGGCTCCAGCGCCGGACCTCGAGATTCGCCGTTTCGTCATCTCCGACCGGCACACTCGGATGCGGCAGATTCGGGACCGCGAGCAGCAGAGCCTGAAGTTCGGGCTGAATGGCGTCGAGCCGCACCGCCGACGACTCCTGTTCGGCCTTGAGCGCATTGACCTCGGTCATCAGCGCATCAACCGATTCGCCCTTGGCCTTCAGGGGCCCGATCTGCTTGTTGAGCGCGTTGCGGCGCGCCTGCAGTTCCTCGGTGCGGGTCTGCAGGGTCTTGCGCTCGGCCTCGAGTGCGCTGAAGCTGGCCACGTCGAGAAAGGTCTGGTTCTTCTTGCGGGTTTCGAGGCGGGCAACGACCGAGGCGAGGTCCTTGCGTAACAGAGTGATATCGAGCATCGGGCGATTTTAGGCGGGGCGTAGGATCGCTCTCCCCCTTTCAACTGACTCAAGGAGATTCGATGGAAGCCTATCTGTCCTTCAACGGAAATGCGGCCGAGGCACTGGCCTTCTACGCCAAGAGCCTGGGCGGAAAGATCCTCTTCAGCATGAGCTTCGGCGAAAGCCCGATGGGCGCCGAAACGCCGGCCGACCACAAGAACAAGATCATGCATGCCACCCTCGAAGCCCGCGGCAAGCAGATCATGGCCTCGGACTTGCCGCCCGGCATGGCCTTCGACGGCTACAAGGGCTTTTCGCTCTCGGTGCAGGCCAAGGATGTGAAAGAAGGCGAACAGCTCTTCAAGGCGCTGTCCGAGGGCGGGAAAGTCACCATGCCCTACGCCGCCACTTTCTGGTCCCCCGGCTTCGGCATGCTGGAAGACAAGTTCGGCGTGCCGTGGATGGTCAACGTCGACCAGCCGCCGGCCTGAGGGCCTGTTCAGTCCCTAAGCCAGGCTCGCCGGGTCCACGTTCGCGCCGCAGACGATCAGGCAGAGCTTCTCGCCTTCGCGCGGTACATAGGCGCCGCTTTGCAGCGCGGCCAGCGGCAAGGCGGCCGCCGGCTCGACGGCCAGCTTGAGCTCCTTCCAGAGCCACAGCTGCGCCGCGCGGATCGCCTCGTCGGGCAGGAGCAGCGCATCGCGCACATGGCGCTGCGTGATGTCCCAGGCGATCGCGCCGATGCGCCTTGCGCCGAGCGAATCGGCCGCGACGCCGCCGACCTCGACATCGACCGGCTCGCCCGCTTCGCGCGCCCGATACAGCGTCGGCGCGCGCTCCGGCTCGAGCGCGACCACGCGGCTGCGCTGCTCGAACCAGGCCGCCAGCCCGCCGATCAGCCCGCCGCCGCCGACGCTGACCAGCACCGCGTCCGGCAGGCCGCCCTGCTGCTCGATCTCGCGACCGAGCGTACCGGCGCCGGCCACCACCTCGGGCTGGTCGTAGGCATGGGTGAGCAGCGCACCGCTTTCGCGCTGCCGTTCGAGGCAGGCGGCCAGCGCATCGCCGTACATCTCGCCGCCCACCACCACCGTCGCGCCAAGCGCACGCAGGCGCGCGCGCTTGGCTTCGGGCGACACCGTGGGCAGGAACACCTCGCAATGCACGCCGAGCGCGTGCGCGGCCGCCGCTGTGGCAATGCCGGCATTGCCGCCAGAAGCCACGATCGCGCCGCTTTCCGGAATCTCGTTGGCCAGCAAACGATTCATCATGCCGCGCGCCTTGAAGCTGCCGCTGGCCTGCAGATGCTCGAGCTTGAGCCAGACTTCGACGCCCGGCACTTCCACACCCAGCGCACGGCCCGACAGCTTCCACAGCGGCGTCTCGCGCAAAAAATGCGGCGCGCGCTCGTGCAGGCGGCGGGCGGCGGCCTCGATGTCGCGGCGCCAGTCGATGGTTGCGGCGCCGCTCACGAGATATGACCCGGTGCGGGAATGTCGTCGAGCTTCAGGCCCTTGGGCAGCGGGAACTTGAGCGTCTCCTCGATGCCGTCCATCTTGCGCACCGACACCGCCCCCAGCGCCTTGACGCGCTCGATCACCTCGCGCACCAGCACCTCGGGCGCCGAAGCGCCGGCCGTCAAGCCGACACGGCTCTTGCCCTCGAACCATTCGGGCTGGAGCTCAGCGGCCGAATCGACCATGTAGCTCTCGGTGCCCAGCCGTTGCGCCAGCTCGCGCAGCCGGTTGCTGTTGGAGCTGGTCGGGCTGCCCACCACGATCACCAGGTCGACCTGCGGGCTCAGCAGCTTCACGGCGTCCTGCCGGTTCTGGGTGGCATAGCAGATGTCCTGCTGCTTGGGCTCGCGCACGTTCGGAAAACGCGCGCGCACCGCGGCCGAGATCTCGGCCGCATCGTCGACCGACAGCGTGGTCTGCGTGACGACGGCCAGCTTGTCGGTCTGCGCGGGCGATACGTGCGCGACGTCATCCACGTCTTCCACCAGGTGGATGCCGCTCGACAGCTGCCCCATCGTGCCTTCGACCTCGGGGTGGCCCTTGTGGCCGATCATGATGAACTCGTAGCCTTCCTTCGCGAGCTTGGCGACCTCGACGTGCACCTTGGTCACCAGCGGGCAGGTGGCATCGAAGACCTCGAAGCCGCGCTCGCGCGCCTCGGCCTGCACCGCCTTGCTGACGCCGTGCGCGCTGAACACCAGCGTAGAGCCCGGCGGCACCTCGGCCAGGTCCTCGATGAAGATCGCGCCCTTGGCCTTGAGCTCGTTGACCACGTAGGTGTTGTGCACGATCTCGTGGCGCACGTAGATCGGCGCGCCGAACTTGGCGAGCGCGCGCTCGACGATCTCGATCGCGCGGTCGACGCCGGCGCAGAAGCCGCGCGGTTCGGCCAGGATGACCTCTTGCACGCCGGTTGAACTGACCCCCACGCTCGGCACTGGCGTGTCCTCGCTGCCCCCCGAGGGGGCCTTCGCACCTTGGGGCGGCCCGGCGGTGCTCACAACACGCCGATCAGTCGGACCTCGAAGGTCACGGGCTGACCTGCGAGCGGATGGTTGAAGTCGAAGCGCACCGCGGTCTCGTTCGACTCGATCACCGCGCCGGCGTAGCTGCCGCTGCCATCGGGCGTGGGGAACTGCACCACGTCGCCGACCGCGTACTGCTCGTCGGGGTCGCCCATCTGAGCGAGCAGCTTGCGCGCCACCCACTGCTGCATCTCGGGGTTGCGCTCGCCGAAGGCGTCGCCGGCCGGCAGCTCGAAGGTGGCGTGCGTGCCTTCTTCCAGCCCCAGCAGCCGCTGCTCGACCGCGGGCGAGAGCTCGCCGGTGCCCAGCGACAGCGTGGCGGGCTTGTCGTTGAAGGTGTTGATGATGTCGCCCGCCGGCCCGGCCAGCCGGTAGTGCAGCGTGAGAAAGGAGCCGGGCGTGACGACGGCGGTGGTGGTGGAGGACAAGATGGGGGATCGCTATAGACTGGGCCTGTATTTTAGGGAGGGGCCCTTGAGCCCGCATAAATCATGTCTTTCAAGGATCTGCCGGCCGGGGCGCGCGCCCGCGCGAAAAGCTCATCGCGCAGGGCGCCGCTGCGCTCGGCGATGCCGAGTTGCTGGCCCTGCTGCTGCGCACCGGCGTGGCGGGCAAGAACGTGCTGCAGCTCGCCCAGGAGCTGCGCGACAGCTTCGGCGGGCTGGCCGGGCTCCTCCATGCCGGGCTCGACGACCTCAAACGCATCAAGGGCCTGGGCCCGTGGCCAGACCCTGTCGATGGCCGAGCGCGGCCTGGTCTGAGCAAGAGACGACGAAGCCTTATCCTGAGCTCCATGCCTCTCCCACCCAAAGCCATCAAGAGTCTCGCCGACCTGAAAACGCTGCAGCACACGCTGGCCGAACAGCGCGAGCGCGAAGCCGCCGCGGCCGCTGCGCGCGCGGCCGCCGAGAAGAAGCGCCTGGCCGAACAGGACCTGTTCGCGCGCGCGATCGGCGCCACCCAGCCGCTGCGCCGCAAGGCCGCCGTGCCGCTGGCGCCCGAGCCGCCGGCGCCGATCCCGGTGCAGCATCAACTGGACGAAGAGCGCGTGCTGCGCGAATCGCTGTCCGACGAGTTCGACGTCACCACGCTGCTCGATGCCGACGATGCGATGAGCTTCCGCCGCCCGGGCATCCACACCGACGTGACGCGCAAATTGCGCGCGGGCGAATGGTCGATCCAGCGCCAGATCGACCTGCACGGCATGCGCAGCGACGAGGCCCGCGAGGCGCTCGGTGCCTTCATCCGCGATGCCTACAAGCAGGGCCTGCGCTGCGTGCGCGTGGTGCACGGCAAGGGGCTGGGCTCGCCGGGACGCCAGCCGGTCCTCAAGGCCAAAGTGCAGCGCTGGCTGATCCAGAAGAGCGAGACGCTGGCTTTCGTGCAGGCCAAGCCGGCCGCGGGTGGAGCCGGCGCGCTGCTGGTGCTGCTGGCGCCGGCGCGGCGCTAGCCGCTTCTGTTTCGCATCCAGTCGGCGGTCTGGAAGAAAGAGTCACGAAGCCGGGCACGCAAGGCTTCCGGCACCCCTGTCTCCCCCATCGCCTGGTCCATGCAGGCCAGCCACTGGTCGCGCTCCTTGATGCCGATCGAGTGGCCGCCGATGCTCTGCGGCAGGTGCCGCGCACGCAGCATCGGGTGGCCGAAGCGATCGGTGTAGTGCTGCGGGCCGCCGAGCCAGCCGCAGAGAAACCAGAACAGCCGCTGGCGCGCGTTGTCGAGCGTCGTGCCGTGCACGGCGCGCAGTTGCGCATAGGCCGGTTCCAGCTCCATCAGGTCGTAGAAGCGCTCGACCAGCGCGTGGACCTTGGCTTCGCCGCCGATCCATTCGAAGGGCGTGTCGAAGGGCGGCTTGTCTTGAATCTGCATGCCGGCAGTATGCATATGTGAAAGAGCTATTTCTCGGCGCAGGCTTTTGTTGCTATGGTGCGGGCCGACTTCCGCTGGAGATAACAACATGCGTTTCCGAATCGCCGCTTCCGCCTTCGCCGCGGCCGCCCTGCTCCTGGGCACCGCCGTCCATGCCGACCAACTCGACGATATCAAGAAAAAGGGCCAACTGGTCGTCGGCGTGCTCGGCACCGACGAGCCCGCCACCTTCATCGATCCCAAGACGCGCGAGATCATCGGCTACGAGGTCGATCTGGTGAACGCGATCGCCAAGAAGATCGGCGTCAAGCCGGTGCTGAAGCAGATCGCCGTCGCGGCGCGCATTCCCGAGCTGCAGCAGGGCCATGTCGACCTGGTGGCCGCCGGCCTCACGCACAACAAGGAGCGCGAGGCGCAGATCGACTTCTCGCTCACCACCTTCGTCACCGGCCAGAAGGCCATCGTCAAGAAGGACAGCGGCATCACCGGGGTGCCGCAGCTCTCGGGCAAGAAGGTGCTGACCATCCGCGGCGGCACGCAGGAGCCCAACATCAAGAAGGCCGTGCCCGGCGCCGAAGTCGTGACCTTCGACACCAGCCAGCAGGCCTTCCAGGCGCTGCAGCAGGGCAAGGGCGTGGGCTATGTCGACGACGAGGCCGCGCTGCTCAACAGCTACGCCAAGCTCGGCCCGCAGAAGGCCCAGTACGTGGTGCTGCCGCAGAACCTCAGCACCGAGGCGCTCGCCATCGGCATCAGGAAGGGCGAGACCGGCCTCAAGGCGGTGGTCGACGAGACGCTGCGCGAGCTCGAGAAATCGGGCGAGGCCGAGAAGATCTTCTTCAAGTGGTACGGCCCGAAGACCAAGTCGGGCTTCGACAAGCGCAGCTTCAAGATCGAGACCGACAAGATCGACAGCTGAGCCCGCGCCGGGCATCCGCGGCGCCGGATGCGTAGGATGTGCCCCGCGCCCGTACGACGCGGGCGCCGACGTATCCGTTCATGCTGCCCTTCGACTACTCCCTGCTCATCACGGGGAAGTACCACGACATGCTCGTCGCGGGCTTCCTGCTGTCGCTGCAACTGCTGGCCGCCTCACTGATGCTTGCGCTGCCCATCGCGCTGGTGGTGGCGCTGCTGCGCCTGGCGCCGGCCGCGCCGCTGCGCTGGCTGGGCTTCGCCTATGTCGAGTCGATCCGCAACATCCCGCTGCTCGCGCATATGCTCTTCTGGTACTTCGGCGCGCCGGAGCTGCTGCCCGAAGACATCAAGCAGCGCCTCTACGCCGGCCGCATCGAGGCGATGAGCGCGGTGGTCGCGCTGGGCCTCTACACCGCGGCCTACATGGCCGAAGACATCCGCAGCGGCATCCGCGCGATCCCCGCGGTGCAGATGGAAGCCGGCCGGGCGCTCGGCTTCGGCTTTCTCGCGACCATGCGCCGCATCATCCTGCCGCAGGCGCTGCGCGTCACGATCCCGCCCCTGATCTCGCAGACGCTCAATCTCTGGAAGGGCACCAGCATCGCGACCGTGATCGGCGTGGCCGAGCTCATGTACCAGGCCGGGCAGGTCGAGAGCGCGACCTTCCGCAGCGCCGAATCCTTCGCCTTCGCCACGGCGGCCTATCTCACGGTGTCGATGATCATCACCGGCGCGGCCAGCTGGTACCAGCACCGCTTTCCGCCGAGGGCCGCATGATCGAGCTGGTCCAGACCTACTGGGTCTACTTCCTGATCGGCCAGTACCCCAACGGCCCGCTGGGCGGCCTCGCGCTCACGGTGCTGCTGGCCGCGCTGGGGCTGGTGCTCGCCCTGCCCTTCGGCCTGCTGCTGGGCCTGGCGCGCGTCGCCCCCTGGCGCTGGCTGCGATGGCCGGTCACCACCGTGGCCTTCGTGGTGCGCGGCACGCCGCTGCTCATGGTGGTGTTCTGGGCCTACTTCTTCCTGCCCAGCGTGACCGGCGTCAAGACCGACCAGTTCAGCACCATGCTGATCGCGCTGGTGGTGTTCGACGGCATCTACATCGGCGAGATCGTGCGCGCCGGCATCCTGGGCGTGCCGCGCGGCCAGGTCGAGAGCGCGCGTTCGCTGGGCCTGGGCTACGGCCGCGCGATGCGCTTCGTGGTGCTGCCGCAGGCGCTGCGCAGCATGCTGCCATCGCTGGTGAACCAGTTCGTCTCCACCATCAAGGAGACCTCGCTGGGCTACATCATCGGGCTGGCGGAGGTGTCCTTCATCGCCTCGCAGATCAACACCCAGGTCTTCACCAAGCCGGTACAGGTCTACCTGGTGCTCGGCTTCACGTACTTCGTCATGTGCTTCGGCCTCTCGCGCTTCGCCTACTGGCTGGAGGCGCGCACCAGCCGGCGCACGCTCGTCCGCTCTGCACCGAAAGCACCCGCATGATCCAGTTCGACAACGTCAACAAGTGGTACGGCGACTACCAGGCGCTGGTCGAGGTGAACGAGACCATCGCCCGCGGCGAGGTCGTGGTGGTCTGCGGGCCTTCGGGCTCGGGCAAGTCCACGCTGATCCGCACCATCAACCGGCTCGAGCCGATCCAGTCGGGCCACATCACGGTCGATGGCCGCGACATCCATGCGCGCGGCATCGACCTCAACGACTTCCGCTCGCACATCGGCTTCGTGTTCCAGCAGTTCAACCTGTTCCCGCATCTCACGGTGCTCGGCAACTGCACGCTGGCGCCGATCCAGCTGCGCGGCCTTTCGCGCGCCGAGGCGACGGAACGCGCGATGGCCCTGCTCGATCGCGTCGGCCTGGCCCACAAGGCGAGCGCCTTTCCGTCCGAACTCTCGGGCGGCCAGCAGCAGCGCGTGGCGATCGCACGCGCGCTGGCCATGCAGCCGCCGCTGATGCTCTTCGACGAGCCCACCAGCGCGCTCGACCCCGAGATGGTCGGCGAAGTGCTGCTGGTGATGCGCGACCTCACGCGCGAAGGCATGACCATGGTGGTCGTGACGCACGAGATGGGCTTCGCGCGCGACGTGGCCGATCGCGTGCTCTTCATGGACGCCGGCCGCGTGCTCGAACGCGCGACGCCCGACGACTTCTTCAACCGGCCGCAACACCCGCGCGCCCAGCAGTTTCTTGCCGACATCCGCACGCCCTTCGCGCATGCCGTTTGATACCCTGGACATCGCCATGACTTCGCTGCCCCTGATCGACATCGCGCCGCTCACCGCATCGACGCGCGAGCGCGCCGCGGTCGCCGCGCAGATCGGTGAGGCCTGCCGCGCGCACGGCTTCTTCTACATCGCCGGCCACGGCATCGACCCCGCGCTGACGCAGCGGCTCGAAGACCTGAGCCGCGCCTTCTTCGCGCAGGACGAAGCGACCAAGATGCAATGGCGCATGGAACTCGGCGGCCGTGCCTGGCGCGGCTACTTTCCAGTCGCGGGAGAACTCACCTCGGGCCGGCCCGACTGGAAGGAAGGGCTCTACCTCGGCACCGAGCTGCCCGACGACGATCCGCTGGTGCTGGCGCGCACGCCGGTGCACGGGCGCAACCTGTTCCCCGACCTGCCCGGCTTCAAGACCGCGATCCTCGACTACATGCAGGCTGCCACGCGGCTCGGCCACACGCTGATGGAAGGCATCGCGTTGAGCCTGGACCTGCCGGCCTCCTACTTCGCCGAGCGCTACACGGCCGACCCGCTGATCCTGTTCCGCATCTTCAACTACCCGACGCAGCCGGTGCCCGCGAACCTCGACGTGCAATGGGGCGTGGGCGAGCACACCGACTACGGCCTGCTCACCATCCTGCGGCAGGACGACATCGGCGGACTGCAGGTGCGCACGGGCCAGGGCTGGATCGATGCCGCGCCGGTGCCCGATGCCTTCGTCATCAACATCGGCGACATGCTCGACCGCATGACCGGCGGCCTCTACCGCTCGACGCCGCATCGCGTGATCCGCAACACCTCGGGACGCGACCGGCTTTCGTTCCCGCTCTTCTTCGACCCCAACTTCCATGCGCGCGTGCGGCCGATCGAAGGCCTGCCGAAGCCCGCCGTGGTCGACGACAGCGCCACGCGCTGGGACCGCGCCAACGTGCATGCCTTCAACGGCATCTATGGCGACTACCTGCTCGACAAGGTGTCGAAGGTGTTCCCGCAACTGCGCAGCGCGGTGCTGTAGGCGCGCGGCAGCCCGGACTCAGATCTTCGCCAGCGCCTGCTGCAGATCGGTGCGCAGATCGTCCAGGTCTTCCACGCCCACCGACAGCCGCACCAGCCCATCGCCGATACCCAGCCGCGCGCGCGTCTCGGCTGGAATGGTGGCGTGGGTCATGATGGCCGGGTGCTCGATCAGGCTCTCGACGCCGCCCAGGCTTTCGGCCAGCGAGAAGACCTGCACCGCCTCGAGAAAGCGCCGCGTGCCGGCAAGGTCGCAGCGCAGGTCGATCGAGATCATGCCGCCGAAGCCCTCCATCTGGCGCCGGGCCAGCTCGTGCTGCGGATGCGAAGGCAGGCCCGGGTAGTGCACCCGCGCGACCTGCGGCTGGCGTTCGAGCCACTGCGCGAGCACCAGCGCGCTGCTGCAATGCCGCTCCATGCGCAGCGCCAGCGTCTTCACGCCGCGCAGCGTGAGGAAGCTGTCGAAGGGCCCGGCGATCGCACCCACCGAGTTCTGCAGGAAGCCCAGGCGCTCGCGCAGCGCCTCGTGCCGCGCTTCCCGGCCGACGATGGCGACGCCGCCGATCACATCCGAATGGCCGTTGAGGTACTTGGTGGTCGAGTGCACCACGACGTCGAAGCCCGCCTCCAGCGGACGCTGCACCCACGGGCTCGCGAAGGTGTTGTCGGCCACGCTCAAGATCCCGCGTTCGCGGCAGATCTCGGCGATGGCGCGCAGGTCGGCCAGGCGCAAGAGCGGGTTGGTCGGCGTTTCGACCCAGACCATGCGCGTGTCCGGCCGCAGCGCGGCGACGAGCCTGGCGGGATCGGTGAGGTCGACGAAGCTGAAGCGATGCCCCGCGCTGCGCGCCCGTACGCGCTCGAACAGGCGAAAGGTGCCGCCGTAGACGTCGTCGCCCGAGACGATGTGCGAATTGGCGTCCAGCAATTCGAGCGTGGTCGAGATCGCGGCCAGGCCGGAGGCGAAGGCGAAGCCCGCCGAGCCGCCCTCGAGGTCGGCGATGCAGCGCTCCAGCGCCCAGCGCGTGGGGTTGTGCGAGCGGCCGTAGTCCAGCCCCTTGTGCACGCCGGGGCTCTGCTGCACATAGGTCGAGGTCGCATAGATGGGCGGCATGATCGCGCCCGTCGAGGGGTCGGGCGACTGGCCGGCATGGATCACGCGGGTGGCGAAACCCTTCTTCGGGGTGTTGGGGGGGTCCTGGGTCATTTCAAGCTTCTCCGCAGGTGATTCAACAGGTCGACGCGGGTGATGAGGCCGTGGAATCCGGACTCGTCCGCGATCATCGCCACCAGGCCGCGGTCGAGCACGGCCTCGAGCTCGGCCAGGCTGGCGCCGGCCGGCAGAGTCTCGGGCACGTCGGTCATCGCGCTCTTCACGCTCGAACGGAAGCGGCCGGCGTCCGCATGCACGGCCAGCAGCAGATCGGATTCGTCGATCACGCCGACCAGTTGCGCGCCTTCGAGCACCGGCAGCTGCGACACGTCGGCCAGCCGCATGCGCTGGAAGGCGGTGAGCAGCGTGTCCTCGGGGCCGACGCTGATCACGCTGCCGTCCTCGAAGCGGCGCGAGACCACGTCGCGCAGATCGCCATGGCGCTCGCGCACGAGCAGGCCCTGGTCGAGCATCCACTGGTCGTTGTAGACCTTCGAGAGATAGCGCGTGCCGGTGTCGCAGACGAAGGTGACGACGCGCAGCGGCCGCGTCTGCGCGCGGCAGAAGCGCAGCGCTGCAGCCAGCAGCGTGCCGGTGGAGGAGCCGGCGAGGATGCCCTCGGCACGCAGCAGCTCGCGCGCGGTGCCGAAGCTTTCCAGGTCGGTGATCGAATACGCATGCTTCACGCCCGACAGATCGGCGATGCCCGGGATGAAGTCCTCGCCGATGCCCTCGACCGCCCACGATCCGGCTTCGCCCACCGTGCCGCTTCGCGTGTACTCCGCGACCACCGAGCCCGCCGGATCGGCCAGCACGAAGAAGAGCTGCGGCTGCAGTTCGCGGAAGTAGCGCGTGAGCCCGGTGATGGTGCCACCCGAGCCGACGCCGACCACGATCGCATCCACGTCGTGCCCGCATTGCTGCCAGATCTCGGGGCCGGTGCTGGACTGGTGCGCGAGCGGGTTGTCGGGGTTGTTGAACTGGTCGGCGAAGAAGGCGCCGGGGATCTCCTTCGCGAGCCGCGCGGCGAAGTCCTGGTAGTAGTCGGGATGGCCCTTGCCCACGTCCGAGCGCGTGGTGTGCACCTCGGCGCCGAGCGCCTTGAGGTGCAGCACCTTCTCGGTCGACATCTTGTCGGGCACCACCAGCACCACGCGATAGCCCTTGGCGCGCGCCACCAGCGCCAGGCCCAGGCCGGTGTTGCCGGCCGTCGCCTCGACCACGGTGCCGCCGGGTTGGAGGCGACCGTCGCGCTCGGCCGCATCGATCATCGAGAGGCCGACGCGGTCCTTGATCGAGCCGCCGGGATTCTGCGACTCGAGCTTGAGGAACAGCGTGCAGGGGCCGGTGTCCAGCCGCGTGACCTGCACCAGCGGCGTGTTGCCGATCAGGTCCAGCACCGCGGGTCGGGTTTCAGTCGTCATGTCGTCCACCTTGTGCAGTCGACATGATCGTAGTCGCCCTGCGCCTACTCCGCTGCCCGCCGCAGCGTGTCGACCACCGGCCGGCGCAGCACTTCGCGCAGGCCCCACCAGCCGGCCGCGAGCGCGAGCACGGCGCCGGCCAGCGAGCCGGCGATGGGCACCAGCGGCGAAGCGGTCCAGGTGAAGTCGAACACATAGCGCGCCAGGCCCCAGCCGATCAGCGAGGCGACGATGCTCGCGAGGAAGCCGGCCAGCAGGCCCACGCCCACGAGTTCGGCGCGCTGCACCTGGCGCAGCAGGCTGCCGCGCGCGCCGACTGCGCGCATCACGGCGAATTCGCGCGCGCGCTCCTCGCGCGTGGCGGTGACGGCCGCGAACAGCACCACGAGGCCGGCCGCGAGCGTGAAGCCGAACAGGAACTCCACCGCGCGGATCACCTGGTCGAGCACGCGCTGCACCTGGCCGATGGTGGCGCTCATGTCGACGTTGGTCACGTTGGGGTAGCTGCGCACCAGCGCGTTGTCGAAGCCCTTCACGTCCGGCGCGCGGAACGCGCCCATGTAGGTGACGGGCACCTCGGGCAGCGCATCCACGGTATACATGACGAAGAAGTTGGCATGCAGCGAACCCCAGTCGACCTTGCGCAGGGAGGTGATGCGCGCATCGTTCTGCATGCCGCCGATGTCGAAGCGCAGGCTGTCGCCGAGCTTCATCCCCAGGGTCTCGGCCAGCCCTTCCTCGACGCTCAGCTCGCCGGCGGCGCCGGGCTTCCATGCGCCGGCCGTGACGACGTTGTGCGCCGGCGCCTCGGCGCTGGTGCTCAGGTTGAACTCGCGGTCGACCAGCCGCTTCGCGCGGTCGTCCGCGTAGTCGTCGGGCGAGACCGACTTGCCGTTGATGGCGACGAGGCGCCCGCGGATCATGGGATACCAGTCGAACTTCCTCACGCCGTTGTCGCGCAGGGTCTTCTGGAAGCCCTCGCTCTGGTCGGGCATGACGTTGATCACGAAGCGGTTCGGCGCGTCGGGCGGCGTGGCCTTGCGCCAGCTGGCCACGAGATCGGTGCGCAGCAGCACCAGCAGCACCAGCGCCAGCAGGCCCACCGCCAGCGCGCTGACCTGCACCACCGCATAGGCCGGCCGCGCCGAGATCTGGCGCGTCGCCAGCACCAGCCAGCGCGGCGCCGTCGTTTCGTTGACGCTGCGGCGCAAGAGCAGCACCGCGATCCAGCTCAGGAGCGCGAACACCGCCACCGCCGCCGCGAAGCCGCCGACCGCGATCAGCCCCAGCTTCAGGTCGCTGCTGGCCGCCACCAGCAAGGCGGCAAAGCCGGCCACGCCGAGCGCCAGCACCGCGATCGAGGCCGGCTTCAGGTTGCCGACGTCGCGCCGGATCACGCGCAGCGGCGGCACCTGCGCGAGCTGCAGCACCGGCGGCAGCCCGAAGGCGAACAGCAGCGTGAGTCCCATGCCGAGGCCGAAGGCGACGGGCCAGAGGGTGGCCGCGGGCAATGCGGTCTCGACCAGGCCCGCGAGCAGCAGCACGAAGACATAGTGCACGCTGTAGCCGATGGCCACGCCGAGCGCGCTGGCGAAGAGGCCGATGGCGGCGAACTCGAAGGCATAGGCCTGCGCGATGGTGCGCTGGCTCTGGCCCAGCACGCGCAGCATGGCGCAATCGTCCAGGTGGCTGGCCGCGAAGCCGCGCGCGGCCAGCGCCACCGCCACGGCCGACAGCAGCGCCGCCAGCAGCGCCACCAGGTTGAGGAACTTCTCGGCCCGGTCCAGCGTCTGGCGCATCTCGGGGCGGCCGCTTTCGAAGGAGTCGAGGCGCAGGCCACGCAGCTCGCCCTTCTTGATCGCCGCGTCGGCCCAGTCGCTGAAGGTCTTGACGGCGCGCGCCTCGCCGGCCACGGCAAAGCGATAGCTGACGCGGCTGGCCGGTTGCACGAGGCCGGTGCGCGGCACGTCGGCCTGGTTGAGCATCACGCGCGGCGCGAAGCTCATGAAGCCGGCGCCGCGGTCGGGCTCGAGCGTGATCACGCGCGCGATGCGCAGGCCGGCGTCGCCCAGGAGCAGCGTGTCGCCCACCTTGAGCGCCAGCGATTCGAGCAGCGACGCATCGACCCAGGCGTCGCCCGGCGCCGGCACGTCCCGCGTCGGCCGGCCCGGCACGCCAGGCTCGGTGCTCACCTGCAGGCTGCCGCGCAGCGGATAGCCGTCCTCCACCGCCTTGAGCGCGACCAGCTTGCTGGCGCCGCCCTGCTCCTCGCTGGCGCGTGCCATGGTCGGAAAACCGTAGGTGCTCGCGTCCTGCAGCCCGAGCGCACGTGCACGCTCGACGAAAGCCTTCGGCGTCGGGTTGTCGCTCGCGAGCACCGCATCGCCGCCGAGCAGCTGGCGCGCATCGCGCTGCAGTCCGCCCTTGAGCCGATCGGCGAAGAAACCGACCGCGGTGAGCGCCGCCACGGCAAGCAGCACGGCCACGATGAGGAGCCGCAGTTCGCCGGCGCGCAAGTCGCGCCAGAGGGTGCGCCAGCCTAGGCGAAGGGAAGCGTTCATGGGCCAGACGATAGCCGAGCCGCAAGGCCCGGCCAAACCGAAGGGCTTAGGCGGCGCTCGTGACGCGGGCGCCCGCGAGCTCAGGCTGCAACACCAGCCGCTCGGCGCCGGCATAACAGACGAAGCGCTTGTTGGTCGCGCGCCCGATCGCGCACAAGCCCACGCGCATCGCGACCTCATGACCCATCTGCGTGATGCCGCTGCGCGAGACCACGATGGCCACGCCCATCTGGGCCGACTTGATCACCATCTCGCTCGTGAGGCGCCCGGTGGTGTAGAACACGCGGCCGCCCGTAAGCCTTTCTGCGGGCTGCATCGCGATCCAGCCGGCGATGGTGTCGATCGCGTTGTGGCGCCCCACGTCCTCGACGAAGCACTGCATGTGCGCTTCATCACCGTGGCCGAGCGTGAACAGCGCGCAGCCATGCACCGAGCCGGCCGACTTGTAGGTGCTCTCCTGGAGCCGGATGACGTTGACGAGCGCATAGAGCTGCGCCTGCCGCATGCGCGTGCCGGGCAGCTCGAGCTTGTCGATGCCGGCCATCAGCTCGCCGAACACGCTGCCCTGGCCGCAGCCCGTGGTCACCACCTTCTTGGCGGTGCGCTCCTCGATGCGGTCGATGCCGGCATGGGTCTTCACAGCGGCCGCACCCACCTCCCAGTCGACCGTGATCGATTCGACGTCGGCCGCGGACTCGATGAGCCGCTGGTTCAGCAGGTAGCCCAGCACCAGCAGCTCGGGCTGGGCGCCGAGCGTCATCAGCGTGACCAGTTCGCGGCGGTCGACGTAGACCGTCAGGTCGCGTTCGGCCGGGATCGAGACGACGCCGCGTTCGCCGTGCTCGTCGACGATCTCCACTTCGCGCGTGAGTTCGGCGCGGGCCGAAGTCAGGCGCGGAAGCGGCAAGGCAGTCGTCACTGTTTCGGCGTGGGATTCGTCGCCGCCGCTGGCTGGGCGGTGCTCGGCGGCGCAGCTGCCGTGGCGGCCGGCGAATGGGCACCCGCGGCCTCGATCGGCTTCTGCTCGGCCGGCGGCACGAAGGCGAAGGGGCCGGGGTCGGTGCAGGCGGGCGTCGCCGGCGCCGGTGGCAACTGCTTGCCGGCCGCTGCCGCGCTGGCGCGGTATTTGGCCGTCACCTTGTCCTGCGCCTGGCAGAGCTGGTAGGCATCGACCTTGCCTGTCCATGCGGTCTTGGCCGCGGTCTCCGCGGCCTTGAGCTTGGCCTCGGGCGTGGAAGGCGGCGCCGGCAGCTTGGCGAAAGCGGTGGAGGCCAGGCCCAGGGCCAGGCCGCAGACGATCAGCATCTTCTTCATGAGGGGCTTCCTTCGACCCGGACGGTCTTCGCGGGCGCGGCGCCCGAGACCTCGGCGCTGCGCTGGACGGGAATCTTGCCGGCAGCGATGTCGTCGTACCAGAGCTCGTGATGTTCGCGGGCCCAGGTCTCGTCGACATAGCCGTGGCGCATGGCGCTGAAGGCGCCCTTCATGCCCAGCGTGCCGATGTAGATGTGACCCATGATCATCGCCATCATGAGCAGCGTGGCCACCGCGTGGACCATGTGCGCGATCTGCATCTCGCCGCGCGTGTAGACGAAGCCCGGCAGCAGCTTGTCGAGGAACAGGCCCGAGCCGGCCACGATGCTGCCGAGCACGAGGATGCCGCCCCAGAACACCACCTTCTCGCCGGCGTTGAAGCGGTGCGAAGGCACTTCCTTGCCGCCGAACAAGCCGCCGAAGTGGGCTAGCCACTTGAGGTCCATCCTCGTCGGGAAGTTGTCGCGCACGAAGGTGATGAACATCAGGATGAGCGTGACGACGAACAGCGGGCCGACGAAGTTGTGCACGGTCTTCAGCGCATAGGTCAGCCAGCCGAACAACGCGGCGCCGATGATGGGCAGCAGCAAGAACTTGCCGAAGGCCATCACCAGGCCCGAGACGGCCAGCGTGACGAAGGCGATCGCGTTCGACCAGTGGGTGGCGCGCTCGAAGGGCGTGAAGCGCTCGATCTTGCGGCCGGTTTCGGTGCCGTGCAGGCCGATCGCGCCGCGCGTGAAATAGAAGATCGCGATCGCCAGCAGCATCACGAAGAGCAGCGCCGCGCCGTAGGGAATGATCCAGTCGTTGCGCACCTGGCGCCAGGCTTCGCCGGCGTTGGTGTAGCGCGAACCCGGGTACTGCACGAAGCGCTGGATCAGGTTGCCGGCTTCGGGCGCCTGCGCACGCGGCAGGCTGCTGTAGCCTGTCACGCCTTCGCCCACCTGCCGCCACATCGGCGCGTTGTTGCCGGGCTGCACCTTCGCGCGCTCGGCATTGCTTTGCTGCAGGTAGTTGGGATCGGCGCTCGCCTCGGGCTTGACCTCGAAGATGTTCTGGCTTTTGATGCCGCCGGCCTGCTGCTGCGGCGCCGCAGCGGCGGCAGGCGCCTCGGCGACCGCGCCGCCGGCAGCCGGGTTCGGCGCCTGGGCCAGGGCCGGGCCGGCGGCCAGCGCGGCGATGAGCACCAGGGCGTTCAGAAGAGCCTTGTTCATGCAGCCTTCCTTCCGCTCAGTTGTCTCTGACGTAGTCGTTCTGGCCGTTCTGCGCGCGCGTCTTGAGCTGCTGCTGCCAGGCGTTCTTGTCGCCGACCTGCCAACCCGACGCGGTGAATGCCGTGCCCGCGTTCTGCTGCGTACCGGTGCCGGTCCAGGGCGCGGCATCGAGCTTGACGCCCTCGGCGTTGGTCTGCGGCTTCTCGCCGCAGGCCGCCAGCAGCAGCGCGGCCGAGCCGAGCGCCATCGTCAATGCCAGTGCGCGCCTCATTTCGTGCCTCCGCTGGTCGGCGTGCCGGCCTGCTTCGAGCCGTAGGCCGTGCCCCAGCCCCAGACTTCGGCGCCCTTGCCGCGATGCAGCACGCGGGTGCGGAAGATGTCGGCCACCACGTCGCCGTCGCCGGCCAGCAGCGCCTTGGTCGAGCACATCTCGGCGCAGGCCGGAAGCTTCCCTTCGGCCAGGCGGTTGCGGCCGTACTTCTCGAACTCGGCCTGCGAGCCGTTGGCCTCGGGGCCGCCGGCGCAGAAAGTGCACTTGTCCATCTTGCCGCGCGCACCGAAGGTGCCTTGCGAGGGGAACTGCGGCGCGCCGAAGGGGCAGGCGTAGGAGCAGTAGCCGCAGCCGATGCAGACATCCTTGTCGTGCAGCACCACGCCTTCTTCGGTGCGGTAGAAGCATTGCACCGGGCAAACCGCCATGCAGGGCGCGTCGGAGCAGTGCATGCAGGCCACCGAGATCGACTTCTCGCCCGGCACGCCGTCGTTGAGCGTCACCACGCGGCGGCGGTTCACGCCCCACGGCACCTCGTTCTCGTTCTTGCAGGCCGTGACGCAACCGTTGCACTCGATGCAGCGCTCGGAATCGCAGACGAACTTCATTCTTGCCATATCGATTCCTCTTTATGCTTTCTCGATGTTGCAGACCGTGGTCTTGGTCTCTTGCATCATGGTCACGCTGTCGTAGCCGTAGGTGGTCGAGGTGTTGATCGCCTCGCCGCGCACCACCGGCGCCGCGCCCTTGGGGTAGTAGGCGAGCATGTCCGCCCCCTGCCAGTGGCCGGAGAAGTGGAAGGGCATGAACACGGTGTCGGGACCCACGCGCTCGGTGACCAGCGCCTGCACGTTGAGCTTGGCGCCGGTGGGCGTGTGCACCCAGGCGCGCTCGCCGTTGCGGATGTTCTTCTCGGCCGCTACCTTGGGGTTGATCTCGATGAACATCTCCTGCTGCAGCTCGGCGAGCCAGGGGTTGGAGCGGGTTTCCTCGCCGCCGCCCTCGTACTCGACCAGCCGGCCCGAGGTCATGATGAAGGGGAACTTCTCGGCCACCTTGTCGGCGATGTTCTTCTGCTGCACGCTCTTGTAGAGCGTGGGCAGGCGCCAGAAGGCCATCTTGTCGTCGTGCGTCGGGTACTTGGCCATCAGGTCCGGCCGCGTGCCATAGAGCGGCTCGCGGTGCTGCGGGATGGCATCGGGGAAGTTCCACACCAGCGCGCGCGCCTTGGCGTTGCCGAAGGGATGGCAGCCGTGGTTCTTCATGAACACGCGGATCATGCCGCCCGAGCTGTCGGTCTTCCAGTTCTTGCCCTCGGCCTTGGGCTTCTCGGCCGCGGTGAGCTCGTCCCACCAGCCGAGCTTCTTGAGCAGCAGGTGGTCGAGCTCCGGATAGCCGGTGGTGATCTCGGCGCCCAGCGAATGCGAGCCGTCCTCGGCCAGCAGGTTCTTGCCGTTGCGCTCGACGCCGAAGTTCGCGCGGAAGTTGCCGCCGCCGTCCATCACGTGCCGCGTGGTGTCGTAGAGGTTCGCGCTGCCCGGATGCTTGAGCTCGGGGGTGCCATAGCAGGGCCACGGCAGCCCGAAGTAGTCGCCCGAGAGGTCGTAGCCGTTGACCTTGTCCTTGCCCGACTTGGCCCTGAGCGTGCGCACGTCGAAGGCGCCCATGTTGCGCATGTGGGCCTGCAGCCGCTCGGGGCTCTGCCCGGTGTAGCCGATGGTCCAGACGCACTTGTTGATCTCGCGCAGGATGTCGTCCGGCACGGGCTCGTCCATGCCCTTGACCTTCTGCATCTTGTAGTTCTTGCTGAGCTCCTTGCCGAAGCCGAGCCGGTCGGCGAACTGCTGCATGATCATGTGGTCGCTGCGGCTTTCCCACAGCGGCTCGATCACCTTCTCGCGCCATTGCAGCGAGCGGTTCGAGGCGGTGACGGAGCCGCTGGTTTCGAACTGCGTGCAGGCCGGCAGCAGATACACCGCGCGATTCGGATTCAGGTCTTCCGAGCGGCCCGGCATCGCCGCCATCGCCGCAGTGGCCGAGGGGTACGGGTCCACCACCACCAGCAGGTCCAGCTTGTCCATGGCCCGCTTCATCTCGAGGCCGCGGGTCTGCGAATTGGGCGCATGGCCCCAGTAGAAGACGCCGCGCAGATTCGAATCCTGGTCGATCAGCTCGTTCTTCTCGAGCACGCCGTCGATCCAGCGCGAGACCGTGAGGCCCGGCTTGGCCATCATCGCGGGCGAAGCGAAGCGGCCCTTGATCCACTCGAAGTCCACGCCCCAGGTGGCGGCGAAATGCTTCCACGAGCCTTCGGCCAGGCCGTAGTAACCGGGCAGCGAATCGGGGTTAGGGCCGACGTCGGTGGCGCCCTGCACGTTGTCGTGGCCGCGGAAGATGTTGGTGCCGCCGCCCGACTTGCCCACGTTGCCCAGCGCCAGCTGCAGGATGCAGGAGGCGCGCACGATCGCGTTGCCGATGGTGTGCTGGGTCTGGCCCATGCACCAGACGATGGTGCCGGGGCGGTTCTCGTTGAGCCAGGTCGCGACCTTCAGCACCTGGGCTTCCTTGACGCCGCAGGCTTCCTCGACCTTGTCGGGCGTCCATTTGGCCATCACGTCGGCGCGCACCTCGTCCATGCCGAAGACGCGGTCGTTGATGTACTTCTTGTCTTCCCAGCCGTTTTTGAAGATGTGGTACAGGATGCCGAAGAGGAAGGGAATATCCGAACCCGAACGGATGCGCACGTACTCGTCGGCCTTGGCCGCGGTGCGGGTGAAGCGCGGGTCGACCACGATCATCTTGCAGCCGTTTTCCTTGGCATGCAGCATGTGCAGCATGCTCACCGGATGGGCCTCGGCCGCGTTCGAGCCGATGTAGAGCGCAACCTTCGAATTGCGCATGTCGTTGTACGAGTTCGTCATGGCGCCGTAGCCCCATGTGTTCGCCACGCCGGCGACCGTGGTCGAGTGGCAGATGCGCGCCTGGTGGTCGCAGTTGTTGCTGCCGAAGAAGCTCACGAACTTGCGCAGCAGATAGGCCTGCTCGTTGTTGTGCTTGCTGGAGCCGATCCAGTAGATCGAATCGGGGCCGCTGGCCTTGGTCAGTTCCTTGAGCTTGGCGGTGATCTCGTCGAGCGCCGTGTCCCAGCTGATGCGTTCGTACTTGCCGTTCACCAGCTTCATCGGATAGCGCAGCCGGTACTCGCCGTGGCCGTGCTCGCGCAGCGCCGCGCCCTTGGCGCAGTGCGCACCCAGGTTGAGCGGCGAATCGAACACCGGCTCCTGCCGCACCCAGACGCCGTTCTCGACCACCGCGTCCGAGGCGCAGCCGACCGAGCAGTGCGTGCAGACCGTGCGCTTGATCTCGATCTTGCCGGCGCCGACCGCAGCCGGCTTGCCATCCCCGGCGGCTTCGGCCTTGCGCATCAGCGTGAGCTGGCCCGCAGCCAGACCCACGCCGACACCCAGCCCGGAGCGCCGCAGGAAGGCGCGCCGGTCCATGGTCGGCAACGCATTGGCGAGGCCGCGCCGCAGGCTGTGGACGAAGGGCGAGGAGGAGGAAGAAGAGGAACGGGAAGAGGCACTGTCGAGCGCAGCGCCGGTCGCTTTCCGGGTCAACAACATGGTGGTGTTCGTCCTCAGGCCGAAGTGGTCTTGTAGTAGTGCTTGACGTGCTCGCTCAGCGTGTAGCCGCCGCCCTTCTCGGGCGCAGGCTTCGGAACGGGTGTGGCGGCGGAAACGGGCTCCGGCGCGACTTTGGGCAGCACCGTGACGGCTGCTGCAGCTGCGCCGACCGAGGCGGCACCGAAAAAGAACCCGCGGCGGGACGCCGGCTTGGGACCGGCGGATTGGCTGTCCTGCATTAACAACTCCAGGAGTGGCTGGGTGGAACTAGATATGAAACCAGTTACATATATTTGGATACTAGTCGAGACCCTGATATTTCGTAAATCTATTTCCCTCAGACTCAGTTCAGCATGTCGAAACCCTGCGCTTCGACCTCTGCGAATGCGCGCGTCAGCACCGCCAGCGCGGCATAGAAGTTCGCCTTCGGATGCTGCGCCACCGCATCGCACATGGCGGGCAGCCAAGACTGAACATGGGTCGAGAAGAAGGTCTGCTGCTGCGTGAGATTGGCGACCGCGACGTCCTCGCCCGCGATCAGGTAGCGCATCACTTCGAACAGGCAGGCGATGTGGTCCTCGGTCTCGGAGACCGCCTGCTCGCGCGCCAGGCCGAGCCGGTCGAGGTCGGTACGCAGCTGGGCCAGCGGCTTGTCGTTGAGAAAGCCGCTCAGGTAGTGCGAGCCGAACAGGTAGACCTCGGGCTTGCCGATGCCGCCGAAGAGCGCGTCGTACTCGCTCTTCGCCGCGGCGGCGTCGATGCCGCGCGCCACGCCCACGAGCTGGCGCCAGGGCTCTTCGAGAAAGGCGCCCGCGGCCGGCGCCTCGGTCGGCGCGACCTGGAAGGCGCCGAGCAACTCGGCATCGGGCGCCGCATACCAGAGCCGCGCCAGCAGGCCGTAGAGCTCGGCGCGCGCAAGCTCCTCGTCGAGCGCGGAGGAAACCGGAAAACTATCGCTCATAACTGCGTGATCTTCATTTCGTTCTGCGCGCTGTACAGGTCGATGACCCGGCAGTCGCTGCACATCTTGAGCCGCTCGAGCGCCTCGCCCTGGAACATCGCGTGGCCCGCGAGCTTGCCGAGCATGGACTCGATCGCCTTCTGCGTGCCGAAGGGCTTGCCGCAGCGGATGCAGCTCCAAGGCTTGGCTTCGTTGAGCACCACCGGCTGCTTGCGCTCGGCCGCGACCAGCAGCCGCGGCACCAGCGAGATCGCGTCCTCGGGGCAGGTGGTTTCGCAAAGACCGCACTGCACGCAGTTCTTCTCGACGAAGCGCAGCTGCGGCGCGTTCGGGTTGTCCTGCAGCGCACTGGCCGGGCAGGCGCTGACGCAGGCCAGGCACATCGTGCACTTGTTCTTGTCGACCTCGATCGTGCCGAAGGGCGAGCCTGCCGGCAGCGGAATCGCGAGTGGCGCTTCGGGCGCCGCCTTCAGCGCCGGCGCCGCGTCGATCAGGTGGTCGAGCGCGAGTTCGAGCGTGCTGCGTTTCTCGGTGCCGACCGCGAAGCGCGCCGCCGTGGCCGGCCGCTGCTGGCGCGTGTCGCGCAAGGCGGCCAGCGCGGCATCCAGGGCCGCGGGCGTCGCCGCCTCGATCAACCGGAAGTGAGTGCCCGTGTAGCCCAGTCCCAGCAGCAGCGCCTGCGCGATCGCCATCTGCTTGCGCAGCGCATCGAGGTAGGCCGGCGCCTCCTCACCGGTCGCGAGCACGGCCACCTGCGAAGCGCCGAAGGCGACCGCGCTGAGCCAGAGGTCGATGCCGGTGCTTGCGGCATGCCAGAGGCCGACCGGGATCACGTTTGCGGGCACGCCCTGCGCGCGGCCGAGCTGCGCGTCGCGCCCGAGCCGTTCGACCAGCGCCTGCCCGCCTTCCTGGCTGTGCAGCAGCAGCACGGCATCGCGCCCGCCCGCGCCTGCATAGGTGGAAAGCAGCGTGCGCAGCTTCAGGCCTTGGTCGGGCGTGCGCGGATAGGTGTAGCCGAGCGCTCCGGTCGGGCAGACGGTGGTGCAGGCGCCGCAGCCGACGCAGAGGTTCGGGTTGACGACGATGCGCTGGCGTTCCTTGTCGCTCGTCACCGCATGCGCGGAGCAGACCTCGATGCAGGCATTGCAGCCGACCACTTCGTTGCGGCTGTGCGCGCAAAGCTTCTGCTTGTAGTCGAAGAACTTCGGCTTCTCGAACTCGCCGACCAGCTCGCGCAAGCGCAGCAGGGTTTGCAGGCCCTGCGCATGCGCGAGGCCGCCGGCCAGGTGGAAATAGCCCTGCGGCGGCGCATGCCAGTCGATGAGCGGCGCGGCGCCGAGATCGAGCACCAGGTCGAAGGCGCCGTCGAGTTGCGCGGGCGCGCGGCTGAAATCGATCGCGCCGGCCACCGTGCAGGCGCGTTCGCAGTCGCGGTGCGAGGTGCACTTGGCGTTGTCGATCTGGTAGTCGAAGCCGATGGCCTGTTCCGGGCAGACGGCGAGGCAGGCGTTGCAGCGCGTGCAGAGATCGAGGTCGATCGCGTTGTCGCGCGTCCACTGCAGCTTGAAGGCGCCGAGCCAGCCGGCGAGCGCATCGATGCGGCCCGCGATCACCGGCCAGCGGCGCTCCTGCGCACCGCCGAGCATGCCGGGGCCCTGCGAAAAGATCGTGACGTCCAGCGCGTCGCCCACCAGCGCAGCCGCCTTCTCCGCTTCGTCGAGCGCACCGACGATCAGCAAGCGGCCCTGGCTCGCATAGCTGACCGTCGACACGGGATCAGGCTCGGGCAGGCTGGCGGCGGCGAGCAGCGCGGCGATCTTCGGCATCGCGCTCTTCGCGTCGCGGCTCCAGCCGCCGGTTTCGCGGATGTTGACGAAGCGGATCGGAGACACCGCATCCGGGGTCTGTTGCGCGAGCTCGCCGAACAAGCGCTTCTCCTGCGTGCAGGCCACCACCACCTCGTCGCCGGACTGGATCGCGCGCTGGAAGGCCGGCGCCTCGCGCCGGCACAGTGCCGAATGGAGAGGCAGGTTCTCAGCCAGTGCCGTCCCGAGCGTCTTCGGCTCGAGGGGCATCGTCTTGTTGCAGTCGCAGATCAGCGTGGTGGTCATCGGTCTCTTGGCTGGCGGGTTGCGCATCGGCAACCGGCGGGCTGGGAACTTCCTCGGGAGGCATCGACTGTGCCACGTCCGGGGGTGTGTGGGCCTCAGGGTCTTCTTTCGATTCTTCTTCCTCGAACAGGTTCAGGAACTTCGCGCTCGCCATCTGGCGCAGCACGCTCTCGGGCACCGGGGTCGACTGGGAGTAGTCGTCGATGTAGGTGTCCAGCCCGTCCATCACATTGAAATGCGGATCGGCGAACAGCTTCTTGAAGGCCGCGTTCTTGACCTCCGGCGCGACGTTCTTCGCGACGAAGGGCTTGAAGTCGGAGTCGATGGTGAGCGCTTCAGCATCAGCCAGCGTAGGCGGCGGCGGTGGCATCTCTCCTTCCCCCTCAGGGGGAAGGTTGGGATGGGGGCCAGGCGTCTCCACAAGCGCAGGCGCCACAACCGGCACGGCCGCCACCGGCTCAGGCGGCGGCACCTCCCCTTCCCGCACCTGCTGCTTGCGCCGCGACCAGCGATCGAAGAAGCCCTCAGACATCGCCCGCTCCCCGGCCGCGCTTCTTCTCGGTCGACACGCTGGCCGCATTGCCGAAGCGGTCGACCAGCGGCTTGAAGCTCTCCGGCCGCTTGCGGCGCTTGGGCTCGAGCACATAGTGTTCTTCGACGAAGGCGCGCAGCCACGCCACCACTTCTTCGGGTGCCGGCACCTGCTCGACGTTCTCCTGCGCATCGAGCCAGCGGCCCGCTTCGTTGTAGCTCAGCGTCACCGTCAGCGGCCGCGCGATCGGCTCCGGCGCGAGGGTCGCCTCTTCTTCCATGCGCCACATCACGAACCAGCAGGGCGCGGGCGTTGTTGCGTTGAGCTGGTAACCCTCTGCTTCATCGCGAAACAATTCGACCTGGAAGCCCGGGTGCAGCCAGCGCTGCGCGCCCTCGTCGTCGCGCAAGAGCCGCGGCGCGTCGCCGAAGCCCGGCTCGTCGGGCACCACCTCGTCGAGCGTCCAGCGCCAGGGCTGCCAATGGCTCGACGGGCCGTGGAGCCGCTCGCGCCGCATCACGACCGCCACGGCGAGACAAGGGTGTGCGCCCTCGGATGGGGTTTCGGATGGGACCATGCGGCGGACGATAGCCGATGCGCCGCCGGCGACATGCAAGCGGGGTTTCGCGCCGGCGCAGCCGCTTCCCAAGCTCAAAGGCGAACCTTGCCGTCCTGCGTCAGCATCGACAGATCGACGTAGCTCGATGCCGCGTGATTGCGGGCACTGAAGTCGACGCGGAAGCCGCCGAAGTCGGCGTTCTGGATCGACTCCAGGCCGGCGACCAGCGCATCGCGCGTCGGCGCCCGGCCCGCGCGGCGAAGTCCCTCGGCCAGCACCTTGGCGGCCACGTAGCCTTCCATGCTCGAATAGTTGGGCTTGGCCTCAGGGCCGGCCTTGCGCGTGGCCTCCAGGTACTCGCGCGAGATCGGCGTGTTGGTCGAGAACGGCGAAGGCATCACCTGGCTGACCATGATGCCGCGGGCGTCCTTGCCGAGCTCGTCGCCCAGCGCCTCGGTGCCGACGAAGGACACGTTGAAGAAGGTGCCGCCGTAGCCGGCCTTGCGCGCTTCGCGGATGAAGGCCGCGCAGGCCTTGTAGGCGCCGATCTGCACCACGGCCGTGGGGGCCGCGGCCGTGATGTCCTTCACCGCCTGCGCCACGTCGACCGAATTGCGCTCGACCTTGCCCACGGCCACCGGCTCCAGGCTCGACGGCTTGAGCGCACGCTTCACGCCCTCCAGCCCGGCCTGGCCGTAGGCATCGTTCTGGTGGAACACCGCGATCTTCCGCAGGCCCAGCGAGGTGAGCTGCTTCACGATCAGCGCGGTCTCGTCGTAGTACGAGGCACGGACGTGGAACACCGTCTTGCGGAACGGCTCGCGCAGGGCCTCGGCGCCGGTGAACGGGCCGAAGAACGGAATCTTCGCCGCATCGACCAGCGGCATCGCCGCCAGGCAGGTGGGCGTGCCCACGTAGCCGAAGAGCGCGAAGACCTCGTCCTTGATGAGCTTGTCGGTGTTGGTCTTGCAGCGCTCGGGCTCGTAGCCGTCATCGAGCGTGCGCAGTTCGACGCTGCGGCCGTTGATGCCGCCCGAGGCATTGAGCGCATCGAAGAAGATGCGCGCGCCCTTGTTCATCTGAATGCCCAGCTGCTCGGCCGGGCCGCTGAATGCGGCCGATTGCCCGAGCACGATGCGCGCCGGCTGGGCCCAAGCCGGAAGTGCCAGCGCGGCGCTCGCGGCGGCAAGGCGTTGGATCGCGTGCCGGCGTTGAATCGGTTTTTCCATCGAGTAAGTGAGTCAGGCGCTCATGTAACTAGTAGTCACTTACTGTAACTTAAAATCGATGAGACCCAGGGTTAACCCTAGATCAACGGCAGGCATCGTCCGACGCCTCAGGCCGCGAGCGCCGCGATCTCAGCTGCGCTCAACGCGCCGCTGTAGATACGAAGGTCCTGCATGCGCCCGTTGAAGCAAGGGTCGGCCGGGTACTGCGAGCGGCCGAGCCAGTTCTGGGTGGTGTCGCCGAGCTGGAAGGGCGCGAGCGCAATCGCGTTGTTGCTGCCGGCGGCCACGCCGTCGACGTACAGCGTGCCGGTGGTGCCCGACAGGGTGACCGCCAGGTGCACCCAGCGGCCGGTGGGCAACGCGCTCGCCACGATGCTCTGCTCGCCGTACCAGGTGGTGCCGGTCACCGTGAAGCGCATCGAGCCGCCGGCATCGCGCGGCAGCAGTGCGAGGTAGGCGATGTCGCTGGAGCCGAAGTCGAACACGCGTGTGTTGGTGACGGCGGCATTCCAGTACACCCACAGCGCGATCGTGAAGTCGCCCAGGCTGGAGAGCACACCGGTGGGCAGCGCGAGGTGGCCGCTGCTGCCGTCGAGCGCCAGCGCGCGGCCGCCGCTGCGGCCTTCGCCCCAGCTGGCGCCGCCCTGCAGCGTGCCGTTTTGGCCGTTGCCGCTGCCATCGGCGGCCGTGGTTCCGCTGGCCGCATCCAGCGGCAGTTGCGCGCGCAGCTCGCTGGGCAAGGCCACGCGCGCCACGTTGGAGACGCTGCTCTCGCCGCTTGCGCTCACCGTGGTGACGACGTAGTGCCAGACGCCGTTGCCCGGCGTGTCGGTGTAGGTGCGAGGGTCGGTGACGCTGGCGACGGTGGCGAAAGGCCCGTTCGCCGAAGTGCCGCGCTTGACCTTGTAGCTCGTCGCGCCTGCACTGCCCCACCACGACAGCAGTACCTGGCCAGCGGTGACGTAGGCCGTGAGGCCGCTCGGCGGCGTGCCCGCGGCTGCGGGATCGCGGCTGTAGGTCAGCGTGCCGAAGCTCGGCTGGTCGCCGCCCCATTCGCTGCGCTCGGGGCGTAGCTGGGCGGCGATGGTTGCCACCCAGGGCGCCGCAAGCCCCTTGCGATTGACGTAGTGGTTGTAGATCGACTCCCAGCACGGGCGCAGATTGGGCTGCCCGGCCGTCGACACCACGGTGAAAGTCCCCTGCCTGTTGACGTAGGTCGAGAACGGCGGCGAGTAGTACTGGCCGTTGCCGTCCTGCAGGTTCGACATGGCCACGTACTCGGCGGCGGCGAGGAAGCGGTTGTTGCCGTAGCCGTAGAGGTCCTCGCCCTGGCTCCAGGCCATTTCGCACAGCAGGCCGGTCAACGCCATGCCGAGCGTGGCGTGTCCCTGGTCCCGGCCGCTTTCCTGCCATTGCCCCAGGTAGCCGGGGTGGAGCATGTAGACGTTGTGTGCCGCCGCCCCGTTGCCGCGGCCGGTCTTGTAGTAGGCGATGGCCTCGTCATAGAGGTCGGTGCGATCGCAGAAGACGCCGATGGCCAGGATGGCGCAGATGGCGCACAGATCCCAGTTGGCCCAGTAGTTGGTGATGTTCGCGTCGTTGTGCTTGATCAGGAAACTGTGGCTGAGCGGATAGAACACCTCCAGCAGCAGCTTCTGGAAGCGCGCGACGCCTTCGGACGACCAGCCCGGATAGCTGCGCATCATCTCGGCCGCATTGGCCCATTGGTAGCCGTAGATGCCGGCGGCCAGGAAGCGGTCGGAGTTGCCGTTGAGTGCCGTCATCGTCGACGACCATGCGTCGAGGTATTGCACCGCCAGGTCCGCGTAGGCGGTGTTGCCGGAGACCTTCCAGCGCAGCGCGAACTGGTAGGCGCGCTCCATGTCCTCGACCATGGTGCGGTGGTTCTCGCCGTCGCCGCCGCGCACCACCGTTGCCAGCGGCACGGGCGCGCGGCCGAGCTGGGCACGGCTGCTGGAGGTGAGCGCGTTCCAGCCGTCGACCCAGGGCTGGGCGCCAGCCGCGATCTTGGTTCGCATGCGCTCGAAATCGGCCTCGGTGTGCAGCAGACCGGGATGCGTGAACTTTCGCGCTTGCGACGTCAAGGTGGAGTTGGTGACAGGCTCGGTCGCAGCGACTTCGGTGGACGTGGCCGTCGAAGTCGCCGCATTCTGTTGCGTGCTGCCGAGCGCGCCGGCGCTGCCGAAGCCGCTGCTTCCACCGTCTCCGCAGGCCGCGGTTCCCAGGGCTGCGAAGCTCACTGCGCCCACGCAGAAGAGGCGGCGATCCAATGAAATGTCGTTGTCGTTTTTTGGCTGGTCCACGTTTGACTTGGCGTTGTTATGTGCTGGATAAGTTACGGCCAGCAACATATATGCCAGTCACTCGAGCCAAGGTCCTCGCGCAGGGCCGCGCCTGGCATGCGTGCCCGCGGTGCGACGTCCGGCGTCAGAAAGACGCTCGATATGCCAAAAATGTCACATCACGATGCCGCTTTTCAATGCGCCGTCGCCGTTTCCACCGTTGCCACCGCCCCGGTTCCATAGCCCGCGGCCGCCACCGGCACGCCGCCGCGCAGCACCTGCACCGCGCAGTACTTGAACTCCGGGATCTTGCCCATGGGATCGAGCGCCGCATTGGTCATCAGGTTGGCTGCCGCCTCGTAGTAGGCGAAGGGCACGAACACCGCGCCGTTCGGCGTGCCGTCGTCGCGGCGCACGTGGATCGCCACCTCGCCGCGGCGCGAGCGGATCGTGACCACGTCGCCCGCCTGCAGGCCCAGGGTCTCCAGGTCGCTCTGGTTCATCGACGCCGTGGCCATCGGCTCCAGCGCATCGAGCACGGTGGCGCGGCGCGTCATGCTGCCGGTGTGCCAGTGCTCGAGCTGGCGCCCGGTGATCAGCACGAAGGGGTACTTGGCATCGGGCCGCTCGTCGGCCGGGATGATGTCGGCCGGCACCAGCTTCACGCGGCCGTCGGCGGTCGGGAAGTCGTCGATGAAGACAGTCGGCTGGCCCGGATCGTCCGCGTCCAGGCAGGGATAGGTCACGCTGGATTCGCGCTGCAGCCGCTCCCAGGTGATGCCACTGATGGCCGCATGCATGGCCTGGCGCATCTCTTCGTAGACGGCGGCCACGCCGGACTCCTCGCCCTCGTAGTTCCAGGCCAAGCCCATGCGTTTTGCGATCTGCTGGATGATCCAGAGATCGGGCTTCGCCTCGCCGGGCGGGTTGAGCGCCTTCTTGCCAAGCTGCACCATGCGATCGGTGTTGCTCACGGTGCCGGTCTTCTCGGGCCAGGCAGTGGCCGGCAGCACCACGTCGGCCAGCCACGCGGTCTCGGTCATGAAGATGTCCTGCACCACCAGGTGTTCCAGGCTCGCGAGCGCATGGCGCGCATGGTTGAGGTCCGGGTCGCTCATCGCGGGGTTCTCGCCCATGATGTACATGCCGCGGATCTTGTGCGGATCGCTATCCGGCGCCAGCGCCTTGTGCATGATCTCGACCACCGTGTAGCCCGGCTTCTCGTCGAGCGGCATGCCCCAGAAGTTCTCGAACCAAGCGTGCACGCCCGGGTTGTCGACGCGCTGGTAGTTGGGGAACATCATCGGGATCAGCCCCGCATCGCTCGCGCCCTGCACGTTGTTCTGGCCGCGCAGCGGATGCAGGCCCGAGCCGGGCTTGCCGATCTGGCCGGTGACCGTGACCAGCGCGATCAGGCAGCGCGCGTTGTCGGTGCCGTGCACGTGCTGGCTGATGCCCATGCCCCACAACACCATCGCGCCCTTGGCCTTGGCGAAGGCCCGCGCCACTTCGCGCAGCATCTCGGCCGGAATGCCGCAGATCGGCGCCATCGCCTCGGGGCTGTAGCCCTTGACGTTCTCGCGCAGCGCCTCGAAGTTGCTGGCGCGGTCGCGCACGAAGGCCTCGTCGACCAGGCCCTCGTCGATCACCGCGTGGATCAGCGCATTGAGCATCGCGACGTCGGTGTCGGCCTTGAACTGCAACGTGCGCCAGGCGTGCCGGCCGATGTCGGTGACGCGCGGGTCGGCCAGCACGATCTTCGCGCCGCGCTTGGCGGCGTTCTTCATCCAGGTGGCGGCCACCGGATGGTTGGCGGTCGGGTTGGAGCCGATGATGAAGATCAGGTCCGCATGCTCCACGTCGTTGACCTGGTTGCTCACCGCGCCCGAACCCACGCCTTCGAGCAGCGCCGCCACGCTGGAGGCATGGCACAGCCGCGTGCAATGGTCGACGTTGTTGCTGCCGAAGCCGGTGCGCACCAGCTTCTGGAACAGGTAGGCCTCTTCGTTGCTGCCCTTGGCCGAGCCGAAGCCGGCCAGCGCCTTCTTGCCGTGCGTGTCGCGCAGGCTCTTGAGCTTGCCCGCGGTGAGCGCGAGCGCCTCTTCCCAGCTGGCCTCGCGGAAGGCGTCGTGCCAGTCGCCGGGCCGCGGTGCGTCGTTGAAGTCCTTGGGCACGCCGGGCTTGCGGATCAGCGGCTTGGTCAGGCGCTGCGGATGGTGCGCATAGTCGAAGCCGAAGCGGCCCTTGACGCAGAGCCGGCTGTGGTTGGCCGGGCCGTCGCGGCCGTCGACGCTGACGATCTTCTCGTCCTTGACGTTGTAGGTGATCAGGCAACCCACGCCGCAGAAGGGGCAGACCGAATCGACCTTGCGGTCGACCTGCTGCGAGCCGATCTGGCTCTTGGGCATCAAGGCGCCGGTCGGGCAGGCCTGCACGCATTCGCCGCAGGCCACGCAGGTGCTGTCGCCCATCGGGTCGTCGAGGTCGAACACGATCTTCGAATCCCCGCCGCGCATCGCGTAGCCGATCACGTCGTTGACCTGCTCCTCGCGGCAGGCGCGCACGCAGCGGTTGCACTGGATGCAGGCATCGAGGTTGACGGCCATCGCGGGATGCGAGACATCGGCCTTGGGTTGCTCGCGGCGCAGGGCCTTGAGTTCGGGGCGAACGGAGATTCCGAGGCGTTCGGCCCATTCGCTGAGCTCGCCGTGCTGGCCGACGGGGAAGCCCCCACCCCCGCCCTCCCCCAGAGGGGGACGGAGCAACTCCGGACTCGCCCCCTCCCCCTTTGAGGGAGGGTTGGGGTGGGGGCTCGCAGCCTTCGCCCCCGCCTCGTCGTTCCACTTGTACCCGCGGTCCGGCATATCGGACAGGAGCATCTCGACCACCATCTTCTGGCTCTTCAGCGCCCGCTCGCTGCTGGCCTGCACCTCCATGCCCGCCGTCGCATTGCGGCAGCAGCTCGGCGCGAGCGTGCGCTCGCCCTTCACTTCGACCACGCAGGCGCGGCAGTTGCCGTCGGGGCGCAGGCCCTCCTTGTAGCAAAGGTGCGGGATGTCGACGCCGTGGCGCTGCGCGGCCTGAAGAATGGTCTCGCCTTCGAAGGCCTGGACGGCGCGGCCGTCGAGCTTGAACTCGATGGTCTGCGGAATCACTTCGGCAAGTCGTGTGGGAGCGTTCACGCGATCTCCTCGGGGAAGTACTTCTGGATGCAGCGGATCGGATTGGGCGCGGCCTGCCCCAGCCCGCAGATCGATGCATCTCCCATGACCTGCGCGAGGTCTTCCAGCGTGGCGTTGTCCCACACCGGCGCCTGCATCAGCGCCGCCGCCTTGGCGGTGCCGACGCGGCAGGGCGTGCACTGGCCGCAGCTCTCGTGTTCGAAGAAGCGCATCATGTTCAGCGCCGCATCGCGCGCGCGATCGTGCTGGCTCAGCACCATCACGGCGGCCGAGCCGATGAAGCAGCCGTAAGGCTGCAGCGTGTCGAAATCCAGCGGGATGTCGATCATGCGCGCCGGCAGGATGCCGCCCGAGGCGCCGCCGGGCAGATAGCCGTAAAGCGTGTGGCCGTGCAGCATGCCACCGCAGTATTCGTCGATCAGCTCCTGCACCGTGATGCCCGCCGGCGCGAGCTTGACGCCGGGGTTCTTGACGCGCCCGCTCACGCTGAAGCTGCGCAGCCCCTTGCGCCCGTGGCGGCCGAAGCCGCTGAACCACTGCGGGCCTTTCTCGACGATGTCGCGCACCCAGTAGAGCGTCTCGAAGTTGTGCTCCAGCGTCGGCCGGCCGAACAGGCCGACCTGTGCGATGTAGGGCGGGCGCATGCGCGGCTCACCGCGCTTGCCTTCGATGCTCTCGATCATCGCGGACTCCTCGCCGCAGATGTAGGCGCCGGCGCCGCGCCGCAGCTCGATGCGCGGCAGCGTGCAGGGGGGGGCGGCCTTGAGCTTGGCCAGCTCGGCCTCGAGCAGCCGGCGGCAGTCGTGGTATTCGTCGCGCAGGTAGATGTAGCAGGCCTCGGTGCCCACGACCTGCGCGGCCACCAGCAGCCCTTCGAGGAAGCGATGCGGATCGCGCTCGAGGTAGGTACGGTCCTTGAAGGTACCGGGCTCGCCCTCGTCGATGTTCACCGCCATGAGTTTCGGCGCCGGCTGCTCGCGCACGATGCGCCACTTGCGCCCGGCCGGAAAGCCCGCGCCGCCGAGGCCGCGCAGGCCCGAGTCTTCCATCGCGCGGAGCACGGCCTCGGCGTCCTCTTCGCCGTTGACCAGCGCGGCCGCGAGCGCATAGCCGCCGTTGGCGCGGTAGGTGGCGTAGTCCGTGAAGGCGGGGATCTCCGCGATCCCTTCGGGCGGTGGCGAGACGCTTTTCTCGGCCAGCGCCGCCGGCACGAAGTTGAAGGTCTCCGGCGCTGACGGCCTGGCGTCCAGCGCCTGCAGCAGCCGGTCGGTGGTCGCCAGCGGCACGGCGCGCTGGTGCACCGCCGCGGCCGGCGCCTGCTCGCAGCGGCCGATGCAGGGCGCGGAGATCACGCGCACGTCGTCGCGTCCCGCCGCGCCCAGCAGCGCAGGCAGCCGCGCGAGCAGGTCCTGTGCGCCGGCCAGCTCGCAGGCCAGGCCATCGCACACGCGGATCGTGAGCCCGGGTGCCTGCTCGTCGCCGCGCAGCACTTCGAAGTGGTGATAGAAGGTCGCAACCTCGTAGACCTCGGCCATCGGAACGTTGATGAGCGAGGCCAGCGCCACCAGGTGGCGGTCGTGCAGCCCGCCGTGCGCATCGTTGAGCAGGTGCAGCTGCTCGATCAGCAGGTCGCGCCGCCAGCCGTCATCGGGCCGCGGGCCGATGAGCGCGCGCACCTCCGCCAGCGCCTCGGTCTCGGGCTGCCGGCCCTTGAGCTTGCTCTTGCGGCGGATGCGCTCGCGCAGTTGATCGGGGGTCGCGAGCGGGATCGCCTGGACGGCGTTCTGGGTGCCTGGGTAGTTCATTGCCTCGGCCGTTGTTGCGGACTGTCCGGCCGCGCGAAGGCACGGCTTGCCCGACTGTCGCCCCGCTTGCGGTTTTCGGCAAATTGAATCCGCACATGGGGCGATTCAATAAAGAAATGATGCGGCACACCTAACTAACTAGCCGCGCAGCGCTCCGCTGTGCGCCGCGACTTCCTGCTGCCAGGCCGGGCTCTGGACCAGCGCCAGCGCCGCATCGAGGGCGCGCGAGGGCCGCACGGCCGTCTGCGTCATGAAGCCGATCGGCGTGCGCACCTCCGGCGCCACCAGGGGCAGCGCCTCGAGTTCGCCGTGGCTGCGCACGGCATCGACCATGCCGCCGGGCAGCACGGCGCAAACGTCCCCGGCGCTCACGCTGAGCGCCAGCGTCAGCACCGAATTGGTCTCGATGGCCGGCTTCACCGAGACGCCGGCATCGGCGAAGGCCTGGTCGACGATGGAGCGGTTGTGCATTTCCGGCGTCAGCAGGCACAGGGGCAGACGCCCCGCTTCTGCCCAGGCGATGGGCGCGCCGAACTGCAGCGCCGGCTTGCCGGCGCTCGCCGACCGGCGCACCAGGTAATAGTGCTCGATGCTCTGCGGCCAGGCCGTGAGCTTGACCTCGCCGCTTCGCATGCGCTCGGTGTAGCCGAGGGCCAGGTCGAGCGACAGGTTCTCCAGCCCGGTTTCGAGCTCGAGCGAACTCATCGACAGCACCGTCGGCACGATGCCCGGATGGCGCGCCCGCAGCCGTCCCGCGAAGCGCGCCAGCATCGGCATCGCGGTCGGCACCGCGGCCATGCGCAGGTTGCCGCGCGGACGGTCTTCTTCGCTCTTGAGCAGCTGCTGCAGCACCTCGTTCTCGTGCAGCATGCGGTGGGCCGCGGCCAGCACGGCCTCGCCCTCGTGCGTCAGCCCGGAATAGGTGCGCCCGCGCTTGACGATGACGACGCCGAACTCGGCCTCCAGCGCACGCAGCGCGTTCGACAAGGCCGGCTGCGTGATGTGGCAGGCCTGCGCGGCGCGGCCGAAGTGGCGGTGCTCGTGCAGCGCGCTGAGGTAGCGCATGGACGCGAGCAGGTTCATGAGCGCTTGATCAGGTGTTCTTGCTGACCGTGATGGTCGGGAACTTGGCCGAGAAATCCTTCGCCTTTTCGGCAATGCCGACCGCCACGCGGCGCGCCACCGACTTGTAGATGCCCGCCACCTCGCCGTCGGGATCGGCCACCACCGTCGGCTTGCCGCTGTCGGCCTGCAGGCGGATGTTGATGTCCAGCGGCAGCGCACCGAGGTACTCCATGTTGTATTGCGCGGCCATCTTCTTCCCGCCCTCGGCGCCGAAGATGTGCTCGACGTGGCCGCAGTTCGAGCACACGTGCACCGCCATGTTCTCGACGATGCCGAGGATCGGCACGCCGACCTTCTCGAACATCTTGATGCCCTTCTTGGCGTCGAGCAGCGCGATGTCCTGCGGCGTGGTCACGATCACTGCGCCGGTCATCGGCACGCGCTGCGAGAGCGTCAGCTGGATGTCGCCGGTGCCGGGCGGTAGGTCGACGATCAGGTAGTCGAGCTCTTTCCAGTTGGTCTGGCGCAGGAGCTGCTCCAGCGCCTGGGTGGCCATCGGGCCGCGCCAGATCATGGCCTCGTCCTGGTCGACCAGGAAGCCGATCGACATCACCTGCACGCCGTGGTTTTCCAGCGGCTCCATGGTCTTGCCGTCCTCGCTCTCGGGACGGCGGTCGATGCCCAGCATCATGGGCAGGCTCGGGCCGTAGATGTCGGCATCGAGCAGGCCGACGCTGGCCCCTTCGGCCGCCAGCGCCAGCGCCAGGTTGGCCGCGGTGGTGCTCTTGCCCACGCCGCCCTTGCCCGAAGCCACGGCGATGATGTTCTTGACGTTGGGCATCAGCTGCACGCCGCGCTGCACGGCATGGCTGATGACCTTGGTCGCGATGTTGACCGACACGTTCTCCACGCCGGACACGCCCTTGGCCGCGGCCACCAGCGCCTTGCGCATCGCCGGCACCTGGCTCTTGGCCGGGTAGCCGAGCTCGATGTCGAAGGAGACGTCGCACTCGTGGATCTGCAGGTTTTTCAGCGCCTTGGTGCTGACGAAGTCCTTGCCCGTGTTGGGGTCGAGGACGGTCTTGAGCGCTTCGGTGAGCGCCGCCTGGGTAACTGCCATTGGTAACTCCTAATGACAGATAGTCTAGTCCGCCGCGTCGCGGCGCCTATTCAGAGCACACGAAAGCCGTGCGTGCCGTCGGACTCCAGCTGCGCCACCAGGCCGAACTCCCAGTCGAGGTAGGCCTGCATCGCCTCGGGCGGCGCGTCGGTGCCTTCGTAGGGCCGGCGGTAGCGGCCGGTCGCAGGCGTCGCGGCCTTGGCCGGTGCCGGACCCTTGTCACTGCGCGCCGACGCGGCCTGCGGCGCCAGCACATGCACCTCCCACCCCATCTGCGCCAGCCACGAGGCCGTCATCGGCGCCCGCACGCCGTCGTCATCGGCCAGCACGATGCGCGCGCCGCGCACCGGCACGTGGTGATCGGTCTCCTGCACCAGCTGCCCGCCCGGCGCGCTCGCGAAGCCGGGCAGGTGGCCGGCCTCGTACTCCTCGGGCGTGCGCACGTCGAAGCGGTAGAGCGTGCGGCCAGGCGCTTCGAGGGTGGCGAGCGCGTGGAGATCGACCCAACGCACGCCGGCACGCCGTGCCACGTCTTCCGCCGAAGCCCGCGCCGCGGCACGGTTCGCTTCACCTGCTTCGGGCGCCCGGCGCGTGGCGCCGTGGTCGAGCACCTGCCCCGCCAGCTTCCAGCCAATCGTCCCGTTGCGCAGCGCCGCCACCGGATTGGGGATGCCCGCATTCACCAGCGACTGGGTGCCGATGATGCTGCGCGTGCGGCCCGCGCAGTTGACGATCACGCGCGTGGCCGGATCGGGGGCGAGCTCGCGCACGCGCAGCACCAGCTCGGCGCCGGGCACGCTGGTCGCGGTGGGGATGCTCATGGTCTGGTATTCGTCGAAGCGGCGCGCGTCCAGCACCACCACGTCGGCCTTGGCATCGATCAGCGCCTTCACCTCCTCGGCCGCGAGCGAGGGCGTATGGCGCTCATGCTCGACCAGTTCGCCGAAGGCCTTGCTCGGCACGTTGACGTCGCGGAACAGCTCGCCGCCGGCTTGGCGCCAACCCTCGAGCCCGCCTTCGAGCAAATGCACGCGCGTGTAGCCGAGCGCTTGCAGTCGCTCGTCCGCGAGCGGCGCGAGGTCGATGCCCTCGTGCTCGCCATAGACCACGATCAGCGTGTCGCGGCGCGGAATGCGGCGCCGGGCATCGAGCTCGATGCGCGACAGCGGCAGGTTCGCGGCCCACAGCGGATGGGCCTGTGCGAAGGGGTCTTCCTCGCGCACGTCGAACAAGGCGATCTCGTCGCCCGCAAGCAGGTGGGCGCGCACGGCGACAAAGGACAGCGTGGCAGTCATGGATGGTGATGTTCGGCGGATCGGTCCCAGAGATTGGGCAGTTGCGTATTCGAGTAGCCGGAGACGAAGGGCTTGCGCCCGCCGCCCGCAGGGTAAGTATGGCGCCGCACCGCACCGATGTTGGCGCCGTAGACATGGATGCTGATCGACACGCGGTCGTCGTAGGCGTTGTGCACGCGGTGCACGTCGGCGATGCGAGGCGACACGGCCTCCACGTCGCCCGGCGCAAGCCACGAGGGCTCGCCCTCGGGGCGCAGCTCGCCATGCCGCTCGCGGTAGGCCTGGCTGTACTCGGCCCCGCGCAGCATGCCGATCAGCCCCCACACCGTGTGGTCGTGCACCGGCGTGGCCTGGCCCGGGCCCCAGACGAAGCTGACGACCGAGAAGCGCTCGGTCGAGTCGGCATGCAGCAGGAACTGCTGGTAGCGCTCGGGGTGCGGCCGGGCATAGGCATCGGGCAGCCAGTCGTCGCGCGCCACCAGCCGGCGCAGCAGCGCACCGCCCTCCTCCAGGATGCGCGGTTCGCCGGGATGCGTATCGAGCAGGCGGCCGAAATCGACCACGAACTCGCGCAGCGGCGCCAGCGCGCTCACGCTGCCGGCTTCCAGACCCGCGTGTCGGTGATGGCCCGCACGTCCACGCGCAGCGGCAGGATGCCGTCGCGCGCCGAGCGGTCGGCCACGGCCTGCAGCGCGACGATGTCGGCCTCGCTGACGGGCCGGCCCGTCACGGCCGCGCGCGCGGTGATGGTGCGCGAGGTCTCGAGCGGCAGCCGCGTGAGTTCCGCATAGACCTTGGCATAGGCCTCGGCGTTGGCCTTGGCCCATTCGCCGGCGCGGCCCAGCCGCTGCAGGAAATCGGCGATGGCCGCGCGCTTGGCGGCGTCGGCCAGCGCCGACTCGCTCGCGGTGATGAAGGCCAGCGCGGTGTTGATGCCGCGGCCGTCGCGCAGGATGCGCCCGCCCTGCTGCAGCGCGATCGCGTAGTAGGGATCGAAGATGGCCCAGGCGTCGATCTGGCGCGAGGCGAAGGCGGCCGCCGCATCGGTCGGCAGCACGAAGCGCAGGTTGACCTCCTCGCGCTTCACGCCCGCCTCTTCGAGTGCGCCGTAGAGCTGGTACTGCGAGATGCTGCCGCGCGCGGACGACACCACCACGCTCTGGCCGCGCAGGTCGGCCACGCGGCGCAGCGGCGAGTCGGGCTGCACCACGATCCCCAGCGCCTCGGGCTTGCCGACGCGCGTGGCGACGATCTTGAGCGGCGTCCTGCCCACAGCCGCGGCGAGCACCGGCAGGTCGCCCGCGACCGCCGTGTCGACGGCCGCGCTGCGCTGGGCTTCGAACAGCGGCGCGGCGCCCTGGAAGTTGGCCCAGCGGTACTGGAAGGGTGCGCCTTCGAGTGCACGCGAAGCTTCGAACAAGGCACGCAGGCCGCCGGCCTGGTCGCCGAGCACCAGGGTCGTGGGCGCGCGGCCTTGCGCCAGCGCGCTCAGCGGGCCGGCCAGCGAGAGTGCGGCGCCCTGCTTGAGCAAGTGACGGCGCGAGCTCATGAACGCACTCCCAGCGCCGCCTTGCCCGCGCCCCCCAGGATCGCATCGTTCTGCGGCGTATGGATGCGGCTGCACAGCACGTCGCGGTAGTGGCGCTCCAGCGGGTTCTGCCGCGCCAGGCCGTGGTTGCCGGTGAGCTGCAGCGCCAGCTCGACGGCGCGGATGGCGTTGTTCGTGACCGTGTACTTCAAGAGGCCGCTGTCGGTGGCGGCCGGCGCATGGCCGGCGTCGACCTCGGCGGTGGCCTGATCAAGCAGCACGCGGTTGCCGCGCAGCAGGGCCTCGATCTCGCCCACGTGTTCCTGCACGCGCGGCAGGCTGGCGAGCGAGGCGCCCAGCGAGCTCGGCGCGCGCCGGTTCAGGAAGCCGACGAGCCAGTCGCGCGCGGCACGCGCCGCGGCGTCGTAGAGCGTGCCCAAGAGCACCACCATCCAGGCGTGCTGCGTGGCATGAGCGTCGATATCGGTCTGGCTGCCGGCATCGGGCGCCCACTCGGCCGGCGCGCGCAGATCGACCGCGTGATCGAGCGGGATCGCGACCTCCTCGAACAGCACCTCGTGGCTGCCCGAGGCGCGCAGGCCCAGGTGGTCCCAGCTGGCCACCACGCGAATGCCGGGCGCGCCGCGCGGCACCAGGAAGAAGCCGGTGCGCGGCGCCGCCTCGTCGTCGGTGCGGGCCCAGACGGCGAGCCACGTCAGCCCTTCGATGCCGGTGGTGTAGAGCTTGTGGCCGTTGATCTTCCACTGGGCGCCTTCGCGCCGCGCCGTGGTGGCGGGCAGGCCGCCGCGTGCCGGCGACCCGAGTACAGGCTCCACGCGCAAGGCATTGATCAGCGCGCCCTCACGCACCGCATCGCGCAGCACGCGCTCGCGCAGGTGGGCCGGCCAGCGGCTGTCGGTGCGGCCGATCGCATGCTGCTGCAGCCAGCTCATGGTGAGGATCAGCGCGGTCGCGGGCTCGCCCCAGGCCACGGCCGCGAGCACGCGGCGCGCCGCCGCCAGCGAGGCACCGCCGCCGCCATGCGCCTGCGGCGCGACCAGGCCGATCAGCCCCTGCGCCTGCAGCTCGGCGAAGTTCTCGCGCGGGAAGGCGCCGCTCCTATCGTGGTCGGCCGCGGTCTCGGCAAACAGGGCGGACAGGCGGGCCAGCAGCGCGGCGTCCGTTGCGGGGTCGGCCGGCAGGCGGCGCAGGACTTGAGAACTCATGGTGCGGCACCTTAAAGGCCGCACCGGGTGCGGGGAACGACGAATCCCGCATATCCAAACTCGCATTTCTGCGTTCTCTTCGGCCGCGGCGCGCATTACGGTCACGCCTCCCCAAGGTCCACGAGAAGAGCGCTTTCCATGACATCCATCCTTTCTGCCTGGTCGCGCCGGCAATGGCTGCAAGCCGCCGGCACGGCCGCGGCCTTCGGCGCCGCCGGCCCGTGGGCACAGGCCGCCGCGCCCACCGATCTCTCCGGCCTCACGCTGCGCATCGGCACCTACAAGGGCCTGTGGCGCCCGCTGCTCGAGGCATCGGGCCAGGGCAAGACGCCCTACAGGATCGACTGGCGCGAACTCAACAACGGCGTGCTCCACATCGAGGCCATCCAGGGCGATGCGCTGGATCTTGGCTCGGGCAGCGAGATCCCGGCCACCTTCGCGGCGCGCCAGAAGGCCAAGGTGCGCTTCGTCGCCGTGATCCATGAAGACCTGAACAACCAGGCGACGCTGGCGCGCAAGGACGCACCGATCAAGACCATCGCCGACTTCAAGGGCAAGCGCGTCGGCTACGTGCGCGCCACCACCGCGCACTACTACCTGAGCAAACAGCTGGCCGAGGTCGGGCTCAGCTTCAACGACATCCAGCCCATCAACCTGAGTCCGGCGGACGGCCTCTCGGCCTTCGCGCGCGGCGACCTCGATGCCTGGGCCATCTACGGCTACAACGGGCAGCTGGCCCGCATCCAGTACGGCGCGCGCACCATCAAGACCGGCAAGGGCTATCTCTCGGGCAACTTCCCGGTCTATGCCAATCCGCGCGCGGTGGACGAGCCGCTGCGCCATGCCGCCATCACCGACTTCCTGCTGCGCCTGCAGCGCGCCTACGCCTGGGCCAACGGCAACTACCTCGAGTACGCGCAGGCGCAGTCGGCAGAGACGCGGGTGCCGGTGGGCGACCTGATCGAGCTCTTCAACGGCCGCAGCAACGACTACGCGCTGGGCCCGGTCACCAACGCCGCGGTGCGCAGCCACCAGGAGGTGGCCGACACCTTCCAGAAGCTCGGCGTGCTCGACGGCCCGGCCGAGGTGGCGCCGCTGTGGGACCGCAGCTTCGGCGCCGCCCTCTCGCGCAACAGCAACCCGGCCTGACCACTTTTTGCATCGAAGGAAGAAACACCCATGAGCGACAGCATCGAATTCATCGGCATGATCCAGGCCCAGAAGGTCTCGGAAATCCATCCCGCGCGCGGCCCGGCGATCGACCGCGACTACGTGCGCGCCTTCGCGCAGGCGCACGAAGCGGCCGGCTTCGACCGCGTGCTGGTGCCGCACCACTCGACCAGCCCCGACGCCACGCTGACCGTGGCCTATGCGGCCTCGGTCACCGAGCGTATCCACTTCATGCTGGCGCACCGCCCCGGCTTCGTGGCGCCGACGCTGGCGGCGCGCCAGTTCGCCTCGCTCGACCAGTTCAGCGGCGGACGGCTTGGCGTGCACTACATCTCGGGCGGCTCCGACGAAGAGCAGAAGCGCGACGGCGACTGGCTCGACCACGACCAGCGCTATGCGCGCACCGACGAGTACCTCGAGGTGCTGCGCAAGGTGTGGACCAGCGACAAGCCTTTCGACCATGAGGGCGCGCACTACCGCTTCAAGGATGCGTTCTCCGAAGTGAAGCCGGTGCAGACACTGAACGGCCGGCCGCACGTGCCGGTGTATTTCGGCGGCGCCTCGGAAGCCGCGATCCCGGTGGCCGGCAAGCATGCCGACGTCTATGCGCTGTGGGGCGAATCGCTGGCCCAGGCGGCCGAACTTACGGGCCGCGTGCGCGCCGAGGCCGCGAAGCAGGGGCGCAACGTGCGCTTCTCGGTCTCGTTCCGGCCGATCCTGGCCGAGACCGAAGCCAAGGCCTGGGAGCGCGCCGACAACATCCTGACCGAAACCCGGCGGCTTCGCGTGGTGCAGGGCTTCGGCCGCGGCGGTCCGCAGCAGAGCGAGGGTGCGAAGCGCCTCTTGGCCGCGGCCGAGCATGGCACGCGGCTCGACAAGCGGCTGTGGACCGCGGTCGCGCAGGAGATCGGCGGACGCTCGAACAGCACCGCGCTGGTCGGCACGCCGGAGCAGGTGGCCGATGCGCTGCTCGACTATCACGCGCTCGGCGTCACCACCTTCCTGATCCGCGGCTTCGATCCGCTCGAGGACGCGATCGACTACGGCCGCGAACTGATTCCGCGCACGCGCGAACTGGTGGCGCAGCGTGTGGCCGCGCAGCGCAAGGCGGCCTGAGCCATGAGCGCCGTTCTTTCCATCGACCGCCCGGCCGCCAGATCGCAGCAACTTCAACTCAATCCGAACCCGCAGCAGAAATACTGGTTCGATCCGCCTGCGCAACGCCCCAGCATCGAAGCCGAGCGCCGCCATCGCCAGGAGCGGCTGGCCGGCGCCTTCCGCCTGTTCGCGCGCTTCGGCTTTGCGCAGGGGCTGGCAGGCCACATCACGGCACGCGACCCGGAGCTCACGGACCATTTCTGGGTCAACCCGCTGGGCGTGCACTTCTCGCGCATCAAGGTGTCGGACCTGCTGCTGGTCAATTCGAAGGGCGAGACAGTGATCGGCGAGCGCCCGCTCAACAAGGCGGCCTTCGCGATCCATGCGGCGATCCACGAATACAACCCGAAGATCATCGCGGCCGCGCACACGCATTCGACCTACGGCAAGGCCTGGTCGACGCTGGGCCGCAAGCTGGACACGCTGACGCAGGACAGTTGCGTCTTCCATGACGACCACGCGCTCTTCGACGATTTCACCGGCATGGTGGTCGACGAGAGCGAGGGGCTGCGCATCGCGAAGGCGCTGGGCGATCGCAAGGGCGCGATCCTCAAGAACCACGGCATCCTGACGGCCGGCCCGACCGTCGAGGCCGCGGCCTGGTGGTACATCGCGCTCGACAACGCCTGCCACACGCAGCTCCTGGCCGAGGCCGCCGGCACGCCGCATCCCATCGACGAAGCGGTCGCGCGCCACACGCACGGCCAGATCGGCGGGCCCGAAGGCGCGCTGCATGCCTTCGAAAGCCTCTACGAAGGGCTGGTCGAGGCCGAGCCTGAACTTCTTCTTTGATCCGAGGCCCTTCGCCATGAACACATCCTTTTCGCGCCGCCGCGTGCTGCGCGCCGGCGGCGCCGCTGCCGTCATCGCATCCAGCGGCCTGCTCGCCTCGCGCGCCTGGTCGCAGCCGCGCAAGCTCAGCTTCGCCTGGAACGCCACCGCCTTCTGCCTCTCGCCGGTGGTGGTGGCGCAGGAGCGCGGCTTCTTCGAGAAGAACGGCCTGCAGGTGGACCTGGTCAACTACACCGGCTCCACCGACCAGCTGCTCGAATCGCTCGCCACCGCCAAGGCCGACGCCGCGGTGGGCATGATCCATCGCTGGCTGAAGCCGCTCGAATCGGGCTTCGACGTCAAGATCGTCGGCAGCTCGCACGGCGGCTGCGTGCGCCTGGTGGGCGTCAAGGAAGCCGGCATCACCGACCTGCAGAAGCTCAAGGGCAAGACCATCGGCGTCTCGGACATCGCGAGCCCGGGCAAGAACTTCTTCTCGATCCTGCTGAAGAAGAACGGCATCGATGCGGACCGCGATGTGACCTGGCGCCAGTACCCGGCCGACCTGCTCGACATCGCGGTCAACAAGGGCGAGATCCAGGCGATCGCCGACGGCGACCCGACGCTCTACCTGATCGAGAAGCGCAACAAGGACCGCTACGTCCAGCTGGCCTCCAACCTCTCGGGCGAATACAAGGACAAGGTCTGCTGCATCGTCGGCGCGCGCGGCGAGCTGGTGCGCAAGGAGAAGCCGGTGGTCGCGGCATTGGTGCGTGCGATCGTGCAGGCCTCGGACTTCGTGGCCGAGAACCCGAACGAGTCGGCCAAGCTCTTCGCCAAGTACTCGCCCAAGGTGCCGGTCGAGGATCTGCAGGCGTTGCTGGGGACGCTGACGCATGGGCACCACCCCGTCGGCAAAAGCCTGCGCGACGAGGTCGAGTTCTATGCGCGCGACTTCCGCTCGGTCGGCGTGCTGAAGCAGAACACCGATCCGGCGCGGCTCGCGAACCACGTGTCGGTGGATGTGCTCGCATGACCACGGCCGAGCAGGTACTGGACGCGCCGCCGGCGCAGCTGCTTGCGCTGCGCGAACCGGTACTCGCCGGCGTTTGGCGCGCCGGCACCGTCGCGGCGGCCGCGTGGCTCGCGCTCGGTGCAGTCACGCTGATCTGGCCCAACAAGGAGGTCGGCTTCAGCGACTGGAATTTCACCACCGAATTCGGCGGCGCCGCGATCGCGGTGGCGCTGCTGCTGCTCGCGATCGCGCTGCTCGGCGCGCGCGCCGGCCGCATCGGACGCGTGCTTCGCCCGGCCGGCCAGTGGCTGGTCGCGGCCCCGCTGCTGCTCGCGCTGTGGGAGGTGGCGACCGCCAAGCTGGGCCTGCTGCCACCGCCCTTCTTCGCCCCGCCGCAAAGCCTGATCGACGTCGCCTACGAGGACTGGCGCCGGCTCGGCCTCTCGACCGCGCATTCGGCGCGCCTGCTGGCGCACGGCTTCGTGCTCGGCGCGGGGGTCGGCTTCGCGACCGGCGTGTGGATCGGCTGGTCGCGCATCGCCGGCTACTGGGTGCATCCGCTGCTGCGCTTTCTCGGGCCGGTGCCGGCCTCGGCGCTGCTGCCGCTGGCCTTCTTCTTCGCGCCCTCGAGCTATGCGGCCGCGGTGTTCCTGATCGGGCTCGCGACCTTCTTCCCGGTGGCGGTGCTGAGCTGGTCGGGCGTGGCCTCGGTCAACAAGAACTACTACGACGTGGCGCGCACGCTGGGCGCGCCCGAATGGTTCCTGGTGCTGCGCGTGGCGGTGCCGGCTGCCCTGCCGCAGGTCTTCGTCGGCCTCTTCATGGGGCTCGGTGCTTCGTTCTCGGTGCTGGTCACGGCCGAGATGATGGGCGTGAAGGCCGGCCTCGGCTGGTACCTGCAGTGGGCCCAGGGCTGGGCCGCCTACGCCAACATGTATGCGGCGCTGCTGGTGATGGCGGTGCTGTGCTCGGGCCTCATCACGCTGCTGTTCGCGGTGCGTGACCGCGCGCTCTCGTGGCAGAAGGGGACGGTCAAGTGGTAGCCGCAGCGACGACAACCGCCGGCGCACGCATCGAGGTGCGCAACGTCGGCCACTGGTTCCAGCTGTCGGCCGGCGTGCTGCAGGTGCTAGACGGCATCGACCTCACGGTGCAGCCGGGCGAGTTCGTCGCGCTGCTGGGGCCCAGCGGCTGCGGCAAGTCGACGCTGCTGCGGCTGGTGGCCGGGCTGGAGCCAGCCACCACCGGCAGCATCACGCAGGACGGCGAGCGCATCGCGCGACCCGGTCCCTCGCGCATCGTGGTGTTCCAAGACCCGACGCTCTATCCGTGGCGCAACGTGTGGGACAACGTGGCGCTCGGGCTGCAGGCGCGCGGCCTGCTGAAGACGCAGCGTTCGCGCGTCGACGATGCGCTCAGGCTCGTGGGCCTTGCCGACTTCGCGAAGAGCTTTCCCCATCAGCTCTCGGGGGGCATGGCGCAACGCGTCGCGCTGGCGCGGGCGCTGGTCAACGATCCGCAGCTGCTGGTGCTCGACGAGCCGCTGGGCAAGCTCGACTCGCTGACGCGCATCGCGATGCAGAGCGAGCTGGTCAACCTGTGGCAGCGGACGGGCTTCTCGGCGCTGCTGGTCACGCACGATGTCGAAGAGGCGTTGTTCCTCGCCAATCGGGTGATCGTGCTGAGTGACCGGCCGGCGCGCATCACGGCACAGCTCGAAGTCGACCTGCCCTACCCGCGTCATCGCGGCCATCCGAGGCTGGCCGAACTCCGGCACGAAGCACTGCGTCATCTAGGTTTGGATGCGACCTGGTAGATCCCGATGACACCGCTGGCCGAGGCCGATGGGCTCAACGCGTTGATCGGTTTTCTGCAGGCTGCGCAACTCGGCCTGCTGCGGCTGCTCGCGTGGCTCGGACTCGCGGGCACCAGCCATGGCCAGCCGGCTTGGCCATGGGCGTTGCGCCTGTCGGGCGAGAACCTGTTGATCGATCTCGGCCAGGCACGGCGGCTCGCGCTCACGCTGCTGGTGCTCGCGGCTGCGCTGCTTGCCTTGTTGCTCGCGCTGGTCTGGCGCCGGCGGCGGATCGTGCTCGTCGCGATGGTTCCGCTGCTGCTGGCCGTCGCACCCTGGCCCGAGGCCCATGTGGTACTGGTGCCGGCCTATCCCGCGAGCTTCCATCGCTCGCCCACCGGCTTCAGCGCGGCCTCCATCGCACAGGGACGCGCGCTCTATGCGCAGCACTGCATCGGCTGCCATGGCGCGGACGGGCGCGGCCAAGGTCCGCTGGCAGCCGCACAGCCCGTGTGGCCGCCGAACCTCAGCGGCCCGCTCCTGTGGCGGCGCGCCGATGGCGACCTGCTGTGGCGCGTGCTCCACGGCATGCAGGACCGGCACGGCGCGCCCACCATGCCGGCCTTCGACGGGCTGTTCGGTGCGCGCGAGGCCTGGGCGCTGATCGATTTCATGAAGGCCCAGGGCGCGGGCCAGAGCCTGCGCGCGACCGGCCTCTGGGCCCAGCCCATCGGCCTGCCCGATGTCGCCGTGCGCTGCGAAGGCCGCACACCACGCACGCTCGCGAGCTGGCGCGGCCAGCGCCTGCGCATCGTGGCTTCGGCCGCGGCGGCGCCTTTGCTCGAAGACCCGCGGTTGGTGACCGTGCTGTTGCGACCTCCGGGCGACACCTCCTCGCAGTCCGGCATCGACTGCATCGCCGACCCAAATGCCTGGGACGCCTTTGCACTGGTCGCAGGCACGGAACAACTGGCCGGCACGCAACTGCTGGCGGACCGCGGCGGCTGGCTGCGCGCCCGCAGCGCGCCGGGCCAGGCCGGCTGGTCGGAGGACGACCTGCTGTGCCGCACCGAGGCGGTGCCGCGTGACGCGCAAGACGCTTCGCTCACCGACGGCCTCGGCGCCCTGATCGCGCGCATGGACGCCGAGCCGGTGCGCTTCGTCAAGGGCGGCTTCGTGCACTGAGCCCGCCCTCTTTCATCACATTCAAGGAGTCTTCTTCATGACCCAAGCATCCCGCCGTCGCTTCATCACCCACACGCTCGCCGGCGCCACCAGCCTCGCGCTGCCGGCCCCCGCGCTGCATGCGCAATCGCGCCCCGTGCTCAAGGCCGGCGACCAGAAAGGCGGCCTGCGCGCGCTGCTCGAAGCGGCCGGCAGCCTCGAAGGCCTGAGCTACGACATCCAGTGGTCCGAGTTCCCGGCCGCCGCGCCGCTGGCCGAAGCGCTCAATGCAGAAGCCGTGGACTCGGGCCCGATCGGCGATGCGCCGCTGATCTTCGCGCTCGCGGCCGGCACGCGCGTCAAGGCGATCGGCGCCAACCGTTCCGATGCCTACGGCACGGCCGTGCTGGTGCGGCCCGACTCGCAGCTGAAGACCGCCGCCGACCTCAAGGGCAAGAGCATCGCGACCAACCGCGGCTCGATCGGCCACTACATCACGCTGAAGGCCATCACGACGGCCGGCCTCAAGCCGGAGGACGTGAACCTGCGCTTCCTCGCCCCGGCCGATGCCAAGCTCGCGCTGACGCAGGCCTCGGTCGATGCCTGGGCCACCTGGGAGCCCTACACCGCGCTGGCCGAAACCAGCGGGCATGCGCGGGTGCTGGCGAGCGGCCGCGGCCTGCTGCCGGGCCTGAGCTACCTGGCCGCCACCGATGCAGCGATCGCCGCCAAGCGGCCGGTGCTGCAGGACTTCCTGCAGCGCGTGGTGCGCGCGCAGCGCTGGTCGTACCGCAATGTCGATGCCTTCTCGGCCACGCTGGCACGCATCATCGGCATCCCGGCCGACGCCGCGAAGCTGCAGTTCGAGCGTCGCCAGCAGAAATGGGTGGCCATCGATGCGCGGGTGATTGCCGACCAGCAGGGCACCGCCGATTTCTACAGCCAGGTCGGACTCATCAAGCAGCCGCTGGATGTGCGTTCCACCTTCGACCTGTCCTTCTCTGCGAACGGTTAGATGAGTTGATTATTTGGAATCAACGAATCGGTCGTTCCCAGATCCGAGGCCTCTGCGGACAATGGCGCGCCACGCCCCTTGCGGCGCCGTTCTCCGTTCGAGCCCTATGAATTTCCAACAACTGCGCTCGGTGCGCGAAGCCGTGCGCTGCGGCTTCAACCTCACCGAAGTCGCCCACACGCTCCACACCTCCCAGCCCGGCGTGAGCCGGCAGATCCGCGAACTCGAGGAAGAGCTTGGCATCGAGCTCTTCGTGCGCGCCGGCAAGCGCCTGACCGGCCTGACCGAACCCGGCGGCCATGTGCTGCCGATCATCGAGCGCATGCTGATGGAGAGCAGCAACCTGCGGCATGCGGGGCAGGAATTCGTCGCGCGGCAAAGCGGCCTGCTCTCCATCGCAGCCACGCATTCGCAGGCGCGCTATGCGCTGCCGGTGGCGGTGCAGGAGTTCCGCAGCCACTTCCCCGACGTCAAGCTCCATCTGCACCAGGGCTCGCCCAAGCAGATCGCGCAAATGCTGATCGACGGCGAGGCGGACGTCGGCATCGCGACCGAGGCGCTGGGCGACTATCCACAGCTGGTCGCGCTGCCCTGCTACCGCTGGACGCATTCGGTGATCGTGCCGCCGGGCCATGCGCTGCTCGATGCAGCGCTCACGCTGGAGGCGCTGGCCCGCTATCCGCTGATCACCTACGACACCGGCTTCACCGGCCGCACGAAGATCGACCGCGCCTTCGAGGATGAAGGCCTCGCGCCCGGCATCGTGCTGACCGCGATGGACGCCGACGTGATCAAGACCTATGTGCAGCTCGGCATGGGCGTGGGCATCGTCGCCGGCGTCGCCTACGAGGCCGAGCGCGACACGCAGCTGCGCGCGCTCGACGCCGGCCCGCTGTTCGGCATCAACCTCACCAAGCTCGCGGTGCGGCGCGGCAGCTACCTGCGCGGCTATGTGCATGCCTTCATCGAATCCTTTGCGCCGACGCTGACGCGCGAGGTGGTGGAGCAGGCGCTGGCTGCGGATTCGCCGGTGCACGACGAAGCCTAGCAGGGTGCTGAAATACCTCTCCCGCCGGTCGGCGTGTGACGGCCCTCAAGCGTTGGAAGTTGATCCCCCGACAGTTGCAAGACAAGACCCCAGACGATGCGCGGAGCCGACACCTTCACCGAGAGCTTGTTCACGATGCGCCGCCTGGAGGACTTCGTACCCGCGAATCATCCTCTGCGCCCGATCCGCGCGATGGTCAATGAAGCGCTGCTCAAGATGGACAACCTATTCGCCGGCATGTATGAGGCCGACATCAAGGGCGGGCGTCCCAGCATCGCACCAGAGAAGCTGCTGCGCGCGATGCTCTTGCAGATCTTCTTCAGCGTCCGCTCGGAGCGTCAACTCATGGAGCAGACCCAGTACAACCTCTTGTATCGCTGGTTCATTGGCTTGGCCATGGACGATGCGGTCTGGGTGCCCAGCGTCTTCACCAAGAACCGCGAACGGCTGATCGCGCACGACGCGATCATCGAACTGTTCAACCACATCGTCGAAACCGCGGATCGCAAGGGCTGGCTGTCGGGCGAGCACTTCAGCGTCGATGGCACCCTTATTCAGGCGTGGGCCAGCCACAGGAGCTTTGTGCGCAAGGACGGCGGCGACGATGATGCGGGCAACAACACAACGGGTAGCACCAGCTTCAAAGGCCAGAGCCGCAGCAACGACACTCACGCCTCGCGCACCGATGGCGATGCGCGTCTGTACCGCAAGGGCAAGACCGCCAGCGAGTTGCGCTACATGGGTCATACCCTATCGGACAACCGCCATGGCCTGATCGCCAACGCGATGGTCACACAGGCTGACGGCTTTGCCGAGCGCGAAGCGGCCAAGGTCATGATCAAGGATGCCCGTCAAGCGGCCGCGAGTCCGGATACCGAGGTCACACTCGGTGCAGACAAGGGCTACGACGCGCAGGAGTTCGTCCAGGCATGTCAGGACATGGGCGTGATACCGCACGTAGCCCAGAACACTTCGGGGCGGCGCTCCGCGGTGCCCGATGCCATCGCTGCGAGCGAAGGCTATGCGCTGTCACAGCGCAAACGAAAACTCATCGAGCAGGGCTTCGGCTGGGCCAAGACGGTGGGCGGAATTCGTCAGGTGATGGTGCGTGGACTCAAGCGCGTGGACCACCTGTTCGTGCTGACGATGACGGCCTACAACTTGACGCGCATGCGTTCGCTGGGACAAATCCGTCCGCAGGGGCTCTGAGGCAACCAGAGGCGCGCAAAACATCCTCAAATCAGAGAAAACGGCTCGCAAAACCCTGCCTGACGCACCATGTGAAAAGCGAACCCTCGGCCGGCAGGGAGGACTCGCTTTGAAGGGGAGTATTTCCGCACCCTGCTAGGGCCGGAGCGGGTACGCTTGGGCGCCCTTCATGCCCTCGCCAGCCCCCGCTCCCTTGCCCGCCACCGGCCTGCTGCTGACCGGCGGCGGCGCCCGCGCCGCCTACCAGGTCGGCGTGCTCGAAGCCATTGCCGACCTGCGGCTCGCTGCGGGTGCTGGGACACAGGGCAATCCCTTCGCCGTGATCACCGGCACCTCGGCCGGCGCCATCAACGCCGCGGCGCTGGCCTGCGGCAGCGACGACTTCGATGCCACCGTGCGGCGCATCGCCGACGTGTGGCAGGGCTTTCGCACCGAGCAGGTGTACCGCGCCGATTCGCTGGCCATGCTCGATGCCGGCGCGCGCTGGCGCCTGCTGCTGGGCGTGGGCCAGTTGCTGCGCAAGTGGCTGCGCCTCGCACCGCGCTCGCTGCTGGACAACGCGCCGCTGGCCGAGCTGCTCGAGCGCATGGTGCCGCTGGACCGCCTTCCGCAACTGATGCGCGACGGCCACCTGCAGGCACTGGCCGTGACCGCATCGAGCTACAGCTCGGGCGAGCACGTCACCTTCTTCGATGCGGCCGCACCGATGGAACCCTGGGTGCGCTCGCAGCGCATCGCGGTGCCGGGGCACATCACGCATGCGCATCTGCTGGCCTCCTCGGCCATTCCCTTCGTATTCCCGTCCACCGGCCTGGACCTGGGCGGCCATACCGAGTACTTCGGCGACGGCTCGATGCGCCAGTCGGCGCCGATCGCGGCCGCCATCCACCTGGGCGCGCAGCGCATCCTCGCCGTGGGCGCCGGCCGCATGAGCGAGCCGCGCGAAGCGCCCGCACCCAACACCTTCACCGGCTATCCGACCATGGCGCAGATCGCGGGCCATGCACTGTCGAGCATCTTCCTTGATGCGCTGGCGGTCGACGTCGAGCGCCTGCGGCGCATCAACCAGACGCTCGCGCTGATCCCGCCCGATGCGCGGCAGAACACGAGCCTGCGGCCGGTCGAGCTGCTGCTGATCTCGCCCTCGGAGCGCATCGACGCAATCGCCGCGCGCCATGTGGGCGCCTTGCCCGGCGCGGTGCGCCGCCTGTTCGGCGGCCGCGACGCGCTCTCGGGCCACAACGAGGTCAAGGGTGCGGCGCTCGCGAGCTACCTGCTCTTCGATCAGGGCTTCACGCGCGAGCTGATGGCGCTCGGGCGGGCCGATACGCTGAAGCAGCGCGACGAAGTGCGTCGCTTCTTCGGCTGGGCGCCGGCCTGATCAGCCGTCGTTGGCGATGCCGAGCTCGGAGCAGATCCGCGCCGTCAGGGTCTTGAGCGCGGCAACCTCCGCCTCGAGCCGCGCCACGTTGAGTTTCAGCGCCGCCACTTCACCGAGCGAGGCATCCTGAGGACCGCTCGCGGTGCGGGTCTCCGGCGTGCTCTCGGGCGGCTCGCCGGCGAGCAGATGGGCCCAGCGGCTCTCGCGTGCTCCGGGCAGGCGCGACATCTTCAGCACCAGCGCGCCGGCCGGCCGCGCCGCCAGCTCGTCGAGGAAAGCCTCGACCGAGGAGATGTCGGCGAAGTTGTGCATGCGCTCGCAGGCGATGCGCAGTTCGCCGGCGGTCTGCGGGCCGCGCAGCATCAGCACCGTCAGCAGGATGGCCGACTGCGAGGGCACGCGCAGCACCCGCTCGATGTTGTGCTCGTAGCGCGAGACGCGCCCGCCGCTCGTCTCCATCACCAGGCTGTAGCCCTTGAGGCTGTCGAGCGCGGCCTGCACGTCGGTGTCCGAGGTCTCCATCAGCGGGTTGCGGCTGGTCTTCTGGTTGCAGCCGGCCACCAGCGCATTCAAGGTCAGCGGATAGCTGTCGGGCACGGTGCGCTGCTTCTCGGCCAGCACGCCGAGCACGCGGGTTTCGATCAGGGAGAGGGTGGGGAGGGTCGGAGTCATGACCGAGTCAACTCGCGGAGCTGGGACGCCGCTTGCGCGCGGCGGCGCGCGGCGAGGGAGTGGTGCGTTCGGGCTGCTCTGCCAGGCGGCCCGTGACGTACTTGTGAAGCACGCTGGCAATCAAGGTTTGATAGGGCATGCCTTCTTCGAGGGCCTTGACCTGGATGTCGTTCAAGTCGCCGGAGGAAAGGCGGATATTGACGCGCCGATCCTTGATGGCGGTGGCCCGCGCCACCGCCTTGAACTTGGCAAGCTCGCTCTTGGTGGCGACCGACTTGAGTTTTCCCTTGTCGTAGGCGCTGGAAATTTCGCTTTCGTTGTCGTCAATGTTCTGCATCTGATTCACCCGCATTCAAATAGTCGCGTGTCGCTTTGCGGCTCGGGATGACGGTCTTCAAGAAGAAATAGTCTTCCTCTTCGACAAACGGCACCAAATACGCATAGCCGTCATAAGCCACGACGAGTACTCGCTGCCTCGGATATTTCACCTGATTGGGGTGGGCCAGGATATCCAGCAAGCCGCCCGATTCGATAGCGACAACAATGCTCTCGAAAGAGACTCCTCGATCTGCCCTGAGCATGTCGTTTTTCTCCGGGCTCCACCGAAAAGACTTCATGCCGGCATCCTAACCTGCTGTGTGCCTTTTGTCACCACACCGCACCCAAGGTTGGTTTGCTAGGCGGCTCAGCAATGCTTCTCGACCAGCCGCACGACCGTGTTCCAGGCCCGCGTGCTCGCCGGTGCGCCCAGCAGCTTTTCGAGGAAGGCGTTCGGGCTGCCCGGCGTGTTGCCGACGACGCGGCTGATGCTGAAGGCCTCGCCCTCGGTGGCGTGAAGGACTTCGACGTCCTGGCGCTTCGAGACCAGCGGCAGCGCGGGCAGCGCCCCGCGCCTGGCGCCGAGGAAGGACACGCAGACTTCGTAGACGCTGCCGCGATCGACGGCTGCGAAGGGATCGAGAGCCACGAGCTCGGCCAGATGGTCCACGCTGCGCAGGAAGGCCGGCTCGCGCAATCCGCACTCGGCCGCAAGCGCTTCGCAGGCCTGCGCCAGCACCTTGCGCGCCTCGGTCTTGTTTCGCGCTTCGAAGACCAGCGTGCCGTTGGTGAGGAAGGAAAAAGCCGACCCGGCACCGGCCGCCAGGAAGGCGGCCTCGAACTGCGCCCGGGTCGGGCAGTTCGGCCGGCCCAGGTTGAGGTTGCGGAAGAAGGCGGCGTGCTTCATGTCCCGCGGAATCTATCAGCAGCGCCCGGCCGCCTAAAATGCCCCTCCCGCCGGCTCCTCCGTTCCCCCAGAAAGCGCCTCCCCGATGTCCCAGCGCAAGCTTTTCGTCACCACCGCCCTGCCGTATGCCAACGGCAAGTTCCACGTCGGCCACATCATGGAATACATCCAGGCCGACATCTGGGTGCGGTTCCAACGCATGCAGGGCCACATGGTGCACTTCGTGGGCGCCGACGACGCGCATGGCGCGCCGATCATGATCGCGGCCGAAAAGGCCGGCAAGACGCCGCAGGAATTCGTCGGCGAGATCGCCGCGGGCCGCAAGGAATACCTCGACGGCTTCCACATCCGCTTCGACAACTGGCACTCGACCGACAGCGCCGAGAACACCGAGCTGGCGCAGGGCATCTACAGGAAGCTCAAGGCGGGCGGCATGATCGCCACGCGCACCATCGAGCAGTTCTACGACCCGGTGAAGGGCATGTTCCTGCCCGATCGCTACATCAAGGGCGAATGCCCGGTGTGCCACGCCAAGGACCAGTACGGCGACGCCTGCGAGGTCTGCAGCAGCGTCTATGCACCGACCGAGCTGATCAACCCCTATTCGACGCTCACCGGCGCAACGCCCGAGCTGCGCAGCTCCGAGCACTTCTTCTTCAAGCTCTCCGACCCGAAGGTGGTCGACTTCCTGAAGAAGTGGACGCAGGACGGCAAGCTGCAGCCCGAGATGGCGAAGAAGGCCAGCGAGTGGTTCGAGGCCGGCATGGCCGATTGGGACATCTCGCGCGAGGCGCCCTACTTCGGCATCGAGATTCCCGATGCGCCGGGCAAGTACTTCTACGTCTGGCTCGATGCGCCCGTGGGCTACCTCGCGAGCCTGAAGAACCACTTCGACAAGGGCCAGGCCGCCGCCCACTGGCACGAGGCTTCGCGCACATCGCAAAGCTTCGACGAGTTCGTCGCCGATCCGGCGGTGGAGCAGGTGCACTTCATCGGCAAGGACATCGTCTACTTCCACACGCTCTTCTGGCCCGCGATGCTGCAGTTCAGCGGCCGCAAGACGCCGAGCCAGGTCAACGTGCACGGCTTCATCACGGTCTCGGGCGAGAAGATGAGCAAGAGCCGCGGCACCGGCATCGACCCGCTCAAGTACCTCTCGATCGGCATGAACCCCGAATGGCTGCGCTACTACATCGCGGCCAAGCTCAACGCCAAGGTGGAAGACGTCGACTTCAATCCCGACGACTTCATCGCACGCGTGAACGCCGACCTGATCGGCAAGTACATCAACATCGCGAGCCGTGCAGCCGGCTTCGTCGCCAAGCGCTTCGGCGGCCATCTGGGGCAGGTCAGCAGCGACGGCCTGCATGTGCTGGAGGTGCTGCGCCTCGAAGCGGAGAACATCCGCGCCCTCTACGACAGCCGCGACTTCGCGCGCGCGCTGCGCGAGATCATGGCGCTGGCCGACCATGTGAATGCGTACGTCGACGCCAACAAGCCGTGGGAGCTCGCGAAGCAGGCAGGCCAGGAGGCGCGGCTGCACGACGTATGCTCGGCCTGCATCGAGGCCTTCCGGCTGCTGACGCTCTACCTGAAGCCCGTCTTGCCGACGCTCGCAAGCAAGGTCGAAGAATTCCTGAAGATCGATCCGCTGGCGTGGAGCGACGTCCATGCGCCATTGCGCACGGGTCACCCGATCGGCGAATACAAGCACCTGATGCAGCGCGTCGACGCCAAGCAGCTCGACCAGCTGTTCGAGCCGCCCGAGCCGGCCCCGGAAGCCGCTCCCGCCACGGCCCTCCCCGGCGGCGAAGGCATCGCCCCGACCATCACCATCGACGACTTCGCAAAGATCGACCTGCGCATCGCGAAGATCGTGGCCTGCCAGAAGGTCGAAGGCTCGACCAAGCTGCTGCACCTGACGCTCGATGCCGGCGAGGGCAAGACCCGCAACGTCTTCTCCGGCATCGCCTCGGCCTACGAGCCCGAGCAGCTGGTCGGCAAGCTCACGGTGCTGGTCGCCAACCTGGCGCCGCGCAAGATGAAGTTCGGCATCTCCGAAGGCATGGTGCTGGCCGCCAGCCATGCCGACGAGAAGGCCGAGCCCGGCATCTACGTGCTCGAGCCGACGAGTGGCGCAACGCCCGGCATGCGGGTACGCTAGCGCCGCTCATGAACCGCTTCTTCCCGATCGCCGCGCTGATCCTGGCTTTCTGCCTGCCCTTGGGCGGCTGCGCAGTGGTCAGCGTCGCCAGCACGGTGGTGAGCGTGGGCGCCGGCGCGGTCGGCCTGGCGGCCGATGCGGCGATCGGCACCGCCCGCATCACGGGCAAGGCAGTAGGCGCCGCGGCCGATGCCGTGCTGCCCGACAGCGAAGACCGTTGAGCGAAAAAGGCGCATCCACAATAGCGTCATGACCTCGCCATTGAAGCTTGCGCCCTTCCGCCCCCGACTGATCGACGCGCTGGCCGGCTACGACAGGGAACGCTTCTTCAAGGACCTCGGCGCCGGCGCCACGGTGGGCATCGTGGCGCTGCCGCTCGCGATGGCCTTCGCGATCGCCTCCGGCCTCAAGCCCGAGGCCGGCATCTGGACCGCGATCATCGCCGGCTTCCTGATCTCGGCCCTGGGCGGCTCGGCGGTGCAGATCGGCGGGCCGGCGGGCGCCTTCATTGTGATCGTCTACGGCATCGTCGAGCGCTACGGCGTGGCGAACCTGTTGATCGCCACCGCTTGCGCGGGCCTGCTGCTGCTGCTGATGGGGCTGTTCCGGCTCGGCAACCTGATCCGCTACGTGCCGGTGTCGATCGTGATCGGCTTCACCAACGGCATCGCGGCGCTGATCCTGATCTCGCAGCTCAAGGACTGGCTCGGCCTCTCGATCGCCAAGATGCCGGCCGACATGTTCTCCCAGCTGCACACGCTGGCCAAGAACCTCGGCAGCTTCAATCCCTACGCCTTCGGGCTCGGCCTGGTCTGCCTCATCGGCCTGTTCGCCTGGCCGAAGCTCCTGCACGACAAGACGCGCTTCGGCTACGCGGTGCACCTGGTGCTGGGCCGCATGACCGAGCTGCGCGCCGTGCGCGCCGGTTCGCGCATGCCGGGGCCGATCGTCGCGCTGGTCACGCTGACGCTGGTGTCCTGGGGCTTCAGCCTGCCGGTGGAGACCATCGGCACGCGCTTCGGCGGCATTCCCGAAGGCGTACCGGGCTTCGCACTGCCCGATTTCTCATGGGAAACCGTCAAGCAGTTGGTGACGCCCACGATCACCATCGCGCTGCTCGGCGCGATCGAGTCGCTGCTGTGCGCGCGCGTGGCCGACCAGGCCAGCGGCCAGCCGCGCCACGATCCCAACCAGGAACTGATGGCGCAGGGCATCGCCAACCTGGTCACGCCTTTCTTCGGCGGCATGCCGGCCACCGGCACCATCGCGCGCACCGTGACCAACGTGCGCGCCGGCGCCAGCTCGCCCATCGCCGGCATCGTGCACGCGCTCACGCTGCTGGTGGTGGTGCTGGTGGCAGCGCCGCTCGCGCAGCACGTGCCGCTGGCGGTGCTGGCCGGCATCCTGGTCTTCGTGGCCTGGAACATGGGCGAATGGCACGAGTTCTCCCCCTACATGCTGCGCCGCTTCAGCCAGCATTACCGGTTCCTGATGCTCGGCACCTTCTTCCTCACCGTGGTGTTCGACCTCACGGTGGCGGTGCAGGTGGGCATCGTGCTGGCCTGTGCCTTGTTCATCCGGCGCATGAGCACGCTGTTCAGCATCGAGATGGTGTCGCTGCAGCCGCCGGTGCTGACCTTCAGGCTCTACGGTGCGCTGTTCTTCGGCGCCGCAGCCAAGCTGGACCCGACCGTGCAGGCCGTCGAGCGGGCGCCGCGCGGGATGACGGTGGTGCTCGATGCGATGCAGCTGATTTCGCTCGACGCCACCGGCCTGGACGCGCTGCGCCAGCTGCACAAGGCAGTGCTGGCGCGCGACGGCGTGCTGCGCATCGAGTCGCTGCAGCCGCAACCGCTCGAAGTGATCGTGCGCTCGGGCTTCGCGGACGAGATCACCTCGGGCGCGCCGGGCCAGGCCGCGCACTAGTTCGAATTGGCTTCGGTGCTGCGGTCGGGCGAAGAACCGGTGCGCACCACGCGCTGGTCGTCATTGAGCGTGGCGACGAACACCATCGGCGAATTCGGCGGCTGGAGCCAGCGCCATTCCCAGGCGGTCTCGTTCCTGAGCGGGTACGGCGTACGCCGCGCCGGCTTGCCCAGCAGCCGGCGCAGTTCTTCCATCGCCATGCCGGGCTGCACCCGGGCGAAGTTCTCGGGCGTGAGCACCTGGCGCAGCGCGCTCATCTTGCCGTCGGGGCCGATAGTGATCATGTAGTTCTTCTGGCCCTGGGGCTGGCGGTTGTACTCGAAGACACGGCCGCCCGGCGCGTCCCAGATGTTTTCCGGCTGGCCGAAGCGGGTCCGCACATCGGCCTCGGTCGAGACGCCTTCTTCAAGCTCACTGATGCGCTGTCGATCGCAGCCCCCCAGGCACAGCACCGCCGCCAAAGCGGCGAAGTGGGCAAGCCTGGGGGTGAGCCTCATTTATTGTGCGAAGCAATACATCAAGCCGCCGCCGCCGGTTGACTTGAGAGCGTCCAGGCTGCAGCCGCTGGTGGGGTGCGAGGAGTTCCAGGACTTCGCGGGCGCACTGTCGTCCAGCCCCCTGCGGTCGTGGTGACCCACGATGGCCGATCCCTCGCCACCCTTGGTCCAGTTGCCGCAGGTGTTGTCCTTGCCGTCGCTCACGGCACGGCCGTCGGGCGAGGAGCCGGTCAGGATGTCATGCAGGGTGACCGCGTCGCCGCTTCCGCTGATGGTTTCGCCCTTTTCCGTCAGCGCCGTCTGCTTGCTGAGCTTGTTGTCGGGACCGTGCAGCCCGTCGACATTGCTGGCGATCTGCTCGCCCTTGGCATTGAGCCAGGGGCCGTTCCCGATGCGGTCGCGCGCATTCACCGCCGGGCTGCCGGCCGCGGCGCTCGTGCTCAGGTAGGCGCGCCAGGTCCGGCCGCCGGCGCCCGCGCTCGCCGCCAGGCTCTGGCAGTAGCGGTCGGCGCCCGCGAGGCCGCCGAAGTCGGCGCCCTTGCCGGGGTTCGTGCTGGTCAGGAAGAAGCTCATCTTGCTTTGCGGTGCACGGCTCATGCCGCTGCAGGCGCCCAGTGCAATGGCCGCCGCGGCCGTCGAAGCGAGGTACAGCGAAAGTCGGCGCATGAGCAGTCTCCTTGTGGTGTTGGGGAGCCGCCACGCTAGCGCACGGCGACCCCTCCAACAATGAGGAATCCACCGGTGCCGGATGGCCGGGATTGAGCCCCGGTAAAATTCGCCGCAAAGGTCCAAACCCCCATGTCCATCTTCGCCCGCCCTCACTACACCTCCGAGATCACGAACTTCATCGAAGAGATGAAGGAAAAGAAGCCGACGCTCGAAGCCGAACAGCGCGCCGGCCGCGCACTCCTGTGGGACAAGCACCTCGACCGCGACGCGCTCGAGGAGTACGGCCAGGCCAATGTGCCGCAGCAGCCCTACGTCTACCAGACGCGCGTGAAGTAACAAGTGCCCATCCGGCCTGTAGCGCACTCCCGGGCCACCATGGCGGGCGACGATGCCCGTGCCGTGGAGGCAGAGGACGTCGTCGACGACGACGCGCCGCCGATCGCCGCGATGCCCGAGGTGATCGACCAGGTCGCGCTCGCGCGGCTCTACGGCGAGCCGCTGTTCGCGCTGCCCAACGACCTCTACATCCCGCCCGAGGCGCTGCAGGTCTTCCTCGAGGCCTTCGAAGGGCCGCTGGACCTGCTGCTCTACCTGATCCGCAAGCAGAACTTCAACATCCTCGACATCCCGATGGCGGGACTGACGCGGCAGTACCTGACCTATGTGGACCAGGTGCGCCAGACCAACCTCGAGCTCGCGGCCGAGTACCTGCTGATGGCCGCGATGCTGATCGAGATCAAGTCGCGCATGCTGCTGCCACCCAAGAAGACGGCCGAGGGCGAGGAGGTCGAGGACCCGCGCGCGGAACTGGTGCGCCGCCTGCTCGAGTACGAGCAGGCCAAGCTGCAGGCCGCTTCGATCAGCGCGATGCCGCAGGCCGGGCGCGATTTCTGGAAGGCGCAGGTCTACATCGAGCAGTCGCTCAAGCCGCGCTTTCCCGACGTGAACGTGGTCGACCTGCGCGAGGCCTGGGCCGACATCCTGAAGCGCGCCAAGCTCGTGCAGCACCACAAGATCTCGCGCGAGGAGCTCAGCGTGCGCGAGCACATGAGCATCGTGCTGCGCCACCTGCAGGGGCGGCAGTTCGTCGAGTTCGAGAAGCTGTTCGACGTGACGCGCGGCGTGCCGGTGCTGATCGTCACCTTCATCGCGATGCTCGAACTCGCGAAGGAAACGCTGATCGACATCACGCAGGCCGAGGCCTTCGCGCCGATCTACGTGCGGCTGGCCTACGCCCCGGCATGATGTTGCTCTATTCAGCGCGCCGGCCGGCCGTTGCCCGACGCGTGGTCATCAATTCGAGGCCGGCGAAGCCAGGCCCATTCGGGAGACACCGCGGAACCGGCTTCGCCGGGCCGCTGGTGTCGCCCCCGGTGAGGGCGGTGGCGGCCACACGAAGTGGGCAAGCCTGGGGGTGAGCGATATATGCATGAGTTCGACGTCCTCATCGTCGGCAGCGGTCTGGCCGGCCTCAGTGCCGCGCTGCACCTGGCGCCCACGCACCGCGTGGCCGTGCTCACCAAGCGCGCGCTGAACGACGGTTCCAGCCAGTGGGCGCAGGGCGGGATCGCGGCGGTGCTGGGCGAAGACGACAGCCTGCAGTCCCACGTGGACGACACGCTGGTCGCCGGCGCCGGGCTCTGCGACCTGGCCGCCACCCGCTTCGTGGTCGAGCACGCGCCCGAGGCCATCGCCTGGCTGCGCGAACTCGGCGTGCCCTTCTCGCTCGAGAACGGCGAACTGCACCTGACGCGCGAAGGCGGCCACAGCCAGCGCCGCATCGTGCACGTGACCGACGCCACCGGCGCCGCGGTGCAGCGCACGCTGATCGAGGTCGTGCGCCGCACGCCCGGCATCACACTGTTCGAAGAACACACGCTGGTCGACGTCATCACGGGCCGCAAGCTCGGACTGGCCGACCCGGCCTGCCTGGGCCTCTATGCGCTGAACGCAGTGACCGACGAGGTGGTCACCTTCCGCGCACCCCACACCATCCTGGCCACCGGCGGCGCCGGCAAGGTCTATCTCTACACCACCAACCCCGACACGGCCACCGGCGACGGCATCGCCGCGGCCTGGCGCGCGGGCTGCCAGGTGGCGAACATGGAGTTCATCCAGTTCCACCCAACCTGCCTCTACCACCCGCATGCCAAGTCCTTCCTCATCAGCGAGGCGGTGCGCGGCGAGGGCGGACTGCTCAAGCTGCCCGACGGGACCCGCTTCATGCCCGCGCACGATGCGCGCGCCGAGCTGGCGCCGCGCGACGTGGTGGCGCGCGCCATCGACTTCGAGATGAAGAAGCACGGGCTGGACTGCGTGCACCTGGACATCTCGCACCAGAGCCCGGCCTTCCTGCAGGAACACTTTCCCAACATCCTCGCGCGCTGCGCCGAACTGGGCATCGACATCACGCGCGAGCCCATTCCCGTGGTGCCGGCCGCGCACTACACCTGCGGCGGCGTGCTGAGCGACCTCGCCGGCCGCACCGACGTGCCGGGCCTCTACGCCATCGGCGAGACCGCCTGCACCGGCCTGCACGGCGCCAACCGGCTGGCCAGCAACTCATTGGTCGAATGCATGGTGTTCGCACGCGCGGCCGCACAGGCCATCGCCGAGGCGCCGGCGCACGCCGGCGCCGAGCTGCCGCCCTGGGACGACAGCCGCGTCACCGATGCCGACGAGACCGTGGTCATCTCGCACAACTGGGACGAGCTGCGCCGCTTCATGTGGGACTACGTGGGCATCGTGCGCACCAACAAGCGGCTGGAGCGCGCGGCTCACCGTATCGCGCTGCTGGACAGCGAGATCCAGGAGTTCTACGCCCACTTCCACGTCACGCGCGACCTGCTGGAGCTGCGCAACCTGGTGCAGGTGGCCGAGCTCATCGTGCGCTCGGCGCAGGCGCGGCGCGAGAGCCGCGGCCTGCATTTCAGCCGCGACTATCCATCGCTCGCCGCACCCGCGGCACCGACCATCCTGGTACCGCCGGCCGCCTGAGGCGCCGCCCGGTTCGAACCTACGGCGCGCTGCGCCACTGTTGAAGAAGCCCACCATGTCGAACGCCGCCGGCTCCGCCACCCCCTACGGCACCCTGCCGCCCGCCTCCCCGCCCTCGCTGCGCAAGCCGCTCAGCCTGCCGCGCCTGGCGGACCTGCATGCGCGCGGCGAGAAGATCACCATGCTGACCGCCTACGACGCCACCTTCGCCGCCATGGCCGATGCGGCGGGCGTCGAATGCCTGCTGGTCGGCGACTCCGTGGGCATGGTCTGCCAGGGCCTTCACAGCACCGTGGGCGTGACGTTGGACACGATGCGCTACCACACCGAGAGCGTCTTTCGGGGGCTGCGCCGCGCGCAGGGCACGGCCTGGCTGGTCGCCGACCTGCCCTTCGGCAGCTACCAGGAATCGCGCGAACAGGCGCTCGCCAGCGCCACGGTGCTGATGCAGGCCGGCGCCCACATGGTCAAGCTCGAAGGCGGCGGCTGGACCACCGAGACCGTGCGCTTCCTGGTCGAGCGCGGGATCCCGGTGTGCGCCCACCTCGGCCTCACGCCGCAGACGGTGCACGCGCTGGGCGGCTACCGCGTGCAGGGCAAGGGCGAGCAAGCGGCAGCCCTGCTGAAACAGCAGGCCCATGCGCTGCAGGACGCGGGCGCGGCGATGCTGGTGCTGGAGATGGTGCCGGCCGCGCTGGCCGCCGAGCTCACCGGCGAGCTGAAGCACTGCGCCACCATCGGCATCGGCGCCGGCCGCGGCACCGCCGGCCAGGTGCTGGTGTTGCACGACATGCTGGGCATCAACCTCGGCAAGATGCCGAAGTTCGTGCGCAACTTCATGGCCGATGCGCCCGGCATCGCAGAGGCTCTTGCGGCCTATGTGCGCGCGGTGAAGGACGGCAGCTTCCCCGACGACCAACTCCACGCCTGGTAGGCAGATCACCACCATGCACATCGCCCGCACCCTCCCCGAACTGCGCGAATACCTGAGCCGCTTCCAGCGCCCGGCCTTCGTTCCCACCATGGGCAACCTGCACGAGGGCCACCTGGCCCTGGTGCGCCAGGCCAAGCCGCTGGGCGACGTCACGGTGGCCAGCATCTTCGTCAACCGGCTGCAGTTCCTGCCGCACGAGGACTTCGACACCTATCCGCGCACCTGGGACAGCGACTGCGAGAAGCTGCGCTCGGCCGGCTGCGACCTCCTGTTCGCGCCCGACGAAAAGGCGCTCTACCCCGAGCCGCAGACCTGCAAGGTGCATCCGGGTCCGGCACTGGCCGACATCCTCGAAGGCCATTTCCGGCCCGGCTTCTTCGTCGGCGTCTGCACCGTGGTGATGAAGCTCTTCAGCTGCGTGCAGCCGCGCGTCGCGGTGTTCGGCAAGAAGGACTATCAGCAGCTGATGGTCATCCGCCACATGGTGCGGCAGTTCGCGCTGCCGATCGAGATCGTGGGCAGCGAGACCCGGCGCGCCGAAGACGGCCTCGCGCTGTCCTCGCGCAACGGCTACCTGAGCGAGGCCGAGCGCGCGGAAGCGGTGCAGCTGTCGAAGGCGTTGCAAGCCATGGACAGCGCGCTGCGTTCAGGCGAACGCGACTTGGCTGCGATCGAAGCGCGCGCGATGCAGTCATTGAAAGAGCGCGGCTGGCAGCCCGACTACCTGGTACTGCGCCGCCGCGCCGACCTGCAGGCGCCGGCGGCGCCCGGCGAGCCGCTGGTTGCGCTGGCCGCGGCGCGCCTGGGTGCCACGCGGCTGATCGACAACCTGGAAATCGACCTCTGAGTCTTCATGAGTTACAGCGTCAAGGAAATCTTCTACACCCTGCAAGGCGAAGGCGCCCAGGCCGGCATGCCGGCCGTGTTCTGCCGCTTTGCCGGCTGCAACCTGTGGAGCGGCCGCGAGAGCGACCGCGAGAGCGCCATCTGCCGCTTCTGCGACACCGATTTCGTCGGCACCGACGGCACGCTGGGCGGCAAGTTCGCCAACGCCGAGCTGCTTGCCGACACCATCGCCGCGCAATGGCCGGCCGGCGACGCCGAGCACCGGATGGTCGTGCTCACCGGCGGCGAACCGCTGCTGCAAGTGGACGCGGCGCTCATCGCCGCGCTGCATGCGCGCCGCTTCCGGATCGCGGTGGAAAGCAACGGCACCGTCCTTGCGCCCGAAGGCATCGACTGGCTTTGCATCAGCCCGAAGGCCGGCGCGCCCTGGGTCCAGCGCACGGGGCAGGAGCTCAAGGTGGTGTGGCCGCAGCCCGGCCTCGACCTGGACGCGCTGCAGGCCGACAGCCACTTCGCGCACCGCTTCCTGCAGCCGATGGACGGTCCGGCACAGGCCGAGAACACGGCCCTGTGCATCGACACCTGCATGCACCGCCCCGGCTGGCGGCTCAGCCTGCAGACCCACAAACTGACCGGGATCCGCTGAAATTTAGCTCTCCCCCAGGCTCCCCCACTTCGTGTGGTCCGCCAACCCCCTCTCCGGGGGCAACACCAGCGGCCCGGCAAGCCGGTTCCGCGGTGTTCCCCGACTGACGCCAATGTCCACCCAACTCACCATCAGCCAGCGCTTCTTTTTCGACGCTGCCCACACCCTGCGGCGCGAGATCGACGCCGAAGGCAGCCGCCGCATCCACGGCCACACTTACCACGCGGAGGTCGCCGTCAGCGGCCCGCTCAATGTCGAAACCGGCATGGTCATCGACCTCGGCGTGTTGCGCGGACATCTGAATGCCGTACGCGAGCAACTCGACCATCACCTGCTCGACGATGTGCCGGGCCTGGGCATCCCCACGTTGGAAAATCTTTGCCTGTTCATCGCCAAGGCCCTGGCCGGCATGCGGCCGCCGCCCTCGCGGGTGCGCGTCTGGCGCGATGCGCTGGGCGACGAGTGCGTGCTGGAGCTCGGCGCCTGACGCCGGAGGCTCGGCTCAGGCCGCGCCGATGCCGGCGACCAAGCTGCCGGCCGGCTGGCCGTTTTTCAGCCCCGCCGTGAAAGCCAGCATGCGATCGATCGGCACGCGTGCGCGAAGGCCCAGCGCCGGGTCGACATGGACCTCGCCGGCGCCCGTTTCGAGCACCCGCGCCAGGTCGGCCAGGCCGTTCATGGCCATCCAGGGGCAGTGCGCGCAGCTCTTGCAGGTGGCGCCGTTGCCGGCCGTGGGCGCCTCGATGAAGATCTTGCCGGGATTGAGCGTGCGCAGCTTGTGCAGCATGCCGCTGTCGGTGGCGACGATGAACTCGGCTGCATCCATGCGCTGCGCCGCATTCAGGATGCCGGAGGTCGAGCCCACCGCATCGGCCAGCGCGATCACGTCGGCCGGCGCTTCTGGATGCACCAGCACCTTGGCCCGCGGATGGGCCTCTTTCAGCAGTTCCAGCTCGAGCGCCTTGAATTCGTCGTGCACGATGCAGGCGCCTTCCCAGCTCACCATGTCGGCGCCGGTTTCGCGCCGGATGTAGTCGCCCAGGTGCCGGTCGGGCGCCCAGAGGATCTTGCGGCCCTGCGCCGCCAGCGCACGCACCACGTCGAGCGCGCAGCTTGAAGTCACCAGCCAGTCGGCGCGCGCCTTCACGGCCGCGCTGGTGTTGGCGTAGACGACCACCGTGCGGTCCGGATGCCGGTCGCAGAAGGCGCTGAAGGCATCGGCCGGGCAGCCGAGATCGAGCGAACAGGTGGCGTCGAGATCGGGCATCAGCACACGCTTTTCGGGCGACAGGATCTTGGCGGTCTCGCCCATGAAGCGCACGCCCGAAACCACCAGCGTCCTTGCCGCATGGTCGCGGCCGAAGCGTGCCATCTCGAGCGAATCGCTCACCAGGCCGCCGGTTTCTTCGGCCAGGTCCTGCAGGTCGGGATGCACGTAGTAGTGCGACACCATCACCGCATCGCGCTCGCGCAGCAGGCGGCGGATACGCTGCTTCAGCGCTGCGCGTTCGGTTGGCGACGGCTCGGGCGGGACGCGCGCCCAGGCATGGCGCGTGTCGCAGGCGGCACCGGCTTCGGCCGGCTGCTCGTAGTCGACGCTGATGACGGAAGTCGCCACGGCTCAGCCCTCCTGGAAGCGCATCGAAAAATCGATGGCCTTGATGTCCTTGGTCAGCGCGCCCACCGAGATGCGATCGACGCCGGTCTCGGCCAGGGCACGCACGCTTTCGAGTGTGACGCCGCCGGAGATCTCCAACACCGCGCGGGTCTTTCTGGCCGCCTCGTTGCGGCGCACGGCTTCGCGCAGGGTCGGCAGGTCCATGTTGTCCAGCAGCACCATCCGCGCGCCCTGGGCCAGCGCCTCGTCGAGCTGGTCCAGCGTCTCGACTTCGATTTCGACGAACTTTGCCTGGCCGGCCACGCGCGCGGCGGCTTGCAGCGCGGCGCTGACGCCACCCGCGGCGGCGATGTGGTTTTCCTTGATCAGGATGGCGTCGTACAAGCCGATTCGGTGGTTGGTGCCGCCGCCGACGCGTACCGCGTACTTCTGCGCCAGACGCAGGCCCGGCAGGGTCTTGCGGGTGTCGACGATCGCGGCGCGCGTGCCGCGGACCGCTTCGACGTAGGTGGCGGTGCGCGTCGCGACGGCGCTCAGCAGCTGCAGGAAGTTGAGCGCGGTGCGTTCGGCAGTGAGCAGGGCCCGCGCATCGCCCGAAATTTCGAGCACGGTCTGCTCGGCCGCGCACTGTGTGCCTTCTGCACCATGCCACACGATGCGGGCCTGCGGATCGAGCTGCAGCACGACCGCCTCCACCCACGGTGCGCCGCACAGCACGGCGGGCTCGCGCAGCAGCACTCGCGCCGTGGCGCGCCCGCCGGCAGGCACCAGGCCGGCCGTGAGGTCGCCGTCGCCGGCGTCCTCGCGCAACGCCCGCGCGGCATCGGCCTGCGCGAGCTCGGCCACGCGGGCCGGGGAAAAATCGAAAAAGTTGTCGTCCATTGTTCTGTTTGCTTAGCCGGGCCACACGGGTTTCATCCGGATTCCACGCCCGGCTCGCGCCCCATCAGTTCAGCGACTGCCTCCGCAGGCCGCACGCGGCCGTCAAGCAGCGCAACCACGCTGTCGGCGATCGGCATTTCGACGCCCAGATGGCGCGCGCGCTGCACCACGGTGCGCGCGCAGTAGACGCCCTCGGCCACGTGGCCCAGCGAATCCACCGCCTGGGCCAGCGTCCGGCCCTGGGCCAGCAGCAGGCCGACCTTGCGGTTGCGCGAGAGATCGCCGGTGGCCGTGAGCACGAGGTCGCCGAGGCCGGAGAGCCCCATGAAGGTATCGGCCCGGGCGCCGAGGGCGACGCCGAAGCGCGTCATTTCGGCCAGGCCGCGCGTGATCAGCGCGGCGCGCGCATTGAGGCCGAGCGCCAGGCCGTCGGCCAGGCCGGTCGCGATCGCCAGCACGTTCTTGACGGCGCCGCCGACCTCGACGCCCACGATGTCGTCGTTGGCATAAACGCGCAGGGTCGGGCCGTGGAAGGCCGCGACCAGCGCATCGCGCAGCTGCGTATGGAGACTGGCGGCAACCAGCGCCGTGGGCCGGCCTTGCGCGACTTCCTGCGCAAAGCTCGGGCCGCTCAGCACGCCGGCCATCAGATCGGGCGCGACGACGGCCTGGATCTCGTGGCCCAGCAGCCCCACGGCGCCCGGGTCCGCGCGCGCCGGCTCGACGCCTTTGCAAAGCCAGGCCACCGGGTAGGCGGCGTCGCGCAAAAGAACGAGCTGTTCGCGCAAGGCCGCCATCGGCGTCGCGACGATCGCGAGATCGGCGCCCTCGAGCGCGGCGAGCGCATCGCCGGCGCGAATGGTGAGTGAGGGCGGCAGCGCAATGCCGGGCAGATAGCGCTGGTTCTCGCGCGCCGCCGACATGGCCTCGGCCTGGGCCGCATCGCGCGCCCACAGGGTGACCGGATGGCGGCCGGCCGCATTGACCGCCAGCGCCGTGCCCCAGGCACCGGCGCCGAGCACGCAGATCTTCATCGGCGGCGGCGCAGTTACGTTGCGCTTACTGCGTGACGATCGGCGAGGGCTGGCCCGCCGCCTGGGCCTGCTGCTGTTCGAACATGGCCTGGAAGTTGATTTCGGCCAGGTGAACCGGCGGGAAACCGCCGCGCTGGATCACGTCGGCCACGTTGCCGCGCAGGTAGGGGTAGACGATCTGCGGGCAGGCGATGCCGAGGATCGGGCCCATCTGGTCTTCGGGCAAGTTGCGGATCTCGAAGATGCCGGCCTGCTTGGCCTCGACCAGGAACACGGTCTTGTCCTGGATCTTGGTCTGCACGGTGGCCGAGACGGTGATCTCGAAGATGCCGTCGGTCACGGGCTGGGCATCGACGCCGAGTTGGATGTCGACGGTCGGCTGCTCCTGCTCCAGCAGGATGGCAGGCGAATTGGGCTGCTCGAGCGACAGGTCTTTCAGATAGACGCGCTGGATCTGGAAGACGGGATCTTGGGCTTGCTGGTCGGCCATGGCTGAACTTTCGAGGGTCAAAACAACGCCCGCCGGGGAGAAGGTCCCGAGAGCGGGCTGGAGGATGGGTCTGCGAGGATGCGAAAGGGGCGATTATCGCCCCGCTGCTTCAGGCGCCCTGCAGCAGCGGGATGAGGCCGCCGCGGCCGTCGAGCGCGATCAGCTCATCGCAGCCGCCGACGTGGATGTCGCCGATGAAGATCTGCGGCACGGTGCGCCGCTGGGTGGTGTTCATCATCGCGATGCGGGCCTGGGGGTCGCTGTCGACGCGGATCTCCTCGATCTGATCGACGCCCTTGGCCTTGAGGATTTGCTTGGCTCGAATGCAATAGGGGCAAACGGCGGTGGTGTACATCTTGACGGCTTGCATCGTGCGTATATCCGGGAAGTTCAGGCTTTTTCAATCGGCAGGTTAGCCTCTTTCCAGGATTTGAGTCCGCCGGCCACCGCTTGCGCTTGCTCGTAGCCGAGTTTCTTGGCCGTGGCCACCGCGCGCTGGGCCCGCGCACCGGTGGCGCAGATCAGAAGCAGCGGCACCGATTTGTTCTTGACCGCGGCACCGAGTTTTTCGCCGAGCTGGTTGAGCGGCACGTTCTTCGCGCCGGTCACATGACCGGCTGCATACTCCTCGGGTTCGCGCACGTCGACCACCACCGCGCGTTCGCGGTTGATGAGCTGCACCGCGCCCTGCGCCGTGAGCGATCCGGCGTTGGCCCCGCGCAGCAGCGGCCAGGCCAGCATGCCGCCCGAGCTGAGCGCGATCAGGATCAGCATCCAGTTGTCGACGATGAATTTCACGGTGTTCCTTGAGTAGCAAACCCCGGATTTTAGAATGTCGACTTTTCGCTTGCGTTCCAAAGGCCTTCCCCCATGCATAAACTGGTACTGATCCGCCACGGCGAATCGACCTGGAATCTCGAAAACCGCTTCACCGGCTGGACCGACGTCGACCTGACGGCCACCGGCATCGAGCAGGCCAAGCAGTCCGGGCGGCTCCTGAAGGCCGAGGGTTACGACTTCGACGTCGCCTACACCAGCGTGCTCAAGCGCGCCACCCGCACGCTCTGGCATACGCTGGACGAACTCGACCGCACCTGGCTGCCGGTGGTGCACTCCTGGCGCCTCAACGAGCGCCACTACGGCGCGCTGCAGGGCCTCAACAAGGCCGAAACCGCCAAGAAGTACGGCGACGAGCAGGTGCTGGTCTGGCGCCGCAGCTACAGCACCCCGCCGCCGCCGCTGGAGCCGAACGATCCGCGCTGCGAACGCGCCGACGTGCGCTACGCCAAGCTGCCGCCGGAGCAGGTACCGCTGACCGAATGCCTCAAGGACACCGTGGCGCGCGTGCTGCCCTTCTGGAACGAATCGATGGCGCCGGCGATCCGCGCCGGGCGCCGGCTGGTGGTGTCGGCGCACGGGAATTCGATCCGGGCGCTGGTGAAATACCTCGACGGCATCTCCGACGACGACATCGTGGGCCTCAATATCCCGAACGGCATTCCGCTGGTCTACGAGCTGGACGACGAGCTCAAGCCGCTGCGGCACTACTACCTCGGCGACGCCGCGGCGGCCGAAAAAGCCGTGGCCGCGGTGGCAGCGCAAGGCAAGGCGTGACGAAAACCGCTCCAGCTTCGACGGGTACGCGGAACCCCGGCAGACAACTTGCTTCCAAGCTGTGTATATTGGATTGACAGGCGACAAGGACATTTACACATGGGCCAGAAATTGAAAATCACCGGCTGGGTTGCAGCCGGCGCCGTGGCCGGCGCGCTGACCACCGTCTCGTTGCAAACCGTTGCACGAGGCTCCCTGGCCCCTCTACCTCTCGAAGAACTGCAGCAGCTCGCTGCGGTGTTCGGCATGGTGAAGAGCGACTATGTCGAGCCGGTCGACGAGAAAAAGCTCATCTCGGATGCGATTTCGGGCATGGTCGCCGGGCTCGATCCGCATTCGCAGTATTTCGACAAGAAGTCCTTCAAGGAATTTCGCGAGGGCACCACCGGCCGCTTCGTCGGCGTGGGCATCGAGATTTCGCAGGAGGACAACCTGATCAAGGTGGTGTCGCCGATCGAGGGCTCCCCCGCCTTCCGCGCCGGCCTCAAGCCGAACGACCTGATCACCAAGATCGACGACACCGCGGTGCGCGGCCTCTCGCTCAACGAGGCCGTCAAGCGCATGCGCGGCGAGGCCAACACCAAGGTGCTGCTCACGATCTTCCGCAAGGACGAGAACCGCACCTTCCCGGTGACCATCACGCGCGAGGAGATTCGCACGCAGTCGGTGCGCGGCAAGGTGATGGAGCCGGGCTACGGCTGGATCCGCCTGTCGCAGTTCCAGGAACGCACGGTCGACGACTTCGTCAAGAAGGTCGACGAGATCTACAAGCAGGAACCCAACCTGAAAGGCCTGGTGCTCGACCTGCGCAACGATCCGGGCGGCCTGCTCGATGCGGCGGTGGCCATCTCGGCCGCCTTCCTGCCCGAGAACGTCACCGTCGTCTCCACCGACGGCCAGCTGTCCGAGAGCAAGTCGGTCTACAAGGCCGCGCCCGAGTTCTACCAGCGCCGCGCGGGCAGCGATCCGCTGCGCACCCTCCCTGCGGCGCTCAAGACGGTGCCGCTGGTGGTGCTCGTGAACGAAGGCTCGGCTTCCGCCAGCGAAATCGTGGCCGGCGCCCTGCAGGACCACAAGCGTGCCATCGTGATGGGCAGCCAGACCTTCGGCAAGGGTTCGGTGCAGACGGTGCGCCCGCTCGGCCCCGACACCGGCCTCAAGATCACGACGGCGCGCTACTACACGCCGAGCGGCACCTCGATCCAGGCCAAGGGCATCGTGCCGAACGTGCTGGTCGACGAAAGCGCCGAGGGCAGCCCCTTCGCCGCGCTGCGCATGCGCGAGGCCGACCTCGAAAAGCACCTGGCGAGCGGCCAGGGCCCGGAGAGCAAGGACCCCGAGCGCGAAAAAGCCCGCGACGAGGCCCGTAAGCGGCTCGAGGAAGAAGCCAAGAAGCCGCCGCAGGACCGCAAGGTGCCCGAGTTCGGCACCGACAAGGACTTCCCGCTCATGCAGGCCTTCAACCGGCTCAAGGGTCAGCCCGTACTGGTGAGCAAGACGCAGGTGATCGTCGAGAACAAGGAAGAAAAGAAGGAAAACTGATCCCGGGCGGCTCCCCGCGGGAGCCACCGCCCCCCGGCGATCGACCGCGCAGCGCATGGAAGACCAAGACCTGCTGCGCTATTCGCGCCACATCCTGCTCGAAGAGTTCGGCATCGACGGCCAGGCGCGCGTCAGTGCGGGCCATGCGCTGGTGATCGGTGCCGGCGGGCTCGGCTCTCCGGTGCTGCTCTATCTCGCCGCGGCCGGCGTCGGCCGCATCACGCTGGTCGACGACGACGAGGTCGATCTCACCAACCTTCAGCGCCAGATCGCCCATGGCACGGAGCGGGTGGGCATGGCCAAGGTCGAATCGGCCGCCGAGGCGATGCGCGGCATCAATCCGGACATCCGCATCGAGACGCACCGCCTGCGCGCCGACGATGCGCTGCTCGCGCGGCTGGTCGCCGAGGCCGACGTGGTGATCGATTGCAGCGACAACTTCAGCACCCGGCATGCGGTGAACCGGGCCTGCGTCGCCCATGCGAGGCCGCTGGTGGCCGGCGCGGCGATCCGCTTCGACGGCCAGCTGAGCGTGTACGACGCGCGCGATCCGGCCTCGCCCTGCTATGCCTGCCTGTTTCCGCCCGATGCCCACTTCGAGGAAACGCGCTGCGCCGTGCTCGGCGTGTTCGCGCCGGTGGTCGGCACCATTGGCACCTTGCAGGCCGGCGAGGCACTGAAGCTGCTGGCCGGCATCGGCCCCTCGCTGGCCGGCAGCCTGCTGATGTTCGACGGGCGCCGGACGGCTTTCGACACCCTGCGCGTCGCCCGCGATCCGGGCTGCAGCGTGTGCGGGCACCGGCCGGGTGCCGGCTGAAGAAAAGCTACTGCTTCTTTGCCTTGGCAGCGCCGGCGGCTGCCTCCCGGGATACCGGCCGCTTCGCCAGGGCCAGCACCTCCTGGCAATCGGCATCGACGCCGGGGCCGGTTTCGACGGTCGCGGCGAGCGCGAGCAAGGGGTTGATCGTGCCCAGCGCCAGCGCAGCGATGCCGCGCGTCGCCAACGGGCCGGCCTGGACGCCCGCCGACGGCGATGCAAAGGTGCCGCCGACAACCAGCGGACCGCGCAGCGAGAGGATGCTCTTGTCCTTGGGTTGCGGCCGGATCACGAAATCCAGCGTCTCGTTCGCGAGGCTGGCATGGCCACTCACGTTGAAGACCGTGTCCTCGGTGTCGAACACCAGGCTGCGGCCGTTCATCGTGCCCTTGTCGACATCGAAGGCGAGCGCCGCGCAGCGCAACACGACGTTCCGGTCGCCGCGCAGCAAGAACTTGATGATCTCGCCGCCGTCCAGGCCCATGAATTCCAGCAGCAGGTTGCTGAACTGCCCGCGGCCCGTGAGAGCGGCCACATCCCCGGAGGCGCTGCCCAGCCAGCCCGCGACCGAGTTTCCGCGCCCGGACAGGTTGATCCGCCCATCGAGTTTTCCGAAGCTGGTGCGCAGGGTCTCGACCTTGGGAATCAGGCGGTTGAGCTGCATGGCGCGCACGTCCAGCGCCGCTCGGATGTCGGCCGGATTCTGGGTGGCATCGATGCGGATCGCGCCGGCCAGCCTGCCGTTGGCGACGCCCACATCGAGCGGGTCGAGCGTCAGCACGCCATCCTTCAGCTTCACCTGCACGCTGCCCTTGTCGAGCGGCAGCTCGCGCACGTTCCGGATGCGGTCGGCCACGTACTTCACCTCGGCATTCATGGCGCGCAGGCGCTCGAAGTCCAGCGTGGCGGTGGGCAGCACCTTGCGCCCGGGATCGCGCTGCGCGCGCTTGACTTGGGCAACGCTGGGCGGCGGCGCCACACCTTCGACTGCATTGGCCGAACGGGCCGTCGGCGGCAAGCCGATCAACGGGCCGAGGTCGTCCATGTCCATCACGCGCGAGCGGAGGCTGCCCGCGAGATAAGGCGGCTTCTGCGACTGGTCGAACCGCATGTCGCCGGCGATGTCGGAGAGGCCCAGCTTGCCCTTGAGGCCTTGCACCTCCCACAGCTTCGCGCGCTTTTTCAGCTCGCCGCTGAGGGCGTAAGGGGAAGTCTGGGGCAGCGCGATGCCCAGCAACCGGTACAGATCGCCGAGGTTCTGGCCCTTGAGTTCGAAGCGGGCGTCGACGCCATCCAGGCTGGCGAGTTCGGTCACCGTGCCTTGCGCCTTCAGCCGGGTGTGACCCGCGGCCGCACTGATCTCGAGCGGGAACGGCGGCTGGCCCGCCGCGTTGAGCTGCAGCACGTTGCCGGTACGGCCCTCCGCCGTGAGCGGCTGGCGCTGGTAGCGGCCCTTGATGCGGTAGCTGAGCGGCATGTCGCCGCGGCTGGTGTCGAAGCTGAAATCGGCGTGCAGGTCCACGCCCCAATGCTCCGCAAGGAAGTCGAGCCCGCCGCCGTCGATCTGCAGGAGGCCGATCGTCGGCACTGTCGCTTCGTCCGAAGTGTCCTTGCCCAGCGCCCAGGTGCGCCGCCCGTCCTCTTCCATCTGAAGGCCCAGCGACGGCGAAACCAGGGCCAGGCGCGGAATCACGACCTTGCGCGCCAGGAGCGGCCACAGCCGGAGGTCCAGTTCGGCGCTCTGCGCACGCACGAGATAGGGGTCGCGGGCCCAGGAAGGATTCGCGAATTCGATGCCGTCGAGCTTGACGGTGGCGCCGCGCCAGCCGAGATCGACATCCAGCCGCCGCGTGATCTCGAACTTGCGGCCGGTCTTGTCGCTGACGTAGCGGTTGATCGGCTCCCGCAGCGCGTCCCAGGGAAAGAAAGCCAGCACCAGCAGGAGGGCCACGAACAGCCCCAGCAGCACCGCGCCGAGCTTGATCCAGATCGAGCGGCGCGGCGTGTGGGCGGTGGTCGGGGTCACGGTGCTGGCATCTTCTTGTCCGGCGTCGAGGTGATGGATGCAGGGGATGCGAGGAAGCAGATGGCGGTGATGCCGACCGCGGCCGCGTTTTTCGCCGCTTCGGCGAGCTTCAGTTCGGCGTTCGCGGGCTCGCCGATCACCACGACTGCGGCGGCCGCCAAGGTCAAGAGGCCGACGGCCACGTAGTTCCACACGATGTTCATCTCGGCGCCTTCCGTTGGAGAAAGGATGCGAAGGCATGGAGCGATCCGCATCGGGATCGAGGGTACGGGGGCGCATCCGGCGCCGGGGTCGGCGCTCGACCGCAGCCGCTGTGGGGCAAAGCCTACGGCCGCAAATCGTTCAACGTCGTAAGAACAAACCTACAGCCGCAGGGCGTCGAACGCTGCATGATGCGGGGCTGTTGATTTGTAGCATTTTGCGAAACGGCTTTCGCGGGGACCCACGGTCCACGGAGCTCGATCGCCAGAGAGACGCGCCGGTTCTCCAATGGACCCCAGATTGAACACCTACATCGTCGAAGACAACGTCACGATCCGCGAGAATCTCGTCGGTACTCTGGAGGAGCTCACCTGGATCTCAGCCGTCGGTTTCGCCGAAACCGAGACGGAAGCCGTCCGCTGGCTGACCGAGAACAGCGACCAGTGGGAACTGGCCATCGTCGATCTGTTCCTGAAACAAGGCAGCGGCCTGGGCGTGCTGCAGGCTTGCGTGTCGCGCCGGCCCGACCAGAAAGTGGTGGTGCTCAGCAACTACGCCACCCCCGACATACGCAAACGCTGCGCCCAGTTCGGTGTCGATGCCGTGTTCGACAAATCGAACGAGATCGACGCGCTGATCGACTTCTGCATCGGGCAGTCCTCCGCGCTTCGCCAGCCGTCCAGCTCGAGCTGACGCCCCGCATCGCGAACGATGGTCTTTTCCAGCATGCGGCAGCCCCGCAGGGATGGAGCCGCCGCCGGAATCTCAATCGATCAACTTGTTCTTCAGCGCGTAGTACGTCAGGTCGCTGTTGGAAGAGAGATTCATCTTCTCCATCAGGCGCGTGCGGTAAGTACTGACGGTCTTGACCGAAAGCGAAAGCGTCTTGGCAATATCGCCCGCCGTCTCACCCTTGGCCAGCTTGAGAAACACCTGAAACTCGCGCTCGGACAATTGCTCGTGCGGCGCCGCGTCGTCCTTGCGGTCGAGCTGGCGCGCCAGCAGCTCGGCCACCGCCGGCGTGATGTAGCGGCGGCCCAGCGAGATGGTGCGGATCGCGTTCACGATCTCCATCGGGTCGCACTCCTTGTTGAGATAGCCGCTCGCGCCCTGGCGGATCAGGTTCATCGCGTAGTGCTCCTCGGGGTAGCCGCTCAAGATGAGGATGCCCACGTCCGGCGCTTTGGCGCGGATCATCGCCAGCGCATCGATCCCGCTCTGTCCGGGCATCGAGAGATCCATCACGAGCACATCCAGCTCCGTGGTGCGCACCAGCTCGATCGCTTCGCGTCCGCTGGCCGCCTCGCCCGCCACGCGCAGGTCGACGTGTTCCGAGAAGAACTGGCGCAAGCCGGAGCGCACGATGGCGTGGTCGTCCACAATTCCGATCTTGATCATCTGGTACCTTCTTTGTCGTATCGCGGTTTCTTGCGTCGCGGCATGCCGCCCCCTGATCCACGTCGATTATTCCCGAATTTGAACTGCCCGCATCCCGCGGAGACCCCATGCGCTGGTTAGCTTTCCCGAAGATGGCCCTCGGCCTCACGCTCGCGACGCTCGCCGCGCTCGTGCTCGTGGGCATCAACGAGGCCGGCTACCGCCAGTCCACCCGGGCCCTGACCGAAGTCGGCGAGGCGCAGCGCGTGCGCCAGGTGCTCAACATGCTGCTGCAGAACATCATCGATGCCGAAACGGGTCAGCGCGGCTATCTGTTGACGGGCGAGGCGCGCTACCGTGAGCCGTATGACGTTGCCGTGAAGCAGGTGGATGGTCAACTGGCCGCCCTGCAGGTGCTCTATGCCGGAAAGCCCGTCGAGACGGCGCGCCTGACCCAGCTCTCGAAGCACGTCTCGCGCAAGCTCGCGGAGATGGACATGAGCGTGCGGCTGCGACGCGACGGCAACGACGACGCCTGGAAGTTCGTGATCACGACCGACGTCGGCCGCGAGGAGATGGAGGCCATTCGCCAGCAGGCCGGCGAACTGATTTCGATCAGCAACGAGGCGCTGATGCTGGGCCAGGTCCAGATCGCGAAGTCGCTGCGCTTTGCGCGCATCGGCATCGGGCTGGTGGCATTGGCGGGCCTGCTGGCCTTCTACCTGTATTTGCGCCAGGCCCATGCGCTGCGCTCGGCCGGCGAGCGGCAGCAGGAGGCGCTGCAACGCGAACGCAATGCCCTGGAGGACGAGGTCCGCGAACGCACCGCGACGCTGGCCGAGCTCGCCACCCACCTGCAGCAGGTGCGGGAAAGCGAGCGCGGCTTCCTGGCGCGCGAGCTGCACGACGAGCTGGGCTCGCTGCTGACCGCGGCCAAGCTGGACGTCGCACGCCTGAAGTCGCGCCTCATCGATTCGCCGGACGCGATCCAGCGGCTGCAGCATCTGAACGAGCTCCTCAACAGCGGCATCGCGCTCAAGCGCCGCATCATCGAAGACCTGAGGCCCTCGTCGCTGGCCAACCTCGGGCTCATCGCTTCGCTCGAAATCCTCGGCCGCGAATTCGCCGAGCGCTCGGGAATGGAAATCGAGATGGTGCTCGAGCCGGTGGCGCTCAACGAAGCCGACCAGCTCACCATCTATCGCATGGTCCAGGAAAGCCTGACCAACATCAGCAAGTACGCGCAGGCGACCGAAGCCAGCATCGTCATGAAAAACTACGGCAACCACGTGATCGTGGAAGTCGCCGACAACGGCAAGGGCTTCGACGCCCGCAGCACCCGGCCTTCATCCCATGGCCTGGCAGGCATGCGGCATCGCGTGGAAGCCGCCAAGGGCAAGCTCACCATTTCGTCGGCGCCCGGCCAGGGAACGCGCCTGAGCGCGATGCTCCCCGCCTCCCCGCCTCCCTCCTCCAAAGCAGCCTGAATACGCGGCTCGGGAGCGGCCCGACCGTGATTCGACCCTCTCCTACGCCCCCAGGCCGCTGCTGCTGACAGGGCTTCGGCGCCCCCCCACTTAACGTGAATCCCACGCGGTTTCACCCTCTGAACCGGCCGGCCGCCATTCACAACGACGAGACCATCCTCCAAAGGAGTTCAGCATGTTGTATTACGCAGTCGTATTCCTGGTCATCGCCCTGATCGCCGCGCTGTTCGGCTTCGGCGGCATCGCGGCCAGCGCCGTCGGCATCGCGAAAATACTTTTCGTGATCTTCATCGTGCTGGCCCTCGCCAGCTTCATCGCGGGCTTGATGCGACGATGACAGCCTCGTTACGATGAGCAGGTTCTCACAACAATCTCCGGAAGGACTATTTTCATGAACACGACCACCAAGACCCCTTCGCAGATCGCCGAAGAGGCGCGCCAGACCGCCGCTGACGCGATCGACACCACGCGCGCCTACGCGCAGAACGCAGTGAACGCCGCCGGAGAGAAGGTTCGTGACCTGCGCCGCGACGCGGAGCCCGCCGTGGAGCAGATCGCGGCACGTGTGCAGCAGGCGGTACAGCGCGGCCTGGATGCCGCCTCGACGACCAGCGCGCGTGCGCAACGCCGCTTCGAGCAGGCTGCCGACGTCACGGGCAAGTACATCGCCGACCAGCCGGTTCGCTCCGTGCTCGTCGCCGCCGCGGCCGGTGCCGCCATCACGGCGCTGATCGTCCTCGCCAGCCGTCGCAGCAGCCGGGACGACTATTGATCTGAAATTCCGCTTCCCGCTGCCTGTCGCACCATGCTTCATCCCATTTTCTCCACGGTGCTCGGGCATCCGGAGCTGATCGCGGATCACGTCGCCAACTACGCTGCGCTGGCCAGGCTGGAAACGGCGCAGGCGAGCCGGGGCCTGATCGCGCGGGTCGTGGCAGGCGCGCTTGCAGCCGCCAGCGCGATGCTCGCCCTGGGGCTGATCGGCGTCGCCGCCATGCTCGGCGCGCTGCACGGAAGCTTTCACTGGGTGCTGGTCGTCGTTCCGGGCATCGCGGTACTGGTCGCGCTCGTCTCGGCCTATGTTGCTTCGCGCCCGAGCGAATTTCATGCTTTCAGCGATATCCGCGCCCAGCTCGACGCGGACGTCCAGGCGCTGCATCTGGCGGGAGAAGGTCGTGGCCATTGAGCGCCAGGACCTGACGCCGCAGCAACGGCTCGCGATCTCCCGCCGGGCGCTGGTGCAGCAGCTGCGAGGGAGCGAAGCCGCAGCCGATGCACCACGGCCAGCCTCGGGGCGGCGCCCGGCGCAGCGCGAAAGCGTGCTCGACCGGGTCGACTGGGCGTCGGTCGCGCGCAATGCGACCCGGCGCTGGTGGCGCAGGCACCCCGCCAACGCCGTCGGCCAATTGGCGCGACCGCTGCTCGACCGCTATGCGCGCGAACAGCCCGCCAAGCTGATGGCGGCGGCAGCGGCGGCGGGTGCGCTGGTCGTGCTGGTCAAGCCCTGGCGATTGCTGTCGATCACGGCAGTGCTCGCCGCGGCCCTCAAGACATCGGACGTGGCCGATCTCGTGACCACGCTGATGCACAAGAACCCCAGCCCCTCACGAAAGGATTCCCCATGAATACCGCAGTCAAGGAGCGCCCGTAAGTTCTGACGCTCGACCAGACCGCCATCGACGCGGCGTCCAAGCACCTCGACGACGGCGCCGTGACGCCCAGCTACGGGCCGTGGCGCGACGACATCGTCAAGCTGCTCAATGACGCGCTGGCCACCGAGCTGGTCTGCGTGCTGCGCTACAAGCGCCACTACTTCTCCGCCAACGGCGTGGCCTCGCCGGCGATCGCCGACGAGTTCCTCGTGCATGCGAACGAAGAGTCCGCCCATTCCGACAAGATCGCGGAACGCATCGTGCAGCTCGGAGGCCAGCCCGACTTCAATCCGAAGACATTGCTCGACCGCAGTCATGCGGACTACGACGAGGCGACGGAGCTGCAGGCCATGGTGCGCGCCAACCTCGTGGCCGAACGCATTGCCATCGAGACCTACCGGCAATTGATCTCGCTCATCGGCGACAAGGACCCAACGACGCGCCGCATGCTCGAAGAAATCCTCACCGACGAGGAAGAGCACGCCGACGAGCTGAAGGACTGGCTCGGCCATTGAACGAAGTCCAACTACCCAAAGAAAAAGCCCGGCTAGCCTCAATACTGGTGGTTCGACCGAGCCACTGAAAACCAATCTAGCGAGCCCGCATAGGCCCCGCGTGCCGAAACCGGCTTGATCTGCTGCAGGACTTCAGGCGGTGAGAATCCAGCCCTCCAGCGGGTCCATCGCCGCCGGCAGGCCATAGCCCGGACCGGCGCTCGACTTGCGGGCCGCACCCCAGGCGGCCTGCACGAGGCAGAGCACCGCGTCGATGCAATCGCCCTTGGCATCGGCCAGCAGCTGATCGCGCTCGGCAGCGCCGAGAAAGAAACGAAGGCCGAGACGCGTGGAACCTCTTTCGAGCGCGGCGAGCAGATCGATCCTCGCCGCGCGCCGCTGCGCGCTCTGGGCAGCGGCATCGTCGCTCTTGTAGCTGCGCCGCCCGATCAGCTCGCGCGCAAGAAGCCCCGGATAGCCCTCCAGCGCAACACGCGCCGTGCCGCCGCCGGCCGGCGCGTGCAGTCCCGGCAATGCGGCACCTGCCGCGAGCAGCCGCGGCACGCCGGCGTGCAGCATGAAGGCGACCGGTGGGTTGATCCATTTCATCGAGGGACTGGAGCCCGCCGGGCCGTCCGTTGCGCGGTGCGCGAACTTCCCGCCGGCGGGGCGCGCCGCGCAGAAGGCAGCGAAAGTCTCGCGGATGCTGTCGCGGCTCAAGCCGGCATAGTGCGCGATGAGCGCCCGCCATTGCGGCGGCCATCCGAGCTGTGCGACCAGTTCGCGCGGCAAGCCGAAGGGGAAGTCGAAGGCGCCGACCCATTCGGGCGTATCCGCCAGCCATTGGCGCCAGGCGTCGAGAGTCGCGAAGCGTTCGAGCCGCGAGAGCCGGACGCCGCCCTCCTGCGCGACCCCGAGCGCGAGCACGATGGGCTTGCGCGAAGTCGGCGCGCTCGAGAAATCGCAGCCCAGCAGCAGCATGGCCGATGCAGCCTCGGCCGCCGCGCGCGACTCAGTGCCGGCCGACGATGGCGGCGGTGGCCATCAGTTCCTCGAGCAGCGCGAGCGATACCTTCCCGGAGACCGAATACGGATCGAGCTCCGGCTTCTCCGAGTACTTGAGCAAGGTCGAGATATTGAGCTTGGACAGATTGACCTGCCCCATCGTCCAGCCGCCGAAGCGGCGCTCGGAGATTTCTTCGTAGTGCAGCAGCACCACGTCCTTGTGGCGGGGATCCCGCTGGATGTGGCCATACAGCTCGCTGATCGCCGTGCGGCCGCCTTCGATGGCCTGCAGGAACACGCCTGCGCCATAGCAAAGGATGCCGGTGATGCCGCACGCAGTGTTGTGCGAGCGCGATTGCGCGAGGATCGCTTCGATGGCGTCAGAGCTGGTATCGACGGCGCGGCTCACATAGAGAAGTCGTACGAGCATGGCGTTCAACTCCGGCGGGGAAGAAGGGAAAGGAATTCGCGGCGCAGGTTGGAGTCTTTCAGGAACGCGCCGCGCATCACCGAATTGATCATCTTGCTGTCCATCTCCTTGACGCCGCGCCACTGCATGCAGAAATGCTCGGCCTCGACCACCAGCGCCAGGCCGTCGGGCTGCGTGCGCTCCTGAATCAGGTCGGCCAGCTGAACCACGGCTTCTTCCTGGATCTGGGGCCGGCTCATCACCCACTCGGCCAGCCGCGCGTACTTCGACAGGCCGATCACGTTGGTCTGCTCGTTGGGCATGACGCCGATCCAGAGCTTGCCGATGATCGGGCAGAAATGGTGCGAGCAGGCGCTGCGCACCGTGATCGGGCCGACGATCATGAGCTCGTTGAGGTGCTCGGCGTTCGGGAATTCGGTGAGCGAGGGCTGGGCCACGTAACGCCCCTTGAACACCTCGTTGACGTACATCTTCGCGACGCGGCGGGCCGTGTTGTCGGTGTTGTGGTCGTTGTCCAGGTCGATCACCAGGCTCTCGAGCACATGCTTCATCTTGCCTTCGACCTCGTCGAGCAGGCGCTCGAGTTCGCCGGGCTCGATGAACTCCGCGATATTGTCGTTGGCATGGAAGCGCTTGCGGGCGGCCAGAAGGCGCTCGCGGATCTTCACGGACACGGGCGTGCCCTCGTCCTCGGCCCCTTCGTCGGGGCGCTCTACGGCGTCGGTTTTCCTTAGCATGAGAGCATCCTAACAGTGAATGTATTCAGGGCGAATGACCCTGCAGCGCGCTTCCCGCCTGCGCGCAAAGCTATTGTTTTGATAGCACGAAATCCGTCACCAGCGGCAGGTGATCGGACATGCGCGCCCAGATCGGCCCGCGCGGCACCGTGGTGGCGACCGGCTCGACCTGGCGGCCGTAGATGAAGTCGAGCTGGGTCACCGGCAGGCGCGAGGGATAGGTCAGCGTGCGCGGTCCGCGCAGGTCGCCGGTGTCGCGCAGCCCCATGGCGTTCATCGCGTAGCGCATGCGCGCGCCCCAGTCGTTGAAATCGCCGGCCACGACCAGCGCCTCGCCGGGCGGGATCTCGCGCTCGATGAATTCCCGCAGCAGCGCGACCTGGCGCACACGGCTGCCCTTGATGAGGCCCAGGTGCAGCACGATCGCATGCACCGGCTGGCCCGCGACGTCGATCGCCACGTGCAGCAGGCCGCGCTGCTCGAAGCGATGGTCGGAGATGTCCTGGTGGGTCTTGCGCAGCACCGGCCAGCGCGTGAGCAGCGCGTTGCCATGCTCGCCGTGCCGCGTGATGGCGTTGGTCTCGTAGACGGCCGTGTAGCCCTCGGGCGCGAGGAAGTCGGCCTGCGGCAGCTCGGGCCAGTGCCTGAAGCGGGCGGCGGCCTGCCGGTTCATCTTGCGCACTTCCTGCAGGCAGACGATGTCGGCATCGAGCTGCTCGATGGCATGGCCCAGGTTGTGGATTTCGAGGCGCCGTGCGGGGCCGATGCCTTGCACACCCTTGTGGATGTTGTAGGTCGCCACCCGGATGCTGTTGGTCGGCGCGTTCATTGCGCAAATTGTGGCAGCAGCAGGATCGCTTCGGCGTTCGAAGGGGAAAAACAGGCGTCGGCCGCCTCGCGGTAGGGCAGCCAGCGCCAGGCCGTGTGTTCGCGCGGGTCCAGGCGCGGCGTCAGGCGCTCGGGCACGCAGAGGCCGAACAGGTGCTCGGTGTTGTGGGTGACGCCCGGCGCATAGCGGGCGCGCCAGCGGGGGTAGATCTCGTAGATGTTCTGGAGCCGCCAGTCGCGCAGCTGCGAGGCGAGCGCGCTGCCTTCGCCGCAATCGATGCCGGTCTCCTCGGCCACCTCGCGCGCAGCCGTCAGCACCAGCGGCTCATCGACATCGTCCTTGCTGCCGGTGACGGACTGCCAGAAATCCTCCGCGTCGGCACGCTGGATCAGCAGCACGTCGAGCGCCGGCGTGTGGATCACGACCAGCACCGACTCGGGAATCTTCCAGGGCCGCCCGCTCACTAACCAACCTTCGCGCCGCGCGCTTCGGTATTCGCCTTGGGGGCGGCCCGGCGGCTCATGCTTGCGCCCCGGCCCGCTCAGGCGGCCAGCTGGGCGTTGCGCAGCCGGATGTGCAGCTCGCGCAGCTGCTTCTCGTCGACCGGGCTCGGCGCCTGCGTCAGCAGGTCCTGCGCGCGCTGGGTCTTGGGGAAGGCGATCACGTCGCGGATCGATTCCGCACCGCTCAGGAGCATCACCAGACGGTCCAGGCCGATCGCGATGCCGCCGTGCGGCGGTGCGCCGTACTGCAGCGCGTCGAGCAGGAAGCCGAACTTGTTCTGGGCGTCCTCGGCACTGATCTTGAGCGCGCGGAACACCTTGCTCTGCACGTCCTCCCGGTGGATACGGACCGAGCCGCCGCCCATCTCGATGCCGTTGAGCACCATGTCGTAGGCCTTGGAGATGCACTTCTCGGGCGCGGTGTCCATGAGGTCTTCATGGCCGTCCTTGGGCGCGGTGAAGGGATGGTGCACGGCCGACCAGCGCTGGCCTTCCTCGTCGAACTCGAACATCGGGAAGTCGACGACCCAGAGCGGCGCCCAGCGGTCCTCGAACAGGCCGTTTTTGCGGCCGAAGGCGCTGTGGCCGATCTTCACGCGCAGCGCGCCGATGGCGTCGTTGACGATCTTTTCCTTGTCGGCGCCGAAGAACAGGATGTCGCCGTTGCGCGCACCGGTGCGCGCGATGATCTCGGCCAGCGAGGCATCGTTGAGGTTCTTGACGATCGGGCTCTGCAGGCCCTCGCGCCCCTGCGCCGCGTCGTTGACCTTGATGTAGGCCAAGCCCTTGGCGCCGTAGATCTTGACGAACTCGGTGTAGGCATCGATGTCGCCGCGCGACAGGCCGCCTTCGGCGCCGCCGCCGGGCACGCGCAGCGCCACCACGCGGCCGCCGGGGGTGCTGGCGGCCTGCGCGAAGACCTTGAACTCGACGTTGCGCATCACGTCGGTCAGTTCGGTGAACTCGAGCTTGACGCGCAGGTCGGGCTTGTCGGAGCCGTACTTGAACATCGCGTCCGCATAGCTCATGACCGGGAACGGCGGCAGCTCGACTGCGGCCGCCGCGCGAAACACCTTGCGGATCATGCCTTCGAACATCTCGCGAATCTCTTCCTCGGCCATGAACGAGGTTTCGATGTCGATCTGCGTGAACTCGGGCTGGCGATCGGCGCGCAGGTCCTCGTCGCGGAAGCACTTGACGATCTGGTAGTAGCGGTCGTAGCCGGCCACCATCAGCAGCTGCTTGAAGAGCTGGGGCGACTGCGGCAGCGCGAAGAAGCAGCCGTCGTGCACGCGGCTCGGCACCAGGTAGTCGCGCGCGCCTTCGGGCGTGGACTTGCCGAGCATCGGCGTCTCGATATCGATGAAGCCGTTGGCGTCGAGGAACTTGCGCACCTCCATCGTGACCTTGTAGCGCAGCATCATGTTGCGCTGCATCGCGGGGCGGCGCAGGTCCAGCACGCGGTGCGTGAGGCGGGTGGTTTCCGAGAGGTTGTCGTCGTCCAGCAGAAAGGGCGGCGTGACGGAAGGATTGAGCACCTTCATCTCCTGGCACAGCACTTCGACCTTGCCGCTCTTCAGGTTCTCGTTGACCGTGCCCTCGGGCCGCGCGCGAACCAGGCCGGTGACCTGTACGCAGAACTCGTTGCGCAGGCCCTCGGCCGTGGCAAAGGTGGCGGCGCGATCGGGATCGCACACCACCTGCACGTACCCTTCGCGGTCGCGCAGGTCGATGAAGATCACGCCGCCATGGTCGCGGCGGCGGTTGACCCACCCGCACAGGGTGACGGTTTGGCCCAGCAGGGCTTCGGTCACGAGACCGCTGTAGTGAGAACGCATGGCCATAGGTGGATTCCGGCGCCGACAGTGGCGCGTTTTATTTGATCGCGATGGTTGCGGGGCCGCCGGGAACGACCACGCCCATCGACACGATGTACTTGAGCGCGTCGTCCACGCTCATCTTGAGTTCGATGCAGTCGCTGCGCTTGAGCATCACGAAATAGCCGCCCGTCGGATTGGGCGTGGTCGGCACGTAGACGCTGAGGTAGTCGCCGCCGCCGAGGTGCTCCACCACGTCGCTGCCGGGCGCACCGGTCACGAACGCGATGGTCCACACGCCTTCGCGCGGCCACTCGACCAGCACCGCGGTGCGGAACGCATTGCCGTTCTCGGAGAACAGCGTGTCCGACACCTGCTTGACGCTGGAGTAGATCGAGCGGACCACCGGAATGCGGCGCACCACGGCATCGCCCCATCCCAGCAGGCGCTTGCCGACGAAATTGCTCGCGATCGCGCCGACCGCCAGCAGGATCGCCAGCGTCAAGAGCACGCCCAGCCCGCGCACCCTGTGGTCGTTGAGCCACTTCTGCCAATCTTCCGGCAGCAGCCACAGCGTCTGGTCGAGCGTGCCGATGATCCAGTTCAGCACGCCCAGCGTGATGACCAGCGGCACGATGACCAGCAAGCCGGAAAGCACCCATTTGCGCAGCGCGAGCATGGCGTGTGCGGCTCGATCAGTCGTTCTTGGCCGCGGCAGCGGCAGGCGCCGGCGCCGGCGCGGGGGATGCGGCAGGCGCAGCGGACGGTGCCGGCGCGCCCGCAGTTTCGGCCGGCTTCGCGGCAGTTCCGTCGGCCGGCGCGCCCGCACCGTCAGCGCCCTTTTCAGCGCCCTTCTTGCCGCCGCCGTCGCGGAAATCGGTCACGTACCAGCCCGATCCCTTGAGCTGGAAGCCGGCGGCGGTGAGCTGCTTGCTGAACGCACCCACGCCGCAGCTCGGGCACTCGGTCAAGGGCGCATCGGACAATTTCTGCAGCACGTCCTTGGCAAAGCCGCAGGCGCTGCACTTGTAGGCGTAGATAGGCATGGGGTCGGGGGGCGGATGAGCGGCCGGCGGCCGCTCGCAAAGCTCTCGATTATAAGCGCCGCCCCACCGCCGCTCAGGCGGGGTCGACGGCCAGCGGACGATGCGGCGTGCGGGTGTTGGAGACCCACTGTGGCGCCAGCGAGCCGGCGAACATGCCGGCGAAGGCCGCCAGCACACCGGCCAGTTGTGCCGGGAACTGCTCGCCCCAAGGCATGGCCAGGAACAGCAGCCAGACCCCGATGCCCAGCACGACCGCCGCAATGGCGCCCTGGGTCGTCGCGCGCTGCCAGTACAGGCCGCAGACCAGCGGCACGAAGGCGCCCACCAGCGGCACCTGGTAGGCGCCCGAGACCAGCTCGTAAATCGGCGTGCCCTGCATGCGGATCGCATAGGCGAGCACGGCGACGCTGAAGAGCAGCACCGTGATGCGCATCGTCATCAGGTTGGATTTGTCGCTGCCGGCCGGCCGGAACTGGCGCCAGATGTTCTCGGTGAAGGTCACGCTCGGCGCCAGCAGCGTGGCCGAGGCCGTCGACTTGATGGCCGACAGCAGCGCGCCGAAGAAGAACACCTGCATCACGAAGGGCATCTTCTCGAGCACCAGCATGGGCAGCACCTTTTGCGGGTCTTCCTTCAGCAGCGTCGCAGTCTGTTCCGGCATGATCAGGAGCGCGCTCGCCACCAGGAACATCGGCACGGCGGCGAACAGGATGTACGCGACGCCGCCGATCACGGGCCCGCGCGTCGAGGCCTTCACGCTGTTGGCCGACATGACGCGCTGGAACACGTCCTGCTGCGGGATCGAGCCGAGCATCATGGTGATCGCGGCGGCGAAGAAGAAGATGATGTCCTTGAAGTTCGGCTCCGGCCAGAACCGGAACAGGTCCTTGCTGGCGGCGAAGGCGATCACCTTGTCGGCGCCGCCGGCCATGTTGCCGGCGAACATCGCGATCACCGCCAGGCCCAGCACCAGGATGATCATCTGGATGAAATCGGTCACCGCCACCGACCACATACCGCCGAACAGCGTGTAGGCCAGGATCGAGACCACGCCGATCACCATGCCGATCGGGATGCTGATGACGCCGCCCGACAGCAGGTTGAACACCAGCCCGAGCGCCGTGACCTGCGCCGACACCCAGCCGAGGTAGCTCAGCATGATGATCAGCGAGCAGGCGATCTCGATGGTGCGGCCGAAGCGCTCCCGGTAATAGTCGCTGATGGTGAGCAGCGTCATGCGGTAGAGCTTGCCGGCGAAGAAGAGCCCGACCAGGATCAGGCAGGTGCCGGCGCCGAAAGGATCCTCGACCACGCCGTTCAGGCCCCCTTCGATGAACTTGGCCGGGATGCCGAGCACCGTTTCGGAGCCGAACCAGGTGGCGAAAGTGGTCGTCACGATCATGTAGAGCGGCAGATGGCGCCCGGCGATCGCGAAATCGGTGGTGTTCTTCACGCGCTTGGCCGCATACAGGCCGACGGCGATCGTGAGCAGCAGGTAGATGATGACCAGGGTCAGCAGCACGACGAAATCTCCTCTCAGAAAAGACGCACGCGCACCAGCACCTGCATCGCGATCAACCCCAATACAAAACCTATGCCACCGTAGATGATGGCCTGCAGGAGCCGGTTGGTCCGCTTTTGAGCGGCCAGCAGTTCCATCAGTTCGCGCCGGTGGTCGGCCGGCCGATTTTCGAGGAAATCGTGCAGAAGCCGAGGCAATTGGGGCAGCAGCTTGGCGTAGCGCGGCGCCTCGGCGCGCAGCTGCTCCAGCAGCTTGCGCGGGCCGATCTGGTCGCTCATCCACTTCTCGAGGAAAGGCTTGGCCGTGTGCCAGAGATCGAGTTCGGGATCGAGCTGGCGGCCCAGGCCCTCGATGTTGAGCAAGGTCTTCTGCAGCAGCACCAGCTGCGGCTGGATCTCGACGTGGAAGCGGCGCGAGGTCTGGAACAGCCGCATCAGCACCATGCCGAGCGAGATCTCCTTCAGCGGGCGATCGAAGTAAGGCTCGCAGACGGTGCGGATCGCGCCCTCGAGTTCGTCGATGCGCGTGCCCTCCGGCACCCAGCCGCTCTCGAGGTGCAGCTCGGCCACGCGCTTGTAGTCGCGCCTGAAGAAGGCGGCGAAGTTCTGCGCCAGGTACTCCTTGTCGGACTCGGTCAGCGTGCCGATGATGCCGAAGTCCAGCGAGATGTAGCGCCCGAAAGTGGCCGGGTCCAGGCTGACCTGGATATTGCCCGGATGCATGTCGGCATGGAAGAAGCCGTCGCGGAACACCTGCGTGAAGAAGATGGTGACGCCGTCGCGCGCCAGCTTCGGGATGTCGACGCCGGCCGCCCGCAGGCGGTCGAGCTGGGCGATGGGCACGCCCTTCATGCGCTCCATCACGATCACCTCGGGATGGCAGAAGTCCCAGAGCATCTCGGGGATCATCACCAGTTCGAGCTTGCTCATGTTGCGCCGCAACTGGGCGGCGTTGGCGGCCTCGCGCACCAGGTCGAGCTCGTCGTGCAGGTACTTGTCGAACTCGGCCACCACCTCGCGCGGCTTGAGTCGCTTGGCATCGGCCGACAATCCCTCCACCCAGGCGGCCATCATGGCCATGAGTTCCAGGTCCTTCTCGATCACGCCGCGCATGCCGGGCCGCAGTACCTTGACCGCGACCTCGCGCACGGCGCCGCCGGTGTCGCGGATGGTCGCGAAATGCACCTGCGCGATCGACGCGCTGGCCACCGGCGTCTCGTCGAACTGCACGAAGATCTCGCCCACCGGCCGGCGGAAGGCGCGCTCGATGGTCGCGATCGCGACCTTCGAATCGAAGGGCGGCACGCGGTCCTGCAGCCAGGCCAGCTCGTCCGCGATGTCGGCAGGCAGCAGGTCGCGCCGCGTCGACAGCACCTGCCCGAACTTCACGAAGATCGGCCCCAGGCTCTCCAGTGCTTCGCGCAGGCGCTGGCCGCGCGGCGCGTCGAGATTGCGGCCGATCGAGACGACGCGCGCCACCACGCGCAGCCAGGGCTTTTGGAAGCTCGTGAGCACGAGCTCGTCGAGGCCGTAGCGCAGCGCGACCAGGACGATGACGATGCCGCGGTAGAAACGCCTCATTCGGGGCCTGCGGGCCCGGCGGCCTTGCCGCCGCGCTCACCGACGAACTGCCGCAGTGCCGCCACCACGCGCCCGGCGCCGGTGGCAATGGTGTGGGCGGGAACGTCGCCGATCACGCGCGCCAAGTCATCCTCGACGTCCCAGCGCACGTGGTCGACCAGCCAGTTGACCTCGGCCGCCAGTTGCACGTCGCCTTCGATGCGCACCGGCGGCTTGTCGCCGCGGAACGCGGCCCGCGCGAGGCCGAACGGGGATTCCTCGGTCACCGCGAGCGTGAGCTCGGAGAGGGCGTCCTCGGGCGCCAGGTCGAGCAGGCCGGCCGGCGTGGCCACGAACTTCATCGTGACGAAGCGCCATTCGAACTGGACCACCCGCCCCTGCTGGCGCATCAGCCGCTGCTGGGCCTCGGGTTCCTGCTGCAGCACGTGGTTGAGAAACAGCACGGCGCGGTGCTGGACCTCGTGGACGACCCAATCCGGCGGCTGCAGGCGGCTGCCGACGCGGTTGACGAAGTCGTCGAGAAAAGAAAATGGGGACGATGGTGTGACCATGTCCCCATTATTCCTGAGCCGTCGGCCTCCCGGCCGCGGCGCTGCGTGCTTTTACTGCAGAGCTTGCACGCCGGCCACCAGCCAGCCGCTCGTGCCGCTGGTCGGCTTGGTCATGTTCCAGACTTCGCGGAAGGGGCTCGGGCCGGAGGACACGTCCTCGCGGATCATGCCGGAGAACTCGACGCTGGCCAGGTAGGCATCGGGCAGTTCCTCGATGCCCAGCAGCTTGGCATCCAGCATCACGACCTCGGTCTTGTTCGGCTGGCCGCCGGTGTGGTTCTCGCGCTCGGCCAGCTGCTGGCGGATCTCGCCGACCATGCCGTCGGTCATCATCGAACGCAGGGTTCCGATGTCGGCGCGGTCCCAGGCGTCCTGCAGGGTCACGAAGTTGCGCTTGGCAGCGGCGAGGAAACCGTCGACATCGAAGCCGGCCGGGATGCCCCAGGACTGCGAGCCGCCCAAGGCCGAACCGATCAGGCTGCCACCGGCCGCTGCCGCGCCCGCCATCGACGAACCGCCGGTGCTGCGCTCGGCCGGGTGATCGGGCTGCTGCGCCGGGCTGGCGTCGAAGGCCGCGGTGTTGCGCTCCCACGGACGGGCCGAGGCGTCGTTGCCGACGTTGTTCGGGCTGTACTGCGAAGGCGCCGTGGCGTCAGCGGGATGGCCTGCGCCCTGGAACGCGAAGCCGCCGCTGCGGGACGCGCCGTTGGCGCGCGAACGCGCCGCGAAGATGCGCCACACGACCACGGCCGCGACCACCAGCAGGAGGATCAGCAGGATGTTGCCGAAGGCTGCGCCGAGGCCGAGCGAATGCGCAAGCCAGGCCAGGCCGAGGCCCGCGGCCAGGCCGCCGAGCATGCCGGCCCACGGACGCTTGGGCGCCGCCGCAGCGGGCGCGGCCGCGGCCGGCTTGGCCGCAGCGCTGTTCACGTTCTGTGCGGGGGCGCCGGGCGCGGCCGGCGCAGTGGGCGTTGCCTCGCGCTGCGTCACGTTGCCCGACTGCTTGCCGATCGACGTTCCGCCGCCCAGGCGGCGTGCGTCGGCGTCGATGCTCACAGCGGCCAGCGCGCACACCAGCAAAACGGACCAAAAACTCTTCATGACGTCTCCTCTTTCGGCAAAAAATTTCTTCATCAGCACTTGATTCCAACATGCAGGGCGACAACGCCACCGGTCATGTTGTGATAGTCCACATGTCCGAAACCGCCCTCTTTCATGAGGGTCTTGAGCTCCTCTTGCGAGGGATGCATCCGGATCGACTCGGCCAGGTAGCGATAGCTCGCATCGTCGCCCGCCACCACCTTGCCGAGCAGCGGCAGCACCTTGAACGAATACCAGTCGTAGACCTTGGAAAGCGGCTTGGCGACCTTGGAGAACTCGAGCACCAGGAGCTTGCCGCGCGGCTTCAGCACGCGGTTCATTTCCTTCAGTGCGAGGTCCTTGTGCGTCATGTTGCGCAGGCCGAAGGCGACGCACACGACATCGAAGTGATCATCCGGGAAGGGCAGCTTCTCGGCATCGCACACCAGCGTGGGCAGCGCGACGCCGCCATCGAGCAGCCGGTCGCGGCCGGTGCGCAGCATGGCTTCGTTGATGTCGGTGTGCACCACCTCGCCGCTTGCGCCCACCTTCTTCGCGAAGGCCAGTGCGAGGTCGCCCGTGCCGCCCGCGATGTCGAGCACCTTCGAGCCCTCGCCCACGTTGGCGACCATCACCGTGTAGGCCTTCCAGGCACGATGCAGGCCCGCCGACATCAGGTCGTTCATGAGGTCGTAGCGTGTTGCGACCGAGTCGAACACGCCGCGCACGCGCCGTGCCTTGTCGCTTTCCTCGACCGGTTCGAAACCGAAATGGGTACTGCTCATGCACCCGATGTTAGGCCGGAAGCGTTCACATCAAGCCGACGACCCCGCAGGGACGGCGGTCATTCGTTGCTTTGGGCCAAAGAACGCGGCGCTCAGTGGCTGCCACAGGCGTGGCCGCCCTTCTCGGCCATCGGCGCATCGCGGTCGACGCCTGCAGCGGCCAGGCGCCGCTCGTACTCGGCCCAGAGTTCGTCCTGCTTGGCGCCGAGTTCGTACAGCAGGTCCCACGAGAAGATGCCGGTATCGTGGCCGTCGGAGAAGCTCGGTTGAACCGCGTAGTTGCCGACCGGCTGCAGGTCCAGCAGACCGACGTTGCGCTTGCCGGTCTGCAGCACTTCCTGGCCCGGCCCGTGTCCCTGCACCTCCGCCGAGGGCGAATAGATGCGCATCAGCTCGAAGGGGATGCGGAAGGTGGCACCGTCGGAAAAGCCCACTTCGAGCACGCGCGACTGGTTGTGCACGGTGATCGATTGCGGCGTCGGCGCGCCGGCTTGCAAACCTGCCATCAGAAACTCCTTGTCGCCAGGCGCTGGATCATCTCGCGTTCCAGCGATGGCAGTTTGACTTCGATCCCGGCCTCGCGTTCCGGATTGGGCTCGCGCTGCACTTCGGCCCAGACCGACCCCGGGAAACGCGGGTCCCAATCGAAGCGCGCGATCACGTGCCAGTGCAGGTGGGGAACCATGTTGCCCAGCGCCGCGAGGTTGATCTTGGCCGGCGTCAGGGCGTTGCGCAGGCTTTGCTCCACGGCGACCACCGCATCCATGCACAACGCGCGGTCTTCCGGCCCCAGATCGGACCACTCGGCCACGTGGTCTTTCCAGACGATGCGATAGAACGCGGGAAAGCCCGCTTCCGCAGCATGGATGACACGAAACTTCGCAGCCTCGAAGACCAGACGTCCGCCAGGCGCGTCGCACAAAGGGCAGCCAGCCGCGCGCGTCATACCAGCACGCGTTCGATGCCGCCCTGATTGGCCGCGGCCACGTACTCGGGCATCCAGTCGTCGCCGAGGATCTTGTTCGCCATCTCGACCACGATGTAGTCGGCTTCGAGCAGGCCGTTGTTCAGGTCGTTGCCGTAGCGGCTCAGGCCCTGCAGGCAGCTCGGGCAGCTGGTGAGGATCTTGACGTTGGCCTTGGGCCCCACCATGCCACTGTCGCGCAGCGCGGCCTCGCCCTTCTTCAGCTCCTCTTCCTTGCGGAAGCGGATCTGCGTCGAGATGTCCGGGCGCGTCACGCCCAGCGTGCCGGACTCGCCGCAGCAGCGGTCGTTCTTGAGCACGTTGTCGCCGACCAGCGCCTTGACGGTCTTCATCGGATCCTGCAGCTTCATCGGGCTGTGGCAGGGGTCGTGGTACAGGTAGCCGCCACCAGCGGCGTCACCTAGCGTGATGCCCTTCTCGAGCAGGTACTCGTGGATGTCGATGATCCTGCAGCCCGGGAAGATCTTGTCGAACTGATAGCCCTGCAGCTGGTCGTAGCAGGTGCCGCAGCTCACCACCACCGTCTTGATGTCGAGGTAGTTCAGCGTGTTGGCCACGCGGTGGAACAGCACGCGGTTGTCGGTGATCATCTTCTCCGCCTTGTCGTACTGGCCGCTGCCGCGCTGCGGGTAGCCGCAGCACAGATAGCCGGGCGGCAGCACGGTCTGCACGCCCGCATGCCACAGCATCGCCTGCGTGGCCAGGCCCACCTGCGAAAAGAGACGCTCCGAGCCGCAGCCCGGGAAATAGAACACGGCCTCGGTCTCGGAGGTGGTCGCCTTCGGGTTGCGGATGATCGGCACGTAGTCGGCATCCTCGATGTCCAGCAGCGCGCGCGCGGTCTGCTTGGGCAGCCCGCCCGGCATCTTCTTGTTGATGAAGTGGATCACCTGCTCCTTGACCGGCGCCGGGCCCAGCGTGGCCGGCGGTGCCGCGGTCTGCTTCTTCGCCAGGCCCCGCAGCAGGTCGTTGGCCAGGCGTTGGGCCTTGAAGCCGATATCGACCATGCCGGTGCGCATCATCTTGATGGTCTGCGGATTGGTGGCGTTGAGGAAGAACATCGCCGCCGCATTGCCGGGCCGGAAGGACTTCTGGCCCATCTTGCGCAGCAGGTTGCGCATGTTCATCGACACGTCGCCGAAGTCGATGTCGACCGGGCAAGGCGTCAGGCACTTGTGGCACACCGTGCAGTGGTCGGCCACGTCCTCGAACTCTTCCCAATGCTTGATGCTGACGCCGCGCCGGGTCTGCTCCTCGTAGAGGAAAGCCTCCACCAGGAGCGAGGTCGCGAGGATCTTGTTGCGCGGCGAGTAGAGCAGGTTGGCGCGCGGCACGTGCGTCGCGCACACCGGCTTGCACTTGCCGCAGCGCAGGCAGTCCTTCACGCTGTCGGCAATGGCGCCGATGTCGCTCTGCTGCATGATCAGCGATTCGTGGCCCATGAGGCCGAAGCTGGGCGTGTAGGCGTTGGTCAAGTCGGCATGCAGCGGGCCGCCATCGCCGAGCACGGGACGCAGCAGCTTGCCCTTGTTGAAGCGCCCTTCCGGGTCGACCCGCTTCTTGTAGTCGGTGAAGGGCTGCAGCTCCGCGTCGGAAAGGAATTCGAGCTTGGTGATGCCGATGCCGTGCTCGCCCGAGATCACGCCGTCGAGGCTGCGTGCCAGCACCATGATGCGTGCCACCGCGGCATGCGCGGTCTGCAGCATCTCGTAGTTGTCGCTGTTGACCGGGATGTTGGTGTGCACGTTGCCGTCGCCCGCGTGCATGTGCAGCGCGATCCAGACGCGGCCCTTGAGCACGCGCTGGTGGATGGCATTGCACTCGGCCAGGATCGGCGCGAACTCGGCGCCGCTGAAGATGGCCGCAAGCGGCGCACGGATCTGCATCTTCCAGCTCGCGCGCAACGAGTGGTCCTGCAGCTGCGGGAACAGCGCTTCGATGTCATCGAGCCAGCCCTGCCACATCGCCCGCACCTCGCGCACCAGCGCCGCGGCCTGGGCGGCGCGGTCTTCCAGCAGCTCGGCCGACGCAATCTCGCTGGCATCGTCGCTTCTGCCCAGCGGCAGGTTGCCGCGCACGAAGAAGGCTTCGAGCTCGTCGGCGAGCGCAAGCTTGTTCTGAAGCGAGAGCTCGATGTTGATGCGCTCGATGCCGTCGGTGTACTCGGCCATGCGCGGCAGCGGGATCACCACGTCCTCGTTGATCTTGAAGGCGTTGGTGTGTTTGCTGATGGCGGCCGTGCGCTTGCGGTCGAGCCAGAACTTCTTGCGCGCCTCGGGGCTGATCGCGATGAAGCCTTCGCCGCTGCGCGAGTTGGCGATGCGCACCACCTCGGAGGTCACGCGCGCGACCGCATCGGCATCGTCGCCGGCGATGTCGCCGAACAGCACCATCTTCGGCAGGCCACCGTGCTTCTTGGACTTGGTCGCGTAGCCCACTGCCTTCAGGTAGCGGTCGTCCAGATGTTCGAGACCGGCCAGCAGCACCCCGGAGCGCTTCTGCTCCGCGAACATGAAATCCTTGATCTCGACGATGCTGGGCACCGCGTCCTTGGCATTGCCGAAGAACTCCAGGCAGACAGTGCGCGTGTGCGCCGGCATGCGATGCACCACCCAGCGCGCGCTGGTGATGAGGCCGTCGCAACCTTCCTTCTGGATGCCGGGCAGACCCGAGAGGAACTTGTCGGTCACGTCCTTGCCGAGGCCTTCCTTGCGGAAGGTCTTGCCGACGATCTCGAGCCGCTCGTTGCGCAGCTTGGTCTTCCCGTCGGCCGCGAAGTACTGCAGATCGAAGACCGCGCTGTCGGCGTCGTGGATCTTGCCGAGGTTGTGGCCGATGCGCGTGACTTCGAGCCACTCGGCCTCGGGCGTCACCATGCGCCAGGAGGCCAGGTTGTCGAGCGCGGTGCCCCAGAGCACCGCCTTCTTGCCGCCCGCGTTCATCGCGACGTTGCCGCCGACGCAGGAGGCTTCGGCCGAGGTGGGGTCGACCGCGAACACGAAGCCCGCGCGCTCGGCCGCATCGGCCACGCGCTGGGTGACCACGCCGGCTTCGGTCCAGACGGTGGGCACCGGCGCATCGAGCCCGGGCAGCGAGACCATTTCGACCTCGGTCATCGCCTCGAGCTTCTCGGTGTTGATGACGGCGCTGTTCCAGGTCAGCGGGATCGCGCCGCCGGTGTAGCCGGTGCCGCCGCCGCGCGGAATGATGGTGAGCCCCAGCTCGATGCAGCCCTTGACCAGCCCGGCCATCTCGACCTCGGTGTCGGGCGTGAGCACGACGAAGGGGTATTCGACCCGCCAGTCGGTCGCATCCGTCACGTGCGACACGCGCGAGAGGCCGTCGAACTTGATGTTGTCCTTGGCCGTGAGCCGGCCCAGCGCGCGCGTGGCCTTGCGCCGGAGCGCCGCCACATCGCGGAACATGGTGTCGAAGGCCTGCACCGCCTGGGCCACCAGCGCGGTCAGCTCGCCGACCAGCGCGTCGCGCTGCGCGGCCGCGTCCGGCGTGCGGCGCTTCTGCACCTCGGACAGGCGGTGGTTGAGCGCATCGACCAGCTGGCCGCGCCGGCGCGGGTTGTCCAGCAGATCGTCGACCAGGTAGGGATTGCGCTGCACCACCCAGATGTCGCCCAGCACCTCGTAGAGCATGCGCGCCGAACGGCCGGTGCGGCGCTCGGCCCGGAGCGTCTGCAGCAGTTCCCAGCCGCGCTCGCCCAGGAGGCGGATCACGATCTCGCGATCGGAAAAACTCGTGTAGTTGTAAGGGATCTCACGCAATCGCGCGGGCTCTTCGGCCTGCGACAACAACGCCGTCAACGCGGTCGGAGCATTCATCGGGGAGTGGCCTCGGTCGGGCGCTGCGCGCCCATGAACCAGGGGCATGAATTTTAAGTCAGCCCCGCGCACCTTGCCCGGGGGTCTAGAAGAGGACCCGGCTGCGAATGGTGCCGGGCACCTTCGCCAGCTTTTCGAGCGCGAGATCGGAGTACGCGGCATCGATGTCGGTCACCACGTAGCCCACCTTCTCGTTGGTCTGCAGGAACTGCGAGGCGATGTTGATGTTGTTCTCGGCGAACACGCGGTTGATATCGGACAGCACGCCCGGCACGTTGCGGTGGATGTGCAGCAGCCGGTGCTTGCCCGGGTGCGCCGGCAGCGCCACCTCGGGGAAGTTGACCGAGGAGGTCGAGGTGCCGTTGTCGCTGTACTTCACCAGTTTCTCGGCCACTTCGAGGCCGATGTTGGCCTGCGCCTCCATCGTCGAGCCGCCGATGTGCGGCGTGAGGATCACGTTGTCCAGCCCGCGCAGCGGCGACTGGAATTCGTCCTTGTTGCTGCGCGGCTCGACCGGGAACACGTCGATCGCGGCGCCCAGCAGCTTCTTTTGCTTGAGCGATTCGGCCAGCGCATCGATCTCGACCACGGTGCCGCGCGAGGCGTTGATCAGGATCGCGCCCGGCTTCATGGCCGCGAGTTCGGCCGCGCCGATCATCCATTGCGTGGCCTGGGTCTCCGGAACGTGCAGGCTCACGATGTCGCTTTGCGCCAGCAGATCGTGCAGCTCGCGCACCTGGCGCGCGTTGCCCAGCGGCAGCTTGGTGACGACGTCGAAGAAAGCCACCTGCATGCCGAGCGCCTCGGCCAGCACCGACAGCTGCGCGCCGATGGAGCCGTAGCCCACGATGCCCAGCGTCTTGCCGCGGATCTCGAAGGCGTTCTCGGCCGACTTGAGCCAGCCGCCGCGATGCGCCACCGCACTCTTCTCGGGCACGCCGCGCAAGAGCAGGATGGCCTCGGCCAGTACCAGCTCGGCCACCGAGCGCGTGTTGGAGTAAGGCGCGTTGAAGACCGCCACGCCGTGCTCGCGCGCCGCATCCAGATCGACCTGGTTGGTGCCGATGCAGAAGGCGCCGACTGCGACCAGCTTCTGCGCAGCGGCAAACACGTCGGCCGTCAGCTGCGTGCGCGAGCGGATGCCCAGGAAGTGCACGTCGGCGACGCGGGCCTTGAGCTCCGCCTCCGGCAGCGCGCCGGCGAGCGTCTCGATGCTCGTGTAGCCCGCGGCCCGCAGCACCTCGACCGCCGAGGGGTGGATGCCTTCGAGCAGAAGGAACTTGATCTTGCTTTTGTCGAGGGAGGTCTTGCTCATGGAAGCCCCGGCGACGGGCTGAAAAATCGGAGGGCGATGCTAGCATGGTGCGGCGCAGCAAGCGGGGTGTGCGGCCATGCGCCAAAAGGGTTTCCCCGGTTGGACGAGCCCCCTCGCCGTGCGACAAATGTGACGCAGCCGTGTCATACGCGCCGCCTAGCATCCGCGCTTTTCTTTCCCCTCAGGAGTCTTCATGCGATTCAATACGCTCGCCGTCGCCTCGGCGTTGGCCGCCACGCTGTCCATCCCGGCGCACGCCCAAACCGAGATCCAGTGGTGGCACGCCATGAGCGGGCCCCTCGGCGAATGGGTCACCGACCTCGCCAAGCAATACAACGAGAGCCAGAAAGAATACAAGGTCGTGCCCGCCTACAAGGGCACCTACGATGAATCGATGACCGCCGCCATCGCGGCATACCGCTCGGGCAATGCGCCCCACATCCTGCAGGTGTTCGAAGTCGGCACCGCGACCATGATGGCTTCCAAGAACGCCATCAAGCCGGTGGGCGATGTGATGAAGGAAGGCGGCGCCAAGTTCGACCAGAAGGCCTACATTTCGGCCGTCGCCGGCTACTACACGGCACCCAACGGCCAGATGCTGAGCTTCCCGTTCAACAGCTCGACGACCATCTTCTATTACAACAAGGACGCCTTCAAGGCCGCCGGCCTCGATCCCGACAAGGCGCCGACGACCTGGCCCGAAGTGGTGGCCGCGGCGGCCAAGCTCAAGGCCAGCGGCCACAAGTGCCCCTTCACGACCAGCTGGATGAGCTGGACCCAGCTCGAGAGCTTCTCGGCCTGGCACAACACGCTGTTCGCAACGCAGAACAACGGCTTCGGCGGCACCAATGCCCGCCTCGCATTCAACTCGCCGTTGCACCAGCGTCACTTCGAGAACCTCGCGAACATGGCCAAGCAGGGCCTCTTCGTCTACAAGGGCCGCGGCAACGTGCCGGACGCCGCCTTCCCGGCCGGTGAATGCGCGATGTTCACGGGCTCCTCCGGCCTGTACGCGCGTGTCTCCAAGGACGCCAAGTTCGCCTACGGCATTTCGACGCTGCCCTACTACCCCGACGTGCAAGGCGCGCCGCAGAACACTGTGATCGGCGGCGCCAGCCTGTGGGTGATGGCGGGCAAGAAGCCGGCCGAATACAAGGGCGTGGCCGACTTCTTCAACTTCCTGTCGAAGCCCGACGTGCAGTCCGCCAGCCACAAGCGCACGGGCTACCTGCCCATTACCACTGCGGCCTACGAGCTGACCGACAAGTCCGGCTTCTACAAGGAGAAGCCGGGCACCGACGTGGCGGTCACGCAGATGATCCGCAAGACGACCGACAAGTCGCGCGGCATCCGGCTCGGCAACTTCGTGCAGATCCGCACCATCATCGACGAGGAGACCGAGCAGATCTGGTCGGGCAAGAAACAGCCGAAGGAAGCCCTCGACGCCGCGATCCAGCGCGGCAACGAGCAGCTCGAGCGCTTCCAGAAAGCGAACAAGGGCTGACGCCTTTGCCGGCCTGGACGTCAGGCGCCGTGAATTCGGCGCCGCAGTAGACTCTCGCCCGCCTCGCTCCACCCGGAGCCCGGCGGGTTTCTTCATTCGAAGGCTTCATGGAAAAACGCGTTCTGTTCCGCTCCTCGTGGCTGCCGTGGCTGCTCATCGCGCCCCAGATGGCGGTGATCCTGGTGTTTTTCTTCTGGCCGGCGAGCCAGGCCGTCATGCAGTCGATGCAGTCGGAGGACGCTTTCGGCACCTCGACCGTCTGGGTGGGCCTCGAGAACTTCAAGACCCTGTTCGAAGACCCGGCCTACGTCGAGTCCTTCCAGATCACCGCGCTGTTCTCTGCCCTGGTGGCGGGCTGCGGCATCGCGATCTCGCTGATGCTCGCGATCTTCGCCGACCGCATCCTGCGCGGCGGCCTGTTCTACAAGACCTTCCTCATCATTCCCTATGCCGTCGCACCGGCCATCGCGGGCGTGCTGTGGATCTTCATGTTCTCGCCGGCCATCGGCATCGTGGCCTACGGGCTCGGCCGCATGGGTTTCCAATGGAACCACCTGCTCAACTCGAACCACGCGATGTCGCTGATCGTGGTGGCCGCGGTGTGGAAGCAGATTTCCTACAACTTCCTGTTCTTCCTCGCCGGCCTGCAGTCCATTCCGAAGGCGCTGATCGAAGCCGCGGCCATCGATGGCGCCGGCCCGCTGCGGCGCTTCATCACGATTCAGTTTCCGCTGCTTTCGCCGACCACCTTCTTTCTGCTGGTGATCAACATCGTCTATGCCTTCTTCGACACCTTCGCGATCGTGCATGCGACCACCGAGGGCGGCCCGGGCCGCGACACGGCGATCCTGGTCTACAAGGTCTGGCACGACGGCTTCCGCGCCCTCGACCTCGGCGGCTCGGCGGCCCAGTCGGTGGTGCTGATGGCGATCGTCGTGGTGCTGACGATCATCCAGTTCCGCTATGTCGAGAAGAAGGTCCAGTACTGAAATGAAAGCGAACCATGGTTGAGCGCCGCCCCGGCCTGACGCTGCTGTCGCATCTGGTGCTGATCTTCGGCATCCTGATCGTCGTCTTCCCGATCTACCTGGCCTTCGTGGCCTCGACCCACACGCGCGACGAGATCGTGCAGGTGCCGATGCCGGTCACGCCGGGCAGCCACCTGGTCGAGAACTACAAGGCGGCGCTCACCGGCACGGCCGAGACGCAGGGCTCCAAGGCGGCTGTGGGCCGAATGATGTGGGTGAGCCTGGTCACGGCGCTGGTCATCAGCATCGGCAAGATCGCGATCTCGCTGCTCTCGGCCTTCGCGATCGTCTATTTCCGATTTCCGTTCAAGAAGCTGGTCTTCTGGATGATCTTCGTGACGCTGATGCTGCCGGTGGAGGTGCGGATCCTGCCCACCTACAAGGTGTTGTCCGACCTCAACATGCTCAACACCTACGCCGGCCTCACCATCCCGCTGATCGCCTCGGCCACGGCCACCTTCCTGTTCAGGCAGTTCTTCCTGAGCGTGCCCGACGAACTGGTGGAGGCGGCGCGCATGGACGGCGCCGGGCCGATGCGCTTCTTCAAGGACATCCTGGTGCCGCTGTCGCAAACCTCGATCGCGGCGCTGTTCGTGATCCAGTTCATCTACGGCTGGAACCAGTATCTCTGGCCGCTGCTCGCGACCACTACCGAGGACATGTACCCGGTGGTGATCGGCATCAAGCGCATGATCGCCAGCGGCGATGCGGCCAACGACTGGAACATCATCATGGCCACGGCCATTCTTGCGCTGCTGCCGCCCGCGGTGGTGGTGGTGCTGATGCAGCGTTGGTTCGTCAAGGGCCTCGTGGACACAGAGAAGTAATCGAAAAAGCAACGACACAATGGCTGCCATCTCTCTTCGCAACGTCATCAAACGCTACGGCCACGGGGCCAAGGCCAATCAGGTCATCCACGGCGTCTCGGCCGACGTCAACCACGGCGAGTTCGTCGTCATCGTCGGCCCCTCGGGCTGCGGCAAGTCCACGCTCCTGCGCATGGTCGCGGGCCTGGAGGAAATCAGCGCGGGCGAGATCGCGATCGGCAACCGCGTGGTCAACAACATCGAGCCGGCCCAGCGCGACATCGCAATGGTGTTCCAGAACTACGCGCTGTACCCGCACATGTCGAACTTCGACAACATGGCCTATGGGCTCAAGATCGCGAAAGTGCCCAAGGACGAGATCAAGGCGCGCGTGGACAAGGCCGCCAAGATCCTCGAACTCAGTCACCTGCTCGAACGCAAGCCGCGCGAGCTCTCCGGCGGCCAGCGCCAGCGCGTGGCGATGGGCCGTGCAATCGTGCGGCAGCCGCAGGTGTTCCTGTTCGACGAGCCGCTCTCCAACCTCGACGCCAAGCTGCGCGCGCAGACCCGCCTCGAGATCCAGAAGCTGCATCGCGAGCTGGGCATCACCTCGCTCTTCGTCACGCACGATCAGGTCGAGGCCATGACGCTCGCGCAGCGCATCATCGTGATGAACGCCGGCGTGATGGACCAGTTCGGCACGCCCGAGGAGGTGTATGCGCGCCCCGCCACCACCTTCGTCGCGAGCTTCATCGGTTCGCCGCCGATGAACCTGCTGAAGCACGCGCCCGGCGTGCGGCCGGGCACCATCCTCGGCATTCGTCCCGAGCATCTGACCCTCGATGCGGACGGCTGGTCGGTGCAGGTCGAGTACGTCGAACTGCTGGGCGCCGAGCGGCTGATCTACGGGCGCATCGGCGACGAGCAGTTGGTCATGCGCACCGACGAAGGCCAGACGCCACCGGTCACTGGCGACACTGTCCGGATCGCCGCGCGCCAGGACAAGCTGCATTGGTTCGATGCAGGCTCGGGCAAGCGCACGGCATGACCCCCTGGCCCTACCCTTTCTGGATCGCCCACCGCGGCGCCGGCAAGCTGGCCCCCGAGAACACGCTCGCCGCCTTCCGCCTCGGTGCCGAGTACGGCTACCGCATGCTCGAGTGCGATGCGAAGCTCAGCGCCGACGGCGTCCCTTTCCTGTTGCACGACAGCACGCTGCAACGCACCAGCAACGGTCATGGCGTCGCCGGTGAGCGTGCGTGGTCGGAGCTGACTCAGCTCGACGCCGGCGCCTGGCATTCGCGCCGCTACGCCGGCGAGCCGCTTGCCAGCCTCGAAGCCCTGATCCGCTTCTGCCTCGCCAACAGCTACGCGCTCAACATCGAGATCAAGCCGACGCCGGGCGTCGAACTGAACACCGGCGGACGCGTCGCGCAGCTCGCCGCTCGGCTGTGGGCCGGCTCGGCCGTCGCGCCGCCCCTCCTGACCTCCTTCGCGCCCGAATCCCTGGAGGGTGCGCGGTCTGCCCAGCCCGAACTGCCGCGCGGCCTGCTGCTCGACACGCTGCGGGAGGGCTGGCTCGACACCGCGCGCCGACTCGATTGCGCGGCGATCGTCTGCAACTATGCGCTGTGGGACGCCGCCACCGTGGCGCAGGTGCATGCCGCCGGCTTGCGCGCGCTGAGCTATACCGTCAACGACGAGTGGTTGGCGAAGCGGCTGATCGAGCTCGGCACCGACGGCATCATCACCGACCGCGTCGATCGATTCAGTCCTGCGGCCTGAGTCCGCGCGCGGGGCGGATGCGAAGCCCTTCTATGATGAAGCCATGAGTTGGATGCACCGCCTCGCGGCCCTGCTGCTGGCCGCCGTCCTCTGCGGCGGCGCCTTTGCACAGAGCACCGCCGCCCCGCCGGAAGCCACGGTGGCCGATCTGCGGGCCCAGCTCGACCGCATTCCCGACTCCGTCGAGAGCAACGCCGAGGTGCGCGAGCTCATCGCCCGCATCAACGCCATCGGTGTCCAGGCCGACAAGTTCATCGCCTCGCGCACCGGGCAGCTCAACGACCTCAACGCGCGTCTGGGCGAGCTGGGCAACCCGCCGGCCGAAGGCGCCGCGGCCGAAGATCCCGACATCACGCGCCAGCGCGCGGCGCTGCTGAAGGATCGCAACGCGCTCGACGCCGACATCCGCCTGGCGCGCCTGGTCACGGTCGATGCGCAGCAGCGCGGCAGCGAGCTGCTGGCCAAGCGCCGCGCGCTGTTCGAGGCCCAGCTCACCGAGCGCGCGCCCTCGCCGCTCGGCCGCCAGTTCTGGTTCGACATCAGCGACGCCTGGCCTGCCGACGTGGAACGCCTGGCCACGCTCGGCGACGAGCTCCGAGCCAGCTTCGACACCGCGCTGGAGCCGGCGCACCGAACGGCAGCGCTGGCGAGCATGACCGTGGCGCTGCTGCTCGTGCTGCTGGGCAACTGGGCCGCCGAGCGCGGGCTGGCGCAACTGGCGGCGCGCGTGCTGCCGGCCGGGCGGCTGCGCCGCTCGCTGCTGGTGCTCGCGATCGTGGCCGTCAACGTGCTGCTGGTGGCGCTGGCGGCGCAGGGCGTGTTCGCCACGCTCGACCGCCACGGCATATGGGGACCGCAGATCCGCAAGCTGGCCCAGGCGGTGGTGCAATCCATCATCTTCATCGCCTTCGTGGTCGGCCTGGGCCGCGCGCTGCTGTCCAACAGCCGGCCTTCGTGGCGGCTGCCGCCGATCCCCGACGAGATGGCCCGGCGCCTGGCGCCCTTCCCCTGGCTCACCGCGCTGATCGCCGTGCTGGTCTGGGCACCGACCCAGATCAATGCGGTGGTGGACGCCAGCTTCGCGGCGGTGGTCGCGACGCACGTGGTCACCGCGCTGGCACTGACCGCGCTGATCGGCACGATGCTCTGGCGCCTGCGCGAGCCGCAGGCTGCGCCCGCGGCCGCCCCCACGACGGAAGCGGCCCAGCCGCCGCCCGCCGAGCCCGAACGACCGATGTGGATCAGCTTCCTGCTGAGCGCCGTGGCGCTGGCGGTGATCGTGATCTGGATCCTGGTGGCGGTCGGCTACGTCGCGATGGCGAGTTTCCTCGCCAGCCAGCTCACCTGGACCGGCATCGTCGCATCGGCCTTCTACGTGCTGTTCAAGTTCGCCGACGACCTGTTCATGGCGCTGGTGTCTTCGCGCAGCGACTTCGGCCAGAAGCTGCAGAAGAGCTTCGGCTTCGCGCCGCGCACGCTGGACCAGGCGGCCGTGGTGCTCTCGGGCCTCAGCCGCGTCGCATTGTTCTTCTACATGGTGATCGCGCTGGCCACGCCGCTGGGCACCAGCCCGGGCGAGGTGTTCCAGCGCAGCGGCAAGTTCGGCACCGGCGTGAAGATCGGCGAGTTCGAGCTCGTCCCGGGCGCGATCTTCAGCGCGGTCGCGGTGCTGGCGGTCGGCTTCGTCGCGCTGCGCGTGATCAAGAAGTGGCTGGAGGCCCACTACCTGCCGCAGACCGCGCTCGAGCCCGGCATGCAGAGCTCGATCACGACGCTGCTCGGCTATGTGGGCGGCATCCTGGTGGTCGCCTTCGCGCTGTCGGCGCTGGGCATCGGCATCGAACGCATCGCCTGGGTGGCGAGCGCGCTGTCGGTCGGCATCGGCTTCGGGCTGCAGGCGATCGTCCAGAATTTCATCTCCGGGTTGATTCTGCTGGCCGAGCGCCCGGTCAAAGTCGGCGACTGGGTGGTGCTGGGCAATGCCGAAGGAGATGTGCGGCGCATCAACGTGCGCGCCACCGAAATCCAGCTGGGCGACCGCTCCACGCTGATCGTGCCGAACTCGGAGTTCATCACCAAGACCGTGCGCAACATGACGCTGGCCAACGCCGAGGGCCGCGTGCTGATCCGCCTGCCGATGCCGCTCAACACCGACGCCCAGCGCACGCGCGAGCTGATGCTGGCGGCCTGCGCCGATCATGCCGGCGTGCTGCCCTCGCCCGCGCCCACGGTCACGCTCGAAGGCATCGAGAACGGCATGCTGATCTTCCAGGCGATCGCCTACGTGCAGAGCCCGCGCCTCGCCGGCGGGGTACGCAGCGACCTGCTCTTCGCCATTCTCGACCTGCTCAAGGAGGCCGGGCTGCCGCTGGCTGTGCCCACCATGGTGATGTCGCCGACGGAGCCGCCGGCGCCGCCCGCGCCGACGCCGCCCTTGCCGGTTTGAGCCAAAGGCCGGTTCAGCCGCGCCAGCCGCGCAGGAGCCACCATTGGACGGTGCCGCAGACCGCCACCAGCGCGGCATAGGTCGCGATCTGCCCGTCACGGCCGAAGAAGATCAGGCCGGCGATCAGCACGGCCAGACCGGCAGCGAAGTTGACGGCAAGCTGCGTCCACAGCCCGGTCGCGGCGCTGCGCTTGTGCATGGCAAGCCGAAACAGCAACGCGAGCAGGAGCGCGACGAAAAAGGCCGGCGCCGCGAAGTTGAGCAGGTGAATCAGGAAATCGAGCGCGGACATGGAAGGCAAAGGCGCCGCGGGTTTTGGGGGCCATCCGCAAATGCGGCGACCCATGGCGGCGGCGGATTTTATAATCAGCCGTTATGACAGTCTGGGCTCTCGGCTTGAACCACACGACCGCGCCGCTCGACCTGCGCGGTCGGTTCGCGTTCGCGATCGACCAGATAGCCCCCACGCTGCAGAGCCTGCGGCATTCCTTCGGCTCCCACCGGCATCCCGACGTGGAGGCCGCCATCATCTCGACCTGCAACCGCACCGAGATCTACTGCGCCGCCGAGCACCCGGCGCTCGACCACACGGTCGAATGGCTGGCCGAGAGCGGCGGCGTCGCCCCGGCCCTGCTGCGCTCGCATGCCTACACGCTGCACGACGACCAGGCTGCCCGCCACGCCTTCCGCGTCGCTGCCGGCCTCGATTCGATGGTGCTGGGCGAGGCCCAGATCCTCGGCCAGATGAAGGACGCCGTGCGCGCCGCCAAGACGGCCGGCTCGCTGGGCAGCACGTTGAACCAGCTGTTCCAGCGCTCCTTCGCCGTCGCCAAGGAAGTGCGCACCGCCACCGAGATCGGCGCCCACTCGATCAGCATGGCGGCCGCGGCCGTCCGGCTGGCCGCGCAGCTGTTCGAGGATCTGAAGCAGACGCGCGTGCTGTTCGTGGGCGCCGGCGAAATGATCGACTTGGCGGTGACGCATTTCGCGGCCAAGGAGCCGAAATCCATCGTCATCGCCAACCGCACGCTGGAGCGCGGCGAAAAGCTGGCCTCGCGCTTCGGCGGCGAAGCCATGCGGCTGGCCGATCTGCCCGCGCGCCTGGCCGAATTCGACATCGTCGTGAGCTGCACCGCGAGCACCTTGCCGCTGATCGGGCTCGGCGCGGTCGAACGCGCGCTGAAGCTGCGCAAGCACCGCCCGATGTTCATGGTCGACCTCGCGGTGCCGCGCGACATCGAGCCCGAGGTCAAGGCGCTCGAAGACATCTATCTCTACACGGTCGACGACCTGGCGCAGGTCGTGCAGCAAGGCCACGCCAGCCGCCAGGCCGCGGTGGCGGAGGCCGAAGTCATCATCGACGCCGGCGTGCGCAGCTTCATGCACTGGCTGGATCAGCGCGGCACCGTGCCGCTGATCCAGCAGCTCAATGCCCAGACGGACGAATGGCGCGCCATGGAACTGGCCCGCGCGCGCAAGCTGCTGGCCAAGGGCGAGCCGGTCGAGGCCGTGCTGGAGGCGCTGTCGCGCGGCCTCACGCAAAAGATGCTGCACGGCGCGATGGCCGAGCTGCATGCCGGCGACGCCAGTGCCCGCGAGCACACGGCGCAGGCCATTTCGCGGCTGTTCCTGCGCAAAGAGCGTTAGCGACGCCGGCCGTGCCCGGTTGCGCACGCCGCAACCCACGCCCCGTCGCCGTGCGCATCGCGCGGCCTGTTCTTCCCGCTTTCCGCCCGCCTCCCTTGAAACCCTTTCTCCGCCACCAACTCGAGCGCTACGCGCAACGCCTCGGCGAACTCGACTTCCTGCTCTCGCGCGAGGACATCATGTCCGACATGACGCAGTACCGGACCATCTCGCGCGAGCATGCCGAAGTGACACAGATCGCGGGCCGCTACGCGCGCTACCTGCAGCGCGAGTCGGACCTGGCTGGCGCGCGCGAGATGCAGGACGATCCCGACATGGCCGAGATGGCGCAGGAGGAGATCGCGAGCGCCGAAGCCGAGCTGCGGCAGCTCGAGGACGAACTCCAGCGCCTGCTGCTGCCCAAGGATCAGGAGGACGCGCGCAACGCCTTCCTCGAAATCCGCGCCGGCACCGGCGGCGACGAGTCGGCGCTGTTCGCCGGCGACCTGCTGCGCATGTACACGCGCTACGCCGAGCGCACCGGCTGGCGCTGCGAGATCGTGAGCGAAAGCGAGAGCGAGCTCGGCGGCTACAAGGAGGTGGTGGTGCGCATCGCGGGCGACGAGGTCTTCGGCAAGCTGCGCTTCGAGTCCGGCGGTCATCGCGTGCAGCGCGTGCCCGCGACCGAGACCCAGGGCCGCATCCACACCAGCGCCTGCACGGTCGCCGTGCTGGCGGAGCCCGACGAAACGCAGGCCGTGCAGATCAACCCCACCGACCTGCGCATCGACACCTACCGCGCCAGCGGCGCCGGCGGCCAGCACATCAACAAGACCGATTCGGCGGTGCGCATCACGCACATCCCCACCGGCATCGTCGCCGAGTGCCAGGACGACCGCAGCCAGCATCGCAACAAGGCCAAGGCGCTGCAGGTGCTGTCGGCCCGCATCCAGGAAAAAGACCGCAGCGAGCGCGCGGCCAAGGACGCCGCGCTGCGCAAGGGCCTGATCGGCAGCGGCGACCGCTCCGACCGCATCCGCACCTACAACTTCCCGCAGGGCCGGCTCACCGACCACCGCATCAACCTCACGCTCTACAAGCTGCAGGCGATCATGGAAGGCGACCTGGGCGACGTGCTGGCAGCGCTGCAGTCGGCGCGCGAGGCCGAACAGCTGGCGGAGCTGGAAGCGAGCCTGCCCGCGTGATGCCGCCGGTTCCGAATTCGCCCTCCACCGCGGCAGAGATGCTCGCCGCGGCCGCGGCGCTGGGCGTGGAGCGGCTCGATGCCCAGCTGCTGCTGCTGCATGTGCTGGGCCGGCCCTTGGACGACCGTGCCTGGCTGCTGGCGCACGACACGGATGCGCTGCCGGAAAGCGCCTGGCTGCGCTTCCCCGAACTCTGTGCCCGCCGCGTGGCCGGCGAACCGGTCGCCTACCTGGTCGGCGAGAAGGAGTTCCACGGGCTCGGCCTGCAGGTCGACGCGCGCGTCCTGGTGCCGCGGCCGGACACCGAAACCCTGGTCGACTGGGCACTGCAATGCCTGGAAGGCCGCGCAGCGCCGTCGGTGATCGACCTCGGCACGGGCAGCGGCGCGATCGCGCTGGCCATCCGGCACGCCCGCCCCGATGCGCAGGTCACGGCGGTCGACGCCAGCGCGGATGCCCTGGCCGTTGCCCGCGCCAACGCGCAGCGGCTCGGCTTGGCCGTCCGCTTCGTCGAAGCCGACTGGCTGGACGGCGCCGGCACCAGCTACGACCTGGTGGTTTCGAACCCGCCCTACGTCGCGGCCGATGATGCCCATCTGGCCGCCCTGCGCCACGAACCGCGGGGCGCCCTGGTTTCGGGGCCGGACGGTCTAGCCGACACCCGCCGCATCGTCCAGGCGGCGCCCGAGCACCTGCGCGACGGCGGCTGGCTGCTGCTCGAGCACGGCTACGACCAGGCCGCCCCGGTCCGGGAACTGCTGGCAGTCCGCGGTTTCGCCGAAGTCCAAAGCCGCGACGACTTGGCAGGCATCGCGCGCTGCTCCGGCGGGATCTGGCGCACGGTGAAATAATCCGCCCAGCTAATTTTCAGGAGCCCCCCATGTCCGAAGCCCAGCAACGCATCGACGACCTCGTCAAGACCAACGAGCTCGTGCTCTTCATGAAGGGCAACGCCAGTTTTCCCATGTGCGGCTTCTCCGGCCGCGCGATCCAGATTCTCAAGGCCGTGGGCGTCGACACGCGCACGCTCAAGACCGTCAACGTGCTCGAGGACGACGCCATTCGCCAGGGCATCAAGGAATACAGCAACTGGCCGACGATTCCGCAGCTGTACGTGAAGGGTGAATTCGTCGGCGGCTCGGACATCCTGATGGAGATGTACGAGTCGGGCGAACTGCAGCAGATGCTCAACGGCAGCCCGGCCTGAGCTTTTTCTCGGCCGGTCCATGAGCCACGATCACGCCGATCACGGTGATCCCGCCTGGAAGCACGACGGCGTACGCGTGATTCCAGGCAACCAGCTCGATACCAATACGGCCCAGACGCCCGGCATGAACCGGGCCGCGGCGATCAACTTCGCGCGCGTCGGCGCCCAGAAGCTCTGGGCCGGCACGGTGACCATCCATGCCAATGCGAAGACCGGCGCCCACCACCACGGGCACCTCGAATCCGTGATCTACGTCGTGCGCGGGCGCGCGCGCATGCGCTGGGGCGAGCACCTCGAATTCACGGCCGAGGCCGGGCCGGGCGATTTCATCTACGTGCCGCCCTACGTGCCCCATCAGGAAATCAACGCCAGCACGACCGAGGCGCTCGAATGCGTGCTCTGCCGCAGCGATGGCGAGGCGGTGGCGGTCAATCTCGACATCGAACCGGTCGAGAAGCCCGAGTCGGTGCTGTGGGTCGACCCGACACACCCGCACGGTGGCGTCTGAAGTCCCGGCCACAAAACCCCAAAAGCGAGAAAACATAGACACGCACGGACATCGGGCACGGCTTATGCTGTACCCGAGTGTTCGAAGTCGGAGGTGTCCCATGGATTCCCGCATGTCCCGCGATCTGGTTCCCGCGTCCTTCCAGCTGCCGGTGGCCCACCTGCGCAGCGTCTTCCGCACGCACGACGTCGAGCGCAAACTCGCCAAGCTCCCCGAGCGCGACCACGACCACCTGCGGACCACCTACGAGCGCATGCTCGAACGCGGCCCCGAACGCTTCCAGGTCAAGCCCAGCGGTGTCCCCGAGATGGCTGCGCTCTACGCCCAGTTGCCCAACTTCACCGAAGTGCTCGACGACGTGCGCCGCCATGTCGCGCTGGCCCAGGACAGCCGCGACGGGCTCGAAGTCACGCCGATGCTGCTGCTCGGCCCGCCCGGCATCGGCAAGACCCACTTCGCGAAGAAGCTGGCCGAACTGCTGGGCACCGGCATGTCGCTGGTGCCGATGAACTCGATGACCGCCGGCTGGCTGCTCTCCGGCGCATCGTCCCAATGGAAGGGTTCCAAGCCGGGCAAGGTGTTCGAGACGCTGGTCGACGGGCAGTACGCCAACCCGGTGATGGTGATCGACGAGATCGACAAGGCCGGCGCCGACGCCCAGTACGACCCGCTGGGCGCGCTCTACAACCTGCTCGAGCACGACACCGCCCATGCCTTCGTCGACGAGTTCGCCGAAGTGCCGATCGATGCCAGCCAGGTGATCTGGATCACGACGGCGAACGACTTGCGCGGCATCCCCGAGCCCATCCTCAACCGCATGAACGTGTTCGAGGTCGATGCGCCCTCGCCCGAGGCGGCGCGGCAGATCGCGCGCCAGCTCTATGCCTCGATCCGCAAGGAGCACGACTGGGGCCGGCTCCTGGCCGAAGAGCCTTCCGGCGACGTGCTCGACCACCTGGCGACGCTCGCGCCGCGCGAGATGCGCCGCGCGCTGATGACCGGCTTCGGCAACGCCCGGCTGGCCGGCCGCGACGAGGTGCGCATCGACGACCTGCCGCGTGCGAGCGCCGGGCGCAGCCGGATCGGCTTCGTCCAGTAAGTCCTGCGGTCATGGCACCATGGCGGTCCTCGTCGACCGATCCATGATTCTGTGACCCTGACCCAAAGCCTGCTCGTCATCGTCGCCCTGATTGCGACGAGCGCTTTCTTTTCCCTGGCCGAGATCGCGCTGGCCGCCTCGCGCCGCCTGCGCCTGCGCCAGATGGCCGACGAGGGCGACGCACGTGCCGACCGCGTGATGCGCATGCAGGAGCAGCCCGGCCCCTACTTCACGGTGGTGCAGATCGGACTCAATGCGGTCGCGATCCTCGGCGGCGTGGTCGGCGAAGGTTCGCTGAGTCCCTACTACGCACGGCTGTTCGAGCTGTGGCTCGGATCCGAGGCCGCGCAGACCATGGCCTTCCTGGCCTCCTTCATCACGATCATCGCGGTGTTCCTGGTGTTCGCCGACCTGTTTCCCAAGCGGCTGGGCATGAACGATCCGGAGCGGCTCGCGGTGCGCATGGTCGGGCCGATGCAGGTGCTCATCACCACCTTCAAGCCGCTGGTCTGGCTGTTCACGCACTGCACCGACCTGCTCTTCAAGCTGCTGCGCATGCCGATGCAGCGCGACGACAAGATCACCTCGGCCGACATCCTCGCCATGACCGAGGCCGGTGCGCGCGCCGGCGTGCTCGCGGTGCGTGAGCAGCAGGTGATCGCCAACGTGTTCGAGCTCGACACGCGGCTGGTCAGCAGCGTGATGACCTCGCGCGACCGCATCGCCTGGTTCCTGAAAGACGATTCCGAGGCGGTGCTGCGCGCACGCATCGTGGCGGAGCCCTTTTCGGCCTATCCGGTGTGCGAGGGCGACATCGACCACGTGCTGGGCTACGTCGACGCGAAAGACATGTTTCAGCGCGTACTGAGCGGCCAGCCGCTCTCCTTCGACCAGGGGCTGCCGCTGCACAAGGCGCTGGTCATCCCCGACCGGCTCTCGCTCACCGAGGTGCTCGAGCAGTTCCAGCAGGCGCACGAGGACTTCGCGATCATCGTCAACGAATACAGCCTGGTGGTCGGCGTGATCACGCTCAATGATGTGATGAGCACGGTGATGGGCGACCTGGTCGGGCCGCAGGACGAAGAGCAGCAGATCGTCAGGCGCGACGAGAACTCCTGGCTGATCGACGGCGTGACGCCGATCCAGGACGTGCAGCGCGCGCTCGATATCGATGCGCTGCCGCACGCCGACGAGTACGAAACGCTGGCCGGCTTCCTGATGGTGATGCTGCGCCGCGTGCCCAAGCGTACCGACAGCGTGAGCTGGAGCGGCTACACCTTCGAGGTGATGGACGTCGACAGCCACCGCATCGACCAGGTGATGGTCACCCGCGCCGGCGCAGGCGCGGCGGCCTCAGGCTGAAGCCGAGTCCGAACGCCGGTCGTCGAAGGCCCAGAGCCGCTGGTTGGCGAACACCGCATTCGGGTACGGCGCCCTGCCCCGGCTGCCGTTGTAGCGGCCCAGCGTCATGAACAGGTCGCCGGCCTCGCGGTCGAGGTAGTGGCGCAGGATCACGCATCCGAAGCGCAGGTTGGTCTGCATGTGGAACAGCTTGGCCGGGTCGCTGTCGCCGATCACGCGCGTCCAGAAGGGCATCACCTGCATGTAGCCGCGCGCACCGGCGCTCGAAACCGCGTACTTGCGGAAATTGCTCTCGACCTGGACCAGGCCCAGCACCAGGCTGACGTCGAGGCCGGCGCGGCGCGATTCGTACCAGACCGTCTGGAGGAATTCCTTGCGCGTCGGCCAGTCGACCAGCTTCTTCTTGAGGCGTTCGCTCATGGCGCCGAGCCAGCGCAGGTAGGCGAGCCGCGCCTCGGTGTTGCTGAACTCGGGGATCGGCGGCGCCTTGTTGTGAATGGCCGAGCTCAGCGCGGTGCGCACCGAATCGATCAAGGGCTCTTCGATCTGCGCGCCCGCCAGCGCCGGCTGCGGCAGCACCAGCGACAGGGTTCCGGCGGCGGCGCCGCACAGGTACGCGCGGCGCGACAAGCTCATGCTGCGAGCTTGCCTTTGATGAACTCCGCGATGCCGGCCGCCGGCACCTTGGTCGCGGCCGTGTCGCGGCGATGCTGGTATTCGAGCTGGCCTTCCTTCAGGCCGCGGTCGGAAATGACGACGCGGTGCGGCACGCCGATCAGTTCCCAGTCGGCAAACATCGCGCCGGGGCGCTCGCCGCGGTCGTCGAGCAATACGTCGACGCCGGCTGCGAGCAGTTCCTCGTAGAGCGCTTCGGCAGCCGTCTTGACCTCGGCGCTGCGGTCCATGCCGATCGGGCAGACCACCACGGTGAAAGGGGCGATGGCATCGGGCCAGATGATCCCGCGCTCGTCGTTGTTCTGCTCGATGGCCGCCGCGGGCAGCCGCGTGATGCCGATGCCGTAGCAGCCCATCTCGAGGAACTGCGGCTTGCCGGCCTCGTCGAGGAAGGTGGCGTTCATCGGCTTGCTGTACTTGGTGCCGAGCACGAACACGTGGCCGACCTCGATGCCGCGCTCGATCGCCAGCACTCCCTTGCCGTCGGGCGAGGCGTCGCCGGCGACCACGTTGCGGATGTCGGCCACCGCGTCGGGCTCGGGCAGGTCGCGGCCCCAATTGACGCCGGTCATGTGAAAGTCGACTTCGTTGGCGCCGGTGATCCAGTCGGCCATCACCGCCACTTCGCGGTCGGCGACGATCTTCACCGGCTGCTTCAGCGCGAGCGGCCCGAGGTAGCCGGGCTTGCAGCCGAAGTGATCCTCGATCTCGGCATTCGTCGCGAAGCGGAAGCCGTTGTCCAGGCCCGGCACCTTGCTCACCTTGATCTCGTTCATGTCGTGATCGCCGCGCACCAGCAGCAGCCAGACCTGGGAACCCTTGGGATTGCCGGCAGCATCGACGATGTCGGTCGCGAGCACCAGCGACTTCACCGTGGTCGAAAGCGGTACGCCCAGCAGCAGCGCCACATCCTCGCAGGTGCTCTTGCCCGGCGTGGGCGTCTTGGCGAGCGGCTCGGTCGCCGGACCGCGCGGCACGGCGGGCGCGAGCGCCTCGGCCTTCTCCATGTTGGCCGCGTAGTCGCTGTCGGGGCAATAGACGATCGCATCTTCCCCGGTCGCCGCGATGACCTGGAACTCCTGGCTCACGTCGCCGCCGATCGCGCCGCTGTCGGCCGCAACGGCACGGTAGCGCAGGCCGAAGCGGTCGAAGATCTTGCGGTAGGCGTCCGCCATCACCTGGTAGCTGGCCTTCGCGCCTTCGAGGTCGCGGTCGAAGCTGTAGGCGTCCTTCATGACGAACTCGCGCCCGCGCATCAGGCCGAAGCGCGGCCGGCGCTCGTCGCGGAACTTGGTCTGGATCTGGTAGAGGTTCTTCGGCAGCTGCTTGTAGCTGCGGATTTCCTGTCGCGCGATGTCGGTCACGACCTCTTCGCTGGTCGGCTGCACGACGAAGCCGCGCTCATGGCGGTCCTTGATACGCAGCAGCTCGGGCCCGTAGCCCTGGAAGCGGCCGCTCTCCTCCCAGAGTTCTGCCGGCTGCACCACCGGCATCGCGAGCTCGACGGCACCGGCGCGGTTCATCTCCTCGCGCACGATCGCCTCGACCTTGCGGATCACGCGCAGGCCCATCGGCATGTAGGTGTAGATGCCCGTGCCGAGCTTCTTGATCATGCCGGCGCGCATCATGAGCCGGTGGCTCGCGACCTCGGCATCGGCCGGCGCTTCCTTGAGGGTGGAGATAAAGAATCGGGAAGCTTTCATCGGTCGCGAGAGAGGGTTCCAGGTACAGGGGCAAGGGGCGAGCCACGAGAGGGCCCGGAACCGGTCGCTTGCCGAGTGCAACCCGGCATGCATAATCGACTCAGTTCAAAAAATTGGGGTTTGATTATGCTCGACCGGGACGGCTTCAGGCCCAACGTCGGCATCATCTTGCTCAACCAGAGAAACCAGGTTTTCTGGGGCAAACGCATCCGCACCCATTCCTGGCAGTTCCCGCAAGGCGGCATCGATCGCGGCGAGAGTCCCGAACAGGCCATGTTCCGGGAACTGCACGAAGAGGTGGGTCTCCAGCCGGAGCATGTGCGCATCGTGGCCCGTACCCGCGACTGGTTGCGCTACGAGGTGCCGGATCGGTTCATCCGCCGTGACGCACGGGGCCACTACAAGGGCCAGAAGCAGATCTGGTACCTGCTGCAGCTGATCGGCCACGACTGGGATCTCAATCTTCGCGCCACCGACCATCCGGAGTTCGACGCCTGGCGCTGGCACGACTACTGGGTCCCGCTGGACGTGGTGGTCGAATTCAAGCGCGGCGTCTATGAAATGGCGCTGACCGAACTCGCACGCTACCTGCCTCGGCAGGATTTCCGCAACCGCTTCCTGCGCAGCAATGTGCGCGCTCGCGAATTCGAGCGCCACCCGCCCGCTGCAGGCCATGAACCCAACTTCGAACTGCCCCCCGGGGCGAGTTTCGACCCGAATCCCAATGCCCCTCATCAATCGCCCGACCCAACCGATCCTCTTCATGTGCCGCGCTAGGCACGTTCTTGCCTTCACCTTCGCATGCGTGCTCACCGCATGCGGCTCGGGTCCGAGAGACACCGACAATCCGGACTGGGCACAAGCCGGCATGCCGCCACCGCCAAAGGTGACGGCTCAGGCTGACGAGTGGAAGGAAGGCGAAGTGCCGCCCCCCCCCGCTTTCGACGAAAAGCGGCTGCTCCCGATCGAGATGCCGCCCTACCTGAGCCTCAAGTACGGCGTCGATCCGGCCACCATCACCCTGGGCGGCGACGGCATGGTGCGCTACGTGGTCGTGGCCAGCAACAAGGCTGGGGGGGCCACCAATGCCTTCTACGAAGGCGTGCGCTGTGCGTCCGAGGAGGTGAAGCAGTACGCCCGCTACAACCAGGGCGCCTGGCACCACGTGCCCAAACCGGAATGGAAGCGCATCGACGATCGCAACTCGCGTTATGCCAAGGAGCTGTCTGCGCAGGCCCTGTGCCGCGGCCACGCGCCGCGTGCCTCTGTGAGGGAGATGGTTCAGCAGATCAAGAACCCGCTGCGCGAGCTCCCCTGAGGCCTCAGCGGCTGTCGGGCATCAGCACCATGTTATCGCGGTGCACCATCTCCGGCTCCGCCACGTAGCCCAGCAGCCGCTCGAACTCGATTGAGGGCTTGCGGCACAACAGCCTGGCTTCGGCGCTCGAGTAGTTGGCCAGCCCGCGCGCCAGTTCGATGCCCTGCGCGTCCCGCACGGCGATGACGTCGCCGCGCGAAAACTCGCCCTCGACGCTGGTCATGCCGATCGGCAGCAGGCTCTTGCCCTCGCCCCGCACCTTGGCGGCGGCACCGGCATCCACCGTGACCGCGCCGCGCAACTGCAGGTGATCGGCCATCCAGCGCTTGCGCGCCTGGTGCTTGGCGGTCTGCGCCAGCAGCAGCGTGCCGATCGGTTCGCCGTGCGCAAGGCGCAGCAATGCGTCGTGCTCGCGGCCCCATGCGATCACTGTCGAGGCACCGGAACCTGCGGCGCGCTTGGCCGCCAGGATCTTCGTGATCATGCCGCCGCGGCCGATGCTGCTGCCGGCGCCGCCGGCCATGGCTTCGAGCGCAGGATCGCCCGCGGCCGCCTCGTGCACGAAGCGCGCGTCGGGATTCTTGCGCGGATCGGCGGTGTAGAGGCCCTTCTGGTCGGTCAGGATCACCAGCGCGTCGGCTTCCACCAGGTTGGCGACCAGCGCGCCCAGCGTATCGTTGTCGCCGAACTTGATCTCGTCGTTGACCACCGTGTCGTTCTCGTTGATGACCGGCACCACGCCGAGCGCGAGCAGGGTCACCAGCGTCGAGCGCGCGTTCAGGTAGCGCTCGCGGTCGGCCAGGTCGGCGTGTGTCAGCAGCACCTGTGCACTGCCCATGCCGTTCTCGCGCAGCTTGGTCTCGTAGATCTGCGCCAAGCCCATCTGCCCGACCGCCGCGGCGGCCTGCAGTTCGTGGATCTCGTGCGGGCGCGTGCGCCAGCCGAGCCGCTTCATGCCTTCGGCGATGGCACCGCTGGACACCATCACGACCTCGCGGCCGTCGCGCACCAGCGTCGCGAGCTGCCGGCACCATTCACCGATGGCGTTTTCATCCAGGCCCCGGCCCTCGTTGGTGACGAGGCTGGAGCCCACCTTGACGACGATGCGGCGCGCGTCGCGCAGGGCGGTGGAACCGGTGGTCGAGCTTGAAGTCATGTCAGGCAAAACGAGGATCGATCTCCGTCGGCGGTTGCTCGGCGACCTGTTGCGCCTTGACGTGCTGGTAGATCGCCTGCACCAAGGGCTCGCAGCCTTCGCGCGTGAGCGCGGAGATCTCGAATACCGGACCCTTGAAGCGCAGCCGCTTGACGAAGTCCTTCACACGCGCGGCGCGCTCGTCGTCCTGCACCATGTCGAGCTTGTTCAGCACCAGCCAGCGCGGCTTTTCGTACAAGGCTGCATCGTATTTCTTGAGCTCACCGACGATCGCCTTGGCCTGCGCGACCGGATCGGCGTCGTCGAAGGGCGCGATGTCGACCACGTGCAGCAGCAGCCGGGTGCGCTGCAGGTGGCGCAGGAACAGATGGCCGAGGCCGGCGCCTTCGGAGGCACCCTCGATCAGGCCCGGGAGATCGGCGACGACGAAACTCTGCTCCGGACCGACGCGCACCACGCCGAGGTTCGGATGCAGCGTGGTGAAGGGGTAGTCGGCGATGCGCGGGCGCGCATTGGAAATCGCACTGATGAGGGTGGACTTGCCGGCGTTCGGCATGCCCAGCAGGCCCACGTCGGCCAGCACCTTCAGTTCGAGCTTGAGGCTCTTCTTCTCGCCGGGCCAGCCGGGTGTCTTCTGGCGCGGTGCGCGGTTGATGGCGCTCTTGAAGCGCATGTTGCCGAAACCGCCGTCGCCGCCCTTGGCGATAGTGATCACCTCGCCCGGCGTCAGCAGCTCGTACAGCACCTCGCCAGTTTCGGCGTCGGTGATGATGGTGCCGACCGGCATCTTGAGCGTGATGTCGTCGCCGGCGGCACCGAACATGTCCGAGCCCATGCCGTGCTGCCCGCGCTTGGCATCGTGGCGGCGCGAAAAGCGGAAATCCACCAGGGTGTTCAGGCTCGGATCGGCCACGGCGAACACATGGCCGCCGCGCCCGCCGTCGCCGCCGTTCGGGCCGCCGAACTCCTTGTACTTCTCATGCCGGAACGACACGCAGCCGTTGCCGCCATCGCCGGCGGCGATGTCGATGAAGGCTTCGTCCACGAACTTCATGAGATGTCCAGTTTACAAATGAAGAAGCCCCGGCAAAGCGGGGCTTCGAGCAGATCGAAGTGACTGGCTTACGCCGGGGTCACGTTGACCGTGTGCTTGTTGAGCGCGCCCTTGGTGCCGAAGGACACCTGGCCGTCGACCAGGGCGAACAGCGTGTGGTCCTTGCCCACGCCGACGTTGACGCCGGGGTGGAACTGGGTGCCGCGCTGGCGCACGATGATCGAACCGGCGCTGATCAGTTCGCCGCCGAAAGCCTTCACGCCGAGCATCTTGGGCTTGGAATCGCGCCCGTTTCGCGTTGAGCCGCCGCCTTTTTTCTGTGCCATGGTGTTCGCTCCTTAGCCGGCGATCGCACCGATTTGCAGCTCTGTGAACTGCTGGCGATGGCCTTGACGTTTCTGATAGTGCTTGCGACGGCGCATCTTGAAGATGCGAACCTTGTCGTGCTTGCCGTGCGACAGCACAGTGGCTGTCACAGATGCGCCGGACACCAGGGGCGTACCGACCTTGATTGCGCTGCCGTCGCCGACTGCGAGCACTTGGTCGATCACGATTTCCTGGCCTACGTCCGCAGCAATCTGTTCTACTTTAATTTTCTCGCCGGAAGCAACGCGATACTGCTTGCCACCGGTTTTTATGACCGCGTACATGTGGACCTCTTGGAATAAGATGGTTCTACGGCGAATTCCGCAGAGCCCAAGATTCTAGCACGGAGGCCACCTGCCGGCATAGAGCGCCGCCGCGCCGCATTGTCTGGGTACCCGGCTCCCTATAATCTGCGCCTTCCGGCCCTGCGCCATCGTCGTCCCTCACGCAGCGCACAAAGCGCCCCTGCCTTGTCAGTTCCCCCCGCCGACACCTCCCCCGCTGCCGCCGTACTCAGCCTGATTGCAGAGGACATGGCAGGGGTCGACCTCGTGATCGCCCGCCGCCTCGATACCGGCGTCCCGCTGGTGCGCCAAGTCTCCAAGTACATCATCTCGGCCGGCGGCAAGAGGCTGCGCCCCGCGCTGCTGCTGCTCATGGCCGGCGCTTTGGGCTATCGCGGAGAACAGCGCTTCAACCTGGCCGCCGTGGTGGAATTCATCCACACCGCGACCTTGCTGCACGACGACGTCGTCGACGAATCCACGCTCCGGCGCGGCCGCCCGACGGCCAACGAGTCCTTCGGCAATCCGGCCAGCGTGCTGGTCGGCGACTTCCTCTACTCTCGCGCATTCCAGATGATGTTGGATGCCAACAACGTCCGGGTCATGGAAATCCTGGCCGAGGCGACCAACGTGATCGCCGAGGGGGAGGTACTGCAGCTCATGAACATGCACGACGCCTCGCTCGATGAGGAGGCTTACCTTCGGGTGATCCGCTCGAAGACGGCCAAGCTGTTCGAAGCCAGCACCCGGCTCGCCGCGGTATTGGCGGGCGCGACGCCGGAGGTGGAAGCAGCATGTGCCGCCTATGGACAGGCGCTGGGCACCGCCTTCCAGGTGATCGACGACGTGCTCGACTACGCAGGCGATGCGAACGAGACCGGCAAGAACGTCGGCGACGACTTGCGCGAAGGCAAGACGACGCTGCCGCTGATTCTGGCCATGCAGCGCGGCACCCCGGCACAGCGCGAATTCATTCGCGCCGCCATCGAGGCGGGCGATACGGCGCAACTGCCGCAGATCGTCGCCATCGTGCGAGAGACGGGTGCGTTGGACGCTACGCGGGCAGCAGCAGCGGCCGAAGCGCAACGCGCGATGGATGCGCTTGCCGGCTTTCCCGCGAATTCGCACTCTGCCGGTTTGCTACAATTGGCGGCTCAGTTGCTTGAGCGACGCGCCTAGACACCTCACGACAGTGGGCACCCGGGACGAATCTTTTTCTTGCAACCATCGGGGTGTAGCTTAGCCTGGTAGAGCGCTACGTTCGGGACGTAGAGGCCGGAGGTTCGAATCCTCTCACCCCGACCAGTTTGGAGACCGTTCCCATCGAGGGAAACCGGCGTTTTCACTGGTGAGATTAAGTCATCCAAGGCATCAGCGAGTCGAGGAACTGTGTCAAGTTGCCGCGATCTGCAATGATGATGCCCGACGACGACATGACTCGATTGCCGACCGGCGTTGCCCTGAGAGGCGGCGTCTATCAGAGTTGCGCATAGGCGCCCCCGCAGACCTTCAGCACATCTACGGCCCGAACGCATGGCGCGGCAGCCTGAAGACGAGCGACAAGCCGACCGCAGCCCGACTGGCCCACGCGAAGCTCGCCGAGATGCATACAGAGTTCGAGCGGCGCCGCGCTGAGTTGAAGCCAAGGACCATTCCGGCGAATGCCAAACTCGCTGAGGCGATTGCAGAGCACCTATACCGCTCCATCTTGAGCGACGACGACCTGAACCGAGCCGCCGGCCACCCCCTCGCGCACATCCCGCTGGACCCGGAAGACCTTGGCCTCACTGAGCTTTCGGCGGACCTGTGGGAGCGCCAAGAGCAGGTCGCTACAGCAATGCACGATTACGCGGAGGCTCTCGCTTCTTTGGTCGCCATGGGCGACTACGGCATGACGGAAGACTATGCGGCAATGGCAGCCAAGGAGATGGGCATTCCACGTGTGGATTGGAGCGTTGAGCGGGTGCTGCTGGCAAACGTCGGCCGCGCCATGGTGCAGGCGTACCGCGATGCAGCGAAGCGGGCACAAGGCGATGTGATCCCGACGCCCCCGGAGCCGGCGAAGTCGACCATAGCCGCCCTTGCGACAGAAGCACCGGGAAACACCAGCGGCTCCGGGCAGACCCTCCGCGATGTGATCCCAGAGTGGAAGGCCCGGACCCGTGCAAAGCCGAATGCGATACAGCGGACGGAGAAGGCGCTGACGCTGTTCGAGCAGGCGGTCGGCGTGCTCCCCCTGACCGCGCTCGACAAACGCGTTGGAGCGCGTTTCCTTGCGTTCCTGATGGACTCCAAGGTGCGGGGCTTCGGCGACAGTACAGCGGCCAACCATGCAGCGGCAGTGAACGCACTGGTGAACGTAGCGGTGAAGGTGGACATGATGCCGAAGAACCCCTTCGACCTCGCGTTTGAGATCAAGGACGCGGAAAGCCGGGATGCCTGGACCACGGAGGAACTGGCTCTGATCTTTGGGGCGAAGGAGTTCACGGTGCCGGCCTTGGCACCTGTCGTGCGCTTGGTTGACCCAGCGGCCCCGGCAATGGTCCTGCGGTGCCTGCTATTCACAGGCGCTCGGGTCGGCGAACTGGCCCAGTTGGCGACCAAGGATGTGCAGGTCAGGGATGGCATTGCGGTGATGGATCTTCACAGGAAAAACGGCACGCTGAAGACTGACGCAAGCGACCGGTACATCCCCGTTGCGGCGGGGCTGGAGACGGCCGGGTTCCTGGCGTTCGCGGAGATGCGCAGGGAGGCTGGCGAGCGGTGGCTGTTTCCCTCGTTGAACAGGGGCGGCGCGGTGACGCCGGGCGATCAGTTCGGCAAGTGGTTCGCGAGGTTCCGGGAAACCCATGGTCTGCCTGCTGGCCCCTTGAACGGGAGCCACCGGTTCCGCCACCTGATGCGCAGCACTCTCGCGGGCATGGGAGTCGGCGTCGAGACGGCGGACGCGCTAACGGGCCACGCAGCCATCGGGAGCACAGGGCGCACTGTGTACACGGCAGTGCCCATGAGCGCGGTGAAGGCGGCAGTGGATAGGCTGACGTGGCCTGTCTCTGTACCCCCGTGGACGGCCTCTTAAGAGAGGGCGTTCAGTTTGACGTTGGGAGTAGCTTAGGGGCGCCCTGCCGCTACGACAGCGTCGGAGACGCGGCGCTTGCCCGGCGAACTTGTCCTTAGGACGGGTTCTGGCTTATCCACCTAGCCATCAGATCCTGAAGGTCGTTTGCGTACTCCCAGGAGCTAAGTTCGCTCAGCTTGACATTGTTTGTCTTGGCGGACAGCGCCAGGGTGCCTCGGAACGCGAGGTAGCGCTTAGTCACATGAGCAGCCCCCGCCAGCGAAAGCGTGGACTTCTTGCGGAGAAAGTCCCGAACACAACTAATTGCCTTGGTGGGATCGTCCTCATGAACCTTGGTGTCCAGCCCCGCAAGGTCGCTGATGCTCGCGTTGTGTTGGTACTGAACGCCATCCAGGATGCCGATGTGGTGGTCCCGTTGGTAGGGGTTCATAGCATGCACTGCATAGGCGATTCCCGCCTCGAAGGGCATGTTGAAGCGAGGTAGCTTGTTCTTCCCCAACTGCACCCGGCTCATGTCATGGAGCGAGTACTTGGAGGTTGCGATCTCGCTAGCGATGCGCTCCACGCGCACAACGGAGGAATCGTCGATCAACGCATGCCGAGCCTGGAAGCCAAGATCGTGAATCGTAAAGACGATTGCGTCGAATAGAGGCTTGAACTTACCGTCGAACGGGCAATTGAGGAAGACGCGGGATTCGTAGTTAGCCGGCCTCGCAACTGAGAGAGCCATCAGTTCAGCACCATCGAGGCCAAAAGCAACTTTCGCGTTTTCTCGTCGAGCTTCAGCTTGCTCTTCGGCGCCGGAAGGTGCTTGACCTCTGGGTGTTTGCCCACTAGCTTGCGCCGAGACAGGTCCAGCGTCACAAACTTCCCCGGTGCCGAAGTGGTAGTCGCCTCGAACACCTTGCCGGGAGACGAGGTGACAGTCGTCTTGGATCCCTTATTGGAGAGCGAGGTGAGGGTCACCGTGTAAACCTTGCCTGCCCGAGACGGGGCGAGCGCTTGTTTCGCCGGCAGCGAGGCTCCCTTGGACGCTGCGCGACCTGACAGCACGGCACCTGCCAACGCCTTAGCTGACGTTTTCCCGGCGCCTACGCCAGAACTGGCGGTCTTTTCGGCCACAGTTTCCCTGCTTGCCGAAGCCTGTTTGCGGACGGTATTCGTTGCCATATGTTAGATGATAAGCCCCAACTGGTAGATCGTCATTCCGACAAAATCTTGGGCTGCAAGATCGAGTCCGCGGGTGGGTGCGAGGCACGTAAACGTTCTGGCATGCGCAGCGCCCCCTCGATTCCTGTCAGAAAAATTCGCGAGGCTTGCTCGCACCCTTGCGCCTCCCAGCCGCCCCCGTACCCCCCCGCCGCTTTGCTATCGCTGTCAGCTACTCCATCAGTCGAAACCAGTCACGCACAGTGAGTTGAAGGCGAAGCTGCTCGTCCTCCGCAAGCGGGCAGCAATGAGCGATCGGGTTTCGGAGGGAGTTGAGACTGGCCATGACCTTCTCTACCGCTCGCCGCTTCGTGAAGAGGCCGCGGCAGTTGGTCGAGATTCCCTTGGAGGCGTGGCGCGAGCGGGCCGAGGAGTTCGCCCAGATCAGCCGCCAGCGCGTGGAGTTCATGCGCCAGCAGGCGGACATGTTGCGTGAGATGTGGGAGGACGTTGGTCTTGACCTCACCAACTGCGATGCGGCCTTCCGTGGCAACACGGCGGCCAAGAGGGCTTGGCGAGTCGCGGCGGGGCTTGAGGCACCGGGTGACCCCAAGAGCCGCCCGATCACGGACACGATGCGCAGTGAGGCCAAGCGGTGGGCGCGGGAGCGGCACGAGTTCGCGGCAGCCGAGCAGCGCGACCAATTGATGAAGGTGGCGCCCCGGCATTTCCTGAGGTCTCCCGGACGGACAATGACGGAGCAGCAACGGCGTGAGAAAGCCGAGAAGGCTGCGAACTGGGTTCTTGACCACGGTCTGGAGGGCTTTGCGGTTGGTCACGGTTACGACGTGGCCGAACTGATGCTGGACCACAAGGCCCAGATCGACGCGACCGTGGCAGCGCTCAAAGCCGCTCTCGCCAGGGTGCCGGGGGTAGGCCGCGACGACACTGAGATGCGGGCAGCACTGGCCGATGCGGTGTTGGCTCGAATGCAGGAGGAGCACACGCGGGCCGTCCTTGACGAACCCATAGGTGACGGGGACGACCTGAGCCTCGTGCGAGCGAAACAGATGCACCAGCAGCGGATGGCTCGCCTCGATGCCGAGATGCCGAGATGCCGAGATGCCGAGATGCCGAGATGCCCGATTTTTAGGCAAGAGACAGGGCGCCGAATAGCGCCCCAATTATTTCTTGCCACATGTAATAGGACACTGAAACGGGCATTTCCGCATCTCGCGGCGCCCGGCCACCCTACTGCCGAAGAACCGCTGCCGGACCGTGTGGTAGCCTCCGCTTTGGTGCGTCAACAAGACGCGGTTCACGACATTGACGCGACTGCTGACTTTCCCTCTGTAGAGGGTCGTGGCTGAGGAGGTTCGAATCCTCTCACCCCGACCAGCCTTTTCGGCTGTAAATGCAAAATGCTCCGCGGTGTGTTGCTGCGAAGCGATTTACAGCCCTTGGGGGATCAGCGATGATCGTGAAGCAATTTTTCACGTCTTGTTACATTCGTTGAATGGCCGCTGCTGAACCCCTCGTCAAAGAAAGCTCGTCGATCGCCCTGCCGGGACTCGCGCGGGCCTTGATTTCGGCCGGCAAGCTTCCGGCAAAAGCAGCCGAAGACATCTATCAGAAGTCGCTCAGCGGGCGGACCAGCTTCATCGCGGAGCTGACCGGCACGGGCGCCGTCTCGGCCGCCGACCTCGCGCACACCCTGTCGAGCGCCTTCGGTGCGCCGCTGCTCGACCTCGATGCGATCGACCCGCAGCGCCTTCCCAAGGACCTGCTCGACCCCAAGCTGTGCCAGGCCTATCGGGTCGTCGTCCTGAGCAAGCGCAACAATCGTCTCATTGTTGCAACAGCCGATCCTTCGGATCAGCAGGCAGCCGAAAAGATCAAGTTCGCGTCCCAGATGGGCGTGGACTGGGTCATCGCCGAGTACGACAAGCTCTCGCGCATGATCGAGGCGGCCGCAGTGAGCGCGTCCGAAACCATCGACAGCATCGTCGGCGCCGAATTCGAGTTCGATGAAGTTTCGGCGGATACCTCGAGCGACAGCAACGACCCGGCGGTGGCCGAGGTCGAAGACGCACCGGTCGTCCGCTTTCTGCACAAGATGCTGCTCGACGCATTCAGCATGCGCGCGTCGGACATCCACTTCGAACCCTACGAGCATCAATACCGCGTGCGCTTCCGCGTCGACGGCGAACTGCGCGAAATCGCAAGCCCGCCCACGGTCATCAAGGACAAGCTGGCGTCGCGCATCAAGGTGATTTCGCGGCTGGACATCTCCGAAAAGCGGGTGCCGCAGGACGGCCGCATGAAGCTCAAGATCGGTCCCGACCGCGTGATCGATTTCCGCGTGAGCACCTTGCCCACCCTGTTCGGCGAAAAGATCGTGATCCGTATTCTCGATCCGAGCAGTGCACGCCTGGGCATCGACGCACTGGGTTACGACGCGGATGAAAAGGAACGATTGCTCACTGCCATCGGGCGTCCCTACGGCATGGTGCTGGTCACGGGCCCGACCGGCTCCGGCAAGACGGTGTCGCTCTACACCTGCCTGAACCTGCTCAACAAGGCCGGCGTCAACATCGCCACGGCGGAAGACCCGTCGGAAATCAACCTGCCCGGCGTGAACCAGGTCAACGTCAACGAAAAGGCGGGGCTGACCTTCGCGACCGCGCTGCGCGCCTTCCTGCGCCAGGATCCGGACATCATCATGGTCGGCGAAATCCGCGACCTCGAAACCGCCGACATCTCGATCAAGGCTGCGCAGACGGGCCACCTGGTCTTGTCGACCCTGCACACCAACGACGCCCCCACGACACTCACGCGCATGCGCAACATGGGCATCGCGCCGTTCAACATCGCGTCGAGCGTCATCCTGATCACCGCGCAGCGGCTTGCGCGCCGCCTCTGCACGGTTTGCAAGGTGCCGGCCATGGATGTGCCGAAGGAGGCGCTGCTCGATGCCGGCTTCAAGGAAAGCGATGTGGACGGTACCTGGAAGCCCTATCGCCCGGTCGGCTGCTCGGCCTGCAACGGCGGATACAAGGGGCGCGTTGGCATCTACCAGGTGATGCCGATCTCCGAAGAGATCCAGAAGATCATTCTGCGCGATGGCAGCGCCCTCGATATCGCGAAGCAGTCCGAAGCCGAAGGCGTGCGCTCGCTACGTCAATCGGGACTGAAGAAGGTCATGCAGGGCCTGACCTCACTTGAAGAAGTGCTCGCGGTCACCAACGAATAGCATTGAGAAGCGGAGCTCGAATGGCAACGGCAGCAGCAGCATCTACCCGAACGCTCAAGGAATACGTCTTCGAGTGGGAAGGCAAGGATCGCAACGGCAAGGCGGTACGCGGCGAGGTCCGCGCTGCCGGCGAAAACCAGGTCCAGGCGGCGCTGCGGCGCCAGGGCGTGCTCGCCACGAAGATCAAGAAGCGGCGCATGCGCTCCGGCAAGGCCATCAAGCCAAAGGACATCGCCATCTTCACGCGCCAGCTGGCGACGATGATGAAGGCCGGCGTTCCGCTGTTGCAGGCCTTCGACATCGTGGGCCGCGGCAACGCGAATCCGAGCGTGGCCAAGCTGCTCAACGACGTTCGCAGCGACGTGGAAACGGGTACCTCGCTGTCCGCCGCCTTCCGCAAGTTTCCCAAGTACTTCGACAACCTCTACTGCAACCTGGTCGAAGCCGGCGAAGCCGCAGGTATCCTGGAAGAACTGCTCGATCGCCTGGCCACCTACATGGAAAAGACCGAGGCGATCAAGTCGAAGATCAAGTCGGCGCTGATGTACCCGACCTCCGTGGTCGTCGTCGCGTTCGTCGTGGTGGCGATCATCATGATCTTCGTGATTCCGGCCTTCAAGCAGGTGTTCACCTCCTTCGGCGCCGACCTGCCGGCCCCGACGCTGATCGTCATGGCCATCAGCGAATTCTTCGTCGCGTACTGGTGGCTGATCTTCGGCGTGATCGGCGGCGGCCTCTACTTCTTCATGCAGGCCTGGAAGCGCAACGAGCGCGTTCAGCGGGTCATGGACCGGCTGCTGCTGCGCCTGCCGATCTTCGGCACGCTGATCGACAAGTCCTGCGTCGCGCGCTGGACCCGCACCTTGGCCACCATGTTTGCCGCCGGCGTGCCGCTGGTCGAGGCGCTCGACTCGGTCGGCGGCGCATCCGGCAATACGGTGTACGCCGATGCCACGGCCAAGATCCAGCAGGAGGTCTCGACCGGCACCAGCCTGACGTCGGCCATGACCAACGCCAACCTGTTCCCCTCCATGGTCCTGCAGATGACCGCGATCGGCGAGGAGTCCGGGTCGATCGACCACATGCTGGGCAAGGCCGCCGATTTCTACGAGTCGGAAGTCGACGACATGGTGGCCGGCCTCTCGAGCCTGATGGAGCCCATCATCATCGTGTTCCTCGGCGTGATCATCGGCGGCATCGTGGTCTCGATGTATCTGCCCATCTTCAAGCTCGGCCAGGTCGTCTGATGCTGGTTTCGCAGGGGGTGGACGCCGCATTGGCCGGCGTGCTGGGGTTGTTGATCGGCAGCTTCCTCAACGTCGTGATCTATCGCCTGCCGAAAATCCTGGAGCGCCAATGGGCCGCCGAATGCGCGAGCCTCAACGGCGCGGAACCCGCTGCGGCCGAGCCCTTCAATCTGATGGTGCCGCATTCGCGCTGCCAGCAGTGCGGCCACGCGATCCGCTGGTACGAGAACGTGCCCGTCTTGAGCTACCTGTTTCTTCGCGGCAAGTGCTCGGCGTGCAAGACGCCGATCAGCCTGCGCTATCCGCTGGTCGAGCTGGCGACCGGCGCCCTGTTCGCCTGGTGCGTGTGGCGCATGCCGGGTCAGTTCGGCGGCCTGGCCTGGTGCGGCTTCGCGGCTGCGCTGATCGCGCTCGCGCTGATCGACTGGGACACCACCCTCTTGCCCGACGACATCACGCTGCCCTTGCTTTGGGCCGGCCTGCTCGCTGCCCTCGCGGGTTTCACGGGCGTGAGCCTGACCAACGCCGTCTGGGGCACCGTGGCGGGCTATGTCTCGCTGTGGGCGGTCTATTGGCTGTTCAAGCTGAGCACCGGCAAGGAAGGCATGGGTTACGGCGACTTCAAGCTGTTCGCCGCCTTCGGCGCATGGTTCGGATGGCAAGCACTGGTGCCCATCATCCTGATGGCATCGGTGATCGGTGTGATCGTCGGCATTGCACTCAAGCTCAACAGCGGATTGCGCGAAGGCGGCTACGTGCCCTTCGGCCCTTTCCTCGCGGGTGCGGGCTTCACGGCCATGCTCTTCGGCCCGGACGCGATCCTTCGCGTGGCCGGCCTCTGACAAGCAAAGGCGCGCGTGCCATGCGCATCGGACTGACCGGCGGCATCGGCAGCGGCAAGAGCACTGTCGCGTCCATACTGGTCAGCGCCGGCGCCACGCTGATCGACACCGACGCCATTGCACGTGCGATCGCCCAGCCTCATGGGGCCGCCATGCCCGCAATCGAAGCCGAATTCGGCCCCGCAGTCATCGCTGCGGATGGCGGTCTGGACCGGGCGCGCATGCGGGACCTGGTGTTTGCCGACACCGGCGCCAGGAAACGGCTCGAGGCAATCCTGCATCCCTTGATCAGCGCGGAGTGCGAAGGCCAGGCGTCGGCCGCGGCCGGGCAGCTAATCGTCTTCGATGTGCCGCTGTTGGTCGAATCGAAGCGTTGGCGCGCCCTGGTCGATCGCGTGCTGGTCGTCGACGCGACCGAAGAAACCCAGGTGCAGCGCGTGGTGGCGCGTTCGGGCTGGACGCCCGAAGCCGTTCGCGCCGTAATTGCTCAGCAGGCCGACCCCGCGCAGCGCCGCGCCGCAGCCGATGCGGTGATCTTCAACGAGAAAATGTCGCTGGCGGAACTCTCCGCCGACGTCCGAAATCTGTGGGAACGGTGGACCGGCGCAGGCACGCGATAATCCCGGGCTGACTGCCGCCACACGCGCGAAACAACAACAAGGCGGCGCGCTCGAATGGGCCATGCGACGCAGCCCTCCCCAAGATGCTTTTCAATTCGTACGCATTCATCTTTCTCTATTTCCCGATAGTTCTTGTCGGGTTCTTCCTGATCGCAAAGCGCAACGCGCGTGCGGCCGCCGGCTTTCTTGCGCTCGCATCGCTGTTCTTCTATGGCTGGTGGAGCGTCATGGCCTTGCCGCTGCTGGTGGGCTCGATCTGCGTCAACTACTGGTTCGGACTGCGCCTCACGCCGAACCCGGGACGCGACGACCGTCAGCGCAAGCGCATGCTGATCGCTGCGCTCGTCGTCAACCTCGGGGTGCTGGCGGTCTTCAAGTACGCCAACTTCTTCGTCTCGAACGTGAACGAGGGGCTGGCTGCCGCAGGACTGGCGCCGATTCCGATGCTCCATATCGCACTGCCGATCGGGATTTCGTTCTATACCTTCACGCAAATTGCCTTCCTGGTCGACTGCTGGCAGGGCAAGGTTCACGAGCGCAGCTTCATTCACTATGTGCTGTTCGTCACCTACTTCCCGCATCTGATCGCGGGTCCGGTGCTGCATCACGCGCAGATGATGCCGCAGTTCGCCAACCCAGCCATCTACCGGATCGATGCGAACAAGCTCGCGCTCGGCATTGCGATCTTTAGCTTCGGTCTCGCGAAGAAGCTGCTGATCGGCGACAAGATGGGACAGTACGCCGACCTGATGTTCAACGGCGTGCACAACGGCATCGCGCCCTCGCTTTACACGGCATGGTTCGGTGTGCTGGCCTACACGCTGCAGATCTACTTCGACTTCTCAGGCTATTCGGACATGGCGGTCGGGCTGTCCTTGTGCCTGGGCGTGCAGTTGCCGCTCAATTTCCGATCGCCCTACAAGTCGACCAACATCATCGAGTTCTGGCGGCGCTGGCACATTTCGCTGTCGACCTTCCTGCGCGACTACCTGTACGTGCCGCTGGGCGGCAACCGCAAGGGCGAGGCGCGCCGCTACCTCAATCTGTTTCTCACCATGCTGCTCGGCGGCCTCTGGCATGGCGCGGCGTGGACCTTCGTGATCTGGGGTGCGTTGCACGGCGCATTCCTGATGATCAACCACCTGTGGAACGCCAAGGTGCTGCGCAATGCCACACCGAGCCGCTTGAGGCGCGCGGCCGGCTGGTTGCTGACCTTCCTGTGCGTGATGATCGCCTGGGTCGTGTTCCGCGCCGAGAGCGTCGCCACGGCGCTCGAAATCTACAAGGGCATGCTCGGCATGCACGGAACGCCGCCGAGCGCATTCGGCGAATTCGCGGTTCCGTATCGCAAGCCCGAGTTCTTCCAGACCTTGCTGCTCGGCCTGTTCATCTGCCTGGCATTGCCTCCCACGATCGCGTTGGAGCGCTGGGTGCCTGGTCCGATCGCGCTGGCGGGGCGTCCGCGCTCGATGCGGGCGGTCACGGCACTGATCGCCGCTTTCGTGGTCGTGCTGTTCGGCATGTGCGTGTCCCAACTGGGCGTCTACAGTCCCTTCCTTTATTTCCAGTTCTGACATGACCCCAGCGAAACTCTGGCTGCGGATCTTTTTCGCGGGCTTTGCGGTGATCGTGGCCCTGCTGCTGGTCACCCTGTTCACACCGGTTCCCTACGGCGACCTGTCGCGCATCGGGCGGGTATCCGATCACGAATTCGGGTGGCGCAAACCGCCACCTCCTCTTCCGCTCGAGTCCATGCGCGGCGTCCCGATGGACCAGGCCGACATCCTCGTCATCGGCGACAGCTTCTCGATGACCCTCACATGGCAGAGCGTGCTCGTGAAGGCCGGCTACCGCGTCACGACGATCTACTGGGGACAACTTCCCTTCATCTGCAAGAATTTCAGCCAATGGGTCGAGGGCACCGGTTTCCGCGGCAAGCTGATCGTGATCGAGAGCATCGAGCGCCTGCTTGCCGAGCGCCTCGACGACAGCGAGACCTGCGGCGCGATGTCGAAGAAGCCCCTGTCGGTCAAGAAGGAGCCCTTCGTGCCGCCCCTCACCCAGGTTCCGGGCTTCGAACTCAACACCAACGCCAAGCTGACCACCGGCCTGAACACCTATCGCAACACGCAGCGCGCAATCGCATCGCCCGACGTCCAGTTCGGCGAGCGCGCGCGGGTGCGCACCGTGCCCGACGGCTGCACCTATTTCAGCCACAGGCTCTGCGACAAGGCACTGTTTTTTCCCGATGACACCAAGGCGGCCGAATTGTCCGAGCGGACGGTCAGGCAGATGGAAGCGATCAACCAGGCGCACCCGTCGTTGCCGATCCTATGGATGGTGTTGCCCGACAAGACGACGACCTACGTGGAACCGAAGCACTCGGCCAGTTTCGTGGCCGCGCTCAACAAGACCAAACTCGGCCCCGACTTGTTCACCGCGGCGAGGGAGGCCCGCACGACCGTGCGCGATCTGTATTTCCCCAACGACACGCACCTGTCGATGCACGGTCAGCTGTGGGTCGGCGACCTGATGCTGAGGGAGGTGCGCGAGTTCCTCTCTCCCGGTCGACACAACGCGCCGTAGGACGGATGCCAGTTCCCATCCGCTGCGGCGCGGCAGCGAGTCTTCCGGCTATCATCGTGCGACTGGAAGCCGACGCGTGATTCTGTACGAGTACCCCTTCAACGAGCGCATCCGGACCTACCTGCGGCTGGAGCACCTGTTTCGCCGTCTCGGCGAATTGGTGCCTGCCGATTCGGCGCTCTCCCACCACTACGCCCTCGTCACGATCTTCGAGATCATGGACGTGGCGGCGCGCGCCGACCTCAAGGCCGACGTGATGCGGGATCTCGACAAGCACAAGAATGTCTTCAACAGCTATCGCGGCAATCCGGCCATCTCTGAAGCCGTGCTCGACCAGGTCGTCGGCAAGCTCGAAAGCAATTTCACGACCCTCAACACGGTGCCTGGCAAAGCCGGCCAGGCATTGACCGAGAACGAGTGGCTGATGAGCATCCGCAGCCGCGCGGGCATTCCCGGCGGCACCTGCGAATTCGACCTGCCGGCCTACTACGCCTGGCAGAACGGCAGGGCCTCCGATCGGCGCGCCGACCTGGAACGCTGGTCCTCCACGCTCGCGCCGCTGGCCGAATCGATCTACCTGCTGCTGAAGCTGTTGCGCGACGCCGATGTGCCTTACAAGGTCATGGCCGCGGGCGGCCAGTTCCAGCAGAACCTGCCCCAGGGCCGCAGCTTCCAGCTGCTGCGCCTGCGCATCGACCCGAAACTCGGACTCATTCCCGAGATCAGCGGCAATCGGCTCATGGTGTCGGTGCGGCTGATGCGGCAGGAGGCCGATCGCCTGCACCAGAGCGCGGACGACACGCCGTTCGAGCTGACCCTCTGCGCATGATGACCCAGGTCAATGCAGCCGGCGAGCGCATCGTCCGGTGTCCGGCGTGCGGGAAAGACAGCGTCTACGCGCCCAGCAACCCGTACCGGCCCTTCTGCAGCGCGCGCTGCAAGGGCATCGACCTCGGCGCCTGGGCGAGCGAAGAATTCAGGATGCCGGCCGAGGCGCCGCCCGACGACGAGCCTTTCGGCGACCCGAAGCTTCAGTGACCGTCCGGCAGGCCGCGCTCTTCGGCCAGCCATCCGAGCACCGGCAGCGCGCCCGGCAGCACCGGCGTCACATCGAGCGGCAGCTGCTGCCAGCGCATGGACTGGCCTTCGCGCATTTCGAACTCGCCCCGCCACGCCCGGACCTTGCACCAGTGCAGGCGCACCAGCGCATGCGGGTAGTCGTGTTCGGTGGTCTTCCAGACTTCGGCGCCGGCGATCGTGATGCCGAGCTCCTCGTGCAGTTCGCGCCGCAGCGCTTCCTCCACCGTCTCGCCGGTCTCGATCTTGCCGCCCGGAAACTCCCAATAGCCCGCGTAAGGCTTGCCCTCGGGCCGCGTCGAAAGAAGCAGGGCGTCGTCTTCGCGGATCAGGATGCCGACCGCCACCTCGGTGTGTTTGCGCGTGTCCGTCATGGCCGGGTTCAGCTGCGGCCCGCGTAGTCGCGCGCGAACTGGTAGGCCACGCGGCCGCTGCGCGAACCGCGCTCGAGCGCCCACACCAGCGCCGCGGGGCGCGCCGCCTCGATCGCCTTCGCATCGACGCCGAAGGACGAGAGCCATTGCGCGACGATCGTCAGGTATTCGTTCTGGCTGAAGGGATAGAAGCTGACCCAGAGGCCGAAGCGCTCCGACAGCGAAGTCTTCTCCTCGATCACCTCGCCGGGATGCACCTCGCCGTCCTCGGTGTGGGTGTAGCTCAGGTTGTCCTTCATGTACTCGGGCAGCAGATGGCGCCGGTTGCTGGTCGCGTAGATCAGCACATTGGGTGTCGCCGCGGCGATCGACCCGTCGAGGATCGACTTGAGCGCCTTGTAACCCGGCTCGCCCTCGTCGAAACTCAGGTCGTCGCTGAACACGATGAACTTCTCGGGCCGCTGTGAAACCACCTCGACGATGTCCGGCAGGTCGGTCAGCTCCGCCTTGTCGACCTCGATGAGGCGCAAGCCCTGCGGCGCATAGGCCTGCAGGCAGGCACGGATCAGCGAGGACTTGCCGGTGCCACGGGCCCCGGTCAAGAGCACGTTGTTGGCCGGCTTGCCCTCGACGAACTGGCGCGTGTTGCGCTCGATCTTTTCCTTCTGGAGGTCGATTTCCTTCAATGCGTCCAGCGACATGCCCGCCACATGGCGCACCGGCTCTAGCGTGCCGTGCCCCGAACTGCGACGGCGGTAGCGCCAGGCGATCGAGGCGTTCCAGTCGGCGGGCGCCGCCAGCGGCTGGGGAAGGATCGACTCGATGCGGCCGATCAGCTGTTCGGCACGCTCGATCAGCCTTTCAAACTTCTCGTTCATATCGATTAGCTATGAAGCTTGTCTGTTCGGGGGACACCGCGGAACCGGCCTTGCCGGGCCGCTGGTGTCGCCCCCCGCTGAGAGGGTTGGCGAAGCGACACGAAGTGCGCGAAGCCTGGGGGGAGGTCAAGATCTGTAGTCGGCGTTGATGGAAACGTAGTCGTGGCTCAGGTCGCAGGTCCACACCGTATCTGCGGCCTCGCCGCGGCCGAGGCCGATGCGCACCATGATCTCGCTCTGCTTCATCACGCGCTGGCCGTCTTCTTCGCGGTAGCTCGGATTGCGCCCGCCCTTGACGGCGACGTGCACGTCGTCGAGATGGAGGTCGATGCCGGTCTGGTCGAGGTCGGCGATGCCCGCGTAGCCGACTGCCGCGAGGATGCGCCCGAGGTTGGGGTCGCTCGCGTAGAACGCGGTCTTGACCAGCGGCGAATGCGCGACCGCATAAGCCACCTGGCGGCACTCGGCGGCGTCGCGCCCGCCTTCGACGCGGATGGTGATGAACTTGGTCGCGCCCTCGCCGTCGCGCACGATGGCCTGGGCCAGCTGGCGCGCGACCGCCTGCATCGCGTCCAGCAAGGCGCGGCCTTCCACGGAATCGAGTGAGGTGATGGTGCCGTGCTCGGCTTTCTGCGTGGCAATCACCACGAAGGAATCGTTGGTCGAGGTGTCGCCGTCGATGGTCACCCGGTTGAACGAGGCCTCGGCCAGGGCCTTGGCCAGCGGCTGGATCAGCGACGGATCGATCTTCGCGTCGGTCGCCATGAAGCCGAGCATGGTCGCCATGTTCGGCCGGATCATGCCGGCGCCCTTGCTGATGCCGGTGACGGTGACCGTGACGCCGCCGATCTGCAGCTGCCGGCTGAAGGCCTTGGGCACGGTGTCGGTGGTCATGATGCCTTCGGCCGCGCGCGCCCAGTTGGCGGGCGCCGCGTCGGCCAGCGCGGCCGGCAGCCCGGCCTCAATGCGGTCGATCGGCAGCGGCTCCATGATCACGCCGGTGGAAAAGGGCAGGATCTGCTCGGGCGCGAGGTTCAGCTTGCGCGCCAGCGCGATGCAGGTCGCGCGCGTGCGCGCCAGGCCGTCCTCGCCGGTACCGGCATTCGCATTGCCGGTGTTGATCAGCATGGCGCGAATGCCGAAGTCCCGGGCCAGGTGCTCGCGGCACACCTGCACGGGTGCAGCACAGAAGCGGTTCTGCGTGAACACGCCGCCGACGGCGGCGCCTTCGTCGATCAGCACGACCGTCAGGTCCTTGCGGTTGGCCTTGCGCACGCCCGCCTCGGCCACGCCGATGCGGATGCCGGGTACCGCATGCAGCTCGGCGGGATCGGGAGCGGAGAGATTCACTGGCATGGCGAATTCCTGCTGTGCATCAATTGAGTTTGCCGTGGCAATGCTTGAACTTCTTGCCGCTGCCGCAGGGGCAGGGGTCGTTGCGGCCGACGCGCGCAAAGGCGGCGGCGCCAACGCTCAGGCCCGAGGTGGCCTGGCGGCGCAGGCTTTCTTCGTCGACCCGCACTTCGACCTCGCCGGTCTCGGTCGGCGCGGTGTAGGTGATGTTGGACAGGTTCTCGCCGCGGCTTCCCAGCGCCTCCGCCGCTTCCTCGAACTGCTCGCCGGTCTGCACGCGCACCGTCATGAGCTGGCGCGTGACCTCGTTCTTCACCGAGTCGAGCAACTGGCCGAAGAGCTCGAAGGCCTCGCGCTTGTATTCCTGCTTGGGCTGCTTCTGCGCGTAGCCGCGCAGGTGGATGCCCTGGCGCAGGTAATCCAGCGAAGCCAGGTGCTCGCGCCAATGGGTGTCGATGCTCTGCAGCAGCACCATGCGCTCGAACTGGGTGAAGTTCTCCTGCCCGATCAGCGCCACCTTGGCGTTGAAGGCTTCGTTGGCCGCGGCGACCACCTTCTCGACGATGTCCTCATCGCCTATGGCACTCGAAGCCTCCACGTCCTTCTGCAGCGGGATGTCGATGCCCCACTCGGCCGCCAGCACCTTCTCGAGGCCGGCGAGGTCCCATTGCTCTTCGACCGATTCGGCCGGCACGTACTGGCGAACCAGGTCGGTGAAGCAGCCTTCGCGCAGCGCCTCGATCTGCGCCGTGAGATCGCCGGCGTCGAGGATGTCGTTGCGCTGCTGGTAGATCACCTTGCGCTGGTCGTTGGAGACGTCGTCGTACTCCAGCAGCTGCTTGCGGATGTCGAAATTGCGCGCCTCGACCTTGCGCTGCGCGCTCTCGATGCTGCGCGTGACGATGCCGGCTTCGATGGCTTCGCCGTCCGGCATCTTGAGGCGGTCCATGATCGCCTTGACGCGGTCGCCCGCGAAGATGCGCATCAGCGGATCGTCCAGGCTCAGGTAGAAGCGCGAAGAGCCCGTGTCGCCCTGCCGGCCCGAGCGGCCGCGCAGCTGGTTGTCGATGCGCCGCGACTCGTGCCGCTCGGTGGCGATGATGCGCAGGCCACCGACCGACTTCACGAACTCGTGGTCCTTGTCCCACTCGGTGCGCAGGCGTGCAATTTCGGCCGCCTTGGCCGAAGGATCGAGCGCCTCGTCGGCCTCCACCGCCTCGATCGCCTTCTCGACGTTGCCGCCGAGCACGATGTCGGTACCGCGACCCGCCATGTTGGTCGCGATCGTGATCATCTTGGTCCGGCCCGCCTGCGCGACGATCTCGGCCTCGCGCGCATGCTGCTTGGCGTTGAGCACCTGGTGCGGCAGGTCGACCTTGGCGAGCAGGCCGTCGATGATTTCGGAGTTCTCGATCGACGAGGTACCGACCAGCACCGGCTGGCCGCGCTCGTAGCACTCGCGGATGTCCTCGATGGCCGCGTCGTACTTCTCGCGCGTGGTCTTGTAGACGCGGTCCAGCTGGTCTTCGCGCCGGCTCGGGCGGTTGGGCGGAATGATCGTGGTCTCCAGACCGTAGATCTCCTGGAACTCGTAGGCCTCGGTGTCGGCCGTGCCCGTCATGCCCGCCAGCTTGGCGTAGAGGCGGAAATAGTTCTGGAAGGTGATCGAGGCGAGCGTCTGGTTTTCGGCCTGGATCTCCACGCCTTCCTTGGCTTCGACGGCCTGGTGCAGGCCGTCGCTCCAGCGCCGGCCGGTCATCAGGCGGCCTGTGAACTCGTCGACGATCACCACTTCGCCCTGCTGCACCACGTAGTGCTGGTCGCGGTGGTAGAGATGCCGCGCACGCAGCGCGGCATTGAGGTGATGCATCAGCGTGATGTTGGCCGGATCGTAGAGCGAAGCGCCCTCGGGCAGCAGCTTGAATTCGGAGAGGATTTGCTCCGCCTTCTCGTGGCCGTCTTCGGTCATGAACACCTGGTGCGTCTTCTCGTCGACCGTGAAGTCGCCCGGCTTCGTGACGCCCTCGCCGGTGCGCGGATCGGCCTCGCCCTCTTGCTTGGTCAAGAGCGGCACGACCTTGTTGATCGCGAGGTACAGCTCGGTATGGTCCTCGGCCTGGCCGCTGATGATGAGCGGCGTGCGCGCCTCGTCGATCAGGATCGAGTCCACCTCGTCGACGATGGCGTAGTTCAGCCCGCGCTGCACCCGGTCCTGCGTCTCGTAGACCATGTTGTCGCGCAGGTAGTCGAAGCCGTACTCGTTGTTGGTGCCGTAGGTGATGTCGCTGCCGTAGGCCTGCTGCTTCTCCTCGCGCGGCATCTGCGGCAGGTTGATGCCGACCGAGAGCCCGAGGAAGTTGTAGAGGCGGCCCATCCAGCGGGCGTCGCGGTTGGCGAGGTAGTCGTTCACCGTCACCACGTGCACGCCCTTGCCGGTCAGCGCATTCAGGTACACCGGCAACGTCGCGGTGAGCGTCTTGCCCTCGCCGGTGCGCATTTCGGAGATCTTGCCGTTGTGAAGCGCCATGCCGCCGAGCAGCTGCACGTCGAAGTGGCGCATCTTCATGACGCGCTTGGAGCCTTCGCGCACCGTCGCAAAAGCCTCGGGCAGCAGGTCGTCCAGCGTCTCGCCGCGCCCCAGCCGGTCCTTGAACTCCTGGGTCTTGGCACGCAGCGCATCGTCGCTGAGCTTCTCGAAGTCGGGTTCGAGCGCATTGATGCGTTCGACCGTCTTGCGATACTGCTTGAGGAGCCGGTCGTTGCGACTGCCGAAAATCTGGGTCAGGAAGTTGGTGGCCATGCGAGCAGGGTCGACAGGAACCCCAACGCATGCGGGCACCGCGACCGAAATTCCTAAGATAGGTGAAAGCAGGTGGGCGCGCCTGGCGCAAAATCAACACGCCAAGGCAAACGGACCCCGCCGGCGCGAACGCCGGCAAACCGGGCATTTTAGCCGCGTTGCCACTCTGAGGCTCCCCCGTCTTCCCCGATGAACCGCCGTTTCAATCCCGTCAGTTTGCAGCAGGCCGCACAGGATTCGCCCACCCTGGCCAGCCTCGCCGCGCGCGCGCGCGACGCGAGCGAGCGATTGCAGGCGGTGCAGGAACTGATTCCGCCCGAGCTGCGCCCCGCCGTGCAGGCCGGTCCCGTCGAAGGCGGCACCTGGTGCCTGCTGGTGCAGGGCAGCGCCGCCGCGGCCAAACTGCGCCAGCTGGTGCCTTTGCTTCAGACGCGGCTGAAATCCAGAGGCTGGGACGACGTGACGCTTCGCATCAAGGTGCTCGCGCGCCGCTGAAGGCAAGAGCGTCAGCGGCCGCCACTCGCGCGTGTCGTCGACGCCGTGCTCCAACGGATAATCGCGCCTCCCATGTCCTGCGTACCCCGGATCCGCCTGCTCAAGCTCGGCCGCTTCGTGCTGCTGTGGTTCGCGCTGTCGCTGGGCGTGGCGGTCGCCTCGCCGATCGTGAATCCGCAGGCGGTGGAGCTGGTCTGTTCCAGTGCCGGCGCCGGCGCCGTCAAGATGGTCGTGCACACCGACGACGGCGCGCAGGAGCTGGGCATGAGCCACATGGACTGCCCGCTGTGCGTGTTGACCGGCGCGCCGCCACCCGCAGCAGCGGTAGCGCTGCCGAGTCCTCTCCCGCTGGCCCATGCGGTCCAGCCCATTCCGGCCGCACGCATCGCCGCGGCCACCGCCGCGCCGCTGCCCGCGCGCGGGCCTCCAGCGCTCTGAGCCTGCCTTCGAACCGGTAGCGCATCGCGCCCCGCAGGACGGGCGCTGGCGCCCGGACTTCCTTGCTTGCCATGCATCGGCGCTCCACGGCGCCGAAGAGCCCTTCCATGAATTCAATGACCCATGAGGCACCCGCGCGCGCCGGTGCTGCCGACGGCCTCTATCGCGCCGTATGGCGCTGGCACTTCTATGCCGGCCTGCTGGTGCTGCCCTTTCTGATCTGGCTGGCCATCACAGGCGGCTTGTATGTCTTCAAGGCAGAGATCGATGGCTTCTTTCATCGCGAGCTGAAGACCGTGCCGGTCGCCAGGGGGTCCATGCGGCCCCATGGGGAGGTGGTCGCCGCAGCCTTGGCGGCACATCCCGGGCGGCTGCTCAAGTACACGCCCGCAAGCGCAGCGACCGACTCGGCGGAAGTCGGCATCGCGACCGCCCAGGGCGAACAGCTCGCGGTGTTCGTCGACCCTTATTGCGCCGCGGTGCTGGGCGCCTTGCCCGATCGCGGGACGGTGGCCTGGACCATCCGCCGACTCCACAGCCTGAAGTACTTCGGGCCGGTGGCGCGCGGGGCGATCGAGATCGCGGGCGGCTGGGCCATCCTGCTGGTGCTCACCGGCATCTATCTCTGGTGGCCGCGCGGGCGCAGCGGCGGGGTGCTCTCGGTGCGCGGCCGGCCGCGCCAACGCGTGTTCTGGCGCGACCTGCATGCCGTGACGGGCCTGGTGGTCGGCGGCGCGCTGGCCTTTCTGGCCTTCACCGGCATGCCCTGGTCGGTGCTGTGGGGCGCAAAGGTCAACCAGTGGGCCAACGGGCACAACTTCGGCTATCCCGCCGGCGTGCGCGTGCAGGTGCCGATGTCCACGCAGCGGCTCGGCGACCAAGCGCCCACCGCCTGGTCGCTCGAGCAGGCCCGCCTGCCTCGGTCCGCACCGGACGGACATGAGGATCACGCAGGGCATGGCGCGCCGCCGCAGCCGGCCGCGGCGGCGGCTTCGCCCCAGGCCATCGGCCTCGACGCTGCCATCGCGATCGTCGAAGGGCTGGGCATCGCCCGCGGCTACACCATCAGCCCGCCGCGCGGGCCCACCGGCGTCTACACGGCTTCGGTCTATCCCGACGATCTGTCGCAGCAGCGCGTCATCCACCTCGACCAGTACAGCGGCCGGCGGCTCATCGACATGCGCTATGCCGACTACGGGCCGCTGGGCCGCTGGCTGGAGTGGGGCATCAACGTCCACATGGGCCGGGAGTTCGGCGTGCCCAACAAGGTCGTGCTGGTGGTGGTCTGCCTGGCGATCGTGCTGCTGTGCGTGAGCGCCGGCTTGATGTGGTGGAAGCGCCGGCCGGCCGGTGGCCTGGGCGTACCTCCGATGCCCACCGACCGCCGCGCGTTGCGCGCCGTCGTGGCATTGCTGGCCGTGGGCGGCGTCGTGTTTCCGCTGGTCGGCGCTTCGCTGCTGATGATGCTGCTGCTCGATGCCTTGCTCGTGCAAGGACACCAGCGTCCTGCGGGCGCTGCCTGAAGCAGCAATGACTTTGCATCTCCGGGCACGGCGCGCAGCGCAGCACCTCCGGACTGTCTGGTGGTGCCGCTTGTCGGAATCGAACTGACGACCTACCGCTTACAAGGCGGTTGCTCTACCAACTGAGCTAAAGCGGCGTGGGGGTACGGATGGATTTTAGCGGTGCGGCGCCTGCCGCTCGGCCCGCTACTTGATGCGCTTGAGCGAGGGCCGGGCGCCGCCGTTGGTCGGGGGCCTCGGCGGGTCTTCGGGGTCCGAAGGCGTGGCGCCCGCCGTCGTCGTTGCCGCCGCGTCATCCGCGGAAGCCTCGCCGCTGACCAGATGGACGACCTTGCTCGCATCGCCTTCGGTGCCGCGGGACGCGTCTCGCAAGGGCGTGCGCGCCGCGGGCGACGTCGTGGCCGTGCTGTGGTCCTCGATGGCCGGCACTGCGGCGGGTGCGGGCGCCGGAAAAGCCATGCCCTGCCCGTTCTCGCGCGCATAGATCGCGATCACGCGGCCCACCGGCACGCTGATCTCGCGCGCGGTGCCGGCGAAGCGGGCCTTGAACTCGATGAAGTCGTTGCCCAGCTTGAGTGAACTGGTCGCATCGAAGCTGATGTTCAGCACAATCTCGCCGTTCTTCACGTACTCGCGCGGCACCTGCACGGTGTCGTCGACCTGCACCGCCACGTAGGGGGTGAAACCGTTGTCGGTGCACCACTCGTACAGGGCCCGTATCAGGTAAGGGCGGGTGGAAGAAGACTCGAGCGCGTTGATCATGAGAAACGAAGCTGCAGGTACTACTTGCGCATCACCTTTTCGGACGGCGTCAGCGCTTCGATGTAGGCCGGGCGCGAGAAGATGCGTTCAGCGTACTTCAGGAGCGGCGCGGCGTTCTTGCTGAGGTCGATGCCATAGTAGTCCAGGCGCCAGAGCAGCGGCGCGATCGCGACGTCGAGCATCGAGAAATTGTCGCCAAGCATGTATTTGTTCTTGAGAAACACGGGCGCGAGCTGCGTGAGCCGGTCGCGGATGTGCGAGCGCGCCTTCTCGATCGCCTTCTCGTTGCCCTTGGCGGTGCGGTTTTCCAGCGTGGAGACGTGCACGAACAGTTCCTTCTCGAAATTGAGCAGGAACAGGCGCACGCGCGCGCGGTCGACCGGGTCGCCGGGCATCAATTGCGGATGCGGGAAGCGCTCGTCGATGTACTCGTTGATGATGTTCGACTCGTACAGGATCAGGTCGCGCTCGACCAGGATCGGCACCTGGCCGTACGGGTTCATCACGCTGATGTCTTCGGGCTTGTTGTAGAGATCGACGTCGCGGATCTCGAAATCCATGCCCTTTTCGAACAGCACGAAGCGGCAGCGATGGGAAAAGGGGCAGGTCGTTCCTGAATACAAAACCATCATGGCGAAAGACTCCTAAAAATTAAAAAGAGTGGGCATGCCGGGCGGCAACCCACTCCACAAGGACGCGCGCCCGGCGAAGCCGGACCGCGTTCTCAGCTTCGTTACTTCACGTCTTTCCAGTACGAGGCGTTCAAGCGCCATACGAAGACCAACGCCATGACGAGAAACAGCAGCACCCAGACGCCGACGCGGATGCGCGTGTTCTGCGCGGGTTCGGCCATCCATTGAAGGTAGCTCACGAGGTCGCCGATCGCCTGGTCGTACTGCAGCGGCGTCATCGTCCCGGGCGCGACCTGCTCCCAGCCCTTGAATACCTCGGCGGCGTGGCCGTGCGATTCGATCTTGTCGAACACCGGCCGGCGGTCACCCTGCAGCTCCCACATCACGTGCGGCATGCCGACGCTCGGGAACACGAGATTGTTCCAGCCGGTCGCCTTGGTGTCGTCGCGGTAGAAGGTGCGCAGGTAGGTGTAGAGGTAGTCGGCCCCCGTGCCGCCGTGGCCGGCGCGCGAACGGGCGACCAGCGTGAGGTCGGGCGGAATGCCGCCGAACCATTCCTTGGCCTGGCGCGGATCGAGGTTGGCCTTCATCGTCTCGCCGACCTTGTCGGTCGTGAACAGGAGGTTGTCCTTGATCTGCTGCTCGGTGATGCCGATGTCCTGCAGCCGGTTGTAGCGCATGAACGCCGCCGAATGGCAGTTGAGGCAGTAGTTGACGAACAGCTTGGCGCCGTTCTGCAGCGCGGCCAGGTCGTTGGTCTTGTTCGGTGCCTTGTCCCAGGCGATGCCGCCCTCGGCGGCATGTGCGCCGGCCACGAAGCCGAGCGCTGCAATCAACGTGAGGATCAGTTTCTTCATTCTTGTGTGCTCCCGGTCAGTGCGCGCTGAAGGTCACGCGCTCGGGGACCGGCTTGAATTCGCCGAGGCGGCTCCACCACGGCATCAGGAGGAAGAAACCGAAATAGAAGAGCGTTCCGACCTGCGACACGCGCTCGCCGATCGGCGACGGCGGCTGCACGCCGAGGTAGGCGAGGATCACGAAGTTGACGACGAACACGCCGTACACAAACCAGTGCCAGCCCGGACGGTAGCGGATCGACTTGACCGGGCTGTTGTCCAGCCAGGGCAGGAAGAACAGGATGATGACGGCGCCGCCCATCACGAGAACGCCCCAGAACTTGGCGTCGATCTGCAGCATCATCGCCGCGACGATGACCGCCGCGATCACGATCGCGCCCTTGATCAAGGCGATGACACGCGCTTTCCAGACGCCGAAGACGGCGCCGGCCACGACGCAGGCGATCAGCACATACATCATCTCGCTGGTGATCGCGCGCAGCATCGAATAGTAGGGCGTGAAGTACCAGACCGGTGCGATGTGGTTCGGCGTCTTCAGCGAATCGGCCGGGATGAAGTTGTTGTACTCGAGGAAGTAGCCGCCGGCTTCGGGCGCGAAGAAGATCACGGCCGAGAAGATCGTGAGGAACACCACCACGCCGAAGATGTCGTGCACCGTGTAGTACGGATGCGACGGAATGCCGTCCAGCGGATGGCCGTCGGCGTCGAGCTTGGCCTTGATCTCGATGCCGTCGGGGTTGTTCGAACCCACTTCGTGCAGCGCGATCAGGTGGGCGACCACCAGGCCCAGCAGCACCAGCGGCACCGCGATCACGTGGAAGCTGAAGAAGCGGTTGAGGGTGGCGTCGCTCACCACGTAGTCGCCGCGGATCAGGAGCGCGAGGTCAGGGCCGACGAAGGGGATCGCCGCGAACAGGTTCACGATCACCTGCGCGCCCCAGTAGCTCATCTGGCCCCAGGGCAGCAGGTAGCCCATGAAGGCTTCGGCCATCAGGCACAGGAAGATCGCGCAGCCGAAGATCCAGATCAGCTCGCGCGGCTTGCGGTAGCTGCCGTAGATGAGGCCGCGGAACATGTGCAGGTACACCACGATGAAGAAGGCCGAGGCGCCCGTCGAGTGCATGTAGCGGATCAGCCAGCCCCAGGGCACGTCGCGCATGATGTACTCGACCGACGCGAAGGCCTGCGCTGCGTCGGGCTTGTAGTGCATCGTCAGGAAGATGCCGGTCACGATCTGGATCACGAGGACCAGCATCGCGAGCGAGCCGAAGATGTACCAGATGTTGAAGTTCTTCGGGGCGTAGTACTTGCCCCACTGCTCGTTCCAGAGCTGGGTCAGCGGGAAGCGGTTGTCGACCCAGTTGAGCAGCTTCTCGCCGGTGGGGGCGTTGGGCGAGATTTCCTTGAATTCAGCCATGTTCTTGTTCCCCTCAGGCCTTCTTGTCTTCGCCGATCAGCAGGCGCGTGTCGGAGATGTACATGTGCGGCGGTACCGGGAGGTTGTCGGGCGCGGGCTTGTTCTTGAAGACGCGGCCGGCCAGGTCGAAGGTCGAACCGTGGCAGGGGCAGAGGAAGCCGCCTTCCCAGTTGTCGGGCAGCGAGGGCTGGGGGCCGGACTGGAGCTTGTCGATGGGCGAGCAGCCGAGATGGGTGCAGATGCCGACGACCACCAGCACCTCGGGCTTGATCGAGCGGCCTTCGTTGCGCGCGTATTCGGGGGTGAACTCGTCGGGGTTGCGCTTGGACTGCGGATCGGCGAGCTGGCTGTCGAGCTTGGGCAAGTCGGCGACCTGGGCCGGCGTGCGCTTGAGGATCCACACCGGCTTGCCACGCCATTCGACGGTCATCTTTTCGCCGGGCTGCAAGCCACCGATATCGACCTCGACCGGCGCACCGGCTGCCTTGGCTTTCTCCGAGGGCTGGAAAGTGCTCACGAACGGGATGGCGGTTGCCACGCTTCCCACTGCGCCGGCACAGCCGGATGCGATCAACCACGTCCGCTTGCTGCTGTCGATCCGTTGTTGGCCGACGGAGATGTCACTCATGGGGGTCCTCAAATCTTCTTCGCTGGGGGCTTGGAGTCAACCGGCGATTGTAGCGGAGCGTCACAAGCGAATTCAACGCGAGCGCAGGCCCCGCATGCAGGGCAACGCGGCCTCTATACTGCCGCGGTCCAACAACAATGACGCGAGGTAAGCGACATGAGCGTTCTGAAGGAATTTCGCGAGTTCGCGGTCAAGGGCAACGTGATCGACCTCGCGGTCGGCGTGATCATCGGCGCGGCCTTCGGCAAGATCGTCGACTCGCTGGTCGCAGACGTCATCATGCCGCTGGTCGGCATCGTGTTCGGCAAGCTCGACTTCTCGAACCTCTACATCGTGCTGGGCACCGCGCCGGCCGGCGTGGCCAACAACCTGGCAGATCTGAAGAAGGCCGGCGTGCCGGTGCTGGCCTACGGCAACTTCATCACCATCGCGGTCAACTTCGTGATCCTGGCCTTCATCATCTTCATGATGGTCAAGCAGATCAACAAGCTGCGCAAAACGCAAGAAGCAGCACCCGCTGAAGCCGCACCGCCGGAGGACATCGCGCTCCTGCGCGAGATCCGCGACAGCCTCAAGCGCTCCTGAAGGCCAGCGCGCGCGCCATCCGGATCGCCTCGATCAGGCTGGAGGCATCGGCCATGCCCTGGCCCGCGATGTCGAACGCCGTGCCGTGATCGGGACTGGTGCGCACCAGCGGCAGGCCCAGCGTCACGTTCACCCCCTTCTCCACGCCCAGATACTTGACCGGGATCAGGCCCTGGTCGTGGTACATCGCGATCACCACGTCGAACTCGCCCGCCCCTTGGCGCTTTGCGCGGGCGCGCATGAAGACGGTGTCTGGCGCATGGGGCCCGTCGGCATCGATGCCTTCGGCGCGCGCGGCCGCGATGGCCGGCGCGATGATCTCACGCTCTTCCGAGCCGAACAGGCCGCCCTCCCCCGCATGCGGGTTGAGCCCCGCGACGCCGATCTTCGGCGCGCGCCCCAGCACCGCCGCCAGTGCGCGGTGCGCGATGCGCAGCGTCTGCAGCACGCTGTCGACCGTCACCGCCTCGATCGCATCGCGCAGCGACATGTGGATGCTCACGAGCACGGTGCGCAGCTCGTCGTTGGCCAGCATCATGCGCACCGGCAGCTCGGCCGGCGACCGGCCCAGATGGGCCGCGGCTTCGGCCTGCAGCAGTTCGGTGTGGCCGGGAAAGGCGAAGCCGGCCGCTGCCAGCGCCTCCTTGTGCAGCGGCGCGGTGACGATGGCCGCGAGTTCGCCGCGCAGCGCGGCGCGCGCCGCCCACAGCACGCAGTCGCCGGCGATGCGGCCGGCGGCGGCGCTGATCTCGCCGAGCGCGATGGGCGACGGCGGCGGGCTCGCAGCCTGCAGCACGGGGATGCAGCGCGGCGGCATCGCGGCCAGGTCTGCCGGCGCATCGATCAGCGCCACGGGCAGCGCCGGGCTGCCCGGCGCTGCGAGCGCCTGCGCTGCGCGGCGCACGGTGTCCACGTCGCCCGCGACGAAGCAGCCCTGCGTGATGCCGGGCGCATCGCGAAAAGACTTGACGATGATCTCGGGCCCGATGCCCGCGGGATCGCCGAGCGTGATCGCGATCGGGGCGGTGTCGCGCTTCACGCCGGGTTGTCGATGTCGATGAACTGGTGCGCCAGGCCCAGCTGCGCGGCCACGTGCGCCGCCACCGCGGGTGCGCCGTAGCGCTCGGTGGCATGGTGGCCGCAGGCGAGGAAGGCGACGCCCATTTCTCTCGCGTAGTGCGCCTGCGGCTCCGAGATCTCGCCGGTGATGAAGGCATCGGCGCCGGCCGCGATGGCCGCCTCGAAATAGCCCTGCGCGCCGCCCGTGCACCAGGCGATGTTGCGGATCGGGCGATGCGCCGTGTCGAGCAGGACGACCGGCTTGCCGAGCGCCTTCTCGACGTGGGCGGCCAGCGCCTTCGCGCTCGCGAAGCTCTCGCCGTTGTCGCGCGCGCCCAGGAAGCCGATCTCCTGCTCGCCGAAGCGCCCAGTCGAACCGGCGTGCGCGACCAGGCCCAGCTTGAGACCGAGCTGCGCGTTGTTGCCGAGCTCCGGATGCGCATCGAGCGGCAGGTGATAGGCGAACAGGCTCACGTCGTCCCCGAGCAGGAGGCTGAGCCGCTGCTTCATCCAGCCGGTCACGCGGCCGTCCTGGCCGCGCCAGAACAGGCCATGGTGCACGAAGATCGCATCGGCCTCGGCGTGGATCGCGGCCTCGATCAGCGCGCGGCTCGCGGTGACGCCCGAGACGATCTTGCGCACCGTGGTGCGGCCTTCGACCTGCAAGCCGTTGGGGCCGTAGTCCTTGAAACGCTCGGGCGCGAGCAGGAGATCGAACGCATGCAGCAGCTCGTGGCGGGTCGTACTCATCGCGCCATTGTGGACCCGAGCGGCGCAGGCCGTCTCGCACAGCTGCGCCCGGAGAGCCCGGTCAGGGCCGCAGGCCTCAGGGTTTTCACCATGTAGACGGAAACAGTCCGATTCACTCAGGCGCGAGTCTGCGGAACGAGGCAGCAGATCCATTGAGGGACAATGCAGTCTTCGGCGCCAGCCGCGCTTCCCCCACTTCAACGTCCTTCTTTTCTTGTTTTTCATGAAACGCACCTGGCTGCTGTTCGCCCAGACCGTGACCGTCCTGCTCGCGGCCTATTTCGTCGTCGCGACGCTCAAGCCCGAATGGGTCGGCCAGCGCACCACCTCGCTCGGCGGCGTGGTCTCGGTGATCGAGGCGCCAGCCGCCAATCCGACGGCGATCGCGCCCGGGAGCCTGAGCGCCGCCGCCAAGAAGGCCTCGCCGGCGGTGGTCAGCATCAACACCAGCAAGGCGGCGCGGCGCAGTCCGCGCAGCGACGACCCGTGGTTCCGCTTCTTCTTCGGCGACCAGGGCGTCGACCAGCCCCAGGTCGGCCTGGGCAGCGGCGTCATCGTCAGCACGGACGGCTACATCCTCACCAACAACCATGTGGTGGAGGGGGCGGACGAAATCGACGTCACGCTCAACGACAGCCGTCACGCGCGCGGCAAGGTGATCGGCACCGACCCCGACACCGACCTCGCCGTGCTCAAGATCGAGCTCGACAAGCTGCCGGTGGTCGTGCTGGGCAACTCCGACAACCTGCAGGTCGGCGACCAGGTGCTCGCCATCGGCAATCCCTTCGGCGTCGGCCAGACCGTCACCAGCGGCATCGTCTCGGCGCTGGGGCGCAACCAGCTCGGCATCAACACCTTCGAGAACTTCATCCAGACCGATGCGGCCATCAATCCCGGCAATTCGGGCGGTGCGCTGGTCGACGTCAACGGCAACCTCGAAGGGATCAACACCGCGATCTACTCGCGCTCCGGCGGCAGCCTGGGCATCGGCTTCGCGATTCCGGTTTCGACAGCCAAGCAGGTGCTGGAAGACATCGTCAAGGAAGGCAAGGTCACGCGCGGCTGGATCGGCGTGGAACCCAACAACCTCTCGCCCGAACTGGCGGAGACCTTCGGCATCAAGGCGAACAAGGGGGTCATCATCACGGGCGTGCTGCAGAACGGCCCGGCCGCCCAGGCCGGCATCCGCCCCGGCGACGTGATCACCGGCGTCGGCGACCAGCGCATCGACAACGTGCAGGAACTGCTGACCGCGGTGGCGGGGCTCAAGCCCGGCAATGCGGCGCGATTTGCGCTTCAGCGCGGCAGGGACAAGTTGGAACTCAACGTCACGCCGGGCCCGCGGCCGCGGAGCCCGATCCGCCGCGCCCCGGGCGAGCCCGAGTAGGCGGCGAGCTGCTGCTGTCGCGCGGCCCGCTCAGGGCTGCGCGGAATCGGCGCTCTCGTTTTCCTCGGGCGCCTTGCTGTGCTTCACGAAGTAGCGCGCGGCCACGATGCCGACTTCGTAGAGCAGGCACATCGGTATCGCCAGCGCGAGCTGCGAGACCACGTCGGGCGGCGTGAGCACCGCCGCCACGACGAAGGCCAGCACGATGAAATAGCCGCGGAAGCTCTTCAGCTTCTCGATCGTGACCATCTCGAAGCGCACCAGCAGCATCACGACGATCGGCACCTGGAAGGCGACGCCGAAGGCGAGATAGAGCGACAGGATCGCCTCGACGTAGGACGCGATGTCGGGCGTCGCCGCCACCGCTTCGGGCGTGAACTTCTGGATGAAGCCGAACATCTTGTCGAGCACGAAAAACTGCACGAAGGCGATGCCCGCGTAGGCCAGGAAGCTGCCAAAGATGATGAGCGGCAGCGCGAACTTCTTCTCGTGGCTGTAGAGGCCGGGCGCCACGAACATCCAGCACTGGTACATGAGCCAGGGCAGGGTCAGCAGCACGGCGGCCATCATCAGCGCCTTCAGCGGCACGAAGAAAGGCGAGAACACGCCGACCGCGATCAGCTTGGCATCGGGAGGCATGTGGGAGCGGATCGGCACCGCGATCAGGTCGATCAGCCCGCTCGGGCCGGGCCAGATCGCCAGCAGGATGCCCGCCACCGCGAGGCCGTAGACGCAATAGAGCAGGCGGTCGCGCAGCTCCATCAGGTGCTGAACGAAAGGCTGCTCGGTGCCGGCCAGTTCGTCTTCTTTGTTCTTGTCGGGGGAATCGGCCATGTGGGGGCGCTGCGGGCGGGCGTCCGGCATGCGCTGCGCGCGGCCGGATCGGCGTTGCGGCTAGTTGATTTTGTGGGGACGGTAGCGAGCCACGCGCGCTGCGCCCGAAAGCGCCCGGGTGCGAACGCCGTTGCGCGCCTTGTACCACTGCGGCGTAGCGCCCTGCTTCAGGCGCCAGTTCTTTCCGGGATGCTTGTACTCGGGGTAGGACGGTGTGGGCTCGGCCAGTTCCGACAGGGTCTGGCCGCTTTCGGAGAACTGCTTCTCGAACTCGCTCGCGCCGGTCTGGATGCTGTGCTCGACGTCGCGGGCGGCTTCCTGCACCGTGTCCTTCATCTTGCGCAGTTCGTCCAGGTCCATCGACCGGTTGACCTCGGCCTTGACGTCGTTCACATAGCGCTGTGCCTTGCCCAGCAGGGTGCCGACGGTGCGTGCCACGCGCGGCAGCTTCTCAGGGCCGATGACGATCAGCGCCACCGCGCCAATCAGCGCGATTTTCGAGATGCCGAGGTCGATCACGGACGGATGCGTCTCAAGACTTTTGACGCGCTTCGACGTCGATCGTCGACTTGTCGGCGGCGGTGGTGTTGCCGGTCACCTGCGGATTCGGGGCGGCGGGCGATTCGGCGGTTGCCGAACCGTCCTTCATGCCGTCCTTGAAGCCCTTGACGGCGCCGCCGAGGTCGGAGCCCATGTTGCGGAGCTTCTTGGTGCCGAAGATCATCACGACGACGAGCAGCACGATCAGCCAGTGCCAGATGGAAAGTGAACCCATGGATTACTCCTGAAGAATGTGTTTGATTTTAGTCGGCGCAGATGTCACAACCCGCGGCAATGGCGAATATCAACCCTTGAGCCAGGGCCGGGGGCCACCCATGACGTGGACATGGAGATGGTGGACCTCCTGCCCACCCTCGGCACCGGTGTTGACGACGATGCGGAAGCCGCCCCGCGGATAGGGCCGGCAGCCCTGCTCGATGGCCAGCCTGGGCGCCAGCGTCATGATTTTTCCCAGGAGCGCCGCGTCGTCCGGCGTGACCTGCGCCATCGACGGGATGTGGCGCTTGGGCACCAGCATGAAATGCACGGGCGCCCAGGGCGCGATGTCGTGGAAGCCGAAAAGATCGTCGTCCTCGTACATCTTTCGCGAGGGAATCTTGCCTTCGATGATCTTGCAGAAGATGCAGTTCGGATCAGAGGACATTCGCAGGCTCCATCGGTCGTCCGGCATTCATGCGCACCATCCCCTTGACGATGCGATAGAGGAACCAGAGGGAAATCAGCGCCCAGGCGATCCAGCCCGGCAGGAGCAGCAGCAGCCAGAGCCAGGAGGTCAGCAGGTACAACACGCCGGCCCACAGCACCGAGCGGATGCGCCAGCTGAAATGCGTCGCCTGCCAGGTGCCGGCGGCATCTTCGCGCTTGACCAGATCGATCACCAGCGCGATCAGGAGCAGCGCGATGGAAGCCTGCGCGCCGGGCAACACGGCGCCGACGGCCACCACCAGATGCAGGATGTAACTGATCCAGCCCCAGGTCTTGAGCGAGCTGTCGGGCTCCACGGTCACGATGTCGTTGGGCATGGCGTCCTCTCAGTCGTTGGAAGCTTCGCGATCCTGCGCCTTGCGCAGGGCCTTTTCCTCGATGCCGCTCAAGCCTTCGCGGCGCTCGAGCTCGGCCACCACGTCGCGCGGCGAAAAGCCGTAGTGGGCCAGCGCCACCATGCTGTGGAACCAGAGATCGGCCACTTCGTTCACTATTTTCGTGCGCTCGCCGCCATGGTCGGCGTCCTTCGCGGCCATCACCACCTCGGTCGCTTCCTCGCCGATCTTCTTGAGAAAGGCGTCGGGGCCGCGGTGCAGCAAGCGTGCCACGTAGCTCTTCTCGGGGTCGCCGCCGCGCGCGGGCAGCCGACTTTCGATCACGGCGGCCAGTCGCGCGAGCGCGTCTTCGGCATTGCGTTCGGGGGCGTCGGCGCTCATCTTGGGGACGATGTGTAGATCGATTCGGGGTCTTTCAAGACCGGCTCGGTCACGGTCCACTGGCCGTTCTCGTACTTGCTGAAAAAGCAGCTGTGGCGCCCGGTATGGCAGGCGATGCCGGGCTCGTGGCCGCGCTGGGTGACCTGGAGCAGCACCACGTCGTTGTCGCAGTCGAGCCGGATCTCGTGCACGGTCTGCACGTGGCCCGATTCCTCGCCCTTGAACCAGAGCTTGCCGCGCGAGCGGCTGAAATACACGGCGCGGCCCAGCTCGGCCGTCCTGGCCAGCGCCTCGCGGTTCATCCAGGCGAACATCAGCACGTCCTTGCTGCCCTGTTCCTGCGCGATCACGGGCACCAGGCCGTTCGCATCCCACTTCACTTCGTCGAGCCAGTTCATCGGGGTATTGTCGGTCACAGGCGCACAGGAATGCCGCGCGCCGCCATGCAGGCCTTGGCCTCGCCGACGGTGTATTCGCCGTAGTGGAAGATGCTGGCCGCCAGCACGGCATCGGCGCCGCCGGCCTGGATGCCGTCGGCCAGGTGCTCGAGATTGCCGACACCGCCGGAGGCGATCACCGGCACGCTGACCGCATCGCTGACGGCGCGCGTGAGCTCGAGGTCGAAGCCGCTCTTGGTGCCATCCCGGTCCATGCTGGTCAAGAGAATCTCGCCGGCGCCGCGGCGCGCCATTTCGACAGCCCATCGCACCGCGTCGAGCCCCGTGTTCTTGCGGCCGCCATGGCTGTAGACGTCCCAGCCGGGCCCGCGCAAGGCCGCATCCTCGGCCGAGCGCCGCTTGGCGTCGATCGCGACCACGATGCACTGGGCACCGTACTTGCGCGACGCGTCGTCGATCACCTGCGGGTTCGCGATGGCGGCCGAGTTGAAGCTGGTCTTGTCGGCGCCCGCGTTGAGCAGGCGGCGCACGTCCTCGACAGTGCGCACGCCGCCGCCGACGGTCAGCGGAATGAAGACCTGCGAGGCCACCGCCTCGATGATCGGCAGGATCAGGTCGCGGCCGTCGCTGGTGGCCGTGATGTCGAGAAAGGTCAGCTCGTCGGCGCCCTGCGCGTTGTAGCGCGCCGCGATCTCGACCGGATCGCCGGCATCGCGCAGCTCGACGAAGTTGACGCCTTTGACGACGCGGCCGCCGGTGACGTCGAGACAGGGAATGATGCGTTTGGCGAGCATGGCGGGTTCAGGGTTTGCGGGAGATTCAAAGGATGGTGAGCTGCTGCCAGCCCTGCCATGCGGCACCCGGCGCGAGCAGCACGGGCTCGTCGATGCGCGCCGCCTCGACGCAGAGCATGTGGCGCCAGCCGTCGTCGGGCAGGTCGGCCAGCTGGGCGCTCAGCGCCGGGCCGGGGTTCCACACCACCGTTTCGGTGCAGCTCGCGCTTTGCGCGATCTCGAGCGTGCCGGAAGGCTGTACCAGCCGCAGCGGCCGCGCGGGCGCCGTGTAGACGCTGTCGAATTCGGTGCCGAAGCGCAGCGCGGGCGCCAGGTCGACATGCCGGTCGTCGCGCACCGCGTCCCAGCGATTGGCGCCCTGCAGCCCTTCCAGCGAGGCGGCGGCAATGTCGTCCACGCGCAGGTAGCTGTGCAGCGCGGCCGCAAAGGACCAGGGCCCGCGGCCGGTGTTGTCGATCGACAGCGCGATGCGCAGCGAATGCGGCGCCAGCGTCACAGCCAGCCGTGCGTGAAAGGCGTGCGGCCAGATGGCGCGGGTGGCCTCGTTGTCATGCAGCGAGAGAACGAGCGTGTCGCCCTTGCCGCCGGCGGTGGGCGCCTCGGCCTGCCATGCGAGGTTGCGCACGAAACCGTGCTTGGGCAGCGGCCCGCGCTGGTTGAACTGCGGCCAGCAGATCGGCACGCCGCCGCGGATCGCGCTCTGGCCGTCGAAGCGCGCCTCGGGGCTCAGGTAGAGACGCTCGACGCCGTCGGCCGTGGTCCACGACAGCAGGTGAGCGCCGTGCCTCGCCACGGTGCAGGCGCTGCCCCCCGGCAGGGCGAGGTGCAGTGCAGGCTGGCCGCGGAAGACGATCTCTTTGAAGGACATGACCCGATTCTAGGTTTGGCCCGTGTCACCCCAGGCCGCAACGGCATGGCCGCAGGCCGAATTCGCATTGCAGCCGGCATGGTTTTGGCATGAAATCGCGACAGCCGGCGGCCGCGGCATGCGGATTGGCGGTGAGGGACGTCATCTCCACATCACTTGTTCAACAAGAAGGGGCTCGCACATGAAAAGGAAATTGCCGCCGGCAGCCTGGATCCTGATCGCGATGGTGATCGGCATCTTGATCGGCTACATGATCTTCATCAACTTTCCCGACAAGAAGGTGGCCACGCAGATCGCAGGCTACATCTCGATCATGTCGGACGTGTTCCTGCGGCTGATCAAGATGCTGATCGGCCCGCTGGTGTTCTCCACCCTGGTGGTGGGCATCGCCCACATGGGCGACGCGGCCTCGGTGGGGCGCGTCTTCGGCAAGGCGCTGGGCTGGTTCATCACCGCGTCCCTGGTCTCGCTGGTGCTGGGCCTGATCATGGCCAATCTGCTGCAGCCGGGCCTCAACCTGGGCCTGCCGCTGCCCGACATCGGCGCCTCGGCCAACCTCGCGACCTCCAAGTTCACCCTGAAGGACTTCGTCAGTCACCTGGTGCCCAAGTCCTTCGCCGAGGCCATGGCCAACAACGAGATCCTGCAGATCGTGGTGTTCTCCATGTTCTTCGGCGTCGCGCTCGCCTCGCTCGGCGACAAGGCCAAGACCCTGGTCAACGCGATCGACGAGCTCTCCCACGCCATGCTGAAGATCACCGGCTACGTCATGAAGCTGGCGCCGCTGGCCGTGATGGCCGCCATGGCCGCCACCGTGGCGGTGAACGGGCTGGAGATCCTGCTCAAGTTCGCAGTCTTCATGGGCGACTTCTACATCGGCCTGTTCCTGCTGTGGGGCGTCCTGATCTTCGCCGGCTTCGCCTTCCTCGGCCCGCGCGTGTTCAAGCTGCTGGTGCTGATCAAGGAGGCCTTCCTGCTGTCCTTTGCGACGGCGAGCTCGGAAGCGGCCTATCCGAAGATCCTGGACGCGCTCGACCGCTTCGGCGTCAAGCGCAAGATCTCGAGCTTCGTGATGCCCATGGGCTACTCCTTCAACCTCGACGGCTCGATGATGTACTGCACCTTCGCCGTGCTTTTCATCGCCCAGGCCTACGGCATCGAGCTGTCGCTCGGCACCCAGATCACGATGCTGCTGATCCTGATGCTCACCTCCAAGGGCATGGCCGGCGTGCCGCGCGCCTCGCTGGTGGTGATCGCCGCCACGCTGAACCAGTTCAACATCCCCGAGGCCGGGCTGCTGCTGATCCTGGGCGTGGACACTTTCCTCGACATGGGCCGCTCGGCCACCAACGCGGTGGGCAACTCGATCGCCACGGCGGTGGTGGCCAAGTGGGAGGGCGAGCTGCTTTCGGAGAGCGATGCCGCGGCCAACGCCAGCAAGATCGACGAGGAATTCAAGGCCACGCTGGCCCACCCGGTTCATGCCTGAGGCACGGCCATGAAGCCCACCTGGAAATCGTCGCTCGCTGTTGCGCTGTTCGCGGCAGCACTCGGCATGTCTGCAATGGCCCGCGCGCAGCCCGAGCCCGCCCCGGCGGCGCCCGCAGCGCTGACGGGCACGCTGGCCAAGGTGCGCGACGCCGGCGCCATCACGATCGGCTACCGCGAATCGTCGATCCCGTTCTCCTACCTGTCGCCGCGCAACGAACCGATCGGCTACTCGATCGAGCTGTGCCGCGCGCTGGTGGCCGCGATCGAGGAGGCAGTACACAAGAGCCTGGAGATCAAGTGGGTGCCCGTCACCTCCGAGTCGCGCATCGATGCGGTGGAAAAGGGCCAGGTCGATCTCGAATGCGGCTCCACCACCAACAACCTCGAGCGCCAGAAGCGCGTGGCCTTCTCGCCCACGATCTTCGTTTCGGGCACCAAGGTGCTGGTGAAGAAAGGTTCGCCGATCAAGGGATTTCGCGACCTGGCCGGCAAAAAAGTGACCGTGACGCGCGGCACGACCAACGAGAAGACGATGCAGGACCTGTCGCAGAAATTCAAGCTCAACTTGAACCTGATCGTGATGCGCGACCATGCGGAGTCTTTCGCGCAGGTGGTGGCCGGCCAGGCCGATGCCTTTGCGACCGACGACGTGCTGCTCTATGGCCTGATCGCGCAGAACAAGGGCAAGGTGCAGGGCGAGTACCAGGTGGTCGGCGACTTCCTCTCCTACGACCCCTACGGCATCATGTACCGCAAGGGCGATGCGCAGCTGGCCAAGGTGGTGAACGACAGCTTCCAGGCGCTGGCCATCGACGGCGAGATCGAGCGCCAGTACAAGCGCTGGTTCCTGCAGAAGCTGCCTCTTTCGAGCACCAGCATCAATCTGCCGATGAGCCCGCAGCTGGAGACCATCATCCAGACGCTGGCGGTAAAAACAGAATAGGTGAGCTATTGCTCTGCGAGTTCGTCGGCGCGCGCTTGCGCAGCGGCGAAATCGAGGTCGCCCGAGTAGATGGCCCGACCGCAGATCACGCCCTCGATGCCGTCCGATTCGACCGCGCAGAGCTTGTCGATGTCGGCCATGTTCGAGAGCCCGCCCGATGCGATCACCGGGATGGTGAGCGCCTGGGCCAGCTTCACCGTGGCCTCGATGTTGATGCCCGAGAGCATGCCGTCGCGGCCGATGTCGGTGTAGATGATCGATTCGACGCCGTAGTCCTCGAACTTCTTGCCCAGGTCGGCCACCTCATGGCCCGTGAGCTTGCTCCAGCCGTCGGTCGCGACCTTGCCGTCCTTGGCGTCGAGGCCGACGATGATGTGGCCGCCGAAGGCACTGCAGGCATCCTTGAGGAAGCCGGGGTTCTTGACCGCAGCCGTGCCGATGATCACGTAGCGCAGGCCGTCGTCGATGTAGCGCTCGATGGTGTCGAGGTCGCGGATGCCGCCACCGAGCTGCACCGGGATGTCGTCGCCGACCTCCTTCAGGATCGCCTTGATCGCCGCATGGTTCTGCGGCTTGCCGGCAAAAGCGCCGTTCAGGTCGACCAGGTGCAGCCGCCGTGCGCCGGCTTCGATCCATCTGCGCGCCATCGCGGCCGGGTCTTCGCTGAAGGTGGTGGACTGGTCCATGTCGCCTTGCTTGAGGCGAACACAATGGCCGTCCTTGAGATCGATCGCAGGAATGAGGAGCATGGTGCGGGATTGCGTGGAACGAGCGATGAAGCGCAGGAACTGCTTCCTCAGGGATTCCAGTGGAGAAAGTTTCTATAGAGCTGCAGCCCGTGGTCCGCACTCTTCTCGGGGTGGAACTGGGTCGCAAAAATATTATCGCGTGCAATGGCGGCGGTAAAGCGCTCGCCGTATTCTGCTTCGCCCGCGCTGTGGCGGGCATCCGCCGGCCGCGCATAGAAGCTGTGCACGAAATAGAAGTAACTCTGGTCCGGCACGCCCGTCCACACCGGGTGCGGCCGCATCTGCATGACCTGGTTCCAGCCCATCTGCGGCACCTTGTAGCGGCTGCCGTCCGGCTGGAGACGGCCCGCCAGCTCGAACTTGCGCACTTCGCCGGGAATCAGGCCCAGGCCCTCGGTTGGCCCCTCGTCGCTCGTCGACAGCAGCATCTGCATGCCGACGCAGACGCCGAAGAGCGGCTTGGCGGCGGCCGCTTCGAGCACCGAATCCTGCAGGCCGGAGTCGCGCAGTTCGCGCATGCAGTCGGGCATGGCGCCCTGCCCCGGCAGCACGACGCGCGTGGCGCGGCGCACGACCTCCGGGTCGGAGGTCACGAAGACCTCGACCCCGACCTGGTCGGCCGCGTGCTGGACGGCCTGCGATACCGAGCGCAGGTTGCCCATGCCGTAGTCGACGACGGCGACGGTGTTTTTGGTCAGAGCGAGCCCTTCGTCGAAGGAATGACGCCGGCCGAGCGCGGATCGAGTTCGAGCGCCGCGCGCAGCGCGCGCGCGAAGGCCTTGAACACGGTTTCGCACTGGTGGTGGGCGTTGACGCCCTTGAGGTTGTCGATGTGCAGGGTCACGAAGGCGTGGTTGACGAAGCCCTGGAAGAACTCGTAGGTGAGCTGGCTGTCGAAAGTGCCGATCATGCCGCTGGTGAAGGGCACGTGCATGACCAGGCCCGGACGGCCGGAGAAATCGATCACGACGCGGCTCAGCGCCTCGTCGAGCGGCACGTAGGCGTGGCCATAGCGCCGGATGCCCTTCTTGTCGCCGACCGCTTTCGCGACCGCCTGGCCGAGGGTGATGCCCACGTCTTCCACCGTGTGGTGGCCGTCGATGTGCAGGTCGCCCTGGCAATCGATGTCGAGGTCGATCAGGCCGTGGCGGGCGATCTGGTCGAGCATGTGGTCGAAGAAGCCGATGCCGGTGGACAGCTTCGAGCGGCCGCTGCCGTCGAGGTCGACGCGGACCGTGATCTTCGTCTCCGCGGTGTTGCGCGTGACGGTGGCCGTGCGCGCGCCGGCGGCGACGACTGCTTCGGGTGCCGAGGGGGTGTTCATAGGGATGCTTCGAGGGCCGCAAGCATCTGCGCATTCTCGTCGATGGTTCCGACGGTCAGGCGCAGGCAGTTAGCGAGCAATGGGTGCATTTTAGAAACGTTCTTGACCAGCACGCCGCGCGCCTTCATTCCCTCGAAGGTCCGGGTGGCATCGGGCACGCGCACCAGGATCATGTTGGCGTCGCTGGGCCAGCTCTTCACCGCAGGCAGCCGGGCCAGCGCCTCGAAAATGCGCTGGCGCTGGGCGCGGATCTCCGCCGCCTGCCCGGCAAACACCTCGGCGTGCTCCAGCGCGAACAGCGCGCACTCGCAATTGAGCACGCTGATGTTGTAGGGCGGGCGCACCTTGTCGATCTCGGCGATCAGGGCCTGGGGGCCGATCAGGTAGCCCAGCCGGACGCCCGCCAGGCCGAACTTGCTGAGCGTGCGCATCAGGAGCACGTGGCCGTGGCGCGCGATGCGGTCGATCCAGCTGCGGCCGGCGAAGGGCTGGTAGGCCTCGTCGATCACCACCAGGCCGCCCTGCGCGCCCTGGGCCTCGATGATCTTTTCGATCACGGCATCGTCCCAGAGGTTGGCGGTCGGGTTGTTGGGATAGGCGAGGTAGACGATGGCCGGCTTCTCGCGCGCGATGGCCTCGAGCATGGCGGCCTCGTCGAGCTCGAAATCAGCCGTCAGCGGCACGCCGGCGAAGCGCAGGCCCTGCAGCTGGGCGCTGATCGCGTACATCACGAAGCCGGGCACCGGCGCCAGGATGGCCGCCCCCGGCAGGTCGCAGGCCATGGCGAGCAGCGAGATCAGTTCGTCCGAACCGTTGCCGAGCATCAGCCCGAAGCCCTCGGGTATGGCGGCATAGGCCGCCAGCGCGCGCTGCAGGTCGGCGCCGCGTGCGCCGGGATAGCGGTTCAGCGCGAGTGCGCCCAGCCGCTGGCCCAGCGCGGCCTGCAGCGCGGGCGGCAGGCCGAAGGGGTTCTCCATGGCGTCGAGCTTGATCAGCCCGCGCGCATCCTGCACGGCGTAGGCATGCATGGACTGGACGTCGGCGCGGATGCGGCCCAGCGTGCGTTCGGTGGTGGCGGCAGAAGAAGATGTCATACGGTTCAGGGTGCGCAGCGGTAGCTGTTGCGCAGCGCGGCCGAGATCACGAGCTGCACCGGCATGTCGGCCTCGTAGCTGTCGGCATTGCGCGTCAGTTCGGTTTGGTAGAGCGAGCGCGCCATCGCGGGCTCGAGACGGCGGCCGTTGATGCAGAACGGTGGCTTCTGGCCCGCGCGCTGGGCCATGTCGCCGGCCTCGCGCAGGCCCTCGACCACGCCGACGAGATAGTAGTTGGCGTAGAGCTTGCCGTCCTTTTCATTGGCTTCCAGCGAGCGCAGCTCGCGGATGCTCATGGCCTGGCAGGCGGCGCCGAAGGTCAGCAGCGCGAGGGCCAGGCCAGGCCCGAACGATAGCATTCGCATCGCTTCGCCCCCTTCAGCGCAGGCGCAGGCGGGCCGCTTCGGCGTGCGCGGGCAAGCCCTCGCCTTCGGCCAAGGTCACGGCGATGCGGCCCAGGGCTTGCGCCCCCTCCTCGCTGACCTCGATCAGGCTCGAGCGCTTCTGGAAATCGTAGACCCCCAGCGGCGAGCTGAAACGCGCGGTGCCGCTGGTGGGCAGCACGTGGTTGGGACCGGCGCAGTAATCGCCGAGGCTTTCGCTGGTGTAGGCGCCGAGGAAGATCGCGCCGGCATGCTTGAGCAGCGGCTCCCAGCGCTGCGGCTCGCGGCTGCTGACCTCCAGGTGTTCCGGCGCGATGCGGTTGCTGATCGCGCAGGCCTCTTCCATGCTGCGCGTGTGGATCAGCGCGCCGCGGCCGTTGAGCGAGGCCGCGATGATCTCGGCGCGCGGCATCGAGGGCAGCAGGCGGTCGATTTCCTGCTGCACGCGATCGATGTAGGCCGCGTCGGGGCTGAGCAGGATGCTCTGCGCGAGTTCGTCGTGCTCGGCCTGGCTGAAGAGGTCCATCGCCACCCAGTCGGCCGGCGTGCTGCCGTCGGCCAGCACCAGGATCTCGCTCGGGCCGGCGATCATGTCGATGCCGACGGTGCCGAAGACGCGCTTCTTGGCACTGGCGACATAGGCATTGCCGGGGCCGGTGATCTTGTCGACCTTCGGGATGGTTTCCGTGCCATAGGCCAGTGCGGCCACCGCCTGCGCGCCGCCGATGGTGAAGGCGCGCGTCACGCCGGCCACGTGCGCCGCAGCCAGCACCAGCGGATTCTTCTCGCCGCCGGGCGTGGGCACGACCATGATGATTTCGCCGACTCCCGCCACGTGCGCGGGAATGGCGTTCATGAGCACGCTCGACGGGTAGGCGGCCTTGCCGCCCGGCACGTAGATGCCGACGCGATCCAGTGGCGTGACCTTCTGGCCCAGCAGCGTGCCGTCGGCATCGCGGTAGCTCCAGCTTTCGCCGTTGGCCTTCTTCTGCGCCTCGTGGTAGCCGCGCACGCGGCGGGCCGCGGCTTCGAGCGCTTCGCGCTGCACTGCGGGCAATGCATCGAAGGCGGCGCGCAATTCGTCGGCCTTGAGTTCCAGCGTTTCCATGCCGGCCACGTCGAGCCGGTCGAAACGGCGCGTGTACTCGAGCACCGCCGTGTCGCCGCGCCGCTGGACGTCGGCCAGGATGTCCGCGACCACCTGCTCGATGGCGGCATCCGCTTCGGCCGACCAGTGCAGCCGCGCCTTGAAATCGGCTTCGAAGCCGGCCGAGGCGGTCGACAGGCGTGCGGGAGAGGCTTTCAGGTTCATCGTCAGGCGGAAGGAATGGCCGAGGCGAAGGCGTCGATGATGCGGCGGATCGGCGCTTGCTTGAGCTTGAGCGCGGCCTGGTTGACCACCAGGCGCGCGCTGATGTCCATGATGCGCTCGACCTCGACCAGATGGTTGGCCTTGAGCGTGTTGCCGGTCGACACCAGGTCGACGATGGCGTCGGCCAGGCCGGTGAGCGGCGCAAGCTCCATGCTGCCGTAGAGCTTGATCAGGTCGACGTGCACGCCCTTGCTGGCGAAGAACTCGCGCGCCAGGCCGACGTACTTGGTCGCGACCTTGATGCGCGAGCCCTGCTTGACGGCCGATTCGTAGTCGTAGTCGGCGCGCACGGCCACGCTCAGGCGGCAGGCCGCGATGCGCAGGTCGAGCGGCTGGTAGAGGCCCTGGTTGCCGTACTCGAGCAGCACGTCGAGCCCGGTCACGCCGAGATCGGCGCCGCCGTACTGCACGTAGGTGGGCACGTCCGAGGCGCGCACCAGCACCACGCGCACGTCAGGCCGCGTGGTCGCGAGAATCAGCTTGCGCGATTTCTCGGGGTCCTCGGTCACCTCGATGCCGGCCGCGGCCAGGAGCGGCAGCGTTTCCTCGAAGATGCGGCCCTTGGACAGGGCGAGCGTGATCACGGCTGCATCTCCGCCGGCCCGGCCACGCGCTCGATGTCGGCGCCGAGGCCGCGCAGCTTGCTTTCCATGCGGTCGTAGCCGCGGTCCAGGTGGTAGATGCGGTCGACCAGCGTTTCGCCGTCGGCCACCAGCCCGGCGATCACGAGGCTGGCCGAGGCGCGCAGGTCGGTCGCCATCACGGTCGCGCCCGAGAGCTGCGCAACGCCTTCGATCACGGCGACCTTGCCGTCGGTCTGGATCTTGGCGCCCAGGCGCAGCATCTCGTCGACGTGCATGAAGCGGTTCTCGAAGATCGTCTCGGTCACGGTCGAGGTGCCTTCGGCGATCACGTTGAGCGCCATGAACTGGGCCTGCATGTCGGTCGGAAAACCCGGGTATTCGGTGGTGCGGAAGCTCTGCGCCTTGAGGCGGCCCTGGCTCTGGACGCGGATGCCGCCGTCCACCGCGGCCACCTGGGCACCCGCCTCGCGCAGTTTCTCGATCACCGCATCGAGGTGGTCGGCGCGGCCATGCTTCAGCACGACATCGCCGCCGGTGGCCGCGACGGCGCACAGGAAAGTGCCGGCCTCGATGCGGTCGGCCACCACCTGGTGCGTGCAGCCGTTGAGCTTGTCGACGCCCTGGATGCGGATGCGGCTGGTGCCGTGCCCTTCGATCTTCGCGCCCATCTCGATCAGCATCTCGGCCAGGTCGGAGATCTCGGGCTCCTGGGCCGCGTTTTCCAGCACGGTCTCGCCGTCGGCCAGCGCGGCGGCCATGAGGAAGTTCTCGGTGCCAGTGACGGTCACCATGTCGGTCGTGATGCGCGCGCCGTGCAGGCGCTTGGCGCCGCCCGCGAGGCTGGCCACCATATAGCCGTGCTCGACCACGATCTCGGCACCCATGGCCTGCAGGCCCTTGATGTGCTGATCGACCGGCCGCGAACCGATGGCACAGCCGCCCGGCAGCGACACCCTGGCCTTGCCGAAGCGCGTCAGGAGCGGTCCGAGCGCGAGCACCGACGCGCGCATGGTCTTCACGAGCTCGTAAGGCGCCTCGGCCGTGTGCAGCGGTCCGGCGTCGATGCGCACGGTGCCTTTGTCGTCGCGCTCGGCCGCCACGCCCATGTTGCGGATCAGCTTGAGCATGGTCGTGACGTCGTTCAGGCGCGGCACGTTGTGCAGCGTGACGGGCCGGTCGGTCAGCAAGGCCGCACAGAGTTCGGGCAGCGCGGCGTTCTTCGCGCCGGAAATGAGCACCTCGCCGCGGAGCGTGCGCCCGCCGCGAATCAGAAGTTTGTCCATGAAAGATCCAGCGAGAGAACTAGGAGTTTTGGTCCGCCCATTCGGCGGGCGTGTAGGTCTTCATCGAAAGCGCATGCACTTCGTCGGTGTGCATTTTGGCACCGAGGGTGGCGTAGACCCGCTGATGTCGCTGGATCGCGCGCTTGCCCTCGAACTCGGCAGAAACGATGGTGGCGTACCAATGGCGACCATCGCCCTCGAGCGCGATGTGCTGGCAGGGCAGGCCGGCCTGGATGATTGATTGGAGCTCTTCGGCAGTCATGGTCATCCTCGGATCTTGTAGCCGATGCGAAGCAAGTGAACGGCGACGGCGCTGACGACGAGCCAGGCGCTGCCGACGATCGCCAGGCTCAGCCAGGGCGAGGCGTCGCTGACGCCGAAGAAGCCGTAGCGGAAGCCGTCGATCATGTAGAAGAAGGGATTCAGGTGGCTCACGGTCTGCCAGAACGGCGGCAGCGAGTTGATCGAATAGAACACGCCGGAGAGAAAAGTCATCGGCATGATCAGGAAGTTCTGGAACACCGCCATCTGGTCGAACTTCTCGGCCCAGAGGCCGGCGATCAGGCCCAGTGTGCCGAGCATGGCGGCGCCCAGGAAGGCGAACACGAGGATCCACAGCGGGGCGACGAAGCTCGGCATGGCAAACAGTGCGGTCACCGCGAACACGCCCACACCCACCGCCAGGCCGCGCAGGATCGAGGAACCCACGTAGGCGAAGAACCAGCCCCAATGCGACAACGGCGTCAGCAGCACGAACACCAGGCTGCCCATGATCTTGCTCTGGATGATGGACGAGGAGCTGTTGGCAAATGCGTTCTGAAGCACGCTCATCATCACGAGGCCGGGCACCAGGAAGGCCGTGTAGCTCACCGTCCCGTAGACCTTGACGTGGTCTTCGAGCACGTGGCCGAACACCATCAGGTAGAGCACCGCGGTCAGAACGGGGGCGCCGACGGTCTGGAAGCCGACCTTCCAGAAGCGCAGCGTTTCCTTGTAGAGCAAGGCACGCCAGCCGAGCGCACCGACCATCATCGCGCCACCTCCAAGGGAGTCTGCTCACCGGCCATCAGGTCGATGAACACGTCTTCGAGATCGGCCTTGCGCATCTCGACGTCTTCCACGTCGAGCCCGGCCTCCCGAATGGCGGCGAGCATCTGTTCGACCTCGCGGGCGTTCTGCGCCGGCAGTTGCACGATGCGGCCGGTGATGCGGGCGTGCTGCGCGAGAGCCCAGGGCAGCATGCCGTCGGTCTTGAAGCGCAGCACGTTGCTGGCGGCCGAACGAAGCAGCTCGCTCGTGCGGTCCAGCGCGATCACGCGACCCTGCTTGAGCATCGCGATGCGATGGCACAGCGCCTCGGCTTCTTCGAGGTAGTGGGTGGTCAGCAGCACGGTGCTGCCCTGCTTGTTGAGCTTGGCGACAAACTGCCACAGGGTCTGGCGCAGCTCGACATCGACGCCGGCGGTCGGCTCGTCGAGCACGATCACGGGCGGCTTGTGCACCAGCGCCTGCGCCACCAGTACGCGGCGCTTCATGCCGCCGGAGAGCTGGCGCATGTTGGCGCCGGCCTTGTCGGCGAGACCGAGGCTGAGCAGGAGTTCGTCAATCCAGTCGTCGTTGTTCTTGATGCCGAAGTAACCCGACTGGATGCGCAGCGACTCGCGAACGTTGAAGAAAGGGTCGAACACCAGTTCCTGCGGCACCACGCCGAGCTGGCGGCGCGCCTGGGCGTAGTCGCGCTGGACGTCGAAACCATGGACGCTGATGGCGCCCGAGCTCGGCCGCGAGAGGCCGGCGAGCATGCTGATCAAGGTGGTCTTGCCGGCACCGTTGGGGCCCAGCAGGCCGAAGAACTCGCCCTCTTCGATCTGGAACGTGACCTCGTCGACCGCGCGCAAGCCGGGCTTTCCCTGGGCGCGTTGCTGGCGTGAGGCAGGATAGGTCTTGGAGACCGATTGGAAGGAGATCGCGGGCATGGGAACCCGCGATTTTACGGGGCGACGTCGCAAGCTGCCTCGCAACGGTCTTATTGCCGGATGCCGCCGCCGCCGGGCCGCCCCAAGGCGAGCCGCGCCTCCCCCTCGGGGGGGTGGCGAATTACACGCAGCGAAGCGGAGTGAAAAGCCGGGGGGCTGACATCTTCTACGGTGCGGCCGGCAAAAGGCCTGCCACACCGTACAGCGACGCGAGCTCGCGCAGGCGCGACGGCAAGCCCTTCACCGCGAAGCCGCGACCGAGCGCACTCGACTCGCGCCGGCATTCGAGCAGCACCGCGAGTGCCGACGAATCGAACTGCGCCAGCGCGCTGGCATCGACCACGGTGGACGAACCCGTCTGCCCTGCGAGCCCCTGCCGGAGCATGAGCACGCACGCGGGCGCGTCGTCGTGCGTCAGCTTGGGCGGCAGGACCAGCATCGGGCGCTCTTTCCTGTCACTTCTTGCCGTTGAGCTTGTTGCGCTCCACCAGCTTGGCGATCAGGCCGTCGATGCCCTTGGCGTTGATTTCCTGCGCGAACTGGCTGCGGTAGGTATCGACCAGCCACACGCCGAGCACGTTCAGGTTGTAGATCTTCCAGCCGCCGGCCTCGCCGGGCGTCTTCTCGAGCCGGTAATCGAGTTGCACCGGGTCGCCGCTGCCGCGGACCTCGCTGCGCACCAGCACTTCCTTGTCGTCGGGCGAGCCGCGGAAGGGGCGCACGGTCACGGACTGGTCGCTCACCTGGTCGAGCGCGCCCGCATAGGTGCGCACCAGCAGCTTCTTGAATTCTTCCTGGAGGCGCTGTTGCTGCTCGGGCGTGGCCTGGCGCCAGGCCGGGCCCACCGCCGAAGCGGTCATGCGCTGGAAGTTCACGTTCGGCATGATCTTGGTGTCGACCAGGACCATGATCTTGTTGACGTCGCCCGCCTTGATCGTCTTGTCGGCCTTGATGGTTTCGAGCACATCGGTCGAGAGGCGCTTCACCAGCGCGTCGGGCGCTTCGTCGGCAGCGTGGACAGGCCGCACGAAGGCGGCGGCGCCCGCGAGCAGCAGGCCGGCCAGCATCAGGCGTCCGAAGGAGCGGCGTTGCAGGATCTGGTTCATCGATAAGTCCCTTGTTTGAAGTTTCAGGTCAGACGACCGTGGCAAATTGGAGAAACGGTTCGCCTGCACGGTTCCCGCTCGGAGGTAAAGGGCCGCAACGGGATGCAAGCGCCGGACTCACTCGTTGCCATCATTCGGCAGGTTGCCGTCGTGCACTTCGTTGCGCCGGCGCTGCAGGAAGGCATCGCGGGTGAACGAATACTTGTCCAGCGCGGCATCATCGAGCAGCTGGCCTGCACGCAGCAGGCTGGCCCGGCCATCGATCACGCGCAGCACATACAGCGAGTTGCGCACCGGAATGTCGTTCAACGCGCGCAGCAGATCGCCCCGCCGATCGATCGGCCACGCCGCCGTGTCGCGCAAGGTCGACGATCCGAACAGCGGCAGCACCACGTAAGGACCGCTCGGCACGCCCCAGCGGCCCAGGGTCTGGCCGAAGTCTTCGCTGTGGCGGTCGATGCCGGCCTCGGTGGCGATGTCGAGCAGGCCGCCCAGTCCGAAGACGGTGTTGACGTTCACGCGCATGAAGGTCTCGGCGCTGTTCTGCAGCTTCAGCTGCAGCACGCTGTTGACGAAGCTCCAGACGTCGGACAGGTTGCCGAAGAAGTTGTTGACGCCCGTGCGCACCGGCGAGGGCAGCACTTCGCGGTAGGCCGTCGCGGCGGGACGCAGCACTGCGTCGTCGACGGCGTCGTTGAAGCGTGAAACCCCGCGATTGAAAGGCTCGAAGGGATCGGCCGGATTGGGGTGGGGACCGGTCGCGCAGCCGCTCGCGATGGCGAGAAGGGCAAGCGCGCCGAGGCGGCGCAGAACAGAAGCGCCGCGGATCGCGGACGAAAAGTTGGAAGTGGATCGCGGTTTCATTTCTTGTTGGCGTTACCCGATGGCGTGCTGCCCTCGGACGCCTTGTTGTAGAGAAACTGACCGATCAGGTTCTCCAGCACGACGGCCGATTGCGTTGCGGTGATGGTGTCACCGGCTTGAAGGTTCTTCTCCTCAGCCCCCGCTTCGATCCCGATGTACTGCTCGCCGAGCAAGCCACTGGTCAGGATCTTGAGGGAACTGTCCTTGGGGAAACTGTAACGGCTTTGCAAAGCGAGCGTGACGCTGGCCTGAAAGTTCTTGTCGTCGAATGTGATCGATTCGACACGCCCGACCACCACGCCCGCGCTCTTGACCGCGGTTTGCGGCTTGAGTCCGCCGATGTTGTCGAAGCGCGCATTGACGGGATAGGTCTTCTGGAAGCTGAGGCTCAGCAGGTTGGCTGATTGCAGCGCAAGAAAGAGCAGCGCCGCCGCGCCGATCAGCACGAACAGGCCGACCCAGATGTCGTTGTTGGAACGTTGCATGTATGTGCCTTCCGTCTTAGCTAGATACTGAACATCATCGCGGTCAGCAGGAAATCGAGCCCGAGCACCGCGAGCGAGGCGGCGACCACAGTGCGGGTGGTGGCGCGAGACACGCCCTCGGGCGTCGGCTGGGATTCGTAACCCTGCAGCAGTGCGATGAAGGTCACCGTGAAGCCGAAGACGATGCTCTTGACCACGCCGTTGCCGACGTCGCGCCAGACATCGACGCCGCCTTGCATCTGACCCCAGAAGGCGCCCGGATCGACGCCGAGCATCAGCACGCCGACCACGTAGCCGCCGCTCACGCCGACTGCGCTGAACACGGCCGCCAGCAGGGGCATGGTGATCACGCCGGCCCAGAAGCGCGGCGCGAGGATGCGCTGCACGGGATCGACCGCCATCATCTCCATCGCGCTTAGTTGTTCGCCGGCCTTCATGAGGCCGATCTCCGCCGTCAACGAGGTGCCCGCGCGGCCCGCGAACAGCAAGGCCGCGACCACCGGACCGAGTTCGCGCACCAGGCTCAGCGCGACCAGCAGGCCGAGCGCTTCCGAAGAGCCGTAGCGCTGCAGCGTGTAGTAACCCTGCAGCCCGAGCACGAAGCCCACGAACAGCCCCGAGACCGCAATGATCGCGAGCGAGTAGTTGCCGAGGAAGTGGATCTGGTCGCGCACCAGGCCGAAGCGGCGCAGGCTGCGCGCGCCCCGGAACACCAGGCGCAGGAACAGGTGGGCGCCCAGCCCCAGGTCGGCGAGCTTGGAGCGCACGGCAAAACCCACGTCGGCGGGCCGGTACCAGCTCATTCGCGCTCTCCGTGGGTGTTGCCGAAATCGTCCTCGACGCCGACGCCGGGATAGTGGAAATGCACCGGCCCGTCGGGCAGCGCGTTGACGAACTGGTGCACCAGAGGATCGCCGCTCTGGCGCACCTCCTGCGGCGTACCCTGGGCGGCAATGCCGCCGTTGGCCAGGATGATCACGTGGTCGGCGATGCGAAAGGTCTCTTCGAGATCGTGCGAGACCACGACGCTGGTCAGCCCCAGCGTGTCGTTGAGCTGGCGGATCAGGCGCGCCGCGGTGCCGAGCGAGATCGGGTCGAGCCCGGCGAAGGGCTCGTCGTACATCACGAGATCCGGGTCGAGCGCGATCGCACGGGCCAGCGCCACGCGCCGCGCCATGCCGCCCGAGACCTCGCTGGGCATCAGGTGCCGCGCGCCGCGCAAGCCAACTGCATCGAGCTTCATGAGCACGATGTCGCGCACCAGGGCTTCGGGCAACTGCGTGTGCTCGCGCAGCGGAAAGGCGACGTTGTCGAACACGCTCATGTCGGTGAACAGCGCGCCGAACTGGAACAGCATGCCCATGCGGCGCCGCGCGGCGTAGAGCGCATCGGTCCCGAGCTTGCCGACATCCTGTCCGTCCACCAGCACCTCGCCGCGCTGCGCACGCAGCTGGCCGCCGATCAGCCGCAGCACGGTGGTCTTGCCGCCGCCGGAGGCCCCCATCAGCGCCGTCACCTTTCCGCGCGGCACCGAGAACGAGACGCCATCGAGGATGGGCCGCTCGCCGTAGCCGAAGCCGAGGTCGCGAAATTCAACGAGGGAGGTGGTGGATGGGTCCATATCAAACAGAAAAGCCGGGGCGCCTTCAGGCATCCCGGCTCGCGGTTGCACCCATGATAAATGAAGCACGGGTCATGCCCATGCCCCGAAGTGGGGGCCTAATCCAGGCCTAATTCAGCGCGGCAGATCGCTGAATCCCATCAGGAATTCGTCGACGGAGCGCGCCGCCTGGCGCCCTTCGCGGATCGCCCACACCACCAGCGACTGGCCACGGCGGATGTCGCCCGCGGCAAACACCTTGGGCACGTTGGTTGCGTAGCCGCCGACGAAGTCGACGCTGGCCTTGGCATTGCCGCGCGCATCTTTCTCCACGCCGAAGGCATCGAGCACGTTGCCGACCGGGCTCACGAAGCCCATGGCCAGGAGCACCAGATCGGCCTTCAGCACTTCTTCGGAGCCGGGGACCTCGACCATCTTGCCGTCCTTCCACTCCACGCGAACGGTCTTGAGGCCGGTGAGCTTGCCCTTCTCGCCGATGAACTCCTTGGTCGAGATCGCGAACTCGCGCTCGCAGCCCTCTTCGTGGCTGGAGCTGGTGCGCAGCTTGTAGGGCCAGTAGGGCCAGGTCAGCGGGCGGTTTTCTTCCTCGGGCGGCTGCGGCATCAGTTCGAACTGCGTGACGCTGGCAGCGCCGTGGCGGTTGCTGGTGCCCACGCAGTCGGAGCCGGTGTCGCCGCCGCCGATCACGATCACGTGCTTGCCGGAGGCAGAGATCTGGCCCTTCACCTTGTCGCCGGCGTTGACCTTGTTCTGCTGCGGCAGGAACTCCATGGCGAAATAGATGCCATCGAGATCGCGGCCCGGCACCGGCAGGTCGCGCGACTGCTCGGCGCCACCGGTCAAGATAACCGCATCGAACTCGCGGTCGAGCTGCTCGGGCGTGACGATTTCCTTGGCCCAGTTCGTGACCTTGGAGCCCTTGCCGAGCGGATCCTTGGCGGCGCCGACCATCACGCCGGTGCGGAAGACCACGCCTTCGGCCTTCATCTGCTCGACACGGCGATCGATGTGCACCTTCTCCATCTTGAAGTCGGGGATGCCGTAGCGCAGCAGGCCGCCGATGCGGTCGTTCTTCTCGAACAAGGTGACGTCGTGGCCGACGCGCGCGAGCTGCTGCGCAGCCGCCATGCCGGCCGGGCCGGAGCCGACCACCGCGACCTTCTTGCCGGTCTTGTGCTTGGCCGGCCGCGGTGCGACCCATTTTTCTTCCCACGCGCGATCGATGATTGCGTGCTCGATCGACTTGATGCCCACCGGGTCGTCGTTCACATTGAGCACGCAGGCGGCCTCGCAGGGCGCGGGGCAGATGCGGCCGGTGAACTCCGGGAAGTTGTTGGTCGAATCGAGCACCACGAAGGCGCTCTGCCAGTCGCTTTGGTAGACCAGGTCGTTGAAGTCCGGAATGATGTTGTTGACCGGGCAACCGCTGTTGCAGAAGGGCGTGCCGCAGTCCATGCAGCGCGCACCCTGCACCTTGGCCTGGGCCTCGTCGAGCCCGACAACGAATTCCTTGTGATGCTTGACGCGCTCCTTGACGGGCTTGTAGCCCTCCTCGATGCGCTCATGCTCCATGAAGCCGGTGATTTTTCCCATCGTGATTCCTTTGCTCACCCCCGTTGCTTGCTCACTTCGTGTAGCCTCCTGCCCCCTTCAGGGGGCAGCACCAGCGGCCCGGCAAAGCCGGATCCGCGGTGCTCCCCGAAGGGTTGAGATGGCACACCTAAAGAAGCTGCACGGCGTATGAAGAGTTGTTGCTTGATCAGGCCGTGACCGGCTTGTTGACGACCGCGTGCGGCTCCATGCCCACGTGGGCGTTGTTGCCGCTGCTCGTGAGCTCGACCTGGCGGTCGTGGATCTCGGCCAGCGCGCGCTTGTATTCGTTCGGGAAGACCTTGACGAACTTGGTGCGCGAGACCGCCCAGGTGTCGAGCAGTTCGCGTGCGCGCTTGCTGCCGGTCCAGCGATGGTGGTCTTCCAGGAGCTTCCTGAGCTGCGCCTCGTCGGTCTCGCCGTCGTGCCAGATCTTGCGGTGCACGCTCGCGATCTGCTCGGCGGAGGTCAGCACCTTGTCGAGCGAGACCATCGAGAGGTTGCAGCGCGACGCGAACTGGCCGTCCTCGTCATAGACGAAGGCGACACCGCCGCTCATGCCGGCCGCGAAGTTGCGCCCGGTCTTGCCGAGCACCGCGACCGTGCCGCCGGTCATGTATTCGCAGCCGTGATCGCCGGTGCCTTCGACCACCGCGGTGGCGCCCGACAGGCGCACCGCGAAGCGCTCGCCGGCCACGCCGCACAAGTAGGCCTCGCCGGTGGTCGCGCCGTAGAGCGCGGTGTTGCCGACGATGGTGTTGCGTATCGCTTCACCGCGGAAGTCGAGGCTGGGACGCACCACCACGCGGCCGCCCGAGAGGCCCTTGCCGGTGTAGTCGTTGGCATCGCCGATCAGGTAGAGCGTGATGCCGCGCGCCAGGAAGGCGCCGAAGGACTGGCCGCCCGTGCCTTCGAGCTGGATGCGGATCGAATCGTCAGGCAGGCCTTGCGGATGCACCTTGGTCAGCGCGCCCGAGAGCATGGCGCCGACCGATCGGTTGACGTTGCGCGCCACCTCGATGAACTGCACCTTCTCGCCCTTCTCGATCGCCGGGCGCGATTTCTCGATCAGCTTGTTGTCGAGGCTCTTCGCGAGGCCGTGGTCCTGCGCCTCGACGTGGTAGCGCGGCACGTCGGCCGGCACGTTCGGCTGCGCGAACAGGCGGCTGAAGTCCAGGCCGCGGGCCTTCCAGTGCTCGATGCCCTTCTTGGTGTCGAGCAGGTCGGCGCGGCCGATCAGCTCGTCGAAGTTGCGGATGCCCAGCTGCGCCATGATCTGGCGCACTTCCTCGGCAACGAAGAAGAAGTAGTTCACCACGTGCTCGGGCTTGCCGGTGAACTTCTTGCGCAGCACCGGGTCCTGCGTGGCCACGCCGACCGGACAGGTGTTGAGGTGGCACTTGCGCATCATGATGCAGCCCTCGACCACCAGCGGCGCGGTCGCGAAGCCGAACTCATCGGCGCCAAGCAGTGCGCCGATGGCGACGTCGCGGCCGGTCTTCATCTGGCCGTCGGCCTGCACGCGGATGCGCCCGCGCAGGCGGTTGAGCACCAGGGTCTGCTGGGTCTCGGCCAGGCCGATCTCCCACGGGCTGCCCGCGTGCTTGATCGACGACCACGGCGACGCGCCGGTGCCGCCGTCATGGCCCGCGATCACGACGTGGTCGCTCTTGCACTTGGCGACGCCGGCCGCGATCGTGCCGACGCCGACTTCGCTCACCAGCTTGACGCTCACGCTCGCGTGCGGCGCGACGTTCTTCAGGTCGTGGATCAGCTGCGCCAGATCCTCGATCGAATAGATGTCGTGGTGCGGGGGGGGAGAAATGAGGCCCACGCCCGGCACCGAGTAGCGCAGCGCGCCGATGTAGTTGGACACCTTGCCGCCCGGCAGCTGGCCGCCTTCGCCAGGCTTCGCGCCCTGCGCCATCTTGATCTGCAGCTGGTCGGCCGACGAGAGGTACTCGGCGGTGACGCCGAAGCGGCCCGAGGCGACCTGCTTGATCTTCGAACGCAGCGAGTCGCCGTCCTGCAGAGGCAGGTCGACCTCGACGTTGGCTTCGCCGATCACGCTCTTGAGCGTGTCGCCCACCTTGATCGGGATGCCCTTGAGCTCGTTGCGATAGCGCGCCGGGTCTTCGCCGCCCTCGCCGGTATTGCTCTTGCCGCCGATGCGGTTCATCGCGACGGCGAGCGTCGAATGCGCTTCGGTGCTGATCGAGCCCAGCGACATGGCGCCGGTCGCGAAGCGCTTGACGATCTCGCTCGCCGGCTCGACCTCGTCCACGGAAATCGCCTTGGCCGGATCGATCCTGAACTCGAACAGCCCGCGCAGCGTGAGATGGCGGCGGTTCTGGTCGTTGATGAGCTGCGCGTATTCCTTGTAGGTGTTGAAGTTGTTGGCGCGCGTGCTGTGCTGCAGCTTGGCGATCGCGTCGGGCGTCCACATGTGCTCCTCGCCGCGCGTGCGCCAGGCGTATTCGCCGCCGGCGTCGAGCATGTGGGCGAGCACCGGGTCGTCGCTGAAGGCCGCCTTGTGCATGCGGATGGCTTCCTGCGCGATCTCGAACACGCCGATGCCCTCGACGCGGCTGGCGGTGCCGGTGAAGTACTTGACGATCGTTTCGCTGTTGAGCCCGATGGCTTCGAAGAGCTGCGCGCCGCAGTAGCTCATGTAGGTGCTGACGCCCATCTTCGACATGATCTTGGACAGACCCTTGCCGATCGCCTTGACGTAGTTGTAGATCGCCTTCTCGGCGCTCAGGTCGCCGGACAGGTCTTCATGCATCGCGGCCAGGGTTTCCATCGCGAGGTACGGGTGCACGGCCTCGGCACCATAGCCCGCCAGCACGCCGAAGTGATGCACCTCGCGCGCCGAGCCGGTCTCGACCACCAGGCCGGCGGTGGTCCGCAGGCCTTCGCGCACCAGGTACTGGTGGATGGCCGACAGCGCCAGCAGCGCGGGGATCGCGATCTGGGTCGGGCTCACCGCGCGGTCGCTCACGATCAGGATGTTGTGGCCGCCCTTGATCGCATCGACCGCTTCGGCGCACAGCGAGGCCAGCTTGGCCTCGACGCCCTCCTCGCCCCAAGCGAGCGGATAGGTGATGTCGAGCGTGTAGCTCTTGAACTTGCCCTGCGTGTATTTGCCGATGTCGCGCAGCTTCGCCATGTCGCCGAAGTCGAGGATCGGCTGGCTCACCTCGAGCCGCATCGGCGGGTTGACCTGGTTGATGTCGAGCAGGTTCGGCTTCGGACCGATGAAGGACACCAGCGACATCACGATCGCCTCGCGGATCGGATCGATCGGCGGGTTCGTGACCTGCGCGAACAGCTGCTTGAAGTAGTTGTAGAGCGGCTTGTTCTTGTTGGACAGCACGGCCAGCGGGCTGTCGTTGCCCATGGAGCCGATGCCCTCCTCGCCGGCCGCAGCCATCGGGCTCATCAGGAACTTGATGTCTTCCTGCGTGTAGCCGAAGGCCTGCTGGCGATCGAGCAGCGCGACCTGGCTCACCGGCGCCTGCACGGCCTCGGCCTCGACGCTGTCGAGCTTGATGCGCAGGTTCTCGATCCACTGCTTGTAGGGCTTGCTGTTCGCGAGGGTGGCCTTGACCTCCTCGTCGTCGATCATGCGGCCTTGTTCCAGGTCGATCAAGAACATCTTGCCGGGCTGCAGGCGCCACTTGCGCACGATCTTCTGCTCGGGCACGGGGAGCACGCCGGATTCGGAGGCCATGATCACCAGGTCGTCGTCGGTCACGCAGTAACGCGAGGGCCGCAGGCCGTTGCGGTCGAGCGTGGCGCCGATCTGGCGGCCGTCGGTGAAGACGATCGAGGCCGGGCCGTCCCAGGGCTCCAGCATCGCGGCGTGGTACTCGTAGAAGGCGCGGCGGCGCGTGTCCATGGTCGCGTGCTGCTCCCAGGGCTCGGGAATCATCATCATCACGGCCTGGCTGATCGGGTAGCCGGCCATCGTGAGCAGTTCGAGGCAGTTGTCGAAAGTAGCGGTGTCGGACTGATCGGCGAAGCTGATCGGATAGAGCTTCTGCAGATCTGCACCCAGCACCGGCGAGGACATCACGCCTTCGCGCGCCTTCATCCAGTTGTAGTTGCCCTTGACCGTGTTGATCTCGCCGTTGTGCGCGACATAGCGGTACGGGTGGGCCAGCGGCCACTCGGGGAAGGTGTTGGTCGAGAAGCGCTGGTGCACCAGGCCCAGGGCCGAGATGCAGCGCTTGTCCTGCAGGTCGAGGTAGTAGGTGCCGACCTGATCGGCCAAGAGCAGACCCTTGTAGACCACCGTGCGGCTCGACATGCTCGGAACGTAGTACTCCTTGCTGTGCTTGAGCTTCAGGCGCTGGATGCTGGCACTGGCGGTCTTGCGGATCACGTAGAGCTTGCGCTCCAGCGCGTCCTGCACGATCACGTCGTTGCCGCGACCGATGAAGACCTGGCGCAGGAGCGGTTCCTTCTTGCGCACGGTCGGCGACATCGGCATCTCGCGATTCACCGGCACGTCGCGCCAGCCCAGGAGCACCTGGCCTTCGGCCTTGATGGCGCGTTCCATCTCCTGCTCGCAGGCCTCGCGGGAAGCATGCTCCTTGGGCAGGAAGATCATGCCGACGCCGTACTCGCCGGGCGGCGGCAGCGTGACGCCCTGCTTGGCCATCTCTTCGCGGTACAACAGATCGGGCAGCTGGATCAGGATGCCGGCGCCGTCGCCCATCAGCTTGTCAGCGCCCACTGCGCCGCGATGGTCCAGATTCTCGAGAATCTTCAAGCCCTGCAGCACGATGGCATGGCTCTTTTCGCCCTTGATGTGGGCCACGAAGCCGACACCGCAGGCGTCGTGCTCGTCGGCACCGGAGTAAAGGCCGTGTTGTTGGAGATGCTCGATCTCGGCAGCCGTTGTCATGGGCGTGCTCCTTCAATTTTTCGCAGGGAAAAGGAGCATATTGCGTTGCACAAATAATGCCAAACACTTTATTTGGGGTCAGATTCCAATTTCATTCCATACCCATAGGAACAACTTAATTAAGGGACACATCAAAATTGATAGCAAATGGACTGTATCCTGCGCGGGCACCGGCATTTTTTCGATCAGCTCTGGGCGGCCGGCGGGCGGCCAGGGCGGGCCTTGAGCACACGCCGCGGCGTGGCTTTTTGTAACGACTCCAGAAAGTCGCGATCCCCCACAGCCCAGCCATGCAGCGTGGCCTCGGTCAACTCCGCTTGATCGGTGGCCGGAACGCCCGCGCGCACCAAATCGGCATACGCGGCTTCGCGGGCGAACGGCGTGTTGCCCAGCGCCCAGTACAAAGGATGCGGCGTCAGCAGCTTGTCGTGTCGCAGCCCGGCATAGTGCGCATGGCTCGACCACGGGTAGTCGCGCGCCTCCGCGGCGATGCCGGCCCGCACCGGGTTCAGGTCGATGTAGGCCATGCAGGCCAGCAAGTAGCGATCGGTCTGGATCAGCGTCGACTTGTAGCGCCCTTCCCACAAGGTACCGCTGCGTCCATGCCGGTCGTTGAAGTAGCGCACGTAGCGCCGCCCGATCGCCTGCATCCACTGCGGCAGTCCGTCGGCGCTCGAAGGCGTGGCGAGCAGGTGGAAATGGTTGTCCATCAGCACATAGGCGTGCAAGGCGATGCCGAAGCGCGCGGCGTTCTCGCCCAGCAGGCCCAGCAGCATCTCGCGGTCGGCGCGGTCGATGAAGACGGCTTGGCGGTTGTTCCCGCGCTGGATCACGTGGTGCGGCTGGTCGGCCAGCGTGAGGCGGGGCAGGCGTGCCATGGCGCGGATTCAGCGCATCGATCAGGGCAGGCGAAAGCGCGTCGCCAGCAAGGACTCGAGCCCGAACTGCTCCAGCAGCTCGCGCAGCCGCGCCGCGGCGCTGGCTTTGCGCTGGCCGGTATGGCGCGCGATGATCAGCTCGTTCTTCATGCTGTGCTCCCAGCCCACCAGCTCGGTCACCGTGACCTGGTAGCCGTTCGCCTCCAGGTAGAGGCAGCGCAGCACGTTGGTGAGCTGGCTGCCGATTTCGCGCGTGTGCAGCGGGTGGCGCCAGAGCTCGGCCAGCGGTGTGCGCGACAGCGCCAGCGCCTTGGTCTGCCGCAGGCAGGCGGCAATCTCGGCCTGGCAGCAGGGAACCAGCACCATGAAACGCGCTTCTTTCGCGAGGCCGAAAGCGATCGCATCGTCGGTGGCGGTATCGCAGGCATGCAGCGCGGTCACGATGTCGATCCGCGCCGGCAGTTCGCTGGCGCCGGCAGATTCGGCCACGGTGAGATTGAGGAAGGACATGCGCTCGAAACCGAGCCGTGCAGCAAGCGCGCGCGACCGGTCGACCAGTTCGGCCCGGGTTTCGATGCCGTATACGTGCCCACCGCCGCGCTGGTTGAAGAACAGGTCGTAGATGATGAAACCGAGGTAGGACTTGCCCGCGCCATGGTCGGCCAGCGTGGCCTGGGCGCCCTCGTTCGGCAATTCGTGCAGCAGCTTCTCGATGAACTGGAACAGGTGATAGACCTGCTTGAGCTTGCGGCGCGAATCCTGGTTGAGCCGGCCCTCGCGCGTGAGGATGTGCAGTTCCTTGAGCAACTCGATCGATTGACCGGGCCGCAACTCGCTTTGCAGGTCGGCTTCGGCTTTCGACGCGCGGGCGACGGTCTTGCTGCTCATCGCGCCGCTCCGCCCGGACCGACGTCCAGCGCCGCCCATCCTTGCGCACCAAGCGCTTCGAGCGTCTGGATGTTGCGCCCGAAAATGGCCTCGGCATCCGGGAAGGCTTCGACGGCGCGGCTCACGCTGTCTTCGCGCAGCAGGTGCAGCGTGGGGTACGGCGCACGATTGGTCGCGTTGGTGATGTCCTCGGCCTCCGTGCCGGCGAACTGGTAGTGCGGATGGAAGCTCGCCAGTTGGAACTGGCCGTCGAAACCCGCGCGCATCAGCCGACGCTCAGCGCGCGCCGTGAAATCGTTGAAGTCCAGAAAGTCGGCCAAGGTGTTCGGTGCGATCAAGAGTGTGGTGTCGCGTTCGGAAGGGTCCCGGGCCGCGAGCTCGTGCGCTTCAAGAAGCAGCGCATCGATCAGGTCGGCCTCTTCGCCCGGCAGATAGACGGCATAGTGAATCTGTCCTCGCACATGCACCGCCTTCGCAAAGGGGCATAGGTTGAGACCGATGACCGCGCGCTCGAGCCAGCGTTGCGTGTCGGCCTGCGCCTGTGCTGCCGAAATTGTGGCACCTGTGTTCATGCCGTGCCCGTGCGGGGACTTGAAGGCGACACGCGGGATACGAGGGCCATCCCCGCCAGCGAGCAGGCCAAGGTCACGACCCAGGTCCATTGCCAGCCCCCGGCGCGGTGGGCGATCCAGGCGACGACCGGCGGCGCGATGAACTGCCCCAGCGACGAGGCCTGCTGCATCATCCCCACCGTCGTTGACACGGTGGAAGGCCCGGGCGCCAGCCGGACCGCGAGCATGAAGAGCGTGGCCGGCACCACCCCGCCGCCGAGCGAGAACATGCAGATCGCGAGATAGCGCAGCGCGGGCGGCAGGCTGGCGGCATCGGCGGCCTGGCCGATCTGCGCAAAGGCCGCGACGCCGCCGAGCGCCATCACGACGAAGCCCACGCGCAGCAGGCGCTCGGGCGCGATGCCGTGCTGCAGGAAGCGGCCGCCGGCGACGTTGCCGACGATGTTCATCGCCGCCGCGAGCGCCGTCAGCGCTGCGTTCCAGGCATCCGGCACGCCAGCGTCGGTGTAGATGGCGGGCAGGAAGCCGATCACCGCCATCCATTGCGCCGAGTACACCGCGAACGCCAGCGCGAGCGTCCAGGGTCCGCCTGCGCGCACGGTATCGAGCAGGCGTCCCGACCAGTTCTCCGGCGAGATGGCGGCAGGCGATGCCATGCGCTTGTTGTCCGCGGGCACGCCGAGCGCGACCCACGCCGCGGCGGCCGCCGACACCAGCGACAGCACCCACCACCAGCCCGGCCAGCCGGCCCACGCGATGAACGCGGGCCCGAGCAGAAGCGCCAAGGCGACGCCGAGCGGCATGTAGGCGCCCCAAAGACCCATCGCCGCCTTCTCCGTGCTCGGCTGCGACATGGAACGGATCAACCCGGGCCCCGGCATCACCACCAGGAGAAAGCCGACGCCTTCGAGTGCACGCAGCACCAGCAGCAGGTGAATGGCCTTCGCCCCGCCCTCGCCGGAGCTCCCGACCAGCCCGCCGAGCACGCTCGCGCCTGTGATCACGGCCAGGCCCGCGAGCATGCTGCGGCGCAGTCCGATCGTGTCCGCCGCCAGGCCGACCACGAGGCCGAGGGTCATGCCGGCGACCTGCACCAACGACAGCAGAAAGCCTGCTTCGACCAAGCCGATGCCCAGAGAGGCCTGCAAGGCCGGGACGGCCGGCGCCAGCTTGCCGAGATGCAAGGCGGCCGCGACGCCCGCCACGACCACGGCGAGCGCAGCGGCGGGTATGCGTGCATGCGCTTGGCTGCGGCTCATTCTTCGGTCCACCGCCGTCCAGTGAGGCGCTCGTGTTCCCGCATCGCGAAGCGATCGGTCATGCCGGCGATGTAGTCGGCCACCGCGCGATGCCGGTCCGCACGCTGCGCATAGGAGTCGGGCATCTCTTCGGCGCGGGCCAGATAGGCGGCGAACAGCTCGCGCACGACCTGCTGCGCCCGGTCGGTGGTCTGCGTGACGCGCGGATGCCGGTAGAGATTGCGAAAAAGGAACTGCTTGAGCTCGATGGATTGCGCGCGCATGGCCTCGCTGAAGAGCACCAGCGGCCCGGCCCTGCGCGCGGCGTCGGCATCGGCCGGCGCGGCCGCCTCGAGCGCGGCGCGGGTGGCATCGATCACGTCGTAGACCTGCGCGCTCAGCATCCGGCGGATCGCCTCGTAGAGCACGCGCCGCCCCTGCAGTTGCGGATACTCGGCCAGCGCTTCGCGGCGATAGCGGTCGAACAGGCCGACCTCGCTCACGCGCTCGATGCTGATCAGCCCCGACCTCACGCCGTCGTCGATGTCGTGGGCGTTGTAGGCGATCTCGTCCGCGAGGTTGCAGAGCTGCGCTTCGAGCGAAGGCTGCGTGCCGTCGCAGAAACGCCGCGCCACGCCGCCCGGCTCGCTCGCCTCGATGCGCTCCGCATTCGTTCGGGAGCAGTGCTTGAGGATGCCTTCACGGGTCTCGAAGCTCAGGTTGAGGCCGTCGTACTGCGGATAGCGGTGTTCGAGTTCGTCCACGACACGCAGGCTCTGCAGGTTGTGCTCGAAGCCCCCGTGCTCCGTCATGCAGGCATTGAGCGCGTCCTGGCCCGCATGGCCGAAAGGCGTGTGACCGAGGTCGTGCGCCAGCGCGACGGCTTCCACCAGGTCTTCGTTGAGCCGCAGCGCGCGGGCGATCGAACGGCCGAGCTGCGCGACCTCGAGCGAATGGGTCAGGCGGGTGCGAAACAGGTCGCCCTCGTGGTTCAGGAACACCTGGGTCTTGTAGACCAGGCGCCGGAACGCGGTCGAATGCACGATGCGGTCGCGGTCGCGCTGAAAGGCATCGCGCGTGGGCGCAGGCGGCTCGGGATGCCGCCGCCCGCGCGAGCGCGCCGGATCGCTGGCATGGCGCGCCAGGCTCATCGCGAAGCCTTCCGATTCAGGCCGCGCAGCATTGCGCCAGCACCTCGCGCACCATCGCCTCGGGTGCGCTGCGCATGACGGCCGAGCCGGGCTTGTCGATCACGACGAAGCGGATCTCGCCCGCCTCCGACTTCTTGTCGATACGCATCAGTTCGAGATAGCGCTCCGCGCCGAGCGCAGGCGCGACCACGGGCAGGCCCGCGCGCTCGATCAAGGCCGTGAGACGCTGCACGAAGGCAGCGTCGACGCCACCCAGCCGCTGCGACAGATGCGCGGCCAGGACCATGCCGCAGCCGACTGCCTCGCCATGCAGCCACTTGCCGTAGCCCAGGCCCGACTCGATCGCGTGCCCGAAGGTGTGGCCGAAATTGAGGATCGCCCGCAGGCCGGTTTCGCGCTCGTCCTGCCCCACCACCGCGGCCTTGATCTCGCAGCTGCGCTTGACGGCGTATGCCAGCGCACCCGGTTCTCTGGCCACCAGCGCGTCGATGTTCGACTCGATCCAGTCGAGGAAGCGCATGTCGTAGATGGGGCCGTACTTGATGACCTCGGCCAGGCCGGCGCTGAGTTCGCGCGGCGCCAGCGTACCGAGCGTGGCGAGGTCGCACAGCACCAGTTGCGGCTGATAGAAGGCGCCGATCATGTTCTTGCCGAGCGGGTGATTGATCGCGGTCTTGCCGCCCACCGACGAGTCGACCTGGGCCAGCAAGGTGGTCGGCACCTGCACGAAGGGCACGCCGCGCATGTAGCTCGCTGCGGCGAAGCCGGTCATGTCGCCCACCACCCCGCCGCCGAGCGCGAACAGCACCGTCTTGCGGTCGCAGCCGTGGCCGAGCAGGGCATCGAAGATCAGGTTCAGCGTCTGCCAGTCCTTGTGCGCTTCGCCGTCGGGCAGTTCGAGCACGTGCACGGCATGGAAGCGCCCGGCCAGCGTCCGGCGCAATGCAGCCGCATAGAGCGGCGCCACGGTGGTGTTGGTGACGATCAGGGCCGTGGCGGCTGCGGGTACCGCTGCAAAATTCTTCGGTTCGCCGAGCAGGTCGCTGCCGATCAGGATCGGATAGCTGCGTTCGCCGAGCTGGATCTCGACGGATTCGGGGGAGGCAGGCAATCGCATGGCCCCGAGTTTAGGCGCATGCCGCAAGGGCTTGCCTCAGTCCGGTGGGTGGCTCCGGGTTTCGGCGGAGACCGCGCCGGCAAGTTCTAGCTGCATCACGATGATGTTCACCAGCATCGCGACCGAGGGCCGGCCGGTCTCGACCACGTCGTGGGCCGTCTCGCGATAGAACGGGTCGCGCGCACTGTAAAGCTCATGCAGGCGACCCAGGGGATCGGCCACCTGCAGCAGGGGGCGCTTGACGTCGTGGCGCAGCCGCCGGAACAGATCCTCGGGCGAGGATCGCAGGTAGATCACGTGGAAGTGCGTGCGCAGCTGGATCCGGTTGGCCTCCCGCAGTACGGCGCCGCCGCCGGTCGCCACGACGCCATGGGCCGTCGCCGCGAGATCGGCGATCACGGCTTCTTCGACATTGCGGAAGCTTTCTTCGCCTTCGCGTTCGAAGTAGTCGCGGATGGAGCAGCCGATCCGGCGCTCGACCACCTCGTCGCTGTCGATGAAGGGAAGCTGCAGGCGCTGGCCAAGGCGCCGGCCCACTGCTGATTTTCCGGCGCCGGGCAAGCCGACGAGCGCGACCGCCACGCGGTGCTACGAACGCCCGCGCGTTCAGCGCGCGGCGTTGCGGTCGGTAATCATCTTCGGGGTGATAAAGACGAGCATTTCGGTCTTGTTGGCAACGCGATTGCGCGTACGGAACAGCGCCCCGACATAGGGCACTTCACCGAGCACCGGCACGCGCGATTCATCGTTGGTTTCGGTGAGCTCGAAGATACCACCGATGACCACCGTGCCGCCGTTTTCGACCAGCACCTCGGTTTGCACGTGCTTGGTGTTGATCGCGAAACCGGCCGTGGTGGCCTGGCCGACCGTGTCCTTGTTGACGTCGAGCGTCAGGATGATGTTGCCCTCGGGCGTGATCTGCGGCGTGACCTCGAGCTTGAGGTTGGCCTTGCGGAACGCGATCGAGGTGGCGCCGCTGGAGGTGGCGACCTGGTAGGGCAGTTCAGTGCCCTGCTCGATCAATGCCTTGGTCTGGTCTGCAGTCACCACGCGCGGGCTCGACACCACCTTGCCCTTGCCGTCGGCTTCGAGCGCGGAGATTTCCAGGTTCAGCATGCGCGAGAAGCTGGAGTTGAAGAGCGAGATCGCGAAAGTGCCCGGCGCATTGCCGTTGCCGGAAACGCCGGTCGACGGCAGGTTCACGAAGTTCGAATTGGTGAAAGTCGTCAACGCGCTGCCCGTCGTGGTTGCCGTTGCCGGCGTGACGACCGGCATGACGCCGACGTTGCCGAAAATCGGGCGGCCGCTGTTCGAGCCCACCGTGCCGCCGGCGACGCCGCCGCCGAGCCGCACGCCCAGGGATTTGCCGAAGGTGTCCGAAGCCTCGACGATGCGCGCTTCGATCAGCACCTGGCGAACCGGCACGTCGAGCTTCTGGATCAGCTCGGCGACCTGCTGGAGACGCGAAGGAATGTCCGAAACGAAGAGCTGGTTGGTGCGCGATTCGGCGATCACGCTGCCGCGCGGGCTCAGGATACGCGTCGTCGTCCCGGAACCACCGCCACCGCCGCTCGATGCGCCCGTGCCGGTCAGGCCCTGTGCGATCGCGATGGCCTTGGTGTAGTTCAGCTGGAACGATTGGGTCCGCAGAGGCTCCAGGTTCTGGATGGCGGCCTGGGCTTCGAATTCGAGCTTTTCCTTGGCGTTGATTTCGTCCTTGGGCGCGATCCACAGAACGCTGCCGTTCTTGCGCATGCCCAGGTTCTTCGCCTGCATGATGATGTCCAGTGCCTGGTCCCAGGGCACATCCTTCAGGCGCAGGGTCAGCGCGCCGGTCACCGAGTCCGAGGTCACGATGTTGAAATTCGTGAAGTCGGCGATCACCTGCAGCAGCGAGCGGATTTCGATGTTCTGGAAGTTCAGCGAGAGCTTCTCGCCGCTGTAGCCGGCGCCCTGCGTGAGCTTGGTCGGGTCGACCTTGCGTGGGCGCACCTCGACGACGAACTGGTTCTCGCTCTGGTAGGCGCTGTGCTCCCAGTCGCCCTTGGGCTCGATGGTCATGCGCACGCGGTCGCCCGACTGCTGCGTCGTCACCAACTGGACGGGCGTGCCGAAGTCCGAAACGTCCAGACGGCGGCGCAGGCCCTCGGGCAGGGTCGACTTGGTGAATTCGACCACCAGGTTCTTGCCTTGCTGGCGAATGTCGACGCCCACCTGGTTGTTGGCCAGGTCGACGATCACGCGGCCGGTGTTGTCCGAGCCCAGGCGGAAATCGACGTCGCGCAAGGGCAAGGTGTCCCGGTTGCGGTTCTCGGCAAATGCGGAAGGCGTGGAAGCAACCAATGCGGCGCCCGGAACGGGCTCCAGCGAAATCAACAAGGACTTGCCCTGGATCTCAGCCTTGTACGCGGTCGCCTGCTTCAGGTTCAGGACCAGGCGCGTGCGTTCACCGGCCTGCACCACGTTGACCGAGCGCAGATTGCCCTGGTTGACATCGATCGCCGAACGGCCGATGGCATTCGTCACACCCGGGAAATCGAGCGCGATGCGCGCCGGTGTCTGAATCGCGAAGCCGGTTGGCACGGCAGACAGCGGTTGCGTCAGGTCGACCCGAATGACTTCGGCGCCGGATTGCATCGAACTCGTCACCGATTCGATGGCGTTCTGCGCCTGCGCGACGGCGATCGTGCCGAATGCAAGCAGGCTCACGCCAACAGCGCGCAGCCACTGCGCGAACATTGATTTCTTGGAATTCATTTCGACCTCTCTTGCAACTGCAGCGTCGCCACGCGTTCGATCCATTCACCGGCGGCGTCCTGCACGATTTCACGCAAGCCGAGTTCGGTTTCACTGATACGGGTGATGCGCCCGTAGTTGAGTCCCAGATAGTTGCCGACGCGCACTTGGTACAGCAGCTTGTCGACCGTGACCAGGGCCACCGGCTCGCCCTTGCGGTTCATGCTGCCGACCATGGCCATCGAATCGAGCGGGAAAGCCTCGAGGGCCTCCTTGCGGCGAGCCAATTCGGGCGCGATGAGCCCCGACGTGCTCGGCTGGTTCGAGTCGCGCCGCAGAGCCTGCGTCAGCTTCTGCATGTTGAAGGGCTCGAAGGCACTGACCTCGGTGTAGGCCTGGGGCGTGAACTTCTTCGGCTCCGTGATGGGCGGAACGTTGGGCCGCACTTGCGCCCTCTGCTCCGCCATCCAGCGCTGAAGGTCCTCCTGCTCCGACCCCATGCAACCGCTGAGGCCGACGGCAGCAATGCCGAGCCACAGAAAACCGAGCGTTCTCATTTCTTCTTCGCCCCCACCGCGGCGCGTTTCTGCGCCGCCTGCTCTTCATCGTCCAGATAGCGGAAGGTCCGCGCCGTGGCATCCAAGGTCAGAGCGCCATCCTTTTGCGGCGTCACCGACAAGTTGTTCAAGGTCACGATGCGGGAAAGGTTGGCGACGTCCGCGGCGAAGGCGCCCATGTCGTGGTAGCGACCCGTCACACGCACGGCGATCGGCAGCTCGGCGTAATAGTCCTTCACCGAAACCTGCCCCGGACGGAACAATTCGAACTGGAGACTACGGCCCAGCCCGGCCTGGTTGATGTCGGAGAGCAATGCGTCCATTTCCGCTTTGCTCGGCAGCTGCTTTTCGAGCAGGGTCACATACTGCTGCACCTGCTCGCGCTGCTTCTTCAGCAAGTCGAGGTTGGCGGCCTGCGCAACCTTCTTCTGATAGTCCGCTTTGAGCGTGACTTCCTTCGCGCGCTCGGCTTCGAGTTCGTCGTTCGAATTGGTGAGCCACACGAACCACAGTGCCACCAGCACCAGGGCCGTGACGGCGACGCACAAGGCGTAGCGCGGCACCGGCGGCCAGACGGATGGGTCGTTCGGATTGAGACCCCGGAACTGATCCCCGAAGCGCTGCGCGGCGGCAGCGATGTCGATCTTTTGGGAAGCGCGCGTTGTTGCCATGATGACGCCTATCCCTTGACTGCAGCCGATGCCGCCGTGGCCGCACCGGCCGCGGCCTTCTGAGCATCCGTGGGCCGCTTGAGGCCGATGCGCATGGTGAAGTTCGCAACCCGGCGCTGGTCACGCGGACTCAGATTGATATTCGCGGACGTGATTTCGACCAGTTCCGGCTTGACCAGCCACGGGCTGTTGTTGCCAAGATTGCGCAGCAGTTCCGACACGCGTTCGTTGGACTGCGCCATGCCTTGAAGCGTGACCGTCTGGTTGTCCTGTTTCATGCTCGTCAGATAGACACCGTCCGGCAGCTGGCGAACGAGCTCGTTGAGCAGATGCACCGGCAGATTCCGATCGCCCTGCAGGTCTTCGACCGCCTGTTGCCGTGCACGCAAGGCCGCAATTTCGGCCTGCAAGGTCGAGATCTCCTTGATCTCCGCTTCGAGCTTGGTGATCTCGGACTGCAGAAAGCTGTTCTTCGCTTGCTGGCTGGAAATCTGGGCCTGGTACCAGAGGAATGCCGCACCTGCGATCAGGCAGCCGAGGACCGCCGAGGCGCCCAAAGTCGCATAGAAGGCCTCTCGCCTGCGCTTGCGCGAAGCCTCCCTGTGCGGGAGCAGATTGATCAGAATCACTGCAGAAACCTCCGCATCGCCAAGCCGCACGATGTCAGATAGGACGGGGCCTCACGGCGCACCTTCTTCTCCCGGATTCCACTGCCGATCTCCATCCCGTCGAAGGGATTGACGAGCGAACAGGCAAATGAAGTCTGCCGCGTCACGGCGCTGGTCAGCCCCGGGAGCGATGCCGAGCCGCCCGCCAGCAACACGTAGTCGACGCGGTTGTGCGGCGTGCTGGTAAAGAAGAACTGCAGCGCCCTGGCGATCTCCTGGGCGATGCTTGCCACGAAGGGCTTCAGCACACCCGAACCGTAGTCGTCGGGCAAATCGCCGCTGCGCTTCTTGGCTTCCGCCTCTTCCGCGGAAAAGCCGTACTGCCGAACGATCAGCTGGGTGAGCTGGGCGCCGCCAAAAGCCTGGTCGCGGTCGTAAAGCACTTCCTGGTTGCGCAAGACCTGCATGCTCGTGGTGAACGCTCCCACCTCGAACAGCGCGACCACGGCATCGCGGCCTTGGCCGGGGAGTTGCTCGATGAGCCGCGCCGTGGCCAAGCGCGAAGCATAGGACTCGACATCGAGAATCATGGCCTTCAGCCCTGCCGCCTCGGCCAGACCTTGGCGGTCCTGCACCTTTTCCTTGCGCGACGCGGCGATCAGAACCTCGACATCGCCTGCCGAATTGGCGCTCTGCCCGATGACGCAAAAGTCCAGGCTCACTTCGTCCAGCGAAAAGGGAATGTATTGATTGGCCTCGGACTCGACCTGGATCTCGAGCTCCTGCTCGCTCATGCCGCCCGGCAGAACGATCTTCTTGGTGATGACGGCCGAAGGCGGCAACGCCAAGGCGGCGTTTTTGGTGCGGGTGCCGCTCTTGCGGACAACGCGCCGCACCGCTTCGGCGACCTCGTCGAATTTCTCGACGTTGCCGTCGGTGATCCATCCCCGTTCCAGAGGCTCGATCGCACAACGCTCCAATACCAGCTTGCCGCTGGCATCGCGGCCGAGCTCGACCAGCTTCACACTGGACGAACTGACGTCCAACCCGAGCAGTGGCGCGGGCTGACGGCGAAACAACGATCCCAAAGCAGTCAAGTTCGATCCCATCCGTTTGTAACGATTGGAAATATTTGCGAGTGGTTGCATGCTAGCAGGAGGTGCACGGGCAACCAAGCGGCGAATCCTCACTCCAGCGACAAGCGTTGTCAAAAGGGGACGTAACAGTACGGTTCTGCAACTTTGGTCACAAATGCGAGTACTTGGGTTTTATGCGCGCCCCGAGAGCCGTCCGAAGGGGTCGCCTTTTTATAATGAGCGCTGACTTCTCCACCTTTCATGCCCGAAAAAACTCGCCCCAACGGGCCCGCCAGAACCCCTCCTCCCACGCGCCCGGCCTGGCTTTCATGGCTCATGCGCATCGTGCTGTGGGGCTTGGGTATCGCTGCGGCCGGGGCGGTATCCCTGGTCTGTGTGATTGCCGTCGCGCTGGCCGTCGCCTATCCGAACCTGCCGGATATCTCCGAGCTCGCCGACTATCGCCCCAAGCTGCCACTGCGGGTTTTTTCCTCGGAAGGCACTCTGATCGGCGAATTCGGCGAAGAGCGCCGCAACCTCACCCCGATCGCGACCATCCCGAAGGTGATGAAGGACGCCGTGCTGGCGGCGGAGGATGCGCGCTTCTACGACCACGGCGGGGTTGATTACAAGGGCCTGGTCCGCGCCGGCCTGGCCAATATGAATCGCGCCAAGAGCCAGGGCGCCTCCACCATCACCATGCAGGTGGCGCGCAATGTCTACCTGAGCTCGGAAAAAACGCTGACCCGCAAGATCTACGAGGTGCTGCTGACCTTCAAGCTCGAGCACCTGCTCTCCAAGGACCAGATCTTCGAGATCTATCTGAACCAGATCTATCTCGGCAACCGGGCCTACGGTTTCGCGGCGGCATCCGAAGCCTATTTCGGCAAGCCCCTCAAGGACATCACGATCGCCCAGGCGGCGATGCTGGCCGGGCTGCCGAAGGCGCCCGGCGCCAACAACCCGGTCAACAACCCTGCTCGTGCACGAGGGCGCCAGCTCTATGTGATCGACCGCATGCAGGAAGCCGGCTTCATCACGGCCGAACAGGCAGCAGAAGCCAAGAAGGAAGAGCTGCACCTGCGCGACGCCGCGGATCCGACGCGGCTGCATGCCGAATACGTGGCCGAAACCGTGCGCCAGCTGATGTACGCACAGTACGGCGACAGCACCTACACGCGCGGCCTCAAGGTCTACACCACGCTGGTGGCCGCCGACCAGGCCGCCGCGTATCGCGCTTTGCGCAAAGGCATCATGGACTACGAGCGCCGCCAGATCTATCGCGGCCCCGAGAAGTTCGTCGACCTGCCCGCCGACCCCAAGGAGCTCGACGAGGCAGTCGACGACGCCCTGGCCGATCATCCGGACAATGGCGATGTGATGTCAGCCGTGGTGCTCAGGGCCAGCGCCAAGGAAATCAACGCCGTGCGCGGCAACGGCGACACGCTGCAGATCGTCGGCGACGGCCTGCGGCCCGCGCAGTCCGGGCTCTCGGACAAGGCGCCGCCCAACATCAGGATCCGTCGCGGCGCGGTGATCCGTGTCGTGAAGACCCCGAAAAATACCTGGGAGATCACCCAGCTGCCCGAGGTCGAGGGTGCTTTCATCGCGCTCGACCCGCGCGACGGCGCGGTCAAGGCCATGGTCGGCGGCTTCGACTTCGACAAGAACAAGTTCAACCACGTCACGCAGGCCTGGCGCCAGCCGGGTTCGAGCTTCAAGCCCTTCATCTACTCGGCCGCGCTCGAGAAGGGCTTCACGCCCGGCACGGTCGTCAACGATGCGCCGCTCTTCTTCGACGCCGGCACCACCGGCGGACAACCGTGGGAGCCCAAGAACTACGACGGCACTTTCGAAGGACCGATGTCGCTGCGCCGCGCGCTCGCCCGATCCAAGAACATGGTGTCAATCCGCGTTCTGCAGTCGATCGGCACACGCTACGCGCAGGATTGGGTCAGCAACTTCGGCTTCGAACGCGAGAAGCACCCCGCCTACCTGCCGATGGCGCTGGGCGCCGGATCGGTCACGCCGATGCAGATGGCGACCGCCTACTCGGTGTTCGCCAATGGCGGCTACCGCGTCAATCCCTACCTCGTGACGCGCATCACCGATCACAAGGACAAGGTCCTGGTGGAGACGCAGCCTCCGCTGCTCAACGAAACCATGCGCGCAATCCCCCAGCGCAATGCCTTCATCATGGACAGCCTGCTGCAAGAGGTGGCGCGCAGCGGCACGGCCGCCAAGGCGCAAGCCACGCTGAAGCGCCCCGACCTCTACGGCAAGACCGGCACCACCAACGACTCGCTGGACGCATGGTTCGCCGGCTTCCAGCCCACGATGGCCGCGGTGGCGTGGATGGGTTACGACACGCCGCGCAAGCTCGGCGATCGCGAAACCGGCGGCGGCCTGAGCCTGCCGATCTGGATCAGCTACATGGAGACCGCCATCAAGGGCGTGCCGGTCACCGAGCTGACGGCCACGGCGCCGTCCGGCGTGGTCAACGTCGGCGGCGAGTGGTACTACGACGACTATGCACCGGGCCGAGGCGTCGCGAGTCTGGGTGTCGAGGGCGGGCCGACGCCGCCGGCCGAAGCGATCTCGGGCGTGCCCGTCAGTCCGGCACCGCCGCCGGAAGAGCGCAACCGCATCCTCGATCTCTTCCGCAACTGATCGTCAGCCGGCCACGAACTGCAAGGGCTGCCCGGCTTGCGCAGTCGCTTCGCGCGACAGGTTGCCGAAGAGCTCCTCCCCGGTCTTGGTGTCGACCCACGCACGGCCGTCGTGCCGATAGTGATAACCGCCGGACTTGGCCGCCAGCCAGATTTCACGCAACGGCGGCTGCAGGTTGACGATCAACTGGCTACGGTTGCGAAAGGTGATCGTGATCATGCCGCCCACGCGCTGGTTGTCGATATCGGCGTCGGTCGCGTCGTTGATGCGGTCGCAGCTGCGCTCGATAGCGGCCAGCGCCGCTTCCGCGCGGTCCATGTACTCGGGGTCGGTCATTACAGTTCTTGTACCTTCGCGCTCAGGCGCTTCATGAGGGGGTCTCGTAGCGGGCTTTCCGGCACCGCTTCCAAGCACGATATTGCCGTGAATCCGAATCCGTCGTGCAGCAGTGGGCTTGGCAATCGCAATTCGACGATGACCAAGCCATGCCACCGGGCCTGACGAGCGGGCGTTACAGCCGGCCCGCCTGGATGTCTGCTCGTAGTGCGTCGTTCGCTCGCGTCTGCCAGCCCGGGCCGGAGGCCTTGAGCGCCTCCAGCACGTCCGCATCGAAGCGGATGGTGGTGGACACCTTGACATCCGCTTTCACGCTGCCTGCCGGTCGGCCACGCTTGCGCGCAGCGATCTGTGCCGGCGTATGCACAGCGGCATGTTCGCCGCGCTTCATTTCGTCGATGGACTTGAGCAGATCTTGCTCGAACTGCATCACGTCGGGGTCTTTGATCTTAGGCATTGATCGCCTCCTTCAGTTTCACCAGAAAGGCCGGTGCAATGTTGTCGAGCTTGGCCTTCGTATAGACCAGCAACAACGCCAGATCACCCTGGTCGTTGCGGTTGAAATAGATCACGCGGGCGCCGCCGCGCTTCCCCATGCCGGGACGGGTCCAACGGACCTTGCGCAGACCGCCAGTGCCCTTGATGACGTCGCCGGACTCTGCGTTCGCAGCGATCCATCCCACGAAATCCAGCCGCTCTTCCTCAGACCAAACTTCGGCAGCGAGGCGCTGGAACGTAGGCGTTTCGATCACCGTGAACATTGAATTTATTGTAGTAACAAATAAAACCCGACGCAAGGATTATTTGTTACTACAACAAATATGCTCAACCGCCACTTGACCCGGTGCACTGGTTGGAACCCCGAAGGTCAGGAGGTCCGCCAAGCGACCAATGGTCGAAAAGTACAATTTCACCATGTTGAATGTTCATCAAATTCTAGTGAGCGCGATTGGCCTCGCAATCGTTGGGGTCGCGCTGACCGGCTGCGGCCAGAAGGGCCCGCTCTATCTTCCGACCGATCCGGCCGCAAAGAATCGCGCCACGCTGCCGGGTTTGCTGATTCCCGAATCGTCGCGCAACGAACCCGCCAATTCGCCCGCACAGGCGCCGGCAACGACCGAAGGAACGAAGTGAGCAGCGACCCGCGCCTTCCGGGACATCCCCACATCGCACGCAAGAACGGCACCTTGCACGTCGAAGGCGTGCCGCTTTCGACCCTGGCGCGCGAGCATGGCACGCCGCTGTTCGTCTATTCGAAGCAATGGATGCTCGATGCGCTCGGCGCCTACCAGCGCGGCTTCGAAGGCCGCGACGCGCTGGTCTGCTATGCCATCAAGGCCAACTCCTCGCTGGGCGTGCTGCGCGTCTTTGCCGAAGCGGGCTGCGGCTTCGACATCGTCTCCGGCGGCGAGCTCGCGCGCGTGCTCGCCGCGGGCGCCGACCCTGCCAAGGTGATCTTCTCCGGCGTCGGCAAGACGAAGAGCGAAATGCGCCAGGCGCTCGCGGCCGGCATCGGCTGCTTCAATGTGGAAAGCGAGGCCGAGATCGATGTGCTCAACGCCGTCGCGCTCGAAGAAGGCCGGCGCGCATCGATCAGCGTGCGCATCAATCCCAACGTCGACCCGAAGACGCATCCCTACATCTCGACCGGCCTCAAGGGCAACAAGTTCGGCGTGGCGCACGACCGCGCGGTCGCGATCTACCAGCACGCCGCGTCGTTGAAGGGGCTGCAGATCGTCGGCATCGACTGCCACATCGGTTCGCAGATCACCGACGCCTCGCCCTACCTCGAAGCGCTGGAGCGCGTGCTCGACCTGGTCGAGGCGATCGAGAAGGCCGGCATTGCGCTGCATCACCTCGACTTCGGAGGCGGGCTGGGCATCGACTACAACGGCGACACGCCGCCGGCGGCCGATGCGCTGTGGCAGCAGCTGCTCGCGCGCCTCGATGCGCGAGGCTTCGGACGGCGCCGGCTCATCGTCGAGCCCGGACGTTCGCTGGTCGGCAACGCCGGGGTTTGCGTGACGGAAGTGCTCTACACCAAGCCAGGCGAGGACAAGAACTTCTGCATCGTCGATGCGGCGATGAACGATCTGCCGCGGCCCGCGATGTACCAGGCTTTTCACCGAATCGTTCCGGTGGCTGAGCGCCAGGGCGAGACCGTCAGCTACGACGTCGTGGGCCCGGTCTGCGAGAGCGGCGACTGGATCGGCCGCGACCGCGCGCTCGCGGTGGAAGCAGGCGACCTGCTGGCCGTGCTTTCGGCCGGCGCCTACTCCATGGCCATGGCGAGCAACTACAACACGCGCGGGCGTGCCGCCGAAGTGCTGGTCAGCGGTGAGCGTGCCACCTTGATCCGCCGGCGCGAAAGCATCGAGGACCAGCTGCGCAGCGAACAGCTCAGCGACTGACCGGGCGCAGCGCAGGGCGCTGCACCCTCTTCTTGCCGCTCGCGAAGTTCCAGACGCGCCAGCCCAGCAGCAGCGCGATGATCGCGGCATAGACGAACACTTCCGCGAAATCGTTCTTGCCCGCGCGCATCCAGAAGAAGTGCAGCAGGCCCAGCCCGGCGATCACATAGACCAGCTTGTGCAGCGTCTGCCAGCGCTTCGCGCCCAGCGCCTTGATGGCCCGGTTGAACGAGGTCGCGGCCAGCGGCGTGAGCAGCACGAAGGCCGAGAAGCCCACCAGGATGAACGGGCGCTTCGCGATGTCCTTGGCGATCTCCGGAACGTCGAAGCCCATGTCGAACCAGCTGTAGCTCAGCAGATGGACCACGACATAGAAATAGGCGAACAAGCCCAGCATGCGGCGAAAGCGCGCCAGCGCATTGGTCTTGGTGATCACCCGCAGCGGCGTCACGGCGAGCACGATGCAGATGAAGCGCAGCGTCCAGTCGCCGGTCGAGCGGATCAGGTACTCGGCGGGATTGGCGCCCAGGCCATCGGTGAACGCACCGTAGACCAGCCATGCGAAGGGCAGCAATGAGAGCACGAACACCAGCGGCTTGGCCGCCGGGTGCATCAGAAGCTTGTTCACGAAGCCGCCGCCGGGCCGCCCCAAGGCGGCTTGCGCCCCCTTCGGGGGCAGCGAGGACACGTCAGTGCCGAGCATGGGAGCAGCCATTTCAATAGAACTTCTTGAGGTCCATGCCAGCATAGAGCTGGCCGACCTGGGGCTCGTAGCCGTTGAAGATCTGCGTCTTGTGGCGCTTGGCGAACAAGCCCCCGCCGTCGCCGATGCGCCGCTCGGTCGCCTGGCTCCAGCGCGGATGATCGACGTTCGGGTTCACGTTCGAATAGAAGCCGTATTCCTGCGCCGCGGCCTTGTTCCAGGCCGTGCCGGGCTCCTTCTCGACAAAGCGGATCTTGACGATCGACTTGCCGCTCTTGAAGCCGTATTTCCAGGGCACGACGATGCGAACCGGCGCGCCGTTCTGGTTGGGCAGCACTTCGCCGTACATGCCGAAAGTCAGCAGCGTGAGCGGGTGCATTGCTTCGTCCATGCGCAAGCCCTCGACGTAGGGCCAGTCGAGCACGCGCGAGCCGACGAAGGGCATGGTCTTGGGATCGGCCAGCGTGACGAATTCCACGTACCTGGCGTTGCCCTGCGGCTCGACCTTCTTGATGAGTTCGGCCAGCGAGTAACCGACCCACGGAATCACCATCGACCAGCCTTCGACGCAGCGCAAGCGGTAGATGCGTTCTTCCTGCGCGCTGAGCTTGATCAGGTCCTCGATGTCGTACTTGCCCGGCTTCTTGACCAGGCCTTCGACCTCGACGGTCCAGGGCCGGGTCTTCAGGGTGCCGGCGTTCTTGGCCGGATCTGCCTTGTCGGTGCCGAACTCGTAGTAGTTGTTGTAGCTCGTGGCGTCCTTGTAGTCGGTGAGCTTTTCCATGGTCTGCGCACCCGGCACCGCCGACTTCGCGCCCTTCAGCGCCGCCAGCTTGCCCGGCGCGGTGGCCTGCGCCAGGGCGTCGCGCGCGGCCCACGAGGCCAGGGCCGCTCCGGCGACGCCGCTCGCCAGCAGCTTGAGCATGTCGCGCCGCCCTTCGTAGACGCTGCGCGGCGTGATCTCGCTGGAATGCGGGTGAATGAAGCCCTTGTCGCGGGAGTGAATCAACATGGATCGCCTTTCGCCTGGATGGTTGTGCTTGAGGGAGTTCGTTCCCAATGCTGATTCGGTTACGCGCCAGGCGTTCATCCGGTTTCACTTCACCGCGAAAACCCGCCGGCCGCTCCTACAAGGTGCCGTAGCTGTGCAATCCGCTCAAGAACATGTTGACCCCCAGGAAGGCGAAGGTCGTCACCGCCAGCCCGCCCAGCGCCCACCAGGCTGCCACCGTGCCTCGCAGGCCCTTGACCAGCCGCATATGCAGCCAGGCCGCGTAGTTGAGCCAGACGATCAGCGCCCAGGTTTCCTTCGGGTCCCAGCTCCAGTAGCCGCCCCAGGCGTCGGCCGCCCACAGGGCGCCGAGCACGGTGGCGATGGTGAAGAAGGCAAAGCCGACCGTGATGGACTTGTACATCACGTCGTCCAACACCTCGTTGGCCGGCAGCCGCGCGGCGATGCGCTTGCGGCCCAGCAGGATGCCGGCGGCGATCAATGCCGAGATGGCCGCATAGGCGAACCAGTAGCTGCCGCCGGCTTCCTGCACGCGCTGGCGGAACGCCACGGGCACGAAGCACAGCGCCACGCCAAGCAGCCACATCGGCGTGAGCTTGTACCAGCGGGTCTCCTGCGCCTGCTCCTTGATGAGGTAGGCGAAGGCCACCATCGCCGCCAGCGCAAAGGTACCGTAGCCGATGAAATTGGCCGGCACATGCAGCTTCATCCACCAGCTCTGCAAAGCCGGCACCAGCGGCTGGATTTCGTGGGCTTCACGCACCAGCGTGTACCAGAGCAGGAAGCCGACCGCGGCGCTGACCACCAGCATCACGAAGGCACCCAAGGCCCGCGTGCCGTAGCGCGATTCGAAGTAGAGATAGAAGGTCGCCGTCAGCCAGCAGAACAGCACGAACACCTCGTAGAGATTGCTGACCGGGATATGGCCGATGTCCGGCCCGAGCTGGTGGCTTTCGTACCAGCGCACCATGGAGCCAATCAGCGCCATCGTGACGGCCGCCCATGCGAGGCGCGAGCCGATGAGGTCCATGGTGTCGGCCTGCTTGGCCGCAAAGAAGCCGATCCAGTAGAACAACGTGCTCATGAAGAAGAGCACGCTCATCCACAGGATGGCCGACTGGCTGGACAGGAAGTACTTGAGCCAGAACACCGTGTCGGCACGCGCCAGGTCGCCCTGGTAGGAGGCGATGCCCAGCAGCGCGGCTGCCGCCACCACGATCGCCAGCATGCGCAGCGGCCGCCAGAACCAGCCGAGCCAGATGGCGGCGGGCATCGCCGCCAGCAGGATGATCTTCTCGTAGATGTCCATCGCGCCGGCATAGCGCGAGAACGCGAACAGTCCGCCGGCCAGCACCAGCGCGGCAAACACCCAGTCGAAGGCGTTGCGGCGCGAAAGCCAGCCGTCGTTCAGTGTGAGGGTGGTGGTGCTCATGGGGCGGTGTCTTTCCTGCTGGCGAGCAGCTTGTCTTTGAGACGCTCGAATTCGCGATCGCTGTCGATGGTCTTGCGGTTGACCGAAAAAGCCATGGTGGCCGCCGTGCCACTGGCGCTCGCGTCCTTGGCGAGCCACACCCACAGCCTGCGCTCGCGCACGTACAGCATCGCAAAAATGCCCACGATCAGCAACAGGCAACCCAGATAGACCACGTTCTTGCCCGGCGCGCGAGCGACCTGGAACACGCTGGCCTGCACCTGCTTGAAGTCGGTCATCATCATCGCCACCGGCGCGGGGTAGAAATACGCGTCGCTGATGGCGAGCACCGCCTGGGTCAGGAAGGCTTGCGACTTCTCGTCGGCCGGCAAGGCCGCCAACCCCGCCTTCTCGCGGCTCAGATTAAGCACCTCGAACAGCACGTCGTTGAGGATGCGCACCAGCACCGCGCCGGCGCGCTCCCGGTCGGCCTCGGGCACGTTCGCCTCCATGAATTCGGCGATCGCCTGCCAGCCTCCGGCGCTCACCGCGTCGGCCTTGGCCCGCTCGGTGCCCGCGAACAGCGCCAGCGCGCGGCCGGCCGAGATGCGCAGCTGCTCGGCCAGCTCGGGCCGCTTGGAATCGGCCGCGCGCGCGATGTAGCGCTCGATGGCGCGCGTGCGCGTGTCGGCATCGGCCAACGCGGCGCGCATGCGCACGAAGCCGTCCATCGAGCCCTGGTCGTCGGCCGGTACGCGCAAATAGCGGAAGGGCTCCTCCGGCCGCTCGCGCATGCCGAGCAAAAAGACCGGCTGGCCGTCGCCGGTATCGACCGGCACCATGTAGTTCTGGTACTCGCGCGCCTGCCCCGCGGCGTCGCGCAGCTTGTAGCCGATGCTCGGGCCGATGTTGCGCAGCACCTTGGGCTTGTTGGTCTTGTTGGCCGCGCCCAGGCGCGATTCGATGCCGCTCGTCAGGTCGACCTTGCGCACGTCGGCGCCGCTGGTCATCGCACCGCCGGCGCTCTCGCCGAAGTTCTCGACGTTGATCACGCGCAGCGCCGTGTACTCGAGCGTCAGCCGGTCGGTGCCGTTGGTGATCTCCGAGCTGTTGCCGATGATGCCCTCCACTTCGAAAGGCTTGGCCGCAGCCGCCATCGGCACCGCCTTGAGCTTCACGCTGGAGCCGCCGTCGTCGAAACTCGACTGGTAGATCTCGATGCCCTTGTAGCTGGCCGGGTGGTTCACCTCGATGCGCGCCGGCACCTGCGCGCCGGTCTCGCGATCGTGCAGCACCACTTCGCTCGCGAACAGCTTGGGCATGCCGGTCGAGTAATAGTCGACGATGAATTTCTTGAGCTCGATCGAGAACGGAAGGTCCTGCAGCAGCACACCGTCGGCCTGGTTCAGGATCGCGACGCTGCCCTGCCCGCCTTCGGGCACCAGGATGTTGCCGCGGAAGGTCGGGTTGCTGGGCGACAGGCGGTGCCGTGGCGCAACGTCCGCGATCAGGCCGCCGCCGGTGTAGACGCTCTTGCCGTTGAACCAGGTCTGGGCGCGCACGATCAGGTCGCCGTCGAGCAGGCCGCCGAGGCATACCAGCACGATCGCACTGTGCGCCGCGATGTAGCCGAGCTTGTGGGCGCCGCCCGCGCGCGCGGCCACCATCCAGCCGTCGCCGTCGCGGTGCTGCAGCTTGACCTTCCAGCCGCCGCCCGCCAGCAGCTGGCCGATGCGGTTGGCCGCGGCGTCCGGGCTTTCGTCGAGAACCGTTTCGGCCCGCTGGCCGAAAGCCTTGAGGCTTTGCGCGCGGATGCCTTCCTTGAGAGTCCTCAGGTCCTTGAAGATGTGCGGCGTATTGCGCGCGATGCACAGCGAGGTGCTGATCACCAGGAAAGCCAGGATCAGCAGGAACCACCAGGCGCTGTAGATCGAATCGAGCCTGGCCGCGCGGAACACCTCGGCCCAGAAAGGCCCGAACTGGTTGACGTAGTTGTTGATCGGCTCGTGCTGCTTGAGCACGGTGCCGATGATCGATGCAATGCAGATGACCGTGAGCAGCGCGATCGCGAAGCGCATCGACGACATGAGCTCCACCGCCGCGCGGACCACGTGGGGGCCGCGCCGGACTCGAAGGCCGTGGGTGGAAACCGACATGAAGGGGAATCGTGGAAAGCAAAAAGGCGGGCCATCCTCGCTGGATCGGCCCGCCTTGTTTGGGGTTTGTTATCGGCGGTTAGTTCACGCTTGCGCGCCGGAAATCAACGCAGCCCGGCAATGTAGTCGGCCACGGCCTTGATCTCGCGGTCGTTGAGCTTGGCGGCCACACCGGTCATCTGCGCAGCATTCAGGCGCCCGCCGTCGCGGAACAGGGTGAGCTGCTGCACGATGTAGTCGGCATGCTGGCCACCCAGGCGCGGGTACTGGGCCGGGATGCCGGCACCGTTGGGGCTGTGGCAGCCGGCGCAGGCCGGGATCTGGCGATCGCCCAGGCCGCCGCGGTAGATCTTCTCGCCGAGCGACACCAGGTCCTTCTCCTTCGAGAAACCGGTCTTGACCTTCTTGGAACCGACGAACCAGGCGATGTTGCGCATGTCTTCGTCGGACAGCGCCGAAGCCAGCGGCTTCATGATGGCGCTCTTGCGCTTGCCGGACTTGAAGTCCTGCAACTGCTTGAGGATGTATTCGGGGTGCTGCTGCGCCAGCTTGGGATTGGCCGGGATGGCCGAGTTGCCGTCCGCGTTGTGGCACGAGGCGCAGCTTTGGCTGTTGGCCGGCGCGGCATTGAAGATGGTGTCGCCCTTGGCGGGATCGGGCTTGGGCGCCTTGGCAGGCGCCTCGGCAGCCGGCTTGGCCCCGGGCTCATCGGCCGCGAAGCTGGTACTGGCGGCGGCGCCCATGAGGGCTGCGAGCAGAAAATGAGCGAACAACTTCATAGCGGGGGCTTGGATTTATGGCGCAAAACCGCGCGATTCTACAATGGCGCCCCGTTCCGAAAGCTCACCGATGACCACCCCGCGGCGCCTGCCGGCCACTCCCCCTTCCCGCAAGGCCCCTGTCGTCGATGCCGCGGCCGCCGAACGCATCCGCATCGCACGCGGTTGGCTGCACACTGCGCACTTCCTCACGAGTGCGCCCCAGCTGGAACACCTGCCGGCCTTCGACCTGCCGGAGATTGCCTTCGTCGGGCGCTCGAACGCCGGCAAGTCGACCGCCATCAACACGCTCACCCAGCAGACGCGCCTGGCCTTCGCCTCCAAGACGCCAGGCCGCACCCAGCACATCAACCTGTTCGGCGTCGGCAAGCAGAAGGTCGACGACGCCGTGCTGGCCGACCTGCCCGGCTACGGCTACGCAGCCGTGCCGCGCGAGGCCAAGCTGCGCTGGCAGCGCGTCATGGGCAACTACCTGATGACGCGCGAGAACCTGCGCGGCGTGGTGCTGATGTGCGACCCGCGCCACGGCCTCACCGAGCTCGACGACATCCTGCTGGAAGTCATCCGCCCCCGGGTCGAGCAAGGCCTCAAGTTCCTGGTGCTCCTGACCAAGGCCGACAAGCTCACGCGCTCCGAAGGCGCCAAGGCGCTGTCGATTGCGCGACTGCAGGCCGGCGGCGGCGAGGTCAAACTGTTCTCGGCCTTGAAGCAACAGGGAGTCGACGAGGCGGCCGAACTGCTGTGGCGCTGGGCCCATCCGCAGAACGAGCAGCCCGCAGAACCGACAGAAGAAGGAGACAACGAGCCATGATCGAAACCTTTGCGCGCGCGCTGCCCAACGGCACCACGCTCAGCTGCCGCGCCGCGGGCGCACCCGGCCGCCCCCTGATGGTGTTCCTGCACGGCTTTCCCGAGGCCGCCTTCATCTGGGACGAGCTGCTCGAATACTTCGCGAGCCCCGAGCACGGCGGCTACCGCTGCGTGGCGCCGAACCTGCGCGGCTTCGAGAAATCGAGCTCGCCCACCGAGGTATCGGCCTACCGCGCGCACCTGCTGGTGCAGGACATCGAGCAGCTCGCCCAAAGCGAAAACGCGGACGGCCGCATCGAGGCCCTGGTGGCGCACGACTGGGGCGGCGCCTTCGGCTGGGGCTATGCCAACCAGCACCCGGACAAGCTCGGCCGCCTGGTCATCATCAATTCGCCGCATCCGGGCACCTTCACGCGCGAGCTGCTGAACAATCCCGCGCAGCAGGCCGCGAGCGCCTACATGAACTTCCTCGCGCGGCCCGATGCCGAAGCGCTGCTTTCTGCCGACGACTACAAGCGCATGTGGCTCTCCTTCACGCAGATGAAGGCCGGTGCCGACGGTTTCGGCTGGCTGACCGAAGAAGTCAAGAACAAGTACCGCGAGGTGTGGGACGCGGGCCTCACCGGCGCCTGCAACCTCTATCGCGTCACGCCGATGAAGCCGGCCTTGCCCGGCAAGCCGTCCGAGATTCCGACGCTGCCACGTGAGCGCCTCGTTGTGGAGGTGCCCACTTTCGTCTTCTGGGCACTCGATGACGCCGCGCTATTGCCGGGACTGCTCGAAGGACTCGAAGAGTACGTGCCGAAGCTCGAGATCAAGAAGGTGCCCGGCGCCACGCACTGGATCGTGCACGAGCAGCCGCAGTACGTCGCGAGCGAGATCGAGGCCTTCCTGCAGCGCAATCAATAGACTGCGGCCGCCGCCGGGCCGCCCCAAGGCGGGCCGCGCCCCGAGTCGCCGCCAGAGGCAGCACCCCTTCAGCCCGTCCAAGCCTGCGCAGGCAGGCTTGGAGCCGCGGGCTTCAGCCCCTCGGGGGGTGGCGAAGCACACGAAGTGGCAAGCCGGGGGGTTCAGTACACCGGCGCCGCACCATCCGGCCGCGTCTTGAAGCGGCGGTGCACCCAGTAGTACTGCGAGGGCATCGTGTCGATGTAGCCTTGCAGGCGCTCGTTCATCAAGGCGGTGTCGGCCACCACGTCCTCGCTCGGGAAGTCCTGCCAGGCCGGCAGCACCTCGATCTCGTAGCCGTCCCTGGTGAGCTTCGAGACCACCGGCACGACCTTGGCCCGGCCCAGGCGGGCGAAGCGCGACAGCGAGGGCACAGTGGAGGCCGGCACGCCGTAGAAGGGCACGAAGACCGTCTGGTCGCGGCCGAAGTCCATGTCGGGCAGCAGGTACAGCAAGCCGCCCTTGCGCAGCCCGGCCACGATCGGCTTGATGCCGTCGACCCGGTTCAGCGCGACCACGTTGCCGAAGCGTTTGCGCCCCTCGCGAATCCACTCGTCCACCATCGGATCGCGCTGCGTGGTGTAGATGGTGGTCGAGGGCCGGGCCGTGTGCATGGTCAACGCCGTGGCCGCCGCATCGAGGCCGTAGAAGTGCGGCGCGAACAGGATCATCGGCTCGCTCCCGTTGGCGATCTCGTCGATCTCCCGGGCCGATCCCTTCACCGTGAGCCGGGCGGCCACCGTTGCTTCCGGCGCATGCCAGAGCCAGCTGCGGTCGAGCCAGGACTGCGCCACATAGACGAAGGTTTCGCGTGCGATGCGGCGTCGCTCCTCGGGCGACTTGTCCGGGAAGCACAGCGCGAGGTTGGTATCGACCACGCGCCGGCGCCGCGCTGCGACGGTATGCAGCACCCGGCCCAGAAAAGCGCCGAAGCCCCGCGCCAGAGGCAGCGGCACATGGGCCAGCGTGCGCATGAAGCCGATGCCGAGCTGGGACGACAGGCTCATGGTGCCGCCTCCACTGCCGCCCCCGGTGCCGCCTCGCCGCGCGGCTGCTTGTAGCGCGCATAGTCCCAGACGTACTGGCCCGGCAGCCGGCGGATGAGCCGTTCGATGCCTTCGTTCATGGCGGTGGCGGCGGCTTCGGGCGTGGCCTTCGGATCGTTCAGCGCGGTGCCATCGAAGGCTTCGATGCGGATCGCATAGCCCGCGCCCCGCGGCAGCCGCTCGCAGACGGCAAGGAACACGCGCGAACCGGTCTGCTGCGCGAGACGCGGCAGCAAGGTCATCGTGTAGGCGGGCCGGCCGAAGAAAGGCGCCCACACGCCCTGCCCCAGCGGCGGCACCTGGTCCGGCAGGATGCCGGTGTAGCCGCCGGCGCGCAGCGTGCGCATCAACCCGCGCACCCCGCCAACGCTGGTCGGCAGCGTCTGCAGACCGCGCCGGTCGCGCGAACCGGCGATCAGTTCGGCCATCCATTTCTTGCGGGCCGGCCTGAACAAGGCCGTGATCGGCCCGTAGGCATCGACGAAGCGTTCGCCGACCGCCTGCCCCAGGGTCTCCCAGCTGCCGATGTGCGGCGAGACCAGGATCACGCCCTTGCGCGCGGCCAATGCGGCCTCCAATTCGGCGACGCCATCCCACCGGACGATGCGCGGCAGCACGCTCTCGCCCTGCGGCCGCGCCCACAGCCACGGCAACTCGGCCGCCATGGCGCCTGCCGCGGCAATGGCAGGCCGGTATTGCGCAGGGCTGAAGCCGGCGCTCTCGGCGTTTTCCTTGAAGCGCTTTCGGTAGGTCGGCGCCAGCCACCAGACCAGCCAGCCCAGCCAGCCGCCGACCGCATGCATCAAGGGCAGCGGCACACGGGCGAGCAATCGAAACAAAGCAATCATCGACACGGAGGGGGGGTGAAAACCAGGACGCGCGCGCAGGGTAACGCGGCTCGAATAGAATGCAAATTGTCGCTGAGTTATGGAACTACTTGCAGGGCGACGTTAAACATCACTGCTAAAGCGTTCGCCAAAGCTCCTGATGGGTTGGCAACGCGCCAATTCACTTGCATGGAGTTTTACCGAAATGGCGAACGACTTTCTCTTCACTTCCGAATCGGTTTCCGAAGGCCACCCCGACAAGGTGGCGGACCAGATTTCGGACGCAATTCTGGACGCGATCTTCGCGCAGGACCCGCGCAGCCGCGTGGCCGCCGAGACGCTGACCAACACCGGCCTCGTGGTGCTTGCCGGCGAGATCACGACCAATGCGCACGTCGACTACATCCAGGTGGCGCGCGACACCATCAAGCGCATCGGCTACGACAACACCGACTACGGCATCGACTACAAGGGTTGCGCCGTGATGGTCTGCTATGACAAGCAGTCCAACGACATCGCGCAGGGCGTGGACCATGCGAGCGACGACCACCTCAACACCGGTGCCGGCGACCAGGGCCTGATGTTCGGCTATGCCTGCGACGAAACGCCCGAGCTGATGCCCGCGCCGATCTACTACGCCCACCGCCTGGTGGAGCGCCAGGCCCAGTTGCGCAAGGACGGCCGCCTGCCCTTCCTGCGCCCGGACGCCAAGAGCCAGGTCACGATGCGCTACGTGGACGGCAAGCCGCACAGCATCGACACCGTCGTGCTCTCCACGCAGCACCACCCCGACCAGAGCGAAACGCCGACCAAGATGAAGGGCAGCTTCATCGAGGCCGTGATCGAGGAGATCATCAAGCCGGTGCTCCCCAAGGAGTGGTTGAAGGAAACCAAGTACCTGATCAACCCGACCGGCCGCTTCGTCATCGGCGGCCCGCAGGGCGACTGCGGCCTCACGGGCCGCAAGATCATCGTCGACACCTACGGCGGCGCCTGCCCGCACGGCGGCGGCGCGTTCTCGGGCAAGGACCCGAGCAAGGTGGACCGCTCGGCCGCCTACGCGGCGCGCTACGTGGCCAAGAACATCGTCGCCGCCGGCCTCGCGCGCCAGTGCCAGATCCAGGTCGCCTATGCGATCGGCGTGGCCAAGCCGATGAACGTGACGGTCTACACCGAAGGCACGGGCGTGATCTCCGACGAGAAGATCGCCGCGCTGGTGCAGGAGCACTTCGACCTGCGCCCCAAGGGCATCATCCAGATGCTCGACCTGCTGCGCCCGATCTACGGCAAGACCGCTGCCTACGGCCACTTCGGCCGCGAAGAGCCCGAGTTCACCTGGGAGAACACGAGCCAGGCAGCGGCGCTGCGCGCGGCCGCCGGACTCTGAGCGTCAGCGCCGCTGGCGCAGCAGTTCTCGAACCTCTTCGTCGCTGGTCTGCGCGAAGTCCGCATACCAGAGGCCGACCGCCCGGAAATGCTCGGGCGTGAACACGCTCAGCACCTCGTCGGCCACGGTGCTCAGCAACTGGACCGCCTCGCGCGAGGCCACCGGCACCGCCACGATGATGCGCTGCGGCGCTGCGGCACGGGCCGCCAGCACGGCTGCATGCATGGTGGCGCCGGTGGCGAGGCCGTCGTCGACCAGGATGACGACATGCCCCGCGAGTGCGAGCGGCGCGCGCTGGCCGCGGTAGAGCTGCTCGCGCCGTGCCAGCTCTTCCGTTTCGCGCGCGACCACAGCTTCCATGGCCCGCTCCGACACCGGCCAGAAGCCGGGCAGCTCCGACATCACGCGCACGCCGCCCGATGCGATGGCGCCCATCGCGAATTCTTCCTGGCCCGGAAAGCCGAGCTTGCGCACCACCAGCACATCGAGCGGCGCGTGCAGGAAATGCGCAACCTCCCAGGCCACCGGCACGCCGCCGCGCGGCAGCGCGAGCACGACGACATCGGGGCGCCCGCGCCACGCGTCCAGTGCCTTGGCGAGCTTGCGGCCCGCATCGCGTCGGTCCCTGAAATCCATTCAGAAACGATACGCCGCTCCCATGCCGATCGTCCAGTTGCGGCCCGGGGAGGGTTCGAAATAGCGCATGTTCGACTCGTTGACGATCACCGAGCCGATGTAGCGCCGGTCGAAGACGTTGTTCACGCGCGCGAAGGCGTTGAACTCCCAACGCTCCCAGCGCTTGAGGTAGCCCGCATAGAGCGCCACCACCGCGTAGCCGGGTGCTGCAGCGTCGTTGCGGTCGTTGGCCTGGATGCGCCCAAGTGCGCGCAGCTCGGTACCGGCGCGCCAGCCTTCGGGCGGCACCCAGCCGAAGGACGCGAAAAGCGCATGCGCCGCGATCCCAGGGATGCGGTTGCCCGCCGGCACCGTGCTGATCGCGCTGCAAGGCGTCGGCGAGCAGAAGCCGTCGCGGTAGCGCGCATCGAGCCAGGTGTAGGCGAGCTGCGTGCGCCAATGGTTCGCCGTCTCGTGCTGCCAGGAGAGCTCGAAGCCGTCGCGCTGGGTGCGGCCGGCGTTCTGAAAGGTGGCGCGGCCGCCGAAGTTGGTGTTGGTCACGATCTCATCGCGCGTCCGTGTCTGGAACAGCGCCGCTGTGAGCAGGCCGCCACCCAGGCGCGCCTTGGCGCCGACCTCGACGCTGGTGTTCACCGAAGGCTGCAGAGCGAAGTTGAGCCCGCCGATGCCGTCCGCGCGGTAGGAGAGCTCGTTGAGCGTCGGCGTCTCGAAGCCGCGGCCGACGGAGGCGTAGAGCGCCAGATCGGGCGTGGCCTCGTAGCGCAGCGAAGCCACCGGCAGGGTCTTGCGGTAGCGCGCGCTGCCGCTGTCGTCGCGGTTCGGGCCGACGATGTAGAGATCGTGCGAGGAGAAGCGCACGTTGCTGCGTCGCACGCCGGCTTCGAGCGTCCATCGATCGGCGACGCGCCAGCTGCCCTGCACGTAGGGATCGAGGTTGCGCACCTCGTTGCGCTCGTTGCGGCGCAAGCGGCCCAGCACGCCCAGGGCCAGTGGTGCACTGGACCGGCCGACGAAGTTCTCCCAGCCGCGGCGGCGCTCGCGCAGGCCGTCGTAGGCCAGGCCGGCGACCAGGTCGAAGGGCCTATCGGCCAGCTGCAGCCTGGCGCTCCAGCGCAGGTCCACGCCGCCGTAGTCGCGCGCCAGGTCGATCACGCCGCCGGCATGCAGCGGGTTCTGCTGCACGAAGGTCGGGATCGCCTGGAACTGGACGGTGCTGCGCTGGCCGCCGTAGACCATCAGGCGCAGCGTGTTCGCGGCATCGATGCGGCGCTCGTAGCTCAGGCCGAGCTGCTGCTGGTCCACGGTCTTGCGCGTATCGAACTGCGTGGCGACCGGATCGACGCCGCGCGGGTTCAGCGCGTACTGGCTGGCCGACAGCCCCAGGGGGTCCTGCGCATAAAGATGCACGCTGTTGAAGACCAGCGTGAGCTTGCTGCCGTCGTCGAGCCGGAAGCCCAGCTTGCCGTTCTGGATCTCGCGATCCGCCGCGCTGTGCTCGCGCCAGCCGTCGGTGTGGAAGCGGCTGGCGCTCAGCAGGTAGTCGATAGCGCCCGAGGAACCGCTGAGCTTGCTGCCGACGCGCGCAGTGCCGAAGCTGCCACCGGCCAGTGAGAAGCCGAGCAGCGGCGGCCCCTGCCCGTCCTCGGTGAAGACCTGCACCACGCCGCCGGAGGAATTGCCGTAGAGCGCCGAGAAAGGCCCGCGCAGGATCTCGACACGGTCGGCCGAGCCGATGTCGATGTTGGAGGTCTGGCCCTGGCCGTCGGGCAGCGTGGCCGGGATGCCGTCGACATAGAGCCGCACGCCGCGCACGCCGAAGGTGGAGCGCGCGCCGAAGCCGCGTATCGACAGCTGCAGATCCTGCGCGTAGTTCTGGCGGTTCTGGATCTGCAGCCCGGGCACGCTACCCAGGCCTTCGGACAGGTTCACCTGCAGGCGTGCGTCGCGCATCTCGCTGCCTTCCACGCGGTCGACCGAACCGGGCACATCGAAGGGCCGTGCCGCGCCGCGCGGCGTGGAGACCGTGATCTCGCGCAGCGTGGGTGCGGACTCGGCATCCTGCGCCGAGGCGGAAGACGCGGCAAGCAGCAGGCAGGCCGTGGCGACGGAGGATTTCATCGCGGCGATTCTGCGGCCAGCCGCCGCGCCGCCACGACGGGCAAGACCCTATGGCGCCGGATCGAGGCCGGGTTCTACGAACGCCGCGGCGGCCGGCGCCAGCCGTACCAGGCGCCCACCGCGCACGGAATGCCGAGCGCCACCCACGCCAGCGCATCGCCGGCACCGCCGTCGCTGAAGAGCGCGGACACCAGCCCGATGCAGGTGAGCACGCCCAGCACGATCGGCCAGCCCCACATGGGCCAGAAGCGAGGGCGCTGATGGTGCTTCGTCATGAGCCCGCCTTCGCCGTCGCCGTCGCCGTGGGCTGCGCCAGCGGAACGGCCGCCTGATGTGCCGCTTCGTCGGCACGCGCTGTGGCCGGCACGGCGTTGCCGCGCTTGAGCCACAGATAGAGCCCGCTGCCCAGCACGATGATGGTCGCGATGTCGAGCAGCGCCCAGAGGATCTGCATCGGCATGCCGCCGTAGTCGCCGAAGTGAAGCGGCTGCGAGACCAGGAGTCCTGTCAGGTACCAGGGCAGCTCGGGGCTGGCCGTGATCGCATTGGTCTTGGCGTCGACCAGCACCGGCTGCAGCAGGCGCGAAGTGAAGGGTTCGCTGCCGCGCAGGAACACGGTGTTGTGATGCGGGCTCGAGAAGGCCGTGCCCGGGAAGGCGATGAAGGAAACCTTGTTGCCCGGCGCACGCTCGAGCGCCACGTCCAGCGAGCGCTGCACCGAGCCGCGCTCGGCCTTCGGCACTTCGGGCTGCCCCTGGTAGGGCGCGAGCAGCGTGCTCAGCTGATCGTACTGCCAGTACTTGATGATCAGGTCGGCCCAGGTGTTGATCATGCCGGTGGCGCCGACCGTGAAGGCCCACACCAGCGTCACGATGCCCAGCAGGTTGTGCAGGTCCAGCCACTTGAGACGCGGCCGGCGCTCGCGCCGCACGGTGCCGAAGTCCAGCTTGCGCATGAAGGGTGAATAGAGCACCACGCCGGAGACGATCGCCACCAGCAGCAGCAAGCCCATGAAGCCGAGGAACAGCTTGCCGGGCAGGCCGGCGAACAGGTCGACGTGCAGCTTGAACATCACGTACATGAAGCCCTCGTCGAACTTGGGCTGCGCCAGCACCTTGGCCGTGCGCGCATCGACCGCAACCGACTTGAAGTCCTCGGTCGGCGCCGGCGTGGGCGTGAGCGTGACGAACCACAGGCCGTCGTCGTCCTCCGGCTGCGAGACGAACTGCACCACGCGCTCCGGATGCAGCGCATGCGCGACCTCGATCACACGGTCCAGGCTTGCGCGCGGCGTGCCGGCGGGCATCTTCGGCGCATCGACCTCGGTGCCCAGCAAGTGGCCGATCTCGTGATGGAAGATCAGCGGCAGCCCCGTGATGCACAAGAGCAGCATGAACACGGTGCAGACCAGGCTGCTCCACTTGTGCACCCAGGCCCAGGTCTTGATTCGTCGGCTGTTCATCGCGGTTTTTTCTCAGGGGTTCAGAAGCGGTAGGTGGCGCTGGCCACCACGTTGCGGCGCGTACCCCACCAGCAGTCGCCGCGCGCGAGGCAGGTGCTGAAGTACTCCTTGTCCGTCGCGTTGTTGATGTTCAGCGCATAGCGCCACTTCGCGGTCTCGTAGGCGAACACGAGGTCCAGCAGCGCGACGCTGGGGATGCGCGGGCCGTAGCCGCCGAAGGAGACATCGCGGAAGGCGCCCATGTAGCGCACGCCCGCGCCGGCCGAGAAGCCCGGCGTGCCAGCGATGGCGAAGCGGTACTTGGCCCAGAGCGCCGCCTGGTGGCGTGGCAGGCCTTCGAGCTGCGGGTCGAGGTCGGTGTAGTTGTAGTGCGCCGTGACATCCAGGTTCGGCGTGATCGAGCCCTTGGCCTCGAGCTCGACGCCGCGCGTCTTGGTCTGGCCGATCTGCGCGTAGACGTTGGGCAGCGGTTGGGCGATCTGGTTCTTCTCGCGCAGGTCGTAGACCGCGGCATTGAAGGCGAGGCTGCGGCCCGCGGGCTCGTACTTGACGCCGACTTCCCACTGCTCGCCGCGCAGCGGCTTGAACACCCGGCCGTCACGCGGCGACTGCGGCGTGAAGGACTCGGCATAGCTCACGTACGGCGACCAGCCCGACGGGAAGGCATACAGCACGCCGAAGCGCTTGCTGGTGGCGCTGTCCCTCGAATCCTCGCTGCCCTCGGCGCCGGCGACGACGCGGTCGTGCCGCAGGCCGGCGATGAAGTTCCAGTTTCCCAGCTTGATCTGGTCCTGCAGGTAGACGCCGGTGGCGCGCTGCGTGGTACGCGGCCGCGCCGTGCGTTCCGGTTCCAGCCGATTGCCGTAGACCGGGGCATAGGCGTCGATCTCGCTGGTGGAGATCCCGCCCCACACGTTCTCGCGATGGCGCTGGTAGTCGGCGCCGACCAGCAGCGTGTGCTTGAGCGCGCCAGTGTCGAAGTGGCTCTCGAGATGGTTGTCCAGCGTGTCGATGCGATTGCGCGTGAGCGAGCTGTCGAGCGAGCGCGACAGGCGCCTCTTGCCGACCGGATCGGCGCCCCAGCCGCCGGTGATGGTGAAGAAGTCGCCCCAGTGGTAGCTGTTGTCGTTCTCGTTTTGCGCGTGGCGGAAGTTCTGGCGGAAAGTGAAGTTCTCGTTGAACTGGTGCTCGAACAGCCAGCCGAAGGTCTTGCGCTCGCTGTCGTAGTAGTCGCCCGGCTCGCCGATGAAGCGGCTGGTCGGCAGGCGCCCGTTCGGGTTCGGGAGGATCGTGCCTTCCCACGGGAAGAATTGCGAGCTCGAGCCGCTCTTGTCCTTCTGGTAGAGGCCCTGCAGCGTGAGCGAGGTCGCCGCGCTCGGGCGCCAGGTCAGCGAGGGCGCGATCAGGCTGCGGTCGTCGGGCACGAAATCGACCTGCGTGTCGGCCTTGCGCTGCACCGCGATCAGCCGGTAGGACCACTGGCCGTCCTCGGTCAGCGGCCCGGTCAGGTCGGCCTGGATCTGCTTTCGGTTCCAGCTGCCGTACTGGATGCCCACTTCGCGCTGGGTTTCGAGCAAGGGTCGCTTGCTCACCATGTTGACGATGCCGGCCGCGGTGCCCGATCCGAACAGCATGCCCGAGGGCCCGCGCAGCACCTCGAGGCGCTCGAGCGTGTAGGGCTCGGTGCGCGTGGTGCTGGTGTAGTAGCCGTAGGCCTGGCGCAGGCCGTCGAGGTAGACGTCGGGATACGCGCCGCGAACGCGAAAAGAATCGGTGCGCGCGTCGAGGCCGTAGGCGTCGGAACGCACGCCGGCCGCGTAGCCCAGCGCATCCTGCAGGTTGGTCGCGCCCTGGTCCACGATCTGGTCGCGCGTGATCACTGTCACCGCCTGCGGCGTTTCGGAAAGCGGCGTGTCGGTCTTGGTCGCCGTGGCGGCGTTCTTCGCGCGATAGCCGATCACCGGGCTGGTGGCGGATTCGGTCTCGGCGCTGGCGTCGACCCGCACCTCCGGCAGAACGGCGCCGCTGCCCGCTTGGGCAAAAACCTGCGATTGCGCAGACACGGCCAGGCATCCGGCCAGGAGCGATGCAGCCTTGCGCCGCGCGGAAAAACTGGAGTTCAAACCCTCATCCCGAAATCTTGTTAAGAGTGATTCGCATTCTATTGGTGAATTAAATAAAAACTCAACAATCCCGTAGACAGGCCGCTCCTTCGAGGCAGGGGTCGCGCGGCTACCATCCGTCCCGCGCCATGCCAGACCTTTTCGCCCGTCTTCTTCCGCTGCTGCGGCGTGCCGCCATGGGCCTGGCATGTCTTGCGGCGGGCTGTGCCGGCCTGCCGCCGCGGGAGTCCCAGCCGCCCGAGCTGGCGATACCCGTCTCCGCGCAGACCGAGCTGGGCCGCATCGTCGCCCCCTTCAACACCCAGCCCGATGAGCTGTCGGCCGTGCGGCCCCTGCCGCAGGCCAGCTTCGCGCTGGACGCCAGGCTCGAACTGATCCGCCGCGCGCAGGCTTCGCTGGACGTGCAGTCCTACCAGCTCGGCAAGGACAAGACCGGCCTCCTGATCCTGCGCGAGCTGCGCGATGCCGCGCGGCGCGGCGTGCGGGTGCGCCTCTTGCTCGACGACTTCTATACGGGCGGGCTCGACCGCCTGCTGCTGGCGCTGGCCGCCGAGCCGAAGGCCGAGGTGCGCCTGTTCAACCCTTTCGTGAACGGGCGCGAGCACACGGCCACGCGCTGGCTGGATTTCTTCACCGACTTCAAGCGGCTCAACCACCGCATGCACAACAAGCTCTTCATCGCGGACGGCGCCATCGCGATCGCGGGCGGGCGCAACCTCGCAGACGAGTACTTCCTGCGCAGCGAAGGCGCGAACTTCATCGACTTCGAGCTGCTGATGGCCGGCCCGGTGGTGCCGCAGTCCGCGCGCATCTTCGACGACTACTGGAACAGCGACGTGGTCTACCCCTTGCAGCGCATGGTGCGCGCGGCCGACCCGACCGAACAACTGGTGGCCGAGTTCGACCTCGCCACCTCGGAGGCCCATGCGCCCTGGCCCGATGCGCCGCCGGAGAGCGACATCCTCAGCGAGCCGCGCCTCGCCGAGCAGCTCGCGCGCGGCGAGCTGCTCTGGATGCGCGCCGAGGCCCAAGCCCTGGCCGACAGCCCGAACAAGGCGCTCGGCACCCGGCCGCCCGGCATGGAGACGCTGGCGCGCCGCTGGTACGCCACGATGGCGACTGCCAAGTCGCAAGTGCTGGTGATCTCGCCCTACTTCATCCCCGGCGACGAGGGCATGGAGCGGATCCGCGCCGCCCGCGCGCGCGGCCTGCGCATCACCATCATCACCAACTCGCTGGCCGACAGCGACGAACCGCTGGTCAACGTCAACTACAACCGCTTTCGCGTCGCGCTGCTTCAGACCGGCGTGGAACTGCTCGAGGTGAGCACGCAGCAGTTGAAGCGCAACACGCAGATCCGCCGCCTGCTGCGCCAGGCCCGCGGCCGCCTGCATGCCAAGCTGGCCCTGATCGACCGCGAGTGGGTGCTGCTCGGCTCGATGAACCTCGATCCGCGCTCCGAGCGGCTCAACACCGAGTTCGGCGTGCGCGTGCACAGCTTCGAGCTCACGCAGGCGCTGCTCTATGCCTACCTGCTGGACGACGTGGAGGGCGTCTACCGCGTGGTCCTCAAGCCCGACGGCCAGAGCGTGCAATGGGTGGGGACCGGCGACGAGACCAACGAGGTGCTCGACGACGAGCCCGATTCGAGCATGCTGACGCGGCTGCAGTTGCTGCTGTTCTCGTGGTTTGTACCGACCGACCAGCTCTAAACAAAGCCCCTTCTCCTGCCGATATTCATCCGTACTCCCTTCACCAACTGCGGAGATCGAAGATGAATACATCGCTCGCCGGGGCCTCGGCCTCGCTGGACCTGGCCAGCCTGAGACGACAGGCCGACTCGTGGATGATGGGCGCGCTGACCCTGGGGTGCCTGATGGCCGCAGGCCTCGGTTTCGTCCAGGGGAGCTTCGGACCGGCGCTGGGCGCCGCTGGCCTGCTCATGGCGGTCGGCCTCGCGCTCCATGCGCTCGCGCGCGGCACCCTGTTGGCGCGCTGCACGTTCCCGGTGCTGCTGATGGCCACCGTGGCGCTGCAGATCCAGCTCGGCATGGGGCGCGTCGAATACCACTTCGGCGTCTTCGTCACGCTGGCCTTTCTCCTCCTTTACCGCGACTGGAAGCCGCTGGTCATCGGCGCCGGCGCGATCGCCGTGCACCACGTGGCCTTCGACCGCCTGCAGGCGCTGGGCTTTCCGGTCTACTGCACGACCGAGCCGGACTTCGCGATCGTGCTGCTGCACGCCGGCTACGTGGTGGTGCAGACCGGCTTCGAGATCCTGATCGGCGAGCGCATGCGCCGCGATGCGGTCCAGGGGCACGAGCTGCACCAGCTGGTCAGTCGGCTGGAACAGGGCGAACGCCTCGCGCTCGACGGCGTGAACATCGAAGCGCGTTCGCCGGCCGCGCGCCTGCTGCAATCGGCGCTGCAACGCATCGCCGGCGCGATCGGGCATGTGGACCAGGCGTCGAGCACCATCGGCACGGCCGCGCTCGAGATCGCAAGCGGGCAGCAGGATTTGTCGAAGCGCACCGAGTCCACCGCCTCCAGCCTGCAGCAGACCTCGGCCTCGATGCACCAGCTCACCGAGACCGTGCAGCAGAACGCCGATGCCGTGCGCCAAGCCCACGCGCTCGTGGGCTCCGCCGCGCAGGCCGCCACGCGCGGCGGCGCGGTGGTGGGCCAGGTGGTCGCCAACATGGACGAGATCACGGCCGCGTCGAAGAAGATCGGCGACATCATCGGCGTGATTGACGGCATCGCCTTCCAGACCAACATCCTCGCGCTCAATGCCGCGGTCGAGGCGGCGCGCGCGGGCGAACAGGGCCGCGGCTTCGCGGTGGTGGCGGCGGAGGTGCGCAACCTCGCGCAGCGCAGCGCGCAGGCCGCGCGCGAGATCAAGGGCCTGATCGGCGACTCGGTGCTGCGCGTGGCCTCGGGCGCTCAGCTGGTCGAGGATGCGGGACGCACGATGGCCGAGATCGTCGCCGCCGTGGAACGCGTGACGGGCCTGATGGCCGAGCTCAATGCCTCCACGGCCGAGCAAAGCGACAGCATCGGCCAGGTGACCCAGGCCATCTCCCAGCTCGACCAGATGACGCAGCAAAACGCCAGCCTGGTCGAGCAATCGGCCGCGGCCTCGCGGTCGCTGCGCGAGCAGGCGACGGGGCTGGCCGAAGTGGTGAAGGTGTTCATGCTCAGGCCAGCGGGATCTGCGTCGTCGACAGCACCTGCTTGATCACAATGAAGGACCGGATCTGCCGCACGCCCGGCAGGTAGAGCAGCTGCTCGGCGTGCAGCCGGTTGAAGCTCTCGCTGTCGGCGGTGCGCACCAGCATGAAGTAGTCGAACTCGCCGGTCACGACGTGGCACTCCATGCAGCCGGAGATCTTCACCGCGGCCTTCTCGAAGTCGCTGAAGGATTCGGGCGTCGAGCGGTCGAGCACCACGCCGATCATCACCAGCATGCCGGCGCCGAGCGCCTGCGGATTCAGGAGCGCGACCGTGGCGCCGATCATTCCCGAGCGCTTCAGACGCTCGACGCGGCGCAGGCAGGCCGGCGGGCTCAGATGGACCTTGGCGGCCAGCGCCACGTTGGAGATCGAGGCATCGCGCTGCAGTGCCCGAAGAATCGATTTGTCGGTGCGATCGAGCAGAGACGCCGCTTCCGGCGTGCTACGAACTTTTGTTGCTTGATTTTTGGCCATCGTGAAATGAAACGCTGACGAACTGATCAGCAGGATGCTCATGGTGCGTTGAAAGCCCAGTTTTCACAACCCTGTGAACCGCACTTCTTCCTACGATGGCCCCATCGCCGCACCCAAGGAGCATCGCCATGAACCTGAGCCGCTACCCCCGTTATCCGCTGACCTTCGGCCCCACGCCGATCCACCCGCTCAAGCGCCTGAGTGCACACCTGGGCGGCAAGGTCGATCTCTATGCCAAGCGCGAGGACTGCAACAGCGGCCTGGCCTTCGGCGGCAACAAGACGCGCAAGCTCGAGTACCTGATTCCCGAGGCGCTGGCCCAGGGCTGCGACACGCTGGTGTCCATCGGCGGCATCCAGTCGAACCAGACGCGCCAGGTCGCCGCCGTGGCCGCGCACCTGGGGCTCAAGTGCGTGCTGGTGCAGGAGAACTGGGTCAACTATTCGGATGCCGTCTACGACCGCGTGGGCAACATCGAGATGTCGCGCATCCTCGGTGCCGATGTGCGCCTGGACGCGGCCGGCTTCGACATCGGCATCCGCCCGAGCTGGGAGCAGGCCATGGACGATGTGCGCAAGGCCGGCGGCAAGCCCTTCCCGATTCCGGCCGGCTGCTCCGAGCATCCTTTCGGCGGGCTGGGCTTCGTCGGCTTCGCCGAAGAGGTGCGCGCACAGGAGGCCGAACTGGGCTTCAAGTTCGACTACATCGTGGTCTGCTCGGTCACCGGCAGCACGCAGGCCGGCATGGTGGTCGGCTTCGCGGCCGACGGCCGCGCAGACCGCGTCATCGGCATCGACGCATCGGCCAAGCCCGAGCAGACGCGGGCGCAGATCCTGCGCATCGCGCGCAGCACCGCCGAGCTCGTCGGGCTGGGCCGCGACATCGCCGAAGAGGACGTGATTCTCGACACGCGCTACGGCGGCCCCGAATACGGGCTTCCCAACGAAGGCACGCTGGAAGCCATCCGTCTCTGCGCGCGGCAGGAAGGCATGCTGACCGACCCGGTGTACGAGGGCAAGTCGATGCACGGAATGATCGACAGGGTGCGCCGTGGAGAGTTCGCACCGGGCTCGAAGGTGCTCTATGCCCACCTGGGCGGCGTGCCGGCGCTCAATGCCTACAGCTTCCTGTTCCGCAACGGCTGAGCGCTCACTCGGGCCGGATGTCGAGCTCGCGCACGGTCCGGCTCCAGCGCTCCACGTCCTTCTGCACCAGCGCACGCGTGTCGGCGACCGAAAGCGCGAGCGGCTTGCCGCCGGCCTTGCGGAAGGTCTCGGTCACTTCCGGCATCGCGATCACGCGTGCGAGTTCGGTTCGCAAGCGCTCCAGAATGGCGGGCGGCGTCTTCGCCGGCGCGAAGACGCCGAACCACGATTCCAGTTCCAGCGGCGCCGCGCCGGTCTGCGCGATGGTCGGGATGTCCGGCTGCGTCGGGATGCGCGCCGCACCGGAAACCGCGAGCGCGCGCACCGTGCCGGCATCGATCTGGGTGCGCGCGGTCGACGAGAGATCGAAGAACAGATCGACGCGGCCGCCGATCAGGTCCTGGTAGGCCGCCTGTGCGCCGCGGTAGGGCACGTGGGTCAGCTCCACGCCCGCCGCATGCCACAGCGCCGCGGCAATCACGTGCTGGCCCGAGCCATTGCCGGCCGATGCGTAGTTGAGCTTCTTCGGGTTGGCCTTGGCGTAGCCGATCACTTCCTTCAGCGTGGCTTGCGGCAGCTCCTTGCGCGCCATCAGCGTGTAGCTGTAGGCCACGGCCAGGCCCAGCGGCTCGAAGTCGCGCAGGCTGTCGTAGGGCAGGTTGCGATACATGCCCATGTTCAAGGCCAGGTTCGATACCGAGCCCAGCAGCAGCGTGTAGCCGTCGGCCGGCGCCTTGGCGACCAGGTCGGTGCCGACGACCGTGCCCGAGCCCGGCCGGTTCTCGACCACCACCGGCTGGCCCAGCTGCTTGCCGAGGCGGTCGGCCAGCGTGCGGGCGACGAAGTCGAAGCCGCCGCCTGCCGGCTGGGGCACGACGATGCGCAGCGGATGGTCGGGGTAGCCGCCCTGCGCGATGGCAGCGCATGCGGTGAAGGCCAGCGCGGCGCCGAGCGCCGCGCGGCGGGTGAGGCAATGGTCCATGGCGCGCTGCCGGGCTCAGCGCTCGAGCGCACCGCCGGCCAGCCACGCGGTGCCGCGGCGGTAGAGCGCCTCGACCGCCTCGCCCTTCAGCATCGGCATGTCGAGCTTGACCGTGTAGCCGATGCGGGACTGGATGTAGGCGAGATGGCGATAGCCCTCGGGAAACTTCGCCAGCGCTTCGGCATCGAGCTCGACGGTTGCGGCCGAGTCGACGGGATCGATGCGGTCCTTCTCGTAGATCGGCTGCCGATGCAGCAGCTTCCATTCGCCTTCGTGCCTGACGATGAAGTCGTAGAAGCGGCCGGTGCACACCACGTCGCAGAGCACGCCCTCGACCATGCCGCGCTGCGAGATGGTCATCTTGGTCTGCGCGATGGCGCGCTCGCCCGCCACCTCGACGGCCGAGCCGCCCAGGAAGTGCAGGATGCTCACGCCCTTGGCCCAACCCTCCTGCGTGACGCGGATGAAGTCGCGGAACGGGCCCTGGAACCAGGTGGCCATCATCACGCCCTCGGGATGCCACACGGTGGCGAAGCGCTCCCAGTCGCCGGCGTCGCGCCAGACCGCCCAGCGCTCGACCAGCCGGCGGATCAGGAGTTCCTGCTGCAGTGTCTCGTCCATGTCGTCTCCTTGGTGGCGCCGGAGTTTGCGCAAGGCGGCCGGCCGGCGCAAGGACGCGAGCGGAAATCAGTTTTCCTGGCCTGCACAGCCGTGGCGCGTGCAAGGCCGACGCCGGATAACGGAAGCCGCCTACAGCCAATTTCGCTGGCGCTGGCAGCATCCCCCGGCCAACTTTGGAGGTCTGCGTGCATCTGGATGAATGTTTTGCAATGATCGCCCGGCTGAGTCCCAACGCCGCGAAGCTCGCGGCGCGCATGCTGCGCAAGGATCCAGCGGCGCCGGCGGAATGGGCCTTCGCGCTCGAGGTCGGCCTGGCGGACCGCGCCCAAGACTCGGATCCATTGACGACGGACGATCTGCTGCTGATCGCCATGGACAAGGATCCGAAGCATTTCCCGGCCGGCCCCGCGGCCGAGTACAGCGCGCAGCAGGTGCAGGCCATGGAGTTCGTCCGGGCAGTGCGGCGCAAGGGCCCTTATCCCGTTTCGGCCGCCTCCGCCCTGGGGGGCGATCTGCTCGCCGCTCCTCGATGAAGTCGATGCAGGCGCTCGACGGGAAGAAGCGCTGACAGGCCGCTACAGGGCAGCTTCGGTCGACATGCGCTCGGCCGCGGCGGCCCGCAGGCATCGCATCAGTTGCTCGGTAGCCGGCGTCGGGTTGCGCCCGTGCATCGTGATCATGCCAACCGGCGGCAGCTCGATCGGGACCGGCAGCCTGAGCGCCTTGACGAGGCCCTCGCCTTCGAAATGCCGCGCCACGCCGAGCGCAAGAAAGCCGGCGGCGGATCGCTCCCGGATGCAGCTGAGCGTCACGAGAAAGGATGCCGTCTCGACGATGTCCACAGGCGGCACCAGGCGATGCTTGTAGAACATCTGCTCGAGCTTCATGCGCGACGACGCCCAGGGCGGAGGCACCACCCACGGCAGTTGAACAAGCTGGCGCCAGGTCGGCCTGGCGGCGGACGCCAGTTCATGGTCGGGCCGCACCACGACGCACATGGGCTCCGCGTACAAGGCTTCGGTTTTCAGGTCCGGCGCCGCATACCCCGGCTCGAGCCGCCCGACGAAGAGATCCAGCTCGCCGACGCGCAAGCGCGGCAGCAGGCGGGTGAGATCTCCCTCCTCGATCATGACGGTGGTCTGTGTCGAACGCTCCTTCAGCAACGCGACGGCACGCATCAGCAGGGAGGGCGTGGCGACCACCATGGCGCCGACGCTGGTCCGGCCTGCCGCGCCGCTCGCCACGGCAGCGATCTCGTCGCGCGTGCGGCCGTAGTCGGCCAGCACCGATCGCGCGAATCGCACCACGGCCGATCCGTAGGCGGTCGGTTCCGTCCCGCGTGTCGAACGCACGAAGAGTTCGAGGTCGAACATGCGTTCGATCTCCGCCAGCGTCTTCGATACCGCCGGCTGAGTGACCGACAGGAATTCGGCCGCACGGCCGAGATGGCGGAACTCGTCGAGCGACACCAGCAGCTGCAGATGCCGCAGCTTCAGGTTGGAACGAAGCACGCGATCGATGGCAGGCATCGTTCATAACCCAATAGGAAAGAAGAGAGTCGGTAACTTCATTGGATTGTAATGATGAGACCCTGAACAATCGGTGCTTCCCACGATGCAATCAGGAGACAAGACAATGCGATCCAATCGCCGCCAGTTCATGCTGGGCAGCCTCGGCGCCGCCATGCTTCCATTCGCCGCCACGCACGCTGTCGCGGCCGGCTACCCCGATCGTCCCGTCACCTTCATCTGCCCCTGGCCCGCCGGCGGCACTGCGGACGTGACCATGCGCGCGCTGTGCACCGCCGCGGCCAGGGAGCTCGGGCAGTCGGTCGTGGTGGACAACAAGGCCGGCGCCTCCGGGATGATCGGCCTGAAGGCGCTGGCGAGCGCCAAGCCCGACGGCTACACGATCGGCCAGATCCCGATCTCGGTGACGCGCTTTTCGCAGCTCGGCATGGTGCAGGTCGATCCCCTCAAGGACCTCAGCTACATCGCGCGCGTTTCGGGCCAGACCTTCGGCATCGCGGTGCGTGCCGAAGCGCCCTGGAAGACGCTCAAGGACCTGGTGGCCGACGCCAAGGCCAACCCCGACAAGATCACCTACGGCAGCGCCGGCCTGGGCGGCGCGACGCATGTCGGCATGGAGGAGTTCGCCATCGCCGCCGGCGTGAAGTTCAACGCCATTCCCTTCAAGGGCGGTGCGGAGGCGCTGCAGGCGCTGATGGGCGGCCACGTCGATGTGCTGGCCGATTCCAGCTCCTGGGCGCCGCATGTCAAGTCGGGCAAGCTGCGCCTCCTGGCCACGTGGGGCGAGCAGCGCACGACGGAGTTCAAGGACGCGCCCACTTTGAAAGAGGCCGGCTACAACGTCGTGGTGGATGCACCCAACGGCATCGGCGCGCCGAAGGGCCTGCCCGCGGACGTCGCCGCCCGGCTGCGCGCGGCCTTCAAGGTCGCCGCCGCGAGTCCGGAATTCGCCGCCGCCTGCGCCAGGATCGACGCGCCGCTCATGTACCTCGACGCGCCGGACTACGAGAAATACGTGAGCGCCAGCGTGGCCAAGGAAAAGTTGCTCATCGAGAGGCTCAAGCTCAAGGAGCTGATGAGCAAGAACTGAGGCGAACCCGCCAGGAGATCTGCATGACCGCTGTTGCCACCGCTGCCGTCGCCGCCCCTTCGCCGCTCATCCGGCTGCACGAGAACGACAACGTGCTGATCGCCCGCGCCCCCATCGCGCTGGGCCAGGCATTGCCGGAGCTGGGCCTGCGCGTGCGCGCGCAGGTGCCTGCCGGCCACAAGATCGCGGCGAGCCGGATCGCCGCCGGCGAGAAGGTCAGGAAGTACGACACCGTCATCGGCGCAGCCATGCGCGACATCGAGCCCGGCGAGCACGTGCACACGCACAACCTCGAGCTGGTCGACTTCGACCGCGACCCGGGCTTCTGCGAGGACGTGCGCCCCGTCGACTACGTCCCGGAGGCCGAGCGCGCCACGTTCATGGGCATCGTGCGCCCGGACGGCAGCGTCGCCACGCGCAACTTCGTCGGCCTGATCTCGTCGGTCAATTGCTCGGCCACCGTCATCAAGCAGATCGCCGCCCACTTCACGCCGGAGCGCCTGGCGCCGTACCCGAATGTCGACGGCGTGGTGGCCTTCGCGCAGACCAGCGGCTGCGGCATGTCGTCGCCGAGCGAGCACTTCGACGTGCTGCGCCGGACCATTGCCGGCTATGCGCGCCATCCGAACCTCGCCGGCGTGCTGATCGTCGGCCTCGGCTGCGAACGCAACCAGGTCGCCGACCTCGTGGCATCGCAGGGTCTCGTGCCCGGCCCACATGTGCGAACCTTCGTGATGCAGGACACCGGCGGCACCCGCGCCACCATCGCCGCGGGCATCGCGGCCATCCAGTCCATGCTGCCCGCCGCGAACGACGTGAAGCGCCAGCCGGTCAGCGCGGCGCACCTGAAGATCGGCCTGGAATGCGGCGGCTCGGACGGCTTCTCCGGCATCACTGCCAATCCGGCGCTGGGCGCGGCGATGGACATCCTGGTGCGCCACGGCGGCACCGCCATCCTCTCGGAGACCCCGGAAATCCATGGCGTGGAGTTCATGCTCACGCGCCGCGCCGTGAGCCCGGCAGTGGGGCAGAAACTGCTCGACCGCCTCGCCTGGTGGGAGGAGTACACACGCGGCCACAACGGGCAGTTCAATGGCGTCGTGGGCCCCGGCAACCAGGCCGGCGGGCTGGCCAACATCTTCGAGAAGTCCCTCGGGTCTGCGATGAAGGGCGGCACCACGCCGCTGCAGGCGGTGTACGAATATGCCGAGACTATCGACAAGTCCGGCTTCGTGTTCATGGACTCGCCCGGCTACGACCCGGTGGCCTCGACCGGCCAGATCGCCAGCGGCGCGAACCTGATCTGCTTCACGACCGGCCGCGGCTCGATGTTCGGCTCCAAGCCGTCGCCGACCATCAAGCTCGCGAGCAACACGGCCATGTTCACCCGTCTCGAGGACGACATGGACATCAATTGCGGCCTGATCCTGGACGGCGAACTCGACGTGCAGCAGATGGGCGAGCGCATCTTCCAGCACATCCTGCGCGCCGCTTCGGGTGAACCGACCAAGAGCGAGTTGCTGGGCCTGGGCGATCACGAGTTCGTGCCCTGGCACATGGGCATCGTGAGCTGAGCCTTCCTTCGTTAGCCGAACCCCCCGATTCCCGGAACCATGCCCCTGACGCTTTCCCAACCCGGCCTGCTGCGCAGCGCCAATTTCATTGCCGGCGAGTGGCGCGCCGCCACCGGCCGCACGCTCGACGTGACGGATCCCGCCACCGGAGGACGGATCGCCCAGGTACCGGACAGCGGCGCCGATGAGGCGCGCGCCGCCGTCGACGCCGCGCACAGCGCGTTCGCCGCCTGGCGCCAGGTTCCCGCCAAGCAGCGCTCGCAGATCATCAAGCGCTGGAACGACCTTGTGATGGCGAACCAGGACGACCTGGGGCGCCTGGTCTCGCGCGAGCAGGGCAAGCCGCTGGCGGAGGGAAAGGGCGAGATCGCCTACGCCGCCAGCTACATCGAGTGGTTCGCCGAAGAGGCCGTGCGCGCCAACGGCGACGTCATTCCCGCCCCGCTGCCGGGGCGCCGCATGTTCGCGCTCAGGGAGCCGGTGGGCGTGGTCGCTGCGATCACGCCGTGGAATTTTCCCGCCGCGATGATCGCGCGCAAGATCGCCCCGGCGCTGGCCGCCGGCTGCACCGTGGTCTGCAAGCCGGCCGAGGACACGCCGCTGACCTCGCTGGCGCTGGTTGCGCTGGCCGAACAGGCGGGCGTGCCGCCCGGTGTGCTCAACATCGTCACCGCCTCGCGCGAACGCACGCCCGAGGTGGTGGACGTCTGGCTGGACGACCCGCGCGTGCGCAAGATCACCTTCACCGGCTCCACGCCGGTGGGCAAGCACCTCGCCCGTCGTTCGGCCGACACGCTGAAGAAGCTGTCCCTGGAGCTGGGCGGCAACGCGCCCTTCATCGTGTTCGAGGATGCCGACCTCGATGCTGCGGTCGAAGGGCTGATGGCCGCCAAGTTCCGCAACGGCGGACAGACCTGCGTGTGCCCCAACCGCGTGTTCGTGCACAGCAGCGTGCACGACGCCTTCGCCGACAAGCTCGGCGCGCGCGTCGCGGCGCTCAAGGTCGGGCCCGCCACCGATGCCGCCTCGCAGATCGGCCCGATGATCAATGTCCGCGCGGTCGAGAAGATCGAGCGCCATGTCCGCGACGCTGTCGCCCGGGGCGCGCGCGTGCTCGCCGGCGGCGAGCGCCTGGCGGCGCTGGGACCCCACTACTACGCACCCACGGTGCTCGTCGACGTCGACGCGACGATGGCCTGTGCCTGCGAGGAAACCTTCGGGCCCGTGGCACCGATCACGCGCTTCGACACCGAGGCGGACGTGATCGCGCAGGCCAACGACACGCCGTTCGGATTGGCCGCGTACTTCTACTCGCAAGACCTGCGTCGCATCTGGCGCGTGGCCGATGCGCTGGAGTCGGGCATCGTCGGCATCAACGAAGGCGCATTGGCCGCCGAGGCCGCGCCCTTCGGCGGCGTGAAGGAGTCGGGCTATGGCCGCGAGGGCTCGGTCCACGGCCTGGACGACTACCTGCACACCAAGTACGTGTGCCAGGGCGGGCTGGACTGAATGGAAGCAACGGTCATGAATAATTCCTTCAAGCACGCACTGCTCGCCAAACAGCCGCAGATCGGTCTCTGGCTGTCGATGGCGCAGCCCTACAGCGCGGAAGTCTGCGCAACCGTTGGCTTCCAGTGGCTGCTGATCGACGGCGAGCATGCACCCAACGATGTGCGCAGCACCCTGGCGCAGCTGCAGGCGGTCGCGGCCTATCCCGGCCAGCCGGTCGTGCGCGCCGTCAGCGGCGACACCGCGCTGATCAAGCAGTTGCTCGACATCGGGGTGCAGAACCTGCTGGTGCCCATGGTCGACACGGCCGCACAGGCGCGCGCGCTGGTGGCGGCCACCCGCTATCCGCCGGAGGGCGTGCGCGGCGTCGGCGCTGCCGTGGCGCGGGCCTCGCGCTGGGGTGCCCGGCGCGACTACCTGGGCGCTGCCAACGACGAGGTCTGCCTGCTGCTGCAGGCCGAGACCGTCACCGCCCTCGACAACCTCGAAGAGATCTGCGCCGTCGACGGGGTGCACGGCGTGTTCATCGGCCCCGCCGACCTGGCGGCGTCGATGGGCCACCGCGGCGCACCGGGGCATCCCGAGGTCCAGGCCGCCATCGACCGCGCCATCCGCACCATCGTCGCGAGCGGCAAGGCGGCCGGCACGCTGACCGCGGACCTCGCGCTGGCACGCAAGTACCTCGAGCTCGGTGCCACCTTCGTGGCGGTCGGCATCGACGTCACGCTGCTCGCACAGGCCGCGCGTCGCCTGGCCGGCGAGTTTGGCCTCGGCACCGAGAGCGCCATGAGCGCCGCCGGCGCATCCGCGTACTGAACATCGACAAGAAGGCAGACACCATGAGCAAGACGCTTCGCATCGCCGCCATTCCGGGCGACGGTATCGGCAAGGAAGTGATGCCCGAGGGCCTGCGCGTCCTCGAGAAGGCCGCGCGCCGCTTCGGCATCGAACTGGCCGTGACGCACATCGACTGGGCCAGTTGCGACTACTACGTCAAGACCGGGCAGATGATGCCCGACGACTGGAAGTCCCGGCTCGAAGGCATGGACGCCGTCTACTTCGGCGCGGTCGGCTGGCCGGACACGGTGCCGGATCACATTTCGCTGTGGGGCTCGTTGCTGAAGTTCCGGCGCGAGTTCGACCAGTACGTGAACCTGCGGCCGGTGCGTCTGTTCGAAGGGGTGCCCGGGCCGCTGGCCGGCCGCAAGCCCGGCGACATCGACTTCTACATCGTGCGCGAGAACACCGAGGGCGAATACACCAATCTCGGTGGCGTGATGTTCGAGGGAACGGAGCGCGAAGTGGTCGTGCAGGAATCGGTGTTCAGCCGCTTCGGCGCCGACCGGGTGCTGAAGTACGCGTTCGACCTCGCGCAGTCCCGGCCGCGCAAGCAGCTCACGGTGGCGACCAAGAGCAACGGCATCGCGATCAGCATGCCGTGGTGGGACGGTCGCGCGGACGCGGTCGGCAGCGGCTATCCCGAAGTGAAGGTGGACAAGCAGCATATCGACATTCTGTCGGCGCGCTTCGTGCTGCAGCCGCAGCGCTTCGACGTGGTGGTGGCCAGCAACCTGTTCGGCGACATCCTGTCGGACCTGGGACCGGCCTGCACCGGCACGATCGGCCTGGCGCCGTCGGCCAATCTCAATCCGGACCGCAAGTTCCCTTCGTTGTTCGAGCCGGTTCACGGGTCTGCGCCCGACATCTACGGCAAGGGCATTGCCAACCCGGTGGCGATGATCTGGTCGGGCGCGCTGATGCTCGATTTCCTCGGACATCGCGAAGCGCACGATGCGATCGTGCGAGCCATCGAGCAAGTGCTGGCGGCGGGCCCGCGCACGGGCGACTTGGGCGGCAAGGCAACGACGATCGAGATGGGTGAGGCGATCAGCGCGCTGATCTGAAGGCCCTCGTCGCGGCCTGCGGGCGTCGGCGGGTCGCACGCGGCAGAAGAAGATGCCGGCAAGGCGCGGACAACGAAATCCTGTGCCGCAGCGCAGACCCAGTTCGGTTCGGCCATGCAGAAAGCGGCCCCTATGCTCATGGCAACCGGCATTGCCGTCATCACTGGAGCTTTCACCATGTCCCTGCAAGATTTCAAGGTGCTCACCTTCGACGTCGTCGGCACGCTGATCGATTTCGAGGGCGGCATGCTCGCCTACCTGCGCTCCGCCGTGCCCGAGGCCCGCGTGACGGACGAGGACTTCCTCGCCGCCTACCGCTATGCGCGCGCCGACGGCAAGGCCGGCTGGTACCCCGACGATCTGGAGCGCTGCTGGCACGCCATCGCGCCGAAACTCGGCCTGCCCGACACCGACGCGCTCGCGCAGGGCCTGCGCGATTCGGTGGCGCAGTGGCCGGCGTTCCCCGATTCGGTGGAAGCACTGAAGCGGCTCGGCAAACGCTTCAAGCTGGTGACCATGACCAACGCGCAGCAGTGGGCGCTGGCCCATTTCGACAAGACGCTGGGCTCTCCCTTCGACATGCTGCTGAGCTGCGACGACGCGTTGTGCGAGAAGCCCGATGCACGCTACTTCGCCTACGCCCGCGGTCGCTTCGAAGGCGCCTGGGGTTACAAGCAGGCGGACAACCTGCACGTGGCGCAAAGCCAGTACCACGACATCGGCATCTCCAAGCAGCTGGGCATCACCACCTGCTGGATCGAGCGCCGCCATGGGCAGAAGGGTTCCGGCGGCACGCTCGAGTCCAAGCACACCCAGCCCGACTACCACTTCCACACGCTGGCCGAGCTGGCCGATGCCGTCGAGGCCGGGCGTTGACGCTGCAGGCGATCGCCGCGCCGGTCGCCGACCTGCTGCCCGAACTGGTCGCGCTGCGGCGCGACCTGCATGCACATCCGGAACTCGCGTTCGAGGAAAGGCGCACGGCCGGCGTGGTGGCTGCGGCCTTGCGGCTCCTCGGCCTCGAAGTGCATGAACGGGTCGGCGGCACCGGCGTGGTCGGAACGCTGCGCTGCGGCAGCGGCGTGCGCAGCGTGGGCCTGCGCGCCGACATGGACGCGCTGCCGATGGTCGAGCTCGGGCGCGCCGCCCACGCCAGCCGCACGCCGGGCGTGCACCACGGCTGCGGGCACGACGGCCACACCAGCATGCTGATCGGCGCCGCGCGCCAGCTGGCGCGCTCGCGCCGCTTCGACGGCACGGTGCACTTCATCTTCCAGCCGGCCGAAGAGGGCAAGGGCGGTGCGCGCGCGATGATCGATGACGGCCTGTTCGAGCGCTTCCCCTGCGACAGCGTCTATGCGCTGCATAACTGGCCCGACCTGCCGCTGGGCCACGCGCAGACGCGGGCCGGCCCGATCATGGCCGCGGCCGACCGCTTCGACATCGTGCTGCGCGGCCGCGGCGGCCATGCGGCGCAGCCGCATCACACGCCCGACGCGATCCTTGCCGCGAGCCAGCTCGTCGCCCAGTTGCACACCATCGTCTCGCGCCGCATCGACCCCGGCGAATCGGCGGTGCTGTCGGTCACGCGCATCGAAGGCGGCCACAGCCACAACGTGCTGCCCGCGGAGGTGTCGATCACCGGCACCGTGCGCAGCTTCGACGCCGCATCGCAGGACCGCATCGAGGCCGCGCTGCGCGCCACCGTCGACGGTGTGGCGCTGGCCAGCGGCACCCAGGCCGAAGTCAACTACGTGCGCTACTACCCGGCCACGGTCAATACCAGCGACGAGGCCGCGCTCGCGCTCGCCGCGGCAAAGGCCATCGGCCTGCAAGCCGACATGGCGCCGCGCGCGGCCTTCACCTCGGAGGACTTCGCCTTCATGCTGAAGCGCCGGCCCGGCGCCTACCTGTGGCTGGGCCAGGGCCGCGCCGATCCGGGCCCGGAGGGCGATCGCGCGCTGCACCACCCCTGCTACGACTTCAACGACGATGCGCTGCCGCTGGGCGTGCGCTGGTTCTGCGAGATGGCCGAGCGCGCCCTTGCCCCGGCAGCCGAACCCGCATCCCCTCCTCCTCTTTCCTCTTCATCCTCATGAGCATCACCGTTCTGCACCAATCCGCCACCATCGGCGGCCTGCAAGACCAGGGCACGCCCGCGCGCCCGCTGAGCGAGCCGCCGTGCCGCCTGCGCGGCATCGACGTCGAGCTGGCAGGCGCCGGCGGCAACAACAGCGGCATCTGGGAATGCGAACCCGGCCGCTTCGAACGCCAGCTGCCCAATGCCGAGGTCATGCACATCCTCGCGGGTGCGTGCACCTTCACGCCGACCGGCGGCGAGCCGCTTCGGATCCGCGCGGGGGACACGCTGTTCTTTCCGCAGCACACCACCGGCGAATGGCATGTGCATGAGACCCTGCGCAAGGTGTTCGTCGTGATGGCGATGTAGGGCCCGCACAAGCCCGGAGTGCATAGGGTCTTGGCTCTGGACGCTTTGTGAGTGTTAGATGGTTGCGTGCGCCTTGAAGGCCCGATGCCCTCACCCCCGCCCTCTCCCGGAGGGAGAGGGAGTAAGACCTGTGCGTGAAGCGTTCTGCCTGGTTCCCTCTCCCTCCGGGAGAGGGTTAGCCCATCTTTCTCAACCCAACCCCGATTCCGACGATTTTTCGGGTGTCGAGCGACGCAAGTGGTTGATCCGTATAGGGGTGACGCGGCAAAACGCTTGTGGTGGAGACCTTGGTCCTTGGCGTGCAGGCGAGTGGTTCCTAAACTGCGGCGCATGTTCCTGCGCTGCAACCGACGCCTGAAGGACGGCAAGACGCACGAGTACTGGAGCGTGGTGGAGAACCGCCGACTGGCCGATGGGCGCGTGGTGCAAAGGCAGGTGCTCTACCTGGGCGAGATCAACGCGAGCCAGCGCGAAGCCTGGCGCAAGACCATCGAAGTGCACGACGAGGGAAGGAGACGCCAGGTGGCGCTGTTCCCGGCCGGCTCGATGCCCGCGGACGACGCGAATGCGATTGGCATCCGTCTGGACGAACTGCGCCTCGAACGCCCGCGCCAGTGGGGCGCGTGCTGGCTGTCATGCGTGCTGTGGCAGCAACTCGAACTCGATGCCTTCTGGAGCGCTCGACTGGCGCCCTCGCGTGAAGGCACCCCGTGGCTGCAGGTGCTGCAAACGCTGGTGGCCTACCGTCTCATCGACCCCGGCAGCGAATGGCGCCTGCACCGCCACTGGTTCGACGCCAGCGCGATGGCCGACCTGCTGCACGCCGACTTCGCGCTGGCCGAGAAGAACACGCTGTACCGCTGCCTGGACAAGCTCACGGCCCACAAGGACGAACTGTTCAAGTTTCTGTGCCAGCGCTGGGGCGAGCTGTTCGGCGCCAAGTTCGACGTGCTGCTGTACGACCTGACCAGCACCTACTTCGAGAGCGACGTGGAGCGCAGCGAGCACGACAAGCGCCAGTACGGCTACAGCCGCGACAAGCGAGGCGACTGCCGCCAGGTAGTGATCGCGCTGATCGTCACGCCCGAGGGCTTCCCGCTGAGCTACGAGGTGCTCTCGGGCAACACGGCCGACGCCACGACGCTTGGCGACTTCCTCGATCGCATCGAGCAGCGCTACGGACGCGCCAACCGGATCTGGGTGATGGACCGCGGCGTGCCCACCGAAGACAGCCTGGCGAAGATGCGCCGCATGGGAGCGTCCTATCTCGTGGGCACACCCAAGGGGCGGCTGACCAAGCTTGAGCAAGGCTTCCTCGCACAGCCGTGGCAGCGCGTGCGCGAAGGCGTCGCTGTCAAGCGCCTGGGCGCTGACGAAGACACCTACGTGCTCGCGCAAAGTGCGGCACGCATCGACAAGGAGCGTGCGATGCGCCGCCGCCGGCTCGGCCGCTACGTGCAGCGCCTGCAGGCCTTGCAGGGCCAGACGCTCACGCGCGATCAACTGCTCATGAAGCTGGGCGCAGCCAAGCACGACGCCGGGCGAAGCGCCCAGCTGATCAAGGTTCATCTGCCCGAGGCCAGCAGCAGCGCCAAGACAGCGTCCTTCGAGTTCGAGCTCGATCGCGCCCGGCTGCGCCAGGTGCGCCGCCGTGAAGGGCGCTATCTGCTGCGCACCAACCTCGCAGCCCACGATCCCGCGCAGCTGTGGACGTTCTACATCCAGCTCACCGAGGTCGAGCAGGCGTTCAAGGAACTCAAGCACGACCTGGCCGTACGCCCGATCTTCCACTCCAGCGAGAAGCGCATCGAGGCGCACATCTTCGTGGCCTTCCTCGCCTACTGCCTGCAGGTCACCTTGAAGGCCCAACTCAAGCGCCTGGCGCACGGCATCACGCCTGCGGAGGTCATCGCCAAGTTCAAGACCATGCAGATGGTGGACGTGCACGTGCCCACCACCGACGGCAGAGAGCTCGTGCTGTCGCGATACACCCAGCCCGAGGCCGATCACCGCATGCTGCTGGACCTGCTGCGGCTGAGCCTGCCCGATCAACCCCCGCCGAAGATCACCGCCAAACACGCCCGCATCACTGCCCAACCCATCCCGATGTAGTGGAGACCTTCGAGGTCGTGCTGAATCAAATCAAGCACTTAGCCGGCTTCACACCTGTCAGTTGAGAAAGATGGGTTAGCGAAGTAATCGGCCCGCTTGCGCCGCAAATCGCCCCGAAGAAACACGTGGCGTGTCGCGCCAGATCGTGGCACGGTGGAGCGTGGCGCCGGGGAAGACCGAAGCAGCAATGGTGCAAATTGCCCGCGGGTTAGCGTGGTCTTGGGCTGCGTCATCGACATTGGTGAATCGTCATGCGGGTTGTTGGCTCGCACGGCGATATCCCGTTTGAGAGAGTGATCAAGACGACGTACCCGATCCGGCGCCACGTTCCAACCTCAATCATGGAGGACCCCATGGCGCAACGCAACCGGATGATCTCCCGAGGCGGTCTCAGCCTCACCCACCCCAACGCGGCCGGCATCGACATCGGCTGTGCCTCGCACTTCTGTGCGGTGCCACCGGAGCGCGACGACGAGCCCGTGCGCGAATTCAAGAGCTTCACCGCCGATCTCGAGCGCCTGGGCGACTGGCTCGATGCCTGCGGCGTGGACATCGTGGCCATGGAGTCCACCGGCGTGTACTGGATACCGCTGTTTGAACTGCTGGAGCGGCGCGGCTTCACCGTGTTATTGGTCAACGCGCGTCACGTCAAGAACGTCTCGGGGCGCAAGAGCGATGTCATGGATTGCCAGTGGTTGCAACAACTCATGAGCTTCGGGCTGTTGCGCGGCGCGTTCCGCCCGGCCGATGAGGTCTGCGTACTGCGTGCGCTGACCCGCCAGCGCGCCACGATCCTGCGCACTCAGGCACGCCATGTGCAGCACATGCAAAAGGCGCTGACGCAGATGAACATTCAACTGGCCAACGCCATCTCCGATGTGGCCGGCGAGACCGGACAGAAGATCCTGCGCGCCATCGTGGCTGGCGAGCGCGACGGTCGCAAGCTCGCCGCACTGAAGAACTCCCGCATTCACGCCAGCGAGAGCGAGATCGCCGCCAGCTTGCAGGGCAGTTGGCGCGCAGAACATCTGTTCGCACTCAAGCAGGCGTTGGACGCCTTCGACTTCTGCGGCACCCAGCTCGGCCAATGCGACAGCGAGATCGAGGCCCAACTGCAGCGCCTGCACACCCACGATGGCGACCCCGCCAAGGGCAAGAAGCGTGGCCGCGCTCGCAATGCCCCGAGGTTCGATCTACGCAAGCAACTGTTCCAGATGTGCGGGGTGGACTTGACCCGCATCGATGGCATTGACGTCACCACTGCACTGGTCGTCATCTCCGAGATCGGTGCCGACCTGGCACGCTTCCCCAGCGACAAACACTTCGCCTCGTGGCTGGGCTTGTGTCCAGGAACGAAGATCACCGGAGGCAAGGTGATGAGCGGCAAGACCAAGCGCTGCGCCAACCGCGCCGCACAGGCCCTGCGTCTGGCAGCCGCCGCGCTGCGCTCCAGTCACTCGGCATTGGGTGCGTACTTCCGGCGTCTGTGCTCACGCATGGACAAAGGAAAAGCTGTCACTGCCGCTGCTCACAAACTCGCACGGCTGATCTACGCGATGCTCACCAAGGGCGAGGAATACACCGATGCAGGGCAAGACTACTTCGAGGCGCGCTACCGCGAGCGCGTGCTGCGAAACCTCACCGAACGCGCAAAGAAACTCGGCATGCAGATCGTGCCCGTCGCTCAATCCGCATGAATACACCGTTAAGAATCAATCACTTGCGCGGTGTTTCTTGAGAGGGTGGGGGGCGCCGAGCCTATCCACGGAGGCGGGCGGTGTGCCCTGGGCCGGCCGTTGAGGCACCGCCGAGCGCGCAGGGCAGCCGCGAAGGGGCCGGTGATGTCGGCCGGCACAGGGCACACCGCCCGCCTCCGCACCCCAACCGCTTCAGGCCGCCTGCTTCGCCAACTCGGAAGCGAACCGGCCGATCGAGAAGCTCTCGATCGGCGTCGACGTGCGCCCCGTGGCGATCAGCTCGGCCATCGTCTCGCCCACGCCCGGGCTGATCGCGAAACCCTCGCCATTGAAGCCGAAGGCGTAGTGCAGGCCCGGCACGCGGGCGCTGGGGCCGATCACCGGCTGCCAGTCGCCGGTGTAGCCCTCGATGCCGCTCCACACGCGGATCAGCTGCACGTGCTCGAAGGCCGGCACCAGGCGTCGCAGCTCGCGCAGCTGGCGCAGCACGTTGTCCGGTTTCACGTAGGCCCGGATCAGGTCGGCATGGGCCGGCCCCTTGAGCCCGCCGCCGAAGACGATGTTGCCGCGCGCGATCTGGCGGAAGTACAGGCCTTCGTGCTCGATGGGCGATGAGACGCCGATCGACGGGCCGATGGCATAGGGCAGCGGCTCCGTCACGCCCATCTGCGGGCCGCGCGCGTCCATCGGCACGGCTTCGCCGAACTGCTCGGCCATGCGGTTCGACCAGGCACCGCAGGCCACCAGCAGTTGCGGCGCGCGAAAGCGCCGGCCGTCTGCCGTGTGCGCGACGAAGCCGGTGCCGTCGCGCTCGACGTGCATCACCTCGGCATGCTCGACGATGTTCGCGCCGGCGCGCCGGGCCGCGCGCGCGAAGGCCGGGCCGGCCAGGCGCGGGTTGGCATGGCCATCGTTCGGCGAGAGCGAACCGCTCACCACCTCGGGCGCGAAGATGCCCCAGCGCCGGCGCAGCTGCCCGGCACTGAAGAGCTCCAGGTCGAGGCCCAGCGGCTTCACGTCCTTCGCATGCTGCTCCAGCACCGCGGCCTGCTTCTCGGTGTAGCAGACGCGCAGATGGCCGTAGGGAACGAACTCCAGGTCCTCGCCCAGCAGTTCCTTCACGCGGCCCCACACGGCACGCGCGCGGTTGGCCAGCGGCATCTGCGCCAGCGCGCGGCCCTGGCGCCGCACATTGCCGAAGTTGGTGCCGCTGGCCTGGCGGCCCACCAGCTCGCGCTCGAGCAGCGTGACCGACAGGCCGTGCTCGCGGCGCAGGAAGAAGGCGGCGGTGGTGCCCATCAGGCCGCCGCCCAGTATCAGCACGTCGGTGTCATGTGTTCCCGGGCTCATGCCTGCACCTCGCGCGTATTCATCATCAGGGGCTTGACCGGCGCCTGCGTGCGCAGCCGTCCGACTTGCTCGACAGGAATACCGCAGGCCTGCGCCACGATCTCGGCCGACGCATGGCCGCAGAAGCGGCCCTGGCAGCGGCCCATGCCGACGCGGCTGAAGGCCTTGGCGCGGTTGACTTCGCGGCTGTCCATCTCGTTGACGCAACGCCGCAGTTCGCCGGCCGTCACGGCTTCGCAGCGGCACACCACCGCATCGTCGGGCAGTGCCGCGGCCTGCGCGTGCGGCCAGGGAAAGGCGCGCGCCAGGCCTTCGCGGAAGCGGTCCATCTGCGCCAGCGTGCGGCGCAGCGCGGCGGACTCGGCGTCGTACAGCACGCGGCCCGGCGCGTGACCCAGGTCGGCGAGCGCCGCCAGCGCGGCCAGCCGGCCGGCGGCCTCGGCGCCGTCGGCGCCGAGGATGCGGGCGCCGTCGCCGGCGAGGTAGACGCCCGGCGTGCTGCTGCGTCCGTCGGCATCGATGCGCGGCAGCCACTGCCGGCTCAGCGGCTCGAAGTCGAACTCGCAGCGCGCGAGATCGGCCAGTTGCGTCTCGGCGCGCAGATGCCAGCCCAGACCGACCGCATCGCATTCGAAGCGCTGCTCGCGTCCTTGGGCATCTCGCACGGCAACGGCCTGCACACCGAGGCCATCGTCGCCGTCGATGCGAAGCGGCGTCACGCCCTGCAGCACCGGCACACCGGCGCGGCGCAGGCCGCGGATCAGCGCCAGGCCGCGCAGCGCAAGCCGTGGCCGCGCGAAGAGGCCGGCCACGGCGCCCCAGGGCTTGGCGGCCGGCGCAGTGTCGAGCACCGCCTCCACCTGCGCACCGGCCTGCACGTACTGCGACGCGACCAGGTACAGCAGCGGTCCGCTGCCGAGGAAGACGACGCGCGCGCCGATCGCGCAGGCCTGCGCCTTCAGTGCGATCTGCGAGGCGCCCAGGCTGTAGCAGCCGGCGCGCTGCCAGCCGGGCACGGGCATCAGGCGGTCGGTGGCGCCGGAACACACCAGCAGCGCATCGAAGGGCAGCGTCTGCGGCTCGCCCTCGCGCACCACGTGCAGGGCGCCTTCGCTCACATTCCAGGCCAGCGTGTCGCTGCGGTAGTCGATTTGTCCGCGCAGCGCATCGAAATCGCGATGCAACGCCTGCGCCTTCTCGGCTTCGGTGCCGTAGAGCTTGGCGTAGGGTCGCTTGAAGCCTTCGGGCTGGCGGCGGTAGATCTGGCCGCCGTCGCGCCGGCTCTCGTCGATCACGATGGGCCGCAGCCCGGCCTGCACCAGGGCCTGCGCCGCGCGCACGCCGGCGGGGCCGGCGCCGACCACGACGATGCGTGCGGGATGAGCGAGCGATGCAGGGCTCATGCTGCCGCCCCCGGGGCATGGCGCTGCAGGGATTGCAGCAGGTCCGGCGTCGCCGGCCAGTGCTGCGCGGGCGGCCGCGTGCACACCGACATGCCCGCCGTCACGGGGGTGGAGCAGGCGCGCAGGCGCTCGCCGGCCGGCGTCCACACCCAGCAGTCCTGGCAGGCGCCCATCAGGCAGAAGCCGGCCCGCGCCCCGTCGCCGAACTCGCTGTCGCGCACGCGCCGGCCGTGGGCGAGCAGCGCCACCAGCAGGGTGTCGCCGGCCAGCGCGGTGGCCGGCTGGCCGTCGATCTGCAACGTCAGCGTGGGTCTGTCGGTTTCGGCCAGCCGCACGAAGCGGGCGGACGGACGGGAGCGAGGCGGGGTGTCGGGCATGGACGAAACGGAAGCGCCGGTCAGCGCTGGTTGGGAAACAGCCGTTCGATCGGACAGTGCGTCTTGATGAAGGGCGACTTGATCACGATGTAGCTGAAGTACTTCGCAATGCCGATGTTGCGTTCGAGCAGTTCCTCGATCACTTCCTGGTAGTGGTTCACGCCCCGCGTCAGGAAGCGCAGCAGGTAGTCGTAGCCGCCGCTCACCAGGTGGCATTCGAGCACCTCGTCGACATCTCTGATCGCGGCCTCGAAGCGTGCGAAGTCCTCGCGATGGTGATCCTGCAGCGTGACCTCGGTGAACACGGTCAGCGTGTCGCCGAGCTTCTCGAGCCGCAGGTGCGCACCGTAGCCGGCGATGTAGCCTGCCTGCTCCAGCCGCTTGACGCGGATCAGGCAGGGGCTGGGCGAGAGGCCCACCGCGTCCGCCAGGTCCACGTTGGTCATGCGCCCGTTCTTTTGCAACTGCGCCAGGATGCGCAGGTCGAGTCGGTCGATCTTGAAGGCTTCTGACATGGCGGCGCCGAAAAACGAAGAGAGCCCGATTCTGCGTCTGTCTCGATGGGTTGCGGGGCGGCGCGCGGGCTTTCGCTCAGGCGGCCAATGCGGCGCGCACGTCGGGCGCGGCCAGCACCTCGTCCAGCGTCTTCTTCAAGCGCGTGAACATCTGGGCGAACTCGTCTTCGGTGAAGGTGAGTGCAGGCGCAAAACCGAGGATGTGGTCGCCGAAGGAGCGGAACACCAGGCCGTTGCGATAGCCGGCGGCGAAGATGCGGTCGGACAAGCCCAGTGCGGCATCGAAGCCGCGCTTGCTCGCCTTGTCGCTCACTAGCTCCAACGCACCCAGCAGACCGCGGTGGCGCGCATCGCCCACCAGCGGGTGCGCGCAGAGCGCGTCGAGCCCGGCCCCGAAATGGGCCGCGCCGCGCTGGCCGTTGGCGAGCACGCCGCCTTCCTCGTACAGGCGCAACACCTCCAGCGCGACCGCGGCGCTGACCGGGTGCGCGGAGTACGTGGCGCCGTGGCCGACCGACGCGCCCGCCGGCACGCCGTCGGCAATGCCCGCATAGACCTGCTCCGACATCATCGTCGCGCCCATCGGCGCGTAGCCGGCGGTCAGGCCCTTGGCCATGGTCATCAGGTCGGGCTCCACGCCCTCGGCCTCGCACGCGAACATGGGGCCGGTGCGGCCGAAGCCGGTGATGACCTCGTCGACGACGAAGAGAATGCCGAGCTCGCGCGTGGCCTCGCGCATCGCCTTCAGCCAGCCCTTGGGCGGCACGATGACGCCGCCCGAGCCCTGGATCGGCTCGCAGAAGAAGGCGGCTACGTTGTCCGCGCCCAGCTCGGCCACCTTGGCGCGCAATGCGGCAACCGATGCTGCGATCAGCGCCTGCGGGTCGGCGCCGTCCGCATGGCGATACGCGTAGGGCGACGGGATGTAGTGCTGCGTGGGCAGCGGAAGGTCGAAGCCGCGGTGGAAGGCCGGCAGTGCGGTCAGGCCGGCGCCGGTGGACGAGGAGCCGTGGTAGCCGCGCTCCAGCGCGATGAACTGCTTCTTCGACGGCTTGCCGATCGCGTTGTGGTACTGCACGATGAAGCGCACCGCGGCATCGATCGCCTCGGAGCCGCCGAGCGTCAGGTACACGCGGGTCAGCGATGCGGGCGTGATCTGCACCAGCTTCTCTGCCAGGCGAATGGCCGGCTCACTGCTGAAGTGGAAGTAGCCGGTCGCATAGGGAAGGCGGCGCATCTGCTCGGCCGCGGCCTGCACCACGCTCTCCTGTCCGTAGCCCACGTTCACGCACCAGAGGCCTGCGAAGGCGTCGAGCAGTTCGTGGCCGCTGGCATCGGTGAGCCATGCACCGCGGCCCGAGGCCAGCACGGTAGGGCCACGCTCTTCATGCATGCGCCAGGGCGAGACGGGATGGATGAGGTGCGCGCGGTCGATGGCGTCGAGCGCGGCGAGGTTGGGTAATGCGGTGGGATGCGTCATTTCGGTGTCGGATGGAGCGAGAGCGAAGAGGCTTTCGATGGCCATCAGCTTAGGCGGCGCACCGCATCGCGTGGTGCTGCTTTGGGGTCCTCGCGCAATGCAGGCTGCGGTTGTGCGAGTTGCTACAGCAGATCCTGCGGTGCGCACCGAGAACCGTTCGGGCTGAGCTTGTCGAAGCCGGTTCAACGCAAGCCCTTCGACAAGCTCAGGGCGAGCGGTGTGGGTGAATCTCAGGGCGAACGTGCATCTCGAACGGTGCGGGTGAATCTCAATACCCGCGAGCCCGATCGACCAGGCCGAGCAACGGTTCGCCTGCCTCGAAGCGCTGCAGGTTGTCGAGCACCACCTCTGCCGCACTCAGCGGCTGCGTCATGCTCGCGATGTGCGGCGTGAGCTGGATGTTCGGATGGCGCCAGAAAGCATGCTCCGGCGGCAGCGGCTCGGGCTCGGTCACGTCGAGCACGGCATCGCCGATCCGGCCGCTGGCCAGCGCGGCCAGCAGGTCGGCATCAACGAGTTGCGGCCCGCGGCCGACATGCACCAGGCCCGCGCCTTCGGGCAGCATCGAGAACAGGCGCGCGTCGAGAAAGCCGCGCGTCGAATCGGTGAGCGGCAGCAGACACACGAGGATCTCGGTGCGCGCAAGGAAGGCAGGCAGCTCGTCGGCGCCCGCATGGCATTGCACGCCGTCGACTGCATGCCGCGAGCGGCTCCATCCTGCGCAATCGAAGCCCAGGCCGACAAGCTGCGCCAGCACCGCCTGGCCGAGCGAGCCGAGCCCGAGCACGCCGACGCGCCGTTCGCCCGCGGGTCGCACCGGCAACGGGCGCCACTGGCCCTCCTGCTGCTGGCGCCGGTAGCGCGGCATGTCGCGATGCAGGCCGAGCGCCGCGTGCGTCACGTACTCGACCATGCCCTGCACGATGCCGGGCTCGACCATGCGCACCACCGGCAAGTCCGGCGGCAGCGCCGCGAAGTCGAACTGGTCGACGCCGGCGCCGGAAGAGAACAGCACCTCCAGGTTCGGGAAGCGCTCGGCCAGCTGCGGCGGCGGCTCCCAAGCCGCTAGGAAACGCACTTGCGCCGGGTCGCCGATGTCGGGCCAGATGCGGAAGTCGATCCCGGGCGCGCGGCGCCCGAACACCTCGGCCCACTGGCGGCCGCGCACCGGATCAGACTTGTAGAGAAAGGTGGTCGTGCCCATCGCCATCAACCGACGGCTTGGGTCACGATCGCGAACAGCGCCGGCCCGCCCGGCGGCGTGGCAAGCGGCGCACCGCGCACCATCGTCGTCGGCGCGTCCACGCGCAAGAGGCCGATGCTCTCGAGCCATTCGGCCAGGCCACTGGCGAAGTCGATGTCGATGCGCGTGAAGTGGCCGGCGTTCAGGCCGGCGAGATGCGCGATCAGCGCTTTCGCGCCTTCGGCATCGGGCGCCACCACCGGACCGATCGCGTGCCCGCGCCCGAAGCGGCGCAGCATCGCAAAGCCGCGCGGCTCGTTGTCATGGTCGAGCACCACGCAGGCGTCGGCCGCGGCCAGCAGATCGGCGATCAGCGCATCCCGCGGCATGCCGCGCGCCGCCGCGTCGAGCGCCTGCAGCGATGCCGCCTCGCTCTGGCCGGCGGGCCGCAGGCGCCAGCCCGTGGGCAGCGCGACCAGCGGCGCCGGCTGGGCCACGCCCTGGTGCTGCCGCAGCTCGCCAGTGCGCACAAAGCCCAGGCGCTCGTAAAGACCTCGCCCGTCGGCGGTCGCATGCAGCAGCACCGTGTGCGCGTCCAGGCCTTCGAGCAGCGCGCTCATGAGCCGGTGGCCGAGGCGGCGACCCTGGCAGGCCGGCGCCACGATCACGAGGCCGATGGTGGCGTGACGCTCGCCCCAGCGCCAGCGCAGCGCGGTGGCGACGAGCTCGCCGTCGCGCTCGGCGACGATGCCCTCGGCATGCGCGAACACCTGCGCCCAGTCCGCGGGGCGGTGCGGCCAGCGCAGCTCGGCCGTCAACGCGTGCGCGACCGGCAGGTCGGCAGCGGTCATGGGTCTCAGCACCACGCCGTCGAGAGCAGGTGCATTCGGTGTCTGGGCAGGCATCGGGAAGGTCTTTTTGCAGCGAAAAGGCAGGTCATCTTGGACGACATCCGCGCCTTTCGCCAGACCCAATTCGCGCTTCGCCGCAACTTGCAAGCTTCGCCTGTTGCGGCCCCGGGTTTCGCAATTCGATGCGGCAGCGCGCGCGCTTACGCACACAAATGCCGCGCCAACCTGCCTAGCATCGAGCGCCGTTTCGCGAGCTCGCGTTTCGGCAACAGATTTCCATCGAAAGTCCAACATGCAAGTCTTCGACCCGCGACAGATCCACGCGCCCTCGGGCCACTTCATCGGCGCACGCCTGGTCCCCGATGCCGGCCGCATGGTCGTGCAACGGCCCTCCGACGGTCAGCCGCATGCCGAGCTTCCGCTGGCCGATGAGGCCACCGTGGACGCTGCCGTGCGCGATGCCTGGAGCGCGTGGCGCGCGAGCGACTGGGCACGGCGCGCGCCGCGCGAACGCGCTCGCGTGCTGCGTCGCTGGGCCGACCTGATCGAAGCCGACGCCGCGCGCCTCGGGCCGCTGGAGGCCGTGTGCTCCACGCGCCCGGTGCGCGACGCCATCGCCTGGGACGTCCCGTTCACGGCCGAAGGCCTGCGCTTCTTCGCCGAGTACGCGGACAAGCTCGGTGGCGAGGTCGCGGCCACGCGCCACGATCATCTGGGGATGGTGGTGGCCGAACCCTATGGTGTGGTCGGCGCCATCACGCCGTGGAATTTCCCGCTGGTCATGGTGTCGTGGAAGGTCGGCGCCGCGCTGGCCGCCGGCAACGCGGTGGTGCTCAAGCCTTCGGAGCTGACGCCCTTCTCGGCCCTCAGGCTGGCCGAGCTGGCCGTCGAGGCCGGCGTGCCGCCCGGGCTCTTCAACGTTGTGCAGGGTGACGGCCGCACCACGGGCGACGCGCTCTCGCGCCATCCGCTCGTCTCGAAGATGACCTTCACCGGCTCCACCCGCACCGGTGCCGCCATCATGGCCGCCTGCGCCATGACGGGGCCCAAGCCGGTGACGCTGGAGCTGGGCGGCAAGAGCCCGCAGCTGGTGTTCGACGACGCGCCCGACGTGGACCGGCTGGCTGGCATGATCGCCGGCGCGATCGCCGGCAACGCGGGGCAGGTGTGCGTGGCCGGTTCGCGGCTGATCGTGCAGCGCGGCATCGCCGAGGCGCTGGTCGAGCGCATCGCGGCGCGCTTGGAAACGCTGCGCCCGGGCGCGACCTGGGACGACGCGGCCACGCTGCCGCCCATCGTCTCGGCGCTGCAGGCCGGGCGCATCCAGGACATCGTCGATCGCTCGCGCGAGGCCGGCGGCCGCATGCGCTGCGGCGGCGGCCTGTTCGACGGCGGCCCCGGCGGCGCCTACTTCCGGCCCACGCTGATCGAGGGCGTGGACGCGGCCAACCCGGCGGTGCGGGAAGAGATCTTCGGGCCGGTGCTCACGGTCCAGACCTTCGGCGACGAGGAGGAAGGCTTGGCGCTGGCCGCGCACGAACACTACGGCCTCGCGTCCGGCGTGCACACCGCCGACATCGGCCGGGCGCTGCGCGCGATGCGCGGCATCTCCGCCGGCACCGTCTGGATCAACCGCTACGGGCGCAGCGCCGACTTCGTCATCCCCACCGGCGGCTACCACCAGTCGGGCATCGGCAAGGACCTGGGTCGTCAGGCAGTCGAGGCGAACCTGCGCTTCAAAAGCGTGCTCATCGACTTCGCAGCAACGCACTGAGGTGCGCGGCTGCACACGCAAGGGGCAGACCGCACGGCATGCCGCCGCACCCCCTCCAAACCGCAGCTTTCGTGCGCCGGGCGCCCCCATTTCCCTACAACCTCGGCGCCGCTGCGTGCTGCAATCGCTTCGTCATGAGTTCGTCGCATTTACATCTCTCATCCAAGGAACAGAGACCATGAGCATCCGTCCCAAGTACATCACCTTCGACTGCTACGGCACCCTCACGCGCTTTCGCATGGGCGAACTTACGCGCGACATCTTTGCTGACCGCATTCCGGCCGAGCAGATGGAGCAGTTCATCGCCGACTTCAGCGCCTACCGCTTCGACGAAGTGCTCGGCGACTGGCAGCCCTACGAGGTGGTGCTGAAGAACGCGGTGCGCCGGCTTTGCAAGAAGTGGAAGATCCAGTACTTCGACCACGAAGCGCAGAAGTACTACGACGCGGTGCCGACCTGGACTCCGCACGAGGACGTGCCCGCCGGTCTGGCCAAGGTCGCCAAGGAGATCCCGCTGGTGATCCTCTCGAACGCCTCGGACAGCCAGATCCAGAAGAACGTCGCGATGCTGGGCGCGCCCTTCCATCGCGTCTACACCGCGCAGCAGGCCCAGGCCTACAAGCCGCGCCTGCAGGCCTTCGAGTACATGCTCGACTCGCTGGGCTGCAACCCCGAAGACGTGCTGCACGTGTCCTCCAGCCTGCGCTACGACCTGATGTCGGCGGACGACCTCGGCATCGTCAACAAGGTCTTCGTCAACCGCGGCCACGGCCCGGGCAATCCGGCCTACCGCTATGTCGAGATCAAGGACATCGGCGGCCTGCCGGGCGTGGTCGGCCTCTGAAATTCTGCAAGTGCACCACGCAATGAAGCTCGACTCCTACTGGACCGATTCGGCGCCCGCCTTCGCCCCGCGCTCGTGCGAGCTGCCGGCGCAGGTGGATGTCGCGATCGTCGGAGGCGGCTTCACCGGCCTGTCGGCGGCGCTGGCGCTGGCCAAGCGCGGCGCCACGGTGGCGGTGCTGGAGGCCGGCGAGCGCGTGGCGGCCGAAGCCTCGGGCCGCAACGGCGGGCATGTCAACAACGGGCTGGCGGTGGACTACGCCGATGTCGCCGCCAAGGTCGGCGTCGAGCGGGCCCGTGCCTGGTACCGCGCCTACGACGATGCGGTGGACACGGTGGCGCGGCTGGTGCGCGACGAAGACATCGATTGCGACTTCCTGCGAAACGGCAAGCTCAAGCTTGCGACGCGGCCGAACCAGATGGCCGCGCTCCAACGCAGCGCCGAGCGCCTGGTCGCCGACCGCGTCGACACCGATGTCGAGATCCTCGACGCGGCGCGCGTGCACGCCGAGGTGCAGAGCGAGCGCTTCCACGGCGGCCTGCTCTACAAGCGCAGCGGCCAGATGCACATGGGCCGCTTCGCTCACGGCCTGGCGGCAGCGGCCGAGCGCCACGGTGCGCAGATCCACACCGGCACCGCCGTGCGCCGCCTCGAACGGCTGGGTCCCGGCCATGCGCACCGGCTGCACACGGAGCGCGGCACCGTCAGCGCCCAGCAGGTGCTGCTGGCCACCGGTGCCACGCGCCACGGCGGCTACGGCAGCTTCGGCTGGCTGCGTCGCCGCATCGTGCCGATCGGCAGTTTCATCGTCGTCACCGAGCCGCTCGGCGCCGACCGCGCGCAGGCCCTGCTCTCGGCCCGGCGCACCTACGTGACGGTGGCCAACATCCACCACTACTTCCGGCTCACCGCCGACCACCGGCTGGTGTTCGGCGGGCGTGCGCGCTTCGCGGTCTCCAGCCCGCAGACGGATGCCGCGAGCGGCGAGATCCTGCGCGCGGGACTGGCCGAGACCTTTCCGCAGCTCGGCGCCGTGCGGCTCGACTACTGCTGGGGCGGCCTGGTCGACATGACGCAGGACCGCCTGCCCCACGCCGGCGAGCGCAACGGCCTCTACTACGCCATGGGCTACAGCGGCCATGGCACGCAGATGTCGGTCCACATGGGCGAGCGCATGGCCGCCGTGATGGGCGGCGACGCGCTTGCCAACCCCTGGGGCGACCGCGACTGGCCCGCGATCCCCGGCCACTTCGGCCCGCCGTGGTTCCTGCCGGCGGTGGGCCTGTACTACAGGCTCAAGGACCGGCTGGCCTGAGCGCCTTTTCTTCATCGACAACCAGAGGAGTACCCCACCATGAGCGACAGCAGCAGCAACAAGAGCTTCGACAACCTCGTCGGTCCCGGCGAAAGCCTTCGCGTGATGGAGTCGCTCAGGCGCGGCGCCACGCGGCGCGACATCCTCACGATGCTGATGGCCGGCGGCATGCAGGCCACACTGGCCGGCGGCATCGCCGGCGCGGCGATGTCCGCGCATGCGCAGACGCCCAGGAAGGGCGGGCGCATCCGCGTGGCCGGCGCGACCGCCGCCGCCACCGACACGCTCGACCCCGCCAAGCAGTCGAACCAGACCGACTACTCGCGCGGCAACATGATCTACAACGGCCTGACCTCGCTGGACGGCAGCCTGACGCCGCAGCCTGCGCTGGCCGAATCGTTCACCACCAAGGACGCGAAGACCTGGGTCTTCACGCTGCGCAAGGGCGTGAGCTTCCACGACGGCAAGGCGCTCTCGCCGGCCGATGTGGTGTTCTCGGTGATGCGCCACAAGGACCCGGCCACCGCATCCAAGGCCAAGGTGCTCGCCGACCAGATCGAGAGCGCCAAGGCCACCGGCCCGAACGAAGTGACCTTCGTGCTGAGCGCGCCCAACGCCGACCTGCCGGTGATCCTGGGCACCTTCCACTTCCACATCGTCAAGGAGGGCACCACCGACTTCAATGCCGGCATCGGCACCGGGCCCTACAAGCTCAAGGAGTTCAAGCCCGGCGTGCGTTCGCTGATGGTGCGCAACGACGCCTACTGGAAGCCCGGCAAGCCCTACCTCGACGAGATCGAGTTCGTGGGCATCGGCGACGAGAGCGCGCGTGTCAATGCGCTCTTGTCCGGCGGCATGGACCTGGTGGGCTCGGTCAATCCGCGCTCGGTGGAGCGCGTGAAGGGTACGCCCGGCTTCGGGATCTTCGTCACCCAGTCCGGCCAGTACTCCGACCTCGTGATGCGCAAGGACGTGGGGCCCGGCACCAACCCGGACTTCGTGCTCGGGATGAAGCACCTCTTCGACCGCGAGCAGATGAAGAAGACCATCGCGCTCGACTATGCGGTGGTCGCCAACGACCAGCCGATCGACCCGACCAACCGCTTCCACTTCGCCGGCCTGCCGCAGCGCCCCTTCGACCTCGACAAGGCGAAGTTCCACCTGCAGAAGTCGGGCGTCACCGGCAAGGTGCCGATGGTGGCATCGCCAGCCGCGCTCTACTCGGTGGAGATGGCCTTGTTGCTGCAGCAGACGGCGCAGCGCGCGGGGTTGGAGATCGACATCAAGCGCATGCCGGCCGACGGCTACTGGTCGAACCACTGGCTCAACAGCCATGTGGGCTTCGGCAACGTCAACCCGCGCCCGAGCGCCGACGTGCTGCTGACGCAGTTCTTCCAGTCGGGCGCGGCCTGGAACGAGTCGCGCTGGAAGAGCGAGAAGTTCGACCAGCTGCTCTTGGCTTCGCGCGCCGAGACCGACCTGGCCAAGCGCAAGCAGATGTACGCCGACATGCAGACCATGATCCACCAGGACGCCGGCATCGGCATCCCGCTGTTCCTCGCCAGCATCGACGGCCACACGTCCAAGCTCAAGGGCCTGTCGCCCATCCCTCTGGGCGGCCTGATGGGCTACAACTTCGCCGAGAACGTATGGCTGGAGGCATGACGCCTCCCCAGCCGTTCGCCTCGCCCCACGGAGCACCGAGATGAACCATGTAATCCTCAAGCTTCTTGCCCAGCGCATCGCGCTGGCGCTGCTGTCGTTGCTGGCGGTGTCGGTGATCGTCTTCTCGATCACCGCGGTGCTGCCCGGCGATGCCGCGCAGGAACAGCTCGGCCAGGACGCCACGCCCGAGGCGGTCGCCGCGCTGCGCGCGCAGATGGGCCTGGACGTGCCGGCGCCCCAACGCTACGCGAAGTGGCTTCTCGGTATGGTGACGGGCGACCCCGGCCGCTCGGCCACGACGCAGATGCCGGTGGCCGAGCTGGTCGCCAGCCGGCTGCCGAATTCGCTGCTGCTCGCGGCGGTGACGGCCCTGTTCTCGGTGCCCATCGCGCTCGCGCTCGGCATCGCCTCGGCAGTCTGGCGCGGCTCCTGGTTCGACCGCGCCGCCTCGACGACGGCGGTGGGCGTGGTGTCGGTGCCGGAGTTCCTGGTCGCAACCCTCGCGGTGCTGGTCTTCGCGGTCCAGCTGCGCTGGCTGCCGGCGCTCTCCTTCGTCAACGACATCGAGTCGCTGGGCCAGTTGCTGCGCGCCTTCGCGATGCCGGTGCTGGTGCTGTGCTGCGTGATCGTGGCGCAGATGATGCGCATGACGCGCGCCGCGGTCATCGACCAGCTCGAGGCGCCCTACATCGAGATGGTGCGGCTCAAGGGCGCCTCGCCGATGCGCATGGTGCTGGCGCATGCGCTGCCCAACGCGGTAGGGCCGATCGCCAACGCCGTGGCGCTGAGCCTGTCGTACCTGCTGGGCGGCGTGATCATCGTCGAGACCATCTTCAACTACCCGGGCATCGCCAAGCTGATGGTCGACGGCGTGTCGCAGCGCGACATGCCGCTGGTGCAGACCTGCGCCATGATCTTCTGCTGCGCCTACCTGATCCTGGTGACGACGGCCGACATCTGCGGCATCCTCGCCAACCCGCGGCTGCGGCACCGTTGAGGCCAGTTCCATGGAAACCTCCACCTCCACCTCCACCTCGGCCGTGAACGCCATGGCTTCCGTCGCGGCCCCGCCACCCGAGCGTCGAAGCAACCCGCTGCGCCGGCTCGGCGGCTTCGGCCCCTCCGGCCTGCTTGGCCTCGCGGTGCTGCTGTTCTGGCTGCTCGCAGCGCTGCTCGGCCCCTGGCTGCTCTCGCACAGCACGGCGGCCATGGGCACCTCGAACGTCTTCGCGCCGATCAGCGCGAAGCACTGGCTGGGCACCGACTACCTGGGCCGCGACATGCTGGCACTCATCATCGAGGGGGCGCGCTACACGATCGGCGTCGCGCTGTTTGCCACGCTGCTGGCCAGCGGCACCGGCACCACGCTGGCGCTGCTGGCCGCCGCCAGCGGCCGCTGGATCGACGCGGTGCTCAGCCGCGGCCTGGACACGCTGACCGCGATCCCGAGCAAGATGTTCGCGCTCATCATGGTGGCGGGCTTCGGCTCCTCGGTGCCGATGCTGGTGGTCACGGCGGGCATCATCTACGTGCCGGGCGCCTACCGCATGGCGCGCTCGCTGGCCGTCAACATCAATGCGCTCGACTACGTGACCGTGGCGCGCACGCGCGGCGAAGGCACGCTCTACATCATGCTGCGCGAGATCCTGCCCAACATCGTCGGGCCGATGCTGGCCGACCTGGGCCTGCGCTTCGTCTACGTCGTGCTGCTGCTGGCGAGCCTGAGCTTCCTCGGCCTGGGCATCCAGCCGCCGGCGGCCGACTGGGGTTCGCTGGTGCGCGAGAACATCGGCGCGCTGGCCATGGGCGGCGCCTCGGTGATCGTGCCGGCGCTGGCCATCGCGAGCCTGACCATCGCGGTCAACCTCGTCATCGACAACCTGCCGGGGCGCACCGCCCGCGAAAGAGGAGCACGCTGATGGGCGCACCACTCACCGTCCAGGGCTTGAGCATCTGCGCCGGCGCGACTACGCTGGTCGACAACCTGAGCTTCTCCGTGCAGCCCGGCGAGGTGCTGGCGCTGATCGGCGAGTCGGGCTCCGGCAAGACCACCACCGCGCTGGCGCTGATGGGCTATGCGCGCCACGGCTGCCGCATCTCGGCCGGCCGCGTGCAGATCGGCAACACCGACGTGCTGGCGCTCGATGCGCCGCAGCAGCGCGCGCTGCGCGGCCGCACCGTCTCCTACATCGCGCAGAGCGCGGCCGCCTCCTTCAATCCCTCGCGCACGATCATGGACCAGGTGGTCGAGCCGACCGTCATCCACGGCCTGTGCAAGCGGGCCGAGGCCGAGGCGAAGGCGGTGCAGCTCTTCCGCGAGCTGGCGCTGCCCGATCCGGAAACCATCGGCGCGCGCTACCCGCACCAGGTCTCCGGCGGCCAGTTGCAGCGGCTGATGGCCGCGATGGCGCTGATCGGCGACCCCGAGCTCGTGATCCTCGACGAGCCGACCACCGCGCTCGACGTGACGACTCAGATCGAGGTGCTGCGCGCCTTCCGCCGCGTGGTGCGCGAGCGCCGCGCCACTGCGGTGTACGTGAGCCACGATCTCGCCGTGGTGGCGCAGATGGCCGACCACATCCTGGTGCTGCGCGACGGAAAAATGCGTGAGCTGAACGCGACCGGGCAGATCCTCTCGGCACCGGTGGACGACTACACGAAGTGCCTGCTGGCCGCCGCCCGGCCGGCAACGCGCGAATCGGGCAAGGCAGCGAACGACGACCCCGAGCTGCTGCTCCATGTGCAGCAGCTCTCGGCCGGCTACGGCCCGGTGGATGCGCAGGGGCGTCCGGCCAAGCCGATCCTGCAGGACATCGATCTGAAGCTCCACCGCGGCCAGGCGATCGGCGTGATCGGCGAGTCGGGCTCGGGCAAGACCACGCTGGCGCGGGCCGTGGCCGGCCTCTTGAAGCCCAGCCACGGCAGCGTGCTGTTTCGCGGCCGCGAGCTCAAGCCGACGCTGCAGCAGCGCGAGCGGGACGAGCTGCGCCGCATCCAGATCGTGTTCCAGATGGCCGATACGGCGCTGAATCCCTCGCAGACCATCGAGCGCATCCTGGCGCGCCCGCTCGAGTTCTACAAGGGCCTGCGCGGCGAGCCGCTGAAACGCCGCATCCGCGAACTGCTCGATCTCGTGAAGCTGCCGCACTCGGTGGCCGCTCGCCTGCCGGGCGGCCTCTCGGGTGGGCAGAAGCAGCGCGTGAACCTCGCGCGCGCGCTCGCGGCCGATCCCGACCTCATCCTCTGCGATGAGGTGACCTCCGCGCTCGACACCGTGGTCGCCGCGGCGGTGCTGGACCTGATGGCGGAGCTCCGGCGCGAGCTCGGCGTCTCCTATCTCTTCATCAGCCACGACCTGCACACGGTGCGCGCGGTGTGCGACGAGATCGTCGTGATGCAGCACGGCCGCAAGCTCGCGCAGGTGGCGCGCTGCGACTACGAGCGCGGGCCGCACCACCCCTACTACGAACTACTCGCCCGTTCGGTGCCCGAGCTGCGCCAGGGCTGGCTCGACGACATGGACCGCAAGGCCGCGGCAGCATCATGAGGAAAACCGAAATGACACCCACCTTCCGCATCGCGCTGATCGCCGGCGACGGCATCGGCAAGGAGGTGATGCCCGAAGGCCTGCGCGTGGTGCAGGCCGCGGCGGAGCGCTTCGGCTTCGAGCTCGACTGCCGCACCATCGACTGGGCCAGCTGCGACTACCACGCCGCGCACGGCCAGATGATGCCGGACGACTGGAAGGAACAACTGAAGGGCGTGGACGCGCTGTACTTCGGCGCCGTCGGCTGGCCCGCCACCGTGCCCGACCACGTCTCGCTGTGGGGGTCGCTTCTGAAGTTCCGCCGCGAATTCGACCAGTACATCAACCTGCGCCCGGTGCGCCTGTTCGAAGGCGTGCCCTGCCCGCTAGCGGGCCGCAAGCCCGGCGACATCGACTACCTCGTGGTGCGCGAGAACACCGAGGGCGAATACACCTCGCTCGGCGGCGTGATGTACGAAGGCACCGAGCGCGAGATCGTGATCCAGGAATCGGTCTTCTCGCGCCACGGCACCGACCGCGTGCTGAAGTACGCCTACGAACTCGCCCAGGCGCGCAAGAGAAAGCACCTGACGGTGGCCACCAAGAGCAACGGCATCGCGATCAGCATGCCCTGGTGGGACGGCCGCGCCGACGCGATCGGCCGCGACTATCCCGAGGTGCAGGTCGACAAGCAGCACATCGACATCCTGTCCGCGCGCTTCGTGCTGCAGCCCACGCGCTTCGACGTGGTGGTGGCGAGCAACCTGTTCGGCGACATCCTCTCCGACCTCGGCCCCGCGACCACCGGCACCATCGGCCTGGCGCCTTCGGCCAACCTCAACCCGGACCGCAGGTTCCCGTCGCTGTTCGAGCCGGTGCACGGCTCGGCGCCCGACATCTACGGCCAGAACATCGCCAACCCGATCGCCATGATCTGGTCGGGGGCGCTGATGCTGGACTTCCTCACCCAAGGGCAGGGCGCCGGCCGCGCCGCCCACGATGCGATCCTCGCCGCCATCGAGGCGGTGCTGCGCGAGGGCCCGCGCACGCGCGACCTCGGCGGCACGGCATCGACCACCGAGATGGGCATCGCGATCGCCGAGCGCGTCGCCGCAGCCTGAACCCCCCATGACAAACACCATGACACTGACCCTCGAACGCCAGGACCTGATGCCCGGCACCCATCTCATCGGCGCCGAATGGCGCGAGGCGAGCGACGCACGCCGCCTCGACGTGACGGATCCCGCCACCGACGCCGTCTTCGCCAGCGTGCCCGACGGCACGGCCGCCGACGCGCGCGCCGCCGTCGATGCCGCGCATGCCGCCTTCCCCGCCTGGCGCGCCGTGCCGGCTAAGGAGCGCGCCCGCATCCTCAAGCGCTGGAACGATCTGGTGATGGCGCACCAGGAAGACCTGGGCCGCCTCATTTCGCGCGAGCAGGGCAAGCCGCTGGCCGAGGGCCGGGGCGAGGTGGCCTATGCCGCCAGCTACGTCGAGTGGTTTGCCGAGGAAGCCACGCGCGCCAATGGCGAGGTGATCCCCGCGCCGGTGCCGGGCCGCCGCATGCTCGCGCTGAAGGAGCCAGTCGGCGTGGTCGCCACCATCACGCCGTGGAACTTCCCGGCCGCCATGATCGCGCGCAAGATCGCGCCGGCGCTCGCGGCCGGCTGCACCGTGGTGTGCAAGCCGGCCGAGGACACGCCGCTCACCTCGCTCGCGCTCGTCAAGCTGGCCGAGGAGGCCGGCGTGCCGCCGGGTGTGCTCAACATCGTCACCGCCTCGCGCGAACGCACGCCCGAGGTGGTGGACGTGTGGCTGGACGATGCGCGCGTGCGCAAGATCAGCTTCACCGGCTCCACGCCGGTGGGCCAGCACCTGGCGCGCCGCTCGGCCGACACGCTGAAGAAGCTCTCGCTCGAGCTCGGCGGCAACGCGCCCTTCATCGTCTTCGACGATGCCGACCTCGACGCCGCCGTCGAAGGCCTGATGGCGGCCAAGTTCCGCAACGGCGGGCAGACCTGCGTCTCCCCGAACCGCGTGTTCGTGCAAGCCAAGGTGCATGACACCTTCGTCGACAAGCTCGCCGCGCGGGTCGGCGCGCTGAAGGTCGGCCCGGCCACCGAGCCCGATTCGCAGATCGGTCCGATGATCAACGCGCGTGCAGTCGAGAAGATCGAGCGCCATGTGCGCGATGCCGTCGAGAAGGGCGCACGCGTCGTCGTCGGCGGCAAGCGGCTGCGCTCGGCGCGCTGCGCCGGCCCCAACTACTACGCCCCCACCGTGCTGGTGAACGCCGACGCATCCATGGAATGCAGCTGCGAAGAGACCTTCGGACCGGTGGTGCCGGTCACGCGCTTCGAGAGCGAGGCCGAGGTGATCGCCGCCGCCAACGACACGCCCTTCGGCCTCGCGGCCTACTTCTACTCGACCGACGTGCGCCGCATCTGGCGCGTGGCCGAGGCGCTGGAATCAGGCATCGTCGGCATCAACGAAGGCGCCCTGGCGGCAGAGGCCGCGCCCTTCGGCGGCGTGAAGGAGTCTGGCTACGGCCGCGAGGGCTCGGTGCACGGGCTGGACGACTACATGCACATCAAGTACCTGTGCCAGGGGCAGCTCTAGCGAAAGACCTTTCTGCACGTAGTCCGATGCAGGCCGCGCGAACCGGAAAGGCCGGAAGCGCGGAATATCCTCGTTCATCATGGACGTGCGTGAAAGCTTCACCCAGGCGGTGGGCCATACACCGCTCATCAGGTTGCGCAAGGCCTCCGAGCTGACCGGCTGCGAGATCCTCGGCAAGGCCGAGTTCATGAATCCCGGCGGATCGGTGAAGGATCGCGCGGCGCTCTATATCGTGCTCGATGCCGAGGCGCGCGGCGACCTGCAGCCGGGCGGCGTGATCGTCGAGGGCACGGCCGGCAACACCGGCATCGGCCTCGCGCTGGTGGGCAACGCGCGCGGCTACCGCACCGTGATCGTGATCCCGCAGACACAGAGCCAGGAAAAGAAGGATGCGCTTCGCCTGTACGGCGCCGAGCTGCGCGAGGTGCCGGCGGTGCCCTACAGCGATCCGGGCAACTACGTGCACGTGGCCGAACGCCTCGCCGCCGAGCTCGCGCGCAGCGAGCCCCGTGGCGTGCTCTATGCGAACCAGTGGGACAACCTGTCCAACCGGGACGGCCACTTCCGCTCGACCGGCCCCGAGATCTGGCAGCAGACGGACGGCCGTATCGACGGCTTCATCTGCTCCATCGGCACCGGCGGCACGCTGGCCGGCGTGGGCCAGTACCTGAAGGAACGCAAGCCGGGTGTGGTGATCGCCGCCGCCGATCCGATGGGCGCGGCGATGTACCACTACATCAAGCACGGCGAATTGCGCAGCACCGGCAGCTCGATCACCGAAGGCATCGGCCAGAACCGCATCACGGGCAACCTGGAGGGCGCCTCGTTCGACGACGCCTTTCAGATCGAGGACCAGGAGGCGCTGCCCGTGCTGTTCGACCTGCTGCGCGAGGAAGGCCTGTGCCTGGGCGGTTCCAGCGGCATCAACGTGGCCGGCGCGATCCGCCTGGCGCGCGAGCTCGGACCGGGCCACACGATCGTGACGATCCTGGCCGACTCCGGTTCGCGCTACCAGTCGAAGCTGTACAACCCGGCCTTCCTGCGCGAGAAGAATCTTCCGGTTCCGGCCTGGCTTGCGTGAGCCGGGGCCTATCGCGGCGCGAGCACCAGCTTGCCCAGCGACTCGCCGGCATCGAGCATGCGATGCACTTGTTGCACCTCGCCCATCGGGAACACGCGAGTCGGCGGAGCCCGCACCGCCCCCTGGCTCATGAGCCCGATGGCCTTGTCCATCAGCGCGCGCCGCTGCTGCCGGTCGGCGTCGAAGGTGTGGATGGAGAAGGTCCTGACCGCCAGGCTCTTGCTCAACAGCGAGCGCAGTTCCATGAAGACGTCGCGCGCCGGCGGCCCGCCCGCGATGTTGTAGGAGATCGCGGTGCCCAGCGGCGCCAGCGAGCGGATGCAGGCGATCAGCAGCTCGCCGCCCACGTGGTCGAAAGCCAGGTCCACGCCACGCCCCTCGGTCAGCTCGAAGACGCGATCGGGCAGCCCTGCCGGATCGCCGCCGACGATGGCGCTCGCGCCGTGCGCCAGCGCATGCGCCCGCTTCTCGGGCGTGGAGGCGGTGCCGATCACGGTCATGCCGTGGTGCGCCGCCAGCTGGACCAGCATGGTGGCCACGCCGCCGGCCGCGCCCGGCACGAGGATGGAGCGCACCGGCAGGCCGCCGTTGCAGGCCAATAGCATCGCCTGCGCCAGTTGCACATTGCCGAGGCTGACCGCGTCCTGGAACGCGATGCTGTCCGGCAAGACAAAGGGCGCTTCCTCGGGCACGCAGATGAACTCCGCATAGCAGCCGCCGCGCTGCGGCAGCTCGCGCGAACTGACCAGCACGCGCTGGCCGAGCTGGAGCGTCGTCACGCCGGGCCCCAGCGCCTCCACGGTACCGGCCATCTCGTTGCCGGGAATGGCCGGCAGCGGCGGCATCCACTTGTAGGTGCCGTTGCGGATCAGCACGTCGGGTCCGCCGGCGCCGATCGCCTCGGCGCGCACCCGCACCTCGCCGGCCTTGCACACCGGCATCGGCAGCTCGACCAGCTCCAGCACCTCCGGACCGCCGGGGTTTCTGACTTGCACGGCGCGCATCAGGCTTTGCATGTCAGCGCTGCCCGTCGTGCACGGTGACGGCTTCCTTGCTCAGGCCGCCCAGCCGGGCATGCACGCGGCCACCCGTGCCCATCACCAGCGCGAACAGGATTTCGTTGGGCCGTGGCGCGTCCTGGATGCCGACCTCCATGCTGTTGTAGTGGCTGCGCACGTAGGCGGCGTGGATGTAGTGCAGCGGCACCATCAGGCGGTAGCCGGTGGCCGCCACGGCCTTGGCCGAGGGCACGATCGCCTTCGGCTCGCCCAGCACCGAGCGCATGGCCCAGCCGCCCGCTTCGTGCCACACGGCGCCATGCTCCAGTTCGCCGTTGACGCCCACGATGGCGGCCTTGCTGTAGACCTCCACCTTGTCGCGGCCCAGCACCTCGACCAGCTCCGTCGCCAGCGAAGTCCCCAGCGTGCGGAGCTCGGCCATAAAGGGCATCAGGTCGGGCTCATAGCGCCCGGCGTAGGGGTTGCGGATCACCGCGCAGGCCGCGGCCAGTTTCAGCGGCTCGTCGACCGGCGGGCCGCCCTCGTGATGGATGGTCTCGATGGTGAGACTGCGCTTGCGGATTTCGATCAGGGACATACGAACCTCACTGCTTGGGAATCTGTGCTTCGTTGACAACGGCGGTCCATTTCTTGAGTTCGGAACTCACCATCGCCGTCATTTCTTCCGGCGTGCTTGCGCGCGCCTCGCCGCCCATGTCTTCCAGGCGTGCGCGAACGCCCGGGACCTGCAGCGCCTTGAGGGTTTCGGCGCGCAGCCGCTCGACCACCGGGCGCGGCGTGCCGGCGGGCGCCATGAAGCCGGCCCACGAGCGCACGTCGTAGCCGGCGACGCCCTGCTCCGCCACTGTGGGCAGCTCCGGCATCGCGGCCCAGCGCTGCGCGCCGGTGGTCGCCAGCGCCTTCAGCTTGCCGGCTTTGATATTGGCCATCACGGCCGTCGGCGGCGCGACGATCAGCGGCACTTCACCGCCGAGCAGCGCGGTCACCGAGGCGGCGTCGCCGCGATAGGGCACGTGCAGCAGCTCGACCTTCGCGCTCTTGACCAGCAGCTCCCCCGCCAGGTGGTGCGTCGAGCCGATGCCGGCAGAGCCGTACGACAGGCTGCGCGCGTCGGCACGCGCGGCAGCGAGCAGCTCGGCCAGGCTGCGGTAGGGCGAATCGGCGCGCACCACCAGCAGGAAGGGAAAGTAGGTGATGGTGGAGATCATCTGGAAATCGGACACCGTCTGGTAGCCCAGCTTGCCGTACAGTGCCCCCGCCACCGCATGCCCACCGGTGGCCAGCAGCAGCGTGTAGCCATCGGGCTTGGCGCGCGCGACGGTGGCGGAGGCGATGGTGCCGCCGGCCCCTGTCTGCGCCTCCACGACGAAGGGCTGGCCCAGGCCCTTGCTCATCTCCGTGCTGACCACGCGGGCGATGGTGTCGGCATTGCCGCCGGCTGCGAAGCCCTGGACGATCTTGATCGGCCGATCCGGGAAGTCCTGCGAGTGAACCGTGAAAGGTGCCGCGCAGGCCAAGGCAAGGCCCGCGCCGACCAGCTGTCTGCGCCGCATGGGTGTGTCTCCGTCTTGTTGTGGGGTCGCTGCCGTGCTTGGCGGCAGCAGTGGTCGGACGCCGCGCGTCAGTCCTGGTCGACGATCGGATTGCGCAGCACGCCGATGCCCTCGATCTCGACCTCGCAGACGTCGCCGGCCTTCATGAAGCGCGGCGGCTTCTTGCTCCAGCCGACGCCGGCCGGGGTGCCGGTCGCGATCACGTCACCGGGCGTGAGGGTGAAGATCGTCGAGGCGTAGTTGATCAGCCTCGGGATGCTGAAGATCATGTGCCCCGTGTGGCTGGACTGCACCACCTCGCCGTTGAGCCGCGTCTCGAGCTTGAGCTGGCGGCCGGGCTCGATTTCGTCCGCGGTCACCATCCAGGGGCCGAAGCCGCCGGTGGATTCGAAGTTCTTGCCCGAGGCGATCTGCTTGGCGTGGAACTGCCATTCGCGAACGCTGCCGTCGTTGTAGCAGGCATAGCCGGCCACATGGTCGAAGGCGTCCGCTTCGGCGATGTCGCGCCCGCCCTTGCCGATGATGACCGCGAGTTCGCCTTCCCAATCGAGCGACTCCGACACCCGCGGCCGCACGATGGGCTCGTTGTGCGCGCACTGCGATCGCCACACGCGCAGGAAGATGGGCGGCTCTGCGGAGAGTTCGCGCTGCATGCCCGCGGCCAGCACCTCCTGGTGATGGTCCATGTAGTTGCGCACGGCGCAGATGATCTTCTCGGAGCGCGGGATCACCGGCAGGAAGCGGATGTCGGCCAGCTTCGCGGCCGGGGCCAGGCCCTCGACATGCTGCGAGGCCTGCGTGTATTCGCCCGAGGCGATGTAGTCGGCGAGGCTCGCATGCTGCGGCATCGCCCGGCCCAGGTCGACGACGCTGTCGCCGACGACGGCGCCCCAGGTTTCGCGGCCTTGCAGAACAAAGGACAAAAGCTTCATAGGAACTCCAAGAAGAAGAGAGGAAAAAAGAGAGGTGGAACGGCGCGCTCAGGCCGCGGCCGGCGCCTTCGCCTGGAACTGCGCCTGCCATTGCGCCAGCGGCATGAAGCTGGGGTCGCGCCGGCAGATCGCTTCGGTCTCGCTCATCAGCGTCTCGTCGTCCTTGGCGAGGTCCAGCGGATCGCCATGCGGCTGCGAGACGTAGAACGGCGTGTCGATGTAGATCTCGACCGTGTTGCCTTCGGGATCGAGCATGTACACCGACAGCGCATTGCCGTGGTTGAGGCCGCGGATCTGGGTCGCGCCCCGCGCTTCGGCACGCGCAGAGATGTCGCGCAGATGCTGGATGCTCGGCACCACGAAGGAGATCTGCATCACGGTGCTGAAGGTCGCTTGCGCGGGGCGGCCGGAGGCGAGCACCAGCTGGTGGTGCTGGTCGGGGCTGGCACTGGTGAAGACCAGCTCGTTCTTGAACGTCCTGCCTACGCCGCGATCCGTGATCGTGAGCTCGAAGGTCTCGGTATAGAAGGCCACCATCCGTTCCAGGTCGGTAACGAAGATGCCGAAATGCGAGGGCGTGGGCCGGCTGACCTTGAGCATCCTAGGCCTCGGCTTCCGCCGCCTTCAGGGCGGCCTGCACGTTGCGTTGCGTGCTGAGGATGTGTTCCTCCAGCATCGCGCAGGCGGTGTCGGCGTCGCGCCGCAAGGTCGCATCCATGATCTTGCGGTGCTCGTTCGACTTGCGGCGCGCCGTCTTGCGAAAGCGCGCGGAGAAGCGCCGGTAGCGCTCGGCCTGGTCGAACAGGCTGGCGCTCCAGCTGAGCTGGCGTTCCGAGGGGCAGGCGGCGACCAGCGCGAGATGGAAGCCGCGGTGCAACTCGCTCCATGCGTCGTCGAGCACCACCGGGCCGTCGCCGAGGCGCGACTCCACCTTCTCCAGGCGATGGAAGGCGGCCAGGATGCTGGCTTCCCACGCATCGTCGCCATGCGCGATCGCTTCGCGCAGCGCCGGCACGTCCAGCATCACGCGCATGCGGGTGATGTCTGCCAGGTCCTCGGCGGAGATCGCCGCGACGCGGAAGCCCCGGCGCTCGTCGGCGCGCACCAGGCCCTCCTGCGCGAGGCGGCTGAGCGCTTCGCGCAAGGGGCTGCTCGAGAAGCCGTAGACGGTCTGCAGCTCGTCGAGCTTGAGCTTGGCGCCGGCGGCGAAGGTTCCCGTAAGCACGTCCTGGCGCAAGCGCCCGAAGGCCTGTTCGACGAGGGTGGGGGTGTAGTCCATGGATTCGTTTTTATGCATGGCGGCGATGTTATGCATAGATCACTCCTTGCGCCGCGTGCCGATCAGCACGAAGAGCATGGTCGCCGGCCGGTCGCCGGGATTGCGCCACGCATGCCGGTTGCCGTGCTGCACGACCACGTCGTGCCGGCGCAGCGGCACCTGCACGCCGTCGTCGAGTTCCAGCGTGATCTCGCCTTCCAGCACCACGTCGTAGTCGATGCTGTCGGTGGTGTGCATGCCGGGATGCTCGGGCTCGAAGGTTTCGGCCAGGCCCGGCACGCGCGCCGCGAACTCGGCGCCAAAGGCCGCCGCATCGAAGTCCGCGCGCATCATGACCGCGTCGGGCGGAAAGGTGACGAACATCAGCCGCGTCCCGCCCTCCGCAGGAACGAAACCGACCTGCGGACTGCGATCGGCGGCAACGCCCCGGCCCACCGTGTCGCCCGCCTCGGTGGACCACAGCAGTGCCGCCGCAAAGCCTGGAACCGAATCGAACTCGAAGCTGCGCGGCGCCGCCGCGTCCGAGAACAGCTGGGACTTGCCGCCGGCGCCGGTGCCGGCCACTACGCGTCTGATCTTCATGGTGCGCCGCCGTTCAGGGGTTGATGACGAAGTTGCTGAAGCCGCCGTTGCGCGTCGCGATGCCCGAGATCGCCTCGTTGATGCGGTCCAGCGGATAGCAGACATGCTCGAACACCGAGAGGTCCAGCGTTCCGGCTTCGGCCATGTCGGCCATGTCCTGGCCTTCGCCGGCCGTGAACCAGGCCGAACCCTCGATGCTCTGCTGCTCGTCCATCATTGTGTGTAGGTCCATGCCCACCATGCCCGCGATGGCACCGATGTTGAAGGCGCGACCGCCCCGCTTGAGCGCGCGAATGCCCTGCTGCAGGGTCTCGTGTGGCGCGCCCGGGCCCAGCGCGTCGATGAAGGTGTCCACGCCCAGGCCGTCGGTGCGCGCCTTGGCCCACGCGTCGATGGCCTCGCCGTCGGCGTTCGAGAAGACCTCGATGCGGTCCGGCGCCAGCGCCTTCACGCGTTCGAGCAGTTCCTTGTTGCGGCCGGTGCCGAGGATGCGCGTGGCGCCCATCGCCAGGCCGAACAGCGCGCCGCCGATGCCCAGCGTGCCGCTGATGCCGTTGATCAGCACGCTGCGGCCGGGCCCCACCTTCGCCTTGCGCATCGCCGAGTACATGGTGCCCAGGTAGCCGAAGCGCGCGGCCTGGTTGAAGCTCACGTTGTCGGGCAGCTTCACCAGCGCGTACTGGGGCGCGATCATGTACTCGCACAGGCCGCCATAGGGATAGTTCTTGTAGAGCTTGAGCGAGTTCTGCGAGAAGCCGAAGTAGCCGCTGAAGGCGTAGTGCGTGCAGTTGATCAGGTCGCCGTTGCGGCAGGCGCGGCAGCCGCCGCAGTACAGGCTCGGGTTCACGTACACGCGATCGCCCGGCTTCCAGGTATGGACGTGGGAGCCGACGGCCGTCACCTCGCCGGCAGGATCCAGCCCGAACACGGCGGGCAGCGGCGGCAGCGGCAGCTCGGGGAACCAGGTGGTCCAGTTCGCCAGGATGTTGCCCAGGTTCGGCACGATGCCGCAGGCATGCACCCTCACCTGCACGTCGTTGGCGGCGGGCAGTGGAATGGGCAGTTGCTCGATCTCCATCGGTGCGCCGACCTTGTGAAGTCGGGCGGCTTTCATCATCGACATTGGCGTCTCCTTGTTGAATGCACAAATCTGGTTTTGTGCATTTTTCTGCGTCGCGATGACGAATGCCATCCGGGAGAACCCTCGGTGCATAATACCTATTTTTATGCACAATTTTGTCTTCCTGCATTTGGAGACAACGAGTGAATCAATCCTTCGGCGAGCCCGTCGATGTCGCCGTCATCGGCTTCGGCCCGGTCGGCGCATCGCTGGCCGCGCTGCTCGGCCGGCGTGGCCGGCGCGTGGCCGTCTTCGACAAGTCCGATCAGATCTATCCGCTGCCGCGCGCCTTCGCGCTGGACCACGAGGCGCTGCGCACCTTCCAGGAGATCGGCATCGCGGGCGCGCTGGCGCCCCACATGACGCCCTATCGCCCCACGATTTATCAGGGCGCGGATGGCAAGCCGATCCAGCATTTCGACATGGGCCCCTCGCCCTACCCCTTGGCCTGGGCGCCTTCGTACACCTTCAACCAGCCGGCGCTCGAAGCCTCCTTGCGCCGCGCCGTGGGCGAGATGCCGTCGGTGTCGGTCCACCTGGGCCATGAAGTCACGTCGGTGCAGGAAGAAGGCGGGTACGCGATGCTGTCCGCGCGGGCGCCGGACGGCACGCCGGCACAGCTGCGGGCGCGCTACGTGGTCGCCTGCGACGGCGGCACCAGCCCCATGCGCAAGCAGCTCGGCCTCGGCCTGAAGAGCCTGGAGTTCGACGAGCCCTGGATCGTGGTCGACATGCACGTCAACGAGGACATGCTCGATCGCCTGCCGGCCACCAACATCCAGTACTGCGACCCGGCTCGCCCCTGCACCTACGTGGTGGGGCCGGGCACGCACCGGCGCTGGGAATTCCTGCTGCTGCCGCACGAGGCGGGGCAGCGCGAGATGCCGCACGACGCGATCTGGACCCTGCTCTCGCCCTGGCTCGCGCCGCACGAGGCGCGCATCTGGCGGGCCGCGACCTACCGCTTCCACGCGGTCGTCCTCGAGCAGTGGCGGCAGGGACGCGTGCTGCTGGCCGGCGACGCGGCGCACCAGATGCCGCCCTTCCTGGCGCAGGGCATGTGCCAGGGCCTGCGCGACGCCGTCAACCTGGCGTGGAAGCTCGACTGGGTGCTGCAGGGCGATGCGCCTGACGCGCTGCTGGACAGCTACGGCACGGAGCGCGGCCCGCAGGTCGAGGAAACCACCCGGACGGTCAAGCGCCTGGGCCAGATCATCTGCGAGCGCGACGCCGAACGCGCCGCCCAGCGCGATCGCGGCCTGCGCGAGCAGCAAGGCGGCGAGGTCAGGATGCAGTTGCGCCAGAGCCTTCTGCCCGGCGTGCGCCACGGCCTGATCGACGGCGGACACGGCGCCGCAGGGACGCCTTTCCCTCAGGCGGTGGGGCGGATCGGCCCGCAGGGCGCCGCGCAGATGATGGACGATCTGCTGCCCCGCGGCTTCCTGCTGTTCCTGCGCGATGCGCCTTCCCACGAACAGTTCGACCGCCTGGCCGCCGGTCTCCGGGCCCTGCATGCGAAAGCGGTCTGCCTGTGCGATGCCGACGATGTCGAGGGCCTGGTTGGCCTCGCAGAGGCCGATGGCGTCATCGCGCGTTGGTTCGAAACGCAGGACTGCGGCGCGGCGCTCGTGCGCCCAGACCACATCGTCTACGGCGTCGCCGCCGATCTCGACGGCGCGCAGGCGCTGCTCGAGCACGCCCGCATCGCGCTAGCAATCGCTTCGACCGCCACCCACGCCTTGATGCTGGATTGACCATGACCCAGAACCCACTCACGCCCTCCGATACCGCGTCGCTGCTGCTGGATCTCGAAACCCAGCGCTGCGAGGCGATGAAGCGAGCCGACTTCGCACGGCTGCGCGAGATCCTTCATCCTGGACTCACGCACGTCCACGCCAAGGGCCAGACCGACGACTACGAAAGCTATTTCCGCGCCGGCGGCACGCACGTCGACTACCGGCAGATCGACCGGTCGGAGCTCAAGGTCCAGGTGCTGGGCAGCACCGCCCTGATGACGGGCCGCCAGCTGCTGGTCGCCGTGCGCAAGGATGGCAGCGGTACCGTGCGTATCGACTCGCGCGTGATGCAGGTCTGGGTCCAGGAGGACGGCCAGTGGCGGCAGCTGGCATTCCAGACCACGCCGCTCGAGATGAGCATCACACAAGAAACGTGATCGCCGTCGGCCGCCCTATCGCGCTTCCTTGGGCCGGCTGAGCCAGTCCGCGAAGGTGGTCTTGCCGAGGCGCGCGCTCTTGCCCGGGGTGAGCGATCGATCGTCCAGCGCCGTGCCGAAGTAGAGCGCGGCGGGATCGGTGACCACCTTGCGAGCGTCTCCGGTGGCGCTCAGGAACTGGCCGACGAATTTGTCCAGGCCCAACGGCGCAGGCCCGGCAATCTCGAGCATGCCGTTGATCGGCGCTTCGAGCGCAACCTCCGACAGCGCCTCTGCAACGTCCTCCGCCGCCATGGGCTGCACGAGCGCCGGCGAGAGCCGGACCGTCTCTCCTTCGGCGCTCGTGTGGGCGATGCTTCCGGCGAACTCGAAGAACTGCGTCGCACGCACGATGGTGTAGGGGACAGGCGACGCCTTGATCAGGATCTCTTGCGCCATCTTGGCGCGGAAGTAGCCACTTTCAAGCAGCCGTTCGGTGCCCACGACCGACAGCGCAACGTGGTGGCCGACGCCGGCCGCCCGTTCCGCAGCAAGGAGATTGCGGCCCGAGGTCTCGAAGAAGTTCAGGACCGCCGCGTCCTCGAACGAGGGCGAGTTCGCCACATCCACGACAACTTGCGCGCCTGCCAGGGCCTGGGCCAGGCCCTCTCCGGTCAGGGTATTGACGCCTTCCGAGGGCGAGGCGGCGACTGCCTCGTGGCCTCGCTCACGCAGCTTTTTCACCAGCTTTGTTCCGATGAGCCCGCTGCCGCCGATGACTGCGATTTTCATGATGAAGTCTTTTCCGTTCAGCTTGTCTGTCAACCCACTGGACGGTCGCCCCATGCGGCCGTCCATGTTTATAGGACGTCTCGCAGCGCGGGTTTGTGACACTCGCAGTCGTATGCGTTCTTCATGCGGGCCGATCGTAGGCGCCTCGGCGCCGCGCGCGCAGGCTTAGGGCGCGAGCCGGATATTGGCGTCCTTGATGATCTTGGCGTAGATGGCGGCATCCGTGCGCACGAGCTTCTGGAACTCTTCCGGCTTGCCACCGCCCACCTGCAGGCCCAGCGCCTCGATCTTGGCCGTGACCTCCGGCAGGCGCAGGATGCGGTCGATCTCGTCCGAGAGCTTGTGCACCACCGGCGCCGGCGTCGCGGCCGGCAGGAACACGCCAAACCAGCCGTAGGGGTCGAAGGAGTGGTAGCCCAGCTCGGCGAAGGTGGGCACGTCCGGCAGCCCGGGCATGCGCTGCGTGCCGGTCACCGCCAGCGGGCGCATGGATTTGAGGTGCGGCCGGGCGCTGGCGCTGTCGATGAAGGCCGAGGCCAGCTGGCCGCCGACCAGGTTGGTCGCCAGCGGTGCGGCGCCCTGGAAGGGCACGTGCACCAGGTCGATGCCGGCCTGCATGTTCAGGAGCGCACCCTGGATATGCGAGGAGGTGCCGGCGCCGTAGCTGCCGAAGTTGTACTTGCCCGGGCTGGCCTTCACCATCGCGATGAAGTCCTTCAGGTTCTTGGCGGGCGAGTCCAGCGGCACGGCCAGCATGCTCGGGCTGCGCGCGATCATGGTGACGGGCGCCAGGTCCTTCAGCGGATCGTAGGGGAGCTTCTCCATCAGCATCGGCTGCTGGATCAGCGCGGTGATGGCGATGAGCAGGGTGTGGCCGTCGGCCGGCGCCTTGGCGACAAAAGCGTTGCCGATGGTGCCGCCGGCGCCGGGCCGGTTCTCCACCAGCGTGGGCTGTCCCCAGGCTTCCTGCAGCTTCTGCCCGATGGTGCGCGCCAGCGTGTCGGTGGCGCCGCCGGCGGGGTACGGCACGATCAGCTTCAGCGGCTGGCTCGGATAGCCCGTTTGCGCCACGGCCGGCGCGGCCAGCAGCGCGGCCAGGCCGGCGGCAATGCAGAGTCTTCGCATCTTCGATGTCTTCATGGTCTTGTCTCCTCGGGTGGGGTGGGGAAAAACTCAACGCATCGCTTCGCGCACCAGGTTGCGGGCGATGACGATCTGCTGGATCTGCGTCGTGCCTTCGTACAGGCGGAACAGGCGCACATCGCGGTAGAAGCGCTCGATGCCGTAGTCGGCGATGTAGCCGGCGCCGCCGAAGATCTGCACCGCGCGGTCCGCGACGCGGCCGCACATCTCGGAGGCGAACAGCTTGCAGCAGGAGGCCTCGGTCGAGACGTTGCGGCCCTCGTCGCGCCGGCGCGCCGCATCGATCACCATGCAGCGCGCGGCGTAAATCTCGGCCTGGCTGTCGGCCAGCATCGCCTGCACCAGCTGGAACTCGGCAATGGGCTGGCCGAACTGCTTGCGCTCGATGGCGTAGTTCAGCGCGTCGCGCAGCATGCGCTCGGCCACGCCGACGCAGATCGCGGCGATGTGGATGCGGCCCTTCTCCAGCACCTTCATCGCGGTCTTGAAGCCCTGGCCTTCGCGGCCGCCGATCAGCTGCCCGGCAGGCACCTTGCAGTTCTCGAAGATGACGTCGGCCGTGTGGGCGCCGCGCTGGCCCATCTTGCGGTCCTTGCGGCCGATGCTGATGCCCGGTGTGTTCGCCTCCACGATGAAGGCCGAGACACCGCCCGCGCCCTTGTCTTGCGGATCGGTGCGCGCCATCAGCGTGAAGATGCCGGCATGCGGCGCGTTGGTGATGAAGCGCTTGGTGCCGTTGACGATGTAGTGGTCGCCCTCGCGGATGGCCGTGGTGCGCAGCGAGGCCGCGTCGGAGCCGGCATCGGGCTCGGTCAGCGCAAAGGAGGCGATCAGCTCGCCGGTCGCGAGCAGCGGCAGGTACTTCTTCTTCTGCGCCTCGGTGCCGTCCAACAGGATGCCCTGCGAGCCGATGCCCACCGTGGTGCCGAAGAGCGAACGGAAGCAGGGCGAAGTCTGGCCCATGGCCAGCATCACCATCACCTCCTCTTCCATCGTCACGCCGAGGCCGCCGAACTCCTCGGGCACGGTCAGGCCGAACAGGCCGAGCGCCTTCATCTCGCGCACGATGTCGTCGGGGATCTCGTCGGTCTCGGCCACCTGCGCTTCAGCCGGCACCAGCCGTTCGCGCACGAAGCGCTCGACGGCGTCGAGCAGGGCTTGCAGGGTTTGCGGGTCGCGAATCATGGTCGGTTCCTCAGAGCGCTTCGGCCGTGCCGAGAACGGCGGTGGCCTGGCTGGACAACATGCCGCCGTTGCCATGGGCGATGGCGGTGTGCGCGTTCTTCACCTGGCGCTCGCCGCATTCGCCGCGCAGCTGCCGCACGGCCTCGATCAACGCGAAGATGCCGTACATGCCGGGGTGCACGCAGGACAGGCCGCCGCCGTTGGTGTTGACCGGCAGCCGGCCGCCCGGCGCGATGGCGCCGTCGGCGACGAAGCTGCCGCCCTCGCCCTTGGGGCAGAAGCCCAGGTCTTCCAGGAACAGCAGCGTGTTGATGGTGAAGGCGTCGTAGAGCTGCACGACGTCGATGTTCTTGGGCGCGAGCCCCGCCATCGCGAAGGCCTCGCGGCCCGACTGGCTGGCCGCGGTGACGGTGAGATCCGCCATCGAGGAGATCTGCCGGTTCCACACCGCGGTCGCATTGCCCAGCACGTAGACCGGCTTCTTCGACAGGTCGCGCGCGCGCTCGGCGCTCACCAGCACGCAGGCGCCGCCGCCGTCGGTGACCAGGCAGCAGTCGCGCACGGTGAGCGGGTCCGACACCATGCGGGCGCCCAGCACCTCCTCGCGCGTGAGCGGCTCGCGCATGAAGGCCTCGGGGTTGAGCCGGGCCCACGCACGCGCCGCCACGGCCACGTCGGCGAGCTGCTCGCGCGTGGTGCCGAACTCGTGCATGTGGCGCGAGGCGGCCAGCGCATAGGCCGACACCGGCAGCATCGGCTCGTAGGGATGCTCGTAGGGCTGCGGGTCGAGGAAGCGGCGTGCCGCCACGATCTCGCGCCGGCCGAAGGCGGCGCTGCGCTGGGCGCTGCCATAGCAAATGAGCACCGCGCTGCACTGGCCGGAGCGGATCGCCTGCATCGCAGGCAGCAGGTGCGCGATGAAGCTGCTGCCGCCCAGCATGGTGCCGTCGATGTAGCGCGGGTTGAGGCCGAGGTATTCGACCACCGGCAGGGCCCACATCGCGGCCGACGCGCTCGCGGTGCACAGGCCGTCGATATCGCTCATTGCGAGACCCGCATCCGCCACGGCCGCGCGTGCCGAGCGCGCCAGCAGTTCCATGTCGGTGAAGCCGGGCGTCTCGCCGCAGCCGAAGGTGGCGACGCCGGCGATCGCGGCGCTGCCGCGCAGGGCTTTGAGTCCGGCGCTCATGCAGCGGCTCCTTCGATGGCATCGAACAGCACCAGCCCGCGGCCGTCCTTCACCTGCACCCGCGCCCTGACGCGCTGGCCGATGCGCACCGCTTCGGGTGCAAGGTTGTCCACGCGGCTCATGAGCCGCACGCCTTCGTCGAGATCGATCAGGCTGACGTTGAGGTCGCCTCCATCCGCGGGTTTGCGCCGCACGGTGGTGACGGCATGCACGGTGCCGAGGCCGCTGGGCATCTTCCATTCCAGCGCCGCGCTGCCGCAGTGCGGGCAGCTCGCGCGCGGGTAGTACACATGGCGGCTGCACTCGCTGCAGCGCTGCACGAGGAAGCGGCCGGCGTCCAGTTCGTCCTGGTGGAAGGCCTGCACGCTGCCGGCGCCTTCTTCGATGGTCGGTGTCGTCATGCGCGTCCTCAGATCGGGTCCCAGCTGAACACGTCGGCCGAACGCTCCAGCTCGTAGAAGCTCGCCTTCAGCGCCGGCAACGCCTGGCTGGCCACCGTCTGCGGGGTCCAGCCCTCGCTGCGGTGCACCGAGCGCACCGGCCGCGGCTGGCTCATGAGGAAGATCTCGTTGTTGCGAACGGCGAAGATCTGGCCGTTGACATCCTTGGCGGCGTCGCTGGCCAGGCAGACGGCCAGCGGCGCGATCTTGGCGGGCGTCATCTGCTTCAGGCGATCGACGCGCGCCTGCTCCTCGGGCGTCTCGGTCGGGATGGAGCCGATCATCCGGCTCCAGGCAAAGGGCGAGATGCAGTTGGAGCGCACATGGAACTTCTGCATGTCGAGCGCGATGGACTTCGACAGCGCGGCAATGCCGAGCTTCGCCGCGCTGTAGTTGGCCTGGCCGAAGTTGCCGACCAGCCCGGAGGTGGAGGTCATGTGCACGTAGCAGCCGCTCTCCTGCTCCTTGAAGTGCGTGGCCGCAGCCCGGCTCACATAGAAGCTGCCGTACAGGTGCACCTTGATGACCGCATCCCACTCTTCCGCGCTCATCTTGTGGAAGAAGCGGTCGCGCAGGATGCCGGCGTTGTTGACGACGACATCGATGCGGCCGAAGGCCTCCACCGCCGTGCCGACGATGCGTACCGCGGCGGCCGGCTCCGACACGCTGTCGGTGTTGGCCACCGCCTGGCCGCCGAAGGCCTTGATCTCGTTGACCACGGCCTGCGCCGGGCCCGCGTCCTGGCCCTCGCCGCCCACCGAGGCGCCGATGTCGTTGACCACCACCCGGGCGCCTTCGCGTGCCATGGCCAGCGCGATGTCGCGGCCGATGCCGCCGCCGGCACCGGTGACCACGACGACCTTGTTCTCCACCATCCTGTTCATGCGTTTCACTCCTTGTCCGTGCGCGCCGGCCACTGGAAGGCCGGCGGCTCCTTGTCGAAAAACCGCTGCAGGGCCTTACGATGCAGCGTGGTCTGGAAGCACAGCGCCTGGCCGTCGGCCTCGGCCTCGAAGGCGGCTTCCATGGCGCCCGCGTCGAGCGCGATGCGCTTGACCAGGCCCACGGCCAGCGGCGAGGCGCCGGCAAAGCTGTCCGCCAGGGCCAGCGCCCGCGGCAGCAGCGCGGCCTGCTCGTGCTGCTCCATGGCGATGCCGAGCGCCAGCGCCTCCCGCGCGTCCACCTCCCTGGCCGAGAGGAACAGCTCGCGGGCGCGCTGCGCGCCGACGATGCGCGGCAGCGTGTAGGTGGCGCCGCAGTCCGGGATGACCCCGACCCGCATGAAGACCATGCAGAAGCGGGCACGCGGCGTCACCAGCACGAAGTCCGCCGCCAGCGCCAGGCTGAAGCCGGCACCGTAGGCCGCACCGTCCACCGCGGCGATGACGGGGCGGTCCAGGGACAGCAGCTCGCGGAAGATCGCGTGCGCGCCGTGCATGCGGGCTCGCAAGCCGTCGCTTTCGAGCGCGCCGGCGGCGGCGATGCCGCGCAGGTCGCCGCCCGCGCAGAAGGCGCCGTTGGCGCCGGTGATCACCACGGCGCGGATGCCGCTGTCCGCCTTGACCCGCGCGATGGCGGCCGCCAGGCCCTCCTTCAGGTCGGGGGTGAGCGAGTTGCGGGTGGCGGCGTCGTCGAGGGTCATCACGGCCGTGGTGCCGCGGCGTTCGTAGCGAACGGGGTTGTCGCTCATTCGGATTCCTTCCTTGCCGCGGCGCGATGCTGCTCCTGCAGCTCGCGCCAGAGGATCTTGCCGGTGCCCGACTTGGGCAAGGCGTCCACGAATTCCACGAGACGGGGCGCCTTGTAGACCGCCATGCGGCCGCGTGCCCAATCGACGATGTCCTGCTCGGTCACCTCGCCGCGGAAGGCGGGCTTGAGCGAGACGATCGCCTTCACCGCCTCGCCCTGCCTGGCGTCGGGCACGCCGATGATGCAGGCCTCGTGAATCGCCGGGTGCTCGTACATCATGTTCTCCACCTCGGCCGGCCAGACCTTGTAGCCCGAGGTGTTGATCATCCGTTTGAGGCGGTCGCGCATGAAGAAGTAGCCTTCCTCGTCCATGTACGCCAGGTCGCCGGTACGGAAGAAGCGCTTGCCCTCCAGCTCGAAGAAGGCTTCGCGGTCGGCCTGCGGGTTGCGCCAGTAGCCGACGGTGTTCTGCGGCGCGTGGGTGACCAGCTCGCCCAGCTCGCCCTGCGGAAGTTCCTTCAGCGTCTCGGGGTCCACGATGCGGGTGTCCACCCCCTGCGCCGGGATGCCCAGGCACTGGCGCTTGCCGCGCGCGAGCGGGTTGGCCTGCAGGAAGGAGGCCGTCTCCGTCAGGCCGTAGCCCTCGTTGTAGGTGATGCCGTGGCGCTGCTGCATCATCGTCGCCACCGCTTCCGGCATCGCCGCAGCGCCGCCGGAGAGCAGGGTCAGGCTGGAGATGTCGCGCTGCGCCACCTCGGGATTCGAGAAGAAGTCCAGGATCATCGCCGGCGGGGCCGTCCACGCGCTGACGCGGTGGCGCTCGATCAGCCGGGCGGCCAGGGCCGGATTCCAGCGTGGGAGCATCACCGAGGTGCCGCCCAGGAAGATCGGCATGTTCATGCCGTTCTGCAGGCCGAGCATGTGGAACAGCGGTGCGACCGCGAGCACCACCGTCTCGCAATGCAGGCCCTTCCAGACGTGCGAGGCGGCCAGCGAGGCGATCACCGTTCGGTGGGTGTGCATGCAGCCCTTGGGATGGCCGGTGGTGCCCGAGGTGTAGGGAAGGATGGCGAGGTCCGTGGGGCGCACACCCGGGTCGGCGCCATCGCCGGCGGCGGGCACGCAAGCCCAGCCTTCGCAATCCGGGCGCGAGATCGGACGCAGCGGAGCAAGCACCCAATCCGGGATCTCGTCGGGGGTGTCCCCCACGGCCTCGACGTACGCGTGCACGACGATCCGGTCGAACAAGCCCGGCTCGAAGTGCTCCAGCAGCTCCTGCGCCACGAACGCGATGCGCGCGCCGCTGTTCTCGGCGTAGTAGCGGACCTCCCGGGCCTTGCTCATGGGATTCACGGGCACCACGACGCCGCCCGCGCGCAGGACCGCGTAGCAGGCGACCACGAACTGCGGGCAGTTCTGGCTGGCCACCAGCACGCGGTCGCCGCGCTGCAGCTTGAGCGTGTCGCGCAGCCAGGCTGCCATCGCAGCCACGCGCTGCTGGAGCTCGGCATAGCGGATGACGCTGCCGCAGTAGACGATCGCGGCCTTCTCCGGATACCGCCGCGCCGCGACCTCGAGGTACTCCGGCAGCGTCGCCTGCGGCACGACCAGCTCGCGCGCGACGCCCTTCGGCCAGAAGCGGAAGTGCGGACCTTCGCCCTGGGCCATCATTGCTTCTCCATGGCCCGGGCGATGATCTCCTTCATCACCTCGTTGGCGCCGCCATAGATGCGGCCGACGCGCACGTCGGCATAGAGCCGCGCGATCGGGTATTCGTTCATGAAGCCGTAGCCGCCGTGCAGCTGCAGGCATTCGTCGACGATGCGGCAGCAGGCGTCGGTGGTCCACCACTTGGCCATCGCTGCGGTCGGCACGTCCAACTCGTTGCGCATCAGGCGGGCGATGCAGTCGTCGACGAAGGCGCGCGCCACCTGCGCCTGCGTCTCGCACTCGGCCAGCGTGAAGCGGGTGTTCTGCATCTTCAGCAGTGGTTCGCCGAACACCTGGCGGTCGCGCACGTATTCCAGCGTCTCGCCGATCGCGCGCTGCATGCTCGCCACCGCACCGACGGCGATCAGCATGCGCTCGCGCGGCAGCTGCGCCATCAGCTGCGGGAAGCCGCGGCCCTCCTCGGCGCCAAGCAGATTCTCGGCGGGCACGCGCACGTCGTCGAAGAAGAGCTCGGTGGTGTCCAGCGTCTTCTGGCCCATCTTGTCCAAGAGCGGCCCGCGGCGAAAGCCCGCCGTGCCTTCGGTCTCCACCATCAGCAGCGAGATGCCCTTGGCGCCGCCCGCGGCATCCGTCTTCGCTGCGACGCAGACGAGGCCGGCATGCATGCCGTTGGTGATGAAGGTCTTGCTGCCGCTGATGCGCCAATGGTCGCCATCGCGCCGCGCCTGTGTCTTGATGCGCTGCAGGTCGGTGCCGGCGCCGGGCTCGGTCATCGCGATGGCGGCCACCAGTTCGCCGCTGGCCATGCGCGGCAGCCAGCGGCGCTTCTGTTCCTCGGTGCCGTAGGCCAGCAGGTAGTGGGCAACGATGCCGCTGTGCACGTTGTTGCTGAAGCTCTGCGCCATGGCGCGCATCTGCTCCTCGCAGATCACCGCCTCGTGCAGGAAGCTGCCGCCGCCGCCGCCGTATTCCTCGGGGATGCTGGCGCACAGCAGCCCTGCGGCACCGGCCTTGGTCCAAATGTCGCGGTCGGCGTGATGCTGCACGCGCCAGCGTGTTTCGTTGGGAACGCATTCACGCTCGAAGAAGCGGCGCGCGCTGTCGCGCAGCATCTCCAGCTCCTCTGTCATCCACGGCCGGGTGGGGTTCATCACGGCCGGCCGCCTCCGCAAACCAGCACCTGCCCGCTGAGGTAGTTGGACTCCGGGATACAGAACAGGTAGACCGCGCCGGCCGCTTCCTGCGGCGTGCCGCCGCGGCCCAGCGGGATCATGGCTTCCGCGTTCTTCAGGATCTGCGGGTTGACGCCCACCTTGATCTGCCGGCCCTCGATGTCGATGCTGGCGCCGGCGCTGGCATCCGCTTCGGTCAGGCGGGTCTTGATCAGGCCGAAGGCGACGCTGTTGACGTTGACCTTGTAGCGGCCCCATTCCTTGGCCATGGCCTTGGTCAGGCCGTTGATGCCGGCCTTGGCCGCCGCGTAGTTGGCCTGGCCGGCGTTGCCGTACACGCCGGAGGTGGAGGAAATGTTGACCACCTTGCGGAACACTTCGCGGCCTTCGTCGGCCTCGCGCTTGGCGGCATCGCGGATGAAGTTGGAGGCCGCGCGCAGGATGCGGAAGGGCGCGGTCAGGTGCACGGCGAGCATGGCCTCCCACTGCTCGTCGGTCATTTTCTGCACCACGTTGTCCCAGGTGTAGCCGGCGTTGTTGACGATGATGTCCAGGCCGCCGTAGCTGTCGACGGCGGTGCGCACGAAGCGGTCGGCAAAGCCGCTGTCCGTCACGCTGCCGGCGCATGCGGTGGCGCTGCCGCCCGCGGCCACGATGTCGGCGACGGTCTGCGCGGCCGGTTCGGCGTCGAGGTCGTTGATGACGACGCTGGCCCCTTCGCTCGCCAGCTTGAGCGCGATCTCGCGTCCGATGCCACGGCCGGAGCCGGAGACGATGGCGACTTTGCCTTCGAGTTTGCGGTTCATGTGTTGTCTCCTATGTCCTGTGTCAATTCCAAGCGATGAGCGCCTCGCCCGTCAGCTTCTGTATGCCTTCGTGGTTGGCGGTCGCAATGTGCAGCCGCACGCAGTGCCGGCCCTCGTGTTCGAACTTCTCGGCGATCCTGCCGGTGCAGCTAATGCGCTCGCCCACATGGGTGATGGCGGCGAAGCGCACATCGAGCGAACGGATCGCCGACTGCGGCACCCAGTTCGTCAACAGCCGTCCCAGCCAGGCGGCCGACAGCATGCCGTGCGCGAACACGTCGGGCATGCCGGCGGACTTAGCGAAGTCGGTGTCCACGTGGATCGGGTTGTGGTCGCCGGAAGCACCGCAGTACAGCGCGAGTGCAAGGCGGGTGATCGGCGGCAGTTCCAACGTTGGGAGCATGTCGCCCGGCTGCAGTGCGTCCCAGGCAGGGAGGGTGGTGGTTGTCATTGCTGAAGGCCTCTTGATTGAGTGCGGGGGGCGGGCCGGGTCGTTCAACCCATGAACACCCACCACGCTTGACGGATCAGGACGGCGGGGCGCGCTGCGGAGCGAAGTAAAGGAGGAGGAGGCCGCAGGCCGCCGGGGGACATGAGCGGAGCAGCGCGCCCCGCCGGCCTGATCCCGCCCCGGAAAACGAGCATCGATCAAAGCCACATCACCCATTGCGCACCACCGTCACGCAGCGCAGCTCGGCCACCAACTCGTCGCGCTGATTGCTGACCCGCGTCTTGCGCACCACGAACTCCAGCGCGCCGCCCTTCTTGTCGTAGATGTCGTCGATGCGCTGCTGGAACTTCAGCGTGTCGCCGGCATAGGCCATCGCGTGGTAGCTGAAGCCCTGCTCGCCATGCAGCAGGCTGCGGTAGTCCATGCCCAGCAGCTCGCGGATGGCGGCCGGGTTGGGTGACTCCATCTCGAGGCAGAAGAGAAAGGTGGGCGGCACCGGCAGGCCCGGATGCCCCACGTCGCGGGCGGCGGCCTCGTCGATGTAGACGGGATCGGTCTGGCCCGTGGCCTTGGCGAAGAAGCGCAGGCGGCCCTTCTCCACTTCCACCTCGAAGGGCGGCAACGCGTGGCCGATGTGGCGGCGATCGATCATCACTGTCTCTGATAGAGCGTGACGACGCAGGCGCCACCGAGGCCCAGGTTGTGCTGCAGCGCGAGGCGCGCGCCTTCCACCTGGCGCTGCTCGGCCCGGCCGCGCAGTTGCCACACCAGCTCCGCGCATTGCGCGAGGCCGGTGGCGCCGAGCGGATGGCCCTTGGACAGCAGCCCGCCGGACGGGTTGGTCACCACGCGACCGCCGTAGGTGTTGTCGCCCTCGACGATGAAGCGCTCGGCCGTGCCCTCGGGCGTGAGGCCCAGCGCCTCGTAGGTGATGAGTTCGTTGGCGGTGAAGCAGTCGTGCAGCTCCACCACGTCCAGCTCCTCGGGGCCGATGCCAGCGGCTTCGTACACCTGCTTCGCCGCGGCGGCCGTCATGTCGTAGCCCACCAGCTTGCGCATGTCCTGGCTCTCGAAGGTGGACGGCGTGTCGGTGGTCATGGCCTGCGCCGCGATCACGACGCGCATGTCCAGGCCGTGCTTCTTCGCGAACTCGGCCGAGCAGACGATCGCCGCGGCCGCGCCGCAGGTCGGCGGGCAGCACTGGAAACGGGTGAGCGGATCGAACACCAGGGGCGCGGCCATCACCTCGTCCAGCGTCAGCGTCTGGCGGAACACCGCCAGCGGATTGCGGGCCGCGTGCTGGCGCGCCTTCACCGAGATGCGGCCGAAGGTGTCGCGGCGGATGCCGTACTGCGCCATGTAGTCGCGGCCGGCGCCGCCGAAGAACTGCGCGGCGCGCGGCGCTTCCGGGGTGAAGCCCTGCTTCTGCGTCATGACCTCCGCGAAACGCGCCATCGGCGAGGGCCGGTCGTCGTAGGCGCCCTTGAGCGCGCCGGGCTGCATCTGCTCGAAGCCGAGCGCGATGGCGCATTCCACCACGCCGCTTTCGACCGCCTGGCGCGCGAGGAACAGCGCACTCGAACCGGTGGAGCAGTTGTTGTTGAGATTGAAGACCGGGATGCCTGTGAGGCCGACGCCATAGATGGCCGCCTGGCCCGCGGTGGAGTCGCCGTAGACGTAGCCGACGTAGGCCTGCTGCACGAGTGCGTAGTCGACGCCGGCATCGTCGAGCGCGAGCTTCGCGGCGCGCGCACCCATCACGGTGTAGGGGTCGCTGGCACCGGGCTTGGTGAAGGGGATCATGCCCACGCCGACCACGTGGACGGGGCGCTGCATACGTGTCATGGAAGCTCCTGAATGGATGGAGGGAAGTCTCGGCCGCCGCGCGTGCTTCAACAATCGCGGATCGGCCCAAAACGATTGGCCGAAACGCTCATGCCGGGTCGCGGTAACGGAAGGTGCCCATGGCGCGTGCCGCCACCTCGCCGCTGGCGTCGGTGACAGTGGCTTCGCAGAAGCACACCGAGCGGCCGCCGCCGGTGGCGCGCCCTTCGGCCTGCAGCCGCCCGCTGGTCGGCCGCATGAAGGCAATGTGCATGTCGACGGTAACGACCTCGCGCGCGTAAGCCATGCGCGAGAGCGCGGCATGCGCCATCGCGCTGTCGAGCAGGGTCATCAGCACGCCGCCGTGGCCGCTCGCGTGGTTGTTCAGCAATTCGGGGCGCAGTTCCACCGACACCACGGCTTCGCCGCCCTCGGCGCGCTCGACCCGCAGGCCCAGGTGCTCGGAAAAGGGGACGTAGCGCTGCGGGCCGCTGCGCGGCCTGTCGCCCTCCTCCCGCTGCGCGCTTGCCAGGTGCAGACTCATGCCGTCTCCCGCTTCGATGCCGCAGCCGCCGCAGTGAAGTCGCGCGGGCCGGTCAACGCGAGGCCGCCATCGACCGGAATGACCGCGCCCGTGATGTACGAGCCCCAGTCGCTGGCCAGCAGCATGGCCATGCGGCTGATGTCCTCGATGCGGCCCAGGCGCTTAAGCGGCACGCGCTGCGCCATGGCGGCCATCGTCTCGTCGGTGGGCGCGAGGCGCTTCAGGCCCTCGGTGTCGGCGATCGGTCCGGGCACGATGGAGTTGATGCGGATGCCCTGCGCACCCCACTCCAGCGCCAGCACCTGCGTCAGCATGTCCACGCCCGCCTTGGCCGCGCACACGTGGGCCTGGAAAGGCGTGGGAATGAAGGCCTGCCCGGCGGAGATCTGGATCACGCAGGCGCCGGGTTGGCGCAGATGCGCGTGCGCCAGCCGGGCGACATTGAAGCTGCCCAGCAGGTCGATGTCGACCACCGTCTTGAAGGCGTTGGGCGACATGTCGAGCGCGCTGGCGAGGAAGTTGCCCGCGGCGCCCGAGACCAGCACGTCGATCGGGCCGAAACGCTCCGCCGCCTGCGCGAAGGCGCGTTCCAGCGCCTCGGGCTGGCGCACGTCCGCCGGGATGCCGAGTGCCTCGGTGCCGAGGGCTTCGAGCTGCTGCGCAGCCGTCGCCACCTTGTCGGCCGAGCGGCTGAGCACTGTGATGCGGGCGCCGGCGCGCGCGAAGGCCTGCGCGATGCCAAAGTTGATGCCGCTGGAGCCGCCGGCGGCGAACACGTGGCGGCCCTTGAAGTCGAAGGCGGAAAAATCCATGGTGTTCATTCCGGCTTGAAGCCGAGCTCGGTCAGCATCTTCGTGTCGCGCTCGAACTGCGCCTTCGCATAAGCGGCGTAGGCATCGCCATCGATCCATTTCGGCTGCATGTCGAACTGCTCCAGCTGACTCTGGTAGACCGGATCGGCAGCGGCCTTGCGGAAGGCAGCGGCCAGGCGGGCAGCGATCTTCGGGTCCAGGTTCTTCGGCGCGGCGAGTCCGACCGGCGAATCGATGACGAGGTCGTAACCGAACTCCTTCACCGTCGGCACGCCGGGATAGCGCGGGAGGCGCTCGGCGGTGAAGGTGGCCAAGAGCCGCACCTTGCCGCCCTGCACCTGCGCGCCGAAGCCGGGGTCGCCGTAGACGTCGAGGTGGCGGCCGACCACGGCGGTGAAGGCTTCGCCGCCGCCCTTGAAGGGAACCATGTTGAAGGTGGTGCCGTTCATGCGCGCGAGCCGCTCGCCGTAGATGCGGTTGATGCTGGTGGCGCCCACGGTGCCCCAGCTGATCGCGCCGGGGCGCTTCTTCGCATCGGCAAGCAGCTCGTCCAGCGTCTTCCACGGCGCGTCGTGGGCGACGACGATGCCGGTGACCATGCCGAACAGGCCGGCGAGGTACGTGAAATCGCGCAGCGGATGCCAATTGATCTTGTGCAAGAGCGGCGCGCGGATCACGGAGTTGTGGATCACGGCCAGCGTGTAGCCGTCGGATTCGTTCATCGTCGCCACCGAGCCCGGGCCGTTGATGCCGCCTGCGCCCGGCCGGTGCATCAGCACGATCGGCTGCCCGAGCTCGCGCGAAGCCGCCTCCGCCAGCGGGCGGAAGATCGGATCGAAGGAGCCGCCGGGCGGGAAAGGCATCACCAGCGTGATCGGCTTGGCGGGAAACGGGTCGGCGGCGAACGCGGGACCGGCCGCGGCTGCGGCGCCGAGCGCGAACAAGGCGCCGAGAGCCGAGCGCCTGTGCAGGGAGCGGGTGAGCATGTTCATGGTGTCTCCTTTGTGTGGGATTGGCGGTTCAGGAAGCCTGCGGCAGCGGCAGGTAGCGGAACGTTCCCTGGGCCTGCGCGACGATGCGCCCGCCGGCATCGGTGATCGAGGCGCGGCACCAGGCCACGCCGGCGTCGTGCTGCACGACCTCGCCGTCGGCCGTGAGCCGGCCGCGGCCCGGTTCGAGAAAACTGGTGTTGAGGTTGAGCGTGACCGCCGTGCGGGCGAAGTCGAACAGCGACACGGCGGCGCTGGCCATGACCACGTCGAGCAGCGTGACCAGCACCCCGCCATGCACCGCGCCGACGACGTTGCCGAGCTCCGGCCGCTCGTCGATGACGACGCGCGCACGTCCCGCTTCGGCGAACTCGCGCCGCGCGTCCAGCAGCCGCATGAAGGGCACGCGGCCGAACAGGTTGCGGCGGTCCCCGCCCACGACCGGCTTCATCCGCGCAACTGCTCGCGCAGCACGTTCTTCAGCACCTTGCCGGCGGCCGACAGCGGCAGCTCGCGCAGGAAGCTGATGCCGCGCGGGCACTTGTAGCCGGCCAGGCGCTCGCGGCACCAGGCGCGGAGTTCGTCGGCGCTGACGCCGGCATCGCCGGCCATCACCACCGCCGCATGCACCGCCTCGCCCCAGCGCGGGTCCGGCAGGCCGATGACCGCCGCGTGCAGGACCTGCGGATGGCTGCGCAGCGCGGCCTCCACCTCGGCGCAGTACACGTTCTCGCCGCCGGTGATGATCATGTCCTTCAGGCGATCGACGATGAAGAGATGGCCGTCGGGCAGCATGCGGCCCGCATCGCCGGTGTGCAGCCAGCCGTCGCGCAAGGCGTTGGCCGTCGCCTCGGGATTGCGCCAATAGCCCTGCATGATCATCGGCCCGCGCGCCAGCACCTCGCCCACTTCGCCACGCGGCAGCTCGCGGCCGCTCTCGTCCGCAACGATGATCTCGGCGCCGAGACCGGCGCGGCCGACGGAGTTCAGGCGGCCGAGCGCGCGCGCCTCGGGCCGGTGGTTCGCCGGCAGGTTGATGCACACGGCGCCCGCGGTTTCGGTGAGGCCATAGGCCTGGAAGAACTCGGCGTGCGGCCAGGCGGCCAGGGCGCGATCCAGCAGGTCGGGCGGCATCGGCGCGGCACCGAAGGCGATGCGATTCAGGCTGCGCACGCGCTCGGGCGCGAACGAGGGATCCTCGAGCAGCGCCTGCAGCATGGTCGGCACGACGATGATGTCGCCGATGCGGTGCTCCGCGATCGCCTCGATCACCGAAGCGGGACGGAACTGCGCCATCGTCACGCAGTGGCCGCCGGCGATCAGCTGGCCCACCAGGCGGCCGAGCCCGGCGACGTGGAACAGCGGTGCCACCAGCAGCGACACCGAGTCCGGCGCATTGTTCAACTCGGCGGCTCTCGCGATCGATGCGGTCCAGAAGTTCGCATGACTCAGCATCACGCCCTTGGACCGGCCGGTGGTCCCGCCGGTGTATAGGATGGCGGCGAGCGCGTCGCCGCCGGTGCGCGTGTCGGCCAGCGGATCCAGCCTGGCGCCCTCTTCTTCCAGTGCGCCCAGTGGCACCAGCGCAGGCCCGCCCTGGGGCGCGTGCGCCAGCAGCGTTTCGTCGACGAGCAGCAGCGAGGTTTCGCTGTCCTGCAGCGCGTGCGCCAGTTCGGGTGTGCTCCAGCGGATGTTCAGCGGGCAGGCGACGGCGCCCAGCCACCAGCAGGCGAGGATGGCGCGCACCAGCCGGTCGCTGTTGGGCGCGAGCAGCGCCACGCGGTCGCCGCGCCCGATGCCGCGCTTCGTCAGCGCGGCCGCATGCAGGGCCACGCCCTTCACCAGTTGCGCATGCGTGTGGCGGCGAGTACCAGCCTCGCCCAGGTGGGTGAGCGTGGTCTTGTCCGGGTCGCGCTGCAGCGCGCGATGCAGGCCTTGGGTGAGGTACACGATGGAGCCGCTTGCTTGATGAACGATGCGGCAAAGCTTAGGACGGGCCGCGGCCCGGACCCATGGCGAGAAGCGCCAAAGGGCTTGGCGAAACCGCTCAGCTGGAGGGAGTCACAGTTATTGAGCGAGCTGCGCACGTTCGCAAGACCGCGCGCACCCAGACTTGTGGCAGCATCCGGCCCAGGAGCGGTCCACGATTGGAACCAGGATGAAGGCATGAATAAGTCGGGCGCGAGCCAAGGCCAGTCGGCATCGGAGCTCGTCTCGAAAAGAATCGCCGAACTCGGGGACTGGCGCGGGGAAACCCTCGGCAGAATGCGCAAGCTCATCAAGGAAGCAGACCCGGACGTCGTCGAGGAGTGGAAGTGGATGGGCACTCCGATTTGGTCGCACGACGGCATCATCTGCACTGGCGAGTCCTACAAGAATGTCGTGAAGCTCACCTTCGCCAAGGGCGCGTCTCTGATGGATCCGGCCCGTCTCTTCAACTCGAGTCTCGACGGAAACGTACGCCGCGCGATCGACATCCACGAAGGAGAAGAAGTTGACGAGTCCGCCTTCAAGGCGCTCGTTGGCCAAGCGGTCGCCCTCAACAGTTCTGGCAAGTCGAAACCTTCGAAGAAGGCGAAGTCCTAGGGGATTCCGCCGGTCAGATCAGCCATCACTGGTCTCTGGAAGCTTCGCGATCACCTTGATCTCGAACTGGAAGCCATAGAGCCACGTCACGCCGACGCCAGTCAGCGTCGGGTGCGGCGCGTTGCCCCAATACTCCGGCACCACCTTCCAGATCGTTTCGAACGTCGATTCGGGATCGACGATGAAGACGGTTACGTCGATCACGTCGTCGAACGTGCAGCCTGCAGCCACCAGGATCGCGTTCAGATTGTCGAACGCGAGCCGGACCTGCGCCTCCAGGTCGGGCTCGGGCGAGCCGTCCTGGCGGCTGCCGACTTGCCCCGAAACGAACAGGAAGCCATTGGACCGGACCGCCGGCGAATAGCGATTCTTTTCGTAGAGCGCCTGGCGCCCGGGCGGAAAAACGACGTCACGCTTGGCCATGGATTGCCTTCTTGAATGGGTCGAAGCCGACCCGGTGATCACGATGAAGGGACTTTAGGGACCCATGCCTCCCGAATAAACGAGCAAGGCCAACAATCACTATTTGCAGAATCCAAACAATCTTCGAAGCATCTGGAGCAGAGATGGACCGTTTTGATGCGATGCACGCATTCGCTCGCGTGGTGGAAACACGCAGCTTCACCAAGGCGGCCGAGACACTTCATATGAACAAGACCAGCGTGACGCAACTGGTGCAGCAGCTGGAAGCGCGGTTGCGCGTCAAGCTGCTCAACCGCACCACGCGCAAGGTCAACGTCACGGCCGACGGCGCGGCTTACTACGAGCGCGTGGTGCGCCTGCTGGCCGATATGGACGATGCCGAGACCAGCCTGTCCAGCGCCTCGGCGTCGCCCAGGGGCCGGCTGCGGGTGGATGTGCCCAGCCCGCTGGCTCGCATGATTCTGGTGCCGGCGTTGCCGGCATTCCACGCGCACTACCCCGACATCCAGCTCGACATGGGCGTGAGCGATCGCATGGTGGACCTGATCGGCGAGAACGTGGACTGCGTCGTGCGCGGCGGCGAACTCACCGACCAGTCGCTGATGGCACGCCGCGTGGGCGACCTGCAGCTCGGGGTTTACGCGGCGCCGAGCTACCTGGAACGCGCCGGCACGCCCTCGCATCCGCGGGAGCTGGAGGACACGCATCACCGCATCGTGGGCTTCCTGTGGTCACGCAGCGGCAAGCCCTTTCCGTACGCCATGCACCGCGACGGCGAGAGCATCGAAGTGCAAGGCCGCTACGTGTTCGCGGTCGACGACGGCAATGCCTACCTCGCGGCCGGCTTGGCCGGCCTGGGAGTCCTTTGGCTACCGGACTACATGTCCAAGGCGCACCTGGCGCGCGGCGAGCTGGTGCCCCTGTTCGAGGGCTGGCGCTTCGATCCGATGCCGATGTACGTGGCGTTTCCGCCGAACCGGCATGTCAGCACCAAACTGCGCGTGTTCATCGATTGGGTCGCTGAGCTGATGGCACAACATGCGCCTGTCACCGTCCGACGTGATTCGTGACTTGAGCGTTGAACGCGTAGTTCGGCGACCCGGTCCAACTCGCGCACTCGCGCCCGATCCAGCGTCGCGTCGCCAAGGCGCGGCGAACCTTGCCAGCGACGGCTTTGGTCGGCATCATCGCGAGCGCTGAAGAAGGAGCCCGCTGATGAAACCGTGGATTCGCTACGCCGCCGCTCTCGCCACCTTCGTGACCGCGGCCGCCGCCGCGCAGGCAGCGGGCCTCGTGGGCAACACGCTGCCACCGGGCCTTCCTTCGATCGAAGACACCTCGCTCGCCCGGCCGCTCATTGGCTTCGGCGCCGCCGGGCCGGTGACGCGAACGCCGGTCATCTTCATTCACGGCAACAACGACACGCCGTTCCCCACCGCCTGCAACCCCTACGGGCGCGTTCAGGCGATGGCGCAATACTTCGCCGACAACGGCTATTCCACCAGCGAACTCTGGGGCGTGGGCTACCAGGGCGACCAGTGCGACCTGGCCGCGGACCAGACACGCCGTTCGAGCATCGCCCACACCAATGCGGCCAACGTGCCCGACCTGCGCCGCTTCGTGCGCGCGGTGATGGACTTCACGGGCGCCAAGCGGGTGGACATCGTCGGGCACAGCCTGGGCGTGACGCTCGCGCGTGAATGGATGCGGCAGGACGAGGTGCAACACATGGTGCGCCGCTTCGTCGCGATCGACGGGCCCAACCACGGCATCCTCAACTGCTCGCCCGACCCCGCCAACTACTGGCAGGCCCCGGCGGCGGGCGGCTTCACGCCTGCGAGCGACGTGTGCCAGGAACTGGGCTCGCCCGACTCGCCCTTCCTGCGCCTGCTCAATGGCCGCAACGGGCGCAACGAGAACGACGGGCCCACGCGGGTGCTGGTGATCCGCAACGGCGATGCCAGCTTCATCTACTTCTCGGTGCAGGACGGCTCGGTTGCGCCGGTGCCCGCCGTGGATTCGTTCGGCAGGCCGACGGACTTCTCCAGGAGCGCCAGCCTGCGCGGCGCGCGCGAGATCGTGCTCACGGGCCAGGGCGCCTACGATCCCATCTTGCGCACCGGGCACCTCGGCATCCTGAACTCGCCGCAGACCTGGCAGGCCGCGTTCGAGTTCCTGGACGACCGCTTCAGGGGCAAGGACGACTGAGACGAGCTCATACTTCAAGGCTCCTCGGCTGCATGAAGCTGCTTTGCTCGAGAAAAGGAAAAATGATGATGCATTCGACGTTGCGTTCGACCTCTCTTGCCGCCGTGTTGGCAACGTGCGTATCGCTCGCGCACGGTGCCGGCTTTGTGTTGACCAGTCCGAGCATCAAGGCCGGCAGCATGCTCACCGAGGCCCAGGTCTTCAACGGCTTCGGCTGCACGGGCAAGAACGTGTCGCCCCCGCTGAAGTGGAGCGGCGCGCCCAAGGACACCAAGAGCTTCGCGGTGACGGTGTACGACCCGGATGCACCCACCGGGTCGGGTTGGTGGCATTGGGTGGTCTACAACATCCCGGCAACGGCTGTCGAGTTGCCGGAAGGCGCCGGGTTGCCCGACGGTAAACAACTGCCTGCCGGAAGCGTGCAGGGACGTACCGACTTCGGGGCACCGGGATTCGGCGGTGCGTGTCCGCCGAAGGGCGACAAGCCACACCGCTATGTCTTTACGGTCTACGCGCTGAAGACTGACAAGCTCGACATTCCACCCGACGGTACCGCAGCGCTGGTGGGCTACATGATCAACGCCAACAAGCTTGCCGCGGCCACTTTCACAGCGAAGTACGGGCGCGCGAAATAGGCGTTGGCAACTGTGCTTGCCTCCATCAGCGTTCCGGCCCGTGCACCAGGCGGTACTCGCCCGGGGCCACGCCGGTCCACTGCTTGAAGGCGCGATGGAAGGTGCTGGCTTCCGAGAAGCCCACGCGGTTGGCGATGTCCAGGAGCGGCAGCGGCGTGTGCAGCAGGTATTCGATGGCGGCATCGCGGCGCAGCTCGTCCTTGATCTGCTGGAAGCCGCGGCCCTCCTCGCGCAGCCGGCGGCGCAGCGTCTGCGGCGTCACCGCGAGCGCCTCGCCCACCTCCTCCAGCGACGGCAGCTCGTTGCCCAGCTGCTTGCGCAGCAGCCGGCGAATGCGTTCGGTGAGGCTGCTGGTGTCGCGGTACTTCACGATCAGGTTGGCGGGCGAGCCGGCGAGGAATTCGCGCAGGCTCTGCGGCGACTGCACGACCGGCAGCGCCAGCCAGCGCGCATCGAACCACAGGCCGACGTGGGGCTGGCCATAGCGGATCGGCACCTGGTAGACGCGTGAGGTGTCGGTGCTCGTCTGCTCCGCCGTGTAGTCCACTTCCAGCAGCGGGATGCGGCGCGCCACCAGCCAGGAGAAGGCGTTGAAGGCGAGCAGCATGAAGGCCTTGACCGCATAGTCCAGCCGCGCGTCGGAGGCGCGCCGCAGCACGAACTGAACGTGTGCGCTGCCCTCGCGGACCGTGAGGCGCGGCACGAAGTCATGCAGGAGCAGGTGATACATGGCGAAGCCGTCGCGCAACGCATCGCCGAGCGTGGCGCAGCGCACCAGTTGGCGCATGCACTGGCCGAAGCTTCCGGGCGGCAGCGGGTGGCTCAGCAGGCCCCAGATCTCGTCGCGCAGTTCGCGCCGCAAGGCGCGGATCAGCAGCGCGTACTGGCGCTGCGAGATGCGCGCCAGCGGCGACTCCAGCAGCGAGGGGGCGATGCCCGCCCGTGCCAGCAGGGATGCCGCATCGAGCCCGCGATGGCGCGCGCCCATCAGGATGCTGTGCACCTGCTGGATGGCAACGGTGTGGTGGGTGAGCGTCATCGATGGCGGCCGCCGCGGCTCGGCCGACGATTGTAGGCAGGCGCCATTCAGTCAACGGCGCCTGCCGCCCGCAGCGCAGCCACGGCCGAGGCGTCCAGTCCTGCCTCGCGCAGGATCTCCTCGGTGTGCTCCCCGGCGTGCGGGGCCGGCCGCGGAGCGGACGGCTCGAAGCCGGTCATCTTGACGGGACAGCCGAGCTGCGGCGCTGCCGCATCGCCGCCCGCAACGCGCATGCCGCGCGCGCGGAAGTGCGGATGGGCGAGGGCCTCGTCGATGCGCAGCACCGGCGTCACGCAGCCGGCGCCGTCGTGGAACAGGCTGCGCCAGTGCGCGAGCGGCCGCGCACCGAAGATGGCGGCCAGCTCGGCGCGCAGGCCTTCCTCGGTCGCGGGGTCGCCGCTGCGGTGCAGCGGCGCGAGATCGGGGCGCTCCAGCGTGCGGCAGAGCTCCTCCCAGAACTTCGGTTCCAGTGCGCCGACCGCGAGCTGCCGGTCGTCGGCGGTGCGATAGAAGCCGTAGCAGGCGAGCGCACCCGTCAGCGCGCTGTGGCCAGTCTGCGGCACCTGGCCGTGCTGGTGCAGGCCGGCCAGCGGCAGCACCGCGTGGGCGAGCACGCCATCGGCCATGGCGATGTCCACATGCCGTCCGCGGCCGCTGCGTGCGGCATCGAACAGCGCGGCAAGAATCCCTGCCACCGCCGTCATGGTGCCTCCCAGCAGATCGGCCACCGGCAGGTTCGACAGGGCCGGCCCCGCGGCGTTGCCGATCTGGTCGGCCACGCCGGCCAGCGCCGCGTAGTTCAGGTCGTGTCCCGGCGTGTCGCGCAACGGCCCGGTCTGGCCGAAGCCGCTGATGCTGCAGTAGACGATGCGCGGGTTGACGGCCGCCACCGCTTCGTAGCCCACTCCCAGCCGCTGCATCACGCCGGGCCGGAAGCCTTCCACCAGCACGTCGGCATCGCGGCACAGGCGCAGCAGCGTGGCCACGCCATCGGCGTGCTTGAGGTCGATGCGGATCGCGCGCTTGTTGCGGTTGACGAGCGCGCGCACGGCGGGGCTGGCGTAGTCGCCGGCGCCGGTGTCCTCGATCTTGACGACGTCGGCGCCGAGGTCGGCGAGGTGCATCGCGCCGAGCGGGCCCGGCAGCAGCCGGGTCAGGTCCAGCACGCGCACGCCTGCCAGCGGTGCGCCGCCGGGTGCGCGCGCCGGGGATTCAGGGGAAGAGCTCATGAGGTCTGCAATCTAAACGGCGCGCAACACCCCGGCAATGGCGGCACCGGTCGCGTCGATTGGCGAAAAGCGTCAGGAGCGGCTATCTCCTGGCAGGCTTCTTCGCGCCTCGGCGCACCGAGCGTTGCCGCACGGTTGAGCCCGAGCCGCGCAACGCACGTGCCGGGGCCACATCGTGCTGGCTGGCCCGCAGCTTGAAATCGCAGGTCTCGACGGCCAACTCGACAATGCGCGCCAGTGCAGGGCTGGCATCGTCGCTTCGATAGACCGCGCTGTAGACCAGCGGCGGCGGCATGGGGTCGCTCTTGACGACGCGCAGCAAGCCGCTCTTGATGTCCGGCCGCACATAGTCGAGCGCCTGTTGGCTGATGCCGAAGCCGCTGATGGTCAGTTCGCGCAAGACGGTCGTGCTGTTGGTCAGCAGAACCTTGCCGAAGCGGAAGCCGTGCTCCGCGCGCCAGGCCTCATAGAACTTGTTCTTCGAGGCGCCGGCGGGCTGCTCGATCACGGGGTAGTCGGCAAACTCGTGCGGCTTCAGGGCCCGGTTCGGGATGCCGAGTCGCGGACTCGCGATCCAGGCCTGGTCGACCTGCCCGACCTTGATCGTCTCGAAGGCCTGGCCCCAGAAGGTTCCGGGCATGATGGACAGATCGAGCTTGTTGGCTTCGAGGCGTTCGAACAGCGTCAGGCCCGCATCCACCACCGGCTCGAGCGTCACATGGGGATGCAGCTTCTGAAGAAGCTGGATCAGGCGCGTGAGCCATGTCATCGCGATCAGCTCCGTCACGCCCACGCGGAAGGTGCCGCGCAGCGTCTTGTCCACGCTGATGTCATGTTGAATGCGCTGCCACAGGCGCTGGGCTTCTTCCGCGAGCGGCAGCAACTCCCGGCCGGCCTGGGCCAGCTCCAGCCCGTGGGAGGTGCGGTGCAGCAAGGGCCCGCCCAGCGACGCCTCGAGTTCCGCCAACCTCTTGGAGATGGCCGACTGCGTGGTGTACAGCTTCACCGCCGCGGCGCTGAAGCTCTGAAGCTTGGCGCTGAAGAGAAAGGCCTCCAGCTGCTTGAAGGTGAAGTTCATTCCAGCGGAATGTACGCCCAAGGTCCATCGCAGGAATAAAAGGAATAGCCGGATCCTCCGATTTCTCGTTTGTCCTGCGGCGCAGGGCCTTTGATACTGCGTCCATGCTCCACATCGCGCCACGCCTGAATCGAATCAAGCCGTCTCCCAGTTCCATGGCCGGCCAGAGAGCGCGCGAGCTGCGCGCGATGGGCCGGGACATCCTGGGCTTGACTGCGGGCGAACCCGATTTCGAGACACCCCAGCACATCAAGGAGGCGGCCATCCGTGCCATGGCTGCCGGCCAGACCCGCTATACGGATGTGGGCGGCACCCCGGCGCTGAAGGAGGCGATCGCCGGCAAGTTCCGAAACGAGAACAGGCTGGCTTACGCGCCGAGCGAGATCATCGTCGGCAGCGGCGCCAAGCAGGTGATCTTCAACGCCCTCATGTGCACGGTGGCGGCGGGCGACGAGGTCATCGTGCCGGCGCCCTACTGGGTGTCGTACCCGGACATCGCGCTGCTGGCCGGTGGCGTTCCGGTGTTCGTCGACTGTTCGGCCGAAAACGGCTTCAAGCTCCGGCCCGCGGATCTCGAGCGTGCCATCACCGACCAGACACGGTGGCTGATGCTCAACTCGCCGAACAATCCGAGCGGAGCGACCTACACGCGCGCCGAGCTTCAGGCGCTGGCCGAGGTGCTCCGGCGCCATCCCCACGTCTGGATACTGACCGACGACATCTACGAGCACCTCATCTTTGGCGATGTCGAGTTCGCCACCATGGCCCAGGCGGCGCCCGATCTCAAGGACCGCACCCTCACGGTGAATGGCGTTTCCAAGGCCTATGCGATGACGGGTTGGCGCATCGGCTACGGCGCCGGGCCTTCGGAGCTGATCAAGGCGATGGTCAAGCTCCAGTCGCAGAGCACCTCCGGGCCGAACTCGATCGCCCAGGCTGCGGCCGTTGCAGCACTCACGGGACCGCAGGACATCGTGGCCGCGAATCGGCGCGAATATCAGAAGCGACGCGACACGGTGGTGGCGGCGCTCAACGCCATCGACGGCATCCATTGCGAAGTGCCCGGTGGCGCGTTCTACGTCTTCGCTTCATGCAGCGCGCTGTTCGGCCTTCGCACGCGCAAGGGGGCAGCGATCGACAGCAGCGACGACTGGGTGATGCACCTGCTCGATTCGCAGGATCTGGCGGCGCTGCAAGGCAGCGCCTACGGCGTGCCGACGCACTTCCGCCTCTCCTTTGCCGCCAGCACCGAACAGCTGCTGGAGGGTTGCCGGCGCATTGCACGGGCGCGCGACGAACTCTCGGGCTAAGCCATCACCTCATCCTTGCCTCCATGTCGATTTGAACCAGGAACCGCCATGAAACTCCGATCGCTTCTGAAGCTCTTGCCGGCCCTCGCCGCAAGCATCGCCTGGCTGGGCGCCACCCAGGCGTGGGCGACCGATCCTTTCCCGTCGAAGCCGGTGAAGATCCTGGTCGGCTTCTCGCCCGGCGGCTCCAACGACGTCGTCGCACGCCTGATCGCGCCGAAGCTGGCGGAAGGGCTCGGCGCGCAAGTCGTGGTCGACAACCGGCCCGGCGCCGGCGGCAACATCGCGGCATCGGCGATGCTCGCCGCACCCGCGGACGGACACACGCTGCTGATGTGCACCACGGGGACCTTGTCGATCCAGCCGCATGTGCTCAAGAGCATGCCCTTCGATCCAGAGAAGGACATCGTGCCGGTCACGCAGGTCACCAACGCGCCCTACATGCTGATGGTCAACGCGACCCTGCCCGTGAAGAGCGTCAAGGAACTCGTCGCCTACGCCAAGCAGAAGCCCGGCGAAATCAACTTCGCTTCTTCGGGAACGGCAACCGGGGGCCACTTGGCAGGCGAGATGCTGAAGACGCGCGCAGGCATCGACATCGTCCACGTGGCCTACAAAGGCACCGGCCAGGCGATGACGGATCTGCTGGCAGGCCAGGTCTCGATGATCTTCGACCAGCCCGTCAGCTCGATGCAGTACGCGCGCTCGGGCAAGCTCCGCGCCTTGGCGGTGGCCAGTGCGCGCCGGTTGACGGCCTTCCCTGACATTCCGACCGTGATGGAAGCCGGCGTTCCGGACTTCGAACCCGTGACGTGGGCAGGCATTTGCGCGGCCAGGAACACGCCGCCCGCCATCGTCGAGCGCATCCAGCGCGAAGTCGCCAAGGTGCTCGCGATGCCCGAGATCGCCAAGCGGCTCGCCGCCGACGGCCTGGAACCGGTTGGGAGCGCCCCCGAGCAGTTTCGTGCGTTCCTGGTTGCCGACAAGCGCAAATGGGGCCGCGTGGTGAAGGACGCCGACGTCAAGGCCGAGTGAGAACAAGACGATGAGCCATCTCCCCGATATCGTTCGCGACTTCCAGCGCGTTCCGCCTGATCTGGTCCAGCAGGCTTCGGCCTTCCAGCCCGCCATCCTGGCCGACGTTGCAGGCCGCCGAGGTGCCCTGCACGGCCGCATCCAGGCCTTGCGTCACCGGATGAAGCTGGCCGGCAGCGCGCTCACGGTGGAGGTGCGGCCGGGCGACAACCTGATGATCCACGCCGCCATCGCGCTGGCCAAGCCCGGCGACGTGCTGGTGATCGACGGCAAGGGCGACCAGAGCGCTGCCCTGATGGGCACCATCATGATGAACGCCTGCAGGCAGGTCGGCATCGCCGGCGTGGTGATCGACGGCGCGGTGCGCGACAGCGTCGAGATCGACGAGATGGACTTTCCCGTTTTCTCGGTCGGCACCAATCCCAATGGCCCGACGAAGCTGGCGTCGGGGCGGATCGGACATCCAGTGTCCGTCGGCGGCGTGGCCGTCCGTCCGGGTGATCTTGTTGTTGGCGATGCCGACGGCGTGGTCGTGGTCGAGCGGGAGAAGGTAGAGGCGCTTCTTCAGGCGGCAAGAAGGAAAGTTGCGGACGAAGCCGCGCGCATCGATGCCATCAAGAAAGGAGATACGGCTGCCAAGTGGCTGGACTCCGCGCTGCGCAACGCGGGTGTGCTCAAGGAAAACGAGAAGCTGTAGGTCGAGCGCCTGCAGTCTGTTCCGCATCCATCAACCAGGCGGCTTCGTGCAGCAGCCCGCGCAGCCAGACCACTCCCGGGTCGTGGGTGCGGTACTTGTGCCATTGCATCGCCTGCTCCATCCTGGGCATCGGTACGGGCAACGCATGCAGCTTCAAGGGCTGAGCGGACCGCGCCGGTCAGCTTCGGGACGATCGGCAGTTCCGTCTCGCGCGGCAGGATCGACTCGGGATGCACCTCCAGCACGCCTGCCTTGCGCAAGGCTTGCAAGAACCCGACGCATCGAGAAAACGACTGCTGACTCAGATCAGCCAGCTCGCTCGCGTTCAATTCGCACCGCGAAAGCAGGCTCGCCATCCGAACATTGCCGGAGTCGTTGCCCAGCAGCGCGGCTGGAGGCCAGCGGCGAAGCATGAAGCGGACCGAATCGGAGACTTCCATCTCCATTGCAGTCTGCTCATCCGTGGTCGGGAGCGCCGGTTGCGCTGCGAGCAGCTCACGTTCGGTGTTCTTCAACCATTGCCCGCCGCACCGCTGCGCTACAGCGGTTCAGCCCGCAGCATGCCGCCGGCACGCACGAAGTTGCCTCCGCCGAGGTGATGGATGGTCTGCAAGTCGGCGTTGTCCTCGCGAAACAACCAATGGCCGCCGGCGAAGATGCGCGCGTCGGCCGCCGCGGCGACCACCTCGCCGAAGCAGGTGTCGTAGGCATCTTCGGTATGCGGCTCGCGGATCAGCCGGCATTCCAGCCAGGCGGCGCAGCCCGCCTCGAGCAGGGGCATGCCCAGCACGGGCCCGCGGCTCGCCGCGATGCCGTGGCGCTCGAACTTGTCGAGCGTGCGGCCGCTCGTGTTGCCGAGCGCGTAGGTGAGGTCGACCAGCGCCGTGCCGGGCAGGCAGATGCCGAACGCGCCACTGGCGGCGACGAGCTCGCGCGTGTAGGTCCGCTTGTCGATCACCACCGCGATACGCGGCGGCGTGAACTCTACCGGCATCGACCAGGCGGCGGCCATGACGTTGCGGCGGGCGCCGTCGGCACTCGTCACCAGCACGGTCGGGCCATGGTTGACGAGGCGGCTCGCGTGTTCGAGCGCGACAGGCTGAAAATGATTCATGACAGGCATCCAGTTACTTGCGGGCCCCGGCGCTCGTCAGCGTGAACTCTTCCGCGGGCTTGTCGTTCGGGATCGCCCAGACAGCCTTCGTCGCCTCCGATGCCGGCAAGTTGACGATCGCGCCGGCAGGGGGAATGGGCTTCATGAACCACTTGTCGTAGAGCTGCGCGATCTCGCCGGACTTCATCATCCCCCGCAGCGTGTTGTCGATGCTTTGCTTGAAGGCAGGGTCGTCCTTGCGAAGCATGATGGCGATCGGCTCCACGCCAAGAACCTCGCCCACGATCTTGTAGTCCGCAGGATTGCGCGCCTTGGCGATATTGCCGGCCAGTACCTGGCTGTCCATCACAAAGGCGTCCGCCCGGCCCGAGTCGAGGTTGAGCATGCTGTCGGTGTGGTCCTTGCCGAAGATTTCCTGGAAGTCGACTCCCGCGGCCTTCTCATGCTTGCGCAGCAATTGCACACTCGTCGTTCCGGTCGTTGTTGCCACTCCGCGGCCACGCAGCTGGTTGATCGACTGGATGCCCGAGCTGGCCTTGACTGCCATGCGGACTTCTTCGACGAATGTCGTGAGGGCGAACGCCACCTGCTGCTGCCGCGCGGCATTGTTCGTCGTCGAGCCACACTCGATATCGATCGTGCCGTTCTGCAGCAGCGGGATGCGATTCGAAGACGACACCGGCGCGTACTTGATATCGAGCTGGGGCAGACCCAGCTGCTTCTGAATGTCGGCCAAGGCACGCTGGCACAGGTCGATATGGAAGCCGACGTACTTTCCGTAGCCGGTCGTGTACGACAGCGCACCCGACGACTCGCGAACGCCCATCCTGACAACCCCCGTCTCCCTGCTCTTCTGCAACGTATCGGCCTGGGCTGCGCAGGCGCATGCGGCGGCAACGATGGCGAGTATCGCTTTCTTCATTTGGCGAAGAGCATTTCGATGTTGGCGAAGGCCTTGAGCTCCAGCGCATTGCCGGAGGGATCGAGGAAGAACATCGTGGCCTGCTCGCCGGGCTCGCCCTTGAAGCGGATGTACGGCTCGATCACGAACTCGACGCCCTGCGCCCTCAGGCGAGCCGCCATCGCTTCCCATTCGGACATCGGCAGCACGATGCCGAAGTGGCGTACCGGCACGCCATGGCCGTCGACTGCGTTGCGCTGCGCCACACCCGTCTCGTCGGGCGCCAGGTGGGCGACGATCTGGTGGCCGTAGAAGTTGAAGTCGACCCAGTCGTCCGCGCTGCGGCCTTCGGGGCAGCCCAGCAGCTCGCCGTAGAACTTGCGGGCCAGCGCGATGTCGTGCACCGGAAAGGCCAGGTGGAAGGGGGACATCATGGCGGGGTTGGTGGTCGGAGTCAGCATGGTGTGGGGCTCGGTGTGGATGAGGATGCGTGATCCTAGGGTCGGATGAGAAAAAGAAAAATCAATATATATTTGACAGATGCATCAATGGAATTTGTGAATGATCCGCGAGCTGAAGACCTTCGTCGCCGTGGCCCGGGAAGGCACCTTCGCCGCTGCCGGCCAGAAGATCGGCCTGACGCAAGCGGCGGTCAGTGCGCAGATGCAGCGGCTGGAGGCCGAACTTGGTTTCGCGCTTTTCGACCGCACCGGCCGTTCGGCCCGCCTGAACGCCATGGGCCAGGAGACCCTGGAGCAGGCCACGGAGCTGATTCGCCTCTACGCCAATCTGGGTTCGCGCCATGCCGGCCCGCGCGCGACGGTGCCCGTCAGCATCGGCGCGATCGCGTCGGCGCAGCGCCTGCTGTTGGCCGAGGCGCTGACCAGCCTCCACAAGCAGTCGCCGGACTGCCGCACGCGCGTGATTCCCGGCCTGTCGATGGCGCTGCTGAACCTGGTCGATGCAGGCGAGATCGACATGGCCATCGTCATCCGTCCACCGTTCGCCCTGCAAAGCGACCTGCGCTGGACCACGCTGGCGCATGAACCATTCCGCCTGCTGGTGCCGCGACATGTCGAGGGGAGCGACTGGGCGGAACTGCTGTCCAGCCAGCCCTTCGTGCGCTACGACCGCGCTTCTTTCGGCGGTCGGCAGGTCGACCGCTTTCTGCGCGCCGCGCACTTGAGCGTGCAGGAGATCTGCGAGCTCGATGAGTTGGACGCGATCGTGCGGCTGGTGGCCAACGGCCTGGGGGTGGCCTTGGTGCCGCAGACCGCCACGCACCGGCGCTGGCCTGCCGCGGTACGCGCCATCGATCTCGGCCGCCACACATTCCACCGCGACATCGGGCTGGTGCATCGCTCGAGCCGCAATCTGACCGGGTCCGCGAGCCTGCTGGCGCAGTTGGTCTGCGCGGCCTACAGCGGCAGCCTGTAGCTCACCGCTAACCCGTTGCACCAAACGAAACGGCCCCCTCGGGGCCGTTGTCCGTGAGAGCCGCGGCGCCGCCGCGGGGCACTTACTTCTTGGTCTTCTTGGTAGGTGCAGCTTTCTTGGCGACCGGCTTCGCTGCAGCCTTGTCAGCCTTCCGTTTTGCTGCCTTGGGGTCGATGGCGGCTTTGAACGCGGAGCCGGGAACGAACTTCGGAAGCTTTGCCGCAGCAATCTTGATTTTTTCGCCGGTGCTGGGATTCAAGCCCGTGCGGGCTGCACGAGCGACTTGCTTGAACGTTCCAAAACCAACGAGTTGGACGGGATCACCCTTCTTGACAGCCGCGACGATGGAGCCAGTGACGGTCTCAAGAATGCGCGCAGCCTCGGCCTTGCTGACGGTGTGTGCGGTCGCGATTTTCTCGACCAGTTCAATACGATTCACAGATTTCCTTGGAGTAGTTCGCCTTGTTGCCAAAGGCGGCGCAGCCAACCAGACTGGCTGCAAGCGGCGCGGAGTGTAGCCGAGGTCTGCAAACCCTTGGTCAGCCGGCCTTCGATGCGCTCGTGGCAACCGATACGCCCCATAGGCGCGGCTTGCCTTCCCAGACCGAGAAGCCGCTGATGCGCTTGCGCACCGCCCAGGCGTCGAGGCCGTTGTACAGCATGATCAGCGGCACCTGCCGGATCATCTGCGCGTGGATCTGATCGAACAGCGCCTGGCGCTTCTTCGGGTCGGCTTCGGCAAAGCTCTCGTCGATCAGCTTCAGCGCCTGCGGATCTTCCCAGACCTTGCGCGACTGCTTGTCCTTGGGGCCCGCGAACTGCTCGTAGCTCAGCGCCGGATCGAGGCGCGACGAGTACGTGAACGAGCTGATCTGGTAGTTGCCACTGTTGTAGCGGTCGAGCTGCGTGGCCCACTCCAGCACCTCGATCTGCGCGTTGATGCCGACGGACTGCATCATGGCCTGCGCGAGCACTGCCACGGTGTAGCTCGGCACGTGAGCGCGCTTGTTGGTCTGGATGGTGATCTTCTCGCCCTTGTAGCCCGCTTCGCGCAGCAGCTTCGCCGCCAGCGCCGGGTCGTAGCGGTAGCCCTTCTTCTGCGCCGCGCCGTAAAAGGCCGACCCCTTGTGGATCGCCGAGTTGTTGACCGAGCCGAGGCCCTCGGAAGCCGCCGCCGCGATCTGCTCCATGTCGAAGGAGGCGGCGATGGCCTGGCGCAGTTTCTCGTTCTTCAGCAGCGGGTCGCGGGTCTGGATCAGCAGCACGTTCTTGGTGGCCTGGCCGGGCGTCTGCACGGCGAGCTTGCTGTCGGTCTTGAGTTCCTGCACGTCGCTCGCGGTGATCTGGCCCGCATCGATGGCGCCGGACTTCAAACCTGCGGTGGCAGTGGACCCATCGGGCACGACGAGGAAGCGCACCGTGTCCACCAGCGGCGCCTTCAGGCCCACGTAGCCGTCGGCCTTGCTGCCGGGAGGCGAGGTGTAGCCCTTGAAGGCCGTGACGGTGACGTACTCGCCGCGTTTCCATTCGCCGAACTTGAAGGGGCCGGTGCCCACCGGCTTGTCCCAGCTGCCGTCGGCCTTGACCGAGCTGCGATGAAGAATGGCCGTCATGCCGCAATCGGTGCGCGACAGCGTGTCGAGAAAGATCGCCGAGGGCTTGTTGATCTTCATGACGAAGGTGGCGGCGTCGGGTGTCGAGGTTTCGACCACTTTGAGGCCACCGCGGCCGTCGAACTCGCTGAGGCAGCGCCAGTCGGTCTTCGGGTCCATGTAGCGCTTCCAGCTCCAGTCCACGTCGGCCGAGGTGAGCGGCGCGTCGTTGTGGAACTTCACGCCCTTGCGCAGGCGAAAGGTGTAGGTCAGGCCGTCCTTCGACATCTCCACCGACTGCGCGAGCAGCGGGCCCACGCTGCCGTCCTGGCGGTAGCCCACCAGCCCCTCGACCATGTGCAGCACGATGCCGTCGGTGGTGTTGTCGCGGTTGACGCCGGGGTTGGTGGAGCGGATGTCGGCCGGCTGCGCGACCGTCACGGAGGTCTGGGCGAAGGCGGTGGCGCAGGCGATGGATGCGCCGCCGATGGCAGCGAGACGGATGAGAAGACGGGGCATGGTGGCGTACTCCTGCGAAGTCAGTATGGGAAAAAGGCTCTCAGGCCGCAACGGCGGCGCCGAAGCGCCAGCGCAGCCGCACGCCGCCGCTGTCGGTGGACTCGAGTGCCGGAATGGCCGAGAGCAGCTTGCGCGTGTAGTCCTGCTGCGGATGGTCGAACACCGCGTCGCGCGTGCCCTGCTCGACGATGCGTCCGTCCTGCATCACGATCACCCGGTCGGCCACCTGCTCCACCACGCCGAGGTCGTGGCTGATGAAGAGGCACGAGAAGCCGTGGCGCTTCTGCAGTTCGGCGAACAGTGCGAGCACCTGCGCGCGCACCGTCACGTCGAGCGCCGAGACCGGCTCGTCGGCGATCACGAATTCGGGCCGGCGCACGACCGCGCGCGCGATCGCCACGCGCTGCCGCTGGCCACCCGAGAGCTCGTGCGCGTGGCGCGGCGCGAAGCCCGATCCGAGGCCCACCTCGTCGAGCACTTCCTGCACGCGCCGCCCCTTGTCGGCGGCAGACATGTTCCGCAGCAACCGCAGGCCTTCGCCCACCAGTTGGCCGATCGTCATGCGCGGGTCGAGCGAGGCGTACGGGTCCTGGAAAACCATCTGGCACTGCAGCCGGTAGTCGAACCAGCCGGGGTCCGAGCGCGCGATCTGCCGGCCGCGGAACAGGATCTCGCCGCCGCTGGGCCGCAGCAGCCCGGCGATGGCGCGCCCCAGCGTGGTCTTGCCCGAGCCCGAGCCGCCGACGACCGCCACCACCTCGCGCGGGCGCACCGCCAGGTCGATGCCGTGCAGCGCGCGCTTGGGTACCGCCTTGGCGAAGAGCCGGCGATGACCGGGATAGTCGACGACGAGGTTGCGCACCTCGACCACCGGCGCTTCCTCCGCCACCGGCCGCGCGGGTAGGCGCCGCGGCATGGCCTCGAGCAGCTCGCGCGTGTAGGGGTGGTGCGGGCGCGCAAGCAGGTCGTCGGTGTTGCCGATCTCCTTCACCTCGCCGTGCCGCATCACGACCACGCGCTGGGTGAAGCGGGCCACCATCGGCAGGTCGTGGCTGATCATCAGCACGGCGGTGCGGTGCTCGCGCGTGAGGCCGACCATCAGCTCCAGCACGTCGCGCTGCACCACGGCGTCGAGCGCGGTGGTGGGCTCGTCGGCGATCAGCAGCGCGGGCTGCAGCAGCATCACCGAGGCCAGCATCATCCGCTGTCGCATGCCGCCCGAGAACTCGTGCGGCCACGCACCGAGCGCGGCCTGCGGATCGCGAATGCCGACGCGCGCGAGCATGTCGAGGATCAGCGCGCGGCGCGCATCCGGCGGCAGCTCGCGCCGGTGCAGCGCCAGCGCCTCGCCGAGCTGGCGGCCGATGGTCATCGACGGGTTGAGCGAGGTCATGGGCTCCTGGAACACCATGCCGACCCGCAGGCCGCGCAGCTCGCGCAACCGCTGCGGCCTTGCCTGCGCAAGGTCTTCGCCCTCGAAGAGGATGCGGCCTGCGGTGCGCACCAGCGGCGGCGGCGTGAGGCCCATGATGGCGCGCGCGGCCTGCGTCTTGCCGCTGCCGGATTCGCCGACGATGCCGACCATCTCGCCGGGCGCGATGTCGAACGAGACCTTGCGCACGATCTCGCGGCCGCCCGCGCCGACGGCGAGCGTGAGGCCCTCCACGCTGACCAGGGGTGTCGTCGTCATTGCACGCCTTTCATGCGCGGATCGAGCCAGTCGCGCACCGCATCGCCTAGCAGGTTGATGCCGAGCAGCGTCAGCGCGATGCACAGGCCCGGAAGAATCGAAAGATGGCCGGCCTGCGCCATGAAGGGCCGCGCCGAGGAGAGCATGTTGCCCCATGTGGGCGCCGGCGGCGGCACGCCGAGGCCCAGGAACGAGAGAGCGCTCTCGGCCAGGATCACCCAGCCGAACATCGAGGTGGCCAGCACCGTCAGCGGCGCGGTGCAGTTGGGCAGCACGTGCCGGAACATGGTGTAGAGCTCGGAGTTGCCGAGCACGCGCGAGGATTCGATGTACTCCTTCTCGCGCAGCGACAGCACCGTGCCGCGCACGATGCGGGTGACCGAGGGCGTGTAGGCCAGGCCCAGCGCGAGGATGATGCCGTACTGGTTGGCGCCGACCACCGCGAGCAGGCCCAGCGCCAGCAGCAGGCCGGGGAAGGCCAGCAGCGCATTGTTGAAGGCCATCACGATGCGGTCGGTCCAGCCGCGCAGGAAGCCGGTCAGCACGCCGACGATGCTGCCCGCGACGATGGAGAAGCTCACCGTCAGCAGGCTGATCCAGACGCTCGTCGAGGCGCCGGCCATGAGGCGCGAGAATTCGTCGCGGCCGAATTCGTCGGTGCCCAGCAGGTAGCTGCCGCCCGGCGGCCTGAGGCGGGAACCGAAGTTGATTCGCAGCGGATCGTGCGGCGTCCAGAACTGACTCAATACCGCCGCGAGTGCGACGGCGCCGACGATCAGGATGCCCACCAGGGCATTGAGGGGAATGCGTTGCTTGCGGAATTTCATTCGACAGCCACCCGTGGGTCGAAGATCGGATAGCAAAGGTCGATGACGAGGTTCACCGCCACGTAGACCGCGGCCACGAACAGCAGGCAGCCCTGGATCACCGGGTAGTCGCGCGCGAAGATCGCGTCCACCAGCAGCCGGCCGAGGCCGGGAATGGTGAACACCGTCTCGACCACCGCGATGCCGCCGAGCAGGTTGCCGAGCACGAGCCCGATCAGTGTCCAGGTCGGGCCGAATGCGTTCTTGAAGGCATGGCGCATCAGCACCGCACGCTCCGACAGGCCCTTGGCGCGCGCGTGGGTGATGTAGTCGAGGCGCAGCACCTCGAGCGTGCTGGCGCGCGCCATGCGCATCAGCACGCCGATCTCATGCAGGAAAAGCGTGAGCACTGGCAGCACCAGGTAAAGCAGGCCGGCCCTCCAGTCTTCGGCGAGCGACACGTAGCCGACCACCGGCAGCCAGCCCAGCTTGAGGCCGAACAGCAGCAACAGCAGCAGGCCGAGCCAGAACGTCGGGATCGACACCAGCAGCGTGGCCGAGCCCACGAGCAGCAGGTCGGGTGCGCGGTTCTGCTTCCAGGCGGCGATCATGCCGGCGGGCACCGCCACCAGCGCGGCCAGCGCCACCGCAGCCAGTACGATGCGGCCGCTGATGAGGAAGCGCTCGGCCACCAGCGGCAGCACGTCCTGGCCGCTGTTGATCGAGGTGCCGAGGTCGCCCTGCAGCACGCGGCCGAACCAGATGCCGAACTGGGCCGGCACCGAGCGGTCCAGACCCAGACGGGCGCGCAGGTCCGCAAGGCTGGCGGGCGTGGCCAGGTCGCCGAGCAGCAATTGCGCGGGGTCGCCGGGAATGAGCCGTATCAGGATGAAGACCGACACTGCCACGATGAGCAGTGTGGGAATCGCCATCGCGATGCGGGCCGCAGCGAAACGGAACATGGGCCTGTCTCCTTGCGCGTTCTCAGCCCGGGATCGACGATGGCGACGGGGACGGCGTGGCGCGAAGCTCGCGCAGCACGCGGGCGAGGAAGTCCTGCACCCGCCCGACGCAGGCCAGGCCGTTGTGCGGCACGTTGTCCAGCAGGTCGAAGACGACCTGCACGCCGGCCGCTTCGAAGGAGCGGCGCAGGGTTTGCAGCCGCTCGGGTCGCGTGGGGCCCGCGTCGTTGGCGCCCGGCATGAAGTGCTTTCCGCCGGGCCTGTGGGTGATCTCCCAGGTCTCGATGTCGGCCTTGCCGGCCACCATGTGGACCGGCACGCGGCGCAGCGCCTCGAGGTCGAGCGGCTTGCCGAAGCGGGTGTCGAAATCCTGCGTGCCGACCCACCAGCCCTGCTGCGGATCGATCTGCGTCACCGAACCGGGTGCGCCGATGGACACGGCCCACAGGCGCTCCGGGTGCAGCAGCGCGAAGCGGTTGGCGAACTGCCCGCCGCCCGAGTAGCCGAAGAGCGCGAAGCGGTTGAAGTCGCAATCGAACTTCTCGCCCACCTCGGCCACCATGTCGAGCAGGATCCGGTCGTAGCGGATGTCGGCCTCGATCAGCTGCTTGAAGCCGTCGCGGTTGCCGTCGCCGCGCACGCCGACCGGAAACAGCGGGCACAGCACGATGCAGTCGTTCCACTTGGCGAAGCCGCTGAAGGCCTCCCGGTAGTTGACGAAGGCGCGGCCGGTGCCGTGCATCACGACGATCAGTTGCATGGGCCGCGTGCCGGCGCTGCCGATGTGGTGCGGCACGTAGGTGCAGTACGAGAAGCGCGGATCTCTGCGCGAGGCGTAGATGGTGCTGGGACCCAGGTCGTAGATGGCGCGTGCGCGCTGTTCGGCCTGAACGGAAGAAGCCTCGGGGGTTTCGAGCATGGCGGTGTGTAGGTGCGTATGAAAGGGTATGCGCCGGCGGCGGGCTACAACGTGTATTCCTGGAAGTTGCGTGCCTCGTAGGGCTTGCGCGCGATCCACATCGTCTTGTTGCCGGCGTCGATCAGGGTGGTCGCCACGGTGGCGGAGATGCTGGCGAAGCTCGCGGGTTTGGGCGAGCGCAGCACGCCGTCGGGCTTGCCGAATTCATCGGCGAGGATCGCCTTCACATGGTCCCAGCCGATCGGGCCCGAGACGCGGCGCAGCGCGTTCTCGACCCGGTGCTGGCGGTAGAGGCTGTCGACCCGCTCGCCCATGTACGGGTCGCGCAGCTTGACGCGCGCGGCCGGGCAGAGCCAGTGGTTGGTATGCACCAGCAGGTCGTCCTCGGGCATGACCCAGAAGATCTCGCCCGGCGAGGTTTCGAGGCTCATGCCTGCGCCGTCGCCGGCACCGGCCTGCGCCAGGATCATGTTGTTGGCGCAATAGCGCCGCGAGTCCCAGATCGCCCGCATGGCCTGCGCCAGGTTGGCGGCTTCGAGCACGCGACGGCGCAGCAGCACCAGCGGCACGCCGGCGCCCTTGCGGAAGTCTTCGTCGCTGGAGAGGGAGTTGCCGGTCAGCGAGACGCCATTGGCATTGAAGCCATGGCGCGCAAGCGCGCCGGCCTCGGTGAAGCTCAGGATGTCGGGACCCTCTTCTCGGCGGATGCGCAACACGATGCCGGTGTCCACGCATTCTTCGCGCCAGTCCCAGTTATGGGCATGCATGAGGCGGCCGGTGTCTGAGCGGCCGGGCAGCACGAGCAGGCCGGTGCAGTCGCCGTCTTCCGACGACGGGGCCTTGGCCGGTGCTTCGAGCGACTGCTGGAGGTCGGCATGGCCGAACATCATCTCGGTGCGGCAGTTGATCGTGATGACGTCCTCCAGCGTCGCACCCGCGCCTTCGGCGATGCCGCGCAGTTCCTCGAGATAGGTGGCGTCATAGGCCTCGATGACCTGGGCCATCGATTGCGCGAGGCGCCGCAGCGTGGCCTCGTCGACGCCGCGTTTGCCGAGCTGCGACTTGTAGAGCGCGATGCTGCGCGCCACGCGCTCAGGCACGGCGCGGCCATGCTGCACGCCACGCGCATGCGGCGTGCCGGAAACATCGACAAGGGGAAAGTATCGGGGGGTTGTCATGTTGCTTGAGCCACTTTGTCATTCGCTTGTCGCCGCGAGCGGGTAGCGATGGGGTGGATTGTTTTGCAAGAACAGAAAAAGATAAATTTAAAAATCATTTAGCATCAATAAAGAAATTGTTTATCTTGAAGCTGTCTTCATCCGTGCCTCGGCCATGAGCACCATCCGCTTTCTTCGCACCTTCGTGGCCGCAGCGCGAGGCGGTTCCTTTGCCGCGGCAGCCGATCAGGTCGCGTTGACGCAGGCGGCCGTCGGCCAGCAGATGCGCGCGCTGGAGGCGGAGCTAAAGAAAACGCTCTTCGACAAGACCGGCCGCACCATGACGCTGAGCCCTGCGGGCCATCTGCTGCTGCCACGGGCCGAGGCACTGCTCGCGCACTACGAGGCGATGCGGCAGGACCTGCAGGACCAGCGGCAGATCGCCGGAACCATCAAGCTCGGCTCGCTGATCTCGGCCATGGGATTGCTCTCGAGCACGCTGGCAACGCTCAAATCGCTCCATCCCAACCTCGAGGTCGAGCTCAGAGTTCGGGAGCAGTCGCGACTGGCGGAGGACGTGATGAGTGGAGAACTCGATGCCGCGGTGGTCGTTGAGCGCCCATGGCCGGACAAGCCCGGCTTGCTGTGGACGCCCTGCTACGAAGAGACGCTCACTGTGATCGCGAATTCGAGCATCGCCGCGCTCGACACCCCCATTGCGGGCTTGTTCGCAAACCATCCCTTCATCCGCTTCGACCGGCGCACGCCGACGGGTGCACGCATCGACCGGATCCTGCGCCGGCTGCAGTTGGTTCCCAGGGAGTTCCTGGAGCTCAATTCGCTGCTCTCGATCGTCGAACTGGTGCGAAAGAACGTGGGCTTCACCATGGCGCCGCTGCTCAATAACTTCGATTGGGAAAGCGACCCCGGACTGCGCGTGCTGCAGCTGCCCGGCCGGCCGATTGCCCGTCGCCTAGGCATGCTGGAGAGCGGCCGGCGCAGCCACATCACGGGCGTGGTTCGCGAGGAGCTATTGGCGCACCTCCGCCGGGCGAAGCCCGGCGGCCGATCCATCGCCAGCGTCTCATCGTGAAAGCACCGTCAAGAACTTTCAAGCGCGGGGCAACACGAGCCGAAAGGCACTGCCGCGCCCCAGTGCGCTGTCGAGCAGCGCCTTGCCGCCGTGCCGCTGAGCCACGGTCTTGACAAAGGCCAACCCGAGCCCGGCCCCGTCGATGTTTGCTGTGGCGCTGCCTCGAACGAAGGGCTCGAACACCTGCGTCCGGAGTTCTTCGGCGATGCCGGGTCCTTCGTCCTTCACCAGCACGGCCCATGCACGCGGAAGCGATTCGACCGCGCAGGTGATCGACGAGCCCGCCGGCGAACAAGGCGAGATCGAACTCCTTCTGCGTCAGCGCAACAGGCCTGCCGTCGATCTCCAGTTGCCGGGTCGCAAGCACGAAGCGGTAGCGTCCCCAGACCTGCTCTTCGGGCTGCGTGTCCAGGTAGGCGCGCCGCAGCAGCGCGCGCACGCGAGCGGCCAGCTCGCCTACCCGCATGGGTTTGACCATGAAGTCGTCCGCCCCCGCTGCATCGTCCGCCCCCGCTGCATCGTCCGCCCCCGCTGCATCGTCCGCCCCCGCTGCATCGGCTTGAACCACAAAAAGCGGTGAGCCTAGGCCCGGTCAAAAGATCACTTGCGTGCTCCCCAAATCGTCCACGATCACGCTGAAATCGCGTCCACGATCAGCCTGAAACGCCGTCCACGATGCCCTCAAATACGCAGTCCCCGCGAGCCGCGCAGAACCATGGAGCCTTGAGCGGCCCGGCCTTGCCTTCGGGAGGCAGATCACTTCGCCTAGGTCCGCTAAGGGCGCTGAGGGCATCTTCGATCGGGGTCAGGGACTTGGTGGCACTGCACACTCAGGATCGAACGACTTAGGAAGCGCGGCGAGCTTTCCTTCCATCAAACGAAGGCGCCGGCTTACGGCAAGGGCAATGCACACGCCCAGCATTGCTTGCATGAGCCGCTTCCGCTTTCTTGTATCGATGGTTGAAGCACTCCGGTCTGGAGCGTTCGAATGGGTGCTGTTCGAATCCTTCGATGACGTGCCTGGCTTTGAGCCCTTGGCACGCTCAGATCTCAGCTTCCCAACATACAAGAGCGCCTGGGAAGCCGGGTGCGTGGCACTTCAATCCCGCATGGACGATCCAAAACTGGACCTACTCGACGACGAGGACTGAGCAGCGGCTGACCAGCTCAGTTGCCTTGGGACGAAGCGCCAGATTGCTGTTCTCGGATCAGGAACTCGTCGATCCAGGCGCGCGCCTTGGCCGCAAGCAGCTTCCTTGCTTTTGCCTCTTCGGATACGCCGCCAACTCCGATTCGGAACATCACTTTCCCGGCCCGCTTTACATCGGCAAAAAAATAATTGCCTTCGCCTACGGGCTCAGATCCAAACTCGATCGTCCAGTCTGGCGGAGCAGCAGGCGGATCGGCGTGGTCGCGCGCCGGGGAAATGTTCATCGGTGGTCAATGGTGAGACTTCTGCAGCCCAGTATGCGCCACTCCTGCTCGGACGCAACGGGGGCAATGTCATGGGTTTGACGGCTGATCCCGCAGCAGAAGACAGCCCCCCAGTCGGGCGCCTCCTCCCCCACTGGGGGCGCGGCGAGTTCAAACTAAGCTGCAAAAAATTCAGGGCTAAAGTTGAAACCGCCGACTGTTGAACGCCAGCCACTGGAGATTGAGCACCAAGACGGCTTAAGTCATTGATCCGAAAGGGCGCACCGGGGAACTGCGCCGTTGATCGTTCAGCTCATGCGCCGCTAGACATTCGATCCTGTGGTCTTCACGCCTCCGAACATTGAATTTTTCGCTCCGGCCCGGAGCCATAGGGGCAGAATTTAGCGGCTACGTGCTTGCCGACGAATCAGTTCTTCGGCGGCTTGAATGCACGTACCTGTCCCAATCTAGGAGAACCAAGATGGTCAGCAAGAACACGATTTGTCTCTGGTACGACGGCACCGCGTTGGACGCCGCGAAGTTCTACGCCGAGACGTTCCCGGACAGCGCGGTGGGAGCTGTCCATCGCGCGCCTGGCGACTATCCCGCGGGCAAGCAGGGCGATGTCTTGACGGTCGAGTTCACGGTGATGGGCATCCCTTGTCTCGGACTGAACGGGGGCCCGGCGTTCAAGCACAACGAGGCTTTCTCGTTCCAGGTTGCGACCGACAACCAGGCCGAAACGGACCGCTTGTGGAACGCGATTGTCGGAAACGGCGGCCAGGAAAGCGCATGCGGCTGGTGCAAGGACAAGTGGGGACTGTCGTGGCAGATCACGCCACGCGCCCTGACGGCCGCGATCGCCGATCCTGATCGAGCGGCGGCCAAGCGCACGTTCGAAGCCATGATGGGGATGAGAAAGATCGACATCGCTGCGATCGAAGCGGCTCGGCGCGGCTGACGCTCCCGATGCCTGCCCAGCCCCCGTCGCCGCGACAGCCACGCACGCGGAACGCCACGATTTTTTTTGCTAGAACTCCGCCGCATCAAGGGGCGGTGCGCCCTCCCCCCTCTCAGTGTTGGCCTAGGTTGGCCCTCGAAAGGTGTGCCGCCAGCGTGTGTGCAGTTCGCGCGAGCTGTCGACGTGCGACAAGGGCTGCACACGGCCGCCATACAAATCAACGCCTGGCGCGCAGATTCACCACTCTACGTTGAACCGGATGTTCAACATAGTTTGAATTTTCCGGTGGAGTTTTCACCATACATTGAATTTCCGCTCTGTTCCATCCCTGGCCCACCACTCCCGTCGACTCTGCCGATGGGCCCGCGAGGGGGTCGGGCGTCGTCCATGATCGGGCCGTGGACAGCCGTTCTGGGCCCAGTGCGGGCCTTCAGCATCAACAGAAGACCTTCGTCAAAGTTACTGAACGGCCAGTTCCTGCCGCTCGCCACGGGCAGCTGCCTGGCATCTCACCTGGCCGCCCTCGCATCGCTCGCGACAAGTCGAAGCACCGCATGCCGGCGAGGTACAACAACCAGACGTTCACCGAAGTGGGCGGCCTGATCGCCCATGGGCCGACACGCGACGAAATCTGACGGCTCGGCGCGACAAGATCCTCAAGGGCGCGGGGCCCGCCGACTTTCCATCGAGCGACCCGCCAGGTTCAAGTTCGAAGTGAACCTCAGGACGGCACGCGACACCGGTGTCGAAGTCCTCCAGTCGATCCTCTTGCGTGCCGAGCGGTTGATCAAATAATCGCGTCGCCGCCCCGGGTTCTTCAGCGCTCTCTGCCGCGATGCGAGCGCCAGATCGAGGCGATGATCCAGACGCTGTTGACGAACGCCATTAGAAAGCCGAACGATCCGAGCACCGTGAATATCGGGATGCCGAACAGTTGCGGGCCGGAGGTGACCGTCATAGCAATCGATGAGCCGATGACGACCGACGCGGTCATGATGCCGATGGTGATGCGATCGATCGTGCTATCGAGCTTACGGCCGAAGTTGTCGAGCCGCTTCAGATCGAGATCGATGCGCAGGCGGCCGCGGCGCGCGTCTTTCAGCAGCCGCGCGAGGTCGCGCGGCATCGAGCCGAGCAGGCCGATGAACCGGCCGAGGTTCGCGCCGCCACGGCGCCCCACCTCGGCAGGCGCGTAGCGCGCCGCGAGCGCACGGTCGACGAACGGCTTGAGCCGATCAACCAGGCGGAAGTCCGGATCGTATTTGCGCGCCGACCCTTCGAGGGTGATCAACGCCTTGAACATCAGCGTCAGGTCGGCCGGCAACACGATGCCGTGTTCGCGCACGATCGCCGTGAGGTGCGCGATGAGGCTGCCGACCTGAATGTCCTTCAGCGGCAGGTCGGCGAAATCGGTCACGAGTTCGTCGACATCAGCGGCCAGCAGCTCCTCGTCGATCGCGTCCTCGCCGGCCCAGTCGAGCAGCACTTCGAGGATGGGCTCGTGGTCGCGGTGTGCGATGCCTGACACCAGATCGATGACCTGGTTTCGACGTGTCGTCGACAGCCGTCCGACCATGCCCAAGTCGATCAACGCGAGCCGGTTGCCGGGCAGGTAGATGACGTTGCCCGGGTGCGGATCGGCTTGAAAGAATCCGTCTACCAGGATCATCTTGAGCACTGCTTCGGCGCCCCGATGCGCGAGCTGTTTCGCGTCGAGCCCCGCACGCTCGATCGCCGCATGGTCTTCGCCGCAGGTGCCGTCGATGTGCTCCTGGACGTTCATCAGGCTGCTCGTCCACAGCATGAAGACCTGCGGAATCAGGATGTGAGGCTCGTCCCGGAAGTTGCGCGCAAAACGCTCGATGTTGCGCGCCTCGAGCGCAAGATCGAGCTCGCGCATCAGCGAGCGGCGAAATTCTTCGACCACGCGGGTCGGCTGGTAACGGCGCGCCTCGGGGACTTCGCTTTCGATGACGCGCGCGAGGTGCGCAAGCAGGCGCACATCGGCCTCGATCTTGGCTTCGATGCCCGGACGGCGAACCTTCAGCACGACCTCGCGGCCGTCGCGCAGCCGCGCACGGTGCACCTGGGCGATCGATGCGGAACCCGAAGGTTCGCGTTCAAGGTCGACGAATACCTCGGAGGGCGGCCGGCCGAGCGCTCGTTCGATGACCGGCAGGATCTCTTCGAACGGCACGGGCGCGACGCTGGTGTGCAGGCGCGTTAGTTCTTCGGTCCACTCGGGTGGCAGCAGATCCTCGCGCGTCGCCAGCATCTGGCCGAGCTTGATGAAGGTGGGGCCGAGCTCCTCGAAGGCCAGTCGCAGGCGCTGCTGCGTCTCGAGCTGAGTGCCGCGGGCCACCTCACCCCAATGAAACATGGCGCCTGTGCGTTCGAGGAACGAGGCGATTCCGAGCCGGCGCACGAGGTCGCCGAGCCCGTGCCGGATGAACACCAGGGTGATCTCGTGTAGGCGCGGCAGATCTCGCACTACGCTCACCGGCGTCTCACGCACGGGTGGGCCTATTTCGCTTTCTTGGATTCCGCCTGCTGGCGCAACGCGTCGGCGAAACCGGCAAGCAGCCCGCTGGTGAATAGCGTCATGTTCGCGCCGTACTCGCGCACTGTCTCGAAGCCCGGGACCGTCCGCGCGCGATATGAGTCGCTCATGCGGTTGGCGAACTCGCTCATCATCTGCGCGATGCCAACGCTCGCGTCAGCGCCGACCCGCTGCGCGTGCAGCGCGAGATCGACGAGATCGCGTCGGATGTTCCCAGTGGTGGCATCGGCGATATGGTTGGCGGCGGCGACGAAGTCGCCCTGCAACTTCTGCAGGGCGGCGAAGGCGTTCTTCAGGTCGTTCTCGGAAAAGTCCTTGCCGCGTGAGGCGAGCGCCGCCAGCGCCTCGTGCGCCGCTTGCGAAGACGTCTGCAGCGCCTGGTCGAGGCCGCGCAGCGCCTCAGCGAAAGCCTCGCGCGCCTGCGTGCTGTCCAGTGGCGGCTTGATGGCGCCGCCGCTCATCGCGCGCACGATTTCCTTGACACCTTCTGTGTCGAGCTTCCCGCCTGCAAGCACCTGGGCGGTCAGTTCGCGCACCCGCTCCCGGATCGCCTGCTCTTCGGCCGGCATGGAGGAATCTGCATTCCCCACCGGCGGTGTCGGATCGGTCATCTCACGACTCCCGTGTGTCGATGTGGGGGCAGGATAACCCGATTCGTGGACCTACTGTGCTCGAGCGAGCCGCTCGGGGAACTCGATCACCGCGAGCACTGCCGGAAGCTCGCCGCGCCGGTGTGGCGTGAGCATCGTGGTGGTCACGGCCCCAGCGGTCCATCCTAGGAGGATGCGTTTGAGCCTCGCTCGAGGTGACCGCGAACGCCCTTGCACTGCGGCGCGACGCGCATGGTGATGTCGCCGCTGAGTTCATGCAGCGGCTGGCCGCGCTGTTGCCGCGGCGCCCGGGCCGCTCTGCCCACACGCTGTTCGCAAGTCGCTCGGGCGAACGACTGCTTCTATGGGCGACCAACTCAGGGCAGTGAATGTCGCTGAAGGGTCGAGAGCGGCGTCGAGCAGCTGCTTTTGGCATCCACAGTGAATGGCTGGTGATGGCCGAGGGCGGCCGGTCAAAGGCTACGGCTGGAATCTACCAAGCGCAGGCCCGCCCGCCGCCACTTCCGAGGCCGCTGTCGCTCTCACTCGACATGCCGCTCAGCTACATCCGTGCGGTCCTGCGGAACGCCCCTGAACCTTAGCGGTTAAAAAGGTCGATCGGTCGATCAGCATCCAGGACAGACTCCCGAGGTGTTGCGCATCAAGGCCATAGGGGAAGATCCACCAGGCTATGGCTCAGCTCCGAAGCCGACCTTCAGTTGGGGGTGCTGCGCACGTTGAAGGTCGGTGACATTGCGACAGCCGCCGGCATCGAGGAACCGACCATCACGGTCCGGGCGCCGAAGCATCCTCTACCAGCGCCGATCGACTGTCACCCCCAAGCATGAGGCTTCAGGGTTACGCCAGTATTAAGGGATCTAGAGAGGCGCTCCGCGGGTGGCTCGCTCTTGCACGCGCCAGGAAAACCCCTGCCCGATTGGCCGCGCGAGGATCGGCGGATTCGACCGCTTTGTCCGGTCGGCGCCCTCCAGGTCCTGAAGCTGGCTGACGACTTCCTTGCAGAGATCATCGTCCCGCCCGTATTTGGCCTGCAGCTTCGTGGCAAGGACTTCAAGGCTTTGCGAATAGCGGCTCATGCGTGCGACCTCCTCGGTTTCGCCAGCCTACAAGGTTTTGGAAGTCGACAGAGCGGCATCGGCAACCGACTGTAAGGCCAGCGCCAAGAGCGGTTCGCCCGGATCGGCGCCGCACTCGCAGCGCCATGAGCAGAACGATTGCTAACCAAATCTCATCGCCCGGCGCATTCTGCGTCCGATCGGCTCTGGATCTTCGTCTTCGTTCTCGCCGATCAGCCTCGGCCCGATGGTGCGATCGGCGACCAAGCTCTTCAGGGTTGCGACCCCACCGTCGAGCGCGTCCTCCCAACTGCCGAATATCTCCGCGCTGCCAAAGAGCACCGTGAAGCCGGTGGGATCGTCAATGCTCTCGATCAGGAGCCAGTGGAAGACGCCGCGCTCGGATTCCTCCACGGTCACGGCAATCGTTCTGAGATGGTCTGTCATGGCAAGGAACCCTGCGATCTAGCGCACCTGGCGTTCCGTGAGGTTAGATTGCGCACATGACAACTTCCACCGCGCACCCCCAGCGCTGCTGCGCCCCTCGCGGACATCCGCGTCAGGCCCCGGCCGGTGAGGCGGACAGGACCGGTAACACTCGGCGCGCCGGCACCCGGCTGTCGACCGGCGGCCGTAGCCACCACCGCAAGTCGCGTTCACGAAAGTCCAGTGTCGTCGTTCCGCAGCAGGTCCAGGGCCGCCGCCACCACCGCCGCGAGTTCCAACTAGCCTGCAAAAAATTCCAGGTAAGTTGAAAACCGACAGCATGGCTTCTGTCGACGTGCGACAAGGGCTGCACCCGGGTACCATACAAATCAACGACTTGCGCGCAGATTCACCACGCTACGTTGAACCGGATATTCAACATAGTTTGAATTTCCCGGAGGAGTTTTCACCATACATTGAATTTTCAGGTCTGTTCCGTCCATAACCCCCACTCCCGTCGACTCTGCCGATGGACCCGCGAGGGGGTCTGGCGTCGGTCGTGATCGGGCCGTGAACAGCCATTCTGGGCCCCAGGCGGCATAGCTGGTGCTCAGAAGCCGCTGCGTTTTCCTCACTTACCCGCACCGCTGTCAAGCATTGACCATTGCTGCCCCCGCAAGAGACATGATGGAAACCATGTCTTAAAGGCCTGCTTTACACCGCCCAATGCCCCGCTCAAGAATGCCGGGATGAAACATGCTGCAAGCGGTCGCTTCAATCGCGGCCCATCCGAGCGGCATCAACGAGGGCGCATGGTCTCCGTCATTCTCGCGATCGGCGCCGCGGCTTTGCTCGGCTGGCTGGCGGTGCAGCTCTACGTCAGCGTGGTGACGTTGGACTGAAGCGCCAATCAGTGCTCGTGCCGATGATGCGCATCCGGCACATGGGGATGCGCGTGGTCCAACGGTTGATGCACATGCCGGTGGCTGTGCGAGCCGCCCGGCATCGGATCGTGCGTGTGGTTGTGGTGGCCGTCGTCGTGCCGGTGCGGCATGCTCGTGCTCCAGCGCCTCTTTCACCCTACTTGGAATTCTTCCCTCGGTTCAGGCGCCTTCGGGCATTACTGAGAAGCGTCGATGCGTACGAACGAGCCCGTGCGCGCATCGAAGATGCCAACATTCAACACAACGCCGGGTCGCCGCTGGTCGTAAACCGTCACGTCCACATACTCCGGCTGTCGGTCCGGGCGCCGCATGAGCCATGCGCCGGCCGGTACGCTGCGGCTAAGCCTGCTGCATCTGCCAGGCGGAGGCTGGTGCCCTGCTGGCCGGCCCGGATACCAGATTCGACACTCTCCGGGCGGGGGTAGATGACCGTCAGGGATGCCAAGGTTGGAATAGCCGTGTTCATGAAACCAGGAGCCTCGGCGGCCATCGTGGCCTCTGCCTTGGTAGCCTCTGCCTTGGTATTCACCCCGGCCTTCTCGCCCGCCGCGCCTGTCCTCGTACTCGCCGCGGCGCTCCTTGTGCTCGTAGCGGCCCTCGTCCTTGTATTCGAACTTGCGGCCACCCTCCTTCCACTCGTACTTTCGCTCGCCGTCCTTGAACTCGCCCTTGTGTTCACCGCGCCCCTCGTATCCCCGACCCTCGCGGCGCTCCTTGCCCCTGGACTCGTCTTTGTCGGGGTCTGTATGGGCGAGCGAAGACCCACAGAGAAGGACCAGGGCGCTCGCGAAAGCTGTTACGACGGCTGGAATGTTCATGGCTGGCTCCCTGGGGTTCGGACTTCGTACGCCTGGAAGTTTCGCATGTCGGCCCAAACGGCATAGAAGGACAAGGTGCCAACCATGCGACGGAAGCGTTCCCTCTCTGTCCCTCGGTCCAAAAGCTAAGTGGCGCACGAAGGTTCAGTGTCGTGCCGCAACGGGCCGCCGCGCGTTCGCGGCCGCGAGAGTTCTTGCGGAGCGCCACGAATTTTTAGCGGCTAAAAATTTCCGCATGCATGTGCAGCGCCAACTTGCACGAGGTCGGCGCCGTGCTAGCTTCGCGCGACGCGCCACTGGAGCTTGAAAATTTCCGATATCTCGCCAGCGGAGATCCGGCATCCTGGCCTGATTGCCTTCAGGCCCTCGCCCCGAAAACCGCTCGGAAAACCGCGTCCCAGTGTTCGCGCGCTGAGCAGTCAAGATGCAGGTCCGGTTTAGCATCTGCTTCTCACAACGAGGAGCAGAGATGGAGCCGGCAGAGCTATACGCGCGGTTGAAGGCAGTGGTGAAGGATATGCCCGAACTGGAGGGGTTTCTTCCGATCACTCCAGAAGTCAATGCACGGCTCGGACGCGCTTATGCCTTGGTGAAGATCGCGAGCAACGGTGCGGACGAAATCTTGTTTGGCACTGCTGCGCAGCATCTAAATGGCGTCTTGCGCGACAGCCAGGCGCAGACGATCAAGGCAGTGCTATATCGGGCGCTCGCGCACGCGGAGCTCCAGTTGCCCGCGGATGAGCAGGGCGCGTTCGTGGCAGTGAAGAGCAAGTTCGAGATCATCGCTGTGCTCTCTGGGGTGCTTCGAGACGCGAAGCACAGCGTTTTGATCGTCGATCCCTATATTGATGCTGTAGCGGTCACAGACTTTGCCGGCCTAGTCCCGGAAGGCGTGCCTGTATTGCTGTTGGGTGATCAGCGAAACCTACAGCCCAATCTAGCTCCGGCCATCGCTCGGTGGAAGGCTGACTATCCAAAGCGCCCGATCGAAGCGCGGATGGCTCCAGAGCGTGCGCTTCATGACCGATTGGTCATAGTCGATCAGGTAGGAGTCTGGAACTTGTCGCAATCGATCAAAGACTTTGCCGGCCGATCCCCCGCGTCGATTGAGCACAGCAAGCCCGAAATCGCTGAACTCAAGGTCGCGGCGTACTGGGAACGGTGGGACCAAGCGACGCCCCTGGTGTGACTCTTTCTGCGCCGGACGAAAACTAGGAGACGCCGTGGGAACCATCAACTACCAATGCTGGTAGTACGCCTGAACCGCCCCTGGGAGTACAAGCTGGCAATGAAGCACCTGCCCTCTCCCTCTGTCAATCTCCCGATCTCATGTCATCGAAGCGATTCGGATCCGAATCGCGGTTGTGACGCGCTTCAACGAACCCGGGTACGGGCCTTGTTGTACGCGCTCCAGGTCATCGAGCCATCGATCAGGCCAGCTGCCGGGACTACGACAGCATCCCTCGCCGCTTCGACTGCCCGAGCGGCGAATGTGTTGCCAGAGGCGCGGTCGGCCTCGGCTACCAACGCTGCGTTGGTGTTCATCTCCATGACATAGCCTCGCATCATGCGGATCTCCTCCGGGGTCGCTGTCGAGTGGTCACCCAGCTGCGCAGGCGTGATGGCTTCGGGCTTACATGCCCCCTTCTTCCAGAGTGGCCCATAAGAGATCGTGTCGTAGCAGATCAGTGACAACCGCGACCGAGCAACGGTCAGCTTGAACTCGCTTTGGTCGGCAGCTCGCGGGCGATCGGCTTCTGCCTTGCGCTGCGCTTCCTCGGCTGTGGGAACCCCTATTCCGGTGGGCGGTGTCCAGCCGGGTTGGTTCCATAGGCTTCCAGACGCATTCGATGTGGACTGTTGTCCAAGATACCAGCCGCGTGCGTTCATGCATGCGCCAAATAGACCTGAGTTGGTTTCTACTGTGTCGATGGCGGCGCCGCCGAACCTATTCACCTGGGCACGCCCCTGACGCTGCTGAGACTCTTGCAGGCAGACATACTTGTCCTCTGCGAATTCGCTCTGCGTTCCGCCTGGCTTCGTCCACACCAAGGGAGCACAGCCAGCAAGGGCTGCTGCGAGCACCACGAGTGCGGCCGCCCCGCCCAAGTTGGCCGCAAAACTGTTTGGTTCGAACCCATAAAGCATCTTCGCCCCTCCATCTGGTACCGCCGCCAGCTGTTTCGATCGTAGCCAAATGTATCCAGAGCTGGCGCCTCTGCAAAATTCTGCTGGTGAAAAAACGGCGAATCGTGACGAAGGTCGGCCCTGCGTCGGCAGCACTGGCGTGCCGGTCGCGCAACGCCACCAAGCGCGGCAGCCCATCTGGGCAACCAGGGAGGACGCCCATCGAAAGATGCGGGTCGGCCAATAGCCGCGTAAGACCGGCCGTGGGGACCGGCAACACTCGGCGCGCGCCGACGCCCTGCTCGCCACCGGCCGTGGTCACAAACGCAAGTTCAGTGGCGCGTTCACGTGCGGAACGCCGCTGGTCTTTGCCCTGGCGCGCGCAGCCTCCCTCAGAAATCAGACGGGTGAGTAGCCGCACTTTGCCTCGGTGAGGCGCCGGACCTTGCCTTTTGCAGCTTTTTGAGTCGCGGAACGTTGCCTTTTGCAGCGCGCGACAACGGAGGGTCGAGCTGCGAGACTGGCGCCGCTGGGAGCTTCGCGCGCGCCGCGCACGTACGTCAGTTTTGGGCTTGATGCGAAGGTCTCTTGTGGGCCCGTAACCGACCTTCACCTCTTCAAGCTGAACGTCCGCTTCCCTAGCTGCACCGAACTTTCGGTTGAGCCAAAAAGTTGGCCTCGCCAATCGAGTGCAAAGGGAGGCGAGGCTGAACCCGCCGTACCGTCACTTGCCACCTATGCTGAAAAGCTGCATTCAGCCGATAGACAGTCCGGTGTTCAATGAGAGGCCGCCGCATTGAGACGCTCGGGCTGTTGATCAGGCTCGCCGTTCACCTGTTCGACTGGATGCCTGCGCCTCATAGCCATTCTCGAATGCTGTCGGCCATCGCGCTCGTGGAAATGCCATAGCGTTCGTGAAGCGTGGGCAGGGCGCCGGCGTCGAGGAAGGCATCGGGCAGCGCGACCTGGCGGAACGTTCGGGCCACCCCATTGCGCATGAGCAGGCTCGCCACCGCTTCGCCAAGGCCACCGATCACCGAATGGTTTTCCGCGACAACGACCAGGCGGTCGAGTCGCTTCACCTCTGCGAGGATGGTCGCGTCGTCCAGCGGCTTGATCGTCGGGACGTGCAGCACGGCGACATCCACATTGTCTGCGCGCAACTTGTCGGCCACCTCGAGGGAGCGCATGGTCATGAAGCCGCTCGAGATGACGAGCACGTCGCGCCCGTCGCGCAGGAGCTTGGCCTTGCCGAGTTCGAACTTGTAGTCGTACTCGTCCAGCACCAGAGGTACCTGGCCGCGCGGCAGCCGCATGTAGACCGGGCCCTGGTGCGCCGCGATCTGCGGCACCGCCTGCTCGATGTCGAGTGCATCGCAAGGGTCGACGATCGTCATGCCCGGAATGCCGCGCATCAGCGCCAGGTCCTCGGTCGCCTGATGGCTCGGTCCGTAGCCGGTGGTGAGCCCTGGCAATGCGCAGCACAGCTTCACGTTGAGGTTTTCTTCCGCGATCACCTGGTGCACGAAATCGAAGGCGCGGCGCGTGCCGAACACCGCGTAGGTGGTGGCAAAGGGCACGAAGCCTTCCTTGGCAAATCCGCCGGCCGCCGCCATGAGCAGTTGCTCTGCCATGCCCATCTGGAAGAAGCGTTCCGGGTAGGCTTGCGCGAAGAGATGCAGGTCGGTGTACTTGGCCAGGTCGGCCGTGAGGCCGACGATCTCGGGCCGGGACGCCGCCAGCTCGACCAGCGCCTTGCCGAACGGCGCCGCCTTCACGCGCTTCCCTTCGGATGCGATGGAGGCGATCATCGCCGAGGTCTTCAGGCGCGGCTTCTTCGCGGTGTCGGGGGTCGTGTGGACGGTGTTCATGCTGCGGCTCCTTGCACTTGGTCGAGGTGATCGATGGCCTGTTGCCATTCGGGCGGATCGACGCGTATGAAATGGTTCTTCTCGCGTTGCTCGAGGAAGGGAACGCCCTTGCCCATCAGCGTGTCGCAGAGGATCACGCGCGGCTTCGCTTCGGGCAGCGCTCGTGCCGTGTCGAAGGCGGCCTTGACGGCCTGCAGGTCGTTGCCGTCGACGCGCTGCACATGCCAGCCGAAGGCTACCCATTTGTCGGCGAGCGGCTCGAAGGCCATGACCTTGGACGACGGGCCGTCGGCCTGCTGGTTGTTGATGTCGACCAGGCAGATCAGGTTGGCAAGGCCATGGTGGCTGGCGGACATCACGGCTTCCCATGTCGAGCCTTCGTCCAGCTCGCCGTCGGACATCGAGTTGTAGACGAAGGCCGGGTTGCGCTTGAGCCGCAGGGCCAGCGCCATGCCGACCGCGATCGGCAAGCCCTGGCCCAGCGAGCCTCCGGACATCTCCATGCCGGGCGTGTAGGTCGCCATGCCAGACATCGGAAGCCGGCTGTCGTCGCTGCCGTAGGTTTCCAGTTCCTCTTCGGGGATGATGCCGGCCTCGATCAGCGCCGCGTAGAACGCGATGGCGTAGTGCCCGTGCGAAAGCAGGAAGCGATCGCGCGATTCCCACAGCGGGTCATCGGGCCGGTACGTCATCGCGTGGCCGTATGCGATGGCCAGAACGTCGGCATAGCCGAGTGCCTGGCCGACATAGCCTTGGCCTTGCACCTCGCCCATGCGCAGGGCGTAGCGCCGAATGCGATAGGCGCGCTCGGAAAGAGTGGTTTGATCAGACATGAGTGGTCCTTCTTGAGAGATGGAAGAGGGGGAGAGCGCTTCAGCGGATCGTGAGCCAGGGCAGGTACGCAAAGCCCAGCAGCAGTCCGATCGCCACGAGGTAGAACGGGATCAATTCCTTCACCACGTCCCCGATGCGCACCTTGGCGATCGTGCTGGTGATGAACAGCGTGGTGCCTATGGGGGGGTGATAAAGGCCGATCGACAGGTTGATGATCATCATGATCCCGAGCTGCACGGAATCCATGCCGACTGCTGCCGCGAGCGGCACGAACATGGGCGTGAGCAGCAGCACGGCGGCCGGCAGGTCGATGAACATGCCGACGGCCAGCATGATCAGGTTCATCGCCAGGATGATCAGCCAGGGTGACTGCAGCGTTTCCTTCGCGAAGCGGGTGAACTCGGCAGGCAACTGCTCGTAGGTCACGATCCAGCCGACGACGCTCGAGGCCATGATGATCAGGAGCACCACGCCGGTGGAGATGCCCGCTTCGATCGCGGCCGTCTTGACCTTCGCCAGTGTGAGGTCCTTGTAGACCAGGCCCGAGACGACCAGCGCGTACAGCGTGGACATCACGCTCACCTCCGTCGGCGTCGCGATGCCGAAACGCAGGAAGACGATGATCAGCACCGGCATCATCAGCGCGGGGGCCGCCTGTGCGAGCAGCCGCCAGAACGCAGGCCACTCGAACGGTGTCGTGTCGCGTGGGAAGTTCCTGCGACGGCCCTGCACGTAGCACACCGTCATGAAGCCTGCGCACATCAGCAGACCGGGCAGGATGCCCGCCACGAACAGCGCGCCGATCGACGCCCCCGAGACCAGGGCATACACGATCATCGGGATGGAGGGCGGAATCAGGATGTCGATCGTCGCTGCCGCAGCCAGCGTGCCGGCGGCGAACGGTGCCGGATAGCCCAGCTTCTTGAGCCAGGGGATCAGCATCGAGCCGATCGCCGAGGCGTCGGCCACGGCCGAGCCCGAGACGCCGCCGAAGATGGTCGACGACAGCACCCCGACCTGGGCCGGGCCGCCGTGGACGCGGCCGATCATCATGGACAGCAGGCTGACCAGGCTCTGGCCGAGCCGGCCGCTGACCATCAGCGCGCCCGTCATCATGAAGAAGGGAATGGCAATCAGCGGAAAGCTCTGCGTCTGCGAGATCATCTGCTCGACCGCCAGGTGCACGGGCACCTTGTCGATGATCAGAAGCCCGCCGACCGAGGCCAGGACCAGCGCATGCGCAATCGGGATCGAGAGCAGTGCGGTGACGATGAAGAGTCCGATGATGAGTGCTGTCATGATCAGGCTCCGTGCGCGAGGGCTTCGGCGTCGGGTTCCTGTGCCTCGGCGCTGCTCCAGAGTGCAGGCAGCTTGGACAAGGTCACCACGCTCAGCAGCCCGAAGCCCAGCATCAGGGCCCAAACGCTGACCGAGCCGGGAACCTGCAGCATGGGACTGCGTTCGTCGGCAGCGATCTCCATCAGCGGCCAGGCGGCCACCGCCAGTGACGCATAGAGCGCTGCGACGGAAAGCGATCCGCCCGCCAGAACCCAGCGTCGCGAAGCGCGCAGCTTCTGGGTGAACATGACGACCGCGATGTGCGAGCCGTGCTGCGCCGCCAGCACGACGCCGGCCATGATCATCCAGGGGAACATCAGCTCCGGCAGCTCGGATGCCGATGCGAGACTGGTTCCCGCGACATAGCGCAGGCCCACGTTGATGCTCAGGATCAGGAACACGACGGTCAGCGTGACGTAGAGCACACCGCGACACGCTGCGCCTATGCATCGGTCAAGGAAAAGAAGGAATGGCATATCGATACCCCTCGAAGAAGGACGCGCGCTGTGGCGCAGTCATGAACTCGGGACGACAGACGCCACCGCAGTGCGTCGAAGCGCTGCGTTGCTCGCCTGTCTACGGGTGCGCTACTGCGCCTGCTGGACGACGCGCTTGACGAAGTCGCCGGCCGGGCTTGCGGCCCATTTCGTGTAGACGGACTTCGTCGCTTCGACGAAGGCCTTGCGGTCCACCGTGTCGATCTGCACGCCCTTGGCTTTCAGTTCGGTGGTCAGCTTTTCGTCGGCTTCCTTGGAGAGCTTTCGCTGCATCCGCGTTGCCTCGGCCGCCGATTCGGTGAAGACCTTCTGATCGGCGGGGCTCAGGCGCTCCCATGAACGCTTGCTCATCACGAAGGGGTTGGCTTCGTATTTGTGACCGGTCAGCGAGAGGTACTTCTGCACTTCATAGAGCTTGGCCGACGCGATATTGGTCAGCGGGTTCTCCTGGCCGTCGACCACGCCCTGCTGGAGCGCCACGTACAGCTCCGAGAACTTGATCTGCTGCGCATCGGCGCCGAGCGCCTGCATGATGTCCATGGTCATCGTGTCGGGCGGGGTGCGGATCTTCAATCCCTTGATGTCCGCCGGCGTCTTGATCGGCCGCTTGTTGTTGGTGACGTGGCGGATGCCGTTGTCCCAGTAGCCCAGCACGACCATGCCCTTGGCGGCCGTCCGCTTCGCCAGCTCTTCACCGACAGGCCCATCGAGCAGTTGCCAAGCCTTCTGGATATCGGTGAACAGGAAAGGCAGGCCCAGCGCCGCGTACTCCGGAACCACGTTGGCCATCGCGCCCTGGCTGTTGGCGGAAATGTCCAGCGTGCCCGAGCGCAGCGCGGTGATCATCGCGGCGTCGTCGCCGAGCTGCGCGGAGTGCGCCACCTGGATCTCGAAGCGTCCGCTGGTCTTCGCCTTCACTGTCTCGGCGAACTTCACGGCCGCCTCATGCCGCGGATTGCCCGGCGCGGCGCCGTGGCCGAAGGTGAGCTTGGTGGGCGCCTGTGCAAAGGCAAGGCTGCCCGTGGTGATCAACGTGCCGATGATGACGGCGATGTTTCTGCGTTTCATGGTTTGTCTCCGGTGTAGTGATGGGGTGAATCAGTGAATCAACATGCCGCCGTTCACGTCGAGCGTGATACCGGTGCAATAGCTCGAGAGGTCGCTGGCGAGAAACAGGCAGGCGCCGGCGACGTCATCGGGCGCGCCAATCCGTCCGAGCGGGATCTCGCCGGCGATCTGCGCCTTGCGCTCTTCGGTCAACTTGCCCTTGCTGATGTCGGTGCCGATCAGCCCCGGCGTGATCGAGTTGACGCGGATGCCGTCGGTGCCGAGTTCGCGTGCCATCGCCCGCGCGAGACCCAGAACGCCGGCCTTGGCGGCCGAATAGTGCGGACCGCCGAGAATCCCCCCGCCGCGCTGCGCAGAGACCGACGAGATGCAGATGATCGAGCCGCTGCCCTGGCGCTGCATCGCGGGGATGGCGGCCTGCGAGAAGAGCAGCGTGCCGCGCAGGCTGACATCGAGTACGGCGTCGTAGTCGGCGCCGGAGATGTCCACCGTCTTGCGTGGCTGCGTGATGCCGGCGTTGTTGACGAGGATGTCGAGCCTGCCGAACTTCTCGAGCACGTGCGCCACGGCGGACTCGACTTCGGACTTGTTGGTGACGTCGGCAACCAGCCCCAGGTGGCCGTCGCCGAGGGTGGCGGCCACTTGCGCGGGGGCGGCGGCTTCGAGGTCGGTGATGACGACGTGAGCGCCTTGCGATGCCAGCAGGCGCGCAGTGGCGAATCCGAGGCCGTTGAGGCCGGCGCCTCCGGTGATGAGGGCGACGCGATCGGTGAGCAACATGGACTGTCTCCGGAGTAGTGGTGAGCGGGGTGTGTGGGGGTAACTATCAATGGAGTGATGCATGAAGACAAACGACACTTCGTCAGCGATGAGTGAATCGCGTTCATAAAGGGTTTACCCGATGCGATCGTCGTTTCCCCCGCTGAGCTGCCTGCTTGCCTTCGAGGCTGCGGCGCGCCGCGCAAGCTTCAGCGCGGCCGCCATCGAGCTGCACCTGACGCCGTCGGCGGTGAGCCACCAGATCGCCAAGCTGGAGGAGCTCCTCGGCGTGCGGCTGTTCGAGCGTTCGGCGCGCAGCATCGAGCTGACCGAAGCCGGCCGCGAATACATGAGCCGCGTCTCCGGCGCGCTCGACGCGATCAGCTCAGCGACCGACAACGCGCGCAAGGGCGTTCGCAACGCGCTGTATGTCCACGCGGCGCCGAGCTTCGCGAGCCTGTGGCTCATGCCGCGACTGGCCGATTTCGCGCGGACGCATCCTGGCATCGCGCTGTCTCTGTCGTCGTCCGTTGTTCACTCCGACTTTGCGAGCGGACAGGTCGACATCGACATCCGATACGGCGTACCGAACTGGCCGCATCTGAACGTGCAACCCGTGTTCGAGGAGCGGATTCAGCCGATGGCGAGCCCGGCGTTCATCGAGAGGCATCGCATCGAGAACCCTGCAGACCTGCTGAACCTTCCTTTGATCCAGTCCGTCGTCAACGTCGTGCAATGGGTCGACTGGTTCCGCAGTCGCAAGGTCGCGTTCTCGAGCGGACAGTTCGCGTTCCGCTTCGATCGAACATCCATGGCCCTCGATGCCGCGGTGCAAGGCCTGGGCGTTGCCCTGGACAGCTCATCGGTGGCAGCGGGCCACCTTCACCAGGGCCGGTTGAGGAAGGTCTTCGACGAGGGCTGGTGCCTGAAGGTCCATGCCCATTTCCTGGTCTGCCCTCAGCGTCACTTGCAGCGCAGCGAAGTGACCAATTTCATCGATTGGATGCGGGAACAGGCGGTCGAGCCGGAGAGGGCTGTGGCGTCGACTTGACCTGCGGCTGCCGAGGCTACTCTTTTCTGCACTCCGTGCTCTCAGCCCGATCTACTGCCTGCGAACGTCAGCTTGCGGCTTCGGAGCAGACCTCGTGGGCATTCCACGAACTTCCGCTGGCCGTTACCGGCTGTGGCGGCATTCTGCCCTGCCCGCCTCAGATGCGGAGGCACCGTGGCCCCTACCAGGCAATGTCTGCCTGGCTCCCCGTGAGCCCAGCAAAGTTGAGTGGCGCGCTGACGAAGTCCCGTGGCGTTCCGCACGAAGGTTCAGCGGCCCCTCGTTGCCAAAGCAACGTCCAGTGACGCAAAAGGCAACGTCCGGTGACGTTCCGCATCACGAAAGTCCAGTGTCGTTCCGCAGTTCCGCAGCAGCAGTTCCAACTAGCCTGCAAAAAATTCCAGGTAAGTTGAAAACTGTCGATCGGCGCCCATGATGGTTCCGCCGACCGTTTGCGCATCAAGGTGTTAGGCGCCGGTTCCGCACGCTACCTTGAACCCGCTGTTCACCACACTTTGAATTTTCGGGCGGGTTTTTCACCATAGATTGAATTTTCCGGTTGCCAGGCCGCACGACCTGGTCGCGGGTGACTGGCGCTGCCAACGACCGCTTTCCGGCAATCATGATGTCCCCTGGCGGGCTGGAATGGGCCCGGTGCGGTCCTTCAGCATCAAGAGAAGATGCTATGTGGGACTCCCCGAGGTAGACCCGTTGAGTTAGAACGGAACTTCCCAACCTCTTTGTGCGAAGGAGACGGAAATGTCGACAACCCAGGCAGTCCCACAACGTGAGGATACGGCGATCCAGGGCGAGCTGTACATGAGCTTCGAGCTCGGCGACAAGTCCTGGAAGGTGACGGCGAGCGATGGCCACCGCGGCCCGAGCCGGTACAACGTGGATGCGGGCGACACGGCCGCAGTTGCGCACTGCATAGGCAAGGTCTTGGAGCGCTGCAAGCTCGAGCCGCAGGCCAAGGTGCACTCCTGCTATGAAGCCGGCCGCGACGGCTGGTGGCTGCACCGCTGGCTGATCGAGCAGGGCATCGACAACATCGTGGTCGACTCCTCCAGCATCGAGGTGAACCGACATGCCAGGCGGGCCAAGACCGACCGGATCGATGGCGACAAGCTGTTGGCGATGCTGCTGCGCCATCATCGCGGCGAGCGTGTGTGGTCGGTGGTGCATGAGCCCACGCCCGAGGACGAGGACGCGCGCCGCACGCACCGCGAGCTCGCCCGACTGACGCAGGAGCGCACCTCACACATGAACCGCATCGGCTCGCTGCTCGTGCTGCACAACCTGCGCCCGCACGTCATCATCGGCGGACGCGACTGGGCGCGCTGGTGGGAACGCCATGGCGAGCAGGTGCCGCCTGTCTTGCGCGCCGAGATCGAGCGGGAGAGCGCGCGGCTGACTCTGGTCAAGCAGCAAGTGAAGGCGCTGGAGGCTGCGCGGCGCTTGGAACTGGCCGACGGCAAGCAACCGCTGGTGGCGCAACTGGCGCAGCTGCGCGCCATCGGACCCAAGGGCGCCTGGGTGTTGGTCAAGGAGTTGTTCGGCTGGCGGCGCTTCGCCAACCGGCGCGAGCTGGCCGGCTGCCTGGGGCTGACTCCCACGCCCTACGCCAGCGGCGACAGCCAGATCGAGCAAGGCATCAGCAAGGCAGGCAACAAGCGAGCGCGCACGATGCTGATCGAACTCGCCTGGAGCTGGCTGCGCCTGCAGCCCGAAAGCGCATTGACCCAGTGGTTCAACCGGCGCTTCGCTGGCGCAGGCAAGCGCATGCGACGCGTTGGCATCGTGGCCATGGCCAGAAAACTGGTGATCGTCTTGTGGCGCTATCTGCAGAACGGCGAGATTCCGGCCGGGGCGACGCTCAAGCCAGCCACCGCTTGAGGCCCTGCCAGCCCTCACACTGAAGCACGGCTTGCCAAGGAACGCATCATCATGATCAAAGGTCGACGCGCCCGCAAGGTCAGCGGGTCACTGCACAGAAGTGACCGATGCGAAAGAAGGGGCGCGTCGGTAACCGGGGTTTGCCAGTGCGCTTCGCGCGCATGCAGCATGAGGTGCAGGGCTTGCACGCCCTGCACGGATAGAAGTTCGTCCGGGCACTGGCTCGAACGCTCGCCATACCCCGACCTCGGATCAGGTGGACGCATCACCCATGCCACGCCACTGTCTCATCCGCTCAGCAACACCCGGGGCCGCCATGAAATAACGCTTCCTATCGATGCGATGCTAAAAAAGACTTGACTAAAGAGTCCCCATAGAAGCTGACCTTCGTCAAAGCCACTGAACGGCCATTTCCAGTCATTCACGACGGTCCGCATTGGGCATCCACGCATCGACGGGTGTAGGGCTCGCCGCGACGCTGAGATCGCACCGATCTTTTCGCCGAGCATGTCGCTCTCCTTCTCAACGATGCGTTGAGAAACGAACTCAAATGACCTGAACGCAAGCCGAGACCCTTCGCTCGCAAGCCCCGTCCGCCTTCGGGCCGTCGCATGACTGGCTCAAAGGCGCTCGCTTGCCCTTTCTGCACACGGGCGCCAGCAAGGCCAAGCCACGTCGGCCAAACGTAGTGCAGCGTCGACGCAAGTACAACGCGAAAGTTCGGATTGCAGCGCGGTCTATTCGTACTGGCCCGCAATGCCGGATCGGTCGTCCGGTGATGCCACGGCCTTGTCGATCGCCAGCGCAAGGCGTGCCGCGAGGTCGCGGTCCATGCCCAGCAGCCGCGCGTGGTCGGCCCGCGCCTTCGCCATGTCGCCCATCTGCGTGAAGAGGACGCCGCGATACATGTAGGCCTGCGCCAGCGCCGGCTTGAGTTCGATGGCCCGGTTGTAATGACGCAGTGCGCGCTCGAAGTGTTGTGCTCCCTGCATGCGCACGCTGTAGGCGAGGTTGTTGTGCGCCTCGGCGAACTTCTCGTCGAGTGCCAATGCCTGTTCGAAAAGCTTCTGGGCCTCGGCATGGCGCCGCTCGAGCAACACTTTCACGCCCTCGTTGTAGACGCGCACCGCGCGCTCGCGCGGCGTGCCCTGAGGAACAGGCAGCGGGTCGCTCTCGACCGCGAGCGCGTGGCTCCAGGCGAGAAGCGGCGCCGCCCCCGCTGCGCAAAGCAGCAGCCTTCGCCCTGACTCAACCGCGGCCGAGCACTTTCCGTGCATGAATCACCTCGGGTCGTGGGCTATCGGCAGTCTCCGTCAGTTCGAGCACCTTCGTGTAGTGCGAGCGTGCCTTCGCCGCGTCGCCCAGGCGTTCGGCAGACCGCGCCGCGCCGAGGGTGGCCCGCAGCCGGTTCGGTTCGCGTTTCAGCACTGTTTCGTACTCACGCAATGCGTCGGCCGGCTTGTTCAGGTCGAGCAGCGCATTCGCCAGCACCTCGCGTGCCGGGACGATCGGCCCGGGCGTAACGACGTGCTTCTCCGTCGCATCCTCGCGCGTCGCGGCCTTGCGCAAGATGTCGAGCCCCTCGTCGGCACCGCCATCGACCAATGTCGCGAGACCGCGCACGACCTCGGACTGGATGTCGATCTGGTCGGCCCAGTAGGCGATCTTCAGTGCTGTGGCCGCGTCGCGCAGCTGCTGCAGGCGCTTGAACTCGACCTGCACGCGTGCGGAGTCCTTCAGCATCGCCGCGCCGACCCCGCGCGCGAAGGCGTTGACCGCCTCCGCTTGCGGGTACTTCTGCCAGGGGTACGCGCTGGCCGAAGGTGTCAACTCCAGACCGGCGGCCTCGGACCAGAGGCCGCCTTCGAGTGCAAGGCGGGCCGGGATGGCGCCATAGGCGTAGGCCGATGCAAAGCTGTCGGCGCGATTGGGCAGCGCCTGCGCCTCGGCCATCACCTGGCGTGCGGCGCGATCCTGGTTGAGCTGCAGGTGCGCATAGACCATGTAGTCGAACGCGTGCATCGATTGGGCGGACTTGCCGGCATCCGATCGCGCCGAGGCCCGGTTCGATTCCACCGAGTCGCGCCAGGCGCCGAGCCGCGTGAAGATGTGCGACGGCATGTGCTGCGCGTGCGCGGCATCGGGGGCGATCTTGCTGTAGCGACGCGCCGCCTCGAGGCCTTGGTGGGCGATCGGCGGGTAGTCGTAGCTGTGGATCAGGTAGTGAGCCACGCCCGGGTGATCGGGCAGAGCCTTGAACAGCGGCTCGAGCTGGCGCGCGGCCCGCAACTGGTTGGCGTAGGTCTTGTCGGTCGGATCGAAGTTGGCCGACAGCACCAGCGAATGCAGGATCAACGCCTCGCGGTCGTCGGGATAGCGCTGCGCCACCTTCTCCAACTCGCTTTCCAGCGCCTTCGCGCGGGTGCGGTGGTTGAGCTTCTCGTGGTCGCGGTAGAAGGCCGACAGCGCCGCGACGTAGTCGCGCTCCCGCTCGCTCTTGAGGCCTGTTGCGCGTGCGGCGTCGAGGGCTGCGCTGCCGTCGGCCAGCACTTTCGCCGACACGTTGCCGGGCCAGCCGAAGGGGTTGTCCAGCAGCGAGAGAGCCCGCACGAAGTGCGCCATGCCGCAGCCGGCGTCGGCCTTCAACGCCCGGTCGAGCGGATCCTTCACGTACGACCAGGCGAAGGAGTGGTAGTAGGCCATCGCGAGGTCGATCTCCTTCTGCGCGGCCGCATTGCATTCGACCTTGAAGTGCACGGTGCCGAGGCGATCGGGCTTGCCTGCGGTGTCTTGCGCGGCCACTGGAAACGCTGCGCCGGCCATCGCGAGCAGACAGGCCACTGCGCGTGCGGTGAGAATGAAGTGATGCATGCTGTGCCCTCCTGGGACGCCGCCGGGATGGCGGCAATGCGTCGCGCCCGAAATCGACTCTAGTGCGTGATCTCCGGGTTTACAAGGCTCCGATCGAACCGTGGGGGATGCACCTTCATTCGATCACGCGATCGGCGCGATGCAGGACCGATCGCGGGATCGTGACGCCGAGGGCACGCGCGGTCTTCTGATTGACGACCAGCTCGAACCGGGTGGGCTGCTCGACCGGAAGTTCCCCTGGATTCGCGCCCTTGAGGATCCTGTCCACGTAGTACGCGGCGCGGAAATGGGTCTGAGTCAGGCTTTCGCCATAGCTCATCAGGCCGCCGTCGTCGACGGCCTCGCGCAGGCCGAAGAACGAAGGCAAGCCGTGCTTGGCTGCCATCTCGATAAAGCGTCGGCGATGTTGGATCACGAACGGATCGTCGGGCAGCACCAACACCGACGCGACGCCCTGACGGGCCATGCCTTCGAAAGCCGCCGGAATGTCGGCCGGCGCGCCGATCGGCACCGGCAACACGCGTGCGCCGAGGGGGCTTGCCGCTGCCTCCATCTCCTTGAGGAAAAGCTTGTGCACCGGATTTCTGGGAAGGAACAGCACCGCCACCGGCGATGCCTTGGGCATGGCAGCGCAACCAGCGCTGCGAGGCGAATGAGGGTTGCCCGTTTCGGAAGACGATCCATGGTGGCCTCCGTCTTGGCGTCGACGATCGCGCTCGATCACCAAGCCGGGCGCGCTTCGAAAAAGTCTACGTCTCGACGAGGCGGCGCCAAGGAATTCTTTCGCCGCAATGGTGTGCCCCATTCACAGCTTGCGAGCTTGAAATCTCAGCCGGCCCGGCGTTCGACGTCGCCGCGCACCCCGGCGGGCAAGCGCGCCAGCAACCAGCGGATCGCCAGCGGCACGATCACCAGGTCGTCCACGACGCCGAGCAGCGGGATCGCCTCGGGCAGCAGGTCTGTCTCTCCAATCTAGACAACCGTCACTGAAGCGCAAGCTCCGGACACGCTGTACAAGCCGAGCTCGCGCGCGTTCCCGCTGTGTTGTGGTTGACGCCAGCGCCCAGCGAACGCCTCCAGCGGCGACTGCGGCGGTCTGCTTTGGAGAGCTTGCGCAGCAGCGATCTGCGCGTCATCGGTATGCGCGCGACAAGGCATGTCGCGTTGAATGAATGAGTGGGTGAAATCGCATCGCGGCCCTTGCGATCGACAAAGGTCCTCTCCGGAGCATGCGAGGTGGCTTATGTGGCCCATCAAGCGCTTCGCGGGAATCGCAGGATGCCGATTGATGCCCGGTAGCACCGCGTACCGCCTCAAGGACGGCACTCTCAACGCTCAAATGTTGTCGCAGCTGCGCCTACACCGCGAATCATCCTCTGCGCCCGATCCGCGCGATGGTCAATGAAGCGCTGCTCAAGATGGACAACCTGTTCGCCGGCATGTATGAGGCCGACATCAAGGGCGGGCGTCCCAGCATCGCACCAGAGAAGCTGCTGCGCGCGATGCTCTTGCAGATCTTCTTCAGCGTCCGCTCGGAGCGTCAACTCATGGAGCAGACCCAGTACAACCTCTTGTATCGCTGGTTCATTGGCTTGGCCATGGACGATGCGGTCTGGGTGCCCAGCGTCTTCACCAAGAACCGCGAACGGCTGATCGCGCACGACGCGATCATCGAACTGTTCAACCACATCGTCGAAACCGCGGATCGCAAGGGCTGGCTGTCGGGCGAGCACTTCAGCGTCGATGGCACCCTTATTCAGGCGTGGGCCAGCCACAGGAGCTTTGTGCGCAAGGACGGCGGCGACGATGATGCGGGCAACAACACAACGGGTAGCACCAGCTTCAAAGGCCAGAGCCGCAGCAACGACACTCACGCCTCGCGCACCGATGGCGATGCGCGTCTGTACCGCAAGGGCAAGACCGCCAGCGAGTTGCGCTACTCAGGCGGCGACTGCCTCGACGATCGAGATGCCGCTAGCTGTCGGAATCGCCCGTTGCAAGCTGAAACCCGCCGGCTCGAACAGGCGACGGTACTCGTCGAGCGTGCGCTGGCGGCCTCCCACCACGGCGAGCATGTGGATGTCGATCGTCTTGGTCCACTGCGGGCCAGGGTCGTCGGTCAGGAGCCACTCGACGATCAGCAGCCGTGCAGCCGGCGGCGCCTCGCGGCGGATTGCGCGGAATATTGCGAGGCTCTCCTCGTCGCCCCAGTCGTGGATCACCTCCATCAGCAGGTAGGCGTCGCAGGCCGGCACCGGATCCTTGAAGAAGTCTCCCGGGTGCAGCGAGAGGCGTTCGGACTGCTGGACGTCGCGCAGCACCTGCGGAAGGTCGAACAGCACGCCTGTGGCCCGCGGCGCGGCGTCGAGCACGGCGCGCAGTAGATGGCCTCGGCCGCCTCCGATGTCGCCGATCAAGGCGAACCGTGTGAAGTCGTATGCGCCAACGACGGCGGGCACCTGAACTTGGGAGCGCGCCTGCATCGCGGCATCGAAGATCACGCCCTCGTCCGGGTGCCGGGCCAGGTGCGCCCACAGGCCGCCCTCGGCGACCTGCTCGATCGCCGGCCGGCCGGTGCGCAGCGCGTGGTCGAACCGGCCATAGCTGGACCAGTGCACCGCCAGACCCATCATCCGCGCCAGCGGGCGCATTGAGCGCGGATGGTCGGTGCGCAGCAAGCGCGACATCGGTGTATGCAGGACCTCATCGCCGCGCAGCTCGAAAAGGCCCTGGGCGGCCAGCAGGCGCAGCACGCGGTGCAGGGCGTCCACGTCTGCACCGACCGCGACGGCGAGTTGACCAACGCTGCGTGGCGCGTCGTCCAGCGCGTCGGCGACGCCCAGCTCAGCCACCGTGTGCAGGCAGCGCGGCAGGATGTGTCCCGCCGCCATCTCGCGCAGCACCTGAGCGGGATTGCGATCGGCCATGATGCACCTCCTTCACTGGTACAGCCGGCCACCTTAAGCATTCGATCCCACCGTGTCGATCCCTGGGATTGGAACCGCGCGAAGAGGCACGTCGCCGACCTTAGCCACCACGTTCCAATATGGTGCTCCAAACGGCGAGTGCCGTTCAAGGTGGGATCACCCGGACGGATACGCCCGACAGCAAGGCGCAGCTATAGCTGGCAGCGATGAGCGGATCTCCGTTCTGGAAGGTGGACCTTCTTGGGTAGGCGCAAATTGGCTGGATGATCGTCTTGTCAAAGTTGCTCAGTTCGACACGATCAGGAGCAACGCCCTGCTCGACCCACGCCGTCAGCAATTGATGGAGCTGCTCTGCGGCCGGAAGCGGCGGATTGGCCGCATTCTGCCCCCCTGCCGGCCGCGCCAGCCAGCGTCGCTGCCCAGTCCCCCGACTACCTCCCCTCACCTGGCGTGGCCTTCCCAGCAGCTGCAGGCGGGCCGCCGCCCGCCACGGGTCGCTGCTGCAGGCGGCGAGCGGGGCGGCGGCGAATTCAAACTAAGTTGCAAAAAATTCAAGGTAAGTTGAAAACCGACAAAAACCGACACTGAGCATGGCTTCCTTCTCGACTCTCCTTGGACCGCCGGGCCTTGAAACCCCGCCAAATGCCCTTATGATTAGCACTCGCTGAAGAGGAGTGCTAACAACCCCCCGCTTCCAGTGGCTGGGCAGCCGGCAACCATGCCGGCGCCCGAACCAAACCCCGTTTCTTATCCAGGAGATGCAATGAAACTTCGTCCTTTGCACGATCGCGTGATCGTCAAGCGCATTGAAAGCGAAACCAAGACCGCCTCGGGCATCGTGATCCCCGACAACGCCGCCGAGAAGCCCGACCAGGGCGAAGTGCTGGCCGTCGGCCCTGGCAAGAAGAACGACAAGGGCGAACTCGGCGCGATGAGCGTCAAGGTCGGCGACCGCGTCCTGTTCGGCAAGTACAGCGGCCAGACCGTCAAGGTCGATGGCGACGAGCTGCTGGTCATGAAGGAAGACGACCTGTTCGCGGTCGTCGAGAAGTAATCAACCCCTCTATCTGAATTCGGAGAAATCTCATGGCAGCAAAAGACGTAGTCTTCGGCGGTGAAGCCCGCGCACGCATGGTCGAGGGTGTCAACATCCTGGCCAACGCAGTCAAAGTGACCCTGGGCCCCAAGGGCCGCAACGTGGTGCTCGAGCGCTCCTTCGGCGCCCCGACCGTGACCAAGGACGGCGTGTCCGTGGCCAAGGAAATCGAACTCAAGGACAAGCTCCAGAACATGGGCGCCCAGCTCGTGAAGGAAGTGGCCTCCAAGACTTCGGACAACGCCGGCGACGGCACCACCACCGCGACCGTGCTGGCCCAGGCCATCGTTCGCGAAGGCTTCAAGTACGTGGCCGCCGGCATCAACCCGATGGACCTGAAGCGCGGCATCGACAAGGCGGTCACTGCCCTGGTCGAAGAGCTGAAGAAGGCTTCCAAGGCCACCACCACCTCGAAGGAAATCGCGCAAGTCGGCTCGATCTCGGCCAACAGCGACGACACCATCGGCAAGCTCATCGCCGACGCGATGGACAAGGTCGGCAAGGAAGGCGTTATCACCGTCGAAGACGGCAAGTCGCTCGACAGCGAACTCGACGTCGTCGAAGGCATGCAGTTCGACCGCGGCTACCTGTCGCCCTACTTCATCAACAACCCCGAGAAGCAATCGGCGTTGCTGGAAAACCCCTTCGTGCTGCTGTTCGACAAGAAGATCAGCAACATCCGCGACCTGCTGCCCACGCTGGAGCAAGTCGCCAAGGCCGGCCGTCCGCTTTTGATCATTGCCGAAGAAGTCGAGGGTGAAGCCCTGGCGACGCTGGTGGTCAACACCATCCGCGGCATCCTGAAGGTCGTGGCCGTCAAGGCACCGGGCTTCGGCGACCGCCGCAAGGCCATGCTGGAAGACATCGCCATCCTGACGGGCGGCAAGGTCATCGCCGAAGAAGTGGGCCTGACGCTCGAGAAGGTGACGCTGGCCGACCTGGGCCAGGCCAAGCGCATCGAAGTGGGCAAGGAAAACACCATCATCATCGACGGCGCCGGCGCTCCCGCCGACATCGAAGCCCGCGTGAAGCAAGTGCGCGTGCAGATCGAGGAAGCCACCAGCGACTACGACCGCGAGAAGCTGCAAGAGCGCGTGGCCAAGCTGGCCGGCGGCGTGGCCGTGATCAAGGTCGGCGCTGCCACCGAAGTCGAAATGAAGGAAAAGAAGGCTCGCGTCGAAGACGCCCTGCACGCCACCCGCGCTGCAGTGGAAGAAGGCGTGGTGGCCGGCGGCGGCGTGGCGCTGCTGCGTGCCAAGCAAGCCGTGGGCGACAAGCTCAAGGGCGACAACGCCGACCAGGACGCCGGCATCAAGCTGGTGCTGCGCGCCATCGAAGCGCCGCTGCGCGAGATCGTCAACAACGCCGGCGGCGAAGCCAGCGTGGTGGTGAACGCCGTGTTGGCCGGCAAGGGCAACTACGGCTTCAATGCCCAGAACGACACCTACGGCGACATGCTCGAGCTGGGCATCCTGGACCCGACCAAGGTGACCCGCACCGCGCTGCAGAACGCAGCCTCGGTCGCTTCCCTGCTGCTGACGACCGAAGCGATGGTCGCCGACGCACCGAAGGACGAGTCCGGCGCCGGCGGCGGCATGCCCGACATGGGCGGCATGGGTGGCATGGGCGGCATGGGCATGTAATGTCTGCCCGGCCTCCGGCCAAATAGAAAAACCCCGCAGCGCAAGCCGCGGGGTTTTTTTTACGTTTGCGAGGCCGGACTCAGGCAGCGGCGAGCGGCGGCGCGCCGTACTCGTTGCCCTCGGGCTGGCTGGGCTGGACCATGAAGTACAGCAGCACCAGGCCCACCAGCGGGATCAGGCCGATCAGCAGCCACCAGCCGCTCTTGCCGATGTCGTGCAGGCGGCGCGCGCCGGCCGACAGCAGCGGCAGCAGGAAGGCCAGGATGACGACGAGATAGACGATCTCGTGAATGAAGCCTGCCACGACGGCCACGATGACGTAGGCGAGCACGAACCACCAGTACTCGGAGCGTGATCCGCGACCCGAAAAGTCGACGTACTTGCTGAAGCAGGTCTGAATGGCTTGTTGAAAATTCATCGAACAACTCCTCTCGATAGTTCCCCGGGAAAACTCCCGCGGCCATCATAAAGGGCGGTTCGCCGGCTTTGGTGACCTTCTTCGCTAGCGCAGGCGGGCGAGCAAGCCGGCCGTGGAGGCGTCCAGACCCTGCGTGTCGCCCGAGGCCAGGCGGAGTTCAATGTCCCGCGCCAGCACCTTGCCGAGCTCGACGCCCCATTGGTCGAAGCTGTTGATGCCCCAAAGCGCGCCGCTGGTGAACACCCGGTGCTCGTAGAGTGCGAGGAAGGCGCCGAGTGCCTCGGGCGCGAGCTGGTCGAAGACGAAGAAGCTGCTCGGCCGATTGCCCGGGAAATTGCGATGCCCGCCCTCGTCGCGCTGCCCGACCATAAGCGCCTGCGCCTGCGCCAGTGCATTGGCCAGCAGCTTGGGATGATGGCCCTCGAGCTCGTGCGCCGCATCGCGCACGGCGATGAATTCCAGCGGGATCACGTCCGTGCCCTGGTGCAGCATCTGGAAATAGGCGTGCTGCCCGTTGGTGCCGGGCTCGCCCCACAGCACGGGCGAGGTGCCGAAGGGCAACGCCTGGCCGCCGGCATCGACACGCTTGCCGTTGCTTTCCATCTCGAGCTGCTGCAGGTAGGCCGGCAGCCGCTGCAGCGCGCTGTGGTAGGGGGGCGATGCTGCGGCTTGCGAAGCGGTGGAAGTTGCGGTACCAGACATCGAGCAGGCCGAGACGCACCGGCAGGTTCTGCGCCAGCGGGGCGGTGCGGAAATGCTCGTCCATCGCGTGGGCCCCGGCCAGCAGGCGGCGGAAGCCGTCGGCGCCGATCGCCAGCGCGATCGGCAGCCCGATGGCCGACCACAGCGAATAGCGCCCGCCGACCCAGTCCCAGAAGCCGAAAGTCGTCTCGATGCCGAAGGCGCGCGCGGCCTCGACGTTGGTGGTGAGCGCCGCGAAATGACGCGCGATGTCGACGCTGCCCGACTGCTCGAACCAGCGCTTGGCCGACTGCGCGTTGGCCATGGTCTCGGCCGTGGTGAAGGTCTTCGAGGCGACGAGGAACAGCGTGTGCTCGGGCGCCAGGTCGCGCAGCACGCGCGCGAGTTCGTGGCCGTCCACGTTGGAGACGAAATGGAAGCGCTTGCCCGGCGCCACGAACTGGTCGAGGGCGCGCACCGCCATCTGCGGGCCGAGATCGGAGCCGCCGATGCCGATGTTGACCACGTCGGTGATCGTGTGGTCGGCGCGGACCGCTTCGGCGTAGGCCAGCATCGCGGCCAGCGTGGCATGGACATCGGCCAGCGCGCTGGCGAGCTGCTCGGGCGCCGGTGCGGAGGCGGGACTTCTCAGCAGGGTGTGGAGTACGGCGCGGTCTTCGGTCGCATTGATGTGCGCACCGGCGAACATCGCGTCGCGGTGCGCTTCCAATCCAGCCTCCTGCGCAAGTGCCAGCAGCAGTTCTTCGGTCTTCGCGTCGATCAGGTTCTTCGACAGGTCGGCGAAGAGATGGGGCGCCGATTGGCTGAACGCGCCAAAACGCTGCGGGTCGGCGGCAAAAGCCTGCCGCAGGTCGAAGTCGCGGCCGCCAGCGTCGTAATGCGCCTGCAACCGGCCCCAGGCCGCCGTGCGATCGCAACGCGTCTTCATCGTCATGCGACCTCCTCCATCAGTTTCTCCAGCTTCACCGCATCGGCCGCGAAGGCGCGAATGCCTTCGGCCAGCTTCTCGGTGGCCATGGCGTCCTCGTTGAGGGCGAAGCGGAAGGCCGGCTCGTCGAGCCTGAGCTGGGGAATGTCGAGCGCCTTCGCGGCCTCGGCGTCGAGCGCATGCGCGAGCGGCGCTTCGCTGGCCGCGAGCTCGGCCAGCAACTCGGGGCTGATGGTCAGGAGGTCGCAGCCTGCGAGTGCGGCGATCTGCCCCACGTTGCGGAAGCTCGCGCCCATCACCTCGGTCGCGATGCCGTGCTTCTTGTAGTAGTCGAAGATCTGGCGCACCGATTGCACGCCCGGATCGTTGGCACCCGAACGCGCCGCTTCGTCCCAGCTGCCTCCGGCCGCTTTCTTGTGCCAGTCGTAGATGCGCCCGACGAAGGGCGAGATCAGCTTGACGCCCGCTGCGCCGCAGGCCACCGCCTGGGCGAACGAGAACAGCAAGGTCAGGTTGGTGTGGATGCCCTTCGCTTCGAGCCGGCGCGCAGCTTCGATGCCTTCCCAGGTGGCGGCGATCTTGATCAGCACGCGCTTCTCGACCTCGACGTCCTCGGCCCGGTAGAGCGCCACGATGCGCTCAGCGCGCTCGATGGTGGCGGCCGTGTCGAAGCTCAGGCGCGCATCGACCTCGGTCGAGACGCGGCCCGGGATGAGGGAGAGGATCTCGGTGCCGAAGCGCACCAGCATCCGGTCGATCACCTCGTCGACGGGCAGGCTGCCGTGCTTCTTCACCGCTTCGTCGAGCAGCGGCCGGTACTCGGCCTTCTGCACGGCCTTGAGGATCAGCGAGGGGTTGGTGGTGGCGTCCTGGGGCTTGAACTGCGCCAGCTGGCGGAAATCGCCGGTGTCGGCCACCACGGTGGTCCATTGACGGAGGGCATCGAGTTGGTTCATGCAGCCATTATCCCGCCGCAAAACTACAGTCCGTGTGGTCCTCGGCTGACGGGGCCGGGCGAGGGCCGCGACTAGCCTTCGCTGATCGCCTCCGGAGGAATTCCCATGCCTTTTCGCAGACACCACCGTGCGTCGCCATCAGCCGCTGCGTTCGATGACCGCGCGCACAGCGCGTCGATCGGCACGCTGGCCACGGCCTTTTGCGTGGGCGGTGTGCTGACCCTGCTTGCGCTCGCGACCGCCCGGGCGACGCGCACCGAACGCGTGGGCGGCCCCGCCGATGGCGCGCCGCTGATGCGCGCGCCGCTCCAGGTGGTAGCGCCGGTCGACCTGCAGCGTTACGCCGGCTTGTGGCACGAACAGGCCCGCCTGCCCAACCGCTTCCAGAAGCAGAGCGCGGGCCCGGCCACGGCCGAGTACACGCTGCTGGGTGATGGCCAGATGGAGGTTCGCAACCGCTGCATCCTGGACGACGGCAGCTTCGACGAAGCGGTCGGCGTGGCGCGCGTGGCACCGGTTGCCGGCCAGCCGGGCGCAGGCCGCCTCGAAGTGCGCTTTGCGCCCGAATGGCTCGGCTGGCTGCCCGCCGTGTGGGGCGACTACTGGATCCTGAAGCTCGACCGCGACTACCAGGTGGCGCTGGTCGGCACGCCGGACCGCAAGTACCTCTGGGTGCTGTCGCGTGCGCCGAGGCTGGACGACGCCGCGCTCGATGCCGAGCTCGACTACGCGCGCTCGCTGGGCTTCGACGTCGACAAGGTCGAGCTGACCGGCAGGTAGGCCGCGAGCTGCGCCGGCAAGGCGCTGGGCCTTTCGCAATGGATGGCCTGCCAGCCGAGTTCGCGCGCAGCCACCACATTGGCCAGCGAGTCGTCGATGAACAGGGTGTCCGAAGCAGCCAACCGGTAGCGCGCGGCCAGCAATTCGTAGATCTCGCGCTGCGGCTTGATGATGCGCACGTCGCCCGAAAAGATGCCGCCGTCGAACCACCGGAAAAAGGCGTGGCGCTCTTCGAGCACGCGCGCATAGGGCGCCGGCATGTTGGAGAGGTAGTAGAGCCGCAGGTCCTCGCCCGCATCGCGGCGCGCGCGCAGCCCGTCGAGCACATCGATGGTGACGGCGATCGGCTCCAGGCGCTCGCCCATGGGCGCCAGCGCCTCGTTGAGCCGGTCGACTGGCAGCGAAAGGCGCAGCGCCATGCGACCGATAGCATCGTCGAGGCTGTGCGTGCCGCGATCGAAACCCAGCCAGTCCTCGTGATGGAACATCTCGCGCGCGAGCGCATGGGCGGCTTCGGCCGTGGGCGCCAGGTGCGCGAACTCCGCATGCACCAGCGATACCGGCTCCCAGCTCAGCAGCACCGCGCCGAGATCGAACACCACATTCTTCATACCGTCGAGTCCAAGAAAAAATGGCCCCGGGGGCCGGCTCGGAGCGTACCCGAAGTCGTAGAGCCCCGAGCGGTCCATTACCATTCGCAGGCAGACGCTCCTGCTCGGCATTTCATGACAACACGGATTTATCCATGAGTTTCGATCTTGTCCTCTTCGGCGGTACCGGCGACCTCGCGTGGCGCAAGCTGATGCCGGCGTTGTTCCAGGCCTTCCGGCACGGCAGCCTGCCCGAAGACGGCCGCATCATCGGCGTCGCGCGCGACGATCTTTCCGACGACGGCTATCGCGAGCTGATCCAGTCGCGCTTCGAGGCGGTCGAGGGTGCCAAGCGGCCGACGCCCGAGGAGTTCAAGAAGTTCGCCTCGATGCTGTACTACCTGCGCATGGACCTGTCGAAGGCCGAGGACTACGCCAAGCTCGCCGACCTGCTCAAGACCCGCGACGCCACCACCGTCGTGATGTACCTCGCGACGGCACCGGCGCTCTTCACGCAGGTGGTGCAACAGATCGCCGCGGCCGGGCTCAACGGCCCGCAGACGCGCGTCGTTCTCGAAAAGCCGCTGGGCCACGACCTGGCGTCGAACCGGGCCATCAACAAGGCGGTGTGCAAGGTGCTGGACGAGCACCAGGTGTTCCGCATCGACCACTACCTGGGCAAGCCCTCGGTGCAGAACCTGTTCGCGATGCGCTTCGGCAACGCGCTGTTCGAGCCGATCTGGCGCCGCGAGCACATCGCCAACATCCAGATCACGATCGCCGAAGACCTGGGCGTCGAGAAGCGCGGCGCCTTCTACGACCAGACCGGGGCGCTGCGCGACATGGTGCAGAACCACGCGCTGCAGCTGGTCTGCGCGATCGGCATGGAGCCGCCGATCAATGCGCATGCCGACGCGATCCGCGACGAAAAACTGAAGGTGCTGCGCGCGCTGAAGCCGTGGACTGCGGAGTCGATCGGCCTGCACGCGATCCGCGGGCAATACACCTCGGGCACGGCCTACGGCGAGCGCGTGCCGGGCTACCGCGACGAGCCTGGCGTGGACGCCGAGAGCCGCACCGAGACCTTCGTCGCGCTGCGCACCGAGATCGCCAACTGGCGCTGGGCCGGCGTGCCGCTCTACATCCGCACCGGCAAGCGGCTGGCCTCGCGCGATGCGCGCATCGAGGTCAACTTCAGGCCGACGCCGCATGCGATCTTTCGCGCGCCGCCCAGCGCGGTCAACAAGCTCGTGATCAACCTCCAGCCCAAGGACGGCCTGGAGCTGCACATGCTCGCGCAGGCGCAGGACAACCGCCAGCGCAACGGCAACCGCCGTGCCGGCCCGCAGCTCGCACCGGTGCAGCTGGACCTCGACTTCGACAAGCGCTTCGGCGCCGAGCGCGTGGGTGCCTACGAACGCCTGCTGCTCGACGTGATCGACGGCCGGCTCAACCTGTTCGTGCGCAGCGACGAGCAGGAAGAGGCGTGGCGCTGGGTCGAGCCGCTGATCGACAGCTGGGCCTCGGACGGCGTGCCGCGCCCTTACGCAGCGGGCACCTGGGGGCCGAGTGCATCGAGCGCGATGATCGCGCGCGACGGCTTCGCCTGGAGCGAAGAGCAGTAGCTGAGCACACCCCCAGGCTGCGCGCACTTCGTGTCGCTTCGCCAACCCCCTTGCAGGGGGCAACACCAGCGGCCCGGCGCAGCCGGTTCCGCGGTGTTTCTGGAATGGGGCGCTAGATCCGGCCTTCTTCGACGGCGTGGCAGGCCACCTGCACGCCGCGCAGCATCTGCAGCGGCGGCCGTTCGGCCTTGCAGCGCGCGTTGGCATGCGGACAGCGCGGATGGAAGGTGCAGCCGGTGGGCGGATTGAGCGGGTTCGGCACCTCGCCCTGCACCGGCGTGCGCCGCTCGCCGGCGTGCTTCATCTTCGGAATCGCCTCCAGCAGCATGCGCGTGTAGGGGTGCTGCGGGTCGCTGAAGAGCTTGGCCTTGTCCGCCACCTCGACCAGCCGGCCCAGGTACATCACGCCGACCTGGTCGGCCACGTGGCGCACCACCGCGAGGTTATGCGAGATGAAGAGGTAGGTCAGGCCGCGCTCGCGCTGCAGGTCCTTCATGATGTTGAGCACCTGGGCCTGCACGCTCACGTCCAGCGCCGAGGTGGGCTCGTCGCACACCAGGAATTCGGGCTGGGTGGCGAGCGCCCGCGCGATCGAGATGCGCTGGCGCTGGCCGCCGGAGAACTGGTGCGGGTACTTCACCATGTCCAGCGGGCTCAGGCCGACCGATTGCAGCAGCTCGCCCACGCGCGCCTTGAGCGCCGGGCCTTCCTTGAGGATCTCGTGCTCGCGCAGCGGCTCGCCGACGATGTCCTCGACGATCCAGCGCGGGTTGAGGCTCGCGTAGGGATCCTGGAAGATCATCTGGATGCGCCGGCGCAGCTTGCGCCCCTCGGCGGTCTTGAAGGCGGCATGCGCGTCCTGGCCGTCGAAGTGCATGCCGCCGCGGGTGGGCTCGTACAGGCCCACCAGCAGGCGCGCGACGGTGCTCTTGCCGCAGCCCGATTCGCCCACCAGCGCGAGCGTCTTGCCGCGCTCGATGGAGAAGCTCACGCCGTCGACGGCATTGAGCAGCACCCGCGGCTTGCGTTCGAGCACGCGGTTGAGCCAGGGCGGCGAGACGTCGAAGCTCTTGGCGAGATCGTTCGCCTGGACCAGTGCGCTCATCGGGGCGCTCATGCCGCAATCCCGTCGATCGGCGCCGCGCTGCGCGCAGCGTGCAGCCAGCAGGCAGCGCGGTTCGCGCCCGCGTTGAGCAGGTCGGGCCGCTCTTGCAGGCAGCGGTCGAAGACGCGGGGGCAACGCGGGTTGTAGGCGCATCCGCGCGGGATGGCATTGAGGCGGGGCATGGCGCCGTCGATCTGGTTGAGGCGTTCGCGGTCCATCGTCATGTCGGGGATGGCGGCCATGAGGCCCGAGGTGTAGGGATGCGCGGGCTGGTGGATCACCTCCTGCACCGGTCCTATCTCGGCCACGCGGCCGGCGTACATCACCGCCACGCGATCGCAGGTCTCGGCGATCACGCCCATGTCGTGGGTGATCAGCATGACGGCGGCGCCGCGGTCCTTGCAGATCTTCTTGAGCAACTGGATGATCTGCGCCTGGATCGACACGTCCAGCGCGGTGGTGGGCTCGTCGGCGACGATCAGCTTCGGCTCGGCCGCCAGCGCGAGCGCAATCACCACGCGCTGGCGCATGCCGCCGGAGAACTGGTGCGGATAGTGGTCGATGCGCTGCTCGGCACCCGGGATGCCGGTGTCCTGCAAGAGGCCGATGGCGCGCCGACGCGCTTCTTCCTGGCTCACGGGCAGGTGGGTGCGGATGGTCTCCGTCAATTGCCGCCCGATGGTGTAGAGCGGGTTCAGCGAGGTCAGCGGGTCCTGGAAGATGGCGCCGATCTTGCGGCCGCGGATGTGGCGCATGGCCTCGTGGCCCAGGTTGTCGATGCGCTGCCCTTCGAGGCGGATCTCGCCGCTGGCGACGCGCCCCGGCGGCTCGAGCAGACCGATGATGGCCGCGCCGGTGAGCGATTTTCCGGCGCCGGATTCGCCGACCACGCCGAGGATTTCGCCGGGTGCGATCTCGAAGGAGATGTCGTCCAGCGCGCGCAGCGTGCCGCGCCGGTGCGGGAATTCGACGACCAGATGGTTGACTTGCAGAAGGCTCATGTGCGGTGCTCCACCTTCTTCAGCGCAAGCGTGGGTTGAGGGCGTCGCGCAACCAGTCGCCCAGCAGGTTCACGCTGAGCGCGATCAGGACCAGCATCGCGCCCGGGAACACGGTGATCCACCATTCGCCCGAGAACAGGTAGTCGTTGCCGACGCGGATCAGCGTGCCCAGCGAGGGCGAAGTCGGCGGTACGCCGACGCCCAGGAAGGACAGCGTGGCCTCGGTGATGATGGCCGTGGCGACCTGGATGGTCGCCAGCACCAGCACCGGGCCCATCACGTTCGGCAGCACGTGGCGCACCATGATGCGCCAGGGGGACACGCCGGTCACGCGGGCCGCCTGCACGTATTCCTTGTTGCGCTCGACCAGCGTGGAACCGCGCACGGTGCGCGCGTACTGCACCCAGCCGGTGAGCGAGATCGAAATGATCAGGACGCCGAAGGCCACCGAGTCGTGCGCATTCGGAAACAAGGCACGGCCGACGCCGGCGATCAGCAAGGCGACCAGGATCGGCGGGAAGGACAGCATCACGTCGCACACCCGCATCAGGAAGGCGTCGAGCCAGCCGCCCCAGAAGCCGGCCAGGAGTCCGAACAGCACGCCGACGATGACCGAGAGCATCACCGACACGAGGCCGACGACCAGCGAGATGCGCGCACCGTAGATCAGCGCAGAAAGGATGTCGCGGCCCTGGTCGTCGGTGCCGAGCAGGTACTTGCGTGTGCCCTCGGACTCCCAGGCGGGCGGCAGGCGCGCATCGCCGAGCTCGAGCGCGGCCAGGTCGAAGGGGTTGTGCGGCGACACCCAGCCGGCGAACACCGAGCAGAAGATGCAGACGAAGGCGATCGCGGCGGCCAGCATCGCGACCGGCGAGCTGCGAAAGCTGTGGCCGACATCACTGTCCAGCCAGCGGGCTAAGGTTTTTTTCATCGGGTTGTGGGAGCGAATTCCGCGGGGCGCAGACTAGGCCGCCGCCGGGCCGCCCCAAGGCGGCCGAGCCTCCCCCTCGGGCGGTGGCGAAGCACACGAAGTGGCAAGCCGGGGGGCCGTCATTTTTTCAGGGCTTGATGCTCATCCACTTGAAGAACATGAAGTTGTCGGCCAGCTGGGTGAGCTCGACCTTCTTGCTCACGCCCCAGGCGAGCGACTGCTGGTGCAGCGGAAGGTGGCCAATGTCGTCCGAATGGATCTTGAAAGCCTCCTTGATCAGTTCGTTGCGCTTGGCCTTGTCGGTCTCGGACTGGATCTTCTTGGTGACCTCGTCGAGCTTCGGATTGCAGTAGGCGCCGAGGTTGAACTGCCCGGTGCCCTTGTCGTCGGGACAGGCCGTCAACGAACTCAAGGCGTTGTGGGCATCGTAGGTGGTCGGCGTCCAGCCCAGCAGGTAGAAGCTGGTGTCGCGGCGCAGGATCTTGGGGAAGTAGGTGCCCTTGGTTTCGGTGGCGAGGTTGATCTTGACGCCGATGCGCGCCAGGCTCGCAGCCACGCTCTGGCAGATCTGGCCGTCGTTCACGTAGCGGTCGTTCGGGCAGTTCATCGTGACCTCGAAGCCGTTCGGGTAGCCGGCATCGGCCAGGAGCTTCTTGGCTGCCTCTGTGTCGTAGGGCAGGCGCTTGTCCTGCTCGGCGGTCCAGCCGTTGACGCCGGGGCCGACCATCAGCCCGGTGGGACGCGAAGCGCCGCGCATCACGGTGCGCTGGATGCCATTGATGTCGATGGCCTCGTAGAAAGCCTGGCGCACGCGCTTGTCCTTGAACGGGTTCTTGCCCTTGACGCTGGAGTACTGCAACTCGTCGCGCTTCTGGTCCATACCCAGGAAGATGGTGCGCAGTTCCGGGCCCGCGATCACGCGGGCACTGGGGCTGCTGTTGATGCGCGCCACGTCCTGAACCGGCACCGGCTCCATCACGTCGACCTCGCCCGAGACCAGCGCCGCAACGCGCGTTGCGGGGTTGGCGATGGGCGTGAAGACGATCTCCTGCGCGTTGCCGTCGATCTTGCCCCAGTAGCTTGCGTTGCGAACGAAGGCGGTGCGCACGTTCGGCTGGCGCTCGCGCACGCGGAACGGGCCGGTTCCGTTGGCCTTGAACGAGGCCGTGTTCTCGATGCCCTTGCGGCGATCGACCGGGTTGGTCGCCTGGTTGGTCTCGCACCACTTCTTGCTCATGATCATGATATTGGTGATCACGTCGGGCAGGATCGGAAACGCTCCCATGGTCTCGATCTCGATGGCGGAGTCGCCCGCCTTGCGGACTTCCTTGATCTCGCTCACGTGGGCCTTCATGTCGGAGCCTTCGCCCGCGGCGCGGCGGAAGCTGAACACCACGTCGTCGGCGGTGAACGGCGTGCCGTCGTGGAACTGCACGCCCTTGCGCAGCTCGAAACGCCAGACGGTCGGCGAGCTCTGCTTCCAGGACGTGGCCAGCAAGGGCGCCAGGCTCAGATCCTTGTTGCGTCCGACCAGGGTCTCGTAGACGTTGGAAGTGACGGAGAGCTGCAACGATTCGTTGAGCGAATGCGGATCGAGCGAGAGCGCGTCGCCTTGGTTCGCGATCCGGATGGTCTGTGCGCTGGCCACCAGGCTCAAGGCGCTCAGCACGGCCGCTGCGGCCAGTTGTTTCTTCAGATTCATGAGAAGCACTCCTCGGGTTGAAGGGATCAGGACGCCGTCGAGGCGACTTTGTTCTTGGTGGATTTGCCGGCAGCGGCCAGTGGCATGCCCTGCTCGATCAGGCCGGCATGCAATGCGGCACCGAGCGGCAGGATCTCGTCGTTGAAATCGTATTTGCTGTTGTGCAGGAAAGCGCCGCCGCGGGCGTCCTGCCCGATGCGCATGTAGGCGCCCGCCTTCTTCTGCAACATGAAGGAGAAATCTTCGGCGCCCATGCTGGGCTCCATGTTGCGCTCGACGTTGTGCGCGCCCACCAGCGATTGCGCGACGTCGCCGGCGAACATCGCTTCGGGCGCCGTGTTGATGGTGGCGGGATAGATGCGTTCGAACTTCACCTGCGCCGTGGCACCGAAGCCGGAAGCGACCGCGGCGCACAGCTCCACGAGCCTTTGCTCGACCTGCGCCTGCACCCGGGCGCTGAAGGTCCGCACGGTGCCCACCAGCACGGCCTTGCCCGGCACCACGCTCATGGCGCCGAGGTCGCCGGCCTGGACGGCGCAGATGCTGATCACTGCCGCGTCGATCGGGCGCACGTTGCGCGACACGATGCTCTGCACCGCGGTGATAATGTGTGCGGACACCAGCACCGGATCGACCGTGAGATAGGCATGCGCGCCGTGGCCGCCCTTGCCGGCGATTTCGATCGTGATGCGATCGGCGGCCGCCATCATCGCGCCGCGGTTGATGCCCACCGTGCCGGCCGGCAGGCCGGGCCAGTTGTGCATCGCATAGACCGACTGCACGGGGAAACGGTCGAACAGGCCCTCTTCGATCATTGCGCGCGCGCCGGCAAAGCCCTCCTCGCCCGGCTGGAAGATCAGGATCGCGGTGCCGTCGAAGTCGCGAGTTTCGGCGAGGTAGCGCGCTGCCCCGACCAGCATGGCGGTGTGGCCGTCATGCCCGCAGCCGTGCATCAAGCCCTGCTTGGCCGACGCCCAAGCGAAGTCGTTTTCCTCCCGCATCGGCAAGGCGTCCATGTCTGCGCGAAGGCCGATCATGCGGCGGCTGGCCGTGGACCGGCCGCGGATCACGCCGACCACGCCGGTCTTCCCGATGCCGGGATGGATCTCGTCGACGCCGCAGGCCCGAAGCGCTTCCTGGACGCGGCCGGCCGTGTAGACCTCCTCGAAGCCGAGTTCGGGATGCGCATGCAGGTCGCGCCGGAAGGCGGTGATCTCCGGATAGAAGCGCGCGATGTGCGCGAACGCCCTGCCGTTCGCCTGCAGACGTGCCTCGCTCATCAGTGGCCTCCCGCGCGGCCGATGCGCAGGCGCGGATCGACCACGAAATAGAGCAGGTCGACCACCAGGTTGATGACGACGAAAATCAGCGCGATCAGACACAGGTAGGCGGCCATCACCGGAATGTCGGCGAAGGTCACGGCCTGGATGAACAGCAGCCCCATACCGGGCCACTGGAAGACGGACTCGGTGATGATCGCGAAAGCGATCAGACCGCCCAGTTGGAGGCCCGTGATGGTCATCACCGGCACCAGTGTGTTCTTGAGCGCGTGGCCGAAATGGATGACCCGATCCGACAGGCCGCGGGCGCGTGCGAACTTGATGTAGTCGGTGCGCAGCACCTCGAGCATTTCGGCGCGCACCAGCCGCATGATCAGGGTGAGCTGGAAGATGGCGAGCGTGACCGCCGGCAGCACGATGTGGTGCCAGCCGTCGACTCGCAGAAGGCCTGTGCTCCACCAGCCGATCTGCACCGTTTCTCCGCGCCCGAAGCTCGGGAACCAGCCGAGCAGCACGGCAAAGACAAGAATCAGCAGGATGCCGATCAGGAAGGTGGGCAGCGAGACGCCAAGCAGGGAGATCGTCATGAACACCTGGCTCATGAAGGTGCCGCGGCGCAGCGCCGTATAGACCCCCATCGGGATACCGATCAGCAAGGCCAGGAAGGCCGCAGCCAGCGCCAGTTCGAGCGTGGCCGGGAAGCGTTCGCCGATCAGCCGCGAGACCTTGCTGCCTTGCCGCAGGCTCAACCCGAATTCGCCTTGCGCGGCATTGACGAGGAAATGCCAGAACTGCACGAAAAAGGGCTTGTCGAGCCCGAGGCCGATACGCAGTTCACGAACCTGCTCGGGCGTTGCGTCCTGACCGAGCAGGAACACCACGGGATCGCCCACGTACTGGAAAAGGAGGAAGGCGAAGAAGGCGACCGTGATCATGACGATCACGGCCTGGATCAGGCGGCGCAGTACGAAAGCAATCATTCAGCAAAGCATGTGTTCAACGATGCTAGCAGAGCAAGGTGCGTGCCCAAGAGGTGGTTCCCCGGGTTGCACCTTGCTCGAAGCCGAGCCAAAAACGAGGCGCGACGAGGCGCCTGCAGCAAACGCTTTGCAGCGCGTCAGTTCACCTTGATGACGCGCCAGTTGAGCCGGTTGTCGGCGCGATGGATCACGTCGATGTTCTTCTTCATGGCCCAGGGAATGATCTGGTTGTGCAGCGGAATGTGGGATACGTCGTCGTTCTGCAACTGCAGCGCCTCGGTCAGCAGGCGGTCGCGCACCGGGAGATCGGTTTCCGTCTTCACGCGATCGATGATCTGGTCCATCTTCGGATTGCTGTAGCGGCCGACGTTGTAGTTGCCGTCGCCCCCGCTGCCCACGCTGCGCGTGAGCGACTGCAGGCTGTAGAGCGCATCGAAGGTGGGCACGCCCCAGCCCAGCATGTAGATGCTGGCTTCATAGCGCTGGATCATCGGGAAATAGGTCACCAGCGGCAGCGTGCGAAGCTTCGCCTTGACGCCCACGCGCGCCCACATCGCGGTCACGGCCTGGCAGATTTCCTCATCGTTGATGTAGCGGTTGTTGGGGCAGGCGAAATCGACCTCGAAGCCGTTGGGGTAGCCCGCATCGGCCAGCAGCTTCTTGGCGGCCTCCACATCGTAGGGATGGCGCTTGTGCACACCTTCGCTCCAGCCGTTGACCTGCGGCGCCACCAGCCCACCGGTGGGCTGGCTCAGGCCCCGCATCGTCACGCGATTGAGGCTCGCGCTGTCGATAGCCTGGTAGAGCGCCTTGCGGACGCGCTGGTCTTTCAGTGGATTCTTGCCCTTCACGTTGGAGCCGGGCAACTCGTCGCGGAACTGGTCCATGCCGAAGAAGATGGTGCGGTTTTCGACGCCATCGATGACCTTTAGATTGCCGCTCTGGCGCAGGCGCCCCAGATCCTGCGGGCTCGGATCCAGTACGAAGTCGATCTCGCCCGAAAGCAGCGCCGCGACACGCGTGGCCTCGGACTTGATCGGGCTGTAGATCACCTCTGTCACGTTCGTATCGTTCTTGCCCCAGTAGTTGGGGTTCTGCACAAGAACCAGGCGCTGGTCCGGCTGCCATTCCTTGACCATGTACGGGCCGGTGCCCATGGCGTTGCGGTGGGCGTAGCTCTCCTCAGGCGTCTTGATGTCCTTCGGCTCGACCGACTTGTTCTTCTCCGCCCAGGCCTTGCTCATGATGCGGAGCTCCGTCAGCTGATTCAGCAGCACGGGATTGGGGCCCTTGAGGAGGACATCGACCGTATTCGCATCGATCTTGACCACCTTGTCGATGCCCTGGGCGTAGACCGCGTAGTTGGAAGTCTTGGCCATCGCGCGGGTCAGCGAATACACCACGTCCTCGGGCGTCAGCGTCGAGCCGTCGCTGAACTTGACGCCGCTGCGCAGGGTGAAGCGCATCTGGGTCGGTGTCACGAGCTTCCAGCTGGACGCGAGTTGGGGCTCAGGTTTGAATGTCTTGCTGTTGTAGTAGACCAGCGAGTCGTAGATGGCGGCATGGACGCCATTGCCCAGTGCGTTGTTCTGAGAATGGATGTCGAGCGTCGGAATGTCGCTCGCGCTCGTCCATTTGAAAGTCTTCGCATGCAGCGCGGGCGCCGCCAACACAAAGGCCGCGAGGGCGACAGGAATCAATACGCGCTTGGAATCCATGGTTAACCATCCGTCACAAAGTGCAAAACGCGGACTATGCAACAGCCGGGCCAGCTTCGGACACGGGAGAACGCCGACCCGAGGGATATCCCTGTTCGAGAAAGCCCGAGCAATCGGGATAGGGGCCGATCCCATCAGGATGTCGTGATTCACGCGGTCAAAGAATTTCTCCAAGTCCACGTCCACCACCACACCGTGCGTCCATCGACGCCGGCGCTCCCCTTGTTGGCTTTGACGCGTTTCCACGCCGCCGCCATGTTCTGCTGTGCCAGTGCCTGCCCCAGCAGGTCCTCTGGCCCCCAGTGCGTCTGGTCATGCCCCGACGGCTGTGCTTCATCACGCCTACGTTCAGACGCGGCTTCACCGCGCCCTTACGTCGGTCGCTCCGCTTGCGCGGACTTCTGATGCATTGCACTTCCGGTCGGCATACCTCGTCACTGTCCTTCTCGTTCGGCCCTTCGCCGGGAGACCCGACTACTACGACCTCTGCTGACTTCTCGCTCCGGGCAAGCCCGTCGCCCTTTCAGGCGTGAGGCGAGATCTCCCCAGGTAAGAACGCGATCCTTCGCCGCACAGTCGCCCCATTTACGCCGCCTCGCTTTGGCCACAAGAGCTTCGCGGTATCTTGCCCGCTCGCCCTGCTCGGCAGCGCCTCGTATGAGGTTCGTGTTCCTCGACTCGCGGTTTCGCTCCCCGCTTCCTCCCCACGCTCGGTCGCCCTCGCGCAGTTGCGGTTTGCTTCGCTCGCTATGGCCAGCTCGCGGGAGGACTTGCACCTCCAAGATCGCGCCCATGCTGGGCGCACAAGAAAAAAGCCACCCGACTTGCGTCGGGTGGCCTTTAAGACTTCCCATCAAAGCTGGCTTGCGCCAGCGTCAAATCAGAAAGCGTGACGAATACCGACGTCGTAGCCGGTCGAGGTCTTCGGCAGGAAGGCCTGACCCGGGAGCAGGGTCGTGGTGGTCACGAACGACGGGCCACCCAAGGTCAAAGCTGCGCCATCCTTGTTGCGGATGCGAGCCACCGTCGCGTACAGAGCCGTGCGCTTCGACAGGTTGTGCACGTAGCCGATGGCGAACTTGTTGGCCTTCGGGTCTTCGAGCGCCGAGAACGGCACGTTCAGGTCGTACTTGACAGCAGAGTAGGCCGCGCGGATGAGGCCAGCGCCCACCGGCACGGTCACGCCGATCAGGTAACCCTTGAGGTCGATGTCGTTGCCGATGGTGCCGGTCACGAACGGCGTATCGACGTCGATTTCGTTCTTGGCGCGCGACACTTCACCGAAGAGCTTCACGACGCCGAAGTCGTACGAAGCACCGAGGTTGAAGGTCTTCACCGAGGTGGTGGTGCCAACGTAGTAGTTGTCACCGATCGTGCTGTTGCCATACGAGGTAGCGACGTCCAGCGGGCCATTGGCATAGCCGACGCGGCCGCCGACGTAACGACCAGTGCGCGAGTTGTTCAGCGCGGTCGGGGTCACGGTACCCGGATCGAACTTGTTCTGCTCGTGGAAGCCGTACTGCACCTGGCCATAGAAGCCACCGAGGTTCGGGGGCAGGAAGTAGCCGATGGTGTTGCTGGCGCGAACGTAGTTGTTGCCGCCAACGTTGGGGACGCCGGCGACCACCGGGGGAGCAGCGCCATTGAAGGTGCCGAACGCGTCGTTGGCCGTCGAGACCAGGTTGGTACCCACGCCGTTGGTGCCGAACGGATCGAACACGGTGTCGTTCCAGAAGGTCGGGGTGTAGTCGCGACCCAGGCGGACTTCACCGAAACCACCCGACAGGCTCACGGTCGAACGACGACGGAACGTCGAGATACCGGTTTGGCCGTCGTCATTGCTGATCGGGGCTTCGAGCCAGAAGCTGGCAGCCAGGCCGCCGCCGAGGTCTTCCGTACCACGGAAGCCGATACGGCTGGAGTTGTAGCCCGAGTTCGTCAGCGCGGTGCGGCTGGCCTTGATGCTATCAACGAAGAAGGGATTGGCGAGGGTCGGGAAGCCGACGTTCTCCGACTTATTCGAATAGCCGCTGATGGCAGCGTCAACCACACCGAACAGCGTGACCGACGACTGAGCCGAGGCAACACCGGCAACAGCCAGGGCAGCCAGAGCAACTAGAGATTTTTTCATTGCAAGTTTCTCCAAGGTTAAACATAGGGCTCCGGTGCGAAGGGCTCACCGTGACTGGCACATTTGTGCTCCTACCGGACCCCGGGCCAACCTCCTTTTGGGAAGTTGTCGCTATTGCACCAGAGCCGCCTCACCAGGGCAAAACAAATCGCCCGAAATCGCGGCTGGGCTCGGCGTTTCGTTGCAGCAGTGCAACAAAGCTTTAGCAGTCATCACGACACCACCATGCGAAACAAGACCTGCCCTGCATGAGCTCTATTTCGGATCGGTTCCAATCGCCCCATGAATCCTTCGCTCGACTCCGCCCTGGCCGTCGCAGACGCGGCCTTGCGTACCTTGTTCGCCAAGCCGCATGCAACGCGGGCCGCCCCGCCACCAGCGGATCCCGCGGGCGAGCTCAGCGAGGCCGAGCGCCGGGAAGCGGGCGCGTTGATGCGCGTGAATCATGTCGGGGAAGTGTGCGCCCAGGCCTTGTATACAGCGCAGGCTGCCGTTGCGCGGGATCCGGTGCTGCGGGCGCATTTCGACGCGGCAGCGCGCGAAGAAACCGACCATCTCGCCTGGACGCGACAGCGCCTCGACGAATTGGGAGCCCACCCCTCGGTGCTGAATCCCGTCTGGTATCTGGGCGCATTCGGCCTGGGCCTCATTGCCGGCCGGCTCGGCGATCCGCTGAGCCTGGGCTTCGTGGCCGAAACCGAGCGCCAGGTGGAGGCGCACCTGGACGGGCACCTCGACCGCCTGCCGGCGGGCGACACCGCATCGCGGGCCGTGATCAACCAAATGAAGCTGGACGAAGCGCGCCACGCAGCGCAGGCATGGAGCGCCGGCGCCCAGGAATTGCCGGCACCGACCAAGGCCCTGATGCGCCTGGCCTCCCGGGTGATGACGACAGTTGCCCACCGCATCTGAGCGGGCGGGCCCGGGCTGCATTCAAGTTTCGATCAGATCGAAGCTGGTCGTGATCTCGGCGGTCTTGGCCAGCATGATGGTGGCCGAGCAATAGGTGTCGTGGCTCAGCGCGATCGCGCGTTCCACGGCGGCCGCCGGGATTCCCTTGCCCGCCACCGTGAAGTGCATGTGGATCCTGGTGAAAACCTTGGGGTCCTTTTCCGCCCTCTCGCTGGTCAGCTTGACGCTGCAGCGCTCGACCTGGTGCCGCCCGCGCTTCAGGATCAGCACCACGTCGTAGGCGGTGCAGCCGCCGGTGCCGGCGAGCACGGTTTCCATCGGCCGGGCTGCGAGGTTCTGTCCGCCGTTCTCCGGCTTGGCCGCATCCGGCGCCCCGTCCATCATCAGGACGTGGCCGCTACCGGTCTCGGCAACGAAGCCCATCGCCGATCGCGCACCCGCGTTGCCGGTCCAGCTCACTGTGCATTCCATTTTTTTGCAGACTCCAGGGTCACGACGGGGCAAAAAATCACGCCGGCGTGGATTTGTGTTGGAAAAGCGTCACCCGCTTGTTGCAATGCAACAAACAACCGATATACTTTATTTCATCGCACACGAAGGCGTGTGCACCGGTTGTCTCCTCCACCCTCCCAATTGGTGGATTTAGCCCCGGGCCGCAAGGCCCGGGGCTTTTTTCTTGGGGCTGCCTGGCGCGGTGCCCGCAGGCCTATGATCGCGGCCCTATGCCCAAGCCGACAGCGCCGCTCACCCCCGCCGATTACCTGAAGAAGATCCTCACCGCCCGCGTCTACGACGTCGCGGTCGAGTCCGCGCTCGAGCCGGCGCGCGCCTTGAGCGCGCGGCTGGGCAACACGGTGCTGCTCAAGCGCGAAGACCAGCAACCCGTCTTCAGCTTCAAGCTGCGCGGCGCCTACAACAAGCTGGCGCACTTGAGCGCCGAGCAGCTCGCCAAGGGCGTGATCTGCGCATCGGCCGGCAACCATGCCCAGGGCGTGGCGCTCGGCGCCCACAAGCTGGGCACGCGGGCCGTGGTGGTGATGCCGGTGACCACGCCTCAGCTCAAGATCGATGCGGTGCGCGCGCTCGGCGGCGAAGTGCAATTGCACGGCGACAGCTATTCCGATGCCTACGTGTACGCGCTCGAACAGCAGAAGATGCACGGGCTGACCTTCGTGCACCCCTTCGACGACCCCGACGTGATCGCCGGCCAGGGCACGATCGCGATGGAGATCCTGCGCCAGCACCAGGGCCCGCTCGATGCCGTGTTCGTCGCCATCGGCGGCGGCGGGTTGATCGCGGGCGTCGCCAACTACATCAAGGCCGTGCGGCCCGAGATCAAGGTGATCGGCGTCCAGATGAACGACTCGGACGCGATGATGCAATCGGTCGCGGCCCGTCAACGCGTGACGCTCCCCGACGTCGGCCTGTTTTCCGACGGCACCGCGGTCAAGCTGGTCGGCGAAGAAACCTTCCGGGTCGCCAGCGACCTGGTGGACGAGTTCATCACGGTCGACACCGATGCCGTATGCGCCGGCATCAAGGACGTGTTCATCGACACGCGCAGCATCGTCGAGCCTGCCGGCGCGCTCGCGGTAGCCGCGATCAAGCAGTATGTCGAGGCGCACGGCACGCGTGGCGAGACCTACGCGGCCATCCTCTGCGGCGCCAACATGAACTTCGACCGGCTGCGCTTCGTGGCCGAGCGCGCCGAGGTGGGCGAGGAGCGCGAAGCGCTGTTCGCGGTGACGATTCCCGAGGAACGCGGCAGCTTCCGCCGCTTCTGCGAATTGGTCGGCCAGCTGCCGGGCGCATCGCGCAGCGTGACCGAGTTCAACTACCGCATCAGCGACGCCAGGGAGGCGCACGTGTTCGTGGGACTGACCACGACGGCGCGCGGCGAATCGAAGACGATCGCCGACACCTTCGTTGCGCACGGTTTCGGCGCGATCGACCTCACGCACGACGAGCTCGCGAAGGAGCACATCCGCCACATGGTCGGCGGCCGCACCGGCCTGGCGCACGACGAGCGGCTGCTGCGCTTCGTGTTCCCCGAACGGCCCGGCGCGCTGCTGAAGTTCCTGAACCTCATGCGGCCGACCTGGAACATCAGCCTCTTCCACTACCGCAACCAGGGTGCCGATTACGGCCGCATCCTGGTCGGGCTGCAGGTGCCGGCGGCCGACCATGCCGCGTTCGACGAGTTCCTGCGGACGCTCGGCTATCCCTTCGTGGAAGAAACCGCCAACCCGGTCTATCGATTGTTCCTGCAGGCCTGAGGCCCGGCCGGCGCCTCAGCGCGGCGGGGGCGGCGCCACCACCGGCGGCGGTGCGCCGGGCACGGCAGGCGGCGGATTCGCGGCGAGCGGTCGCACCGGCAGCTGCAGCGTGAAGGCCGGCGCCGAGTCGAGGCTCGCGCCCAGCGATGCGGCGCGCGTGCTCACGGACTGCAGCACATAGCCGTCCGCCACCTTGGCCCCGACGCGGAACGGCCGCGCCGGCTTGCCGTCGACGGCAATCAGTGCTGCGCCCTGCTGCTCGGTGTCGGCCACCACCCCCTGCAGCACGAAGCGGCTTGCCGCATCGGGCGTTGCCGCGACCACGGCCTGGCTGGGCACCGCACCCAGCATTTGCGCCACCGCTGTCGAGTCCACGGTCGCGGTCGCGCCGCTGTTCACCGCGGGCGGCGCGACCGCGTCGGACGGCGACATCAGCCGCAGCCCCCAGAACACGATGCTCGCGGCCGCAAGCGCCCAAAGGCCGGTCGTCGCAGTGGCCGAGGGCCAGCGGGCGGGTGCGTAGGGAACTGACATGGGGCCGGATTATCATTCAGTGAATGCCGCAAGGCCGCTTCTTTTGATCTCCTCCCCACCTTTCATGCCCCTTTCCCACCGCCCTCTTGTGCGCGCCCTGCAACGCGGCTTCACGCTGATCGAGCTGATGGTCGTGCTGGTCATCATCGGCGTGCTGGCTGCCTTGATCGTGCCGAACGTGATCGAGCGTGCCGACGATGCACGCGTCACCGCCGCCAAGACCGACGTCAACAACCTGATGCAGGCGCTCAAGCTCTACCGGCTCGACAACCAGCGCTACCCCACGTCCGAGCAAGGCCTGCAGGCGCTGCTCGCCCGTCCCACCAGCGGCCCTGCCGCACCCAACTGGAAACCCTACGTCGAGAAGCTGCCGAACGACCCCTGGGGCCGGCCCTACCAGTACATGAACCCGGGCCTCAAGGGCGAGATCGACGTGCTTTCGCTCGGCGCCGACGGCCAGCCCGGCGGCGAAGGCAAAAATGCCGACATCGGCAGCTGGCAATAGGCGCAGCGGCCCCCGCTCCGATCGCGCCCGCCGCCGCACCGGCGGTTTCACGCTGCTCGAACTGCTGGTGGTGATCGCGATCATCGCGCTCGCCACGGCCGGCGTCGGGCTCGCGCTGCGCGATTCGGGCCAGGCCACGCTCGACCGCGAAGCCGAGCGGCTCGCGGCGCTCTTCGAATCGGCACGCGCGCAATCCCGTGCCAGCGGCATCGCGGTGCGCTGGCGTCCGACGCCGCAAGGCCCCGGGAACTTCATCTTCGACGGCCTGCAGCCCGGCACCTTGCCGATCGCCTGGCTTGCCGACGGCATCGCCGCGCAACCGCTGGCCGCCGACGGCTCCGCGATCCCGGCGCTGCAGCTGGGGCCCGAACCGATCATCGCGGCGCAGCAGGTGCTGCTCACCATGGATGGCCCGCCGGCGCGCAGCCTGCGCATCGGCACCGACGGGCTGCGGCCTTTCGCGGTGGTTGCGCCGTGAAGCAGGCAGGTTTCACGCTGATCGAAGTGCTGGTCGCGCTGGGCATCGTCGCGATCGCATTGATGGCCGGCTCGCAGGCCACGATGGCGCTCACGCGCAACGCGCAGCGCCAATCGGACATGCTGCTGGCGCAGCTCTGCGCCGAGAACGAACTGATCAAGGCCCGGCTCGCGCGTCAGTTGCCGGCGGTCGGCGATGCAGGCCTGGTCTGCACCCAGGCCAACGTGAGCTTCGCCGTCACCGTCTCGACCACGCCCACGCTGAACCCGAACTTCCGCCGCGTCGACGTCCAGGTGCGCGATGCGGCCGAGGCGCCGGTGCTGCGCTTGTCCACTGTCGTGGGACGCTATTGATGCGCAGATCCAGAGGCTTCACGCTGATCGAGCTGCTGGTCGCGATCGCGGTGATGGCGCTGCTCGCGCTGATGAGCTGGCGCGGCCTGGAGAGCATGGCGCAGGCGCAGGCCCTGAACCGCGAACGAGGCGATGCCATGCTCACGCTGCAGGCTGCGCTGTCGCAATGGAACGCGGATCTCGATGCCACGATGGCGCTGGCGCAGATCCGGCCCATGGACTGGGACGGCCGCGTGCTGCGCCTCACGCGGCGCAGCACCGACAGCGCCCAGTCGGTGGTCTATGTGGTCGCCTGGACCCTGCGCGCCGATGCCGCCGCGGGTGCGCGCTGGCAGCGTTGGCAATCGCCCGGCATCACCACCCGCGCCGAATGGCAACAAGCCTGGGACCGCGCCGCCGCATGGGGCCAGGACGGCAGCGCCAGCACGAGTTCCAGCAGCGAGTTGCGCGGCGCCGAGCTCGGGCTGATGCCGGTCGAGGCCTGGCAGCTCTACTACTTCCGCAACGACAGCTGGAGCCCGGCGGTCGGCGCCGAGGTGCTCGGCACAAGCACGCCCTTGCCCGACGGCGTGCGCCTGGTGCTGAGCCTGCCGCCCGGCCCGGCGCTCGCGGGGCTGCTGACCCGCGACTGGGTGCGGCCCACCGCAACGGCGCCCAAGTCATGAAGAAGACGCGATCGAAGTCCGCCAGAGACACGCGCGGTGCCGCACTGCTGGCCGCCATGCTGACCGTCACGCTGGTCGCCACCTTCGCTGCCGCGGCGCTCTGGCAGCAATGGCGCGCGGTCGAGGTCGAGGCGGCCGAGCGGGCGCGGGTGCAGTCGGCCTGGGTGCTGATCGGCGCGCTCGACTGGTCGCGCCTGATCCTGCGCGAGGACGCCCGGACCGGCGGCGGCACCGGCGCGGACCACCTGGCCGAGCCCTGGGCCGTGCCGCTGGAGGAAGCCAAGCTGACGAGCTTTCTCTCGGCCGAGAAGAACATCGCCAGCGATGTGCTCGAAGGCCTGCCCGATGCCTTTCTTTCGGGCCGCATCGTCGATGCCCAGTCCAAGCTCAACGTGCTGAACCTGGTGGAGGGCCGCAAGCCCGTGGCCGCATCGGTCGCCGCCTTCACCAAGCTGTTCGAGTTGCTGGGCCTGCCCGCGCAGGAACTGGCGGCGCTGACCGCCAACCTGCAACGCGCCCTGCCGGCCGCCGCGACGACCGGCACCGGCACCGGCACCGGCACCGGCACCGGCACCGGCACAGGCACAGGCACAGGCACAGGCACAGGAACTGGCACCACGCCCCCCGCCGTGACCCCCGACACCTCGGCCACCGGCCCGCTGATGCCGCAGCGCACTTCCCAGCTGGTCTGGCTCGGCCTCTCGCCCACCACGGTGGCCGCGCTGCAGCCCTACGTCACCGTGCTGCCGGCGGGCACGAAGCTCAACATCAACACCGCCAGCGCCGAAGCCTTGTTCGCCAGTGTTCCCGCGCTCGATCTGGCGGGTGCCAAGCGTCTGGTGGCGCAGCGCACACGCAGCCACTTCCGCTCCCTGAGCGACGCGAACCGTCTCTTGCAGGACAGCTCGACGCAGTTCGGCGAACAGCACAGCGTGGGGAGCAACTACTTCGAAGTGCATGGGCGGCTGCGGCTGGACCGCACCTGGGTCGAGGAGCAGTCGCTGCTGCGCCGCGACGGCATCGAGGTGCGCATCGTGTGGCGCGAACGTGGTGCGGGCGCCACGCCGGCGGCACCGAAGCCCTGAAGCGGAAACTTTTAGTCACGCTTATAGGATAAAAAGCACTCGAGCGCCCACGCCACGTGCGAAAGACGCTATCAAATCTGTAGCGGCGGATGTGAACCATCCTCCTACAATGACGACCCCTCATCGATTGCCATGGCCCTACTGCTCGTCACCGTCCCGCTCCCGCCCGTTCCCGCCGGCGGCGAATACGGTTGGGCGGTCTGGTCCAGCGACGGCCGCAAGCTGCGCTCTCAGGGAAGCGCGCCGCCGGCCCTGCTGCCGAGCGGGGACGAAGTGATCCTGGGCGTGCCCGCGGCCGCCCTCTCCTGGCACCAGGTCACGATGCCGCAGGGCAGCATGAGCGGCGCCGTGCGCGTGCGCTCGGTGCTCAACGGCCTGCTCGAAGACCGGCTGCTCGACGACCCGGAGCTGCTGCACTTCGCGCTGGAGCCCGGCGCCCGCGCCGGTGCGCCCGCGTGGGTGGCGGCCTGCAACCGGATCTGGCTGCGCAGCGCGGTGCAGGCCCTCGAAGCCGCGGGCCGTCGCGTCACGCGGATCATTCCCGAATTCGCGCCGCAGCCGGCCGGTGCCGCTCCGATGGTCCTCGCGATCGGCGAGCCGGACGCCGCGCAGCTCGTGATCTGCGACACCCAGGGTGTGACCGCACTCCCCCTCGACAGCGCCAGCATCGCGCTGCTCGGCACGCCGCCCGAAGGCACGACGATGCTGGCCGAGCCCGCAGTGGCCGAACTGGCGGAAAGCCTGCTCGGGCGCCGCGTGCCGATCGTCAAGCCGGCCGCGCGCTGGCTGCAAGCGAGCCGATCGCCCTGGGATCTTGCGCAGTTCGACCTCGCGTCCACCGGCCGCGCCCGCGCGAGCAAGAAGCTCGCGGCGATCTGGCGCGCCGTGTGGCACGGGCCCGAGTGGCGCGCCGCACGCTGGGGCGCGCTGATCCTGGTGCTGGCCCAGCTCATCGGCCTCAATGCCTGGGCCTGGAAGGAGCGCGGCGCGCTCGACAGCAAGCGAGCCGCGGTGAACAGCATCCTCAAGCAGACTTTTCCCTCGGTGCAACTGGTGGTCGATGCCCCGGTGCAGATGGCACGCGAAGTCGCCTCGCTGCAGCAGGCCACCGGCGGCGTCGCCGCGGCCGATTTCGAACCCATGCTGGGCGTGCTCGCAAGCAGCCTGCCGCCCGGCCGTCTGCCCAGCGCCATCGACTACAGCGCCGGCCAATTGCGGCTGCGCGGCCTGGGCTTGCAGCCCGCCGAGGCAGACAGCGTCGCGGCCACGCTGTCCGCGCGCGGCTACAGCGCGCGCAGCGAAGGCGATCTGTTGCTGGTTCAGGCGGAGACCGCGCGATGAACAACTGGCTCGAATCCCTCGAAGCACGCTGGCAGGCCTGGTGGCCCGAACTCGAACCGCGCGAGCAGCGCATGATCGTGATCGCCGCCGCGCTGGTGGTGCTGGCGCTGCTCTGGTGGGTGATGCTGGCGCCCGCGCTGCGCACGCTGTCGTCGGCGCCGGCCGAGCACGCCAGGCTCGATACGCAGCTGCAGCAAATGACCAGCCTGCAGACGCAAGCCAAGGCCCTGCAGTCCCAGCCACGCGCCAGCCGCGACGACGCCATGCGTGCACTCGAAGCCGCGGTGCGCCAGAGCCTCGGACCCAATGCCCAGATGCAACCCGCTGCTGCCGGCGAAGGCGTGACGATCGCCATGCGCGCCACTCCCGCCGACACGCTCGCCCAATGGCTGGCACAGGCGCGCAGCAATGCGCGCGCCGTGCCGCGCGAAGCGCATCTGACGCGTACCGCGCAAGGCGCGCCGGCCGCCTCTTCCCCCGCCGCCGCAGCCGCCAGAGGTGCCGAGCCTTCCGCCGTGCGCTGGGACGGCACGCTGGTCATGAGCCTGCCGGCACGTTGAGCACCGTCACCGCCATGGCCACCCGAAGCTCTCCTGTCCTCGGCACATCGACCGGCCGGCGCTGGGCCGCTCTTGGCGCGCTGATCGGCGCGGTGCTGGCGCTCTCGGTGTACGCGCCGGCACGCTGGCTGGCCGCCTGGCTGGCGCAGCAGAGCGATGGCCACCTGCAACTGGTCAATGCGCGCGGAACGGTCTGGAACGGCAGCGCGGGTGTCGTGTTCTCCAGCGGCGGGAGCGGTGCCGAATCGATTTCGCTGCCTGGCACACTGGGCTGGACATTGCGCCCGCGCTGGGACGGCATCGTCGCCGCGCTCGACATCCCTTGCTGCGCGCCGCAAGCGCTGCAGTTCAAGGCGCGCCCGCGGCCCAGCGGAATGCAGCTCGAATGGCGCGACGGCCAGTCCCGCTGGCCCGCCGCGCTGCTCAGCGGTTTCGGCGCGCCCTGGAACACGCTCAAGCCCGAAGGCGTGCTCGACATCTCCCTGCAGGCCTTCGCGATGCAATGGAACGGCCCGCAACTGGGGCTCGCCGGCCGCGCCACGCTCGACGCGACCGACATCTCGTCCAGCCTCTCGACGCTCAAGCCGATGGGCAGCTACCGCATCACGCTCGAGGGCGGGCCGACGCCGACCCTCCTGCTGACAACCCGCGAAGGCAGTCTCCAGCTCAGCGGCAGCGGCCGATGGAACGGAAGTGCGCTGCGCTTCGACGGCGAAGCCAGCGCCGCCCCGGGGCGCGAAGATGCGCTCTCGAATTTGTTGAATATCATTGGGCGACGCGAAGGCGCGCGCTCACTCATCACACTGGGTTGACCATGAAGCAACAGTCTTCGTACGCGACACGCATCGGCACCGTCGCCCTCGCGGCACAGATGCTGATCACCGCCTGCATTCCGGCCGCGTTCGCGCAGGAAGCCGCGGCGCCGCCGCGACGCGGCGAGCCGATCACGCTGAACTTCACCAATGCCGAGATCGAATCCGTCGCGCGCACCATGGCGGTCGTGACCGGTCGCGACGTGGTGGTCGACCCGCGCGTGAAGGGCACGATGAACCTGCAGACCGACCGTCCGATCTCCCCGGCCGCGGCCTTCAACCAGTTCGCCGCGGCGCTGCGCCTGCAGGGCTTCGCGGTCGTGCAGTCCGAAGGGCTCTACAAGGTGGTGCCGGAGGCCGACGCCAAGCTGCAGAGCAGCGCGGTCAGCACCTCGACGCCCGCCACCGCGACGCTGAGCGGCAACCAGATCGTGACCCAGGTCTTCAAGCTCAACTACGAGTCGGCCAACAACCTGCTGCCGGTGCTGCGCCCGCTGATCGCACCCAACAACACGATCAACGTGAACCCGGGCAACAACTCGCTGGTGATCACCGACTATGCCGAGAACATGCGGCGGCTGGCGCGCATCATTGCCGCGCTCGACGTGCCGAACGCCTCCGACATCGAGGTCATCCCGTTGAAGCACTCGGTCGCCACCGACCTGGTGCCGGTGCTCACGCGCCTGGTCGAAGGCGGATCCGCCACCGGGCCGGTGCCGGGCGCCGCGCCCGGCACCACCGACGCCTCGTTCCGCACCACGCTCCTGGCCGAGCCGCGCAGCAACGCCGTTATCCTGCGCGCGGCCAATCCGGCACGTTCGCAGCTGGTCCGCACGCTGATCGACCGCCTCGACCGCGCGCCGATCGACAGCGGCAATGGCGCGGCCGGCAATATCTACGTCGTCTACCTCAAGAACGCCGACGCGGTGCGGATGGCGGTCACCTTGCGCGCCGCGCTCGCGAGCTCGCAGCCGAGCACCACCGGCGCGCTGGGCGGCGCGGCCGGCGCCCTCAGTACCGCCGGAACCACGCCCGCCGCCCAGCAGCAGCAACAGCAGTTCAGCCAGCTCGGCGCGAGTGCGCAAGGCGGAATGAGCGCCGCCACGGCGCCGATCAGCGGGACGGCGCAGCCCTCCACCGGCGGACAGATCCAGGCCGACCCGGCGACCAACTCGCTGATCATCAGCGCGGCCGAGCCGCTCTACCGGCAGCTGCGCGCGGTGATCGACCGTCTCGACAGCCGCCGCGCGCAGGTGCTGATCGAAAGCCTGATCGTCGAGGTCAATGCCGACAAGGCGGCCGAGTTCGGCATCCAGTGGCAAGCCGGCATCGGCAGCAGCGGCGACCGCAACGTGGGCGTGCTCGGCACCAACTCGAGCCTGGGCGGCGCCAACATCATCGACCTGGCCGTCGGCCTGGCGACCGGCAACGCCGCGACGCGGCCCTCGACCGGCTTCAACTTCGGCATCGGCCACCGCTACGGCAGCGACGGCCAGTACGTGCTGGGCTTCCTGGCCCGCTTCCTGGCCAGCAACGGCGAGGGCAACGTGCTGTCCACCCCCAATCTGCTGACGCTCGACAACGAGGAAGCCAAGATCGTCGTGGGCCAGAACGTGCCCTTCGTCACCGGCCAGTACACCAGCGCCGGCGGCAATACCAACACCGTCAACCCGTTCCAGACCATCGAGCGCAAGGACGTCGGCCTGACGCTGCGCGTGCGCCCGCAGATCAGCGAGACCGGCACGGTCAAGATGCAGATCTTCCAGGAGGTCTCCAGCGTCGTCGCATCCACGGTGAACAACCTGAACGGCCCCACCACGAGCAAGCGATCGATCGAATCGAACGTGCTGGTCGACGACGGCAACATCATCGTGCTCGGCGGCCTGCTGTCCGACGAGTATTCGACCTCCGAGGAAAAAGTGCCCGGGCTCGGCGACATCCCGGTGCTCGGCAACCTGTTCAAGAGCGAGGTCCGCAGCCGCCGCAAGACCAACCTCATGGTGTTCCTGCGGCCGACCATCGTGCGCGACCAGCTCTCCGGCGACACGATCACGGCCGACCGTTACGATGCGCTGCGCGCGATGCAGCAGAACATTCAGCCTTCGACCGACAACCCGATGCTCAATTCGGTGCGTGGGGCGCCGGTGCTGCCACCGCTGAGCGACACCGTGCGCGGCGATCCGTCGCGCCGCATCGACGGCACGCGCCTGATCCCGCCGCCGCTGCCGCCGCAGCACGCGCCGCTGCCGCCGGGCCCGATGAAGGGCGCGCTGCCGCCGACCGCCGACCCGTCCACGGGGCGCGAACTGCCTTAAGGATCCTGCCGTGCGCTATCCCCTGCCCTACGCCTTCGCACGCAGCCAGCAACTGCTGCTCGAAGAAACGGACGAAGGCGCCTTCACGCTCTGGATGCCCCAGGTGCCGCCGCGCAGCGCGCTCGGCGAGGTGGCCCGCAAGTACCCGGTCAAGGCCTTCGAGGCGCTGGCACCCAATGAGCTGGCGCAGCGCATCAGCGCCGCCTATGCGCAAGGCGAATCGAACGCCGCCGCGGTCGTGAGCGAGGTCCAGGGCGACGCCGACCTCTCGCGCATGATGCAGGAGCTGCCGGCGGTCGAAGACCTGCTGGAAAGCGCCGGCGATGCGCCCATCATCCGCATGCTCAACGCGCTGCTCACGCAGGCCGCGCGCGACGGCGCCAGCGACATCCACATCGAGCCCTACGAGCGGACCTCCTCGGTGCGCTTTCGCATCGACGGCACGCTGCGCGAAGTGGTGCAGCCCAACCGGGCGCTGCATGCGGCGCTGATCTCGCGCCTGAAGATCATGGCCGACCTCGACATCGCCGAGAAGCGGCTGCCGCAGGACGGGCGCATCAGCCTGCGCATCGGCACGCGCGCGGTCGACGTGCGGGTCTCGACCCTGCCCTCGGCGCACGGCGAGCGCGCGGTGCTGCGCCTGCTCGACAAGTCCGAAAGCAAGCTCACGCTCGAATCCGTCGGCATGCAGGGCGACACGCTGGCGCGCTTCGAGCACCTCATCAGCCAGCCGCACGGCATCATCCTGGTCACCGGGCCGACCGGCTCGGGCAAGACCACCACGCTCTACGCCGCGCTCAGCCGGCTCGACGCCAGCAGCAGCAACATCATGACGGTCGAGGATCCGATCGAGTACGAGCTGCCGGGCGTCGGCCAGACCCAGGTCAACGCCAAGATCGAGCTGACCTTCGCGAAGGCGCTGCGCGCGATCCTGCGGCAGGACCCGGACGTGATCATGATCGGCGAGATCCGCGATTTCGAGACCGCGCAGATCGCGATCCAGGCCTCGCTCACCGGCCACCTGGTGCTGGCCACGCTGCACACCAACGATTCGGTCAGCGCCGTGACGCGCCTGACCGATATGGGCGTGGAGCCCTTCCTGCTGAGCTCCTCGCTGCTCGGCGTGCTGGCGCAGCGCCTGGTGCGCAGGCTCTGCCCGGTCTGCGCCGTGCCCTCGGCCGCCGGCGACGAGGCCGAGCCCGTGGGCTGCGACGCCTGCGGCCAGACCGGCTACCAGGGCCGCACCGGCATCTTCGAGCTGCTGGTGGCCGACGACACGGTGCAATCGCTGATCCACAACCGCGCACCCGAAAGCCAGCTCTTCGTGGCGGCCGAACGCGGCGGCCTGCGTTCGATGCGCGAGGACGGCGAGCGGCTGGTCAAGACCGGCGTGACCTCGCGGGCCGAGCTGCTGCGCGTGACGAGAGACTGATCGGCTAATCGGCCGCCGCCGGGCCGCCCCAAGGCGGCCAAGCCGCCCCCTCGGGGGGTGGAGTTACACGCAGCGAAGCGGAGTGAAACCGGGGGGTCAAGACAGTCAATCCATCACCACCAGGTTGCGCGTCTGCGGATCGGTCTCCACCTGGCGCACGCGGCCGGCATTGTCGAACAGCACCTGGAACTCGCTGAAGCTGCTGAGCCACATGCGCCAGATCGGTGCGTCGAGGTTCGGGTTCTCGCTGCTCATCGGATAGCCCACCGCCATCGCCACCTGCTCGCGCGTCATGCCCTTGGCGACGCGCGCCGACTTGATCGCGTCGCGGATCTTGGGTGGATAGCCGGCGATCTTGCGCGCCGGGTCTTCGCTGACCACATAGCGCTTGGCGAAAGTGCCGAGGTCGAGGTCGCGGCTGTAGTCGTTGCCGATGGCCTGCTTGCCGCCATTGAGTTCGACCAGCACGCGCATGCGGCCATAGCCCGTGACGCGGGTCGGCGTGCCGGCCGGGATGATCCGCTTACCGCTTTCGGCATAGTTGGCGTCGCTGATCCAGCTGCCGTCGGTGCGCATGTTGCAGCACAGAAAGCCGTCGAAAGTGGGCTGGGCCGCGGCGGGAAGAGACAGCGCGCCCAAGAGGGCGGCAACAGCAACAGCAGTGGTGCGAGCCGACATGAAGACTCCTCTGTGTGGTGTTGTGGAAGCCGCACGACGAAAAGGCAACGCCAAACGCCGACAATGCGGGCTCGCGCATTTTGTCGCCACTCCCCATGCCCGCCTATTCCTTTGAAGCCATAGACCAATCGGGCCAGCCTCGCAAGGGCGTGCTCGAAGCCGACACCGCGCGCAGCGCCCGCGGCCTGCTGCGTGCGCAAGCGCTGATTCCGCTGTCGGTGACCGCCGTCGGCAGCGTCGAGAGCGGCGCCGCCCCGGACCGGAGCTTGCGCCGCCTGCTCGGCGGCAAGCGCGTCTTCAATTCGACCACCCTCGCGGTCTGGACGCGGCAGATCGCCGGCCTCGTGTCCTCCGGCCTGCCGCTCGAACGCGCGCTCACTGCGCTGACCGACGAGGCCGAGACCGAGCAGCAGCGCAACCTCGTCGCATCCCTGCGCGCCGAGGTCAATGCGGGCTCGCCCTTCGGGCGTGCGCTGGCCCAGCATCCGCGCGAGTTCTCGCCCATCTACACCGCGGTGATCGGCGCCGGCGAGCAGAGCGGCAATCTTGGCCTGGTGCTCGAGCGCCTGGCCGACGACCTCGAACAGCGGCAAGCGCTGCAGCAGAAACTGGTCGGTGCGGCCCTGTACCCGGCGATCGTGACCCTGGTCGCGATCGTGATCGTGATCTTCCTCGTCAGCTACGTGGTGCCGCAGGTGGCCAACGTGTTCGCGGGCACGAAACGGGCGCTGCCCATCCTCACCGTGGCGATGCTGGGCTTAAGCGACTTCGTGCGCAACTACGGCTGGCTGATGCTCGGCGCCATCGTGCTGGCGACCCTCGGCGCGCGCATGGCGTTGGCACGTGCCGCCGTGCGCGAGCGCTTCGACGCCGCCTGGCTCGAATTGCCGCTGGTCGGCCGGCTGTCCCGCGGCTACAACGCGGCGCGCTTCGCGAGCACGCTCGCGATGCTGGCCACGGCCGGCGTGCCCATCCTGCGCGCGCTGCAGGCCGCGTCCGAAACGCTGAGCAACCGCGCCATGCGCGCCGACGCGCTCGATGCGCTGGTGCTGGTGCGCGAAGGCGCACCGCTCGCTTCCGCGCTGGCACAAAAGAAAAGATTCCCCGGCATCGTCGCGATGTTCGCGCGCCTCGGCGAACAGACCGGCACCCTGCCGCTGATGCTGCAGCGCGCGGCGTCCCAGCTGGGCGCCGAGGTGCAACGCCGCGCGATGCACCTGGCGACCATCCTAGAGCCTCTGCTGATCGTGGCGATGGGCGGCGTCGTCATGCTGATCGTGCTGGCGGTGCTGATGCCGATCATCCAACTCAATCAGTTCGTGAAGTAGCCGCCTATGCCCGTGTCCTTGGACGACAAGCTGGTAGTCGCCATCTCGTCCCGCGCCCTCTTCAACCTCGAAGAGGAAAACCGGATCTTCGAATCCGGCGACGACGCGGGCTACATGAAGCTCCAGCTCGAACGGCTCGACGTACCGGCCCAGCCCGGCATCGCCTACTCGCTGGTGCGCAAGCTGCTGCGCTTCAACGACGACGGCATGCAGCGCGTCGAGGTCGTGATCCTCTCGCGCAACGATCCGGTCTCGGGCATGCGCGTGTTCCGCTCGGGCGTGGCCAACGGCATCTCGCTGCAGCGCGGCGTGTTCACGCAGGGCCGCCCGCCCTTTGGCTATCTGCGGCCGCTGCGCGCGCACCTGTTCCTCTCGGTCAATGCCGAGGACGTGCGCGAAGCGCTCAACGCGGGCTTCCCGGCCGCGCGCGTGCTGGTCGAGTCGGTGCATGCGAGCGATGCCTATCCCAACGAGGTGCGCATCGCCTTCGACGGCGACGCGGTGCTCTTCAGCGACGAGGCCGAGCGCGTGTACCAGGCCGAGGGGCTCGACGCCTTCCAGCTGCACGAATCCAGCAAGGCCCAGCTGCCGCTGCCCGAGGGGCCGTTCAAGCCGCTGCTCACAGCACTGCATCGGCTTCAGCTCGCGAGCAATCCCAGCATGCGCATCCGTACCGCGCTGGTCACGGCACGCAGCGCGCCGGCGCACGAGCGCGCGATCCGCACGCTGATGAACTGGAACATCAAGGTCGACGAAGCGATGTTCCTCGGCGGCCTGCCCAAGGGCGAATTCCTGCGCGAATTCGAACCCGACTTCTTCTTCGACGACCAGACCGGCCACGTGGACGCGGCTGCACGCCATGTGCCTTCGGGTCACGTGGCGAGCGGCATCAGCAACCTGCGCTGATCGGGCGCTTCAGCGCCGTTTAAGAATGCGGCGCGCCCGGGCGCTACGATGAGCGCAAAGGCGCGGCTTCGCGCGCCAGCCAACCCACGCTCATCCCATGACCACTCCCATCGGTTCCACGAGCCTGCTCTCGACGCTGCGCCGCATCGGCGCGCTGGCAGCGCCCTACTTCCACTCCGAAGAAAAATGGAGGGCGCGCGGGCTTCTTGCGACGATCGTGGCGCTCAATCTCGGCACGGTCTACATGCTGGTGCTGAACAACCAGTGGTTCGCACGCTTCTACGACGCGCTGCAGAACAAGGACCAGGCGGTGTTCTGGAGGGAGATCGTCTTTTTCTGCTGGATCGCGGCCGGCTATATCGTGATCGCCATCTTCAAGTTCTATCTGACGCAGCTCCTGCAGCTGCGCTGGCGCGCCTGGATGACGCGCAGCTATCTCGCGCGCTGGATGGCCGACCGGACCTTCTACCGCCTCGAACTCGCGCGCTACGGGCAACAGGACGGCCAGACGCCCGACAACCCCGACCAGCGCATCCAGGAAGACATGCAGCTCTTCACCGACTACACGATGACGCTGTCGATGGGCCTGCTCAATGCGGTGGTGACCCTGGTGAGCTTCATCGGCATCCTCTGGGCGCTCAGCGGCGTGGTCAGCGTCCCGTTCTTCGGCAGCAGCTATACGGTGCCGGGCTCGATGGTCTGGATTGCGCTGGCCTACTGCGCAGCCGGTACCGTGATCACGCACTTCATCGGGCGCCCGCTGATCGGCCTGAACTTCCAGCAGCAGCGCTACGAGGCCGACTTCCGGCACCATCTGATGCGGGTTCGCGAATACAGCGAGGCCATTGCGCTCGACCGCGGCGAACAGGTCGAACACGGCCAGCTCCAGCTGCGCTTCGGCTCGGTGCTGAAGAACTACCTGAAGTTGATCGGCAAGCAGAAGAACCTGGTTGCCTTCACGGCCTCCTTTGGGCAAGCCTCGGTGATCTTCGCCTTCATCGTGCAGGCGCCGCGCTTCTTCAGCGGCGCCATCCAGCTCGGTCAGCTGATGCAGGTCAATTCGGCCTTCGGACGCGTGCAGGATTCGCTCAGCTGGTTCGTCGACAACTACGACCGCGTCGCCGTCTGGCGCGCCACCGCGGACCGGCTCACCTCCTTCGAGACCGCGATGCGAGCCCATGCCGGCGCGGCCAGCGCGGTGGAGCGCGCGCCCGCCGGCGGCGACGAAGGCTTGCGCGTCGACGACCTCACGGTTGCGCTGCCGGGCGGAACGTCGTTGATCCAGAATGCCGCGCTCATGGTCAAGCCCGGCGACAGCGTGCTCCTGCAAGGCCCCTCGGGCAGCGGCAAGTCGACGCTGTTCCGCGCCTTCGCCGGTATCTGGCCCTTTGCCCGCGGCCGCGTGTCGATGCCCGAGAACGCGATGTTCATCCCGCAGCGGCCTTATGTGCCCGACGGCCGCCTGCGCGACGCGCTGGCCTATCCGCAGCCGGCGAGCGAATACAGCGACGCGCAGCTGAAGCAGGCGCTCGAGGATGCCCTGCTGCCGGACCTGGCCGACCGCCTGGACGACAGCGATGCATGGACACAGAAGCTTTCCGGCGGCGAACAGCAACGCCTGGCGATCGCGCGCGTGCTGCTCAAGAAGCCGGCCTGGCTGTTTGCCGACGAGGCCACAAGCGCGCTCGATGCGCAGGCCGAGGAGACGCTCTACAAGCGCCTGGCAGAAGGCGTGCGCTCGGCGGGCGGGGCGATGGTGTCGATCGCGCACCGCGCCTCGGCGGCGGCTTTCCACGACAAGCGCTGGACCCTGGTGCCGGCGCCCGAAGGCGCAGGCGCGCGCTACCGGCTCGAGGCGGCGTAGCGCTCCCATCCGCGCGCGCGCAGCTCGCAGGCCGGGCAGCTGCCGCAGCCATAGCCCCAGGCATGGCGCTGCGTGCGGTCGCCGAGGTAGCAGGTGTGCGTGTCCTCGACGATCAGCTCGATAAGCGGCTCGCCGCCCAGCCGGTGCGCCATGGCCCAGGTCGCGGCCTTGTCGATCCACATCAACGGCGTCTCGATCACGAAACGCCGATCCATGCCGAGCGAGAGCGCGAGCTGCATCGCCTTCATGGTGTCGTCGCGGCAATCGGGATAGCCCGAGAAATCGGTCTCGCACACGCCGGTGACGATCACCTCCAGCCCGCGCCGGTAGGCCAGCGCGCCGGCCAGCGTGAGGAACAGCAGGTTGCGGCCGGGCACGAAGGTGTTGGGCAAGCCGTTGGCCTGCATCTCGAAGGCGATGTCCTGCGTGAGCGATGAACTGCTGACCTGGCCCAGCACGTCGACGCTCAACAGGTGGTCTTCACCCAGCCGCGGCGCCCAATGCGGGAAGCGCGCGCGCAGGTGCGCAAGCACGGTGGTGCGCGCCTCGAGCTCGACGCGGTGGCGCTGCCCGTAGTCGAAGCCGATGGTCTCGACGCGCTCGTATTTGGCCAGCGCCTCGGCCAGGCAGGTGGTGGAGTCCTGGCCGCCGGAGAAGAGGACTAGGGCGGTGGTGTGCATGGGGGTGGTCGGCGTGTCGGGCGAGGGTTCAAGTTTGTCAGGGCCGGCCTTCCAGCAAGTTCTTGACCTGGCGAGACGTCACGTGTGGCGTGTGGGACGGCAAGACGAAGATCCAGAAACCCGCCTTCTTTCGCATCAGCAAGTGCCGCCCATCATCAGAGACCGGTCCTGAAGCCCCGGGCGGCAGGGGGCGCGCACGCGTTCGGCTTATTGCTGCAGAAGGGGCATCGAACTTCATAGAAAACGCTCCAGCAACTTGCGCGACCCCCGGTCCAGCGCCCTCACATCGGGAATGCGGAACTGCACGCCGTGCGCGCTCGCGATCAGCAACGCACCGCCTTCGAGCCGGCGGATGTCTTCTTCGGCCTTGAGCACGAAACTGGTTTCGCCTCGGTCGGTGCTCACCTGCCAGGTGCTGGGCACGCCGAAGCTCGACACCTTGTGCAGCTTCCGCAAGGTGGGCGCGAAGTCGCGCGCGGCCAAGTCCTGCGCGAGCAAGGCACGTACTTCTTCGGGCAAGTCATCGACGCGGTCGATCCACAGCAGCTCGCGGCCGTCGCCGCCGACCAGCGACAGGCCATCGCCCGGCGCGCTGAGCGGGAAGGCGCGCACCGGCACCACGCCGGCATGGCGGACGCCCTCGGCGTCGACCACCACCAATCGGCCGAAGCCGTCACGTTCCAATTGGCAATCGTTCATGCCTCACCCGCCGGATGCGCCGCATGGCCGCCAAGCACCAGCGCGACCGAGGCGCGCTCGGCCGCGAAGCCTGGGCTTTCGTCGTCGGCCTGGCGCAGCTGCGCCTGGTAGAGCCGCCAGTAGGCGCCCTGCTTTTCCATCAGCGCGTCGTGCGGGCCGACCTCGACGATCTCGCCGCGGTCCATCACGACCAGCCGGTCGGCCTTGCGCAGCGTGGAAAGCCGGTGCGCGATGGCGATGGTGGTGCGGCCCTGCACCAGGTTGTCGAGCGCCTTCTGGATTTCCTTCTCGGTTTCGGTGTCGACCGCCGAGGTGGCCTCGTCGAGGATCAGGATGCGCGGGTCGATCAGCAAGGCGCGCGCAATGCTGATGCGCTGCCGCTCGCCGCCCGACAAACCCTGCCCGCGCTCGCCGACCAGCGAGTCGTAGCCGTGCGCGAGCCGCAGGATGAAGTCGTGCGCATGGGCGGCGCGCGCGGCGGCCACGATCTCCTCGCGCGTGGCTTCGGGCTTGCCGTAGGCGATGTTCTGGGCGATGGTGCCGAAGAACAGGAAGGGCTCCTGCAGCACCAGCCCGACGTGGCGCCGGTAGTCGGCCACCGCGAAGCGGCGGATGTCGGTGCCGTCGACCAGGATGGCGCCGTCGGTCACGTCGTAGAAGCGGCAGATCAGGTTGACCAGCGTGCTCTTGCCCGAGCCGCTGTGGCCGACGAGGCCGATCATCTCGCCCGGCTCGATCACGAGGTCGAGGTCGCGGATCACGGCCCGGCTGCCGTAGCGGAAGCCGACGTCGGCCATCTCGATGCGCCCCTGCACGCGCTCGACCTTCACCGGGTTCGCCGGCTCCGGCACGTTGCTCACATGGTCGAGGATGTCGAAGATGCGCTTGGCGCCAGCCGCCGCCTTCTGCGTGACCGAGACGATGCGGCTCATCGAATCGAGCCGCGTGTAGAAGCGCCCGATGTAGGCGATGAAGGCGGTGAGCACGCCGACCGTGATGCGGCCGCGTGCCACCTGCCAGATGCCGAAGCCCCAGACCACCAGCAGGCCGATTTCGGTGAGCAGCGACACGCTGGGCGTGAACAGCGACCAGGTCTTGTTGAGCTTGTCGTTGACCTGCAGGTTGTAGGCATTGGCGGCGTGGAAGCGGCTGGCCTCGCGCTTTTCCTGCGCGAAGGCCTTGACCACGCGGATGCCGGGGATGGTGTCGGCCAGCACGTTGGTCACCTCGCTCCAGACGCGGTCGATCTTCTCGAAGCCGGTGCGCAGCCGGTCGCGAACCACGTGGATCATCCAGGCGATGAAGGGCAGCGGCACCAGCGTGACCACGGCCAAGAGCGGATTGATCGAGACCAGGATCACGGCGGTCATGGCGATCATCAGCACGTCGGTCAGGAAGTCCAGCGCATGCAACGAGAGGAAAACGTTGATGCGATCGGTCTCCGAGCCGATGCGCGCCATCAGGTCGCCGGTGCGCTTGCCGCCGAAGTAATCGAGCGGCAAGGTGAGCAAGTGTTCGTAAGTGGTGGTGCGCAGGTCGGCGCCGATGCGCTCCGAAACCAGCGCCAGCAGGTAGGTGCGGGCCCAGCCCAGCGCCCAGCCGGCCAGCGCCGCGGCCAGCAGCGCGCCAAGGAACATCGCGACCTTGCCGAAGGCGATCTGCTGCCCGTTCTGGAACGGGATCAGGATGTCGTCCATCAGCGGAATGGTCAGGTACGGCGGCACCAGCGTGGCGGCGGTCGAGGCCAGGGTGAGCAGGAAGCCGGCGATCAGCTGCTTGCGGTAGGGCCTGGCGAAGCGGCCCAGCCGCAGCAGGACCCAGGTCGAGGGCGGGGTCTGGAGCTCGGGCTCGGCGAGCGCCGCCTCGTCCGCCTCGGCGGCCACCGCTGTCGCCTGCGCGACTCCGGCCGCCTGCTGGCCGAACAGCTTCTGCAGCCGCAGCGCGGCCGCCTGGTGGCGCAGGGTGTAGCGCCAGCGCGCCAGCCGCCCGCGGGCGTCCAGCAGGTCGAGGGTGCCGATGCCGGCATGGTCGGCCAGTTGCAGGTCCAGCCCCGGCGCGCCGAGCGGCCATTCGGCCCAGGCGCCTTCGGAATTGCGGGCCAGCAGGCGCCGATCGGTCAGCGCCAGCAGGCCGGAAGCAAACCGAAGTTCGCCATCGAGGTCAACCGGCACGGTCGCCAGAACGTTTTCCGCGGCTCTGAGCCGGCTTTTCAGAGCCTCTGAGGCCTCCTCTTCTTCGCCCCCCGGGGTGCTGACTGGATCGTGATGTTGCATTGTGTTTCTGTGTCTCTGGCCCGCGAAGGGGCCCTTCATGGCGCCTGCCGGGCGCCGATTCTGACCGATGACCATGGGCGCGCTTGAAGTCAGCCCCGTGCTCGGCCAAAGCACAACGAACGTTCTCATGACCCGTTTCGACGACATCCGCCTGCTGCGCGTCAACTATTTGCGCGGTCCCAACCTCTGGACCTACCGGCCCGTGCTGGAAGTCTGGCTCGACCTCGGCGCGCTCGAGGACTACCCCTCCAACAAGATCGACGGCTTCACCGACCGCCTGACCACGCTGCTGCCGGCCCTGATCGAGCACCACTGCGGCGTCGGCGAGCGCGGCGGCTTCATCCAGCGCCTGACCGAGGGCACCTGGTCGGGCCACGTGCTGGAGCACGTCGTGATCGAGCTGCTCAACCTGGCCGGCATGCCGACCGGTTTCGGCCAGACGCGCAGCACCTCCAAGTACGGCGTCTACCGCATGGTGTTCCGCGCCCGCGACGAGCAGGTCGCCCGCGTCGCCCTGGCCGAGGGCCACCGCCTCTTGATGGCGGCCATCAACAACGACCCCTTCGACGCCGCCGGCGTGCAGCGCGCGGTCGATGCGGTCAAGGCCAAGGTCGAGGACTGCTACCTCGGCCCGAGCACCGCCTGCATCGTCGGCGCCGCCACCGACCGCGGCATTCCGCACATGCGGCTCAACAGCGGCAACCTGGTGCAGCTCGGCTACGGCGCCAACCAGCAGCGCATCTGGACCGCCGAGACCGACTACACCAGCGCAATCGGCGAATCGATCGCCAGCGACAAGGAGCTCACCAAGTCGCTCCTGGCCGGCTGCGGCGTGCCGGTGCCCGAAGGCCAGGTGGTGGCCAACGCGCAGGAAGCCTGGGAAGCCGCCGAAGACATCGGCCTGCCGGTGGTGGTCAAGCCCTCGGACGCCAACCACGGCCGCGGCGTCTCGCTGGAGTTGAATACCCGCGAGGAAGTGCAAGCCGCCTTCGCCGTCGCCGAGCCCGAGGGCAGCGACGTGATGGTCGAGCGCTTCATCCGCGGCCACGAGCACCGCCTGCTGGTGGTCGGCGGCCAGGTGGTCGCTGCCGCGCGCGGCGAGATCATCACGGTGACCGGCGACGGCACGTCGACCGTGGCCCAGCTGATCGAGAGCCAGCTCAACAGCGATCCGCGGCGCGGCGCCGAAGAAGAATTCCCGCTCGACGTGATCGACATCGCGACCGACGCCAAGCTGCAGCTCGAACTCAGGCGCCAGGAGCTGGACGCGGCCGCCGTGCCCGCCGCTAGCCGAGTCGTCACGATCCAGCGCAACGGCAACATGGCCATCGACTGCACCGATCATGTGCATCCCGAAGTCGCGCATGCGGCCGTGCTGGCGGCCCGCGTGGTTGGCCTCGACATCGCCGGCGTCGACCTGGTGGCCCAGGACATCGGCCGCCCCCTGGCGCAGCAAGGCGGCGCCATCGTCGAAGTCAACGCCGGCCCCGGCCTGCTGATGCACCTGAAGCCGGCCGTCGGCTCGCCGCGGCCGGTGGGCCGCGCGATCTGCGACCACCTCTTTCCCGACGACGCGCCGGGCCGCATCCCCGTGGTCGGCGTGGCCGGCTCGCGCGGCACCGCCGTGCTCTCGCGCCTGATCGCCTGGCTCGTCGGGCTGGGCGGGCGCCACACCGGCCTGGCCTGCCGCGACGGCCTGTTCCTCGAGCGCCGCCGCGTCGATGCGCGCGACAGCGCCACCTGGGAAGCCGGCCGCCGCCTGCTGGTGAACCGCGCCGTGCAGGCAGTCGTGATCGAGAACGGCGCCCAGACCATCCTGCGCGACGGCCTGGCCTACGACCGCTGCGAGGTCGGCATCGTGACCGATCTCGATGGCGCCGAAGACCTGGCGGAGTTCGACATCACCGAGAGCGACCAGATGGTCAGGGTGCTGCGCACCCAGGTCGATGTGGTGCTGCCCGAAGGCACTGCGGTGCTGAATGCGGCGGACATGCGCGTCGCCGGCCTCGCGCCGCTGTGCGATGGCGATGTGATCCTCTATTCGGTCGACCCGCAAGCCGAGGCGCTGGCCAAGCACCAGAGCGCCGGCGGCAAGGCCGTGCTGGTGCGGCAGGACCGCGTGGTGCTGGCCAACGGCAGCAGCGAGTCCTTCCTGCCCGGCCTCGGCCGGCTGACCATCTGGCGCGCCACGCATGCGGGCGTCGGCCTCGAGAGCCTGCTGGCCGCGGTCGCCGCGGCCTGGGCCCTGGGCATTCCGCTGAGCCTGATCGGCGCCGGCGTCGAAGCCTTCGAAGCCGATCTGCAGGCGGCGCTCGCCTCGCTGCAGCTGTCCCAAACCCTGCCTTCGCCCGAACCCCAACTGGCCTGACCGGCGCAACCCTCAGGTCCGCCGGCACCCTACTGCATCACCGCCATGGAAGTCACCCGCATCCGCGCCCTGCGCGGGCCCAATCTCTGGAGCCGCCACACCTGCATCGAGGCAATCGTCACCTGCACGGGCGACGAGAACGCGATCAGGCGGCTGCCCGGCTTCGAAGCCCGGCTGCGCGCGCTGTTCCCGAACATCGGCGAACTGCACCCGATCGTGCTCGGCCAGCCGCTCGCGCTGGCGCATGTGCTCGAGAACGCGGCCGTGGCGCTGCAGGCGCAGGCGGGCTGTGCGGTGAACTTCGGCCACACCGCGCGCACGGTGGAGGAAGCCGTCTACCAGGTCACCTTCCAGTACAGCGAAGAACCGGTCGGCCGGCGCGCGCTCGAACTGGCCGAGCAGCTGATCGCGGCCGCACAGGCCGGCACCGAATTCGATGCGCACGCCGCCATCACCGAACTGCGCGACCTCGACGAATCCGAACGCCTGGGCCCGAGCACCGGCTCGATCGTCGACGCCGCCGTGGCGCGCGGCATCCCTTACCGCCGTCTCACCAGCGGCAGCCTGGTGCAGTTCGGCTGGGGTTCGAAGCAGCGCCGCATCCAGGCCGCCGAGGTCGACAGCACCAGCGGCGTGGCCGAATCGATCGCGCAGGACAAGGAGCTCACCAAGCAGCTGCTCAACGCCGCCGGCGTGCCGGTGCCGCTGGGCCGCCCGGTCAGCGATGCCGACGACGGCTGGGCCGCGGCCCACGAGATCGGCCTGCCGGTGGTCGTGAAGCCGCAGGACGGCAACCAGGGCAAGGGCGTCACGGTCAACATCACGACGCGCGAGCAGCTGCTCGCCGCCTACGACTCGGCTGCAGCCTACGGCGAAGTGATGGTCGAGAAATTCCTGCCGGGCTTCGACTTCCGCCTGCTGGTGGTGGGCGACAAGCTGGTGGCGGCGGCGCGGCGCGATCCGCCCCAGGTGATCGGCGACGGCAGACAGACCGTGCGCCAGCTGGTTGAGCTGGTGAACCAGGACCCGCGCCGGGGCGTTGGCCACGCGACCTCGCTCACCAAGATCCGGCTCGACGACATCGCCATCGGCCGCCTCGAATCGCAGGGCCTCGCGCCCGACAGCGTGCCCGCGCTCGGCCAGCGCGTGGTGCTGCGCAACAACGCCAACCTCTCGACCGGCGGCACCGCCACCGACGTGACCGACACCGTGCATCCCGAAGTGGCGGCGCGCGCGGTCGACGCGGCCCAGATGGTCGGCCTGCACATCTGCGGCGTCGACATGGTCTGCGAGAACGTGCTGCGCCCGCTCGAGGAGCAGCACGGCGGCGTGGTCGAGGTCAATGCCGCGCCGGGCCTGCGCATGCACATCTCGCCGTCCTTCGGCCGCGGCCGCGCGGTCGGCGAGGCAGTGATGGACACGCTGTTCGCGCACGGCGACGACGGCCGCATCCCGGTGGTGGCCGTGACCGGCACCAATGGCAAGACCACCACCGCGCGCCTGATCAATCACCTGCTCGCATCCAGCGGCCTGCGCACCGGCATGACCAACACCGACGGCGTCTACGTCGACGGCCGCCAGACCGACAGCGGCGACTGCAGCGGCCCCAAGAGCGCGCGCAATGTGCTGCTGCACCCGGACGTCGACGCGGCCGTGTTCGAAGTGGCGCGCGGCGGCGTGCTGCGCGAGGGCCTGGGCTTCGACCGCTGCCAGGTGGCGGTGGTCACCAACATCGGCAGCGGCGACCATCTGGGCCTCAACTACATCACCACGGTCGAAGACCTCGCGGTGCTCAAGCGCGTGATCGTGCGCAACGTGGCGCCCGGCGGCTATGCAGTGCTCAACGCGGCCGACCCCAACGTGGCCGCGATGGCCGCCACCTGCCCCGGAAGCGTGATCTTCTTCACCGCCGACCGCCAGCATCCGGTGATGGCCACGCACCGCGCGCAAGGCAAGCGCACCGTCTACGTCGACCAGGACACGCTGGTCGCCGCCGAGGGCTCGTGGCGCGAGCGCATTGCGCTGCGCGACGTGCAGATCACGCGCAACGGCACCATCGGCTTCCAGGTCGACAACGTGATGGCCTCGGTCGCGGCCGCCTGGGCCGTGGGCCTGGACTGGGACACCATCCGCAGCGGCCTCGCGAGCTTCAACAACGATGCCGCGGGCGTGCCGGGCCGCTTCAACGTGATGGACTACCGCGGCGCCACCGTGATCGCCGACTATGGCCACAACACCGACGCCATGCGCGCGCTGGTGGCCGCGGTCGACACCATGCCGGCGAAGAAGCGCTCGGTGGTGATCAGCGGCGCCGGCGACCGCCGCGACTGCGACATCCGCGACCAGACCGCGATCCTCGGCCAGGCCTTCGACGACGTGATCCTCTACCAGGACGCGGCCCAGCGCGGCCGCGCCGACGGCGAAGTCATGGCGCTGCTGCGGCAGGGGCTCGAAGGCGCGCAGCGCACCCGCACCATCGACGAGATCCGCGGCGAATTCATCGCCATCGACACCGCACTCGATCGGCTCCAGCCGGGCGACCTCTCGCTGATCCTGGTCGACCAGGTTGAGGAAGCGCTCGCTCACCTGGCGAAGCGCATCGCCGCTGGCTGAAAGCGCGGCGCCGCAGCCGCCGTGACAGACCTGTCCCACACGAAGCTGCGGCGCCTGCGCCAGATCGCGGCCTCGCTGTCCCACAGCCTGCGGCGCTGAGCGCCAACACACTGCCTGACCGGCAGCGCGAACTGCGCTGCCCGAAAGGAGTGATTCATGAAAACAGTCATTCGTTCGAGCCTTGCCATCCTGCTCGCCGCGGGCGGCCTGATCGGCGCCTCGTCGGCCATGGCCCAGGCAGCCGGCTCCGATGCCACCCTGATGCGCGAGCGCGCCGTCTGCGACGGCGTTCTGCAGGATCGCACCGCCTGTCTTCGAGAAGCCGGAGCGGCACGCTACGAGGCGCGGCGAGGCGGATTGACCAGCGCCGCGCCCATCAACTACGAACAGAACGCATTGGCACGCTGCAGCCTGCAGCCGCCGGCCGACCGGGCCGACTGCGAGGCGCGCGTGCTCGGCACCGGCAGGACCACCATGGAAGGCAGCGTGCTGGGTGGCGGCGTGATCCGCGAAACCGTGACGCCGATCGTGGCGCCGATGCCGATGACCGCGCCGCCGCCAGCGCCGATGACCCGGCCGGAGCCGATGACCGCGCCCGCGCCGATGACAGCGCCGGCACCGATGGCGCCACTCCCGCTTCGTTGAGACGAAGACCAAAGCCCTACATTGTCACGCGGCTGTCATAAAAGGCCCCGGGGGTGCTGGCTATAGTCGTGGGCCCGTCAACTCCGAAGCCCACCCCCATGAACGCCATCAAGGTCGCACGCCGATTCATCGAAACGGACCCGGCCAACGAGTCGGCCCAGATTCTGGCCCGGCTCGTCCTGGCTCTCGAATCGGAGCGCAGCTTCGAGCTGGTCACGCTCTACGACCTCGACTACAAGAGCTTCCAGCTGGCCATGGACATCCTGAAGGAATGGCGGCTCGACCGCTACTACGCCAGCAAGTCCAAGCTGTTCGACCTGTCGCTGCAGATCAGCGAGCTGCCGGGTTGACGCCCCCGCAGTGACCGAGTTCGAACTCAAGTTCCAGGTCGACGCCCAGCATCGGGCCGCCGTGGAAGCGGCCGTGGCGCGCGGCCGCTCTCGCCGCACCCAACTCCAAGCCCGCTATTTCGACACTGCCGACGGTGCGCTGGCCGCGCAGCGTCTCGTGCTGCGCGTGCGCAAGGAAGGCAAGAACTGGGTACAGACCGCCAAGGCCCCGGCAGATGGGCCCCTGCAGCGCCACGAGGACAACGTCGAATTGAGCACCGAGCGCGCGAGCGAGGTGCCCCTTCCGCGCATCGAGCGCCATGAAGGCACGCCCGTCGGCGAGCTGATCGCGAAGGCCTTGCGAGCGGCCGGGCATGAACCGGCCGATGCCGTGCTGGTGCCGCTCTACCTCACCGATATCCGCCGCACCACGCGCGAAATGCGCACCGGCGATGCGCTGGTCGAGCTCGCTTTCGACCGCGGCGAAGTGCGCGCCGGCGAGCATTCGCACGCGGTGTGCGAACTCGAGATCGAGCTGAAGAGCGGCAGCCCGCGGTCGATGCTGGAGCTCGCACGGCGCTGGCGCATGCGCTACGGCCTGTGGCTCGACACCGTCTCCAAATCGGCGCGCGGAGAGCGGCTGGCCAAGGGCATCGAATACGGCGAGCCGGTCAAGGCCGAAGCGCCGAAGCTGGGCGACGATCCGAGCGGTGTGCAGGTTTTTCGCGCGGTGCTGAACAGCTGCCTGGCGCAAATCCTGCCCAATGCCAGCGAGGTCGCGGCCGGCAGCACCGATGCCGAGCACGTGCATCAACTGCGCGTCGCCATCCGTCGCCTGCGGACCGCTTTGCGCGAGATGGCCGAGCTCGCGCCTTCGATCGACCCGGCATGGGAGCCCGCGCTGGTGGACGCATTCCGCGCCCTGGGCCGCCAGCGCGATCGCGAGCACCTGCAGCAGACCGTGCAGCCGCAGATCGAAGCCGTCGGCGGGCCGTCGGTGGATTGGCACGAGGGCGCGTCGGAGGGTTCATCGCCGGCTCCGGCCGAGGTGGTGCGTTCGGCGGCCTTCCAGCTCGTGCTGATGAGCCTGATCGAGGCCTCGCTGCCCGAAGAAGAGCCCTCCGGCGAGCAGCTGGAACCAGGCGTTCCGGCCCGCAAGCCGCTGCGCGCTCGTCTGTCCAAGCTGCACCGGCAAGTGGTTCGCGACGGCCGGCGCTTCGATGCGCTGGAGGTCGAGGAACAACACCGGGTCCGCAAGCGCCTCAAGCGGCTGCGCTACCTGGGCGAGTTCGTCGCGCCCTTGTTCGACCAGGGCGCAAAGCGCTACCTGAAGGAACTGCGCCCGGCGCAGGACGCGCTCGGCACGCACAACGATGCCGCCATGGCCATCGCCGCCTACCGCGACGCGGCCAACCGTGACGGACGGGCATGGTTCGCGGTCGGCTGGCTTTCCGCGCGCCAGCCCGCAAGCGCGCTGGAATGCCGCGACGCGCTCGGCAAGATCGCGGACGTGCACCCGTTCTGGAAGAAGCGCTCGAAGCGCTGAGCCGCGCCCTCAGCGGCCCCAGCGCAGCACGAGCGGATCGAGGCGCCGCGCCGTTTCGATCAGGCCGGCGCGCGTGTCGGGGTGCATCGCCGGCAAGGGATGGCGCGGGGCCTCGCAGTTGATCACCCCGCCCTCCTTCATCAGCGCCTTGCAGGCGAGCAGGCCGGCCTGCCGGTTCTCGTAGTTGATCAGCGGCAGCCATTGCTGGTAGCGCGCGAAGGCCGCCTCGCGGCGGCCGGCCAGGTGGTCCATGATGATCGGCCGCAAGCCGTCGGCGTAGGCGCCGCCCGTCATCGAGCCGGTGGCGCCGGCGTCGAGATCGGGCATCAAGGTGATCGCTTCCTCGCCATCCCACGGACCTTCGATTGCGTCGCCGCCCAGGCGGATGAGTTCGCGCAGCTTCGATGCGGCGCCCGCGGTCTCGATCTTGAAGTAGGCGACGTGCTCGATCTCCGTCGCCATGCAGGCGAGAAAGGGCGCCGACAGCACGGTGCCGCTGGCCGGCGCGTCCTGGACCATGATCGGGATGTCCACCGCGTCGGACAGCCGCGCATAGAAGTCGTAGATCTGCGACTCGGGCACGCGAAAGGTGGCGCCGTGGTAGGGCGGCATCACCATCAGCATCGCGGCGCCCATGTCCTGCGCACGACGGCTGCGCTCGGCGCAGACCTTGGTACTGAAATGGGTGGTGGTCACGATCACCGGCACGCGCCCGGCCACGTGTTCGAGGATGGTGCGGGTCAGGAGCTCGCGCTCGTCGTCCGCGAGCACGAACTGCTCGGAAAAATTCGCCAGGATGCAGATGCCGTCCGAGCCCGACTCGATCATGAAATCGATACAGCGCTTCTGGCTCGCGAGGTCCAGCTCGCCCGATTCGGTGAAGGTGGTGGGCGCTACCGGGAAGATGCCCTGGTAGCGGCGTTGCTTGGAAGAGGTCATGCGGGCTCCAGATTTCAATGGATCAATGCGAATGGCGCGGCACCGCGGCGCCGCGGCAGCCGACGAGGAAGTCGAAGTCGCAGCCCTCGTCCGCCTGCAGCACGTGCTCGACGTAAAGGCGCCGGTAGCCGCCGCCCTTCTCGGGCGCTTCCTGCACGGCGACGGCACGCAGGCGCTCGGCCAGCTCGGCATCGCTGATGTCCAGGTGCAGGCGGCCCTGCTCGCAGTCGAGCTCGATCCAGTCGCCGTCGCGCACGGCTGCCAGCGGGCCGCCGTCGGCGGCTTCCGGCGCCACGTGCAGCACCACGGTGCCGTAGGCGGTGCCGCTCATGCGCGCGTCGGAAATGCGCACCATGTCCTTGATGCCCTGGCGCAGCAACTTGGGCGGCAGGCCCATGTTGCCGACCTCGGCCATGCCGGGATAGCCCTTGGGGCCGCAGTTTTTCATCACCAGCACGGAGCTCGCGTCCACCTCCAGCGCCTCGTCGACGATGCGTTCCTTGTAGTGCTCCAGGTTCTCGAACACCACGGCGCGGCCGCGGTGCTTGAGCAGTTCCGGCGAGGCGGCCGAAGGCTTCAGCACCGCGCCGCGCGGCGACAGGTTGCCGCGCAGGATGCAGATGCCGCCGTCTTCGACCAGCGGCCGATCGAGCGGGCGGATCACCTCGTCGTCGTAGCCGGGCGCATCGCGCACGTTCTCCCACAGCGACTTGCCGTTGACCGTGAGCGCATCGGGATGCGGCAGCAGGCCGTTCTCGCCGAGCCGGCGCAGCACGGCCGGCAGGCCGCCCGCGTAGTAGAACTCCTCCATCAGGAAACGGCCCGAGGGCATCAGGTCGACCAGCGTCGGCGTGCCGCGGCCGATGCGCGTCCAGTCCTCGAGTTCGAGCGGCACGCCCATCCGCCCTGCGATGGCTTTCAGATGGATCACGGCATTGGTCGAGCCGCCGATCGCCGCGTTGGTGCGGATCGCGTTCTCGAAGGCCTCGCGCGTGAGGATCTTCGACAGCGTCAGGCCTTCGCGCGCCATCTCGACCGCCCGCATGCCCGACATCTGCGCCAGCACATAGCGGCGCGCGTCGACCGCGGGGATGGCGGCGTTGTGCGGCAGCGAAGTGCCGAGCGCTTCGGCCATACAGGCCATCGTGGACGCCGTGCCCATGGTGTTGCAGGTGCCGGCGGAGCGCGACATGCCGGCCTCGGCCGACAGGAACTGGTGCACGTCGATCTCGCCGGCCTTCATCGCCTCGTGCAGCCGCCATACGGCCGTGCCGGATCCGATGTCGCGGCCTTCCAGCTTGCCGTTGAGCATCGGCCCGCCCGTGACCACGATCGCCGGGATGTCGCAGCTCGCCGCGCCCATCAGCAGCGCGGGCGTGGTCTTGTCGCAGCCGGTGAGCAGCACCACCGCATCGATCGGGTTGCCGCGGATCGCCTCCTCCACGTCCATGCTCGCGAGGTTGCGCGTGAGCATCGCGGTCGGGCGCAGGTTCGACTCGCCGTTGGAGAACACCGGGAACTCGACCGGAAATCCGCCCGCTTCCGACACGCCGCGTTTCACGTGCTCGGCGATCTTGCGGAAGTGCGCGTTGCAGGGCGTCAGCTCCGACCAGGTGTTGCAGATGCCGATGATCGGCCGGCCGTCGAACTCGTGGTCCGGGATGCCCTGGTTCTTCATCCAGCTTCGGTACATGAAGCCGTTCTTGTCGGCCGAACCGAACCATTCGGTCGAGCGCAGTTTCTTGGGGGTCTGGGGCATGCGGGGGCTTTCGGGACTAGGGCCTGCGCGCGGCGAACAGGCGTTGCAGGAGACAGAAGACGAACAGGAGCGCGCCGACCACGATGCGCGTCCACCAGGAGCTCAGCGTGCCGTCGAAGGAGATGAGGGTCTGGATGATGCCCAGCATCAGCACGCCGAACAGCGTGCCGACGACGTAGCCGACGCCGCCGGTCAGCAGCGTGCCGCCGATCACCACCGCCGCGATGGCATCCAGCTCGAGCCCGACCGCGTGCAGACCGTAGCCCGACAGCATGTAGAACGTGAACACCACGCCGGCCAGCGCCGAGCAGAAGCCCGACAGCGTATAGACGCCGATCACCGTGGAGCGCACCGGCAGCCCCATCAGCAGGGCCGACTGCTCGTTGCCGCCGATCGCGTAGACGGTGCGGCCGAAGGGCGTGTAGTGCGCGACGAAGACCGCGAGCGCGACCACCGCCAGCGCGATCAGGGCGCTCGCCGAGATCGAGGCCTCGCCCCAGACCGGCATGCGCCACTGCGACACCTCGGAGTAGAACGCGTTGGTGATGCTGATCGAGTCGATGCTGATCAGGTAGCAGAGGCCGCGTGCGAGGAACATGCCGGCCAGCGTCACGATGAAAGGCTGGAGCCGGAAGCGCTCGATCAGCAGGCCCATGCCGGCACCGAACAGCGTGCCCATGACGAGCGCCAGCGGGATCACGACGCCCGGACTCCATCCATGCTTCTCGACCAGCGAGGCCGAGACCATGGTGGTCAGCGCGATCACCGATCCCACCGACAGGTCGATGCCGCCCGACAGGATCACGAAGGTCATGCCGACGGCGACGATGCACAGGAAGGCGTTGTCGATCAGCAGGTTCAGGAACACCTGCGGCGAGAAGAAGCCGTCGTAGAACACCGAGCCCAGCGTCGCCATCAGCATGAAGAGCGAGATGGTCGCGGCCAGCGGCAGGTACTTGGGGTTCAGGCGCGTGCGCGGGGGCCTGGGCACCGCCGCAGGCGCAGCGGCTTCGGGCGGGCGCGAGACGACGGCGCTCATCGCGCAACCTCGCCGCTCGGCGCGCGCCGCACCAGTTGCCGCATGCTGGCGCGGAATTCCGCCGACTGCAGCAGCATGACCGCGAACACCACCACCGCCTTCACCACCAGGTTGATCTCCGGCGGCACGCCCAGCGAATAGATGGCATAGGTCAGGGTCTGGATGATCAGCGCGCCGATCACGCTGCCGACCAGGCTGAAGCGGCCGCCCGTGAGCGCGGTGCCGCCGAGCGTGACCGCCAGGATCGCGTCGAGCTCCAGCAGCTGGCCCGCGTTGTTGCCATCGGCGCTCTTGACGTTGGAGCTGATAAGGAGCCCCGCGACACCCGCGCAGAAGCCGCAGAACATGTAGGCGCAGACGATGATGCGGCGGGCGCGCACGCCGGCCACGCGCGCCGCGCTCGGGTTGATGCCCACCGCCTGGATGAAGAGGCCCAGCGCGCTGCGCGTGATGCCGAAATAGACCACCGCCAGCACCAGCGCCGCGATGTACACCGAGAAGGGCAGCCCGAACAGGTAGCCGCTGCCGATGAAGAAGAAGGGGGCGTAGTAGATCGTGATGATCTGGCCACCCGTGATCAGCTGCGCGATGCCGCGCCCCGCCACCATGAGGATCAGCGTCGCGATGATCGGCTGCATGCCGACGCGCGCCACCAGGAGGCCGTTCCACAGCCCGCACGCCGCGGCCGCGCCGAGCGCCACGAGAATGGCCAGCCACATCGGGAAGCGGCTGACCTCCGCGGCGGCGCCGTTCGCGACCACCAGCGATCCGCCGATCAGCCAGGCCGCCAGCGCCGCTGCGATCGCCACGACCGCGCCGACCGAGATGTCGATGCCGCGCGTCGCGATCACCAGCGTCATGCCGAGCGACACCAGCACCAGCGGCGCCGCGCGGTTGAGGATGTCGATCAGGCTGCCGTAGAGATGGCCGTCGCGCCATTCCAGGTGCAGGAAGCTCGGATTGAAGGCCGCGTTGACGGCCAGCAGCAGAAGCAGCGTGACCACCGGCCATGCGAGGCGGTGACTGAACACCCGCCTCAAGGATTCGGGAAACGATGCGCTCATGATTCCGCCGCGATCAGTTCGTAGACCGCGTCCTCGCTGCTGCCCGCGGGCAGCTCGCCCACCTTGCGCCGCTCGCGCAGCACCGCGATGCGGTGCGACACGCGCACCACCTCGTTCATCTCGGAAGAGATGAACAGCACCGCCATCCCCTCGCGCGCGAGCCGCAGGATCTCGTCCATGATTTCCTGCTTGGCCGCGACGTCGATGCCGCGCGTCGGCTCGTCGAGGATCAGCAGGCGCGGCCGGGTCGCCAGCCAGCGCGCGAGCACCGCCTTCTGCTGGTTGCCGCCCGACAGCAGGCCGATCGGCGTGTCGATGCTCGCGGTCTTGATGCCCAGCGCCTTGACGAAGCGCTCCGCCAGCGCCGTCTGCTCGGCGCGCGAGAGCGTGCGGCGCAGCCCCATCCGCGCCTGCAGCGCCAGCGCGATGTTCTCGCGCAGCGAGAGCTCGGCCACGATGCCGTCGGTCTTGCGCTCCTCGGGGCACAGCGCGAGCCCGTGCTTCACCGCATCGGCCGGGCTCGTCAGGTCGACGGCGACGCCATCCACGCGCAGGCGGCCGCAATCCGGCTTCGCCAGGCCGAACAGCAGCCGCGCCAGCTCGGTACGGCCGGCGCCCAGCAGGCCGGCCAGCCCCACCACCTCGCCCGCACGCACGCTGAGGTCGACCGGCTGCAGCTGCCCGCGCTGGCCCAGGCCCTCGGCCTGCAGCACCGCGGGCGCGAACTCCTCGAGGGCGGGCAGCTCTGCATGGCCCGCGGCCTGCGCCGCGAACTCGCGCCCCACCATGGCGGAAATGAGCGCCTGCGGACCGAGCTCGCTCGCGCGCCACTCGCCCACCCAGCTGCCGTTGCGCAGCACGGTGATGCGGTCCGACACCGCATAGACCTGGTTCAGGAAATGCGTGATGAACAGGATGGCCAGGCCCTCGCTGCGCAGCCGTCGCAGCACCGCGAACAGGCTCTTCACTTCCTCGTCGTCGAGGCTCGAGGTCGGCTCGTCGAGGATCAGCACGCGGGACGAGAGGCCGAGGGCGCGCGCGATCGCCACCATCTGCTGCACCGCCACCGAGTAGCTCGACAGCAGCTGCGAGACATCGATGTCCACATCCAGCCGCGCCAGCAGCGCGCGCGCATCGCGGTTCACCTTCGCCCAGTCGATGCGAAAGCCCTGCGCCGCGCCGCAGCGCGGATAGCGCCCCGAGAACATGTTCTCGGCTACCGACAGGTTGGGGCAGAGATTGACTTCCTGGTAGACCGTGCTGATGCCCATGCGCTGTGCCTCGAGCGGCGAGCCCGGCCGGATCGGCTCCCCCGCGAGCCGCATCTCGCCGGCGTCGGCGGCATGCACGCCGGTCAGCACCTTGATGAGCGTCGACTTGCCCGCGCCGTTCTGCCCCATCAGCGCATGGATCTCGCCCGGCCGGAGCCGGAGCGCCACGCCGCGCAGCGCCGGCACGCCGTTGAACTGCTTGTCGATGCCGGTGAGCTCGAGCACCGGCATCTCGGACGATGCGGCGGGGTTCATTTGTTCTTGTTGTAGACGTCCACGAACACCGCGGCCAGCAGCACCAGGCCCTTGATCACCTGCTGGTAGTCGATGCCGATGCCGAGGATCGACATGCCGTTGTTCATCACGCCCATGACGAAGGCGCCGATGACCGCACCCATCACCTTGCCGACGCCGCCCGAGGCCGAAGCGCCGCCGATGAAGCAGGCCGCGATCACGTCGAGCTCGAAGCCGAGCCCCGCCTTCGGCGTGGCCGTGTTGAGCCGTGCCGCGAACACCAGCCCGGCCAGCGCCGCCAGCACGCCCATGTTGACGAAGGTCAGGAAGGCGAGCCGCTGCGTCTTGATGCCCGACAGCCGCGCCGCCTTCTCGTTGCCGCCCAGCGCGTAGATGCGGCGGCCGACCGTGGTGCGGCTGGTCACGAAGTCGTAGGCCACGATCAGCACCGCCATCACGATCAGCACGTTCGGCAGGCCCTTGTAGGTCGCCAGCAGGTAGCTCAGCAGCAGGATGACCGCGGCGAAGAACAGGTTCTTGACCAGGAAGAAGGCGTAGGGCTCCTGCTCCATGCCGTGCTGCGCCAGCTTGGCGCGGCCGCGCAGCTTGAAGAACACCAGCGCCGCGGCGGCCAGCGCGCCGAGCACGAGCGAGCTCAGGTGCAGGCTGCCGCCGCCCGCCAGGTCGGGCACGAAGCCCGAGCTCAGCTTCTGGAAGGCCTCGGGAAAGGGTCCCACCGACTGCCCCGCGAGTAGCGCCAGCGTCAGCCCCTTGAACACCAGCATGCCGGCCAGCGTGACGATGAAGGACGGAATCCGGAAGAAGGCCACGAACCAGCCCTGCGATGCGCCGATCAGTCCGCCGGCGAGCAGGCAGACGATGAAGGTGGGCACGAAATGCCATTCATATTCCACCATCAGCACCGCGGCCAGCGCGCCGATGAAGCCGCACACCGAGCCGACCGACAGATCGATGTGCCCGGCCACGATCACCAGCAGCATGCCGAGCGCCATGATCACGATGTAGCTGTTCTGCAGCAGCAGGTTGGTGAGGTTCAGCGGCCGCATCAGCGTGCCGTCGGTCAGCACCTGGAACAGCACCATGATCGCGACCAGCGAGATCAGCATGCCGTATTCGCGCAGGTTGTTCTTGAGGAAGCCCGCGTACTCCGCGAGCGGCGCGACGGGCTGCGCCGGCGTGACGGTATCGACTTCAGGCGGCATGGACGCTGCTCCCCGAGGCCACGATGGCCCGCATGATCTTTTCCTGCGAAGCCTCGGCGGCAGGAAACTCGGCGACGAATCGCCCTTCGTTCATCACATAGATGCGGTCGCACATGCCCAGCAGTTCGGGCAGTTCGGAAGAAATCATGAGAATGCCTTTGCCCTGGCTCGCGAGCTGGTCGATGATGGTGTAGATCTCATACTTGGCGCCGACGTCGATGCCGCGCGTGGGCTCGTCGAGGATCAGCAGTTCGGGCTTCGCGAACAGCCACTTGGCGAGCACCACCTTCTGCTGGTTGCCGCCCGAAAGGTTGAGCACCTGCTGGCCGACGCCGGCGCAGCGGATGCCGAGCGCGCGGCGGTACTCGTTCGCCACCTTGAATTCGCGCCCGTCGTCGATCACGCCGCGGTCCGAGACGGCGGCCAGGTTGGCCAGGCTCAGGTTCTTGCGGATGTCTTCTTCCAGCACCAAGCCCGCGCCCTTGCGGTCCTCGGTGACGTAGGCGATGCCGTGGTCGATCGCCCGGCCGATGGTGGAAACGTCCACTTCCTTGCCGTGCATGAAAACCGAGCCGCTGATGCGCTGGCCGTAGGCGCGCCCGAACACGCTCATCGCGAACTCGGTGCGGCCGGCGCCCATGAGCCCGGCGATGCCGACGATCTCGCCGCGCCGCACGTGCAGGTTGACGCCCTTGATCTGCTCGCGCTCGGCATGCAGCGCGTGGTGCACGCGCCAGTCGCGCACCTCGAACACGGTCTCGCCGATGCGCGGCGAGCGCTCGGGATAGCGGTGCGCCATGTCGCGCCCCACCATGCCGCGGATGATCCGGTCCTCGCTGATCGGCGCGGTGCGGCAGTCCATGGTCTCGACCGTGGCGCCGTCGCGCAGCACGGTGATCGAATCGGCCACCTTGGCGATCTCGTTGAGCTTGTGCGAGATGAGGATCGAGGAGATGCCCTGCTTCTTGAGCCCGAGCAAGAGCGCCAGCAGCGCATCGCTGTCGCTCTCGTTCAGGCTCGCCGTCGGCTCGTCGAGGATCAGCAGCTTGACCTCCTTCGAGAGCGCCTTCGCGATCTCGACCAGCTGCTGCTTGCCGACGCCGAGGTCGGTGATCAGGGCGGTCGGCGGCTCCTTGAGGCCGACCTTGGCCAGCAGCTCGCGCGTCTGGGCATAGGCCGCGAACCAGTCGATCACGCCGCCGCGCGCCGTCTCATTGCCGAGAAAGATGTTCTCGGCGATCGACAACAGCGGCACCAGCGCGAGCTCCTGGTGGATGATGATGATGCCGAGCTTCTCGCTGTCGGCAATGTCCCGGAAGCGGCGCAGCTCGCCCTCGAAGCGGATCTCGCCGGTGTAGGAGTCGCAGGGATAGACCCCGCTGAGCACCTTCATCAGCGTCGACTTGCCCGCGCCGTTCTCGCCCACCACTGCGTGGATCTCGCCCGCGCGCACCGCGAGGTTGACGTTGTCCAGCGCGTTCACCCCCGGAAAGGTCTTGGTGATGCCGCGCATCTCCAGAATCACATCGTTCACCCTGTCTCCTTCGAACCTCCGCCCCACCATCGCGACTACTTGATCTGGCTTTCCTTGTAGTAGCCGCTGTCGACCAGTGCCTGCTTCCAGTTCGATGCGTCGACGCTGATCGGCTTGAGCAGGTAGGAGGGCACGACCTTGACGCCGTTGTTGTAGGTCTTGGTGTCGTTCACTTCCGGCGTCTTGCCCGCGAGCATCGCGTCCACCATGTTCACCGTCACCTTGGCCAGCTCGCGCGTGTCCTTGAACACGGTCGCCGTCTGCTCCTTGCGCAGGATCGACTTGACCGAGGGCACTTCGGCATCCTGCCCCGTCACCACCGGCATCGGCTGCTGGGCCGAGCCGTAGCCCACGCCCTTGAGCGAGGAGATGATGCCGATCGACAGGCCGTCGTAGGGCGACAGCACCGCATCGACCCGGTCCTTGGTGTAGTAGGCCGACAGCAGGTTGTCCATGCGCGCCTGCGCCACCGCGCCGTCCCAGCGCAGCGTGGAGACCTTGTCCATGCCCAGCTGCTTGCTGCGCACCACCAGCTTGCCGCTGTCGATGTAGGGCTTCAGCACCGACATCGCGCCGTTGTAGAAGAAGAAGGCGTTGTTGTCGTCCGGCGAGCCGCCGAAGAGCTCGATGTTGTACGGGCCCTTGCCTTCCTTCAGCTTGAGCGCCTGCTCGATGTAGCCCGCCTGCAGCACGCCGACCTGGAAGTTGTCGAAGGTCGCGTAGTAGTCGACGTTCTTCGAGCCCTTGATGAGCCGGTCGTAGGCAATCACCTTGACGCCCTTGTCGGCCGCCTTCTGCAACACGTCCGACAAGGTGCTGCCGTCGATCGCGGCGATCACCAGCACCTTGGAGCCCTTGGTCACCATGTTCTCGATCTGCGCGAGCTGGTTCGGGATGTCGTCGTCGGCGTACTGGAGATCGGTCTTGTAGCCCTTCTCCTTGAAGTACTTGACCATGTTGGCGCCGTCGGCGATCCAGCGCGCCGACGACTTGGTCGGCATCGAGATCGCGATCGGGCCCTTGTCCTGCGCCTGGGCCAGCGAAGTGATGCCGATCAGGCCCATGGCGGCGCCGGCGAGCAGGGTCTTGAGAAAAATGCGTTTCATTGGGATATCTCCTTCGTTGTGCGCTCAGTATTTGCGCTTGGGGAATTCGGTCTTGGCTACTTCCATCGGGAAGATCCCCTCCTCGGTCACGATGCGCTTCGGAATCGTCTTGCCGGCCTTGATGTCCTTCACGGCCGTCATCAGTTGCGGACCCAGGAGCGGGCTGCATTCGACCGACACGTTGAGCTTGCCGGCCATCATGGCCTCGAAGGCGCCCTTGACCGCGTCGATCGAGATGATCGTGATGTCCTTGGCCGGCTTCAGGCCCGCTTCCTCGATGGCCTGGATCGCGCCGATCGCCATGTCGTCGTTGTGCGCATAGAGCACGTTGATCTTCTTGCCCTCGGCCTTGAGGAAGGCTTCCATCACTTCCTTGCCCTTGGCGCGCGTGAAGTCGCCGGTCTGCGAGCGGATGATCTTGAACTTCGGGTCGGCCTTGATGATTTCCTCGAACCCCTTCTTGCGGTCGATCGCCGGCGCCGAGCCCACGGTGCCCTGCAGCTCGACGATGTTGACCTCGCCCTTCTGGTCCTTCATCTTCTCGACCAGCCAGCGCCCGGCCTTGCGGCCTTCCTCGACGAAGTCGGAGCCCATGAAGGTGACGTAGAGCGAGTCGTCCTTGGTGTTGACGGAGCGGTCGGTCAGCACCACCGGGATCTTGGCGGCCTTGGCTTCGCGCAGCACCGTCTCCCAGCCCGACTCGACCACCGGCGAGAACGCGATGACGTCGACCTTCTGCGCGATGTAGGAGCGGATCGCCTTGATCTGGTTCTCCTGCTTCTGCTGCCCGTCGGAGAACTTGAGCTCGATGCCGGACTCCTTGGCGGCCGACTTGATCGACTCGGTGTTGGCGGTGCGCCACTCGCTTTCGGCGCCGACCTGGGCGAAGCCGAGAACGATCTTCTTCTGCGCCAGCGCCGTGCCCGGCAGCAGCGAAGCCAGCGACGCGGCTGCGAGAGCAAGGGTGGTGAGCGTGCGACGGTTCAGTTTCATGGTCTGTCTCCTGTGGTTGTCGTGGTGAAAAAACTTAAGGCCCCGGGGTGCGTGCGTCAGGCCATCACGTACCCCGTCTTGATCGTGGTGTAGAACTCGGCCGCGTAGCGCCCCTGCTCCCGCGGCCCGTAGCTCGAGGCCTTGCGGCCGCCGAAGGGCACGTGGTAGTCGACGCCGGCGGTCGGCAGGTTGACCATGGTCATGCCCACCTTGGCATGGCGCTTGAAATGCATGGCGCGCTGCAGCGAGCCGGTGCAGATGCCGGCGCAAAGGCCGAAGGGCGTGTCGTTGGCCAGCACCAGCGCATGCTCGTAGTCGTCGGCGCGCAGCACGCAGGCGACCGGCCCGAAGATCTCCTCGCGCGCCACGCGCTGATGGGGCCGGGCCAAGAAGAGCGCCGGGCTCATGTAGTGGCCGGCGGTCGGCCGCTCGAGCAGCTCGCCGCCCCACACGTGCTCGGCGCCCTCCTCGATCGCGGCCGCGATCGAGGCCATGTTCTGCCCGAGCTGGCGGCGGTCGACCACCGGACCGATGTCGATGCCGCGCTCCAGCGCATGCCCGACCTGGAGCGCGGCCATGCGGCGGCGCAGGCGCGCGACGAAGGCATCGTGCACCGGCGCTTCGACGATCAGCCGGCTCGACGCGGTGCAACGCTGCCCGGTCGAGAAATAGGCGCCCTGCACCGCGCAGTCGACGGCAAGCTCGAGGTCGGCGTCGGCCAGCACCACGAGCGGATTCTTGCCGCCCATCTCGAGCTGCACCTTGGCATGGCGCGCCGATGCGGCCCGCAGGATGCGCTCGCCGGTCTCGACCGAGCCGGTGAAGCTGATCGCATCGACCAGGGGGCTGTCGACGATCGTCTGGCCGACCTCGCGGCCGCTGCCCATCACGAGGTTGAAGGTGCCGGCCGGCAGCGCCGCGCGGCTGATGATCTCGCTCAAGGCCCAGCCGCAGGCCGGCACCAGTTCGGCCGGCTTGAACACCACGCTGTTGCCGCAGGCGAGTGCAGGCGCGATCTTCCAGGCGGGAATCGCGAGCGGAAAGTTCCAGGGCGCGATCAGCCCGACCACCCCCACGGGCTCGCGCGTGACGTCGACCTGCACGCCAGGCCGCATCGAGGACATCGTTTCGCCCCCGGCGCGCAGCGCCTCGCCGGCGAAGAACTTGAAGATCTGGCCCGCGCGCGTCGCTTCGGCGATGGCCTCGGCCAGGGTCTTGCCTTCCTCGCGCGCCAGCAGCACGCCGAGCTCTTCGCGGCGCGCCAGCAGCTCGCTGCCGATCTGGTCGAGCACGTCGGCGCGGCGCTGCGGCGTGGTCCGGCTCCAGTGCGGGAAGGCATCGACCGCCGCCCGGATCGCCGATTCGGTCTGGCTGCGGTCGGCGCGGGCGTACTCGGCGACCACCTCGCGCGTGTCGGACGGGTTTTCGCTCAGGCCGCTGGTCACGCCGGTCTCCCAGCGGCCGTTGATGTACTGCCTGGCGTTCTGTTGGAGGTGGCTGCGCTTCAAGGTGCGGCGAGTTTAGGAATCACACCAATATCTTTCCAATCAATATTTGGATTGAATCGATATCAGAAGAAGCATTCAGGAAAACCCCATGACCAACTACACGCACTGGTTCATCCGTGCGCGCCTCAAGACCCGCCAGCTGCTGTTGCTCGTGGCCCTGGCCGAGGAAGGCAACATCCATCGCGCCGCCCAGGTGCTCAACATGACGCAGCCCGCGGCCTCGAAGCTGCTCAAGGATCTGGAGGACGTGCTGGAGGTCTCGCTGTTCGAGCGCCTGCCGCGCGGCATGCGGCCGACCTGGTACGGCGAGACCATGATCCGCCACGCGCGCGAAGCGCTGGCGAGCCTCAACCAGGCGCACGACGAGCTCGTCGCGCTCAAGGCCGGCAGCTTCGGCCAGGTCGGCATCGGCGCGGTCACCTCGCCCGGCCTGGTTCTGCTGCCGCCGGCGATGGCGGCCGTGAAGCGCGAGCAGCCGAACCTGCGCATCTCGCTAGATATCGAGACCAGCCCGGTGCTGTTCGAACGGCTCGAGCAGGGCAAGCTCGACATCCTGGTCGCGCGCCTTTTCGCGGAGCACGACAAGTCGAACCTGCGCTACGAGGCGCTGGTCGAGGAGCCGGTGTGCGCACTCGTGCGCCCCGGGCATCCGCTGCTCGGCATGACCGGCCTCGGCCTGCGCGACCTGGTGTCCGCCGGCTGGATCGTGCCGCCCGCGGGCAGCGTGCTGCGCCACCGCTTCGACCTGATGTTCCAGGAGGAAGGCCTCGCGCCGCCGCTCAACGTGATCGAGACCGCGGCACTGCTCTTCATCACGCGCATGCTGCAGCAGAGCGACATGGTGGCCGTGCTCGCGACCGACGTGGCCCGCTACTACGCCGCGCACGGCATCGGGGCCGTGCTGCCGGTCGACATGCCCTGCCACATGGACGCCTTCGGCCTCATCTCGCGCACCGACCGGCTGCCCTCTCCGGCGGCCAAGGTGATGATGAAGGCGTTGAAGGCGCAATGCCTGGCGGTGTACGGGCGGCGGCTGGAGGCGGATTAGTCCGGGGGGCGGAGGCGGGCGGTATGCCCTGTGCCGGCCGACGTCACCGGCCCTTCGGGCTTCGCTGCTGCTCCTCGCGCAGGACGGGGTCCGCGCAAACTCGCTTCGCTAACACGCGCGGCCCTGATCCGTCCTGCGCTGCGGTGCTCGCCGGTGACTCAACGGCCGGCCCAGGGCACACCGCCCGCCGCCGTGGGACAGGCTCGGCGCCCCCCAACCCTCCCCCGGAGGGGGAGGGAGCAAGACAGGATGCAATGCCGCTCTTCCGCGCGCAGGCGGTATTGCTCCCTCCCCCACTGGGGGAGGGCGGGGGTGGGGGCACCGGGCCTTCGACGCGCACGCAACCATCGAACACCCACGAGCCCGGCCCGCACCGCATGCCGAGCGCCATCCAGGGGGCAAGCGCGGCAACTTAAACGACCCCTACACCCAGCCCGCGTCCACCTTGAACTCCTGCGCCGTGCACATCGCCGCATCGTCCGAGGCAAGGAACAGCACCATGCGCGCGATGTCCTGCGGCTGCAGCTTGTCGGGCAGGCACTGGTTGCGCTTGATCTCGCGCTCGCCCTCGGCGTCGAGCCAGAGCTTGATCTGGCGCTCGGTCATCACCCAACCCGGCGACACCGTGTTGATGCGGATGCGGTCCTCGCCCAGCGGCCTGGCGAGCCCGCGCGTGAGGCCGTTGACCGACGACTTCGCGATCGCATAGCAGGGGTAGGCGCCGCCCTTGCCCTGCCAGCCGGTCGAGCCGAGATTGACGATCGAGCCGAAGCCCAGGCGCCGCATGCCCGGCACCACCGACTGGATGGCGAAGAAGGCGGGCCGCTCGTTGATCGCCATGCGCTCCTCGTAGTAGGCCGGCGTCACAGATTCCAGCGTATGGCGATCGTCGCTCGCGACGTTGTTGACCAGCACCGCGAAATCGCCCAGCGCCGCCGCGGCCTCGGCGATGCACGACTGCAGCGCCGCCACGTCGCGCACGTCGCACACGCGCCACCACGGGGCGGCATGGCCCGCCTCCGCCAGTTGCCGCGCGAGCGCCTGGCTCGCGCCCTCGGCGATGTCGACGAAAGCCACGCGCGCGCCTTGTTCGACGAAGGCGCTCACCATTGCGGCGCCAATGCCGCTGCCGCCGCCGGTGACGAAAACCGGCCTTCCCTTCAGGCTCGGATAGGTGGAAAGTGCGGGGGCGGGATTCATCAGGTGTCTCCAAGATATGAGATTGCAATTTACGTATCAATCAATACGAAAATAATTGATTTCTAATATCAATATGCCTTGATACGATCCGCCGCGTCAAGGGACACCGCAGGAGACAAGCTTGACCAAGACATCCCCGCCCACGGTCCTCGAAGCCCCCCGCTGCGTCTGGCCGGCCGGCGCCACACTCGGCGAAGGCACGCTGTGGTCGGTGCGCGAACAGGCGCTCTACTGGGTCGACATCCTCGAGCGCCGGCTGCATCGCTTCGACCCCGCCGGCGGCGAGCGCAAGAGTTGGGATTTCGACGAGGAGATCTCGGCGCTGGCCGAGCGGGCCAACACGCCGGGCCTGATCGTCACGCTGCGCCGCGGCTTCGCGCTCTTCGATCCGGCGGCGAGCGAGGTGCCGCCCAAATACCTGCACCAGCCCGAGCCGGAACTGCCCGCCAACCGTTTCAACGATGGCAAATGCGATGCAGAAGGCCGCTTCTGGGGCGGCACCATGGACTTCGCCTGCGAGGCGCCGACCGGTGCGCTCTACCGCTTCGACCCCGACGGCCGCTGCAGCCGCCACGACCAGGGCTTCGCCGTGACCAACGGCCCGACCTGGTCGCAGGGCGGAGGGACGATGTACTTCAACGACACCGTCACCGGCCGCATCTACGCCTACGACTTCGACATGGCCGCCGGAACGCTCGCCAACAAGCGCCAGTGGCTGCGTTTCGCGCGCGGCGACGGCCTGCCCGACGGCATGACCACCGACGCCGCCGGCCGGCTCTGGATCGCGCACTGGGGCGGCGCCTGCGTGAGCTGCCACGACCCGCTCAGCGCCGAAGAACTCTGCCGCGTGAAGCTGCCCACCAGCCACATCACCAACTGCGCTTTCGGCGATGCGGACCTGTGCACGCTCTACATCACGAGCGCGACCAGCGGCCTGACACCCGCGCAGCGCGAAGCCGAGCCCGAGGCCGGCGCGCTGTTCGCGGTGCGCATCGACAGTCCCGGCCTGCCGGCGCCGCTGTTCGGCGGCTGATCAAAAGTCAGAAGTCGGGCAGCACGATGTCGCGCTGGCGCCGCGCCGCCCCCGGCGACACGCCGATGAAGCGCTTGAAGGAACGGCTGAAGGCCGCCTCGGACTGGTAGCCGAGCTGGCTCGCGAGTTCGACCGGCCGCGCGTTCTTCTCCTGCAGCAGGGTCAGCGCGACATGCATGCGCCAGCGCGCTACGTAATGCATCGCCGGCTCGCCGACCAGCGCCGTGAAGCGTGCCGCGAAGGCCGAGCGCGACATCGCGACCTCGGCCGCCAGCGAGGCCACCGTCCACGGCCGCGCGGGATCGCGGTGAATGAGCGAGATGGCGCGGCCGATCTGCCGGTCCTGCAGCGCGCCCAGCCATCCCGTGCGGGCCGCGGGATCGCGCGCCATCCACGAGCGGATCGCCTGGATCACGAGGATGTCGGCCAGCCGCGTGATGATGGTTTCGCCGCCCGGCTGCATGGCACGCGCTTCGGCGGCCATGAAACGCAGCGTGCTGCCGAGCCAGTCGGCCTCGGGCGACGCCGAAGCATCGATGCGGATCACGCTGGGCAGCAGCTTGGCCAGCCGGTGCGCGGCCGGGTGATCGAAGCGCACCGCGCCGCAGACCAGGCTGGTGGCCGCGCCGCCGCCGCCGTGCCGCAGCACCTCGTAGCGGTCGCTCTGCTGCTCGCGCGGAAGATCGAAAAGCCCGGGCGCCTCGGCGCCCGGTTCGCTCACCAGCCGATGACCCGCACCATGCGGCACCAGCGCGAAATCGCCTGGCTGCAGCAATTGCGGCTCGCTGCCCTCGACCTCGAGCCAGCAGGGGCCGGAGGTCACGGCATGGAACATCAGGCTGTCCGCCATCGGCGGCAGCGTCAAGCCCCAGGGCGCGGTGAACTCGGAGCGGCAATAGAAGATGCCGCTCATCCGCAGGAAGTGCAGCGCCTCGCCGAGCGGATCCACGGGCACCAGGACGTCTTTGAGCTTCATGCGGGCAGTATGCGAAGCCTGGATGCGATCGTCCAGCTCGCATGGACGAATGAGCACGAACAAGCGATCTTCGAGCATTGATAAGCCTGTTCTCGCCGACGATAGTAGACGCCATGTCAACCCCAACCCAAGGAGCAACGGACATGAGCAACACCATCCCCACCATCACCGTCATGGGCGCCACCGGCCACACCGGCGGCAAGATTGCCAGGCGTCTGCTGGCCGCCGGCGCCAAGGTGCGCGCCCTCGGGCGCAACCCGGCCAAGCTGGCCGCGCTCGAACGCGCCGGCGCCGAAGTGCTGGCGGGCGACACCTGCGACCCGGCTTTTCTCGCGCAGGCCTTTCGCGGTGCCGATGCCGTCTACACGCTGCTGGCCACCGATCGCCGCGCGCCCGACTACCGGGCCCGGCAGGACCAGGAAGGCGAGGCCATCGCCGAAGCCCTGCGCGCGAGCGGCGTGCGCCATGTCGTCGCGCTCAGCAGCCTGGGCGCGGACCAGGGCGAAGGCACGGGCGTGATCGCCGGCCTGCATGCGCAGGAAGAGCGGCTGAAGCGGATCGCCGGCGTCCACCTGCTGCTGCTGCGCCCGGTCTCCTTCTTCGAGAATTTTTACGACGCGCTGGGGCAGATCAAGGAAGCGGGCCTGATGGCGGACACCGTCGAGGCGGGCATCGCCGTGCCCATGATCGCAGCCGATGACATCGCCGCGGTCGCGGCCCAGGCGCTGCTGGCGCGCGACTGGAGCGGCGTCGCCGTGCGCGAGCTGCTCGGCCAGCGCGATCTGAGCCACACCGAGGTGGCACGCATCCTCGGCGAGCGCATTGGCAAGCGGGAGCTCGCCTATGTGCAGCTCTCCGAGGCCGACATGACCGGCGCCATGGTCGATGCCGGTCTGTCGCCGAGCTTTGCCGGGCTGTACATCGAGATGACGCGCGCCTTCAACGAAGGCCGGGTCGGCCCGAGCGCGGGGCGAAACGCCGCCAACACCACGGCCACACGCTTCGAGGACTTCGCCGAGGAGTTCGCCGGCGCCTACGCGGCAATGTAAGCCGGGCGCTTCTTCGTTGCGCTAGCGTCGCCAGGAAGACCACCAGATGTCTGCGCTGCGAATGGTGATTTCGCTGCAGCGGCTGCCTCCCGCCAGTTGCATCGCAAGGGCGCGCAGCCGCGGCATGTGGCGTTCGAGGGTGGCCGACAGGCTCTCTTCGTCGGGCGTTGCGCCGAGCGCGACCAAGGCTTCGTTGTTGACGCGAACCGTCACCTTTCCCTGCGAGTTCTCGATCACGAAGTGATGGCCGGGAAGCTTGAGATCGGAAGAGCTGACGGGCATCGCGCGTCTCCTGCAGAGTTTTCCCGAACTTCGCGAAGACCGCCACCAGCCGGCGTAGGAGCAGCACCCGCTCCTGTTCCCGAAAAGACTTACAGGGACCGACGAACGAGTTGCTGTCCGACACCCTGAAGCGCATGCGCCGCGCTTGCGCACGGCCCGGCCAGCACTTCAATGGCGGGCTGTGCATACCCAAAAGCAAAACCAATTCATCGGTCCACAAGACGGCTACCTGTTCGCGGAAGGCACCCACTCGCGGCTCTACGAGCGCCTCGGCTGCCACCTCCGGGCGACGGGAGGCGCGGACTTTGCGGTCTGGGCGCCGAACGCCGAATCCGTGAGCGTGATTGGGGACTGGAACGGCTGGTCGGCCGAAGTCGACCTGCTCGAGTCGCGCGGCGAACTCGGCATCTGGCAGGGCCACGCCCCCGATGCCGCGCCAGGTCAGGCCTACAAGTACCGCATCCGGTCACGCCATGGCGGCTGGCAGGTCGACAAGGCCGACCCCTTCGCCTTCTGCGCCGAGCTGCCGCCGGCCACGGCCTCCCGCATCTGGACACTCGACTACGCGTGGAGCGACCGCGAATGGATGTCCGCGCGTGCACCGAAGAATGCGCTGGATGCGCCGATGTCCGTCTACGAGTTGCACCTCGGCTCCTGGCGGCGCAAGGAGGGCCGCTTCTTCGGCTACCGCGAACTCGCGCACGAGCTGGCCGACTATGTGACCGAGATGGGCTTCACCCATGTCGAGCTCATGCCGGTGACCGAGCATCCGTTCTACGGCTCCTGGGGCTACCAGACCACCGGCTACTTCGCGCCCACCGCGCGCTTCGGCACGCCGCAGGATTTCATGTATTTCGTCGACCACCTGCACCAGCGCGGCATCGGTGTGCTGCTGGACTGGGTGCCCTCGCACTTCCCGACCGACGAGCACGGCCTCGGCTACTTCGACGGCACCCATCTCTACGAGCATGCCGATCCGCGACAGGGCTTCCATCCTGAATGGAACTCGAGCATCTTCAACTACGGCCGCAACGAGGTTCGCAGCTTCCTCATTTCGTCGGCCCTGTTCTGGCTCGACAAATACCACCTGGACGGCCTGCGCGTCGACGCGGTCGCTTCGATGCTCTACCTCGACTACGCGCGTCAGCACGGCGGCTGGATTCCCAACCGCTACGGCGGCCGCGAGAACCTGGAAGCCGTCGAGTTCCTGCAGACCCTGAACCGGGCCGTGTACCGCGAGCATCCCGACACGCTCACCATCGCCGAGGAATCGACCGCCTGGCCGCGCGTCTCGCGCCCGACCGACATGGACGGCCTGGGCTTCGGCATGAAATGGAACATGGGCTGGATGCACGACAGCCTGGCCTACATGAAGGAAGACGCGGTCCATCGCAAGTACCACCACCACAAGCTCACCTTCTCGCTGGTGTATGCCTTCAACGAGAACTTCGTGCTGCCGCTGTCGCACGACGAGGTGGTGCATGGCAAGGGCTCGCTGCTCAACAAGATGCCGGGCGATGCATGGCAGCAGTTCGCCAACCTGCGCGCGCTGCTCGGCTTCATGTGGGGGCATCCGGGCAAGAAGCTGCTGTTCATGGGCGGCGAGTTCGGCCAGCGGCGCGAATGGAACCATGACGACGAACTCGAATGGTGGGTCGCCGCGCTCGAGGGCCATGCAGGCCTGCAGCGTTTCGTGAAGGAACTCAACCGCGTCTACCGCGCCACGCCCGCGCTGCACCAGCTCGACTTCTCCGCCACCGGCTTCGAATGGGTCGCGGCCGACGACGCGGACCGCAGCGTGTTCGCCTTCCTGCGCAAGCCGCGCGACGGCGGCGCGCCGCTCCTGGTCGTCAGCAACATGACGCCGGTGCCGCGCACCAACTACCTGCTCGGCGTGCCGGCACCCGGCTTCTGGCGCGAGCTCGTCAACAGCGACGCCGGCGAGTTCGGCGGCGCGGGCTGGGGCAACCTCGGCGGCATCGAGTCGGCGCCGGTGCGCGCCCATGGCCGCATGCACTCCGTGTGCCTCACCTTGCCGCCGCTTTCGACCCTGTTCCTCGAGCACACTCCCCATGGCTGAGAAAAATACCCCGGTCCGCCCCCCCACCCATCCGGACGGCGCGGACGGCCGCGTACGCGCCGTCATCGACGCCGTCCTGCCCATCGTGGACGGCGGGCGCTTTCCCGTGAAGCGCGTGGCCGGAGAAACGCTGCGCGTGCAGGCCCACTGCTTCGCCGACGGGCACGACATGCTGCGCGTCATGTTGTGCTGGCGCAGCGAGGACGATGCCCACGGGGCCGAGCTGCCGATGAAGCCGCTGGGCAACGACGTCTGGGAGGCCGAATTCACGCCGCCCGCGATCGGCCGCTACCGCTACACCGTCGCGGCCTGGGTCGAAGCCTTCGAGTCCTGGCGCCACGACATGGCGCGCCGCGTCGAGCTCGACGACATCCGCATCGCATCGCAGATCGGCGCGCTCGAGATCGCGGCGACCGCCGAACGCGCCAATGGCGTGGAGCGCAAGACGCTGGCCCGCTGGGGCATGGAACTGCACAGCGCCGCCGTCGCCGACGCGGCCGATGCGACGGTGCTCAAGGCGCTGGCGCTGGACGAAGCCCTGGCCGCGCTCGCAGCCCGCTACCCGGACCGCCGCCTCGCGGCGCAGTATCCGTTGGAGCTGCCGCTGGTGGCCGATCGCGATCGCGCCCGCTTCAGTAGCTGGTACGAGCTGTTCCCGCGCTCGACGGCGACCGAGGCCGGACGCCACGGCAGCTTCAAGGACGTGGCAGCGCGCCTGCCCGCGATCGCGGCCATGGGCTTCGACGTGCTGTACTTCCCGCCGATCCATCCGATCGGCCGCGTGCAGCGCAAGGGCAAGAACAATGCGCTGGTCGCCAAGGCGGACGACGTCGGCAGCCCGTGGGCCATCGGCGCGGCCGAAGGCGGCCACAAGTCCATCCTGCCCGAACTCGGCACGGCCGAGGACTTCCGGCATCTGATCGCGCAGGCGGCCGGCCACGGGCTCGAGATCGCACTCGACATCGCCTTCCAGTGCGCGCCGGACCATCCGTACGTGAAGGCGCATCCCAGCTGGTTCCGCTGGCGGCCGGACGGCAGCGTGCAGTACGCCGAGAACCCGCCGAAGAAATACCAGGACATCTATCCCTTCAACTTCGAGAGCGAGGACTGGCCCGCGCTGTGGGCCGAGCTCAAGAGCGTCTTCGACCACTGGATCGCCGAGGGCGTGAAGATCTTCCGGGTCGACAACCCGCACACCAAGGCGTTCCCGTTCTGGGAGTGGGCGATCGGCGAGATCAAGCGCCAGCATCCCGAGGTCATCTTCCTGGCCGAAGCCTTCACGCGGCCCAAGGTGATGCACCGGCTGGCCAAGCTGGGCTTCACGCAGTCCTACACCTACTTCACCTGGCGCAACGACAAGCAGGAACTGACCGAGTACTTCACCGAACTCTCGGCGGGACCGGGCAGCGAATATTTCCGCCCCAACGTCTGGCCCAACACGCCCGACATCCTGCACGAGCGCTTGCAGGGCGGCGAGCCCGCGGTCTTCATGGCGCGCCTGGTTCTCGCCGCGACGCTGGCCGCCAACTACGGCATCTACGGCCCCGCCTTCGAACTGCGCGAGCACCTGCCGCGCGAGCCGGGCAGCGAGGAGTACCTGCATTCCGAGAAGTACCAGCTGCGCGCCTGGAACCACGACGATCCGGGAAGCCTCGCGCCCTTCATCGCCCGCGTCAACGGCATCCGGCGCGACAACCCCGCGCTCCATGCCGACCGCGGCCTGCGCTTCCTCGCGATCGACAACGACCAGCTGCTGGCCTACGCCAAGCGCTCGGACGACGGCGTCAACGTGGTGGTGACGGTGGTGAACCTCGACCCGCACAACGTGCAGTCCGGCTGGCTCGCGCTCGATCCCGCATCCATCGATTGCGAGGCCGGGCATCCGTTCCAGATGCACGACCTGCTGAGCAACCAGCGCTTCGTGTGGCAGGGAGATCGCCACTTCGTCCGGCTCGATCCGCACAGCGTGCCGGCCCACATCTTCCGGGTGCGGCGCCGGGTTCGCGACGAGCGCGAGTTCGACTATTTCCAGTGAGGTCTTGCGCCCATGAACGCTCCGGTACCGCACATTGCTCTCGAAACCGTCGAGATCGACAGCAGCGACGATCCGCTGTGGTACCGCGATGCGGTCATCTACCAGCTCAACGTCAAGGCCTTCTTCGATTCCAACGATGACGGCGTCGGCGACTTCAAGGGCGTCACGGCCAAGCTCGACTACGTGAAGGACCTCGGCGTCAACACCATCTGGCTGATGCCCTTCTACCCCTCGCCCTTGCGCGACGACGGCTACGACATCGCCGAGTACGAGAACGTGCACCCCCAGTACGGCACGCTGGACGATTTCCGCGAGATGCTGGATGCGGCGCACCGCCGCGGCCTGCGCGTGATCACCGAGCTCGTCATCAACCACACCTCGAGCGACCACCCGTGGTTCCAGGCCGCACGCCGCGCGCCGCCCGGCTCGCCGGAGCGCGACTTCTACGTCTGGAGCGACAGCGACCAGCTCTACCAGGGCACGCGCATCATCTTCACCGACACCGAGACCTCCAACTGGAGCTGGGACCCGATTGCCAAGGCCTACTACTGGCACCGCTTCTTCAGCCACCAGCCGGACCTGAACTTCGACAATCCCCAGGTGCTGGAGGCCGTGTTCAAGACCATGCGCTTCTGGCTCGACATGGGCGTCGACGGCTTCCGGCTGGACGCGATTCCCTACCTGGTCGAGCGCGACGGCACCAGCAACGAGAACCTGCCGGAGACGCACGCGGTGATCAAGAAGCTGCGCGCCGCCATCGACGCGCGCTACAAGAACCGCTTCCTGCTGGCCGAGGCCAACATGTGGCCCGAGGACGTGCGCGAGTACTTCGGCGAGGGCAACGAGTGCCACATGGCCTACCACTTCCCCTTGATGCCGCGCATGTACATGGCGATCGCGCAGGAGGACCGCCATCCGATCGTCGAAATCATCCAGCAGACGCCCGAGATTCCCGAAGGCTGCCAATGGGCCATCTTCCTGCGCAACCATGACGAGCTGACCCTGGAGATGGTGACCAGCAAGGAGCGCGACTACATGTACCTCATGTATGCCGCCGACCTGCGCGCGCGCATCAACGTCGGCATCCGGCGCCGGCTCGCGCCGCTGATGGAGAACGACCTCGACCGCGTCAAGCTCATGAACGGCATGCTGCTGTCGATGCCGGGCTCGCCGATCATCTACTACGGCGACGAGATCGGCATGGGCGATAACGTGTTCGTCGGCGACCGCAACGGCGTGCGCACGCCGATGCAGTGGAGCCCCGATCGCAACGCCGGCTTCTCGCGCGCCGACCCGCAGCGCCTCTATCTGCAGCCGATCATGGACCCGATGTACGGCTTCGAGGCGCTCAACGTGGAGGCGCAGGCGCGCGACGCCAGCTCGCTGCTCAACTGGACGCGGCGCATGCTGGCCGTGCGCAAGACCAGCCATGCCTTCGGGCGCGGCAAGCGCATCTTCCTGAAGCCCGGCAACCGCAAGATCCTGGCCTACCTGAGCGAGTACGACGAGGACACCATCCTCACGGTCTTCAACCTCTCGCGCGCGGCGCAGCCGGTGGAGCTCAACCTGTCGGCCTACAAGGGCAAGGTGCCGGTCGAGATGCTGGGCCGCACCTCCTTCCCGCCCATCGGCGAGCTGCCCTACCTGCTGACCTTGCCCTCGTACGGCTTCTACTGGTTCCGCCTCGCGGCCGATGCCGAGATGCCGAGCTGGCACCAGGAAGGCGTCGGGCTGCAGGACCGGCCGACACTGGTGCTGTTCGACGGCTGGACCAGCTTCTTCCGCGACCGCGTGATGCCGTGGCGCATCGGCATGGCCGAACGGATGCTGACGCAGTTCGAGACCGACACGCTGCCGCGCTTTCTGGAGATCCAGCGCTGGTACGCCTCCAAGGGCACGCCGATCGAGCGCGCGCGGCTGGTCGACCATGCGGTGTGGGACGCCGGAGAATTCAGCTGGATGCTGCCGCTGCTGCAGCTCGACGGCCCGCCCGAAGCGTCGACCTACTTCGTTCCGCTCGCGCTGGCATGGGAAGAGCAGGACGAGGAGCGCTTCAACCGCCTCACGCCGGCCGCGCTGGCCAAGGTGCGGCAGCAGTCCAACGTGGGCGTGATGGCCGACGCCTTCTATGACGAGGCCTTCTGCCGTGCGGTGGTCGAGGCCATCCGCGCCGGCAAGGAGATCGCCACCAACGCCGGCCGGTTGCGCTTCACGGCCACCGACGCGTTCAGCGACCTTCCCGTAGCCCTCGCTGCGCTGCCCGTGGCCCGCCCCAGCGCGGTGAGCAGCAACACCGTCGTCACCTTCGACGAGACCCTGTTCCTCAAGGGCTATCGCAACCTGCGCGACGGCGTGAATCCCGAGCTCGAGATGGGTTGGTTCCTGACCAGCGTCGCACGCTTTCCGCATTGCGTTCCGGTCCTGGGCGCACTCGAATACCTCGGCGACGACGGCCGCGTGGTGACGCTGGCGATGGTCCAGGCCTACGTGACCAACCAGGGCGACGGCTGGGTCTACACGCTCGGCTATCTGGAGCGCTTCCTCGAAGAGCTGCGTACGGCGGGCGCCGATGCCTTCGCCGCGGCCGCACCGGCCCAGGCCCACGGCGGCTTCCTCGCGCTGATGGTGGTGCTCGGCCGGCGCACCGCCGAGCTCCATCTGGCGCTGGCCGCGCGCACGGGCGACGCGGCCTTCGATCCCGAGCCGTTCGAGCCGGGCGACGTCGAGGCGATGCGCGAGCGCGCACTCGATGACGCCACCGCCACGCTGGCCTTGCTGCGCGATCGCCTGCTGCTGCTTCCCCCGGCCGCGCAAGAGGACGCGCAAGCCCTTCTGTCGCGCCACGAGGCGCTGCAAAGGCGCATCAGCGCGGCAGCCGGGAACGTCGAAGGCGGAATCAAGACCCGCTACCACGGCGACTACCACCTGGGCCAGGTGCTGGTGGCCGACAACGATTTCGTCATCATCGATTTCGAAGGCGAACCCACGCGCAGCTTCGAGGAGCGCCGCGCCAAGGGCTCGCCGCTGCGCGACGTCGCGGGCATGCTGCGCTCGTTCAACTACGCGCGCTGGTCGGCCTTGCGGCGCGTGGCGCAGAACGCCGACGAGCTCCAGCGGCTCGACGCACCGGCGCGCGACTGGGAGCTTGCCGCGCGGGATGCCTTCCTCTCGGCCTATCGGGCGACGATGGCTTCGGCTGGAACGGCGGCGCCGATCGACGCGAATCTTCTCGAATTGTTCGAACTTGAAAAGGCGCTGTACGAGCTGCGCTACGAACTCAACAATCGCACCGACTGGGTCCAGGTCCCGCTGCAGGGCCTGCTGGCATTGAACGGTGCCGGCTCATCGCGCTGATCGAGCGACTGGAGAAACGCATCATGGAAAGCTTCGGAATCCACCTGGAGCCCTTGCGGGCCATCCTGTTCCAGATCGGCGCATTCCTGCCGCGTCTTCTGATCGCGCTGATCGTGGTGCTCGGCGGCTGGCTGCTCGCCAAGCTGGCGCGCTTCACGGTCGTCAAAGCCCTGCGCGCGATCAACTTCAACGTGCTCACCGAACGCGCCGGCCTCGACAACTTCCTGCGGCAGGGCGGAATGCCCGGCGACACCACCAGCCTGTTCGGCGTGCTGGTGTACTGGCTGGTGATCCTCGCCGCGCTCCTGATCGCCTTCAACGGCCTCGGCCTGACCTACATCACCGACCTGCTGGGCCGCGTGGTCTGGTTCGTTCCCAACATCTTCGTGGCCCTGCTGGTGCTGGCCTTCGGCTCCTACTTTGCGCGCTTCGTCGGCGACAGCGTCGCCACCTATGGCCGCAACATCAAGCTGCAGGACGCCGTGTTCCTCGGCAAGCTCGCGCAGTACGCGATCATGGTGTTCGTGGTGCTGATCGCGCTCGACCAGATCAAGGTCGGCGGCGACATCGTTCGCGAAAGCTTTCTCGTGATCCTGGCCGGCGTGGTCTTCGCGCTGGCGCTCGCCTTCGGTCTGGGCGGCAAGGACTGGGCCGCGGAGCGCATCGAGCAATGGTGGCCGCGCGAGCGCAAGAACCCCGGCGACGGCCCGGACGACAAGCTTCCTAGATGAAGACCAACGATCAGATCACCGCAGTCTGGCCCGGCCGCCCCTATCCGCCCGGCGCCCACTGGGACGGCCAGGGCGTCAACTTCGCGCTCTTCTCGCAGCACGCGCACAAGGTCGAACTCTGCCTCTTCGACGAGAAGGGCCGCCACGAGCGGCTGCGCATCGCGATGCGCGAACGCACCGACGACATCTGGCACTGCTACCTGCCCGAGGCGCGCCCGGGGCTGGCCTACGGCTATCGCGTGCACGGGCCCTACAAGCCCGAGGAGGGGCATCGCTTCAATCCGCACAAGCTGGTGCTCGACCCCTATGCCAAGGACACGATCGGGCAACTGCGCTGGGGCGACGCGCTGTACGGCTACACCGTGGGGAGCAAGCGCGAGGACCTGTCCTTCGACCGCCGCGACAGCGCGCCGCTGATGCCCAAGGGGCGCGTGCTCGAGCCCGCATTCACCTGGGGCGACGACCGCCGCCCGCACATCTCGTGGCAGGACATGGTGATCTACGAGCTGCACGTGCGCGGCTTCACGATGACCCACCCCGAGGTGCCGCCGGAGCTGCGCGGTACCTATGCGGCACTCGGTTCGGCGCCGGTGGTCGACTACCTGAAGCGCCTCGGCGTGACCACCGTCGAGCTGCTGCCGGTGCACAGCTTCCTGAACGACCACCACCTGGCGGAGAAAGGGCTGCAGAACTACTGGGGCTACAACACCCTGGCCTACTTCGCGCCCGAGATGCGCTACTGCGCCTCGCTCAAGGTCAAGGAGTTCAAGACCATGGTGAAGACGCTGCACTCGGCAGGCATCGAGGTCATCCTCGACGTGGTCTACAACCACAGCTGCGAAGGCAACCATCTGGGGCCGACGCTGTCCATGCGCGGCGTCGACAACGCCTCCTACTACATCACCACCGCCGACAACCGCCGCTTCTACGACGACTTCACCGGCTGCGGCAACACGGTGAATCTCGAGCATCCGCGCGCGCTGCAGCTGGTGATGGACTCTCTTCGCTACTGGGTCGAGGAGATGCACGTGGACGGCTTCCGCTTCGACCTCGCCGCGGCGCTGGCGCGCGAATCCGGCAAGGTCGAAAACCTCGGCGGCTTCTTCGATGCGATCCGCCAGGACCCCACGCTCAATCGCGTGAAGCTGATCGCCGAACCCTGGGACCTCGGCCACGGGGGCTACCGGGTCGGCAACTTCCCCTACGGCTGGGCCGAGTGGAACGACCGCTTCCGCGACGGCGTGCGCGGCTACTGGAAGGGCGACGACGGCGTGATGGGCGATCTTGCGCAACGCCTCACGGGCTCGCAGGACCTGTACGGCTGGTCGGGCCGGCGGCCGCATGCCAGCATCAACTTCGTCACCGCGCACGACGGCTTCACCCTGCAGGACCTGGTCTCCTACAACGAGAAGCACAACGAGGCCAACGGCGAGGACAACCGCGACGGCAACAACCACAACCTGTCTTGGAACTGCGGCGTCGAAGGGCCGAGCGACGATCCGGAGATCCAGGCGCTGCGCGAGCGGCAGAAGCGCAACCTCATCGCCACGCTGCTGCTGTCCCAGGGCGTGCCGATGATCCTGGCCGGCGACGAGCGCGGCCACACCCAGAACGGCAACAACAACGTCTACTGCCAGGACAACGAAACGGCCTGGCTGGACTGGAATCCGACGCCGGAGGGCGACGCGCTGTTCGCCTTCATGCAGCGCGTGATCGCGCTGCGGCGCGCGCATCCCTCGTTTCGCCGCCGCAATTTTTTTCATGGCAAGCCGCTGGAAGGCAGCGCGGTCAAGGACGTGTGCTGGCTCAAGCCGGACGGCCTCGAAATGACGCCGGAAGACTGGAACGATGCCCATGCGAGATGCTTCGCGATGCTGATCTCCGGCAACGGCATCACCGAGCGGGGACCGCGCGGCGAGGCGCTGCGCGACGACGACTTCCTGCTGCTCTTCAACGCCCACCACGACGAGATCGCGTTCACGCTGCCGTCCGGGGGCCAGGGCGCATGGCGCCTCATGCTCGACACCGCGACGCAGGCCCTGCCGCCCGACGAGAACGAGGCCGCCTGCGGCGAAGCACCGGCCTGGACCTCGCCGAGCTACCCGCTGCAAGGACGGTCCTTCGTGCTGCTGAGCCGCGCCGCGCGCCCTGCGGAGAACACCGAGTGAAGCGCGTGCATCCCATGCCCTTCGGCGCCGGCGTCCTGCCCGAGGGCGGCGTACGCTTCGCACTGTGGGCACCGGCCGTCGAACTGGTGATGCTGGAGCACGGGCCCGACGCCGGCGCGCGCACGCATCGCATGCTGCACGACGCGGAAGGCTGGCACCGACTCGACCTGGACGAGGCGCGGCCCGGCGACAGCTATCGCTTCCGCTTGCCGGACGGCCTGCGCGTGCCGGACCCGGCCTCGCGCTTCAACCCGGAGGACGTGCACGGCGCGAGCCGCATCGTCGACCCGGCGGCCTATGCATGGCAGCACCGGGCCTGGCGCGGCCGGCCGTGGGAGGAGGCGGTGGTCTACGAACTGCACGTCGGCACCTTCACGGCCGAAGGCACTTTCGCGGCCGCGCGGCAACGCCTTCACGCGTTGGCCGAGCTGGGCATCACCGCGGTCGAGCTCATGCCGCTGGCCGACTTTCCGGGCCAGCGCAACTGGGGCTACGACGGCGTGCTGCCCTTCGCGCCGGACGCCGCCTACGGCACGCCCGACGAGCTCAAGGCGCTGGTCGACGACGCCCACGGGCTCGGCCTGATGATGCTGATCGACGTGGTCTACAACCACTTCGGCCCCGAAGGCAACTACCTGCATGCCTACTGCCCGCAGTTCTTCAACCCCGCGCACCAGACGCCGTGGGGTTCGGCCATCAACTACGACGGCGAGGCGTCCCGCACGGTGCGCGATTTCTTCATCCACAACGCGCTCTACTGGGTCGAGGAGTTCGGCTTCGACGGCCTGCGGATGGACGCGATTCACGCCATACGTGACGATTCCGGCAAGCACATCGTGCGCGAGATCTGCGAGGCGCTGCACGACGGGCCGGGCCGCGAGCGGCATGTGCACGTGGTGCTGGAGAACGATGCGAACCAGGCGTCGCTGCTCGAGCGCGACGACCGCGGCGTTCCGCTCGCGGGCACGGCCCAATGGAACGACGACCTCCACCATGCGGCCCACGTGCTGGTCACCGGCGAGGCCGACGGCTACTACGCCGACTACGCCGATGCGCCGGTGGTGCGCTTCGGGCGCGCGCTGGCCGAAGGCTTCATCTACCAGGGCCAGCCTTCGCACTTTCGCAACGACGAGCCGCGCGGCGAGCCGTCCGCGCACCTGCCGCTCGCCGCTTTCGTTTCCTTCTTGCAAACGCACGACCAGGTCGGCAACCGCGCCTTCGGCGAACGCATCCACAGGCTGGGCGACGCGGCGATGCTGCGCGCGGCCATGGCCTGCGTGCTGCTGTCGCCGCATGTGCCGATGCTGTTCATGGGCGAGGAATTCGCGGCGTCGACGCCGTTCCAGTACTTCTGCGACTTCGGACCCGAGCTCGCCGCCGCCGTCTCGCGCGGCCGGCGCGAGGAGTTCGGCCGCTTCGCCGCCTTCAAGGACGAGGCGGCGCGCTCGCGCATTCCCGATCCCAATGCCGAGTCCACCTTCATGGCCTCCAAGCTGCGCTGGGAGGAGCGGGATGTCCCCCATCACAGCGCCCGCCTCGCCGAGCTGCGCGAACTGCTGGCCCTGCGCCAGCAGCGCCTGGTGCCCCTGCTGGCGGGCCAGCGCGGCGCCGGCCGTTTCCACTGCGAGGGCGCGCTGCTGCAGGTCGACTGGACGCTCGGGTCGGGGGCAGCGCTGCATCTGCTCGCGAACTTCGGCCTCGAGGAAATGGCATGCGCGGCGCCGCCCGGCGACCTGCTCTGGTCCATCGGTGCGGCGCAGACCACGAATGCCACGCCGCTGAACCTGGCGCCCGGCGCGGTGCATACGACGCTGCAGGAGGAGGTCCGCCTTGACTGAGCCCGCGCGCATCGTCGACGACGACGAAGCGCTGGGCCCGCTGTGTGCGCACTTCGGCATCGCCACCGACTACGAGGACGTCTGGCAAACGCGCCGTCCGGTGCCGCGCGACAGCCTGGTCGCCTTGCTGGCTGAGCTCGACGTCCGCATCGATGCCACCACGACGGCCGAGGACGCGCTCGCCGCGGCCCGCCGCGCCGCATGGACGCAAGGCCTGCCGCCGGTGCATGCGATCCAAGCTGCGGCGCCGACGTGGCAACTGCACTTGCGCCTTCCCGCAACGACCGGCCGGCTGCGCTGGCAGCTGGACGAGGAATCCGGCCCGCGGCACCAGGGCGAACTCGACGTGCTGGCCCTGCCCGAGCTTGCGCACGCCGAGCTCGATGGCGTGCGCTGGTGCCAGCGCGAGCTCTCGTTTTCGCTTGCGCTGCCGGCCGGCTACCACCGCCTCAGCATCGAGGGCCTGGCCGGCCCGGTCGGCGAGATGCTGATCGTGAGCGCCCCCGCACGCTGCTGGCGCCCGGCGGCATTGCAGGACGGCGGCCGCATCTGGGGGCCTGCGGTGCAGCTGTATGCGCTGCGTTCCGCGCGCAACTGGGGCATCGGCGACTTCGGCGATCTTGAGCAGCTGGTCACGCAGATGGCCGCGCGCGGCGCCGACATCGTCGGACTCAATCCGCTGCACGCCCTCTTCCCGCACAACCCGGCCCATGCGAGTCCCTACAGCCCGTCCTCGCGCCGGCATCTCAATGTGCTCTACATCGACGTCGAGGCGGTCGATGGCTTCGCCGCCTGCGACGCGGCCCGGCAGCTCGTGCACTCGCTCGAATTCCAGACCCGGCTCGCGCGCCTGCGCGAAGCGCCGCTGGTCGACTACGCGGCCGTGGCCGCAGCGAAGTTCGAGGTGCTGAAGCTTCTTTACGCGCAGTTTCGCGAACAGCATCTGTCGGCCGACGGCCGCAACGCGCGCGACGATGCGGGCCGCGCCTTCCTGGCCTTCGTGGCCGAAGGCGGCGAAGCGCTGCACGGCCACGCCCTGTTCGAGGCGCTGCAGGCCCACTTCCACGCGGCCGACGACGCGGTCTGGGGCTGGCCGGCATGGCCCGAGGCTTACCGCAATCCGGCCGGCGCCGAGGTCGCCGCCTTCGCACAGCAGCATGCCGAGCGCGTGCAGTACCACCAGTACCTGCAATGGCTGGCCGAATGCCAGCTCGCGCGCGCCAACGCGCGCTGCAAGGCGCTGGGGCTGGGCGTCGGCCTGTACCTCGATCTGGCGGTGTCGGTGGACCGCGCGGGCTCCGAGGTCTGGAGCGAACGCACTTGCTTTGCTGCCGAAGCCAGCGTGGGCGCGCCGCCGGACGAGTTCAATCCCGGTGGCCAGGGCTGGGGCCTGCCGCCGCTCCGGCCGGATCGCCTGCGCGCCGACCGCTACCGGCTCTTCATCGACACGCTGCGCGCCAATATGAAGAGCGCCGGCGCGCTGCGCATCGACCACGTGATGGGGCTGATGCGCCTGTTCTGGATACCGCCCGGACGAAGCGCCACCGATGGCGCCTACGTGCACTACGCGCTAGCCGAGCTGCTCGCGATCGTCGCGCTCGAGAGCCGGCGCAACCGCTGCATGGTGATCGGCGAAGACCTGGGCACGGTGGCGCCGGAGATGCGCGAGGCGCTGGCGCGCGTGGACGTGCTGTCCTACCGCGTGCTGTTCTTCGAACGCACCGACGACGGCGAGTTCAAGTCCGCGGCCGACTACCCGCCCGACGCGCTGGCCGCGATCGGCACGCACGATCTGCCGACCCTCGCCGGATGGTGGAGCGGAGAGGACCTGCGGTTGCGGCTGCAGCTCGGCCTGTTTCCCGAGCTGGTGCTGTTCGAAAAGCAGCTCCGCGATCGCGCGCGGGAACGCGTGGGGCTGCTTCTACAGCTCGAACACGCGGGTCTGCTGTCGGCCGAGGAAGTCGCCGAGGCCACGGGCCGCCCAACGCCGGCGCCGCGCACGGTGGAGGCGATCCACGCCTTTCTTGCCGCCGCACCCTCGGCGATCATGATGGTCCAGTTCGAGGACGCGCTCGGCGTCACGGACCAGGTCAACATGCCCGGCACCACCGCGGAGCAGCCGAACTGGCAGCGCAAGCTGCCGCTGGATCTGCAGGCGCTGGCGGCGAGCGAAGAAGTCTCGGGCCTGTGCACCACCATGGCCGCATCGCGGCCGCGCCGCGCGCCCGGCAGCGAGCGCCGCGGCAGCAGCACCCTGGTGCCGCGCGCCACCTACCGGCTCCAGTTCCACAAGGACTTCGGCTTCGACGATGCCATTCGCATCCTCCCCTACCTCGCCCGCCTGGGCGTGAGCCACATCTACTGCTCGCCGATCCAGCGCGCCCGCGCCGGCAGCATGCATGGCTACGACGTCGTCGCACACGACGAGATCAACCCCGAACTCGGCGGGCGCGAAGGCTTCGATCGCTTCGTCGCGGCCTTGCGCGAACACGGCATGGGCCAGCTGCTGGACCTGGTGCCCAACCACATGGGCGTGATGGGCGCCGACAACGCATGGTGGATGGACGTGCTGGAGAACGGACCCGCTTCGCTGTTCGCGCAGCACTTCGACATCGACTGGCAGCCGCTCAATCCCGAGCTCGCGGGCAAGGTGCTGGTGCCGGTGCTGGGCGACCACTATGGCGACGTGCTCACCAGCGGCGATCTGGTGCTGCGCTTCGACGAGGAAGCCGGAAGCCTGGCGCTGCACTACTTCGAACACCGCTTTCCGCTGGCGCCGGAGAGCTATCCGCGCGTGCTCGCGGGCGCCGAGACGCAGCAGGGCGATGCGGAGCTCGCGGCGCGCCTGGCCAGCACGGCCTCCGCCTTCGGCCGGCTGCCGGGCCGCGATGCCGAGGATCCCGTCGCCCGCGCCGAGCGAGCGCGCGACAAGGAACTGCTCAAGGCCGATCTGTCCCGTCTTGCCGCCCGCAATCCGGACGTGGCACGCGCGATCACGGCGCGGGTGGCCGAGCTCAACCTGCCGGGCATGCGCGACGAGCTGCATGCGCTGATCGAAACGCAGGCCTGGCGGCTCGCCTATTGGCGCGTGGCCGCGGACGAGATCAACTACCGCCGCTTCTTCGACATCAATTCACTCGCCGGGCTGCGCATGGAACGCGACGAGGTGTTCGAGGCCACGCAGTCCTTCGCGCTCGACCTGGCCGCGTCCGGCCACGTGGAGGGCTTGCGCATCGATCATCCGGACGGCCTCTACGATCCGGCGCGCTACTTCCGCCAGCTCCAGGAAGGCTATGCGCGGCGCGCTGGCCTGCTGCTGACAGCGCACGATGCGACAGGCCGGCCCGCGCGCCCGCTCTACGTGGTGGCGGAAAAGATCGTCGCCGAAGACGAGGAGGTGCCCGAAGACTGGCATGTGCACGGCACCACCGGCTACCGCTTCGCCAACGTGGCCAACGGCCTGTTCGTCGACACTGCCGCGGCCACGAAGTTCGAGAAGATCTGGCGCAATTTCACCGGTGTCGAGAAAGACTTCGAGGCCCTGGCGCGCGACGGCAAGCGCGACATCATGCAGAGCGCGCTGGCCTCGGAGCTCACCGTGCTGGCCACCGAACTGCTGCGCATCGCGCGGGCCGATCGGCGCACGCGCGACTACACCTTCAATGCGCTGCGCCGTGCGCTCGGCGAGATCGCGGCCTGCCTCCCGGTCTACCGGACCTACATCATCGATGCGCCCTCCGCGCAGGACGAGCGCTTCATCGCCTGGGCCCGGCGCGCGGCGGAGCGCGGCAGCCAGGATGCCGATCTCACGATCTATGACTTCGTGCAGCAGATGCTGCTCGGACGCGCGGTATCCGGCGCCGATGACGAACTCCAGCATCGCGTGCTGCGCCTGGCGATCCGTTTCCAGCAGTTCACTTCACCGGTCACGGCCAAGGGCGTGGAGGACACTGCCTTCTATCGCTACTTTCCCTTGAGCTCGCTCAACGAAGTCGGCGGCGAGCCGGCGCGCTTCGGCAGGACGGTTGCCGAGTTCCACGAGGCCAGCGCCGATCGCGGCCGGCGCTGGCCGCACACCATGCTGGCCACCTCCACGCACGACAACAAGCGCTCCGAGGACGTGCGCTGCCGCATCGACGTGCTGTCGGAGATGCCGGCCGCCTGGCGCCTGGCGCTGCGACGCTGGCACGGCTTCACCCGGCCGGTACGCAGGCGGCTGGAAGCCCGGGGCGCACCGGCCGGCGCGCCTTCGGCCGCCGACGAGTACCTGCTCTACCAGACGCTGCTGGGCACGCTGCCACCGGGCGGACTGGACGACGCGGCGCGCGAGCCTTATGTCGAACGCATCGTGCGCTACATGCAGAAGGCGGCACGCGAGTCCAAGCTCAACACCCGATGGACCTATCCCAACGAAGGCTACGAGCGCGCCCTCGAGGGCTTCGTGCGCGCGCTGTTCAGGCCTGGAGCCGACAACCGTTTTCTCGACGAGCTGAAGATCATGGGCGCCAGGCTCGCCTGGTTCGGCGCGTTGAACAGCCTCTCGCTCGCCCTGCTGAAGTACGGGTCGCCCGGCGTGCCCGACCTGTACCAGGGCAATGAACTGATGGACCTGAGCCTGGTCGATCCCGACAACCGCCGTCCGGTGGATTTCCGCCTTCGCGAGCAGCGCCTGAACGAGCTCGAGGCGCTGGCGAAGGCGCCCGACATGCCGGCGCGCGTGAATGCGCTCGCGCGCGAGCCCCACGACGGCCGGGCCAAGCTCTGGCTCGTCTGGCGCATGCTGTCGCTTCGGCGCGCGCAGCCTGTGCTGTTCCGGGAGGGACGCTACGAGCCCCTGGGCGCCAGCGGCGTGCAGGCCGCGCATGTGGTCGCTTTCGCGCGCCGTCACGAAGAGCAGACGCTGGTTGTGATCGCAGGGCGGCTTTTCACCGGCCTCGACAGCGCCGAGGGCGAACCGCCGCTCGGCGAGGTGTGGCAGGACACGAGCGTGCGACTGCCGGACGCGGCCGACGGTGCTGCTTTCGCGAACGTGCTGACCGGCGAGACGATCGTCGTGCAGGGCGGAGCCATCCGCCTCTCTGCCGCCCTGGGCCGCTTTCCGGGTGCAGCGCTGTGGAAGCTTTCCACAGCGGGTTGAACTCAGCGCGCACCGCCGGCCGGGCTGCTGCGCGCTCCCGCCGGCATCCACCACAGCGCAGCACAGGCCGAGAGCCCCAGCAAGGCCGACAGCCACAGCGCACCGGCGCCCCAGCGGTCCAGGCTCAGGCCGAAGAGAAAGGGTGCGCCTGCCTGCACCAGGCGCGCGGGCACCATGAGCAGCCCCTGCCGCCGGCCGTAGCCCTGCGAACCGAACAACAGCAGCGGCAAGGTGCCGATCGCGATCGTGAGGATGCCGTTGCCCGCACCATGCAGCACCGTGAACACCGCCGCGGCCGGCGCGCCCGCGAGCCCGATCGCCACTGCGCCGAGCGGATGCGCCATGGCAGCCAGGCGCGCCGACAGCAGCGGATGAAGGCGCTGCAGCACCGTGAACTCCAGCACGCGTCCCGCCACCTGCGCCGGCCCGACCAGCGCGGCGAAGGACACGGCCAGCGCGAAGCCCACACCGGCCGCTTGCAGCACGCTCGGCAGGTGCGCGGCCATCGCGGTGCTGATGAACCAGGTGACGGCAAACACGTAGGCCATCAGGAAAGCGGCGCGCCGCGCCTCGGCTTCTGAAAGCAGCGCAGCGGGCTCCGGCTTCGCCGGTGCAGCCGCATCCGCCGCGTTCGCGCGCGGGAGCCTGGGCAGGCAGGCATTGAGCGGCAAGCCGATCAGCAGGTGCAGCCCGGCCCAGGCCATGCAGGCGCCGCGCCAGCCGAAGTGCGATTCGAGCGCCGCCGACGCGGGCCAGCCGACGGTGCTCGCGAAGCCGGCGAACAAGGTGATGCCGGTGATGGCGCTGCGCGCCTCCTGGCCGTGCAGGCGCACCACGGTGGCGAAGGCGGCTTCGTAGAGCCCGCTGCCCATCGCGATGCCCATGACCGCCCAGGCCAGGAACAGCTGCGGCGTGCTGTCGGCCCATCCCAGCGCAGCCAGGCCGGCAGCGAACACGAGATTGCTCGCGATCAACACCGGTCGCCCGCCGAAGCGGTCGATCGCGCGGCCCGCATAGGGCCCGAGCGCGGCAGAGACGATCAGCGCCACCGAGAACGCGGCGAAGACCGTCGCGGGGGCCATGCCCAGATCGAGCGCCATCGGCTCCGCCAGCATGGCGGGCAGGTAGTACGACGAAGCCCAGGCCAGCGTCTGCGCGGTGCCCAAGGCTGCCACTGTCGTGAGCCGGCTCATTCAGCGATCTGATTCTTCTGCTGGCCCGAGGATTCGATCACGTTGGGGTGGCCGGCAGGATGCAGGCGCGGCTCGAAGGCATTGTGGACGGCCAGGCCGATGAGCGCCCCGATCAACTCTGCGAGCACGAAGCCCGGCGCGCTGGCGGGCGCGATGCCGGCAAAGCTGTCGCTGAACATCCGGCCGAACACCGCCGCCGGATTGGCGAACGAAGTTGACGCGGTGAACCAGTAGGCAGCGCCGATGTAGGCCGCGACCATGGCCGGCGCACGGCCTGCCGGGGCGCGCAGGATGACCAGCAGCAGCCCCGCCGTGGCCACGGCTTCGGCGATCCATTGCCCCGTTCCGCTTCGCAGCTTGGTCGAGAACTGCAGGATGCTCATGTCGAACATCGCGTGGGCCAGCCAGGCGCCTAGCATCGCGCCCACGAGCTGCGCTGCCACGTAGGGCACCAGGCTCGATGCGGGAAGCTCGCGGCGCACGGCCATCACTGCGCTGACGGCCGGATTGAAGTGCGCGCCGCTGATCGGGCCGAAGACCTCGATCAGGATGTACAGGCCGCCGACGGTGGCCAGGGTATTGGCCAGCAAGGCCACGGCGGTGTTTCCGCCGGACAGGCGCTCGGCCATGATGCCGGAGCCGATCACCACGGCGAGCAGGAGCGCCGTCCCCAGCATCTCGGCCAGCAGCTTGCGAGGAAGATCAGCCATGCCGTCAGCTCTGCGAGATCGCGGTGAGCGCCTGCTGCAGGTCTGCGTTGCTCATGGATTCCAGCGGCAGGGCCAGCAGTTGGGTCATGCGGTAGGCGATGGCCTGCCGTGTCAGCTCGAAGGCCACGCGTTTGCCTTCGTCGTCGCCGAGCGCGTTGGAAGGATCGGGATACCCCCAGTGCACCTTGACGGGGCTACCGGGCCAGTACGGGCAGCTCTCCTGCGCCGCGCTGTCGCACACCGTGATGACGATGCGCATCGCCGGCTTGTCGTCGCCGACGAATTCGTCCCAGCTCTTGCTGCGATAGGACGACACATCCACATCGACATGGGTCAACGCTTCCAGCGCGAACGGATTGAGCCGACCACTCGGAGCGCTGCCGGCGCTGAACGCCCGCACGTCCTTGCCGGCCTTCTTGGCCAAGTGGTTGAGCATGCCCTCGGCAAGCACGCTGCGCGCCGAGTTGTGCGTGCAGAGGATCAGCACGTTGGTGGTCATTGGGCGACGGTCTTTCCGGCCTTGCCGATTTCGTGCAGTTCGTTCTGGAGCGACATCGCATCGAGGCGCGCCAAGGGCAGCGCGAGCATCAGCTCGATGCGCCGCTTGAGCGTGAGCGCCGCATCGTGGAAATGGCGCAGCTTCTCCTCGTCCGAACCTTCGGCCGCTGCCGGATCGGACACACCCCAATGGGCGCTCATCGGCTGGCCCGGCCATACCGGGCACAGCTCGCCGGCCGCGTTGTCGCAGACGGTGAGCACGAAGTCGAGCCGCGGCGAATCGGGCTGGGCGAACTCGTCCCAGCTCTTGCTGCGATAGCCCTCGGTCGGCAGGTGCAGCCATTCAAGTGCCTTGAGCGCCAGCGGATTCACCTTGCCCGTGGGATGGCTGCCGGCAGAGAAAGCCTTGAAGCGGCCGCCGCCGGCATGGTTCATCAGGGCTTCGGCCATGATGGAACGCGCCGAATTGCCCGTGCAGATGAAGAGCACGTTGTAGGTTTTTTCAGTCATGGATGGCCTCAGCAGCAGGAGGCAGAGGTCGAAGCGCAGCAAGCGGCGGCGGTAGTCTCCGTCGCCTTTGCTTCCCGGAACACGGGAATGTTGCCGAGCGTATGGAACTGCTCCCAGGCCACGCCTTGCGGATCGGTGACCCAGTGCTTCTCGCTGCGCGCGTAGCAGCAGGTGGTCGCCCCTTCGTCGAGGAGCTGCGTGTCCGCGGCCTCCGCGCGCGCCTTCAGCTCGGCCAGCTCTTCCGGACTCTCCGCCTGGAAGCCCAGATGATCGACGCCCAACGCGCCGCCGCGGGTCGAGACCGCGAAATTCAGCGGTGGGTCCGTGAGCATCCATTTCGCATAGCCGCTTTCGACGCGCGCTGGTTCGGACGCGAACAGCCTGGAATAGAAGGCGATGCTCGCCTCGAGGTCTTGCACGTTGAGGTGCACGTGGAATCGCTTCATGGGATCTCCTTCAACACGAACAGTCCTGTTCCACCGCGGCGAGGCATTGCTCGCCCTGGCAGCAGTTCTCGGTGAGATAGCCGAGCAGCGCATTCATCTGCTGGAAGGAAGCGCGATAGATCAGGTTGCGACCGTTGCGCTCCTGCGAGACCAGCCCCGAATGCATCAGCTCCTTGAGATGGAAGGACAGGCTGGTCGCCGCCACGTTCAGGCTTTCGACCAACGCACCGGGGGTCAGGCCACCGGGGCCCGCCACGACCAGCGCGCGGAAAACCTGCAAACGCACCGGCTGCGCCAGCGCGGCAAGGGATCTGACGACATCGTTCTCTTCCATAGTTCAATAATATTTGCATAATTGCAAGCATGCAATCCCCAAACCCTGAAATCACGATCTTTCACAACCCCGCCTGCGGCACCTCGCGCAACACGCTGGCCCTGATCCGCAACATCGGTGACGAGCCGAACGTCGTCGAATATCTCAAGACGCCGCCGAGCCGCGATACCTTGATCGGCCTGATCAAGGCCATGGGGATCACGCCACGCGAATTGCTGCGCCAGAAGGGGACGCCCTACGGCGAGCTCGGTCTCGACGACCCGAAATGGACCGATGAGCAACTGATCGATCTGATGCTGAAGCACCCGATCCTCATCAACCGCCCGGTCGTCGTGACGCCGCTGGGCACCCGGCTGTGCCGACCGTCCGAGCTGGTCCTGGACATTCTTCCGTCGCCGCAGCGTGGTTCGTTTTCGAAGGAAGACGGAGAAGCGGTGATCGATGCGGAGGGCCGCCGTGTCCGACGCGATGCCTGACTTGCCCCACATCGATCCGGCCCTTTTCGATCGACCCACGCTGGAGCGCCTGGTCAGTCGAACGCCGTCGCTGCACGCACCGCGTTTTCTTCTGCTGTACGGATCGCTGCGCGAACGCTCGTACAGCCGGCTTCTGACGCAGGAAGCCGGCCGGTTGCTGAAGAGCATGGGCGGCGAAGTGCGCATCTTCGATCCGGCAGGCTTGCCCTTGCCGGACAGCACCCCCGACGACCACCCGAAAGTGCGTGAACTGCGGGAGCTCGCGCAATGGGCGGAGGGCATGGTCTGGTGCTCGCCCGAGCGGCACGGGTCGATGACGGGAATCATGAAGGCGCAGATCGACTGGATTCCATTGACCCTCGGCGCGGTGCGGCCGACCCAGGGGAAGACCTTGGCGGTGATGCAGGTGTCGGGCGGCTCCCAGTCCTTCAACGCGGTCAACCAGCTGCGCGTTTTGGGCCGGTGGATGCGGATGCTCACCATCCCGAACCAGTCTTCGGTGGCCAAGGCCTTTCTCGAATTCGACGACGCAGGGCGCATGAAACCCTCGTCGTACTACGAGCGCGTGGTCGACGTGATGGAAGAGCTCTTCAAGTTCACGCTGCTCACGCGGGATGCCGCGCCCTACCTGGTGGACCGCTACAGCGAACGCAGGGAAAGCGCGGAGCAGCTGTCGAAGCGGGTGAATCAACGCTCATCACAGTAACCCTCCGGAACAGGCGCTTTTCGCCTGCTTTGCTAGACTGCCGCGCTTCATGCGCCGCATCCTTTACATCGTGTTGATGCTCTTGCTGCCGCTCCAGTGGTCCTGGGCCTCGGCGGCGAGCGTCTGCGCGCATGAAGAGCAGGGTCAAGCTACCCACTTCGGCCATCACGAGCACGCCCACCAGGGGGCGGCACATGCCGATGAGCCAACAGGTGACAGTCAGGCCGGCTCGCTCGCGGACCACCCCGATTGCGGCGTCTGCCACGGGTTGACCTCCGCCGTTGTCCCCGCCTCGGACAGTGGCCCGGGACCTTCTGCCCATCGCACCTTCTATGTGCCTTATGCGTCAGCAGTGCCTGACCGCTTCGTCGAAACGCTCCTCAGACCGCCATTGACGCTCGTCAGCTGACAGGCTGACGAGGCGGTGTTTCCTTCGGCGCCCGCTGGGTGCGCCGCCCCTCGTCGGGTTCATGAACCAGCGGGCCCATGCGCCCGTCATCGCGACGAGATTTCACATGAAAAGAAGACGCTGGGATATTCCCGGTGCGCTGGCAGCTGCCTTTCTGGCCTACGGCTTGCCCGCGCAAGCGCAACTGCCCCCGACGGGTGGTGAAACCATCAAGCAAGGCTTTGAAGCCGCATGGGCGCGTCAGCCCGAACAGCGCGCCGCAGCGTTGCGCCGCGACGCTGCAGTCGCCGGCGAGCGTGCGGCGCAGCGCTGGAGCCCAGAGCCGCCTGCCTTGGACTTGACCGCCAAGAGCGACCGGACAACGAACAACAGCGGTGCCCGCGAGTACGAAGCCACTGTCGCTATGCCACTATGGTTGCCGCGCGAACGCTCGCGTTCACTGGCAGCTGCCTCGGCCGAATCCGTGGCAGTGGAGGCGCGGCTGCTCGCAACGCAGTGGCGACTGGCCGCAGAGGTTCGCGAAGCCCACTGGGCCCATCAACGCGCTCGCCTTGAGCGTTCGCTGGCACAGCAGCGACTGGAGAATGCGCAGCAGCTTGCTGCGGACGTCGCTCGGCGCGTCAAGGCGGGCGACCTGGCGCGCTCCGATGGCCACCAGGCGGAGGGCGCGGTGGCTGCGGTCGACAGCGCGGTCGCCGAAGCGACCGTCGCGTTGTCGCAGGCGGCCCAACGCTGGATCTCCCTGACCGGCAAGGCAGCGCCTGCCAGGGATGAGGTCATATCTGAAGCAGCCCCGCCGGCGGCAATGCCCGATGCCACGCATCCAACCCTGCGGGAACTGGCGGCACGGGCCGACGTCGCACGGCGACAGGCTGAACTCGCCGGCGCACAGACACGCGCCAATCCCGAGTTGAGGCTCGGCGTCTCCAGGGAACGCGCAGAGCTCGGAGAGCGATACGCCCAAGCGCTCGTCGTCGGTGTGCGCATTCCGCTCGGTTCTCACAGCCGCAGCGAATCGAAGATCGCGACCGCCGGTGCCGAACAGCTCGAAGCCGAGACCCAGCTTTCATTGGAGCAGGCGCGTATCGAGGCGCAGGTCCAAGCCGCAAGAGAGCGCGTCGCTGCGCTCACGACAGCAGTCGCGGCGGCGGAGCGTCGCAGTCGGCTTGCCGGCGAATCACGCGCCTTCTTCGCGAAGTCCTTCCGCCTCGGCGAAACGGACCTGCCAACCCGCCTGCGTGTCGAACAGGAGGCCACCGACGCCGAACGCCAGGCGACTCGCAGCCGCATCGAACTCGCAGCAGCCATCTCGCAATGGCGCCAATCGCTCGGCCTGTTGCCCGAGTAAGTCATGAAAGAACAAGCAATGAATCCAAGAAACATGCTGGCGGGCCTGGGCCTTGTGACCGCCGTGTGCGCCATGCCGGCCCCGGCAGCCGACGAACATGGGCACGACCATGGCGCGCCAGCCGCACCCAGCGGCCCGGCCTTGCCGCGCTTTTCGGCCGTCTCCGAAGTCTTCGAACTGGTGGGCGTGGTCAACGGCAAGCAGCTGACCGTCTACCTCGACAGCTTCGAGGACAACGTCCCAGTGAAAGATGCGAAGGTCGAGCTCGAAATCGGTGGCGCCAAGGTCGCGCTCCAACAGCACGCCGAAGGCCAGTACGAGGGCGCTCTTGCGCAAGAACTCAAGCCTGGCGCCATCGCTGTCACCGCCTCCATCGTGGCAGGCAAGGACGCCGACCTTCTGGTGGGAGAGCTGGACTTGCACGAGGAGGCTGCCGCTCACGACGCGCGCAAGCGCGGCTGGCCACAGAACGCGGCGTGGGCCACCGGCGCCGTTCTGGTACTCGCAGCGCTTGCCTGGCTCAGGCGACGCGCCGCCGGCGCTCAACGTGCGCGCGTGGGAGGTGAAGCGTGATTGCAAAGTTCATATTCGCTGCCCTTGTCGGCTGCGCCGCGTCCGCCTGGGCTGCAGACGAACATGGCCACAACCACGCTGAGTCCTCTCCGGCGGCAAGCTCGAACGGCCCCAGCCGGCAACCCGACGGCAGCGTCTTCCTTCCGAAGCCGGCGCAGCGGCAGCTCTCCGTGCGAACCGCAGTGGCCAAAACCGAGGAACTGGCGCGCACCGTCGAACTGGCTGGCAAGGTCACGATGGACCCGAACGCCGGGGGCAAGGTGCAAGCAACGACGGCCGGCCGCGTCGAGCCGGGTCCACAAGGCTTGCCCACGGTCGGTCAGCCGGTTCGCAAAGGCGAGGTTCTGTCATACGTGGTTCCGTCCACGGCCCCGCTGGAGCGCTCGGTCCAATCCGCTCAACTGGCGGAACTGCGGTCCTCTCGGGCACTTGCTGAAAAGCGCCTGGCCAGGCTCAAGGAGCTGTCGGACACAGTCCCGCGAAAGGAAATCGAAGCAGCCGAGGCAGAACTCGCCAGCCTGGGTGCGCGAGCCAGCGCCGTGAGTGCCGGCCTGACCGGACGGGAAGCACTGGTTGCACCGGTGGCCGGCGTCATTGCCTCGTCCCACGTGGTCGCAGGCCAGGTGGTCGATGCGAGAGAGCTCATCTATGACATCGTCGACCCCGGTCGGCTGAGCATCGAGGCGCTCTCCTTCGACGCCGAGCTCGGGGCGAATGTCGGAGGTGCAACGCTCGCCATCGGCAACGAGCGCGTACCGCTTCAGTTCCTCGGCGCCGCTCGCACGCTGCGCGAACAGGCGCTGCCGCTGAGTTTCACGGCCCGCGGCGCGGCGCTGGCCAAGCTGGCGGTCGGGCAACCCGTCAAGGCCTATGTGCAGACGCGGTCGAAGGTGGAAGGCATTGCCGTTCCGGCGGCCTCGCTGATGAAGAACCCGTCGAACCAGACCATCGTGTGGGTCAAGACCGCGCCGGAGAAGTTCGAGCCGCGCGTCGTGAGCGCCCTGCCGCTCGACGGCGTGTCGGTAGCGGTCACTTCAGGCCTGAAGGCAGGCGACCGTGTGGCGACGCAAGGCGCAAGCCTCATCAACCAAGTCCGCTGACGGGAGCCACGCATGTTCAAGTGGCTACTAAGAAGCAGCCTGTCCAATCGGCTGCTGGTGCTGATCACGAGCGTCGTGTTGATGGCCTATGGTGCGTGGACCCTGTCGCGCACACCGGTGGATGTGTTTCCCGACCTCAACAAGCCGACGGTCACCATCATGACCGAGGCGGGCGGCATGGCCGCCGAGGAGGTGGAACAGCTCATCACCTTCCCGCTCGAGACAACGATGAACGGGCTGCCCGGTGTCGAGACCGTTCGCTCGGTGTCCTCGGCCGGGCTGACGTTCCTCTATGTGACCTTTGGCTGGGACACCGAGATATTCCGCGCCAGGCAGATGGTGTCGGAGCGCCTGGCGTCGATGGAAGAAGGCTTGGCGGAGGGTGTGGTGCCCCGGATGGGACCCATCAGTTCCATCATGGGCGAGATCATGCAGATCGCGATCCCGGTGGACACCGCGAAGATCTCGCCGATGGCGGTGCGCGAGTACGCGGACTGGATACTCCGGCCTCGGTTGATGGCGATTCCCGGCGTTGCTCAGGTGATTCCCATCGGCGGCGAGGTACGGCAGTTCCAGGTACAGCCCAACACCACGCGCATGGCAGAGCTGGGCATCACGCACGATCAGCTGGAGGCCGCGCTCAAGGGCTTTTCATCCAACACCTCGGGCGGCTTCCTGGAGCTCAACGGCCGCGAGTACCTCATCCGGCATCTGGGCCGCACCTCGCTGCTCGACGACCTCAAGAACCTGGCACTCACGTCGCGCAATGGCCAGGCCATCCTGCTGCGCCAGATTGCAGACGTCAGCTTCGCTGCCGCGCTCAAGCGCGGCGACGCGGGCTTCGAGGGCAAGCCCGCCGTGATCCTGGGCATCCAGAAGCAGCCCACGGCGGACACCATTTCGCTCACCCAATCCATCGAGGCCGCCCTGGACGGCATGAAGGCGTCCCTGCCCGCAGGCATGGACGCGCCGAGAGTGACCTTCAGACAGGCCAGTTTCATCGAGGCTTCGATCGACAACCTCCAGTGGAAGCTCGTCGGGGCGTCGGTGTTCGTCGCGGTGATTCTGTACTTCTTCCTGGGCACGCTGCGGCCGACCGTCATCGCTCTCACCGCCATCCCGGTCTCGATCCTGATGGCGGCGCTGGTGTTCAGGTACTTCGGCCTCTCCATCAACACCATGACGCTGGGAGGCCTGGCCGTCGCGGTCGGCGGCCTGGTCGACGACGCGGTGGTCGGGCTGGAGAACGCCATCCGTCGCTTGAGGGAAGACCGGGCCAGGCATCCGGATCATCGTCTCAATCCAGTCGAAGTCGTTGCGCGAGCCACCATGGAAGTTCGCTCATCCATCCTCTACGCCACCATCATCATCGTTCTCGTCTTTGTGCCGCTGTTCGCCTTGCCGGGCATGGAAGGCAGGCTGTTCGTTCCGCTGGGCGTCGCGTTCATCGTCTCGACGCTCGCCAGCCTCGTCGTGTCGGTGACCGTGACGCCGGTGCTGTCGTACTACCTGCTGCCACGGATGAAGTCGCTCGACCATGGCGACACGAAGCTGTTGGCCTGGTTGAAGACGCGGTATGCGCGCGGCCTGCAGAAGGTGCTCGGCCAACCCAAGGGCGCCATCGCTGCCGGCTGCATCGCGGTGCTGGTGTCGCTCGCGGCGGTGCCCTTCTTCCCGACGACATTCCTGCCTCCCTTCAACGAGGGGACCTTGCTTGTCGGAATGCGCTTGAACCCCGGCGTCACGCTGGCCGAGACCGCGGCGCTGGCACGCCGGGCCGAAGTGCTGATCAAGCAGGTGCCTGAGGTGACGCACGTCGGGCGCCGAAGCGGGCGCGCCGAACTCGACGAGCATGCCGAGGGTGTGCACGTCAGCGAACTGGACGTGGGACTGAAGCCGCCGGGCGAGCTGACACGGTCGATGGGGGACATATCCGCCGATATTCGCGCTCGGCTTGTGAACCTGCCGGCCGCGATCGGCATCGGGCAGCCCATCTCGCACCGCATCGACCACATGCTTTCGGGCGTGCGCTCGCAGATTGCCATCAAGATCTTTGGTGAAGACCTGGACACGCTTCGCGGCCAGGCCGATGTGTTGCGCGCCAAGCTGGCGGCCATCCCGGGAATCGCCGACCTGGAGATCGAGAAGCAGGTCCTGGCGCCCCAGATCAAGGTCCGGGTGGACTATGCGGCCGCGGCGCAGTATGGCGTTCCGGCGCCTCAGATACTGAAGGCGCTGCAGAGCCTGGTGGAGGGCGAGAAGGTCACGCAGATCGTCGAGGGCGGCCGCCGTTTCGCGCTGGTCGTGAAGCTGCCGGAATCCGCACGCTCCGCAGAAGGGCTTCAGCACATCCTCATCGAGACGCCGTCCGGCCGTGTCCCGCTGTCGAAGCTTGCCTCCATCGAAGAAGGCGACGGTCCGAATCAAATCAGCCGCGACGACGGCAAGCGGCGCATCGTCCTGTCGGCCAACGCGCAGGGGCGCGCGCTTTCCGACATCGTGACGGACATGCGGCGCGTCGTGGCGCAGACCAAGCTGCCCGAAGGCTACTTCGTGACGCTCGGCGGCCAGTTCCAGGCGCAGGAAGAAGCTTCCCGGCTGGTCGGCCTGCTGTCGCTGGTTTCCCTGACCTTGATGTTCGTGGTGCTCTACAGCCGCTACCAGTCGACCAAGCTCTCGCTGCTCATCATGGCGAACATTCCGTTGGCCCTTGTGGGTGCGGTCGTGGGCTTGTGGCTCTCGGGCCAGCCGCTTTCCGTGGCGGCACTTGTGGGCTTCATCACGCTGGCTGGCATTTCGGTCCGCAACGGCATCCTGAAAGTCAGCCACTACGTCAATCTGATGCGTTTCGAAGGTGAAAGCTTCGACCAGAAGATGATTGTTCGCGGCTCGCTCGAGCGGCTGGCGCCGGTGCTGATGACTGCGCTCGTGACTGCATTTGCGCTGGCTCCGCTGCTGTTCGAAGCCGAGCAGCCGGGCACCGAGGTTCTTCATCCGGTTGCTGTCGTCATCTTTTCCGGCCTGATCAGTTCGACGCTTCTGGACACCTTCCTGACGCCGGCGATGTTCTGGCTCTTCGGCCGCAATGCTGCAGAGCGGCTTGCGGAGACCAAGGGTCAGGATGCTCTGTAACCGTCTTTATTCAACCAACCAAGAAAAGGATTCTTCATGAAAAAGCAAGCATGGATGGCCGCCCTGGCCCTGGCTGTTGCCGGCGGCGCTTTTGCTGCGGGCGACCACAAACACGACGACCACACGCCGCGGCATGGAGGCCTGGTCGCTCCGGGGAAAGAAGCGGACTTCGAGCTGGTGGCCAAGCCCGACACGCTGCAGCTGTACCTCAGCGACCACGGCAAGCCGATGGACCTTTCCAAGGCCTCGACCAAAGTCACCTTGCTCGCAGACGCCGAGAAGACGGAGGTCGAGCTCAAGCCCGCCGGCGACAAGCTGGAAGCCAAAGGCAGCTTCAGGGTGGCTGCCGGCACGAAGGCGGTGGCCGTGGTGACGAACTCGGGCAAGACCTTGGGGACAGCGCGCTTCACTCTGAAGTGATCGCGTTCTGCGCGGGATGGCTCGCGAACGCGGTCTCACGGCCGCCGGCTCGGCGCCGGTGCGCCAGGTACCAGGCAGCCGGAATCACCAGCATGCTCAGCAGGGGAGCCGTCACCATGCCTCCCACCATGGGCGCAGCGATTCGAGTCATGACTTCCGAGCCGGTTCCACTTCCCCACATGATGGGTAGCAGACCTGCCATGACCACGGCCACTGTCATCGCCTTGGGACGAACGCGCAGCACCGCTCCCTCGCGGATGGCGGCAAGCAAGGTCTCGTCGTTCATCGGCGCTCCAGCCTCGATGCGTCGTGCAAGGGAATTCTTGAGGTAGATGAGCATGACGACGCCGAACTCGGCGGCCACGCCGGCGAGCGCGATGAATCCGACCGCCGTGGCTACCGAGATGGAGTGATCCAGCGCCCAGACCAGCCAGAACCCACCGATGAGCGAGAACGGCACCGCCGCCATGACCAGCGCAGCATCACCGAAGGACCTGAACAGCAAGTACAGCAACATGAAGATTACCGCCAAGGTGGCGGGCACCACGAGTTTGAGCCGCTGCGTGGCGCGCTCCAGATACTCGAACTGCCCGGACCAGGACACTGCGTAGCCGGCAGGCATCGTCACCGATCTGGCCACTGCAGCCTGCATGTCATTGACGACCGACCTGAGGTCTCGGCCCCGGACATCCACATAGACCCAACCGGACAGGCGCGCGTTCTCGCTCCGCAGCATCGGCGGGCCTTCCTCGATGCTGACCTTCGCCACGTCCTGCAGGAGCAACTGCGCACCCTTGTCTGTCACGAAGGGCAGCTCTCGCAGGCGCTGCAGCGAGTCGCGAATCTCTCGGGGGTAGCGGACATTGATGGGATAGCGTTCCCGGCCCTGGATCACTTCGCCGACGTTGTCGCCGCCGACAGCGGTCGAGACGATGGCCTGAACGTCCGCCACGGAAAGTCCATAGCGAGCTGCGGCGAGCCGGTCCACGTCGACATCGATGTACCGGCCGCCAGTCAGTCGCTCGGCCAATGCCGAGGACACGCCCGAGACGCCCCTGACTGCGCCTTCAATTTCCGTCGTCAGGCGGTCGATGGCGGCCAGGTCCGCACCGGCCACCTTGATGCCGACAGGGCTCTTGATGCCGGTTGCCAGCATGTCGATGCGGTTGCGGATGGGTGGCACCCAGACATTGGTCAGTCCGGGCACCTTCACGACGCGGTCCAGTTCTTCGACCAGCTTGTCGGGCGTCATGCCGGGTCGCCACTGTTCGCGCGGCTTGAACTGGATGGTCGTCTCGAACATCTCGAGCGGAGCCGGGTCGGTCGCGGTGTCGGCGCGACCGGCCTTCCCGAAGACACGTTCGACCTCAGGCACCGTCTTGATGAGGCGGTCCGTCTGCTGCAGGAGTTCCGACGCTTTGGAAACTGAAAGTCCCGGGAAGGCCGATGGCATGTAGAGCAGGTCCCCCTCGTCCAGCGGCGGCATGAACTCGCCGCCGAGGCGCATGGCGGGTATGGCCGTCAGGGCAAGCAACAGCGCCGCGACCATCAGCGTGGCTTTGGGAAAGCGAAGCACGGCTTCAAGCGCGGGTCGATATGCCGCCATGAGGAAGCGGTTCACAGGATTCGCCGACTCGTGAGGGATGCGCCCGCGGATGAGGTAGCCCATCAGCACAGGTACCAGCGTCACCGACAAGCCGGCCGCCGCCGCCATCGCATAGGTCTTCGTGAACGCCAATGGCGAGAAGAGGCGGCCCTCCTGCGCTTCGAGTGAGAACACGGGCACGAAGGAAAGCGCGATGACGACCAGCGAAAAGAAGAGAGCCGGACCGACCTCGATGGACGCCGAGCCGACCAGTTGCCATCGCTCAGGCGTTGTCGGATTCCTGCCATGCTTCGACTCGAATGCCTCAAGGTGCTTGTGGACGTTCTCGACCATCACGATGGCTCCGTCGACCATGGCCCCGATGCTGATGGCGATGCCCCCGAGCGACATGATGTTGGCGTTGACACCTTGCCAATGCATGACGATGAACGCGGCGAGCACGCCAATCGGAAGCGCGACCACCGCTACGAGCGCCGAGCGCAGGTGGAACAGGAAGATGGCACAGACCAGCGCGACCACTGCGAACTCTTCCAGCAGCTTGAAGCGCAGGTTCTCGACGGCGCTGTCGATGAGCAGGGACCGGTCGTACGTCGGCACCACCTCGACGCCGGCCGGGAGACTCGGCTTGAGCGTCTCGAGCTTCGCCTTGACGGCCTCGATGGTCGTGCGCGCGTTCTTGCCCGAGCGCATGACGACCACACCGCCTGTGACCTCCCCCTGGCCGTCCAGCTCGGCAATGCCGCGGCGCATCTCCGGGCCGATCTGCACCGTGGCCACGTCGCGCAAGAGCACCGGGGTCGTGCCCGAAACTGCGAGCGGAATCGTGCGGAAGTCGCTCAGCGACTTCAGGTAGCCGCGCGAGCGCACCATGTACTCGGCTTCTGCAAGCTCCACGACCGAGCCGCCCGACGCCTGGTTGGCTTTCTGCAAGGCAGCGACGACCGTCGCTTGCGTGATGCCAAGGGCACGCATGCGGTCGGGGTCGAGCACCACCTGGTACTGCCGCACCATGCCACCGATGCTCGCGACCTCGGCCACGTCCGGGATGGTCTTCAGCTCGAACTTCAGGAACCAGTCGTTGAACGCACGCAGCTGTCCGATGTCATGCTTGCCCGAGCGGTCCACGAGCGCGTATTCGTAAACCCATCCGACCCCCGTTGCATCGGGTCCCAGAGATGCATTCGCCCCTGCGGGCAACCTGCTCTGTACCTGGTTGAGGTACTCCACGACGCGCGAGCGGGCCCAGTACGGGTCCGTCTTGTCGTCGAAGAGCACGTAGACGAACGAGTCCCCGAAGAAGGAGTAGCCGCGAACGGTCCTGGCGCCCGGCACGCTGAGCATCGTCGTCGTCAGCGGATAGGTGACGAGGTCCTCCACCACCTGCGGCGCCTTGCCGGGAAATGGCGTCCGGATGATGACCTGTACGTCCGACAGGTCCGGCAATGCGTCCACCGGTATGCGGGCAGCCGACCAGACACCGGCGACCGTCAGGAACAGCGTGGCGATGAGCACCAGGAATCGATTGCCGATCGACCATCGAATGAGCGCGGCAATCATTTCTTCATGCCCGGTTGTACGCGCTGCACCGAGAGCAGCTCATAGCCCATGGGCCCGCCCTCCTTGAACTCGAATCGGACGCCATCGCCTCGCCTCACGTCCGCGAACGCCTGGGGATTCGGCTTGGAGAAGCCCATCGTCATGGCCGGCCAGTTGAGGGACGCCACGGGGCCATGGGAGATCGTGATGCCGTCCGGTTCAACGCTCTCGACCTTGCCGTCCGCCACGTGGGTCTGGGATGCTTTCCCACCCGGCGATGGGGCGGTGGATGCGGGCGGCGCGGCAGGTGCCGACATGCTCCCCAGCACCGAGCGCAGCCGGGCCTCGGAGTCGATGAGGAACTGACCGCTCGCGACCACCTGGTCCCCTTCGTTCAGCCCCTGGACGACCTCGACATCGTCACCCAGGTCCAAGCCGAGTGCTACGTCGCGCGGTTCGAATGCACCGCCGTCCTTGCGGACGATGACCACCGCGCGCTTGCCGGTGCGGATGACCGCCTCGGCCGGTACGACCAGCCGGATGCTCGTCGGTCCAGCCACCTGCAGACGCAGCAGCATGCCGGGCGTGAGCCTGCCGTCCTTGTTGTCGACCTCGAAGCGCGCCTTCAGCGTGCGCGTGTTCGCACTGAGCTCTGGAAGTATTTCCTTGAGCTCGCCCTCGAAGGTTTGAGTGGCATCCGCCTGAAGCGCCGCTTTGACCTTCTGACCGCGGCTCAAGCGCACCGCCTGAGCTTCCGGAACCTCGGCCACGGCCCAGACCTTCTCAAGGCCGGCGATGCGAAACAAGGTCATGCCGGGCGTGACGGCAACGCCTTCCCGGACACCCAGTTCGGCGACGACCCCGCCTGTTGGCGCGCTCAGGGTGAAGCGCGCCTGCGCGGCCCCGATCTCTTCGCTCTGGCGAATGAGTTCGGCCGGAATCGACATGGCGCGCATCCGTTCGCGCGCTGCAGCGATGAGGTCGGGCGCGACCCCAGCGCGCTTGAGCGCAAGCAGCTCGTTCTGCGGCCCGAGCCAGTCCGGCGCGAAGATGGTGGCCAAGGCCTGGCCTTTGCGTACGCGCTCCATCGGCGCACGTACAGCCAGGCGTTCGACGTATCCCGCGACCCGCGTCTGGACGGCCACGTTCAAGCGCTCGTCGAACTGCACCGCACCTATGGCGTCGAACGAGCTCGAGGTCTCTGCACGTCGCACGGTGGCGTAGCGGATGCCCAGGTTCTGTTGCACAGTGGGGCTCACTTTGACACCAGAGGTGCTTTGGTCACTGTCGGCGTAGACCGGAACGAGCTGCATGTTCATGAACGGCGACTTGCCCGGCTTGTCGAAGCGCGGGCCCGGAACCATCGGGTCGTGCCAGTAGAGGACCTTGCGGCCGTCCGGGGACGAAGCGGCGCCGCTTGCTTCGGCACTCAGGCCTTCGTTGCCGGTGTGCCGTCCCAGGAAGAAGCCGGCGCCGGCGAGGACCGCACCGGCGACGATGAGAAGCGCGGTGACGCGAGTGCCTTTCATTGGTCGGCTCCTTGTGCGAGTGGCTTGAATGCAAGCTGCGCTTGAGCCTTGGCGAGGTCGCGTTGAAGTGCCAGGAGCTTCCGCTGCGCTTCCACTTCGGCGTGCCTCGCCTCGAACAGCGTCATGAGCGTGCCCTGATTCGATCGATATGCGGCAGTGGCCACGGTGGTCCGTTGCCGGGCTGGGGTCACGACGCCGGTGCGATATCGCTCGATGCGTTCGAGCAGCCGTCGGGCATCGCTGGCAAGCGTTCGGTATTCGGCGGTGGCTGCGCGGGTGGCCTCGGAAAGCTCTGCCTCGGCCTTGTCGGCCAGCGCGAGCTTCGCTGCGGTCTCTCGGTCCTGGCGCTCCGAAGGGGCCACTCGAAGCGGAATGCTCACTCCGAACGACACCATGTCCGAGTAGCCGGTGCGCTGTCCATAGGAAAGCTCCCAAGTCCAGTTGGGCTTGCGCTCCGAGGCGGCGACGGCGGCAACCTGCTTGGCCACTTCGATGTCGAGCTGCTTCGTCACGACAGTCGGATGCCCTGCGACGTACGCTTGCTCCGTAGGCAATGACAGCGCGCTCACGGGTGCCAACTCGTCGGCCTGGGTGCCGACCCAGCGCTGCAACGACAGCTTGGCCACGCCTTGCTGCTGGCGCACTTCGGCCGATTCGTCCTCCGCCGTACCTCGCGCGCCGGTCAGAGCAAGCACTTCCTGGCTGCTGCCCACTGAGGACGCCAAGCGGGCACGCGCCGCCTCCAACTCCTCATGCGCGTGATGCTCCATGAGCATCGTCAGCTTCTGCGCTTCGCCGGCGTAGAAAGCGTCGAGGTAGGCGAGCGCGGTGTTCAGCCGGGTTTCGGCGACTGCTGTCTGAGACTGGATTCCTTCGCGGGCGACGGCGGCCTCGGCCGCCGCCTGGCGAGCGGCTCGCTTGTCGCTCGACAGCCATTCCTGGCTGATGCCGACGCGCTTCATCGTCATCGAATCGCGCGCAGTGCTGAACCGGTCGCCCCCGGTCACCGGCAGGTTGTCGACGCCGGCGCGCAGCATCGGGTCCGGAAGCTGGCCGGCCGCTCGGGCGGCCTCCGACGCGCTCGTCACCCCAGCTCGCGCGGCGCGAGCGGATTCGGAGCGTTTGACGGCCAGGTCGAGCGCCGTCTCGAGGGTCAGGGGTGCTGCCGCTACCAGGCAGGGAAGCAGTGCGGCGGCCAAGGCGGCTGCGCGCAGGAGGTGGGATGGCATGAAAACTCCGAAGACGAATGAGGCATCAGCTGGCGAGCGGACGAGCCGCACCAGCGCCGGTCAGTCGACGGAGATTTCAGACTCGGAGTCTGCGAGTGGAAAGAAAAACGGGGTCGGGCGGAGGTCGGACCTCCGGTGTCGCTGCGACGGGAATCGCCGCCGCGAGCTGTGCCTCCATCACAACAGGCACGACCAGCACCTGCACGATGGCCGGGAGCGACGGGGTGGCCAGCTTCACCGGCTCGAACGACAGCGACATGTCGGCTGCGTGCTGGTGGCAGAGCACCGGCTGCGCCGAATCCATGCCTTCACAGGGTTCGCCTGCGGCCATCATTTCCGCCATCGCGACTGCGTCCGCGGCGCCAGGGCAGACGTAGTTCGCGAGCGCCAGCTGTGAGAACAGCAGTGACAGGACCACGAAGAACGCGGTCATGCGGCGATGGAGCGAGCGGCGGCACATAACTGCAGAGAGTTTAGCGATGTGGCTTTGGTCGCGCTCGAACATGCGGGTCTTCCCTTAATTTTTCGGACCGACTGCCGATATAGGTCTGTCTTTTCTCTTTTTTGACCTTCTCGTCTTCCGGAGCCTCCCATGTTTCTGAGCACTATCTCGATAGCCAAGCGATTGGCCATCGTGCTGGGCGTGATCCTCGCCCTTTTCCTGGCAAGCAGCGTGATTGCGGCATTGAAGCTGCGGCAGCTGGGCGTCGAGATCACCGGCATGGTCCAGGACAACGTCAGAACCGAACGCGCCGGCGCCGACTGGCTGCGCCACACCACATCGGGCGTGCAGCGGGCTGCTGCCATCGCCAAGAGCAGCGACGCCAGCCTGATCGCCTACTTCGCACCCGCCACGGCGGCGTCGATCAAGGAAACCAACGAGCTGCAGAAGTTCATCGAAGGACAGATGGTCAAGTCCGAGGAACGCGAGCTGTTCCAGAAGGTGGGCGAACTGCGCAAGGACTACCTCGCGGCGCGCGAGGAAGTCAGCAAGCTCAAGCTGGCCGGCGACCTCGAAGGTGCCGGCCGCGTCTTCAGCGCGCGCTTCGAACCGACTTCGGTCAGCTACCTGGCGGGCGTGAAGCAGATGGTCGACCTGCAGCGTGCAGGGCTCGATGCCGCGGCGCAACGTGCCGAGGGCCTGCGCGCCCAGACCACGATGCTGCTGATCGTCTGCTCCACGCTGTCGCTGATCTTCGGCACCCTGCTGGCCTGGTTCCTGGCGCGCAGCATCACGCATCCGCTGCGCCGGGCGGAGACCATGGCGCAGTCGATCGCCGACATGGACCTGACCGGTGCGCCGCAGTCAAGCTATGCCAACGACGAGACCGGCCGTCTTCTGCGCGCCATCGACCTGATGCGCACGGCATTGCAGAAGTCGCTGCAGCAGGTGCAAGGCGTGGTGGTGAATGTCTCGACGGCCTCGAGCCAGATTGCTTCGGGCAACCAGGATCTTTCGTCGCGCACCGAGGAGCAGGCGAGCTCGCTGGAGCAGACCGCGGCGTCGATGGAGGAACTGACCTCCACCGTCAAGCAGAACGCCGACAACGCACGGCAAGCCAATCAGCTGGCGCTCTCGGCCTCCGAAGTGGCGGTCAAGGGCGGCGACGTGGTGTCTCAAGTGGTGAACACCATGGCCTCGATCAATGCCTCCTCCAAGAAGATCGTCGACATCATCGGCGTGATCGACGGCATTGCCTTCCAGACCAACATCCTGGCCTTGAACGCAGCGGTCGAAGCCGCGCGTGCCGGCGAGCAGGGCCGCGGCTTCGCGGTCGTCGCCTCCGAAGTGCGCAACCTCGCGCAACGCTCTGCCGCCGCGGCCAAGGAAATCAAGGGCCTGATCGACGATTCGGTCGGCAAGGTCGATGCCGGCAGCCAACTGGTCGGCGAAGCCGGCAAGACCATGGAAGAGATCGTGGGCAGCGTGAAGCGGGTGACCGACATCATCGGCGAGATCACGGCGGCGAGCCATGAGCAGACCCAGGGCATCGAGCAGATCAACCAGGCGATCACGCAGATGGACCAGGTGACGCAGCAGAACGCGGCGCTGGTCGAAGAGGCCGCGGCTGCGGCGCAGTCGCTGCAGGAGCAGGCCGGCAGCCTGTCGCAGGCCGTCAGCGTGTTCAAACTCGACGGGCAGCAGCAAGTCATCCGGCCCTTGGTTCCCCTCGCGCGCAAGGCAGCAGCGCAACCGGCCCGGGCCCGACAAGCCATCGCCGCGCCGCAACGCAAGCAGCTCACGGCAGCGGGCACGGCCACCGGTGACGGAGACTGGGAAACGTTCTGAGTTCTGCCCCAGGCCTTCAGGCCGCCACCTGCAGCCGCGCCGCCCGCTTGAGCGCCTGCGGCGGCTGCCCGAAGGCGCGATGGAATGCGCGGCGCATGCGTTCCGGATCGGCGAATCCCGCCTTTTCCGCGACCCGGTCGATCGAGTGCCCGTCCTCGATCAGCGCGCGGGCGGTTTCCACGCGCAGCTTCTCGATCGCGCGGGCCGGCGACTGGCCCGTCTCGGCGAGGAAGGCGCGGCTGAACTGCCGCGGGCTCAGATGGGCCACGTCCGCCAGCTGTTCGACCGACAGCGCGAGATGCAGGTTCTTCTTGGCGTAGTTCAACGCGTCGTGGATGCGCTCCGATCTCGGCTCGAGTTCGAGGAAGGCGGAGAACTGCGACTGCCCGCCGGTGCGGTGCGAGTGGACGACGAGCTTGCGCGCCACCGCGCGTGAGACCTCGGTGCCGAGATCGCCTTCGACCAGCGCCAGCGAGAGATCGATGCAGGCCGTCATGCCGGCCGATGTCCACACCGTGCCGTCGATGATGTAGATGCAGTCCTCCTCCACTTTCACGTGCGGGAAATTTCGCTGCAGCTCCCGCGCGAAGTGCCAGTGCGTGGTCGCGCGCCGGCCGTTGAGCAGCCCGGCCTCGGCCAGCACGAAGGCGCCGGTGCAGATGCTGCCGACGCGGCGCGACTTCTTCGCCGCGTCGCGCAGGAAGGCCAGCAGTGCCGGCGATGAGGGCGCGATGTCCATGGTGCCGGCGACCAGCAACGTGTCGAACTTCGCGCTGCCGAAGGCACGGGTCTCGACCTGCACGCCGGAGGAGCTCTTCACCGGCCCGCCCTCTTCCGACACCACCTCCAAGGCGTACGCAGGCCTGGTCGCAGCCGCGTTGGCGAGCTCGAAGACCGAGACCACCACCATGTCCAGGATCTGGAAGCCCGGAAAGACCAGCAATCCGACGCGTTTCATCACTTTGTCCTAAAACGAGGGAAACATGACTTTTAAGTCGCAAGTCTGCGACCTAATGTTCGCCTTGTCAATCCGCCGTTTTTTCGAACCCCAAGGACACACATCATGAGCAAGCAGGCATCCCAAAGCACCGCGCTGATCACCGGCGCGTCATCCGGCATCGGCGCGGTCTACGCCGACAGGCTCGCGCGGCGCGGCCACGACCTCATCCTCGTCGCGCGCAACCGCTCGCGGCTCGACGCGCTCGCCGAAAGGCTGGGGCGCGAGACCGGGCGCCGCGTCGAGGTCATGGTCGCCGACCTGGGCGCAGCGGCCGACCAGCGGCGTGTCGAGGAACGCCTGCGCACCGATCCCTCGATCACCATGCTGATCAACAACGCCGGCATCGGCGCCACCGCATCGCTGATCGAGTCCGACCCGGACGAGCTGGAGATGATGATCCGGTTGAACGTGATTGCGCTCACCCGCCTGGCGCGCGCCGCCGCGCCCGCGTTCGTTGCGCGCGGCAGCGGCACGGTGATCAACATCGCGTCGATCGTCGCGCTGTCGCCGGAGCTGCTGAACGGCAGCTACAGCGGGACCAAGGCCTACGTGCTCAACCTCAGCCAGTCCCTGCACCACGAGCTGGGCGACAAGGGCGTGCAGGTGCAGGCCGTCCTGCCCGGCGCGATCCGCACCGAGTTCTGGGACGTGGCGGGCATGCCGGTGTCGAACCTGCCGCAGGAGATGGTGATGTCGGCCGACGACCTGGTCGATGCGGCACTGGCCGGCCTCGATGCGCGCGAGCTGGTGACGATCCCCTCGCTGCCGGATGCCGGCGACTGGCAGCGCTTCGAGGCGGCGCGGCGCGAAATGGTGCCGAAGCTCTCGCGCGCGCGGCCGGCCGAACGCTACACCGCCGGCCAGACGGCAGCGTGAGCGAAGTCGCTCAGACCACGCGCACCGAGAGGTTGGGCAAGCCGTCGATGTGAATCTCGATCAGGTCGCCGCGCACCACGGGACCGACGTTTTCCGGCGTGCCCGAATAGATGATGTCGCCGGGCATCAGCTCGAAGGCCTGCGACAGGCGGCTGATCTGCTCCGCGACCGACCAGATCATGTGCTTGAGCGTCGCGCTCTGCTTGGTCTGGCCGTTGACCTTGAGCCAGATCGCCCCATCGGCGAAGTGGCCGACTTTCGCGACGGGATGGATCGGGCCGACCGGCGCGGAGTGATCGAAGCTCTTGCCGATCTCCCAGGGCTTCTTCTGGTCGCCCATCTCGCGCTGCAGGTCGCGCCGCGTCATGTCCAGGCCGAGGGAATAGCCGTACACGTGAGCCAGCGCCTTGTCGATCGCGATGTTGCTGCCGCCCCTGGACAAGGCGACGACCAGTTCCACTTCGTAGTGGTAGTTCTTCGTCAGGCTCGGATAAGGATGGTCGGCCACGGCGCCGGGCATGACGACCTGGATCGCGTCGGCCGGCTTCTGGAAGAAGAAGGGCGGCTCGCGGGTCGGATCGGATCCCATCTCGCGCGCATGGGCGGCGTAGTTGCGGCCGATGCAATAGATGCGCCGCACCGGGAACACCTGTTCGCTGCCGACGATCGGAATCGACGACGAGGCGATATCGAATGGCGTGCTCGGGGAGCGCGCGGCGCCGGCCGGCAGGGCACAGCCGGCGATGGCCCCGCTGGCCATGGCGGCGGAGCTTGCCAACAGGTTGCGACGTGAACTGGACATGGTTTGTTCTCCTTCATAGTTTGAGCGCGAGCCATTCTTGGCCGGGATGCCGCCATCATTCCGCACGCATCTACGCAGAACGAGGACGCGTCTACGATGGCGCGATGCCGACCACCTCGCCCCGCCCTTCCAGCCTCCGCCTCTACGGCATGCAGGAGCGCGCCGACCACCTCGACTTCGACATCCGCTTCGAGGGTGCGCGCGATGTCCTCGCGCAGCCCCATCGGCACGAGTACTTCCAGATCCAGGTGGGCATCGAAGGCGGCTCGCAGCAGCTCATCGGCGGCGCGGTGCGGCCGTTCGGCGCCGGGTACTTGAGCTTCGTGCTGCCCTACCGCGTGCACGTGGTTCCCCATCCCGTCGGCGCGCGCTATGCCATCGTCAATTTCGACCAGGGCTTTCTCTGGCCGGAGCTCGATGTGGAGCCACTCGACCTGGAAGAAGTCTCGATCGCCCGCCAGCCCGAGCTGGCTTCGTTTCTCTTTCAGGAGTACGTCGACTTCCACTTCGACGATGCGGATTTCACCCGCATCCTCGGCTGGCTGGACGAGCTGTCGGCGCTGAACCGGGCGCGGCGCCTCGCAACGCGAAGCGCGATCCGCGGCATCCTGCTGCAACTGCTGGGGCTGGCCTGCCAGCGGCACGAGGCGCAGCTGCAGGAGCAGGCGGGGCGGCGCAGCAGCGGCGGCAGCTCGCGGCACGATGCGCTGCAGCGCGTGATGCGCTACGTGCGCGAACACCTGCACGAGGAGATGTCGCTCAACGATGCGGCCGCCGCGGCCATGTTGTCGCCGAACTACCTCGCGCACCTGCTGAAGAAGCAGACCGACCGCACATTCACCGAGCTCGTGACCGAGCGGCGCCTCGAACACGCCAAGGAACTGCTCCTCAGCTCCGGCATTCGCATCGGCGACGTCGCGCACCAATGCGGCTTCGGCGATGCGGTCTACTTCAGCCGCCGGTTCCGGCAATGGACCGGCATGACGCCGCGGCAGTTTCGCGACGAAGCGCGGGCCTTGCGCGCGCCGGCGTGAATCCTAGGCGCCGCCGCGGAAGCAGGACAGGCCCCACGGCGTCAGCTTCACGGGCAGGTGGTAGTGCTGCGACATATCGGCCAGGCCGAAGCGGAAGACCTGCACGCCCATGAACGCGGGCTCGGGCAGCTTGGCGCCTCTTGCGCGGTAGTACTCGGCCACGTGCAGGCGCAGCTCGTAGAAGCCGATCTCGAACAAGGACTCGCGGCTTTCGATGCCGTCGACCACGCCATTGCTGCTGACCTTGCCCGAGGCCACATCCGTCCAGCCTTCGCCCTCGAACCGGGCGATGTCGACCCGCATGCCCTGAGCGACAACGCCATGGGCTACATCGACGACGTGGATGGAAACGGCCTGCATTTGAAAGCTCCTGAGAAGATCGATGGCCGGCAGTATGACGCCATCAACCGTCAAGGCCATCGACACTCGCCGGGCGCACCCTGCACCCTCTCTGCTCAAGGTCTCGATCATGCGAACCCCTTTGGCCACCGTCTCCCCCCACTCGGCTGCGGGCTTGCACCGGCAGCACGCTCAGGCCGCGGTACACCGCATTGCCGCTCCAGCGCGGTTGCGCATCGAGCCGCTGCAGGGCCGGGAATCGGCGCAGCAGCCGGCCGAAGACGATCTCGGCCTCCATCAGCGTCAGGCTTGCGCCGATGCACACATGCGGACCGGCGCCGAAGGACAGCAGGCCGCCCGCGCGGCGCGCGACGTCCAGGCGATCGGGTTCGGCGTGGCGCGCCGGATCCCGGTTGGCAGAGGCGATGAGCGCAACGACCAGCTCGCCGCGGCGCAGTGGCTGGCCATGCAGCACGAGATCGGCCGCCACGCGACGGCCGGTGTACTGCACAGGGCTGTCGAAGCGAAGCAGTTCGCGCACCGCGCCCGGCAACAGCGCGGGCTCGCGCTGCAGGCGCTGCCACGACGCCGGATCGGCAAGCAGCGCCTGCAGGCCGTTGCCCAGCAGGTTGCGCGTGGTCTCGTGGCCGGCGAACAGCAGCATCGCGCATTGGGCGAGCAGCTCGGCGCCGGGCTGGATGTCGCCCGCCGCCTCGGCTCGCAGCAGCCGGCTCACGAGGTCGTCGCCCAGCGCGTGCCGGCGCTGCGGCACGAGCTGCTCGAAGTAGCCGCTCATCGCCAGCAGGCTGGTGCGCGCGCGCCGTGCCTCATCGAGCGAGGGCATCGGCGCACCGATGAAAGCCGCCAGATCGTCCGACCAGGCGATGAAGTCGCCACGATCGGCCGCGGGGATGTCCATCAGCATCGCCATCACCTCGGCCGGCAGCGGCCGCGCCAGCGCCTGCATGAAGTCGAAGCCCGCGTCGGCGTCCACCGCATCGAGCAAGGCATCGACGCGCTGCGCGATGGCCGGCACGAACTGCTGCAGGACGTCATTGCGAAAGCCCGCGTTGAGCACGCTGCGAATGCGCGTGTGGTCCGGCGCATCGACGAACAGCATCGCGCGCGCGAAGAGCTGCTGGAAGTCTTTCAGCTCACCGCGCGCGGCACGGCTTTGCATGACCCAGCCGCCGGTGCGCTGCGCCGAAAAGCGTACGGAATCGCGAAGCACCGCCTCCACGTCGGCATGGCGGGTCAGGAGCCACGCACCACCGAAGAACTCTTCGCTCCAGTGGATCGGCCCGGCCTCGCGCAGCGCGGCATAGGCCGGATAGGGATCGGCGCGGAACGCCGCGTCGATGATCGGGCGGCCGAGCGGGCTCGGCGCAGCCACCGGCATCGGCAGCGCACTCATTGCCTGCGCTGCGCCTTCAGTCCCAGGCGCTCGAACAGCGCGCGGTCGCGCTCGGCCTGCGGGTTGCTCGTGGTCAGCAGCTTGTCGCCGTAGAAGATCGAATTGGCGCCGGCGGCGAAGCACAGCGCCTGCAGCGCCTCATCCATCTGCTCGCGCCCGGCCGACAGCCGCACCATGGTCGTCGGCATCGTGATGCGCGCGACCGCAATGGTGCGCACGAACTCGAAGGGGTCGATCGGCTCGGTGCCGGCCAGCGGCGTGCCCGCGACCTGCACCAGGTTGTTGATCGGCACCGACTCGGGATAGGGATCGAGGTTGGCCAGCTGCGCGATCAGCCCGGCGCGCTGCGTGCGGTTTTCGCCCATGCCGACAATGCCACCGCAGCAGACATTGATGCCCGCGTCCCGCACATGGGCCAGCGTGTCGAGCCGGTCCTGGTAGGTGCGGGTGCTGATGATCTTGCCGTAGAACTCGGGAGCGCTGTCGAGGTTGTGGTTGTAGTAGTCCAGCCCGGCGTTCTTCAGCGCCTGGGCCTGGTCGGCCTCGAGCATGCCCAGCGTCATGCAGGTCTCCAGGCCGAGCGCGCGGACCTCGCGCACCATGTCGGTCACCTTTTCCATGTCGCGCGCCTTGGGGCTGCGCCAGGCGGCGCCCATGCAGAAGCGCGTGGCGCCCTGGGCCTTCGCGGCTTGTGCCGCTTCGACCACCTCTTGCAGCGGCATGAGCTTGCTGGCCTCCACACCGGTGTCGAAATGCGAGGACTGCGGGCAGTAGCCGCAGTCCTCCGCGCAGCCGCCGGTCTTGATCGAGAGCAGCGTGGACAGCTGGACCTCGTTGGCATCGAAGTGCTGGCGGTGCACCTGCTGGGCGCGAAACAGCAGGTCCATGAACGGAAGCGCGAACAGGGCTTCGACGTCGGCGACGCCCCAGCGCTGATCCGGGCGAGGCTCGGGGCGCGACGTCTTGGTGCGCAAAGATGACAGGGAAACGGTGGCTGTGGTGGTCATGTCGTCCTTCGGGTGGGATGGCCATCCGAGTCAGGATAGCCAGGAGCCAGTCACAAGGGCAGCCAATCTGGTTGCAAATTGCGCCATGCGGGGGATCGGAGTGAAAGCTTGTCTTATGCCAGCCCGAACAGCGCGCGCAACGCCGCATCGTCGAAGCAGGCTGCGACAGCCGCCGGGTCAGGGCTGCTCATACGGGGAACCACGCCCAGGCAAGGCGCCTGGTGGCGCCGCCCCAGTTCATCGCGCAGGGTGGCGAGGTTGGCATCGCGGTGCGGCATTCCCGTGTCGACGGTGTTCGCGATCCAGCCCGCAAGCCGCAGGCCGCGCGCGCGGATCGCCTCGGCACTCAGCAGCGCATGGTTGATGCATCCCAGGCGCAGTCCGACCACCAGCACCACCGGCAACTGCAGGTCCACGGCGAAGTCGGCGCTGTCGAAGTCGGCGCCGAGCGGCACGCAGAACCCGCCGACGCCTTCGACGATCAGGTACTCGGCGCGCGCCGCGAGCGTCCTGGCTCCTTGCAGCAGGACGGCACGCTCGATGGTGCGGCCTTCGAGCGCTGCCGCGATGTGCGGGGCGCAGGCGGCTTCGAACTGACAGGGGCCGACCTCGGCATCGGTCATCACCACCGAGCTCGCGTCGCGCAATGCGCGCACATCCTCGTTGACGTTCTCGCCATCGATCGTCTCGATGCCGGCGGCCACCGGCTTGTAGCCGGCGCAACGCAGGCCCCGCTCGCCGAGCCAGTGCAGCAAGGCGGCGCTGACGCGCGTCTTGCCGACCTCGGTGTCGGTGCCGGTGACGAAGCAGCCGTGCATCGCTGCGGCCCTCATCGCAGGCTCCCGGCGGCCCGCGCCAGGCCATCGATCAGGGTCTGCACGTCCTGCGGCGTGTGCGCTGCGCTCAGCGTGATGCGCAGCCGCGCGGTGCCCGCAGGCACGGTCGGCGGTCGGATCGCCGGCACCCACAGGCCTTGTGCATCGAGCGCGGCGGACAAGGCCAGCGCTGCCGCGTTGTCGCCGACGATCAAGGGCTGGATCGCGGTGGCGGAATCGGCCAGGCGCCAGCCGAGCCGGGGGTTGTGCTGCATCAGTGCGCCCAGCCGATCGCGCAGCATGCCGATCAGTTGCCGCAGTCGCGCACGCCGCGCTTCGCCCTCGTCGCCGCCGATCAGGCGCAGGCTCGCGCACAGCGCATGCGCGATCGCCGGCGGCGCCGCGGTCGTGTAGATGTAGCTGCGCGCCGACTGCACCAGCCACTCGATGACGCTCGGATGCGCGGCCACGAAGGCGCCGCCCAGGCCTGCGGCCTTGCCGAGCGTGCCCATGTAGATCAGGCGCTCGCTGCGCAGGCCGAAGTGCGACAGGCTGCCGCGGCCGCCTTCGCCGAGCACGCCGAAGCCATGGGCATCGTCGACCACCAGCCAGGCGTCGTGCGCCTCGGCGAGCGCCAGCAGCGCCGGCAGGTCGGCCAGGTCGCCGTCCATGCTGAAGACGGCATCGCTCACGATCAGCTTGATCGGCGTGCTGCAACGCCCGAGCTGGCTCGCCAGCAGGTCGAGCCGGCCGTGCGGATAGCGCTGCAGCGGCGCCTTGGCCAGCAGCGCGCCGTCGACCAGCGAGGCATGGTTGAGCTTGTCGGCAAAGATCGTCGCGCTCGCATCGCCCAGCGCGGTGAGCAGCGCGAGGTTGGCCATGTAGCCGGTGCAGAAGCTCAGCACGCGCGCTTGCGGGATGGCGGGTGCCATCCATCGCACGAGCTCGTCCTCGAGCAGCGCATGGGCACGCGAATGACCGCTGATCAGATGCGATGCGCCGCTGCCGGCGCCATGCAGACGCGCCCCTTCGGCCAGCGCCTCGATCAGCGCCGGATGGTTCGCGAGCCCCAGGTAGTCGTTGCTGCAGAAGGCCAGCATCTCGCGCCCGGACACCCGCTGGTGCGGCGCACAGGGCGACTCGGCCGTGCGCCGTTGCCGGCGCAGCGCTTCGGCCTCGAGCTCACGCAGTCGGCGGTTCAGGTGTTCGATCAGCATGGGCGTTCTCTGCAGAGGCCACGGCATCCAGCGTTTGCATCACGCGCTGCGCGAGCCAGGCTGCGAGCCCGTCGTCCAGCACGTAGGGCGGCATCAGGTAGACGGTGCGGCCGATCGGCCGAATGAGCAATTCGCGCTCGCGGCCCGCGAGATGGAAGCGTTCGGCGAAGCGCTCGCCGACGAAGGCCTCGCGAACGTCGAGGGCCCAGATCATCCCGCACTGGCGGAAGTGCTCGATGCGCGGGTCGGCCTGCAATGGCGCGAGCGCCGCGCTCAGTGCGGCGGCGCGTTGCCGGTTGCGCTGCAGCACGTCGTCCTCTTCGAAGCGGTCCAGCACCGCCAGCGCGGCGCGGCAGGCCAGGGCGTTGCCGGTGTAGGAATGCGAATGCAGGAAGCCGCGCGCGACGTCGTCATCGAGAAAGGCCTCGTAGATCGCGTCGCGCGTCATCACCAGCGACAGCGGCAGCGTGCCGCCGCTGATGCCCTTGGAGAGACAGACGAAGTCCGGCCAGATCCCGGCCTGCTCGCAGGCGAAGAAGGTGCCGGTGCGCCCGCAGCCGACCGCGATCTCGTCGGCGATCAGGCTCACCTCGTAGCGCTCGCACAGCGCGCGCACGGTGCGCAGGTAGGCCGCATCGTGCATCGCCATGCCGGCGGCGCCCTGCACCAGCGGCTCGACGATCAGCGCCGCGATGTGTTCATGGCGCGACTCGAACAGCGCCTGCAAGTCGGCCGCGGCCCGCGCAGCGACGTCCACCGCGGTCTCGCCGGCTGCGGCCTGGCGCGCGTCGGGCGACATCACCTGGTGCGCGCGCATCAGCAGCGGGTCGTAGGCATCGCGGAACACCGCCACGTCGGTGACCGCCAGGGCACCCAGCGTTTCGCCGTGGTAGCCCTGGCGCAGGCAGACGAACTCCCGCTTGTTCGGGCGCCCGCGGTTGCGCCAATGATGGAAGCTCATCTTCAGCGCGATCTCGACCGCCGAGGCGCCGTCACTGGCGAAGAAGCAATGGCCGAGCACGCCGCCGGTCAAGGCCGACAGGCGTTCGGCCAGTTCCACCGCCGGTGCGTGCGTGCAGCCGGCGAGCATCACGTGCGGCAGGCGGTCGAGCTGGTCTTTGAGCGCCGCGTTGATGCGCGCATCGGCGTGGCCGAACAGGTTGACCCACCAGGAGCTGGTGGCGTCGAAGTAGCGCTGGCCCTCGTGGTCGATGAGCCACGGGCCCTCGCCGCGCGCGATCGGCAGCGGCGGCACGGTGGCCGCGCGCTGCATCTGCGTGCAGGGGTGCCAGACGCTGCGCAGGCTGCGCTGCTGCCAGGAATGGTTGGCGCCGACGGATGTGTGCATGCGATGGATGAGATAAGTGCTGCGCGGCGCCTCGACTCGGCCTCGAGGCATAAACGCGCGACTGAGATCGATCGATCAGGCCGCAGCCGACCAGAGCGGAACTGGAACTGCCAGCGGTCAGGCTGCAACGGCTTCGCCCGAAGCGGCCTGTACCGGGATGTGGGCGCGTTCTTCCTTGATGCGATTGGCGCCGTCCACGAACACCAGCTTGGGCCGGTAGCCCGCCACCTGGTCTTCCGGCACCAGGCCGAAGGCGGCAATGATGATCAGGTCGCCCACCGACGCCCGGCGTGCGGCCGAACCGTTGACCGAAATGATCCCGGTCCCGCGCTGGCCGCGGATCGCATAGGTCACGAAGCGCTCGCCATTGTTGATGTTCCAGATGTGGACCTGCTCGTTCTCCGCCAGGTTTGCGGCATCCAGCAGATCTTCGTCGATGGCGCAGGAGCCCTCGTAGTGCAGTTCGCAGTCGGTGACGGTGGCGCGGTGGATCTTGGACTTGAGCAGGGTTCGAAACATGGTCGGAAGTGCCGTCTGCAAAAAAGATGGGGGCTTGTAGCGGCGGAAGATAACCTAGTTCTAACGAACGCCCCTGTGCATTTCACGTGCTCCGCTTTCGTCATCGGGGCACATGGGTTGCCCGCCGCTGGCGGCCATCGCCCTCGAAGTCAGCGGCGCTCAGGGCACGTTCGAGGTGTTGATCTGGTAAGGCCGCCCCTGCATCTTGAAGCCGCCTCCGAATTCGATGGCCACATCGCCCGTGGGCTTCACCGGGCAGCCGCGCGGCGGCTGGCAGGCCCATTCCGCGCCGCGGTCGGCGAACACCACCGGGCCGTAGCGGTAGTTGAGCACCGCACGGCCGCCGTAGTCCGCCACGCTGAGCGTCAGGCCGAGGTTGGCGAAGTTGTCGATGTCCTCGGTCGCGACCGGGTCGACGATGCGGCTGTCCTGCAGCGTACGCACCACGCGGGCGCTCTTCCCGTCTTCCGAGAAACGGACCCACTGGATCTTGCGATCGCCGCGCGAAGTCACGATCACCTGGCTGTTGAGCGCATCCAGCCGCCGGTCGGGGTCGTCCTTCGAATGCGCGAGCGAACTCGGGTTGCGGCCGACGGCGACCCTGCCCTCTGCCGCAATCCCGTTCGGCGATCCCGACCGGAGCTCGGCACCCGGCGCGTAGCCGCCCAGGCTGAAGATGCGCAGGCTGCCCTCCTGCGTCGCGATCCAGGCGTGGGCATCCTTCGTGCGGGTGACGGTCGTCTTGACGGCCGTGGGCCGCGCATCGAGCGCGATCGTCTTCACCACCACCGGCCGCGCCTGCGGCTTGAAGCTGAAGGCATGCGGCCACTGGCGCTCGTCCTGCCCCACCGGGCCGATGCTGCCGACTGCCTCGCTGAAGTAGACGCCGTTGATGTAGCCGAAGAGCGGCTTCAGATCGATGAAGGCCGCCTTCTGCTCGGACTTGGACACGACCACCGCCACGCCGCCCTTGGCATAGCGCTTGTAGTTGCTGCCCGACGGGGTGAAGGACTGCCAGTGCCTGCTGAGCGGCGAGTGGGTTTGGCCCATGAAGAGGCCGCCGCCCAGCACCGTGTTGAAAGGATGCATGCCGGTGGTGACCGCGATCTCGGTCGGCGCCTTCATGTCGGCCGGCAGGTCCACGTAGCCCAGCACTTTCATGAAGGCGATGTTGCCCATGTTCGGCAAGCCCGGGTAGACGCCCTGCCATTCGGACCACCACTCGTAGTACGGCCCTTCGAGCTTGCAGCCATCGCACAATCCGGCCAGCGCGACCACCGCCACCTGGCCCTTCAGCTCGGCCGTGTCCCAGACGGTCACGAAGGCGAACTCGCTGTTGCTCGTCATGGCGACGGCGGTCGGCACCTTGTTCGGCGCCAGCCGCGCGGTGGCGAGGTTGTGGGCGGTGTTGCTGCCGGTGGTGGCGAGCAGGCCGTTCTGGAAAGCGATGACGGAGGTCGGGCAGTTGCCCGCCGGGCCGCTGCAGCGCCCGGCCGCGACGGGGCGGGCGCTGCCGTCGTTCGGCAGCAGGCCGGCGGAGCGGTACTGCACGACATTCACGCTGTCGAGGCCGCCGCCCCCGAGCTGCCAGGGCAATTGCGGCTTCTGTGCATAGGTGTTGACCTCGAAGGCCGATGCCTGCAGGTCGCCGACACCGGCGCGCTGGACCGGATCGTCGGCCAGGAAGACGACGCTGGACTGGTTGGTCGAGTAGGAAAAATCAACCTCCTTGCGCGGACCGCCGACCTGCCATGAGGTGATGCAGACGCCCTTTTCGTTGCAACGCGCGAGATGGTCCTCGCGCTCGTACAGGGTGGGAAGCTTCGCGTTGGCGCTGCCGTAGTGCGCGGCGTCCGGGCCGTAGCGGTAGGCGATGCCCTCGGCCTCGCTCATGGCCGCAGCCATGGCCCGGTAGGCCGCGGGAACGATCTTGCCTGCGCGATCCACCACGTCGGCGATGCCGCTCGCCGCGGGCTTCGACGAAGCCTCCATCGACCTGGCCGCCGCCGCAGGGGCGGGACCGATGATGGTGCATGACTTGCGCACATGCGGTGCCGGATCGGTGCCGAAGAACTCGTTGGTGCAGCTTGCCGGACCGCGAACGATCTTCTCTACCCAGCGATCGCCGGCGCCATAGCGAACCCGCGCCGACGCGGGGACGACGAAGTTCTCGCCCTCCTGCGCCTGGACCGCCGCGGCGGCAGGGCTCTTGCCGGAAAGGAGCACCAGGGAAGCGATCAGGGCGAGTGCGAGTTTCATCCTGCTCATTGTCCCGAAGCTCGTCCTGCTTTGCGAGCGAGCGCCGGCCGGTCAAGCTCTCCGCTTGAACATCGCCGACGCCCCGCTCGCATAGGCCACCTCTTCGGCGGTCGCGAGAAGCGTGGGCCCCAAGGCCAGCATGCGCTCTTCCGTCAGTCGCACGAGCGGGCCTGCGATGGTGATGACGCCGATGACGGCGCCGTTGCCGATGCGCACCGGTGCCGCCATCGCAGTCATGGCCGGCGCGAAGACCTCGTTGATCATCGCGAAGCCGCGCTTGCGCGCCGCGCGCAGATAGGCCAGCAGCGATTTCACCGAGGTCACGGCCTTGGGCCCGAAATCGGCAGGCGTGCCGAACCCCTGTTTCGCAACCAGCTGGAGCGCCTGCTCCTCCGGCATGGTGGACAGCCACGCGTGCCCGGCCGAACTGCAGGACAGGTTCACCGACAAGCCCATGTCGGGGTCGTAGCGCAGGCCCCGGGTCGCGCCCTGTGCCTTGGCCACGAAGGTGAGCTCGTCGCCGTCGACGACCGCCAGCCGGACGAGCTCCCCCGATTCGGCCGCCAGGCGATCGAGCAGCGGCTGGGCGACGTCGACGACGCCGCTGTTGCTCAGGAAGCTCAAGCCCAGCGAGACCAGCTTGATCGTCAGCATGTAGTTGCCGTGGCTCTGATCCTGGCGCACGTAACCGCAGCGGATCAGTTCGGAAAGCAGTCGATGCGTCGCGCTCAGCGGCATCTGGAGATCGGAGGCGAGTGCAGAAAGTGCTCGCCCTTCCGGGTAGGCGACAAGGTGTTCGAGCACCTTGAAGCTGCGTTCGAGTATGGCGGTCATGGCAGAGCAACTCTACCCGAGTTTTGCCAAGTGCTTTCCCTAGTGGAAATGTTTTCCACTTTCTGCCTATGATGCGGCGCGTCTTGCGTCGCCCGCCAGACCTGCGGGCGCATCGGCCCTCATCCACCGGAGTCCCAACTTGAGAACCCTCTACCGAACGCTCGCCCTTCTCGGCGCGACATTGGCCCTGACGCTGCCGGCCCTGGCCCAGGACGTGCAGGAGCGCGTCATCCGCTTCGGCCACCTGAACAACCCGGACCATCCCGTGAGCTTCGGCGTCAAGCGCTTCGGCGAACTGCTCGCGGCGAAGAGCAGCGGCAAGCTCAAGGTGCAGGAGTTCCCTGCGTCGCAGCTCGGCAACGAGATGCAGCAGCAGTCGGCGCTGCAAGGCGGCGTGCAGCAGATGTCGGCGCCCGCCACCACCTCCCTGGCCGGCATCGTGAAGGAGTTCGGCCTGGTCGACTTCCCGTTTGCCGTGAGCTCTTTCGCGCAGGCCGATGCCCTCCTCGACGGGCCGCTCGGCCAGGCGCTCATCGCCAAGCTGCCCGAGAAGGGCCTGGTCGCGCTGGGCTACTGGGATCTGGGCTTTCGCAACGTCACGAACAGCAAGCGCCCGATCGCGAAACCCGAGGACCTCGAGGGCCTGAAGATCCGCGTCATTCCCAACCCGGTGTTCCTCGACACCTTCAAGGCCTTCAAGGCCAATCCGGTGCCCATGCCCTTCGCCGAGCTCTATGGGGCGCTCGAATCGAAGGCCGTCGACGGCCAGGAGAATCCCTACGCGGTGATCCTGTCGAACAAGTTCTTCGAGGTGCAGAAGTTCGTGAGCGCCACCAACCACGTCTATGCCGCGAACATCATGCTGGTGAGCAAGAAGTTCTGGGACTCGCTGAGCGCGGCAGAACAGAAGATGATGCGCGAAGCGGCCGACGAAGCCCGCGGCTACCAGCGCCAGGTCAGCCGCGCGGCGGCGCAGAAATCCATCGGCGATCTCCAGGCCAAAGGCATCCAGTTCAACGAGCTCGCGCCGCCCGAGCAGGCGCGCATGCGCCAGATCGCCAAGCCGGTCACCGAGCGTTTCGCCGCCAGCTACGACCCGGGCATCGTCAAGCTCTACAACGACGAGCTGGCACGCGTGCGCAAGTCCCATCCTTGAATCGAAGCGGCACCATGAAGATCCTCGTCCTGCACGGCCCGAACCTCAACCTGTTCGGCCGCCGAGAACCCCACATCTACGGCTCGACCACCCTGGCCGAGATCAACGAACGCCTCGGCAAGCTCGCGGCCGAGCTCGGCGTCGAGCTGGAGACCATCCAGTCGAACCACGAAGGCGAGCTGATCGACTTCCTCCACCAGCACATCGACGAGGCGCAAGGCGCACTGGTCAACCCTGCTGGCCTGACCCAGCACGGCGTTCCCTTGCACGACGCCATCAAGGCCATGCCGTTCCCGGTCTTCGAGGTCCACATGTCGAACATCGCGGCGCGGGAAAGCTGGCGCGCGCACTCGATCATCTCGCCGGCGGTCAAGGGCACGATCCAGGGGCTCGGTCCGCATTCGTACCTGGCCGGCCTGCGTGCGCTGGTCGAGATGCAGCGCGCGCAGGCGGCCTGATCAACATGAATCGATGGATCGACCGCTGCTGCGCCGGCATTGAGGCGCTGATCGCCGCGGCGCTGGCATTGATGGTGGTGCTGGTCTTCGGCAACGTGGTGCTTCGCTACGGCTTCAACTCGGGCATCACGGTGTCGGAGGAGGTCTCGCGCTGGCTCTTCATCTGGATGACCTTTCTGGGCGCCGTCCTTGCGCTGAAGGAACACGGGCACCTCGGCGTCGACATGGTGGTCCGGAGGCTGCCGCCTTCGGCCAAGAAGTTCTGCCTGGCGGTGGGGCATGTCGTGATGCTCTACATCGTGTGGCTGCTGTTCCAGGGCAGCGTCGCCCAAACGAAGATCAACTGGGACGTCGTTGCACCGGTCACGGGCGCATCCATGGCCGTGGTCTACCTGTCGGGCGTGGTCTTCGCCGTGCTTGCCGCATTCCTTCTTGCGCTCGACCTGCTTCGCCTGGTGTCCGGTCGCATCGCCGACGAGGACCTGGTCATGATCCAGGAATCCGAGGAAGCCGTGCAGCTGAAGCAGATCCTGGGCGAGCAGGCCGATGCCGCGCCGGCGGACCGCCCGCAAGCTGGAGCGCGGCCATGACGATCTTCGTCTTCGTCGGCTCCCTGCTCGCCGCGATGGCGATGGGCATCCCGATCGCGTTCGCGTTGCTCGCCAGCGGCGTGGCGCTGATGTGGCACCTCGACCTCTTCGACGCGCAGATCCTGGCGCAGAACGTCATCGGCGGCGCCGACAGCTTTCCGCTGCTGGCCGTACCCTTCTTCATGCTGGCCGGCGAGATCATGAACGCCGGCGGCTTGTCCAGGCGCATCGTCGACTTTGCGCTCGCGCTCGTCGGCCACGTGAAGGGCGGGCTGGGCTACGTGACGATCATGGCCGGCTGCCTGCTGTCGGCGCTCTCGGGGTCGGCGGTTGCCGATGCGGCCGCGCTGACTGCGCTGCTCCTGCCGATGATGGTGAGCGCCGGCCACGACAAGGCGCGCGCCGGCGGGCTGATCGCCGCCACCGGCGTCATCGGGCCGGTGATTCCGCCGAGCATCGGGCTCGTCATCTTCGGCGTCGCAGCCAACGTCTCGATCTCCAAGCTCTTCCTCGCGGCGATCGTGCCGGGCCTCCTGATCGGCGGCGCGCTCTGGCTCACCTGGGCCTGGCTCGTGCGGCGCGAGAAGATCGTGCCGCCACCCGCCAGGTCGACCGCGGAAATGCTCGCGACCTTTCGCCAGGCACTGTGGGCGCTGATGCTGCCGGTGATCATCCTGGTCGGGCTGCGCATGGGTGTCTTCACGCCCACCGAGGCGGCGGTGGTGGCCGCGGTGTATGCGCTCTTCGTCTCGATGGCGATCTACCGCGAGCTCAGCTGGAAGGATCTCTACGCGGTGTTCGTGAACGCCGCGAAGACCAGTGCGATCGTGATGTTCCTGATCGCGGCCGCGATGGTGAGCGCCTGGCTCATCACCGTGGCCGACCTGCCCTCGAAGGTGGTCGGCCTGCTGCAGCCCTTCATGGACAACAAGATCCTGCTGATGTTCGCGATCATGGTGCTGGTGATGATCGTCGGCACCGCGATGGACATGACGCCGACCATCCTGATCCTGACTCCGGTGCTGATGCCGATCGTCAAGGCCGCCGGCATCGACCCGGTCTACTTCGGCGTGATGTTCATCATCAACAACTCGATCGGCCTGATCACCCCGCCGGTGGGCACCGTGCTCAACGTGGTGGCGGGCGTGGGCCGGATCTCGATGGACGACGTCACCAAGGGCGTGGTGCCTTTCATGATCGCGGAGTTCGCGATTCTGTTCCTCATGGTGCTGTTCCCCTGGCTCGTCACCTGGCCCGCGAAGTTTTTCCACGGTTGATCACAAGGAGACACGAACCATGAAGCTATCGATGCACAAGGTCCTGCTCGCCGCGGTGGCGGCGCTGGCCGTCACCGGCGCCGCGGCGCAGATCAAGGAGCGCACGCTCAAATTCGCGTTCCAGAACCAGAGCGGCCATCCGCAGGCCCAGGGCGCGCAGAAGTTCGCCGATCTCGTGGCCGAGAAGTCCGGCAAGAAGATCACGGTGAAGCTGTTCCCGGGCGGCACGCTCGGCGGCGATCTGCAGACCGTCTCCGCGCTGCAGGGCGGCACGGTCGAGATGACGGTGCTGAACGCCGGCATCCTCGCGGCGCAGGTGAAGGAGTTCGCCGTGCTCGACTTCCCCTTTCTCTTCGGCAACACGCAGGAGGCCGATGCGGTGACGGACGGCCCCTTCGGCCGGAAGCTGTTGGCCAGGCTCGACGAGAAGGGACTGCACGGCCTCGGCTACTGGGACCTGGGCTTTCGCAACCTCACCAACAGCAAGCGGCCGATCGCCAAGGCCGAGGACATCGCGGGCCTGAAGATCCGCGTGATCCAGTCGCCAATCTACATTGACCTGTTCAGCGCGCTGGGCGCGAACGCGGTGCCGCTGCCCTTCCCCGAGCTCTATTCGGCACTGGACCAGAAAGCGGTCGACGGCCAGGAGAATCCGAACACGACGATTCTTGCTTCCAAGTTCGCCGAGGTGCAGAAGCACCTCACCGAAACGCGGCACATCTACAACCCGCAGGCGCTCATCATCAGCAAGAAGACCTGGGACGGCTTGAGCGCAGAGGAGAAGAAGATCGTTGCAGACGCGGCTGTGGAGGCGACGGCTTTCCAGCGCCAGGCCTCGCGCGGCGCCGCCGACAGCGCGCTGCAGGCGCTCAAGCAGGCCGGCATGACGGTCACCGAGCTGCCTGCGGCCGAACTGGCCAAGCTGCGCGAGAAGGTGAAGCCGGTGATCGAGAAGCAAACGGCAGCTGTGGGCGAGGCAACGGTCAAGGAGCTGCAGTCGGAGATTGCCAAGGTCAGAAAGTGAGGGCCGTTTTCCGAGTTCATGCGCTGCCTGGGGCTTCAGTGTTCAATAGGAGCCCGGCGGCGGTGTCGTCACCGGCTTGAAGCGCCGCGCCGATGCGGTCATGTCGACGAGGCAGGATCGCGTCGCGCCGACCAGCCCGCCCACCGACGCCTTGAGTGCGTCCGCCGCGGGTGACTCGCCGGGGTAGGCGGGCGACAACCCACATTTGCGCAAGACCCGGTTCACCTGGTAGACGCGAGCGGTCCTGCGCGTGACGGAGGTGTAGAAGGTCACTCCGATCGAGATCGACACGCGGTCACCCGGTGAGGTCCAGGCGGTATCGGAACTCGTCATGTGCGGCGAGGTGCTCGGGAAATAGACGCCGTCGCCAGGCCGTGCGTGGAACTCCTGGCCGCGAGACCGGAACTCTTCGCTGAATCGCACCTTCCTGAGCGACTGGGTGACGATGAAATCCTCCACCGCCTCGGCCGGCACGATGCTGCGATCCGCATGGTCCCAGACGCTCAGGATCTTGCGCCCATGCAACTGCAGCCAGAAGTTGTTCTCGCGATCGATGTGGAAGGGCGTCACCGAAGGCGGTGCCGAGATGAAGACGAAACCGTTCACCCGAAAGATGCCCGGCTGCTCGCGTTCGACATCCGCGCGCATGGTGCCGACGATGTCGAACAGCAAGGCCTGGTAGCGCGGAATGGCTTCGATGTTGTAGAGGGCCACCGACGAACCCGGCTCCTCCATGCGCTCGAAGTGTTCGTCGATGCTGCGCCCGTCCGGATGCCGGCTGTCGTGCGCGATGGTGGAAGCGACTGTGAGGCCAGGCCTCATGAATCGACACTGCCCCAGGGGAGCCAGCTCCTTGCCGAGCTTCACGAGTTCAGGCACCTGGAAGAGCGGATGCTCGTGAAAGTTGTGATGCAGGGCGGTGATCCTGTGCGTGGAGAAGCTCGCAGGATCGTCTGCCCTCACGTGATACGTCGCCGGCGGCGGCTCGGTCCGCCAGCCGATATTTATGTCTTGTGTGTCTCTCATGACCGAAATCTTCGGTCACATGTAGTACTTTTGTACTTCTTGTAACGCGTCGCGGAGTCACAAAATGTGAAAAATTCACATTTTTTGTACTATTGTTTTTATAGTGACCGCACCTTTGAGAACAAGCCACTGGCTGAGGAGCGTCAACCATGCAAATGATCGGACTGGGGCTAGGGAGCGAGGACGCAGCTCAGAACGATGTTCGGCCTGAACCGGCTAGTACACCCGGGACGAACGCTCCCTTGCGCGAGCTCTTGATAGAAGCCGGATTCGTCGGGGGCGTTTTCTTGGCGCTGGCCCTCTTGATCGTCGCTTCGGTTGGACGCTAGGCCGCAAGACGAGACCAAGCGCTCAGGCCGGAGGCCGGTTCATCTGGCAAGTCGTGGGTTGCGTGCTCTCGGCCGGGCTCCACACCACCTCGGAGCGAAAGCCGTAGCCGGTGTTCTCGGCGTCATATTTGACGCCTGGGCTGCCCTTCTTGGCCCATACGCCAAGGTAGATCGGCGCTTGCAACTGGTGGTCGGTCGAGCGCATCTCGACCTCGCCCAACGGGCTCTGGTACTTCATGCCTTCGAGCGCGTAGGCGACCTTCTTGGGGTCGGTCGACTTCGCCTTCTGCATCGCCGCACGCAGCATGTTCATCGTGTTCCAGTGCGCGGCAAAGATGAAGTCCTCGCCCGACTTCTGCTTGTAGGCGACCGCGATCTTCTCCAGCGCCGGTGTCGGCGCATTGCTGCCCCAGTTCCAGATCACGCTCACTTTGTCGGCGCCCCAGGAGCCCATCTGCGCCGGCACGCCCGGGTTGTTGGCGTTCATCGTGTAGAAGTTGATGTTCAGGCCGAAGTCGCGCGCCGCCTTCAGGAACAGCCCGAGATCGCTGCCCCAGTTCGAGGTGATGACCGTGTCCGCGCCCGACGACGCGATCTTCGCCACGTAGGGCGCGAAGTCACGCGTCGAAGCGATCGGTACGTAGTCCTCGCCGACCACCTCGACATCCGGACGCTTCTTCGCGAGATAGGCACGCGAGGCCTTGGCCACCTGCTGGCCGTGCGTGTAGTTCTGGTTGAACAGGAACACCTTCTTCACATCCGGCTTCGTCTTCAGGTAGGTCGTCAGGGCTTCGATCTTCATCTCGCTCGACGGATAGAACCGGAAGTGCCAGAAGCTGCAGCGGTCGTTCGTGAGGCCCGGGTCCATCGCCGAATAGTTCAGGTACACCATAGCTCCGTTCACATCGCGCTGGGCCTGCTTGTTGATGGCGTCGACCAGGGCGAAGGCGACTCCCGAGCCGCCGCCCTGCGTCACGTAGCGAATGTTCTGGTCGAACGCCGCCTTCAGCACGTTCGTGCTCTCCTGCGGCGTGCCCTTGCCGTCGAAGGGGACGACCTCGAACTTCGGATCAGCCGCGCCCGCCGTGGAATTGAGCTGGCTCACCACCTCGCGCAGTTGGTTGAGCGAGCCTTGGCCACTGAGCGCGAAGGGTCCCGACAACACATCGATGAATGCGATCTTCACCGTCTCCGCAGCGTGGGTCGCGAGACCGGCCGCGAGGGCGCTAACGCAAAGGGATGCGCGGGCGGCGCGCAAGAATCTGGACCTGTGCATGAATGTCTCCGCTCGATGGTTTATGCAACGCACTCTAGGCCCGGCACGGTGTCCGCTCGGTCACGGATGGGACAGTCGAAGCGCGAGGCGCGAATTGCAGAGCGAGGACCACGCGAGTTGCCCCTGGCGCCTGGCGACTACAAAGTGACACCGGGTGAGCGCTGGACTGTGACATCGTTGAAGACTGGCGATACCGTCTACAGCGGGGATCGGCCCCGTGGAGATCGTGCGATCGCCGGCACCCTTTTGACGAACTGGCTTTGGAATGACTGCTATCTGGAAACCTGAACAACCCGTCGTCATCGCGGGCTACACCCTCACGCCAGCGGAAGCTTGGCTGCGTTGCTTCACACAGGAGTTCTCCAGCCTTGTGAAAGGCGAGATCACACTTGAGTTGCTTGCAGACCGGGCAATTGAGCTCTACCCCACCAACGCTCGTCGCGATCCCATCGAGGTTGCGCTCGAGGAGTTCGAGAGATCCGCTTAACGCTACTTTGCCCCGGCCTGATGCACATGTCTGAAGATGTTCGCAGCCCCCGCTGCAGGGGCGCTGTCGAGTAATCTTGCGCCATCGAAGTTGCGATGGAGGCAGTGGACATGTACATGGAACAAGGCGGCGAAGGCCCGGACCTGCTCCTCATGCTGCATGGGATGGGCGCGACGGGGGCCGTGTGGTCGCCCATGTGCGCAGGGGCCGGCATTCGCTGGGCCGGCCGCTGGGTCGTCCTGGACTTGCCCGGCCACGGCCAATCCGGCCGACAAGACTCCTATGCCATCGGTCAGTACGCCGCAAGCGTCGGGCGCGCCGCGCTGCCGCACGTCAATCCCGCAGGCCGGCTCGTGGTTCTCGGACACTCGCTGGGCGGCGTGATCGGTCTCGCCCTGGCCACGGGGTGGTTCGGTGTCACACCGCATCAGGTCTTCGGGGCCAGCATCAAGATCGCGTGGAGTGACGATGAACTCCGCCGCATGGACACGCTGGCTTCCCAGCCCGCCAAAACGTTTTCCACGGAAGAAGACGCGTGGGAGCGGTACCTGAAGGTCTCCGGCCTTGGCGGGATCGCCAACGCAGCGACACCTGTCGTCACGCGAGGCATCCAGCGCGGCGCCGATGGGTGGCGTCTCGCGATGGATCCTCGAGCCAATGCCGTCGGCAAGCCGCCGCTGTCCGAATTGACGGCTCTGGCTCGCTGCCCCGTCCATCTCGGCCGCGGGCGCGATGACGCGCTGGTGACGATGGAGCAGATCCGTGCGCTCGATCCCAATGCCTCGGACCTTGGGCCGCATGGTCACAATGTGATGGTCGAGGCACCCGCGCGGGTCTGGGACTGGGTCGCCTCGTTCACATGAGCCGGTGGCTGACTCCTCGGAGCTGGCCGGCCGGAATCTCGAACGCCTACTTCAGGTCGCTGAGCTCGATGAAGTTGCTCTCGATCCAGACGCGGCCCTCTTCATTCAGCGCGAAGGTCAGTGCCTTCTCTTTGGATAGCTTTTTTTCCTGAATGGCTCGGGAAAGCGGATTCGCACTCCCGAGCTCACCGCGCCTGTGCTTGTAGACGTGCTCCGTGCCATCTTCATCACTGTAGGTGTACGAGACCGTGATGCCGTCCAAGTCGGCGAGAGGCTGCAAGAACGCGATGAACTGCGATGCCGTGATGCCCTCGGCCTTGATGGCGTCCCAGTGCTTGTAGAGAGCCGACTTCGCAGCTGTCTGCCCGCGCTGGACGACCTCCAATGCCGGCCCGAAAGGCTGGACCTTGGCGACCATCGACTCTGGAGCGTCCGCGCCGCCATTTCTGCGAAAGAAGTTGGCCACGGTGCTTGCGAACGGCCTGGGGTCCGCTTGGGCTCTAGGCCCTGACGGCCAGGAGGGCTTTCCAGTTCATCTCTTCGAACAGAGAGCCAGTGCCGCAAGCGCTTCATCGCACTCTTTTACCTTCGGATCCGCCACGCCGCTCCCTGGTGCAGGGATGGCAACCATCGGCGCTTCCGGAGGCAAAGGGGCTTGGGCCGGGGGCGCGGCGGGCTCACCGAGTCCAAGCGCCTGGGACGCCTTCAGGGTGGCGTCTCGAAGCTGTTCCCGCTTGGCGGCTTGTTCTTGCGCTCGCCGATCGAACGCCTGCCATAACTCCTTCACGCCAGGGTCATCCGCATGGTCGGCGTCCAAGGCGTCGAGCACACGCTTCGCGGCACTCAGGTCGCCACGGCTCAAGGCGCTCTGCACTTGCTCCACATTCGCCTTGAACTGTCGCAGCTTGCTGGCCTCGCTCTGCTTGTCGAGATAGATGTCATGCACCAGGGCGAGAACAAGCAAAACCAGCGCCGCCACGATGCCGATCACCCAGCGATTCGGGATAGCGGAGCTGCCCGCCCGGTGCCCTGAGCCGCCGCCTCCCAGCACTTCCTGCTGCCCCAAGGCGCCGGGGCGGGCAATGCCGATCTCGGAGTTCGCTTCCTCCTTGGCCGCGCTCGTCGGGACGAGGTTGCCACCTCCAGCGGAAGTACTGCGCTCAGGCTCGACGGTCGACCTTGCATCAACAGCGCCATCCGTGTCGAACTGATCCTCACCGCAGAATGGACAAAACCGTTCCCGCTTCTGCAACAGCGCAGCACAATGCTTGCAGGGCACTGAAAACGACGAGTCCAAATCGGCCAAGTTCACCATAACTCGGAACAAGGGTCATGACCGCGGCGGCGACGCCAGTCTCATTTTGGACCTACAGCCGCGCCGAACCAAGCGCCGCCCGGCGGCAATACTCTCGGCTGCGGCGAGGGCGCTGATCGAGATGGTGGGAGACCAGCAGTCGGACGCGGGCTGAAGCGCGTCTTGACCAGGAGCTTGAAAAAATCGGGAACCAAGGCTCGGTAGAAAACCCTAAGACTCTGCCCTTCTTCGAGGTCGACCACCGACCGCTTGCCCGCTGCTGGAAACGGTCGGGGCTTTTCATTCGTCCGGTCAGAGGCGAACTCACTAGGAACAACGGCGACGCGCGCGAAGCGAGGGCGACAAAGGCAGCGGCACGGCTTCTCCCTAGGGTCGTACCTGCGTCACCTGCAGCAGAACGCCACCCGCACCGACCTTGACCGTCTGCACGGCCGAGATCAGGTCACCAGGTTCGGCCTTTGCAAGGCCAGTCTTGGAAATACGTGCTTCGACCTCCACCTCTGTGGCTGCAGAAATGGGCGACTGTGGGTTCATCGATTGGGAGTCGTTGAGCACAAATTTCACCGGCAACTCCGCAGCGCGAAGCCGCACCGCCGCGACCGGCATGCGGGTACCGGGCAACCGGGCAATGACCATCACCGTGTCGTCAGGGCCGGCTTTGTCCTTTAGCGAAGGATCCAGCTCCACCGTCCCGCTCACATCGCGGCCGGCTGCGGCGGCCTCCGCGACGGCGGGTGCTTTGGCGGCCAGGGCAGCCCTGGCTCTGACATCCTGGATCGCGCGCTGCAGCTTGCGCGCATCGTCGGACCCGGACGGCAGCCGCGCCGCCAGCCCTTCCCAGGCCCGCAAGGCCTGGGTGTACTCCCCGGCTTCGAGATCTGCTGCGCCCGACAACCACAGCGCCGTCGCGTTGTCGGGGTCGGCCTTCAGGGCCTTCTGGATCAGCATCGCCGGCTTGCCGGCAAGCCGCCCGCGATTGTTGATCGCTGCGACTCCCGCGTAGGTGGCGAGCATCTGCGCGTCGTTGTCGATGAAGGAGCCGGCCCGCTCGAACGCTTTTTCGGCCTCCGCCATGCGGCCCATCGCCTTGTACGATTGCGCCAGCATGGCCCATCCCTTGAGGTTGCCCGGTTCCTTCTCGAGCTTTCGCGTCAGGGTCGCCACCATTCGCTCGAGCTCCTGGGCCTTGGCCATTTGCTGATGAGCACCGCGCGGGGCCAAGCTGGCGGGGTTTCCGATCAGAAGGTAAAGAACGCCAGCGGCAATTGGCAGAAGCAGGCTCACGCCCACGATGGTTTTCGTGGGGGCGCGCAGCGTGCTGGTCGCGTCCTTTTCACGCGTGTCTTCGAGCGCGCGCCGCTGGAGCTCGGCGCGCGCCTGCGCGTAGTCTTCCTTGCCGAGCGTGCCATCGGCCAGGTCCTGCTCCAACTTGGAGAGCTGCTCGCGAAGGATCGCTGCATTGAGCTCGCGCCGCGACGACTGCGCCCCGGCGGTCTTGTGCAGGAAGGGCCGTAACAGCAGCGCCAGAACAAGCGCGATGGCCAGCGCGGCGCCGATGAGGAATCCCATCATTTTTCGCCCTCCTTCAGCAGTGCATCGATGCGCCTCGCTTCATCTTTGGTCAGTGGGGTTTCATCGATCAAGCGGTTGCGCCGGCGCAGGTAGACCAGCAGGATTGCGACACCGATGATCATCAGCAAAAAGGGGCCGGCCCACAGCAGCCACGTCTCGGGTTTGACCCGTGGCCGGTACAGCACGTAGTCCCCGTAGCGCTCCACCAGGAAGTCCCTGATCTGGTTGTCGCTTCGTCCCTGCCTGATCAGCGTACGCACTTCGCGGCGCAGATCCTGCGCCAGCTCGGCACGCGATGCCGCAAGCGATTCGTTCTGGCACACGAGGCAGCGCAGCTCCTCGGAAATGGCGACCATGCGCTGCTCAACGACCGGGTCTTCGGCCAACGGCGTGGCCTCCTTGGTCCATCCCGTTCCGAGGGCGAGCGCAACCAGCAGCAATGCAAACAGGCGCTTCACGAGTTCTTCAGCTGTTTAATGAGGGGCAGGATGGTCTTTTGCAGCGCCTCGGGCGTGAGCGGTCCGACCTGCTTGTGGCGGATGACGCCCTTCTTATCGATGATGTAGGTCTCCGGCACGCCGTAGACGCCATAGTCGATGCCGACGCGACCATCGACGTCGAGCGCAGAGAGGTTGTACGGATTGCCGTGCTGCCCGAGGAATTTCAGCGCGTCCTCGCGCTTGTCCTTGTAGTTCAGGCCGATCAGGGGCAGCACTTGCGAGCGCGAGAGTTCCACCAGCAGCGGATGCTCCAGCCGGCAGGCCACGCACCACGATGCCCACACGTTCAGCATCCAGACCTGGCCTTTCAGGTCGGCCGGCGAGAAGGTCTTGTCCGGCAGGATCAGCTGCGGGACCTTGAATACGGGCGCCGCCTTGCTGACCAGCGGGGAAGGAATCTCGCGCGGGTCTCTCTTCAGACCGACGGCGAGAAAGCCGATCAGCACGCCGAACAGCGCGAGCGGGATCAGAAACTTGGCCTTCATGGGGATGCACCCTGCAGTGCCGTTATCGCCTCCTTGGCCCGAGCGCGGACTCGCAGGCGGTAGCGCCGATCGGACACCGCGCAGAGGCCGCCCAGCGCCATCAGCAGGCAACCGCCCCAGATCCAGTCCACGAACGGCTTGAAGTAGACGCGCACGGCCCAAGCGCTGCCCTCAAGCGGCTCGCCGAGCGAAACATAAACGTCGCGCGTGAAGCCCGCGTCGATGGCCGCTTCTGTCATCGGCATCGACGAGGATGCGTAGATGCGTTTTTCCGGATAGAGGGTGCGGCTCGCGCGAGTGCCCTGGTTGACCTCGAACTGGCCGCGCGCTGCGGTGAAGTTCGGGCCCGCCACGCGAGTGACCCCCAGGAACTTGAACTCATGGCCGCCGACGGTGACGCTGTCGCCCGGCTCCATGCGAACATCCTTTTCCTGCTGGAAGCCGCCGACCAGGGTCACGCCCATTACGAAGACGGCGATTCCAAGGTGCCCGAGCTGCATGCCCCAGAACGACATCGGCGGCATGCCTGCCTTCAGGCGCGTGGCGATCTGCATGGCCATGGACGTTGCGATCCACACGGACAGCAGCGTGCCCAGGCCGGTCAGAACCGTCCAGCCGCCCATCAGCAAGGGAATGGCGACGGCGCCCAGCACCGCCAGGACAGCGGCAATCCACAGCCGCTGTGCCATGTCCTTGATATCGGCATGCTTCCAGCGCGCCAATGGGACGGCAGCCATCAGGAACAGCACCGGGGCCATCACGGGGACGAAGACCGTGTTGAAGTAAGGCGGCCCAACCGAAATCTTGCCCAGGTTGAGTGCATCCACGATCAGCGGATACAGCGTGCCGAGCAGCACCGAGCCGGCCGCGACCACGAGCAGCACGTTTCCGACCAGCAGCAGCGTTTCACGCGACATCAGCGCGAAGCTCCCGCCCAGGGCCACCTTGGGCGCGCGCCAGGCGAACAGCGCCAGCGACGAGCCGATCACCAGCGTGAGCAGCACCAGGATGAAGATGCCGCGCTTCGGGTCGGTGGCGAAAGCATGCACCGAGGTGAGCACACCGGAGCGCACGAGGAAGGTGCCCAGCAGCGACAGCGAAAACGCCCCGATCGCCAGCAGCACCGTCCAGCTCTTGAAGCTGCCGCGTTTTTCCGTGACGGCCAGCGAATGGATGAGCGCCGTGCCGATCAGCCAGGGCATGAAGGAGGCGTTCTCCACCGGGTCCCAGAACCACCAGCCGCCCCAGCCCAGTTCATAGTAGGCCCACCAGGACCCCAGAGCGATGCCCAGCGTGAGGAAGACCCAAGCGGTGGTGGTCCAGGGCCGCGACCAGCGCGCCCACGCGGCGTCGAGGCGTCCTGCGAGTAGCGCGGCGATCGCGAATGCGAATGCGACTGAGAATCCGACGTAGCCCATATAGAGCATCGGCGGATGGAAGATGAGGCCAGGGTCCTGCAGCAAGGGGTTGAGGTCGCGTCCTTCCACGGCCGCCGGCACCAGCCGCTCGAAAGGATTCGAGGTCAGCAGCACGAACAGCAGCAGGCCGCAAGCGACGAGGCCGAGCACGCCCAGCACCCGCGCGACCATGGTTTCGTCGAGCGTGCGCGACAGCTGCGCGACCGCCATGGTCCAGCCCGCAAGCATCAAGAGCCACAGCAACAGGGAGCCTTCATGCCCGCCCCACACCGCGGCCAACCGGTATGGCGTGGGCAGCAGCGAGTTGGAATGGCCCGCGACATAGGCCACCGAGAAATCGTTGAGGTAGAAGCTCCAGGCCAGTGCGACGAACGACGCCGTCACCAGCAGGAAGAGCACTTGTGCGGCCGGGCGCGCCAGTAGCAGCCATTCGCGGCGGCCATGGTGCGCCCCGAGCAGCGGCAACGTGCCCAGAAGCGTGGCCACGCAAAGGGCGAGAATCAGGGCGAAATTGCCAAGTTCGGGGATCATGGCTTAGGCGCTTCTTCAGCGCGTTTGGCCTGCTCGAGCGCGTGTTGCGCGGCCGGCGGCATGTAGTTCTCGTCATGCTTGGCCAGCACCTCGGACGCGGTGAAGTTGCCGTCCGCGCCCAGTCTGCCTTGCACCACGGCGCCTTTACCCTCCTTGAACAGGTCGGGCAGGATGCCGGTATATGAGACAGGAATATCCTTCGCCAGATCGGTCAACACGAAATGGACTGTTAGGTTGTCGCGCTTGAGCGAGCGGTCCTTGACCATGCCCCCGATGCGAAACACCTGGCCCTGGGGCGACTTGCCGGCCGCGACCTCGCTGGGCGTCACATACAAGGCGATATTGCTGTTGAGCGCGTTGAGCACCAGAGCAGCCGCAACGCCGACGGCCAGCACGCCCCCGGCAACGATCGCACCGCGCTTTTTCCATTTTTTCATCACGCCTCCCGGTCCATCTGTTCGGCCAGTGCATGGCGGCGCAGGCTGCGCACGATCGCCTGGTGGCGCCTGCTCAGAAGGAAAGGCTCGAGCGCAAGGGCCGCGACACACACGCCGAAGCTGCCCCAGACATACAGCCCATAGCCACCCATGGCGAAGAAGTCGGCCGCGGAATGCCAGTTCATGGCGCAACCTCCGCCAGGCTGCGCACCCAATCCGTGTGAGCTTCGCGCTCGAGGATGATGGTGCGAAGGCGACTGAGCGCCATCGCCACCGAGTACATCCAGAAGCACAGCACCATCAGCAGCATGCCCCACAACATGGTCTGGGCCATCGAGGGCGACCTGGTCAGCGACACCGATGCGCCCTGGTGCAGCGTGTTCCACCATTTCACCGAGAAATAGATGATCGGCACGTTCACCACGCCCACCAGCGCGAGGATCGCGCCGGCCTTGTCGGCGCGCCGGGGGTCGTCGATGGCGGCCTGCAGTGCCATGAAGCCCAGGTACAGGAAGAACAGGATCAGCTCGGAGGTCAGACGCGCATCCCACACCCACCAGGTTCCCCACATGGGCTTGCCCCAGAAGGCCCCGGTGCACAGCGACAGGAACGCCATCAGCGCCCCGGTGGGAGCAAGCGCCTGCGCCATCATTCCCGAGAGCCGCGCGTTGAGCGCCAGCCCGATCCCGGCCCAGCTCGCCATCACCACATAGATGAACATCGACATCCACGATGCGGGTACGTGGACAAAGATGATGCGGTAACCCTCGCCCTGCGTGGCGTCGCTCGGCGCGACAAACAAGCCGACCCAGAGCCCGGCGATACCGAACATGGCCGCCAGCAGCCAGAACCAGGGAATCATCTTTCCCGCCAGGGGATAGAAGCTGTAGGGACTGGTGAACTTGAACCAGTTGATGATCTGGTTGCTCATTCCAGCGCAATCCTCAACGCCGCCGTGGTCGCCCAGGGCGCGAAGAACAGGGCGATCGCCAGCAGTGCGGCGAGCAGCGACAGGTGGCCGGTGGCGCCAAGCCCCGCAGTGTGGGCATGGACCGCGCCCGCGCCGAAAATCAGCGTCGGGATGTAGAGCGGCAGCACCAGCAGACTTAGCAGGATGCCGCCCCCGCGCACTCCAAGGGTGAGAGCGGCACCGATGCCACCCACCAGTGACAGCACCGGCGTGCCCAGCAGCAGCCCCAGTGTCAGGACGCCCAACGCGCCGCGGTCGAGGTCGAACTGCATGCCGAGCAAGGGAGCGAGGAGCACCAGCGGCAGGCCCGACACCAGCCAATGCGCAATGTTCTTGCCGCTCACGAGCAGCGCCAGAGGTGTCGGCGATAGCAGCATCTGCTCGAGCGTGCCGTCCGCATGGTCGGCCGCGAACATGCGCTGCAGGCCCAGCATGGTGGCTAGCAGCGCGCCCACCCATAGCACGCCCGGCGCGATCTTGCGCAGCAGCGCCGTGTCCGCACCAATGCCCAGCGGGAACAAGCTGGTGACGATGACGAAGAAGAAGAGCGCCGTGAGCACCTCCGTCTTGCGGCGCATTGCGAGAAGCAGGTCACGGCGTATCACGGCAAGCACCGCCTTCACAGATCGATCGCCTTGCCGCCGGCGATCTGTACCGCCTGGTGGCTTGTGACCACGGCCATGCCGCCATGGTCGAGGTGCTCAGCGATGAGAGTTCCCAGCATCTCCACGGCTCGGGTGTCGAGCGCGGTGAAAGGCTCGTCCAGCAACCACAGCTTCGCCTTTCGGGTGATGAGGCGCGAGAGCAGCACGCGCCGCTTCTGGCCCGCCGAGAGAAAACGCACAGGTTGGTCCTCACGCCCCTTGAGGCCGATGCGCTGCAGCGCAGCGAACGCTTCGGGCCGCGGCAGACCGCGGCCGTCGAGCTCCGACGCAAGCTGGAGGTTTTCGAGCGCCGTAAGTTCTTCCTTCACCGCCGCCTGGTGACCGAGGAACAGCAGGTCGGCGCGGTACGCCTGCGCGTCCTGGCCTGTCAGCTTGCCGCACCAGCGAATCTGGCCCTGCACCGGCTGCGACAACCCGGCGAGAAGCCTGAGCAGGCTGGTCTTGCCGCATCCGTTGGCACCGCGCACGTGCAGCCACTCGCCGGCCTCGACCTTGAAGTCGATGTCGGTGAACAGGAATCGTTCTCCGCGCACGCAAGATAGCTTGGTGACACTCAACATTGCATCAATTGTCAGCCGCTGTATCTCGCTTGTCGATGAAGGTCTTTACGGACATGCCGGGACAAATCTCCCCCTTCGATCAGGACAGTCCTCCCTACACGAACCGCTCGTTTCTAGGAATAATGCATTTGTTTCTAGGCATTGCACAAGAGAGGGGGTCGAGGATGGCTTCCAAGCACGGACGCAGGGCAGCTGCGGATGGTCCCCTCATGGCTGCTGGTGCAATGAGATTCGCCGATTCGACGGGCGTGGCGATTCTGAATGGGACGTTAGTCAATGACGCCCTCACCAGCAGCGAGAGCGCAGGCGCCGCGGCCACGTACGGGATCGATGCAGGGGCAGGCAGTATCGATCTGGGCCGGGCGGGCAGCGCACCCCTCGGCTTGAAAGCAGCGAGCGCTATCTTCAGCATCGCGCATACCCAGGCCGACGGTCAGCTTCCTAAGCTAATCGCGGACCCTGTTGGCCAAGAGACAGCGCAGGCATTGCGTGAGGCCCGTGAAGAACTGCGACGACTCTCCGCCCTGTTGGTATCGATCCAGGAGGACGAGCGCAGGCGGATTGCGCTGGACTTGCACGATGGGCTGGGACAGTCCTTGAGTCTTATCAAGCTCTCGATCGAGCAGTCCGCCAAGTTGCTCGCCGAGGGCTCGGCCATGAAGGCGTGCGAGTCGCTGCGACAGCTGACCCCGCGGGTCGAGGAGGCACTGGCGGAGTTGCGCCGCGTATCGACGGAACTGCGGCCGTTGATGCTCGATGACCTCGGCCTTCTGCCCACGCTGTCTTGGTTCTTCCGTGAATTCGACGCTGTATGCGGTGGCGTCGTGCTCGAGAAGACGATCGATGTCGCCGAGCACGAGGTACCGGTGGCGCTGCATATCACCCTCTATCGAATTCTCCAAGAAGCTTTCCACAACATCGTGAAGCACGCGGTCGCCGACCGCGTGCGGGTTCGCCTGGATCGTATCGATGATGCGTTGCATCTGGTGATCGAGGACAACGGCCGCGGATTCGATCCTGCAACCGTCAAGTGGGAAGGCCAGACGAGGGGACTGGGGCTGCTTAGCATGAAGGAGCGCGCCTCGTTGTCAGGAGGAACTTACCACCTGAACTCCGCGCCCGGGAAAGGCACCTGCATCAGAGTGTCGTGGCCGTCAGGTATTTGCCCGGCCAGCATCGATCCCTGTCGGGCATCCGAATGCATCGAACCACAACTACCGCGCCTCCTAATCAGGACTGGGCACGATGGCGATCAGAAAAATACAGTGCACCGCGTATGAACGTATACGGTGGTCCACCCACAGCCAGAGTGCACCTGCGCCGCTAAGGTAAGTACCGCGCTGAGTCATTTGCGTTTTGTCGATCGGCTCAAACGGACACCGGAGACTACCGAAATGCAGCAAACAGGGAATGCCAAAAGCTCCGCAGGCGGCCGGGGTTTCACCCTACTCGAACTGCTGGTTGTCATGATGATCATCGGCCTGCTGGCCGGCTATGTCGGGCCAAAGTACTTTTCGCAGATCGGCAAGTCGGAGGTCAAGGCAGCACGAGCCCAGCTCGACGCGCTTGGCAAGGCACTGGACCAGTTCCGGCTCGATACCGGCCACTACCCCACCACAGAGCAGGGACTGGTGACGCTCGTCCAACGTCCTCCCGACGAGCCGAAGTGGGCCGGCCCGTACCTCACCAAAGCCGTTCCGCCCGATCCCTGGGGCAACCCCTACGTCTTCATCATGCCGGGCGAGCATGGAGACTACGACCTGCTGTCGTACGGCAAGGATGGCAAGCCCGGCGGCGAAGGCGAAGCCGCCGAAATCACGAACTGGTAGTAGGAACGAACACCATGCGCTACCAGGTCAAAGCATTGCGCGGCGATGAAGAGCTGACGGCTTTCGCTTTCGATGCCGCAGATGCAGGCGATGCGGCAAACCAGGCACGGAACCAGGGATATACGGTGATCGCGATCAGTCCCAAAGCGGCTTGGCCGCGCTGGCACAAGGCGGGCACCGGCAGGTTTCCCCTGGTCCTGTTCAGCCAGGAATTGCTGGCCCTTCTGGAAGCAGGACTGTCGCTCGTGGAGTCGCTGGAAGCCCTGGCCGAGAAGGAGCAGCAGGCCGAGGTCCGAAAGACGCTCGCGCAAATTATCGCCACCCTGTACGAAGGGCATACCTTGTCCTATGCCCTGCAACATTCGCCAGCGAACTTTCCGCTGTTGTATGTGGCAACCGTGCGCGCCAGCGAGAAAACCGGCGGCTTGCCGGAAGCACTTTCGCGCTACGTGGCTTACCAGACGCAAATGGATGCCGTGAGGCGACAGGTGGTCAGTGCCTCGATCTACCCACTCCTGCTGATCGGTGTCGGCGCTTTGGTGACGCTGTTTCTCATGGTGTATGTGGTGCCGCGATTCAGCCATATCTATGCCGAAATCGGCGGTGAGTTGCCGCTGATGTCGCGGCTGCTGATGCGCTGGGGCCAGCTGCTGGATGCCCACGGCGTGGCCATTCTGGCAGCCGCCTTGCTCACTCTGCTCGGAGTGACCTACGCGGCCACTCGCCCAGCCAGCAAGCACTGGCTGATGCGCGCACTGTGGCAGCTACCCAGCCTTGGCAGACGGCTGCACGTTTTTCAACTTGCCCGCTTCTACCGCTCGCTCGGCATGTTGCTGCGCGGCGGCATGCCGGTGCTGAGCTCCCTGCAGATGGTGTCCGACCTGCTGGAGACTTCACTGCGTGGCCAACTCGGATTGGCCTTGGCGCGCATCCGTGAAGGCCATGCGCTTTCAAGCGCCATGGAGCAATACGGCCTCACGACGCCAGTGGCGTCGCGCATGCTGCGCGTCGGCGAGCGTACCGGGCGCATGGGCGAAATGATGGAACGCATCGCCACGTTTTATGAGGAAGAAACGGCGCGCTGGGTGGAACGCTTCACCAAGCTTTTCGAGCCCTTGTTGATGGTCTTCATCGGCCTGGTCATCGGCGGCATCGTGGTGCTCATGTATTTCCCGATCTTTGAACTTGCGGCGAGCATTCAATGAACATGTCAGAGCCCCTCGATGTCGACCTCGGCCAGGGGTTTTCGCCGGCGCAGGTGCACTCTGCGCGCAGCGCGGCACGTCAGGCGCGGCGCCCCGGCGTCGAGGTGTTGGAGGAACAGTCGGGACTCGATCCGCAGCGCTTTGTGCAGGAGCTGGCAACGACCCTGCACTATCCGGCCGCGACGATGGAGGATCTGCGCCGCATGACTCCCGCGTTCGACGTGCTGCCGTTTGCCGAGGCGGTGGAACGCCAGTGCCTGGCCCTGCGTGACCAGAACCAGGCGCTGGTGTTGGTCATGGGCGATCCTTTCGACGACGACCTCCAGGCGTGGGCCGAGCAGCGCGTGGCCGCCCGTTTCAGCTGGCGCCTTGCGCACCATGCCGACGTGGCGGCATATCTGACACGCCACGAGGAAACACTGCATGCCATGGATGGCCTGCTGCCCAGTGGCGCCCGTGATACCAGCGCGCAGAGCGCGGCTGCCGACCTGTCATTCAAGAGCATCAGTGAGGACACCAGCCCCGTGGTCAAGCTGGTGCACTCGACCGTTTACGACGCACTGAAAGCGTCTGTGAGCGATATTCATCTGGAGACCACGCAGGGCGGGCTGAGTATTCGCTATCGCATCGATGGTGTGCTGACCACAGTCGGGTCTCTGGCCGGAATGGAGCTCGCGCAGCAGGTCATTTCCCGCATCAAGATCATGTCCGAACTCGACATTGCGGAGCGCCGAATCCCGCAGGACGGCCGCTTCAAGGTGTCGGTGCAAGGCCACGAGGTGGATTTCCGCGTGTCCATCATGCCCAGCATCTTCGGCGAGGATGCAGTCCTGCGCATCCTGGACAAGCAAACCTTGTCCGATCAGATCAAAGGGCTGCGCCTGGACTATCTCGGTTTCGACGAGCACACCCTGATCCGTCTGCGCCGCCTGGCCAGCGAAGCCTACGGCATGCTGCTGGTGACCGGTCCTACAGGATCAGGCAAGACCACCACGCTGTATGCGGCGCTCACCGAGATCAATCACGGCCAGGACAAGATCGTCACGATTGAGGACCCGGTCGAGTACCAGTTGCCCGGCGTCTTGCAGATCCCGGTCAACGAGAAGAAAGGGCTGACGTTTGCCCGCGGTCTGCGCTCCATTCTTCGACATGATCCCGACAAGATCATGGTCGGCGAGATCCGCGACTCCGAAACTGCGCAAATCGCGGTGCAGTCAGCATTGACCGGCCACCTGGTATTCACCACCGTGCATGCCAACAACGTGTTCGATGTGATCGGTCGATTCATCCATATGGGGGTGGACCCCTACAGCTTCGTTTCCGCCATGAACGGCATCATGGCGCAGCGACTGCTGCGGATGAACTGCCCGCATTGCGTCGAAGCGGATGAGCCTGACGCCCTGCTGCTGGCCGAATCCGGCATCTCTGCCGAACAGGCGCACAACATGACGTTCCGCGCCGGTCGTGGCTGCGGTCATTGTCGCGGCACCGGCTTCAAGGGGCGCCGTGCCATCGGCGAGATCCTTCATCTCAACGACGAAATTCGCGAAGCCATCATTGCCCGCCAACCGATCCGCGTGATCCGCGAGGCGGCAAGGCACAACGGCACCCGCTTCTTGCGCGAAATCGCTCTGGAAACGGTCGGCCGAGGCCAAACCACGCTGAAGGAGATCAACCGTGTCACCCTGGTTGCATAAGGAACTACGGGTCTTCTTGTGCCCCGAACGGGTAACACTCTTGCCTGTGCGGCGTGCGCTCACCCTGCGAGGCATTCGCCGCACCATCGACGACCCACAATTCGTTTTCGTCGAGGGCACAAACGCCGCACAGCCATGGCGCCCCGCGCTGCTGGCGCTGGAGACCGCACTGCCTGCCGTCGCGAGCGGAAGGACAGCCGCCACGGTCGTCCTCTCCAACCAATTTGTGGGCTACACGCTGGTGCCCTGGCAGGCGGGGCTGGCTGACTCGCAGGAGGACCTGTCCTATGCCCGCCATTGCTTCACGAAGGTATACGGCAAGGCCGCGCAGCAGTGGGAATTGCGTTTGTGCCATCAAGCGCCTGAAAAGCCGAGACTTGCCAGCGGCGTCGATGCGGAACTGCTCGACGGCCTCAGAAGCGTGTTCGTCCGCCCAGGCATCGCCCTGCGCTCCGTCCAACCTCATCTGATGCCGGCCTTCAACGAGGTCAGGCGCCGGCTGCGGCAGCGCAGTGCGTGGTTCGCGCTGCTTGAACCCGGCCATCTATGCCTCGCCCTGTTGCGCAATGGGCTCTTCTCGCGGGTGCGCAGCCAGCGCATCGACAGCAGCGAGGAACTGCCAAGAATACTTGAGAGGGAGGCGTTCCTGGCCGATGAACCGCCAGTGCCGAAAGACGTCTACGTCGGGCATCTGTATCCTGGTGATAGGGTGCTTCCGGAACTCGATGGCTGGCAGTTTCATTCGCTCAACCCTGCGCCGGCGGATAGTCCTCCGTCGACGGAAGGTGGGCACTTCGTCATGACGAGGCCGGGGTGATCGCGATGCGTGCCCTGCAGCTCGATTTCCAGCGCGCTTACAAGCCCGTGCCGTGGCTCGGGCTCGCCGTGCTGCTGGCGGCATTGGTCACGCTCGCCATGATGACCGGCTATTACCAGACGCTGAACGAGGAGACCCGCCTTTCGGAACGCAAGGCCGACCAGGCCGCCCGGCTGTCAGGTCAGCACGCGACTGTCTCGCGCCCTCTGACCGAACACGCAGCCCGTGCGCAGATGCTGGAAGTCAAACAGGCCAACCAGGTGATGCGCCAGCTTGGCCTACCGTGGAACGCGCTGTTCAACGCCGTGGAGAGTTCGGGCGGGAAGGACGTTGCCCTGCTGTCGCTGGAACCCGACCTGCACAACGGCGTGGTGAAGATCGGCGGCGAAGCGAAGGATTTCGATGTCTTGCTGAACTATGTGAAAGAACTCTCGACGCGAGACGTGTTCGGCACCGTCATGCTGCAGAACCACCAGATCCAGCGGGATATAGCGGAGAAGCCGGTACGGTTTACCTTGATTGCCCACTGGAAGGGAGTCGCACCGTGAATCTTCACCTGACTTCCGCCATTCGACGAGAGCGCCACCAGCTAGGCTTGCCGGGCGCCCTGGGTGCGGGCGGTCTCGCGCTGTGTCTGGGCCTCTACTTCTCGATCCTGCAACCGGCGGAGCAGCGCCGCGACGAGGCACGCCTCGCCGCGAATTCACTGCACAAGCGCATTGCACAGGGCGGCCCAGACTCGAATCAAGTGGTGCCGCTCAGCGAACAGCTCACCGCCTTCTATCGGCTTTTCCCCAGCGAGCAGGACTCGACCGATTCGATCGGCAAGATCGCCGCCATCGCGAAGCGCCACGGTCTGGTTCTGCAACAGGCCGAGTACAAGGCGCAACGCGACAAGACCGGCAAGCTGACCCGCTTGCAGATGAACCTGCCGCTCAAGGGAGAGTACCAATTCATCCGCCGGTTTCTCGCTGACGTGAACGCGGAAATGGAAACCGTCTCTCTGGAACAAGTGCAGTTCGAGCGCCAAAAAGTGGGCGATCCGCTGGTGGACGCCAAAGTCCGGCTGGTCATCCATCTGGGGACCGCGTCATGAGCTCGCGGACGTGGCGACGCTACGCGCTGTTCGGCACGCTGGCCTTGGTGCTGGTCTTGTCGGCCGTTTCAGGAAAAGGCTGGAATATCGCGGGAGAGCCGATGGTGGCGCCGTCGCCATCGCGCCCGCCGGAGGTGTCGCGTGCGCCGGCGCAATCTCTGCCGTCGATCGCGCTCGAGCGTTTGCAGCGGCGCGATGTTCCCGCGGACTCTACGAAGTTGGCCGGCAATACTTTCGGGGCGATGACCTGGCATGTGCCGCCGCCGCCACCACCGCCGAAGCCCGTTGCCAAACCCGCGCCGCCGCCACCGCCGACAGCCCCTCCGATGCCCTTCACCTTTCTGGGACGTTATGAGGATGAGGGGGTGCGGATCATCATGCTGGTCAAAGGGGACCGGATCTACACGGTTTCCGAGGGCGACGTGATCGACCGGACCTACCGCGTGGAGCGCCTGGCAGGCGGGCAGCTGGAGCTGATCTACTTGCCGCTGGGCATCAAGCAAACTGTCAGTGCTGGGGGGACCTGATGCATGCTGCCATTGCCACGTCCATGAGCGGGATTGTCATCAGCCTGTTGCTGGCGTCCCTGCTGACCGGATGCGCCGGTCATCAGTTGCACCGGGAGGGCATGGCGCTGATCGCGCAGGGGCGCGCCGAGGAAGGCCTGGCGAAGCTGGCGCAAGCCAGCAGCGCAGAGCCGGACAACGTGTCTTATCAAGCGGACCTCTTGCGCAGTCGGAACCTGGCGGTGAGTCGCCTGCTGGCAGCGGCCGACAGCGAACGAGCAGCGGATCGACCAGCGGCTGCGCGGGCCGGGTACGAACGCATTCTCGCCATCCATCCGGGCAACAGCCGGGCGGTGTTCGGCCTCGAGATGCTGGACATGGACGCCCGTCATGAGGCGGCGCTGACAAGTGCGGACGCCCTGCTCAAAAAGCGGGATACCGACGCTGCGCGGGCCGCCCTCGCACCGGTCTTGCTGGAAAGCCCGAGGAACGGCAAAGCTTTGCTGCTGCAACGAAAAATCAACGAGCAGGTGGCCAAGGACGCGTTGCCCGAACCTTCTCTCAAGGCAAAGTTCACCAAACCGGTCACCCTGCAATTCCGCGACGCGAATCTCAACATGGTGTTCGAGGCTCTGTCGCGCACCAGCGGCATCAATGTGCTGCTGGACCGTGACGTCAAGGCTGACCTGAAAACTTCGATCTTCGTGAGGGATGTGTCGGTGGAGGACACCATCAACTTGATCCTGCTGCAGAACCAGATGGAGAAGAAGGTCATCAGCGACAACACGGTGTTCATCTATCCGGCCACAGCGGCAAAGCTCAAGGAATATCAGGACCTGAAGATCAGGAGTTTTCACCTGGCCAATGCCGATCCCAAGCAGATGCTCACCATGATCAAGACCCTGCTGAAGACCAAGGACGTTTTCATTCACGAAAAGACCAACTCGATCGTGATGCGCGACACGCCCGACGCGATCCGGCTTGCGGAAAAGATGATCGCCGATCAGGACATCGATCAGCCCGAAGTCATGCTGGAAGTGGAAGTGCTGGAAGTGAGCACCTCACGACTGAGCGAATTGGGGATCAGATGGCCGAGCAGCTTCGGCCTGGCCACACCGCCTGAGGCCTCTACGCTGGGGCAATTGCGAGCACTGGGTCGCAACGATCTGCTGGCCACCCCTCTGAGCGCCACGCTTAACCTCGCGCTGGAAGATGGCGATACCAACGTGCTTGCCAGCCCGCGCATCCGGGTTCGCAACCGGGAGAAGGCAAAGATCATGATCGGCAGCCGGGTGCCGGTGATCACCAATGCGGTAACGCCGCTCTCTACCGGCACACCGGTCATCACCGGCAGCGTGCAGTACCTGGACGTTGGCCTGAAGCTGGATGTTGAGCCCGACATCAATCTGGACAACGAGGTGGTGATCAAAGTGGCACTGGATGTCAGCTCGATCATCAAGGAAGTGCTCAACGCGCAATCGGGCTCGCTTGCGTATGAGATCGGCACCCGCAACGCCACCACGGTGCTGCGCCTGAAAGATGGTGAAACGCAGATCCTGGCAGGCCTGATCAACGATGAAGAACGCAAGACTGCCACCAAGGTGCCCGGGCTTGGCCAACTGCCGGTCATTGGCCGGCTGTTCTCGAGCCATAGGGACAACGGGTCGAAAACCGAGATCGTGCTGTCCATCACCCCGCGCATCGTCGCAAGGGATCGCCTGCCCGACATCAGTGAAGTGGAGTATTGGAGCGGCACCGAGTCCAGCCTGCGCAACGGGACGCTCAGCATGAATCCAATGGGCACCGTGTCTCTCGCCAGCGGGTCGACTGCGCCCCCAGCAGCGGCGGCGACACCGCTGCCTGGGCGCGCCACGCGCAGGGGTGCGCAGAGCCCCGCATCGGCCGCATCTGCGCCGGCCATCCCAGCACCGGCTGCCTCGACCGACTCGGCCGCCCCCGCACCGGCTGTCATCGCACCGCCCGCCCCCGCACGGGCCGCCCCGGTCGCGCTGACCTGGCAAGGGCCCGCACAAGTGAAGCCGGGCGACAAGGTCACTCTGACGCTCAATGTCAACTCCGAGCAGGCACTGAACCGGCTCGATCTGCTGGTCACTTTCAACCCGGAGGTGTTCAGGTCGGTCGACGTTGTGGAAGGAGGCTTCTTGCGGCAGACCAACGCGCCATTGGTCTTGTCAAAAGCCGTCGATCAGGCGAGCGGCCAGATTCAGCTGGGCGTCACGGGCAGCAGTCCGGATGGCGCCAGCGGAACAGGCACGCTGGTCACGCTGGTGTTCGAGGCCATTGCGGCCAATCCCAATTCGCAGATCATCGTCGGCCGCTTGACCCCCACTGGCCCTGGCGGCGCGGCGCTGACGGCGACAGCACCCGAACCTTACGTCGTCAGGGTGCTCCCATGAGCGCACGCCTTTCCTCGACGCGTTATGGATTCACCCTGATCGAGATGATGGTGACGGTGGCGATCGTCGGCGTGCTGGCGTCAATCGCCGTGCCGTTCGCAGAAATTTCTGTGCAACGCGGCAAGGAGCAGGAACTGCGCCATGCACTGCGAGAGATTCGCACAGCCCTTGACGCCTACAAGAAAGCCGCCGAAGAGGGTCGGACCCTAAGCGCCAGGACCGAGTCGGGTTATCCCGCGTCCCTGCAAGTGCTGGTTGACGGGGTGGATGATGCGAGCAATCCGGCGAAGAAAAAGCGAGTTCATTTCCTTCGGCGCATTCCACGCGATCCGTTTTCTGCCGACCCGACTTGGACGGCTGAAGAGAGCTGGGGAAAGCGCAGCTATGAAAGCAGCGCGGACGCGCCGCAGGAGGGCGCAGACGTATTCGATGTCTATACGCGAGCGTCCGGGACCGGTCTGAACGGAATTCCATACAGCAGATGGTAGGAAGGGACGGCCACATGACACAAGAGAGGAAGAAGTCCGGCTTCACCCTGATCGAACTGCTGATCGTGCTGGCGGTGATCGCGATGCTGCTGACCATCGCCTTGCCGCGCTACTTTTCCAGCCTGGAAAGATCACGCGAGGCGGTGTTGAAGCAGAACCTCGCCTTGATGCGCGAAACCCTCGATAAATATCATGCCGACAAGGGCAAGTATCCCGGTGCACTCGATGAACTGGTCAGCAGCAAATACTTGCGCAGCATGCCGCTCGACCCGATCACGGAGAGCAATGCGACCTGGATCAGCATTCCACCAGCCCAGCCCGAAATGGGCGGCGTGTTTGACGTGAAGAGCGGCGCGGAGGGTATCGCGCTGGATGGCACGGAGTACAAAAAATGGTAGTCGGCGTTCTTCAGGGTGAACGGGGATTCACCTATATCGGCGTGCTGGTGCTCGTCGCCCTGATGGGGGTTGGCCTCGCTGCCTCGGGACAAATCTGGCATACGGCGCATAAACGGGAAAAGGAGCGTGAACTGCTCTTCATCGGACAGGAGTTCCGGCTTGCTCTCTACCGATATGCCAAGCACACGCCTGGGAAAGCCAGGCGGGCACCCCTGAGTCTGGAAGAGTTGCTGCAGGATCCGCGCCACCCGGGAATTCAGCGTCACTTGCGAAAGATGTACGCGGACCCAATGACGGGTAGCACGGAGTGGGGCTTGGTCAAGGGGCCCGCCGGCGAGATCTACGGGGTTTATAGCCTGTCCAGCGACGAGCCGCTGAAGAAAAGCAATTTCGCTCTCGCCGATAGGAACTTCGAAGGAGCTGCCAAGTACTCGGACTGGGTGTTCATGCAGGCTCGGAACTAGTCTGCAGGCGCATACGGAACCTGCGCTTTGTGTAAATGCCCGAAAAGGAACAAGGCTGGAAGATCATCATGAGCAAGAAGCAACGCATTTTTATCGTGGACGACCATACCCTTCTGAGAGCAGGTCTGCGCGCCCTGCTGTCGCAGGATCCCGACTTCGACGTTGTCGGCGAAGCCGACAACGGACATGATGCGATCCGCGACATTGCCAGTCTGGCGCCCCATCTGGTTCTGATGGACATCTCCATGCGAGGCATGAACGGCATCGAGTCGATCATGGATATCAAGCGGCGGAACCCCGACACGCGCGTCTTGGTGCTCACCATGCACAAGGCCGACGAATACATTCTCGCGAGCCTGCGAGCCGGTGCCGAAGGGTACATGCTGAAGGACGCAACGCACGACGAGTTGAAAGTTGCGATGCGCAGCATACTCAATGGCAAGACGTACTTGAGCCCAGACATTTCGGGCAAGGTGATCAATGGCTATCTGGGCACCGGCAAGACGGACAATGCCGACAGCCCCTGGAGCACGCTGACCCATCGCGAGCGCGAAGTGCTCAAGCTCATCGCCGAAGGCCATCCCAACAAATACATTTCCGACTACTTCTGTCTGAGCATCAAGACCGTCGAGAAGCATCGCTCGAACCTGATGAAAAAACTCGATCTGCACAACGCCTCGATGCTGACCAGCTATGCCATCGAAAAGGGACTGGTGGTCCAATGACAGACCTGCGCTGCAATGGGGTCAGGCGAGATCCCAAGGCGCCAGTGAGAGAGCCGCGATAGGCTGCGCTTTTCGGATTGGGCCGGGAAGAGCGGACCGGCGCGAACCGCTCTCTCGAGGCACCGCGCCGCAATGCAACGACCCTGACGGCCTCGACCATCGCAGGCACGCGGCGGCGAAGCATGCGTCCACATGGCCAACTTACAGTATCAAGCGTATTGTCCCGTGGAAGTGAGGTGCCTACGCTTGGGGGATGATCTCACGCAAGCTCATAGCGACGTCCCTATTGCTGCTTGGATGCAGTCTGTGCGGACCGGGATGGGCGAATATCTACGTTTACACCGCTGAGGATGGCTCGGTGTCGCTCAGCAATGTGCCCACGGATGCACGCTTTACCCTGCTGGTCGGAGCACCCGAGCGGCCCTTGGCCCCAGGGCGCTCATCCGTCGGTCGCCGAGGAACATCCGACTCGGCAAAGGCCAATACGCGCGTCGTCGTCTACGACACGATTGTCGATGAGGTGTCCCGCAGCTACGGGTTGGAAAGCGCGTTGCTCCATGCCGTGATCTCGGTCGAGTCTCGCTACAACCCGAAGGCGGTGTCCAAGAAGGGCGCAATGGGACTGATGCAGCTCATGCCGGATACCGCGAAACGCTATGGTGTCTCGGATGCATTCGACCCGCGGCAAAACCTGGTTGGCGGTGCCCAGTACCTGAGGGACTTGCTGCGCATGTTTGACAACAACGTCAACCTGGCGCTTGCCGCCTACAATGCCGGCGAAAACGCGGTGATGAGGCACGGCAACCGCATCCCGCCCTATGGCGAAACACAGCGCTATGTGCCCCTGGTGCTGGATCTCTACAAGCGTTTCCAGATCGACTCTTAGCCGTCCGACTCAGAGGGCAGTCATCATGTTCAAGGTGCTCATTGTCGAAGACAATGCCGCGTACCGCCAGTCACTGCATCAGCTGTTGGCGGAACGCTTCCCTGCGATGCAGATCGACGAGGCGGCCGATGGGGAGGATGCTATTCGCCAAGCGTTTTCAATGCGCTTCGGCCTGATCTTCATGGATATCCGGCTGCCGCAGGGCAAGGGGCTCGATCTGACCAAAGCGATCAAGGCGGCTTTTCCGAACTCAGTGATCTGCGTGATCAGCACCCACGGCATGCTCGAGTATCGCGAAGCTGCATTTCGCAATGGCGCGGACCATTTCATGGTGAAGGGCGAATCGACCGGAGCGGAAATTGTCGGCTTGGTCGAGTCACTGCTGGACGGCGAATAGGTCATCGACCGACTGTTCGGCCGTCGCAATCATTTCCAAGTACCTTGTGGCGGACTGCGGGTGGCTCATCTTGGGTTTGGCAGCAGGCCCCAGCAGCACTTCGATCTTTGCCTTCTTTTCCTTATCCGCCAGCCAATCTCGAACAACCTCCTGCCGCTTCAAAGCCAGGACGTACGGCTCTATCTGTGGCTTCGCCTTGGCAAGGGTCACCGTTCTAGAGGCGGATCATCTCGTCGCCGCCCCAGTAACAGGATTGTGTCTGCCGCAAGGACGGATCGGTCGGTGGGTGGCCCGCGTGCCAGTCGCTGCGCTCGCGTATGACTGGGGCGCAAACCGATGGGTCAATCCGATCAGCCCAGCGCGCTTCGATGTCGACGCTCGCACGCAATCGAATGGCAAGGCTTTATGGTCGGTTGGAGCTTCGCCACGAAAGTGACGCAAGGTCCATCGACGGGCCGCGAGCTATCGCGGAACGTCCTTCGGAACGCGCGACCCGGCACACGACGACGCCATCGTGCTGCCTTCGGTCCCAGGCGGGCTGTCCGCCGTGCTCACTCCGTGGCTGCGCAAGCCCAGTCGCCTGCTTGCCTTCCGCGAACGTGTCGCTCTGGGCAGCCCTGTCGTTCACGCCCACCGACGACAGCGCGCCGTGCAATGACGAGGCGCTCGGCGGCTGGCGACATGGGCACGTCAGTTCACGCCTCAGGTCGCCGTCGTCGATGAGGCTATCGTCATGAAGCTCGCAGCGAGCGTCCGGCTGTTCGGCGGCAAGCGTGCGCTGCGGGAGAGAGTCCGGCAGAAGTCGGCCGACCCGTCGTAGCCGCGCTGGCCTGGGCGCCGACCAGCCTCGACGCGGTGGCCCTCGCGGGCGCTGGCATCGACAACGGCTTCGCGCGACCGCTCGCCGAACTGCTCAATGGCCCGCCGATGGAAACGCTGAGCCACGGGCGCCCGCATCGCACGACTCTGTCGCAGGTCGGCTGCCGCACTTTGGGCGACATTCGCAGGTTGCCGCGGGGCGGCGTCAGCCAGCGCTTCTGATGCCGCGCTCTTTGCCGGTCTCGACCGAGTCGAGGTTCACGAATGGGCCACGCTGCCCGATGTGCTTGGGAGTTGGGTCGAGTCTCAGGTAGACGCGGTCCCGAGTCTCGAGATCTTTTCGCCAGTTGGCGCGAAAAGCAAAAAGAGTGTGCTTGAGTTACAGGCAAGCAGCCGTTCGGGGCGCAGGCGACCCCAATACTCTCGATAGAGGCCAAAAAGTGTGTTTTAAGCATACTTAACGATTACACGATTACATACACGTCATCAGGCCTGAGCAGTGAAACTTTACCTTCACGCTGTTGGGCGGCCGATCTGCGGCTTCCCCGCTGCTGTGATCCATAGCGAACTCCTGATCTCCTGATCTCCTGATCTGGTCGCCAGTCGCTTGCGGCGTTTGGGCGGACGAGGCCCCAACGGTCGAGACCGGCGACCGGTCCACCTGTCCCTTTCAAGACACGGTGCGAAAGCATCGTGCGCGGCTAAGTTCGTCCCTACTACCGCGGATCAGATCGTCCATATCTCATCGAGAAACGACATGCACATTGCAAAGACCCGCCCCCGCGTTGACTGGCCCACCATGCTGCTGCATTGGGGGTTGGTCGCGGCGCTCGTGATCAGCGTTTCCACCGGCTGGCGCATCGCAAGCCTTTCGCAAACCACCCCGGTATTGCGCTGGGTCGATGCACTGCTCGTGCAGGGCAACGTACTGCACTGGCATTTCGTTAGCGCCTCTGCGCTCGTCGCGCTCGTCGTCGGCTATGTGGCGTTCCTGTGGGGTGCGCGTCTCGGCGGCCGCCTCAAGCTCCGACTGGCGAGCCTCAGGAGCGCTGATCGCACGACGCGCTGGCAGGCCGTCAACCGGCTCGTCTATTGGTTCGCCTTCGCGCTACTCACAGGCGCGGCGGTCACCGGCATGCTGCTGTACTTCTTCCCCGGCAAGCTGCCAACCGAGCCGTTAGCGCTGGTGCACCAAGGGCTTTCGTGGGCGTTTGTCGCCTACGTTGTGCTGCACGTGATCGCGCAGGTCATCCTCGGCGGGCTGCGCCAGTTGCTCAAGATCGTCACACCCCGGCTGGCGTACGGGCTCGGTGCCGGGCTCGCGCTGAGCGCCGGGCTGGCGGGCGCCGCCGTCAGCTACATGGCCGACCTCAGCAGCGTGCCGCAGCTCGTGCTGGCGAAGACGCCGACGGCGCCGACGCTCGACGGCGACGCGGCCGATGAAGTCTGGAAGCGCACAACCGAGGCGGTCGTGCACACGAGTCGCGGCTTCGGGCTCAGGGGCGGCGAGGTCGATGTGCATGTGCGCGCACTGCACCACGACAAACACGCCTACTTCCTGTTCCGCTGGGCCGACGAGACGCGCAGCCAGAAGCACATCCCCCTCATCAAGACCGAGCAAGGATGGAAGCTGCTACAGACCAACTACGACAAGAACGACGAGAACGACTACTACGAAGACAAGTTCGCCGTGATGCTCGCGCGGTCGCCGGTCGCCGCCGGCGACACCGTTCGGCTCGGAACGAAGCCGCTGGCCGACAAGCCCGCCCCCTCCAACGGCCTGGGCCTACACGCAGCGACGGACGGCAGTCTGGCCGACGTCTGGCACTGGAAGAGCGTGCGCAGCGGGGCGACGAATCAGTTCGATGACAACTACTTCGGCGCGCCGATGGAGGCCAAGCCGGGCGCCCGCTATACGGGCGGCTACACGACAGACCCGAAGACCGGCGGCGGCTTCGAGCAGAACTTCGACAAGATCAAGGACAGCGCCTTCGTCAAGCCGAAGTTCCTGCCGAAGGATCTGGCGGCGCAACAGAAGCGGATGGGCCGATTCGACCCGAACCCGAACCTCGGCGACGACGGCGTCTATGCCATGCACCAGAGCGAAGTCGCTGCGTGGAGCGCCGACCTCGATGCGGCCATTCCCGTCGGCACGGTCGTCCCTTCGGTGGTCTACGACAAGCCACTCGGCGGCGACCGCGGCGACGTGACGGCGCACGCGCAGTGGAAGGACGGCTGGTGGACGCTGGAGGCGAAACGGGCGCTGGACACCGGCTCGAAGTTCGACCTGCCGATCGCCGACGACTTGTTCATGTGGTTCGCCGTGTTCGACCACAACCAGGTGCGGCACACGCGCCATATGCAGCCGCTGCGACTGACCTTGCAGTAACCCGGAGTCGCCTCCCGCGGCCTCGGGGCTCGCGCGCGGCGACGTGACTTCCTCGTACAAGGGCGACCCGCACATGACTCTGATCCACATCTCCGATTGGCAACAACCCATCGATGCCGGTCGGCATCGCATCCTGGAGGCCGCGCTGGATGCCGGCGTCCCGTTTCCGCACGGCTGTGGCGCCGGCGAATGCGGCAGCTGCAAGTGCGAGCTGCTCGAAGGCGAGGTCCGCTCGGATGGCTACAGCCCCGATGCGCTAACCGACGAGGAGAGCGCTAACGGACTGATCCTGGCGTGCCGCGCGCGGCCGGTAGGCGACATTCGCATCCGCTGGCTTGCTGCCGCCACGGCGGCGGTGACGGTCGCCGCGCGCGTATTCTCGATTGATCGCGTCGCCCACGACGTGGTCGTGTTGACGCTTTCGCTGCCGCATGGAAAAACGCTCGATTTCAGGCCGGGACAGTTCGCCAAGCTTCGCTTCGGCAAGCTGCCGGCGCGCAGCTACTCGATGGCCAGCAGGCCCCGCGAGGAGCACCTGATGTTCCACATCCGCGTCCTGCCACAGGGCCGGGTCAGCCAGCACGTGGCCACGAAGCTGAAGCCCGGTGACAGCGTCGAGGTGCAGGCTCCCTTCGGCGATGCCTACTGGGCAGGACCCGCCGAGGGCCCGTTGCTGCTGCTGGCCGGCGGCACCGGGCTCGCGCCGATGCTCTCGGTACTGGCCGCGGCCCTCAGCGATGGGCAGGCGTCGAACCTGATTCACCTCTATCACGGCGTGCGCACCGAGGCCGATATGTATGCCGGCGATCTGCTGCGGCGGCACTCGCAAGAGCACAAGTTCAGATTTGTCCCGGTGTATTCGCAGGCCACCGATCCGCAGTCGCGCCAAGCGCATCTTCACGAGGCCGTGGCCGAGGACTTCGACGCGCTCGACGATGCCAACATCTATGTCTCCGGTCCGCCGCCGATGGTCGAAGCAGTCAAGACGCTGGCAATGCGCCGCGGCGCCGCCGCCGACCGGGTCCGCGCCGATGCGTTCTTCGCGGCGCCGCCTGAGAAGAAGAGCCTCTGGGAACGAATCACCGGCGCCATTGCTCTCCCCATTGCTCTCCCGCCTGAACCAGCCGGCGCAGCGGCGGCCGCGCCCCATCAGGCGGTGGCCGGTGTCGCTTGCGTAGGCGCTGCGTGGGTACCAGCGAAGCTGGACGCACGAGCTCTTGATCGCCCGGAGCCGTGATCGCGGCGCCGGGAAACGTCACCTGCACGTGCAGCCCCCTCAGCAGCGAACTCGTCAGGAACGCGGAGGCGCCGTGCGCCTCGGCCACCGATCGAACGATCGAAAGGCCAAGACGGGCTCCGGCGACCGACTGTCGCGTAGCGCGGTAGGAGCGCTCGAACACCTTCTCGCGCTCGTCCTTGGGACTGCTGTTCCGATGCCTCCCATGCCCCCCGGTGGCGCGGCCCGCCCGGGGTGACGGAACATAACGTCAGATGCCCGGGCGCGCAATGCCCCCCAAGCGCTGCAAAAGATCGCGTATGGGCATCGAAGCATCTCGTGCCCTTGGGGCTCGGACAGGCCACCAGCCAGAACGCGCAGCTCGCGCAGCTCGCGCACAGCTTCAGGTCGAGACCTGCATGCGGCGGTAGACATCGCCGATCACCCGGCCTTCCTCGCGCCAATCAAACTGGAACGCCTCGCCGAGCTCGAAGGCCAGCGGCACGAACGCCTTGGTCGCCGCACCTTGGCCATCGTCCTGACGCCAATCGCGACGAAGACGCCGCTGGCAATCGAATTGGCGAGTTCGACGTGCGGGCTTTTACCGTAGCAAATCCCACAAGGACTGATGAGCAAAGAAACCCTGCCCTCCAGGCATCAAGGCGCCGCGAATACGATGCTGAGCACGATCTGCTGGCCGCGCTGCCCGGGCGAGCCCGTCAGGTTGACGTCAATGTGGTCCGCCGTGACGGTCAGCCGCGACGCGTTGAAGCCGCTGTAATCCGTTGCAGGATCAACCGTGACACTGGCAATGGGGCTGATCGTGCCATTGGTATCGGCAAAGCGAAGTAGCTCGAAGTAGCCGAACGGCTGATCGGTGGCGGCGGTGATTCGGATGCTGGTGGCGGAAAAATCGATCGTCGCAAAACCCGCGAAGAATTCGTTCGTCAACTCGACACCATCGCCGACGACCGTGTTGCGCGGGCCCAGGACTTGAGTCTGATCAGGTTGCGTGCCGTGGAAGTTCGTGGTCGATATCGTGTGGCCGATGAGCGTCCCTGCTTCCCCCTGACCAGCAGCGCCACCACCGGGGTCAGTGACACCACCTGGGTCAGTGACACCACCGGGGTCAGTGACACCACTGGGACCAACGACACCGGTGCCACCACCACCACCACCGCCACCACCGCCACAACCGACCATGAGGACCGCCGTAGCGACCCCAAGCACGACCTGCCGTAAGGCAATCAAGAGCTTCATGACGCCCCCCCTAAAAAAACGATCGGGTCCCGGTTCGATTACCCATCGTGCGATTCCATGACGGTCGCAATCATTCCAGTTGCCTTGCGGCGGACTGCGGGTGGTTCATCTTGCGTTTGGCATCAGGCCCTATCAACACTTCGATCTTTGCCTTTTTTTCCTTATCCGCCAGCCAATCTCGAACAACTTCCTGCCGCTTCAAAGCCAGGACGTGCGGCTCTATTTGTGGCTTGGCCTCGGCGAGGGTCACTGTTCTTCCAGAACGCCGATCACCCAGCCGGACGACGAGAAACTCATTGCCATTCTGAAGGGGGCCGCCTGCATGTCCCACTTTCATCCTGCTGACAAACTTTCGCAGCGGCGGCCAGAGCGTTTCATAGGCGACCCATCCGGTATCGCCGCCTTTGACCGCGCGGCGGCCGACCGACCGCTCGCGCGCGAGGGTGGCGAAATCCTTGCCTCCACGCAGGGCTGTCAATGCCTCTTCCGCCGCCGCCTTGTCCTTGAGGACGATGATCTGAAGCCGGACCTCCGTGGTTTTCAGTTGCTCCTTGTGAGTCTCGTAGTACTGCTGCACCTGCTCGTCAGTGACGCGGACATCCTTGACCAGCGCGGCCCTGACGCGGTCGGCGAGCAGGTCCCCCCGCACGGATTCGATCAGCGATCGATCATTGAGCCCCTGCACCTTCATCCATTCGCCGAAACCCTTGAGATCTCCGAAGCGGCGCCGTAGAGCTGCGACGGCCTCGTCGAGTTCCTTTTCTTTGACGGAGATCTTTCTCAGGCGAGCTTCTTGCAGTACCAGGCGATGCTGGATCAGCTTGCGCAATGCCAAGCGGTCCAACGCTTCTGCGTCCGGGTCTTGGACGCCAAGTTCCTGCTGAAGCTGGCGCACGGTGAGGGGATTGGCGCGCATGCGCTTGAACTCCGCCTGAGTCAGCGGTTCACCATTCACCCGAGCGACGATCTCCGGCTCCGCGGCGCGAGCGTCAGGCGGTGCAAGGACGAGGCCAGCCGCGGCGCACGCCATCGCGATCACGGCGAACCACAACAGCGGCGCCGCCATCGTCCTGCCCCCGCGCACCGGATTCCGGCGGATCAGTTCAGTCGTGGCAAGCATGGCATTGCGGTTCGGGCAAGGCTACTGAGCAATCACCACCGAAATCGAATCGCCCTGGTCCACCGCCTTGATGGCCAGTTCCTTGGTCACTCCTTGAGCCACCACTTTCAACTTGCTCTCGCCGGGACGTTTGACAGTGATCTGGACGTCATCGCCCTGGCGCGTGACCTCCACCATCTCGGGATCGCTCGGGATCCATTCCGACTGGATCTTGACGCGCTTGCCCGTGGCATTCAGGCCGTCGGCCGCGGCTTCCACGGTGGAGGTCTTGCCCTGGCGAGCGGGGGTGAAGGTGGGAGGCGAAACCCAGCGATCTCCCATGTACAGGCCTCGGGTGAGCCGCGGATCCACCTTGAATGAAACCTTGATGTCCTTGAGTCCAGCGTCCGCGGCGACAGCCTTTTCATCCGGCTGCTTGATGCCGACCAGTTCCGTCTCGAAAATGAGCGTGGTGTTCGGACGAATGAGACCGCCCGCGCCGCGCTCGCCGTATGCGAGGTGGGGAGGGACGAAGAGCTGCCATTTGGACCCGACAGGCATGAGCTGCAAGGCCTGCTGCCAGCCCTTGATGGCTTTGCCGACCGGAAAGATCCCCGGCTGGCCTCGCGTGCGGGAGTTGGAGAACTCGGTGCCGTCGATGAAGTTGCCTCGGTACTCGACGACGACAATGTCGCTGCGCGTGGGCTTGTCGCCGACACCGGCCTTGAGTATCTTGTACTGAAGACCGCTCTCCAGAGTGACGACTCCTTCTTTGGCCTTGTTTTCCGCCAGAAAGGCCTCTCCGTCCTTCCTGTTCTTCTCGGCTATCGCCTTATTGCGCTCGGCCATTGCGCTCGTCTTATCTGGTGTCGCGCCGGTCTTCTGAGCCATGGCCAGGTATTTCTGGCCCTTCTGTTTCGTCGTCCCCTGCGCGGCGGTCACTACGGCGAGCAACGCCAGGGCCAGCACTGTTGTCCGTCGAATCAACATCTCAAGTCCTTAGTGATAGTTGACCTCTCTCGTCCTCGTCCCCTTCCTTGGAGGGAAGGGGACGAGCAAGGTAGGCCCTTTACGGGAGAACGGATGAACAGAAGTGGCTTATTGGACCCGCAGACATGCTGCAGTTGAAGGCCGGATTGCTCGGTGGGATGGACGTCACGCCCAGGAAACCGGGCAGCGGAGTCGCCAAGCCGCCCGCGCCCGTCGCCGGGATTTGACGGAAGCAGGCTCCGCCTGAATTTGGTCCAGGCACCGGGCAAGCGACACCCGAGAGCGAGACAAGGGTCGTCCCTCCAGCTGCGGGCGCCGTGCCGCGCCCGGCCGCGTTCTCGGGCGCTGCACCGTCGATCGGCACGAACATCTCGGGCTTGTCGAACGGCGCCTTCTCCAGCTTCACCCGCGGATCGGTCAGAGCGAGAAGGAACTTCACCAACGCGTTCTTCGCATCCTCCAGCGCCGCCGCCCGCGACCCAAACACCGGTTCCGGCGTGATCAAGTGGGCGCTATCCGGATACATGTTGTACAGGAACGCCGTGTCCGGAAGGCCATCGCCGAAGCTGCCGGCCAGGTAGTTGAAGTTTGGCCCGCAGCTGACGACAGGCAACAGCGGATCGTTGGGTGCGTCTGCCGAGCAATCGAACGGCGTCAACAGGTCGAACCCTCCGAATACTCCTTTGCTCGGCCCGAACGCGAACGCCTGCATTTCGAGATCCACCACATGCGGATCCCGGCTCCTCTTGTTGGTGACTGGGAAATCGCCGCCCTTGAAGTAGAAGTCAACCACCTGGCGCAGCGTCAGGAAGCTGCCCGTGTGGAAGAATGGACCGGTCATCTCCACGTTGCGCAGGGGCGGCGCCTTGAACGCGCCATCGCCCATCACGCGGTTCGGAACAGGCCACGTACCCTGGGACGGGAACGCGAAGTTGCCCGCAACACCGGATTGGTACTGTGGACACAGCCTGGCGGTCGAGTTGGGAGGTCCCCATCCGAAGTTGGGCGGTCCCATCCCGAACGTAGCCGGATCGAAGCTGGCGCAATGGAAGTCGGCGCCGAACATGATCTCGGGAAACTCGATCCCGGGACCTCCATTGGGTGCCGTGATCGTGTTGGGCACCATGCCCGCCATCTCGTCGATCTGCGGGTGCAGTTCGCCGGCCGGCAGACTATGGATCCAGGGCACCATGTACTCCGGCATCTGCGGGTGCCTTGGGTCCCTTTCGAAGCCGGGGTTGATGGACTGGAGGGTGTGCGTCGTGCCTGGGAAGACGGCGCCGTCTCCGGTCTCCTCGAAGCCCTGCTGCTCTACTGGCGCTCCTTCCGCCCCGATATTCGCGGGGTCGAAGTTGGACATCGTGCAGGTTTCACCGTCAACGCCCCTGCACGGCTCGAAGTCCTGACCGCCGATGTTCTTCAGGGTCAGCGCCGAGAGCGAGAGCGGCCAGCCGAAGGGGTCCTTGCCGCCGCGGCCAATGTCGTCGGCAATCGGGCGGACCCCGATGTTGTAGACGCCCTGGTCGCCGAAGCCGAAGTTGCTCTCCTGCGCGATGATCCTGTCGTCCCATGGTGTGGCGGGATCGTCGAACGCCTGGAAATCGCGAGGTTCGACTTCCACCGCATCCTGGGCCACTCCCTCTCCGACTTCCTCCTCGAGGATCAGACCGACGACGGATCTGGAGGCACCAGAGGGCTCCGGCGACGGAAGGCGTCCGTCGGCAAAGGTGGCGGGGAACGTGGGGTCCGCAACGGTTGGAGGAGTGGGATACTCGAATTCCGCGTCGTTCTTCAGGATACCGTGGGAGATGTTGATGCTGTGGTCGGTCTGTTCCGGGCCCAGGTGGCAGAGCATGCACTTGGCGCTGCGGGTGAAGGGATTGGAGCCGACTCGGATCTGCTGTCCCAGACTGTTCGTGATGAGTGGGTTCCTGTCTCGCCCGGATATCGGGTCTACGCTCTGAGCCGGGTTGAGCGCCGCCGTCAGGTTGGCGCCGGCGAACAGGTCAAACCCGAACACCTCGTCCGGACCGAATGCGTCGTACCACGGCGTGGCCGGATCGTCCGGAAGCAGGGTGATGTAGGCACCAGGCGAGCCGTTCAACTGTCCGTCGTCCATCATGTCGCGTATCAGCGTCGGGAACAGAACGGCCTGGTCCCCCGGCTCTCCGACGCCATGGCCGGCGTTCGGATTGGCGTCGAAGAACCGGTCGGCCGGCGTGTGATCCGGGATCAGCAGCGTCTCGTAGGCCTGCACCGCCAACCCAAAGAACATGGTGAAGTTCGCCTCCATGTGGGTGAACTGGTTGGTATTGGTGATGTTCGCCGGACCGGTAGCAGGCGTGAGGACAAACCCGTCGAACGGATCGCAACCGGCGGGAGTCAACACACCATTCACGGCTGAGGTGCAAATTGCCGCGGTGCCGTTGAGGTGGCGATTTTCCCTGTTCCAGTATTGCCGCTCGAAGGAAAGCCGGATCAGGTCTCCGTAAGAGATGCAGAGCCCGGGCTTGCCGGCGGCAACCGGTCTGCCGAGTGTCGTGCACACGGTTCCGCCCTGGTTCGAGAAGGGTCCCAGCCGGCTGTCGTTGGTTGCAACCAACTGGTTGGCCAGGGGCGCGGCCGCTTGCACCCGGTTCGTTCCCGCCTGCTGCGGTGCGCCGTTGCCGAAGTTCTGAACGGCTCCGGCATCTCCTTGGAGCAACTTCTTGCCGATCTTGGCCCAGTTGCGGCCGGCGAAAGACATCTCGAAGTCGCTGATGGGTGGCCCGGCCGCCTGGGATGCCAGGCTGGAGAACTTGATTCGGATCGGCTGTTCGGCGACTTCCGGCTCCGCTTCGATGAGATCGGGCCGGAGATCGCCCATGGTCGCGCCGCGGAACACACCGGCTCCGGCAGTGGCCAACCCCGGGTTGATGAAGATATGGGGCGTGGGGTCCGACGGGCCGAACACGCTGCCGCCGTTGTAGCTGAAGCGGGCGCGCCCATCCCAGAAGTTGTCGAAGTTGAATGCGGCTCCGTGCATCGTCGGTGTGTTGCGCGGCTCCACTCTGCGCAAGTCTTGGTTGACGGCAACCGGGTCGGGGGCGGCAGTGCCGAGATCCGGCGCCACTGCCCTGATCCCATTCACCGCGGGAAGGAAGTTTGCGATGCCAATAGGCGGAATGTCGTTGAACAGCTTGAACCGACTGACGCCCATCGAGGACATGACATCGTCGGAGTCGGTTGCGAGACTATCCTGCGCCCCTTTGTGGAACGGAAAGTCGGTGGCCACCACATCCGTGTTGGGTGGCTTGACCGTGAGGGACAAGTTGTTGGGGTTGCCGTCGCCCAGGGTGTTTGGGTTGAGCTGACCCTTGGTTCGATTATCGACCCCCGCGTTGAAATGGCACGAGCCGCAGGCCTGGACACCGTCGCTGCCGACCTGCATGTCCCAGAACAGGGCTTTGCCCAGCACCTCGGCACCAGGTCGACCGATGTAGGGGCGCAGCACCGCCGGAACTCCTGTGATATCGGTCGGCTTGCGGAAGAAATCTTCTTCGTTGACCGGCGCCTCGAGCTCGGTGATCGGCGCTCCGTCTTCGTCTACAAGTCCCCCGCCAACGAAGGCCGAGACCGCCACGACAGTCCCGTTCGGGGGGACGATGTCACTGCCCGTGTTGTTATAGACGACCAGGCTCCCGTCTGGCTTGTCATTGCAGAAATCCGCGGGCACTGTCGCTGCCTGGTAGGCCCCGGTGATTCCGGGGTTCGGACACGCCACGATGTGCCCGAGCGGGGTCCGCAGGACGGTCGGGGTGTTGAATGCATCAGGCGAAACGTTTTCCGCCGGGTCGAACATCGGGCCAGGCTGATCCCAACTCACTTCCCCGTCGGAGGTGCGGCGGCGCATCGGCTGTGCCGTGAGAAAGTTGTAGCCCGGCGAAAAGATATTGAGGGGAGGCATGGTTGCACCGAAGCCCTCGCGGCGGGGGGTCGTCGCGGTGCAAGAATTGCTCTCGTTCTCAAAAGTATTGGGATCGTCGACCGGACAATTGAAAGCGGTCGGATTCTTCAGGAGTTGGTACAGCTCCTTCCAAAGGGGCGCCTGCTTCAGGGAGCCGGCAGGACTAAGCTCGATCTCGACTTCGATCGGCAGTTCCATCGGCACGGCCGGTGTCGAGGCAACGCTTCCCACCTGCGCGAAGGCTGGCGAGGCTGGAAGCAGTGCCATCGTTTCGCACAGGAGTGCAACCAGGCATCTCGTCAGGACAGAGTGCCTCAATCGATCAGAAAGAGCATAGGTTCCCACGTTGTCTCTCCTTGGTTGAGCCAGTACTTCACATGCGTCTTGGACGCAATTCCAAATGAAGATTAATGAGAACGCATTACTGCGTCATTGGGGCGTAGCACGCACTCCCCTCCTGGCAAGACTGCATTCGACCGGAGGGTTTCACCGCAGAAAAACACTGCGGGACGCGTAGAACTACAGGCAATCTGCGATGACGAGGACCGCGATGCCCGGTGCCTACTGATCAGGATGACGGAGCTGTTCTCAACAACGACTCGACCCGTCGACAATCTGCACTTCGGTCGACTCGTCTTTCACGATGAAATGGTCCCGCGCCGTTGCGAAACGCGGCTTTGTCTTCGGGTCGGCCCTCAGCGGGCGGTTGCCGGCAAACAGGCGGCGCAAGCGCTCGCAGCCGCCGGCTGCGGCTCTTCGGAAAGACCTGCGACCACCAGCAGGCACGTCGCCCCAAGTGTTGCAAGAACGAATACCAACGCCTTCAGCGCTCCTGTTTGCCTCGAGGTCATGGCGTCGCCTCCTGTGTATGGACGAACGGCGCATGCGCCAAGCATGCGAATTGCCGATCACTGCACAAAATAGTGACAGCGCGTCGTTACGTCGTTGGGGTGTATCACGCACTCTCCTGCGCGCAAAACTGCATTCGCGCGGCGGGTTTCGCCGCAGAGAGAACCGAGGGTGCGCGTAGAACTACAGCGGAATGGGCAATCACCCCAGTGAACAGCTGCGGCTGATCAGATGGACCTTCCGCTCTAGATTGAAGGCCAGCACGTGGCGAGGCATCAAACTTTCGTTGCCCGCCGATCTCTGGCGCGACCCGCCCCTGCGAGCCGCACGAGCGAGGCTGCCATTGTTTCGCTCACACTGGTTGCCACCTGTTGACGCGTAGTAATTCGAAGGGCCTAATTTCAGCCATTCGCGGCCGGCCGGCAGCGTTCGCAATCCTCGGGAGGTGCTGTGGACGCCGATGGTGACTTCGAGGTGAAGCGCTTCGACCACAAAGGTTGGTCCGTCCGAATCCTCCTGACCAAGCTTGAAGAAAACGGCTTCGTCGCTGGCCATGCAGACCTATACCAGGGTGAGGCCCACAAGTGCCGCATCGCCTTGGCTGGCCAGCAATACGATCAGGCCGCCGCGATCCTCCTGCTTGAGGAAGAAGCCACGGTGTTCATCGCAGGCTGGGACGGTCGTGGACCCGCAGCAGGAGGACAGTGAAAACGAGCCTTTTCACGTCGGCACCGATGCAGGATCTCCTCGGAGCTGGCCGGCCGGAATCTCGAACGCCTACTTCAGGTCGCTGAGCTCGATGAAGTTGCTCTCGATCCAGACGCGGCCCTCTTCATTCAGCGCGAAGGTCAGTGCCTTCTCTTTGGATAGCTTTTTTTCCTGAATGGCTCGGGAAAGCGGATTCGCACTCCCGAGCTCACCGCGCCTGTGCTTGTAGACGTGCTCCGTGCCATCTTCATCACTGTAGGTGTACGAGACCGTGATGCCGTCCAAGTCGGCGAGAGGCTGCAAGAACGCGATGAACTGCGATGCCGTGATGCCCTCGGCCTTGATGGCGTCCCAGTGCTTGTAGAGAGCCGACTTCGCAGCTGTCTGCCCGCGCTGGACGACCTCCAATGCCGGCCCGAAAGGCTGGACCTTGGCGACCATCGACTCTGGAGCGTCCGCGCCGCCATTTCTGCGAAAGAAGTTGGCCACGGTGCTTGCGAACGGCCTGGGGTCCGCTTGGGCTCTAGGCCCTGACGGCCAGGCATCCAAGCAATGGGGCACCGTCTCCATTTCATCGCTGCGTTTGCTCATGGTTCAAGTCCTTCACTTCCTCGTTGAGCACGGCGATATCGTACGTTTGCGAGCGGTGGCGGATCCGTATTCCGGGGTGCGGTCCTACGAAGGAAACGTGCATTTCTGACGAAGTCGGCATTGCTAGTTTTCGTGCATTGGACGGACTCGTGGCGGCATGAAGTCCAAAGTTTTCATGTCGCGCAGGGTCGCTCCGCGTCCGAGTGCCTCGATCCCCGAGCGCCGCACGTCGAGGGCGCGAGCGCCCTCAGCGCATGTGCAAGCCGCCGTTGATCGAGAAATCGGCCCCGGTGGAGTAGCCGCTTTCGTCGGTCGCGAGCCAGGCGATGATGGAAGCGATCTCGCTCGGCTCGCCGAGCCGCTTGACGGGGATCGTGCCCACGATCTTGTCGAGCACTTCCTGGCGGATCGCCTTGACCATGTCGGTGCCGATGTAGCCCGGGCTCACGGTGTTCACCGTCACGCCCTTGGCCGCCAGCTCCTGCGCCAGCGCCATCGTGAAGCCGTGCATGCCGGCCTTCGCGGCCGAGTAGTTGGTCTGGCCGGCCTGGCCCTTGGCGCCGTTGACCGAGCTGATGTTGATGATGCGGCCCCAGCCCTTTTCGACCATGTCCGCGACCACCTGCTTGGTGACGTTGAACATGCTGTTGAGGTTGGTCTCGATCACCGCGCTCCACTCTTCGAGCGTCATCTTGAGGAACATGCGGTCCCGCGTGATGCCGGCGTTGTTGACCAGCACGTCGATGCTGCCGTGTTCGGCCTTGGCCTTGGTGAAGGCCTCGACCGTCGACTGCCAGTCGCCGACATTGCCGACCGACGCGTGGAACTCGTAGCCCTCGGCTTTCTGCTCGGCCAGCCACTTGGCATGGTCCCGCGTGGGACCGCAGCCGGCGATGACCGTGAAACCATCCTTGTGCAGGCGCTGGCAAATGGCGGTTCCGATGCCTCCCATGCCCCCGGTGACGTATGCGACTTTCTTGCTCATGCGCGTTCCTTGAAGTGGACGAACCTGAACCGGCGCTGTTCACTGTAGCGAGCTTTCTCATCACCCCCGCTCAGGAAAACACTGAGCCCGGATTGCAACGGGGCTACTTTTCTGCCGACACCATGCACAGGTCCGAGTGGTCCGGCGCACTTGATCAGGCTTGCTCTCTCAGGTATCCCGCAAGATGTCGCGCCTGAAAGAGCGCTGCCATATGGAGCATGATGAAAATGGGCACAAAGTAAACGGGGATGAGCACGAGCGGCAACAGTGCCATCGGGCCGGTCGTGATCTCCCCGGCGACGCCGACGGCGAGGGCCGAACTGAGTGCCCCGGTACCGAGGGCCACAACGAGGTCCAACACCCCGAGCGCATTCCACACCACGAAGGTCTTGCTGGCAGCGAAGCTTGGCCGGTGTATCAGGGCAACCAGTAGCCAAGGCGCGGTCACTCCGATCGCGATGTCGCCAAGTCCTGCGGGCCAGGCGAAGCTGCCAGGCAAGACGCCGTGGGCGTACAGCGCCAGAAAGCCCAGCCCCGCAAATCTCCATGCCTGTATCGCCATCATGAGGCGAAGGTCAGCCGTCAGAACAAGTTCGCGGAATAGGCGCGACATCCAAAACCCGGCGAGAAACACGATGGTGGGCGCCGTGACCCCGATCAGGATCGGCAGCGGCGGCGTCCCGGGCGGCGTGACGAACGCTCCACTCGCGCCCAGCAGAATGACGAGCGTGAACCAGACGGCAAGCACGACTGCGGCGACTAGCTTTGTGCCCCGAAGGGCTGGCGACCTCGGCTGAGCGGATTGCGACAGGACAGGGTTCGACATGGCGTCTCCTTTGCACAGTCGCTTGCACTTTGCAAGTTACTTATAACCGTAGCATACTTACTTGCATTTTGCAAGTTTCTCGCGCGGTCGACACCCGCGACTGATGGAAGCGAAGATGAACAAGCCTGAAGGTTTTCGAAGATCCGCCTGCCCTATTGCAAATACGCTCGACCTGGTGGGTGACAAATGGTCGTTGCTCGTCATTCGGGACATGCTCCACGGGAAACGCACCTTTGGGGAACTGCTTGACTCGCCCGAAGGAATCCCAACCAACACACTCGCCGATCGCCTGAAGCGCCTCGAAGAGGCTGGGATAGTCGTGAGCGCCGCGTACCAGGAGCGTCCGATTCGTTACGCCTATGCGCTCAGCAAGAAAGGAACTGCCATGGGTGACGTTCTGCTCGCGCTGGTGCGATGGGGCAAGAGACACATACCAGGTACGCAGACCTTGCGCCGCTCAACTCGGACGCGCGCAAAGGCGGCGCGCGCCGGTTAGCGTTAGCGGCATCGACCATTGTTGAGACTCGGCGATCAATTTTGACTTCCGCAACCTCCCTCGAAGAGAAAGGTCATGCTCTGAACATGGCGCTGACAAGGCGCACGCTTCAGTGGAGCTCGGCAAGCAGCGACCTGGCCTCCTGCAGGTCCGCAGTGTCGAAGCCCTCGGTGAACCAGCCATAGCTCTCGGCCAACATCTGGCGGGCCTCCGCCGACTTGCCCTGCTGCCGCCACAGCCGGCTCAAGGCCATCACCGCGCGCAGCTCCAGCGATCGGGCGCCCTGCCGGCGAGCGATGGTGATCGCCTGCAGGAAGCAGTCCTCGACCTCGCCGCCGGCCTCCTCGCCCTCGCGGCCCGGCTGCAGCAACATCAGCTCGCCCTTGAGTCGATAAAGCTCCGCCTCGTAAACACGCTCCTGCGTGAGCTCCACCAAGGCCAAGGCCTCGGCCAGTGTCTTCAGCCCCGCCTCGGCCTGCCCCGCTCTTCCGTAGGCTTCGGCCAGCAAGGCCAGGAAGCGCGTGCGCCATAGCCCCGCGCCCGTGGTCTGGTAGGCGCTCAAGCCCTGTTGCATCCTTTCCATCCCTTCTGCTGCACGTCCCTGCTCGACCAGCGCCCAGCCCGAGAGGATGGTTCCCCAACCCAGCCAGAACGGGAAGCCGTGCTCGGTCGCGAGCGCAAGGACGGCCTCCGTCAGCTCGCGGGCGGGCTGCGCCTCGCGGCGGAACAAATGGAGCTCGGCGGCGAAGGTCAAGGCGCTGGCGGAGTCCGGAGGATGGGACAGGGTCTGAGCCCGGGCGAGCATCGCCTGGCTGCGTGCGAGGGCTTGGTCCGGATAGCCCAGAAGCCACAGGTCCATGGCGACGAAGGCCAGCCCCAGCACGCCGGGCTCGAAGACAAAGAAGTAGGCCGGCGACGGGTGCCGCGCAGGGTCGTGAAGGGCCAAGGCCTGTTCCAGATGCGCGCGAGCAGGGTCGAGCTCGCCGAGACCGAACAGGGCAGTTCCCAACGCCCGATGGGCGTGCACGAGCAAGGCCGGGTCTTGCGCCTTCTGGGCCAGCGTGACGAGCTGCTCCGCCAGCTCGCGCGCGGTCGGCAGTTCCCCCCGGACCATGTAGAAGGTCCGCAGACCCATCAGCGCGGGGAAGAGATGGACCGTCTCCCCGAGCTGTCGGCACAGCATCAGCGCCCGGGTATAGGTCGCCTCCACTTCCGGTGCAGCGAGCCCCTTGGCGGCCATCCAGGCCGGACCGAGGGTGATCTGGAGCGCGAGTTCCTGCCGTGCGCGCTCGGGCGCATCGGGCAGGGTCTCGAGCAAGGCCAGGGCCGTGGTGAGGTGGGCGACTGCTTCGGCATCGGCGGAGCGCTGCAGCGCCTGGCGCCCGGCGCAGTGCAGGTATTCCACCGCCTTCGGCGCGTTGCCACTGCGGCCGAAATGATGCGCCAGCTCGCTACAGTGCTCCTCGAGATGGGAGGCGAACAGGGCCTCGATCACCTGCGCCGTGCGCTCATGCAGTGCGCGGCGCCGCTCGATCAGCAGCGAGCCGTAGCTCACCTCCTGGGTCAGCCCATGCACGAAGCTGTACTCCACCTCCGGAAATGCCGGCTGCTGGTAAATGAACTCCCCGGCCTGCAGCCGCGCCAGCAGGCTCTTCAGCATGTCTTCGGGCTGATCGACGACGCGCGCGAGCAGGCTCCATGCAAATGACTTGCCGATCACCGCCAGGGTCTGCAGCAGCGCCTTCTCGGCCGGCTCCAAGCGGTCGATGCGGGCGGCGAGCACGCCTTGCACGGTGGTCGGGATATGCAGCGTGGTCGGAACCTGCTCGAGGCGGTAGTGCCCGCGCTCGCCGCGCAGTACCTGCTCCTCGACCAGCGTCTGCACCACTTCCTCCATGAAGAATGGGTTGCCTTCGGTCTGCTCCAGGATCAGCTCCTCGAGCGGGCCGAGCCCGGCGGCGTCGCCCAGCAGGCCCCGAAGCAGTTCCCGGGCTTCGGCTTCGCCCAGGGGATCCAGCCGCAACTGGGTGTAGTAGCCCTTGCGACTCCAGTCGTGCTGGTACTCGGGCCTGTAATTGACCAGCAGAAGGATGCGGGCGTCGGCCACGCTCTCGGCGAGAACGCCGAGGAAGGCGTCGGTCTCGCTGTCGAGCCATTGCAGATCCTCTACGATCAGCTCCAGCGGCTGCGCCTGGCTCTCGCGCACCAAGAGTCGCTGGATCGCCTCGAAAGTGCGCTGCCGGCGGATCTGAGGGTTCGTCTGCGCCAGCGCCGAGCTCGGCTCGGTCGCCCCCAGCAGGTGGAACAGATAGGGCAGGCTGTCTTCCAGCGCACGGTCGAGGGTCAGCACCTTGCCGGTGAGCTTCTCGCGCCGCCGGCGCTCATCGTCCTGCGCAGTGATCTGGCAGTAGTTCTCCAGCAGCTCGATCAGCGGCAGATAGGGATAGGCCTTGCCGTGCGAGACCGAGAAGGTCTCCAGCACCAGGCCATCGCGCGGCGCGCCTAGCTTGAACTCGTGGCACAGCCGCGACTTGCCGACCCCCGGCTCGCCGACCACGCCGACGATCTGCCCATGCCCGGCCTGCGCCTGCGCCCGCGCTTCTCGCAGTTGCTCGAGCTCGCGGGCACGGCCGACAAAGCGCGCCACCCCGCGGCTGGCAGCCACCTGCAACCGGGTGCGCAGCGGGCCGAGGCCGAGCACTTCAAAGACGGCGAGCGGCTCGGGCAGCCCCTTGATCGGCGTCGCGCCGAGCGCCTTGAATGCGAAATAGCCCTCGCTCAGCTTGCGCGTGCGTTCGCTTGCGACGATCGAACCGGGCACCGCAATGCCTTCCATGCGCGAGGCGATGTGGATAGAGTTCCCCACCGGGTCGTAGTCGGTGTGCAAGTCCTCGGTGCGGATCGCGCGCACCACGACTTCGCCGGAGTTCACGCCGACGCGCAGCTGCAGCGCGATCCCCTGTGCCAGACGCACTCGGTCGGCGTAGCGGCGCATCTCGTCTTGCATGCGCAGTGCAGCATAGAGGGCGCGCTGCGAATGGTCTTCGTGCGCGATCGGCGCGCCGAACAGCGCCAGGATACCATCGCCCATCGACCTGGCCACATAGCCTTCGTAGTGATGCACGGCCTCCATCATCAACGCCAGCACCGGGTCGATCAGGCGGCGGGCGTCTTCGGGATCGAGGTCGTGGATCAGCGCGGTCGAACCGGCCATGTCGGCGAACAACGCGGTGATCGTCTTGCGCTCGCCGTCCGCCGCGCCGCGGGCTTCCATATCCACCTGCGCCGCGCGGATGCGCTCGGCCAGATAGGGGGGCGTGTAGTCGATGGGGGCGCCGGCCCTAGGCGCCGCGCCCGCGGGCGGCCCGCTCAATGGAGCGCCGCATTCGCTGCAGAAACTGGCGCTCGCGCTTGCCTCGTGCCCGCAGGCCGGGCAGACGCGCACCAGCTTGGCGCCGCATTCCTCGCAGAACTTGGCGCCTGCCGGATTCTCGAACCCGCAGCTTGCGCAGCGCATAAGGCTTAGTCTCGCTCACGGGGCTTTCAAGGCCCAACAACTCCCAAATCTTATCAAGGCGCGCAGTGCGCCGGGCTCCGGTAGATGCCGACATCATCGCCACGGGCTTGTAGGCGAAAGGCTGGGCATCAACGCGCGACAGCCAGTCGAGCATGTTCTTGAACATGCCTCCATTCCCCCAGGCATTACCTGGCCAGCCAAGCCGAGAGCCATGCGATTGATAGAGGCGGCGCGCAGGCTGCCACACAGACCAACGACGTCAATGAAGCTGTTGTTCATACAGGCTATTGCATGGGAACGTTCGCGTCCTTCACCACCTTGGACCACCGACTGACTTGCGCCTGAACAAAAGTCTTCATCTCAGCACCGCTCGACGAAGGGCTGGCGACACCGCCAGTCGCCTCGAGCTGCTTGACGACATCTGGCTGAGCCAACACCTTGACCAAGGCCTCGTGCAGGCGCTGCGCCACTGCAGGCGGAAGGCCCCTCGGTGCGGCAACACCGGTCCAGGATGTCACTTCGAAACCTGGCACCGAGTCTTTCATCGGAGGCACACTGGGCAGCTGCGGAGCGCGGTTAGTCGATGTCACGCCGAGGCCACGGAGCTTGCCCGACTCGATATGGGTCCGGGTCACCGTCACGGAGTCGAACATCAGGTCAACACGCCCACCCAATACATCCTGGAGCGGGGCCGCCCCTCCTTTGTAGGGGATGTGGATGAGCTCGATGCCTGCGGCGGCCTGGAACAGTTCACCTGATAGGTGCTGAGTCGAGCCGATGCCCACGGAGCTGAACGAGATGGTGCCAGGCGCGGCCTTCGCAGCAACAAGTACATCCTTTATGTTCTTGAACCTGCTCTGCGCATTGACCGCCAGCACCAATGGGAACTTGGTGACCACGGAGACCCAGTCGAAGCTCTCCAACGGGTCAAAAGGCTGCTTCTTCATCATCGCGGCCGACACTGCATGTCCGCCCGTCTGCAGGATGAGCGTGTAGCCATCGGCGGGGGCCTTGGCGACCTGTCCCGATGCCAGGTTGCCGCCCGCACCGGCCTTGGGGTCGACGACGACTGATTGCCCCAACTCCTTGGACAGCGGCAGCGCGATGATGCGCGCGACCACGTCCGCGTTGCCGCCGGCGTTGAACCCGTGGACAAGCGTGATGGGCCGGTCGGGGTAGCCCGCAGCTTGAGCGACGAGCGGGGCGGCAAGAATGGCTGCGAATAGTTGGCGTCGAATCATGGCTTGTCTCGTGCTTGTAGTTGGAAAGGATGTCGCGTCACACCTCGGTGTAACGGGTTGGTCGCTCAGGAGCGCTGGTAGCCGGAACTGCTGCCGAACAGTTTGGCGCGTTGGGACCAGTCATGGGTCTCGGACCAAAGCGCAAGAACCTCCGGTGCCTCGTCGGCGAAGCTCTGCAGCCGAGCTGGGTCGTGGCACGTGCGTGCGGTCAGCTCTAGTCGGTGCCCGGAGGGATCGAAGAAGTAGATCGAGGTGATGAAGTCATCATGATTTGTCGGCCCTACGACCTTCAATCCCTTTGCCTGCAAATCCTCCTTCGCACGCATCAGGACCTCCACACTCTCTACCTCGAAGGCGAAGTGCTGAATCCAGTCTGGGGAAGCCATGTCCTTGATCTCACCCGGGTCCTTAGGGCACTCAAAGAAAGCGATGGAACTGCCATCCTCGAGCTCGAAGAAGATGTGCACGTGGGGGCTGTATTTCCCCGTTGACGGCACATGGTCCTCACCCATGGCATGGGCGAACTTCAGACCCAGCATCTCGGTGTAGAACTTGGTGGTCTCGTCCGCGTCCTTGCAACGATAGGCGGCGTGGTGCAGTTTCTTGCAAAGCATGCTTGAACTCCTGATGATGGAGGCTGGAAGAGCTTCAGTGGCTCAGTCCTGCCATGTGGGGGTGAAGAAGGAGGCGGGAATGAGAAGTCGCGACTCTTGGCGCACGAGCAGTGGCAGCATCTTCTGTACGTAGGCTTTGAACTGTGGGTCTGCAAGCAGCGCTGCGCGGCGCTGCTCGCGTTCCGACAGATCGACATACGCCCACAGGTGAATCACCTGATTCAGTTCACCGATTTCGGAACGGTAATAGCCCACCATGCGCCCGAGGATGCGGCGCTGCACGGCGAGGCCTTCCGTCTCGTACAGCGCAAGATACTCCCGTACCTTGCCGGGATGCGTTGTGTAGGTGCGTTGCTCGACCAGCATGGCGCGTCAGGCCTTCTGGATGCGCTGTTCGATGGCGCCGAAGATCGTTTGGCCCGCGCCATCCAACATCTCGATGCGCACCGAGTCGCCAAACCTGAACCAGGGTGTGCTGGCCTGCCCGTGCTTGAGCTCCTCGTCAGCGCGCGCTTCAGCGATGCATGCGTACCCGGCTTCTGGATCGAGGTTTGATACGGCACCGGCCCCAATGATGGTGCCGGCGCTCAGCGAGCGCGTGCGCGCCGCATGGGCGATCAGCTGCGGATAGTCGAAAAACATATCTCGCCCGGTGTTGGCACGACCCATCGCGCGTCCGTTGATGAAGGACAGGATTGGGAGGCTGAGCTTTCGCCCATCCCAAGCGTCGCCCAGCTCCTCCGGCGTCACGGCAACAGGCGAGAACGAGCTCGTGGGCTTGGCTTGCACGAAGCCGAACTGCTTCGGCAACTCGCTGCGTGTCAGGGTGCGAAGGGTGAAGTCGTTGAGCAGCATCACCAGCTTGATGTGGGACGCGGCTTCGTCAGCGGTCGTCCCCATGGGCACATCATCAACCACCACCGCGACCTCGGCCTCGTAGTCAATGCCCAGGCTTTCATCGGGTAGGCGCATCGGGTCGCGCGGGCCGTCGAAGCGGTCCGACAGGCCCTGATACATCAGCGGATCGGTCTTGTAGTTCGGCGGCATGTCAGCGCCGCGCGCTTTGCGCGCCTTCTCCATGTGATGGAGGTACACGGACCCGTCCAGGAACTGATAGCTCCGAGGAAGTGGGCTGGCCAGCGCGTCGATGTCCAGATCGAACACATCGGTGAGCTCCCCCTGCTCAAGGCGCTCATGCAACTCGTGCAGCTGAGGCGCAACGGTCGCCCAACGCTCAAGGGCGTACTGAAGCGTTGGGGCAATCTCCCGCGCCGACGCGGCTCGGGTCAGGGCCTTGTTGACGACGATCAGGGTGCCATCGCGGCCTCCGCGCTTCAGGGTGGCGAGTTTCATGTTTGACGCTCCATGTCTTTCCTAGGGCCCCGCCAACAAGGCGGTTTGCATTGACGTCAATTCTTGGACTTTGATCGACGCTTCCGCCTAGAATTTCCATTCAGTGGAAACGCATGATGTGAAGGCCGGCGCGCCCGAAGCGGCCGAAGCGGCCGGCGCGGCAGGAGCGGGGTTGCTACAGCGCTCTGTCGCACTGCTGCGTGTGCTGGCTACAGCGGGCCGGCGGGGTGCGGCGCTGACCGCATTGGCACGCGACACCGGACTCTCCAACAGCACAGCTCACCGGCTGCTCGCCCAACTGATCGCCGAGCGTTTGGCAATGAAGATGGAGGACTCGAAGCGGTACGCGCTGGGTCCATTGGCCTATGAACTGGGGCTTGCGGCTACCCACCAGTTCGACATTCGGAGCCTATGCCGTCCATTGATCGAGCAGTTGGCGAGTGAAACCGCAGAGACGGTCTATCTGATCCAGCGCAGTGGCATCGAGGCCGTTTGCATCGACCTGGTCGAAGGGCCTACGCCGGTCAGAGTTGTCACGCTGCATGTGGGCAGCCGCCGTCCGCTCGGCTTAGGGGCCGGCGGACTGGCCATCCTTGCAGCACTGGACGATGACGAGCAGCAGGCCACCTTGGCGCAGGTGCAAGAACGCATCGCCAAGGAGTGGGACTTCCCCGAGCACATCCTTCGCGAATCGCTGCAGACGGCGCGCGAGACTGGGTGCTCCCTGATTCGCAACCGCATTACCCCAGGGGTCACGGCGGTTGGCCGAAGTTTCAGAGACAGTCTTGGCCACGTGCTGGGCGCCATCAGCGTGGCAGGGGTCAATGCCCGTATGACGAAGGCGCGGCAGACTACCCTCATGCAGAGCCTGACGGTAGCGACGCGCGACATCGAGCGCGTACTCAGGGGGCAAAGCTGGGCCCGGTATGTCTAGACTCTCCGAGCGACCAGTATCGGTAGACAAACTCCGTCCCGATGCGCGGCCGGCGCGACACCTGCCACTGAATTCACGAGCGTTGGCATAGTTGAGTTCGCCGTCGCGTCTCGGCATGGTAGCGACGACTACCGACTCAAACCGGTACGCTGATCGTACGAAACTGCAAGAAGGCCGATGAACACTGACAAGAACGCGATGGCCCTCTACGTGCGGGTGGTCGAAGCGGGGAGCTTCTCCAAAGCGGCTGCGCGTGAGGGCGTGCCGGTGTCCACGGTCAGTCGCAAGATTGCCGAGTTGGAAAAGGCGCTGGGCGTTCGTTTGCTCGAGCGCTCGACCCGGCAACTGCGCATGACCGAGATCGGCCAGGGCTACTTCGAGTCCTGCCGCCGCGGCCTGACCGAGTTCGATGCGGCCGATTCGCTGGTGACGCAGCGCCAAGCCGAAGTCTCGGGCCGGCTGCGAATCTCGATCCCGCCGAGCATGTCCGACTTGGCGGTCGTTCCGTTGGTCAGCGCCTTCCAGCAGCGCTATCCCAGGGTGACGGTGCATTGCCTGGTCACCGAGCGCTACATCGACTACATCGCCGACGGCATCGACCTTTCGATCCGCGGCGGTCAGCCGAGCAATCGCGACAGCAGCGTCGTCGCCAGCACCGTCGCCGTCCAGCGACCGCGGCTGCTGGCCTCGCCGGACTACCTGGCGCGCATCGAGCCGGTGACGCGACCGGAAGACGTGGCTTCGCATGTACAGCTCGCGTTCGCCCGCTGGGAGCGGCCGCTGGCGTGGACGCTGAGCCGCGAGCACGAGTCGGTGCGCATCGAGCCCGAGCCGCGGCTGGTGATCAACGACTATGCGGGCGTGCTGCAGGGCCTGGTCGGCGGGCGGGGCATCTCGGAGTTGCCCAGCTTTCTGTGCCAGGCGGCGCTGCAGCAAGGCCGGTTGGTGGAGCTTCTGCCCGAGTGGCAGTTCGCCAGCGCCAAGCTGAGCGTCGCGTTCCCCAGCAATAGAAACCTGTCGCCGCTGGTGCGTGCCTTCAAGGACTTTTGCGTGAGCTACTTCGAAGCCCATCCCCTGGCGTGAAGGCAAGCCCGGCACGGCGACCCGGCTGCCAGCTTCTCACTGGCGAGAAAGTGATTTGAGCTCGCACCGGCTAGTGCGACCGAGGCTAGATCCCTATTGTTCATTCCGCGCGAATCGCCGCGTCAACACAAGGATTGAACATGATGAAGACCTCTTGGGCTGTCGCAGCTGCTTGCCTTGCTCTTCAAGCCGTGGCGCCCAGCGCCCAGGCCCAGCCGTCGAGCACGGCGCAGGCCGCCCAGCGGGCCGAAATCGAGCAGTTGCTGAACAGGTACGAGCACGCGCTGAACACCGGCGATGTGAATGCTGCCGTGCAGCTCTACACGGACGATGGCGTGTTCATGGCGCCGGAGAGCCCGACGGCCATCGGCACCAAGGTGCTGCGCGAGGCCTATGCCGGCGTCTTCCAGGCGATCGCGCTGAAGCTGAAGTTCCAGATCGCCGAGGCGAAGCTGCTGTCGCCGGAGTGGGCCATGCTGCGCACGACCTCGAGCGGTACCGTCAAGATCGTCGCCAACGGCGCCGAGATTCCGGGCAGTAACCAGGAGCTGTTCCTGCTGCGCAAGACGGGCGGGCAATGGAAGATCGCCCGCTACAGCTTCTCGTCAGTTCTGCCGCGCGCGAAGTGATCTCGGTTGACCACCATGACCAACGACGCAAGCAAGAAGATTCGCGTCGGCATCATCGGCGCCAGTCCGGTTCGCGGATGGGCGGCGCAGGCGCACATCCCGGCCTTGAAGTCGCTCGCGGACGACTTCGAGATCACCGCGCTGTCCACCAGCCAGCGCGGATCGGCCGATGCGGCCGGCAGGCTCTTCGGTGTATCCGTTCCACGCGCTTCGAGCCGGTACGTTCGGGCAGATCGACATCACGCGATACGCGCTGTCAGAGGCAGCGCGTGCGCATGAAGACATTGCCGCTCGTCGTCGCTCGGGTTCAGCCATTCTGGTGCCGTAGCTCGCCGCTCATTCGGCGCTCGGAAGTAGCATTCGCCCTATTCCCGGCGCGCCTGGCCGATTTGAAGGGCGCTGGCAGCACTCACCCTTCACCGAACGATGCCCCTGCAGGAACGATCCTCCGCCGAAGCGCTCGACGAACGCGTCCCCGGCGAGCTGCTCGCCAGCAGCAAGGGGCGGCCGTGGAAAGACCTGTTGGTGCAGGTCTTCCTTCGCCGGCCCGTCCAGGAGAGCCTGATCATCCCGGCGGTTCCCGAGCCGCTGATCGTGTGGGTGCTGTCGGGAAGCGCTGTCGTCGAGGAGCGCGAACTCGGGGGGCGGTGGATGGCCAGCCGGGTGCGCGCCGGAGACTTCTTCCTGACCACCTCGCCGAAGCCTTGCGAACTGCGATGGACGACCGAAGGAAAGGAGCCCTTCCAGGTGATGCACATCTACCTGGGATTGGACGTCATGAAACGCGCAGTGCGCGACGTCCACGGCGCAGACCAAGTTGAGCTTGCCTTGAGGGAGGTGTCCGGGGCGAACGATCCAACACTCTCGATGTTTCTCGGGCAGATTCGCAGCGAGCTCATGGCCCACCGTCAGCCGAGCACGCTGATGGTCCAGGGCCTGGCGCAGGGCCTGGCCGTGCACCTGGTTCGCGCCTATCCCGACGCCGGCCGGCGCCCATCCGCCCCACGCGGCGGGCTGCCCGCATTCAAGCTCCATCGCATCATCGCCATGCTCGAAGAGCGCCTGGACGAGGAATTCCGCCTGCAGCCCCTGGCACGCGCCGCAGGCCTGAGCGAGTTCCACTTCTGCAGAGCGTTCAAGAAGACCACCGGCTTCTCCCCCTCCCGGTACTTCATCCGCCTGCGCGTCGACAGGGCACGCCGCCTTCTTCGCGAGACCGGCAAGCCGGTGATCGAGGTGGGACTCGATGTGGGATATGCAAGTCCAAGCCATTTCGCGCAAGTGTTCAAGCGCGAAGTCGGCGTCGCGCCGAGCGAGTACCGCGGGCAAGCCTGACTGCCGCTGTTCCGACAGCAAAACCCCGACAGGCTCCGCAAGGCAGCGAGCGCTCGAAAAGCGCATCGCCGCGACCATTCATCCCGTGCCCGGCGAAGTTCAACGCTTCTCAACAGCTTGATCGTTGAGGCACGCAAACCTCAACTTTGATGAATGGAAAAGGAACTGTCATGGAACTCAATGGAAAAGTCGCACTCGTGTCTGGCGCCTCGAGCGGCATCGGCGCCGCAACCGCGCGCAAGCTGGCGGCCAACGGCGTGAAGGTGGGCGTTGCCGCCCGCCGTCTGGACCGTCTGGAGCAACTCGTTGCCGAGATCCGCGCTGCAGGTGGCGAGGCCGTGGCGATCGCCATGGACGTCACCGATCCTGCGGCAGTCGCCGCCGGCGTCAAGAAGCTGGCCGACACCTATGGTGCGATCGACATCGCCTTCAACAACGCCGGCCTGATGCCGATCTCGGACGTCGAGAGCCTGAAGACGGACGAATGGCACCGCATGATGGACGTCAACGTCAAGGGCCTGCTGAACACGACGGCAGGGGTCCTGCCGTACATGAAGAAGCAGGGTGGCGGGCACATCGTCAACACCTCGTCGATCGCCGGGCGCAAGGTGTTCCCGGGCCTGTCGGTGTACTGCTCCAGCAAGCACGCGGTGACCGCGTTCTCGGAGGGTCTGCGGCTGGAGGTTGCGCCCAAGCACAACATCCGCGTCACCTGCATTCAACCGGGCGCGGTCGAGTCCGAGCTGTTCGAGCACATCTCCGACGAGAAGTACCGCGAGCAGATGGAGCAGCTGAAGGACCAGATGACCTTCCTCAAGGCCGAGGACATCGCCGACACGATCCTGTTCGCGCTGAAGGCGCCGAAGCACGTGAATGTGGCAGAGGTCTTCGTGCTGCCCACCACGCAACCCTGGTAAGCCCGCCGGCCAGCCTGCCGCCGCTGGATTCATCCGCGGCAGCAGGCTGGCCGACAGCAATCAACCCCTGCGGTGCTCGCAACACCGGGCATTCCGCCACTGAGGACGAATCGTGAAGATCACCGGCTACATCAACCTTTATCGCAGCGGCTGGTTTCACCGCCAAGGCAAACCGGGCGCCTTCGATCTGCATGCGGGCGACGTCTATCCGACGCTCGAATCCGCACTGCGCGACATCGAGCCGCGCACGCACTATCTCGCCACGGTGCCCGTGTGCTGGCAGTCCGACCAGGACATGGCCCCCAACCCCGCCAGCTCGGTGCCAGTCCCGCTTTCGGTCAGCCGAGCCGCATTCCAGGGCGCCAGGACCAGCGCTTCGATGCGCGGCAAGCCCGCCGTGGCGGGCCCTCACGGGCGCGGCTTGCGCTGGCGAGGATTAGGCAAGGATGCGCCGGGAATGACATACCGCTCTCCGGGCTCCCGTTCCTAGACTGCATCTCGTCCCTGCAACAGCGCAAGGATTCAACCCACCACCCTAGGAGCAGTCATGTCTGGAATTGAAGGAAAAGTCGTCGTCATCACCGGCGCCAGCAGCGGAATCGGCGAGGCCACCGCGCGTTTGCTGTCCGAGCGCGGCGCTCGCGTCGTGCTGGGCGCTCGCCGAACCGAAAAGTTGGAATCCATCGCCGGGGCGATCACCCGCGAAGGCGGACAGGCCCGCTTTCGCGCAGTCGACGTGACGAAGCGCGAGGACGTCGATTCGTTCGTTGAATTCGCCGCGCGCGAGTTCGGTCGTGTCGATGTCATCGTGAACAACGCGGGGGTCATGCCGCTGTCACCCTCGAAGAGACCAAGGTCAAAGAATGGGACCGGATGATCGACGTGAACATCCGCGGCGTCCTGCATGGCATCGCCGCGGGCCTGCCCCGGATGCGGGCGCAAGGCAGCGGACAGTTCATCAACATGGCTTCGATCGGGGCGCACTCGGTGTCTCCGACGGCCGCGGTGTACTGCGCGACCAAGTTCGCCGTGCGGGCGATCTCGGAGGGCCTTCGCCAGGAGGTCGGCGGCGACATCCGCGTTACGTTGGTCTCCCCTGGCGTCACCGAGTCGGAGCTCGCCGAGAGCATCTCGGACGCGAGCGCGCGCGAAGTTATGCGCGGCTACAGACAGATCTCGATCTCGCCCTATGCGATCGCGAGAGCCGTGGCCTTCGCCATCGACCAACCCGACGACGTCGACACCAGCGAGATCATCGTTCGGCCAACGGCAAGTCCCTATTGAACTTGCTCGGCCGCCCGCCGCATTTCAACTTGCTCCGCCATTGTTGCGTTGACATCTGTTCGGATGCTCGAAGGCAAGTGACGAGCTGATCACAAAGGAATCTCGATGACCAACGACAACGGCAAGACCGCATCGGACAACGATGCGCCGCGTTCCGATGATGCAGAAGCGCGCCACGCGCGGGGCCTGGCCATTCTTCGGCAGATCGGCGGGCCCGAGTACGACGGCCCCATCGGCCGCCTTGGACGCGTGTCGCCGGACATGGCGCGCTTCACTGTCGACTATCCCTACGGCGACGTTCTCTCGCGCCCCGGGCTCGATCTTCGGCTTCGACAGCTCTGCAACGTGGGCTCGCTCATCGCCCAGGGATCCGCTCAGCCTCAGCTGCGATTTCACATGGAAGGTCTGCTGAACGTCGGAGGCAGCGCTCAGGATCTCGTGGAAGTCATGTTCATCGCCACGGCGATCCTTGGTTTTCCGGCGGCGATCAACATGATCGGGATCGTTCGCCAGATCCTTGCGGATCGGTCCTTCCCGTTCTCTCCAATGCTGCCGGAACCCGATGCGGGCAGCAGCCGGTACGCGCGCGGCCTCAAGGCGTTCGGCGAGCTCATGCAAGGTCCGCCCTCGGACTATCTTGCGTCGTTCGAGGCCATCTCGCCCGAACTGGCGCAATGGTCGATCGAGTTCGCCTTTGGAGATGTGCTGGCGCGCGGCGGGCTCGAGAACAAGACCAAGCATCTCGTCATCGCGACCATGCTGGCAACGGTCGGCAACCGCCAGGATGCGCTGCGCCTCCATCTCGAGAGCGCCCTCAAGGTCGGCACCACAAAGGACGAAATCATCGAAGCGCTGATCCAGGTCAGCGTCTATGCCGGCTTCCCTGCCGCGCTGAACGCATTCGGTGTCGCCGCGCAAGCGTTCGAGGAGCGTGACGAGGTGCCCGCTGTCGGTTCTGCCGTTCCGGGCCTGAAGCCCAGCGCGGAGAACGGGGCCCGGAGAAGGGAGCGCGGGCTTGCCGCGCTCGCCGCGACCTCGGGTGGATCAGGCGAAGCCGTTGTCCGCAGCTTCGAGGACGTGGCGCCTGAGATCGGCCAGATGATCGTCGAGCATTCCTATGGCGACATCTTCTGTCGTCCCGGACTCGACCCCAAGACGCGTGAGCTGACGGCCTGCGCCGCGCTGGCAGGTCGCGCGACCCAGACGACGGAAACGCCCTTGCGTGTGCACATCAATGCTGCGCTCAACGTCGGCGCCAGCCGCGAGGAGATCGTCGAGACGCTGCTGAACATGGTGGCTTACTTCGGCTTTCCAGCGGTGCAGGGCGCGATGCGGATTGCGGGCGAGGAATTCCAGAAGCGCGGACTGTGACCATGGATGAGCGAGCCATCGCTCGCAGAGGGGCGGGCCTTTGCATCTTCAGGGGCGGCAGCACGAACTGCATTCCTGTGAAAGAATCCAGTTCTCATCCGCGAACTTCAGCCTCAGGGCTGGAAGCAGTCTTTCAACGTTTGACATGAGGGGCGGCCGCAAGTGGGCGAAGCCCGCTTGTGGACGTCCCCTCGATTGATGGGTTAGGCCTCGGGTTCGTTGCAAACCACTTCGATGTTGTGCCCGTCCGGACCAATAACGAAAGCTGCAAAGTAGTTCGCGTGGTAGTGCGGGCGCAGACCAGGCGCACCATTGTCCTTGCCACCCGCCTCCAGAGCCGCGCGATAGAAAGCTTCGACTTGCTGGCGATTCTCGGCCGTGAACGCCAGGTGAAGATGCGCCGGCTTCTCCTCGGTTTGGTACAGGCACAATGAAGCCTTACCCTTTGGGCTAAGCTCGACACCGTACGTCGGGGGCCCCTCCGAGACAACAGCTACGCCGAGCGGTTCGAGTGCCTTGAGGAAGAACGCTTTGCTCGCTGCATAATCGCTGACTCCGAATTTGACGTGGTCAAACATGAGTTCTCCTGAAGTGTGTGGGCCTGCCTGAGGGAGAGGCAACCGGAGCATGCCGCCAGCAAAGCGGTCCTTCGCTGCGGCTCGATGTCTCAGACTTAAATGCCGCGTCTCAGCCTTTAATGGCATGTCTCAGACATTAATGGCAAGGAACACACAGCAGCAGTCGTAAGTTTCCTAAGGTTGTGGAGATTTTTGACTAAGCGGGACCGGTTATGGATACTTTCGAGCCACCTTGCCGGCGGTGATTTCCCGAGGCCGCAAGAACCTGTGGCAAACTGATCTATCTCAGATTCGCCCAGCTCACGGCGGTCATCACATTTTTCGTCGCTCGGCGAGCGTCCGCTTGAGAGCGCCTCGTGTTGCGGGCGTCCAATGACTGCTTACAGGCGATGCGGACGTCCGCTGTAAGTCAGCTCTGGGCCCTAAGCGATAGTCCGCCGCAGGCAAAGATGCTATGTGGGACTCCCCGGGCAAGACCCGTTGAGCTAGAACGGAACTTCCCAACCTCTTTGTAGCGAAGGAGACGGAAATGTCGACAACCCAGACAGCCCCACAAGTCAAGGATACGGCGATCGCGGGCGAGTTGTACATGAGCTTCGAGCTCGGCGACAAGTCCTGGAAGGTGACGACGAGCGATGGCCACCGCGGCCCGAGCCGGTACAACGTGGATGCGGGCGACACGGCCGCAGTTGCGCACTGCATAGGCAAGGTCTTGGAGCGCTGCAAGCTCGAGCCGCAGGCCAAGGTGCACTCCTGCTATGAAGCCGGCCGCGACGGCTGGTGGCTGCACCGCTGGCTGATCGAGCAGGGCATCGACAACATCGTGGTCGACTCCTCCAGCATCGAGGTGAACCGGCACGCCAGGCGGGCCAAGACCGACCGGATCGATGGCGACAAGCTGTTGGCGATGCTACTGCGCCATCACCGCGGCGAGCGTGTGTGGTCGGTGCTGCATGAGCCCACGCCCGAGGACGAAGACGCGCGCCGCACGCACCGCGAATTCGCCCGGCTGACGCAGGAGCGCACTGCCCACACGAACCGCATCGGCTCGCTGCTGGTGCTGCACAACCTGCGCCCGCACGTCATCATCGGCGGACGCGACTGGGCGCGCTGGTGGGAACGCCATGGCGAGCAGGTGCCGCCTGTCTTGCGCGCCGAGATCGAGCGCGAGAGCGCGCGGCTTGCGTTGGTCAAGCAGCAGATGAAGGCGATGGAGGCCGAGCGACGCCAGGAACTGGCCGATGGCAAGCAGCCGCAGGTGGCACAACTGGCCCAGCTGCGCGCCATCGGGCCCAAGGGTGCCTGGGTGCTGGTCAAGGAGGTGTATGGCTGGCGGCGCTTCGCCAACCGGCGTGAACTGGCCGGCTGCCTGGGGTTGGCACCTACGCCCTATGCGAGCGGCGACAGCCAGATCGAGCAAGGCATCAGCAAGGCCGGCAACAAGCGAGCGCGCACGATGCTGGTCGAACTCGCCTGGAGCTGGCTGCGCCTGCAACCCGACAGCGCCTTGACCCAGTGGTTCAACCGGCGCTTCGCTGGTGGCGGCAAGCGCATGCGTAGGGTGGGCATCATCGCCTTGGCGAGGAGGCTGGCGATCGCGCTGTGGCGCTATCTGCAGTACGGCGAGATCCCGGTCGGAGCCTCGCTCAAGCCGGCCGCTGCCTGAAGTCCCGAGCAGCCTTGTTCCAACGCACGGTGGCCAAGGAACGCATCATCATGATCAAAGGTCGACGCGCCCGAAACGACTGCGGGTCACTGCAAAGAAGTGACCGTTCCCAAAGAAGGGGCGCGCCGGTAACCGGGGTTTGCCGGTGCGCTTCGCGCGCATGCAGCATGAGGTGCAAGGCGTTCACGCCCTGCACGGATAGAAGTTCGTCCGAGCACTGGCTCGAACGCTCGCCATACCCCGACCTCGAATCAGGGATGCATCACCGGGTGCCGCGCCACTGCCTCACCCGCTCAGCAACACCTGGGGGGCCGCCATGAAATGCCGCTTCGATACGTTGATCAAAAAGGCTTGACAAAAGAGTCCCCATAGAAGCGGTCGTTCATTTCTTGCCTCGCCAGAGGGCGTCTAGTGCTTGGAGGCAACCGACGATTCCGCACGTTGTGAACAAATGCATGGCAATCGGTCAAGCTGTGTGCTTCGGTCCCAGTCTTGACACGAAGGAGATCCAGTCTTCATTGAATGCGATGCGGCGCGGGCTTTGCAGGTAGTCATGCACGCGCTGGCGGCGCTTGACGTTGTCGTGCAGTTTCTCGACCGCCGGTGTGGCGGCCAAGGCTCTTGCCGTCGCCTTAGGGAATGCATAGCGCAGGCCGTCCACCAACTGGAAGAGCGACAGGTCGGCGTAGGTCAGCACATCGCCCACGAGGTGCGAAGAGCCTGCCGGGTTGCGCCGCAGCACCCATTCGAACCAGTTCGGGAACTTCGGAATGCGCTCTTCGCGGAAGGCCCGCGCGCGCTGCATGGCCGCATCGCGCTGGTCTTCGTAGTAGGCGCCGGTCGAGATCGGGTGGTGCGTGGCGTGCGCCTCCGCCACCACGTCGGTGAGCTGCAACTGGTGCGTCCACAGGCCGTCGGCTTCGCCGACGCCCGCGAGGCCCAGCCTCGGGCCGAAGTATAGAAGGATGGCGGCGGTCTGCCCGACGACGATGTCGCCGTCGATCAGGAACGGCGGCGCGAAGGACGGGCGGATGATCTCCGGATCATCGGATCATCGAGCCGGTCGCTCAGCGCGGATTCCTTCTTCTCGGGCAGCCGCGCCACATCGAGTCCGCGCCGGCCGCTCGAGCGCGAGCCGCACGAATTCGCCTCGGCCCTGAATCGTGGGTCAGCAGTGAAGTTGGTAGGTGCTCATGCGGCCATGGTGTCAGGGTCCGCGCGGCCCTGCAACCGGCTGGTTCAGAGCCCCTCGGCGAGCTCGGTGGCTCTGCGTTTGGCCTCCGCTCTTGCGCCGGCATCGACTTCCGGCCCCATCAGCGTCTTTTCGACGACGACGGAGCGCACTTCGCGCACGCCGATGAAGCGCAGCCAAGTCTCGATGTAGGGCAGCTGAAAGTCGAGCGCGTGCGCGGAGCCGTCTTTCCCCAGCGGGTAGTCCAGCCCCCTTGCGCACACCACTGTCGCCATGCGGGTCTGGAGCATGCCCGAGAGGCCAGACGCGTCGAAGCGGAACAGCACGTCCTTGTGCGACACCACGTCGATCAGGTGCTTCAGCTTGTAGGGAACACCGAAGTTCCAGAGCGGCATCGCCAGCACGATGTGGTCCGCGGCGTGGAAGGGCGAGGCGATGCGCCGCACTTCGTCCCACGCCGTTTGCTGGGCGGCGGTGAGCGGTACGCCGTTGATGCCGGCGTACTTGGCGTCGAGCATGTCTTGCGACAGCTCAGGCAGCTCCATCGTCCATGGGTTCAGGGTGGTTACGCGGCACTCCGGATGGAGGCGCGTCAGCTCGTCGATGAACGCCCCGGCAACTTCGATGCTGGCGGAGCGCGTCGTTCTCGGCGAGGTCTCGATGTACAGCAGTTCTTTCATGGCGTGCGGTGAGTGGTTTAGGTCAGCCGAGGCTAGGCACCCGGGACAAAGCACACAAGCAACATAATTTGCATCTATTCAGAATCAACCGCACTGAACAGCCATGCTCGACTCCCAGCTGCTGCGCGCCTTCGTCTCGGTCGCCGACCACGCCAGCGTGACGCGCGCGGCCGATGCCATGCACCTGACGCAATCGGCCGTCAGTGCGCAGATCAAACGGCTGGAGGAGCAGCTAGGCTGCCGCGTCTTCGAGCGCACCACCCGATCGCTGCAACTCACGGCACAAGGCAGCGTCCTGCTGAGCTATGCGAGGAGCATCCTCAGTCTGCAGCAGCAGGCGGTCTCCAGGCTCGCCGCGCCCCGCCATGCTCCGGCGACGCTGCGCCTCGGATGCTCCGAAGGGTTTCCCAGCGAATGGCTGTTCGCCGCGCTCGCGAGCTTTCGCCAGCGCCGGCCGGACGTGCACGTGGAGGTCATGTGCGGCATCAGCACGCTGCTTACCAGGCAGGTGCGGCAGCGGTCGCTGGACCTGATGGTTGGAACGGTCTGCGACGCGGGGGACGACACGGAAACACTCTGGATGGAGCCGCTGGTCTGGGCTTTTTCCGAGCGAGCATTGCTCGATCCCGACGCGCCGGCTCCGCTCGCATTTCTTTCGGAACCCTGTCCATTTCGCGAGGCCGCACTCGCATCGTTGGCCGGTCACGACTCGAACTGGCGGATCGTGCTGACGGCGCAGAGTTCTGGCGCACTGGCCGCAGCGGCCGCCGCGGGACTGGCCATCACCGTGCTGACGCCTTCGGGCATGCCGCCGGGCCTGCGATCCATTCCGCCCGGGACCTTCTTGCCGGCTCTGCCGCCAGCCCGCTTCGTGGTCCAGCGCGGCAACAGCAATGCGGCGCCGGAGCCTCTGCCGGAATTGGTCAACGAGGTTCGAGAGGCGTGCTTTCGATGGCGCGGCATGCACGCCGGCGCGGTCGAACGTCGGCAGGAGCCGTAAGCCGTTCGGCCCGCATTCGATCCTCGGGCATTGCTCACACTTGTAAAGAAACGGACAGGCACCTCGGCCGGCCGCTTCTGGCCGACTAAAGACGTACCGGGCCGTCCCCTGAACTGCAACGTTCAAGTGCTCGGAGAACCGCATCGGCCATGAGCCGGCTATCTGTCCGTCCGACGTGCAGTGCGTCCTGGTCCAGCGGGTGAAAGCCTCTTTCATCGCCAGTCGCCCCGCCGTTTCGATCTGGTGTGAGACGGAGAACCTCTCCATCAAAGTCCACAGTAACCAACGCGGCCGTCTTCTGAAACGCAGTTTCGGTTTTGACTCCGGCGACGGCCAGTCTTGGCGCTGCGTGCTCCTTCCAATCGCTTGGGTTCGCAATGGGTTTGGTCGACTCGCTCAGCGCATGCCACACAGCTTGTGCAAGCTCAGGTGAAGGAGCCACGGAGGGCAATGCCCGATAGGGCTCCGACGCCACCTCCAGTCCGCTGCTGGTTTTGCGCAGTGGACAGACGACGAACCGAGTCGGGAACCTGTAGACCGATGCGCGTTGTGGTTCCATACGGTTCAAAGTTTAGAAGCTAGGTTCGAGGGCTGGTGGGAGATTGTTGATGGCTTGTCGGTTGGTGTGCACGCGCTTCAGGATGGGCGTCCTCGACCTAAAACCAATTCGTCGCGCGCGCCGCGAGCGTCCGCTATCGAGCGAATTCTGCGGCAAGGCCGACCGGCTGCTGTTGGCCGGATTCTGCCGGAGAGTTTCGGGTCGCGCGCGGCTCCATAGCCGCCGAGTTACATGCGCACATGCCGGTTCAGAATCACAACCAGTTCACCGGGCTGCACGCCTTGACTCGGTCGGCCGCAAGGTTCTCCGCTGAGCAAGCGCTGAGGCACGCTGTGTTTTCTGCGGTGGCGCCAGCCCCGGACGCTGGCTTCGTGTCGCAGCGGGCCTTGCAAGCACGCTGTGTCCGCAGGAATGAGCTCACGTCGGACTGCCCTCGATCGGCAGCCGCAAGCAGCGCTTCTCCGTCCAGGTATTTCATCCGGGGCACGAGGTAACTCCGGAGTCGGCGCACGTCTTGCTCGTACCCTGCCTGCGCTTCCCGGAAGCCGTCCTGTTGTGACCCGGGCGCCGGCAGAGAGGCGAGCGCTTGAGCATCCCTGGCTCGGCCATTCAGCACGCTGATGCAGTACGCCGATTGAATTTCGATGCTGGAAGGGGTCTGGCGCTGTGCTTGCGCACTGCAGGCGAGCAGCAAAAGGATGAGGGCGAGCAGAGCTCTGAACATTCCCAAGTCTAGCGACGATGTGGCATGGTTGGTGCTGGCTCAGGGTGTGCATGAAGGGCGCTTGAGAGAGCTGGAGCATCACTGCGCCGTCAATGACCTGAATATTCATCATTGAACGCTCGTGCTGGAGGTCGGCCACGGAGGTCTGCTTGTGGCCGCGATGGGACCTTCATGGAACCAGCTCACTGACTACGCCGATTCCGACAATCCTTGCACCTTCTAGGATCTGAAATTGTGATCCAACGACCAGATCCCCGTAGTCGACATTGGGTGCATAGATGAACGCGACCTCAGCATTTATACAAATTCCGGGCTGAATCGGCGCGCTGGATTCATCGCCCGAAAAAACCACCCCCAAGTACTCTCCACTCCCGACGCGAAAGTGAGGTCTGTACTTCTGGGTCAAGTAGGCGGGCATCGTTCGACCGCCAACTTCCGCGGCAACGAACTGAACTATTACCTTCGCACCGGGCATATGTGAGCTTGATCATAGGACTGCTGATGAGCGAACTGGGGCCGGGTTGTGAGCGTCGGGTTCTGGCCGACTGTAGCCGGTCGCGGGCTCGGAGCTTTGGGCCCGTTGCTGCCCTTAGCGTTCCGTTGGCTTCACCCTAGAACCGCGCATCAACGTCGATGCGCACTCAGACCGGTGCAGCTCCCGCAAGGTGTGGAGACCGGTCGCAATACTCGATTAGGAGCTCGGTGAGGACCCGAATCTTCCGCGCGGGATGCTGACCTGGCGGGCGGATGACATAGGCACCTGCCGGGGGCGGTGGATGACGTGTCATGACCGGCACCAGTGCCCCGGAGGCCAAATGCTCATGGGTGAGCCAATCGGGCAGGTAGGCGATGCCGAGTCCTGCTGTGGCGGCCGCGACCAACGCTGTGCCGTTGTCGCTCTTGAAACGCCCCTGCGGACGAACCGTGATGATCCTGTCGCCGTCCATGAGTTGCCAGGCTTCGGTTCCTTGCATGAGGGCCTGGTGCGCGGCGAGCTCCTCCGGGGTCTCCGGCGACCCATGCGCCTTGACATAGTCCGGGCTTGCGACCAGCTTCCCGTGGATACGACCGATGCGTCTTGCGATCAAGCCGGAGTCCTGAAGATAGCCGACCCGTATCGCACAGTCGTAGCCCTCCGCAATGAGGTCGACGAAGCGATCGCTGTAGCAGGCCTGGATGTGGAGCTGAGGGTGGCGCCGTGCCATCTCCGCGAGGATCGGCGCAAAGTGGGTCGGCCCGAAAGAAAGCGGCACCGCAACGCGCAAACGGCCGCGAAGGTCGCCGGCGGGCAGGATCGCTTCCCTCGCCGCGTCGATCTCGGCGCAGACCCTGGCCGCATGGTCTCGGAACGTGGCCCCGGCTTCTGTGAGCGCGGCCCCGCGGGTGGATCGCGAAAGCAGCTGGACACCCAGTTCCGCTTCAAGCCGCAAGAGGCGACGACTGACGATCGACTTGGCCACGCCGAGCCGGAGCGCAGCCGACGAAATCCCGCCTGCATCCGCAACCTCTACGAATGTCTGTAGCTCCTCGATGTCCAACTGAGCGTTCCACTTTTCGCGACACAGCTCGCCGTGAAATGGTACTACCGTACCGAGTTTGGGAACAACACAATGCGTCCAGGCAACGTCGCCGCCGGCGAACGTTTCCGCAAATCAACCCCGCTCAAAGCGGCAACAAAGGATGCATCAATGACTTTGCGCAACGGCCTTGCTTCGCTTCTTCGCCCCGAAGACTCCGTACTCGTTCTGATCGACCACCAGCCTTACCAACTCGCGAACGTGAACAGCCACGAACCGCAGATGGTGATCAACAACACGGCGGGGCTGGCGAAGGCCGCCAAAGCCTTCGGCGTCCCTACCATCCTGACGACGGTGATCGCGGCCCGAGGCGGGCTCCTCTTTCCCCAGATTACGGATGTATTCCCCGGCCAAGAAGTGATCGACCGGACGTTCATCAACACCTGGGAGGATCGGAAGGTGGTGGACGCGGTGAAGGCGACGGGTCGCAAGCAGCTGGTCATCGCGGGCCTGTGGACCGAGGTGTGCGTCGCGATGCCGGCAATCCAGGCCCTCGGCGAAGGTTGGGACGTTACTGTGATCACCGATGCGTCGGGCGGCGTTTCAGTCGAGGCCCATGAGGTCGCCATCCAGCGCATGATCGCGGCCGGCGCGAACATGATGACCTGGCTAGCGCTCGCGGCCGAATGGCAGCGCGATTGGGCTCGGACCGAGCAAGCCGCTGCACTGACGGAAGTGATCACCCAGCATGCCGGCGGCAGCGGCATCGCCTTCCTGTGGGAGCAGCAGCTGCTCAACACGCCTGTGCCTGGCAACGCAGGATGATCTGAGCGGGGATGAAGAGGTTCTTGCGCAGCGTCGCGCGAAGGCTGACAGCTTTTCGAGCCTCCTCATCCCTCTCTGTCGCAAGGCCGTCATGCCGGGAGCGCTCTTGCGCGCAGGTGAATGTCTGTTCCGGGGCGAATCCTGCCTCGTCAGCCAATGCCCGTACCAGGCCGTTGGACTAAACCGCTGACGCGGTGGATGTGTGCGACGAGGGCAGATCGCGTTGCGCGGAGTTGAGTTGTACCTTGGTTGCGGGGAATGTTCCCCGGAACTCGGAGACGACGATGACACCACTACGTCAACGCATGATCGATGCGATGGTGCTGCGCGGCTTCAGGCCACGCACGCAAGAGTCCTACCTGAGGGTTGTCGCGCAGATGGCCCGTCACTACCGCCGAACCCCGGAGCTGATCACCGACCAGGAGGTCCAGGCCTATCTGCTGCACCTGGTGCGCGAGCGGCATCTGGCGCGAAGCAGTGTCAATCAGGCTTCCAGCGCCGTGCGGTTTCTGGTGTGCGAGGTGCTCGGCCAGAACGAGCGACGCCAGCGCATCCCCATGGGGCACACCTCGCAGCGGCTGCCCGACGTGTTGTCTCGCGCCGAAGTGGCAGCGGTGCTGGCTGCGCCGATGTCCATGAAGGCGCGCACGCTTCTGATGACGGCCTACGCCAGCGGGCTGCGCGTGAGCGAGCTGTGTCAACTGCGCGGCTGCGACATCGACTCCTCGCCCGACCGCATGTGCATTCACGTCATCGCGGGCAAGGGAGGGCACGACCGCTACAGCCTGCTCAGCCCGGAGTTGCTCGAGCAGTTGCGGCTGTACTGGCGGCAATGCAGACGCACTGCACAGGCCGAGGACTGGTTGTTCCCTGCGCGGCTGAACCCCTCCCAGCACCTGGACACCCGTAGCGCCGGGCGCTACTTCTACGCCGCGCGCAACGCTGCGGGCATCGCCAAGGTCGGCGGCATCCACACGCTGCGCCACTGCTTTGCCACACATCTGCTGGAAGCCGGCGTGGACCTCAACAGCATCAGCCAGTTGCTCGGCCACGCCAAGCTCAGCACCACCAGCCGCTACCTTCGCATGGCTCGCCCCGGCCACAGCGTCGGTGACAGCGCGCTGGCGTTGCTGGCCCATCTGCCCAAGGTCGAGCCAAAGGCGCCGTCGTCACCGCCGACGCCACCGCGACCGCCGCTGCACTGAAGCCGCTGCGCGATGAGTGCCACCCTGGCCGAGGTGCTGCACACCTTCGAGCCGGCCTATCTGCGCCAGCACACGCTGAGCACGCCGCAGGCGCGTGCCTGGCGAGCCATCGTCGCTTGCCGCACACCGGCGCTGGGTGGTCAGTTGCAGCGCTGTGACCAGTGCGCACGGGAGCAGCGGCTGTTCCACTCCTGCCGCAACCGGCACTGTCCGCAGTGCCAGAACGACGCCCGCGACGCCTGGCGCCAGGCCCAGCTTGCCGAGTTGCTGCCGGTACCGTACTGCCACCTGGTCTTCACGCTGCCGCACGCCCTCAACGCCCTGGCGCAGTTCCACGCGCGCTGGGCGTACGGCACGCTGATGCAATGCGCGGCGGCCACGCTCAGCGAGTTCGCCGCGAACCCGCGCTGGCTCGGTGCAACAGCTGCCTTCACTCTGGTGCTGCATACCTGGACGCAGGACCTGCGCCGCCACATCCATGTGCACGCGCTGATGGCCTGCGGTGGGTTGGACGGCGATGGCCTGTGGTGTGCACCCAAGCGGAGCCCGACGTTCCTGTTCCCGGTGCATGCGCTGTCACGCGTGTTCAGAGGCAAGTTCGTCGACGCGCTGCGCCGCGCGAGTCAGGCCGGCGAGTTGCCCCGCGATCCCGCCAACACGCCGGCGATGCGCCAGGTACGGCTGGCCGAGCTCAAGCGTCACGACTGGGTGGTGTATGCCAAGACGCCGCTCACTGGCCCCGAGACGGTGTTGGACTACCTGTCGCGCTACACGCACCGCGTGGCAGTCTCCAACGAGCGCATCGTCGGCATCGATGCCAACGGGGTGCGACTGCGCGTGCGCGCCGACGATCATGGCGGCAAGCGAACGGTCCTCATCGACGGACCGACCTTCATCGCTCGCTTCCTGCAGCATGTGCTGCCGCCGGGGTTCAAGCGCATCCGCCACTACGGGTTGCTGAGCCCGGCCGTCAAGGCCGAGCGCCTGGCGCAGGCCCGCTTGGCGCTGTCGATGCCGGCGGCCAATGCCCAGGCTCGAGAGGACGCCGCCACGTTCCTCCAGCGCGTCACGGGCATCGAAGTCTCGTGCTGCCCGCACTGCCGCTTGGGGCACTGGCGTACCGTGCAGGTGTTGCCACCCCAGCGCGGCTGCGCTGCACCGCAAGCCGTTGCATGCCGGGGTCCGCCGTGATACCCGGCCGGCGCATCACCGTCCAAGAACTTGTCCGTCACCGACATCGCGACGGCGGTGCGGATCGTCCCGACGTGTGTGGCCGAACCATCGGTATGCCGCGAACGACCCATCGCTTGCGCCTCGACCGCCCAACGGCCGTCACCAATCGCCGCCTGAGCACCCACGTTCACGCCTGCACACCCCGCACCTACTACCGTCACCGCGTCTGAACCTTACATTCCCCAACAGCCCCGCACGCCACCCCGGAGCGGCGGTTCAGTCCATCGACGTTTATCTGCCGCCGCAACACCAGCGCGCTCGATCAGCGTCGGCACGGCGTCAGATAAATGCTCTCCGTTTATCAGCTACCTACGGGAACTGGCAAGCACCAATCCCCACAAAGCAACCTGCAGTTCAACGACAAGCAGAATCAGTTCGATGCCTGCTTCATAAGTCCTCCCCGAAGCAGACGTGACCAAGGCAATGGCGAGGAAGACAAGCAAAAAACAAGATTCCCCGTGGTCCATCGCGCAGCCCTCGCGGCTCGGAGCCTCCCTATTTCCCACAGCCGCAGGGCCTTCTCGCCACCAGACATGAGTACCTCGGCCTCGTACAGGAATTGGCAGACCGAGGAAGAGCACGAAACATGAGATCAGGACCCAACCACCTTGCCATGAACATCGAGAGCCTTAACAAGCGCCTGACGCCGGTGGAACACGCGGCATTGTTCGACGCCGCCAAGGTGCGAGCGCTGGACCTGCAACGGCGCGGTTGGCAACTGCTCCCTGGTCAAACCTGAGGCCCTCACCGCCCACACCGCTCGGTAAAGGGTTCCCTCATTCGCTGGCTTCAGCGCACCGTGCGCGCGCGGGCAGCAGCGACACTGCCCTCCGACACTCGGAGCGGCATCAGCGCGTGTCCGTGTTCAACGTGTCCTCACAGCACTGGCGGAAGGCATCGCAGGCGGGCTTCGTACGCTTCCCATGCACGGATGCGGTTCTCGAGGTCTTCATGATTGACCGATCGCGACAGATAGCGTTCTCGCGGGTCGGCTGTGCCGGTCGCGCAGCGCCGCGCAAGAGCTGCGACAGCACGCTTGAACGCGCCGAGCACGGACGGGCTTGGCGCCTCAACTGCGTCGGTCGACAGCGGAGGTGGGAGGATTCGGCTCATGTTCATAGTGAATTCCTGGGGTTGGAGTCGCGCGTTGGCGAGGGGAAAGCCTTCTTCGCCTTGACCCCCCTTTTCTGCAAGCGTGGGCAGAGGGTTTCGTGACGAATGGAGGGCAGATGCACGCCGGAGTCCGTCCGTCCCGGCTCGACATCAGTCGTCTGACGTACGGACGCAATCGAGCTGCATGTCGTTCAGCCGGAGTGCGCTCTTCTTCTCCCCAACCCGCACGACATGTCCTTTCCCGGCGATCTGAACGAACGGGCTCGCGTCCCGTTTCCCTGTCGTGCCTAGCGCTACGGCATAGGCGGGGAGTTGCGCTGCATCCTGCGCAGCGCCGAACGCGACGACGTGGTTGGCCTTGTCAGTCCAGACCACTACCGAGTCTGCGCTGCTCTTGGCCGCCTTCGGCCAGCAATGGAAGAGGCTGGTCGCGCTTCCGACGTTCAGGGGCCACCACCAGACAAGGTCTTCGGGAAAGACGTTGCCGGCAGAGGCGGTGCCGGACTGGCCGGCCAATCGCTGCACGGACCTCGGGCTTGCGGCGGCGGCCTGCAACGTGGCATAGAGCGCCAGACTCACGGCAGTGACTAGGCTTGCCACGACAAGGCCGCGCGGGGACCATCGCGACCGCCGGATCGGAGGCATCATCGGAATCGGGAGCATGCGCATATCGTCTTCTTAAGCGGAACGGTGAGGTCCCGAGCCTAGAGAGATCGCACGCTCAAGGCGTCATCGGAAGCAATGACGCGTGGGGTCGCCGCACCATCAATCGAGGTTCGGTCGGCCGGCTTCGGGCAGGCGCCCGAGCCAGAGGGAGGTCAGCCCCGCCCGGTTATGGACACCGAACTTGGCATAAATCGACTTCACGTGGATGTGCGTCGTGTTCGGGCTTTGGCCAAGGATGGCCGCGATGGCCTTCTCCGTCTTTCCGTCGAGCAGTTCCAGCAAGACCCTGCGTTCCATCGCGGTGAGCGGCGCGTTCGCGATGAGGAGCCCGTGGCTGAGCAATTGCTGGCGGTAGAACCAGCGCAGCCCGCGAAGCGCCAGGCCGAAAGGGTGCTTGTCCGCTGATGAGAACCGGGGAGCTTCCGTGCTGCGGAAGATGAACAGGTGCACCCGCACATCGTCGTTGACCGCACAACGCATCGACATGCTGTCCGCGTGGCCGACAGCCAGATAGTGGCGCTGGTAATGTGGACCGTCGAACCACTCCGGAGGCAGCGCTTCAAACAGGAGCCGGGTGCGGAACGGTTCCTCGCCGGACACGGCAAGGCTCTGTGAGAGGTCGACAGACGGCGACCACAGGACGTCGAACTGCTCCTGGACCGAAGCGGCAATCGGCGGCAAAGGCCGCAGGAGCCGGACGAATCGCGGACGCCAGCCGTTCAACGCGTCGCCCAACGCAGGGCTTGGCAGCCGCACGACCACCGACCAAAGTGCGTTGTGCGCGCCGAAGATCGAGCAGAGGCTGCAGAGCAGGTGCTCGAGCGCTTCATCGCCATGGCCGATGGGGTAATTCGCGAGTTTGTCCCACAGCGCGTAGATCGCCTCGGTGCAATCGTTCATTGGAGGCTGGGCGGGGCGCGCAACTCCTGCATTCAATTGGTCACCTGTTTAGGTTATTACGCGACGCAGCCTACCTGCCTACGATCACTCGATGAACCAGCCCAGCATCGTACGGCATCGTTTGACGGACCTTGCGCCTCGGATTCGGGCGTCGTTTCGGAACCGTTTGCGATGACGGGCCTGGAAGGGATCTCCGCCGCCGAGCTGTCGGAGCTGATCGGCGCGATCTACGACTGCTCCCTCGACCCGCAGCGGTGGGCCGCAACATGCGGAATGATTGCGGAGCGTTGTGACAGCGTCGGGGGCGGCATCTGCGTGCACGACCTGAAGCAGATCCAGAACGACCAGCTGTACGTCTTCGGCTATGAGCCGGAGTTTCTGCAGAAACTCGGCGCCCAGTACGCCGAGAGTCCGATGGCCGCGGCGGATGTCGTCTCCAACGTCGGGGACGTGAGCGCGCTGTCGATGGAGCGCTTCCATCTGCATGACAGCCGCTTCTACCGCGAAGTGCTGCAGCCCTACGGGGTGCTCGACATCATCTGGTTTCCGGCGCTGCGCACCGGCGGGCGCATGGCGTCCCTGCACGCGTCGCGCAGCGACAAGTCGCCGCACTACCAGCAGGGCGACCTTGGCCTGTTCAAGCTCCTTGCGCCGCACGTCTGCCGTGCTCTGGCGATTTCCGATGCGCTCGACATCCAGGTGCTGAAGTCCGAGGTGCTGGAGAGGACCCTCGATGGGCTGGCGGCCGGCGTGTTCCTGGCGGCGCGTGACGGTCACGTCGTGTATATGAACACCGCGGCCGAGCGACAGGTCAAGTCGGGCACGGCGATGCGCCTGGTCAACAACCGGTTGTCCCCGGTCTATCCGGCCGCTCGTGCCGCGTTGACGCAGGCGATCCAGGACTCAGGCCGTGATGGTGCCGGCATGCGCACCAAGGATCATGCGATCGGAATCCCTGATGGAACCGGCGGGGGCTACGTCGCCACCTTGCTGCCGGTTGCCGATGGCCGGCGCGCCGGGATCCTCGCACCGTTCGCGGCGAGTGTTGCCGTGTTCATCCAGGATCCTGTCCAGGCGCCGCTGATGCCGGGGGAGGCATTTGGACGGCTGCATGGGCTCACCGGCGGCGAACTGCGCGTGCTAATGGCGCTGTCGCAAGGCGTCGGCGGCACCGAGGCCGCCGGCATGCTAGGAGTGGGCGAGCCGACCATCCGTACCCACCTGCAGAGGATCTACTCCAAGACCGGCACGTCCAAGCAGGGGGATCTGATGCGTCTGCTGCACCACTCGACACCTCCGACGCGGCACCAGACGCGCCTAGCGGATTGAGCGGCCATGGGAAGGAGGCTCGGGCTTGTTCGCGCGTGGCATGGCGGATCCTTGCTGGCCACATCATCTTTGGCTGCCAGATGGCCGCGCTGCCAATCGAGGACCAGGACTGGTCAACAGAGTGCCGCGCCAGACCTGCACGTGCTCCGACGGGCCGTCGTTCGCCGCATGGTCGCGCTCGACACCGATGAGCGCGAGCGTGATGCGCTACTAAGAAGCACTACTCGCACCCCATGCTTCATGCGCCGGGGTCGGGCCTGCCCGATGAACAACTACTGAGCCTGGGGGGAGCGAGGCGGCGGCCAGCCAGCCTCCCGCCTGAGGAACTTATCCGCTTCTGGAAATATGCAGCCAAGCTCGGTCCAATGACGGCTTTCAGGCAGCCCAATAGTGACTTCATGGGACCGCTCAGGGCCGAGAGCGGCGTCGAGCGGCTGCTTTCTGGCATTCACATTGAATGGCCGGTGATGGCTGGTGATAGCCGACTGTAGCCGGTCGGGTGCTTTATGGTGCTCCGACCTCGCTACCCTACTTCGTGGCCAACCTGGCGATGCTGCCGCGCTTGGCGCCGAAGATGCCGGATGAACTTCAGCGGCGCACTAGGCCGGCTCCGAGGTCCTCTAATCTTGCTCATCTCTCATATAGTGAGAGTTTCAAACTACTTTAGAAGTTTTGGCGTAGAATGCATACCTCATATACTGAGAGATGACCACTATCTACAGCCCATCCGACAAAGGCTTTTCAGAGAGCCTCACTACCATCGACCGGGCGCAGATCGCCCTGCTGCGGGAAGTAATGTCTCAGTTCGGCGGCGGGCGAATGATTTTGAAGGGCGGCATGGCCATGCGCGCCGTCATTGGCAGCATGAGGCTAACCAAGGACATCGATTTTGATCGCGCCCCGTCGTTATCCCTGATTGCGACGAAGGGGCGCCTGCGTCAGTCCTTGAAGACGGCGGGCGCCAGCGCCGGAATTCGAGAGTTAGCAGCGGAGATCACAAAAGAAACGCCGACGACAGTTCGAGCGCGTCTTGTGGGGCGAACGCCGTCTGGGGTGCAGCTTCGATTTGAGGTCGAGGTGTCAGGTCGTCAACAGGAGATCGACCGCGACTATGTTGATACGGTTACCGTCGTTCCGCCGGCGAGCTATGGAATGGCGCCTTTTCTCGTGGAGAGCTACAACGCTGACATGCTGGCGGCGATGAAAATTGCGGCGGCAATGTCGGACCATCGGCATGCCCCGAGGGACATCTATGATTTGTACGACCTGTCCAGGTTGGGTGCCAATCCTGTTCCCTTGTTGGAAAAGCAGGACGCGAATCTGCTCGAGCAGATCCAGCGAAATGCCATTGCCAAGCTGGAGTTCATCAGCTTCGATCAAGCCACCACGGAGCTTTTTCCGTATCTGCCGCCTGCGGAGCGAAACCAACTCACTGAGGAGCGATGGGTCGAGATCGTTCTAGAAGTCGGATCGGCCATTGAGGGTTGGTGCGGCGCGGCGCTTAAAGGTCCACCCAAAGGATGCAGACCATGACAGCGCTCTGGAAGATTCAGGCTGAAGCGCGCCTTCTTCGCCCAGATACTCCTGCAGTTTTGACGACGGGCGCGCTGCAAGCGCTAGTCGCGTCCGGAGACGCAACTCCACCGTCGCCGGCGACATTTCATCGCTGGATGTCCGACATGACGGCATCCACGAAGCTCGTCGAGGTGATCAAAGGGGTGTACCTGAATCGCGTTGGCCGCGGCGACGTGAGTCCTGCTGCCGCAGCCCATCACGTGCGCGCACGCAGCGTAGTGAGTCTCGCCTGGGTTCTCGAGCAAGCCGGCATCACGAACAACTTCGGCGACACCATCACTTGCGTCATTCCGACGGATCCATCCTGGACGAACCCACAGACCGGAGCGCGCCACACTGCCGTTGGAACGTTTCGCTTTTTTGCAATGCCGGCGCGCCTAGTGATGAATCACACCGACTTCAGATTGCTAGAGGATGTTCGGGACCTTCGGTTCGAGTATCCGCGCGCGACTCCAGAAAAAGCCTTCCTCGACTGGCTCTATCTCGGTGCTTCTCCGCGGAGCACTCTGACTGCCCCGCCAATGGATCTCGATGTGAAGATGTTCGACGCCAAGCGACTTGCACGCGTGGCCAAGCAGATGGAGCTTGAAAATCCATTGCGAGCATGGATGGCCCGGCATGCTGCCTATGAGGCCGACCCTGACGTGCAGGCGAACAGCTCGACGCAGTTCAAACTCTAGCAAGCCGCCTTGGCGCAATGGACGAGCCTGGCGGAGCTGGGGCGATGCCGATGGTCACCTATGCATTCGCGTGGCCTCGAAAATCGCCGGCCCATCGCGAATTCCGATCACGCGTTTGCATGCGCATCGAAGTCGCAAAACCTCGTTCGCGGAGCCGCGAAGCACCGCTGACGCTACGGAACTTGGGGAAAGCGAGAGACGGCGCCGAAGGTCCGCAATTGGCCGGGTTCTGCCTGTCGGGCCTCCGCCCAGAACGTCGTCAGTCGTTGACGTTTTGGTACTGCTCGATTTGACACGCATAGGTGCCTGGCTGAGTCGAGCATACCGAATAGCCCTGGGGCGAGTTGCTGGCGCAGCCGGCCAGAACGCACAGAAGTATTGCGCTCGCCACCTTGAATATGAAGTCTCCCGGACGACAGGCCTGACAGCCGGTCTTGGCCGCATCCTGCCACACCCGCACCGACACCGGCGGGCCCGGTACGGACCTTCAGCATCAAGAGAAGCTGACCGTCGTCAAAGTTACTGAACGGCCATCTGCTGACTTTCGAGGCGCGTGGTCGGAGGGCCGGAACAACTGTAGTGCCGACATTGATAGGCCCGTCGGCCCGTCAGCGAGGAACGCGAATTGAATCGCAGGATGCATTCATGCCAGCATCAAGCCGCATTGGATTGGGCTGCAGCCCCAGAGAGGGCCGGCCGCGCAAATCTGAACACGCTGTAAGTGGATGGGCTGCTCAGCCCGGCATGACAAGTGCAGTGCGAATGAGCAGAAGAGCGCGCCGGAACCACGTCGTTGCGCCGTCAAAACCCGAAGATCTCCCTAGGCACACCCTTCGCCCATTCACACTCTTGCCGAAAATCGTAGGGCACCTCGTCCGCGCAATCGGGCCACTGACCGCTGGCGAGCCAAAACTCCACCAGCCCCAGTCGCGCGCACAGCCGCGGGAAGCGTGGGTCGTTGCGCAGCTCGGGCATGCTGGCCTGGAACAGCAGCGCGGTGCGGTAGCCGTCGGGGCCCATGATGTCGGTGCTGGCCCCCACAGGGCCCAGGCGGGCGCCCTCGGCAGCACGGAAGGCCTCGTCGACCAGGCCCAGGTGCGCGGCATAGACCAGGCGCGCCACATCCACACCGCCGGTGATCATCACGTGCGCCTCGAACTCGCTGCGCCAGGCACCGATGTGCTCAGGCGTCGGGTCGCGCTTGGCGCGGACGAAAGGGATGGTGTCCTGGAACTCGCGCAGCGGGCGCGTGGCTGCGAGCGCGAGCAGGCGATCGACCGCCGCCCAATCCTGCAGGAAGGCATGGGCCCGCAGCAAGCTCGAGATCGGAAAGCTCATGTCGGGGATGCGCGCCACGAGGTCTTCATACACGGGCACCGCCTCGGCGACCTGCCCCATGGCCATGCGGGCCAGCGCCACCAGGTTGGCCGACATCGGATCGAGCATGTCCAGGCGGTAGATGCGTTCGGCCTCGTCGAGGCTCGCACGCAGGCGGCCGGTCAGGCGCAGCAGCCAGCTGATGTAGCGCCGGCCGTCGCCCGAGCCGGGCGCCTGGCGCAGACGCTCGAGGAAGTCCTCCGCCTCGACGAACCGGCCGAAGGACGGCATCACGAAGCATCGCGCGACGAGGGCATCGTTGTTCTGCGCGTCGAGCGCCAGCGCGTGCGAGGCCTCGCGAACCACGTGCCCGGCGCTGGCTGCACGCTCGGCAAATGGCAGGTACATGTGCAGGAAGCTGCGCACGTAGGCGAGCCTCCCCCAGGCCTCGGCGAAATGCGGTGCGCGCTGCGTCACCACTTCGAGCACGCCGACGCTGGTGCGCAGCTCGTCCGGGGCATAGGACTTGGGGCTGGATCGCAGGTAGAGGTCATAGACCGCAGGATCGACTGCGCGCGTCGCGACACCGAAGAAACCGTGGTCGAGCGCGCGCGCGATGCTTTCGGCGATGTCGTCCTGGACCTCGAATATGCCTTCCAGCGCACGGTCATAGTGGTCGGACCACAGCGTCGTGCCGGACGCGGCCTCCATCAGGTGGGCGCCAATGCGTACCTGGCCGGCCGCGCGGCGGATCGAGCCGTCGAGCACGTAGGCGCAGTTCAGGCGTTGCGCCGCCTCGGCCTTTCGTTCGCCACGGAACTGGAAGCTCGTGGTGCGGCTGATCACCCGCAGCTGGGTGCCACGCGCGAGGCGCTGGATGATCTCCTCGCTGACGCCGTCGGAGAAGAACTGCATCTCGGGCTCGTTCGACAAGTTGTCGAAGGCGAGCACGGCGATCACGGGGCGCTCGCGCGGGGATGACGGCTCGGCCGGTGAGGCGGGAGCGTCATCGTCCAGCAAGGGCAGCGTGAACCGGTAGCCGCGCCCCGCCACGGTGGCGATGGCGTCCGGCCCGAGAATCTTGCGCAGCGACGAGATCTGCACGGTGAGGTTGTTCTCCTCGACCACCGTGCCAGGCCAGACCCGCGCCAGCAGCTCGTCCTTGGCGACCACGCGGTCGCGCAGCTCGATCAGCGCCAGCAGCAGGTCGAACGCGCGTCCACCGAGCGAGACCGGCTGGCCATGGGCCAGCAGGCGGCGCTCGGCCGGCCGCACTTCGAACCCCTTCGCCTTGAAGACCAAGACCTGAGCGCCTCTCTTGCTTGTCGGCCCCGATTGTCGGGCCACGCGGGGGGCCTTAGCAACGTTTCACATCGCTTAAGGACGCGGCGCCCCCCGGCGCGCACAGTGCCTACACCCCGCGACGGGGCCGTGCCCATCCACCATCCGCAAGGAGATCCCATCGTGAGCCAAGCATCCATCAAGATCGGCCTCGTCACTGACCAGACCGGCCCACTGTCCTTCCTCGGCATTGCCAACGCCAACCTCGCCCGCCTGGTGGTCGACGAGATCAACGCCGGCGGCGGCCTGCTCGGGCGGCGCATCGAGCTGATCACCGAAGACAGCGCCACCGACGACAAGGTGGCCGCCGCCAAGGCCGCCAAGCTGGTTCAGGGCGATCGCGTGGACGTGATCTTCGGCGGCATCTACAGCTCCACCCGGCAGGCGATCAAGGGCCCGGCCGTCGTGCAGGGCAAGAAGCTCTACATCTACCCGGAGCAGTACGAGGGCGAGGAGAGCGACCCGCTCATCTTCTGCACCGGCCCGGTGCCGGCACAACAGGTCGATTCGCTGATCCCCTGGTTGATGAAGCACACCGACGCTCGCAGGTTCTACCTCCCGTCGGCTGACTACATCTGGCCGCACGTGATGAACAAGCGGGTGCGTGCCGCGGTCACCGCGCACGGCGGCTCGATCGTCGGCGAGGAGTATTTCCCCGTCGATCACGCGGACTACCGCAGCACGGTCGACAAGATCATGTCCAGCGACGCGCAGGTGGTCTTCAACACCACGGTGCCGCCCGGCGTGGCGCCGTTCCTGCAGCAGCTGTACGAGGCCGGCTTCACGAAGCGCGGCGGCCGGATCGTCTGCCCCTACTTCGAGGAGAACCTTGCGAGCCTGCTGCCAGCCGAGCATGTCGAGGGGCTCTACAGCTGCCTCGACTACTACCAGGCCGTCAGCGACCCGTTCAGCACGGCGCTGCTGCGCCGCTACGACGAGCGATTTCCGGGCAGCGCCAAGTTCACCGCCGGCAGCGCCAGCACGGGGCTGTATCGCGGGCTGAAGCTCTGGGAGGCGGCCGTGCGGGAGGCCGGCACGCTTGATCAGGCGGCGGTGATCCGCGCACTCGACCACGCGCGCATCGCCGAAGGACCGGGCGGGGCCGCCGAAATGGTGCCCGGCCAGCATCACCTGCGGCTTACCATGTACGTCGGCCAGGTGCAGGCCGGGCAGATGAAGGTCATCGAGAACCTCGGCGTGATCGATCCCAACGAGCGCGTGCAGAGCGCGCAATGAGCTAGGAGACCTGAGATGAAGCTCTACTACCACCCCGCTTCCACCGCGAGCAGGCCCGTACTGCTCTTCGCTGCGGAGAGCGGTATCGATCTCGACCTGAAGGTGGTCGACATCTTCAAGGGCGAGCACCTGCAGCCGGCCTATCGTGCGCTCAACCCGAATGCGCTGGTGCCGATGCTGGAGGACGGTGATTTCCGCCTCACCGAGAGCTCGGCGATCCTGAAATACCTGGCCGACAAGATCGACTCGCCGCTGTACCCCAAGGGCCTGCAGCAGCGGGCCCGCGTCAACGAGCGCATGGACTGGTTCAACACCCAACTGAGCCGCGACTACTGCTTCGGCCTGGTGTTCGCCCAGCTGTTGCCGCACCACAAGCGGCGCAGCGACGAAGCGCAGGCCGGCACGGTGCAATGGGGCCAGGAGCGCTCGAAGGTGTGGCTGCAAGTCCTCAACGACCACATCCTCGGCCCCGGGCACAACTACGTGTGCGGGGATGCGATCAGCATCGCGGACCATTTCGGCGCCGGACTGCTCACCTTGGGCGAAGTGATCGGTTGCGATTTCACGGCCTATCCCTACGTGCAGGGCTGGCTGGCGCGCATCAAGGCGCTGAAGAGCTGGAAGTCGGTGAACGCCACGCTCGACGGGGTCACCGCCGCGCACAAGGGCGAGTCGTTCGTGACCGTGTGAAGCGCCGGGCGCGGGCGCTCAGAAGCCGAAGTCTTCTTTCGGCACGGCCCGTGCCTGCTCGCATGCGCGCTGGAAGTCGTAGGGCACTTCGCTCGCGCAGTCGGGCCACTTGCCGCTGGCCAGCCAGAACTCGACGAGTCCGAGCCGCGCGCACAACGGCGCGAAACGCCGATCGTTGCGCAGCTCGGGCATGCTGGCCTGGAACAACAGCGCGGTGCGGTAGCCGTCGGGCCCCATGATGTCGTCGGCATGACCGGCCGGCCCCAGGCGTGCGGCGTCGGCGGCGGCGTAAGCCTCGTCCACCAGGCCCAGGTGGGCCGCGTACACGAGGCGTGACACGTCGACCCGGCCCGTCTTGCGAACATGCGCCGCGAGCTCCTCGCGCCACGCACCGATGTGCTCGGGCGAGGGGTCGCGCTTGGCGCGGATGAAGGGCAGCCCGTCCTGGAACTCGCGCAGCTGGCGCTGCTCGGCCAGCGCGAGCAGCCGGTCCACTGCGGCCCAGTCCTGCTGGAATGCGTGGGCACGCAGCAGGCTCGACACCGGAAAGCTCATCGTAGGCATGCGCTCCACCAGTTCCTCAAACACGGGAATGGCGTCGGCGATATGGCCTGCCGCCATGCGTGCGAGGGCGAGGAGGTTGGCCGACATCGGATCCAGCACATCGAGCTGGTAGGCCTGCTCGGTGGCCGTCAGCGCCTCGCGCATCCAGCCGAAGTGGCGCAGGGCCCAGCCGGTGTAGCGCTGCCCGTCGCCCGTGCCGGGTGCGCGGCGCAGACGAACGAGCGCGGCATCGGCCTCGACGAAACGCCCGAACGGCGCGATCACGAAGTACTGCCCTGCCATCGCGTCGAGGTTCTGCGCATCGAGCGACAGCGCGCGCTCGGCTTCGCGGTTCACCTGCGCCGCGCTGGCCGCGCGCTCGGCGAACGGCTGGTAGAAGCGCAAGAAGGCACGCAGATAGGCCAGCCGCCCCCATGCCGCGGCGAACTGCGGTGCGCGCGTGGTCACCAGCTCCAGCACGCCGACGTGGGTGCGCAGTTCGTCGGGCGCGTAGCCCTTGGGCCTCGATCGGAGGTAGAGGTCGTACACCGCCGGCTCCACCGTCGGGGCCGGCGCGCTGGCGAAGGCCTGATCGAGCGCGCGGGCGATGTTCTCGGAGATCTCGTCCTGCACGGCGAAGATGTCTTCCAGCCCGCGCTCGAAGCGTTCCGACCACAGTGTGGTCTGCGAGGCGGCCTCCATCAGGTGCGCGCTGACCCGCACGCGGGCTGCTGCGCGGCGGATCGAGCCGTCGAGCACGTGGGTGCAATGCAAGGCGTTCGCCGCCTCGGCCTTGCGATCGCCGCGGAACTGGAAGCTCGACGTGCGGCCGATCACCCTGAGCTGGCTGCCACGCGATACGCGCTGAATGATTTCCTCGCTGACGCCGTCGGAGAAGAACTGCATCTCGGGGTCATTGGACAGGTTGTCGAACGCAAGCACGGCGAGCAGCGGTCCGGCGGCCGGCGCTGCGGACGTCGGCGATGTGGTGGCCTGGGCCACGCGCTGCGCCTTTTCCGCGCTTGGAGGCGGCGTCAGCGCGTCAGCGCCGGCGGCCGCCACTTCGCAGACCTCCACCGGATCGTCGACGCCGGCCATCCGGTACGGCCCGTGCACGGCCCAGCGCAGCGCGGCCTCGTCGGCATGGCCCACCGCACCCCGGCGCGCGAAGTCGTAGGCCGTGCGCGTCATCAGAATGCGCCCCTGGCCGGCGAGCGACATGACGCGCGCGGCGATGGCCTTGGCCAGGCCCTCGACCTCCAACGGCTTGGCGCCTCGCGCGATGTCGGCGGCCGCGTTCTCGCGCAGCACCACCTCGCCGAGATGAATGCCCACGCGCGAGGCGAAGGCAGTCTTCGACTGGGCGCCGAGTTCGCGCAGCTGCGCCTGATAGGCAAGCGCGAAGCGCACCGCCTCGACCGGCCGCTCGAACAGCAGCAGGAATCCGTCGCTCTTGTCGATCTCGCGGCCGCCGTGGGCAGCGAGCAGGTCACGCGCGATGCGGTCGTGGCGTGCCATCAACTCGGCCGCAGCGGCGTCGCCCAGGCACTCGACGAGGTGGGTGCTGGCGACCAGGTCGCACAACAGCAACGCGCGGATCGCGGGGGAGGATGGGCCGGGTGCGGGAGTGGGCATGCAGGGGTCCCTCCATCGAGACCACCGCGCGGTAGCCGCGTCAGGGCGCATCTTCGCACAGAAGCCTGCCAGGTCAGCAGCGCATGGCCGTTGCGAGTGATTCGACGCCCGAATCAGGTGGACACCAAGCGTCGAGCGCATCCTCGAAGCGGAAACCGCGCTCGACGAAGTCGCGAATGCTCTGTTTCGGAAGCGCCGTGTTTCGGCTCTGGGGTCGAGAGTGCGAGTTCGCAACTTCGAGTGTGGCCGTTCGGTTGCCGTGTTCTCCCAGTCGTCGATTGACCCCTACCAATGACCGCTTCCGCTGGGCTCTGAGTCGCCCCGGAAGTTCCGCGGCATAGAAGCGGACCTTCGGCGCTCACGTCTTCTCGTCGTCCGTGAGCGTCCGGCGAACCCACCTTGAACGGCTCGCCTGCGGCGGCCAGGGCGACGGCTGTGCATCGCTTCGTCCGCGCCGGCAGCGGCGCCCCGTCAGCCCGCCGGTAAGGGGGCGGCGTTGATCGCCAGCTGCGCGGCGAACGCCCGCTGGTAGGCCGGCCGCGCTTCGCCGCGAGCGACATAGGCGGCCAGGCTGGGAAACTCGTTCAGCAGGCCGGACGGTCTTAGCCGGAGCAGCACCGACACCATCAGCAGGTCGCCCGCGCTGAAGCCGCCGTCCAGCCAGTCGCCGTCACCCAGGCGGGCGGCCAGCTGGTTCAGTCGGGCGCGCACCCGGTCCTCGACGAGGGGCAGGCGCTCGGCCTTCCAGGGCCTGTCGCCTTCCACCAGCTTGACGGTGACGAGTTCGAGGATGGGAGGCTCGACCGTATTGAGCGCCGCGAACATCCACGTGATGGCGCGCGCCCTTGCGTTGGCATCGGCGGGGAACAGGCCCGAGTGGCGCTCGGCGATGTGCAGCACGATGGAGCCGGTCTCGAACAGCGCGAGGTCGCCTTCTTCGTAGGTGGGGATCTGGCCGAAGGGATGCAGCGCCAGATGCGCGGCCTCCTTCATCGCGCGGAAGGACACCAGGCGCACCTCGTAGGGCAGGCCGGCTTCCTCCAGCGCCCAGCGGACGCGCGTGTCGCGCGCCAGACCCTTGCCGCCGTCGGGCGACCGTTCAAAGGCGGTGATGGTGATGGTCATCGTGAGTGTCCTTTCGACCTGCGGTAAGCGCACGGCCAAGTTGTTTGTGAACTGGCAAGTGAGAGTCAGTCACGCGCGGTTCCTTGAGGTTCCGGGGGCATCGTGACGCCGCTGCGCGCGGCGCAGGTTGCCAGCGGCAGGTACTGGCCGGTTGTCGAACTACGCACCCTCACGAACCAGCGCCTAGCCAACGCGGCGCTGCGGTGACGAGTCCGTTGCGTGTAGCGATGCGTTTCGGCAACCCTGTTCAGCATCTCAACGATTTCTTCGTCAAGCGGGGCACCCTGCTTCAACGAACCACCCGCACCCGCGGACACGCCAGTTTCCCCAGCGCCGCGGCTTCGATGCGGCGCAGCAGGGATTGATTGGGCTCCCAGGAGCCACCTCGGGCGATAAAGCGGCTCGCTGAATCGACGACGTGGCCTTTGGTTGCTGGCGCTGGCCGCGCAGGCGCCAACGGGTCGTCCACGCGGGCGAATTGCTGGGCGTTCCACCGCTCGACATCCAACGCTCCGTCGGCATTACTCAGTAGTTGTTCATCGGGCAGGCCCGACCCCGGCGCATGAAGCATGGGGTGCGAGTAGTGCTTCTTAGTAGTCGATAATTTAGGCTACAAAAGTCACCGCGGCGATCGGTTTGATGATCCAATAGTGCATGAAGCGAGATGGCCGCACGCTGGATCACAAAACGCTTGAAGAGATTCGCCTGATGGCGGTGGAGCGAGTTCGCGACGGGGAGAAGCCATCTGCAGTGATTGCCGCCTACGGTTTCAGCCGCACAACCATCTACAAATGGCTGAAGGCCTCGTCGGGTCGAGGCAAGGGACTCAAGGCATTGCGCGGCACGCGCGGCACCGGGCGACCACGGACGCTGAGTGCCGCGCAAGAGCGCCAAATATTTCGTTGGATCAATGGGCGCGACCCGCGACAGTACGGACTGGACTTTGGGCTGTGGACACGCGCCATTGTCGTGGCGCTGATCGAGCAGAAGTTCGGCGTGAATATGGGGGTGACCGCAGTCGGTGCGTTGCTGGCCAAGCTCGGACTGACCCCGCAAAAGCCGCTGCAACGCGCCTACCAACGCGATCCTCAAGCCATCGAGCGCTGGCAGCGTGAAACCTACCCCGGCATCGCCACGGCTGCGAGGCAAAGTGGTGCCGACGTCTACTTCTGGGACGAATCGGGCTTTCGGGCTGACACCGTGCACGGCAAGACCTGGGCGCCCATGGGCAAGACCCCGGTTATCGAGCGGCCCGGCCAACGCCAGTCGATCTCCGCGGCATCGGCCGTCAACGCCAGGGGTGGATTCTGGTTTGCGACTTACCAGGGTGCGCTCAATGCCGAACTGTTCATCGAATTGCTCAAGAAGATGATGAAGGGTCGCAGCAAGCCGGTGCACTTGGTGGTCGACGGATTGCCGGCCCACAAGAAAGCCAACGTGCGCGAGTACATCGAATCCACTCAGGGCAAGCTGAGCATGCACATTCTGCCGGGCTACGCACCGGACCTGAACCCGGACGAACTGGTCTGGAGTCACGTCAAACGTACCGGCGTGGCTCGCAACCCATTGCGAGCTGGCGAGAAACTCGAAATCCGCGTCGACCAGCAACTGCGCAACATGCAGAAGAATCGCCGGCTTGTTCGATCATTCTTCGAAGCGCCCTCTGTCGCCTATATTTCCGACTGCTGAGTAATGTCGAGCATGGCGAATGTGCAATGCACCGTGCGCGATGGCGTTCCCTGCACCACTTCGACGACGACGTTGGCCTGACGAACGCGCTGCCCTGCAAAGTCGGGAATGCGAGCGACGGCTTCCTGCCGCAGCATTCGCATGAAGGCCGCGCTGGCCAGCGCGTGCAATGTGTTGTCGGCAGAGAGCAGGAACAACCTCGACGACAAGCCCATGGGATCACTCTCCCAGTCAGCCGCGGGCCCGCGGGCGATCGCTCAGGTCCCAGAGGCTGCCCTGCCAGTTCGAAATGCGTCCGTCTGTGCGGCAAGCGGGGCAAGCCCACACGATGGCGTCATCATGGGCCCGGACGGCCTCGACTGCGCTCTTCTTGCACTTGAAGCACCTCGGTGCGGCCAAGGCGTGTCCCGTGGTGTCAGAAGCATGGGCGACCACGTCGACATGGAACTGTGCCATGGCGCGCGCCGGACCCTTGACGGGGCCGATCGCGCCAGACTTGTCCAGGAAGTGGGTGAGATCGGTGATGTACATCGGGCGTGGGTCCAAGTGTCTGCCAGGATTCGTTGCCGTCGCGTCGATCATTATTGCGTTGTCACACAGCCGGTCGCAGCATATCCGAGACACATTCGAGACCTGCAATCGCCGGCAGGCACCCCGGCTGCGAGCGATCTGGTGCCGATGGTGGCGGGTCTGCATCGAGAATCCACGCTCATGCCGAGCAAGATGCCCAGTCGTCTCGAGCAAAGTCGAGCACGTCCTGCACGAGTTCTCCCATTTCCGATGCGGTCAACTCAGTTTGTGGTCGCATTCTGTGTGCTGTGGTTCTGCTGGAGGGACGATTCGGACCGATGGTCGAAGTTCGGCTTCTGGCCGACCGCGGTCATTCACGTGTTTGGAAGAACTTAGCCTCAACCACGTGCTGCACCTGGCGGAAAGAGTGAACCGCCCTCGCACGCAGTGCTTAGCGCAGCACCAGGCGGGCTTCCTCAAGCGCCTGATGCTCGAACGCCGGCGCGAAGTCCTCGAGTTCCGCTGCGGTCAGCCCAACGTCTGCACTCACCGCAACCTCTCGCCAGCGAATCACTGCGCTGTAGACGTCCGCCAGCGCCGCATGGGCCTGCTTCAAGTTCAGGTTGAAGTAGTCGCTCCTGTCCACGAGCTGTTCAATGGACACGATGGGCCCATCAGCCTCGGAGAGCCAGGTCTTCGATTCGCGCTCCTTGTCCGGGAACGGATTGACGTCAAACGCCGGCGCAAGTCGCCAGAAGCCGCTGCCGACGTGCAGAAAACCATGATTCTGGAGGTGGTCGTCGACGTTGGTGATGAGATGGTTGAAGGCTATGCGGCGCCACAGCTGCTGTGCGTCCACGACCGGGTGCCCGGAATACGCGCGAATGGCATCAACAATCTCGGTGTACGAGTGCTCGTCCTGGCGCGAGGCCTGTAGCATCGACGCGGCCGACATGTACGGGATGCGCCCGCTGTCGGCAGTACGGTCGAATCGCTGAATAAGCGCAACCGGGACACCTTCGATGGGCTCGATGCGTGCGTGCGCCACGTCGATGCCGGCAAGGGCCGCCAGGCGCAGCGCCAGCACCTCCCCACGGGTGATGCTTCGGTCGTCGTTGATGCTCGGAAACTTGCCGATGGCCAGGAGGCCGCTCTGGTCGATGACGGTTGCCTTGGGCCGCATGCCGCCCAGGGAAGTTCCGTTGCCGCGCAGATAGCGCAGGTCCTGCGCTGTTTCCTTGCCAGTCTCCACGGCGCGACTGGCCGAGTAGAGCTTGCCCAGGTCCACGAAGGGGGGCGTGGCGCGCTTACCGGCCTCGACCGTGCGGTGGTACGTGCCTGCACCATCGCGCAGGCGCAACGCGCCAATGCGGCTGAAGTCGTCCACGGCTAGCAGGAAGTCCCGTTCGTTCAGGTCGCGCAGCTTTTCGCCCCTTTGGCGGCGCTTGGCATGGTCGCGCAGGATGACCCGACGGCCCCAGGTGTCCGGCACGGTATCGGCAAGGGCGAAGAAGAACGGCGAATCGTCCTTAGTTGGTGCCTTGCGAAACTGGTGGCCGGCAATCAGCTCAAGGTCAGAGGACACCTTGAAGCGGTCGGAACTAGCAAGCCACCCCTGACTATAAGCAAAGGCTGAGTTCTCCCGCCGACCCTGGCGGGTATAGGTCAGCGAGCCGATGGGGATGCCCGCCTGGCCAAGGCAGACTTCGACCGTCTCGCGAATGTCCGGGGTGGCCATCACAGCGCCCCGCTTGGTGGCTTCTTGGGCGTGCGGATGCGCTGCGGCAACTCCTCGTCCATGAGTGTGAGACCGATGTCGTCCTTGGCCGTGTCCAAGAGGTCCTCAAGCCGCGGGAGTTCGCTGAACACGTGCAGCGTCCTGGCCAGAAAGACCAAGGGGGTGTTGACACTGCCCTTCTCCATGCGGCGCACCGTCGAAAGCGATGCGCCGATGCGCACAGCCAGCGATTCTTGGGACATGCGCCGGCGCCGACGAGCTAGGCAGATGTCGTTTCCCAGCTTCATGAGGGCGCGCTCCACCGGAAGCGGAATCGGAGAAGCGGAGGCAGAACCTCTTGGCTTATCGGTCTTATCAGAACTGTTATTCGACCTAAGTGTTCCCATGGGAGCGATTATTGCCAACCCGAGCCTGTCACGCAAGGGCGTTGCCGTTTATCGTTCTCTACAGAGCGATTATATGGCTCTACCGCTCTCCCAGGAGATCTTAACCGTCCAGGGTTGGGCGACTGAGGGTCTAGCCAATTGCGCAAATGGCACTGAAAAAGTCGATGTCCCTCGCAAGCCTCACGCCGCAAGGCGAGGTGCGCAACCCTTTGCCACGGTGACAGGCCAAGCCTGCACGACCAGGAGAACAGGAGAACTGCCAAAGTGTGCGCTGCGAAAGTCGGATGCGAGGGTCCGGTTTTGGACGAACTCTGATGCACCAGCGACCGACAGCTTCTGGCCGTGAGCCGGCTTATTTATGAAGGAGGCCGAAGGCTGGGAACATTCGACGGAGCAACATACGCCGGCGGCATGGTCCCGTCCGGTGGCAACATCCGCAGCTACCCCGCGAGTCCCACGAACACGTTCTGCACGTCGTCGTTAGCATCGATGGCGGCCAGGAAGGTCTCGACCTCCTCCAACGCCTCGGCGCTCAGGTTAGCCGGATCGATCGGGTTCTTGGCCCTGTAGCCGAGCTTCGCCGACAGCACGGAAAAGCCCTGCGCCGGCAGCGCGCGACTGACCAAGTCGAGGTCGACGGGGTCGGTCAGGAAGACCGTGACCCCCTCCTCGCCGCGCTCGAAGTCCTGAGCGCCGACCTCGATGGCGGCCAGTTCGGGGTCGGCCCCCGCTTGCTGCGGTTCGGCCTCGATCATGCCGAGGTGGTCAAAATCCCAGGCGACAGACCCTGAGGCGCCCAGCTGGCCCTTGCGGAACAGCACCCGCATCTCCGGCGCGGTGCGGTTCACGTTGTCGGTCAGGCATTCGACCATCACCGGCACCCGGTGCGGCGCGAAGCCCTCGTAGATTACGTGGTCGAAATGCACCGACTCGCCGGTCAGGCCGGCGCCCTTCTTGATGGCCCGCTCCAGCGTGTCCTTGGGCATCGAGACCTTGCGCGCCTGCTCGACCACCAGCCGCAGCCGGGCATTCGATGCCGGATCGGCCCCGCTGCGGGCGGCGATCATGATTTCCTTCGCGAGCTTGCCGAACAAGCGTCCCTTGGCGTTGGCCGCCAGGTCCTTGTGCTTGGCTTTCCATTGCGCGCCCATGTGTGATGTTCCTGAGTCTCGGCTTTGCCGCGGGTAAAGGATTCTGCCGCAGGCCTGAAGGACCGCGGTACAACGGCAGCTACAGGTCCGAGTCGGGCCAGACCGCCGGATCGCTTCCCGGCGGCACTGAAGGCCGCCTCCACGCCGCCGGCGTGCGCCCCACTGTCCATGCTTGCAAGGATCACGTGCGAGCGAGGGGACCATGCTCGCTTGAATGCCCCGGATTCGCTCCTTCGATGTGCATTCCGCTGTCCCGACGCGTGATCGGTTTTCATTCAGGCGGAAAACTTTAGTCAAAATTATCCACAACCGAAAATCTTAGTAAATCTGGCCTTTTCCCTAGGGAGAAATATCCACAACCTTAGTAAATCCAAGAGTGAATGATGACCGGGCGCCACGTCCGCCCCTACTCCACCGTCACACTCTTCGCCAGATTCCGCGGCTTGTCGACATCGGTCCCGCGCGCGCAGGCCGTGTGATAGGCCAGCAGCTGCAGCGGCAGCACGTGCAGCATCGGTGACAGCGCACCGTAGTGCTCGGGCATGCGGATCACGTGCAAATCTTCGCCGCTCTCGATGTGCGTGTCGCCGTCGGCCAGCACGTAGAGCACGCCGCCGCGCGCGCGCACTTCCTGCAGGTTGCTCTTGAGTTTTTCCAGCAGCGCATCGTTGGGCGCCACGGCCACCACCGGCATCTCGCTGGTGACCAGCGCGAGCGGGCCGTGCTTGAGCTCGCCGGCGGCATAGGCCTCGGCGTGGATGTAGGTCACTTCCTTGAGCTTGAGCGCGCCTTCGAGCGCGATCGGATAGTGCAGCCCGCGGCCGAGGAAGAGCGCGTTCTCCTTGCGCGCAAAGTCTTCGGCCCAGCTGATGATCTGCGGCTCCAGCGCCAGCACCGACTGCAGCGCCACCGGCATGTGCCGCATCTCCTTCAGGTAGCGCGCTTCCTCCGCTTCGCTCAAACGACCCTTGGCTTGCGCCAGTGCGAGCGTAAGCAGGAAGAGCCCCGCCAGTTGCGCCGTGAAGGCCTTGGTCGAAGCCACGCCGATCTCGACGCCGGCGCGCGTGATGTAGGCCAGCTTGCATTCGCGCACCATCGCGCTGGTCGCGACGTTGCAGATGGTCAGGGTCTGCTCCATGCCCAGTGAGCGCGCGTGCTTCAGTGCCGCCAGCGTGTCGGCGGTTTCGCCCGACTGGCTGATGGTGACGACCAGCGTCTTCGGGTCCGGCACGGAATCGCGGTAGCGATACTCGCTCGCGATCTCGACCTGGGTCGGGATCTTCGCGATGCTTTCGAGCCAGTACTTGGCGGTGCAGCCGCTGTAGTAGCTGGTGCCGCAGGCGAGGATCAGCAGCTTGTCGATGTCCTGGAACACGCGCCATGCGGCGGCGCCCGGCGCGCCGTCGCTGCCGGCGCCGTCGAAGAGTTCGGGCACGATGCCCTCGATGCCTTCGAGCGTGTCCGAGATCGCGCGCGGCTGCTCGAAGATTTCTTTCTGCATGTAGTGGCGGTACGGGCCCAGCTCCGCGGCGCCGCTGTGTGCGAGCACGGTGCGCACCGGCCGCGTGACCGGCTTGTGGGCGCGGTCGACGATCCAGTACTTGCCCGGCTGGATGTCGACCACATCGCCCTCCTCGAGATAGACGATCTGGTCGGTCACGCCGGCCAGAGCCATCGCGTCGCTGGCGAGAAAGTTTTCGCCGTCCTCCTTGCCGGCGCCGAGAATCAGCGGCGAACCGGCGCGCGCGCCGACCACGCGATGCGGCTCGTCGCGGCAGATCGCCGCGATCGCATAGGCGCCCTGCAACTGCCGCACGCTGGTCTTGACGGCCTCGAACAGATCGCCGTCGTAGTGGCTGTCGATCAGGTGGGCAATGACTTCGGTGTCGGTCTGGCTTGCGAACACATAGCCCTTGGCCTGCAGGGCCGCGCGCAGCGCCTCGTGGTTCTCGATGATGCCGTTGTGCACCAGCGCCACGCGGCCGGGCCGCGCGGATTCCGCGTCGGCGCCGGTCCCATGGCTGAAATGCGGATGCGCGTTATGCACCGCCGGCGCACCGTGCGTGGCCCAGCGCGTGTGGGCGATGCCGGTCGTGCCCTCGATATGGTCGTCGCGCACCTGGGCCAGCAGGTCGGCCACGCGCGCCGTGGTGCGGGCGCGCTGCAGGCCCTTCGCATGCACGGCCACGCCGCAGGAGTCGTAGCCGCGGTATTCAAGGCGCTGCAAGCCTTGCACGAGGACGGGAACGATGTTGCGAGCGGAAACGGCGCCGACGATGCCACACATGAAGGAACTCCTGAGGATTGAAAGCCGAGGCTGATCCTAAGCAGCTCGGCTTGCAATTGGCGATCAAATTCATTCAGTTTTTGCTTGATTATTTCTTCACTGATAGTGATTGACTGATTATTTCAATATCATCGCTTCGGTGAAATCAATCGATCTCGATTCATTCGACCTGCAGCTTCTGGACGCCCTGCAGCAGGATGCCTCCCAAAGCAACCAGTCGCTGGCCGAGCGCTTCAACATCTCCGCCCCCACCTGCCTCCGGCGAGTGCGGCGGCTGCGCGAGGCTGGCTGGATCGAGCGCGAGGTCGCGATCCTCAGCACAGAGCGCGTCGGCGCACTGCTCACCGCCGTGATCGAGGTCTCGCTGGATCGCCAGGACGCCGCTGCCCTCGACGCGTTCGAAGCGCGCGTGACGCCGGACGATGCCGTGCAGCAGTGCTACCGGGTTTCGCCGGGGCCGGATTTCGTCTTGATTGCCACCGTGCGCGACATGCCCGGCTACCAGGCGCTCGCGCAGCGCCTCTTCACCATCGATGCCAATGTGCGCAACGTGAAGGCCTTCTTCAGCTTGAAGCGGGCGAAATTCACTTCGCGCGTGCCTCTGCCGATCAGTCCTTTGGCGCCTTCGTCGGGCGCTGCCAGTTCGCGAAGCTGACCTGCCGCGCGCGCGCCACCGTCAAGGCGCCCGGCTCGGTGCTCTTGGTCACGGTCGAGCCGCCGCCCACCGTGCCGCCGGCGCCGATCGTGACCGGCGCCACCAGCACGCAGTTGCTCCCCACGTGCACGTCGTCGCCGATCACCGTGCGGTGCTTGTTGGCGCCGTCGTAGTTGGCCGTGATGCTGCCGGCACCGTAGTTGACGCGCGCGCCGACCGTGGCGTCGCCCAGGTAGGCCAGGTGGTTGGCCTTGGCACCGGCAGCCAGGGTCGAGTTCTTCACTTCGACGAAGTTGCCGATGTGCACTTCGGCGCCCAGGCGGGCACCGGGCCGCAGCCGCGCGAAGGGGCCGATGCGCGAACCCTCGCCGACCGTCACGCCGGCCTTCTCGCCGTCGATGTGGGTGAAGGGATGGATCACCGCGCCGGTCTCGATGCGCGCGTTGGCGATCACGCAATTGGCACCCACGCGCACGCCCGCCCCCAGCGACACCGCGCCTTCGAAGACGCAGTTGACGTCGATCTCCACATCCGACTCGCAAGCCAGGGTGCCGCGCAGGTCGAAGCGCGCCGGGTCCGCGAGCCGCACGCCCTGCGCCATCAGCGCATCGGCCTGGCGAAGCTGATAGGCCCGCTCGAGCGCGGCAAGCTGCGCCGGGCTGTTGACACCGGCCACCTGCAACGCGTCGTCGGTACGGTGCGCGACCACGGGCACGCCATCGATGGTGGCGAAGCCGACCACGTCGGTCAGGTAGTACTCCCCCTGCGCGTTCTTGTTGTCCAGGCGTGCGAGCCAGGTCTTCAGCAGCTGGGCCGGCACCGCCATCACGCCGCTGTAGATCTCGCGGATCGCGCGCTGCGCCTCGTTCGCGTCCTTCTCTTCGACGATCGCCAGGACTTCGCCGTCGCCGTCCTGGGCCGCAGGGGCCCGCACGATGCGGCCGTAGCCGGTCGGATCGTCGACCCGGATCGTGAGCAGCGCGAGCCGGCGCCCGCCGCTTTGCGCCACCAGCGCGCGCAGGGTGGCCTCGCCGATCAGCGGCACGTCGCCCGACAGCACCACCACCGTGCCGTCGTCGGGCAGGAGCGGTGCGGCCTGCTGCATCGCGTGGCCGGTGCCGAGCTGCGGCACCTGGCGCGCGAACAGGGGCACCCTGCCGCTCGCGCCGCTTTCTAGCGCGGCTTCGACATCGGTCGCGCCATGCCCCGTCACGACCACCACGTGGCGCGCGCCGATGCGCTGGGCGGTGTCGACCACGTGCGAGACGAGTGCGCGCCCGCCCAATCGATGCAACACTTTGGGCAAGCTGCTCTTCATGCGCGTGCCCTTTCCGGCCGCCATGATGACGACGTCGACCGGTTCCTGGTTGTCCTGCGGAGTCTTGTTCATGCCTCTTTCCCGAATGCGGATGCGTTGCGCAAAGCTGGCGCGAATTATCGGCGTGCTGCTCGTCGCCTCCGCGCTGGCCGCCTGCAGCGCGATCAAGCTGGCCTACAACAACCTGCCCGCATTCAGCTACTGGTGGCTCGACGGCTACCTCGACTTCGACGGCGCGCAGTCGCCGCGCGTGCGCGACGAGCTCGTGCAGCTCCTGGCCTGGCATCGCCAGAACGAGTTGCCGAAGATCGTCGCGCTGCTGCAGAAAGCCCAGGCCCTCGCGCCCGGCGATTTCACGCCGGCGCAGGCCTGCGAGATGGGCGAGGAGGTCCGAGCGCGCATGGTGGCAGTGGCGGAGCATGCCGAGCCCGCCGGCGCCGATCTCGCCCTGCGCCTGGGCGACGCGCAGTTGCAGCAGCTCGAGCGCAAGTACGCCAAGATCAATGCCGACTACGGCAAGGACTGGCTCGAACGCAGCCCCGCCCGCTGGCAGGAGAAGCGCTACGAGCTGCTTCTGGATCGCAACGAGGACTTCTATGGCCGGCTCGATCCGTCCCAGCGCGAGCTGCTGAGGCAGCAGGTGGCGCAGTCGGCGTTCGATCCGCGCTTGATCGACAGCCAGCGCAGGAAGCGCCAGCAGGAGACGCTTGCCCTGTTGCGCCGCTTCCAGGCCGAGAAGACGCCGCCGGCCGAAGCGCGCGCAGCCATCCATGCCTACGTGCAGCGCATCGCCGACCCACCGCCCGGGCCGGCTCGCGACCGGCAACGGGCGCTGCTGCAGGAGGGCTGCCGCAACATGGCGGCGCTGCACGAGCGCACCAGCGCGTCCCAGCGCGAGCAGGCGGCACGGCGGCTCAAGGCCTACGAACGCGACCTGGTCGAGCTGATGGCCGCGCCATGATGTCTTGCCGCATCGACCTATAGAACATTTGTTTACACTCGAGCGCGATCAACTGCGACCCTCCATGAACATCACGCTCTGCACGCTTTTCGAACGGAACTACCACTTCGGCGTCGCGGCGCTGGCGAACTCGCTGATCGCCGCGGGCTACACCGGCGAGCTGTGGGTCGGCTACCGCGGTGCCCTGCCGGGCTGGATCGTCGATTCGCCGGCCTTCGACCGCGCCACCGGCCGCCTGCAGGCAGCGCCCGGGCTGGTGCTGTGCATGCTGGAGCTCGACACCCCGCTGCACTTCACCTACTACAAGCCGACCTTCATCCGCGAGATGCTGGAGAAGCATGCGCCGCAATCGGATGTCGTGGCCTACATCGATCCGGACATCGTCGTGAAGTGCGACTGGCCCGCGCTGACCGGCTGGTTCACCGAAGACGGGATCTCGCTGGCCGAAGACGTCAACTGGTGCTTCCCTGCGCGGCATCCCAAGCGGCTGCTGTGGGCGCGCTTCTTCGAACCGCACGGCGCCACGCCGCGGCGCGGGCTCGACCGCTACTACAACGCGGGCTTCATCGCGGTCTCGCGCGCGCATCTCGAGTTCCTGGACCTGTGGCGCCGCCTGTGCGACCTGGTGGTGGCCTACAACGAGCATGCCAAGGAGCTCAAGGCCGGCGGTTCCGCCGCCTTGTTCCATTCGACCGACCAGGACGCGCTGAACTTCGCCCTCACCGTCTGCGAGGCGCCGCTGAACACGGCCGGGCCGGAAGCCATGGATTTCGCGCCCGGCGGCTACTACCTTTCGCACGCGGTCGGCTCGGTCAAGCCCTGGCATGGCGGCCACATCCGCCAGGCCCTGCGCGGAATGCCGCCCTCGGCCGCGAGCAAGTGGTACTACCGCTTCGCCAACGCGCCGATCAAGGCGTATTCGGACGGCGAGCTCGCCAAGCGCCAGCTCTCGCTGAAGATCGCCGCCGCCATCGGCCGGGTCTACAAGCGCGCCTGAGCCTCGTCGACGGCGTCCTTGCGCCACTCCAGCCAGCGCACGGCCAGGAGGAAGTACTGGTAGCCGAAATTGGCCAGGCTGGTGGCAATGCCGAAGCCGAGCACCGAGCGCAGATCGCTCACGCCCACCAGCCGCAGATAGAGGATCTGGGTGATCAGCGTCACCGCGATGCTGTAGGTCTGGCCCGCGGTCGCGCCGCGGACCGACAGGGTGCGGAAGGCAAAACCCGAGGCGTTCATCAGGATCGAGGCCAGGAACACCATCCACACCAGCGGCGTCATGCTGGTGTACTGCTTGCCCAGGAGCAGGATCCAGTACTGCGGGAAGAAGAAGGAAGTCAGCAGGACCAGGGCGCCCATGGCGAAATAGGCCACATGGGCCTGTGCCACGATCGCGCCGAGGCGCGCGCCCACCGGCGCTCGCGCGATGGCCGGGAACAGCAGGGTGTTGGTCACCCGGTCGACCACGATCAGCACCATGGCCAAGCGGCCGAAGGCGCCGACCTCGGCCATCATGCTGGCGGTGCCGAACAAGGACACCAGGAACACGGTGATCACGCCCTGCACCTGGTAGAAGATGGCCGGCAGCACCAGCGGCTTCGCGATCCGCAGCACCTGGGCGTCCACCTTCTTCGTGTCGGCCGCATCGAGATGGGCATCCGGCAACTGCTGTGTCCTGAAGGCCTTGCGGTACAGCATCACGCTGACGAAGCTCGCCGCGGCGGTCGCCGCCACGATGCCGGTCACCGACCAGGACGTCGCGGGCAGCAGGAGCACCACGCCGACGAAAGCGATGCGCACGCAATGGGACGAGAAGGCGATCCGGTTCAGGGTCGGGATCTGGCCGAGGATCAGCAGCACCGTGTTGGCGTAGTGCTCCCTGAGCGCCAGCAGGACGACGGCGACCATGAGCAGCGACGCTGTGAGATAGGCCCACCCGGCCCACGCATGCTGCTGCGAGGTATAGAACCAGTAGGGCCCGATCACGGCCAGACCCAGCGCCAGCAACAGCCAGCGCTTGCGGAACACCTGGTGGCAGACGCCCACGACCCACGGCACTTCGCCCGCGCGCTGGCCGACGATGGGCAGGGTGCAATGGGCGAGCCCGAGGTCGGTGATGCCCAGGATCAGCGTCATGCACGCGACCAGGAAGGTGTAGGCCGCGTACTGGTCCTTCGGCATCACGTTGACGATGAGCAGGCCGGCGATGCCGCCGATGGCCACCCCGAAAGTTTCGACGCCGCCAACCATGGCGACCTGGCGCAGACGGGACAGGAGTTTCACAGGGGCAGCGCAGTCAGGGGGTTGGCCGGCGGCTGCCGGGTCGGGGCTCGTGCCCGGGATTTCCGGGCGGGGCCTCTACGATACGCGATGGCCGTGACCAAGGCCTGTTAACAGGCCCTAGATCAGCGGCGTGGGCCGCAGCGGCCGCTCGAAATAGTCGCCCAGCGTCTCGAGCACTTGCGGCTCGAGGATGCGCAGCCATCCGCTGTCGAGCTTGTAGAGCCCGCGCTGCTGCAGCCGCCGCAAAGTCTTGTTGGTGTGCACCAGCGACAGGCCCAGTGCATCGGCGATGTGCTGCTGGTTGAACGGAAACACGACCCAGCCCTCGCGGGCCATGCCGACGCGTTCGGCGCGGCGGTAGAGATGCATCAGCAGCATCGCGACCCGCTCGGCCGCGTTGCGCCGGCCGGCGGTCACGAGGTTGTCGTCCACCATCTTTTCCTCGCGCGCCGCCAGCCACGTGATGTCGTAGCCCAGCTTGGGCTGGCTGTGAAACAGGTCCCAGAGCTGGTCGCGCGCAAAGACGCACAGCGTGACAGCGGTCACCGCCTCGACGCCGTGCGTGTGACTCTCGGCAAACTCGTCCTGCAGCCCGATGAAGTCGCCCGGCAGCAGGAAGCTCAGGATCTGCCGCCGGCCGTCGCTGAGCGTCTTGAAGCGAAAGGCCCAACCGGAATAGAGCGTGAACAGCTGCGCGCTGGGGCGGTCTTCCTCGACCACGGGCCGGCCAGCATCGACGACGCGCGTGCCCGTGCGGAAGGACTGGATGGCATGCAGTTCCTCGGGTGATACGGGCAGGAAAGCGGGGTTCCGGCGCAGGCCGCACTCCTCGCACGGATGGGCGCAGCGCGGCGGATGGACAGGGGCCGGATAGTCCTCGAATTTCACCGACCCACTATAGGCCTTGCGCCTATGTCTTTTCACATTTCGCGCGCTGTTCGGCGCACCTACACTGCGCTCGCTTCCAACCCGCGACCGAATGACCGAACTCCACGAGATCCTCTATTGCAGCCTGCTGGCACCCGGCCAACCCACCGAAGTCGTGGGCCAAATCGTGACTCGGGCGCGAGCCCGCAACGCAATGGAGGGAATCACGGGACTGCTGGTGTTCGACGGCATGCGCTTCTGCCAGCATTTCGAAGGCCCGCGAAAGCAGGTGCTGGGCCTGCTGAACCGCCTGGAGGCCGACCCGCGGCACATCGAGATGCGCGTGGTCTATGAAGGCGGACTCTCGAAACGCCGCTACCAGCGCTTCGAGATGGGCCTGGCCCAGACCGAGGACGTTGAGGAAGGCGAAGACCTCGCCATCCTTCAGCAACTCGACGGGGCCGAGGCGCTGGAGCGCTTTCTGGCGCTGCGCCCCCGCCTCGACATTGCTGGATAGCCGGCAAGCCCCGAAGGGCTAGGCCGTCGCGACATCCCAGCTGTAAGTGGCGCCGTGGCTGTCCCAGGGCTCCATCACGATGCGCTCGCCGGCGGCGACGGCCAGCGTTTCGCCCGGTGCGAGCACCAGGTCTTCGCTGCCCCAGACATCGGTGGCATCGCGCGTGACCCACACCCGGCCTTGCCGGATGCGCAGGATGCTCGCGCTGGAGGCTCTGAGACTGGTCGCCTCGCCCGCGGACAGCTGCCATGCACCCCGGCGCACGGCCGGCGGTACGGCAGCCGGACGTGCCAGGGCCGGGGACGGGAACGTAGAGGTGGTGGTGCAAGCGGCGGACATGTGAGACTCCTGTAGAGGGTTTTCTCCGAAACGCAATTGCGCGCTTCGGGAATGAATGATCGGCGCTTCCCCGTTGGCGGTCCAATGAAAACGCGGTAGCCTACTGATTCCGCTTTCGCATCAATCCAGCCTCACCCCATGCAGCATTCCCAGACCCATCTGCGCTCCCGCCCGATCTCGGCCGGTCACCTGCGCGCCTTCGAGGCCGTGGCGCGGCACCTGAACTTCCGCGCCGCGGCGGAAGAAATGGCGCTGACCCAGTCGGCCGTGAGCCGGCAGATCCAGTCGCTGGAAGAAGAGGTGGGCGTGAGCCTGTTCCTGCGCCATACGCGCGCGGTCGAGCTCACGAGCGCCGGCGCCCAGTTGTTGCTGGCGGTGCAGCAGTCGCTGCCGCGCATCGACGGCGCGGTGCGCCAGATCCGGCAGAGCGCGGGCCGCAAGAGCGTGTCGCTCACGACTTTTGCCTCCTTCGCCTCGATGTGGCTGATCCCGCGGCTCGAGGCCTTCCAGCGCGACAACCCCGAGATCGACATCCGCATCGACGCCACCGACACGGCGCTGGACATGGACCTCGCGGACATCGACATCGCGCTGCGCTACGGCCCCGGCGAGAGCATGCCGGCCGGCGCGGTGCGGCTCTTCGGCGAAACGCTGACGCCGGTGGCGAGCCCCTGGCTGATCAAGAGCAACCCCGCGATCAAGGCGCCGGCCGACATCGCGCGTTTCGCGCTGATCGAGGCCGGCGATGCGCACCGCACGCACCTCGAATGGCTCACCTGGCGCCGCTGGTTCGAAGTCAACGACCTGCATCGGGCGCAGCCCAAGCGCTGGCTCTATTTCAACTACGCCTACCAGATGGTGCAGGCCGCGCTCACCGGCCAGGGCCTGGTGCTGGCACGCAGCTCGCTGATCGCCGAGAGCCTGGCCAACGGCGACCTGGTCGAGGTGCTGCCGCAGCACCGCATGGATTCACCGATGGCCTACTGGCTGATCGTCGGTCCGCGCAACGCGCAGCGGCCCGAGATCAGGGACTTCTGCGACTGGCTGCAGTCGCAGGCCGCGGTCACGCGCGAGACCATCGGCGAAGTGCCGGACCCCGACACCGTCGATCAGCTGGACTGAATCAGCCCGCCGGCCAGACTACGCCGTTGTCGTTGAGGATGGCGTCGAGCGGCAGATCGTGCGCCTCAGGCTCGAACTCCTCGATGTAGCCGTTCGTGAAGCCGAGCCCCACGGTGAAAGGCCGCGGCTCCAGCGCCGCCAGCGTGCGGTCGTAGAAGCCGCCGCCGTAGCCCAGGCGGTAGCCGCCGGCGCTGTAGCCCAGACAGGGCACGAACAGCAGCGTGGGCACGATCAGCTCGGTGTCCTTCGGCTTCGGAATGTTGAAGGCGTCGTTCTCCATCGGGCAGCCCGGATACCACGCGCGAAAGGTCAGGATCTTGTGGACGCGGTCGACCACCGGCAGGCCGATGCGCCGGCGGTGCGGCTCGTCCAGCAATTCCCCGTCTTCCTTCCAGCGGTGCAGCGCGGGTAAGGGATCGAACTCGCCCTTAATCGGCCAGTAGGCGCCGATCACGGTGTCGGGCCGGCCGACCAGCCAGATCCGCATCACGCGCTGCAGCAGGTCGGCGCGCGCGAGGCGGTCGGGCATGGCGAGGCGCTGCTCGATCAGCGCTTTTCGCAGCTGTTGCTTGAGAAAGTTGGCAGTTGCCGAGGTGTCGGCACCCTTTGACTTGTCCATAATCGCCCGATGCAGTTTGCAAGCATTTTGGCACCCGCGCCCCGCCGGCCCCGCGCGCCCTTCTCCACCCTCGTTCTTTCGCTCGTCCTCGCCACCGCGGCACTGCTGCAGCCGGCCTGCGCGCAAAACCGCGACGACGACGTGCTGGTGCAAATGAAGCAGGCCTTCCAGCGCGGCGACAAGGCGCGTCTCGCGGCCCTGCTGCCGCAGGCAAGAGGCCACGCGCTGGAACCCTGGGCCGCCTACTGGGAGCTCAAGGCGCGCCTTCAGGAAGCGAGCGCCTCCGAGGTGCAGGACTTCTTCTCGCGCTACGCCGGCACCTACCAGGAAGACCGTCTGCGCAACGACTGGCTGATGCTGCTCGGCCAGCGCCGCGACTGGGACGGCTTCGCCACGCTGCACCCGGCCTACCGCATGAACGACGATGCCCAGGTGCGCTGCTACGCCATCCTTGTCGAAACGCTGCGCGGCGGCAACGCCTCCAAGGCGCAGGCCGACGAAGTCCGCCGCAACTGGCTGGGCCAGCGCGAGCTCGACGACGGCTGCCTGACCGCGGCCGACCGCATGATCGCGGCCGGCCAGATGTCGCCCAACGACGCATGGAAAAAGGCGCGCCTTTCCATCGAGGCCAACCGGCCGCAGGCGGCCCGCGCCGCGATCCTCCTTGCCGCGCCCGATGCCGTCGCGCAGTTCGACGAGCTGAATGCCAGCATGGCCAAGTTCCTGACCGGCCGCGCCTTCGTCGCCACCAAGGCGCGCAAGGAGCTGGTGGTGCTCGCGCTGATCAAGATGACCATCGCCGACCCGGACATGGCGGCCTCCCAGCTCGAGAGCAAGTGGGGCCCGATGCTGACGTCGGAGGAGCGCAACTGGCTCTGGGGCGCGATCGGCCGCCAGTACGCCGTCAAGCTCTCGCCGGCGGCGGGCGGCGCCTTCGCGAACGTCACGAAGAACGGCGATCTCTCCGACGACATGCTGGCCTGGAAGACGCGCGCCGCGCTGCGCAGCGGCCACTGGAAGAACGTGCAGGCCGCGATCGATGCCATGAGCGAATCGACGCAGCAGGATCCGACATGGATCTACTGGAAGGCGCGCGCCCTCCACGCCCAGGGCGGTGACGAGCGCCGCGCCCAGGCGCGCGCGCTGTTCGAAAGCATTGCCGGCACGCGCGGCTTCTACGAACTGCTGGCGCTCGAAGAGCTGGGCGAGCGCGCCACCGTGCCGACCCGCCCGGCGCCGCTCACGGCCGAAGAAAAGGACGCGGCACGCAACAACCCGGCGCTCAACCGCGCTCTCAACGCGATCGCGATCGGCCTGCGCCCCGAGGGCACGCGCGAGTGGAACTACGCGACCAACCTGCACGACAAGGGCGGCATGGGCGACCGCGAACTGCTGGCCGCGGCCGACCTCGCCTGCCAGCGCGAAGTGTGGGACCGCTGCATCAACACCAGCGAGCGCACCAAGGGCATGATCGATGTCGAGCAGCGCTACCCGATGCCCTTTCGCGACACCGTGGTGCGCAAGAGCGAGGAGATCGGCCTCGACCCGGCCTACGTCTACGGCCTGATCCGGCAGGAAAGCCGCTTCATCATGGACGCGCGCTCGGGCGTCGGCGCCTCGGGCCTGATGCAGGTGATGCCCGCCACTGCGCGCTGGACTGCCAACAAGATCGGCCTCGCGGGCTTCACGCCCGGCCAGATCAACGACCGCGACACCAACATCACCATCGGCACCAACTACCTCAAGCTCGCGCTCGACGACTTCGACGGCTCGATGGCGCTGGCCGCCGCGGCCTACAACGCCGGCCCGGGCCGGCCGCGCAACTGGCGCAACGGGCCGGTGATGGAAGCGGCCATCTGGGCCGAGAACGTGCCCTTCAACGAGACCCGCGACTACGTCAAGAAGGTGCTCGCCAACGCCACCAACTACGCGGCCCTGATCACCGGCCGGCCGCAATCGATCAAGGACCGCCTCGGCAACGTAGGCCCGCGCGACGCCGCCGAGCCCGAGCCCAACAAGGACCTTCCCTGATGGCCTGGTGGGACGAAGCCGCAAGCACCATCGCGGCCGAGTTCTCGGACGTCGGCGACGTCGCCCAGTTCACGCGCATCCTGGTGCGCCTTTTTCTCGCGGCGGTGCTGGGCTTCGCGCTCGGTTTCGAGCGCGAACAGCACGGCAAGGCCGCCGGGGTGCGCACCCACATGCTGGTGGCGATCGGCTCCGCGCTCTTCGTGCTCGTGCCTCAGCAGACCGGCATCGTGCCGGCCGACATGAGCCGCGTGATCCAGGGCCTGGTGGCGGGCGTGGGTTTTCTCTGCGCCGGCACCATTCTCAAGCAGGGCCGGGACGAACGGCACGTGGAGGGCCTCACCACCGCGGCCGGCCTCTGGATGACGGCCGCCATCGGCATGGCCAGCGGACTCGGACGCGAGGTGACCGCGATACTCAGCGCCCTGCTGGCGCTGGCCGTGCTTGCGCTGGTGCCGCGACTGGTGGAGCTGATCGAGCGGATGATCGGCCCGCCTCCCGGCGGCGGTGCGAACGGGAAACCCCGCGTGATCGCCTCGCCCGACGACGAAACCAGGCGCTGAGCATCAATGGCGCACGCCTTCGGCATCAATCGCGCGCTGCCCAGCCGCTAGCATCGAGGGCTTTGCAGCAACCTGGAGGACCGCGATGCCCAAGCTCTACATCGGCAACAAGAACTACTCGTCCTGGTCGATGCGGCCATGGGTGCTCATGAAGCAGGCCGGCATCGCGTTCGAGGAAGTCATGGTGCCCTTCGACGACTTCGATGCCGACTCGCACTTCAAGAAGACCATCCACGCGATCAACCCGACCGGCCGCGTGCCAGTGCTCGTGGACGGCGCCACCATCGTCTACGACACGCTGGCGATCTGCGAATACCTCGCCGAGAGCCATCCCGACAAGGCCCTCTGGCCGCGCGACATGGCCCAGCGCGCGCATGCGCGCAGCATCTGCGCCGAGATGCACGCAGGTTTCGGCGCACTGCGCACCCACTGCGGAATGAACATCGAGGCGGACCTGCGTGAGCAGGGCCGGATCATCCTGCGCGACAAGCCGGAGGTGGGTGTCGACCTCGCGCGCATCGTGCAGATGTGGAGCGGCCTCCTGGAAACCCATGGCGGGCCGATGCTGTTCGGCGAGTTCGGCATCGCGGATGCGTACTTCGCGCCGGTCGGCGTGCGCATCAGGACCTTCGGCCTGCCGGTGCCTGCCGCGATCACAGCCTATATCGAGCGCGTACAGCAGCTTCCCGGCGTGAAGGCCTGGATCGATGAGGCGCTGGTCGAGAAGCGCTTCGTCGTCATCGACGAACCCTACCGAATCGAGCGCTGAGCGAGATCCGGCATGAGGGGCCAGCACCTAAACTGCGTCCCATGCAAACCTATCTCGTCGGCGGCGCGATCCGCGATGCGCTGCTGGGCCGGCCCGGCAGCGATCGCGACTGGGTCGTGGTCGGCGCCACGCCCGAAGAGATGGTGACCAAGGGCTTTCTGCCGGTGGGCCGCGACTTCCCGGTGTTCCTGCACCCCAAGACGCGCGAGGAATACGCGCTGGCGCGCACCGAACGCAAGAGCGCGCCCGGCTATCGCGGCTTCACCATCCATGCCGCGCCCGACGTCACGCTCGAGCAGGACCTGGCCCGGCGCGACCTGACGGTCAACGCGATCGCGCTGCCGGCAAACAAGGCCGCCAGCGCCATCGACACAGCGCACCTGATCGACCCCTTCCACGGCCGGCACGACCTTGCGCAGAAGCTGCTGCGCCACGTGACCGATGCCTTCCGCGAGGACCCGGTGCGCATCCTGCGCGTCGCACGCTTCGCGGCCCGCTTCACCGACTTCGAGGTCGCCCCCGAGACCATGGCGCTGATGCGCGAGATGGTCGCGGCCGGCGAAGTCGATGCGCTGGTGCCCGAGCGCGTCTGGCAGGAGCTCGCGCGCGGGCTGATGGAAGCCAGGCCCTCGCGCATGTTCGAGCTGTTGCGCGATTGCGGGGCATTGGCCGTGCTGCTGCCCGAGCTCGACCGGCTGTGGGGCGTGCCGCAGCCCGAAGCCCATCACCCCGAGGTCGACACCGGCCTGCACCTCATGATGGTGCTCGACATGGCGGCGCGGCTCGAGGCGCCGCTGGCGGTGCGCTTCGCCTGCCTGGTGCACGACCTCGGCAAGGGCAGCACGCCGCCCGAGGTACTGCCGCGCCACATCGGCCACGAGCAGCGCGGCGCGGAGCTGCTGCAGGCTGTGTGCGAGCGCTGGCGCGTGCCGGTCGAGCTGCGCGAACTGGCCGAGGTGGTGGCGCGCGAGCACGGCAACATCCATCGCAGCGGCGAACTCAATGCGACGGCGCTGGTGCGGCTGCTCGAACGCTGCGATGCATTTCGCAAGCCGGAGCGCTTCGAACAGGCGCTGCTGGCCTGCGAATGCGACGCGCGCGGGCGGCTCGGGCTCGAGGACAGCGCCTACCCGCAGCGCGAGCGCCTGCTGGCGGCACTCGGCGCGGCGCAATCGGTCGAAACGGAGCCCATTGCACGCGACGCACAGCTGGCGGGTGCAGCGGGCCCGAAAATCGGCGAGGCAATCGCCCGTGCGCGGGTTGCCGCCGTTGCAGCTGCGCTTCCGCCGCGCGCCTAGAAAACCGATTTGCGGTCTTGGCCGACGCCCCCCACTGCCCGAGTCTGCTATGGTTTTCCCCTAAATGCAGACGCCCCCCCGCCTCACACCAGACGCTGCCCTGTTCCTCGATTTCGACGGCACGCTCGTGGCCATTGCCGAGACGCCCGAAGCGATCGAGGTGCCGACCTCCCTGGTCGCTCTGCTCGACGACCTGCACGACCTGCTGGGCGGCGCGCTGGCGGTCGTGTCCGGCCGGCAGATCGACGTGCTCGACCGCTTCCTTGCACCGCTGCGCCTGCCGGCCGCCGGCGAGCACGGCGTGCAGCGCCGCGATGCCGAGGGCCGGATGCAGGAGCAGCGCGCACCCGACCTCAGGATGGTGCTGGACGTCGTCAACGAGCTCGCGCGCGTCTACGAAGGCCTGCTGGTGGAACGCAAGCATGCCGCGATCGCCCTGCACTACCGGCTCGCGCCCCAGCTCGAAGCCGTCTGCCGCGACGCGCTGCTGCGCGCGATCGACGGCCAGCCGCAGCTGGAGCTGCTGCACGGCAAGTTCGTGTTCGAGGTCAAGCCCGCGGGCATCAACAAGGGCGTCGCGATCGATGCCTTCCTGCGCGAAGCGCCCTTCGCCGGCCGCATGCCGGTCTTCGCCGGCGACGACACCACCGACGAAAGCGGCTTCGCCATCGTGCAGCCGCGCGGCGGCGTGGCGATCAAGGTCGGATCGGGCCCCAGCCTGGCGCTGCACCGGCTGGATTCCCCGCGCGCCGTGTTCGAATGGCTGGTCCAGGCACGCGATCTGCTCGCGGGACCGGAATCCGACACGGAAGGAAAACCTGCATGACGACGAATCTGAAAGAGGTCGCCGCGCCCGAAGACCGCGCCGGCGAGTCGATTGCCGGCGCCGCCGGCGCGAGCGACAAGGCAGCGCCGCATCCCGAGGTGCTGGACGCACCCGCTGCCCGCCGCGGCTTCGTTGCGCCGGCCAACCCCTCGCTGAAGCTGGGCGTGATCGGCAACTGCGCCTTCAGCGCGCTGGTCGACGAGCGCGGCCGCATCGTCTGGTGCTGCCTGCCGCGTTTCGACGGCGAGCCGGTGTTCAACGCGCTGCTGCATCCGGGCGAGGATGCGAGCGCATGGGCCATCGAAATCGAGGACTTCGCATCGGCCAAGCAGTGGTACGAGCCGAACACCGCCGTGCTGCGCACCCAGCTCTTCGACAGTGCGGGCCAGGGCCTCGAGATCACCGACCTGGCGCCGCGCTTTCACAGCCGCTCGCGTTATTTCAGGCCGCTCACAATCGTTCGCCGCGTCAGGCCGATCCAGGGCACACCGCGCATCCGCGTCTCGCTGGCCCCTCGCTTCCAGTGGGGCGCGACGGCGCCGACCATGACGCGCGGCAGCAACCACATCCGCTATGTGGGGCCCGACTTCGCGTTGCGTCTCAACACCGACGCCCCGGTCTCGCACGTGCTTTCGCGCCAGCCCTTCGTGCTGTCGCGCGAGCACAATTTCGTGTTCGGCGCCGACGAGACGCTGACCGACGGCATCGCCGACACGGCGCGCCATTTCGAGCAGGAAACCATCGCCTACTGGCGCACCTGGAGCAAGCGGCTCGCGATCCCCTTCGAGTGGCAGGAAGCGGTGATCCGCGCCGCGATCACGCTCAAGCTCTCGCTCTACGAGGACACCGGCGCCATCGTCGCCGCCATGACCACCAGCATTCCCGAGGCGCCGGGCAGCCAGCGCAACTGGGACTACCGCTTCTGCTGGCTGCGCGACGCCTTCTTCGTGGTGCGCGCGCTCAACAGCCTGTCCGAGGTCGGCACCATGGAGGACTACCTGCGCTGGCTCAGCAACGTCGTGATCGGCTCGCACGGCCAGCACATCCAGCCGCTCTACGGCATCGGCCTGGAGCGCGAACTGCCCGAGTCCTTCGTCGAAGGGCTGGCCGGCTACCGCGGCATGGGGCCGGTGCGCGTGGGCAACCAGGCGCAGGAGCACTTCCAGCACGACGTCTACGGCAACATCGTGCTCGGCGCCTCGCAGGCCTTCCACGACCACCGGCTGCTCAGCCGCGCCGGCGTGGCCGAGTTCCCGCACCTCGAAGCCGTGGGCGAGCAGGCCATCCGCGTCTACGGTACGCCCGATGCCGGCATGTGGGAGCTGCGCACGCGCGCGCGCGTGCACACCAGCTCGGCGCTGATGAGCTGGGCCGCCTGCGACCGGCTCGCGAAGGTGGCGCGCGCGCTCGGCCTGCCGGAGCGCGCGGCCTACTGGCACGGCCACTCCTCGCGCATGCACGAGGAGATCCTCACCAAGTCCTGGTGCGAGGAGCGCCAGGCCTTCGCCGAGAGCTTCGGCGGCCACGAGCTCGATGCGAGCATCCTGCTGATGGCCGAGGTCGGCCTGATCGATGCGCGCGACCCGCGCTTCATCTCGACCGTCGAGGCCATGGAGAAGTCGCTCTGCGACGGCCCCTACATGCGCCGCTACGAGGCGGCCGACGATTTCGGCAAGCCCGAGACCGCCTTCAACATCTGCACTTTCTGGCGCATCGACGCCCTGGCCAAGATCGGCCGCAAGGCCGAGGCGCGGCAGATCTTCGAGACCATGCTGGCGGCACGCAATCCACTGGGCCTGCTATCGGAAGACACGCACCCGGTCACGGGCGAGATGTGGGGCAACTTCCCGCAGACCTATTCGATGGTGGGCATCATCAATGCGGCGGTGCGGCTGTCGGCTCCCTGGGATTCGTGCATTTGAAACCGGCCGCGATCACAAGGAGCCCATGAGCCGTCTCGTCGTCATTTCCAATCGCGTTGCCGATCCGCGCAAGCCCGCGGCCGGCGGGCTGGCCGTGGCGCTTGGCGAAAGCCTGCAGCTGACCGGCGGCCTGTGGTTCGGCTGGAGCGGCACCATCGTCGAGAACGGCCCGACCGGCGAAGGCGATATGCACCGGCAGCAGGCCGGCAAGGTCACGCTCGCCACCCTCGACCTCGGCCGCGAAGACCACGACAGCTACTACCTCGGCTACAGCAACGACGTGCTGTGGCCGGTGTTCCACGACCGGCTGGACCTGGCCAACTTCGAGGCCAGCTTCATCGGCGGCTACCGGCGTGTGAACCAGCTGTTCGCGCGCAAGCTGCTGCCGCTGCTGCAGGACGACGACATCATCTGGGTGCACGACTATCACCTGATCCCGCTCGCGGCCGAGCTGCGCGCGATGGGGTGCAGGCAGCGCATCGGCTTCTTCCTGCACATCCCGCTGCCGCCGCACATCATCATGGCGGCGGTCCCGCAGCACGAATGGCTCATGCGCTCGCTCTTCGCCTACGACCTGATCGGCTTCCAGGCCCAGCAGGACGTGCAGCATTTCGAGCAGTACGTGCGCAACGAGGCCAACGGCGCCTTCATGGGCAACAGCATCTACCGTGCGTACGGCCAGACCGTGCGCTGCGGCGCCTTCCCGATCGGCATCGACGTCGACGAGTTCGCCGCGCTCACGCATGCCAAGGAATCGCGCGACATGTACGAGACCATGAAGCGCGAGTACTCGAGCCGGCGCCTGCTGCTGGGCATCGACCGGCTCGACTATTCCAAGGGCATCCCGAACCGCGTGCGCTCCTTCCGCGAACTGCTGGCCAACTACCCCGAGAACCGCCGCAGCGCGACCCTGATCCAGATCGCCTCGCCCACGCGCGAGACGGTCGACGCCTACGCCGACATCCGGCGCGAGCTCGAATCGCTGTGCGGCGCCATCAACGGCGACTACGGCGAGCTCGACTGGATGCCGGTGCGCTACATCCACCGCATGGTGGCGCGCAAGCGCGTGCCGGGGCTGTGCCGTGCGGCCGCGGTCGGACTGGTGACGCCGCTGCGCGACGGCATGAACCTGGTGGCCAAGGAATACATCGCCGCGCAGGACCCGGCCGATCCGGGCGTGCTGGTGCTCTCGCGCTTCGCCGGTGCGGCCGAACAGTTGAAGGAAGCGCTGCTGGTGAACCCCTACGACACGCACGGCACCGCCGAGACCGTGCAACAGGCGCTGCAGATGCCGCTGGAAGAGCGCCGCGAACGCCACCAGAAGCTGCTGGCGCGCATCCGCGAGCAGGACGTGCACTGGTGGCGGCGCAGCTTTCTCGAGGCGCTGCGCGCGGCCGAGAGCGTGCGCTAGCTCGCGAAGAGCAACTGCACCAGCCGCGCGACGCGCGAACTCACGGCCGGCACCGCGGGCGCCGCTTGCGGCACGCCCCTGAGGCGCACCGGCGTCAGCGCCGTGACCTCGATCCAGCCGCCGCGCCCGGCAAGGTAGGCCTCGCCTTCGTCGAAGCTGTTCTCCACGCTGAACACGGTGTCGCCGAACCAGGACGGCGGCGACACGATGCGCACGCGGCCTTCCATGACCAGCAGCGAGGCGCCCGCATCGACCGCCAAACGCAGCGATTGGCCGGGCTCGAGCCGCGTGGTTTCGGAATGATCGCTGGTCATGGCTGGCCTCTTTCGATGCAGAGTGGGGATGGCTGAATCGTAAGCAGCGGGCTGCCGCAAAAACAGGCACAGCCAAGGGCAATCGGAAGCGCAACAGTGGCGCTCCGAACCCATCTGTTATGGTCGTTTTCCCCCGCATCTGCATCTGTTTTCCCTGCCCTCATTGCCGGAGCATCGAAGCCATGGACTCACCCCCGCTCTACCGGCAGCTGGCCACGCACTACCTCGACGCGATCCGCGCCGGCTCGCTCAAGCCCGGCGACAAGCTGCCCTCGCTGCGGCGCCTGATGCGCCAGCACGACATCAGCCTCTCGACCGCGCTGCAGCTGTGCCGCGCGATGGAGAGCGAAGGCTGGGTCGAGGCGCGCGAGCGCTCGGGCTACTTCGTGCGGCGCCCGCGGCGCCTGTCGATCGCGGCCATGGACGAGCCCGCGGCCGACCGGGCGCCCGACCCGGCGCAGTACGTCGGCATCCACGCCAAGGTGTCGGACTTCGTGGCGCGCCGCCGGCAGATCCCCGAGAAGCTCAACCTCTCCATCGCGCGCGGCGCGCCGGAGCTCTATCCGGCCGAGGCGCTGCGCAGCGCCATGACGCGCATGCTGCGCCAGCACCCCGGCATGCTGGCGGTCGCCGCGCCGCTGAAGGGTCATCGCCAGTTCCGGGAGGTGCTCGCCCAGCGCAGCCTGCGCGTGGGCATGACGATCTCGCCGGAGGACATCCTGGTGACCAACGGCTGCATCGAGGCGCTCAACCTCGCGCTGCGTGCCGTGGCGCAGCCGGGCGACACGGTGGCCGTGGAGTCGCCCACCTTCTACGGCCTGCTGCAGGTGCTCGAGAGCCTGGGCATGCGCGCGCTGGAGATCCCGACCAGCCCGCAGACCGGCATCTCGATCGAGGCGCTGGAACTCGCGATCCGCACCTACGACAACATCAAGGCCGTGGTGGTGGTGCCTCACTTGCAGAACCCGCTGGGCAGCGTGATGCCCGATGCCCACAAGGCGCGGCTCGCGCAGCTGTGCGAGCAGCACGCGATTCCCTTGATCGAGGACGACACCTACAGCGAGCTCATCGATGCGCAGATGCCGCCGCGCGCGCTCAAGTCCTGGGATGCGAGCGGCAACGTGATCCATTGCGCCTCGCTGCACAAGATCCTCGCGCCCGGCCTGCGGCTGGGCTGGATCGCGGCCGGGCGCTGGCAGGCGCGCGTGGAGATGCTCAAGTTCGCGCAGACGCGCAACAACGAGGGACTCTCGCAAGGCGCGGCCGGCCTGTTCATGGCCACCGGCGCCTACGATCGCCACCTGCGCCATCTGCGCAACTGCCTGAAGACGCAGCGCGAGCAGACCGCCGATGCGATCGCGGGCTACTTTCCTGCAGGGACCCGCATCAACCTGCCACCCGGCGGGCTGCAGCTGTGGGTCGAGCTGCCCGAGCGCCTCTCCTCGTCGCGGGTCTTCGATGCGGCGCTGGCCGAGCGGATCGTGGTGGCGCCCGGCACGCTGTTCTCGAACTCCTCGCGCTTCGACCACTACATGCGCATCAACTGCGGTTGGCCCTACGGCGAGACGGTCGATGCCGGCCTGCGCCGCCTGGGCCAGATCGTCGAGACGTTGAGCCGGGGCGCAGGGAAGGCACAGACGACTCGGCCATCGCCTGCACCCGCCTGGTCGCCTGAGGCGCGCCGGCTTCAGTCGAGCAGCGCCAGCGCCGCGTAATCACCCACCTTGTCGCCCAGCCCCGCGGGCACCAGCACTGCACCGCGCGTCAAAGCGACCAGCTTGCCGTCGACCTGCGCCTGCAGGCGCGGCAGCAGGAAATCGCGGTTGTTCCAGAACACGCTGCCGCCCAGGCTGATGCGCTGCAGATCGAGCGTGGCGACCAGGTTGTAGAGCATGCGGCCCATCACGCGGCACAGCGCATCGGTGGTGGCCAGCGCCTGCGGATCGCCCGCGGCTGCCGCGGCGAAGAGATCCGCGGCCGGATGCCCGAAGCGGCGCGCGATCGAGTTGCCGGCGGCCAGGCCCTCGACGTCGCCGACATTGCCGCAGCCGCACAGCGCGTTGCTGTCGTCGTCGACCACGAAGCTGTGGCCCGCATGGCCCGCGTTGCCGTTCTTGCCGTGCAGGATGCGGCCGTCGACGCACAGGCCGACGCCGACGCCGGTGCTCCAGGTGACGTAGGCGCAATGGTCGGCGCCCTGCAGCGCGCCCCAGCGGCGCTCGGCCTCGAGCGCGGCCACCGCGTCGTTCTCGACCCGCACATGAGCGAAGCGCCGCTTGAGCGGCGCCTCGACGATCGCCGTCATCCAGTTGTTGGGCAGGCCGCGCGCCGGACCCGCGATGCCGCCGCAGATATTGGGCGTGGCGAGTTCGACCATGCCGTCGCGCAGCACGAAGGGTCCGGCCGAGGACACGCCCACGCGGTCGATCGAATCGGCGGCGATGCCCTGCTCGGCGCAGATCTCGTCGATGAGCCGCAGGATCTGCAGCGCCACCGCATCGTTGTCGCCGGTCTTGGCGGTCGGTTCGCTGCGCCGGCCGATCAGCGGGGATGCGCTGTCGGCCGACAGGCTCACGGCCACCTTGGTGCCGCCGATATCGACACAAGCTCTCATCGAATCAAATCCACTTTGCGATCAAGGCTGCGATCGTGCTGAGCACCACCGTGCTTCCGATCGGCAGCTGCCATTCGCGCCCGAAGGCGCGGAACTCGAAGTCGCCGGGCAGGCGCCCGAAGCCGTAGCGCCGCAGCCACTCGGTGAGCCCGCTCATGAGGACCAGTGCGAGTACGACGACGATCAGCCAGCGAATCATAGGAAGAGTCTAGCTCTGCCGGCAAGAGGCCGTTGGACATGCATGCATGACGCAAAACTGCAAGACGGCGAGGCCGTGCCTTCGGATCATCGAAGCTCTTTTCAGAAGGAGCACACCATGTTCGAAACCACCCTCCGCATCGGGCTGGCCGGCCTGCTGTGCGTGCTGGCCGCCGGCATCGGCGGTTGCGATGCGCGGGGCACCATTCATTCGGCAGCCCAGGCCACCGAGGCCTGGAGCGACCACGGCAAGGTCATCGTCTGGCAGGGCATGGAGGAGCCGCGCGAACGCACATCCGCCGCGCGGACCGAAGGCGCGGGTGGCCCTGTCAACGATCTGTGAGGAAGGCGCGGTGGCCGCAGCCGGCTTCTCAGGCCGCCAGCCGCAAGGCCGGCGGCATGACCGTGCGATGCGCGAACACCGAACGCAGCGCGGCCGCAGCCCCGCCGCCGTCGCGCAGATGGCGCGGCGTCACGCCGGCGGTTTCGCCGAAAACGCGCGTCATGTGCGCCTGGTCCGCAAAGCCGTGTTCCGCGGCCACCTGCGCCAGCGGCATGCCGTCGGCGATCGCGCAGGCCGCGCGCTGGAAGCGCACCAGGCGCGCGTAGGTGCGCGGCGCCACGCCGAGACAACGCCGGAAATCGCGCTCGAGCTGGCGCCGGCTCACGCGGTGCCGGCGCGCCAGCTCGTCGATCGGCGTGTCGGCCGCGTCGAGCAGCGACATCGCCGCGGCGGCCGCGCGCTCGACCTGCCAGCCCAGCGGGCGGCGTTCGCCAAAGCGGGTTTCGAGCCAGCGTCCGAGGACCGCACCGCGCTCCTCGCCGGACGTCGCATCGATCAGCGCAATCAGGCCCAGCAAGGCCGGATGCCGCGAGGGCGGGATCGCCGCGTGGATGGCGTGAACTGACATCGAAAGAACTCCCGCGAGACCGTGAGGGGAGCATCGATTGTTCGGATCACGGCGCGGGTTGTCGTGAGGCGGCTGTCCCGGTTCGGCCCGTGCAGGCGCGTCGAAGCGACGAGCGGGTGGGACAAGGGTCCCGCGCGCCTTTCTTTTCAGCGGCCGCCTGCCGCGCCCAGCACCGCGAGCGCCTCCCGGTGCAGCGCCGGCGTGGCCGCGGCGATCACGCGGCCGTCGGACTGCAGGCCCAGCGGCTGGCCCTGCCAGTCGGTGATCACGCCGCCGGCCGCCTCGATCAGCCCGGCGGGGCCCAGGTAGTCGTAGGGCTGCAGGCCGGTCTCGACCACCAGGTCGATGGTGCCGCCCGCGAGCTGCGCGTAGCCGTAGCAGTCGCCGCCGAAGCGGCGCATCGCGCAGCGGCGGCTCAGCGTGTCGAAGGCCTGCCAGTCGGCGGCATTGAAGATGTCGGGCGAGGTGGTGACGATGCGCGCCTCGGCAACAGCGCTGCAGCTGCTCGCGCGCACCGCCTGCCCATTGCGCTCGGCGCCGAGGCTGTGCAGGCCGACCCAGCGTTCGCCGAGCACCGGCATGTCGATCATGCCGAGCTCGACGCGGCCGCCGCGCACCAGCGCGATCAGCGTGCCCCAGAGCGGCGAACCGGTGATGAAGCTACGCGTGCCGTCGATCGGGTCCAGCACCCAGACGCTCGCGGCGTCCACGCGCTCCAGGCCGTGCTCCTCGCCGAAGATGCCGTCGGCCGGGCGCTCCCGGCCGAGGATCTCGCGCATCGCGGTCTCGGCCGCGCGGTCGGCCTGGGTGACCGGACTCTCGTCGGCCTTGGCAATGATGTCGAGCGGCGTGCGGAACAGGCGCAGCGAATGCGCGGCCGCGGCGTCGGCCAGCGCGTTGGCGATGCGCAGATCGTCTTGCGAAGGGAGGTGGGAGCTCATGGCGCGAGAAGGCAAAAAAATAGATTAAACCTGACAGCAGGCTGCTTTGACGCCCCACGCCCAGCGCCGCTAGCATCGGCTGGACTTGCGTGACCCGCTCTTTGGAGTCCGATGCCAATGAACACACTTCGATTCCTGCAAGCCCTGCTGGCCGCGATGGCTTTTGCGCTGTGTGCGGCCAGCCCGGCCCACGCCACCCCCTCGGCCTCCGAGCAGAGGGTGATCGAGACCCTGATCCAGCGCGTTGCCAGCCAAAAATCGATGAAGTTCATGCGCAATGGCGAGGAGCACGATGCCACGGAAGCGGCGCAGCACCTGCGCGCCAAGTACGACCACTTCAAGGACAAGATCGTGACCGCCGAGGACTTCATCCGGCTGTGCGGCACGCGCTCCGAAGTGACGAAGGTGCCCTACAAGGTCCGCACGGCGGACAAGCGCACGCGCAACTCGAGCGATTTCCTGAAGGACGAGCTTCACCTGGTGAGACGTCAGGCCAAGGCCTGAAGCGCTTCGTCGCAGCCAGGCTTCAGAACGGCAGATCGCCCTCGATGGTCGTTCGGTAGAGCTTGCGTCGCAGTTCGTCGGGCGTGCCGGCGGCCAGGTGCATCAGCGAGCGGTTGTCCCAGAACACCAGGTCGTGCGGCGCCCAGCGGTGGCGGTACACGTACTCGGGCTTGACGCTGTGCGCGAACAGCTCGGCCAGCAACGCATCGCTTTCCTCCTGCGGCAAGCCGACGATGCGGGTGGTGAAGTGCTCGCTGACGAACAGCGCCTTGCGGCCGGTTTCGGGATGGGTGCGCACCACGGGCTGAACCGCGGGCGCGACCTTGTCGATCTGGGCCTGCGAGAGCTTGGGGCGCCACGGATTCTTGGCGCGCAGTTCCTCGTACTTGGCGAGGTAGCTGTGCTCGGCCTTCAACGGCAGGATGCGTTGCTGCATCTCGGGGCTCAGGCCCTCCCAGGCGAGATGCTGGTCGGCGAAGAGCGTGTCGCCGCCTTCGCTCGGCAGTTCCTGCGCGTGCAGCAGCGAGCCGAGGCTGGGATGGGGCTTGTAGGAAATGTCGGAATGCCAATAGGCGCCTGCGTCGCCGAGGCCGAGCGGCTCGCCGTCGGCCTTCTTGATGTTGGAGACGATCAGGATCTCGGGATGGCCCTCGAGATGAAACTGGTGCAGCACATGGATTTCGAGCGGGCCGAAGCGGCGGCTGAAGGCGATGTGCTGGTCCGGCGTGATCTGCTGGTCGCGAAACACGAGCACGTGGTGGTCCAGGTGCGCGCGGTGGATGCGCCTGAAATCGGCTTCGTTGATCGGCCTTCCGATGTCGAGGCCGACGATTTCGGCGCCGACCGGTGCATCGAAGGGGCGCACCTCGAAGTCCTGATGCGGCGCGGTATCTGCGGTCGGGGCGGCAGTCATGCGGCCCATTCTCGACGAATTGTCCAACCGCTTCAGAGCGTGTGGCTGCGGTCGCCCTCGGCAAAGCCCAGGGCGTCCCAGGGCTCGCCGGCCGCGAAGCCGATCACCTTGAACAGCTCGCCCATCTCGTGCTCGTGGATCAGGCGCGCGGCGAGCGTGCGCTCCGCCAGGGACGCCTGCTCCATCATCGGCAGGATGCCCGCGTTGAGCAGGAACCTCGCCTGGCTCGTGTAGCCCAGCACCTCGAGGCCGGCCTCCTGGCCCGCGAGCGCCACACCGGTGAAGTCGACGTGGGCCGTGATGTCCTTCTCCCCCACCTCCGCCAGCGGATCGCCGTCCGCCTGGTGGCCGCGGTGGCACATCACGGTGCCCATGTGGCGCTGCGGGTGGTAGTACTCGGCTTCGGGAAAGCCATAGTCGATGAAGAAGGCCGCGCCCTCTTTCAGCCTGTCGGCCAGCGTGGCAATGAAGGCCTTGGCCTGCGGATGGATTTCGGTCAGGTAGTCGTGCGCGCCCTCCACCTCCACCGGCGGCCGCAGTTCGGTCGGACGGTCTTCCCAGGCGAAGCCCTCGCCCCGGCGCACCACGCCGCGCTCGAACCACGCACCGCCGCCGCGCGCCAGCAGCTGCACCGGCATCGCATCGAGCACCTCGTTGCCGACCACCACGCCGCGCATCGTCTCCGGCAGCTCGGCCAGCCACTCGACCTTGCCGGCGTGGCGCGCCAGCGCCTGCTGCTGGCGCTCGCGCAGCGTGCCGGACAGGTCGACGATGCGATAGCGCTCGACGCGATCGCCCAAAGCGTCGAGCAGCTGCAGCGCGAGCGCGCCCGAGCCGGCACCGAACTCCCAGAGCTCGTCGGTGCCGGTCTTCGCCAGCGCCTCGGCCACCTGCACGGCCAGGGCGCGGCCGAACAGCGGCGTGAGCTCGGGCGCGGTCACGAAGTCGCTGCCCGAGGCGGGCATCTGGCCGAACTTGCGGCTCGCGTTGGCGTAGTAGCCCAGGCCCGGCGCATAAAGAGCCAGGGCCATGAAACGGTCAAATGGCAGCCAGCCTCCGGCGCGCTGCAGGGTGGCATCGATAATCCGGGTCAAGGGGGTGGCGCGTTCCGCGCTGTGCTCCTGGTTCATACGGGAAATCTATCAGGATGGCTGAATCGACCCCACGCCCCGGCGTGCTCGTGACCGGCGGCGGCCAGCGGCTCGGCGCCGCGGTCTGCGAGGCCTTCGCGCGCGCGGGCTGGACGGTGTGGTGCCAGTCCCGCGCCTCGCGCGCGCAGGCCGAGGCACTGTGCGCGCGCCTGCGCGACGAGGGACACCGTACCACGGCCATCGAAGCCGACATCGCGAGCGAAGAGGGACGGCGCGCGCTGATCGCCAAGGTCACGGCCGACGGCCCGCTGGGCTGCATCGTCAACAACGCCTCGGCCTTCGAGCCCGACACCGGCCTGGATTTCGACGCCGATGTCGCGCTGCGCCAGCTCGGCGTGAACCTGGTCGCGCCGCTGTCCCTGGCACGGCTGCTCGCGAAGAGCGCCGCGCCCGGCGACGGCATCGACCGTTCGGCCATCCACATCCTGGACCAGAAGGTCTACAACCTGAACCCCGATTACTTCTCCTACACGGTGTCCAAGCTGGCGCTGGAGCGCGCCGTGGCGTTGCAGGCCCAGTCGCTGGCGCCCGCGGTGCGGGTGTGCGGCGTGGCGCCCGGCATCCTCTACACCAGCGGGCCGCAGAACCAGGCCAACTTCGAAAAGGCCTCGCGCGCCAACCTGCTGCGCCGGCCCATCGATCCGGCCGACGTCGCCCGCGCCTGCGTCTTCCTCGCCGGCACGCCCAGCGTGACGGGCACCACCCTTTGCGTCGACAACGGCCAGCACCTGGTGCCGCTGGCACGCGACATCATGTTCGTCGTCGACGAGCTGCTGAAAAAAGGCTCCACGCCATGACCACTGCCGCCCTCGACCCTCTTCTGCTCTCGTGCCGGCGCGTCTTCCTGCGCAACTACGAGGTCTGGATCAACATCGGCGTGCACGAGTTCGAGAAGCGCGCCGAGCAGCGCGTCATCATCAATGTCGATCTCTACGTGCCGCTGGACGTCTCGACGCCGAAGTCGGACGATCTCGACGAAGTGGTCGACTACGACTTCATCCGCCGCACCGTCGCCACGCGCCTCTCCAAGGGCCACATCCACTTGCAGGAAACGCTGTGCGACGACATCCTGACGCAGGTGCTCGCGCATCCCAAGGTGCAGGCCGCGCGGGTGTCGACGGCCAAGCCGGATGTGTACCCCGACTGCGAGGCCGTCGGCGTTGAAGTTTTCAGGAGCAAATGATGAGTGCGGTATGGATCGACGAAGCCCCTTCGTCCACCAACAACAACGTGAAGATCGAGCGCGAGACCCACAAGCTCGAAAAGCGCCTGTGCCGCGAGGTCGGCCGCGCGATCGTCGACTACAACATGATCGAGGAAGGTGACAAGGTCATGGTCTGCGTCTCGGGCGGCAAGGACAGCTACGCGCTGCTCGACATCCTGCTCAAGTTGCGGGCCCGCGCGCCGATCCACTTCGACATCGTCGCGGTCAACCTCGACCAGAAGCAGCCCGGCTTTCCCGAAGATGTGCTGCCGGGCTACCTCACTGCGCTCGGCGTGCCCTTCCACATCGAGGAGCAGGACACGTACTCGATCGTGAAGCGCGTGATCCCCGAGGGCAAGACCACCTGCGGCCTGTGCAGCCGTCTGCGCCGCGGCATCCTCTACCGCGTGGCCGACGAGCTCGGCGCCACCAAGGTCGCGCTGGGCCACCACCGCGACGACATGCTGCAGACCTTCTTTCTCAACATGTTCTTCGCGGGCAAGCTCAAGTCGATGCCGCCCAAGCTGGTGAGCGACGACGGCCGCCACATCGTGATCCGGCCGCTGGCCTACGTGGCCGAGAAGGACCTGGTTCGCTGGGCCCAGCACCGCGAGTTCCCGATCATTCCGTGCACGCTCTGCGGCAGCCAGGAGAACCTGCAGCGCAAGCAGGTGGGCGAGATGCTGCGCGAATGGGACCGCAAGCACCCGGGGCGCGTCGAGAACATGTTCAATGCGCTGCAGAACGTGGTGCCTTCGCATCTGCTGGACGGAACATCCTTCGACTTCAAGGGTCTCAAGGCCACCGGCGTGGCCGATGCCGAAGGCGACAAGGCATTCGACGCACCCGAGTTCCCGGCGCCGTCCGCGCTGCGCATCGTGCAACTTTGAGGGACGGCGCTTCCACGAGGAGATCCGCATGAAACTTGCGCTCACCGCCCTGGTGCTGACCGTCGGCCTCACCGGCTGCGCCACCCGTTGGGTGGTCGACAGCGAGGTGAAAAGTTTCTCCAACATCAGCGCGGTTCCGGCCGGTGCCACCTACCGCTTCGAGCGCCTGCCCTCGCAGCAGGCCAGCGAGGCTTCGCAGCAACAGCTCGAAGCGATGGCGGGCGCCGCGCTCGAACGCGTCGGCCTGCGCCGCGACGACGCCAACCCCCGCTACACGGCGCAGATCGGCGCCCGCGTGACGGCCGAGCTCTCGCCCTGGGCCGACCCCTGGTTCTACGGCGGCGGGCCATGGGGGCCCTACCGCTACGGGCGCTACGGCTCGCCCTGGTACGGCCGGGGCTGGTATGGCGGCGGCTGGTACGGACCGGCCTTCCCGCCCGCCTCGAACCCCTGGTATGCGCGCGAGGTCAGCATCGTGCTGCGCGAACTGCCGTCCAACCGCGTGGTGTACGAAACCCATGCGCGCAACGACGGCCCCTACACGGCCAGCGCGACGGTGCTGCCGGTGATGTTCCAGGCTGCCTTGCAGGGCTTTCCGAATCCGCCGAAGGGCGAACGCCGGGTGGACATCGAGGTCTCGACCGCCAAGAACTAGAGTCTGTTAGCAGGCCCTAGGGTTCACCCCTAGAATCGCCTCGGATGGAGGTCACCCGCCTGATTGCCGTGCGCCACGGCGAAACCGCATGGAATGTCGACACCCGCATCCAGGGGCAGCTCGACATCGCCCTCAACGACACGGGCCTTTGGCAGGCCCGGCGCGTCGGGCAGGCGCTCGCGGAAGAACCCATCGCCGCCATCTATGCCAGCGACCTCGCGCGCGCATGGCAAACCGCGCTCGAAATCGCAGCGCCGCGCGGCATCGAGGTGAAGGCGGAGCCGGGGCTGCGCGAGCGGGCCTTCGGTCACTTCGAAGGCCGCACCTTCGCCGACATCGATGCCACCCTCCCCGACCAGGCCCGGCTCTGGCGCACTCGCGATCCGGCCTTCGCGCCGAATGGCGGTGAGTCGCTGCTGACCTTCAGGGAGCGCGTGACCGGCGTGGCGGCGGGGCTCGCAGCGCGGCACCCGGGCGAACTGGTGGTGATGGTGGCGCACGGCGGCGTGATGGACGTTCTCTACCGCGCGGCCACCGGGCAGGAACTGCAGGCTCCGCGCACCTGGCACCTGGGCAATGCCGCCATCAACCGCCTGCTCTGGACGCCCCAGGGCTTCACGCTCGTGGGCTGGGGCGATACCGGACACCTGAGCGAGGGGTCGCTCGACGAAGCCGCGGCCTGAACCAGGCCTGATCCGCTAAAAATAGAACTTTTCTATGAGTTCTCGCCGTCCACGCGGCGTTTCTTGTACTTCCTTTGTATTCAAAATGTAAAAAGGGAGGCAGAATCGTGTCCACACCGTCCTACAGCAGTCGCAACCAAATGCGTCGAATGTTGCAGAGCATCCAAACGACATAGGCTGGGCACATAGCCTTTTGTACGGTGGCGCGACGCATCGTCAAGGGGCAATATCCGGCACATGGAGTGAATGCTTTGTAGTTACTCTTAATAGATACATGTAGGCCGGCGTACGAGGCAAGGAAGCAACAGCGCTAACAGCGGAGCCACCAGTTCATGGAACAAGGACCTCAACCCAATTCCTCGACCGACGCGACAGCGCTTTCGCTGGGGGACCTGTTCGTACCCCGTGCCGGCGCAGCGGGGCAAGCCGCGGTGCAAGTCTCCAGCCTCGATATCCCGCCGGCACTCGCGACCCGGTGGGCCGCGCAGGCCCAGGTGTCCGGCTTTCTGCCGGACACGCTCTTCGCCGCTTCATGGATCCTGCTTCAATCCCGCTGGCTGGGCCTGGCGGCGGTGGAGTTTCACGAGGCACCGGGTGCAGGCGTCGCGGTGAACTGCGACGACACCACGACAGCGCAGCAATGGCTGGCCGCGATCGACAGCGCACGTCGCAACAGCGTCGTCGCATCGACGGCCGGATCGCCGCCCCCTTTTGCGCTCTGGCTCCGTGATGGCGCGAGCGCCGGCCAGGCCGACGCGCCTTCGCTTCAGCTGGAATTCCATGCGCCCGCGGGCCGGCCGGCGACGCTCCGGCTGGCCGCCACCGCTTCGCTGATGGACAGCGCGATCGAAGTCGGCCTGCTGCTGGCCATCGCCGACACCGCCTCGGACCTGCTCGATCGCCCCGCCGCGAGCCTGCGCGAGATCCGCACGCTGCCGGCCCTCGACAGCCAGCGCCAACTGGAAACATGGAACAGCGCCGCCTCGGCCTATGACGCGGCGCTGACCGTCCACGCCATGTTCGACCGCCAGGTCGCCCGCCGGCCCGATGCGATCGCGCTCGTCGGCGACGCAGGTGCGCTGAGCTACCGCGAGCTGGCCGAGCGCGCCGAACGGATGGCGCGCCGCCTGCAGGCGCACGGCATCCGTGCCGGCGACACCGTGGGCGTGATGCTCGACCGCTCGAGCGCGGCCGTGATCGTGATGCTCGGCATCCTGAAGGCCGGCGCCGTCTATGTGCCGGTCCAGCCGGATTTCCCGGTCGAGCGCATCGCCTTCATGTTCTCGCATTCCGACGTTGGCCTGGTCGTGACGCAGGCCGCGTACCGGCAGCTGGTGCCGAGCGAGCGGGCGCTGCTGTCCATCGACGACGATGCCGGCCAAGATGCCGCGCTGCCGCCGCTCGCACCGGCCGCGGCCGACGGCGAATCGGTGGCCTACGTGATGTACACCTCCGGCTCGACCGGCACGCCCAAGGGCATCGAGATCTGCCATCGCTCGATCCTGCGCCTCGTGGTCGACGCGCACTATGTCGAACTCCGTCAGGGCGAGGCCATGCTGCATGCGGCGCCGCTGGGCTTCGATGCCTCGACGCTGGAGATCTGGGGCCCGTTGCTCAATGGTGGCATCTGCGTGGTGCATGACGAGAAGGTGCCCACGGGCGCCGGCCTCGCACGCACCATCGCCCAACACTCGGTGAAGACCGCCTGGCTCACCGCCGGCCTGTTCAATGCGGTGGTCGACGACGATCCCGCGCAACTCGCAGGCCTGCGCCAGCTGCTCACCGGCGGCGAGGCGCTGTCGGTGCCGCACGTGCGACGCGCGCTCGCGGCGTTGCCCGGGCTCACGCTGATCAACGGTTACGGACCGACCGAGTGCACCACCTTCGCGGCCACGCACCGGATTGCGCGGGACCTCGCGGCCGACGCGCGCTCGGTGCCCATCGGCCGCCCGATCAACGACACCGTGCTGCGCGTGCTGAGCCCCTCGATGGCGATGTTGCCCGCCGGCCTGGTCGGCGAGCTCTGCATCGGCGGGCGCGGCCTGGCGCGCGGCTACCTGCAGCGCCCCGACCTGAGCGCCGAACGCTTCGTGGCCGATCCCTTCGGCGGGCCCGGCGAGCGCCTCTACCGCACCGGCGACCAGGCGCGCTGGCTGCCCGACGGCAGCATCGAATACATCGGCCGCATCGACGGCCAGGTGAAGATCCGCGGCCATCGCATCGAGATCGGCGAGGTCGAGGCCGCGCTGCTCGCCCATCCCGGCATCAAGTCCTGTGCGGTCGTGCCGCGCGCGGACGCGGCAGGCCGGCTGCGCCTCGTCGCCTACCTCGTGGCGCGCGGCGCCGAGCTGCCCTGGACCACGCTGCGCCAGCATCTCGCCGATCGCCTGCCCGAAGCCATGCTGCCCGCGGCCCAGGTCTGGCTCGAACAGCTGCCGGTCACGACCAACGGCAAGCTGGACCGCCGCGCACTGCCCGAGCCGCCGCGGCAACGGCCCGAGCTCGCACAGCCCTTCGAGGAAGCGCGCAGCGACACGGAGCGCCGCGTCTGCGCCGCCTTCGCGCGCGCCCTGGGCCTTGACCAGGTCGGCCGCAGCGACAACTTCTTCGACCTCGGCGGCGATTCGCTGCTGGTGCTCAGGGTGCTGCGCGATCTGCAGCAGGGCAGCGAACGCCGCCTCTCGAGCAACCTGTTCTTCCGCCAGCCGACGCCCGCGGCTCTGGCCGCCGACATGCAGGCGCAGGACGACGAGCCCGCACCGCCGCAACGCGAGCGCACACCGGCAGCAAGACCGGCGACCGGCAGCGACATGGAACCGGTGGCGCTGATCGCCATGGCCGGCCGCTTCCCGGGCGCCGCCGATGTCGAACAGTTCTGGGACAACCTGATGGCCGGCCGCGAGTCGATCAGCTTCTTCGACGACGCGACGCTGGACGCCGGCGTCAGCGCCGCGCTGCGCGCCGACCCGCTCTACGTGCGCGCCCGCGGCGTGATCGACGACATCGATCAGTTCGACGCTGCCTTCTTCGGCATCAACCCGAAGGAAGCGGAGCTGATGGACCCGCAGCAGCGCGTCTTCCTCGAGATTTGCTGGGAATGCCTGGAGCGCGGCGGCTACGTGCCCGACCAGACCCCCGGCCCGGTGGGTGTGTACGGCGGTATGTCCAACGCGACCTATTTCCAGCGCCACGTCTCGACGCGGCCCGACCTGGTCGAGATGATCGGCGAGTTCCAGGTGATGCTGGCCAACGAGAAGGACTACATCACCACCCGCGTGGCGAACAAGCTCAACCTGACCGGCCCGGCCGTGAGCGTGCACACCGCCTGCTCGACCTCGCTGGTGGCGATCGCCCAGGCCTTCTTCGCGCTGCGCACCGGCCAGTGCCGCATGGCGCTGGCGGGCGGCGCCTCCGTCACCTGCCCGCCGAAGAGCGGCTATCTCTACAACGAAGGCTCGATGCTGTCGCCCGACGGCCATACGCGCAGCTTCGACGCCAAGGCCAAAGGCACGGTGTTCAGCGACGGCGCGACGGTCGTGCTGCTCAAGCGTCTCTCCGACGCGATCGCCGACGGCGACACCATCTACGCGGTGCTGCGCGGCGCCGGCATCAACAACGACGGCGGCGCCAAGGCCAGCTTCACCGCGCCCAGCGTGGACGGCCAGGCCGCGGTGATCGAAGCGGCGCTCGCCTCGGCCGGCGTCGAGGCGCGCAGCATCTCCTATGTCGAGACGCACGGCACGGCGACGCCGATGGGCGATCCGATCGAGGTCGAAGGCTTGACGCGCGCCTTTGCCGCGCACACCGCCGACATCGGCTTCTGCACCATCGGCTCGCTGAAGAGCAATGTCGGCCACATGGTCACCGCTGCGGGTGCGGCCGGCCTCATCAAGACCGCCCTCGCGCTGCACTGCGAGGCGATCCCGGCCAGCCTGCACTACGACGCGCCGAACCCGGCCATCGATTTCGAGGCCACGCCCTTCCGCGTGAACAGCCAGCTTCGCCCCTGGCCGCGCGAGGCCGCGCCGCGACGTGCCGGCGTCAGCAGCTTCGGCGTCGGCGGCACGAATGCGCACGTGATCGTCGAGGAAGCGCCGCTCGCCGCGCCCTCCGATGCGGCGAACGGCCCGCAACTGCTCACGCTCTCTGCGCGGACGCCCGCGGCGCTCGCCGCCGCCGCCACCCGGCTGGCCGATCACCTCGACGCGCACCGCGAACTGTCCCTGGCCGACGTCGCCCACACGCTGCGCGTGGGACGCAAGCAGTTCGCGCAGCGCGCCTGCGTGGTGGCCGAATCCATCGACGAAGCCGTGACGGCCTTGCGCAGCGCCGATTCGGCCGCCCGCGCCGGCGCCGCGGTCAATGCCTGGGTGCCGCAGCCGGTCTTCATGTTCCCCGGCCAAGGTGCGCAATACGCCGGCATGGGTCGCACGCTGTATGCCGGCGATGCCGTCTTCCGCGCCGCCTTCGACGAATGCCTGCAGGCCTTCGAGGGCGTGCTCGGCTTCGACCTGCGCGAGCGCATGTTCTCGGACGATGCAGCCGCGCTGGCGCCGACCTCGGTCACGCAGCCGGCGACCTTCGCGCTCGAATACGCGCTGGCGCGCCAGCTCATGGCGCTCGATGTGAAGCCGGCCGCGATGATCGGCCACAGCGTCGGCGAGTTCGCCGCCGCCGTGCTGGCCGGCGTGATGCGGCTCGAGGATGCGGCCCGCCTGGTCGCGCGGCGCGGCGCGCTGATGCAGGCATTGCCCGCCGGCACCATGCTCTCGGTGCGCCTGCCGGCCGCCGAGCTGCAGCCGCTCCTGCCCGAAGGGATTTCGCTCGCGGCCGACAACGGCCCGGCGGTCTGCGTGGCCGCGGGCCCGAGCGATGCCATCGAGAAGCTGCGCGCCGAGCTCGAAACCAGGGGCATCGTCGCCAAGACGCTGCAGACCTCGCATGCCTTCCACTCGGCGATGATGGACGCGGCGGTCGCGCCCTTCGAGGCGCTGGTGCGCGAGACGCCGCTCGCCCTGCCCCGCCTCCCGATCTACTCGACCCTCACCGGCCGCCTCCTGAGCGACCAGGAAGCGACCGACCCGCACTATTGGGCGCGCCACCTGCGCGAGACGGTGCGCTTCTCGCCCGCCGTGCGCGAAGTGCTGGCCCAGCTCGCGCATCCGCTCTTCGTCGAGATCGGCCCGCGCAACACGCTGGCGACGCTGGTGCGCCAGCACGCGAGCAAGGCCTTGCCCGCGCCGGCGGTCTCGCTGCTTGCCGACCAGCCGAGCAGCGAGAGCGCGGCCTGGCGGCTCGGCGCCGGCCGGCTCTGGGCCCAGGGCGTGGAGATCGACCTGGCCGCCCTCGATACGCGCGCACGCAAGCAGCGCGTGCGCCTGCCCACCTATCCCTTCGAACGCAAGCGCTTCTGGGTCGACATCGCGTCGGCGCCGGCCGCCGTTGCACTGCCCGCCGAAATTCCTGCCCCATCCGTGCCCCTGACCCCATCGATTCCGGAGTTGACAATGACCGTCGCCACTTCCGCGCCACCCGCGCGCCGCGCCTCCCTCGTCACGCGCCTGCGCGAGCTGTTCGAGAACCTCTCGGGCGCCGACATGGCCGACGTCGACGGCGCCGCGCCCTTCGTCGAGATCGGCCTCGACTCGCTCACGCTCACGCAGGCCGCGCTGCAGGTCAAGAAGACCTTCAAGGTCAACCTGACTTTCCGGCAGCTGATGGAAAGCTATCGCAGCTTCGACGCGCTGGCCGAGTTCCTCGACGCCACGTTGCCGCCGGATGCTGCAGCAGCGGTGGTGCCGCAGGCCGCGCCGGCGATGCCCGCCGCCGTGCCGCAGCAGCCGGTGCTTGCGGCGCTGCCGGCAGCGCTGCCGGCCATGCAGCCCGCGGCGGCCATGGCGGGCGGCAACGGCAGCCTGGTGCAGCAGGTCATCGCGCAACAGATGCAATTGATGCAACAGCAACTCGCATTGCTGTCGGCGGCGCCGACGGTTCCGGCCAGCCCTGCGCTGCCGGCCCCGGCGGTGGAGCAACCCACGCCCATGGCCACCGCCGCGGCCACGGCGTCCAACACCCCCGAGCCGGCTGCCACCGAGGAGCCGCTCCCCGTCGCGCCGAAGTACGACGTCAAGAAAGCCTTCGGCGCCATCGCGCGCATCCACACGCAGAGCAAGGAGCCGACCGAGCGCCAGAAGGCACGGCTCGCCGCCTTCATGCGCCGCTACGTCGAGCGCACGCAGAAGAGCAAGGCCTTCACCGAGCGCAACCGCCCGCACATGGCCGACCCGCGCGTGGTCAACGGCTTCCGGCCCGCGACCAAGGAGATCACCTACCAGATCGTGATCGAGCGCTCCAAGGGCTCGCGCATGTGGGACATCGACGGCAACGAGTACGTCGACACGCTCAACGGCTTCGGCATGAACCTCTTCGGCTGGACGCCCGACTTCATCAACGAGGCGGTGAAGAAGCAGCTCGAGCTCGGCTACGAGATCGGCCCGCAGCATCCGCTGGCCGCCGACGTGACCCGGCTGCTGTGCGAGCTCACCGGCTTCGACCGCGCGGGCCTGTGCAACACCGGCTCCGAGGCGGTGATGGCGGCGCTGCGCATCGCGCGCACCGTCACCGGCCGCAGCACCGTGGTTCTCTTCACCGGCTCCTACCACGGCACCTTCGACGAAGTGCTGGTGCGCGCGGGCCGCAACGCCAAGGGCATGTCGGCCGCGCCCGGCGTGCTGCAAGGCATGTTCGGCGACGTGCGCGTGCTGGACTATGGCACGCCCGAGGCGCTCGAATTCATCCGCGCCAACGCCGAGGACCTGGCCGCCGTGCTGGTCGAGCCGGTGCAGAGCCGCCGGCCCGACTTCCAGCCGCGCGAGTTCCTGCGCGAGGTGCGCGCGATCACCGAAAAATCCGACACCTGCCTGATCTTCGACGAGGTCATCACCGGCTTTCGCTGCGACCTGGGCGGTGCGCAGGCGCTGTTCGGCATCCGCGCCGATCTCGCCACCTACGGCAAGGTGCTGGGCGGCGGCTTCCCCGTCGGCGTGATCGCCGGCAGGCGCCAGTACATGGATGCGCTCGACGGCGGCCCCTGGCAGTACGGCGACGATTCGGTGCCCACCGTGGGCGTGACCTACTTCGCCGGCACCTTCGTGCGGCATCCGCTCGCGCTGGCCGCGGCCAAGGCCGCGCTCGAGCACCTGAAGGCAGACAACAACAAGCTGCAGACCCAGCTCAACCTGCACACCGCGGCCATGGCCGACGAGCTCTCGGCCTTCTGCCGCGAGGTCGGCGCGCCGGTCGAGATCCGCTACTTCTCCTCGCTGTGGCGCGTGAGCTGGCTGGAAGACCATCCGCTGCAGGACCTGCTGTTCGCGATGATGCGCAGCCGCGGCGTGCACATCCTCGACAACTTCCCCTGCTTCATGACGGCCGCGCATTCGCAGCAGGACATCGCGACCATCAAGTCCGCCTTCAAGGAATCGATCGCCGAGATGCAGGAAGCCGAGCTGCTGCCGCGCCGCGCCGCGCCCAAGACGGTGCTCGACCCCTCGCATCCGCCCGCACCCGATGCGCGGCTGGGCCGCGACAAGGATGGCCAACCCGCCTGGTTCGTGCCCGATCCGAACGCCCAAGGCAAATTCACGAAGTACAAAGCATGATCGACGCAGTCGCCACCCTGTCCGCCGAGGACGCCACCGAGGATTTCGATCCCTTCGCCTCGGGCCTGATCGAGCGGGTCGTCTCGACCACCGAGGCGCAACGCGAAGTCTGGCTCGGCGATCGCCTGAGTCCGGAAGCCTCGCTCGCCTACAACGAGACGCTCCGGCTGCGGCTCAAGGGCACGCTGGACACGCGTGCGCTCGCCAGCGCACTCGACCGGCTGGTCGCGCGCCACGAATCGCTGCGCGCCACCATCTCGCCCGATGGCACGCAGTTGCTGATCGGCGAGGCCGCTCCGGTCCACATGGCCGAACACGACCTCGGCGCGCTCGATGCGACGGCGCAGAAGCGCAGGCTCGAGGAAGACGGCGTGGCCGCCGTGCTCGAGCCCTTCCAGCTCGAACAGGGTCCGCTCTTCAGGGCCGCGCTCTACCGGCTGTCGCCGATCGACCATGTGCTCGTGATGAGCGCGCACCACGCGGTCTGCGACGGCTGGTCCTGGGGCGTGATCAGCCAGGACCTCGGTAGTCTCTATGCCGAACAGATCGGCGCCGGTCCGGCATTGGAGCCGGCGGCCCAGTACTCCGACTACGCCGCCTGGGAGGCGCAAGAGGCGAACAGCCCCGAGATGGATGCCCACGTCGGCTACTGGCTCTCGCGCTTCGCCGGCGGCAGCCTGCCGGTGCTGGAGCTGCCGCTGGACCGCCCGCGGCCTGCCGTGCGCACCTTCAATGCCTACCGCATCGACCACGTACTGAGCCAGGACCTGATCGACGGCCTGCGCAAGGTCGGCGCCGTCTCGGGCACCAGCCTGTTCGCGACCATGTTCGGCGCCTTCGCCGCGACCCTGCACCGCCTCACGGCGCAGGACGACCTGGTGATCGGCATCGCCGCCGCGGGCCAGATGCCCAGCGACATGCCCTCGCTGGTGGGCCACTGCGTCAACCTGCTGCCGATCCGCGTGGCGGTCGACGCCCAGGCTCGCTTCGATGCGCTGGCGCGCCAGTCGGGCAGCGCCCTGCTCGACGCCTTCGAACACCAGACCCTGACCTACGGCGCGCTGCTCAAGAAGCTGCCCGTGCCGCGCGACCCCAGCCGGCTGCCGCTGGTGAACGTGCTGTTCAACGTGGACCGCGATGCCGCGCCCAACGAAGGCAACTTTCCCGACCTGCAGGTCGAGCAGAGCACCATCGCGCGCCGCTACGAGAACTTCGAGCTCTTCCTCAACGTGACGCCCGTGGTGGGCGGCATGCAGATGGAGGCGCAGTACAACGCCGACCTCTACGACGACGCGACCGTGCGCCGCTGGCTCGGCATGTATGAATCCCTGCTGCGCGCCGTGGTGCGCGATCCGACGCGGCCGGTCGGCCGGCTCGACCTCCTGTCGCCCGCCGAAGCGCATGCTCTCGCGGCCCTGCAGCCGGCGCCGACGACGCTGGAAGGCGCGCCGCTGATGCATGCGGGCTTCATGACGCATGCAGCGACACAGCCCGCACAGCCGGCCTTGCGCGATGGCGCCCAGCGCATGAGCTACCGCGAACTCGACGAACGCTCGAATCAATTGGCCCATGCGCTGCGTGCGCGCGGCATGGGCCGCGGCGAACGTGTCGGCCTGTGCCTGGACCGCGGCTTCGACATGTTCGTGGCCCTGCTCGCGGTGCTCAAGAGCGGCGCCGCCTATGTGCCGCTCGACCCCGCCTTCCCGCAGGCGCGGCTGGACTACTACGCCGAAGACGCGAAGCTCGGGCTGCTGCTGACCAGCTCCTCGATCGCCGCGGCGCCGAAGATGTGGCGCGAAGACGCGGCCGACCGCGTGCTGCTGCTCGACCTGGACACCAGCTGGCAGAACGAAGCGCCCACGCCGCTCGTGCCCGGCGCGCAGGATGCGCAGGGCGAAGACACGGCCTACGTGATCTACACCTCCGGCTCGACCGGCAAGCCCAAGGGCGTTTGCGTGCCGCACCGCGCGGCGGCGAACCTGATGCAGACCATGCAGCGCGAGCCGGGCATCGGCGCGAGCGATCGCATGGCCGCAGTGACCACGCTGTCCTTCGACATGGCGGTGCCCGAGGTGATGCTGCCGCTGGCGGCGGGCGCCGAGATCGTGATCGTGCAGCGCGAGGTCGCGATGGACGGCAACCGGCTGCGCGCGCTGCTCGAGTCCGAAGCCATCACCATCCTGCAGGCCACGCCCGGCATGTGGCGGTTGCTGCTCGATGCAGAGTGGTCGGGTCCGCGCGGCTTCCGCGCCTGGATCGGCGCGGAGCCGGTGCCGGCGGATCTCTCGCTCGAATTGATGGGCCGCACGAGCGAGCTCTGGAACCTCTACGGACCGACGGAAACCACCGTGTGGTCGACCGTCTGGCGCATGGAGCGCCCGATCGTCGCGGCGCGCGGCGTCTCGATCGGCCGCCCGATGGCGAACACCGGCGTCTGGATCCTCGACAGCAACCTGCAGCCCTGCCCGATCGGCGTGCCGGGCGAGATCTGCATCAGCGGCATGGGCGTGACACTGGGCTACCTCGAGCGGCCCGAGCTCACGGCCGAGCGCTTCGTGACGACCGCCATCGACGGCGTTGACACGCTGATCTACCGCAGCGGCGACCGCGGCCGCTGGCGCAACGACGGCCTCTTGGAACACTTGGGCCGCTTCGACTTCCAGGTCAAGGTGCGCGGCTACCGCATCGAGCTCGGCGAGATCGAGGCGCGCTGCAACGAGGCGCCGGGCGTGGCGCGCAGCGTGGTCGTCACGCGCGAAGACCAGCCGGGCGACGTGCGCCTGGTGGCCTACCTCGCGGCCTCGCCGGGCGCCACGGTCGACCTGGCCGCGCTCGACCGCCATCTGCGCAGCCGCCTGCCGCAGTACATGGTGCCGCAGCATGTGGTCGGCCTCGACGCCATTCCGCTCTTGCCCAACGGCAAGGTGGACCGCAAGGCGCTGCCCAAGCCCAGCGCGACGCGGCAGGAGACGAGCGAGCGGCTGGCGCCGCGCAACGAGCGCGAACGCATCGTGATGGAAACGATGGAGCGCGTGCTCAACCTGCCAGGCCTCGGCATCCGCGACGACTTCTTCTCGCTGGGCGGCCATTCGCTGCTGGCGGCGCGCCTGGCGACCCTGCTGAGCCGCGAGTTCGAGCTCACGGTGCCGCTGCGCATGCTGTTCGAGGCGCCGACGGCCGAACGGCTGGCCGCGGCGATCGAAGGCCTCGACGGCAGCAACGCGCCGCGCAGCGCACCCATCGCGCATGTCGCGCACCGCAGGAGCGCACCGCTCACGCCGATGCAGGAGCGCATCCGCTTCGTGGAGGAGCTGCATCCCGGGCGTCCGACCTACAACGCCCCGTCCGCGCACCGGCTCGGCGGGCCGCTGGACATCGAGAAGTTCAAGGCGGCGCTGCGCGTGATGATCGAGCGGCAACCGTCGCTGCGCACCGCTGTCGGTGCCGATGCGGCCACCGGCGCACCGGCCGCGCTGATCGCGAAGGAGCTGGCCTACGAGCTGCCGGTGATCGACCTCGGCCACCTGCCCGAAGACCAGCGCGAAGCCGAGCTGATCGAGCGCATGCACGAAATGGCCGACCAGCCGATCGACATCCATCGCGCACCGATGTTCCACGCGGCGCTCTACAAGATCGCGGCCGACGATCATGCCTTCGTGTTCGTGCCGCACCACCTGATCTGGGACGGCTGGTCCTTCGACATCCTGCAGAGCGAGCTGTCGGCCATCTACGGCGCGCTGGTGCGCGGCGAGGCGCACGGCCTGCCCGAACTGGCCGTGACCCACGGCGACTATGCCGACTGGTATGCGCGCTGGCTCACCGAGCCCGAGGCCGAACTCCAGCTGCGCTACTGGAAGGACCGCTTCGCGAACTCGCCGACGCCGAAGGCGCCGCGCACCGACATGCCGCGCCGCGCCGGCATGAGCGGTCAGGGCGGCGCGCACTGGATCAATGTCGACAAGGCGCTCACCGAGCGGCTGCGCGAGACCGGCCAGCGCCACGACGTCACGCTCAGCATGCTGACCCTGGGCGTCTATATTCTCATGATGAGCAGCATCATCGACAGCCGCTCGATCGTCATCGCCACGCCGGTGCGCGGCCGCGAGGCGCCCGAGCTCGAGCCGGTGATGGGTTTCTTCAACAACGTGCTGCCGCTGTCCTTCCAGGTCGACCGCTCGCTGCGCTTCGGCGAGTTCATGCGCTATGTCAAGCAGGAGCTGATCGCGGTGATGAGCCACCAGCAGATCCCCTTCGAGCGCCTGGTCAGCGAGCCGGAGTTCGTGGAGCGCGCGCAGGGCGTGGGGCTCTACCAGGCCCTGTTCTCGTTCCAGGATGCGCGCGAGCGGCCGCGCGACATCGGCGGCCTCCAGCACCGCCAGATGCACCTGCCGCAGCGCGGCGCGACCGACGATCTCGGCATCTGGCTGATGGACAAGCCCGACGGCCTCGAAGGCGCGGTGGTCTACAACGCCGACATCTACAAGCGCGAGACCGGCGCCGCCTTCAAGGAGCGCTACCTCGAGCTGCTGCGCCTGGTCGCGCAGCAGCCGGACGCCACGCTGGAAACCATCGCGGCGCCGGCCGGCTCGAACAGCGCGAGCTACCTGCAGCGGCTCGCGGCCGACGCGGCGCCGGCGCCCACCGCAGCGCAAACCGTGGCCGCGCGACCGCGGCAGGCGCAGCCGCAGGTGCTGCTGTTGCCCGAACAGGCGAAGCTGGCCCAGATCTGGGCCAGCGCGCTCAGCATCGACGTCAACGACATCCATGCCCACGACAACTTCTTCGACCTGGGCGGCGACTCGCTGCTCGCGATGCGCGTGATCCAGCAGGCCGAACAGGTGATGGGCTTCCGCGTGGAACCGCGCCGCTATGTGTTCGAAGGCCTGGGGCAGCTGGCGTCGGCCGCTGCCGGCATCGCGCTCGACGCCTTGGCCGCGGCGTCGGCGGAGGGCGAGTCGCGGCGCGGCGGCCTGCTCGGCCGCGTATTCTCCGGCTGGAGCCGCAAGAGCTGACAAGGCCACCATGACGATCACACAACTCCCCTCCTCGGCACATTGCCGCCTCTGGCAGGTCGACCTGGACGCCACGCCGGCGCCGCAGGCGGTGGCTTCCTTGTCGGAGGCCGAGTGGGAGCGCGCCCGGCGCTTCGTCTTCCGGCGTGACCGCAACCGTTTCGTCGCCGCCCATGCAGCCCTGCGCGAGACGCTGTCCGCGCAATGCGGCATTCCCGCGAGCCTGCTGGAGTTCGACCACGGCGCCTTCGGCAAGCCCACGCTGGTCGAGCATGCGCAGCTGCGCTTCAACCTGAGCCACAGCCAGTCGGTGGCCTTGATCGCGGTCTGCGACGAGGCCGAAGTGGGCGTCGATGTCGAACTGCTGCGCCCGATGCCGGACGCGGCGGCGCTGGCCGCCAGCTACTTCACCGAGGCCGAGCGGCATGCGCTGGCCCAGCTCGAACCCAGCGCACGCGACCGCGCCTTCCTCGCCTGCTGGACCCGCAAGGAGGCCTGCCTGAAGGCCACCGGCATGGGCCTCTCGGTCGACACGCGCAGCTTCGACGTGGGCGTGGTGCCCGATTCGCGCGAAGTGAAGATCACCTCCGCCGATGGCGTGGTGCGCCTGGCGCTGTCCTCCTTCCATGATGTCCAGGGCGCCCTGTGTGCAGTGGCACGGGTGCTGATATGCGAAGAGGCGGTTGTCGTACAGCGCCTGCCCGCCGTCGAAAGCGAGACTTACGCATGACTCCGATGCTCTTCGGCCCGGCCTCGCGGCAGCTCTTCGGGCTCTTCCATTCGCCTGAGCGCGAGAGCAGCATCGCGGTGCTGATCTGCCCGCCCCTCGGGCAGGAGGCGGTCCGCGCGCATCGCCTGTTCCGCGTGCTGTCCGACCGGCTCGCGCGTTCCGGCGTGGCGGTGCTGCGCTTCGACTACCACGGCAGCGGCGATTCGCCCGGCGAGGACACCGACGGCGATCTCGAAGGCTGGCGGCGCGACGTCTGCACCGCGCACGAGGAGCTGCGGCGCCGCGCCGGCAGCCGGCGCATCGTTTGGCTCGGCGCGCGCCTGGGCGCCGCGCTGGCGGTGCTGGCGGCCAAGAGTGGGCGCTGCGATCCGGCCCGGCTGATCCTGTGGGACCCGATCGTCGACGGTGCGCGCTACGTCGAGGAGCTGCGCGCCGGCCACGTGGATGCGCTCGAACGTTCCTTCTGCGTGCCGGACCCGGCATGGCGGCGCCGGCTGGCGAAGGACGGCGATTCCTTCACCGACGAGATCTTCGGCTTCGGCGTGTCGCCGATCCTGCGCCAGCAGTTGCGTGCGCTCGGCCCGGAAGCCCTGCAGCTCACGGCGCTGCACGAAACGGTGGTGCTCGCCGATGCCGATGACCATATTGCCCATCAATGGGCGGGCAGGGAGACGGCCCGCCACATGCCGCTGCGCGTCACGCCGTTCCAGCATCCCCTGATCTGGACCTCCGATCCGCATCCCAATAACGCGATGGTCCCCACCGAGGCCCTGCAACGCTTGCTGGCAGAAGTCCATGAATGACTACAAGGAAATCCCCGTCCAGTTCGGGCCCGACGGCTCGCTGATCGGCGTCATCACGACGCCCTCAGAGGGCTCGCTGGCGCCCGTCGCCTGCCTCATGCTCAACATGGGCGCGAACCACCGGATCGGGCCTCGGCGCATCAACGTGAAGCTGGCGCGGCAGATGGCCGCACGCGGCATCAGCAGCATCCGCTTCGACCTCGCGGGCCTGGGCGACAGCGGCCCGGCCGGCGGCTCCGAGCATTTCCTCACGCAGGCGGTGTTCGATCTGCAGTCGGCGATGAACCTGATCCAGACCATGCTCGGCATCCGACGCTTCATTGCGATCGGCCTGTGCTCGGGCGCCACCAACGGGCTTTCGCTCGCCGTTGCCGATGCGCGCGTGATCGGGCTCCTGATGTTCGACGGCTACGCCTTCCCCGGCCGCCGGGCGCGCTGGGAGCGCACCTTGCACCGCGCGCTGGCGGTGCCGACCAATCCGGCCGTGATCGGCAAGACGGTGCGCTGGCTGCAGCGCAAGTTCTCGGCCAGCGCCGCGGCCGCCGCCTCGCCCAGCATCTTCGAGCCCGAACCGCCGGAGGTCACGGCCGCGCTGTTCCGCCGCTCGATGACGCAGCTGGCGGAGCGCAACGTGGCGGTACTGCTTTTCTACACCGGCACCATGCACGTGACGGATCGCCACCGCGACCAGTTGGGGCCCTTTGCCGACGAGCTCTTCATGCAGCAGTTCGAATACGAGTTCATCGGCGAGATCGACCACAGCCTCACCTCGATGGCCTCGCAGCAGATCTTCATGAAGGTGGTGTGCGATTGGGCGCTGCGCGTGACGCATGGCGGTACGGCCTCGGCCCATTCCGCTGCAACGGGTCGCGCCGGCACGCATGCGGGCGCAGCGCGCAGCGCCGCGGCCTGGCAGCGCGATCCGGTGCATTGAACGCCCCTTCTTCGTCCGTTTCCGGTGCTCAGACCACCAGCAGTCCTTGGTCCAGCAAGTCCTGCACGATGTCCGCCTGCAATCGGTCGCGGCGGCGCTTGGCGACCTCGCGCTGCAGAGCCGCTTCTGCCAGCCAGCGCTTGAACTCCACGAAGGTCGCCGGCGCGATAGTGCTCATGAGCGCCATGCGGCCAGTGGGCGAAATGACCACGTGCTCGAAGCTCGGTGCGCTCGTGAGTACCGAGGCGCGGACAGCCTGGACCGGCCACAGGTCGCCTTCGTCGGCAGAGAACCGGAAAGAGTGAGGGTCATCCTCCACGGGTTGGCGACGCAGGAAGTCGACTTCGAAGCCACGGGCGTTGATGGCCGTTTCGTTGTGCCCTTCCTTGCGCTCGAAGCTCGGGTCGGCTCTCTTGAGCACCTTCAGTACCGAGGAGTCCGACTGCTCGAGGTCAGTCATGAATTGCACCCTGCGCGCATCCCACAACAGGTCGACGTCTTGCGTGGCCAGCGCGCCCGGCGCGACGCGAACACTCGCGGCCGTTTCGTAGGCATACAAGGCGTATGTGCCCACGACGGTAAAGTGCTTGAACAGCCCTGCATCTTCAAGCGCCTGAAGCAGCCGAACGACCAGATCAGGGGTACGGCCCGTCTTCAGCGCCTTGTTCATGCGCTCAGCCTCGGTGAGCGCTTCACGCAGCGATTGCAAGCGCGACTCGAGCGCCTTCTTCCGCGATATGTACTCCGTGAAGGTGCGTTCGGTTTGCTCCGAGCGGGCGCCCAGCCGCTCTTGGACGCGGCGGCGCGGCTTGGTCTTCACCAGGTACTCATACGCTCCCTCCCGCTTCCAAATACATGCTGCCGGCGCAAGCTTCGACCTGGCGCTTGACGCGTCGAAACTCGCCGAAGACGGTCATCGAGTCGATGACCTGGCGGGCCGCGTTGTCGGGAAGTGGGAGGTAGTTCATCACCGCAAAAATACAGAAATCTGAATTTATGCGGTGAATCGATATAAATCAACAACTTAGACGGCGGCTACGGGACCGGGCCGGCCAGGGCGGATGGCTCCCAGCGGCGCTATCCAGCCGCCCCCGGCGCCACGTGCGCCAGCTTTTCCTCAGGCAGTTCCTGCATCGGCCCGCTGCCGCTGTAGCGGTCCAGCGCGAGGTAGATCGCCGGCGTGATGTAGAGCGTGATCACCTGCGAGAAGATCAGCCCGCCGACCACCGCCACGCCCAGCGGCTGGCGCAGTTCGGCGCCGGCGCCCAGGCCCAGCGCGAGCGGCAGTGCGCCCATCATGGCCGCCAGCGTGGTCATCATGATCGGGCGGAAGCGCAGCCGGCAGGCCTCGCGGATCGCATCGACCGGCTGCATGCCCTGGGTGCGCTGCGCATCGAGCGCGAAGTCGATCATCATGATCGCGTTCTTCTTGACGATGCCGATCAGAAGCAGGATGCCGATGGTCGCGATCAGCGTCAGGTCGAAGCCGAAGAGCTTGAGCGACAGCAGCGCGCCCACTGCCGCCGAAGGCAGGCCGGCCAGGATGGTCAGCGGATGGATGTAGCTCTCGTAGAGCACGCCCAGGAGCACGTAGATCACCAGCACGGCCAGGATCAGCAGCACCGCCTGGCTGGCCTGCGAGCTCTGGAACACCGCAGCGTCGCCGCCGTAGCCCGTGATGATCGAGGCCGGCATCTTGAGCTCGGCCTTGAACTGGTCGACCTTGGCGGTCGCATTGCCCAGCGGCACGTCGGGCGCGAGGTTGAAGGACACCGTCACGGCCTGCAGCTGCCCCTGGTGGTTGACCGAGGTCGGGCCGACGGTGCGCTTGACCGTCGAAAAGGCCGACAGCGGCACCAGCTGCCCGGCCTTGTTGCGCACCGAGAGGCGTGTCATGTCCTCCTCGAACTGGCGGTCGTCGTCGGCCGCCGAGAGGATCACCTGGTAGGTGTTGCTGGGGCCGTAGATGCTGCCGATCTGCCGGTCGCCATAGGCGTTGTAGAGCGCGGTGCGCAGGTCGCCGACCTCGACGCCGAGCACGCCGGCCTTGTCGCGGTCGATGTCGATGGTGGCCTGCAGGCCGCGGTTCTGCGAATCGCTGGTCACGTCGCGGAAGGCCGGGTCGGCGCGCATGCGCTCCATCAGCCGGTCGGCCCAGACGTTCATGGTGCCGGCGCTCACGCTTTGCAGCGTGTACTGGAAGCGCGCCTTGCTCTGCCGGCCGCCCAGGCGCAGGTTCTGCAGCGGCTGCATGTAGGCGGTGATGCCCGCGATCTCGCGAAAGCGCGTGCGCAGGGACTCCATCACCTGCGCCATGGCGGCGCGTTCTTTGCGCGGCTTGAGCACCACGAACAATCGGCCGGCATTCTGCGTGGAGCTCGAACCGCCGACGCCGACGAAGGAGTTGACATAGGCCACGTTCGGATCGGCCTGTACGGCCTCGGCCACGCGATCCTGCAAGACCTTCATCGCCGGGAACGAGATGTCCTCGGCGGCTTCGGTCGTGATGAAGATCTGCCCGATGTCTTCCTCCGGGAAGAAGCCCTTCGGGATGACGATGAACAGCCACGCCGTCAGCGCGAAGGTCGATGCGGCGACGACCAGCATGAGCTTGCGATGATGCAGCGTCCAGTCGAGCGAGCGCAGGTAGCTGCCGTGGACCCAGCGGTAGCCCCGCTCGAAGCCGCGCCCGATTGCAGTGCCCGGCTCCGGGTGGCCTTCCTCATGGTCCAGGGCGCCGTGGGCACGCGGCGTATGCCGGAGCAGCCGGCTCGCGAGCATCGGCACCAGCGTGAGCGACACCACGGCCGAGACCATGACCGCGAGGCCCACCACCACCGCGAACTCGTGGAACAGCAGGCCGATCACGCCCGGCATGAAGAAGATCGGGATGAACACCGCCACCAGCGAGATCGAGATCGAGATGATGGTGAAGCCCACCTCGCGCGCGCCGCGCAGCGCGGCGGCCATCGGCTCCATGCCCTTCTCGACGTAGCGCATGATGTTCTCGAGCACCACGATCGCGTCGTCCACCACCAGCCCGACCGCCAGCGTGATGCCCAGCAGCGACACGTTGTCCAGGCTGTAGCCGAAGGCGGCGAGCAGCGCCACCGCGCCGATCAGCGAGATCGGGATCGTGGCGGCCGGAATCAGCGTGGCCACCACGCGGTGCAGGAACAGGAAGATCACCAGCACCACCAGCAGCACGGTGCCGAGCAGCGTCAGCTGCACGTCGTGCACGGCCTCGCGGATCGAGATCGAGCGGTCGTTGACCATGTTGATCTCGACCGACTGCGGCAGCTCTTCCTTGAAGCGCGGCATCAGCGCGCGCACTGCGTCCACCACCTGCACCGTGTTGGCGTTGGGCTGCCGCTGCACCGCCAGCGAGATCGAGTTCTGGCCGTTGAAGCTGCTCCCGGTCTTGACCGACTCGAAGCTGTCCTCGACGGTTGCGACCTCGTCCAGACGCACCGGCGCCCCATTGCGCTGGCCGACGATCAGCTTGGCGAAGTCGGCGGCCTTCATCAGTTGCTCGTTGGCCTGGATCGTGAGCGTCTGGCGCGGGCCGTCGAGCACGCCGACCGGGGTATTGGCATTGGCCGAGCGCACCGCGTCGGCCAGCTCGTCGAGCGTGATGTTGCGCGCGTTGAGCAGGTCGGCGTTGGCCTTGACGCGCACCGCGAAGGCCTTGCGCCCGTAGACCACGACCTGGGCCACGCCGTCGATGGTCGACAGCGTCGGCGAGATCAGGTTCTCGGCATAGTCGTTGAGCTCGGCCGGGCTCATCGACTGCGACACCATCGCGATGAACAGCACCGGCGCGTCGGCCGGGTTGACCTTGCGATAGGACGGCAGCTGGGTGAGTTCGATCGGCAGCTGCCGCTGCGCGCGCAGCAGCGCAGCCTGGACGTCGACCGCGGCCGCATCGATGTCGCGGCTGCTCACGAACTCGAGCGTGATCGAGGTCACGCCCTGGGTGTTGACCGAGCTGATGATCTGCAGCCCGGGGATGGTGGAGAACTGTTTTTCGAGCGGCAGCGCGACCGAGGAAGCCATGGTGTCCGGACTGGCGCCCGGCAGCTGCGCGTTGACGTTGATGACCGGCGTGTTGTAGCTCGGCAGCGCCGCGACCGGGATCTGGAAATAGGCAAAGATGCCGGCCACCACCGCGGCGGCAGAGAGCAGCACCGTCATCGCCGGACGACGGATGCAAAGCTCGGAGATGTTCATGAGCGCTCCCGCTCCGCGACCAGGCTGGCGTTGGAAGGCGCGACCGAGGCCGCGCTGCCGGGCGTGGCCTCGGGCGTCGCGCCGCCGGGCCGCTGCTGTTGCTGTGGCGTGGCCGCTGCGTCGAGGCGCACCTTGCCGCCGGGACGCACGTTCTGCTTGCCTTCGATGACCACCTGCTCGCCCGGCTCGACGCCGCGCACCGCGACCTGCGTGCCGAAGCTGTGGAGCGTCTCGACCTTGCGGCGCGCGGCCGTCTTGTTGGCATCGACCACGTAGACCGAGCTGCCCTCGGTCAGCATCATGATCGCGGCCGCCGGCACCACCGTCGCGCCCTCGATGGTGCGCACGGTGACGCGGGTCTCGACGAACTGGCCGGGCCAGAGGCCCTGGTCGGCGTTGTCGAACACCGCCTTGGCGCGCACCGTACCGATCAGCGGGTCGACCGTGTTGTCGACGAAATTCAGCGCGCCCTTCATCGGCGCCTTGCGCCCGGTCACGAGCGCCTCGACCGGCGTGTGCGAACGGGCCGCGGCCAGCAGGTCCTGCAGCTTTCCTTCGGGCACCGGGAAGCTCACCGCGATCGGGTCGAGCTGCGTGATCGTGACCAGCGACAGGCTGGGCTGCACCAGCGTGCCCGGATAGATGTTGACGGCGCCGATGCGCCCGGCGATCGGGGCGCGCAGCGTCGCATAGCCCAGCGCCACCTGCGCCGATTGCACCGCCGCGCGATCGGCCGCCACCGCGGCGCGCTGCGCCTCGAGCTGCGACAGCGTCGCGTCGGCCGCAGCCTTGGCGATGAAGTTCTGCGCCACGAGCTCCTGGCTGCGCTTGTACTGGCGCTCGAGATCGGCCATCGTGGCCTCGTCCCTCTGCTGCTGCGCCCGCGCCTTGGCGAGGTTGGCCTGGTCGGGACGGTCGTCGAGCGTGAAGAGCAATTGGCCCTCCTTCACGAACTGCCCTTCCTTCACATGCACCTCGCGCACCGTGTTGGTCACCTGCGGGCGCAGGTCCACACTGTTGAGAGAAACCACGCTGCCGTTGACCTGCACCGTGACCGGCACGTCCTGCCGCTGCGCGGCGGCCAACGTGACCAGCGCCACCGCGCCCCCGTTGGGCGCCGCACCCTTGCCCGCGGTCGGCGCGCCGGCTTCTGAAGCGCTGCGCGTCTTGGCGCCGGACCACCACCAGGTGCCGGCTGCGGCGGCGACGATCAACACGCCCGCAAAGGTGAGGACGAGGTTCTTCTTCATGGGGCGTATACGTTGGATCGTGGGCGGATCGCAGGCGCAGTGGGTGCACTTTTACCTGACAGCAACCATTGGAGCAGGGGTGCACTGCAAGAGTCCATCACCCCCGTAAAGATAAGTAAAGCGACCATGAGGGACCGCACGCCATGGACGCGGCTCCGGCGTGGGCCGACAGGGAACGGGCCGCTAGAATCCCCGCTCCCACAGCCTCTGGATGAACACCATGAACCGCTGCATCACCCCCTGGAATGCTCTCATTTTAGTAGCGCTCGGCGCAGTAATGGCGCCCGCCTGGGCCCAGGACGCGCCCGTGCCGCAAACCCAGAACGAAGCCGCCGCAGGCGGCCGCAATTTCCCCGTCGGCACGCTGCGCGGCAAATTCATGGTGGTGAACCCGCCCGAGATCCAGCTCGACGGCCAGCCCGAGCGGCTCTCGCCGGGCGCGCGCATCCGCAGCGCCCAGCACATGCTGGTGATGCCGGCCTCCATCACCGGCCAGAACCTGCTGGTCAACTACACGCGCGATGCCGCCGGCCTGGTGCGAGAAGTCTGGATCCTCACGCCCGAGGAGGCGCAGGCCAAGCGCGAATCGGCAGAGAAGCCGCTTCTGAACTTCTGGCCCTTCGTGGCCGACACCGGCCCGCGCGACGACGGCAAGACGCCGTTCGACCAGCTGCCGCGCTACGGGCAGTAGAAAAGCGCCCGCCTTCGACGCCAGGGCCCGGCCGCCTTGCCGCCGGCCAGGCGCGCCATGACAAAAGAGCAAGGCCAACCGGACCTCACCGGGAGCACCCCATGACCCCCAAAGTTTTCATCAAGACCTTCGGCTGCCAGATGAACGAGTACGACTCGGACAAGATGGCCGACGTGCTGCACGCCGCCCAGGGCTACGAGCCGACCACCAACGTGGACGAGGCCGACCTGATCCTCTTCAACACCTGCTCGGTGCGCGAGAAGGCGCAGGAGAAGGTGTTCTCCGACCTGGGCCGCGTCAAGCATCTCAAGGCCCGCGGCGTGAAGATCGGCGTCGGCGGCTGCGTGGCGAGCCAGGAGGGCGCGGCCATCATCGCGCGTGCGCCCTACGTCGACGTGGTCTTCGGCCCGCAGACCCTGCACCGCCTGCCCGAGATGCTGAACCAGCGCGAGCGCGAAGGCCGGCCGCAGGTCGACATCAGCTTCCCCGAGATCGAGAAGTTCGACCACCTGCCGCCGGCGCGCGTCGAGGGCGTGACCGCCTTCGTCTCGATCATGGAAGGCTGCTCCAAGTACTGCAGCTACTGCGTGGTGCCCTACACGCGCGGCGAGGAAGTGAACCGCCCGCTCGACGACGTGCTGGTCGAGGTCGCGGGCCTGGCCGACCAGGGCGTGCGCGAAGTCACACTGCTGGGCCAGAACGTCAATGCCTACCGCGGCAGGATGGGCGACACGGCGGAGATCGCCGACTTCGCCCTGCTCATCGAATACATCGCCGAGATTCCCGGCATCGAGCGCATCCGCTACACCACCAGCCACCCGAACGAGTTCACGCCGCGGCTGATCGAGGCCTATGCCCGCGTGCCGCAGCTCGTGAGCCACCTGCACCTGCCGGTGCAGCACGGCAGCGACCGCATCCTGATGGCGATGAAGCGCGGCTACACGGCGATGGAATACAAGAGCACGGTGCGCAAGCTGCGCGCCATCCGCCCCGGCCTTTCGCTCAGCAGCGACTTCATCGTCGGCTTCCCGGGCGAGACCGATGCCGACTTCGACAAGATGATGAAGCTGATCGACGATCTCGAGTTCGACAACAGCTTCAGCTTCATCTTCAGCCCGCGCCCCGGCACGCCGGCGGCCGCCCTGCCCGACGACACGCCGCATGCGGTCAAGCTCGCGCGGCTGCAGCGGCTGCAGGCCGTGATCGACGGCAACGTCAAGCGCTTCGGCGAAAGCCGCGTCGGCACGCTGCAGCGCGTGCTGGTCGAAGGACCTTCGCGCAAGGATGCGCACGAGCTGATGGGCCGCACCGAGTGCAACCGGGTGGTCAATTTCGAAGGCGATGCGCGGCTGGTCGGCCGCATGATCGACGTGCGCATCACCCGCTCGCTGGCCTACACGCTGCGCGGCGAGGTCCCGCCCGCCGAATCGCCCCAGGCATCGGCGCGCGAAGCCGCGGTGCCGGCGGCCTGATGGCGAAACTGAAGTCGGCGCGCGGCTCGTTCCGGCAGCTGCTGCTGTTCGCGTTCCTGCTGATCACGGCGCTGCTCGTGGGCGTCGCGCTGCGTTCGGTGTTCCAGTACGACGCGCTGGTGACGCAGAGCCGCGACGCGGCCGCGCGCGCCCTCACGCTGTCGGGCGCGGCGCAGTCGCTGGCCGAGCGCAGCGCCGCGATGGAGCGCGCGGGGCGCCAGTCGCTGGTGCTCAACGATGCGGTGCTGCGCCGCCGTTTCGACGAGGCCGCGCGCGACGCCCGCCACGTGCTCGATCGCCTCGGCGTCAACGGCCTGCCGTCCGCCGGCCCCGACCAGTGGCGGGCCCAGATGAGCGTGATCGAGGGCCTGATGGGCGGCGCTCCCGAGACCGCGCTCGCGCGCGAGAGCTCGATGGCGATGCAATTCCGAGACCTCGACGCGCTGAACACCAACATCGCGCAGCAGGTCCAGTTCCTGATCGAGACGCAGAACAACGCGCTCGCGCAGCGCATCGAGAACGCGCGCCGGCGGCTGATGCGCGAGGTGCTGGCCGCCAGCGCGCTGGCGGTATCGCTCGCGCTCGCCTTCGGCATCTGGCTGGCGCGGCCCTTCAAGCGGTTGGAGCACGCCATCGTCGGGCTCGGGGAAAATCGGCTCGACGAGCCGATCGACATCCGCGGCCCGGCCGACGTGCGCCGCGTATCGCAGCAACTCGAATGGCTGCGGCTGCGGCTCACCGAGCTGGACGCCGACAAGGCACGCTTCCTGCGTCACGTGTCGCATGAACTCAAGACACCGCTGGCCGCGCTGCGCGAAGGCGTCTCGCTGCTGGAAGACGGCGTGACCGGCGCCTTGAACCCGGCGCAGCGCGAGGTCGCGCAGATCCTGCAGCAGAACACCATCGCGCTGCAGGGACAGATCGAGGCCTTGCTGCGCTTCAACGCGGCGGCCTTCGAGGCGCGCGAGCTGCGCCGCCAGCGCACGCCGCTGTTGCCGCTGATCGAGGAACAGATCGAGGCCCAGCGCCTGCAGTGGCAGGCCAACGGCCTCACGGTGCGGGCGGAAGGCGAGCCGATCGCAGTGGTGGTGGACCCGGTGAAGCTGGGCACCGCGCTGGCCAACCTGCTGTCGAACGCGATCCGTTTTTCGACTCGCGGAGGCACCATCGCGATCGCCGTCTCGAGCACGGCCGACACCGCACGCATCGACATCGAGGACGCCGGCCCCGGCATCGCCGAGGGCGATCGCGACCGCATCTTCGAACCTTTCTTCCGCGGCGAGCGGCAACCCCAGCATTCGGTCAAGGGCACCGGGATCGGGCTGTCGATCGTGCAGGAGTACATTGCGGCTCATGGCGGCCGCATCACGCTGCTGCCGGAGGGGCCCGGCGCACGCTTCCGCATCGAACTGCCGCGCTCCGCCTGAACTCTGCCGCTCCACGCGCTACTTCCGACCCATGCTTTTTTCTCCGATCGTCCGCAGATCCGCTTTCGTCATGACGCTCGTCGTGCCGATGCTGCTCGCCGCGTGCAGCGCACCTCCCAAGCCGCCGGCCGAAGCCGTCGCCGTGGTGCCCGCGCCGCCGCCGCCCCCGCCCGTCATGCCGGTCGAAGCCGAGCCGATGGCTCCGGCCACGCAGCCGGCCCTGGTGTTCACGCAGCTCACGCAGGGCCCGGTGGCCGCCCTGCTCGCCTACGCCGACAGGGTGCGGCCGCTCGGCGGCAACGAACTCGCGGCCGAACTCGCGCGCCTCGGCGAGCCCGGCGACGTCCCCCTGACGCAGATGCAGGTCGCGCTGGTTCTGGCGCAGACCCGCGTTCCGGCCGACCTCGTACGCGCCATCGGCCTGATGCAGCGCGTGGCCGCCAACCCCTCGGCCGATGCCCAGCCCTTGCAGCCGCTGGCCCGCGCGCTCGCTGCCCGCTACCAGGAGCAGCGCCGCGTCGAGGACGACCGCGAACGGCAGGCCCAACAGCTGCGCGACAGCCAGCGGCGCATCGACCAGTTGAACGACCGCATCGAGGCGCTGCGCGCGATCGAGCGCAGCTTTTCGCGGCCCAACAGCCCGCCACCGGCGGCCCCGGTGCCGAGCACGCCCAAGCCCGCACCATGAGCAACAGCAGCAGCGGCGCCCGCCTCCTCGTCGTCGACGACGACGCGGACATGCTGCGGCTGCTGTCGATGCGGCTCACCGGGGCCGGCTACCAGGTCACGGCCGTGACCTCGGCGGAATCGGCGCTGACGCAGCTCGAGATCGAGCATCCGCAGCTGGTCCTGAGCGACGTGCGGCTGCCGGGCCGCGACGGCCTGGCGCTGTTCGACGAGATCCGCAAGCGCCATCCGACGCTGCCGGTGATCCTGTTGACCGCGCACGGCACCATTCCCGACGCGGTCGAGGCCACGGCGCGCGGCGTCTTCACCTACCTGACCAAGCCCTACGACGCGCGCGAGCTGCTCGACAAGATCGCCCAGGCGCTGGCGCTCGGCGCGCCGTCGACCGGCAGCGGCAAGGGCGGCGACGAAAGCTGGCGCTCGGAGATCGTGAGCCGGAGCAACCGCATGTCCGAGCTGCTGGCCGAGGCCCGCATGGTGGCCAAGTCGGACGCCAGCGTGCTGCTGCGCGGCGACAGCGGCGCCGGCAAGGAGCTGCTGGCGCGTGCGATCCACCGCGCCAGTGCGCGCGCCGACAAGCCCTTCGTGGCGGTCAATTGCGGGGCCATCCCCGAGGCGCTGCTGGAGTCGGAGCTCTTCGGCCACATGAAGGGCGCTTTCACCGACGCGGTCGCCAACCACAAGGGCCTGTTCCAGCAGGCTGACGGCGGCACGTTGCTGCTCGACGAGATCGGCGACATGCCGCCGGCCCTGCAGGTCAAGCTGCTGCGGGTGCTGCAGGAGCGCGCGGTGCGGCCGGTGGGTGCAACCCAGTCGATCACGGTCGATGTGCGGATCATCTCCGCCACCCACCGCGATCTCGATGCGGCCATGGAAGCCGGGCAGTTCCGGGAAGATCTCTATTACCGGCTCAATGTCGTCACGCTGAACCTGCCGACGCTCGCGGCGCGGCGCGAAGACATTCCGCTTCTGGCCAACCATTTCCTCCAGCGGCTCTCGACCAAGTACGGCAAGCGCCTCTCCGGCTTCGCGCCCGAGGCGCTGAAGGCGCTGACCACCGCCTCGTGGCCGGGCAATGTGCGGCAGCTGTTCAACGTGGTCGAGCAGGTCTGCGCGCTTTCGAGCTCGCCGCTGATCCCGCTGGCGCTGGTGCAGCGCGCACTGCGCGTACCGAGCGTCGAGGTCCAGACCTACGCCGAAGCCAAGCAGCGTTTCGAGCGCGATTACCTGGTCGGCCTGCTCAAGCTGACCGACGGCAACGTGGCCGACGCGGCGCGCCTGGCCGACCGCAACCGCACCGAGTTCTACCGGCTGCTGCAGAAGCACGAACTCACGCCCGGCCACTTCAAGGCCGACGCGGCGTCGCCCGGCGGCGATCCTGTCGCCGACGAGCGACGCAGCTAAGTCGTTGATTCGATTGAACATCCTCAGCGCGACTCCAGAGCTTGTCGGGATTCGGCGACAAATTCGGGGGTTTTGGAGCCCTCGCGGGGTTCACGGTCAGTCGAAAGGCCACCGAAGCGATCTAAGCGCTTGATCTGAAAGCGTTTTTCCATGCTGGCACAGGGTTTGCCCCTGTAGAGGCATGACAGCACACAACAGCCCATCTTTCGCACTGCGTCCGCAGCGCGACGGCCTGCGTCAAAAGCAGTTTTCCCTCTCGCGGCCCCGTGCCGCGGGTCATTCGGCGGCCGCGCTGGCAAACGCCGGCGGTGCCGCACCGGACTGCGTGTTCAAGCGCTTTCCGGCAATCGGCGACACGCCATCCGTCCAGAAGCAACGGTGGTGAGTCGCATATGAAGCCCAACGATTTCTCCCAACTGAAAGTGCTGACGGCCGCGGATTTTTCGCACCGCAGCCCGATCCGCGAAGAGCGCCATCCCAATTCGGTGACGGCGCCCCCGATCAACCGCGGTTCGATGGCGCCCCGCCCCTGGCGCGGCTTCTGGAACAGCATCGGCACGGCCCTCTTGGTCAAGCTCGGCGCCGGCAGCGCAGCCCAGGCGGCGCGCGGCGCGGCGCCGGCCCGGGCGGCCAAGCAGCCCTGGCAGCGTGCCGCCACGCAGCGGCGCCTGGCCTTCATGGCGCTCACCGTCTTCAGCACGCTGATCGCCTCGACGCTGTTCGCCCGCGTGCAGCCCGACTACGACAACCTCTGGCTCGAGTACAGCCAGATCGCCCTCTACGGCCTGCTCTCGGGCTGGGTCGTGACCGGTTTCGTGACCGCGCTGATGGGCTTCTACGTCTCGGTGCGCGGCGACAAGCACGCGCTCTCGGCCAAGCAGGTGGCCGACCATCCGATGAATCCGGAAGCGCGCACGGCGATCATCATGCCGATCTGCAACGAGGACGTGGCCACGGTGTTCGCCGGCCTGCGCGCGACCTGCGAATCGGTGGCCGCGACCGGCCATGCGCGGCAGTTCGACGTGTTCGTGCTGTCCGACAGCTACACGCCCGAGGTTGCCGCCGCCGAACGCGCCGCCTGGGAAGAGCTGCGCGCCGCGCTGGCCGAGAGCCCGAACCAGCCGCAGGTCGAGGTCTACTACCGCCTGCGCAAGCGCCGCACCCATCGCAAGGCCGGCAACGTGGCCGACTTCTGCCGCCGCTGGGGCAAGGACTACCGCTACATGGTGGTCCTCGATGCCGACAGCGTGATGAGCGGCGACTGCCTGACCTCGATGGTCAAGCTGATGGAAGCCAACCCGACGGCCGGCATCATCCAGACCGCGACGCAGGCCATCGGCCACGTCACGCTGCATGCCCGCGCCCAGCAGTTCGCATCGCGCATGACGGGCCGCCTGTTCACGCTCGGCATGCAGTTCTGGCAGCTCGGCGAATCGCACTACTGGGGCCACAACGCGATCCTCCGCGTCGAACCCTTCATGGAACACTGCGCGCTGGCGCCGATCAAGGGCACCGGCGGCATGTCGGGCGGCATCATGTCGCACGACTTCGTCGAGGCCGCGCTGATGCGCCGCGCCGGCTACCACGTGTGGCTGGTGGCCGACCTGGTCGGCAGCTACGAGCAGCAGCCGCCGGACCTCCTGGCCGAACTGCAGCGCGACCGCCGCTGGTGCCAGGGCAACCTGCAGAACGCGCGCCTGATGGCCGAACCGGGCCTGCATTCCGTGCACCGCGCGATGTTCGTCACCGGCACCATGGCCTATGTCTCGGCGCCGCTGTGGCTCGCCTTCCTGACGCTGGGCACGGCCCTGTGGCTCACCGGCTCCAGCGTGGTCGCCCACTGGCTGGTGATGCCGATGGAACTGGCCGGCCTCTGGCTGTGGACGCTGTGCCTCTTGTTCCTGCCCCGCATCCTGGGCATCGCGGCCGTGCTGATGCGCGGCGAGCAGCGCCAGTACGGCGGCATCGGCAGCCTGCTCAAGAGCGCCGCGCTCGAAAGCGCGCTGGCCATCGTGCAAGCGCCGGTCCGCATGCTGGCCCACTCGCTGTTCGTGATCGTGGCGCTCACCGGCATCAAGCTGGACTGGAAGTCGCCTCCGCGCGAAGCGGCCGCTGTGCCGTGGCGCATCGCCGCCGCGCAGCTGGCGCCGATGACCCTGGTGATCGCGGCGCTGGCGGTCGGTATCGCGCTGATCGACGCCGGTGCGCTGGCCTGGCTGATGCCGGTCGGCCTGCCGCTGCTGCTGGCGATCCCGCTGACCGTGCTGACCAGCCAGATTGCACTGGGCAACTCGCTGCGCGATCGCGGCTTCCTGCTGATTCCCGAAGAGTCGCGCTCGCCGGCCGTGCTGCGCAGGGCGTGGATGCATGCAGTAAGACTGGCACGCATGTGACGCGCTGATCTCGCCATAAAAAAGCCCGCTGTCAGCGGGCTTTTTTTATTGCGGTCGGCATTCTCTAGCTGATGCACTAGATTGAGCGCGCCTCTCGGTGGAAACATCGGGACATAACCATGCGTCGCATTCTTGAAAAGTAGCTTTCAGCCTGGTTGTTGCTCACACCATCATCAGTCGAAAATTCCGTGCTGTGGTTGACGGTTCTGTGCTCGTACCTGGCCATGAATTCCGCGTATGCCGGATGCTCATCCGTATGGACTTGCGCATCCCGCACGATGTACTTCTTTGCCAGAGCGTTGGCAACCTTTGACGTCTCGCTTTTGGTGACTTCGACGACAGTACGGACCGCGCCGAAGCCACGCGTGTGCCACTTCCCGGATGACCATCACGATTCGACGATTCGGATGCGTGGGATTGGCGGAAACATCGATGCGATCGCGCGCCTGAGTCTTCGTCGCTGGCTTCTTGACCCGCGGCTTTCGGACTCTGCCTGAGACGTGCGCGCCATCCATGTGAACGATGCCGTCCAACTGCGTGTCTGGCGTTGCGTCCACGATGCTCTCGCGGATCTTGTGCAAGAGGACAAACGCCGTCTGATAGGTCACCCCGAGCTGACGAGAGAGGGCGCAGGCGCTGATGCCCTTGACGTTTGCAGCAAAGATGAGGATCGCCCGCAGGATGGTGCGCAATGGCAACTTGTGGTCGGCAAACTTGGTGCCTGACGTTACCGAAAAGAACCGGCTCGGAGAGCATTTATCTGACGCCGTGCCGACGCTGATCGAGCGCGCACAACGCCGGGCTGCGTCCGCCGCCGGATGAGTATTCCTGGCCATATGTGGCCCGCAAGTTCGTATATCGAGCCACATTTGGCCCGGCGACTTGACGAGCATTCGAGCTGCGACTAATATGACCCATTATTTCATTTAATGGGTCATATATGGCTCGTGAGTCGAGCAAACAACTCCCACGCGAAGTGCTTAAGCACCTTGAAGAGCTTGGGCAGCACGTGCGCACCGCGCGCGTCCGCCGCCGCATGAGCACAGAGGACCTGGCGCAGGCCTGCGACATCGGCCGGCGCTCCTTGTACCGCCTCGAAAACGGCGAGCCCGGCATCGCCTTGGGTACGTTCATGAGCGTGCTCTGGAAGCTCGGGCTACTGGACACCATTCGCGGCGTCGCCAATCCGGACACCGACGAGCACGGAAAGATTCTCGAAGCAGCCTCCCGGCCGCAGCGCGTGCGCGCCCCGGCCTCCGACAACGACTTCTAAAAGCGCTCCATGGCCGACAAAGAAAACCTCTGCTACGTTTACACCCAGCTGTCAGGCACATTCGAATGGGTGCCTTGCGCCTCGCTGAAGGTCAAGGAGGTGGGTGCGGGTGCATTCCAGGGCACCTTCACCTACGGCAAGCGCTACCTTGAGCGGCAAAACGTCGTCGAACTCGACCCGTACCGTCTCAAGCTCACCGACAAGCCGATGCAAATCACCAAGCTCAAGGGTATCCCGGGCGCCTTGCGAGACGCCAGTCCGGACGCATGGGGCCGCCGAGTCATCCAAGCTCGCCTCGAGCGCGAAGAGGCGGAAATATCCGAAATGGAGTACTTGCTCACCGGCCCTGACGACGGGGCAGGCAACTTGCGTTTCGGCCTGTCGGTACACCCCCCGGGCCCGGCCAAGCCATTCAACCGCACACACCAGCTAGAAGCCCTGTCCGAGGTGGCTGAGCAGCTCGAGGAGACAGGCAAGCTGCCTTACGAGGTGCTGGAGAGCCTGGAACCTGGTACCAGCATGGGTGGCGCGCGCCCCAAGGTCACGGTCGAAGACGACCATCACATCTACTTGGCCAAGCTTCCCGAGAGGCAGGATAAGCACAACATGCAACGCATCGAGTACGCGACGCTCGAACTCGCCCGCGCGGCTGGCCTGAACGTCTGCGGCACACGGATGGAGTCGGTCGGCAAGGCGGAAGCGCTGATGCTGCTGCGCTTCGACCGGGAATGGAACCCAGATGCCAACTCCTATGCGCGGCATGGCCTGGTGTCGGGGCTCACCGTTCTGGACGCCGAGGACGGCTACACCGGCCGCGACCGTTGGTCGTACATGCTGCTCGCCGACGAAATCCTCCGCTGGTCCGTCAAGCCCGATGCTGACAGGCTGGAGCTGTTCCGCCGCATGGTCTTCAACGCGATGGTCACCAACAACGACGACCACCCGCGCAACCACGCCATGCTCCGCACCACAGGCGGCTGGCGCCTGTCCCCGGCCTACGACATCGTGCCGGTTCCGCTAATTTCCCTGGAGCGGCGAGACCTGGCGCTCGAGGCAGGGCGCTATGGCCGCGTGGCTAGCGTGTACAACCTGCTGTCGGACTGCGGAAGCTTTGGCCTCAATCTCGAAGAGGCTCAGCGGGTCATCGACAAGATGGTGGAGGTGGTCGAAGGCTGGCGCGAGTTGTTCCTGAAGCACAAAGTAGAGGAGCGCTCCATCGAGCACATTTCCGGCGCCATCCTGCCGGCATGCTTCTTCCGCAAGGAGCCGATCGCGGCTCCCTGACGAGCATCAGTCGGTAGGTGGCTTTGCCGGGCAGGTCGCCACGGTAACGGTAGCCAAGCACCGGGCCGGGCACCAACATCACAGCCGACCAGCTCTCCGCCCGGCGCAGCACCTCGCAGGCCCGAGCGACGCTCAGGGGCTTTTTTACGTCTACGAGTCATGAGGCAGCAAGCGGCCGAGGCCGTGTGGCCATCAGCGGACGATCGCGGGCAGTGGTGCCCCAATCCGAGCCCTAGTCCATCGTTGCTGCGAGCCGCCTTCGGCGTCCGCTGAACTCAAACGTTGGAGCGCCCCCCAACCATGAAGTTCGCGTTCCGAATGCCCCGCTTTCCCGTGATCCTTGACACAGGATTGCGGTCAGAAGCGCGGCATCCCGCCTCCGCCCATTCCGGGCATCCCCTTCATGCCGCCCATACGCTTCATCATCTTCATGAGGCCGCCGCCCTTCATCTTCTTCATCATCCCTTGCATCTGCTCGAACTCGTTGAGCAGCCGGTTCACTTCCTGAACCTGCACACCAGCGCCGGCCGCGATGCGGCGCTTGCGCGTGGCCTTGAGCAGCTCGGGTTTGCGCCGTTCCAGCGGCGTCATGCTGTTGATGATCCCTTCCTTGCGCCGGATGTCGCGCTCGGCGCGCGTCATGTCGGCCTCGGTGGCCTTGGCCGCCATCTGCGCGGGCAGCTTGTCCATGATGCTGGAGAGGCCACCCATCTGCTTCATCTGCTGCAGCTGGCCGAGGAAGTCGTTGAGGTCGAAGCCGGCGCCGCTCTTGACCTTGGCCGCCAGCTTCTGCGCGGCCGCGACGTCAACGCCGGCCGTAACCTGCTCGACCAGCGCGACGATGTCGCCCATGCCAAGGATGCGTCCGGCATGGCGCTCGGCATCGAACACCTCCAGCCCGTCGATCTTCTCGCTGACACCGGCGAACTTGATCGGCACGCCCGTCACCTGCCGCACCGACAGCGCCGCGCCGCCGCGCGAATCGCCGTCGGTCTTGGTCAGGATGATGCCGGTCAGCGGCAGCGCTTCCTTGAAGGCCTTGGCCGTATTGATCGCATCCTGGCCTTGCATCGCATCGACCACGAACAGGGTTTCGACCGGGTTCAGTGCGGTGTGCAGCTGCTGGATCTCGGTCATCAGCACCTCGTCGATCGCGAGACGGCCGGCCGTGTCGACCAGCAGCACGTCGAAGAAATGGCGCTTGGCATGGTCGAGCGCGGCGCGTGCGATGTCGAGCGGCTTCTGTTCGGGCGTGCTCGGGAACCATTCGGCCCCGGCCTGCTTCGTGACCGTCTTGAGCTGCTCGATGGCCGCCGGACGATAGACGTCGCCCGACACGGTCAGCACCTTCTTCTTGCGCTTTTCGATCAGGTGCTTGGCCAGTTTGGCGGTGGTGGTGGTCTTGCCGGCGCCCTGCAGGCCAGCCATCAGGATCACGGCCGGCGGCTGGGCCACCAGGTTGATGTCGGCCACGCCTTCGCCCATGGTCGCGGCGAGTTCGCGGTTGACGATGCCGATCAGCGCCTGGCCGGGTTTCAGCGAGCCGAGCACCTCCTGGCCAAGCGCTTTTTCTTTCACGCGGGCGACGAAATCGCGCACCACGGGCAGGGCGACGTCGGCTTCGAGCAAGGCCATGCGCACTTCACGCAGCATGTCCTGCACATTGCTTTCGGTAATGCGGGCCTGGCCGCTGACCTGCTTGACGAGGCGGGAGAATTTTTCGGTGAGGGCGGTGGCCATGGTGCTTCCCGCTCGGCGGGACCGGTATATAGACGGGAGCGAGAGGCGTCTCGCCAAGGCGAGACGCTAAACTCCGACCGATGATTTTAGCGATCCCCTCCCCACTCGGCGTGGCGCTGGGCATCGCCACCGCCGCCGCCTATGGCACGACCGCCGCTGCCTCTTCCTGGCTGGGCCGCCCCTCCATGCAATGGCTGCTCGGGCTGGCCTGGCTGCTGCACGCCTGCGCACTGGGCGTCGGGCTGGTCGGCGGCGATCCGCGCTTCGGCTTCGCGCCGGCGCTGTCGGTCACGGCCTGGCTGGTGCTGACGGTCTACGCGATCGAAAGCCGCATGTACCCGCAGCTCAAGGTGCGGCGCGTGCTTGCGGCGCTGGGCGCGGCGGCGGTGCTGCTCGCCGTGCTGTTCCCCGGCACGCCGCTGCATGTGTCGGCCTCGCCCTGGCTGCCGCTGCACCTGGCGCTCGGCATCGCCTCGTACGGCCTGTTCGCCGCGGCGGTGGTGCATGCCTGGCTCATGACCCGTGCCGAAAAGCAGATCCGGCTCGCGGCCGAGCCGCAGGGCGGTGTGCCGCTGCTGACGATGGAGCGCCTCACCTTCCGCTTCGTCACCGCCGGCTTCGTGCTGCTGTCGGCCACGCTGCTCGCCGGCCTGCTGTTCAGCGAGACGCTGTACGGCGCCAGTGCGCGGGCCTGGAAATGGGACCACAAGACCGTGTTCTCGGTGCTGGCCTGGCTCAGTTTCGCGGTGCTGCTGATCGGGCGCGCTCGCTTCGGCTGGCGCGGCCGCACGGCCCGGCGCGTGCTCTACGCGGGCTCCGCCCTGCTGCTGCTGGCCTACGTCGGATCGCGCTTCGTGCTCGAAGTGGTGCTGGCGCGCGCGACACCATGAAATACCTGCTCGTCCTCGCCGTGGTCTTCGTGGCGATCTGGCTCTGGCGCAAGAATCGGCGCGACGAGATGCGCTCGCGCCCGCCGCCGCCGCCGCCCGCCACGCCGGCCGTCGGGGCGCCGCAGGCCATGGTGCGCTGCGCCCATTGCGGGCTGCATCTGCCGGCAGCGGATGCCATCAGCGGACCCGACGGCGCGGTGTATTGCAGCGCTGCGCACCGCCAGGCGGCTGCGCACTGAGGCGCGTTGCCGATGAGCACTTTCCTCTGGTCGCGTGGCGAGCCGGCGACGGACTGGAGCCTGCTCGATCAGTTCGGCCGCGAAAGCTCGGCGCTGCTGCGCCTGTGGCGCGGCTTCATGACCGCGCGCTGCTTCGTCGCCGTCGTGCTGCTGCTGTTGCAGGCGGTGACCTTCGCGCTCGGTCAGCCGCTGGAGCCGGCGGCGATCGCGCTGTCCGTCGGCTACCTGGGGGCGGCCTTGCTGGCGGCACGCTATGCGCTCTTCCAGCTGCCGGTGCGCGGCTTCGGCGCCGCCTGGCTTTCGACCATCGGCATCGACCTGATCACCTTCACCGCGCTGCAACTGCTGCAGATCGGCAGCATCAACTACACGCCGCTCTTTGCCTTGCCGGTGCTGATGGGCGCGGTGCTGGGCTCGGGCATGGTGGGCCTGGGCACCACCGCGGCCGTCACGCTGCTGCTGCTGGTGCATGCGGGCTGGTACTGGCTGCAGCAGCCGAGCGACGCATCGCCGCGTTTCGTGCAGGCGGCGCTGACCGGCACCGGCCTGTTCGTGGTGGCGCTGCTCGCGCACGAGCTGGCGCGGCGGCTCACGCGCGAAGAAGCGCTGGCGCAGCGCAATCGAAGCACCGCCCAGATGCACGCGCTGGTGAACGACCTCGTGATCGAGACCCTCAGCGAAGGCGTGCTCGTGATCGACGAGCGAGGGCAGGTGCATGCCGCCAACCCCGCCGCCAACGCGATTCTCGGGCAAGGGCTGGCAGAACTCGCACTGCCCTTCGCGCTGAGCACCTATCCGGCCTGGGCCGCCCTGGCCGCGATTGCGCGCCAGACCTTCGCGCGGCGCACGCCGCAATCGAAGGAAATTCCGGTCGCGCAGGCGCAGGGCGCGCCGCGCGAGGTACGGGTCCGCACGCGGCTCACGCCGGGCACCGACCGCCACACCGAGAGCCTGTGCGTGATGTTCCTGCAGGACCTGCGCGAGCTCCAGGCGCGCATCCGCACCGAGAAGCTGGCGGCCATGGGCCGCATGTCGGCGGCCGTCGCGCACGAGATCCGCAACCCGCTGGCCGCCATCACCCAGGCCAGCGCGCTGCTGGGCGAGGACCTGGTCGACCCGGCGCACCGCCAATTGACGACGATGGTGCAGCAGAACGCACAGCGGCTCTCGCGCATCGTCGACGAAGTGCTCGATGTCGCGCGGGCCCGCCAGCAGCGGGTGCTGCCGCTGGGCGAACAGCTGGCCCTCGATTCGACCGTGCGCACGCTCGCCGAGGAGTGGGTGCGGCACTCGCAGCGCCAGGGCGTGCTGCTGGTTCTCGAAGCGGCCGGCAGCGTGGTGCGCTTCGACATCGAACATCTGCGGCGCATCCTCGTGAACCTGCTCGACAACGCCGCGCGCTATGCCGGCGATCGCGAAGGCTCGATCCAGGTAACGACGCGCCAGAACGCGGCCGGCCGCGCCAGCCTGCAGGTGTGGAGCGACGGCGCACCGCTCGAACCTGCGGTGCAGCGCCATCTGTTCGAACCCTTCTTCTCCTCCGAAAGCCGCTCCAGCGGCCTCGGCCTCTTCCTCTGCCGCGAGCTGTGCGAGCGGCACGGCGCGACGATCGGCTACGAGCGCCGCGCCCTTTACGCAGCGGGGCCGGAAGGCAACGAATTCTTCGTCTCCTTCGCTGCGGGCGAGACCCGGCTGACACAATAGCGCCGTGAGCACCCCCACCTCCTCAGCACCTCGGCCCCCTGCCCAGATCCTGGTCGTCGACGACGAGCCCGACCTGCGCACGCTCTATGAACTCACGCTGCTGCGCGAGGGCTACCGGGTCGAGGCGGCCGGCAGCGTGTCGGAAGCCCGCGAGCACCTGGACGCGGGCCGCTTCGATGCCGTGATCACCGACATGCGCCTGCCCGACGGGCTCGGCATGGAGATCCTGCAGCGCATCCAGCAGGACCAGCGCAGCGAGCGCTGCGTGGTGATGACGGCCTACGGCTCGGCCGAGAACGCGGTCGAGGCCCTCAAGGCCGGCGCCTTCGACTACCTCACCAAGCCGGTGGACCTCAAGCAGTTCCGCGCCGTCGTCGCCTCTGCCGTGCAGGCCCAGGCTGCGCCTGCACGGCCCATGCGCCAGGCCGACGAGGGCAGCAGCAAGGTCGCGGCGACGACCAGCAACGCCGGCTTGGCTGCGCTCGAACGGCTGGTTGGCGCGTCCGAGCCGATGCGCCTCGTCAAGTCCCGCATCGCCAAGGTGGCGCGCGGCATGGCGCCGGTGCTGGTGCGCGGCGAGTCCGGCACCGGCAAGGAACTGGTGGCACGCGCGGTGCATGCCTGCAGCCAGCGCAGCGAGGGGCCCTTCGTCGCCGTCAATTGCGGCGCGATTCCCGAGAATCTGCTCGAGGCCGAATTCTTCGGTGCGAGAAAAGGCTCCTACACCGGCTCCTTGCAGGACCGCGACGGCTACTTCCAGGCCGCCCGCGGCGGCACGCTGTTCCTCGACGAGATCGGCGACCTGCCGCTTCCGATGCAATCCAAGTTGCTGCGCGCGATCCAGGAGCGCAGCGTGCGCCCGATCGGTTCGACCCAGGAAGATGCGGTCGACGTGCGCATCGTGAGCGCGACCCACAAGGATCTGCAGGCCGAGGTGCAAGCCGGCCGCTTCCGCCAGGACCTGTTCTATCGCCTCAACGTGATCGAGATCGCGGTGCCGGCCTTGCGCGAGCGGCGCGAAGACCTGCCCGCACTCTGCGAGGCCCTGCTCGCACGCATCGCGCGCGATGCCGGCATGCCGGTGCCTGTTCTTTCGCCCGAGGTGCTGCAGCGCCTCGCGGAGCATCCGCTGCACGGCAACGTGCGTGAGCTCGAAAACCTTTTGCATCGCGCCGTGGCCTTGAGCGATGGCGACGTGCTCCATCTCGATTTCGTGGGCAGCGCCAGCATGACACTGCCTGTGGCCCCGGCGCCGGCAACTCCGGGACAGCAGCCCGCAGCCAGCACGACAGCAGCGCCCTCCGAAGCAAAGCCGGCACCCGCGGTACCGAGCGACCTGCAGAGTTATCTCGACCAGCAGGAGCGCGAGATCCTCGTGCGTGCGCTGCAGGAGAGCGGCTTCAACCGGACCGCTGCCGCGGCGCGGCTCGGCCTGAGCCTCAGGCAGATTCGCTACCGGATCGCGCGCCTGGGCATCGCGACCCCCAGCGGCGACGAGGCGAGTGGCAACGGTGCCGACGACTGAAGACAACGCAGGCCTCTGGCAGGCCGGCTGGTACCGCTTCGCCCGGCAACTGCGCTCGCCGAATTTCGGGCCGCGCCCCGAGGGCGCGCAGATCGATCTGATCGTGCTGCATTCGATCAGCCTGCCGCCGGGACGCTATGGCGGCGACGAGGTCCAGCAGCTTTTCACGAACCAGCTGGACTGGGATGCGCATCCCTACTTCCAGACCATCCGCGGCATCGAGGTCTCGACCCATTTCTATGTGCGCCGCAGCGGCGAGCTGTGGCAGTTCGTGAGTTGCGACGACCGCGCCTGGCATGCCGGTCCTTCATCGTGGCGCGGCCGCGCCAACTGCAACGACGACTCGATCGGCATCGAGCTCGAAGGCCTGGAGGGCGAAGGCTTCGAGCCCGCCCAGTACGAGACCCTCGCGAGCCTTTGCCCGGCGCTCGCGCAGCGCCATGCGATCGCGTTCATCGCGGGCCATGAACATATTGCGCCGGGCCGCAAGGCGGACCCAGGCAGCGGCTTCGACTGGCGCCTGCTGCAGGAGCAACTGGGCTGGGACCGCGCGATGTTCCCCGACGACGTCGCGGTGCGCTGAAATTTTTCAATCGCGATGCATCCCGCGATGCGCAGCGGATGCAGCGCAACAACGCCGATCGCGCAACCCCGGCGGCGCAGCAACCATGCGCCTTTCAGGCCCAAAAACGCCTGCAGGGCCCATGGACAGCGGCAGGCGCTAAGGTGGGTCAGCAACGGCGCGGCATAGCTCTTCATCTGAGAGCTCTTCGCTGTGAACTTGTTCCTTGAACCATTGGGAAAACACTACATCTAGTGGGTTGTAGACCCGCGAGACCCTAGATATAGTGTGCCCTGCCCCGTGCTTCATGCCGAGCAACCGGCCGCAAGCGGCACCACCGCCCCAACAAGAATTGCCAACAGAGGAACGAATGCAAACTGCCCTGAACACCCCCGCCACACCTCGCGCCGTACCCTCGACGCTTCAAAAAAACGATGTTGCAGGCTCGCCCGCCGGCAACGCGCTCGCCCACTACCAGATCATTCGCCGCAACGGCGCGGTCGTGCCCTTCGAGCCCAACAAGATCGCGATCGCGATGATGAAGGCCTTCCTCGCGGTGCACGGCACCCAGGGCGCGGCTTCCGCCAGCGTGCGCGAGACGGTCGACAACCTGACCCAGGGCGTGGTCCGCGCTATGGTGCGCTCGCGTCCGGGCGGCGGCACCTTCCACATCGAAGACGTGCAGGACCAGGTCGAACTCGGCCTGATGCGCGGCGGCCACCACGAGATCGCGCGCGCCTACGTGCTGTACCGCGAGCGACGCTCGCAGGAACGCTCGAAGTCGGGCGAACAGGACGCGCAGATCGCCGTTTCGACGCTGCACGTGCTCGACCGCGGCGAGCGCGTCGCGCTCGACCTCAACGAACTCAAGGGCCTGATCGAATCCGCCTGCGAAGGCCTGGGCGACAGCATCACGGCCGGCCCGATCGTGGCCGAAACGATGCGCAACCTCTACGACGGCGTGCCGCTCGACGAGGTCTACAAGGCGTCGATCCTGGCGGCTCGCACGCTGATCGAGAAGGACCCCGACTACACCTTCGCCACCGCGCGCCTGCTGCTGCACACGATCTTCAAGGAGATCATCGGCCGCGAGGTGATGCCGGCCGAACGTGCCCAGGCCTACGCCGACTACTTCCCGCAGTTCGTCAAGAAGGGCGTCGACAACGAGCTGCTCGACGAGAAGCTGCTGCAGTACGACCTGAACCGCCTCGGCGCCGCGCTCAAGCCCCAGCGCGACCTGCAGTTCGACTACCTCGGCCTGCAAACCCTCTACGACCGCTACTTCCTGCACGTGCGCAAGACCCGCATCGAACTGCCGCAGGCTTTCTTCATGCGCGTGGCGATGGGGCTGGCCCTCAATGAAATCGACCGCGAAGCCCGCGCGATCGAGTTCTACGAAGTGCTGTCCTCCTTCGACTTCATGTCGAGCACGCCCACCCTGTTCAACAGCGGCACGCTGCGCTCGCAGCTCTCGAGCTGCTACCTGACCACGGTGCCCGACGACCTCGACGGCATCTACGAGTCGATCAAGGAAAACGCCCTGCTGTCCAAGTTCGCGGGCGGCCTGGGCAACGACTGGACCCGTGTGCGCGCGCTCGGCAGCCACATCAAGGGCACCAACGGCGAGTCGCAGGGCGTGGTGCCCTTCCTCAAGGTGGTGAACGACACCGCGGTGGCGGTCAACCAGGGCGGCAAGCGCAAGGGCGCGGTCTGCACCTACCTGGAAAGCTGGCACCTCGACATCGAGGAGTTCCTCGAACTGCGCAAGAACACCGGCGACGACCGCCGCCGCACGCACGACATGAACACGGCGAACTGGATTCCCGACCTGTTCATGCGCCGCGTGATGGAAAAGGGCAGCTGGACGCTGTTCTCGCCCTCCAACGTGCCCGACCTGCACGACAAGTTCGGCACCGACTTCGAGACCGCCTACGCCGCCTACGAAGAGAAGGCCGCGCGCGGCGAGATCAAGCCGAGCCGCACGGTCCAGGCCACCGATCTCTGGCGCAAGATGCTCACGATGCTGTTCGAGACCGGGCATCCGTGGATCACCTTCAAGGATGCCTGCAACGTGCGCTCGCCTCAGCAGCATGCCGGCGTGGTCCATTCGTCGAACCTGTGCACCGAGATCACGCTCAACACCAGCGACACCGAAACCGCGGTCTGCAACCTCGGCTCGGTCAACCTGCTGCAGCATCTGAAGGACGGCAAGGTCGACCAGGAAAAGCTCCAGCGCACGATCTCGACCGCGATGCGCATGCTCGACAACGTGATCGACATCAACTACTACGCGGTCAAGAAGGCGCGCGACTCCAACCTGCGCCATCGCCCGGTCGGCCTCGGCGTGATGGGTTTCCAGGACGCGCTGTACGAGCTGCGCATTCCCTACGCCTCGCAGGAAGCGGTGCAGTTCGCCGACGAGTCGATGGAAGCGATCTGCTACCACGCCTACTGGGCCTCGACCGAACTGGCGCGCGAGCGCGGCAAGTATTCGAGCTACAAGGGCTCGCTGTGGGACAAGGGAGTGCTTCCGCCGGACACGCTCGACCTGCTCGAGAAGGCGCGCGGCGGCTACGTCGACGTCGACCGCTCGTCCACGCTCGACTGGAATGCGCTGCGCCAGAAGATCAAGGCCGACGGCATGCGCAACTCGAACTGCGTCGCCATCGCGCCGACGGCGACCATCTCGAACATCATCGGCGTCGACGCCTCGATCGAGCCCTGCTTCGGCAACCTGTCGGTCAAGTCGAACCTCTCCGGCGAGTTCACCGTCATCAACCACTACCTGGTGCGAGACCTCAAGCGCCTGGGCCTGTGGGACGACGTGATGGTGATGGACCTCAAGCACTTCGACGGCTCGCTGCGCCCGATCGACCGCGTACCGCAGGACGTCAAGGCGCTCTATGCCACCGCGTTCGAGGTCGAAACCACCTGGCTGGTGGAAGCCGCCGCGCGTCGCCAGAAGTGGATCGACCAGGCGCAGTCGCTCAACATCTACATGGCCGGCGCGTCGGGCAAGAAGCTCGACGACACCTACAAGCTCGCGTGGCTGCGCGGCCTGAAGACCACTTACTACCTGCGCACGCAGAGCGCGACGCACGCCGAGAAATCGACGGTGCAATCGGGCCGGCTCAACGCGGTGTCCTCGGGAAGCAATGGCAGTGGCGACGCATCTTCGTCGGGCATGAGTGCGCTCGAAGCGGCTGCGCTCGCAGCGCAAGCGCAGCTGAGTGCGATGCCGGCGACCGACATCGCGTTCTGCGGCGTCGACGATCCGACGTGCGAAGCGTGCCAGTGATGTCAGCGTGAAGTTGCCGTGATTCGCGGCATCGCCTGACAAATGGCGATGCATGCGAACAACATAACGGCAACATAATTGGAGCGCGATGTGAAGCAGCACTTTGCAACTCACATCGTTGCTCACATAATTTGAGCATTGGATTTTTCTATGTTGACCTGGGACGAAGAAGTCAAGCCCTCCTTGCCAAAGGATCTGCAACAAGGATTGCGGCACTCATCAAACAACGACGCGACCGTCGGTCGCTCGTCGGAGTTCCCGACTTCGCAAATTGCTCCTATCGCCCCGACTTTGCGCACACTCGATGATGGCGCCGCACTGCGGCCTGCTCCGGCTTCCATGCCGCAAGCACAGGCCGCGCGCCGCGTGAAGGCCGCCGACAAGCGCATCATCAACGGCCAGACCGACGTCAACCAGTTGGTTCCGTTCAAGTACAAGTGGGCCTGGGAGAAGTACCTCGCCACCTGCGCCAATCACTGGATGCCGCAGGAAGTGAACATGACGCGCGACATCGCGCTCTGGAAAGACCCGAACGGCCTGACCGAAGACGAGCGCCGCATCGTCAAGCGCAACCTCGGCTTCTTCGTGACCGCCGATTCGCTGGCCGCCAACAACATCGTGCTGGGCACCTACCGCCACATCACGGCCCCCGAGTGCCGCCAGTTCCTGCTGCGCCAGGCCTTCGAGGAAGCGATCCACACGCACGCCTACCAGTACATCGTCGAGTCGCTCGGCCTGGACGAGAGCGAGATCTTCAACGCCTACAACGAGGTGCCGTCGATCCGCGAGAAGGACCAGTTCCTGATCCCCTTCATCGAAGCCATCAGCGACCCGCACTTCCACACCGGCACGCACGAGAACGACCAGACCCTGCTCAAGTCGCTGATCGTCTTCGCCTGCCTGATGGAGGGCCTGTTCTTCTACGTCGGCTTCACCCAGATCCTCGCGCTGGGCCGCCAGAACAAGATGACCGGCGCCGCCGAGCAGTACCAGTACATCCTGCGCGACGAGTCGATGCACTGCAACTTCGGCATCGACCTGATCAACCAGTTGAAACTCGAGAATCCGCACCTCTGGACCGCGGAGTTCAAGGCCGAGATCAAGGCCCTCTTCCTGAAGGCCGTCGAGCTCGAGTACCGCTACGCCGAAGACACCATGCCTCGCGGCGTGCTCGGCATGAATGCCTCCATGTTCAAGGGCTACCTGCGCTACATCGCCAACCGGCGCGCGCAGCAGATCGGCCTGGAAACGCTCTTCCCGAACGAGGAAAACCCGTTCCCCTGGATGAGCGAAATGATTGACCTGAAGAAGGAGCGCAACTTCTTCGAAACCCGCGTGATCGAGTATCAGTCGGGTGGTGCGCTCTCCTGGGATTGAATCGTTCCGACAAATAAAGTGAGTTCAAGAATTGCTTTCGCCGGCTACACGCACCGAAGAGTGCGGCGGCGAAAAGCTCAGGTGTTCATGGTGCTGGGGCTTGCTCCAACGCCATGAATCGCTTCACGCTACCAACATGCGTGGAGTGCTTCAAAAGGTTGATTTTTTCAACTTGATCAAGGAGAAAATAGAAATGGCAACTGCAAAGAAAGCGCCGGCCAAGAAAGCCGCTGCAAAGAAGGCTCCGGCTAAGAAGGTCGCCGCCAAGAAGGTCGTAGCGAAGAAGGCTCCTGCCAAGAAGGTAGCAGCCAAGAAGGCACCGGCGAAGAAGGCCGCAGCGAAGAAGGCTCCTGCCAAGAAGGTAGCAGCGAAGAAGGCTCCTGCGAAGAAGGCAGCAGCCAAGAAGGCTCCTGCGAAGAAGGCAGCAGCCAAGAAGGCGCCGGCGAAGAAGGCCGCCGCGAAAAAGGCGCCTGCCAAGAAAGCGCCTGCGAAAAAGGCTGCAGCCAAGAAGCCTGCTGCCAAGAAAGCAGCGAAAAAGCCTGCTGCCAAGAAAGCCGCGAAAGCGCCCGCCAAGGCAGCCGTAGCGCCTGCTCCTGCAGCGCAAACGACGCTGAACCCCCAGGCAGCCTGGCCGTTTCCGACGGCCAGCAAGCCCTGAGTCGTTCAGCGGCCTTGAAGGCACAAAGCCCGGCACCGCAAGGTGCTGGGCTTTTTTATGGTTGGCCCGGCACCGAAGACAGGTGCTGGGCTTTTTTATGGGCTCAGAGGCCGAGCGCCTTCCGATCCACCTGGTAATTCTGCGGCCCGCGTTGCGCGATCTTGAGCGCGCCGATGCGGTTGCCCAACGCAGCGCAACGCGCGAGCGGCCAGCCCTGCTCCAGCCCGAACAGCAGCGCGCCGCGCCATGCATCGCCGCAACCCGTCGGCTCGACCACGGCCGTCGGCTTCACGCCGGGCACGTGCTCGCGCTCGCCTTCGGTCCACACTTCGCAGCCTTCGGCGGCCAGCGTCACGACCAGTCCGCGCACACGCTTCGAGATCTCAGCAAGGCTCCAGCCCGTGCGCTGCGAGAGCATCTTTCCCTCGTAGTCGTTGACCACCACCCAGCTGGCCAAGTCGACGAAATGCGCGAGTTCCTTGCCGTCGAACATCGGCAGGCCCTGGCCGGGATCGAACACGAAAGGGATGTCCGCAGCCTTGAGCTGCTCGGCATGCTGCAGCATCGCCTCGCGGCCGTCGGGCGCGATGATGCCGAGCCGGATGTCCTCGCGCGCCGCGATGCGCGTGATGTGCGCCTGCTGCATCGCGCCCGGGTGGAAGGCCGTGATCTGGTTGTTGTCGCGGTCGTTCATGATCATGGCCTGCGCGGTGAAGCTGTCGTCCACCTGCCGCACGAACTCGGTGCTGATGCCCAGCGTTCGCAGCCGCTCCAGGTAGTCGACGCCGTCGCTGCCGACCGTCGCCATCGGCAGTGCGGTGCCGCCTAGCGCGTTGAGGCTGTAGGCGATGTTGCCCGCACAACCGCCGAAGTCGCGCCTGAGGCCGGGCACGAGAAAGGACACGTTGAGGATGTGCAACTGGTCCGGAAGGATCTGATCGGCGAACCGTCCCTCGAAAGTCATGATGGTGTCGAACGCGAGGGAACCGCAAATCACTGCTGCCATGGATGAACCGTTGGTTGATTGAAAAAAGAAAAGAGCGCGCGGCTCAAGGATAGAAGGCCAGCACCCGGTAGCCTGCGATCGGCGCCAGTGCCGCGGCCTCGGGCCCGGTCAGCGCCAGCGGCAACGACGCCGCGCGCTCGGCACGGGCGGGCAGGACGGGCGGCGCGCCGAACTCGGCCGGCATGAGCACGCGCCGGATCACGGCACGCTCCTGCATGTCGAGCAAGGACAACTCGACCGCGGGCATCGCGAGCGGCACGGTGGCGGCATTGCGCAAGGTGAAGCTGAGGCGGTAGGCATCGCCGCTTTTCTCGCGCGCGAAGGAGGCGCCATCGATCGTGATGTCGCCGATCTGGCGCAGCGCCGAGAGCTCGCAGCCCGTCAGGCTGCACAGCGCCGCGAGCGCGGGACGCAGCCCCGGCTGGCGAGCGGCGACGAGGTCGCGCTCCTGATGCAATACCTGCACGAGCAGAAGAAGCGCAGCCAGCACGGCCACGACGATCAGGGAGCGCCGCACCGCTGGCCGCTGCCAGAATGCCGATCCCTCGGCGGCGGCGCCCAAAAACCGAGGGCTGCGCCGAGCGAGCTCGATAGCAGGCTCAGGCTCGCTGGCGGCCAGCACCACGGGCGCCGATTCGCGCGCCGCCCGCTCTTCTCCGCGCGCCTTCGCCCTGGCGATCTTGGCGGACTTGGCACGCGCACGGCGCAGCGCCTTCTGCAGTTGCGCGTTGCCGGTGTCTTCTTCAGCCGCCGGCGGAGGTGGCGGCGACGGCCGTGGCGGTGGCGGCTCGCGGCCGATGGGCGGGGCGGCCGGCAGGTTCAGGTCGATGTTCGGGAATGGCGGAAGCGAGGGATAAGGCGGAATCACTTGCGCTTCGGCTGCACGCATCGGCTGCGAGCGCTGGGGCCAGGGCTCGTCCGCAACGACGCCGACAGCGAACGACAGCGGATCGGATGGCGCCGAGGTCTTGGACGCAGGCGGCGGCGGCACGGCGACGGGCGGCTCGGCGACCGGTGGTTCGATCTCTTGTTCGTCGTCGAGGAAGTCCGCCTCCTCGAGGTTCCGCACGGATTCCTCGTCCGCGGGCCACTCTGCCACTTCGTCCAGCTCAGTTTCGATCGGCGGATCGGCGTCGGGCGGCACGCTGCTGGTGCCTTCGTCGGGCGCCGACGTCGGTGCGACTGCCGCGGGTCCAGGCGCCGAATCGGGCGCTTCATGCAGATCGACGGTCGCGTCGAACACCTCGCTGCACCGGCCGCAGCGCACCCACCCGTCGGAGATGCGAAGCTGGTCCCTCACCACCTTGAAAGTGGTGGCGCAGGCGGGGCAGCGAGTGACCAGGCTCATGAGGCGCCGATTGTAGGGTCGACCTCCAGCGTCGAGGACGATCTAGAGGGCCGCGGTCATCAGAATCCAGCCGTCCTCGCTGTCGCTCACTTCCAGCGCTGCATAGGGCGCATAGGCGAGCTTCAGTTCGTCGGCCTGGCGCTCGAGGATGCCCGCCAGCACCAGCGAACCGCCCGCTGCGACGTGCTCGCACAGCAAAGGCGCAAGCACCTTCAGCGGCGTGGCGAGGATGTTGGCGAGCACGATGTCGTAGCGGCCAGTTGCCAAGTCGGACAGGCCGGCCTTCAGTTGCACCTCGTTCGCCTCAGCGTTGAGCCGCGTCGAATCCACGGCGGCTTCGTCGATGTCGACGGCGTCGATGTCGGTCGCGCCGAACTTGGCCGCGCCGATCGCCAGGATGCCGGAGCCGCAACCGTAGTCGAGCACGCGCTTCCCACGGGGCTCCCCGCGCGTTGCGATCCAGCGCAGGCACATGCGCGTGGTCGGGTGCGTGCCGGTGCCGAAGGCAAGACCCGGGTCCAGCCGGATGACCTGCTGCGCTTGCGCCGGCGGTTCGTGCCAGGTGGGCACGATCCAGAACTCGGGGGTGATTTCGACCGGTGCGAACTGGGACTGCGTCAGCCGCACCCAGTCCTGCTCGGGCACCTCGGTCAATCCAAGCACCTCGCAATCCACAAAGAAGTCCTGCGCGGCCAGCACCGCAGCAGCCTCCCGCGCCTGCGCCTCGGCGGCAAACAAGGCGATCACCCGGGAGCGCTGCCAGCCTCCCTTGGGCGGCGGCATGCCCGGCTCGCCGAACAGGGCCTGCTCGGCATCGGTCTGGGCATCCGCGTCCTCGACCGAAACGCTCAGCGCGTCGAGCGCCTCGAGCGCATCGCTGACGGTTTCGACGCGATCTTCCGGCGCGAGCAGGCGGAGTTCGAACACGGTGCCGCGGTCCCGCTCAGCGCTTGTGGGCCGCGAGCCACTCTTCGAGGTAGTGGATGTTGGTGCCGCCGCTCATGAACTTGGCGTCGACCATCAACTCGCGGTGCAGCGGGATGTTGGTCTGGATACCCTCGATCACCGTTTCGCTCAACGCCGTGCGCATGCGCGCCAAGGCCTGGTCGCGGGTATCGCCATGCACGATGATCTTGCCGACCATCGAGTCGTAGTTCGGCGGCACGAAGTAGTTGGTGTAGACGTGCGAATCCACGCGCACCCCCGGCCCGCCCGGCGGATGCCACATCGTGATGCGGCCCGGCGAGGGCGTGAACTTGTAGGCGTCTTCGGCATTGATGCGGCACTCGATCGAGTGGCCGCGCATCTCGATCTGGCGCTGCGTGAACGGCAGCTTCTCGCCGGCGGCGACCATGATCTGCGTCTTCACGATGTCGATGCCGGTCGTGAATTCGGTGACCGGGTGCTCCACCTGCACGCGCGTGTTCATCTCGATGAAGTAGAACTCGCCGTTTTCGTAGAGAAACTCGAAGGTTCCGGCGCCGCGGTAGCCGATCTTCTTGCAGGCGGCCGCGCAGCGCTCGCCGATCTTCTCGATCAACTTGCGCGGGATGCCCGGTGCGGGCGATTCCTCGATCACCTTCTGGTGGCGCCGCTGCATCGAGCAGTCGCGCTCGCCCAGGTAGACCGCGTTCTTGTGCTTGTCGGCGAGGATCTGGATCTCGATGTGGCGCGGGTTCTGGAGAAACTTCTCCATGTAGACCGATGGATTGTTGAAGGCCGCGCCGGCCTCCGCCTTGGTCATCTGGATCGCATTGACCAGCGCCGCCTCGGTGTGCACCACGCGCATGCCGCGCCCGCCGCCGCCGCCCGCCGCCTTGATGATGACCGGATAGCCGATCGCCCGGGCGATGCGCTTGTTGGTCGAGGAATCGTCGGACAGTTCGCCCTCCGAGCCGGGCACACAGGGGACGCCAGCCTTGATCATGGCCTGCTTGGCCGAGACCTTGTCGCCCATGATGCGGATCGATTCGGGCGTGGGGCCGATGAATTGAAAACCGCTCTGCTCCACGCGTTCGGCGAAGTTGGCGTTCTCGCTCAGAAAGCCGTAACCCGGGTGGATCGCCTCGGAGTCCGTCACTTCGGCCGCCGAGATGATCGCCGGCATGTTCAGATAGCTCTGCGAGGAAGGGGCCGGGCCGATGCATACCGCTTCCTCGGCCAGCTTCACGTATTTGGCATCGCGATCGGCCTCAGAATAGACCATCACGGCCTTGATACCCAACTCGCTACAGGCGCGCTGGATGCGCAGCGCGATTTCGCCGCGGTTGGCGACCAGTATCTTCTTGAACATGGTCACTCGATGATGAACAGCGGCTGGCCGTATTCGACCGCCTGACCGTTTTCGCCGAGGATCTGTGTGATGGTGCCGGCCTTGTCGGCCTCGATCTCGTTGAGGATCTTCATCGCCTCGATGATGCAGACCGTGTCGCCTTCCTTGACCTGGCTGCCGATCTCGACGAATGCGGGTGCACCGGGGCTGGAGGAGCGGTAGAAGGTGCCGACCATCGGCGACTTGATGGCATGGCCGACGGGCGCCGCCTCTGCGGCCGGCGCCGCCGCGACTGGCGCGGCGATGGCACCGGCCGGTGCTGCAGCGCCGATGGCCGGAGCCGGCGCGGCGACGGTTTGAATGTATTGAACCGGTGCGGCGACGCCGCCCTTGACGATGCGGACCTTGCCTTCGGTTTCAGTAATTTCCAGTTCGGAAATATTCGATTCGGACACCAGATCGATCAGTGTCTTGAGCTTGCGCAGATCCATGGGACTCCAGCGCCGGCTTTGCCGGCTATTAGGATTTAACTCGCCTAAAAATCGGTGTTTTTCGGCGTATTTCGGCGTTTCGCCATCAACTGCCCGAACGGGCGAGCGATTCTAGCCGCGAACTAGGCCCGTCGCCATGCCTGGAGATCACCCGGCTCGAGCTTGCCCATTTTACGCGCCGCCACTGCGCCACCGGCATCGAGCACCAAGGTGAAGGGCAGACCGCCGGCCGTGTTGCCCAGGTTCTTGACCAGTTCCGTGCCTTGCAGCCCCGCCAGACCGATGGGGTAGCTGACCGGCGTCTTGGTCAGGAACTTGCGAACCGCGGTCGGCTGATCGATCGCCAGACCGACAACTTGCCAGCCGTTGGCCGCATTTTCGCGAAAGAACGCATCGAGCATGGGCATCTCCTCGACGCAAGGAGGACACCATGTGGCCCAGAAGTTGAGCAACAGCGGCTTGCCCCGCAGACTCTCGAACACCAGTTCGCCACCTTCGGGCCGATCGAAGCGCTGCGCCCAGAATGCGGCGTCCAGCTGCTCGCCGCCGGCCGCGCCGCCCCGGCGGTGCCACAGAGCACCGCCCAGACCGGCAACGGCCGCCACCGCGGCGACGCCGCCATAGAGCCAGGCCCGGCGCGTGGGGCTCGAAGTCATCCACTGTCCTTTTCTATCAGCCGCCTGAGCGCGGCCAGGTTGCCACGCGGGATGCGGCCCTGCGCGTCAGGCTTGAGCGCGCCTCGCAGATCGTCGAGGTCGTACACCAGCAGATGCACGCCAATCTCCTCGCCGAGTGCCCGGCTCGCCACATGAACGCTGAGGGCTTCGACCTGCTCGCCATGGAAGCCGGTGACCATGCGCGGCTCGTAGTCGACATGGTGGTCGATGAGCGCGATCTCGGCGGACTTCGGGTCGTCGCAGAAGAGCTGGATGTAGATGTCCGACAGGCGCGTCGCCGTGCCGTGCCACACGGCGCCGCCGATGTGAGGCCGGAACTGCGCCATCCGCTCCATCCATTCGAGCGCCAGCTGGCGCAGCGCGTGCAATTCCTTGGGCTGGGTGTCCGCGCAATAGAGCTGGATGTAATCCCGCACCTCGGCCTCGATCTCGTCGTTGTTCGGCAGCGGCGTACGCACAGGCAGACCCAGGTCGCGCAGCGCACGGCGCTTGGCGGGGCCGTACTCCAGCCCTTCCTCGACGACGAGGCGGGCCGCAGCGGCGGCAATTTCCTGCTTGGACGTGTCCATCGGCCCATTTTGCCCGCAGTAAGGCACCGGCAGAAGACCGGCCGCCCTGCGTCCCTAGAATCGACCGATGCATATTCACATCCTCGGCATCTGCGGCACCTTCATGGGCGGTGTCGCCGCATTGGCGCGCGAAGCCGGCCATCGGGTGACCGGTTGCGATGCCGGCGTCTATCCGCCGATGAGCGACCAACTGCGCTCGCTCGGCATCGAGCTGATCGAAGGCTACGACGCCGACCAGATGGCGCTGCGGCCCGATGTCTTCGTCATCGGCAACGTGGTGTCCCGCGCCCGGCTCGCCGACGGCACACCCAAGTTCCCGCTGATGGAAGCCATCCTCGACGCCGGCGCCAGCTACACCAGCGGCCCGCAATGGCTGGCGGAGCACGTGCTGCAGGGCCGGCATGTAATGGCCGTCGCCGGCACGCACGGCAAGACCACCACCACTTCGATGTTGGCCTGGATCCTCGAACGCGCCGGCCTGGCGCCGGGTTTCCTGGTGGGCGGTGTGCCGCTCGACTTCGGCGTCTCGGCCCGGCTCGGCAAGAACAAGTTCGTGATCGAAGCCGACGAATATGACACGGCCTTCTTCGACAAGCGCAGCAAGTTCGTCCATTACCGCCCGCGCACCGCGATCCTGAACAACCTGGAGTTCGACCACGCCGACATCTTCGACGACCTGGGGGCGATCGAACGGCAATTCCACCACCTCGTGCGCATCGTGCCGGGGACGGGGCGCGTGGTCGTCAACGCCACCGAGGAGAGCCTGCAGCGCGTGCTGGCCCAGGGCTGCTGGAGCGAACTGGCCCGCTTCGGCGCCGGCGGCGAATGGCAGGCCCATGGGCCGCACGACGCGTTCGAGGTGCTGCGCCAAGGCGAGCAGGTCGGCCGCGTCGAATGGGCGCTGTCCGGCCTGCACAACCAGATGAATGCGCTCGCCGCGATCGCCGCCGCGGAGCATGTGGGCGTGGCGCCGGCCGAAGCGGCCGGCTTTCTGGCCAGCTTCCGCAACGTGCGCCGCCGCATGGAGCTGCGCGGCACCGTCGCGCGCGCGGGCGCAGCGATCACGGTCTACGACGACTTCGCGCACCATCCGACGGCGATCCGCACCACGCTCGACGGCCTGCGAAAGAAGCTCGACGCCGACGGCCACCAGGGCGAGCGCATCCTGGCCGCCTTCGAACCGCGCAGCAACACCATGAAGCTGGGCACCATGGCAGCCCAGCTGCCCTGGAGCCTTGAAGCGGCCGACCTCGCTTTCTGCCATAGCGGCGGACTGGAATGGGACGCTGCCGCAGCGCTCGCGCCGATGGGCGACCGGGCGCAGGTGGCCGGCGCGATCGAGCCGCTGGTGGCGCAGATCGTCGCGGCAGCGCGGTCGGGCGATCACATCGTCTGCATGAGCAACGGCGGTTTCGGAGGCGTGCACGAGAAGCTTCTTTCCGCCTTGCGCGCGACAGGCGCGGCAGAATAGGCTCATGCGCGCACAGGAGCTCATCGATACCCTGAATCTGCAGCCTCATCCCGAGGGCGGCTGGTTCCGCGAGGTGTTCCGCTCGACAGCGCAGGTCATGCCCGCCGATGGGCGGCCGGCCCGCCAGGCGCTCACTACCATCTATTTCCTGCTGGAAGCCCACCAGCATTCGCGCTGGCACCGTGTGGCGTCCGACGAAGTGTGGATCCATCTCGAAGGGGTTCCGCTCGCGCTCTGGACCAGCGATGGGGCGCTGCGCACGCCGCCGGTCCACCTGCGGCTGGGCCCGGTCGATGTCCACGGCACGCGACCGCAGCACACCGTTCCGGCAGGCCAGTGGCAAGCAGCCCGGCCCATCGTGTCGCAGGCCACCGACGACTACACGCTGGTCAGTTGCACCGTGGGACCCGGTTTCGACTTCAGCGATTTCTCGTTCATGCAACCCGAGGGCGACGAGGCGGCGCTGCTGCGCCACCACTGGCCGGAGCTGGCGGCGCTGATCTGAGCGCCGTCGCACCGATTCAGCCGCGGCGCTGTTTCACCGCTTGCGACAGCAGCTCCAGCACCTGGGCCGAATCGTCCCAGCCCAGGCAGGCATCGGTGATGCTCTTGCCGTATTCCAGCTCGGCCACGCGGTCCTTGCCGGCGCTGAACTTCTGGGCGCCCGCGCTCAGGTGGCTCTCGACCATCAGGCCGAACACGCTCTTGCTGCCGCCCGCAATCTGCGCGGCGATGTCCTTCGCCACGTCGATCTGCTTCTGGTGCTGCTTGCTGCTGTTGGCGTGGCTGCAGTCGACCATCAGCGTCGGCGGCAGCTTGGCGGCTTCGAGATCCTCGCAGGCGGCGGCCACGCTCGCGGCGTCGTAGTTGGGCGCCTTGCCGCCGCGCAGAATCACGTGGCAGTCCTTGTTGCCGTTGGTCTGCACGATCGCCACCTGTCCGTTCTTGTGCACCGAGAGGAAGTGGTGCCCGCGCGCCGCCGCCTGGATGGCGTCGGTCGCGATGCGGATGTTGCCGTCGGTGCCGTTCTTGAAGCCGATCGGCGCCGACAGGCCAGAAGCCAGTTCGCGGTGCACCTGGCTCTCGGTGGTGCGAGCGCCGATCGCGCCCCAGGAGATCAGGTCGCCGATGTACTGCGGCGAGATCACGTCGAGGAACTCGCTGCCGGCCGGCAGCCCCAGCCGGTTGATGTCGATGAGCAGTTGGCGCGCGATGCGCAGGCCCTCGTCGATGCGAAAGCTCTCGTCGAGGTAGGGGTCGTTGATGAGCCCCTTCCAGCCCACCGTCGTGCGCGGCTTTTCGAAGTAGACCCGCATCACGATCTCCAGCGTGCCGGCGTACTTCTCGCGCTCGGCCTTCAGGCGCCTTGCGTATTCGAGCGCGGCGGCCGGGTCGTGGATCGAGCACGGGCCCATCACGACCAGTAGCCGGTCGTCCTTGCCGGCCATGATGTTGTGGATGGCGCGGCGGGTGCCGGTGATCAGCGATTCGACCGGCGTGCCGCGGATCGGGAAGAAGCGGATCAGATGTTCGGGAGGGGGCAGCACGGTGATGTCCTTGATGCGTTCGTCGTCGGTTCGGCTGGTTTTCTCGACGCTCGCATACCAGTTCTCGGTGGCCGGGGCAGTGTTCGTGCTCATCGCTTCTTCCTTCACTTTGAAAATCATCGGGGCATAAAAAAACCGCCGGGGCTCGAGGCGCCGGCGGTTCTGGGAGGGTGTGTCAGTGTGCTTTACGCGCTCGCCTCTCGTCCGCCGGAATCCGGGAACCAAAAGTACGAAAAGAAAAACGCGACGCGCGAAGACATAGGAGCCGAATGTAGCACAGGGTTTTGGGCTCGGCTGTTGTTTGCGGGCGTCAGGCGGTGCCGCCGACGGTCAGGCCGTCGATGCGCAGCGTGGGCTGGCCGACGCCGACCGGCACGCTCTGGCCTTCCTTGCCGCAGGTGCCGACGCCCGTATCGAGCGCCATGTCGTTGCCGATCATCGTCACGCGCGTCAGCGCATCGGGACCGTTGCCGACCAGGGTGGCGCCCTTCACCGGATACTGGATCTTGCCGTTCTCCACCCAGTAGGCTTCGCTGGCCGAGAACACGAACTTGCCGCTCGTGATGTCGACCTGGCCGCCGCCGAAGTTGGTGGCGTAGAGGCCTTTCTTGATGCTGGCGACGATTTCTTCCGGCACCCTGTCGCCGCCCAGCATGTAGGTGTTGGTCATGCGCGGCATCGGTACGTGCGCGTAGCTCTCGCGGCGGCCGTTGCCGGTGGGCGGGACCTTCATCAGGCGCGCATTGAGCGAATCCTGGATGTAGCCCTTCAGGATGCCGTCCTCGATCAGCACATTGCGCTGCGTCGCGTTGCCTTCGTCGTCGACGTTGAGCGAGCCGCGGCGGTCGGCGATGGTGCCGTCGTCCAGCACGGTCACGCCCTTGGCCGCCACGCGCTCGCCGATGCGGCCCGAGAAGGCGCTCGACCCCTTGCGGTTGAAGTCGCCTTCCAGCCCGTGGCCGATGGCCTCGTGCAGCAGGATGCCGGGCCAGCCCGGGCCGAGCACCACGGTCATCTCGCCCGCGGGCGCGGGACGCGATTCCAGGTTGGTGAGCGCCTGCTGGACGGCCTGGTCGACGTACTCGGCAATCTGCGCATCGTCGAAATAGGCGAGGCCGAAGCGGCCGCCGCCGCCGCCCGAGCCCACCTCGCGGCGGCCGTTCTGCTCGGCGATCACCGTGACCGACAGCCGCACCAGCGGCCGCACGTCGGCCGCCAGCGTGCCGTCGGCGCGCGCGACCAGCACCACGTCGTATTCGCTCGCGAGGCCGGCCATCACTTGCGCGACGCGCGGATCCCTGGAACGCGCGAGCTTCTCGACCTTGCCGAGCAACTCGACCTTGGCGGTGCTGTCGAGCGTCGAGATCGGGTCTACGCCGCCATAGAGCGAACGGCTCGTCGCGACCGTGCGCACCGGAGCCTTCACCCGCCCGTTGCGCCCGGCAGCGGAAATGGTGCGCACGGTGCGCGCCGCATCGAGCAGCGAGGCCTCGGAGATGTCGTCCGAATAGGCGAAGGCCGTCTTCTCGCCGCTGACCGCGCGAACGCCGACGCCCTGGTCGATGCTGAAGCTGCCGGTCTTGACGATGCCCTCCTCCAGGCTCCAGCCCTCGCTGCGCGTGTACTGGAAGTAGAGGTCGGCGTCGTCCACCTTGTGGGCGGTGATTTCGGCCAGGGCGCGCGACAGGTGCGACTCGTCGAGGCCGAAGGGCGTGAGCAGGAGCTGCTGCGCCGTGGCGAGGCGCTCGATGGTGGGTTCGCGTGAAATCATCGAAGGATTCTAGGCTCGCACCCCGAATGGCGCTCAGGACTGCATCAGCCGCTTGGCGCGCGAAATGGACATCAGGATGCCGAGCCCCAGGCCGAGCGTCACCATCGCGGTGCCGCCATAGCTGATGAAGGGCAAAGGCACGCCGACCACGGGCAGGATGCCGCTCACCATGCCCATGTTCACGAAGGCGTAGGTGAAGAAGATCATCGTCATCGCGCCGGCCAGCAGGCGGGAGAACAGCGTCGGCGCATCCAGCGCGATCGCGAGGCCGCGAAAGATCAGGAAGACGAAGGCCGCGATCAGCGCCAGATTGCCGATGAGACCGAATTCCTCGGAATAAGCCGCGAAGATGAAGTCGGTGGTGCGCTCGGGAATGAACTCCAGGTGCGTCTGCGTGCCCTGCATGAAACCCTTGCCGCCGACGCCGCCGGAGCCGATGGCGATCATGCCCTGGATGATGTGGAAGCCCTTGCCCAGCGGGTCTTTGGTCGGGTCGAGCAGCGTGCAGATGCGCTGCTTCTGGTAGTCGTGCAGCACGCGCCAGTCGACGCCGTCGGCGCACAGCTGCGACTCGAAGCCGACGATCAGCGCCACCGCGACCAGCCCGATCACCACCGGCGGCACGATCAGTTTCCACGAGAGCCCGGCGAAGAAGATCACCGACAGGCCGGCCGCCAGCACCAGCAGCGAGGTGCCCAGGTCGGGCTGCTTCATGATCAGGCCGACCGGCACGGCCAAGAGCACGGTGGCGACCACGAAGTCGAGCGTGCGCAACTGGCCCTCGCGGCGCTGGAACCACCAGGCCAGCATCAGGGGCATCGCGATCTTCAGGATTTCGCTCGGCTGGATCACCATGCCGACATTGATCCAGCGCGTGGCGCCCTTCTTGGTGATGCCGAACAGCGCCACCGCGATCAGCAGCCCCACGCCCAGGGCGTAGAGCGGCACGGCAAAGAACATCAGGCGCTGCGGCGGCACCTGCGCCACCACGAACATGATGAAGCCGGCCAGGAGCATGTTGCGGCCGTGGTCCGCGAAGCGCGAGCCATGGTCGAAACCCGACGAATACATGGTCAGCATGCCGGCGCAGGCCAGCAGCAGCACGGCGAAAGCGAGAAAGCCGTCGAAGCCCTGGAACACGGGGACGATGCGACGCGCGAGCGACGGCTGGTTGAACACGGCTGACATGGGCGCGGATTATCCGCGTCCCGGCGCGCTTCCGTAACAATCCAGCAGCATGAACCCGTTGCCCACCACCCATTTGTTGTATCTCCATGGCTTTCGCTCCTCGCCGCTGTCGACCAAGGCGCGGCAGATGGCGCAGCGCGTGGCCGAACGGCACCCGCAACTGCAGTGGTGGTGCCCGCAACTGCCGCCCTCCCCCCGCGAGGCCATCGAACTCGTGATGAACGGCATCGCGCCATGGCCGCGCAGCTCGATGGCGGTCGTGGGTTCCTCGCTCGGCGGCTTCTACGCCACCCATGTGACCGGCATGACGGACTGCCGCGCCGTGCTGCTGAACCCCGCGGTCCATCCGGCACGCGACCTGGCGAACTACATCGGCGAGCAGAGCTCCTGGCACGACCCGGCCGAGCACTTTTTTTTCCGGCCCGAGTACATCGATCAACTGCGTGCGCTCGAACTCGGGCCGCTGGCACAGCCCGAGCAGGTCTTCGCCGTCATCGCCAAGGGCGACGAGCTCCTGGACTGGCGCGAGATGTCGGCCCGCTACCCCGGAAGCCGCATCAAGCTGCTCGAGGGCAGCGACCATGCGCTGTCCGATTTCGAGCGCCATCACCTGGCCGATGTGATGGCCTTCATCGACCCGGCCTGAACGCGGTCCGCGGCCGGCGTTCATCGCCGCGCATGGGACAATCCGCGCCATGTTTGTTTTGTTCGAAGAAGCCGGCAAGTACCTCGGCGGCCGCGTGTTGTCGGAGGCCGAGGCCTCGGCGCAGGTCGAGCTCGAGTCCGGCAAACGCGTCAAGGTCAAGGGCGCCAACATCGTGCTGCGCTTCGAGAAGCCGGCTCCGGCCGAATTGCTGGCCGAAGCGCGCACCCTGGCCGCCGGCATGGATCTCGACCTGGCCTGGGAATTCGCGCCCGAAGGCGAGTTCGCCTTTGCCGAGCTCGCGGTTGACTACTTTCAGGCTCATCCGACGCTGGCGCAGCAGGCCGCCGCGCTGCTGGCGCTGTTCGAGGCGCCGCACTATTTCCGCCGCGCGGGCAAGGGCCGCTTCAAGAAGGCGCCGGCCGAGATCGTGCAGCAGGCGTTGGCCGCTATCGAGAAGAAAAAAGCGGTACAGGCGCAGATCGCCGAATGGTCCGCGCAGCTGGCGCAAGGCGTTTGCCCTGCGCCGGTGCGCGAGCAGCTCTTCAAGATCCTCTTCCGGCCCGACAAGAACGCGCCCGAGTACAAGGCCGTGGTCGAAGCCGCGCGTGCGACGCAGCGGCCGCCGCTCGAGTTGCTCAAGCAGGCGGGCGCGATCGATTCGCCCTACCAGTTCCACTGGCGCCGCTTCCTGTTCGAGAACTTCCCCAAGGGCACCGGCTTCCCGGCCCTGCAAGCGCCAGCCATCACCGACGAACTGCCGCTCGCCGAGGTGCAGGCCTTCTCGATCGACGATTCGCAGACCACCGAGATCGACGATGCGCTCTCGGTCACGGGCCTCGGCAGCGGCACGGTGCGCGTCGGCATCCACATCGCGGCGCCCGGCCTGGCGCTGGCGCCGGGCAGCCCGATCGACCAAGTGGCGCGCGCGCGCATGTCGACGGTCTACATGCCGGGCCACAAGATCACCATGCTGCCCGACGACGTGGTGGAGGCCTACACCCTGCAGGAAGGGCGCGACTGCCCGGCCGTCTCGCTCTACGCCAGCTTCGACGAAGCGACGCTGGAACTGAAAGGCGCAGAGACCCAGCTCGAGCGCGTGCCGATCGTGGCCAACCTGCGCCATGATCAGCTCGATGGCGTCGTCACGCAGGGCTGGCTCGAAGATGCCTCGGTGGACGGCGAGAACACGCCCGAGGTCGCGAAACGCGCGCGCGCCCCGCTGTCCTTCCTGTTCCGCCTCGCGAAGCAGCTGAAAGCGCAGCGCGAAGTGGTGCGCGGCAAGCCCGAGAGCTTCAACCGGCCCGACTACAACTTCCGACTGATCGGCAACGACAGCGAACCCACCGGCAACGAGCAGGTGCAGATCAGCACCCGCCAGCGCGGCGCACCGCTCGACCTGATCGTTTCCGAGGCCATGATCCTGGCCAACAGCAGCTGGGGCGGCTGGCTCGGCGAACTCGGCGTGCCCGGCCTCTACCGCAGCCAGGCCAGCCTGGCGCCCGGCATCAAGGTGCGCATGGGCACGCGGGCCCTGCCGCATGCCGGCCTCGGCGTGAAGAGCTACGCCTGGAGCACCTCGCCGCTGCGCCGCTACACCGACCTCGTGAACCAGTGGCAGATCATCGCGGCCGCGCGCCACGGCAAGACCGCGGCGTTGGCTGCGCCTTTCAAGCCCAAGGACGCCGACCTGTTCTCGATCCTCTCGGGTTTCGACGCGGCCTACGCCGCCTACAACGCCCACCAGGGCGGCATGGAGCGCTTCTGGACGCTCAAGTACCTCCAGCAGCGGGGCATCGCCGAACTCGACGCGACCCTGATCAAGGACGTGGGCAACGGCGCCCTGGTGCGCGCCGACACGCTGCCGCTGGTGTTCCAGGTCACCGGCACCCAAGGCTTGATGCGCGGCGCTCGCGTGCGCGTCAGGCTCGGTGAGATCGACGAGATCGCGCTCGACGTGCACGGCACCGTCATCGAGCGCCTCGATGCGGCGCCGGCCGAAGCTGCCGCGGAAGACGAGAGCGGCGAGGACGAGGAAGAAGTGGCCGGGCCGATCGCCATTGCGGTCGACCTCGCCGACAGCGACGAGGCTGCCCCGGAGAAGGTAACAGCATGAACCTGCGCGACCTGAGCAGCCTGCAGATCGCGCTCGGCCTGTCGGTCGCGGCGCACGCGCTGCTGCTCGGGCTGCGCTTTGCCGACCCGGAGACTTTCAACCGCGTGTTCACCGAAACGCCGCTCGAGGTCATCCTGGTCAACGCCAAGACCAACGAGCGCCCCGACAAGGCCCGGGCCATCGCCCAGACCTCGCTGGCCGGCGGCGGCGATCTCGAACGCGGCCGCGCCACCAGCCCGCTGCCGCCCTCCACCTTCACCGCCGTCGGCGACTCGATGGAAGACGCGCAGCGCCAGGTGGAGGCGATGCAGGCGCAGCAGATGCTGCTTTTGGCGCAGATCAAGCAGCAGCTCGCCGCCATGCCGATGCCCGACCCGCGCAACCAGGGCAGCCCGAGCGAGAACGCGGCGCGCGAGGAAAAGCGCCGCCAGCTGATCAAGATGCTGGCCGAGATCGAACGCCGCGTGAACGAAGAGAACGCGCGGCCCAAGAAGCGCTATCTGAGCCCGGCGACCCGCGAAGCCACGTATGCCGTCTACGTCGACGCGCTGCGCAGGCGCATCGAGCAACGCGGCACCGAGAACTTCCCCGAGCTCGCCGGCAAGAAACTGTACGGCGAGCTCACGATGATGGTGACCGTCAACTTCGACGGCTCGATCCTCGGCACCGAGGTCATCGAAGGTTCGGGCAACCAGGCCTTGGACCGGCGCGCCCAGGCGATCGTGCGCAGCATCGGCAATTTCGGCAAGTTCACCGACGCGATGCGCCGGCAGACCGACCAGATCGTGCTGCCCTCGCGCTTCAAGTTCACCCGCGACGAGACGCTCGAAACCCAGGTGTCTTCCTCATCGAGGCAATGAGCATGGACCAGTACTGCGTGATGGGCAATCCGGTGGAGCACAGCCGCTCGCCGTGGATCCATGCGCGCTTTGCCGAACTGACGGGCCAGACGCTGGACTACGGCCGCCGGCTGGTGCCGATCGACGGCTTCGACGAAGCGGTGGCGGCCTTCCGCGCCGAACCGGCCGGCACCGCGCGCGGCTGCAACATCACCGTGCCCTTCAAGTTCGACGCGGCGGCGCTGGCCCAGCACCTGAGCCCGCGCGCCGCGCTGGCGCGCGCCGTCAATGTGCTGAGCTTCGAGGAAGACGGCATTCATGGCGACAACAGCGACGGCGCCGGCCTCGTCAACGACATCACGGTCCATGCAGGGGTGTCGCTCGCCGGCAGCGAGCTGCTGCTGCTCGGCGCCGGCGGTGCCGCGGCCGGCGTGCTGGGCCCGCTGCTGGAAGCCGGCCCGCGCCGCGTGGTGGTCGCCAACCGCACGCTGGCCAAGGCCATCACGCTGGTGCAGCGCCATGCGGCGCTCGCGCTTGCGCACCACGTCACGCTGGAAGCACAGGAACTGCACGCGGTGCCCGGCAACTTCGACATCGTGGTGAACGCCACGGCCTCGAGCCTGGCGGGCGGCGAAGTGCCGGTCGCGGCGAGCGTGCTGAAGCGCGGCGCGCTGGCGGTCGACATGATGTACGGCCCGGCCGCCGCGGGCTTCATGAACTGGGCGCGCGACCACGGCGCCGTGCCGCGCGACGGCCTCGGCATGCTGGTCGAGCAGGCGGCCGAGGCCTTTGCGCTCTGGCGCGGCGTGCGGCCGCCCGCGGCACAGGTGCTGGCCGAGCTGCGCGCCATTGTTGATCGGACGTGAAAGCGCTTCTTCGCTGGGCGCTGTGCCTGATCGTCGCGGGCTTCGCGCTCGAAGTCTTTTTCATCGCGCGCATCGCCGCGATGGCGGCGATCGATCCGCAGTCCTCCGCCTTCCAGCGCTCCGAGGCCTGGCAACTCGCCACCGAGGGGCGCAGCAATGGGGAACGGGACTGGAAGCAGCGCTGGGTCCCCTACACGCAGATCTCCGACACGCTCAAGCGCGCGGTGATCGCCAGCGAAGACGACCAGTTCATCTACCACCAGGGTGTCGAGTGGGAAGCGATCGAGCGCGCGCGCCAGCGCAATGCCAAGGCCGAGCAGATCGCCGCGCGGCGTGCCGCCAAGATGCGGGCACGCGGCAAGGAACCGCGCCCGCCCCAGCTGCGCGGCGGTTCGACCATCACCCAGCAGCTCGCGAAGAACCTGCTGCTCTCGGGCGAGCGCACGCTGCTGCGCAAGGGCCAGGAGCTGGTGCTGGCCACGGCACTGGAGCTTCTGCTCGACAAGGAACGCATCCTCGAGATCTACCTCAACAGCGTGGAATGGGGCGAAGGCGTGTTCGGCGCCGAAGCGGCCGCACAGCACTACTTCAGGAAGCCGGCCGCGCGGCTTAGCGCCGGCGAAGCGGCGCGGCTCGCGGTGATGCTGCCGAGCCCCAAGTGGTACGAACGCCGGTCCGGCTCGGCCTATCTCTCGGGCCGCGCGGCCACGATCGCGGCGCGCATGCCGTCGGCGGAACTGCCCTGAGTTCCCCAAACCGTTCGGGCTGAGCCTGTCGAAGCCTTGCGCAGCCCTTCGACCCTTCGACAAGCTCAGGACAGGCCAAGCTCTGGGTGAACGGGTTCGGGCCCGTATCATCGCCGCCATGCTTGCAAAGTTCACGGGGTGGGCCCTGCTGGTCGTGATCCGGCTCCTCACCGGCGCCCAGGCGCGCTGGTGGGGCTGCCCGCCCAAGGCCGAGCAGCGCATCTATTTCGCCAACCACCAGAGCCATCTCGACCTGGTGATGATCTGGGCCGCGCTGCCCGAAGAACTGCGCAGCATCACGCGGCCGATCGCGGCGCGCGACTACTGGGCCACGACGCCCTTCAAGCGCTGGATCACGACCGAAGTGTTCAATGCGATCTATGTGGAGCGTGGCGGCAGCGCGCCGGTTCCGCCGCCCACCGCGGCGCCAGGGCCCGCGGAGCGCATCGAGCCCTCGTTCGACGGGGTGGTGCAAACGGAACTGCCGCTCGCGCCGCCGGCGGCCGAGATCGCGGAACCGGCGGCTGCGGTAGTGCCCGGCAGCGCCGAAGCCCTCGCGCCGCTGCAGCCCCTGATCGAGGCGCTGCAGAGCGGCGACTCGATCATCATCTTTCCCGAGGGCACGCGCGGCCACACGGGCGAGCCGCAGAAGTTCAAGTCGGGCCTCTTCGCGCTGGCCCAGATGTTCCCGGAGGCGGTGCTGGTGCCGGCCTGGATCGACAACGTGCAGCGCGTGATGCCCAAGGGCGAGGTCGTGCCGGTGCCCATTCTTTGCTCGGTCACTTTCGGCGAGCCGGTTCGCCTCGAAGAAGGTGAAGAGCGCCGGCCCTTCCTCGATCGGGCGCGCGAAGCGGTCGTCGCGCTGCGCTACGTATGAACGAATACCTGCGCCATCTCGCGCCGAACCACCAGGTCGCGGCCCTGTTCCTGATCGTCTTCGGCCTGCTCGTCATCGTCAGCACCGTGGCCTTCCTGCTGACCTTCAGGGAGCGCCGCAACCCGGTGCACGACGAGACCTGGCAACGCGAACTGCTGCACTTCCTCACCCTGCTGCGCACCACCTGGGTCATGGTGGTGATCTTCTGGATCGGCTGGGCGCTGGGCGAAACGGTCGCCACCGTGCTGTTCGCGCTGATCTCTTTCTTCGCGCTGCGCGAGTTCATCACGCTGTCACCGACGCGGCGCGGCGACCATCGCAGCCTGATCCTGGCCTTCTTCGTCGTACTGCCGATCCAGTTCTGGCTGGTCGCAACCGCGCACTTCGACCTGTTCACCGTGTTCATCCCGGTCTATGTGTTCATCGCGATTCCCGTGGTGAGCGCGCTGGCCGACGACCCCAACCACTTCCTGGAACGCAACGCCAAGCTGCAGTGGGGCATCATGGTCTGCGTCTACGGCATGAGCCATGTGCCGGCGCTGCTCCTGCTGTCCTTTCCGGGCTACGAGGGCAAGAGCGCCTTCCTCGTGTTCTTCCTGGTGTTCGTGGTCCAGACCTGCGTGCTGACGCAGCATCTGATCTCGCGGCGCAGCACCATGCCCGGGGATGCTTCCGCACCGGCGCCCGAGGAACAGGCCAAGGCCCGGCTCGGCAAGCTCGGGCACTGGCTGTTCCGGCAGGAACCCGTCGCACCCCACGTGAGCCGCAGCTTCAACTGGACCAGCTGGGCGATCGGCATGGGCATCGCGAGCCTGGTCGGCGCGCTGTTCTCCTTCATCACGCCCTTCAAGTTCGCCCAGGCGCTCGCGGTGTCGCTGATCGCCTGCGTCGCCGGCTCGATGGGCCACCTCGTGATGAAGGCGCTCAAGCGTGACCGCGGCATTCCCAACTGGGGGCAACGCGGCGTCGGCGTGACGGGCGCCAACGGCCTGCTGGACCGCGTCGATGCGCTCTGCTTCGCGGCACCCGTGTTCTTCCATTCGGTGCGCTGGTATTTCGGCGCATAAGGCTCGCATGCGCATCCTCGGCATCGACCCCGGCTTGCAGACCACCGGCTTCGGCGTGGTGGACATGGACGGCCACACGCTGCGCTATGTCGCGAGCGGCACCATCAGCACCAAGCGCGTCGCGCAGGGCGAGCTGCCGGCCCGGCTGAAGGTGCTGTTCGACGGCATCTGCGAAGTCGTCGAGCGCTACAAGCCCGATGCAGCAGCGGTGGAGATCGTGTTCGTCAACGTCAATCCGCAATCGACCCTGCTGCTCGGGCAGGCGCGCGGCGCCTGCCTCACGGCGCTGGTGACGAGCAACCTGTCGGTCGCCGAATACACCGCGCTGCAGATGAAGCAGGCGGTCGCGGGCCACGGCAAGGCCGCGAAGGCGCAGGTGCAGGAGATGGTCAAGCGCTTGCTGCAACTACCCGGCCTGCCCGGCAGCGACGCGGCCGATGCGCTCGGCATCGCGATCACGCACGCCCATGTCGGCAGCTCGATGGCCCGACTCGGCCAGGCCGCGGTGCTCGCACGCAGCACCAACGGGATGTACAGGCAGGGGCGCACGCGCTGATTCGGGCGCGTCAGCGCAGCAACCGATGCGTTGGTGTTTTGGCCGCCTTCTTATCGAAGGTCAGCACCGGCGCGTAGCCGGCGGCCTGCGCACGCACGGCCAGCAGGTAGTCCGAAAAGTCGGCCGGACCAGCTTCGTACAGGCCAAGCGCCTGCCGAACCAGGCCCGGTGATTCGACCTTGAGTTGATCATGGTTCAGCAATGCGCTCATGGCTTGGTGAACAGCATCACGCGCGTAGCCATAGCTGCGCTCCAAGACCCAACTCAGCTCGCAAAGAACGCCGTGATCGACGTAAGCCGGTGAACGCGCGCTGGCGTTGTCGCGAAGCCAAGCTTCGGCTTTGGCCGCCTGCCGCGCATCGTCGTTGGTGAGGAGCCTCACCAACAGGTTGGTATCGAGCGCGATCACTTCGCCGTGCCGGGGCGATGTTTCTCGCCCAGGTGGGCTGCAACCCCAACGTCCATCTCTTCGACGGTCAGCGCCCGCTTGGGCCGCGCCAGCAGACCCCGCAGCGCCTTGACAGGCGTTGGTGTCGGCCTTTTCAGAACGATGGTGTCGTCGTCCACCACCGTCACCAGAAGCCGATCGCCTGCCTCCAGGCCTAGCCGCGCCCTGGCGGCACTTGGCAGCGTCATCTGGCCCTTTGATGTCAGGGTGGTTTGCATACTAACCTTCCTTACCAAAAGGTAAGGATATCAGGTCAAACCACGCGCTCCGCGATCAGCACCGCGAAGAAGCCGAAGGCCGCGAACAGCGTCCACTTGAGCACGATCCAGCCGAAGCGCTTGTACTTGGGCTGGCCGGTGCCGGCGAAGAAGGCGAAAGAGATGCCGGCCACCAGCAGAAGCAGCAGGATGGCCCAGCGAAACAGCAGCATCGTCTGGAAGGCCCCGCGCTACCAGGCGCGCGCGACTTCGGCGAAGCCAGCCGGCGCGCGACTCTGGTCGTCGAAAGTGACGATCTCGTAGGCGTCTTCGTGCGCGAGCAGTTCGCGCAGCAGCTTGTTGTTGAGCGCGTGGCCCGAGCGGAACGCGCTGTAGGCCGCGAGCAGCGGCCGGCCGATGACGTAGAGGTCGCCCATGGCGTCCAGAATCTTGTGCTTGACGAACTCGTCGTCGTAGCGCAGTCCGCCCGCATTCAGCACCTTGGTGTCGTCCATCACGATCGCGTTGTCGAGCCCGCCGCCGAGCGCCAGGCCCTTGGAGCGCATGTACTCGACCTCCTTGGTGAAGCCGAAGGTGCGCGCGCGTGCGATGTCGCGGCTGTACGAGCCCGACCCCAGGTCGAACTCGACGCGCTGGCCGGTCGAATTGACCACGCGATGATCGAAGTCGATCTCGAAGCTGAGCTTGTAGCCGTGGTAGGGCGAAAGCCGCGCCCACTTGGTATCGGCCCCCTCGCCTTCGCGCACCTCGACCGGCTTGGTGACGCGGATGAAGCGGCGCGGCGCCTTCTGCAGCTCGATGCCCGCGCTTTGCAGCAGGAACACGAAGGACGATGCCGAGCCGTCGAGGATCGGCACCTCGTCGGCGGTGATGTCGATCAGGAGGTTGTCGATGCCGAGGCCCGCGCAGGCCGACATCAGGTGCTCGACGGTCTGGACCTTGGCACCCTTGGACGACACGGTGGACGCGAGCCGCGTGTCGGTGACGGCCTCGGCCGTCATCGCGATCTCGACCGGTTCCGGCAGGTCGACGCGGCGGAACACGATGCCGGCATCGATGGGCGCCGGCCTGAGCGTGAGTTCCACGCGCTGCCCGCTGTGCAGCCCCACGCCGACCGCGCGGGTGATGGATTTGAGGGTACGTTGTTGGAGCACGGCAGCGATTTTAGGAGGGCGAGGCGCCCGGCGTGCCGTGCGCCTCGCTATGTCCGTGATAGCTGCCATCTGGGACGGTCAATCGGCCTGGCGGCGGAGAAAGGCCGGGATCTCGAAATCATCCATCCCACCCGAGGACAGCGCATCCACTTTGGCAGCGGCCATGGTGCGGTTGGTGCGCCACACGCTGGGCACCGCCATGCCGTCGTAGTTGGGCTGGCCGCTCGCATGCCCGTGGCCCGCGCCGCCGAGCGTCGGCACGTTGAACGGGATGTTGTCGGTGCCGGTGCGGATCACTTCCAGCGTCGGCGCCTGGCGGCGCGCATCCGCGCGCGAGAGGCCGGTCGCGACCACGGTCACGCGCATCTCGTCGCCCAGGTTGTCGTCGTAGGCAGCGCCGTAGATCACGTGCGCGTCCGGCGAAGCGTAGGCACGGATGGTGTTCATCGCGAGCTTCGATTCGCTGAGCTTCAACGAGGACTTCGACGCCGTCACCAGCACCAGCACGCCCTTGGCGCCCGAGAGGTCGATGCCTTCGAGCAGCGGGCAGGCCACGGCCTGTTCGGCGGCGATGCGCGCGCGGTCCGGGCCGGCGGCCGCGGCGGTGCCCATCATGGCCTTGCCGGGCTCGCCCATCACGGTGCGCACGTCTTCGAAGTCGACGTTCACGCCGCCGTACTCGTTGATGATTTCCGAGATGCCGCCGACCGCGTTCTTGAGCACGTCGTTGGCATGCGCAAAGGCCTCGTCCTGCGTGACGTCCTCGCCCAGCACGTCGAGCAGCTTCTCATTGAGCACCACGATCAGCGAATCGACATTCGCCTCGAGCTCGGCCAGGCCGGCATCGGCGTTGGTCATGCGGCGGCCGCCTTCCCAGTCGAAGGGCTTGGTCACCACGCCCACGGTGAGAATGCCCATCTCCTTGGCCACGCGCGCGATCACCGGCGCCGCGCCGGTGCCGGTGCCGCCGCCCATGCCGGCCGTGATGAACAGCATGTGCGCGCCGGCGATGGCTTCGCGGATGTCGTCGATCGCGGCTTCCGCGGCATCGCGCCCCTTCTCGGGCTTGCTGCCGGCGCCCAGCCCGTTGGTACCGAGCTGGATGGTCTTGTGCGCGTTGCTGCGCGAGAGCGCCTGCGCGTCGGTGTTGGCGCAGACGAACTGAACGCCCTGCACGCCGCGCTCCATCATGTGCGCGACCGCATTGCCGCCGCCGCCGCCGACGCCGATCACCTTGATCTGCGTGCCTAGGTTGAACTCTTCGATTTCGATCATTTCGATGGCCATTTCTGACTCCTTGGATATTTGCAGTTGCCGTGTATGTATGAGTGAATTTTTTCTAGGGAACCGTCAACGATCGAGCGGTGGGCCGGTTCGTCGCCATCGCTCGTTGAAATGACGTTGAGGACTTCCGCGTGCCAACCAAAGTGGGTAGAAGTTCATGATCAGAAGTTCCCCACGATGAAGTCCTTGAAGCGTCCGAAGGCCGTCTTGACAGAGCCGTTCTTCTGCGCCACCTTGAAGCCGCGCAGCCGCGCATAGCGCGCCTCCTCGAGCAGGCCCATCACGGTCGCGGCGCGCGGCTGCGCCACCATGTCCGACAACGCGCTCGAATACTTCGGGATGCCGCGCCGCACCGGCTTCAGGAAGATGTCTTCGCCGAGCTCGACCATGCCGGGCATCACGGCGCTGCCGCCGGTCAGCACCACGCCCGAGGAGAGCACCTCTTCGTAGCCCGACTCGCGCACCACCTGCTGCACCAGCGAGAAGATCTCTTCCACCCGCGGCTCGATCACGCCGGCCAGCGCCTGCTTGCTCAGCATGCGCGGCCCGCGGTCGCCCAGGCCGGGCACCTCGACCTGCGTGTCCGGATCGGCCAATAGCTGCTTGGCATAGCCGTTCTCGACCTTGATGTCCTCGGCGTCCTTGGTCGGCGTGCGCAGCGCCATCGCGATGTCGCTGGTGATCAGGTCGCCGGCGATCGGGATCACCGCCGTGTGGCGGATCGCACCATTGGTGAAGATCGCGACGTCAGTGGTGCCGGCGCCGATATCGACCAGCACCACGCCCAGCTCGCGCTCGTCCTCGGTCAGCACCGCCTGGCTGGAGGCCAGCGGGTTCAGCATCAGCTGGTCGACCTCCAGGCCGCAGCGGCGCACGCACTTGATGATGTTCTCGGCCGCGCTCTGGGCGCCGGTGACGATGTGCACCTTGGCCTCGAGACGCATGCCGCTCATGCCGATCGGCTCCTTCACGTCCTGGCCGTCGATCACGAACTCCTGCGGCTCCACCAAGAGCAGGCGCTGGTCGCTCGAGATGTTGATCGCGCGCGCCGTCTCCACCACGCGGGCCACGTCCGCCTGCGTGACTTCCTTGTCCTTGACCGCGACCATGCCGCTCGAGTTGATGCCGCGGATGTGGCTGCCGGTGATGCCGGTGTAGACGCGGCTGATCTTGCAGTCGGCCATCAGCTCGGCTTCCTTGAGCGCCTGCTGGATGCTCTGCACGGTGGCGTCGATGTTCACCACCACGCCGCGCTTGAGCCCGTTGCTGGGCGCAATGCCGAGCCCGGCCAGCTTGAGCTCGCCGTTGGGCAGCACTTCGGCCACCACCGCCATCACCTTGGCGGTGCCGATGTCGAGTCCGACAACCAGGTCTTTGTATTCCTTGGACATGAAGCTTCCTCAGTTCCTATTTCTTCTTGGGGTCGGTGACGACCGTGGTGACACCGCGCAAGCGCAGCGCGTAGCCTTCGTTGTGCCGCAGGTCGGCGCCCTCGACCGAAGCGACCGTGCGCCCGTACTGCCGCGCGACCGGCGCCACCGTGACCAGAAAACGCTGCGTGCGCGCCGCCACTTCCTCGCTCCGCCCGCGGCCGAGTTCGATCGCGGCGCCGGTGTCCAGCACCGCGCGCCAGCTGCCGCGGCTCGACAGCGTGAGCGCGTCGAGCGACAGCTCGTAGGGCGCAAACAGCGGCTGCAGCACGCGGTACATGCCCAGCACCTGGCCGGACTGCTCGGTCGGCCCGTCCAGCCGCGGCAGGCTGTCGTCGACCTCGGCCACGTTGGCCTCGAACACTTCGCCGAAGCCGTTGATGAGGCGCGATTGCGCCTCATCGCCCCAGTGCGCCACCGGCACATGCTCGGTGAGGGTGGCGCGCAGCTTGTTCGGGAACTCGCGCCGCACCACCGCCTTGCGCACCCAGGGTACGGCCTCGAAGGCGACACGCGCGCGCGCCAGGTCGACCGTGAAGAAGTTGCCCGCCAGCTGCGGCGCGACGTTGGCGCGCAACGTGACCGCGTTGTTGTGCGTGACCTCGCCGTCGACCTTGATGCCGGCCAGCGGGAAGAAGGGCTGGCGCAGCACCCACCATGCGCCCGCCGCCAGCAACACGAGCGCGAACAACGCGTACACCAGGGTCGCGGTCACGTTCATGAGCTTGACGTCGAAGGGCACGGGGATGCTGGCAGCCATCTAGATCTCCCCCAGGCTGCGCCGCTGCGCGGCTGCGCCACCCCCCCCGCAAGCGAGGGGGCGAGCACTTTCGGGCGGCCGTGCAGTGCTCATCAGACCTCCGCTTTCGAGTCCAGGGTGGCCGATGCCAGCACGCGCAGGCACAGGTCCTCGTAGGAGATGCCGGCCGCGCGCGCCGACATGGGCACCAGCGAATGGGTGGTCATGCCGGGCGAGGTGTTCATCTCCAGTAGGAAGGGCTTGCGGTCGCTGGCGCGGATCATCAGGTCGGCGCGGCCCCAGCCGCGGCAGCCGAGCTGGTGGTAGGCCGCCAGCGTGATGCGCCGGATCTCCTGCTCCTCCGCATCGGGCAGGCCGCTCGGGCAGTGGTACTTCACGTCGTCGGTGAAGTACTTGTTCTGGTAGTCGTAGGCGCCCTCGGGCGCGGCGATGCGCACCACTGGCAGCGCCACGGCGCCGAGGCCGCCGCCGAGCACGGCGCAGGTGACTTCCTCGCCCTCGATGAACTCCTCGCAGAGCACGTCGGTGTCGTAGCCGACGGCCAGCGTCACGGCGTCCTGCATCTGCGAGTAACCCTCGACCTTGGTCACGCCGATGGAGGAACCCTCGCGCGGCGGCTTCACGATCAGCGGCAGCCCCAGCACGTCGGGCACGGCCAGCACCTGCTCGCGGCTCTGCTGGTCGAAGGCCAGGCGCACATAGCGCGGCGTCGGCAGGCCGTCGGCCTGCCAGATGCGCTTGGTCATGACCTTGTCCATCGCCACGCTCGAGGCCATCACGCCGGAGCCGGTGTAGGGAATGCCGAGCAGTTCCAGCGCGCCCTGCACCGTGCCGTCCTCGCCGTGTCGGCCATGCAGCACGACGAAGCAGCGTGCGAAGCCTTCATGCTTGAGCTCGACCAGCTCGCGCTCGGCCGGATCGAAGGCGTGGGCGTCGACGCCGCGCGAGCGCAGTGCCTCCAGCACGCCGGTGCCCGACATGATGGAAATCTCGCGTTCGGCCGACGTGCCGCCGAAAAGCACGGCCACCTTGCCGAAGTCCTGCGGCTTCACAGTGCTCTCCCTTCGCGCGTGAAGCGCTCCGATTTCTTGGAAGAGGCCGCGCCGCCGAGCTCGACCACCTTGGCGGGCACGGCGCCGATCGAGCCCGCACCCATGCAGATCACCACGTCGCCCTCGCGCGCGTTGTCGAGGATGGCCTGCGGCATGTCCGCGATCTCGTCGACGAACACCGGCTCCACTTTGCCCGCCACGCGCAGCGCGCGTGCCAGCGAGCGGCCGTCGGCGGCCACGATCGGCGCTTCGCCGGCGGCATAGACCTCGCCCAGCAGCACCGCGTCGGCCGCGCCGATGACCTTGACGAAATCCTCGAAGCAGTCGCGCGTGCGCGTGAAGCGGTGCGGCTGGAAAGCCAGCACCAGGCGCCGCCCCGGGAAAGCGCCGCGCGCGGCGGCGATGGTGGCCGCCATCTCGACCGGGTGGTGGCCGTAATCGTCGATCAGCGTGAAGCTGCCGGGCCCGTGTGCGTGCGGCAGCTTGACCTCGCCGTAGCGCTGGAAGCGCCGGCCCACGCCCTTGAAGTCGGCCAGGCCGCGCTGCACCGCCTCGTCGGGCACGTTGAGCTCGACCGCCACCGCGATCACTGACAGCGCATTGCGCACGTTGTGCTCGCCGGGCAGGTTCAGCACGATGTCCAGGTCCGGCAGCGTAACGCCGTTGCGCCGCTGCGCGGTGAAGTGCATCTGCGCGCCGACCGCGCGCACGTTGACCGCACGCACCTGCGCGTCCTCGCTGAAGCCGTAGCTGGTGACCGGGCAGGACACCTCGGTCACGATCTCGCGCACCGCCGGATCGTCGGTGCAGAGGATCGCCGTGCCATAGAAAGGCATGCGATGCAGGAAATCGACGAAAGCTTTCTTGAGCTTCGCGAAGTCGTGCCCGTAGGTCTCCATGTGGTCGGCATCGATGTTCGTGACCACCGCCATCACCGGCAGCAGGTTCAGGAAGGAAGCGTCCGACTCGTCGGCCTCGACCACGATGTAGTCGCCGCTGCCGAGCTGCGCATTGGCGCCCGCGCTGTTGAGCCGGCCGCCGATGACGAAGGTCGGATCGAGCCCTGCCGCCGCGAGCACGCTCGCGACCAGGCTGGTCGTCGTGGTCTTGCCGTGCGTGCCGGCGATCGCGATGCCCTGCTTGAGCCGCATCAGCTCGGCCAGCATCAGCGCCCGCGGCACGACAGGGATGCGCTTCTCGCGCGCGGCGACCACCTCGGGGTTGTCGGCATTCACGGCGGTGGAAGTCACGACCGCGTCGGCGCCCGCGATGTTCGCCGCGTCGTGGCCCACGAAGGTGGTGATGCCCAGCCCCGCGAGCCGCTTGAGCGTCGCGCTGTCGGCCAGGTCGGAGCCGGTGATCTTGTAGCCCAGGTTGAACAACACCTCGGCGATGCCGCTCATGCCGGAGCCGCCGATACCGACGAAGTGGATATGACGAATTGCGTGCTTCATTTGACAAGCTCCTCACAGGCCTGCACGAGCACGTTGACCGCCTCGGTTTTCTGCATCGTCTTGGCCTTCACGGCGCGTTCCATGAGCGCAGGGCGCCCGGTTTTCTGTAGCAAGTCGGCCAACAATTCGGGAGTCAATTCGGTTTGCTGAACGAGCCAGCCGCCGCCTGCGTCGACAAGAAAGCGCGCATTGGTGGTCTGGTGGTCGTCCACGGCGGATGGAAATGGCACGAACAGCGCTGCTGCGCCGACGGCCGCGATTTCGGTGACGGTGCTCGCGCCGGCGCGCGCGACGATCAGGTCGGCGTCGGCATAGGCGCTTGCGGTGTCTTCGATGAAAGGGGTGAGCTCGCCTTCGACGCCGGCAGCCGCATAGTTGGCGCGCAGCTCGTCGATCTGCTTGGCGCCGCTCTGGTGCGTGACCGTCGGACGCTGCTCGGGTGCGATGCGCGCGAGCGCCTTCGGCACGACGGCGTTGAGCGCCTTCGCGCCCAGGCTGCCGCCGACGACCAGCAGCTTGAGCGGACCGCTGCGGCCCGCGAAGCGCGTGGCCGGGTCGGGCTGCGAAGTGAAGGCCGCGCGCAGCGGGTTGCCGACCCACTGGGCTTTCTTCATCACGTTCGGGAACGCGGTGAAGACGCGGTCCGCGACGCTGGCAAGCACCTTGTTGGCGAGCCCGGCGACCGAGTTCTGCTCGTGCAGCACCAGCGGCTTGTTGAGCAGCACGCTCATCATGCCGCCCGGAAAGGTGATGTAGCCGCCGAGGCCAACCACCACATCGGGCTTGACGCGGCGAACGACGGCGATGCTCTGCAAAAACGCGCGCAAGAGGCGCATCGGCAGCAGGAACAGCGTGATCGGCCCCTTGCCGCGCACGCCGCCGAAATGCACCGGCTCGAAGGCGAAGCCGCGCGGCGGCACCAGCTTTTCTTCCATGCTGCCGGGCGCGCCCAGCCAGTGCACGCGCCAGCCGCGCTCGCGCAGGGCCTCGGCCACGGCCAGTCCCGGGAAGATATGCCCGCCCGTGCCGCCCGCCATGACCAGTGCCGTCCTGCTCATACGCGGCCTCCGCGCATGAGAACCCGGTTCTCATAGTCGATGCGCAGCACGATCGCGAGCGCGACTACGTTCATCAGGATGGCCGAGCCCCCGAAGCTCATCAGCGGCAAGGTCAGCCCCTTGGTCGGCAGCGCACCCAGGTTCACGCCCATGTTGATGAAGGCCTGGAAACCGATCCAGATGCCGACGCCCTGCGCCACGAGTCCGGAGAACACGCGGTCGAGCGCGATCGCCTGGCGGCCGATGTGCATGATGCGGCGCGTGAGCCAGAGGAAGAGGCCGATCGCGAGCAGCACGCCGACCAGGCCGAACTCCTCGCCGATCACCGCGAGCAGGAAGTCGGTGTGCGCCTCGGGCAGCCAGTGCAGCTTCTCGACGCTGCCACCGAGGCCGACGCCGAAGATCTCGCCGCGGCCGATCGCGATCAGCGAATGCGACAGCTGATAGCCCTTGCCCAGCGCATGCTCTTCGCTCCACGGATCGAGGTAGGCGAAGATGCGCTCGCGCCGCCACGGACTGGTGGCCACGATGGTGCCGAACGCGACGACCACCAGCGCGGCGATCACGAAGAACATGCGCGCGTTGACGCCGCCGAGGAACAGGATGCCCATCGCGATCACCGCGATCACCATGAAGGCGCCCATGTCGGGCTCCGCCATCACCAGCATGCCGACCACCACCACCGCGATGCCCATCGGCAGCACGGCGCGGAAGAAGCGCTCCTTGATTTCCATCTTGCGCACCATGTAGCTGGCGGCGTAGAGGATCATCGCGAGCTTGGCCAGCTCGGAAGGCTGGAAGCGCATGAAGCCCATTGGCAGCCAGCGGCGCGCACCGTTGACGTTGATGCCGATGTGCGGAATCAGCACCGCGACCAGCAGCAGCAGCGAGGCGACGAAGAGCCAGGGCGCCGCGCGCTCCCAGATCGCCATCGGGATCTGAAAGGCCAAGAGCGCGGCGATGAAGGCGATCACCACCGAGGCCGCATGGCGCGTGAGGAAGAAGGCCGGGCCGTAGCCCTGGCGCGCGAAGCGCGGGTTGTCCGGCAATGCGATGGAGGCCGAATAGACCATCACCAGGCCCCAGGCGAGCAAGGCGACCGTGACCCAGACCAGCGCCTGGTCGAAGCCCAGCACACGCACCGGCGCCGCCTTGGTCTGCGTCATCCCGGCATTGCCGAGACGCACCGGCAGGTGCATGGGCAGCGCGTCGATGCCGCTCGTGGCGCGGCTGAACCAGCCGGCGAAGCGGCTCGTCTTGTTGGGGGTGGCTGCGGCGGTCGTGCTCATGCGAGCTCCTCCCCGCCGGTGCCACGCGGTGCCTCGGCGAGTTCCTGCACCGCCTCGCAGAACACCGTCGCGCGGTGTTCGTAGTCCTTGAACATGTCGAAGCTCGCGCAGGCCGGCGACAGCAGCACGGCATCGCCGGGATGCGCGCGGCCGGCGGCCAGCGTCACGGCCTCGGGCAGCGAGGCGGCGGGCAGCAGCGGCACGCCGGTCGATGCCAGCGCCGCCTCGATCAGCGGCGCGTCGCGGCCGATCAGCACCACGGCGCGCACGTACTGGCGCACCGGTTCCGCGAGCGGCGCGAAGTCCTGGCCCTTGCCCTCGCCGCCGAGGATCACGACCAGGCGGCGCTCTTCGCCCAGCCCGATCAGGGCCGCGACCGTCGCGCCCACGTTGGTGCCCTTGCTGTCATCGAAATACTCGACCTCGTCGACGATCATGACCGGCTCGACCCGATGCGGCTCGCCACGGTATTCGCGCAGGCCGTAGAGCATGGGCGCGAGCTGGCAGCCGGCCGCGGCGGCGAGCGCGAGCGCCGCCAGGGCGTTGAGGGCGTTGTGCCGGCCGCGGATGCGCAGCGCATCGGCCGGCATCAGGCGCTGGATGTGGATCTCTTCCTCTTCGGCCGCGGCGCCGCGCTTGCGCTTCTGCGTCTCGTCGGCTTCCAGCGCGCGCACCAGCCAGGGCATTCCATTCAGCCGTTCGAGCCCGTAGTCGCCGGGACGCAGCGGCATGCCGGCGCCGAACGTGACGATGCTGCGCGGCGACTGGCCCTTCGCCAGCTTCACCGGCGCGGGCCGCATCGCCATCACCGCCTCGTCCTCGCGATTGAGCACCATGGTGCCCTTGGCGCCGAAGATACGCGCCTTGGCCGCTGCGTAAGAAGCCATGTCGCCATGCCAGTCGAGGTGGTCCTGCGTCAGGTTGAGCACCGCGGCCGCGGTCGGCTCGAAGCCCTGCACGCCGTCGAGCTGGAAGCTCGAGAGCTCGAGCACCCACACCTCGGGCAGCGTGCCGGCGTCGAGGTGCGCGGCCAGCGTGTCGAGCAAGGTGGGGCCGATGTTGCCGGCCACCGCGACCGTCTTGCCGGCGCGTTCCACCAGTTGGCCGGCGAGCGCGGTGACCGTCGTCTTGCCATTGGTGCCGGTCACGGCCAGCACCGCCGGCGTGTAGCCCTGGGGCGCCGGCGGGACGGGCACGAGGATCGGGGTCGGCGCTTCGGCGGCGTCGTCGTCGTCGTCTTCGATAGCGGCGGATTCGGCTTCCTGCTCCTGCGGCGGCGACACCGGCGCCGGCTCGGCCTCTTCCACCGGCGCATCAACTGCGTCGGCAGCTTCCACGGTGCGCAGGTCCGCCAGCGCCTGCGCGAACAGATCGAGCTCGCCGCCCACGGGAAGGCCCATGGCGCGTGCCGCATCGACCACCACCGCGATCGAAGCCGGCGACAGGCCCGGCGAGCGATAGACGGCGCGCACCGACGTGCCTTCGACCAGTGCGGCCGAGAACGGCCCGCCGACAAAATCCGCTTCGGGCAGCTCGGCAAGCAGCGCATCGCGCTGCGGCGGCGCCTCGCGCGTGTCGGCCACGGTCAGCCTGGCGCCATGGCGCGCGCACCAGCGCGCCATCGCCAGTCCCGAGGCGCCCAGGCCCAGGATCAGCACGTGTTGGTCTTGAAGATGCCGCATGCGGCCTACCGCAGCTTCAAGGTGGAAAGACCCACCAGGCACAACAGCATGGTGATGATCCAGAAACGCACCACGACCTGCGTCTCGCGCCAGCCGCTCTTCTCGAAGTGGTGGTGCAAGGGCGCCATCTTGAGCACGCGGCGGCCTTCGCCGAAGCGCTTCTTGGTGTACTTGAAGTAGGTCACCTGCGCCATCACCGAGATCGCCTCGACCACGAAGATGCCGCCCATGACGAAGAACACGATTTCCTGGCGCACGATCACCGCGATGGTGCCGAGCGCGCCGCCCAGCGCGAGCGCGCCCACGTCGCCCATGAAGACCTGCGCCGGATGGGTGTTGAACCAGAGGAATGCGAGCCCGGCGCCGGCCATGGCCGAGCAGAACACCAGCAGTTCGCCCGAGCCCGGGATGTGCGGGAACAGCAGGTACTTGGAATAGACCGCGCTGCCGGTCACGTAGGCGAACACGCCCAGGGCGGAGCCGACCATCACCACCGGCATGATCGCCAGGCCGTCGAGCCCGTCGGTCAGGTTCACCGCGTTGCTGGCGCCGACGATCACGAGGTAGGTCAGGATCACGAAGCCGATGCCGCCGAGCGGGTAGCTCACTTCCTTGAAGAAGGGCACCAGGAGGTTGATCTTGGGCGGAAAGTCGAGGTCGAAGCCCGAGCCGACCCAGCTGTAGAACAGCTCGAGCACGCGCCAGTTGGAGCTTTCGGAGATGCTGAACAGCAGGTAGAAGCCCGCCACCAGCCCGACCACCGATTGCCAGAAGTACTTCTCGCGCGAACGCATGCCTTCCGGATCCTTGCGCACCACCTTGCGCCAGTCGTCGACCCAGCCGATGGCGCCGAAGCCCAGCGTGACCCACAGCACGATCCAGACGAAGCGGTTGGACGGGTCGAACCACAGCAGCGTCGCGAAGGCGATCGAGAACAGCACCAGCACGCCGCCCATGGTGGGCGTGCCGCTCTTGGTCAGGTGCGTCTCCATGCCGTAGCCGCGTATCGGCTGGCCGATCTTGAGCGCGGCAAGGCGGCGGATCACGTAGGGCCCGGCCAGGAGGCCGACCAGCAGCGCGGTCAGCGCGGCCATCAGCGCGCGGAAGGTCAGATACTGGAAGACGCGCAGGAAGCCGAACTCCGGCGAGAGCGTCTGCAGCCACAGGGCGAGGCTCACTAGCATGATGCGCAGGCCGGGTTCATTGGCTGCCCTCCTTGTCTTGTTGTTCTTTGGCAGCCGCGGCGACGGCCTGCACCACACGCTCCATCTGCATGAAGCGCGAGCCCTTGACCAGCATGCTGGCCGTGCGCGGCACCTGCGCCAGGACCGCCGCGTTGAGTGCCGCGATGTCGTCGAAATGCCGGGCCTCGGCGCCGCCGGCGGCCTTGAAGGCCGCGATGCCGTGCGCCGATTCGCGGCCGAGCGCGAAAAGTGTTTCGATGCCGCGCTGGCTCGCCCATGCACCGACCTCGGCGTGGAATTGCGGTCCCTGGTCGCCGACCTCGCCCATGTCGCCCAGCACCAGGAGGCGCGGGCCCGGCAGGCCGCTCAACACATCGATCGCGGCGCGCACCGAGTCAGGGTTGGCGTTGTAGCTGTCGTCGACGAGCGTGATCGTGTGCCGACCCGCGAAACGCAGCTCGGTGGCCTTCGAACGCCCCTTGACCGGCTCGAACGCGGCCAGCCCCTCGGCAATCTTCTCGAGCGACACGCCGCTGGCGAGCGAGCAGGCCACGGCGGCGAGCGCATTGACCACGTTGTGCCGGCCGGCGATCCGCAGGGTGGACTTGATGTCGCCGAGCGGCGTGCGCGCCTCGAAGCGCCAGGCGTCGCCCCGCCATTCGGCGCCGGCCAGCGCGATGTCCGCGTCGGGCCGCTCGCCGAAGGTCAGGCAGCGGCGCGATGCACCCTCGTGCGCCATTTCGTTCCACAGCGAGGTGAAGGCGTCGCCGTAGGGGAACACGGCGGTGCCGCTGTCCGGCAGCGCGCTGATCGCCGCGCCGTTCTCGCGCGCCACCGCGTCGACGCTCGCCATGAACTCCAGGTGCTCGCGCTGCGCGTTGTTGACCAGCGCGATGGTGGGACGCGCAATCGCCGCCAGTCGCGCGATCTCGCCCGGGTGGTTCATGCCGAGCTCGACCACCGCGAGCTGGTGCTGTTCGCGCAGGCGCAGCAGCGTCAGCGGCACGCCGATCTCGTTGTTGTAGTTGCCGGCCGTCGCGAGCGCGCGCTCGGCACCGGCGGCGCGCAGGATCGACGCAATCATCTGCGTGACGGTGGTCTTGCCGTTGCTGCCGGTGACCGCGACCAGCGGCAGCTCGAACTGCGCGCGCCAGCCCGCAGCCAGGGCGCCGAGCGCAGCCAGCGTGTCCGGCACCTCGAGCCCCGGCAGCCCGGCGGCCGCCAGTCCGCGGTGCGCGATCGCAGCGACCGCGCCGCGCGCGCGCGCATCGGCCAGGAAGTCGTTGGCGTCGAAGCGTTCGCCCTTGAGGGCGACGAACAGGTCGCCGGCCGCCAGCGTGCGCGTGTCGGTGTGCACGCGCGAGATGGGCGTGGCGGGATCGCCGACCAGGCGCGCGCCCGGAATCCAGGCCTGTGCCTGGCCGAGCGTCATCATGGGTGTTCCTGGCTGATGAACGCTCATGCGCCACTCCTTAGCGTCAAGGCTTCGATCGCATGCGTTCGATCGGAAAACGCGATGCGCTCGCCGGCGATTTCCTGCCAGGCCTCGTGGCCGCGCCCGGCCAGCAGCACCACGTCTTCGGGCGCGGCCTGAGCCAGCGTCTCGCGGATCGCCTTCGCGCGGTCGGGCTCGACCTGGGCTGCCTCGGGACGCGCGAGCCCGAGGAGGATCTGGCTGATGATGGCGTTGGGCTTCTCGCTGCGCGGGTTGTCGCTGGTCAGGACCAGGCGGTCGGCCTGCTTTTCGGCCACCGCGGCCATCATGGGCCGCTTGGCGGTGTCGCGGTCGCCGCCGCAGCCGAACATGCACCAGAGCTGCCCGCCGCGCAGCCGCGCCAGCGGACGCAGGCCAGCCAGCGCCTTGTCGAGCGCGTCGGGCGTGTGCGCGTAGTCGACCACCGCCAGCGGCTGGCCCGCGATGGCGACGCGCTCCATGCGGCCCGGCACGCTGTCGAGCCGCGCGCAGGCCGCCACCGCTTCCTTCAGCGACAGCCCGAGCGCGCGCAGCGTGCCCAGCACGCCCAGCAGGTTCGCGACGTTGTACTGGCCGATCAGCTGCGTCTTCAGGTGTTCGGCCGGCACGCCCTGCTCGACCACCGAGAACTGCAGGCCCTGCGCGTCGTAGCCGATCTCCGTCGCCCGGAGGCGCGCCGGCGCGCCGGCGGCCGACACGGTCCAGACGTCGAGTGCACCGACGCCGCGCTCGATCAGGTTCGCGACCAGGCTGGCGCCGTGCACGTCGTCGATGTTGACCACCGCGGCGCGCAGGCCCGGCCAGCCGAACAGCTCGGCCTTGGCCTGCCAGTAGGCATCCATGCTGCCGTGGTAGTCGAGATGGTCCTGCGTGAAATTGGTGAACACCGCGACCGCGATCCGCGTGCCGTCGAGCCGGCGCTCCGCGATGCCGATCGAGGAGGCCTCGATCGCGCAGGCGCCGAAGCCGCGATCCGCGTAGTTGCGCAGCTCGCGCTGCAGCATCACCGGGTCGGGCGTGGTCAGGCCGGTATAGCTCAGGTCCGGCGGCACGCCGATGCCCAGCGTGCCCATCACGGCGCAAGGCGAGCGGACCGCGAGCGCCTGCGCCAGCCACCAGGCGGTGGAGGTCTTGCCGTTGGTGCCGGTGACAGCAAGCACGTCGAGCCGGGTCGAAGGATCGTCGTGGTAGGCCGCGGCGATCGGCCCGGTCGCGGCCTTGAGGCCGACGTAGCGCGCAATGGCCTCGCCTTCGAAGCCGAAGGCCTCGACGCCCTCGGCTTCGACCAGGCAGGCCGCGGCGCCCTGCGCCAGCGCGGCCGCGACGTGGCGCCGGCCGTCGGTGGCCGCGCCGGGCCAGGCGACGAAACCGTCGCCCGCCCCCACCGGCCGGCTGTCGGCATGCAGCACGCCGCGCACGCGGGCCTTGAGCCAGCCGGCGGCCTCGAGGGGACTGTGCAGCGTCAGCATCAGAAGCTCTCTTCCACGCCGTTGGTCACGACCAGCGGTTTGACTGCCATGTCGGGCGGGACGTTCATCATGCGCAGCGTCTGCTGCACGACCTCGCTGAACACGGGCGCCGCCACCAGGCCGCCGAAATACTGGCCGGCGCTCGGCTCGTCGATCATCACCGCCACGATGATGCGCGGTTTCTCGATCGGTGCCATGCCGGTGAACCAGGAACGGTACTTGTTGCTCGCGTAGCCCTTGCCGACCTGCTTGTGCGCGGTGCCGGACTTGCCGCCCACCGAGTAGCCGATGGTCTGCGCGCGCTGGCCGGTGCCGCCGGGACCGGCCGCCATCTGCAGCATCTTGCGCACCGCGAGCGCGTTCTGCGGCGAGAACACCTTCACGCCCACCGCCGGGTCGGGACTCTTGAGGATGGTCGCGGGAATGAGCTGGCCGTCGTGCGCGAAGGAGGTGTAGGAATGCGCCATCTGGAACAGCGAGGCCGACAGGCCGTAGCCGTAGGCCATGGTGGCCTGCTCGACCGGGCGCCAGCTCTTCCAGGGCCGCAGCCGCCCCGTCACCGCACCGGGGAACTGCAGCTGGGGCTTCTGGCCGTAGCCGAGCGCCGTGTAGGTGTCCCACATCTCGTGCGGGCTCATCTTCTGCGCGATCTTGAGCGCGCCGACGTTGCTCGACTTCTGGATCACGCCCTCGACCGTCAGCGTGCCGTAGTTGTGGGTGTCGCTGATGGTGAAGCCGCCGATGCTGAATCGGCCGGGGCCGGTTTCGATCAGCGTCTGCGGCTTGATGCGGCCGGCTTCGAGCGCCATCGCGACCGTGATCGGCTTCATCGTCGAGCCGGGCTCGAAGGTGTCGGTGAGCGCGCGGTTGCGCAGCTGCTCGCCAGTGAGGTTCTGCCGCTTGTCGGGCACGTAGCTCGGGTAGTTGGCCAGCGCCAGCACCTCGCCGGTGACGGCGTCGAGCACCACCACGCTGCCGGCCTTGGCCTTGTTGGCCGTCACCGCATCGCGCAGCTTCTGGTAGGCGAAGAACTGCACCTTGCTGTCGACGCTCAACTGGATGTCGCGGCCGTCGACCGGCGGGATCTGCTCGCCCACGCCCTCGACCACGCGACCGAGCCGGTCCTTGATGACGCGGCGCGCGCCCGCCTTGCCGGCCAGCTCCTTGTTGAACGCGAGCTCGATGCCTTCCTGGCCGTTGTCCTCGACGTTGGTGAAGCCCACCACGTGCGCGGCCGCCTCGCCCTCGGGGTACTGGCGCTTGTATTCCTTGCGCTGGTAGATGCCCTTGATGTTGAGCTCGGCGATGCGCTTGGCGATGGGCTCGTCGACCTGCCGCTTGATCCAGACGAAGGTCTTGTCCTCGTCCTCCAGCTTCTTGTCGAAGTCCTTCTGCGTCATCTCCAGCAGCCTGGCGACCTGTTTGAGCTTGGCCTTGACCTCGGGGTCGTCGCGCTCGATGTCCTCCGGAATCGCCCAGATGCTGGGCGCCACCACGCTGGAGGCGAGCAAGAGCCCGTTGCGATCGAGGATGCGGCCGCGGTTGGCCGGCAGCTCCAGCGTGCGCGTGAAGCGCACCTCGCCCTGGCGCTGGAAGAAATCGTTGCCGATCACCTGCACGTAGGCCGCGCGGCCGGCCAGCACCAGGAAGCCGAAGGCGATGCCGGCCACGATGAACTTGCTGCGCCAGACCGGGGTCTTGCTCGCGAGCAGCGGGCTGGTCGTGTATTGCACGCTGCGGCTGCTGCTGCGGCGACTCATGGCGTGGCCCTCCGCGTCGTCGCCGCACGCGCCGGCGAGGCCGGCGTTGGCGCGGCTGCAGCCGCAGGCACCGCTGCAACCGCCGGGATCACGGTGCCGTCCTGCCGCACGTACTGGGTGATGGCCGGCGTGGTCGTGCGCATCCTGAGCTGCTCCTTGGCCAGCTTCTCCACGCGCAGCGGCGTTGCCTGCGCGCGCTTCTCGACCTGCAGCCGGTCGTGGTCGAGCTCGAGCCGGCGCGCCTCGTTCTGCACGCGGTGCAGCTCGGTGAACAGCTGGCGCGACAGGTACTGCGTGTGCACCAGGTAGATCGCCGAGGCCAGCACGGCCATGAGCAGGAGCAGGTTGAGGCGGGCCATGTTCAGGCTTCCGTGCGCTCGGCGACGCGCAGGATCGCGCTGCGCGCGCGGGGGTTGCCGTCCACCTCGGCCTTCGACGGCTTGACGCGTCCCAAAGCCTTCAGCTTCATCGCCTTCGGTGCAGCAAAGGGCGCGCGGCGGTCGTAGACCTCGCGCGAATGCTTGGCGATGAACTGCTTCACGATGCGGTCTTCCAGCGAGTGGAAGCTGATCACCGCGAGCCGGCCTTGGGGTTGCAGCACGGTAAGGCTCGCTTCTAGCGCCTGTTGCAGCTCTTCAAGCTCGGCGTTGATGAAAATCCGAAGAGCCTGAAATGTGCGCGTTGCAGGGTTCTGGCCCGGCTCGCGGGTTTTGACCGCGCCAGCCACGAGCTCGGCCAGCTCGGCGGTGGTTGAAATTGCGCCCCGTTCTTGTCGGCGAGCTGCAATCGCCTTTGCAATCTGAACAGCAAACCGTTCCTCGCCATAGTCACGAATCACCTCCGCAATCTGCTGTGGTTCGGCCGTTGCCAGCCATTCGGCCACGCTCTCGCCGCGCGTGGTGTCCATGCGCATGTCGAGCGGGCCGTCGAAACGAAAAGAAAAACCCCGTGCGGGGTTGTCGATCTGGGGGGAGCTGATGCCGAGGTCCATCAGCAGGCCGGCCACACTCGCCGGCGGCAATTCCCCCACGTCCTTGAAACCCTGGTGCCGGATGGAAAAACGCGCATCCTCGATGCGCGCTGCTTCGGCCACCGCTTCCGCGTCCTTGTCGTACGCGATCAGCCGGCCGGCCGGCGCCAGCCTCTCGAGGATGGCGCGCGAATGGCCGCCGCGGCCGAAGGTGGCATCCACGTAGGTGCCGGAGGCCCGCGACGCATCGGGAAGGAGGGCTTCCACCGCTTCCTTCAACAAAACCGTCGTATGGGTCCATGCCTGTTCCACTGCCGGCCTCAGAACGAAAAGTCCTGGAAAACATCGGGCATCTCGCCCTGCGTGGCTTCGGCCTCCTTGGCGTCGTAGGTGGCCTTGTCCCAGAGCTCGAAGTTGTTGCCCATGCCCAGCAACAGAACGTCGCGCGTGATCCCCGCCGCCGAGCGCAGCTCGGGCGAGATCAGCACACGGCCGGTGCCGTCCATTTCGACGTCCATCGCATTGCCCAGGAAAACGCGCTTCCACCACTGTGCCGACATCGGCAGCGCGGCGATGCGTTCGCGGAATTTCTCCCACTCGGGACGAGGGAACAGCATCAGGCATCCGTGCGGATGCTTGGTGATCGTGAGCTGACCGGCCGCGGTGGCGCTCAGGACGTCACGATGCCGGGTCGGCACGGAGAGCCGCCCCTTGGCATCCAGACTGAGCGATGAAGCGCCTTGAAACACGACCACGAACCCCTGTGGTGGGAGGCGTCGCGCACCCAAAAGAGGCACCGCTCGACACTTTTTCCCACTTAACTGCACTTTTTTGCACTGTAGCAGGAAACACTTAGCGCGCAACGGGCCGTCGCAGGTATTTTTTGTAATGGAATCAACGACTTAGCGGTGTTTTTGCAATTCCAAGAACACCGAATTTCGTTGCAGATGAAGCACTTAGCTCACGCAATGAATGTGATGCGTGAACCGCACAAGTGAAAAGCGCCGATCAGAGGATGAATCGAGAGAGGTCTTCGTCGTGACTTAGTGCCGAGAGGCGTGCGTCCACGTAGGCGGCATCGATGCGGATCGCCTGGCCTTCGAGCTTGGTGGCGTCGAAGCTCACTTCGTCGAGCAGCCGCTCCATGACGGTCGACAGGCGCCGCGCGCCGATGTTCTCGGTGCGCTCGTTGACATCGTAGGCGATGCTCGCCAGCCGCGTGATGCTGTCGGGCGCGAATTCCAGCGTCACGCCCTCGGTCGCCAACAGCGCCTGGTACTGCTTCACCAGCGAGGCCTGGGTCTGGGTCAGGATGCTCTCGAAATCCGCCACCGAGAGCGACTGCAACTCGACGCGGATCGGGAAGCGGCCCTGCAATTCGGGGATCAGGTCGCTCGGCTTGCTCAGGTGAAAGGCACCGCTCGCGATGAAAAGGATGTGGTCGGTGCGCACCACGCCGTACTTGGTGGTCACGGACGTGCCTTCGACCAGCGGCAGCAGGTCGCGCTGCACGCCCTGGCGCGACACGTCGGCGCCCTGCGCCTCGGTGCGCGTGGCGACCTTGTCGATCTCGTCGATGAAGACGATGCCGTTCTGCTCGGCGTTGTGGATCGCCTGGGTGCGGATCTCGTCCTCGTTGACCAGCTTGGCGGCCTCCTCTTCGATCAGCAAATGCATCGCCTCGCCGATCTTGAGCTTGCGCGTCTTGCGCCGGCCCTGACTCAGCTGGCCGAACATGCCGCGCAGCTGTTCGGTCATGTCCTCCATGCCGGCGGGGCCCATGATCTCGAGCGGCGCGCGCGCTTCGGCCAGGTCGATCTCGATCTCCTTGTCGTCGAGCTGGTGTTCGCGCAGCTTCTTGCGGAAGGCCTGCCGCGTGGCATTGCCGCTGCCGTCTGTGGCGGCGCCATCGGCCAAACGCGCCGGCGGCAGCAGCACGTCGAGGATGCGCTCTTCCGCCCCGTCCTCGGCGCGCATGCGCACCTTGGCGCTCTCGCTTTCGCGCGTCTGCTTGACGGCGATTTCGGCCAAGTCGCGGATGATCGAATCGACGTCCTTGCCGACGTAGCCGACCTCGGTGAACTTGGTCGCCTCGACCTTGATGAAGGGCGCATCGGCCAGGCGCGCAAGCCGGCGCGCGATCTCGGTCTTGCCCACGCCGGTGGGGCCGATCATGAGGATGTTCTTGGGCGTGATCTCGGCGCGCAGCTTTTCCTCGACCTGCTGGCGGCGCCAGCGATTGCGCAGCGCGATCGCCACCGCGCGCTTGGCGTCGGGCTGGCCGACGATGTGGTGGTCGAGTTCGGAAACGATTTCCTGGGGGGTCATGGACATGGATGGACTCGGAGCGGCCTCACAGGGTCTCTACCGTGTGATGCATATTGGTGTAAATGCAGAGTTCGCCCGCGATCTCGAGCGATTTCTTGACGATGTCGGCGGCGCTCATCTCGGTGTGGTCGACCAGCGCCTTGGCCGCGGCCTGCGCGTAGGCGCCGCCGGAGCCGATCGCGATGATGCCGTTCTCGGGCTCCAGCACATCGCCGCTGCCGGTGATGATCAGCGAGGTGGTGGCGTCGGCCACCGCCAGCATCGCCTCGAGCCGGCGCAGCACGCGATCGGTACGCCAGTCCTTGGTGAGCTCGATGGCGGCGCGCGCCAGGTGGCCCTGATGCTTTTCGAGCTTGGCCTCGAAACGCTCGAAGAGGGTGAAGGCATCGGCGGTCGCGCCGGCAAAACCGGCGAGCACCTTGCCGTGATAGAGCCGGCGCACCTTGCGTGCGCTGCCCTTGATGACGATGTTGCCGAGGGTGACCTGGCCGTCGCCGCCGATCGCGACCTGGTCGCCGTTCGGGGTCTTGCGCCGCACGCTGATGATCGTGGTTCCGTGAAATTGTTCCATCGAAGCAATATGGCGACGGCCGGCGCGAATGCAAGCCGAATAAGCGTAGTGCCCTCGTGAGCTTGAGAGACTATATCGGCCGCCGCCGGGCCGCCCCAAGGCGGCCGAGCCTCCCCCTCGGGGGGTGGTACACGCAGCGAAGCGACGTGAAAAGCCGGGGCCTAGTTCGTTCTGACTGCGACCTCGGCGTGGTCGGCAATGCCGATCACGCCGAAGAAGGCCGCGATCAGCCGGTGCGCGTCCACGAAGGCCACGCGCTGTTCGCGCGCATCGCGGGCCGTGACCCAGTTCAGGAGCGTGCCGGCCGCCACGAAATCGATGCGCACCAGCGCCGCGCACGACACCGACAAGTTCGGTGCGCCGACCAGCTCCGTATCGAGTCGCTCCCAGGTCGAGAGCGACTCGCCCACGAGCTCCCCCGCCAGCGTGCTGTGGCCGATGGGTCCGGCCGGCGCCAGGTCGTCGCCGGGCTCGTCGTCGATGGCCGAGATCGCGAATCCGGACGCCGGCTCCGGTGCGGGCCCCTGCGGCTGTGCTTCGAGCTCGCCGAAATCGCCCTTCGGGTCTTCCCAGGGCGGCGGCGACACCTCGTAGGTGATGCAGTAGTTGAGCGCCAGCAGTTCGAATTCGTCGGCCCGGTGCATGACACGCAAGGCGGCCATGTGCAGCTGCCACCAGACCGCATCGACCTGGCGGTTGTTGACGGGCGTGGCCTCGGTGAGCACGATCAGCAGGCGATCGCTGCCGGCAAAGCGCAGTTGCACCGCCGAATCGGCCCAGTGGTTGAACAAGGCGCGCAGCGGCCCGGCGGCATCGGCTTCGATGGCGTCGAGCGCATTCCAGTCGAGCTTCCACGACGCGCCGGCCGCGGCGAGCGCACGGGTGAGGCCGAGCAGGCTTTCGCGCGTCAGCCGCGCGGGGCTCGCCCAGTCGGCGCCGCCGACCGGTGCCGCCCTCGGCGCCGATTCGCTATCGGCAGCCGCCGAGGCCTGGACATTGCGCGCCAGCGCGCGCAGCGAAATCCATTCGGGCGCAGCCCGCTTCGTGTGCTGCGCATAGCGAACGCCGGCGGCCGCGAACTTCTCGGCATCGCCGGTGGCCCGGTAAAGGTCGAGCAAGGCGAGCCAGGTGTCGTCGTGATCGGCGCTCGGGCTGTCCGGTGCCAGCGTCTGCAACAGGATGGCTTCGGCGCCGACATCGTCGCCGTGGGCGAAGCGGATGGCGGCTTCCTCGATGCTGCCGTCGTAGACGGAGCGTGCGCCCTGCTGCCCGGTCGCCCCGGGGGGCGGCGGCACGCCGGGCACGGTGTCGGCATAGGCGCGCGCATGCTGAGCGGCCATGTCGGAGTTCCGGGAAGCCGCGCCGTCGGGGCCGGCTGCGCCTCCAGGCCCGCGGTTCTTCCACCATTGCTGCGACATCTGCTCTTCGATCTCGTCGATCTTCTTGAGCGTGAGCGCCCGGCCCTCGGTCTTGCCCGAGGTGCTGCTGACGTTGAAGGAGGACGGCGTGGCCGCGGCATCCCGGCCGCCGGCCGCCTCGCGCTGGCGCAACTTGCGCAGCATGTCGAACTCACGGCGGCGCACGAAGTCGTTGCGCTGCCGCCGCTCGATCATTTCCTTGAGCATCTCGCGGCTGTAGCCGTTCTCGAGCTGCGACGACTCCTCGGCGTCGAGCTCGGACCAATCCTTGAGCGGATTGCGAACGAACTTCGCAACCTTCGACAACAAGCGACCGGAATCTTCCTTGGCCATGCGCAGCGTCTCCCCTTCGGCTTCGTGAAAGATCAGTCGCCGAACATCTTCTGCTTCAGTTCACGACGCTGTTGCGCCTCCAGGGACAGTGTGGCGGTCGGCCGGGCCAGCAGGCGGCCGACACCGATCGGCTCGCCGGTTTCGTCGCAGTAGCCGTAGTCGCCGGCGTCGATGCGCTGGATCGACTGCTCGATCTTCTTGAGCAGCTTGCGCTCGCGGTCGCGCGTGCGCAGTTCGAGCGCATGCTCTTCCTCGATGGTGGCGCGGTCGGCCGGGTCCGGCACGACCACCGTGTCTTCGCGCAGATGCTCGGTGGTCTCGCCGGCGTTCTCGAGGATGCCGCGCTTGAGCTCCTGCAGCTTGAGGCGGAAGAAGGCCATCTGCTTCTCGTTCATGTACTCCGAATCCGGCATCGCGATCACCTCGGCATCGGTGAGTTCGTGGGCCGGCTTGCTCTTCCAGTTGTTGGCCAGCTTCGGGTCCTTCTTGACGGCGATGGGCGGCGGCGGCACCAGCGGGTTCGTCGTGATCTGGACGAAGCTCGATTTGGCCGCGGTGGAGGCCACCGACTGGGGCATGGAGGGCACGGTCAGCTGCGACAGCCGCGAAACGCGTCCGCCGCGTGCGGGGGCAGGCGTGGCGGCGGGGGTATTGGTGGGGGTGGTCGGAGTGGTCATGGAAGGTGTCGCCGTGGCGGGAGTGGAGGCGGCAGCCGCTTTTTTCACGGGAGTCGGTGATGCAGCATGTGCGGTGGCACGAGGGCCGGCCGCCTTGGTTGACGAAGCGCCTGCACTCGCCGTCGTGGCCTTGCTCTTGGCAGGGGCCTTCGACGGCGCGGCAGACTTGACTGGCTTGACCGGAGAAACCTTCTTCGCCGCGGGCACAGCCTTCTTGGCAGCCGGTGTCTTCTTGACCGCCGGCTTGGTCACGGGCTTGGCTTTGGCGACGGGTTTCTTCACGGTGACTGGCTCCTTCGACGAACGTTGTCAGGGTGCTCGCCGGTGGCGAACCCCGGGGTTATACCCCCGAAAGCAGGCCAGAAACGTGCGCAGTCCTATGCCGAAAGTCACACATCCCCATAAAGACAGGACAGGTGCGCTCCCGGAACAGGCGCGCGATTGTATAGACAAAGAATGTTGGCCCCCGGCTTTTCACTTCGCTACGCTGCGTGTAACTCCACCCCCGAGGGGGAGGCGCGGCTCGCCTTGGGGGGCCCGGCGGCGGCCGCCTCGCACTCGATCATCAGACCAGGCACTGCTCCAGGCCCTGCTCCAGGATTTCGCGCGGCAGGTCGATGCCGATGAAGACCATGCGGCTGTTGCGTTTTTCGTCCGCGCCCCAGGCCGGGCCGAGGTCGCTGCCCATCAGCTGGTGCACGCCCTGGAAGATCACCTTGCGCTCGGTGCCCTGCATGTGGAGCACGCCCTTGTAGCGCAGCATGCGCGGGCCGTAGATGTTGACGATGGCGCCCAGGAAATCCTCCAGCCGCGCCGGGTCGAAGGGCCGGTCGGCGCGGTAGACGAAGCTTTTCACGTCGTCGTCATGGTGATGGTGGTGGCCGTGGCCCTCGTTCGCATGCGAGGGGTGGTCGCAATCCTCGCCGTGTTCGTGGTCGTGGTGCTCGTGCTCGTCTTCCTTGAGAAAGTCCGGGTCGATGTCCAGCTTGGCGTTGAGGTTGAAGCCGCGCAGATCGAACACGTCTTTCAGCGGCACCTCGCCGAAATGCACCTTCTGCTGCGGCGCGCGCGGGTTCATGTGCTTGAGCCGGTGGATCAGCGCCTCGGTCTCGTCGGCGGCGACCAGGTCGCTCTTGCTGATGAAGATCTGGTCGGCAAAGCCGACCTGGCGGCGCGCCTCCTGGCGGTCGTTGAGCTGCTGCGGCGCATGCTTGGCGTCCACCAGCGTGAGGATCGAGTCGAGCAGGTAGCTCTCGGCGATCTCGTCGTCCATGAAGAAGGTCTGGGCCACCGGGCCGGGGTCGGCCAGGCCGGTGGTCTCGATCACCACGCGGTCGAAATCGAGCAAGCCCTTGCGCTTCTTGGCCGCCAGCAGTTGCAGCGCCTCGCGCAGGTCCTCGCGGATGGTGCAGCAGATGCAGCCGTTGCTCATCTGCACGATCTGCTCCTTCGACTCGGTGACCAGGATGTCGGTGTCGATGTTCTCTTCGCCGAATTCGTTCTCGATCACCGCGATCTTCTGTCCGTGCGCCTCGTTCAGGATGCGCTTCAGCAAGGTCGTCTTGCCGGCGCCGAGGAAGCCGGTCAGGATGGTGGCGGGAATGAGGGCCATGAAGTGCTCCGGGGTGGAATCGGGGAAAGGCGGAAAGTTTAGCGACGGCGGTCCGGCCGCGCTCCGGCAAGGGCAAAAGCTATTTGCGCACCACCACCAGGCCCTTCAGGTACTCGCCCTCGGGGAATTCGATGGTCATCGGGTGGTCCGGCGCGGCGCCCAGGCGCTCGCTGATGTAGCCGTCGACCCCGGCATCGATGCCGGCGCCGGCCACGATTTTGTGGAACAGGTCGGCACCGATGCCGCCCGAGCATGAAAAAGTCAAGAGCACGCCGCCCGGCGCCAGCAGCTTGAGCGCCAGCCGGTTGATGTCCTTGTAGGCCCGCGCGGCGCGCTCGGCGTGGGCGACGGTGGGCGCGAACTTGGGCGGATCGAGCACGATGGCGTCGAACACCCGGCCCTCCTCGATGAAGCGGCGCAGCGCGGCATTGACGTCGGCATCGAGGAACTCGGTGCGCGCGCCTTCGAAGCCGTTCAAGGCGACATGCGCACGCGCACGCTCCAGCGCCGGCAGCGAGGAATCGATGGACACCAGCTCGGCGCCCTCGACCGCGCCGGCCGCCTTCAAGCCCGCGAGCGCCGCGACCGTGAAGCCGCCGGTGTAGCAGAAGCAGTTGAGCACGCGGCGAAAGCGGCGATGCCGGGCCAGTTCGGCAAAGCGCCGGCGGCTGTCGCGCTGGTCCAGGTAGAAGCCGGTCTTGTGGCCGGTCGCGATGTCGAGCGTGAGCTGCCAGTCGTGCTCGCGGATCGTGAGCTCTGTGGGACCGCTGCCGCGCAGCCAGCCGGTCTGCGGCGCGAGGCCCTCGCGCTCGCGGCCGCTTGCGTCGGAGCGTTCGTAAAGTTTTGCAAGACCGGTGGCAGCCAGCAAAGCATCGGCCAGCACCTCCTTCCAGCGCTCCACGCCGGCCGACAGGAACTGCGCCACCAGCGTGTCGCCATAGCGGTCGACGATCAGGCCCGGCAGGCCGTCGGCCTCGCCGTGGACCAGCCGCACGCCGTCGCTCTGCAGGTCGAAGAGCTGCCGGGCTGCGACCGCACTCGCGACACGCGCCGCAAAAAAGGCCGCGTCGATGCGCTGCTTCTCGTCGAAGCTCCAGGCGCGGGCGCGAATCTTCGAATGCGGGCTGAAGGCCGCCCAGGCGAGGAACTTGCCCTCGTCCGATTCGATGCGCACCGTCTCGCCCGCATCGCCGCCGCCTTTGGCGATCGCCGATTCGAAGACCCATGGATGGCGGCGCTGCAGCGAGCGCTCCTTGCCGGGCCGAAGACGCAGAAGTTTCATGGCTTGTTCTTGCCTTTATGGGCGCGCACCGATGCGCCCTCGTCGCGCGCGTGCGCCCGCGGATGCGCCGCGTCGTAGGCCTTGGCCAGGTGCTGGAAATCCAGCCGCGTGTAGACCTGCGTGGTTGCGATGTTGGCGTGGCCCAGCAGCTCCTGCACCGCGCGCAGGTCGCTGCTGGACTGCAGCACGTGGCTGGCAAATGAATGGCGCAGCATGTGCGGATGCACCGGCGCGGCCAAGCCGGCCTTGAGGCTGCGCTGGCGCAGCTGCTTCCAGACCGAATGGGGGGAGAAACGCAGGCCGTTGCGGCCGATGAATAGCGCGGCGGCGTTCGCCGGATCGCGCAGTCGGGCGGCCTCGAGCGCGCTGCATTCGTCGCGCACCGCGAGCCAGGCCGCAAGCGCCTCGGCCGCCTTGGCGCCCACCGGCACGATGCGGCGCTTGCTGCCCTTGCCGAGCACGCTGGCTTCCGGCGCATCGAGATCGACCCAGCCGCGCGCGGTGTTGCTGGCGCGCACGTCCAATCCGGTCAGTTCGCCGACGCGCAGGCCGCAGCCGTAGAGCAGTTCGACGATCGCGCGATCGCGCGCCTCGGCCCAGGGGTCGGCATCGGCGTCGTGCAGGTCGGCCAGCTGCACGGCCTCGTCGACCGCCAGCGCCTTCGGCAAGGGCCGAGCTGCCTTGGGCGCATGAACGTCCTGCACCGGGTTCGCGCCCACCAACCCCTCGTTGCCGAGCCAGCGGTAGAAGCCGCGCCAGCACGAGAGCACCAGCGCGATGCCGCGCGCTTCGCGGCCGGCGCTGTGCAGCTGCGCCATCCAGCGCCGCACGTGGACGGTCTGAACCTTGTCGAGCGCCAGACCGCCCGCCAGGGCCCTCTCGGCCAGCGTCTTCAGATGGATGGCGTAGAGCTCGACGGTGCGCGCCGCAAGCCGGCGTTCCACGCGCACGTGCTCGAGGTACTTCTCGACCAGTGCTGGGGTCGCGATCTGCGACTCAGTGGAGGTATCCATTGGCGGCATTGTTCACGATGGCAAGCGGCTCGCGCAACGCGCCCTTGAAGAGCATGCCCCAGCGGCGCCAGCAGGAGGTCGGCGCCGCGGCGTATTGCAGCTCGAACATCCGGTCGAAGGCGGCCGCGCGCGCCAGGCGCTCCACGCGCCACAGGTGGTAGGGCTCGGACACGATGATCACGCTCTTCACGCCGGCTGCCTGCAGCACGGCGCGCGACATCGAGAGGTTCTCGCGCGTCGTCGACGACACGGGCTCCAACAGCAGCGTGCCCGTGTACCCGGCGTCGCGCGCATGCTGCTGCATCACCTCGGCCTCGACGCGCCCGTCCTCGCGGTCGATGCCGCCGGACAGCACGAGCTGGCGCACACGTCCCTCCCGCGCCAGCGCGATGCCGGTGTCGACACGGCCGGTGAGGCAGGGGTTGGGCTTGCCGTCGCGATACGCGCGGTTGCCGAGGATCAGTGCCGCATCGGCCGCGCGCTGGGGCGGATGGCCCAGCAGGTCGAGCGCATGCAGCCAGATCGTGATCGCGATGGCTGCATAGCCCAGCAGCAGGACCCCCAGCGCGCCGAGTACCGCGCGCCTGAAGCCGCGGATCAAGGCCGCAGCCGCGAGAGCGCGCCCGAGGCCAGCTCGGCGATGCGCTCCAGGAAGTCGGTGCCCATCTCGGCATTGAAGCGCTGCGCGTCGGGCGATGCCAGCACCAGCAGGCCGAAGGCCGGCGCCTCGGCGTCGGGCCGCAGCGGAATCAGCGCGATCGACACCGCGGCACGCGGCTCGGCCAGCCAGTTGGCGGCTTCGAAGCCGGCGTTCAGGCCGCAGTACGGCGCCGTCAGCGAGGTGGCCAGCGCCTTCACGTCGTCGCTGACCCACTGCGCGTACGGCTCGTTGAGGTAGCTGCTGTCGCAGTCCCAGATCTTGATCGCGGTCTGCGGCACCAGGAACAGCGTCTGCAGCTGCTCCGCGATCTGGGTCGGCAGCCCGCGCGGGTCGCGCGTGGTCAGGAGGCCTCGCGTCCAGCGCTGCAGCCGGTCGGCCGTGACCACGTTCTCGGTGCCATGGCGCACCATATCCATCACCCGGTGCTCCAGCGCCTTGATCTTCTCGCGCAGCATCTCGGCCTGCCGTTCCTGCAGGCTCACCGCGCGGTTGCCGTGCGGGCTGGTGAGCTGCACCTGGCCCAGCAGCTGCGCATGGCGTTCGAAGAAGTCCGGCGTGTTCGAGAGGTAGTTGGCGATGTCGTCTTCGGTGATCGGGTTCATGGCGTTGGAGTTGAATTTGTTCATGGCACTTCGATTTCGCCTTCGAACACGGTGTCGGCGGGCCCGGTCATCAGCACCGGAGCGCCGTCGCCGGCCCATTCGATGGTGAGCAGTCCGCCGCGGGTCTGGACGTCGACCCCGGTGTCGAGCCGGCCGAGACGGATGCCCGCGACCACCGCGGCGCAGGCGCCGGTGCCGCAGGCCAGCGTTTCGCCGGCGCCGCGCTCGAACACGCGCAGGCGCACGTGCGTGCGGTCGACGACCTGCATGAAGCCGGCGTTGACGCGCTGCGGGAAGCGCGGATGGTGCTCGATCGCCGGACCCTGGGTGGCCACCGGCGCCGTCTCGACGTCCGGCACGATCTGCACCGCATGCGGGTTGCCCATCGACAGCACGGCCACCGACACCTTGGCGCTTTCGGCGTGCGTGCCCAGGGTCAGGTGCCAGGTGTGCCAGGCGCCGTCGTGCTGCGGGTCGAGGCCGGCGGTGTCGAAGGGCACGCGTGCGGGCTCGAAGATCGGCGCGCCCATGTCGACCGTCACGCGGCCGTCGGCGCCCATGTGCGGCTCGATCACGCCCGAGAGCGTCTGCACGCGCACCGTGTCCTTCGGCGTGAGGCCGTGCTCGCGCACGAAGCGCATGAAGCAGCGCGCGCCGTTGCCGCACTGCTCGACCTCGCCGCCGTCGGCGTTGTGGATCACGTATTGGAAATCGATGCCCGCCGCCGGCGAAGGCCGCACGGTGAGGATCTGGTCGGCGCCGACGCCGAAGTGGCGGTCGGCCAGGAAGCGGTACTGCGCCGCACTCAGGCCCAGCGCGCCACGGGTTTCGTCCAGCACGACGAAGTCGTTGCCGGCGCCCTGCATCTTGGTGAAGCGGATTCGCATCGGGGGATTATCCGCCGCGGCCAGCCCTGATCCGGTCGAGCGCCCGGTCGAGGAAGGCCAACCGGTCCTGCCCCCAGAAGCGCTCGCCCTCGAGGATGAAGGTCGGCGCGCCGAACACGCCCTTCTCCACCGCCTCGGCGCTGTTGGCACGGTAGCGGGCCTGGGTTTCGGGCCCCTGCTCCAGCGCCTGCAGCGCGGCACCGTCGTAGCCGCTGTCGTCGGCGACCGCGATGCGCACCGCGGCATCCGAGGTGTCGCGTTCCTCGGCCCACAGCGCGCGCAAGAGCGCATGCGAGAGCGGCTGCGCATCGAGCCCCTGCAGTTGGGCGGCGATCACCATCCAGCCCGGGTACTTGTTCCAGTTCGGATCGGCCGGCGGGCCCTTGGGATAGTGCTTCGGCTCCAGGTTGAGCGGCATGCCCAGGTACTCGCGCCAGCGCGCGAGTTCGAGCGCATGGTAGGTGCGGCGCGGCTCGGGCCGCGTCTTGAGCGGAATGCCGCCGGTCTGCGGCACCACGGCCTGGAAATCGTAGGGCTTGAGCACGAGCCGCACGTGGTGGCGGCGCACGATGTCCTGCAGTTGCGGACCGCCGAGATACGCCCAAGGCGAAGAGAGGCTGTAGTAGCAGTCGAGTTCGATCATGTTCTGGATTATCTTCAGGCGATGCCTGACGACCTCTCTTCCGACGCCCTGCCGCCGGTGCCTGTGCAATTCACCGCGAGCCCGCGCGATGCGGCGGCGCTCGAAAAGCTGGCTGCGCAAGTGCGCGCCGATCTCGAGCGCATCAACCTGCCGCCGCCCGCCTGGGTGCTGCCGGCCGAATCGGCCGATGCCGACACGCCAGTGCTCGACGTGCTGGTGGCCGGCGCCGGCATGTGCGGCCAGACCGCCGCCTTCGCATTGCGCAAGGAAGGCGTGACCCACATCCGCGTGATCGACCGCGCCGCGCGCGGCGACGAAGGCCCATGGGGCACCTATGCGCGCATGCTCACGCTGCGCAGCCCCAAGCAGGTCGGCGGCCCCGAGCTCGGCGTGCCATCGCTGTCTTTCCGCGCCTGGTACGAGGCGCAGCACGGCATCGAAGGCTGGGCTGCGCTGCACAAGATCGGCCGCATCGACTGGCGCGACTACCTGCTGTGGGTGCGCGACACCGTCGGCCTGCCGGTGGACAACGGCGTCGCGCTGCGCTCCGTGTCGCACAGCGACGATGGGCGGCTGCTCGCGGTCGAACTCACGGACCCGCAGGGCCGGCGCGAAACCGTACGCACGCGGCAGCTGGTGCTGGCGCTGGGCCGCGACGGCAGCGGCGCGCCGCGCTGGCCGTCTTTTCCGTCCTTGCGGCGCGACGACCCGCACGCGGCCGGCCGGGTGTTCCATTCGGCCGACGCGATCGACTTCGCCGCCCTCGCCGGCAAGCGCATCGGCGTGCTGGGCGCTGGCGCCTCGGCCTTCGACAACGCGGCCTGCGCGCTGGAGGCCGGTGCCGCGGAGGTCGTGCTGTTCGCGCGCCGGCCGCAATTGCCGCAGGTCAACAAGAGCAAGGCCGCATCGAGCCACGGCTTCCTGCGCGGCTTCGAAGGCCTGGACGATGCGCGCAAGTGGCGCGTCTACACCTACATCTTCGACGAGCAGGTGCCGCCGCCCTGGGAAACCGTGCGCCGCTGCGATGCGCATGCGGCCTTCACGCTGCTGCTCGGCACGCCCTGGCTGGACGTGGCGCCCGATGCGCAAGGCGTGGAGGTCAGCACGCCGAACGGCGGCAGCGAGCGCTTCGACGCCGTGATCTTCGGCACCGGCTTCGACGTCGACCTGCTCGACCGCCCCGAGATCGCGCGCTACACGCCGCTGGTCGACACCTGGGCCCAGCACGTGCTGCCCGAGGAGGCGCAGCGCTATCCCGAGCCGGCGCGCTTCCCCTACCTGGGTGCGGGCTTCGAACTGCGCGGCCGCACGGGCGTCGCCAGCAGCACCGAGGCCGAGGCGCTCTCGCGCATGCGCCTGTTCAACTGGGGCGCCACCATGAGCCACGGCGCGCTGGCGGGTGACATCCCCGGCCTCGCGATCGGCGCCACGCGCCTGGCCCACGCGATCGCGCGCGACCTGTTCGTCGAGGACGCCGACCGCCACTGGGCGCGCCTGCTGGAACACGATGAGCCGGAACTGATCGCGACCCGCTGGTACGCGCCGGACAAGCGAAGCTGATGGACACCCGCCAGATGCGCTGCATCCTCGCGGTCAGCGAGGCCGGCAGCCTCACGCGCGCGGCCGAGCAATTGGGCCTCGCGCAGCCGGCGCTCACGCAGACGCTGAACCGGCTCGAGCGCGAGATCGGCACGCCGCTCTTCACGCGCACGCGACGCGGCGCCACGCTGACCGAGGCCGGCCTCGCGATCGTGGAGGACGTTCGCGCCAGCCTGGCCCACGCCGACGCGGCGGCCGAGCGCGCACGGGCCATGGCGGCGGGCCGCGCCGGCCGGCTCACCATCGGCTTCGTGACCCATGCCATCTACGAGGTGTTGCCGCGCGCGCTGCGCCTGCTGCGCGCCGCCCATCCGCAGCTCGACGTGGTGCTGCGCGAGATGAGCAATGCCGAGCAGGTCGACGCACTGGCGGGCGGCCGCATCGACATCGCGCTGCTGCATCCGCCTGTCTCGGTCGATGCCAAGGTGAACGAGCTGCGCCTGGGCGAGGAGCCGATGGTGGCCGCACTGCCCGCCGGCTACGAGGTGGCCGCCGACGGCTGCGTGTCCCTGGCCGAAATCGCGCAGCATGGGCTGGTCTGGTTTCCCGAGCAGCAGATTCCGGCCCTGCGCAGCCAGCTGCTGGGCGCGATCCGCCGCACCGGCCATCAGGTGCAGGTGGTGCAGGACGCCAACCGCACGCTGACCGTGCTGGCCTGCGTGGCCGCCGGCCTCGGCTGGTCGCTGCTGCCGCGCTCGGTGCATGCGCTGCGCCATGAAGGCGTGCGCTATGCCGAGGTGCGCGACGGCGCGGACCTGCCCGCCTTCGAGCTGTCGGCGATGTGGCTGGCGCGCTCGCGACCCACCTTTGCCGATGCGTTCGCCGAATTGCTGGGCCCCGTACCTCAATCGAGCTGAAGCTTGTTCTCCTTGGCGAGCCGGCTCCACTTCGCGAGCTCGGCGCGGCGGAACGCATCGAGCTCTGACGGATCGGAGCCGATCACCTCGGCGCCCATGGCCTCCAGCCGCTGGCGCACCTCCGGGTCCTTGACGGTGGCGGCGATCTCCTTCGAGAGCCGCGCGATCACCGCAGCCGGCGTGCCCGCCGGCACGAAGACCGCATTCCACTCGTACATCTCGTAGCCCGGCAGGCCCGACTCGGCGAGAGTCGGCACCTCGGGCAGCACCGGCGAGCGCGTCTTGCCGCCGATTGCGAGCGGCCGCAGCTTGCCGCTCTGGATGTAGGGCATGCCCGAACCCAGGCTGGCGAAGAACACCGGCACCTGGCCCGCCATGACGTCGGTGAGCGCCGGGCCGCCGCCCTTGTAGGCCACGTGCGTCATGCGCGTCTTGGCCATCGAATCGAAGAGCTCGGCCGCCAGATGCGGCGAGGACCCGTTGCCCGAGGAGGCGTAGTTGATCTCCCCCGGCCGCGCCTTGGCTTGGGCGATCAGGTCCTTGACGCTCGCGATCGGCGCACCGGGATGCACCACGAGGATATTGGGCACCCTGACCAAGAGCGAGACCGGCGCGAAGTCGCGCAGCGTGTCGAAGGGCATCTTGCTGCGCAGCGCCGGGTTCTGCGCATGGTTGGAGGCGTCGAGCATCAAGGTATAGCCGTCGGCCGGGCTCTTGGCGACCAGCTCGCCACCGATCGCGCCGCCGGCGCCGCCGCGGTTGTCGATCACCACCGGCTGGCCGAGCCGGGCCGAGAGCTTGGGCCCGATGATGCGCGCCACCGCATCGACCGTGCCGCCCGGCGGATAGGTCACGACCAGGCGCACCGGCTTGGCCGGCCAGGCTTGCGCCTGTGCACCGAGGGCTGCGAGCAGCAGGGTCGCGCCGCCCGCGGCACGGAAGATGGCGCGCACGAGGCGCGAGGGATGGAACATCGGTGTCTCCTTCGGGCGCCGATGCCGGCGCCCCTTTTCTGTTGATGACTCAGGCGAAACGGAACAGCGCGGCGGGTGTGTCGACCAGGATGCGCCGGCGCGCCTCGGCATCCGGCACCCAGTCGGCCAGCGCCGCCTGGGTGGATCCGTAATCGGCCAGATCCTGGTGTTGCGTGTGCGGCCAGTCGCTGCCCCACAGCAGGCGGCCGGCACCCAGCGCCTGCAGCAGGGCCTGTGCAGCGGCGCGGGCCGCGCTGCTGCGCTGATCGGGCCAGTTGCGGTAGGCCGCGGAGAGCTTGACCCACACGCGCCCGGTCGAAGCGCTGCGCAGCAGCCAGGCGAAGCCTTCGTCGTCGCCGGGCGCCGGGCCGGGCCGGCCGAAGTGGTCCACCACCAGCTTGCAGCCGGCATCGAGGATGGACTGCCCGACCAGCGGCAGGTCGTGCGATTCGCGATGCAGCTCCACATGCCAGTCGAGCGCACGCACACGCTCGAACAGGCGCTGCCATTCGGCACGCGCGAAGTCGGGAATGGGCAGCCCGACGAGGTTGAGCCGGATGCCGCAGACGCCTTGCCGGTCCAGCGCCGCCAATTCGTTCTCGCCGATGCTCGGCTCGACGATCACGACGCCGCGCAGCCGCTCTGGACAGGCGCGCAGCGCATCGAGCAGGAAGCTGTTGTCGGTGCCCAGGAAGCTCGGCTGCACCAGCACCGCATGCGAGACCGCTTGCGCGTCGAGCAGCGCGAGGTAGTCGGGCAAGAGCGCGTCGTAGTCGGGCGCGTGGCGATGCACCGGCGCCAGCGGCAGGCCGCGCCGGAACACGTGGGCGTGGCTGTCGACCGCGGTGATCGGCTCAGGCATAGCGCGCATCGAGCTCATCGAATTCCTTCTTGCGCACCAGCGCCTGACGCTCGGCGAAAGTGGCGACCAGGCCGCTCGCCTCGTCCAGCCGGCCGCGCTCGCGCAGGCCTTGCAGCGCCAGCGTCATGCCCCGCACCGCGCCCTGCAGCGCGGCGTTGGCATAGAGCACCAGGCCGAAGCCCATGGCGCCGAACTCGGCCGCGTCCAGCATCGGCGTCTTGCCACCGATCACCACGTTGACCACCTGCGGGCAGGCCAGCTCGCGCGGAATGCGGCGCAGCGCTTCGAGCGACTCGGGCGCCTCCACGAAGGTGATGTCGGCCCCGGCCTCGGCATAGGCCGCGGCGCGCGCGATCGCAGCGTCGATGCCTTCGACCGCGGCCGCGTCGGTGCGCGCGATCACCAGGAAGTCGGCATGCACCCGGGCATCGACCGCCGCCTTCACCTTGCCGAGCATCTCGTCCTGCGCGATCACCGCCTTGCCCTCGAAGTGCCCGCACTTCTTGGGGCTCACCTGATCTTCCAGCTGGATCGCGTTGGCGCCGGCGCGCTCCAGCGTGCGCACCGTGTGCTGCACGTTGAGCGCATTGCCGAAGCCGGTGTCGGCGTCGACGATGATGGGCAGCTTCACCGCATCGCGCAGCGCGGCCGTGTGCTGCGCGAGATCGCCCAGGTGGACGAAGCCCAGGTCGGGGATGCCGTAGAAGGTGTTGGTGAGCCCGGCGCCGCTCAGGTAGACGGCCTCGAAGCCCAGCTCCTCGATCACTCGCGCGGCCAGCGCGTTGGCCGCGCCCGGCACCAGCAGGCCGCGCTTGGCTTCGACCTTTTGCCGCAACAGCGTGCCGGGATGGATGGCCTTCGTCATCGTCATTCGTCCTTCATGCCCGTGGCCTTGACCACCGCGCCCAGGCGCGCGCGCTCGGCATCGACGAACTGCACGAAGGAGGCGCGCGTGCCGCCGATCGGCTCGATGCCCATCCCCTTGAGCTTGTCGGCGATGGCCGGGGTCTTCATGGCCGCGTCGATGGCGGCGCTCATCTTGTCGAGCACCGCCTCGGGCGTGCCGTGCGGCGCATGCACGCCGGCCCAGTGGGCGATGCGCACGTCCGGGAAGCCTTGCTCCGAGGCCGTGGAGAGCTCCGGATAGGCCGAGATGCGCGTGGTCCAGGTGTTGGCCAGCGCCTTCAGCTTGCCGCTCTTGAGGTAGGGCAGCGCGACGATGCTGGCCTCCGACGTCGCCTCGACCTGCTTGCCGAGCACCGCGGTGATCGACTCCGAGCCGCTCTTGTAGGGCACCACGTCGAGCTTGGCGCCGTACTTCGTCTCCAGCATGCCCTCGACGAAATGCGGCGTGCTGCCGGTGCCGGCGGTCGCCCAGTGGAAGCCGGCGCCCGTCTTGGAGGCCGCGATGAATTCCTTCAGGTCCTTGTAGGGCGCGTCGGCCGGCACCAGGATCACCGAGGGCGCGAGGCCGATCATGCCGACCGGCACCAGGTCGCTGTCCTTGTAGGGCAGGTGCTTCTTGATCATGCTGTTGGAGATCACGCCGGCTGCGCTCACCAGGAAGGTGTAGCCGTCGGGCGCGCTCTTGGCGACGATGTCCGCGCCCAGCGTGGCGCCGGCGCCGGGCTTGTTGTCGACCACGATGGGCTGGCCCAGCGCCTTCGATGCGCCTTCGGCCGCAGCGCGCGCCATCAGGTCGTTGGCGCCGCCGGCCGCGAAGGGCACGACCAGTCGGATCGGCTTGGCGGGCCAGGTCTGGGCGGACACAGTCCCGCAGGCCAGCGCGGCTGCCAGGCCGGCGAGCAGGACGAGTCGGGAAGAAAGATGCATGACGATGTCTCCAGGGTACGTGTTGTGAGGGATGCCGCAGCGTGGCTGGCGACAAGTATCGACACGCACAGTACTGAAGGGAACGCCGTTTTGCGTTGCTTTTACATAAGCGCGACTTATGGGCGCGCGGCGCTGCGCAGGATCAGGCGATGCGTGCCGGTGGCTGCGGAGCCCTCTTCTTTCGCGCTCCGACAGCGCCGGTCGCGGCGGCCTGCAGGATGCGACGGAAGGTGGGGCATTCCATGTGGCTCGGTGCGGGGCAGGCAGCGGCGTGCAGCAGGCCGTCGCGCATGGCGCTCAGTTTGCGGATCGTCTTGTCCAGCTCCTGCGCCTTGGCCGCGAGCATCTGGCGGTCGATGCGCGGCTGCGCCTCGCGCGTGAACAGGAGCGCGATCTCGTCGAGCGAGAAGCCGGCCGCGCGCCCCAGCGCGATCAGCGCCAGCCGCTCCAGCACGCTGGGATCGAACAGGCGGCGCAGGCCGCGCCTGCCGGTGGAGGCGATCAGCCCCTTTTCGTCATAGAAGCGCAGCGTGGACGCGGGAACGCCGGATCGCTGCGCCACCTCGGCGATGTCCAGGTGCATCATTCTCTTGACCTCAAGTCGACTTGAAGTTGCACAGTCTAGCTTCCGCCTCTCGAGGGCAAGCAAAGGAAAACGACCATGGATGCCACACTCCAGACCGACAACAACGAGCAGACGGCGCTTTGGAACGGCCGCGCAGGGCGTGCCTGGGTCGAGGCACAGGAGGTGATCGACCAGGTGCTCGAGCCCTTCGAAGACCTGCTGGTCGAAGCGGTCCGCGCCGGCCCCGGGCAGCAGGTGCTCGACGTCGGCTGCGGTACGGGCAGCACGACGCTCGCCGTTGCGCGGCTGCTCGGCGCGACGGGCCACTGCATCGGCGTCGACATTTCGGATCCGCTGATCGCCGCCGCCCGGGCACGCGCCGAACGGGAAGACACGCCGGCAAGCTTCATCCGTGCCGACGCGCAAATCCACGCCTTCGAGCCCGCAAGCTTCGACCTGATCATGTCGCGCTTCGGCGTCATGTTCTTCGACCACCCGGTCCTGGCCTTCGCGAACCTGCGGCGCGCCGCACGGGACGACGCCAGGCTCCGCTTCATCGTCTGGCGGAGTGCCGCGGAGAACCCGTTCATGACGACGGCCGAGCGCGCGGCGGCACCGCTGCTGCCGAACATGCCCGCCCGCCAGCCGGGCGCGCCCGGACAGTTCTCCTTCGCAGACCGGCATTGGGTCGCTGCCATCCTGGAAGAGAGCGGCTGGGCCGGGATCGACATCCGGCCGATCGATGTCGACTGCACCCTGCCCGAGAAGGAGTTGGTCGGCTACTTCACCCGGCTCGGTCCCGTCGGCCTGATCCTTCAGGAGGTGGACGAGCGGACGCGCGCGCAAGTCATCGACACCGTCCGCGCCGCCTTCGATCCCTATGTGCACGGAACCGAGGTTCGCTTCGCCGCCGCCTGCTGGATGGTCAGTGCCCGAGCGCCGTCTGCGTAAGCCGCACAAGAGGAGGCCGCCAGTGTCTGAGGGGCAGTGCAGCGGCTCTTAATCGAAGCCCGTTCCAGAAACACCACGGAACCGGCTTTGCCGGGCCGTCGGTGTTGCCCCCGGTGAGGGGGTTGGCGTAGCGACACGAAGTGCGCGAAGCCTGGGGGAGTTCAAGTCTCCGAGCGAATGCCCCGCATCAGGATCACGCCGCCCAACTGCGAGGTGTCGGAGCGCATCCGGTAGGCCAGCGCTTGTGGCGTGCCGGCCTGCGCTTGCCAGCCCGCCTTCAGCAGTTGCTGCTGCACTTCGGCGGAGCGAAGCACCTCGCCCAGCGCCGCGTTGAGCCTGGCCACCGCCGGCTTGGGCAGGCTGGCCGGCGCCGCGAGCGCGGTCCAGATCTCGAGGTCGGCGCCGCGCACGTCGGCTTCGCGCAGCGTGGGCAGCTCGCTGAACAGCGGGCTGCGCAGGGGAGAAGTGACGCCGAGGGCCTTGAACTTGCCCGAGGCCACATGAGGCTTCGCGAGGCCCGGCGGCAGCAGCGCCATCTGGATCTGTCCCGCCAGCATGGCGGCGATGACCTGCGGATTGCCGTTGAAGGGCGCGTGCTGCGGCGAGATGCTGGTGCGGGTCTTCAGCAGTTCCATGCCCAGGTGGCCCACGGTCCCGACGCCGGGCGTGCCGTACTTGCCCTTGTCGCCGAGGTTGCGCGCCCACAGCAGCAGCTCGGTGGCGTTCTTGCCCACGGCGTCGCCCGAGACCGCGAGCACCAGCGGCGCGGTGCCGATCAGGCCCACGGGCGCGAAGTCTTTCTCGGGGTCGAAGGGCGTGGCGGGATTCAGCAGCTTGGCGATCGTCAGGTTGCCATTGATCAGTGCGCCGATGGTGTGATCGTCCTGCGCCTTGGCCACCAGGTCGGCCGCGAGGTTGCCGCTGGCGCCGGGCTTGTTCTCCACCGTCACCGGTTGGCCCAGCAGCTTGGAGAGCGGCTCCGCGATGGCACGCGCCGCGAGGTCGGGCGAGGCGCCGGCCGGGAAGCCGACCAGGATGCGCACCGGCTGGGTCGGCCAGGCGCCGGGGGCGGCGGAACCGGCGGGGCGCGCGGCGCGCGGCGCGGTGGAAGACGTTGCCTGTTGGGCCCACGCGGCCGGGGCACAGGCCGAGGCGGCGAGGCTTTGGAGCAAGCGGCGTTTGGAGATCATGAAGCGGCGGATGTTGCAAAAATAAGTAACACAACGTTACGCGACACCGTCTTCCGGCGCAAGACAACCAAATGCTTCGTCGGGCCCGCACGCCCACCGGTGCTCAAGCCTTTTTCGACGCGGCCCAGGTCGCGAGGATCTGCACCGCTTCGCGATCCATCTTCTGCTCCGCGGGCAGCGTCCGCCGCTCGATCGGCGCACCGGCCTCGGCACGCAGGTCTTCGATGTCGATCGGGTGGCGCGCCTCTGTCGGCAGCCCGGCGAAGGCCTGGCCCGACTGCGCAAGCGAGGCCGCGTAGTAGAGCCTGGCGATGCCCGCGATGCGCATGGCGGCCACGCACAGGGCGCAGGGCTCGCACGAGGTGTAGAGCTCGCAGCCGCTCAGGTCCACGCGCTGCAGATTGCGGCAGGCATCGCGGATGGCCTCCACCTCGCCGTGCGAGGTCGGGTCGAAATGGGCCACCGAGTGGTTGAAGCCCTCACCCACCACGCGGGCGTCCTGCACGACGACGGCGCCGAAGGGTTCGGTGCCCGGTGTGCGCAGCGCCTGCGCCGAGAGCGCGATGGCGCGCCGCATGAATTCTTCCTGGTACATCGTCGTCTGCTCCTTCACACGGGAACCGCATCCGACAGCAGCGCCCCATCGCGCGCCACGATGCGGCCGCCCGCCACCACGAGCCGCCGCACCGGCCGCGCCACCACCGCCTCGGCGACGGTCTGCGCATCGACCAGCACCAGGTCGGCCCGGCAGTCCGGCGCCAGGCCATAGGCTTCGAAGCGCAAGCCGCGCGCGCCCGCATGGGTGACGCAGTCGAGCGCGACCTCGATCTCGTCGTCGCGCCGCAGGTTGTAGCGCAGGCCGATCAGCATCGCGCGCTCCAGCATGTCGGGGCTGCCGTAGGGCGTCCAGGTGTCGCGGATGCCGTCGTTGCCGCCGAGCACGGTGACGCCGGCGCGGCGGCAGGCCATGAGCGGCGGCACGCTGCGCGAAGGCGGCGCACTGGTGACCAGCACCACGCCGAGCGCGGCCATGCGCGCCAGCAGCGCCTCGCATTCGCGCTCGGGCAGGTCGCCCAGGCAGAAGCCGTGGCTGATCGCGACCTTGCCTTGCATGCCGAGCGCTGCCGTGCGCGCGAGGATCAGGTCGAGCGAAAAGGCGCCCATGGCGCCGGGCTCGTGCAGATGGATGTCGAGCGGGCAGCCGCGGCGCTCGGCGATGGCGAAGAGCGCGTCGAGCGAGCGCACCGGATCGCCGTCGATCGCGCACGGGTCCAGGCCGCCAAGCACGTCGGCGCCGCGGGCGATGGCCTGGTCCAGCAGCTCGGCCGTGCCGGGCCGGCCCAGGAGGCCCGATTGCGGGAAGGCGACGATCTGGATCTGCTGCAGCGCCTGCATCGTGTCGCGCGTCTGCAGCACGCCTTCGAGATGGCGCAGCCCTGCCTGGGTGTCGATGTCCACGTGGGTGCGCAGCCGCGTCGTGCCGCGCGCCAGGAAGGCCCGGGCCAATGCCAGCGACTGCGCGGCCGCGTCATGGCCGCTGGCCTGGCGAAAGGCGCGCTCGTTGTCGATCCTGTCGATGAGCCGGGTGCCGACCTCGTTGCGGTACCAGTCCATGCCCCACAGCGTCTTGTCCAGGTGCGTGTGGCCTTCGACCAGGCCGGGCAGCAGGAGCGCGCCGCCGCCCTCCTCCACCGCGCAGCCGGCTGCGGCGTGCAAGGCCGGGCCGAGGGCCGCGATGCGGCCGTCCTGCACCAGCACGTCGGCAGGGGCGGCGCCCATGGGGCGCACATGGCGGATCAGAAGCATGCTCACACCCAGCCCGCACGCCGGAAGCGGTAGTACACGTAGACGCAAAGGCTCGCGATGAGCGCCAGCGCGGCCGCATAGCCGTAGCGCCATTTCAGCTCGGGCATGTGCTCGAAGTTCATGCCCCAGAGGCCGGCGAAGGCGGTGCACACGGCGAAGATGGCGGCCCAAGCCGCGAGGCGCTTGGTCACTTCGCCGTCCTCGATGGTGACCATCGAGAGGTTGACGTGGATCGCGGTGCCGATGGTGTCGCGGATCGAGTCGATGGTGTTGTTGATGCGGCTCAGGTGGTCGACCACGTCGCGGAAGTACTCCTGCGTGCTAACGCAGATCTGCGGCACGCGGCCGCCGTGCAGCTTGCCGGTGCCTTCAAGCAGCGGCGCGACCGCGTGCTTGAGCAGCGTCAGGCGCTGCTTCAGTTCGTACAGGCGCTTGATGCTGTCGCGCGCGGCGCCCTTGGTGAAGATGCGCTGCTCGATGGTGTCGAGTTCGTCCTCGAACGCATCGATGATCGGAAAGTAGCGGTCGACCACGGCATCCATCAGCGCGTAGAGCACGAAGCCCGGACCGTTCTTGAGCAGCTCGGGCTCGCGCTCGCAGCGCTCGCGCACTTCGGTGAAGCCGTGATCGCTGCGGTTGCGCACCGACACCACGTAGTTGCGCCCGACGAAGACATCGAGCTCGCCAACCGTGAGCGTGGCGGGCTCGCCGGCACCCGCTTCGAGCAGGTGCATGACGACGAAGAGCGAATCGGCGTACTCCTCCACCTTCGGCCGCTGGTGGCCGTTGTGGGCATCTTCCACGGACAGCGGATGAAGACCGAACTCGGCCTGCACTTCGGCCAGCTCTTCGGGCGTGGCGTCGCGCAGCGCCACCCAGACGAAGCAACGCGGCAGCGACGCGTACTCGCTGATTTCGGAAACGGGAATGTCGGCCAGCTTGGTGCCGTCTTCGTAGACAACGCAGTTGATGAGCATGCGGGGCGCCGGGGCAATAGGGAAGACGAGGCATCTTGCCACGCGCGAGCGGCGTCGCAAGGGCGCGCAAGTCTTTACGCGCAACCGCTGATCGTCACGCTGACCAAGACGCTGTAGGTCGCCCGGGCGCCGGCGCTACGGCGCGTCGGCCTTCTTCTTGATCCATTGCAGCAAGGGTCCGATGACCTCCAGCGGCAAGGGAAACACGATGGTCGAATTCTTGTCGGCGGCGATCACGGTCAGGGTTTCCAGATAGCGCAACTGCAGCGCCTGCGGCTGGCGCCCCAGAATCTCGGCCGCTTCGGCCAGCTTGACCGAGGCCTGCAGTTCGCCCTCTGCATGGATCACCTTGGCGCGCCGTTCGCGCTCGGCCTCGGCCTGCCGCGCGATGGCGCGCACCATGTTCTCGTTGAGGTCGACGTGCTTGATCTCGACGTTGGTCACCTTGATGCCCCAGATGTCGGTCTGCGCCTCGAGGATCTTCTGAATATCGAGATTGAGGCGCTCGCGCTCGGACAGCAAGTCGTCGAGCTCGTGCTTGCCGAGCACGGCACGCAGCGTGGTCTGCGCCAGCTGGCTGGTGGCCTCGAGGTACTTCTCGACCTGAATGACCGCTTTCTCCGCATCGATCACGCGGAAGTAGAGCACCGCGTTCACCTTCACCGACACGTTGTCGCGCGTGATCACGTCCTGGCTCGGGATGTCGAGCACCATCACGCGCAGCCCCACGCGCACCATCTGCTGGATGCCGGGGATCAGGATCACCAGGCCAGGTCCCTTGACCTTCCAGAAGCGGCCGAGCTGGAACACCACGCCTCGCTCGTACTCGCGCAGGATGCGCAGCGACGCCGCGGCGAGCATCACCGCCAGCACCAGGAGCAGCGCGATGAGCGCGACGGTGAAATTGAAGAACATGGTCATTGGCCGTCCGGGGCCACCTGCAGCACGACGCCTTGCACGCCACTGACCCGGACTCGTCCGCCGGTATGCAGATCACCCGCGCCGGTCACGCGCCAGTAGTCGCCCTGGATCTGCGCCCAGCCCTCGCCGTCCGAGAACTCGACCAGTTCGCCGGTGGTGCCCACGAGGGCCGAGATGCCGCTCTTCACCGGCCGCCGACGCGCCTTCGCGGCCATGCCGGCGACCGCGAGGATGAACAGGGCCGAGACCGCGCTGATCACCGCCACCACCCACAGCGGCACGCCGAAGCCCGGCGCGTCGCTGTCGATCAGGAGCACGGCGCCGATCGCGAAGGCCGCGATGCCGCCCAGCCCCAGCACGCCGAAGCTCGGCAGAAAGGCCTCGGCGATGAGGAAGGCCACCCCCAGCAGGATCAGCGCCAGTCCCGCGTAGTTGACCGGCAGCATCTGCAGGCCGAACAGCGCCAGCGTCAGGCAGATGGCGCCCACCACGCCGGGCAGCACGAAGCCGGGGTTGGAGAACTCGAACAGGAGGCCGTAGATGCCGATCATCAGCAGGATCAGCGCCAGGCTGGGCTCGGTGATCACCGACAGCAGCCGGCTGCGCCAATCGGCGTCGAAGGCGAGCAGCTGCGCGCGCTGGGTGGCCAGCCGCACGGTGCCATGCGCCAGGCTCACTTCGCGCCCATGCACCTGCATCAGCAGGTCAGCCACGTCGCGCGCGACCAGGGTGATGACCTTTTTCTCCAGCGCCTCCTGCGCCGACAGGCTCACCGACTCGCGCACCGCCTGCTCGGCCCAGTCGGCATTGCGCCCGCGCAGCTGCGCCAGGCTGCGGATGTAGGCCGAGGCATCGGCCAGCCGCTTGGCGCTCATCGCATCGGGAGCGGGCTCGGCACCCTTCTCGGAAGAGGACGGCGGCTTCGGCTCCGGCCGGCCCGGCGTCGGCATGCCGATGGCCACCGGCGTCGCCGCGCCGAGGTTGGAGGCCGGTGCCATGGCTGCGATGTGGCTCGCGTAGAGGATGTAGGTGCCGGCACTCGCGGCGCGGGCGCCGCTGGGCGCCACGAAGGTCGCCACCGGCACGGGCGAAGCGAGGATGTCCTTGATGATGTTGCGCATCGAGGCGTCGAGCCCGCCCGGCGTGTCGAGCTGCAGCACGGCGAGCTGCGCCTGTTCCTTGGCAGCCAGCGCGAGGCCGCGGCGCACATAGTCTGCGGAAGCGGGCCCGATGGCGCCCTCGACCTGCATCAGGACCACGATGCGGGGCGCCTCGGGAGCCGCGGCAGACACAGCTTCGGCGCTGGCCACAGCCGCAGCTTGGGCCAGGAGGACCAGTCCCATCAACCATGTTCTGGCGGACCTCATAGCTGGATTCTAGGAGTCGCGGGCGCCGCTGTCACACACTGCAACAGGCCCTGGTCGACAAAGAGCAAGGCGGGGCATTCGAGCAAGGCCCGCACGGCCTGCACGAACTCGGCCGCAAGCTGGCCGTCGACCACGCGGTGGTCGAAGGAGGAAGACAGGTTCATCATCCGGCGCGCGACCACCGCGCCGTCCTGCATCACCGGGCGCAGCGCGATGCGGTTGACGCCGACGATCGCCACCTCGGGCGCGTTGATGATCGGCGTGGAGGCGATGCCGCCCAGGGCGCCGAGGCTGGTGATGCTGATGGTCGAGCCGCTCAGTTCGTCGCGCGTGGCCCGGCCCGCGCGCGCGGCCTCGGCCAGGCGCGCGATCTCGGCCGCGCTGGACCACAGGTCGCGCGCTTCCGCGTGGCGCAGCACCGGCACCATGAGGCCGGCCGCGGTCTGGGTCGCGATGCCGACGTGCACTGCGCCGTGACGCGTGAGCACGCCCGCCTCGTCGTCGAAGCGGGCATTGATCTGCGGGAAGCGCGGCACCGCCAGCACGACGGCACGCACGAGCAGCGGCAGCAGCGTCAGGTGGGCCCGCTCGCTGCCCCAGCGTTCGTTGAGCCGCGCGCGCAGCAGCTCCAGTTCGGTCACGTCGATCTCCTCGACGTAGGTGAAGTGCGGGATGCGACGCATCGCATCCTGCATGCGCTGGGCGATGCGGCGGCGCACGCCGGTCACGGGCACGGCTTCCTCGTCGTCCCGCTGCGCGTAGCGCGCCGCACTCGCCGCCTGCGGACCGGGCCGCCGGACCAGCCAGGCGTCGAGGTCCTCGTGCAGGATGCGGCCGTCCACGCCGCTGCCCGGCACCTGCTGCAGATCGATGCCGAGCGCCGCGGCCCGATGGCGCACCGCGGGCGAGGCAGTCGGCTTGCCGGTGGATGGCAGGCTCGTGCGTTCGGCCGGCGCGGTCTCAGGTGCTGGTGCTGGTGCTGGTGTAGGCGCAGGCGTGGCCGCGGGCGTGGACGTGGGCGGCGCCGCGCCGGTGTTGTCGCCACCCTCCACATCGATGCGGATCAGCTCCGCACCCACCGCCATCTGCTGCCCCACTTCGCCGCCGAGCGCAAGCACCTTGCCCGCGACCGGCGACGGGATCTCGACGGTCGCCTTGTCGGTCATCACGTCGGCCAGCACCTGGTCTTCGGCCACCGTGTCGCCGGGCTGGACCCGCCATGCGACCAGTTCCACTTCGGCGATGCCTTCGCCGATGTCCGGCACCTTGATCGCATGCGTGCCCATTCAGTTCTCCATGACGCGCCGGAAGGCCGCGCCCACGCGTGCCGGGCCCGGGAAGTAGGCCCACTCCTGCGCATGCGGATAGGGCGTGTCCCAGCCGGTCACGCGCTCGATCGGCGCCTCGAGGTGATGAAAGCAGTGCTCCTGCACCAGCGCCGTCAGCTCGGCGCCGAAGCCGCTGGTGCGCGTGGCCTCGTGCACGATCACGCAACGGCCGGTCTTCTTGACCGAGGCGACGAGGGTCTCCAGGTCCAGCGGCCACAGGCTGCGCAGGTCGATGATCTCGGCATCGATGCCGGCTTCGCGCGCGGCCGCCTCCGAGACGAAGACCATGGTGCCGTAGCTGATCACCGTCAGGTCGGCGCCGGGGCGGAACACGGTGGCCGATTCGAGCGGCACCGTGTAGTAGCCCTCGGGCACCTCGCCCAGCGGATGGGCCGACCAGGACACCAGCGGCCGGTCGTGGTGGCCGTCGAAGGGGCCGTTGTAGAGGCGCTTGGGCTCCAGGAAGATCACCGGGTCGTCGTTCTCGATCGAGGCGATCAGCAGGCCCTTGGCATCGCGCGGATTCGAGGGCATCACCGTGCGCACGCCGCAGACGTGCGTGAACAGCGCCTCCGGGCTCTGGCTGTGCGTCTGGCCGCCGTAGATGCCGCCGCCGCAGGGCATGCGGATGGTGATCGGCGCGCTGAAGTCGCCGGCCGAGCGGTAGCGCAGCCGCGCCGCTTCGGAAACGATCTGGTCGTAGGCCGGATAGAAGTAGTCGGCGAACTGCACCTCGACCACCGGGCGCAAGCCGTAGGCGCCCATGCCGATGGCCGAGCCGACGATGCCGCCTTCGGAGATCGGCGCATCGAACACGCGCGAGCGGCCGTACTTGGCCTGCAGGCCCTCGGTGCAGCGGAAAACGCCGCCGAAGTAGCCCACGTCCTGGCCATAGATGACGACGTTGTCGTCGCGCTCGAGCATCACGTCCATGGCGGAGCGCAAGGCCTGGATCATGGTCATGGCGCTCATGACGCTGCTCCGGACTGCATCTGCTCGCGCTGCCGCTTCAGGTGCTCCGGCATGTCCTTGTAGACATCCTCGAACATCGCCGCGGCGCTGAACAGGTGCCCATCGGCCAGCGAGCCGTAGCGCTCGGCTTCCTTCAGCGCGGCGTTGACCTCGGCCTCCAGTTTCGCCTGCGTCTCCTCGTGCTCCTGCTGCGACCAGGCGCCGATGCCCGTCAGGTGCTGCGCCAGCCGCGCGATCGGATCGCCGAGCGGGAAGTGCGCCCAGTCGTCGGCCGGCCGGTAGCGCGAGGGATCGTCCGAGGTCGAATGCGCCCCGGCGCGATAGGTGACCCACTCGATCAGCGTCGGCCCGAGGTTGCTGCGGGCGCGCTGCGCGGCCCAGCGCGAGGCGGCCAGCACGGCGAGGAAGTCGTTGCCGTCGACGCGCAGCGAGGCGATGCCGCAACCCACGCCGCGCGCCGCGAAGGTGGTGGCCTCGCCGCCGGCGATGGCCTGGAAGGTCGAGATCGCCCACTGGTTGTTGACCACGTTGAGGATCACCGGCGCTCGGTAGACGTGGGCGAAGGTCAGCGCCGTGTGGAAGTCGGACTCGGCGGTGGCGCCGTCGCCGATCCATCCCGAGGCGATCCGGGTGTCGCCCTTGATCGCCGAGGCCATGCCCCAGCCCACCGCCTGGATGAACTGCGTGGCCAGGTTGCCCGAGATCGAGAAGAAGCCGACGCGCTTCATCGAATAGCACACCGGCAACTGCCGCCCCTTGAGCGGGTCGCGCTCGTTGGACATCAGTTCGCAGATCATGTCCACCATCGACACGTCCTCGCGCGCCAGCAGCAGGCCCTGCTGGCGGTAGGTGGGAAAGCACATGTCGCCCTGCTGCAGCGCCAGCGCATGGCCAATGGCTATGGCCTCTTCGCCGAGGCACTGCATGTAGAAGGAGATCTTCTTCTGGCGCTGCGCGATCAGCATGCGGGCGTCGAAGATGCGCGTCTTCAGCATCGAGACGAGGCCGCGGCGCAGCAAGGCTGCATCCGCCTCCGGCACCCACGGGCCGACGGCACGGCCCTCGTCGTCGAGCACGCGCACCAGTGTGTAGGCGAGGTCGCTGGTGTCGGCCGGCGATGCGTCCAGCGGCGGCCGCCGCACCTGGCCGGCGCGCGAAATATGCAGGTAGGAAAAATCGGTCTCATGACCCGGCCGCCCGGTGGGCTCCGGCACATGCAGACGAAGAGGTGCGCCCTGGCTCATCGCGTTGTCTCCGCGCTCGATGGGATCGCTCGCCAGCAAAGCCTAGCGAATTTCAGGCTCCGGCGCAGCCGGTCAATCGCGCGTATCTCGCTTGACACGCGGGGCCGGCAGGACTCGAATTCGATCGGGAGAGAGAGCGGCGGAGCACTCATCAGGAGCACATCATGCGCAAGAAGATCCTGGCGACGATGGCCTGTCTCGCTTGCCTGAGCCTGCCCGCATGGCCCGCGGGCGGTGGAGGTGGAGGCGGGGGCGGTGGCGGCCCGTCGCAGCAGGAGCTGGACCCCGACTACCGCGCCGGCCAGGCCGCCGTCAAGGCCGAGCAATGGGCCGAAGCCCTGCCCCCGCTCCAGGCGGCCATCCGGACCGATCCCAGAAATGCCGACGCATGGAACCTGCTGGGCTTCGCCTATCGCCACCTGGGCGACATGGACAACTCCTTCAAGCACTACGAGCGCGCCCTGCAGCTCAACCCCGGCCACCGCGACGCGCACGAGTACGTGGGCGAGGCCTATCTGCAGGTCGGCCAGCTCGAAGGCGCGGAGAAGCACCTGAAGGCGCTCGACAAGCTCTGCTGGTTCCCCTGCGAGCAGTACACGGAGCTGAAGGAGAAGATCGCGAAGTTCAAGCGCTCGCGCGCCGGGGAATAGGTTCTGTTGACGATGTGGGGGCGCGGAGGCGGGCGGTGTGCCCTGTGCCGGCCGACGTCACCGGCCCTTCGGGCTTCCCTGCGCTGCTCGGCAGTGCCTCAACGGCCGGCCCAGGGCACACCGCCCGCAGCCGTGGAGGAGCCTGGGTCGCATCCAACCCCCGAAGCCCGGCATGCGTCCAAGGGGCTGGCGCCTCCTCAGTCGATACTCACGTTCGCCGCCTTCGCCACCTCGGCCCACTTCACGCGGTTGGCGTGAACGGTGGCCTTGAACTGCGCGGGCGTTTCGATGCGCACCGTGTTGCCCTGGCCCTCGAACTTCTCGCGGATCTCGGGCTGTTCGAGCACGGACTTGATCGCGGCATTGAGCTTGTCGACGATGCGCGCATCCGTGCCCTTGGGCGCGAAGACGCCGAACCAGATCGAGCTGTCGAAGCCCTGGGTGCCGGCGATGCCGCTCGCGGCAATGGTCGGCACTTCCTTCACCGCCGCCACCGGCTTGGCGGTGGTGACGCCCAGCAGCCGCACCTTGCCCGCCTTGTACTGCGGCAGCACGGTCTGCACCTGGTTCATGATGCAGCAGGTCTCGCCGCGCACCACCGAAGCGATGGCCTCCGGCCCGCCCTTGTAAGGCACGTGCACCATCTGCAGGCCGAGGCGCGAGTTGAGTTCGGCAAAAGCCATGTGGGTGCCGGCGCCGTTGCCGGTGGAGGCATAGTTGTACTTGCCGGGGTTGGCCTTCACGAGTTCGACGAACTCCTTGAGCGTCTTGACGTTGATCACCTCGGGATTGATCGTGAGCACGTTGGAGACGTCGAGCACCGGCGCCACGGGCACGAAGTCGGCCTCGACGTCGAAGGGCAGCTTCTTGTAGAGCGCCGCATTGCTGCCGTGCGTGGCGGCGGTGCCGAAGGCAAGCGTGTAGCCGTCGGGCCTGGCGCGCGCCACGTACTCGCTCGCGATGTTGCCGGCGGCGCCGGACTTGTAGTCGATCACCACCGGCTGGCCGAGCTTCTGCTGCAAGGGCTCCTGGATCGTGCGCGCCACCACGTCGACGCCCGAGCCGGCCGGGAAACCCATGATCAGCGTGACGGGTTGCTGCGGCCACTCGGCCTGGGCAAGAGCAGCGGGCGCAGCGCAGGCGCCGAGGGCGAGGCCGGCGGCAGCGAACAGACGGCGCGAACGGCTGGAGAGAGAATGGGGCATGACTGTCCTTCGAAGCGGATGGAGCAAGCGCCGATTGTGGCGCGAGGCTCATGCGAAACCCTGTCGAAGCTTATGCAGCACAGCTCTCTGATCGCCTCTCGATAATTGCGCCCCATGGTCCGCCCCACCCAACAACTCCATCCCCCGCGCGAACCGGCGCCGCCGCTCGCCGCCGCCACCGTGCTGCTCCTGCGCGACACGCCCGAAGGCATCGAGGTCCTGATGACGCGGCGCTCCGCCAGCGCGAGCTTCGCGCCCGGCGCCTATGTGTTCCCCGGCGGCCGCATCGATGAAGGCGACCGCGCCGCGCACCGCATCGCTTTGCGCCGGCCCACGCAAAGCGAACAGCAGCTCACGCAGGCCGTGGCCGCGGTCCGCGAGAGCTTCGAGGAGCTCGGCGTGCTGCTCGCGCGCCACGAGGACGACCGCCCGGTGAGCGCCGACGAGGTGGCGGCGATGGACCGCAGCACGGCCGCCAGCGCCATCGCCCTGGCCGACCAGTGCACGGCGCGCGGACTGCGGCTGGCGACCGACGAGCTCTTCACCTTCGCGCACTGGATCACCGACCGCGACCTGCCCAAGCGCTTCGACGTGCCCTTCCTGGTGGCGCGCATGCCCGAGGGCCAGACGCCGACGGCCGACGAGACCGAGCAGTTCGAGCCCTGCTGGGTGCGGCCGGCCGATGCGCTCGCGCGCCACAAGGCGGGCGGCTTCCTCATGATCTTCCCGACCGTGCGCACGCTGGAGCGCATGGCCGCCTACGACTCGGTCGACGCCCTGCTCGACGCCTGCGCCCACCGTGCAGACGGCGAAGGCCCGCTGTTCACCAGCTGTCCGCGCGCCGGCCTGCTGCGCGGCCAGGAGGCGCGCTACATGGAGCACGAATCGCCCTACGGCGAGCTGGCGCTGGTCTGCCCCGACGGCCAGATCGTGCATGCGCTCGACTGGCAAAGCGAGGCGCCGGTGCCGCTCTTGAAGAACGTGCAGCGGCTGACCGCGCCGAACCCCGGCGCGATGACCGGGCCCGGCACCAACAGCTACATCGTGGGCGATGCGGCCAGCGGCTACATCGTGATCGACCCGGGACCGAACGACGCGGGCCACATCGAGCGGCTGCACCGCGCGACCGGCGACGACATCCGCATGATCGTCTGCACCCATTCGCATGCCGACCACTCGCCGGGCGCGGCGCCGCTGCAGGCGTTGTGCGCAGCATCGAAGCCGGCCATCCTCGGCCTGCCCTCGGCGCCGACGGCACGCGCCTCGGCGCGCTTCGCACCGGACCGCACGCTGCAGGACCAGGAACGCCTGGTGCTGCACGGCCCGGACGGCACCACGCACACGCTGCGCGCCGTCCACACCCCCGGCCACGCGGCCAACCACCTGTGCCTGGTGCTGGAGGAGGACGGACTCCTGTTCTCCGGCGACCACGTGCTCAACGGCAGCACCACGGTGGTCGATCCGCCGGACGGCAACATGAACGCGTACCTCGATTCGCTCGACAGGCTGGATGCGCTCTGCGCCGAGGGCGAGGTGCGCTTCATCCTGCCGGCGCACGGCTACGTGCTCGGCGAGGCGCGTGCCGCCATCGCGTATCTGAAGGCGCACCGCCTGAAGCGCGAGGCCAAGATCGCCGCCGCGATGCAGCGCCTGCCGCAGGGCACACCCGAGGACTGGCTGCCGCTCGCCTACGACGACGTGCCCGAACGCATGTGGCCGGTGGCCGCGCGCTCCCTGGCCGCGCATGTGGAACGCATCCGGCAACTGGCGCAAGCTCGATGACCGATAGCGACGAAGGCATCCGCCTGGCCAAGCGCGTGGCCGCGATGGCCAGTTGCTCGCGGCGCGAAGCAGAGCTGCTGATCGAGAACGGCGCGGTGCGCATCGACGGCGAACCGGCACTGCTGCCGCAGACGCGCGTGCACGCGCACCAGCAGGTCGAGATCGAGCCCGGTGCGCGGCCCGAGCCGGTGGTGCCGGTCACGCTGCTCCTGCACAAGCCGGCCGGCACGCCGACCGACAACGCGCACCGTCTGCTGGTGCCCGCCAACCACCACGAGCCCGAACGCGCGGGCCTGCGCTTCCTGCCGCGCCACGTGGCGGCCCAGCGCTGCATGACGCCGCTCGAAACCGGCGCCAGCGGGCTCGTGGTCTTCACGCAGGAGTGGCGCATCGAGCGCAAGCTGCAGGAAGACGCGGGCATCCTCGAGAACGAAGTGATGGTCGACGTGGCCGGGCCGGTCGGGCCCGATGTGCTGGCGCGGCTCGAACGCGCCTCTGCGGCGCGCGTCAGCATCGGCCAGCAGGCCGAAGGCCACACCGGCCTGCGCTTTGCGATCAAAGGTCCGCGGCCGGGGCAGATCGCTCACCTGTGCGACGAGGCGGGCCTGCGCATCCTCGCGATGAAGCGCATCCGCATCGGCCGCGTGCCGCTCGCGGGCCTGCTGCCCGGCCAGTGGCGCTATCTGCTGCCGAACGAGCGCTTCTGATGCCCACGTCCGTGCGCCGGTTCGCCGCCGCAGCCGCACTCATCGGCTGGGCCGCACTCGCGCTGCAGCTGGTGCTGTCGATCGGGCTGGCCACGGCCGGCGGGAGGCCGGCCGGCTGGGGCGTCTTCATGTACCTCGGTTACTTCACCATCCTGACCAACCTGCTCGCCGCGCTGGCACTGACGGCCGCGGCAACCGTTGCGCAAGGCGCGTTGTGGCGCTTCTTCCGAAGGCCCGGCGTGGCGAGCGCGATCGGCGCCAACATCGCGGTGGTGGGCCTGGTCTACTTTTTCGTGCTGCGCCACATCTGGAATCCGCAGGGCCTGCTGTGGCTGGCCGACGTGCTGCTGCACTACCTGATGCCGGTGCTCTTTCTCGTCTACTGGTGGATCGCGGTGCCCGCGCACGGCCTGCGCGGGGGCGACATCCCGTACTGGTGGACCTATCCGCTGGGCTATCTTGTCTATGCACTGGTGCGCGGCGCGATCGCCGGGGTCTATCCGTACCCCTTCATCGACGTGGGTGCGCTGGGCTATGGCCGCACCGCGCTCAATGCGGTGGGCGTGCTGATCGGCTTCTCGCTGGTCGCCGCGCTGCTGGTGGCGATCGGCCGCAAGAAGCCGACCCCGAAAAAAGTGTGAAGCGCGCCTGTAGGCCGGATTCTGTGCGTTGAGGTTGCCCCCAACGTGACCGCCATTACTCTGGGCCGTTTGTCGCCAAACGGCTCGGTGCCACCTACCCGCCAGCTCTGCGGAACCACATCGACGCTGGCCTACTTGGTGTTGCTGCGCGCAGAGATTGCCCGTTTCACCCGACCGGGGTTGCCCCCGGCCGACTCGTCTCTGTTGCTCTGATCCTCACCTCGCGGTGGAGAGCCGTTAGCTCCTGCGCTGTCCTGTGCAGTCCGGACCTTCCTCCAGTGCGCTCTTTCGAGACTTGCACCAGCGGCGGTCTGGCGCGCTTCACACCATGGATTATCGCGACAATGGCAGCCCGCTTCGCGCGCCACGAAAGAATCACCCATGAAAGCTCAGAGCATCCTGCAGACCATCGGCAACACGCCGCATATCCGCATCCAGCGCCTGTTCGGCCGAGCGACGCAGCAGGTGTGGATCAAGTCCGAGCGCGCCAATCCCGGCGGCTCGATCAAGGACCGCATTGCGCTCTCGATGGTCGAGGACGCCGAGAAGTCCGGCGCGCTGAAGCCCGGCGGCACCATCGTCGAGCCCACCTCGGGCAACACCGGCATCGGGCTCGCGATGGTCGCGGCCGTCAAGGGCTACAAGCTGATCCTCGTGATGCCCGACAGCATGTCGGTCGAACGCCGCCGCCTCATGCTCGCCTACGGCGCAAGCTTCGACCTCACGCCGCGCGAGAAGGGCATGAAGGGCTCGATCGCGCGCGCCGAGGAGATCGTCGCCGGCACGCCCGGCGCCTGGATGCCGCAGCAGTTCAACAATCCCGCCAACGTCGAGGTGCATGTGCGCACCACGGCCGAGGAGATTGCGGCCGACTTTCCCGATGGGCTGGACGTGCTCATCACCGGCGTGGGTACCGGCGGTCACATCACGGGCTGCGCGCGGGTGCTCAAGAAGAAATGGCCGAAGCTCAAGGTGTTCGCGGTGGAGCCGGTCGCCTCGCCCGTGATCTCGGGCGGCGCGCCGTCGCCGCACCCGATCCAGGGCATCGGCGCCGGCTTCATTCCGAAGAATCTCGACACCGAGCTGCTCGACGGCGTGATCCAGGTCGATGCCGAACCGGCGCGCGAGATGGCGCGCCGCTGCGCGGCCGAAGAAGGCATGCTGGTGGGCATTTCCTCGGGCGCCACGCTCACCGCGATTGCGCAGAAGCTGCCCGAACTGGCACCCAACGCGGTGGTGCTGGGCTTCAACTACGACACCGGCGAGCGCTATCTGTCGGTCGACGGCTTCCTGCCGGCTTGAAGCCTCAGAGCATGTCTTTCAACCCCTCGTCGAGCGGCCGATCGCAGGCAGCGAGCGCCTTGACGCGCTCGTCGCGCAAGCGTCTCCAATCGTCGGCCTGCCAATCTGCCAGGGTCGCCGGCTCAGACTCGTAGGCGCACTGCACGGGCCGCTTGGGCATGCGGAACATGCGCGGGGCGCGGGGCGCGGGGCACGATGGCGGCACCCCACTTGAGGCGAAAGAGCTGGTCGTCGTTCATCAGCGACTCGTACACCAGGTGCCATGGGCCCGGCGTCACCCGCACCGGCGCTTGCTCGTCCTCCGGAACAGGCTCGCCCGCGGCCGCGCGCTCCCTGTAGAGCTGCGCCAGGCGCAGGCCGATCGCCTGCGGCAGTTCGGCACGCGCCGGGTTGTCGCGCAGGCGCTCGTCGTCGAGCCCTTCGACGGCGGTGCCTGCGAGGTCGTCCTTCGAGAAACCCCTGGCGCTCAACGCCGCCCCACCGGTCAGCGCGATGAGCGCCACATTCAGTCCGACCTGCACCGCGATGTTCCGGCTCGTGTCTTCGCGGCGCACGATGCGCAGCGTTTCGATGCCCTCGCGGTAGCTGCCGCGCGAGAACTCGACCTTCGGGGGTGTCGCCTGAATGGGGTCGGCGCTCGGAGCGGAGGCGCCTCCGCCGGCTGCCGGCAATGGCGCCACGACCTCGGGCATCGCCGAGCTTGCATCGGCCGGCAGGGTGTCGGCCGGTTGCGCGAACACCATCGCATGGGCCAGGATCAAGGTGGCGCAAAGCGCCGTGCGTCGATGGCGCATGCCATCCTCCCTTTGTTGAAGCGACGCGATTGTCTGGTCGGCTATCGGTAGTCGGTTCCGCAACTTGTGCAATCGTTCACGGGAAGGTCGCCGAAATTCGCGGGGTGTCGAAGTCTGATTCAGTCCTTCAGCCAGAGCCGCTTGAGCCGCTTTCCGCGCGAGCTGCGATAGCGATCGAAGTCTTTGCGATCCACAGTCAGCACGTTGTAGATGCCGGTGCGATCGGCCGCGAAGACCAGCGCGACATCGGCGAGGTCCGCACCGCCGTCGGCATAGCGCCCGGTGAAGTCGGCGATCTCCGAAAGATCGGCAGGGTCGCTCGACAGCACCGTCAGCCGACCGGCGGCAGCCCAGCGCAGCAGATTGAGCCAAGCCGTGTCGTCGAGCAGGTGGCCGGCCTCGGTGAGCACCTCCCAGACCGTGTAGAGACGCCGGCCGGCGAGTTGCTGCAACATGCCGACGGCGCCCGCGTGGTGCGTATCGCCGTCGTTGAACAGCGCGACCAGGAAACCCGTGTCAGCGAGCGTATCCGTGCTTTTCACGCAGCCGCTCCAGGATCGCTCGCTTGGCCAGGTTGGCAACGCTTTCAGGACGGCGCAGGCCACCACCCTTGCCGATATAGAGCGCATCGATCTCTGCCGCCGCGCGCTCGACCGGCATCACTTTGCCCGCGTAGGCAGCGATGCTGCGGCGGATGAACTCCGACTTGCTGATGTGCAACGCAGCCGCCGCACGCTCCAGCAGGGTCTCGTCTTCCGCAGGCAATCGAATCGACAGTGTCATGATCAGGCTCCTGTAATACAGAATTGTATTACAATCCAAGGTTCCGGCCACAGCCTTTGCCCGATCGACACGGGCCTCAAAGCCATGCTCCGAATCTCCGAAATCAAGCTGCCGCTCGACCACGGCGATGCGGCACTCCCTGAAGCCATCGCAACGGCCCTCGGCACGCCTGCCGCGGCGATCGCCGGCTTCAAGGTCTTCAAGCGCAGTTTCGATGCGCGCAAGCCGCAACTCCTGCAGGTCTACATCGTCGACGCGACGATCGCGGACCCGGCGCTCGAAGCCGCGCTGCTCGCGAAGTTCGCCGGACATCCGCACATCGGCGCTGCGCCCGACATGGTGTGGCGCGCCCCGGTCCAGGCGCCGGCCGGGTTGCCGCTGCGCCCCGTGGTGGTCGGCTTCGGCCCCTGCGGCATCTTCTGCGCGCTGATGCTTGCGCAGATGGGCTTCAAGCCGATCGTGCTCGAGCGCGGCAAGACCGTGCGCCAGCGCACCAAGGACACCTGGGGCCTGTGGCGCAAGAGCGTGCTGAACCCCGAGTCGAACGTGCAGTTCGGCGAGGGCGGCGCCGGCACTTTTTCGGACGGCAAGCTCTACAGCCAGATCAAGGACCCGCGCTTCCTCGGCCGCAAGGTGATGGAGGAGTTCGTCAAGGCCGGCGCGCCGCCCGAGATTCTCTACGTCGCGCATCCGCACATCGGCACCTTCAAGCTGGTGAAGGTGGTCGAGAACATGCGCGAGCAGATCACTGCGTTGGGCGGCGAGATCCGCTTCGAGCAGCGCGTGACCGATGTGCTGATCGAGGACGGGCAGCTGCGCGGCCTCACCGTGCTCGACCAGCGCACAGGCGAGAGCAGCGAGCTGCGCGCCGACCACGTGGTGATGGCGCTCGGCCACAGCTCGCGCGACACCTTCGAGATGCTGCATGCGCGCGGCGTGCACATCGAAGCCAAGCCCTTCTCGATCGGCTTTCGCGTCGAGCATCCGCAGGGCCTCATCGACCGCGCGCGCTGGGGCCGGCATGCCGGCCACCCGCTGCTGGGCGCGGCCGACTACAAGCTGGTGCACCACGCGAGCAATGGCCGCTCGGTCTACAGCTTCTGCATGTGCCCGGGCGGCACGGTGGTCGCCGCCACCAGCGAGCCGGGCCGCGTGGTGACCAACGGCATGAGCCAGTACTCGCGCAACGAGCGCAATGCGAACGCGGGCATCGTGGTGGGCATCGATCCGCGCGACTTCCCTGGTGACGCGCTCGCCGGCATCGCCCTGCAGCGCGAACTCGAATCCAATGCCTTCGTGCTCGGCGGCGGCGACTACCGCGCGCCCGGCCAACTGGTCGGCGATTTCGTCGCCGGCAAGCCCTCGACCGCGCTCGGCAGCGTCGAGCCTTCGTACAAGCCGGGCGTGACGCCGACCGACCTGCACGCCGCCCTGCCCGGCTACGCGATCGAGGCGATGCGCGAGGCCTTCCCCGCTTTCGGCCGAAAGATTCAGGGCTTCGATCTGCACGACGCAGTGCTGACCGGCGTCGAGACGCGCACCTCCTCGCCGATCAGGATCACGCGCGGCGAAGATCTTCAAAGCCTCAATGTGCGCGGCCTCTACCCCGCCGGCGAGGGCGCAAGCTATGCGGGCGGCATTCTTTCGGCCGGCGTCGACGGCATCAAGGTGGCGGAAGCGGTCGCGCGCAGCGTGCTTGCGCGGGCCTGAGCCCCCTCACCACCGTTCGGGCTGAGCTTGTCGAAGCCGGGGCCGGCCCTTCGACAAGCTCAGGGCGAACGGGGCTGTTTGATCGGCTCAAAAAAACCGCCCGAAGGCGGCTTTGATGCAGGCACTGAAGCTCAGGCCGGTGCGTTTTGGAGCGCAGCAATGCGCTCCTCGATCGGCGGGTGCGTTGCAAAGAGCTTGCCGATGCTGCCCGTGATGCCCATGGCCTCAACCGCCTTCGGCAGTTCGCCGGGCGACAGGCCGCCCAGGCGCGCGAGCGCATTCATCATCGGCTGCTTGCGGCCCATCAGCTGGGCCGCGCCGGCGTCGGCGCGGAACTCGCGCTGGCGCGAGAACCAGGCCACCACGATCGCGGCGGCGAAGCCGAGCACGATGTCGAGCACCAGCGTGGTGATCATGTAGCCGATCCCCGGGCCGGTGCTGTCGCTGCCGCGGCGCAGGAAGCCGTCGACCACATAGCCGATCACGCGCGAAAGGAACACGACGAAGGTGTTCATCACGCCCTGGATCAGCGTCATGGTGACCATGTCGCCGTTGGCCACGTGCGCCACTTCGTGGCCGATCACGGCCTCGACTTCTTCGCGCGTCATGTTGGCCAAGAGGCCCGTCGACACCGCGACCAGCGAGGAGTTCTTGAACGCGCCGGTGGCGAAGGCATTGGGGTCGCCCTCGAAGATGCCGACCTCGGGCATGCCGATGCCGGCCTTGTCGGCGAACTTGCGCACGGTCTGCACGATCCAGGCCTCGTCGGGCGACTGCGGCTCGTTGATGATGCGCACGCCGGCGCTCCACTTGGCCATCGGCTTGCTGATCAGCAGCGAGATGATCGCGCCGCCGAAGCCCATGACCAGCGCAAAGCCCAACAACGCTGTGAGGTTGAGACCATTGGCCGTGAGGTAGCGGTTGACGCCAAGCAGGCTGGCGACGACGCCGAGCACCGCGACCACCAGGACGTTGGTCAGGACGAACAGAAGGATGCGTTTCAAGTTGATTTCTCCGTGGGTACAGACGATGGCTCGCCGTGGCGAGCAAATGAGGGCCGCCACCCTGGTTTCAAGCGGTGGACGGTCGGGGCAGGCAGTTGTTCTTGGTTGTGGAGCCCCGCGTGGCTCAGGCGTACAGAGTGATGATAGGAGCAAAAGTTCTGCGTCAAGCGCACGCCACCACGCTCACTCCGGGTAAAGCCGGCCCGCCGGCCGCGGTGGCCTGAAGACTTCGGTATCGTCATAGAAGCCGGGTGCCTCGTTCGGCGCCCACCAGCCGGGCACGCCGAGCACGGGCAGCGGGGCGAAGGGCTTGCTCGCGAGATGGGCAGCGTCCAGCGCTGCTGCGATCGCCGCATCGTCGATCGCGACCGATCGGCTGGCGCCCGGCGCACAGAGCACATGCGCGGTCATCGGCTTGCGTGGCGAACTCAGCTTTTCGAGCAGCGCATGGCCGAAGACCAGGAGACGCGCCTGCCGCCACAAGGCCCGCTCGGCCACGAACAGCCGCTGCCAGTCGCGCGCGAGCAAGGCTTCCCACAAGGCAGGCGGCGCATCGAGCACGGCTCCGTTCTCGTCGAAGAGCGTGAGCGCATCGCGCAGCGGCCCGCGCTCGGCGCCGATGCCGGCGCGCACGATCTCGGCCGCCTGCAGTTCGTTGAGGCGCCGCTTGGTCGCGGGGAAATGCAGCCACACGAGGCCGTTGAAGAAGTCGTGCAGGTTGTCGCGCGTGGGCACCTGCGCGGTCCGGAAGATGAAGGCTTCGTAGGCCTCATCGGCCGGCGCCGTGTGCGCGGGCACGAAGCGCAAGGGGCCGGCCGGCAGCCCGATGGGCACGGGTTGGTTCGACAGCGCCTCTGCCACGCCGAGGCCTTGGGCAAGCGTCGCACCCGCGGCGGCCGCCCGCAGCGCAAAGGGCGCCAGCCATGGCCGCGCCGTATCGACGGGCCAGGCGGGGTTCACGACGGCAGCGGGCCGACGTACTGCACCTTGTTGGGCGTCTTCTCCGGCGTCAGCGCGAACAGCTCGGGGTATTTCTTGAACAGCTTGGGCGAGCTCGCGCTCTTGCCCAGCAGCTTGGCGCCGCGCAGCCGCTCGGCCGCGTGGTTGAGCTCGATCTTGCCGCCCGCACCCAGTTCGGGAACGGCGTCGAGGATGCGCAGCACGTCCTCGGGCAGCGCCGGCATGCGCGCCACCGGGGGTGCCGGGGCCTTGGTGCGGCGCGGTGCGCGCGCCGCCCGCTTGGCCGCCGGCTTGGCGACGGCCGGCCGCTCGGATTGATGATGCTGGAGGTCGATGAAGCTGTCGTAGACCGCGACGGTCTCGTCGCCGGTCTTGCCCTGCTGCCCGATGCCGCAGACGCGGCAGCCTTTTTCGCGCAGCCGGATCACCAGCGGCGCGAAGTCGGAATCGGAGGACACCAGCACCACGATGTCGGGACGCTCGGCCACCGCGAGATCCATGGCATCGACTGCGAGCGCGATGTCGGTGCTGTTCTTGCCGGCCGACAGGTTGACCATGGGCCGCACCGAGAGCCGCTTGAAGAGCGCCTGCTGCTTAAACGCGGTCTCGGCATTGCAATACGCGCGCCGCACGTGGATCGCGCCGTGCTCGGCCATCGTGCGCTGCACGGCCTGCTCGATCACGTCGGACGAGACGTTGTCGGCGTCGATCAGCAGCATCACACACGGGGTGGGGATCATGTCAGTCTCCACGCCACGGTTTCGCCGCCGCGCAAGGGTTTCAAGGTTGCATCGCCGTAAGGCACCGTTTCCGGCACGGTCCAGCTTTCGCGCTTCAGGGTCACGGTGTCGGTGTTGCGCGGCAGGCCATAGAAGTCGGCGCCGTGGAAGCTCGCAAAGCCTTCGAGCTTGTCGAGCGCGCCGGCATTGTCGAAGGCTTCGGCGTAGAGCTCGAGCGCGGTCAGCGCGGTGTAGCAGCCGGCGCAGCCCAGTGCATGCTCCTTGAGGTGCGCCGGATGCGGCGCGCTGTCGGTGCCGAGGAAAAAGCGGTCGCTGCCGCTGGTGGCGGCCTCGACCAGCGCCACGCGGTGCGTCTCGCGCTTGAGCACCGGCAGGCAGTAGTAGTGCGGCCGGATGCCGCCGGTGAAGATGGCGTTGCGGTTGTAGAGCAGATGGTGGGCGGTGATGGTGGCGGCGGTGAAGCGGCCGGCATCGCGCACGTAGTGGGCGCCCTCCTTCGTCGTCAGGTGCTCGAACACCACCTTGAGCTCGGGGAAGTCTCGGCGCAGCGGGATCATCACGCGATCGATGAACACGGCCTCGCGGTCGAAGAGGTCGACCGCGGGGTCCGTCACCTCGCCGTGCACCAGCAGCAGCAGGCCGTGCTTCTGCATCGCTTCCAGCGTCTTGTAGGTCTTGCGGATGTCGGTCACGCCGGCATCGCTGTTGGTGGTGGCGCCGGCAGGGTAGAGCTTGAGGGCGCACACGCTGGCCGCGGCGGCGCGTGCGATTTCCTCGGGCGGCAGCTTGTCGGTGAGATAGAGCGACATGACCGGCTCGAAGCTCAAGCCCTCGGGCACGGCAGCGCGGATGCGATCGCGGTAGGCGATGGCCTGGTCGGCGCTCGTCACCGGCGGGCGCAGGTTGGGCATGATCAGCGCGCGGCCGAACTGGCGCGCCGAATGCGGCACCACGGCCCCGAGCGCAGCGCCGTCGCGCACGTGCAGATGCCAGTCGTCCGGGCGGGTGATGGTGAGGGTGTCTGCAGGTCTTGTCATGGCGGGATTGTCCCATTGCGCCGCAGGCCCGAGGGCATGCCAATTGCTTGCCCGCGAGGACCCACAGGAAGACCCCCACGATGCTGTCCACTTCGATGCTCTACTTTCGCGAAACGGCGCGCGCCGGATCGTTGCGCCGCGCGGCCGAAATCCTCGGCATCGCACCCAGCGCGGTCAGCCGGCAGATCGCCAACCTCGAGACCGAGCTCAAGATCCTGCTGCTCGACCGGCGCGCCAACCGCACGACCCTGACGCCGGCCGGCGAACTGGTGCTCGCGCATGCCGAATCGGCCCTGCAGGAAAGCACGGCCCTGCGCGCCGCCTTGCAGGAGCTGGTCGGCAAGCCCTCGGGCACGGTGCGCATCGGCAGCATCGAGGGCATGGTCGGGCACTTCCTGTCCTGCAACCTGGCGCGCTACCAGAAGCGCCACCCGGAAGTGAAAGTACAGGTCTCGGTGGTGGGCTCGCGGGCGGTGCTCGAAGCGCTGCAGGAATGCCGCATCGACATGGCGCTGGCCTTCAACCTGGCCGAGCGCCATCCGTTTCGCGAGCATGCGCGGCTGGAACAACCGCTCTGCGCGCTGGTCGCGCCCACACATGCGCTGGCGCAGCGGCGCTCGGTGTCTTTTCTCGAACTCGCCGGGCAGCGCGTGGCGCTGCCCGACCGCAGCTTCCAGATCCGCCACCTGGTCGATCGCATCGCGGCCAAGCTGGGCGTGGAACTCGAGCTCGCGGTCGAGACCAACACGCTCGAGATGGCGCGCGGCGTGGTGCGCAACGGCGACCTGGTCACGCTGATGCCGCGCTATGCCGCGCTGCACGAGGTGTCGAACGGCGACCTCTGCGCCGTGCCGCTCAAGGAGCGCGACTTCGCGCAGACCGCGACCAGCCTCGTCACCCTGCCGACGCAGCGCCTCTCGCCGGCCGCGCGCTCGCTGCTGGAACTGCTGGCCACCGCCATGGGCCGCTACGGCGGCAAGGCCGGCGGGCGTTCTGATTTCGGCAACATGCGCATGCCTGAATCGGCCTTCTCTCCGGCGCAGCCCTTGCCTAGAGTGGCTGCTGATCTGGAGGAACCGAATGGCAGCAGCAGCTGAGCTGGAGGACTTCCCCGAAGGGGGCTATCGCTATTTGAAGGGCGTGTTCCAGTACTCGGGCGGCGTGACTGCGCTGCCCGGCTACGCGATCGAGCGCATGGTGTTTCCCGAGGCGCTGCCGCTGGCCGAGGGCTTCGAGGCGATCGCAGCCCACCTGGCCGCGCTGGGGCGCCCGCTCGCGGCCCTGTGCGCCTGCGAGCTGCGTTCACCCGCGCCGTTCTCCGAAGCGGGTTTCGAGGCTTTCAACCGCCACTACGCGGGCACGCTCGAACGCTGGGGGCTGGCGCGCGGGGAGCGCAATCCGGTGGCGCGCACCAACGTCTGCCCGCTCGTGAGGGTGCCCGCCGCGCCGGCCTTCCATGCCTTCTCCTACACCGTCGAGACCGGCGACGCGCCCGGCCAGGCCAGCTTCGTGGTCTCGGGCGGCGGCGAGGCGCGCGACGGCCAGGCCAGCTACCGCGAAGGCATGGTGCGGCTCGGCGACACCAGCCGGGAAGGCCTGCGCGAGAAGCTGCGCTACGTCATGGGCGAGATGGAGCGGCGCACCACCGCGCTCGGCTTCGGCTGGGCCGACGCCAGCGCCGTGCAGGCCTACACCGTGCACGACATCGGCGCGCTGGCGTTCGACGAGATCGTCCGGCGCGGCGAGCTGGGCTGCGGGCTGACCTGGCAGCTCACGCGCCCGCCGATCGTCGACATGGAAGTCGAGATGGACCTGCGCCGCGTGCGCTGCGAACGGCTGTGGTCGCGCCCGTGAAAAGCCGCACTGGCACGGCTCGTGCATGACTTCTCATCGAATCCATTTTTGTTGTCCTGAACAGGAGTTCTCCGTGAAGCGTGTCGTTCCGTCTCTGCCCCTGAAACCCCTGGCCGCCTGCGCGGCGCTGCTGACGCTGGCGCTGGCGCAACCCGCCGCCTTCGCGCAGGAGAAAACGCTGCGCATCGCGATGACCGCCGCCGACATTCCGCGCACGCTGGGCCAGCCCGACCAGGGCTTCGAGGGCAACCGCTTCACCGGCATCCCGATCTACGACTCGCTCACGCAGTGGGACCTCTCGAAGGCGGATTCGCCCAGCGTGGTGATTCCCGCGCTCGCGACTTCCTGGGCGGTGGACGCGAAGGACAAGACCAAGTGGGTCTTCAAGCTGCGTCCCGGCGTCAAGTTCCATGACGGCTCGGCCTTCAATGCCGACGCGGTGGTCTGGAACGTGGCCAAGGTGCTCGACAAGGAAGCGCCGCAGTTCGACCCCAGCCAGGTCGGCGTGACGGCCTCGCGCATGCCGACGCTCAAGAGCGCCCGCAAGATCGACGACCTGACGATCGAGCTCACGACCAGCGAGCCCGACGCCTTCCTGCCGATCAACCTCACCAACCTGTTCATGGCCTCGTCGGCCCAGTGGGATGCCAAGCTGAAGGCCGTGCCGGCCAGCGTGACGGTGCCGGCCGAGCGCTCGAAGGCCGCATGGACCGCCTTCGCGGCCGACCCCGCGGGCTCGGGTCCCTTCAAGGTCACGCGCTTCGTCGCGCGCGAGCGCCTGGAGCTGGCCGCCAACAAGAGCTACTGGGATGCCAAGCGCGTGCCCAAGATCGACAAGGTCGTGATGCTGCCGATGCCCGAGGCCAATGCACGCACGGCCGCGCTGCTGGGCGGCCAGGTCGACTGGATCGAGGCGCCCGCGCCCGATGCGATGCCGCAGATCACGCAGCGCGGCTTCAAGATCTACTCGAACGCGCAGCCGCACGTCTGGCCCTGGCAGCTCTCCTTCGTCGAAGGCTCGCCCTGGCTCGACAAGCGCGTGCGCCAGGCGGCCAACCTCTGCGTCGACCGCGGCGGCCTGAAGCAGCTGCTGGGCGGCATGATGGCCGAGCCCAAGGGCACGGTGGCGCCGGGCCACCCGTGGTGGGGCAACCCCAAGTTCGACATGAAGTACGACGTGAAGGCCGCGCAGGCGCTCATGACGCAAGCCGGCTTCTCGGCCGCCAAGCCGGTGAAGGTCAAGGTCCAGATCTCGGCCTCGGGCTCGGGCCAGATGCAGCCGCTGCCGATGAACGAGTTCGTGCAGCAGTCGCTGAAGCAATGCTTCTTCGACGTGCAGTTCGACGTGATCGAATGGAACACGCTGTTCACCAACTGGCGCAAGGGCGCCAAGGACGCATCGGCCAACGGCGCCAATGCCACCAACGTGAGCTTCGCGGCGATGGACCCCTTCTTCGCGATGGTGCGCTTCGTGAGCACCAAGGCCTTCCCGCCGGTGTCGAACAACTGGGGCTACTACGGCAGCCCCGAGGTCGACAAGCTGGTGGCCGACGCCCGCACCAGCTTCGACGACAAGGCGCGCGACGCCGCGCTCGCCAAGCTGCATGCGTACATCGTGGACGACGCGCCCTTCGTCTGGATCGCGCACGACGTCGGCCCGCGCGCGCTGTCGGCCAAGGTCAAGAACGTGGTGCAGCCCAAGAGCTGGTTCATCGATATTGCAACCATGAGCATGGACTGAGACCGCCCAACCGTTCGGGCTGAGCCTGTCGAAGCCGGACCCCGCTGGGGCGAGCCCTTCGACAAGCTCAGGGCGAACGGGGTTTGGAGAACCCATTCAATGCTCGCCTACCTCCTGCGCCGCGTCTTCTATGCCATCCCGATCATGATCGGCGTGGCCTTCGTGTGCTTTGCGCTCGTGCACCTGGCGCCGGGCGATCCGCTGGTGTCGATCCTGCCGCCCGATGCCTCGGCCGACCTGCAGGCGCAGCTGCGCGAGCTCTACGGCTTCAACCGCTCGCTGCCCGAGCAGTTCGTGCTGTGGGTGTGGCGCGCGATGCACGGCGACCTGGGCGTCTCGATCGCGAGCAACCGCGCGGTGGCCGGCGAGGTGCTGACTGCGGTCGGCAACACGCTGCGCCTGGCGGTGGTCGCGACCGCGATCGGCTTCGTGCTGGGCTGCCTGTTCGGCTTCGTCGCCGGCTACTTCCGCAACTCCTGGCTCGACCGCGCGGCCTCCATGCTGTCGGTGCTGGGCGTGAGCGTGCCGCACTACTGGCTGGGCATGGTGATGGTGATCGTGTTCTCCTCGCAGCTCATGTGGCTGCCCGCCACCGGCGCCGGCCCGGGCGGCTCGAACGACTGGGCCTGGGACTGGGAGCACCTGCAGTTCCTCGTGCTGCCCGCGCTCACGATGTCGGTGATCCCGATGGGCATCATCGCGCGCACCGTGCGCGCGCTGGTGGCCGAGATCCTCGAGCAGGAGTTCATCGTCGGCCTGCGCGCCAAGGGACTCACGCACTTCGGCGTGTTCCGCCACATGGTGAAGAACGCGGCGCCCACCGCGCTGGCCGTGATGGGCCTGCAGCTGGGCTACCTGTTGGGCGGCTCGATCCTGATCGAGACCGTGTTCTCCTGGCCCGGCACCGGCTTCCTGCTGAACTCCGCGATCTTCCAGCGCGACCTGCCGCTGCTGCAAGGCACGATCCTCGTGCTCGCGCTGTTCTTCGTGCTGCTCAACCTGGTGGTCGACGTGCTGCAGACGCTGCTCGACCCCCGAATAGCTCGCGCCTGAAACGAGGACGACCATGTCGGCTCTGCCAGCTCCCCTCTCTGCTTCGACTGTTTCGTCGCTGCCCATGCAGCGCTCGCGCGGCTACTGGACTTCGGCCATGCTGCGCTTCACGCGCGACCCGGTCGCGATGGGCGCGGCGCTGGTCGTGCTGCTCTTGATCGCGCTGGCCGTCTTCGGCCCGTGGCTTGCGCCGGCGGACCCGTACCAGTCGTCGATGCTGAAGCGGCTCAAGCCGATCGGCACCGAAGGCCTGCCGCTGGGCAGCGACGAGCTGGGCCGCGACATGCTCTCGCGCCTGATCGTCGGCGCGCGCCTGTCGCTCTTCATCGGCATCACGCCCGTCATCTGCGCCTTCGTCCTCGGCGCGGCGATCGGCATCCTCGCGGGCTATGCGGGCGGCATCGTCAACACCGCGATCATGCGCACCATCGACGTGTTCTATGCCTTCCCCTCGGTGCTGCTGGCGATCGCGCTGTCGGGCGTGCTGGGTGCGGGCGTGGTCAATTCGCTGATCTCGCTGACCATCGTGTTCATCCCGCAGATCGCGCGCGTGGCCGAGAGCGTGACCACGCAGGTGCGCGGGCGCGACTACGTGGAGGCCGCGCGGGCTTCGGGCGCCAACGCCTTCACCATCGTGCGCGTGCACGTGCTGGGCAATGTGCTGGGGCCGATCTTCGTCTACGCGACCAGCCTGATCGCGGTCTCGATGATCCTGGCCTCGGGCCTCTCCTTCCTGGGCCTGGGCGTGAAGCCGCCGGAGCCCGAGTGGGGCCTGATGCTCAACACCCTGCGCACCGCGATCTACGTGCAGCCCTGGGTGGCGGCGCTGCCGGGCGTGATGATCTTCATCACCTCGATCTCCTTCAACCTGCTCTCCGACGGCCTGCGCTCGGCGATGGACAACAAGGGCTGATCCGATGGAAGCAATCAACGACATCGGCGGCCCCGCGCAGCCCCTGCTCGCGATCCGCGGACTGCAGAAGCACTTCCCGCTCAAGAAAGACCCGCTGGGCCGCGGCGGCGGCGTGGTGCGCGCGGTCGACGGCGTGGACTTCGAGGTACTCAAGGGCGAAACGCTCGGCGTGGTCGGCGAATCGGGCTGCGGCAAGTCGACCACCGCGCGGCTCTTGATGCAGCTCATCGCGCCGACGGCCGGCGAGGTGATCTTCGACGGCCGCGCCGTGGGCAGCCGCGACCTGCCGCTGAAGGAATTCCGCCGCCAGGTGCAGATGGTGTTCCAGGACAGCTATGCCTCGCTGAACCCGCGCCTCACGATCGAGGACTCGGTCGCCTTCGGCCCGCAGGTGCACGGCGTGGCGCGCAACGAGGCGGTGCATCGCGCGCGCGACCTGCTCGCGCGCGTGGGCCTGGAGCCGCAGCGCTTTGCCGAGCGCTATCCGCACGAGCTCTCCGGCGGCCAGCGCCAGCGCGTCAACATCGCGCGCGCACTGGCCCTGCAGCCGCGCATGGTGATCCTCGACGAGGCCGTGTCCGCGCTCGACAAGTCGGTCGAGGCGCAAGTGATCAACCTGCTCCTGGACCTGAAGGCCGAGTTCGGCTTGACCTACGTCTTCATCAGCCACGACCTGAACGTGGTGCGCTACATGAGCGACCGCGTGATGGTGATGTACCTGGGCCAGGTGGCCGAGATCGGCCCCTCGAACGCGCTCTACGAAGCGCCGGCGCATCCCTACACGCGCGCCCTGCTCTCGTCGATGCCCTCGATGGACCCCGACCACCGCACCGAGGAGGCGGCGCTGGCCGGCGACCCGCCGAACCCGATCAACCCGCCTTCGGGCTGCCGCTTCCACCCGCGCTGTGCGCTGGCCGCGCCGGTGTGCAGCCAGCAGGTACCGGCGCGCGTGATCGCCGGCGCCCAGCAGGCCGTGAGCTGCCTGATCCACGAGCCGGGCAGCGGGCATCCGATGGCTCAAGCGCTGGCGCAGGCCGCATGACTTCCATGTCCGACACCTCATCAACACCCTCCTGCGCGCCCGAACCCATGGTGAGCCTGCGCGAGCTCAGTGTCACCTTCTCTGGCGGCCGCAAGCCCGTGCATGCGGTGAGCGGCGTGAGCCTTGAGGTGCAGCGCGGCGAAGTGGTCGCGCTGATCGGCGAATCGGGCTCGGGCAAGAGCGTGACCATGCGCACCCTGCTGCGCCTGCATCCCGAGCGCCGCACGCGCATGGGCGGCCAGGTCCGCGTGGCCGGGCGCGACGTGCTGGCGATGACGCAGGCCGAGCTCACGGATTTCCGCGGCAAGGTGGCCTCGATGATCTTCCAGGAGCCGCTCCTGGCGCTGGACCCGGTCTACTCGGTCGGCGCGCAGATCGTCGAATCGATCCGCCGGCACGAGCCGGTGTCCGCCGCCGAGGCGCGCCGGCGCGCGCTGGAACTGTTCGAGCGCGTGCGCATCCCGAGCCCGGAGCGCCGGCTTGCGGCCTATCCGCACGAGATGTCGGGCGGCATGCGGCAGCGCGCGATGATCGCGCTGGCCCTGGCCTGCCGGCCGCAGCTGCTCTTGGCCGACGAGCCCACCACCGCGCTCGACGCCACGGTGCAGATCCAGATCCTGCTGCTCCTGCGCGAACTGCAGCGCGACCTGGGCCTCTCGGTGGTGTTCGTCACGCACGACATCGGCGCCGCCGTCGAGGTGGCCGATCGCATCGCCGTGATGTATGCCGGGCGCATCGTCGAGGAGGGTACGGCGCGCGAGCTGATCCGCTCGCCGCGCCACCCGTACACGATCGCGCTGCTGAAGAGCCGCGCCCACGGCGCGCTGGCGCGCGGCAGCCGGCTCGAAACCATCGGCGGTGCGCCGCCCGACCTGTCGGCGCTACCGCCGGGCTGCGCCTTTGCCGAACGCTGCGCGCTCGCGAGCGAAGCCTGCCGCGCGGCGCAGCCGCCGGTGGTCGAACTCGCACCGGGCCATCGCGCGCGCTGCATCCATACCGGCGCCGCCGCGGCCATCGCGCCGGTGGTCGTCGCCTGAACCTCACTCAACACGCCACCATGCCATTGCACGACCCCGCCCACGCCTTCGTCCCCTACCCCGACGTGCCCGTCCGCGGCGCGCCGACCGGCCCGCTGGCCGACCTGAGCTTCGGCGTCAAGGACCTGTTCGACGTCGCGGGCTACCCCACGGGCGGCGGCAGCCCCACGGTGCTCGCGATGTCGGGCATCAAGACGCGCACCGCGCCGACCGTGCAGAAGCTGCTCGACGCCGGCGCCCGTTTCGCGGGCAAGACCGTGACCGATGAGCTCGCGTTCTCGATGAACGGCAACAACGCGCATTTCGGCGCGCCGATCAACGGCGCGGCCAAGGACCGCATCACGGGCGGATCGTCCTCGGGCTCGGCCTCGGCCGTGTCCTCGGGCCTGTGCGACTTCGCGCTCGGCACCGACACCGGCGGCTCGGTACGCGCGCCGGCCAACCATTGCGGCCTGTACGGCCTGCGCCCCACGCACGGCCGCGTCAGCCTCGAAAGCGCGCTCGACCTTGCGCCCAGCCTCGACACCTGCGGCTGGTTTGCGCGCGACATCGGCACCTTCGCGCGCGTGGCCGACGTGCTGCTCGAGGCCGATGCCAACCCGCTGCCGGCCAGGCTTCGGCTGCTGTGGCCGACGGACCTGTGGGCGATGCTGGAGGCGCCGGTCAAGGACGCGCTCGACGGCGCCGCCCAGCGCGTGCAATCGCTGCTCGGCAAGGCGTCGCCGGTCGAGGTCGCGCTCGAATCCTGGGACGCGATGTACTGGAACTTCCGCTACGTGCAGGGACGCGAGTCCTGGCTCACCGACGGCCCGCTGATCGAGCGCTACGCGCCGCCGCTCGGCCCCGGCGTCGCCGAGCGCTTCGCCTGGTCGCGCGACGTGACGGACGCGCAGGTCAACGCCGCGCGCGCCTTCCGCATCGCCTTCCGCACTCAACTCGCAGAATTGCTCGGCACCGACGGCGTCCTGCTGATGCCCACCATGCCCGACATCGCGCCGCGGCGCGATGCCGCCGACAGCAGCCTCGAGGACTATCGCAACCGCGCGATCCGCATGCTGTGCGTGGCCGGACTCAGCGGTTTTCCGCAACTCTCGATGCCGCTGGCGCAGCGCGAGGGCGCGCCGCTGGGCATGTCGCTGCTCGGGCCGGCGGGGTCGGATCGTTCCTTGATCGCGTTGGCGGAGCGCATCGCGGGATAGCCGCCCGGCTCAGATACCTTCGGAAAATGTGGCCTTTTGCCGTATTGAGGCCAGATCCCACGCTCGACACCGTGCCGCATTGAGTACCTTCGCGTTAGCATTCGCGCGCCAAAGGGGACTTGCATGAACACCTATCGCACGCTGAATCAGGCCACCGGAGTCGCTCGCACGCTCAGCGCGCGTTCGGCGCGAACCATCGTCGTCTACAGGACCGATGACGAAAAGTTCGTGACGGCGGCCATGAATGATCCCGTCATGGGAACCATCGAGGGCGTGTACCGCGACGGCTACGCCGTGCGAACGGTGCTGACGCGGGCGCAGCAGGCGGGCTAGCGCCCACTGAAAAACGCATCGAGTTCGTTGCCCGAGGCGGCGTCCGCGAAGCCGTCGAAACGCCCCTCTTCCGAAAGCGTGCGGGCCGCGCGCATGAATCCACCCCATGCCGCTCGCGCCAGCGCACCGCCGACGCTGACGCGCCGCACGCCGAGTTCGGCAATGTCCTGCAGGGTGAGCTCGCTGGTCGATCCGACGAGCAGATTGACCGGCTTGGGTGCGACGGCAGCCACCACGGCGGCGATCTGCTCGCGCGTGCGGATGCCCGGCGCGTAGAGGCAGTCGGCGCCCGCCTCCGCATAGGCCTTGAGCCTGGCGATCGTGTCGTCGAGGTCCGGCCGGCCTTGAAAGAAGTTCTCCGCGCGTCCTACCAGCAAGGTGTCGCCACCCGCCTCGTCGATCGCCCCGCGTGCAGCGCGAAGCCTTGCGACCGCGACGTCGATGGCATGAAGCGGATGCGCCGGGTCGCCTGTCGAATCCTCGATCGACAACCCGGCCACGCCGGTCTCGACGGCCATCCGCACGCTTTCGGCAACGCCTTGCGGATCAGGGGCGAAGCCGCTCTCGAAATCCGCGTTCACCGGCAGATCGGTTGCAGCGACGATCTCGCGCAGATGGGCGAGGATGGTCTCCCGCGAAAGCGCGCCATCGGCCTGGCCCCGCGACCAGGCGAAGCCCGAGCTCGTCGTGGCCAGCGCCTTGAAGCCCAGGCCTTGCAGGAAACGGGCGCTGCCCAGATCCCAGGGATTCGGCAGCACGAAGCAGCCTTCGGCATGGAGGGCGCGAAAGGCGGCGCGTTTTTCGGCGACAGTGCGGGTCATGGGAACCTCGGTTTGGGGATGGGCTGGATTTTGAACGCAACGACGCACAAGGGGGCAACCATGAGCGAAGCGACGGTCTTCGAAGGCGGCTGCCTCTGCGGCGCGATCCGGTATCGCGCCATCTCGGCGCCTATCCGTGGCGTCATCTGCCACTGCGCCATGTGCCGCAAGCACTCCGGCGCGCCGGCATTGGCCTTCGTTCATTTCCGCACGCAGGACTTCAGCTGGCTACATGGCGAGCCCGCCCGCTATCGATCTTCGGCATTCGCGGAACGCGGCTTCTGCCCGGTATGCGGAAGCACCCTCAGCATGCACGAGGAAGTGCTGGCGGACCGTGTTCAGATCACTGTCGGCAGCCTGGACGAACCGCAGCGCGTGCGTATCGACGATCATGTGTGGACCCGGCAGCAGGTCCCATGGTTTCGAATCGACGACGCGTTGCCGCGCTTTCCAACGAGCAGTTCCGCCGTAGCCACCAAGGCAAACGGCTCCAATTGAGGACGCTGCACATGAACGAAAAGCCCCCTGCCCATGCCGAATCCACCGTGGACCGCGCGTTCGTCCACTCGCGCTTGATCGACGCGCCACGCGAGCGGGTCTTCAAGGCCTTCAGCGATCCCGCCCACCTGGCGCGCTGGTGGGGTCCGAACGGATTCACCAGCACGTTTCACGAGTTCGATCTGCGCCCCGGTGGCAATTGGCGCTTCGTCATGCACGGGCCTGACGGTGCGAACTACCCCAACGAGAGCGTCTTCGTCGAAGTCGTTGCGCCGGAGCGAATCGTCTTCGAGCACATGTCTCAGCATCACTTCCAATTGACCATCACATTTGAGGCGCGAGGAGCCAAGACACTGGTCGGATGGCACCAAGTGTTCGACACCGAGGCTGAACGGCAGCGCATTGCCAAGGTCGTGGTCGAGGCGAACGAACAGAACCTCGATCGCCTCGCCACCGAGGTACTCAACGTGGAATGAACCCGACGTCTGCCGGCACTGCCAAGGCCATGGTGTCGCAGTCGACCGCGGCGCCCACCCGCTCCACCACCACGAAGTCGCCCGCATCCACCGCCAGCAGCGCGTGATGCCAGGTGCCGGGCGCGAGCGTCACGCCCTGGCGGCCGTCGGTGACGAAGGCGGCGAGCGCCTCGCCGGCGGGCGCAGGGCCCGCGGGCGCCACCACGATCACGAAGCGGCGCTCGCCGAGCGGCACGAAGCTCTGGCTGCCCAGCGCGTGCCGTTCCATCTCGGTCACTGCATGTGGAAAGCGGCGCGCCTGCGCGCGGAACAGCGCGAGCATCGGCCGGCCGCCCTCGGCGCCGAGCTGCAGGTCGTCGACCAGATCGAAGCGTTCGGCATTGCCGCCGTTGATGAGACGCCCCTCGCCCGCGGGGGCCGCGAGCACGGTGCCGTAAGGCGCAAAGGCTTCTGCGGTAAGCGGCTGCGCAAGCAGCATCACTGCGCGATCCCCGCGCGGTCCAGCATCGCGTGCAGCAGCACGTTGGCGCCGGCCGCGAGGTGCTCGGGCTTGGCATCCTCGATCTCGTTGTGCGAGATGCCGTCCTTGCAGGGCACGAAGATCATCGCTGTGGGCGCCGTGCGCGCGACGTACACCGCGTCGTGCCCGGCGCCGCTCACGATGTCGAGATGCGCAAGACCGGCACGCTCGGCACCTTCGCGCACCGCGCGCACCAGCGGCTCCGCGAAGTGGGCCGGCGGGAAGTAGACGGTCTGCTCGACCTCGACCGTGAGCCCGCCCTGTGCCTGCAGGGCCGCGCAGGCCGCGCGCAGCTGCGCGTCCATGCGGTCGAGACCCTCGTCGTCCGTGTGCCGCAAATCGACCGTGAAGGTCACGCGGCCGGGAATCACGTTGCGCGAATTGGGATGCACCTGCACATAGCCGACGGTGCCGCGGGCGTTGGGCTGCTCGCCCATCGCAATCTGATGCACGGTCTGCATGAGGCCGGTGGCGCCCTGCAGCGCGTCGCGGCGCAACTGCATCGGCGTGGGGCCGGCATGCGCTTCCTGGCCCGTCACGACCACGTCGTACCAGCGCTGGCCCAGCGCTCCGGTGACCACGCCGAGCGGAATGTCGGCATCTTCCAGCACCGGGCCCTGCTCGATGTGGGCCTCGAAGTAGGCGCCGAAGCGCGGTGCGCCGTCGTCCACGGCGGCCGGCGTGTCGCCCGCGAAGCCGATGGCTTGGAGCGCATCAGCAACCGTCACGCCTTCGCGGTCGGTGGCGGCGAGCGCATGCGCGAGCGTGAAGGCGCCCGCATAGACGCCCGAGCCCATCATCACCGGCACGAAGCGCGAGCCTTCTTCATTGGTCCAGACACAGACCTCGAGCGGCGCCAGAGTGCGGATGCCGGCATCGTTCAAGGTGCGCAGCACCTCCAGGCCCGCGAGCACGCCGTAGTTGCCGTCGAACTTGCCGCCGGTCGGCTGCGTGTCGATGTGGCTGCCGGTGGCCACGGCCGGAAGGCTCGCGTCCTGCCCTTCGCGGCGCGCGAACAGGTTGCCGATCGCATCGACGCGCACGCTGCAGCCGGCTTCCTTCATCCAGCGCACGAAGAGCTCGCGGCCCTGGCGGTCAAGATCGGTCAACGCGAGGCGGCAGACGCCGCCCTTCTCGGTAGCACCGAGCTTCGCGAGCTGCATCAGCGAATCCCAGAGGCGCTCTGGGTCGATCGAAAGTGCAGCGGCGGCGCGGCCGGCCGCAGGTGTGGGGGTGCTCAAGGCGACATCGTTCATGCCGCGAGTACAGCAGAAAGCGTGCCCAGCGTCCAAGCATGTCGCTAGACCAGAGCCTCGCGATAGGCCAGCGGAAGCCGCAGCTGCGCCACCAGCCCGCGCGGCCCGCGCTTGAGCTGCACTTCGCCGCCATGCGCGCGTGCGATGGAGCGGCAGACCGCCAGGCCCAGGCCGCTGCCCTGCTTGCCGGACGCACGCGCGGCGGGCGCGCGGTAGAAGGGCTGGAAGACCCGCTGCAGCTCATCGTCCGGCAGCCCCGGTCCGCTGTCGCTGACCTCGGCCACCGCGTTGTCCTCGTCGATGAACAGTCGAACCCGCGCCTGCTCGCCGTACTTCACCGCGTTCTCGATCAGGTTGTCGAGCAGCCGGCGAACGCCGATCGCGTCGACCTCGACTGCGGCCTGCTCGCTGCGCTCCAGGCGCACGTCCTTGCCGACGAAGGCCGCGTCGTCCACCACGTCCTTGAGCAGGCTCGACAGGTCCAGCCGCTCGCGCGAACCCGGCTCCGAGGCGTCGCGGATGAAGGCCAGCACCGAGCTGATCATCCGCTCCATCTCCTCCACGTCCTGCAGCATGCCGGTGCGCATGTCGTCCGGCACGTCCTCGATGCGGAAGCGCATGCGCGTGAGCGGCGTGCGCAGGTCGTGGCTGATGGCGCCGATCATCGCGGTGCGGTCATCGACGAAGCTGCGCAGCCGGCTCTGCATGAGGTTGAAGGCCTGCGCCGCACGGCCGAGCTCCGCCGGCCCCTCGAGCGCGAGGACCGGCGCCGCCGGGTCGCGGCCGAGCCGCTCGGCGGCATGGGCGAAGCCGGCGATCGGCCGCACCAGCCGGCGCGAGAACATCCAGCCCGCGGGCGCGACCACGGCCGCGGCGATCAGGAACCACAGCAGCACGCGGCGCTGCCAGGCGTTCGGAAAGGGCTCGGGCACGGGCTGCACCGTGGCCCAGTTGCCATCGCCGACCCGCATCGCAGCAATGAAGTCGCCCTCGACGAAGGGCGCCGGCGCCAGGCCGAACAGGCCGCGCGCCGGCGGGTTGACGGACACGCTCTTTTCCTCGGGCACCGGCCGCTGGGCGGGCCGCGCCGCCGGCACGCGCTGCAGCGCGGAAGGCGCCGCCGGGACGGACGGAACGGATGCAGCGGGTGGGACGAGCGCCACTGGCTCGGCGGCCGCCGGTTGCGGCGTGTCGGCAGGAAGGGGGCGGGCCTTGCGTGAGGGTACCGGTGCCGGTGCCGCCGTGGGAGGCAGCACGGCAGGCGTTCTTGGCGACACGCCGTCCAGTGCCGAAGGCGCAGGCGACGGCAGGAACGGCATCGGCGGCGGCGCGCCCGCCGAGGGCGCAGCGCCTCCCGGTGCCGGCCCCGGCCCCGGCGCGGTTGCGCCCTGCGGCTGGGGCCCCGCGGCCGGCGCATCGGGCGCTCGTCCTGCCGACGGCGCGTCTGCAGGCGGTCCGGCTGCGGGCGCGGCGGGTGCAGGCCCGCCACGCGCCATCTCTGCCGGTGCGGCAGGCGGGCTCGCATCGCCCGGGGCGCGCGAAGGTGCGGCAGGCGCCGGCATGGGCGCACCGCCGCCCCCTGCCGGGCCGCCGAACGGACCACCGAACGGTCCACCGCCCGGCGGCATGCCGGGGAAGCCCGGACCGAAACCTCCGCCGCCCGGCCCTCCAGGTCCGCCGGGACCGCGGCCGGCCTGAGCGACCTGGAAGTCCGCCAGCACGAAACCCCCGCGAAGGTCGGCGCGAGGCGACGCACGCGTCGTGCCGGCAAAAGGCAGCGGCGTATAGAAATAAAGCCGCACCTCGGATTCGTTGCGCCCCAGCAGCTGCGCCAGCTCGCGGCGGGAGCGCTCGGAGGTCAGCCAGCCGGGGCCGCTCGGCTCCGGCGGGCCGGCCTGCAGCTCGCGCTGCAAGCTTCGCGAGCCCCGGATCTCCGCGCCGGCACCGGCCAGCACACGGGCGATGTCTTCCAGCTCCCATTGGCGTTGCGGCTCGGGCGGCAACAGCATCGTCAGCCCCAGCGTCACGAGTTGCGCCACCACCAGCCCGCCCAGCAGCAGGCCCATCATCTGCAGGGCGAGCGGGGGACCGGACCAGCGGCGCGCTGCACCTGTCATGTTCATGCGCCGATGCTGGCATGGACGCAGGACGATGTCACGCATGGGCCTCGCAGTTTGGAAGCGCGAGCTTGCTGAAAGATTTCAGCGTGTGTCGCTTCATTGCACCGGCCGGGCTTTGGCCCGCCCCAGCATCGACAATAGCGCCTGCCCTCCATCCCCTGCCAGACCGTGAATCTCTGCACCCGCATCCTCATCGTCGACGACGACGCCGGCATCCGCGGCCTGGTGTCCTCCTTCCTCGAGAAGCACGGCTTCCAGGTCGACACGGCCGCCGACGTCCCGGAAATGCGCGGCAAGCTGGCGCAGAACGCCTATGCGCTGATCGTGCTCGACGTGATGATGCCGGGCGAAGACGGGCTCACGGCGCTGCGCGAGCTGCAGAGAAGCAGCGGGCCGCCGGTCATCATGCTGTCGGCCGTCGGCACCGACATCGACCGCATCGTGGGCCTGGAGATCGGCGCCGAGGACTACCTGGCCAAGCCTTGCAATCCGCGGGAGCTGCTGGCGCGCATCCGCACCGTGCTGCGCCGCGCGTCGGCACCGCCGGCCGCCGCCCCGCTCGCGCCCGGGCCCGAATCCAGCGACACGCTTTGCTTCGCCGGCTGGCGCATCGACCTGACCGAGCGGGTGCTGTACGACCCGGCGAACGCGGTCGTCAGCCTGTCGGACGGCGAATTCCGCCTGCTGCGCGCCTTCACGCAGCATCCGCGGCGCGTGCTGCAGCGCGACCAGCTGGTGGACTACGCGCTGGGCTCGGACAGCGACTCCTACGACCGGGCGATCGACGTTCAGGTCAGCCGCCTGCGGCGCAAGCTCAGCTTCGGCGATGCACGCGCCGACCTGATCCGCACGGTGCGCAACGAGGGCTACATGTTCGTGCCTGCCGTGACGCGCGGCTAGTTCCGCCGGCTTCGCAACAAAGCCGCAAGGCGGCGAAATCCGCCGGCAACATCGTGGCTCGAAGCTCGGGGCTCCACCCACCCACGGAGCCACAGTGTCAGTCCACGATTCACACCCCACGCGGAACAACAACAGCCACGCTTTCACCGAACCGTCGCATGGCCACCATCTGGCCGACGATCTTCCGCTGATCTCGGCGCAGCTCCTTCAGCGCCGCAGAGCGCTGGCATGGCTGGGCTCCACCACCGCCGGCTCGGCACTCCTGCTGGCCGGCTGCGGTGGCGGCGGCTCCGACGGGAGCAGCCTCGCGGGCCTGACGAGCACCACGGCGGCGTCGAGCGGAACGACGACTTCCTCCACCTCGAGCTCGAGCGGCTCCACGACGACAAGCACGTCCAGCAGCAGCAGTTGCACCGCGCTGCCCGGCGAGACGGCGGGGCCCTACCCGGCCGACGGCACCAACAGCTCCTCCGGCGCGACCTCCGACGTGCTCACCGCCAGCGGCATCGTCCGCAGCGACATCCGCAGCAGCTTCATCAGCACGACGACGCAGGCACCCGGCGTGCTGACCACGCTCACGCTGACGCTGGTCAACACCAATTCGAGCTGTGCTCCGCTGGCCGGCTACGCGATCTACCTCTGGCACTGCGACCGCGACGGCAACTACTCGCTGTACACGGCCGCGGCCGAAAGCTACCTGCGCGGCGTGCAGGTCACCGATGCCAACGGCCAGGTCACTTTCACGACGATCTTCCCCGGCTGCTACGCCGGCCGCTGGCCGCACATGCACTTCGAGGTGTTCGCGAGCCTCGCCACGGCCACCACCGGCCGCAACGCGGTGCTGACCTCGCAGCTGGCGATGCCGAGCGCGGCGTGCAGCGCGGTCTACCCCTACGCCACCGGCTACACCACGAGCGTGAACAACTTCGCCGCCGTCTCGCTCACGACCGACAACGTGTTCAGCGACAACACCGCGGCGCAGATCGCCGCCATGACGCCCGCCATGACCGGCAGTATCACGGCCGGCTACACCGCGACCGCGACCATCGGCATCGCGCGCTAGCTGCTAGCGCCGGGTTAGCCCCCCATCGCCTCCAGCGTGATGTTGGTGGGCTGACAATGCAGGATCACCAGGAGACGCGACATGCCCAAACTGCGCTTCAAGATTGCCATGTCACTCGACGGCTTCGTGGCCGGTCCCGATCAGAGCGTGCAGAACCCGCTCGGCATCGGCGGCACGCGCCTGCACGAATGGGCCTTCCAGCTCGAGGTGTTTCGCAGGCTCCATGGCCAGGAAGGCGGGGAAGTCAATGCAAGCACGGCGGTCGTCGAGGAATCGCTGGCCAACATCGGCGCGACGATCATGGGACGCAACATGTTCGGCGGGCATCCCGGCTCCTGGGATGCGAACACGCCGTGGAAGGGCTGGTGGGGAGACAGCCCGCCCTTCCATCATCCCGTCTTCGTTCTCACGCATCACGCGCGCGAGCCGCTCGAATGCGAGGGCGGAACGCGCTTCACCTTCGTCACCACCGGCATCGAGGACGCGCTGGAGATGGCGAAGCGCGCCGCCGGAGGCAAGGACGTATCGCTCGCCGGCGGCGCCAGGGCCGCGCAGCAGTATCTGGCAGCCGGTCTCGTCGACGAGATGGAGATCAGCCTGGTGCCGACGCTGCTCGGCAGCGGCGAAAGGCTGTTCGAGAACGTCGGCGACCAGCTCCGTGGCCTCGAGCTCGTGCGGACGGTGGCCGCGCCGGGCGTCACGCACCTCAAGTTCGCCAAGCGCGGCTGATCGGCAGGCGTGAGATCTCAGTGCGCCGCCGCGCTGCCCGGGTCGGGCGGCAGCATCGTCGCACCGGGGCCGAGCAGCACCCGGCTGTCCCACCCCTGCGCGCGCGCCATCTCGCTCAAGGCCTGGTCGTTCAGCGCCAGTCCGTCGATCGAATGGAACAAGCGACGGCGCGCAGGATCGTCGGAGCCGAGCGCGCGGTAAACCACCGCGTTGAAGCATTCGATGAAGCAGCGCGCGGCCGCGCTCATCGGGTCGCCGCGGCGCGAGATCAGGCTCACCGTCGTCTCGTTGAGGCGCTCGGCCAGCGGCAGCACGCAGAGCTGCTCGCGGCCGGCGATCGCCTCCACCAGGGGCCAGGGCATCAGCGTCAGCATGTCGGTGCTGCGGATCAGGCTGGTGACGATCACCGTCGAATGCGCCACGTGGACAGTCGGCGCGCATTCGCGCAGGTAGCGGGCGAACACGTCCTCATGCGGGTCTGCCGGGTCGTCGCCGGGCGTCCAGTTCAAGAGCCACTGCGCATCGCGCAGCTCGGCCAGCGATCGGCTGTGCGCGAGCGGATGGCCTTCGCGCCCCACCACCGCCGAGCTGGTGCGGAACAGCGGCACGTGAGCCATGTCCTCATGGGTGGACGCCGGGCCGGCGCGGCCTATGCAGAAGTCCAGCGTGCCGTCGCGCAGCTTCGGGATCGAGACCGTCAGCACGCTTTCCATCAACTCCAGGCGCACCGTCGGCATGCGCTGCTGGAACAGCTTGACGACGTCGCCCAGGCAGGTCAGGGCGAGCCACGAATTCACGCCGATGCGCAGCGGCGCCCGCCCGCGGCCCGATAGCTGCGCCATCTCTTCCTCGGCACGCGCCAGCTGGCCCACGACCAGCCGCGCGTGCACCAGCAGCGCCCGGCCGGCATCGGTGAAGGTCACGCCCTTGGCCTCGCGCGTGATGAGCAGCGTCCTGACATCTTCCTCGAGCTCGCGCACCGCCTTGGTCACCGCCGCCGGCGACAGCCCGGCGGCGCGCGACGCAGCGCGAATGCTGCCGTGGTCGCCGACGGCGACGAGGGCCTTCAACTGGTGAACCTTCATGCGCGTCTCCGAAAAATGTGAGGCGCGGGCCGCAAGATGCGTACCCGGCAACCGGCGCTCAACAGCGCCACCGTTGCAGGACTGTTGCACACGGGCGGCAAATCCTAGGATCGGGCCAGATTCATCCCCACGCCCTTCCCGACCATGATGGCCCATTGCCGATCCCCTCTCCCGCGCCTCTTCGCGGCCGTGTTCGCAGGCACGGTCGCGACCGTGGCCCCCGCCCAGGACGACTACCCCTCGCGGCCGATCACGCTGGTCGTCGGCTATTCCGCCGGCGGCTCGACCGACAGCGTCGCACGGCCCTTCGCCGAGGTGTTCGGCCGCGTGCTGAAGACCCGCGTGATCGTCGAAAACTTCAGCGGCGCCGGCGGCGCGCTGGGGGCGCTGAAGGTGGTCACCGCAAAGCCGGACGGCTACACGCTCCTGATGGGCGGCAACAGCGAGCTGATCGCGACCAAGCTGATCAATCCGAAGCAGCCCTACGACGGCCAGAAGGACCTGGCGCCGATCGGCGTGGTCAACCACCAGGGCGGCATGCTGCTGGCGTCGCGCCAGTCGGGCGTCAAGACTACCGACCAGTTCATCCAGCTGCTGCGCAAGAACCCGGACAAGTACAACTACGGCAGCTCGGGCACCGGCTCGATGTTCCACTTCGCCGGCGAGCTGGTGCGCGAACGCACCGGCACCCGGATCACACACGTGGCCTATCGCGGCGTCCCGGCGCTGGGCAACGACCTGGCCGGCGGCGCGGTGGAGTTCGGCTACATGGGCACCGGGCCGGCCAAGCCGCTGATCGACGCCGGCGTGGTGGTGCCGATCGCCGTCACCAGCGGCACGCGGGCGCCGATCTATCCCAACGTGCCCGCGCTGGCCGAGCATCCGGAGCTCAAGGGCTATGAGCTCACAGGCTGGTTCGCGCTGATGGCACCCAAGGCGGTGCCGGAGCCGGTGATCGCGAAGCTCAAGGCGGCGCTGAAGGAAGCCTTGAAAGACGCCCGCCTGCGCCAGACCTTCAACGACCTGGGAGGGCTGCCGATGGTCGAGGACGAGGACCTGCCGGCGCTGATGCGCGCGGAGGACGCGCGCTATCGGAAGTTCGTGGCGACCGCCCAGCTGGAGACGCAGAAGTGAAGCCCGCCTCCGCCGTCGCCGAGATCGCCGCCGCCGTCGAGGCGCGGCGCCGCCCCTACATCGAGATCGCCGACCGCATCTGGGGCCTGGCCGAGATGCGCTACCGCGAGTTCGAGTCGGCCGAGCTGCACGCGGCGGCCCTCGAGGCCGAGGGCTTCCGCGTCACGCGCGGCGTGGCCGGGATGCCCACCGCCTTCGTCGCCGAGGCCGGCAGCGGCGGCCCGGTGATCGGCTTTCTCGGCGAGTACGACGCGCTCGCGGGCCTGAACCAGGCCAGCGGCGCGCTCGAGTGCCGGCCCGATCCGGAACGCGCGCTCAACCAGGGCCATGGCTGCGGCCACCATCTGCTGGGCACGGCAGCGCACTTGGCGGCGGTGGTCGCGCGCGACCACCTGAGGCGCCATGACCTGCCCGGCACGGTGCGCTTCTACGGCTGTCCGGCCGAGGAGGCTGCCGCCGGCAAGACCTTCATGGCGCGCGCCGGGCTCTTCGACGATCTCGATGCCGCGCTGTCCTGGCACCCGTCGGTGGCCAATTCGGTGTTCATGAACGCCACGCTGGCCAACGTGCAGGCCTACTTCCGCTTCCGCGGCAAGTCGGCGCATGCCGCGCTCGCGCCGCACCTGGGACGCAGCGCGCTCGACGCGGCTGAGCTGATGAACGTCGGCGTCAACTACCTGCGCGAGCACATGCCCGAGCAGGCGCGCGTGCACTTCGCCTACATCGACTCGGGCGGTCCGTCGACCAACGTGATTCCGGCCCATGCCGAGCTGCTCTACACCGTGCGGGCGACACGCATCGACGAGGCGCTGGCGCTGTTCGAGCGCGTCGAGCAGGTGGCGCGCGGCGCGGCGATGATGACCGGCACCACGGTCGAGATGGTGTTCGACAAGGCAGTCTCCAATGTGCTGCACAACGACACGCTCGACCGCGTCATGGCCGAGCAGATGGAGGCCGTGGGCGCGCTCGAGGTCAGCGAAGACGAGCGCCGCTTCGCCGCCAAGATGCAGGCCACGATCTCGGGCGAGGAGCTGGCCAGCAGCGCCAAGCATTTCGCCGCCGCGCTGCGCGACCCGCAGCCCATCGCCACCGGCATCCAGCCCTACCGGCCCGACGCCGCGCGCCCGGTGACCGGCTCCACCGACATGGGCGACGTGAGCTGGGCCGCGCCGACCACCCAGTGCCTGACCGCCTGCTTCGCGTGGGGCACGGCCTTCCATTCGTGGCAGATGGTCGCGCAGGGCAAGACCTCGCTGGCGCACAAGGGCATGCTGCTGGCCGCCAAGTGCCTGGCCGCGACCGGCGTCGCGCTGGCCGGGCGTCCCGAGCTGCTGTGCGAGGCGGAGAACGAGCTGCGCGCCAAGCGCGGTGGCGCAGCCTACCGCTGTCCGATTCCCGAGGAGGTACTGCCGCCGCCGGCGCGCGAAGCCAAGCCATGAAAGGAATCCCGGCCGCGATCCTGGTCGCGCTGACCTCGATGGGCTGTACGAGCACGGACGCCATCCGGGTGCGCGAGATCGGCAGCTTCCACGTCGGTGGCCAACAGGTGACGCTGTCCGGCCTGCCTGCACGCGAGATCCGCTTCACACCATCCACGCCGCCCGTTCGTCGCGATCCGAACGGGGACTTCGAGTCGGGCCAGATGTATGTGCAATACGTGCGACTGGCCTCGCCGGCGCGCAGCCTGCCTCTGCTCCTGTGGCATGGCGGCGGCCTGAGCGGCGTGACCTGGGAGACCAAGCCCGACGGCCAGCGCGGCTGGCAGGACTTCTTCATGCGCGCCGGCTACGACACCTATGTCAGCGACGCGATGGAGCGCGGCCGGGCGTCCTGGTCCCGCTATCCGGAGATCTTTGCCGGCGAGCCGCTGTTCAGGACCAAGAAGGAGGCATGGGAGGTGTTCCGCATCGGGCCTGCGTTCGACGGCGGCCCGCAGGGACGTACCGCCTTCCCCGGCACCCAGTTTCCGGTCGGCGCCTTCGATCAGTTCATGAAGCAGAGCGTCCCGCGCTGGACGACCACGGACGCGGTCACCCAACAGGCCTATGACGCCCTGGTCGACAAGGCGTGTCCCTGCGTGATCCTGGCGCACAGCCAGGGCGCCAACTTCGCGTTCCAGGCCGCGCTGCGGGCGCCGGCCAAGGTCCGGGCGTGGTGCTGGTCGAGCCCAGCGGGGCGCCCGAGGCGGCGACCCAGGACATGACCGCGCTGAAGCACACGCCGATCCTCTACGTCTGGGGCGATCGCCTGGACACCAGCGTGTACTGGAACCAGCAGGTCCTGCCTGCCGTCCGGCGCTTCCGGGATGCGCACCGGGCCGCGGGCGGCGTCTGGATCGACCTGCCGGCAACCGGCCTGCGCGGCAATTCGCACATGCTGATGATGGACAGGAACAGCGACCAGATCGCGCAGATCGTCGACCGCTGGATCGGCCAGCGTGCGCCCTGAGGCGGCCCTGCCTCAGCGCGATCCCTCGTCCGGTGTGCCCCGCGCCCGCTCGAGGATGAAATCGATGAAGGTCCGCGTCGCCCGCGTGTGCTGCCGGTTCGGCATGTAGAGCATGAACATCTGCGTGCCGAAGATGCTGAGCCGCCAGTCGTCCAGCGTGGTCAGGACTTCGCCGCGCCGCACGTCCTCCTGCACCACGTAGTCGGGCACCAGCCCGATGCCGAGGCCGGCCAGGATGGCCTGGCGCAGGAACAGGAAGTTCTCGGAGATCAGCGTCGGCTCCAGCAGCACCTCGCGCCGCTCCTCGCCCTGGTAGGCCGAGATGCGCAGTTGCCGGCCGATGACCGCCGCGGTGACCACGGGCGCGGCCGTCAGCTGGTCGAGCTGGGTGGGCAGGCCGTGCTCCTGCGCGTAGGCACGCGAAGCGCAGGCGACATAGCGCACCGGGCCCAGCGCTCGCGCCACCAGATTGAGCGGCGGCTCGGGGATCACGCGGATCGCGATGTCGACCTCGTCGCGCAGCAGGTCCTCGATGCGGTTCTCGAACAGCACGTCGAGCACGATGCCCGGGTACTGGCGCTTGAAATCGATCAGCCAGTCGGACATGACCAGCTGCCCGTAGCCGCTGGGCACGCTGAGCCGCACGCGCCCGACCAGGCCCTGGCCCAGCGCCGACGCCGACTCGCGCGCGGCCTGGAGCTCGCTCTGGATGGCGAGGCCGTGCTGGTAGAGGCGCTGGCCGATCTCGGTGGCTTCGGCGCGCCGCGTGGTGCGCCGCACGAGCTGCGCGCCGACCGAGCGCTCGAGCTGGTTCAGGTGGTAACTCACGTTGGCGCGGCTCATCTTGAGCCGGCGCGCGGCCTCGCTCAGGTTGCCGGCATCGAGGATCTCGACCAGCAGGGTCAGCGATTGCAAATCCATGATGAGGCGGGCATTGTGTCAAAAATTCTTTGACAGTCTGTCAATCGCCAATGCAATTGTCAAAGCGACGAGCCGGGCCAAGAATGCTGGGTTCACCCGGAGACAAAGACCATGGCCACGACTGACACCCTTCCTGCGTCCGATCCCGTCACCTTCCAGCGCCAGGCCGATGTGCTGGTCGTCACCATCGACAACCCGCCGGTCAACGCCCTGGGCGTGGATGTGCGCCGCGGCTTGGTCGAGGCCATCGACGCCGCCGAGGCCGACGGCGCCGTGGCCGCGGTGCTGGTCGTCGGCGCCGGCCGCAACTTCATCGCCGGCGCCGACATCCGCGAATTCGGCAAGCCACCGCTGCCGCCCTCGCTGCCCGAGGTGTGCAGCCGCATCGAGAACTGCAGCAAGCCGGTGCTGGCCGCGATCCATGGCGCCGCGCTCGGCGGCGGGCTGGAGATCGCACTGTCGGCGCACTACCGCCTGGCCGTGCCTTCCGCCAAGCTGGGCCTGCCGGAGGTGCAGCTCGGGCTGATGCCCGGCTCCGGTGGCACGCAGCGTGCGCCGCGCCTGATCGGCGTGAAAGCCGCACTCGATCTGATGTTGAGCGGCCGCCATGCGGGTGCCAAGGAAGCGTTGGCCCTGGGCCTGGTCGATCGCCTGGGCGAAGGTGCCGACGCGCTGCCCGAAGGCCTGGCCCATGCAAAGGAACTGGTCGCGGCCAAGGCGCCGTTGCGCCGCACGCGCGACGCGAACGCGCTGGCCGAGCTAGAGGCGCAACGCGCCGCACTCGAAGCCGCGCGCACCGACACCGCCAAGAAAAGCCGCGGCCTCTTCTCGCCGATGAAGATCGTCGAGGCCACCGAGGCCGCGCTCACGCTGCCCTTCGACGAAGGCATGGCGCTGGAGCGCAAGCTCTTCCTGCAGTGCATCGAGAGCCCGCAGCGCGCCGGCCTGATCCATGCCTTCTTCGCCGAACGCGAAGTGCTGAAGGCGCCCGAGACCAAGGCCGCCAAGCCGCGGCCCATCGAATCCTGCGGCATCGTCGGCGGCGGCACCATGGGCGCCGGCATCGCGGTCGCGATGCTCGACGCCGGGCTGCCGGTGACCATGATCGAGCGCGACGAGCCCAGCCTCGCGCGCGGCCGGGCCCATGTCGAAAAGGTCTACGACGGCCTGATCCAGAAGGGCCGCATGACGGCCGAGGCCAAGACCGCGGTGATGGCGCGCTTCTCGGGCTCGACGGCCTACGACGCGCTGGCCAACGTCGACCTCGTGGTCGAAGCCGTGTTCGAGGACATGGCGGTCAAGAAGGCCGTCTTCGCCGAACTCGACCGCGTGTGCAAGAAGGGGGCGGTGCTCGCCACCAACACCTCCTACCTCGACATCGACGAGATCGCGTCCGGCATCTCGCGCCCGGCCGACGTGCTGGGCCTGCATTTCTTCTCGCCGGCCAACATCATGAAGCTGCTGGAGATCGTGGTGCCGGCGAAGGTCAGCGCCGACGTGGTGGCGACCGGCTTCGAGCTCGCGAAGAAGCTGAAGAAGACGCCGGTGCGCGCGGGCGTCTGCGACGGCTTCATCGGCAACCGCATCCTCGCGGTGTATCGCCAGGCGGCCGACCACATGATGGAGGACGGCGCCTCGCCCTACCAGATCGACAAGGCGGTGCGCGACTTCGGCTACCCGATGGGCCCGTTCCAGGTGTCGGACCTGGCCGGCGGCGACATCGGCTGGGCCACGCGCAAGCGCAAGGCCGCCACCCGCGACCCGAAGGCGCGCTACGTGCAGATCGCCGACCGCATCTGCGAGCGCGGCTGGTTCGGCCAGAAGACCGGCCGCGGCTACTACCTCTACCCCGAGGGCGCGCGCACCGGCACGCCGGACCCCGAGGTCGAGGCCATCATCGATGCCGAGCGCCAGCGCGCGGGCGTCGCGCCGCGCAAGTTCAGCGACGAAGAAATCATGCGCCGCTACATGGCCGCGATGGTCAACGAGGGTGCCAACGTCGTGCACCAGCGCATCGCGCTGCGCCCGCTGGACGTCGACGTGACCTTTCTCTACGGCTACGGCTTTCCGCGCTACCGCGGCGGGCCGATGAAGTACGCCGACACGGTGGGCCTCGCCAAGGTGCTGGCCGACATCCGCGAGTTCGCCAATGAAGACCCGCTGTTCTGGCAGCCTTCGCCGCTCTTGGTGGAGCTGGTCGAACGCGGCGCCGATTTCGCGAGCCTCAATCAATCCGAGTAAGCCGAACCAGGAGACAAACACCATGCGCGAAGCCGTCATCGTTTCCACTGCCCGCACGCCGCTCACCAAGGCGCACCGCGGCGAGTTCAACATCACGCCCGGCCCCACGCTGGCCGCCTTCGCGGTGCGCGCCGCGGTGGAACGCTCGGGCCTGGACCCGGCGCTGATCGAGGACGCCATCCTCGGCTGCGGCTACCCCGAGGGCACCACCGGCCGCAACGTGGCGCGCCAGAGCATCGTTCGCGCGGGGCTGCCCATCAGCATCGCCGGCACCACGGTCAACCGCTTCTGCGCCTCGGGCCTGCAGGCCATCGCGATGGCCGCGGGCCGCATCGTGGTCGAGGGCGCGCCGGCCATGATCGCGGGCGGCGTGGAGAGCATCTCGCAGATACGCACCCGCAGCGCCACCGACAGCGGTGACAGCGGCATGGACCCGTGGATCGTCGAGCACAAGCCCGCGCTCTACATGGCGATGATCGAGACCGCCGACATCGTCGCCCAACGCTACGGCATCGGCCGCGAGGCGCAGGACCGCTTCTCGGCCGAGAGCCAGCGCAAGACCGAGGAAGCGCAGCTCGCCGGGCGCTACCGCGAGGAAATCGTGGCCTGCACCACCACCATGGCCGTGACCGACAAGGACACCAAGGAAGTGAGCCATCGCGAGGTGACGATCGACGTCGACACCTGCAACCGCCGCGGCACCACCTACGAGGCGCTGGCCAAGCTGCAGCCGGTGATGGGCGCGGACAAGTTCGTCACCGCCGGCAACGCCTCGCAGCTGTCCGACGGCGCCTCGGCCTGCGTGCTGATGGAGGCCAAGGACGCCGAGCGCGCCAACCTCAAGCCGCTGGGCGCCTTCCGCGGCCTCGCGATCGCGGGCTGCGAGCCCGACGAGATGGGCATCGGCCCGGTGTTCGCGGTGCCGAAACTGCTGGCGCGCAACGGCCTGAAGGTCGACGATATCGATCTCTGGGAACTCAACGAGGCCTTTGCTTCGCAGTCCATCTACTGCCAGCAGAAGCTGGGCATTCCGGCCGAGCGGCTCAATGTCGACGGCGGCGCGATCTCCATCGGCCACCCCTTCGGCATGACGGGCGCGCGGCTCACGGGCCATGTGCTGATCGAAGGCAAGCGGCGCGGCGCCAAGTACGCCGTGGTCACGATGTGCATCGCGGGCGGCATGGGCGCTGCCGGGCTGTTCGAAATCTACTGAGGAGCAAGGACATGGACCTGAACTTCACCACCGAAGAGCAAGCCTTCCGCGACGAGGTGTGCAGCTTCCTGGCCGAGAAGCTGCCCAAGCGCCTCTCCGACAAGGTCGCGAGCGGCAAGCACCTGGGCAAGGCCGACATGGAGGAATGGCATGCCATCCTCCATGCGCGCGGCTGGCTCGCCAACCACTGGCCCGAGCAGTACGGCGGCCCCGGCTGGACCGCAGTGGAAAAATTCATCTTCGAGAACGAATGCGCGCTGGCCCATGCGCCGCGCATCGTGCCCTTCGGCGTGAACATGCTCGGGCCGGTGCTGATCAAGTACGGCAGCGAGGCACAGAAGCGCCGCTGGCTGCCGCGCATCCTCGATGGCTCCGACTGGTGGTGCCAGGGTTATTCGGAACCCGGCGCGGGCTCCGATCTCGCCTCGGTCAAGACCTCCGCGGTGCGCGGCACCGATGCCCAGGGCGATCACTACATCGTCAACGGCCAGAAGACCTGGACCACGCTGGGCCAGCACGCCAACATGATCTTCTGCCTGGTGCGCACCAACCGCGAGGCCAAGAAGCAGGAAGGCATCAGCTTCCTCCTGATCGACATGAAGACGCCCGGCGTCGAAGTGCGGCCGATCATCACGCTCGAGGGCGAGCACGAGGTCAACGAAGTGTTCTTCTCCGACGTGCGCGTGCCGGCCGAGAACCTGGTGGGCGAGGAGAACAAGGGCTGGACCTGCGCCAAGTACCTCTTGACCTACGAGCGCACCAACATCGCGGGCGTGGGCTTCTCGGTGGCTGCGCTGGAGCAGCTCAAGGCCATCGCCGCGAAGCAGACGAAGAACGGCAAGCCGCTCGCCGAAGACCCGGCCTTCGCCGCGCGCATGGCGCGGGTGGAGATCGACCTGGAGAACATGTTGACCACCAACCTGCGCGTGATCGCGGCCGTGGCCGGCGGCGGCGTGCCGGGCGCCGAGAGCTCGATGCTCAAGATCCGCGGCACCGAGATCCGGCAGGAGATCTCGTCGCTGATCCGGCGCGCGATGGGCCCCTACGCGCGGCCCTTCGTCGCCGAGGCGCTCGAAGAGGGCTTCGACGGCGTACCGATCGGCCCGGACTATGCCGCACCCGCAGCGGCCAAGTACTTCAACAACCGCAAGCTGTCGATCTTCGGCGGCTCGAACGAGATTCAGAAAAACATCATCTCCAAGATGATCCTGGGCCTGTGAGGAAACTGCCATGAACTTCGAACACACCGAAGACCGGCGCATGCTCGCCGACAGCCTGAACCGCTTCATCGCCGAGCAGTACGCCTTCGAGACGCGCGACCGGATCGCGAAGTCGGCCCAGGGCTTCAGCACCGAGATCTGGCAGCAGTTCGCCGAGCTCGGCGTGATCGGCGCACTGTTTCGCGAAGAAGACGGCGGCTTCGGCGGCGGCGGCTTCGACCTGGCCGTGGTCTTCGAGGCGCTGGGCCGCGGCCTGGTGGTCGAGCCCCTGCTCGGCGCGGTCATGGTCGGCGACGCCATCGCAGCCGCCGGCAGCGAGGCGCAGAAGGAAACGCTGGCCGAGATCATCGGCGGCGGCACCATCGCGGCGCTTGCGCACGACGAACCCGGCACGCACTACGAACTGGCGCACGTGCAGACCCGCGCCGACCGCAGCGGCGACCGCTGGCTGCTGAACGGCGCCAAGGCCGTGGTGCCGCAGGGCGAGCAGGCGGATCTGTTCCTGGTCTCGGCCCGCAGCTCGGGCGCGCCGGACGACGAGGCCGGCATCTCGCTGTTCCTGGTGCCCGCGAAGACAAAAGGCGTCTACGTGCGCGGCGCCCCGGCCATCGACGGCGGCCGCGTGGCCGAAGTGGTGCTGGACGGCGTGACGCTCCCCGCCGATGCGTTGCTCGGCGCCGAAGGCCAGGGCCATGCCGTGCTGGAACGCGCCGTCGGGCGTGGCGTGCTGGCCCTGTGCGCCGAAAGCCTGGGCGCGATGGAAGCCGCCAAGACGGCGACGCTGGAGTACCTGCGCACGCGCAAGCAGTTCGGCACGCTCATCGGCAGCTTCCAGGCGCTGCAGCACCGCATGGCGGACCTGCTGCTCGAGATCGAGCAGGCCCGCTCGGCCGTGATCAATGCGGCCGCCGCCATCGACGACACCGACCGCGCCACACGCGAGCGCGCGCTGTCGGCGGCCAAGGCCAGCATCGGCCGCATCGGCGCGCTGGTGGCCGAGGAAAGCATCCAGATGCACGGCGGCATCGGCATGACCTGGGAGCTGCCGCTGGCCCACTATGCCAAGCGCCTCGTGATGATCGACCACCAGCTGGGCGACGAGGACCATCACCTGCAGCGCTTCATCGCCTTCGGCAGGCAGGCAAGATGAGCACCGCGCCCTTCAGCCCGTCGTTCCCCGTCCGCAGCATCGAGGACGTGCGAAGGCTCGAGGAGACGCCGCTTTCCGAGGCGCTGACCGTGCGCAGCACCTACGAGATCTTCCGCAATGCCGCCGCGGCCTTCGGCGACAAGACGGCGCTGACCTTCCTGCGCACGGCCGATCCGGCCGACGAGCCGATCCGCTGGTCCTACGCCGAGCTCTTGGCCGGCATCCACCAGACCGCGAACGTGCTGCACGCGCTGGGCGTCGGGCCGGATGATGCGGTGGCCGTGCTGCTGCCGGGCTGCCTCGAGTACCACCTGGCCCTGTGGGGCGGAGAAGCGGCCGGCATCGTGCAGCCGCTCAACCCGCTGCTCGCCGACGAGAAGCTGGTCTCGCTGATGACGGCCGGCCGCGCCAAGGTGCTGATCGCCTACGGCTCGGACGAGGAATCGGGCATGTGGTCGAAGGCGATGCGCCTGCGCGGCCAGGTGCCCACGCTCACCACCGTGCTGCGCGTGGCGCCGCACGACGAGCCCGTGGGCAGCGCCGGCGAGCTGCCCGAGGGCGTGGCGGACTTCAACGCGATGTGCGCGCACGTGCCGGCCGACCGCCTCGCGAGCGGCCGCGACATCGCGCCTGCCGACATCGCCGCCTACTTCCATACCGGCGGCACCACCGGCGCGCCCAAGCTCGCGCGCCACAGCCATGGCGCGCAGGTCTTCACCGCCTGGGCCAGCGTGAAGCTGCAAGGCCTGAAGAGCAGCGACGTCACCATCAACGGCTATCCGCTGTTCCACGTGGCGGGCGTGCTGCCGGCTTCGCTGTCGGCGCTGTCGGCCGGCGTGGAGGTGATCATTCCGACCACGGCGCTGCTGCGCAACAGGCAGGTACTGGCCAACTACTGGCGGCTGGTGGAGAAGTACCGGCCGACTTCGCTGTCGGCCGTGCCCACGGTGCTGGCGGCACTCGCCAACGTGCCGCTGGACGGCGCCGACATTTCCTCCATCCACTACTGCCGCACCGGCGCCGCCGTGCTGGCGCCCGAACTCGCGGCGCGCTTCGAGCGCCTGTTCGGCCTGCACGTGCATGAAAGCCTGGGCATGACCGAGATGGCCGGTATCTCGACCATCACGCCGCCGGGCGTGATCGGGCCGGCGGGCTGCGTGGGTTTCAGGCTTCCGTATTCGCAGCTGCGCATCGTCGCGCTCGACGAGCACGGCAACCCGAGCGATCGCGAACTGCCGGCGGGCGAGCAGGGCATGGTGCTCTTCAAGTCGCCCAACCTGTTCTCGGGCTTCGTCGATCCAGCCGACACGGCCAAGGCCTTCACCGCCGACGGCTGGCTCGCCACCGGCGACCTGGGCTGGATCGACGGCGAGGAGCGGCTCAACCTGAGTGGCCGCTCCAAGGACCTGATCATCCGCAGCGGCCACAACATCGACCCCAAGACCATCGAGGACGCGCTGGGCGCACACCCGGCGGTGCAACTGTGCGCCGCGGTCGGCGCACCCGATGCCTACGCGGGCGAGCTGCCTGTGGCCTTCGCCACGCTGGTGCCCGGCATGACGGTCAGCGAAGCCGAACTGCTGGCCTTCACCGCCGCGCGCGTCGACGAAGCGCCGGCCAAGCCGAAGTCGGTGGTCGTGATCGAGCACATGCCGATGACCAACGTCGGCAAGATCTACAAGCCCGAGCTGCGTGCCCTGGCCGCGCGCAAGGTGGCGGAGGCGCTGGTCGGCGAGGCCTGCGCCGCGCTCGGCCTGGCGGCACGGCCCGAGGTGCAGGCCGATGGCGAGAGCGCGCTCAAGGTCGTGATCGATGCGGCCGCGGCCGGGGCGCAGGCCGCGCCGCTGCAGGCGCGGCTTACGGAGGCGCTCGGACGCCTGCCCTTCAAGACGCAGGTCGTCCTGCGATAAGCCCCCCATTCCAAAAAAAACCGTACAGGAGACACACATGAACACCCACTCCCTGAACCGCCGCGCCTGGCTCTGCGCCGCGGCCTCGGCCCTCGCGCTGGGCGCGGGCAGCGTTGCGCACGCCCAGGCCTACCCGAACAAGCCGATCAAGATGGTGGTGCCCTTCGCCGCCGGTGGCGGCACCGACGTGCTGGCGCGCGTGATCGGCGAGAAGCTGGCGGCCGGCCTGGGCCAGCCGGTCGTCATCGACAACAAGCCCGGCGCGGCCGGCATCATCGGCACCGACGCGGTCGCCAAGGCGGCGCCCGACGGCTACACCATCGTGATGTCGCTCTCCAACGCGCTGCTCACCAACCAGTTCCTCTACGAGAAGCTGCCCTACCACCCGGAGCGCGACCTGACGCTGGTCTACCAGGTCGCGATGGGCCCGCTGGTGCTGGTGGTGCATCCCGGCGTGCCGGTCAAGACCGCGCCCGAGCTGCTGAAGTACGTGGCCGCCAACAAGGGCAAGCTGGCCTACGGCTCCTACGGCCTGGGCGCCTACCCGCACCTGGCCGGCGCGCACATGAGCCTCACGCAAGACGCCGACATGAACCACGTGGCCTACAAGGGCGAGGCACCGATGGTGCAGGACCTGATCGGCGGCCAGATCCAGATGGCCTACGCGAGCGCGCTGCAGGCCAAGCCGCACATCGAGGCCGGCAAGCTCAAGGCCATCGGCGTGACCGGCGAACGCCGCATGAGCACCCTGCCCAACGTGCCCACGCTGGCCGAGCAGGGCCTGAAGGACGAGGCCTATCGCCTGACCGGCTGGCTGGCCGTCGCAGCGCCCGCCGGCACGCCCAAGCCGATCGTGCAGCGGCTCGCCGACGAGATCCGCAAGGCCACGCAGCAGCCGGACGTGCAGCAGAAGGTCGCGGCCATGGGCTTCGAGCTCAAGGACAGCTCGCCCGAAGCTTTTGCCGCGGCCTACAAGGCCGAGCGCCCGGTGTGGGAGCGGCTGATCAAGCAGTCGGGCGCCAAGCTCGAGTGAACGACGAGGACCGGGGCTCAAGGAAAGCCCCGATGGGGCGAACGGTTATGGATCGTTACGATCTGCGCTGGCCGAATTCCGGCCGCTGACCCGTTCTCCCCGATGTCCTCCCCCCCTGAGTCCGGCCCTTTGCTGGACGCCGCCAGTCCCCTGCCCCCCGAAATCGAAGCCGCCGACGAGCCCACGCGCGTGCCGCTCGCCATCGAGGACTGGGCCACGGTGATCATCATGGGCCTCTTGGCCTGCATCACCTTCGCCAACGTGCTGGTGCGCTACTTCACCGACTCCTCCTTCGCATGGACCGAGGAGTTCTCGGTCTTCCTCATGATCCTGCTGGCCATGGTCGCGGGCTCGGCCGCCGTCGCGCGCGACCGCCACATCCGCATCGAGTACTTCGCCGAGGGCGGGTCGATGGCAAGGCGTAAGCGGCTCGCGCAGTTCGGCGCGCTGATGGTGGCGCTCTTGTTCTTCCTGATCGCCGCGCTCAGCGTGCGCGTGGTCTGGGACAACTACCGTTTCGAGGAAACCTCGCCCGGCATCGGCGTGCCGCAGTGGTGGTACTCGATCTGGCTGCCGATCGTGTGCTCCGCGATCGCGCTGCGCGCGGTAGGCCTGTTCGTCCGGCGCGGCCGCGAGATGCGCGCCGGGGGCTCGGGCGAATGATCCCGACGCTGCTGTTCGTCGCCTTCATCCTGATGATGCTGGTCGGCGTGCCGATCGGCGCGGCGCTCGGCCTCGCGGGCGCGGTCGCCATCGGGCTCGCCAATGCCGACGCGCAGTGGTTCGGCCTGCTCGCGGTGCCGCAGAACTTCTATGCCGGCCTGGGCAAATACCCGCTGCTCGCAATCCCGATGTTCGTGCTGGTGGGCTCGATCTTCGACCGCTCGGGCGTGGCGCTCAGGCTCGTCAATTTCGCGATCGCGATCGTCGGGCGCGGGCCCGGCATGCTGCCGCTGGTGGCGATCGTGGTGGCGATGTTTCTCGGCGGCATCTCGGGCTCGGGCCCGGCCAACGCGGCGGCCGTGGGCGCGGTGATGATCGGCGCGATGTCGCGCGCGGGCTACCCCAATGCGTACTCGGCCAGCGTGGTCGGCGCGGCTGCGGCCACCGACATCCTGATCCCGCCCTCGGTGGCCTTCATCGTCTACTCGGTGCTGGTGCCGGGCGCCTCGGTGCCGGCGCTGTTCGCGGCCGGCATGGTGCCGGGCGTGCTGGCCGGCATCGCGCTGATCGTCCCGGCCGTGTGGCTGGCGCGCAAGCACAAGATGGGCGCGCTCGAATCCACCCTGCCGCGCCCACCTTTCTGGAAGAGCCTGCGCGATGCGGTCTGGGGCCTGGCGGCGCCGGTGCTCATCCTGGGCGGCATGCGCGCCGGCTGGTTCACGCCCACCGAGGCGGCCGTGGTCGCGGTGTTCTACGGGCTCTTCGTCGGCATGGCGATCCACCGCACGATCAAGGTCCGCGACCTGTTAGTGATCCTGCGTGAATCGGGCGAGCTCTCGGCCGTGATCCTGCTGGTGGTGTCGCTCGCGGGCATCTTCGCCTACTCGCTCTCGACGCTGGGCGTGATCGATCCGGTCACGCGCGCGATCGTGAATTCGGGGCTGGGCGAGTACGGCGTGCTGTCGCTGCTGATCCTGCTCTTGATCACAGTCGGCATGTTCCTCGACGGCGTGTCGATCTTCCTGATTTTCGTGCCGCTCTTGTGGCCGATCGTGCAGTACTACAAGTGGGACCCGGTGTGGTTCGGCGTCATCCTCACGCTCAAGGTGGCGCTGGGTCAGTTCACGCCGCCGCTGGCGGTGAACCTGATGGTCTCGTGCCGCATCGCCGGTGTGCGCATGGAAGAGACCGTGCGCTGGGTCGGCTGGATGCTCGTTGCGATGTTCCTCGTGATGGTGGCGGTGATTGCCTGGCCCGAATTGGCGCTGTGGTTGCCCCGAAAGCTAGGTTATTAGATTTTTCCAAAGGAGACTGACCCATGAAATTCCGTCGTTCCCTGCTCGGCCTGATGGCCGTCGCCGCCGCGCTCGGCGGCTTCTCGGCGGCCGCGCCCGCGCAGACCTACAAGCCCGAATACAAGATGTCGCTCGTGGTCGGCACCGCCTTCCCTTGGGGCAAGGGCGGAGAGATCTGGGCCAATCTGGTTCGCGAGCGGACCCAGGGGCGCATCAACATCAAGCTCTATCCCGGCGTCTCGCTGATCCAGGGCGACCAGACGCGCGAATTCAGCGCGCTGCGACAGGGCGTGATCGACATGGCCATCGGCTCGACCATCAATTGGTCGCCGCAGGTCAAGCAGCTCAACCTGTTCTCGCTGCCCTTCCTGATGCCCGACTACGCGGCGGTGGATGCGCTGACTCAGGGCCAGGTGGGCAAGGAGATCTTCGCGACACTCGAGAAGGCCGGCGTGGTGCCGCTGGCCTGGGGCGAGAACGGCTACCGCGAGATCACGAACTCCAAGCGGCCCATCAAGACGCCGGAAGATCTGAAGGGCCTGAAGATCCGCGTGGTGGGCTCGCCGCTCTTCGTCGACACCTTCACCGCGCTGGGCGCCAATCCCACGCAGATGAGCTGGGCCGACGCGCAGCCCGCCTTCGCCAGCGGCGCGGTCGACGGGCAGGAAAACCCGATGTCGATCTTCACCGCGGCCAAGCTGCACACCGTGGGCCAGAAGAACGTGACGATGTGGGGCTACGTGGCCGATCCGCTGGTCTTCGTGGTCAACAAGGAGATCTGGAATTCGTGGACGCCGGCCGACCAGGCGATCGTGCGCCAGGCGGCGATCGACGCCGGCAAGCAAGAGATCGTCATCGCGCGCAAGGGACTCGCCGAGGCCGACCAGCCCCTGCTCAAGGACATCGCCGCGCTCGGCGTGACGGTCACCAAGCTATCCCCGGCCGAGCGCGAAGCCTTTGTGAAGGCGACACGGCCGGTGTATGCGAAGTGGAAGCCGACGATCGGCAACGATCTGGTGGCGAAGGCAGAGCAGGCGATTGCCAGTCGGAAGAAGTAGGTCTCACATGCAATTAAAAAGCCCCGCGATGCGGCTAGGGCTAGGGGTTGGCTTAAAGTGTTGACGCTGACGCCCTAAACGCCAACGATCTCCGAGTCACTTGCTGCCCGGGGATCGTTTCTTTTGTGCGCGACCCGTAGGTCCGCAATGGAGCAAGGGCGAACAGCCGCTTCGGGCCCCTAGCGGACAGTGGCCTCGCTCCAAAGCGGACGTTCGCCAGCTGCGCTTGTGGCTGGGGGGCCCCTCATCTTGAGGATAGAACGTCAGTCGTTATACGGCAGTTCGTGCACCATCTTCTCCAGCCGATCCGCGAACAGCTTCCGACGTTCATCGTCACCCTTGATTTCCTGCAACGTCGCCGCAATGCCACGACTGAACGCGTCGACCAGTCCGCGGATTGAGAGCATGACCAAGTGTTCTACATCGCTTGTTTCGGCAACCTCCGGTAGAAATTCGTCGCCGTAGCCAATCTGGCGTTTGACCAGCCGCCGGCTTCAGGCCGGGCAGCTTCCCTCGCGCGGCGTGCGCAGCAGTGGCCGGCCGGCGGCGCGGCCGGTGACTTCGCCGCCGTCCACCGCCAGCTCGCCGTTCACCAGCACCGTCGTCACGCCCTGCGACAGCAGCGTAGGCTGCGCATAGGTGGCGCGCGCCGCGTAGCGCGCCGGATCGAACACCACCACGTCGGCGTGGTAGCCGCTGCGCAGGTAGCCGCGCTTGGTCAGTCCCAGGGTGTCGGCCACTTGGCCAGTGCTGGCGCGCACGAAGCGGCCGAGCGAGATCACCTTTTCCTTCACCACATACTGGTCGTACTTGCGCGCGAAAGTGCCGTAGGCGCGCGGATGGCCTTCCGACGAATCGGAGGAGGTCATCACCCACGGCCGCTTCATGAAGTTGCGCACGTCGTCGTCGGTCTGGTTGAAGGAGGCGATCGCCAGGTCGGCCTCGCGCAGCACCGCGATGGCGGCGTCCACCGGATCGCCGCCCTGCGCCACCTCGGCCAGCGTGCGGCCGATGTATTTGGTGTTCGGGCCGGCCGAGAACAGGATCGCCTCCGGCCCGCCGCGCAGGCGTAGGTTCTCGCGCATGTCCTTGCGCAGACGCTCCTGCAGCGAGGCGTCGTCGAATCGCTTGAGCATCGCGGCGCGGCCGCCGTCCACCGCCCAGCCGGGCACCAGCGCGGCCGAGAAGCGGGTGCTCGATGCGGTCCACGGGTACTGGTCGGCGGTTATCGCCAGGCCGCGCTTCTGTTCGGCCTCGATGCGGCGGATGATGTCGCCGCTCTGGCCATGCACTGCCACGCCCAGCGCCTTGATGTGGGCTACGTGCACCGGCAGCCTGGCTTCGTGCCCGATGCGGATCACCTCGTCGATCGAGCCCTTGAGGCCGATGTTGTACATGGACTCGTCGCGGATGTGGCTGTCGTACAGGCCGCCGTGGCGCGCCGCGACCTTGGCCAGCTCGATCACCTCCTCGGTCCGCGCGAAACTCTGCGGTGCATAGAAGAGCCCGGTTGACAGGCCGAGCGCGCCTTCGCACATCGCGCGCGAGACCTGGGCGCGCATGGCGTCCAGCTGCTCGGACGTCGGCGCGCGGTTGGCCTCGCCGAGCTGGCCGGCGCGCACCGGGCCGAAGCCGACGTAGATTGCGGTGTTGGTGCCGGCGCCGTTGTCCCTCAGCCGCTGCGCCTGCGCCGCGATGTCGGCGCCGCCGAAGCCGTCGCTGCCGATCACCGCAGTGGTCACGCCCTGGGTGAGAAAGGGCACGTTCAGCCAGCGGCGCGCGTCGGCATGGAACAGGTCGCGGTCGGCATGGGTGTGTGGATCGATGAAGCCCGGCGCCACCACCTGGCCGCGTGCATCGATGCGCCGCTTGGCCACGAAGCGATGCGGCGCAGCCCGGCCGACGAAGACAATGCGGTCGCCGGCAATGCCGACGTCGCCCACCTGCGGCGGCGCGTCGTCGCCGGTGAAGATGGTGCCGCCTTCGATGAATAGATCGAGCGCGACAGGTTCGTCGACGGCGCGCGCTGACACGCCGAAGGCCAAGGGCAGCAGCGCCGCCAGCACGGCGACGCTGCGACGGAGCGGGAAGCGGGAGATGGCGACGGGCATGGCGATGGAGTGCGCGTTGGAAGTGGGACGGCGCCCAGTCTAGAGGCGCCGCCGCGCGCGCGGCCATTACAAATGGACCACCGGCCATGCCCTCAGGGCATGGTCAGCACAGGCCCTCAAGCCACCATGCCGTCGCCGCCACGATGCCCATCGCGCTGCGGGTCGGCGCCGCCGGTGAGCCAGGACTGGCCGCCGAGCTGCGTGCGGACGATGGTGCTGATGCCGTGCGCCAGCTCTCCTTGCGGACGACACCATCCTCGACGAAATGATCAGCTTCGGCCACAACGTGTGGGCGCCACTCGTCAAACAGATCCCCCCTGGGCTGCTAGTAGTGGCTAACGGTGTTAGGCATTGAGCGGTTGCGTGCAAGGGTCATTGCTTGAGGTACAGCGTCGCCCTTTAGCGAAAACAGAGAACCATGGGGAACTTCCGGTTTTGGCCGCGAGCCGACCAGGTCAAAGATACTCGACCTGCTCGCCTGGAGGAACATAACCGAAGACCTTGAATCCCGCGGGCGTCGTGGTGCCTGGAACGTGCACGGAGCGAAGCACCTGCAGAACAGCTTGACGTTGAGTTGGGGAGCTCACGGCGATCTCGACCCACTCGTCTTCCTCGTGGCGTCCATAGAAGTGATGGAACCACTCACCATCCCACTCGCTCACGTTGCCGCTCTGCAGGTTGCGCACACGAAACTGTGGAGACAGCTTTCCAAGCCCAGACATGCTGAGTCGAAGCTCATTCCACTTTGTGTTGTTCATGACCGGGGTCATAGAGGCGTCCGTTTTGGGTGGTGAACTTGGCGTCCGGTTTTGGCCGCATTCTGCCCTTCCCGCTGAACCCAAGGGGGAGTAGGCGGCCTCCCGAGAGGACCCATGCGTTGCAACGCCCAGTAGCGCCAGCCGATACTGCACAACTCGGACGATGGCAGGCTAGCCCGCCCTCAGTACATTGCGCGGCATGACATCGCATACCCCACGAGCTACCGAGGAAAAGGCCTTCCAACGCGCCGACGGCATTGACGAGGACGTTCATCACCGCAGCTCGCGACGACCGCCTGCCTGGTTCAAGCTGTTGGTGCTCGGGTTCCACGTGCTCGCAGCCCCTGTTCTGCGCGGCCGCAGTTACCGCCGTCGCGGTGCTGCCAGCGGGTTGGAGGCGTTGGACGAGCTCGATGAAGTCGACTGGGGCTGCGCGTCGGCTAGCAAAAGCGAGCGGCAGACGCCCGGTGATTGGGTCTTTCCGAGCTTCTTCCTGTGCATGGCGGTAACCGCTCTGCCGTTGATAGGCACTCGCTGGACCACGCCGGAGGGTATGGCGACATGGTCTTCCTTCGCGGACGCCCTGGTGTTTTCACTTCCAGTCATTGTCCCGCTGCCATTCCTCTTCCTGGGCTGCCTGGGAACGCTGGCCTTACAGCCCGCGTCGCGAACGCCGGCAGCGCTCGGCTTCCTTGGCACGGCCATGCTCCTCGGGCTTGCGGGGATACACGCCTTGCTGGCGTAGATGTCGGTGCCTTCAGCCGCGATAACGAGTCCACCCAGCCTCAGGCGAACTTCCTCCAGCACCTCGTGAATGTCTTGGCGCCGCAACTGGCCTAACGAAGGGCCGGTTGTGGCCGGATGCTGCCACACGCCACAGCCGGTTTGGCGCCGGTTAGGGATTAACGGGCGCCAACGTTCTGACCCAGCGCTCGAACGCCGCGCTTTCGAACGTGTGCACACCGCCTGGCGCCTTCGAGATGATGGTCTTGGACTTCAAGTTGTTGAGCGAATACTGCACGTCGGACGGCGCGAGCGAAGGAACGCCGAGAGCTTTGGCAAGCTTCGCAAGCGCCGTCTTTCCGAATGGTTTGGCATGCGGGTCGTTGACGAAGAGCAAAAGGAGCTGGCGCTGCATCGCATCGAGCGACGCCCAGGTTCCTTCGTGGTTTTCCTCCTTGTCCTGCTCTGCCTTTTCGGTTGCCACAGCGCGCTCTAAGGTGAGCGATGGGTCCATGAGCATGGCCACGACCACCGAGAGGAATGGCTCGGGCTGCTGGTGGAATTCTTGGAAGGCCGTCCACCCTGCGGCGACGTCCAGGGTTCGTCCGCTGGCGACCTGGAACTTCTTTGCGACGAATTCGACTAGTTCTCTGCCAAGCAGCGGGAACTCTTGAACAGCGGCGCCCACCGAGAAGAGTGGCGCGGTGCTGTTGGAGAAGACGTTGGCGAGCTGCGTGCGCGATGAGCCGGTGAATACGACTCGCAGCTTGTCGCTATTTTTGGTGATGGCGGTGCGCAGTGCCATTGCCATCAGCGCATTCTCCTTGCTTCGTGCAAGTTCCTGAGCTTCATCGACCAAGAGCAGAAGCTTCTTCTTGGAAACAAGCTTGACAACGAGTTCTTCGATACGCAGGGCGAGTTCAGTGGCTTCCTTTTTCGCGTCGCCCAACTCAACCTCGATGGCGCCCTTCAACTCACCCGCGCTGCCGGATGCCTTGACCTTCTTGACCGGCTCATGCAGCTTGTGGAGCGCCTTTTGTGCCAACGTCCTCGGCGTGAGCGCTTCCTCCAGTCCCCGAACAATCGCGATGCCGGGGTTCAACCTCGTCTGCCAAAGGTCCACGTACGCGACGGTGAAGCCGGCAGCGTCGGCTGCTGGCGTCAGGTCTTTGCGCAGAAACACCGTCTTCCCGGTGCGCCGGGGCGCGAAAATGGTCGTGCTCACAACCGGCCCGGCTTGCAGCAGGGCTAGGTAGCGCTTTGCGAGCTCCGGTCGGGGGCAGTGCCAAATCTGGTTCAGTTCCATATATGAAAAATTATGGTCATCTTTCATAATTATTGAAAGGTAGTTTAATTTTTCACAATATTCGCTCTGCCTCCGTCATAGGACGGGACATGTCCGATGGGTGATTCGTTTGCCGATACGTTGCGGATGTCCGGTTCTGGCCGCCTTCAGGCATCCGGCAGAGGTTCCCGTGCGGACTTCGGTTGCTCGCTCGCTAGCGCGGAACGTGGCGAACTACGCGGAGGGGTTTCAGGGCCGCTTGCAGGGCAGCGCCGCTCAGAAGGCCGATGGGGGAAGTGTCTGTCATTTCTGGAACGCTGGCCTTGTAGATTGTTTTCTGGTTGATGGCCGAAAAGTAGACATCACACCAACAAACGTAGACGAATTTGGTAGAATGGACCGTGAAGTAGATGGTTTTGCAACCCACCTAGACAAATCCGGACCTAGACGCTGCTCGAGTAGATGAATTCGCTTGCCGAACCCGCCACTGGTAGCCCGCGCGTCGCGCCGGTCTACCTGGGCTACGAAGCCCTCATTCGGCGCTATCAACTGCAGGTGCCGCCGCTACGCACGGTGAGCGTAGGCGTGGACCGTGCTGTCGAGCGCCATATCATCGCAGCAGACGGAGACGAGCGCATCGAATTGCCTCTTCCACGACTGACCGACACCAACAGCTTGGTGGGCCAACTGACCTTCGCACTCAAGCGCGAGCGACTGAACCTCACCGTGTTGGGCGCCCTCTTCGAGCACAGGGAGACTTTAGAGGGTGTGCAGGCTTGGCTAGAGGACAAGCCCTCGTCGAAGTACGCCCGAATGGCGGGACATTTGGCCCAGTGGTTGACGGGACACGAATTTGCATACAAGTTGCCGCCGGGCACCCCACGCGTGCCTGTGCTCGACCCAAAGGAGTACATCACCGGCCCAGCCGTGCCGGACACCAAGTTTGGCGTGACGCACAACCTGGTGGGAGGCCGCTTCTTCAGCCCTCTGATTCGGCGTACTGAAAGGCTCGACGCGCTACTCGCTGAGGACCTCGGCGCAAAGGTGGCGAACGCCCTGAGCAACCTCGAGCCGGAAATGTTGGCACGAGCCGTGGACTTCCTGTACCTATCGGAGACGCGCTCGACCTACAACATCGAGGACGAAATTCCCGACAACAATCGCTCGGCCAAGTTCCGACGCCTGCTGGAACAGGCCGGCGAGCCCGGCGCGCTCAGCGAAGAGCAGCTGGTGCAATGGCAGTCACAGATTGTTGGCCCCTTGTCCATTGAAGCGTCTTATCGCAATAGCCAGAACTGGCTTTCGCGCCCCGGAGGACGCCTGCGGAACATCGCCGACTTCATACCTCCGCCGCCGACGCTCGTGGACTCGATGATGGACTCAGTGGCCGAGGTCGCTGCGTTGGCCGCGGGGCGGGGCCTTCATCCGGTACTGGCTGCTGCTTGTTCCTCGTTCGGCCTGGTCTACGTGCATCCGTTTCTGGATGGCAATGGGCGGCTGCATCGTTTCTTGCTGCACCATGTGCTGCGACAGGCCGGCTTCACGCCTGCCGGTGTGGTGCTGCCACTGTCTGCGCGCATGTTCAAGGACTTGCCTCGCTACTCCGCCCTGCTCAAGAGCTACTCGCGGCCGCGCACGGAGCTTCTCGACTACCTGCTGGATGCAGAAAGCGTCACCATCTTGGTACGGTCTCCGCAACCGGCATGGCTGTACGCCTACTTCGACGCCACCGAGATGTGCGAGTTCATCCTCGAGTGTGTGAAGCTATGCGTCGAAGAGGACCTGCTGGACGAGGTGGCCTACCTTCGCGCCCATGACCTTACCGTGCGCGAGTTGGGAAACTGGCTCGACATGCGCCAGTCGCAGCTCAACACACTCATCGACGTTATCGTCCAAGGACACGGCAAGTTGTCCAGGAACAAGCGCAAGCTGGCTGAAAGACTGAGCGATGCCGAGGTCGAACGCATGGAGGCGACCGTCAACAGCCGCTTTGCAGAGTACTTCGAACGGCACGCGCCCTGAGCGGGCAACGATATTGCCTCGATTGGGCTCGGGCGTCGAACGACCGGTTGAATCCGCAGCCGACTGTAGCCTTTCAAGCTGTCTGCCCGCGCGTTATGCATCGCTGGTGTAGCTCGGCACCCACAGTCCAGCCATGCGAGCCGCCGACCACCGGCCACAGGTGGCTCTAAGCTTGATGGCGCCGCGCGGGGCTGCTTTCAGAGTGAGGCCTTCCTTGAAAGTACAGCACCTCCTCAAGCTGAATAGGCCCATCAACATCATGAACACGTCGCGGTTCTTGTGAGTCTTTCGCTGCCTTATTAGGAGCGGGTTGCCTCCGTCTGTGAACGTCTTTCCGCAGGAATTGCAACGCCATCTGGCCGTGCCAAAGCGAGTCTTTCCGAAGCGGGCGTAGTGACCGGGTTCGCCAATGGCTTTGCCGTCGTTCTCGCACTTCTCATTCGGGCACGACGCAGCGGTACGACCAAGAATGTGCGAGCTGAGCCGATGTAGCCCCTCGACCACAGCTTGGTTGCTACGAATTGGCATGTGCGCCTTGCAGAGCGCACATTTCATCAAAGTGGAGTCGTTGGCACCGTGGCGCGCGTAGTCGCCAGGGTTCGGATCGGCCTCAGGTGCGCGTCGCCTTTGATCGGGCGACTCGGCGACGCCAAAGGAGCCACACCTGATCGTCTTGCAGAAGTTGACTTGGATGCCCTCAACGGCATCGGGAAACCGAAATCCTGACGGAGAAATCTTGGCCAGAAAAAACCCTCCGAGCCCAAATGGGCAGGGAGGGCAGCCTACGAAACCAAGCCGTCGGGATCAACGCTTCAAGCCAACGGCTAAACCGATGCGGGGCTTTTTTGTTCGCTGGGGTGCCGCCGATCCGGCTTCGCCGGTCGGCTGGCGCCGCCCCCGGTAGGGGGTTGGCGCGCGCGACACGAAGTGCGCGAAGCCTGGGGGCGAGCCTAATGCGCCAGGATCTTGTTCAGGAAGTCCTTGGTTCGCGCCTGGCGATTCTCGGGATGACTGAAGAACTCGTCCTTCGAGCAGTCCTCGAGGATGCGGCCGCCGACGTCGATGAAGATCACCCGGTTGGCCACCTTGCGCGCAAAGCCCATCTCGTGGGTGACCACCATCATGGTCATGCCTTCCTTGGCCAGCGCCACCATCACGTCCAGCACTTCGCCGACCATCTCGGGGTCGAGCGCCGAGGTCGGCTCGTCGAACAGCATCACCATCGGGTCCATGCTCAGCGCGCGGGCGATCGCCACGCGCTGCTGCTGGCCGCCGGAGAGCTGGCCAGGGTACTTGTCCTTGTGCGCCATCAGGCCCACGCGGTCGAGCATCTTCAAGCCGCGGGTCTTGGCCTCGTCGGCGCTGCGGCCCAGCACCTTGATCTGCGCGATCGTGAGGTTCTCAGTCACCGAAAGATGCGGGAACAGCTCGAAGTGCTGGAACACCATGCCGACCTTGGAGCGCAGCTTCGGCAGGTTGGTCTTCGGGTCATGCAGCGGGATGCCATTGACCGTGATCTCGCCCTTCTGGAAGGGCTCGAGCGCGTTCACCGTCTTGATGAGCGTGGACTTGCCGGAACCCGAGGGCCCGCACACCACCACCACGTCGCCCTTGGCGATGTCGACCGAGCAGTCCTGGAGCACCTGTACCGGGCCATACCACTTGGAAACGTTCTTGATTTCGATCATTTTGTCGGACATCTTTTTTCTCCTTCAGCGGATGATGGCGATTTTCTTGTGCAGGCGTTTGACGAGCCAGGACAAGGCATAACACATGATGAAGTACACGACCGCCGCGAGCAGGTAAGCCTCGATCGGACGGCCGAAGTTCTTGCCCGCGGTCTCGAAGCCCTTGAGCATGTCGTAGGCGCCGATGGCGTAGACCAGCGAGGTGTCCTGGAACAGGATGATGGTCTGCGTGAGCAGCACCGGCAGCATGTTGCGGAAGGCCTGCGGCAGCACCACCAGCTTCATGTTTTGGCCGTAGGTCATGCCCACCGCCTGGCCCGCGTAGACCTGGCCGCGCGGGATCGACTGGATGCCCGCGCGCATGATCTCGCTGAAGTAGGCGGCCTCGAACGCGATGAAGGTGATCACGGCCGAGATCTCGGAGCGGTAGTTGCTGCCGATCGAGCCGAAGGACGCGTAGAACGAGCCCGGCACCAGCAGGAAGAACCACAGGATCACCATCACCAGCGGAATGCTGCGCATGCCGTTGACGTAGACGGCAGCGGGCGCATCGAGCCACTTCTTGCCCGACAGCCGCATCAACGCCAGGATGGTGCCGAAGATCACGCCGCCGATGGTGGCGACGATGGTCAGCATGATGCTGAAGTAGAAGCCCTTGACGACGAAGTTGCTGATGACGTCCCAGTTGTAGAAGGACAGGTCGAGATTCATCATGTCAGTGTCCTCCGCCGCCGGCGTTGGCCGAGACGATGAAGCCCGGCACGCGGGTCTTCTTCTCGATGTACGCCATCAGCCGGTTGATCGCGAAGGCCGAGATCACATACAGCCCCGTGACGGCCAGGTAGACCTCGATGCCGCGCGAGGTTTCTTCCTGCGCCTGCATCGCGAACATGGTGAGTTCGGTCACCGACACCGCGAAAGCCACCGACGAGTTCTTGAAGATGTTCATCGTCTCGCTCGTGAGCGGCGGAATGATGATGCGGTAGGCCATCGGCAGGATCACGTAGCGGTAGTACTGTGGCGTGGTGAAGCCCACCGCCATGCCCGCGTAGCGCTGGCCCTTGGGCAGCGCCTGGATGCCGGAGCGTACCTGCTCGGCGATCCGCGCCGAGGTGAAGAAGCCCAGCGCGAGCACCACCAGGATGAAGCTGGGCACATCCTTCATGACCGGAATCATGGCGGGTATGACGTGGTACCAGAGGAAGATCTGCACCAGGAGCGGAATGTTGCGAAAGAGCTCGACCCACGCGTTGCCGAAGCGGATCAGCCAGGGGCTGTCGGGCAAAGTGCGGATGATGCCGATCAGCGAGCCCAGCACGAGCGCGACGATCAATGCCAAGAGGGCCACGGACACGGTCCAGCCCCAGGCCGACAGCATCCATTCCCAGTACGTCGGGTACTTCCCCCCGGGGTCTTGCAAGAAGACCTGCCAATCCCAGTTCGATCCCATCGGGACTCTCCTTCTCTACCTGATTGTTATGTTGGGCGTTAAAACAAACGCCCGCCGGGTGCGGCGGGCGTTGCGCGGCGACGGGCGCGGGATTTACTTCTTCGCCGCGTAGTCTTCCATCGGCTTGTCGTTCGGATTCGCCCACGCGTTCTTGGTGGCGTCCGACAAGGCCAGGCCGATCTTGACGTTCGACGGCGGAATCGGCTGCAGGAACCACTTGTCCCAGAGCTTGTTGAGCTCGCCCGACTTGATCTGCGCCTTGATGCTGTCGTCGACCGCCTTCTTGAAGGCCGGGTCGTCCTTGCGGATCATGATCGCGATCGGCTCGACGCTCAGCACTTCGCCGACGATCTTGAAGTCGGCCGGCGTCTTCGCCTTGGCGATGTTGGAGGCGAGGATCGAGCCGTCCATCACGAAGGCATCGGCGCGGCCCGATTCGAGCAGCAGGAAGCTGTCGGAATGGTCCTTGCCGTAGAGCTCCTTGAAGTCGACGCCGGTGGCGCGCTCGTTCTTGCGCAGCGTCTGGACCGAGGTGGTGCCGGTGGTGGTGGCGACGGTCTTGCCGTTCAGGTCGGCGATCTTGGTGATGCCCGAGGTGGCCTTGACGGCGATGCGCACTTCCTCGACGTAGGTGGTGACGGCGAAAGCGACGTCCTTCTGGCGCGTGGCATTGTTGGTAGTGGAGCCGCACTCGATGTCGACGGTGCCGTTCTGCACCAGGGGAATGCGGTTCTGCGAGGTCACGGGCTGGTACTTGGTTTCCAGCTTCTTGCCGACAGCCTTCTCGAGGTCCTTGATGATGTTGGCGCAGATGTCGTAGTGGAAGCCGGTGTACTGGCCGCCGCCCAGCGTGTAGGAAAGTCCGGAAGATTCGCGCACCCCTTCGGTGATGCTGCCGGCGGCCTTGATCTTCGCCAGGGTGTCATTGGCTTGCGCGAAAGCGCCGCCAGCGGCCAACGCCATCACTGCCATTGCCAATACTTGCTTCTTCATTTGGAAAACTCCTGTGTGACTGAGAGAGATACGCCGAAATTCTAGACACTCGCATTCTGCGGGGTACCCGGGCCAACCCGGTGCGCCCTGCACCGATGACGGACACGCCGAGTGTGGCAGGAGTTCCGCACTGGTGCGCCGCATCGCATTGGTCTTGAGCGCATTCGACTAAGCAGCCTTTGTGCCCGAAGGCACGGCTAAAAAAAAGCACGCGCGTGGGCGTGCGTCAAAACCGTGTGCGACAGCAAAACTTGGGGCCAGACTGTAGGGCCGGCATCGCGCGCAGGCAAATGCGCAATGCGGAGATCGGCATGCCGCAGCGTCATAGATTGTGCAGTGCACAAATAACCCGGGCCTCGTTCAAGGCGCCGGCTGGGTCCCGACCAGATAGGCCCACAGCGCTTCGACCGTGCTCTTGGCCCGCGGGCCGGCGGCCTCGCTCTTGGCGCTGCGCGCACCAGCCTTGGCCGGCGCCGATGCGGCGGGCCGCTCGCGATAGGCGCGGATCTCCATCGTCGCCTCCAGGCTCTCGATCTCCGGCGGCAAGGCGCTCACCAGCGTGCGGGCGCGCACTTCCCTTCGCACCGCGCTCTGCGGCAGGAAGGCGATGCCGTGGCCTTCGAGCGCCATCACCTTGAGACCCTCGGCCATGTCGGTCTCGTAGACGCGATCGAGGTGGATGGCGGTGTCGGATTCCTTGAGCAGCTGGTCGACCACGCGGCCCAGGTAGGCGCCGGGCGCATAGCCCAGGTAAGGCAGCGGCTGGCCGGGCCGGCCCGGCAGGCGGTAGCGCGGCGCGCCGTCGGCATCGGGCTTGACCCAGGGCGCGACCACCTCCTGGCCAAGGCTCACCATCTCGTAGCGGGTGGCGTCCAGCGGCAGCGGCTGCGAGGGATGGTTGTAGGCGATCAGCAGATCGCAGCTGCCTTCGACCAGCCGCAACACCGCATCGTGCACGTTGAGCGCAATGAGCCGGCTCTTCATCGGCCCGAACTGTTCGCGCAGACTCGTGACCCAGGCCGGAAAGAAGGTGAAGGCCAGCGTGTGCGGCACCGCGAACTCGATCACGTCCTGCGCCGCGGCCGAGTGGCCGCGCAGCATGGCGCGCGTGCTTTGCAGCGCCTGCAGCATCTCGATGGCCTGGCCGTACAAGGTCTGGCCGGCGGGCGTGAGGCGCGTGGGGTAGGAGCTGCGGTCGACCAGGTCGGTGCCGGCCCAGCCTTCGAGCGCCTGGATGCGGCGCGAGAAGGCGGGCTGGGTCACGTGGCGCAATTGGGCCGAGCGGCTGAAGCTGCGGGTCTCGGCAAGGCTGACGAAGTCTTCAAGCCACTTGGTTTCCATGAAGGCTGATTATGTCTTTCCCTAAATAGGCGACACCACGCCGCGCCGCGCGAAGTGCCCTTCGGCATTGGCCATGAAGCGGTTCACCGAGGCCTGCGTCGCCTCGGGCGACCAGCCCGCCATGTGCGGCGTGAGCAGCACGTTGTCGAGCCCGATCAGCGGCTCGGGACGCTTCGGCTCGCTTTCGTAGACATCGAGGCCGGCGCCCGCGATGCGCTTTTCGCGCAGCGCCTTGGCGAGCGCCTCGGTGTCGATCACGCTGCCGCGCGAGATGTTGACCAGGAAGCCCTGAGGGCCGAGCACGTCGAGGATTTCGGCATCGACCATGTGCCGCGTGCCCGGCCCGCCCGGCGTCGCGATCATCAGCACGTCGGCCCAGGCGGCCAGCGCCTTCAGGCTGTCGAAGTAGCGGTGCGCCGCGTCCTCGCGCGGCTTGCGGTTGTGGTAGCCGATCTCCATGTCGAAGCCCGCGGCGCGCTTGGCGATCTTCTGGCCGATGGTGCCCAGGCCCAGGATGCCGAGACGCTTGCCCGAGACATTGGGCGGCTGCGGAATCTCTTCGCGCCATATGCCCTCGCGGCATTGCCGGTCGAGCGTGCGGATGCCGCGCACCGCACCGATCAAGAGGCCGAAGGCGTGGTCGGCCACGCAGTCGTCGTTGGTGCCGGCGCCGTTGGCGAGCGCAATGCCGCGCGCACGGGCCGCCTCGAGCGGGAGGCCTTCGTAGCCGGCGCCCATCGCGCAGATGAGCTCGACCTTCGGCATCGCCGCCAGCTCCTGGGGCGTGAGGCCGATCACGCCGATGGTCAGCACGGCGCGGAACTCCGCGCCCTGCGCGGCGATGGCGGCCGCGCGCTCGGCCTTGGTGGGCGCGTAGCTCATGTCGTAGACCGCGGCAATCTGGGCCTGGTGGGCGCTCGAAAGGCTGTTGAGCACCAGCAGGGGAATCTTCTCGGACATTCTCGAATCGCTCCTGGATCGGTAAAAAGAGTTCAAAGAACGGGCTGGGCCTCGATCTTCTGCAAGGTCCACATCTGCGCGTACTTGCCCTGCTGCGCGAGCAGGGCCGCATGCGTGCCGCGCTCGACGATCACGCCGCCCTCGAGCACGAGGATCTCGTGCGCATCGACCACCGTCGAAAGACGGTGCGCGATCACCAGCGTGGTCTTGTTCTGCGCCGCGCTCTTGAGCTCGGACTGGATCGCGCGCTCGTTGGCCGAATCGAGCGCCGAGGTGGCCTCGTCGAAGATCACGATCGGCGGGTTCTTCAGCAGCGTGCGCGCGATCGCCACGCGCTGCTTCTCGCCGCCCGAGAGCTTGAGGCCGCGCTCGCCGACGGTGGTTTCGTAGCCCTTGGGCGTGGCGGCGATGAAGTCGTGGATACGCGCTGCGCGGGCGGCCTCCTCGACCTCGACGCGGCTTGCGCCCGGCCGACCGTAGGCGATGTTGTATTCGACGGTGTCGTTGAAGAGCACGGTGTCCTGCGGCACGATGCCGATGGCCTGCCGCACGCTGGCCTGCGTGACCTGGCGGATGTCTTCGCCGCCGATGCAAATTCGCCCCTGCTGTACGTCGTAGAAGCGGTAGAGGAGTCGAGCCAGCGTCGACTTGCCCGAGCCCGAGGGACCGACCACGGCCACCGTCTTGCCCGCCGGGATCTCGAAGCTCACATGCTTCAAGATCGGCCGCGCGGCTTCGTAGGCGAAGCTCACGTCCTCGAAGCGCACGGTCGAATCGGTGCCGGCCAGGGGCTTCGCGTCGGGCGCATCGCGCACCTCGCGCTCCTTTTCCATCAGCACGAACATCTTGTCGAGGTCGGTCAGGCTCTGCTTGATCTCGCGGTAGATCACGCCCAGGAAGTTGAGCGGGATGTAGAGCTGGATCATGAAGGCGTTGACCATCACCAGGTCGCCCAAGGTCATGCGCCCGTCGACCACGCCGGCCGTCGCGCGCCACAGCATCAGCACCAGGCTGACCGCGATCAACAGCTGCTGGCCGGTATTGAGCATGGAGAGCGTGCGCTGGCTCTTGATGGCGGCCTTTCGATAGCGGTCCAGGCTGGCGTCGTAACGTCCGGCCTCGAACTCCTCGTTGTTGAAGTACTTGACGGTCTCGTAGTTCAAGAGCGAATCGACGGCGCGGCTCTGCGCCACCGAGTCGAGCTCGTTCATGGTCTTGCGGAACTGCGTGCGCCACTCCGTCACCGTGACGGTGAAGACGATGTAGAGCACCAGCGCGACCGCGGTGATCCAGACGAAGAGCGCGTCGAACTTGACGCCCAGGATGGTCAGCACCAGCGTCAGCTCGATGATGGTCGGCACGATGCTGTAGAGCGACATCGAGATCAGCGAATGCACGCCGCGCGTGCCGCGCTCGATGTCGCGCGTCATGCCGCCGGTCTGCCGCTCGAGGTGGAAGCGCAGCGACAGCGCATGCAGGTGGCGGAACACCTCCAGCGAGATGCTGCGCGCCGCGCCCTCGGTCGCCTTGGCGAAGACCAGCTCGCGCAGCTCGCCGAACAGCGAGGTCGAGAAGCGCAGCAATCCGTAGGCCACCAGCAGCGCGATCGGCACCACCAGCAGCGCCTGCGCCATGTCGGGCTTGGGCGTCATGGTGTCGACCAGGTTCTTGAGCAGCACCGGCACGCCGACGTTGGCCACCTTGGCGCCCACCATGAAGGCGAGCGCGGCCATCACGCGCCACTTGTAGCGCCAGAGGTAGGGGAACAGGCGGCGCAGCGTGGCCCAGTCGGAGCGGTCGCCGCGCGCGGGCTGGCCCGCAGAGACGGGGTGGGGAGAGGAAAGGGCTTCGCCGCTGCGGCGCATCGGAGACAATCGTGGCTGTTTGTTGTTCTCAGATTGTGCCCATGTCCGAATCTCCAAGTGCCAATGTGGCCGCCACCCTCAAGAGCCTGCCCGCCGACATGGAGCTGGTGCTCAAGGTGATTCCGCTGCCGGCCGACGTCAACGCCAACGGCGACATCTTCGGCGGCTGGGTCATGGCCCAGTGCGACCTGGCCGGCTCCGTCATCCCGGCCCGCTACGCCAAGGGCCGGATGGCCACCGTCGCGGTCAACGAGTTCATCTTCAAGCAGCCGGTGCGGCTGGGCGACATCCTGTCCTTCTATTCGAAGCTGGTGCGCATCGGGCGCACCTCGGTCACCGTCACGGTCGAGGTGTTCGCCGAGCGCTTCAAGGCGCAGGGCGAGTACATCAAGGTGACCGAGGCCACCTTCACTTACGTCGCGATCGACGACAACGGGCGGCCGAGGCCGATCGTCAAGGACTGATCGGCAACGCTGCGAGGTGGTCACGATTGTGACCACCTCACAGACACGACAGCGCACCAGAGGTCGCCTGACCTCAGATCTTCGAGAAATCCGGCCGCCGCTTTTCCATGAAGGCCGTGAAGGCCTCTCGCGCCGCCGGCTCGCGCAGCATGCGGCCGAAGCTCTGGCCTTCTTCGCCCATGCGTTCGAGCACGGCCGACTGCTGCGACTTCTTCATCAGGCGCTTGGTTTCGATCAGCGCCGTGAGCGGCTTGGCCGCCAGCTTGCGCGCCTGCGCCTGGGCGATGGCGTTGGCCTCGGTGGGCGGCACCACGCGGTTGACCAGGCCGACTTCGAGCGCCGCCTCGGCCATGAAGGGCTCGCCCAGGAGCAGCGCCTCGGCCGCGCGGTGGTAGCCCAGCATCTGCGGCACCAGCAGGCTGGAGGCCGCCTCGGGGCACAGGCCCAGGTTGACGAAGGGCATCGAGAAGGCCGCGTTGTCGCCCGCGTAGACCAGGTCGCAATGGAACAGCATCGTGGTGCCGATGCCCACGGCCGGACCGCAGACCGCGGCCACGATCGGCTTCGGGAAGGTTGCGATGCCGTGCAGGAAGCGAAACACGGGCGAATCCGGCGTCGAAGGCGGGGCGTCCAGGAAATCGCCGATGTCATTGCCGGCGCTGAAGATGGTGGCGTCGCCCTGGATCAGCACGGCGCGCACCGCGCCGTCTTGCTCAGCCTTGACCAGCGCATCGGCGAGCTCGGCGTACATCGCGCGGGTGATGGAGTTCTTCTTGTCGAGACGGTTGAAGGTGAGGGTCATCACACCGGCTTCGGTGTGGACGAGGATGTCGCTCATGGGAGTTCCTTGCTGCAAAGAAGTAAGTATCAATAGTTCCACCGCGCTGCGCACGACCCGCAGCGCAGGAAACCGTCGCGGTCGATTCGGGGAACACCGCGGAACCGGCTCTGCCGGGCCGCTGGTGTTGCCCCCGGCGAGGGGGTTGGCGTAGCGACACGAAGTGCGCCAAGCCTGGGGGTGTGCTTCATACCAGCGCCTCGCGTACGAAATCGAGCCGGTCCTGGCCCCAGAACATCTGGTCGCCGACGAACATGGTAGGGGCACCGAAGACGCCGCGCGCCACCGCCTCCTGCGTCGCGGCCTTGAGGCGGTCCTTGACCTCCTGCGCATTGGCCAGCGCGATCATCGATGCCGGGTCGAAGCCGGCATCGGCCAGGGCGGCAGCGAGCGTGGCCGGGTCGTTGAGATTGCGCGGCTCGACCCACATCGCGTGGTACACGGCATCGACGTACGCGCGAAAGCGCTCCGGCTCGCGCATCTGCATGCCGGTGGCGCCGCGCATCAGCAGCAGCGTGTTGATCGGAAAATAAGGGTTCTGCTGCAACGGCACGCCGTAGCGCCGAGCGAAACGTGCCAGGTCCTCGAACACGTACGGGCCCTTGGCCGGAATGGCGGCCGGCGACTGGTTGCCGGTGGCCTGGAACACGCCGCCCAGCAGCATCGGCTTCCACACCAGCTCGGCGCCGGCGTCGGCGCACAGGTGCGGCAACTGGGTGGCGGCCAGGTACGAGGCGGGGCTGCCGAAGTCGAAATAGAACTCGACCGATCGCGTCGTCGTCATACCGGTCTCCTCAGAACTTCTCGGACCACGGGCGCAGATCGAGCTCGTGGGTCCAGGCATCGCGCGGCTGCGCGTGCAGCATCCAGTAGGCATCGGCGATGTGCTCGGGGTTGAGGATGCCGTCTTCCGTCTTCAACGCATAGCGCTCGGGGAAATTGCTGCGGATGAACTCGGTGTCGATGGCGCCGTCGATCACCGTGTGCGCCACGTGGATGCCGCGCGGCCCGAGCTCGCGCGCCATGCTCTGGGCCAGCGCGCGCAGCGCCATCTTGGCACCGGAGAAGGCGGCGAAGTTGGCGCTGCCGCGCAGCGAGGCCGTGGCGCCGGTGAAGAGGATGGTGCCGCGCCCGCGCGCCACCATGCGCTTGGCGACTTCGCGTCCGTTCAGGAAACCGGAGAAGCAGGCCATCTCCCAGACCTTGAAGTACTTGCGCGCGGTCTCGGTCAGGATGCTCTCGGGCACGTTGGCGCCGATGTTGAACACCAGCACCTCGATCGGCCCGATGCTCGACTCGATCTGCTCGACCAGCGCGACGACCTCCTCTTCCTTGCGCGCATCGCTGGCAAAGGCATGCGCAGTGCCGCCTTCGGCTTCGATCTGCGCGACCAGCGGCTGCAGTTTGTCGAGGCTGCGGCGCGTGACGCAGGCCGCATAGCCCGCGCGCGCGAAGCGGCGGGCGATCGCGCCGCCGGTGGCATCGCCGGCGCCGACGATCAAGGCTGCTCTGCTGGCCGTCATAGTCATTCCTTGAAGTAGACGATCTGATTGCTGGTGGCGAGCAGCGCGCCCGATTCGCTCCACAGCTGCGCCGACTGGTCGAAATAGCCGTTCTGGAACTGTTGCCCCGTCGCGCGGCCCAGCAGGTAGCCGTGGCCTACCTCCGCCAGGTGCCTCGCGTCGGCATGGAAGTAGGTCGTGATCGACACCGTGCCGATCGGCACCGGCTTGGCGCGGCGCAGCCAGACGCGCGGGTAGAAGGTGTCGCTCAAGGCTGCGAGCGAGGCGAAGTCGAGCGGACGCGGCTCTGCATCCCGCAGCCACATGCGCGTTTCGCTGTGATCGCCGCTGCCGTCCCACTTGGCTGGAATCGCGCCGCTGATCGGACGCATTTCGTACTGCGAGATCCAGGCCACGCGCGCGGGGCCGATGCTCAGGCGCTCGACCTCTTCGGGCGACGGCACCTCGGGCATCGGCAGATCGTTGGCGCCCCAGGTCTCGCGGCGCAGTGCCGTGACCGCCGTCGCGGTGGTCGTGACATGCGGCTGGCCGTCGGCGCCGGCCTGCGACATCTGCATGGTCCAGTGCTGCGTCGAGCGGTTGGTGCGCACCGGTATCGCCAGCACCTCGAAAGCGCCTGCCTCCAGCGCCGCGGCGTAGTTCACCGTGAGCGCCACCGGCGCGCCCAGCAGTTCGGGATGCTTCAGCACCGACTGCAGCATCACCGCCGCGGTCGTGCCGCCGAAGGGCCCGACCATGTTCCAGTAGTCCGGGCTCGTGGCACCGGTGAAAAGCCCGGCGCGGATGTCGCTGTGCGCGAGCGCGAGGGCCTTGTCCAGAGGATGTATGCTCATGATCGTCGCAGTGTGCCTCCGTGACCTTGGCTTATGCAGTCGTGTGCGGGACGCCCGATGGCGCTGTAGAAGTCAGCGCCGCGAGCCGGTGCAGGCTGTCGGCCAGGCGCGGCCACAGGCTCAGGCTGAACTGCTCGCGGAAGAAGCCGAAATGCCCGATGTGGCGGGCTTGCACGTCGGCCGGCGCGATGCGCTGCATCGCGCGCGGCGCGCCAGCGTAGAAGCTCAGCAGGCTCTCGGTGCCTTCGAGCGTCATGAGTTCATCGTCGGTCATCGACAGGGCCAGCACCGGGAAGCGCACGCGCTCGTAGCTGCGGGCGGCCGCAGCGCCTTCGGCGCCGACGCTGTAGCGCGGGTTCAGGCACCAGCGCCGCCACTGCAGGATCACGCCGCGCGGCAGGTCGCCCACCTTCTTGAGCTTGCGACCCGGAAAGTAGCCCCAGAGCCGCGTCGCCAGCGGCACCAGGAAGAACCAGAAGTAGAGGATGCTGCGCTTGAGACGCGGCGCGTTCTCGCGCCAGTAGCCGCTGCCCGCCGCGATGCTGATGAGGCCGTCGACCTGCTGCGGCCGCTCGAGAAAACCCGGCAGCTGCGCGCCCAGGCTGTGTCCCAGCAGGTAGAGCGGCCGGTCGGAGCGCGCGGCCTTGGCGGCGTCGATCACGGCCTCGTAGTCGCGCGCCCAATCGAACAGGTCGGCCTCGAAACCGCGCAACGAGCCGCCGGCCGTCGCCGGCCGCGAATCGCCCGAGCCGCGGTAGTCGAAGGTCCAGACGCTGAGGCCCTCCTGCGTCAGCCAGCGGGCAAAAGGTTCATAGAAGGCCTGGCGCACGCCCATCGCGCCGCCGATCACGACGCTGGCGCGCTGCGGGCCGATGGGCTCGTAGATCCGCAGCGCGAGCTGCGTGCCGTCGTCAAGCTGCAATGTCTCTTGTCTCACGCTTGTCTCCTTGTTTTCTTTTCGAGCAAGCACCGGCCCGGACGTCAGACGCGTTCAAAAATCCCGGCAGCGCCCTGCCCCATGCCCACGCACATCGTGACCATGCCGTACTTGAGTTTCTTGCGCTGCAGCGCATGGACCACGGTCGCCGACCGGATGGCGCCGGTCGCGCCCAACGGATGGCCCAGCGCGATCGCGCCGCCCATCGGATTGACCTTGGCCGGGTCCAGGCCCAGCGTGTTGATCACCGCCAGCGACTGCGCGGCGAAGGCTTCGTTGAGCTCGATCCAGTCGATCGCGTCCTGCGTGAGTCCGGCATAGCGCAGCGCCGCCGGAATCGCCTCGATCGGGCCGATGCCCATGATGTGCGGCGGCACGCCCTTGCTCGCGAAGCTCACGAAGCGCGCGAGCGGCTTGAGGTCGAACTGCTTGCAGGCCTTCTCGCTCGCGAGGATCAGCGCGCCCGCGCCGTCGGAAGTCTGCGAGCTGTTGCCCGCCGTGACCGAGCCGCGCGCGGCGAACACGGTGCGCAGTTTGGCCAGGCCTTCGAGGCTGGTGTCGGGGCGCGCGCCTTCGTCGAGGTTCACGGTGCGGGTCTTGGGCGTGGCCTCGCCGGTCTCGAGGTTCGGCGCGCGGTCCGTCACCTCAATGGGCGTGATCTCGGCGGCGAACTCGCCGGCCTGCTGCGCGGCCAGCGCACGCTGGTGCGACTGCAGCGCGAAGGCATCCTGCGCCTCGCGGCTCACCTTCCACTGCTGCGCCACCTTCTCGGCCGTGAGGCCCATGCCGTAGGCGATGCCGACGTCGCCGTCGCGCTCGAAGATCGATGGCGACAGCGAGGGCGAGTTGCCCATCATCGGCACCATGCTCATGCTCTCGACGCCGGCCGCGATCATCACCTCGGCCTCGCCGACGCGGATGCGGTCGGCCGCCATCTGCACCGCCGACAGGCCGGAGGCGCAGAAACGGTTGACCGTGATGCCGCCGATGCTGGTCGGCAGGCCCGCGAGCACGGCGCCGATGCGCGCGACGTTGAGGCCCTGCTGCGCCTCGGGAATCGCACAGCCGCAGATGATGTCCTCGATCGCCTTCGGATCGAGCCCCGGCACCGCCGCGAGCGCCGCCTTCAGGGTGGTCGCGAGCAGATCGTCGGGACGCATGTTGCGGAAGAAGCCGCGGTGCGAGCGGCCGATGGGGGTGCGGGTGGCGGAGACGATGTAGGCGTCTTGAAGTTGTTTCATGGAGGATGCTCCTTCTGGGTATTACTTAGTTGCGTAGCGGCTTGCCCGTCGAAAGCATCCCCATGATTCGCTCCTGCGTCTTCGGATGCAGGATCAGCGAGCAGAAGGCCTTGCGCTCCAGCGCCATCAGGTATTCCTCCGTGACCAGGCTGCCGGCATCGACGTCGCCACCGGTCACCACGCCTGCGATCAGGCCCGCGATGTGGAAGTCGTGCTCGCTGATGAAGCCGCCGTCGCGCATGTTGACCAGTTGCCCCTTGATGGTGGCGGCGCCGCTGCGGCCCGCGACCTTGAATTGACGGCGCAGCGGCGCGCGCCAGCCGGCGTCGGCCATGGCCTTGGCCTGCTGCAATGCGACGTAGAGCAGCTCGTCCTTGTTGGGCACGATCACGTCGCTCTCGAGCAGATAGCCCAGCTTCTTCGATTCCAGCGCGCTGGTGCCGACCTTGGCCATGGCCGCGGCGGTGAAGCCTTCGGTCAGGAAGGGCAGCAGGTCGGTGCCGGTGGAGGCTTCGGCGTTCTCGGCCGCACGGCGCGCGATGTAGGTCAGGCCGCCGGCGCCGGGCACCAGGCCCACGCCGACTTCGACCAGGCCGATGTAGCTTTCCATCGCCGCGACGCGCTTGGCCGAGTGGATGGCCAGCTCGCAGCCGCCGCCCAGCGCCATGCCGCGCACGGCCGAGACGACCGGCACGCCGGCATAGCGGATCTTGAGCATCACGTTCTGCAGCTCTTCTTCCGCCCCCTCGACCGCGCCGATGCCCGCGACCACGAAGGCCGGCAGCATCGCCTGCAGGTCGGCGCCGACCGAGAACATCTCGTCGGGGGACCAGATCACCATCGCCTTGTATTCGCGCTCGGCGAGATCGACGCCCGCGGCCAGCGCATCGGCGACGTCGGGGCTGATGGCGTGCATCTTCGAATGGATGCTCGCGATCAGCACCTCGCCGTCGAGCGTCCAGAGGCGCACGTCCCCTTCGTCCTGGATCGTGGTGCCGGCCTTGTTGGCGTCCGGCGCATTGCTGCCCAGCACGCTCTCGGGGAACAGCTGGCGTTCATGCACGGGCAGGCGGCGCGGCGCGATGAACTTGCTCTGCGATGCGCTCCACGAACCTTCGGGCGTGTGCACGCCACCCGCTTGTGCGACCGGACCTTCGAACACCCAGGAGGGCAGCGGCGCAGTGGAGAGCGCCTCGCCGGCATCGATGTCTTCCTGGATCCACTTGGCGACCTGCGCCCAGCCGGCCTCCTGCCACAGCTCGAAGGGGCCCTGCTTCATGCCGAAGCCCCAGCGCATCGCGAAGTCGACGTCGCGCGCACTCTCGGCGATGGTCGCGAGGTGCACGGCCGCGTAGTGGAAGCTGTCGCGCAGGATGGCCCAGAGGAAGCGGCCCTGCGCGCCTTCGCTTTCGCGCAGCAGCTTCAAGCGCTCCGGCGCCGGCTTCTTGAGCATGCGGCCGTAGACCTCGTCGGCCTTGTCGCCCGAAGGCACGTACTCGCCCTTGGCGAGGTCGAAGCGCAGGATGTCGCGACCGGCCTTCTTGTAGAAGCCGGCCTTGGTCTTCTGCCCCAGGTTGCCGAGTTCCAGCAGCTTGGCCAGCACCGGCGGCGTCGCGAAGTTGCCGTAGAAGGGATCGGTCTGCGCACTCAGGTTGTCCTGCAGCGTCTTGACCACGTGGGCCATGGTGTCCAGGCCCACCACGTCGGCGGTGCGGAAGGTGCCCGAGCTCGCGCGGCCCAGCTTCTTGCCGGTGAGGTCGTCCACCACGTCGGGCGTGAGGTCGAACTTCTCGACTTCCTTCAGGGTCGCGAGCATGCCGGCGATGCCGACGCGGTTCGCGATGAAGTTGGGCGTGTCGTGCGCGCGCACCACGCCCTTGCCGAGCGTGCTGGTGACGAAGGCTTCCAACTGGTCCAGCACCCCGGGCTCGGTGGTCGGCGTGTTGATCAGCTCGACCAGGAACATGTAGCGCGGCGGGTTGAAGAAGTGGATGCCGCAGAAGCGCGGCTTCAGCGCCTCGGGCAGCGCCTCGCTGAGCTTGGTGACCGAGAGGCCCGAGGTGTTCGAGGCCAGGATCGCGTGCTTGGCGACATGCGGCGCGATCTTCTTGTAGAGATCGAGCTTCCAGTCCATGCGCTCGGCAATGGCTTCGATCACCAGGTCGCACTCGCCGAGCTTGGCGAGGTCGTCTTCGTAGTTGGCCTGCTCGATCAGCGTCGCATCGGCCGCATCGCCCAGGGGTGCGGGCTTGAGCTTCTTGAGGTTGTCGATAGCGCGGCTCACGATGCCGTCCTTCGGACCCTCTTTTGCAGGCAGGTCGAACAAGACGACCGGCACGCGCACATTGACGAGATGGGCCGCGATCTGCGCGCCCATCACGCCGGCGCCGAGCACGGCGACCTTTTTCACTTGAAATCGGGACATGGAATTTCCAACAAATAGGTGTCTTACTGAACGCGAACCCAGGTCTGCGTGCGGCCGATGCCGAACACCGAGCCGCGCACTTCGAGCTTCTTGCCGCCGTCGATCGGCGTGAGCCGCAGCGTGTAGGTCTTGCCGTTTTCGGGGTCGAGGATCTTGCCGTCCTCCCAGACCTCCCTGCCCTCGGCCTTCTTCGCGCCGCGGATGATCTCGAGACCAAGCAGCGGCTTGCCCTTGCGGTCGTCGGTGCACTCGTCGCACACCGCATCCTGCTTCGCATCCTTGCGCAGCAGCTTCTCGATGCGGCCGTTGAGCGCGCCGCCCGACTCCGCGACGCGGATCTGCGACTTGGCTTCGTTCGTCTTGTCGTCGATGCTCTGCCAGACGCCGACGGGCGACATCTGCGCGAAAGCCGAGCTGGCCGACGCGAGTGCGATGGCTGCAAGAAGGCGCTTCATGATGCTTAGGCCAGGGCGGCGTCGGTGTTCATCAGCGGCGCGCTGCCGGTGCGCGCGGTGCGCATCAGCGTCGCGGTCTCGGGGAAGAGCTTGGCGAAGTAGAAGCGCGCGGTCTGCAGCTTGGCCTGGTAGAACGGATCGGTGCTGCCGGCCGCGATCTCGGCGAGCGCCACGCGCGCCATCAGCGCGAAGAAGTAGCCGAACACGAAGTGGCCCGCCACGCGCAGGTAGTCCACGGCCGCAGCGCCCACCTCGTCGGGATTCTGGAAACCCTTGAAGCCGATCTCGGTGGTGAACTTGGTGAGCTGTTCGCCCAGCACCGCGATCGGCGTGATGAACTCGCTCATCTTCTCGTTGACGCCTTCTTCCTCCACCAGCTTGGCGACCAGCTTGCCGAACTTCTTCAGCGTGGCGCCGTTGTTGCCCAGCACCTTGCGACCCAGCAGGTCCAGCGACTGAACGGTGTTGGTGCCCTCGTAGATCATGTTGATGCGGTTGTCGCGCACGAACTGCTCCATGCCCCATTCCTTGATGAAACCGTGGCCGCCGAAGACCTGCATGCAGGCGTTGGTCGAGATGTGGCCGTTGTCGGTGATGAAGGCCTTCACGATCGGCGTGAGCAGGGCGACGATCTCGCCCGAGTCCTTGCGCACCTTCTCGTCGGGATGGTGGTGCTCCTTGTCGAGCAAGAGCGTGCAGTAGATGGCCAGCGCGCGGCCGCCTTCGGCATAGGCCTTGGCGGTCATCAGCATCTTGCGCACGTCGGGATGGAAGATGATCGGATCGGCTTCCTTGTCCTTGGCCTTCACGCCCGAGAGCGAGCGCATCTGGATGCGGTCCTTCGCGTAAGCCAGCGCGTTCTGGAAAGCCACTTCGGTCAGGCCCAGCGACTGGTTGCCGACGCCCAGGCGAGCCGCGTTCATCATCACGAACATCGCGGCCAGGCCCTTGTTGGGCTCGCCGACCAGCGTGCCGGTGGCACCTTCGAGCACGATCTGCGCGGTGGCGTTGCCGTGGATGCCCATCTTGTGCTCGAGGCCGCCGCAGTAGATGCCGTTGCGGCTGCCGAGCGAACCGTCGGCCTTGACGTTGAACTTCGGCACGACGAACAGGCTGATGCCCTTGCTGCCCTTGGGCGCGTCCGGCAGGCGGCCCAGCACCAGGTGGATGATGTTGCCGGCCATGTCGTGCTCGCCGGCCGAGATGAAGATCTTGTTGCCGGTCAGCTTGTAGGTGCCGTCGGGCTGCGGCTCGGCCTTGGTGCGAAGCAGGCCGAGGTCGGTGCCGCAATGCGGCTCGGTCAGGCACATGGTGCCGGTCCATTCGCCGCTGGTGAGCTTGGGCAGGTAGGTCTTCTTCTGCTCGTCGGTGCCGTGCGCCACCAGCGCCTCGTACGCGCCGTGCGAGAGGCCCGGGTACATGGTCCAGGCCTGGTTGGCCGAGTTGAGCATTTCGTAGAAGCACTGGTTCACCACGAAAGGCAGGCCCTGGCCGCCGTATTGCGGATCGCACGACAGCGCCGCCCAGCCGCCTTCGACGTACTTGGCGTAGGCCTCCTTGAAGCCCTTGGGGGTCCTCACTTCATGCGTGCTCTTGTCGAGCACGCAGCCCTCTTCGTCGCCGTTGATGTTGAGCGGGAAGGTGACTTCGGCGGCGAACTTGCCGCCCTCTTCGAGCACCGCGTTGATGGTCTCGGCATCGACGTCGGCGTGCTTCGGGAGAACCTTGAGTTCTTCGGTGACCTTGAGCACTTCGTGCATCACGAACTGCATGTCGCGAAGGGGCGGGGTGTAGGCGGGCATGGAAAGGTCTCCAGGGAATAGAAAGAAAAAAGGAGAGGGTGAGCGGCTGCTTCAGCGCACGGTCTTGAGCCGGCGCGCAGACGGCGCGGTGTCGCCGGCCAGGGCCTCCGGCGTGGCGCAGCGCGCCAGGATGTTGTCGAAGCCCACGTTGGCGCGCGAGAGCGAATCGGGCGAGCGCAGGAAGCGCGCTTCGTAGTGCAGGGCCAGGATCAGCGCGTGGATCTCGAAGGAGATCTGCTTCGCATCGGCATCGGCGTGCAGGTGGCCTTCTTCCTGGGCCTGCATCACGGCGCGCAGCATGGCCGCGAGCCAGATGTTCACCGACTCGGCCAGCGCGTCGCGCACCGGGCCGGGCCGGTCGTCGAATTCGACCGCGCCGCTGATGTAGATGCAGCCCGAGTCGATCTCGGCCGAGGTGCGCTTCATCCAGTTGGCGAACAGCGCGCGCAGCCGCGGCAGGCCGCGCGGCGCCTGCAGGGCGGTATAGAAGACTTCCTGCTCGAAGCGCGCGTGGTACTCGCGCACCACCGAGATCTGCAGTTCCTCGCGCGAGCCGAAGTGGGCGAACACGCCCGACTTGCTCATCTGCGTGACCTCGGCCAGCGCGCCGATCGACAGGCCCTCCAGCCCGATCTGCGCGGCCAGGTTCAGCGCCGCATCGACGATGACGGCCTTGGTCTGCTGGCCTTTCTGGGGCGCGCGGGTGGCCTTGGGTGGAAGGTCGGTGGCGGGCATGGGGAAGGGCTTCGAATAAAACGAACGGTCGTTCTATTTTGCAGTCCTTTGGCGCCCGGCCCGTGCAAAGACCCACGGCGGAGGAAGGTTATCGACGGTTCGGCAGGGCTTGCAGGCCAGCTCGCGGACGGCGCTATCCTGCGCATCCCGACTTTCCTGGACTGATTCGCCGTGCCCCTGCCAAGCCCCTCCCCCACCGCGCATGAAACAGCGTCGAACGAAGAAAACTGCGACGTGCTCGTCATCGGCGGCGGCCCGGCCGGCTCCACCATCGCGGCGCTGCTGGCGCAGCAGGGCCGCGATGTCGTGCTGCTCGAGAAGGAACACCACCCGCGCTTCCACATCGGCGAGTCGCTGCTGCCGGCCAACGTCGCCCTGTTCGAGCGCCTCGGCGTGCGCGAGCAGGTCGACAGGATCGGCATGACCAAGTGGGGCATCGAGTTCGTTTCGCCCGAGCACGACCACTGCAGCTACGTCGAGTTCGCCGAAGCCTGGGACAAGACCATGCCCTCCGCCTGGCAGGTGCGCCGCTCCGAGCTCGACGAGCTGCTGTTCCGCAATGCCGCCGCGCGCGGCGCGCGCACGCTCGAAGGCTGCAAGGTGCGCGACGTGCGCTTCGACGACGCGGGCGCGACCGCGCAGGCGCAGCTGGAAGACGGCTCGCAGCGCAGCTGGCGCGCGCGCTTCGTGGTCGACGCCACCGGCCGCGACACCCTGCTCGCGAACAAGTTCCGCAGCAAGGAGAAGAACCCGGCGCACAACAGCACCGCGCTGTTCGGGCATTTCCGCAACGTGCGGCGGCTCGAAGGCAAACGCGAGGGCAACATCAGCATCTGCTGGTTTCCCCACGGCTGGTTCTGGTTCATTCCGCTGGCCGACGGCACCACCAGTGTGGGCGCGGTCTGCTGGCCCTACTACCTGAAGTCGCGCGACAAGCCGCTGGCGGAATTCTTGCGCGACACCATCGCGCTGTGCCCCGAGCTGGCCGACCGCCTGAAAGAGGCCACGCTGGTCGACGGCGCGGTGCATGCCACCGGCAATTTCTCCTACAGCAGCACCCATGCCACGGGCGAGCGCTACCTGATGCTCGGCGATGCCTTCACCTTCATCGATCCGATGTTCTCCTCGGGCGTCTACCTGGCCATGCACAGCGCCTTCGACGGCGCCGAGCTGGTCGCCACCGCGCTCGACCGGCCGGACGCGCTGGCAGCCGAACGCAAGGCCTTCGAGGCCATGATGCGCAAGGGGCCGCGCGAGTATTCGTGGTTCATCTACCGCGTGACCAACCCGACCATCCGCGACATGTTCATGCATCCGGCCAACCCCTTGCGCATCAAGGAGGCGCTGATGTCGCTCCTGGCCGGCGACATCTACGGCAGCACGCCGATGTGGGGCGCGCTGCGCATGTTCAAGTTCGTCTACTACCTCGTCTCGCTGCGCTACCTGCATCGCACCTGGCGCGGCTGGCGGCGCCATCGCTACAACATTCGCGACATGGGGCAGCTCAAGGGCGAGACCATTCTCAAGCCGGAATGAGGCCGCGCGAGGGCGGTGTGCATGCGCGCCTATTCGTAGCGCTTGCCCAGCGCCATCAGCTCCGGCGTGCCGATCACTTCGTTGAGGCCGTCGAAGTCCAGCATGCGGTCGCGCCATGGCTCGGTCGTGCGGTGCTGCGCGAGGCTCGCGTAGTAGCCCTGCAGCGTGTGGACCACCGCGCGCGCCGTGCCGCCGGGAAAGATCGCGATGCGAAAGCCGTGGGCCTGCAGCGCATCGGCATCCTGGATCGGCGTCTTGCCGCCTTCGACCATATTGGCCAGGAGCGGCACGCGGTGGGCGAAGCGCTTGCAGGCGGCCTCCATCTGCGCGGGCGAACGCAAGGCCTCGATGAAGAGCGCATCGACGCCGCATTCCAGGTACGCCTCGGCGCGGTCGAGCGCCGCGTCCAGCCCCTCGACGGCGACGGCGTCGGTGCGCGCGAGGATCAGCGTCTCGGCCGAGGCACGCGCATCCAGCGCAGCCTTGAGCTTGCCCGCCATTTCGCGCGCAGGCACGACCGTCTTTCCGTCCAGGTGACCGCAGCGCTTGGGAAAGCCCTGGTCCTCGATCTGCACCATGGCCGCGCCGGCGCGCTCGAAGCCGCGCACCGTGCGCTGCGTGTTGAGCGCATTGCCGAAGCCGGTGTCGGCATCGATGATCACCGGCAGGTTCACGCGCTCGCAGATGCGCGCCAGCGTGTCGGCCACCTCGGTGAAGGTGGTGAGGCCGACGTCCGAACGGCCCAGCCGCGTGTAGGCGATCGAAGCGCCCGAGAGGTAGAGCGCCTCGAAGCCGGCCTGCTCGGCCACCAGCGCGCTCACGGCGTCGTAGACGCCGGGTGCGAGCACGATCTCGCTGGACGCGAGCCGTTCCTTGAATGAAGTGTCATTCGCCATGTTGGTTCCTTCCTGCCTTGACGAGCGCCGCCGCCGTGCGCGCCGCGATGGCGCCGCCGGCCACGGCACTCAGGAGGCCGTTGCCCGAGAGATAGCCCCACACCGCATCGCCCGAAACGCCGCCGGCTGCGCCGCCCGCCGCGATCAGGTTGGGCAACGCCGTGCCGTCCTCGCGCAGCACGCGCATGTCCGGCCCGATGTCGAGGCCGCCCTGAGTGTGGAACAGCGCGCCCGACACCTTGACCGCGAAGTACGGCGCGGCCAGCCCGCGCTTGAACACGCGGCCGTCGGGTTGCGGACCGATGGCGCGCAAGGCATCGAGCGTGGCTTGCAAGGTGGGCACGTCGCAGCCGATGCACGCGGCGAGCTGCGCCACCGTGTCGCAGCGGCGCAGCGCGCCGGCCGCCTCGGCCTCGCAGAAATCCGGGAACTCGTGCGCCAGCGCGAGCAGCGGCGCATCGAACACATTCCAGGCGACGCCGCCCGGCTGCGCGAGCACCTTCACCGCGGCCTCGGAATAGCCCTGGGTCTCGTCATGGAAGCGCCGCCCTTCGCGGTTGATCTGCACGCCGCCTTCCATCATCACGGCCCAGGACATCAGCGCGCCCTGCGGCGTGACCCAGGAGCCGTGTCCCTGGTACCCGCCGAGGTCGCGCAGCCGCGCGCCCAGTGCCCGGCCCCAGAGGATGGCGCTGCCATCGTTGCCGGTGTGGCCGCCGAAAGCGGCATCCGCCATCTCGGGCAGCAGCGCGCGCACCATCTCCGCGTTGCCGCCGAAGCCGTTGCAGGCCAGCAGCAGCGCATCGCAGCCGAGCAATTCTTCGCGGCCGTCGGGCCGGCGGTAGCCGATACCGATCGCACGGTCCTCTTCATCGAAGCACAGCGTTTCGACCAGTGCCTGGGTAAGCACCGGGATGCCTGCCGTCTCTACCGCCGCCTGCAGCGCGGCCATGAGCGCAGCGCCGGTCTTCTGCGGCAGCGCATGCATGCGATGGGCGCTGTGGCCCGGATAGAGAAAGCCGTCGAGCAGGATCCAACCGAGCCCGTGCCGCGCCTGCAATGCGTCGAGCGCAGGACCGATGGCTTCGGCATAGGCCCGCACCAGCGCGGGCGCGGCGCGGCCGTGGGCCTTGGCCTGGATGTCGGCGGCGAAGCGTTCGGCGCTGTCATCGTGCACGCCCTGCGCGCGCTGCACGCGGGTGCTCGGCGCGGGGATGAAGCCCGAAGAGAGCGCGGTCGATCCACTGGGCGTCGCATCGCGTTCGAGCAGCACGCAGTCGATGCCCGCGTCGTGCAGCATCAGCGCCGCGGTGAGGCCGCAGGCGCCGGCGCCGACGATGGCGACGCCGGTGTGCGCCTCCGCATCGATGGCCGATGCGCGACGGATGTTTCGCTGCAGCGTCATGCCAGCGACTGGATGAAGGCCGCGCAGTCGGTGACTTCGGCCACGTTGCGCATGTCGGCCAGCGAGGTCTGGTGCCGCTCCTCGCCGAAGGCCGCGCAGCCGTCGGCCAGCACCAGCGTGCGGTAGTCGCGCATGTGGGCGTCGCGCACCGTGCTGGCGACGCCGCCGTTGGTCACGATGCCGCAGACGGCCACGGTATCGATGCCGGCGCGGCGCAGCACCCAGTCGAGCTGGGTGTTGAAGAAGGCCGAGTAGGCGACCTTGCTGACCGTCACGTCGATGAGTCCTGCCAGTTCGTCGACGTTCGCCTGCCCCCAGCTGCCCGGCGCGAAGTCGCCCTTCGTCAGGTAGGGCCGCAGCGCCTTCAGGTGCGGCGACACCATGGGCTCGCCGGCCGCATCGGGCCACAGCGTGAACTGGCTCGCGACCACCATGCCGCCGGCGCTCTTGAGCGCACGCGCCACGCCGGCCACGCGCGCCGGCAGCAGCAAGGCAGGTGGGTTGGTGTCGCCGCCGCGCGCATAGGCACCCTTCGGGTCGAGGAAGTCGTTCTGCAGGTCGATGATGACCAGCGCGGTCTTCGCAGCCGCAATGCGTGTATCAGCGTCCATGTGAACTCACCAGCAGGTTGCCGAAGGCATCGACCCCAGCCTGGAAGCCGGGCTCGAGCCACACGGTGGTGTCGACCTGCTCCAGGATCGCAGGCCCTTCGACGCGCGCGCCCACCGGCAGGTCGAGGCGCGCGAAGCGCTGCGCCTCGTGCCAGCGCCCTTGGTGGAACACGCGCTGCGTGCCCAGCGGGGCGATGCTGCCCTCGCCTTCCGGCGCCAGCACGGCCAGGTCGAACTTGGGCCGCACGCCGATGCGCGCGTAGCGCAGGTTCATCACGCGGATGCCGATGCCGTCGAGCACGCGGCCGAAGGTGGCCTCGTAGCTCGCTTCGAAAGCGGCGCGGATCGTCTCTCGCGTGAGCGTCGCGCCGCTGCCCGGCGGCAACGGCACCGGCAGCGTATGGGTCTGGCCCGCATAGAGCATGTCGAGCGCGACGATCTCGCGCACCTCGTCGAAGCGCACGCCGGCGGAATCGAGGCGTTGCTGGCAGGTCTCGGCCAGCTGCGCGATGCGCTGCCGCATGGCATCGACGTCGAGATCGGCCAGCGGCCGATTGAGGGTCTGCACCGCGTCGTGCCGCATGTCGGCGATCACGCAGCCCAGCGCCGAAGTGACGCCGGGATAGCGCGGCACGATGCCGGTGGCCACGCCGACCTCGCGCATCATCGCGCACACGTGCAGGGCGCCGCCGCCGCCGAAGGGCATGTAGGCGAAGCGGCGCGGGTCGTGGCCGCGCTCGATCGACACCAGCCGGATCGCGCCGGCCATGCGCGCGTTCGCGACCGTAAGGATGGCCTCGGCCGCCGCATGGACGTCGAGCCCCAGCGGCTTCGCCACGTGCGCCTCGATGGCCTGATAGGACTTCTCCGCGTCGAGCGCCGCCAGCAGGCCGCCGCCGAGCGGCCGGTCGGCCGCAATGCGGCCCAGCAGCACGTTGGCATCGGTCACCGTCGGGCGCATGTTGCCGCGGCCGTAGCAGGCCGGGCCGGGAACGCTGCCGGCCGACTCGGGCCCGACCTGCAGCATGCCGCTCGCATCCACCGAGGCGATCGAGCCGCCGCCGGCGCCGATGGTCTCGATCTGGATCATCGGCGAGCGGATCACCATGCCAAACTCGATCGCGGTCTGCGCCGCCAGCGCCGCCTCGCCGTTCGCCACCAGCGAGACGTCGAAGGAGGTGCCGCCCATGTCGCCGGTGATCGCGTTGGGGAAGCCCGCCGCGCGCGCGATCTCGGCGCAGGCGATCACGCCGGCCGCCGGGCCCGAGAGCGCAGTGCGCACCGGCAGCTCGCTCGCGGTGGCGCGCGACATCACGCCGCCGTTGCTCTGCACCACCAGCAGCTCGCCGGCGAAGCCCTGGCCGCGCAGATCGGATTCGAGCCGTTCGAGGTAGCTGCCGACCACCGGCTGCAGCGCGGCATTGAGCGTGGCGGTGGAGCAGCGCTCGAACTCGCGGATCTCGGGCAGCACCTCGCTGGCCGAGGTCACGTGCGCGTTGGGCCAGATCTCGCGCACCGCGGCGACGGCGAGACGCTCGTTCTCCGGGTTCGCATAGGTGTTGATGAAGAACACGCACACGGCCTCGCAGCCCTCGGCCAGCAGCGCGCGCGCTTCAACGCGCACTTGGTCGAGGTCGACCGGCGTGTGCAGCGTGCCGTCGGCCAGCACGCGCTCGTCGACCTCGCGTCGCAGGTTGCGCGGCACCACCGGCGTGAAGCTGCCGCGCAGGCCCCAGGTCTGCGGCCGGTCGCGGCGGCGCATTTCCAGCACGTCGCGGAAGCCGCGCGTGGTGAGGATGCCGGTTTTCGCCACCTTGCGTTCGAGCAGCGCGTTGGTGCCGACCGTGGTGCCGTGCACGATGGTGGCGATGGCCGCGGCCGAATCGGTCACGCGCGCCACGCCGTTCATGAAGCCGCGCGCTTCCTCGCCGCGGGTGGAAGGCACCTTGACGATGCGCGCCGTGCCGGCCGACTCGTCGAGCACGAAGAGGTCGGTGAAGGTGCCGCCGACGTCGACGCCGACGACCAGCGAGCCGCCTTCAGCGGATTTGATTGCTGCTGTCATTGCTGATCTTTCTTCTTCGCGGGCTCGACGCTCACGTAGCCCATCGCCCTGTCCTGCGCGCGCTGTTCTGGCCGGCGTTCCGCCGCATCGCCCCAGCCGCCGCCGCCGGGCGTTTCGAGCCGCACGCGTTCGCCGCGCGCGAGCCGGATGCCGCGCATCTTCGACACCATCGGCGGCACGTGCCAGGCGCCTTCGTTCTCGTAGCGAAAGACATTGAGCGCACCCGCGCCGCCGCCCGCGATGCCCTTGGGCGGCGAGCTGCCGCGCTCGCCGAAGACGAAGACCTCGGCATCCTTCTCGAGCAGCTCGATCTCGTAGACCGCGCCGAGGCCGCCGCGGAACTGGCCGTCGCCGCCCGAGTCGGCGCGCAGCGACCATTCGGTGAAGCGCACCGGGTAGGCGGCCTCGAGGATCTCCAGCGGCGGGATGGTGGCGGTGGAGATCGGCGCGTTGCCGTGCGAGAGGCCGTCGCCGCCCGAGTGCCCGCCATGCCCGCCGCCGAAGAAGCTGAACATCACCCAGCGCTGCCCCTCGCGCCCCGCGTCGCTGCGGTGGCCCGCGATCGACAGCGCATTGATGGTGCCGTAGGCCTGCGCGACGGCGCGCGCCGGATCGGCCTGCGCCGCGGCGCTGAAGATCACGTCGATCATGCGCAGGATGGTCTCGGTGTAGCCGCCCATCGGACGTGGCCGCTCGGCGCTGATCACCAGCCGGTCGGGGATCTCGAAGTCCACCGCGTCGAGCACACCGGCGTTGGCCGGCACATCGGGGAACAGGTGCTTGAGCGCGACGTAGCAGGCCGCGACCGCCGTGGCGCGCGAGATGTTGACCGGCCCCGCGCACTGTGGCGAGCTGCGCGAGAAGTCGAGCAGGAGCCGCTCGCCGGCCACCGTCATGTCGAGCGCGATGGTGAGCGGCTCGCTGGTGATGCCGTCGTTGTCGAGCAGGTCCTCGAAGCTGTAGCGGCCGTCGGGCAGCGAGGCGATGTGCGCGCGCATCAGCTTGAGCGCGCGGCTGCGCAGCTCGCCCATGGCCTGCAGCACCCGCGCATCGCCGTACTCGTCGAGCAGTCCGTGCAGCCGCTTCGTGCCGAGCTCCAGCGCGGCGAGCTGGCCGTTCAAGTCGCCCCACAGGCTTTCGGGCAGGCGCGTGTTGGCGCGCAGGATCGCCAGCACGTCGGCGTCGAGCTCGCCGCCGCGCACGATGCGCACCGGTGGGATCTGCACCGCCTCCTGCCAGCACTCGGTGGCCGCCGGGTTGTAGTTGCCGGGCACCGCGCCGCCGACGTCGTGCCAGTGCGCGGCCGAGGCCATGTAGCAATAGAGCTTGCCGCTGCGGAAGAAGGGCCGCACCAGCTTGAAGTCGTTGGCGTGCGTGCCGCCGTCGTAGGCGTCGTTGCTGATCCAGATGTCGCCGTCGACCATACCGCCGCGCGGCGCCGCCGCGGCCGCGGTCATGCGCACCGCGAAGGCCATGGCGCCGACGAACACCGGCAGGCCCGACTTGCCCTGCACCAGCGTGTCGCCGCTCACCGCGTCGTAGAGGCCGTGGCAGGCGTCGTGGGCCTCCGCGATGATCGGGTTGAAGGCGCTGCGGTAGAGCGTCGCGTCCATCTCGTCGGCCACCTGTTCGAGGCGGCCGCGCAGCACGGCGAGGGTAACGGGGTCGAGTGCGTCGTTCATGGTCAATCCACTTTCGCTCCGCTGGTCTTCACGACCTTGCCCCACTTGTCGATTTCGCGCTTCACATGCGCCGCAAACTGGACCTGCGTGGAGCCCACCGGCTCGGCGCCCAGCGCGGCCAGCTTCTCGCGCACCTCGGGCAGCTTCAGGATGCGCTGCACCTCGGCCGAGAGCTTGTCCACCACCGGCTTCGGCGTGCCCTTGGGTGCGAACAGGCCCGACCACGCGTCAGCGTAGAAGCCCGGGTAGCTCTCGGCGATGGTCGGCAGCTCGGGCAGTGCCGGCGCGCGGTGCAGGCTGGTCAGCGCAATGGCGCGCAGCTTGCCGGCCTTCACGTGCGGCAGCGCCGAAGGCAGGCCATCGACCATCATCTGCACCTGACCGGCCAGCAGGTCGGAGACCGCGGGCGCACTGCCCTTGTAGGGCACATGCGTGATCTCGATGCCGGCGGCGGACTTGAGCATCTCCATGCCCAGGTGCGCGGCCGTGCCGTTGCCGAGCGATGCGTAGTTGAGCTTGCCGGGCTCGCGCCTGGCGAGCGCCACCAGCTCGGCCAGGTTGTTGACCGGCACGGAGGGGTGCACCACCAGCACGTTGGGCACCACCGCGACCTGGCTGATGGCAACGAAGTCGACCACCGGGTCGTAGGGCATCTTGCTGTAGAGCGAGGTGTTGATCGCGTGCGATCCGGTCACGCCCATCACCAGCGTGTAGCCGTCGGGCGCGGACTTGGCGACGAAGTCGGAGCCGACATTGCCGCCGGCGCCCGCGCGGTTGTCCACCACCACCGGCTGGTTCCACTTCTCGCTCATCTTGGTGGCGACCAGACGCGCCGCGGCGTCGGTGGCGCCGCCAGCCGGGAAGGGCACGACGATGCGGATCGACTTGTTCGGGAAGTCGTCGGCTTGGGCCGCGGCGAGCAGCGGCAGGCTAAGGAGGAGCGTGGTCACGAGATGGCGCAGGCGTTTCATGGTCGTGTGGAAGTGGTGTGAAGAGGAACGAGTTGCTGCCAGAGCAGGCGCAGCTCGATGTCCTGCTGCGCGTCGAGCGCGGTGTTGCAGAAGAGCGCGGCCCGCTCGCCGGCGAGGCTGCGCGCGGCGTAGCGCCTGAACTTGGCGACGAGCGCCGCGCGGTCGAGCGGATGGGCGGCATCGCCCGCAATGGTGTGCACGGCTTCCTGCAAGCGGCCGGAGGAATGCTCCATCACCAGCGTGGCGCCGCGCTGCTTGCGCGCCGTCAGCTCCGCATCGGGCTTGAGCACCACCAGCGCTTCGAGCCGCCGCAGCTCGGCGTCGTCGAAGCGCGCTTCAGTGTAGACCGAGGGGTCGATGTCGCCGAAGCGCAGCATCGCCGCGATGCCGAAGCTGAGGCTGAACTGCGCCTGGATCGGCGTGCGCGGCGCGCGGTTGCCGCAGTAGACGATGGCTTCTTCGTAGACCTTGAGCGCGATGCCCTGAATGCCCCGGGTATCGCCGGCCAGTCGTTCGCGAAGCTGCCGCGCAGCCACCGCGCCGTAGTGAACGTGGCGCACCGCCGCGAAGGGCTTGAGATACGCATCCAGCAACAGCGTGATCTCCGCATCGGGCAGCGCCTGCGGCGCGGCGGCCGCATGCGCGTTGGCATAGTGGGCCAGCGCATCGGCCGGCGCGTCGATGCCGGCCGCGCTCGCGAAGGCCGCTTGCAGGCCGAGCGAGGCGCTGTGCCCGAGGTAGGTGTTGCGCGCCGTGCGGCCCTGGGTCACGGGCAGGTAGAGGCTGGTCGCGAGCTGGCAGGCGGCGATGTCGATCGCCTGCACGATGCCCGCCGCGGGCAATCCGATGAGCCGCGCCACGCCGGCGGCGACGCCGAGCGCCGGCCAGTTGGCATCGACATGCATGCCCGGGCGAATGCGCAGCCAGGCGCCGCAGCGCGCGCCGACCTCGTAGCCGAGCACGAAGGCATCGACGAAGGCGTCGAGCGTCGTATCTCGCTGCAGCGCCAGCGGCAGCAGCGCCGCCACCAGCGGCACGCCGGGCCGGCCGTGCGCGAGCGCGTGGCCTTCGCAGGCTTCGTCCCAGGTGGCGGCCATGGCCAGCACCTGGGCCGCGGCGTGCACGCTCATCGAGGGACCGTCGGGCAGCGCGAAGCCGCCGGGTTCGCAATCGGCCACCGCCGCTTCGAGCTGCCGCACCTCTCTTGCATGGCGGCCTGCGATCGCGCAGCCGACGGTGTCGACGAGCAGGCGCCGCGCCTGCTGCGCGGCTTCGGGCTCTGCCGAGCGCGCCGCGTGCCGCGCCACGGTGGCATGCAGCACCGCGAGATGCGCGTCCCAGCGGCGCAGGTCGCCTTCTTCAGCGCGCATGCGCGTCCCCGGCGCCGAGACGCAGGCGCAGCTGCTTCAACAAGCCGCCCGCGCGCGCCATGTCCATGAGGAAAGCCGGCACCGGCTCGCAGGCCAGCGTGCGGCCCTCGGCGGTGCGCACAGCCGGCGTCTCTACATCGAGCTCTACCCTCTCGCCTTCCTGCAGCGATTCGGCTTCCGCGCAAGTGAGCAGCAGCAGCCCCACGTTGAAGGCGTTGCGGAAGTAAAGCCCGCTGTACGAGGGTGCGATCACCGCCGCCACGCCCAACTGCACCAGCACCGCCGCGGCCTGCTCGCGCGAAGAGCCGATGCCGAAGTTCGGGCCGGCCACGATCACGTCGCCGCGCCGCACCTCGCGCGCGAACTCGGGGCGCACGGCTTCGAGGCAATGCTGCACGATGGTCTCGATGCCGTGCTTCATCGCATGGCCGGGGGCCAGCGCGTCGGTGTCGATATCAGCGCCCAGGCGCCACACGCGGTGAGTCATTGCAGGATCTCCCGCGGGTCCGTGACGCACCCGCGCAGCGCCGAAGCGGCCACGGTATAGGGCGAACCGAGGTACACCTGCGCCGTCGCCGAACCCATGCGCCCCTTGAAGTTGCGCGCGGTGGTCGAGATCACGGTGATGTCGTCGCCCATCGGATCGCCATAGCCGGAGCACGCGCCGCAGGCGGTCGGGAAGAGTTCGGCGCCGGCGTCCATCAGCACCTGCAGCACGCCCTCTTCGCGCGCCTGCTCCTGGTCCTGCAGGCTGGCCGGCGCGACGATCAGGCGCACCCCGGCCGCCACCTTGTGACCGCGCAGCACCTGCGCGGCGGCGCGCAGGTCGTCGAGCTTGGCGCCGGTGCAGGCGCCGATGTAGGCCACGTCGACCGGCGTGCCGGCATCGCGGCTCACGCCGTGGGCATTGGCCGGGCTGTGCGGCGCCGCGACCTGCGGCTCCAGCGCGGCGGCGTCGAAGCGGTGCTGCTCGAACGTGGCACCTTCGTCAGTGAACCACGGCGCGATGTCCACCGGCGGCGCGCCGGCCTCGGCGAGGTAGGCGGCGGTGGTCGCGTCCGGCGCGATCAGCCCGGCCTGCGCGCCGAGCTCGGCGCTCATGTTCGACAGCGTCATGCGTTCCTGCATCGACAGCGCGGTCACGGCCGGGCCGCAGAACTCGACCGCCTGGTAGCGCCCGCCGTTCATGCCGAAGCGGCCGATCATGGAGAGCATCATGTCCTTGGCCGTCACGCCGGCAGGCAGCGCGCCATCCCACCACATGCGGATGGTCTCGGGCACGCGCAGCCAGATCTCACCGGTGACCACCACGCCGAGCATCTCGGTGCTGCCGACGCCGAACATATAGGCACCGAACGCGCCGCCGGTGGGCGAATGCGAATCGCCGCCCACGCACAGCATGCCGGGGCGGATGTGCCCGTGCTGCGGCACCACCACGTGGCAGATGCCCTGGCTGTCGTAGACATGCGGCAGCTTCTGGTCGCGCGCCCAGTCGCGCGCGATGCGCACGATGCGGCGCGAGTCCTCGTCGCGCTCGGGCACGTAATGGTCCATCACCAGCACGATGCGCGACTTGTCCCAGACCTGTGCGCCCAGTTCCTCGAGCATCGGCTGCAACCGGCGCGGGCCCGATGAGTCGTGGAACATCGCGAGATCGACCGCGCAGGTCACGACCTCGCCCACCGCCACCTGCGCGCGCCCGCAGGCGCGGGCAATGAGCTTCTGCGCCAGCGTCTGCGGCGCGCGTGCAGCGGCGCTCATTCCGGCCTCGCTCCGGAGAACTTGACCACCTTGGCCCAGCGCGTGATCTCGCTCTGCACGAAAGCCGAGAACTGCTCGGGCGCGTTGCCGACCGGGATCGCGCCCTCGGTCTCCAGGCGCTTGCGCATCTCGGGTTGCGCAATCGCCTGCCGCGCCGCATCGCTGGTGCGGCGCGCGACGTCGGCCGGCATGTTGCCCGGCCCGAAGAGCCCGAACCAGGCGCTCGACTCGTAGCCCGGCAGCACCTCGGCGATCGCAGGCACCTCGGGGAAGGCGGGCAGGCGCTTCGCGCTCGTCACGCCCAGCGCCTTCAGCTTGCCGGCCTTGATATGCGCCTGCACGTTGCCGACCGCCGCGAACATCAGCTGCACCTGGCCCGCGAGCACGTCCTGCACGGCCGGCGCGGTGCCGCGGTAGGGGATGTTCACGATGAAGGCGCCCGACTGCATCTTGAAGGCGTCGCCCGCCATGTGCAGCGAGGAGCCAATGCCGCCGATCGCGAAGTTGAGCTGCCCCGGCTTGCTCTTGGCCAGCGCGATCAGTTCGCGCACGTTGTTGGCCGGCACCGATGGATGCGCGACCAGGATGGAAGGCGCGGTCGCGACGCAGGTCAGCGCCGTGAAGTCCTTCACCGGATCGAAGGGCAGCGACGGGTAGAGCGTGGCATTGATCGCATGGCTGGTGAAGCTCATCAGGAGCGTGCTGCCGTCCGGCGCCGCCTTGGCCACCGCGTCCGCCGCGATGTTGCCGCCGGCACCCGGCCGGTTCTCGACGATCACCGTGCGGCCGAGCACCGGCCCCATGCTGGCCGCCAGCGTGCGCGCCAGCGTGTCGGTGGAGCCGCCGGCCGGCGCGCCGACCAGGATGCGCACCGGCGCGCCGCCGATCTGGGCGCGCCCGCCGCCGGCGAATGCCGCCGCCATGGGTGCAATGAGGATGTCACGACGTTTCATGTTGTCTCCTTCTGGCGCGGCCGGATCAAAGGCCCAGGTAAGCGCGCCGCAAGTCATCACTTGCCAGCAAGTCCTTCGGCAAGCCCGAGAAGCGCACGCTGCCGTTCTCCAGCACGTACGCACGATCCGCGATCTCCAGCGACTGGCCCACGTTCTGCTCGACCAGCAGCACCGCAAGGCCGTCGTCGCGCAGTTGGCGAATGAGCGAGAACATCTCCTCCACCAGCAGCGGCGACAGGCCCAGCGAGGGCTCGTCGAGGATCAGCAGCACCGGCTCGGCCATGAGGCCGCGGCCGATCGCGAGCATCTGCTGCTCGCCGCCGCTCATCGTGCCGGCGTGCTGGCGCAGGCGCTCCTTCAGGCGCGGGAAGATCGCGAACACGCGCTCCAGGTTGAGCGCGCGGCGTTCGCGGGCGCGCGTGAAGGAACCGAGCTCGAGGTTCTCCAGCACGCTGAGGTTGGGGAACACCTTGCGGCCCTCGGGCACCTGGATCAGCCCGGCGCGCACCACCTCGCGGTAGTGGGCGCCGCTCAGGTCCTGCCCGTCGAAGCGCACCGTGCCGGCCCAGGCCGGGCAGAGGCCGCAGACCATCTTGTTGAGCGTGGACTTGCCGGCGCCGTTGCTGCCCAAGAGCGCGACCATCTCGCCGGCATTTACCTGCAGGTCGACCCCGCGCAGCACTTCGACGCGGCCGTAGCCGCCGCGCAACTCCTTGATGTCGAGCAGGACCGTCATGCCGCCGCTCCCGCGGCGCGCAGCCGCGCCGCCGTGCCGTGGCCCAGGTAGGCCTCGACCACCTTGTCGTTCGACGTGACCTCGGCCGGGCTGCCCTCGGCGATCAGGCGGCCCTGCGCCAGAACCCAGACATGCTCGGCCAGGTGCATCACGGCCTGCATCACGTGCTCGATCATCAGCACCGTCACGCCGCTCGCGGCAATGCCACGCACCACCGGCATCATCTCGGCGATCTCCCGCGGATTGAGGCCGGCCAGCACCTCGTCGAGCAGCAGCAGGCGCGGCTGCGTGGCGAGCGCGCGTGCCAGCTCCAGCCGCTTGCGGCCGGCCACGGTGAGGTCGGAGGCCGGTTTGTCGATCTGTCGCGCAAGGCCCACTTGCTGCGCCACCGCCTCCGCGCGCGCCAGCGCGATGCCGCGGCTGCGCTCGTGCAGGTGCGCGCCGACCGCGATGTTCTCGCGCACCGTCTGGGCCGCGAAAGGCTTGACGATCTGGAAGGTGCGCGTCATTCCCAGGAGCGCATTGCAATGCGGCTCGCGGCCCGTGATGTCCTGACCCGCGAAGCGCACCGTGCCGCTGTCGGGCTTGAGGAAGCCCGACATCAGCGCGAACAGCGTGGTCTTGCCGGCGCCGTTGGGGCCGATCAGCGCGCACAGGCGCCCTTCTTCCACCGCGAGGCTCACGTCCTGCACCGCCGCGAGGCCGCCGAAGGAACGCGAGATGCCGGCGAGGGACAGCAGCGCTTCAGCCACGGCGGCCTCCCCTCCCGGCCCAGAGCTGCCGTGCCGACAGGCCGATGCCCGCGATGCCGCGCGGCACGAAGATCACGATCAGCACCAGCACCACGCCGTAGATCACCATGTTGATGCCCGGGAGCTCGCCGAACAGGTTGCGCGTGAGGTCCGACAGCACGTGCAGCACGAGCGCGCCCAGCACCGGCCCCCACAGCGTGCCCATGCCGCCGACGATGGCCGCGACCAGCGCCTCGACCGAGGTCGCGGGGCCGTAGGCGATGCCGGGGTCGATGTACTGGAACACCTGCACGTAGAACGCGCCGGCCGCGCCCATGAAGGCGCCCGAGATGCCGATGGCCGCGAGCTTGACGTTGAAGGGGTTCACGCCCACTGCGCGCGCCGCATCCTCGTTGTCGCGCACCGCCTGCAGGCAGGCGCCGAAGCGGCTGTTGCGCAGCCACCAGGTGACGACGAGCGCGGCCGTGACGAAGCCCAGCACCAGCCACAGGTAGCCGCTGCGCGAGGCGAACTGCAGGTTGGCGGCGGACTCGCGCAGCGGCACCATCAAGCCCACGCCGCCGCCGGTGAAAGGCACCGACAGCGCGATGATGCGGAACGCCTCCGCGAAAGCCAGCGTGACCAGCGCGAAGTAGGAACCCTTGAGTCCGTAGCGGAAGCTCAGCGCGCCGACGAAAAGCCCCACCAGCGCCGCGCCCGCCACCGCGAGCGGCAGCGCGACCCAGGCGTTGATGCCGCCCTGCAGCTGCGCGATGGCCTGGATGTAGGCGCCGGTGCCGAAGAAGAGCGCATGGCCGAAGGAGAACTGCCCGCCAAAGCCGCCGAGGATGTTCCAGGCCTGCGCAATGAGCGTGGCATAGAGCGCCATCATCACGAAGTTGAGCGTGGTGCCGGACGCCGTGACCAGCGGCACGCAGGCCACGAGCACCGCGAACAGCGCAATGAGAGCGAGTTGCCGGTTGCCTGCGCTCATGTCCTCGCTCCGAACATGCCTTCGGGCCGGAACAGCACGACGCCGATGAAGATCGCGAAGATGCCGATCTGCCCCAGCGACTCGCCGAGGTAGAGCCCGCCCAGCGACTCCACCACCCCGACCAGGAAGCCGCCGACGAGCGCGCCGACGAAGCTGCCCATGCCGCCGAGCACGACGATGGTGAAGGCCACCAGCACGAAGCCGCTGCCCACCTGCGGGTTGACGTAGTAGGCCGGCAGCAGGAAGCACGCGGCCGCGCCCAGGCAGGCCAGGCCGATGCCGAAGCTCATCGCGTAGACATGGTCGACGTCGATGCCCATGAGCTTGGCGCCTTCCTTTTCCTTGGCCACCGCGCGGATCGCGCGGCCCAGGTCGGTACGGCCCATGATCCAGAACAGCAGTGCCGACACCACCAGCGCGCCCGCGAAGGCCACCAACTTGGGCACCGCGATCATCGCGGGCCCGATGGCCACCGTGCTGAGCGAATAGGCGGTGTCGATGTTGCGCGTGTCGGACTTGAAGAAGATCAGCGCGAGGTTCTCCATCACGATCGCGATGCCCAGCGTGGCGAGCAGGATGTTCTCGTCCTTGCCGTGGCCCGCGCGGTTGATCACGATGCGCTGCAGCGCGTAGCCGAGCGCGAACATGCCCGGCACGACGATCGGCAGCGCCAGGTAGGGGTCGACGCCCCAGCGCTCCTTGAGGAAGTACACCGCGTACAGCGCCAGCATCAGGCAGGCACCGTGCGCGAAGTTGATGATGTGCAGCACGCCGTAGATCAGCGTGAGGCCGAGCGCGATCAGCGCATAGACCGCGCCGGTGGTGAGGCCGTTGAGGACGGAGGGAAAGAGAATGCCGAAGTCGAGCATGGTCAGGCGTCTCGAAGATGCACGCCGATGGACAGGCCCGCAGCCCCCACCCTAGCCCTCCCCCGGGAGGGGAGGGAACAAGAGATGGTGCTCATGCCTTGAGCGGGAACACGGGATCCACCTCGCGGTAGTCGCGCGGAATGATCACCTTGATGTCGTTCTTCACCACCTGCGTCATCAGCGGCTGCGCGCCCTCGTTCTGGCCGTTCGTGAATTTCGTCGGGCCATACGGCATGATGTGATTCGAGAAGGTGCTCTTCTCCAGCGCATCGATGATGGCAGCGCGCTCGGCCGACCTGGCACGCTCCAGCGCATCGGCCAGCAGCCACATCGCGGTGTAGGTCATGAACACCTCGTAGCTGAAGAACTGGCCCTTGCCCTCGACCCGCTTCTTCAGTTCCTGCGAGCGCTTGTCCTTCGGGTTGAACCAGTGGTTGCAGTCGATGATGCCGTTGGCCGCGTCCGGAAACTCCTTCACGAACTTGTAGCTCGATGCCGCGCCGCCCAGCACCGAGAAGATCGCCTTGGGACTGACCTTCTGCTGCTGCATGGTGCGCACCAGGAGCGCGTACTCGTTGTAGTAGTTGGCCGGGATCACGATGTCCGGGTTGACCGACTTCATGCGCAGCACGATGTTGTTGAAGTCGCGCGTCGGATTCGCGTGCTTCACCACTTCCTTCACGTCGAAGCCATAGCCCGGCAGCTCGCGCGACAGCAGCGCCGCCGTGCCGGCGCCGAACAGCGACTCCTCGTGGATGATCATCACTGTCTTGGCCGGATTGCCCGCGGCCTTGTTGAGCACCAGCAGATTGGCCATCGCGACCTCGGTCGACTTCTTGTAGCCGGGGCCGAAGCGAAAGGTGTTCTTCAGGCCGCGCTCGACGATCTGGTCGGCCACGCCCACATCCACCACGTGCGGCAGGTTGTACTTGGCCGCGGCCTGCGTGGTCGCGAGGCAGATGGCCGAGGCATAGGCGCCGACGATGGCCGAGACGCCGGCCTCGTTCATCTTCTCGACCTCCGCCGTGCCGGCCTGCGGCTGCGACTGCGCATCGCCGAGCAGGGCCTCGATCTGCGCGCCGCCGAGCGACTTGATGCCGCCGGCCTTGTTGATGTCCTCGATCGCGAGCTGTGCGCCCAGGCGGCATTGCTGGCCCGAATAGGCGAGCGCGCCGGTCACCGGATGCAGCACGCCGACCTTGACGGTCTTCGGCTGCGCGCCGGCCACGAGCGGGAATGCGATGGCGGAAGCCACGGCGGCGGATTGCGACATGAAGCGGCGACGATTCGACATGGGGCTTTTCCTCTTTCAGTTGAACTGGGCTGACACATCCTTGCTGACCCACACCTTGGCGTCGATGCTGCCCACGCGGGACAACTGCATCTCGTAGGTGTAGCGGTCGGGCCGGTAGAAGCCGTGCAGCCACTGCACCGGCCGATCGGCGTCGTCGTAGACGAGGCGGCGCACGGCCAGCAGCGCCGAGCCGACGGAGACTTCGAGGTGTTCGGCCAGCACGTTGTCCGCAAGCCGCGCAGAGATCGTCTGGTGCGCGCGCCCGACCTTGACGCCCGCCTCTTCCAGCAGCACGAGGATGGGCTTCTTGGCGAGTTCGCGCCGCCCGAAGCGCCGCGCCACCTCGGCCGGCACGTAGGTGGTGATGTGCGAGAGCGGCCCCTCGCGCGTCGAGCGCACGCGCACCGCCTTCTGCACCGCATCGCCGAGCTGGATCTGCAGCGCCTCGGCCACCTGCGTCGAAGCCGACACCATCGCGACATCGACCACCTTGACCGAGGTGCGCAGGCCCATGGTGACCAGGTTCTCCAGCAGGCCATGCAGGTTGGCGCGCTGGCTGCCCTCGTTCTCGCGCGGCTCGGCGGCCGACACGGGCGGCACCGGCCGCGTCCGGCGCCCGGGGTTGCGCGAGATCAGCCCTTCGGTGGACAGCCGCTCCAGCGCGCGCCGCACGGTGACGCGCGCCACGCCGAACTGCGCCATCAGCGCCAACTCGCCCGGCACGCCTTCGGCGAAACGCCCTTCATCCAACTGCTCGCGCAGCACCAGGTAGATCTGGTGGTATTTCGGCAAGGGCATCTGCGACATGCCCTGAATGTTTGTGCAGTTCTAATGTTCTGTCAATGAGACATTTGAAGTCGGCGCGGGCCCTCTGTCCTGGGGACGCGTGTTCGGCTAAGCTCGCCCGCAGAGGAGGAGGGAAACGTGAGGACATTCCTGCTGGCGCTGGCGATGACCGTCGCCTTCCTCGCTTCCGGCTGCGCGACCGGCCCGGGTGCCAAGGCACCGGCGCCCATCGCGAAGGAGACACAGGCACAGGACTTGGCCGACTTCCAGAAGGCGAGCCTTCTGGTCTTCAAGCAAGCCAAGCCTGCGGAAGGTCTGCAAGTGATCGATGGATTGATCGGTCGCTTCGAGGCCCGATACCGCGACAGCAAGCAGCGCATCTACAGCGCGCGCACCTTGCCCGAAAGCCTCTACTACATGACCCAGGCGGCGAGCGATCGGAAGGATGCGATCGACGTCGGCCCGACCTGGGGCCATGCCCAATACCTCAAGGGCTATGCGCTGATCGAACTGAAGCGAGTTCCCGAAGGACGCCGCGCGATCGAGCGCGCGATCGAGCTCTCGCCTGCCAATGCGCAATTCCGCTCGGAGCTCGGCCACACCTACCAGGTCGACAAAAACTGGCCGAAGGCGCTCGAGATCTTCACCGAGGCCGAGCGCCTCATCGAGTTTTCCAAGGACGACGAAAGGGTTCGCCACCAAACCCGCGCACTGCGCGGCCAGGGCTTCGCCCTCATCGAGATGGGCCGTCTCGACGAAGCCGAGAGCCGCTATCGCCGCTGCCTCGAACTCGATGCCGGCGACAGGCGGGCGCAGACGGAGTTGCGCCTCATCGACAGTCTTCGCGCGCGCGGTCGTACGACGCTTCCCGGACGCCCCACGCCGCTTTGAAGACAAAAAGCGGCGGCAAGCAGGCCGCCGCCTCGCGCGTTCAAAGCTTGAACGCCACCACGTCCTGCCGCTGCTCCCCCAGCCCCTCGATGCCCAGCGTCATCACGTCGCCCTTCTTCAAATAGAGCGGCGGCTTCATGCCGAGGCCGACGCCGGGCGGCGTGCCGGTGGTGATGACGTCGCCGGGCACAAGCGTCATGAACTGGCTCACGTAGCTCACGATCTTGGCGATGTTGAAGATCATGGTCTTCGTGTTGCCGGTCTGCATGCGCTTGCCGTTGAGATCGAGCCACATCGCGAGCTTCTGCGGGTTGGGCACTTCGTCGCGCGTCACGAGCCAGGGGCCGATGGGGCCGAAGGTGTCGCAGCCCTTGCCCTTGTCCCAAGTGCCGCCGCGCTCGATCTGGAATTCGCGCTCGCTCACGTCGTTGATGACGCAGTAGCCGGCCACGTAGTCGAGCGCGCTCTTCTGCGAGACGTAGCGCGCCTGGGCGCCGATCACCACGCCGAGCTCCACCTCCCAGTCGCTCTTGACCGAGTTCTTGGGCAGCATGACCGGATCGTTCGGGCCCTGGATGCAGCTCGTGGCCTTCGTGAAGACCACCGGCTCGGCCGGGATCGGCAGGCCCGACTCGGCCGCGTGGTCGGCGTAGTTGAGGCCGATGGCGATGAACTTGCCGACATCGGCGACCGGGCTGCCGTAGCGCGGCTTGCCCTTGACCAGCGGCAGCTTGTCGGTCTTCAGCTTGCGCAGCTTGGCCAGCGCGGCATCGCCCAGCTGCTTGGGGCCGATGTCCTCGACCACCGCGCTCAGGTCGCGCAGCAGACCCTTGTCGTCGATGAGGCCGGGCTTCTCCTTGCCGGGGTTGCCATAGCGAACGAGTTTCATGTGTGCCTTTCTTGTTGCGAGTTCAGTAAGTGGAGCGGCCGCCGGACAGGTCGAACACGGCGCCGGTGGAGAAGGAGCAATCTTCGGTGCAAAGCCAGCTCACCATCGCGGCGATCTCCTCCACCGTGCCGAAGCGCCCCATCGGGATCTTCGAGAGCATGAAGGCGATGTGCTCGGGCGTCATCTGGTCGAAGATCGCGGTCTTCACCGCGGCCGGCGTCACGCAGTTGACGCGGATGCCGGTGTCGGCCAGCTCCTTGCCGAGCGACTTGGTGAGCGCGATCACGGCCGCCTTGCTGGCGCTGTAGGCGCTGGCGTTGGGATTGCCGTCCTTGCCAGCGACCGAGGCGATGTTGACGATGCGGCCATGACCCTGCTTGCGCATCTGCGGCACGACCTCGCGGCAGCAGAGAAAAACACCGTTGATGTTGACCTCCATCACCTCGCGCCATGCATCCACCGGATAGTCCCAGAGCCGGGTGTTGGGCCCGGTGATGCCGGCGCTGTTGACCAGCGCATCGATGCGCTTCGCCTGCGCCAGCGTGTCCGCCACGGCCCTCGCCACCGAGGGCTGCTGCGACACGTCGACCGCGAGCGCGAAGGCCTTGGCGCCGAGCGCCCAGGCCGCCTTGGTGACCGCTTCGCTGTCGCGGTCCCACAAGGTCACGCTGCCGCCGGAGGCGATGAGCCGCTGCGCGATGCCGTAGCCCAGGCCCGTCGCGCCGCCGGTGACGACCGCGTGCCGGCCGGCGAAATCGAGCTGGTTCATATGGTGATGCCGCCGTCGGCCGCGTAGGCCTGGCCAGTGACGAACTGCGATTCGTCGCTGGCGAGGAACACGACCAGCGGCGCGATCTCTTCTGCCTGCGCAAGCCGGCCCATCGGCTGGCGCGCGATGAAAGCCTTGCGCGCTTCGACCGGGTCGGCATTGGCGTTGATGCGCTCGCCCAGCGAGGGCGTGTCCACCGTGCCGGGGCACACCGCATTGCAGCGGATGCCCTGCCCCACGTAGTCGGCCGCGACACTCTTGGTGAGCCCCAGCACCGCGGCCTTGGTGGTGCCGTAGACGCAGCGGTTCGGCAGGCCCTTGATGCTCGAACACACGCTGGCCATGTTGATGATGCTGCCGCGGCCCGCGGCCAGCATGCCGGGCAGCACGGCCTGGATCAGCCAGAACTGGGCCCGCACGTTGAGGCGGAAGGCGAAGTCGAGGTCGTCGTCGGTGGCCTGCAGCGCAGCGCCGTTGTGCACCACGCCAGCGCAGTTGAACAGGATGTCGAGCGTGGGCAGGGTCTTGGTGAAGGCGTCGATCGCGGCCTTGTCGAGCACGTCGAGCTTGGCGGCCTGGATGTTGGCGACGCCTGCGTAGCGCGCGAGCAGCTTCTCGTTGACGTCGGTGGCCCAGACCTGCGCGCCCTCGGCGGCGAGTGCGAGTGCGCTGGCATGGCCGATGCCCTGCCCGGCCGCGGTCACGAGCGCGGTCTTGCCCTTGAGTCTCATGGGATGTCCTTGTTGGAATCTGGGTCGAAAAAGGGACGCGATGCAGGCGTTCAGGGTTTGGCCCGATGGCTGCATCTCGGTGAGAATCGTATTCTGAATTGGCCTTACCACTTGTCCAATTCAGGACAACCCTTAAACCCATTGACCCACGTGCCCCTGCAGACCGTCGAACCCAGACGCCTTTACCGCCAGATCGCCGACCAGCTGCGCGCGCTGATCGCCAAGGGCGAGTTCGCGGCCGGCGCGCGCCTGCCGGCCGAACGCGACCTGGCCAAGCAGCTGGGCGTGAGCCGGCCCTCGGTGCGCGAGGCGCTGATCGCGCTCGAGGTCGAGGGCTGGGTCGAGGTGCGCACCGGCTCGGGCGTCTACGTGCTCGACCGCTCGCACCGCGCCGCGGCGCCCGTGGCCGCCACCGAATGGGGCCCGCTCGAATTGATCCGCGCCCGCCGCGTGGTCGAGGGCGAGACCGCGGCGATCGCGGCGGGGCTCGCCAAGCGCAAGGATATCGATGCGATGACGCGCGCCATCGAACGCATGCGCGAGCTGGCCGACCGCAACCTGATGCCGCTCGATGGCGACCGCGCCTTCCACCTTGCGATCGTCGAGTGCTGCGGCAACGTGGTGCTTTCCGAAACGGTGCAGGCCTTCTGGGATTCGCGCAAGGGGCCCATCTTCACCCGGCTGGGCGGCTACTTCGAGACCGTGAAATCGTGGCGCAGCGCCATCGCCGAGCACGAGGCGATCCGCGACGCGATCGCCGCGCGCGACGCCGACGCGGCGCGCCGCGCGATGCACGCGCACATGGACAAGTCGCACCAGCGATTCAGCGCGAGCTGGCGCCGCGCGAATGCCGCTTGATACTTCAAGGACACACACGATGAACCCCTTTATCCGCCTCCACCCCGCCGACGATGTCGTCATTGCGCGCGGCCAGCTGCTCGGCGGCACGCCGGTCGAAGGCGTCGCCGCGCGCGGCCTGATCCCGCCCGGCCACAAGATCGCCATTCGCGCCATCGCCCAGGGCGAGCCGGTGCGCCGCTACAACCAGATCATCGGCTTCGCGAGCAAGCCGATCGCGCCCGGCGAGCACGTGCACACGCACAACCTCGACATGGGCCCCGACAAGGGCCACTTCGACCGCGACTACGCCTACGGCGCCGACGTCAAGCCGCCGCCCGCGCGGCGCGAAGCCACCTTCATGGGCATCAAGCGCGCCGACGGCCGCGTGGCCACGCGCAACTACATCGGCGTGCTGACCAGCGTGAACTGCTCGGCCACCGCGGCGCGCGCCATTGCCGACCACTTCTCGCGCAAGACCAATCCGGCCGCACTCGCGGACTACCCCAACGTCGACGGCGTGGTCGCGCTCACGCACGGCACCGGCTGCGGCATGGACACCGGCGGGATGGGCATGCAGATCCTCGAACGCACGCTCACCGGCTACGCCACGCACGCCAACTTCGCCGCCGTGCTGGTGGTCGGCCTGGGCTGCGAGGCCAACCAGATCAACGCCTGGCTCGCGACCGGCAACCTCGCCGAGGGCGAGAACTTCCGCGTCTTCAACATCCAGGACACGGGCGGCACGCGCAAGACGGTGGAGAAAGGCGTGGCGCTCATCAACGAGATGCTGCCGCGCGCCAACGCGGTGAAGCGCGAGCCCTGCAGCGCGGCGCACATCACCATCGGCCTGCAGTGCGGCGGCTCGGACGGCTATTCGGGCATCAGCGCCAATCCGGCGCTGGGCGCCGCGGTCGACCTGCTGGTGGCGCACGGCGGCACCGCCATCCTGTCGGAAACGCCCGAGGTCTACGGCGCCGAACACCTGCTCACGCGCCGCGCGGTGAAGCGCGAAGTGGGCGAGAAGCTGGTCGAGCGCATCCGCTGGTGGGAGCACTACACCGAGATCAACGAGGGCGAGATGAACAACAACCCCTCGCCCGGCAACAAGGCCGGCGGGCTCACCACCATCCTCGAGAAATCGCTGGGCGCGGTGGCCAAGGGCGGCACCAGCAACCTCGAGGCGGTGTACGAATACGCCGAGCCGGTGACGGCGCACGGCTTCGTCTACATGGACACGCCGGGCTACGACCCGGTGAGCGCGACCGGCCAGGTCGCGGGCGGCGCCAACATGATCTGCTTCACCACCGGCCGCGGCTCGGCCTACGGCTGCGCGCCCTCGCCCTCGCTCAAGCTCGCGACCAACTCGGCGCTGTGGCAGCGGCAGGAAGAGGACATGGACATCAACTGCGGCGAGATCGTCGAAGGCACGGTGTCGATCCAGGAGATGGGGCAGCGCATCTTCGAGCTGGTGCTGGCCACGGCCTCGGGCGAGCAGAGCAAGAGCGAGAAGCACGGCTACGGGCAGAACGAATTCGTGCCGTGGCAAGTCGGCGCGGTGATGTAGCCGGATTGGAAATTTTCATGCCCCAAACACTTCAAGCATCCACCCTCCGCACCCAAGTCGCCGCCATCATCGCCGGCACCGGCAGCAGGCCCGCCGAAGCCGAACAGGTCGCCGCCAACCTCGTGCTCGCCAACCTCAGCGGCCACGATTCGCATGGCGTGGGCATGGTCCCGCGCTATGTCGACGCCGCAGCCGAAGGCGGCCTCAAACCCAACGCCAGCGTCAAGATCAACCTCGACACCGGCCCCATGCTCGCCCTCGACGGCCAGCGCGGCTACGGCCAGATCGTCGGCGTGCAGGCGATGGAGCTCGCCATCGCGCGCGCCAAGCAGCACGGCAGCTGCATCCTCTCGCTCGCCAACGCGCACCACCTGGGCCGCATCGGCCACTTCGCCGAGATGGCGACCGCGCAGGGCCTGGTGGCGATGCACTTCGTCAACGTGCTCTCGCGCCCCGTGGTCGCGCCCTGGGGCGGCGGCGACGGGCGCTTCGGCACCAACCCGTGCTGTATCGGCATACCGATCAAGGGCGCAGTGCCCTTCATCCTCGACTACGCGACCAGCCGAGTGGCGCAGGGCAAGATGCGCGTGGCCCACAACAAGGGCGAGCGCGTGCCGCCCGGCTACCTCATCGACGAGCACGGCGCGCCCACCGACGACCCCGGCGTGGTCGTCGTGCCCCAGAGCAACGGCCTCTTCGGCGCGCTGATGACCTTCGGCGAACACAAGGGCTACGGCATGGCGGTGGCCTGCGAGCTGCTCGGCGGCGCGCTGACCGGCGGCGGCACCTGGCACCGCCCCGCCGACACCGCACGCACGGTGCTCAACGGCATGCTGGCGATCGTGATCGACCCGGCCAAGCTCGGCACGCAGGCCAGCTTCGAAGAGGAGGCGAGCGCTTTCATCGCCTGGCTGCGCCAGAGCCCGGCAGGCCAGGGTTTCGACGCGGTGCAGATCGCGGGCGAGCCCGAACGCAAGGCGCGTGCGGCGCGCGAGCGCGAGGGCATCTGGCTCGACGACGCGACCTGGGGCGAGATCGTCGCGGCCGGGGCGAAGGTGGGCGTGAGCCTCGGCTGAGGCAGCCGAAAGTCCGGCTCGCCGCCCAATCCTTCAGGCGCGACGCGCCTTCAGCGCAGCTTGTCGTTGGCCCTGATCTCGGCGCTCAGCTTGCTGGCGACATCCGAACCCGCACGGTTCGCCGCGAGGCTGAAGTTGCTCTTGAATTCGCTGAACTCCGCGTTGCCCGATCCGGCAGCACGCACGCTGGCAACTTCCTGGCCGGACGCATCCGTGACCTTGCACGCGATCTCGCTGGTAAAGCGCGTCGGCGGCCAGGTGAACGGAGACGGCGATCCGGAGGTGGTCTTGATCTCGGGCGTGAAGACCAGCGCCACGCCCGAGTCGCGCATCGCGTTGGCGTCGGCCGTCGAACGGATCACGACCACGTCCGCGTACACCGAGCGAAGCGCTTCGCGGATCGCCTTCTCCAGATCGCGATACGGGTAGTAGCTGACGCGGTCGCCGCCGCCGCCTTCGGTGGTCACTTCCTTGGCGCGGTCCGCATCGGTCATTGCATAGGCGACCTTCTTCTGGATCAACTGGGACTCGACGCGCTCCGGCGTCTTCTCGGCGCTGACCACGATGGGGTGGGCACAACCGGCGAGAACGGCAACGACCGCGGTCGCGGCACAAAGACGAACAAAACTGCGGATGGGCATGGGATCTTTCTTTTTCACTTGCTGATGGCGGCGATGAACGCCGGGTCTGTGTACACCTCGCGCAGCAGCGCGCGCACGAGGTTCGGGTATTCGGCCTGCCCCTTCGGGATCGCCACCGCGCCCGCGAAGCTCGACTCGAAGCTCGTCTGCGCCGAATACACCTTGCGCAGCCTTTGCTTGCCGTCGCGGGCGACCGTCAGCTCGACGTCCATCAGCCCGGTGCCGGTCGATATGTTGGCCACGGCGATTTCATTCTTCTGAATGACCGTGTCGATGCGCGTACGGGCGGCGGCGTCGTACAACGAGATTTCCTTCAGGTCGCCAACCAGCGCGTCTTCCAGGTACTTGGCGAAAGTGCCGCTGCCCGACCGAAAACCCGCGCCGCGCAGCGACAGGTTGTTGACGGCGTTGTTCGCGTCCGTGGGCTGCACGGTCGCCACGGCGACGCGCTCCGCCGGGACGCGCTTCAGGCGGTCGAGCGCTTCGTAGTCGCTGGAGTAAGGGGGTGCGATCAGTTGCGCGCAGCCGGTGGCTAGAAGCGCAGCCGTGCACATCGAGATCAGTCTCAGGCGTGATGCCATCTCTCGCTCTTTCTTCTGGTTGTTTGAGGAGCGGGAAATGTAACTTGTTGTACAGCAAAGGCCGCCGCGCCCTGAAACTGCCCCCCAGGTTTCGCAAACGTTCGTGAAATTTCTCTCTCAGGCGCCTCATGAACCGAGCGTCGGTCCCCTTCCCCCGAACGCGGGATGCCAAACGCGAAGGCGGCATTTCCGCCGCGGGGCTTCTTTTCTAGATTGCATGCACGCGCGTTTCATTCAGCGCGTGCCGATCGAAGGAAGGAAGGACCATGCAGTTCCAAAAAAATCGCCTTGCCACCGCTGCGCTCCTCGCCGCCTGCGCATGGATCGCCACCGGCTGCGACATGACGCCCGGCGTGATCTACGTTGCCAACGGCGCCGACTTCAACGTGATGAGCCTGACCGATGCGCAGGACGTCTGCGACACCGCCGCCCGCGTGGCCTACCTGAGCTGGTGGGACTCGGCGACGCTGAAGGGCTGCTGGGTCCGCGAACGCGGTGAGATCGTCGCGCGCTTTCCGGGGATGGCGGAGCGGCGGATTCCTGTGGGGGACTTTCAGCGCACCGAGCTGGCGGGGTACAGGAATTTGACGCTGGACTGAGCGCCCGGCCATACATCCTTTAGTGGATGGCGCCCGCGGGCGCGCGGGTCATCATGCGGCCTGCGACCACTCTCGGAGCCGGCAGCATGGGTTTCATCGTTCTTCCCCCCGGCAGGTGGCAGGTGATCTGCGCGAGCAGCGCGGTCTTCGAGGTCGACAACGCGGCCAGCACCGCGGACAAGCAGCTCGACTTCGGCGAAGAAACCAAGCCGCCGCTGGTCGTCGACCTCGTCTCGGGCGCCATGCGCCAGCTGAAGGACGGCGAATCGTGGAACGCGGCGACCGACATCGCGGGTGCGCCGGTCTCGACCCCGCTCCCCGCCATCACGGTGGAAGCGGCGCGCGCCAGGTCGGCCACCGCGCCGGCCACGCGCGCACGCGAACGGTCGATGCGCCTCGCGCCCATGGTCGACGACGCGATGAAGCTGCTGCGCCATGCGGCATCGACCAAGAGCCCCGACATCGACGACGACCTGCGCAACGCCATCATCTCGACCCACGACCTCGTCGGCCGCCACGCGGCAACGCTCGAGGACGAGCAGAAGTTCTTCAAGGCCTACCAGGAACTGACCCGCAAGCTCGCGCCCGTGACCGCCGAAACGCTGCAGGCATCGATGCAGCGGCTGCCCCCGCTGTCGTCGCTGTTGCAGTTGCGCGGCAACTTCATGACCCGGATGTCGGGCATGACCTGGGGCCGCTTCATCCACGCGGTGCTTTTCGTCGTCGTGCTCATCATGGCAGCCCTGGCGCTGGGCCACCAGACCATCGGCAGCGCCGCGCTGGCGCGCCACAAGGCGCTGAGCGACGACATCACCAAGCTGGCCGACGACAGGGTGAAGCTGCAGGCCGCGATGTTCGACAAGCAGGCGCTGGCGGACAGGGACCGATCGGAGCCCGGGTCGCCTGCGGCGCGTGCCATTGCGAACGCGGTGCGGCAGGCCGGGGACGAACTGGTGGTGAAGAGCGAGCAGAAGAAGCAGCTCGAATCCGAAAGAGACGGCATCCCGCCGACACTGGGCCGCTGGGAGCAGCGGCCGTGCGACACGTGGCTGCTGAAGGCGTGGCTGTGCCTGGACAGCGGCAATGGCAACGGCGGCAACGTCCGCAACGGCAACGGCAACGGCACGACATCCGCCGCCGAAGTGCTGGACAGCGCCAGGACCACGCTGGACCGACTCAACCGCATCGTGCTGCCCCTGCTCTTCGGGCTGCTCGGCTCCTACTCTTACCTGCTGCGCAACATCAGCCTGGAGATTCGAGCCCAACAGTTTGCGCCGCACTCGTCACTGCACCACATCGCGCGGCTCTCGCTCGGCGCACTGGCCGGCATCGCATCGACCTGGCTGCTGACGCCGCAGCAGGTGGGGCTGTCGAGCAGTCTGCCGATATGGACGCTGGCGTTTGTGGCGGGGTACGGGACGGAGCTGGTGTTTGCGTTTATGGATCGGATTGTTTTGGCGTTCAAGGCTTAAGCAGCTTGCAGCTGCCAGCAGGTGTTGGTCCCACAAGAAGTCGGGCAGCATGCCCACCCACCTCCTTGGGCGAGTCAGGCGCCATGGGCTCCCCTCTCTCCAATGCGTGCGCCTGTGGCAGCCATCACTTATCTCGTTGAGGACAATGCGATCATCAGGGAAAACTTGATTCCTACGCTGCACGATCTTTCCAACTGCAGGGTCGTAGGGTTTGCCGAAGGCGAGCATGACGCGAGCGAGTGGCTCGACGGCCACAACGGCTCCTGGGACTTGGCGGTGGTCGACCTCTTTCTCAAGGATGGGTCAGGGCTCGGTGTTCTGAAAGGGTGCGACCAGCGACAGCCGCACCAACGAGTGGTCATCCTCACGAACTACTGCACGGTCGACATCCGTGCGCGATGCATGGCTCTGGGTGCGGATGCTGTCTTCGATAAATCTACCGAGCTGGACGGGTTTTTCGACTTCTGCAATGCGCCAAAAGATACCCCCATGTGACGCGCCTGGACTGCGCGAGCTGGAACTTCTCCGTGCGTTACCGCACGGACTCATCGCGCTTGAAGTCGTTGAAGAGAAGAACGAGAGCTCGGCGTTCGTCGAGATGAAGTACGTTAGACCATTCACCCCGCAACGGCTGCCAGGGGCGTGGCCGGCTCGATGCCGGCTGTCCTCGCTCGATTCGCTCAGGTCTTCGTGCGCGTTCTTCCTCTCGGCAATGAGGCTTCGGAGAACTTGTCCAGATGAAGGCTTGCAACTTCGTCTGCTACCAGCTCAAGGACCTTGCTCACGTCGTTGGTCGAAGGCGAATTTGCGTAGGCCAGCGTGAGCACTGTCAAGGGATGCAGGCCCAACACACGAACCAAGGCATCGATCTTCGTGAGCGTCGGAACATTCACGCCTCTCTCCAAGATGCTGACATACGTTCGCGACGACACCGTGTCAAACGCCTCTTGCGAGATCCCCACAGCCACCCGCGCAGCGCGAAATGCACGAGGGAAGTTCGGTGGCGGAACAGGGGGAGCACGGCGACTTGGCACCGCCCAATTCCCCCATATAGAATGGGATAGAGCTACAAAGTATATGGCGAGTTAATAAGACTGCCCGCATGGGATTCGCGAGCAGGCAACCAGTGCGGCGCGGTCCACGTTGCGTGGCACCAGCAAGATCGATAGCGCGCAGTTCGACTGCGCTCCAGGAGCGAGATTAACTTGACCCGTGCACAGATCTCATCGCCGTTCCCAACCGCCCGACCCCTGCGGCTGCCGGCATCGGTGACGCGCATCCAGCCGCTGCGCGAGGGGCCGCCCGCGCGCAGCAGGCCCGCCTCCCTGCTCGGGAGCCAGGTGCGCGCCCTGCGCATGGCGGCTGGGGCCTCAGGTGGTGAGCTGGCTGCGCGCTGCGGCATCTCGCGCTCCATGCTCTCGCGCATCGAGCGCGGGCTGGTCTCCGCTTCCGTCGAAACCCTGGACCGCATCGCCAGCGGCCTGGGCGTGCCGATCTCGCGCTTCTTCGGCGACCAGCCCAGCCGCACGGACTTCAGCCACGTGCGGGCGGGGCACGGGATCCAGGTGGACCGGGTCGGTGCCGTGGCCGACTACCGATACGAGTTGCTGGGGCATCTGCTGTCGGGCAACCTGTTCGTGGAGCCCTACCTGGTGACGCTGCTGCCGGGGGCCGAGCCTTACGTGACCTTCCAGCACCCCGGACTGAAGTTCCTGTACCTGCTCTCGGGCGAGGTGCGATACCGCTATGGGGCGAAGGTGGTGGAGCTCGGCGCGGGGGACTCGCTGCTCTTCGAAGCCTGCGCGTTGCATGGCATCGAGGCGATCGGCACGCAGCCCGTCACGTACCTGTCGGTGGTGTTCACTCTGCGCGATTAGATTGATGACGTGCAGGAGCGCGACGACTGGGGGGCGCTCATGATCGTGCGAAGCACGGCCGCAGAGGTACAGAAAGGGTACACAAAGGATGCAGTTGGGCTACACCCCTGGACGCATGCGCGTCGTGATGTGACGCTCTCGAAGCGATCGTGCCGATCGTTCGAACGGGGTGCTCGAAGGCGCGGCGCCGAATGCGTTTGCTTAATTGTTAAGCAGCCCAGCCCCCATACGCCATACGCACCTACCAGGTGCCCGGCAACCCGCACGGTTGCTCGATTGTTCGGTGTTACTTGCTCGGCAAGAGGTCACACCGATCGGGCGCAAGGCCGCATGCAGCCTTGACCCTGAGGTGTTACCGGCTTCCTGGGGGCGTTCGTCGGTACTCACGGCTGCAGCTGCCCTCAAAACCGCTACCGCGTGCGCGCGGGGCGGCCGGTCGCGGGTGCGCGCGGCCGGTGCGACGCCCCGCCAACCCGCATGGATGCTGGCGCGCGGAGCGATGTGGCTACGTCGCCTCAGACCCAATGCCTTTGGTAACACGCTGGGGGACGAGTTCCAGAGTCTCTTGAAGGGGCTGACGGGGCTGCAGCTGATTCGGATAGGCCTGGAGCAGGAAATACGCTGGACCTCCCTTACCTTGATTCACCTCGCACCTGGCGAAGCCGCGGGGGAGCTGACCGCGTTCGCTTTCAAAGCGCAGTCGCCTTCGGAGGCGCGCGGCCGATGAGCGAAGACATGTTCCTTCGACCGGGCTTGATCCACGCAGCCGCGAGCACCAAAGGTCTTCAACCAACAACCGGTTCAGCAGATTCCTTGATTCCCTGACCGAAGACGGTTTCAGGTACCCACCAAGGCAGCATCGACACCACATCGACCATCTCCTCCAGCGGGCTGGTCTTCTTGCGTCGCGGCATGTTCGCTCCTCGTCGTTGTTCGTACGGCGGCACCGGACGTGATTGCCCGGCACTCTAGCCAAGGAGGCGCCGGCATGGCGATTTCATGCGAGGGCTACGACCGCTTTCGTGACTATTGCCACAGCATGAGGCGACACGCAGCGCGGCGTTGCATCTTGCACTTGTAGTACTAAACTATTCGCCATTTCAACCCACAAGGAGACGCGCCATGGGTACCCCCACCGAGATTGCGAAGCAAGGCTACACAGCTTTCGCCAGCCGCGATATTCCTGCGCTCCTCGCGCTCCTTGCAGATGACGTGGAATGGCGATTCCTGGGCAGTCCGGAAACCGGTACGCAATATGGCGGAACCTGCAAGGGCAAGCAGCAGGTGGCTGAATTCTTCGGAAAGCTCGCGCAGGCCGATGAGATCCTGGAGTTCGAGCCTCGCGAATTCCTCGAAGGGCCCAATCATGTGACGGTCCTCGGCCGCGTAAAGAGCAGGGCGCTCCCGGATGGCAAGGTGCACGAGTCCGAATGGGTGCAGGTCTTTACGTGGAAGGACGACACCAAGATCAGCCGTTGGATTGGGACGGGGGACACGGCCGCCAGACTCAACTCGAAGTAGCCGGGTATCGACAAAAATTGTTACCGGAGTTGTTACTTTCGACCGACGCGGTTACAACCCTGGCTTTGCCTGTGTTCATACCGCTTTGAGGTCGCTTTGCTTCCGACTGATTCGATCTACCGCTTCGACAACATCGAATTGCGCCCTTCCACCCGGCAACTGCTGGTAGCGGGCCAGCCCGCCAACTTGGGGAGCCGCGCCTTCGATGTGCTTTCGGCCTTGATCGCGCACCGCGAGCGGATGCTGACCAAGAACGAGCTGCTCGAGATGGTGTGGCCGAACCTGGTGGTGGAGGAAAACAACCTCCAGGTGCATGTGAGCGCGCTGCGCAAGCTGCTGGGGCCCAAAGCCATCGTCACGATTCCGGGCCGCGGCTATCGCTTCGCCGCCGCGCTGGACGCCCTGCCCGCTTTGGCCGCGGTCGCCGCGAGCGCCGGCGCGCCCGCACCGAGTCCCAGGGGCGCTCCCATGGCATCTGCCGCCAGGGCCCTGCGCTCGGACACCGGCAACCTGCCTGCCCTGCTGCCCCCCTTGCTGGGCCGGGATACCGAGCTGGCGATGCTGCGCGAGCTGGTGCTGCAGCAGCATCGGCTGCTCAGCCTGCTGGGGCCGGGCGGCATCGGCAAGACCAGCCTAGCCCGCGCCGCCGCCCGCCAGGTGGCGCACGACTTCCGGGACGGCGCCTGGATGGTGGAACTGGCCTCCATCTCGGACCCGGCCGCGCTGCCCGGCGCGGTGGCGCTTGCCTTGAGCATCAACCTGCCCGGCCGGGCCGACGCGAGCGTCGAGCTGGCCGAACGTCTGCGCGGCCACGAACTGCTGGTGCTGGACAACTGCGAGCACCTGATCGAGCCCGTGGCTGCGCTCGTGGGCTACTTGCTCGAAGCCGTGCCCAAGCTGCATGTCCTGGTCACCAGCCAGGAGCCCTTGAAGCTGGCCACCGAGCGGCCGGTCCGGCTCGGCGCCCTGGCAGTGCCAGACCATGCCGTCCTGGCCGATGCGGCGACGCATGGCGCGGTGGCCCTGTTCGTGGCTCGCGTCGGCGCCATGCAGCCGGGCTTCCGGCTCGACGAAGGCAATCTGGACGCGGTGGTGGACATTTGCCGCGAGCTCGACGGCCTGCCGCTGGCGCTGGAACTCGCCGCCGCGCGCGTGCCGCTCCTGGGCGTGCAGGGCGTGCGGCAGCACCTGGCCCAGCGCCTGCATGTGCTGAAGAGCGGCGTGCGCGATGCGCCTTCGCGCCATCGCACCCTGCGCACCACGCTCGATTGGAGCCATGCGCTGCTGAGCCCGGATGAGCAGAAGGTGTTCCGCCGGCTCGGCGTGTTCGTCGGCGGCTTCGGCCTCGAACTGGCGCAGCAGGTGGCGTCCGACGAGAGCATCGATATCTGGGCCGTGCTGGACCATCTCGGCAACCTGGTCGACAAGTCGATCGTCGTGGTCGATGCCGGCCCGGTGCCGCGCTACCGCCTGCTGGAGACGGCCCGCGTCTACGCCCGCGAGCAGCTCGAGGCGGCCTCCGAATGGGACAGCCTGCGCCAATGGCATGCGCGCTGCATGCAGTCGGCGCTCGACCGGCGCGTGCGTGCCGGCCACCTGGGCGCCGAGACGGTGGACCAGTGGGTGCTGGCCTGCAGCCCCGAGATCGACAACCTGCGCAGCGCGATCGAATGGGCCTGCGGCCCCGGCGGCGATGCCGCGCTGGCGCTCGACCTGGTGAACATCGCCGCGGTGCTGATGTACCAGGCAGGCCGCTACCCCGAATGCCTGCGCTGGATGCTGATGGCCGAGCCCCTGATCGACGAGGCCACGCCGGCGCAAGTGGTGGCCGAGTTCAGCCTCGGCCTGGCGCTGGTCGGGCTGCACGGCGGCATCAGCGCGCAGCGGCGGATGCAACTGCTCGACCGGGCCTGCGACATCTTCGAGCGGCAGCCGCCGCACGGCCTGCTGGCCCTCACCCTGTGCTCGAATGCCTACGTGGCAGCCGTGAGCGGCGATTTCGACAGCGCCGAGCGCAGGCTGGCGCAATGCCGCGAGCTGGTCGAGCAACCCGGCCTGCGCCCCTTCAAGGGCACCTGGCTGTACTGCACGGGCATGGTGCGGCGCTACCAGGACCAGCCCGTCCAGGCGCTGTCTGCCTTCTCCCAGGCGCTGCCGCTGGTGCGGTCGGAGGGCAACGCGCGCACGCTGTTCCATGTGCTCAACAACCTGGCTGCCATGCATCACGAACTGGGGCATGTCGACGAGGCGGTGGCCCAGTTCCGCGGGCTCATCGACCATTTGCAGCGCTCGACGCTGGCCGATGCGCAGATGATGGCCTTCGCGCTGAACTGGTACGCGCATGCGCTGACCGGTCAGGGCGCGCTCGAGGAGGCCCAGGCCCAGGTGCTTCGAAGCCTGCCGCATTGCCGCCGTTCGGTCGGGCTGCGCCACTTCGCGGGCATGCTGGCGCTGCTGGCGGCGCGCCAGGGCCGGCTGCGCGAGGCCGCGTTGCTGATCGGCTGCGACGACGCCGCGCGCCAGCGGCGCGGCGAGCGGCGCTCGCCCAGCGACGACCGCGCGATGGCGGCCGCCCTGGCGCTCATCGGTGCCGCGCATCCGGCGGCCAGCATCGAGGCCTGGCGCCTCGAAGGGGCCGGGCTCGACGAGGACGCCATCATGGCGCTGGTGTCCGAGCGGCACCTTCTCAACGCTGCCTCGGGTCCGCACGTTCGAGCTGCGTGATCAGGTAGGGGAAGACGTCCCGCGCCGCATCGCGCCCGATGAACAGGTCCATGTGGGCGTAGCCGTCGAAGATGTGGCGCGTGTAGAGCGTCGGGTCGTTGAAGGCCGACAGCCAGCTCTGCGTGCGGATGCAGGTTTCCGGGAAGAAGAGCTGGTTGCCGGCGCCGGCCACGAAGCTGATCGGCAGCGCCAGCCGCGGCGCGTTCTCCGGCACGACGTAGACGTCGCGCCCCTCGCTGTCCACCGCCTTGGCCTGCTGCATCATCAGGCTCAGCTGCTCGAAGGGGCGCAGTGACACGCAGCCGAACATTTCCGCCAGCGCCGTGTGGGTGGCGTTGTTCAGCTGCGCATGCGCATACGAGGGGCCGAAGATGGAGAACACGCGGCGGCACAGCGGGTTCTTGCATTCCTCGCCGGCGGGAATGGGCACCTTCCAGGCGAGCGTGTCGATTTCGCGGTCCAAGTCGGTGGTGCCGGGCACGCTGTCGAAGCGGTCCTCCAGCGGTGCATAGCCTTCCAGCAGCCGGGCCAGGCCGAGATCGGCCTTGGCGTAGTTGAGCCAGTTCGTCACCGGATGCAGCGTCAGCTGCGAGGAGACGATCGACCGCACGCCGGTCATGCCGTCGAGCAAGGCCATCAGCAGGCTCATCGAACCGACGCAGTGCGCGATCGCCTGCAGATCCCGTGCGCCCGTGGCCTCCAGGATGAAGCGCACTGCGGCCGGCCAGTCGATGCGGGCGATGTCGTCGATGGTGAAGGGGGCGATCGGGCTGCCGGAATCGGGGCTGGCCCGGTAATCGAACAGCCACACGTCCCAGCCGCGCGCGCAGAGCGCTTCCACCAGGTTCTGCTCCACCGTGTCGGTGGCGAAGGACGACGCCCGCACCGAGAAGCCCGGCGCCAGCACCACCGGCCCGCGCGCGCCGCCGGCATAGCGGGTGAGCTTGATCCGGAAGCCGTCGCCGACATCCACGCTGTGCGGCACCGGCACCGGTGCGTGCAATGCGCGCCGCTGCAGCTGGGGGAGGTCGAGCGCCGGGAAGTTGTTCAAGTCCGCCAGCAGTCCGCCGTAGGCGCGGAACAGCGTCGTGGCGAAAAAGCCGCCGAACTTGGCCAGGTAGGCGGCATTGATGGCGTCGCGCGCGGCCGGCACCTGCTGTTCCACCTCACCCAGCAGGTTCGCGGGCGGCTCGAGCTTGATGGAGGAGGCCTGCCACAGGAGATCGTCGAGGTCGAGCGTCAGGATGCCCTGCGCGACCAGCGGGCTCTCGGCGCTTTCCACGTCGTGCACGCGCACGAACAGCGTGGTGGTGTCGGTCCAGGGTGAGGACCCGGGCCGCTGGTGCAGCAGCTTGTGGCCCTTGAAGCGCAGCCGCGAGTCGCCGCGCTGCAGCATCATCTCGTAGGTCATGGTCCAGGTTTCCACGCGCTGCGCATCGGCCGGCAGCAGGTGGAACACGCCGCTCACGACCGGCATCGGCTCGTGCCACAGCGCCGGGCAGGTGACGGTGCCGGAGATGGTTGCGGCGTGGGTCGGGTCCGAGACCATCGCGTGCAGGTCGTGGGTGTGGATGGTCAGCTCGAAGCACATCGTCTGGTTGCGCACGCGGCCCCAGGCGCAGGCGACTTCGTAGTCGTCGGCGATGCGGCGCGCCGCGTCGGGGCGCGCGACCACCGCCTCGGTGCTGATCCAGCCTTGCATGGTTTCGGTGAACTGGAAGCTCGGGCTGAGCAGCGCCGGATCCTTCTCGATGAGCTTCTTGATCGCGTACTTCGCCAGCTCGATGGCGCCTGTTTCGAGATTCCCGGTCACGCTCTGGAGCAGCGCTTCGGCGTCGTGCGCGATCGACGAGATCTCGCGCTCCAGCCGCTCCAGCAGGCCCGAAGGAGGCGCGGCGGGAGGCGAGGATGCGCTGCTGCGCGCCGGCAAGATCTGGCGTGGCTTCAGGCCGAGCTCGATCGCCCAGCCTCGCGCGTCGCACAGGTTCTGGCTGGCGCGCTCGGCCAGCGCCGTGATGGTCAGCAGCGGATTCACGCCTGCCGCGCCCGGCAGCACCGCGCCGTCGCAGACGTACAGGCCCTCGTGCACCGCACCGCCGTCGTTGCCCGAGAACACCTGGCTCTGGTGGTTGACCACGCCATCGCGCGCACTGTCGCCCATGCCGCAGCCGCCGAGCGGGTGCACGGTGATCAGCTTGCGGCCGAGCGATTCGGCCGACAGCGGGTTCGGGATGAACTGGCCCTGGACCGCGTCGTTGGCGGCCTTCAGCCACGCCTCGTCCCTGGCGATCGTGGGGCTGGCGCCGGCGTTCGGCCAGTCGATGCGCAGCCGGTCGTCCTCGAGGTGCAGGCGGCCGGCCGCCTCGTCCACGCTCATCACCAGGTAGGTCTGCGTGCGGGCCACCGCGCCGCTGTAGGCCAGTTGGGTCAGGCTGCCGGGGTCGCCCTGCACCGCCTCGCCCAGGGCCTGGGCATCGAGCAGGCGGGACTTGGCTTGCGTGGCGCCGTACGCGAACTCGCCGCCCAGCATGGCGTCGGCGAAGAACAGCGCCGGCGTCAGCAGCGGGGCCAGCGCGCCGGGGATCACGCCCTCCTCGATCACCAGCCCGTCGCCCACCTCGGGCGTCTGGCGCATGTCGATCACGCCGGTGATGCACGGCCCCGGCAGATCGGCCGGCACGACCTCGTTGCGCCCCGTGCCCACGCCGTTGATCTTGCGCTGGACCGCCTGGCCCTCCGCATCGGTGCCGGACTGCCAGTAGCTGTTATAGCCCAGGGCGAGCACATCGCCGTTGCCGGAGAAGCGCTGGCCGAGCCGGTCCGACAGCGGCAGTCCGTGCGCCTTGGAGCGCAGCAGGATCTCGGTCGAGCCCAGGGCGCCTGCGCCGAGCATCACCACATCGGCGGTGACGCTGCGCCGGCCAGCGGTCCCCTGCGCGGCCGGGCCGTCCGGACCCCGCAAGCCGACCTCGTCGAAGAACACGCGCCAGCGCGCGCCAGCGCGCTCGACGTGGCTGACCCGCGCGCCCGTGAAGATCTGCGCGCCGTGGCCGTGCGCGTCGGGCAGGTAGTTCATGCGCGTGGTGTTCTTCGCACCCACGTTGCAGCCGCTGGTGCAATCGCCGCACAGGTTGCAGCGCGGCTGCGTAACGCCGAACGGGTTCACCTGGTCGACGAAGTTCACCGCGATCGGCGGGCGCTTGAACGGCTTCTTCATCGCCGCGGCCGATTTCTGCAGCGCCAGCAGCTTGTTCAGCGGCGGGAAGTCTTCCGAATCCTCGGGATAGGGCGAGGGGTCGAGCATCTGCCGGGCCCGTGCGATATAGGGATCGAGCAGCTTCGGGTCGCGGCGGAACTCGGCCGGCCAGGGCGTCGCGTCGAACAGGCGCGGATCGATCTCCAGCGCGACGTTGGCATTGATCAGCGAGGTGCCGCCCAGGCCGCAGCCCACCATCGCCAGCATGTCGTCGTTCAGGTGCAGGTTGTACAGGCCGTCGGGCGCGCCGAGCTTGCCGCGCGCACCGTCGATCTGCATGTCGGCCTGCGCGGTGGCGATGTCGTTCGGGAACTGGCCGGGCAGGATCTCGCGGCCGCGCTCCAGCACGCAGACCGTCTGGCCGGCACGCGCGAGGCGCGAAGCCGCCACGCCGGCGCCATAGCCGGAACCCACCACGACCACCGTGTAGTGCGAGGCGATCTCGTCGAGTGAGCGGGAAATGGGCTTCATCGTCATGCGTTCGCCTTTGCCATCGTCTTTGCCCGGGCCTCGATCTCGGCCCGTGCGTCCGCAATCACCGCGACCGAGGCGGTGAAGAATTCGTCGAGCAGCAGCGTGGCGCGGCTCTGCGTGGCCTGTTGCGCGTTGCGCGAGAACGCCCCCCAGGCCGGTGCCGTGCGTTCGATGCCGGCGGCCAGCGCCGCCAGCATCGGGTTGTCGCGGTCGCGGAAACCGCCGATGCCGCGTGCGTGCACGGGGGGCATGCGCCCGTTCACCGGGTCGTTGAACAGGCGCAGCGACGCGACGTTCAGCGCATCGTCGATGAATATGGCCGACGCGCCCTGCGTGGTGGTCATGGTGGGCTGGTCCATCACCCAGCCGCCGGTGTTGAAGATGCCGACCGGCCGGTCGAAGCCGGCCACCGGCAGCTCGTCCTCGAAAGGCTTGTGGCTGTGGCCGAAGACGAAGCTGAAATCCAGCTCCGACGGCTTGAGCCCGGCCTGCTCGAGCTGCAGCTTCACCGGCCCCGACAGGTACCAGCGCAGGTCCGCCACGTCGTCGGCGCTCATCACTTCGGCATAGCCGTCGCGCTGCGACTCGGCGCCCCGGCCCAGCGTGGCGTCGAGCGTGCCGAGCACGAGCTGGCTGACCGTGATGCCCTGGAACACGTCCATGCTCCCGCTCATGCCGAAGTTCTGGTCGAGCTTGGCCACCAGCAGGGCGGCCAGCCGTTGCGAGAAGTCGTGCGATGCGGCGGCATCGCGCATCACCTCGTAGAGCTTGCCGGCGCCGGCCCCGGTCATGCCGGAACTGCCGAGGTCGGACCACATGAAGTCGACCCAGGCGCCGTTCTGGCCCTCCAGGTCCGAGATCGTCACGGTGCCGGGGTTGCGTCCCGCGCTCCGGCCCGGAGCCTGCGCATTCAGGATCGTCATCACCCGGTACATCGGGTCGATGTAGTGCCCGTGGTGCAGCACGACGCAGCGGCGGCGCGACGCATCGAGCAGGCCGAGATTCGGGTAGGCGATGTCCACCCGCGCGTCGGCCAGGCCCGGGCAGCCGGCCACGAGGCGCGTCAGCATCGACGAAGCGATCCGGGCGGCACCGGCCACGTCTCCCGCTACAGCGTCCTCGAACAGCGCGGTGTGCTTGATCAGGTCGTCCTCGATGCGGCCCTGCTGCAGCGCGTCCTGGAACTGCTGGTCCTGTGCGATGCGCCAGAGATGGTGGTCGTGGTTGCCGGGCACGTACAGCACGCGCGGGGCGAACACCGGACGGCCGCCGTCCTGCATCACCGTTTCCACGAAGCACCGGAAGGCCGCCGCCACGTCGCCCATCGGCGACAGGCCCATGTCGAGCACGTCGCCCAGCAGGATCAGTGTCGGGGGCGGGCCGTCCATGGTGGACAGCAGCTGGCGCAAGGCGCTGCCGAAGGCGATATGGGTGTCGCTGGGGCGGCCGGGATCGGGCCGTCCCTGCGCGTCGGCGTAGGTCAGGGTGCTGTAGGCGGCGCCGAGGTGAAGGTCGGACAGGCAGACATAACGCGGTGCATTCAAGGCCATGGTTCGTGGGCGGATCGGTGGACCCGGCCGGGTCCGTGCCGGGACTGTCGCCGAAGGCGGCCGCGGCGTCATGAATTCGGCCCTTAAGCGTTCTGAATTCGGGAGGCCGGCGGCCGCCTGAAGCGGGCTTCAGCACGCTTCAGTACTACTTAAGGACTGGAAGGGCGCGGCGCGAGAAGCTTGGCACTCCTTTTCACCAGCCAACGGAATAGCGCCATGCTCAAGCTGAACACCACCCCGGCCGCAGCCATCGCCGCGACGCGGCGTGCCGTGGGACTGCCTCGGCACGTGCGGCTGCGCAACGGCGTACCGGCCCAGATCCGTGCCCTGCGTTCCGACGACGCGAAGCGCTTCGGCGGCTTCGTCGCCAGGCTGTCGGCCGCCTCGCGCTGCGAGCGCTTCGGCCGCGGCTTCGGTGCCTGCTCGCCGGCCATGCTGCTGGATCTGGTCAACGTGGACGGCGTTCGCCATGCCGCTTTCGTCGCCACGCTGAGGCTGGACCACGACGAGGAGGTGATCGGGGAGGCGCGCTACGACGTCGGCGCGGACGGCGACTGCGCGGAGCTGACGCTTGTCGTGGCCGACTTCTGGCAGGGCCAGGGGTTGGCCGAGCAATTGCTCGATCGCCTGCTCGAAGCGGCGCGCGATGCCGGCCTGCACCGGCTTGTCGGCGAGGTGCCGTCTTCCAACCGCCGGATGATCCGCTTCATGCAGCGCATGGGCTTCGTCGCGTGCGCCCAGGGCGCCGATCGGCCGGTGCTGCGCATGGAACGTGGCGTGGCCCCGCGGCTGCCGCAGGCGCCCGCGCCGCGGCCCGTGGACGTACTGCGGCGCTGGCTGAGCAACCAGCTCTTCCAGTTCGGCTTCTGAATGGCCTCCCGCGGGTCGAGATAAGATGCCGCGCTTTTAGCGCGCCGGCGCACGAAGGGACCGACATGGCGATCACCACCGATGGACCGCGTGCGGATGCACCTCTGCGGCGTATTCGCGAGCTGCCGGGGCCGCGCGGCCTGCCTCTGCTGGGCAATGCCCTCCAGATCGAGCGCGAACGCCTGCACCAGAAGGTCGAGCAGTGGGCGCGCGAGTACGGCGAGATCTACCGGTTCCGCATCGCCTCCCGCGAGTTCGTCGTCATCTCCAACCCGGGGACGGTCGCCGCGGTGCTGCGCGACCGGCCCGACGGATTCCAGCGCGGCGCAAAGCTCAACGCGGCGGCTCGCTCGCTGGGCTTCAATGGCCTGTTCACCATCAACGGCGACGAATGGAGGCGGCACCGGCCCATGGTGCTGCGCGGCCTGGACCCGACCCACATCAAGGCCTTCCATCCCACGCTGGTGAAGGTCACGCAGCGTTTCGAGGGCCGCTGGCGCCGGGCCGCGGAGGCCGGACAGCCGATCGACCTGCAGGCGGACCTGATGCGCTACACCGTCGACGTGACCGCGGGCCTGGCCTTCGGCACGGACATCAACACGTTGGAGTCGGACGAGGAGGTGATCCAGCAGCACCTGGACAAGCTGCTGCCCGCGCTGGCCAAGCGCGTGCTGTCTCCGCTGCCGCGCTGGCTGACGCGGCGCGACCGGGCGGTGGAAGCGGATCTGGCGGCGGTGCACGGCGCCGTGAACGGCTTCATCGCCGCCGCGAGGCAACGGCTCGCCGACGAGCCTGAACTGCGCGAGCACCCCCGCAACCTCATCGAAGCCATGGTCGCCGAGCGCGACCGGCCCGGCTCCGAGCTGACCGACGAGGACGTTTCCGGCAACATGCTGACCATGCTGCTGGCCGGCGAGGACACGACGGCCAACACGCTGGCGTGGATGATCTGGCTGCTGCATCGCCATCCCGAGGCCGCACAACGGGCCGCCGAGGAAGTTCGTCGCGTGATCGGCGAGGGATCGCATCCCACCCACGAGCAGTTGGGCCAGCTCGATTTCGTGGAAGCCTGCGCGCACGAGACGATGCGGCTGAAGCCGGTCGCCCCGCTCCTCATCCAGGAGGCCGTGCGCGATACCGTGGTGGACGGTGTGGCGGTGCCTGCCGGCACGCCGGTGATGTGCCTGATGCGCCCCGGGGCCGTGAATGCCGCGCATTTCGCCGATCCCGAGGCGTTCTGGCCGGAACGCTGGCTCGCCGGGGATGGCCCGGGCCGGGCCGCGGGCTCGGCCAAGCGGGTCGCCATGCCTTTCGGCGCCGGGCCGCGCACCTGTCCCGGCCGCTACCTCGCGCTGTCGGAGATGAAGATGGTGGCCGCCATGCTGCTCGGCGCGTTCGAGATCGCGGACGTATCCACCGCCGACGGCACGGAAGTGCAGGAGCGGCTGGCGTTCACGATGTCGCCCGTAGGCCTGAGGTTGCGGCTACGCAACGCGCCGTAGCGCGGCCATGACCTCGGCCGCCGGCGGCAGCTCGCTGGTACGCCAGACCAGCCGAGCGTGGCGATCGAACAGATAAACCTGGCCGGTATGGCGGTCGCCCGCGGCCGCGCCCCCCTTGAACAACGAGAGCATCGGGTCGAGCGCCTCGGGGGCAGGCGCCGCCGCGCTCCATGTGGGCCTGGCGCCGAAACGCCGCAGCCAGCCGCTCAGGGCGGCGGGGTCGTCGGCCAGCGGGTCGATGCTCAGCGACAGCAGGCGCGCCGCCGCATCGCGCTCGGCCAGCAACGCGGCCTGCAGCGCCGAGAACAAGGCGCCCTGGATCGGGCAGACCGTGCTGCAGCCGGTGAACATCAATTGGACGGCGGTCGGGGCGCCGCGCAGCTGCGCCGCGAGCGTCGGCGCGGCGCCGTCGTGGCGCCGCAGCGGCAAGGCAGGGGCCGCCACGGCCGGCATCACCGGGCCGACGCCGGCGTTGGCACGGGCGGCCGGCGGCACCCCCAGCCACGCCAGCGCACCGGCGGCAACCAGGCGCCGGCGCCCGGGGGATGCAACCCGGGATGGGACGAGGGGGCGATGCGCGTTCATTCGGGGGGGCCCTGCGTCAGGTAGTCCCACAAGGCCGCGCACTGGCCATCGTCGGCATCGAAGCGCGGCATGGCTCGGGGCAACACGATGTGGGCCGGATCGACGCCGGTGCGCAGCGTGCGGCAGAAGGACGCCTGCTCGTACGCGACGGGCGGGCCGCCCCGGCGCGGGCGGGCTTCGCGCAGCTGGCGCCGGTCCAGCGGCGGCGCGAAATTGGAGGCCGCGGCGGTGGACTTGCCAGGGCCGGCGTGGCACTGGGTGCAGCGCGTCGCCGCGACCGGCAGCGGCGCGCTGTGGCCGGACAGCGTGCCGGCGAGCGGCTCGGTGCCCTCGAACAGGCGCGCGCCGCGCGCCACCGAGGCCGGCACGGTGGGTTCGCGCCACCCGCGCCACGCCAGGCCCGCGGCCAGTGCGGTTGCGAGCGCCAGCGCCATCGGGAGCCTCAGCTTGCGAAGCGCGCCGGCCACTAGCGGATGTTGATGGTGCGCGCCACGCTGGGCACGCCGCTGCCGTCCAGCGCGAACAGCATGTAGTTGCCCGGCAGCACCACGCCGCGATCGGCCGGAATGCCCAGCTGGTAGTTGCCTGCCGTGCCCGTGAAGGAGAGCGGGATGCGACGCTGGTCGGTGTTGACCGAGTGAGTGGCCGACGCCATGCGCACCAATGCAAAGCCGGCCGCCGCGCGGTCGGTGGCCACGGCGATCTGGCTGCCCCATGTGGCGGTGGCCGGCGCGGCCGTGATGGCCGGGCGGGGTGCCGGCGTTCCGTCGGGCGCCAGCAGGTAGGGTGGCGTGTAGATCTCCGCGTCAGGGTGGTCGGCAGGGCAGGCGCACAGCCCGCCGCCGCCCGCCAGCACGCGTCCGTCCAGCAGCAGCAACGCCACGCTGTGGTAGTTGCGCGGTCTCTGCATCGGCGGCAGGGTGATGAAGCTCTCGAGCACCGGGCTCCACAGCTCGGTAGCCAGCACGCTGTAGGAGTCGGAGAAGGTCACGGGCTGCGTCTGGCCGCCGATCACAAGCACCTCGCCGTTGGGCAGCACCACGCTGTTGACGAAGGTGCGGCCATAGGCCATGGGCGAGACCTTGCGCACCGTGGGTGGGTTCGGCGCGCCCGCATTGATGTCGATGATGTAGGCGGTCTTGAAGGCGTTGCCGCTGTCGTGGTTCGGCGCGCCGCCGAGCTTGAGGATCTTGCCGATGTCGTACATCACGGCGCTCGCGGTCATGGCGTACGGGTCGTCGCTGCGCGGGCCGGCCTGCAGGATGGCACCGCTGCCGAGCGTGTCGATCCAGTGCATCGCGGCGGCGGGACCGGCGTGGAACACCCAGCCGCCGGCGGCGCCGAACAGCCACATGTGGTTGTCGCCTCGGTAGACCCCGGACGCGTCCGGGCCGGCCAGCGGCGGGTTGGAGACATTGCTCGCGTCCGGCATGTTGGCCGGTACGCCGGACAGCGTGCGCCAGGTCCTGGTGCTGGCCGACCACACCTCGCCATACTTGCCGCCCAGTCCGCCGTTCCACGAACCACCGACCGTGAATACGGAGCCGTCGGACATCGTGGTGCTGGACTGGTAGGCACGTGCGATCCCGAGTTGCGCACCCGTCACCCAGCCGCCCAGCGCCGGGTCGTAGATCGAGGTCTTCACCGCATCGCTGCCGCCGGTGACCAGCACGCTGCCGTCGGCCAGCATGCTGAGGCCGGGGCAGAACATCTGGTGGCCCGTGGCCGTGACCGTCAGGGGGCTCGACGATCGCGTGGCGGGGTCGAACACCGAGGTGTAGGTGTAGGCCTCGTTGCTGCTCGTGCTGAAGCTGGTGGGCGAGCGGGCCGCCCACAGCAGCAGCTTGCCGTCCGGCAGGTTGGCGGCCGAGGCGGGCACGAGCGGCAGCGCGATCGGATCGGACCAGGGCTTGACGGCAGCGGTGGACTGCGCCGCGGTGTATCCGGCTGCCGTGAAGCTGTACTCGTTGGATGGCAGCCACTTTCCCTTGAATCGGGAGCGCAGCCGGACCACGAGGCCCGCGCCGTCCGTGGGCAGGTTTGTCACTGTCAGCGTGGTCGCGCTGGTCACGGTGTCGACCACCGGTGTCGCCGAGGAGGTCGACTGGATCGCGAAGCCGTACTGGTTGGCGCCGGTGTTGGTCCAGACGAAGGTCGCGCTGCGGCTGGCGAATTTGGTGCCGGGGGGCGGACTGGTCAGGATCGCAGGCTCTCCGCCCGGCGCCGGCCTGCTCGATGCGGACACGTCCGCGAGCGCCGCGTTAGCGCCCTGCGCTCTGCCGCCGCCTCCGTCGTCGCCGCCGCACCAAGCCAGGAACACCAGGGACGCATAAGCAAGGCCGCGCAAGGCGCGCGCCGATGGAACGCTGGTCATCCGTTCCTCCTTTTTTGATCTTCATCCGACGGGTGCCAGCTTAGTCCTTGCGCGCGCAAGAAACAATACTAAAGTATTCAAAATTGCGCCGCGGCCCAGCTGTTCGGATGAAACCGCCGATCTGGAGCGGCTTCAGAAAGAACCTGTTGAACTACCCGATACAGCCTTCGGCAAGTTCGGGCTCCGTCTACAAATCCGACTCACATGGCAAAGCTTCGCAAACACCATTCCTCGACCCCCTGCCTCAGGGTGGGCCCAGCGAAGTCCACGGCCTCGGCGCCTTCGCGACGCGCGCGTTGCCCGCTTTCGCATTGCTGGGTATCTACGAAGGCCGGCGCTACTCACAGCAAGAGATCGCCGCCAAGGTCTGGGATGGCCTGCTCACTTACCTCTTTACCTTGTCCAATCGGGAAACCATCGATGGCGCCAAGGGAGGCAATGGCACTCGGCACCTGAATCACGCCTGCGACCCGAACTGCGAGGCGGTCGAGGAGTACGACGACGCAGGCCAGTTGTTGCTGAAGTTCCAGACGATCGCTCCCGTGAACGCGGGGGACGAACTGTTCATCGACTATTGCCTGACAGCGGACGACGGCTCGCCGGCCTCGGACTATCCCTGCCGTTGCGGGTCTCCCAATTGCCGCGGCACGATGCTCGCAGACCTCGGCTAGCGCTGTTGCAGGCGCTGAAGCAGCTCTGCGCTCGGATAGCCGTCCGCGGGCAAGCCGACACTGCGTTGATAGCGGCGCAGGCCGTCACGGGTGGCGGGGCCCATCACGCCGTCGGGCGCTCCGCTGGCAAAGCCACGCTGATTGAGCGCGGTCTGGAGCTCGATCAGTTGGCTGCGCGTGAGAGCGGCCAGATCCCGCGGCCAAGGGGACTGCACGTCGGGGCCGCCAGTCAGGCGTTGCGCAAGAAGGCCGACCGCGAGCGCATAGCTGGTCGAGTTGTTGTAGCGCAAGATGGCTCGGAAGTTCGATCCGACCAGGAAAGCCGGCCCGCGCGCGCCTGCGGGCAGCAGGATCGTTCCGTCCGCAAACTCCGGCAGTGGCTGACCGTCCGCGCTTCGCAGCCCCTCGGCGGCCCATTGAGCGGTGGACTGGCGCACGGCTGTGTCGGCCCGACCGTAGTCGAAGCCGGTCGGCAACCGGACCTCGACGCCCCAAGGCTTGTCCGCCTGCCAGCCCGCGCGCGACAGGAAGTTCGCGGTCGAGGCCATCACGTCCGCCATGCTGCCCCAGATGTCACGCCGACCATCGCCATCGGCATCCACCGCGTAGGCCAGGAAGTTCGACGGCAGGAACTGGGTCTGGCCCATGGCACCAGCCCAGGAGCCGACCAGGTGTTCGCGATCGATGTCGCCGTTGTCGACGATCTTCAGCGCCGCGAGCAACTCAGCGCGCGCCCAGTCCGCGCGACGCCCCTCGAAGCCCAGCGTCGCCAGCGCGTCGATGGTCGGGGTACTGCCGTAATTGCTGCCGTAGTTGCTCTCCATGCCCCAGATGGCGACCACGATGCTGGGCGGGACGCCGTAGCGCGAGGCCGCCGCTTCGGCTTCGTTGCGAACCTGCAGGAGCTTGTCCTGGCCCGCCGCAACACGTTGGGCGGTCACGGTTCGATCAAGATAGTCCCAGACCGTGCGCGTGAGTTCGGGCTGCACACGATCCAGTTCGATGACGCGCGGCAGGTACTGGACATTGTCGAATGCGCTGCGCAGCGTGGCCTCGCCGATGCCTCCTGCGCGCGCGGTCGCGCGGAAGTCCGCGACCCACTGTGCGAACCGCTTGTGGAGCTCTGCGTCGTCCACGGCCGCGGGCATGGGCGTCGGGAGCGCCGTTGATGGCTGCGATGGCGCTGTAGATGGCACGGAAGCGCAGCCGCCCAGCAGAGCGACCGCGAGCGCCATCAGGGCAAGCCGGGGGAAATGCAGCGATGGGAAATGGGCTTGGTGCATTCTGACTATTCGCCACCGATCCTGGCGGCGACGCTCAATCCTGCATTGCCAACGGATTGGGAGCCGGCTCACCGATCTTCGTGAGTGTGTTGCGGTCGGTGTGATGAAAGGGTTCGGCAAGCCCTTGGATCTGCATGACGGTATCTTGGTTGTACGACCAGGTGCCATCGGCATTGAACGCGACCTCAATACGCCACTCCAGCGTGGTGAAAGCATGCTCGATGAACGCGTTGGACACGATGCCGTTCACGAGGCTCCCGCGCGTGGCGACGAGTTCAAAGCGGTCTGCGTCCGCCTTCACTTGGCCGCTCGCCATCGCTACCTGGCCTCGCGGAATCGCCAGTGTGTGCATGACGGTGCCGGTGGCAGGTTCCCACAACCAGTAGCCGACCTGATCGTGATACATCTTGGTCAGCCCCGGCTTGTGGATGTAGGTGTGATAGCGCAGGCCATACAACACTTGCGGGCCGTTGGTCTGGGGATCGATCGGCTGCAATTCGTAGTGCTCTCCATAGACCTGCGTCTTCGGTCCCTGCGCCTTGGGCTTGACGTCCACGCCCTTCTCGCCCTGCCACAGGCCCGCCATCCTGCGCAGCGGACCGAGGTTGGAGAGGGTTCTTCCATCCAGGTTGGAAGGCTCGGTGTAGATGTCGTCCGGAAACGTGGGCATGGGAGAGGCCGGGAAGTTGAGTGCAGTCGGCGAGTTCGATCGCCTGGTTCTGGCCCGCATCCTGCCACAACGGCGCCAACCGCAGCACGGCTGCTTGCGATGGGCGATCCATCGCCGATTACTACACTGGTCGGATGAGCCACCCCCCTCAACCGCATCGCGTGCGAGACCTCCTTGCTTCCTATTTCTGGAGTGGCGATGCCATCCGCAGTCGAAGCGTGAGTGATGTCGTGCTGTCAGGCACGGTCGACGCGCCTGCGCCCCCTGCGAGGCTGTTGGCAGATTGGGAAAGGGAGACATCGTTGCGCTTGGGCCTGGAACCCGGAGACGTCGAGGCATTGCCTCTGGCGCGAGCGCGTGCGCGCTGGCCGGACTACAGGCACTGCGTGAAGGCAGCATCCGATTGGACGCGCACGCTCGGTCTGCCCGAGGTGCTTGCCTCCTGTGACGTAGCCCTCATGGCCTGCCGCGGCGCGAAGTACCACCATGACGGCGCACGCTATGGCGGTGCGGCCTTCTGCAATCTCTTCCTGAGCGAGGACAGGGGTCTGGACCTGCATTTCCCCGCTACAGGTCATCGAATCCCGCTTGCCAGGGGTACGGCTGTGATATTCGATACGGGCCAGCCGCACGCCGTCATCAAGCGCCGGAGCGGCGGCTTCCATGTGGCCGACTTCGCGCCCGACCAGGATTGCACCCAGGTATTCCTGACCTGGGAACTTCCCATCGAGAATGCCGATGTCGCGCGCGCACTTCGGATCGACTTCGACATCGATCCTTCGACCTCGTTGCAACTGGATGAAGAGCAGGTCTGGCTGAATGGCGCACGGGCCAGTGTGTGTCCGGATTCGGGCCGGTGGTGCCGAGACCGCTGAGATCCTATCTAGGTTGGATCGCCCGCCTGATCCGATCTGCGTAGGTCGTCAACGTAGGTACCATCGCGACGACTTCCTCGAGCGTGCGTCGGCTCTTCGGCGCAGAAATCGTGAGCGCCGCCACGACCTGGCCATCTGTGCCCTGTATGGGTACTGCGGCACCGACGACGCCCACGATGTACTCGGACTCGTTGGCCGCATAACCTTGGTTCTTCACCTTTCGGAGGCGCTCGAGAAGCCCCTTCGGTTCGGTGACGGTCTTGGGCGTCAGCGGCTCCCAGGGGCCGGAGGCCATGAACTTTGCGAGTTCATCCGGCGGCAACGCTGCAAGAAAGACCTGACCGCTGGACGTGCAGTGCAGCGGCGCCTTTTGCCCAGCCTGGAACTGCAGCGTGAGCGGCGACTGGCCCATGACGCTTGCGATGTACTCGACCTCGCCGAAGGACATCAGTGCCAGCCCACAGGTCTCTCCGGTCTTTTGTGCAACGGCGGTCAACAGTGCCTGGATGGGCGCGTAGACAATCGTGGAGCTCAGGATCGAGGTCGCCAATCCGACCAGCTTGGGCGCGACGGCGTACTTGCCCTTGACCGGCATCTTCTGAAGAAAGTGCAGTTCCTCCAGCGAGGCGATCATCCGGTGAGCCGTAGGCCTGGGCAGATCGAGGAGGTAGACGATATCGGCTGCGGAGATCATGCCCATCTTGGCCGCCAGGTTGAGGACCGCGAACAGCCGTTCGACGGGCGTTCCTGCGACGGCTGTCGAAGTTTTCCTGGCCTTCCTGGTCGATGTGCTCATGACCGGATTATTGGGACTCTAGCGCCGTCCTGGAACTGCATAGCGATTCTTCAGTACGGCAACGAGTTGCGACGTGATCGAGCAAAGCACCATGTAAATCACGGCGACCGCCAGGTACATCTCGACGAGGCGCCCATCACGTTGGGCGATCTTCGACGCTGCACCCAGGAGATCGGTCACGGAAAGCACGTAGACCAGCGACGTGTCCTGAAACAGGATGATCGTCTGCGTGAGCAGGATCGGACTGACAACCCGCAGGACCTGCGGGAGGATGATCAGCCGATAGCTCTGCCACGTGGACATCCCCAACGCCCTGCAAGCGCCATACTGCCCCTTTGCTATCGCCTTGAACCCGGCGCGGATGATCTCCGCGTAGTAGGCGGCCTCGAACAATGTGAAGGTCACGAAGGCCGTCCACACGGGTCCGATCTGCACCGGCCTTGAAGCTCCTGTCATCCACATCAGCACAAGCGGCATCAGGAAGAAGAACCAGAAGAGCACCATGATCAGCGGGACTGAGCGAATCAGCGTGATGTACGCGCTGGCGAGCTGCGATGCCACCGGAACTTCAAGGTGCCGCACAAGAGCCAAGCCGATACCGAGCACCAATCCCCCGAGGAAGCCGACCGCGGTGAGCTCCAGCGAGAACACCAACCCTTTGAGCAGGAACGGGTAGGCCTGCGCAATCACGGAGAAATCGAAGTGATTCATGGCTTTGCAGCCTCCTTCCTCAACAAGAAGAAGCGGCGCCGCGCGATCGTGAGTTCCGAGCCAGGCGTGCGAAGGCGCCGTTCCAAGCCATGCATGATTGCGTAGACGAAGAGAGCGAGCAGCAGATAGAGAAGGGTTGCCGCGCCAAAGGCTTGGAACGTCTTGAAGGTGAACTCGTTAATTTGTCGGGCTTGGGCGGTGAGTTCGAGAAGCCCGATGGTTAGAGCTACGGACGTGTTCTTGAAGATGCCCATCACCTCGCTGGTCAGCGTCGGCATGATGATTCGCAGCGCCTGCGGAAGCAGGATGGTGCGATACACCCTTAGCTCGCTCATGCCGAGTGCCCTGGCTGCTGAACGCTGGCCGTAGGGCAACGCCTCGATACCCGCTTTGACTTGCTCGGCCACGCGCGCTCCGGTGTAGAGCGAAAGCGCGATGAGGGCCGGAACGAACGCACCCCAGGGGGGCGGCATCTTCTTCATCGCGCTGCCGAGATCGGCTGGTAGCAGTTCCGGCAGTACGAAATACCAAAGGAACATCTGGACGATGATTGGAATATTGCGGAAGACCTCCACATAGAGCCGCGCGGCCAGCGCTATGCCCCGGTTGGAGGATGTCCGGCAGCATCCGACCAGCACCCCCAAGACGAAGGCAAAACACCAGCCTGCCAGCGCCAGAGCCACCGTCCAAGCCAAACCATTGAGCAGCCAGGTGAGATACAGCTCCTCTCCGTCCTGGACTGTTTCGAAAAGGACTTCGAACACGTCGAGCTCCGGTCAGTTGCAGATGGTTCTTCAGTCGATCCTGTCGCTGGGCGCCTTGACTCGCTCCTTCAGCTTTTCCGTCATCGGAAAGGAAAGACTCACGTTGCGCGGCGGAATCGGCGACTCGAACCACTTCTTGTAGAGCTTGTCGTACTCGCCGCTCTTCATGAGGTTGCCGAGCACGCCGTCGACCAGGGCTTTGAACGCTGGATCGTCCTTGCGCAGCATCAAGCCGTAGTAGATGTTGTCGAAGCCGCCCGGCACGAGGGCAAACGATGCCGAGTTGCGCGAGTTGGCCTTCTCGCCCGCCAGCAGGATGTCGTCTTCGAGCCAGGCTACGGCACGGTTGCTGTCGAGCGTGAGCATCGATTCGCCGTGATCCTTGGCCGCGATCGTCACCAGCTCCATCTTCTGCTCTTCGTTGAACTTGCGCGCGAAGCCAACGGCATTGGAGCCCTGCGTGACCACGACGGTCTTGCCCTTGAGGTCCGTGGGCTTCTTCACGCCGGAGTCCACGCGCACCAGCCAAAGCGGCTGGCTGACGAAGGTCGCAACGGAAAAGCCGACCTGCTTCTGCCGCGCCGCATTGTTCGCGGTGCCACCGCACTCGACGTCGACAGTGCCGTTCACGACCAGCGGGATGCGATTCGACGAGTTGACCGCCACGTACTTGACTTCGAGCTTGGGCAGGTTCAGCTGCTGCTTCACCTTGTCCACGATGGCCGCGCACAGGTCCATCGAGATGCCAACGGGTTTCTGCTGGCTGTCCAGGAATGAGAACGGCACGGACGACTCGCGGTAGCCGAGCGTGATCGCTCCGGTTTCCTTGATCTTCTGCAGCGTATCGCCGCCCGCCTGGGCGAAGGTGGGCATGCTCGCAACCAACAGGCTTGCTGCTGCGATGGTGAGAAAGGACGACTTCAAGTTCATGAAAGATTCTCCTGCGGGCAATGGAAATGGATGGCGCTCAGTCGACCTGGGTCGCAGCGGCCGGATGGCCGGTTCGGTTCAAGCGCTGCTGGATCAGCGACACAACCTGGTCAACGTCCTCGGCGGTGTTGAACATGCCGAAGGAGATGCGAACACCGCCTCGCTCGGGCGACACGCGAACCTGGTTCTGCGTGAAATAGTCGTGCCACTCGGCAACCGGCAGATCCATCACGTAGATGTGCGCACGTCTGGCACGAGCGCGCGGTCCAACGAGGCGCACGTCGAGCTTTTCGAGTTGGGCGATCAGCCGATCACCGAGCGCGAGCACATGCTCTTCGATTCGCTCGACGCCGGTCTTCTGAATGAGACCGATCGAGCTCGACAGGGCATGCAGATCCGGAAGGTTGTAGTTGCCGAACTCGAAGCGACCCGCATCCTTGCGCGGTGCAAGATCGTCAGGCCGCGCTATGTAGTCTTCGGGGGGATTCGCCAAGCTGCTCATTGCCAGGTACGCCGGTTGAAGCTCATCGAGGCCGGCCTTCACGTAGAGGATGCCCAGGCCCTGGGGTACCAGCAAACCCTTGTGGCAGCCGGCGGCGAGCACAGAAACGCCCAGTTTCTTGACGTCGACCGGAACCACGCCGACCGACTGCATCACGTCGACAACCAGGTAGATGCCCTTTTGCGCGCACAGGCGGCCGATGCTGGCGATATCGTGCCGCTGGCCAGCATGGAAGGTCACGTGAGACAGCGAGATCACCTTGGTCGTGGCGTCGATGAAGCGCTCGAAGGTTTCCGCCGTCGCGATTTCATCGTCTGCCACCTTCACGAAGCGTACCTTTACGCCCTTGCGCTTGAGGTTGAGCCAGGCATAGGCGTTGTTCGGATGGTCGCCTTCGAGCATGAGGACCGTGTCCCCGCTCGCGAGCGGAACGGCATTGGCGGCGATGTTCAGTCCTTCAGACGTGTTCTTGGTGAAGGCGATCTCGCCGGGCGACGCGTTGAGCAGCGCAGCAACGTCCTCACGAGCACGCTCCACGCGGCGCATCCATACCGGCTTCGGCCCGGCCATTTCGTTGCCTTCGGCGAGAAATTCCGCGAGCGCCTGGCGGACGCAAGTCGCCATCGGCGTCTGGTGCGCGGAGTCCAGGTAGAGCATCCGCTTGGTGACGGGAAACTCCTGGCGGATGGAGTCGAGTTCGAGAGTGACTGACATGGTTTCCTCGGTTCATCAATCGGTGCCCCGAAACGGGGCGACTGGTGCACGGAACGCGTGATCACCGTGTAACGTCGATTGATGCGATGGCCCATCCTAGGAGCGCCATTGAGCCACCACGTCTCAATATTCGGCCAGGTCGAAGTCCGGGCTTACGAGGAAAAGCACCTGCAGGCCGCTCCAGAACTTGCGTCCGAATTCTGAGACGGAATTTAGTCGCCGAGCACCTCGGAGAGCGTCTTTCAAGCACTGTTCGGAGGGTCACCTCATTTTTTTGCGTCGCACTTTTCGGACGCGTGTTCAGTCCTCGGCGCCGCATGGGCAAATGCGAAGGGAGAGCCCCTGACGGACTGGCCAGTGGAATCTGTCATGTTGTTAGCATGGGTCGATTGAATGGTCGACCCGATAGAGAGAAGGCACAAGCCGTATGACGAACGCATCCAACCGACGAGACGAACTGAAGAAGCTGGTGCTCTGCGCCTCGTGCGCCGCAATCCAGCGCAACTGGCGCCGCGCGCCCGGGCATGCCGAACTCGTTCAGATGTCCAGTCGCAAGGCGGAGCGCAGCGATGGCGATAGCGGCGGTCACACGGTCACCATCACCAGCTACCGTTGCGACGCCTGCGGCACGCGGTGGGAGTACGAAAACGACAAGACGAACCAACAAGCGGGCTGGTCGGTCGTAGGGCAGTAGGTTCGCGCCTCAGGGTCGAAGGTCTGCTGGCCCGACTGTCGAAGCCCAGCATCTTGCGGGTAACGGCCGGTTTCGCTGCGGAGCGAAAGTTCAGATGCGGAGGTCGACGGACGACAAGGGGCCCGAAGCTGGTCTCTCACTTCCCCAGCACGACGAGCGGCTTCCCTTTTTCGACGATGTACGTGGCGAGCTCCGCCGCGTTGCCGCTGCCGACGTTCGTCACCCTGTGGTTCGCTCCGGCCGGAATGAACAGGACCTCACCGGCCTTGAGCGTCACCGGCGGCTTGCCCTCGAGCTGGTACTCCAGCAAGCCTTCGACGGCATAGACGATCTCTTCGCCCGGATGGCTGTGCTTGGGGGCCACCACCCCGGGGGCGAAATCGACGCGCACCTGGACGACCTCGCGTCCCGGCGCGGTGAGATCGTGCCGCTGGAGATCGGTGCGCGCGATTCCCGGCGGCTGCGCCTGCGGCATGTGGGCGTAGGCAGGGGACGAGAACACGAACAGGCTGACAAGCGCCGCACTGGCGGATGCGATGGCGAAATAGGTCTTCATGGCTGGCTTTCAAAAAGTTGAAGAGTGCATTGGAGACGGCGCTCGTATCTGCGATGTGTCGAGCGGCCGTCGATTTGCATTCCCGTGTGTTCTCGCGCCTGTCAGACACAGTGGCGTACAGAACGACTGCCGGCGTGCGGCGCATGGCGCGTGGGCGACGCGCAAACCCAAGATGAAACGTACTGTGTTGATTTCTCGTGCCGATACAGAGGCATACGTTCTGCGCTCCGGAGGCTCAGTTCCCCACTGAAAATTCGGCCGTCGTCAACCAACCCTCTGCGAAAGAAAACGTCATGCCATCTGCTTTCAGACACCTTGCCGTCGTCGCTGCCGCCGCTGTTTTCTGCGTCGCAGCCTGGGCGCAAACTGCCGCGCAAACTGCCACGGATATCGGCCGTCCCGCGGCTGTCATTCCGCTCGAATCGGAACCGCCGCCGAAACTCGTTGTGTATCCGCCGTTGGCCGAGCCTCTGGCTCGGGGCGTCGTCATCGTTCAGCACCGGACCGAGAACCTGCGGATCATCCCGGTCTTCGGCAAGAGCGCCGCCGAGGTATCGCCCCGTGTCGGCCACCTTCACGTGACAGTCGACGACCGGCCCGGCACCTGGGCCCACACGAGCGGCGATCCCATCATCGTGGTGGGTTTGAAGCCTGGCGTGCACAAGATGCTGATCGAACTTGCCGATCCGAGTCACAAGATCCTTGCCAGCGAAACGATCGCCGTGACTGTCCCGGAGCAGAAGGCGTCAAAGTCCCACGAGCACGGATAAGCCGTGCATGGGGCGATGCGCCAATTCAGGAGTCCTCATCGCCATCGCACGCCACGGGTGCAGCGGTCAGATTCACGACGATCTTGTTACTCCGCGCTGCGCTCCCGAGTGAATAGAGTTGTCTTGCGGCGCCATCCGAGGCGCGCCACAAGGAGCCGGCGATGACCAGTAAGACAAGCAAGCAAGCTTCCGGCCGAGTAGCACGGGCGCTCGAAATCTATCGAAGCATTGCCGCGTGCAATGCGTACATTGCACGCGGCAATGACGTCCACGCGCTCACAGCGGTGTTGATGTTGCCCTGCTACCAAGCTGAGTTCGGGAGCCTGGCGCTTGAGCTGACCCATGTGGAGGAGTACGAGCTAAGGTCTGTCCTCCGGCGGATTCGGAACTCTGAACTTGCCCTTCAAGAACGCGCTTCCGCAGCCATTGCATGCGAAAGCTCTGTCGCAGCGGATGGGGCGGGCTGAGGCAGTACCGGATGCGGACCCGTTGACGTGCCCGCCCTTTTTCGAAGCAGAATCCAGATTCCTCAACTTGGACCCCGGGGAGGAGGGACAAAATGGAAATGGAAGAAGTCAACGCGCGACTGCGTTCGCTCGAGTTGCGAACTGTCGCCCAAACCGCGGCGATCGCGGTTCTGCTCCAGGAGCAGCCCAATGCATCGGCAAAGCTGCACCTGGTCGCCGAGCACCTTGTCGACGCACCCCCGATCCCGATGTCTGACGAGGACCTGGTGAAGGTCGCGGCGTATATCCAAGCAATGCTTGGTGGTCCCTGGATCGACTGACTGCTGCCGCGTCGCGATCTTCGCCAGAACGAGAGGGGATTCGTTCAAAGTCAACGGCAGCTCCCGCTGCCAAGCGGCGCCCCACCGCCCCCTACGCCCCCATGAAGAACCTAGACGCCCCCACGCTCGCGCTGATCGACACCTGCTCCCAGGCTTCACTCGAACTGCTGGAACGCAACCTGACGCCGCACGGCATCCTGGCCGCGAGCCGTACCGAGGCGGCCGAGGCGCGGCGCTACACGCGCATCTTCGGGCGCGACGCCGCGATCTGCGTGATGGCGATGTGCGGCAGTGGTGTGCCGGCGCTGGAGCAGGGAGCGGTGGCCAGCCTCGACGCGCTCGCGGCACAGCAGGCGGCCAATGGGCAGATCCCCAAATACGTCGACCCGGAAGGCCGCGATGCCGACTTTTGGTACCTGGGCTGCATCGACGCCACCTTGTGGTGGCTGATCGCGGTGGATCATGTGCGCCGCCATGGCCGCGTCGGTCGCTCGCACTGGGGCCGCGAGGCAGGCCGCGCGCTCGGCTGGCTGCTGGCGCAGGAGCACCAGCACTTTCGACTGCTGCAACAGAACGAGGCCAGCGACTGGGCCGACATCATGCCGCGCTCGGGTTACGTGCTGTACAGCAACGCGCTCTGGTACGAGGTCAAGCGTCGCTACGCAATGGACGAGGCCGAGGCGACGCAGTACCACTTCAACCACCTGTTCAATCCGTTCCAGCGCAACCTGCCCGAGTACCATCGCGCCCGACTGCTGCGGCACTATGCGCGCCGCGGCCGGCGCGACCCGGGCCTGTACCTCAGCTTCGTCAATCTCTCGGTCGTCGGCGACGAGGGGGATGTGTTCGGCAACGTGCTGGCCATACAGAGCGGGCTGGCCGATTCCTCCATGGCACGCCGCATCGTCAAGACCATCAGCGCGGCGCGTGCCTGCGATCCCTACCCTGTGCGTGTGGTGCTGCATCCGCTGTCGCGTCAGCATGCGCTGTGGCGGCCGTATATGGCGCGCCATCAGCAGAACATGGTGCACCAGTACCACAACGGCGGCATCTGGCCCTTCGTCGGCGGCTTCTGGGTGATGGCGCTGGCCCGGGTGGGCCTGCACTCAATGGCCTGGCAGGAGCTCGCGCGACTGGCGCGCGTGAACGAGCTCGGCGACTGGCGTTTCACCGAGTGGTTCCACGGCCGCACGCTGGCGCCGATGGGGATGGCCGGGCAGAGCTGGAATGCGGCGACCTTTCTGCTGGCCAGGCGCGCCCTGCTGGGCGGCGGCGCAGGCTGGTGACGTCTCGTTACAGAGGCGACTCGGCCAGCCCGTCCGGCGCGAGTGCGCGGTGTAGACTGCCGGGCTTTTCCTTCTGGCGGTATGGTGCAAGTGTCACGGCGCACAGGTTTCACCGGATCGGCGCTCATTCGCTTGCTCGCTCAACTGACCGACACCGACGTTCCCGAATCCAAACAAGGCTTCGCGGATCGATTGGGTGAATGGCTCCGTTGGACCGACGCCATCTCGCTGTCCGCGGCGTTGAATGGCGGTGCGGCGACTGCGCCATCCGGCGCGCGCGCTTCCGCGCGCGCCGAGGAAGCCGAATGCACCCGCGTGCGAGCCGCGTTGGCGAAAGCCATCGCCGCAGACAGCGCACTCGGGGCCGACTTCTCCGCATACCGTCGGCGCTACCTCGCCAGGCAACAGGCGATCGAGGCGGCCATCGAGCCCTTGCGCGGTCGCCTGCGGGCGAAGCTGGCGGCCAGGTCGCCCGCCATGGCCCGGCTTGCTGCCGTGGATGCCGTCATGGAACAGGCGCTGGGTGCGCACGAGCAGCGCTTGCTGTCGACCGTGCCCGGGTTGCTCGAAAAGCATTTCGGGCGCTTGCGCCAGGCCGACAGCGGGGCCCAGCCCGAAGGCTGGTCAAACGTTTTCTGCAAGAACATGCAAAGCGTGTTGCTTGCCGAGCTGGATATTCGATTGCAACCGGTCGAAGGGCTGCTCGAAGCCCTTCGCAAGAGTGAATGACTAGATTTCTTCAACACTTCGCTTTTTTCGTGGGCTTGGCCGCCGTCTGTTGGGTCGGCGCCGGGTACATCGGCTCGAACCCGTTGGCGCTGGTGATCACGCTGCTCGTCGGCGCGTTCTATCTGATGGGCGCGCTGGAACTGCACCGCTTCCACCAGGCCACGTCCACCCTGGCACGCGCCTTGGCGGACATGCCCGATCCCCCGGCGAGCCTGGGCCATTGGCTCGACCAGCTGCATCCTTCCTTGCGGAACGCGGTGCGCCTGCGCATCGAGGGTGAGCGCGTCGGCTTGCCCGGCCCGGCCCTGACGCCGTACCTCGCGGGGCTGCTGGTGCTGCTGGGGATGCTGGGCACCTTTCTCGGCATGGTGGTCACGCTGAACGGCACCGGGATCGCGCTGGAGAGCGCGTCGGACCTGCAGGCCATCCGCTCCTCCCTGGCCGCCCCGGTCAAGGGGCTGGGGCTGGCCTTCGGCACGTCCGTTGCGGGCGTGGCCGCGTCCGCGATGCTGGGCCTCGTCTCCGCCTTGTGCCGGCGCGACAGGCTGCAGGCCGCGCAGCTGCTCGACACGCGCATCGCGACCACCTTGCGTGCCTTCTCCCTGGCCCATCAGCGCGAGGAGTCCTTCAAGCTGCTGCAGCGACAGGGCCAGGCGATGCCCGAGCTGGTCGATCGGCTGCAGGCCATGATGGCGACGATGGAGCGGCAGAGCCAGGCCTTGAACGAGCGCCTGCTCTCCAGCCAGGACAGCTTCCACAGCAAGGCCGAGGCCGCGTATGCAAGCCTGGCCTCCTCCGTCGACCGCTCGTTGAAGGAGAGCCTGACCGAGAGTGCCCGCGTTGCCGGCGCGACGATCCAGCCGGTCGTCGAAGCCACGATGGCCGGGATCGCGCGCGAGGCGACCTCCTTGCACGGCACCATCGAGCACGGCGTGCAGCGGCAACTGGAAGGGCTGTCGACCCGCTTGGAGCAGCATACGGCTTCGCAGCTGCGCACTGTGGCCCAGGCGCAGGCCGACCTGCAGGCGGAGATGGCGTCGCGCGACCAGCAGCGGCTGGCGGCCTGGACCGATGCGCTCGAGGCGATGGCCGTGTCGCTGCAGCAGGAATGGCAGCAGGCGGGCGCGCGCAGCGAGAGCCAGCAGCAGCAGCTCTGCAAGACGCTGGCGCAGACCGCCGAAGAGATATCGGCCCGGACGGAAGCGCACGCGAGCAACACGATCGCCGAGATCGCCCAACTCGTGCATGCCGCCTCGGAAGCCCCCCGGGCCGCGGCCGAGGTGATTGCCGAACTGCGCCAGAAGCTTTCCGACAGCATGGCGCGCGACAACACGATGCTGGAGGAACGCGGCCGCATTCTGGAAACGCTGCAGACCCTGCTCGACAGCGTGAACCATGCGTCCACCGAACAGCGCTCGGCAATCGACGCGCTGGTCGCCGCGTCGGCCGACTTGCTCGATCGTGTCGGCACGCGCTTCACGGACAAGGTCGACGCGGAAACCGGGAAGATGGCCGACGTCGCCGCACAGATCACCGGCAGTGCCGTCGAGGTGGCAAGCCTGGGCGAGGCATTCGGTTTCGCGGTGCAGCTGTTCAGCCAATCGAACGACAAGCTGGTAGCCCATCTGCAGCGCATCGAAGGCGCGCTCGGCAAGTCCATCGCGCGCAGTGACGAGCAGCTGGACTACTACGTGGCGCAGGCCAGAGAAGTCATCGACCTGAGCATCATGTCGCAGAAGCAGATCGTCGAGGATCTGCAGCAGCTCGCCAGCAGCCGGGCACCGATGGGCAGCGAAGCGTGATGACGGAGGACGTCGACGCCGGCCTGGAGCCGACGGTGCCGGTATGGGCCGTGTTCGGCGATCTGATGTCGGGGCTGCTGGGCGCCTTCGTGCTGATCCTGGTGTGCGTGGTCGGCATGCAGCTGGACCTCACGACGAAGCTGGAAGCCGAGGTCAGGCAGCGGCAGGCTGCAGCGCAGCGACTGCAGGCCCTCGAGCAGGCACTCGCGGGGCCGCTGGCGGCGGGCCGGGTGACGCTGAACAACGGGCGCATCGGCATCAGCGGCAGCGTACTGTTCGCCGTCAACTCCGCCGAGTTGCAGCCCGAAGGCCGGCAACTGTTGAAGAGCCTGAGCGCACCGCTGGCCGCCTACCTCCAGGGCCGCGACGAGATCCTGATGGTGAGCGGCTTCACCGACGACCGGCAGGTGCGGGGAGGCAACCGCCAATTCGCCGACAACTGGGAGCTGTCGGCTCAGCGGGCCTTGACGGTGACCCGGGCCTTGATCGAGGAAGGCATCCCGTCGTCCTCGGTATTTGCCGCAGCCTTCGGTTCCGAGCAGGCGGTGGCGTCGAACGCCGATGCCGACGGACGATCCAGGAACCGGCGCGTGGAAATGGCGCCCACGCCGAGACCGTCCAACGCAAGCATGAAGTCCCGTGAGTAGCGAGGGGACATGCGCAACCGGCGCGATGATCGACGCACGGCGCGAACGTGGCGATCATCGCTTCGATCCGGTCCGCTTTCGTTTCATCGAGGTGCTGGCCGGACGGGCGGCGGCCTACAGCGGCGAGGCGCGACGCATCCTGGACGACAAGGTGCTCAAGCTGCTCGCGGCCTATGGAGAGGATCTCGAAAGGGCCCGATGTGCGGACGGCGACATCGCGGGGCAGCAGGACCAGCCCCATCGCGGCGCGCTCGCGGCGCTCGTCGACCACGTCGCCCGGCATGCGTCGTCATCGCGTGGGGACGGCGCGGCGCTCGACTCGAAGACGCTCAGCTATTTCAGAAACACCTGGTCGAGGCTCAGCGCCGATCGACGGCTGACGCAGTCGCTGGCGACGGTGCCGCAGAACGCCGGCCCCCTCAACTCGCGTCACCTCGTGCATCGATCGCTCATGTTGATGCGTGAACTGTCGCCGGAGTACCTCCACCGCTTCATGTCGTATGTCGACGCTTTGCAGTGGGTCGATCAGGCGAACGGTGGCAGTGCCTCGGCGGGTACGGATACCCCGCGCACCGAGGGCAATAGGAAGAGCGCTCGGAGCCGATCCGGCTGATCATTTGAGCGGAGCGACAATCACGCCGCGTAAACCGGCTCTCTCAATCGCGGCTTTGACCAGACCCTCGGACTTCGCGTCCTCAACGAACTGGCGCGTGTATGCCGCTCCGAGATCCCGTCCCTTCGGCATCGCCATAGCGTGCGGATCGATGCCAGGTCGACCGTCGAGGACTCGAGAACCAGGCAATTGATTCGACATCTCGAACAGGATCGGCTTGATGCTGCCCATGACGTCCGCCCTCCCGGATTTCAACGCCTCCAATGCGCCAGGGTTGCTTGATGCTCGGATCACCACAGCATTCTTCAGCGTGCGAGTAAAAAAGACATCGGGTCCGGACTTCTCCTGCACGGCAACTCGAGTCCCGGGGCGATCCACATCAGCCATTGTTGAGATCGATGAACCGCCAGGGATGAGGTAGCCGAATTCGACCTCCAGGTGAAGCGCGCTGAAATCCCACTCCTTCGCCCGCTCGGGACTGAACCCAAATTGGGCGACGTCCCAAGCCCCCGATTTCCCGCCGTCGTGAAGGGCTCCGATCGATGGGTACAGCACCGGCTCAAATGGAACCCCTATGCGCCGGGCCATCTCTTTTCCGAGGTCGAATCCAACCCCCTTCATCTCACCCGACACGGAGTCCCGTGCCACGTTCAAGGGATTGCCAAGCTGGAGCCCAACGCGAAGCTTGCCGGTTGGAGCCAAAGCCTGTCGCGCTTCCGGTGTCGGAGCGGTTCTGATGCCCGCACAGCCCGCAAGCAGCAGTCCAAGGACTGCAGTCATCAGCCAATGAGCCGTTCGCATTGCGTCCTCCGTTGAAGTCGCTCGCGGTGCTTCCCGAATGGAGATGCCTTTGGGTCAGCAGACATTGCCGTCGAAGGTCTGCTTCTCCTGGAAGCATTCTGCTCCGAGTTGAACGCCCTGCCTATCGTGGTCGACGAGCCCCGGGCGAGCCGATCGACGCGCGCACGGGCCGCGTGCCCTCACCCCAGCCCTCTCCCGGAGGGAGAGGGAGCAAGGCCCCTCATCCCCGAAACCCCAGCATCTTCATCGCCGGCCCAATCCCCTGCGCCGACTTCGCATAGTCCTTCCAGGGCTCGTTCCCCTTGTCCAGCCGCGTATGGATGTTCCGCACCGTCCATTGCGCCCCGCTCGTCAGGTGCCGCACCTCCGTCCACTCGACGGGCACCGACACCCCGAGCCCCGGCCGCGCGCGGGCGGACCAGGCGCAGACGGTCGTGGCGCCGAAGCCGTTGCGCAAATAGTCGATGAAGATCTTGCCCACGCGGTTGCGCGGGCCGCTCTTGGCGACGAACATCTTCGGCAGCGTGCGGGCCAGGTGGCGCACGATGGCTTCCGAAAAATCCTTCACGGTGTCCCAGTCGTGGTGCTTGCGCAGCGGCACCACCACGTGCAAGCCCTTGCCGCCGGTGGTCTTGCAGAAAGACACCAGGCCCAGCTCGTTGAGGAACACGCGCACGACCTCGGCGCCTTGCTGCACGGCCGGCCAGCCGACGCCCTCGCCCGGGTCGAGGTCGAAGGTCATGCGGTCGGGTTTGCCGGTCGCGGTCTTCACGGCATTCCAGGTGTGGAACTCGATGACGTTCATCTGCGCGGCCGACAGCAAGCCTTCGGGCGTCGCGACTTCGAGCATCTGTTCGTGGCCCGGCCAGATGGCGGGGTCGAGTTGCCGGATGCCTTCCATGCTGCCCTTGTCCAGGTGCTTCTGGAAGAACAGCTCGCCCGTGACGCCGGTGGGCGCGCGCACGATCGACACCGGCCGGCCCTTGAGGTGCTCCATCATCAGCGGCGCGACCAGGCCGTAGAAGCGCACCAGCTCGATCTTCGTCACGCCGCTCTTCGGGTCGATCACGCGCTCCGGGTGGGTAACCTTGAGCTTCGGCGGCAGCGTGTGCGCGATGGGCTGCTGTTGCTCGACATCGGCGTCCGCCAGGTGCACGGGCTTCTCGCGCACGATGGCCCGGGCCGGCTTGTCGGTGCGCAGCGCCTCGAACACGCCATGCCGGATGTGGCCGCCGGCGGTCCACTCCGAGTACGTGACCTCCGCCACCAGCGTGGGCTTGACCCAGTGGGCGTTGCGTTCGTCTTCGGTCCTGTTCTTGAAGGGGCGCTGGTCGATCTCGATCTTCTGCAAGCGCGTCAACATGTCCGCGAGTGAGCGGTCGTTGAAGCCGGTGCCGACCTTGCCGGCGTACACCAGATCGCCATTGTCGTCGTGAACACCGAGCAGCAGCGAGCCGATGCCGATGCGCGAGCCCTTCGGGTCGGTGTAGCCGCCGATGACGAACTCCTGCCGCTGGCTGCACTTGAGCTTGATCCAGTCCGTCGAACGGCGCGACCTGTAGCTGCTCTGCTTGCGCTTGCCGATGATGCCCTCGAGCCCGAGCTTGCAGGCCGAGGCGATGATGTCCTTCGGCGCCGCATCGAAGGCTTCGCTCAGGCGGATGTCGCCCGGCGCCTCGGCGAGCAGCGCGCGCAGGAACTCGCGCCGCTCGATCAGCGGCACGCCGCGCAGGTCGTGGCCGTCGTAGTACGGCACGTCGAACAGGAAGAACTCGATGCCCTGCGTCCTGGCGCTCTCGAAGGCGTTCTGGAGCGCCTGGAAGTCGGTCCGGCCGGATTCGGCGAGCACGACGATCTCGCCGTCGAGCCAGCCGGGCTTGAGCTTCATGCGCGCGAGCGCCTGCACCAGGTGCGGCAGGCGGCTGCTCCAGTCGTGGCCGTTGCGCGTGATGAGCCGCACGCCCTGGGCTGCATCGATGCGCGCCAGCATGCGGTAGCCGTCGAACTTGATCTCGTAGATCCATCCGCTCGGCCGGCCGGGCGGCGCATCGACCAGCGTGGCCAGCAGCGGCGACAGCTTCTGCGGCATCTCTGCCTTGACCGCGCCCGCGGGCATGCCGCGCGCACCGGCGCGCTTCTTTGCCGGTGCGGGCGCGGGTGCGGCCGATTCCGGCTTGGGCATCGGCAGGTCGGCCACGCTGTCCGGGAACTCGTCGACGACGCTGAACTCGGCCGAAGGGCGCTCGTAGGCATCGCGTTCCTTGATGAGCAGCCAGGCGTTCTGCTTTTCTTCCTTGCTCTTGATGCGCACCAGCACCCACTTGCCGCGCAGCTTGTAGCCGTGCAGCGCGAACTTGAGGTCGCCGTCACGGTAGCCCTCGTGCGGATCGCCGATCGGCGTCCAGGTGCCCTTGTCCCAGATAACGACCTTGCCGGCGCCGTACTGCTTCGGCGGGATGGTGCCTTCGAAGCTGTTGTACGAGATCGGGTGATCCTCGACGTGCACGGCCATGCGCTTCACTTGACGGTCGTAGCTCGGGCCCTTGGGCACGGCCCAGCTCTTCATCGCGCCGTCGAGCTCGAGCCGCACGTCGTAGTGCAGGCGCGTGGCCCAGTGCTTCTGCACGACGAACTGCCGCGCGTGGGTGCTTTCGGCTCCGCCCTCCGCCGGTTCCGGCGTGAGCGCGAAGTTGCGCTTGGCCTTGTATTTCTTGAGCGGGTCGGCGCGGGCCATCGCGGTCGCCGCCGGCTAGACGCGCGGTTGCAGCCGCCGGAATGCGCTGAAGTGGCGGATGGCCATCTGCTTCTGTCCGGCATGTGCATAGAGCAGCCCGGCGTTCTGGTGCGCGTCGGCAAAGTCGGGCTGCAGGCGCAGGCATTCCTCGTAGCTCGCGAGCGCGGCGGCCACGCGGCCGAGGTCTTCGAGCGCGACGGCGCGGTTGTAGTGCATCAGCGGGTCGTCGGGGCAGTGCGCGAGGCCCTCGTCGTAGAGCGCCACGGCATCGCGGCTGCGGCCGGCCTCGCACAGCATGAAGCCGAGGTTCAGGTAGGCGTGGGCGTGGGCCGGGTCCTGCTCGAGGATGAGGCGGTAGGTGTCTTCGGCGGCGGTGGGGTCGGAGGCTTCCAGCTCTTCCGCCGTTTCGAACAGGTCTTCGAGGTCGTCGGACTCGGGCGTCGCCGGCTCGGCGGCGCGCTGGGAGATGAAGCTCACCGAGCCGGTCGACGGTGCCACACTGAAGTCCATCACGAGCTGGCCCGTGTCGGGCTCCCATTGCGCGTTCTCTTCGCGCACCGTGATGCGGTCGCCGGCGGCCGTGATGCGCAGGCCGCTCACGGGCACTTCGGGCGGCAGCGTGTCGCGCAGTCGCCGCAGCGAGCGCAGGATCTGCCGCGTGGGAATGCGCGCCACGCGCAGGTCGTGCGCCGAGCGCAGCAGCACGACGTCGCGAAACGAAAAGCGCAAGGCGCGCCCGGGTCCGCGCGACGGGTCGACGAAGCCGAGTTCGATCAGCTTCGAGACGGCATGCCGGGTCAGGCCCAGCATCTGCCGGACGCCGCGCAAGGTGTAGGGGTGCGTGCTTTCGAGCGGTGAGCTGTTCGTCACTTCTTCATGCGCGCGCGCACCGGCGGCGCGGCCTCGGCCACCTTTGCCGCCCGGGGAGCACGCTTTGCGCCCTTGCTTTCGACTGCGGGTGCGGGCTGCTTCGCGCCGGGCTTGACGGCGCGGCCGAGGCTCGCGCGCAGCATTTCGGTGAGATCGATGACCTGGGCGCCGGCGGCAGCATCTTCCGGATGCTCGACCGCCACCACTTCCTGGCCGGCGATCTTGGCGTCGATCGCGACCAGGATGCGCTTCTTCTCTTCGTCCTCGAAGAGCGTGGGCTCGTAGTCGTCGGCGGAGATCTGCTCGATGAGCTGCAGCGCCAGCTTGAGCTCGGCGGCCGAGGGCGGCGGGAGCTGCTCGATCTCCAGGTCTTTCATCGACCGGACCTCGTCGGCAAAGAGCAGCTGCTGCAGCACCAGGCCGTCGTCGTTGGCGCGCACCTGCACCACGTACTGCTTGGACTTCCAGGCCCAGCGTGCCAGCGCGCAGCGCCCGCTCTGCTGCATGGCGGCCTTCAGCAGGTTGTAGGGCTTGCCGCCGCGCTTGTCGGGCGCGAGGAAGTAGGCCTTGTCGTAGTAGAGCGGGTCGACCGCCTGCTCGGGAATGAAGGACACGATGTCGATCACGTGGCTGCCGCCCTCCTCCAGCGCCTTGAGCTCCTCGGGCTTGAAGATGACGTAGCGGTCCTTCTCGAACTCGTAGCCCTTGACCATTTCGGTGCGCGGCACGACCGTCTGGTCCTTCTCGGAGATGTATTGCTGCTTCACGCGCGAGCCGTCCTTCGACAGCAGGTTGAAGCGGATGGTCGCCGAGCTCTCCGTCGCCGAATACAGCTTGACGGGGATCGACACCAAGCCGAAGCCGAGCGACAGCGACGCTATGGAACGAGCAGCCATGGGATTGCCTCCAGGCGAACGAAGGAAGGCAGCATGCCATTTTTTGGCTGCCAGGAGAATAGGCGCACTTCCCCTCACCCAACCCCACCATGTCCGAACCCCGCCCCGACCTCGCGAAGACCACCTTCGGCGTCCTGACCCTGGTGCTGCTCATCGGCTCCTCGCTCTGGATCCTCCGCCCCTTCCTGGGCGCGACGATCTGGGCCGCGATGGTCGTGGTGGCGACCTGGCCGGCCTTCCTCTGGATCCAGGCGCGGCTGTGGAGGCGTCGCAGCCTGGCGGTGGCCGCGATGGTGCTGATCCTGCTGCTGCTGTTCGTGCTGCCGCTCACGCTGGCGATCTCGACCATCGCAGCCAATGCGGAGGAAGTCGTCGCATGGATCAGGTTGCTGATCAGCCGGGGCCCGCCCCAGTTGCCCGGCTGGGTGGAGCGCCTGCCCATCGTCGGGCCGAGGCTCGCCATGGCCTGGAATGAACTCGTGGCATCGGGCGTGGCGGGGTTGGAGGCGAAGGTCACGCCCTATATCCGGCAGGTCACGGGATGGCTGTTCGCGCAGGCCGGCGTCGTGGGTGCGCTGACCCTGCAGTTCCTGCTCACGGTCGTCATCGCCGGGATGATGTATGCGGGCGGCGAATCGGCGGCGGCGGTGGTCCGGCGCTTCGGCCTCAAGCTCGGCGGCCAGCGCGGGGAAGACGCGGTGGTGCTGGCCGGCAAGGCGATCCGCGGCGTGGCGCTGGGGGTGGGCGTGACGGCCTTCGTCCAGGCGGTGGCGGGCGGCATCGGCCTGGCGATTGCGGGCGTGCCATTCGCGGCCCTGCTCACGGCCGTGATGTTCATGCTGTGCATCGTGCAGGTCGGCCCGACGCTGGTGCTGGCGCCAGCGGTGATCTGGGTCTTCTGGAGCGGATCGACCGGCTGGGGCATCTTCCTCCTGGTGTGGACGGTGATCGTCGGCACGATGGACAACTTCCTTCGCCCGCTCTTGATCCGGCGCGGCGCCGACCTGCCGCTGGTGCTGATCTTCGCGGGCGTCATCGGCGGGCTGCTCGGCTTCGGGCTGGTCGGCATCTTCGTGGGGCCGGTCATGCTGGCGGTGTCCTACACCCTGATCGACAACTGGCTTCGGGATGCCGAGGCGCAGACGGCCGATGCGGCGCGGCAGTAGCGTTGGCGAGGGTCAGACGTAGCGTGTGACCCAGTTCGGCCGCTCCCGCTTCTTGCGGTAGTACCAGGCGCAGGGCCAGACCATGAGGGCCAGCAGAAGCAGCCAGATCAGATAGGTTTGCGTCAATCCCCACTTCGTGTGCACGACGGCCGCGGCCAGACCCAGCACGTAGAAATGGACGACGTAGAAGAAGAACGGCACCCGGCCGAAGACCATGAACGGACGCAGCCAAACGGGCAGGCCGCTGCGCGTGACCCACCACAGCACGGCCAGGCCCGCGAAGATCGCGGCGAAAGACCAGGCAAGGAAGGGCAGGTCCGGCGGGTACTTGGCGAAGTTCCAGAACGCCAGGCTGGCGACCTTCGTGTACGCGTAGGCATTGCCATAGCCGCCAGCCAGGCGGATCGCAAGAAACAGCGCCAGGCAGACGCCGGCCAGCCCCAGCCAGAACCGCGCCGGCTGCAGGCGGTGCAGCGCGTCGCGGCCCGCGACGAAGCCCACGACGGCGATCGCGGCCCAGGGGATCACCGGGTAAAGCGAACGAAACGCGCCGCTTCGAACCGGCTCGTAGAGCACCGCCCGCAAGGGCAGCGGCAGCGCCGACACGTCGAGCAGCGGGTGCAGCGCCAGCACCGCGATCGCCGCCGCCAGCAGCAGCTTGCCCGGCGCGTCGCGCACGAGCGCGAGGATGATGATGGCCGCGCCGATCGAACTGAGCACCACGAAGGAATAGAAGCCCATGGCGGCGCGCGGCAGGCCCATGACGAGCGCGTCCACGGCGATCAGCACCAGGCCGCGCAGGATCAGTCGCCGCGTCACCTCGGCATGCGGCAGGCCGCGCTGCTCGCGCGCAGCACTGGTCAGCGCCACCATGAAGCCGGCCATGAAGAAGAAGGCCGGCGCGACCGGCACACCCGTGAAGCGCGTCAGGAACTGCAGCAGGTCGCCGGGCACGGGCGCCGCGGCCGCGGCCAGTTCTTCGCCGGCCCGGCCGGCGTTGAACATCAGCGAGGCGTGGTCCAGCGCCATGTGCGCGATCAGGAGGCCGCGAAAGGCGTCGACGTAGCCTTGCCGCGCGATCGGCGCGTCGATGGCGCTGGCCTGGGCGAGGATTGCGGAGGAAGGGCTATGCATGGGGGAGTCTCGAGGGGCGTGGCCAGTGTCGGGCAGGCGCGCAGCGCACGTCTTGGAGATTGGCGACATGCGCGCGGTGTCGCAACCTGGACGATGGAGCACGAGGCCGGGACGACACGTGATTGAAATTCACGCACCGCCAGGGCCCAATAGCGACCTTTGCAATTCCAGGAACGCACTGCAGAAGGCAAACGACATGGCAACCCTGAACGCACTCATGCTCCCCCTTACCGTGCTCGCCGCCGTCGGCTCGGCCGTCATCGCCGGCCTGCTCTTCGCCTTCTCGACCTCGGTGATGAAGGCGCTGTCGCAGCTGCCGCCCGAGCAGGGGATGGCCGCGATGCAGAACATCAACGTGACGATCCAGAATCCGGTGTTTCTCGGGGTGTTCGTCGGCACCGCGCTGCTGTGCGGGGTGCTGGTGCTGCGGGCGCTGCTGCATGCGAACGATGCGGCCAGCTGGTGGCTGCTCATCGGAGCAGCGGCCTATCTGATCGGGACCTTCGGGGTGACGATGGTCTTCAATGTGCCGATGAACAACACGCTGGCGCGGGCCGAAGCGTCTGCAGCGGTGGCCGCGGTGCAGTGGCCGGCCTATGTGGGGCCCTGGGTTCGCTGGAACCACCTGCGCACGGTGATGGGGGTGCTGGCTGCGCTCTCGTTCACGGTGGCGGCACTGCAGTGGGCGCGTGCGGGAGCGTCGGGCGCCTGAGGTCGGGCAGGAGGCCCCACAACCAGCGCGCTCCTTGCGATGGCGGTGCCGCGTCGACCGAGATATGCCCGCAGGTCGCCGTGGACTGCTCCTCGAAGGCCTTGAGCTGGGCAAGATCGGTTTCGAGTTCGCTCTCGAGCGTCGCGAGTTCGTCCCTGAGCTTCAGGATCAGTGCCGGCATCGTCCGGATGCGCTCGCGCTTGCGCTTGATCTCCTCCTTGATCTGCACGATCGCTCGCTTCACGATGTCGCCATCGATGGAGTTGGTGGTGGCCATGGCCTATCTCCTGAGGTGGGCTCGATGCGCCGGTTGTACGCGCAGCAGGGATGCATCGCCTCCTCCCGACTGGGGAGGCTGAAGGCGGCGGCCCCGGTGCGAGTCGCAAGCGCCGAAGTGGCCTGCCCTCGCCAACCGTCGGGCACCTCGCGTGCGCCGCTACACCCTCTCCCGTGTGCGCTGGTCGATCTGCATGCGCCGATCGCGCAGCGACGATTCGGTGTGCGGGAACATCGGCTTGGCGCTGCGAATCGGGATCGCCAGGTCCGGGAGCTTCACCGCGAGCTTCGCCTGTGCCTTGCCGGCACCTGCCGCAATGCGCCTGAAGGTCGACATGACTGTCTTCTTGTCGTCGTCGAAGTCGCCGTGGTGCATGGCCTCCGATGCGCTCAGCGAATCGTCGGGCTCGGTGTTGGGCGTGAGCACGAGTTCGGCGCCGTGGGCATTGAAGATCTTGCGCAAGGCAGGATCAAAGGCTTTCTCCATCCCGAGGATCGACACGCCATCGCGAAAGAACGGGATGCGCGCCTGGCCCTCGAAGGCATTCGAGACCAGGTAGAGCAAGGACCTGTTATAGATCTTGGCGCAGTCGTCATCACGCTCGATCTTGTCCTTGAGCGCATACACCGTCAGCTTGCGGAGCGCCTTTGATTCCATCGCCGGCACGTAGAACTCCTTGAAGAGTTCGACCGTGCAGGCCGGCGCCCACAGGGTGCAGGTCTCGATCGGCAGGCCGCGCGCAGCCAGGAGCTTGACGATCGGCGCGTGCAGGATCGAGCCCGCGCTGTGGCCCACGAGATGGATCTCGAGAGCCTGGCCGTTCTTCTCGGCCTTTTTCGCCAGCTTCTTCAGGTGATCGACGACCAAGGTCGAGGCACAGCCCTGGCTGGCGGCGCGCAAGGCGTTCTCCTTCATCTCGCTCCAGGCGGCCTTGCCGCTCAAGACGCGGGCGAGCGGCTCCAGCGCGTCGTCGAGCCGATCCAGCATGAAGTCCTTGGTGGCGTCCAGCGCGCCTTCTGGCCGTCGACGGCTCACCGCGTCCTTGAGGATGTTCGAGAAGGTGGTCCAGTAGTCGGTGCGCCAGATGAAGGCCAGCGGGTAGACCTCAGCCTTCAACAGCTCCGGTCGGTATTCCGCGAGGCGCTGCACCGCGGCCTGTTCGCTCACCAGCCCGCCATGGGCATACAGAAGGACCCGCAGCTTCTTCCAACCATGGCTCGCCGCCGGGATGTCCTGCTCGAAGATGTGACCGAGCTCGTCGGGCGTCGAGCCGTAGTCGCCGCCCGCCTTCAGCTCCCCGTCATTGCCGACGCTCACGATATGAGGCCGCAGGTCTGCGAAGGAATAGGCCACGCTCTGGTTGGCGGTGGCCGAATGCGTGGCGGCGGCCGATTGCTTCGCGCGCAGCGTCACCGGCGCCCCCAGGCGGGCCACCCACACATCGGTGCCGTTGGCGATCCAATCGTCATAGGTGATCCGCGCAAAGCCGCGCAGGCCCCATGTCGGACCCCAGGAGTTCTGCAGCCAAAAACCTTGATCGTCATAGGCCACGATGGCGAAGGCATGGCCGCCGGTGATCACCTCCGACTGCACGATCAGGCCGTCGGCCCCTACGCTGCCCCATCCCTCGTGGACCGTGGCCGTCGCATAGAGCACGCCGACCTCGGCGATGGCCGCGTGCATGGCGACCAGGTCTTTGTGGTTGACGCGGAAATAGGCGCCCAGCGGCCGGCGGATGCCGTCTGCCACGCGCTGCTCGGTCATGCCCCGGCGGTCGACCTTGCCGGGCTGGTAGGGATATAGCTCCTCGGAGCAAATGCCGTGCTTGTGCCAGCCCTTCATCGCGCCGCGCGCGCTCGAGCCGCTGTAGTTCTCGCCGGGCCACTCGTCGTAGCGGCGCGCCAGGTCGTACAGCATGCGCGGGCTGACGGGAACGCTGTCAGGCACCACCCGCCTGCGCTGGAGCAGATAGTTCGCGACGGTCGCCAGGCCGAAGCCGGTGCACGCGCCTTCGCTGCCCTGGTTCAGGATCGGCACCTTGTGCTCCAGGTACTCGCCCAGCGGAATGTGGGTCGGCACCTCGATGAGCGTGGGCGTGTACATCAGGTCGCGGAAGTCGAGCGTGTCCGGCCGCACTGCGAGCGATTCGGAAGGCGGCGGCACAAAGGCCGGCGGCGGCGGCTCCAGCTGGATTGGCTCAGCGCCGCGCATCAGTGCATCGGCCGGCTCCGCGAACGTCTTCGCGGTCTTTGCCTTGGCATGTCTGGCGCTCGCGGCCGGAAAGGAGGGGGCCAGCACCAGCTTGGCCCGCTCGTAGAAGCGAACCCTTTCAGCCGCGCCGTTCTGGCCGCCGTTGATCCTGCGCGTGATCTCGGTGAAGTTGTCCGCATCGGCGAGCTCGTTGAGCCCTTTGCGTTTCCAGTACAGCCCCGCCGTCTTGAACGCCAGCTCCGGCGCGGCGGCCAGCTCGGGCTGGCCGACGAGGTCGACCCCGAGCAGATCGCCGAACTTCTGGTAGTTGGCACGGCCAGTCAACTGAATCGGGCCGCGGCCCTTGAAGCGCTTGCCATCACCGGGCTGCGTGTTGCCAAGCGTCCGTGCCAGGTCGCTCGGCGGCTCGTAGCGCTTCTGCGCCGGCGTCGGCCCCCAGATCTCCTCCATGAAGTTGAACTCGCCCGACTCGTGCGCCAGCTGCGCGATGAATGCGGATGTTCGTCGCAGATTGTTGATCTCGAATTCCTCCATCGCCGCGTTCAGCGGGTTGACGTACAGGAGGCGCTTCTTCTGCGAAGCGTGGAGCATGATCTGCGCGAGTTGAAGGTCGGTGAGCATGGGATGCCCTTTCGCGAGTGACGGGGACTGGCTCGCGGCAAATTCTGCCTCTCACGCAGAATCTGACGAAGCGGCCTGAAGGACTATGTCTGTCGATCTAGCCAAAGGGATGTACGAGTGATCGGCCCGCTGCGGCAAAATCTCGGGCAACTCCGAGGAGGTGCGATGGGAACCAGTGACAAGGACTCGCTACCGACCGCTGTGCTGACCGATGGCACCGATTCACAACGCCATCTGAGCTTCAAGAAGCTGGCATCCTGGATCGCCATCGTCGTGACCGTCGTCGCTGGAACGGCCGCGTTCGTCAAGAACGTCGACACGATCTGGACCACGGCCTCCGGCTGGTTTCGAGGCAAGCCGCAGCCGACGCCGGGCACTGAAATCAAGGTGACTGCCGAGACGCTGGTCGCCATTGCAGACGCCATGGCCAAGACCGCTGCTGCAAAGTCCGGAGGCGCGGCCAGCGAAGAGGTGAAGAAGGATTCGGCGAATCTGAAGAGCGCGGCGAAGGAGATCGAAGCGCCGTTGTCGGTCGGGACCGCGGCGATACCGGCACCGCCCTGGTTGAAGCTTGCCTTGGCCGAACTGGGCCAGTCAGAGATCCCAGGGCCCGAGTCCAATCCACGCATTCTTGAATACATCCATTCCTCACCTCATTTCAAGAATGTCACTGACGACACGATGCTTCCTTGGAGCGCGCTCTTCCTCAACTGGGCGATGAAAGCGTCGGGCGTTCCCGGCGTGGATGATGGTCGCAATATCGCGTGGCTGGCGTGGGGGAGCGAACTGAAGGAACCCAAGCAAGGCGCCGTGGCGATCTTCAAGCGCCCGGAAAGTGATGCGTCCCCGTCGCGCGGGCAGGCCTATTCGTGCCTCTACCTGGGCCAAACCGCGACCTACATTCTTTGCCTGGGCGGCAACGTCGGAAATGCCGTTCGGATCACGTCCAGGCCCAAGGAGAACCTGGTGGGCTACCGATGGCTTCCCGCCTGATTCCGTGGTTGGGCAGTACTCGACGTAGAACGTTTCCTCGTTGCCGTCTTCGACCTGCTTCGCGCGCAGAGGGTTTGCCAGAAGGGTTAGGCTGGAGGCCTGATGACACCCTCCAAGGAAAACGCCAATGCCGGCTCTGTCTGGATCCGGTTCTGGTCGCCGACTTCCGCTTTGGAGCCGACTCCGGCCCATGCAAGTGCGCCTGAGCGTGCGGCGATCAGGAGCCGGAACTACGTCTGGCTGAAAACGTACATGGACATCTACATCCTGCGCTGGGGTGCACTGTGGGCAGCTTGCCTGGTTCTCGCGCTCCTTGCCACGGACGATGCAGTGCCAGGGGTACTGTTTGCGATCGCGCTGGCCTCGACCATGGCGTCTTTTTTTGGTCTGGTTTCCATGGTCTTGATCTATCGCCGAGCGGTCAGGGCTGTGAAAGATCGGACCGCATAGCTCAGACGGCTGGCCTCGGAGAAAACCTGGCCTAGACTCCCGCGTCTCTGTTCAACGAAGGATTTCCCGATGACATTCGCATCGACCACCTGTGCGCCTGCGGCACGTTGGCTGCCTCGTTTCTTGTTGGGGCTCGGCGCGGCAATGCTGGTGTCCACGCTTCATGCCCAGCCCCACAAGGAAGTTCTCGACCGATCTGCAGGCTACAGGGACGAAGCGCTGTTGCTGCTTGAACGCCTGGTCAACATCGACTCCGGCTCGGCCAACACCGCAGGCCTCGAGAAGGTGCGGGGTGTGGTGGTCGAAGAGTTGCAAAAGCTCGGCGGAAAGATCGAGACCTTTCCGGCTACGCCGCATCCCGGAACCAACGTGGTCGCGACCTTCGAGGGCACCGGCACCCGCAAGATCCTGCTGATGGCGCACATTGACACGGTGTTCGCCGACGGCACGGCGAAGGCCAAGCCCTTCTACATCAAGGACGGCCGCGCCTACGGCCCCGGCGTGATGGACAACAAGGGCGGCGTGGTCGCGGGGCTGTACGCGATCAAGATCCTGAAAGCGATGAACTTCAAGGACTACGGCCGCATCACCTTCCTGATCGACACCAACGAAGAGGTGGGTTCGCTCGACACCACGGCGCTGATCCGCCGCGTAGCCAGGGAACACGATGTCACCCTCAACCTGGAGCCCGGCCGCCCGGCCGACGGCCTGGTGGTGTGGCGCAAGGGCAGCGCCACGGCCTCGGTGGAGGTCAAGGGGCGCGCGGCCCATGCCGGCGTGGCGCCGGACGCAGGTCGCAACGCTGCCATGGAGGTGGCCCATCAGGTCTTGCAGCTCGGCAAGCTGGGCGATGCGGAAAAGCTCACCACGATCAACTTCACCGTGCTGACAGCCAACGGCGCCACCAACGTGATCCCCGAGAACGCATCTGCCAGGGGCGACGTGCGGGCGGTGACGCGCGAAGAGTTCGATCGCATCGAGCGCGACCTGGCCCGCGTCTCGCAAAGCAAGCTGATCGCCGACACGCAGGTCAAGACGATGCTGTCGCGCGGCCTGCCGCCGATGCCGCGCACGCCGCAGTCCGACGCACTGGTCAAAACGGCCGAATCGATCTACGCCGAGATCGGCAAGAAGCTCACCATCGAGGGCTCGGGCGGCGCCGCCGACGCGAGTCTGGCCGCCGATGTCGGCGTTCCCACGCTCGATGGCTTCGGGATCGTCGGCGGTGGCATTCATACGCCGGACGAATATGCCGAGGTCGAGAGCGTGGTGCCGCGCTTCTACCTGCTCACCCGCATGGTGATGGAGCTCAGCAAGAAGCCTTGACATCACGCGCGCCACCGGGTGGTGCGCAAGGCTTGGACCATTCGTCGACCAGGCCTTCCCGTTTCTTGCATTTCCAGGAAGCGCCGCCGATGATTCGAAGTCGTGGTGGTTCGCGCCGCGAGTCCCGGATCCAAGGAGTTGCCATGCTCAACGAAGTCCAGATCAAGTTCGATGCAGGTTCCACTTCTATATCAAGGCGACCTGCAATGGATGCAAAAGACATGGCACGACGACAGTTGATGCGGCAAGGCGGTGCGGCGCTCGCCGGTCTGGCGCTGCTGCACTCCCACTTGCTTGCCCAGGCCTTCCCGGCCCGGCCGGGCGAGGAGGTCATTCCCTGGCTGGATCAACCGCCACCGAACCCGAGTGGCGGTGTCGTCGAGAATCTGCCCCAGTGGGAAGAGCTGAGTTCCTTTTTGACGCCCAACGACAAGTTCTTTCGTGTTGCGCACTACAACAAGCCGGTCATCGACGAGAAGGCGTGGGCCCTCGAGATCACCGGGCTCGTCAAGCAGCCCAAGACATTGACGCTCCCCGCGCTCAAGGCCCGACCTCGGAAAGAGGTCGTCTTCACACTCGAATGCTCCGGGAATCATGGGTTCCCGTGGTTCATCAGCGGAATTGGCACCGCCAGGTGGGCGGGGACGCCGCTCGCCCCACTGCTCAAGGAAGCCGGGGTGCTGAATCGAGGGATGGAAGTCGTCTTCGTTGGGAGCGACGCGGGTGAGGAGGAAGTCCGCCAGGCCAAGATGCCGCAGCACTTTGCCCGCAGCATGTCGCTGGTCGATGCGATGAACCCGAACAACCTGCTCTGCTATGAGATGAACGGCGCAGCGCTTCCGCAGCCCCACGGGTTCCCCGTGCGGCTTATCGCTCCGGGCTGGTATGGCATTGCGAACGTCAAGTGGCTGAAGCGCATCGAGGTATGGGACACCCGCTTCATGGGCCGCTTCATGGCGCGTGACTACGTGACGATCCGCGAAGAGCAGCGCAATCAGGAAACCATCTGGACGGAAACGTCCGTGGGTCGGGCCCTGCTCAAGTCTGTACCGGCCAAGGTCACCGGCAGAAACGGCAAATATCGCATCGTCGGTGCAGCGTGGGGGCCATCCGTAGCGCGCGTGGAGGTGCAGATCGACGCGGGACCCTGGGTCGCAGCAACCATGGACCGGAGTGAGCAAGCCGATTTTGCGTGGAAGCTCTGGTCCCTGGAGTGGGCGAATGCGACGCCAGGAGAACACGCCATCACTTCACGTGCTGTCGATACCCAGGGGAATGTCCAACCAGCGATGGAGGATCCCCGCATCGCCAAGAAACGCACCTACTGGGAAAGCAACGGGCAAGTCACGCGGCGGGTCCGACTCACCTGATCGTTGTTCGCACAGGAGACTCTCCGATGCGTACCAGGTTCGCTGTTTCTGCTTTGTTGCTTGCGCTTGCGACACCTTGCGCAACCAGCGCCCCACCGCCAGACTAGTCATGGCAGCTAGAGGCCGCATCCTGCCCGTCGAGTTGCAGCCCACAACCCACAGGAGACGCGCATGATCACGAATCCGCAGGCCGGCACCAACGTGCAGGAAATCGCCTCGGGCATCTTCCGCATCAACACGCCGGTGCCGCTGCCCGACGGCAGCCTGTTCAGCTTCAACCAATACCTGGTGGTCGACGACCAGCCGCTGCTGTTCCACTCCGGCCTGCGCCAGCTTTTCCCGCTGGTGAGCGAAGCCATCGCAAGCGTGATGCCGGTCGAGCGCCTGCGCTACATCGGGCTGTCCCATGTCGAGGCGGACGAGTGCGGTGCGCTGAACCTGTTTCTGGCCGCAGCGCCGCAGGCCGTGCCCCTGTGCAGCAGCATCGCGGCCATGGTCTCTATAGGCGACATGGCCGACCGCCCGCCGCGCGCGCTCGCCGATGGCGAAGAACTCGCGCTCGGCACCCACACGATGCGCTGGTTCGACACGCCTCATCTCCCGCACGGCTGGGAGTGCGGGCTGATGATGGATACGCACACGCGCACCTTCTTCTGCGGCGACCTCCTCACGCAGCCGGGCAACAGCGAGCGGGCGCTGGTCGATAGCGACATCCTTGGCCCCAGCGAGGCGTTTCGACGCCAGATGGACTATTACACGCATGCACCGCAGACGGCCGCATTGCTGGCCGGGCTCGCGAAGCAGGAGCCCCGCACGCTCGCATGCATGCACGGCAGCGCATGGCAGGGAGATGGCGCATCACTGTTGCGCCAGCTCTCAGAGGCACTCTCGGCCCCGCATTGAGTTCCGCGCGCTCAGCCTTTACTTACCCTGCCCTGCCGGCCATTCGGACGCAGAGCTCGAAGGCTTTTTGCAAGCCTTCGACATTCGCCACGCCCTTGCCTGCGATGTCGAAGGCGCTGCCGCTCGCCGAGGTCGCCACCGGCACCGGCAGCCCGCCGTGCAGGGTCACGCCCTGTTCGAAGCCCAGGAGCTTCATCGCGATCTGGCCCTGGTCGTGGTACATCGAGACGACGGCGTCGAAGTCGCCGCGGCGCGCGCCGATGAAGACGGTGTCGGGCGAATAAGGGCCGCGCGCGTCGATGCCCTGCGCCTTCAGCGCGCGCACGGCCGGCTCGATGATCTCGATCTCCTCCCGGCCGATGGAGCCGCCGTCGCCGGCATGCGGATTGAGGCCCGAGACCGCGATGCGCGGCGCGGCCACGCCGGCACTGACGAGCGCGCCGCAGATGATGTGCACGGCGTCCTGCACGGCCTGCCCGGTGATGAGGGCCGCGACGTCTTTCAGCGGCACGTGCGAGGTCACGCGCGAGGTCCACAGGCTGCCGGTGATGTTGAACTCGCAGACGAAGCCCGGCACATCGAAGCGCTCCTGCATGTAGCGCAGCTCGTCCTCGTGCGCGAGGCCGCCCAGGCGCAGCGAATGCTTGTTGAGCGGCGCGAAGACGATGCCGTCGACCGCGCCGCGGCGCACGGCTTCGGTGGCCAGCTGCATGGCCTCGAAAGAGGCCTTGCCCGAATGCGCGTTCGATTCGCCCAGCACCGGCGGCTTGCCGGCCATGGTGTTCTGCACCAGCAGGCTGGGGCGGCCGGGCTCGAAGCGCAGCACGTCCAGGCTTTCCAGTCTCAAGGGGTCGAGCGCGGGGCCTCCTGCGCTGCGTTCGCCGCTTTCAAGCACCAGCGGATCGGCGATCAGCAGCAGCTCGGCAGCTTCGAGGTTCTGCGCGCGGCGCAGCAGCTTCACCGTCATCTCGGGGCCGATGCCGCTCGGGTCGCCGGGCAGCACTGCGATTCGGGGTTTCATCGACATCCTTTTCTCTTAAGTCAATCGGCGCGCATGCCGGTGTCCTTGACCAGCTTGCCGTAGCGCTCGAACTCGCTGCGGTTCATCTCGGCGAAGGGCTCGATGCCCATGGCCGTGATCTCGCCGCCCAGGCCCTTGATGCGCTCCTGCACGTCGCTCATGCGCAGGCTCTGGGCCAGCTCGGCGTTGAGCCGCTCCACCGCCGCGCGCGGCGTGCCGGCGGTGACGAAGAGGCCATACCAGGTGTTGACATCGGCGCCCTGCACGCCCGCCTCGGCCAGCGTGGGCACATCCGGCAGTTCGGGCGTGCGCCTGGCCGCGGCGACGGCGAGCGCGCGGAACTTGCCGGCCTTGATCTGCTGCATGGCCGAGGAGGTGCTGTCGAACATCATCTCCACCTGCCCGCCGATGATGTCGACGTGCGCCTGCGAGCTGCCGCGGTACGGCACATGGATGGCCTTGGTGCCGGTGGCCAGTGCAAAGGCTTCGCCGCCCACGTGCTGCGTGCTGCCGATGCCCGAGGACGCATAGCGCAGGCCGCCGGGCTTGGCGCGCATCGCTGCGATGAGTTCCTTCACGTCCCGGTAGGGCGAGGTCGACGGCACCACCAGCACGTTCGGCATCACGGCCACCAGGCCGACGGGCTGCAGGTCCTTCAACGGGTCGTACTTGAGCTTGAGCAGGTGCGGCGCCACCGCCTGGCCGGTGTTGGTGGCCAGCAGCAGCGTGCTGCCGTCTGCGACGGCCCGCGCCGTGAGTTCGGCCGCGATGGTGTTGGAGGCGCCGGGCCGGTTCTCGACCACCACCGGCTGCTTGAGCGAGGCGCCGAACTTGTCGGCGAGCAGGCGCGCGAGGATGTCGGTGCCGCCGCCGGGCGAGGCGCCGACCATGATGCGCAGGGGCTTGTCGGGATAGACCGCTTGGGCGGGCGCCGCGAGCGGCACGGCGATCAGGCAGAGCGCCGCAAGGCGCCAGGAGAGGAATGGCATGGGCGTGTCTCCGATCTTTGTGGTGCCCAGCTTAGGGATGTTCGCCATTCCAATCCAATCGAATGTTCTGAAGAATCCATATACCGCCGTATATGACTCAGCCCGGCCCCGATCTCCCGCCCTGGCGCCTGCTGCTGCGCTTGCGCACGCGGCAATGGGTGCTGCTGGCGCTGCTCGACCAGCACCGCCACCTGGGCCGCGCGGCCGCGGCGATGAACATCAGCCAGCCGGCGGCCACCAAGCTCTTGCAGCAACTGGAAGAGACCTTCGCGGTGCCGCTCTTCACCCGCGTCGCGCGCGGCATGACGCCCACGCCGTATGGCGAGGCGTTGGTGCGCCATGCGCGCTGGGTGCTGACGGATTTCGGCGCGGTGTGCGAAGAGGTGGAGGCTCTGCGCTCCGGGCTCAGCGGCGCGTTGCGCGTGGGCAGCGTGCCGGGCGCGGTGCCCGAGCTGCTGGCGCCGACGCTGGTGGCCTACCAGAAGAAGCACGAGCGCGTGGCGGTGAGCGTGGTGGTCGACACCAGCGACGTGATGCTGCGCCAGCTTGCGCGCGGCGAGGTCGACCTGATGCTGGGCCGGCTCACCGAAGACCACAGCGCCGAAGCCTTCGATTGCGTGCCGCTGCTCGGCGAGCCGCAGGTGGTGGTGGTGCGCAAGGCGCATCCGCTGTTCAAGCGCAAGTCGCTGACGCTGCGCGAGCTGGTCGACTGGCCCTGGCTGCTGCAGCCGCCGGGCTCGCCGCAGCGCGGGCGCTTCGAGGCGGCCTTGCGCGAGGCGGGCATCCAGCAGCGCCTGCGCATCACCGAAACCGCATCGCCGATCGCGATGACGGCGCTCTTGGAACACTCGGACATGGCCGCCGTGATGCCGGCCTCGCAGGCGGCACACTACGCGCGGCTGGGCGTGCTGCGCGTGCTGCCGGTGAAACTGCCGATCCGCGTGCCGCCGATCTACCTGATCACGCGGCGGGCGCACAGCCTGTCGCCGGCCGCGGCGGAGTTCGTTGCGCTGCTGCGGCCGGCGGCGGCCTGACAGGCGCGGACCTTCAGGGCAGCAGCTCGAACTTGAGTTCGGACAGCGGCATCACCTTTTCTTCGCGCGTCATCTTGTATTCGGTGTTCGGGCCGAGCCATTTGGCCCAGATCTTGTCGATCTCGCCGGCCTTGTCCAGCGCCACCAGCGCCGCATTGACCTTGGCCAGCAGCACCGGCTCGTCCTTCTTCATGCCGACGCCGATCGGCTGCAGCACCATCGGCTCCTTGATCATCTTGAGCTCGACCCCGGAGGTCTTCGACTGGTTGACGAGCTTGGTGATGGTCATGGTGTTGGCCACCATGCCGACCGACTTGTTCTGCTGCACGGCCATGAAGGCCGAGCCCGTGTCCTGGAAGGTCACCGGCTCGGAGCCGTTCATCTTGATCGACAGCTCCGAGGTCGAGCCCTTGGTGGAACTCAGGCGCTTGCCCTTGAAATCGGCCTTGGTGGTGCCGGGGTCGGAGGCTTTCACGGCCAGCATTTCCTTGGCCACGTAGTACGGATCGCTGAACTGGATCTGCTCGCCGCGGCTCTTGGTGTAGGCCAGGTTGGCCACGGTCACATCGACGCGGCCGAGCTTGACCTCGGGCACGCGCGCCTCGACCGACAGCGGCGTGACCTTCGCGCTCAGGCCCAGTTGCTTGGCCAGCGCGTTGCACAGATCGACATCGAAACCCACCATCTCGCGCGTCTTGGGGTCGGGTGCGGCAAAGGGCGGCACATCGGCGAAGGTGCCGCACTTGAGTTCCTTGCGCTGGTTGATGTCGTCCCACTGGTCGGCATGCGCCAGGACGGACAGGGCGCCAAGGCAACAAGCGATGGCGGCGAGACGGAAGACGGTCTTCTTCGACATGATGAACTCCTGGTGAGGGCTGGGATGGGAAACGCCTAGTGCGCGCGCAGATCGGACAGGAAGCGCTGCGCGCGCGGATGCTGGGGGCTGCTGAAGAAAGTCTCGGGCTCGGCCTTCTCGAGGATCCGGCCGGCATCCATGAACCAGATGCAGTCCGCGACCTCGCGGGCGAAACTCATCTCGTGCGTGACGCACATCATGGTCATGCCGTCGTTGGCCAGGCCGCGCATCACCGACAGCACCTCGCCCACCATCTCGGGGTCCAGCGCACTGGTGGGCTCGTCGAAGAGCATGGCCGGCGGCTCCATGGCCAGGGCGCGCGCGATCGCCACCCGCTGCTGCTGGCCGCCCGAGAGCTGCGCCGGATAGGCGCCGGCCTTGGCGGCCAGGCCCACGCGCTCCAGCAGCTGCATCGCCTTGGTCCGCGCCGCGGCGCGCTTGACGCCGAGCACGCGCATCGGCGACAGCATGATGTTCTCCAGCACCGACAGGTGCGGGAACAGGTTGAAGCTCTGGAACACGAAGCCGATGCGGCTGCGCAACTTGTTGAGCGCCACGCTGCTCATCGGCGCGTGGATGTCGTGGCCGTCGAAGAGCAACTGGCCCGACTTGATCTCCTCGAGCCGGTTGACGGTGCGGATCAGCGTCGACTTGCCGGAACCGGAAGGCCCGCAGACCACCACCACCTCGCCTTTCTTGACTTCGGCGTTGACGTCGGCGAGCGCCTGGTAGTCGCCGTACCACTTGTTGATGTTGGAAAACAGGATCATGGGAACGTCTGCGTTCGTTGGGGTGGGCATGGTTCTGTCTCCTTTGCGTTTGTCCGACCGTCGTGCGCGGCCTTGTCAGGGATTGGCCGCCACCGGCGGCGGCAGCGAGGCGCCCTCGGGCGACAGCGGGGCCATCGCCGCGCCGAGCCGCTTGTGGGCAATGCGCCGCTCCAGCCACTGCGCCAGCTGCGTGAGGCTGAAGCAGACCACGTAGTAGGTCATCGCCAGGATGAAGAAGACCTGGAAGGGCTTGGTCAGCAGCTGGTTGTTGATCTGGTTGGCCGCGAAGGTGAGCTCGTTCACGTTGATCACGTAGCCCAGCGTCGTTTCCTTGATGGTGGAGATGAACTGGCTCAGCATGCTCGGCAGCATGTTGTAGAGCGCCTGCGGCAGGATCACGTACCACATCGTTCCCAGGTGGCTGTGGCCGAGCGCGCGCGCCGCCTCGGTCTGTCCCTTGGGCAGGGCCTGGATGCCGGCGCGCACCACCTCCGACAGGTAGGCGCCCTCGTAGATCACCAGCGTGCACAGCATGGTGGTGAAGCCCGAGATCTCGCGGCCGATCAAAAGCGGCACGAGGAAGTAGACCCACAGGATCACCATCAGGAGCGGCACGCCGCGCACGACGTAGACCAGCACCGTCGCCGGCCAGCGCAGCACCGCCCACGGCGACAGCCGCGCCAGCGCCATCAGCACCGACAGCGGGAAGGCCAGCACGATGCCCAGCACCGACAGGGTCAGCGTGGCGACGATGCCGCCCATGGGGCCGTTGGGATACTGGCCGATGAGCAGCAGCAGCCAGTTGTCGCGCAGGATCTCGAAGATGCTGAACATCTCTCACCTCGCTCCGACGATGCGGTAGTGCCGCGCCACCCAGCCGCCCGCGGCCATGATGAGCAGCGAGAAGCCGAGATAGAGCACCGTGGCCACGCTGTAGGCCTCGAAGGCGCGGAAGCTCTGGCTCTCCACTTCCTTGACCGCGTGCGTCAGCTCGGCCACGCCGATCGCCATGGCCAGGCTGCTGTTCTTGAACAGCGACACGCTGTGGTTGACCAGTGCCGGGATCGCATTGCGGATCGCCTGCGGCAGCAGGACATGGCGCATCGAGCCGATGTAGCTGTGGCCCAGCGCCCGCGCGGCCTCGGCTTGGCCCGCCGGGATGGAACGCAGGCCCGATCGCAGGTCCTCGCTGAAGTAGGCCGCCTGGCACAGCCCGAGCGCGACGATCGAGAGGATGGCCTCCGCGTTGTGCTCGGACAGCCAGTTCTGCAGAAACTGGGGCAGCAGGCTGAAGATGCCGAAGTACCAGAGCATCAGCTGTACCAGCGTCGGTACGTTGCGATGGTAGGAGACATAGGCCGCGACCACGCGCTCGGCGACGCGGCTGGCCGTCAGGCGCACGGTCAGCAGCACGATGGCCAGGCTCATCGCGAGCAGCCAGGAGCCGGCCGCGATCTTCAGCGTCATCTCCACGCCGTGCAGCAGCATCGCGCCGAACTCCGGCTTCAGCAGGACGGCCAGCAGGTCGAAGTCCTTCATGTGCCGTTCCTTTGATTTCCGTGGTTCTCAGGCCTGCGGCGCTTCCGGGCGCGCGGTGGAGAGCCCGCCGGGCACCTGCAGCGTCGGCGTGATCTCCATGTGGCCCACGTTCACCGCGACCGGCGCGGCGATGGCGAAGGCAATGGCGTCGGCAATGTCCTCGGCCCGCGGCAGCTCGAAGCCCTCGATGAAGCGCTTGTGCATTTCCTCCGGGTTGCCGTGCACGTGCGCGAAGATGTCGGTGGCCACCCGCCCCGGGCAGATCTCGGTGACGCGCACGCGCTTGCCGAAGACATCGATGCGCAACTGGCGCGACAGCATGCTCACCGCGGCCTTGGTCGCGTGGTAAGTGCTGTTGCCGCCGAAGTTGTAGGCCCCGGCGATCGAGCTGATGTTGATCACGTGGCCGCGGTCGCGCGCGGCCATGCCCGGCACGACCAGCCGGCACAGGTGCAGCACGGCGCGCAGGTTGACGTCGACCAGCAGGTCGATGCCCTCGGCGTCGGCCTTCAGGATCGAGCCGGGCCGGTCGACGCCGGCATTGTTGACCAGCACGTCGAAGGGGGTCTCCTGCGCCAGCCGGGTGATGCCCTCGAGGTCGCTCACGTCGATGGCGTGCGGGATGCAGCCCGTGCGCGCGGCCAGTTCGGCCAGCTTGCCGGCGCTGCGCGCGAGCGCGTGGACCTGCAGGCCTTCCTTGCAGAGGCGCTCGACGACCGCGGCGCCGATGCCCGAGGAGGCTCCCGTCACCAGCGCGGTCTTGTAGTCGGAGAAAGGCATCTTTGGCTTCTTTCGTTATGACGAATTCACTGTATCCAGCGCGACCTCGGGGCGCCAAGACGGAATGGCTGTGTAGAGATAAGCCGTCCTTATGTCGCCTGGTCGCCCGGCCTCAAGGCGCCATCTGGCGCGAGATCGGCAGCACGCGCCCCGCCGCCTCGACCACGCCGCGTACGGCCCGCGCCAGCTCCACCGCACCGGGCGTATCGCCGTGCACGAGGATGGAGCGGACGTTCATCGGGATCCTGCGCCCGCCATGGCTGGTGACCGTGCCCTCCTCCAGCAGCTGGCGCACGCGCGCCAGCACGGCCTCGGGCTCGTGGATGACGGCGCCGGGCAGCTTGCGCGGCACCAGCAGGCCCTCGTCGTCGCAGGCGCGGTCGGCCAGGAAGGTCCGCGCCACGCGCAGCCCGCAGCGCTCGGCCGCATCTTCGATGGCGCGGCTGGCAGACGAGCTGATGATCAGGCCGGGGTCGAAGTCCGCCACCGCGCGCACCAGCGGGCCGGCCAGCGCCGCGTCGGCGGCCGCCATGTTGCCCAGCGCGCCATGGAAGCTCATGTGCGTCATCCGGTGGCCGGCCGAGCGCGCCATGCCCGCGAGCGCGCCCAGCTGGTAGGTGACGTAGGTGGCGAGCTCCGCGACATCGATCTGCATCGGGCGGCGCCCGAAGCCGAGCAGGTCGGGAAAACCCACATGCGCCCCCACGTCCACGCCGCGGTCGCGGGCCATGCGCACCGTGCGGTCCATGATGACCGGGTCGCCGGCATGGAAGCCGCAGGCCACGTTGGCGGAGGAGACGATCTCCAGCAGCGCCTCGTCCTCGCCCATGCGCCAGGGGCCGAAGCCCTCGCCCAGGTCGGCGTTCAGGTCGATGTCCATTGTGATGTTCCTTTCATTCGAGGCCTTGCAACTCGACCAGCGCCGTGCCGTAGCCCACGGCTTGGCCCGCGACGACGAGCATGGCCGCTACGACGCCGGCCAGCGGAGCGGTCACCGGCAGCAGCAGCGGGCCGATCTGCAGCAGCCCCAGAAGCTGCCCCGCCGGCACGTGCTCGCCGGTGCGCACCAGGGGGGCGGCGTGCAGCGGATGGCTGTGGAGGAACAGGCCCACGCTCGAGGCGGCGGCGACGACCGGCGCGGGTGCAGCACCCTCGTCACCGGCATCGAGCTGCACGATCTCGCCGGACGACGCGCCCTTGCGGCCCAGCCGCACCGTTCCTTCGGGCGTGCGCAGTTCCAGCAGGCCGATGTCGGTGTCCGCCAGCCATGCGGCCAGTTGCCTCAGTTGCTCTGCTGTTCTCATGTCAGTTTTCCACCACGCTATCGCGTGACCCGCGACGCATGAAACGCTGCTGTAATTGAGGCGCGGCGTCCGGCAAAGAGGTCGGTTTGTACCTGGTGCCTCGAACCCGTATGTCAGTTGGACCCGCGGCTCCACGAGCACCCCGTACTGTCGCCTTGGGCTTGGCGCCCTTGAGCACGCATTTCAGACTTCGATGACGTGGGCCGCACGCCGATGTCGCCGCACATTGGAGGCGATCATGGAAGTCATCTATCCGCGCTGCGCGGGACTGGACGTGCACAAGCAGACGGTGGTGGCGTGCGTGCGCATCGCCGGCGACGCACCGCCGTTGCAGGAAGTGCGCACCTTCGCCACCACCACCTCGGGCCTGTTGGCCCTGGCCGACTGGCTCGACTCGTTCGGCGTCGAGCACGTGGGCATGGAGGCCACCGGCGTGTACTGGAAGCCGGTGTGGCACGTGCTCGAGGGCCACTTCGAGCTGGTGCTGGCCAACGCCGCGCACGTGAAGAACGTGCCCGGGCGCAAGACCGACGTCAACGACGCGATGTGGCTGGCGGACCTGCTGGCCCACGGCCTGATCCGCGCCAGCTTCGTGCCGCCGGTGGCCGTGCAGGAGCTGCGCACCCTCACGCGCACGCGCAAGCAGTTCGTGCGCGAGAGGAGCGCCCACGCGCAGCGCATCGAGAAGGTGCTCGAAGACGCCAATCTCAAGCTCAGCGTCGTGCTCAGCGACATCCTGGGCAAGAGCGGGCGCGCGGTGCTGCAGGCCCTCATCGACGGCCAGACCGAGCCCGAACGCCTGGCCTCGTGCATTGCCACCCGCGTCAAGGCCAGCCGCGCCGAGCTGCTCGAAGCGCTGCGCGGGCGCGTCAGCGCGCACCACCGCTTCATGCTCAAGCTGCACCTGGGCCACATCGACGCGCTGGACCAGGCCATCGCCGACATCGAAAAGGAGGTGGGCCTGGGGCTCGAGCCGTTTCGACAGGCCGCCAGGCTCCTGAGCACCATGCCGGGCCTGAGCGCTGTCAGCGCCCATGTGATCGTGGCCGAGATCGGCATCGACATGTCGCGCTTCGCCTCGCCCCGCCACCTGCTGTCCTGGGCCTGCCTGTGCCCGCGCAACGACGAGAGCGCCGGCAAGCGCCGCTCCACCCGATTGCGCCGCGGCGGCAAATGGCTCAAGACCACGCTGGTGCAGGCCGCATGGTCCGCCGTGAGGGTCAAGGGCGGCTACCTGCAGGCGCAGTTCCACCGCCTGCGCGCTCGCCGCGGCGCCAAGAAGGCCATCATCGCCGTGGCCGCCTCGATGCTCACCGCCGCTTGGCACATGCTGCGCGACGGCACCGAATGGCACGACCTGGGCGCCGCCCACTTCGACCGCGCCGACGCCCACAAAACCGCCAACCGTCTGATCCGAAGACTTCAACAGATCGGCTACGCCGTGCAGGTCACTCCGGCTTAAGCGAGACAGTTTCATTTCAGTCCATGCGCGGCGAACTGCGGTGCAGATCGACGATGCGCCGCACCTTGTCTAGCCAGGCCTGGACCTCGTCCAGCGCGGCGATGGCCTCGTCCCAGGTGGCTTCGACGAAGCGGATGCGGCTGCCGATCGGCGCCTGGCCGAGCCGCCACAGATCGGCCTCGATCACGGTGCCGAACTTGGGGTAGCCGCCCGAGGGCTGGGCATCGCGCATCTGGATGATGGGCTGGCCGCTGTGCGGCACCTGGATCACGCCGGGCACGATGCCGTGCGAGCGCATCTCCATCGGCGCGATCGGCCGCAGCGCCTCGCCGTCGAGGCGATAGCCGTAGCGGTCGCTCTGGGCCGTGATCTTCCATTCGCCGGCCCAGAAGGCGGCGCGCGAGGCTTCCTCGAAGCCCAGGTATTCGGCGGCGGGCAACACCCGCACTGCGGGCAGGCCGTCCGCCTGCAGCGGCAGGCTCAATGCCGGCGGCACGAGGCCGAAGCCGGTCTGGCAGGACTGCCCCTCGCCCACCGCGCGCAGCGCATCGCCGCGGCGCAGCGCGCGGCCCTCGTGGCCGCCGAAGGCGCCGCGCAGCTGCGTGCTGCGCGAGCCCAGGACCTCGGGCACGTCCACGCCACCGGCCAGGCACAGCATGGCGCGGCTGCCGCGATGCCTGCCGCCCTGCGGCAGGCCCAGCGTGAGCGTCTGCCCGGCGCGCGCCTGGTGCACCCACCAGGGCAGGAGCGGCGCTTCGTCGAGCCGCGCCGCGCAGTCGGCGCCGGTCAGCGCGAAGGCGCAGTCCTGGTCGAAGCGCAGCTTGAAAGGAAACACCGGCACCTCGATGGCGGCCGCATCGGGCCCGTTGCCCAGCAGCAGGTTGCCGGCCGCCAGCGCCAGTTTGTCCATGGCCCCGGAGGTGCCCACGCCCCAGCGCAGGCTGCCGGTGCGCCCCATGTCCTGCACGGTGGCCAGCGCGGCGGACGAGAGCACTTCGATCATCGGATCACCCCCTGGACCCGGAAGCGGATCATGTCGCCCGGCTGCAGCCTCGCCGGCGGGTCCTGCGACGGATCGAAGAAGGTCATGGCGGTGCTGCCGATCGTGTTCCAGCCGCTCGGCCCGGCCGAGGCCGACACGCCGGTCTGCGCGCCGCCGATCGACACCGCGCCGCCCGGAATGCTCAGCACCGGCACCTTGCGCCGCGGCGTGGCGATGCGCGGGTCCATGCCGCCCAGGTAGCAGTAGCCCGGATGGCTGCCGAGCGCGTACACCGGATAGACCGGCGTGCTGTGGAACTCGACGATCTCCTCCACGCTGAGCCCGGTGTGCGCCACCACGTCGGCCATGTGGGGGCCGCCCTCGCCGCCGTAGACCACCGGGAGCTCGACCACGCGGCCTTCCAACGGCAGCGGGAGCGCCGCGTCCCAGGCCGCCTGGAGGCGGGCCTCCAGCGCTTCCAGGGCAGCTGCGTTGCGCGGCGCTCGCATGAAGGTGAGCATGAGGTTGTTCATGCCCGGCACCGCTTCGCGCACTTCGGGCCAGGCCTGGGTCTCGCGCGCCAGCGCCCAGATGCGCTGCTGCGACCCGAGGTTCAGCTCGCCCGGCGCCTCGAACAGCAATGCCGTGGTGCCCAGCAGGCTGACGGATGCGGTCGGTGCGATCACGCGAGGCTCCTTCGCTGCAGCCAGCGCTCGAGGTGGTGGATGTCCACGCCGCCGGCGGCGAAGCCCTGGTCGCGCAGGATCTCGCGGTGCAGCGGCACGTTGGTCGAGATGCCCTCGACGCGCATCTCGGCCAGCGCCAGGCGCATGCGGTCGAGCGCGTCGGCGCGCGTGCTGCCCTGCACGATCAGCTTGGCGATCATCGAGTCGTAGTACGGCGACACGCGGTAGCCGGCATTGGCATGGGAGTCCACGCGCACGCCGAAGCCGCCTGGCAGCTGCCAGCCGCTGATGCGCCCCGGCGAGGGCGCGAAGGTATCGGGGTTCTCAGCATTGATACGGCACTCGATGGCATGCCCTTCACAACGCACGTCGGCCTGCGTGAAGCCCAGGCGCTCGCCGCGCGCCACGCGCAACTGCTGCTGCACGATGTCGATGCCGGTGGTCATCTCGGTCACGGGGTGCTCCACCTGGAGGCGGGTGTTCATCTCGATGAAGTAAAAGGCGCCCTGCTCGTACAGGAACTCGAAGGTGCCGACGCCGCAGTAGCCGATCTGCCGGCAGGCCGCGGCGCAGCGCTCGCCGACCTCGCCCAGCAGCGCCTCGTCGATGCCGATGGCCGGCGCCTCCTCGATCACCTTCTGGTGGCGGCGCTGCAGCGAGCAGTCGCGGCTGCCGAGCCATAGCGCATTGCCATGGCTGTCGGCCAGCACCTGGATCTCGACATGGCGCGGATGCAGCAGGAGCTTCTCGATGTAGACCTCGGGGTTGCCGAAGGCGCGGCGCGCCTCCTCGCGCGTGAGCGACATCGCCTCCGGCAGGGCGGCTTCGTCGTGCACCACGCGCATGCCGCGACCGCCGCCGCCGCCCGCGGCCTTCACGATCACCGGGAAGCCGATCTCGCGCGCCAGGGCGAGAACCTCGTCCGGGTCCTCCGGCAGGCTGCCGTCGGGGCCGGGAACGCAGGGCACGCCGGCGCGCCGCATCGCGCGCTTGGCCGCGACCTTGTCGCCCATGGTGCGGATGCAGGCGGCGCTCGGGCCGATGAAAGTGAGGCCGGCCTGCTCGACGCGCTCGGCGAAGCCCGCGTTCTCCGACAGGAAACCGTAGCCCGGATGGATGGCCTGCGCGCCGCTGACTTCGGCGGCGAACAGGATCGCGGAGGGGTTCAGGTAGCTCTGCCCGGGCGCGGCCGGGCCGATGCACAGGGCCTGGTCGGCCTGCGCCACATAGCTCGCCTCGCGGTCGGCTTCGGAGTACACCGCCACGGTCCGGAGCCCGAGGCCGCGGCAGGCGCGCTGGATGCGCAGGGCGATCTCTCCCCGATTGGCGATGAGCACGGTGTCGAACATGGCCATGGTCCCCTATACGCCGTCGAAGCGGAACAGCGGCTGGCCGGCTTCGACTTCCTGCCCCGAGCGCACCAGCACCGCCTGCACCGTGGCGTCGCGTTCGGCGCGCACCTCGTTGAAGACCTTCATGGCCTCGATCACGCACAGCGTCTGGCCCGCCTTAACGGTTTGACCGGCCTGCACGAAGGGCGGCTCGGCGGGCGTCGGCTGCAGGTGCACCACGCCGTAGAGCGGCGCGAGGCACTCGGCCGACGCTGCCGCCGCAACGGGCGCATCGTGCGCCGCGATCGCTGCTCGCCGGCGCGGCGTCGCCGCCAGCGCCGACTGCTTCACCAGCCGCAGCGTGCAGCCGTTCTCGCTGTACTCCAGCTCGCACAGGTCCGATGCGGCCAGCGCGTCGATGAGCGTCTTGATCTGTTCCTGATTCATGCCGGGCCGTCTTGGGCGACGGAACATCCTGGGTGGCCGACGCGTTCGACGAACGCGTGACGGCAGGCATGAAAGGTAGCGGGCCGCGGGCACAAAGCCCAAGACGGATTGGCTGTGCCGCGATAAGGGCGGCTTATGACAAGGCGTTCAGTTCGGGTTCGGGCGTCGAGGCGACGGTGCCGGCAAGGTCGACGACGAGCTCGAGCAGGATGTCCTTCACCGCTTGCGCCGGTTCGGAAAGTGGCAGGTGGTCCGACTGGCACAGCGCCAGCGGCGCCTCGATCACCGGATCGACGATGCGGAACTGCCAGGCGCCGCAGGCCGCCACGACCTCGCGCGCCATCGACGCCGGCAGGATGGTGGCGCCCAGTCCGTCGGCGATGGCGGAGGTCAGGGTGAAGGCCGATTCGATCTCGGCCACCACGTGCGGCACCATGCCGGCGCGCACGAAGGCCGCATCGACCAGCTTGCGCACCACGTTATAGGGGCGCGGCAAGAACAGTTCGATCTCGCGCAGGTCGGCCAGCCGCACGGGCTCGGCCGGCGCCGGCATGGAAGCCGGCCCCACCAGGAACAGGGGCTCCTTCAGCAGCGGCAGGAAGGACAGCCCGTGGATGGCCTTGTCGCCATAGAGCACGGCCAGGTCCATGCGGCCGTTCATAATGAGTTCGCTCAGCGTGGTGCCGTAGTTCTCGTTGAGGTAGAGCAGGATTCCGGGATGCCGGGCGCGCACGGTGCGCAGCAGCGGCAGCGACAGCGCGGAGGCTGCGGTGCCGGGCGCGAGCCCCACCGACACCTGGCCCGACAGGCCCTCGCCGGCGGCCTCCATGTCGACGCGGGCCTGCTCGCACTGCCGCAGGATGATCTGGGCATGGCGATACAGCACCTTGCCGGCCTCGGTGGGCGTCACGCCGCGCTTGGTGCGCACCAGCAATTGCTGCCGCACCTCGCCTTCGAGCGTGGCGAGCTGCTGGCTCAACGCCGGTTGCGCAATGAAGAGCACCTCGGCAGCCTGCGTCAGGCTGCCGATGTCCACGATCTTCACGAAGTATTTGAGGCGTCGGAGGTTCACGCCTTGTCTCCAAGCAAAAGCTGAGCCTAGCACTGGGGCGCAGGGGCGCCTAGATGCGATGTGTCCGGGGGGTCCGGGGGCGCGGAGGCGCCCGTGCCCTCACCCTAGCCCTCTCCCGGAGGGAGAGGGGGACCAGACAGGAGTCACCATAAGCTGCGCCTATACAACCAGAGCGATCTCATCTTGGCCGAGGTGGAGCGATGTGCGTACCGTTGGGTCCGTACATCCCGCACCCAAGGAAGATCCGTGACCACCTCCCGCATCGCCGCCCGCGTACGGCGCATCAAGCCTTCGCCCAGCACCTCCGCCGCGGACCGCGCCAACGAGCTGCGCCGCCAGGGCAAATCGATCGTCAACCTGGTGGTGGGTGAACCCGACTTCGACACCCCGCTGCATATCCGGCGCGCCGCCGCCGAAGCCATGGACAAGGGCGCGACGCGCTACACGCTGATGGCCGGCACGGTCGAGCTGCGCCAGGCCATCGTCGCCAAGCTGCAGCGCGAGAACGGCCTGACGTACGCGATGAACGAAATCATCGTCACCAGCGGCGCCAAGAGCGCGATCTACAACGCCTTCGCGATCACGCTGGAACCGGGCGACGAAGTGATCATCCCCGCGCCCTACTGGGTGTCCTACCCCGACATGGTGCTGGCCTGCGAAGGCAAGCCCGTCATCGTCGCCTGCCCGGAGGCCAACGGCTTCAAGCTCACGCCGGCCCAGCTCGAGGCCGCCATCACGCCGCGCACGCGCTGGCTCCTGATCAACTCGCCGAGCAACCCCACCGGCGCCAGCTACACGGCCGACGAATACCGCGCGCTAGCGGATGTCCTCATGCGCCATCCGCAGGTGATGGTGATGACCGACGACATCTACGAACACATCCGCTTCGACGGCCGCTCGACGCCGCACATACTGGCGGTCGAGCCCGCCTTGCGCGAGCGCACGCTGGCCGTCAACGGCGTCTCCAAGACCTATGCGATGACCGGCTGGCGCATCGGCTGGGCCGCGGGCCCGGCCGATCTGATCACGGCGATGGACACCCTGCTCTCGCAGTCCGCCGGCAACTGCTGCTCGATCAGCCAGGCGGCCGCCGCGGCGGCGCTCAACGGCGACCAAAGCTTCGTCGCCGAGAGCGTGGCGGTCTACAAGGAGCGGCGCGACCGCACGCTCGCGCTCGTCAATGCGATCCCCGGCCTGAGCTGCGCCACGCCGCCCGGCGCGTTCTACCTCTACATCCACTGCGCCGGACTGATCGGCAAGACCACGCCCGCAGGCAAGCAACTGAACGAAGACGGCGACGTCGTGATGTACCTGCTGGAAAGCGCCGGCGTGGCCACGGTCGCCGGCACCGCCTATGGGCTCTCGCCCTACTTCCGCCTCTCCATCGCCACCTCGATCGAAACACTGGAAGAAGGCTGCACGCGCATCGCCCGCGCGGTGGCCGAACTGCGTTGAGCGCACGAACCATCGCCGCCACCAAGGACACACCCATGCCATACAAAGCCATCCGCAAGAACCCCTCGGCCGCGCAGGTCGATCCGAAGATCCTGGCCGCACTGCGCGAGATGCCCGTTGCGGCGCTGAGCGACAACATGCACCGCAACATCGGCACCACGGGCCTGAACCCTTATCACCGCCCCGTCGCCCGGACCATGGCAGGCACGGCCGTCACCGCGCGCTCGCGTGGCGGCGACAACCTGACGTATTTGCGCGCCCTCGAGTTCTGCCGTCCCGGCGACGTGCTGGTGATCGATGCCGGGGGCATCCTCAACAACGCGGTGGTCGGCGGCATCCTGTCCTTCTACGCCGCCCACATCGGCGTCGTGGGCGTGGTGGTCGACGGGGCGATCCGCGACGTGGCCGAAATCCGGGCGCGCGAGTTCCCGGTCTACGCACGCGGCGTCACCCATCGCGGCCCGTACAAGGACGGCCCGGGCGAGATCAACGTGCCGGTGTCCGTCGGCGGCATGGTGGTCAACCCCGGCGACATCGTGGTCGGCGACCAGGACGGCCTGATGGCCTTCGCGCCGGACGAGGCCGAACTGTTGATCGAGAAGGCACGCGCGCACCTGGAGACCGAAGCCGAGACGATACGGGCCATGAAGGAGGGTCGATGGGACCGTTCCTTCATCGACGCGCTAGAAGCCCGCTGCCCCAACTGAAAGCGGGCGGGGCCGTCAATGCAAGGTATGCAGGCCGACTTCGAGTTCGAGCTGGCCGACCAGTTCGAGCAGGATGGCCTTGACCACCTGCGCCGGCTCGGAAAGCGGCAGATGATCGGACGCGCACAAGGCCAGCGGCACCTCGACGGGCGGTGAGACGATCCGGTGCAGGTGCACGTCGGCGGTCGCGGCGACCCCGCGCGCGGCCGACACCGGCAGGATCGTCGCGCCCACGCCGGAGGCGACCGCGGCCGCCAGCGTGTTCGAGGATTCCATCTCGGCCACGACGCGCGGCACCATCTGCGCCGCTGCGAAAGCCTGGTCCACGTACCTGCGCAGCTGGTTGTTCGCGCACGGCAGCAGCAGGTCGATGCCGTCCAGGTCGGCCAGCGCCACCTCGCCCTCCCTGCGCAGCAGTCCCTCGGGCGCCACGACGAACAGGTCCTCGGTCAGCAGCGGATCGAAGGAGAGGCCCTGCACGACGCGCCCGCCGCCGTACAGCACGGCCATGTCCATGCGGCCGCTGCGCACCACGTCGCACAGCGTGGTGCCGAAGTTCTCGTTGATGTGGAGCACGATCTGCGGATGGCGTCCCTGCACGGCCCGGAGCAGCGGCAAGGCCAGTGCGGAGGCCGCGGTGCCCGGGGCCATCCCGACCGACACCTGGCCCGACAGGCTCTGACCGGCGTTGAGCACGTCGGCCTGCGCCTGGTCGAACTGCCGCAGGATGATCTGCGCATGGCGGTACAGCGCCTTGCCGGCCTCGGTGGGCATGACGCCCTTCTGCGTGCGCAGCAGCAGCTGCTGCTTGAACTCGCCTTCCAGCGTCGCCAGCTGCTGGCTCAGCGCGGGTTGGGCGACGTGGAGCACTTCCGAGGCTTGCGTCAGGCTGCCGACGTCGACGATCTTCACGAAATACTTCAAACGCCTGAGATTCACGGGGGCCTCGTTGATGCTCTCGGGACGGAGCCAAGCAAGCATCGAGCCACCGATTGGCCGCGTCAACCGGGGTTACGATCAGCCGGCAATGACGGTGAACTTCAAGACGCTCAGGAGCTTCGTGACGGCGGTGGATGCGAAGAGCCTGTCCGCCGCGGCGCACCAGCTGCGCGTCGCCCAGCCCGCGCTGAGCCAGCACATCGCCTCGCTCGAGGAGCATTTCAAGCACCGGCTGCTCAACCGCTCGAACGCCGGCGTCACGCCGACGCGCGCCGGCAGCGAGCTCTACCGGCATGCGCAGATCATCCTCAGCCATCTCGAGCAGGTGGAGCGCGAGCTCACGAGCCGCAGCGACGCCAGCTTCATCGCCGGCGCCGTGTCGGTGGGGCTGGCCACCTACAGCACGGCGTCGATTCTCTCGATGCCCCTGTTGCAGGCGGTGCGGCGCGAGTATCCCGATGTGAGCCTCTTCATCAACGACAACTTCGGCCTGGTGCTCAGCGAGATGGTGATGACCGGGCGCATGGACATGGCCGTCATCTATGCGGCCGGCCCGATCAAGGGCGTCACGCTGCAGCCCCTGTTCACGGAGGAGCTGTGCCTGATCGCGCCGCCGGATCTCCGGTTGCCGCCGGGCAGCGATGAGGCTGTCGCCCTGCGTTCACTGGCCGACATGGACCTGCTCTTGCCCAGCCGCACGCACTTCCTGCGCCGGCTGATCGACGAGGCTTTCGCCCGCATCGGCGTGGTGCCGCGCATCACGGCCGAGATCGAGTCGGCCGCGACCTTGCGCCAGGCGATCGAGGCCGGCGTCGGCGCCACGATCCTGCCGTCGGCCTCGGCGCATGCGACGAGCGTCGCGGCGCAGCTGGTCATTCGCCGGATCGTCGAGCCCGGCCTGCAGGCCACGGTGTCGCTGTGCGTGCCGGACCACCTGCCGATGTCGGACCAGGCGCAGGCGGTGCTCGGCATCCTCCGCAAGCAGATCGAGGACCTGTTCGCCGACGGCCGCCTGGTCGGCATTCGCGCGCCAGAGCCCGACGCGACGCCGCGCTGAGCCTCAGTGCGCTTCTGCAGCGAGCGGCGCGCTGAGCTGCCGCATCACGCCCACGCCTTCGGCGACGAAGGGATCGGCATGGTAGTAGAGCAATTGCGCGCCGACCGACACCAGATGCGCGACGTCGTGCCGCACGACCAACGTGCCGGCCACCTTGCGCGCGGCGCGGATGCGCTGCAGCGTCTGGTCCACCAGGTCGAGCACCGGTTGCGCCCGGCGCTTTCCCGCCGCCACTGCAGGCGAATAGCCCATCGACTGCGACAAATCGCCGGGGCCGACGAAGAACACGTCGATGCCTTCCACCGCGAGGATCTCGTCGAGATTGCGCACCGCTTCGACCGACTCGACCATGCCGATCAGCAGCCGGGCCTCATGGTCGTCCGGGCAGGCGTAGCGGAAGGTGTGCACCACCTGGCGCGCGATCTCGGCGGTGTGGATCAACGGCACCATCACGCCGTCGGCGCCGGCGTTGAGGCAGCGCGTGATGGTCGAGCGCTCCTGGTTCTGCGGCCGCACGATGCCGAAGCCGCCCGCGTAGCGCGCGGCCTTGGCCATGTGGTGGATGTCCTCGAAGCCGGCCAGGCCGTGCTCGCAGTCGATGAAGACCGAGTCGGCGCCCGAGCGCACCAGCTTCTCGCACAGCGTGGGCGAGATGTGGTTGGGGTTGACCATCAGCACGGAATCGCCGCGTGCCAGGCGTTCCTTCAATGATGACGAAGTGCTCATCGCGTTGTCTCTCGTTCAGGGTTTGCCGGGGGTGCCATCGGGGGCGCCGAGCCAGCGGCTGATCTCGACGTCGGGCCCCTGGTCGCGCGCCAGCGTGGGGCTGATGACCAGCTGCTCGATGGTGGTGCCCTGCGGCAGCGTGCAGGCCAGCAGGATGGCGCGCGCCACGTCCTCGGGCGCGACCATCGCGGCGCGCTCGGCCGCGCTGGGCGGGCGCACGCGGGTGTCCATGATCGGCGTGTTCACCTCGCCGGGCAGGATGGTGGTCGAGCGGATGTTGTTGTTGCGGAAGGTGGCATGCATGAAGCCCATCAGGTTGCTCACCGCCGCCTTCGCCGCACCGTAGGGGGCGCCGCCGAGCAGGTTGGGCCGCACCGCCGCCAGCGAGGAGACGGTGACGATGGTGCCTGCGCCCGCGGCCAGCATGCCGGGCAGCACGGCCTGGATCAGCACGTAGACGGCGGTCAGGTTGACCGAGATGGCCGACTCCCAGTCGTCCGGCTCGATCCAGCGGATGTTGCGCACGCGGCTGGTGAGGCCGGCGTTGTTGACCAGGATGTCGACCGAGCCGACTTCGGCCTCGGTCCAGCGCACCAGCGCCTGCAGTTGCTCGCGTTCCTGCAGATCGGCCTCGCGCGCCCAGGCCTCGCCGCCGGCGGCGCGGATCTCGGCCACCACCGCGTCCAGCGGCTCCTTGCGGCGGCCCATCACCACCACACGCGCGCCCTCGGCCGCGAGCATCAGCGCCGTGGAACGGCCGATGCCGGAGCCGCCGCCGGTGACCAGCGCGACCTTGCCCGAGAGTGCGGTGCCGGCCATCACGCCACCGCCTTGGCCGGCGTTGCCGGGGCCAGCGCTTCGTAGCCGTAGTCGGCGAGTGCGCCCGCGGCGCTGATCAGGCCCTGTCGCAGGTCGTCCTCCACCAGCTCGCGCGAACGCTGCTGGGCATCGCCCCAGCCGCCGCCGCCCGGCAGCTCGATCATCAGCCGCTCGCCCGGGCCGAGCACGAGCCGGCCCTTCGGAAACACGTGGCGCCCGTCGTGCATCACCGCGCCGTTGCGGCCGGCCTGGCCGCCCAGCACGCCCAGGCAGGGATGCTTCACGTGCTCGGTGCTGAGGTAGATGTTCATCTCGCGGTCCGACAGGTTGCGCATCACGCCGCGCTGACCGAGGCCGCCGCGGAACTTGCCGGGGCCGCCCGAATCCGGGATCAGCTCCTTGCGCTCGGTCAGGATCGGCACCGCCATCTCGTACATCTCGATCGGCGTGACACGGCAGTTCGACGGGAAGCTCAGCGTGTCGAGCCCGTCCATCGACGAACGCCCGCCCTGCCCGCCGTGGAAGTTCTGGGCGCTGCCGTAGGCGCTGCCGTCGGAGCGCTGGCCCTGGCAGTTGATGCCCCAGATCGGCGCGCCGCCGCTGTCGCCCATGGCGCCCTCGGGCACCACGTTCTGCAGCGCCTTGAAGATCAGGCTCGGGATCACGTGGCCCACCAGGTTGCGCGCCGCGCCGGCGGCATGCGGCCGCGGGTTGAGGATCGAGCCCGCGGGCGCCGAGTCGGTCAGCGGGATCATGCAGCCCTCGTTGTTGGGCGTGTCCGGGTCGAGCAGGCACTTGAGCGCGTAGACGCTGTGCGCGACGCGGTAGTGCGGCACCACGTTGATGCCGCGCGCCACTTCCGGCGAGGTGCCGGTGTAGTCGACGTGGATGGCATCGTCGCCCACCTCGACGCTGACGCACAGCTTGACGTCGCTCTCGAAGCCGTCGATGGTCATGTCGGCCTTGTAGCTGCCGTTGGGCCAGGCCGCGATGGCCTGGCGCATGAAACGCTCGGAGCGGCTGAAGATCGCCTCGCCGAGTTCGTTGCAGTCGTCCAGGCCGTACTCGTCCATGAAGCGGCTGAGCTCGCGGCACATCACCTCGTTGGCCGCCACCATGCTCTGGATGTCGCCGCGCACCTCGTGCGGCAGGCGCACGCTGGCCTCGATCACCGCGAACACGTCGGTGTTCGGCTTGCCGGCCTTGAAGAGCTTGAGCATCGGGATGCGGATGCCCTCCTCGAACATGTCGGTGGAGTCGGGCGACTGCGGGCGGCCGCCGATGTCGGGCAGGTGAGCGATGCTGCCGGCATAGGCGACGATCTTGCCGTTGCGGAAGATCGGCGTGAGCATCACCATGTCCGGCAGGTGGCCGGTGCCGATCACCGGGTCGTTGGTGGCGATCACGTCGCCCGGCTCCAGCGATTCGGGCGGGAAGGCCGGCAGGAAATAGTTCTGCGCCGCCATCGGCAGCGTGGTGATGAACACCGGGATCGACCAGGTGCACTGGGCCAGCGCGCGGCCCTTGGCATCGAGCAGCACGGTGACGTAGTCGTGGTTCTCGCGCACGATCGGCGAGAAGGCGGTGCGGCCGAGCGCGATGTCGGCCTGGTCGGCGATGAAGACCAGGCGGTCCCACATCACCTGCAGCGTGATCGGGTCGTTGAAGTCGGGTTTCAGCATGGACATGGCGGAGGCCCTTCAGGACAAAAGCATGATCAGGTTGTGCTCGGCGTCGAGCGAGGCGGAGGCGTTCGGCCCCATCACCACGGTCGATTCACGCTGCTCGATGATGGCCGGCCCAACGACCGGCACGCCGGGCAGCAGCGCGTACTGGTCGTAGACCGGGGTCAGGGCGTACTTGCCGAGTTCGGAGAAAAACACCGGCCGCGTGCCCTTGCGCGGATCGCGCACGGCGCCGGCTTCGCCGCGCAGCCCGGCGAGCGACACCTCGTGTTTCGGGCCGCTCGCGCGGATGCGCCAGGTGATGACCTCGGCATCGGTGCCGGCGACGGCGCGGCCGTACAGCGCGACGTAGTTGGCGTGGAAGCGCGCCAGCAGCTCATTCAGGAAAGCGGGGTCAGCCGGGTCCAGCTCGGGCAGCGCCACCGAGATCTCGTAGCCCTGCCCCACGTGGCGCATGTCCACGGTGTAGGAGAAGCCGATGCGGTCGGCCGGCACCTGGCTGGCCAGCACCACCTCGCGGCCCTGCGCCTGGAGCGCGGCCTTGAGCGCGTCGACCGCCTTCGGGTCCCAGGCCGACAGCCGCATCGGCAGGCTGGTCGAGAGATCGGCGGCCACCGGCGCGCCGAGCAGGCCGATGGCCGAGGTGACGCCCGCGCCCAGCGGGCAGATCACCTTGCGGATGCCGAGCTTGCGCGCCACGCCGTAGGCATGCACCGGGCCGGCGCCACCGAAGGCGATCAGCGGCAGCGCGCGCGGGTCCACGCCGCTGTCGGTGGCCTGCATCGAGGCGGCCTCGGCCATGCTCTCGTTGACCATGTCGTGGATGCCCCAGGCGCAGCGCTCCGGGGTGATGTCGAGCTCCTTCGCCAGGCGCGCCATCGCGGCCTCTGCCGCCGCGCGGTCGAGCGCGAAGTCGCCGCCGAGGAAGGACTTCTCGTCGAGGTAACCCAGCAGCAGATCGGCATCGGTCACGGTCGGCTCGGTGCCGCCGCGGCCGTAGCAGGCCGGGCCGGGCGCGGCCGCGGCGCTGCGCGGGCCGACCCCCAGCAGGCCGAGTCGGTTGCGTGCCGCGATGCTGCCGCCGCCGGCGCCGATCTCGATCATGTGGATCGACTGGATCTTGAGCGGGAAGCCGCTGCCCTTGCGGAAGCGCGCGTGGCGCGCCACTTCGAGTTCGTTGGCCACCATCGGCTGGCCGTTCGGGATCAGGCACAGCTTGGCGGTGGTGCCGCCCATGTCGAAGGACAGCACGCTCGCCTCGCCGGCCCGGCGGGCATAGTCGGCGGCGGCGACCGCGCCGGCCGCCGGACCCGACTCGATCAGGCGCACCGGCGTGCGGGAGGCGGCCGAGCTCGGCACCACGCCGCCGCTCGAGGTCATCCACAAGAGCTGGCCGTCGATGCCGCGCTGCGAGAGCTCGCGTTCGAGGTGGCTCACGTGCCCGACCATCATCGGCCGGGTGTAGGCGTTGGCGACGGTGGTCGACGCGCGGTCGTACTCGCGCACCTCGGGGCAGACCGTCGACGACAGCGACACCGAGATCTTCGGCGCCACCTCGGCCAGCAGTTCGGCCACGCGCCGCTCGTGCTGCGCGTACTTGTAGGCGTGCAGCAGGCACACGGCCACCGAGTCGACCTTGCGCTCCACCAGCGTGCGGCCGATGGCGCGCACGCCCTCCTCGTCGAGCGCCGTGATCACGGTGCCGTCGGCGGCGATGCGCTCGACCACGCCGAAGCACAGCTCGCGCGACACCAACGGCTCGGGGTACTGGATGCGCAGGTCGTACAGGTCGTAGCGGCCCTCCGTGCGGATGCGCAGCATGTCCTGGAAGCCGTCGGTGGTGATGAACGCGGTGTTCACGCCCCGGCGCTCGAGCACGGCGTTGGTGACGACCGTGGTCGCGCCGAGGATCTGCAGCGTGCCGCGCGTGTCCGCCCTGCCCGCGTGGTTCGCGCGCACCTTGGCCAGCAGCTCGTCCACGCCCTGCAGCACGGCGCGCGCGGGGGCGTCCGGCGTGCTCAGCACCTTGTGCAGCAGGATCGTGCCGTCGTCGTCCGTCATGGCGAAGTCGGTGAAGGTGCCGCCGGTGTCGAATGCCAGTTTCATGCTTTTCAGCTCCTTGAATGTTCGGTGGATGTCGGCGTTCAGGCCGGCGCCGCGTCCGACGCGCGGCGGCCCGTCATGAACAGTTCGCCGAGGTCCGCGTTGCTCAGTTCGCCGACCGGGCTGTCCCAGATCACCTTGCCCAGGCGCAGCACCACGGCGCGCTCGGCCGCCTGCATCGCCTTGCGGGTGTTCTGCTCGACCAGCAGGATGGTTCGGCCGCCCTGATGCAGGCGCTTGAGCTCGTTGAAGACCAGCGTGATCGCCTGCGGCGAGAGGCCCACCGAGGGTTCGTCCACCAGCAGGATCTCGGGCCGGCGCAGCACCGCCATCGCCATTTCCAGCAGCTGCTGCTCGCCGCCGGACATGTTTCCGGCAAGCTCGTTGCGGCGCTTGCGCAGGATCGGGAACAGGTCGTAGACGTACTCGCGCTCGCCCTTCAGGTCGCCGTCCTTGAGGGTGTAGGCCGCCATCTCGAGGTTCTCGTCGATGGTCATCAGCTGGAAGTTGCAGCGCCCCTGCGGCACGTAGGCAATGCCGTGCGCGAGCATCTGTTGCGGCCGCAGGCCGGCGATGTCCTTGCCCTTCCAGCGGATCGCGCCGCCCTTGTGCGTGGTCATGCCGAACAGCGACTTCAGCAGCGTCGATTTGCCGGCCCCATTGGGCCCGAGCAGCGCGACGAATTCGCCGTGGCGGATCTTGAGGTCCACCCCGTGCAGGATGTCCAGGTGGCCGTAGCCGGCATACAGCTTGTCGATTTCGAGTTCCATGATCGGGTCTCCCATGTCAGCCTCCGAGGTAGGCCTCGATGACCTCCGGGTTGCGCACCACGGCCTCCGGTGTGTCGTCGGCCAGCTTGGCGCCCTGGTGCAGCACCACCACGCGGTGGCTCAGGTTCATCAGCACGTCGGTGTTGTGCTCGATGACGACGAAGGTCACGCCCAGCGTCTGGTTCGCATGCTCGATGCACTGGATCACCTTCTCGATCAGCACCGGGTTGATGCCGGCCAGCGGCTCGTCGAGCAGGATCAGCTCGGGCTCGGGCATCAGCATCGAGGCGAACTGCAGCAGCTTCTGCTGGCCGCCGGACATGTGGCCGGCCGGCTGGTGCGCCACACGCGAGAGGCCAGAGACCTCGATCAGCTCCCGGGCGCGTTCGCGCAGCGCCTTCACGCGCCGCTGCGCGGCCGGCCCGATCCAGAAGGTCGACAGCACGCTGGGGAAGCGCGACATCTGCCCCGCGAGCACCAGGTTCTCTTCCGAATCCAGCGTCGGGAAGACCACCGTCTTCTGGAAGCTGCGCAGGAAGCGGCCTTCGCGCGCGATCCGGTTCATCGGCCAGCCGGTGATGTCCACGCCCTTCAGCAGCACCCGGCCGGCGTCGCTCTTCTGCAGGCCGGTGCAGCAGTCGAACAGAGTCGACTTGCCGGAGCCGTTGGGCCCGATCAGGCCCATCACCTCGCCGCGCCGGACCTCGATGTCCACGCCTTGCAGCGCAGCCACCGCGCCGTAGTTCTTGCGCAGCCCTTCGATGCGCAGCATGGCGTGCTCAGCGGACATCGCGCTGCTCCTTGCGGCCGCCCTGGCCGATGCGCGCGATGCGCTCGGCCGCGCCGTGGAAGAGCGGCGCCAGCCCCTGCGGGAACAGGAACACCAGCCCCAGCAGCACGAAGCCGTAGATCACCATGCGCAGCTCGGGCGTGATCCGCAGCGCCTCCGAGACGGCCACGAAGACGAAGCTGCCGATGATCGCGCCCGGCACCTTCCCGACACCGCCGCCCAGCACGATGATGAGGATGGTGTTGGAGTAGTAGGCCTGGAACACCAGTGGGCTGACCACTGTCGAGAAGTGCGCGTAGAGGCTGCCGCCGAGGCCGGCGAACACGGCGCTCAGCATGAACACGATCAGCTTGTAGGTCCAGGTAGGCACGCCCAGCGATTCGGCCAGCGTCTCGTTGTCGCGGATCGCCACCATGCAGCGGCCGGCCGGCGAGCGGATCAGCGCGACGAAGGCCGCCACCGCCAGCGCGGCGAGCACCAGCACGAGGTAGAAGTACTCGGGCGCCCTGACGATGGTGAGCGCCATGTCGCCGAAGCCCAGCGTCGGCCGCGGCACGCCCGACAGGCCCATGTCGCCGCGCGTGAGCTCGACCCAGTTCTTCGACACGACCTGCGCGATCACCACCATGCCGAGCGTGCACATCACGAAGGAGGTGTCGCGCAGCCGCAGCGCCGGGATGCCCAGCGGCAGTGCGACCAGTCCGGCGAGCAGGCCGGCGCACAGAAAGTTCACGAGGAAGGGCGTGCCGAAGTGGATCGACATCAGCGCCGATCCGTAGGCGCCGAGGCCGAAGAACACGCCCTGCGCCAGCGACAGCATGCCGGTGTAGCCGAGGATCAGGTTCAGGCCCAAGGCAGGCAAGAGGAAGATCATCGCGAGCACCATCGCGTGCAGGTAGTAGTCGCCCAGGAAGAGCGGCGCCGCCAGCAATGCCGCCATCGCCAGCGCGCAGGCGCTCCAGTTCACCGTGGCCAGCCGTGCGGCCGGCAGGCGGGGCGTATCCAGCGTGGTGGTGGACATCATCGTGCGTTCCATTCGGTGAAATCTCAAAAGCTCAAAAGCTCAAAAGCTCAGAAGCGGGCCTTGCTGCTGAACAGGCCGTGCGGCCGGAACATCAGCATCAGGAGCAGCGCAATGAAGCCGACCGAATCGCGGTACTGCAGGCCGATGAAGCCGGCCACCAGGCTCTCGACCACGCCCAGCAGGCAGCCGGCGATCAGGGTGCCGCGCACGTTGCCCATGCCGCCCATCACGATCACGGCAAAGGTCTTGAGCGTGATCGACTCGCCCATGCCGCCATAGATGCTGACGTTGATCGGGCCGGTCAGGATGCCCGACAGCGCGGCGATGGCGACGCCGATCAGGAAGGTGCGGCGCACCACCTGCTCGACGTCGATGCCGTTGACCTGGCAGCACTCGATGTTCTGCGACACCGCGCGGATCGAGCGGCCCAGGCGCGTGCTGCGCACCATCCACTCGAGCGCTGCGAACACGACGAGCGTGACCACCACCAGGATCACGCGCTGCTGCGACATGCCGAAGTCGCCGAGCTCGATCGGCTCGATCCAGCCGCCCGAGAACACCTTGTAGCCGCCGCCGAAGGCCAGGATGACGACGTTCTGCAGGATCAGCGACAGGCCCAGCGTGGCCAGTACGCCGGCCTGGAAGGGCTGGCCGATGAGCCGCTGCATCACGCTGCGGCCGATCAGCACCGCGATCAGCGACACGATCGCCACGCCGCCGACGATGGCCAGGCTGTAGTCGGCCATCAGCTTCGACATGACCCACCAGGCCGCGAAGGTGCCCAGCATGTAGTACTCGCCGTGGGCGAAATTGATGGCCCGCAGCACGCCGAAGATCATCGTCATGCCGGCGGCGACCAGCGCGTACACCGACCCGGTGATGATGCCGTTGACGATCTGTTCGAGGATGAAGGAACTCACGTGGGTGTCCCGGCAGGCGGATGAAGTCGGCGCTTCACTTGACCGCGTAGTCGATCTTGGTGGTGATCGTTCCCTTGATGGCCGGCTTGCCGTCGGTGATCTCCAGCAGCACCATCGGCAGCACGGCCTGGTTGTGATCGTCGAAGGTGACGATGCCCATCGGGCTGTCGTACTTGATCTTGGCGAGCGCGTTGCGCACGTCCTCGCCCTTCAGGCTGTTGGCGCTCTTGATGGCCTGCGCGATCAGCTGCAGCGTGTCGTAGTGCGTGTAGGCGTGGTTGTTGGGCATCTCGCCGCCATGGGCCTTCTGGTAGTCGTCGACGAACTTGAGGCTGCGCGGCGCCGGCACCTCGGGCAGCCAGGCCGCCGCCTCGACCGCGCCGTTCATGACCTTGGGCGCCGCGGCGATGGTTTCCTTGGTATTGAACTCGCCGTTGCCCACCAGCGCCACCTTGCCGGCCAGGCCCAGTTCGAGCATCTGGCGCGCGATGATCGGCGTGGTGTCGGCCTGCCCGTAGAGGATGATGGCCTGCGCGCCGGAGCGGCGGATCTTGCTGAGCACCGAGCGGAAGTCGGTCTCGGAATCCTTGTAGTAGTCCTCGCTGAGAATTTCCGCGCCCTCGTACTTCGGCAGGTAGCGCTTGGTGAACTTGATCGCGCCGCGGCCGTAGTCGCTGTCCACCGAGAGCACCGCGTATTTCTTGAAACCCTTGGTCTTGGCGGCGTACTCGAGCACGGTGGCCGCGCGCACCTCGTCGGTCGGGTAGTTGCGGAAGGTCCACTTGAAGCCGCCGACGCCGGCCTTGTGGGTGATGTCGGGGTTGGACGATGCCGCGTTGACCAGCAGTACCTTCGACTCCTCCACCATCGGCTGCATCGCCAGGGTCACCGAACTGCAGACGTCGCCGATGATGATCGCCGTCTTCTCCAGGCTGATCATGCGCTGCGTGGCCGCCACGCCTTCGGCCGGCACGCACTGGCTGTCGCCGCTCACCAGTTCGATCTTCTTGCCGAGCACGCCGCCGGCGGCATTGATCTCCTTGGCGGCGAGCGCGGCGCCCTTGTTGGCGAAGGCGCCGTAGCGCGCGTTCGGGCCGCTCATGGGGCTGATGATGCCGATCTTGAAGGTGTCGGCGCCCTGTGCGCGCGCGGACGTGAAGGCGCAAAGACCGGAGAGCGCGACGAGCGCCATCCAGGCCGCGGCGCGCATGTTCGTCGTTGTCGTGGGGTGGCAGCTCATCGCAGTGCTCCAATCAATGAAAAAGGGGTTGGAAGAATGATAGGAAGGCCCTTGCCGGCGGGCCAATACGTCATGCGTCTTCACGTATAAGCGTTCTTGATGGGGTGCGACGTCAGCGCAATTGCGCGACGGCGCGGGCGATGCGCCGGCAGCCCTCTTCGATCTGCTCGACGCTGGTGGCGGTCGACATGCGGAAGTAGGGCGACATCCCGTAGGCGGTGCCCGCGAGCACCATCACGCCGCCGGCCTCCAGCAGGTGGATCACCACGTCGTTGTCGGTCGCCAGCGTCTTGCCTTCGGGCGTGCGCTTGCCGATCAGCCCGCCGCAGTGCGGGTACAGGTAGAAGGCCCCGCCGGGCGCGCGGGCGCGGATGCCGGGGATGGCGTTGAGCATTCGCAATGCCGTATCGCGCCGCTTGCGGTAGGTCGCCACCCATTCCGGCAGGAAGGTGGGCTCGGCATTCAGCGCCACCACGGCCGCCGCCTGGCTCACCGACGAGACGCCGCTGGTGGACTGGGACTGCAGCATGTCCAGCGCCGCGATGATGTCGGCGGGGCCGGCCGCATAGCCGATGCGCCAGCCGGTCATCGCATAGGTCTTGGACACCCCGTTGACCACCAGGGTGCGGTCGCGCAGCGCCGGCTCGATGGCCAGCAGGTGCCGTGGCGGCACGTCGTCGAAGCGGATGTGCTCGTAGATGTCGTCGGTCAGCACCATCACCTGCGGGTGGCGCAGCAGCACGTCGGCCAGCGCGCGCAGCTGCGCGCCGGTGTAGGTGGTGCCGGTCGGATTGGTCGGCGAGTTGAAGACCAGCCAGCGCGTGGCCGGCGTGATCGCCGCCTCGAGCGCCTCGGGCGTGAGACGGAAGTCGTCCTCCTCGCGGCAGGCCACGATCACCGGCGTGCCGTCGCAGGCCAGCACCATGTCCGGGTAAGACACCCAGAACGGCGCGGGCACGATCACCTCGTGCCCCTCCTCCACCGTGACCGACAGCGCATTGAAGAGCGCATGCTTGGCGCCGCAGGTGACGATGATCTCGCGCGGGCTGTAGGCGAGGCCGTTCTCGCGCTGGAGCTTGGCCGCAATCGCCTCGCGCAAGGCCAGGGTGCCGGCGACCGGGGTGTAGCGCGTCTCGCCGCGCTCGATCGCCTCGCAGCCGGCCCGCCGGATGTGGGCCGGCGTGTCGAAATCGGGCTCGCCGATCGCCAGGTTGATGATGTCCCGGCCCTCCCGGCGCAACTCGGCAAAACGATCTGCAGCGGCGCTACTCGGGGACGGCTTGATGCGGCGGATGCGCGTCGAGATGCGGGACGGGCTCACGGGATTTCCTCTTCGGTGGCGATATTCGCAACGGTAGGCCTGTCCCGGCGCGGAAGCCAAGACGGCTTTGCTCTAGGGGTGTCGCATCCGCTTATGGGCCTGCGCGCCCCGCATAAGCTTTTGCTATACAGCCAGAGCGATCTCGTCTTGGTCGCGGCCGGCGGGCTTGCATACCGTTGCGCTCATTCGCGATCGGCGAAGCGATACTTCGCTACTCGGCCACGCAACACACGCACCTTGATGGAGACACCGCCTTGAATCCCGTCCTCAAAAGCTTCGACCTCAGCGGGCGCACCGCTCTCATCACCGGCTCCAGCGCCGGCATCGGCTACGCGCTGGCGCGTGGACTGGCGGGCGCCGGCGCGCGGGTGATCCTCAACGCGCGCAGCGCCGACAAGCTCGAACAGGCCGCGGCACGGCTGCGCGAGGAAGGCTTCAGCGTCTTCACCGCCGCCTTCGACGTGACCTCGGGCGAGGCGGTGGGCGCGGCCATCGAGCGCATCGAGGCCGACATCGGCGCCATCGACATCCTCGTCAACAACGCCGGCATGCAGCGCCGCGGCCCGCTCGACCAGTTCGAGGAAGCGCACTGGCACGAGCTGATGAAGACCAACGTCGACAGCGTGTTCCTGGTCGGCCAGGCGGTGGCGCGCCGGATGATCCCGCGACAGCGCGGCAAGATCATCAACATCTGCTCGGTGCAAAGCGAGCTCGGCCGCCCCGGCATCGCGCCCTACACCGCCAGCAAGGGCGCAGTGAAGATGCTGACCAAGGGCATGGCGATCGACTGGGGCCAGCACGGCATCCAGGTCAACGGCCTGGGGCCGGGCTATTTCAAGACCGAGCTGACCGATGCCTTGGTCAAGAACGAAGAGTTCACCGCCTGGCTGGTCGGGCGCACGCCGTCGCGCCGCTGGGGCGACGTGGAGGACCTGGTCGGCGCGGCGGTGTTCCTCGCGAGCGATGCCTCCAACTTCGTCAATGGCCACATCCTGTACGTCGACGGCGGCGTCACTGCCACTCTCTAGACAACAAGGAATCAGCCATGGAAGCACTCGTCATCCACGCCCCCGGCGACCTGCGCGTCGAAGAAGTCGCCACCCCCGAACTCGGCCCCGGCCAGCTGCGCGTGCGCGTGCGCTGCGGCGGCATCTGCGGCTCCGACCTGCACTACTACCAGCATGGCGGCTTCGGCACCATCCGCATCAAGGAGCCGATGGTGCTGGGCCACGAGGTGGCCGGCGTGATCGAGGCCGTGGGCGCCGGTGCAGGCGGCTTTGCGGCCGGCGAGCGCGTCGCCATCAGCCCGAGCCGGCCCTGCGGGCTGTGCCGCTACTGCCAGCAGGGCCTGCAGAACCATTGCCTGGACATGCGCTACTACGGCAGTGCGATGCGCACGCCGCACGTGCAGGGCGCGTTCCGCCAGCAGATCGTGGTGGAGCACTGGCAGGCGCATCGGCTGGCCGACAGTGTGAGCGACGGCGAGGGCTCGATGGCCGAGCCGCTGTCGGTCGCGCTGCATGCGGTGCGCCGCGCGGGCCCGCTGCTCGGCAAGAGCGTGCTGGTCACGGGCTGCGGGCCGATCGGCGCGCTGGCCATCATTGCGGCGCGGCGCGCGGGCGCCACCCACATCGCGGCCACCGACGTCGGTGCGCACACGCTGGGCAAGGCGTTGAAAGTCGGCGCCGACGAGGTCGTCAACGTGGCCGAGGAGCCCGATGGCCTGGCGCGCTTCACGGCCGGCAAGGGGCATTTCGACGTGCTGTTCGAAGCCAGCGGCAACCAGCGCGCGTTGGTCGGCGCCTTCGATGCGCTGCGCCCGCGCGGCATCATCGTGCAGCTGGGGCTGGGCGGCGAGATGCAGCTCCCGATCAACACCATCGTGGCCAAGGAGTTCGACCTGCGCGGGGCCTTCCGCTTCCACGAGGAGTTCGCGGTGGCGGTGGAGCTGCTCAACAAGGGACTGGTCGATGTGAAGCCGCTGATCTCGGCGACCTTGTCCTACCGCGACTCGGCGCGCGCCTTTGCGCTGGCGGCCGATCGCTCGCAGGCCATGAAGGTGCTGCTGAACTTCGATTGATCAGGTCGCGCTGCGCCGATAGAAGGCCAGCGACCCCGCCAACGCCAGCAGCGCGCCGCCGCAGCAGCGGTCCAGCCACAGCACCGCACGCTGCCGCAGCAGCTTGACGGCGCGCGCGCCGATCACGGCATAGGCCAGCATCACCGAGAAGTCGAGACCCGCGAACACGATGCTGATGGCGGCGTACTGCGGCCACTGGGCTGCAGCGGGATCGATGAATTGCGGCATCAGCGCCGAGCAGAAAAGATAGCCCTTGGGGTTGGTCACGGCCACCAGAAAGGACTTGGCGAAGATGGCGCGCGGCGTCGCGCCGCTCGGCACCTCGCCTTCGGGCCGCGAGAGGTCCAGCCCGCCCTGCGAGCGCAGCAGCCGGATGCCGAGCCACGCCAGGTAGGCCGCGCCCACCCACTTGAGCACCGAGAACCAGAACTCCGACGCCGCCAGCAAGGCGCCGAGACCGAGCGCCACCGCGCCCACGAGCACGAAGTCGGAAGCGACTGCGCCCAGCATGCCGGGCAGCGAGCGTCGCACGCCGAAACGCGAGCCGTTGGCGAGTGCGAGCAGCACGGTGGGGCCGGGCGTGGCGATGGCCACCAGCGCGACGAAAGCGAAGACGAGCAGGGTTGCGGTATTCATTGGTAGACGTTGGCTCTTATGGATGTTGAATCGAAGAGCCAACGCCCCCGTTCAAACCGTGCATGCGGATTTCCCGCACACGGCTTACCGGTGGACTGTCGGCTCGCAGCATTACGCGACCCCCTTGTTGTGCAAGAGGGAATGCGCCGGGTAGCGGATGGTTCCGCGCAGGCGATACAGACCGAGTGCTTCGAAGTATTCACGCGAGTAGCCGGGAGCTTCGCCAGGACGCAGGTTGCGCCCTTTGCGCGCGACGCGCAGCTTGCGCAGCCGGCGCACCACGAAGGAGTCCAGCGCGCCGAACTGCCGCGCGGCGTTGCCGCTTTGGAAGTACTGACCCCAACCGCGCAGCACCGGGTTGAGCTCAGCGATGACGCTTCGCACATCCTGATGACAGCGCCCCCGAGGCGTTATCTGCCGCACGCGTTCGCGGATGCGGTTCATGGCTCGCCCGCTGGGCCCGCGATGCAGGTAGTACCTGCGCAGGCCCTGGTTCTGCCAGATTCGCCCGCTCATGCGCTTGTGCAGATGGCAGCCCAGGAAGTCGAAGCCTTCCTTGCCCTGCGTCAGCTCCACCACGCGCGTCTTGCCCGGATGCAGTTCAAGCCCCAGCCGCTGCATGATGTGGCCAATGCGCTCGCGGGCTTCTTCGCAGTCCGCGCCATTGCGGCACATGATCACGAAGTCATCCGCATAGCGCACCAGCGTGCCCAGATGGGCACACCGTTTCGTCCACACCTGGTCCAGTACGTGCAGGTAGATGTTGGCCAGCAACGGCGAGATCACCCCGCCTTGCGGCGTTCCGGCCGCCGCGCTGCGCACGGCGCCTTCTTCCAACACCCCCGCCTGCAACCACTGGCGCAGCAGCTTGAGCATGCGCCCATCCGACACGCGCCGCTCCACCAGCTTCATCAGCTTGCCGTGATCGATGCTGCCGAAGTAGTCGCGGATGTCGGCCTCCAGCACCCACTGGCCGCCTCGGGCTCCGAGTTTCCTCAGCTCCTCCAGGGCCTGCGTGGCACTGCGCCTGGGCCTGAACCCGTATGAGCAGGACAGGAAGTCCGCCTCGTACACGGGTTCGAGCACCAGCTTGGCCGCCATTTGCACTACCCGATCTCGCACCGTGGGGATTCCCAACGGCCTCGCGCTTCCATCGGCTTTCGGTATGTATGTGCGCCGCACGGCTTGCGCACGATAGTCGCCCGCCCTCAGCGTCGCCGCAATTTCGCCCAGGAAGCGATCAACCCCGTACTGCTGGATTTGATCGATGCTCTGGCGGTCCACTCCGGCTGCGCCTCGGTTGGCCTTCACTCGCCTCCACGCCTCCTGCAGGATGTCATCCCTGCAAATCTGGCCGTACAACGCGTGGAAACGCCTACCCGGTGCCCGCTTGGCTGCGGCCCAGAGCTGTCTTTGCAGTTGTCGCACTTTGGCGTGGGGCTCTCGCCCCACGGGGTCTTTAGGTCCGGTCAGGCCGGCCATTCCCTCGCGCTTACCCGCATCCCCAGCATGTCCACCGCAGGGACCCTTCCCTCCAGCCGCGTTATGCCGCGCGGCCTTCGTCGGTGCAGCTTGCGCCCCACCGTGCAGTACTACGATCCCCTCGGACTGCCGCTGCGCACGTCTCGATTTCGCCTTGGGCTTATACGAGCGCGCTTGCCCCGACCCGGGCCGCGCAGACGGCTCTCTCGTGTTCCGCTCCTGTCCTTGCACACGTGCTGCTCCCCATACCCCGCCGCAGTCTTGCGCACCGTTCGGTTCAAGCGCGCCCGATGTTGCCTTCGCCGCGACATGATCGGCTCGGCCTGCGGGTTGTAACTCTGTCGAGGCTGCAGGCTTCACTTCATGTTGCGGCCCGCGTGCTTGCTCCCCGCTGAACAGCTCAAGCTGCTTCACGGGCTTTTGACACCCCGCTCGGGCGGCCGGGTCTCCCCGCTCCACCTGGGGTCTGCTACCCGGCGCACCGACGCTTACCGGGACGGGACTTGCACCCGTTGGACAGGCGCAGCAAGCAAAGTCGGTCCCTTCCCCCTTCGGAGTCAGTTCGTTCTTCGCGTCACGACGCACCATGCGGCGCAGCTTAGCCGAAGCGCGCGATCAAGGGCTTCTTTTGCAACTCTTCGTTGCAGGCTTCCGTCCTACATCTGCTGCGGCGCTTTTCCGAAGTTGGTGTTGCAACAAGGCTTCGTTAATTCGTTCTGTGGTCGAGCTCCTTGGCGAAGAGAAGGAGCCCGGCTTTTTCGGGAACAGGTATCTCATCCATGCACTGACTCGATCTCATCATGACCGCCCTCACCGCCAACGTCGTCTCCCCGCCCGGCCCCGTGTCTGCAGAAGCATTCGGGGGCTTGATCGACCTGTCGAGGGTGCTGCTGCACAGCGACCCGTCGACCACCGTGGTGTGCGAGACCTGCCGGACCATCAACCGGGATTCGGCCCTCTTCTGCAAAGGCTGCGCGGGCAAGCTGCCGGCCTTCTACGCGACGGGTGCCGTCGCGGACAACGCTTCGCACGCGCCGGGCATCGACGACGAGCGCACGCCTACCGTGCTGACGCTCGCGGTCTCGGTGCTGGGCTTTACCGCGGCGCTGGCCACAATGCTCGCCTTGCTCGGGCTCTGGTACGGCGGCGGCACGACGGTGGAGCCGCCACCGGTTTCGACGGCCACCTCGCCCCCGGCCGTGACGCCGGTGGCTGCGCCCAGCGTGCTTCCAGTCGCGCTCCCGGCGATGGCTTCGAGCCTCCACGCCACCTCCTCGGGCGAGAACCCGAAGGCCGCGGTGTTCGTCGACGAGCAGCCGGCACCTCCCGCGGCAAGCCCCACGCTGAAGCGCGAGCCGCGCGCCCACGCCCAGACCGTGCGCAAGACTTCGGCGCTGCCGCCCGAACAGCGGGCGGCGAGCTTCCGGCGCTCGGCGCCGGGCCCGCTGGCGCTGTGCGATGGACGCAACTTCATTGCGCATGCCGTCTGCGTCAACAACCGTTGCGCCCAGCCCGGCAGTGCCCACCACCCGCAGTGCAAGAAGCCGCTGAGCCAGCGCCGCCAGGACGAAGCGCGCCGCAATCTGTTTCTGGGCAATTGAGCCACGCGGGCAAGGGGGCGGAAGGAACGACGGTGACCTTGCAGAAACTCAAACCGGCCCTGGCGCTGTGCGCAGCGGGCGCCATCCTGTCGCTGGCGGCGTGCAGCGATCAGGCGGGCAAGCAGAGCGCCGAAAGAAAAGTCGACTCCGCGGTGGAGAAGACGCAGGACGCGACCGTGGCCGCCGCGCGCAAGGCCGCCGAGCTGGCGGAGAAGGCGCGCGACAACACCAAGGCCTACTTCGAGTCGCCCGAGGTGAAACGGGACGTCGCGGCGGCCAAGAATGCGCTGAAGAACGCCGGCGACGCGTTGACCGCCAAGACGGACGACGCCGCGATCACGGCCTCGGTCACGGCCGCGCTGGCGCGCGATCCCGAGCTGAGCGCCCGGCGCATCGACGTGCGCACCAACGCCGGCACGGTGCAGCTCGCCGGCCCCGCGCCGAGCACCGAAGCCAAGGCGCGGGCAGAGACCATCGCCCGCGCCGTGAAGGGCGTCAGCTCGGTCGACAACCGGCTCGAGGTGACCGCGGCGAACTGAGGCCGCGCTCCTCGATCAGCTCCGGCTCTCGGCGTGCGCCGGCTTGCCGACCTGGATCGTCACCTCTTCGCCCTTGATGCGCGCCTGCACGGCACGCACCGCGTTGTGCACGCGCTCGCCGTAGTCGGCATCGGCCTGGCGGAAGTGGTTGACCGCGCGGTCGATGATGTCCTGGCGCGTCACGGCGCCCAAGCTGCCGGCGATGCTGGCGACCAGGCGGCTCTTGGCCGCCTCGTCCATCCCCCTATCTCGGCAATAGTGCCGAACCCCCGTTCGCCCTGAGCTTGTCGAAGGGCTCGCCCCGGCTTCGACCCTTCGGCAAGCTGAGGACAGGCCAAGCTCAGCCCGAACGGTTTTTTAGAGCATCAAGGCGACCGCGGCTTCCAGATGCTCGGAAGGCGCACGGCGGAAGCCCGAGCGCGCGAAGCGCTGCAGGCGGCCGACCACGAAGGCGGTGAGCGTCGAGGCGCGCACCTGCGCATCGACACTCGGCGTGGCCGAGCCATCGGCCGCTGCCGCGCCGCGCAGGGACTGGCGCAAGGTGGACTCGATCTTGTCGAAGAACTGGTTCATGCGGTTTTGCAGGCGCTCGTTCTCGTAGACCAGCGCATCGCCGACCATCACGCGGGTCATGCCCGGGTTCTTCTCCGCGAACTGCACCAGCATCGCGACGACGCGCGCGGCCTGCTCGTGACCCGGCGCCTCGCGCTCGGTGATCTGGTTGATCAGCGTGAACACGCTCTGCTCGATGAAATCGATCAGGCCCTCGAACATCTGGGCCTTGCTCGCGAAGTGGCGGTACAGCGCGGCTTCGCTCACGTCGAGCCGCGCCGCGAGCGCCGCGGTCGTCACCCGCTCGGCGCCGGGCTGTTCGAGCATGGCGGCCAGGGCCTGGAGGATCTGCACGCGCCGCTCGCCCGGCTTGGGGCGTTTGCGCGTCGGTACGGCCACCGGACCTGAACTGCTGTCTTCAGCGCGCGAGGCGCTTGTCTCATCGTTCTGCATGGGCGCGTGCAAAATGTAAAAAATTGATTCTCGCACAGCGCAGTGAGCGCGTGCCTACTGGGCATGCACTGTACGTCGCGCAGAATGGCTGGGCTTTTTTCACACAATCAGCGAAAGAAAAACGATGGGTTCGACGATTCTCGTGACCGGCGGGGCCGGCTTCATCGGCAGCCACACCTGCGTGGCACTGGCGGCGGCCGGCTACACGCCGCTGATTCTGGACAACCTCGGCAACAGCGACGCGCGCGTCGTCGACCGGCTCGCGCGCATCATCGGCACCGCGCCGCGCTTCATCGAAGGCGACGTGCGCGACCGCGCGCTGCTCGACAAGCTGTTTCGCGATCAGGCGATCGCCGGCGTGATCCACTTCGCGGGCCTGAAGGCGGTGGGCGACTCGGTCGCCGACCCGATCACCTACTACGACAACAACGTGCACGGCAGCTTCGTGCTGGCGGCAGCGATGCAGGCGGCGGGCGTGCGCACGCTGATCTTCTCGTCTTCGGCCACCGTCTATGGCGACCCCGACAGCTCGCCGATCCCGGAAAGCGCGGCGCTCAGGCCGGCCAATCCTTACGGCCACTCGAAGCGGATGGTCGAGCAGGCCCTGGCCGACCTGCAGCATGCGCACCCGGCCTGGCGCATCGCGCTGCTGCGCTATTTCAATCCGGTCGGCGCGCACGAGAGCGGCCTGATCGGCGAGCATCCCCAGGGCAAGCCCAACAACCTGATGCCCTTCGTCTGCCAGGTGGCCGTGGGGCTGCGCGACAAGCTCGCGGTGCACGGCGGCGACTACCCGACGCCCGACGGCACCGGCGTGCGCGACTACGTGCACGTGATGGACCTGGCCGAAGGCCACGTGGCGGCGCTGCGCCATGCCGAGCAGCAGCCCGGCCTGGTCACGCTCAACCTGGGCACCGGCCAGGGCGCCTCGGTGCTGGAGGTGGTGAAGGCCTTCGAACGCGCCAGCGGCAAGACCATCGCCTACGAGATCGGCCCGCGCCGGCCGGGCGACGTGCCAGCCTACTGGGGCGACCCCTCGCTCGCGCAGGCCACGCTGGGCTGGCGCGCGCAGCGCGGGCTGGAGCAGATGTGCGCGGACAGCTGGCGCTGGCAGCAGGGGAATCCGAGGGGCTACGAGAGCTGAGGCGCGCGTTCAGCGCGCACGGATCATCGTCCCGTAGGCTTGGTCGGTGAGGATCTCCAGCAGCATCGCGTGCGGCACGCGCCCGTCGATGATGTGCACGGCATTGACGCCGCTCTTGGCGGCATCGAGCGCGCCTTCGATCTTCGGCAGCATACCGCCGGAGATGGTGCCGTCGGCGAACAGGTCGTCGATCTCGCGCGCGCTCAGGTTGGTCAGGAGCTTGCCGTTCTTGTCGAGCACGCCGGGCGTGTTGGTGAGCAGCATGAGCTTCTCGGCCTTCAGCACGGTGGCGAGCTTGCCTGCCACGACGTCGGCATTGATGTTGTAGCTCTCGTTTTCCTCGCCGAAGCCGATCGGGCTCACGACCGGGATGAAGGCGTCGTCCTGCAGCGCGATGACCACGCTCGGGTCGATCGAGACGATGTCGCCGACCTGGCCGACGTCGTGATGCAGGTTGGGATCGTTGCGGTCCGCCATCTTGAGCTTCTGCGCGCGGATCAGGCCGCCGTCGCGCCCGGTGAGGCCCACCGCCTTGCCGCCGGCCTGGTTGATCAGGCCCACGATGTCCTGCTGCACCTCGCCGGCCAGCACCCACTCGACCACCTCCATGGTCTCGGAGTCGGTCACGCGCATGCCCTGGATGAAGTGGCCCTTCTTGCCGAGCCGGTTGAGCGCCGCCTCGATCTGCGGGCCGCCGCCGTGCACCACCACCGGATTCATGCCGACCAGCTTGAGCAACACCACGTCTTCGGCAAAGTCGGCCTGCAGCGCCGGATCGGTCATGGCGTTGCCGCCGTACTTGATGACGATGGTCTTGCCGTGGAACTTGCGGATGTAAGGCAGCGCCTGGGCCAGGATCTCGGCCTTGTCGCGCGGGGGGATGTTGAGGACGGGATCGGTCATGGTCGGCGGTGGAGTAGACGGATGCGGCGGATTGTGACGGAACTCAGGGCCGGAGCCAGCGCGGGACCTTGAAGCGGACGATCATCAGATAGGCAGCGACGTAGGTGGCGACGAACAGCGCGCAGAAGGCCATCAGGATCGGCGTGTTGTTCCAGAACAGCACGGCCGGCACCACCGTCAGCGCCGCGAAGATCCACAGGTAGGGCGAGGTGCGGTTGTTGCGCGCCAAGAGCTGCCGGGCCTCGTCGTCCGCGAGGGCCACCCGGACGATGCGCCGGAAGATCAGCTGGTGGAAATGCAGCGCGTCGGCGTCGCCCGGCGACTGGCCGCGCGCCAGCTTGCGGTAGATGGAGAACACCGTCTCCCACACCGGGTAGATCAGCAGCAGCATGGGGAACCAGGGCGAGACGACGCGATGCCGCTGCACCAGCGTCACCACGGCGATGGCGATCACCATGCCCCAGACGTAGGCGCCGCCGTCGCCGGCGAAGATCTTGCCGCGCGGGTAGTTCCAGACCAGGAAGCCCGCCGTCGCGCCCACCAGGCAGATCACCATGGCGGCGAGCTGCCGGTCGCCGACCTGGAGCGCCACGTGCGAGACCGCGAGGCACACCAGCACGGCCACGGTACCGGCCAGGCCGTTGTAGCCGTCGATGATGTTGAAGGCATGCGGCAGGCCGCCGATGGCGAAGGCCGCGAACAGGATCGCCGCGTAGGGCCAGGCCTGCAGCCAGCCGTCGACGAAGCCGATGCCGGTGCGCGAGACGCCGAGGCCGAGGAGCCAGCACAAAAGCAGCGCCGAGCCGATGGTGAGCCCGAGCCGGTAGCGCACCGAGACCCGCTGGGTCAGGTCCTCGATGATGCCGCCCAGCACGGCCGGCGCGATGCACAGCAGCGTGAAGGCGGAGGCCTTGAGCGGCCACGAGACGTTGAACGGGTCCGAGCCGATGCCGGCCACCAGCCACGCGGCCCCCGTGCCGAGGAAGATGCCGGCGCCGCCCAGCCGCGGCACGTGGCCCTTGTGGAAGCGCTGCGGCATGTCGGTGCCGTAGCGCCGCGCATGGCGGCGCGCCCGGCGCATGAAGAACAGCACCGAAATGGCGGAGACGAGAAAGCTGATGACGATCAGGGTAAGCATGGATGGAAATCGGGAACCCTAGAATCCCCGAGCGAAATTAGACCATGTCCACATCCCCCTCCTCCTCGCCCGCCGTTACCGTCTCGATCGTGAGCCATGGTCAGCTCGAACTGGTGCGCCCGCTGCTCGAGCAGCTGGACCGCTTCAGCCGCGCGCTCACGGCCAAGGTCGTGCTCACGCAGAACATCCCCGAGCCCGACCTGCTGGCGGGCGCCAGTTGGGGTTTCGAGATCGAACGCATCCAGAACGCGGTCCCCCTGGGCTTCGGCGCCAACCACAACCAGGCCTTCGATCGCTGCACGACGCCCTGGTTCCTGGTGCTCAACCCGGACATCCGCTTCGACCGCGACGTGCTGGCGCCGCTGATCGCGCAGGCGGCGCCCGACAGCGGCCTGCTCACGCCGCGCATCCTCGAGCCCGGCAAGAGCGAGCCCGAGCAGCACCGCACGATCATCACGCCGCTGGAAATCCTGCGGCGCAAGCGGCCGGACTATGTGCGACCGCTGGTGCCGGACTGGATACCCGGCCTCTTCATGCTGTTCCGCAGCGAGGCCTACCGCCAGGTCGGCGGCTTCGACGAGCGCTTCTTCATGTACGGCGAGGACTTCGACATCTGCGCGCGCACGCGGCTTGCCGGCTGGAAGCTGCAGGTGGCGGAGGACCTGACGGCGCTGCACGATGCGCAGCGCGCCAGCCGAACGAGCCTGCGGCATCTGTACTGGCATGTGACGAGCCTGCTCAAGGTCTGGCTGTCGCGGCCTTTCTGGCGCTATCGGCGGATGCATTCGCCCCGCCCCTGAGCGGATGCCGGCTAGCGAGCCAGGCGCCGAAGGCTTCGCAGCCCGGGCAGCCGCGTCACGGCGGCTATGAGCCTTACCAGGGCGGGCGAATCGTGTTCGAGCAGGAAGGCAATCACGCGCATCTTGAGCTTGATCCGGCGGCCCACATAGGGATTGGAAAGCACGATCTCCACGTACTCCGTGAAACGGGCGCGCATTTCCTCCTGATGCTCATGCCGCAGCTTGATGGCCTGGATCGCTTCGTCCACGAACACCTGGCCGAACCTTGGCACCAGGTAGTCGCGAAGGTAGAAGCGGTTTCGCCGCGGCTCGTCGGGGAACATGGCCAGCAGCTTCTTGAAATATCTGAAACGGCTTCTGACCATGCGGATGCTGAAGGAGGTGCTCTCCGTGTGGATGCACCACACCGTCACGGCCCGATCGACAAAATGGTTGCTGTAGCCCTGGCGAAAGATCCGCAGGAACAGATCGTCGTCTTCGTAGCCCATGAACTGCGGATCGAAGCCGCCCACGGCCTCGAAGGCCTCGCGGCTCACCAGCGCCGCCGAGGGCAGCACGAACATGTCTTCGCGCAGCAGCTCGAAGATATCGCGCTTCGGATGCGTCGAATGCTCCTTCACCACGCCGGTGCGGATGGTCTTGCCGTCGGCATGCGCCTCGTAGACGTCGGCATAGACGAAGCCGAACAGCCGATCACCGGCCGGGATGGCCGACGCCAGGGTCTCGATGTGGTTGGGCAGGTAGAAATCGTCCTGATCCAGGAAGCAGAGATAGTCCGAAGTGGAACCCGCGACGCCGGCATTGCGCGCCGAGCCCTGCCCGCCGTTTTCCTTGTCGACGATGCGGAAGGGATAGCGCAGCGCCAGCGCATCCAGCGCGGCACGCTCTTCGGGGCGCGAGCCGTCGTTGACGACGATCACCTCGGCGGCCGGCACCGTCTGCTCGAACACGCTCTTCACCGAGCGCTCGATGAAATCGGCGCCGTTGTAGAAGGGGATGACGACCGCGACGCTGGGCCACCGCGCGGGCTGATCGGTCGGCGTGTCGGGCGAAGCGTTCATGGGGTTCATTGTTGTCTACACGGATTCGAACAGGTCGCGCACCACGCCGCGCACGCCGCGGCCGAACTTGTCGTAGCGGCCGGTCATGGCTTCGCGCAGCACCGGCAGGCAACGCGCGATGCGAGACGCGGGCAGCGCCGCGCGGAAGCGCTGGTGCGCCACCTTGCCGCGCACCTTCTCGATGGTCTCGGGCGCCACGCGGTCGCCGAATTCGAGCAACCTCGCCAGCAGGATCTCGGCCTTGATGGCGCGTTCGACGTGAATGCGCCCCCTGGAAGCCAGCGCCTTGCGGACCTTGCCGGCGAACGAATCGCGGCGCGCGCCGATCTGGTTGGCTTCGTGCTGGCGGTATTCGATCCAGGCCTGCTCCAGCATGTCGACCTGCCCGACGGCGGCGGCGATGATGCCCAGCCATTCGTCGTGCACCCATTCGGGCGGCAAGGGCATCGCCTGGGCGAGCAGGGAACGGCGGAAGACGGTGGTTGCGCCCGTCACCAGATTGCGGCGAAGGAAGACATCGAAGGCCCGCCCGCCATGGATGCGCTCGGCCTCGAAGGGCTGCACCTCCAGGGCGTGAAAGAGCGTCTGGCCCAGATCTTCGCGATTGGCACCCACCAGGCGCGCATCCGTATGCAGCAGGAGCAGCCCCGGCCGGGCCTCGAATTCCGACACCATGCGCGCGAGCCTTCCCGGCAGCCACACATCGTCCTGGTCGGAGAGGGCGATCAGTTCACCGATGCAGGCTCCGATAGCCTGCTCGAAATTCTTGGTGACGCGCAAGGCCACAGCGTTCTGCAGCACGCGCAGCGGCACTTGGAGCCCCGGCCGCTCGCGCTGGCACTCCTCGACGGCCGCACGCACCACGGCGACGGAATCGTCACGCGATGCATCATCGGAGAGCACGATCTCGGCCGGCGGCGGGACCTGCAGGCAGATGCTACGCACCTGCTCGCGCAGAAAGCGCGCGCCGTTGTAGGTGCACAAGGCGACGGAGACGCGGAGCGCGGGCGCGGCGGCTTCTTCTGCCGTGCTCATGGCCGAGCCTCCGGACTGTGTATCCGAAGCGGGGCGTCGAGCGGCGCAACGCGCGGCGGCCAGGCCAGGCCGAAGTTCTCGTTATGGAGCGTGAGATTGGGGTTGTAGGCAGGGTCCGCCGCCAGCATGTTGCCCCAGCGCTCCCGCATGTAGGCTGCCTCCTTGTCCAGCCGCACGCGCGCCTCGGCCTCGACGTCGGTGCCGCGGGTAGCCGACTCGTGGTGCAGCAGTTCGGCGTACGGCGTCCACACGTTGCGGTAGCCGGCCTCGCGCAGGCGCAGGCAGAAGTCGACGTCGTTGAAAGCCACGCCCAGGTTGACTTCGTCCAGGCCGCCGAGCTGCTCGTAGAGGCTCTTGCGCACCACCAGGCAAGCGGCCGTCACGGCCGAGAAGGACTGGATCAGCTGGGCGCGGCCGCCGTGCCCGGGCCGCCAGTCCTCGAAGTGCTTGTGGGCATGGCCCGCGATGCCGCCGACCCCGAGCAACACGCCGGCATGCTGCACCGATTGGTCGGGGAACAGCAGTTTCGCGCCTACCGCGCCGACGCCGGGCTGCAGCGCCAGGGAAACCATCTCGCCCAGCCACTCGGGCGAGACGACCTCGATGTCGTTGTTGACCAGGGCCACGAGTTCGCCCCGCGCGCGGGCGACGGCGTGGTTGTTCAGCGCCGAATAGTTGAAAGGCCGGACGTCGCGGATCACGGTGAAGCCCGATTGCGCGCCCAGGCTTGCGAAGTAGGCCAGCGCCTCGGGGTCATCCGACCCGTTGTCCACCAGCAGGATCTCGTAGTGCGGGTAGGTGGTCTTGTCGACGATGCTCTCGATGCATTGACGCACCAGCGCCGCGGCATTGCGGGTCGGAATGATCAGCGACACCAGGGGCGGCAGCTCGGGCGGCGCATAGCGCACGCAGTAGCCTTCGCGAACGGTCTCGGCCACTGCCTTCAAGCCCAGGCGCTGGAAATGCTCGTTCAATGCGCGCTCGGCAGCAAGCTGCGCGTAGGGCTTTGCATCGGATGACTGCGCCGTGCTCTGCTCGTGCGCACGCCAGTGGTAGAGCACGCGCGGCACGTGCCGTATCTGCGTGCTCTCCACGCGCTCCATGCATCGCAGCGCCAGGTCGTAGTCCTGCGAGCCTTCCAGACCTTCACGAAAGCCGCCAACCTCCTCGACCAACTGCTTCTGGTACGCGCCGAGGTGGGAGAACAGGTTTTGCGAGCGGAAGAGGTCGGGATTCCAGTCGGGCTTGAAATAGGGGCCGTCGCGTCGCCCTTCGGCATCGATCACGTCCTCGTCCGAATAGATCATGCGTGCATCGGGGTGCTCGACGATCTCGCGGGCCACGCAATACAAGGCATGCGGAGGCAGCAGGTCGTCGTGGTCGAGCAAGACGATCCATTCGCCGGAGCAAAGCGCCAGCGCGCTGTTCGACGCGGCGGAGATGTGGCCGTTGCGCGCGCGGAATTCGACCTTGATTCTTGGATCGCTGCGCGCGTAGCGCTGCAACAGGGAGCGGACCTCTTCGCTGGTCGAGGCATCGTCTGCAATGCAGAGCTCCCAGGTCGGGTAGATCTGCGCGCGCACCGATTCGATTGCCTGGCGAAGCCAGGCCGGATGGCCGTTGTAGCTCGGCATGAGCACCGAAATCATGGGCCGCGACGGCCAGCCGGCGACCGTGCGCCGCAGGTCCGCGCGCATGGCGCGGCTCGGGGTGTCGTAGGCCGCGATCCATTCCGCGTAGCTGCCGCCCGGCCTTGGGCCCCGCAGGGCGTGCTGAACGCGGCGCACACGCTCGCCGAACCAGCGCAAGGGTTTGGTCACGCGCCAACTGGTTGACTGCCGCAGGGCAGTTGCTTGCGCGAAGAGGGTCTTGTTCTGCGATTCGAGCGCCCTGATGCGTCGTTGGAGATGGGCGCCGTCCAGGCGAGCATCGGGCTCAGGCCGCGCGTGCGGCGATGGCGCTGCCGGCAGCGTCGGCTTACTGTGCATCGAGGGAGATCAAGAGAATTGCGGGCATGGGTGCATAGGGTGGTGGCCGATCATCGGGTGTTCCCTGTAGCGGGACCGGTAAAATTATCCCCTTCTTCACACCCCATCCAAAAAATGCGCTTGCTTTCTGTTGTGCTCTCGGGAGGCGCAGGCTCCCGTCTGTGGCCCGCATCGCGACAAGCCTTCCCCAAGCCCTTCATGAAGCTCGGCGACTCGACCCTGCTTCAGCAGGCCATCGAAAGAGGGCAGGCCTGCGGCACGGGCGATCTGATGGTGGTGACCAACAAGGACCACCAGTTCCTGACCAAGGACGTGCTGCGTCAGATGAGCGATCCGCCATCGGCCACCTTCCTGCTCGAGCCCAGGGGCCGCAATACGGCGCCGGCCATCGCCCTGGCGGCCTTGCAGTGCGAGCGCCAGTTCAGCGGCGACACCGTGATGCTGGTGCTCTCGGCCGATCACCTGGTGCCGGACGTGGAAGCCTTCGTCGCCAGCGCGAGCGAGGCGTTCCGGCTGGCCCAGGAAGGTGCGCTGGTACTGTTCGGCATTTCGCCGACCGCACCGGAAACCGGCTTCGGCTATGTGGAAGTCGAGCGCGTCTCGCGCGGCAGCCAACCGGTCAAGCGATTCGTCGAGAAGCCGGACCTGGCCACGGCGCAGGAGTACCTGGCGACGGGACGCTACTACTGGAACAGCGGCATGTTCTGCTTCACAGCGGCGGCGATCGTCTCGGCGATGGAGCTGCATGCGCCGGAAGTGCTGAAGGCGGCGCGCCATGCGCTGGACACGGCGCAGACCAAGGGCGAGGCGGTCAGCTTCGACCTGCACGCTTTCGGTCTGCAGCCCGACATCAGCATCGACTATGCGGTGATGGAACACGCCGACAACGTGCGCGTGGTGCCGGCCCGGTTCGCCTGGAGCGACGTAGGTTCCTGGCCGGCCGTCGCCAATGCCATGCCGTCGGACGCCAGCGGCAATACCTTCCCGGACGACCAAGTAGTGGCCGTGGACACCACGGGGACCCACATCCAGGTCGAAAGCCATGGTCCCAAGATCGTGGCGGCCCTGGGCTTGCGCGACCTGGTGATCGTCGACACGCCCGATGCGCTGCTGGTGGCCCACAAGGACAGCGCGCAGCAGGTCAAGAAGGTGGTCGACATCCTCAAGGCGCGCAAGCACGAAACCGTGCAGCTGCCCGCGGTCGTCCACCGTCCCTGGGGCACCTACGCCTCGCTCAAGGAAGAAGACGGCTACAAGGTCAAGCGCATCACGGTGAAGCCGGGGGAGGCGCTCTCGTTGCAGTATCACCACCAGCGCGCGGAGCACTGGGTTGTCGTCCGCGGCACGGCGATCGTCCAGATCGGCGATGTGGAGCACAAGACCTTGCCCGGCGAGTACCGCTACATCCCGCTCAAGGAGAAGCATCGTTTGACCAATATCGGACAGGATGAACTGGTTCTCATCGAAGTCCAGTGCGGTAGCTACCTCGGCGAAGACGACATCGTTCGCCTGGTGGACACCTACGGACGCGTATGAGCCAGGCGCATTCCAATCTTCATCGCAACGCGTGGGCCGACTGGTGGGAGGGCACCCGCCGCACCGACATCTGGTGGACGCTGGCCTGGTTCGACATCGTGCTGCGCTACCGGCGCTCGATGCTGGGCCCCTTGTGGCTGACGCTCAGTATGGGCGCAATGATCGGCGGCATGGGCCCGCTGTACAGCTCGCTGTTCGGCACCGAGCTGTCGAAGTTCTTCCCGCACCTGGCGCTGGGGATCATCTTCTGGAGCTTTTTCTCCAGCATGGTGACCGACGCCTGCAACGCCTTCATCGGGTCGAGCAACTACCTCAAGCAGGGCTACTTCCCGATCAGCCTGTTCGTCTGGCGGAGCATGGCGCGCAACCTGATCCAGTTCTCCCATCACATCGTGCTCTACGTGCCGGTGGCCCTGTGGGCCGGCATCTCGCTGTCGTGGTCTGCGCTGCTCTTCGTGCCCGCCTTTTTGCTGATGCTGATCAACGCCCAGGCCCTGGGCATGGCGCTCGGACTCGTCTGCACGCGCTTTCGCGACGTGACCCAGATCGTCACCAGCGTGATGCAGATGCTGATGTTCCTGACGCCCGTTTTCTGGCTCCCCGAAAGCCTGCCCGGTCGCGCCCAGTACATCCTGTGGAACCCGTTCGCGCAGATGCTCGACCTGCTGCGCGCGCCCCTGATGGGCGGCGTCTCCGGCGCCCACAATTGGTGGGGGATTCTCTTGTGGACGGCGCTGAGCTTGATCGCTTCGAGCCTGCTTTTCGCGAAATACCGTCGCCGCGTCGTCTACTGGCTGTAAGGAACCATGGCTTTCATTTCCCTCAAGAACGTCTCGGTCAACTTCCCGATCTACGGGGCCGGAGCGGCCTCGCTGAAGAAGACGCTCGCGGCGTCCGTGACCGGCGGCCGCTTCGGCAAGGAGACCGGCGTCAATGTGGTGCAGGCGCTGAGCAACATCAACCTCGAGTTGAAGAGCGGCGACCGCCTCGGCCTCGTGGGCCACAACGGTGCGGGCAAGTCGACGCTGCTACGCGCGCTGGCCGGCGTCTACGAGCCGTCCTCGGGCGAATTCGTCCGCCAGGGCAGCGTCTCCAGCCTGATCGACCCGGCATTGGGCATCGAGCACGACGCGACGGGTATCGAGAACATCATGCTGCGCGGGCTCGTGATGGGCATGAGCAAGAAGCAGATCGATGCGCTCACGCCCGAGATCTGCGAGTTCAGCGGATTGGGCGAATACGTCAACATGCCGGTGCGCACCTATTCCACCGGCATGCTGATGCGGCTGGCCTTCTCGATCTCGACCAGCGTCGAGGCCGACATCCTGTTGATGGACGAGTGGCTGTCTGTCGGCGATGCCGAGTTCACCGAGAAGGCCGAGCAGCGGATGAAGGACGTGGTGTCCAAGTCCGGCATCCTGGTGCTGGCCTCGCATTCGCCCGACCTGATCGCGAAGGAGTGCAACCGGGTGATCCACCTGGAGCACGGGCGGATCGTCGAGGTTGCGAAGACCGAAGAGATCAGCGGGCAGCGCGCCGCAGCGCTTTGATCTCCTCGAGGCGGGCGGCGATTCTTCGGCCCGCAGCCTCCAGCGACAGGTTGGCTTCGGCGCTCGCCTTGCCTCGCGCACCGACCTCGCGCGCCCATTCCTGGTTTTCGTAGACGCGACGCATGAGCTGTGCGGCATGCTCGACGGAGGGTTCGGCCCACTCCAAATCGGCGTCGTATGGCGGAATAGGCTTGCCGAGCTTCACCAGTTCAAAAGGAACGAGCAAGCTGTTGCTCTCGTCCATGAAGTCCACATTGCCCGAAAAACCCGTGGCGATGACCGGCTTGCCCATGAGCATGGCTTCGGCCATCGTCAGGCCCAGGCCCTCGCTGCGGTGCAGGGAAATATACGTATCGCAGGCATCAATGAGCGACAGCACCTTATCGTGGCTATAGACCTCGTCGATCACGACAATGTTGGCATCGGCCGCTGCATCACGGAGTTGCTGCAGCTGTTGGGGATGCCGATCGCCGAACGAGGTTTTCAGCACCAATTGAACGGGCTCGCCGGTCGCAAAGGCCGCCTTGAAGGCACGAATGAGCCCCAAGGGGTTCTTGCGCTCCATCACGCTCATCATATGGAACGTGAACAGGAAAGTGAACGAAGCAGGATTCAGCCCGAAGTCGCCGAGACTGCGCCGCTCGTACGGCGCAAGCGTCACCCCGGGGAAAAGCGTACGCACGGGAACATCGAGCCGAGAACGCAAGCCATGGGCGACGAAATCGGTCGCAGTCCAAACCTCATCGACGTTCTCCGCGTGGGCAATCCAAGACTCCGGGATGGAATCGAACTCCCAATACCAGTAAGCCACGCGATAAGTCCGCGGATCTCGCGGCTGAAGGTCGGAGCGCCAGTAAGGCTCGTCGAAGAAAGGCTCGGGTTGGGTATGGATGATGGTGACGTCGAGGCACTCCATGCCGTCGAAGTCGACGTGATGGGGATCATCCTTTGCATCGGTGCGCAGGTCACGCAGCGACACCGGGACCTTGACCGCCTGCATGGCCTTCACCATGGCTTCCACGGACACCTTCAGTCCCGACGGGTAGCAAAAATGCCCGATGACATTAGCGCCGGCCTTTGCGAGTTCGACGGCGGTCTGATCCGGATCGAGCGCCAAGCACCATTGCCGGGCTGAGTCCGAGATACTCGACTGCGGCGATCTCAGCCACCTCAAGAACGCTTGCGCAGACCGCGTGTCGTTCAGAGCATCCGGGTGCGCATCCTGCCATTCTTTCCGGGCCCAGTAGCTGGTTCGCAAATCCAGCGCCGCGGGCTGCGATTCGCACCAAGTCGCAGGGTTCGCCCATTCTTCGTCGACACCGTACTCGGACCGAAACCAGGCCGCAAACTCATCACGACCAAAAGGGGTCAGGCCATCGGGATGCTCTTGCTGCCAGGCCTGAGTGAACTTGTACGCGCGCATCAGCTCCCGCTGCGGATTCTGAGCGGCACCTAGAAAGAGCCACCACACCTCTTCGACACGCAAGCCAGCCTCTTTCATGGCGTAGTGCAGGAACCAACGAAAGGCCTCCCGCATGCCAGGCGGCGTGAGCCCATGGGGCAGTGCCGCTCGCGGCATCTCGTTGCCGAGAAAGGCCTGCCGAGCGTTGTCGGAAACGCCCACTTCCAGCGCTTGGAGAAGCCATGGCCCGCTCGACGCGGGAAGCGCCAATTCGTTCAGGCCTCCCCGCTGAAGCCAGCTGCCGAACTCGCCTGCTTGCCCGGACGACAAGGCTTGTGGGAACCGCCGGCGAAGTTCGGGCCTGCAACGCCACAGATCTATCAGATATCGAACTGCCGACCACGGGTCGTCGATCGCATCGCCCGCTTGCGCCGGCCAATAGATCCGATCCATCGGCAAGCCGACCGCTTCAACCACGCTCGAATCGCTGCACAGATCGATGGCTTGGGGCGCCACCGCTAGCGTTCCATCCTGACGAAGCGATGCGCGGCGCTGTTCACGGTGAACCAAGGCTTCGATCGCCTGATCCCTCGCCTCGCGCTCCGCCCGCTCACCCAAGAACTGCAGGCGCTGACGCATTTTCCAGGGAGTCACCAGCCACCAGAGTGCCTTGGCGGTCCTGCGCGCGCTGCGGTGCAGCAAAGTCTTCTGCTTCGTCATTCATCAGCGAGTCACGGAGGCTGACTCGGCTCGGGCTATTTCTTCAGGGGATGAGTTTAGTCGTCGACCGTCGCGCAAACGCAACACTATAGAATACCAAGTCGCCCCTGGGGGGAGATGGTCGAGGCTCAGCGCTTCATTGGGGGCCGTCTTCGGGGGATCACAGACACAAGGCCCATGACTTTCACTTCCTACGCACAAAACTTCGAAGACGTCATGCTTTGGCGCGCGCTTCAGCACGTACAGAACGGCTGCTATATCGATGTCGGCGCCCAGCATCCGGTCATTGATTCGGTCAGCAAAGCCTTTTATGACAAGGGCTGGCGCGGAATCCACGTCGAGCCGGTGCTCGAATTCGCCAACCTCCTTCGCGAAAATCGCCCGGATGAAACTGTGCTGCAGGTCGCCTTGGGCGATGCTGAAGGCACCTTGTCCCTGAATGTCATTTCGGGCACAGGGTTGAGCACCGGGGTGGAGCGCCATGCCAGCAATCATCATGACGTTCACGGATTCGTCATCGAGAAATTGGTAGTGCCGGTGCTCACCATGAGATCGGCATTTCGTCACCTGCAGGGGCAGGACGTTCACTGGCTCAAGATCGACGTCGAAGGCTTCGAGAAGCAGGTGCTCGAAGGTTGGGACAGCGCGACCCTGCGGCCCTGGATCATGGTCATCGAGGCGACGGAACCGCTGTCAAGCAAGCTCGACCACCAGCAGTGGGAGCACCTGCTCTTGCAAGCCAACTACGCGTTCGTCTATTTCGATGGCCTGAATCGCTTTTATGTCGCCAATGAACACAGCGAATTGGCCCAGCATTTTTCAGCGCCTCCCAATGTTTTCGATCACGCCAGGCTCAGCGGCGAAAACAGCTCCGAATGGTCCCGCGGAATCATAGAAAGGCGCGACGAGGCGCTCAGGCAAAAAGACGAGATCGTCTCCCAAACACAGCGCGATGCGAAAGAACTCCAGGCAGTCATCGATCGGCTCAAGAAAGAGGTCGACGCCAGTGCACAACAGTTGGCAGCCTCGATCGCTCGGGCGGACGAACGCCATCGCCTGCTTCAACAGGAGGTCCAGGTCCAGCAGTTGCGCGCCAGCGAGGCCGGGAACCGTGGCGATGCACTGTATGTGCAACTCCTAGCGCACCAGCAGAGCGTTTCATGGCGCCTCACGCGGCCGCTGCGCACGGCATACGCCGCCCTGCCAGCCAGCATGCGCAATCAGGCACGCCGTGGTCTCAAGGCACTGTACTGGGCCGCGACACCCTGGAAGCTCCCGGCGCGAAAGCGGTTTATCGAGGAGCGTACCCGACGCCTCCAAGCGACAGCCGCAACCTCGGCAATATCAGGGGCCAAGGCGCCTCCCGCTCGCAGCACGCTGGACACCTACGTCGTCGGCTCCTCGACGCCCGCTGTCCTCCCCGACCACGAAGGGTTCACTGCGCCGCTGCCGGTCGGCAAGCGCACCGTCTATCTCTTCGTCGACCACACCATCTTCTGTGACACCAACACGGGCGTGCAGCGCGTCGTGCGAGGCCTGGCCTCCGGCCTCGCGCGAACCGAGGAGCGTGTGCGCTACGTCAAGTGGGACCCTTCGAGCAAGCAATGCGTGCTGATCAGTAGGGAGGACCGCGAGTACTTGGCTCACTGGAACGGCCCGCCGGTCGCACCGCAGGAGCACGAGCTCTATCTTCCTGCGGCGACCGCGTCGATGCCGGTGCCTTTGCATCGACTCGGAGCGAACAACTGGCTTGTCGTGCCCGAAGTCACTCACCTCACGCCGCATCCTGCACCGGTCACCTTGGAGCTCATCGGCTGGGCACATCGCGCAGGTTTGACAACCGGATTCGTTTTTTACGATGCGATCCCGCTGCGCCGACCGGAGCTGAAAGATACTGTGCCTCGCCATCGACAGTACATGCAGCATTTGAGACTCGCGGACGTCGTATGGGCCATCTCCGAGTGGTCGAAGGCAGATCTTCTGGCCTATTGGGCCAGGAGCGAACTTGCCACATCCAACACCATTCCCGAAGTGACCACCCTTGTGCTTCCCGGAGAGTCCATACTGCATGAACGCGTCAAGGTCTCCACGCCCAGCGAGCCTTTGATCATCAGCGTCGGCTCGGTGGAGCCGCGCAAGAACCAGGTCGCGCTCGTTCGAGCGTTCCAGGCCTATCGCGCCAGGCACCCGGACAGCCCGTGGCGCCTGGTGCTGGCCGGCAATCTCCATCCGCTGGTGGCCGACGAAATCCATGCGGCGGTGCAGCGCGATCCGGCGATCAGCTATCGCGGTCACGTAACAGACGAGGAATTGAACGCACTGTATGGAAGCTGCGCGTTCTCCGTCTTCCCTTCCGTCGAGGAAGGCTTCGGCCTCCCGATCCTGGAAAGCCTGTGGTTCGGCAAACCCTGCCTGTGCGCTGATTTCGGCGCAATGGCGGAGGTCGCAAAGGATGGCGGCTGCCTGACGGTGAACGTGCGGGACGCTGAAGCGCTTCATGCAGGTCTCGTCAAGCTCATCGAAGACGAGCGCTTTCGGCAAGACCTTTCTGATGCCGCCATCGCACGCAAGATCACGGGTTGGGTCGACTACACGGCGCAGGTTCGCGCGCGAATCGACCGCAAGGCAGACGGACGCGACGCCGTGGGCACCATCTACTACTGGGTGGACTCGACCGTGAGTTTCCCCAAGAACACCGGCATCCAACGCGTCAACCGCCAACTCGCGCGCGGCTTGCTGAATCTCGGTTTCGAGCTGGTCCCCGTCAAATGGGACAAGGGTGCACGTGCGTTCTCGGACGTTTCGCCGGACGAGAAGGCCTATCTGGCGAAGTGGTACGGTCCCGGCGCGGCACAGTGGGCGTCGCCGCCCGACTCGGCACGGCCGAACAGCTGGTTCCTGATGACAGAGCTCCCGTTAAATCTGTCGACACAGGAACAGCGCGATGTCCTCGAGCATGCACGCTCCAAGGGACTGAAGTGCGCTGCCGTTTTCTACGATGCCATTCCATGGAAGCTGCGGCAGGACTATCCCGAGCATTTCTCGGCCGCGCACCACGAATACATGGGAACACTCGCCGACTACGAGCTGGTGCTTCCGATTTCGGAGTTCAGCCGCAGCGATCTGATCCAGTTCCTCGGTTCGACCCTCGAGAGGCCGAGAAGCCTCGACACCCGCATCAAGGCGGCGCTCCTTCCGGGCGAACTGATTGAGCGCGCGCGAACCACGACGCTTCCGCAACGTGGCAATTCAGACGTCATCACCGTGCTGTGTGTCGGCACGGTGGAACCGAGAAAGAATCACCTCCGCTTGATCGAGGCTTTCGTGTCCGCTCAAAAGCGGACGAAGAAGAAGCTGAAGCTGGTCATCGCGGGACGGGAATGCGTTTCGGACCTGACAGCTTCCATCAATCAATCTATCGAGGTCAATCCGAACATCAGCTGGGAGATGCACGCGGACGACTCGCGCCTCCAGCAGCTTTACGAGACGGCGGACTTCACGGTGTATCCGTCGCTCGAAGAAGGCTTCGGGCTTCCCATCCTCGAAAGCCTGTGGTGCGGCCGTCCATGCATCTGCGCGAACTTCGGTGCCATGAGCGAAGTGGCCCACAGCGGCGGTTGTCTGACGGTGGACGTGCGAAACACCGCTGCACTTGCCGACGCCATCCTTGAGCTTAGCGAGAAAAAGACGCTCGACACGCTGACTCGCGAAGCCATCGACATCGATTTCAAGTCTTGGCACGACTACGCCTTGGAGGTTTCGCTCCAGATGGCCCAATTCGAATCGGTGGCGATCGCGAAAGACAGTGTCATGCCGACATCCGAGCTCGAGATTCGCGGAATCGAGCTGGGTCTGGACACCAGACCCAAGCTTTCCATTTGCATCAGCACCTACAACCGTGCAGAGTGGCTCGCCAAGAGCCTCGCCAACTGGTCGGCGCAGTATCCCCAGCCCGTTCCGGGCGTCGAACTGCTCGTCTGCGACAACGCGTCCACCGATCATACGGCCGAGGTCGTCAAGTCATTTCTCGGCCGGACCGACTTTTCGTACCGCTGCAATCCGGTCAATGTCGGAATGCTCGGCAACTTGCGCGAAACGGCGCACCACGCCCGCGGAGACTACGTCTGGATCATCGGCGACGACGACCTCCTAATGCCGGGGGCGATCCCGAGGGTCCTGGACACGCTAGTCGCCCATCCGGAGGTCGCGCTGGTCTATCTCAACTACGCATTCACCCGACTGGAAGACGCGCGAACCATCTCTGACTTCGAATCGTTCTTCAGGGCCGCGACGCCGATCGTTCCCGCGGAGCCCGATCTCGCCGGGCCCATCAAGACCATCTGCGCGAGAAACGAGAACTTCTTTACCGCGATCTATACCTTGGTGTTGAGGCGCGATCACGCGATCAATGCCTACTCCCAGGACACCTCCGGCCGACCGTTCTCCACGATGAAGACGGCGATCCCCACTACGCACTACGTCCTCAATCACATGATGGACGAGGCTGGCGTGTGGATCGGCACACCGCAGCTCGTCGTCAACATGAACGTTTCCTGGATGAAATACGCGCCGCTCTGGATCCTCGAACGTGTTCCAGAGTTCTATGATCTTGCGGAGGAAAAAGGTGCCGCGCCGAGTGACGTAGACCGCTGGCGCCGCCACACGGTGGGCAGCATGGAGCACTTTTTCCGGGAAATCTACGAGGACGATCCATTAAACAATGCGTCGTTCTTCCAAGTTTCCCGGCTCGTCCGGAGGTTCAAGCATCTGCAAGAATTCAGGGAGATCGAGCCGCGTCTGCGTGCCATCTACGAAACTGCTCACGTCCAAGGCCATCCGGCTGCAAAGCTTCCGCCATCGTCCGTGTTTCCGCAAATTTCAGTCATTCATTAAAAGGGGATAGCTTTGACTTCTTACCACGCGATTGATAGGTGCCGCGTCGGCGGCGCCGAAGACCTCGTCACCGTTCTCAATCTGGGCAATCAGGCGTTGACCGGCGTATTCCCCGCCAGTGCATCGGAACCTGTCACGGTGGGCCCGCTTGAGCTGGTTTGGAGTCCGAGCAGTGGCCTTCTGCAGTTGCGTCACTCGTACGAATCGTCGGAGATGTATGGCGACAACTACGGCTATCGCTCGGGTCTCAATCAATCGATGGTCGACCACCTGACGCACAAGATCGCCTACCTCGAGCGGCTCGTGCGGCCCAGCTCGGGCGACACCGTGCTCGACATCGGAAGCAACGATTGCACCACGCTGAAAGCCTACAAGACCGCCGGACTCACGCGGCTGGGCATCGACCCGACCGCCAGGAAGTTCGCCGAGTTCTATCCTCCTGAAATTCGATTTGTTCCCGATTTCTTCAGTGCCAAGGCGTACCGTTCCCTGACGGACAAGCCCGCGACGATCGTTACCTCGATCGCGATGTTCTACGACCTGGAAAGCCCCATTCAGTTTGCCAAGGAGATCGAACAGGTACTGGCCGAAGACGGCGTCTGGCATTTCGAACAGAGCTACATGCCATCGATGCTGCGGCTCAACTCCTACGACACGATCTGCCACGAGCACATCGAGTACTACTCGCTGAGCGTGGTGAAGCGAATCCTGGATGCCGCCAACCTCCGGCTGGTCGACGTCGTGATGAACAACATCAATGGCGGAAGCTTCGCCGTCACCGCCGCGAAGAAGTCGAACACCTCTCTGAAAGCCAACGATGCGGTCATCAACTGGCTGCTGGATCAGGAAGAGAGAATGGGGTTGTCGTCGCCTCGGCCGTACCGGGATTTCGAGGAGAGGGTCTATCGCCATCGCGACGATCTGGGCCGGTTGATTCGCGCGCTCGTGGCCGACGGCAAGAAGATCATCGGCTATGGCGCATCGACGAAGGGCAACGTCATGCTCCAATTCTGCGGTCTCACGGCCAGTGAGATCCCGTGCATCGCGGAAGTTAATCCGGAGAAATTTGGACGCGTGACACCAGGCACCCACATTCCGATCATTTCCGAAGCCGAAGCACGTGCCATGAAGCCCGACTACTTCCTAGTCCTGCCGTGGCATTTCAAGGATGGCATCCTGAGAAGAGAAAAGGAATACCTCGCAAACGGCGGAAAGTTCATTTTCCCGTTCCCAGAAATTGAGATCATCTGAGCAAATCGCCGACTACGCCTACCACTTTGAATTTGACTTACTTGAGATCTGAGGGATTGATATGAAGAAACGTGCGGTCGTTACCGGAATCACAGGCCAAGACGGCGCCTACCTCGCAGAGCTTCTTCTGGAAAAGGGCTACGTGGTCTATGGCACCTATCGGAGAACCAGCTCCGTCAATTTCTGGCGCATCGAAGAACTCGGCATCCAGGAAAATCCAGATCTCCACTTGGTCGAATACGACCTGACCGATCTGGGCAGTTCGCTCGGCCTCATCCGGGAGACGGCACCCGACGAGGTCTACAACCTGGCAGCGCAAAGCTTCGTGGGCGTGAGCTTCAACCAGCCCGACGCCACCGCACAGATCACGGGCATGGGCGCCCTGCATCTGCTCGAAGCGATCCGTATGACCAACCGGAGCATCCGCTTCTACCAGGCGTCTACCTCCGAAATGTTCGGCAAGGTGCAGGCCATCCCGCAGGTCGAGGACACGCCCTTCTACCCGCGCAGCCCCTATGGTGTTGCAAAGCTGTTCGCGCACTGGATGACCATCAACTACCGCGAGAGCTACGACATCTTCGGCTGCAGCGGCATTCTCTTCAATCACGAGAGCCCGTTGCGCGGTCGCGAATTCGTCACGCGCAAGATCACAGACGCCGTGGCCAAGATCAAGCTGGGCAAGCTGGATGTGCTGGAACTCGGCAACATGGGCGCCAAGCGCGACTGGGGTTTCGCCAAGGAGTACGTCGAAGGCATGTGGCGCATGCTCCAGGCCAACGAACCCGATAGCTACGTGCTCGCCACGAACCGGACGGAAACCGTTCGCGAATTCGTCGACATGGCATTCAAGGCGGCCGGCTACGAACTGCGCTTCGAAGGCAGCGAACAGGCCGAGGTGGGAATCGACACCAAGACTGGCAAAACCCTGGTTCGCGTCAACCCCAAGCACTACCGTCCCTCGGAAGTCGACCTGTTGATCGGGAACCCTGCGCGCGCCAAGGAAAAGCTGGGCTGGGAGCCGAAGACCACGCTGGAGCAACTGTGCACGATGATGGTCGAGGCGGACATTCGGCGGAACACCGCTGGCCATTCGTTCTGAGTATGTGCTTCAACGCCGGCCCGCTTTGCCGCCGCCGCCGTTGGGGCGGCAAGGTTCAATCGGCACTTGGATTGTTGACCTGTTAGTGCTCTTGGCGCCTCGGGATTGATCTCCAAGAATTTGGTAAGCGAGCCTGAACCGTGTTTTGCGGCTCGCCATCACGATGGCAACAGTTCGACGGTCAGCGAATTTTTTCACGGCGCATGAGCCTACTGTCACAGTCCAATAGTCCTGCCCGACAGGGCGCCGCCGTTCTCATCGGCAGCTTCCAGCCCTTTCACAACGGCCATCTGGCCTTGTTGCGCCAGGCGCTCGACGCCGCGCCGATCTGCGTCGTAATCATCGGCTCGGCCTTCCAGGCGCGCTCGCCCGACCATCCGTTCACATGGCTAGAACGTGCGCAGATGATTCGATCCGCGCTGTTGCCAGCGGACCGCGCACGCGTGCGATTTGCGCCAGTGCGTAATCACCATGCCGAGTCGCGCTGGGTGGCAGCCGTTCGAGAAAGTGTGGATGCTGCATTGGGCACTCAAGGGTCGCGGCTGCTTGTAGGCCACCTCAAGGACGAGACGCGCGACTACCTCAACGAGTTTGCCGGCTGGCAGTGGCACAAGGCTGAATGGGCTGCCCCTGTCACCGCCTCTGCGGTGCGCGACGCGATCTTCGACGCAGGCAGCGGCGACGCTGAATCCACTCTTCGGCAACTGGCCGATCATCTGCCCGGCAGCACCGTCGAGTTCTTGCGCGAATGGTTCAAGCAACCGGTCTTCGAGCAACTCAAGCCGGAGTGGCAAATGCTCAGGGACTACCAGGCGTCATGGGCGGGCGCGCCCTATCCTCCCGTGCTATTCACAGTCGATTGCGTGGTGCGGTGCCAGGGTTATGTCTTGTTGATCAGGCGCGGCCACGCGCCAGGCAAAGGAATGCTCGCCGTTCCGGGTGGATTCATGGAAGAGCGAGAGACCACACGACAGACTGCCTTGCGCGAACTCGAAGAAGAAACGCACCTGGATCTGCCTGCCGCCACCTTGCGTGTCTCCCTAACAGCCACCGAGTTGTTCGACCGGCCCGGCCGAAGCGGGAGAGGCCGCACCCTGACTCACGTGCATTTTTTCGACCTCGGTGACCGTGACCTGCCGGCGGTTCGCGCCGACGACGATGCCGCGGCCGTCGAGTGGACGCCCATCGCAAGGCTGCCGAACCTCGAAGGCCAGTTCATGGACGATCACTTTCAGATGCTCGACCACTTTCTCGACCTTGAGCTCGCCGCTGCGCCGGTGTGGGTCGAGGAGGGCCGCGCACAGGGCCGCAGTTAAACTTGCCCGCTCATGCAGACCCTCGCCCCTCCATCGAATCGCCTGCCTTTCGAGAAGACCTTGCAGGCAAAAAGAATCCTGGTGACCGGCCATACCGGATTCACCGGAAGCTGGGCGTGCCTCTGGCTGAAGAGCATCGGCTGTGAAGTCGCGGGGCTCGCGCTTCCTCCGGAAACCAACCCTTCGCTGTTCGAGGCCTTGGGACTGGCGTCCGACATGCCTTCTCTTTTCGGCGACATCTCGGATCCCGCGGTCGTGCACGATGCCATCGCACAGACGCGACCCGAACTGATTCTTCATCTTGCCGCTCAGCCGCTCGTGCGGCGCGCCTATCGCGACCCCGCGCGAACCTTCATGGTGAACGCGCAGGGAACGGCGCATGTCCTCGATGCCGCCAGACAAAGCAAGGACGTGCGGGCCGTGCTGTGCATCACCACCGACAAGGTGTATCGCAACAATGAGTGGGTGTGGCCGTACCGCGAAGACGACGTGCTGGGAGGCAAGGACCCGTACAGCGCATCCAAATCAGCGGCCGAGTTCGTCATCCAGAGCTTCGCAGCCTCCTACCCGTGGCAGAAGGGCGAAGGCCCAGCCATCGCAACAGCGCGCGGTGGCAATATCGTCGGCGGCGGCGACTGGTCCGAAGACCGATTGATTCCCGATTTCGTGCGTGCCGTGACCGACGGCAAGAAACTCACGCTGCGTTATCCCGACGCCACGCGCCCCTGGCAACATGTGCTGGCGTTGGTACATGGCTACCTGCTGCTCATGGCGGGCCTCGTCTCGGAAGACCCTGCCCCCTTTGCGCAAGCCTGGAATCTCGGGCCTGCCGATCCGCGCGAGTTCACCGTGCGCCACGTGCTTGAGATGATGTCCTCGGCCTGGAGGCGACCGGACGTCGACTATCTTGACAATCCGCTGCCGGAAGCACGCGCCCTCGCGCTCGACAGCAGCAAGGCACGCCACAGCCTCGGGTGGCAGTCGCCCTGGGATACGCCCCGCGTCATCGAGGAAACCGCTCGCTGGTACCGGGACTACGACGCCGATCCGACGCGTGCGCGCGACAACACGCTCGCTCAGATCCAGGTCCTGCGCGCCGAGCTGGCCGCGGCACCATGAATCTCATCCTCGGAGCCAGCGGTCGCCTGGGCCGCGCCCTGAGCTCGCAGTACGACGCACAGGGCGTCATCGCGCCGCCGCGCACCGTGTACCAGGAGTGGTGGCGCCCGGACTCCTTGCCCGCGATCACGCGCTATCTCGCACTTCAAGTCCGTCGCGTCGACGTCATCTTCGTCGCGGCCGGCATCATCGATCCTGCCGCTTCGGCGGCAGAGCACGAACGCGTCAACACGCAACTGCCTCAGCAGGTGATCCGGGCGGCGATACCACTCGGTATCCGCGTCGTCACGTTCGGGACCGTGATGGAAACGGTCATGCGCAGCATTCCTTCCGCGGGTTACGTTGCAAGCAAGGCGGCGTTGAGCGCGTTCGTCGAACGGCAGGCGCAGGCCGGGGCGCGTGCCTTGCATTTGCGCATCCACACGCTCTACGGCGGCGGACAGCCTGCACCCTTCATGTTCGCGGGGCAAATGCTGACGGCACTGCAGACGCGCACGCCGTTTCGAATGTCCCCCGGAACTCAGTTGCGGGAGTATCACCACATCGACGACGAGAGGCCGGCGATCGCGACGCTCGTCGGCGACCACACCGCAGGCATCGTCGAACTGAACCACGGCGATGCCGTTCCTCTCGCGGAGATCGCCCGGAGCACCTTCGCCCGTTTCGGCGCAACTGACCTTCTGAGGATCGGTGCCCTGCCCTTGCCCGCCAACGAGACACCGGGCGTGCGCTTCGCGCGCTCCACGTCACTGGCGAACCATGCCTTTCGCGACGTGCGCGTCGCGATGGCCGAGGACCTTGCGGCGTACCTGTCCGGCCCGAAAGCAGTCGCATGACGCTCATCACGCAAACGCCGGAGCCGCTCCGGCCACTCATTTCGCTGTCCATCCCGGTTCTGAACGAGCAGGACAACCTGGACGCGCTGTACACGCGCCTCCGCGCGCTCGGCGAGCGCATGGCCGACCGCTGCGACCTCGAGTTCGTGTTCTCGGACAACCATTCGAGCGACGCGACTTGGGCCAAGCTGGCGGAACTGTCCCGGCACGATCCGCGTGTTCGCGCCATCCGGTTCTCGAAGAATTTCGGGTTCCAGCGATCTATCCTCGCGAACTACATGCACACGCGCGGCGACGCCATCATGCAGATCGACGCCGACCTGCAGGATCCTCCCGAGCTGCTCGAGAACTTCTACGAACACTGGCGTGCCGGCTACCACGTGGTCTACGGCGTTCGCCGCAAGCGGCAGGAGGGCGCCTTCATCAACGCGTTCCGGAAGCTAGGATACCGCCTGATCGACCTGATCAGCGACCATTCGATTCCCAGGGACGCCGGCGACTTCCGCTTGATCGATCGAAGGGTCGTACAGGCCTTGCTGCAGCTTAAGACGGCGAGCCCTTACCTGCGCGGCATGATCGCGGGCCTCGGCTTCAACCAGATCGGCGTCGACTACGAGCGCCAGGCGCGCGTCGCCGGCGAAAGCAAGTTCGGCGTGGCACGCCTCATCCGACTCGGTCTCACTGCGGTCTTCAATCATTCGACGGTGCCTTTGCGCCTCGCCTCCATCGCGGGCATCGGCATGCTGCTGTTCAGCGTCGCCGGAGCGATCTACTACATCGCACTCAAGATGATGCAGCCCGAACTGCCGCGAGGGCTGGCGAGCATCCATATCCTCGTCCTGTTCGGCATCGGTCTGCACTCGCTGCTGCTCGGCATCGTGGGTGAGTATTTGCTGCGCATCTACCTGATCCTGCGCGCCGAACCGGTCGCCATCGTCGAGAACAGCCTCAACATCCCGCATTCCGATCTGAAACTTTGACCCATTCGAACCTATGAAAGCAGTGATCCTGGCTGGCGGACTCGGAACCCGCATCGCAGAAGAATCCGACCACCGGCCCAAGCCGATGGTCGAGGTGGGCGGCCGTCCGCTTCTGTGGCACATCATGAAGACCTATGCCCACCACGGCGTGAACGATTTCGTCATCTGCCTGGGCTACAAGGGCTACGCGGTCAAAGAGTTCTTCTTCAACTACCACCACCACACGGCGGATCTCGAAATCGACCTGAAGCAAGGCACGCATCGCGTGCTGAACAGCCAGGCTGAGGACTGGCGGGTCACCCTGATCGACACCGGCGCCGAAACCCTGACTGGCGGTCGTCTCAAGCGCGTCGCGCCCTATCTCGGCGACGAGACCTTCTGCCTCACCTATGGCGACGGCCTGGCAGACATCGACATCTCGAGCGAGATCGAGTTCCATCGCCGGCACGGCAAGCTCGCGACCGTGGCAGCCGTGCAGCCGCCTGGCCGATTCGGCGTACTCAACATCGATGCGAACCACAGCGTGAGTTCTTTCGAGGAGAAGCCGAGCGACGAGATCGGCTGGATCAACGGTGGATTCTTCGTGCTGGAGCCGCGCGTCATCGACTACATCACAGGCGACGCGACGTCCTGGGAGCGTGAACCTCTGCAGAACCTCGCGCGCGACGGCCAACTCGCTGCGTTCGAGCATCATGGCTTCTGGCAACCCTGCGATACGTTGCGGGACAAGCGACAGCTCGAGCAACTATGGGAATCCGGCCAGGCACGATGGCGAGTCTGGCATGGCTGATGCGCGCACGCGCGGCCGTGGGACGTGGGTATCTCTCGCCGTCGGGATCGCGGTTTCGCTCGCATGCCTCGGCTTCATCGTCCAGAAGGTCGACCTGGAAGAGGTTCGCCGTGCCCTCTTGCGCTTCGATCTGCGCTACCTCGCGCTCGGCGTCCTCTGCCTGGCGTTCGGCTACGTGATCAGGATCCTTCGATGGTCGAAGATGCTCAACGCGGTCGGGGCGCACGTGCGCTTTCGCGAGTGCGCCGCACCATTCCTGGGCTCCATCGCCATCAACAACGTACTGCCCCTGCGGCTCGGGGACGTGGTACGGGCCCTGGTCTTCCCGATCTCGATCGGTGTTCCGCGGAGCATGTCGACCAGCAGTCTCATCATGGAGCGGCTGGTCGACCTGATGACGCTCATCCTCTGGCTGGCCCTGAGCCTCGCCCTGAGTGTCCAACTCGAGACCCCGGCCTGGCTGAAAGAAACCGCCGTGACGCTCGCAGTCGCCGGATGCCTGGCTTTGCTCCTGGCGTTCGCGTTCAGCGGCGCCATCGCCCGGCAACTCAGCTCCTCCACGAAGCGCCCGATTCAAGCGATCGTGGTGCTGCTGCAAGGCTTCGATGCCATGACGCGTCCACGCGTCATGGCGATGCTGTTCGGGCTTTCGCTTCTGGTCTGGCTCGGCGAGGCCGGACTCTTCTACAATCTGTTGCTCGGCTTCGGCTTCGAGGCCACGCCGTCGGCGGCCATCGTCATCATGGCGATCGCTACCTTGGCGACGCTCGTGCCTTCCTCTCCAGGCTACGTCGGGCCGTTCCACCTGGCAGCATTCGCCGGCATTTCCCTCCTTGGCGGCACCAATGAGCAAGCAGCCAGCTTCGCCGTGCTGTCGCATCTCGGTCTCTGGGTGCCGACAACTCTCGCCGGCGCGGTGGCGATCGCCGCCGCGCCCCAAATGTTCAAAGGTCTCCGTCGCATGCGGGACCAACGCGTTGCCTAGCAGCGCCACCACACAAGATGAAGCAGTATGACGTCGTAATCGTGGGCGGGGGCTTTACGGGCCTGACCGCCGCTTATTGCCTGGCCAAGGCCGGCAAGACCGTTCGTGTGATCGAAGCCGACAGCGCTCCCGGCGGGCTGGCGGGCACCTTCGAATTCGGCGACGGGGTCAAGCTGGAGAAGTTCTACCACCACTGGTTCAACAACGACGTCTACGTGCCCGAACTCGTCAAGGAGCTGGGCATGGAAGGGGACGTCATCACCCTGCCGTCGCGCACCGGCATGTACTTCAACGGCCGCATGTGGAAGCTGTCGACACCGATCGACCTGCTGCGCTTCAAGGCACTGCCCTTCATCGATCGCATCCGGCTGGGTCTGCTGGTGCTGCAGGTGCGGCGCGTCAAGGACTGGCGAACCATCGAGCATCTGAGCATCCGTGAGTGGCTGGAGCCGCTGTGTGGAAAGACGGTCTACCGGATCGTCTGGGAGCCGCTGATCCAAGCCAAGTTCTCGGTGTTCGCGGAGGCGGTGAACGCCGTGTGGTTCTGGAAAAAGCTCGTGCTGCGCGGCGGCACGCGCGACAAGAAGGGTGGCGAGGAACTCGCCTATTTCAAGGGCGGCTTCGGCCGGCTGGCCGACGCTCTGGTCGCGGCCATCCGTCAGCTGGGAGGCGAAGTGAGCCTGGGTCAAGGTGTGAGCGCCATCCGGGCGGAAGGGGAGCGCGTGCTGTCGGTGAACACGCCGGATGGCGAAATCGCAGGCAAGCAGTTTCTCTTCACACCGGCCTTTCCGATCATTGCCGACCTCTTCGAGCCGATTGCCAGCCCTCAGTGGATTCAGTCCCTGCGCCGCATCAAATACCTGGGCAACATGTGCCTGGTGCTCAGGCTCAAGCGCAGCCTGTCGGACACGTACTGGATGAACGTCAACGATCCAGGATTCCCTTTCGTCGGCGTCATCGAGCACACGAACTTCGACGACCCGAAGAACTACAAAGGTAGCCGAATCGCGTTCTTGTCCCGCTATCTGGCCGTCGAGGATCCCGTCTGGTCGTACAAGGACGATGAATACCTGCAGTTCGCACTGAAGCATCTCGTGCGCATGTTTCCAGACTTCGACGAATCATGGATTCTCGAACATCGTGTTTGGCACGCGGAGTTCGCACAGCCGGTGACCGAGCGGGACTACTCCTCCTACGTGCCAGGCTCCGGTACCCCTTTCAGCAACGCCATGATCTCCACCATGGCCCAGATCTACCCCGAAGACCGGGGAACGAACTATGCGATCAGGGAAGGCCGGGAAGTCAGTCGGCAGATGCTCGCACTGCTCGCCGGCAACGCGGTGAAGAAGACGCCAGTGGAGGCGGGCTCAAGCGTGATAAACGGCGTGGTGTCCGCATCCTCGAACACGACGGGGGCTTAGCTTGTTCGAGTTTCGACATGCAACGGTCCACGCGGCTGCGATCACCGGCTTGATTCTTCTGTTCGGCGCGAACGTCTATTCTGGAAGCATTGATGTCGCCGCCCATTTCGTCTTGGCCGACTTCCTGACCAAGTACGACGTGAGCGCGCTGGCGAACAACCCTTCGCTCAGTTCGATGGCCTACTACCCCCGGGGGTCGCACTGGCTGGCAGCCGCGATCGGGTTCATCACCGGCTCCACGTTCTCGGCAATGTGGCTGATCTGCATCGCCGCGGTCTACCTCGCCTACTACGCCATGTCGCGCTTGGCGCTTGCCGCCGGCGGGTACGTTTGTCTGATTGTCTTTCTCGCCACTGCGCTGGCCATGCGGATCAGCGCAGCAGTGACGGGCTACGAGATCTTCGCCAATTTCTTCTATTCGCAGCTCGTCGGCACCACGGTGTATTTCTTGCTGCTGCTGAGCCTCGCGAGAATCTCGGAGCCCACGTCTATCGCTGCGACCTTAGCGGTTCTCCTGGCAGCGACCGTCCTGATGACTATTCATGCGCTTCCCGCGTTGAATCTCGTGGGCACGTATGGCTTGTTCCTCGCATTGCGTGCTGCGCTCAATGCGATTGACTCGCGCAAGCTGCAACTCAAGCAGTGGATCAAGCCCGTGGCATTCGGTGCATGCTGCCTGGTTCTCATGGCCCTGCATCCATCTCTCGAGGCCATGAAGAAGCTTTCCTCGAATGACGGCTCCCTCAACTTCGGCCTCAGCCCACTGCTGATGTTCGGCGTTGCGTTGCTCGTTGCGGCGATCGCTCTGCTCCGACTCGTGCGAGCAAGGATGGGCGCCAGAAGCACCGTCGACATCCTTCTCGTCGCTGCGCTCATCACATCAGCCGTCCTGGTCGCTGCGCAGTTGACGTTGTTCTGGCTTCGAGGCGATGGTTCGCTATATGCGATCAAGAAGCACTTTTTCTTCCTTGTTCCGCTGACACTTCTAAATACGGCCAGATTGATCTCTCTGGCGGCCCCAGACATCTGGCGACCGAAGCATGAGTTCGCGACGCCGGCTGTCTTCGGATTGGCAATGACATTCGCGCTCTATGGGCTCGCTCAGCCGATGTCGATGCGCGCCGTGCTGAAGCCGCTCAACTTTGCGCAGCGAGCCGTCGATGGCGCCTTCGGGGAGTTCAAGCCCAACGAAACAGTCGTCATTGCCAGCGATGTCGATCGGGTCACACGACTCATGATCGACCTCGCGGTCTTCAAGCTCACGTTCGATGACGAGGCGCTTCGCGTTATCGACGGCAGCTTCGACGTAGCGCAAAAATCCTTCGTCATGATCGACAACTCCAAGAAGCTGAGGGAGAAGTGCGCTCAACCTCAGGCGCAGAATGCGGACTACGCGATCGTGCCGACAAGCTGCTTGCTGCAGCTCCCGCTCAACGAGGAAATCTCGTTCACACAGGGCCAAGGATCTGGGTTGTATCTCAGAAGCGGTTGGTGGCCTCCGGAGGACTGGGGCGTATGGAGCAGCGGACGCTCCGGCGTGCTCCAGTTCATGTTGCCCGACACGGCTAAGGGCAACGATCTCGTGCTGACTTTCGATCTCAACAGCTTTCCACCACGCGCCGAGTCCACTCCCGTTGTCGGCATCGTGGTCGATGGGCAAGCCTTCAAGTTCGAATTCCACGGCGTCCAGTCGGTGAACGTGAAAGTCCCGAAGATTCTGACCGAAGACGGAAGACTCGTGATCGAGCTGATCAATGAACGACCGACAACGCCCAAGGCGGTCGGCTTCAATGAGGATGGTCGACTGCTGGGTGTCGGACTGCGTTCGATGAAGGCGCGGCGCCTGTTGAACTGAGGCGTACCTCCGCCGCTGGCGAGCGGCGTCCTAACGTACCCGCCTGAGATACCCCTCGGGCGCCACACTGACCAGCAGCTTGCTATCGATCGTGCGATCGATCTCGAAACGCGGGTCGGTTTTCAGGTAGGCATGCACGGCGGTCTTGGGATTGTCGCCAGGGCCCCACGGTCTGTCCGGAAAGAACTCTACGGGCAGGTCCTCGACGACGGTGTCGAAGACAACGCAGTAGCTTCCGACCGTCACCAACGGTGCGTAGGCCTGGAGTTCTTCCAGGACATGCGAATAGGTGTGGTTGCTGTCGAGGCAGACCAGAACGCTTCGCTTGCCGGCCGCCCGTCGCGCCACCTCCGCGACGATGATGGGATCGACGCTCGAGCCCTCGATCATCGAGATGCGACGGGCCATCGGATGGGCCTCGATGGCCTGTCTGTTATGGGGGCGAATGTCGATGTCCAGGCCCAGCACCTGGGCATCGGCCGGTCCTCCACAGGACGCATTGAGTTCGAGCATGGAGGCCGAGAAGATCAGCGACCCCCCGTGCGCGATGCCCGTCTCGATGACCAGATCAGGCTGGACTCGCCAGATGATCTCCTGCATGGCGACGATATCCTGCGGATATTGGATGATCGGTCGCCCCATCCACGAGAAGTTGTACGAATAGCCAGCCTTGATGGAGGCATCCATCAAGGCCTTGGCATCCTTCTGCAGGCCCGCGTTGGCCGCGTTGGCCGCTATGCGGCCTGCCACTTCATCATCAAAGTTCATTGTTGTCTGCCTTTACCAAACGAAAGCGCTGCGCAGACTGCGCTGCGATTTCGTCGAAATAGTTGGAATTCATCACGAAGACCAGCGAGCCCGCCGGCAAGACTTCGATGGCGCGCGCCGGAGAGACGATCTGCCCACCCGTCCCGGCCATGAACTTGCCTTGCTTGACGGGATTGATATCAATGCCCAGGTCGACCTCGACGCCGGCGAGCGCCATATGGTGCATGAATATCACGCCCTTGGAGGATGCTCCCCAGATCGCCTTGTTCCCCGTGAAGGCGCGCGCGATGTCTCGGCACTGCCAGATACCCGCCATGAAGTCGGCAGGAAAGTCGAACTCCGCGTCGGGTCCACCCGCCGGCTGCCGCAGTGTTGCAAGATCGGCAACCACATACAGGTACTGCCCACCGAATACGTGGCCCATCTCATCGATGCGACCGAACATGCGGTTGAAATCATCCGCGCGGAAATAGTTGACGTGCTCGTAGAAGATATCGAACCAGGCTCGTCGCGTCCGAATCCAGGCCAGGCAGGGCACTTCGATATAGATGCGGCCGCGCCCGCCGTTCGCTCGCGCGATTTCGCTCAGAAAGTGCACCGGGTCCTGGATGTGCTCGAGCACATGCCTTAGCACGATCGCATCGGCAGACAAGCCGAGTTCAGGCGAGAAGGCGGCCTTCACGACATGGGGGCTGTCACCCTCATAGGCGGGATCGACACCCTTGGCGTCATAACCGGCGTCGCGCAGGTGGCGCAGAAAGTACCCTTTGCCGCAGCCGACCTCGATCAACGAAGGTTTGACGAAATTACGCGCAACGATCGCGAGGACGTCATCGAGATGGCTTCGAAAGACGGATGAGCAAGCCTGCTCGTTCTGGTAGTCCGCATCGTACTGGAGGAGCCCTGGGTCGAATGCGCGGTTGAAGACGAGTCCCGTGGCCGCATCCTGCACCAGATCCATGGTGCCCCGCGGAGAGGCTCTCGCAGACTCGGCGCTCGGATAAACGCGATTCTGCAGAACCGGCAAGCCGTCGATGCGCAGCAGCTCCTTGCGGTTCACGCACCCTCCTTCAGCAAGCGCTTCAGCTTTGTGTCACGACCCCAGAACGCCATGGGTTCATGCGTCGGATACGAATAGTGTCCCAGCTCCAAGCGGATGGACGATCCGAGAGCGTCGCGCCAGCCCTCGACCAAGGCGCGAACGGAGATGGGGTGCCCCGAGCAGACATTCACAATGCCTGCGCCCGGCGCATGGAGAGCAAGCGACACCAGGCGCTTTGCGACTTCCGTGACGTGCAAGTAGTCACGTAGCTGCTGGCCTCCGGACATCGGGAAAGCGGACTCTCCGTTGCTGATCGCGGCCATAAACTGGGCGAACAGCGACGACGAGGGTTGGCCCTCACCGTACATGTAGAACAAACGCGCCCAGGTCAGCGCGAACTCTTTCTCCTGCGCCAGGAATTCAAGCTGACGCCGCAATGCATCCTTCGCATGGCCGTAGGGATTGGAGGGTTCGGTTGCCAGTTCCTCGTCGAGTTCTCCGGACTGCATTCCGTACTCAAAGCATGTCCCGACGGACAGCAACGACGGGAGCCCGGCCTCCACCAGCGATCTCAGAAATCGAAACTGCTCGGGGAGATGCGGATCGAAATGATGCAGGGATCCATAGCGGGGCAACCCATTCCATGCGAGGTGCACGACGATGTCAGGCCGTCCCATCCGTTCGAAGGCATCGGGAAGAGGCGCGGCGAGATCCAGTATCAGGTGTTCGAAAGGCTTCGGGAGCCACTCGCCCGGCGCGCCCCTGGACACTGCCAACACATCGACGCCGGTCTGCCCGGCCAGCACCTGCAGGACATGGCGGCCGACAAAGCCGCTTGCACCAGTGACGGCGATTCTCATTCGACCTGCAGCTTCGGTACTGCGCATACGAACTTGCCGCCCCATTCCCGCACATAGGCCAGTTGGTCGAAGACTTCCGTCCGCAAATTCCACGGAAGTATCAACACAAAGGCGGGGCGCTCTCGCCGCAGATGCGATTCATCGAGGATGGGGATGCGGCTCCCCGGCATGAAGTGCCCTTGCTTTGCGGGATTGCGATCGATCACCCAGGGAAGCAGGCTGGGCCGGATGCCTGCGTAGTTGAGCAACGTGCTCCCCTTGGCGGCGGCGCCATAAGCCCCGACGGCATGGCCGGAACGACGGGCCTCGACGAGAAAGGTCAGCAATCCGTCGCGGATATCGTCTGCCCGCCGCTGGAATCCTTCGTAGTAGACCGCGGTCGAGAGGCCCGCCGACGTTTCGATGTCCAGCAGGCGCTTCACGGCCGGTTCGATGGCGCGGGTGCCGGCATCACGCCGCTGTGCGTAGACCCGCAGGCTGCCGCCATGGGTCGGCAACTCCTCGACATCGAAGACGCTCAGGCCGTTGGCGTCGAACATTCGGCTCACCGTCGCGAGCGACAGATAAGAGAAATGTTCGTGATAGATCGTGTCGAACTGACAATCCGCCACCAGTCGCATGAGGTGCGGGAACTCGAAGCTTGCGACGCCGCTCGGCTTCAGAAGCCGCGCAAAGCCTCCGATGAAATCGTTGATGTCCGGCACATGCGCAAGCACATTGTTGGCAATCGTCAGATCGGCCGCGCCACCGGCTGCAGAGAGTTCCTGACCTAGCACCCGGCCAAAGAATTTCTCGACCACCTTGATGCCCTTGGCACGCGCGGCGCTGGCGGTGCTGGTCGTCGGCTCGATGCCGGTACAGGGAATGCCCGCTTCTTGCACGAACTGAAGCAGGTATCCGTCGTTCGACCCGATCTCCACCACATGGGACGCTCCCGACAGGCCGAAACGGCGCACGGCCTTTTCGACGAAACGCCGACTGTGGTCGAGCCAGGTCGTGGAAAACGAACTGAAGTAGGCGTACTCGCTGGAGAAGAGCTCGGCGTAGTGCGCATAGTCTTCGGTCTGCACCAGCCAGCATTGCGTGCAGGTGAAAACTCGCAACGGATACCAGCTTTCCGGTTGCGCGAGTTGCGTCTTTTTCAGATAAGCATTCGAAGGCGGCGAGGTGCCCAGGTCCATGAAGGGAAGGCTGAGCTCCGCGTGGCAATGGCGGCATTTCATCTAGAGGCCTCTGAACGCAGGGACGAGATGCGCCTGCTTGGAATCACGCTCGGAGACGTCGGCGAACGGCAAGGGCCAACGAATCGCAAGGGCGGGGTCCGTCGGGTTCAATCCGCCTTCGGATCCGGGTACATAGGGCGTGGTGTGAAGGTATAACAATTCCGCGTCGTCGCTCAAGGTTTGAAAGCCGTGCGCGAAACCCTTCGGTATCAGAAGGCTCCGACCATTGTCTGCACTCAGGGTCTCTGCATGCCAGTGAAGAAAGGTCTCGGACCCGCGTCGCAGGTCCACCGCGACGTCGAACACAACGCCCCGTAGGCAACTCACCAGCTTGTCTTCAGCATGAGGAGGGTGCTGGAAGTGCATCCCTCGCACCGAGCCGGTCCGGCGCGTCAGTGTGTGATTGATTTGAGAGACCGGTAGCGCGAAACCGGCATCCCGCAGTTCCTCGGCGCAGAACAGGCGGGAGAAGAAACCTCGCGCGTCCTGCTGCTTCTGGCGCTCGATCAGCTTGAGACCGGCCAAAGGTGTATCGATTACGTGGAACCTGGACATGACGATGGCGGGATCAAGGACTTGTGAGCGATCTGCTCGGTAATATTCGGAGGGCTTCGCAATCGCCGCTGGAATTGCAAGCTCCCGACCACCGCAATCAAGACGCGGTGCCGCGAGGGTTTCGCATCATATGGAAGATCTTTCGCGCCAAGCGCTTCGGCACGTAACGCAACGAACCGGTCCGGTTTGCCTCGCTCAGCTCAAGCTCCAGACGCGTCGATGACGCGCGGCTTTCTTGCAGCGCCTCCTCCAGGTCTTGTTGCGAGGCCTGCAATGCCTCGATTCGTTCCGAAGCGACCTGCGCCGCGGCATTGGCCTGCGAACTCCGCTCTGCCACGCGACGCTCTGCCTCGGCGACCGCAGCTTGAGCGCGCAATGCCTGCGTCTGCAGGCTGTGAAAGGATGGAAGTCCGAAGGGAATCGGACCGGCGTCGAAACCGAGGAGCGACGTCGCCACCTGAACCGCGCCGGCAATATCCTTCACGCCCAGCGCCGCCGCATCGAGGCTCAGGGAATTTCCGTCATAGCCGAGTCGCGCGGGCCGGAAGGTGAACGGCGGTGCCGGCGGCAGCGACGGCGCTTCCCGGTCGAACCAGCGCAAGAGTTCTGCGTCGTCGACTAACGAGTCACGAATGACGCTTCGCGCGGCCGTACGCTGGTCAGGGTCCGTTTCGGTGATCGAGGCGAGGTAGCGAAGGGTGATGGCCTTGCGATCGAGTTGAAGCGCATCGTCGTTTGGAAAAATCGCATCCTTCGCATGCAGGAAGCAGTCCACGACGTGCACTGGCATCAGGGCCATCTTCTTCGGCACCAACGGATGCGGTAGGTATCCGAATCGGGCGTTGAGCTGATCGAAATCGGTCGCAACGGCGTTCCGCTTCTCGTTCATCAACGTAGCGACGCCATTGCTGGCATGCGACAAGCCCGCGATGTTCATCGGAACGCTGACCGACACGTAGCGTTCAGCCAGGTACCCGAAGCCGAAGGCCGAATAGACGTCCGGATAGACGTTCAGGAAGACGCGGCCAGCCAGTGCCTTGTGCTTCTCGATCAGCTCGCGGTGGATCACCGAGCAATAGATCATCGGCAGCGAATCTGCACCGGCTTCGAAGCGAATGACTCGGTTGATCTGGTCACGGCCATCGACCTCAGTGATGGTTCGTGCGAGCGGAACCTGAAGCAGACTTGCTTCGCCGGCGATGCCGATCGTGGGCCAAGTGTAGATCCCCCGATTCCATTGGATCGCCTTGGCGCCGGTGCCCGAAATCAGCTGATCCAGCTCGCGCAGCGCGTAGGGCATGAATCCATCGTCGTCGCCGAGCACCGTCACGTACTCGCCTCGTGCTTCTTCGAGCGCGCGCTCCCAGTTGGCGCTCATCGCCAGCGGCTGGCTCGGGGCGAGGTAGCGCACGCGCGGCGACGCCGCAGCGGCAACCACTTCGGCCGCTGCCGACGAGTCGCCGTTGTCGCACACGACAACCTCGTAGTCCTCGAAGCTCTGGTTCAGGCAGGTCGCCAGGGCGGGGCCCAAGGTCTCCGGACGGTTCCTGGTCGGTATGACGATGCTGAATCGCGGTCGTGCCATGGCAGGTCGAAGCTGTTTCAATCGAAGATCTCGGCACTCAAGAACGCGCTGCCGGCTGCATCCTTTGCTGACAACTGCGGGCCGCCACTGGGCCATTCGATGCCAAGCTCGTTGTCGTTCCAAACGATGCATCGCTCGTGGAGCGGCGCATAGTAGTCGGTGGTCTTGTACAGGAATTCGGCGACATCGCTCAGCACCAAAAAACCATGCGCGAAGCCCTCGGGCACCCACAACTGCTTGTGATTCTCTTCCGTGAGCTCCACCCCCACCCACTTCCCAAACGTGGGCGACGACCGGCGAATATCCACCGCTACATCGAACACGCTCCCCCGCACGCAGCGCACCAGCTTTCCCTGCGGCTGCTGGATCTGGTAGTGCAACCCGCGCAGCACGCCTTTCGCCGAACGCGAATGATTGTCCTGAACGAATTCGACATGCTTCTCCACGGCCTCATCGAAGGCTTTGCCGTTGAAGCTCTCATAGAAAAATCCGCGCGCGTCGCCGAACACCTTGGGTTCGATCACGAGCACGTCAGGGATGGCAGTCGGCGTAACCTTCACGAGCGCACCTCATCGGTCAGCAGGCGATTCAGGTACTTGCCGTAGCCGCTCTTCTCCAGCGGCTTCGCCAGCGCCGCGAGCTGCTCGGTGCTGATGAATCCATGCCGCCATGCCACCTCTTCGGGACATGCAATCTTGAGTCCCTGCCGATGCTCGAGCGTCGCGATGAACTGCCCGGCCTCCAGCAGGCTGTCGTGCGTGCCGGTATCCAACCACGCATATCCACGCTGCATGATCTGCACATTGAGCTTGCCGAGGTCCAAGTAGGCTTGGTTGACGGCGGTGATCTCCAACTCGCCGCGGGCGCTCGGCTTTACGGCTTTGGCGATTTCGATCACCTGCTTGTCGTAGAAATAGAGTCCCGTCACCGCATAGCTGCTCTTGGGCTTGAGGGGCTTTTCCTCGATGCTGCTGGCCTTGCCCTTGGCGTCGAACGAGACCACACCGTAGCGCTCCGGATCGTGCACATGGTAGGCGAACACGGTCGCACCCGTCTGCTTGGCGTCGGCATCGGAGAGCAGATGTTCGAAGTCGTGGCCGTAGAAGATGTTGTCGCCGAGCACCAGTGCACTTGGAGCATCGCCGATAAACTTGTCGCCAATGATGAAGGCCTGCGCCAGGCCGTCCGGGCTCGGCTGCACCGCGTACTGCAGGTTGATGCCCCACTGGCTGCCATCGCCCAGCAATTGCTGGAAGCGCGGCGTGTCCTGCGGCGTGCTGATGATCAGGATGTCACGAATGCCACCGAGCATCAGCGTACTGAGCGGGTAGTAGATCATCGGCTTGTCGTACACCGGCAGCAGTTGCTTGCTCAGCGCGAGCGTGGCCGGATGCAGCCGGGTGCCGGAGCCGCCGGCGAGGATGATGCCTTTGCGTTGCGTCATGGGTTTTCTTCTCGGTCGTGATTCAGAGCGTCTCGTCCAGCATGCGCGCGACGCTGGCCTGCCAGGGCGGCAGGCGGAGGCCGAAGGTGGACTGAAGCTTGATGGTACTCAGGCGCGAGTTGTGCGGCCGCTTGGCGGGCGTAGGAAAGGCGCTGGTCGGGACCGGATCGACGCTGGCAGGCGTTGCCTTCAACTCGACACCCGCGTCCAGCGCCTGTTGAAGCACGAGGCGCGCATAGCCATGCCAGGTGGTTTCGCCGCCCGCCGCCAGGTGATAAAGCCCGGCCTTGGCCGGATCGCGCAGCGTGTCGCGGATCGCGTGCGCGGTCACGTCCGCGAGCAGCTCGGCACCGGTCGGCGCGCCGAACTGGTCGTCGATGACGGTGAACCGCTCGCGTTCCTTGGCCAGCCGCAGCATGGTCTTCGCGAAGTTGCCGCCACGTGCGGCGTAGACCCAGCTGGTGCGAAAGATCAGGTGGCGCGGGCAATGCTCGGCGATCAGTTGCTCGCCCTCGAGCTTGGTGCGACCGTACACGCTGAGCGGGCCCGTGGGGTCGTCTTCCTGCCACGGCTTGCTGCCGCTGCCGTCGAATACATAGTCGGTCGAGTAGTGCACCATCAGCGCGCCGATCTGCTGCGCGGCCTGCGCGATCGCGCCGGGCGCTGTCGCATTCAAGGTGCGCGCGAGTTCGGGTTCGCTCTCGGCCTTGTCGACCGCCGTGTGCGCCGCGGCATTGACGATCACGTCGGGCCGCAGCCTCAGCACCGTCTGCGCCACCTGCTCGGGGTGCCGGAAGTCGGCATGGAACTCGCTGCTTGCGGAATCCAGCGCGACCAGCTCGCCGAGCGGCGCCAGGCTGCGCTGGAGCTCCCAGCCCACCTGTCCCGTCTTGCCGAGCAGCAATAGCCTCATACCGCCTCGTACTGTTTCTGCACCCACTCGCGGTATGCGCCGCTTTGCACGTTGCGCACCCATTCGGCATGGTCCAGGTACCACTCGACCGTCTTGCGGATGCCGGTGTCGAAGGTCTCGGCCGGTTTCCAGCCCAGCTCGCGCTCCAGCTTGCGCGCATCGATGGCGTAGCGCCGGTCGTGCCCCGGACGGTCGGTCACATAAGTGATCTGTTCGCGGTAGCTCCTGCCGTCGGCACACGGGCGCAGTTCGTCGAGCAGCGCGCACACGGTGTTGACGATCTCGATGTTGGGCTTCTCGTTCCAGCCGCCGACGTTGTAGGTCTCGCCGAGCCTGCCGGCTTCTAGCACGCGGCGGATCGCGCTGCAGTGGTCCTTGACGTAGAGCCAGTCGCGCACCTGCATACCGTCGCCGTACACAGGCAGCGGTTTGCCGGCGAGCGCGTTGACGATCATCAGCGGGATCAGCTTCTCGGGGAAGTGGAAGGGGCCGTAGTTGTTCGAGCAGTTGGTGGTGAGCACCGGCAAGCCGTAGGTGTGGTGCCATGCGCGCACCAGATGGTCGCTGGCGGCCTTGCTGGCCGAGTAGGGGCTGTTGGGCTCGTACTTGTTGTCTTCGGTGAAGGCCGGGTCGGTGGCCGACAGCGAGCCGTAGACCTCGTCAGTCGAAACGTGCAGAAAGCGGAAAGCGGCCTTCTGGTCGGCCGGCAATGCGCTCCAGTAGCCACGCACGGATTCGAGCAGGCGGAACGTCCCCAGCACATTGGTCTGCACGAAGTCTTCGGGGCCATGGATCGAGCGGTCCACATGCGATTCGGCCGCGAAGTTGAGCACGGCGCGCGGCTTGCGCTCGGCCAGCAGGCGGTCGACCAGGGCGCTGTCGCCGATGTCGCCCTGCACGAACACATGCTTGGGGTTGCCGTTGAGCGAGGCCAGGGTCTCGAGGTTGCCGGCGTAGGTCAGCTTGTCGAGATTGACGACCGCTTCGTCGCTTTGCGCCACCCAATCGAGGACGAAATTGGCGCCGATGAAGCCGGCGCCGCCGGTAACCAGGATCATGGAGTCTCCCGCTAGTGGAAAAAAACCGCCGGGTGGCGGTCGAGCCGCGATTATCCCATTGGGGAATGTTTCAAGAGATGGCTAGAGACCAGTCCCTACCGGGCAACCCGAAGCGCGGATAGAGTGCTTCCGACGTACTTCAAGGAATGCCCATGGCCAGCAAAGACGACGACAAGACCGACCGCATCAAGGACTCCGCCCAACAGATCTGGCTCGCCGGCCTGGGCGCCTTCGCCAAGATGCAGCAGGAAGGCAGCAAGGCCTTCGAGGCGCTGGTGAAAGATGGCATCGGGGTGCAGAAGAAGACCCAGCAGGCCGCCGAGGAAACGCTGGCGCAGGCCCAGGCCCGGATGGCGGGCTTCGCGAGCGAGTTCGGCACCAAGGCCGCGGGCGGCTGGGGCAAGCTGGAGACCATCTTCGAAGACCGCGTGGCTCGCGCCCTCGAAAAGCTCGGCATGCCCTCGGCCCAGGAAGTGGCCGCGCTGCAGGCGCGGGTAGAGGCGCTCGAGGCTCAGTTAAAACGAAAGAACGCGACTGGCGCCGGACGCAAGACCGCCGCGCGCACGCCTCCCGAGGCCGCGAAGCCGTCGCGGCGGCACAAACCGGGCAGCCAGGCCTGAGGGGCAGGAAGAACACCCACCCCGGCCGGCACAGACTTGCGCTAGAGTGGCCCCAGGAGACAAAAACCAGGGCTACGACATGGCCAAGAAAGCGCCACGCCGCACTGCACAACGCATCCTCGAAGCCGCGCTTGACCTGTTCAACCGCTTCGGGGAGCCGAACGTCTCGACCACGCTGGTGGCGGGCGAGCTCAACATCAGCCCCGGCAATCTCTACTATCACTACCCCGCCAAGGACGAGCTGATCAACCGGCTCTACGAGGCCTACGAGACCGAGCTCAACGAGCTGCTGCATGCCAGCGAAGGCGTGCACGATGTCGAGGATGCCTGGTTCTTCATGCACAGCCTGTTCGAGCTGATCTGGCGCTACCGCTTTCTCTACCGCGACCTCAACGATCTGCTGAGCAAGAACCGGCACCTGGAAACGCAGTTCCAGCTGGTCCTGAAGAACAAGGCGCGCGCCATCCGCACCCTGCTCGCCGGCATGAGCCGCGCCGGCCACCTCGACATCGACATGCGCGAGGTCGACCCGCTGGCGCAGAGCATGGTGGTGGTGCTGACCTACTGGCTCAGCTACGAGTACGTGCGCAACCCGCGCGAAGCGCTGGAGCCGGCGCACGCCCAGGGCGCCCTGCTGCGCGGCGCCCACCATACGCTGCATCTGCTGGCACCCTACTTGGCGACGGAACAACGGCGGCATTTGCTGACACTGAGCAGCGCTTACGCGGGCGAAGATCACACCGCAACCGTCTGAAATTCCAACCTTCCATCGCATGCCCCACCACGACATCCAACCCCTTTCGCTGCTGTCGACCGGCTCGGTGCCTGCAACGGAGCCATGGACACTTTTGCCCTACAGAGACGCGCCGTACTTCGACACGGCCAACCTGCTCAGCCACTGGCCGCGGCTGCATGCCGGCCAGGGCATGCAGCCGCCGGTGCCCGGACCGCTGGCCGAGGGCTGGGCGCTCTATCACAGCGGCGAATTCGAGCGAGCCGCCGCCGTGGGCCTGCGACACGGCCACGAGGGGCTAGCGCTCGCGAACCAGGCCACCGCCATCTATGCCAACTACCTGGAACCGCGCGAAGCCGTGCGGCAGGCCTTGTTCAGGCAGGTGGTCGAACGCGCCACCGCGCAGGTCGGGGCTGAACCGGACAACTGCCAGGCGCTCTTTTGGCAGGCCTATGCGCTGGGGCGCTACAGCCAGGGCATCAGCGTGGCACGCGCGCTGGCGCAGGGCCTGGGCACCAAGGTCAAGGGCGCGCTCGAGCGCGTGATCGAGTTGCAGCCGCACCATGCCGATGCGCACATCGCACTCGCCGCCTTCCATGCCGAAGTCATCGACAAGGTCGGGATGCTGGTGGGCCGCATGACCTACGGGGTGCGCGCGGAAACCGCGATCGAGCTGTTCGGGCGCGGCCTGCAGCTCAATCCCCATTCGGCCAGCGCGCTGATGGAATACGCCCGCGGTCTTTTGATGCTGGAGGGCGATTCGCGCATGGCCGAAGCCACGCGCCTCTATGAGAAAGCGGCTGCCCTGGAGCCGGCCGATGCGCGAGAACGGCTTGACGTGGAACTGGCGCGCGCGGGGCTCTCCGACTGATCTTTATCAACGACAGCGTCACTTAAGATGCGCGTCCTTGTTCCACCCGCCTGCCGCCATGTCCGATCTGAACGCCCTGTTCGAAGCCGCCCAAGCCAATTCCAAACTGCTCGCCGAACGGCCGGACAACCCGACGCTGCTCAAGATCTACGGCCTCTTCAAGCAGGCCACCCAGGGCGACAACGCCGAGAAGAAGCCCAGCTTCAGCGACATCGTCGCGCGCGCCAAGTGGGACGCCTGGACGGCTCAGAAAGGCCTGGGCGCCGACGAGGCCAAGCAGAAGTACATCGACCTCATCGAATCGCTGCGCTGAACGCGCCCGCGCCTACAACCAATCTTTATCGTTGTAGGCGTCGTCGTCCGCCTCGCTCGCGCCCAGCAGCTCATCGAGGTTGCGCTGCAGGCGCTGCTCGATCTGATCGCTGAAGCTGGCGTACAAAAGGCCGAGCGTCGCGCACAACCTGAAGCTGTCGGCGGTGACTTCGACGCTGCCGTCGATGCCGGGGCGCGTGAACTGGGCGACATCGCGGCGCTCGCCTTCGTCGTAGCTGCATGCGAGGCCGTAGTCGCGCTCGACTTTCTGCATCCACTGGCGCGCCACCGCGCGCGCGGCCTCGATGCCCAGGGTGTGGCTGCGTTCGATATGGATGTCAGGCACCGCGGCCTCCCTTGTCGTGGTTGTGGGGTTGTGGGGTGTGCGTGTCCGCCGTGGCGGGGACGGCAGCGGCTTTCAGCGCCTGCGCACGCCCGGCCTTGGGCAGCGCGGCGAAGCGCTTGACCGCGGCGTAGAAGCGCGGCCAGTCCCGGCCCTCGCGTTCGAACAGCGCTTCGAAGGCAGGCACCAGTTCGTCGTAGGCGGCCTGCGCGCCGAACATCGCATTGTTGGCGCGCGCCACCCAGCCGTCGTAGGCGCCCTGGCGCGGGCCGGTCCAGCCTATGCGCAGCACGGCGTAGCGCTGGCGGAAGTCGTCCAAGGCCGCCTTCTTCATCGCATCGACCGCCGGCCAATCGCCGGCCTGCGCCTCCTTCGAGGCATAGATGCCCGCGAGCGCGCGGCGCGTCTCGTTTGCAAGGGCGCGGAACTGCTGGCGCCGCCCGTCGAACTGCGCGTACTCGAGCCGCGCGGCCTCGCCGGCCTCGGTCTGCAGCCAGCGCGCACCGCCGATGCGCTCCACCGCGGTCGCGAAGGACTCGTTGAACATCGTGTCGTCCGGCACATAGAGCACCTGGTGCGCGAGTTCGTGGAACACAATGCGCGCCAGCTCGCCTTCCGGGTAGCCGATGAAGGTGGAGAGCAGCGGATCGCCACCGGCCCAGTTCATCCAGCCCAGCGTGGAATAGGCCGGCACCGGGTAGACGGCCGCCTCCAGGCCCAGCGCGCGCTGGGCCTCCGCCTCGGCCCTGGCATCGGCGTCGTTGTAGTAGCCGCGATAGCCGACGCAGCCCGCGACCGGGAAGCACCAGGTCTTGAGCGTGAGCGAATATGGCGGCGCGGCCACCACGTTCCAGACCGCGGCCGGGCGATGTAGGTTGGCATAGGCCTTGTAGCTCGGGTTGTCGGGCAGGCCGAGCTCGGAGGAGGCGAAGCGGCGGATGCGTTGGGTGAGTTCCAGCTTGGCCTTGAGCGCGTCGGATGCGCCGGGATCCTGCAGCCATTCGGGTACCGGCCGCGCCGCGCGCATGAGCCCGAGATGGCCGCTGGCCGACTGCCAGTAATAGCCGAGGTCGGCGCAGCCGGCCAGGCACAGCATGGCAGCCGCAGCGAAGACCGCGCGCCTCCTGTTCACGCGTGCCTCTCAGGCATCTGGAGCTACCTCGACCAGGCAGTCGTAGAAGGTCGGCCCACGCCCGATGTCGGTCAGCCGCTGGCTCGTGAGCTGGTTGACGTTGGTGCCGTCGATCCCCAGCTTGCGCCACCAGATGCCGAGGCCGTGCACCACGCCGGGCCGGGCCCGGCGCGAGACTTCGGCGCGGCAGCGGTGCTCGCCGCGCTGGTTGAACACGCGCACCGTGGCGCCGTCGACGATGCCGCGCGCCGCGGCATCGGCTTCGTGGATCTCGAGCAGCGGCTCGCCCTCGATGGCACGCAGGCTTTTCACGTTGACGAAGCTCGAATTGAGGAAGTTGCGCGCCGGCGGCGAGATCATCGCGAGCGGAAACTCCTTGGAGCTGCCGGCCGGCTCGTAGTTCGGCACATGGTCGGGCAGGCCGTCCTGGCCCATCGCGGCCAGCCGGGCGCTGAAGAACTCGCAGCGGCCCGAGGGCGTGGGGAATGCGCCTTCGGCGAAGGGCGCATCGGGCAGCTTCAGACTGGTGAAGCCCTGGGCCTGCAGCTGGTCGAAGTCGACCGCGCCGGGCGCGAAGGCGCTGCGGCACAGCGTCTCATCGTCGTCCGAGAAGCAGGGCTCGTCGAAGCCCATGCGCCGCGCGAGTTCGCGGAACACCCAGGTGTTGCTGCGGGCCTCGCCACGCGGCGCCACGGCCGGGCGGTTGAGCAGCACGTCGGTGTGGCCATAGCTCGTGTGGATGTCCCAGTGCTCGAGCTGCGTGGTGGCCGGCAGCACGTAGTCGGCATAGTCGGCGGTGTCGGTCTGGAACTGCTCGAGCACCACCGTGAACAGGTCCTCGCGCGCAAAGCCGGCCACCACCTTGCCCGACTCCGGCGCGACCGCGACCGGGTTGCTGTTGTAGACCACCAGCGCGTGGATCGGATTCGCGGCGTCGAGCAGCGCATCGCCGATCGCGCTCATGTTGATGGTGCGCGGGCGCCGGCCGGCCAGCAGGTCGGGCCGCTGCAGCGCGGCGCGGTCCACCGGGAACAGGCCCGAGCTGCTCAGGAGCAGGCCGCCGGCCCGATCCCGCCAGGCGCCGACCAGCGCGGGCAGGCAGGCGATGGCGCGTGCCGCATTGCCGCCGCCGCGCACGCGCTGCATGCCGTAGTTGAGGCGGATCGCGGCCGGCTTCGTGGTTCCGTAGGCGCGCGCGAGCGCCACGATCTGCGCCTCGGGCACGCCGCAGACTTCGGCCGCGCGCGCGGGCGGCCATTGCAGCGCGCGCTCGCGCAGCTGCTCCCAGCCCAGGGTGTGCTGCGCGATGTAGTCGTGGTCCAGCCAGTCGTTGACGATCAGCTCGTGCATCAACGCCAAGGCCAGCGCCGCGTCGGTGCCTGGCAGCAAGGCGACGTGCTCGTCGCACTTGTCTGCGGTCTCGGTCTTGCGCGGATCGATGCACACCAGCCGCGCGCCGGCGCGCTTGGCGGCTTGCGCGTGGCGCCAGAAATGCAGATTGCTCGCGATCGAGTTGCTGCCCCAGATCAGGATCAGCTTCGCCTCGGCGAAAAACTCGACCCGCATGCCGACCTTGCCGCCCAAAGTAAAACTTAAGGCCTCACCGCCTGCGGTCGAGCAGATCGTACGGTCCAGCAGCGACGCACCGAGCTTGTGAAAAAAACGACGGTCCATCGATTCGCCTTGCACCAAACCCATGGTTCCGGCGTAGCTGTAAGGCACAATCGTTTCCGGATTGTTACTTTTGCACTCGCTCAAGCGCGCGGCGATGTCGTCAAGGGCAGCTTCCCATGTCACAGCTTCGAAGCGGCCGCTGCCCTTGGGGCCGATGCGCTTCAAGGGCTGGACAAGACGCTCGGCATGGTCGTTGCGTTCGATGTAGCGCGAGACCTTGGTGCAGAGCACGCCGGCCGTGTGCGGATGCGCCGGGTTGCCTTGCAGCTTGACGGCGACGCCGTCCTGCACGGTGGTCACGAGTGCGCAGGTGTCGGGGCAATCGTGCGGACAGGCGCCGAGCACCTGGATCGAAGAAGTCATGGTGGGCCGGGGACAACGAGTATTCAGTCGAGTCTAAGTTGCGCGCCGAAGATGCGCTGAGGGGTTTTCACGATGATCAATCGCAGGCACTTTTCGGTCGCGGCGGGCGCTGCGGCGCTCGGCGGCTTTCATATCGCGCGGGCACAGAGCGAAACGCCGATCGTGCTCGGCCAGTCGGCGCCCTTCTCGGGGCCGGCCGCGCAGCTGGGCATCCAGTTCTACCAGGGCGCCAAGCTGTTCCTGGACCAGTACAACGCGCAGCCCGGCCATCGCGACATCGAGATCAAGTTCCTCGACGACGGCTACGAGCCCGACCGCTGCGTCGCCAACACCAGGAAGCTGATCGACGAGGAGGCCTTCGCGCTGTTCGGCTACATCGGCACGCCCACCAGCCTGGCGGCCTTGCCGCTGGCCGTGGGCGCGAAGATCCCGTTCATTGCGCCCTTCACCGGCGCGATGGCGCTGCGCGAGCCCTTCCACAGGAACGTGTTTCACCTGCGCGCCTCGTACAACGACGAGACCGCGCTGATCGTGAAGCAGCTCACCCACCTGGGCCTGAAGAAGATCGCGGTCTTCTACCAGAACGACGCCTACGGCAAGGCCGGTCTCGACGGCACGACGCTCGCGCTGTCGCAGCTGGACCTGAAGCCGGCAGCGCTCGCGACGGTCGAGCGCAACTCGGTCGACGTTGCGGCAGCGGTCAAGACCATCGTGGCCGCGAAGCCGGATGCCGTGGTCCAGGTCAGCGCCTACAAGTCCTGCGCCGCCTTCATCCGTGAGGCGCGCAAGGCCGGCTATGGCGGCACCTTCTACAACGTGTCTTTCGTCGGCACGCAGGCGCTGGCCGACGAACTCGGCAAGGACGGCGCCGGCGTCGTCGTCACCCAGGTCGTGCCCTCTCCCTACTACGCCGCGAACGGCATCACGCGCGAGTTCAACGACGCGGTGAAGAAGAGCGGCGGCGCCACCAAGGCCAACTTCTCCAGCATGGAAGGCTATCTGGCCGCCAAGGTACTGACCGAAGGCCTGCGCCGCGCGCCGGGCAAGCTCACGCGCGACGGGTTGATCGCGGGACTGGAATCCATCGACCGGCAGCAGTTCGGCGGCTTCGAGGTGTCCTTCTCGCCGCGCAACCACGTGGCTTCGAAGTTCGTCGAGCTGTCGATGATCACGGGGGATGGGCGAATTCGGACCTGATGGCTCCCTCTCCCTCTGGGAGAGGGTTGGGGTGAGGGCACTCGGGCCTTTGATTTGTACGCTGCGCCTGTGTGAGGCCGGGGCCGGAAAGTCGCCCCGGCGGGCGACTCACTTTTCTTGTCTCGCTGTACGGGCCGGGGACCTGGGTAACGGGTGCGGGGACATAGTAAACACCTTGAATGCTCAGGATGGAGTGGCGGGGTTACGCAGATCCAGCCGCATGAAGCGGTGATGACAGATGCGTCGAAGCAGGCATCTGCCTTGGGGTCCGGGCGCATCGCCACAGGCAGCCTGTGCAAGGCACTGGACAGGCGCAGCTTGCGACCCTCGAAGTACACCCAGCCGTTCCAGCCCACCGTCAGCACTCGGTCATTGGGTCCATATTCAATCGGTGCCAGCGCGGCAGGCAAGGCCCGAGGGCTTACTTGATAGCGCGCCGCTGGCGTTTGCATGTCCAGCGCCTCTTGCGGGCGCTCGTGGTTGTACACGCTGCGCCAGTGCTCGAAGGCGTCCTGGGCCTGAGCCAGGTCCATGAAGCTGCGCCCATTGAGCACCTCGGCCTTGAGCGAGCGATGGATGCCATCTCCCGGCGTTCGTATTCCTGCATGAGGGGGGACGTATGACCGAGTGGATTCCGCATCTCAACATCGAGATACTGCCGAGCGGCCTTATCAGGCTCGAGAACCGAATCGATGGGCGACAGCTACATAGTCGATCTACATCCGATCCATCTGCGCTACATCGCCGAGAAGACGGGTCTGGTCCGCGAGGTGTTCGCATCGGAAGCGGACGCGCTGCGGATGGTCGTGAAGCTCAAGCGCCGACTGCTGGTGCTCAAGGCCCGCATCGATCACCTCGGGCAGTTTCTGTCGTGCTTCTCGGACTCCGAGCACGCGGACCTTGAGTACGAGCAGACCTATGCGACAGCGACGGCCGACATCTGCGACGAGTTCTGTGCTGACCTCGACGACATCTGCAGCGGGCCTGAAACGTTACAGGTAACGACAGCGAGCGTCACGCCGAACGCCCCCGAAAGCGGTGTTCTTGAAGAACCCCAAAAGCGGGGGGCTTCGGAAGCAGGGCCGAAATCGGGACCGCTAAGCAGTCCCAAAAACGGCACCACCTCGCAGCTTCGGCTGGAGGTGTCGCCATGAACACCAAGCCCGCGCCGCCTTTCTCGGTGCACTCATATTTCGGCGCTGCAAAGCGGGGCAAGCCTCGCGCGCGGCCAGAACATCACGCCACGAAGGATTGAAATGAAGCAGAAATGCATTGAAGCGGTTCAAGCCGCTGCAAAATCGATGGGCCGCAAGCCCTTGACCGACGCCCAGACTCAGGCCGTCGATGACCGGATCAGCGCGACCATGCGCCAGCTCGCGCGCACCAACCCCGAATGGCAGGCCAAGAGCCGGGACGATCGGGTGATGGCCGCCTCGCAGCAGGCCATGGCCGACATCCAGGCCGAAGCCGCGCGCAAGGTCGAGAACACCCAGCGCCAGATCCTGAAGCCCGCAGCGACTGAAGCCCGCATCGCCGAACTCACAGCTAGCCGCGAAAAACTCGCCGCCGCGCTCCAGGTGCTGCAGGACAACCCGCCGCCGGCCGACGACGGCACCAAGAAATCGAAGCGCGCAATCAAGGATTGGGCACTCGACATCGCCAGCTTCGAAAAGCTGATCGCGCAGATCGACGCCACACTTCCATGCCCTACTGACGCAGCTCCCGATAGTGCGGCGGGGGACGCGGCGTCATGGGTTCAGCGCGGAATCAACATCGCGAGCATTCCGAAAGGTTAGCGTGCCGAGTTGCGCGTCTCGGTCAACGAATGGCAAGGGCTGCGCACGATCGATGTGCGGCACTGGTACATCCCGAAGGGCGGCGGGCATTGGGGGCCGAGCCGCAAGGGAGTGAGCTTCGAGGCTGGAAAGGCGGATGCGCTGCTTGATGCGCTGCTGTTGGCGAAGCAGCATGTCGGCGCCCAGGTGTGAAGGATGGCGCCTGGTCTACGTCTTTGTGATCGAGTTGGCGGTGGCGTCTTGACTCAGAGACTTCACGATAGCGAGCACGGCGTGATTGGCGGCAAGCGCTTCGCGCTCAGTGCCTTGTTGCGTGCCATATCGCACGCTGGTGGAACAGGCGGCTTGTCCAGTAACCTTGGGATCAAGAGCGATGCCAGTGCTTTCAAATAGCTTGCCCGCAAGCACAGGCAAGTCGTGCCCATCTTTGCCGGTGGGATATTTGACGTGCACTCGCTGCAAGAGCCCTTTGATGGTTTTCTCGACAGCCTGCTGCGCGCCCCACATCGCCTGGTTGTAGCGCCGGCCCAGAAGATCCGACGTGGCGCTGTCGTAGTCGTTCCGCGCCATTACAAACAGGTCATCCCGCGGCAGCGCATCTCGCCACATCAATGCGATACAGCCCGTTTGAAACTCATTCTTGAAGCGCTCAAGTTCGGTCATCGGGAGGCGGTCGGCCAACGCTTGCGACAGGCCTTCGACCGAGGCGAGCATGTTTGCGCTCGCCCCGTCAACCCGCCCGATGCCATCGTCCCCTTGATCGGTGAGGTCGCGATTGAGGAAGAACAGGCATTGGCCATAGATGACTGGAATGCGAACGCGCCAGATTGCATTGCCGAGTTTGACGGGCATGCGGCTGAACATGGCGTCGTTCTGGATCTGATTTTCGAACAGTGTGTCGTACCACCGCAAAGCCTTCGCCATAAGCACGTCGCCCTGGTATCCTCCTTCACCCGCAAGTGCTCGGTCGGGGAAAACCGCCCCGCCCCAGCCAAGTGCTTCCCACAACAAGCGCCCGACGTGCATCGGCCTTTGGTCAGGGCGTAGCCCGCGCGAATCGAGTTCTCGGTCAATCGCGCTCATAAGCGCTTCGAACTCGTCTTCGGTCAGAGGATATGCGTTCCAGCGAAACTTCTTTTTCTGGGCTTTCATACTGGTTCGCTGCGAAGAATGGGGGTCGCGCGCGCATTTTCACATGTAGGGCAGGCGCGACCCCGGCCCGGGCCGCCTGCGCAGCTCCGATGTTTCCATGACGATGCGGTCCTTCTTGGCCGGGTTCCTCAGTCGCGATCGCGGCGACGCTGTTTCATCGCCCGATCAAGGCGGCCAGCTGCCCACCACATACCTCCAAGCCAAATGCCGGCGACGGTGGTGCCCGCCAGTAGCTGCATAACGACGCCGTCGTGCTCGGCCCGCATCAGCAGCGCTGGGCCAGATGCGAACGCGCATAAGAGGAGAAGCGTGTCTTTCGCCCACCAGGGCATTGCAACCTTTCAGGAGCGGAGCTGCGGCCGCGTGTGACAGGGCAGCATCTTGCGGTCGGAATGCAGTCTCGTCGAGCAGTTCGCGATGCTTGGGCTCGGTCAAGTGCGGAGGATGTGCGCTTTTGGCAGTTGATGGCCCGGACGATTATGTGCCCGGGCGCGCGGGCGATCCGGGCGAACCCCGTGCGCATCGGCAAAGGGCATATCGCCGGGATTCCGGCAGGCGTACAGCGTGAAATCTGGCGGCCCACATCGGGCATCCATGAAGTCACGCTGGAGTCCTCTGAATGACCGTCCCCGTCCAAAGCCCGGTCTCGAACCATGTGGGCAACGGCGTCACCAAGACGTTTGCCTACACGTTCAAGCTGCTGAACCAGACCGACCTGAAGGTGAGAGTCAGCGGCGTGCTCAAGTGCTCAAGACGCTGAACGTCGATTACACCGTCACTGGCGTCGGTGTCGAGGCCGGCGGCTCTGTGGTCTTCGGCGCTGCGCCCGCTGCGCTGGTCGCTATCGGCCTGGTGCGCCAGGTTGCAATCAAGCGCGATACCGATTACCAGCACGCGGGCGACTTCGAGAGCACCGATGTGAATCGGGATTTCGACCGTATCGTGATGATGCTCAGGACAGCGGGCTCGCGACTGCCAACGCCCTGCGCTTCCCGCCCGGTGATCCTGCCGATGGCGTGCTGCCGAGCGCGGCCAATCGTGCCCTCAAGGACTTGGCTTTCGATGCGGCGGGCAACCCTGTAGCGACTGCTGGCGCAGGCGATGCCGACGTGCTGGCCGCAGCGCTGATCTCGACCACTCCAGCCACTGGCGGGGCACTCGTCGGCTTCGATCAGGCGAACACCTATCCGGCCGGGACCGTGGGTCTCGCACTAAAGAATGCCGCTGTGTTCAACACCGACGTGTCCAGCATTGCCGACGTGGCAAAGGGCGCGGCCCTCGTCGGCTACAAATTGAATGCGCCGGGCTCGGTGGGCCGCACGCTCCCCGACAAGCTCGCCGAACGGATCAGCGTCAAGGACTTCGGCGCGGTCGGGGATGGCGTGGCGGACGATCTTGCGGCGATCACCGCGGCGATTGCAGCACTCGGCGCCGGCGCGGATCTCTATTTCCCGCCCGGCGTCTACAAGGTCAGCGGGACGATCGTGATGAACAAGCAGGCGCGCATGTACGGCTGCGGCACGCTGTCGGTGATCCAAACGTCGCACGCCACGGCCGACGTGCTTCAGATCGTCTCGTTCCACAACATCGTCAAGGATCTGACGTTCGAGACCTCGGTCACACGCACAGGTGGCTACTTCGTCAACGTCGTCAACGGCAGCCGCTGCACTCTCGACGGTCTGATCATGACGAACTGGTTCAACGGCATCGGCCTGACCGGCGCCGGCGGGGCGTTCTATCGCATCCTGAATTGCCAGATCGGAACGAATGTCATCGGCGGCATCGGCGGCATCGGCGGCATCGGCGGCATCGGCGGCATCGGCATCAACGTCGGCACCACGGCGGTGGTTGACGCGGCTATCCAGAATTGCCTGATCGCGGGCGGCGTTGCCACGCAACCGCTCATCGGCGTGCAGCTTCTGAACGTCGGAGACCTCACGATTGACCACGTTTCTACAGTTTGGTGCCAGGTTGGTCTGCACGTCGCTCCTGTTGGGGCGACCACGTCCGGGCCCTCTTCGTCACGAATTAGTTTTTTGACTCTGGCTCATCTACGGGCGTCAATCTGAACCCTGGCAGCGGCTCACAGGTGCAGCTGGCCAAGTTCTCGAACGTCTGGTCGGCGAGCAACGCCAATGGCTTTGTGATCGGGGCTACTGGCACGGGCGCGGTGCTGAAGTCCGAATTCATCAACTGCTCGGGCGTCAACAACGCCGCTGGCGCGGGCCTCAACATCGCGAGCACGAACAACATCGATGTGCTGGTGGTGGGCGGGAACTACGCGGCGAACACGCACGGCCGTCGCAGCAAGCGTACAGAAATTCAAGTTCATCGGCGTGAAGCCTGGAGCCTCTGGTCAGTTCGGGCCGAACAGCGGCTACGGCGTGGTCATGGGGAACAACCCCGACCTTTTCACCATCACCGATTGCGACTTCAACAACAACACGACCGGCCCCTTCGCGTTCGGCACACTGCCGGCGACAGGCGGCCAGACGTTCTTCATCAAGGGCAATCAAGGCATCACCACCTACAACAGCGCGACGATCACCCTGAATGCGCCGGTTGACGCAGGAGCGCACCTCACACATGAATCGCATCGGCTCGCTGCTGGTGCTGCACAACCTGCGCCCGCACATCACCATCGGCGGGCGCGACTGGGCGCGCTGGTGGGAACGTACCTGCGAGCAGGTGCCGCCTGTCTTGCGGGCCGAGATCGAGCGCGAGAGCGCGCGGCTTGCGCTAATCAAGCAGCAGGTCAAGGTGCTGGAGGCCTGCAGCGTGAGCAGGTGGCGACTGGCAAGCAGCCGCTGGTGGCGCAACTGGCCCAGCTGCGCGCCATCGGGCCCAAGGGCGCTTGGGTGTTGGTCAAGGAGGTGTTCGGCTGGCGGCGCTTCGCCAACCGGCGCGAGCTGGCCGGCTGCATAGGGCTGACGCCCACGCCCTACGACAGCGGCGGCACCCAGATTAGCCTTGGCGCGCTCAGCCTTTGGCTTCGGCGCCTTCGGCGAGAGCGGCCTTTGCGTTCGCGTCTGTCTACCGTCACAGTTGTTGGAACCACAGATTCGCGAACAAGCATCGCGCTGCTGATCAAACGCCGCATCACAGCTACGATGCGCGCCAAAGGAACCAACAAGATGCTGAGTCGAGAAGAGGTAGTGGATGCTTTTCAAGAATTGCTGGGGCGAGGACCAGAGTCCGACGTGACCATCGAGCTGTATCGAGCGGCTCATCAGACGGCTCTGACCCTCAAGGCAGACCTGCGCCAGTCAGACGAGTACAAGCTGGGTGAGGCTACTCGCGCAGAGCGAAAAAAACGACGCGACGAGTTCACGCGCGAAGCCCTCATCGCGACCTACCGTCAAGTGCTCCGGCGCCCTCCCGAGAGCGAGGCAGCCATTGCATTGCATCTTGCCGCACACGAAGACCTCGACTCCTTTCGCTCGAGCCTCATGCAGTGCGAAGAGTACCGTTTGCTGCAGAACTTCAGCGCCGGCCGGAAGGTCCAGCTCGCCGACCTCGATGCAGAGGTGGCCCTGCTCGAGCGGCTGCAGAACGAAGATCCAGCCGAATTCCATCGCCTCATGAGCGATTTCTGGCTGGAGATTGCCCCCTGTAGCGCGGCACCGTCATCACCCGAGTACCTGACCTGGGTCATGGACAGCTATGCGACCATCGCGAACCGCTCCTACGAACACGCCAGCGAGGTGAGCACCTTCGACATCGACGAAAACGCGAAGATGCCATTCCCCTATTCGACGGGTAGCGCGAAGATCGTCGGAGAACAGCTGATGGCGATCGGCCATGTCATCCAATCGATGGACTTGAAGCCAGGCGCGCGTGTGTTGGAGATGGGCTTCGGATGGGGCAACACCACGGTGCAGATGGCGCTGTCCGGCTACCATGTGACCGGGATCGACATCACACCCAACTATGTCGAGCTCGTGCGCCGTCGGGCGCAGACTCTGAGTCTCGATGTTGACGTGAACGTGGGCAACTTCTTCGACGTGGAGAGCACTCAGGACAAATTCGACGCCGTACTGTTCTTCGAATCCTTCCACCACTGCTCTGACCATGTTCGCCTGCTAAAGGCGATCCCGCAGGTGCTGAAGCCCGGTGGCAAGCTCGTGCTGGCCGGCGAGACGATCAACAACGCGCTGCCCTATCCATGGGGCATCAATCCGGACGGACAGGCCATCTACTGCATCCGAAAGTTCGGCTGGCTCGAATTGTCTTTCCGCGAGGAGTACGTCCTTGGCCTGCTGGACGAGATGGGGTGGAGCGTCACCAAGCACGCATTCCACCAGGCGGCCGGGATCACATACGTGGCCGAGCGAAGATAGGCAATCTCATGCCCCCCAAAGTCTAGCCCTGAAGCCGATCAGCACGCCAGCGCCTGGGTTTGCATTGGTGTTGACCGTGAACTGCGTGCTTGTCGGGTTGGTCACCCAGAAGCTGGACGCGGCGCCCCAGCCACCATTGTTCGCAATCGAAATATCCGAGAGCTTCGGGGTCGCAGCGAGACCGTGGTTTACCAGCGTCGTAGTCGCCGCCGCATCGCATTGACTCATCGGATTTGCTACCCGGGCTGACCCGTTGCCTCACGTAATTTGCTACTCGCCGGATGGTCCGGCGGGAGTAGTACTACGTGACGAGGCGAATCAGCATGGCAACACGCAAGGAGTTGATTGAAGCGCTACGAGCGCGCTACAGCGGCGCGCCACCAATGGAGAAGACGAAGATTCTGGATGAGTTCGTGGCCCTGACCGGATAAATATCCGGGGGACGGCCTTCCGGCTCTGCACGGCCGACTTCGACCAATGTACCCGGAAGGAAGGCCGCCACCTGAAGGAAACTTGCGATGCGGCAGCCCCAATCCCGTGCTGACGCCGGTGGCTCGCAACTGAGCCCTTTGTCGGCATTTATGTGTCCATCACGCCCTGGCTAGGCTAGTGCAATGACCTCGACGGCAGCGACCTGCTGTGGGGTTGGGCTTCACCAGAACGTGTTCCGCGAGTTCAGCAAGCAGGACTTCGATGTGTCCGGGCGGGTGCACTCGAGAGAGTGCCGCCGTTCCGACAACTCGACTCGCCAAATGTCGCGCGGTTTGTGGCGGTGGGCATCTAGCCTTGAAGCAACGCCAGCGGACTAGTATTCCGCTCTAGGAGCATGCGGCCTCTCAACGAGCTTTGCTTCCGTCTCCATAAGAAGCTCCCCTGCACTTCGCCCAAGGGCCCTTGCGAGCCGCAAAATCAACGCCAGGGTCGGCATATGCTCGCCGCGCTCGATCTTCCCCATATGCGAGCGCTCGATGCCTGCTCGATGAGCCAAGGCTTCTTGCGCTACTCCATCTTCAAGCCGTAGCGCGCGGATCACAGCGCCAAACGCACGAGCTGGCGCGACTTCAAAGGTGGTCGCACCAGCCGGTCGCCCCCTCTGAGTAGTCCGCTTCTGCATGGACAGAAGCGTCAGGGTTTGAAATAATAAAAACCACGTTATCTTTAACTCAGATTGTCCTAGGCGGATGTATGTTCTTCCTGGCCCCCACGATCAGCAAGGAAGCTGAATAGCACATGGGCGATAAGCAACTTGCCTCGCCGTTCCCGACCGCTCAGCCGTTTCGGCTGCCGGCGTCAGTGCTTCGCGCGCGCTTGCCCCGAGTGTCCCCACCTTCGCGCAGCAGTTCAGCAACGCGCATCGGCCAGCAAGTACGCGCCCTACGGATCGCCTCTGGCGCTTCCGGTGGCGAGCTGGCCTCCTCTGCTGGCGTTTCGAGCTCCATGCTCTCCCGCATCGAGCGCGGTCTCGTGTCCCCTTCCGTCGAAACCTTGGATCGCATCGCCACCGGCCTGGGCGTGCCCGTCTCACGCTTCTTCAGCGACCAGTCCAGCCGCACCGATTTCTCGCACGTACCCGCAGGGCGGGGCATCTTGGTGGATCGGGTCGGTGCTGTGGCCGGCTACCGTTACGAGCTGCTCGGCCATCAGCTCTCCGGCAACCTGTTCGTAGAGCCTTACCTGGTGACGCTGCAGCCGGAGGCTGAGCCCTACGTCACCTTCCAGCACCCGGGCGTGAAGTTCCTGCACCTTCTCTCAGGCCGAGTCTCCTACCGCTACGGCGCGAGAGTGGTGAAGCTGGGGCCAGGGGACTCGCTGCAGTTCGATGCCACAGCGTTGCATGGCATCGAGGCCGTTGAGGCTGGCCCGGTGACGTATCTATCGGTCGTGTTCACGATGCGAGACTAAGCCCTCGTCACCTGCGTCAGCGCGTGAATGATCAATCCCACCAATCCACCCACCAGCGTCCCGTTCACCCGTATGAACTGCAGGTCCCGCCCGATGTTGCGCTCGAGCTCGAGCGTCATCTCGTCCGCATTCCACGCCTCGACCCGTTCGACGATGTAGCGCCGGATGTCCTCGCGGTAGCGCTCGATCGTGCGCGGCGCCGCGTCCACGATCTGCTCGTTGATCCAGCGCCGCATCGCCTCGTCGGCCGCAAGGCGCGCGCCCAGCGCACCCGCCATCGCGACGATGCGCTGGCGAATGCCCGAGTCGATCTTCGCCAGGTCGTCGTGCAGCCAGGCCAGCAGCTCGCCCCACAGGCCGTGCAGGTAATCGCCCAGCGCGGGATGCGCCTGCAGCTCCGCGCGGATAGCCTCGCCGCGGCGATGGAATTCGGGGTCGGTCTTGAGCTTCGCGATGAAGACGTGCATGAAGACGTCGAAGCGCAGCCGCAGCGGATGCGCGGGCTCGGCCGCCATCTCCGCGATGGTGCGTGCCACGGCGGCCACGATCTTGCGCGTGGCCAGCTTGGCGGCGACCTGGTCCAGGCCCACATAGCGCAGCGCCTTGATCTCGCGCGCGATCGCCTCGGTGATCTGCTCCTGCACCTCGTCGCCTTCGACCACGCCGGCGACCTGCGCAAGCACGTCGTCGAGCAAGGCCTGGTGCCGCCCGTCTGAGGTCAGCGCATCGAGCGCCTGGCCCGCCAGCCGCGAGATGTCGACCTGCGCCAGGCCCGCGGTCGCGATGCGGCCGAGGAAGTCGCGCACGCGCGCATCGTCGAAAGCGCTGAGCCCGTAGCGCGCGGCAGCCACCAGGTGCTCGCCGAGCTTGGCCGCATGCTCGGGCGCCGAAAGCCAGTGGGCCAGTCGCGCGGCCGGGTCGAGCTGCTCCAGCTTGGCCAGCACCTGCGGCGTGCTCAGGAAGTTGTTGCAGATGAAGCCGGCGAGCTTGGCGCCGATGCGGTCCTTGTTGGCCGGGATGATCGCGGTGTGCGGGATCGGCAGGCCCAGCGGATGCCGGAACAGCGCCACCACCGCGAACCAGTCGGCGATCGCGCCGATCATCGCGGCCTCGGCGAAGGCGGCAACGTAGCCCCAGGCGGAGTGTCGCGCCTCGAGCGCGGTCGCCGCCGCGTACAGCAGCGCGGCGGCGCAGAGCAGGCCGAAGGCAATGCGCTTCAGCGGATTTCCTTCGTCGTTGCCAACCCCCGCAGGAACTGCTCGCAGCGCGCCAGCTGCTCCAGCGTCACGTACTCGTCGGGCTGGTGCGCCTGATTGATGCTGCCGGGGCCGCACACCACGGTCGGGATGCCGGCGTTCTTGAAGATGCCGGCCTCGGTGCCGAAGGCGACCAGCGTGGTGCGCGACTCGTTAGCCAGGCGCTGGGCAAGGCGCGTGACCGGATCGTCGGCCGTGGTCAGGAAGCTCGGGATCTCGCAGATGGTCTCGAAGCTGAAGCCGGCGTCGGGCGCGACCTTCTTCATGCCGGCCTCGATGCGGCTCGCGTAGCCGCGGAGCTCCTTCTGCATCTGCTGCGCATCGGCGGTGGGCAGGTCGCGGAATTCGTAGCGGAACTCGGCGTCGCGCGGCACCACGTTGTCGGCGATGCCGCCGTGGAACTGGCCCACGCTGGCGGTGCTGAAGGGCACGTCGAAGCCGGCGTAGCGCGGTTCGTCGCGTTCGAAGCCCTCGGCCATGTCGCGCAGCTTGCCGACCACCCGCGCCGCCATCTCGATCGCATTGACCGACTGCGGCGTGAGCGAGGAATGCGCCTCCTTGCCGCGCACGCAGCAGCGGTAGCGGTAGACGCCCTTGTGCGCGATGGCCGGCACCATCAGGGTCGGCTCGCCGACGATGCAGGCCAGCGGCTTGATGCCCTGGTCCTTCATGTCGGCGATCATTTCCTTGACGCCGAAACAGCCGACCTCCTCGTCGTAGCTGAAGGCGAAGTGCACCGCGAACGGCGACTCGCTTTCGATGAAGCGCTCGGCATTGGCCAGCGCGATCGCGATGAAGCTCTTCATGTCGGCCGACCCGCGGCCATAGAGGCGCGGCTCGGCATGCACCGCCTCGCCGTCGTGGTCGTCCTGCGGCCAGTCCTGCACGGTGGCGGAGAGCGGGTCGATGCTCCAGTCCTGGCCGTCCCAGGGCACGGTGTCGGTATGGCCCGAAACGATGACGCCGGCCTTCTTGCCGGCGCCCAGCGTAGCGAACAGGTTGGCCTTGGTCTTGTCGGCGTTGTAGGTGAGCCGGCTGCGCACGCCCAGGCCGGCGAGGTGGTCGCGCGCGAAGTCGATCAGCTCCAGGTTGCTGTTGGCGCTCACGGTGTTTATGCGCACCAGCGTTTGCGCGAGTTCGAGGCTGCGGGTGGAAAGCACATAGGGCATGCGGACGATTGTCCCGGAAGTCCGGCCAGCCCGCCGCTGTCGCCGGGAAACTGTCACCGCATGGGAGTAGGCTGCGCCTTTTTTCAAACCGGATGGAGAAGAAGCTCATGACGCTATCGAAGATCGCGGCGACCGCACTGGCCGCAAGCGCCGCCCTCGGCCTGGCCGCCTGCAGCCTGCCGGGCACCGGCCCGTCGGGCAAGCTGCTCACGCTCGACGGCCAGCCGCCGCTGGTGGTGGCGCACCGCGGCGCCTCGGGCTTGCTGCCCGAGGAAACGCTGGAAGCCTATGCGCGCGCGATCGAACTCGGCGCCGACATGATCGAGATGGACCTGGTGTCGACCAAGGACGGCGTTCTGATCACGCGCCACGACCCCAACCTCGCGATCAGCACCGACGTCGCCAAGCGCCCCGAATTCGCGGCGCGCAAGAAGACCATCCAGGTCGATGGCGAAACCCAGACCGGCTGGTTCAGCAACGACTTCACGCTGGCCGAGATCAAGCGCCTCGGCGCGATCTCGACCGATGCCGAGCGGCCGCAGCAGTTCAACGGCCAGTACAAGGTGCCGACCTTCCAGGAAGTGATCGACCTGGCCAAGGCCAAGTCGCGCGAGACCGGCCGCACCATCGGCATCTATCCCGAGACCAAGAACCCGACCTACTTCCGCGACCTGGGCATGCCCATGGAAGACAAGCTGATCGCCATGCTCGAGGCCGCGGGCTGGAACAGCCGCACGGCGCCGGTGCTGGTGCAGTCCTTCGAGCCCGGCAGCCTCAAGTACATGAAGAGCAAGGGCCTGAAGACCCGGCTGATCCAGCTGATCGACGGCGACGGCGTCGACATGAAGACCGGCGCCATGACCTATGCGGTGCCGGTGGACCGCCCCTACGAGTGGACCAAGGCCGGCGACAAGCGCAACTTCGACGTCATGGTCACGCCCGCGGGCCTGGCCGAGATCAAGACCTATGCCGACGGCATCGGCCCGTGGAAGCGCTACATCGTGAGCATCAAGGGCACCGTCGGCGCCGACGGCAAGCCGGTGGACGTCAACCGCGACGGCAAGGTCAACGATGCCGACGCCACCTCCACCGCGCCGACCAGCCTGGTGGCCGACGCGCACAAGGCCGGCTTGTTCGTGCACCCCTTCACCTTCCGCAACGAGTCGCGCCGGCTGGCGGCGGACTACAAGGGGGACGCGGCCAACGAGTACCTGGCCTACTACCGGCTCGGCGTCGACGGCGTCTTCACCGACTTCACCGACACCGCGCTGGCAGCCCGCCGCAGCTGGCTGAAGGAAACCGGCCGCTGAGTCGGATGAGGGGGCACGGTCTTTGCGAGCCTCTTGCGCAAAGCCTAGACTCGTGCCCATGAAACTCATCGATTCCCTCGTCACCGAGGCGGCCGGCATCGCCGCGGTTCGACGTGACTTGCATGCCCATCCCGAACTCTGCTTCCAGGAAGTGCGCACCGCCGACGTGGTGGCGGCCAAGCTCACCGAATGGGGCATCCCGATTCACCGCGGCCTCGGCACCACCGGCGTGGTCGGAATCGTCAAGAACGGCACCGGCACACGCGCCGTCGGCCTGCGCGCCGACATGGATGCGCTGCCGGTCACCGAGCTCAACACCTTCGCGCATGCGAGCAAGCACCCCGGCAAGATGCACGCCTGCGGCCACGACGGCCACACCGCGATGCTGCTGGCGGCGGCGCAGCATCTCGCCAGGCACCGCAACTTCGACGGCACGGTCTACCTGATCTTCCAGCCCGCCGAAGAAGGCGGCGGCGGCGCGCGCGAGATGGTCAAGGAAGGGCTGTTCGAGCAGTTCCCGATGGAAGCCGTGTTCGGCATGCACAACTGGCCGGGCATGAAGGCCGGCCAGTTCGCGGTGAGCCCCGGGCCGGCCATGGCCTCGAGCAACGAGTTCACCATCACCATCCGCGGCAAGGGCGGCCATGCGGCGCTGCCGCACACCGGCATCGACCCGGTGCCGGTGGCCTGCGAGATGGTGCAGGCCTTCCAGACCATCATCACGCGCAACAAGAAGCCCACCGACGCCGGCGTGATCTCGGTCACGATGATCCATGCGGGCGAAGCCAACAACGTGATTCCCGACAGCTGCGAGCTCAAGGGCACGGTGCGCACCTTCACGCTGGAGGTGCTCGACCTGATCGAGGCGCGCATGCAGAAGATCGCCGAGCACGTGAGCGCGGCGCACGACGCGCAGTGCGAGTTCCGCTTCCACCGCAACTACCCGCCCACCATCAACACGGCCGACGAGGCGAACTTCGCCCGCCGCGTGATGGCCGGCATCGTCGGCGCGGACAACGTGCTGGTGCAGGAACCAGCGATGACGGCCGAGGACTTCGCCTTCATGCTGCTGGCCAAGCCGGGCGCCTATGCCTTCATCGGCAACGGCGACGGCAGCCACCGCGACATGCACCACGGCGGCGGGCCCTGCATGCTGCACAACGCGAGCTACGACTTCAACGACGATCTGATTCCGCTGGGCGCGACCTGCTGGGTCCGGCTGGCCGAAGAGTTCCTCCAGGGGCCGAAGGCGCCTGAAGGGACGGCCGCATGATCGGCGTCGGCGAGGCCTTCTCCCCTCGCTACGCGCAGGCACGCCAGAAGTTCCTGCAGGGTTGCGCGAGCGCGGGGCTGGCCGTGCGCTCACATGTCCATCCGCGGAAGGGGCGCGACGGCGAAGCGCTCGCGATGGATGTGGCGCTGGATGGCGAAGCGAAGGCCGAGAACCTGTTGATCGTGAGCAGTGCCTGCCACGGCGTCGAAGGCCATTGCGGCAGCGGCGTGCAGGCCTTCGCGCTGCACGATGCCGAGTGGCGCGAAAAGGCGCGCGACCAGGGCGTGGCCGTGCTGTACGTGCATGCGCTCAACCCGTACGGCTTCTCGTACAGCCGCCGCGTGACGCACGAGAACGTGGACCTGAACCGCAACTTCCTCGACTTCTCGCAGCCGCGGCCCGTCAACGAGGCGTACGCCCGCTTGCATCCGTTGCTCCTGCCCGATGAGTGGCCGCCGACGCCGGCCAACCAGGCCGAGATCGGCAGTCTCATCGAACGCGAGGGCCTGGGCTTCTACCAGGCCGCCGTGACGCGCGGGCAGTACCAATTTGCCGACGGCTTGTTCTACGGCGGCGACGCGCCGACCTGGAGCAACAGGACCTTGCGCGAAGTGCTGCGCACCCATGCCGGTGGCGCGCGGCGCATCGGCTGGATCGATTTCCACACGGGCCTCGGCCCCAGCGGCATCGGCGAGCGCATCTTCGCCGGCAGGGACGACAAGGCCGCCTATGCGCGCGCCAATGCCTGGTGGGGCACGGCGGCGGCGCCGGTGACTTCGATGTACGACGGCTCGTCCACCTCCGCCTTTCTGACCGGCTTGATGTGCTATGCGCTCGACGACGAATGCCCGCAGGCCGAGCACACCTCAATCGCGCTCGAGTACGGCACCTTGTCCATGCTCGAAGTGACGCAGGCCCTGCGGGCCGATCACTGGCTCCACAAGCATCCGGAGGCGCCGGCCGAACTGGCCGCGGCCATCCGGTCGCAGATGCTGGAGACCTTCTACACGGACACGGATGCCTGGCGAGGGCAGGTCATCAGCCAGGCGCGGCAGGCGATGTTCCAGGCGGTGGACGGGCTGGCTTCTTAGGACGCCAACAGGCGCTCCTGCGCAATCACCAGCAATCCGTCCATGATCAACCCATCCACGAGCTCGAATTCCCCGTTCATGCTCGGCGCCATCTTCCAGGCCGCCCCGCCCGTCATGTAGCAGGCCGGCTCCACGCCGCAATGCGAGCGCACATGCTGCACCATGCGCTCCACCGCCCCCGCGATCGCATAGGTGCCGCCGCTGGTCAGCGCATCGCTGGTGTTGGTGGGGAATTCGCGCACTTCACCGGTCGGCACGTGCAGGCCCGCGGTGCCCGATTCGAGTGCGCGCAGCATGATGCCGTGGCCCGGCAGGATCAGGCCGCCGAGGAACTTGCCGTTCGCATCCACGCCCTCGACCGTCACCGCGGTGCCGATCATCACCACCACCATCGGACGCGTCGGCCCCTGCGAGAGCATGCGGTGGCGCGCGCCGATCATCGCGACCCAGCGATCGGAGCCCAGGCGCGTCGGATGGTCATAGCCGTTCACGATGCCGGCTTCGGCGGCGCTCGAAACCACCCAGCGCGGGGAACAGTCGAAGCGCTCCACCACCTGCTCCTCCGCCCGCCGCCGCACCGTGTCGCCGGCCACCACGCAACCGAGCATCGAGGCCGGCGCGGGCAGGTCCGCCCAAGGGCCGTCGGCCAGCCGCTCGATATGGTCGAGAAACTCGGCACCGTGCGCCAGCAGCGACGCGCCCGGCCGCGCCGCATCGTAGAGGGACCACTTGAGGCGGGTGTTGCCGATGTCGATCGCGAGGAATGCCATGCGCGGCATTATTGCGAGTTCTTACGGGAGCTTGCACATGCGGCCGCAGCCTACGCGCGGCGGTCACTTTCCGACGGTACAGTGCCCTTCCGATCAACCAAGGCGCAAGGAGAACACCATGGGTTTGCTGAGTTTCATCAAAGAGGCGGGGGAAAAACTGTTCGGAGGCTCCTCGGCCCAGGCGGCGGAACCGGATGCCAACCAGAAGGCAGCCGCCGCGATCAAGACCTACATCGAGACCCAGAACCTGGGCCTGACCGGTTTGGAAGTGACTTACGTCGCCGCCTCGGGCGTGGTCACGCTCGCGGGCAACGCACCCTCGCAGGAGGCCAGCGAAAAAGCATCGCTCGCGGCGGGCAACGTGGCCAACGTGAGCCAGGTCGACAACAAGCTGGTGGCACCCGCGGCCGATCCGGCGCAGTACCACGACGTGGTCAAGGGCGACACGCTATCGGCCATCTCGAAGAAGTACTACGGCGATGCCAACAAGTACAACGCGATTTTCGAAGCCAACAAGCCGATGCTGAGCCACCCGGACAAGATCTACCCCGGCCAAAAACTCCGCATCCCTCCCCTTAAGTAAACGGTCAGTTCTGCCTCCAGGGCAAGCCGCGCAGGCGCCAGCCGCCTTTGCGCCCGCGGTGGCCCTCGGCGTCGGCGTCGCCCTCGAAACCTTCGAGGATGTTATAGGCCTCGAGGCCCAGTTCGGTGGCGCGCCGCGCGGTCGAGATGGAACGCACGCCGCTGCGGCACAGCATCACAACCTTCTTGCCCGCCGGCACGGCGGCCTTGAGTCCTTCGTCGAAACCCGCGTTGAGCGCCATCCCCGGCCACTGCTTCCAGGCCAGACCCACCCCGCCGGGCACATAACCCACCCATTCGCGCTCGGCATCGCTGCGCACGTCGACCAGCACGGCTTCGCCGCCGGCGACCCACGCGTAGGCCTGTTCGGGCGTCACGTCGCCGGCATAGCCCTCGGCCGGCCGCACGCCCGCTCGTTCACCGGCTGGTGCGTTGCCTGCGCTGGTTGGGTTCGGGTCCGGCTGGGTCATGGCACTGTCATCCTTCTGTTTGCTAGGGTTACTGCTTAGAAGCGGGCGGTCTTTGCGTCAGAAGTCCGTTCCGCATCCCACGATTTTTCACCAGTTCGTGAAAACCCTCTTTGTCGCGAATGTTCACGTGTCAAAGATGGCAGTCTGGGGTTTTCCAGACACATCAACGGAGAAATACGCAATGACCGAGAACAAACCGAACCGCCGCCGCAGCCTGCTCAAAGGCGCAGCCGTGGCGGCCGGCGCCATGTCCGCGCCCATGGTCAGCATGGCGCAGACCGCGTCCTTCCGCTTCCAGAGCACCTGGCCCGCGAAGGACATCTTCCACGAGTACGCACAGGATTTCGCCAAGAAGGTCAATGACATGGCGGGCGGCCGCCTCAAGATCGAGGTGCTGCCCTCCGGCGCGGTGGTGCCGGCCTTCCAGCTGCTGGAGGCGGTGAACAAGGGCACGCTCGACGGCGGCCACGGCGTGGTCGCCTACCACTACGGCAAGAACTCGGCCCTGGCGCTCTGGGGCTCGGGCCCCGGCTTCGGCATGGACGCCAACACGGTGCTGGCCTGGCACAACTACGGCGGCGGCAAGGCGCTGCTCGACGAGATCTACAAGAGCCTGAACATGGAGGTGGTGTCCTATCTCTACGGCCCGATGCCGACGCAGCCGCTGGGCTGGTTCAAGAAGCCGGTGGCCAAGGTGGAAGACATGAAGGGCCTCAAGTTCCGCACCGTCGGGCTGGCGGTCGACGTGTTCACCGAGATGGGCACGGCCGTGAACCCGTTGCCGGGCGGCGAGATCGTGCCGGCGCTCGACCGGGGCCTGATCGACGCGGCCGAGTTCAACAACGCCTCCAGCGACCGCGTGCTCGGCTTCCCCGACGTGGTGAAGAACTGCATGCTGCAGAGCTTCCACCAGTCGGGCGAGCAGTTCGAGATCCTGTTCAACAAGGCGAAGTACAGCGCGCTGCCGCAGGAGCTCCGCTCGATCATCGACTACGCCGTGCAGGCGGCCAGCGCCGACATGAGCTGGAAGGCCGTGCAGCGCAATTCGCAGGACTACGCGGACATGAAGAAGGCTGGCATCAAGTTCTACAAGACGCCCGATGCCGTGCTGCGCGCCCAGCTCGCGGCCTGGGACAAGACCATCGCCAAGAAGGCCGAGGAAAACCCGCACTTCAAGAAGGTGCTCGAGTCGCAAAAAACCTTTGCCGAGCGTGCCCTGCAGTGGCAAAACGACTACAACGTCGACTTCAAGATGGCCTACAACCACTACTTCAGCAAGAAGAAGGCCTGAGCTTCAGGGGTCGCCGATGCCATCAGCCATCCGGGCGTTTCCGGGTGGCTGATTTTTTTGATGTGTGAATCTTCCGCGTTCCATGACCATTCAACGATTCCTCCACACCGTCGACCGCTTCAGCATGGTGGTGGGCAAGACCTTCTCCTGGCTCATCATCGCGCTGATGCTGCTGGTGTGCGGCGAGGTCTTCAAGCGCTATGCGCTCAACGCGCCGACGGCCTGGATCTTCGACGCCAACAACATGCTCTACGGCACGCTCTTCATGATGGGCGGCGCCTACACCCTCGCGCAGGCGGGCCATGTGCGCGGCGACTTCTTCTACGGCAACATGAAGCCGCGCACCCAGGCGGCGCTCGACCTGGCGCTGTTCGCGCTGTTCTTCCTGCCCGGCGTGGTGGCGCTCACCTGGTCGGGCTGGACCTATTTCAATGACTCGCTCGCGATGCGCGAGCAGACCTTCAATGCCGACCCGATCCCGGTCTACCCCTTCAAGTTCGTGATCCCGGTCGCCGGCATCGTGCTGCTGCTGCAGGGCTTCGCCGAGATGGTGCGCTGCGTCGTCTGCCTCAAGACCGGCGAGTGGACGCCGCGCCTGAAGGATGCCGAGGAAATGGACGTGGTCGGCGACCAGCTGGCCAGCAGCAGCTATATCGACGAAGCCGACAAGCGGGACGTGATGGAGCGCGCGAAGGACATCGAACACGCGGCCCAGCAGCGCAGCGCCGGAGGCCAGTCATGAGCGAAGCCGTACTCGGCCTGACGATGCTGGGGCTGATCATCGTGGTGATCATGCTCGGATTCCCGACAGCGTTCACGCTGATGGGGCTGGGCATGTTCTTCGGCTTCATCGCCTTCTACGACCCGGCCGTGCCGTGGCTCGACAACAAGGTGTTCGACCTCATGGTGCAGCGCGCCTTCGGCGCGATGACCAACGAAACCCTGCTCTCTATACCGCTCTTCGTGCTGATGGGCTATGTGATGGAACGCGGCGCGCTGGTGGACAAGATGTTCCACAGCGTGCAGCTCGCCTTCCGCCGCGTGCCCGGCTCGCTGGCGGTCACGACGCTGATCGTGTGCACCTTCTGGGGCATCGCGAGCGGCCTGGTCGGCGCGGTGGTCGTGCTGATGGGCGTGATCGCGATGCGGCCGATGCTGAATGCCGGCTACGACACGCGGCTGGCGGCCGGCGTCATCACGGCCGGCGGCACGCTGGGCATCCTGATCCCGCCCTCGGTGATGATCATCGTGTACGCGGCCGTCGCCGGGCAGTCGGTGGTCAAGCTCTATGCGGCCGCGATCTTCCCGGGCTTCTTCCTCGCCCTCCTCTACCTGATCTACGTGATCGGCTGGGCCATGCTGCAGCCCAAGGTCGCGCCCAAGCTGCCGATCGAGCAGCAGCGCGCGCCGGTCTCGCCCTGGGTCGCCCACGTCGCGGCCAGCTATTCGCCGCGCATGCTGCCGGCGCTCGCGGCGGCCGTGCTGGCGCCGGCGCGTGCCCTGCGCGGCAGCGTCGAGGGCATGAAGATCACCTGGGCGTTGCTGCTGCGCAACCTGCTCACCGCGCTGGTGCCGCTGGCGCTGACCGCGGTCATGCTGGGCGCCGTGTGGTGGTACGTGACGCTCTATTCGCAGCAGGACAGCAACCCGGCCAGCCCGCCCGTCGCCGCCCAGTCGGCGGAGGCGACGAAGGCCGGCGCGGGCGCATCGCTGCCCGAGCCGTCCGGCGGCGGACTGGCGGAGCCGCCCACGACCGAAGGCGCGCAGGAGCCGGAATCGTCCGGCGGCGGCGTCGAGGAGCCGCCGGGCAGCGAAAGCGCCGCGCCGCAAACCCAGGAAGGCGGCCTGCAGCAACTGGGCGAAGCCGTCGATGCGCCGAAGACGGCGGCCGTGCCGGAGGCCTTCTACATCGGCTTCGCGGTGGCCTGCGCCTTCGCGCTCGTGCTTCTGGGCTGGTACTACTGGCGAATGGACGCGGAGCAGTTCGAGATCCTGCGCATGCTGGCCTCCTCGGTCATGCCGCTCGCGACGCTGACGCTGGTGGTGCTGGGCGTGATCCTGTTCGGCATCACGACCGCCACCGAATCGGCCGCGGTGGGCGCGGCAGGCGCCTTCCTGATGGCGTGGCAGGCCGGCACGCTGAACTTCAAGAAGATCAAGGAGGCGGTGTTCCTGACGCTCAAGACCACCTCCATGGTCTGCTGGCTGTTCGTCGGCTCGGCGCTGTTCTCGGCGGTCTTCGCGCTGCTCGGCGGACAGCGGATCATCGAGGAATGGGTGCTCGGGATGAACCTGAGCCCGCTGCAGTTCCTGCTCCTGTCGCAGGCGATCATCTTCATCCTGGGCTGGCCGCTCGAGTGGACCGAGATCATCGTGATCTTCGTGCCCATCTTCCTGCCCCTGCTGGCGCACTTCCAGATCGATCCGCTGCTGTTCGGCGTGCTGATCTTCGTGAACCTGCAGGCGGCCTTCCTGTCGCCGCCGGTGGCGATGTCGGCCTTCTATCTGAAGGGCGTCTCGCCGCCGCATGTCACGATCAACCAGATCTTCGCGGGCATGATGCCGTACATGCTGATCGTGATCCTGTGCATGGTGTTCATGTACATCTGGCCGGGCCTGACGCTGTGGCTGCCGCAATACCTCTACGGGGGCTAGCCGACGCCTGATGGCTTCCCTGTTAGAAGGATTCAAGCGCCGCCTTGCGCAATGGGCCGGTGCCGTCCCGCGCGCGCTGCGGCGCGCCGGGCTGCTGGGTCCTGCGCGCGAAGCCGAACCCGACCAGTGGCTCGAAGGCAGCTTCACGCACCAGCACCGCGGCATCGCCTACAAGCTCTTCGTGCCGGCCAAGGGCGCCGGCCGGCGGCGCCCGCTGCTGCTGATGCTGCACGGCTGCACGCAGGACCCGGATGACTTCGCCGCCGGCACGCAGATGAACCGGCTCGCTGCCGAGCGCGGCTTCCTGGTGCTCTACCCGACGCAGACGAAGCAGCACAACGCCGCGAGGTGCTGGAACTGGTTCCTGCCGCAGCACCAGCAGCGCGAGCGCGGCGAGCCGGCGCTCCTGGCCGCGCTCACACGATCGGTAATGGCCGAACAGGCGGTCGACCCGGCGCGCATCTACGTGGCGGGCCTCTCCGCCGGCGGCGCGATGGCCGACATCCTGGGACGCACCCACTCCGAGCTCTTCGCCGCGGTCGGCGTGCACTCGGGCCTGCCGATCGGCGCGGCGAAAGATCTGATGTCGGGGCTGGCTGCGATGAAGAACGGCGCGGCGGCGGCCGCGACGGCGGGCGCGGTGCGGCCAACCATCGTGTTCCATGGCGATGCCGACGAGACGGTGCATCCGCGCAACGGGGAAGAGGTGGCGACGGCCGCGCTCGCCGCCGAGGCCGACGCCGGCAGGCTGCAAGCGCACAAGACGCAGGGCCGGTCGAAGCAAGGCCGCGCCTATGCCCGCCGCACCTACGCCGATGCCCATGGCCGCATCGCGGTCGAGCACTGGCTGCTGCACGGCGCCGGCCACGCCTGGGCCGGGGGCAGCGCCGAGGGTTCGTTCACCGATCCCACCGGGCCGGACGCGAGCGCCGAGATGCTGCGCTTCTTTCTCTCGCATCCGCAGACGCCCTAGACGCTTACATCAGGTTGCGCACCGGGCGCGATATTTCCAAAGCTTTGCAAAGCGGATGCCAGCGCCGGGCCCGCTCGCGCGTTAATAGGGACGTCACGAAGGGAACGACCCATGAAACACCGCACCACCTCGACGTCCGGCCGCCGCGCGGCCGGCTGGCTGCTGGGTCTGGCGCTGCTCTTCACCGGGCTTGCAGCCTTTGCCCAGCAAGATCCGCCGGGCCGCGTGGCCCGCCTCAATTTCCACCAGGGCACCATCAGCTTCTCGCCGGCAGGCGACGACAGCTGGTACGACGTGGTCCCGAACCGGCCGATCACCACCGGCGACCGCCTCTGGACCGACCGCAATGCCCGCGCCGAGTTACACGTCGGCTCCGCCACGCTGCGCCTGGACGACCAGACCAGCATCGCGATGTCCGAACTCGACGACGACACCGCCCGCATCACCGCCCAGCAGGGCCGCCTGCAAGTGCGCGTGCGCGACGAGCTGGCAGGCCAGCGCTTCGAGATCGATACCGGCAACCTTGCCGTGGTGATCGACGCACCCGGCGACTATCGCATCGAGGCCGATCCGGCCGCCGGCACCACGCGCGTGGCCATTGCCGCCGGCAGCGCCACGCTCTATGGCGAAGGCGGCGAATCGATGCCACTCGGCGCGCGCCAGCAGCTCACGGTATCGGGGCGCAATCTGGCCGCAGTGAGCGCAGGCCCAGTGCGCGCCGGCAACGACGCCTTCGAGCGCTGGGTGGCCGAGCGCGACCGCATCGAAGAGCAGTCGATCTCGGCGCGCTACGTCTCGCGCGAAGTGGTCGGCTACCAACAGCTCGACAACTACGGCGACTGGCAGAACGTTCCCGAATATGGCAACGTCTGGTACCCGCGCAATGTGGACGCCGACTGGGCGCCCTATCGCGACGGCCAGTGGGTCAATGTGGCGCCCTGGGGCTGGACCTGGGTCGATGCCCAACCGTGGGGCTTTGCACCTTCCCACTACGGCCGCTGGGCACGCATCGGCTCGCGCTGGTGCTGGGTCCCGGGCCGGCCGAATGTGCGGCCGATCTATGCGCCGGCGCTGGTCGGCTTCGTGGGCGGTGCCAACATCGGCGGCGGCCGCAACGGCGTGGGCTGGTTCCCACTCGCGCCGGGCGAACCCTGGCGGCCGGGCTACCGCGCCAGCCAGCGCTACATCGACGAGGTCAATCGCGCGATCGCCTACCAGCAGCAACTGGCGCGCGCTGAGTACCTGCACCGCAACACGCCCGGTGCGCTCTCGCTGGTGCCAGTGGATATCTTCGGCCGCGGCCCCATCGCCCGGCGCGATTTCCTGCGCGTGCCCGAGGACCGCATCGCGCAAATGCAGGTCGCACCGGCGGTGCCGATCCCGCCGCGCAGCGATCGCCACTTCGGCGGCTTCGGGCGCCCCGCCGCTTCGCTGCCGCCGCCTGCCTTCCAGGCACGACAGCAGCAGCAATTCCAGTTCGAGCAGGCACGGCAACAGCAGCAGGCACAGCAAGCGCAGCAACAGCTCCAGCAGCGCGCAGCACAGGCGCAGGCGCAGCAGCAACTTCAGTCGCAGCAGGCACAGCGCTTCCAACAGGCCCAGCAGTTGCAACAGGCGCAACAGGCGCAACAGGCGCAGCAACTCCAGCAGGCGCAGCAACTTCAGCAGATGCAGCAACGCGACGGGCTGCGCCAGCAGCAACAGGAGCGCGCCGCGCAGGCACAGGCCCAGCAGCAGATGCAGTTGCAGGCCATACGCCAGCAGCAGGAGATGCAGCAGCGTGCCGCTGCCCAGGCACAGGCCCAACAGGCCCAGCAGATGCAACAGCAGCAGGCCTTGCGGGCACAGCAGCAAATGCAGGCGCAGCAGCAGGCCCAACAGATGCAGCAGCTGCAACAGCAGCAAGCCCTGCGCGCGCAGCAGCAGATCCAGGCGCAGCAACAGGCCCAGCAGATGCAGCAGTTGCAACAGCAGCAGGCCTTGCGCGCGCAGCAGCAGATGCAGGCGCAGCAGCAGGCCCAGCAACACAACGCGATGCGCCAAGCGCAGGAAGCCCAGCAACGTGCCTTGCAACAGCAACAGCAACAGCAACAGCAGCAGTTGCAGCAGCGCGCCGGCGATCCGCGTGTGCAGCAGCGCTGGACGTCGCGGGACTCCGCGCAGCAGGGCGATCGCCCCTGAGTGGGCCGCGGCCGATCACGAAACCCGCGCGCAGCAGCCGCTCCTTCGGCCGGCTACAGTCGGCCGCAAGGAGCACCCATGCGCACATTCGACTTCGACCTTTTCGTGATTGGCGGCGGCAGCGGCGGCGTGCGCGCGGCGCGCATGTCGGCCCAGCGCGGCGCTCGCGTGGCGCTAGCCGAATGCGCCGAACTCGGCGGCACCTGCGTCAATGTCGGCTGCATTCCCAAGAAGCTCTACAGCTACGCCGCCAGCTATGCCGAATCCTTCGAGGAAGCCGCGGGCTTCGGCTGGCGGCTCGGTGAACCGCACTTCGACTGGAACCGGCTCAAGGTCAATCGCGCACGCGAAATCACGCGGCTCAACGGCGTCTACCGCAGCCTGCTCGAAGGCGCAGGCGTCACGCTGATCCAGGGCTGGGCGCAACTGGCCGACGCCCACACGGTGCAGATCGGCGAGAAGAAGCGCACGGCGCGCCACGTGCTGGTCGCCACCGGCGGCATGCCCTTCGTGCCGGAGGTGGCGGGTCGGGAGCACTTGGTGGTCTCCGACGCGATGTTCGACCTTGACCCTTTTCCGAAGCGGCTGCTGGTGGTGGGCGGCGGCTACATCGCCTGTGAGTTCGCCTCCATCTTCAACGGCCTGGGCGCACAGGTCACGCAGCTGTACCGCGGCGCGCACCTGCTCAACGGCTTTGACGAGGACCTGCGCCAGTTCCTGGCCAAGGAGATGACGCGCACCGGCATCGACATCCGCTTCAACTGCGAGATCGACATGATCACGCACACGGACAGCGGCCTGTGCGCGCTGCTCTCGCGCGGCCAGCGCGTCGAGGCCGACACCATCCTCTACGCGACCGGCCGCGTGCCCAACACGCAGGGCCTGGGTCTCGAAGCCGCGGGCGTGGCGCTCGACGAGCGCGGCGGCGTGGTGGTCGATGCGCACTACCGCAGCTCGGTGCCCTCGGTCCTTGCAGTGGGCGACGTGTCGACGCGCCAGCAGCTGACGCCGGTGGCGCTGGCCGAAGCCATGGTGGTGGTGGACACGCTCTTCGGCAAGGGACCTCGGCAGCTCGACTACGAATTCACGCCGACGGCCGTCTTCACTCATCCGAACATCGGCACCTGCGGCTACACCGAGGCCGCGGCGCGCGCCAAGTTCGGCAAGGTCAGCGTGTTCAGCAGCGAGTTCAAGGCCCTGCGCCACACGCTCTCGGGGAGCGGCGAGCGCACCTTCATGAAGCTGATCGTCGAGCACGCCAGCGACCGCGTGGTCGGCTTGCACATGGTGGGGCCGGACGCGGGCGAGGTGGTGCAGGGCTTCGCGGTCGCGATGCGCGCGGGCGCCACCAAGGCGATGTTCGACAGCACCATCGGCATCCACCCCACCGTTGCAGAGGAGTTCGTCACGATGCGGGAACCCATGCCAGGCTAGCCCCGCGCAAGTCGCCGCCGGCACGCTGCACAATGAGCGGATGCCCTACATGCCCGCCTTCGTCGCCCCCGCCCGCTTCACCGACCCCGACGCAGCCCTCGAACAGGTGCGGCTCATCTACAACGGCGGCCTGCAGCACCTGCGCGACGCGATGCAGCGCTTCGTGGCCGGCGACAGCCTGGCCGGCCGCGTGCGCGCCTGCTACCCCTTCGTCCGCGTTCATACGCACACGGTCTCGCGCCGCACGCCGGCGGCCAACGCCTGGCTGAGCTACGGCTTCGTCGCCGGGCCGGGCCGCTATGAAACCACGCTGACGCGGCCCGATCTGTTCCACCGCTACTACCGCGAGCAGTTCCGGCTCTTGCTCGAGAACCACGAGGTCGAGCTCGAAGTCGGCACCAGCACGCAGCCGATCCCGGTCCACTTCTCCTTCGCCGAGAACGACCACATCGAAGGCACGATGAGCGCCGAGCGCCGCGCCCTGATGCGCGATGTCTTCGACCTGCCCGATCTCGGCGCCATGGACGACGGCATCGCCAACGGCACCTTCGAGCCCAAGCCCGGCGAGGCGCAGCCGCTCTCGCTCTTCACCGCGGCGCGCGTGGACTACTCGCTGCACCGGCTGCGCCACTACACCGGCACCGCGCCCGAGTGGTTCCAGAACTTCGTGCTCTTCACCAACTACCAGTTCTACATCGACGAGTTCGTGCGCCTCGGCCACGAAGCGATGACCGACGAGCAGAGCGAATACATTGCCTTCATCGAGCCCGGCAACGTGATCACGCGCCGGCGCGGGCTCGCGGCGGGGTCGAGCGGCACCTTCCGTGTGCTGCTCGACGGTACGCAAGGCACGCCGCCGGGGCGCCTGCCGCAGATGCCGGCCTACCACCTGGTGCGCGAGGACTACAGCGGCATCACGATGGTCAACATCGGCGTCGGCCCGGCCAATGCCAAGACCATCACCGACCACGTGGCGGTGCTGCGCCCGCACGCATGGATGATGCTCGGCCACTGCGCCGGCCTGCGCCAGGGGCAGCAGCTCGGCGACTACGTGCTGGCCCACGCCTACGTGCGCGAGGACCACGTGCTCGACGAGGAGCTCCCGCTGTGGGTGCCGATCCCGGCGCTGTCCGAAATCCAGCTCGCGCTCGAGAAGGCGGTGGCCGACGTCACCGGCATGCAGGGCACGCAGCTCAAGAAGATCATGCGCACCGGCACGGTGGCCAGCACCGACAACCGCAACTGGGAGCTCTTGCCCGGCAACCAGCCGCAGCGGCGCTTCAGCCAGAGCCGGGCGGTGGCGCTCGACATGGAAAGCGCCACCATCGCGGCCAACGGTTTCCGCTTCCGCGTGCCCTACGGCACCCTGCTGTGCGTCAGCGACAAGCCGCTGCACGGCGAGATCAAGCTGCCCGGCATGGCCAACCAGTTCTACCGCGAGCGTGTGGAGCAGCACCTGCGCATCGGCATGGCCGCGATCGACGTGCTGCGCAGCGAAGGCTCGAGCCGGCTGCACAGCCGCAAGCTGCGCAGCTTCGCCGAAGTGGCCTTCCAGTAGGCGAAGCGCCGCTTTTCGAGATTTTGTTGGCGCGAGACTGGCGTTTCCTCGCGACAGTCGTCACCGAACTCTGCGGGTCGTGGGCTAGGATTCCGCCTGTCAGCAACAAATTGACACAATCTGTGTCTCCACTCCACCATGGTTGACCCGACGCGGCGCATATTCACCTCGTGGCTTGCTGCCACCGCAGCCGGCGCCCTGCCGGCATCCGCATGGGCCCAGGCGGCACGGCCCGCGCCCGCCGCCGCAGCAGCAGCGACCGCCGCAGCAATCCCGCGCCTGCGCATCGTCATCCCGGCCAACGAGGGCGGCGGATGGGACCAGACCGGCCGCGCCCTCGGCGCCGCGCTGATCGCCGCCGGCGCGGTCGGCCAGATCGAGTACGAGAACATCGGCGGCAAGGGCGGCACCATCGGCCTCGCGCGCTACGTCGAGAAGTACGACGCCGACCCCGACACCCTGCTGATGAGCGGCATGGTGATGGTCGGTGCCGTGGCGCTGCAGAAGCCCCCCGTCGACATGAACCGCATCGCACCCGTGGCGCGGCTGACCAGCGACTACGAGATGGTGGTGGTCAAGAGCGACTCGCCAATCAAGACCGCGAAGGACCTGATCGCGAAGATGCGCGCCGAGCCCACAAGCGCCGCCATCGCCGGTGGCTCCGCCGGCGGGGTCGACCACATGTTCGCCGGCCTGCTGGCACGCGCGGCCGGCAACACCGCGGCACTCGTCTACCAGCCCTTCCCCGGCGGCGCCCAGGTGGTGTCGGCGGTGGAGTCCGGCCAGGCCGTCGCCGGCATTTCGGGCTACAGCGAGTTCAGCGAGCACATCGCCAGCGGCAAGCTGCGCGCGATCGGCGTGTCGTCGAAGAGCCCGTTCCAGGGCATCCCCTCGGTACGGCAGCAGGGCGTGGACGCGGATCTCGCCAACTGGCGCGGCGTCTTCACCGGTCGCGCGGTGCCGCCGCAGCGCCAGGCCGCGCTGCTGGAAGCCGTGCGGCGCGCGGTGGCCACGGACGCCTGGCAAAAAACCATCAAGCGCAGCAACTGGGACAGCTACTGGATGGAAGGGAAGGACTTCAAGTCCTTCCTCGAACTGGACGTGGCAACGGCCGGCGTCCTGACCTACATCCTCAAGCTCAAAGCCTGAAGAAGTCCCTCAGGCCAGGCCGAAGAGTTCCGGCATTTCGCGCTTTGCCTTGGGCGTAAGCGCGAGGGCCCGGCCGTCCAGTTCCTGGCGCACCCAGCCGCGCCGCAGCGACAGTTGCAGCCAGGCCGCGCCGAGCGCGCCGCCCAGGTGCGGTCGCCGCTCGCTCCAGTCGAGGCAGGCGCAGGCAAAACGCCGGCGCGAACTGCGCGCGTTCTCGATGTCCAGCCCCAAGCTTTCGAGCGCCACCGCGCCCTCGGCCGTGAGCTCGTAGACGCCGCCCTCGGCTGCCGCGTGCAGCCAGCCCTGCGCGTGCAGCCGGTCGTGCAGCGCGACGCCGGCCGTGCCGGCCATGTGGTCATAGCAGGTGCGCGCCGCACGCAGGCGGCTGGGTGCGGTCGGCTGGAATTCGCTGCGCGGCGCGCCGGCGACCACCAGCAGGCCTTCGAGCACGGCGGCGACTTCGCTGCCCGCGAGCCGGAAATAGCGGTGCTTGCCCTGCGCCACCGATTCGACCAGCCGCTGCTCCTTGAGCCGCGCCAGGTGCGCGCTCGCGGTGGAGGCCGCGACCTCGCCCACGGCCGCCAGCTCGGTCGCGGTGCGGGCGTGGCCGTCGAGCAGGCAGCACAGCATGCGCGCACGCGCCGGCTCGGCGATGGCGCCGGCCAGCCGCGCCAGGTGAGTGTCGGCCGTGGATGCATCCATACTTCGATGCTAAGCGAAGTGTGTGCGTGCGGGAAGCATCACACTTCGGACATGAACCACGACATCGCCCCGCCAGCCGACGCCATCGCGGCCGTCACGCATCCCGACCCCTACCCCTGGTACGCCGTACTGCGCCAAGGACCCGCGCTGATCTACGACGAAGGCCTGAGCCTCTGGGTCGCGAGCCGTGCCGAGACCGTGCGCGAGCTGCTCGCCAACCCTGCGCTGCGCGTGCGGCCCGCGGCGGAGCCGGTGCCGCGCGCGATCGCCGGCACGCCGGCCGGCGAAGTGTTCGGCCGTCTCGTGCGCATGAACGACGGCGCGCCGCATGCCGCGCACAAGCCGGTGCTGCAGCGCGCGCTGGCCGGGCTCGATCTGCAGTCGGCGCACTCGGGCGTTCTGGAAGTCGCGACGCGAATGCCCGCCGCGTCGCTGTCCGACGCCTGCTTCGCGTTGCCGGTCGCGGGCGTTGCGCACCTGTTGGGCTTCGCCGACGAGGAGTTGCCGCGCATCTCGGACTGGATGCGCGACTTCGTCGCCTGCCTGTCGCCGCTGTCCACCGCGGCGCAGCTGCAGGCCGCGAGCGAGGCCGCGCAAGCGCTGATGGCGCGCTTCGAGCAGCTCGTCGCCGCGCAGCCCGCTCGCGACGGCAGCTTGTTGGCTGCGGTGCGCGCCCAGGCGCCGGACGACAACTCGCGCGCCCTGCTGGCCAACCTGGCCGGCCTGCTGTCGCAAACCTGCGAGGCCACGGCCGGCCTGCTGGGCAACAGCCTGGCGGCGCTCGCACGCGAGCCGGGACTCGGCCGCACGATCGAATCGCAGCCCGAGCTGCTGAACGCCTTGGTGCAGGAAGTCGCGCGACACGATCCCTCGGTGCAGAACACGCGCCGCTTCGTCGCCGAAACGACCCTCGTGGCCGGCACCGCGCTCGCGCCGGGCGATGCGGTGCTTTTGGTGCTCGGCGCCGCGAACCGCGACCCGGCGCTGAACTCCTCGCCGGCGATCTTCGAATTGGCGCGCCCCGATCGCCAGACCCTGGGTTTCGGCCATGGCCTCCACAACTGCCCGGGCCCGGCGCTGGCCTGCACCGTGGCAGCGGCGGGCGTGCAGGCGCTGCTGGCAGGCGGTGCCGACACCGCATCGCTGCGCGAACGCGGCTGGGACTACCGGCCCTCGGTCAACGCCCGCATCCCCGTCTTCCGCTGAGCTGCTTCACGCGGGCGCCGGCCAGCGTCCCGTCGCCTCCAGATGCGGCGACAGGGCCGCGGGCCCGAAGCGCAGCGGCAGCGCGGCCGGCGCATGCTGCGCGGCCACCACCTGCATGCGCAGCAAGCGCTCTGCGCCGGCGAATACAGCGACCTCCGGCCCGTCCCAGACGATCTCGGCCTTGACGAAGAGCTGCAGCAGATCGCCGGTCTCGAAATCGATGAACAACAGGCCGGCGACCGGATTGATCGCGATGTTGCCCAGGGTGTTGAAGAAGGTGTTCCCCACGAAGTCCGGCACCGTGAGCGTGTCCTCGCCGCTCAGCTGCACGAAGCCGGGGCGGCCGCCGCGGTGCGAGACGTCGATGCCGTGGGCCGGCGAGCCTGCATCGCCGGCCGACGGATGCGCAGTGGCGATGAAGAAGGTGTCGGCCGCGCGCACCATGCGCTGCGCCTTCATATCGAGCCGGTCGCTGCGGGGCCCGACATGCGCGTCCTGCGCACCGCCGACGAACAAGGGCTCGCGCGCCTGGATGTACTTGGGGCAGTTGCCGAAGCTCTGGCCCACCGCGACCGAGAAGCCCCGCGCGTCGAGCGCCTCGACCACGCCGTTCATGCGATTGCGCCTGCGCGTGTGCGGCTCGATGCCGAGCAGTCCGATCGGCGCGCCGGGCGCGAGCGCGGCGCCCAGCGGGTCGTCCGGCAGCGGCCGCGCGTCGATACGCAAGTGCATCGAGTCGGGCGAATGCGCAAAGCCCGGCGGCGCCGCCAGCACGCTGGCCCAGGGACGGCCTTCGGCATCCAGGCTGCCCGCGATCAGGAAGGGCAACTGCGCGAAGAAGCTGCGGTGCTGGTCGGGCATGTGATCGCGGACCACGCGCGGGCCGATCTCGGCCATGCGTTGGCCGATGCCGGCGCGCGACTGCAGCGCACGCTCGCCCTCGTGCCAAGTGGCGACAGCGGCGTTCATGCTCTCAGCCCAATGCGCGATGCCACCATCGGCACGAAGCCCGGCAGCTCCTCGATGCGTGCCAGCCATTCGCGCACCTTCGGATAGGGCTCCAGCGACACATTGCCTTCGGGCACATGCGCGACGTAGCTGTAGTTGGCGATGTCGGCGAGCGTCGAAGAGTCGCCTGCGAGGAAGGGGCGGTCGCAGAGTTCGGCCTCCATCACTTTCAGCAGGTTGTGGGAGCGCGCGATCACGTCGGACGGGTCGGTGGCCAGGCCGAACAACACGATCACGCGCGCCATCGAAGGGCCTTGCGCCAGCGGCCCGGCCGCGACCGAGAGCCAGCGCTGCACCCGCGCCGCGCCGAGCGCGTCGCGCGGCAGCCAGCGCGATGGATCGGGTGCGTAGCGTTCGTTGAGGTAGAGCAGGATCGCGTTCGAATCGGCCAGCGTGACCTCGCCGTCCTCGATCACCGGCACCTGGCCGAAGGCGTTGCGGCGCAGGAACTCGGGGCTGCGCTGCGCGCGCGCTGCGAGATCGATCTCGACGACTTCGAAAGGCAGCCCGAGCAGTCCGAGGAACAGGCGCACGCGGTGCGAGTGACCGGAGATCGACGAGCTGTAGACCGTGATGGGGCGGGCGGGACGGGTGGGCATGGCTTTCTCCTGTCGGGTGGGTGGATGAAGCCGATTCTTCTTTGATACGTCCTTCGGAGTAATAGGCTTTCCTGTATTTCACTGCTGCGATTTCCGGTCTAATCGCCTCATGGACCGACTCAAAGCCATGCAGACTTTCGTGCAGATCGCCGACCAGGGCAGTCTGACCAATGCCGCCGATGCGCTGGACAGCTCGCTGCCCGCCGTCGTGCGCTCGCTGGCTGCGCTCGAAGCGCACCTCGGCGTGCGCCTGTTCCACCGCACGACGCGGCGCATCTCGCTGACCGAGGAAGGCCGCCGCTACCTCGACAGCGCACGCGAGGTGCTGGCCGCGGCCGATGCCGCCGACCGCGCGCTCACGGTCGATGCGGCTGAGCCCGCCGGGCAGCTCACGGTCACTGCTCCGGTGTTGTTCGGCCACATGTACGTGGCGCCGGCGATCGTTCGCTTTCTCCAGCGCTACGAGAAGATGCGCTGCAGCGTGCTCTTGCACGACCGCAATGTGAACCTGCTGGAGGAAGGTATCGATGTCGGCATCCGCATCAGCCCGCTCGAAGATTCGTCGCTGGTCGCGCAGCAGCTCGGCAGCATCCGCCGCGTGGTGGTTGCGAGCCCGGCTTACCTGCGGCAGCACGGCATCCCGCGGCATCCGCGCGAGCTGCTGAAGGCCAACTGCGTGCGCATCCATCCGAGCGCCCCGGTTCACTTCCGGGAGAACGCCCGGAGCTTCGCGGTCGCGGCCAAGGGCAACCTGGAGTTCAACCACATCGCGCCCGCGGTCGAGGCCTGCGCCGCAGGCATGGGTTTCGGCATGTTTTTCTCCTACCAGGTGCAGCCCTTCGTGGCGCAGAGGCGGCTTGCGATCGTGCTCGAGGAGTTCGAGCTGGAGCCGAGGCCGGTGAGCGTGATCTATCCGCACGCACGGCTGCTGCCGGCACGCACACGCGCCTTCATCGACTGGATGAAGAAGGAGTTCGAGGGGTTGCATCTTTGATGCGCGAAGGCGCCGCCCGCTTGCGCCACAATGCCGCGGTGCCCAGCCCTGCTTCCCCTCTTTTCCACGCCAGCCACCTGCACAAGCGCTACGGCGCGACCACCGTGGTCGACGACCTGTCCTTCGAGATCGCGCCCGGCGAGTGCCTCGGCGTGATCGGCCCCAACGGCGCCGGCAAGACCACCACCATCCGCATGTGCCTGGGGCTCACCACGCCCGACGGCGGCACGATCGATGCGCTCGGCGGGCTCTCGATGCCGCGCGATGCGCGCGCCATCAAGGCGCAGCTCGGCGTGGTGAGCCAGTTCGACACGCTCGACCCCGACTTCAGCTGCGCCGAGAACCTGATGGTCTACGCGCGCTACTTCGGCATGCGCCGCGCGCAGATCGCACCGCGCATTCCGCAGCTGCTCGAATTCGCGGCGCTCTCGCACAAGGCCGATGCGAGGCCGGGCGAGCTGTCCGGCGGCATGCGGCGGCGCCTGTCTCTCGCGCGCGCGCTGGTCAACGATCCGAAGCTGCTGATGCTCGACGAGCCCACCACCGGCCTCGATCCGCAGGCGCGGCACCTGATGTGGGAGCGGCTGCAGCTGCTGCTGCAGCAGGGCAAGTCGATCCTGCTCACCACGCACTTCATGGACGAGGCCGAGCGCCTGTGCTCGCGCTTGCTGGTGCTCGACCACGGCCGCAAGATCGCCGAAGGGCGGCCGCGCGACCTGATCGCCGAGCACCTGGAGCCCGACGTGGTCGAGGTGTACGGCAACGGTGCGCTCGGGCTCGCGCAATCGCCACTGAAAGAGTTCGCGGCCCGCGTCGAGGTCAGCGGCGAAACGGTGTTCTTCTATACGCAGGATGCGCGCGGCCTGCTGGCAGCCTTGGCGAGCCACAGTGGCTTGCGTACCTTCCATCGACCTGCCAATCTGGAGGACCTGTTCCTCAAATTGACCGGCCGCCAGATCCGCGAAGACGGCTAGTCGGAGCACATCATCATGTCGAGTCCAGCTTCTTCTCTGCCGGGCGCTTCCCCCGCCCCTCGAGCGCCGTCGGTCTGGCGACCGCCCGAGCTCTCGATGCGCTGGTGGCCCGTGTTCCTGCGCAACCTGCTGGTATGGCGCAAGCTCGCGATCCCGAGCCTGATCGGCAACATCGCCGAGCCGCTGATCTGGCTGGTGGCCTTCGGCTACGGCATGGGCGCGCTGGTCGGCCAGGTCGAGGTGGGCGGCAGCAGCGTGCCCTACATCCTGTTCCTCGCCAGCGGCTCGATCTGCATGAGCTCGATGAACGCGGCCTCCTTCGAGGCGCTGTACTCGGCCTTCTCGCGCATGCATGTGCAGAAGACCTGGGACGGCATCATGAACGCGCCGGTGGGGCTCGACGACGTGGTGCTGGCCGAGATGCTGTGGGCCGGCTTCAAGGCCATCTTCACGACCACCGCGATCCTGTTCGTGATGCTGGGGCTCGGCATCAGCCACAGCCCCAAGCTCCTCGTCGCCTGGTTCGTGCTGGCCGGCGTGGGGGTCACCTTCTCGTGCATCGCGCTGATCTTCAATGCGCTGGCGAAGGGCTACGACTTCTTCACCTATTACTTCACGCTCTTCATGACGCCGATGATGTTTCTCTCGGGCGTTTTCTTTCCGCTGGAGCAGTTGCCGGGGGCGGTGCGCGCAGTGGCTGGCTGGCTGCCGCTCGCCAGCGCGGTGGAGCTGGTGCGACCGCTGTTCATGGATCAATGGCCTGTGGATTGGTGGCGGCATGCGGTGGTGCTTGTGGTCTACACCGTGGTGTCGTTCTGGGTGGCACTGGCCTTGACGCGCAAGAGGTTCAGGGCCTGATCCTTGTCCCGAGGGTGACTGCAAAGCCCCCCCTCGTCTTCTCCTAGACTCCCCCGGCGACCAAGAAAAGGAGACAACACATGCCCCGAATCCTCGACGCAGCGCTGCTCGCCTCGCTACTCATCCTCGGCGCCTGCACCACCACCGCCCCGCCCACCCGCCCCACGGGCTGGGCTCCGCCCGAAACGCTGGTCGCTCCCTCCTCCTTCAGCGGCGTCCACGGCCTGGCCGTCGACCGCCAGGGCCGCTTGCTCGCGGGCTCGGTGGTCAGCAACACGATGTGGGAAGTCGACCGCAACAGCGGCGCCGCCCGCGTACTGATCGAGGGCCTCGAAGGCCAGGCCGACGACATCGCGGTGGGCCCCAAGGGGGAACTGGCGTGGACCAACTACCTGATGGGCATGGTCCGCTACCGCGAAAGCGACGGCGCGCCGATGCGCGTGCTCGCCAAGGACCTGCCCGGCATCAACTCGCTCGACTTCGACCGCCGAAACGGCAAACTCTACGCTTCGCAGGTGTTCCTCGGCGACGCGCTGTGGGAGATCGACATGGCGGGCCAGAAGCCACCACGCCTGATCAAGAAGGACATGGGCGGCTTCAACGGCTTCGAGGTCGGACCGGACGGCATGCTCTACGGCCCGCTGTGGTTCAAGGGCCAGGTCGTGAAGATCGATCCGGCCGACGGCAAGCTCACGGTGATCGCCGAGGGCTTCAAGATCCCGGCCGCCGCCAACCTCGACGGCAAGGGCAATCTGTGGGTGGTCGATACGAGGAGCGGCGAACTGGTGCGCGTCGATCTCGCGACCGGCCGCAAGACGGTCGCCAAGCAGCTCAAGCCCTCGCTCGACAACCTCGCCATTGCGCCCGACGGGACGATCTACGTCTCGAACATGGCCGACAACTCGGTCGAGGCCTTCAGCCCGGCGACCGGCGAGGTGCGCATGCTGACCAGCGGCAAGCTCGCGGTGCCGGCCGGCCTCAAGATCGACGGCAACGACTTGTGGGTGGCCGACATCTTCGGCTTCCGCCAGGTCGACGCGAAGACGGGCGCGGTGCGCGACATCTTCCGCATGCAGCGCGATCCGGAGCTCGAATATCCGTTCGGCGTGGGCCTGTCGGCCACCCACTTCGCGCTGTCGTCGTGGTTCACCGGCTCGGTGCAGCTGGTCGATCGCAAAACCTTCAAGACCACTGCGATGCTGCATGGCCTCAAGGCGCCGGTGGATGCGATCCCAATGCCCGACGGCAGCCTGGTCTATGCCGAGATCGCGACCGGCAGCGTGACGCGCGCGAGCGGCCCCAAGTTCGAGACCCGGCAGGTGCTGGCCAGCGGGCTCGGCGGGCCGGTGCAGATGATCCTCGGGCGCGACGGCGCGCTCTACGTCACCGAAGCCGCGGGCAAGCTGACGCGCATTCCGCTCGACGCCAGCGCGCCGCTGCGTGCCATCGCCGACGGGTTGGCGCTGCCCGAAGGCCTGGCACAAACGCCCTGGGGCAGCTTCATCGTGGCCGAGAGCGCGGCGCGGCGGGTGGTGGAAATCGATCCCGCGAACGGCACGCGCCGCACCGTGGCCCAAAACCTGCCGATCGGCCTGGCCGGCGGGCCCGGCATGCCGCCGCCCTACGTGCCGACCGGGGTGGCGGTGGGCAGCGACGGCACCATCTACATGACGGCCGACCGCAACAACGCGCTCTACCGGATCCGGCCGCAGCGCTAGAGCGGGCGGCCCTCACCGCCGCTGCAGTAGGCGGACAGCGCTTTCACCAGGTGGCCGAAGGTCGTGCGCACGCGCCGCACGCGCCGCAGGTCCTCGTGCATCGTGACCCAGGTTTCGAGATCGTGGGTGAACAGCTCGGGAAGCACCGGCACCAGCGCCGGGTCGCGCCTCGCCAGCGCCTTCTGGCAGATGCCGATGCCGAGTCCGGCCCGGATGGCGCCCAGTTGTGCCAGCTGGTTGTCGGCGCGGCAGCTGAACATCGCGCGGCGCAGATCCAGGCCCCGGGCTTGCAACGCGCGCAGGACACCGGTGTCGCGGTCGGGCCCGATCAGCGCGAAGCGGCCGAGCTCTTCGAGGGCGCGCGGCGTGCCGTGCTTCTCCAGATAGGCGGCCTTGGCAAAGAGGCCGAGCTGCACCGCGCCCACGTGCGTGGCGACGACCGCCGCCTGGGTGGGCCGCACCATGCGCACCGCGATGTCCGCCTCGTGCCGCAGCAGATCTTCGGTGCGGTTGGTCAGGCTGAGTTCGAACACCAGCCCCGGCTGCGCCTCCTGCAGCTCGGCCAGCACCGCGGGCAGCACCTCGGCGCCCATCACATCGCTCGCGGTGATGCGCACCGTACCGAAGGCAGCATCGGTGTCGGCCGAGGCCGCTCGCGCGAAGGCATCCGCGGCGGCCGCCATGGTTTCGGCATGGGCGCCGAGCTCGCAAGCGGCTTCGGTCGGTGACAGGCCGCTCGGCGAGCGCGTGAACAGCGCGACGCCGAGGGAGCGCTCCAACGCATCGAGTCGGCGGCGTACCGTCGGTTGAACGACGTTGAGCGCTCTTGCCGCCACGGAGAGGCTTCCTTCACGCAGTACGGCGAGGAAGGCGCGCTGGTTTTCCCAGTCGAGATGGTTGGAGCTCATACATTTCATACTAGCTGATAGCACCGCTATGACAATTGTGTTTAGTGCGAACCGCCTCAAGAATTGCGTTCATCCAACGAAAGGAACACGCAATGGAACAAGGTACGGCATTGGTGCTCGGTGCGACGGGCGGTATCGGCGGCGAAACGGTGGCGGCCTTGCTGCGGCGCGGCTGGCAGGTACGGGCGCTGGCCCGCGACCCGGTCCAGGCTGCGGCGCAATGGCCGGCTGGCCTGGCACAGCCGGAATGGGTGGCAGGCGATGCGCTCGACGCTTCGAGCGTGGTGGCGGCGGCGCGCGGCGCGGCGCTGATCGTCCACGCGGTCAATCCGCCCGGCTACCGCAACTGGGAGACGCTGGTGCTCCCGATGCTGGAGAGCACGATCCGGGCGGCCGAGGCTTCAGGCGCCCGCATCGTGCTGCCGGGCACGGTCTACAACTACGGGCCGGATGCATTCCCCGACATCGCCGAGAGCGCACCACAGCGTGCGCTGACGCGCAAGGGCGCGATCCGCGTGCAGATGGAACAACGGTTGCGCGCGGCGGCGCAGCGTGGTGTGCGCTCACTCATCGTTCGCGCCGGCGACTTCTTCGGGCCCAGGGCCCGCAACAACTGGTTCTCCCAGGGGCTGGTGAAGCCCGGCCAGGCGCTCGCGGCGATCAGCGACCCCGGACGACACGGCGTCGGCCACCAATGGGCCTACCTGCCCGACGTGGCCGAAACCATCGTTCGCCTGGTCGAACGCGAAAGCGCGCTGGCGGTGTTCGATACCTTCCACATGAATGGCCACTGGGACGCGGACGGCACGCAGATGCAGGCCGCCATCCGCCGCGCCAGCGGACAGCCGGAGCTGCCGGTCAAGCGCTTTCCCTGGTGGCTGATCACACTGAGCTCGCCCTTCGTGCCGATGTTTCGCGAGCTGCGTGAGATGCGCTACCTGTGGCAGCAGCCGGTGCGCCTGCGCAATACCCGGCTGCGGTCGGTGCTGGGGACCGAGCCGCATACGCCACTCGACGTTGCGGTAGGGGCCACGCTGGCCGGGCTGGGCTGTTTGCGCGGCACAGCCGTCCACGTTCAAGTGCCGCAAAAAGCGGAAATAAGTCACACGTCGGCATCGATCTGAGTAACAAGCGCTTAATTTACTTACAGAAACAGCTGTTACAGACTGGCGCGGCCCTCGGGCGCCGCGTCGGTCTTCTCACGGGGCCGGCCTTTCTTGGTTTTTCTTGGAAGGAAAACGTCATGGACCCCCTCATCGGCCAATTGCTGACCCCGAAATACGCCCTCGGGACGGTGGTGCTCTCCTACGTGATTTCGTTCTTCGGCTCCTTGCTGGCCCTCTTGTGCGCGAGAAAGATGGTCCGTGCCGACGGCACGGTGGACTTCGCCATGCTGGCCTCCGGCGCCGTGGCCCTGGGCGGCATCGGCATCTGGTCGATGCACTTCATCGGCATGGTGGCCTACCGCCTGCCCATTCCCATTGCCTACAACGTGCCGCTCACCGTCATTTCCCTGGTGGCTGCGATCGTCATCTCCGGCGTCGCCCTGTACCTGGCGGGCGGCAAACGCTTCAACGCCAAGGGCTGGGTCGCCGGCAGCCTGCTGGCGGCGGTGGGCGTCTGCGTGATGCACTACATGGGCATGTTCGCAATGAGCTTGCGCGCGACGATGAGCCTCGACTGGAACGTCGTGGCGGGCTCGTTCGCCATCGCCGTCATCGCCGCCGCCTCGGCGCTGTGGCTGGCCTTCAACCTGACCGAGCTGACGCACCAGGTGGTGGCCGCCGCAGTGATGGGCGTGGCCGTCTGCGCGATGCACTATGTCGGCATGATGGCGGCCAGCATGGTTTGCATCGCACCCACGGCCCCGAGCGCCTTCTCCATCGGCGGCAGCAACATCGGGCTGGGCGTGTTCGGCACCGCGGGCACCGTGCTGATCTTCATCCTCTGGGTGGTGACGGGCCGCGCGATCGACAACTCGCCACGGGGCACGGCGCACGCATAGCCAGTTTGCGCAAGCGGCGCGCCGCGCTGCGCGCCTAGAGTGGGGCATGCAGTACACCCACGAACACCTCGAGATCCAGAAGACGCTGCGGCGCTTCATCGACGAGGAGATCAACCCGCATGTCGACGCGTGGGAAGCGGCGGAGAGTTTTCCCGCGCACGAGGTGTTCAGGAAGCTCGGCGCGCTGGGCTTGCTCGGCCTGAACAAGCCGGAGGAATACGGCGGCGCCGGGCTCGACTACTCCTACGCTATGGCGCTGGCCGAGGCGCTCGGCCATGTGAGCTGCGGCGGCGTGCCGATGGCCATCGGCGTGCAGACCGACATGTGCACGCCGGCGCTCGCACGCTTCGGCAGCGACACGCTGAGGCGCGAGTTCCTCGCACCCGCGATCGCCGGCGAGACGGTGGGCTGCATCGGCGTCAGCGAACCCGGCGCCGGCAGCGACGTGGCCGGGCTCAAAAGCCATGCGCGCAAGGACGGTGGCGACTACCTGATCACTGGGCAGAAGATGTGGATCACCAACAGCCTGCAGGCCGACTGGATGTGCATGCTGGTCAATACCAGCGACGGACCGGCGCATCGCAACAAGTCATTGGTCATCGTGCCGATGGACAGCCCCGGCATCGAAAAGGCGAAGAAGATCAAGAAGATCGGCATGCATTCGAGCGACACCGGCCTCATCTACTTCGACAACGTGCGCGTGCCGCAGCGCAACCGCATCGGCGAGGAAGGCCAGGGCTTCGTCTACCAGATGCAGCAATTCCAGGAGGAGCGCCTGTGGTGCGCCGCCAGCTCGCTCGAACCGATGGAAGCCTGCATCGCCGACACCATCGAGTGGGCGCAGCAGCGCAAGCTCTTCGGCGGCACATTGGCCGACCAGCAGTGGGTGCAGTTCAAGCTGGCCGAGCTCCAGACCGAAGTGGAGGCCTTGCGCGCGCTGACCTACCGCGCCTGCGACCTCCATGTGCAGGGCGAAGACGTGACCGCGCTGGCCTCGATGGCCAAGCTCAAGTGCGGGCGCCTCACGCGCGAGGTGGCCGACACCTGCTTGCAGTTCTGGGGCGGCATGGGCTTCACCTGGGAGAACCGCGTGTCGCGCCTGTACCGCGACGGCCGGCTGGCCTCGATCGGCGGCGGCGCCGACGAGGTGATGCTGGGCATCCTGGCCAAGACCATGGGGATCGCAAAGCGGCCACCGCAGTCATGATGCGGATGCTTTGGCCGCCCTCAGCTTGTCTTTCTTGCTCGGCCTCTTTCCCTTGACGCCGCCGTTGCTGTCCGGCGCTCTTGCAGGCGCTTGGGTTTCCACCGGCTCGAAGCCCGCCACCCGCTCCCGCGGCACGTTCAGGCCCTGGCGCTTCTCGATGAGCCTGAAATGCGCCTCGCTGTCCGCGCTCACGAAGCTCAGCGCCACGCCGCTCTCGCCGGCACGGCCCGTGCGCCCGATGCGGTGCACGTAGTCGACGGCCGAGCGCGGCAGGTCGTAGTTCACCACCGCCGGCAGCTGCACCACGTCGATGCCGCGCGCCGCGAGATCGGTCGCGACCACCACCTTCACCCTCGAAGCCTTGAAGTCGGCCAATACCTGCGTGCGCTTGCCCTGGCTCAGCACGCCGTGGAAGGGTTCGGCATCGATGCCGGCCTTGCGCAGCTTGTCGGCCACGATCTCGGCCGCGTGCTTGGTGGCGACGAAGACCAGCACCCGCGCCCAGCCCTCGTGCTGGACCAGATGACGCAGCAGCTGCGTACGCCGCCCGGCATCGACCTCGATCGCGCGCTGCAGGATGGCGGGCGCTTCGGCCGGTTCGGCCTGCACCTCGACGCGCGCCGGTTCGCGCAGCAGGCCTTCGGCCAGCGAACGCACCGCGGCTGGGAAGGTAGCCGAGAACAGCAGGTTCTGACGCTGCGCCGGCAAGAGCGCGAGGATGCGACCGAGCTCGTCGGCAAAACCGAGGTCCAACAGCCGGTCGGCCTCGTCGAGCACCAGCATCGATACCGCGGACAGCTTCAGCGCGCGATGGTCGACCAGGTCCAGCAGCCGGCCCGGCGTGGCGATCATGACGTCGGCGCCGCCGCGCAGCGCCATCATCTGCGGATTGATGGAGACACCGCCGAACGCGACCGCGATCTTGAGCGACGACGCCAGATGCTGCGCCAGGCCACGCATCGACTCCCCGACCTGCGCGGCGAGCTCGCGCGTCGGCACCAGGATCAGCGCCCGCAGCCGGCGCGGCGCGGTCGGGCGCTCGCTCGCCAGCCGCTGCAGCAGCGGCAGCGAGAAGGCGGCCGTCTTGCCGGATCCGGTCTGGGCCGCGCCCAGGATGTCGCGTCCCTGCAGAATCGGCGGAATGACCGCGGCCTGGATGGCGGTGGGTGCGGCATAGCCCTTGTTGGCCGCGGCGCGCGCCATGGCAGGATCGAGGCCCAGAGAGCTGAATGGCATGAATGAGAAAGTTGGAGCGAGTGAAGGAGCATAGCCAGCATGACGCCCGATGACCTCGAACGCGTGGTCACGCTCGAAATGCCCTTCGGCAAGCACAAGGGCTGCGTGATCGCCGACCTGCCGGGCAACTACCTCCAGTGGTTCGCGCGCGAGGGCTTTCCCAAGGGCGAGATCGGCCGCCTGCTGGCGCTGATGCACGAGATCGACCACAACGGGTTGAGGGCCCTGCTGGCCCCGCTGCGCAGGCCGCGTTAACCCTTAATAAAAGCATTTCTGACAAATTCAGAATAGTGAACGACAATACCGGGGCGTCCTGGCATTTTTTCTGCCAAAGACGTGATCCGGTGATCGGTCAGTTTCGCGCCACAGCGCTGTTTTAGTTTGTTGTGATACAGGGACTCCATCGCTTTGTTTTGTTGGTTTGAATTAGGAGTCCTTCCATGGGCAAGAAACTTTACGTAGGCAACCTCGCTTACTCCGTGCGCGACGACACACTCGAACAGGCTTTCGGCCAGTACGGCTCGGTCGCCAGTGCCAAGGTCATGATGGAACGCGACAGCGGTCGCTCCAAGGGCTTCGGCTTCGTCGAAATGAGCAGCGACGCGGAAGCGCTCGCAGCCATCGAAGGCCTGAACGGCCAATCCCTCGAAGGCCGCAGCCTGACCGTCAATGAAGCCCGTCCGATGGAGCCCCGTTCGCCCGGCGGCTTCGGCGGCGGCGGTGGCCGCAGCGGCGGCGGTGGTTATGGCGGCGGTGGTGGCGGCTACGGCGGCGGCGGTGGCGGCAATCGCAGCGGCGGTGGCGGCTACGGCGGCGGTGGCGGTGGCCGCGGCGGCTACTAAGCACATACCTCACGCTTCACAGCGTCGATGAAAAGGCTCCTTCGGGAGCCTTTTTTCGTTGCGGCCGCGACAGGGAGAGAGGGGCCGATACGTGGAAGTCCGTACAGTACTGGTCAGCAAGCGGTCAGGCACGGGCGACGACCCTCGGGTTCACATCAACGAGGGTCGAGACAATGCGCATCAAGAGCCAGGCTGACTTCTATTCGGGAGTCATGTTCACATCGGTGGGAGGGGCCTTCGCGATCGGCGCCACCACCTACAACATCGGCGACGGGGCCCGCATGGGGCCCGGCTACTTCCCGCTCATGCTGGGGATCCTGCTGGCGATCCTGGGCGCCGCGATCATGTTCCAGGCGCTGGTGGTCGAGACCAACGACGGCGACAAGATCGGCAAATGGGCCTGGAAACCACTCGCCTTCGTGCTCGGCGCCAACCTCGCCTTCGGCGTGCTGCTCGGCGGCCTGCCCAGCATCGGGCTGCCGGCGATGGGAATGATCCTCGCGATCTACGCGCTGACCATCATCTCCAGCCTGGCCGGCGCGCATTTCAAGCTGCGCGACGTGCTGATTCTCTCGACCATCCTGGCGGCCGGCAGCTACGTGGCCTTCATCTGGGCGCTCAAGCTGCAGATCCAGGTCTGGCCCACTTTCATTTCGGGCTGAGGGCGAGCGCACCATGGATCTGATTCACAACCTGGCGACCGGCTTCGGCGTCGCCTTCACCTTCACCAACCTGCTGTACTGCCTGGTGGGTTGCATTCTGGGCACGCTGATCGGCGTGCTCCCCGGCATCGGCCCGGTCGCCACCATCGCGATGCTGCTGCCGGCGACCTACGCGCTGCCGCCGGTGTCGGCGCTGATCATGCTGGCCGGTATCTACTACGGGGCGCAGTACGGCGGCTCCACCACCGCGATCCTGGTCAACCTGCCGGGAGAGTCCTCGTCGGTCGTGACCTGCATCGACGGCTACCAGATGGCGCGGCAGGGCCGCGCCGGTCCGGCGCTGGCGGCCGCGGGCCTGGGATCCTTCTTCGCGGGCTGCGTCGGCACGCTGATTCTTGCGGCCTTCGCGCCGCCCTTGACCGAACTGGCCTTCAAGTTCGGCCCCGCCGAGTACTTCTCGCTGATGATCCTGGGCCTGATCGGCGCCGTGGTGCTGGCCTCAGGCTCGCTGCTCAAGGCGGTCGCGATGATCGTGCTGGGCCTCCTGCTCGGCATCGTCGGCACCGACGTCAACTCGGGCGTGGCGCGCTACAGCTTCGACATTCCGGAGCTCACCGACGGCATCGGCTTCGTGGTGATCGCCATGGGCGTGTTCGGCTACGGCGAGATCATCGGCAACCTCTCGCAGCCCGACGACGAGCGCGAAGTGTTCACCTCCAAGGTCAAGGGCCTGTGGCCGACCAAGGAGGACTTCAAGAACATGGCGCCCGCGGTGCTGCGCGGCACCACGCTGGGCTCGGCGCTGGGCATCCTGCCGGGCGGCGGCGCGCTGCTGGCGGCCTTCGCGGCCTATGCGCTCGAGAAGAAGATCAAGATGCGCCCCGGCGAAATCGCCTTCGGCAAGGGCAACATCCGCGGCGTGGCCTCGCCCGAATCGGCCAACAACGCGGGCGCGCAGACTTCCTTCATCCCGTTGCTCACGCTGGGCATTCCACCCAACGCGGTGATGGCGCTGATGGTCGGTGCGATGACCATCCACAACATCCAGCCCGGCCCGCAGGTGATGACCAGCAATCCCGAGCTGTTCTGGGGCCTGATCGCCTCGATGTGGATCGGCAATGCGATGCTCATCATCCTGAACCTGCCGTTGATCGGGATGTGGATCAAGCTCTTGACCGTGCCCTACAAGTTCCTGTTCCCGGCCATCGTGCTGTTCTGCGCGATCGGCGTGTACTCGACCAACAACAACACCTTCGACGTCTGGATGGTCGCGATCTTCGGCTTCGTCGGCTATCTCTTCCTCAAGCTGCGCACCGAGCCGGCCCCGCTGCTCTTGGGCTTCATCCTCGGGCCGATGATGGAAGAGAACCTGCGCCGCGCGCTGCTGCTGTCACGCGGAACCTGGAGCGTGTTCGTCACGCGGCCGTTGTCGGCCGGGTTGCTGGTGGCGGCGCTGGCGCTGCTGGGCATCGTGCTGCTGCCCTCGATCAAGGCGAAGCGGCAAGAGGCTTTCGTCGAGGACTGAGCAGGCCCAGCAGTTGCAAGGCCCGCCGATGCGTTGGCGAGTGCGGGTCCGCCAGCTCGTTGAGCACGTCCATGTGGTTGCGCTGCGGAACGCGTTCTGCAGCGATGACGACGCGCGGACCCCAAGCCTGCGAGATCAGCGCCGCCTGCCGCAGAAACTCCTCGCTCTCGTCGCCGCCGACCACCGTCACCAGCGATCCGCGCGACGGCGGTGGCATCGCGGCCGGGCTCAGGCGCTGCGCCGATGCTGCGCTCAGGCATAGGTCTGGAGCCAGGAAGGGCGCGTGCCGCAGCGGTTCGAGCTCGTACAGCCCCGAGATGGCCAGCGCCGACTTCACCAGGTCCGCAGGCAGGTCGGGCGCCACGGCGCGCCAGTCGCAGGCCAGCAGCATCGTTGCCAGGTGTCCGCCCGCGGAGTGGCCGGCCACCACGATGCGCCCGGGATCGCCGCCGTGTTCCGCCGCATGGCGATAGACCCAGACCAGTGCCTGCACGAGCTGCAGCACGATCTGCTCGATGCTGACTGCCGGGCACAGCGCATAGTTCGCCAGAACCACCATCGCCCCGGCATCGACGAAGGGCGGGGCCACGAAGCTCTGGTCGCGCTTGTCCAGCGCGCGCCAGTAGCCGCCGTGGATGTACACCAGCACGGGCGCACTGGAACGCACGGCCGGATGCACGTCGAGGCGCTCGCTGGCGTCGTCGCCGTATGCGAGATCGCACACCCAGCCGGGCAGCTCGTAGGCCCTGGCCGAGGCATCGGCCCAATGCTTCAGGATCGAAGGATGCTCGGGAATGCGCGCGCGGTTGTTGTATTGCGCATCGAACCAGGCAGGCGATGTGCGGCGCACGACGGTCCCCGCGCTCAGCGCCGCTTCGCGGTGGCCGCGACGGCCTTCGCGCCGTTCACGCGGACTGCGCGCGGCGCGGGCTTCTGGTCGGATTCGCGCAGCGCCGCATCGATCAGCGCATCGGCCATCCACAGTGCCGTGCGCTCGACTTCGCGATCGCGCAGGCCCCAGATGTCCTTCAGGATCACATAGGGCTCGATGCCGTAGACCACCGAGAGCGCATGGTGCAGCCGGTCCCGCACAGCCGGCCGCAACTGTGGCGCGAGCGGCTCGATCGCATGCTGGAGGATGCGCACGCGGTGGCCGCGGCGATAGGGCTCCTCCTCCAGCAGCCCGGCGCGCTCGAGCGCCCACTGCTCCAGCGACAGCTGCGCGGCCGCACGCAGCTGGGCCTCGAATTCCTTGAAGCGCGGAAAGGTCTGCGCGAACAGTTCGTGCACCCGCTCGCGGCCGCTCGGGTTGTCGGAGGCGAGCTTGCGCACCGGCCCGAGCGAGCTGTCGATCACCGCGGTGATCAATGCACTGCGACTCGGAAAGTAGCGGTAGGCCGTAGCGCGCGACACCTTCGAGCGCGCCGCCGCCTCGGCGACCGAAGGGATGTGGCCGTTCTGGCGAATGATGTCCATGGCGGTGTCGAGCAGGAGCTTGAAGGTGGCCGCCTTGACGCCGCGCTCGGGCGGCAACGGGGGTTCGCTCAGCTTGTGCTTCAGTCGCGCCATGGGGTTTGTACGGAGTGCCGAAGGGCTGGGCTTCGCTTGTGGAGGTCTGAGGTCGGCACGTATGATGCACCGATCCCGATTTGAGACGCAAGTCTCAAAATGGGCAGTTCCCTGATCTCGAGGCGGCCGGTGCCACCGGCAAGAACCGCGAGACATGATGGAGACAAATGCGATGCGCTTGGCCAGCTGGAGTTGGGGCGGACGCGATCACGTGGGCACGATCTCGCCGGACGGGCGTGAGGCCACGCCGCTTGCCGTGCGCGACGCATCGCTGGGCGCCCTGCCGCTGATCCAGGCGCTCGCGCGCCACGAGCCGCTGCCGCAGCCTTCCGGCGCGCGGCTGCCGGTCGAGGTGCTCACGCTGCGCGCGCCGCTGCCGCGCCCGCTGCGCAGCCTGTTCTGCATCGGGCGCAACTACCGCGCGCACGCCACCGAGCTCGCGAGCACGGTGTTCCGCGAGACCATGCCCGAAAATGACCCGTGGCCGATCGTCTTCGGCAAGCTGGGCGAGTGCGTGGTCGGGCCACACGACGTGGTGCGCCTGCCCTCGCCCGCCACCTCGGTGCAGATCGACTACGAATCGGAGCTGGCCGTGGTCATCGGCCGCGGCGGGCGCGACATCCCGCGCTCGCGCGCGATGGACCATGTGTTCGGCTACACGATCGTCAACGACGTGACCGCGCGCGACGTGCAGATGCGCCACCAGCAATGGGAGCTGGGCAAGAGCTTCGACGGCTTCTGCCCGATGGGACCGTGGATCGTGAGCGCCGACGAGCTCGACGGCCGCGCGACGCGCGTGCGCGGCTGGGTCAACGGCGCGCTGCGCCAGGACGGTCTGACGAAGGACATGATCTTCGACATCCCCACGCTGATCGAGACCTGCTCGCGCGGCATCACGCTGCATGCGGGCGACGTGATCGCGACCGGCACGCCGGCCGGCGTGGGCATGGGCCAGACGCCGCCGCAGTGGCTGAAGTCCGGCGATCTCATGCGCATCGAGATCGACGGCGTGGGTGTGATCGAGAACAGGTTCGAATAGATGACCTTCCAGTTGATCGACCGCATCGCGGTGGAAGAGGAAGGCGAAGGCCCTGCCGTCGTCTGCGTGCACGGCCTGGGCGGCAGCTCGAACACTTACACGCCGCTGATGCCGGCGCTGGGGCGGCATCGCGTGATCCGCGTCGACCTGCCGGGCAGCGGGCGCTCGCAGCGGGCCGAGGGCGCGCTCTCGATCGAGCGCTATGTCGAAGCGCTGCTCGCCGTTTGCGAGCGGCTGAAGGTCACGCGGGCCCACTGGATCGGGCATTCGATGGGCACCATCGTCTGCCAGCACATCGCCGCCGACCATCCGAAGCTGGCGGCCAGCGTCGCGCTGTTCGGGCCGCTGATCGCGCCGCCCGACGCCGCCCGTACCGCCATGCAGGCCCGCGCGGCCAAGGCACGTGAGGGCCCGGCCGGCATGCACGAGATCACCCAGTCGCTGCTGCAGGCGGCGATCTCCGCGGACACGCGCCAGCGCCTTCCGCTGGCCGTGGCCTTCGTGCGCGAGAGCCTGATGCGGCAGGAGGGTGAGGCCTATGCGCGCAGCTGCGAAGCGCTCGCCGGCGCGCAAGCCGCGGCGGTGGAGCGCATCGAGGCGCCCGTGCTGCTGGTCACCGGCGACGAGGACGGCGTGGCGCCGCCGCAGGCGGTGCGCGCCATGGCCGACAAGCTGCACAACGCGGCCAGCAAGCGCGTGGTGGTGCTGCCGCGCTGCGGCCACTGGACGCCGGTCGAGCGTCCGGAGGAATGCCAGCGCGAGCTGCGCGACTTCCTGGCAGCCAACGCGAGGAGCTGAACATGGCCGATGTGATGTTCACCAACGTGCGCATCTTCGACGGCGGCGGCGAGGCCCCCTTCACCGGCGACGTGCTGGTGCAGGGCAATCGCATCGCACGCGTCGTGCCCACCGGCTACGGCGCCCGTTCCGCGCCGGTGATGGGCGCGCAGTTGATCGACGGCGCCGGTGCCTTCCTGATGCCGGGCATGGTGGAGGCGCACACGCATTTCTCGTGGAACGACCAGCCCAGCCTCGACGCGATCCAGCGCATGCCGCCCGAAGAGCACATCCTGTGGTGCGCCGAAGTCGCGAAGCGCTACCTCGACATGGGCTGGACCAGCTGCGTCGGCGCCGCGGCGGCCAAGCCGCGGCTCGACGTGGTGATCCGCAACGCGATCGCCGACGGCACCATCGTCGGCCCGCGCTACCTGGCCGCCAGCCAGGAAATCACCGTGCCCGGCGGCCTCGGCGACACCACGCAGCCGCACCTGCCGCAGCCCGAGTTCGCCTTCGGCGCGGTGGTCAGCGGTGTCGAGGAGATGCGGCGCTGCGTGCGCATGTTCGTCAAGTACGGCGTCGACTCGCTGAAGATCAATCTCTCGGGCGAGTCGATCACCGGCATGCCCAGCGAGATGAGCCAGTTCACCGAAGAGGAGATCGCGGTCTGCGTGCAGGAGGCCAAGGCCTGGGGCAAGCGCGTCGCGGCGCATGCGCGCTCCACCTGGTCGATCAAGCAGTGCGTGAAGCAGGGCATCGAGGTGATCTACCACGCCAGCTTCACCGACGAAGAAGCGCTCGACATGCTCGAGGAGCACAAGTTCGAGCACTTCATCGCGCCGGGGCTGGCCTGGCTCATCAACACCTGCCATCACGCGAGCGAATGGGGCCTGACGCCCGAGGTCACGCGCAAGATGGGCTACCACCGCGAGCTCGAAGCCGCGGTCGAGAGCATGCGTGCGATGCGCAAGCGCGGCATCCGCATCCTGCCCGGCGGCGACTACGGCTTCGCGTGGACGCCGCACGGCACCAACGCGAAGGACCTCGAGTACTTCGTCAAGTACGTCGGCATGAGCACGATGGAAGCGCTCTTGTCGGCCACCGCGTGGGGCGGCCCGATGATGCGCATGGGCAAGGTGCTCGGCTACATCCGCGAGGGCTACCTGGCCGACATCCTGCTGATCGACGGCGACCCGCTGGCCGACATCAGCGTGCTGCAGGACAAGACCCGGATCCTGGCCGTGATGAAGGACGGCGAGTTCCACCGCGCGCCGCCGGTGCGGCGCACCCAGCCGACGCGCTGGGCTGCCTAGGAGAACCACGATGGCCGATGTCGTCTTCACCAACGTTCGCATCCTCGACGGCACGGGCCAGAACCCCTACACCGGAAGCGTGCTGGTGCGCGGCAACCGCATCCGCCAGGTCGGCCGCAGCACGGCGCCGATCGCGCCGGGCGGCGCGATGGTGGTCGACGGCGCCGGCGCCACGCTGATGCCCGGCCTGTGCGAGGCCCACACGCACTTCTCCTGGAACGACGCGGCCACGCTCTCGGCGATCCAGCGCATGCCGCTGGAGGAACACGTGCTGTGGTGCGCCAAGGTCGCAAAGCGCTATCTGGAGGCCGGCTTCACCTCCTGCGTCGGCGCGGCCTGCGCCAAGCCGCGGCTGGACGTGGTGATCCGCAACGCCATCAACGCCGGCCAGATTCCCGGCCCGCGCTACCTGGCCGCGAGTCAGGAGATCACCGTGCCCGGCGGCCTGGGCGACGAGACCTTGCCGCACCTGCCCTTCCCCGAATTCAGCTTCGGCGTGAACGTGAACTCGGCCGACGAGATGCGCAAGGTCGTGCGCATGTTCCTCAAGTACGGCGTCGATTCGATCAAGCTCAATCTCTCCGGCGACAACTTCACACCCGACTCGCCGGCCGAGACCACCTGGATGAGCGATGCCGAGGTGCACGCCGCTATGGAGGAAGTGCGGGTGCGCGGCAAGCGCGGCACCGCGCATGCGCGCTCGGCGGCCTCGGTCAAGCAGGCGCTGCGCCACGGCATCGACGTGATCTACCACGCCAGCTTCACCGACGAGGAGACGCTCGACATGCTCGAGGCCGCGAAGGAGCGCGTCTTCGTCGCGCCGGGCATCGCGATCATTTACGCGATGCTGCACGAGGCCGCGCCCTACGGCATCACGCACGAGAAGGCGGTCGCCATGGGTTACCAGATCGAGTGGGATGCGGCGCTCGAATCGCTCAAGGCCATGCACCGGCGTGGCGTGCGCATCCTGCCCGGCGGCGACTACGGCTTCGCCTTCACGCCGCATTGCCAGAACGCGCGCGACCTGGAGTTCTTCGTCAAGTACCTGGGCTTCACGCCGGCCGAGGCGATCCGCTCCGCCACGGTCTACGGCGGCCAGATCATGATGCGCGGCCACGAGCTCGGCGCCATCCAGGACGGCTACCTGGCCGACCTGCTGCTGGTCGACGGCGACCCGCTCGCCAACCTCGCCATCCTGCGCGATCCGAAGCGCATCCTCGCGGTGATGAAGGACGGCGAGTTCGCCAAAGCGCCGGAGATCGCGTCGCAGCGGGCGTGGGAGCGCGCTGCATGACGAAGAAGGCCCGCTGGCTGCTCTGGCTGCTGGTAGGCGGCCCGATCCTCGCGTTTTCGCTATGGGCGCTCGTCGACAACGCCCGCCTCTACCTCGTCACGCTGCTCAACGGCTTGACGCTCGCCTCGCTGTACTTCATCGTCGCCAGCGGCTTCACGCTGGTCTTCGGGCTGATGCGCAACGTCAACCTCGCGCACGGTTCGCTGTACCTGCTCGGCGGCTATGTGGGCTACGTGGTCGCGAACCACACCGGCTGGTGGATCCTCGCGGTGGCGGCCGGCTTCGCCGCGGCGGCGATCGCCGGGCTCCTGATCCAGTGGCTGATCCTGCGCCACATGCAGGGCCAGGAACTGCGCCAGACGCTGGTGACGATCGGCCTCTCGATCGTGATCGCCGACGTGCTGCTGTGGATCTTCACCGGCCAGGTGCACCAGCTCGAAGCGCCGGCCTGGCTGCAGGGGCCGATCCGCGACATCCCGCTGATCCGCGCGTATTCCGCCTACCGGCTCAGCCTGCTCGGCTTCGGCATCCTTATCGGCGTCGGGCTGTGGTGGCTGCTGAACCGCACGCGGGTCGGCATGATGATCCGCGCCGGCGTCGACGACCGCGCGATGCTCGCCGCCGCCGGCGTCAACGTGAACCGCGTGTTCGCGATCACCTTCATGCTCGGCGCCGGGCTGGCCGGCTTCGGCGGCGTGATCGGCGCGGTCGAGCTGTCGATGGTGCCGGGCGAGGACATCCGGCTGCTGCTCGCCTCCTTGATCGTCGTGATCGTCGGCGGCATGGGCAGCGTCGTCGGCGCCGCGATCGGCGCAGTGATCCTCGGCCTCGCGGAAACCTACGGCCTGGCCTACGCGCCGACCTACAGCGTGGTCTTCACCTTCGGCATCCTGATCCTCGTGCTCGCCTTCCGGCCGCGCGGGATCATGGGGAGGGCGTCATGAGTGCCGCGCCGGGCCGCCCCAAGCAAGCGAACGTCCCCTTGGGGGACCGGCGCCGGTACTCCGGCGACGAGGGGCTCACATGAGCGCCGCGCGCTGGCGGCGGGCGATGAATGCGCGCGGCACCGTGGCGCCGCCGCCGCGCCCGGCGCCTGCCGTGTCCCTCCGGACCGTTCCCTCGCAGCCCATCGACAACGCGAGACGCTGGATCGATGCGCTGCGCGAGCACATCGGGCCGCACCACATCGTCGTGCTCGCCGGCCTGCTGGTCCTCCCGTTCGTCGCCTCGCCCTTCTTCACCTTCCAGGTCGCCGCGCAGGCGCTGGTGCTCGGGCTGATCGCGCTGTCCCTGACCTTTCTGGCCGGCTACGGCGGCATGGTGTCGCTGGCGCAGATGACGGTGGCCGGCATCGCCGGCTATGCGCTCGCGGTGCTCGGCACCAGCAGCAGCGCCGAGATCAGCCTCGGCTGGCCGTGGTGGGCCGCAGTGCCGTTCGCGCTCCTCATCGCCACCATCGCCGCGACCTTGATCGGCTGGCTCTCGGTGCGCACCGAAGGCATCTACACGATCATGATCACGCTGGCGATCGGTGTCGCGTTCTACTACCTGGTGCTGCAGAACTACAGCCTCTTCAACGGCTTCCAGGGCCTGCGCGAACTGAAACCGCCGACCGTCTTCGGCATCACCTGGCGCGACCCGCTGCCCTTCTACTTCCTCGCGCTGGCCTGGTCGCTCGGCGGCTACCTGCTGGTGCGCTGGATCGTGCGCACGCCCTTCGGCATCGCGCTGCAGGGCATCCGCGACAACCCGCGGCGCATGCGCGCGCTCGGCTTCCATGTGGTCGCGCATCGCGTGGCCGCCTATGCGCTGGCCGGCGCGATCGCGGCGGTCGGCGGCATCCTGCTCGCCTGGTACAACGCGCTGATGTCGCCGGGTTCGGTCGGCACCTCCTGGCTCATCAACATCCTCGTGATCGCGGTGCTCGGCGGCATGCGGCACCCGATCGGCGCCTTCCTCGGCGCGCTGGCCTTCGTGCTCTTGCAGACCTTCGCGATCGACCTGATCGACCGCGAGCGCTTCAACCTCGTGATCGGCGGCGTGTTCCTCGCCATCGTGCTTTTTTCCCCCGACGGCCTGCTCGGACTGTGGGCGATGTTGCGCTCGCGTTTAGCACCGAGACCAGGCTTGACTTCCAACCAAAGGAGACAACCGTGAACGTGAACAAGCGACTCTGGGTTCGTTCGATGTTGGGTGCGGCCGCCGCGGCGGCGCTGGCCGGTGGCGCGTGGGCACAGGGCCAGCCGGTCAAGATAGGCCTGCTGGCCACGCTCGAAGGGCCGTTCGCGGCCGGCGGCGCGGACGGCATGCGCGGCGCCGAGCTGGCGGTCAAGCAGCGCGGCGGCACGGTGGCCGGCCGCAAGATCGAGGTCATCAAGGCGAGCTCGGACGCCAAGCCCGACGTCGCGGTCAACGCGACGCGCAAGCTCGTGGAGCAGGACAAGGTCGACATCATGGTCGGCCCGCTGTCGGGCGGTGAAGGCATCGCGGTCAAGGACTATTCCAAGACCCAGCCGCAGGTGACCTTCATCAACGGCGCCTCCGGCGCGCAGTCGACCACGCTGGTCAACCCGAGCCCGAACTTCTTCCGCTTCAACACCGAGGGCGCGCAGTGGATGGTGGGCCTCGGCAAGGCGGCGCTGGCCAAGGGCTACAAGCGCACGATGGTGATCGCCGAGGACTACGCGTTCCCCTACTCGCAGGTGCAGGGCTTCATGGCCGAGTACTGCAAGGCCGGCGGCAAAGTGCCCGAGAAGGCCTGGGTGCCGCTGGGCGGCAAGGACTACTCGTCGGTGATCGCGAAGATCCCGAAGGACGTCGATGCGCTGCTGGTCGTGCTCGGCGGCGCCGATGCGGTCAACTTCCTGACCCAGTACGAGAACGCGGGCGGCGACAAGCCGATACTCGGCGGCTCGATCACCGTCAGCCAGGACATTCTGAACTACAAGGGCAAGCGCCGCGACTCGCTGATCGGCACGCTGTCGGCCGGACCGCTGGCCGACGCCTACGACGGCGCGGACTGGAAGGCCTTCGTCTCCGACTATCAAAAGAACTACCCGGTATCGGCCGGCGGCTACCCGAGCCCGAGCCTGTTCGCCTACGTCTACTACGTCAACATGAAGGCGGCGCTCGACGGGCTGGCCGCGGTCAACGGCGACCTCTCGAACAACCAGGCGAAGTTGCGCGATGCGCTGGCCAAGATGACCTTGAAGACGCCGAACGGCGACGTCAAGCTCGACGCCAACCGCCAGGCGATCGGCACCACCTTCGTCACCGAGGTGGTGAAGGACGCGCAGGGCAACCTCTTCAACAAGGTGCACAGCAAGGTCGACAACGTCAATCAGCTGCTGGGCATGAAGCCGGACGAGTTCAAGATCGGCTCGCGCGACGTGCCGAGCTGCCCGTAAGCGAAAGGCGCCGGTGGCTTCCGTCACGTCCATCGCCAGGCCGCCCGCACCGCTCGCGTCCAGCGACGCGCTGGTGTTGGCCGGCGTCACGCGAACCTTCGGCGCGCTGCGGGCGGTCGACGACATCTCCTTCGCGGTCGCCGCAGGGCAGAAGTACGCGGTGCTCGGCTCCAACGGGGCCGGCAAGACCACGCTCTTCAACGCCATCACCGGCGACTTTCCGCCCACCGCCGGGCGGATCCGCTTCTTCGGCGAGGACATCACCGAGCTGCCGCCCTACGAACGCATCCGCAAGGGCTTGCGGCGCACCTACCAGTCCTCGTTGCTGTTTCGCGAGCTGACGGTGCGCGACAACCTGTTCCTCGCGGTGCGCGGGGTTGCCAGCGGCCGCTTCAGCTGCTGGCGGCCGCGCGCGACCGACGCGTCCATGGTCGCGACCCAGGACCTGCTCGAACGCTCGCGCCTGGCCCACATCGCGAACGAGCGCGTCGCCAATCTGGCCCATGGCCAGCAGCGCCAGCTGGAGATCGGCATGGCGTTGGCCGGCGCGCCGCGCCTGATCCTGTTCGACGAACCGGCCGCGGGCCTGTCGCCGGCCGAGCGCCGCGAGCTCGTCGCGCTGCTGCGCTCGCTGCCTGCGCACATGAGCTTCGTCCTGATCGAGCACGACCTCGACATCGCCTTGCGCGTGGTCGACAGAGTCACCGTGATGCACAACGGGCGCGAGCTTCGCACCGGCAGTCCCGGCGAGATCGAGAACGACGCGCAGGTGCAGGCGATCTACATGGGGAGCCGGCACTGATGACCTGGTTCCGCGCCAAGCACGACAACGCGAGCAGCGGCAGCGCTACAGCGCTCGCGATCGAATCGCTCGACGTCTTCTACGGCCGCGCCCATGCACTGCAGGGCGTGAGCCTGACGCTGGAACGCGGCGTGCTCGGCATCGTCGGCCGCAACGGCATGGGGAAGACCACGCTGTGCAACGCGCTCACCGGGCTGGTGCCGGCGCGCGGCAGCATCCGGCTCGCGGGCAAGGAGATCCTCGGCCTGGCGCCGAACGAGATCACGAAGCGTGGCATCGCCTACGTGCCGCAGGGACGCCGCGTGTGGCCCTCGCTCTCGGTCGACGAGACGCTGCGCCTGGTCGCCGTCCGGCGGCGCGAAGTCGACCGCATCTACGCCATGTTCCCGCGCCTCGCCGAACGCCGCGGCCACGGCGGCGCGCAGCTCTCCGGCGGCGAGCAGCAGATGCTCGCGATCGGGCGCGCGCTGCTGCTGGACCCGAAGCTGCTGGTGATGGACGAGCCCACCGAAGGCCTGGCGCCGGTGATCGTCGAGCAGGTGGCGCAGGCTCTGCGCGATCTCGCGACCGAAGGCAAGATCGCGGTGCTACTGATCGAGCAGAACCTCGGCGTGGCGATCTCCGTGGCCGACCGGATCGGCGTGATGGTCAACGGCCGCATCGCGCAGCAGATGCCGATCGCCCAGCTCGCCGGCGATCGCGAGCTGCAGGAGCGCCTGCTCGGCGTGCGCTCGAACGGCCATGACGAGGAAGCCGAGCTCGGCGCCGCGGACGGCGGCATCGAGCAGCCCGCGCCCACGCAGGTGTTCACCGTGCGCCGCGCGCATGGCGAGGGCGCGCCTTCGCTCGACGATCTGGCGCCCAGCAGGGTGCGCGGCTTCACGCGCTGGAACGCCGGCGGCACGGCCGCGCCCGTGGTCGACATCGCGCGGGTCGCGCCACTACCGCCCGCAGCGCCGGCATCGGCCATCGCGCCGGCCCCGCCTCCGGCCGCATCGCCCCGGGTCTTCGACTTGCCCGTCGCCGCCAGCAGCGCTCGCGCGGCCTACGTGGCCGGCACCTTCGACACCAAGGGCCGCGAGCTGTTCTTCCTGCGCCAGTGCCTGGAGCGCTCGGGCCTGCGCGTGGTCACGGTCGACCTGTCGACCTCCGGCCGGACCTCGTCGGCCAGCGTGCATCCGCGCGAGGTGGCGCGCCACCACCCGCAAGGCGAGTCGGCCGTTTTCAGCGGCGACCGCGGCAGCGCGACCGCCGCGATGGCGCTCGCCTTCGAAGCCTTCGTGCAGACGCGGCGCGACCTCGGCGGCATCATCTCCGCCGGCGGTTCCGGCAACACCTCGATGGCCACCCAGGGCATGCGCGCACTGCCGATCGGCGTGCCGAAGATGATGGTCTCGACCATGGCCAGCGGCGACACACGGCCCTACGTGGGTCCGAGCGACATCTGCATGATGTACTCGGTCACCGACGTGCAGGGCATCCATCGCATCAGCGAATGCGTGCTTGCCAACGCCGCGAACGCGCTGGCCGGAATGATCGCCCACCCGCCGGTCCGCTCGACCTCCAGCAAGCCGGCAATCGGCCTCACGATGTTCGGCGTGACGACGCCCTGCGTGCAGGCGGTCACGAAGCGCCTCGAGGACAGCTACGACTGCCTGGTGTTCCATGCCACCGGCGTCGGCGGCCAGTCGATGGAAAAGCTCGCCGACTCGGGCATGCTCGCCGGCGTGATCGACGTCTCGACGACCGAGATCGCGGACGAGATCGCAGGCGGCGTGCTCTCGGCCGGCGCGGCGCGCATGGACGTGTTCGCGCGCCATGCGCTGCCCTATGTCGGTTCCTGCGGCGCGCTGGACATGGTGAACTTCGGCGCCTGGGACACGGTGCCCGAGCGCTTCAAGGCGCGCAAGCTCTACCGCCACAACCCGACCGTGACGCTGATGCGGACCACGGCCCACGAATGCCGCGCCATCGGCGAGTTCATTGCCGCCAAGCTCAATGCGATGCGCGGACCGGTGCGCTTCCTGATTCCCGAGGGCGGCGTCTCCGCGATCGACCGGCCGGGTCAGCCCTTCCACGACCCGGAGGCCGACCGGGCGCTGTTCGCCGCGATCGAGCATTCCTTCCGAAGCGGCATCGACCGCAAGCTGCAGCGCTTGCCGCTGCATATCAACGACGAGGCCTTTGCCGACGCGCTGGTCAGCGCGTGGTACGAGGTGTCCAGACCCACGGCCGGCGCACGGCGCGCCTGATCACACACGACCCGACCATGCCCCGCATCGCCAGAACGACACTGCTCGAACGCTTCCGCGCCAAGATCGCCGCCGGCCGGCCGATCATCGGCGGCGGCGCCGGCACCGGCCTGTCGGCGAAGTGCGAGGAAGCCGGCGGCATCGACCTGATCGTGATCTACAACTCCGGCCGCTACCGCATGGCCGGCCGCGGCTCGCTCGCGGGCCTGCTGGCCTACGGCAACGCGAACCAGATCGTCTGCGAGATGGCGCACGAGGTGCTGCCGGTGGTGAGGAACACGCCAGTGCTGGCGGGCGTCAATGGCACCGACCCGTTCATGATCCCGGAGGAGTTCCTTCAGCGGCTGATCGGCCTCGGCTTCTCGGGCGTTCAGAACTTCCCGACCGTCGGGCTGATCGACGGCACCTTCCGCGCGAACCTCGAAGAGACCGGCATGGGCTATGCGCTCGAGGTCCAGATGATCGAACGTGCCCGCGCGCTCGACCTGCTGACCACGCCCTATGTGTTCAGCGAGGCCGATGCGCGCGCAATGGCCGCGGCCGGCGCGGACATCATCGTGTGCCACCAGGGGCTCACCACCGGCGGCGTGATCGGCGCGCAGACCGCGCTCACGCTGGCCGACTGCATGGACCGCATCAACCTGTGGGCCGCGGCAGCGCATGCAGTGAACCCGGAAGCGATCGTGCTGTGTCACGGCGGCCCGATCGCCACGCCCGAGGACGCGCAGCACGTGCTGGCGCATTGCCCCGCATGCCACGGCTTCTACGGCGCGAGTTCGATGGAGCGGCTGCCGGTCGAGGCCGCGCTCACCGAGACCACCCGCCGCTTCGTTCAGATCACCCGATAACAGGAGAGCAGATCCATGTCAGGCGCTCAATTCGGCAATTTCATCCTGGGGCTGATCGTCGTCGCGATCGTCGTCGCGATCGCGGTCTGGCTGCTCCACTGGCTGTACCTGCGCAGCTCCAAGGAGCGGGCCTTCGTGCGCACCGGCCTCGGTGGCCAGAAGGTGGTGCTCGACGGCGGCGCCTTCGTGCTGCCGATCGTGCACGACGTGATCCCGGTCAACATGAACACGCTGCGCCTCGAAGTGAGCCGCGGCCGCGACAAGGCGCTGATTACGAAAGACCGCATGCGCGTCGACGTGATCGCCGAGTTCTATGTGCGCGTGGCCGCCAACGCCGATGCAGTGGCCGCAGCGGCGCAGACGCTGGGCCTGCGGACGATGGAGCCGGACCAGTTGAAGGAGCTGGTCGAGGGCAAGTTCGTCGACGCGCTGCGTACCGCCGCCGCCGAGATGACCATGGAGGAACTGCACGAGAAGCGCGGCGCCTACGTCAGGCGCGTGCGCGAAGCCGTGGCCGAGGATCTGACGAAGAACGGCCTCGAACTCGAAGCCGCCTCGCTGACGCAGCTGGACCAGACCGGCATGGAGTTCTTCAACCCGAGCAACGCCTTCGACGCCGAGGGCCTGACGCGCCTGACCGAACAGATCGAGCACCGCAAGAAGCAGCGCAACGACGTCGAGCAGGACACGCTGATCGCGATCCGCAACAAGAATCTCGAGGCGGAGAAGCTCTCGCTCGAGATCGATCGCGAAGGCGAGTTCGCGCGCCTGACGCAGCAGCGCGAGGTCGAGATCGCGCGGGCCCGCCAGCGTGCCGAGGTGGCCACCGAACGCGCGCAGCGCGAACAGGCGGCCGAGGGTGCGCAGATCACGGCCAAGCAGAGCATCGACGCGGCGCGCATCCGCTCCGAGCAGACCATCGAGGAGGAGCGCATCGGCAAGGAGCGCGCGATCCAGAGCGCCGAGATCGAACGCCGCATGTCGCTCGAGCTCGCCGAGCAGCAGCGCGCGATTGCGGTCGCGCGCGAGAGCAAGGCGCAGAGCGAGGCCCAGGCCGAGGCCGAGACCGCCCGTGCGCTGGCGGTCTCGGCCGAGGAGAAGGTGTTCACGGCGCGCGAGGTCGAGATGGCCGAGCGCAAGAAGGCCATCGAGCTGATCGGCGCGGCGCAGATCGCCGAGCGCGATGCCCTGCGCCTCACTTCGGCGGCGCAGGCCGAGAAGGACGCCAGCGCCGACCGCGGCGCCGCGGTGCGCGCCCAGGCCGAAGCCGACGCCGATGCCGAGAAGATCAAGTCGATGGCGATGCGCGTACGCGCCGAGATCGAAGCCGAGGCGGCGCGCATGATGAACGAGGCGCACAACATGCTGTCGCCCGAAGCGCGCATGTCGGCACTGCGCATGAAGCTGGTCGAGAAGGCCGAAGCGATCATCCGCGAGTCGGTGCGGCCGATGGAGCGCATCGAGGGCATCAAGATCCTGCACGTCGACGGCCTCGGCGGCTCGTCGGGCACGGGCGCCCAGAACGGCGACGGCGGCGGTTTCGCCGACGGGTTGGTCAACTCCGCGTTGCGTTTTCGCGCGCAGGCGCCGCTGGTGGATCAATTGCTTCGCGAGATCGGCATCGAAGGCGGCGACATCCAGCGCCTGGTGGGTGATGTCAGCGGCGCCCACGTCGCGCTGCCTTCGGGCACTGGCAAGGCCAAGGAATAACGCATGGTGCAGGTGTACGTTTCGAGCGTCATCGACGCCAGTGCCGACAGCGTGTGGTCGCGCATCCGCGATTTCAACGGCCTGCCGCAATGGCATCCGCTGATCGCGGACAGCCGGATCGAGAACAACCAGCCTGGCGATCGTGTCGGCTGCATCCGCCACTTCCACCTGCGCGATGGCGGCATGGTCCGCGAGAAGCTGCTGGCCTTGTCGGACTATGAATACAGCTGCACCTACGAGATCCTCGAGAGCCCGATGACGGTAGAGCACTACACCGCCACGCTCAAGCTGACGCCGGTGACCGATGGCGCGCGCTGCTTCGCCGAGTGGAGCGCGGAGTTCGATTGCGATGAGGGCCGCGAGCGCGAGCTGACCGAGTCGATCGGCAGCGGCGTGTTCCAGGGCGGCTTCGATGCCCTGAAGCGCCACTTCGGGGGTCGGTGATGGGCCCCCACGCTCATCACTTCGTGTATTCGCTGCCCCCCGAGGGGGCGCAGGCCTCCCTGGGGGCGGCCCGGCGGGAGTCCTGATGCTCCAACGCGTGGTGCGCTCGACCATCATCGACGCACCGATCGAGCGCGTGTGGGCGGTGCTGCGCGACTTCAACAGCCATGAAGCGTGGCATGAAGTGGTCGAGACCAGCCGCATCGAAGGCGGCGAGCGCAGCGACCAGGTCGGCTGCGTGCGCAGCTTCACCCTCCGAGACGGCAACCGCATCCGCGAGCAGTTGCTGACGCTGTCGGACACCGAGCACAAGAGCACCTACTGCATCGTCGAGGCCACGGTGCCGCTGCAGCGCTACGTGGCCACCGTCACGCTCAAGCCGGTGACCGACGGCAACCGCACCTTCTGGCATTGGGAATCGACCTTCGCCACGCCGCCCGGCATGGAACGCGAACTGCGCGACATGGTGGCGCAAGGCGTCTACGAGGCCGGCTTCGAGAACCTGCGCCGGCATTTGCGGCAAGGCAGCGATCTGCAACCGGCGGGCCGCGCCGCGGCGATGCCCATGGCTCTGGCCGTGCCCACGCGCCGTGTCGTCGTCGAGCGCTACGGCGGGCCCGAGGAGCTGCGCCCGCAAGAGGCCGAAGCCCCGGCGCCGCGCGAGGGCGAGGTGCGCATCCGGCAGCGCGCCATCGGCGTCAACTTCATCGACGTGTACCTGCGGCGCGGCTGGGTGCCGTCCCTGCTTCCCCTTCCCGGCGTGCCCGGCATGGAGGCCGCCGGCAGCGTGCTCGATGTCGGGCCGCAGGTCAGCGGCCTCCTGCCGGGCGACCGCGTGGCCTACCTCGGCCCGGTGCCCGGCGCGTATTGCGAGGTGCGCTGCGTGCCGGCCGCTTGGGTGGTGCGGCTGCCCGCGGCAGTCGAGGACGAGCTCGCCGCCGCGCTGCTGCTCAAGGGCATCACCGCCGACTACCTGTTGCGCGACCTCGGGCGCGTGCAGCGCGGCACGCGGCTGCTGGTCCATGCGGCAGCCGGCGGCGTGGGCCTGCTGGTCTGCTCCTGGGCGCGCCGTCTCGGCGCGGTCGTGTTGGGCACCGTGTCGAGCGAGGAGAAGGCCCGCGTCGCGCGCGAGCACGGCTGCGAGCACGTGATCGTGACCCGCGACTACCGTTTCGCCGATGCCGTGCAGCGCGCCTGCGGCGGCGCCGACGTGGTGATCGACGGCCTGGGCGACGCGGCGCGCGACGAGAACCTCGCCGCCCTCGCGCGCCGCGGCCACTGGATCAGCCTCGGCCAGGCCAGCGGCCCGCTGGCGCCCTTGCCGGCCGACGCGCTGCTCGCCAAGTCGCTGAGCTTTTCGCGGCCCGTGGTGTTCGACTACGTAGCGACGAACGAGCAGCTCGCGGAGCGCGCGCAACGGGTCTGGGACGCGCTCGCCGACGGCACGATCAAGGCGCCGCCGATCGAACGCTATTCACTGAACGCCGCGGCAGAGGCGCACGCGCGGCTCGAATCGCGCGCCACCATCGGCGCGCTGGTGTTGCTGCCATGAACAAGGAGAGAGCGAAATGATCGTCGGGATGAATCACTTCACCGTCACGGCCGAAGACGAGAAGAAGACCCTGGATTTCTACACGGGCCTGCTCGGGCTCACCATCGGCCATCGACCGGACCTCGGCTTTCCCGGCGCATGGCTCTACGGCGAGGGGCCGCAGGCGGTGCTGCACCTCTACTTCGAGCGGCCGGTGCCGGCGCAGCGCACCGGCGTCATCGACCACATGGCTTTCACCGCACGCGACCTGCGTGCCGTGAAAGCCCGCTTCGACCAGAGCGGCACGAAGTACGAGCTGCGGCAGCAGGCGGGTGCGGGCACCTGGCAGCTGTTCTGTCATGACCCCAACGGAGCGAAGGTCGAACTCGACTTCGACGCCTCCGAGAAGCCGTAGCGGCGGCCGCATTTTGGCAAGACTCGTCAATGAGACTAAAGTCGAGTCTTTCCAAATCTCGGAACCAAGGTCAATGACTCAAAGCTACAAGCAGATCCAAAAGCAAATCGAGACTCTCCAGCGCCAAGCTGAGAATTTGCGCAGGCAGGAGGTCGATGGAGTAGTTGCGCGCATCAAGGTGGCCATCGCCCACTACGGGCTCACTCCAGAGCAGTTGGGCTTCGGAGCGACTGCCGGCAGTGTGAAGGCGAAAGCAGGAAAGACTGCCCCCACTCGGTCAACGAAGTACAGCGACGGTCAAGGCAATTCCTGGTCAGGCATTGGGAAACGCCCGTACTGGCTGCGCGACGCTCTCAATGCCGGCAGGGCGCTTGAAGAGTTCGCCACCGCGGCTTCGTCGTCGGGCGCGTCGAGCGTAAAAAAGCTCAATAAGTCCAAGAAGCGGAAGTCCAAGGTTGTGTATCGAGATGAGGCTGGACACACATGGTCGGGAATGGGCCCGCGGCCGCGCTGGTTGAAAGAGGCGCTGGATGCGGGAAAGACACTCGAGGAGATGACTGCCTGAGACACGGCTGACGCGCCGCACCGGAAGTCTGCAATGCAGGTTCTGAGGAGTTTCAAATGGCAGTGTTCGTAGCGACCGACCCTGAGGGCTATGAAGCATATGTCGGTCGAGGAAGCCAACGCCTTGCACCGTCCGTTGTTCGATTCGCAGGTGTTTCGGCAAACGAGGCCATCCTTGACGTGGGTTGCGGCACAGGCCATCTGACGCGTGCCATATCGCTCGCCGGGGCGCGCGCAACCGGCGTCGATCTGTCTCCCTCTTACGTTGAATTTGCACAGCGTGTGACCGCAAGGCAGGACGTGGTCTTCGAAGTCGGCGATGCCCTTAACCTTTCGTACCAGGATGGGGTTTTCGACCGCGCCCTATCCATGCTCGCGCTGGACGTGCTTCCGGACTCCGCCCAGGGCCTGCGCGAGATGAAGCGGGTCACGCGCAAGGGCGGCATGGTCACTGTGGTCGTCAACAATTTCCGCTGCGGCTGGACGCCATTCAGCCTGGTTTGGGACGCCGCTGCCGTCCTCGATGCAGACGGCGCTGCAATGCGCGACGAAATGGTCTCGAAGGCGCTCGGTTGGCCCGGAGGACTCGCGGACTTGTTCGAAGCTGCGAGCTTCACCGCCGTCGTGGAAGACCAACTTGCCGCCCTATTCGAGTACCAGTCGTTTGATGACTACTGGTCTACGTTCCTCACCGGGCAAGGAAAGACGGGCAGCTACGTGACGCAGCTTGCAATGTCGAAACGCGACGAACTGAAGCATCATGTCCGAGCAGCGTATCTCTGCGGCTTGCCTGACGGACCACGCGCCCTGACAACGTCGTTTTGGGCTGTACGCGGAGTTGTCTAGGGCGCGCTGCAGCAAGAGCAATGTCTGTTTAGGGCCAGAAGCTCGCCGGCCGCGACCGGCGACAGTCGGCCAACAGATGCTATGTGGACTACCCGAGTCATCCCCGTTTAGTTAGAGTCAAGGCGCAGGCGCCCCTAACTCGCAATCAGGACGCGAACAAGAATGACGAGGAACCCCACAGCAACGAGCGCGGTGACTGCCGCCGTCACGGGGTTGGGCGATCCGTCGTCCGCGTTTTGTCGTGTCGACGTGGCGTAGGCGTGCGGTGTTGACGCGGCCATGTCAAAAGCGGTGCTGAACGGGCTGTAGAGCGCGCCGCCATGGCTTGCCAAGCCAGACTCGTCGGCCTGGACTTCGACGCCGGCTGATTGTTCGATCCGATCGGCTTCAGTGGAGGAAGGCCGTCGAGCTTCGGCTGCGAACGGCGGCGCCGCAGCAGCTGCCGAGAGGGTTGCCAGGCCAAGACCTGCAAGCGCAAGGCGCGCTCCACGTTGTCCATGCACCACGACGATGTCCTTGGTGTTGGCCGAGATGGCCGTTATTACTTGCTTCCGGTTGCCTGGTGCGCTTGATGAGTGTCGAAGATCAAGACGCTGGCCTGATCGCATCCGGGCACGGCGAAACCACAACGGGGAAGGGCCCCGAGCTTGCCCAGGGTCCCTTCCGACGCGGCCTCTTGCTTAGTTGGGACAAGAGCCTGGGATGCTGAAGAAGTTTCTGGAGAAGGTGCCAGTTGGCACAATCGAGACGCCGTTGGTCAAGTCAGTGAGCAGCACATCTGTGTATCTGACGCATGCGATGATGAGATCTTGACCGGATGGGCAGGCAAAGTTGCCCTCGTCCGGAGGGCCAGCTGCCAGGCTCCCCCTGACTCGGCCATTCTTGGTGGCCGGGAATGTGTCGTCAGCCCGAACGGCTCCCGTGACGGTGGTCTTGTTGCTGGCGCTCGGATTCTTTCCCCCGTGGTTGATGCACGCGTACACCGCCGTGCCCTGAGCTGTAAGGCTTTCGAGCACTGTTGCATTCCCCACTCCGGCTTCATCAAAACTGACCACTAGGGCCCCATTCGAATTCACGGATGCGTCGGCGCTGAAGAAGTGTGCCGCGGCGAGCGCCTGTCCGGCTCCAAACGTCAGCATTGCCGCTATCAGTAGTGTCTTCTTCATATTAAGCCTCCAAGTAAGATTGAAAATCATCTGTTCTTGGGTGCGTCTCGGTGCTGGCGCTGAGGTCAACATCGCGGCGCCCTGAGAACACATGGCATGCTGAACTTAATAATAAAGTTTGACATTAGACAAACGAAATAGGCGAAGGCGGAACTTATCCCCGTTGAAACACGCAACAGGTTCCGAACACAAATTCCTCGGATGCGCAAGCTCATTGCCCTGCGAGACGGGTACCGTTTCGCTGTACCGCCCTCTATGGCTTCAACAGAAAGCCTTGCGGCTCGATACCCTTTTGGCGACGGTGTCGGAATGCGCTGACATGTTGGCCCTCCTATGGCCAGTTGCACCCGTTGTAGTTGGTTACGATAGTTTCGTTCGTCAGTTACGAATTGATGCCTGCCATTTCGGAAAGCTACAAGTCGCAAAAGCGGACGTTTACGTTGGCACGTTCGAAAACTCGATTTATGGACGCTGCCTCTTTGCAGCCGCACGGCGACCCTTCACTCTGATGCGTTGCTGCCAGTGACGGCGTACACCTCGACCGGCGCCGCCTTGCCCCGGAACGACGCCGCCCCGAGGGGCTCGACCGGAATGCGTCCACCGAGTGCCATGCAGGTTGCCGGATCGATCAGGATCGTCCGCTTCGCAAGCTTGGTGTGCGCCTCGAGTCGTGCGGCAAGGTTCACCGTGTCGCCGATGCAGGTGTAGGTCGCGCGCTGCTGCGTGCCGGTGTAGCCCGCCACCATTTCGCCGCTGGCGATTCCCACGCCGATGCGGATCGCAGGCTTGTCCGCAGCGATGCGCTCTGTGTTCAGCAGCTCGATCATCTCGACCATGTCGAGCGCCGCGCGCACCGCGGCCGCACTGTGGTCGGGCAGCGGCAGCGGGGCGCCGAAGATGGCCATCAGCCCGTCGCCGATCATCTGGTTCACCACGCCGCCATGGCCGTTGATCGCGTCGAACATCAGCGTGTAGTACGTGTTCAGCAGTTCGATCGTCTCTTCGGGCGGCTGCGACTCGACCAGCGCGGTGAAGCTGCGAATGTCGGAGAACATCACCGCGCCTTGCACGCGTCGCCCGCCGAGCGCGAAGCCGGATTGCTGCAGGTCCTGCGCGACCTCGGAGGTGGCGAAGCGGCGCACCAGTTCCTTCTGCTGGTCGCGCAGGCGCTTCTTCTCGAGGCTGGCGCCGATGCGCGCCTTCAGCAGTACCGCATTGACCGGCTTGTGCAGGTAGTCCTCAGCGCCGAGCTCGATGCAGCGCACGATGGTGGCCACGCCCTCGAGCGACGAGGTCACGATCACGGGCAGGTCGCGCAGCTTCGGATCGGCGGTCAGTTGCTCCAGCACCTGGAAGCCGTCCATCTCGGGCATTTCCATGTCGAGCAGCAGCAGGTCGTAGGTGTCGCGCCGCAGCAGCTCCAGGGCGACACGTCCGTTCTCGGCGCTTTCGACGCGGTGGCCCTGCAGTTCGAGGCTGCGGGTCAGCAGCAGGCGGTTGACCTTGTTGTCGTCCGCCACGAGGAGGTGGGCCGGCGCGTGGCGCAAGTCAACCATGGATCAGCTCCGTCAGAGCCGCGGCGACCCGGGCGTACTCCAGCGCCAGCGCGTCGAGTGCATTCGATTGCTGCGCGGCCGCCAGGCCCCCGAGTTCCTGTTCGCGCGCCATCGCGCCCAGCGTATGCGCGCCGAAGGTGAGACTGTTCGACTTGAGCGAATGCGCAGCGCGGCGGAAGTCATCAGCATTGCCCGAGTCCATCGCGTCGCGAAGCTCCTTCAGCATCGCCGGTGCCTCTTCGAGAAAGGTCTGCACCAGTTCCTTGACAAAGTCGGCTCCCGCAGTGTCCTGCAGTTCCGCAAAAGTCGCGAGGTCGATGGTCGCAGCGCTCATGTCATCGCTCCTTTCATCGGTCCTTTCGTACGAGCACGCTGTTCAGCGCTTCGACCAGCCGATCGACGCGGATCGGCTTGGTCAGGTAGTCGTCCATGCCTGCGGCCATGCACATCTCACGGTCGCCCTGCATGGCGTTGGCCGTCATCGCCACGATGCGCGGCCGTTGCGGCGCCTCCAGCAGCTTGCAGATCTGCCGCGTCGCGTCCAGTCCGTCGAGTTCGGGCATCTGCACATCCATGAGCACCACATCGTAGGCCTGGCGCTGCACCGATTCCACCGCCTCGATGCCGTTGGAGGCGAGGTCGGCCCGGTAGCCCATCTGCTGCAGCAGGCGCATGGCGAGCTTCTGGTTCACCGCGTTGTCTTCGGCGAGCAGGATGCGCAGCGGGTGGCGTGCTGCCATCGTCGGGTCGATCTGCGGCTTGGCCGCATCGGCGGCTGCAGGTTTCGCAGGCGTGTCGTGCGCGAGCAGGCCCATCAACGTGTCGAACAGGTGCGACTGGCGGATCGGCTTGGCCAGGTACGCATTGAAGAACGATTCGGCGGCATGCGTCTCGTGCCGCCCCAGCGAGCTGAACAGCACGAGTGGCAGCACGGCGTGGCTCGCCCGGATGCGTCGCGCGAGGTCGATGCCGTCCATCTCGGGCATGTGCATGTCGAGGATCGCGAGATCGAAGCGCTCGCCCTGTTCGAGCCAGCGCAAGGCTTCGAGCGGCGATTCCGTGTCGCGCGAACTCATGCCCCACTTGCCAGTCTGCAGCGAGAGCACGCGCCGGTTCGTCGCGTTGTCGTCGACGATCAGCACGCGCTTTCCCTGCAGTCCGGCCTGCACGCCGACATGGTCGCGGCGCCGGCTCGGCGGCAGGTTCGCGGTCGGCGCCTCGATGGTGAAGAGGAAGGTCGAGCCTTTGCCCACACCCTCGCTTTCCACCCACATGCGTCCGCCCATCAGTTCGGCCAGCCGCCTGCTGATCGCCAGGCCCAGGCCGGTGCCGCCGTACTTGCGCGTGGTGCTCGAGTCGGCCTGCGTGAACGACTGGAACAGCCGGCTCATGCCTTGCAGCGACAGGCCGATGCCGGTGTCGCGCACGGCGAAGGTCAGCGCCACCTTGCCGGCGGAGGCGGCCTGCGAACTCACCGTCAACACCACCTCGCCGGCCTCTGTGAACTTCACCGCGTTGCTCAACAGGTTCAGCAGGATCTGCCGCAGCCGCGCGAGGTCGCCGCTCACGGCCGCGGGCACGTCGCCCTCGAACACATAGGCAATGTCGAGCTGCTTCTCGGTCGCGCGCGTGCTGACGAGGTCGAGCGCCGCCTCCACGCAGTCGCGCAGGTCGAACGGGTGCGATTCGATGTCCATGCGCCCGGCCTCGATCTTCGAGTAGTCGAGGATGTCGTTGATGATGGTCAAGAGCGCATCGCCCGAATCGCGGATGGTCGCGACGTAGTCCTGCTGCTCGGTGTCGAGCCTCGTATCGAGCAAGAGGCCGCTCATGCCGATCACCGCGTTCATGGGCGTGCGGATCTCGTGGCTCATGGTCGCCAGGAACGAACTTTTCGCGTCGTTGGCGGCCTCGGCCGCGGCACGCGCCTCCTGCGTCTGATTGAACATTCGGGCGTTCTGTATGGCAATCACGGCCTGGTCGGCGAAGGTCTTGAGAAGCTCCACCTGGTGGCTGGAGAACGGCCCGGCCGCGCTGCGGGTCACGCTGATCATGCCGATGGGCGCGCCCTCGTGCACCAGCGGGACGCCGGCCTGGCCACGCCATCCCCTTCGGCGCGCCAGCGCTCGCAATGCATCCGAGACTTCCGCATTCGCCTCGATGTCTTCCATGACAAGCGGCTTGCCCGTCACCAGGGGCTGGTAGATATAGTCCGACGTCACCGGGGCGGGAAAGTAGTTCTTCAGCGCCTGGTCGCCCTCCTCGCTGGTGGGTGTGTATGCGGCGAGATGGATCGAATCGTCGATGCGCCGCAGCAATGTCGCGGAGAACCCGCCGACCAACTGCCGCGCGCTTTGAACGATGGCGCTGAAGACAGGTTGCACGTCGGCGGGCGAACTTGCAATGACCTTCAGGATTTCCGCTGTCGCCGTCTGCCGTTCCAGCGCTTCCTGGGTCTCACGGAACAGGCGCGCGTTCTCGATCGCGATCACGGCCTGGCTGGCGAAGGTCTGCAGCAGGGCGACGGACTTGGCGGGGAAAGTACCGGCCTGCTCACGCGCAACGCCGACCGTGCCGATGGCGCGGCCCTCGCGCAGCAGGGGCACCGACAGCACACTGCGAAAGCCCGCTTGCCTGGCCTGTTCATTCAGTTCGTAATCAGCGTCCGCGTGCACATCGGGAATCTGCACTGGCGCGCGTTCCATGATGGCGCGGGCGTTGCTGGAGCCGCGCCCGAGCTTCATCGGAAATGCGGCGCGCATGGACGCCTCCGCTTCCGGTGTCGTGCCGTGGTAGCCCACCATGTGCAGCAGTTGGCCGTCGAAACGCGTGGCCGTGCCGATGGTCGCGCCGCACAACGCCCTGGCGCGCTCCGCGATCGCTTCGAACACGGGCTGCGCATCGGTGGGCGAACTGCTCATCACGCGCAGGATCGCCGCCGTGGAGGTCTGCTGCTCCAGTGCCTCCTTGGTCTCATTGAACAGTCGCGCGTTCTGGATCGCGATCACGGCCTGGTCGGCGAAGGTCTTCAGCAGCCCGGCCTCCTGCTCGCTGAAGGGCACGGGCGGGTTGCGGGTCACGTACAGCATGCCGATGCCCCGCCCTTCCCACTGCATCGGCGCGAAGACCTGCGAGTAGTTGCCGGTCCCGAGCATCACCGCGGCGTTGCGCACGCTCTTGGGTGTGTCGGCCCCGTTCATCACGTCGGCGTAGCGCAGCACGCGGTTTTCGCGGATCGCCTGGTGGACCGGCTCCTCGCGCAGCGGGAGCGGAAAGATGCGCGCCACCGCCGGCGCCGACTCGCCGCGGTAGGCCGCGGAGCGCAACAGCTGCTGCTCCTCGTCGATGATCACGATGCCGAGCTCGGAGCTGCGGAACAGGCGGGCGCAGCTCTCCAGGATCTTGTCGAACACCGGCGCGGTGTCGGCCACCGAGCCGCTGATGACCTGCAGGACTTCGGCGCTTGCCGTCTGCCGCTCCAGCGCCTGCCTGGTTTCGTTGAACAGACGCACGTTCTCGATGGCGATCACCGCCTGGTCGGCGAAAGTCTGCACCAGGCCGATCTCCGCTGGCGCAAAAGGCCGTACCTGGTTGCGCAGCAGCGCGATCACGCCGATCGATTCGCCATCGCGAATCATCGGCACGGCCAGCACCGTGCGAAAGCCGTTGCGCGCCTGAAGCTCGCGCACGTCCGGATATTCGGTGTCGAGAAGAGGGACGACGTCTTCGACATGCACGCTACGGCGCTCCAGGAACGCACGGCCGCCGATCGAGCTGGCGCGCAGCGGCAGTTCTGCGCCCAGTGAGTAGTCGCCGTACGCCGGCCCGTAGCTCGTCATCGCGCGCAGGTGCTCGCCTGCGGCCAGCCACACCCGGCTGCCGTCGGCCCGGCACAACAGGCCGGCGCGCTCGGCCACCGTGTCGAGCACCGGCTGCACGTCGGTCGGCGAGCCGCTGATGACCTTCAGCACCTCGGACGTTGCGGTCTGGCGCTCCAGCGCCTCCCGGGTCTCATTGATCAGCCGCACGTTCTCGATCGCGATCACGGCCTGGTCGGCAAACATCTTGAGCAGATCGAGCTGCCGTCGCGGCGTCTTGCCGGGTTCCAGCCACGCGGTGACGATCACGCCGATCGGCGCGCCATCCTTGAGCATCGGTGCAGCGATCATCCGGCGCCAGTTTCCGGTCTTCGCCATCGTGCGGTCGTAATTCGGGTCCGACCCCGCATCCTCGTTGCTCAGGGCCCTTCGCTCGATGATGGCGCGACCGCTCATCAGGTGCGAATCGGGAGGCGCCGGGTACAGCGTGCGTGCCGCCTCCAGCGCCGGTGCAGCCCAGTTCCGGGTGGCTGCCAGATGAACCAGGCGCCCGTCGAAGCTCAAGATCGCGGAAGTCGGGCTGCCGAGCAGCCGCGTCGCGCAATCCAGGATCGCCTCGAACACGGGAGCCACATCGGTCGGCGATTCGCTGATGACGCGCAGCACCTCGCTGATCGCGGTCTGGTACTCGAGGGACTCGGTCAGCTCGGCGGTGCGTTCCTCGACCTTGTGCAGCGCCTCCTGGGTCTCGTTGAACAGCCGCGCGTTCCGGATTGCGATCACCGCCTGGTCGGCGAAGGTCTTGAGCAGAGCGCGCTCACTGGGCCTGAACGGACCCACCTCGCCGCGCTGCATGCTGAGGATGCCGATGCCGCGGCCCTCCCACATCAGCGGAGCGGCCAGGTTCGCGAAACTCCTTCCCAGATGCTCGGCGTTGCGGCGCAACACCAGTGGCGCCCCGACGTCGTTCAGCACGTCGGCAAACTCCACCAGGTCTCCGGTGCGGAACGCGGGTTCGGCAGACGTATCGGCCAGCGGCATCGGGTAGTTCGACTGCATCAATGGCTCGAGCTCGGCTGCGCGTGCCTCGCCGATCGCGGCGCGGCCGGCCGCCGTCATCCGCCAACGCGTCAGCGCAAGCTGGCCCTGAGCGTCGACCATCAACAAGGCGAAGGAACCGGCGTCGAACAAACGGTCGCAGCACTCGAGGATCTTGTCGAACACGGGCCCGGTGTCGGCCACCGAGCTGCCGATGACCTGCAGCACCTCGGCGGTCGCGGTCTGGTGCGCCAGCGCCTCCTTCAATTCGCGGGCGCGGCGCTGCGTCTCGTCGAACAGGCGGGCGTTCTCCAGCGCCAGGCCCATGCTCGCCGCCACCGTTTCGAGCAGTCGGACCTCGTTGCTCCCGAAGGCGTATTCGCGCTCGTGGTTCTGCAGCACGATGGCGCCCAGAGCGCGATCGCTGCCGATGATGGGGACCGCGACGATCGAGTGCGCCCAATCGGTTCCCGGTGCCGGGCTCATGCCGATCCAGGTCTGTTCCTCGCGCGTGTTCGCCACGCCGGTCCGGCGTTCGCGGAGGATTCGTTCTGCCGCCTCGCCGGGCTTCAACGGCCGCGCCGGCGGGAGCGGCAACGGCACGTTGTGTTCGTAGCGATACAGCGCCTGGATCAGGTTGGTCTTGTCATCCCACCACACGATGTTCAGGTCGCCGGTGGCAAACACTTCCCGCAGCTTGTCGCCCACCAGGTTGATGATGGCCTGAAACTCCAGCCTGGCGGCCACGCCTTGCTGGATGCTGTTGATGAGTGTGAGCTCCCCGGCGCGTTGCGCGAGCTCGGCCGTGCGCTCAGCCACCTTGCGCTCCAGGCTCTCACGGAAGCGGATATTGGCCAGGGCCACGGAGGCCTGGCTCGCAAGCATGGCCAGCAGGTCGCGGTCCGCGCCATGGAAGCGACCGGCCGCGCCTTCGATGTCGGCGTAAAGACAGCCGATCAGCTCGCGCCGGGCGATCAGCGGAGCGATGAGGCACGAGCGCTGGGCGGCGGGTTCGGCACCGTCGGGCCCGTGCCGCAGGCTCACGGCGCGGGTGCGGCGGGTTTCGGCGAGCCAGGGTCCAATGGCGCTGAGCAGGCCGGCGGCGTCTTCGCCCTGCGGCAGCATCGAGGCGACGATGCGCGGGCCGTCGTCGCTGTCGAGCACCAGCAGCACGCGCTGCGCGCCGCTGAGTTCGATCGCCTCGTCGATCAGGAATTCGTGCAGCTCACTCTCGCGGCGCAATTCATTCAGGCGCAGCCCGCTGTAGACCAGGCGCTCGAAGGGCTCGCGCCGGTGGGTGTCGGCGCGCAACGCGCGCATCGACAGTGGCCGGGACCGGGACCTTGCCATATGGCAATTGCCTCCTGCGATCAGGGGGTGATGCGCGAGTGGCGCACACGGCGTGGAGTCTAACGGCGAAGCGGTGAGCGGGTGTGAGGCCCTATGGCCGGTGCTTCAATTGCTTGAAACCACATTGCCCACGCGGCCAGACTTTCAAGGCAAGCGCACAGGAGTAAGCTGGCATAAAGGGGACAAGAACATGCTGGCGGCCGAATGCGCGTGGATCATCTTGCGTGCCGAGCACACTCGCATTCGTGAGCTGTTGGCGCTTGTCGACGGCACGCTGAAAACAGGGGATTGGACACGACCGGGGCCGCAGGCGGCGTCGCTCGTCGAACTCATCGAACGCCTTCAGGCATTCGACGAAACGACGCATCGCCCGAAGGGCGTCGTCCTGCTCGAGATACCGGGACCGTCGAAGCCCTGTTGCAAGAGCACCGCCAGCTGATGCATGCCCATCTGGACCGAGAAGACACGCTGCTCCATTCCCAAACGGCGCTGTTGCTGAGGGGCGAGGAGTGGGCTGCCGTGGTGTCGTCGATGTCCGCGGCCATGGAGGCCGCGAAAGAACGCGACCGTGGTCGCCCGTTCTCCTGAGGATCGCGCCGCCGCTACCGCTACTGCGGCTGCAAGCCGATTTCCTTCGCCACCTTCTGCCAGCGCTCGGCCTCCGCGCGCATGAAGGCGCGCAACTCGCCGCTGCTGGACGCTTTCAGTTCCACGGCCAGGGCCGACAGCCGCTCCTTGACGGCCGGCTGAGCCAGGGCTGCCGCGGCCTCCTTGCGCAGGTGTTCGGTCACCTCGAGCGGTGTGGTGGCCGGCGCCACCATGGCCCACCACTGGTCGATCTCGACGCCCTTGATGCCGGCCTCCGACAGCGTGGGCACGCCCCGCAGCGCCGGCAGGTCCACACGCTGCGGGCTGGCCACGGCCAGCGCGCGGATCTTGCCGGCCGCGAGCAGGCTGGAGCCGCTGGCCAGCGTGGCGAAGTGGCCCGCCACCATGCCCGCCGCCACGTCGTTGAGCGCAGGCGCCGAACCTCGGTACGGCACCATGTTGAACCTGATCCGGCTGCGGGTCGCCAGCAGCTCCGCGGCCAGGTGGCTGACGGTGCCGGCGCCGCTGTGCGCGATGGCGGGCGGCGACGCAGCAGCGGCCGCAGCCGCCTTCATGAAGCTCCTGAAATCCTTGCTGTCGGCACCGATGCCGCCGAAGAAAACCAACGGCGAGGTGCCGATCATCGTCATCGGCGTGAAGTCGCGCAGCAGGTCGTAGGGCAGGCGGGTCATCACCGCCGGCGCGATGGCATGCGGGAGTTCCACGATGGCGATCGTGTAGCCGTCCGGCGCGGCCCGGGCGGCGGCTTCGGTGCCGATCTGGCCCGCGGCGCCGGGCCGGTTGTCCACGATGACCGAGATACCCATCGCGCTGCTCATGCCTTGCGCCATGGCGCGCGCAATGGCATCGGTGCTGCCGCCGGGAGCCCAGGGCACGATCAGCTTGATCGGCTTGTCGGGAAAGGCGGCCCAGGCCTTCGGCCCGGCGGCCACCAGCGCGGCTGCGCTCAGGAAGGTGCGGCGATGCATCGGCGACATGGGAAGCTCCTTGAAACTCAAACAGGATCGGGCCAGCTCGGATCGCGCGAGGCGTCCGCGGTGAGCATCAGCAGCACGTGTTCGTCCGCCGCGATCGCGCCGCGTTCGCGCAATTGCGAAAGCGCAGCCAGGCCGCCCGCGGCGCAGAGCTCCGCGCTGACGCCCGCCTGCGCGAGCAGGCGCCGGGCCGCGCGCGCCTGGTCGTCGCCCACGACCACGGCGCCGCCGCCGGTGGCGGCGACCGCCTGCCATTGAAGATACGTGACGGTAGCGCCGGCCGTGGAGAACTGCGCGGTGCGGCCGGAGTAGTCGGCATCCAGCGCGCCGCCTTCGAGCACGCGCGAGAGCCGCGCGAAAGGCTCGACCGCCCAGATGCGCGGCAGCTTCGCGATGCGGCCGGCGGCCAGCAGATCGCGAAAGCCGGCAAAGAGGCCCCACGCCAGGTCGCCGCGTGCCGTCGGCACCAGCACATGGTCGGGCAGGCCGCCCTGCTCCAGGCATTCGTCGGCGATGGGCTTGTAGCCTTCGATGGCCAGCGGCGCGCTGCCGAGCGCCGGCAGGCTGTAGTTGGTGAGCGCGAAATAGCCCGCGAGCGGCGCGCGCTCGCGCACGAAGGCCCAGCGGCCGGCGTTGTCGGCGAAGGCGAAACGCCTGGCGCCCGCGGCGTCGAGCGCGCGCAAGTAGGCGGCGGGCATGCCGTCGTAGGTCGCGACCTCGCAGGCCAGGCCCGCCGCCTGCGCGTAATGCGCGGCCGACACCGCGGCGTTGCCCGAGGAGGCGAGCACCAGCGTGCGAGCGCCGAAGTCCAGCGCCTGCGTGACGCCAATCGCGGTCATCCGGTCCTTGTGCGAGCCGGTCGGATTGCAGGACTCGTCCTTGAAGCTGAGGCGCGCGACGCCGAAGCGGCGCGCCAGATCGGGCATCGCGTACAGCGGCGTGCCGCCCTCGCCCAGGCTGAAGCCCCGTGCATACGGCATGAGAGGCGCTGACGCCGCGTCGGCCCGATAGCTCGCGCGCAGGCCGACATGCACGCCCTCTGCGCGGCAGGCCGGGCAGCCCTCTTGCGCGAGGCGGATCGGGTACTCGGCGTTGCAGCGCAGGCATTGCAGGCCGCGCAGCAGCGGATTCCTGATCGGCCGGATCGGCTGGGCCAGGGCGCAAACCGGGTGGGTCATCTCTTTGGCTTCTCTCTTGTCGCTGAAATCGATGCCCGAATGCTAGGCGCAGATAAATAAAATAAAGTCGATCGATCTATTCATCCGATAACCAAACTTATCAATGCGATTCACCGAGATCGAGACCTTCCGGGCCCTGATGCGCAGCAGCACCACGCGCAAGGCGGCGGCTCAGCTGCATGTGACGCAGCCTGCCGTCAGCCAGTCGCTCAAGCGGCTCGAGGCGCAGGCGGGCATGGTGCTGTTCCAGCGCACCAGCGGGCGGCTGGTGCCGACACCGGAGGCCCGCGCGCTCTGGACCGAGGTGGAGCGCGTGTTCATCGGCATGGACGCCATCGAGCACCGGCTGCGCAGCCTGCGCGACTTCGGCGTCAACCAGCTGGAACTCAGCTGCTATCCGGCCTTCGGGCTCGGCTTCATGCCGCGCGCGCTGGCGCGGCTGAAGGCGCAACGCGGGGACGGCGCGTGGCCGCAGGTGTCGCTGCAGGTGCTGAGCTCGAAGGATGTGCGCGACCGCGTGGCCATGGGCATTTCGGATTTCGGGCTCATGGCCGACGAGCTGTCGCTGGAGGGCATCGAGCATTCGACCTTTGCGCGCATGCCCGGCGTGATCGTGATGCGAGAGGGCCACGCGCTGGCGCGCTTCAAGACCGTCAAGCCCCAGCAGCTCGCGGAGCTTCCCTTCCTGGCCCTGAACCCCGAGGACCCGGCGCATCGCCGGCTCGAGGCCGCCATGGCGCAGCAGGGCATCGCGCTGCGCGTGGCCGCGCAGACGCCTTATGCGGCCAGCATCTGCGAGATGGCGCTGCGCGGCCTGGGCGTCGGCCTGGTCAATCCGATCACCGCACTCGACTACGCCGAGCGTGGGCTGGTCGTGCGCAAGCTGTCGATCGACGTCTCGTTCGCCTGCCTGCTGGCCCTGCCGGCGGGCAAGGTGCTGTCGGCCACGGCCAGGGAGTTCCTGTCCGTCATGCGCCAGCAGCTCGCCGAGGATAGTCAGCGGCTGCAGCGCCATTTGCGCTGAACCGCCGCGTGAACCACACTGCCGGAAGCATCGACATGGTGACCGAACTTGCCCACTCCTGGTTGACCCGCAGCGCACCCGTGGCCGCTGCGCAGGCCGCCGGCCGCCCGCTGGTGGCGCTGGAATCGACCATCATCGCGCACGGCATGCCCTACCCAGAGAACGTTCGCACGGCACGCGAAGTGGAGGCCTTGATCCGCAGCCTGGGCGCCGAGCCCGCGACCATCGCGCTGATCGGCGGGCGAATCCGCATCGGCCTCGCGGACGACGAGCTCGAACTGCTGGCCCGCTCGGGCGATGCGTACAAAGTCAGCCGCCGCGACCTGCCGGCCGTGCTGGCCGGCGGCGGGCTCGGCGCCACCACCGTCGCCGCCACGATGATCTGCGCGGCGCTGGCCGGCATCGAAGTCTTCGTCACCGGCGGCATCGGCGGCGTGCACCGCGGTGCGCCGGAGAGCTTCGACATCTCGGCCGACCTGCAGGAACTGGCGAAGACCTCGGTGGCCGTGGTGTGCGCCGGCGCGAAGTCGATCCTGGACATCGGGCTCACGCTGGAATACCTGGAAACGCACGGCGTGCCGGTGCTCAGTTGCGAGCAGGACAACTTCGCCGCGTTCTACACGCGCGACAGCGGCTTTCGCGCCGACTTCAGGCTGGACGACGCGGCGGCGCAGGCACGCTTCATCCGCACCAAGTGGGACCTGGGCCTCGCGGGCGGCGTGGTGCTGAGCACGCCGGTGCCGGAAGCGGCCGCGATGCCGCGCGAGGAGATCGATGCGCTGACCCGGCAGGCGCTCGCCGAGGCCAAGGCGCAAGGCGTCACCGGCAAGGCGGTGACACCCTTCCTGCTGGCTCGCATCAAGGCGCTGACGGGTGGACGCAGCCTGGCGACCAACATCGCGCTCGTCAAACACAACGCCGAGGTGGGGGCCAGGCTGGCGCTGGCGTTGGCACGAGCGGGACGGGGAGCAGGCGCACAATGAGTGCCTCATGCGCCAGCTCCTCTTTCTTGCCATCCTGAGCACGCTCGCTCCCCTCTCCAGCGCGGAGGTGATCCGCTGTGCAGACGCGGCCGGCAACGTGAGCTATACCGACGGCACATGCCCGCCGGGCGCCAGGCCGGTGGGACGCGTGTCGGAACCCCCGCCTGCGCTGCGAGACGGAGCCGAACGTCAGCGTGAGGAGCGCGGCCCGATGGCAGCGGCCCCGAACCCGTCTCAGGCGCCGGCAGGCCCGGCCATCATCGACTCTCGCGGCGCCAGCAGCAACGAGCGGCCCGGCGATTCGCGCTGGAGCGAGCGCGGCAGCGATCCCGTGGCGATCGACGATGGATATCCCTACCCCGGCACCTATCGCCAGCCCATGCCGCGTCGCGACATGCGGCCGCGCATCCGCAACTGCGATGCGGCGGGCTGCCAGGACACGCAGGGCAACCATTACAACCGCTCCGGCCAGCTGGACCGCTACCAGACCCCCGATGGAAAGACCTGCCGGCCGGTGGGTACCACCACGATCTGCCGCTGAGCCGGCGACGCCTCAGGGCGCCACGTAGTCCGACACCACCTTCCACTTGCCGTCCACGATCTGCGACAGGCGCGACTGGTCGTTGCCCAGGCGCTTGGTGGCGGTGTAGCTGCTCTTGGGGCCGCCGAACATGTCGGGCTCGAAGGTCATGCCGTCCATCGCCTTGATGAAGCTGTCGGTCGTGAGGTTGGGGCCGGCCTTCTGCGCGGCCCTGATGAACTGGTCGATGATGGTGTAGCCGTAGACCGAGAACACGGTCGGGTCCTCGTTGAACTTGGTCTTGTACTTGTTGGCCCAGAAGCGGATCGGTTGCGACTGCTCGTCCGTGTAGGGATTTTGCGCGGTCATGGTCGCGTAGAGGCCGTCCATCGCCTTGCCGCCGAGCTTGTGGATCAGGTCGGTGTAGGCCGCGCTGGAGCCCAGGAAGGTCGGGTTGAAGCCGGTCTTGCGCGCCTCGCCGATGGTGCCGATGGTTTCGCGGATGATGGTGCCCATCACCACGAGATCGCAGTTGGCCGCCTTCATCTTCGCGACCTGCGAGGAGAAGTCGGTCGCGCCGCGCTTGAACGAAGTCTTCTCGGTCAGCTCCATGCCGGCGGTCTTGAGGCCGGCTTCGGCGCCGCGCTGCACTTCGAGCCCGAACTCGTCGTCCTGGTAGATGGTGCAGACCTTCTTGGCGCCCTTCTCCTTGATCATCTTGGGCAGCGCGTTGCGGATCTGGTCGTAGTAGGTGGCGGCGAAGGAGTACTTGAGCCGGTGGAAGGGCTCGTACATTTCGCGCGCCGCCGTGATCGGCATGAAGTTGATCACGTTCTTGTCGAACTGCACCGGCATCGCCGCCATGTTCTGCGCGGTGCCGATGTGGCCGGCCATGATGAAGATCTTGTCCTGGTTGACCAGCTTCTGCGCCGCCAGCACCGCCTTCTTGGGGTCGTAGCCCGAGTCCTCGACGAAGAGCTTGAGCTTGCGGCCATGCACGTTGCCCTGCTCGTTGAGCTCGTCCACGCGCAGCTGCATGCCGTTGCGCGACTGCTTGCCGAAGCCCGCGATCGGGCCCGAGAGATCCTGGATGGTGCCGATGCGGATCTCGTCCTTGGTGACGCCCTGCGATTGCGCGCCGGCCAGGCCGGAGCCCAGCGCGAGACCGGCGACTGCGGCCAGGGGAAACAGTGTCTTGATCTTCATACAGGAATCTCCTTGGTTGACGAACTGAACGAGTCGGCTATCGGTACATGGCCTCGATGCGGGGGGAGTATTTGGTCTGCACCAGCTTCCGCTTGAGCTTCATCGTCGGCGTGAGCTCTTCGTCCTCGGCGCTGAGCTGCGTTTCGAGCAGGAAGAACTTCTTGATCTGCTCCACCCGCGCGAACTTGGCGTTGACGCGGTCGATCTCGCCCTGGATCAGGTCCTGCACTTCCTGTGCGCGCGTGAGGCTCTCGTAGTTGCTGAAAGGCACGTCGTGGTCCTGCGCGAATTTCTCGACGTTCTCCTGGTCGATCATGACGATCACCGTCAGATAGGGCCTGGCATCGCCGATCACCACGGCATCGGTGATGTAGGGGCTGAACTTGAGCTCGTTCTCCAGCTCGCTCGGCGTGATGTTCTTGCCGCCTGCCGTGATGATGATGTCCTTCATGCGGTCGGTAATGCGGAAATACCCGTCCTCGTCGACGGTGCCGACGTCGCCGGTGTGCAGCCAGCCGTCGGCGTCGATGGTCTCCGCCGTCTTCTCGGGCAGGTTGAGGTAGCCCATGAAGACGTTGGTGCCGCGCACCAGGATCTCGCCGGTGGCCGGATCGAGCCGTACCTCGTTGTAGCCGGCGGCCGGGCCGATGGAACCCGGCTTGATGCGCGCGGCCGGCACGCCGGTGGAAGCGCCACAGGACTCGGTCATGCCCCAGACCTCGAGCATCGGCACACCGAGCGCCAGGTACCACTTGACCAGCTCGGGCGAGATCGGCGCCGCGCCAGTGACCAGGAAGCGCGCGCGGTGGATGCCGATCAGCTTGCGCGCGTTGTCGAGCGCGAGCCAGCGCGCGAGGCGGAACTTGAAGCGCAGCAGGCCGCCCACCGGCTGCCCCGCGAGCACGCGCTCGGCGATGGCGCCGCCCACGCCGATGCTCCAGCGGTAGGCCGCCTGCTGCAGGCTGCTCGCTTCCTTCAGCGCGATCATCACGCCCGAATAGAACTTCTCCCACACGCGCGGCACGGCGGTGAACACGGTGGGCGCGATCTCGCGCACGTTCTCCGGCACGGTCTCCGGGTTCTCGACGAAGTTGAGGATGGCGCCGGTGTACATCGCGAAGTACTCGCCACCCATGCGCTCGGCGATGTGGCACAGCGGCAGGAAGCACATGCGCTCGTCGTGCTCGTCCTGCGCAACCAGCATGTTGTAGCCGCGCATGGTGTGGACCAGCCCGCGATGGCTGTGCATCGCGCCCTTGGGCTTGCCGGTGGTGCCCGAGGTGTAGACCAGGATCGCCAGGTCTTCGGGGCGGCAGGCGGCGATGCGCTGTTCGAGTTCCTGCGGGTGGCTCTGGAGATAGTCGCGGCCCAGGGCGCGCAGCGCATCGAGGCTCATCACGCCCGGATCATGAAGCTCGCGCAAGCCTTCCATGTCGAACACGATCACGCGGCGCAGGAGCGGCAGCCCGGCGCGCACTTCGAGCGCCTTGTCCAGCTGCTCGTCGTCCTCGACGAAGAGCACGGTGGTGCGCGAGTCCTCGCACAGGTACTTCACCTGCGAGGCCGCGTCGGTCGGATAGATGCCGTTGGCCACGCCGGCGCAGCTGAGCACCGCCAGGTCGCACAGCACCCATTCGACGACGGTGTTGGCCAGGATCGATGCGCACTCGCCGGGCGCGAAGCCGATCGCCATCAGCCCGCCGGCGATCTCGCGCACCGCCTCGGCGGTCTGCCGCCAGCTCCAGCTGCGCCAGATGCCGAACTCCTTCTGCCGCATCCAGACCTGGTCGCCACGCGCGCGCTCGGCGTTCCAGAAGACCGCGGGAACGGTGTCGCCCTGCACCACGATCTCCTGCCGCGGCTGGATGTGAGAGAGATCCCAGAGTCCTTGCTGCTGCTGATGCTGCTTGGCCATGGTCTTACCTCCAGGTCTTCTTCTTTTTCCAGCGCCGCTCGCCGCGCACGCCCTCGTCCTTCAGGCCGAGGTAGAACTCCTTGATGTCCTCCTTTTCGCGCAGGCGCTCGCAGGTGTCTTCCATCACGATGCGGCCGTTCTCCAGCACGTAGCCGTAGTCGGAGGCGTTGAGCGCCATGTTGGCGTTCTGCTCCACCAGCAGGATGGTGGTGCCGCGCTCGCGGTTGATGCGCACCACGATCTCGAAGATCTCGCGCGTGAGCTTGGGCGAAAGGCCGAGGCTGGGCTCGTCGAGCAGGATGAGCTTGGGCGCCGCCATGATGGCGCGCGAGATCGCGAGCATCTGCTGCTGGCCGCCGGAGAGCAGGCCGGCGTCCTGCGTGGCGCGCTCGCGCAGGATCGGGAAATAGCCATAGACGGTTTCGATGTCGCGCGCGACGCCGTCGCGGTCGGTGCGGGTGTAGGCGCCCATCAGCAGGTTGTCTTTCACCGACAGCAGCGGGAACACTTCGCGACCTTCGGGGACGTGCGAGAGGCCTTGCTGGACGATATGGGCAGGATCCTTGGCGGTGATGTTCTGACCTTGGAATTCGATGCTGCCTTTTCTCGGATCGATGATTCCGGAGATCGTTTTGAGGATGGTGGTCTTGCCGGCGCCGTTGGAGCCCAGCACGGTGGCGATCTCGCCCTGGCGCACCTTGAGGCTGACGCCGCGGATGGCCTTGATGGGGCCGTAGGCGCTTTCGACGTTGAGGAGCGCAAGGACGATGTCGCTCATGCCGTCCTCCTCAATCCGCTCACATCCCCCACAGTCCCCAGATAAGCCTCGATAACCTTCACATCCGACTGCACCTCGCGCGGCGTCCCCGAGGCCAGCGCCTCGCCCATGTTCATCGCCAGCACGCGGTCCGACACCTTCGACACCAGCGACATGTCGTGCTCCACCATCAGCACCGAGATGCCGAGCTCCTGCTGGATGTCCTGGATCCAGAAGGCCATGTCCGCCGTCTCCTCGACATTGAGCCCGGAAGACGGTTCGTCGAGCAGCAGCAGCTTGGGCTCGGTGCACAGCGCGCGGGCCAGTTCCACCACCTTGCGCACGCCGTAAGGCAGCCCCGCCACCATCGAATCGCGGTGATGCTGCAGGTCCAGCAGGTCGATCACCCGCTCCGCTTTTTCGCGCGCCTCGATCTCGGCGCGGCGCGTGGCGGGCGTGAAGAAGACCTCGCTCCAGAAGCCGGTCTGGCGATGCGTGTGGCGGCCGATCAGGAGGTTGTGCAGCACGGTCGCGTGCTCGAACAGCTCGATGTTCTGGAAGGTGCGCGCGATGCCGAGCGCGGCAATGGCATGCGGCGCCTGCTGCGTGAGCGAGAGCGCCGCGCCCTCGCCGTGCCAGACGATCTCGCCCGTGGTCGGCGTGTAGATGCGGCTGATCAGGTTGAAGACCGTGGTCTTGCCGGCGCCGTTGGGCCCGATCAGCGTGAACACCTCGCCGCGCCGCACGTCGAAGCTCACCTTGTTCACGGCCAGCACCCCGCCGAAGCGCACGCTCAGGTCCCGGGCTGCAAGGAGTACATCGCCGCTCATCTCAGGCGATCCGACTTGGTGAAGGACTTCTGCCGCCTGAACAGTCCGCGGCGGTAGAACGGAAAGAGCTGCAGGTAGGTGCGGATCTTGAGCCAGCGCCCGTACAGGCCCAGCGGCTCGAACAGCACGAAGCCGATCAGCACCACGCCGTACACCAGCCCCTGCAGTCCGGGCGCCTGGCCGATCACCGGCGGCAGCCAGTCCTTGCCGAGCGCGATCAGCTGCGGCATCGCGATCAGGAAGATCGCGCCGAGAAAAGCGCCGTGCACCGAACCGAGCCCGCCGATAACCACCATCAGCAGCAGGTCGATCGATTGCAGGATGTTGAACTGGTCCGGCGAGATGAAGCTGAGCTTGTGCGCATAGAGCGCCCCGCCGAGCCCTGCCAATGCGGCCGAGATCGCGAAGGACATGGTCTTGTAGCGCGCCAGATGGATGCCCATGCTCTGCGCCGAGATCTCCGAATCGCGGATGGCGACGAAGGCGCGGCCGGTCGGCGAGCGCAGCAGGTTCAGGATGGCCAGCGTGCAGACCACCGCGATCACCAGGCACACGATGTAGAAGCCTTCGCTCGAACTGATGTCCAGCCCGAAGAGCTTGGGCGACTTCACGTGCAGTCCCGAGTTACCGCCGGTGACGCTCTCCCAGCGCGCGAACACCTCCTCGACGATGAAGCCGAAGGCCAGGGTCGCGATGCCGAGGTAGATGCCCTTGACGCGCAGGGCCGGCAGCGCGACCACCACGCCGACCGCGGCCGAGAGCGCAGCGGCCGCCACCATCGCGATCGGAAAGGGCACCCCCATGTTCGCGAGCACGGCCTGCGTGTAGGCGCCAGTGCCCAGGAAGGCCGCATGCCCGATCGAGAACTGCCCGGTGAAGCCGGCCAGGAGCATCAGGCCGAGGCCCACGATGCCGTAGATCAACACGAAGGTCAGCTGCGCGAGCCAGTACTCGGGCAGCAGCCACGGCGCCGCGATCAGCGCCGCACCGAGCAGGCTGTACCAGAACACGTGGCCGCCGTGCTTGGCCAGGCCAATGTCCTGCGCGTAGGAGGTCTTGAAGATGAAGCGCATTCAGACTTTCTTGCGCAGCTTCTCGCCGAACAGGCCATTGGGCTTCACCATCAACATCACGAGCACCACGATGTAGGGCGCCGTGTCCTTGAACCCGTCGGGCAAATAGAAGCCGGCAAAGGATTCGACGATGCCGATCACCAGCCCGCCGACGATCGCCCCCGGCAGGCTGCCGAAGCCGCCCACTACCGCCGCCGGAAAAGCCTTGAGGCCGATGAAGCCCATGTTGGCGTGCACGAAGGTGATCGGCGCGAGCAGCATGCCGGCGATGGCGGCCACCGCGGCCGCGAGCCCCCACACCAGCCCGTTGAGCCGCTTGACCGGAATGCCCATGTAGTAGGCCGCCAGCTGGTTCTGCGACGAGGCCTGCATCGCGATGCCGAGCTTGCTGTAGCGGAACATCGCGAACAGCAGGCCGCACAGCACCGCGGTGGAAAGGATGATGGCCATCTGCTCCACGTTGACCACCAGCTCGCCCAGCTTCCAGATCTGGTCCTTGTAGGGCACAGGCAGCGTGTGCGTCTCGGTGCCGATGGCGGGAATCATGGTGATCAGCCCGCGCGCCACGTAGCCAATGCCGATGGTCAGCATCACGATCGAGAACTGCGGCTGCCCGAGGATTGGCCGGATCACGACCAGCTCGAGCAGCACGCCGAAGGCGGCCATCGCCGCCACGGCCAGCAGCGCCGCCAACCAGAAGGGCAGGCCGAGCAAGGACATGCCGGCGAAGGCACAGAAGGCGCCCAGCATCATGAGCTCGCCCTGGGCGAAGCTCACGGTTTCGGTGGCCTTGTAGATCAGCACGAACCCCAGCGCGATCAGGCCGTAGATGCAGCCTTGCGCAATGCCTGAGAGCAGGAGCTGGAGGACTTGCAATCAGGCCTCTTTCATTGATACACGGCGAGTCGTCGCGAGCCGGCGAGGATGTCGCTGGGACGCAGGCCGTAGACCTGGCGGATCGAGTGGCTGAAATGGGTCGAATCGGGATAGCCGGTGTCGAGCGCGATGTCGGTCAGCGTGGCGGACTCCCGCACATGGCGCAGCAGGCTGCGGGCCCGCTTCCAGGCGCGGAAGGCGCGGAAAGGCACGCCGATCTCCTGCTTGAACAGATGCAGGAAGCGCGAGAAGGAGAGCTGCACCGAGGCCGCGCATTCCTCGGCCGAGGCCAGCAGCGCCGGGTCGGCGACGATGCGCTCGACCACCTGGCGGATGCGCGCGTCGATCGGCCGCACGACGAGCGGCTGGCCGAAGAACAGCGTGTCGAAGTCAAGGGCGTCGAAGCCGTCGCGGCCGGCGGCGGCAAGCAGTTGCGCGTGGGCCGCGCGAACGCGCTGGACGAAGTCCGGCGCCTCGACCGCGCCGCAGTGCTGCAGAAAGTTGGGCAGCTGCGCTGGATCGACCGACTCCGATTCGATCAGCAGGTTGAGGATCAGCGGCTCTTCGCTCACGACCTGGTGCGGCACCTGCGGCGGCACCACCAGCAGCTCGCCGCTTTGCCAGGCGCCGCCGCCGATGCGGATGCGCATCGGCTGTCCCGTCGGCGACACGTAGACGCCATGGCCTCCCAGGCTGCGCTCGGCCGCCGCGCCCAGCAGGCCGGCGTAGAAAACGCGCTCGCGGGTCAGCCACATGAGGCGCTCGCCCCTGCTGCCGTTGCCGCTGCGGTCGGTGTCCGTCCTGGTGCCCAAGATGAATGTCTCCTGCGCTCGCGTCGCGCTCGCAGGATCGTAGCGGCGCCGCAGCGGCGCGGCGATGTCGAGGTGCGGGGACTTTCCCTACATGCGCCCTGACTTCGACAAGCTCAGTCCGAACGGTTCCTGGTCATGCTGCCAGCGCCGCCGCAGTTCGCCGGCGCACAGCGCCACCGCCGCGTTCGCCTCGTCGAGCAGCCGGCCCATGGTGATGAAGCCATGGATCTGGCGCTCGAAGCAGACGTAGACCGCGCGGTTGCCGGCCGCAGTCAGCGCCCGCGCGTAGTCCAGCCCCTCGTCGCGCAGCGGGTCGTAGCCGGCGGTGAGCACCAGCGCCGGCGGCAGGCGCGACAGGTCGGGGTGCAAGAGCGGCGAGGCGCGCCAGTCGAGGTCGTGCTGCGCGTCGGTGATGTAGTGGTCGTGGAAATACTTGATCGTGTCGCTGGTCAGCACATAGCCCTGACCGTTGCTGGTGTGCGAAGGGTGCACGCAGCGCATGTCGGTTGCCGGGTAGATCAGCAACTGGAAGGCGATGGGCAGATCGCCCGCATCGCGCGCCGCGATCGCCACCACCGCCGCGAGGTTGCCCCCGGCGCTGTCGCCGCCGACCGCGAGGCGATTTGCGTCCACGCCGAGCGAATCCGCTTCCTTGCGCACCCAGTAGGTGGCGGCGAGCACGTCGTCCACCGCGGCCGGGAAGCGATGCTCCGGGCCCATGCGGTAGTCGACTGCGATCACCGCGCAGCCCGAGAGGTTGGCAAGCTCGCGGCACAGCGTGTCGTGGGTGTCGAGGTCGCCGATGGTCCAGCCGCCGCCGTGGTAGTAGACCAGCACCGGCACCGAGGCGCCGGCCGTGCTGCCCAGTGGACGGTAGAGCCGCAATGGGATCGCGTCGTGCGGGCCGGGCGCGCTGAGCTCGCGCACCTCCGCCACTTCGCCGGGCTCCGGCTGCGTGACCGCGCGCCGGTCGCGGTAGAACTTGCGCGCATCGGCCGGCGTCAGCGTGTGGGTCGGCGGCACGCCGCGCTGCACCAGCAGGTCAATGAAGGCTTGGGCTTGGGGATGCAGCATGGCGGACTCCTGGAAGGGCCGGAACTCAGGCCTTGCGCGGCTTGACGCGCGAAGCGGCTTCCTTCGCGTTGCGGCGCGCCGTCTCCACATCCGCCGCATGCGCCAGCGCCACGCCCATGCGCCGCTTGACGAAACTTTCGGGCTTGCCGAACAGGCGCACCTCGCTGCCCGGCACCTGCAGCGCGTGGGCCACGCCTTCGAAGGCAATGCCGGTCGCGTCCACGCCGCCATAGATCACCGCGCTGGCGCCCGGGCTCTTGAGCGCGGTGTCCACCGGCAGGCCCAGGATGGCGCGCGCATGCAGCTCGAACTCGTTCTGCCACTGGGTCGCCATGGTCACCATGCCGGTGTCGTGCGGCCGCGGGCTGACTTCGCTGAACCAGACCTCCTCGCCCTTCACGAACAGCTCGACGCCGAACAGCCCCTGGCCGCCGAGGTCGGCCGTGACCGCCTGCGCGATCTGCTGCGCCTTTTGCAGCGCAGCCGGCGCCATCGGATGCGGCTGCCAGCTCTCGACGTAGTCGCCGCTCACCTGCACGTGGCCGATGGGCTCGCAGAACTGCGTCTGGACCCGGCCTGCCGCGTCGAGCGCGCGCACAGTCAGGAGCGTGATCTCGTAGTCGAAGTCGATGAAGCCCTCGACGATCACGCGGCCGTGGCTCACGCGGCCGCCGGCCATCGCGTAGTCCCAGGCCTTCTGCACGTCGGCAGGGCCGTCGATCTTGCTCTGGCCCTTGCCCGAGCTGCTCATCACCGGCTTGACGATGCACGGATAACCGATGCCGGCGTCGATCGCCGCCTGCAACTCGGCCAGCGAATCGCAGAACTTGTAGGGGCTGGTCGGCACGCCCAGCGTTTCGGCGGCCAAGCGCCGGATGCCCTCGCGGTCCATCGTGAGGCGCGCCGCGCGCGCGGTCGGGATCACGCGCACCGTGCCCGCGTCTTCCAGCTGCTGCAGCATGGGCGTGGCGATGGCCTCGATCTCGGGCACCACGAGCTGCGGCTTCTCGGCCTCGATCAGCGCCTTCAGCTGATCGGGGTCGCTCATCGTGATGGTGCGCGCATGGTGCGCCACCTGCTGGCCGGGCGCGTTCTCGTAGCGGTCGACGGCGATGGTCTCCACGCCCAGCCGCTGGAGCGCGATCAGCACCTCCTTGCCGAGTTCGCCGGAGCCGAGCAGCATCACGCGGGTTGCAGAGGGGGAAAGAGGGGTTCCGAGGGTCGTCATGGTGACCACTTTAAATCACGGGCTGACCCACAATGGCGGATTTTCAAGGAGCATTCGAAATGACGATTCAGACGGTCGGCATCATCGGCGTGGGCACGATGGGCAACGGGATCGCGCAGGCCTGCGCGGTCGCAGGCGTGAAGGTGGTGATGGTCGACATCGCGCAAGCCGCGGTCGACAAGGGTCTCGCCACCGTGGCCGGCAGCCTGGACCGCCTGATCAAGAAGGACAAGCTCACGGCCGCCCAGAAGGATGCGGCGCTGGCGCTGATCAAGGGCTCGACGAACTACGAGGACCTGAAGAGCGCAGAGCTCGTGATCGAGGCCGCGACCGAGAACCACGAACTCAAGCTCAAGATCCTGAAGCAGATCGACGCCATGCTCGCGCCCGAGGTCATCATCGCCTCCAACACCTCGTCGATCTCGATCACCCAGCTGGCAGCGGCGACCTCGCGGCCGGACCGTTTCATCGGCATGCACTTCTTCAACCCGGTGCCGATGATGGCGCTGGTGGAGATCATCCGCGGCTACCTCACCAGCGACGCCACGCACGATGCGGTGAAGGCGCTGGCCGTGACGCTGGGCAAGTCGCCGATCACCGTGAAGAACGCGCCGGGCTTCGTGGTCAACCGCATCCTGGTGCCGATGATCAACGAGGCCTTCTTCGTGCTGGCCGAAGGCATTGCGAGCGCGGAAGACATCGATGCCGGCATGAAGCTCGGCTGCAACCAGCCCATCGGCCCGCTGGCGCTGGCCGACATGATCGGGCTCGATGTCTGCCTGGCGGTGATGGAGGTCTACCTCGAGCAGTTCGGCGATTCGAAGTACCGGCCCTGCCCGCTCTTGAAGGAGATGGTCGCGGCAGGCCAGCTCGGCCGCAAGACCGGGCGCGGCGTCTACACCTACTAAGAAGCACTACTCGCACCCCATGCTTCATGCGCCGGGGTCGGGCCTGCCCGATGAACAACTACTAAGAAGCACTACTCGCACCCCATGCTTCATGCGCCGGGGTCGGGCCTGCCCGATGAACAACTACTAAGAAGCACTACTCGCACCCCATGCTTCATGCGCCGGGGTCGGGCCTGCCCGATGAACAACTACTGAGCCCGCCATGACCGCCATCCCCACCACGCCCCCGCCCGAAGGCTGCATCGACACCCAGGTGCTCGACCACGTGCTCTTGATCGGCATCAACCGCCCCGCCAAGCGCAACGGCTGGACGCCGCGCATGTTCCGCGAGCTGGCCGAGGCCTACACACGGCTCGACGACGACCCGAGCCTGCGCGTGGGCGTGCTGCATGCCTTCGGCGATCACTTCACGGCCGGGCTCGACCTGCCGGCCGTGGCCGAGTACATGAAGCGCGGCGAGAAGGCGATTCCCGAGGGCCTGGTGGAGCCGCACGACTTCGGCCTGCCCGGCTACCGCCGCCGCGAGAAGCCGATGGTGGTCGCGGTCAAGGGCATCTGCTTCACGGTCGGCATCGAGCTGATGCTGGGCGCCGACATCGTGGTGGCGGCCGACAACTGCCGCTTCTCGCAGATGGAGGTGCAGCGCGGCATCATGGCCACCGGCGGCGCGACCCTGCGCATGGCCGAGCGCGCCGGCCTGGGCAATGCGATGCTGCATCTGCTCACGGCCGACGAGTTCGACAGCGCCGAGGCCTATCGCCTGCATTTCGTGCAGAAGGTGGTGCCGGCCGGGCAGGAGCTGGACGAGGCGCTGCGCATCGCCCAACGCATCGCGGCCCAGGCGCCGCTCGCGGTGGTCGCGACCCGGCTCAACGTGATGAAGGCGATCGAACAGGGGCCGCTCGCGGCGGTGGCGGATTTCATTCCGGTCCAGCAACGGCTCGCCAACAGCGAGGACGCGGACGAAGGCGTGCGCTCCTTCGTCGAGCGGCGGCCGGCGCGTTTCAGCGGGCGCTGAGCACGGCGGCGCAGGACGCCGCCTTTTCCGGCAATATGCGCTTACCATTTTGATTGCACACAATTCAATTGACAGCTATAATTCAGCCCATGCCTTCCACGCCCTCCGCCGACGACATGCTGCGGCTCGACAACCAGCTCTGCTTTGCGGTCTATTCCGCCTCGCTGGCGATGACCAAGCTGTACAAGCCGCTGCTCGACAAGCTCAAGCTCACCTATCCCCAGTATCTTGTGATGCTGGTGTTGTGGGAGCGTGACGGTCTCATGGTGTCGGAGCTGGGCGAGCGGCTCTCGCTCGATTCGGGCACGCTGACGCCGCTCCTGAAGCGCCTCGAGGCCAACGGCCTGGTGGCGCGCATCCGCGACGTGGCCGACGAGCGGCGCGTGCACGTCAGTCTCACGGCCGCCGGGCGCAAGCTCAAGGCGCGCGCGGCGAGCGTTCCGGCCTGCCTGATGGCCGCCTCCCAGTGCTCGGTCGAGGAGCTGGTGGCGCTCACGCAGCAGATCCAGCAACTGAGGGATCGCGTCAAGGCCGCCGCATAGGTTCCCCCCCGCTTCGGCCCGCCGAAGCATTTTTTCTCCCCCCAACCAACCTGAAGGAATCACCATGGCCACGAAGCTCGACAAAGTCCTGTACACCGCCCAGTCCCACACCACCGGCGGCCGCGACGGCGGCGCCGGCAAGTCCAGCGATGACGCGCTCGACGTCAAACTGAATCCGCCCGGCTCCGGCAAGCCCGGCACCAACCCCGAACAGCTGTTCGCGGTCGGCTACTCGGCCTGCTTCATCGGCGCGATGAAGGCCGTGGCGCCCAAGATCAACGTCAAGGTGCCGGAAGACGTGGCGGTGGACGCCAGCGTTTCGCTCGGCCCGATCAACGAGGGCAAGGCCTACGGCATCGCGGTCAAGCTGGCGATCACGCTGCCGGGCCTCGACGACGCGCAGAAGAAGCTCCTGGTCGACACCGCCCATCAGGTGTGCCCGTACTCGAACGCCACGCGCGGCAACATCGACGTCGAACTCTCGATCGCCTGATCGCTCCCGTCGGAACTGCGGCCGGCGTCACGCAGGTGACGCCGGCCGCAGCTTTGGACATGACAGGCGTCATGCGCCTGCGCTAAGGTGGTTGCCATGAACGCCACCACCCTCCTGATCCGCAAGGATGATCTCTCTGCCACTCGCGTGCGCGCCGACGACGACGCGCCCCTGGCCGACGGCCAGGTCCGGGTGCGCATCGACAGCTTCGCCCTCACCTCCAACAACATCACCTACGCCGCCTTCGGCGAGTCGATGAACTACTGGCAGTTCTTCCCGACCGGTGAAGAGGGGTGGGGCTCGATCCCGGTCTGGGGTTTCGGCTCGGTGGTGCAGTCACTGCACCCGGGTGTCGCGGTGGGCGAGCGGCTCTACGGCTATGTGCCGATGGCATCGAGCGTGGTCCTGACCCCCGAGCGACTGTCGGCCGCCCGCTTCACCGACGGCGCGCCGCACCGCGCGGCGCTGCCGGCCGTCTACAACCAGTACTTCCGCGCCGCGAGCGATCCGCTCTACAGCGCCGACACGGAAGACCTGCAGGCCCTGCTGCGGCCGCTGTTCATCACCTCCTGGCTGATCGACGACTTCTTCGAGGACAACGATTTCTTCGGCGCCAGGCCGGGCATCGCCCTGCTTTCGAGCGCGTCGAGCAAGACGGCCTACGGCACCGCCTTCCAGATGCATCAGCGCCCCGGCATCGAGGTGATCGGCCTCACCTCCTCTGCCAACAAGGCTTTCTGCGAAAGCCTGGGCTGCTACCACCGCGTGCTGGCCTACGAGGAGCTCGACCAGGTCGCGGCCGACGCGCCCTGCGTCTACGTGGACTTCGCGGGCAACGGCGAACTGCGGCGCGCCATCCACACGCGCTTTACCCAGTTGAAGTACAGCTGCTCGATCGGCGGCACGCACGTCGAGCAGCTGGCCGCGAGCGGCAGCGGCAAGGACCTGCCCGGCGTGCGCGCGACGCTGTTCTTCGCGCCGGCCCAGATCAAGAAGCGCACCGGGGAATGGGGCGGCGACGAATTCGGACGGCGGATGGTCGAGGCCTGGCGCAATTTCATCGCGCAGGTGACCCGGCCCGCCGCGCCGTGGCTCGTCGCCCAGCACCACGAGGGGCCCGAAGCGGTGCAGGCCGCTTACGCGCAGGTGCTGTCGGGCCGCGGCGATCCGCGCACCGGGCACATCTTGTCGCTTTCCAGGGCTTCGAGCTAGCGACAATGGGCGGATGACCTCATCCGCCGAGAAAGCCAGCGCCCATCCCTACGAAAGCCTCACGCCCGACGTGGTGCTGGACGCGCTCGCCGGGCTCGACCTGCACGGCGACGGCCGGCTCATGGCGCTGAACTCCTACGAGAACCGCGTCTACCAGGTGTACCTGGAGGACCGCAGCGCGGTGGTGGTCAAGTTCTACCGCCCCGGCCGCTGGAGCGATGAACAGATCGCCGAAGAGCACGCCTTCTCCACTGAGCTCACGGCCGCCGAGGTGCCGGCCGTCGCGCCGCTCGAGTTGCAGGGCGCCACGCTGCACCACCACGGCGGCTTCGCCTTCAGCGTCAGCCCCTACCGCGGCGGGCGCGGGCCCGAGCTCGACGACTTCGAGGTGCTCGAATGGGTGGGCCGCTTCCTCGCGCGCATCCACACGGTCGGCGCCGCGCGGCCCTTCGAAGTGCGGCCGGCGCTGGACCTGCAGAGCTTCGGCATCGCCTCGCGCGACTGGCTGCTGGGCCACGAGATGATCCCGCTCGACGTGCAGCGCGACTGGGAGAAGACCTGCAACACCGCCTTCGAGATGATCGAGGGCACCGCGCTGGGAACGGCCGCCGATACCGACCTGAAGAAGCTCCGCCTGCATGGCGACGTGCACCCCGGCAACATCCTCTGGACCCCGACCGACCGTCCCGACGGCGGCCCGCACTTCGTCGACCTCGACGACGCGCGCACCGGCTTCGCGGTGCAGGACTTGTGGATGCTGCTGTCGGGCGAGCGCCCGCAGCGCACCGCGCAGCTGAGCGGCCTGCTCGAGGGCTACGAGCAGTTCCGCGAATTCGACCGCCGCGAGCTGGCGCTGATCGAGCCGCTGCGCACGCTGCGCCAGATCCACTACAGCGCCTGGCTCGCACGGCGCTGGCGCGACCCGATCTTCCCGATCAACTTCCCCTGGTTCGGCTCGAGCGACTACTGGAAGGAGCAGATCCAGATGCTGCAGGACCAGTGCGAGGCGATGGCGGAGGAGCCGCTGTACGCCTGAAAGCGCGCCGACGCGATCAGGACTCGATCGGCAGCCCCAGGCTCAGCGGCACATGCAGGTAGCCGCGAAAGCGCGCACGGCCGCCACGCACCACCGGCCCGCAGAGCCCGTAGTCGGGAAAGCGCGCCAGGAAGGCCGCGATCGCGACCCGGCCCTCGAGCCGCGCGAGGTTCATGCCCACGCACTGGTGCGTGCCCGAGCCGAAAGCCAGATGCCGGTTCGGCGAGCGCGTGATGTCGAGCCGATCGGGCGCATCGAACACCGCCGGATCGCGGTTCGCCGCGCCGATGGCGAGCGTGATCTGCGTGCCGGCCGGCACCTCGATGCCGCCGACCTTGGCGGCGACGGTCGTGATGCGATTGCCCAGCTGGTTGGAGCTCTCGAAGCGCAGGAATTCTTCGATCGCGCTTCGGATGAGCGAGGGGTCATCCAGCAGACGATGCTTCTCCTCGGGCCATTCGAGCAGCGCGACCAGGCCGTTGCCGATCAGGTTGGTCGTGGTCTCGTGGCCGGCGTTGAGGATGAAGATGCAGTTCTGGTAGAGCTCGTTCTCGCTCAACTTGTCCTGTCCTGAGCCTGTCGAAGGAGCCTGTCCTGAGCCTGTCGAAGGAGCCTGTCCTGAGCCTGTCGAAGGGTCCTCCTCGCCCTGGATCAACCGCGTGAGCACGTCGTGCGCCGGATCGCCGGGATGGCGCCGCCGCTCGGCCACCAGCGCGCGCAGATAGGCCACCATCTCGGTCACGGCGCGGTTGCCGGCTTCCATCTGCGCCTCGGTCAGCCGCGGCTCCAGCGCGCCGAGGATCGCGAGCGACCAGTTGCGCAGCGGCTCGCGCTCGTCGCGCGGCACGCCCAGCAGGTTGCCGATGATCTCCACCGGAATCGCGGCCGCGAAGTCCTCGATCAGGTCGACCTCGCCGCCGGCGCGCTGCCGCTCTTCCATGCGGTCGAGCAGGCCGTTCACCAGGTGCACGAGCCCATCCTCCAGCGACTCGATGGCCTTGGGCGTCAACGCACCGGCGATCAGCCGGCGCACGCGCGTGTGCAGCGGCGGGTCGTTGAACACCAGGCTGGTCGTGTGATGCGCGTAGAGCGGACTGCCGGCGCCGTACTTGGGCGCGTACTCGGCGCGCTTGTCGGAGCTGAAGGTGTGCGTGTCCTTGTAGACCGCCACGCAGTCGGCATGCCGCGTCAGCAGCAGCGAACCGTCGGGCATGCGCCGCACCGGCGTCGATTCGCGCAGCGCGGCGTACCAGGGATAGGGGTTCTCGTAGAAGGCCGGGCCGAGGCTGCGCAAGTCGAAGCCCGACAGGTCGGGCGCTTGCGAGGACTCGGTCAGGCTCATGTCACACCAGCAAAGCGTTGACGCGCCGCACGTACGCGGCCGGGTCGGCCGGCAAGCCGCCCTCGGCCAGGAGCGCCTGGTCGAACAGGATGTTGGCCAGGTCCTCGAAGTGCTCGGAGCCATCGAGCTTCTTGACCAGCGGGTGCTCGGCATTCACTTCCAGCACCGGCTTGAGTTCCGGCGCCGGCTGGCCGGCCTGCTTGAGCATGCGCGCGAGCTGGGTGCTCATGCCGCCGTCCTGAACCACCAGGCAGGCCGGCGAATCGACCAGGCGCGTGGTCACGCGCACGTCTTCGGCCTTGTCCTTGAGGGTCAGCTTGAGCCGTTCCAGCATCGGCTTGAAGGATTCGGCCGCCTCTTCCGCAGCCTTCTTCTCGGCCTCGTCCTGCAGCTTGCCGAGGTCGACCGCGCCCTTGGCCACGCTCTGCAGCGGCGTGCCATCGAACTCGGTGAGGTAGTTGAGCGCCCACTCGTCGACGCGGTCGGTCATCAACAGCACCTCGATGCCCTTCTTCTTGAAGATCTCGAGCTGCGGGCTGTTCTTGGCCGCGGCCGGGGTGTCGGCCGTGATGTAGTAGATCGCTTCCTGGCCTTCCTTCATGCGCGACTTGTAGTCCGCGAAGCTGACGCTCACGGTGTCGCTGGTGCTCGATGCGAAGCGCAGCAGCTTGGCGATGCGCTCGCGGTTGCCGAAGTCTTCGCCCAGGCCTTCCTTGAGCACGGCGCCGAACTCGGCGTAGAACTTGGCGTACTTGCCCGATTCGTCGCTGTACTCGGCCGCGGCTTCAGCGGCCAGCGTGGTGTCCGCGTCCTTCTTGTCGACCGCATCGGTCACACCCTCGCCCGGCTCGGGCGCCGGCACGCTCTCGCCGGAGCCGACATCGAGCTTGCCCTCGTGGCTCTGGCCGGCCGCCTTCTGCTTTTTCGCCAGGTCCTCCAGCATGCCGAGCACGCGCTTGGTGCTGCCTTCGCGGATCGCCTTCACGTCGCGGCTTTCCTGCAGCAGCTCGCGGCTCACGTTGAGCGGCAGGTCGGCCGAATCGATCACGCCCTTGACGAAGCGCAGGTAGCTCGGCAGCAGCGCCTCGGCGTCGTCCATGATGAAGACGCGCTTGACGTAGAGCTTGACGCCCGCGCTCTTCTCGCGGTTCCACAGGTCCATCGGCGCCTTGGACGGCATGTAGAGCAGCTGCGTGTACTCGGTCGTGCCCTCGACGCGGTTGTGGCTCCAGGCGAGCGGCGGCTCGAAGTCGTGGCTGATGTTCTTGTAGAACTCGACGTACTGCTCTTCGCTGATGTCCTTCTTCGGCCGGCTCCACAGCGCATTGGCCTGGTTGACCGGCTCCCATTCGCCGGTCTTGACCATCTGGCCGCCCTTGTTCTCCTCACCCTCTTTCCACTCCTCCTTCTCCATCAGGATGGGCAGCGAGATGTGGTCGGAGTACTTGGAGATGATGGACTTGAGCTTCCACAGGTTCAGGTATTCCTCGGCATCCTCGCGCAGATGCAGCGTCACGCTGGTGCCGCGCTGCGCTCGCGCGATGGTGTCGACTTCGAAATCGCCGGCGCCTGCGCTGACCCAGCGCACGCCTTCCTCGGCGGGCAGGCCCGCGCGGCGCGACTCGACCGTGATCTTGTCGGCCACGATGAAGCCCGAGTAGAAGCCCACGCCGAACTGCCCGATGAGCTGGGCATCGGCCTTCTGGTCGCCCGAGAGCTTGCTCATGAACTCCCGGGTGCCGCTCTTGGCGATGGTGCCCAGGTGGTCGATGGCCTCCTGCTGGGAGAGGCCGATGCCGTTGTCGGCAATCGTGATCGTCTTGGCTTCCTTGTCGAAGGAAACGCGCACCTCCAGCGTGGGCTGGTCTTCATACAGGGCCGACTGGTCGATGGCCTCGAAACGCAGCTTGTCGCAGGCATCCGACGCGTTCGAGATCAGCTCCCTCAGGAAGATTTCCTTGTTGGAGTAGAGCGAATGCGTGACCAGGTGAAGCAGTTGCGCGACTTCGGCCTGGAAGGGGAGTTTGGTCTTGGAAAGGGTCATGGCACGAGAAGAAAAAGGACGGTCGCCTCAGGCGAATCGACAACTTTACAAGACCCCGCCGCGGCGAGCCATCCGAAAGAAATGCCCGGCTTCGCAGATGGAATGCTGCACGGTGAGTGGCAAAGGCACGACAGATCCCAAAGTACTACATCGTAACTATTTAACGAAAGTTCTCTTCTCGTTATGCATGAGAACTAAATAGCGCCCGAACTTGTAGGCCATCGCCTACATTTCACCCGGCACCGAAACCAACCACTTACTCCACCGCTCATGAAAAAACTTATTCTGGTCACCGCGCTTGCTGCCATCGCCCCCCTGGCCGCGCAAGCCGAATCGAACTTCGTCACCGGCTCGGGCGCCCAGAGCGCCGCCGCGAAGCTCGACTTCAAGGTCGTCGTTCCGAAGGTGCTCTTCCTGCAAGTCGGTACCGGCACCAATCTCGCCAACAACGCGACCGTGGACAACGTCACCTTCGACGTGCCGGCAGGCGCTATCGGCAACGGCACTGCCGTGGCCGGCACCGGCGGCGACCTGGCCGGCGGCGGCGTCACGGTGCGTGTGCTCGGCAACAGCGGCACCGTCAGCCTGACCAACGCGACCACCGGCCAACTGAGCAGCGGCGTCGCCGGCAACCCGACCGTGCCGTGGGCCGACATCGTCGTGACCGCAGGTGCACTGGCAACGACCACCACCGGCTACACCAACGCGGCCATCGCCCACCCGCCGTTCAACGACGCAGCCGGCGGCGGCGCGTCGGCGACGGCCACCACGCTGGCCGCCTCGGCCGGCCTCGTGCGCCGCGAAGGCAGCTGGACCTTCGCCTATGCCAACACGGCCACGCTGCCGGCCGGCACCTACGGCGACACCGTGGGCAACAACGGCCGCGTGACCTACACCGCGACCGCGCCCTGATCGCCAACACGACTGTCCGGGACGCGCGGCTTTCGAGACGCGATGAACGAAGGCAGGCCCGTCCTGCCTTCGCCGTCTAGGAAAAAGCCGCATGGAACCTTGGTTGTCACCACCTTCCCGCGCCCGGCGCGCCGCGCTGGCGCTTGCCGTGCTGGGCGGCGTCTGGCTGCCTGCGGCACACGGCTTCACGATCGGCATCACACCCGGCACCCGCGCGCTTTTTCTTCAGGTGGGCGCCGGCACCATGTCGGGCGGCAATTTCAGAACCGGCGGCACGCCCGGCAACAACACGACCGTCAACTCCGTGTCGGTCACCGTTGCGGCGGGCCAACTGGGCTCGGGCACGGCCCAGGCCATGACGACCGACAGCACCGTCACCATCAGTCCATGGGACGGCTTCGCGTTCTGCAATTCGCCGGCCACCACCGGGCAGGTGTACGTGGGCGGCTTCTATCGCATGCCGGGTTCGAGCAACGCCGGCGCGGCGACCCTGTCCGTCACCACGCCGGCGAGCCTGACCGATGGCGGCAACACGATCCCCTTCAATAGCATCGCGTGGACCTCTTCGGGCAACGGCGACACGGGAACAACGATCCCCAGCGCCACCTTCGCGGGCGGCGCCCAGACCTTGCTGTCGGTCACCCGCAACACCTGGTTCGAAAGCTGCCTGGCCTTCCGCTACCTCAACACCCAGCTGGTCCCCGCCGGCACCTTCACCGGCAGAGCGACCTACACGCTCACCGCGCCATGAAGGCCCGCGCTTCGCTTGCCATGCTGGCCGGCCTGCTGGCCCTGGCCACGCCGCCGACGGCCGGCGCCGCGACCTTTCGGGTCGACGACACGGGCACCTACGTGAGCCAGCCGGTCACACCGATGCGCTGGCGCCAGCTGGCACCCGGCCGCGCGGGCGACCACACGATCGAAGGCCGCGTGGCCGTGGCGCTGCGGCTCAACCTGTCGCCCTGGCTCAACCGGCCGGCGCGCATCTACATGTCGCTGGCACCGACCGAGGGCGAGCAGCTGATCGCCACGTGGCGCACGCAGGGCCGGCTGCTTCCGGGCACGGTCCGCGGCGGCAGCCGCACGCTGGTGTTCGAAGGCGTGGTACGCGACGCTTTTCTGCAGGAAAGCATCGTGCTCGATCTCACGGCCGATGGCCGGAGGGTGGAGCGCGCGCAATCCCTGCAATTCTTCTTTGAGATCGAGGTATCGCCGTGACGCGCCGTGCCGCACTTTTCCGCCGCGTGCACTCCGCGGCCTTTCTGCTCGCGACCGGCATTGCCGCCCTGACGACCGGCGCGCCAGTGCAGGCACAGTTTTCGCTCGCCGTATCGCCGCCGCGTTTCGAACTGTCGGCGAAGCCGGGCGAACGGGTGCGCGAGGTGATCGAACTCACGCATCGCGACACGCGCGCCGGCGCCTACAAGCTCAAGACCACCGACTGGACCTTCAGGCCCGACGCCTCGGTCGACTTCAGCGACGAGCTGCTGTCGGGCAGCTGCCGGCCCTGGGTCGCGATCGAGCGCCGCGAACTCAGCATCACGCCCGGACGCCCCTACCGCTTCCGCTTCGAAGTGACACCGCCGGCCGGCACGCCGCCGACGGAATGCCGCTTCGCGGTGATGATCGAAGGCCAGCAGCCCGCGGCAGCACCGGGCGTTCCGGTTGCACTGGGGGCGCGCATCGGCGTCATCGTCTATGTCGCCGTGGGTGACGTGGCGCCGGTGCTGGAGCTCGCAGGCAGCTCGGTCCAGACGGTCGACGGCCAGGCCACGCCGATGCTCAAGATCCGCAACACCGGCACCGCCCACGGCCGGCTAGCCGGCTTCCTCTCCGGTACCGATGCAAGCGGCACGGCTTTGGAGCTGCAGGCCAGCACCACCCCCATCATGGCCGGCGAGACACGCGACATCGCGCTCGTGGCCAACAAGCCCGGCGACACCGAAACGGCCGTCGCCGTACGCTTCCCGATCACGATCACCGGCAAGCTGGAGTGGGGCAAGAACGGCTCGATGCCGATCCATCAACGCTTCGCCCCATGAGACGCTGGCTCCGATGCAGCGCCCTCGGACTGTGCGGCGCGGGCCACGCGCTGGCCGGCGCGCCGGCATGGGCACAGGCCGCGCCCGCTGCCACGGTGGTGCAGCCCGAGGCGGCCGGCTATGCCGACCGCGTGCTGGACGACAGCCCGCAAGCCGAGCCGGCCGATGAGCCCCAGGTCCGCGACACGGGCTGGCCGCGCGGCTGGAGCATCGAAGGCCAGTCGACCCAGCAGAGCGGCATCGTGCGCCAGCGCAGCCAGTCGCTGTTGTTCTCCGGCTACCTCGACACGCCCGACTACGGCACCTTTTCGGCCAATGCGAACCTCAACCGCGACGCCGCGCCGGTGAACGGCCTCGGCCTGGTGGGCACCACCGGCACGCCGTATAGCGTGGTGCCCTACAGCTACCGCACCGGCAGCACCTGGCGCATCGACCAGCGCGGCATGCCTTTCGACGGCGGCTGGTTCGGCAACAACAGCGTCGGCAACATCAACATGGCGGCGACGCCGCTGGCGCGCGGCGTCGGCCGCGTCTACCTGCCCAGCCTGCCGATCGAGGGCGTTGCCGCCAGCCTGGAGCAGCCGGGCAGGACCACCGTCAATGCCTCGGCCGGCCGGCTCGGCTTTTTCGACGGGCTCTCCTTCCAGGGTTTCTCGGCCAACCAGGGCACGGCCGCGAGCGCCGGCGCCCAGACGCAGCTGACCGGCGGCGACGGCCCGCTCGCGCTGGGCCGCACCGATGCAGCCGTCCAGCTGATCGAGACGCGCGACTTCAACGCCAACGGCGTGCCCGGCTTCGCCCAGAACACGCGCTCGCTCTGGACCGCCGTGTCCTGGCAGGGCCTGGCGCCCTGGGCCGATTCGCTGGGAACCGGCTTCGGCGGCGTCGCCGACAAGGTGGGCGGCCTGCGCGTCCAGGCCAACCTGGCGCAAAGTTCCGGCCGACCTTCGGACGCGTCCTCCTTCGCCCCGCGCGATTCGGCCACCGGCGCTTGGGTCGATGCCGCCTGGCGCACGGAGCTGATGCAACAGGCCGCCTCGGTGTTCCATTTCGAGCCCTCGCTGCGCTGGGGCGGCGATTCGCTGCCGAGCGATCTGCGCGGCGCCTCGTGGCGCGGCGACATCTCGACGCGCCAATGGCAGCTCGGCACCAACCTCGAAGTGAGCGACAGCGTGAGCGGCCTGCGGCGCAGCTCGGTGTTCGGCAACCTGTTCGGCCGCTATCGCTTCGACTCGCGCGACGCACTCTCGGCCACCCTCGCCGCGCGCACCGGCACTTTCGCCGCGCAGTCGGCCCAGCTGACCTGGGAGCACAAGTCCGACTGGGGCTACACGCAATGGCGCACCGACGCGGCGCACGGCACCAGCCTGCGCGTGCTGCGCACCGGCGTCGACCATGCCTGGAGCGTGAGCGAGACGCAGACCCTCTCGACCTCGCTGGCGGTCGAGGAGTCGCGCGAGATCGGCCTCAGCAAGCGCACGGTCCACTGGGGCGTGCTCGGCACCACGCCCCTGGTCGCCGGCGCCCGGCTCGACCTGAGCCTGCGCGGCAGCAACGGCATCGGCGGCAACGACTCGCGCTTCCTGAGCGCCAATGCGCGCCTGACCTGGCCGCTCGGCCTGGGCTGGTCCTTCATCGCCCAGTACACGGCGGCGCGCGGGCAGGAGTCGCTCAATCCGGCGGTGGTCTCGGCGCTGACGGCGGCGACGCTGCAGCCGGTGCTGGTCACGCCTTACAGCAGAACCTTCATGGTGGCGCTGCGCTACGAGAACCGGGCCGGCCTGGCCAGCGCGCCCATCGGCGGCGCACCCGGTGCCGGCGCGGGCCGGCTCGAAGGCCACGTGTTCTTCGACCAGGACAACAACGGCCGGCGCGAAGCGAACGAAGGCGGCGTAGCCAACGTGACGGTGGTGCTCGACCGCCGCTACGTGGCGCGCACCGACGCCCAGGGCTTCTACAGCTTCCCGTCGGTGGCGGCCGGCAGCCACGAGATCGAACTGATCCAGGACAACCTGCCGCTGCCCTGGAGCAGCGCGGGCTCGGCTTCGCGCCGCGTCGACGTGTACGTGCGCGACACCGCCTCGGCCGATTTCCCGATCCAGAAAGAGCGCTGAAGCGCGGCCTTTGTCTCGCGGCGGCGCGTTTCGCACGCGTCCTACGACCTAAGTCGGTTGCGCTGCACCGCAGCAAGGTATTTACTGGTCGGCAACGGAGGCCACGGATCTCGCCGACCCTTCATTTTTCCGTGACTCCGCCGATATCCAAAGGACCGGTCGTCGATGCGACGCCTGCCTGTCCTGTTTTTTCTTGGGTGCCGCCATATGTACGGAAGCGCGTTCTCAACGGGGGTTTGCATGAAAAGCGCCCTCACCGCCCTGCTGCTGCTGCCGCTGGCCTGCACAGCCGAGACCACGCTCGGCGTGAACAGCGCGACCGGAGGCCTGAACTTCACGGTGATCATTCCGCCCGTGTTCCGCGTGCTGCAGGTGACGCCGGCGACGGACGGGTACGAGTACCGCGTCTGGACCAACAGGCCCAGCGTGATGCTCAACGGCCGCGAATACCGGTTCCACCGCGTCGGCGAGACAACGCTGAAGATTCCGACGCCGCCGCAGGGCCTGTTGCTGGTTCACGGCCTCTGAGCGGGCTCAGTGGCTGCTGCCCGAGGGCGGCATCGGCGAGGTCGACTGGCCCGGCAGCTCGGTGCCGCTCGCATGGGAAGCGGCGAGCGCGCCGGCATAGACCTCGGTCTCGGACACCTTGGAGCTCATCGCCGGCGCAGCCGTCGACTGGCCCTCGACCTCGGTGCCGGCCGGATGCGCGGCCGCCACCGCGCCGGCCTACACCTCGGCGCTCGGCGGCGAGTTCATCATGAGCGGGTGGTAGTCGGAACCGTCGGTGATCTCCTGCGCCTGCGCGAATGCAGCGCCGAAGGATGCGAGCGCGGCGACCGCGGCGAGCGCCATCCAGCGTGTGGAAGCATGCATGGTTGTCGACAAGGATGGGCCGATCGCGCCGCGGCGCGACATGCGCCGCGACGGATCGTCCATCGAGGACTCTAGGAAGCCACACTTAGGACAAGCTGACCTCGCTCGACGAAGGCCTTGAGCTCTTCTTCCCTCAGCATGTCGGCGCGCACGCAGAGCGCCTCGCCGCCGGCCGCCCGGATGGCGGCCTCGACCTCGGGGCCCAGCGCTTCGCCACGGCCGCAGAAGAGCACGCGGCCGCCTTCGACCGCGAAAGCGGCCCCCACGGCGCGGCCGATGCCCGAGGCGGCGCCGGCCACGACGATCAGCTTGCCTTCGAAACGGCCCGCGCGGCCGATCGTGCTGCGATCCCACTTCGCTTGCGACATGGCTCGGCTTCTCGTGTCCTCAGTCGACCCGCGCCCACCAGGCGGTCACCACCGACGGCGCCTTCATGTCGACCGCCTGCCCGATCTGGGGTGTCATCAGGTCCACGCCGCGCGCCGCGGCGAGGGTGGTGATGCGCGCCAGCGGGTCGTGCCAGTCGTGCAGCGCCAGATCGAAGGTGCCGTTGTGCACCGGCAGCAGGCGCTTGCCGCGCAAGTCCAGATGGGCCTGCAAAGTCTCTTCGGGCTGCATGTGGACGCCGGACCATTGGCGGTCGTAGGCGCCGCACTCGATCAGCGTGACGTCGAAGGGCCCGTACTTCTCGCCGATCGCCTTGAAGCCGTCGAAGTAGCCGCCGTCGCCGCTGAAGAACAGCTTGAACGACGGCGCCTCGATGACCCACGAGGCCCACAGCGTGGGGTTGTCGCTGAACAGGCTGCGCCCCGAGAAATGCTGCGCCGGCGTCGCGATGAAGCGGATGCCGTCCACCGTGGTGGATTGCCACCAGTCCAGCTGCCGGACCTTGGCCGGATCCACGCCCCATTCGACGAGCAGGTCGCCGACGCCCAGCGGCGCCAGGAAGTGATCGACTCTTGCCGCCAGCTGCAGGATCGCGGCACGGTCCAAATGGTCGTAGTGGTCGTGCGACAGCACCACGCCCCTGATCGGCGGCAGCCCGTCGATCGAAATCGGCGGCGCATGAAAGCGCTTCGGCCCGGCCCACTGCACCGGCGAGGCGCGCTCGGAGAACACGGGGTCGGTCAACCAGAAGGCGCCTTGCAGCTTCATGAGCACGGTCGAGTGCCCGAGGCGCACCAGCGTCTGGTCAGGCGCGGCCAGCAGCTGCTCGCGCGTGAGGCTGGCCACGGGCAAGGGCGCGGCAGGCGAGGCCTCGGCCGGCTTGTCGAACATGAAGCGCCAGAGGACCCTGGGCATCTCGCGCCAGCCGACGGTCTGGGGCGTCACGGGGTTGCGAAAACTGCCGTCGCGGAACTGCGGCGATTCGGGATAGCGGGCGGTCCGGCAGGCGCTCAATCCGAGGGTGGTCATGAAGGCAATCAGAATGAAAAGCAGCGCGGCCGCAAGCGGCCGCGTTCGGTGGACGGGCGGCGCCAATCAGAGCCTGCTCGCGCCGGCCGCGGTGCGCTGGTCCATCGGATTGCGCATCGTCGAGATCACCTTGCTGTTCACGCGCGAACCGGAGGACACGTTCTGGTCCGGCGCGTAGGCTGCGCGCATCGCTTCCTGGGCCACGGCGGAACGGTCGGCGACCGCCTTGAAGGGTTCCGCGCCGCGCGAGCCGCGCACCACGTTCTGATTGGGCGCGACGGCGCTGCGAACCGCTTCCGCGTCCACATCGGCGCGGCTCAGGGCCGACACGTGGCTGTGCACGCCGTCATAGCTTTCGGCCTGGGCGGCGACCGAGCCCAGCGCGGCAAGGGCGCTGAAAGTGGTGACGGCGAGAAACTTCAGGGAGGCTGCTTGCATGGTGATGAACTCCAAGACTGGGATGACCGGCAGGTCTCGCGCCGCATGCGACATGCATCGCGGCTGACCTGGGCTTCACTCTAGGCAGGCAGATTGAGCCGATCGTTAGCGAAGAGTTAGGCGAGAGTTAGGCGAGTCCACCCCACCACCGCTTCAGCCGGCGCAGCAGCTGAGCCGGGCGCTCGCCTTTGCCGACGCCGGCAAGTTGGTCGAGTTAGTGCGCGCGCTGCATGCTCAATGCCGCCTTGAGCGCGGCAAGATTGTGTTCCGTGCAGGACGTGCGCCGGCTGACGTACTCGATCAGCGCCTTCAGTTTCGAAGGCTGGTCGTGCCTGCTGGGGTAGTACAGGTAAAAGCCAGGGAACGTCGGCGAGAACGAAGTCAATACGCGCTTCAGGCGCTTGGCTCGGATGTAGGGCCGCGCCAGCTGCTCGAAGGTGTAGGCCAATCCGACGCCTTCGAGTGCAGCTTCCAGGCCGAACATCGTGTCGCTGATGGTGAGGTTGCCCGTGATCTCGTAATCCACCGGGCGACCGTCCACCTCGAATTCCCATTTGTAGATTGCACCTGTGGCCGCAAAGCGAAAGCGCACGCAGTTGTGACGCACAAGGTCATCCGGATGACGAGGCGCGGGAATCCGCCGCAGGTACTCCGGTGACGCAACCACCGCGACGGCGACCGGTCCGCCTATGGGCACTGCGACCATGTCCCGGTGGATGCTCTCGCCAAAACGGATTCCAGCGTCGAAACCTTTCTCGACGATGTCTACGAAGCCCTCATCGTTGGTGAGTTCAAGCTGAACGTAGGGGTGCTCTTGGAGGAAGCCGGCCAGTATGGGTTGCAGGACCAGCGCGGTGGAAATCCGCGCGGCGTTCAGGCGCAATGTGCCGGCAGGCCGCCCCTGAAGGACGTGCAGTTCCTCCCCCGCATCGATGACTTGACCGAGGGCGGGGCCGATCCGGGCGAGGTAGGCCTGGCCGGCTTCAGTCAGGCTGACGCTTCGCGTAGTCCGATTCAGCAGGCGCACGCCCAACCGTGTCTCCAGCTGCCGGATAGCCTGGCTCAGGGCAGAAGGTGATACCTCCAGGTCCGCAGCAGCAGCGGTGAACCCGCGATGTTCTGCCACTTTCCAGAACGCCATCAATCCATCCAGTTGGCTGAGTTTCATACCTTGAAGCTTAGCTTCACAAGGCATTCAGCATTGACCACTTTTTCTTTTTTATGCCAGCTCCTAGAGTCGACCCACCCATAGAGGATGAAACAGAAATGACGCAAGACTGGAAACAGCCACGCAGCACTGACCACGGCACGGCCACCCACGGTTCCTTGGCCGCCTCTCTCGTTGTGGTTCTGGGTATCTGTGTGAGCGTCGCGTGGCCGACCCGCGCAGTGGCCAGCCAGGCGCTGGCGCAGAAGTACGCGTGCGTCGCATGCCACCAGCCCACCGCCAAAGCGGTTGGCCCATCCTGGAAAGACATCGGGGCACGGTACGGCGAGGGAAAAGGAACTGCCGCACAGCTGGCGGCAAGCATCAAGGCCGGCAGCTCGGGAAAGTGGGGCGCGATGCCCATGCCGGCGCAAGCCCAGATCCCCGATGCCGATCTGCAGTCGCTTGCGCAATGGGCGCTCGACGGCGCCAAGTAATCACAAGGAACACATCATGCGCAAAGTCTGGTTCATCACCGGTGCGGGAAGCGGTATCGGTGCCGGCACTGTCAAGGCCGCATTGACGGCCGGTGATCGCGTCGTCGCCACCGGCAGGAACATGCAGAAACTGCGCAATGCCCTGCGCGACGTTGCGAGCGACGACCTGGAGATTTTCCAGCTGGACGTCTCCGATGAGGCGCAAGCAACGACTGCCGTCGACCAGGCGGTGAAAAGGTTCGGCCGCATCGACGTGGTGCTGAACAATGCCGGCTACAGCCTGCTTGGCAACTTCGAGGAGCTGAGCACGCAAGACATCGAGCGCCAGTTCGCAACCAATTTCTGGGGCGCGAGCAACGTGATGCGGGCAGCGCTGCCGGTCATGCGCAAGCAGCGCTCCGGTCACATCATCAACATGAGTTCCGTTGCCGGCGTTGTCGGGCTGAAGCACTGCAGCGCATACGGCGCGAGCAAGTTCGCCGTCGAGGGCCTTTCACTTGCGGTGGCCGAGGAAGTCGAGAAGTTCGGGATCAAGGTCACGGCTGTAGAGCCGGGCTTCTTCCGCACGGACCTGCTGGACGCGGCCAATGTCAAATGGCCGAGCGGCCGCATCGACGACTACGCTGCCGCGGAGCAAGGCGCCCAGGAGATGTGGTCCCCCTACGCTGGCCAGCAGCCGGGCGATCCCGAGAAGCTCGGCCAAGTCCTGGTGAAGCTCTCGGGCATGGCGATTCCGCCGCGGTTGTTCGTGGCGGGGAGCGACGCGATAGCTGTGGTTGCACCGGCCGTGGAGGCTCGACTGAAGGCAGTGCACGCCCTCGAAGACCTTTCCACGTCGACCGACGGGAGCTTCCGATGAGCGCGCTCAACGTCAACGGCCGTGAGCGCACGGTCGACGCCGACCCCGGCACCCCCATCCTCTGGGCCCTGCGCGACACGCTGGGCATGACCGGCACCAAGTTCGGTTGCGGCGCCGCGCTGTGCGGCGCCTGCACCGTGCATCTGGACGGCCAGGCCATCCGGTCGTGCGTCACGCCCATTTCCGCCGCCGAGGGCAAGAAGATCACCACCATCGAAGCAACGACCGATGGCAGCGACCGGGTCGGTGCGGCGGTACACACCGCATGGGTCAAGCACGACGTGGCGCAGTGCGGCTACTGCCAGAGCGGCCAGATCATGAGCGCGACGGCCTTCCTCAAATCGCTGCCTCGGGGCAAGCAGCCCAGCGCTGCGGAGATCGATTCGGCCATGGCCGGCAACATCTGCCGCTGCGGCACCTACGCCCGCATCCGCGCCGCGGTGGCCGATGCCGCCAAAACCCTCGCCTGAAGGAGGCGCCATGTTGCCCAACATCGACTATCGCGAACTGCCACGCGCCATGCAACGCCTGATGGCCGGAGGCCCGGCCGACGAAGCCGCCGCGCTGCCTCGCCGCAGCTTCCTGAAGCTGGCCGGTGCCGGCGGCCTGGCGCTCGGCGCCTTTCCTCACCTGGCAACGGCGCAGGCCAACGGCGCCGGCCAGGCCGCCAGCGCCCTCAAGCCGACGCAACAGCCGTCGGCCTTCGTGCAGATCGCACCCAGCGGCGAAGTCACGGTGACCATCAACCGCCTGGAGTTCGGCCAGGGTGTGCAGACCGGCTTGCCGATGATCCTGGCCGAGGAACTGGATGCGGACTGGAGCCTGGTGCGCAGCCGCAACGGCTCGAACGACGCCGCCTACCTCGACCCGGCCTTCGGCATTCACATCACCGGCGGCTCGAATTCGATCAAGAACAGCTTCACGCAGTACCGCGAACTCGGTGCGCGCGCCCGGGCCATGCTGCTGGCGGCGGCAGCGGCGCGCTGGAACGTCGACGCGGCCACGCTGCGCACGCAGGCCGGCACGGTGCTCGGCCCGGGTGGCCGCAAGCTGGGTTACGGCGAGCTGGCCGAAGCGGCCATGGCCCTGCCGGTGCCCGAGAAGGTGACGCTGAAGGACCCCAAGGACTTCCGCCTCATCGGCCGCCCCACCACGCGCCTGGACGCGCGCGCCAAGAGCAGCGGGCGCCAGGACTTCGGCATCGACGTCAAGCATCCCGGCCAGCTCACGGCGGTCGTGGCCCATCCGCCGGTGTTCGGCGCCCGCCTGGCCTCAGTGGACGACAGCGCGGCGCGCGCCGTCAAGGGCGTCAAGGCCGTGCTGCGCGTGCCGCTGGACCGCGGTGCCGAAGGCGTGGCCGTGGTGGCCGACGGCTACTGGCCAGCCAAGCTGGGGCGCGACGCGCTGAAGCTGCAGTGGAATACCGCCGCCGTCGAGAAGGTGGACAGCGAAAAGCAACTGGCCCAGTACCGCGAGCTGGCGGCTCGGCCCGGCCCGCGCAAGTTCGACGCCGACATGGCGCCGCTGGCCACCGCGCCCCGGCAACTGGAAGCCGAGTTCGTGTTTCCCTACCTGGCCCATGCGCCGATGGAGCCGCTGAACTGCACCGTCAAGCTGTCCGAAGGGCGCGCCGAGGTGTGGACCGGCTCCCAATGCCCCGGTCTGGACGCTGCCGCGGTCGCGCGCGTGCTGGGCCTCAAGCCCGAGCAGGTGGCAGTGCATGTGCAGATGGCGGGCGGCGGCTTCGGCCGGCGTTTCTCGAGCACGAGCGACTTCGTGGTCGAGGCCTGCGAGATCGCCAAGGCCGCACGCGGCGCCGGCCTCAACGCGCCGGTGCGCCTGCTGTGGAGCCGCGAGGACGACATCAAGGGCGGCTACTACCGCCCCATGCACCTGCACCGCGCACGCATCGGCTTCGACGAGCGCGGCAAAGTGCTGGCCTGGGACCACGTCATCGTCGGCCAGTCCATCACCACGGGCTCGGTGTTCGAGCCCTTCCAGGTGAAGAACGGCATCGACGCCACGGCCACGGAGGGCATGCGCGATCCCTACGCGCTGCCGATGCGGCTGACCGTGCATCACCCCAAGCTCAACGTGCCGGTGCTGTGGTGGCGCAGCGTGGGTTCCACCCACACCGCCTTCGTGATGGAAACCCTGATCGACGAGATCGCCCGCAGCACGAAGCAGGACCCGGTGGCCTACCGGATGCAGCTCTTCGGCGACAAACACCCGCGGCACCGCGCCGCGCTGCAACTGGCGGTGGACCAGAGCGGCTACGGCAAGAAGCAGCTGCCGGCCGGCCGGGCCTGGGGCGTGGCAGTACACGAGTCCTTCAAGTCCGTGGTGGCCTACGTGGCGGAAGCCTCCGTGCGCGACGGCCAGCCGGTGCTGCACCGGGTTACCGCCGGTGTGCACTGCAACCTGGCAGTGAACCCGCGCAGCGTGGAGGCGCAGGTGCAGGGCGCGGCGGCCATGGGCCTGTCGATGTGCCTGCCCGGCGGCGCCATCACATTGAAGGAGGGCGTCGTGCAGCAGAGCAACTTCGGCGACTTCACCGTGGCCCGCATCACCGACATGCCGGAGTTCGCTGTCCACATCGTGCCCAGCGCGGACCCGCCTACCGGCATGGGCGAGCCCGGCCTGCCGCCGCTGGCACCCGCGTTCGCCAATGCCGTTGCGCGGCTGACCGACAAGCCGCTGCGCCAGTTGCCTTTCAACCTGGCGTGACCGTATCAACCGCAGCCCACGATCCTGAACTCGACCCTGCGGTCCAGCGCATCGACCGCATCGTCGGTGCCGCTGCCGATGATGTTCTCGCGAAAACCCTTGCCGCTGGGCGTGGTGCGCTCGCCCAGCACGGTGGATTCGCCGACCAGCCGCTGGCGGATGTAGCGCGCGCGCTGCATCGACAGCGTGTCGTTGAACGCCACCGAGCCGGTGCGGCTGGTATGGCCGACGATGTCCATGCAGACCCTGGCATCGGCGCTCGCCCTGGCGATCTCGCGCAACCACATGGCGTAGGGGCTGCTGATCTTGGCGTCCGACCAGAACGCGGTGCCGCCCGGATTGAACAGGAACTTCACGCCGAGCTGCCGGTTGGCGATGCCGTAGGCGACGATCTTGCCGAAGGCCTGCTCGGCCTCGGCCGTGCGGCCCAGCTTCGCCGAACTCAGATAGATGCCGTTGAGCACGCGCAGCTGTTCGCCGTTGGACGTCGCGCCGGCGGCGCTGTACCGGGTCAGCGCCTCCTCATAGCGCTCGGCGTTGTAGTGCGTGGTGGCCTCCTTGATCACCGGTGCCACCGCGAGGCGCTCCAGGTAGTACGGATCGGCGCGCTGACCGGGCGGCGTGGCGGTGGTGCGCACGTAGCTCTCGATGACCAGGTCCTTGGTGGGCACGGGCGTGTCGCGGTCGTAGGGCAGCGGCGTGTGGTCCAGGCCGTCGTCGCGCGCCACGGCCGAGGACTGGGCGGCCACGATGCCGGTGGCCAGTTCGGTCAGCGCGAGATCGATGCGCAGCGGGCTGCGCGCCTCGCTCACCGACAGCCGCGTCATGGTGCCCGTGAGCAGGTAGCGGGCCTTGCCCAGGTTGGCGCTCTGGAAGGGCAGGATCTCGATCGCGTCGTACTTCGAGCCCAGCCGCTCGCCGACCCGCTCCTGCAGCAGCTGCGTGGCCACGGTCTGCTGCGCGCTGCCGGCATCGATCATCGGATCGAGCACCACGCCGCGCTTGGCGCCCATCCTGGCGATGAAGGCCGGCTGCTTCTGCGTCTGCACGACGAGGCCGTCGGTGACCTGCGCGACGGCCTGCTCGAAGGACAGTTCGCCCTTGGACGGAGCGGCCGGCGGCGCGGCGCAGCCGGCCAGCCCCCAGACGAGCAGCACGGCGCCGGACCCGAACACGGCCGGCAGCCAGCGAGCGAAGGTCGTGGTGATCATTCGCATCCCTTTCTCAGTAAGGCAGCCTCGCCGGGCGACAGGGGTTCGAGCGAGGCCCGTTGAAGAATCTCGGCGCACCGGTTGTCCTGCGGCACGGCTTCGGTCCGGGCGATCTGGGCCGGGGCCGGACGCGGGGCTTGCTCGAGCTCCAGTGCCGGCGCCAGTGCCCGCGCCTCGCGCCGCGCCTCACGCCGCGCCTCGCGTCGTATCTCGCGCCGCGCGGGGGGTGGTGGCTCGATGGACACGCTCGTCGTCGGCTGCGGCGCCGGCTGGATGCCCAGCGCACGCAGCGCGGCTTCGGCCGCACCGGACGGCTCTTCCAGCGTGTCGAGCGGGGCCGGGGGCAAAGCAGCGATCGCGCGCGCCGGTGCCTCCGGCGTCGCCCGCTGGGGACTGGCCGGCATCACGCGTGCCTGCACCGGTTTGGCCGGCGCGGGACTGGTCGCCACGGGACTCGCCTGCAGCGAACTCGCGGGCAAGGCCGCGAGCGAGGCCTGCGGCGCCGTGCGGATCGGATCGCCGAAGCGCGAATAGCCGGCCGCAGCCAAGCCGACCACCAGCACTGTCGCCGCCAGCGCGGCGATCTTGCCCTTGCTGCCGCGCCGCTTCAACGGGCGCGGCGCGGCGCGCGAAGCTCGCGTGCCATCACCGCCCAGCTGCGCCCAGAACTCGGCCACGCTCTGCGGACGGTTGTGCGGGTGCAGCGCCATCGCGGCGTCGATGGCGGCCAGGAAGGGCACGCTGTAGCGGCCGCGCGCGAGTTCGGACAGCGGCTGCAGTGGGGTGCCCATGAGGCGCTCGATCGAGGGGACCGGCGGCCGCCCGCTGATCGCCATGTACACCACGCTGGCCAGCGCGTACAGGTCGGTCCATGCGCCCTGCTTCATCGAGGCGCCGTCTCCGCACTGCTCTATCGGCGCGAAGCCGGGCTTGAACACCACCGTCGGCGACGCCCCCATGCCGTCGATCACGCGCCGCGCCGCGCCGAAATCCAGCAGCACCGGGCCGTCGTCGGTCAGCAGGATGTTGTCCGGCGCGATGTCGCGATGGAAGCAGCTCAGCGCGTGCATGGTGCCGAGCGCGTCCACCAGCGGACGCAGCCAGCCGATGAGCTCGTCCTCGTCGGGTGCGCGGCCCATCTCGGCCAGCGCGCGTGCGAGCGTCGGCCCCGCGTAGTACGGCATCGCCATGTAGGCCGTTGCGTTGCCTTCCCAGAAGTGCAGCACCCTGACCAGCGCCGGATGATCGAAGCGCGCCAGGATCCGCGCCTCGTTGACGAAACTGCGCAGGCCGATGCGGAAGCTGTCGCCATGGCGCTGCGACTTGAGCACCACCCCGGGCGAGGCGCTGGCGCGCGAAGCCAGGACGGCCGGCAGGTATTCCTTGATCGCGACATGCCGCTCGCGGACATGGTCCCAGGCCAGGTAGACGATGCCGAAGCCGCCCTCGCCGATCGGGCCGACGATCTCGTAGTCGAGCAGCCGTGTGCCCTCGGGCAGGATGTGCGCGCTGTCCCGGTTGGGGGCGTCCCAGGCCGGCGCCGGCGTGTCGTGTTCGCCGAAGCCCGTCACCGGGCCGGGCACGGTGCGCATGTCGAGTGTGATCACGGAGGACCCCCAGTCGTGAGCGCCCACTCTACTGCGCACAGAGTACGAAAGCATTCACCGGAAGCACTAGCCGAAAGGAGGCCCCGGCCCGTGCCCTAGAGCCTGTTCAGGCCCTAGCCTTCGGCCGCCTGCTGCGCCCTCATCTTGGCGTGCACATAGGCGCCGTGCGGGATGTAGAGCAGGTCGGCGACCTTGCGCATCAGGTGGTTCTCGTGCGCGCTCAGGGTGCCGTCGGCATAGGCAACACGCCACATGTGCTCGATCATGCGCAGCTTCTGCACCATCTCGAAGCGCTCGTTGATCCTCGAAGTGAAGCTGAAATAGTCCGTTGCGGTCCGGGCGGTCTGCTCGGCCAGTTCGAGCAGGCGCTCGATCTCGTCATCGGCCAGCGCGAACTTGTCGCGCAGCGCGGCGATGACGGCGCGGCGCTCGGCCGCCCCGAGTTCGGGATCGGCGCGCATCACCTCCACCAGCAGCACGGCCGTGGCCAGCTGCAGCAGGTGCTGCTGGTTCTGCGCCGAGTCGGCGGCCTCCGGCGGCCGCAGCGCATCGAAAAGGTCTTTCAGGGTCTTCAGCATGGCAGGGTCAGCCGCTCAGGTACACGCGCGCCACCAGCCCGGTGCCGCCGCGCTCGTCGTCGCTGCGATTGCTGAGTGCAATGCGCAGGCCGTTGCGCAGCGCCGCGGTGCGCGCAATCGCGAGGCCGAGGCCGCTGCCGCCGGCGGAGGTGCCGGGCACGCGGAAGAAGCGGTCGAAGACGCGGGCCATGAATTCCTCCGGGATGCCGGGCCCGTTGTCCATCACGTCGACCACCGGCTGGCCCTGCACCTCGTGCAGCCGCACGTCGACCACGCCGCCCTCGGGCGCATGGCGCAGCGCGTTGTCGATCAGGTTGTCGAACACGCTGCGCAGTTCGGCCGCCGGCGCGCTGACCACGGGCGCCACCTTGCCGTCGAAGCCGACGTCGATGCGGCGCCGGTCGGCCACCACCATCAGCTGACCCAGGCTTTCGCGCAAGAGCGCCGCCACGTCGACCTGCTCGGGCGCCGCGGCCGGCGCCGCGCTCTCCTGCCGCGACAGGCGCAGCAACTGCTCGATCAGGTGCTGAGCGCGCGTGACGCCGGCCTCGAGCTGCCCGAAGCGCTCGGCCGCATCGCCGGGCGGCACGTGCGCGCGCAGGTTCTCGAGCTGCAGCCCGATGGCGGCGACCGGCGTGCGCAGCTCGTGCGCGGCGTCCTGCACGAAGCGCCGCTGCGTCGCGAAGGCTTCGCGCAAGCGGGCGAGCAGGCTGTTGAAGGCGCTCACCAGCGGCGCGATCTCGTCCGGCACGCGCGCAAGCGAGAGCTCCGACAGGCTGCGCTCGTCCTGCGCCGCCACCTCGCGCGCCACCGCATGCAGCGAGTACGAGGTGAGCCACACCACGAGCCACAGCACCGCCAGCGAGACGGGCAAGAGCAGCACGATCGGCAAGGCCGCGAACAGGGCGCGGTGCTTCACCTCGTGGTGCAGGAAGCTGCCGCTCTGCGCGATCTGCACGCGGGATTGCCCGGCCCGCGTGCCCGGCGCCGCGGTGTAGACGCGCCAGACATCGTCGTGGCGGGTACCGGTGCGCACGTCGCGCAGCCCGGGCTCGGCTTGCAGCGGCACGGCCAGCTTCGGCCACGAGCTCGCGAGCAGACGGCCGTCGGGGCTCCAGATCTGCACGATGAAGGCGCCCCACTTGAAGACGCTCTGGTCGCCGAGCGGCTGCAGGTCCGGCGTGCTGTCGTTGGCCGCATAGGAATTCGCCAGCAGCTGCATCTGGTCGTCCATGAAGGTATGGACCATGCGGCCGTAGCTCATGTACGAGGTCCAGGCCGCCGCGCCGGCCGCGATCAGGTGCAGCGACACCAGCCACAGCAGCAGCTTGCCGCGCAGCGAGCAGGGCATGTACCAGGGACGGGGATAGGCTTTCTTCATGCCGCCGCCACCCGCCATCCGAGCCCGCGCACGTTGCGGATCGCCTCCGGCCCGAGCTTGCGCCGCATGCCGTGGATCAGCACGTCGACCGCATTGCTCGTGACTTCTTCGCCCCAGCCGTAGATGCGGTTCTCCAGCTGCTCGCGCGAGAGGATCGCGCCGGGCCGCTCCAGCAGCGCGTGCAGCAGCGCGAACTCGCGCGCCGTCAGGGGCTCGCGCGTGCCGTTGCGCAGCACCTCGCGCGTGGTCAGGTCCAGCTGCAGCCCGCCGCCGCCGATCACCGAATGCGCGGCGCCGTCGCGGCGCCGGATCACGGCGCGCATGCGCGCCAGCAGCTCGCGGAACTCGAAGGGCTTGAGCAGGTAGTCGTCGGCGCCGAGGTCCAGGCCCTGGATGCGGTCTTCCAGGCCGTCGCGCGCGGTGAGCACCACGACCGGCGTAGTGTCGCCGCGCTCGCGGGCGCGGCGCAGCACCTCGGTGCCGTCCTGCTTGGGCAGCCCGAGGTCGAGCAGCACGCAGGTGTAGCCGCCGTCGGCAAAGGCGCTCTGGGCCAGCGCGCCGTCGCGCACCCAGTCGACCGACCAGCCTCCGCCCTCGAGCGCCTGCCTGAGGCTGCGCCCGATCATTTCATCGTCTTCCACCAGCAGTACACGCATTGCTTTTTCTCTCTGGCCGCGACGGTAGCACGGCCCTCCCGATCGTTTCGACAGGCCCTATGACGTCGTGGCCTTTGCGAGCCGCCGCGCCGAAGCGCTGGCCGCCAGCTGCGGCAGCACCGGCAGCGCGCGGATGCGCAGGCCGGTCAGCGCGAACAGCGCATTGCCGAGCGCCGGCGCCACCGGCGGCACGCCGGGCTCGCCCAGGCCGCCGAGCGGCCCCTCGCTGGCCAGGAAGTGGATGTCGAGCTCGGGCGGCACCTGCGCCATACGCAGGATCGGGTAGTCGGTGAAGTTGCGCTGCTGCACGGCGCCGCCCTGCACGGTGATCTGCTCGCCGAGCGCCGCGCTCAGGCCCATGAGGATCGCGCCCTCGACCTGCTGGCGCGCCGTGTCCGGATGGATCACGCGGCCGCAGTCGACCGCCGAGGTGATGCGGTGCACGCGCGGCACGCCCTCGTCCGACAGCGACAGCTCCAGCACGTGGGCCACGGCGGTGCCGAAGCTCTCCACCAGCGCGATGCCGCGGGCGCGCCCGGCCGGCGGCGCGCTGCGCCAGCCGGATCGCCGCGCGGCCTCGTCGAGCACGCGCGCGAGGCGCGAGCCGGCCGGCAGCAGCGCGCGGCGATACTCGACCGGGTCCTGCCGCGCGGCGTGCGCGAGCTCGTCGATGAAGGTCTCGGTATAGAAGCCGTGCTGCGTGTGCGAGACGCTGCGCCAGGCGCCGGTGCGGATCGGGTGCGGGTGGTCCACCGCTTCGATCGACTGGTTCGCGATCGCGTAGGGAATCTCGAAGGCCTCGTTGCGGCCCGCGGTGTCGATGTAGCGCTGCTCCCAGCTCAGGGGCCGCCCGTCCGCGTCGAGCACCGCCTGCACGCGGCTGCTGAGCGCCGGCCGGTAGGCGCCCTGCGCGAAGTCTTCCTCGCGGCTCCAGATCATCTTGACCGGATGCGGACTGGCCTCGGCGGCCAGGCGCGCGATCTGCGGGATGTGGTTGGACATCTCCGGCAGCCCGTGGCGTCCGAAGGAGCCGCCGAGCGGCATCGGGTGCATCGTCACCTGCTCGAGCGACAGGCCGGCGAGCTTTGCGAGTTCGCTGCGCGCCCACAACAGGTTCTGCGTGCCGCCCCAGTAGCTGAAGCGGCCTTCGGCCTGCTGCGCCGTGGCGTTCATCGGCTCCATGGCCGCGTGATGCAGAAAGGGCACCTGGTAGTGCGCATCGACGCGCTGCCGGCCGTCCACGGAGGCCTGCACCACGTTGCCGATCGCAACCCGGCTCTTGCCCTCGCCCTCCAGCGCCGCACGCTGGCCCGCGAACAGGCGTTCGCTGGAAAGGCTTTCGTCGCCGCCCTCGAAGCGCGGCCGCAGCGCCGCCAGCGCGCGGCGCGCGCTGGTGTAGCGCGTCGCGATCACCGCCACCGCATCGGGCAGCGAAACCACGCGCTCGACGCCGGCCATCGCGAGCGCCGGCGCGGGATCGACCGCCGCCAGGCGGCCGCCGTGCCGCGGCGTCGCCAGCACCGCGGCATAGCGCATCTCGGGCAGGCGCACGTCGATGCCGTATTGAGCACTGCCGTCCACCTTGGCCGGGATGTCGAGCCGCGGCACGGAAGTGCCGACCAGCCGGTAGTCACCGGGCTGCTTGAAGCGCGGCTGCGACGGCAGCGGCAGCCGTGCGGCTTCTGCGGCCAGTTCGCCGTAGCGCAGGCTGCGGCCGCTGGCGGCATGCAGCACCCGGCTGGCCGCCGTGCTCAGTTCGCCGGCGGGCACGCCCCAGCGCTGCGCCGCCGCCTCGACCAGCATCATGCGCGCCAGCGCGCCGGTGATGCGCATGCCGCTCTGGCCGGTGAAGCGCACGGCGGTGGAGCCGCCGGTGATCTGCAGCTTGATGAAGCCCGCGATGGTGCCGAAGGTGGTGTCGATGACGCCGTCGAACAGCGCCGGGATCTGCCGGTTCTGCAGCACCCAGCCGCGCGCCAGAAAGCGGTTGGCGAAACGCGCGTCGCCCGGCGCCGGCTCGGTGCGCACGCGCGGCCAGTCGGCGTCGAGCTCCTCGGCCAGCATCATCGCCAGCGCGGTGCCGACGCCCTGCCCCATGTCGGCGTGCGGCAGGTAGACGGTCACGCTGTCGTCCTCGCCGATCTTGACCCAGCCGGCCAGGATCGCTTCGCCGGACGCCGCGGCCGAGGCCGGCAAGCCGCGGCCGCTGCCCATGGCCGCCATCCCGACATAGCCCAAGGCCAGCCCGCCGGCCGTCGCGGCGGCCGAGCCGATCAGCAGCGTGCGGCGCTTCATGCAAAGGCTCCGGCCGCCACCGCGTGGATGGCCTTGCGCACGCGCGGGTAGGTGCCGCAGCGGCAGATGTTGGTGATCGCGCCGTCGATCTGCTCGTCGGTCGGTTTCGGCGTGTGCGCCAGCAGCGCGGCAGCGGCCATCAGCATGCCGGACTGGCAGTAGCCGCATTGCGGCACCTGATGCGCGATCCAGGCGCGCTGCAGCGGATGCAGCAGCGCCTTGCCGCTGCCGCCCTGCGCCGCCGCCAGGCCTTCGATGGTGAGGATCTGGTGCCCGGCCGCCGCGGCAACGGGCAGCGCGCAACTGCGCACAGCCTGGCCGTCGAGGTGCACCGTGCAGGCGCCGCAGGCCGCGACGCCGCAGCCGAATTTGACGCCGGTATGGCCGAGGTCCTCGCGCAGCACCCACAGGAGCGGCTCCTCGGGCGCGACCGCCACGCGATGGCGCTGGCCGTTGACCTGAAGCTCGAGCGCGGCAGTGGAAGAAGAGTTCATGTGGGGCTCCTGCATGAAGGAGTCCCCGAGCCTAGGCCGCAACTATTAGCAGCGCGTTAGACCGTCAGAAGCGCTCGTGCGGCCCCAGGTAGCGCCACAACCCCACCGGCAGGTTGCCCAGCACCACGCGGCCGATGCGAATGCGCTTCAGGCCCACGACCTTGAGCCCGACCAGCTCGCACATGCGCCGGATCTGGCGCTTCTTGCCTTCGGTGAGCACGAAGCGCAGCTGCTCGGGGTTCTGCCATTCGACCTGCGCCGGCTTGAGCGGCTGGCCGTCGAGGGCGAGGCCATGGCGCAGGCGCGCGAGCTGCTCGCGCGGAAAGGCGGCCTGCGAGTTCTGCGCCACCGGCCCGTAGGAAACGCGCACCAGGTACTCCTTCTCCATCTCCGAGTCCTCGCCGATCAGCTGACGCGCGACGCGGCCGTCCTGCGTGAGCACCAGGAGGCCCACCGAATCGATGTCGAGCCGGCCGGCCGGCGCCAGGCCGCGCAGCTGCGGCGGCGAGAAGCGGTGGCGGCTCGGGTCCTCGCGCCAGTGGGTGCGCGGGTTGATCAGCACCACGGCCGGCTCGTGCCCGTCCTCGGCCTGGCCGCTCACATAGCCCATCGGCTTGTTCAAGAGGATCGTGACCTGCTGCTGCTGCTGGTTCTGCGCCTTCCTGTCGACCTCGATGCGGTCGGCCGGCCCCACCTTGACGCCCATCTCGGCCACCTGGCCGTTGACCTTGACCCAACCCTGCGCGATCCAGTCGTCGGCTTCGCGGCGCGAGCACAGGCCGAGTTCGGCCATGCGTTTGTTGAGGCGTGAGAGTGCGGGCGCGTCGGTCATCCGGCGATTGTCACGGCATCAAGCGGTAACCCACCGCGGTCTCCGTCAGCAGGTGCCGTGGCTGCGCCGGGTCGGCCTCGAGCTTCTGCCGCAGATGGCCCATGTAGATGCGCAGGTAGTGGCTCTGCTCGCCGTGCGACGGGCCCCACACCTCGCGCAGCAGCTGGCGCTGCGTGAGCACGCGGCCGGCGTTGGCGACCAGCACCGAGAGCAGCCGGTATTCGGTGGGCGTGAGGTGCACCTCGGTGCCCGCGCGCCGCACCAGCCGCGCCGTGCGGTCGACCTCGACTTCGCCGAAGCGGAACACCGGCTCGGGCTCTTCGGCGCCGCTTGCCGTGCGCGGCCGGCGCAGGTTGGCGCGCACGCGGGCCAGCAGCTCGCCGGTGCCGAAGGGTTTGGTCAGGTAGTCGTCGGCGCCGGCATCGAGCGCGGCGACCTTGTCGGCCTCGTCGGTGCGCGCCGAGAGCACGATGATCGGCACGCTCGACCAGCCGCGCACGTCGCGGATCAGCGCCACGCCGTCGCCGTCGGGCAGGCCGAGGTCGAGCACCAACAGGTCCGGCTGGCGCGTGCCGGCCGCCGCCAGGCCCTCGCGCAGCGTCGCGGCCTCGTGCACCTGCCAGCCCTCGGCCTCGAGCGCGCCGCGCACGAAGCGGCGGATCTGCGGCTCGTCCTCGATCACGATGGCGGTGGGGCTGGGCATGGTTCAGGCGGCAAGGTCGCTCGACTCTGCCGGCTCGGGTGGTTCCCGGCGCGGCAGCGTGACGGTGAATTCTGCCCCGCCGCCGGCCGCGTTGGCCGCCGCGATCTCGCCGCCATGGGCGCTCACCACCGCCTTGCAGATCGCGAGGCCGAGGCCGACACCCGGCGTGGCCGATTCGGCCTGGCCGCGCGTGAACTTGTCGAACAACGTCTGCTCGCGGCCGTGGAGCGCGGCCGGCAGACCGCGGCCGTGGTCGCGCACGCTGAGCGCCAGCGCGCGCTCGGTGGCGCGCGCGCCGACCTCGATCGGCGGCGCGCCGTACTTCACAGCGTTCTCGAGCAGGTTGACCAGCACGCGCTCGATCAGCACCGCATCGAACTCGACCAGCGGCAGCTCGGCCGGCAGCGCGGTCTGCACCGCCATGTCGCCGAGCGCGGGGCGCGCGGCGCGGATCGCCGAGCCCACCACCTCCTCCACCGACTGCCACTCGCGCCGGAGGTTGACCGCGCCGCCGGCGATGCCGCTTTCGAGCCGCGCCATGTCCAGCAGGTTGCTGACCAGCGCGTGCAGCTGGTGCGCCTGCGCGACGATGGCGCGCGCGATGTGGCGCTGATCGCCGGGCGCCTCCGGCAGCGCCTGCAGCGATTCGGCCAGCGCGATCAGCGCGGTGAGCGGCGTGCGCACGTCGTGCGAGATCGCGCCGAGCAGCGCATTGCGCAGGCGCTCCGATTCCATCTCGACCACCGCCTGCTGCGCCACGTCGACATAGTGCACCCGCTCCAGCGCGATCGCGATCTGCCGCGCCAGCGTGTCGAGCTGCTGCGCCTGCTCGGGGATCATCAGCCAGCGCGGCTGCGCGGGCTCGAGCGCGAGCACGCCGCGCACGCGCATCGGCGCCTTGAGCGGCACGTAATGCCAGGGCTGCGCGGCCAGCGTGGCGGTCGCGAGGCCGGCCGGCTGGCCTTGCCTGAAGGTCCAGTCGGCCACGCTGGCATCGAAACCGGGCGGTGGCTGGGTGGGCATCACCAGGCGGTCGGACGCGTCGGGCACCAGCACCAGCGCATGGCCGCCGAAGTGGCCCTGCACCGCGGCCGCGCCGAGCGCCACGACCTGGTTCGTTTCGAGCGCCGCCGAGAGCTCGCGCGTGAGCTCGAACAGCGACTGCGCGCGCCGCTCGCGGCTGGTCGAGACGCCGGCCGCGAAGCGCAGGCCCGCGGTGAGTTGCCCGACCAGCAGGCCGACGCCGAGCATGACCGCGAAGGTCACGACGTACTGCGCATCGCTGACCGCGAAGGAGAAGCGCGGCGAGACGAAGAAGAAGTCGAAGGCCGCCACGTTGAGCGTCGCGGCGAAGGCCGCAGGCCCGCGCCCAAAACGCATCGCCACGCCGACCACGCCCAACAGGAACAGCATCACCATGTTGGCCAGCTCCAGCACGCCGACCAGCGGTGCGGCAAGCAGCGTGATCGCGACGCTGCTGGCGGCCGCCCAGGCATAGCCGGGCCAGCGCGCATGCGGACGATCGCTGTCCTCCACCTCGGGGTCGCCGCGCCGCCCGCCCGGACGCGCCTGCGCGATGCGGCGCGAGCTGTCGGCGCGCGCGACCTCGACGATGTCGATGCCCGGCGCATGGCGCGCAAGTTCGCGCGTGAGCACGCGCTGCGGCCACCAGCGCTGCCAACCGCGGGCCGGCTCCGCGCGACCCACCACCAGCGTCGCGCAGTTGAGCCGCTGGGCCTGCGCGGCGAGCTCTTCGGCCACATCGACACCGGTCAGCACCGCCGTCTCCGCGCCCAGTTCCTCCGCCAGCTTGAGCACTCCGAGGATGCGGTCGCGCTGCGGCGCATCGAGCCGCTGCAGGCGCGGGGTTTCGACGTAGGCCGCATGCCAGCGCACGTTGAGCTGGCCGGCCAGCCGCGCCGCGGTGCGCACGGTCTGGCCCGCGCCCTCGTGCGGGCCGACGCAGGCGAGGAGCGCGCCCGAGGTGTTCCAGGCCGGCGGCCCGACTTCGCCTTGGCGGCCGGACTGCTCGATGCGCCAGCCGCGCACGTCGTCTTCCACGTGCTCGGCGGTGCGGCGCAAGGCGATCTCGCGCAGGGCGATGAGGTTGCCCTTGCGGAAGAAGTTCTGCGCCGCTCGATCGGCCTGTTGCGGGATGTAGACCTTGCCGGCCGCGAGCCGCGCGGTGAGTTCGTCCGCGGTGACGTCGACCAGCACCACCTCGTCGGCCTCGTCGAGCACCGTGTCGGGCACGGTCTCGTGCACGCGCACGCCGGTGATCGCGCCGACCGTGCCGTTGAGGCTTTCCAGATGCTGCACGTTGAGCGCCGACCAGACCTCGATGCCCGCGGCCAGCAGCTCCTGCACGTCCTGCCAGCGCTTGGCATGGCGCGAACCCGCCGCGTTGGAATGCGCGAGCTCATCGACCAGCAGCACGGCCGGCTTGCGCGCGAGCGCGGCGTCGAGATCGAACTCGGCCAGCGTGCGGCCGCGGTAGGCCACGTCGCGCAGCGGCAGCGTTTCGAGACCGGCCAGGAGCGCCGCGGTCTCGCTGCGGCCATGCGTTTCGACCACGCCGATCACCACGTCGCGGCCGGCCGCGTGCTCGCGCTGCGCGGCGCTGAGCATGGCCCAGGTCTTGCCGACGCCGGCGCTGGCGCCGAAGTAGATGCGCAGCTTGCCGCGCCGGGCGCGCTCCTCGTCCGCACGCAACTGGGCCAGCAGCGCGTCGGGGTCGGGGCGGGCGATTTCGTTCATGCGGTGCATTGCAGGTTATCGCATCGGCCGCTCCTTGCGCCGATCGCGACGGGCGTGCCGCCGCGCGGTGCGCGACACCATGAACCACGCGAAGCCCATCGGGATGAAGAAGGCTGCGAGGGCGCACAGCGCATGGAGCAGCTCATCGGGCATGGCAGGTGCTCCTTGCTCAGCGTGGGGCGTCAAGCGCCAGGTTGAGCGCGAGCACATTCACGCGCGCTTCGCCGAGCAGGCCCAGGAGCGGCGTTTCGGTGTGGTCCTCGATCAGCCGGGCCACATGGTCGGCCGGCATGCCGCGCAGGCGCGCCACGCGCGCCGCCTGGTAGCGGGCCGCCGCCGGGCTGATGTGCGGGTCGAGCCCGCTGGCCGAGGCCGTGACCAGGTCCACCGGCACCGGCTGCGTGTTGCCGGGGTCGGCCGCGCGCAGTGCCTCGATGCGGCCCTTGATCGCCTCCGTCAGCGCGGGATTGAGCGGGCCCTGATTGGAGCCGCTCGATGCGCCCGCGTTGTAGGGCATCGGCGCGGTGGCCGATGGGCGGCCCCAGAAGTGCTTGGGGTCTTGGAAGTTCTGGCCGATCAGCGTGGAGCCGACGGGCTTGCTGTCGCGCACGACCAGGCTGCCGGCCGCCTCAGCCGGGAACACCGCTTGCGCGGCGCCGGTCACGGCCAGCGGATAGACGAGGCCGGTGATCACGCTGAGCAGCACGAAGAGCACGAGCGCGGGACGAAGAATGGTTTTCATGATGATGGTGAGGTTCTCAGACGAGATGCACGGCGACCAGCAGCCAGTCGATGAGCTTGATGCCGATGAAGGGCACGACGAGGCCGCCCAGGCCGTAGATCGCCAGGTTGCGGCGCAGGAGCGCCGCGGCGCCCACCGGCCGGTAGCGCACGCCCTTCAGCGCCAGCGGGATCAGGAACACGATCACGAGCGCATTGAAGATCACCGCCGACAGGATGGCCGACGAGGGACTCGCGAGCCGCATCACGTTGAGCGCACCGAGCTGCGGGTAGGTCGAGACGAAGATCGCCGGGATGATGGCGAAGTACTTCGCCACGTCGTTGGCGATCGAGAAGGTGGTGAGCGAGCCGCGCGTCATCAAGAGCGCCTTGCCGGTCTCGACCACTTCGAGCAGCTTGGTCGGGTTCGAGTCGAGGTCGACCATGTTGCCGGCCTCCTTGGCAGCCTGGGTGCCGGTGCCCATGGCCACGGCCACGTCGGCCTGCGCGAGCGCGGGTGCGTCGTTGGTGCCGTCGCCGGTCATCGCCACCAGGCGGCCTTCGGACTGGAACTTGCGGATCAGCGCCAGCTTGTCCTCGGGCGTGGCCTCGGCCAGGAAATCGTCGACGCCGGCTTCGGCCGCGATCGCGGCGGCCGTGAGCTTGTTGTCGCCGGTGATCATCACGGTCTTGATGCCCATGCGGCGCAGTTCGGCGAAGCGTTCGCGGATGTCGGTCTTGACGATGTCCTTGAGCTCGACGATGCCGAGCACGCGCGGACCCTCGGCCACGGCCAGCGGCGTGCTGCCGCGGCGCGCGACCTGGTCGGCGGCGCGCAGCACTTCGGGCGCGATCGAGCCGCCGAGCGCTTCCACATGCCGGCGCACCGCATCGACCGCGCCCTTGCGCAGCGCGATCGCATCGGTATCCAGGCTGTTCGGCGCCGCCGGCAGGTTGACGCCGCTCATGCGGGTCTGGGCCGTGAAGGGCACGAAGTGCGCACCTTCGACGCCCCGGTCGTCGATGCCGCCGCCACCACCACGACGCGCCAGCTCGACGATGCTGCGGCCCTCGGGCGTTTCGTCGGGCAGTGAAGCGAGCAGAGCGATGCGCGCCAGCTTGTCCTGCGGGACGCCGGGCGAAGTCAGGAAAGCGCTGGCCTGGCGGTTGCCGTGCGTGATGGTGCCGGTCTTGTCGAGCAGCAGCACGTCGACGTCGCCCGCGGCTTCCACCGCGCGGCCCGAGGTGGCGATCACGTTGGCCTGCGTCATGCGGCTCATGCCGGCCACGCCGACGGCCGACAGCAGGCCGCCGATGGTGGTCGGGATCAGGCACACCAGCAGCGCGACCAGCGCAGTGAGCGACACCACGGTGCCCGCGCCCATCGCACCGACGCTGAAGATCGAGTACGGCAGCAGCGTGACGGTGACCATCAGGAACACCAGCGTCAGCGCCACCAGCAGGATGGTCAGCGCGATCTCGTTCGGCGTCTTCTGGCGCTTGGCGGCTTCGACCATGCCGATCATGCGGTCCAGGAAGGACTCGCCCGGGTTGACGGTGATGCGCACCACCAGCCAGTCGGACAGCACGCGCGTGCCGCCGGTGACGGCCGAGAAGTCGCCGCCCGACTCGCGCACCACGGGGGCGGATTCTCCGGTGATCGCGCTCTCGTCGACCGAGGCCACGCCTTCGATCACTTCGCCGTCGAGCGGGATCACGTCATGGGCCTCGACCAGCACCACGTCGCCGCGGCGCAGCTCGGGCGCCTGCAAGGGCAGCCATTTGGCGCCATGGAAGGGCTCGGCCATCTTCTTGGCCCAGGTGTCCTTGCGCAGGCCGCGCAGCGACGCGGCCTGCGCCTTGCTGCGGCCCTCGGCCAGCGCTTCCGCGAAGTTGGCGAACAGCACCGTGAACCACAGCCAGATCGAGACCGCAAGCACGAAGGCCGGCGGCATCCCGGTGTCGCCCGGGAAGCTCAGCGCATGCATCCACAACAGCGTCGTCAGGATGCTGCCGATGTAGACGATGAACATCACCGGGTTGCGCCACTGCACGCGCGGGCTCAGCTTGGCGAAGGCGCCCCAGAGCGCGGGCGTGAGCAGCTCGGCATCGAAGAGCGAGAGATGCTTTTTCTTCCGGGCAAAGGCCTTGGCTTCGGCCGCAGCGGTGGCTTCAGCCACGGCCGCCTGGGCTGGCTGGCCCAGGGAAACAGGAGAAGGAATTTTTTTCATGGTCTGCGGCCTCATTTCCACAGCATCAGGTGCTCGACCACCGGCCCGAGGGCCAGCGCCGGCACGTAGTTGAGAAGGCCCACCAGCAGCACGGTGCCGATCAAGAGCGTCACGAACAGCGGGCCATGCGTGGGCATGGTGCCGGCCGTGACCGGCAGGCGCTTCTTGGCGGCCAGCGAACCCGCGATGGCGAGCACCGGCACGATCACGCCGAAGCGGCCGAACCACATCGCGACCGCAAGCAGCGCGTTGTAGAAGGGCGTGTTGGCCGACAGGCCGGCAAAGGCGCTGCCGTTGTTGTTGCCGGCCGAGGTCAGCGCGTAGAGGATTTCGGAGAAGCCATGGGCGCCCGGGTTGGCGATGCCCGCCTTGCCGGCGCCCGCGATCACGGCGACGGCCGTTCCGGCGAGCACCAGGATGGGCGTGACCAGGATCGCGATCGATGTCAGCTTCATCTCGTGCACCTCGATCTTCTTGCCCAGGTACTCGGGCGTGCGCCCGATCATCAGGCCGGCGATGAACACCGCCAGCACGGCGAAGATCAGCATGCCGTACAGGCCGGTGCCGACGCCGCCGAACACCACTTCGCCGAGCTGCATCAGCACCAGCGGCACCATGCCGCCCAGCGGCGTGAAGGAGTCGTGCATCGCGATCACCGCGCCGCAGGAGGCGGCGGTGGTGATGGCCGCGAACAGCGCCGAGGCAGCGATGCCGAAGCGCACTTCCTTGCCTTCCATGTTGCCGCCGGCCTGCAATGCGCTTGCGGTCTGGTCGACGCCGAGCGGCGGCAGGAGCGGATTGCCGGCCTGCTCGGCCGGAATGACCGCAACCACCGCGAGCACGAACATCACGGTCATCGCCGCGAGGATGGCGAAGCCCTGCCGCTGGTCGCCGACCAGGCGGCCGAAGGCGAAGCACAGCGCCGCCGGGATCAGGAAGATCGCGATCATCTGCACGAAGTTCGCGAGCGCCGTGGGGTTTTCGTACGGGTGCGCCGAATTGGCGTTGAAGAAGCCGCCGCCGTTGGTGCCGAGCATCTTGATCGCCTCCTGCGAAGCGACCGGGCCCATGGCCAGCGTCTGGGTGGGCGTGCTCGCCGGCTCGGTCACCGGGTTGCCGGCCGCGTCCTTCAGCGGCTGGCCGGCGGCATCCAGTTTGGGATTGTCGTAGTTGGTGACCTCCAGCGTCGTGACCGTCTTGTAGGCCTCGAAGTTCTGGATCACGCCCTGGCCCGCGAGCACCATCGCGATCACGAACGAGATCGGCAGCAGCAGCCAGGCGGTGATGCGCGTCACATCGACCCAGAAATTGCCGACGAAGCCCTTGCCGTCCGTGCGGCGCGCCGCGAAGCCGCGCGCCAGCGCGAAGGCGACCGCGATGCCAGTGGCGGCCGAGAAGAAGTTCTGCACCGTGAGCCCCAGCATCTGCGTGAGGTAGCTCATGGTGGCTTCACCAACGTAGCCCTGCCAGTTGGTGTTGGTGGCGAAACTCACCGCGGTGTTGAAGGCCGAGTCCGGCGCGACGGCCCCCATGCCGGCCGGGTTGAGCGGCAGCATGGCCTGCAGCCGCTGCAGGCCGTAGACGGCGAGCGCACCGATGGCATTGAAGGCCATTAGGCCCAGCGCATAGCTGCGCCAGTGCATCGATTGCTCGGGCGAGACACCAGCGAGCTTGAAGAGCGGCGCTTCGACGCGCTGCATCCAGCGCGGCAGGTGGCCGTCGCAAAGGGCCGCCAGATAGCGGCCGAGCGGCCAGGCGAGCACGCCCAGCACAATCAGAAAGAGGGCCAACAGGCCCCAGGCCGAGCTGTCCATCTCAGAATTCCTCGGCGCAGATCAGCGCAAACACCAGATAGGCGAACAGGATCACCGCGATGAGGCCCGCGAATCCATAGAGAGCATCGAGGCCGATCACGTGCGCTCTCCCTTGGGTGCGTCGAGCTTGCACAGCCCGACCACGGCCTCGGCCATCACGACCCACAGTGCCGCAACGGCGGCAATCCATATGAAGTCCATTCACCACTCCTGCATCGAGAAACAATGCAGTCAGTGTCCGCACGGTTGCATAAAAGCGGGAAACAGAGTGCGCTGAGCGGCGTAAAGAAAGCATAAAAATCGCAAGCCCCCGCCAGCGCATGCCGATCGCTCGCCTATAACCGCAGTCTCGACAACAACCGGTATCTGCGCATGCATCCACCTCGGCAAGGTCTTGGAATTCTCACGCTGAGCGCGCTGGGGGTCGTCTATGGCGACATCGGGACGAGCCCGCTCTACACCATGAAGGAGGTCTTCAACCCGGCCCATTCGCTCGCCCTCAATGCTGCGAACGTCATCGGCGCTGTTTCGACGATCCTGTGGGCGCTGATGGTCGTTGTCACGCTGAAGTACGTGGTGCTGATCTTGCGGGCCCACAACCGGGGCGAAGGCGGGATCATGGCGCTGACCGCTCTCGCAGCCAAAGCGGCGGGGAGCACGCCCAAGCGCCACACGCTTCTCCTCCTGATTGGCGTGCTCGGCGCGGCGCTTTTCTACGGTGACGCCGTCATCACGCCGGCCATATCCGTGCTGGGTGCCATGGAAGGATTGGAAACCATCACGCCTGCGCTCAAACCGTATGTGCTGCCCATCTCGACGGCCGTGATCATCGGACTGTTTCTTGGGCAGCGCTTTGGCACCGCTGCAGTAGGCAAGCTGTTCGGCCCCATCGTCGTCGTGTGGTTCGCTGTCCTCGCCATCACCGGCGTAGCGCAAATCGTCGAGCATCCGGCCATCCTGGCGGCCCTCAATCCGTTGCGGGCCATTGAATTCATGCAGGCGCGCGGGTGGCACCTGTTCGTCGTCATGGGTGCAATCGTCCTGGCGCTGACGGGTGCCGAGGCCCTTTACGCGGATATGGGCCACTTCGGCAAGAAGCCGATTCGCTTGGCCTGGAACACCTTCGTACTTCCGGCCCTGGCGCTCAACTACATGGGACAAGGAGCCCTGCTCCTCAGCGATGCCAGCGCGCTCGAGAACCCATTCTTTCGGCTCTTTCCGACGTTCTTGCTGATTCCCGCCGTCGTGCTCGCGACGATGGCCTCGGTGATCGCATCGCAAGCCACGATCTCCGGAGCCTATTCGCTGACCAAGCAGGCCGTCCAGTTGGGCCTGCTTCCACGAATGCAGGTGCTGCACACCTCAGAGAAGGAATTCGGGCAGATCTACGTGCCTTTCGTCAACTGGGTCGTGATGGTTGCGGTACTGCTCGCGATGGTGGGCTTCGGAAGTTCTTCCGCGCTCGCGTCCGCGTATGGAATTGCGGTCACGGTCACGATGTTCATCACCACCTTGCTCACCTTCTTTGTTGTTCGGCATGCATGGGGATATCCACTGCCGCTTGCTTGGGCAGCGACCGGCGCATTTCTGTTGGTCGATGCCGTGCTCGTGGTTTCGTGTGCGCTCAAGTTCTGGCAGGGCGGTTGGTTTCCGATCGTCCTCGGCAGCGTCATATTCGCGATCATGGCGACCTGGCGGCGTGGCCGCGAACTCCTGATCGAGCACATTCAAAAAGACGACCCGGACCTGTTGCCCTTCATCACGGAGCTGGCAGCCGACGAACATGTGCGCCGCACCCCCAGAACTGCGGTCTATGCCGTGGCCAATCCGGACACGGTGCCACAGGCCCTGCTGCACAACATCAAGCACTACCAGGTGCTGCACGAGCAGAACGTGATCCTCACCGTGCGCTTTCAGGAGGTGCCGTGGGTGCCAGAGGAAGAACGCCTGCAAGTGGAGCCCCTGGTCGATGGCTTCTGGAGAGTGCGGGTGAACTACGGTTTCAAGGACGAGCCCGACGTGCCGCGCGCATTGCGCCTGTGCATGCGCGAGGGGCTCAAGGTCGACGAGGCCGCGATTTCATACTTCCTCAGTCGTGAGATCGTGATCCCGACACGCGGACCCGGAATGGCCCATTGGCGCGAAGCCCTGTTTGCCACGATGTCGCGCAACGCCGGCAGCGTCGGGGATTTCTTCCGGCTCCCCCACAACGCTGTGGTCGAACTGGGGACGCGAGTGCAAATCTGAATGAAGGCACTGCCCCGTGCGTATTGCACACATGCGCGGGCTTTTTGCGACCTCGGGTGTCTTCCTGTGAATTCGTTGCTATCGATTCGTCCTCTGCCTGCGTACAACCCGACGCATGGATTGAAAGATGAGGACACCATGGACACGGAAGCCATTGCACTGATCGTCGACGAGCCGATCGCCGGCCATTTCTACTGGGTGCTGCAGAAGCAGGACGGCTCGGACTGCCGCCCCGTCGATGCCGCCGAAGGGCCGATGCCGACCTACGGCGCGGCGATGATGGCCGGCATCGCGGCGCTGCAGCGCCGCAGCGATGCGCGCACCAAACCCGGCGCGCAGACCCTGCACTGAGCCCCGGCTTCCCGCGCCCCGCGCGCGGGAATTCGCGATTCGAGAAGGCAGCCATCTCGAATCGCGTACTCTTCGTTGCCCCCGATCCGGCACACTCGCCGGCCGATCGCGCAGCATTCAGGCTGCGCCTGAAACGAAGAGACAACCCCATGATCCGAAAGCTGCTGACTTCCGCGGTCCTGGCACTGGCGTTCGCCGCCGTGCAGGCCCAGCCCTATCCCGCCAAGCCGGTGCGCCTGATCGTGCCCTTCCCGCCCGGCGGCGGCACCGACATCCTCTCGCGGCTGGTGGCGACCAAGCTCACCGAAGTCAGCAAGTGGACGGTGGTGCCCGACAACCGCGCGGGCGCCGGCGGCACCATCGGCATCGCCGAGGCCGTGCGCGCCGCGCCCACCGGCTACGACATGGTGATGGGCCAGAAGGACAACATGGTCGTCGCGCCCTGGCTCTACAAGAACCTCAGCTACGACCCGACCAAGGACCTGACGGCCGTGGCCCACGTGGCCTACACGCCGGTCGTGATCGTGACCCGCGCCGAGTCGAAGTTCAAGACGCTGGCCGATGTGGTGAGCGCCGCGCGCGCCGCGCCGGACAGCATCACCTACGGCTCGCCCGGCAACGGCACCACCATCCACCTGGCCGGCGAGATCTTCAAGACCGCGGCCAACATCAAGATGCGGCACGTGCCCTACAAGGGCTCCAACCCCGCGATGATGGACGTGCTGGCCGGCAACGTCGACCTCATGGTGTCCTCGCTGCCCTCGGCCATGGGGCAGATCAAGTCCGGCAAGCTGCGCCCGCTGGCCGTGACCTCGGCGCGCCGCAGCAGCTCGCTGCCCGAGGTGCCGACCGTCGCCGAGCTGGGCTACAAGGACTTCGACGTCAGCACCTGGTACGGGCTCTTCGTGCCGGCCGGCACGCCGAAGGAGATCATCGTCACGGTGAATGCCGAGGTGAACAAGCTGCTGGCCACGCCCGAGATGAAGGCCGCGATCATCGCCCAGGGCGCCGAGCCGCAAAGCATGACGCCCGAGCAGTTCGGCACGCTGCTGAAGAACGACTACCTGAAGTGGCGCGACATCGTGAAGGCTTCGGGCGCGACGATCGAGTAGTGATGTCCTCCTCCGCGCCCCGCCATCGGTGCCGCGTGATCGCCTCGCCCTGGCCGGGCGTCCACAGCGTCCACACCGACAGCGCGCGCAGCTTCGCCAGGCATTCGCATGCGAGCTTCGGCATCGGCGTGCTGGCGCAGGGGGCGCACAAGTCCGCCAGCGGACGCGGGCAGGTGGAGGCCTGCGCGGGCGATCTGCTCGCGAGCAATCCCGGCGAAGTGCATGACGGGCGGCCCGCGCGGGGCGAGACAGCCCGGCGCTGGCACATGGTCCACCTGGAGGCCGAGGTCCTGGCGTCGATGGGCGGGCCGGAGCGGCCGGCCGGCGATGTGGAATGGACACGCCCGGTGATCCGCGACGCGCAGCTGCGCGCGGTGCTGGTCCGCCTGCTGCGGCGGCTGGACAACTGGGACGCGGGCCGGCGCACGGATGCGGATGCGCTGGCGTGCGAGGAATCGCTGGTGCAGGCCTGCGGCCTGATGCTCGCGCACCACGCCAACGTCGCGCCGCCCCCGGCGGATGTGGATCGCGGGCTCGCGCAGGTGCGCGAGCGCATCGCCGACGACCTGCTCGCGCCGCCCTCGCTCGCCGAACTCGCGGCCATGGCCGGGCTCGGCAAGTACCAGCTGCTGCGCCGCTTCGCCGCCGCCTACGGCATGCCGCCGCACGCGTGGCTGCTGCAGCAGCGCGCGGAGCGTGCGCGGTGCCGCATCCGCGCGGGCGACACGCTGGCCGCGGCCGCGCTGGCCAGCGGGTTCGCCGACCAGAGCCACATGACGCGCGTGTTCGCGCGGCAGTTCGGCTTCACGCCGGGCGCCTGGCAGCGCGCCGCCACCGCGGGCCGGCTGCAATAACGTTCAAGACGCGAGCGGGCGCGCGGTTCGAGACTCGGCGGCTGATCAACTCAGGACAAGCGCCGTGCCGAATGCTTTCTTTCATCGTGACGAGATCTGGTCCGCGCATCCCGCGCTGGTGCCTTGCGCATGGGTGGTCGATGGCGTGACGCCCCGGCTGGCCGTGGCCGCGCAGATCGAGGCGCAGCAGTCGATCGCGCGTGCGCGCCTGGCCACCGGCCCGGAAGGCGAGTTCCCGGAGATCCAGGCCTGGCGACGCGTGTTCTCTTCGATGGGCCTCAAGCCCACGCAGGTGCGCTGCGCGGCGGAATCGCTGCTGCGCCGCTTCCGCAAGGAGGACGCCTTGCCGCGGCTGCACCCGCTGGTGGACCTCTGCAATGCGGTCTCGATGGCCTTCGCCACGCCGATCGCGGTCTTCGACCTCGCGCACATCGCCGGACCGCTGGAGGTGCGCTTCGCAAGCGGCAGCGAAAGCCACGAGGATTTTGCGGGCGTGCACGAGGCGCCCGGCGCCGGCGAGATCATCTTTGCGGACGCGCATTCGCATGCGCACGCGCGGCGCTGGTGCCACCGCCAGAGCGCGCGTTCGGCCGTGCGCGGCGAGACGCGGCAGGTGCTGATCGTGGCGGAAGCCATCCACGCGTCGGCCGGCGCGGACATTGCACGCCTCAAGGACGTGCTCTCGCGCGCGCTCGGCGATGCAGGCTGCACGGTCGAGGCGTGCAGCCTGCTCAGCCGCGCCGCACCGCGCATCGCGCTGCCGGAACGACCGGCGCTGCCCGGCTGAAAGCCGGATGCGGCGGGTCAGCCCGCGTCCCGGACGTCGGCCACCGGCTGGGTGCCGAAGTCCGCACGCGCCAGGTACTTCAGCACCTTCGCCGCCGCGGTGGCCGGCGTGTCGAGCTGGCCCTCGGCCTTCAGCCGCTCGAAGCGCGCGCGGTCGGGGAACATCTCGGCCTCCGCCCCGCGCAGCTGCACCTGCATGTCGGTGTCGATGACGCCGGGCGCGAGCGAGACGATCTTCGCGCCGCCGCCCAGCGCCGCCTCCTCCAGCGCCACCGCGCGCGAGAAATGGTCCATGCCGGCCTTGGCCGCGCAGTAAGGCGCCTGGCTGGCCATCGCGTTGCGGCCGAGGCCCGAGGAGATGTTGAGCACACGGCGCTCGGCGCGCCAGCCCTGGGTGGCGGCGAGGAAGGCGGAAGTCAGCAGCATCGGCGCCTCCAGCCCCACGCGCAATGCGTGCGCCAACTCCGCTGCGATCGCTTGCGACAAGGGGCGCGGGCGGCCGATGGTGCCGGCGTTGTTGATCAGGGTGGCGCTGGCGAAAGCCTTCGCATCCAGGTCTTGCAGCCATGCCGAAAGCCGCGCCGCGGCCGCGACCGGCTCGGCCAGGTCCTGCTGCCATTGTTCGAGCTCGGCGCCGGCCTCGCGGGCGCGCGCGGCGAGCTGCTCGTCGGCCTGGCGCGAAATGCACAGCAGGCGCTGCCCCGGCTGCAGCAATTGTTCGGCCATGGCGCGGCCCAGGCCGCGGGAAGCACCGGTGATGACGGTGAGCTGGGATGAATTCATGCGTTCTCGTGAAATGGTTCATTGACGGCGAAGCGCCGTGCGGCATTGATGCTAAAGGCGAGTTGACTAAACGCGATTCGCCTTTCTAAAGTCGGCCGATGCCGATCCAATACGAGCCCGCCCGCGATCAGCGCCACTACGCCGCGCACTTCGGTCTCGCGTGTCCCGTGCAGGCGCCGCTGGTTCGGCCCGGCGGGCAAGGGCTCTTCATCCGCCGGCCGCGCGCCGACCGCGAGGGCAGCGCCGCGGCGGCGCGATTCGAGATCGCCCCGGGTCGCTGGGGCCTGATTCCCCTCTTCGCCAAGGAGCGCGAATACCCTTTCACCTTCGAAGCGCGCGGCGAGAGCGCCGCGAGCGAGCGCAATTTCTACCAGCCGTGGAAGCGCGGGCATCGGTGCGTGATCCTGGCCGATGCGCTGTTCCGCCGCGGCGACAGCGAAGACTCGGTGGCGCGCGTCTCGCGTGCCGACGGCCAGCCGCTGGCGATGGCAGGGTTGTGGAACGGGTGGCGTTCGCCCGAGGGCGAGTGCGTGGAGAGCTTCGCCTTGCTGACGCTGCCTGCCCTGGATCAGCGCGAACTCCGCTGGGTGGTCTTTCTTCGCGAGGCGTGGATCGACGACTGGCTGCACTGCCCGGTGGAGGAAACGGCCGCCTACCTTCGGCCCTACGCCCTCGACAAGCTGGTGCGCCGGACCATCGTGCGCGACCCGAGCATTCCCCTGCCGGAGCGGGCGCCCGCCGCCTGAGGCCTCAAGCGACGCCCTTGCCGCCCACCGCACCCTCGCGCAGGGCCGCGAGGTCGAGCACCCGCAGCCCGCCGTATTCGACACGGATCGCGCCCTGCGCCTGCAGCGTGCGCAAGGCCTCGTTGACGCGCTGGCGCGAGAGGCCGATGAGGTAGGCCAGCTCCTGCTGCGTGATGCGCAGCAGTTCGCCCACGCCGGGGAACAGCACCGGGTTGAACAGCGCCGCGAGGTTGCGCGCCACCCGCGCATCGGGGTTGTTGAGCCGGTCGGCCTCGCGCGCGGCGATGAACTGGCCGAGCCTTTCGTTGAGCTGGTTCATCACGAAGCGGTTGAAGCCGATCGAGTGGTCGAGCAGCCAGTGGAAGTCGTCGATCGGCAGGCCCGCCACCACGCTGCGGCGCAGCGCCTGGATGTTGTAGCGGTAGGGCTCGCGCTTGAGCGCCGTGCCTTCGCCGAACCAGCCGCCTGGCGGCAGGCCGCTGTAGGTCATCGAGGTGCCGTCGGCGTTGTCGTTGCTCATCTTGAGCAGCCCTTCGACCACGCCGAACCAGTAGGTCGGCGCGCGGCCGATGCGGCACACCAGGTCGCCCGGCTCGGCCTCGCCGACCACCACGGCCGCCTCTGCGCGGCGCCGCTCGGGGGGCGTGAGCGTGCGCAGCCAGGGGATGTTGGCCAGCTCTTCGAGCGTGGCCGGCCGCACGCGATCGCGTATCGACGAAGTGCCGCTGGAACTGCCGGGGGTCATCGGGAAACTCCGGGGAGGGGTGTCCCTAGGATTGTCGTTGAAACGACAAGATGACGACAAGCTTGGTTCTACAGTCCGACCCATCGTGCAGACCAAAGCCACCACTTTTCCCCGCCTGCTGCTGGCCCATGCCCAACAGCAGCCCGACGCGCCGGCCGTGCGCGAGAAGGACCTCGGCATCTGGCAAACCTGGAACTGGGCGATGGTGGCCCGCGAGGTGCGCGAGATCGCCTGCGGGCTCGCCAGCCTGGGCTTCAAAGCCGGCGACAACCTCGCGATCGTCGGCGCCAATCGCCCGCATCTCTATATGGCGGTGCTGGCGGCGCAGAGCCTGCGCGGCGTGCCGGTGCCGCTCTACCAGGACGCGGTGGCCGGCGAGATGGTCTTCATGCTGGAAGACGCATCGATCGAGTTCGTGATCGCCGAGGACCAGGAGCAGGTCGACAAGCTGCTGGAATGCCGCGAGCTGAAGAAGCAGGGTGCCGGCATCGGCCACATTGTCTACGACGACCCGCGCGGACTGCGCCATTACGACCAGCCGGGCCTGCTGGGCTACGACAAGCTGCGCGAACTGGGCCGTGCCTTCGACGCCGCGCATCCGGGCTTCTTCGACGAGAGCGTGGCGAGCGTGGAGCCCGGCGATGTCGCCGTGATCCTCTACACCTCGGGCACCACCGGCCGGCCCAAGGGCGTGTGCCAGACGCATGCAAGCTTCATCGCGGCGGGCCGCGGCGGCGTCGAGACCGACCGTCTCGGCCCCGGCGACAACGTCATGAGCTACCTGCCGATGGCCTGGGTCGGCGACCACCTGTTCTCGGTGGCGCAATGGCTGGTCGGCGGCTTCACGCTCAACTGCCCCGAGTCGAGCGAAACGGTGATGAACGACATGCGCGAAATCGGGCCGAGCTACTACTTCGGCCCGCCGCGCACCTTCGAAGGCCTGCTCACCGCGGTGTCGATCCGCATGGAAGACGCGGCCGCGCCCAAGCGCTGGCTCTATGCGAAGTTCATGGCGCTGGCGCGGCGCGTGGGCGCCGACCTCCTGAACGGCGCGCCTGTCGGCCTGGGCGACCGGGCGATGTATGCGCTCGGCAACCTGCTGGTCTACGGGCCGCTGCGCAACGTGCTGGGCATGAGCCGCATCCGCGTGGCCTACACCGCCGGCGCGGCGATCGGGCCGGACCTGTTCCGCTTCTACCGCTCGATCGGCGTCAACCTGAAGCAGTTCTACGGCCAGACCGAGACCTGCGCCTACGTGTGCCTGCAGCAGGACGGCAAGGTCAAGCTGCAGACCGTGGGCAGCGCGGCGCCGGGCATCGAGCTCAAGATCGCCGACGACGGCGAGGTGCTGGTGCGCGGCGTGTCGGTGCTCAAGGAGTACTACAAGCGGGCCGACGCGACGGCCGAGGTGCTCGATGCCGACGGCTACTTCCACACCGGCGACGCCGGCGTGATCGACGCCGAGGGCCACCTGCGCATCATCGACCGCGCCAAGGACGTGGGCCGGCTCGCCGGCGGCGCGATCTTCGCGCCCAACTACATCGAGAACAAGCTCAAGTTCTTCCCGCAGATCAAGGAAGCCGTGTGCTTCGGCAACGGGCGCGACGAGGTCTGCGCCGCGATCAACATCGACTTCGAGGCGGTGGGCAACTGGGCCGAGCGGCGCGGGCTGGCCTACGGCGGCTACGTCGACCTCGCGGGCAAGCCCGAGGTGCTGGCGCTCATCGGCGAATGCATCGCCAAGGTCAACGCCGATCTCGCGAGCGAGGACGGCATGGGCGAGACGCAGATCGCGCGCTTCCTGGTGCTGCACAAGGAACTGGACCCCGACGACGACGAGCTCACGCGCACGCGCAAGGTGCGGCGCGGCTTCATCGCGGACAAGTACCGCGTGCTGGTCGATGCGCTCTACGGCGGCAGGACCGAGCAGTACATCGAGACGCAGGTCAAGTTCGAGGACGGGCGTACGGGCGTGGTGAATGCCACGCTGAAGATCATCGAGGCCAAGACCTTCCCGATCCTGAAGGCGGCAGCATGAGCAGCGCACGCAAGATCGGCGAGGTCATCCTCGACGTCCAGAACATCTCCTTGAGCTTCGGCGGCGTCAAGGCGCTGGCCGACATCAGCTTCGACGTGCGCGAGCACGAGGTGCGCGCGATCATCGGCCCCAACGGCGCAGGCAAGAGCTCGATGCTCAACTGCATCAACGGCGTCTACCAGCCGCAGCAGGGCTCCATCACCTTCCGCGGCCAGACCTTCCATCACATGAACTCGCGCCAGGTGGCCGAGATGGGCGTGGCGCGCACCTTCCAGAACCTGGCGCTGTTCAAGGGCATGAGCGTGCTCGACAACATCATGACCGGGCGCAACCTCAAGATGAAGAGCGGCCTGCTCGCCCAGGCGCTGCGCTGGGGCCCGGCCGAGCGCGAGGAGATCGCGCAGCGCGAGTTCGTCGAACGCATCATCGATTTCCTCGAGATCCAGCTGCACCGCAAGACGCCGGTGGGGCGGCTCCCCTACGGCCTGCAGAAGCGCGTGGACCTCGGCCGCGCGCTCGCGATGGAGCCGCAGGTGCTGCTGCTCGACGAGCCGATGGCCGGCATGAACGTGGAAGAAAAGCAGGACATGAGCCGCTTCATCCTCGACGTGAACGACGAGTTCGGCACCACCATCGTGCTGATCGAGCACGACATGGGCGTGGTGATGGACATCTCCGACCGCGTGGTGGTGCTCGACTACGGCAAGAAGATCGGCGACGGCACGCCGCACGAGGTGCGCAACAACGAAGACGTGATCCGGGCGTATCTCGGGACGGAGCACTAGCATGGCCTTCTTCCTCGAGACATTGTTCGGCGGCCTGATGGTCGGCATGCTCTATGCGCTGATCGCGCTGGGCTTCGTGCTGATCTTCAAGGCTTCCGGCGTGTTCAACTTCGCCCAGGGCGCGATGGTGCTGTTCGCCGCGCTGGCGATGGCGCGCTTCGCCGAATGGGTGCCGGTCTGGAGCGGCATCGCCAACCCCTGGTTCGCCAACATCGCGGCCTTCGTGCTCGCGGGCGCGCTGATGTTCGCGCTCGCCTGGGCAATCGAGCGGCTGGTGCTGCGCCACCTGGTCAACCAGGACGGCGCCACCCTGCTGATGGCCACGCTGGGCATCGCCTATTTCATCGACGGGCTGGGCCAGACGATCTTCGGCAGCAACATCTACAAGATCGACATCGGCATGCCCAAGGATCCGATCTTCGCCTTCGATTCGGTGTTCCAGGGCGGCATCCTGCTGAGCAAGGAAGACCTGATCGCCGCCGCCATCGCAGCCGCGCTGGTGGCGCTGCTGTCGCTCTTCTTCCAGAAGACCGGCACCGGCCGCGCGCTGCGCGCCGTGGCCGACGACCACCAGGCGGCGCAATCCGTCGGCATTCCGCTCGCGCGCATCTGGGTCACCGTGTGGTGCGTGGCGGGCATGGTGGCGCTGGTGGCCGGAATGATCTGGGGCAGCAAGCTGGGCGTGCAGTTCTCGCTGGCGACGGTCGCGCTGCGCGCGCTGCCGGTGGTCATCCTCGGCGGGCTGACTTCGGTGCCCGGCGCCATCCTCGGCGGGCTGATCATCGGCGTGGGCGAAAAACTGTCCGAGGTCTACCTCGGCCCCTACGTGGGCGGCGGCATCGAGATCTGGTTCGCCTACGTGCTGGCGCTGGTGTTCCTGCTGTTCCGGCCGCAGGGATTGTTTGGCGAGAAGATCATCGATCGGGTCTGAGCATGCTTTATAGAGAAAACGGCCAGTTCAAGACCACCTACCGCGCCGACCAGCAGGTCTTCCCGATCCTGCAGGACCGCGTCTTCATCGCCCTGGTGCTGGCTTTCGCCTTCGTCGGCGTGCCGCTCATGGCGAGCGACTACCTGTTCCGCGCCATCCTGATTCCCTTCCTGATCTTCTCGCTGGCGGCCGTCGGCGTGAACATCCTGGTCGGCTACTGCGGCCAGATCTCGCTCGGCTCGGGCGCCTTCATGGCCGTGGGTGCCTACGGCGCCTACAACTTCTTCGTCCGCGTGCCGGGCATGCCGCTGATCCCCGCACTGATCCTGGGCGGGCTGTGTGCCACCGCCTTCGGCATCCTGTTCGGGCTGCCCAGCCTGCGGGTGCGCGGCCTGTACCTGGCGGTGGCGACGCTGGCGGCGCAGTTCTTCGCCGACTGGATGTTCCTGCGCATCAAGTGGTTCACGCTCGACACGCCTTCGGGCTCGGTCGCGGTGTCGAACCTGCAGGTGTTCGGCCTGCCGCTGGAGAGCGCGCTGAGCAAGTACCTGTTCTGCCTGGTGGTGTTGGTGATCATCGCGATCCTGGCCAAGAACCTGGTGCGCGGCGCCATCGGCCGCGAATGGATGGCGATCCGCGACATGGACGTGGCCGCCGCGGTGATCGGCATCCGGCCGATGTACGCCAAGCTCAGCGCCTTCGCGGTCAGCTCCTTCATCATCGGCGTGGCCGGCGCGCTGTGGGCCTTCGTGTACCTCGGCGCCTGGGAACCCTCGGCCTTCTCGGTGGACTACTCGTTCCGCCTGCTGTTCATGGTGATCATCGGCGGGCTGGGTTCGATCATGGGCAGCTTCTTCGGCGCCGCCTTCATCGTCGTGCTGCCGATCGCGCTCAACCAGCTGCTGCCGATGCTGGCCGGCGTGTTCGGCATCGAAATCTCCACCGCCGGCATTGCGCACGCCGAGTTGATGATTTTCGGCGGCCTCATCGTTTGGTTCCTGATCGTGGAGCCGCATGGCTTGGCCAAGCTCTGGTCGACCGCCAAGCAGAAGCTGCAGCTATGGCCGTTCCCCCATTGACGCCGCCGCGCATGTTTTTCTGTTGACCGGGTAGTGCTTCGTTCATTCATTCGACTAGGAGACACACATGAAAAAACTTCGCAAACTGATGATCGCCCTGGCTGCCGGCGCTGCCTGCCTGACGACGACGGGCACCTTCGCCCAGGACAAGGAGCAGTTCATTCCCGTGCTGTCCTACCGGACCGGCGCCTACGCACCCAACGGTGCGCCGTGGGCCAACGGCTTCGTGGACTATCTCAAGCTGATCAATGCGCGCGGCGGCCTCAACGGCGTGAAGCTCACTTTCGAGGAGTGCGAAACCGGCTACGACACAGCGCGCGGCGTCGAGTGCTACGAGCGCCTGAAGGGCAAGGGCGGTGGCGCCTCCTTCGTGCAACCGCTGTCCACCGGCGCGACCTTCGCCATCACCGAGAAGGCCCCGGCCGACAAGATCCCGGTGGTGACCATCGGCTACGGCCGCAGCGAGAGCGCCGACGGCACGGTGTTCAAGTGGAACTTCCCGATCGCGGGCACCTACTGGGTGGCCGCCGACGCCATCCTCCAGGCCATCGCCAAGAAGGAAGGCGGGCTCGACAAGCTCAAGGGCAAGAAGATCGCGCTGGTCTATCACGACAGCCCCTACGGCAAGGAGCCGATCCCGCTGCTGCAGGAGCGCGCGAAGATGCACGGCTTCGACGTGCTGCTGCTGCCGGTGACGCACCCCGGCGTGGAACAGAAGGCGACCTGGCTGCAGGTGCGCCAGAACCGGCCGGACTACGTGCTGCTGTGGGGATGGGGCGTGATGAACTCCACCGCACTGAAGGAAGCGCAAGCCACGGGCTACCCGCGCGAGAAGATGTACGGCGTGTGGTGGTCGGGCTCGGAGCCCGACGTGAAGGACGTGGCCGACGGTGCCAAGGGCTACAACGCGGTGACCATGCAGCACGGCGCGGAGCCGCAATCCAAGGTGGTCAAGGACATCCTGATCCAGGTGCACGACAAGGGCCAGGGCACGGGACCGAAGGGCGATGTCGGCCAGGTGCTCTACATGCGCGGCGCCATGAGCGCGATGCTCGGCGTGGAAGGCATCCGAGCAGCACAGGAGCGTTTCGGCAAGGGCAAGGTCATGACGGGCGAACAGGTGCGCTGGGGCCTGGAGAACCTGAACCTGACGCAGGCCAAGCTCGACGCGCTGGGCTTCGCGGGCGTGATGCGGCCGATCAGCACCTCGTGCGTCGACCACATGGGTGCATCGTGGGCGCGCATCCACACCTGGGACGGCAAGGAGTGGAAGTTCAGCTCCGACTGGCTGCAGGCCGACGAGCAGGTGATCAAGCCGCTGGTCAGGAGCACGGCCGCCAAGTACGCCGCCGACAAGAAGCTCACGGCGCGCACGCCCGCGGAATGCCAGTCCTGACGAAGCACAGCCCATGAGCGCAGCGAACATCGTTCTCAACGTCAACGGCATCGAGGTCATCTACAACCACGTGATCCTGGTGCTCAAGGGCGTTTCGCTCCAGGTGCCCGAGGGCGGCATCGTGGCGCTGCTCGGCGGCAACGGCGCGGGCAAGACGACCACGCTGCGCGCGGTGTCGAACCTGCTGGCCGGCGAGCGCGGCGCGGTGACCAAGGGAACGATCGAGCTGCGCGGCGAGCGCATCGAGGCGCTCACACCGGCCGAGCTGGTCAAGCGCGGACTGATCCAGGTGATGGAGGGACGCCACTGCTTCGCCCACCTGACGATCGAGGACAACCTGATGACCGGCGCGTACACGCGCACCGATGGCAAGGCCGCCGTCGCCGAGACGCTGGAGAAGGTCTACGCCTACTTCCCGCGGCTGAAGACGCGCCGCGCTTCGCAGGCCGCCTACACCTCGGGCGGCGAGCAGCAGATGTGCGCCATCGGCCGCGCGCTGATGGCCAACCCGAACATGGTGCTGCTCGACGAGCCTTCCATGGGGCTGGCGCCGCAGATCGTCGAAGAGGTGTTCGGCATCGTGAAGGACCTGAACGAGAAGGAGCGCGTGACCTTTCTTCTGGCCGAGCAGAACACCAACATGGCGCTGCGCTATGCCGACTACGGCTACATCCTCGAGAACGGCCGCATCGTGATGGACGGCGAGGCGCAGAGCCTGCGCGAGAATGAGGACGTCAAGGAGTTCTATCTCGGCGTCGGCGGCGCGGACCGCAAGAGCTTTCGTGATGTCAAGAGTTACAAGCGGCGCAAGAGGTGGCTCGCATGACCGATTTCTACGACAAGCTGGAAGTGCGCGATCCGGGTGAGCGTGAGCAGGACTTGCTGGCCGCGCTGCCCAAGCAGATTGCGCAGGCGCAGACCGCGGCGCCGGCCTTCGCGAAGATCCTCGACGGCATCAACGCTCGCGATATCACGAGCCGCGACGCCTTGGCGAAGCTGCCCGTCACGCGCAAGTCCGAGCTGCTCGACTTGCAGAAGGCGCACCGCGCGAACGATCCCTTCGGCGGTTTCGCGGCGATCCACTTCGGGCCGCGCATGACGCGCGTGTTCGCCAGCCCCGGCACCATCTACGAACCCGAGGGCGAGGCGCGCGACTACTGGCGCACTGCGCGCGCGCTGCATGCCGCGGGCTTTCGCGGCGGCGACCTGGTGCACAACTGCTTCAGCTACCACATGACGCCGGCCGGCGCGCTCATGGAAAGCGGCGCGCGTGCGCTCGGCTGCACCGTGTTCGCGGGCGGCACGGGACAGACCGAGCAGCAGGTGGAAGCGATCGCGGATCTCAAGCCCGCGGGCTATGTGGGCACGCCGAGCTTCCTGAAGATCATCCTCGAGAAGGCGGCCGAGAAGAAGGTCGCGCTGCCCTCGATGACCAAGGCGCTGGTGTCGGGCGAGGCCTTCCCGCCCAGCCTGCGCGACTGGATCGCCGAGCGCGGCGTGGCCGGCACGCAGTGCTACGCGACGGCCGACCTGGGCCTGGTGGCCTACGAGACCTCGGCGCGCGAAGGCCTGGTGCTCGACGAGGGCGTGATCGTGGAGATCGTGCGTCCGGGCACCGGCGACCCGGTGCCCGAGGGCGAGGTCGGCGAGATCGTCGTCACCACGCTGAACCCCGACTACCCGCTGATCCGCTTCGGCACCGGCGACCTCTCGGCCGTGCTGCCGGGGCATTGCCCCACGGGCCGCACCAACACCCGCATCAAGGGCTGGCTCGGCCGCGCCGACCAGACCACCAAGGTGCGCGGCATGTTCGTGCATCCGGGCCAGGTGGCGGAGATCGCGCGGCGCTTCCCGGAAGTGCAGCGCGCACGGCTGGTGGTCGAAGGCGAGATGGGCGACGACCGCATGACGCTCAGGCTCGAATGCGCTGCGGCCGCGCAAGGCCTGGCGGAGCGCGTGGCCGAGGCCATCCGCGATATCACCAAGCTGCGCGGCACGGTCGAATTCCTGGCGCCGGGCAGCCTGCCCAACGACGGCAAGGTGATCGAGGACGCGCGCAGCTACCGTTGATACGGAACGCCCGGCTGCGCTGCGATCGGCTTGCCGACATCGACGAAGGCGCGGCGGCGCAACGCTCGCGGCATGCTCCTTGCAACGCCGGGAGCTCGTTACGATTCTTGCGATGACCCACGCCTTCTTCCAGCCGCCCAGCACCCCGCGCTTCGCGCTGCGCAATCTGCGTGCGCCCCGCTGCCTCGTCCAGGCCGATGTACCGACCGGGGCCGACGATGAACTCGCACCCATCGACCTGCTGGTGGACCACGGCCGCATTGCCGCCATCGAGCCCGCCGGCACCCTGCCGGCCGAACTCGGCCCCGATCTCGACGCATCGATGCTGCTGCCGGGCATGGTCGACTGCCACACGCACCTGGACAAGGGCCACATCTGGCCGCGCCAGGCCAATCCCACCGGCGATGGCGCTGGCGCCTCGATGGCCACGCAGCGCGACCGCAACGCGCGCTGGCATGCCGAGGACGTACGCCGGCGCATGGAGTTCGGCCTCGCCACCGCTTATGCCAAGGGCGTGGTCGCGATCCGCACGCACCTCGATTCGCTGGCGCCGCAGGCCGCGATCTCGTTTCCCGTGTTCCGCGAGCTGCGCGAGCGCTGGGCCGGACGCGTCGAGCTGCAGGCGTCGTCGATCGCGCCGCTCGACATCTTCCTGACCGAAGAAGGCCGCCAGCTCGCCGACATCGTCGCCGAGAGCGGCGGCCGGCTGGGTTGCGTGACGCGTTCGGGCGCCTACCCCGGCGACCCGATGCCGCCGGACCTGGACGCGGCGCTCGTGCGCGTGTTCGAACTCGCCGCCGAGCGCGGGCTCGACCTCGACCTGCACGTCGACGAATCCACCGATCCGCGCTCGCGCGCGCTGATCCGCGTCGCGCACACCGCGGTGGCGCAGGACTTCGCCGGCCGCATCCTGTGCGGCCACTGCACCGCACTCGCGTTGCAGACCGACGAGTTCATCGAAGAGACCATCGCGGCCTGCAAGGACGCCGGCATCGACATCGTGAGCCTGCCCACGGTCAACATGTACCTGCAGGACCGCAGCCAGGAAGCGCGCACGCCGCGCTGGCGCGGCGTGACGGTGCTGCACGAGATGAAGGCACGCGGCCTGCGCGTGGCGGTGGCCGGCGACAACTGCCGCGATCCCTTCTATGCCTACGGCGACCACGACATGCTCGACACCTTCACCCAGGCAGTGAAGATCCTGCACCTGGACCATCCGCTTTCCGACTGGATCCGCGCCGCCACCGAGACGCCGGCCGCGATCATGGGCACCGCCCACGGCGTGCTGAAGGCCGGCGCTGTGGCCGACCTGCTGGTCCTCAAGGCGCGCAGCTATTCCGAGATGCTCGCGCGCACGCAATTCGACCGCACGGTGCTGCGCGCCGGCCGCGCGATCGACACGCGCTTGCCGGACTACAGGCTGCTCGACGACCTCATGCGCGCCTGAACAGCGGCCCGCCCCAGGGCGGCGAAACCCTACACGCGCCGTCAGGCGGCACTGACGTTCCCGGCACGGTGCGGCGCAATCATGAAAGCTCCAGCAACCCTCCTCGCGGAGGCAACCAAGGAGTATTTTCATCATGGCAATGGACACCGGAATTCTGGCCGCCGACGAGGTGGTCGACGTGCTGAACGACCTGATCGAGAACGCGCGCGACGGCGAATACGGCTTTCGCACCTGCGCCGAGGAAGTGAAATCGGCCAGCCTGAAGCAGCTGTTCAACGACCGCGCCGCGTCCTGCGGCCAGGCGGCCAGCGAACTGGCGCAGTTGATCCTGGGCTACGGCGGCAAGCCGGCCGAAGGCGGCACCGCCAGCGGCGCGGTGCACCGCGGCTGGGTGCATGTGAAGGGCCTGGTGGGCGCCAACAGCGAGCTCTCGATGCTCGAGGAATGCGAACGCGGCGAAGACGCGGCCGTGGCGCGCTACCGCAAGGCCTTGAAGCAAAACCTGCCGGCCGATGCGCGCGCGGTGGTCGAGCGCCAAGCCGAGGGCGCCCAGCGCAACCACGACCAGATCAAGCTGCTGCGCGACGAGGCGCGCGCGCGCCGCTGACCGACGGGGCTGCACGGCGCGCCCAAGGCGCTCCACAATGTCGGCGCCATGGCCTATTCGCGCCGCATCGTTTTCGAGAGTGCCTTGCTGAGCTGGCAGCAGCTGACGCTCGCCGCGCCCGACCCTGCGTGGAGCGACAGCTACCGGGTCGACGGCCCGCGCCTGCTGCTGCCGCTATCAGCCTGCTTCGAGTGCCATATCGGCTCCCACGGATTCGTTTGCGATCCGGCGTCCGCTCTGTGGCTCTCCCCGTCGCAGCGCTACCGCCTCCGTCGGCCCTGGGCGGACCAGCGCAGCGCGCTGCTGATCGTCGGCGAGGACCTCGGCCCGTCGGGCCGATCGCCGCTTCCGCTCGCGGTGCATCTGCAGATGGCCGGCTGGTCGCAGGCGCTGGCGGCGCAGCAGCTCGAGCGGCTGGATATCGATGAACGGCTGGCCGCCGTCGTGCGCGCGCTGGTGCCCACGACCGGCGAGGCGTCGATGCGGCGTCCGCACCGCGCCGTCGAACGGGCTCGCGAATACATCGCCGCCGAGCCGCAGCGAGACGACACCCTCACGGAGATCGCCAGGGCGGCAAACTGTTCGGCATTCCACCTGGCGCGACGCTTACGGCTGCAAACCGGCCTGAGCCTGCACGGCTTTCGCACGCGGCTGCGAATGACGCTGGCGCTCGACCGGCTGCGGCAGGGCGAGCGCAACCTGAGCGCACTGGCCGCGGAACTCGGCTATGCCAGCCACAGCCACTTCACGGGCGTGTTCCGCCGCAGCTTCGGCCTCACGCCGAGCCGAATGCGCACGAATCTGGCAGCGCCCGCACTTCGCTGACCCGACACTGCCGGCTTCGCAGCTGCCTGTGGAGCCGATCTTGTTGCACCCTTCCCGTCTCGCTGCCGGCATGCTGGCCGGCGTCGCCGCCGCGCTGGTCGGCGGCGCATGGCAGGTCGTGACCCGCCAGTCGACGACGACCACGATCGCTCCGCCCGACCTGGCGATCCTGCGCTACGGCATCGCCGCGCTGGTGTTGCTGCCGCTGCTGCTGCGCACCGGCCTGCTGCCGCGCGGCGTGCCGCGCCGGTTGTTGGCCGGCACGGTGATCGGCGCCGGGCTGCCCTTCGGGCTCATCGCGATGACCGGAACGATGTTTGCGCCCACTGCCCACATGGGCGTTCTGATGGCGGGCGCCTCGCCGCTCTTCGCCGCCGTATTCGCGTGGGTTCTCTGGCGCGAACGCCCCGACCGCTGGCGCACGCTCGGCCTCGCGTGCATGGCCCTGGGCGTGGCCCTGCTCGGCAGCAAGCTCGGCACGGCGGGGCACGCCGGCGCATGGCGGGGCGATCTGATGTTCCTGCTGGCCGCCGCGTTGTGGGCCGGCTTCACGCTCTCGTTCCGGCAGAGCGGCCTCGGCGCATGGCAGGGCGCCGCGCTGGTCAACGCCTGGTCGACGCTGCTCCTGTTGCCATGGCTCGGGTGGCTCGGGTGGCGCGGCAGCGAGATCCACCTTTTCGATGCGCCGGTTCGCGATCTGCTGTGGCAGGCCCTGTGGCAGGGCGTGCTCGCCGGGCTGCTGGGGCTGTGGTTTTTCGCGGCCGCCATCGCACGGCTGGGCGCTGCACGGGCGGCGGCCTTCGGCGCGCTGGCGCCCGTGGTCTCGGCGCTGGGCGGGTGGTGGTGGCTCGGCGATCGGTTGACTGCGGTCGATGCCCTGGCGGTGGCCAGCGCCGTGCTGGGCGTCGCGCTCGCCAGCGGCGGGATTCCCGGCCGGGGGGATGTGCCGCGTCAATAGTTCGCCATCGGGCGGGCCCGACCCCGGAGCATGAAGCGGGGGACGTGGCTGGCGACGGATGGCGGGTGGTTGTAGGATGAAATTGGGCGCTGCTGACGAGGTCGGCTTCTCCTTGGTGCAACAAGCCCGTTCAATAGTTGGACCCGCAGTCCTGCGAGCACCCCGGAATGTGGCAGAGGGCGGCGACGTCCCGAAGCACGCTTAGTAGAGTTCGATGACGAGGACTGCCTGCGGCGCCCATCAACCGTCAGGAGGTTCTCATGCAAGTGCTTTACACGCGCTGTGCGGGCCTGGACGTGCACAAGGACACCATCGTGGCCTGCGTGCGGTGCGTCTCGCCGCCCATGCACCAGGAGGTGCGCAGCTTCGGCACCACGACTGCCCAGTTGCTCGAACTGGCCGATTGGCTGGCCGAGCACGACTGCACCCACGTGGCGATGGAGGCCACCGGCGTGTACTGGAAGCCGGTGTGGCATGTGCTGGAGGCCGAGTTCGAGTTGGTGCTGGCCAACGCCGCGCACATTCGCAACGTGCCCGGGCGCAAGACGGACGTCAACGACGCGATGTGGATTGCCGATCTGCTGGCGCACGGCCTCATTCGCTCCAGCTTCGTGCCGCCGCAGGCGATCCAGCAGTTGCGCGACCTCACGCGCACGCGCAAGCAACTCGTGCGGGAGGTCTCCCAGCACTCGCTGCGTATCCAGAAGGTGCTGGAGGACGCCAACCTCAAGTTGGGCAGCGTCCTGTCGGATGTACTGGGCAAGAGCGGCCGTGCGATGCTCGATGCCATCGTGGCCGGCCAGAGCGATCCGGCGCTGCTGGCCGCGCTGGCCCAGGGCACGGCGCGCAACAAGACCGCCGAGTTGCGCGAGGCGCTGCGCGGGCGCATCACCGAGCACCATCGCACGATGCTGCGGCTGCACCTGCAGGTCATCGATGCCTTGCAGCGCACGCTGGGCGAACTGGATGCGGCCGTGGGAAAAGCGCTGGCGCCGATCCGGCAGCGCGCCCGCCTGCTCACGACGATGCCCGGGGTCTCTGACCTGACGGCCAGCGTCGTGGTGGCGGAGATCGGCGTGGACATGTCGCGCTTCCCCACTGCCGGCCATCTGATCTCCTGGGCCGGACTGTGTCCACGCAGCGACGAGAGCGCCGGCAAGCGCCGATCCACCCGCGTGCGCAAGAGCGGCACCTGGATCAAGACCACCCTGGTGACTGCCGCCTGGGCCGCGGTGCGCGTGAAGACCAGCTACCTGCGTGCGCAGTTCCTGCGTATCAAGGCACGTCGCGGAGCCAAGAAGGCCATCCTCGCCGTGGCCGCTTCCATGCTCACTGCCGCGTACCACATGCTTCGCGACGGCACCGAGTACAGCGACTTGGGTAGCGAATACCTCGACCGCCACGACCGATCCAAAATCATCCGCCGCTTGATCAAGCGCCTTCAAGACCTCGGCTGCGAGCTTCCTGTGGTTGCTCATACGGGATAGCGCTTCTTAGTAGCGTGAATGCGCGTCGGCCTGATTACGACGGACGGCCGGGTAATACCAATGGCCACTACCGACAGCAGACGGGCCTGAACACAATCGCCGCAGCGAACTCTGGGAGAAAGCGATGCAACCTGCCGTTGAAATCACCAAGCGCGGCGACAGAAACTTCAACTCGTATGTCGGGATCGGCGACGGCACACGGCGCTACGAGCGCGAAGGCCTGCCCTCGGTGGCCGAATGCCTGCAGGACGCGGCGGCTGCGCTGGGCGCCGAATTCAGCTACGCCACCATCACCTACGACAACGTCATGATCGGCAGCTATCCGGTCGCGGTCATGGGACACCGCGCCGTCGAGGTTGCCGACGAACTCCTGGTGAAGCGCTCCAACCGGCGCATCCAGTACGCCTGAGCGCGCTTGCGCGGGTGCGTCGCGCGTCCAGGACATCTCTTTTCGCCCACCTGCTATGACGATGCGGTGGAGATCCTCCACCGGGCAACCACCAAGGTTTCGATGTCATGCACGTGGCGCCCCGTCGCTCGCGCAACAGCCTCGCGGTAGGGTGGCATGTTGGTGCACTCGAGCACGATGTCTTCGACCGAGGGAAACAGATTCACAAGGCGCCGTGCGGCGTCGACCACGTTCCTGCGCGCTTCGACAAGATCGAGCCGATCTTCGTTGTTGAGTATGCGCCGGTGGAACTCGCATCCTGGCTCCACGCCCTGCACAGGCGTCGCCTCCGGAACGCCGACCGCCTCGAGAATGCTTGCGTTCAACGCAGCCGCGTCGAAGGTGACGATACCGGGACGCGCGAACTCCCGGCAATGCAACAGGCTCGAGGTGAAGACCGGCACGGGCACTGCTTCGGCCAGCGTGTTCTGGTAGGCGGCCAGGAAACCGCAGCTGGTCGTGACCATCGCGGCACCCTCCTCGACCAGCTGCAAGGCGGCGTCGACGAATGGTCGAAGCAACGCGGGATCTGCCTCCTTCACGATCCGTCGGGGTGACGCCCCCTCGACAACCCGGAAACGAACCGGAATGCCGTTGCGGCTGAAGGTCTCCGGATTGCCGATGTCGCCAGGCGGCCGCGGGAACCGCGTATCGAGCATCAGAACACCAAGGAATCTGTCAGGGCTGGGGGTCATTTCTGGCTGGGATGGCTATCCGCTTTTCGAGACGGTGCTGCGACGATCGATCTTTCGACTGAGCACGATGGAGGTGTGTGTCTGGTTGATGCCGTCGATCTGACCCAGCTGATCGAGCAGCTTGTCCAACTGTTCAGGCGTTTCGCACCGGAGAAGGACCATGTAGTCGAACTGGCCGCTCACGGCCCAGACCTCCTCCACCTCGGGCAGACGCTCGAGCGCCTTGATGACCGCCGGCGCAGCCTTGGCGTTGACGCTGAGCCCGCAGAACGCTCGAACCGCCGCTTGCTCGAGCCGCTGGCCGAGGCGAACCCCATAGCCCGAGACGACGCCCTCCCGCTCCAGTCGCGCGATTCGCGCGACCACCGTGGTCCTGGCTATCTTCAGCTTGCGCGCCAGGTTGGCCGCCGGCTCGCGGGCATTGGCCTGCAGCAAGGTCAGAAGGTGGCGATCAAGGTCATCGAGTCGTAGGTCCATGGGCGGCCTTGCAGCGGAGATCAGCGATTGTGGCGCGGCCGAGCAGGTGCTCGTGGGTCTACAGGAAGCGCAGCGCCTCTTCAAGGCGCGACACCCCGATCGCGATGCCCGCCTCGTCTTGGCTGGCGAACGAGAGTCGAAAGGTCGCGTTGTCCGCTTCTTGCGCATAGAAGGCAGACCCCGGCACAAAGAGCACACTGCGCTCGATGGCCGCCTTGAGCCATTCAGCCGTATCGACCCCCGGCGCGCGACCCCAGACGAACATGCCGCCGCCCGGCGCGGTGAACTCGATGCGGTCGCCCAACTGCAGGTTCAAAGCTCGCACCAATGCCTTGGCGCGCTTGCCGTAGATGGAGCGCAGCCGGGGCAGGTTCTCGGCGAAGAGCCCCTGGGCCAGGTACGCAGCCGCGGCCGCCTGCGTCAGCGTCGACGCGTGCATGTCGTCGGTCTGCTTGGCGAGCACGCACGCGCGTCGCAGCTCTGCCGGCCCCAGCATCCAGCCGAGCCTCAGGCCCGGCGCAAGCGTCTTCGAGAGGCTCGACAGGTAGGTCACTACGCGTTCGGCACCATCGACCGCATGCCGCATCGAATAGAGGGAGGGCGGAGGAGCCTGGTCGAACCAGAGGTCGCCATAGGGGTCGTCCTCGATCACGAGGCATCGATGCCGAACCGCCAGTTTCAGCAACTCGCGCCGTCGGCCTTCCCCGAGGGTGCGGCCGCTCGGATTGCCGAACGTGGGTACGGTGTAGAGGGCCTTGGGCTTCAGCCGGATCAGCGCCCGTTCCAGATCCTCGAGAACGAGTCCCTCGTCATCGGTGGCGACCTGATGGATGGCTGCGCCTGCGAAGCGGAAGGCGGAGATCGCGGCCGGGTACGTGGGCGCCTCGACCAGGACAGTGTCGTCCTTGGACAAGAGCGTGCGCGCCAGCAAATCGATCCCTTGCTGCGAGCCGCTCAAGGTCAGGACTTCGCCGGGTTCCACGGTGATACCGCGCGAATTGGACAGTCGCGCCAGTTCCGTGCGGAGGGCAATGGCGCCCTCGGTGCCGCCGTATTCGAGCGCGCTTGCGAATGCAGGTCCGCTCAGGCTGCTGAAGATCTTCTGCAATCCGCTGGAATCCATCAGTTCGGGCGCTGGGTACCCGCCGGCCAGCGAGATCATCCCAGGCAGTTCCGTGAAGCGCTTCAACTCGCGTATGGGGGACCCCGGTGCATTGGCGTAGCGATCATTGACGAATGAGATGTGGGTCATTTGCTTCCTTCAATCGAGCCGAACGTTCCCGAGTCGGCCCTGGGGGTCGAGCTGGGCATGAAGTGCGCCAGCCAGCGCGCGCGTCGGCTGATCGGTGAAGCACCGGTAGAAAGCCTGGTTGTAGGGGCCGACTCCATGCTCGGCGCTGAAGCTTCCGTCGAACTCCTCGACGACAACTTGGTACAGCTTCGAGCGCAGCCGAACAATGGCATCGACGCTGGTCTCCGGAGCAACGACGATGTTGAGATGCACCCCGCCGTCGCCCAAGTGACCGAAATCGCACACAAGGGCGGACGCAACTTCGGCGGCGATCAGCTCCACGGAACACGCGCGAAATGCGGCAAAGCGCGAGCGACTGACGGACACGTCGAAGGCGACGAGCTTCCCGAGCGCCTGCACCGATTCGCTGATGGCATGGCGGATCCGCCAAAGACGTTCTGGCTTGTCCACCACGGCGTCCAGCATCCCTGGGCGCTCGATCTGCGTCTCGAGCCAGCCCATAAGAATCGACTCCAGGTCGAGCCCGGAGGCCTTCGATACCGCGCTCGACACCTCCAGCAGGACGGCATACGGCGGCGCGACCGGGAAAGGGGCAGACACGCCCGGAAGATGCTCGACGGCTGCAGTCAACGCGCTGCCGGACATACCTTCGAACGCGCTCACGAACTCGCCGAGCGCATCCTCGAAAGAGCAAAGAATCTCCATAGCCACTTCCGCGGAATCGACCGCAACGAGCGCAGCGGCGGTTTGCCGCTGAACAGGATGGAGCTTCAGCGTGGCATGAGTCACGACGCCGAAGGCACCGAAGGTGCCCGTCATCAGCTGGGTCCAATCGAGACCGGTATTGTTCTTGCGTAATCCGCGCGTCGATCCGACACGTGCGCCCGGCGGATTCGCGAGAACCCCAGCAATGGCCAGCACGTTCTCGCGAACACCGCCATAGCGGATCAGTCTCGAACCTCCAGTGTTGGTGGCCGCCATCCCGCCAATGGACGGATCCGCACCGAGATCGATTGGAAAGGTCAGACCATGCTCGGCGGCGGCGCGGTTGACGTCCGACAGCCGGTACCCGGCAGCCACGACCGCGCTTCGATTGACCGGGTCGATCTCCAATCTGTCTCGCAAGCGCTGTGTGGACAGCACCCATTGCGTGCCGCTGCCGCTCGGCGTGGCCGCTCCGACGAGGCCCGTGGCAGCGCCCTGGACAACGAAGGACGCATCTGCGCCGACGAGTTCCTGGACCACCCATGCCAGCTCTTCGGCGCTTGCCGGCCGCACCACGGCACGCGCGATGCCCCGCCCGTGTCGAGCGGAGGCTTCAAATGGCGCCTTGTCGCCCGCGTCCGTCAGAAGTCCCTGCACACCCAATCGGCTGGCCAGCCTGTCGATGAGGCCATGGTCCGGTGCTTGCGCCGCAACGGAAGAATGATGGGTTTCCGAGTTCATGGCGTTCAGTTCGACGCCATGACCGGTACGTTGGCCAGTTCGCGCCTGCACTCTTCGAGTGAGGCTGCTTGCGCGGCCTCGTACAAGGCGAACTCGTTCATGACGCTCGTGCCCAACGCGGTTTCGAAGGCTTCCCGGTTGCCGCCGGCGACGTAGTGCGCGGCTCCTTCCGATCCCAGGTTCGAGCGGAAAATGCCTGCGGCGCTGACAGGGAGGAAGTCCTCGTACACGAGCGGCTCCGCACGCACCAGGCTCTGGTCCAGAAGCTCGTCGACGCTCGCGTTCGCCGATACCGGCCTCGAACGGACCAGGTTGCGTCGGTCGACCGAATAACGGAAATATGCAAGTCCCGCCCGCTGCAGCGCCCGTGCATCATCCGGGAAGGCTTCGAAGACTCGCGCCAGAGCCGATGCCCTCGACCCTGCATCGCGCCCGGCCTCCAAAGAGGCTTTCAATAGATCGTCGTAGAGCGCACGCCCTTTGGGCGTGAGCGCGCAACCGCGCTGTTCGATCTCGCCGAACCGGGCCGTGTGGGTGCCGTCAGCGCCTTCGGCTCCCTGGAAGCGGATCGGCTCTTCCAGGGCGAGAAAGCTCGTTTGGCGCAACAGGATCGGGCACTTGCGCTTCGGCGGACCTTCGATCGCGTCTTTCGCGCGGATGCCCTTCTCCAGCATCGCCGCCTGCGCCTGGTCGATGTCGAGCACGCGGGGGGTCAGATGGTTGATATGCGGCCCCTTGAAACACACCACATCGGCGATGAGCGGATGCGACGCTCTCAGCTGCCGATAAGTCTCGATGTCGACGGTCGCCTCGCTGTGCCAGCGAAAGGTCTCGAGCGCCTGCGCGACGAACTCTTGCGTGTCCCGGCCGGACAGGCCGCCGTCGCGCTCCGCGCGGTCAATGAGCTCGAGGCAACGCGGCGTGAAGATGCTGCGCCCGACGAGGATCTTCGCGGCACGCTCGCGCAGCGCGGCGTCGCCGATCAAGTCCAGACGCAAGAGCGACGTGAACACCCGGAAAGGGTTTCGCTTGAGCGAAGAATCTTCGACGGGACGGAAGGCTGTCGCGTGCACCGGAACGCCGGCCACCGAAAGGTCGTAGTAGCCGACCGCTCGCATGCCCATGACGGCGAACAAGCGGCGCATGACCGCGAGCTCCTCGACGGTCCCGAGACGAATCGCGCCGTGACGCTCCACGTCCAGGCGATCGTGCTGGCCGGCCTCACGCAGGCGGTCGGCGAGCTCCTTGCTCTCTTGCAGCACCTCGGCATTGATATCGGCGACGAGATCGAGCAGGGCACCGTACTGAGGCACCTCGGTTTTGTACATGCCGGACAGTGCCCGCGAAAACAATGTACGGATGTCGTCGGGTTCCACAAAAGCGTTCGTCTTCATGGGCGGTTCCTGTGAAGAATTCGGAGGGGTAACTATCGTCAAAAGGGCGAGCGATTGATAGCGATATGTTGGAACGATTTCATGTCAAAATGGAATCAACTCGCTCAGCAGGCGCGCACGCTGTATATAGGGCAGCCCTTCAACCTATTGCGCATTGATCATCATGTTCAGACGAGAATTTCTTCCCTCCATGGCGCAGCTCATGGCGTTCGAAAGCGCTGCACGCCATGCAAGCGTTTCGCGCGCAGCACAGGAACTCCATCTCACGCAAAGTGCGATCTCGCGCCAGATCAAGCAGCTGGAGGATCAGCTCGGCACAGCACTCTTTCATCGCGTGCGTCAGCGCATCGTGCTGACGGATGCGGGCCGCGTCTATGCGGCGGAGCTGCGCGCAGGCCTTGAGACAATGTCGAACGCCACCCAGCGCGTGATGACCATGGGCGGCATCGGCGAGGTTCTCAATCTGGCCGTGCTGCCGACGTTCGGGACGCGATGGCTCATTCCCCGGATGAGGCGCTTCGCTGCGCTGCAGCCTGGCGTCACGGTCAATTTCGCGTCAAGAACGGAACCCTTCGACTTTGCGCGCGAGCCCTTCGACGCGGCCATCCACTTCGGCGTCGACTTCTGGCCGGGCGCCTCCTGCGATTACCTTCTCGGCGAAAGCGTCGTCCCTGTTTGCAGTCCTGAGTTCAAGCGCCGCAGCGGCATTCACACCCGCGAGGATCTTGCGGGTCAGTGCCTCCTTCACCAATCGTCGCGGCCCATGCAGTGGGCGGAATGGTTCGAGCAGGTCAAGATCGCGGCGCCGCATGCCATGCGCGGCCCGCGCTTCGAGCAATTCGCAATGCTCGCGCAGGCCGCGGCGAATGGACTCGGGGTGGCGCTGGTACCCAAGTTTCTCGTCGAGGAAGAGCTCGCATCCGATCGATTGATCGTCCTGTTCCGTGAGGCGCTGATCACCCAGCGGGCCTACTACGTCGTCGTTCCAGAGACCGGCGCAGAAAATCGCCTTGTGCTGGCATTTCGGGACTGGCTCGTTGGCGAGGCCGCCGCGGCGCGGCCGCGCGGCCAGACGAAATCACGCGAGCCAGCTGCGGCCGTCGTACGCTGAAACCTCGATGGCGCGGCCCGCTGTCGCGACCTCGCCGACGCAATTCAGGTTCACGTTCACCTGTTCAGGCGCCGAGCGCGGGTTGCAGTGCGTGTGGATGCCACAGTGCCGACAGAAGTAATGATTGGCGCGTAGCGTGCCGAAGCGATACACGGACAGCTCGTCTGCTCCCGACTTCAGAACGAAGCGCTCCGCCGTGACCCGGTGATGCAGTGCAGCCTTGCGCACGCAATAGCTGCAGTTGCAGCGCACACCCTTGGTGAGATCCGAAGAAAAACAGAAGCGGACCGCACCGCAGTGGCATTGCCCAGGGTGCCAGGACAGTCGCGCCTCCACGCTCATGCCAACGCAGCGTTGGCAGACTCCGACGCCTTGAATCGCCCGAGAAAGGCGCGCGTCGATTCCTGCCGCGGGTTGTCGATCACAACGCTCGGCGGGCCGCATTCCGCGACAACGCCGTCGCGCATGAAGATCACCTGATCGGCGACCTCTCGCGCGAAGCCGATCTCGTGCGTCACCAGGATCATCGTCATGCCTTCTTTGGCCAGGGCCTTGATGACGTTCAAGACTTCCCCGACCAGTTCCGGATCCAAGGCCGAAGTGGCTTCATCGAACAGCATGACCGTTGGCTTCATGGCGAGTGCTCGCGCGATCGCGACGCGCTGCTTCTGTCCGCCGGAAAGCTTGTCCGGGTAGTAGTCCGCTCGGTCCAGCAAACCCACCTTGGCCAGCAGCGCGCGCGCCTCGGACTCGGCTTGCGCCTTTGGCGTCTTGAGGACGGTGACCGGGCCTTCCATGACGTTCTGGAGGGCCGTCATGTGCGGAAAGAGATTGAAGTGCTGGAACACCATCCCCGTAGACGCCCTGAACCGCGCGAGCTTGCGCTCGTTGGGCAGCGCCGTGTGCGCGCCGTTGAACTCGATCGTCTGCTCGCCCACCGTGATGCGGCCACCGTTCGGGATCGACAGGAGATTGATGCAGCGCAGAAGCGTCGACTTGCCGGACCCGGACGGCCCGATCATCGCGACCACCTGACCACGCTCGATCGCGAGCGTGATGTCCTTCAGGACCACGTTCTGTCCAAAGGCCTTTTTCAGGTTGGAGATTTCGATCAGGGGACGGGACACTTCACACCTCCTTCGGGCCAGCGCCGAATTCCATGCGTTTGGCCCAGATCGTGATGGGCAGAAGAACCGCGAAGTACGTGATCGCGATGAAGGTGTAGATCTCCAGAGGACGGTAGGTGTCGTGTGCGATCACCTGACCTTGATACAGCAGGTCGGGGACGGCCAGTACGGAGAGCAGCGAAGTGTTCTTCAGCTGCATGATGGATTGGTTCATCAGCGGCGGGACCATCTTCTTGAACGCCTGAGGAAGGATGACGCGTCGCAGCAGTTGCAGGCGCGTCATGCCGAGCGCCTTCGCTGCCTCCGTTTGTCCGGCGTCGATCGAGATGATCCCCCCGCGAACGATCTCCGAGTAGAAGGCGCCGCCATAGAGCGTCAGGCAGAGCGTGGCGGCCACCATGGCCGACATCTCGATGCCAGTCAGAACAGGCAAGGCGTAGTAGAACCAGACAAGCTGAACGAGCACGGGCGTGCAGCGGAACACCTCGATGTAAGCGCGCAGTGGCGCGGTCAGCAAGGGACTGCTGGAGAGCCGGCCCAGGCCGGTCACCAAGCCAACCAACAGCCCCAGGATGACGCAGACCACCGTGAAGATCAGCGTGTACATCAGGCCGCTGAGCAACAAGCCCCGGTACTTCCACAACACGGCGAAGTCCCAGTCATACCCTGCTGCCCCGGGGACCGGACCACCGCCGGAGAAGTGCTTCATGGCCGCCCAGATGCCAGCAAGGGCGAAAAGCACCAGGAGCGCTATGCCAAGTTGAGAACGGCTCTTCGGCTCGTTCGAGGTGTCCGCGTAGTCCATGAGAATCTCCTCAGAACTTGATTTCAGGCGGGAATGCGCTTGCGGGAACGCCTGCGAGCTTCTCCATGTTCTTGAGGATCACGCCGCGGACTTCGCCCTTGCCGCGAACTTCGGACAACCAGGCGTTGACCGCCTTCTGCATGCCCGGATCCGACTCCTTGCGCAGGCCGATGCTCACCGGCGCGGTGTAGACGGGCTGCGGGATGTACATGGTGCCGATGGAGCCGCGCTTCGCGAGCAACGGCTGCGCCAGCAAGATCACGAGAATCTGGCAATCAGAGCGTCCCGCTTGCAGGGACATCGTGGCGGCGCCCGAGTTTTCCAGGCGCGTGACCTCAGCCTTGGGCAGCACGCGCGTCGCCAGTTGGTCATGACTCGAGCCGACGTCCACGACGATCTTCGTCTCGGGCGTGTTCAGCTGCTCCCAGGTCTTCTGCGGAATGCCCTTCTTGCAAACCACGGTGTACGTGTTGTCGAAGAGCGTCTCGGAGAAGTTCACAACTTCCTTGCGGGCCGGCGTCGGCGCCATGCCGAACATGGCATCGATCTTGTTGGATTGCAGGTCGAGCACGGCGTTGCCCCAGGTGGTCTCGACGTACTCGACCTTGGCCCCGAGCTTTTGTGCAAGGCTTTCCGCGAAGTCCGGTCCGAAGCCTTCCCACTTGCCACTGCTGATGCCCTTGGCGAAATACGGAACGGCGCCGGCAACCGCACCGACGCGCAGGACCTTGGTTCGTTGCACCCTTGCCAACGAGCTTTCAGGCTCTTGCGCGGAAGCCGAACCGAAAGCGCAGACGGTAGCCACGGCCACGAGAGCGCGGAAGAAGTTTCGTTTGGTAAACACGGTATCTCCAAGCAAGAAGCTCGCCATTGAAAAAAAGGAAAGAACGCTTTCCAGCTCGGGATGAAGTCTAGAAGTCAGTGCTGTCACAAACAACGTGGCACATCGTCAATACGACGAAAATCTAACGTCATACCGACAGCGTTCTCGGCGAAACGTATGCTATCTCGCCTTTCCGCGGTTTCTTAGCCGCTGACTGCCACAACGGGCGCGCAGGCCAACTTCAGACCTAAAGCTCATCAGCCTCGGCGATCTTGCGTTCGGAATGCGTCTGCGATGGACAACTTGAGGCGCATGGTGCACCAGTTGCAAGCGGCACGAGGATCTCAACCGCGACGCATCCAGCCAATCGGGAAAAACGCGAGTGGGGCGCTGCGTGCTCACACACGCTCAACCTCGCGCGCCGGCAACTCGACGAACACCCTCGTCAGTTTGACGAAGCGGCTGGCTCTTTCGACGATCTGCTCTCTACCATCTGTCAAGACTCGCTTCTACATTTTCATTCAACGGGCACACATGCTCACTGGGGAATGAAATGACGAAGCTGCAGATCGACAACGTTCTGGTTCTGGGTGCTGGCAAGGTCGGCAGCACGGTGGCGGACATGATCGCGGAGTACCACCGCTTGCCGGTCACGCTCGCCGATGTGAAGCCGGGTCGCGGTGTTGAGAGCGACACGTTGGTGCGCCGAATCGCGCTCGACGTTGAGAGCGCGAAGGATCTGGGTGCGGCGCTCTCGGCCCATTCGGTCGTGATCAACTGCCTGCCCTTCTACCTCGCGCAGCGCGTGGCCACCGAGGCTGCAAGGCGCGGCGTCCACTACTTCGACCTCACCGAGGACGTGGCTGCGACGAAGGCCATCCGAGAGATCTCGAAGGATGCGACTTCGGTCCTCATGCCGCAGAGCGGCCTGGCGCCCGGCGTGATCGGCATGCTCGGAGGCTACCTGGCCAGCCGCTTCGACGAGCTCTACGACCTGCGTCTGCGCGTCGGCGCCCTGACGCGCAACGCAACGAACAGCCTGCGGTACAACTTCACGTGGAGCATCGACGGCGTCATCAACGAGTACTGCAACCCGTGCGATGCCATCGTCAACGGCCAGCTCGTATCGGTGCAACCGATGGAGGGACACGAGACCTTCACGCTCGACGCAGAAGCGTTCGAAGCCTTCAACACGTCGGGCGGCCTGGGTACGCTGTGCGAGACCCTGAAGGGGAAGGTCAGAAACCTCGACTACAAGACCATCCGCTATCCGGGGCACCGCGCCGCGATGGACTTCCTCCTGCACGACCTGCGCCTGATCGAGCGCCGCGACCTGCTGCGCCAGGTGCTCGAGCACGCCGTCCCGCACAGCCGTGAAGACGTCGTGATCCTGTTTGCCTCGGCGTCCGGCCTGCGCGACGGCCGCTTCGAACAGGAGACGCGCGTCGGACGTGTGTTTGGTGCTCCGCTGCGCGGAAAGGACCGCACGGCCATCGAACTCACCACCGCCGCTGGCGTTGTCGGCGTGTTCGAGTTGCTGCAGCAGGGAAAGCTTCCGGCGCGCGGCTTCGTCGGCCAGGAGCAGGCCCCGCTCGAACAGTTCCTCGCGACCAGGGTCGGTCACTACTACAAGGGCCTCGGCGTCTCGTCCGCCGCCAGCGCGGCCACAGGCGAACCCGCGCACGCCTGATCAGTTCTTCGGCGGTGCCGGCATCGGGTCGGCACCGCTGCCCTCTTTCGCAATCCAAAAGTGGAGCTTCCCATGCGTGGTGCAGATGTGCTCGTGCAAATGTTGATCAACTACGGCGTCGACGTTCTCTTCGGCGTCCCCGGGGACACGAACGTTCCCTTCTATGAGGCGCTCCAGCGCCGCACGGGCGATATCGAACACGTGATGGCGCGCGACGAGCGCTCCGCCGGGTACATGGCCGACGCATACGCGCGCCTGACCGACAAGCCGGGCATCTTCGAGTGTCCGTCGGGAGCCGGCGCGATGTACTCGCTTCCTCCGGTTGCCGAGTCGAACGCCTCCTCGGTGCCTGTCATTCTCCTGACGATCGACCTCCCGCTGCCGGGCGAAGGCCGCGGCATGATCACCGAACTCGATTGCGCGAAGCTGTTCGAGCCGGTGACGAAGATGTCGGTGCAGATCAAGTCGGCGGACAAGCTCCCCGAGATCATCCGGCGCGCGTTCCGGGTCGCCTGCTCCGGAACCCCCGGTGCAGTGCACCTGCAGATCCCGGAGGACATGCTGCTCGCCGAGATCGACCCGAACACGATCTCGCTGCACGCCGAGCCCGAGTGCAAGACCTTCCCCGCATTTCCGATGGCGCCGGCTCCTGGAAAGCTGGACGAACTTTTCGGCCTGCTCAAGGCGGCGCGCAAGCCGCTGTTCGTCGCAGGCGGTGGCGTGAACCGTTCGTGCGCCGGAAGCGCTCTCACCGACATCGCGGCCAGGCTCAACGCTCCGGTCGTCAACACGATCACCGGGCAGGGCTCCTTGCCGGACGACCATGTCCTGGCCATCGGCGTCATCGGCGACAACGGCTTCCACCCCCACGCCAACCGCGCCCTGGAAGAGTCCGACCTGGTGATCTTCGTCGGCTCGCGGATGGGCTCCGTGGTCACGGTGGGGTGGACCTTCCCGAAATCGACGCTGAACAAGCGCGTGGTGCAGATCGACATCAATCCCGAGCGTCTCGCGAACAACTACGAGAACCTGCTGTCGATCGCCGGCGATGCGCAGCTCGTTCTGCAGCAGATGTTGAAAGAGACTCCCGTGGACTTCGACACGTCGAAGCACCAGAAGTGGGTCGACCACCTCAACGAGTACCGTTCGAATTTTTGGGAGCATGCCGAGTCGGTGCTGTCCCTGGACGACGTGCCGCTGCGGCCCGAGCGCGTCGTTCGCGAGTTCAACAAGCGCCTGGAGAAGTACGGCAAGGCCGTCCACATTCTTTCGGACGCCGGCACGCCGACCCCCTATATGACCCGCTTCCTGCGGATCGGCGATCGTCGCACCCGTTTCGTGATTCCCCGTGCATTCGGTGGCTTGGGTTCGGCCATCCCGGCGGTGGTCGGCGCCTGGTACGCGGACAAGAACCGGCGGCCGATCGGCATGTTCGGCGACGGGTCTTTCAACATGACCGTAGGCGAACTCGAGACGCTGGTGCGCAAGAAGGTCCCCGCGCTGATGATGCTGTTCAACAATGGCTGCTTCGGCTGGATCAAGGGGCTTCATCGCCTGAAGGGTCACGACGAGTGCTTCGGCGTCGACTTCCTGCCGCCGCGCGGCCAAGCCATTGCAGAGGCCTTCGACATCAAGGCCTGGACCGTCACGACGCCGGACGAGTTGATCGCTGCGCTGGACGAAGCTTTCGAATACGACGGCCCTTGCCTCATGGACATCCGCGTCGAATCGCTCGCCGATCGAGTGCCGCCGGTCTATTCCTGGCTCACCAAGAAGGGGCTCGACCCCCTGGCACTGCAGCCCGAAGACGTCGCCTACCTGTAAACCCGTGGGCGCGCGCAGCCGCACGCCCAGTTGCCAATGAGTCGAGGAAACAACATGAGTGAACTGCTGTCCGTCTTCCAGCGCTGCGGCATCGAACCGGGCGAATACCAAAGCGGCTCGCTTGCCGTGCGCTCTCCCGTTGACGGCGCCGAGCTGGCCCGCCTGCACGAGACGCCAGCGTCGCAGATGAACGAGATCATCTCCAAGTCCAAGGCCGCCTTTCTCAAGTGGCGCACCGTGCCGGCCCCCGTGCGCGGCGAACTGGTGCGCCTGTGGGGCGAGGAGTTGCGCCAGGCGAAGAAAGACATCGGCTACATCGTCTCGATCGAGGTCGGAAAGATCATCGAAGAAGGCCAGGGCGAGGTTCAGGAAGGCGTCGACATCTGCGAGTTCGCGCTGGGCCAATCGCGGCAGCTTTGCGGCAAGACCATCGTGTCCGAGCGTCCTGGCCATCGGATCATGGAGCAATACCATCCGCTGGGCCCGGTCGCGGTCATCACCGCGTTCAACTTTCCGAGCGCGGTGTTTGCGTGGAATGCGGCGCTCGCCCTGGTGTGCGGCGATCCGGTGATCTTAAAGCCGTCGGAAAAGGCACCGCTGTCGGGGCTCGCCACATTCAAGGCGCTCGAGCGCGCCATCGCCCACTTCGGCAACAAGGCGCCTGAAGGACTGGCCCAGATCGTGATCGGAAAGGCGCCACTGGCCGAAGCCCTGGTCGAAAGCCCATCGATTCCGCTCATTTCGGCGACCGGATCCACGCGGATGGGTCGCGCCGTCGGCCCCAAGGTCGCCAGCCGGTTCGGCAAGCGCATCCTTGAACTCGGCGGCAACAACGCCATGGTCGTCACGCCGGCGGCAGACCTTGACATGGCGCTGCGTGCCATCCTGTTCGGCGCTGTCGGCACCGCGGGGCAGCGCTGCACGTCGCTGCGCCGCCTGATCGTTCATCGCTCCGTCAAGGACGCGCTCCTCCAGAAGCTGTTGAAGGCCTATTCGACACTGCGGATCGGAAATCCTCTGACATCCGGCACCTTGGTCGGCCCGCTGATCGACGAAGACGCCTACAACGCGCTGCAGAAGTCGATCGCGGCCGCCAAGGAGCAAGGCGGCAAGGTGTTGATCGGCGGAGCGCGCGCGCTCGAGCAGGAGTTTCCGAAGGGGTTCTACGTGCATCCAGCCATCGTCGAGATGCCAGAGCAAACTGCCATCGTGCGTCACGAGACCTTCGCCCCCCTGCTCTATGTGCTGACCTACGACGACTTCGACAACGCGATCGAAGTGCACAATGATGTGCCGCAGGGCCTGTCATCCTGCATCTTCTCGAACGACATGCGCGAGGTCGAGACCTTCATCTCCGCAGCCGGCTCGGACTGCGGGATGGCCAACGTCAACATCGGGCCGAATGGCGCCGAGATCGGCGGCGCCTTCGGTGGGGAGAAGGAAACCGGCGGCGATCGTGAAAGTGGCTCCGATTCCTGGAAGCAGTACATGCGTCGCACCACCAATACCATCAATTACTCGACCGAACTGCCTTTGGCCCAGGGCATCAGCTTCTTCTGAGCTCAACCGGCGCTGCGCCCCTCTTCCTTCCCTTTCCTCAACGCATCCGAAATGGAGTCGATCATGAAACGTCGCAATTTTGTTGCTGGTTCGATGTTGGTGGCCTCCGCCGCTCCGTGGACGGCGGCGTTCGCGCAAGCGAACGAATCGACTTGGGAGCGTGTGACGCGCACCAAGGTCATGCGCGTCGGCGCCGTGGATGGCGGACTCCCGTACTACAAGAAGGATCTCGTGAGCGGTGAGTGGCTCGGCTGCATGGCCGACCTTTACCGCGGTCTGGCGAAAAGCATGGATGCAAAGCTCGACATCACACCGACCAGTTGGGGCAACTCCGTGCTCGAACTGCAGTCGCAGAAGATCGATATCTTCTTCGGCCTGAATCCGACGCCCGCACGCCTGGCGGCGATCGACTTCACAGATCCGATCCTCAATATCGCATTCACCGCGGTGTGTAGAAAAGGCTTCACGCCCAAATCCTGGGCAGATCTCGATCAGCCCAACATCAGGATCGTGGTGGACAAGGGCTCTTCGCATGACACCCTCGTCACGCGGCTACTCAAGAGCGCGAACATCACGCGCCTGGAAAGCGCGGTTGATGCGACGCTCGCGTTGCAGGTCGGTCGCGCTGACGCTCAGATCCTTGTCTTGCCGTTGGCCCTGAGCCTGGCCAGCAAGAATCCCGCGGTGGGTCAAGTGGTCATACTGACGCCCGAAGAAAATGCGACCTCTAACGGCGGCGTTCGCAAGGAGGCCGACTCGAGGTGGCTCAAACATGTCAATGGTTGGCTTGCCGCCGAACGCGCAAGCGGCAACATTCGCAAGATCTTCATCTCGAACCTCAAATCTGTCGGGGGCGTCAGCGAAGACAAGATTCCGCCCCAGATCAAGGTCTGACCGTCGGGGCCCATGGTCTCAGCAGAAAACGGACCGCGTTTGACCTTTAAGGATCACGATCACACATCATGAAAATCCAAAACATTGAGGTACACCTGCTCGAATCGCCCATCAAGATGAAGCGTTCGCAAGGTGTCGGAAGCATTGCCGCCTCCATCAAACGCGTGGTGGTCCGTGTTCGAACCGACCAAGGCATCGATGGCATCGGCGAAGGGCAGGCATGGGAGGTCTTTTCGGGAACCAACGAGAACCTGTTCCATGGGATCGCGCAGTACTTGCGGCCCGTGCTCTTGGGCAAGGATCCACGCGATATCCCACTGCGCATGATGGAGTGCGACCGCGCGCTGGTCGGTAGCCCAGAAGCGAAGGCGGCCGTGGAAATGGCGCTGTTCGACATTTGCGGCAAGGCGGCTAGCTTGCCCCTGTACGCGTTGATCGGCGGCAAGGTAAGGGACAAGATTCCCTTTTCCTTCTCCATCGCCAATCCAGACATCGACGCCGACATCGAGCTGGCAAAACAGATGCTGTCCGATGGACATCACATTTTCAAGATAAAGACTGGATTCGCATCGCATGCCGAAGACATGCGCAGGCTCTCGCTACTTAGAGAACATCTTGGCTTCGAATTCGATCTCCGGATCGACTACAACCAGGGTCTTCAGCCCTACAACGCGCTTCAGCAGCTGCGCGATGTCGAACAGTTTAAGCCCACTTTTATCGAGCAACCGGTGCCGCGAGATGCCATCGCGGCGATGACGCAGATCGCGGCGGCATTGGACACGCCTGTCATGGCCGACGAAAGCGTATTCTCGCCGGCCGAGGCGCTTCGCACTATCGTGGAGCGCGCCGCCGACATCATCAGCATCAAGCTCATGAAAGCCGGCGGAATTGGCAAGGCCATGAAGGTGAATGCGGTGGCCGAAGCTGCAGGTCTTCCATGCTACGGCGGCACGCTATGGGAGGGCGGCGTCGCGCTCGCTGCGGCTTCTCATTTCATTGCCGCGAGCTCCAACGTGTCTTTGGGCTGCGAGTTCTACATGCCCAAGTATGTCTTCCAGGAGGACATTCTTGTGCAGATGACACCGGCCGAAGCAGGGCACGTGCATGTGCCGAGCGGCCCGGGAATCGGCGTCGAGATCGATTGGAAGATCGTAGAAAAGCAACGCATCGCGCTCGCCGCGTAAATGTGGATATCAGCGCACGCAGCGAGACCGCGCCATCCGGCGCCATGGACCGGCCGAGTGTGGGCATCCAGCCATTGGGCAGCATCTATGGACAAAAGCGTTCTGCTCGTGGGCGTCGATCTGGGGGCTTTTCCTGCGCTCTCGAACTCCAGCGTCGGGGCGCCACCATCACCCTGCTGGAGCGCATGGAATCGGGCCGGGAAACGTCACGATGCAATGTCGGCGCCATCGCACGCAGCTCGTTGATGCTGGTCAGCAGTCCCTGCCAGCGGCGCTCCCGCTCCAGCCTTCTGGGGAATTGCACGACCCCGTCTCGCAACTGCCGCTGGCGCAGGCCATCACGGTCGATTGATCCGACTGCGCCCTGCGCCGCCGGCATGCAAACTCGGATGGATCTGTTCACCCGATGAAAAACACCGTTGCCATTCTGGGCGCCGGCATCGTTGGCGTGTCGTGCGCGCTCGAGCTGCAACGGCGGGGCCACGACGTGACGATCTTCGATCGCGTGGCGCCAGGTCGCGAGACCTCGTACGGAAACGCCGGCGTCATCGCACGCAGCTCGCTGATGCCCTTCAACAATCCCGGGCTGTGGGCATCTCTTCCAAAGCTGTTGAAGAACAATTCGGCGCAGTTCCGCTACGACCCACTGTTCCTGGCAAGGAACCTGCCTTGGGCGCTGGGCTTTCTTTCCAGCGCGCGCTCGAGCGTCTTCAACGAGACCACCGCCGCGCTCGACGCATTGATCCAGCTCTCGACCAAGGAGCACCAACGCTTGCTCGCCGAGGCGGGAGCCGCACACCGATTGCGCGCCAATGGCTGGCTTTTTCTCTATCGAAGCGAACAGGGCTTCGACGGCAGCCGGCTGTCTCGCGACACCTTCGACAAGTTCAGCATCTCGACACAGGCGCTCGATGCGCAAGAGCTTTCGGACCTCGAGCCTGATCTGAAGCATCTTTTTCCCCGTGCGCTCTGGATCAAGGACACGTCCTCTGTCGACAGTCCCGGCCGAGTGGTGGAAGCGTACGCGAAGCTTTTCGTCTCACGAGGAGGACGGATCAAGCAGGCACTCGTCGGCGGACTTCGCCGGGCGGCTGCAAATGACGCGTGGCAGATCGTCGAGGAGGACGGCAGAGCCCATGAGGTCTCTCGGGTCGTGCTCGCCCTGGGACCATGGACCAAGGAATTTGCCAGGAAGTCGCTCGGCATATCGGTGCCGATGGCGTTCGAGCGTGGCTATCACATGCACTATGGCGCCGCCGGCGGCGCCACGCTCGGTCGCCCGATCTACGACACCGGCGGCGGGTATGTGCTTTCACCCATGGAGCAAGGCTTGCGCTTGTCCACCGGTGTGCAACTCACCGCGCGCGATGCGCCGAAAAACCTGAGCCAGCTCGAACTCGCGGAACGATCGGCACGGGAAGCTTTTCCCTTGGACAGACGGCTCGAAGCAGACCCTTGGCTCGGAAGCAGACCCACGCTTCCGGACAGCCGGCCGATGATCGGTGAATGCCCTCGACATCCCGGCCTGTGGCTCGCGTTCGGCCATCAGCACATCGGCTTCAGCACCGGCCCCGGCACTGCCTCCTTGCTGGCGTCCATGATGGTCGGCGAAGCTTGCGCCTTCGACCCGGCGCCATTCCGGCCTTCTCGCTTCATTCACTGAGGACAAGTGTGGGCCTGGCGCTCGCACGCCCGGTCTCTATGGCATTGCCAGGTGCTAAGCCTGCATCCAGATCGCCATGCCGTCGAGCACTTCTTCCATCACCTCGCCGTCGTCGCGGCCGGAGCGCCGGGGCACGTGAAAAGAGTGGTCCGCATAAGCGACCTCCATCAGCGACCCACAGTCTCCCAGTTCCTCGACCACCGAGCGAATCCTGCCGAGCTCGGCGAGCTTGTCCTGCGTGCCTTGAATGAACAGCATGGGCAACTGCACGTCGAACAGGTGCGCCGCGCGTTCGGTCGAAGGCACCCCTGCCGGATGCAGCGGAAAACCCAGAAAGACCAGGCCGGCCACGCCGGGCAGCGGCGCCAGCGCCTGCGCCTGCGACGTCATTCGGCCGCCGAATGACTTGCCGCCCGCGAAGAGGGGAAGGGATCCGAAGATGCCGGAGGCTCGCGCGACAGCGGCGCGAACCGCGGCATGGGCAACGGGAGGGGAATCGGGACGCTTGCTGCCAAGCTCCATGTACGGGAACTGGTAGCGCAAGGTTGCGATCCTTCGTGCGGCCAAGCCGTCCGATACCGCGCTCATGAACGGATGCGCCATGCCCGCACCCGCGCCGTGAGCGAACACGTAGCAGGCAGTCGGATCAGCCGGCGCCTGCACGAGCGCGGAGACGCTCGCGCTGCCGTCGACGGGAATGGAGATCTTCTGCGTTTCAGGCGTCATGCAGAGTGGGAGGGAGCTGAACCCCAAGTATGCAGCGCACCGCCCCTACCAGCGCAGCGCCGCCGTGTGCACCGGCGCATCCCACAGCGACACTAGCTCATCGTCGAGCAAGCTCACGGTCAGCGAGGCGCCCGCCATGTCGAGCGAAGTCGTGTAGTTGCCGACCAGCGATCGGACCGGCTTGAGTCCCTCGGCCTCGAGGCGCCGGTTCGCCGCATGGTGCAGCAGGTAGAGCTCCATCAAGGGTGTGCCGCCGAAGCCGTTGACGTGCAGCAGCACCTGGCGCCCGGCCTGGGCCTTCAGGTCGCCGAGGATCGCATCCATCAGCGTGCGCACGATCTCGTCGGCCGGCATGTGGGCCGCGCGCCGCCGCCCCGGCTCGCCGTGGATGCCGACGCCGATCTCGATCTCGTCGGGTCCGATGTCGAAAGTGGGCCGCCCGGCCGCCGGCACCGTGCAACTCGTGAAGGCCACGCCCATCGATGCGGTGGCCGCGTTCACGCGGTCGCCCAGCGCCTTGCACTCGGCCAGCGTCGCGCCCTGCTCGGACAGCGCCCCGACCATCTTCTCGACGACCAGCGTGCCGGCCACGCCGCGGCGGCCGGTCGTGTGGGTGGAGTTCTCGACCGCCACGTCGTCGTTGACCAGCACGGTCGCGTTCTCGGTCTCGGTCTCGAGCATCTCGCTCGCCATCTGGAAGTTCATACCGTCGCCGGCATAGTTCTTGACGATGAAGAGCACGCCCTGGCCGGTTTCGGTGGCGGCCGCGGCGGCCAGCATCTGGTCGGGCGTGGGGCTGGTGAACACCTGGCCCGGGCAGGCCGCATCGAGCATGCCGCGGCCGACGAAGCCGGCGTGCAGCGGCTCGTGGCCCGAGCCGCCACCGGAGATCAGCGCCACCTTATTCGCGCTGCGCTCGCGCCGCGCGACGAAGGTGGGCTCGAACTCGACGCGCAGCAGCTGCGGATGCGCCTCCACCATGCCGGCCAGCGCCTCGCGCAGCATCGCGTCCACGTCGTTGACGAACTTCTTCATGCGATTTCCTTCCATGTGTCGCACACCGCGGTAATGGCGACTTCGCAGGTCTTCGAGCCCGGGTCGATGTGGCCGAGCGCGCGTTCCCCGAGGAAGGAGGCGCGGCCCTTGGTGGCGGTCATGTCGCGCGTGGCGAGCATGTTGCGGTGCGCCTCGGCCGTGAGCTGCTCGCACACCTGCGGCAGCGGCGTGTTTTCTTCGGCGAGGCGTTGCAGCAGGCGCGAGACCGGGATCAGCACGTCGAGCATGGTCTTCTCGCCGAGATCGGCCTTGCCGCGGCTCTTGATGGCCTCGACGCCATCCGCGAAGGCGGCGGCGAACTGCCGGCGCTCGGGCTCGTCGATGCCGGCGAGGGTCTTGCCCATCGCGATGAAGAAGCTCGAGATCAGCGGACCCGAGGCGCCGCCGATGGTCGACAGCAGCTTCAGGCCGATCTTGCCGAAGGCCGCACCGGGCGCGAGCGGCGCCAGCTCGTCGCGCATCGCCATCAGCACATCGCAGCCGCGACGCACGTTGATGAAGTGGTCGCCGTCGCCGATGGCGCGGTCCAGCGATTCGATCTGGCTCTCGTTGGCGAGGATCGCCGCCTGCACGGCTTCCAGCGCGTCGATGATGTGTACCGTTTTCATGGGACTTCCTGGATTCGGGGTGCGGCGATGCGGCATCCGGCCGCATCGAAGAAAAGACAACGCTCGGCGGGAAAGCCGAAGCGCGCCTCGGAACCCGGCGCGAGCGGCTCCTCGAGCATCACGCGCGCATGCACTTCCACGCCCTGCCGCTCGGCCACCAGCTGGTGCTTGACCAGCGAGCATTCGATGACCTGGAAGCCGGCCGCCTCGCCCTCCGGCGAGAGCAGCACGTCTTCAGGCCGGATCGCCACGTGGGCGGTGCCGGCCGGCGAGCGGCCGTCGAACCACTGCGCCGGCAGCACGTTGATGGCCGGCGATCCCAGGCGCTGCGCCACCGGCAGCGTGCGCGGGTCGCCGTAGACCGCGAGCGGCGTGCCCACCTGCTGCAGCACGCCGCGTTCGAGGATGCCGATGCGGTCGGCCATGGTGGTGGCTTCGACGTGGTCGTGCGTCACGTAGATCACGGTGGCGCCGGTGCTGCGCTGCAGGCGCCGGAGCTCGACGCGCAATTCCTCGCGCAGCTGCGCATCGAGCGAGGAGAGCGGCTCGTCCATCAGGAACACGCGCGGCCGGCGCACCAACGCGCGGCCGATCGCCACGCGCTGCATCTCGCCGCCCGAGAGCTCGGTGGCGCGGCGCGTGAGCTTGGCCTCGATGTGCAGCAGCGCGGCGACTTCCTCCACCCGGCGCTTGACCTCGGCCGGCTCGCTGCGCCGCAGCGGCGAGCGCAAGGGGAAGGCGAGGTTGTCGAAGACGGTGAGATGCGGGTAGAGCGAGTACTGCTGGAACACGAAGGCGCAGTCGCGGCTCGCGGGCAGGCTGTCCGTGATGTCGTGGCCGTCCATGCGGATGCGCCCGGCATCGGGACGCTCCAGGCCGGCGATGAGGCGCAACGTGGTGGTCTTGCCGGCGCCGCTCGGGCCCAGCAGCACGAGGAATTCGCCGTCGGCCACGTGGAGGCTCAGCTCCGTCACCGCCTTGACCTCGCCGAAGGCGCGGCTCACGCCGCTGAGTTCAATGCTGGCCATGGCGCAAGGCCTCCCGGTGGTGGCGCGTGGTCGCGCTGGCGAGCAGCTGCTCGGTGCCGGCGTCGAAGAGCACGATGCGCGCGGTGTTGAAGCCGATGGCGACACGGTCGCCCAACGCCGGCCGTTGCGACTTGTCGATCAGCGCCTTCAGCGCGCCGGCCGCGGTGGCGAGCTCGGCGATCCAGTGGGAGCCGAAGTACTCGACATGCCGCACCTCGGCCGCGAGCCCTTCGCCCGACGCGCCGACCTGAACGTGCTCCGGCCGCACGCCGAGCACCGCCGCGCCGGCGCCTTGCTCGATGCGCGGCACCGTCACCGGCAAGCCGGCCAGCGAGACCGCGTCATCGCCCGCGCGCACCGCGCCCGAGATCGGCACGAAGTTCATCGGCGGCCGGCCGATGAAGCGCGCGACGAACATGCAGCTCGGAAAGTTGTAGATACCGCCGGGCTCGTCGGCCTGCAGGATCTCGCCCTGGTTCATCACGACGATGTGGTCGGCCAGCGCCATCGCCTCGTTCTGGTCGTGCGTGACGAAGACGGTAGTGGTGCGCAGGCGCTCGTGGAGCTTGCGCAGCTCCACGCACATCAGCTCGCGGAACTCGGCGTCGAGTGTGCCCAGCGGCTCGTCCATCAGGAAGGCCTGGGGCTGCCGCACGATCGCGCGGCCCAGCGCGACGCGCTGCCGGTCGCCGCCCGAAAGCCCGCCCACCCGCGCGCCGAGCAGGTGCTCGATGCGCAGGATGGCCGCGACATCGGCTACGCGCCGATCGATCTCGGCGCGCTTCAAGCCTTCGTTGCGCAGCGGGAACTCGAGGTTGCCGCGCACACCCAGGTGCGGGTAGAGCGCGAAGAGCTGGAACACCATCGCGATGTCGCGTTCGCGCGGGCGCAGGTAGGTCACGTCCTGGCCCGCGAGCGTGATCGAGCCCGAGGTCGGGAACTCGAGGCCGGCCAGCATGCGCAGCGTGGTCGTCTTGCCGCAGCCCGAGGGGCCGAGCAGGACGACGAACTTGCCGTCTTCCAGCGTCAGTGTGGAGTCGCGCACGGCGACGAAATCGCTGAAGCGCTTGTGCAGCTTTTCGATGCGGATCTCGGCCATGTCAGTGCAGCTTTCCGGCGACCGTGTAGCCCGCGACCCCGGCCAGCAGGACGGCGAAGGACCAGCTGTAGATCTCGAGCGACCAGGGCTGCATCAGCATCGCGAGGCCGAGCCCGATGAGGGCGATGCTGGCGGGCTCCCAGCGCGCGCGGGACAACCAGTTCTTCTTCATTTCCGAATCGCTCCGAAGGTGATGCCGCGCAACAGGTGCTTGCGCAGCAGCACGGTGAACACCAGCACCGGCAGCAGGAACAGCGTGGTGCCCGCGGCCATCGCCGGCCAGTCAAGGCCGCCCTCGCCAATGATGGTCGGGATGAAGGGCGGCGATGTCTGCGCCGTGCCGCTGGTGAGCAGGAGCGCGAAGGCGTACTCGTTCCACGCGAAGATCAGGCAGAAGATCGCGGTGGTCGCGATGCCGGTGGCGGCCTGCGGCAGCACCACCTTGACGAAGGCCTGGAAGCGCGTGTAGCCGTCGACCATGGCGGCCTCCTCGTACTCGCGCGGGATCTCGTCCATGAAGCCCTTGAGCAGCCACACCGAGAGCGAGAGATTGACCACCGTGTAGAGCAGGATCAGCCCGAGGTGCGTGTCCGACAGGCCGACCGCGCGGTACATCAGGTAGATCGGGATCGCCACCGCGATCGGCGGCATCATCCGCGTCGACAGGATGAAGAACAGCAGGTCGTCCTTGCCCGGCACGCGGAAGCGCGAGAAGGCATAGGCCGCGAGCGTGCCCAGCACCACCGACAGCAGCGTCGAGCCGAAGCCGATCAGCACCGAGTTGAGATAGCGGTCCGAGAAGCGCGAGGGCCCGGCCAGGATCATCTGCTGCTCGCGCACCAGGCCTTCGTACCAGGTGGCGGGCGGCGGCAGCGCGGCCAGTTCCTGTGCGCCCACACGCGAGCGGGTGGTGAAGAGGTTGACGTAGCCGATCAGCGAAGGCTGCGTGATGACCTGCGGCGGATAGGCGATCGCATCCTGCGGCGTGCGAAAGCTGGTCAGCAGGATCCACACCAGCGGAATCAAGGAGATCAGCGCGTAGCCGATGACGACGATGCCGGCGAAGGTCTTCGCCCGCGGCGTCGGGTCCAAAGGGCTGTGGACGGCGTTCTTCATCGCTGCTTCACCCGGTCGAGGAATCGCACCGTCACGAGCGAGAGCCCGTAGATCGCAACGAAGAGGATGATGGCCAGCGCTGAGCTGTAGCCGGTGCGCCATTTCTCGAAGGCCTCGCGCTTGAGCTTGATCGACGCCAGCTCGGTCACCGAGCCCGGGCCGCCGTTGGTGAGCTGGTCCACCAGGTCGAACATCTTGAAGTTTTCGATCACGCGGAACAGCACCGCGAGGATGATGAAGGGCATCACCATCGGCAGCGTGATGCGCCAGAACTTGGTCCACTCGCTCGCACGGTCGATCTCGGCGGCCTCATAGAGATAGGACGGGATCGAGCGCAGGCCGGCCAGCAGCAGCAGCATCACGTAGGGCGTCCACATCCAGGTGTCGACCAGCACGATGGCCCAGGGCGAGAGCCTGGTGTCACCCAGCATCGTGAAGGTGCCGGGGCCGCCGAAGAAGTTGACGATGTAGTTGAAGATGCCGTACTGCGGCTCGAAGAAGTACTTCCAGAAGGTGCCGACCACCGCCGGCGCCAGCATCATCGGCAGCAGGATCGCGGTGCTCCAGAAGCTGTGCGTGCGAAAGCGCCGGTTCAGCATCAGCGCCAGGCCGAAGCCGATCAGCAGCTGCAGCGTGATCGAGCAGGTGAGGAAGTGCGCGGTGGCGCGCATGTTCTCCCAGATCGACTCGTCGTTGAGCACCCGCGAGTAGTTGCCGATGCCGACCCACAGCACGTCGGCGCCCGGCCGGTTGGCGCGGAAGTTGGTGAAGGACAGCCAGATCGTCCAGACGAGCGGGAAGATGTTGAAGGCCAGCAGCAGCAGGATCGTCGGGCCGACGAAAAGCCATGCCAGCGCGCGGTCGGAGAGGCCTTGGCCGGGCACCCTGCCGCGAACGGCGATGCCCGGCTCGGCGCGAACGGTGGTGGCCAACGGTAGGGCGCTCATGGTCGGCTCCGCCGTCTCACGCTTCAAGGCTTGATCTTCCCGTCTTCCTTGAAGACCTCGGTCCAGTCCTTCAGCAGACCGTCCAGCGCTTCCTGCGGCGTGCCCTTGCCGGCCACCACGTAGTCGTGCGTGCGCTTCTGCATCGCCAGCAGCAGTTGCGCATAGCTCGGCTCCTGCCAGAAGTCACGCACGATCTTCATCGAGTCGAGGAACACCGGCGCGTACGAGGTGCTCTTCTCGAAGCCCGGCTTGCCGAGCACCGCGTTGTGGCACGAGAAGCCGCCCGCGTCCCACCACTTCTGCTGCACCGAGGGCTGCGCGAACCACTTGATGTAGTCGAGCGCGAGCTCCTTCTTGTCGGAGTACTTGACGACCGAGATGCCCTGGCCGCCGAGCTGCGCCGCGGCGACCTTGGCCTTGGGCATGGTGAAGAAGCCGGTCTTCTCGCCGCCCACGTTCGGATCCTTCGCGATGCCGGGGAAGAACGCGATGAAGTTCATCTGCATCGCGACCTGGCCCGACTTGTAGGAGTCGAGGTCCTCGGTCATGTAGGCGTTGGAATGCCCGGGCGGCGTGCAGCAGTCGAACAGCTCCTTGTAGAACTTGAGGCCGGCCACGGCCTCGGGCCCGTTGATGAAGCCTTTCATGTCGTACGGCTTCTTCGGGTTGTCGTACTGCATGCCGTGGGCGTACAGGGTGTTCGTCACGCCCATGGTGATGCCCTCGGAGCCGCGCTCGGTGTAGAGCGCCGCGCCGTAAACCTTCTTGCCGTCGATCGTGCGGTTCTGGAAGAACTGGCCGATCTGCTTGAACTCGTCCCAGGTCTTGGGCGGCGCGAGCTCGCGGTTGTACTTGGTCTTGAACTCCGCCTGCAGCTCGGGCCGGGCGAACCAGTCCTTGCGGTAGGTGAAGGCCACGGCATCACCCATCGCGGGCAGCGCCCAGTAGTTCTTCGTGCCCTTGGGCCAGGTCGAGTAGCCCTCGACGGTGGCGGGCATGAAGTCGCTCATCTTGATGCCGTTCTTGTCGAAGAACTCGTTGAGCTTGATGTAGTGGCCCTCGGTCGCGGCCGAGCCGATCCACTGGCTGTCGCCGATCAGCAGGTCGCAGAGCTTGCCCTTGGAGTTGAGCTCGTTGAGCATGCGCTGCGCGAAATTCGGCCAGGGCACGAACTCGTACTTCATCTGCACGCCGGTCTGGGCGGTGAAGTCCTTCGACAGCTCCACCAGCGCGTTGGCCGGATCCCAGGCCGCCCAGCACAGCGTGAGCTGCTTGGTCTGGGCCTGCGCGGCACCGGAGGCCAGCGTCAGCGCCGCGAGGAGCGCCGTGCCGAAAGTCGATCGCTTGTTCGTCAACCACTTCATTGCTTCATCTCCTGTTGGTCATGGGACGATTGAAGAATAAAGATGGCAAAAAATAAATCAATCAACGAAAACCCTAAGACCTCAGACGAATCGGGATAGTCCGGTGAAGCCCGGCGATCGACATCGGCGACACTCCTGATTGATTTATTGAGGCGCTTTCCGCACTTGGCCACTACCGTCACCATCACCCAGATCGCCGAAGCGGCCGGCGTCAGCACCGCCACCGTCGACCGCGTGCTGAACAGCCGCCCCGGCGTCAACCCCGTCACCGTGCAGCGCGTGCGCGACGCGATGAAGGAACTGGGCGGCGCCGTGCCGATGCGCGGCCGGCCGCGCTCGACCGAGAGCTACCGTTTCGCCTTCGTGCTGCCTTCGACCCGGCGCGGCTTCTTCGACCTGGTGGATCGCGTGATCGCGCAGGCGGCCGGCGATTTCCGGCACCAGCACATCACCGAGGTGACGCGTCGCCTGCCGGCCCACGATGCGGCGGCCTTCGCCGAGGAGCTCGCGCGCCTCTCGGACATGGACGGCGTGGCCCTGCTGGCGCCCGACACGCCGGCGGTGAAGCTGGCCGTCAACGAACTGGTGCGCGCCGGCGTGCACGTGGTCACCCTGTTCTCCGACGTCGCGGGCTCGATGCGCGAGACCTTCATCGGCGCCGACAACCGCGCCGCCGGCCGCACCGCGGGCCTGCTGCTCGGGCGCGAGGCGCCGGCCGGCCAGGGTCACTGCGCGCTGCTGTCGCCGGCCACGCGCTATGCGGCCGAGATCGATCGCGGCATCGGCTTCGCGCAGGTGCTGGAAGAGCGCTTCGCGGGCGCCCGGCTGCTGCGCGTGGACGACATGCCGGAATCGGAAGACGAGGCCTACCGCCGCGCGCGCGAGGCGCTGGACCCGCAAGCGACGGGCGGGCGCCTGACCGCGGTCTACAACGTCGGCCCCGGCAGCCACGGCGTGCACCGCGCGCTGGCCGAGCACGGCTACGACGCCTCGCTCGGCGTGATCGCGCACGACCTGCTCGACATGCATCGCGCCATGCTGATCTCCGGTGCGCTGAGCTTCGTGCTGCACCAGGACGTGCACTACGTGGTTACCACCGCCGCGCGCGTGCTGCGCGCGCTGTGCGAAGGCGTGCGCGGCGCGCTGGCGGTCAGCAATCCGCGGGTCGACATCCTCACTGCGGAGAACCTCGCATGACAGCCGCCCACGATCGCCCCACGATGCGCTCTTCATGTTCGCCCCGCGAGGACACGCGATGAAGAAATTCATCAACTACGTCGACGACGCGGTCGTCGAAAGCCTGTCGGGCCTCGCGTCGGCACACGAGGCGCTGCTGGCCGTCGAGTTCGACCCGACCTTCGTGTGCCGGCGCGTGCCCAAGAAGGACGCGGTGGCCGTGGTGTCCGGCGGCGGCTCGGGGCACGAGCCGCTGCACACCGGCTACGTGGGCCGGGGCATGCTGGACGCGGCCTGCCCGGGGCAGGTGTTCACCTCGCCGACACCCGACCAGTGGATGGCGGCCGCGCACCGTGTGAACGCCGGCCGCGGCGTCCTCTTCATCGTCAAGAACTACGCCGGCGACCGCCTCAACTTCCAGATGGCGAGCGACATGCTGGTCGATCTCGACCACCTGATGGTGGTGGTCGACGACGACGTCGCGATCGACCATTCGACCCACGGGAGCGGCCGCCGCGGCGTGGCCGGCACGGTCGTCGTCGAGAAGATCGTCGGCGCCGCGGCCGAGGCCGGCGCCGACCTGTTCGACTGCAAGGCGCTGGGCGACCGCATCAACAGCTGCACCGCCTCGATGGGCGTGGCCTTCAACAGCTGCATCGTGCCGGCCTCGGGCGTGGCCACCTTCGAGATCGGCGAGCAGGAGATGGAGCTCGGCGTCGGCATCCACGGTGAACCGGGGCGGCAGCGCCTGCCCTTCGCGCCGGCGGTCGAGATCGTCGACCTCTTGCTCGACCCGATCCTCAAGGATCTTTCGCTCGCGCGCGGCCGCGAGGTGCTGCTGCACGTCAACGGCCTGGGCGGCACGCCGCTGATGGAGCTCTACCTGCTGCAGCACCATGCGCGCCGGCGGCTCGCCGCCGAAGGGCTGACGGTGGCGCGCACGCTGGTGGGCAACCACACGACCTCGCTCGAGATGGCGGGTGCCTCGCTCACCGTCACGGCGCTCGACGACGAGGCCAAGCGGCTGTGGGACGCGCCGGTGCATACGCCGACACTGCACTGGTAGCGCTATCGCGGCGCTAGAATCCGGCCCATGAACCCCGAGGCCACCCCGGCACGCCGCAGCCGCCGCGGCAGCGGCGCCGTCACGCTGCACGACGTCGCCAAGCTCGCCGGCGTGGCGCCCATCACCGCGTCGCGCGCGCTCAACACACCGGCGCAGGTGTCGGCCGAGGTGCTGAAGAAAGTCACCGATGCGGTGGCCCGCACGGGCTATGTGCGCAACGGCCTGGCCGGTGGCTTGGCATCGACGCGCAGCCGGCTGGTGGCCGCGGTGGTGCCGACCATCGCCGGGCCGGTGTTCCTGCAGACCGTGCAGGCGCTGACCGAGGCGCTCGCCGAGGGCGGGTACCAGCTCATGCTGGGCCAGAGCGGCTATGCCGAGTCGCGCGAGGATGCGCTGCTCGAGGCCATCATCGGCCGCCGGCCGGATGGCATCGTGCTCACCGGCATCATGCATTCGGCCGAGGGACGCAAGCGCCTGCTGGCCGCGGGCATCCCGGTGGTCGAGACTTGGGACCTCACGCCCACGCCGCTGGACATGCTGGTCGGCTTCTCGCACGTCGAGGTGGGGCGCGCGGTGGTCGACTTTCTGCGCAGCAAGGGGCGCAGCCGGCTCGCGGTGGTGGCCGGCGACGACGAACGCTCGCGGCGGCGTCACCAGGCTTTCCAGGATGCGGCGCGCGCCGCCGGCCTGCGCGAGGTGCGCCTGATCTACGTGCCGGCGCCCACCACGATGAAGAGCGGGCGCCGCGCGCTGGCCGAACTGCTCGCGGTCGCGCCGGACATCGACGCCGTGTTCTGCAGCTCCGACCTGCTCGCGCTCGGCGTGATGACCGAGGCGCAGGCGCGTGGCATCGCGGTGCCGGCGCAGCTGGCGGTGGTCGGCTTCGGCGACCTCGAGTTCGCGGCCGACCTGAATCCGGCGCTGAGCACGGTGCGCATCGACAGCAAGGCCATCGGCCGGCAGGCCGCGCGCTTCATCGTGGACCGCGCGGAAGGCCGCCAGGTCGACCCCCGTGTAGTCGACATCGGCTTCTCGATCGTCGACCGCGACAGCGCCTGATCCGTATAAACCCCTAGATTCGGTTGCTTGACGCCGCATTTGGTAGCGCTATCATTTAGACCATCGAATGGTAGCGCTACCTAAGCCATCGACCTCTTTCAATTTCAAGGAGACAAACCCATGAAGAAGCTACTCGGCGCCCTCGCCATCGGCCTGGCCGCCAGTGCAGCCGCCTACGCCCAGGCCACTTCGACAAGCTCAGGACAGGATTGGCCCCAGAAGCCCGTGACGCTGGTCGTCCCCTTCCCGCCCGGCGGCTCCACCGACATGGTGGCGCGCGCCATCGGCCCCAAGCTCACGGAGAAGCTCGGCCAGCCCTTCCTGGTCGACAACAAGGCCGGCGCCACCGGCACCATCGGCGCGACGCTGGTCAAGCGCGCGGCACCCGATGGCTACACCTTCCTCGTCACCTCGCTCGGCCCGCTGGTGATCGCACCCCACCTGATCAAGGGCATGCAGTACGACGCGCTGAAGGACTTCGACCTGATCACGGTGGCCGTGCAGGCGCCCAACGTGCTGGTGGTGCCGGCCAGCTCGCCGCACAAGACGGTGGCCGACGTGATCGCGCACGAGAAGAAGAACCCGGGCAAGATGAGCTTCGCCTCCTCCGGCAACGGCTCCAGCGACCACCTCACGGCCGAGCTGTTCTGGCAGCAGACCGGCACCACCGGCCTGCACGTGCCCTACAAGGGCGGCGCGCCGGCCATGACCGACCTGCTCGGCGGCCAGGTCGATGCCTCGTTCCAGAACGTCAACGCGGTGGTGCCGCACATCAAGTCCGGCAAGCTCAAGGCGCTCGCGGTCACCGGCGACAAGCGTTCGCCGGTGCTGCCCGAGGTGCCGACGATCAGCGAAGCCGGCGTGAAGAACGTCGAGGTCTATTCCTGGCAGGCCGTCGTCGCGCCCAAGGGCCTGCCGCCGGCGCTGCGCACCAAGGCCGCCGAGTCGGTGGTGGCCGCGCTCAACGACCCGGCCATCAAGCAGCAGTTCACTTCCATCGGCCTCGAGGTAGTGGGCAACACGCCGGCACAGTTCGCGACTTTCCAGCAACAGGAGTTCGCCCGCTGGAAGAAAGTGATCGAGACCGGCAAGATCAGCATCGATTGAGAAAACCCATGTCCCTCAACGCCACCCCCCTGATCACCGACCTGCGCGTGATCCCCGTCGCCGGCCGCGACAGCATGCTCTTGAACCTGAGCGGCGCCCACGGCCCCTTCTTCACCCGCAATCTGCTGATCCTGACCGACAACGCCGGCCGCACCGGCGTCGGCGAAGTGCCCGGCGGCGAGAAGATCCGCCAGACGCTCGAAGATGCACGGCCGCTGGTCGTCGGCCAGCCGATCGGCGCGCACCAGCGCGTGCTGCAGCAGATGGGCAAGCAGTTCGCCGATCGCGATGCCGGCGGCCGCGGCCTGCAGACCTTCGACCTGCGCACCACGATCCACGCGGTGACCGCGGTCGAATCGGCACTGCTCGACCTGCTGGGCCAGCACCTGGACGTGCCGGTCGCCGCGCTGCTCGGCGAAGGCCAGCAGCGCGAGGCGGTCGAGATGCTGGGCTACCTGTTCTACATCGGCGACCGCGACAAGAGCGATCTGCCCTATGCGCGCGAAGCCGATGCCGGCAACGACTGGTTCCGCCTGCGCCACGAGAAGGCGATGACGCCCGAGGCCATCGTGCGCCTGGCCGAAGCGGCGCGCGAGCGCTACGGCTTCAACGATTTCAAGCTCAAGGGCGGTGTGCTGCGCGGCGAGGAAGAGATCGAGGCCGTGACCGCGCTGCACGAGCGCTTTCCGCAGGCGCGCGTCACGCTGGACCCCAACGGCGGCTGGCTGCTGAAGGACGCGATCCGGCTCATGCGCGACATGCGCGGCGTGGTCGCCTATGCCGAAGACCCCTGCGGCGCCGAAGAAGGTTTCTCCGGCCGCGAGGTGATGGCCGAGTTCCGGCGCGCCACCGGCCTGCCGACCGCCACCAACATGATCGCCACCGACTGGCGCCAGATGAGCCATGCGCTCGCGCTGCAGTCGGTCGACATCCCGCTGGCCGATCCGCATTTCTGGACCATGGCCGGCTCGGTGCGCGTGGCGCAGACCTGCCGCGACTGGGGCCTCACCTGGGGTTCGCATTCGAACAACCATTTCGACGTCTCGCTCGCCATGTTCACGCACGTCGGCGCCGCCGCGCCCGGCCGCGTGACCGCGATCGACACGCACTGGATCTGGCAGGACGGCCAGCGCCTCACCAAGGAGCCGCTGCAGATCCAGGGCGGCCTGGTACAGGTGCCGAAGAAGCCGGGCCTGGGCATCGAGCTCGACATGGCCGAGGTCGAGAAGGCGCATCAGCTCTACCAGCAGCACGGGCTGGATTCGCGCGACGATGCGGTGGCGATGCAAGCCCTCATCCCCGGCTGGAAATTCGACCCCAAGCGGCCGGCCTTCGACCGTTAGCCAAACCAACCAAGGACGCCCCATGAGAGAAAACCGCCTGCGCACACTGTGGAAATCCGGTGGGGCGGCCGTCAACGGCTGGCTCGCGATTCCGAACAGCTTCTCGGCCGAAACCATGGCCCACCAGGGCTGGGACTCGCTGACCATCGACCTGCAGCACGGCGTGGTCGACTACCAGGCCATGCTCCCCATGCTGCAGGCGATCTCGACCACCAACACGGTGCCCGTGGTGCGCGTGCCGTGGCTGGAGCCAGGCATCCTCATGAAGACGCTGGACGCCGGCGCCTACGGCGTGATCTGCCCGATGGTCAACACGCGCGAGGACGCGCAGCGGCTGGTGGCCTACACACACTACGCGCCGCGCGGCACGCGCAGCTTCGGCCCGGTGCGCGCGCTGCTCTACGGCGGCGCCGACTATCCCGAGCATGCCAACGACACCATCGTCACCTTCGCGATGATCGAGACGGCACAGGCACTCGACAACCTGGACGACATCCTCTCGGTCGAAGGGCTGGATGCGGTGTACATCGGCCCGTCGGACCTCTCGCTCGCGCTCGGCTGCCGTCCCGTCTTCGACGACGTGGACCCGCCGGTCGCGCAGGCCATCGACCACATCCTCGACCGCGCCAAGGCGCACGGCCTGGTCGCCGGCATCCACAACGGCAGGCCCGACGTGGCGCTCGCGCGCATTGCCAAGGGCTTCCAGTTCGTCACGGTGAGCTCGGACGCGCGGCTCATGGCCGCCGGCGCCCAGCAGATGCTCGCAGCGATGCGGGCCACGCCGGCGCCTGCGGCATCTTCTTCCACCTACTGAACCAAGGAAATCGAAATGAAAGTCGGATTCATCGGACTCGGCATCATGGGCGCGCCGATGGCGCAGAACCTCCTGGCCGCCGGCCACGAGATGTTCGTGCGCACGCGCAGCAAGGTGCCCGAGGCGCTGGCCAAGGCCACGCAGTGCAAAACCAACGCCGACGTCGCGCGCGCCGCCGATGTCATCGTGCTCATGCTGCCGGACACGCCCGATGTCGAGTCGGTGCTGTTCGGCAAGGACGGCGTCGCCGACGGCCTGAGCGCCGGCAAGACGGTGATGGACATGAGCAGCATCTCGCCCATCGAGACCAAGGCCTTCGCCAGCAAGATCAACTCGCTCGGCTGCGAGTACCTCGACGCGCCGGTCTCCGGCGGCGAAGTCGGCGCCAAGGCCGCCAGCCTGACCATCATGTGCGGCGGCTCGCAAGCCACCTTCGACAAGGTGAAGCCGCTGCTCGAAGCCATGGGCAAGAACATCACGCTGGTCGGCGGCAACGGCGACGGCCAGACCACCAAGGTGGCCAACCAGATCATCGTCGCACTCAACATCGCCGCGGTCGGCGAGGCGCTGCTGTTCGCGAGCAAGGCCGGCGCCGATCCGGCCAAGGTGCGGCAGGCGCTGATGGGCGGCTTCGCGGCCAGCCGCATCCTCGAAGTGCATGGCGAACGCATGATCAAGCGCACCTTCAACCCGGGCTTCCGCATCGCGCTGCACCAGAAGGATTTGAGCCTCGCGCTCGCCGGCGCCAGGTCGATGGGCGTCGCGCTGCCGCAGACGGCTTCGGCCGCGCAGCTGATGCAGTCCTGCGCCGCCCACGGCTGGGACCAGCTCGATCATTCGGCGCTGGTCAAGGCGCTGGAGCAGATGGCGGCGCACGAGGTGGCGAACCCGCAGACCTGAAGCCGCATCGCGCCGCCGACGAAGAACAACAACCCTGGAGACGAGCATGCAAGAACAACAAGGCGCGAGCGCGCGCCCCGCTTTCCTGAAGACGGCCGCGGGCAGCACGCTGGCCGCGCTCGGCGGCACCGCCGCCGCGCAGGCCTTCGACTTCAAGCCCAGCCAGCGCTACCCCGATCCGGCGGTGCAGGTGCTGGACCCGAGCTTCGGCAAGTACCGCATCTACAGCAGCACGGTCGAACAGCTGGGCACCGGCATGCGCTGGGCCGAAGGCCCGGTGTGGTTCGGCGACGGACGCTATCTGCTGGTGAGCGACATCCCCAACAACCGCATCATGCGTTTCGACGAGGCCACCGGGACTTTCGGCGTGTTTCGCCAGCCGTCCAACTATTCCAACGGCCTGGCGCGCGACCGGCAGGGGCGGCTGCTGGCCTGCGAACACCTGACCCGGCGCATCACGCGCACCGAGTACGACGGCAGGATCACCGTGCTGGCCGACAGCTTCAACGGCAAGAAGCTCAACTCGCCCAACGACATCGTCTGCAAGTCCGACGGCTCCATCTGGTTCACCGATCCGCCCTTCGGCATCGGCGGCAACTGGGAGGGCGACAAGGCCGCCTCCGAACTGCCGCACTCCGTCTACCGCATCGCGCCGGACGGCAAGATCGGCCTCGTCACCGCCGACCTGAACGGCCCCAACGGCCTGGCCTTCTCGCCTGACGAGAAGAAGCTCTACATCGTCGAGGGACGTGCCCAGCCCCACCGCGTGATCTGGAGCTACGACGTCGGCAGCGGCGCCAGCCTGTCCAACAAGACCCGGCTGGTGGACGCCAACGGGCCCGGTTCGATCGACGGCTTCAAGGTCGACGTCGACGGCAACCTGTGGTGCGGCTGGGGCAGCAACGGCGCGCCCGGCGCAAACCCGGCGGACCTGGACGGCGTGATGGTGTTCAACCCGCAGGGCAAGGCGATCGGTTTCATCCGCCTGCCGGAGCGTTGCGCGAACCTCAGTTTCGGCGGGGCCAAGAACAACCGGCTTTACATGGCAAGTTGCCACTCGCTTTATGCGCTCTATGTGGAAATGCATGGCGCGGCTTGAATGGCGACCGGAGCAAGTCTTCGTTAGAAAGTAAGTAAAAAGCTCTTGAAATACCTTGTTACGGCGTGCACAGCTAGGCACAATGTATTACATGAAACGTCAAAACCTCTCCCAACCGCGGTGGTCCCCCGAGGGGCTGCTCAGTCTCTTGCGCGCCAGCCTGCCGCCTGCGGGACCCGGGGCGACCTCACTCCCTCCGCCCCCGGCGCGCCTCGACAGCCGTCAGCTGGCCGAGGTGGCCAGCCAGTGGCGCAGGCGTTCGGAGTCGGGCGACGAAGGGGCAGAATCCGTGGCGGCCGCACTGGACTACATCGCCACGCGCCGCGCGCGGGAAAGAGGCGAGCGGATCCAGGCGATGGGCAAGCGGCTTTCGCAACTGATGCAACTGAGTTGAGGCGCGCCATGAAGACCCAGACCGAAGCCATTCGCGAAGGCTACGAAGTCGATCTGTCCGGACCCGGCCGGCCGTTGGGAGCGCGAGGTAGATACCCCGACTACGAGATGATTCCCTTGCTGACCGACATGGAAGCGGAACTGATCAACACGCTGAGCCTGGTGCGCAAGATGCTCGCCGAAGGCCCGCCCAGCAAGGATGCCCAGCAGGGCGTGGTGCTCGCGATCGACGGCCTGCTTTCCGTCGCGCGCGCCTGAAGGCGCTCAGCGCCGCGCGGCCGCCGGCTGCACGCGCTCCTGCGCCGTGACCGTGCGTGTCACGAGCCGCCCTTCCCGCAGCAGCGACACCTGGACCGGCCGCCCGATGCGCTCCGCATTGAGCAATCGCAAGAGATCGTCCGCACCGGCAATCGTCACGCTTTCCAGCGCGACGAGGATGTCGCCCACCCTCAGGCCTGCCAGGTCCGCGGGGCCGCCGGCCTGCACTTCGCCGATGCGCACCGCGTTGGCGCCCGCATGAATGGCCAGCGCCACGCGCCGCGCCAGCGGCACCGTCTGCGCCGCGATGCCGAGATGCGCGCGCCGAACCCGGCCATGGGCGATGAATTCGCCGATCACGAAGCGGGCCGTGTTGCTGGAGACGGCGAAGGCCAGCCCCTGCGCGCCGGCGATCATGGCGGTGTTGATGCCCACCACCTGGCCCGACGCAGCCACCAGCGCGCCGCCGGAGTTGCCCGGGTTGAGCGCCGCGTCGGTCTGGATGACATCGTCGATCAGGTACCCGCTCTGCGAGCGCAGCGAGCGGCCCAGCGCCGAGACGATGCCGGCCGTGACGGTGGATTCGAAGCCCAGCGGATTGCCGATGCCCACCACCAGGTGGCCGCGCTTCAGCACCTTCGAATCGCCCAGCGTCGCAGTCGCGGCGCCGCGCGGGAGTTCGACGCGCAGCAGCGCCAGATCGGTGGCCGGATCGTCGCCGAGCACCTCGGCTTCCCTGTCGCCGCCTTCGGCCAGCCCGATGCGCACGCGCCGCGCGCCTGCCACCACGTGGCTGTTGGTGAGCACCAGCCCGTCGCCGGCGATGACCACGCCGGACCCGAAGCCGCCGCCGCGCCGGCCGGGCGCTGCGCTTTGCACCCGCACGACGGCCGGCCCGACGCCGTCGGCCACGGTGGCGACCGCGCGCGAGTAGGCGTCGATCAGGGCGTCCTGGGCCGGCTCGGGGCCGGTGCCTTCCGTGTTGAGCATGGCTTCAGATGGCTTCATTCTGTGAAGCCACAAGGGGCTGAAGCCACTGCCCGGATGGGCAGGTACCCGCTTTCCGCGTCGATCAGCCCAGCCGCCCCTCCTCCCGCAGCCGCGCGCCGATGCGCCGGATCCCGACCTCGCCCTGATCGAGCGCCGCCTTGCTGGTGTGCACCGAGTAGTAGCCCATCACCAGTTCGTGCGGATGCTTCACGGCCGAGCCCAGAACGAAGGCCGTGTCGCCGTGGGCCACGAAGTCGATGGCCTCACCGGATTCCTCGAACACCGCGAGCTCGCCGGTAACGACCGGTCCACCCGCATCGAGCCCGCCCGCATTGACCGCGACCCAGCCCACCGTGTGGCCGGCGGGCGGCGTGTAGCGCCAGCACTCGCCGTCTTTCAGGCGCACGGCCAGATAGTTCATCGACGCCGGCGCCGGAATGGCGCTTTGCGCCTTGCCGTAGCGCCCGAGCAGCACGCGCGCCGGACCCTCTTGCGGCACCTGCGAGGGCGCGAGGTAAAGGCTTTGGGCCGGTGCGTTCTCTTCCGAAGCGGGCAACGCCACCCAGAGCTGGAAGCCCAGCACCGGCGAGTCGCCGACCGGCGCGCCGGTGTGCCACACGCCGTTGCCGGCGCGCATCCACTCCACGCCGCCAGCGGGCAGCACACCCTTCTTGCCGGTCGTGTCTTCATAGCCCACTTCACCTTCGATCATTAAGGTCAGCGTCGCGATGCCCGAGTGCGGGTGCATGCCGAAGCCCTTGTGGCCGGGCTCGGGCTGGAAGCCGAAGAGGTCGAGAAACACGAAGGGCTTGAGAAACTCGCCCAGCTCGCCCGGACTCACGAGCCGCGTGATCGGCCCATGCGTGCTGCCGCTTGTGCGGTAGACGATGGCGCGGGCTTTGGTGTCGACGGCGGCGGTCATGCGGCTTCCTTCAAGCCGCCGCCAAGGAGCGAGACGGGCCGCAGTCGCCAGGCCACGAAGGCAGCGAGCGCACCGAGCACCACGGCCGGCGCGGGATTGCCGCCGATCAGCACCACGTGCGTCGCCACCGCACCGACCATGGTTGCGGCGAGCAGCAAGCCGCCGAAGAAGCCGGTTGCAGGTACGAGCAGCAGCACGGCGCCCACGACTTCGACCGCGCCCGTCAGGTAACGAAACCACTGGCCGAAGCCGATGGCATCGAACACCTGGACCATCTGCGGCACGCCGGCCAGCTTGGAGAGGCCAGCCGCGCCGAAAGCCAGCGCCAGAAGAATGCGAACGCCCCAGACGATGCGGCGCTGCGTGGGGGAAACCGGAAAAAAAGCCATGGAAAGAGGTGTCCTTGCGTGTGCGTTGAGGCGTGGGAGCCCGATGCGCAGAAGATTAGGGTCGCACCCATTGATCGACTAGACGGCACAATCGGATTGCACTCGTCCACAGATAGAAGGAATCGCCTCGTGCTCGACCTGAACGACATCGCCATGTTTGTGGAGGTGGTGCGCTGCGGCAGCTTTGCCGAGGCGGCGCGGCGGCTGGGCGTGCCGCCCAACACCGTGAGCCGGCGCATCCAGCAGCTCGAAGCCCGGCTCGGCACACGGCTGATGCAGCGCTCCACCCGCAAGCTCACGCTCACCAGCGCCGGCCAGGCCTTTCACGAGCGCTGCGCAGGCGCGGTCGACGGGCTGGTCAAAGCCGGCCAGGCGTTGTTGACGGGCAGCCAGGAACCCAGTGGCCTGGTGCGCGTGGCGGCGACAGCCGATTTCTTCGACTTCTTCCCGATGGAGTGGGTGGCCGACTTTCTGGCCGCGCATCCGCTGGTGCGGCTCGACTTCGTGCTCAGTGATGCCAAGGCCGATCTGATTGCCGAGCAGATCGACGTCGCGTTTCGCGGCGGCCCGCTGCGCGACTCGGGCTATGTCGGCCGCCGGCTCCTCGGCGCCCGCAGCGGCGGCATGGTGGCCAGCCCCGCCTACATCGCCGCGCGCGGCGCGCCCGCCACGCTGCAAGATCTGGCGAACCACGACTGCGTGAGCTCCGCCCACCCCAGCGGCCGCACCACCTGGCGCCTGGCCGGCCCCGACGGGGTGCAGGAGGAAGTGCAGGTCGCCGGCCGCTTCAGCGGCAACACGGCCCAGGCGCTGCGCAAAGCCACCCTGGCCGGCCTCGGCATCGCGCTGCTGCCGCCCGCCATGGCCAGGCTCGACATTCAGGCCGGCCTGCTCGTGCCGGTGCTGCCGCAATACCAGCGCACCAGCCAAGGCCTGAGCGTGCTCTACCCGAGCCGGCGGCACCTGCCGCTGGCGGTGTCGGCGTTCATCGGGTTGGTGTTGGAGAAGCTGAGTGCGGTAGAGACGTTGCCGGAGGTGCTCCGGTCCTAGGCCGGCACGCCGTCCACGTTCGCCCGGTCCCAGTGCCGGTGCTTCGCGATCGCCGCGATGAAGTCCTGCGCGATCTGCGTGGCGGCGCTGGTGTCGCCCAGGTTCGTGGTCGGCGTGGCGGCCACCACCACGCCGGCCGGCGCCTTGCCCGGATCGGCGCCGACGCCCAGCGTCGCGAGCAGCTTCACGCCCTCGCCCACCGTGCAGATGGCCTTGCAGTGCTTGTAGGCCTCGAGCACGAAATGCAGCGCATCGCCGTTGCGCGCCAGCGCCTCGGCGCCCTGCGCGCCGGCCGGCACGAGCACGGCGTCGAACATCACCGAAGGCATGTTGACGAAGGTGGCGTCGACATCGAGCTGGCGCCTGGACGCGCTCGCGACGGTGCCGAGCCGCGGGCCGACCACCTTGCACCGCGCGCCAGCCTGTTCGAGGGCTTCGCGGATCGGCTTCAGCGAGGCCGAGTCGATGCCGTCCATCACCAGGATCGCCACCTTGCGCGTCTTGATCGAGCCATCGCCGGTGTCCGCCATGCTGAGCGCGCGCGATTCCTCGATCGGCAGCGTCATGCGGTGCTCGCGATAACCGGCCCGGCCCGCGGCCGCCTTGGCATCGGGGGCGTCGATGCCCAGCGGCTCGGCCACGCGGCGCGCGAGCTTCTCGTCGACGTGCGCGAGGTTGTCCACCATGCGCTGGCGTATCGCCGGCGCCTCGACCTTCGAGAGCTCGAAGCGAAAGGCCGCGATGATGTGCTCCTTCTCGGCCGCGCTCTGGCTGTTGAAGAACAGCCGCGCCTGCGTGAAGTGGTCGTCGAAGGAGGGGCTGCGGCGCCGCAGCTTGGGCGGGTCGATTTCCTCGGGAAAGGACTGGAAGCCGCCGCTCGCGCCGTCGATGCGGAACTCCTTGCCGTCGAGGAGCGAGTGCGGTTCGTAGGCCACCTTGCCGCGCGCGATGGTCTGGCGGTGCATGCCGTCGCGCTGGAAGTTGTGGAAGGGGCAGACGCTCCTGTTGATCGGCAGCTCGTGGAAGTTGGCGCCGCCCAGGCGCGAGATCTGCGTGTCGGTGTAGGAGAACAGGCGGCCCTGCAGCAGCGGATCGTTCGTGAAATCGATGCCCGGCACCACGTGGCCCGGATGGAAGGCCACCTGCTCGGTCTCGGCGAAGAAATTGTCGGGGTTGCGGTTGAGCACCAGGCGGCCGATGCGCTGCACCGGCACCATCTCCTCGGGCACGATCTTGGTCGGGTCGAGCAGATCGAAGCCGAAGGCATGCTCCTTGTCCTGCGGAATCAGCTGCACACCCAGCTCCCATTCGGGGAAATCGCCGCGCTCGATGGCCTCCCACAGGTCGCGCCGGTGGAAGTCGGCATCCTTGCCGGCGATCTTCTGCGCCTCGTCCCACGCCAGCCCGTGGATGCCGAGCTTGGGCTTCCAGTGGAACTTGACGAAATGGCTCTCGCCGCGCGCATTGATGAAGCGAAAGGTGTGGACGCCGAAGCCTTCCATCATGCGCAGGCTGCGCGGGATCGCGCGATCCGACATGATCCACATCAGCATGTGGGTGGTCTCGGGCATCAGCGAGGCGAAGTCCCAGAAGGTGTCGTGGGCGCTCGCGGCCTGCGGCATCTCGTGGTGCGGTTCGGGCTTGACGGCGTGGATCAGGTCGGGGAACTTGATCGCATCCTGGATGAAGAACACCGGGATGTTGTTGCCCACCAGGTCGTAGTTGCCCTCGCGCGTGTAGAACTTGACCGCGAAGCCCCGCACGTCGCGCACCGTGTCGGCCGAGCCGCGCGAACCCGCCACGGTCGAGAAGCGCACGAAAACGGGCGTGCGGATCGCCGGATCCTGCAGGAAATCGGCAGAGGTGAACTGCGACATCGACTTGTAGACCTCGAAGTAGCCGTGCGCCGCCTCGCCGCGTGCATGCACCACGCGCTCGGGAATGCGCTCGTGGTCGAAGTGCGTGATCTTCTCGCGCAGGATGAAGTCTTCGAGCAGCGTCGGCCCGCGCGCGCCCGCCTTCAGCGAGTTGTGGTTGTCCGGGATCTGCAGGCCCTGATTGGTGCTGAGCTGCGGGGTGTTGTCGCTCGTGAAGGCGGCCAGTTGTTCCTGCTTGGCATTGCTGCCGTCCCCCGGCTTGGGGCGACGGGCGGCGGCCGCCTTGTTCTGTGGCGTCATCGAGATTCCTTCGTTCTCTTGGAATGCGGCGCCTCGAAGCGCCGCAGGATCAGCCGGCTTCCGCGTCGAAGAGCACATCCAGTGCGCTGACCACCGCCACGAGTCCGACGACGCCGGCCGCAGCCGCTATGGCCCAGAACAGGACATCGTCGATCCAGGCATCTCCGAGCGCGCCGAACAGTGAGGAAAGCTCCATGATTCGCTCCAGATCATCGTTGCGGGACGGTTCGACAGGCGCTGCATGCCGGCTGCGAGCAAGCCATGAGCTTAGATTTGGCACCGCGCAAACCCCGTAGTGGCCGCGCGCTCCGGCGTGTGGGAGCGGCGAGGAGTACACAGTAGGACCGCGCTGACGGCTTTGTGGGCTTGCCTACGCCGCTTCGCGTACCCATCTATGCCCGCCAGCCGCGGCGGGCGATAGGATGAAGCGGCTGCGCTCGGCACCAAACCTGCTTGTGCGGCATCACACCTCTGACCTTCGCAACCGGCCCGCGCCACCATGCTCATCAAAATCGGTTTCGACATCGAACTCGGCGTCACGGCGCCCACGGCGTTGCTCTACATGCTGCAGGTGCATCCTTCGCGCGCCGCCGACATCGCGGACGGCGAGCACATCACGATCAGTCCGCCGCTCTACACCGACCACTACCGCGACGCCTTCGACAACCATTGCGCGCGCGTGCAGGTGCCCGCCGGCGTGAGCAGCGTGCGTCTGCGCAACGAAGCGGTGGTCTTCGACACCGGCTGGGCCGACCCGATCGACCTGGGGGCCGTCGAGCACATGCCGGCCGATCTGCCGGTGGAAACGCTGCCCTTCCTGCTGCCCAGCCGCTACTGCGAGGTCGACAGCGAACTGCTGCAGTTCGCATGGAACACCTTCGGCCAGGTGCCCAAGGGCTGGCCGCTGGCGCAAGCCATCTGCGACTACGTGCACCAGCACCTGCGCTTCGACTACCAGCGTGCACGCGCCACGCGCACCGCACTCGAAGCGTGGCGCGAGCGCGTCGGCGTGTGCCGCGACTTCACCCACCTGGCGATCACGCTGTGCCGCTGCATGAACATTCCGGCGCGCTACGTGACCGGTTACCTCGGCGACATCGGCATTCCGCCCGTGCCCTACCCGATGGATTTCAGCGCCTGGTTCGAGATCTACCTCGGCGAGCGCTGGCACACCTTCGATGCGCGCCACAACACGCCGCGCATCGGCCGCATCACCATCGCGCGCGGCCGCGACGCGGCCGATGTGCCGATCACGATGGTGTTCGGGGAGAACACGCTGCAGCGCTTCGAGGTGACCACCGAGGAGGTGGTCTGAAGCTTCAGTCCGGCGCCGGCGTGTAGCCCAGCGTTTTCATCGCCGCGCCCAGGCCCTTTCGGCTCTTCTCCATCGCAGCCCACGGCTTGTTGCCGATGGCGATGCGCTCGCCGATGTTCCTGATCGTCCATTGCGAGGCGCTCTTCAGCTCGGGCAGCTCGTCCCATTCGAGCGGCACCGACACGCCCAGCCCCGGTCGCGAACGCGCCGACCAGGCGCTGACCGTGGTGGCGCCGAAGCCGTTGCGCAGGTAGTCGACGAAGATCTTGCCGACCCGGTTGCGCGGCCCGCTCTTGGCGACGAAACGATCGGGGATGGTCTGCGCCAGGTGCTGGACCGCCGCCTGCGAGAAACCCTTGACCGCATCCCAGCCGTAGTGGCGCCGGATCGGCACCAGCACGTGCAGGCCCTTGCCGCCGCTGGTCTTGAGGAAGGCCGGCAGGCCGAGTTCGGTGAGCAGCGTGCGCACCAGCATCGCGGCCTCCAGCATCTTCGACCAGTCGACGCCCTCGCCCGGGTCCAGGTCGAAGGTCATGCGGTCGGGCCGGTCGATGTCGTTGGAGGTGGCGTTCCAGGTGTGCAGCTCGATCACGTTCATCTGCGCGGCCGAGAGCAGGCCGCGCGCGGCATCGATCTGCAGCAGCGCTTCGTGCTCGGGATCGAGCGCCGGGTCCAGCAGCTTCACGCCCGGCAGCTCGCTCTGGTTGGCATGCTTCTGGAAGAACAGCTCGCCGCCCACGCCCTCGGGTGCGCGCACCAGTGCTACCGGCCGGCCCTTCAGATGCGGCAGCAGGAGCGCCGACACCTCGTGATAGAAGGCGACGAGCTCGCCCTTGGTGGTGCCGCTCTTCTTGTCGATCACGCGTTCGGCATGGGTGATGCGCAGGTCCATGGTGCGGCTCGCTCCTTTGTTGCTGCTGCTGCCGGCGCGCGCGGCGGCAGCCGGCTTGGGCGGCGCCTGCGCTTTCTCGCGGCGGATCTCGGTGGCCGGCTTGTCGGTGCGCAAGCCCAGGAAGACGGCCTGGCGCACGCGACCATCGCGCGTCCACTCGCCGAAGGAGATCTCGGCCACCAGCTTCGGCTTGACCCATTGCGTCTTGACGCCGGCGGGCCGCTCGTCGAAGGGGCAGTCGTCGCTCGCCAACTTGTCGAGCCGGGCCTTGATGTCCGCCAGGCGATCGGCGTCGAAGCCGGTGCCGACGTTGCCGCAGTACTTGAGCGCGCCCTGGTCGTCGCACACGCCGAGCAGCAGCGAGCCGAAACCCGTGCGCGCGCCCTTGGGTGCGGTGTAGCCGCCGATCACGAACTCCTGCCGCTGCTGGTTCTTGAGCTTGATCCAGGTCGGCGAGCGGCGCGAGACATAGCCCGAACCCTTCAGCTTGCCGATGATCCCCTCGAAGCCGAGCTGCGCGGACGACGCCAGCAGAGCGCGCGGCGCGGCCTCGAAGGCCTCGGACAGCCGCAGCGACGCCGGCGGCTTCTTGCCCAGCAACTTCGCCAGCAACGCGCGGCGCTCTTCCACCGGCGTCTCGCGAAGGTCGCGGCCGTCGAGGAAGGGCGCATCGAAGAGCCAGTAGACGATCGATGAGGTGGCGCCGCGTTCGAAGGCGTTCTGCAGCGCCTGGAAATCCGGCGCGCCGTTCTCGCCATGGACCACGATCTCGCCGTCCAGCCAGGCCGAGCGCGTGGGTAGCTTCGCGAGCGCCTTCACCAGGCCGGGAAGCTTCGCGCTCCAGTCGTGGCCGTTGCGCGTGATGCATTGCACCTTGTCGCCGTCGATGCGCGCCAGCAGGCGGTAGCCGTCGAACTTGAGTTCGTAGAGCCAGTCGTCGGCCGCAGCGGGCGGCGCCGCGACCAGCGTGGCGAGCTGGGGCTCGAGGCTGCGCGGCAGCGCGGCCTTGGGTGCGGCTTTCGCCTTCTTCGCTGCAGGCGGCTGCTTCGTCGTCGTCTTTGCGACCGGCGGCACCGCGTCGTCGACGCCGCGGCCGCTCAGCACGCTGTCGGGCAGTTCTTCCACCACGTCGAAGTCGGCCAGCGGGCGCGCTTCATCGTCGTTCTCCTTGATCAGGAGCCAGGGCTCCTGCTTCTCGTCCCTGCCGCGCATGCGCACCAGCGTCCAATGGCCGCGCAGCTTGTCGCCGTACAGCTCGAACTTGAGCTTGCCCTCGGCCAGCCCCTGGCGCGCATCGCCCTCGGCCGCCCACTCGCCGCGGTCCCAGACGATCACCGTGCCGGCGCCGTACTGCTTGGGCGGAATGGTGCCTTCGAAGTCGGCGTACGAGACCGGATGGTCTTCCACGTGCACCGCCATGCGCTTGACGCTCGGATCGAGGCAGGGGCCCTTGGGCACGGCCCAGCTCTTGAGCGTGCCGTCGAGCTCGAGCCGGAAGTCGTAGTGCAGGCGGCTCGCATGGTGCTTCTGGACCACGAAGGAATGCGCGCCTCGGCTGCCGCGGCCGAGCTTGTGCGGCTCCGGCGTCTTCTTGAAATCGCGCTTGCCGTGATAGCGCGCCAGCGCTTCGCGCGCACTCGGTTTGCTCGCCACGCGCTGCCTCAGGCCGCCTTGTGGCGCGATGCGGACTTGCGGGCCGGCGCGCGCTTGCGGGCCGTGGCCTTGGCGGCCGGCTTGCGGGTCGGCTTGGCTTCTTCCGACTCTTCCTCCTCGTCTTCAGCCGCCGCCTTGCCGCCCTTGCGCAGGCTGCGCTGCAGCAGCTCGGTGAGGTCGAGGATCTTCGCGCCAGAACGCCCTGCCTGTTCCTCGATCGGCTCGAGCTTCGTGACCTCCTCGGTCTGGCCCGCTTCGACCTTCTGGTCGACCAGCCGCATGATCTCGTCCTTGAACGAGTCCTTGAATTCATCGGGGTCCCAGTCCGAGCTCATGTCCTTGACCAGTTCCCCGGCCATCTTGAGTTCGCGCTCCGAAAGGCCCACCTGCTTGGCGCTTTCGGAAGGCAGGGGCAGGTCTTTCCATGGCCGGATGTCGGCACCCCAGCGCAGCAGGTTCAGCACCAGCCCCGGCCCCACCGGCACCAGCGCCGCGAGATGCTGCTTGGTCTGGATCACGACCCGGGCGACGCCGATGCGGCCGGCGCGCTTGAGCGTTTCGCGCAACAGCGCGTAGACCTTGGCGCCGCGGTTGATCGGCGCGACGTAGTAGGGCCGCTCGAGGTAGACGAAGGGAATGCTGTCGGCCGGCACGAAGGTCTCGATCTCGATGGTCTGCGTGGTCTTGGGATAGGCGTCGGCGATTTCCTTGTCGCTCAGCAACACGTACTCGCCGTCCTCGTACTCGATGCCCTTCACGATCTGCTCGCGCGCGATCTCCTTGCCGGTCTTCTTGTTGACGCGCTTGTAGCCCACCGGGTCCATGGTGCGCTTGTCGAGCCAGTCGAAGTCGATGCTGTGGTCGACGGTGGCCGAGTACAACGCCACCGGGATGTGGACCAGGCCGAAACTGATGGCGCCCTTCCACAGGACGCGCGGAGCGGGGGTTTTGGATGTGGGCATGACGACGATCCTCCGGACGGCCACCGTAGGACGGCCGGCCGGCGCCGCATGTAGGAACGCGGCGTTGCGCGTCGTAAGGCCTAGGCGGCGAAGCCGTAGAGCTCGGCCGGGTTGTCCACCAGCAGCTTGCGGCGCGCGGCTTCGCTGTCGAAGAGCGCCAGCGCCCAGTCGAGCAGGGCCGCATTGGAGGGCTCGGGCTTGACGTTGGGATGCGGCCAGTTGCTGGCCCAGACGCAGCGCTCGGGATAGCGCCGGGCCAGCAGGCGCGCGAGCGGCACTGCGTCGGCGTACGCGGGCGGGCCGCTCTTGGAGGTCTCGTAGGGCGCGGCCAGCTTGATCCAGCAGTTGCCCTTGTCGAGCAGGCGGCAGAGCGCGCCCACGGCCTCGCCGTCGAGCGCCACGGGTCCGAGGAACTTGCCGATGTGGTCAATGACGAAGCGCCCCGGCAGGCGCTCCAGCATCGCCATGTGCTGCGCCAGCTCGCGCCCGTCGAGCTGCAGGTTGATGTGCCAGCCGAGCGGCGCGATCCGCGCGGCCATGCCCTCCAGACTGGACCAGGGCAGCAGGCCGCCCGACAACATCATGAAGCGCACGCCGCGCATACCGGCACGGTGCAGGCGCTCGAGCTCGGCATCGGCCACCTCGGGCGGCACCACCGCGATGCCGCGCGCCTCGGCGCCCAGCTGCTCCAGCGCCGACAGCGTGCAGCGGTTGTCGAAGCCGTAGCCCGTGGGCTGGACCACGATGGCGCGCGTGAGGCCGAGCGCCTGCTGCACCTCGCGGTAGGCCGAGGCCGGCGCATGCGGCGGCTTGAAGGTCGCGGTCGGCGCGAGCGGCCAGGCGTCTTCGTAGATGTGGACATGGCAATCGCATGCGCCGGCGTAGTCGATGGGAGCAATCGTCATGCGGCAAGCCTCCATTGCGCAATCCGCGTGGCATGCGCCGCATTCACGGCGCCGGGCGGCATCTCGCCGCGCATCAGCGCGGCGATCTGGGACACGGTCTCGAGCGCCTGGTGCTCCACCGCCGGCAGCGTGAGCCCGCCGATGTGCGGCGTGGCGACGACGCGCGGATGGCGCGCGAGCGCCGGCGCAGGCATCTGGTCGGTCGCGCGGCCGACATCGAGCGCAGCGCCGCCCAGATGGCCGGATTCCAGCGCGGCGAGCAGGGCCTCGTCATCGACCAGCTCGCCGCGCGCCGCATTGACGAAGAAGGCGCCGGGCTTCATGGCCGCGAAGGCCTCGGCGTTCATGAGCTTCTCGGTCTGCGCGTTGGCCGGCGCCAGGCAGACGACGAAGTCGGACTGGGCCAGCAGCGCCGGCAGCGCCACCTGCTCGCACATCGCCTGCCTTGCAATCGGCTGCGGATCGTTGACCAGCAAGCGCATGCCGAAGGCCTGCGCCAGATCGCCCAGGTAACGGCCGATCGCGCCAAAGCCAATGATGCCCAGCGTCGACGCGCGCAACTGCCGGCCCATGAAGGGCGCCGGCGGCTCGCCGCGGTGATAGGCATGCGTGTAGCGCCCGATGCCGCGGGCGAGGTCGACCATCGCGGCGACGATCCACTCGGCAACCGCCGGCACGAAGCCCGGGCTGGCCTGCGTCACCAGCACGCCGTGCCGGCTCGCGGCCTGGACGTCGACGGTGCGGATGTCGACCGCGCAGCGCACGAAGGCGGCCAACTGCGGCAGGTCGCGGAAGAGCGATTCGGGGCCGGGCGTCTGCCGGTACGCGATCAGCGCATCGCAGCCCTGCGCCGCGGCCACCAGTTCGGGCGTCGAAAGCTCGCGCGCCTCGGGATTGAAGCGCACTTCGGCGATCGCCTCCAGCGCCTGGGTGGCCTTGGGGCCGAAGTACTGCGCCAGCTTGTCGGCTGGATGCGTCACGAAAACGGTCGTCATGTGGCTGCCTTCTCCGGCTTGATTTTTCTTGTGCTGCGGGGCCGGCCGGCCGCGGGCGGCGGCGGCGCGACGGACTCGCGTTCGATCAGTTGAACTTCGGTGAAGACCTGCTCGCGTTCGTCCTCGCCGGCCTCGCTCGGGTGCTGCATCACGCGCTCGACCATGGCGCGCGCCATCTCGCGCACCGGCAACTGCACCGTGCTCAGCATCGGGTTCGACAAGGTCGCGAGGAACAGGCCGTCGATGCCCACCACCGAAACCTCCTCCGGCACGCGCAGGCCGGCTTCGCGCAGTCCCGCCATCAGCCCGAGGGCCATCAGGTCGTTGAGCGCGACGATGCCTGTCGGATGCTCGGGCAGGCCTGCGATCTGCAGCGCGGTCGCGCGGCCGACCTCGGCGATCACCGAATCGCCGTATTCGTTGAGCGCGCCGCCGTCGAGCACCTGAGCACTCGCACGCAGGCCTGCGGCCTCGGCGGCGGCGAAGAAGCCGTCGATCTTGGCGCTGCGGCTCATGGTCATGCCGGCCACGGTGGCGAAGGCCAGGCGCCGGTGGCCCTTGTCGATCAGGTGCTGCGTCGCCAGGCGCGCGGCCTCGAAGTTGTCGGGCATCACGTGGCCCACCTTCGAAGGCTTGCCCGGCGTCGCGCCGCGGTCGTAGCTCACCACCACCATGCCGCGCTCCACCGCCGACTCGAAGTGGCGCTCGTCGGCCAGCGAGGAGATCACGATCACGCGCCGCACGCCGTGCGCCAGCAGGTCTTCGAAGAAGGCGCGTTCCTTCTCGCGGTCGCGGTAGGTGCTGCCGATCAGGAGGCGAAAGCCGAAGCGCTCCTGCGCGATGCTTTCGATCTCGCGCGCGATGTAGCCGTACATCGGGTTCGCCATCGACGGCACCAGCAGGCCCAGGAGCGGCGTCTGTCCGGTCTTCAGCTGCTGGGCCAACTTGCTGGGCCGGAACTGCAGCGCCTGGATCGACGCCTCGACGCGCGCCAGCGTTTCGGCGCGCATGCGGTCGGTGCGGCCATTGAGCACGTTGGACACGGTGCTCACCGACACGGCGGCATGGCGGGCGACGTCCTGGATGGTGGTCATGAATTCGGTTTTCTCGGCTACAGCCCGAGCCGGTTCGGGAGCCACAAGGAGAACGACGGGACGAGCACCAGCACGACCAGCGTCACCAGGAGCACTGCCAGGTATTTCATCATGGGCCGGGCCACGTTCTTCACCTCGGTGCCGGTGATCGCGCAGGTGGCGAACAGGCCGAGACCGATGGGCGGCGCGAACAGGCCCAGGCCCATCGCGATCACCATCACCGTGCCGAAGTGCAGCGGGTTGATGCCTAGCTGCTGCGCGATCGGCGTCAGCAGCGGGCCGAAGATGATCAGCGCCGGCGCGCCTTCGAGCACGGCGCCGAAGACGATCATGATCGCCACGGACAGCAGGATGAACATCACGCTGCCGTACTGCTGCGCGAAGACGATCATGGTGGACGACACCAGCTGCGGGATCTGCTCGATGGTCAGCGCGAAGGACACGCTGGACGCGGCCGCGACGATGAAGAGGATGCTGCCCGCCATCGAGGCCGAGCGCACGAAGAGCTGCGCCATGGCGCGCGCGCTGAGCTCGCGGAAGGCCAGGCTGCCGACCACCAGCGCATAGACCACGGCGAAGGCCGAGACCTCGGTCGAGGTCGCGACGCCCGAGGTCACGCCTTTGCCGATCATGCCCACCATGACGATCGCGACCAGCGCGCCGCCGAGCAGCTTGAAAAGCGGCGTGCGCTTTTCGAAGGCATCGTCGGGATTGATCTTGCGCCCGACGATGATCGCCAGCGCGCCCAGCGCCAGCGCCATCACGGCCGCGGGCACCAGGCCGGCCATGAAAAGGCCGGCGATCGAGATGTTGGCCACGAAGCCCATGATGATCATGTTGATGCAGGGCGGGATGGTCTCGGCCATCACGGCCGTGCAGGCCAAGAGGCCCGCGGCTTCGTTCGGGTCCTGCTTGGTGCGGCGCACCGCCGGCATCACGATGCCGCCCACCGCGGCGATGTCGGCCAGCTTGGAGCCCGACACGCCCGAGAAGAAGGCGGTCGCGGAGATGGTGATCAGGCCCAGCCCGCCGCGCACGCGGCCGAAGATGCGCAGCAGCAGCTCGATCAGCCGCGAGGACATGCCGTTGGACTCCATCAGCAGGCCGGCCAGCACGAAGAAGGGAATGGCCAGCAACACGAAGTGGTCGGTGCCGGCCATGACCTGCTGCGAGTAGATCAGCATCGGCAGCGAAGGATCGGAGAGAAAGTAGAGCAGCGCCGAGAAGGCCAGCACGAAGCCGATCGGCACGCCCAGCACCAGCCCGCCGATGAAGCCGGCCGCCAGCAGCAGGCCGCTCGGGATCGCATGCTGCGGCACCAGCGCGTTCCAGCCGAAGACCATCGCCGCGAGCAGCACGCAGGCAGCCAGCGTACCGAGCACCACGCGTCGCGGACCGTTGAGCGCATTGGCCAGGCCGAACAGCGTCATGAACAGGCTGCCGATCACCACCGGATAGACGTAGAGCCATTGCGGCAGGCCGATCGAGGTGGTCTGTCCGTAGGTGTCGACGAGCAGCAGGGTCGACGAGACGAAGAGGCTCGCGGCCACGCCCGCGATGATCCAGTGGCTCACCTGCATCAGCGCCGGCTGCCAGTGCGCGGGCAGCAGGTGGCGGAACAGGTCGATGCCCACGTGCTGGCTGCGCGCGAGCACGGTGGCAGCGCCGAAGAAGACCAGCACGATCATCAGCGCACGTGCGATCTCCTCGGCCCAGTCCACCGGGTCGTGCAGGAAGTAGCGGAACACGACCGAGAGGAAGACCACGACCACGTCGGCCGCCAGCACGACGGCCGACAGGATCTCGGTCCAGCGGTTCAGTGCGCTGAGCCAGCCGCCCGAGACGGTGTCGTGGCGAAAGCCCAGCGAGGGTGCGGCAACCGCGACCATGGCCTCAGACCCGCGCCGCGTTGACGGCAGCGAAGAGGGGCGCCGTCACCGGGTACTGCTTGGCGAAGTCGGCCCAGAGCCTGCTTTCCATCTCCTTGCGCACAGCGGCGCGGTCGGCCGCGGCCATCGGAAAGAAGCTCATGCCCTTGCGCTGCAGCTCCTCGATCGCGGCCTTGCCCTTGTCGCTCGCGATGGCGCGCTGCTGCGTGGTCGCATCGTGGACCGCCTTCAGGAAGGCCGGGCGCAGGCTGGCGGGGATCTTGTCCATGCCGCGCTTGCCGATCACCACCACCATCGGGCTGAACAGGTGCTCGGTGAGCCAGCAGGACTTGACCACCTCGTTGAGCTTGCTGGCCAGCACCGTGGCCGCATCGTGCTCGAAGCCGTCGACCACGCCGGTCTGCGCCGCCATGTAGAGCTCGCCGAAGGGAATCGGGGTGGGGATCGCGCCCATCAGCTTGAAAGTCTCGATGAAGGCCGGCGTGGGCAGCACGCGCAGCTTCACGCCCTTGATCTCCGCCAGCGACTTCACCGGTGCCTTGGTGTAGACGCTGCGCGCGCCGAAGTGCGAGGCCCAGGTCAGGATGGTGCAGCCCGAGCGCTTCTGCAGCAGTTCGTTGAGGGTTGTCCCGGCCGGGCCTTCGAGCGCCTTGCCGGCATGGGCGTAGCTGTCGAACAGGTAGCCCAGGTCGAGCATGCCGATCTCGGGCGAGATGGTGGCGAAGATGGAGGAGCCGGTCACCATCATGTCGACCGAGCCGACCTTGACCTGCTGAACCACGTCGCTTTCCTTGCCCAGCTGGTTGTTGGGGAAGTAGTCGATGCGGATGGCGTCGCCGACGGCCGCCTTGAGATTGGCCTGCAGGCGCTGGCACCACACGTAGTGGGCGGCGTTGTCGTCCGCCAGCATCGAGGAAGAGAAGCGCAGCGCAATGCTCGATTGCGCGCGGACGAGGGCAGGAAATCCTGCAAGGACGGCCAGCGATGCGGCAGCGCCCGCATGCACGAATCGGCGGCGTGGGATCGAAACCATGCTTTGTCTCCAGTCTTGTATCGAAAGAGTGCACAGAATCGCGGTGTATCGATTTACTGTACCGATTTACTATATCGATATACAAGCTGGCTGCCGATCAGGGTTTTCCCGCCCTCCGCGGGGAAAAGTCAGCGCGAACCGTCCGGCCTCAGGATCAGCCTGCCATCGGGAGCTAGCTCGCAGGTGCCCGAGAGGGTGTCGCCGCGCCGCCCCGGCATCTCGAAGCGCGCGCCTTCGGCTTGGCCGGCGCAGGCGTCCGACACTTCCGGAGGCGGTCCGCGGTAGGCGAAGGGCGGCATCGAAGCGCCGGGCCGGGGCGGCGGCGCGAACGGTGGAGGCGGGGGCGGGGGCGGGGGCGGCAGCATGATGCAACCCGTCAAGGTCGCGGCCAGCAGAAGGGCCGTGCAGGCGTGTGTCGTTTTCATCCGTTCATCCAGTCGAGGGATGGGACGAAGTGTGCGAATCGACTTGGGAGAAATCTGGGAAGGGTTTCCTATTCCTATTCGAGCGGCGCCTCGAACGCGAAGCCCACACCGTAGACGGAACGGATCCAGTCGTGCGAGGGTGCGGCGCTCGAGAGCTTGCGGCGCAGGTTCTTGACGTGGCTGTCCACGGCCCGTTCGGACACGTCGGCGTCGTCCTCGTAGGCCAGTTCCAGGAGCCGGGCGCGCGAGAAGATGCGGCCGGGGTGCCGAGACATCGCCTGCAGCAGACGGAACTCGCGCCGCGTCAGGTTGAGCGCGGTGCCGTTCAGCGATGCGCGCCAGTGCACGTCGTCCAGCTGGAGGGACGCGGTCGCCTTGTCCGCCGCCTCTTCGGTTTGAACGCGCCGCAGAACAGCCTTCACGCGCGCTACGACTTCGCGCGGCGAGAAGGGCTTGCACACGTAGTCGTCGGCGCCCAGTTCCAGGCCAAGCAGGCGGTCGACCTCCTCGATGCGCGCGGTGAGCATGATGATCGGGTGCCGGGTGTGCACGCGGGCCTGCCGCAGCACGCTCAGGCCATCGAGGCCCGGCAGCATGATGTCCAGCAGGCTGAGGTCGGGCGGCGCCTCGAGCATGCGGGCCAGCGCGCTGTGGCCATCGGCCACGTGCTCGGTCTCGTGGCCGGCATGGCGCAGGTAGTCCTGCAGCACCGAGGCGATGTCGGCTTCGTCTTCGACGATGAGGATCCGGCTCATGACGTTGGCGCCAGCGGGAGCCACAGCGTGATCCGCACGCCGCCGAGGGGAGACGCCGAGGCGTCGATCTCGCCGCCGTGCGCCTCGATCGTGGCGCGGCAGATGGACAGGCCGAGGCCGGAGCCGCCCAGCGCGCGGCTGCGCGACCCTTCGGTGCGGAACAGCCGCTCGAACAGCCGCGGCAGCTCGTCGGCCGCGACGCCCGGCGCGCTGTCGTCGAAGCGCAGCACCAGCCGCTGCGCGCCGCTGCTTCCCTCGACGGTGGCGCCGATGCGCAGGGCGCCGCCCGCATCGGTGTAGGAGAGTGTGTTTTCGAGCAGGTTCATGAAGACCTGGTGCAGGCGATGCGCATCGCCGTCGACCACCGGTTGCGATTGTGCCGCCAGGGCCTCGATAGCCTGCGCATCCACCGCAATGCGGTGCTGGGCAAAGCGATTGCGCGTCATGGCCAAGGCCTCCTTCAGCAAGGTAAGCGGAAAGACGGGCGCCTTCGTCAACGATTCGGCCGGCGGATCGCGCATGCTGCTGCGCAGGTCGTCGACCAGCTGGCCCAGCCGCATGACCTGCCGGTGCAGCCGCAATGCGGTGCGATCGTCGAAGCTGCGCACGCCATCCTGCAAGGCCTCGATCTCGGCGCGCATGGCGGCGAGCGGCGTGCGCAGCTCGTGCGCCACGTCCGCCAGCCAGGCGCGCCGCGAGGTCTCGACGGTGTCCAGACGCGCGGCCATGTTGTTGAAGGTGCGGCCCAGCAAGGCCAGTTCGTCCGAACCGCGCACCTGTACGCGGGTGCCGAGCCGTCCGCGCGCCACGTCCTGCGCACCCTGCGTGAGCGCATCGATCGGGCTGAGCCAGCGCCGCGCCAGCTGCCAGGACAGCACCAGCGCGAAGACCAGGCCGACCAGGCCGGTCAGCACGATGACCCCCGACTGGCGCGCGAAGAACGCCCGGTCGGCTTCGCTGTCGAGTCCTTCGACGGGCGCCAGCACCAGATGGCCGATGACCAGGCGGCCGCTGCGTATCGGCAGCTGGGCGGCCGACGCCATATCGACGCTGGCGCCGGCGACCCGTGCGCCGGATGCGTCCACCACGCCCAGCCGCTGGTAGATCGAATCTGCCGCTTCTCGCGGATCGCCGAAAAAGCCGGGCGGAGGCGGAGGCATGAAATGCCTGGGCAAGAGCTCCAGCTGCGGCGCGAAACCAGGCGGAGGACGGTCTTCGAAGCGCCGCGGCCGTGCGTACCACGGCGGCAGCCGGGCATCGTCCTTGTCGCGGGTCTCGACCTGCGCCGTGCCCGGATCCCCCATCTGCAGCCGATGCCAGGCGCCCTCGTCCTTGCGCAGCTTGTCCCAGCTGCCGTTGGCGGCGTAGTGCTTCTGCAGCAACTGCGCCAGCCAGTCCATGCGGCGGATCTCGATCTCCGCGACATAGGGGCCCAGGCCGCGCTGCAGCGCAAAGATGGAAAAGGCCGCGGAAAGCAGCAGCAGGACGACCAGCAGGGTGGCCAGGGCGAAGAAGATCTTTCTGCTGAGCGTCAGGCGTGGCATTGGTGGGGAGGTCGGCGCATGGCCGCATTCTGCGGCACGCGCGTGGCGGCAGTTCCATCACGCGCGGCGGGCGGATGTTGGAAGCCGAATTGGGAGGAAATTGGGAGAAGATCCGAGCGGAGGCTCCCACGCAAACCCTGCGCCATAGACCGATCGGATCCACTCGTGCGTGGGCGTGACGACGCCAAGTTTGCGCCGCAGGTTCTTGACGTGGCTGTCGATCGCGCGATCGGTCACGTCGGCTCCGGCGCTGAACGTGAGTTCGAGCAGGCGTGCTCGCGAATAGATGTGGCCCGGATGCCGCGACAGCACCTGCAGGAGGCCGAACTCGCGGCGCGTCAGATTGAGCGCTGTTCCGTCGAGCGAGGCTCGCCAGTACACGCCGTCGAGCACCAGGCCTGGCAGGTGCTGCCCGGTTCGGGTCCTTGCATCGTTGGGGGAAAAGCGCCGCAACACGGCGCCCACGCGTGCGACCAGCTCGCGCGAGAAAAGGGTTTGCACACATAGTCATCGGCACCGAGCTCGAGGCCGAGCAGGCGGTCGAGCTCCTCGATCCGGGCAGTGACCATGATGACCGGGTGGTCGGTGTGCTCGCGCGCGCTGCGAAGTACTTCGATGCCATCGAGGCGCGGCAGCCCGATATCGAGCAGTGTCAGGTCGGGCGGCGATTCGACGATGTGCTCGAGCGCACCTTGGCCATCGGCGAAATGCGTGGTTTCGTAACCCGCAGCGCGCAGGTAGTCCTGAACGACCGATGCGATATCGAGTTGGTCCTCGACGATGACGATGCGGGCCATCAGGATGCCGGGACGCGACTCATTGAGTCGTCAGGGCCAAGGCTCCTTCCCTGCCTTCCCTGCCTTCCCTGCCTTCCCGGCAGTTGTGCATGTGGTCGTCGATCGTCAGCTCGCCCTGGATGTCCACCAGCAATTGCACCGTCCGTTCGATGGCATCGGCATTCAGGAGCGGATAGCTTCGCGCGGTACGGCCGTTGTTGCGTGCCAGGCGCGCGATATAGGACAGGTCCTGATGCGTGACGATGGCGGCCGGCATCACGCCTTCGAGCTCGACGCCTTCGCAAGGCAGCAGGACGAAATACTGCAGCCTCAGGTCGTCGGGCAGCAGGCTTCGCAGTTGCGTGGTCTTGCGGCCGCCCTGCAAGGCAGGGTCCGAGACCTCGCGAGCCCTGCTGCACCCATGGAGGCGCAAGAACCAGCGCGGCGGCGCCTGGTCGGAGTTCTTCCGGTAGACAAAGGCATTTCGCCAAGCCTTGATCTCGAAGAGATAGACGCCGGTTTCGCACACGATCACGGCATCGATCCTGGCGGTGCGCACCGGGCAAGCTGCGGGCATCGGGATGACGAGGTCCCGCAAGATGCGCATGTGGGGGAACGCAGGACCGAACGTACGGACGAGCTGCTGCACGCCCAGCGATGCCGCCAGCTCGTGGAAAGACGCTGTGCCGGGGATGCGGTATGGGCTCTGGACCGGGTCCGATGTCGGGTATCCGTGGCGGGGCAGCATGGACACTGCGCCGCCGTGCGTTCTCTGCAAGGAAATGGTGGTCATTCAGGGCTCCTTCGAATCCCGAGGATCACGCGTCTTTTGGGAGACTTTAGGTAGAGCATCGAGCAGCGCCGATCTCGAAGCCGGGCTGCCGTCGATCGACGTTCCGGTGCCCAGCCGAGCGAAGAGTGCGATCCAAGCGACCGCGAGATCGCCGTTGGCGACGGCGACCATTTGCAGATGCTGCAACAGACCCAGGAAATCCTCCATGAGCTGGACTTCCGACATTTCGCCCCGATCGCGGCGCTTCTTGGCCGCCTCGAATTCGGCATTCGCGTCGCGCATCCGGTTGTATGCGGCGTTCGTGATATCGCTTTGCGATTGCAGGCGCTGCAAGGCCTCGGACACTTCGTTTCGCGCCTGGGCCACGATGGCGAGATAGAGGGAATGGCCGAGGGGCGCCGCCTGAGCCTCATCGTTCGCCGCGCGCTCGCTCGACGCATCCGTGGCCTCGATCGCGTCGGCGAGTGCTGCCGCCGAGTCGATGCCGTAGAGCGCCGCAGCGAGATTGACATCGTCGCGGTTTGCGAGCAACGCCTCCGGCAGCGCGCGCGGCACCGGCGCAAGGAACTTGGGAAGCGTTCTCGTCCGGTCTGCGAGGGCGGCGCCGATGACGTCGGTCAGGGCCGCTTCCGACATGCCGCACTGGGCGGCAAGAAACGCGATATGGATTTCGCGCTGCGCCCTGATCTTCCTGATCGCATCGTCAGCCCTGGTCTTGCGGCCGACGAGTTCCTTGATGAAGTCATCGTGCTCTGGATTGCTCGCAATTATCAGCTGCAACTGCCGTGTGGCGGCGGACCGCGCGTTCTCCAGGTACGTCAGGCTGAAGGCCTGTACCCTGAGCGAGACGTATGCGGCGGCAACACCGATCTCGACAGGCACTGCATTCAGCGGCCTCGCAGCGCTCGTCGAAGCTGAATGCCGGCGTGCCATCCCGATCAGCTCGTTCATCGTCTCGTCGTCAAAGCCGGACCACCAAGACTGCGAACGGGAGGGCATCGCGCCGTCGAGGAACGATCCGACTTCGAGGGCCGAATTCGAACTCGTCATAGCGCGGCTTGTGTCGGCGCAGCCAAGCGCCAGCGTGCCGCAGATCACTGCCATCAGTGGCCAGGAGCGAATCATGTGTGTGGATCTCCAGCAGTCGGTCTTCAACCGCTCGCGCTTTCGCGTTGCGACAGCGGGCGATGCCGACATCATTTCGTGCGAATGGGGAGAAATCTAAGCGGCTCGTTGAGACGAGGTTCCGAGCCGACGATTTGCAGATGGTGCGTACAAACAACGGGCAATGCGATGCATCCCGCACTTACCAGATTCCTCCAACTTTGAACGAGACCATCCGACCAGCTGCCCGATGAGGGCGGTCGCGATGTTGTCCAGGATCGCCTCGCACCTGGACCAATTTCGGCCTGTTGAGCGGGTCATGGCTCGAAGAGGTCGTGCCTCGTTCGAAACCGGAGAAAACCTGAATGAAAAAATCCCTTACGGCAATCGCCGCTCTCGCTGTGACCGGCCTGGCCGCTGCGCAGTCGTCCGTCACGATGTTCGGCGTCGTTGACGCCGGCGTCAGCTATCAATCTGCGACTTCACGAGATGCGGCGACCGGCGCCAGCTCCAAGCAGACCAGGACGACGCTCTCCAATTCCGGCTACAACTCGAGCCGCATCGGTTTCCGCGGCACCGAAGACCTCGGCGGCGGCCTCGCCGCCAGCTTCTGGCTCGAAGCGCCGATCACCAACGACGACGGCGCGACGGGCATCTCCACCTTCAACCGCCGCTCGACGGTGAGCCTATCCGGCGGCTTCGGCGAACTGCGCCTGGGCCGCGACTACACGCCCACCTTCTGGAACGACACCGTGTTCGACCCCTTCGGCACCAACGGATCGGGCACCAACGTGATCAGCTCCGTCAACGGCAGCACCGGCCTGAACAACACGAACTACGTGCGCGCCAGCAACTCGATCAGCTACTTCCTGCCGCCGAACCTGGGCGGCTTCTACGGCCAGCTCCAGTACAGCCTGCACGAGAACACCGACAGCAGCACGGCGGCCGACACGGCGTCGACCAACAGCAACGCCGGGCGCTACATCGGCGGGCGCTTCGGCTGGGCGAACGGGCCGCTGGACGTCGCAGTGTCGGCGGGCCAGAACATCGCCGTCGACACCCTGGCACTCACGCGCAAGGTGCAGACCATCAACCTCGGCGCGTCCTACGACTTCGGGGCGGTCAAGCTGTTCGGTGAACTCTCGAACGTGCAGAACAAGTTCGATACCGCGCTCGGCAACACTCATGACAGCTACAACGGCTACCTGATCGGCGCGACCGTTCCCGTGGGTGCAGGCCTGATCCGCGCGTCGTACTCCACGGTCCGCTACAACGAAGGCGCCGCCGGCATCACCGGCGAGGATCCGCGCGTTCAGAAGTTGGCCCTGGGCTATGTGCACAACCTGTCCAAGCGCACCGCGCTGTACGCCACCGTCGCGCGCGTGAACAACCGCAACGATGCGGCCTACACCGGCAGCCTGAGTTCGGCGATCACCACGGGCTATAGCAGCAACGGCGTGAGCTACACGGGCCTGCCGCGCTCCTCCACCGGCTACGACTTCGGCATCCGCCACGCTTTCTGATAGCGCACTGTGAGTCGCGACGGGACTCTGCCCCGTCGCGACCCGGCCCTGTCATCAACCTGGCGCCCTGAGTGGCGCCATTTGCCGTGCCTGGCATCACGGCTCCCCTGCCGATTGCCAGGGCGAGAAACCCCGGAGGTTTCGGGCTGGATGCCTACCTGGCCGCGTTGCGGTCGGCAATCATCTTCGGCGTGATGAAGATCAGGAGCTCGGTCTTCTTCATCTCGCGCGTGCGCGATCGAAACAAGGTGCCGACGACCGGGAGTTCGCCCAGCACCGGAACGCGCGACTCGTCGTTGTTGTCCGTCAGTTCGAAGATGCCGCCAATCACGACCGTCCCGCCGTTGTCGACCAGCACTTCGGTCTGCACATGCTTGGTGTTGATCGCGTAGCCGGCGGTTGTCGATTGCCCGACGGAATCCTTGTTCACGTCCAGCGTCAGGATGATGTTGCCTTCCGGCGTGATCTGCGGCGTGACCTCGAGCTTGAGGTTCGCTTTCCTGAACGCGACCGAGGTGGCGCCGCTCGAAGTGGCCACCTGGTAGGGAAGCTCGGTGCCCTGTTCGATCAGGGCCTTGGTCTGGTCGGCGGTGACGACGCGCGGGCTCGCCACGACCTTGCCCTTGCCATCCTCTTCCAGCGCGGATATTTCGAGGTTCAGGATCTTCGACATGCTGGCGTTGTAGAGAGAGACGGCAAAGCTTCCCACCGAGGCGCCGCTTGAGCTGCTCGCCGGCAGGTTGACGAAATTGCTGGTGGAGGTCTCCGAAAAGGAGGCGGTGCCGTCGCTGCTCGTCGTGGGCTGGGTGCCGATCGAACTGCGGCTGCCCCTGGACGACCCGCCGAACTTGACGCCCAACGATTTGCTGAAGGTGTCCGACGCCTCGACGATGCGCGCCTCGATCAGCACCTGGCGCACGGGGACGTCGAGCTTCTGGATCAGCTCGGCCACCTGCGCGAGGCGCGAGGGGATGTCCGAAACGAAGAGCTGGTTGGTGCGCGATTCGGCGATCACGCTGCCGCGCGCGCTGAGAATGCGCGTCGTCGTGCCCGCGCCGCCGCCGCTGGACGTGCCGGTGCCGGTCAGGCCCTGTGCGATCGCGATGGCCTTGGTGTAGTTCAGCTGGAAGGACTGCGTGCGCATCGGCTCCAGGTTCTGGATCGTGGCCTGCGCCTCGAACTTGAGTTTCTCCTTGGCGTTGATCTCGTCCTCGGGTGCGATGCGCAGCACGCTGCCGCTCTTGCGCATGCCCAGGTTCTTGGCCTCCAGGATGATGTCCAGCGCCTGGTCCCAGGGCACGTCCTTCAGGCGCAGCGTGAGCGTGCCGGTGACGGAGTCCGAGGTCACGATGTTGAAGTTCGTGAAGTCGGCAATCACCTGCAGGAGCGAGCGGATCTCGATGTTCTGGAAATTCAGCGAGAGCTTCTCCCCGCTGTAGCCGGCGCCCTGCGTGAGCTTGGTCGGATCGACCTTGCGCGGGCGCACTTCGACGACGAACTGGTTCTCGCTCTGGTAGGCGCTGTGCTCCCAATCGCCCTTGGGCTCGATGGTCATGCGCACGCGGTCGCCCGACTGCTGCGTCGTCACCAACTGGACGGGCGTGCCGAAATCCGAAACGTCCAGACGGCGGCGCAGGCCCTCGGGCAGGGTCGACTTGGTGAATTCGACCACCAGGTTCTTGCCTTGCTGGCGAATGTCGACGCCCACCTGGTTGTTGGCCAGGTCGACGATCACGCGGCCGGTGTTGTCCGAGCCCGGGCGGAAATCGACGTCGCGCAGCGGCAGCGTGTCGCGGCTGCGGTCTTCCGCGAAGGCCGAGGAAGTGGACGCGACCAGCGCCGCGCCGGGCGCCGGCTCCAGCGACACCAGCAGCGACTTGCCCTGGATGTCCATCTTGTACGCGGTCGCCTGCTTCAGGTTCAGGACCAGGCGCGTTCGCTCAGCCGCCTGCACCACATTGACCGAGCGCAGATTGCCCTGGTTGATCTCGATGGCCGATCGGCCGACGGCGTTCGCGACCTCCGGGAAATCGAGCGCAATGCGCGCCGGCGACTGGACGGAAAAGCCGTTCGGCAGCGCGGCCAGCGGCTGCGCGAAATCGACACGGATGACTTCCGAGCCGGATTGCATCGAACTCGTGACCGATTCGATCGCGTTCTGCGCCTGGGCTGCGACGGCGGCACCGGCCATCGCGAGCAGAAGAGATGCGGTGCGCAGCAATGGCGCAATGGGCGAGTTTTGTTCGTTCACTTGGAGCTCATGTTGGCAGCGGTTATGGACAGCCAGTGCCGGCATTGATTGGGTGTGACCCCTCTCCAGCGCACTGGTCTTCGCCCTGTGACTTTGTGTGTCAACTGCGGAGACATTGAGGAATTCGCAGATCGGCGCCGTCAGCCTTCGATCGCTGTTGCCGCGGCCCCACGCCGGCGGTGCGGAGCAGCTCCCAGATTTCTCCGAACTCGGCATCGATCATCGGTGCCATGAACTTCGCTCGGCATGTGCGCCGCTCACTCGACGGCACCGCCCCTGCGGCGCCGTGCTTCGCCCCATTCATCCCTGCAACAGGTACTCGCTTCCGCCTCCGTCGCGTGGCGGCGTTCATCGGCATGGCCGTGTCCGCATGCGCCGCCTGGGCCGTCGAGCCCTTCACGGTACGCGACATCCGGGTCGAAGGCCTGCAACGCGTGGAGCCCGGCACCATCTTCGCCTCGCTGCCGCTGCGCGTGGGCGACACCTACAGCGACGAGCGCGGCACGGCTGCCATCCGCGCGCTGTTCGACCTGGGCCTGTTCAAGGACGTGCGCATCGACGTCAGCGGCAACGTGCTGGTGGTGATCGTTGAGGAGCGCCCCACCATCGCCGACGTCGACTTCGTGGGCACCAAGGAGTTCGACAAAGCCGCGCTGCAGAAGGCGCTGCGCGAGGTCGGCCTGGCCGACGGCCGCCCCTACGACAAGGCCCTGGCCGACCGCGCCGAGCAGGAGCTCAAGCGCCAGTACGTCAGCAGGAGCCTGTACAACGCCCAGGTCGTCACCACCGTCACGCCGATCGAGCGCAACCGCGTCAACCTGACCTTCACCGTCACCGAAGGCGAGGCCGCGCGCATCCGCGAAGTGCGCATCGTGGGCAACAAGGCCTTCAGCGAAGGCACGCTGCTGGATCTCTTCGACCAGGACGCGGGCGGCTGGATGAGCTGGTACACCAAGAGCAACCAGTACTCGCGCGCCAAGCTCAACGCCGACCTGGAGACGCTGCGCTCCCACTACGTCACGCGCGGCTACCTGGAGTTCCGCATCGACTCCACGCAGGTGGCGATCTCGCCGGACCGCCAGGACCTCGCGATCACGGTGAACCTCACCGAGGGCGAGAAGTTCGTGGTGGCCGGGGTCAAGCTGGAGGGCAACTACCTCGGGCGCGACGAGGAGTTCAAGTCGCTGGTGACGATCCAGCCCGGGGAGCCCTACAACGGCGAGCAGGTGACGGAGACCACCAAGGCCTTCACCGACTACTTCGGCACCTTCGGCTATGCGTTCGCGCGGGTGCAGGCCGAGCCCGAGATCGACCGCACCAACAACCGTGTGTCGCTGACGCTGAAGGCGGAGCCCTCGCGGCGGGTGTACGTGCGGCGGGTGGCCATCGGGGGCAACAACCGCACGCGCGACGAGGTGATCCGGCGCGAGTTCCGCCAGTACGAGGCGTCCTGGTACGACGGCGACAAGATCAAGCTGTCGCGCGACCGGGTGGACCGCCTGGGCTTCTTCACCGAGGTGAACGTGGAGACGCAGGAGGTGCCGGGCTCGCCGGACCAGGTCGACCTGACGATCAACGTGGCCGAGAAGCCCACGGGCGCGCTGCAGCTCGGCGCGGGCTATTCGAGCACCGACAAGATCTCGCTCAGCTTCGGCATCACCCAGGAGAACGTGTTCGGCTCCGGCAACTACCTGGGGCTGCAGGTCAACACGAGCTCCTACAGCAGGACCGTCTCGCTCACCGCCACCGACCCCTACTTCACGATGAACGGGATCTCCCGCACGATCAATCTCTTCCACACCTCGACCCGCCCGTACTACGAGGCCGACGGCAACTACAAGCTGGTGAGCCAGGGCGGCTCGGTGAAGTTCGGCGTGCCCTTCGGTGAGCTGGACACGGTCTACTTCGGCGCCGGCCTGGAGCGCTACGTCTTCACGCCGGGCAGCAATGGCAGCTACACGCTGGTCAACGGCAGCTATGTCTACACCGCCACGCCGCAGGCCTACCTCGACTACTTCCAGTGCACCGGCACGGCACCCAGCGTCACCTGCGCGAACAACAGCATCTACACCGTTCCCTTCACCATCGGCTGGTCGCGCGACGACCGCGACAGCGCACTGGTGCCGACCCGCGGCAAGCTGCAGAGCGCCAACCTCGAGCTGGGCGTGGGCAAGGACGTGCGCTACATGAAGAGCAGCTACCAGTACCAGCAGTACTTCCCGCTGTCGAAGCAGTACACGCTGGCCGTCAACGGCCAGCTCGGCTATGCCAACGCGCTGGGCGGCACGGACTTTCCCATCTTCAAGAACTTCTATGCAGGCGGCCTGGGCTCGATTCGCGGCTTCGAGCAGAACTCGCTGGGCCCGCGGGATGCCGTCACGGCCGGCGCGCTCGGCGGCACGCGCAAGGCCATCTTCAACATGGAGCTCAGCACGCCCTTTCCCGGCGCGGGCAACGACCGCTCCCTGCGTCTCTACAGCTTTTTCGACGCGGGCAATGTCTTCGCCGAGCGCACGGCCGGCATGACCGACGCGCAATGGCGCGCGCAGAACCGGATCCGCACCTCCGCGGGGCTGGGGATCAGTTGGATCTCTCCGCTCGGTCCCCTGCGCCTGGCCTATGCGGTTCCGATCAACTACCAGAAGCAGGACGATGCCAACGGCATTGCCGCGGACCGGACTCAGCGAATCCAGTTCCAGATCGGAACCTCTTTCTGAGCATTCGAAACTTCAGCAACAAGAGATCCATGACACAAGACCAACACCCCACGCTGCGCCGCCGCAGCCTGCTCGCAAGCCTGGGCGCCGCGGGCCTGGCCGCCGCCGCCCCCGCCGCGCAAGCCGCGGCCCCGAAGCTGCCGCTGACCGCCGCAACGACCGAGGGCCCCTACTACTTCGACGCGCTCAAAGTCCGCTCCGACATCACCGAAGGCCTCGAAGGCGTACCGCTCGAGGTGCGCTTTGCCGTGCTGGACGTGAACGGCAAGCCGCTGCCCGGACTGCGCGTGGACATCTGGCACTGCGATGCGCAAGGCCGCTATTCGGGCTATGCCGGCCAGGGCGACGATCGCGGGCTGTCGATGCAGGGTAAGACCTTCCTGCGGGGCAGCCAGACCACCGCCCATGACGGTACCGCCGTGTTCAGCACCATCTATCCCGGCTGGTACGCGGGCCGCACCACGCACATCCACTTCAAGGTGATCAACGCAACGCACGCCGTGCTCACCTCGCAGTTCTTCCTGCCCGATGCGCTCAGCGAGTTCCTCTACACCCAGCTGCCGCAGTACCGGCGCGCCAGCCTTCGCGATACCTTGAACAGCAACGACGGAATCGCGCTCCAGGCCGGCGGCACGACGATCGGTGCCGTGCGCGAGGAAGGCAAGCAGTACGTGGCCACGCTGACGCTGGTGGTGGATCCGGCGGCCAGCCTGGCAATCGATCGCCCGCCGGTCCCGGGCGGGCGCCCGCCCCGCGGCGCCGGGATGCCCGACATGCCGGGCCCGGGCCGGCCGCAGGCGCTGCAAGGCAGCGCTCGCACGGCCGCGCTTATTCCGTCGGCGCGCCGCTGACGCCGGCTTGCGGCCTGCATTCGCCGTCGGCAGCCGGCGCCGGTTGGGCGGTCGACATCAATGGCGCCAGCGTCGAGGGGTCCGCAGCGGCGCCGTCGCAACGGCGCTCGTCCAGCGCCGCGACGAGGACCGCCAGCAAGAAGCACAGCGCTGCCGCATAGGGCAGAACGGCCTCGAGGATCGCACGCGCATCGAGCCCATCCGGGGGGCCGCTCTTTGCATGCATGGGCTGCCGGGCATCGCCGGCCATCATGACAGCACACCCCATGGCGCCGGTGCCGCATCGACGTTCGCCAAGGGCATGCGCAAGGTGATCCCGAGACCGCCGAGAGACGAGGGCGCGGCGTACAGGCGGCCGCCATGGCGATCGGCGATCCGCCGCGACAGCACGGCGCACTCGCGGATCTCGCTGTCGACCGGGTCCGTCTTCTGCCGCGCGGCAGACAGGCGATCGAACATCGGCGCCAGCCGCGGCTGCTCCGACGCGAGGCTCGAATCCATGAAGCTCACCGCGGCCTGCGCGCCTTCGGAACGCGCCAGTATTCGCAGCACGCCGCCGCGCGGCATGGCATCGCAGGCCAGGCGCACGATGTGCGCGAGCATGCGCCGCAACTCCTCCGCGTCGGCCCAGACGCAGAGCGCGCCATCCGGCAAGCGTTGATCGATCTCGATGCCGGCGGCTCGCAGCGCCGCCCCGCTTGCGCGGGGCATCTCCTCGAGCAGCTGCCGCAGATCGATGCAGCGGCGCTCGACGGGCTCGAATCGCACGGCGGCGGGACTTGCGGCGCGGGCCTCGCGCCTGGCGATGACGCGCGGCAGCGCAACGAACAAACAGCTCAGGCTGAGGGCAACGCCGACGACGGGCGAAAGTGCCATGGGAATAGCTCCGAATGGGTGACAGGCACTCGATGCTCGCCGGCAAAAACGGAGGAAATTGGGAGGCGGCGGGCGCTTTCGCGCCTCAGACGCCCGGCAGGGGCCGGCTCAGGTCGCGTTCGCTCTCGACCGCGAAATAGAACCATTCGGTGCCGGGCAGCGCGGCCGAATTCGGGAACACGATGAAGCCGTCGCGATCGGCCTGCACCACGCTGCCGTCGGCGCGCACGCCGATGGGCTCGCCCTTCGCCACCGGATCGAAGGTGGCCCATTCGCGCACGAACTGGTCTTCTTCGTCGAGACGATCGGTCACGCTGACCAGCCGCAGCAGGGAGGGTGCCGCCGGCGGCGCTGCCTGAGGATCGGGCGCGATCATGCCCAGCAGGCGCAGCGCCGCCAGGATCGCCCGGTGGGCCACCTCGGGCGCGGCCGGGTCCTCGTGCTGCCCGCATTCCAGCGTGACACCATAGCCGCCGCGGCTGCGCATGTACTCGTTGGTGCCCCAGCCGAAGGCCAGCGCCGCATCGTCGGCCGGCTGTCCGCCGGCGCGCTGCGCGAGCCCCGCGGCATAGATGTCGAGCCAGCCCTCGACCACGCGCGGGGTGCCCAGGTGCAGCGCGAGCTGGCCCTCTTCGAAAGCGCGCGCGAAGGGCTCGAGCGTGCCGGTGTTGTCGCGCGGGCCGATCATCGCGAAGGCCTCGCCCGCACTCTGGAAGGAATGCAGGTCGAGCAGCACCTCGTGCCGGTCGAGCAGCGGACACAGCAGGTCGGTGATGCGGCCTTCGTAGTCGGCCGGATCGAGGCCCGGCCGGCTCGGACGGAACAGCCGGTTGAGATTGCGCTCGCCCTCGCGCCGGCCCAGGCGGCGCGCGAGCGGATTGGCGACCGGCACCATCGTGAGCTGGCCGCGCAGCAGCTGCAGCAACCCGGCGTCGAGCTCGGCGACCACGCGCTCGATGCCGGCGGTGCCGCAAGTCTCGTCGCCATGCACGCCGCCCAGCACCATGAGCCGCGGGCCCGATTGCAAGGCGGCGTAACCGTGGATGCGAAGGGTGTCGGCGGGTTGCGGGCTCATCTCGTCGGCCATCCTACAACGCGGCGCATGGCGGTCCTACCGGGCTTGGCACTTCGCCGTGCGACAACCGACCGATGACAAAGGAGCAAGCCATGGCCCGCAAGCCCAAAGCCCCCGCGAAGACCGATCCGGCGAAGGACGCTGTAGGCGGAAAGACCAAGGTCGAACAGGGCGACGAATCGGCGCCGCGCCTGCCGCACGAGCGCGACCAGTCCTCGGACAGCCAGCAGAACCAGGACGGCAGCGGCGCCCCGCGCGTGGGCCGCCAGGCGCTGGAGGACGTGGAGCGCGGCGTGGTCGACACCGACCGCGGGCCGGTGACGGACCGCGTCTACAACGACAAGCTCAAGCCGTGAGCGGGGTCTGGAGTTGAGCGCGCATGGCCGAGATCACGCTCGCGTAGTCCTTGGCATTGAAGATCGCGCTGCCGGCGACGAAGGTGTCGGCGCCCGCGCTGGCGACCCGGGCGATGTTGTCGACCTTGATGCCGCCGTCGACTTCGAGGCGGATGTCGCGCCCGGTCTCTTCGATGCGCTTGCGCGCCAGTTCGATCTTGCGCAGCGCCGAATCGATGAAGCTCTGGCCGCCGAAGCCCGGGTTCACGCTCATGATCAGGATCAGGTCGATCTCGTCGATCGCCCAGTCCAGCGGCTCCAGCCCCGCGCCCGGGTTGAACACCAGCCCGGCCTTGCAGCCGGCCGCCTTGATGGCCTGGATGCTGCGGTGCACGTGCGGCGAGGCGTCGGGATGGAAGCTGATGTAGTCGGCCCCGGCCTGGGCGAAAGCGGCGGCCAGCGCATCGACCGGCTCGATCATCAGGTGCACGTCGATCGGCACCGGCGTACCCTCGGCAGTCTTCGCGTGCGGCCGGAGCGCCTGGCAGACCATGGGGCCGAAGGTGAGGTTCGGCACGTAATGGTTGTCCATCACGTCGAAATGGATCCAGTCGGCGCCGGCGGCGATCACGTCGCTCACTTCGGCGCCGAGGCGCGCGAAATCGGCCGAGAGGATGGAGGGGGCGATGCGGAACGGGCTGCTCATGGCCTGGATTGTCGCAGGGAGCTTGTCCAGGCCGACGCCGGGCCGCCAGCGCGGCGAAGTCCGCGCTTCGCGCAGACGGGCGGCCTGCAGCTGCCCCCTCGGGGGACAGCAAGTACACGCAGTGACGGAGCGTGGGGGCAAGGTACCATTCCGGCGATGTCCAGCAATCCGATGAACGTTCAGGTGGAGCCCCGCTACCTGCCAGACCAGTCTTCCCCCGAAGACCGGGTCTACACCTTTGCCTACACGGTGACCGTCACCAACACAGGCAAGGAGGCCGCGCAGCTGATCTCGCGCCACTGGCTCATCAACGATGCATCCGGACACACGCAGGAGGTCAAGGGCCTCGGCGTGATCGGCCAGCAACCGCTCCTGGCGCCGGGGCAGTCCTTCCGCTACACGAGCGGATGCCGGCTGCAGGGGCCGAGCGGTACCATGCACGGGAGCTATTTCTTCGTGACCGAGCGCGGCGAACGCTTCGACGTCCCGATTCCCATGTTCGTGCTGGAAGCCGACGCGGGCGGTGTGCCCGTCTCGCGCGTGCTGCACTGACGCAACTCCTCTCTTCGAACCATGAACGCCGTGCGCGCTCTGGTGTCTTGAATCTGCCCGCCTGATGACGTCCTTCTTTTCCAACGATCTGCTGGGCTTCTGGGCCGAATGGGTGCGGCCCTCGGCCGGCCTGCCCACGGTCCTGTGGTCGCTGCTGCTGGCGGCCGCCGCCGCGGCCGGCCACCTGGTGCAGCGCTACATGGGCATGCCCAAGGTGGTCGGCTACTCGGTGGTCGGCACCGTGGTCGGCTTTGCCGGTTTCGAGGGCGCGATCTGGCCGCTGCAGGGCATCAGCCTGTTCCTGCTCGAGCTCGGCGTGGCGATCGTGCTGTTCGAGGCCGGCGGCCGCCTGCCGCTGCGCTGGTTCCGCCACAACCCGATGGTGCTGGTGCAGAGCCTGCTGGAGGCGACGCTGACCTACTTCTGCGTGTTCTGGGTGCTGCACTGGCTCGACGTGCCCGACCCGGTGGCCAATCCGATCGCGCTGATGGCGATCGTCGCCTCGCCGGCCGTGCTGAGCCGGGTGGTGATGGACACCCGCGCCTCGGGCCCGGTGACCGAGCGCGCCATGACGCTGGCCACGCTCAACACCTTCTACGCGCTCGCCCTCGGCTACGCGCAGGCCGGGCTGATCGAGCACGCGCCGCTGGGCCTGCTGCAGAAGCTCTACCCGGTGGCGGTGGTGCTGGGCCTTTCGTTCGTGGTCGGCGCGCTGATGGCGCTCTCGCTGCGCTCGGCGCTGCGCGTGATGAGCCCGGCCAGCGAGAACACCTCCATCCTGCTGCTCGCGATCATTGCCGCCGGCGCCGCGCTGGCCGCGCACTTCGGCGGCTCGGCGCCGCTGGCGGCGCTGATCGGCGGCGTGCTGCTGAAGGCGCTGCATCCCAAGCCCTGGGCCTGGCCGCGCCAGCTGGGCACCGCGGCCTCGCTGCTCACCATGCTGATGTTCGTGCTGGTGTCGATCGTGGCCGCGCAGGCCGACTGGAGCCTGCCGGTCGCCAGCGTGGTGCTGGCGGTGATCGGCGTGCGCACCTTCGCCAAGATCGCGGGCGTCGCGATCGCCAATCCGGGCAGCGGCGCGAGCTGGAAGCAGGCCTTCTGGGTCGGCTGCGCGATGTCGCCGCTGTCCTCGATCGCGCTCCTGATCACCTCCGCCTTCGTGTCGGCATCGCCGCTGCTGGGTGCGATGATCACGCAGATCGCATTGCCGGCGATCCTCTTGATGGAAGTGCTGGGCGCCGTGCTCGCCACCATCGCCATCCACGGCGCCGGCGAGAGTTCCCAACCCTGGACGCCCGAGGCGTTCAGCACGACGGAGGACACGCAACGATGAGCGACGTGACCACCACCACCGACCTGCGCGCCGACGGCCCCCCCGCCCTGCCCGCCTCGCCGTCGAGCCGCGTGGTGCCGCTCGAGCCCTTCAACAAGTCGGTCGCGCTCTCGCTCGGCGTCGAGCTCGAGCTGCAGCTGGTCAACACCCACGACTACGACCTCGCGCCCTATGCCGAGGACATGCTGCGCCTGATGGCGCAGACCCCGCTGCCCGGCAGCGTGGTGCCCGAGATGACCTCGAGCATGATCGAGATCTCGACCGACATCTGCCATTCGGCGAAGGACGTGATCGCCCAGCTCACGCCGATCCGCGACGCGCTGGTGAAGAACGCCGACAAGCTCAACATCGCGGTGGTCGGCGGCGGCACCCATGCCTTCCAGCAGTGGCACGAGAGGCGCATCTACGACAAGCCGCGCTTTCGCGAGCTGTCCGAGCTCTACGGCTACCTGTCGAAGCAGTTCACCATCTTCGGTCAGCACGTGCACATCGGCTGCCCCGATGCCGACGGCGCGCTGCTGATGCTGCACCGCATGTCGCGCTACATCCCGCACTTCATCGCGCTGTCGGCCTCCTCGCCCTTCGTGCAGGGGCAGGACACGCAGTTCGACTCGGCGCGGCTCAATTCGGTGTTCGCCTTTCCTTTGTCTGGCCGCGCGCCCTTCACCTTGTCGTGGAAGGAGTTCGGCAACTACTTCGAGCGCATGACCCGCACCGGCGTCGTGCGCAGCATGAAGGACTTCTACTGGGACATCCGGCCCAAGCCCGAGTTCGGCACCATCGAGATCCGCGTGTTCGACACGCCGCTCACGGTCGAGCGCGCCGCGGCGCTGGCCGGCTACGTGCAGTCGCTGGCCGCCTGGTTCCTGCAGGAGCAGCCCTTCACACCGACCGAGGACGACTACCTCGTCTACACCTACAACCGCTTCCAGGCCTGCCGCTTCGGGCTCGATGCGCTCTACGTCGACCCCGCGAGCGGCGAGCACATGCCGCTGCGTGACCACATCCTCATGACCATGACGCAGCTCGAATGGCACAGCGAGGCGCTCGACGCCACGCAAGCCCTCGGCGAGCTGCGCACCAGCGTCGAGGCCAACCGCAACGATGCGCGCTGGCTGCGCGAACGGCAGGGCAAGGAGCGCCTGCTGGCCGAGGTCGTGCGCCAGGCCGCGCTGCGTTTCCGCGGCTCGGCGGTGTGAGGGCGACGTGAGCGGCCTCGGCGAATTCGACCTGATCGCGCGCTACTTCAAGCGCCCCGCGAAGCGCTCCCCGCTCGGCGTGGGCGACGACTGCGCCCTGCTCGCGCCGGCCGCGGGCATGCAGCTCGCGGTGTCGTCCGACATGCTGGTGGAAGGCCGCCACTTCCTTTCCACCGTCGACCCGGCGCGGCTCGGCCACAAGGCGCTCGCGGTCAACCTGAGCGACCTCGCGGCCTGCGGCGCGAAGCCGCTGGCCTTCACGCTGGCGCTCTCGCTGCCGGCGGTCGACGAGGCCTGGCTCGAAGCCTTCTCGCGCGGCATGTACGCGCTGGCCGATGCGCACGACTGCGAACTGGTCGGCGGCGACACCACGCGCGGCCCGCTCAATCTCTGCATCACCGCCTTCGGCGAGGTGCCGGCCGGGGCGGCGCTGCTGCGCTCGGGTGCAAAACCCGGCGACGAACTCTGGGTCAGCGGCACGCTCGGCGATGCGCGGCTCGCGCTCGAGGTCTTCCGCGGCACGCTCGCCTTGCCGGCCGCGCTCTTCGAACTGGCGCGCGCGCGCATGGAGCAACCCGAGCCGCGCGTGGCACTCGGGCAGGCGCTGCGCGGCATCGTGACGGCGGCGGTCGATCTCAGCGACGGGCTGGTCGGCGACCTCGGCCACATCCTGGCGGCCAGCGGCGTGGGCGCGACGCTCGACGCCGACGCCGCGGCCGCGTTGATCGCCGTCTGCGCCGATCCGGCGCATGCGGCGGTGCTCAGCCCGGAACTGCGGCGCGCCTGCGCGCTCGCCGGCGGCGACGACTACGAACTCCTCTTCAGCGCGCCGCAGGACGCGAGCGCCGCGGTGCTCGAAGCCGCCCGCCGCAGCGCGACCCCGGTCGCGCGCATCGGCCGCATCGAGGCCGCGCCGGGCCTGCGCATCGTCGATGCGCAGGGCACGGCGATCGCGCAGCGCTTCAGCGCCTTCGACCACTTCGCCTGAAGCGCTCCCGGCGAGCGCTGCGGCTCGCGAGCGGAAACCGGCCGCAGAAGGTATGCTGGCGCCCGGCCTGCCGGCCGCCGACACTTTCGACGCGCCTTCCCGCGTCCCTCCCATGCCCAGTTTTCTTTCCTACAAGCTTCTGATTCCCCTGGCCTTCCTGAGCGCAGGCCTGTACGTGCATTTCCGCGGCCAGGTGCGGCACCGCATCGGCCGCCAGCTGAGCGACCACTCGACCTTCCTGGCCCCTCTCAACGTGCTGATGTACTGGTTCTCTTCGGTGCCGTCGAAGCCCTACATCGACTTGCAACAGTTCCCCGAACTCGACGTCCTGAAGAACAACTGGCAGGCCATCCGCGACGAGGGCCTGAGCCTGTTCGACGAAGGCCATATCCGCGCCGCGGCCGGCTACACCGACATCGGCTTCAACTCCTTCTTCCGCACCGGCTGGAAGCGCTTCTACCTCAACTGGTACGGCGACTTCCTGCCTTCGGCCCGCGGCCTGTGCCCGAAGACCACCGAACTTCTCGCCGGCATTCCCTCGGTGCGCGCGGCGATGTTCGCCATCCTCCCGCCGGGCAGCAAGCTGGTGCGGCATCGCGACCCCTTCGCGGGTTCGCTGCGCTACCACCTGGGACTCAAGGTGCCGCAGGATGCGCCGAGCTGCCGCATCTTCGTCGACGGCCAGTCCTACCACTGGAAGGACGGCGAGGCCGTGATGTTCGACGAGACCTACATCCACTACGCCGAGAACCTCACTGATGAAACGCGGCTGATCCTGTTCTGCGACATCGAACGGCCGCTCAACAATCCGGTGGCGCGCTGGATCAATCGCGAGATCGGCTGGCGCATGATCAAGGCCGCGGCCACGCAGAACGTGGACGGCGAGCCGATCGGCGGCTTGAACAAGGCCTTCGCCCAGGTCTACAAGATCCGCGTGCTGGGCAAGCGCCTGAAGGCCTGGAACAAGCCCAGCTACTACGCCGTCAAGTGGCTGATCTTCGGCGGCCTGTTCTACCTGCTCTTCTTCTGAGCGCCGGCGCGGCGCGCCCAAGTGTGCGTTGTTACGCGCGCGCGAGCGGGCCGGGGCCTGAAATCATTGGAAAATAGAGCCCCCACAAAATCATCCAGGTGCCGCCGAGCATGCACGCGACAACCCTTGACGAGCTGTTTGCCGAGAATCACTCGCTGCCCACGGTGCCGAGGGTGGTGCGCGATCTGATCGAGGTTCTGCAGAACGACAACGCCACGCTGTCGCAGGTGGCCCGCAAGATCGACATCGACCAGGTGCTCACGGCCAAGATGCTGCGCCTGGCCAACTCGCCGTACTACGGCGTGCGCAAGAAGATCTCGACGATCGAGGAAGCCATCCGCATGCTCGGCCTGTCCTCGATCCGGACGCTGGTGGTCAGCTCGAACCTCGCAGGCGCTTTCAAGCGGATCCCCAACGTCGACCTGCCGACGTTCTGGCGCCACAGCCTGCGCGTCGCTTCCGTCGCGCGCCACCTGGCCGGCACAACGCGCGCCATCGACCCGAACCTCGCTTTCACCGTGGGCAGCATGCACGCGATCGGCCATCTGATCATGTCCATCGTCATGCCCGAGGAGATGGCCCCGCTCAACGCCTCCTGTCCGATCGATGCCATGAACCGGCTCCAGGTCGAGGAGCAGGCTTTCGGCTACCACTTCGGCGACGTCAGCGCCAAGCTGGCTTCGCGCTGGAATTTCTCCGACGAGTTCATCACGGCCCTCGTCGGCTTCGCGCGGCCCATGGACGTGCAGCCTTTCGATCCGCTCGCCGGCATCGTGCACCTGGCCGTCTGGCGGGTGGCGCTGGATCGCGAAGGCCCGGCGGCGATCGAGGCGCTCGAGGGCTGGCCGTCGGAGGTCGCGGAGGCCGCGGAGGCCGCGGAGGCGTCGCGCGAGGTGTTCCAGGAGATGCCGGCGCCGGCCGAACTCGCCGCCGACCTCGAGGTCATGATCGCCTGATCTCGTCGAGGCTCGCCGCTCAGCGCGGCTGGGCCCTGTTCACAGGCTCTAAGGCAAGTCTGATCAAGTCCCCTGGCCCGTGGCTTGCTGTGTTGAAGGCATAGTCATAGCGAGAGTGCCGAACATGAAGCAGCAGACATTGGCGATGGCGGCGGACCAGGGTGCGGGATTCGAACGATTTCGTCGTCGCACCAAGCGCGAGGACTTTCTGAAGGCCATGGACGCGATCGTTCCGTGGGCCGCGTTGTGCGCAGTGATCGAGCCGCACTATCCCAAGGCTGGCAATGGGCGCCCTCCAATCGGACTGGAGCGCATGCTGCGCATCCACCTGCTGCAGCACTGGTTCAACCTGGCTGACAACGCGGTTGAGGAGGCGTTGTATGACATCGCCAGCCTGCGCAGCTTTGTGGGCATCGACCTGGGTGTCGAGCGGGTGCCTGACGAGACCACGGTGCTGAAGTTCCGCCATCTGCTGGACAAACACGACCTGGGCAAGAAGCTGTTTGACGAAGTGGGCAAGGTGCTGCAGTCCAGCGGCTTCCAGATCAAGACCGGCACCATCGTGGATGCAACACTCATTGGCGCACCGAGTTCGACCAAGAACGCAGACAAGGCGCGAGACCCCGAGATGCACCAGACGCGCAAGGGGATGCAATGGCACTTCGGCATGAAATTGCACATTGGCGTGGACAGCCAGAGCGGGCTGGTACACAGCGCCGTGGTGACGGCTGCCAACGTGCATGACAAGCATCCACTGCCCGACTTGCTGCACGGCAACGAGCGCCGCGTCTACGGCGACAGCGCCTACGCGAGCCAGAAGGACCTGATTCGGGGCAAGGCGCCGAACGCGCTGGACTTCACCAACCAGCGCACGCGCAAGGCGGGGTGCGAGGTCGACGAGGTGAAGAAGGCGAAGAACCGCAACAAGTCGAAGATTCGCTCGCGGGTCGAACATGTCTTCGCGGTGGTCAAGCGCTTGTGGGGTTTCAACAAGGTGCGATATCGAGGCCTCGCGAAGAACGCGACCCGGGCGTTCGTGGCGCTGGCGATGGCCAACATCTATCTGGCGAGGCAACCACTGTTGGCACAAATGCGTGCAAAGTGAACCAGGAGTGGGCCAATGGCCCCCAGCCAGAGTCCGAACGGGCCAATTCGCCTTTGAATGCGCCCCACAATCGATCAGACAGCAGTGAAATCGCCGGATTTCACGTCGCCCGCAAGCCATCACCACTGTTCAACGAAAACAGTGGCTTGATCAGCGTTGCCCTAAAGCGCCAGCGGCGACGTATCGAGCCCCGCGAACGAGGAATCGAGCTCGCGCCCGTTCAGCACGAAGGTCATCGCGCGGTAGAGCTCGCTCGGCAGCACCGGCTTGTGCAAGAGCGGCACGCCGGTGGCGCGCGCTTCGCGCAGCCGCTGCGGCGCGGTGTCGCCGGTGATCAGGAGCGCCGGCAGTTCGGCGCCGAACTCCGCGCGCAGCGCCGCGATCGCCTCCGCACCGGTGCGCAGCTCGCGCAGGCGGTAGTCGCTGATGACCAGGCCCGGCGGATGGGCGCGCGCAAGCGCCTGCGCCTCCTCGATGGAATCGGCCACATCGCATGCGCAGCCCCAGGCGCCGAGCAGTTGCCTCATGCCGGTGCGCACCGACTCGTCATCGTCGATCACCAGCACGCGCACGTCGAACACGCGCGCGGCGCTGGGCGCGGTGTCGGCGCTGCCGGCCACCACGCCGATCAGCGCCACGGGCAGGCTGAGCCTGAAGACGGTGCCGCGCCCCGGCTTGGAGACCAGCGAGAGCTGCTGCCCGAGTGCGCGTGCCAGTCCCTGGGCGATGGCCAGGCCCAGTCCCAGGCCCTTGCGGCGGTCGCGCTCCGCATTGCCGAGCTGGTGGAACTCGAGAAAGATCGCCTGGTGCTGCGTGGGCTCGATGCCGATGCCGGTGTCCCACACCTCGACGAGCAGCTGGTCGCCGCGCGCGCGGCAGCCCACCAGCACGCCGCCGCGCTCGGTGTAGCGGATCGCGTTCGACACCAGGTTGCGCAGGATCAGGCCCACCAGCGCCGGGTCCGAGTGCACGGCCGCATCGGTTTCGCGCGAACGGTAGACGATGCCCTTGGCGTCGGCCTGGGGCGCGAGTTCGTTCTCGATCTTGTTGAGCAGGGGCTGCAGGTGGAAGGACTGCATCTGCGGCTCGACCACGCCGGCCTCGATGCGCGAGAAGTCGAGCAGGGTGTCGAGCATCTCGGCCGAGGCCTGCCATGTGGCGCGCGCGTTGGCCAGCGCGTCGTACTGGCCGGCCGAGAGCTTGCTGCGCGCCAGCACTTCGAGGAACAGGCCCTGCGCATGGATCGGCTGGCGCAGGTCGTGGCTGGCCGCGGCGAGAAATCTGGACTTGGCGAGATTGGCTTCTTCGGCCGCGCGGTGCGCCGCCTGCGCATGCTCGGTCTCGACGCGCAGGCGCTCGATCAGCTCGAGGTTCTCGAAGCGCAGCCCGATCGCCGCGCGCGCCGCCCGCGAGCCATTGCGTGCCTGTCCCAGCAGTGCTGCGGTGTAGAGGATCGCGGCCACGCCCAGCGCGTCGTACGCCGGGTCGTCCATGGTCCACAGCTTCGCCCCCAGCACGATCAGCTCGGCGGCGCCGAAGACGATGAAGACCGGCAGTATCGGCGCCAGGGAGGACATCGAGCTTCCCGCGACGCCCGCGAGCACGGCCACCACCAAGATGCTGCCGGCGACGGTGGTGGTGCCCAGCGCGGCCCAGGCCAGCGCGCCCCAGACCACGCCGTCGATCGCATTGAGCACCATCTTGTGCCGCAGCAGCCGGCGTGCACGCTCGGGACTGATCTCGGAAGCCAGCCAGCGCCGCGCCTCCCACGCCAGGTACAGCTTCAGCACCACGATGGCAGCGCACCAGGCGCGCAGCGCCACTGCGTTGCGCTCGTTGGAGAGCACCCACACCAGCAGCAGCGCGACCAGGATGGTCGGAATGACCGAGCTGCCGATATTGCCCAGCTGCAGCCGCAGCTGCTCGACCAGCATGCGCTCTTCAGGCAGCCGCGACGGTTCTCCCATTAGGAAACCAGGCCCCTGCGCCGCGCGGCGAAACCGGCTTCCGAGCGGCTCGACACCTGCAGCGCCGCGAGCACCGCCTGCACGTGGCCGCGCACCGTGTTCTCCGAGAGGTTGAGCCGGCGCCCGATCACCTTGTTCGAAAGCCCCTGGCACATCAGGTCGAGCACCTCGCTCTGGCGCGGCGTCAGAAGCTGCCGTGAAGCATCGGCTTCGCCTGCCGGCACGAGCATCGAGGACGATGCGGGCACGACCGGCAGGCCGCGCCGCAGTTGATCGATCACGGCGAGGATCTTGTCGGCCGGCTCGGCCTTGGACACGAAGGCGAGCGCGCCGCGCTCCAGGGCCAGCCTGACGTTCTGGTGCGCGACGTCGGAGGAGAGGATGACCACCGCCGCCTCCGGCCATTTGCGCTTGACCAGCGCGATGCCTTCCAGGCCGTTGAGCCCATGCAGCTGGATGTCCAGCAGAACCAGCGCCGGGCTCTCCATCGGCGAGCGCATGGCCTCCTCGAGCGAGGCCGCCTCCGCCACCTCCAGATCGGCAATGCCCGCGGCAAGCACCATGCGCAGCCCGCAGCGGAACAGCGCGTGGTCGTCGATGAGAAGAATTCTGGGTGGCAGCATGAAGGCGGTGCGATCTCGAAAGCGCAATCATTCTGCGTCAGTCCGCCGGGCCTTCGCCCGGTCCAAATGGACTATTTACCCGCCGGGGTGTTGCGGCGACCATCGAGTACCCAAAAGTTCACGCCCACCGCCCTTTTCCCCTGTCGAATGAAGCCCCTCATCGAAATCCACCGCATCGGAACGGACGCCTATGGCTACCGCATCAGTGCTCTAGGCACCGATGGGCAGGACAAGAGCGGCAGCGGCGCCTTCGATTCGCTGGAGCACTGCCTGTTCGATGCCGGCGCCTCGCTGGGCACCTATTTCTCACGCGTGGAACTCAATCTCGAGGGCATGTTCCTGGGCTCCTGTTCCACCGACACGCTGCGGCGCAATCCCAAGGGCGTGGCCCAGCGCATCCAGCAGCACTTCCAGCCGGCCTGATCAACGCTCTTTCAGCGCCGAGTCCGGCGGCTTCAGTGGTCGCTCCTGCAGCCGCAGATGCGCGACACTGTCGGTCGATGCAGACTGCTTCCACTTCCGGTGCCATGCCCGTTCCTTCGCTGCAGCGCCCGACGCTGCGCTTCCTGTTCGCACACCCCGCGCACCTGATCGCGCTGGGCTTCGGTGCCGGCCTGCCGCGGCGCGCGCCGGGCACGGTGGGCACGCTGTGGGCCTGGGTCGCCTTCCTGGTCATGCAGCGCTGGCTGTCGACGCCGGCGATCGGCTGGGTGATCCTCGTTTCGCTGCCGATCGGCTGGTGGGCCTGCACGGTGACCGCGCGCCACATGAACATCGCCGACCCGGGCAGCATCGTGTGGGACGAGGTGGTCGCCTTCTGGCTGATCTTGTGGCTGGTGATGCCGGCCGGCCTGCTGGCGCAGGCCATCGCGTTCGCGCTGTTCCGCTTCTTCGATGCCGCCAAGCCCGGGCCGGTGGGCTGGGCCGACAAGCTGTTCAAGCAGCGCGACAGCGCACCGGGCGCGGTGCGCTGGGGCGCGGCGGGCTTCGGCATCCTCTTCGACGACCTGGTGGCCGCCTTCTGCACCCTGCTGGTGATCGCGGCCTGGCGCGCATGGTAGCTACACGATGAATGAATCCGAACACGACACGCCTGCGCTGGCGGGCCTCCTGGCCGAGCTGCTGCAGCAGAAGGGCTGGATGCTCGCCACTGCCGAAAGCTGCACCGGCGGGCTGATCGCCGGCGCCTGCACCGAACTGTCGGGCTCCAGCCTCTGGTTCGAGCGCGGCTTCGTCACATATTCCAATGCGGCGAAGACCGAGCTGCTGGGCGTCGACGCGGCGCTGATCGCGGCGCACGGCGCGGTCAGCGAGCCGGTCGCGCGCGCGATGGCCGAGGGTGCGCTGGCGCGCTCGCAGGCGCAGGCCGCGGTGTCGGTGACCGGCGTGGCCGGCCCCACCGGCGGCACGGCCGAGAAGCCGGTCGGCACGGTCTGGTTCGGCTGGTCGGTGGCGGGCCGCGTGCACACCGAACACCGCCGCTTCGACGGCGACCGCGCCGCGGTGCGCGCCGCCACCGTGCGGCATGCGCTGCAGACGCTGGTGAACCTGGTTCGCGCAGCCTAGGCTACGATGCCCGCCCATGCACAACGAAGAAACCATCCAGCGCCTCTACCAGGCCTTCGCGAAGCTCGACGCCGAGACGATGGCCGCCTGCTACGCGCCGGATGCGCGCTTCGACGACGAGGCCTTCTCGCTCAAGGGCGCGCGCGAGGTCGGCGGCATGTGGAAGATGCTCTGCGAGGCCACGCGCGCCAAGGGCGCCGATGTCTGGAAGCTCAGCTGGCGCGACGTGAAGGCCGACGCCTCCACCGGCAGCGCGCACTGGGATGCGCACTACCGCTTCAGCACCACCGGCCGCATCGTCGACAACTCGATCGACTCCAGCTTCACCTTCACGCCCGAAGGCCTGATCGCCACCCAGCGCGACCGCTTCGATTTCTGGACCTGGTCGCGCCAGGCGCTCGGCACGCCGGGCCTGCTGCTCGGCTGGACGCCGATGCTGAAGAACAAGGTGCGCGCCGGCGCCGCGAAGAACCTGGCCGCCTACCTGGCCCGCAATCCATGACCGACATCACGATCACCAACCAACCCGAGCGGCACCGCTACGAGGCCCACATCGACGGCCAGCTCGCCGGCTATTGCGAATACAACCTGCTCAGCGAAGCGGTGATGTTCACCCACACCGAGGTCATGCCCGAGCACGAAGGCAAGGGCGTGGGCTCGGCCATCGCCAGGCACGTGCTCGACGAGGCGCGGGCCCAGGGCAAGCAGGTGATCCCGGTGTGCCAGTTCATCGCGGGCTGGATCCGCAAGCACCGCGAGTACGCCGAGCTGGTGCGGCCCGACGTTCAGCGCGCCTTCAAGATCTGAGCGTCGCGCCAGGTTTCGGCAGCCAGGCGAAGGCCGCCGTCCCGGCCACCAGCAGGACCGCGATGGTGACCAGCACCACCTTGAAGGTCTCGATGCCATCGGCCGCGGCCACCGAGGCCGCCACGCCGGTGAGCCACTGCATCAGCGCCACGCCGAGGAACATCGCCATCGTGAACACCGCCATCGCGCGGCCGGTGAGCGCCGTTGGGTAGGCGACCCGCACGTCGGCGTATTGCCAGACGATGAAGCCGGAAATGAGGCCGATCAGCATGGTGGCCGCGATGTCGATCCAGGCCGCGTTCAGGAAGGCGATGACGGCGAACAAGCCCGCATACGCGAGGCTGCACGCCACGATCCGGCGGCGCCGTGCCGGGCCGTCGCGGTCCAACCGGCCGAACAGCGGCGCACCGACGAGCGAAATGACCGAAACGATCAACGCCACGTTGCCGCTCTGCACCAGCGAGTAGCCATGGCGCTCGACCAGCAGCGGCCCGAGCCACAGCCCGCGCAGCGAGATGAAGGCGGCATAGGTCACGGCGCCGAGCAGCAGGATGCCCAGCGTGTGCGGCATCGCGAACAGCGTGCCGAACTGGCGCAGCGCCGCCGGCACCGATTCCTTCGGCTGCGAGCCTTCGCGTGCCGGCTCGCGCACCCACAGCAGGATCGCCAGCCAGGCCAGCACCGAAGCCGCGCCGAGCACGACGAAGCCCGCGCGCCACGAATGCGCCTGCACCAGCCACGCGAGCGGCGTGCCGGTCACGAGCATGCCCACGCCGCCAATGCCAAGCACCAGCCCCGAGACCGAGGCGAAGCGCGCGGCCGGAAAGTGCCGCGCGATGAACACCGTGCACACCAGGAAGGCCGGCGCGCAGCCGACGCCGATCAGCACCTGGCCGGCCACCAGCACGAGGTAGTCGGAGGACAGCGCCGAGACCGCCGCGCCGACGATGGCGAGCGGAAAGGCCGTCAAGACCGTGCGGCGCACGCCGTACAGATCGATGCCGATGCCCATCAAGAGCTGCATCGCGCCGAAGGCAAAGTGGAAAGAGCCCGAGAAAACGCCCAGCGCCTGCGCCGAGAGCTTGAAATCCGCCTGCAACTGCCCGGCCATGATCGCGCCCACGGTGCGGTAGGCCTGGCTCAAGGCAAAGGCGGTGCACAGCGCCAGCACCATGCCCCAGGCGCGGCGCGAGGTCAGCTCAACTGGCACCGTGACATTTCTTGTATTTTTTTCCGCTGCCGCAGGGGCAGGGGTCGTTCCGACCAGGAGTCGCTTCCTTGCGGATCGTCTCCACGCGCGGGCCCATGCTGCGCCAGAGCTGGCGCAGGTCGTACACGGCCCAGATCGCGGCACCGAAATCGTCCACGCGCTGCTGGCTCACGCTCGGCGGGCCGTCTTCGCTGTACATCGAAACCTCGGGTTTCGCGCGGTCGTCCTCGGTCAGGGTGACGATGGTGTCGAGCGCCTCGTCGAGCATCTGCGCCGCCTCCTTGTCGCGCGGCGGCGCCCAGTCCTCGGGCCAGTTCTCGACCGCGAACATGAAGCCGAGCGCCCAGACCTGCGCAAAGGACGGGATGGCCTCGCCCTCCATCCCGGTGCGCTCCTCCTCGGGCAGCGCCGCAATCGCGCCGCGCGTGTCCAGCACTTCGGGCTGCCAGGTGCGTTCGTCGTCGAGCGACTGCACGTCGGCGTCGAGCCCGGTTTCGATCTCGCGCCAGCGCCGCTTCCAGCGCCAGACGAATTCCATGTGCTGCGCCGGCACGAAGCCCTCGCCCAGCAGAACCGGCCAGTATTCGGCCGGCTCGATGGGCCGGCGCGTGCACACCAGCGCGGCCATGAAGCCCTCGCAGAACTCCCATTGCGGAATCTCGTCGTCGTGCTCGCGCATGGCGTCGAGCGCCTGGTCGAGGGCGTCGAAATCGTCGGGGCCGAGGGGTGCGTTGTCGGGCGAGGAGGCGGGCGTCGGGGAGTCGATGGTCGTCATGGCGTTGCGGCTGCAGCCCTCTATGATGCAGCAAGGCTTTGGGGGACTCACCATTTCAACACCGACGATTCCGTCGTTTCCGACGCGTTACAGCGCCTTTGCGCTGTGCGCGCTCGGCCTGATCGCCAGCCTGCCAGCCTCATGAACCCTGTCAAACGAGGTACGCGCGTGCAGACGCGCAAGGGCCAGGCTTCGGCGCCGGCGCCGCTGGAGGCGAGCACGCCGCCGCTGGAACCCGGCGATTACGCGGAATTCCTGCGCACCATGCTGCCGCAGCAGCAGAAGGCGGTGGCCAGCCATCGTCTCGGCAGCGAGCGCGTCTGGCTCAAGAAGGCCGGCCCGCCCCACGGCAAGCTGGGCTACCACCTGATGGCGGCGGTCGCCGGCCTGCTGCGGCTGGACGTGCTGACGCCGGTGCCCAATCCGGGCGGCGAGGCGGCCATCGCCACCGAGGCGCGGCGCCTGCGCGCGCTGGGCGCCGCGGGCCTGCGCGTGCCGGCGGTGCTGGCCCAGCAGCCCGACGGCCTGCTGATCTCCGACCTCGGCGAGAGCGGCCGGCCGCCGGTGGTGCTGCAGGAACGGCTCGACCAGGCCGCGGCCGCGGGCCCGGTCGCCCTCCTCTCGGTCTGGCGCGAAGGCCTGGCCGCCATCGCCACCGTCCATGCGCACGGCGCCTACCTGAGCCAGGCCTTCGATCGCAACCTCGTGCAATGCCCGGACGGCGTCATCGGCTACATCGATTTCGAGGACGATCCGCGCGAGACCTTGCCGCTGGCCGAATGCCAGGTGCGCGACTGGCTCAGCTACCTGCATTCCACCGCCATGCTGGTGCGCGCGGCTTCGCCGCAGGCGGCCGGTGCGCGCTGGCACGCGGCGATGGCAGATGAAAGCGACGAGGTGCGCGAGCGGCTGGCCCTGGCGGCACGCCGCATGCGCTGGCTGCGGCACCTGCCGGCCGGCCGGCGCTGGGGCCGGGACACGCAGCGTTCGCGCGCGGTGGCGCGGCTGCTGGCGCGCTGGTACGGCCACGAGCTGCCCGCGCCGCCGACGACGAACTGAGCCGCCGGCAGCCGGCAATCCTTCATCAACGCTCCCGCACGGCGCGGCGCAGCACCTGCGTGACCGGCTCCACCAGGTATTGAAGTGGCGTGCGCTCGTCTCCCTTGACGTAGATCTCGGCCGGCATGCCGGCCAGCAGTTTCAGCTCCCCTGCCGTCGCCAATGAAGCCGGGTCGGCCTCGACCAGCACCGAGTAGTAAGGGGCATTGGTCGCGCGATCGATCAGGCGGTCGGCCGAAACGTAGACCACCTTGCCACGCACCAGCTGCGTGGTGCGATACGTGAATGCGGTGAAACGGATGTCGGCTGCCTGGCCACGATGGATCCGGCCAATGTCCTCGGTGCGAACGCGCGCATCGGTCACCAGCCGGGTGTCGTCCGGCACAACGTCGGCAATCGTCTCGCGCGGCGGGATCACCGAACCGGGCGTCGAATACTTCAGGTCGATGATTTCGCCGCTGGCCGGGGCCGTGATCACCTGGCGCGCCGACGCATCGAGCGACTTGCGCCGCTCCTGCTCGATCTCGGACAGCCGCGCCGCCGTGACCTTCAGCTGGTCGCTCGCATGCTGGCGGTAGTCGCTCTCGAGCGAGCGGATGCGCAGATCGGCATCGACCGTGCGCTGCTCGGCGCGCGCCAGCTCCGCGCGCCGTTCCTCGATCTTCACGCCGTAGTCGGCCACGGTGCCTTCCAGCTGGGCGATGCGGGTGGCCGAGATGAAGCCGTCCTTGAGCAGCTTCCGGTTGGTCTCGAGATCGTTCTTCTGGAATTTCATCGACTCGCTCGCCTGCGCGATCTGCGCGCGCAGCGCGACGATTTCTTCAGCGACCTTTTCGCGCTGCGAACGCAGCAAGCGCACCTGTCCCACGAGCGCATCGCGCCGCGCATCGAACAGCGAGCGTTCTTTCGTCAGCTGCTCGGCCAGGCGCGGATCGTTTGCCGCGGTCTCGATCACGTCCGGCGGGAAGGTGATCGCGCGCGCCATGGTCTGCTCGGCGTCGAGTCGCGCCAGGCTCGCGCGCTCGGTCTTGACGCGATGGTCCAGCCGGTTCCTGTCGGCATCCACCGACACGTCGCCCAGCACCAGCAACGGCTCTCCCTGCCGCACGCGCTGGCCATCGCGCACCAGTACTTCGCGCACGATGCCCCCTTCGGCATGCTGCACGGGGCGCCGGTTCAGGTCCACCTTCACGTACGCCTGCGCCACCACGGCGGACGACAGCGGCGCGAAGCTCATCCAGGCGGCTGCCGGCAGCAGTCCGCAGACAAGCACGGCCATGCCCCAGTGCGTCAGGCGACGCGCGTCGCGCACATGAAGCGCCAGAGGATCATTGGCCGCGATGGCATGCGCCGCGTTGTTCATGACACCTTCTCCGCAGGGCGCGGCGGCATCGCCACCACCTGGCCGCCGCCCGTGCTCTGGCCTGTTCGCTTGATCGTCTGCATGACCTCCGCCACGGGTCCATACTGCTGCACACGACCGGCTTCCAGCACCAGCAGCTTGTCCATGTGCTGCACCAGCGTGCTGCGGTGCGTGACGACGATCACCGTGACCTGCCCGCGCAGCGCCTTCAGCGCCTCCCCGAGCGCGAGTTCGCCGGCCCCGTCCAGGTTGGAATTGGGTTCGTCCAGCACCAGCAGCTTCGGGTTTCCATACAGCGCGCGTGCCAGCGCAATGCGCTGGCGCTGCCCCGGCGACAGCATCACGCCCATGGCGTCGATCACGGTGTCGTAGCCCTCGGGCAGTGTCAGGATCAGCTCATGCACGCCGGCGCGCTCGGCTGCGTGCACGACCTTGTCCGGGTCGACTTCGCCCAGCCGCGCGATGTTGTCGGCAACGGTGCCGGCGAACAGCTCGACGTCCTGCGGCACGTAGCCGAGCCAGGGGCCGAGTTCCTCGCGCGGCCATTGCGCGAGGTCGACGTGGTCCAACCGCACGACGCCGGCGTTGGGCTTCCACAGGCCCGTCAACAGGCGCACCAGGGTCGACTTGCCGGCGCCGCTTGCGCCCGTGATGGCCAGCGACTCGCCGGGCTCCAGGCTCAGCGACACGCCGGCAAGGATCATCCGCTCGCTCTGTGGCGGTCGGAACACCAGGCCCTGCGCATCCAGGCGGCCGATCGGGGCCGGCAGCGTCATGCGTTCCGGCTGGCGCTCGGCGGCGCCCAGCAGCTCCGACAGGCGCGCGAAGGCGAGACGTCCCTCGGCCAGCACCCGCCAGCTCCCCACCACCTGTTCGACCGGCGCCAGCGCCCGGCCCAGCAGGATGGTGCAGGCCACGAGGATGCCGGGCGTGCCTTCGCCCGTGATGACGAGGTAGGCGCCGAGCGCCTGCAGCAGCACCTGGACCGCCTGGCGCGTGGTCCGCGTGAGCGCCGCCATCGCCACCGACTTGCGCGCGGTCGGGCCCTGCAACGCGGTGACGCCAGCGTTGAGTTGACGCCAGCGCCCGATCAGCGCGTCGCCCATCCCGAGCGACTGCGCCAGCTCGGCGTTCTGCATCGAGGCTTCGAGGTAGCGCGTGGCCCTCGCAGCTTCCTTTTGCAGCGCTTCGATGTCGCGGCGCGTCGCACGGTCGTTCACCACGGCAAGGACGAGCATCAGCAGCGACGCACCGGCGGCCGCCATGCCCAGCACCGGATGCGCCAGCCAGATGACGGCGACGTAGACGAATGCCCAGGGCGTGTCGAACAGCGCCAGCAAGCCCTGGGCGGAAAACAGGTTGCGCAGTGCCGCGACGTCGCGCAGCCCTTCCGACGGCGCCCGCTCCGCGCGCCGCGCCGAGCGGGCCAGCATGACCTTGGCCACGGTCGGGGACAACTGCTCGGCGACCAGATGGCCGGCGACGCCCTGCAGGCGGCTGCGCAGGTAGTCCAGCATCAGCATCAGGCCGAGAGCCACGGCCACGCCGAGCAACAGGACCAGCAGCGTTTCCTGGCTTTGGCTCGTCAGCACGCGGTCGAATACCTGCAGCATGAACAGCGCGGGGGCGAGCAGCAGCAGATTGACGAAGAAGGAGAAGCCCGCGACGAAAAAGAGCGGTCGCCTGAGAAGCTGGAAAAGAGGCTTCATGCCACCCGCGCCGGCTGGCGAACGGCAGGAAGTCACGCGCCGACCTTGATGTCGTTGTTGTCGAACGTATCCAGCGGATTGCTCTGCGTCAGCGTCGCCACCAGCGTGCGGTTGGCGGCGCTGAGGCCGTCCGCGTCGTAGTACAGGTTGCCAGTCGCGCTGTCGTAGATCACGTGCACGCCCGAGCCCACTGCGTCTCCGGCACCGCCGCCGTCCAAGGATGCAAACTCGGTCGCCGACAGCGTGCTGCCGCTCGCAGTCGAGAGGGCCGTGAAGGTTCCGAGCGACAGCTCGATCAGGTCGCCGCTCGCCGCCGACCCCGAGGCGTCGAAGTCGGAGATGGCGTCCACGGCGTTCGGCGCCGAGTCGAAGACGAAGGTGTCGTTGTCGGCGCCGCCGGTGAGCGTGTCGGCACCCGTCCCGCCGACGATCCGATCGTCGCCGCCGAGGCCGTCGATCGCATCGTTGCCGCCGCCGCCGCGCAACTGGTCGGCCGATGCCGAGCCGGTGATCGTGTCGGCGAAGGCCGTGCCGATGACGCCCTCGAAGTTCTTGTAGGTGTCGGAGCCGAGCCCGGCGGCGCTGGCATTGAAGCTCGTCGCGCTGCTGCCTTGTGTCAGCGTGAACGTGAGGCCGGCCGTGCCGTCCGAGAGGTCGAGCAGGTCTCCTGCGCCGCCGGCGCCGTCGAGCGTGTCGCTGCCGGCGCCGCCGCGCAGGATGTCGTTCGAGGCGCTGCCGGTCAGGGTGTCGGCGCTGGCAGTTCCGATGACGCCCTCGATGTTCCGGTAGGTGTCATTTCCGAGGCCGGCCGCTGAGGGTGTATTGAAGGTCGTGTCGCTGCTGGATTGAGTCAGCGTAAAGGTGATGCCGGCCGCACCGGACGCGTCCGAGAAGTCGATCAGATCCTCCGTGCCGGTCCCGCCGTCGATAGTGTCATTGTTGCTACCCCCACGCAGAACATCGTTGCCGGCACCGCCGCTGAGGGTGTCCACGTTGTCGCCACCAATCAGCAGGTCCGAGCCCGCGTTGCCGTTCAACCCATCATTGCCACCGCTACCGACGAGAACCGATTGGAACGCCCCGTCGCTCAAGGTATCAACGCCCGCCTTGCCGTCGATATAGGAGCCTTGGTAGCTCGCGACACCTGTGAGGTTGACATTATTCCCACCCGAGGTCGTGTCCAACACGTTCAGCGTGATGGAGCCGGTCGCAGTTCCACTGGCGCCGTCGCCGAGCGTGTAGCTGAGCGTGACGACGGTCGGACTGGCGACGGTGCCACCGGTCGCCCCCGTCGTGAACGAGAAGGTCCCGTTGGGGTTGATGGTGACCGGGGTGGCCAATGTTCCCGTGACGACGCTGATCGCGATCACGCTGAGCGCGGCGCCGTCGATGTCCGTGTCGTTGGCCAGCAGCATGCTGGTCGGCAGCGTCACGGTGGTGCTGTTCGACACGTAGAGAACATCGCTGGCCGGAATCGGGTTGTCGTTGACGGCCGCCACACTGATGCTGGCCGTGTCGGTGGTGCTCGAGAATGCGGAGCTGCCTCCATTGGTCGCAGTGGTGACCATGGTGCCCACCGTACCGCTGGTTTGATCCCAGGCGCGGAAGGTGATGCCGTCGCTGACGGTGCCGTTGAAGTTGGAACCTCCCTGAAAGTAGACGCGCGTGTTCGTGTCGGCAGCCAGCAGCAGCGCGGAGGTGTCCGAAACTGCACCGACCGCCGTCCAGTCGCTCCCTCCATTGGTGGAATACCACCAAGTCCCATTGGCGCTATTCACACCCGTCAGCGCAATGCCGGTGATGGCGCCGTTGTCTGCATCGGTCACGTTGTCGAGACCGCCGGCCGGCGGGTTGAGATTCACCAGGCTGGACACGAGCGTGCCGACGGCTCCAGCCGGTGCGCCCGCATCCTCGTTGACCGATGCCAGGACCGGTGTCGCGGCAGCACTCAGGACCGGCGCATCGTTGGTGCCGTTGATGGTGACTGTGACCAGCCGGCTGGCCGTGCCGTCGGATGACGTCGCCGTGAAACTGTCGCTGATCGACTGGCCGGCGCCTAGCCCATCTTTCTCAACTGACAGGTGTGAAGCCGGCTAAGTGCTTGATTTGATTCAGCACGACCTCGAAGGTCTCCACTACATCGGGATGGGTTGGGCAGTGATGCGGGCGTGTTTGGCGGTGATCTTCGGCGGGGGTTGATCGGGCAGGCTCAGCCGCAGCAGGTCCAGCAGCATGCGGTGATCGGCCTCGGGCTGGGTGTATCGCGACAGCACGAGCTCTCTGCCGTCGGTGGTGGGCACGTGCACGTCCACCATCTGCATGGTCTTGAACTTGGCGATGACCTCCGCAGGCGTGATGCCGTGCGCCAGGCGCTTGAGTTGGGCCTTCAAGGTGACCTGCAGGCAGTAGGCGAGGAAGGCCACGAAGATGTGCGCCTCGATGCGCTTCTCGCTGGAGTGGAAGATCGGGCGTACGGCCAGGTCGTGCTTGAGTTCCTTGAACGCCTGCTCGACCTCGGTGAGCTGGATGTAGAACGTCCACAGCTGCGCGGGATCGTGGGCTGCGAGGTTGGTGCGCAGCAGATAGCGCCCTTCACGGCGGCGCACCTGGCGCAGCCGGGCGCGATCGAGCTCGAACTCGAAGGACGCTGTCTTGGCGCTGCTGCTGGCCTCGGGCAGATGAACCTTGATCAGCTGGGCGCTTCGCCCGGCGTCGTGCTTGGCTGCGCCCAGCTTCATGAGCAGTTGATCGCGCGTGAGCGTCTGGCCCTGCAAGGCCTGCAGGCGCTGCACGTAGCGGCCGAGCCGGCGGCGGCGCATCGCACGCTCCTTGTCGATGCGTGCCGCACTTTGCGCGAGCACGTAGGTGTCTTCGTCAGCGCCCAGGCGCTTGACAGCGACGCCTTCGCGCACGCGCTGCCACGGCTGTGCGAGGAAGCCTTGCTCAAGCTTGGTCAGCCGCCCCTTGGGTGTGCCCACGAGATAGGACGCTCCCATGCGGCGCATCTTCGCCAGGCTGTCTTCGGTGGGCACGCCGCGGTCCATCACCCAGATCCGGTTGGCGCGTCCGTAGCGCTGCTCGATGCGATCGAGGAAGTCGCCAAGCGTCGTGGCGTCGGCCGTGTTGCCCGAGAGCACCTCGTAGCTCAGCGGGAAGCCCTCGGGCGTGACGATCAGCGCGATCACTACCTGGCGGCAGTCGCCTCGCTTGTCGCGGCTGTAGCCGTACTGGCGCTTGTCGTGCTCGCTGCGCTCCACGTCGCTCTCGAAGTAGGTGCTGGTCAGGTCGTACAGCAGCACGTCGAACTTGGCGCCGAACAGCTCGCCCCAGCGCTGGCACAGAAACTTGAACAGTTCGTCCTTGTGGGCCGTGAGCTTGTCCAGGCAGCGGTACAGCGTGTTCTTCTCGGCCAGCGCGAAGTCGGCGTGCAGCAGGTCGGCCATCGCGCTGGCGTCGAACCAGTGGCGGTGCAGGCGCCATTCGCTGCCGGGGTCGATGAGACGGTAGGCCACCAGCGTTTGCAGCACCTGCAGCCACGGGGTGCCTTCACGCGAGGGCGCCAGTCGAGCGCTCCAGAAGGCATCGAGTTCGAGTTGCTGCCACAGCACGCATGACAGCCAGCACGCGCCCCACTGGCGCGGGCGTTCGAGGCGCAGTTCGTCCAGACGGATGCCAATCGCATTCGCGTCGTCCGCGGGCATCGAGCCGGCCGGGAACAGCGCCACCTGGCGTCTCCTTCCCTCGTCGTGCACTTCGATGGTCTTGCGCCAGGCTTCGCGCTGGCTCGCGTTGATCTCGCCCAGGTAGAGCACCTGCCTTTGCACCACGCGCCCATCGGCCAGTCGGCGGTTCTCCACCACGCTCCAGTACTCGTGCGTCTTGCCGTCCTTCAGGCGTCGGTTGCAGCGCAGGAACATGCGCCGCAGTTTAGGAACCACTCGCCTGCACGCCAAGGACCAAGGTCTCCACCACAAGCGTTTTGCCGCGTCACCCCTATACGGATCAACCACTTGCGTCGCTCGACACCCGAAAAATCGTCGGAATCGGGGTTGGGTTGAGAAAGATGGGCTAGCTGCTGGATCGCACTTTGGCCGTTGGTGGCTGTGTAGCTCCAGCTGCCGTTGGCCAGCAAGCTGAAGTTGCCATAGCCGTTGCTGCCGGCGGTGCCGGCCTGGGCCTCGAAGCTGGACTGGCCCTGGTCGATATCGGCAATGGTCAGCGCACCGCTGGTGCTCAGGTTGGGCGTCGAACCATCCTCGGTCACCGCGCCACTTGCAACCCCACCGATGACCGGCACGTCGTTGGTGCCGGTGATGGTCACTGTCACCACCTGGCTGGCCGTACCGTCGGCAGACACCGCCGTGAAGCCGTCGCTGATCGACTGGCCGGCACCCAGCTGCTGGATCACTGCTTGGCTGTTATCAGCCGTGTAGCTCCAACTGCCATCAGCCAGCAAGCTGAAGCTGCCATAGCCGTTGCTGCCGGCGGTGCCGGCCTGGGCGATGAAGTCGGACTGGCCCGCATCGACATCGGCAATGGTCAGCACACCACTCGTCGCAAGGTTGCTGCCGACCACGCCCACATCTTCGTGCACCGCGCCGCTGGCCACCCCACCGATGACCGGCACGTCGTTGGTGCCGGTGATGGTCACCGTCACCACTTGGCTCGCCGTGCCGTCGAAGGAGACTGCGGTGAAGCTGTCACTGATCGACTGCCCCACACCCAGCTGCTGGATCGCGCTTTGGCTATTGTTGGCCGTGTAGCTCCAGCTGCCATCAGCCAGCAGGCTGAAGCTGCCATAGCCGTTGCTGCCGGCGGTGCCGGCCTGGGTCGCGAAGCTCGACTGGCCCTGGTCGACATCGGCAATGGTCAGCACGCCGCTCGTGCTCAGGTTCGGCGTCGAGTCGTCCTCGCTCACCGCGCCGCTGGCCACGCCACCGATTACCGGCACGTCGTTGGTGCCGCTGATGGTCACGGTCACCACCTGGCTGGCCGTACCGTCGGAAGACACCGCCGTGAAGCTGTCGCTGATCGATTGGCTGGCGCCCAGCTGCTGGATCGCCGCTTGGCCGTTGTCGGCGGAGTAGCTCCAGCTCCCGTCCGCCGCCAGCGTGAAGCTGCCGTAGCCATTGCTGCCAACCACGCTCGCTTGGGCCGCAAAGCTGGACTGTCCTTGATCGACATCGGCAATCGTCAGCGCACCGCTGGTACTCAGGTTCGGCGTCGAGTCGTCCTCGCTCACCGCGCCGCTGGCGACGCCGCCGATCACCGGCACGTCGTTGGTGCCGCTGATAGTTACCGTCACGGGCTGGCTGGCCGTGCCGTCGAAGGAGACTGCGGTGAAGCTGTCGCTGATCGACTGGCCAGCACCCAGCTGCTGGATCGCGGCCTGGCTGTTGTTGGCCGTATAGCTCCAGCTCCCGTCGGCCAGCAGGCTGAAGCTGCCATAGCCGTTGCTGCCGACGGTGCCGGCCTGGGTCGCGAAGCTCGACTGGCCTTGATCGACATCGGCAATGCTCAGCGTACCGCTGGTGCTCAGGTTTGGCGTCGAGTCATCCTCGCTTACGGCGCCGCTGGCCACGCCACCGATCACCGGCACGTCGTTGGTGCCGGTGATGGTCACGGTCACGAGCTGGCTGGCTGTGCCGTCGAACGACACGGCAGTGAAGCTGTCGCTGATCGACTGGCCCGCGCCCAGCTGTTGGATCGCGCTTTGGCTATTGTTGGCTGTGTAGCTCCAGCTCCCGTCGGCCAGCAAGCTGAAGCTGCCATAGCCGTTGCTGCCGGCGGTGCCGGCCTGGGCGATGAAGTCGGACTGGCCCGCATCGACATCGGCAATGGTCAGCACACCACTCGTCGCAAGGTTGCTGCCGACCACGCCCACATCTTCGTGCACCGCGCCGCTGGCCACCCCACCGATGACCGGCACGTCGTTGGTGCCGGTGATGGTCACCGTCACCACTTGGCTCGCCGTGCCGTCGAAGGAGACTGCGGTGAAGCTGTCACTGATCGACTGCCCCACACCCAGCTGCTGGATCGCGCTTTGGCTATTGTTGGCCGTGTAGCTCCAGCTCCCGTCGGCCAGCAAGCTGAAGCTGCCATAGCCGTTGCTGCCGGCGGTGCCGGCCTGAGCCGCGAAGCTCGACTGGCCCTGGTCGACATCGGCAATGGTCAGCACGCCGCTCGTGCTCAGGTTGGGCGTCGAGTTGTCCTCGCTCACCGCAGTGCTGGCCACGCCGCCGATCACCGGCACGTCGTTGGTGCCGCTGATGGTCACGGTCACCACCTGGCTGGCCGTACCGTCGGACGACATGGCCGTGAAGCTGTCGCTGATCGACTGGCCAGCACCCAGCTGCTGGATTGCTGCTTGGCTGTTGTCGGCGGTATAGCTCCAGCTCCCATCGGCCAGCAAGCTGAAGCTGCCGTAGCCGTTGCTGCCGGCGGTGCCGGCTTGGGGCGCGAAGCTGGACTGACCTTGGTCGACGTCGGCAATCGTCAGCGCACCGCTGGTGCTCAGGTTCGGCGTCGAGTCATCCTCGCTTACGGCGCCGCTGGCGACGCCACCGATTACCGGCACATCGTTGGTGCCGGTGATGGTCACGGTCACGAGCTGGCTGGCTGTACCGTCTGAGGAGACTGCGGTGAAGCTGTCGCTGATCGACTGCCCCGCACCCAGTTGCTGAATTGCGCCTTGGCCGTTGCTGGCCGTGTAGCCCCAGCTGCCATCAGCTGCCAGCGTGAAGCTGCCGTAGCCGTTGCTGCCAACGGTGCTTGCCTGAGGCGTGAAGTTGGACTGACCTTGGTCGACATCGGCAACCGTCAACACGCCGCTGGTGCCCAGGTTCGGCGTCGAGTCGTCCTCGCTCACCGCGCCGCTGGCCACGCCACCGATGACCGGCACGTCGTTGGTGCCGGTGATGGTCACGGTCACGAGCTGGCTGGCCGTGCCGTCGAACGACACGGCAGTGAAGCTGTCGCTGATCGACTGGCCCGCGCCCAGCTGTTGGATCGCGCTTTGGCCGTTATTGGCTGTGTAGCTCCAGTTACCGTCCGCCGCCAGCGTGAAGCTGCCGTAGCCATTGCTGCCGACCACGCTCGCTTGGGCCGCAAAGCTGGACTGTCCTTGATCGACATCGGCAATCGTCAACACACTGCTGGTGCTCAGGTTCGGCGTCGAGTCGTCCTCGCTTACGGCGCCGCTGACTACCCCGCCAATCACCGGCACGTCGTTGGTGCCGGTGATGGTGATGGTCACCGTCGCCAGACCGCTGCTTCCGTCGGCGTCCTTCACCTCGTACGTGAAGGTGTCGGTCGCGCTCTCGCCCGCGGCCAGGTACTGGAAATCAGCCGGGTTGGCCTGGTACTGGAAATACCACGTCGATGGACTGTCCATGGCCGGCTGAACAAGGGTCGCCGTTCCGTGAGTCGGAGCCGAGGCGAGCGCCAAGGGTCTTGACCAGGTCGGGAACCAGATCGTTCTGCAGAACATGGATCTGCACCCCCGGGCCATCTTCGGTCGTCGTCTTGACCTCGCTCAGCGCCGTCACCGCTTCGTTGGCCGGATTCTGTTCGATGCCGTCCACGAGGATTCTCAAGACTTCCGTCATCTGGACCGTCAGCGTTGACGACCCGAAGCTAAAGACGAAATCGCTGGCCGAGCCATTGGAAACCTCACCCGTCCTGGCGTTGGTGACAGCGGAAAGATGCGCCAGGTAGGCGGCAATTTGTGTCTGGGTGGAAGACTCCAGCCACTGCGCCGTGGTGAGTTGGAGTTCAAGCGTATCGACACCCGACCCGCCCGTGTACACGTCCTTCGTGCCCGCCGCGAGGTTTTCGCTCACGTTGTAGATCAGCGTGTCGCTCCCCGAGCCCCCGTTGAGCTGGTCGCTGCCGCTGCCGCCGTCGAGGGTGTCGGTTCCCGCTCCGCCATTCAGCGAATCATTCCCGCTACCGCCATCGACGCTGTCATCGCCGTTGCCGCTGTTGATGGTGTCGTCGCCGACGGTGCCTGTGAGGTTGTCGTCTCCGTTGGACCCGGTCATGGTCGCCATGTTTTTCCTTGAAGAGCACCGGGAATGCCGGCGATATGAAGACCATCATCAAGGTCATCGCTCTCAAGCGCATGGGACGGATGCCCTCTTTTCCTCGTCGACAAGTACCGGAACGGTTTAGATGAAAGTAGTATTTTTGCCCTGGCAACGCCGTCATGTCGGAGCCGCTTCGTCGCCGGCCGCCGCGCTGCGCGCGTCGAGCGGGTAGTGGGCCTGCCCTAGATCCCGGAGACTGCAACACCCAGCGTCGCCAGCCGCCTGCGCATCGCGAGCACCGCGCGGTCCTTGCTCAGGAGCCGCGCGCGGTGCGCCACCGCGAGGTCGATGAAGATCTGGTCGTCGGGGTCGCTGCAGGTGCAGGGCGCGCGCGCCGGCGCCTCGCTCACCGGCCCCACCCGGCGGTCGAAGGCCGCCAGCACGCTCTCGGCATCGCGGCCGCTCTGCGCCAGGCGCGCGGCGATCAGGCGATAGCCGAGCACGCGCGCGAACTCGTCGCGCATCGCCGCGGTGGCGAGCCAGCGCAGCTCGCCGGCATCGAGGGCCGCGGCGAGCGGCAGGCAGGCGGGGTCGTCGAAGACCAGCAGGTCGAGGGCGATGTTGGTGTCGATCACGATACTCATGTGCTCGCTGCTGTTTCTTCTTCCATTCTGTCGTCAGTCACTAGAGTTCGACCGTATAGCCGTCGTCCAGTATGCGGGCCAGGTCGGTGTCCTTGATCCAGCCGAAGCCGCCCGATCCCCATCCCGTTCCCCAGTCGTTGGCGAACTTGAACTCCGCGGTCTTCGCGTCATAGCCGACGATGGTGATCGTCTTTCTCCCAAGGTCGCGCAGCGGCAGCTTGATGGTTACCCGACCTTCCTTGGACACGTGATCGAAGTCCTCCGTCACCTGCACGGTCAGCGCGACGACCTTCTTCTCGCGCAGCGCGTTCAGGATGGCCGTGATGGACTTTGCCTGCGCATAGCTCTTGAGCTTGAAGGCAGGCTTCTTGCCGACGGGCACGGTTTTCTGATCGTAAGGCCAGTCCTTCTCGAGGTAGACCCCCTCCTCCTTGGCGGCCTTCACGGCACCGAGCAAGGACGAGCCTTCATAGTTCTCGCCGGGCCACTCGTCGTATTTCTTCGACAGCACATAGATGCCGCGCGGCGAGACCACCACCTCCTTGCCGGCCTCGCTGGCCGCCGCCTGGATGGCATAGGCCACCGAGAAGCCGACGGTCGTGCCTTCGGGGCCCGTGTCGCCGATCTTGCCGATGACGGACGAAAGATCGATCTCGTCCTGCCGCGGATCGGCGGTTTGCGGCCGGTATTGCGGCGGCAGTACCGGCTTGCCGAGTTCCATCTTGAACGGCCCCAGTTCGGCCTTGCCTCGGTGGACTGCGCGAAGCGGGTGATGAGCCCGCCCAGCGTGTCATGGAAAAGATAGGCAACGACCAGCACGACCAGCGGCCAGGAAACGAGCACTGGCAGCAGAAGCCTGGCCCATTCCAGTGCCGCACTCGAATATGCAGGCGCGTCCTTGGCTTCCGGGGGTGTCGGCTTGGAAGTGGCCATGCGTCGAGCGCTCAGAAGCCCCGCAGATCGTCCACCGGCAGCGCGAGCTCGGCGCCCGTGATGCGCTTGAGGGTGCGCGTGACGACGTCGATGTCGTTGTCGAAGCCGCCATGTGCCGCCGCTTGCAGCACGGGCCGGCCCGCTGCATCCTTCGCGACCTGGACGCGCTCGTCCTTGACCCGCCTGGTGCGGCTGTCGAGCCTGGCGGCCTGGCGCCAGAGCGCGAGCGCTTCGCCCGTGTCGGAGGAGCCGTCCCAGCCGGAGTAGGCCTCGTCGTGGATGCGGTCCAAGCCCAGGATCGGCGTGTTCGCCTTCTTCAGCGAAGGGAAGAGCTCCGCGTCGCCGCCCAGCGCATTCGCGAGTGCGCGGCGCAGCCGCTCCACATCGTCGCCAACGCTTCCCTTGCTCATCAGGATGTGCATCGCAGCTCCTCGGGCGGCAGTGGCAGCCGCGCGTCGCATGGTGATGCGCGCGGATGCGGGTGTCCATCTCACGAAATGGGTAGACCTTCGGCTTAGCCTTGGGACTGTTGCGCGCGCCGCCTATGATTTGCGCTGGCGCGGCCCTTGCGTGGGTTGCACGCAAACGTTTCTCCTTGAGGGCCTTCCATGAAACCTGTCTCCGAACTGCTCAAGCGTCGCGACTCGGCTGTCTGGCGCATCGAACCGGGCGCCACGATGTTCGACGCGCTGGAGGCGCTGGCCCGTCACGAGGTTGGCGCGCTCATGGTGATGTCGCACGACAAGCTGGTCGGCGTGATCTCCGAACGCGACTACACGCGCAAGGTGGCGCTGCAGGGCCGGAACTCCAAAGAGGTGCTGGTCGCCGAGCTCATGACGCCCGACGTGCTGACCGTGACGCCCGCCACCCGCACGCGCGAGTGCATGACGCTGATGAGCCAGAAGCGTATCCGCCACTTGCCGGTGGTCGATGGCGACAGGGTGGTCGGCATGATCTCGATCCGCGACCTGATGGACGACATCATCGCCGACCATGAACAGACCATCGAGCAGCTGCGCACCTACATCCAGAGCTGAGCGCCCCGTTACGCATTCGCGGGATTGAAGGACGCCCCCGTGCGCGGGACGATTCTTCTGCGCGGAAGGTCCGCGAAGAAGGGGCCCTTCATGAAGATTCTGCCGATCCAGGTGCTGGCGTTCGCGCTGGCATTCAACGCGCATGTCGTCCACGCCGATGCGCCGAGCTTCATTGCAGCCGCATCGATCCAGCAGCTCAAGGACGTCTACCTCCGGTGCGCCGAGACATCGTCGAACGAAGTGCTGGACCGCGGCACCGCGGCGCATTGCTCGCTGGTGGCCGACGCGCTGCGCGACCGCGGCTTCGAAGGCAGTTTCGAGCGGATGCTGCTCTGGTGGCATGTGGCGCGCCAGGCAGGCGCCGAGCGGGCGCGGGAGGACGCTAGCCCTGCAGCGACGCCGGCGCTCTTGCGCTAGGGCCTGTTAACGCTATTTGCGGGGTCGCCGGGATCGTCGAACTCGTCCTGGGGCCCGATGGCCAGATCGTCCGAGAGCCGCTTGAGCATGAGGTAGCCCGCGTCGAGCGCTTCGATATAGGTTTCGAACCCGCTCGCGGATTCCATGAGGGACTCGAACTCCATCGAGTTGTCGAAGGACTCGAGGAGCATCCAATAGAAATCGCCATCGTCGTGCTGGTCGACGGTAAGGGCGATGGAAAGAAGTTGACGCGCCATCCGCGGATTCTCAAAAAGCCGTGTGACGCTGCCATAACGCTGCCCGGCGCAGGGTCGCCGGGCGCGCGGATGTCACACAACCGTCATGTCGAACCGGAGCATGGGTCCGGCGCCGGCCAAGAAAACCGGCTTGGCCCAGGCCTGATGCGGCAAGCCCTCTTGGCACGAGGCCGCATTCGCAGTTCAATCGGCGGCGACTCCTAGTCCGAAACGGGTCTTCTGACAAGAGCACCTTTGGAGGAGGTGCGAGAACGTCTGCCTTGCCACACTGCCGGGATGGAAGGAAGTTGCCGTGACAAAGAAAATCCAGCTCAATGACGAACAGTGGAGAACGCTTCAGGCGCTCCGCGAGGCCGCTGCCCAGCGATCCCCCACCGATTCGATCAAGGTTTCCAGCCGCCTGCGGTCCAACGGCTTCGTCGCCTCGGACCAGCGGGGCACCATTTTCCTGACCGACCAGGGTCTCAGCCGGTTGAGCCAGGGACGCTAGGGCCTGTCCCCATGGGCCCCGCCGCGATCGACGACTTCGAGACCGCCGAGATCCAGACCGGCGAAACCCATATCTTTGCGCGCTGGTCCGGCTCCGGCCCGCCGATCCTGCTGTTGCACGGTTTTCCGCAGACACACCTGATGTGGCGCAGCGTGGCGCCGTTGCTGGCCCGCAACTTCACCGTCGTCTGCGCCGATCTTCGCGGCTATGGGCGAAGCGGCTGCCCGGCCTCCGCGCCCGACCACGCGCCGTACTCGAAGCGCGCCATGGCGCGCGACATGGCGATCGTCATGGAGCGGCTGGGGTACCCGCACTTCTCGGTCGCCGGACATGACCGCGGCGGTCGTGTCGCCTACCGCATGGCACTCGACCATCCGACCCGCATCGACCGGCTTGCCGTCCTCGACATCCTGCCGACGGAAACGGTGTGGGCCCGCGCCGATGCTCGCTTCGCGCTCGGCTACTGGCCCTGGTCGCTGTTGGCCCAGCCCGAGCCGCTGCCGGAGCGTCTGCTGGCCGCGGCACCCGAGGCCATCCTCGACGCCGCGCTCGGCGGGTGGGGCTCTCCCGCGGAGGTGTTCCCGCCGGCGGTGCGCTCGGCCTATCTGGAGACGCTGCAGGATCCCGAGCGCGTCCATGCCATCTGCGAGGAATACCGCGCGGCCGCGAGCCTCGATCGCACGCACGACCAGGGCGACGTCGCCGGCAGGCGGCGCATGGACTGCCCCGTGCTCGCGCTCTGGGGCACGCAGGGAGCGCTCGACACCTGGTATCCCGAAGCGGGCGGGCCGCTCGCGCTCTGGCGCGCATGGGCCGAGGACGTGCAGGGCCACGCCATCGATGCCGGCCATTTCTTCCCGGAGGAAGCGCCAGGGCCCACAGCCGAAGCCCTGACCCGCTTCTTCTCGGTGCCGGTTTCGAACCATCCGGCCGGGCCGCTGCTGCACCCCGACCCTCCCTGATCGAAGGGCGCCCTCAGACCCGGTTGCGCGCCGAACCCGCCACCATGTCGAAGCGGAACAGCCGGCACTCGATCGGCCCGTTCCACATCGGCACGCGGCGCGATTCCTTCAGGCGCATGCGCTTGGGCAGCTGGAGGTCGGGCGTCAGCACCCAGGCGGTCCAGCCGGCGTAGTTCTTCTTCCAGTGGCTGGCGAGCTGCACGAAGAACTCGCCGCCGTCTTCGGTCTGCGCCTCTTCGCGGCCGCCGCCCTTGCCGCCGCCTGCCGCCGCGACGCCGCCGACCTCGATGCGCTCGCCGTAGGGCGGATTCAGCACGATCACGCCCGACTCGGCCGGCGGCATGCGCTGCAGCGCGTCGCCGCCCCTGAACTGCACCGCTTCGGCCACGCCGGCGCGCTCGGCATTGCGCTCGGCGAAGTCGACCATGCGGTGCGACACGTCCGAGCCGAAGATCGCGACCCCAGGTGCCGCGGCACGCTGCGCCTCGGCCTTGAGCCCCGACCACACGTGGGCCTGGAAGGGCAGCAGCTTCTCGAAGCCGAAGCGCCTGAGCGACCCGGCGGCGATGCCGCGCGCGATCTGCGCCGCCTCGATCGCGATCGTGCCGCTGCCGCAGCAGGGGTCGTAGAGCGGCTCCCCGGCGACTTCGCCGGTTTCCGGGTTCCACCAGCCGCTGGCGGCCAGCATGGCGGCGGCCAGGGTTTCCTTCAGCGGCGCATCGCCCTTGTCCTGCCGCCAGCCGCGCTTGAAGAGCGGCTCGCCCGAGGTGTCGATGTAGAGCGTGCACTGGTCGGTGGCCAGGTGCGCGAACACGCGCGCGTCGGGCCACTGGGTCTCGATGCTGGGGCGCACGCCGTTCGCCTTGGCGCGGAAGCGGTCGGCGATCGCGTCCTTGATACGCAGCGTGGCGAAGTTGAGGCTGGTGAGCGGGCTGTGCTGGGCCGTGGTCTCGATCTTGAAGGTCTGCTTGGGCGTGAACCAGATCTCCCAGGCCACGCCGCTCGCGATGGCGTAGAGGTCGTTCTCGTTGCGGTACGGCGCGTGGGCCAGTTCGATCAGCACGCGCTGCGCGAGGCGGCTGTGCAGGTTGAGCTTCATGGCTTCGCGCCAGTCGGCACGTACGCGCACGCCGCCGCGCAGGGTCAGCAGGTCCTGGCCGACACGGCCGGTCAGCGCATGCACCTCTTGCGCGAGAAAGTCTTCGACGCCAGCGGCGCAGGGCAGAAAAAGGGAGAGGTCGTTCATGGCGGGATTCGAAGGCCAGTATCCCATGTGGCCCTACCGCGTTTGCGCTATCGCCACGCAAGTCCCCGGTGCGAAAATCGCCGGACCGCGTCGCCAAGGGGCTCACATGACCACCAGCGTGCTGATTGTCGAAGACGAACCGGAGTTCATGCGCCGTTTTTCGGACGCGGTGCTGGCGGACCCCGGCCTGCAGCTCATCGCTGCGGTGGCCACCGGGCGCGCGGCGCTGGCGATGCTGGACGCGCAAGCGCCCGACGTCATGCTGGTCGATCTCGGGCTGCCCGACATCGACGGCGTCGAGGTGATCCGCCACGCGGCCCGCCATCGTCCGCAGTGCGACGTGCTGGTGGTCACGATGTTCGGCGACGACCAGCACGTGCTTTCTTCGATCGAGGCCGGCGCCACCGGCTACCTGCTCAAGGACGCCGGGGCGGACCGGATCGCCGCCAGCATCCACGAAGTGCGCGCCGGCGGTTCGCCCATCAGCCCGAGCATCGCGCGTCGCGTGCTGGCGCGCTTCCGCGTCAGCGCCCAGCCGGCGCCCGCGACGCAGCCGCCCACGTCCGAGGCGCCCTCGCCCCTGACCGAACGCGAGACCGAGATCCTGCGCCTCACGGCCAAGGGCCTGAGCTTCGACACCATCGGGGAGCTTATCGACATCTCGCCGCACACCGTGGTCGCGCACGTGAAGAAGATCTACCGCAAGCTGGCCGTCCACTCGCGCGGCGAAGCGGTCTACGAAGCGAGCCAGATGGGATTGTTGTGATGCACCGGCTCGCGGTCGCCGTGCTGATGGCGGCCTGCATCGCGGGCATCGCCCATGCGGCATTGCAGGAGCCGCGCCAGGCCTCGGTGTTCGCGGCGCCGGTCGTCACTAGAACCCCGCCGCCGGCCGACGCGGCGTGGGAAACGGTGACGCTGCCCGACGACGCCGGGTATTCGCGCCCGGACCGCGCAAAGGCGCCCGCCTGGTACCGCGTCGGCTTCGACTATCCCGACGATCCGGCCCGGCAGGCGCAGTGGGCCGCCTACGTGCCCTACTTCTACGACGGCGGCGACCTTTGGCTCAACGGCACCCTGGTCGCGAGCGTGCCCGAGAACACCGAGCAGGTCTACGCGCGCACCTACCGGCCGCAGATGACGGTGTTTCCGGCACCGCTGCTGCGCCCCGGCCGCAACGAGCTGGCGATCCGCGTCGCGGCCCCCAAGGGCTACCCGCTGCGCTTCCCGCGCGTCGCCGTCGGGCCGCAGGCCGAGCTCCAGCCGCTGCACGACCGGCGCCTGTTCTGGACCCGCACCGTGCCCGAGCTCACGGTGCTCGTCTCCGTGCTGGTCGCCGGCTTCGTGGTGTTCATCTGGTGGCGCCGCCGCAGCGAGGTGCTCTACGGCCTGTTCGGCCTGGCGGCCGCGCTGTGGGCCACCCGCACCATGACCTTCCTGATCGATGCGATGCCCATGGCCCAATGGCAGTGGTGGCGCGTGATCTACAACAGCGCCACGGGCGGCTTCGTGATCGTGATGGCGGTGTTCACGTTGCGCTACGCCGGCGTTCGCCGGCCCGGGCTGGAGCGCGGGCTGGTGGCCTACTGGCTGCTGGGTCCCCTCGCCTTCGCGATCGGCGGCTTCGCGGCGGAGCCGTTCGTGGCGCGCTACTGGCTGGGCGGCATGATGGGGGTCGGCCTGCTGATCATCGCGACCTCGATCGGTTATGCGCGCCGCCGCGGCACCCTGACCTCTGCGGCGCTCTCCGCCGTGATGGCCTTTGCGGTGCTGGTGGGCGTGCACGACTACCTGATCACCTGGGACCCGCGCCTGCTCGGGCGCTTCCTGCCGGCATGGGTCGGGCATCGCATCCACCTGCTGCATTTCGGCTCGAACATGCTGCTGCTGGCGATGGCCGCCCTTCTGACGGCGCGCTTCCTGCGCACGCTGAGCTCGCTGGAGGACCTGAACCGCACGCTGGAAACGCGCGTCGCCGACCGCGAGCGAGCGCTGGCGGCCAACTACGAGCGGCTGGCCGCACTGGAGCGCGAGCATGCCGCATCGGAAGAGCGCCAGCTGATCATGCGCGACCTGCACGACGGCCTGGGCTCGCAGCTCTTCACCTCGCTGTCGCGCGTGGAGCGCGGCGACATGGACGACGGCCAGATCGCCACCGCGCTGCGCAGCTGCATCGCCGACATGCGGCTCGCGCTCGATGCGCTGGCCTCCGACGAGCACAACCTCGGCGCCGCGCTCGGCAACTTCATGTTCCGCTGGGAGGCGCAGCTGATCGCGGCCGGCGTGCGCCCGCGCTGGGACATCGACCTGCCCGACGATGCGATGCCCCTGGCGCCGCACGCCGCGCTGCAGCTGCTGCGCGTGGCGCAGGAGGCGCTGACCAATGTGCTCAAGCATGCGCGGGCCACGCGGGTCGAGGTGCGGCTGCGCCAGCTCGGCGACATGCTCGAAATGGAAGTCGAAGACGACGGCCATGGCCTGGTCGGCGAACCCCGGCGCCAGGGTCACGGCCTCGGCAACATGCGCTCGCGGGCCCAGCGGCTCGGCGGTGCGCTCGAAGTGCGCTCGGGTCCGACCGGCACCTGCGTCGTGCTGCGCCTGCCGATGACGGCGCCGGTCGCCTGAGCGCTGTCGCGCGGCCCCTCCCGCGAACGCGGGATCCCGAACGCGAAGGCGGCATTTTCCGCGCACGGCTTCCTGCCTAGATTGCATGCACACGCCTTCATCGCGTGTCATCCGAAGGAAGGAAGGCCCCGCATGCAGTTCCAATCCCACGCAGCGTCCAGATACCGGCTCTCGGCGCTCGCCGGAAAAAGCCGGAAAGAAAGCCGCACGCCCCGGCTGCTGCTCGGTTCGGTGGCCCTGGCCGCCATCCTGCTCGTCGGCCTGGCCCTGCTCGGCCACTGGCAAGCCGAGGCCAGCGGCGCCGCGGCGCAGCGCCAGGCCCCGCCTGCGGCCGCCTATCGCAGCAGCGATCCCTCGGTTCCCGCCGCGAGCGAGGTGCTGACCGACCGCACGCCCGAACAGGCCGATCACGTTCCGACCTTCTGACCATGAACAACCAGCTCGCCTCCGACAAAGAAGAGCACGACGCGCCCTGGCTCGTGGTGCCCTTCGTGCTGATGCTGGTGCTGGGCCTCGGCCTGCTGCTGATCGCGCGCTGGAGCATCGGATAGGCGGCTTGCGGGGCGATATGCTCTGTGCATGCCCGCCGAGCCGCTCCATCCCGCGCTTGCCCACGACCGTGCCGACGCCCCACGCTACGGCGCGGTCGCCATGGGGCTGCACTGGCTGCTCGCGCTGCTGATCGTGGCTGCCTTCAGCGTCGGCCTCTACATGGCCGGCCTCCCCTTCTCGCCGATGCGGCTCAAGCTCATCAACTGGCACAAGTGGGCCGGCATCACGATCCTGACGCTTTCGGCCTTGCGCCTGCTGTGGCGCCTGTCACACCCGCCGCCGCCGCTGCCAGCCTGCATCGTGGAGGCGATGCCGGGCTGGCAGCTCGTCGCGCACCGCGGCACGCATCTGCTGCTGTATTTGCTGTTCTTCGCCGTCCCCCTGTTCGGCTGGGCCTACAGCTCGGGACTGGGCATTCCAATCGTCTGGTTCGGCCTCGTGCCGCTGCCGGACTTCGTGCCGGTGGACAAGGACTTCGCCGAGGCGGTGCTGAAGCCGATGCACAAAGGCAGCGCCTTCACGCTGGCCGCCGTGGTGCTGCTGCACGCGGCGGCGGCGCTCAAGCATCACTTCGCCGACCGCGACGGCCTGCTCGATCGCATGTGGCCTTTTTCGCACCAGGGACACCCAAGATGACAAGACTTCCCATCGCCTGGCGGGCACTCTGGGCCGCCGCTGCGGCGCTCGCGATCGCGGGGCCGGCGAGCGCCGCAGAACCGATGGCGAAGCTGGTCCCCGGCTACGGCCAGATCGTCTTCGTCACCAAGCAGATGGGCGTGCCGGTCGAAGGCGCGTTCAAGAAGTTCGACGCCCAGATCGCCTTCGACCCGCAGAAGCCCGAGGGCGGCACGGTCTCCATGCAGATCGACATGGGCAGCGCCACCCTCGGCGTGCCGCAAAGCGACGCCGAACTGCCCAAGGCGCCGTGGTTCGACACCGCGCGATTTCCGAAGGCCAGCTTCCAGTCGAGCGCCATCAAGAGCCTCGGCAGCGGGCACTTCGAGGTCGCGGGCAAGCTGACGATCAAGGGCACCACGCAGTACGTCATGGTGCCGGTGACCATCACGCAAGCCTCGGGGCAGTCGGTGGCGACTGGAAGCTTTACGATCCAGCGCCTCGCCTTCAAGATCGGCGAGGGCGAATGGACCGACACCTCGATGGTCGGCGACGACGTGCAGGTGCGTTTCAAGCTCGTGCTCACCGGCCTGCGTCCGATTTGACCTGACCTTCGTTCATACTTTGCATCGCCCCATTCGAAAGCTCGTCATGATGAAGTCCATTGCCGTCGCTGCGCTCGCGGCCGCAGCGACCCTCGCCGCCGCACAGCAGGCACCGGAAATGGCCGCCTTGCCGGCAGGAGGTCCGGTCAAGGGCGCCAGCTACGTGGTCGACCCAACCCACACTTTCGTGATGTACGAGATGGGCCACTACGGCACCACCACCAACCGCGGCCGCTTCAGCACCAAGGACGGCACGGTCAAGATCGATACCACGGGCAAGAACGGCAAGATCGACATCACGATGGACATCGGCTCCATCAACACCGGCGTCGACCTGCTCAACCGCCACGTGCTGAGCAAGGACTTCTTCAACGTCGCGGAATTTCCGACCGGCCGCTTCGTGGCCGACAAGATCGATTTCAACGGCGACAAGGTCGCTGAAGTCGACGGCACGCTCACGCTGATGGGCCAGACGCGGCCCATCAAGCTCAAGGCCAGCCGGTTCGGCTGCTACCTCAGCCCGCTGATCAAGCGCCAGGTCTGCGGCGGCGACTTCGAGACCATCGTGGAGCGCAGCGAGTGGGGCATCACCTGGGGCATCAACTTCGGCTTCGAGAACAAGGTGCGGCTCCTGGTGCAGGTCGAGGCGGTCAACATCACGGACCGGCCGAGCTAGGGCGCGATCGCTTCTTCGCTGCCGGTCCGAGGGCGAGCTCGAACTGTTCGAGCGCTTGAGGATGTCCACTCAAGGCCCTGCGCAAAGCAGGCAGGCGGGTTCTCGCCACTTCCTTGAGTGCGGCTGGCGCATCCCGAAACGAATCGGACAGAAGCTCGTCTTGCTGCTCGGCCAGGACGGCTCCCAGGGTCGCTGCCTGCAGCAGGTCCTTTTCGGCTTTCTCGGGCTTGGCCTTGCGCTCGGCGCTCGCGTAGAGCTTGTGCCAGACGAAGCGCTCCGGCTGCGGCAACGTCAAAGGGATGCAATGGCCGCCGGCAAGCGATGCGGCGCGACTTGGCTCCGCGAGCAGATAGTCATAGTGGGGCACGGTCTCGGCATGCCATTTCAGCTGCGGCAGGGGAACGGTCTTTCCAAGCTCCTCGCCATGCGTCAGAACGTCGACTCGCAATCCATCCCTGCCCTTGAGCTTCACGGAAGTCGAGGGCGCCTGGCTTGGCATCCCGGGAACAGGATGAAAACCAAGCCTGGTGGCTTCCATCGCTTCAAGAAAGGACGCCGGCGCTGCAAGCCTCAGCTTTTGCCGGGCGGCAATGTCGACGTCCTGCGTGCGGGCCGATACCGCCATCGCTCCGAGTTCGTTCAACCAGGCCATGAAGCCCAAGGTTCCGACCAGTGCGAGGCACGCGCCCAGGATGCCCGCGTTGTGAAGCTCGACCAGCACGCTCGCCACGCCTTTGTCCGCCACCTGGAAATCGAGCTTCCTGAGATTTCTCACCTGGGCGCTTGTCCATTGGGCGAACTCGATCTCGCGGGACACTTCGTCGAGTGCCGCGGTGTCCCCGTCTTTGCAGACGATCTGCTCGGCCTTCTTGCCAGGCGCCGGATAGAAGACCCGATACCAGTAGGCATAGCCTGTCCCCCGGCGCAACTGAAGGCTCCCGGGCGTTCCTTGAAGAAGGCGGCCCGCAGACGCAGTGCGTTCCTTGAGCTCGGCGTACTGCGTGCGGAAAGCCAGCTCATGCATGCGGTACAGGGCGTGCTGGACAGGCATGGATTCCTTACCCCACAAAAATGCATTTTATGTGGTAAGTCCCGCTCCTGCGCTGTACGTCCGCGCTGCAACATTCAGCAACAAGCTTCACAGAGCAGGCGGGTCCTGCTTTACGCGGGCCGGGTGCAATGACCCCAACGGCACTTCATGCCTTCAGGAGTTTCTTCATGAACATCGCGCACACCCGTTTCTTCAAGTGGATCGCCGCCGGCGCCTTCTCCGCCGCGGCCGTGCTGGGCGCCACGTCCGCCAGCGCCAGGGACCTGGCCGTGTCGGTGGGCATCCATGTGCCAGGGGTCGCCGTCGGCATTGCCAGCCCGGTCCACTATGCCCCGGCGCCGGTCTACTACGACCCGCCGCCGCGGCACTACCGTCCGGCTCCCGTGTATGACTACCAGCGCCCGCCGCCGCGGCACTTCTACCGCCATGAATACCGCGACGAGTACCGGCACGGTCATCGCCATCACTACCGCCATGACCGCCATGACCGCCATGACCGCCATGACCGCCATGACCACCATGACCGTCATGACCGCTATCGCTACTGATGAGGTCTAGATCTAGAGCAGGCTCTCCGGCGCCAGCGGCGCCAGCAGTTCCAGCATCAGGTGGTCCCAGAAGCCCGCATCGGGCTCGCTGGTGAGCACCTGTTCGACGCCGGCCTCCTCGCTCACCCATTCCATTTTCTCGGTGCCGGGCGCGAAGCGCACCTTGTAGGCGCCCTGCTGCTTGAGCACCTCGACCAGCTTCAGCACCTGCTGCGCCATCTCGCGGCTGAAGATGAAGAGGCCGATCTCGGTGTTGTGCACTTCCGAGCGCGGGTCGAAATTCATCGAGCCGACGAAGAGCGTGCGCCCGTCGATCACGGCCGACTTGGCGTGCAGGCGTCCGATCTGCGTGCCGAACAGGCCCAGGCGCACGCTGCGCCGCGTGCGCACCGAACTCAGCTCGTGGATCTCGGCGCCGAGCCGCAGCATGTCGGCCCGGTAGCGGCGGTAGCCGGTGTGGACCACGGGCTCGTCGGTGGCGGCCAGCGAGTTGGTGACCACGCTGATCTTCATGCCACGCCGGCGGATCTCGCGCAGCACCTCCAGCCCCTCCTTGCCGGGGATCAGGTAGGGCGACACCAGCGTCACGTCGGAACGCCCGCGCCGCATCTGCTCGACCACGTTGTAGCGCACGCTGTCGACGTCGAGCAGCGGCACGCCGCCGTAAGTGACCTGTTTGCCGATCACGCGCTCGGGCGAATCGGCATACGCCTCGGCGGTGGTCCAGATGAGGTCGAGCTTGCCGGCGTTGAGGTTCTCGACGATCGGGCTGTAGCCCAGCAGGTCGTTGGGCGCCGGCGGACGCGGTGCCGGGGTGGTGGCCGGTGCAGTCAGCTCCTCGAAGCGCCGCTGCCGTGCCTCCCGCGCGAGCGTGGGCGCGACCACGGTTTCGATCGGCCGCACGTGCTCGCTGTTCCAGTACAGGTCGAACAGGCTGGAAAGGCGCGGGATCAGAGCGCCGGCGACGAAGGTGTCGAGGTCGATGAAGTTCGCGCCGGCCGTCTGCGTGAAGTACGGGTTGCCGATGTTGCGCCCGCCGGCTACCGCCATCGCGCCGTCGGCGATGAAGAGCTTGTTGTGCATGCGCCGGTTGACGCGGCTGAAGTCGAAGAGCGAGGCCGAGAAGCGCCTGAGCATGCTGCCGCGCCCGGCCGGAAACGGGTTGAAGAGCCGCAGCTCGAGGTTGGGCGTGGCGGCCAGCGCGAGCAGCAGCTCGTCCTCGCCCGCGGTGTAGAGATCGTCCATCAGGAGCCGCACGCGCACGCCGCGCTGGGCCGCGTCGCGCAGCGTGCGCAGCAGGTAGCGGCCGGTCTCGTCGTTGTCGATCTGGTAGTACTGGACGTCGAGCGTGCGCTCGGCGCGGCGCGCGAGCTCGAGCCGCGTGTTGAGCGCGAAGTCGCCGCTGGGCATGAGCCGGAAGCCGCTCAAGTCCGCATCCGGCTGCGAGGCCTTGGCGATGCGGCCCAGCACGGTTCCGGTGGACAAGGGCATCGCCTTGGACGGCGTGCGCTCGAATTCGGCCGGCAGCATCGCGCAGCCGCTGGAAAGAAGAAGCACCGCCATCAAGGCCAGGCCGAGGCGAATCCAGCTTGGGAGCGGACTCGGACGGCGACTCATCGCTAGAGTGCCTTGCGCAGATTCGCAGGCGCGATGCGCAGTGCCTCGCGGTACTTGGCCACCGTGCGGCGCGCGCACTCGATGCCCTGCTCCTTGAGCATCTCGGACACCTGGCTGTCGGACAGCGGCTTCCTCACGTCCTCGGCGCTCACGAACTGCTTGATCAGCGCGCGCACCGCGGTGCTGGAGGCGTTGCCGCCGGTTTCGGTGCCGAGCGCCGAGCCGAAGAAGTACTTGAGCTCGACGGTGCCGTAGGGCGTGGCCATGTATTTGGCGGTGGTCACGCGGCTGATGGTGGATTCGTGCAGGCCCAGCTCGTCGGCGATCTCGCGCAGCACCAGCGGCCGCATCGCGAGCTCGCCGTGCACGAAGTAGCTCTTCTGCCGCTCGACGATCGCGTTGGAGACCCTGAGGATGGTGTCGAAGCGTTGCTGGATGTTCTTGATGAACCAGCGCGCTTCCTGCAGCCGCTGCGACAGCGCCTGGCTGCCCTCGCCCTTGTGCTGCTTGAGCGCGCCGGCATAGATGTCGTGCACGCGCAGCCGCGGCATGACCTCGGGATTGAGCATGACGCGGAACCTCGCGTTGGTGCCGTGGCCGATGCGCGTGACGATCACGTCGGGCACGACGATGTTGCGCTCGACGTCGACGAAGCGGCGCCCCGGCTTGGGCTCGAGCCTGGCGATCAGCTGCAGTGCGGCGCGCACCTCGTCCTCGTTGCTGCGCGTGAGCGTGGCCAGGCGCTTGAAGTCGCGCCGCGCGAGCAGCTCCATCGGCTGCTTGCAGATCGCGATGGCGGTCTTGCGCACCTGGGCCTCCTCCTCGCTCTCCTTGGCGCTCGCCAGCTGGCGCAGCTGGATGGTCAGGCATTCGCCGAGGCTGCGGGCGCCGACGCCGGCCGGCTCCAAACTCTGCAGCAGGCCCAGCGCGACCTGGAAGTGATGCACCAGTTCGTCGAACTGGTCGTTGTCGTCGCCCGCGAGGCCCGAGGCCAGCGCCGGCAGCGAATCCTCGAGGTAGCCGTCGTCGTTGAGCGATTCGATCAGGAAGCGCAGCGCGGCGCAGTCGTTCTCGTTCAGGCGCAGCGACAGCGCCTGCCGGTGCAGGAAGGACTGCAGCGATTCCTGGCTGCGCGCGAGCTCGGTCGCATCGGTGCGCTCGTCGTCGCCGAGGTTGTTGGCGCGCGCGGGCGCATCGCCGCCCCATTCGCTGTCGTCGGGCGCGAGGTCGACCGTACCGTCGCCCTCCCAGTCGGGTTCGCTGTCGACGGGCGCAGCCGCTTCGGCATCGCCGTTGGCGGCGACCGCCACCTCGGCCGGCGCCGCGGCCGAGCCGGGGACGAAGTCAGCCTCGCCCTCGGCCTGGCGGTCTTCGTCGCGCACCGGCGCATCGGCCGCCTCGAGACCGAACTCCTCGCGCGGCGCCTCTTCGGCCGTGCGTTCGAGGAACGGGTTCTCGTCGAGCATCTGCTCCACTTCCTGGCTCAACTCGAGCGTGGAGAGCTGCAGCAGCCGGATCGACTGCTGGAGCTGCGGCGTGAGCGCCAGGTGCTGGGAAACGCGAAGCGAGAGCCCTTGCTTCATCGAAGTACGGTCCCCTACATCCGGAAATGCTCGCCCAGGTACACGCGTCGTACCTCGGCGTTGTCGACGATCTCCGAAGGCGTGCCTTGTGCCAGCACATGCCCGTCGCTGATGATGAAGGCGTGATCGCAGATGCCCAGCGTCTCGCGCACGTTGTGGTCGGTGATGAGCACGCCGATGCCGCGTTCCTTCAGGAAACTGATGATTCGCTGGATCTCGATCACCGCGATCGGGTCGATGCCCGCGAAGGGCTCGTCCAGCAGGATGAAGCGCGGCTGCGTGGCCAGCGCCCGCGCGATCTCGACTCGGCGGCGCTCGCCGCCCGACAGCGCCAGCGCGGGCGAATCGCGCAGATGGTCGACGCGCAGGTCGTGCAGCAGTTCGCCGAGGCGTTCCTCGATGCGCTGCTTCGACAGCGGCACCGGCCGGCCCGCGTCGTCGAGTTCGCGCTGCAGCTCGAGCACGGCGCGCACGTTCTCCTCGACCGTGAGCTTGCGGAAGATCGACGCTTCCTGCGGCAGGTAGCTCAAGCCCATGCGGGCGCGGCGGTGGATCGGCATGTGCGCGATCGGTTCGCCGTCGATGCTGATCTCGCCCGCATCCGCCCGAACCAGCCCGACGATCATGTAGAAGGAGGTGGTCTTGCCCGCGCCGTTGGGCCCCAGCAGGCCGACCACCTCGCCCTTTTGCACGCCGAGCGAGACGTCCTTGACGACCTTGCGGCTGCCGTAGCTCTTCTGCAGGCCGCGCGCCTCGAGGCGGCTGCCCAGGACTTCGTTGCCGCCGCTCACTTGCGCTGCTCTCCGCCGAGCGTGGTGGTCGAGCGCAGGCCCGTTCCGGACGCCGGCGCGGAGGCGGCCGGCGCCGCCGGCCTGGCGGACCCGGCAGCGGGCGCCGAGGCGGCCGCCTTGGGCGTGAGGATGGCCTTGACGCGGCCGCCGGGCTGGGTCGCCACGCCCGCATTGGGCGGCAGCGGCGAGCCGTTGACGGTGAAGGTGTCGTTGCTCTGGTCGTAGACGATCAAGGGTCCGCTGCTTTCGTCGTTGGGTGTCGCGCCGACCAGGCGACGCATCACCGCACGGCGGATGAACTTCACGTTGTCGGCGCGGCTGTCGTACTCGATGACTTCCGACTCGCCCTCGATCCACTCGTCGGGGCCGGCGTCGCGCTTCTGCTTGAAATAGGCCAGCTTGCCGGGCGCGGCCGTGACGATGCCGTACTGGTAGCCCTCGGGATCCTGCCGCACGTCGATGCGGATGCCGCGGATGATGATGGTGCCCTTAGTCACCACCACGTTGCCGGTGAAGACGCTGGTCTGCTTGAGGTCGTCGTAGCGCATGGCGTCGGCCTCGATGTTCATCGGCTTGGTGCGGTCCGCCTTCTCGGCCTGCGCCGCCGACACGAGGCCGGCCACGCCCAAGGCGAATACGAAAGCGCGACAAAGGTGGCGAGAAACGGAGGAGGAATGTAACGATGTCATAAAAGGCACGAAACTTGCTGGGCGATTGTATGCGGCCTCATGGATCCGGTTTCCGCCGGCGGATGAAAAAGCCCGCCGAAGCGGGCTTCCTGCTGGTTGCCGCGACGAGCGGCGGGAGGCGCTTTTTTACGCGCTCTTGCGCGCTTCGCCGACCAGGAAGTCGGTGACCTGCAGCGCGCGATCCATGCTGCGCGCGAGTTCGCCGTCCGTATACCACCTGCCCGCGATGCCCATCGCGGGCACGCCGGCCACCTGGTAAGCCTCCTGCAGCTGCTTGGCGCGCTGGATCTTGCTCGCCACGCTGAAGGACTTGAAGTTCTCGGTGAACTTGGCCTTGTCGAGGCCGTTGGCGGCGGCCCAGTCGATGATCTGCTGCTCGCCCGAGAGGTTCTGGCGCTGCTGGTGGATCGCGGCGAACACCTTACGCTGGTATTCGTCGACCTTGCCCATCGCTTCCAGCGCGTAGTAGAGCCGCTGCTGCGGCTGGAAGCTGGGCTGGAAGGCGACCGGCACGCGCTTGAAAGACACGTGGGCGGGCAGCTTCTTGATCCAGGTCTCGAGCGTCGGCTCGAAGGCGTTGCAATGCGGGCAGCTGTACCAGAAGAACTCGATCACCTCGACCTTGCCGGCCGGCGCGTCGACCGGCACGCGCTTGTCGAGCACGGCGTAGTCGGTGCCCGCCTTGGGCGCGAGCGTCTGGGCGTGCGAGGGTGAGGCGAAGGGAAGAAGCCCCAGCGAAGTGGCGGCCAGCGAAAAGTCACGACGTTTCATATTAAGAAGTTCTCCTGTGCGGCTGACAGAGCCCGCGGCTGGCCCGGAGTTCCCGGACCGGCGAGCTTGAGTATGGATGAAGGCTCAGCGCTGGACGCGCACCAAGGCGGATTCGAGGCCACCGCCGTCGAGCCGCTCCTTGAGCCGGTCCGCATCTTCCTTCTTGTTGAAAGGCCCCGCGCGCACGCGGTAGACGGTGCGGCCGGCCTGCTCGCGCTCGGTGATGCGCGCTTCCACGCCCATCAGCGAAAGCTTGGCGCGCTGCGCCTCGGCGTCCTCGGGGGTGCGGAAGGCGCCGGCCTGGACGAAATACATGAAAGGATCGGTGGTGCTGGCGCTGGGCGCCGCGGCGGCGGTGGTGGCGCCGGGGCTGGCGCCCGAACGTGCCCGCGCGAGATCGCCGATCGGGTCATTCGATGGCGGCACCGCGTTGGCTTCGGCCGGCAGGGGCGGCCGTCCGGCGCGCTGTGGCTGTTGCTGCTGCGCGCCGGGTGGCACCACCACGGGCGCCGGCGCGGTCGGCGGCGTGGGCGCCCCCGCCGTGGCGGGCTGGGGCGGTGCGGGCGTCGCGGGTGCCTGCGGGCGGGCGGCGCCTGCCTTGCCGGCGAGCGGGCCGTTGGGGTCCCAGTCGCGGTTCTTGCGCGCCTCGGCTTCGTCTTGCTCGGGGCCGCCGCGCTGGGTCTTGGTCATGAAGGGGATCGGCACCTTGGTCACATAGACCGCGATGCCCAGCGCCACGCCCAGCCCCAGCACCAGGCCGACGATCAGCCCGATGACGATGTTGCCGCTCTGTCTTTTAGTCATGGTTCGAAATCACATCTTGCGCGGCGCGCTCACGCCGAGAATTGCCAGCCCATTGTGCAGCACCTGCGCGGTGGCCGCGACCAGCGACAGGCGGGCCCGCTTGACCGGCTCCTCGTCCACCAGGATGCGCTCGGCGTCGTAGTAGCTGTGGTAGCAGGCAGCCAGTTCGCGCAGGTAGAAGGTGACGTCGTGCGGCGCAAAATCCTTGGCCGCGGCCGCGAGCATGTCGGGGTACTTGGCCAGCAGCAGCAGCAGCGCCTGCGCAGCCGGGCTTTGCAGCGGCGCGAGCTCGACATCCGCCAGCGCAGCCGCATCGCCGCCCCAGGCCGCCAGCACCGAGCAGATGCGCGCATGCGCGTACTGCACGTAGTAGACCGGGTTGTCGTTGTTCTGCGCCAGCGCGAGGTCGATGTCGAAGGTGTATTCGGTGTCGGGCTTGCGGCTCAGGAGGAAGAAGCGCACGGCGTCGGTGCTGGTCCACTCGATCAGGTCGCGCAGCGTCACGTAGCTGCCGGCGCGCTTGCTGATCTTGACCTCTTCGCCGCCGCGCATCACGCGCACCATGGTGTGCAGCACGTACTCGGGATAGCCGGCCGGGATGCCGACGTTCGCGGCCTGCAGGCCGGCGCGCACGCGCGCGATCGTGCCGTGGTGGTCGGTGCCCTGGATGTTGACCACCTCGCCGAAGCCGCGCTCCCACTTGGCGATGTGATAGGCGACGTCGGGCACGAAGTAGGTGTAGCTGCCGTCGCTCTTGCGCATCACGCGGTCCTTGTCGTCGCCGTAGTCGGTCGACTTCAGCCACAGGGCGCCGTCCTGCTCGTAGGTCTTGCCGGCCTCGATGAGCCGCTTCACCGTCGCCTCGACCCGCCCGCTGGTGTAGAGGCTCGATTCGAGGTAGTAGTTGTCGAAGCGGACCTGGAAGGCCTTCAGGTCCAGGTCCTGCTCGTGGCGCAGGTAGGCCACTGCGAACTGGCGGATCGAGTCGATGTCGTCGACGTCGCCGCTCGCGGTGTATTCGCGATCGTCCGAGCGCACGGTCTTCTTCGCCTTGAAGTCCTCGGCGATGTCGGCGATGTATTCGCCGTTGTAGGCCTGCTCGGGCCATTCGGCATCGCCGGGCTTGAAGCCCTTGGCGCGCAGCTGGGTGCTGGTGGCGAGCGTCTGGATCTGCACGCCCGCGTCGTTGTAATAGAACTCGCGCCAGACCTGCGCGCCCTGCGAGGCGAGCAGGTTGCAGATCGCGTCGCCGAGCGCGGCCTGGCGGCCGTGGCCCACATGCAGCGGGCCGGTCGGGTTGGCGGAGACGAACTCGACCAGCACGCGATCGCTGCGCGCGGGCTGGCGGCCGAAGGCCTCGCCCGCGGCCAGCACCTCGCGCACCACCTGCTGCTTGGCAGCGGTCTTGAGGCGGATGTTCAAGAAGCCGGGGCCGGCGATCTCGATGGCATCGACCCACTGCGCGAAGGCCGGGGTGGCCTGGAGCGCGGCGCTGATGTCCTCGGCCAGTTCGCGCGGCTTGCGCGCCAGGGGCTTGGCGAGTTGCATCGCCGCGGTGCTTGCGAAATCGCCATGCGCCGCGACCTTGGGCGATTCGAACGCGGCTTTGGCGCCGGCGCCGGGCGAGAAGGATTCGAGCGTGTTCGCGAGCGCCGCGAGCAGCTCCTGTTTGACCAATAGCATCGCGGGATTTTACCGGGGGCAAACCCGGCCCCGGCCGGCCATGGTCATCCAGGCGTTGCCTCGGGCCGTTAGCATGGGCGGCCCCGGCCGGGGCTCCTGTCACAACCACCCTCGAGGACACCTACACCATGAAGAAGCTTCTCTCCCTGTTTGCCGTGGCCGCCTGTCTCTCCATCGGCGTCGCGCATGCGCAGGACAAGGCCCCTACGGCCCAGCAAAGCAAGATGGCGACCTGCAACAAGGACGCCGGCGACAAGAAGGGCGACGAGCGCAAGGCCTTCATGAAGACCTGCCTCTCGGCCAAGCCAGTGACGCAGCAGGACAAGATGAAGAGCTGCAATGCCGACCCCAAGGCCAAGGCGCTGAAAGGCGACGAGCGCAAGGCCTTCATGAAGGAATGCCTCTCGGCCAAGCCGGCTGCCTGAGCGACGCCGCAAGCTGGCAAAGAAAAAGCCCCGCAGGCTTCGGCCTGGCGGGGCTTTTTCTTTTTTGGGGGTCAGCGCACTTCGCAATCGACGGCGGCGCTCCTGTTTGCAGAACCCGTGCTGCTCGAGGTCGAGATTGAAAGCACCGGAGGCAGGGTGAATTTAAGTCCAGGGTTGTTGGGCAATACCACCGGCGGTTGTACGAAGGAGGGCGTGAAGCCAAACTGCCCGGCCGAGAATTGTTGCGACCCTCCCTTGTTCGACAGGTTGATCAAGCCGTCGATCACGTGCACATACAGGCCTGGCGCGAGCGCGCCCGGCACGGCAGGTGCGCGCGGCACGGAGGGGATCTGGACCTGCGCAACCCTCTCCCAGACGGGCAAGACTGTCCCCGCATCGCTTCGCACCGGGCTGGCGGCCGAGGCCAGGCTGGCTTGCGCATAAGCGCGCCGCGCCAGGGCGACGGCTGGATCCGGCCGGTAGAAGAGATTGAAACTGCCTGCGCCGGCGTCGACGGTGGTTTCGCCGGCCTCGATGGCCAGGCGGCCGGCGCCGGGGGTTGCGCTGGCGACCACCTGCAGCTGACCGGCGGCCAGCTCGAGCGTGGCGGCACTGGCGATCTTCAGCCGGGTCTTGGGGCCCAGCACGGCTTGTCGGCCGTCGGCCAGGGCGATGCGAACGTAGGTGTCCTGCTCGCTCGTCAGGGTGTCGCCCACGTCGACCACGGATTGCAGCGACAGCACTTTCAGCACGCCATCGGCCTTGACGGCCATGACGAAGCCGCTCAGCTGCGTCACCTGGGCGGCCGGCGTGCCGGCGTGGGCTTGCGCTGCGCAGAGCGACAGCGCGGCCAGGAAGGATGCGAGGACAGGGAATTGGAGGTTCATGGTCGGCCCCGGTTAGTTGCAGTACATCTTCTTGGTCGGCTCGTTCTTGGCGCCGACCGTGTCGCTCGCCGCTTCCTTTGTTTCTTCCTTGGTCGCTTCTTTCTTGGATTCCGACTTGACGACCGGCTGAGACACCGTGGAGCTGACGGTGTTGATGATGTCGACGGTCGTGTTCACGGCCTGGGTGAGGGGCGTTGACGAGAGGGTGGTCTGCACAGGTGGCAGCACGACCGAGCAGCCCATCAGTGCAGGGGTCGCGGTGCAAGCGGCGAGGTTCGGCAGCACGGCGGAGCAACCCGTCGTGCTGGGTGCACTGATGCATTGCGACAACGTTGGCAGCACGGCAGAACACCCCGACCGCGTGGGCACGGCCGTGCAGGTGCCGAGGCTCGGCAGGATCACGCTGCATCCGGGCATGCTGGGCGTGCTGGTACAGGCGGCCAGGCTGGGCAGCACGGCGGTACAGCCGTCCATGGCCGGGTCGGCGATACATACGCTCAGCGTGGGGAGCGCTGGCGCAGGCGCAGGTGACAGGGGCGGCGCAGGCGGCGGCAACACGACCGAGCAGCCGGCGGTGGCCGGATTTTCCTGGCAGGCCGCGAGGGTCGGCAGCACCGCGGCGCAGCCTGTCAGCGCCGTGTCGGCCATGCAATCGGCCAGCGAGGGGCGCAGCACGATGCCCTGCGCCGTCACGCGGCCGCTGATCGAATCCACGGTGGACTGGTTGTCGAAGGTGGCCGCGGAGGTCAGCACGATGTTGCCCGCCTGCGAACTGACGGGGCTTTGCAGCGTGAGGTTGCCGGCGACGTCGATGTTGATGGGGCCGCTGCCCAGCGAAGTGATGCCGGTTTCGGGGCCGGCAATGCCGATGATCAAGGGCGTGTTGTTGCCGCGGAAATTGAATCCGCCGGCCCCGCCGGCAAAGCCGGCCAGCTGCTGCACCTGGTTGCCCGCGTGGGTGAGGTTGACCGATCCGGTGTCCGCGCGGGCCGACAGCGTCACCACGGTGATGGGCGCCGTCTGGTTGATGTCGCCCGCAGCGGTGCGCAGTTCGAGCCGGCTGCCGGGCCCGCCGGTGATGGCCCCGTTGATGTTGATGCCCGCGGCGGCATGTAGCGCCAGGCTCGTGTCGCTGGTCCACGTCACGGGGTCGACCACCTGGATGAAGCCGGCGCCCGTGCCCGCCGCGTTGTCGGTGGTGACCACCACCATGCTGCTGGCGAGCGCGGCCTGCAGCGTGCCGACGGTCAGCAGCGAGTCGCTCACTGCGCCGGTGGCGACGAAGGTGGCGGCCGAGCTATCGGTGCCCACCATGCCGGCGGCGGTGGCGCTGGCCTGGTCGTTCGCGATGTAGATGTTGGTCGGGTCCAGCAGCAGGGTGCCGGTGCGGCCGTTCGGCGCGCGCGTATCGACGCGGCCGCGCATGTCCAGCGTGCGGCCCGAGGTCTCGATGAAACCGCCGTCGCCCGAGCGGGCGCCGCCGCGGGCGCTGATGCTGCCGTAGACGCGCGTGGTGCCGTCGGACCAGGCGATCACCTTGCCGCCGTTGCCGGATTCGATGGCGTCGGCGCGGATGCTGGCGTCGCCGGAAACGTAGAGCTGCTGGGCGTTGGGGATGGCCGGGTTCTGGCCGCGGTAGTCGCCGCCGGCCAGCACGGTGCCGCCGCCGGCATCGCCGCTGGCATCGACGCGCGCGTTGCCCGTCAGCCCCACTCGCTCACCCAGGAGATGGATGGTGCCGCCGGTGCCGGTGCCGGCACCCGTGGCGCTGGTCAGGCTGCCGCCCTCCAGCAGCAGGTCGCCGCTGGCCTTGAACACGATCTGCCCGCCGGCGCCCACCGTCGCGCTGTCGGCGCTGACCAGCCCGCGCTGGTTGACCAGGTTGCCGTAGATGCCGATGCGCCCGCTTTGCGCCACGATCTCGCCCAGGTTGACGGCCTGGTCCTGCGGCGCGCTAACCACGACGTGCAGGGCCGGGTTGGCGCTGTCGGCCAGCTTCACGCTGCGCCCCGCGGCCAGCACCACGTCGCCGCCGGGCGAATGGATGAGGCCGCTGTTCTGGACGTCCGGCGCGATCAGGACCACGTGGCCGCCTTCCGGCGTCGAGATCCGGCCCTGGTTGGCGACGCGGCCCGCCACGGGGCCGGCATTGAAGTTCATCCTGCCGGCCAGGAAATCGCTGTTGGAGATCGCCAGGCTGGAGGCCACCAGCCCGTTCACGTCCACCCGCGAACCGGCGCCGAACACAACGCCGTTGGGGTTGACCAGGAAGACGCGGCCGTTCGACTGCAGCGCGCCCAGGATCAGCGAAGGCTCCTGGCCCGTGATGCGGTTGAGCACCGTGCTGGTGGGGCTCTGCTGGATGAAGCGCGTGACCTCGCCCGCCGCGATCGAAAACCCGGGCCACTGGATGATGGTGCCCGGGGTGTTGGTGATCGCGCGGACATTGCCCAGTTGCTGGAAGCTGGCCTGGCCGTGGACGACGGTCTGGGCTACAGCCCCGCCCGTGCCGGCGAGCATGAGCGCGGCTGCCAGCAAGCCCCGTGCAGTTCGTGCGTGGGTTGTTTTCATTTTTTTCATCCCTCGGGTCATGTCAGTAGTTGTTCATCGGGCAGGCCCGACCCCGGCGCATGAAGCATGGGGTGCGAGTAGTGCTTCTTAGTAGTTGTTCATCGGGCAGGCCCGACCCCGGCGCATGAAGCATGGGGTGCGAGTAGTGCTTCTTAGTAGGAAAGCGACAGGGCGACGTGCACCCGGCTGTCGCCGGACGCGCGCAAGCCGCCGCCGTCGAGCACGCGGGCGTAATCCACCTGCAGGCTGGCGCGCCGGTCCATGGCGAATCGCAGCCCCAGGCCCGCGCTGGAGATGGACGTGCGCTGCTCTTCGCCGGGCAGCGCCTTGTTGCGCGACACGCTGGCAGCGTCGACGAAGGCCAGCGCGCGGCATTGCACGACGATGGCAGCCGTGGACGGGCACCAATTGGGCGTCTGGATTTCCACGTTGGCGAACTGGCCCTTGTCGCCGGCGACCTCGCGCTCCTGGAAGCCCCGCACCGAACCGGCGCCGCCGGCGCCGAACTGCTCGCCGGAGATGAGTGCCGAACGGGTGGCCTGGCCGTTGAACTGCAGGCGCAGCTGCCAATCGTCCGCCAGCCGCCGGCTGTAGGCCGCGCCGTAGCGCAGGATGCGGTAGCTGGCCGAGGCACCGGCGCGCTGGCGGGCGAAATCCTCGCTGCGGCCGTTCGACCCGCCGGGGATGTTCTGCAGGCCGATGAGCTGGACCCCGAGCATGGCGGCGGGCAGGGCCCATTGGCCGGAATAGCCGAGCGACAGCGGATGGACCGTGACCTCGCCGCCCAGCTGGGCGCCCTCGAGGTCGATGTCGTTCTTGTAGGTCCGCCAGTCGACGCCGTAGATCAGCGTGGAGCTCAGGTCGCCCCACTGCGGCAGGTTGTGGTTGTAGCGCGTGCCCAGGACCGTTCCCTTGCCGCTGACCTGCAGGTTCAGCACGCCGGCCGTCAGCATGCCGGAGTTCACGTCCGAATGGCTGGCGAAGAAATCCAGCGAATCGCCCAGCGCATACAGCGGCACGTGGTAGCCCGCACCGAACACGCTCAGCTTCGAAGGCTTTTCGGCCGACGTGATGTACTGCAGGCTCGCCACGTGGTCCAGGCCCCAGAGGTTGGCATGCTGGTAGAGAGTGCTCAGGCGCGTGCGGCCGATCTCGGCGTTGCCGGTGTTGTCGGCGGCGAGGCCGATGCGCCATGGCTTGTCTTCGGCCACGCGGACCACGGCGTCGACCTGTTCGGGCTGCTCGGCAGCCTGCAGCGCCAGCGTGATCTGCTTGGCGGGATTGGTGTTGGCCACTTTCAGGCTCGCCGAAACGTCGCGGATGTTGGGCGTGGCGCCTTCCTTCAGTGCCGGCAGGCTGGCGCGGATGTTGGCGGTCGAGAAGGTCTTGTTGCCTTCCACCGCGACGCGGCCGACGCGCGGCTCGATCACCTTGACGCGCACCACGCCCTGGGCGAGCTCCTGCTCGGGCAATTGCACGAGGACCACGCTGTAGCCGCGCCGGCGGTACGCTTGCTGCAGCGCTTCCACCGCGCGCCGCACGTCGCCGAAGTTGCGCGCCGGGCCGGCAAAAGGAGCCAGCAGGCCATCGACCTCTGCGCCGGACAGCAGGCTGTTGCCCTCCACGGCGAAGCGGGAAATGGCAAATCGGGGTCCGCTGCTGCCAGCCTCGTCGGCGGCCTGAACGGCAGGCGCGGCAGCGGCGAAGGCCGCGAAGATCAGGAACATCTGGGTACGACGCAGCCGCATCCCGCTTTTGGTTGTTTTCATTGGGAGGCCAGGTCGAAGTAGCGGGAGCGGATTGCCGCCGGCGGGTTATACCGGCGGCAAGGCGCAACGCCGGCCAAAGGACCGTCGATAACTTCTCCTCGTGTGACCTAGTGCCGCCAATCGAGGGAAGACCGCAGCACTTTTCTTACTTCAGCACACTGAAGAGGTTGTTGAAGTCGTCGGTCCAGGGCTTCTGGCCCGGGATCGGCTCGAGGACGGAAGTGGCGCCGCGGATCGGGTCGCGCACCAAGGCCTGCGGGTCGCGCGACACCAGCACCCAGTCGGTCTCGTGCAGGCTCGTCGATTTGTCTGGCTGGTCCACCACCAGCGCCGCGTGCAGGCCCTTGGCGCGCGCGATCTTGTCGACCACTGGCGCCAGGGCCAGGTAGCGATTGCTCACATGGAAGGCGATCACGCCGCCGGGCTGCATGTGGCGCAGATAGACATCCATCGCCTCTGCCGTGATCAGGTGAACGGGTATCGAGTCGCCCGAGAAGGCATCGACCGCGAGCACGTCGAATCGTTGCGGGCTCTCGCGCTCCAGCGCGAGCCGGGCATCGCCCAGCACCCGCTCGATGCGCGCCGCACTGTCGGCCAGGAAGCTGAACTCGCGATCGGCCAGCTCGAAGACCAGCGGGTTGATCTCATAGAAGCGGTAGATGTCGCCCGGCCGGCCGTAGACCGCCAGGGTGCCGGCGCCGAGGCCGATCAGCCCGACGCGGCGCGGGCCCGCCGGCGCGGCGGCGATCGCGCGTCCGATACCTGAGGTGGGCCCGTAGTAAGTCGTTGGCTCGCGGCGCAATGCGGGCGCGAGGTACTGCTCGCCGTGCTTGATCGAGCCGTGATAGAGCTTGCGCATCGCGCCCTTCGCACCGCTGCGCGTTTCCGTGGTGAGCAGCGCGCCGTAGAAATTGCGCTCCATGCGAAAAATGCCGACCGCATCGCTCTTCACCTGCTGTACGAAGAACCAGGCGCAGCAACCGGCCAGCGCCAGCGAGGCCGCGAGGCCGATGCGCTTGCGGCGCCACAGCGCGGCAGCAACCAGCGCGCACAGGACCAGGCCGAGCCCCAGCTCGTAGTAGGCCGGCAAGACATGCGGTGCGACGAGCCCCACGCTCACGCCGCCGATGGCGCCGCCGAGCGAGAGCATCAGGTAGAAGCGCGTGAGCCAGGCCGCCGCGGGACGCATGCGGGCCATCTCCCCATGCAGGAACATGCACAGGGCGAACAGGCCGACGACGTAGATCGGCAGCGCGGTCTTGATGTTGGTGCCGATGCGGTGCTGCAACCCGAAGGCGCACAGCAGGAGCATCGCTGCGGCCAGCGGCAGGAACACGCGGCGGCGGTACCAGCGGTCACTCTCGAAGGTGAGCACGAAGGTCAGCAGGTAGACCGACAGCGGCAGCACCCACAGGAAGGGGATGGCCGCCACGTTCTGCGTAATGTGGTTGGTGATGGCGAGCAGCAGCCACGAACCGAGCGCCGGCAGCGCGAGCCAGAGCAGGTAGTCAGTGCCGCGCGGCTTCGCGGCCGGCGCAGCGGCCGGCGCGGACGCGGGCGCGGCTTGCGTGGCCGTGGTCCAGTTCCGCGCCATGTACAAGGTGGTGCTCGCACACAGCAGCACGAAGACGGCGTAAGCCACCGACCAGCCCCAGGCCTGGTGCAGCAGTGTGCTGCGCGGTTCGATCAAAAGCGGATAGCACAGGAGCGAGACCAGCGAGGCCAGGTTCGAGAGCGAGAAGTAGCGGTAGACCTGCGCACCCCAGGGCGTGCGCGCCACCCAGGACTGCACCAGCGGCCCGGTGGTGGAGAGCAGGAAGTACGGCAGGCCGATGGTGCCGACGAGCAGGCCGAGGATCCACAGCGTCGGGTCTTCGGTACCGGTGGGCTTCCAGCGCGCGCTGGTCACGATCGGCAGGAAGACGAGGCTCGCGAGCAGCAGCGCGACATGCAGCCGCGCCTGCGCGCGCACGCCGAGCCGACGCGTGATCCAGTCCGAGTAGGCATAACCTGCCAGCAGCACGACCTGGAAGAACACCATGCAGATCGACCACACCGCGGCCGAGCCGCCGAACCAGGGCAGGATCTGCTTGGCGATCAGCGGCTGGACCAGGAACAGCAGGAAGGCACTGGCGAAGATGGTGCCGGCGAACAGTGCCTTGACGTAGGCCGGCCGCATGCCGGCCGCGCCTCGCGAGAACCCCTTGATCGTCATGCAGGCGTTCTCGGACCCGGACCCTACTTCAGCACGCTGAAGAGATTGTTGAAATCGTCGGTCCAGGGCTCGAGGCTCGCAATCGGCTCGGGCGCAGAGGTCGCGCCGCGAATCGGATGGCGCATCAGCGCCTGCGGATCGCGCGTGACCAGCACGTAGTCGGTGGCGCGAAACGGGGTGCTCTCCGCCTCGTCGTGAACCAGCGCCCCGTGCAGGCCCTTGGAGTCTGCGATCTTCTGGATCACCGGGGCCAGCGCGATGTAGCGGTTGGTGACGTTGAAGACGATCACGCCGCCCGGCTGCATGTGCCGCAGATAGACATCGATGGCCTCGGCAGTGAGCAGGTGGACGGGCACCGCGCCGCCCGAAAACGCATCGACCGCCAGCACGTCGAAGGCCTGCGGGCTGTCGCGCTCGAGCGCCAGCCGCCCGTCGCCAGTCACGCGTTCGATGCGCGCGGCGCTGTCGGCGAGGAAGCTGAACTCGGTGTCCGCTAGCTTGTACACCTGCGGATCGATCTCATAGAAGCGGTAGACGTCGCCGGCCCGGCCGTAGGCCGCGAGCGTGCCGGCACCGAGCCCGATCACACCGACGCGCCGCGGCCGCAGCGGCGCCGCGGCGATCGCCCGCCCGATGCCGGAGTCGGGGCCGTAGTAGGCCGTCGGCTCGCGCCTGCGCGCGGGCGCCAGGTACTGCTCGCCGTGCTTGACCGAGCCGTGGTACATCTGGCGCACGTCATCGGCCGGATCGGCGCGGTGCGAGTCGAACGTGATCACCGTGCCGTAGAAATTGCGGACCATGCGCCGCGCGCCAGTCACGTCGTGGCGCACCTGCAGCACAAGGAACCACGCGCAGCAGGCGGCGAGCGCCAGCGTCGAAAACAGCAGGATGCGCCGGGTGCGCAGCAGCGCCACGCCGGCGAGCGCGACGAGCACCAGGCCGATGCCCAGCTCGTAGTAGGCCGGCAGCACGTGCGGCGCCACCAGCCCCACCGTCACGCCGCCTGCGGCGCCGCCGAGCGACAGCATGAGATAGAAGCGCGTGAGGTAACGCGCGCCCGGGCGCAGCCGCGCCATCTCGCCGTGCAGGAACATGCACAAGACGAACAGGCCGGCGACATAGATCGGCAGCCCGGTCTTGACGTTCGAACCGATGTTGTCCTGCAGCCCGAAGGCGCAGAGCACCAGCATGACCGCCGCCGCCGGCAGCACCACGCCGCGGCGGTACCAGCGGTCGCTCTCGAAGGTCAGCACGAAGGTCAGCAGGTACACCGACAGCGGCAGCACCCACAGGAAGGGGATGGACGCCACGTTCTGCGTGATGTGGTTGGTGACCGCCAGCAACAGCCAGGACGCGAGCGCCGGCAGCGCCAGCCACAGCAGGTAGTCGGCGGTGCGCGGCGGCGCGTCGGGCACGGCGGTGGCGCGATCGACCTTCGAGGCGGGCACGACCGTGCTCGCGGCCCAGCGGCGCGAGACATAGAGCGTGGTGGCGCTGCACAGCACGGCGAAGAGACCGTATCCCCATGACCATCCATAGCTCTGCTGAAGCACCGTACTGCGCGGTTCGATCAGCACCGGGTAGCTCAAGAGCGAGACCAGCGAGGCCAGGTTCGACAGCGAGAAGTAGCGGTACACCTGCGCGCCCCAGGGCGTGCGCGCCACCCAGGACTGCACCAGTGGCCCGGTGGTGGAGAGCAGGAAGTACGGCAGGCCGATGGTGCCCATCAACAGGCCGAGGATCCACCAGGTCGGATCTTCGGCACCGGTCGGTTTCCAGCGCGCGCTGGTCACGATCGGCAGGAAAGCCAGGCTCGCCAGCAGCAACGCGACGTGCAGCCGGGTCTGCGCGCGCACGCTCAGCCGGCGCGTGATCCAGTCCGAGTAGGCGTAGCCCGCCAGCAGCACCACCTGGAAGAACACCATGCACACCGACCACACCGCCGCCGAGCCGCCGAACCACGGCAGGATCTGCTTGGCGATCAGCGGCTGCACCAGGAACAGCAGGAAGGCGCTGGTGAAGATGGTGCCGGCGAACAGCGCCTTGACGTAGGCCGGCTTCATGCAGGCTAGCTCCGCGCGCCGAAGCCGCGTGCCAGGAAGACGGCGACCAGCGGGATCAGCACGAGCAGGTGCGCCTGGATCATCACCAGCCGCCGGGTCTTCTTGATCTCGGCCTCGCTCGGCAGGGTGCCGGTGGAACGCACCGCCTTGCGCCAGCGGAAGTAGGTCAGCGTCGGGAAGATCGAGATCACGCCGATGATGATGAAGAGCGTGAGCTTCACGTGCAGCAGCGGATTGGTCCAGTACCAGGTGGTGCCCTTCATGCCCCACCAGGTGCGCGCGACGCCGGTCGCGAGCACGGCGATGGCGGAGAAGCCGTAGACCATGTCGACCTTGGCGAGGCGCTCGACCACCGCGGCGTTGAGCCACTGCACGCGGCACAGCGCGGCTTCGCTCGAGATGAAGACCACCATCGTGAGGATGGCCAGGATGTGCAGGGAGGCAAGGATCGCTTCGAGGGTCATCGTGGTTTTTCCTGTTGTTTCGACTGCCCAGCGATTGTGCCGCCCCAGAACTCCGGCCGCGCATACTGCGCCTTCAGAAAATCGAGCCACAGCCGCACGCGCAGCGGCAGGTGCTTGCGTTGCGGGAACACCGCGTAGATGCCGTTGGGCGGCGCCGCGAACTCGTCGAGCAGCGGCACCAGCAGGCCGGCGTCGATCTCGGCCTCCACCTCCCAGGTGCTGCGCCAGGCGATGCCGTGGCCGGCCAGGCACCAGTCGTGCAGCACCTGGCCGTCGGAGCAATCGAGCGGGCCGGTCGGCTTGAGGTAGATCACTTCGTGCTCGCCGCCCGCGGTCGGCACGCGGAAGGCCCAGCCGCGGGTCTGCGAGGCATCGCTCGACAGGCTGAGGCAGGCGAAGCGCGCCAGCTCGCCCGGATGCCGCGGCGCGCCGTGCCGGCGCACGAACTCGGGCGTGGCGACGCAGCGGCGCCGATTGTCGGCCAGGCGCAGGCTCACCAGCGAGGAGTCCGGCAGATCGCCCACGCGCACCGCGCAGTCGTAGCTCTCGCCCGCCACGTCGATCACGCGGTCGCTGAGGTTGAGCGAGATCGTGACCTCCGGATGCAGCTCGTGGAAGCGCGGCACCAACGGCGCGACATGGCGCCGGCCGAAGCCCGCCGGTGCCGTCACGCGCAGATGGCCGGCGGCCTTGACGCCGCCGGCGCTCACGCTGGCCTCGGCGTTCGCGAGCTCGACCAGCAGGCGCTGGCAGTCCTCGAGGAAAGCGCTGCCCTCGTGCGTGAGCGTGATGCGGCGCGTGGTGCGCAGCAGGAGCTTGACGCCCAGGCGCTCCTCCAGCGCATCCAGGCGCCGGCCCATGATCGCCGGCGCCACGCCCTCGGCCTTGGCCGCGGCCGTGAGGCTGCCGCGGGTGGCGATGGCGACGAAGGATTCGAGTTGCTTGAGTCTGTCCATGGCGGGGCGTCAATGATGCATGCGCTGCCGGCGCCACCAATCCCAGCTCCGAATTTTGATATTGATACTACATTGTTTGTAGCGTATGCTACTCACCATGTGGGCCATCCTGATCGTCACCCTTCCGACCCAGCCGAACGCGGTGCGCCTGCGCATCTGGCGGGCGCTCAAGGCGCTGGGGTGCGCGGCGCTGCGCGACGGCGCCTACCTGCTGCCCGACGCGCACGCATCGATCCTGGAGTCCCTGGCCGCCGAGGTGCGCGAGCACGGCGGCACGGCGTCGGTGATGACGCTCGCGCCGCGCGACGAAGCCCAGCGCGTCGAGGTGCTGGCGCAGTTCGATCGCGCCGATGCCTATGCGCAGTGGCGCGAAACCGCGACGGCGCTGCAGCTCGAACTCGAAGGCCTGGCCGAAACCGAGGCCAGGCGCCGGCTGCGCGGCGTGGCCGACGCGCTGCAGGGCTTGCGCGGCATCGACTACTACCCCGGCCCGGCCGCCGAACAGGCCGAGTCCGAACTGCTGGCGCTGCGGCGCACGCTCGACGCCAGGTTCTCCAAGGGCGAACCGCAGCCGCGCCCGAACGACGGCATCGAGCGACTGGATCGGGCCCGATTCCAGGGCAAGCGCTGGGCCACCCGCGCGCGCCCGTGGGTGGACCGGCTGGCCTGCGCCTGGCTGGTGCGGCGTTTCATCGACCCAGCGGCCGAGTTCGTCTGGCTGGACGGGGCCCGCGCCCCGGTTCGCACGCCGCGCGGCGCCATCGGCTTCGACTACGACGGCGCGCGCTTCACCCACGTCGGGACGCGCGTCACCTTCGAGGTGATGGCCGCGAGCTTCGGCCTGGAATCCGATCCGAGGCTGCAGCGCGTCGCCGGCGCGGTGCACTATCTCGACGTCGGCGGCATCCCCGTGCCCGAAGCGGCCGGGCTGGAAGCGGTACTGGGCGGCCTGCGCGAAGTGCACGCCAAGGACGACAAGCTGATCGCCGCCGCGGCGGCCGTATTCGATGCGCTGTATGCGGCGCCGGGAGCATCTTCGTGAGCGCCACTTTGGAGAAAACGGGCGAGGCGATCGCCGCGCCCGACCCCGTCAGCTTCGGCGAGGCCTTCCGCTTCTGGCTCAAGCTCGGCTTCATCAGCTTCGGCGGGCCGGCGGGGCAGATCGCGATCATGCACACCGAGCTGGTCGAGCGCCGGCGCTGGATCAGCGAGAAGCGATTTCTGCACGCGCTCAACTACTGCATGCTGCTGCCCGGTCCGGAGGCCCAGCAGCTGGCCACCTACATCGGCTGGCTCATGCACCGCACCTGGGGCGGCATCGTCGCCGGCGCCTTGTTCGTGCTGCCCTCGCTCTTCATCCTGATCGCGCTGTCGTGGATCTACCTGCGCTTCGGCGATGTGCCGGTGGTGGCCGGCATCTTCTACGGCATCAAGCCGGCCGTGACGGCGCTGGTGCTGCACGCGGCGCACCGCATCGGCACGCGCGCGCTCAAGAACCCCTGGATGTGGGGCATCGCGGCGGCGGCCTTCGTGGCCATCTTCGCTTTCGACACGCCCTTCCCGGCCATCGTCCTCGCGGCCGGGCTGATCGGGCACTTCGGCGCGCGCCGGGCGCCCGCGGTGTTCGCGCTCGGCGGCGGCCACGGCAGCCAACAGCAGAGCTACGGACCGGCGCTGATCGACGACGACACGCCGACGCCGGCACACGCGCGCTTCTCGCGCAGCCACCTGGCGAAGCTGCTGGCCGTCGGGCTGGGCGCGTGGGCGCTGGCGATGGGCGCGCTCGTCGCCATCCAAGGCCTGCAGGGCACGTTGACGCAGATGGGCTGGTTCTTCACCAAGGCGGCGCTGCTGACTTTCGGCGGCGCCTACGCGGTGCTGCCCTATGTCTACCAGGGCGCGGTCGAACAGCACCATTGGCTCAGCGGCGCGCAGATGATCGACGGCCTGGCCCTCGGCGAGACGACCCCGGGCCCGCTGATCATGGTGGTGGCCTTCGTGGGCTTCGTCGGCGGATGGGCGAAGCAGGCGCTGGGACCCGATGCGCTGTTCCTCGGCGGGGCACTGGCTGCCACGGTCGTCACCTTCTTCACCTTCCTGCCCTCCTTTATCTTCATCCTGGCGGGCGGGCCGCTGGTCGAGTCGACCCACGGCAAGCTGGGCTTCACCGCGCCGCTGTCCGCGATCACCGCGGCGGTGGTGGGCGTGATCCTGAATCTCGCACTGTTCTTCGCGTACCACGTGCTGTGGCCGCAGGGCTTCGGCGGCCGCTTCGATCTCGTCTCCGCCGTCATCGTCGTGGCCGCGGCCATCGCCCTGTTCCGCTTCAAGCTCGGCGTGATGCCGCTGCTCGGCGCCTGCGCACTGGCGGGGCTCGCCGTCACGTTGGGCAGGCCGCTGCTTTTCCCCTGAGGAGAGTTCCATGGATGCATCCGTCCTGCCCCCACCGATGGCGCTGGCCCTGGCCGCCAATTTCGGCAGCGTCGAGCGTTGGCGCGAGGAGTTCATCGCGATGGCCAGGACGCCCGGTGGCGCTTCGAACTCCGTGCTGCTGATGTTCCAGCCGCGCGAGGGCACGCTCGTCAATCAGCAGGCGCCCGGCGGCGACGGCATACCGATCCTGGCCGTCGACAAGCAGGAAGACATCGAAGCGTTCATCGCCGCCATCGACTGGAATCCGGTGTACGAGCGCTACCGGGAGGCCGTGCATGCGGCGAGCGAGCCCTTCGGTGCGAGCCAAGACGAGGTCGCGGACGCCTTGCTGCTCGACGTGCGTCGCGCCGGCGTGTTCGAACAGGCGGCATCGATGATTCCCGGCGCCCGTTGGCGCGACCCGGCCGCCGTCGGCCATTGGGCCGGCGAATTGCCCACCGACCGCGAGGTGGTCGTCTACTGCGTCTACGGCCACGAGGTGGGGCGCTCGACGGCGATGCGCCTGCGCGCCGCGGGCCTGCAGGCGCGCTACCTGCGCGGCGGTATCGACGGCTGGCAGAGCGCCGGGCAACCACTCGCCGCCAAGCCCGGCAAGCAAGGAGGAACATCATGAAGTGGGTGACCCGCGAACGCCCGAAGATCGACCGCATTGCCTGCCCCTGGCTGATCCTGCGCTTCATCGACCGCGAGGCCGAGTTCCTCTACGTGCCGGCGCCGGAGGTGCTTCGCATCGCGGCGGACACCGGCGCCACGCCCTACGACATCCCAGGAGTGGAGATGAGCCACGTCGGCGCGCTGTGCAGTTTCGACGCCTTCCTGGCGAAGTACCGTCTCGACGAGCCGTCGCTGCTGCAGCTGGCCGCCATCGTTCGCGGAGCCGACACCTCGCGGCTGGACCTCACGCCGCAGTCGGCGGGGCTGTACGCCATCTCGCTCGGTCTGTCCCGCATGTTTGCCGACGACCACGAGATGCTGCGCCACGGTTTGGTGATGTATGACGCGCTATATGCATGGTGCCGCGAGGGGCGCGGCGAAACGCACAACTGGCCGCCGCTGATGACGGCCTGAGGGGGCAGGGCCCGCCGCTGCGGCGGCACCGAACTGGCCCTGTTTCCCCAAGCCGGAAGGAACGAAGGCCAAGCGCTTTCGCGTGGAACGCATCGAGCAGGCCGTTGCCGCGCTGGAGGCCCTATACGGGGCTCAATCTAGGCGTCATGGGTTCAGTCTCCGCTGGTGATGTTCTGCGTCTTCAGTTCGGCGATCTGCGCGTCGCTGTAGCCGGCCTCCTTCAGCAGCGCGCTCGTGTGCTCGCCGAGCAGCGGCGGCTGGATGCGGATGCCCGGGCGTTCACCGCCGAGCGTGAAGGGCATCAGCGGCACCTTCGAGGTGCTGCCGTCGTTCATGCGGATCGGCGCCAGGCCGCCGGTGGCGTTGAGGTGCGGATCGTCGAACAGATCCTGCGGCTTGGTGATGGGCGCGAAGGGCAGCTCGTTCTTCTCGAACACAGCGCTCAGTTCGGCCGCGCTGTGGCCCGCCAGGTGCGAGCGCAGCATCGGCATCATCCAGTCGCGCGCGAGCACGCGGTCGTTGTTGGTCTTCAAACGCGGATCGGCCAGCATCTCCTCGAGGCCGAAGGCCTTGCAGAAGATGGTCCACTGCTTGTCGCTGACGGCGGCCAGGAATATCTGCTCGCCGTCCTTGACGGTGAAGACGTCGTACACGGCCCAGGCCGAGATGCGGCTGGGCATCGGATCGGCCGCTTTGCCGGTAGCGGCGAACTGCATCATGTGCTGCGCGACCAGGAAGATGTTGTTCTCGAACAGCGCCGACTGCACCTCGCAGCCGCGGCCGGTCTGCTCGCGCTGGCGCAGCGCCGCCATCGCGCCGATGGCGCCGAACATGCCGCCCATGATGTCGTTGACGCTGGTGCCGGCGCGCAGCGGGTCGCCGATACGGCCGGTCATGTAGGCCAGGCCGCCCATCATCTGCACCACCTCGTCGAGCGCGGTGCGATGGTCGTAGGGGCCGGGCAGGAAGCCCTTGTGGCTCACGTAGATCAGGCGCGGGTTGAGCTGCTTCAGGCTCTCGTAGTCAAGGCCCAGCTTCTTCATCGTGCCGGGCTTGAAGTTCTCGCTCACGATGTCGGCGGTGGCGATGAGGCGCAGCGCGGCCTCGACGCCCTCGGGCTTCTTGAGGTCGAGCGCGATGCTCTTCTTGTTGCGGTTGAAGGTGGGGAAGAAGCCGGCGCCGGAGCCCAGCAGGCGCCGCGTGGCATCGCCTTCGATCGGCTCGACCTTGATGACCTCGGCGCCGAGGTCGGCCAGCAGCATGCCGCAGGTGGGGCCCATCACCATGTGGGTGAATTCGACGACGCGGACGCCTTCGTAAGGCAGGGGATTGTTTTGCTCAGACATGTGCTTTTCCTTGGATGAATCCCTTGGGCAGGCCGGCCTCGGGCGTCATGCCGTAGACCGGCTCGCCCGGCAGGCCGGCCATGAGCGGCGCGCGCGCTGCGATGAGTTTTTCGATGTCGATGCCGGTGGCGACGCCCATGGCCTCGAACATGAAGACCAGGTCTTCGGTGACAACGTTGCCGGATGCGCCGGGCGCATAGGGACAGCCGCCGAGGCCGCCGAGCGAGGCATCGAAAGTGCGCACGCCCTCCTCGTAGGCCGCGAGGCAGTTGGCCAGGCCCAGGCCGCGCGTGTTGTGCATGTGGGCGGCGCCGGCCTTGTCGCCGAGCTCGGCGCGCAGGCGCCTGAAGAGACGGCGCACCTGCGCCGGGTTGGCATAGCCGACCGTGTCGGACAGGCCCGATTCGTCGGCGCCCGCGGCCACGCATTGCGCGGCCAGCCAAATGACTTCGTCTTCCGGCACCTCGCCCTGCAGCGTGCAGCCGAAGGCGGTCGAGATGCCGGCCTCGAGTTTCACCTGCGGCGCGATCTCGCGGCGCAGTTCGGCGATGGCGCGCACCTCTTCGACCATCTCTTCGCGCGTCTTGCGCACATTGGCCAGCGAATGCGCGGCGCTGGCCGACACCGGCATCGTGAGCTTGTGCACGCCCGCCGCGAGCGCGGCTTCGGCGCCCTTGCGATTGGGCACCAAGGCCATCACCGTGAGGCCGGGCAGCGTGACGGCGTGGCGCACCACCTCAGCAGCGTCGGCCATCTGCGGCAGCAGGCGGGCCGGCACGAAGGAGGCAACCTCTATCTCGCGCACGCCGGCGGCGTACAGGGCATCGATCCAGAGCAGCTTGTTGTCCGTGGGCATCGTCGCCTTGACGGACTGCAGGCCGTCGCGCGGGCCGACCTCGCTGATGAGGACATCGGGACTTGTCATCGGGCTTGTCTCCTTGAAGGGCGCTTGACAGTTCTATCTAACAGAACTAAATTCTGTTTTACAGAATTAGACCGCAGCACGCCCTCCACTGTCAACCCGAAACCATGCCCCGCAAAGCCCACACCGAATCGGTCTCCGACCTCAACGCCGCGCCGGGCGGCGCCGCTGCGGTCGATCGGGCGCTGAGCCTACTTTCATGCTTCCGGCCCGGCGACGAGGCGCTGACGCTGGCGCAGTTCGCCGAACGCACGCAGCTCTACAAGAGCACGGTGCTGCGCCTGCTCGCCTCGCTCGAGCATGCGCGCCTGATCCGCCGGCAGGAGGACGGCCGCTATGCGCTCGGCATGGAGATCGCGCGGCTGCACGGCCTTTACGCGGCCTCGCTCTCGCTCGACCGCATCGTGCCTCCGGTGCTGCGCGAGCTGGTCGCGGCCACCGGCGAGAGCGCGTCCTACCACGTGCGTCAGGACCAGGGCGACAGCTGGGCGCGCCTGTGCCTCTACCGCGTCGACTCACCTCACGTGGTACGCGACCACGTGCGCGCCGGCGACCTGCTGCCCAACGACCGCGGCGCCGGCGCCCGCATCCTGATCGCCTTCGGCCCCGAGGCCGAACGCCCGCGCGGCAGCAAGGAGCGCAAGCTCTACGACGCCATCCGCGCCCAGGGCTACTGCGCGATGGTCGGCGACCGCTCGGCCGAACTGGGCGGCATCTCGGCGCCGGTGTTCCACGCCGACGGCCGCCTGGCCGCGGCGCTCACGCTGACGATGCCGGCGCATCGCTATGACGAGCGGCACATCGAACCCGTGCGCGCCGCCGCGAGCCGACTCAGCGGGCAGGTTTGAAGGACCGGACTTTGCCGAGCGGGATCAGCGTGCTGGCGCGTTGTCGCGGAGCGCGTCAAGCACGGCCTCGTTCTGCTCGGCCAGGCCGACCGTGATGCGCAGCCAGTGCGGCAGGCCGTAGTTGTCGAGCAGCGAGACCTCGATGCCGGCGGCCAGCAGGCGCGCATGCACGGTGCGCCCCTCCCCGACCTGCACCATCACGAAGTTGCCCGACGACGGAATAGAAGCCAGCCTGAGCTCGTGCAGCCCGTTCGCGAGTTGCGCCCGCCCGATGGTGTTGAGCTGGTAGCTGCGCGCGAGAAAGGCCGCGTCAGCCAGCGCCGCCACCGCTGCGGCCTGGGCCGGCGTGCTCACGTTGAAGCGCGGCCGCTGTGCATTCAGGCGCGCTGCCAGCGCCGGCTGCGCGACGCCGTAGCCGATGCGCAGCCCGGCCAGCCCGTAGGCCTTGGAGAAGGTGCGCGCCACGATCAGATTCGGGAAGCGCCGCACCCAGGCGATGCTGTCGTAGCGTTGTGCCGGTGCGAGGTACTCGGTGTAGGCCTCGTCGAGCAGCACCGTGACGTGCGCCGGCACCGCCTGCAGGAATTCGAGCAGCGGGCCCGCTTCGATGAAGGTGCCGGTCGGGTTGTTGGGATTGGCCACGAAGACCAGGCGCGTGTCTTCGCCGATGGCCGCCCGCATGGCGTCGAGGTCGTGGCCGAAATCGCGCGCCGGCACCACGGTGCTTCTCGCATGGGCATGGGCCGCCGCCTGCGCATAGACGATGAAGCCGTATTGCGAATAGACCACGCCTTCGCCGGGCTTGACGCTCACCTGCGCCGCCAGCTCGAGGATCTCGCTCGAGCCGCTGCCCAGCGTCAGCCAGTCCATCGGCACGTCCAGCCGCGAGGCCAGCGCATGCTTGAGCGCGGTGCCGTTGCTGTCGGGGTAGTTGCCCGCGCCTTCCAGCGCTGCTGCGGCGGCGCGGCGCGCCGATTCGGGCATGCCGAGCGGGTTTTCGTTGGATGCCAGCAGGATCATCGCTTCGAATCGTAATTATTTAAGAAGTTAAATTATCCGGGGCATGTACATGGCTCCTATCAGGGCCTACCCTTTGAGCCGAAGCCTGGGCGGGCCGCGATTACCTTCAATTTGGTCATTGATAAAACCCGCGCACGGCTCTTACTGATCAGCCAGGTATCGAATAAAGTCTTCGGCTGCATTCGATTTCAAGGAGTAGAGAACATGACCGCCCGCACCACCGTCCACGGCCTCCAGGTCGCCGACGAGCTCCATCGCTTCATCGAAGACAAGGTGCTGCCCGCCACCGGCGTGGCCAGCGCGACCTTCTGGAGGGGCTTCGACGCGATCGTCGGCGAGCTCGCGCCGAAGAACATCGCGCTCCTGGCCGAACGCGACCGGCTGCAGTCCGAAATGGACGCCTGGCACAAGGCCCACCCCGGTCCGATCGCCGACATGCCGGCGTATCGCACCTTCCTCGAGAAGATCGGCTACCTGCTGCCGCAACCCAAGGACGTGAAGGCCAGCACCGCCAACGTCGACGCCGAACTCGCGCTGCAGGCCGGCCCGCAGTTGGTGGTGCCGATCCTCAATGCGCGCTACGCGCTCAACGCCGCCAACGCACGCTGGGGCTCGCTGTACGACGCGCTCTACGGCACCGATGCGATCCCCGAGACCGGCGGCGCCGAGAAGGGCAAGGGCTACAACCCGGCGCGCGGCGCCAAGGTGATCGCCTTCGCGCGCGGCGTGCTCGACCAGGCGGCCCCGCTCGAGAACGGCTCGCACAAGAACGCGACCGGCTACTCGGTCAAGGACGGCCAGCTCGTGGTGGCGCTGCAAAGCAGCAGCACCCACCTCGCCGACCCGGCGCAGTTCGCCGGCTACCAAGGCGACGCGGCGGCGCCGAAGTCGGTGCTCATCAAGCACAACGGCATCCATATCGACATCCAGATCGACCGCACGACCGCCATCGGCAAGACCGACCCCGCCGGCATCAGCGATGTGGTGCTCGAAGCCGCGCTCTCCACCATCCTCGACCTCGAGGACTCGGTGGCCGTGGTCGACGCCGCCGACAAGGTGCTCGCCTACTCGAACTGGCTCGGCATCCTGCAGGGCACGCTGACCGAGGAAGTGGCCAAGGGCGGCAAGACCTTCACGCGCGGCCTGAACCCCGACCGCGAATACACAGGCGCCGACGGCCGGCCGGTCAGCCTGCACGGCCGCTCGCTGATGTTCGTGCGCAACGTGGGCCACCTGATGACCAACCCGGCCATCCTCTATGGCGGCGGCAAGGAGATTCCGGAAGGGATCATGGACGCGGTGATCACCACCACCATCGCCACCGTCGACCTGAAGCGCAAGGGCAACTCGCGCACCGGCTCCGTCTATATCGTGAAGCCGAAGATGCACGGCCCGGCCGAGGTGGCCTTCGCGAGCGAGCTCTTCGGCCGCGTCGAAGAGATGCTGGGCCTGCCGGCCAACACCGTGAAGCTGGGCATCATGGACGAGGAGCGCCGCACCAGCGTCAACCTCAAGGCCTGCATCGCCGAAGCGGCCGCGCGCGTGGCCTTCATCAACACCGGCTTCCTCGACCGCACCGGCGACGAGATGCACACCGCCATGCACGCCGGCCCGATGCTGCGCAAGGGCGACATGAAGACCACGCCGTGGATCCAGGCCTACGAGAAGAACAACGTGCTGGTGGGCCTGTCCTGCGGCCTGCGCGGCAAGGCGCAGATCGGCAAGGGCATGTGGGCCATGCCCGACCTGATGGCCGCGATGCTCGAACAGAAGATCGGCCATCCCAAGGCCGGCGCCAACACCGCCTGGGTGCCCTCGCCCACCGCCGCAACGCTGCATGCGCTGCACTACCACCAGGTGAGCGTGGCGAATGTCCAGAAGGAGCTGGAGAAGACCGACGCCAACGCCGAGCGCGACAACATCCTGGGCGAACTGCTCAAGGTGCCGGTCGTGCCCGAAGCGAAGTGGTCGGCCGAGGAGCGCCAGCAGGAGCTCGACAACAACGTGCAGGGCATCCTCGGCTACGTGGTGCGCTGGATCGACCAGGGCGTCGGCTGCTCCAAGGTGCCCGACATCCACAACGTGGGCCTGATGGAAGACCGCGCCACGCTGCGCATCTCGAGCCAGCACATCGCCAACTGGCTGCTGCATGGCGTGGTGACCAAAGAGCAGGTCGACGCCACCTTCCAGCGCATGGCCGCGGTGGTCGACGGGCAGAACGCCGGCGATCCGCTCTACCAGAACATGGCCGGCAACTTCGCGACCTCGGCCGCGTACAAGGCGGCGCAGGAGCTGGTGTTCAAGGGCATCGCGCAGCCGAGCGGCTACACGGAGCCGCTGTTGCATGCTTGGCGGTTGAAGGTGAAGGCGGGCGAGGCCTGACGCCGAGTCTTCAGGCGCCGCCGGCCAGGCGCGACTGCACCTCCCGGCGGCTGAGCTGCCGCTTGGCGACCGCGTACACGCAGTCCTGTCCATACATGGCGCGCGTCGCCGGCACACCGGGCGCCGGCGGCTGGCGCGTGTGCGCGCGGGTCACCTTGCAGCGGCGCAGCACGTCATAGCGCTCTGCCGTCGCTCCCGTGCCGAGCGGCAGCGGCGCGAGCCTCACTTCGAACCAGCAACCATCGACCCGATGCCATTGCGTGACGCTGTCGATCACGTGGTACTCGGCATAGGGTTGGTCCGTGTGCCGCTGCACCCGTCGCGCCCGCTCCTGCTGCCGCGCCTTGTGCTGGCCTCGATTCGGCAACAACACGCCGGTGACGGGGTGAACGAACAGTTCGGTGTATGAATGCTCGCGCACCGGCACCCACGCCGGAGGTCCAGGCCAACGGCGCCAGACCATCACCATGCCATCGATCCATCGCGTCTCGCGTTCGACGAACTGGTCGACGTGCTGATGGATGTGGGCCTGCACCGTGTTGCGACGGTCGATGCCCCTGCACAGCTCGGAATACACCGCGTCCCACGGCCGGTGCGCCTGCTTGTGCAACCAGCGCTTGAGCGGCGCGAGGTTCTCGTTGAAACCCTTGGGGTGCGCGTATCCGCGCTGCATGCCCAAGTGCGCGCCGCGATCCCTGCTGTTGCGCCAGATGCGCCCGTCGCCCTGCACGCCGCCGCCGCGACGGGGGCGCTCGACGATGACCTTGTCCATGTCCTCGCGCATCTCAAGGCTCCTCGATCCATCGCACGGCTTTTTGCAAGGCCACGCGTTGCGCGCGCCGTTCGGCGCGGCGGCTGCGCAAGTGCCGGCCTGCACCCTGGCTCGACGCGCGATGCGCCATCGCGGCAACCACGGGGTTGCGCGGCGCCGGCGCGGCCGGCAGCGGAAAGTAAAAACGGGCGAGACGTTTGTCGTCGTCACGCGCCCTGCGTCGCGAACTCATATCCGCACTCCAAAAACAAAGCCCCGGCAGATGGCTGCGCCGGGGCCGTTGTGTCGACGGGCCGCGGCGGGACGTATGCACGTCCGGCCGGGGCGGTCGGAGTGCGGGTCAGAAGTTCAGAAAACGGTTCATGGAAAGTAAAGCTCGTCAGGGAGGTTGATCGTCACCGGACGCACAGCAAACGCTTGCTGAAACGAAGCGCGGATTGTGGCGAGACCGGCCACCGCCTGCAAGCGCAGAGCCGGTGGTTGTGGCGCGAAGACGACGGCGGTTGCGTTCGTGTGGCTACTCGGACTGCGCGCGCGCCCGCGCGCGCTCCAGCGTCCGTCCTACCTCGGCCGGATCCATCCCATACATTTCCGCGAACTCCGCCACGCTGCGCCCGCTGGCCTCGAAGGCACGCAGCAGCGCCTCGCGCTTGGCGGTGCGCGCACCCCATTCGGCGAAGGCCTCGTCGAGCACGGCGTTCGATGCCTCGTCGTTCGTGCGAACGACGAGCATGTATTCCTCGCGCGAGAGGCCCGAGGCTTCGATGGCTTCGACCAGCCGCGCGCGCAGTTGGGGCCGCAAGTCGTCGGCCGTGCGCGCCTGGCGCCGGCGGAACACTTCGAGGATCGCGTGGTGAACATGCTCGGGCGCGACGTCTTCCACTGGCAAGCCGTTCAGGTCATGGCGCTTCTCGCCCGCGGCCACCGCCTCGAGGTAGCGGGTGGAGCGCGCATGAAGGCCCAGCGCGATCTTCAGGTCCTCTTTCTTGAATTCGTCGGGGTGCAGCGCCAGCAGGTCCTGGAACACGCCGAGCTTGAGCGGCAGGAAACGCGCGCCGAACATCTTCGGGTAGAGCTCGAACAGGCGTTCGAGCACGGGGTTCACCTTGCGCGGACGCGGCGGGGCCTTGGGCGCCTTGGCGTCCTGGGACTGGGGCTTGCGGCGGGGGCGGCCGCCTTCCTTCTTCTTGTTTTCGGTGGTCGGTGCGGGAGCGGTGTCGGTCATCAGAAAAAACTTTTCTCTCGATATGGTTGCCCCGGACTGTAATGCCGCGTGGTCTCCTTCCTACAGGACTGCGCGCCGGGTGCCGACCCGGCGCATGCACAGGGGTCGCCTAAGTTGAACGCAGCTGGTCATTCGGGCCGGCGCATTCCATCGAACCCTCAGTCCGTCCTCAAGGAGTAATCGCATGAACGCACGCAAGCATCTTCTCGCCGTCCTCGCGCTAGGCGCCAGCGGCTTTGCCTTTGCGCAGGCCACGCCACCGACGACTTCGTCACCCGATCCGGCCACCGCCGTCGGCCAGCAAAGTCCCGCGGGCGGCCCGATGGGCTCGACCGGCACCTCCGTGGCGCAAGCTCAGACGCCGACAAGCCCGGGCACGACCACAAGCCCGAGCCAAAGCCAGGCACCTGCAGCCATGCCCGCGCCCAGCACCGACACCACGACGCCGGCACCGATGTCTCCGCCGCGCGCAGACCGCAACTGAGGTGCTGTGAGATAGCATTTTTCGCCACGAGCCGGGCTGCATGCCCGGCTTTTTCAGTCCATTCGGAGTCGACGCATTGAAGCGCTTCACCTCTTTCGTCCTTTGTCTGGCGGCCTGCTCGGCCGCCGCCGCAGCAGCAGCGGATGCGCCCGCGGAGATCGCGCAGTTCGCGCAGCGCGCGGTGGCCACGGGCGACAGCGCCCAGCGGCCGTTCGCGATCGTGGACAAGCGCAACGCGAGAGTTTTCGTGTTCGATGCCGACGGCCGCCTGCGCGGCGACGCGCCGGTGCTGCTGGGCCTGGCCCGCGGCGATCGATCGGTGCCGGGCATCGGCGAACGCAAGATGTCGGAGATCCGCCCCGAGGAGCGCACCACGCCGGCCGGCCGCTTCGTCTCCGAGCCGGGGCGCAACATGCAGGGCGAAGACATCGTCTGGGTCGACTACGGCGCGGCCGTGTCGATGCACCGTGTGCGCGCCACCGAGAAGTCCGAGCGCCGCCTCGAACGCCTGGCTTCTCCCGGCGTCGACGACAACCGCATTTCCTACGGCTGCATCAATGTGCCGGCCGATTTCTACGACGCGTATGTGAAGCCTGCGCTCGGCGCCTCGCGCGGCCTGGTCTATGTGCTGCCCGAGACCGCTCCCGCCGCCGAACTGTTCAGCTTCGCGGCCGATGCGCGCTGAAGCTCAGGCGCGCTGCGCCGCCTCGGCCTCGGCGCGCAGCCAGCGCACGAAATCTTGCGCGTCGGCATTGCCGGCCGCGCGGCGCGAACTCTCGATGAAGTAGGCGCGACGCGATGCAGCGCCTTCGCTGAAGGGCGCCACCAACTGCCCGCTCTGCACCAGCTCGCGCAACAACGGCAGGCGGCCGATCACCACGCCCTGCCCAGCCACGGCGGCCGCCACCGCGTCGGTGTACTGGGTGAAGCGCATGGTGTTCTTCATGCGCAGTTCGGGCAGGCCCATCACCTCGAACCAGGGTTCCCAATCGACAGTGGGCGCCTCGCTGTGCTTCGGCATCTCGATGGTCAGCAGGGTCTGGTCCGCCAGATCGTCCGGCACCCGCAGCAGGGCGGCCACCTGCGGCGCGCACAGGGGCATCACCGACTCCTCGAACAGCGCCGGCCCGGTGCCGCGTTCGATCGGCACGAAGCGCACCGCGATGTCGAGACGGCTGCGCTCCAGGTCGAGCACCTCGAGCGTGGCCGAGAGCCGCACGTCGACCAGCGGATGGTTGGCCGTGAAGCGCGCCAGGCGCGGGATGAGCCAGAAGGACGCGAAGCCCGGCGTACAGGTGATCGCCACCTGGCGCGGCGCCGGCGCGGCGCGCAGGCGCGCGGTGGCGTCGCGCAGCCGCTCCAGGCTTTCGACCACGGCGCGCTGCAATACGCCGCCGGCCTCCGTCAGCGCCAGCGCTCGATGGCGGCGCTCGAACAGCAGCACGCCGAGGCTGGCTTCGAGCTGCTGGATCTGGCGGCTGACTGCCGACTGGGTGAGAAAAAGCTCGCCGGCCGCCTGGGTGAAGCTCAGCGTGCGCGCCGCCGCCTCGAAGCTGCGCAGCAGCTCCAGGGGCGGCAGGTCGGCCGCGGCGGAAAAGAGTTTCGCATTCTCAGCACGCATGCAATGAGTTCCGGATGACCGTGTGACATACAGGGATTCACTCACTATATTCATTCTCATACCGAATGCAAAGGAGTCCGCCATGACAACCGACACCAGCCGCTTCCACCTGAGCCTGGCGAAGCGCGCCATCTTCACCCTGCCCGACGCAGCCGGCGTCGGCATTGAGTGCCGCAGCGGCACCGTCTGGGTCACGCTCGACAACGATCCGCGCGACGTGGTGCTGGAGCCCGGCGAGCGCTTCGAAGGCGATTCGCACCGGCGCATGCTGGTGTCGGCGCTGGAGCCGTCGTGCATCACCGTCTCCGGCTCGCGGCCGGCGGCGCTGCCGGCACATTCGGCCAAGTCGCGCGAACGGTCGCCTTGGCGACTCCGGCCCCACGGGATGTCCCCGGCTTGACCATTGGGGCCCGAGCGTAGAACTATCGACGCTCGTGGCCCTGGATGCACCGATGCACGCCGTCCCTCGGGACGGCGTTTTGCTTGGGAGGCGCCGGCCATCGACTTTCTTCTAAGGAATTCACATGGCAGAGGCATACATCGTGGCCGCCGCGCGCACCGCAGGCGGCCGCCGCGGCGGCAAGCTCGCGGGCTGGCATCCGGCGGATCTGGCGGCGCAGGTGCTCGACGCGCTGGTGGCGAAAAGCGGCATCGACCCGGCCGCGGTGGAGGACGTGATCCTCGGCTGCGTGAGCCAGGTCGGCGAGCAGGCGAGCAATGTGGCGCGCAATGCGGTGCTGGCCTCGAAGCTGCCCGAATCGGTGCCGGGCACCTCGGTCGACCGCCAATGCGGCTCCTCGCAGCAGGCGCTGCACTTTGCGGCGCAGGCCGTGATGGCGGGCAGCATGGATGCGGTGATCGCGGGCGGCGTCGAGAGCATGACGCGCGTGCCGATGTTCACGCCCAATGCGCTGCCGGCCAAGGCGGGGCTCGGGACCTACGCCAGCCCCGGGATGCAGCGGCGCTACCCGGGCGTGGAGTTCAGCCAGTTCGTCGGCGCGGAGATGATCGCGAAGAAGTACGGGATCGATAAGGATGCGCTCGACCGCTATGCGCTGGAGAGCCACAAGCGCGCCATTGCCGCGACGCGCGAAGGCCTGTTCAAGGACGAGATCCTGGCCGTCGAGATCCGGCTGGCCGACGGCTCGGCCTCGGGCGAGATGCACACGATCGACGAAGGCATCCGCTTCGATGCCACGCTGGAAGGCATCGCCGGCGTCAAGCTGATCGCCGAGGGCGGCCGATGCACCGCCGCCACCGCCAGCCAGCTCTGCGACGGCGCGAGCGGCGTCCTGGTGGTCAACGAGCGCGGCCTGAAATCGCTGGGCGTGAAGCCCCTGGCGCGCATCCATCACATGAGCGTGCTGGGGCACGACCCGGTGATCATGCTGGAGGCGCCGGTTCCCGCGACCGCGCGGGCGTTGCAGAAAGCCGGCATGAAGATCGAGGACATCGATCTCTACGAAGTCAACGAGGCCTTCGCGCCGGTGCCGCTGGCCTGGCTGCAGGCCCTGGGCGCCGACCCGGCCAAGCTCAACGTGAACGGGGGCGCGATCGCGCTCGGCCACCCGCTGGGCGCATCGGGCACCAAGCTCATGACCACGCTGATCCATGCGCTCGGGCAGCGCGGCAAGCGCTATGGGCTGCAGACCATGTGCGAGGGCGGCGGGATGGCCAACGTGACGATCATCGAAAGACTCTGATGTCGACCGTCCTCTGGGATCTTGAAAACAGCGTAGCGACGCTGACGCTGAACCTTCCACACAAACTCAATCCGATCGCGCTCGACCTTCAGCACGAACTGCGTGGGGCCTTCGCCCGCGTGCGCGAGGACCGCAGCGTGCGCGCCGTCGTGCTCACCGGCGCCGGCAAGGCCTTCTGCGTGGGCGCGGACCTGAGCGCGATGCGCGCGCCCGAAGCCGGCGAGACGCTCGGCGACCAGACGGCGAAATGGATGCAATCGGTCAGCAACCCGCTGATCGAGGAGATGCGCGCGCTGCCGGTGCCGGTGGTGTGCGCGGTCAACGGCGCCGCGGCGGGCGCCGGGGTCGGCCTCGCGCTCGCGGGCGATGTGACCCTCGCGGCGAAGAGCGCCTACTTCTACCTCTCCTTCCTGCCCAAGCTGGGCATCGTGCCCGACCTGGGCTGCACCTGGTTCATCCCGCGCCTCGTGGGCCCGGCGCACGCGATGGGCATGAGCCTGCTCGACGAGCGGCTGCCGGCGGAACGCGCGGCGCAGTGGGGCCTCATCTGGGCCTGCGTCGACGACGATCTGCTGCTGCTCGAAGCGCAGCAGATCGCCGAGCGCCTGGCGCGCCTGCCCGCGCATGCGGTGCTCGAAGCGCGCAAGGCCTTCGAGGCCTCGGCGCGGCATACGCTGCCGGAGCAGCTGCGCTACGAAAGCGAACGCCAGCGCGAGCTCCTGAACCGGCCCGAATTCGGCGAGGGCGTGAGCGCCTTCCTGCAGAAACGTGCACCCACCTTTCCGGGCCGCGAGTCATGATCGAACGCACCCTCTTCGGCCCCGACCACGAAGCCTTCCGCGACAGCTTCCGCCGCTTCATGGACAGGGAGATCGCGCCTTTCCACGAGGCCTGGGAAGAGCAGGGCTACGTCGCGCGCGAGGTCTGGAACAAGGCCGGCGCGAACGGCTTTCTCTGCATGGCGCTGCCCGACGAATACGGCGGTGCGGGCGCCGACCTGCTCTATTCGGTGATCCAGTTCGAGGAGCTCTGGGCGCGCGGCTTCACCGGCATCGGCTTCGGGCTGCACAGCGAGATCGTGGCGCCCTACATCCTGCGCTACGGCACCGAGGCACAGAAGAAGAACTACCTGCCGAAGCTCGCGAGCGGCGAGATGATCGGCGCCATTGCGATGAGCGAGCCGGCCGCCGGCAGCGACCTGCAGGCCGTGCGCACCACCGCCATCCAGCAGCCCGACGGCAGCTACCTGATGAACGGCAGCAAGACCTTCATCACCAACGGCTGGCATGCGGACCTCGTGATCGTGGTCGCCAAGACCGACCCCGCAGGCGGCGCCAAGGGCACCAGCCTGTTCCTGGTGGAGCGCGGCATGGCTGGCTTCGAAAAGGGCCAGCGTCTCAAGAAGCTGGGCCTGAAGGCGCAGGACACCTCGGAACTGTTCTTCAACGACGTGCGCCTGCCGGCCGAGGCGCTGCTCGGCGGCGCGGCGCAGGAGAACCGCGGCTTCGTCTGCCTGATGGAGCAGCTGCCGTGGGAGCGGCTGCAGATCGCGATCAGCGCGGTGGCCGCTGCGCAGGCCGCGATCGAGCACACCGTGGCCTATGTGAAGGAGCGCAAGGTCTTCGGCCAACCCGTGGCGGCGTATCAGAACACGCGCTACACGCTGGCCGAGCTGCAGACCGAGGTGCAGGTAGCGCAGGTCTTCGTCGACAAGTGCATCGAGCTCCTGATGCAGGAAAAACTCGACACCGCGACCGCGAGCATGGCCAAGTACTGGACCACCGACCTGCAGTGCAAGGTGATGGACGAGTGCGTGCAACTGCACGGCGGCTATGGCTACATGTGGGAGTACCCGGTGACGCGCGCCTACGCCGATGCGCGAGTGCAGCGCATCTACGGCGGCACCAACGAGATCATGAAAGAGGTGATCACGCGGGCGATGGGGTTGCCGGGGCGCTGAGGGGAAGCGCTTGTTTTAGTCCCAATTTGGGACTAAGCTTGACCGCGATGCGGATCATTTCGGTGAAGTACTTGAGGGACTTTTGGGTGCGCCACCCCGCCTCGGAACAGCCGTTGAAGGCTTGGCATGAAGAGGCCAAGGCGGCAGTTTGGAAGACACGGCAGGGCATCAAGGACCGCTATCGCAGTGCTCGCTTTATTGGAAGCAACCGGGTCGTTTTCAACATCAAGGGCAATGACTACCGCCTTATCGCTGCCATCGCTTACAGATGCGAGGCCGTTTACGTCAAATTCATCGGCACGCATTCGGAATATGACCGAATCGATGCCCAAACTATTGAAGTGGAGTAGTCCATGGACATCCGACCCATCCGAACCGAAGCTGATTACAAGGCCACACTGAAGGCGGTGTCGCCGTACTTCGATCAGGAGCCGGCGCCGGGCACGGAGGACGCCGATCGCTTCGAAGTGTTGCTGGCATTGATCCAGAGCTATGAATCGAAAAATCACCCGATCGACCCGCCGGACGCGATCGAGGCGATCAAGTTCCGAATGGAGCAGCAGGGCCTCTCGGCGAAGGATCTTGAGCCTTTCATCGGGCAGTTGAATCGCGTGTACGAAGTCCTCAATCACAAACGTCCCTTGACCTTGAGGATGATTCGTCGAATCCACAAGGGGCTCGGCATTCCAGCTGAGGTATTGATCCAAACCGAAAACGACGTCAAGTTCTCGCTTGCCGCATAGGAGCCCGCGTCATGCCCACCAATGCCTTCTACGCCCAGTCCGGCGGCGTCACCTCGGTCATCAACGCCTCGGCCTGCGGCGTGATCGAAACGGCGCGCCGGCACGCCGATCGAATCGGCACCGTCTACGCCGGACGCAACGGCATTCTCGGCGCGCTCGCCGAGGAGCTGATCGATACCAGCCTGGAGTCGGCCGAGGCGATCGCGGCGCTGCGCTCCACGCCCGCGGGCGCCTTCGGTTCCTGCCGCTACAAGCTCAAGTCGCTGGAAAAGAACCGGCGCGAGTACGAGCGCTTGATCGAGGTCTTCAAGGCGCACGGCATCGGCTACTTCTTCTACAACGGCGGCGGCGATTCGGCCGACACCTGCTTCAAGGTGAGCCAGCTGTCCGCTTCGCTCGGCTACCCGCTGCAGGCGATCCATGTGCCGAAGACCATCGACAACGACCTGCCGCTCACCGACTGCTGCCCGGGCTTCGGCTCGGTCGCCAAGTACGTCGCGGTGTCCACGCTCGAAGCCTCGCTGGACGTGCGCTCGATGGCCGCCACCTCCACCAAGGTGTTCGTGCTCGAGGTGATGGGCCGCCACGCGGGCTGGATCGCGGCGGCCGGCGGCCTGGCGGCGGACCACGGCATTCCGGTCGTGATCCTGTTCCCCGAGATTCCCTTCGACCAGCCGGCCTTCCTGGCGCGCGTCGATGCGCTGGTCAAGCACCATGGCTATTGCACGGTGGTGGTGTCGGAAGGTTGCCACCATCCCGACGGCACCTTCCTCGCCGAGCAGGGCACCAAGGATGCCTTCGGCCATGCGCAGCTCGGCGGCGCGGCGCCTGTGGTGGCGCAGATGGTCAAGGAGGCGCTGGACTACAAATTCCACTGGGCGGTGGCCGACTATCTGCAGCGCTCGGCGCGCCACATCGCCTCGGCCACCGACGCGCGGCAGGCCTATGAGCTCGGGCAGCGCGCGGTCGAGCTGGCACTCGAAGGCAAGAACTCGGTGATGCCGACCATCGATCGGACCTCCGACTCGCCCTATGCCTACCGCATCGGCAGCGCGCCGCTCGACCAGGTGGCCAACACCGAGAAGTTCATGCCGCGCGACTTCATCTCGGCCGACGGCTACGGCATCACCGACAAGTGCCGCAGCTACCTGCTGCCGCTGATCCAGGGCGAGGACTATCCGGCCTACCGCGACGGGCTGCCGGTCTACGTGACGCTGCAGAACCACGTGGTCGCGAAGAAGCTGCCGGCCTTCGAGATCGCCAAATGAACGCCGCAGCTGCACGGCCCGATCCTTCGCGTTGCCCGCTGTGCGGCGAGGCGAACCGCTGCGCGATGGAGATCGAGCGCGAGACCGGCCAAGTGCAGCCGCCTTGCTGGTGCATGCAAACCGACTTCGACCGCGCCGTGCTCGCGCGCGTCCCTGCAGAGATGCGCGGCCTTGCCTGCATCTGCGCGCGCTGCGCTACTGCAGCCGCTGTTGCTGCGACTGCTGCGGATCCTGCTCCTGCGCCGGCGGTTCAGGATTGACGGGCGCTGGCGGCTGCTGGCCGCGCTCCCGCTCTTCGGCGATCACCTCGTGGATGAACTGCAGCTTGCCTACGGCCACGTGCGGCAGCACGAAGGGGTAGTAGTCGGGCTGGCCCATGCTGCGCGACAGCTCGTTGAGCACATTGGTGAGGCGCACCCAGCCGTTGAGGAAGTCGAGGAAATTCGCCGCTCCGGGATGTTCGGGCTGCCAGAGATCCGAGAGCTCGAACAGGTCGCTGGTGACTTCGACGTTCTGCGCATCGACGCCGAAGCTCTTCGCCGTGTCCGCCGTGTCGGCCATGTGCAGGTAATGGGCCCAGGTTTCGGCCCAGTCTTCCCACGGATGCGCGCTTGCATAGCTCGTGGCGTAGCGGTTCGCCCAGTCAGGCGGCGGGCCGTTGTCGTAGTGGTTGCGCAGCGCCGTCGCGTAGTCGGCCCGCTCGTCGCCGAAGAGCTCGCGAAAACTGTCGAGCCACGGCGTCGGGAAGACCAGCAGGTCCCAGTAGTAGTGGCCGATCTCGTGGCGGAAATGGCCGACCAGCGTGCGGTAGGGTTCGCGCATCTCGGCGCGGATGCGCTCGCGCACTGCGTCCTCGGCCTCTTCGGCGTTGAGCGTGATCAGGCCCATCTCGTGGCCGGTCATCACATGCGGGCCGCCCGGCATGTTGCTCAGGAAGTCGAAGGCCAGGCCGTGCACCGGATCGGTCAGCCGCGTGACGACCGGCAGGCCCAGCGCCAGCAGTTGCGAGATCAGCCGGCGCTTGGAGAGTTCGAGCTTGCGCCACAGTTCGCCATTGCTCTCGATCGACAGGTCGGGGATGGTGCGCGTGACGCTGCATGACAGACACAGGCCGGGCACCAGGCCATCGGTGTGGAAGGCCGGGTCGTCACCTTCGCGCGGCGCGGGCACCATCCAGTTGCAGGCGGCCGGGGTCATCAGGTTGGCGCAGCGGCGGTAGGTCTTGCCCCCGGCATCGCCGAAGACGGTGAAGGTGTCGGGCTCGGCGCCTTCAAACGTTGCGGGCGCGAGCGGCACCACGCCCAGGCTTTCGATCACGAAGCCGAGCGGCGTATGGCAGGCCAGGCACTGGCTGTTGCGCAGGAACACGGGGCGGCCGCACTGGCACTGGTAGGCACGGGTGACGGTGGGCGCCTGGAGCTCGGCCGCGAGCGAGGGCGCGGCTTCGGCTTCGACGGCGGGGCCGCTGTCGTCGGGGGTGGGGGATTCCATGGCTCTGTGTTCTTTTGGATTTCGGGCGGGACAGCCGGACCATTGTGAAGGCTGCCCCTGCGCCAGGACCGGCGCGCAAACCCCGATATCCTTGTAGGACGGCCCGAACAGGCTGCCTCCCCCGATGACCTCGACGCTCCCGCCGCAATCCCTCAGCAGCCGCTACGGGCCCCGCTACCGCTGGCTGCTGCTCTTTTCCGTGATGGTGGGCGTGATGGCATCGATCATGTCCTCGACCATCGTCAACGTGGCGATCCCGGGCATGAGCCACCACTTCGCGCTGGGCCAGGAGCGCGCGCAGTGGGTCAGCTCGGGCTTCATGGTCGCGATGACGGTGTCGATGTTGACCACGCCCTGGCTGCTCGCGCGCTACGGCTACCGCCGCACCTATGTCGGCACCATGGTGCTGCTGCTGGCCGGCGGCGTCGCGGGCGGGCTGGCCAACCACTTCCCGCTGGTGCTGATCGCGCGGGTCGCCGAGGGCCTGGCGGCCGGCGTGGTGCAGCCGATCCCGGCCATCATCATCCTGCGCGCCTTCGAGCCCCACGAGCAGGGCCGCGCAACCGGCATCTTCGGCATGGGCGTGGTGCTGGCGCCGGCCATCGGCCCCAGCATCGGCGGCGTGCTGGTCGACCTGTTCGGCTGGCGCTCGATCTTCTTCATGGTGGTGCCTTTCTGCATCGCCTCGATCTGGCTGGCCTACAAGTTCGTGCCGACCACGGCGCCCGGCGGCGTGGTGGCGGCGCGCAGCGGCGGGCTCGACTGGGGCGGCCTCGCGCTGGGCACCGCCGGCACCTTGTGCCTGCTGAACGGGCTGGTCGAACTGCGCGGCGACGCGCCGCTGCAGGCCGCGGCGCTGCTCGTCGGCGCGGTCGTGGCCTTCGGCGCCTTCGTGGGCTGGCAGCGGCGGCTCGCGGCCGCGGGCGGCACGCCGCTGATGAACCTGGCGCTGTTCCAGTACCGGCAGTTCGCGATGGGCAGCGTGGTCGCCTTCATCTACGGCACGGCGCTGTTCGGCTCGACCTACCTGCTGCCGGTCTACATGCAGGTCGGGTTGCAGCTTTCGGCCTCGCACGTCGGCACCATCCTGCTGCCGGCCGGCATCGTGCTCGCCTTCACCATTGCCGGCGTCGGCCGGCTCGCGGACCGGCACCCGACCTGGCTCCTGGTGTGCACCGGGCTCGCGCTCCTGGCCGTCTCCTTCGCGCTGATGCTGTTGCTGCGGCTCGACAGCGCGCTCTGGCTGCTGGTGGCCTTCGCGATCATCGGCCGCGTCGGGCTGGGCTTCATCCTGCCCTCGCTCAACCTGGGCTCGATGCGCCCGCTGGCCAAGCCGCTGATTCCTCAGGGCGCGAGCGCAATCAACTTCCTGCGCATGCTGGGCGGTGCGGCCGGCGTGAGCCTGTGCGCGATCGTGCTCGAATGGCGGCTGGCCGTGCATGGCGATTCGCTGGTCAACACGGCCACCAGCCCGGCGCGGTTGGCGGCCTTCGACGAGGTGTTCGCGATGCTGGCCGGCCTCTGCGCGCTGGCGATCTGCGCGGCCTGGCAGTTGCGCGAAAAGCGCTCTAATTGACCCATGTGCCAACTGCTCGGAATGAACTGCAACACGCCGACCGACGTGACATTCAGCTTCACGGGCTTCGCGCAGCGCGGCGGGCGCACCGACCACCATGCCGACGGCTGGGGCATCGCCTTCTTCGAGGACCGCGGCCTCAGGCATTTCGTCGACCACCAGCCGGCCTGCGAGTCGCCGGTGGCCGAGCTGATCCGGCGCTACCCGATCCAGAGCCGCAACGTCATCGCGCACATCCGCAAGGCCACGCAGGGCGCGGTGAACCTGCAGAACTGCCACCCCTTCGTGCGCGAGCTGTGGGGCCGCTACTGGGTGTTCGCGCACAACGGCGACCTGAAGGACTTCAGGCCGAGGCTGCACGGCAACTTTCATCCCGTGGGCAATACCGACAGCGAGCACGCCTTCTGCTGGATCATGCAGGAGATGGCCAAGTCGCATGCCGACGTGCCGAGCGTCGAGGAACTGACGCTCACGCTGCGCGAGCTGGCGCCGCGCTTCGCGCGCCACGGCACCTTCAACTTCATGCTCTCGAACGGGCAGGCGCTGTGGTCGCACGCCTCGACGAACCTCTGGTACATCGAGCGGCGCCATCCTTTCGTGACGGCCGAGCTGTCGGACGAAGACCTCAGCATCGACTTTGCGCAGCACACCACACCGAACGACCGGGTGGCGGTGGTGGTGACGGCGCCCCTGACCACCAACGAGACCTGGACCGCCTTCGCGCCCAACGAGCTCGCGGTGTTCGTCGACGGCCAGCGCGCCGGCTGAATTCGGGCGCCGCGCACGGGCTTCGCCGAGGCGGTGCGCGCGCCGGGCCAGGCGCTAGCGGAGGTACGCCTCCAACGCATCGATGAACATCGCCGGCACGTCGAAGCCGGTCTGCTCGGTGATTTCCTGGAAGCAGGTCGGACTGGTCACGTTGATCTCGGTGAGCGAGCCGCCGATCACGTCGAGCCCGATCAGGAGCAGCCCGCGTTCGTTGAGCACCGGTCCGATCGCTTCGGCGATGCGCCGGTCCTGGTCGGTCAGCGGCTGCGCCACGCCCTTGCCGCCGGCCGCGAGGTTGCCGCGCACCTCGGTGCCCTGCGGAATGCGCGCCAGGCTGTGCGGCACGGCCTGGCCGCCGATCACGAGGATGCGCTTGTCGCCCTGCGCGATCTCGGGCACGAAGCGCTGCACCATGATGGTTTCGGCGCCGTTCTTGTTGAGCGTCTCGACGATCGAGCCGAGGTTCAGCCCGTCGGCCTTGACGCGGAAGATGCCCATGCCGCCCATGCCGTCGAGCGGCTTCAGGATGACGTCCTGGTGCTCGGCATGGAAGGCGCGCACCGCGGCCGGATCGCGCGTGACCAGCGTGGGCGTCGTGTACTCGGCGAACTCCATGATCGCGAGCTTCTCGGGATGGTCGCGCAGCGCGCGCGGCCGGTTGACGACGCGCGCGCCTTCGCGCTCGCCCTGTTCGAGCAGGTGAGTGGCGTAGATGTACTCGGCGTCGAAGGGCGGGTCCTTGCGCATCAGCACCACGTCGAAGGCGTGCAGCGGGCGTTCGATCACGGCCTCTTCGTGGAACCATGCCTGCTCGCCGGTCAGCACGATCTCGCGCACCCTGGCGGTGACCGGCCGGCCGCGCTGCCAGTTCAGGTGCCGCGGCTCGCAGGCCGAGAGCGTGTAGCCGCGGCGCTGCGCCTCTCGCATCATCGAGAAGGTGGTGTCCTTGTAGATCTTGAACTGCTCGAGCGGGTCAGCGATGAAAAGGATGTGCATCAGGATGTCTTTCCGGCGATCGATGAGGAAGGGGCGGCTTCGGCAGAAGCGGCCCGTGCGTCTTGCTTGATCTTGCAGGCAGCTGCGATGTCCTTGCCGGCGAAGGGTTTGCCGCAGCCGAGCTGCTGGATGGCCGAGAGGCTCAGGTCCTTGAAGAATCGCATCGACGGCCTCGACGCCCTAGATCTCGATCTTCGAGCCGAGCTCGACCACCGCGTTGTTCGGCAGCCCGAGGAAGCCCGCCGCCCCGCTCGCGTTGTGGTGCATCTGCGCGAAGAGCTTCTCGCGCCAGGGCGCCATGCCGCTGCCGAGCGTGGGGATCACCACGTCGCGCGAGAGAAAGTAGCTGGTCGTCATGGGCTCGAGCTGGCAGCCGCGCAGCCGGGCATGCTCCAGCGCGCGCGGCAGGTCGACGTCATTCTTGAAGCCGTAGTGCACCACCACCTGCCAGCAGTGATGCCCGAGCGGCTCCATCTCGATGCGCTTGTCCATCGGAATCCACGGCACTTCGTGGCTGCGCACGGTGACGAACAGGTTCTGCTCGTGCATCACCTTGTTGTGCTTGAGGTTGTGCAGCAGCGCATTGGGCACCACGCCCGGCTCCGCGGTCATGAACACCGCGGTGCCGTCGACGCGCGCCGGCGGATTGACGAACACCGAATCGAGGAAACCGCGCAGGTCGATGGCTTCGGCCAGCTGCATCTGGCCCATGAGGCGCCGGCCTTCCTTCCAGGTCAGCATCAGCATGAAGATGGACCCGCCGATCAGGAGCGGGAACCAGCCGCCTTCGAACAGCTTCAACAGGTTGGAGGCGAAAAACAGGAAGTCGACCACGAAGAACCAGCCGGTCGCGGCGATGCACAGCCACAACGGGTACTTCCAGGCATAGCGGATCACGAAGAAAGTCAGCACCGTGGTGATCAGCATGTCGGTGGTCACGGCGATGCCGTAGGCCGCGGCCAGGTTGCTCGACGAGCGGAACATGACCACCGCCAGCACGATCGCGACGAACAGCCCCCAGTTGACGAAGGGAATGTAGATCTGCCCCGCGGTGCGCACGCTGGTGTGCTCGATGTTCAGGCGCGGCAGGTAGCCGAGCTGGATCACCTGCCGCGTGACGCTGAAGGCGCCGGTGATGAGCGCCTGCGACGCGATCACCGTGGCGGCGGTGGCGAGCAGCACCAGCGGTATCAGGGCCCATTCGGGCGCCATCATGTAGAAGGGATTCTTCACCGCCGATGGGTTCTCCAGCAGCAGCGCGCCCTGGCCGAAGTAGTTGAGCGTGAGCGCCGGCATCACGACCGAGAACCAGGCGACGCGGATCGGCCGCTTGCCGAAGTGGCCGAGGTCGGCGTAGAGCGCCTCGGCACCGGTCACGCACAGCACGGTCGCACCCAGGATGATGAAGCTGGTGCCGGGGTTGTCCCACATGAAGCGCAGCGCGTAGTGCGGGCTCATGGCCTTGAGGATTTCAGGATGGGCGAGGATCTGCCACACGCCCAGCAGCGCGATCGCGAAGAACCAGACCAGCGTGATCGGGCCGAAGTAGCGGCCGATGCCCGTGGTGCCGTGCTTCTGGAGCGCGAACAGGCAGAACAGCACGACCAGCGTGATCGGGATCACGTAGTGCTTGAAGTGCGGCGACACCACCTCCAGGCCCTCGACCGCCGACAGCACCGAGATGGCCGGCGTGATGACGCCGTCGCCGTAGAAGAGCGAGGTGCCGAAGATGCCGACCATCAGCAGCACGTGGCGCAGGCGGGGCTTGTCGACCACCGCCTGCGAGGCCAGTGCCAGCATCGCGACCAGGCCGCCCTCGCCCTCGTTGTCGGCCCGCAGGACCAGCACCACGTACTTGAGCGAGACGATCACCGTCAAGGTCCAGAAGAACATCGACAGGATGCCGTAGACGTTCTCGACCGTGAAGGGAACGTGGCCGTGGCCGAACACCTCCTTGACCGCATACAGAACGCTGGTGCCGATGTCGCCGTAGACGACACCGATGGCCGCAAGGATCAGCGCGGCAGAGGAGGATTTGGTGGGGGACACGGAGTCGATGAAAAAGGGTGTCCGGCGCGACGCTGCACGCCCGGGCGCCTGGGCAGCTGGGTGCAGCCGCCGCGTCGCCTTCCGCCCTCTTGTTTGCGTTGCTGTGGGGTCGCTATTTTGCCGCCGCCGGAAGGCCTGGCAACACGTACTACGAAATCATTCGTAGATTTCGGCGTCCGGATCGGTCGCCTCGAGCTCGTAGCTGGCCGCCACCATGGCCAGCCGTCCGATCACGCCGTACATGTAGAAGCGGTTCGGGGCGCTCGCGCCGGGTTTGGCACCCGGTTGCGGTAAGTGCGCACTCTCCGAAAATGCCAAGGGCACGAAGCTCGCACCCGGCAGGTTGAGGTTCTCGTCGGGGCTGCGCTCGGCATGCACCCGGTAGAAGCCGCCGACCACATAGCGGTCCATCATGTAGACCACCGGCTCGGCGACGCCGTTGTGCACGCGCTCGTTGGTCAGCACGCCCTCCTGCACGATCACCTCGCCAGGCTCCTGGGCTTCGCTGGCGGTGCCGGTCTTGTTGTTGCGCGGCCTGCGGCCGAGGGCCTCGAGATCCTTGACGTCGCGCACCGTCATGACACCCATGCCATGGGCGCCGTTGTCGGCCTTGACGACCACGAAGGGCTTCTCGTTGATGCCGTATTCCTTGTACTTGCGCCGGATCTTGGTGAGCAGCGCGTCCACGTGGCTGGTCAGCACGTCCATCCCCTGGCCCTCGGCGACATCGACGCCGCCGGCGCGCGCGTACATCGGGTTGATCAGCCAGGGGTCGATGCCCAACAGCTTGCCGAAGCGCTTGGAAACTTCCTCGTAGCTGTGGAAGTGGTTGCTCTTGCGGCGTACCGACCAGCCGGCATGCAGCGGCGGCAGCAGGTACTGCTCGTGCAGGTCTTCCAGGATGCCGGGCGTGCCGGCCGCGAGGTCGTTGTTGAGCAGGATGGTGCAGGGGTCGAAATGCTTGAGCCCCAGGCGCCGCTTGCCGCGCACCACGGGCTCCAGGCACACGGTCTCGCCGTTCGGCAACTCGATCTTCTTGGGCGACTTGATCGCCGGATCGATCGAGCCCACGCGCACATTGAGCCCCGCCATATGAAAAATCCGCACCAGCCGGGCCACGTTGGCCAGGTAGAAGGTGCTGCGCGCATTGTTTTCCGGGATCACCAGCAGGTTGCGCGCTTCGGGGCAGATCTTCTCGATCGCGGCCTGCGCGGCCTGCACCGCCAGCGGCAGCATGTCATCGGTCAGGTTGTTCCAGCCGCCAGGGTAGAGGGTGGTGTCGACCGGCGCCAGCTTGAAGCCGGCATTGCGGATGTCGACCGAGCTGTAGAAGGGCGGCGTGTGCTCCATCCATTCGAGCCGGAACCAGCGCTCGATGGCCGGCATGGAGTCGAGAACGCGTTGTTCGAGTTCGTTGATGGGGCCGGTCAGGGCGGTGACGAGATGGGGAACCATGCGACGGCCTTGTTATGCGTGTTCTGCGACGAAAGGTGGAGTGGAATTGTAGGATTTGGGGGCGCTGGGGCAGATGACAAGCGCTGCCCCGATCCGCGCCACCTTCAGCTCCGCACTTCGCCCTGGCCCAGCACCACGTACTTGAGCGAGGTGAGCCCCTCGATGCCGACCGGCCCGCGCGCATGGAACTTGTCGGTGCTGATGCCGATCTCGGCCCCGAGCCCGAACTCGAAGCCGTCGGCAAAGCGCGTGCTCGCGTTCACCATCACGCTGGCCGAGTCGACCTCGCGCAGGAAGCGCTGGGCGTGCATGTGGTCGCGCGTGACGATGGCGTCGGTGTGGTGGCTCGAATAGCGGTTGATGTGCGCGATGGCTTCGTCCACGCCCGCGACCACCTTGATGCTGATGACGGCGGCCAGGTACTCCTCAGACCAGTCGGACTCGACCGCGTCCACCACCCGGGCGCCCGGCGGGAGCGCACCGTCGGCGCGCAGGATGCGCGCCGCTGCGGGGTCGCAGCGCATCTCCACCCCCTTGGCCGCGAAGATCGCGCCGATCTCCGGCAGGAAGCTCTCGGCCATCGAGGCCGCCACCAGCAGGCCCTCGGCCGCATTGCAGGGGCTGTACTTCTGCGTCTTGGCGTTGTCGACGATCTTGACCGCCATGTCGAGCTCGGCCGTGTCGTCCACGAAGACGTGGCAGTTGCCGTCCAGGTGCTTGATGACCGGCACCTTGGCCTCGCGGCTGATGCGCTCGATCAGGCCCTTGCCGCCTCGCGGGATAACCACGTCGACGAACTCGGGCATCGCGATCAGCTGCCCCACCGCCTCGCGGTCGGTGGTCTGCACCAGCTGCACCGCCTCGACCGGCAGGCCCGCCTCGGCCAGCGCCTCCGACACCAGCAGCGCGAGCGCCTTGTTCGACTCGATCGCCTCCGAGCCGCCGCGCAGGATCGCCGCGTTGCCGCTCTTGATCGCGAGGCTCGCGGCCTCGATGGTCACGTTGGGCCGGCTCTCGTAGATCATGCCGAAGACGCCGATCGGCACCCGCATCTGGCCGACGCGGATGCCGCTGGGCTGCTGCTTCATGCCGATGACTTCGCCGATCACGTCGGGCATCGCGGCGAGCTGTTCGCAGCCCAGCGCCACGGTCTCGATGACCTTCGGCGTGAGCTTGAGGCGGTCGACCATCGGGGCCGAGAGACCGGCCGCGACAGCGCGCTCGATGTCGCGCGCATTGGCCGGGGCCAGGCCCTCCGCCCTCTCGCGCAGGCGCCGTGCCAGCGCCTTGAGCGCCTTGTTCTTGGTGGCCGCGGAGGCCTTGGCCATGAGGGCGGCGGCCGCCTTGGCCTGCAGCCCCAGGGTCTGCATGTGTTCGTTGACGTTGAACGCGTTCATCCGCGCATTTTCCCACGCGGGCTGCGGGCAGGGCGGCAATGCGTGGAAACGCGGGGTTCGCGAAAGAGGAACGATCGCGCGCTCAGCCCCGGGCCGGCGCCGCGCAGGCCCGGCACAGCATCAGCGCCAGCCGCTGCAGCGCCTGCCAGCCGCCGGCCGGCCAGTCGGGCTGCTTCAGGCCCTTGACGATGCCGTCCACGATGTGCGCGGCGCGCAGCATGCGGGCCAGCGCACGATCGTCCAGCCGCGGCAGCACGCGCTCGAAGGCGCGCTCGCGCGGGCCCCAGATGCGGTTCTCGCGCAGCGCCATGGGCAGCGGCCGGCCGGCGGCCATCGCGTCCTTGACGCGCTTCAGCGCCCGGATGTCCTCGGCCAGCGTGTAGTGCACCAGCACCTCGGCCTCGCCTTCGGCCTGCAGGCCGTCAAGCATGCGCGCGACGCGCTGCGGATTGCCGCCGAGCACGGCTTCGGAGAGCTTGAACACGTCGTAGCGCGCGACGTTGTTGACTGCGCCTTCGACCTGCTCCCACGACAGCTCGCCCTCGGGATGCAGCAGCGCGAGCTTCTGGATTTCCTGGTGCGCGGCGAGCAGGTTGCCTTCCACGCGGTCGGCGAAGAACTGCAGCGTGCGCTGGCCTTCCTCGCCGCCTCTCACGCGCTGGCCCTGCTGCGCGAGCCGCTGCGCGATCCACTGCGGCAGCGCGGCGCGCTCGATGCTCTCGATCTGCAGGCTGATGCCGTTGTTCTCCAGCGCCGAGAACCAGGCGCCGGTGCGCGTGGCCTTGTCCAGGCGCGGCAGCATCACCAGCGTGAGGGTGCTGTCGTTGCCCTGCGCGGCCTCGGCGATCTGCTGCAGCGCGACGCTGCCGTCCTTGCCCGGCTTGCCCGAGGGGATGCGGATCTCGACGATCTGCCGGTCGGCGAACAGGCTCAGCGACCCGCCCGCGGCGAGCACCGCGCTCCAGTCGAAATGCGCGCCGGCCACGGTGTACGAGCTGCGCTCGGTGTAGCCCTGCGTTCGTGCCGCTGCGCGGATCGCGTCAGCCGCCTCCTGCGCGAGCAGCGGCTCGTCGCCGTGGATGGTGTAGAGCGGCTTGATGCCCTTCTGCAGATGGGCTTCCAGCTGCGCGGGGCCGAGCTGCATCAGAGGCTCTTCACCGCGCCCAGCCGCCGCATCGTCTGCTGGGCGATGTCGCTCTGCATGTCGCGGAACAGCAGCTCCGCTTCGCTTTCCTTCGCCAGCGCCGCGGTTTCGTTGTAGGTGATGTCACGCTGCTGCTGGATCTCGGTCGGTGGCAGCAGTTCCTTGCCGCCCGGCGTGCGCAGCCTGAAGCGCATCGTCAGGCGCAGCTGGAGCTCGCGCACCTGGCCGGCTGAATTGGTGGAGAGCACGATGCGCTCGCGGTTTTCGGCAAGGATGTCGAGCACCGCTTCGGCCGTGTCGAGCTTGTCGGCCGGAATCAGCTCGACGGTGCCGGCGGCGCGGATCTGGCGCCGAAGATCGTTCACGAAAGCCGAGCTGCCCGGCACCGCCAGCGTCTTGAACGCGAAGATCGGCGCACGGCGCAGCTCGAAGCCGCAGCCCGCGACCCCAAGCGAGGCCGCCGCGGCAAGGGCGAGAAAGCCGCGACGCGGCAGGAGGCGCTGAGACCGGGTGCGTGTATTCATGCTTTCCTTCATACCACCACGTTGACCAGCCGCCCGGGCACCACGACCACGCGCTTGGGCACGGCGCCCTCGGCATGCTTGGCCAGCACCTCGCTCGCGAGCGCGATCTTCTCGATCTCCTGCTTCGAGGCATTGGCCGGCACGCGCAGCGAGCCGCGCAGCTTGCCGTTGACTTGCAGCATGAGCTCGATCTCGTCCTGCTCCAGCGCGACCACGTCGACCACTGGCCAGGGCGCGTCGAGCAGCGGGCCGTGCAACTTGTCGTAGCCCAGCTGATGCCACAGTGCGTGCGTGATGTGCGGCGTGGCCGGGTAGAGGCAGCGCATCAGGATGCCGAAGCCTTCGCGCACGGCCGCCCTGTCGCCCATGCTGCCGTCGGACTTGAAGCCCTCCAGCGCGTTCAGGAGCTTCATCGCGCCCGACACCACGGTGTTGTATTGCATGCGCTGGTAGTCGTAGTCGATCTGGCGCAGCACGGTATGGACCTCGCGGCGCAGCGCCTTGGCCTCCTTGCCGAAGGCCGAGCGCGGGTCGATAGCGTCGATCTCGATCTCCGCGCTCTCCGCGGCGCTGACGGTCGCCGCTTCGAGCGCCACCCCGAAGTTCCAGACCCGGCGCAGGAAACGGTAGCTGCCTTCCACAGCCGCATCGTTCCACTCCAGCGTGGCCTCGGGCGGCGCGGTGAACATGGTGTAGAGGCGCGCGGTGTCGGCGCCGTACTTCTCGATCAGGTCCTGCGGGTCGACGCCGTTGCGCTCGGTCTTGCCCATCTTGCCGACGCCGCCGTATTCGAGCTTCATACCGTCGGCCAGGGTGCCGCCGGTGGTGCGCCCCTGCGCATCGAGCACGGGCGTCACCTCGGAAGGCGGGAAGTACTCCTTGGCCCCCTTCTCGGTGCGCCGGTAGAAGATGTGGTTGAGCACCATGCCCTGCGTGAGCAGCTTGCTGAAGGGCTCGTCGATCTTCACCAGACCGAGGTCGCGCATCACCTTGGTCCAGAAGCGCGCGTAGAGCAGGTGCAGGATCGCGTGCTCGATGCCGCCGATGTACTGGTCCATCGGCATCCAGTAGTCGGCGCCTTCGGCCACCATGGCCTGGTCGTTCTTCGGGTCGCAGTAGCGCATGAAGTACCAGGCGCTGTCGACGAAGGTGTCCATCGTGTCGGTCTCGCGCCGCGCCGGCTTGCCGCAGACCGGGCAGGCCACGCCGGCGTGGAAGCCTTCGTGCTTGGCCAGCGGGTTGCCCGAGCCGTCGGGCACGCACTCGGTGGGCAGCACGACCGGCAGGTCCTTCTCGGGCACCGGCACCGCGCCGTGCTCCTCGCAGTGGATGATCGGGATCGGCGTGCCCCAGTAGCGCTGGCGGCTCACGCCCCAGTCGCGCAGGCGCCAGGTGGTCTGCATCTCGCCCAGGCCCTTCTGGCCCAGCGCGTGCGCCACCGCCTTGACCGCCTCGGCGTAGGACATGCCGCTGAAGTTGTCGGAGTTGATGGTCACGCCGCGCTGCTTGTCGGCATACCAGTCCTGCCAGCGGTGGTAGTCGAAGTGCGGCTCGTCGTCGACCAATACGACCTGGATGATCTCGATGCCGTACTTGTTGGCGAAGGCGAAGTCGCGCTCGTCGTGCGCGGGCACGCCCATCACGGCGCCGTCGCCGTAGCCGATCAGCACGTAGTTGCCGACCCACACCGGAATCGGCTCGTCGGTGATCGGGTGCCGCACGTGGAGGCCGGTGGGCACGCCCTTCTTTTCCTGCGTCGCGAGCTCGGCCTCGGTGGTGCCCCCGCTCTTGCATTCCTCGATGAAGGCGGCGACTTTCGGGTCTTTCGTCGCGGCATGCACGGCCAGCGGGTGCTCGGGCGCCACGGCGCAGAAGGTCACGCCCATGATGGTGTCGGCACGCGTCGTGAAGACGTACATGAGGCCGCTCTGGATCAGCTTGCCGTGATCGTCCTTGATGTCGTGCAGGAAGGCGAAGCGCACGCCCTCGCTCTTGCCGATCCAGTTCTCCTGCATCAGCTTCACGCGCTCGGGCCAGCCCGGCAGCTTGTGCTGGGTGTGCTCGAGCAGTTCTTCGGCGTAGTCGCTGATCTTGAGGTAGTAGCCCGGGATCTCGCGCCGCTCCACCGTGGCACCGGTGCGCCAGCCCTTGCCGTCGATCACCTGCTCGTTGGCCAGCACGGTCTGGTCGACCGGGTCCCAGTTGACGAGCTGGGTCTTGCGGTAAGCGATGCCTTTTTCGAGCATCTTCAGGAACAGCCACTGGTTCCACTTGTAATAGCTGGGGTCGCAGGTGGCGATCTCGCGGCTCCAGTCGATCGCCAGCCCCATGGCCTGGAGCTGGCTCTTCATGTAGCCGATGTTCTCGTAGGTCCATTGGGCCGGCGGCACGCCGTTCTTGAGCGCCGCGTTCTCGGCCGGCAGGCCGAAGGCGTCCCAGCCCATCGGCATCAGCACGTTGTAGCCGCTCATGCGCAGGTAGCGCGTGAGCATGTCGTTGATCGTGTAGTTGCGCACGTGGCCCATGTGCAGCTTGCCGCTGGGATACGGCAGCATCGAGCAGGCGTAGTACTTCTTCTTGCGCGCGTCCTCGGTCACGCGGTAGGCATCGGCCGCCGTCCAGGCGGCCTGGGCAGCGGACTCGACGTCGCTGGGTTTGTAGCTGGGGTTCATTGGGCTTGGGGCAACAGCCCGGCATCAGGCGGCCGGGGAATGCGGATTATCGCGGGTGAGGAAGCTCAAGGCTTCCTGGTGGCTGGCGCTTCGGTCACGAAGCCGATGCGGCTCAGCCCCGCCTTGTTCGCGATGCCCATCAACTCGACCACCTTGCCGTAGGGCACGGTCTGGTCGGCGCGCAGCTGGACCTCGGTGTCGCGGTTGGCGGCGGCGGCCTTCTCGAGGCCGGCCGCGAGCTCCTCGACACTCACGGCCTGGTCGTTGAGGAAGACCTTGCCCTGCGCATCCACCGCGAGACTCACGAACTTGGGCGTGTCGGCGGGCTGGCCGGCGTCGCTGCGCGGCAGGTCGAGCTTGATCGAGCTGGCCATCAACGGGGCGGTGATGATGAAGATCACCAGCAGCACCAGCATCACGTCCACCAGCGGCGTGACGTTGATGTCCGACAGCGGCCGCTGCCCGCCGGCGCCGATCGCCCGCCCGCCGGTGGCGGTGCTGCCGAGCGAGGTGCGACCGAAGGCCATGGGTTCTGCGCCCTTCTCAGACCGGCATCGGCCGCGCGGGCGGCAGCGGCGCTTCGCGCTGCGGCTCGTCGCCGAGCGCGCCGAGCAGGTCGTGGGCGAAGCCTTCCAGCTCGGCCTCGATTCGGCTGACCACGCGGCCGAACACGTTATAGGCGAGCACGGCCGGAATCGCGACCGCGAGGCCGAAGGCGGTCATGATCAGCGCCTCGCCAACCGGGCCGGCCACCTTGTCGATGGTGAATCCGCCGGATTCCCCGGCAATGCCCACGAGCGCGCCGTAGATGCCCCAGACCGTGCCGAGCAGCCCGACGAAGGGTGCCGTGGCGCCGACCGTAGCGAGCAGGATCTGCCCGGCCTGCAGGCGCCGCAGCGCGGCATGCAAGGCGTCGCGCAGGGCGCGCGTGAGGCGCTGGGCGCGGTCGACCGCGCCGCCGAGCGTGGCGGCATCGGACTTGGCGGCCAGGCTCCTGACCGCGCTCACGGCCGGCCAGACCAGGGCCGCGCGGTCGAAGGCCCTGAGCTTCTGCTCGGCGTCGCCGAGCGACGGCGACTGCCAGAAGGCCGCGATGCTGCGCACCACGTCGCGCGTGCCGCCGCGCAGCAGCCAGGCCTTCCAGAGGATCACGACCCAGCTGGAGACCGACATCAGGAGCAGCAGCACGGCCACGGAACGGCTGACGCCGTCGCCGTGGGTGAGCAGCTCCAGAACACTCATGCCGAGGGCGGGCCCTAACGCAGGCCGAGGACGTCGAACATGTCGAACAGGCCGCTCTGCTGCCCGGCCAGGAAGCGCACCGCACGCAGGCTGCCCTGCGCATAGGTCGCGCGGCTGGCCGATTTGTGCGTGATCTCGATGCGCTCGCCGGTGCCGGCGAACAGCACCGTGTGGTCGCCCACGATGTCGCCGCCGCGGATGGTCGCGAAGCCGATGGTGGACGGGTCGCGCTCGCCGGTGACGCCCTCGCGCGCATAGACAGCGCATTCCTTGAGGTCGCGGCCCAGCGCATCGGCAATCACCTCACCCATCTTGAGCGCGGTGCCCGAGGGTGCGTCGACCTTGTGGCGATGGTGCGCCTCGATGATCTCGATGTCGTAGCCGGTAGCGAGCGCCTTGGCCGCCATTTCGAGCAGTTTGAACGTGACGTTGACGCCGACGCTCATGTTGGGCGCCATCACGATCGCGATGTCTTTCGCCGCCGCGGCGATCTCGGCCTTCTGCGCGTCGCTGAAGCCGGTGGTGCCGATCACGGCCTGCACGCCGAGCTCGCGGCACACGGCCAGATGCGCCAGCGTGCCTTCGGGCCGCGTGAAGTCGATCAGCACCTGGGCGTCCTGGAGGCCGGTGCGCAGGTCGGCCACGATCGGGACGCCGCTCGTGAAGCCGAGAAAGGCAGCCGCATCGCTGCCGATCGCGGGACTGCCGGCGACATCGAGCGCGCCGGCGAGGCGGCAGTCCTGCGCCTCGCGCACGGCCTCGATCAGCATGTGCCCCATGCGCCCGGAAGCGCCGGCGATCGCGATGCGGCGCAGCGGGGGAATGGAGGGAGAGGAAGAATCAGTCACGCGTTTCAGCCTTGAAGCCTGGAAGAAAGCCGGCCGGCGCGGCCGGCGCGCGCTAGCGCGATGCTTCGAGCGGGGGATAGCTCGGCGGCAGCGGAGGCAGGGAGGCGGCGGACTCGCCGTCCGCCTTCTTGTCCTTGGCCGGATCGAATTTCTTGAGCTGGTCTTCCGAGGCTTCCAGGGCCGGCACCTTGCCGCTGCGCTTGCGGGTGTCGAGCGCGGCGACGAATTCTTCCTCGCTGGGCATCGGGTCGCCTTCGAAGCGTTCGAGCACTTCGCCATTGAAGAACACCGTCAGCCGGCGTTGCTGGGGCTCGACGCCCTGGCGCCGGATCGTGAACACGTAATCCCAGCGATTGGAATGGAAGACGTCGTTCAGCAGGGAGGTGCCGAGGACTTCGCGCACCTGCTGGCGCGACATGCCGGGCTTGAGCAGCTCGACCTGCTCCTTCGACACGAAATTGCCCTGGACCACGTCGACCTTGTAGGGAGTGATGGCATGCAGCGCATTGCGCGAGCGCTCGGTGACGCTGCTGCAAGCGCCGAGGCAGAGGCTCCCAGCGACGGCGCCGACGAGCAGCCAGAGGCGGCGTTGTGGAATGTCAGGCATGGGCAAAAGGGCAAAGAGGGGTAGCGATATGATCGGGCCATTGTAGCGGCTGCCCCCCGGCGTGCCCCTCTCGCACAGCCGGCGCAGGAACCATCATGGGCAACATCGACGAACTGAAGAACACCGGCCTCAAGGCCACGCTGCCGCGCCTCAAGATTCTCGAAATCTTCCAGAACGGCGGCCAGCGCCACATGACGGCGGAAGACGTGTTTCGGGTGCTGCTCAACGAGCACTCCGACATCGGCCTGGCCACGGTCTACCGCGTGCTGACGCAGTTCGAGCAGGCCGGCATTCTCGAGCGCAGCCATTTCGAGAGCGGCAAGGCGGTCTACGAACTCAACGAGGGCAAGCACCACGACCACCTGGTGTGCACCTCCTGCGGCAAGGTCGAGGAGTTCTACGACCCCGAGATCGAACGCCGCCAGCAGATGATCGCGACCGACAAGAAGTGGATCTTGCAGGACCACGCGATGTCGCTCTACGGCCTGTGCGGCGACTGCGCCAGCAAGCGCTGAACTGAAAGACGGTGGCCGCCGCCGGGCCGCCCCAAGGCGGGCCGCGCCTCCCCCTTGGGGGGGTGGAGTTACACGCAGCGCAGCGAAGCGAAGTGAAAAGCCGGGGGGCTAATCGTCCTCGCGGGCGCCTTCCATGGCCTTGTGGTGGCGGGCGACGAAATCGGCGTAGGTATCGATGCCGCGCAGCTGCAGGATCGAATTGCGCACCGCCGCTTCCACCAGCACCGCGATGTTGCGCCCGGCCACCACCTGGATGATCACCTTGCGCACCGGAATGCCCAGCACGTCCTGGGTCAGCGGCGCCGAAGGCATGCGCTCGTAGTCGCGTTCGAAGCTGTCGCGCCGTACCAGGTGCACGATCAGCTTGAGGCGCATCTTCCGGCGCACCGCCGTCTCGCCGAAGATCGCGCGGATGTCCAGCAGGCCGATGCCGCGCACCTCGAGCAGGTTCTGCAGCAGCTCGGGGCAGCGCCCTTCCAGCGTGGTCTGGTTGATGCGGTAGAGGTCGACCGCGTCGTCGGCCACCAGGCCGTTGCCGCGCGAGATCAGCTCCAGGCCGAGCTCGCTCTTTCCGAGTCCCGACTCGCCGGTGATCATCACCCCCAGGCCCAGGATGTCCATGAACACGCCGTGCATCGAGGTGCGCTCGGCGAAGTGCTTGGAGAGGTAGGCGCGCAGCAGGTCGATCACGAAGGCCGAGGATTCCCGCGTGGCGAACAGGGGCAGTTGCGCCCGCTCGCAGATCGACAGGAGTTCGTCGGGCGCCGGCTGGCCGTCGGCCAGCACCAGCATGGGCGGCTCCAGCGTGACGATGCGGGCGATCCGCCGCACGCAATCGTCGGGCGTGCCGCGCGTCAGGTAGGCGACCTCGCGCGCACCGAGAATCTGCACGCGATAAGGATGGATGTAGTTGAGGTAGCCCACCAGGTCGGCGGCCGACTGGGCGCGGCTGATGACGCCGGGGTCGAACTGGCGCTCCGAGGCGCCCAGCCCCGCCAGCCACTCCCACCGGAGCGAGCCGCGGAACTCCTCGAACATCGCGTCGGCACTGATGACGGTCGGCTTCATGCGCCAGACTGTCTCATGCGGATGCGCTTCAGGCCACCTGGGCGGACTGCCATCCTGCGATCAGGGCGTGGAGCGCGGCGGCGTCGGAGCTCGACTTGATCTGCTCGCGCAGGCCGGCATCGCTGAGCAGCTCCGCGATCTCCGAAAGTATTTCAAGGTGTTTCTGGGTGGCCGCTTCGGGCACCAGCAGGAAGATCAGCAGCACCACCGGCTGCTCGTCCGGCGCGTCGAAACCGATCGGATTCGCGAGCTGGAACACCGCGGCCATCGGCGACTTGAGGCCCTTGATGCGCCCGTGAGGGATGGCCACGCCGTGGCCGAGGCCGGTGGAACCCAGGCGCTCGCGGGCGAACAGGCTGTCGGTGATGAGGGCACGGCCCAGGCCGTGCAGGTTTTCAAACAGCAAGCCCGCTTCTTCAAAAGCACGTTTCTTGCTGGTGGCGTCAACGCTCACGAGGACTTGAGCGGGCGGCAGGATGGACGCGAGTCGGTTCATGTTGGGGCGGGGCGGGGGCGATTATGCACCTGCTCCGCAAAAAGCAAAGGGCCGCCCTGAGGCGGCCCGCAAGAGTATTTGCCCGGAGAGGTACTACATCACGCGCTTCGGCGCCTCGTGATGGTGGTCCTGCAGGCGGTCTTTGTGACGGACCACCTGCCGATCGAGCTTGTCCACCAGCTCGTCGACCGCGGCGTAGAGATCAGCGTGGCTCGATTCCGCGAACATGTCATTGCCCTTGACGTGAATATTGCATTCGGCGCGTTGCCGGCGTTCCTTTTCCTTTTGCTTTTCCACCGTGAGGATCACCTTCACATCGACCACCTGGTCGAAATGGCGGGTGATTCGGTCCAGCTTGCTCGTAACGTAGCTGCGCAAGGCGGGGGTGACGTCGAGGTGATGACCGCTGATCGTCAAATTCATGAATGACCTCCTGGATTGACGGTTGGGGAAAAAGACCCCGCTTCAGGGTGAAGCGTGGCCGGCGAAATGGGGAAACGCGGGGGAAGGAAAGAAGAAGGAAGGGGGAGGGAGAGGAACGGGGGAAGGTCGGTTCACTATGCCCATGCTGTCATCGAATTGCAATCCCTTCCATGGCAAACCCCGGCATCGCCCGCCCACGCTCACGGCGCGCTATCGATTTGATAGTGCTAAAGACCTCGCGCGGCGCTCAGCGCCACGCGGCCCGCATGCGGCTCAGCAGATCGATCGTGGCCGCCGGCGGCGGTACATGGGGTGCGCGTTCGGGCGGCGGCGGCCAGGTCTGCTCGTCGAAGCGCTCGGCATCGGCGGCCGAAATGAAGCGCGTGCGGCCGGCGTACAGATGCCGGTCGCCGCGCGCCGCCTGCTGCGTGACGTAGAAGCGCTGAGGCACCAGCAGGTGCAGGTGATCGCGCGCGCGGGTCATCGCCACGTAGAGCAGGCGCCGCTCCTCCTCCAGCTCCTGTGCGCCCTGCGCCACGTCGGCGGGGATGCAGCCGTCGACCACATTGAGCACGTGCACCGAGCGCCACTCCTGCCCCTTGGCGGAGTGGATGGTCGAGAGAATCAGGTAGTCCTCGTCGAGCAGCGGCGGACCCGGGCGGTCGCTCGTCGCTTCGGGCGGATCGAGCGTGAGTTCGGTCAGGAAGCGCTCCCGCGAGGCATAGCCCGAGGCCAGGCGCGCGAGCTGCTCGACGTCGCCGCGCCTGAGGCCGGCATCGTCGTGAAGCCGCTCGAGGTGGGGCAGATACCACTGCAACGCGAGCTCCATGTCGGCCGGCCAGGCGAGCGTGGGCGCGCGCAATTCGGCATAGATGGCCGCGAAGCGCGCCCACTCTTCCTTCGCGGCGGCAGGCGGCACGAAGGCCTGCACGACGGCACCGGGGTCTGAAGCCTCGGCCATCGCGTCGAGCAGCCGCGTGGAGCTGACCGGCCCGATGCCCGGAATCAGCTGCGTGACGCGAAAGCCCGCCATGCGCCCGCGCGGATTCTGGGCGAAGCGCAGCACCGCCAGCAGGTCCTTCACATGCGCGGCTTCGAGAAACTTGAGGCCGCCGTACTTGACGAAGGGGATGTTGCGCCGCGCCAGCTCGAGCTCGAGCGCGGCGCTGTGGCTCGAGCTGCGGAACAGCACGGCCTGCGATTTCAGCGCCAGACCGCCTTCGCGGTGCGCGAGCACGCGCTCGGCCACGAAGCGGGCCTGCTGTGCTTCGTCGGGCACCAGCACCAGCTGCGGCCGTCCGGCCGAGGGCTTGTCGGTCCAGAGAGTCTTGGCGTGGCGCTCCGCAGCGGCGGCGATCACCGCGTTGGAGACATCGAGGATGGGCTGGGTCGAGCGGTAGTTGCGCTCCAGCGTGACCACCCGCGCGGGCTGCGTGAACTGCTGCGGAAAGTCGAGGATGTTGCGCACCGTCGCGCCGCGGAACGAGTAGATCGACTGCGCGTCGTCGCCGACCACGGTGAGGCCGCGGCCGTCGGGCTTGAGCGCGCGCAGGATGGCGGCCTGCAGCAGATTGGTGTCCTGGTACTCGTCGACCAGCACGTGGTCGAAGCGCGCGCCGATCTGCGCCGCCAGCGCGGGCTCCGCCACCATCTCGGCCCAGTACAGTAGCAGGTCGTCATAGTCGAGCACCTGCTGCGCCTGCTTGGCTTCGACGTAAGCGCCGAAGAGGCGCTTGAGCTCGGCCCCCCATTCGGCGCACCACGGAAACGCATGCGCGAGAACCTCGGCCAGCGGCGCGCAGCTGTTGACGGCGCGCGAGTAGATCGAGAGGCAGGTTCCCTTGCGCGGAAAGCGCCGCTCCATGGACGCGAGGCCGATGTCGTTGCGCACCAGGCCCATCAGGTCTTCGGCATCGCCGCGGTCGTGAATAGTGAAGTTCTCGTGCAGGCCGATCTGCGCCGCGTGTTCGCGCAACAGGCGCGCGCCGATGCCATGGAAGGTGCCAGCCCAGGGCAAGGCCGGCGGCGCATCGGATTTCAGGCCGAGCACGCGCGCCAGCACTTGGCCCGCGCGGCGCTCCATCTCCTGCGCCGCGCGGCGCGAAAAGGTCAGCAAGAGGATGCGCTGCGGATCGGCGCCGCGCGCGATCAGGTGGGCCACGCGATGCGCGAGCGTGCTGGTCTTGCCTGAGCCCGCGCCGGCAATCACGAGCAGCGGCCGCTGGTCTTCCGGAGCCTCGCCGAGGGCCGTGCCGACACCGTGCTCCACCGCCGCACGCTGCTCGTCGTTGAGCGTGGCGAGCGCGGCCGCGAGGCGCTCGGCCTGGCTCGTGGGTGCGGGTGTCGCGAGGCTTTGCATCGCCGCGACTTTACTGGATGTCCATCCAGATGCCAGCGGAAAAGCGCCGGGGCCGATGACATAATCGCGCCTCGCTGCAACCGGAGACTTTGCATGGAAACCGTTCCGCCTCGGCAGCTTTCAACTCCCCTGTGATGCGTTGTTGGCCAGGGACTTGAAAGCGCCCCGAACCCTCGCCAACCGCCACAAAAATTCACCGGGAGTGAGCCATGCTCAATATCTTCACGCTCGCCAACGGCCGCCTTGTCCAGGAAGAAATCGAGGCCCTCGAAGAGCTCTCTCAGTTCCAGCCGATCTGGGTCGATCTCGAATCCCCCACACTCGAAGAAAAGCGCTGGATCAAGCAGTACTACGGCCTGTCCATCCCCGAGGATGCGATGGACGAGGACATCGAGGAGTCGGCGCGCTTCTACGAAGAAGACAACGGCGAGCTGCACGTACGCAGCGACTTCCTGATCGATGACGCCGAGAACCCGCGCTCCGTGCGCGTCGCCTTCATCCTCAACCAGCACAACACCGAACTGCGCAGCCGCGGCGTGCTGTTCTCGATTCACGACGAAGACGTGCCGGTGTTCCGCCTGCTGCGCATGCGCGCGCGCCGCGCACCCGGCCTGATCGAGGATGCCAAGGAAGTGCTCTTGAAGCTCTTCGATGCCGACGCCGAGTACTCGGCCGACTCGCTCGAGAACATCTACGACGAGCTGGAAGTCGCGGGCAAGAAAGTGCTGGAAGGCAACGTCAGCGACGAACTGGCCGGCGAGGTGCTGGCCGCGATCGCGCGGCAGGAGGACCTGAACGGCCGCATCCGCCGCAACGTGATGGACACGCGCCGCGCGGTGAGCTTCATGATGCGCAGCCGCATGCTGAACGCCGAGCAGTTCGAGGAGGCGCGCCAGATCCTGCGCGACATCGAGTCGCTCGACAACCACACCGCCTTCCTGTTCGACAAGATCAACTTCCTGATGGATGCGACCGTCGGTTTCATCAACATCAACCAGAACAAGACCATCAAGATCTTCTCGGTGGCGAGCGTCGCGCTGCTGCCGCCGACCTTGATCGCGAGCGTGTACGGCATGAACTTCAAGCTCATGCCGGAGCTGGAATGGGGCTACGGCTACGCGTACGCGATCGTGCTGATGGTCGCCAGCGCCCTGGTGCCGATGTGGTACTTCCGCCGCCGCGGCTGGCTCAAGTAGCCGCTCGGCCGGACAGCGTGGCGAGCCAGGCGTCGATCACCGCGAGGCTGTAGCGGCTCGCGACGGCGGCGACGAAGCGCAGGAAGTCGGCATGCGCCGCGTCGTCGGCGCGGTCCGAGATCGTGCGCACCGCGGCGAATGGCACGCGGTAATCGTGGCACACCTGCGCCACCGCGGCGCCTTCCATCTCGACCGCCAGCGCGTCGGGCAACTCGCGCCGGAGCGCATCGCTTTCGGCGGCGGTCGAGACGAAGCGGTCGCCGCTCACCAGCAGGCCGCGATGCAGCCGGGGCGCCTGCAGGCCGAAGTCGTCGACCACCGTCTGCCCGAGCAGCGCGACCGGATCGCGCAGCAGGCCGGCGGCCACGGCGGCCAGCGCATCGCTGATCGCGGTGTCGGCCGCGAAGCGCGCATGCCCGGTCAACGGCACCTCGTATTTGGGAAAGATCGGCGAGGCGTCCAGATCGTGCTGCAGCAGCTTGGTCGCCACCACCACGTCGCCCACCCGCACGCCGGGCCCGAGCCCACCTGCAACGCCGGTGAAGACGATGGCGCGCACGCCGAAACGCTCGAGCAGCACAGTGGCCGTGGTGGCCGCTGCGACCTTGCCGATGCGCGACAGCACCGCCACGACGGCTTGCCCATGCAGATGGCCGACCCAGAAATCCCGCCCGGCGACGCGCACACGCTGCTCGTCGGGCATCGCGGCGAGCAGCGCGCCCAGCTCCTCCTGCATGGCGGCAACGATCGCGACCGGCCCCGCCATGGAAGTGCCCGCTACTTCTTGTCGCGCAGCTCGCGCCGCAGGATCTTGCCGACCGGCGTCTTCGGCAGCTCGGTGCGGAACTCCACCACCCTGGGCTGCTTGTAGCCGGTGAGATTGGCGCGGCAGAAGTCGCGCACCTGGGCCTCGGTGAGATCCGGGTTCTTCTTGACGATCACGAGCTTGACGGCCTCGCCGGTCTTCTCGTCGCCGATGCCCACGGCCGCGCATTCGAGCACGCCCGGAATCTGCGCGACCACTTCTTCGACCTCGTTCGGATACACGTTGAAGCCCGAGACCAGGATCATGTCCTTCTTGCGGTCGACGATCTTGAAGAAGCCGCGCTCGTCGACCACGCCGATGTCGCCGGACTTGAAGTAGCCGTCGGCCGTCATGACCTTGGCCGTTTCGTCGGGACGCTGCCAGTAGCCGGCCATCACCTGCGGGCCCTTGATGGCGATCTCGCCCGGCTGGCCCATCGGCACCTCATGGCCGTCGTCGTCGAGCAGCTTCAGGTAGGTGCTGGGCAGCGGCACGCCGATGGTGCCGGTATAGGCGGTGCTGGTGGTCGGGTTGCAGGTGGCCGACGGCGAGGTCTCGGAGAGGCCGTAGCCTTCGCAGATCGGGCAGCCGGTCTTCTCGAGCCAGAGCTTGGCCACCGCGCCCTGCACCGCCATGCCGCCGCCGACCGAGACCTTGAGGTTCTTCCAGTCGACGGTGCCGAAGTCCGGATGGTTGGCCAGCCCGTTGAATAGGGTATTGACGGCCGGGAAGCTGTGGAAGGTGTGCTTCGACAGTTCCTTCAGCACGGCCGGGATGTCGCGCGGATTCGGGATCAGGATCAGCTTGCCACCGGTGCGCATGCTGAGCATCATGTTCACGGTGAACGCGAAGATGTGATAGAGCGGCAGGGCGCAGACGCTGGTGGGCTGCTCGCCGGCCGGCACCTTCTGCATGACCGGCTCGTTCCAGGCCTCGGACTGCAGCACGTTGGAGATCACGTTGCGATGCAGCAGCACGGCGCCCTTGGACACGCCGGTGGTGCCGCCCGTGTACTGCAGCACCGCGACATCGTCAGGCCCGATCGGCGCCGGCGTCGGCCCGCGCCCTGCCCCCTTGTCGAGCGCGTCGTTGAAGCGCACGGCGCCGGGCAGGCTGAAGTCGGGCACCATCTTCTTGACGTTGCGCACCACGTAATTGACCAGCGCGCCCTTGAGCAGACCGAGCCGATCGCCCATGCCGCTCAGCACGACGTGCTTGACCGGCGTGGACGCGATGCATTGCTGCAGCGTGGCGCCGAAGTTCTCCATGATCACGATCGCCTTGGAGCCGGAATCCTTCAACTGGTGCTCGAGCTCGCGCGGCGTGTAGAGCGGGTTGACGTTCACGAGGATCAGCCCGGCGCGCAGGATGCCGCACACCGCGATCGGGTACTGCAGGCAGTTCGGCATCATGACCGCGACGCGATCGCCCTTCGCGAGCCCGAGTCCCTGCAGGTAGGCCGCGAAGGCCCGGCTCAGCTTGTCGACCTCGCCGTAGCTCAGATCCTTGCCCATGAAGCTGTAGGCGGTGCGCTCCGCGTACTTCGAGAAGCTCTCCTCCATGAGCGCCACCAGGGAGGGATAGCGCGAGCCATCGATATCGGCGGGCACGCCTTGCGGGTAACTGGTGAGCCAGGGGCGGTCTGTCATGGATGGGTCTCCTCAACGAAATTCTGAGTTCTGGTCAACGGGGCCGCCGCCGGCGATGCCGGCAAGGCGGAGGCGCGGGCGCAAGGCGCCCTTATTCGATCGCCTTGCCCATGTCCTCGACCACCTTCTTGGCGTCGCCGAAGACCATCATGGTCTTATCCATGTAGAACAGCTCGTTGTCCAGACCGGCATAACCCGCAGCCATCGAACGCTTGTTCACGATCACCGTCTTGGCCTTGTAGGCCTCCAGGATCGGCATGCCGTAGATCGGCGTGCCCTTGGTGAGCGCCGCCGGGTTCACCACGTCGTTGGCGCCCAGGATGATCGCGACGTCGGCCTGCGCGAACTCGCCGTTGATGTCCTCCATCTCGAACACCTGGTCGTAGGGCACCTCGGCCTCGGCCAGCAGCACGTTCATGTGGCCCGGCATGCGTCCGGCCACCGGATGGATCGCGTACTTCACCGTCACGCCCTTGTGGGTGAGCTTCTCGGCCAGCTCGTTGACCGCATGCTGGGCCCGGGCCACCGCCAGGCCGTAGCCCGGCACGATGATCACGGTCTCGGCATTGGAGAGCATGTAGGCCGCGTCGTCGGCGCTGCCGCTCTTGACCGGGCGCTGCTCCTTGGCGCCGCCGGAAGCCGCCGCCGCCTCGCCGCCGAAGCCGCCCAGGATCACGTTGAAGAACGAGCGGTTCATCGCCTTGCACATGATGTAGCTCAGGATCGCACCCGAGGAACCCACCAGCGAGCCGGCGACGATCAGCATCGCGTTGTTGAGGCTGAAGCCGATGCCTGCCGCGGCCCAACCCGAGTAGCTGTTGAGCATCGAGACCACCACCGGCATGTCGGCGCCGCCGATCGGGATGATGATCAGCACGCCCATCACGAAGGACAGCAGCACCATCAGGAAGAAGGCGGTCCAGCTCTCGGTGAAGACGAACACCAGGCCGAGCGCGATGGTCAGCAAGCCCAGCGCCAGGTTCAGCATGTGCTGGCCCTTGAACTGGACCGGCGCGCCCTGGAACAGCCTGAACTTGTACTTGCCCGAGAGCTTGCCGAAGGCGATGACCGAGCCGCTGAAGGTGATGGCGCCGATGGCCGCGCCGAGGAAGAGCTCGAGCCGGTTGCCCGCGGGGATGAGCTCGCCCTTGGGAACGATGCCGAAGGCCCAGGGCTCGACCACCGCCGCCACGGCGATGAAGACCGCGGCCATACCGATCATGCTGTGGAAGAAGGCCACCAGCTCGGGCATCTGCGTCATCTCGACGGTCTTGGCGCGGTAGGCGCCGTAGCCGCCGCCGGCCACCAGGCCCAGCAGCACCCAGGCCATGCCCATGGCCTTGCCGTCCGAGATCTGCACGATCAAGGCCGCGGTGGTCAGGATGGCGATCGCCATGCCAACCATGCCGAACAGGTTGCCGCGAATGGAGGTGGTGGGGTGGGACAGGCCCTTGAGCGATTGAATGAAGCAGACCGATGCGATCAGGTACAGCAGCGTGGCGACATTCATGCTCATGCTGCATTCCCCTTGTCGGCCGCGGGCGCCTTCTTGTCCTTCTTCTTGAACATCTCCAGCATTCGCCGCGTGACGAGGAAGCCGCCGAAGACGTTGACCGCGGCCAGCGCCACGGCCAGCACGCCCATGGTCTTGCCGAGACCGCTCTCGGTGAGCGCCGCCGCCAGCATGGCGCCGACGATCACGATCGCCGAGATCGCATTGGTCACGGCCATCAGCGGCGTGTGCAACGCCGGCGTGACGGTCCAGACCACGTGGTAGCCGACGTAGATGGCCAGCACGAAGATGATCAGGTTGATGACGGTATGGGAAACGGGATCCATGGTCTTAATTCCTTCTCTCTCACTTCCGGGTCACTTGACCGTCTTTGCTCATCAGGCAGGCGGCCACGATGTCGTCTTCGAGGTCGATGTTGAGCGCGCCTTCCTTGTTCACGATGAGCTTGAGGAAGTCGAGCACGTTGCGCGCGTAGAGCGAAGACGCGTCGGCCGCGACCAGCGCGGGCAGATTGGTTTCGCCCACCAGCGTGACGCCGTGCTTGATGACGGTGCGGTCTGCTTCGGTGAGCGGGCAGTTGCCGCCTTGCGGCGCGGCCAGGTCGACGATGACCGAACCGGGCTTCATGGCCTTGACCATCTCTTCGGTCACCAGCACCGGCGCGGGCCGGCCCGGGATCAGCGCGGTGGTGATGACGATGTCGGCCGCGGCCACGCGCTTGGCCACTTCGACCTTCTGCCGATCGAGCCAGCTCTGGGGCATCGGCTTGGCGTAGCCGCCGACGCCCTGCGCCGCTTCCTTCTCTTCGTCGGTGTCGTACGAGACATCGATGAACTTGGCACCCAGCGACTCGACCTGCTCCTTGACGCTCGGGCGCACGTCGCTCGCTTCGATGACGGCCCCGAGCCGCTTGGCGGTGGCAATGGCCTGCAGGCCGGCGACGCCGACGCCGAGGATCACGATGCGCGCCGCCTTCACGGTGCCGGCGGCCGTCATCAGCATCGGAAAGAAGCGCTGGTACTTGTCGGCCGCGATCATGACGGCCTTGTAGCCGGCGATGTTGGCCTGGCTCGACAGCACGTCCATGCTCTGCGCGCGCGTGGTGCGCGGCGCGGCTTCGAGCGCGAAGCCGGTGAGGCCGGCCGTCGCGAGCCTTTGGAGGCCCGCGGCATCGAAGGGGTTGAGCATGCCGATGACGACGGTGCCGGGTTTCATGAGCGCCGCCTCGGCATCGCTCGGCGCGCGCACCTTGAGCACGATGTCGGCGCCGAAGGCGCCGTTGTCGTCGGTGATCTCGGCGCCGGCGGCCTGGTAGGCCGCATCGGTGACGCTGGCCACCACGCCGGCGCCGGACTGGATGCGCACGGTGTGACCCTGTGCAACGAGCTTCTTGGCCGTCTCCGCAGTGACGGCCACACGGGTTTCGCCTGGCGCAGTTTCGGCCGGCACGCCTATCAGCATGGGGGATCTCCTCGGGGCAGCGTTGGAATTCGGGCCGAGCTTACATGAAGATGACAAAGAACTGGCCGAGGACCGCATCCCTCTGTACAGTAGCGCCTCGCGAATGACCGGCGCACAGATCGCCGGCTTTACGGAAAGAAATCAGGGGGATGAAAGATGCGAATTGCAGCGCTCGACGACGAGCCGCGCCAGCTCGAACTGGTTCGGCATGCCATGGCAGTGATCGGGCATGAATGTCATGGTTTCGAAGACGGGCGCTCCCTGCAGCGTGCCCTCTACCAGCAAAGCTTCGATCATGCTGATCCTCGACTGGCGGCTTCCCGACGTCGACGGGTCGGACGTCGTCAGGTGGATACGCGAAAAGCTCGCCAGCAGCCTCCCCATCCTCTTCGTGGCCAAACGGCGCAAGGAAGAGGACATGGTCGAGGCGCTGACGCTCGGCGCCGACGACTTCATGGCCAAGCCGATCCGCGTGGCCGACCTCAAGGCGCGGGTGCAGGCGCTTTTGCGCCGCACCGGTTACCGGCTCGAGTTCATCGACCAGAATGGGATCGAGTCGCCGTACCCCATGGCGGGCGCGTCCGAATGAGCCGGTCCCCGATCGAAGGAGCATCACCACGATGATGAGTCGAATGACCCGACTTTTGTCCGCGGCCCTGCTGCTCGGCGGCTGGCTGCACCTCGTGGCCGCGCAGGAGGTGGACCCGAGCGAGCTGGTGCGCGGCGGCCTGCAGGCGGTCCAGATGATCGACCAGAACAAGACCGGCGAGCTCTGGGACGGCGCCGCGCCGGCTGCCCGCAAGCGCGTCAGCCGCAGCGACTTCATGAGCCAGGTCGCGAAGGCCCGCACGCCGCTCGGCGCCGCGCAGCAACGCACCTGGGTCGCGATCAACCGGCAGGTCGTCGGCGATGGCGATCCCGACCTGGCCGGCCAGTATGTGAGCATCGAGTACGAGACCCGCTTCGCCAACAGCAGCACGACCACCGTGCGCGAACTGGTGACCTTTCAGCTGGGCAGCGACCGCGTCTGGCGCTTCTCGGGCTACGTGCTGCGCTGAATGGCCTCGGTCGCTCGCTGGAAACCCAACGTCACCGTCGCCGCGGTGATCGAGCAGGACGGACGCTTCCTGCTGGTCGAAGAGCGTACGAAGGCCGGCCTCAAGCTCAACACGCCGGCCGGCCATCTCGACCCGGGCGAATCGCCGGCCGAGGGCTGCGCGCGCGAGACGCTGGAAGAAACGGCCCACCACTTCACGCCGACCGTCCTCGTCGGCATCTACATGGCGCGCTTCCTCGGCGACGAAGACGTGACCTACATGCGCTTCGCCTTCGCCGGCACGCTCGGCGCCTTCGAGCCGGGCCGGCCGCTGGACGAAGGCATCGTGCGCACCCTGTGGATGACGGCCGACGAGATCCGTTCGAGCGTGGCGCGCCATCGCAGCCCGCTGCTGCTGCAATGCGTGGAGGACTACCTGGCAGGACAACGCTATTCGCTGGACCTGATCCACACCCACGTGTCGGTCGCCGCACCGTCGCAAATCTAACCCGCCCGCGCGATCACCCCGCCACCCAGGCACACATCCCCGTCGTAGAGCACCGCCGACTGCCCCGGCGTCACCGCCCATTGCGGTTCGGCAAAGGCGAGCCGGAAAGCGCCGTTGGCGCCTTCACCCAGCTCGCAGCCCGCATCAGCCTGGCGGTAGCGCGACTTCGCCGCATAAGCGCCCGAGGGCGGCGCGCTGCCCGCGACCCAGCTCGCATCGTCGACTTCGAGCGCCGGCGACAGCAGCCATGGATGGTCGTGGCCCTGCACCACCCACAGCGTGTTGTTCGCTACGTCCTTGCGCGCCACGAACCAGGGCGAGTGATCCCCCGCCCCGCGCTGCGCTCCCTTGGGCTTGATACCGCCGATGCCGAGTCCCTGCCGCTGGCCCAGCGTGTAGAAGCTCAGGCCCTGGTGCTCGCCGATTTGGCGGCCGCGCTCGTCGCGGATCGGGCCCGGCTCCTTGGAGATGTAGCGGTTGAGAAACTCGCGGAAGGGCCGCTCGCCGATGAAGCAGATGCCGGTCGAGTCCTTCTTCTTCGCGTTCGGCAGGCCGATCTCGTCGGCGATGCGGCGCACCTCGGTCTTGCGCAGTTCGCCGACGGGGAACAGCGTCTTAGAGAGCTGCTGCTGGTTCAGGCGGTGCAGGAAATAGCTCTGGTCCTTGGCCGGATCGAGTCCCTTGAGCAGCTCGTAGCGCCCGCTCGCCGCGTTGCGCCGCACGCGCGCGTAGTGCCCGGTAGCAATCTTCTCGGCGCCGAGCCGCATCGCATGATCGAGAAAGGCCTTGAACTTGATCTCGGCATTGCACAGCACGTCCGGGTTGGGCGTGCGGCCGACCTGGTATTCGCGCAGGAACTCGGCGAACACGCGGTCCTTGTAGTCGGCCGCGAAGTTGACGTGTTCGATTTCGATGCCTAACACGTCGGCCACACTCGCGGCGTCGACGAAGTCGATGTTCGACGAGCAGTACTCGCTGTCGTCATCGTCTTCCCAGTTCTTCATGAAGATGCCGACCACCTCGTGGCCCTGCTGCTTGAGCAGGTGCGCCGTGACCGCGGAGTCCACTCCGCCGCTCAGGCCCACCACGATGCGCTGTTTTTCCATGAGGAGGCGATTGTCCCAGCCTCGGCAAGCCGGTGCCCGCATCCGGGAAATCACCGAGCGGCCCATGCCCGCAGGGAGGCGGCAGGCTCCCACAATGGGCTGCCTCAACTGGAGACACGCATGAACAGTCTTCCCCCCGGCCCCGCGTGGCCGCCCCCGGTCTCGCGCCGGCTGGTTTGCCAGTCGCTCGCGCTTTTCGCCGCGGGCGGCGCCCACGCCGTGCAGGCCCAGGGCGCCTGGCCGCAGAAGAGCATCCGGCTCGTTGTGCCCTTCGCGCCCGGCGGCTCCAGCGAGGTGGTAGCGCGCTCGGTCGCGGCCGAACTCACCAAGCAGCTGGGCCAGAGCGTCTACGTCGAGAACAAGCCCGGCGGCGCGGGCACCATCGCCATGCAGGAGATCGCCAAGGCGCCAGGCGACGGCTACAGCCTGATCCTCGGCCATGTGGGCACGCTGGCCGTCAACCCCTACATGCTGCCGAACCAGCCCTACGACGTGAACCGGGACTTCGTGCCCGTGACCTTGCTGGCCAAGGTGCCGAACGTGCTGGTGGTGCATCCGGACGTGCCGGTGAAGACCTTCAAGGAGTTCATCGCCTACGCCAAGGCCAACCCGGCCAAGCTCAACTACTCGTCGGCCGGCAACGGCAGCGCCGGCCACCTGAGCATGGAGTACCTGAAGCTCACGGCCGGCTTCTTCATGACGCACATCCCTTACCGCGGCAGTGGCCCGCAGATGACCGACTTGCTGGCCGGCCGCACGCAGGTGGCGATGAACGGCATGCCCAGCGTCTCGGCCTTCATCAAGTCGGGCAAGCTGCGCGCGCTGGCCGTGGGCTCGGCGCAGCGCATCGCCGCTCTGCCCGACGTGCCCACCATCGCGGAGAGCGGCTACAAGGGCTTCGAGACCTCGCAGTGGTATGGCCTGCTTGCACCGGCCTCGACGCCTGCGCCGATCGTGAAGCGGCTGCAGGAAGAAAGCCTGAAGGCCCTGAAGACCGGCCCCGTGACCGAGCGCTTCGCGCACGATTCGGCCCTGGGCGTGGGCGATACGCCGGAGCAGTTCGGCGCCTTCATCTCGGCCCAGCAGAAGACCTGGAAAGAGATCGTCGCCAAGGCCGGCATCAAGCCCGATTGATCAAGGAGCCCGTCATGATTCACCTCAGCGGCATGGACGCATCGTTCCTGCACCTCGAAACACCCGAATCGCCGATGCACGTGGGCAGCCTGCAGCTCATCGACCTGCCTGCAGGCTACGAAGGCGACTTCGCCGAGGACGCCAAGAAGTACCTGAGCGGCCGGCTGCACCTGGCTTCGGTGTTCGTGCGCAAGCTCGCGATGATGCCCTTCGACCTGGCCAACCCAGTGTGGGTGGACGACGACGACCTGGATCTCGACCACCACATCCGTCACGTGATCATGCCGAGGCCCGGCACCATGGCACAGCTCGAGCGCCTGGTCGGCCGGCTCCACTCCACGCTGCTGGACCGCAGCCGGCCGCTTTGGGAGATCTACATCATCGAAGGGTTGCAGACCGGCCAGGTCGCGCTCTACAGCAAGATGCACCATGCGGCCATCGACGGGCAGGCCGGTGTTGCGGTGGCCAAGGCGCTGTTCGACATCTCCGCCACGCCAGCACCGGTGAAGGCGCCGCGCGCCAACCGTCGCCCCGATTCATCGCAGCTAGGCATGGCCGAGCTCGCGAGCGCGGCGCTCAGCAACACCGTGCAGCAGTACGTGAAGCTGATCCAGTCGATCCCCGCCACCGCCAAGGCGATCACGAGCGTGCTGCTGCCGGTCTCGGAAACCACCGGCAAGCGCAGCTTCGAGCTGCCCAAGGGATTGAAGACCGCGCCCAGGACGCCGCTCAACGTCTCGATCACCAACCAGCGTTCCTTTGCCGGGCGCTCGGTGCCGCTGGCCGAGGTCAAGCAGATGGCCAAGGCCACGAACACCAGCCTCAACGACATCGTGCTGGCCATCTGCGCCGGCGCGCTCAAGCGCTACCTGGCCGACTACGGCTGCAAGCCCGCCAAGCCGCTCATGGCCGGCGTGCCGGTATCGCTGCGCAGCGAGGGCAACACTGATCTCAACAACCAGGTGTCGGTGATGCTGGTCAGCCTGGCCACCGACATTTCAGATCCACTGGAACGCCTCGCCGCCATCCACGAATCGTCGAGCGAGGGCAAGAAGCTCACCGGCAACGTGAAGGCCGCGATCCCGACCGACTTCCCGTCGCTCGGCGTGCCATCGCTGATGTCGGGCCTGGCCTCGCTCTACGGCCGCTCCGGCCTCGCGGACAAGCTGCCGCCGATGGCCAACGTGGCGATCTCCAATGTGCCCGGCCCGTCGTTCCCGCTCTACTTCGCGGGCGCCAAGCTGGCAACCTATTTCCCGGTGTCGATTCCGGGGCACGGGCTGGCGCTCAACATGACGGTGCAGAGCTACAACGGCTCGCTCGAGTTCGGGCTCACGGCCTGCCGGCGCGCGGTGCCGGACATCGCCGATCTGGGCGACTATGTGGTCGCGGAGCACAAGAAGCTCTTCGGGCTGATCGTGGGACAGGCGGCGACTGCGCCTGTTGCTGCTCCAGTTGCCGCGCCTGTTGCTGCGCCAGTGGCGAAGAAGCGGGCAGCGCCGAAGAAGAAGGTCGTTGCGAAGGCGGTGCGCGCTGCCGGGACGCGGGCGCCGCGCAAGGCAGCTGCCCCGAAGCGCGCTGCCGCGTTGAACTGAGGACTTGTCTATTCGCGCAGCTCGGCCAGGATCTCGTAGGACCGCAGCCGGGCCTCGTGGTCGAACACCTGCGAGGTGATCATCAGCTCGTCCGCCCCCGTGCGTTCGACGAAGGCCTCGATGCCGGCGCGCACCGTCTCGCGCGATCCCACGGCCGAACACGAGAGCACCGAATCGAGCAAAGCGTTCTCCGCCGGCCCGACACGCTGGCGGTAGTTCTCGACCGGCGGCGGCAGGCGCCCCGGCCGCCCGCTGCGCAGGTTCACGAAGGCCTGCTGCCACGAACTCGAACGGAACACCGCCTCCTCGTCGGTCTCGGCCGCGAACACGTTGAAGCCGAGCATCACGTAAGGCTTGTCCAGCTGCTTCGAGGGCTTGAAGGTCTCGCGGTAGATGCGGATCGCCTGCATCAGCTGCTGCGGCGCGAAATGCGAAGCAAAGGCGTAGGGCAGCCCGAGGTGAGCCGCAAGCTGCGCGCCGAAGGTGCTCGAGCCCAGGATCCAGATCGGCACTTCGAGTCCCATGCCCGGCACCGCACGCACCGGCTGCTTCGGCTCCTTCGACATGAAATCCATCAGCTCGACCACGTCCTGCGGAAACTGGTCGGCATCGGACTGCAGGTCGCGCCGCAGCGCCTGCGCGGTGCGCTGGTCCGAGCCCGGTGCGCGGCCGAGACCGAGATCGATGCGGCCGGGATAGAGCGACTCGAGCGTGCCGAACTGCTCGGCGATCACCAGCGGCGAATGGTTGGGCAGCATCACGCCGCCGGCGCCGATGCGGATGGTGGAAGTGCCGGCGCCGATATACGCCAGCAGCACGGCCGTCGCGGCGCTCGCGATGCCCGGCATGCCGTGGTGCTCGGCCAGCCAGTAGCGCCGGTAGCCAAGCTTCTCGCCATGCTGCGCCAGGCTGAGCGAATTGCGGAAGGACTGCGCGGCGGTGCTGCCCTCGGTGATGGGCGACAGGTCGAGGATGGAAAGTGGGGTCATGGATCGGCCGGAGCGAACGAAGCAGGGCCGGCATCTTGGACCGAAGTGCGGGGCCCGCGAACGCGAAGGGCCATTGCAGCCTTGCAGCCGCTCTGCTAGGCGAGCTTGATCAAGCCAGCTTCATGGGAGACCGCTTGCCGTGACGGTGCACTGCATCGTCACGACCACGCCGCCGGCAGGCAGCACGGCCACGAACGCGCCCGGCGCGCTCACCGTTCCAAACGTCAGGCCCGTGCTCAGCGTGTCGTCCGTCAGCACCACCGGCTGCGTCGTCGCCCCTCCCGTCACCGTCGCCGTCACCGTGTACGCGATCGTCTGCTGCCGCTCGCAGGGTTGGCGCTCCTGCTCACCGTCACCGCCCACACATCGATCGTGGCGGACGAGGTGTTGTTTCCCGTGCAGTTCGGCGGCGTTGCCGAGTCGCAACCGCCTACCGTATCCGTCACCCCCGCCGGCGGCGCAATGGTTGCGGTATTAACTGCCGTGGTCGCCGCAAACGCTTGGGCACCGGCAAAGGCAAGCCATATCCACAGAAACCAAAGGGTGCTGCGGCGGAAAATCTCAATTGCGTTGCGCTTCATCATGACGGACGGACTTTTCTCAAGACCCGAACTCCCTCACGCATGAATAGAGAAACCCGGACCGCAGGACTGCAAAAGGACAGCAATTCCAAAAGGAATAAATAGACAGGCGACGCAACGCTTTGCGCTCTTGTCAGCGGGTGCGGATGGTGCGGGGGGAGGGTTGGCGCGACAGAATTACCGCGACAATTCATCAGAATTGGCTCGGGCCGAGCAGTAGTTCTTGCGATTTACTTCACACTTCTTGTGTGATCCACCTGCTGGATACCCTGTGAGAGGGTGCGCGAGGCGTGACAGGTGAGAACAAGGTCGTTCTACGAATGCGCCGGCTGGACGGACTAACCGAGCGATGTGGTCTGTTTAGGCCGTCCGTCAAAAAAAATCAGATTTGCACGCGTGTTCTGGACACTGCTGACTTCGTCCCAAAGACTTGCTGATCACAATCAGTGCGCAGTCAATTGATATACCGCTGACTTTCGCCTCTCGTGCTTGGCGCCATGCGCGTATTGAGGTGCAACAAGAAAGGCGCAGCGCCGCCAAGCCCTGCGCCTTTATGAGATCTCTGAAAGATTTCGTCAGAACGGAATATCGTCGTCCATATCGTCGAAGCCCGACGAGGATTTGGCCGGCGCCTGCCGTGGTGCCGGTGCCGCAGCGCGAGGTGCCGCCGCGGGAGGACGCGAATAGCCGCCGCCTTGCGCCCCCTGCGAGTAGCCGCCGTCGTCGTCGCCGCCCGAAGGCCCGCCCTGGCCCTGGCGGCTGCCGAGCATCTGCATCTGGTCGACGCGGATGTCGGTGGCGTATTTTTCGACGCCGTCCTTGTCGTTGTACTTGCGGGTGCGGATCTGGCCCTCGACGTAGATCTGCGAGCCCTTGCGCAGATACTGGGCGGCGATCTCGGCCAGGCGGCCGTTGAACACGAGACGGTGCCACTCGGTGGCTTCGCGCATCTCGCCGCTTTGCTTGTCTTTCCACTTGTCGGTGGTGGCGAGGGTCACGTTGCAGACCTGGTCCCCGCTGGGAAAGGTGCGCGTTTCCGGATCGCGCCCGAGATTGCCGACGAGGATGACTTTGTTGACCGATGCCATATGCACTGCCCCTGATGAATGGATGGAAGAGGAGGAAAGCGGAGATTGTGCCGCAGCCGGTCGCGCCGGCCGAGGAGCCGAAAAAGTCCGCCGAATCCCGCCGCGTGCCCTGAAATCGCCGGGGACTTATCATGCTCGGTTGCCCAAGACCGACCGCCCCGTGAATTCCCCCAACGACGATGCCTACCTCGGCGCCGTGCTCGCGCAGCAGCGCATCAGCATCCGCGGCGCACGCACGCACAACCTCAAGAACGTCGACCTCGACATCCCGCGCAACAAGCTGGTGGTGATCACCGGCCTGTCGGGCTCGGGCAAGTCGAGTCTGGCCTTCGACACGCTCTATGCCGAGGGCCAGCGCCGCTACGTCGAGAGCCTGTCGGCCTATGCGCGGCAGTTCCTGCAGCTGATGGACAAGCCCGACGTCGACGTGATCGAGGGCCTGTCGCCCGCGATCAGCATCGAGCAGAAGGCGACCAGCCACAACCCGCGTTCCACCGTGGGCACGGTGACCGAGATCCACGACTACCTGCGGCTGCTCTATGCGCGCGCCGGCACGCCCTACTGCCCCGACCACGACCTGCCGCTGCAGGCCCAGACCGTGAGCCAGATGGTGGATGCCGTGCTCGCGATTCCGGATGAACCGCGACTCATGATCCTGGCGCCCGTCGCGCGCGAGAAGAAAGGCGAGTTCCTCGAGCTCTTCGCCGAGATGCAGGCGCAGGGCTACGTGCGTTTCCGCGTCAACGGCGAGACCTTCGAATACAACGACCTGCCCAAGCTCAAGAAGACCGAGAAGCACGACATCGACGTCGTCATCGACCGGCTGCGCGCGCGGCCCGACATGCAGCAGCGCCTGGCCGAGAGCTTCGAGAACGCGCTGCGCCTGGCCGAGGGCCGCGCGATCGCACTGGAGATGCACGAGGACGGCAGCACCAAAGAGCACCTCTTCAATGCCAAGTTCGCCTGCCCGATCTGCCACTACTCGCTGGCCGAACTCGAGCCGCGCCTGTTCTCCTTCAACTCGCCCGTGGGCGCCTGCCCGAGCTGCGACGGCCTCGGTCACAGCGAAGTCTTCGACCCGGCGCGCGTGGTCGCCTTTCCGTCGCTGAGCCTGGCGAGCGGCGCCATCAAGGGCTGGGACCGGCGCAACGGCTACTACTTCAGCATGCTGGAGAGCGTGGCCAAGCACTACAAGGTCAACGTCGACACGCCCTTCGAAGAGCTGCCCGCCTCGGTGCAGCAGGCGGTGCTGCACGGCTCGGCCGAGGAAGAGATCAAGTTCAGCTACACGATGGAAAGCGGCCAGCAGGCCGGAAGGAAGCTGACCCGCAAGCACCCCTTCGAAGGCGTGATCCCGAACATGGCGCGTCGCTACCGCGAGACCGATTCGGCGATGGTGCGCGAAGACCTCGCGCGCTTTCGCAACATGCAGCCCTGCCCCGATTGCAGCGGCACGCGGCTTCGGCGCGAGGCGCGCAGCGTGTTCCTGCTCGACGAGTCGGGCCCCGAGCCTCGGCGCATGGCGATCTTCGAGATCAGCCGCGCGACGCTGCGCGAAAGCCTCGCCTACTTCCAGGGCCTGCATCTGCGCGGCGCCAAGGCCGAGATCGCCGACAAGGTGGTGCGCGAGATCGGGCTGCGCCTCAAGTTCCTCAACGACGTGGGCCTCAACTACCTGAGCCTGGACCGCAGCGCCGAGACGCTCTCGGGCGGCGAGGCGCAGCGCATCCGCCTGGCCTCGCAGATCGGCTCCGGCCTCACCGGCGTGATGTATGTGCTCGACGAGCCCAGCATCGGCCTGCACCAGCGCGACAACGACCGGCTGATCGGCACGCTCAGGCATCTGCGCGACATCGGCAACAGCGTGATCGTGGTCGAGCACGACGAGGACATGATCCACGCCGCCGACCACGTGATCGACATGGGCCCGGGCGCCGGCGTGCACGGCGGCCGCGTGATGGCGCAGGGCAGCTATGCCCAGGTCGCGGCCCATCCGGATTCGCTGACCGGCCAGTACCTGTCGGGCGCGAAGAAGATCGCGGTGCCCAAGCGCCGCACGCCCTGGCTGCCGGCGGTCGCCAAGCCGGCCTTCAACGAGGGCAAGAAGGCCTCGCGCTTTCCGCAGAGCCCGGCGGCCGAACGGCGTGCGGCGCGCGAGGCGGCGCACCTCGCATCGCAGACCGATCTGCAGGAAATCCGCGTGATCGGCGCCACCGGCAACAACCTCCAGAACGTGGGCGTGGCCTTTCCGGTCGGCCTCTTGACCTGCGTGACCGGCGTCTCCGGCTCGGGCAAGTCGACGCTGGTCAACGACACGCTCTACAGCGCCGTGGCGCGCACCCTCTACCGCGCCCACGAAGAGCCTGCCGCGCACGAGGCGGTCGAGGGCATCGAGTACTTCGACAAGGTCATCAACGTCGACCAGTCGCCGATCGGCCGTACGCCGCGCAGCAATCCCGCCACCTACACCGGCCTCTTCACGCCGATCCGCGAGCTGATGGCCGAGACCAACACCGCACGCGAGCGCGGCTACGGGCCCGGGCGCTTCAGCTTCAACGTCGCGGGCGGCCGCTGCGAGGCCTGCCAGGGCGACGGCGTGGTCAAGGTCGAGATGCACTTCCTGCCTGACGTCTACGTGCCCTGCGAGGTCTGCCACGGCCAGCGCTACAACCGCGAGACGCTGGAGGTGCAGTACAAGGGCCGCAACATCGCGCAGATTCTCGACATGACGGTTGAGGCCGCGCACGAGTTCCTGAAAGCCGTGCCGACCATCGAACGCAAGCTGCGCACGCTGCTCGACGTCGGCTTGAGCTACATCAAGCTGGGCCAGGCCGCGACCACGCTGTCGGGCGGCGAGGCGCAGCGCGTGAAGCTCGCGCTCGAACTCAGCAAGCGCGACACCGGCCGCACGCTCTACATCCTCGACGAGCCGACCACCGGGCTGCACTTCGCCGACATCGAGCTGCTGCTCAAGGTGCTGCACCAGCTGCGCGACGCCGGCAACACCATCGTCGTGATCGAGCACAACCTCGACGTCATCAAGACCGCTGACTGGCTGATCGACATGGGTCCCGAAGGCGGCGCGGGCGGCGGCACGGTGGTGGGCGTGGGCACGCCTGAAGAAATCGCGGCGAACGAGGCGAGCCATACCGGTCGATATCTGAAGCGGCTGCTGCCCTGACAGGCTACAGTCGGCGATGACCCAAATCACTCCTCCTGACTCAGGCCCTGAGGAGCCGGACGACCTGCAGACGGAGGCATCGGCATTTGCAGCCGCCTGGATCGTCTTCGGCGTGCTCATGCTGCTGGTGCTTCTGTTTCTGGCAGGCGTCGCTCACTTCTTTCCCTGACGATCGCGCGCCGGCGGACGGCCCATCCGTCCGCTATCGCACTGAAAGAACGGCAGGTTCGGAATACGCTGGCATGCCCTCGATGCATGGAGCCATCTCATCGCCCTTTTCCTGTTTGCCGCCGAATGCCTCGTTCGTGACTACCTGAACGGCCGCACGATGCCGACGCTCGTGCACCGCAGGTGGTGAGCATTGTCGAAGCACGGCTCGTCGGCGGCGCGCTGCCGGTGCTCGATCCGGACCTCTGCAGAGACGTCGACAGCGAGGCCAGCGCCCCTGCGCGCTTCATCAAAGCCTCCTGAGAATCCGCGCTTCAGGCGCCCTCGCAGCTTTGTGCGATATCGAACATACTGCGCAATGGCCACGCCCCCCGACCCCCGCAAGAACCACCTGCTCGCCATGCTGCCGGACGCCGAGTGGCAGCGCTGGCTGCCGCAACTGGAGTGGGTGGACATGCCGCTCGGGGAGGTGCTCTACGAGTCGGGCAGCACGCTCAGCCACGTGTACTTTCCGACCACCGCCATCGTTTCGCTGCTCTATGTGATGGAGAACGGCGCCTCGGCCGAGATCGCCGTCGTCGGCAACGAGGGCATCGTCGGCATCTCCCTCTTCATGGGGGGCGAATCCACGCCCAGCCGCGCCGTGGTGCAGAGCGCAGGCCAGGGTTGGCGACTGAAGGCGCAGATGATGAAGGACGAATTCAACCGTGCCGGTTCGGTGCTGCACCTGCTGCTGCGCTACACCCAGGCGCTGATCACGCAGATGGCGCAGACGGCGGTGTGCAACCGGCACCATTCGCTGGACCAGCAGCTGTGCCGCTGGCTGCTGCTGAGCCTGGACCGCCTGCAAGGCAACGAGCTCGTGATGACGCAGGAGCTGATCGCCAACATGCTCGGCGTGCGCCGCGAAGGCGTGACCGAGGGCGCCCTCAAGCTGCAGAAGGCGGGGTTGATCCGGTATGCGCGCGGCCGCATCACGGTGCTGGACCGCGAGGGACTGGAGAAGCGCACTTGCGAATGCTACGCCGTGGTCAAGAAGGAGTACGACCGTCTGCTTCCGGAGCGGTTGGCGACCTGATCCCGCGGCTGCTCTGTGCGCTGGCAGACAGTCGCGCCGCGGCGCGGCGCGCAGACTGGAAGCCCTTTCATCACCGGAGTGCCTTTGCCTGCCGCCGAAAACCACCTCATCGAGCTGCTTTCCCGCAGCGACCGCCAGAGTCTGCTCGCCATCTGCGAGCCGGTCCAGCTGGTGCTGGCCGAGGTGATGTGCGAGCCCGGCGAGCCGACCCGGCATGTCTACTTCCCTGTCGATGGCTTCATTTCGCTGATCGCACGGATCGACGGCCATCCAGGCCTGGAAGTCGGCATGGTGGGCCGCGAAGGCATGCTGGGGACGCAACTGGCCCTCGGCGTGGCGACGACGCCCCTGCATGCGGTGGTTCAGGGCCCGGGTGCTGCATGGCGCATCGCCGCCCCCGACTTCCAGCGCGAACTGGCGCGCAACGCGGGCCTGCAGCGCGGCCTCCACCGCTACATCCACGTCCTGATGTCCCAGCTGGCCGATTCGGCCGCGTGCCTTCGCTTTCACCTGATCGGCCCGCGCCTGGCGCGCTGGCTGTTGATGAGCCAGGACCGCGCCCATTCGGACAGCTTCCGCGTGACGCAGGAGTTCCTGGCCTACATGCTGGGCGTGCGCCGCGTCGGCATCACGGAGGCTGCCGGCGCCTTGCAGCGTGACGGATTGATCCAATACAGCCGTGGCGATCTGAAGGTGCTGGACCGCCCCGGGCTCGAAGCGATGGCATGCGCCTGCTACGCCGCAGACAAGAGAGCCTACGCCGAGTTGCTCTGAATGTGCGGTCGCGAACAGACAGGGCGCACCCGATCGCCTACAAGGGGTCATGGACTATGACTTCGCTTCCAAACGCCTTCCGTACCAAGGATGGGAGGTGCGCAGCCGCCTCACCCATGTTTCCCTGGAGGGCACCGTGGCGGCCGGTGCGGAACTCTTCGTCGACGACGTTTGCATCTGCCACCTCGTGTCGTGCAAGCAGTTCGCTCATGGGGGCGACGCCATCAGCGCGATCGAGCGCAAGGCCACCCTCTGGATCGATGACCGCGGAACGCATTCCAGGAGCAGCGATGTCGCAGCCGCCCTTCTTTCATGAGGCTTCCGGCACCGTCCGTTTCTGGGTCGAGGTCGAGGGGCAGCTCGTCGGCGCCAGCGTCGGCAAGGAAACCTTGCACTACCGCTATCGGTCGACCGCCACCGACGACGAAGCACTGGACACCTATGCGCTGCACGCGCAGGAAATCGATGACGCCGTGCGGCGCCGTGTTGCACAAGGTTCCACCGAACCCGTGATGCTGCGCGAGTTCGATCTGCGCCATGACGCTCCGCGCCCCTGAGGCCCGGCCAGCGGCCATGACCGGCAAGGTCATCGACGCCGCGCACCCGCTCTGAGACATTGGATGCAAGCCGGAACCGGGGTGGTTCCGGCAGCCACCAGGCCGAACTTCAAAGGCCGCGAAAGAGCACCATGACCTCAGGTTTCGACATCCTCCCCCTCGCCGTCGCGTTTCTCATCGGCATCGCCGCCGTGGGTTCCTGCATCGGCATCGGCATCGTCGGGTCGAAACTGCTGGAAGGCACGGCGCGGCAACCCGAGCTCAAGGACACGCTGCAGACCCTGTTCTTCCTGATCGCGGGTGTGACCGACGGTGCCTTCATCATCGCGACCGGCATCGGCCTCTGGTTCGCGACTGCCAACCCCTTCCGTTGAGGTGCGAGCTCAAGCGGCCTTGAGTTCGATCTCGCGGTACGGCCGCTCCGGAACCGCCGCTGCCGTGCGCGCCGCCGCCTCACTCTGCAGCGCCTCCCACAGCGCGGCATCGCCGGCCCGGCGCGCGGCCTCCATCGCCGTCAGGTAGATCAGGCTGCGCTGCGCCTGGCTGCCGCCGAAGCCGTGGGCGACGGGCAGCAAGGGAAGCAGCAGCTGCGCGCAGTGGCCGTAGCGGCCTTCGCCGAAAGCCATGGCCGCCTCGCAGACGGTGCCCGCCTCGCGCCACCACGGCGCGGGCGCCGTGGCCGGCACGGCGGCGATCGCGCGCTGCCCGGCCTCGATCTGTATGGGCTCGCCGGCGCCGACCAGGGCCAGCATCGCATGCACGTCGTTGAAGACCGACCAGCCCCAGGCGGCCTGGTCGCGCCAGCGCGGCGCCAAGGCCTCCCAGCGCCTGGCCACATCGACGCCGCGCAGCCCGAGCCGCCACAAAAGCGCGCTCGCATCGACCAGGTCCAGCGCCATCGAGGCCGGCCCGGGCGCGATCGCGCGGTCGTAGAGTGCCAGCGCCGAGGCGTGGTCGTCGTTGCGCAGATGCTGCAGCGCCAGATGCCAGTGGTTGTGCACCGCGAGCGCGTTGTCCTGCTGCCAGAGCGAGGTGTCGGTGGTGAGCCAGCGGATGCCCTCGGCCACCCGGCCCTGCATCTCGTAGACGTGGGCCACTGCATGCACGGCCCAGGCGTCCTGCGGATTGCGCGCCAGCGCCTCCATGCCCAGCGCCTCGGCGCGCGCGTATTCGTTGCATTCCTCGAGGCCGAAGGCATGCATGCCCAGCACGTAGCTGTAACCGACGTCGTCCTCGCTCCATTGGTCCAGCGCGCGACCGATGCGGTCGCGCAGCATGGTCGACTGGCCGAGCACCAGGTCTGCCATGTGCGTGAGCTGCAGCGCGAAGAGGTCGCGCGGATGGTCGATCAGATGGCGGTCGAGCAGGCGGTTGGCGCGGCCCATGTCGCCGTCGGCCCAGACCTGCAGGGCCGCCTGGAAGGACTGCTCGCGCTCGTTCGGCCGTCGGCGGCTCGCGGCCGCGGCCGCGGCCGCCAGGCTCTCGCGCGCGGCGGGCAGCGCCTGGCCATCGATGGCGCTGAGCATGAAGCCGGCCATCAGGAGGTGGCCGGAAATGAAGTCCGGATCCTGTTCCAGCGCCGGCTGCAGCACCGAGACCGGATCGAGCCGCAGGCTGTTGAAGAGGTCGAGCGCCTGCTCGTAGGCGGCCACGGAAGCCGGCTGGTCGGTGGAAAGCGCCAGGCCGCGCGCGTCGTGTTGGGTCATGGTGGCTCCTTGTACGAAAGACGCAAGAAGCGTAAGTTCGCCCGGCCGAAACCCCCGCAGCGATTCCCGCAACAAGGCTGACGATTCCGCCAATCGATGAGTTCCGCAGTTGCTTCTTCCGGCGATCGGCCCGTGATCGCCATCCTCGTCACCGCCGAGAGCGCAGCCTCGGTGGTCTACGGCATATTCGACCTCCTGAAGTGTGCGGGCCGCGACTGGCCGATGGTCGTCGACGGCCGGCCGGGCGCCGAGCTGCTCGAACCCGTGCTGGTCGCCGCGAAACCGGGCATCGTGCGTGCCGCCAACGGCGTGCCCATCGAGGCGCACCGCAGCTTCGACGAGGTCATTGCGCCGGCGGTGGTCTGCGTGCCCGAACTCATGATCTCGCCCTACGGGCCGCTCGACGGACTGTTCGCCCGGGAGGTCGCGTGGATGCGGCGCTGCCATGCGGCCGGCTCGCTGGTCGCCGCCTCCTGCTCGGGCGCCATGCTGCTGGGCGAAGCGGGCCTGCTCGACGACGAGGACGCCACCACGCACTGGGCATTCTGCGAGGTGCTGCAGCGCCGCTATCCGCTCGCGCGCGTGCGACCGCATTGCGCGCTGATCACCTCCGGCGAGGGCCAGCGCCTGGTGATGACCGGCGGCGGCAGTTCATGGATGGACCTGGCGCTCTACCTGATCGCGCGCTATGTCGGCATCGAGGCCGCGATGCAGGTCGCCAAGCTCAACCTGATCGACTGGCACCACGTGGGCCAGCAGCCCTTCGCGCGCGTGGCGAGCACGCGGCAGGCGGAGGACGCGGTCATCGGCCGCTGCCAGACCTGGATTGGCGACCACTATGCGCAAGCCGCGCCGGTGGCCGCGATGGCCGCGCTGAGCGGGCTGGCGGAGCGCTCGTTCCAGCGCCGCTTCAAGCTCGCGACCGGCATGACGCCGATGGAATACGTGCAGACCCTGCGCATCGAGGAAGCCAAGCACCTGCTCGAGACCACGGAAGCGCCGGTCGAGGCGATCGCGGGAGAGGTGGGCTACGACGACGCGGCCTTCTTCAGTCGCATGTTCCGCCGCGCGGTGAGCCTGAGTCCGGCGCAGTACCGGCGGCGCTTCGGCGGCCTGCGCGCGGCGCTGGCCGGCACGCGGCACTGAGTGCTATATCGGCGCCGCGCCGCCGGCGCTCGACAAGGGACTTCCTTCGGGCAGCACGCGCAGCATGCCTTCCTGCGCGGTCGAGGCCACAAGCCGCCCGTCGCGCGTGAACAGGCTGCCGCGGCACAGGCCGCGGGCGCCGCCCGCGCTCGGCGAATCGAGCAGATAGAGCAGCCAGTCGTCCATGCGGAAATCGCGGTGGAACCACATCGCATGGTCGAGGCTGGCGGGGCGCACCCGGCCGCTCATGAAGCTCAGGCCGTGGGGCAGCATCGCGGCCCGCAGCAGCCCGTGGTCGGAGGCGTAGGCCAGCAGCGCGCGATGCACGATCGGGTCGTCGGGCAGCGGCGCGATGGCGCGCAGCCAGAGCGCACTGTGCGGTGGACGCGGCGCGGGCGTGAGCAGGTCGTCGGGATCGACGCGGCGGTACTCGATGCCGTGCGGCGCCAGCGCGTTGTTGCGCCAGCGTTCGGGCAGCCGCTCGCCGAGCGCGCGGCGCTGTTCCAGTTCGCTTTGCAAGCCTTCCGGCCCGGCCACCTCGGGCATCGCGAGCTGGTGCTCGATGCCCTCGTCCACCGTCTGGAAGGAGGCCGACATCTCGAAGATGATGCGCTCCCGCTGGCGCGCCACCACGTGCCGGGTGGTGAAGCTGCGGCCGTCGCGCACGCGGTCGACCGCGTACTCGATCGGTGCATGTTCGCCCGGCAGCAGGAAGTAGGCATGCATCGAGTGCACCGGCCGGTCGGCGGCGACCGTGCGGCTCGCCGCCACCAGCGCCTGGCCCAGCACCTGGCCGCCGAACACGGCCGGGGTGCCGATGTCCTCGCTCTGAGCCCTGAAGCGGTCATCGCCCAGGGGTTCGAGGTGCATCAGGTCGACGAGCTGGTTGACGAGACGGGCGGCGGTGGCGGGATCGGTCATCCGACGACGATAGCAAACACCCCGCCACTGCGCTGTCGCGCACGGCGCGCCCCATTCGGGAGACGCCGCGGCTCTGCCGGGCCGCTGGCGTCGCCCCCGGCAAGGGGGTTGGCGGCTACGCGACGCGAGCAAGCCTGGGGGGTGGGCTTAGCTTCGGTCGAGGTCGACGCCGTCGACGATCAGTTTGCGCTGCAAGGCCGGCACGTCGACGCCGGCAAAGCTTTCGGCACCCAACGTGGCCGCAGCCGTCCCCGCGGCCTGCCCCATCACGAAGCAGCCGCCGCTCGCCCGCGCGGCCGACTGGCCCTCGTGCGTCATCGAGGCGCAGCGCCCGGCCACCAGCAGGTTGTCGACGCCGCGCGGCACCAGCATGCGCCAGGGCAGCTGGTTGTAGGTGCGCGTTTCGTCGCGCGGAAAGGCCCATTCGATCTTGCCGGCGGCATGCATCTCCATCGGCCAGGCGTTGATGCCGATGCTGTCCTCGAAACGCGCCGACGAGAGGATGTCTTCGCCGGTCAGCGCATAGAGGCCCTCGATGCGCCGCGTCTCGCGGATGCCGACCTGCGGCGCGATCTCGACGATGGCCGATTGCTCGAAGCCCGGTACCTCGGCCTTCAAGAAGCGGAAGTACTCGCCGATCTGGCGCCGGCCCTCGACCTCGCCGTCGCTGAGTTCGCGCGCGTCCACGCCGTTCATCGCGTCGCCCTTGGCGTTGCGGATCTGCGTGACGTTGGCGCGCCATTCGCGCGGATCGATCTGCGGCCGCAGGATCGCGCCTTCGCGCGGGAAGCGGTAGGCCTCGGGGTCGCGCTCGCGCGCCTTCGCCATGAGATCGTTGATGGCCTTGAATTCGCCAACCGCGGCCAGTGCGCGCGGGGCATCGACGTGGCCGACGCGGAACATGGTGGACGGAAAAAGTCCGCTGCCATGGCCGTCGCCGACCGCGAAAGGCACGCCCGCGAAGACCGCGACATCGGCATCGCCGCTGCCGTCGATGAAGGCATTGGCGCGGATCGCCTGCCGGCCCGACTTGGTCTCGACCACCAGCGCGGCGATGCGCCGGCCTTCCATCACCACGGCCGCGGCCCAGGCATGAAACAGCAGTTCGACACCCGCATCGAGCAGCAGCTGATCGGCCGCGCACTTGTAGATCGAGGTGTCGTAGGAGCGCACGCGGATGCGGCCCTGCATGCCGTCCTGCGGCTTGTTGAGGCCGCCCATCGCATCCATGCGTGCGAGCAGCTCGTCGACCACGCCGTGCACCAGCTGCGTCATCTCCCCGTTGCGCTTGCCGTAGAGGCCCGCGAAGTTGGTCACGCCGCCGGCCGTGCCCATGCCGCCGAGGAAGCCATAGCGTTCGACCAGCAGCGTGCGCGCGCCATGGCGCGCGGCGCTCACGCTCGCCGCGATGCCGGCCGGGCCGCCACCGACCACGACCACGTCGTATTCGCCGAAGACCGGCAGGCTGCGCTCAGGCTCGACGATGGAAGCGCTCATTGCAGCTTGATGTTGTTGGCCGAGATGATCTTGCTCATGATCGCCGCCTCTTCCTTCACGCGCGTGCGCATGCCGTCCGGCGAGGTGCCGACCGCCTGCCAGCCCTGCTCGAACAGCTTCTGCCGCACTTCGGGCGCCTTCATGATGACGGCGAGTTCGCGCGTGATGCGCTCCTGCGCGGCCTTGGAAAGACTGGCCGGGCCGAGCAGCGCGGTCCACACCTCGAGGTTGAAGTCCTTCACGCCGGCATCGGCCAGCGGCGCCAGTTCGGGCACCAGCGTGCTGCGCCCGCTCGTGATGCCGATGGCCTTGACCTTGCCGGCCTTGACCTGGGGCATGGCCACGCCGGGCGGGATCAGAGCCATCTGGATCTGGTTGCCGATCAGGTCGGTCATGACCTGCGGATTGCCCTGGTAGGGCACGTGCACGGCCTTCAGGCCCGGCACGCGGCCCTTGAGCAACTCCATGCCCAGGTGGCCCACCGAGCCGACGCCCACCGAGCCGTAGCTCCACTTGTCGTCGCTCTTGCGCGCCGCATCGACGAAGGCTGCGCCGCTGGGCAGGCTGTTCTGCGCCACCAGCACCAGCGGCGCGGTGGTGAGCAGCGAGAGATAGGTGAAGTCCTTGGCCGGGTCGTAGGGCAGCCTGGAATAGAGCATCTTCGACGAGGTCAGGTTGCCGTTGATGACCACGCCGATGGTGTGATCGTCGGTCGCCTTGGCCACTTGGTCGGCCGCGATGTTGCCCGAGGCCCCCGGCTTGTTGTCGACCACCACGGGCTGGCCCAGCGCCTTGGCCAGCGGCTCGGCGATGGTGCGCGCCGCGATGTCCGGCGTCGAGCCGCCGGGGAAGCCGACGATCAGGCGGATCGGCTTGGTGGGCCAGGCGCCGTTCTGTGCCGCGGCGGCCAGCGGCAGCGCGCAGGCGGCGATCAAAAGAGCTCTCTTGGAAAACTGCATGGGAGTGAGGCGGGAATGGAAAGAGAAGCGAAGGATAAGGCCGGGTTGTGACCAGGCGTTACTCGAGGCTGATATTGCCCCGGCGAACCAGTTCCCCATAGACCTTGGACTTGGCCTCGGCCTGCCGCTGGATCTCCTCCGGCGACCAGGCCAGCGGCTCGAAGGCGAAGGTGTCGAAGCGCGCGCGGATCTCGGGGTCGGCGATGACCTTGGCGACGTCGGCATGGATCCTGGCCCTGATCGCCGGCGGCACGCCCTTGGGCGTGAGCAGCGAGACGAAGGAGCTCACGTGCAGGCTCGCCGGGCCGCCGGCCTCGGCCATGGTGGGCACATCGGGCATTTGCGGAATGCGCTGGGGCGCCGCAATCGCGATGTAGCGCAGCTTGCCGGCCTTGTAGACGCCCTGGCTGGAGGGGATGGTCGCGAAGCTCCACGGCACATCGCCCGAGCCCACGTTGGCGTAGAGCTGCGAGACCTCGCGGTAGGGCACATGCTGCATGTGCACGCCGGTCAGGGACTCGAGCTGCTGCGCGCCCAGATGGCCGGCGCTGCCGACGCCCCAGGAGCCGTAGCTCTGCGGGTTGGACTTGGCGGCAGCGACCAGGTCGCTCATGTTCTTCCACTTCGAGTCGCTGGCCACGGCGACGAAGAAGGGCGTGCGGAACAGCGAGGCCACCGGGTCGAAGTGCTGCAGCGTCACGAAGTTGCGCGACTTGTACAGATGCGGCAGCGCGGCGACATGCTCGCTGTCGAGCTGCAGCAGGGTGTAGCCATCGGGCGCCGCGCGCCGGGCCTGGTCGATCGCGATGAAGCCGCCGCCGCCGGGCCTGTTGTCCACCACCACGCGCTGGTTCCAGAGCCGCCCCAGCTTGTCGGAGACCAGCCGCAGCACCGCGTCCGGCCCGCTGCCGGCGGCGAAGGGTGTGATCAGGGTGACGGGCTTGTTCGGGTAGTCGGCGGCCGATTGCGCCGCGGCGCCGACGGTGAAGAAGGCAGCGGCCAGGCCGGCGATCAGCGGGAGGATGGGTTTCATGCAGTTTGTCTCCGTGGTGTGTCGTTGAAATAAGGTGGGCCGTCTCAGGCCGCGGTGCGCGGCGCGTCGGCCAAGCATTGCGCCGGATCCCACGCATAGAGCCATTCGACCGCGTCGTAGAAGCGCTCGGGCGTGCGGCCGGTCCACAGGCTGTTGCGCACCAGCCGCTCGACGCCCTTGGCGTGGTAGAGCCGGCCCATCTCGCGCACCGACAGCACGACGCGGGCCGTGCGTGCCACGCGGGCCGACGCATAGAGCTGGAAGGCGGCGGGCAGGTCGAACTCGCAGGCCTCGACCGCCGCGCCCAAGGTCACCGCGTCTTCGAGCGCCATGCAGGCGCCCTGCGCGAGGTACTGCATCATCGGATGGGCCGCATCGCCCAAGAGCGTGGCCGGGCCTTCGCTCCAGTTCGCGACCGGATCGCGGTCGGCGGTGCTCCAGCGGCGCCAGGAGGTGGGCCGGTCCAGCAGCTGGCGCGGGCGCGCATGCACGCCGTCGAAGTAGGACAGCACTTCCTTCTTGCTGCCCTCGGTCACGCCCCACTCTTCCCGCTCGCGGCTGTGGAAGGTCACGACCAGGTTGTATTGCTCGCCATGGCGCAGCGGGTAGTGCACCAGGTGGCAGTTGGGGCCGGCCCAGACCACCGGCGCGTTCCAGCGCAGGTCTTCGGGCATGTCGGCGGCCGGCACCACGGCGCGGTAGACCACGTGGCCCGAGACGCGCGGCGCATCGCCGATGAGCTTGGCACGAACCACCGATTTGACGCCGTCGCAGCCGACGATCGCATCGGCATGGAAGCGCCGGCCGTCGCGCGTGACCGCCGTCACGCCGCTGCCGCCGATGTCCAGATGCTCGACCTGCGCCGAGGTGTGGAAGCGGATCAGCGGATGCTCTTTGACAGCCTCGTGGATCGCGCCATGCAGGTCGGCGCGGTGGCTGACCGCATACGGATTGCGAAAGCGCGCGCGGAAGGCCTCGCCCACCGGCACCGAGGCCACCTCGCGGCAGTCGACGGCATCCATCATCACCAGCCGGTCGGTGAAGACCGAGCCGCGCCGCACCGCTTCGCCGACGCCCAGGGCATCGAGTGCGGCAAAGGCATTGGGGCCCAGCTGCAGGCCGGCGCCGATCTCGCCGATGGCCGCGCTCTGCTCCAGCAGGTCGATCGAAATGCCGAGCCGAGCCAGCGCCAGCGCCGCCGCCATGCCGCCAATGCCGCCGCCGACCAGCAGCACCGAAGGCTTGGAGTTCTGCGTCTTGCTCATTCCACTCGCACTGCGATCGGCTCGAGGCCGTCGATGCGCACCTGCATGGTCTGCCCGCGCTGCACCGCGCCCACGCCTTCGGGCGTGCCGGTGAAGATCAGGTCGCCGGGCTGCAGCGCGAACAGCGTCGACAGGTTCGCGATGACCTCGTTCACCGACCAGATCAGGTTGCGGATGTCGCTCTTCTGGCGCGTTTCGCCGTTCACTTCGAGCGAGATCGCGCCGGCCGCGATCTCGCCGGCTTCCTCGCGACGGCGCACCACGCCGACCGGCGCCGAGAAGTCGAAGGCCTTGCCGATCTCCCAGGGCCGGCCCTGCTCGCGCATCTTCATCTGCAGGTCGCGGCGCGTCATGTCGAGGCCGACCGCATAGCCGTAGATGTGCTTCGCCGCATCCTCGACCGCAATGTCGCGGCCGCCCTCGCCGATCAGCACCACGAGCTCGGCTTCATAGTGGTAGTTGGCGGTCTGGCCTGGGTACGGAATGCCCACCGTTTCACCCGCGGGCACCGGCACGATCGACGCATCGTCGTTCGGCTTGCAGAAGAAGAAGGGCGGCTCGCGGTCGGGGTCGAAGCCCATCTCGCGCGCATGCGCCGCGTAGTTGCGGCCGACGCAGTAGACGCGGCGCACCGGGAACAGATCGGACGAGCCGGCGACGGGAAGGCCGACGACGGCCGGGGGAGTGAGGACGAAAGACATGGGAACTCCTGCCGCGGTGCGGCGCATGGATCGAGAAAAGAGAAGGCTGCCGGGGCAGCGCGGGTCAGGCGTTGTCGAGAAAGGCTTCGCGCAGCACGCCCATCGCCTGTTGAACGGGCCGGTCGGAAAAACTGAACAGCACCACCTCCTCGCTCGCCGCGAGGCGCAGCGGCGCCCACGAGGGCACGACGAAGCTGTCGCGCGGACCGAAGTCGAAGCGCTGGCCGCCGATCTCGGCCGTGCCGCGGCCCTCGACCACGCTGTAGACCGTGCCGTCGGTCGCGCGGTGCGTCTTGCCCGCGAAGCCCTTCGGCAGCAGTTGCAGGTTCGTCGCGATGGTCGGCATCGGCGAGCCGCCGGTCAGCGGGTTGATGTAGCGCAGCTTGTGGCCCAGCCAGGCGTCGGGCGCCTCCTGCTTCTGCAGCTGCGCCAGCGCCTCGCGGCTGCGTGCATAGGGGTAGTTGAAGATCGGCGAGGTGGGCGCGCTGTGGTCATGGCGCACCGGCACCATGTTGTGGCCGAAGCGCGCCAGGCTGTGCCCCTCGGGCCGCGCGACATGCTGCACCTTCGCGTCGTCGTTCTCGGCGAAGCCGGCGTCGAAGAAGCGCAGCATCGGGATGTCGAGCCCGTCGAGCCACACCACCGGCTCGGCCACGCCTTCGATGCCCTCGTTGCCGTGGTCGTGCCAGGCCCACGAGGGCGTGATGATGAAGTCGCCCGGGTACATGGTGGTGCGCTCGCCGCCCACCGTGGTGTAGGCGCCCTTGCCGTCGACGATGAAGCGCAGCGCCGACTGCACATGCCGGTGCGAGGGCGCGACCTCGCCCGGCATGATGAGCTGCAGGCCGGCATAGAGCGATTGCGTGATCGACGAACGGCCCGGGATCGCCGGGTTCTCCAGCACCAGCACGCGGCGCACCGCCTCCTCGGCCGTGATCAGCGCGGCCGACTCCATCAAGAGCGGGCGGATCTCGTCGTAGCGCCAGAGCGCGGGCACGCAGGGCGTCTGCGGCTCGCGCGGCACCAGCGCATGCAGCGATTCCCACAGCGGCGTGAGGTGCAGCGGGCGGATGCGCTCGTAGTAGTCGCGGCGCTCGGCGGCGTTGGTGCGCGCGGCCTGGGGGGCGGTGTTCATCTGGGCGTGTCTCCGGGGGATGGCCGCATTGTTTTCCCGCACCACTATTTGTTCAAGACGCACAGCCAATACCTGGAATCCGATTTTTCGATAATGGTCGCTACATCCCATCCAAGGAATCCCATGTCCAAGCTCGATCTCGAATGGCTCGCGGTCTTCGACGAGGTCTACAAGACCGGCAGCGTCTCGAAGGCGGCCGAGCGCCTCGACATGGCGCAGGCCGCGGCCAGCACCATGCTCAACAAGCTGCGCGCGCATTTCGACGACCGGCTGTTCGCGCGCACCGCGCAAGGCATGCAGCCCACGCCCTATGCCCAGCGCATCTACACCCACGTGCGGGAGGCGCTCGCGCAGCTCGAGCAGGCGCGCGGCAGCCGCAGCAGCTTCGACCCCGGCGCGGCGAGTCGCAACTTCCGCATCTGCATGACCGACATCAGCGAGGTGGTGATCCTGCCCGGGCTGCTCGACCACCTGCGCCGCACGGCGCCCGGCGTGCACATCGAGACCGAGATCATCTCGACCGAGAGCGGCCGCCGGCTGGAAGACGGCGAGGTCGACCTGGCGGTGGGCTTCATGCCGCAGCTCGATGCCGGCTTCTACCAGCAGACGCTTTTCATGCAGAACTTCGTCTGCCTGGTGGCGCGGAACCATCCGCGCATCGGCGAGCGGCTCACGAAGAAGCGCTTCGAGGCCGAGGCGCATGCGGTGATCTCGTCCTCGGGCACCGGCCATGCGATCGTCGACAAGACCATCGCCCGCCTCGGCCTGGCGCGCAACGTGGTCGTGCGCTTGTCGAGCTTTCTCAGCGTGGCGCGCATCGTCGCCCACACCGAGCTGGTCGTGATCGTGCCGCGCATCCTCGGCGAGGTACTGGCCACGCAGGAGCCGGTGAAGCTGCTGGAGCCGCCTTTCGCGCTGCCGTCCTATGCCGTCAAGCAGCACTGGCACGAGCGCTTCCACGCCGATCCGGGCAATGCGTGGCTCAGGCGCACGGTGGCCCAACTTTTCGGCGCCCAAACCGCTTCGCCGCTCACATAATCGCCGCGGGCGCTCCACGACATCAACTCATCGCCCAGGCACTCCATGAGCTCGATCACCCTGCGTTTCCTGGCCGAACCCAGCACCGTCAACTTCGGCGGCAAGGTCCACGGCGGCACCGTCATGAAATGGATCGATGAGGCCGGCTACGCCTGCGCGACCAGCTGGTCCAAGCGCTACTGCGTGACGGTGTTCATCGGCAGCATCCGCTTCCATCGGCCGATCATGATCGGCGACCTGGTCGAGGTCGAGGCGCGGCTCGCCTACACCGGCAGCAGCAGCATGAACATCTCGGTCGAGGTGCGCAGCGGCGACATGAAGGGCGGCGAGATGCAGAAGACCACCGAGTGCCTGGTCGTCTTCGTCTCGGTCGACTCGCACGGCCGGCCGCTGCCGGTCGACAGCTTCACGCCGGGAACCCCGGGCGAGTTGGCGCTGGCGGAGCGGGCACGCACTCACCTCGAGGCTTCGCGCGCCGCTTCGGGCGGCGGCTAGCCGCAAACGCTGCGGCTGCCTATGCCGCAGCGGGCGCTCCCTGGCTACACTGCGGCGTGCCGAGGCACGCCGCTTTCGTCTAAGGCACTTTTTCCTCACTCCGAGAGGGGCAAGAGATGAACGTTCTGGACAAATCCGTCGCGACCAGCTCACTGGAAGAGATGGCAACGCTTCTGGATGCGCTGACCCGGTTCCGCAAAGGCGATGCCAAGGTCCGGCTGCCCGTGCACTGGACCGGGCTTTCGGGCAAGGTGGCCGACGTCTTCAATGACCTGGTCGAGCAGAACGCCACGCTGGCCGCCGAGCTGGTCCGCCTGCGCCAGGTGGTCGGCAAGGAAGGCAAGCTCAAGCAGCGTGCGGTGCTTTCCGAAACGCGCGGCTTCTGGGGCGAATCGGTCGAATGCGTGAATGCGCTCATCGACGATCTCGTTCACCCGACCACCGAAGTGGCTCGCGTGATCGGCGCCGTGGCCCAGGGCGACCTGTCGAAGAGCATGGCGCTTGAGGTCGACGGGCGCAAGCTCGAAGGCGAGTTTCTTCGCACGGCCAAGACCATCAACAAGATGGTCGAGCAGCTCGGCAACTTCTCGGCCGAGGTCACGCGCGTGGCGCGCGAGGTCGGCACCGAGGGCAAGCTCGGTGGCCAGGCCAAGGTGAAAGGCGTGGCCGGCACCTGGAAAGACCTGACCGATTCCGTCAACTCCATGGCCGGAAACCTGACCGACCAGGTGCGCAACATCGCCGACGTGACAACCGCGGTGGCCAAGGGCGACCTGTCGAAGAAGATCGATGTCGACGTCAAGGGCGAATTCCTGACCCTGAAGAACACGATCAACACCATGGTCGACCAGTTGCGCTCCTTCGCATCGGAGGTGACGCGGGTGGCGCGCGAGGTCGGAACGGAAGGATCCCTGGGCGGGCAGGCGCGGGTCGAAGGCGTCTCGGGCACCTGGAAGGACCTGACCGATTCGGTGAACTCGATGGCCGGCAACCTGACCAGCCAGGTGCGCAACATCGCCGACGTGACCAAGGCAGTGGCGGCCGGCGACCTCTCCAAGAAGATCACCGTCGACGTGAAGGGCGAGATCCTCGAGCTGAAAAACACGGTCAACACCATGGTCGACCAGCTGCGCTCCTTCGCGGCCGAAGTCACGCGCGTGGCGCGCGAGGTCGGAACGGAAGGGATCCTGGGCGGACAGGCCGACGTGCAGGGCGTGGCCGGCACCTGGAAGGACCTGACCGAGTCGGTCAACTTCATGGCCGGCAACCTGACTTCCCAGGTGCGCAACATCGCCGAGGTGACCACGGCCGTGGCCGCCGGCGACCTGTCCAAGAAGATCACGGTGGACGTGAAGGGCGAAATCTCCGAACTGAAGAACACGGTCAACACGATGGTCGACCAACTGCGCTCCTTCGCCGCCGAGGTGACGCGGGTGGCGCTCGAGGTCGGCACCGAGGGCATCCTGGGCGGGCAGGCCGATGTGCAAGGCGTGGCCGGCACGTGGAAGGACTTGACCGACTCGGTCAACCTGATGGCATCGAACCTCACATCGCAGGTGCGCAACATCGCCGACGTGACCAAGGCAGTGGCGACCGGCGACCTTTCCAAGAAGATCACGGTCGACGTGAAGGGCGAGATCCTGGAGCTGAAGGCCACCATCAATACGATGGTGGACCAGCTCTCGTCCTTCGCCGCCGAAGTGACGCGCGTGGCGCGCGAGGTCGGCACCGAGGGCCGGCTCGGCGGCCAGGCCCAGGTGCGCGATGTCTCGGGGACCTGGAAGGACCTCACGGACAACGTCAACTCCATGGCCGGCAACCTGACCGGCCAGGTGCGCGGCATCGCGAAGGTGGTGACCGCGGTGGCCAACGGCGATCTGCAACAGAAGCTCACGGTCGAGGCCAAGGGCGAGATCGCGGCGCTCGCCGAGACCATCAACAGCATGACCGAGACGCTTGCCACCTTTGCCGACCAGGTGACGACCGTCGCGCGCGAGGTCGGCGTCGAAGGCAAGCTGGGCGGCCAGGCGAAGGTGCCCGGCGCCGCCGGCACCTGGAAGGGCCTGACCGAGAACGTGAACCAGCTGGCGGCCAACCTGACGACCCAGGTGCGCGCCATCGCGGAGGTGGCCACCGCCGTGACGCAGGGCGACCTGACCCGCTCCATCACCGTGAAGGCTCAGGGCGAGGTCGCGGCGCTGAAGGACACGATCAACGAGATGATCCGCAACCTGAAGGACACGACGCAGAAGAACACGGAGCAGGACTGGCTCAAGACCAACCTCGCCAAGTTCAGCCGCATGCTTCAGGGCCAGAAGGATCTGCTCACGGTGGGGCAGCTGATCCTGTCCGAACTCGCGCCGGTGGTGGGTGCGCAGCAGGCGGAGTTCTACGTGCTGAACACCGCCACGGCCACGCCGAAGCTGAAGCTCTTCGCCAGCTACGCCTCCGGCGGCCAGACTTCGCACGGCAAGGAGATCGAGCTGGGCCAGGGCCTCGTCGGCCAGTGCGCGGTCGAGAAGTCCAAGATCCTTCTGACCAACGTGCCGAGCACGGCCTTCCGGATCGTCACGGGCCTCTCCGAAGGCGCGGCCATGGACGTGATCGTGCTCCCGGTGATCTTCGAAGGCGAGGTGCGGGGCGTGCTGGAGCTGGCCTCGCTGGAGCGCTTCAACCCCGCGCACCAGGCCCTCCTGGACCAGTTGACCGAATCCATCGGCATCGTGATCAACACCATCGCCGCCAACATGCGCACCGAGGACCTGCTGACCCAGTCGCAGTCGCTGGCCGAGGAGCTGCAGAACCGCCAGCTCGAGCTTCAGCAGACCAACGAGGCGCTGCAGGAGAAGGCCCGGCTTTTGGTGCACCAGAACCAGGAGGTGGAGCGCAAGAACCAGGAGGTGGAGCAGGCGCGCCAGGCGCTGGAGGAAAAGGCGGAGCAGCTCGCGCTCACCTCCAAGTACAAGTCCGAGTTCCTGGCCAACATGTCGCACGAACTGCGCACGCCGCTCAACAGCCTGCTGATCCTGTCGGACCAGCTGTGCAAGAACAGCGAAGGCAACCTGACGGCCAAGCAGGTGGAGTTCGCGAAGACCATCCACCTCTCGGGCAACGATCTGCTGATGCTGATCAACGACATCCTGGACCTGTCGAAGATCGAATCCGGAACGGTCGCGGTGGAGGTCAGCGAACTGCGGCTGGACGACCTGCAGCGCTCGGTCGAGCGCAGCTTCCGCCACGTCGCCGAGGCCAAGCACGTCGGCTTCGACATCCACGCGTCGGGGCCGCTGCCCGAGACGATCGTGACCGACGTCAAACGCCTGCAGCAGGTCATCAAGAACCTGCTGTCGAATGCGTTCAAGTTCACGCACCAGGGTTCGGTCGCGTTGACGGTCGAGGCCGTGGACAGCGGCTGGTCGCGCGACAACGAAGAGCTCAACCGGGCCGGCCAGGTCATGGCCTTCGCCGTGTCCGATACCGGCATCGGGATTTCCGCCGACAAGCAGCAGATCGTGTTCGAGGCCTTCCAGCAGGCGGACGGCTCGACCTCGAGAAAATACGGCGGCACCGGCCTCGGCCTCGCGATCAGCCGTGAACTGGCGCGCCTTCTGGGCGGCGAGATCCGCCTGGTGAGCACGCCCGCGCAGGGCAGCACGTTCACGCTGTACCTGCCGCAAAGCTACAGCTCGGCGCGCAGTGCACGGCTGGGCCGCACGGCGGCGGCGCGGGCGGAAGTTCCTCGCCGCGCCGAACGCAACCGGGTCGCTGAGCTGCGGCCCGGTCCCGGTCCCGGTCCGCAGAAGTCGGCCCGGCGCATCGTTGCCGCAGGGGCCAAGCCCGTCCAGGCCGCCGAACGCGGCGATGCAGCCGACATGCTCCCGTCGCTCAACATCGCCGACGACGACCGCGACAGCATTCTTTCCGGGGACAAGGTGCTCCTGATCGTCGAGAACGACCTCGCCTTCGCCAAGATGCTGTTGCAGGCCGGGCGCAAGAGCGGCTTCAAGGGCCTGGTCAGCCCCAGCGGCGCCGGCGCATTGGCGCTCGCGCGCGACTACCGCCCGGCACTCATCACGCTCGACATCTTCCTGCCCGACATGGAAGGCTGGCGCATCCTCGAGCGCCTGAAGGCCGACCTTGCCACGCGGCACATTCCGGTCTGCGTGGTCTCGACGGACGACTCGCGGGAGCGGGCCCTGAACTCCGGCGCCGTCGGCTTTCTGGCCAAGCCGCTGCAATCGATCGACGAAATCGATGCGGGGCTCGGGCATCTTTACGGCTTCGTTCAGGCGGACGCCAGGAAGCTGGTGGTCGCCATGCGCCCCTCGTCGCTGCGCGATCGCTATGTCGCGGCCCTGGCCGGCAGCGAGATCGACAGCGTGGTCGTGGAAACCGCCGAGGCGGCCAAAGACGCGCTGGCGCTGAACGACGTGCACTGCCTCGTGACCGACGGCATGGTGGCCGGCTTCGGCCGCGCGGATGCCGCCGAGTTTGTCGAGGCCCGCCCGGCGACGCGGCAACTGCCGGTCGTCCTGTACAGCGCGGCTCCGGGCGGCCGCGTGCCGGGGTGGGAGCACGGCCACGGCGGCTCGGCGATGCGCGTCGCGGATTCGCTGGAGCGGCTGATCGACGCAACGGCCTTCTTCCTGCATCGGGGCCTGGCTTCGATGTCCGAGCAGGAACGGAGAGCGGTCGAAGCGGTCAACGCCGGCGCCGGCACGCTGGCCGGCAGGAAGGTGCTGATCGTCGACGACGACATGCGCAACATCTTTGCGCTGGCGACCATCCTCGACGCACAGGGAATGCTCATCGTGTCGGCGGAGAACGGCCGCGATGCGATCCGGCTGGTGCAGGAGGATGCCGGCATCGACATCGTCCTCATGGACATCATGATGCCGGAGATGGACGGCATGCAGACGATGCGCGAGCTGCGCCGCCTGCCGCGCGGCAAGCAGCTGCCGCTGGTGGCGGTGACGGCGAAGGCCATGAAGGGCGACCGCGAGAAGTGCATCGAAGCGGGGGCCTGGGACTACCTGTCGAAGCCGGTGGACACGACCTATCTGCTCGCCGTTCTGCGGGGGTGGCTGTGCAAGTAGAAGAGCCTCCTGCACTGCCCGAGGAACGGGGCCCCGACGGGGGGCCGTTCGACGAGAAGGCCGACATCCTGGTCGTCGACGATCTGCCCGAGAAGCTGCTGGTCTTCCGGACCGTGCTCGAGGACCTCGGCCAGAACCTGGTGCTGGTGCGCTCGGGCACCGATGCGCTGCGGGAGATCCTGCAGCGCGAGTTCGCGGTCATCCTGCTGGACGTCAACATGCCCGGCATGGACGGGTTCGAGACGGCGACGCTGATTCGCCAGCATCGGCGAAGCGCCCATACGCCGATCATCTTCATCACCTCCTACGCCGACGAGATGCAGACCGCGCGCGGCTACTCGCTCGGCGCGGTGGACTACATCCTCTCCCCCGTGGTGCCGGAGATCCTGCGCAGCAAGGTGAGCGTCTTCGTCTCGCTGTACCTGATGCGGCGCCAGGTCCGGCGCCAGGCCGATGCGCGGGCCGCAATGATGGCGGCGCAGGCGGCTCGCCGCGTCGCGGAGGAGAACGACAGGCGCTCCGCATTTCTCGCCCATGCGAGTCGCGCGCTCAGTAGCTCGCTGGAGATCACGGTCGCGATGAACCAGCTGGTCGAACTGCTAGTGCCCAGCCTGGCCCCGCTCGCCGTGCTGCTCCTGATCGACCCCGAGCTCGGCGCGGGAGAGATGCTTGCCGCGGCGGTGCGGCCGGGCCACGCGAGGCTTCAATGGTTCGCAGGCCCCGAAACGGCGCTCGCCCCGGGCATCCGCGCCGCGCTGCACGCCGCGGCGAACCGCGGGCGGCGAACCACCGTGGCGGAAGAAGCGCTGAAGCCGCTCACGGCCGCATCGTTCGGCCTCGCTCCGGCGGACGCCGAGTTCCCGCTGCTGCGCTCGGCCGCGGCCGTGCCGATGGTCTTCGGGGAACGTGTTCTGGGCGCGGTTCTGGTCGCATCCGACAATCCGAACGACTCGGGCGCCGGCGCCCAAGCCGGGATGGTCGACGAGTTGGCGGCCCGGGCCGCGACGGCGTTCGAGAACGCGCGCCTCTACCGCATCCTGCAGCGCGAAATCCTCGAGCGGCAAGCGGCGCAGGAAGAGCTGCAGCAGTCCAACCAGCGCAAGGACGAGTTCCTCGCGATGATGTCGCACGAGCTGCGCAATCCGCTGGCGCCCATTCATACCGCCGTCGAGGTGATCCGCCGCGTCGCCGCGCCGCACCCCAGGGTCACGTGGGCGCTCGACATTGCCGATCGGCAACTGCGGCAGATGACGCGTCTGATCGAAGAGCTGCTCGACGTGGCCCGCATCAGCCAGGGCAAGATCGCGCTCAAGCGCGAGACGATGGATCTCAACTCGGTGATCGTTCAAGGCGTGGAAACGGTGCAGCCCTTCATCGACAGCCGTCGCCAGGTGTTGAGCGTCGCGATACCCGAAGAGCCGGCATGGCTTCTGGGCGACGTGGCCAGGCTCACGCAGGTGATCGCCAATCTGCTGCACAACGCTGCCAAGTACAGCCCGGAGGGAACCGACATTGCGCTCGCCTCCTGGTTCGAGGACGACGACATCGTCGTCTCGGTGCGCGACCAGGGCATCGGCATCGACGAGGAACTGTTGACGCGCATCTTCGACCTCTTCGCGCAAGGCCAGCGCGGCCTCGACCGCGCCCAGGGCGGGCTGGGCGTCGGGCTGACGCTGGCACGGCGCCTGACGGAGATGCACGGCGGCCAGATCGAGGTCTTCAGCGAGGGGCGGGACCAGGGCTCCGAGTTCAAGATCCGCTTGCCGCGCGTTGCGGCGGTGCCCGAAGCCGGGCAGATCGCGTCCGCGCTCCCGTCAGCGCCGCGCCTCGAGCCCCAGCGCATCCTGATCGTCGACGACAACCGGGACGCGGCCGCAGGCGTCGCGGCGGTCCTCGAGCTCGAAGGACACCAGGTTCGCACGGCGGGCGATGGCGAGGAGGCGCTCGCGATCGTCGCGGCGTACCGGCCCAGCGTCGTCGTGCTGGACATCGGACTGCCGCTGCTCGACGGCTACGAGGTCGCGCGCCGGATGCGCAAGATGCCCGAGACCGAAGACGCGCTGCTGATCGCGCTGACCGGCTACGGCCAGAACGAAGACCGCCAAGCCGCGCTCGGCGCCGGCTTCGATCACCACTTCGTCAAGCCCGCGGAGCCGAATGCGCTCCTGGCCTGCATCCATCACTGGTTCGAGCGGCGCACCAGCGAGAGGCGCACCGTATCACCGTCCAGCGCCACGAAGTAGCCCAGGTCTTCGGCCAGCAACTGCAGCGCGACGGCATCGATCGCCAGCTTGCGTGGCGCCCGGTGCGGATCCGCCAGCTGCGCGAGCTCGGCTGCCCCGCGTGTCGCGCTGAAGCGCACGATGTCGCGGCCTTCGGGTTCGATGTGCACCGCGCCGAGCTGCGGTGCGCCGTCCTGCAGATAGCTCAGGACGCCGAGACACATGTAGCGCAGCGCGGCGCCGGCCGCAAAGCGCTGCTCGCTCTCTCCGGGCGCCAGCCCCTCGCCAACATGCAGCCGGATGCCGTTCAGTTCGAAGGCGGCGCGCATCAGCCCGGTGCACTGGGCCACCAGCGCGCTGCGGGTCACGCCCTCGTCGCTGACGGCCAGCTCCCAGTCGCGCAAGGAACGCACGCCGGTCGCCAGCGCACCGACCTGGCCTTCCACCAGCGCCACTCTCTCCTGCCAGGCCGCGGTGTCGGCGGGCTTCACCGTCGCCTGGCGCTTGAACATCAGCATGGCCATCCGGATCACCGACACCGGCGAAGCCAGGTCGTGGCGCAGCGCCGGGAAGACGCGCGTGAGCAGTTCGTGGCGCACGCCGGCAGCCATCCAACTGCGGGCTCCGGGGGTTGCCTTCATCGTGCGGCAGGCGGCGCCAGGATGCGATCCAGATCTTCGAAGTCGATCGGCTTCTGCAGATGATGGTCGAACAGGCCCGGCGTGGTCGTGCCGCCGGCCTCGTCGGCGCCGAAGCCCGAGATCGCGATCAGCAACAGCGGCTTGTTCCCGGCGCTTGCACGCATGCGCCGCGCAAGCTCGGCGCCGGGGAGATCCGGCAGCACCAGATCGACCAGCGCCGCATCGAAGGCTTTCTCGGCGGCGGCGGCGATCGCCTGTTGCGCGGTGTAGGTGCAATGCGCCTCATGGTCCTGCAGCGCCAGCAGTTCCCGCAGCAGATCGGCCGCGGCCTTGTTGTCGTCGACGATCAGCACGTTCACGGCAATACCCCTGAAACAAGGGTTTGCAGTATCGGGGCCGGTCGCGGAACGCCGCGTAGGAGCGTGCCTCGTCCGAACCGAGGCAGTGAACGCTCAGGCGCCGGCCGCTTCGACCGTCGCGCTGACTTCGCCCAGCCCGATGCGCACCGCGCCTTCGCGCTCGCAGAAGCCCCGCAGGCTGAGCGTATCGCCGTCTTCGAGGAAGCTGCGGCGCTCGCCGTTGGGAAGCAGGATCGGCTGCTTGCCGCCCAGCGTGAGCTCGAGCAGCGAGCCGGCCTCATCGGGCTTCGGGCCCGAGAGCGTGCCCGAACCGAGCAGGTCGCCCGGCTGCAGGTTGCAGCCGTTCACCGTGTGGTGCGTGACGAGCTGCGCGGCCGTCCAGTAGGCGGCGTCGCGGGCGTTGCCGCGCGTGAGGCGCACGGCGCCCTCGCCGGCTTCGCGCATCTTCGCCGTCTGCAACCACACCTCGAGCGTGATGTCGAGCGCGCCGCTTTCGCGGTTGGCGGGTGCATCGAGGTAGGGCAGCGGCTGCGGATCGCCGGCCGGGCGCTCGAAGGCGGCGCGGAAGGGCGCGAGCGCCTCCATCGTCACGATCCAGGGCGAGAGCGTGCTGGCGAAGTTCTTCGACAAGAAGGGCCCGAGCGGCTGGTACTCCCAGGCCTGAATGTCGCGGGCCGACCAGTCGTTGAGCAGGGTGACGCCGAACAGGTGCGCTTCCGCTTCGGCGATGGCGATCGGCTCGCCGAGCGCATTGCCCTGGGCGACCAGGAAGCCGAGTTCGAGCTCGTAGTCGAGCCGCTTCGAAGGGCCGAAGGAAGGCGTTGCGGCATCGGGTGCCTTGGTCTGGCCTTGCGGGCGCTTGAAGCGCTGGCCGCTGACGCCGATCGACGAGGCGCGCCCGTGGTAGCCGATGGGCACCCACTGGTAGTTGGGCAGGAGCGGCTGGTCGGGACGGAACAGGCTGCCGACCGTGCGGGCGTGATGGATGCCGGTGTAGAAGTCGGTGTAGTCGCCGATGCGGCAGGGCACCGTCATCTCGGCGGCCGACTGGGCCAGCAGGGCCTTGGCCCACTCGGGGGCCTGCTCGCTGCCTTCGGCCAGGCCGGCGGAGATCGCGGCACGCAGGGTTTGGCGCTCCGTCGGGCTCTTCGCCATCAACACGTTCATGTCGTCCGTATGGACGAGGCCGGTCGCCTTCAAGTCGAGCACCTGGTCGCCGATCGCAACCCCGATGCGAAAGGCCTCGCCGCTGCCTGCAGGCCGGAAGCGGCCGAAAGGCAGGTTCTGGATCGGGAAATCGCAGCCGGCCTCGTTGGCCGAAGCAACCCAGCTGCGCAGCTTCGGATCGTGGGTGGCGTTCAGTTCGTTGTTCATGGCTTGAATTGGTCCTTGAGGCCGGCCCAGCAGTCGGCATAGTCGGTGTCCAGCGCCGAGCTCTGCAGCGCCCAGGCGGTGGGGATGAAGCGCAAGCGGCTCTCGAACATGAAGGCCAGCGTGTTGTCCAGCTTCTGCGGCTTGAGGTCGGCACTGCTGGCCTTCTCGAAGGCTTCCTCGTCGGGGCCGTGCGGCACCATCGCGTTGTGCAGGCTGGCGCCGCCGGGCTTGAAGCCGCCGGGCTTGGCGTCGTACTCGCCGTAGACCAGGCCCATGAACTCGCTCATGAGGTTGCGGTGGTACCAGGGCGGACGGAAGGTGTCTTCCATCACCAGCCAGCGCGGCGGGAAGATCACGAAGTCGCAGTTGGCGGTGCCGGGCGTGTCCGAGGGCGAGGTGAGCACGGTGAAGATCGACGGGTCCGGATGGTCGAAGCTGATCGAGCCGATGGTCATGAAGTTGGCGGTGTCGTACTTCACCGGCGCCAGGTTGCCGTGCCAGGCGACGACGTTGAAGGGAGACTGCTTCGTGGGCGCCGACCAGAAGCGGCCGCCGAATTTCTTGACCAGCTCGTAGCCACCGCCCTCGTCCTCGAAGGCCGCGACCGGCGCCTGGAAGTCGCGCGCGTTCGCGAGCCCATTCGATCCGATCGGGCCCAGCTCGGGCAGGCGAAACTGCGCGCCGTAGTTCTCGCAGATGTAGCCGCGGGACGGTCCATCGGGCACGGCAACCTTGAACACCACGCCGCGCGGCAATAGCGCAATTTCGCCGGGCTTGACCTCGAGCACGCCCATCTCGGTGGTGATCGCGAGGCGGCCTTGCTGCGGCACCAGCAGCATCTCGCCGTCGGCATTGACGAAAGCGCGGCGTTCCATCGATCGGCTCGCGAGGTAGACGTGCGCGGCGATGCCGCTGTGCGCCTCGGCGTCGCCGTTGGCGGCCAAGGTATGGATGCCGTCGATGAAATCGACATCGGCGTTGTCGAGCGGAAGCGGATGCCAGCGCATCGGCTCGGGCGCGAGCGCGATATCGCGGTCGGCGCCGGTCTGCCAGTGCGGCTGCGCATAGGCCTGGTAGCGGCCGGAGACCACCGAGGGCTGGCGCCGGTACATCCAGCTGCGCCGGTTCTCGTGGCGCGGCGCGGTGAAGGCGGTGCCCGAGATCAGCTCGGGATAGAGGTCGAAGGGCGCGCGCTGCGGGCTGTTGCGGCCCTGCGGCAGGGCGCCGGCCACGGCCTCGCTCGCGTATTCGTTGCCGAAGCCGCTCTGGTAGCGCAATGCGTCGGTGCTCATGAGGATCCTTTCATATCAATCCACGCGGATGTTGTTGGTTTTGATCAGGCGCCCCCAGCGCTCGCGTTCGGCCTTCACGTAGCTCGCCATGTCGCTCGGCGAGCCGGGAAGGCCTTCCACGCCGAGTGCGTCGAAGCGCGCCTTGACGGCGGGCGATGCCAGCGCCTCCTGCAAGGCCTTGGCGTAGCGCGCCACCGTCGGCTCGGGCGTGCCGGAGGGCACGGTGAGGCCCTGCCAGGCATAGGCCTCGTAGCCGCTCAGCCCCTGCTCCATCAGCGTCGGCACGTTGGGCAGCGAGGCGATGCGCTTGGCGCTCGCCACGCCGATCGCCTTGACCTTGCCCGCCTGCACGAACTGGTTGCCGCTGGCGGTGTCGACCAGCATGAACGGCACCTGCCCGCCCAGCACGTCCTGCATCGCCGGTGCCGCGCCGCGGTAGGCCACGTGGGTGAGCTTGAGCTCGGCCTTCTCGCGCAGCAGCTCGGTGGCCAGGTGATGCGGGCTGCCGACGCCGGCCGAGCCGTAGTTGACGCCGCCCGGCTGCGCCTTGGCCCAGGCCACGAACTCCTTCCAGTTGCTCGCCGGCACCTGCGGGCCGACCACCAGCACGAGCGGGAAGCGCGCCAGCAGGCCGACCGGCTTGAGGTTCTTCTCGGCGTCGTAGCTCAGCTTGGAAAAGAGGAAGGGATTGGCCGCCAGCGTCGCGAAGTCGGCGGTCAGCAGGGTGTGCTCCACGTCCTTGGCGCGCGCCACGTACTCGGCCGCGATGTTGGTGGCGGCACCCGGCTTGTTGTTGATGACGATGGGCGCGCCCAGGCTCTTGCTCATGGCTTCGGCGGTCGCGCGCGCCACCGAATCGGAGCCGCCGCCGGCGGCATAGCCGACCACCCATTCGATGGGCTTGCCGTCCTGGGCGGCGGCGGCAAAGGATAAAGCGGCCAGCCCGAGGGCGGCCAGGGTCTTGCGGATCATCAATATCTCCAATGGTGTTGAAATTCGCGTGATGCCTTGCGCGCGCATCAGGCGCGCGCCGCCTCCAGGGCCTTGCGCAGCACCGCCAGCGAGCCGATGTGATTGGCCAGCACCAGCACCAGGCGCGCATTGAAGGCGTGGCTCTCCTCGGTGGACAGGCCCTGGTGCGCGTCGAGCAGGGCCTCGTAGAAGTCGTCCGGAGCATCCAGGTGGGGCGTCAGGATCAGGTGGTCGTTCGGCATGGTCGTGGTCTCCTGGGGTCTCAGGTTTTGCCGAGCGCACGCGCGTGGGCGGCGCGGATGGCGGCGGCCGTGGGGCTGCGCCAGCGCGCGCACACGTGCTGGTCGGGCCGCAGCAGGTAGGTGGTGCCGGGCCGGGCGTCGTAGCGCTGCGCGGCCAGGGCATGGGCGTCGTCGAGCGGAATGCGTACGACGCTGACCGGTGCTTCGGCCTCGGCAAGTGCGCGCAGGCTGGCCTCGGCGGCGGCGCCGTCGCCAAACACCAGCGCGGCAAAGCGGCCGTCGGCGCCAAGCGAGCGCAACAGCCAGTTGCGCTGGCAGCCGCTCGCAGTGAAGGGTGCATCGGCCGCCACCGCGCCGGGCACCATGCGCCCTTCGAAGTCCCCGCTATCCGGCGTGTTGAGCGTCGAGCCATGCAGCGTGGCCGGCACCGACAACCGCCCGCTGTTGACCAGCGTACGGGCGAAGGGGTGGCGGCTCGCCAGCTGCAGCACCGCGTCGCGGAACAGCCGGCTCAGCTCGCTCTTGGGCGTGATGAAGTCGGTGGCGCGGGTGGAGTTGCGGATGTTCTCGTCGGCCGCGTACTCGCGCTCGCGGGCGTAGCTGTCGAGCAGCGCCTGCGGCGCCTCGCCGCGCAGCACCGCGGCCAGCTTCCAGGCCAGGTTGTCGGCGTCCTGCACGCCCGAGTTGGCGCCGCGCGCACCGAAGGGCGAGACGCCGTGCGCCGAATCGCCCGCGAACAGCACGCGGCCGTGGCGGAAGGCCTCCATGCGCAGGCAGGCGAAGGTGTAGACGCTGGCCCATTCGAGCTCGAACTCCGCGTCCCTGAAGGGCGAGGCCGCCAGCAACGCCTTGACGCGCGGGATGATGTTCTCGGGCTTCTTCTCGGCCTCCGGATCGGCCTCCCAGCCGAGCTGGAAGTCGATGCGCCACACGTTGTCGGGCTGCATGTGCAGCAGCACGCTCTGGTGACGGTGGAAATGCGGATCGAACCAGAACCAGCGCTCGGCCGGGAAGTCGACCTTCATCTTCACGTCCGCGATCAGGAAGCGGTCCTTGAAGATGCGGCCCTTGCTTTCCTGGCCGATCAGCTGCCGAACCGTCGAGCGCGAGCCGTCGCACGCGGCCAGCCAATCGGCCTGCAGCCGGTAGCTCCCGTCCGGCGTCTCGACGGTCAGGAGCGCGTGGTCCTCGTGCTGCTCGACGCCGACCACCTTGTGGTTCCAGCGGATGTCCAAAAGCGGCAGCTCGGCCGCGCGCTCGGCCAGGTAGCCCTCGACGTAGTACTGCTGCAGGTTGACGAAGGCCGGGCGCTGATGGCCCTCTTCGGGCAGCAGGTCGAACTCGTAGATCTGCGCGTCCTGCAGGAACACGCGGCCCAGCTTCCAGGACACGCCTTTCGCCGCCATGCGCTCGCCGCAACCGAGCCGGTCGAAGATCTCCAGCGAGCGCTTGGCAAAGCAGATGGCGCGCGAGCCGGTAGACAGCTTGTTGTCGTTGTCCAGCAGCACCACAGGCACCTGGCGTTGCGCCAGGTCGATGGCCAGCGCCAGGCCGACCGGGCCGGCGCCGACCACGACGACGGGGTGCCGGGCGGGCGTGGCGGCGTCCTGGTCGGGGTGGTGCCTGTAGTCGTAGCGCAGGTTCTGGTAGTCGATGGGCGCGGCGGCTGAAGCAGCAATGGCGTTCACGTTCCTGTCTCCGTATCTTTGTCTTGCTCCTCCCGGCTCAGCCTTCGAGGGTCTTCCACATCTCGACGTCGCGCTCGGCGGTCCACACGCGCGGGTCGGCGTACTGCGTGGCCTCGTCGTAGCAGCGCGTCACGTCGAAGGGCATGCAGTGGTCGAAGATGACCCAGTGGCCGTACTTGGGCTTGAGCTTCGCGTAGGTCTCCTTGTAGACCGCGTTCAGGTCCTTGCCGGACTTGGCGCCTTCCGAAACGCTGGCGTACACGTCGGCAATGAAGTCGCGCGTGCCGGCGAGACCCTTGGCCACTTCTTCCGGCGTGGTGAGCGCGGCGCCGCGGCCGGGCACCAGGGCCTTCGGCTTGAGCGCGGCGATGTTGTCCAGGGTCTTGGGCCAGTCCTTGAAGTAGGCGTCGCCGGCATAGGGCGTGGCGTCGAACTCGACCAGGTCGCCCGACAGCAGGGTCTTCTCGCCCGGCAGCCAGACCACGGTGTCGCCCTTGGTGTGGCCGCGGCCGAGCTGCAGCAGCTGGACTTCGAGCTTGCCCAGCCACAAGGTCATCTTGCCGGTGAAGGTCATGGTCGGCCAGGTCAGGCCCGGCGGCACGGTCTCGACGTTCTGGAACAGGCGCGGGAAGCGGCCGATCTCGCTCGCCTTGTCTTCCTCGCCGCGCTCGACGATCAGGTCGCGCGTATCCTGGCTGGCGATGATGTGCTCGGGCTTGTAGCCGGTCGCGCCCAGCACGCGCACCGCGTGGTAGTGCGTGAGCACCACGTACTTGATGGGCTTGTCGGTCACTTCGCGGATGCGGCGCACCACGTCGGCCGCCATCGCGGGCGTGGCCTGGGTGTCGGCCACCAGCACGCAGTCGTCGCCGATCACGATGCCGGTGTTGGGGTCGCCCTCGGCGGTGTAGGCCCAGGCATGCTCGGAAATCTGGCTGAAGGTGATCTTCTTTTCTTCGAGATCGGCCTGGCTGGCGAAAACCTTGGTCTGGCTCATCGGGGTCTCCTAGGGTGTTTGTCTAACACGAACGAATTCGCAGGGAACGAATTAAGCGGAGTGTAAACCGGAGATCAGTTAATGTCTAATGTCTTCTGCATGAACGAACAAAGAGACGGAAATGGCCGCTGACGGCAACGATCGCGCGCAGCGCGGCATCCAGAGCATCGAAGTGGGCGGCCAGCTGCTGCGCGCCCTGGTGCACCACGGCCGGCCGATGGCATTGAAGGACCTCGCGCGCGAGGCCGACATGTCGGCCGCCAAGGCGCATCCCTACATGGTCAGCTTCGGTCGCCTCGGATTGATCGAACAGGACCGCAGCAGCGGTCACTATCTGCTCGGCCCGCTGGCTTTGCAACTGGGATTGATCAGCCTGCAGCAGGCCGATCCGGTCCACATCGCGACACCGCTGGTTGCCGAGCTCGCGCAGCAGATCGGGCACACCGCGGCCATCGCGGTGTGGGGCGACCGCGGCGCCACCATCGTGCGCGTGGCCGAGTCGCCGGCGGCCTTGCACGTGAGCATGCGGCACGGCACGGTGTTTTCGCTGACCAGCACCGCCTCGGGCCGCCTCTTCGCCGCCTACCTCGATGGCGCGATCGTCAAGCGCCTGCTCGACAAGGAGCGCCAGCGCGAGAAGAGCAGCACGGCGCCGGCGCCGCATGTGGGCATGCCGCCGCCCCCGCCGCTGCCGGACTGGAAGGCTTTCGAGGAGCAATTGCACGAGGTGCGCGCGCGCGGCATCAGCCGCTCCGAAGGCGAGATCGTGCCGGGCGTGAGCGCGATGTCCGCGCCGGTGTTCGACCACACCGGCGCGATCGCGCTGGCGATCACCGCGATCGGGCCCGCGGGCGTTTTCGATGCGAAATGGGACGGGCCCGTCGCCCGCGCGCTCAAGCAATGCGCCGGCGAGGTGTCGCAGCGGCTCGGCGCGGCACGCGCCTGAGAGATCGGGGCGGCTAGGCCCGCTTGAGGAGGCGGACGATCAGCAGAAGCACGATCGCCCCGATGGTGGCGACGACGATGCTGCCCAACAGGCCGCCGCCCAGCGAAACGCCGGCCGAGCTGAAAAGAAGGCCGCCGAGAAAGGCGCCGATCACGCCGACGACCAGGTCGCCGACGAGGCCGAAGCCACCCCCTTTGACCAGCACCCCGGCCAGCCAACCCGCCACGCGAGACCCACGACAAGAAACAACAAAAGGCTCATTTTTTACTCCCTGATTGAACATGTATGGGCGGCGGCGGCGCCCGGGCGCAGGGTATCAGCGGCCGTCGGAGCTGGCAATCAACCGGCCATCGGCCCCGCGGGCGGGCGCGAGGCCTTCAGCGCCCTGGCGCGTTCCAGGCTCTCGGCCGGCCAGTGCTCGGCGCGGCTGTAGTACTCGGCCACGGCCGGCGTGCCCGGCGGCAACAGCACCCATGGCTGCTTCGACATCGTGAAGATGTGGATGTCGGGGGGCAGGTGGTCCGGCGCGTCGAGCGTGCCCACGCGCACGAAGCACACGACATCGCCGGCACCCGCGTAGTGGCTCCACAGCGCGACGCGGCAGTGCGGACAGCGCGCGATCTTCTGCCCTTTGCCGCTTTCCGACGGCGTCACGACGAGCTCGATCTCGCCCTGGAGCAGTTGCACGCGCTCGGCCTCGACCATCGCGTTGAGCGCGAAGGCCGAGCCCGTCTCGCGCTGGCACCAGCGGCAATGGCAGCAGTGCACGAAGAGCGGTCGCGTCGTCATGCGGTAGCGAACCGCGCGGCAGGTGCAGCCGCCTTCGAGCGGGAAGGGGTCGGGGTCGGTCGGGATGGCGCTCATGGTGCGCCGTACTTTGGCGCGGCCGCGCCCGAAACGCAAACGCGGGCGTTCTCAGGCCGCGGCCGCCCCCAGCGCCACGAACTCGCCCTCGAGGCGGCCCACCGTCCGGCCCCCTTGTTCGAGTACGGCGGCGACGGCGATGCGGGCCCGGCCCTTGCGATCGAGCATGCGCAGGAAGGCCGGCCATGCCTGCGGCTGGGCAATGAGCGAGCGCGCAGTGAATTCCCCGGTGATCGGCAGGTCGTAGTCCATGGTATTGCGCTGAATGACCAGCCGGCTCGAGATACCGGCACGCTGAAGCCGCGTGTGCAGCAGCGACCAGGCCGCCAGGATGGCGACGGCCGAGGCGCTGCCGCCGAACACGGTCTCGCGATGGTTGATGTTGGGCGCCAGCGGCGCGCTCAGCACGACCTCGTCTTCATGCAGAGCGAGCACCGCGACCTGCATCGCCTTCGACAGGGGAATGTGCGCGTGCAAATAGTCCTGCAACTCGCCGGGGCTCACCGCGAACGCCCGTCGAAATGCGTCACCGGCACCGATTCGAACTCGATGCCCTCGATGCAGCGGATGTTGACCGCCGACATCTTGTTGCCCTTGGGATCGCTGCCCTCCGCAAAGGGATGGATGCCGCAGGTGGGACAGAAGTGGTGCTCCAGCACATGCTTGTTGAACAGGTAGGTCCCCATGTCCTCGCGCGGGGTGAGCAGCGTGAAGCTGTCGCGCGGCACGAACCAGAGCAGCGAACCCTTGCGCTGGCACATCGAACAATTGCATGCCATCGCACCCTTGATCTCGCCCTCGACCTCGAAGGCGATCCGGCCGCAATGGCAGCTGCCTCTGTACTTCATCGGAGTCTCCTGAAAAGAAAAGCGCGGACTGCAGAGTATGCAGATCGCGCCCCGCTTCCGATGTAGGCAGGCGCCCTCAGGCCATGAAGCCCACGTTCTTCGGGTAGTCGATGCCGTTGACGTTGCCGCCGAAGTTCTTGAGGTTCGGCAGGATGCTTTCCAGATTGCCCGCCGGCACGCCGAACCAGCTCGCGAGCGTGGCGCCGTACTGGTCGACCGAGGTGGTCGGAATCAGCCGGCCCTGCCCCACATGGCCTTCGTAGCCGGCCAGCTTCGAGTCGTTGTTGATGCTGACCACCTGCGGCGTGCCGTAGATCTGCTTGCCCTTCACCGCGCCGCCGACGATGAAATGGTGGCCGCCCCAGCCGTGGTCGGAGCCGTCGCCGTTGGAAGCGAGCGTGCGGCCGAAGTCGGAGGCGGTGAAGGCTGTGACCTTGTCGGCCAGACCTTGCGCAACCATCTGCCGGTGGAACGCGGCCATCGCATCGCTCAGCTGCTTCATCAGGCCGGGCTGGTTGGCGATCAGGTTGTCGTGCAGGTCGAAGCCGCCCATCGAGACGAAGAACACCTGCCGCTTGGTGCCCAGCGTGCTGCGGCCGCGGATGAGCCGCGCGACCATCTTGAGCTGGTTGCCCAGGCCGGTGGCCGGAAAGGTACCGGCCGCGAAGTCAGTTCCGATGGCCGAAGTGACCGAGCCCTCGGCCTCGACCGCGCGCTTGGTGACCTTGTTGTATTCGTTCTCCAGCACATGGCCGCGCGCCTGCTGCACGAGCTGCGCCATCGCGGCCTTGACCGAACTGGAGCCGTACACGTTGGCGTTCTTCACGCTGTTGATGCCGACCGCGCCGCCCGTGCTCACCTGGTATTGCAGCGCGGTATCGCCCGAGAGGAACACCGCGTTGCCCGCCACCGACATGCAGGTGAAGAGCGAGTTGGTGTTCTGCGTGAGCATCAGGTCGCCGATGTTGCCGCCCCAGCCGACGGTCGAGCCCTCGGGCGAGGACGACTGCCAGGTCGACTGCTGGTCGTTGTGCGAGAACAGCTTCGGCGGCTGCGGATAGAGCTTCTTGTTGCTGTTGTTGTACTGGGCGCGCGTGAGCGGCACCACCAGCGGGCCGACATTGAGCTGCACCGCCATCTTGGCATCGGTGAACAGCGTGGCCAGCTCGGTCATCGCCGGGTGCAGCGCGTACTGGCGTCCGTCGGGCAGCGCCGTGGTCGGGACGAGCAGCGTCGGCGTCAGTTCGGCCTTGCCGATCGCCACGCCGCCGGCGGCCTGGCCAGCGGCCCCGCCGCGAATCGTGCTGTAGGCGTTGTAGCTCGGATCGTCGTAAGTGACGACAGTATTGGCATAGTCGTTGCCGCCGAACAGGAAGACGCAGACCAGCGCCTTGTAGTCGTCGCCGGCCGCCTGCGCGGCGGCCTCGCCCATCGCGGCCAGGTTGAGCGCAAAGGGCAGTGCGGTGCCCGCCACGGCGAGCTGGCCGGAGCGGCGCAGAAAGGCGCGGCGGGTGTGGGCTGCGGGATTGATCAGGTACATCGCGCGCTTCCTTATTTCTGGATCAGGTATTCCGGCGAGGCCATCACCATCAGCACCGCGGCATAGACGCGGTTGTTCTTGACACCGTCGCTGCTGGTCGAAGTGACCGCCGGCGTGGCGAGCGCATTGACGACCAGCGCCTGCGTGGCGGCGGTGAGTTGGTTGCCGGTGAAAAGCAGGTTCAGCCGCCGCACCAGCGCGGCCGGATCGAGCACCAGCGCCTTCTCGGCCGCATAGCTCGGGATCACATCCTTGCTGTTGAAACCGTTGGGCACCACGTTCTGCATGAAGTTCAGGTAGCCGCCGACGCTGGTCTCGTTGACCATCTGGAACTCGGGTGCCACCAGCTTGGCGCTGGCGATCGCGGTCGAGGGCGGCACGTAGCCGGGCCGGAAGAAGTTGAAGACCGAGGGCGAGCGCAGCGGGCTCTGGCCCAGCTGGTCGTTGGGGCGGGAGAGGTTGCCGATCTTCCAGGTGCCCAGCGTGGAGCCGATGCCGCAGGTGCGGCCCCACTGCACGAGACGCAGCATCGGCTCGCGCAGGCGGCCGAAGTTCGGGTCCGTGAGGCCGGCCGGGCTGCGCGCCTCGTTGTCGAGCAGCACGGCGGCGAACACGCTCTTCATGTCGCCGCGCACGCCGGCGCCGTTGTTGGCGAACACGTCCGCCACGCGCTTCACGTAGGCCGCGCTCGGGTTGCTGGTCACGAGGCGCTGGATCAGCTGCTTGCTGATGAAGGGACCGACGTTCGAGTGATTGAACAGCGTATCGAGCGCGATCTTGAGCGCCGCCTTGCCCTCGGTGTTGGCCGGCACGGTGGCGCCGAGGAACTTGGCTTCGAGCATCGAGTGGCGGGAGGCCGTGAGCGCCATCGGCCGCCTGGTCCAGGCGTTGCTCTCGATGGTGTAGCTGGCGCCGGGCGGCGTGAAGGTGTTGCGCTCGGCGGCGGGGATGTCGAGGTCGTAGCCGGTGAACACGCGCGCCAGGTTGGTCACGTCGTCCTGCGTGTAGCTGTCCAGCGGTGTGCCGTCGGCACCGGTCTTGACCGTGCCGTCGGCATTGAGCTGGTAGAGCCCGATGGTCATGAGCTGCATGACCTCGCGCGCGTAGTTCTCGTCCGGCTGGCGGCCCTGCGCGTTTTCCTTCTGGTTGCCGCGCGTGTTGAGGTAGTAGCCCATCGCCGGGTTGAGCGTCACGTCTTCCAGCAGCTTGCGGAAGTTGCCGGTGACGCCCGCGACCAGCATGTCCCAGTACTGGGCCATCATGTGGTCGTTCCAGTTGGAACTGAGGTCGTTGGCCGAGACTACGAAGATCTCGGTGAACGCCAGCGCCATGCGCTTGCGCATCCCGTCCGGCGCGGTCATGAGCTGGTTCCAGATCATGTCGTCGGTGTAGACGGTGTTGTAGGGCTTGCTCGCGATCCAGTCCCAGCCGGTCTGCGTGGGCGCCCGGTCGACCTGCTCGCCGAGCCAGGGCAGGTAGCCCTTGGCGCGCACTTCGGCGATCTCGGCCTCGGAGGCCGAGAACTGCGACTGCAGCAGGAAGCGCGCGGCCTCGTCGTCGGTCTTGGCCTGCGTGTAGATGTAGGTCTGGCCGGTCGGCGTGCTGGCCAGGGGCGTCAGCGAGCCGGCCTGGACCTCGCCGCCGCCCATGCCGGCGAAACTGCTGCCGCCCCCTCCGCCGCCGCCACCGCCGCAGGCAGCGAGCGCCGCTGCGGCAGCCAGCGCGGCAGCCAGGGGCAGGGGATTGTTGTGCGCCGCCGGCGCCTCGGGAACTGCGTGCGTTTCGGACACGCGCAGCACTTCGTCGGTCGCCTCGGAGCGACCGGTCGCAATATCTTCCACCATGAGTTCCTCGCTCCTCGGCGCCCTTGCGCCGTTCTTCTCAAGGCAAATGCCATGCCGGACGCAGGCCGGGCTGCGAGGACTCTAAAGGCGGTGCAAAGGCGGTGACTACGACAACAATTGTTCTGAAATGTGACTTTTTCCGTCACTCCGATACAACCGCGCCCTTGCCGACGACGCGAAAAGTCGCTCAGGGCTTGGCTTTTTCGAGGCTGTCGCGGGTGCGGATCGCCTCGCGCCGAGCGGCTTCGGCGAAGTCGGCGCCGGCCGAGGCGTAGCAGATGGCGCGCGATGAACTGACCACGATCGGCGCATCGGCGCGCCAGCCTGCACGCACTGTGGCGACCGCATCCCCGCCCTGGGCGCCGACGCCGGGAATCAGGAGCGGAACCGTGGGCGCCAGCGCGCGCACGCGCTCGATCTCGGCCGGGTAGGTGGCACCGACCACGAGGCCGAGTTGGCCGTTCAGGTTCCAAGGCCCCTGGACGAGTCTTGCAACGTGTTCATACAAAAAAGGTTCTCCTTCCAGGCCTGCGAGCCGCTGGCCCTGCAGGTCGGCACCGCCCGGGTTGCTGGTGCGGCACAACAGGAAGGCGCCCTTGCCGTAGTGGCGCAGGTAGGGCTCGACCGAATCGAAGCCCATGAAAGGCGACAGCGTGACGGCGTCGGCGCCGTAGCGCTCGAAGGCCTCGCGCGCGTACTGCTCGGCCGTGGACCCGATGTCGCCGCGCTTGGCATCGAGGATCACCGGCACATGCGGCGCGTTGCGCCGCATGTGCTCCATGAGCTGTTCGAGCTGGGCTTCGGCGCGGTGGGCGGAGAAGTAGGCGATCTGCGGCTTGAAGGCGATCGCCAGGTCGGCGGTGGCATCGACGATGCGCGCGCAGAAGTCGTAGATCTTGCCGGCATCGCCCTTCAGATGGGCGGGGAATTTCGCGGGCTCGGGGTCGAGGCCCACGCACAGCAGCGAGCCGTTTTGGCGCTCGGCGGCGCGCAGCTTGTCCAGAAAGGTCATGGGGCGGAATTTTAGGCCGCCACCGGCAGCGCTCAGCCCGAGCGCAGCAGTTGCTCGGCCGCCAGGCACAGGTCGGCCCATGCACGCGCCTTGTCGGCCGGATTGCGCAGCAAGTAGGCCGGGTGGTAGGTCGCGACGACCGCGACGTCCTCCAGATCCGGGATGGCCAGCCGCACCGCGCGGCCGCGCAGCTTGCCGAGCGGCTCGCCGCTTTGCAGCAGGCTCTGCGCCGCCAGCGGGCCCATCGCGAGCACGACGCGCGGCGCCAGGGCGGCGGCGGGCGCCGCAAAGGCCTCGGCGATCGGGCGCGGGCTGCCCGGCTGGCCCGAGGCCACGCCGCGGTGCGTGCGCATCAGATGCACGGGCGTCGCTGCGCCATGCAACTGCAGCGCGCGCAGCATGTTGTCGAAAAGCCGGCCGGCATCGCCCGCGAAGGGTTCGCCGTGGCGCCCGTCGAGCTCGGGCGGCATGTCGGCGACGATCAGCCAGCCGCCTTGCACGGCCTTCTCTTCATCGCCGTAGAGACGACGCGGCGCATCGATCAGCACGGTCGCACCGTGGGACGGCGCAGCGGACGGACGGACAGGAGGAGCGGACACAGGCACCGGCGCACGCGGCGCCGCCGGCATGGCTTCGGCTTCGACGCGCGGCGCCGCGACCACCACCTCGACCGCCTGCGCCTCGGCAGGTTCCGCCACCGGCCACCAGACCTTGACGCCCATCTCGTCGAGCATCGCGCGCTGCCGCGCGTCGAGATTCAGCGTGCCGGCGCTCATTTCAACGCACCCCATGCGCTGGTCGATTCGTTGAGCCGCAGGCTCATCACCACCGCGTCCTCGCGTGCGTTGCCCTCCGCCGGGTAGTAGCCCTTGCGCACGCCCACGCGGCGAAAGCCCTGGCGCTCGTAGATGGCAAGCGCGCGCAGGTTGCTCGCGCGCACTTCGAGCCACAGCCACTGGGCGTTCTGGCCGCGCGACCAGCCGGCCAGCGCCTCGAGCATCAGCGGCGCCCAGCCCTGGCCCTGGAAGGCCGGCGCGACCGTGAGGTTGAGCAGATGGACTTCGTCGACCCCTTTCATGGCCACGAAGTAGCCGATGATGGTTTCGTCGCCGGTCCGGGCCGCAGGCCGCCCCCAGAGCGCGCGCGGTCCGCCCGCGGGCGGGGGCGAGGGCTCTGTGCCGAGTGCGGAAGGAACGACCAGGCACTGGCAGTGGTAGCCGGCGGCCAGCGAGTCGCTGAAGTTGGCCGGCGTCCAGGGGTGGGTGAAGGCGGTTTTCTCGATCGCGCAGACAGCCGGAATCCGCTCGATCGTGATCGGCTCGAGACGGGCTTCACGCGGCTGTTGCAGGACTGCGCTCATGATGATGATGAATCGGTCATTGCCGCCTTGAGGGCGGCACGCTCTTCGGTGGTCTGCGCCACTTTATCGCGAACATAGAGCGGCCAGGCCTCGGCGGGTGCGACCGTTCGGCCGGCTGCAAGCAATTCGGGGGCCAGGCGCAGCATCGCGGCCGCGGTGGGCAGCACCTCGTGGCGCGCCACGGCTGCGGGAAGGCGCTCGCCATAGGCCGCGAAGGCATTGCCGGCGAGCGCCCAACCGGACGGCACCTCGACCTGCTCGGGCGCCAGCAATTCCGCTTCGCCGGCAGGCGCCGCTGCGCTCCCGAACTCGTAGCGCGCGGCATAGACCTGGTCCATGCGGGCATCGAGCACGGCGACCACGTGCATGGCACCGAAACGGTGATGCGCCTCCTCGGCCACCGCCTGCAGCGTGTCGATGGGCAGCAGGCGCACGCCGGCGCCGAAGCCCAGGCCCTGCGCCACCGAGCAGGCGGTGCGCAGGCCGGTGAAGGAGCCGGGCCCGCGCCCGAACGCGATCGCATCGAGTTCGGCCAGCGCGAGGCCGGCTTCGGCCAGCAGTTGCTGGATCAGCGGGATCAGCGTGGTCGAGGATTGCGCGCCGCCGGCGCCGCTGTGTTCGAACAGCCGGTCGCCGTGGCGCACCGCGACCGAAAGCGCTTCGGTGCTGGTGTCGAAGGCCAGGAGCTTGAGCGCCGTCGCCATGGCCGTCATCCGCGCGCCGGCGTGGCGGCCGGCCTTGCTGCTGCCGCGGCGCGAACGCGCTGCACGCCGAACAGGATGCCGGCCGTAACCAGCAGCAGCCCGGCGATCAGGTTCCAGTGCAGCGGCTCGCCGAGGAAGACCACGGCAGCGAGGGCCGAGAGGCCCGGCACCACGGCCGTGATCATGGTCGAACGCACCGGCCCGAAGTACTGGATCATGCGCGTGAAGGTGATGCCGGAGATGACGACCGAGCCGACGCCCTGGAACAGCATCTGGAACACGATCTCGCCCACCGGTGCGCTGTCGAGCCGGCTCGCGACCACGCCGGCGGCGGCCAGCAGGGCATAGACCGGCACGTAGGTCACGAAGGCGAACACGGTGATGGCGATGGTGGCGCGCACCGCGTCGAGCCCGTGGCGCCGCACCACCACGCTGTAGCAGGCCCAGCAGAAAGCCGCGCTCATGAAGAGCAGGTCGCCCTTCCAGATCTGGCCGCCCTCGAGGGCATGCAGCAGGCTGGCGCCGCCGACCAGCAGGTCGCCGACGACGATCAGCGCGAGGCCGAGCGCGCGGGCTGTAGTGATGCGGTCGTGCAGCACGATGGCCGCGAGCACCGCCGTCCAGAGCGGCAGGCTGCCCGGCATCAGCACGGCGGCATGGGTGGCCGGCGCGTAGAAGAAGCCGGTGTAGGCGAGCAGGGCATAGGCCAGGCCGCCGAAAGCGCCTGCGGTCGCGGTGACGCGCAGTGAAGCGGGCGACAGGCCGAAGAGCGAGCCCGCTGACGGATCGCTCCGGCGCGCCTGTTGCATCACCAGCCAGGCGCCCCAGGGCATGAGCACCAGGCTCGCGCCGCAGATGCGCGCGAAGGCAATGTCGAAGGGGGTCAGCGAGCGCCCGGCCGAGGCCCGCGCGATCACGATGAAGGCGGTCCAGACCAGGACGGTGACGACGGCCGCGCCGATGCCGATGGTGCGAGCGGAGAAGCGGGGTGCGGCGGGCATCACGCGATTATCGAGGGACGGCCATGCACCGCGCTGCGATGGGCCCATGACGCTGCCGGCCGGGATAATCGCGCGATGCCCTTTGCCCTGCCCCTTGCCACGCGCCGCGCCGTTCGCATGCTGTCCCTGGTTCTGGCGCTGGCGGCGCTGGGTTCGGTGCCCGCCATCGCCCAGAACCTCCCGCCCGAGGTCGAGGCCGCACTGGCCCGCGCCAAGGTGCCGCGCGATGCGGTGACGATGCTGGTGGCCGACGCCGACGCCACCCACGCCCCGCGGCTCGCGTGGCGGGCGCAGGTGCCGGTCAACCCGGCCTCGGTCATGAAGCTGGTCACCACCTACGCCGCGCTCGATCTGCTCGGCCCGGCCTTCACCTGGACCACGCCCGTGTACGTCGACGGTCCGATCCAGAACGGCGTGCTGGCCGGCAACCTCTACATCAAGGGCCAGGGCGATCCGAAGCTGGTGCTCGAGCGCCTGTGGCTGCTGCTGCGCCGCGTGCAGGGGATGGGCATCCACACCATCAACGGCGACATCGTGCTGGACCGCAGCGCCTTCGAGGTTCCCGATGCCGATCCGGCCGCCTTCGACGGCGAGGGCCTGCGCCCCTACAACGTCGCGCCCGATGCGCTCCTGATCAACTTCAAGTCGGTGGTGATGACCTTCGTGCCGAACCGCGACAGCCAGACGGCGCAGGTCAACTTCGAGCCCTACCTGGCCGGCGTGGCGACGCAGGCCACGGTGCCGTTGTCGGCCGGTGAATGCGGCGACTGGCGCGCCGCGCTGGCGCCGGCCTTCACCGATCCGGCGCGCGTGAGCTTTGCCGGCAGCTACCCCGCCGCCTGCGGCGAGAAGGTGTGGCCGGTGGCGTATGCGGACCCGCGCAGCTACGCAGTGCGCGCGGTCGGCGGGCTGTGGGCCGAGATGGGCACCAAGCTCCGGGGCCAGGTGCGCGAGGGGCAGGTGCCGGCGGGTCTCCAGCCCGCATTCGAAGCCGTCTCGCCGCCGCTGGCCGAAGTGATCCGCGACATCAACAAGTACAGCAACAACGTGATGGCGCAGCAGCTGTTCCTCACGCTCGGCCTGCAGCAAAAGAAGCGCGGCACGCTCGAGGGTGCGCGCGCCGCAATGCGCCAGTGGTGGAACGAGCGCATAGGCACCGGCGAAGGCCAGCCGGTGTTCGACAACGGCTCGGGGCTCTCGCGCGAGGAGCGCATCAGCGCAGCCGCGCTCGCGAAGATGCTGCAGGTGGCCTGGCGTTCGCCGGTGATGCCCGAGCTGGTGTCCTCGCTGCCCGCCACGGGCGTCGACGGCACGCTGCGCAAGCGCGCGCTGCGCTCGGGCGGCGCGGCGCATCTCAAGACCGGCACGCTGCGCGACGCGGCCGGCGTCGCGGGCTACGTGCACGGCGCCAGCGGCCGGCGCTGGGTGGTGGTCGCGATCGCCAACAACGGCAATGCAGCGGCGGCGCGGCCCGCCTTCGATGCGCTGGTCGACTGGGCCGCGCAGGACAACTGACCGAGCGTCGCCAACGCGACTTCCACGCCGTTCCGGCTCCGGGTTTCCCTTGTCTTGCTTTGCAGATCGCAAGCCTAGGATCGGTGCGCCCTTCACAACAAGACTCCCGGAGACATCCATGAAGCGTCTGCATCTTCTGAGCGCCGTCGCCATGGCCAGCCTGCTGGCCGCCTGCGGCGGCGGCGGCGACGGCCCCGGTTTCAACTTCGGAGCCGGCGGCGGCGGGACCGGCACCGGCGCGCTCCAGGAACCGGCCGTGACCGTGACGACGCTGTCGGCCGCGCAGATCGATGCCGGCACTGCGCAGAACGGCCTGCAGCCGATCAGCGGCAAGGCCAAGTGCGACGTGAGCGTGGTGGCGCTCAACTACAGCACGGTGGGCCCCAAGGGCGAAGCCACCAACGCCTCCGGCGTGCTGCTGATGCCCGCGGGCAGCTGCGCCAACAACGCGCCGCTGGTGGCCTACGCCAAGGCCACCGACGTGCAGAAGCCGCGCACGCTGGCCAATCCGCAGGATCCGGAGACCTTCTTGCTGACGGCGATGTACGCAGCCCAGGGCTACGCCGTGGTCGCCACCGACTACCTGGGCTATGCCAAGTCGAGCTTTTCGTACCACCCCTATCTGCACGCCGATTCGGAGGCCCGCTCGGTGCTGGATTCGATCCGCGCCGCGCGTACGGCGCTGGTGGCGACGGGCGGCTCCTTCTCGGGCAAGGTGATGTTCACCGGCTACTCGCAGGGCGGGCACTCGTCGATGGCGGCACACCGGGCCGCCGAGCGCGACAGCCCGCTCGAATTCAACGTGGTGGCCGGGGCTCATCTGGCAGGTCCGTACAACATGTCGGGATCGTTCAAGCTCACGACGGCGATCGCGGGCTACCAGTTCTTCGTTCCGTTCATCGTCACCTCCTATCAAAAGATCTACGGCGACGTCTACACCGACGTCAACACGGTCTTCAAGGCGCCCTACGCAGCGACCATCGAAAACCTGCTGCCGAGCCCGACGCTGAACTTCACCACGCTGGTGACGAGCGGCGCGCTGCCCGGTGCCAACGGCGAGACGCCGGCCCAGGCACGCGACGCGCTGTTCCAGAGCGCGTTCCTGACGGACGTGCAGACCAACCCCAACAACACGCTCTTCCTCGACGCGAAGAAGAACGACCTGTTCGGCTGGAGCCCACGCGCCAAGACGCTGCTGTGCGCCGGCGCCGGCGATCCGACGGTGCCGCCGGCCGTGCATATGGTGCCCATGAAGACGGACTTCGATGCGCGCGGCGTGACCACCGTGTCGACGGTGGACGTCGACGCGCAGATTCAGGCGACCTATGGGCCGGGCGGCACGGCGCCGACCGATCCGACGACGGCTGCCTACGCCACCTACTTTGCCGCCTATCACGGCACTTACGAGCCGCCGTTCTGCCACGCGCGGGCGCGGGCCTTGTTCGACACAGTCAAGTAACGGGGGCGATCAGGCCGCAGCGGCCCGTTGCAGGCGGTCGCGCACCCCTTCCCATTCGGGACCGGCCGGCGGCGTCTCGACCCAGATCAGCTTGACGCCCTCGGCGTCGAAGGCGCGCAGCACCGCGAAGAGCTGCTGCGCGGCGGTGGCGGCGTCGTCGGGCATGCGGCGCTGCAGGATGTGCTGCGAGCGGCTCTTGAGCGCGCTGCGCGACCAGACCGCGATGTGCGCCGCGTTGGCGCCGAGCACGTCGAGGCCGGTCTGCATGGCCTTCGCATCCATCAGCCGCAGCTTGGCGCTCGGCGCGTAGTGGGCCTCGAGCGTGCCCGAGGCGCGCGGGTCGGGGGCGGCCAGCTCGTGCTTGTCGCGCAAGGCCTCGCCGCAGGCCGCCTCGATCTGGGTGCGCGTGATAGCGCCCGGCCGCAGCAGCACCGGCGCGCCGCGGCTGCAGTCGACGATGGTCGATTCGATGCCCACCTCGCAGGGACCGCCGTCGATCACCAGCAGCGCGTCGCCGAACTCCTGCTGCACGTGCTGCGCGGTGGTGGGGCTCACGCGGCCGAAGCGGTTCGCGCTCGGCCCCGCCACGCCCGGCACGCCCTGCTCGGCGCAGGCCGCGAGCAGCGCCTGCGCCACCGGGTGCGCGGGGCAGCGCAGGCCGATGGTGTCCTCGCCGCCGGCCGCCGCCGCGGCCACGCCGGGCTGGCGCGTGACTATCAGCGTCAGCGGGCCGGGCCAGAAGGCAAGCACGAGTTTCTGGGCGAAGGCCGGCAGCGGCTGGGCAAAGCGGGACAACGCTTCGGTCCCCTTGACACCGGCCGCCACGTGCACGATCAGCGGATGGTTGCTGGGCCGGCCCTTGGCCTTGAAGATGCCGGCCACGGCCGCGTCGCTGGTCGCATCGGCGCCCAGACCGTAGACCGTTTCGGTCGGGAAGGCGACCAGGCCGCCGGCGCGCAGCACGCGCACGGCCTCGTCGATGGCAGCGGGCGACTGGCCGTCGCGAATCATGGCGCTCACTCCGAGAGAGGGATCGGCAGTCCGAGCAGCGCAGCCGCGAAGTCGGCGGTGCTGCGAACCGTGTCGATGTTCTCGCCCGTGATCGTGAGATGGCCCATCTTGCGGCCGCGGCGCGCCTCGGTCTTGCCGTAGAGATGGAGATGCGTTCCAGGCAGCGCGAGCACATCGGCCCAGCGGGGCTCGACCGCCGTCTCCGACGACCTGGGTCCGCCCGAGGCCTCGGCATCGGCAAACCACAGATCGCCCAGCAGGTTCAGCATGAGCGCGGGACTGTGCTGGCGCGGCGCGTTCAGCGGCAGGCCGGCGAGGGTGCGCACCTGCAGCTCGAACTGCGAGATGTCGCAGGCCTCGATGGTCCAGTGGCCGCTGTTGTGCGGGCGTGGCGCCATCTCGTTGACCACCAGCGATCCGTCGGCCAGGACGAAGAACTCGACGCACAGCACGCCGACATAGCCCAGGCCCTCCGCGATGGCGACGGCCGAATCGACGGCGTGCCGCGCCTGCGCTTCGCCCATGTTGCCGGCATGCACCTCGGTCACCGCGAGGATGCCGTCGCGGTGCAGGTTGCGCTGCGGCGGGAAGTGCACGACCTGGCCATCTTCGCCGCGCGCGACGATCACCGAACATTCGAAATCCAGCGGCAGCAGCTTTTCGAGCACGCAGGGCACGCCGCCCATCGCGCTCCAGGCGGCTGCGAGTTCCTCGCGCGTGCCCACGCGCCGCTGCCCCTTGCCGTCGTAGCCGAGCCGCGCGGTCTTGAGGATGCCGGGCAGCAGGTTCGGCGGCACGGCCATGTGGTCGGCCGACTCGATGATCGCGTAGGGCGCACAGTCCACGCCGCAACCGACGAAGTGGCTCTTCTCGCGGATGCGGTCCTGCGCGATCGCCACCGAGGTCGCCGCCGGCCATACCGGACGCGCGACCGAGAGATGTTCCAGCGAGGGCGCCGGCACGTTCTCGAATTCGGTCGTGATGGCATCGGCCAGGCCCGCGAGCCGCGCGAGGCCGTCGACATCGGTGTAGTCGGTGTGGATGTGGTGGTGGCTCACGCGCCCTGCGGGGCTGTCGGCATCGGGGTCGAGCACCGCCGTGAAGTAGCCCATGCGCTGCGCCGCATGCACGAACATGCGGCCGAGTTGACCGCCCCCGAGCACGCCGAGCGTGGCACCCGGCAGGATCGCGCTCACAGCGCGCCTCCGCCCTGGGGCGAGAAAGGCGATATCGCCGGCGGATCGACCGGCGGCAGGGCCATCGACCGGGCCACCTCGGTCTGCTGCGCGCGGAAGGCGTCGAGCCGGGCGCGCAGCGCCGGATCGGCCACGGCCAGCATCGCAACCGCGAACAGCGCCGCATTGGCTGCGCCGGCGTTGCCGATGGCAAAGGTCGCGACCGGCACGCCCTTTGGCATCTGCACGATGCTGTAGAGCGAATCCACGCCCTGCAGGTGCCGGCTCGCGACCGGCACGCCGAGCACCGGCACGGTGGTCTTGGCCGCCAGCATGCCCGGCAGATGGGCCGCCCCGCCCGCGCCGGCGATGATGGCCGCGAGGCCGCGCGGCGCCGCGCTTTCGGCATAAGCGAACAATTCGTCGGGCATGCGGTGGGCCGAGACCACCCGCGCCTCGTGGGCGATGCCGAATTGCTGGAGAATCTCGACCGCGTTGCGCATCGTCTCCCAGTCGGAGTTCGAGCCCATCACCACGCCGACCTGAATTGCTTGCTTCATGGTTTCAATTTTACGTTTCACCCCCAGGTTCCCGCGATGATCGACATCACCCTCGAAAACTTCCAGACCGAGCTGATCGACGGCTCGATGACCACGCCGGTGCTGCTCGACATCTGGGCCGAGTGGTGCGGCCCCTGCAAACAGCTCGGCCCGGTGCTCGAAAAGCTCGAGCTCGAGTATGCCGGCCGCTTCACGCTGGCCAAGCTCGATGCCGACAAGGTGCCGCAGATTTCGCAGCAGCTGAGCCAGATGTTCGGCGTGCGAAGCATTCCCTTCTGCGTGATGTTCAAGGACGGCCAGCCGGTCGACGGCTTCGTCGGCGCGATTCCCGCCGACCAGATCCGCAGCTTCCTCGACAAACATGTGCCGGGCGCCGACGAGGCCGCGGCCACCGAGCAGGAAGAAGCTGCCCAGGAAGCGCTGGCCGAGGGCGACACCGAAGGTGCGCTCGAACGGCTGCAGCACGCGGTCGCGACCGACCCGGCCAACGACGACGCGCGCTTCGACTACATCAAGCTGCTGCTGCAAGAGGGCCGCGTCGACGATGCCAAGGTCGCCTTCGCGCCGGTGATCGCCAAGACCTCGCTGGTGCGCCGTTTCGACGCACTGCAGCGCTGGATGGACGCGATCGACTTCGCAACGCCGGCCACCGGTGCGGCACCGACGCTCGCCGGCGCCGAAGCCCGCATCGCGGCCAACAAGCGCGATTTCGAGGCCCGCTTCGACCGTGCGCGCCTCTTGATGAGCGCGCAGCGATGGACCGAGGCCATGGACGAGCTGCTCGACATCCTGATGCGCGACAAGGGCTGGAACGACGAACTGGCCCGCAAGACCTACATCGCGATCCTCGACATCATCGAGCCGCCCAAGCCCAAGGTGGCGGACGGCCAGATTCCGCCGGACGATCCGACCGTGGCGAGCTACCGGCGCCGCCTGAGCAGCGTGGTGCTGAGCTGAGACCGAGCGCCTCAGAAAAAGATCATCAAACTACTCATATCTATCAAAAAGCTACTTTCGAGTGGCTTTTTTGTTGCCCGCCAAAACTGAGGTAGCTACTATCGCTACTCAATTTCTACATTTTGAGTAGCTTGATGCTCATCGACGAACTGGAAAGAGCCCGCAAGGCGGCCGGCTGGAGCCAGGAAACCCTGGCCGAACGTGCCGGCCTCTCTCGCATGACCGTCCAGCGCACCGAAAGCGGCCAGATCGATCCCCGGCTTTCGACACTGCTCGAAATGGCACGCGCGCTGGGCCTCGAACTCATGCCTGTGCCGGCCGCTCTGCGCCCGCAACTGGCGGACTTCGTGCGCTCGGGAGGCCGCGTGCTGGGCCAGCCGGCCGGTGTAGGGGCGCCGCCTTCCATCGCACAGATCATTGAGGACAAGTGAGCACAAGCTCAGCCTTTATCACCAGCATCCGCTGCCTGCGGATGTCGCTGCACCTGCCAGGCGGCGGGCGGCGGGCGATCGGCTACCTGTCCCAGTACGGCGACATCCTGCGGGTCTCCTTCGACGCCGACTACGTGGCCGATCCGGCAAGGCCGACGCTGTCGCTGGCCTACCGCGGCGCGGACGAGGCGTCGACCCGGGCCATCCTCTCGTCGGCGCGCGACATCCGCCTGTCGCGCAGCGACAGCCACTGGCCCACCTACTTCCAGAATCTGCTGCCCGAAGGCCACAACCGCGAGCGCCTCGCGCAGCAGCGCGGCTGTAGCGCCGACGACGAATTCGAGCTGCTGGCTGCCGCTGGCCACGATCTGATGGGCGCGATCGAGGTCGAGCCGGTGCCGCCGGCCGAAGGCATTCCCGACACCGTGCGCCACTGGCACACCGCGCTCGGGCTCGACGTGCTGGAGCCCGGCTTCGTCGAGGCGCCGGTCGAGGACGCGGCCTCGATCCCCGGTGTGGTCGTCAAGTTCTCCGCGGTGCAGGAGGGGCGGCGCTACGTGGTGCGGCGCCATGGCGCGGCCGGTTCCTTCATCCTCAAGCTGCCGACGGTGCGCCATCCCGACTTGGTGGCCAACGAGTTCGCGGGCTACCGTCTCTGCGCCGCGCTGGGCCTCGACTGCGCCGAGGCAAGCGTGATTTCGCGCGCCGACGCGGAGCTGCCCGAGCAGATCCCTTTCGACCAGATCCTCGCAGTGCGTCGCTTCGACCGCACGACCGAGGGCGGTCGTGTGCACATGGAGGAGTTCGCGCAGGTGGTCCAGTACGAGCCGCGCCAGAAGTACGACCGCGGCCTTGAGGTCGACTGGCCGCAGATGCTGCGCGTGCTCGACCGCCTGTCGCCCGAGCCCGTGGCCGACGTGCGCGAGTGCGTGCGCCGCATCGTCGCTTTCATCCTGCTCGGCAACAGCGATGCACACTTGAAGAACTGGGCGCTGCGCTATCCCGACGGCATGACGCCCACCCTGGCGCCGCTCTACGACCCGGTGTGCGTGGCTGCCTTCTTCGAGGGCGTGCCGGCTACCGACTACGGCGTGAACCGCGCCATCGATGCCAAGCTTGCCGCCTTCGACTGGCCGGCCTTCGACGCGCTGCTGCGCAACGCCGGCCTGCTGCGGCCGGCGCGGCTCGTCGCGATCGCGAAGAACACCGTGCGCCAGGCGCAGGCCGACTGGCCGGCGCTCCTGCGCGACGCGCCGGGCAGCGTGCAGCGCTGCATCCAATCCCGGCTCGCGGGCGGGGTCGCGTTGGCGCGCTGAACGGGCTCGCATACGATTGGCGCGTATTTCAATTTGTTGCCAAAGGAAAGTTCGGCCATGCGTTCCTTGTTCTTCACGACTGCATTGCTCGCATCCGCCCTCGCGGCCGGTTGCGGCAGCGGCATCAGTCTCGACGAGCCGATCGAAGGACCGGTCTGGCAGCTCGAGCAGCTCGGCAGCGAGCTGATCGAGCCGAGCAGCGATCCACGGCGCAACGCACAGATCCAGTTCGACCGCAACAGCGGCCGGGTCAGCGGTTCGGGCGGCTGCAACCGCGTGTCGGGCACCTATGAGCGCAGCGGCAGCACGCTCAGGCTGCGCCAATTGGGTGCGACCCGCATGGCTTGCCCGAGCGAGGCGGTGAACATCAACGAGACCCAGTTCTTCGCCGCGCTGCAGGCCACGGCCAGCTACCGGCTGCAGGGGAGCTCGCGGCTCTCGCTGCTGGACGCGGCCGGACGGACCGTGGCGACGTTGAGCAGCGGCAGCGCAGCGCGCTAGCTGCGAGCTTTGCCAGTTTCGGCAGCGCGCGCCGGAAACATGTAGTGCTTATAGCTTCCTCGCCGTAACATCGAGCGCCGACGCTTCGTTTTTAGTACGCCGGTCCGCCTGGGGCTCGCTCCAGCAGGTTCTGTACCCCATCGAGGATGAACTTGAGCGCGAATCCACCCACGACCGCCGCGCCGGACGCAGACCTTGGACTGCCGCACCACTCAACAGTGGTGCTGGTGGTGGATTTGGTCGAATCGGTGAGCCTGATGCAAAACGACGAAGCCGGTGCCATTTCGCGCTGGCTGGCGTTCGTGGCGCACGTCGACCACATCATCGTTCCCGAGACCAAGGGGCGCATGGTGAAGAGCCTGGGCGACGGCCTGATGCTGGAGTTCGACAGTGCGCAACGGGGTGTAGCCGCGGCGTTGGCCATGCACGCGTGGATGAAGGCAGAGTGCAGCGCAATGCAGACCTCCATGTCCCTGCGCATAGGTCTGCACAGCGCCGAGGTCTATGCCGATGAGCACGACATCTATGGCACGGGCGTCAACCTCGCGGCGCGCATCGCGACCCTGGCGGGCCCTGCAGAAACGGTGGTGACCACGCAGATTCGAGACAGCTTGACCGACGGTCTGGATGGCACCCTCGAGGATCTCGGGGAGTGCTATCTCAAACACCTTGACGCCCCTGTGCGCGTTTGGCGGATTGGCGCCGCCGGGCAACAGCCCGTCGTGATCGCGCAGCGGGACTACGCCACACCACTGCAGCCAACCATCGCGGTGATTCCTTTTGAATGCAGAAATGTCGATCCCGGTCAGTTCGCACTCGGCGAACTGCTGGCCGACGGCGTGATCGGCCAGCTCAGCCGCACGCGCGAATTGAAGGTGATCTCACGCCTCTCCACCTCGCTCTTTCGCGGGCGGCTTACCGACATCAGCGATGCCCACACGCATCTGGGCGCTCACTACGTTCTTTCCGGAAGCTATGCGGTCAGCCAGGGAAAGATGCTGGTGAGCGTGGAGTTGGCCGACACGCGGAAAAACACCATCGTATGGGCTGACAGGATCACAGGCGATGTGGTCGATCTTTTTCAGACACGCAGCGAGCTGTGCGACGGCATCGCGTGCGGCTGTCACCGCGCGCTTCTCGAAAAGGAAGCGCAAGTCGCGCTCACCCAGCCTCTTCCGACGCTGCAAAGCTACAGCCTGCTGCTCGGAGGAATCGGACTCATGCATCGCAGCGCCGCGGCGCAGTTTCTCAAGACGCGCGAGGTTCTGGACGCGCTGATCGAACGTCACAGCCGGTGTGCCCTGCCTCGCGTCTGGCTGGCCAAGTGGTATGTGCTCTGCACGACGCGCGGGCTGGTAAGCGACCCCCGATCGCAAGCGCAGATCGCCCTGAACGAGACGCGGCGCGCACTGGATGCGGAGCCCGGCAATGCGCTTGCGTGGGCCATGCAAGGCTTCGTGTACTGCCATCTGGCCAAGGACATCGACAGCGCCGTTCATAGCTGCGACCAGGCGCTCGAATGGAATGCGAACGAATCGCTGGCCTGGCTTTTCAAAGCCATGGTGCACGCGTTTGACGGCGACGGCGAAGTGGCATTTCCGGCAGGCCAAAGGGCGCTCGAGCTGTCCCCCCTGGATCCGCTGAAGTACTACTACGACTCACTGATGGCCTCGATTGCCATTTCCGCCGGCGAGTATGCACTGGCCGTCTCCTATGCCGAACAGTCGTTGCGCGTCAATGCCGCGCATCTGTCGAGCTACCGCGCCTTGATCCTGGCACAGGCCTTTTCAGGACAGATCGATGCCGCGCGCAAGAACATGGCGCTCCTGATGCAGCGGGATCCCGAGTTCAGCATTGCGCGCTTCGAACGCGGCTATCCCTCGCGCGAGCGGGTGCCGGCCTATCTGGAGCGGCTCAAGGACGCGCTGCGCGCTGCAGGCGCGAAAGAACGCTGAGAGTGCATGCGATTCAACCCATCAAAGGGGGATGAATTCGCGCATCTCGGCGGCTATCGTGGTCAGGGCGGGTCAATCCAACCTAGGAGGATGAAATGGCACAACTCGGCGGATACGGCGGATACGGCGGATACGGGGGATACGGGGGATACGGCGGCTACGGCGGCTACGGCGGGTCAGGCGGCACGACGCTCGCCGACGCTTTCGCCAACCCCCTGCTGACCACCGCGCTGGTTGCGAGTCGCGACGCCACGTCGAATCCGACCGATCCCCCCCGGGCCCGGCCGGAGCCTCCGTTCAATGATTCCGTCAACTTCACGCGATGGGAGACGTGGGTGCGCTCGCATGTGCTGCAGTGGGAGCTTTGCCAGGAGATCTCGATCTCCGCCACGCCCGGGACCCCTCATGTCTGCGAGCTCAAGATCAACAACACCCCCGTCGCAACCCTGGCAAGACCCGCCGTTTCATTCTTCAAGGACCAGATGGGTCTCGTGCAGGCGTGGGGCGAGTTGCGGCTCGACCGCACCGCGGAGATCCTCGCGCAGATCGACAATCAGTCCCCGTTCGTTGCGGCCGTGATCGGGCTGCATCCCGAACGACACCGCTTCACCATCGAGCTGTTGGTGAATGCCATCCAGTTCACGGTGCTGGTCGAGATGCAGTTCAAGCACGCGCTCGCCTGCTGGAGGCCACACCAGTTTTCACCGCAGGTGCAACCGATGATCACGACGCCGGGCCACGGGGCTTTTCCCAGCGGTCACGCCACGCAGGCCTTCATGCTCGCCCGGCTGCTCGATGGCTTGCTGGACCTGTCATCGAGGGTCCCAGCAACAGCGCTGCAGCTCTACCGGCAAGCCGCGCGCATCGCCACCAATCGCGTGGTGGCCGGCGTGCATTTTCCGGCCGACAGCATTGCCGGACGCCTGCTCGGGCACGTCATCGCCGAGTACGTGCTTGCCCGGCTCGGCGTCCGCAGCGATGTGTGCGTGCGCGGCTTCGACACGACGAGCGTCAACGGCAAGACCCTGGACCTGGACCTCACCGGGCAGATCATTGACCGACCAAAGACGGCTCTTCCCACGGACCCTCCCACAGTTCTTTCGATGGGCTACACGATCGGGGGCGTGGTGCCCGTTTCCGCGGCGGCGGCGCCCTCCTCGATGCTGGTCGAGCTTTTCAACCTGGGCGCAGGGGAGCGCGCCGCGCTCAGCGTGTAGTCTGCGCCGCTCCTCGAATTCAAGAAAGGCGCCTCGATGCTGCTCTCTCATTCGTCCGAATTGAAGATGGACGCCTACCTGCTGTGGGCCCTCTACACCGGCTTCCGCTATTTCGATATCGGCGAGTCGCGAAAGACGGTCCTGCTCGTGAAGTTCGACAAGCGCCTCGACGCGACAACGCTCAGGGCGCTGCGAAACGCCGGGCTTTGGCTCTGCGACTTCTACGTCGGGTACAGCTGCGCGACGGTGACCGCGAGCATTCCCAACCTCGATCAGCAACTGGCCGACTTGAAGCGCCTCGGTGCCGAATACTGCGAGCTCGCGGCGCCCGTCGCGCCACCCACCCAGGATGAAGGTCCTGCCCCCCGAATCGCCCAGAACGGCCCCGCCACGGTGATCGGCATCATCGACGACGGTTGCCCGTTTGCCCATCTGCATTACCGGCGGCCGGACGACCCCTCCCTGCGCGTGCGCTACATATGGGACCAGGGCGGCAGCGCCCCATCCGGTGCCGTGCCGCCGTCCACGACGCCCTTTGCCTATGGGGCGACCTACGGCCACGACCAGTTGGAGGAAATCCTGTCTCGCGCAACCTTGCAGGGGGTTGTCGATGAAGACGCAGCCTACGGCCTGACCGAATTGCCCAGCCTTCGCGGCGCAACGAGCCACGGTGCACAGGTGATGAGCCATGCCGCCGGGTTCGCACGCAAGATCGATGGCCGCCAGCAACCCAAGCCTCTGATCGGCAGGACGGATCTGGCTTTCGTGCAACTGCCTCCGGACGCGCTCGACGATCCCTCGGGCGGATGGCTGGAGCACTATGGTCTGGACGCCTTGCATGCGATCCGGTTCTACGCACGCCACACCCACAAGACCTCCGCGAACAAAGTCATCGTGAACCTGAGCTACGGCCCCCAGACAGGTCCGCATGACGGGACGTCGGTCCTGGAACGCGCGATCGACGAGATGACGTCAACGGCGATAGAGGAGAACTACCAGTTCCTCGTCGTGGTCCCCACGGGCAACAACCATCAGCTGCGAGCGCACGCCGAATTCGACCTGGCGCGTCGTGGAGGAACCATCGACTGGTTCGTCTCGCCGGACTCCCAGGTGCCCTCGCTCTTGGAGATCTGGCTACCGGACGGCGTCACGCTGGACGATGTCGAAGTCGCCGTCGAAACGCCGGCGGACGAGCACATTGTGGCCAGCGACATCCTTCCCGAGCCTCCCAAACCTCTCACGGTTCCCGACGACACGCAGGTGCTCATCGTGGCGATCGAAGGCCCTCCGCCGGGCAACCGCATCGAGGTGATCATCGGGATCGCGCCGACCGCGCGGCCCTCCGCCGGGAGCGGCGCAGCTGCGTTCGCCTTGGCCACACCCGGGATATGGCGCGTCACCGTCGAACCGAAAGCCGGGAAGACGGTCCCGGGCGTTGCGCATGCCTACCTGGGTCGCAGCGACGCCAACATGGGTCGCGCTCGCCGGGGCCGCAGCGGCTACCTCTACAGCCCCGGCTACGATCCGAAGCGGTTCTCGCGTGCGGACGAACAACTGGATGTCGGGCGCGAGAATGCGCCGGCGGAAGTGGTCGCGAGCGGCGCCATGAATGGCATCGGCACGGGCACCCACAGCCTGGTGGCGGCCGGCTACCGCCTTTCCGATGGCCAACCGGCGCCCTACAGCGCCGGTGGCCCGACCCGCGGTAATCGCAAGGGGCCCGACTGGGCCTACCCCACGGAAGAAAGCCGCGTGCTGGCCGGACTGCTCGCGGCCGGCAACCGAAGCGCGACGGTACTGCGGCTGACGGGCACCAGCATCGCCGCGCCGCAGTACGTCCGGGAACTGGCGGCCATGCCCGGTTCCAACGCCCTCCCGCCGCCGACGCCAACGCCTCCATCGCCGCCGGCGCCACCCCCGTGGCTCAAGGCAAGGGCGGGCGCGGGCTTGCGTTGACGCAACGCTTCACCAGCGTGCCGGAAGCTCTCGCTGGAGGGCCAGCTGCCGTCTCGCGACCGACAGGTACCCGCCGGTTTCCAGATCCTTCAGCAGGCGGCTCACCATCTCTCGCGAACACCCGATCTCGCTGGCAATGGCCTGGTGCGTGAGACGCTCGGCGACAACGCGCGTGCCGTCGGCCTGCGTCTCGGCCCGTTCTTCGAGCAGGCGCCGCAACCGGCTGTAGACATCGAGCAACGCCATGCTGCGCGCACTTTCCGTCGCCAGCCGCGCCCGCCGTATCAATCGCACAATGAGCGCCAGCGCGAATTCCGGCTCGTCCGCGATGTGCCGCAGCATCGTCTCGCGCGCGACCACGGCGCAGACGGTGGGTTCCACCGCCTGCACGCTCGCCGAGCGCAGACCGCCATCGAGCGACATTTCGCCGACGTACTCGCCCGGCCCATGCAGACCCAAGGTGACCTCGCGCCCGCGCGCATCGGACACAAAGGCGCGCAGCCGGCCCGAGAGCACGATGTAGATCGAGTCACCCTGATCACCCTCTTCGATCAGCACGGTGTGAGTACGGTAGCGGCGCTGCACCCCCAGCGCCGCGAGCTTGCGCAGCTCTGCCGGCAGCGCATCGGCAGGCGAGTCTTCGGCGCGGGCTGCAGCGGGCTTGGGCGGCATGCGCGGACTATACGGTCCGCGCGGTGCCGCCCCAAGGTCTTTCAGTCTTGCGCCGTCAGCCGCAGCGCCGACACGATCTGCGGCATGCGCGAAACGTCGTTGACGACCTGCCGGATGCTGCCGCGACCGGTCTTCTGCCGCACGTTCTTGATGTGGGTGCGCACCGTGGACAGGCAGATGCCCTGCAGGCAGGCGATCTCTTCGGCCCTGCGCCCGGCGCACAGCTGCGCCAGCACGTTCTGCTCCGTGCGGGTCAGGCGCTTGGCGCGGGCGAACATCTGCATCGTGAGCATTTCGCAGCCCGAGCGGCGGCCGCACATGATCAGCACGGTGTCGACCGACGCGGCACCGTGCAGCATGGCCAAGGGGATGAAAGCCAGCGACAAGGGTTCGCCCGCGTGCTCGAGCTCGACGATGCTGCGGCAGTCGTGCTCCGCATCCTTGAGCGCCCGTCGGATCTTCGACTGCGAGGCGATCTCGCCGGTGCACAGCATCCCCTCGACGCTGCGCAGCATGCGCCCGGCGGCGAGTTCGCGCCGCGCCGGATGGTTGGCATGCAGGATGCGGCCGGTCAGGTCGACCAGCAGCAGACCGTGGTCGATCTCGTCGAGCACGCGTGCCAGCATGGCGGCCTGCAGAGCGTCGGGCACGGGCGCGGCGATCTGGCTTCGGACCTTCTGAATGTCCGGGTCGGCTTCGGGGGTCATGGCGCTTTCCTCATCCGTTTTGGTGAGGAAAGTGTCCTAAATCGCGCCCCCGGCGGGTGGGGACTATTGCCACCGGATTTGTGATCTATTCACATCCGGCGCGCTGCCGCTCAGCCTGTCAGCCGCTCCAGCGCCTCGCGGTACTTGGCCGCCGTCTTCTCGATCACCTCGGCCGGCAGGCGCGGCGCCGGCGGCGTCTTGTCCCAGGGCTTGCCGTTGATCTTGGTGGCCTCGAGCCAGTCGCGCACGAACTGCTTGTCGTAGCTCGGCGGATTCGTGCCGGCTGCGAGTGCGGCTTCGTAGCCTTCGATCGGCCAGTAGCGCGAACTGTCGGGCGTCAGCACCTCGTCCATCAGCACCAGCGTGCCGGCCTCGTCGAGGCCGAACTCGAACTTGGTGTCGGCAATGATCATGCCCTTGGCCAGCGCGATGGCCGCGGCCGCCTCGTAGATCGCGATGCTGGTCTCGCGGATCTGTTGCGCGAGCGCCGGGCCGACGACTTCGACCACCTTGTCGTAGCTGATGTTCTCGTCGTGCGCGCCCGCCGCTGCCTTGGCCGCGGGCGTGAAGATCGGCCGCGGCAGCTTGCTCGCGTTGCTGAGGCCCTCGGGCAGCGGCACGCCGCAGACGGCGCGGCTCTCCTGGTATTCCTTCCAGCCGCTGCCGGCGAGGTAGCCGCGCACCACGGCCTCGACCGGGATCGGTTTGAGGCGCTTGACCAGCATGGAGCGGTCCTTGACCTGGGGCACCTCTTGCGGCGTCACCACGCTTTCGGGCGCGTCGCCGGTCAGGTGGTTGGCGCACAGGTGGCCCAGCCGGTCGAACCACCAGAGCGCCATCTGCGTGAGGATCACGCCCTTGCCGGGGATCGGCTCGCCCATGATGACGTCGAAGGCCGAGAGGCGGTCGCTCGCGACCATCAGGATGCGGTCCTCGCCGACCGCGTAGTTGTCGCGCACCTTGCCGCGCGCGAGCAGCGGAAGGCTCTGGATGGAGGAGGTGTGGACGGTGGTCATGACGGGGTGACTGTGTCGGATAGGCGAAGGACGACGGAGATTGTGCGCGCAGAAAAAAGCCACCGCGAGGGTGGCTTCTGCGCGCCAGCGGAAATATCAGACCACTTCTTGCGCGAGCTCGCCCTTGGCGTACTTGGCGGCGACGACCTGCAGGGTCTCGCCCTTGATCTTCGGGCCCTGGCCTCCGCAGCCGAACTGGACGTAGCGCTGCTTGGCGATCTGCTTTGCGGCTTCGCGCGCGGGCTTCAGGTATTCGCGCGGATCGAACTTCTCGGGGTTCTCGGTGAAGAACTTGCGGATCGCGGCCGTCATCGCGAGGCGGATGTCGGTGTCGATGTTGATCTTGCGCACGCCGTGCTTGATGGCTTCCTGGATCTCCTCGACCGGCACGCCGTAGGTTTCCTTCATGTTGCCGCCGTATTTGCGGATCTCGGCCAGAAGATCCTGCGGCACGCTGGAGGAGCCGTGCATCACGAGGTGGGTGTTGGGGATGCGGCGGTGGATTTCCTTGATGCGGTTGATCGCCAGGATGTCGCCGGTGGGCTTGCGCGTGAACTTGTAGGCGCCGTGGCTGGTGCCGATGGCGATGGCCAGCGCGTCGATCTGGGTGCGCTTGACGAAATCGGCGGCCTGCTCCGGGTCTGTCAGCAGCTGCTCCATGGTCATCGTGGCGTCGGTGCCATGGCCGTCTTCCTTGTCGCCCTTCATGGTCTCGAGCGAGCCGAGGCAGCCCAGCTCGCCTTCGACGGTGACGCCCACGCGGTGCGCCATGTCCGCCACCTTCTTGGTGACCTCGATGTTGTAGTCGTAGCTCGCGATGGTCTTGCCGTCGGCCTGCAGCGAGCCGTCCATCATGACCGAGCTGAAGCCCAGGTCGATCGCGCCCTTGCAGACGTCCGGGCTCTGGCCGTGGTCCTGGTGCATCACCAGCGGCACCTTCGGCCAGCTTTCGATCGCGGCTTCGATCAGGTGCTTGATGAAGGGCTCGCCCGCATACTTGCGCGCGCCTGCGCTCGCCTGGAGGATGACCGGCGCACCGACTTCATCAGCCGCCGACATGATGGCCTGCACCTGCTCGAGGTTGTTGACGTTGAAGGCCGGAATGCCGTAGCCGTTGGCGGCGGCATGGTCGAGCAGTTCGCGCATCGAAACGAGAGCCATGGGTGTACCTCGCGGGAATGTTGGGATGGAAGAAGAAAAAAGACTGCCTCAATTCTACCGAGCACCCCTGTCGGACAGGACCGACGCCCGCGCCGGGACGGCGTCGCCTTCAGCTCACTCTGCAAATTTTCAGCATGTTCGTCCCGCCGGGCGCGCCCATGGGCTCGCCGCAGGTGATCGCATAGACGTCGCCGGTCTGCACGATGCCGCGCTTCTTGAGGTGCGCCTCGGCCTGAAGCAGTGCCGTGTCGCGGTCGCTTTCGGGGTCCATGAGCAGCGGCCGCACGTTGCGGTAGAGCGCCATGCGCCGCTGCGTGGCCAGGCGCGAGGTCAGCGCGTACATCGGGATGTGGGCACGGTGGCGGCTCATCCACAGCGGGGTCGAGCCCGATTCGGTCAGCGCGACGATCGCCTTGGCGCCCAAATGGTGCGCGGTGAACAGCGCGCCCATCGCGATCGACTGGTCGATGCGGGCGTAGGACTGGCCGCTGAAGTCGGCGTCGAGTTGCAGGTCTTCGGCGGCTTCGGCCGCCTCGCAGATGCGGCTCATCTCCTGCACCGTCTCGAGCGGGTAGCGCCCCGAAGCGGTCTCGGCCGAGAGCATCACGGCGTCGGTGCCGTCGAGCACGGCGTTGGCCACGTCGCTCACCTCGGCGCGCGTGGGCACCGGGTTGGTGATCATCGACTCCATCATCTGCGTGGCGGTGATGACGACCTTGTCCATCTCGCGCGCCATGCGGATCATCTTTTTCTGCAGCGCCGGCACGGCCGCGTTGCCGACCTCGACCGCCAGGTCGCCGCGCGCGACCATGATGCCGTCGCTGGCGCGCAGGATCTCCTCCAGCTTGGGGATCGCCTCGGCGCGCTCGATCTTGGCGATCAGGCCCGGCTTGTGGCCGAACTCGGCGGCCGCCACGTTGCACAGCTGGCGCGCCATTTCCATGTCGGTCGCGTTCTTCGGGAAGCTCACCGCCACGTAGTCGGCCTGGAAGCTCATCGCGGTCTTGATGTCCTCCATGTCCTTGGCCGTCAGGGCCGGCGCCGTGAGGCCACCGCCCTGCTTGTTGATGCCCTTGTTGTTGGAGAGCTCGCCGCCCAGGCGCACCGTGGTGTGGACCGCGTCGCCCTTGACGGCTTCGACCGTGAGCACGATGAGCCCGTCGTTCAGCAGCAGGCTGTCGCCGGGCTTCACGTCGCGCGGCAGGTCCTTGTAGTCCAGCCCCACTTCGCTGACATCGCCCAGCTCCGTGCGCGAGGCGTCGAGCACGAACTTCGCACCGGCCTCCAGCCAGACCTTGCCTTCGGCGAACTTGCCGACCCGGATTTTCGGGCCCTGCAGGTCGGCCATGATCGCCACCTCGCGCCCTGTACGGCGGGCCGCCTCGCGCACCATGGCGGCGCGGTTGATGTGGTCTTGCGCCGTGCCGTGGCTGAAGTTGAGCCGGACCACGCTGACCTTGTGATGGATCATCTGCTCGAGCAGCTCGGGCGAACTCGATGCCGGGCCGAGCGTGGCGACGATCTTGGTGGCGTGGCGGGGAAGGCGGGGCGTGCTCATTCAGGTCTCCGGTTTGTATTCCACACTGTATACACTTTCTCGGCCGACCGATAGAGGGTATTCAGCCGGCTGCGCGTTTGGCCAGGATCTCGAAGGCCGGCAGGGTCTTGCCTTCCAGGACTTCGAGGAAGGCGCCGCCGCCGGTCGAGATGTAGCCGACCTTGTCCTCGATGCCGTACTTCGCGATGGCGGCCAGCGTGTCGCCGCCGCCCGCGATCGAGAAGGCGCTGCTCTCGGCAATGGCGCGCGCGATGGCCTCGGTGCCCTTGGCGAAGGCGTCGAACTCGAACACGCCCACCGGGCCGTTCCACACGATGGTGCCAGCTTCGCGCAGCTGCGCGGCCAGGATCTCGGCGGTCTTCGGGCCGATGTCGAGGATCAGGTCGTCGTCGGCAACCTGGTCGGCGGCCTTGACCGTGGCGGCGGCATCGGCCGCGAAGGTCTTGGCCGTGACCACGTCGACCGGGATCGGCACCGCGGCGCCGCGCGCGCGCATCGCTTCGATCACGGCCTTGGCTTCATCGAGCAAGTCGGGTTCGGCCAGCGACTTTCCGATCTGCAGGCCGGCCGCGAGCATGAAGGTGTTGGCGATGCCGCCGCCGACGATCAGCTGGTCGACCTTGTCGGCCAGGCTCTTCAGGATGGTGAGCTTGGTGCTGACCTTGGAGCCCGCGACGATCGCGACCAGCGGGCGCTTGGGCTGTGCCAGTGCCTTGGTGATGGCGTCGATCTCGGCCGCCAGCAGCGGGCCGGCGCAAGCCACCTTGGCGTACTGGGCGATGCCGTAGGTCGTGGCCTCGGCGCGGTGCGCGGTGCCGAAGGCGTCGTTGACGTAGATGTCGGTCAGCGCGGCGAGCTTGCGCGCGAGCGTCTCGTCGTTCTTCTTCTCGCCCTTGTTGAGACGACAGTTCTCCAGCAGCACGACTTGACCGGGCGCCACCTGGACGCTGTCGACCCAGTCGGTCACCAGCGGCACCTCGCGGCCCAGCAGCTCGCCCAGGCGCTTGGCGACCGGCGCCAGCGAATCCTCGGGCTTGAATGCGCCCTCGGTCGGACGGCCGAGATGGGAGGTGACCATCACCGCGCCCCCCGCGTCGAGCGCCAGCTTGATGCAGGGCACCGAGGCGCGGATGCGCGTGTCCTCGGTGATGCGGCCGGCATCGTCCTGCGGCACGTTGAGATCGGCTCGGATGAACACGCGCTGGCCGGCGACTTTGCCTTGCGCACACAGGTCGGTGAATCGAAGAACGTTCATGGGATGGGCGTGATGAGAAGCGGAGGGGACTGCCTTGAAAAAAGGCGAGAGGCCATTGTAGGTTTGTAGGTTTCGCCGGTGACGCCCTGTTGTCGATCAACCGCCAAGGCCCGGCTTCCGCACGAACTGCTCCAGCATCTCGACGAAACCGGCTGCCGCCGGCGACAGCGAGCGCCGCGATGCGGCGTAGACGCAGACCTCGCGATGGAAATCGGGCCGGTCGAGCTTGACCATCTGCAGCCCGTGGGCCTTGACCAGCGAGGCCGAGTAGGTCGGGCAGACCGTGAGCCCCAGGCCCGAAGCGACCATGCCCAACGCGGTCGTCATGTACGAGACCTCCTGCGTCGTGGCGCGCAGCATCAGCTCGCGCGCGTCGGCGTCCAGCTCGGGCAGCACGCGCTGGCGGAAATCGCGCGTCGGCGCGATGAAGGTGTAGGGCCCGAGCTCGCTCCAGCGCACCTGGCGCCGGCGCGCGAAGGCATGGTCGGGCGGACAGATCAGCCAGTGGCGGTCGCGAAAGAGCGTGCGGCGTTTGATCACTGCGGGATCTACCGCCACGTCCTGCCCCACCGCCAACTCCACCTCGCCCGAGAGCACGCCGGCCAGCAGGTGCTCGGGCAGCGTGTCGGCCAGGCGCACGTCGATGTCCGGGTAGCGCGCGCTGTAGGCCGCGATCACGCGCGGCATCAGCGTGCAGGCCATGAGCTGCGGCGCGGCGAGCCGCAGCACGCCCTTCTTCTGGTCGCGCAGCTCGGTCACGCCGGCCACCGCGCCCGCGAGATCGGCCAAGAGGCGCTGCACCGAGGGCTGGAATTCGCGTCCGGCCTCCGAGAGCAGCACCCGCCGCGTGTGGCGGTCGAAGAGCTGCACGCCCATTTCGCGCTCCAGTTCGCGCACCAGCACGCTGAGCGCCGACTGGGTCAGGTGCAGCCGGGCGGCCGCGGCGGTGAAGCTGCCGGTGTCGGCCACGGCGTCGAAGGCGCGCAATTGGCGCAGGGTCAGATTCATGGCCTCAGTTCATCAATCAATGAATTTATTTCGATTGAATCATAAGAAGAACGGCGGCCCAATTCGTTTCCGAGCCTTCACCGGAGACAAGCCATGACCCCCTCGCCCGTGCCCGTGCGCGGACTGCACCACTTCGCCTGGCGCTGCCGCGACAGCGAGGAGACGCGCCGCTTCTACGAGGACCTGCTGGGCCTGCCGCTGGTCCACGTGATCAAGAGCGACCATGTGCCGAGCACCGGCGAGTTCTGCCCCTACGTCCACATCTTTTTCCAGATGCGCGACGGCTCCTACATCGCCTTCTTCGACCTCGGCGACGACGTGGCCGCGCTGCCTTCGCCCAACACGCCGGCCTGGGTCAACCACATCGCACTGCGCGTCGATTCGGTGGCCGACCTGCTGGCCGCCAAGGCACGGCTCGAGGCGGCCGGCGTCGAGGTGCTGGGCGTGACCGACCACCACATCATCGAGTCGATCTACTTCTTCGACCCCAACGGCATCCGCGTCGAACTGACCACGCCCACCGTGCCGCAGGCCGAGATGGACGCGCATGCGAAGCGCGCCCATGCCGACCTCGATGCCTGGACCGAGCGCAAGGCCGAGCTGCGGAGAAAGGCGGCGCATGCCTGAGCTCCAACTCGCCGTCATCGACGTCAAGCCCGGCGCCGCGATGGAGAGCCAGTCGGGCCTCCAGATGCTGCGCCCGCGCATCTACGGCGCGTACCGCGCGCCGGCCGGCCCGAAGAAGATCGCGGCCATCGTGATGCACCCCACGAGCAACTTCATGGGGCACTACCTGATCGCGCCGCTGGCCGAGCGCGGCATCTGCTGCATGGGCCTCAACTCGCGCTACATGGGCAACGACACGGTGCTGCTGATGGAGCGCGCGATCCAGGACCTGGGCGCCGGCGTGCAATTCCTGCGCGCCGCGGGCTACGAGAAGGTGCTGCTCATCGGCAACTCGGGCGGCGCCGCGCTTGCGAGCTTCTACCAGGCGCAGGCCGAGAAGCTCACGGCACATCACTTCCCGGACGGCGACCCGACCCATCTGCATCCCGACGACCTGCCGCCGGCGGATGGCATCGCCCTGTGCGCGGCGCACCAGGGCCGCTCGAAGCTGATGCGCGACTGGATCGACCCCTCCGTCACCGATGAGCACGATCCGCTGTCGGTGGACCCGGAGCTCGACATGTACGACGCGCGCCACGGCTTGCCCTACAGCACCCAATTCCTCGCGCGCTTCAGTGCCGCCCAGAAGGCCCGGCTCGACCGGCTCGAGAACTGGGCCATGGGGCGCCTGCGCCTGCTGCGCAGCACGCCGGGTGCGCCGCGCGACCAGGCCTTCATCGTCTATCGCACGCACGCCGATCCGCGCTGCGTGGACCTTTCGATCGACCGCAACGACCGCGCACCCGGCAGCGTCTGGGGCGATGCGCGGCAGGTGAACTACTCGGCCAACGCGATGGGCCGCACCACTTCGCTGGCCGCCTTTCTCTCGCAGTGGTCCTCGCGCTCGCAGGCCGATGGGCCCTCGAACCTGGCGCGCACCACCTGCCCCAAGCTGCTGCTGACCTACACGGCCGACCAGTCCACCTTCCCGAGCACGCGCGATGCCTGGCTCCAGGCCGGCGGCGCGCGCATCCGCAACGTCGACATCGTCGGCGGCAACCACTACCTGGCGGGCCAGCCCGAGCTGGTGCCGCGCGCGGCCGATGCCATCGCCGAGTGGGCCCACGCGCTGTGAGCGCCGCGATGGAAAGCTTCCACTTCGCGCCCGACTACGAGCTGCCGCGCTGGCCCTTCCAGCCGCCGCCCGAACTGGACAGCGGCCAGGTTGTGCGCCATCCGATCGTCATCGCCGGCGCCGGTCCGGCCGGCCTCACGCTGGCCTGCGACCTCGCGCAGCGCGGCGTGCGCGCCGTGCTGCTGGACGAGGACGACACGGTAGGCGTGCGCGGCGCCTCCTCGCGCGGCATCTGCTACGCGCAGAAGAGCCTGGAGATCTTCGAGCGGCTCGGCATCTACCGGTGCATCGCCGACAAGGGCGTCACCTGGTCCTTTGGCCGCACCTTCTCGGGCGAGGAGGAGGTCTACAACTTCAACCTGAAGACCGACAGCGTCTCCGCACAGCCGCCCTTCATCAACCTGCAGCAGTTCTACCTCGAGTGGTTCCTGGTCGACCGCATCCTCGAACTCGGCTTCACGGACCTACGATGGAAGAACCGCGTGACGCGCATCGTGCCCGCTGACGACGGTGTTCGCGTCGAGGTCGAGACGCCCGCCGGCCCCTACGCGATCGAAGCCGGCTTGCTGATCGACGCGACCGGCGCCAACAGCGCCGTCCGCACCCAGCTCGGGCTCGACGCCCACAGCTCGCGCAGCACCGACCGCTGGTGCATCAGCGACGTGCGCTTCAAGAAGCCGCTGCCTGTCGAGCGCTGGACCTGGGTCGACGCGCCCTTCAACGAGGGCCGCGCGGTCTGGCAGCACCTGATGGCCGACGGCGCCTGGCGCATCGACTACCAGATGCCCGAGGACTGCGACACCGCCCACATCAGCAAGCCCGAGGTGGCCGGCGCGCGGCTGCGCGAGCAGCTCGGGCCGGGCGTGGAGTTCGAATTCGTCTGGATCGGCCCTTACGGCTACCGCGACCATCTGCTAGACCGCTTCCGCCACGGCCGCGTGTTCTTCATCGGCGACTCGGCCCACGTCGTGAGCCCCTTCGGCGCGCGCGGCGGCAACAGCGGCATCCAGGACGCGGCCAATCTCGGCTGGAAGCTGGCGCTGGTCATGAATGGGCAGGCCGGCGATGCGCTGCTCGATACCTACGACGCCGAGCGCCGCCCCGCGGCCGCGCAGAACCTCCAGGTCACGAGCCGCACCGCCCGCTTCCTCGCCCCGCGCTCGCCGGCCGAGCACACGATGCGGCGCGCGGTGGTGGCGCTGGCCGCGCGCTACCCCTTTGCGCGCGCGCTCGTCAACACGGGCCGAATGTCGGTGGCCAACGACTATCCGGCAGCGCCGCATCTGCCTGAAGGCGGCCGCAGCGTGCAGAACCTGCCGCTTCGCTGGAGCGATGGCCGGCCGACCTCGCCGATGCAGTTGTTGGCAGAGGGAACGAAGTGCCTCGGGATCTGGTTCGCACCGACGCGCGCGCAGGCCGAGGCTGCAGCCGGGATCGTGGCGTCGCTGCCGCTGCAGCTCGTCGCCGTGGGCGGCGAGAGCGGCCTGCCCACGCTGCAGCCCGACGAGACGCTGGCCCGCCATCTCGGCATCGAATCGCCCGGCGGCTTCTGCCTCGTGCGGCCCGACGCCTACCGCGCCGCCTTGCTCACCCATCCCACACCGGCGGCGATCGAAGCCGCCGTCCACGCCGCACTGGCGCAAGACGCATGATCACCGACCCTCACATCCCAGACCCCGACGGTTTCTACGCCGAGTGGCTCGCCGCCCACGAGGGCCTGACCGAGGCCCAGAGCGCGGACCTCAACGCCCGCCTGGTGCTGCTTCTTGCCAACCAGTGCGGCGACCAGGCCGTGCTGCTGGAATGCATCCAGGCGGCGCGCGCATGAACAGCACCGTTTCCTTCGCCTCCGCCTCCGACACGCGCGAACAGAAGCCGCAAGTGCGCGAGCTCGCGCCCAACGTCTACGGCTACATCAGCGACTTCGACCCCAACTGCGGCTTCATCGTCGGCGACGAGCACGTGGTGCTGATCGACACGCGCCCGACGCCGCGCATGGCGCGCGACTTCCTGGCCGACATCCGCAGCGTGACCGGCAAGCCGATCAAGTTCATCGTGCTCACGCACTACCACGCGGTGCGGGTGATGGGTGCCAGCGCCTTCGACGAGGTGCAGGCCATCATCGCCAGCCGGGGCACGCTCGACTGGGTGCGCGAGCGCGGCCAGGCCGACTTCGACTCCGAGGTGGAGCGCTTCCCGCGTCTCTTCGCCGGCGTGGAAGAGATCCCCGGCCTCACCGTGCCGAGCATGAGTTTCGAAGGCGAGATGAGCCTGTGGCTGGGCGCGCGCGAGGTGCGGCTCATGTGCCTGGGCCGCGGCCACTCGGGCGGCGACACCGTCGCCTGGCTGCCCGACTGCGGCGTGCTGTTCTCGGGCGACGTGGTGGAAAACCGCTGCGGCGTGTACGCCGGCGACGCCTATATCCAGGACTGGGCCGGCACGCTGGACGCCGTGGCCGCGCTCGAGCCCCGGGTGCTGGTGCCGGGGCGCGGCGCGGTGCTGCAGGGCGCCGCCGCCTGCGCCGAGGCGATCGCTCTCACCAAGGCCTTCTTGTCGACGTTGCTCGCGAGCGTGCGCTCGGGCATCGACGCGGGCGAGAGCCTGCGCGGCTGCTTCGAGCGCGCCGAAGAAGCGATGAGGCCGCGCTTCGGCGACTGGCCCGTGTTCCAGCACGTGCTGCCCTTCGACGTGTCGCGCGCCTATGACGAGCTGCGCGGCATCGAGCACCCGGTCGTGTGGACGGCAGAGCGCGACCGCGAGCTATGGCAAGCCTTGCGCGGCTGATTTCTTTTCTAACCCGGAGACAAAAGCGATGAAACGATTCCTGCAACTGCTGGCCGCCGCCGGCCTCGCGCTGGCCGCAACCAGCCATGCGCCGGCCCAGAGCGCCTACCCCAGCCAGCCGCTGCGCTGGATCGTGCCGTACCCCGCGGGCGGCGGCACCGACAACCTCGCGCGGGCATTGGCCGACGCGATGCAGCCTTCGCTCGGCCAGCCCATCGTCATCGACAACCGCCCGGGCGCCTCCACCAACATCGGCGTGTCGGTGCTGATGCAGGCCAAGCCCGACGGCTACACGATCATGCAGGCCGAGAACGCGGCGCTGCTGTTCAACGAGCACATGTTCGCCAAGCTGCCCTACAAGCCGGCGAGCGACTTCACTTACATCGGCACGATCGGCCGCTTCCCGGTCGCGCTGGTGGTGCATCCGGACTTTCCGGCCAAGACGGTCGCCGAGTTCGTGAGCTACGTGAAGGCCAATCCCGACAAGGTGAGCTATGCCTCGCCCGGCAACGGCACGCCGCACCACATGGCGATGGAGCTCTTCAAGCAGAAGGCCGGCCTCGGCATCGTCCACGTGCCCTACAAGGGCGCCGCGCCGGCCATGACCGACATCATGGGCGGCCAGGTGCCGACCATGATGCTGGACCTCGCCTCGGGCCTGCCGATCATCCGGTCGGGCAAGGTGCGGGTGCTCGCGATCGCACTGCCGCAGCGCGCGAGCGCATTGCCGGATGTGCCGACCTTCTCGGAAGTCGGCTTCAAGGACGTCAATGCCTATGCCTTCCACGGCCTGATCGGCCCGGCCGGCATGCCGCAGGAAGCGGTGAACCGGATCAACGGCGAGCTGCACAAGGCGATGAAGGCGCCGAAGGTGGTCAAGCTGTTCGCGGACTTCGGCTTCGAGGCGCTGCCCGGCACGCCGCAGGACTTCTACAAGCTGTCGCGCGCCGAGAGCGAGCGCTGGGGCAAGGTCATCAAGTCGGCCGGCGTACAACTCGACTAGCTACCAGCCGAGCCCCAAGTGAAGCGGCAGGTAGACCACCATGCCTGCCAGCATCGTGCCCAACACGCCGCGGCGCCAGAAGTAATAAGCGGCGCCGGCCGCTGCGGCATAGAGCCGCGCGTCCTTCCAGGTCGAGATCAGGTGCCCCTGCGACATCACGATCTCGGGCACGATCACGGCGGCGAGCGCGGCCGCCGGCGCATAGTGCAGCGCGCGGTGCGCCCAGTCCGGCAAGCCCCAGGGCCGGTCGAGGATGAAGAAGAAGCAGCGCGTCAGCACCGTAACGCCGGCCAGGCCGACGATCACCGCCAGGGTCCAGAAGTCGGTGGCGCCGCCGTTGCCGATGCTCACTTGTCGTCCTCCGCGTCGGGGTCCAGCCCGAACTGCTTCTCGAGCCAGAAACACAGCAGCACCGCGACGCCGATGCCGGCCACGATGTTGAGCTTGAGCGGCAGCGCGTAGGCCGCCACCGCCGTGGCGCCGGCGACCAGCGCGGCCAGGATGCGCAGGCGCGTCGTCGCCATCGAGCAGACGATGGCCACCAGGCTCAGAACGCCGGCGAAGCCCAGCCCCCAGCTCTGCGGAATCAGGTTGGCCAGCACGATGCCGAGCAGGCTCATGCCCATCCATGAGGACCAGGTCACGAAGTAATTGCCGGTCAGGTAGGCCTCCTGCGCCCGCTTCTCGGGCTCGCTCGCGGGCGGCTCGGGGTAGCGGCCGGTGAACATCGCGTAGCTCATGTCGGCCGTGAGGTAGCCGTGCGTCAGGCGGCGCCAGCGCGGCATGTGCATGAGGTAGGGCCGCAAGTGCAGGCTGAAGACCACGAAGCGCAGGTTGACGCAGAAGCCCGTGGCCAGCACCACCCAGGCCGGCGCGCCCGCGATCAGCAGCGGAATGGCGGCCAGCTGCGAGCTGCCGGCATAGACCAGCAAGGTCATCGCGACCGACTCGAAGACACTCATGCCCGACTTGACCATGGCCACACCGGTCATCAGGCCCCAGGCGCCGATGCCGACGGCGACCGAGGACATTTCGGTCGCGCCTTGGCGGAACTCCGGCTGGCGGCGGATGGAAGGAGAAAAAAACATCAGCCGAAGACCTGCCCCGGCTTGATGTCGAAGCCGCGCAGGAAATCGGCCGCGGCCAGGCGCTTGCCGCCGGGCCGCTGCAGCTCGGTGATCACGACGACGCCATCCCTGGCGGCGACGGCGATGCCCGGCGCGCCGGCTGCCAGCACCGTGCCCGCTGCGTCCGCAGGCGTCCCGGGCTGAACCCGCGCCGCCCAGTGCTTGATGGTTTCGCCGTCGAGCGCGCTGCTCGCGCCGGGAAAGGGATCGAAGGCGCGGATGCGGCGCACGATGGTGGCGGCATCCTGCGTCCAGTCCACCTGCGCCTCGTGCTTCTCGACCTTGTGCGCATAGGTCACGCCTTCGGCCGGCTGCGGCTCGGGGTGCAGCGTGCCGGCATCAGCCTGCTTCAAGGCGTCGGCGATCAGCCGCCCGCCGAGCGCGGCGAGCCGGTCGTGCAGTTGCGCGGTGCTGTCCTCGCCGATCGCGAGCGATTCGGCGAGCAGCATGTCGCCGGTGTCGAGCCCGGCATCCATCTGCATGATGGTGACGCCGGTCTCGACATCGCCGGCCTCGATCGCCCGATGGATCGGCGCCGCGCCGCGCCAGCGCGGCAAGAGGCTCGCATGGATGTTGAGGCAGCCGAGCCGCGGCGCATCGAGCACCCACTGCGGCAGGATCAGGCCATACGCGGCGACCACCATCACGTCGGGCTTGGCCCCGAGGATGGCGGCGCGTGCCGCGGCGGCATCCTCGGGGTACTTGCCGTCCAGGCGCAGGCTGCGCGGCTGCGCCACCGGCCAGCCGTGCGCTGTGGCGAACTGCTTGACCGGCGAGGCCTGCAGCTTCATGCCCCGGCCGGCGGGGCGGTCGGGCTGGGTCAGCACCAGCACGATCTTGAAGCCCGCGGCGGCGATCGCCTCCAGCGCGACGCGGGCGAACTCGGGCGTGCCCGCAAACGCAACCCTCATGCGACCCTCACATCCGTTCGAAGAGATCGCGCATCAGGTCGTCGCCCGTGTGGTAGCGCTGCACCACACCGGCAGGGTCGACATAGATGTAGAGCAGGCGGGGCGCGTTCATCATCTTGTAGCGCCAGCTCCAGATCACGCCGTCGAAGGAGCTCACGCGCGTGATCTCGAACGGGCGGCCGTAGATGCGCAGCACGTCGGCCTCGCGCCAGACGCCGACGCCGGGTTGAATGGTGCGGTCGAACAGGCGATCGTCGAGTTCCTGCCGGATCGAGACCACGCGGCCGCCGGCGTCGAGATCGACGTTGTTCACCTCGAAGCCGGCCGGCGCACGGGAATACTGGAGCCGCTCGCCGCCCCCCGGCAGCGGGTACGCGGCGGTGGGCGCGCCGAGCTGTTGCAGCGCGGCGGCCTTGGAGGTGCCCGGCGCGATCCGCGTGGGCTCGCCCGCACAGCCCGCCAGCCCCAGCGCCGCGGCAAGCAACGCGGCGGGCCAGGCGCGGGCGACGGCGCTCACCGTCGTCCTTCCCGTTGTTCGAGCTTCTGGTCTTCGCGCTGCTGCTTGAGCAGCTTGCTCTTGATGCGGTTGCGCTTGAGGGGGGAGAGGTACTCGACGAACACCTTGCCGAGCAGGTGGTCGAGCTCGTGCTGGATGCAGACCGCCAGCAGGCCCTCGGCCTCGACGGTCTGGGGCTCGCCGTTGGCGTCGAGGGCGGTCACGCGCACCGCGGTTGCACGCTCGACGCCGTCGTAGATGCCGGGCACCGAGAGGCACCCCTCCTCGTTGAGTACTTTTTCCTCACTCGCCCAGACGATCTCGGGATTGATCAGCACCAGCGGCTCGTTGCGCTCCTCGGAGATGTCGATCACGACCAGCCGTTCGTGCACGTCGACCTGCGTGGCGGCCAGGCCGATGCCGTTCGCCTCGTACATGGTTTCGATCATGTCGGCGACCAGCGTCTTGATGCGCGCGTCGACGCCCTGCACCGGCTTGGCGACCGTGTGCAGGCGCTTGTCGGGATAGCTCAGGATGGTTCTTTTGGCCATGAATGCGAGGAAAAATTGTCGTTATTTTCGCCATTTCCGCGACGGTACGACGCGCTGCGACCTGATAAACGTTGCCCCTTCAAGGGCTTCAGCGCAAAATTCGTTGCAAATTGTGAGGATTCGTACGTCCCCCTGGGCGTAGTGCGTGCACACCATCAAACCATGAAACAACTCCGAATCAACGACTGCCTGCGTCCGAACATCTTCGCCACGCTGGCGATGATCGCCATGGTGGGCAGCGGCACGACGGCCCTCGCGCAGAACTACCCCGTCACGCCGCAGCAGCGCGCCACGGCCCAGCAGACGGCGCAGACCGGCGTGCCGCTCAGCGAGCTGGCGCCGAACGCGCCCGACGAATACACGATCAAGCCCCGCGACACGCTGTGGGCCGTTTCCCGCCTTTACCTGCGCAGCCCCTGGCGCTGGCCCGAGCTCTGGGGCATGAACATGGGCGAGATCCGCAATCCGCACCTCATCTATCCAGGCCAGGTGCTCTATCTCGACAAGACCGGCGGCCGCGCCCGCCTGAGCACCCGCCGCGGCGGCTCGAGCGTGGCCGATGGAGGCACCATCAAGCTGACGCCCCGCACACGTTTCGAATCGCTGTCGGGCATGGCGCTGCCGACGCTCAACCCCAGCCTGATCGAACCCTTCCTGAGCGAGCCGATCGTGGTCGACCAGGAGACCCTGCTCACGGCGCCGCGCATCGTGGCGGGCAACGACAGCCGCGTGCTGCTCGCGCGCGGCGACCGCGCCTATGCGCGGGGCGAGGTCAACTCGCCGCTGGTGGAAACCGCCGGCCCGATCAAGACCTTCCGCATCTTCCGCAACGCAACGCCGCTGAAGGACCCCGGCACCGGCGAGATCCTCGGCTACGAGGCGCAGTACCTCGGCAAGGCCCAGCTGCAGCGCGGCGAGTCGAGCGTCACCGAGATGGTGGAAGGCAAGGAGCTCAAGAGCGTGGTGCCCGCGACCGTCGACATCGTCGCGGCGCGCGAGGAAATGCGCGCCGGCGACCGCCTGCTGCCCGAACCGCCCCGCCAGCTGCTGAGCTACGCGCCGCGCGCGCCCCAGCAGCCCATCGAGGAAGGCCGCATCGTCTCGGTCTACGGCAACGCGGTGCAGTTCGCGGCCCAGAACCAGGTGGTCGCGATCAACAAGGGCACCCTCGACGGCATCGAGAACGGCCACGTGCTGGCCATCCTCAAGAACGGCGAAACCATCATCGACAAGACCGGAGCGGCCAAGGAAACGCTGAAGCTGCCCAACGAGCGCATCGGCCTCCTGATGGTGTTCCGTCCCTTCGAGCGGGTTTCGTACGCGCTGGTGCTCGAAATCAACGACGCCCCGCGCATCGGCGATCTGCTGATCAACCCCTGACACCTCTCTCGCCCTCGCGTGGAACGTGAAGAACGCGCGGGCTGGCTCTGCGGCTCACGCTGACGCCGGGCATCGGCAACACGGCAGCGCGCCATGCCTTGATCCGCCAAGGTGCGAAGCTGGTCGAGACGGTGGGCGACGTGCTCGAAGAGCTGCGCCTGGACGGCGCCACGGCTTCTGCTGCTGCGAATCCGACGGCGCAGGACGCCGATGCCGACGCGGAACACGGGCTCTTGCACGACATTGGCTACGACCCGGTGAGCCTCGATGCGCTGTGCGCACGCACCAGCTTCAGCGCCGCCGAGCTGCAGGCGCAACTGCTCGAGCTCGAACTCGCCGTCAGCGTCGCCCGCCTGCCCGGCGGCCTGTTCCAGCGCGTTGCGCAGGGCTGACGGCGTCGCGTTCGAACAACGCAGCGGGCCAGGCGCGCCGAGTGGGCTATATTGGCCCCATGTTCGAAGTGCTCGTGTATGTCTACGAAAACTACTGGCGCGGCGATGCGTGTCCCGAGCCCGAGCAACTGGGCCGCAAGCTCAGCGCGCAGGGCTTCGATGCGGAAGAGATCCGCGACGCACTGCGCTGGCTCGACGGCCTGAGCCTCGCCACCCAGGGCGTGCAACTGACCCGGCACGCCGACGGGACCAGCGCCACGGTGAGCGCGCGCAGCCCGAACGATGCCGCCTTGCCCGAATCGCCGGGTTCGATGCGCGTCTATTCGACCGCCGAGCAGGAACACCTGGGCGCCGAATGCCTGGGCTTCATCAGCTTCCTCGAGTCCGCGAGCGTGCTGCCCCCCGGCATGCGCGAGATCGTGATCGATCGCGCCATGGCCACATCGGGCGACCCGCTGGCGCTTGACGAGCTCAAGATCATCGTGCTGATGGTGCACTGGAGCACCGGCGTCGAGCCTGATGCGCTGGTGCTCGACGAACTTTGCGACGACACGACAGGCCGCGTCGCGCACTGAAGCCGGCTAGTTCAGCAGCCGCTCCGGATTGGCATCCAGCTTGGCCAGCGCCTCGCGCGTGGCCCGCACCGTGAGCGTTTCCTCCTCGGCCGGCACCAGAAGACCCGCCTGCAGATAGGACGCCAAGCGCCCGACCTGGACCAGGAAGCTGCGCCCGTCGCTCGACGCGAACAGGTGCAATTGCTTGCGCTCGCTGCGCCAGACGAATTGAACCTGGCTCACGCGGTCGTTGTGGTCGAGCATGAACCAGGTACCGACCTGGAGTTCGCGCGCCCACGCGAGCATGTCCTCGCCGACCTTGGTGCCGGTGTCGGGCACGATCTCGAGCGAAGCCGCATCGACCCCGAGCAGCAGCTCGATGCTGGCGGCGTCCAGCGGCAGGTCGGTCGCGCCGTCGTCGTCGGAAACGAAATCCTCGAGGTTGGCCAGGCGCTTGGCCATGGCCTCGATCTTGGCCGGCGGAATGGCCTCGGTCTTCGACAGGAAGGCATCGGACAAGGTGGCGCCGATGGTCTTGATGTGCGCCTCCTGCGGATCGCCGACGATGCCCAGCAGGCTCATGCCCTGGCGCAGGCGCTGCAGCAGCTGGGGCAGGTCCTGGATCACGCGGGCGCGGTCGTTGCGATTGGGCTTGGCGCTCGCGGCCCACACCAGGTCGGAAGCGGCGCGCTTGAGCGTCACCGTCTGCTCGTCCTGGGCGCCGTGGCGCAGCGCCGCGATCGCGAGCACCTCGGCCCAGACCTTGAACAGGAACTCGCGGATCTCCTCGCGCACCGGCATGTCGTTGAGCATCTTGCGCAACTCGATGGTGTACTGGATCGCCATCGTCTCCTTCTGCTCGACCTGCTGCGCCACGCTCATCAGGCGCTGGGTGGCGTCACTCTGCGTCAGGTACTTGTTGAGGAAGGCAACGAATTCGTCGAACACCAGCTTGAACACGCGCTGGCCGGTTTCGGGGTACTGCTCGATCACCTGGACCACGCGGCGGATCTCGCCCTCCAGTGCGCTGCCCGAAATGGCGGCGGCGTCGAAGCCCATCACGCAGGAACCCATGCGGTCGATCAGCATGCGCGCGGGGTGCTGCAGCGTGCCGAAGAATTCCGGCTCGGCGATCGCGACGCGCAGCACCGGCATCTGCAGCCGCGCGAACCACACGCGCGCCGAGAACGGGATGCGCTCCTCGGCGAGGATGGCCTGGAACATCAGCGCCACGATCTCGACCGTGGCCTTGTCGGCGGTGGTCGGCGCCTTTTTCTTGAGTTCGCTGGTGCGCCGGCGCATTTCGGCCGCGGTCTGGTGAATCGCCGTGGCTTCGTCGCCGACCACGTACTGCGAGGACATCATCTGGTAGGCCGCTTCCGCATCGGCGATCGCGGCGGCGAAGGCCGGTGCGCCGAGGCCCACACCGCCACCCCCGCCACCCCCGTGACCGCCGTGACCGCCGTGACCGCCGTGACCGCCGTGACCGCCGCCTGCAGCCATGCTGCCCGCCGCCGCTGCGCGCTGCTGGGAGAGATCGCCGCCGATGCGCGCGGTCACGAAGCGCTTGAGATTGAGCAGCACGCCCTGCGCCCGCTGGCGTGCAAGGACCAGCGGCGAACCGCCGGTCGCGACCAGCGTGTCGCCGCCGGCAGTGCCCGGCCCGCGGCCGACGCCGATCGCCGCCGGCGCGAAGCTGCCCGGGGGCGCCCCGAAGGCGACCGGCGGGCCGCCCATGCCCATCGGCGCGCTGCCGGCATGGGCAAAACTGGTCCCGAGCGTCGCCGTCCCGGAATTGACGCTGCCCGTGCGCTTGACGAAGCTCTTGAGATCGATCTCGGGCATCACGCCCTTCTCGATCAGGAAGGCATTGGATTCCTTGTAGGCCTTGACGATCACGTCGACCAACTGGTGCTGCACCACGTCCTGCACCTTGGTCCAGAGGCTGCGGCTCAGGCCGGCGGCCAGCCACTGGTCGACCAGCACCTTGGCCAGCGCCTCGGGCTTGAGGATGTCCTTGGCGTTAAGCTCGGCCGTGCCTTCGAGATGCTGGATGCGCAGCCGCAGGTCGTTGAGCTCGAAGCTGGCCTTGTCCTGGATCGCCTGGGCCAGGCGGGAGTACAGGATGCCGGTCTCCACCACCTCGTCGCCAATCAGTTCGAGGCGCGACAGCGAGTTGACCGAAGGCCCGCTGCCGGTACTGCCGATCAGCGCCTTGCGCCATGCAGTCTGCGACAGCGGCACCCAGCTCGACCCCTGGGCCTGGAAAGCGATGTAGTCGTCGCGGTACTCCTGCATCTGGCGCACGTTGCCGGTCATTCCGGCGAGGGCGGCCAGCCGCTCGCGGATCGCGTGGGCGACCGGCGGGATCGCACCTTCGGTGGCGGCGACGAAGCGTTCGCGCGTCTCGCGAGCGAGTTGCTGGGAGGAAGCTGGAGACCGCGAGATCATGGACAGTAGCGACGGCTAATTAAAAACGTTTCAGGCGCGAGCTTGCCTCGGGAAGCGTAACCGCACAAGAGCAGGCCCTGCTCGGCAGCAACCCCAACATACGAAAGTCGGGGCCGGCGGCGCGCCGTTCACACGGTGGCGCCGGCGTTCGGATCGTCCGGATCGCCCTCGCGCTTGATCGGCCCCTTGACCAGGTCCTCCCGCTTGACGCCCAGCCACATCGCGATCGCCGCCGCCACGAAAGCCGACGAGTAGATGCCGAACAGGATGCCGATGGTCAGCGCCAGCGCGAAGTAGTGCAGCGTCGGGCCGCCGAAGAAGAACATCGAAAGCACCACCAGCTGGGTGCAACCGTGCGTGATGATGGTGCGGCTGATGGTCGAGGTGATCGCGTTGTCGATGACCTCGCGCGTCGTCATCTTGCGGTAGCGCCGGAAGTTCTCGCGCACCCGGTCGAAGATGACCACCGACTCGTTGACCGAATATCCCAGCACCGCCAGCACCGCCGCCAGCACCGCCAGCGAGAACTCCCACTGGAAGAAGGCGAAGAAGCCCAGGATGATCACCACGTCGTGCAGGTTGGCCAGCACGGTGGCGAGCGCGAACTTCCATTCGAAGCGGAAGGCCAGGTAGATCATGATGCCGACCACCACCATGCCCAGCGCCTTGAGGCCGTTGGTGGTGAGTTCCTCGCCCACCTGCGGGCCGACGAATTCGTTGCCACGCAGGGTGGCCGATGGGTCGACGGCCTTGAGCGCGGCCATCACCTGCTCGCTCTGCTGGGCCGAGGTCTGGCCTTTCTGCACCGGCAGGCGGATCTGCACGTCGCGCGAGGTGCCGAAGTTCTGCACCTGCACGTCGGGGTAGCCGAGCTTGCCGATGGTTTCGCGCACCTTGCCGACGTCGACCGACTGCTGGTAGGCGATCTCCATCACGGTGCCGCCGGTGAACTCGACCGACAAGTGCAGCCCGCGATGGAACAGGAAAAACACCGCCAGCAGGAAGGTGATGACGGAGATCGCGTTCAGCACCAGCGCATGGCGCATGAACGGGATGGTCCGGTGGATTCGGAAGAACTCCATTTTTCTGTTCCCTTACTTGGCGTCGGCCGTGGCCTTGCTGGCGTCCGGCTTCCAGACCGTACCGATCGACAGGCTCTTGAGCTTCTTCTTGCTGCCGTACCAGAAGTTCACCAGGCCGCGCGAGAAGAACACCGCCGAGAACATGGAAGTGACGATGCCGATGCAGTGCACCACGGCGAAGCCGCGCACCGGGCCCGAGCCGAAGGCCAGCAGCGCGATGCCCGCGATCAGGGTGGTCACGTTGGAATCGAGAATCGTGCCCCAGGCGCGGTCGTAGCCCGCATGGATGGCCGCCTGCGGCGAGGCGCCGCCGCGCAGCTCCTCGCGCACGCGCTCGTTGATCAGCACGTTGGAGTCGATGGCCACGCCGATCGCGAGCGCCATGGCCGCGATGCCGGGCAGCGTGAGCGTGGCCTGCAGCATCGACAGCACCGCCACCAGGAGCAGCAGGTTGACCGCCAGCGCGATCGACGAGAACACGCCGAACAGCGCGTAGTAGAGGCACATGAACACCATGATCGCGGCGAAGCCGTACATCACGCTGTCGAAGCCCTTCTGGATGTTGTCGGCGCCCAGGCTCGGGCCGATGGTGCGTTCCTGGATGATTTCCATCGGCGCGGCCAGCGAGCCGGCACGCAGCAGCAGCGCGAGGTCGTTGGCCTCGACCACGGTCATCGAACCCGAGATCTGGAAGCGGTTGCCGAGCTCGCCGTTGATCGACGGTGCGGTCAGGACTTCGCCCTTGCCCTTTTCGAAGATCAGCATCGCCATGCGCTTGCGGAAGTTCTCGCGGCTCACGTCGCGCATGATTCGGCCGCCCTTGGCGTCCATGGTCAGGTCGACCTTGGGCTGTTGGGTCTGCGAATCGAAGCCGGGTTGCGCATCGGTAAGGTTCTCGCCGGTCACCAGCACCTGCTTCTTGACGATGATGGGGCGGCCTTCGCGGTCGAGGAATTTCTCGGAGCCGAAGGGCACCGGGCCGCTGCCGGTTTCGGCCGCGCGGCCTTCGGCGGACTCGTCCACCAGCCGCATCTCGAGCGTGGCGGTGCGGCCCAGGATGTCCTTGGCCTTGGCCGTGTCCTGCACGCCCGGCAGCTGCACCACGATGCGGTCCAGGCCCTGCTGCTGGATCACCGGCTCGGCCACGCCGAGCTCGTTGATCCGGTTGTGCAGGGTCGTGATGTTCTGCTTGAGCGCCGCGTCCTGCAGCCGGCGCGCGGCCTCGGGCTTGATGGTGGCGACGAGCTTCCACTCGCTGCCTTCCTGGCTGTCGGTCGTCGCGAGGTCGGCGAACTGGTCCTGGATCAGCGCCTTGGCCGCTTCCAGCCCGGCGGCATCGCGGAAGCGCACCTCGATGGTCTGGCCGTTGCGGTTGACCGAGGTGCCGCGGACGTTCTTGTCGCGCAGGCCGGAGCGCAGGTCATTGGCGAAGGACTCGGCCCGCTTGTCGATGGCGCCCTTCATGTCGACCTGCAGCAGGAAGTCGACGCCGCCGCGCAGGTCCAGGCCCAGGTACATCGGATAGGCATGCAGCGCGGCGAGCCAGGCCGGCGAGCGCGACACCAGGTTGAGCGCCACGATGTAGGGCGGGTCGCTCGGATCCGGCACCAGCGCGCGCTGCAGCACGTCGCGCGCCTTCAGCTGGTCGTCGGTGCTGGCGAAGCGCGCGCGCACCGAGGTGGCGTCCAGCGTCAATAGGTCGGGCGTGAGGCCGGCAGCCTTCAGTGCCTCGGCCACGCGGGCCTGGGTGCCGGCATCGACCTTGACGGTCGACTTGCCCGCGGACACCTGCACCGCAGGCGCCTCGCCGAAGAAATTGGGCAGGGCGTAGATCAGCCCCACGAGCAGCACGATCACGATGATCGCGTACTTCCAGACCGGGTAACGGTTCATGATCGCGCTTGGAAATTGAGCCGAACCGTTCGGGCTGAGCTTGTCGAAGCCTTGCTCCGGCCCTTCGACAAGCTCAGGGCGAACGGGGATGGGTTACTTGATGGCGCCTTTGGGCAGCACTTGCACGACCGCCGAGCGCTGCAGCTGCACTTCGACGCCCTTGGCGATCTCGACCGTCAGGTACTGGTCGCCGAGCTGGGTGATCTTGCCGAGCAGGCCGCCGGCGGTCGCCACCTCGTCGCCCTTGGCCAGGGCGTCAATCATGGTGCGGGCTTCCTTCTGGCGCTTCATCTGCGGGCGGATCATCACGAAATACAGCACCACGAACATCAGCACCAGGGGCAGCATGCTGCCGAGCGAGGACATCATGTCGCCGCCGCCGGCAGCAGCAGCAGGCGCGGTCTGGGCGAAAGCAGAGGAAATGAACAAGGAAGTCTCCAGCAGAGGGAAGTGATAAGAGCGCGAACCCCAGCCGGGGTTCACGCTTCCGCGGCCGCATGACGCAGCCGCGCAGCGCGGGGCCTGGCCGCGCACAGCATCGAACATTGTATTCGGCGGCGTTCACCCCGCCGGGGCTAACCCGGCGGGGCGTTCGGGGCTTTCAGGGCAAGGCCCGGCGACCTGCCGGCGCCGGCCTCAGGCCGCGGCGCGCTGCGACCGCGGGTCGCGCCACTTGGCCACGAGCTCCGCCCAGCGCGTGCGCGCCGCGGCCAGGTTGCGCTCCTTGACGTGGCCGTAGCCGCGGATCTGCTCGGGCAGGCTGGCGATCTCCAGGGCAAGCGCGTGGTTGTCGGCGTTCAGCCCGGCCAGCACTTCGTCGATGCTGGCGCGGTATTCGGCGATCAGCGCGCGCTCGGTCTTGCGCTCTTCGGTACGGCCGAAGACGTCGAGCGCCGTGCCGCGCAGACCCTTGAGCTTGGCGAGCAGCCGGAAGCCGGTCAGCATCGCGGGGCCGAACTTCTGCTTCTGCAGTTCGCCCTTGGCGTTGCGCTTGGCGATGATCGGCGGGGCCAGGTGGTAGTTGAGCTTGAAGTCGCCCTCGAACATGCCCTCGACGCGGTCGAGGAAGCTGCGGTCGGTGTGCAGGCGCGCCACTTCGTACTCGTCCTTGTAGGCCATGAGCTTGAACAGGTAGCGTGCCACCGCTTCGGTCAGGCTGGTCTTGCCCAGCGCCGACTCTGCCTGCTGCACTTTGGCGACGAAGGCCTTGTATTGCCCGGCATAGGCCGAGTTCTGGTAACCGGTGAGGAACTCGGCGCGGCGCTCGACCAGGCTTTCGACCGTGTCGCGCTTCTTGAACTCGATGACCTGGCCGGGCGAGACGCGCTTCTGCACCGCCTCGGGGCGCTGCGCGGCCTGGCGGCCCCATTCGAAGGCGGCCTTGTTGTTCTCGATCGCCACCGCGTTGAGCTCGATCGCGCGCATCAGCGAGGCATGCTCGAGCGGGATCCAGCCCTTCTGCCAGGCATAGCCCAGGATCATCGGGTTGACGTAGATGGTGTCGCCCATCAGCGAAGTCGCGGCCGCATCCGCGTCGAAGGCGCCGACGCCTTCGGCTCCCACCGCGCGCGCGATCTCGGCGGCGCAGGCTTCCTGCGGGTTCTGCCAGTTGGCGTTGCGCACGAAGGCGGCCGTCGGCGTGCTGTGGCTGTTGAGCGCGACATGGGTGCGCCCTTCGCGCATGCGCGCCATGGTTTCGGCATTGACGCTGACCAGCGGGTCGCAGGCCAGCACCAGGTCGGCCGCCGCGGTGCCCACGCGCGTGGTGCGGATGTCGTCCTGCGTGTCGCCGATCAGCACGTGGCTCCAGGTGGCGCCGCCCTTCTGCGCCAGGCCGGCCGCGTCCTGCGTGACGATGCCCTTGCCCTCGATGTGGGCCGCCATGCCCAGCAGCTGGCCGATGGTGATGACGCCGGTGCCGCCGACGCCCGCCACCACCACGCCCCAGACCTTGCCGCCGGCGAGCGAAGGCAATGCAGGCTCGGCCAGCGCGCCCAGCTCGGCGGGCGTGGCGGACTTGTCCTTCGCCTTCTTCTTGAGCTGGCCGCCTTCGACGGTGACGAAGCTCGGGCAGAAGCCCTTCAGGCAGCTCATGTCCTTGTTGCAGGTGCTCTGGTTGATGGTGCGCTTGCGGCCGAACTCGGTCTCCAGCGGCTCCACCGACAGGCAGTTGCTCTGCACGCTGCAGTCGCCGCAGCCTTCGCAGACCAGCTCGTTGATGACCACGCGCTTGGCCGGATCGACGGCCGTGCCGCGCTTGCGGCGGCGGCGCTTCTCGGTGGCGCAGGTCTGGTCGTAGATGATGGCCGTGGTGCCCTTGATCTCCCGGAACTCGCGCTGGATTTCGTCCAGCTCGTCGCGATGCCGCACCTTCACGTCCTGGCCGGGCACGTTCACGCCTTCGTACTTCTCCGGCTCGTCGGTGACCACGACCACCTTGACCGCGCCTTCGGCATGCAGGCTCTCGGCGATCTGCAGCACCGAATGGCCCTCGGGCCGCTCGCCGACCTGCTGGCCGCCGGTCATGGCGACCGCGTCGTTGTAGAGGATCTTGTAGGTGATGTTGACGCCGGCCGCGATGCTCTGGCGGATGGCGAGCAGGCCGCTGTGGAAGTAGGTGCCGTCGCCCAGGTTGGCGAAGATGTGCTGGTCGGTGGTGAAGGGCTGCTGGCCGACCCATGGCACGCCCTCGCCGCCCATCTGCGTGAAGCCGATGGTGGAACGGTCCATCCAGGTCGCCATGAAGTGGCAGCCGATGCCGCCCATCGCGCGGGAGCCCTCGGGCACCACGGTGCTGGTGTTGTGCGGGCAACCCGAGCAGAACCAGGGCTGGCGGCCCGCGTCCGAGACGCCGGTGGCCTGTGGCGCGGCCATGGCGCGCTCCTTGGCCTCCAGGATGGCCAGTTGCGCATCGATGCGCGCGGCCATGTCGGCGCCGGCGGCAGCCAGGAGGCCGCTCTTCTTCAGGCGCTGGGCGATCGCCTTGGCGATCAGTGCCGGGTTCAGGTCGGCGTTGGAGCGCAAGAGCGTGTGCGAAGTCGGATTGGGCATCGACCATTCGCCGCCGGAGTAGCCCTCGGCCTCGTACACCTCGCCCTCGTCGAACTTGCCGACCACGTTGGGCCGGACGTCGGCGCGCCAGTTGTAGAGCTCTTCCTTGAGCTGGTATTCGATGACCTGGCGCTTCTCCTCGACCACCAGGATTTCCTGCAGGCCGGTCGCGAAGGCGCGCGTGAGCTGCGCCTCCAGCGGCCACACCACCGCCACCTTGTGCAGCCGGATGCCGAGCTGGCGGCAGGCCGCGTCGTCCAGGCCCAGGTCGACGAGCGCCTGGCGCGTGTCGTTGAAGGCCTTGCCGCTGGCCATGATGCCGAAGCGGTCGTTCGGGCCTTCGATCACGTTGTGGTTGAGCCGGTTGGCGCGGATGTAGGCCAGCGCGGCATACCACTTGTAGTGCATGAGCCGCGCTTCCTGCTCCAGCGCATGGTCGGGCCAGCGGATGTGCAGGCCGCCGGGCGGCATCTGAAAGTCGGTGGGCATCACGATCTCGACGCGCTCCGGGTCGATCATCGCGGTGGCGCTCGACTCGACGATCTCCTGGATCGTCTTCATGCCCGACCAAATGCCGGCGAAGCGGCTCATCGCAAAGGCATGGATGCCGAGGTCCAGAATCTCCTGCACGTTGGTCGGGAAGAACACCGGCGTGCCGCAGGCCTTGAAGATGTGGTCGCTCTGGTGCGCCGCGGTCGAGCTCTTGGAGATGTGGTCGTCGCCGGCCACCGCGATCACGCCGCCCCAGGGCGTGGTGCCGGCCATGTTGGCGTGCTTGAAGACGTCGGAGCAGCGGTCCACGCCCGGGCCCTTGCCGTACCAGATGCCGAACACGCCGTCGTACTTGTTGGTGCCAGCGGGCGAGAAGCCGAGCTGCTGGGTGCCCCAGAGCGCGGTGGCCGCAAGCTCTTCGTTTACGCCCGGCTGGAACACGATGTGCTGTTCCTTCAGGTACTTGCTGGCCTTCCAGAGCGCCTGGTCGTAGCCGCCGAGCGGCGAGCCGCGGTAGCCGCTGATGAAGCCGGCCGTGTTCTTGCCGGCCTGCTTGTCGCGCAGGCGCTGCAGCATCGGCAGCTTGACCAGGGCCTGCACGCCGGACATGAAGGCGCGGCCGTAGTCGAGTGAATATTTATCGTCGAGCGTGACCGTTTCTAGGGCCTTGCGGATGTGCTCCGGCAGCGGTGCGTTCATCTTCGTTGTCTCCGTTGGCTGTGCCTTGTGGGCGTGGCGGTTGGGTGGGGCGAGGCGTCCGGGTAGAACACTCCCCGCAGCCATCATGCTCGCAAAGTGTATGCCTGCCGCCTTGATAGGTGTTTGCGTTCTTTGCCCGTTCAAGCAGGCTTTTTGGAAGGATCTTGCTTAAACTAGGCCTTCATGGAAAGTATTGACAAGTTCGACCTCGCGATCCTGCAAGAACTGCAGGCCGACGCCCGGCTCACCAACGCCGAACTGGCGCAGCGCGTGGGGCTCTCGGCGGCACCCTGCTGGCGCCGCGTGCGCGCGCTGGAAACGGCCGGCTACATCCGCGGCTACCACGCCGAGATCGATCGCCACAAGATCGGCCTGGGCGTGCTCGCCTTCGTGCGCCTGGACACCGACCGCGCCACCGGCGAGGTCACGCGCAAGATCGAGGAGGCGATCCGCAAGCTGCCCGAGGTGGTGGCCTGCCACTACATCAGCGGCACCGGCATGTTCGAGCTGCAGGTGGTGGCCGAGGACCTGGATGGCTTCTCGCGCTTCGCGCTCAACAGCCTGATGCACCTGCCCAACGTGAAAGACCTGCACACCAGCTTCTCTCTCGGCGAGGTCAAGGCCAGCCGCGCGCTGCCGCTGGGCCACCTGGCGAAGAAGCCGGCGAAGTCCGGGAAGCCGGGCGCGGGACAATAGCGGCTCATGCCACCGATCTCGACCGAGGAAACCCCCGTCGCCCCGACGCGCGCGCAGCCGCCGCGCATCGGCCCCTTCGAACCGCTCATCAAGCAGCCGGTGTTCCGCATGCTGTGGAGCACCTGGCTGGTCGCCAACATCTGCATGTGGATGAACGACGTGGCGGCGGCCTGGATGATGACCTCGCTGACCACTTCGCCGATCTGGGTTGCGCTGGTGCAATCCGCCTCCACGCTGCCGGTGTTCCTGCTCGGGCTGCCGAGCGGCGCGCTGGCCGACATCCTGGACCGGCGGCGCTGGCTGGTCGCGACCCAGTTCTGGCTCGCCGGCGCCGCCATCGTGCTGTGCGGCGCCGTGGTGCTGGACCTCATGAGCGCGCCGCTGCTGCTAGCTCTGACCTTCGCCAACGGCATCGGCCTGGCGCTGCGCTGGCCGGTGTTCTCGGCCATCGTGCCCGAGCTGGTGCCGCGCACCCACCTGCCGGCCGCGCTCGGGCTCAACGGGCTGGCGATGAACGCATCGCGCATCGTCGGGCCGCTGCTGGCCGGCACGCTGATCGCGAGCGCGGGCACGGTCTGGGTGTTCGGGCTCAACGCGGTGCTGTGCGTGGCCTCGGGCTTCATCGTGCTGCGCTGGCGGCGCGAGCACAAGCCCAATCCGCTGGGCCGCGAACGGTTGATCAGCGCGATGCGCGTGGGCGTGCAGTTCGTGCGTCAGTCGCAGCGCATGCGCGCGGTGCTCACGCGCATCTCGATCTTCTTCCTGCACTCGACCGCGCTGCTCGCGCTGCTGCCGCTTCTGGCGCGCAACCTGCAAGGCGGCGGGGCCGGCACCTTCACGCTGCTGCTGGCGGCCATGGGCTCGGGCGCGATCGTAGCGGTGCTGTTCCTGCCGCGGCTGCGCCAGGCGCTCGCGCGCGACCAGCTGGTGATCCGCGGCGCCATGCTGCAGTCCGGCGCCACGGCCGTGATGGCGGTGGCGCCCAACGCCTGGGTCGCCGTGCCCGCGATGTTCCTCGGCGGCATGGCCTGGATCACGGTCGCCAATTCGCTCTCGGTCTCGGCCCAGCTCGCGCTGCCCGACTGGGTGCGCGCGCGCGGCATGTCGATGTACCAGATGGCCATCATGGGCGCGAGCGCCTTCGGTGCCGCGCTCTGGGGCCAGGTGGCCGAGCTCTCCTCGCTCTACATCAGCCTCGGGATCGCGGCCGTGAGCGGCACGACGTGCATGCTGGTCGCGCTGCGCTACGTGACCGACGGCGTCGGCGAGGAAGACGACACCAGCCCCGCGCGCAAGGGCTGGGCCGCGGGCCCGCCGGCGGAGGCGCCGGGCGAGGAAGGGCGGGTGGTGATCACCGTCGAATACATGATCGACCCCGCGCGCGCCGCCGCCTTCCACATCGTGATGCAGCAGACGCGCCGCGCGCGCCTCGGCCAGGGCGCGATCGGCTGGGAGCTCTTGCACGACATCGCCGAGCCGGGCCGCTACGTCGAGGAGATCGTCGACGAATCGTGGACCGAGCATCTGCGCCGCTTCCACCGCGCGACCGCGGCCGACATGGCGCTGCGCGAGCGGCGCCTGGCCTTCCACCAGGGCGAAACGGTGCCGGTGGTGACGCGCTACGTGGTGCGGCGCTGAGCGCAAGCCGTCAATTGAAGAAGAGCAGCCGTGCCAGCAAGGTGTGGCCGGCCTCCGCCGCCATCAGGCCGACCAGCACCAGCAGGGCCAGCGGCGGCAGCAGGATGGCATAGACCAGCGACAGCCGTTCCCAGGCCATGTGCATGAAGACCGCGACGATCAGGCCTGCCTTCAGCAGCATGAAGGTGAGGATCAGGCCCCAGCGCAGATAGCCCTGCACATGGAGGTAGTCCACCAGGTAGGACATCGTGCTGAGCACGAACAGGAGCCCCCAGATCTTGAGGTAGAGGCTGATCGGATGTTGCTGGCCGGTGCCGGGGTTCATGGTCGAAGTCCTCACCAGAGATAGAAGAGCGCAAAAATAAACACCCACACCAGATCCACGAAGTGCCAGTACAGGCCGACGATCTCGACGATCTGGTAGTTGCCGCCGCGGTCGTAATCGCCGCGCAGCAGCTTGAAGGCGATGATGAACAGGAACACCACGCCGCCCGACACGTGCAGTCCGTGGAAGCCGGTGATCATGAAGAAGGCCGAGCCGAACTGCGCCGCCCCCATCGGGTTGCCCCAGGGCCGCACGCCCTCTTCCATGATCAGCTTCGACCATTCGAAGGCCTGCATGCCGACGAAGATCTCGCCGCAGGTGGCGGTCACCAGCATCAGCGTGGCGGCGTTCACCTTGTCGCCGCGGTAGGCGCAATTGACGGCCATCGCCATCGTGCCGCTGCTGCTGATGAGCACGAAGGTCATGATCGCGATCAGGAGCAGCGGGACGTCGGCACCGGCGACGTGCAGCGCGAACACCTCGCTCGGATTGGGCCAGGGCACGACGGTCGAGACGCGCACCGTCATGTAGCCGACGAGGAAGCAGCTGAAGATGAAGGTGTCGCTCAAGAGGAAGATCCACATCATCGCCTTGCCCCACGAGACGTGGAAGGCTTCGCGGTCGGAGGACCAGTCGGCGATCAGCCCGCGCAGGCCTTCGGCTGCGGCGACCGGGGCCACGGGCACAACGGGCACAACGGGCATTTGCGCGATCGATGCGGCAGTGTTCATGGCAAGCTTCCTCTATCGATCAGGCGGTGCCGCAGATGAAGCGCGCCACCTCCGGCGTCAGCCAGCCCAGCATGGCGAACAGCAGCAGCCACACCGCCAGCATGAAGTGCCAGTAGCGCGCGACGAGCCCGATGCGCCATGCGAGATCGGCAAGGCGCGCCGCCGGCCGCCATGCGGCGCGTGCCGTCCACGCCCAGCCGGCGAGGCCGCCCGCCACGTGCAGCCCGTGCATGGCGGTCAGCAGATAGAAGAAGCTGCCGCCCGGATTGCCGGCCGGCATCACCTGCGCGGCGAGCAGCGCCTGCCAGGCCCACAGTTGCACCGCCAGAAAGGCCAGCGCGCAGAGGCCGCCGGCGAGCAGCAGGCGGCGCGTCCGCGCGAGGCCGTGGCCGCCACGCGCCGTCGCGCCGGCCTTCAAAAGCGCCACGCCGCCCGCGAACAGAAGCGCGGTGCTGAGCCACAGCTGCCACGGCAGCGCGAGCGCGACGGCATCGCTGGCGCTCATGCGCATCACATAGGCCGTGGCGAAGAGCGAGAACAGCGCGGTGGCCACGCCCATGAACACCCACAGGCCGATGCTCGCGGCGGCCGCGTGATCACGTTCTGCAAAAGGCAGCGCGGCGATCGCGTTCATGTCGGTGCCCCCCGAACCTCGTCGTCCTTGCCCTTGTGGGCCTCGGGTTCCATGCCGCCCGCCTCGGGCGGCTCGTTCTGCGCGACGTAGTCCTTCGGACCGTCCGGCACGCCGTAGCCGTAAGCCCAGCGGTAGACCACCGGCAGCTCCGGCCCCCAGTTGCCGTGCACCGGCGGCGTCTGCGGCGTCTGCCATTCCAGCGAGGCGGCGCGCCAGGGGTTGGCATCGGCGCGCCGGCCGTAGCGCAGGCTCCAGACGAGGTTGAAGATGAACAGCAGCTGCGCCGCGCCGACGACAAGCGCCACCACGGTGATGAAGGTGTTCAGGCTGTACGCGGACGGCGGGATGAACGCGTAGTTGTCGAAGTTGTAGTAGCGCCGAGGCATGCCCTGCACGCCGAGGTAGTGCATCGGGAAATAGATGAGGTAGGTGCCGATGAAGGTGATCCAGAAATGCAGCTGCCCGAGCCAGTCGTCGAGCATGCGGCCGGTCACCTTGGGATACCAGTGGTAGATGCCGCCGAAGACCACCAAGAGCGGCGCCACGCCCATCACCATGTGGAAGTGCGCCACCACGAAGTAGGTGCCCGAGAGCGGGATGTCGACGCTCACGTTGCCGAGGAAGAGGCCGGTCAGCCCGCCGATGACGAAGGTGCAGATGAAGGCCAGCGAGAACAGCATCGGCACCGACAGGTGTATGTCGCCGCGCCACAGCGTGAGCAGCCAGTTGTAGACCTTGATGGCAGTCGGCACCGCGATGACCAGCGTGGTGGTCGCGAAGAAGAAGGCGAAGTACGGGTTCATGCCGGCGACGAACATGTGGTGCGCCCACACCACGAGGCTCAAGCCCCCGATGGCGACGATGGCCCAGACCATCATGCGGTAGCCGAAGATGCTCTTGCGCGCATGCACGCTGATCAGGTCGGAGACGATGCCGAAGGCCGGCAGCGCCACGATGTAGACCTCGGGATGGCCGAAGAACCAGAACAGGTGCTGGAACAGCAGCGGACTGCCGCCCTTGTACTGGGTCGCCTTCCCCATCGAGAGCAGCGCCGGCATGAAGAAGCTGGTGCCCGCCACGCGGTCGAGCAGCAGCATCACGCCACTGACGAACAGCGCCGGAAAACCGAGCAGCGCGAGGATGGTGGCGACGAAGATGCCCCATACCGTCAGCGGCATGCGCAGCAGCGTCATGCCCTTGCAGCGCGCCTGCAGCACGGTGGTCACGTAGTTGAGGCCGCCCATCGTCGTGGCGACGATGAAGATCACGAGCGAGATCAGCATCAGGATGATGCCGCCGTCGTGCCCCGGCGTGCCGGGCAGGATCGACTGCGGCGGGTACAGCGTCCACCCCGCGCCGGTGGGTCCGCCCGCCACGAAGAAGCTCGCCATCAGCACGATCACCGACAGCAGGTAGACCCAGAAGCTCAGCATGTTGAGATACGGGAACACCATGTCGCGCGCGCCCACCATCAACGGGATCAGGTAGTTGCCGAAGCCGCCGAGGAACAGCGCGGTGAGCAGGTAGATCACCATGATCATCCCGTGCATGGTGACGAACTGGTAGTAGCGCTCGGGCGTGATGAACTCGAACACGCCGGGGAAGCCCAGCTGCAGGCGCATCAGGTTGGACAGCACCACGCCGATCACGCCCACCGTGATGGCCGTGCAGGCGTACTGGATCGCGATCACCTTGTGGTCCTGGCTCCAGACGTAGCGCGTCAGGAAGGTCTGCGGCGCGTGGTGGCCGGCAGTGTCGGCGATATCGCCGGTGGGGGTGGGAATCGCGCTCATCTTTGCGCCTTCTGTTCACCGGCAGCCTGCGCCGGCGGGCCGCCGAGGGTCTGGATGTAGGCCACCAGCGCGGCCAGCTCTTCGTCGCTCAGCTCGATCTTCGGCATGACCGGCGCGAAGCCCTTGACGCCGCGCGCCTGCGGTTCGCGGATGAAGTCGCGCAGGAATTTTTCGTCGACCTTCGCGGTGGAGCCGTCGCGCAGGCTTTCGGTCTTGCCGTACAGGCCTTTCCATGTCGGCCCCACGCGCGGGCTGCCGTCGATCGTGTGGCAGGCCACGCAGCCCTTGGCATCCGCCAGCGCGCGGCCCCGCTCGGCCAGCGAACCGGCGCCGGCCCCCGCTGCGGCAGCGGCGCGCACGTTGGCCTGCATCGCGGCGAAGGTCGGCAGCGCGTTGTGCCAGGCCTGGAAGCTCGCCGCGTCCTCCACCACCACGTGGGCGCGCATGTTGGGATGGCCGACGCCGCACAGCTGCGAGCACAGCGCCTCGTAGCGGCCGGTCACGGTCGGCGTGAACCAGAAGGTGCTGACCTGCCCCGGCACCATGTTCATGCGGGCACGGAAGGGCGGCACGTAGAAGTCGTGCAGCACGTCGTGCGAACGCAGCAGCACGTTCACCGGCTTGCCCAGCGGCAGGTGCACCTCGTCCGCCGCGATCAGGATGTCGTCCTGCCCGGCCGCGTCGGCGGGGTCGAGGCCGAAGGGATTGGTCGCGCTGACGAAGCGCGTCTCGGTCAGCCCCAGCTTGCCGTCCGCGCCGGCGAAGCGGAAGCGCCACTGCCACTGCTGGCCCAGCACTTCCAGCGTGAGGGCGTCATGCGGCGTCTTGACGTAGTTCGCGTACACCACCAGGCCGGGCGCCAGGAGCGCGATGATGCCCACGGTGGTGACGCCGATCAGCCAGCGCTCCAGCGACTTGCTTTCGGGCTGCCGGACCGCACGCACGCCCTCGCGGTGGCGAAAGCGCACCAGCGTGTAGACGACGAAGAGGTTGATGACGACGAAGAACAGGCCCGTGATCACCAGCGTGATGGTCAGGGTGTCGTCCATCGACTTCCAGTTGGATGCCAGAGGAGTGATCCACCACGGATTGACAATGTGAAAAAGCACCGATGCGGCGACGATGATTGCGAGCGCGATGGCCATGATCATGTGTGGCACCTCGACTCGTCATCGGCGATTCGCAGTCCACGCGCTTCAGGGCAGCGCGGGGACCAGCCGCTCCTCGCCCTCGAAGCGGGCCTCCGGATGGGCGGTTCGCAACAGCGCATCGATGGCCTGCACGCGCGACGGCGACAGGTCCACCATCAGAAGAATCTGCCCGCGCCCGATCGCGCCTTCGAAGCGCGCAAGCCGCGGACTGGGAATGGAGATGCCGATCATGCTGGCCGACCAGGCACCGATCAGGCCTCCGAGCACGGCCAGCAGCGCAGCCGTTTCCCATTCGGGTGCCTCCCCGACGACGGGGAACAGCAGCGCGGCCACGAGCCCGACCGCGGTACCGACGGCGCCGCCGATCACCAGACCGCTTTCTGCGGCATGAACGACGTCCGAGGTTTGCAGCGCGTTGGCCGCATGGAGCCCGGTCATGTCCATGCCTTCGGCAGCGGCGAAATGAATGTGCGCAGCGTCGACGCGCGCCTGCACAAGATCGTGCATCGCCCGCCTGGCACTCGCCGGATCCGGCATCAGCCAGTAAATGCGTCTCTTCATGGCGCTCTCCTTCCTCGTCGTGCGACGAGACAAAGAAACCATAGATGACTTATAGGCCAGGGGGAGGCCGTTAGCAACCCCACGCCGCCTCTAAAGGCGACGCCTGCAATCAGCCGAGCGGAAGGAACAGCCGCGCCAGTCCCTTGGCGCTCACGAGCTTGCCGGGATTGTGGGTCTCCTCGAGCACGCCGGCGAGGCGCCCGACGATGCGCGCGCTGCGGCGCGCACGCCAGATCACGAGATCGGCCAGCCACGGGTGTTCGTTGACGCGATTGGCCTGCGCGTAGGCGGCGAAGCGCGGCTTCAGCGCGGCGAGCGCGGCTTCGTAATGCGAGCGCACCGCCGCATCCTCGCCCGGCCCTGGTTCGCGGCCTTCGACCAGCGTTGCTGCAGCGAGCATGCCGGTCTCCAGCGCCTTGCCGATGCCCTCGCCGGTGAACAGATAGGTGCTACCCGCCGCCTCGCCCGCCACCAGCAGCCCGGGCCGCGACCAGCGCGCGCCTTCGAGCGAACAGCGCAGCGGCGCGCCCTTCAGCGCGCCGACCTGCGTGCCGCCCTGCAGCAGCTCGTGGGCCGGCGCATGCAGGTGCGTGAAGGCGGCGAAGAGCTCGCGCAGGTTGAGCTCCGGCATCGCTGCCTGACCCTGGCCGTGGGTGATGCGCCCGACACCGACATTGAACATGCCAGCGCCGCAAGGAAAGATCCAGCCGTAGCCGCGGCGCAGCGCGCGGTGCCACACGACTTCGAGCCCGGTGATGCGCGCGGCCATCGCCTCGTTCTTCACGTAGCCGCGCAGCGCGAAGCCGCTCGGCGCGCGCCGCACGCAGACGCCTGCCGCAATCAAAGGAACCGTCGCCGCGCCGGTGGCGAGCACGGTCCAGTGCGCGCGCAGCTCGTGCATGCTGCTGCCGGCCAGCCTGAGCCGTGCTCCGACCACGCGCTGGCCGGCATCGAAGAGCGGTGCATCAAAGCGCGCCGGCGCGAGCCACCGCGCGCCAGCCGCCAGCGCGGCCCGGCGCACGATGTCGTCGAGTTCGCGGCGCGGCAGCACAGCCAGCTGGGCCGGCACCTCGACCCGTCCGCCGTGCGGCGCGATGCAGCCGACATGCCTTGCGCTGCGTGCGCGCGCCAGCACTTCGTCGAGCACGCCGAGCCGCGCGAGCGCGCGGTGCGCATCGGGAATCAGGCCGTCGCCGCAGACCTTGTCGCGCGGGAAGTCGTGCCGGTCGCAGAGCACGACATCGAACCCGGCGCGCGCGAGCATCTGCGCGCAGGCGCTGCCGGCCGGCCCGGCGCCGACCACGAGCACCTCGCACGAAGCAGGGACAGAATGCATTGTCATGGCGACATGGAGGTCAACGATGAAACGCTCGACGCATCGTACGTGGAAGCGATGGGCCTTCGCCCTTCTCGCGCTCGCGGTGCTGGTCGCCGCCTTGTTCGTGCCGATGAATGCGGGGCGCACCCGCATCGTCACCGAGGCCGACATCGCGCGGCCGCCGGCGGAAGTTTTCGCCTACGTCACGACGCCGGCCAACTGGCCGCGCTGGCACCCGTCCTCGCTCGCCGTCAGCGGCGATGCCGATCATCCGCTCACGGTCGGCGAGTCGGTCGTCGAGGACTTCCAGGTCGCCGGGCGCCGCGGGCGCGTGACCTGGCGCGTCACGGCGCGCGAGCCCGAACGGCTCTGGCGCATCGCCGGCGAGATCGACGGCCGCGCGGCCGGCGTCGTCAGCTACTCGCTCGCACCCGCGGCGGGCGGCACACACTTCGTGCGCGAGTTCGAATACCGCGCACCCAATCTGCTGTTCGCGCTGCTGAACCGCTTCAGCCTGCGCGCGCGCATCGATGCCGAGTCGGCGCAGGCCGTGCGGCAACTGAAGGCGACGCTCGAGGGCAAGCATTGAGCATGGTCAAGCTGCGTCTCGGACTTGCGCGACCTGGTCGCGCATCGACCGGCTGCGGCGCCAGGCCGCCGGCGGCGCGCCGTACTCGCGCCGGAAGGCGCGGCTGAAGGCCGTGTCGGTCTGGTAGCCCACGTCCTCCGCGATGCTGGCCAGCGGGGCATTGCTGCGGCACAGCAGATTGGCGGCCAAGAGCATGCGCCACTGCGTCAGGTACTGCATCGGCGAGCTTCCCACCAGCTGCTGGAAGCGCTCGGCCAGCACCGACCTCGAACTGCCGGCCGTGCGAGCGAGCTCGTCCAGCGTCCAGGCATGGGCCGGGCTCTTGTGCAGCGCGTTCAGGGCGGCGCCGACGACCCGGTCGCCCACGCCCGCCAGCCAGCCGGTGCGTCCCTCGCCCTGCTCGTTCATGTACAGGCGCAGGACTTCGATGAACAGCACCTCGGACAGCTTGGCCAGCACGCCGGCGCCGCCCGGCCGCGGCGACCTCGCCTCGGCCAGCGCGTAGCGAACGGAGGCCTCCAGCCAGGTGCCGGCATTCGATCCGCGCACATTGACCCGGACCAGCGCAGGCAGCCCCGCCAGCAGCATCCCCGCGAGGCGGGCATCGCAGGCGAGATAGCCGCACACCAGGCGCGTGGTCGCACCGCCGCCGCCGTAGGCCAGCTGGCGCGGCCGGCGCGTCAGCACCTCGGCGAGCCGCCCGCCGGTTGCCGGCGGCAGCCCCGGCTGCGAAGTCATGCGATGCGCATCGCCCTGCGGAAAGATGATGGCGTCGCCCGCCATCAGGTGCACCGGCGGCTCTCCGGCGAGCTCGACATAGCACTCGCCCTCGGTGATCAGGTGGAAGATCACCACGCGCTCGGCGCCGGGCTCCAGGATCGGCGCCACCGTATCGGCGCGCGGCGACTGGTAGCACCAGGGCGCGGTGAACCGGGCGTTGATGAAGATGGCGCCGACCAGCCGCACGACGCGAAGGGTCTCGGACAGGGCGTCCATCAGCTGTCACCCACCTCGATGCGCAGGGTCACCGGCACCGCGAGCTGGATCGCCGAAGACATCGGCGAACAGCGATGACTCTCTTCGACCAGCGTTCGCAAGCGCTGCGGCGCCACGCCGGGTGCGGAGATCCGCACGAACAGTTGCATGTCCAGCGGCCCGGCGATCACCGACGTGCCGTCGGCCTCCGCCACGTCCAGCATGCCGCGCGCATCCGAATGGCTGTCGACCCGCACCTCGAGTTGCTCCAGTTCGATTCGCTCGATGGCAGCGCCCATCGCGATGCGGGTGGCGACGCAGGATGCGAATCCGGCGCGCAGCAGCCAGCCCGGCGTGACCCGATCGCCGCCACCGCCGAATTCGCCCGGCATGTCGGTCGCCACCTCGGTCCCGTTCGCATGGCTGGCGATCACCCCCAAAGCGCCTGTCCAACGCGCCACGGCCTGCGAGTCTTCGTGAAGGCCGGCCTCGGGGCGCCGCCGCAGCACCGCCTCCACCCGCTGCAATGCCGCCGCGATGTCTTCTGCTGCCATGGGTTGCTCTCCGCATCGAACTGGATACAGCCATTCTGGGCGCGTCGGCGCGCGGCGCCTAGAGGAGATATGGACTATGCCGCTCGGACGGATGAATGGGCAACCGGCCCGGACGCTCGGCATGCCGACGGCCGCATTGCGGACGATGGGGCAGGCCAGGCCGACGCGCAGGCAGGACGCCGCCGCGGCGGCGCGCGACAGTTCAGGCCTTCCCCCACTTCGACACCCCAAGGAGACCAGCGCCATGAATGCACCCGTCGATTTCAACGCCATCAAGAGCCGCCAGATGACCGCCTGGGCCAGCGGCGATTACGCCGTGATCGGCACCACGCTGCAGCTGGTGGGCGAGCAGCTGGCCGAAGCCTGCGACCTGCGCTGCGACGAGCGTGTGCTCGACGTCGCGGCCGGCAACGGCAATGCCACGCTGGCCGCAGCGCGGCGCGGCTGCCAGGTGACTTCGACCGACTACGTGGCCGCGCTGCTCGACCGCGGCGCCGAGCGCGCGCGCGCAGAACGCCTGAACGTGGAGTTCCAGACCGCGGACGCCGAGGCGCTGCCCTTCAAGGACGCCAGCTTCGACGCCGTGCTGTCGACCTTCGGCGTCATGTTCACGCCCAACCACGCGAAGGCGGCCTCCGAACTGGCGCGCGTGTGCCGCCCCGGCGGCCGCATCGGCCTCGCCAACTGGACGCCCGAGGGCTTCATCGGCCAGTTGTTCAAGGTGCTGGGACGCCATCTGCCGCCGCCGGCGGGCGTGCAGCCGCCTTCGCTGTGGGGCACCGAGGCGCACCTGAAAGAACTCTTCGGCGAACGCGCGGCGTCGATCGCGATCACGCAGCGGCAGTTCAACTTCCGCTACCGTTCGGCCGCGCATTTCATCGAGGTGTTCCGTACCTGGTACGGGCCGGTGCACAAGGCCTTCGCGGCCCTGCCCGCCGACGGCGCCGCCGCGCTGGAACGCGATCTGACGGAGCTGCTGGACCGCAGCAACCGGGCCGGCGCCGCATCGCTGGTGGTGCCCAGCGACTACCTCGAAATCGTGGTCACGCGGCGCTGAGCCATGGATGCCAGGCTGCAGCGGCGCGTCCAGCGTTACGGCTGGGACCTGGCGGCCGGCGACTACGAAGCGCTGTGGCAGGCGCAGCTCGCCGACGCCCGCGCCGGGCTGTTGGCCATGGCGGCGCCGGCAGCGGGCGAGCGCGTGCTCGATGTGGCCTGCGGCACCGGGCTGGTCGCCTTCGAGGCGGCGCGTGCGGTCGGTCCGGATGGCCGGGTGTTCGGCATCGACCTGTCCGGGCAGATGGTCGACGCCGCCCGGCTTCAGTCCTCGAAGAAGGCGCTGTCGAACGTGGGCTTTGCGCGCATGGATGCCGAAAGCCTGGCGCTGCCGGACGCGAGCTTCGACCTCGCGCTGTGCGCACTCGGCCTGATGTACCTGCCCGATCCCGAACGCGCCTTGCGGGAAATGCGGCGGGTCCTGCGGCCGGGCGGCCGCATGGCGCTTGCCGTGTGGGGAGAACGATCGCGCTGCGGCTGGTCGGCCGTGTTCCCGATCGTCGACGCCGAGGTCGCCAGCGAGGTCTGCCCGCTGTTCTTCCGGCTCGGGCAGCAGGACACGCTGGCACGCCTGTGCGCCGAGGCCGGCTTCGAGGCCGTCGAACAGCGCCGCATCGCGACGACGCTGTGCTATGCCGACGGCGACGAGGCCTGCAACGCGGCCTTTGCCGGCGGACCCGTGGCGCTGGCCTGGTCGCGCTTCGGCGAAGAGGTTCGCACGCGGGTCCGCGCGCGCTACCTCGAAGCGATCGATGCGTGGCGGCAGGGTGCGGGCTACCGGGTGCCGGGAGAGTTCGTGGTGGTCGGCGCTGCCGCGCCGGAGCGAAGGACGTAGTCGGGCCTGCGAGACCCGGAGTCGCGTTCGACCGCGACCGGGCGCCGCGCAGACGCCCATGCCGGCGCAGCAAACGGGTTGAAGATCGCGCCGCCCAGACTCTCCGGCTGGGCGGGCGCCGCGGTCGTCGCGGCGCCCGGGCCTTGCCCGACCGCAGCCGGCGAGCCGGGCAACCCGCCCTCGGCATGGGCCGGCTGCGCGAGCGCCACGGCAGCCAGGACCGCGCCCAGGATCCGCGCGAGCACCCGCTCAGTCATTGTTTCTCTCGCACCGGCGTGCATTGACCAGACAGCCGGCGTAGTCGGGATCGTGCTTGAGCAGGAACATCGCGCGCGCAGCGACCGCGGTGTCGGCGAAGTCGCTGAACAAGCCGTCGACGCCGGCCTCGTAGAACGCGAGGTATTCATTGACCGGGTTGCCGCCGAAGCTGCCGGTCAGCCGCTTCTGTTCGCTGCGGAAGGTGTACGGATGGACCAGCAGGCCCAGCCGATGCGCATTGGCGATCACGTCTGTGGGCGGCAGCAGCACGCGGTCGCGCTCGTCGACCACGCCGTCGCCCGTCACATCGGCGCAGGCGCCGTTCTGCACCGTCTTGCAGGCGCTCGATATCAGATAAGGCTTCCACGGGCCGATGCCGTCGGCGTAGCCCTTCACCTCCTGCAGGCCACGCGGCGTCACCAGATCACTGAACAGGCCAGCGCGGTTCGAGACCACCCAGTCGTAGGGCTTGTCGTAGGGCTTGCTCAGGTCGAGCGAGCCGTCGGGCTTGACGTCGTTGGCATCGACCAGCTGGATCAGCCGCACGCTGGTCTTGCTGCGCAGGTAGCGCAGGTTGGCGGTCTCGAAGGACTGGATGAAGACCGGGGCGTTGCGGTGGTTCCAGCCGGCAGCGCTCAGCACGCCCAGCAACCGGTCTTCCAGCGGCAGGCCGATGCCCTGGTGGTAGGTCGGGTGCTTGGTTTCCGGATAGATCCCGATGCGGCGCCCCTCCTCGCGCGACTTGCGCTTGGCCAGTTCGATCACCTCGGCCAGCGTCGGAATCTGGAACTTGCCGTTGAAGCCCTGGTCGCGCTCGGGAAAGGACTGGACGGCGCGCAGCTGCTTGATCTCGGCCAGGGTGAAGTCGCTGGCGAAAAAGCCGTCGGTGGCGATGCCGTCGACCATCACGGTCTTGCGGCGGCTGGCGAACTGCGGCAGGTCCTTGACGTTGGTGGTGTCGATCAGATTGGGCTCGTGGCGCGCGATCAGCTGGCCATCCTTGGTGGCGACCAGATCGGGCTCGATGTAGTCGGCGCCCAAAGCGATGCCGAGGGCATAGGCTTCCAGCGTGTGCTCGGGCAGATAGCCGTTGGCGCCGCCCCGGTGTCCGATCACCAGCGGCGCGTTGTCGGCGCGCCGGCGTGCTTTTTCTTCGTGCGCGGCGGCAGGCGCGGCGGCTGCGAGCAGCATGCCCATGCCCAGCAGCGCAGCCCAGAATTTCTTCGAATGGTTCACGAAAGTTCTCCTCGTTGATGTGGCGAACGGACGGTATGCGCCCTTCGTGACAACCGAGTGAACTAGATCAACCCGCGCGATGCCAGCTCCTGTGCCATGGCCTCGGCGCCGATGAACATGTAGGCATGGAGGCCGGCCTGGATCGCACCAGCGACATTCGAATCGACGTCGTCGATGAAGAGCGTTCCGGCAGGCATTGCATCCAATTCCTCCAGGCAGCGCAAGTAGGCTTGGGGGGCAGGCTTGGTGGCGCCGTACGACGCCGTGGAAAGGATCGTTCCCTCATCGAACAGTTCGCCGACCTCGGGACACACGCGATCCATGTGCTCGGTGAGCAGGCGGCTGTTGTTGGTGAGGACCGCGACGCGCCGGCTCGAGGCCACGGCCTTCGCGAGCCGGAGCACTTCGGCCTTCGGCGTCGTCGCGGCACGCCGCGCGGCCAGCCAATCGTCGAGCGTGATGCGATGGCCCAGCAGCAGGCCCAGTTCGCTGAGATAGTCCTTGCCGCTCATGAGGCCCGCATCGGCCCGCGCTTCCAGCCCGGAATCCCAGATCGCACGCCGCACGGCGTCGACGCCCTGCCCGGTCAGCGCGGCCAGGTGGGCGACCCGCGCCGAACGGTCGTAGTCGCAAAGCACGCCGTCGAGGTCGAACAGGACAAGAGAAATGGACATCGCGATGCGCAGCCAATGATCGGCAACACGATGTCAACGCCGGATCAATGACGTTCGCGGGCCTGGACGAAGGGCATCGCGTACTCGCGGCCGATCATGCCTCGAGCGAACAAGTAGTTGTTTCTGGCAGTTTCACTCATGGCGTCGAGGTCGACCAGGCCCGTGCGGTCGCAGGGGAAGGCCAGCGCGCGGCCTTGTTGAAACAGGGACTGGAACCGGATCTCGAACGCGGCTGCAGTCTGCATCGAAGAACTTTGCAACATGATCGTCTCCTGCAATCGGCAAGAAATGTCAAAAAAATGGCGTGAAGCCCGCTCGCCGATGGCCTTGCATCCACCGTGCCAGGCTCTCTACGTAACGACCGACGCCGCTTCTGTTGCAGGAGATACGCAGGGAAATCCGTTCCGGTTGTGCGGAAGATCACAAAAAATCTTCGAGGACCGGCGCTGCGCCGGTCAGAGGCGCGCCCTCAGTGCTGCGGCAAATACATCGTCGCTTCCACCTCGACCAGCACCTCGTCCCCCGGCAGGAAGCGCGACACCTCCACCACCGTGCTGACCGGCGGCTCGCCGGGATAGAACAGGCCGCGCACGCGGTTGTAGAAGGCGTAGTGCGGCAGCTGGCGGAAGTACTGCACCAGCTTGACCACGTCGTCCATCGTGCCGCCGTGCTCGGCCGCGATCTGGCGGATGCGCTCCAGCACGAACCAGCTCTGCGCCACGATGGCCGCCTCGAACACGTCGACCGACATCTGGCCGGTGGCGTAGCCGAGCGTGCGCAAGCCCTGGCGCGCTTCTTCGGGGATGTCGTCGTAGCCGGCCACCGCGCGGCGCGTCGACGGATCGACCGCGACCACGCCGCTCATGAAGACGAAATCACCCACGCGCTTGGCGGCCGCGTAGTTGGCCATCGGTTTGCCCATGCTCATTCGCCGTTCTCCAGGGTCCGGCCCGCGCGGATGACGGTGCGCCGCCGTCCGCGCGGGTCCAGAAGTTCGTATTCGTCGGCCGCGGCCAGCAGCACCAGGTCCGCGGGGCAGCCGGACGCGATGCGGCCGTCCCAGCCCAGGCCCAGCGCCGTCGCCGGGCTGACGGTGATCGCGTCGAGCCAGTCGGATGCCGGTGCCAGATGCGCCATCTGCACGCCGAGGCCGAAGGTTTCCAGCAGGTCGTAGCCGCCGTAGGGATAGAAGGCATCCTGCACGTTGTCGGTGGCCAGGCTCGCGCGCAGGCCCAGCGCGGCGGCTTCGCGGATGCGCGTGATGCCGCGCGGCACCGGCGTGCGGTCCCAGGCGCCCTGCAGGTAGAGGTTGGTGGTGGGCAGCGCCACGAGGTGCAGGCCGGCCTTCGCGCACAGGCCGAGCGTGTCCCTGGCGGCCGCGTCTTCCTGTACCGACAGCGAGCACGCATGGCCGCAGAGCACGCGGCCATGCAGCCCGCGCGCGATCACGAGCTGGGCGATGGTGCGCAGGCCGGTCGCCTCCGCGTCCAGCCCTTCGTCGACATGGAAATCGAGCGCGAGCTGATGGTCCTGCGCGAGGTCGAGCACGCGCCCCAGCTTGGACACGATGCCCTCGTTGCGATAGACGAAAGCGCCGAGCGTGCCGCCCGCGCGCTGCACGGCGCGGGCGATGCGCTCGCCGGCTTCGCGATCGGCGAACAGATCGAGCGGCACCAGCGCGACGAACTGCAGCTCGATGCGGCCGTGCCACTGCGAACGCAGTTCCTCGAAGACCGCGAGCGAGGCCGGCGCCTCGGCGCTGTTCCAGTCCAGGTGCGTGCGCAGGGCGCGCGTGCCGGCACGCCAGGCTTCCTGCAGCGCGCGCTCCATGCGCGCACGCAGCGCGTCAGCGGTCCAGTGCGCGCGGTGCGCGGCCATGCGCCCGATGGCCGCGAACAGGTTGCCCTCGGCCGCGCCCACCTCGCGCACGGTGTAGTTCTTGTCGATGTGCGCATGCGCATCGACCATGGCGCTGAGCAGGGTGCCGCGCGCCGGCAGTTCGCTCGCTTCGATGGTCGCAACCTGCGCGCCGGCCAGCGTGACGTCGAAGACCTCCGCATCGCGCGCCGCAAAGCCCCGCAGGCGCGGCGGGATGCGCACGGCTTCGAGCCTCATGCGGCCTGTGTGCGCGGCAGCGCCCGCAGCCAGCCGAGGCCGCCCGATGTGCCGCTCGCCACGGCGCCGCGGCGCGGCCGGTATTCGCAGCCGACCCAGCCTTGCCAGCCGCACTGGGCCGACACCTCGTCGATCACGTCGAACAGGTAGGGATGGTTCAGTTCGCCGATGTCGGGCTCGTGCCGCTCGGGCACGCCCGCAATCTGGAAATGGCCGACGCGGCCGGTCGGCAGGTACTTGCGGATCTTCATCGCCACGTCGCCCTCGACGATCTGGCAGTGGTAGAGGTCCATCTGCACCTGGAGATTGGGCGCGGCGACCATCTCGACGATCTCGTGCGCATGGTCCTGCCGGTTCAGGAAGAAGCGCGGAATGTCGCGCGTGTTGATCGGCTCGATCAAGAGATTGCGCCCGGCCTTGGCCGCCTCGGCGGCGGCCCAGCGCAGGTTCTCGATGTAGACCGGCTGCACGGCCTCGCGCTCCACGCCCTCGGGCACCAGGCCGGCCATCACGTGCACGCGCGGGCAATCGAGCGCCTCGGCATAGTCCAGTGCCTTCAGGAGGCCTTCGCGAAATTCGGCTTCGCGGCCCGGCAGGCAGGCCAGCCCGCGCTCGCCGCGGTCCCAGTCGCCGGGCGGGCCGTTGAACAGCACCTGCTGCAGGCCGTTGGCGGCGAGGCGGGCCGCGAGTTCGCGGCGCTCGTAGGGATAGGGAAAGAGGTATTCGACGGCTTCAAAGCCATCCTTGGCGGCGGCCTCGAAGCGGTCGAGGAAATCGAGCTCCGGATAGAGCATCGAGAGGTTGGCGGCGAATCGGGGCATGACAAGAAACCTCTACCAGCGAGCGCCGAAGCTGCGGCGCAGTTCATCGATCTGGGCCGGGCCCAGGGCTTGCGGTCGGCGCTCCATCGCCTGGCCGCTCCATAGCCAGAGCTTCGCGGTCTCCTCGAGTTCCTCGAGCACGGCCATGGCGGCGGCGGGCGTCTCGTGCCACACGTTCGGGCCCAGGCGTTCGAGCATCACGGCGCGGATCGGCGTGCCCTGCGCGCCGTAGCGTTCGATGGCCTGTGCCACCAGCTCGGCCGCTTCGGGCGCGCCCGGGCGCTGATACGGAATCACCGGCACATGGCCGACCTTCATCACGAAATAGGGCGTGAGGGCCGGCAGCAGTTCTTCGCCTGGCTGTTGCAGCGAGAGCGCGACGCAGTGCGTGGAATGGGTGTGGATCACGCAACGCGTGCCGGCATCGAATCGCGTGGCCGCGGCGTGGATGCGCGCATGCAGCGCGATGGTCTTGCTGGCGCGATCGCCGGCGGTCTGGTTCAGGCCGGCATCGAGGCGCGCGAGCTTCGCCGGGTCGAGAAAGCCGAGGCAGGCATCGGTGGGCGTGATCAGGAAGCCGTCGTCAGCGAGCCGCACGCTGATGTTGCCGGCGGTGGCATGCACATAGCCGCGCTCGAACAGGCTGCGGCCGATGCGGCAGATCTCTTCGCGCGATTCGCTCTCTTTCATCCGATGACTGTAAAGGCTTTCGAAAAGAAATCGTCGGAGCCGAAGTTGCCGGACTTGAGCGCGATATGCAGGCCCGCGCTGCCGGCCGCTTCGGACACCGCATAGCACCACGGGACGCCGGGGTCGATCTGCGGGCCGATCTGCATCTGAGCGACGCCCAGCGCCTGCACGCAGGCGCCGGAAGTTTCGCCGCCCGCCACCACGAGCTGGCGCACGCCTTGCGCGACCAGCCCGCGCGCGATCGCGGCGATGGTGCGCTCCACCATCGCGCCGGCTTCCTCGACGCCGAGCCGGCCCTGCACCGATTTCACGGCGCCGGACTCGGCCGTCGAATAGACCAGCACCGGGCCGGATTCGACGAGCGGTGCAGCCCAGTCCAGCGCCTCGGTCGCCACGTCGACGCCTGCCGCGATGCGCAAGGGATCGATCGCCAGCGCCGGCCGTCCCGATGCGATGAAGTGCTGCACCTGCCGGTTGGTGGCAAGCGAGCAGCTGCCCGACACCACGGCCCTGAGCCCCGAAGCCGCAGGCAGCGCGCTCGCGGCGGACGAAGGCGCGATGCCGAAGTTGCCCGGCAATCCGATCGCGACGCCCGAGCCGGCCGTGACCAGCGGCATCTGCGCCAGCGCCGGGCCGAGGCGCAGCAGGTCGTCGTTCGAGACCGCATCGACGATCGCGATGCCCACGCCCTGCGCGCGCAACTGTGCGATGCGCTCGCCGATCGCGGCCGGTCCCTGCGCCACGGCCACATGATCGATCAGCCCCACCTTGCGCCGCGTCTGCGCCTGCAACACGCGCACCAGGTTGGCATCGGTCATCGGCGTGAGCGGGTGGTTCTGCATGCCGCTCTCGTTGAGCAGCACCTCGCCCGCGAACAGATAGCCCTTGAAGACGGTGCGCTTGTTGTCGGGGAAGGCCGGCGTGGCGATGGTGAAGTCGGTGCCCAGCGCATCCATCAGCGCCTCGGTCACCGGCCCGATGTTGCCCTCGGGCGTGCTGTCGAAGGTGGAGCAGTACTTGAAATAGATCTGCTGCGCGCCCTGCGCTTGCAGCCAGCGCAGCGCGGCCAGCGATTGCACCACCGCTTCGCCCGGCGCGATGGTGCGCGACTTGAGCGCCACCACCACCGCATCGACTTCGGCGGCCAGCGGCTCTTGCGGCACGCCGATGGTCTGCACCACGCGCATGCCGGCGCGCACCAGGTTGTTGGCGAGATCGGTCGCGCCGGTGAAATCGTCGGCGATGCAGCCGAGCAGGACGGTCATGGCTTGTCTTTGTTGGGAGTGGAAGGCAACTCGATGCCCGGAAAGATCTTGATCACCGCGCTGTCGTCCTCCTTCGCGAAGCCCGCGGTGGACGCCTGCATGAACATCTGGTGCGCGGTGGACGCGAGCGGCAGCGGAAACTTGCTCGCGCGCGCGGTGTCGAGCACCAGGCCCAGGTCCTTGACGAAGATGTCGACCGCCGACAGCGGCGTGTAGTCGCCGGCCAGCACATGGGCCATGCGGTTCTCGAACATCCAGCTGTTGCCGGCGCTGTGCGTGATCACCTCGTACAGCGCCTCGGGCGCCACGCCTTCACGCAGGCCCAGCGCCATGGCCTCGGCGGCGGCGGCGATGTGCACGCCGGCCAAGAGCTGGTTGATGATCTTCACCTTGCTGCCCGCGCCGGCGCGGTCGCCCAGCCGGTAGACCTTGCCGGCCATGGCATCGAGCAGCGCATCGGCCTTGGCATAGGCCTCGGGCTTCGCCGAGCTCATCATCGTCATCTGCCCGCTCGCGGCCTTGGCCGCGCCGCCGGAGATCGGCGCGTCGATGTAGTGGATGCCGGCCGCGCCGAGGCGTTCCTCCAGCGCGATGGACCAGTTGGGATCCACCGTCGAGCACATCACGAACACGCTGCCGGGCTTCATCGCCGCGGCCGCGCCCGCTTCGCCGAACAGCACCGCCTCGGTCTGCTGCGCATTGACCACGACCGAGACGACGCGCTCGCATTCGGCCGCGACCTGCGCCGGCGTGGCCCAGGCGACGCCGCCCTGTTCGGCAAAGGCGAGCGCAGCGCCGGGGCGCGCATCGCACACATGCATCTCGTAGCCCTTGCTGCGCAAGGTGGCCGCGATGCCGGCGCCCATGGCGCCCAGGCCGACGAGTCCCGCTTTTTTCATGGAGATTCCTGAGAGTTGGGATGGTGCAGCGCGCGCACTGCGGGACTTCAGCATTGCCCCGGTCCGGCCCACATGATAAGAAGCGGTAGCGCCTCAACCAAGGAAAACCATGGATCACGATGGAGACAAGGGCGACGACAGGAGCGAAGACTCCAGCCCGCAGCGCGAAGGCTTCGACCGGCCCGGCCACTTGCGGGCTGCTTTCATGGGCCGTGCATTGAAGGCGGTGATCGCCATCATCGCCATCGGCGCGGCCGCCGCGTCGATTCCCTACTGGGGCAGCGCCGACTTTCCGGTGATGAGCCTGATCATCTACGTCGCCGGCATGGTGTTCGTCGCCATGCCGCTGTGCATGTACTACGAGTTGCTGCTCAAGGCGCACGAGGAGCGCGTGGCGGATGCCAGGCCGTTCCAGGGCGCGGGGCTTCCGTCCTAACCGGCCTCGCCGGGAAGCAGCGTCGTCCGATGGCTGCGCACTGCCGAGGCGACGATCGGCAGCAGGTCGCCGGCACCTCCTTCGTCAAGCTGGAACAGCAGCTGAGCGCGCATGCTGGGCGCCCAGAACGACTTCAGGTGCGAGGCGATCGCCTGCCTGGCCGCGACGGAGTCGGCGGGTGTCTGGGCCTGGAAGAAGGTGCCGATCTGGTTGGCCATCTTGACCAGTTGTGCGCCGGGATCGTGCATGCTGCCTCTCGAATTGGATGTCAGTGCGCGCGGCTTGCGCCGGACGCCGGGTTGGCCGAAGTACGTTCCGGCTGGCAATAGACCACCAGGTCTTCCTTGCGCGCGAAGCCGACCAGCGTGAGGCCGGCCCGCTGCGCGGTCTCGACCGCGAAAGAGGTGGGCGCGGACACCGCGGCGAGCAGCGACACGCCGGCCATGGCGGTCTTCTGCACCATCTCGAAGCTGGCGCGGCTGGTGACGGCGATGAAGCCGGCCGACGCATCGACCCCGCTGGATGCCAGCGCGCCGATCAGCTTGTCGAGGGCGTTGTGGCGCCCGACGTCCTCGCGCAAGCACATCACCTCGCCTTCCGCCGTGCACCAGGCGGCCGCATGCACGGCGCCGGTGGCCTGCTGCAGCGTCTGCAAGGCGTGGAACTGCGACATGGCCCGCGCGATCGCGCGCCGGTCCAGCCGCGCCGCATCGGCCTGAAGCATGGGCAGCCGGCGCGACACCTGGCCGAGGCTTTCGGTGCCGCACAGACCGCAACCGGTGCGCCCGGCCATCGAACGGCGCCGCTCTTTCAGGCGCGCGAACGCGGCACTGGCCACTTCCAGGTGCACGGTGATGCCGAGGGCCGAAGCTTCGGCCTCCACCGCATAGAGCTCGCGCGCATGATCCAGGATGCCCTCGCTGAGCGAGAAGCCGAGCGCGAAGTCCTCCAGGTCCGAGGGCGTGGCGAGCATCACCGCGTGCGAGATGCCGTTGAACTCGAGCGCGACGGGCACTTCCTCGGCCACCCAGTCCTGCACCGCGAAGTCCAGCCCGCCGCGCACGCCGTTGACCGGCAGCAGGCGGGCGCCTTCGAAAAGCGGGGGTGCAACAACGGCTGTCACTTTGCTGGCACCGTGTCGTTGGCCTGCGCAGCCGTCAGCAAGCCCTGCTGGACCTCGTTGAAGCGGCTGTACTCCTGCTGCCACGCGGAGGGCTGCATCACCGGCATGACCTGCACCGCGGTGACCTTGTATTCAGGGCAGTTGGTGGCCCAGTCGGAGTTGTCGGTGGTGATGACGTTGGCGCCCGACTCCGGGAAGTGGAAGGTCGTGTAGACCACGCCCGGCTGCATGCGTTCGGACACCGTGGCGCGCAGCACCGTCTCGCCCGCGCGGCTCTGGATGCCGACCCAGTCGTCGTCCTTGATGCCCCGCTCCTCGGCATCGTGCGGATGGATCTCCAGCCGGTCCTCGCTGTGCCACTGGTTGTTGTCGGTGCGCCGTGTTTGCGCGCCGACGTTGTACTGCGACAGGATCCGGCCGGTGGTGAGCAGCAGCGGGAACTTGCGCGTCACCTTCTCGTCGGTCGCCACGTACTGCGTGACGATGAAGCGGCCCTTGCCACGCACGAAGCTGTCGATGTGCATGGTCGGCGTGCCTTCGGGCGCGGCATCGTTGCAGGGCCACTGGATGCTGCCGAGCTCGTCGAGGCGCTGGTAGCTCACGCCGCGGAAGGTCGGCGTCAGCGCGGCGACCTCGGCCATGACGTCCTCCGGACTCTTGTAGTCCATCGGGTAGCCGAGCGCCTGCGCCAGCTTCACGGTGATCTCCCAGTCCGCATAGCCGGCCTTCGGCGGCATCACCTTGCGCACGCGCGAGATGCGGCGCTCGGCGTTGGTGAAGGTGCCGTCCTTCTCCAGGAAGGAGGAGCCGGGCAGGAACACGTGCGCGTACTTCGCGGTCTCGTTGAGGAACATGTCCTGCACCACCACGCACTCCATCGCCATCATCGCCGCCGCCACGTGCTGCGTGTTCGGGTCGGACTGCACGATGTCCTCACCCTCGCAGTAGAGGCCCTTGAAGGCGCCGCCGAGCGCGGCGTCGAACATGTTGGGAATCCGCAGCCCCGGCTCGGGGTTGATCGGGACGCCCCACGCCGCCTCGAAGCTCGCGCGGGTGGTGCTGTCCGAGACGTGGCGATAGCCGGGCAGCTCGTGCGGGAAGGAACCCATGTCGCAGGCGCCCTGCACGTTGTTCTGGCCGCGCAGCGGGTTGACGCCGACGCCCTCGCGCCCCACGTTGCCGGTGACCATGGCCAGGTTCGCGATGCCCATCACCGTGGTCGAGCCCTGGCTGTGCTCGGTCACGCCGAGGCCGTAGTAGATGGCGCCGTTGCCGGCCGTGGCGAACAGGCGCGCCGCGGCACGCAGCTGCGCCGCCGGCACGCCGGTCGCCTCCTCCGTGGCCTCGGGCGACTGCTCGGGGCGGGCGACGAAGGCCTTCCATTCGTTGAACGATGCGGTGTCGCAGCGCTCGGCGATGAAGTCCTCCGCCGCCAGGCCTTCGGTGACGATGACGTGCGCCAGCGCGGTCACCACCGCCACGTTGGTGCCGGGCTTGAGCTGCAGGTGGTGCGCGGCCTTCACGTGCGGTGACTTCACGATGTCGATGCGGCGCGGATCGACCACGATCAGCTTCGCGCCTTCGCGCAGCCGCTTCTTCATGCGCGAGGCGAACACCGGATGGCCGTCGGTCGGATTGGCGCCGATCACCATGATCACGTCGGCCTTCTCCACCGACTTGAAGGTCTGGGTGCCCGCGGATTCGCCCAGCGTCTGCTTGAGGCCGTAGCCGGTGGGCGAGTGGCACACGCGCGCGCAGGTGTCGACGTTGTTGTTGCCGAAGGCGGCGCGCACCAGCTTCTGCACCAGGTAGGTTTCTTCGTTCGTGCAGCGCGAGGAGGTGATGCCGCCGATCGAGTCCTTGCCGTACTTGGCCTGCAGGCGTTTGAACTCGCTCGCGGCATGGTTCAACGCGACTTCCCAGCTCACTTCCTGCCACGGGTCGCTGATCTTCGCGCGGATCATCGGCTTCAGCATGCGGTCCTGGTGCGTCGCGTAGCCCCAGGCGAAGCGGCCCTTGACGCAGGAGTGCCCTTCGTTGGCCTTGCCGTCCTTCCACGGCACCATGCGGACCACCTCGCTGCCCTTCATCTCGGCCTTGAAGGCACAGCCCACGCCGCAGTAGGCGCAGGTGGTGATGACGCTGTGTTCGGGCTGGCCGAGCCAGATCACCGACTTCTCCTGCAGCGTGGCCGTCGGGCAGGCCTCGACGCAGGCGCCGCAGCTCACGCACTCCGATTCCATGAAGGCCTGGTCCTGGCCCGGCGAGACGCGCGACTCGAAGCCGCGCCCGCTGATCGTGAGCGCGAAGGTGCCCTGCGTTTCCTCGCAGGCGCGCACGCAGCGGTTGCAGACGATGCACTTCGACGGGTCGTAGGTGAAATACGGGTTCGACTCGTCTTTGGCGCTCTTCAGGTGGTTGGCGCCGTCGAAGCCGTAGCGCACGTTGCGCAGGCCCGTGACGCCCGCCATGTCCTGCAGCTCGCAGTTGCCGTTGGCCGAACAGGTGAGGCAGTCCAGTGGATGGTCGGAGATGTAGAGCTCCATCACGCCCTTGCGCAGCTCCTGGAGCTTCGGCGTCTGCGTGCGCACCTTCATGCCGGCCTCGGCGGGCGTGGTGCAGGAGGCCGGAAAGCCCTTGCGGCCATCGATCTCGACCAGGCACAGCCGGCACGAGCCGAAGGGCTCGAGGCTGTCCGTCGCGCACAGCTTGGGCACCTGGATGCCGGCATTGACCGCCGCGCGCATCAGCGAGGTGCCCGCGGGCACGGTCACTTCGTAGCCGTCGATCTCGAGCGTCACCTCGCGCTCGGACTCGCGGCGGGGCGTGCCGTAGTCGGTTTCTTTCAGGTGGTCGAGCATGGCTTGTTCCTCTTCTTCTTGCCTCAGGCGGCTTCGCGATCGGGGACGACGAGGCCAAAGTCCTCGGGAAAGTGATTGAGTGCGGACAGCACCGGGAACGGCGTCATCCCGCCCATCGCGCACAGCGAGCCGTGGACCATGGTGTCGCACAGGTCGCGCAGCAGCATCACCTGCTGCGGCCGGTTCTGGTCGGCCCGGATTTTGTCGATGACCTCGACGCCGCGGGTCGACCCGATGCGGCAGGGCGTGCACTTGCCGCAGGACTCGATGGCGCAGAACTCCATCGCGTAGCGCGCGAGCTTCGAAAGATCGGCGGTGTCGTCATGGACCACGATGCCGCCGTGGCCGACCGTGCCGCCGACCGCGGCGTAGGCCTCGTAGTCCAGCGGCAGGTCCCATTGCGATTCCGGCAGGTAAGCGCCCAGCGGCCCGCCCACCTGCACCGCCTTGATCGGCCGGCCCGATGCGGAGCCGCCGCCGTAGTCGTAGAGCAGCTCGCGCAGCGTGACGCCGAAGGCCTTCTCGACCAGCCCGCCGTGCAAGATGTTCCCGGCCAGCTGCATCGGCAAGGTGCCGCGCGAACGCCCGACGCCGAAGTCGCGGTAGAACTCTGCCCCGCGCGCCAGGATGAGCGGCACGCTGGCCAGCGTGATCACGTTGTTGATCAGCGTGGGCTGGCCGAACAGGCCCTCGATGGCCGGCAGCGGCGGCTTGGCGCGCACGATGCCGCGCCTGCCCTCCAGGCTTTCGAGCAGCGCCGTTTCTTCGCCGCAGACGTAGGAGCCGGCGCCCTTGCGCACTTGCAGCCGGAAGCTGCGGCCCGATCGAAGGATGTCGTCGCCCAGGAAGCCCGCCGCCTCGGCGCGGCGGATGGCCTCGTTCATCGCCGCGATCGCATGCGGGTATTCGGAGCGCACGTACACGTAGCCCATGCTCGCGCCGGTCGCGATGCCTGCGATGGTCATGCCTTCGATCAGCATGAAGGGGTCGCCCTCCATCGTCATGCGGTCGGAGAAGGTGCCCGAGTCGCCTTCGTCGGCATTGCAGACGATGTACTTCTGCGCGGCCGCCGTCGCCAGCACCGTCTTCCACTTGATGCCGGCCGGGAAGGCCGCGCCGCCGCGCCCGCGCAGGCCCGAGTCCAGCACCTGCTGCACGACCTGCGCGGGCTCCAGCGCCAGCGCGTGGCGCAGGCCGGCGAAGCCTTCGTGCGCCTGGTAGTCGGTGAGCGACAGCGGATCGGTGATGCCCATGCGCGCGAAAGTGAGGCGCTCCTGCTTCTTCAGGTAGGCGATCTCCTCCGTCGGGCCGAGATGCAGCGCATGGGCTGCGCCCTCGAGGAAACCAGCATCGAACAGGCTCGCCACGTCCTCGGGCGCGACCGGCCCGTAGGCGATGCGCCCGGCCGACGTGGCCACCTCTACCAGCGGCTCGAGCCAGAACATGCCGCGCGAGCCGTTGCGCACCAGATGGATGTCCGCACCACGCGCTGCGGCCTCGCCGGCGATGCGCCGCGCCACGCGGTCGGCGCCGGCGGCCAGGGCCGCGGTGTCGCGCGGCACGTAGACGGTGATGCTCATGATTCGCTCCGGGCCTGCGCCATCAGTGCATCGAAGACCCGCGGCGTGATGCGCGCATGCGGCTCGTCGTCCAGCATCATGGCGGGCGAGGAGGCGCACAGGCCGAGGCAGTAGACCGGCTCGAGGGTGAAGGCGCCGTCCTTCGAATCGCCATGCACCGCGCAGCCCAGATGCTGCTGCGCATGCGCGAGCAAGGCCTCGGCACCCATCGCCTGGCAGGCCTCGGCGCGGCAGATCTGGACCACGTGCCGCGCGGCCGGCTCGGCGCGGAAGTGGTGGTAGTAGGTGAGGACGCCATGGACCTCGGCACGCGACAAGTTCAGCGCAGCGGCGATCTCCGGCACGGCGTCTGCGGGAACGTAGCCCAGCGCGTCCTGCACCTCGTGCAGGATCGGCAGCAGCGCGCCCGGCTCGCCGGCGCGCTCTGCCAGCACGCCGCGCACGGTCGCCAGCGCATCGGCGCTGCTGCTGCGATGCGAGATCGTTCCTTCATCCTGAAGCGCCGACATGCTGTTCTCCTTGTTTGTCGCAACACCGTGTGGGGCGCAGTGTCGACAGCGGAGAAACGGCTGTCCAATTTATCCGGCGAATGGGCCGATGCGATTACTAAATCGAAGTCCGCCGCAAGGCGCACGGTACGATGAGTTCACGATGAAGAACGCGACCCTGCGCCAGTTGAAAGTCTTCGAGGCGGTCGCTCGCCTCTTGAGTTTTTCGCGCGCGGCCGAAGAGCTTCACCTGACCCAGCCGGCCGTCTCGACGCAGGTGCGCAAGCTCGAGGAGCACGCCGGCAACGTGCTGTTCGAGCAGTTCGGCAAGAAGATCTACCTGACGCCTGCCGGCGCGGAGCTGCTGCAGATCAGCCGCGCCATCATCCAGCAGTTCGAGGCGGCCGAGAACGCGATGACGCAGTTCAAGGGCGTCTCGGGCGGCAAGCTCAACGTGGGCGTGATCAGCGCCGGCGACTACTTCTTTCCTCGCCTCCTGGTGGAGTTCGCGAGCCGCCATCGCGGCGTGACGCTGAACTTCACGGTCCACAACCGCGAGGGGCTTCTGACCCACATCGCCGAGAACCTCACCGACCTCGCGATCATGGTGCGGCCGCCGACCGACATGGACACGGTCAATCAGCCCTTCGCGCCGCATCCCTACGTGATCGTCGCGGCGCCGAGCCATCCGCTGGTCGGCGAGAGGAAGATCTCGCGGGCCCGGCTGATGCGCGAGCCCTTCGTCGTGCGCGAGAAAGGCACCGACACCTGGAACTCGATGGAGGAAGGCTTCGGCGGCGACCTGCGTGACATCAACATCGCAATGGAGATCCCGAGCACAGAGACGATCAAGCAGGCGGTGATCGCGGGCATGGGCGTGAGCTTCGTGTCGGCGCACACCATCAGCCAGGAGCTGAAGGCCGGCAGCCTCAGCGTGCTCGACGTCGAGGGTTTTCCGCTGATGCTGAACTGGTACGTCGTGCATCGGCGCACCAAGCGCCTGCCGCCGGTGGCGCAGGCCTTCAAGGACTTTCTGCTCAGCGACGGCGCGTCGCTGATTGCGCAGATCGTTCCGTTCGAATCCTAGCGAAGGCCGATGTAGGCCGCACGCCGGCGCAGCACGGCGGCACGCATCGGATCGATGGGCTCGTTGCGGTTCGCGTCGACCTGCAGGGCGTGCATCTCTTCGACTTCTTCGATGATCCTGCCCGGGCTCAGCAAGGCCTGGGCGAGCAGGCTGGCTTCATCGGCCAAGGCCTTGAACGCGCCGGCCAGGCCGCCGAAGGCGTTCGCGCGGGATGATCGGGAGAGGGTGGACATATGCAGCTCCTGGATGTGATGGCTTCATCTTCGGTTTGCCTTCGCCATAAGTAAAACGAGATTTATTGCCAGTTGAATGCAAAAATCCTGCATTCAAACGATTTGCCGCAATGGACATCAACCTGGCCCGCACCTTTCTCGAGATCGTCGAGACCCGCAGCTTCCAGCGCGCCGCCGAGCGGCTGCACGTGACGCAGACCTCGGTCAGCGCGCGCGTGCGAACGCTCGAAGAGCTGCTCGGCCGCCGGCTCTTCGTGCGCAACAAGGCCGGCGCCGCGCTCACCGCGGCCGGCGAGCGCTTCCTGCCGCATGCGACCACGCTGGTGCAGGTCTGGGCGCGCGCGCGCGATCAGGTGGCGGTGCCGACCGGTAGCCGCGAGGTGCTCGCGGCCGGCTGCGAAATCAGCCTGTGGGATCCGCTGCTGCTGCGCTGGCTGCTGTGGATGCGCGCCAGGCACCCGCAGCTCGCGCTGCGCACGGAAGTCGGCTACCCGCAGGACCTGCTCGACAAGGTGGCCGCGGGCGTGCTCGATGTCGCCATCGCCTATGCGCCGCAGCAGCGGCCCGGGCTGCGCGTGGAGCTCCTGATCGAGGAAAAGCTCGTCATGGTCACGACGGCGAAGCGTCCGCGCGTGCCGCACCCGGCGGACTATGTGTACGTCGACTGGGGGCCCGAGTTCGCGGCGCAGCACGGCCTGGCCTTTCCCGAACTGTCGAGCGCGGCAGTGATGGCCGGGCTCGGGCCGCTCGGCCGCGAGTACCTGCTGGCCGCCGGCGGCACCGGCTATTTCCGGCTCGACGTGGTGCGCGGCCACCTGGAATCCGGGCATCTGCGCCGCGTGCCCCATACGCCGGAGTTTCTCTACCCGGCCTATGCGGTCTACGCTGTGGGCGCCGATCCCGCGATCATCGAGCCCGCGCTGGCGGGCCTGCGGCAGGCCGCGGGCACGGGCGCCAGAAAGATCTGACCGGCTCAGCGCGCGATGCGCGCGACGTGCAGCAAGTTCGTCGTTCCGGACTGTCCGAAGGGCAGGCCCGCGACGACCACCACGTCGTCGCCCGGGTTCGCGAATCCCTCGTCGCGCGCGCTGCGGCAGGCGCACTCGATCATCTCGGCGACATCGTGAACGTCGTCCACCAGCACCGCATGCACGCCCCAGACCATGGCCATGCGGCGCGCGGTGGCGACGGAGGGCGTCAGGCTCAGCACGGGCACGGCGGGTCGCTCGCGCGCGGCGCGCAGGCTGGTGAAGCCCGAGGAGGTGTAGGTCACGGTGGCGGCCGGAGAGAGCAGCCCGGCCACGTTGCGCAGCGACGCGCAGACCGCGTCGGCGGTGGTCGCCTCGGCCGCGGCATGCGTGGCGTCGATGCCGCTGCGGTAGGACGGGTCCGCTTCCACGCGGGCGACGATGCGGTCCATCATCGCAACCGCTTCCAGCGGGTACTTGCCCGACGCGGATTCGGCGGACAGCATCACCGCGTCCACGCCGTCGTAGATCGCGGTCGCCACGTCGGAGACCTCGGCGCGGGTGGGCACCGGCGAGGCGATCATCGACTCGAGCATCTGCGTCGCCACCACCACCGGCTTGCCGCCCTTGCGGCAGGCGCGCACGATGAGGCGCTGCAGTTCCGGCACCTGCTCGGGCGGCAGCTCGACGCCGAGGTCGCCGCGCGCGACCATGATGCCGTCGGACAAGGCGACAATGCCGTCCAGGTGCTCGATCGCGGCCGGCTTCTCGAGCTTGGCCATGATCCAGGCGCGTGTGCCGATGAGGGCGCGCGCCTCCTCGATGTCCTCGGGCCGCTGCACGAAGGACAGCGCAACCCAGTCCACGCCCATCGCGAGCCCGAAGGCCAGGTCGTCGCGGTCCTTCGCGGTCAGCGGCGAGATCGGCAGCAGCACGCTCGGCACGTTGACGCCCTTGCGGTCCGAGATCGGTCCGCCGACAAGCACGGTGGTTTCGGCGAAATCCGCGCCGTGGCTTTCCACGCGCAGGCGCAGCTTGCCGTCGTCGAGCAGCAGCTCGGTGCCGGTCTGCAGCGCCGCGAAGATCTCCGGATGCAGCAGCGGCGCGCGGCGGGCATCGCCGGGGGTCCTGTCCATGTCGAGGCGCAGTCGCGCACCGGCTTCGAGCTGCGTCCTGCCGCCTTCGAAAGTGCCCAGGCGCAGCTTCGGCCCTTGCAGGTCGAGCAGCACGCCGATCGGCCGGCCGAACTCCTTCTCCAGCGCACGGATCGTCGCGAGCCGCCGCGCATGGTCGGACTGCGTGCCATGGCTGAAGTTGAGCCGGAACACGTCCACGCCGCGCTCGAACAGGGCGCGGATGGCCTGCTCGTCCGAAGTGGACGGGCCGAGCGTGGCGACGATCTTGGCGCTGCGGGCGCGTCTCATGGTGAGGGCCTCAAGCCATCTCGTGAAGGCGGACCCGTCCGCGCTGGTCCTCCATCGTGCGGGCCAGCAGCTTGACCAGCGAGTAGACGGTGTCGATATGCGGCGTCTGCGTGTCGGTCAGCCGGGCCAGCTCGACCACCGCGCCCACCAGCGCATCGATCTCCGGGGCACGCCCGGCCTCCACGTCCTGCAGCATCGAGGTCTTGTGCTTGCCCACCTTCTCGGCGCCGGCGATGCGCTTTTCCAGCGACACGCGAAACTCGATGCCCAGCTTGTGCGCGACGGCTTGGGCTTCCCGCATCATCGCGGCGGCGAGGTCGCGCGAGGGCGGGTACTGGCAGATGTCGACCAGCGTGGAATGCGACAGGCTGCTGATCGGATTGAAGGTCAGGTTGCCCCACAGCTTGAGCCAGATCTCGGCGCGGATGTTGTCGAGCACGGGCGCCTTGAAGCCCGCGTTGGCGAAGCAGGCCGCGACGCGATTCACGCGCTCGCTCGAGGTGCCGTCCAGCTCGCCGACGGGGAAGCGGTCGCCTTCGATGTGCTTCACCACGCCCGGCGCCACCAGCTCGGAGGCGGGATAGACCACGCAGCCGATCACGCGCTCCGCAGGAATCTTCGCGGCCACGACGCCATGCGGATCGACGCTCTTCACCGTGCTTCCTTCGAGCGGCCCGCCGTGCTTGTGGAAGTACCAGTAGGGGATGCCGTTCTGCATCGTCACCACCACGGTCGCGGGGCCGAAGAGCTTCGGCACTTCGTTCGCCACCGCTTCGACCTGGTGCGCCTTCATCGCGAGGATGACGATGTCCTGCACGCCCGCCTGGTCGTAGCGATCGGTGGCCTTTACGTTTCGCGCCACCTGCTCCTCGCCGTCGGCCGCGATCAGCTTGAAGCCGTTGGTGGCGATGGCGTCGAGGTTGGCGCCGCGCACGATGAACGTGACCTCCTCGCCGGCCAGCGCGAGCTTTGCTCCGACCAGGCCGCCGATGGCGCCTGCGCCGATGACTGCTATCTTCATGTCGATCCTTGAAGTGTTGAATCTCTTGCGCGGCAGGCCCTAGCCGAAGCGATTGCTCAGCTTGCCGATGCCGTTGATCTCGACCTCGACCAGGCTGCCGGGCTTCATCGAGCCGACGCCGACCGATGTGCCGCACAGGATCACGTCGCCCGGATGCAGCGTCATGTCCATCGAGATCAGGCTGACCAGCTGCTGCACCGAGAAGCGCATGTCGCTGATGGGGTAATGCTGGCGGGCCGCGCCGTCGAGCAGGGTGGTCACGGTGAGCGTCGCGGGATCGAGGCCGGTGGCGACCACCGGGCCCATCGGGCAGAAGGTGTCGAAGCCCTTGGCGCGCGCCCATTGCGCAAAGGAGGCGTCGCGGTTCAGGATGTCGGCCACCGTCACGTCGTTGGCGCAGGTGTAGCCGAACACATGGTCGAGCGCCGCTTCCTCGGCCACCGCCGTGCAGGTCTTGCCGATGACGATGCCGAGCTCGCCCTCGAACACCACCTTGCCCTCGCACAAGGGCTTGCGAATGGGCTCGCCGGCGGCGAGAAAGGAGTTGGGCGCCTTCAGCAGGTAAAGCGGCTCGGCCGGCACCGGCAGGTTCAGCTTCTCGCCGAGCGCATGGAAGTTGTTCCACAGCGCGATGACCTTGGTCGGCCGGGTCGGCGTCAGCAGCTTGAGCTCGTCCAGCGCGAAGACGCTGCCCGTCGCTTCGGGGCTGCCGAACATGTCGCCCTGGTGTTCGCGCACCTTGTTGCCGTCGAGCGTGCCGAAGCCCGTCTTGCCGGCGCGTTCGAAGCGAATCCACTGTTGCTCTTGCATGTCTCTCTCAATCGAAAGGGAGGTAGTCGGGAATGACCAGCGATGCCAGCAGCTTTCCCATCTCGGCCGGATTGCGCGTCACGTGGATGCCGCATTCCTGCATCACCGCGAGCTTGGCCTCTGCCGTGCCCTTGCCGCCGGAAATGATGGCGCCCGCGTGGCCCATGCGCCTGCCCGGCGGCGCGGTGGCGCCGGCGATGAAGCCGACCACGGGCTTTCGCATGTGCTCCTTGATCCAGCGCGCGCAGATCTCTTCCTCGTTGCCGCCGATCTCGCCGACCATGATCACCGCGTCGGTTTGCGGGTCGTCGTTGAACATCTTCAGCACGTCGATGTGCCTGAGCCCGCCGACCGGATCGCCGCCGATGCCGACCACCGTCGACTGCCCGATGTCGAAGCTGGCGAGCTGGTGGGCGGCTTCGTAGGTCAGCGTGCCGGAGCGCGACACCACGCCGACGCGGCCCTTCTGGTGGATGTGGCCCGGCATGATGCCGATCTTGATTTCGTCCGGGGTGATCAGGCCCGGGCAATTGGGGCCGAGCAGGATCGTCTTGCGGCCCTGCATGCGGTGGCGGGTGCGGATCATGTCGCGCACGGGGATGCCTTCGGTGATGCAGACGACGAGGTCGAGCTCGGCATCGACCGCCTCGTCGATGGCGGCGGCCGCGAAGGGCGGCGGCACATAGATCACCGAGACGGTCGCGCCGGTCTCGGCCTTGGCGTCCTTGACGCTGCCGAAGATCGGGATGCCGTCGAAGTACTTGCCTGCCTTGCTCGGGTTCACGCCGGCGACGAAGCATTTCCTGCCGTTGCCGTAGTCGCGGCACATCGCGGTGTGGAAGCTCCCGGTCTTGCCGGTGATGCCCTGCGTGATCACGCGGGTGTTCTTGTTGATGAGGATGGACATGGTGGGATCAGCCCCTCGCCGCTGCGACGACGCGCTCGGCCGCATCCGCCATGTCGTCCGCGCTGATGATGGGAAGGCCCGACTGCGCAAGGATGATCCGGCCCAGCTTTTCGTTGGTGCCCTTCATGCGCACCACCAGCGGCACCTGGAGCCGCACCTCGCGCGCGGCGGCGATCACGCCCTGGGCGATCAGGTCGCACTTCATGATGCCGCCGAAGACGTTGACCAGGATGGCCGCCAGCTTCGGATTGCGCAGCATCAGCTTGAAAGCCTCCGTCACCTTCCCGGCCGTCGCGCCGCCGCCCACGTCGAGGAAGTTGGCGGGCGATCCGCCGTACAGCTTGATCACGTCCATCGTCGCCATGGCCAGGCCCGCGCCGTTGACCAGGCAGCCGATGTTGCCGTCGAGCGGGATGTAGGAGAGGTCGAACGTCGAGGCCTCGACCTCGGCCGGGTCTTCCTCGTCGAGATCGCGCAGCGCGACGATCTCCGGATGGCGGAAGAGCGCGTTCGGGTCGAAGTCGAACTTGGCGTCGAGCGCGATCACGCGGCCGTCGCCGGTCAGGACCAGCGGATTGATCTCGGCCAGCGATGCATCGCATTCGTCGAAGGCGCGGTACAGGTTCTGCATGAAGCTGCGCGCCTCTGGAATCGACTTCGCCGGGATGCCGATCCGGCGTGCGGCGTCGTCCGCCTGGCCCACCGTCAGGCCCGCGATCGGATCGATGGCCACCTTGTGAATCTTTTCGGGCGTGCGGGCCGCCACCTCTTCGATGTCCATACCGCCTTCGCTCGAGGCCATCAGCGCGACGCGCTGGGTGTCGCGGTCCACCGCCAGCCCCAGGTAGAACTCTTTCGCGATGTCGGCGCCCTCCTCGATCAGGAGCCGCTTCACCAGGCGCCCCTCGGGCCCGGTCTGATGCGTTCTCAAGCGCATGCCGAGGATCTGCTCGGCATGCTGCCGCACTTCCGCCATGGATCTCGCCAGCTTCACGCCGCCGCCCTTGCCGCGCCCGCCGGCGTGGATCTGCGCCTTGACGACCCAGCGCGTGCCGCCGAGCCGAGTGGCCGCATCCACCGCCTCTTCAGGCGACATGCAGAGAAAGCCGCGCGGCGTAGCCACGCCGTATTTCCGCAATACCTCTTTGCCCTGGTATTCGTGGATATTCATGGCTTTGGCGGTTCTTTAGGGGACGGGCAGGGCCTAGGCGCCGAGTTCGCAACCGGGCATTTGCGCCCAGTCGAAATACCTGGCCGGCATCGCGCCGGGCGCAATGCCGCGTTGCATGTGCTCGGCCTTCTTTTGCCGGATGACTTCGACGAGGAATTCAGCCTCGTAGGACTTGAGAAGGTGCGACTGGTGGGTCTTCAGGTAATGGCCGATCCGTTCCGCCTCGTTCTGGCTTTGGCTCAGCAATTCGTAATAGGTATGACTGTCCCAATGCCACCTGAATCCCAATTCATAGAACGCCGCGTTGTAGGCGTTCCGTTCGATTTCGTCGTTCCGGTACTGGATTGGCAAATCGTTGACCATGAGCTTCTCCTTCAAATTGAATGCCGCGGTGGTGAATCGAATGCGCTCGGCATATTCAAAATGTAGAGTGGTCGATCAATAATTAATAGTGAAAGTATTTTATTGAATGTATTTGCTATGAGTTATGGGTTGAGGGCACCAGAATCCGTTGTGCGCCCTCGTCCGCGCTCAGCTCAGATTACGCGCTCTTCGCGCAGCATCGCCAGGTCGTCCGCGCTGTAGCCGAGCTGGCGCAGCACTTCCTCGGTGTGTTCGCCGAGCAGCGGCGAACGCGTCACCTCGGTGGGGCTGTCGGACATCTTGATGGGGTTGCCGACCGTCAGGTACTTGCCCCGCGTCGGGTGGTCCACCTCGACGATGGTGCCGCTCTCGCGCAGCGACTCGTCCGCGGCGATCTCCTTCATCGACAGGATCGGCCCGCAGGGAATGTCGTACTTGTTGAGGATCTCCATGGCCTCGAACTTGTCCTTGGTCATGGTCCACTGCTCGATGCGCGCGAAGATCGGCTTCAGGTGCAAGAGGCGCGCGGCCGGCGTGGCATAGGCCTCGTCGTCGATCCAGCCCTCCTCCCCGATGACCTTGCACACCGCCGGCCAGACTGCGCCCTGCGTGATGAAGTAGATGTACGCATTCGGGTCGGTCTCCCAGCCCTTGCAGCGCAGGATCGAGCCCGGCTGGCCGCCGCCGGAGGCGTTGCCGGCGCGCGGCACGGCATCGCCGAACTTGCCGTCGGGGTACTGCGGGTATTCGTGCATGGTGCCGGTGCGTTCGAGCCGCTGCTGGTCGCGCATCTTCACGCGGCACAGGTTGAGCACCGCGTCCTGCATCGGCGCCAGCACCTGCTGGCCGCGTCCGGTGCTGTTGCGCTGGTAGAGCGCGGCGACGATGCCGAGCGCCAGGTGCAGGCCGGTACCGCTGTCGCCGATCTGCGCGCCGGTCACGACCGGCGGGCCGTCGTCGAAGCCGGTCGTCGACGCGGCGCCGCCGGCGCACTGCGCGACGTTCTCGTAGACCTTGCAGTGCTCGTACTTGCCGGGCCCGAAGCCCTTGACCGAGGCCACGATCATCCGCGGGTTCAAGTCCTGGATGTGGCTCCAGGTGATGCCCATGCGGTCCAGCGCACCGGGAGCGAAGTTCTCGACCAGCACGTCACAGGTCTTGATCAGCGTGTCGAGGACCTGCTTGCCCTTGGGCTTCTTGGTGTCCAGCGTGATCGAGCGCTTGTTGTGGTTCAGCATCGTGAAGTAGAGGCTGTCCACGCCGGGAATGTCGCGCAGCTGGCCGCGCGTCGCATCGCCTTCGCCGGCGCGCTCGACCTTGATCACGTCGGCGCCGAACCAGGCCAGCAGCTGGGTGCAGGTGGGGCCCGACTGCACATGGGTGAAATCGAGAATCCGAACGCCCTCGAGTGCCTTGCTCATTGTGTCTCCTTGGATCTGGCCTCGACTTCTACCAGACGGGCGCGCAGTTTGCGCTCCTCGGCGAAGCGGGCGGTCTCGTCGCGCACGATGGCGACAATGCCCGTGACCTTCCGATCTTCGGAGAACAGCATCGATACCGTGAAGGCGATCGACAGCGTGTGCCCGTCCTTGTGCAGGGCGGGCACGCGCAGCAGGTCGGCGCCGTACTTGGTGATGCCCGTGTCCATGGTCTTTTGATAGCCGTCCCAGTGCCGGCCGCGCTGGCGTTCCGGGATGATCAGATCGAGCGACTTGCCCAGCGCCTCGGCTTCGGCGTAGCCGAAGATGCGCTCGGCTGCCTGGTTCCAGAGCGTGATCGCGCCTTGCGCATCCGCGACCATGATGGCGTCGCCGGCGCCGGCGACGAGCTGTTTCAAATCCACGTTCGATTGCAAGGCGCCGCTCCTCTTTCCAGTCTCAAACCGCTTTGGACTCGCGCAAGTTGATGATCTGTTCCTTGCTGTAGCCCAGCTCGGCCAGCACATCGTCGGTGTGCTCGCCCAAAAGCGGCGACGGCGTGATCTCGGGCTTCAGGTCGGAGAACTTGATCGGGCTGCCGACAGTGAAGTAGTTGCCGCGCTCCTTGTGGCCCTTCACTTCGACGATCGAGCCGCTCTTGCGCAGCGATTCGTCGTGCAGCAGCTCCTTCATCGTCAGCACCGGCGAGCAGGGAATGTCGAACTTGCGCAGGATGTCGACCGCCTCGAACTTGGTCTTGTCGGCCAGCCAGTCCTCAATGGTCGCGAAGATGGCGGTGATGTGCGGCTGGCGCGCCTTGGCCGTCATGTAGTCGGGGTCGGTCTTCCATTCGGGCTTGCCGATGGCGTCGCAGATCGGGGCCCAGGCGTGGCCCTGCACGGTGAAGTAGATGTACGCGTTGGGGTCAGTTTCCCAGCCCTTGCACTTGAGCACCCAGCCCGGCTGGCCGCCGCCGCCGGCATTGCCGCCGCGCGGAACCACGTCGCTGAAGGTGCCATGCGGGTACTGCGGGTACTCTTCCAGGTAGCCGAGCTTGTCCAGGCGCAGCTGGTCGCGCATCTTCACGCGGCAGAGGTTGAGCACCGCGTCCTGCATCGCGCAGGCCACGCGCTGGCCCTTGCCGGTCTGCTGGCGGCCGATGATGGCCGTCAGGATACCGATCGCCAGGTGCATGCCGGTGTTGCTGTCGCCCAGGGCGGCGGCGCTCACGGTCGGCGGGCCGTCCCAGAAGCCGGTGGTCGAGGCGGCGCCGCCGGCGCACTGCGCGACGTTCTCGTAGACCTTGAGGTCGTCGTAGTGGTGGCCGTCGCTGAAGCCCTTGACCGAAGCGACGATCATCTTGGGGTTCAACTCCTGGATGCGCTCCCAGGTGAAGCCCATGCGGTCGAGCGCGCCGGGGCCGAAGTTCTCGACCAGCACGTCGGATTCGCGGATCAGCTTCTCCAGCACCACCTTGCCCTCGGGCTGCTTGGTGTCCAGCGTCAGCGAGCGCTTGTTGCTGTTGAGCATGGTGAAGTAGAGCGCGTCGACGTCGGGGATGTCGCGCAGCTGCGTGCGCGTGACGTCGCCGGAGCCCGGGCGCTCGACCTTGATGACGTCGGCGCCGAACCAGGCCAGCATCTGCGTGCAGGCGGGACCGGCCTGGACATGGGTGAAGTCGATGATCTTGATGCCGTTGAGTGGTTTGTTGCTGCTGCTCATGGGATATCTCCTGTGTTGCCTGGGATTACTTCTTCTTCGCCGTCGCCGGGTTCAGACTGGTGATGCGGCCGCTTTCGGTGCCGGCGGTCTCGTCGATCACGGCGTTGATCAGGGTCGGCCGGCCGGAGGCGACGGCCTCGGCGAGGGCCTTTTCCAGCTCGTCGGCGGTGGTGGCGTTGACGCCGACGCCGCCGAAGGCCTCGATCAGCTTGTCGTAGCGCGCGTTCTTGACGAACACGGTCGGCGCCACGTCGGGCGTGCCGCTCACGTTCACGTCGGTGCCGCGGTAGACGCCGTTGTTGTTGAAGACGACGATGCAGATGGGCAGGTTGTAGCGGCAGATGGTCTCGACTTCCATGCCGCTGAAGCCGAAGGCGCTGTCGCCTTCGATCGCGATCACCGGCTTGCCGGTGACCACGGCCGCGGCGACCGCGAAGCCCATGCCGATGCCCATGATCCCCCAGGTGCCCACGTCGAGGCGCTTGCGCGGCTCGTACATGTCGACGATGCTGCGCGCGAAGTCCAGCGTGTTGGCGCCTTCGTTGACGACGATGGCATCGGGCCGCGCCTTCACCTGATCGCGGATCACGCTGAGCGCGCTGTGGAAGTTCATCGGTGAGGGCCGGGCAGCCAGCGTGGCGGCCATCTTCGACAGATTCTTGTCCTTGCGCTCGGCGATGGCGCCGGTCCAGTCGGCCGGCGGCTTGGCCCACTTGGCGTCGACGCCGGCCAGGAGCGCCGCCACGCAGGAGCCGATGTCGCCGATCACCGGCGCGGCGATCGCGACGTTGCTGTCGATCTCGGTCGGCGCGATGTCGATCTGGATGAACTGCTTGGCACCCTTCTCCTGGGCCCAGGTCTTGCCCTTGCCGTGCGACAGCAGCCAGTTGAGGCGCGCGCCGACCAGCATCACGACGTCGGCTTCCTGCAGCACATAGGAACGCGCGGCCGCGGCCGACTGCACATGGGTGTCGGGCAGGAGGCCCTTGGCCATCGACATCGGCAGGTAGGGGATGCCGGTCTTCTCGATCAGTGCCCGGATGTCGGCGTCGGCCTGCGCATAGGCTGCGCCCTTCCCCAGCAGGATCAGCGGTTTCTTGGCACTCTTGAGCAGGTCGAGCGCGCGCTTCACCGCGTCGGGTGCCGGAATCTGGCGCGGCGCCGGATCGACCACCTTGATCAGCGATTTCTTGCCGGCAGCCGCGTCCATGGTCTGGGCGAACAGCTTGGCCGGCAGGTCGAGGTACACGCCGCCCGGGCGGCCCGACAGGGCCGAGCGGATCGCCCGCGCGATGCCGACGCCGATGTCCTCGGCATGGAGCACGCGGAAGGCCGCCTTGCACAGCGGCTTGGCGATCGCGAGCTGGTCCATCTCCTCGTAATCGCCCTGCTGCAGGTCGACGATCTCGCGCTCGCTCGAGCCGCTGATCAGGATCATCGGGAAGCAGTTGGTGGTGGCGTTGGCCAGCGCGGTCAGGCCGTTGAGGAAGCCGGGCGCCGACACCGTCAGGCAGATGCCGGGCTTCTGCGTCAGGAAGCCGGCGGCCGCGGCCGCGTTGCCGGCGTGCTGCTCGTGACGGAACGAGATCACGCGCATGCCTTCGGCCTGCGCCATGCGCGTGAGGTCGGTGATCGGGATGCCGGGCAGGCCGAAGATGGTGTCGATGTCGTTCAGCTTCAGCGCGTCGATCACCAGGTGGAAGCCATCGGTTGTTTCGCGGGCCGGCGCGTCGTCGGTCATGTTCTTGAGGGCGCGCTGGAGCGTGTCGTCGGCCGTCAGGGCTGCCTGTTTGTCTGTGCTAACTGAAGACATGTCTCTCCTTTTGCTTTGGATGAATGGCCGGGGGCCGAGCCAAGACTATGATTCGGGCCCAGGCTTTCAGCTGTTGACCGCGGTCAACTTTCCGGAAAACGTTCGCCGTACCGATGAACCGGCGGTTGTTGCGAAATCGAGCAAGACGGGAACCATGACGTTGTTGGAAAACCACCCGGAAAAAAACATCATCCGAGCCCAGCTCCGGCAAAACATCCTTCTCAAGGACCTGAGCGAGAGCGACCGCGCCGAACTGGAAACCCATCTCGCCGTCGTGGACGGCAACAAAGGCGACTTCCTGCTGCACCAGGGCGTGCGCGAGATGGAGCAGTACTTCATCCTCGACGGCATCCTCAAGCGGGTGGTGAGCAATCCGGAGGGCAAGGAAATGATCCTGCGCTTCGCCGACGAGAACGACATGGAGACCAGCTATGCCGCGCTGCGGCTGGGCACGCCCACGCCGTACGGCATCGTGTGCGTGACCAAGGCGCGCGTGGCCAGCCTGCCGCTGAAGGAATGGATCGCGTTCCTGAACCGGCATGCGCAAGCCAAGGAGCTGTTCGAGTTCAGCGTCATGCGCGGGATGAGCGAGATCATGGCGCACACCATCACGCTGCACCTGCTGGACGCGCCCGGCCGCGTGCACCGCTTCATGCGCAAGCATCCGGAGCTGGTGGATCGCATTCCGAGCAAGGAACTGGCCTCCTATCTCAATCTCTCCGCGGAAACCCTGAGCCGCCTGAAAAAGCGCGGAAAGATCTAAGGCAAGGCTGATCAAGCCACCGTTTTTGCTGAACAGTGGTGCTGATTTGTCGGCGACGTGAATTCCCTCGATTTCACTGGGATCTGACCCGCTGTGGGGCGGATTTCTTCACAAATCAGGTTGTCCGGACCCTGACACCGGGCCATTGGCCCACTCCTGGTTCGCTATGCACGCATTTGTGCCAACAGTGGTCCCCTCGCGAGATAGATGTTGGCCATCGCCAGCGTCACAAACGCCCGGGTCGCGTTCTTGGCCAGTCCGCGATACCGAACCTTGTCGAAGCCCCACAACCGCTTGACCACCGCGAAGACATGTTCGACCCGGGCGCGAATCCTGGACTTGTTGCGGTTCTTCGCCTTCTTCACCTCATCGACTTCGCCCCCCGCCTTGCGCGTGCGCTGGTTGGTGAAGTCCAGCGCGTTCGGTGCCTTGCCTCGAATCAGGTCCTTCTGACTGGCATACGCACTGTCCCCATAGACGCGGCGTTCGTTGCCGTGCAGCAGGTCAGGCAGTGGATGCTTGTCGTGCACGTTGGCGGCGGTCACCACGGCGCTGTGCACCAGCCCGCTCTGGCTGTCCACGCCGACGTGCAGCTTCATGCCGAAATGCCATTGCCTTCCCTTGCGCGTCTGGTGCATCTCGGGGTCTCGCGCCTTGTCTGCGTTCTTGGTCGAGCTCGGTGCGCCAATCAGCGTAGCGTCGACGATGGTCCCGGTCTTTATTTGGAAGCCACTGGACTGCAGCACCTTGCCGACCTCGGCAAACAGCTTCTTGCCCAGGTCATGCTTGTCCAGCAGATGCCGAAACTTCAGCACCGTGGTCTCGTCGGGCACCCGCTCGACGCCCAGGTCGATGCCGACGAAGCGGCGCAGGGTGGCAATGTCATACAACGCCTCCTCGACCGCGTTGTCGGCCAGATTGAACCAGTGCTGCAGCAGGTGGATGCGCAGCATGCGCTCCAGTCCGATCGGAGGGCGCCCATTGCCGGCCTTGGGATAGTGCGGCTCGATCACTGCGCACAACGCAGCCCACGGAACGATGGCGTTCATCGCGTCCAGAAAGTCCTCGCGCTTGGTGCGGCGGCGAAATCGTTCGAATCCCGCACCCTGGTCCGCCGCCATCGCCAATGTCTGCTGCTTCATCTTCGGCACTCACGCTATGACTATGCCTCCAACACAGCAATCCCCGCGCCAGGGGACTTGATCAGTCTTGCCCTAACTCAGGTCTGCTTGGACGAGGCGAACAGCCGCGAGCTGGTCATCAGCCTCAGCTGGTTGTCCACGCTGTGCACGCCGGCCACCGCGGCAGCGACGCTTTCGGTCTGCTCCCGTTCCTCGTTGTCGAGCACGATCCCGCGCAGCGCGACCTGCCCTTGCCTGGCGTTGATCGTGATGTTGATGTCGCGCGTCGCCGCATGCTCTTTCAACGCAGCCCGCACGCGCGCCTCCAGCGCCATGTTGGCGAGCATGGCGCGCGATTCGGGCGTCTCGGCGAACTCCGGCCGGCTCGCCAACAGGCGAATCTGCTCCACGCAGCTCTCGACCGACACGCGGTCCGTGTTGAGCACCAGGTCGTAGAGCACCGGGTCGCCCCAGGTGACGCCGAACTGGTCGTTCATGCGCGAGGCATGCGCCTGGTCGCTGCGGCGCAGCTCGGCTTCCGCGAATTCGACATCGTCGGTGCCCAGATGGCCCATCAGCCACTCGACCCTCTTCTTGAACGAGCGCGTGATGCGCACGCACACCACGTGCGGCACGGGGCGCAGCAGGCAGGTGGCGCCCCAGCCGCGCAGCACGACATTGCCGCGGTCGGCCAGCGCGAACAGTTCTTCCGCGGTGTAGAGGGCGACGCTGCGCCGGTCGGTGGTGAGCCGCTCCACCAGCCCCGCCTTGCCGTCGCGCAGGCGGCCGATCAGGCTGGTGGACACCTGCGCCCGGTCGGCCACGCGCTCGATGGCCTCGTGGCGCATGACGGCCAGGCCGAGCGACTCGGCGAGCCGCAGCGACACATCCTTGGCGAGGGAACCCATTTCCTGGGTCATTGCGATGACGGGCATGTGGCCTCCTCTGCGCTTTCAGTCCACCGGCCGCTCGACGGCGAACTCGTCAGACTTTTTTGGCTTGATCAACGCCATCACTTTCGAGATGAGCGGCCAGAACAGCATGGTCAGCGCCAGCGTGGTGATGCCACCGACCAGCGGGTTCGACCACATGATCATGACGTCGCCCTGCGAGACCAGCATGGCCTGGCGGAACGAGTCTTCGGCCTTGTCGCCGAGCACCAGCGCGAGCACCAGCGGCGCCAGCGGGAAGTCGAGCTTCTTGAAGATGTAGCCCACCACGCCGAAGCCGAGCATGAACCAGATGTCGAGCATCGCGTTGTGCACGGTGTAGGCGCCGATCGCGCAGATCACGATGATCACCGGCGCGATGATCGAGAACGGAATGCGCAGGATCGAGGCGAACAGCGGCACCGTGCTCAGCACCACGATGAGGCCGACGATGTTGCCGAGGTACATGCTGGCGATCAGGCCCCAGACGAAGTCCTTCTGTTCGACGAACAAGAGCGGACCCGGCTGCAGGCCCCAGATCAGCAGGCCGCCCAACAGCACCGCAGCGGTCGGCGAGCCAGGAATGCCCAGCGCCAGCATCGGCAGCAGCGCACTGGTGCCGGCGGCGTGCGCGGCGGTCTCGGGCGCCACGACGCCTTCCATTTCGCCGGTGCCGAACTTGGTGCCGTTCTTCGACATCTTCTTGGCCAGGCCATAGCTCATGAACGAGGCCGGCGTGGCGCCGCCAGGCGTGATGCCCATCCAGATGCCGATCAGCGAGCTGCGCAGCGAGGTCACCCAGTACTGCGGCAGTTGCTTCCAGGTCTGCAACACCACCTTGGGATCGATCTTCGCGCTCTTGCCGGAGAACTTGAGGCCTTCCTCCATCGACAGCAGGATCTCGCCGATGCCGAACAGGCCGATGACCGCGATCAGGAAGTCGAAGCCGCGCATCAGCTCGGGCTGCCCGAAGGTGAGGCGCAGCTGGCCGGTCACGGTGTCCATGCCGACGCTGGCCAGCGCGAAGCCGAGCGCCATCGACGCCAGGATCTTGAAGGGTGAGCCCTTGCCCATGCCGACGAAGCTGCAGAAGGTCAACAGGTACACCGCAAAGAATTCGGGCGAGCCGAACTTGAGCGCGAACTTGGCCACCAGCGGCGCCAGGAAGGTGATCATCACCACCGCCAGGAAGGCACCCACGAAGGACGAGGTGAAGGCGGTGGTCAGCGCCGCACCGGCCTTGCCCTGCTGGGCCATCGGATAGCCGTCGAAGGTGGTGGCCACCGACCACGGCTCGCCCGGGATATTGAACAGCACGGAGGTGATGGCGCCGCCGAACAAGGCACCCCAGTAGATGCACGACAGCATGATGATGGCCGAGGTCGGCGACATCGTGAAGGTGAGGGGCAGCAGGATGGCCACCCCGTTCGCCCCGCCCAGCCCCGGCAGCACGCCGATCAGCACGCCGAGGATGATGCCGACGAACATCAGGCCGATGTTCATCGGCGTCAGGATCACTGCAAAGCCCTGCATCAGGGCACTGATTTCTTCCATTTCGCGTTCGCTCCCAGAGATTCAGTAGCCGAGAAAGCGAAGAGGATCCAGCGCGCCTTTGAAAAGGGGCACCTTGAACCACACTTCGAACATGAAGAAGAAGAGCGTGTTGACGGCCAGCGCGATGAGGACGCTCTTGACCCACGAGTACTTGCCCAGAACGATCATGAACAGCGCGATGTAGAGCGCCGATGCGATGTACAGCCCCAGGAAGGAAACGGCCAGCACATACACCGTCGCTGGAACCAGCACCGACATCACGCGCTTCAGCTGCTCCGAATCGACGAAGACCTCGGTCTTCCTGTTCTTGCCGAGCAGGGCTTGATACAGGATGCCGGCGCCCGAGATGGTGATGATCAGGCCGATGTAGAAGGGAAAGTAGCCCGCCCCGGGCCCGTCGGTGGTCCAGCCGGCGCCCAGCCTGCGGCTTTCGAAGATCACGCCCAGGCCGATGATCAACAGGACCGCCGCAACCACCGCTTCGACCAGGTTGGTGGCAACGCCCGTGCGCGCCGCGGCGTCGCCGGATTTCTCGTCGTGCTCCATGGAGCCCCCATCGTGTGTGTGTGTGTGTGATGAAAACCAATGCGGCGCCCTCGCCATCCCCCGCGCGGGGGTGATGGCTGTCGCGTTCGCCGCTCGGCGCGCTGTTACTTGCTGCTGGCGGCCAGGAAGCCGGCTTCGGTCATCAGGGTGCGGTGGGTGGCCTCTGCGCCTGCCAGCCATTTCGCGAACGCGTCGCCGGTCATGAAGGTCGGATTGAACGCACCCTTCTCCATGTACTCTTTCCACTCGGGCGTTGCGGCGACCTTGGTCAGCAGGTCCACATAGAACTTGAGCTGGTCGGGCGTCACGCCGGCGGGCATGAAGATGCCGCGCAGCATGGTGTACTTGGTCGGGACGCCGGATTCCTTGCAGGTCGGGATGTCGTTCCACGACTGCGTGTCGGTGACCTTGGCCTTGAAGGGCATGCGCTCGTCGTCGAACACGCACAGCGCGCGCAGCTTGCCGGCGCGCCACTGGGCAACCGCCTCGATCGGGTTGTTCACGGTGGAATGCACATGGCCGCCCACCAGCTGCACCGCGACCTCGCCGCCGCCCTTGAAGGGCACGTAGATGAACTTCGTGCCGGTGGCCTTCTCGAGGGCCACCGTGATGATCTGGTCTTCCTGCTTCGAGCCGGTGCCGGCCATCTTGAACTTGCTCGGGCCCGCCGCCTTCGCCGCGGCGATGTATTCGGCGGCGCTCTTGTACGGCTCCTCGGCGTTCGACCACAGCACGAACTGGTCCAGCGCCATCATGGCGACCGGGGTCATGTCCTTCCAGTTGAAGGGCACGCCGGTGGCCATCGGCGTCGTGAACAGGTTCGACAGCGAGATGATGATCTTGTGCGGATCGCCCTTGGCTTCCTTGACCGCGAGGAAGCCCTCGGCGCCGGCGCCGCCCGACTTGTTGACGACGATGAGCGGCTCCTTCATCAGCTTGTGCTTGATGATGATGCCCTGCATCAGCCGCGCCATCTGGTCGGCGCCCCCGCCGGTGCCGGCAGGGATCACGAATTCCACCGGCTTGGTGGGCTCCCATGCGGCGAAGGCAGGTGTCGTGACCGCCAGCGCCATGACGGCCGCGGTGGACAGGCTGGCTCCGCAGGCCCGGGTGCGCGAAATGAGATTCCCGATCATGTTGTCTCCTAGGTAGGCTGTGCTCTTTTGCTTGGAATCTCAGTCGAAATCCCAGTGAGGCGAATGCTGCGCGCCGTCGCCCAAAGCCGGCTTGACCATGGTCAACTTTTCGGAGATTCCGTATTCGGGTAAGCCCGCGCACTGCGCCGCCAGCCCATCGAGACAAATCTAGGGTTTACCCCCTAATCGGGTAAACCCTATAAGATGACCGGAACTCGACTTTGCAATCCAGGAGTTCCCTTATGTCCACCCTCGACCAATCGTCCCGCGCGAACGCCTTCGGCGGCCTGGCCGGCGCGTTCAAGGCCTTGGCCGATGAAGCCAGCGTGCTGGTCCATGCCTTGCTGAATCCGGGCAAGATCTTCGAAGAAGTCGAGCAGATGCGCGCCCTGCACCTGGACGCGAACAAGGTCGAAGCCAGCAACCCGGCGCGCGCTGCCGCGTTGCGCTGGCAGGCTTCGCGCGTCGGCCTGCGCTGAGCGCGCCCGGCCAAGGCCGGTGGGCATTCAGCTCAGGTGAGCACCCGCCTCAACGCTCGGATCTGTTGCCACACCTGCGCCTGCGTACCGGCCACGCCCATGACCTGCATGCACCGCTCCAGCCAGCCGGTGCGCTCGCGCATGCGTTGGATGGCGCGCTGCAGGTCGCGGCGCACGGCGGCACCGTAGGCGCCTTCGGCCTTGGCAACGGCATCGCGCAGCAGCGCCAGGCTCGGCTTCATCATCGCCAGGTCGATCAGGTCGCGGCTGAATACGCCGTCATCAGGCCAACGGTCGGAGTTGGCGAGCAACTTGCTCGCGGCCATGTCCAAGGGCGTGAGCGTTGGCACGCCGCACAGCTCGTCGGCCTTGCCGGGTACCTGCAGCGCCATGCGGGCCTCGAACACGATCTCGAACTTGATCGGTTGGTCGTCGACCTGCACGCGCGTGCGGATGCCGTACTGGTCGGCACGCAGTTCGCCGGCCTGCGTCAGCGGCACGGCATCGGCCCGTGTCACGGTCGCAAGTCCATCGATGCCGGTCATCTCCTGGCGAAGCTGACGGTACGCCGCAAGGTCCGACACGAGGAACTCGATGTCCACCGACTCGCGGTACTCGCCGAAGCGCAGCGCGATCGCGGTGCCGCCGCCGAACAGGCAGCCCCGTTCGCGCAGCCGCGGCCCATCGAGCGCCTGGAGTACCCGCGCGACGCGGCGGTGGTGCGGCCACTCAAACAACAGGGTCGCTCCCGAGTGCCAACCGCAGGGCATCGACGAGGTCCCGCTCGGCCGGAGACAGTGTCGTGGGGTCGAGGTGCCGCCAGTTGCGCTCGTAGATGCCCAAGGCTTCGCGCGGCGTGAGTTCTTGCGGGCCGTGGACCTGCCACGCCAGTTCCTTGAGGCCAGGGTAGTCGGCGATGCGGACGCGCGCGGGAAGCCAGCCTCGGCGATGCGTTTCGGCGGGCGCAGCAGCTTCCTCCTGCGGCCGGATCGCCACAGCCAGACCCAGCGCCACCAGCACCCGCAGGTACGCGGCCATGGTGACCGCAGGTTCGCCCTTTTCGATCCGGTGCAGGGTGACGCGCGAGATGCCGGCAGCTTCGGCCGCGGCCACGGCGCTGATGCCCAGGTCCTTGCGGTGCCGGCGCACCGTGGCGCCGATGGCGGCCAGGGCCTCGGCGGATTGGGGAGTGAGCTCAGGGCCTGGATCGGGCATAAGTGTTTCTCATTCTTGACAAAATAAGTGATTTGTCAAGAATGAGAAACAAATCAGCGCAGTGCGTGGCGCGCTGCGCCTACGACGCTCGCCGCATCCACCCCGAAGAACCGGCGCAGCGCCGCGCGCGTGTCGCTGCGGCCGAAGCCGTCGGTGCCCAGCGTGAGGTAGCGGCGGCCTTCGGGCAGGAATGCACGGATGCTTTCAGGCACGGCGCGCACATAGTCGGTCGCGGCAATCACAGGCCCCCTGCCGCCCGCCAGCTGCCGTGCGATGAAGGGTGTGCCCGGCGCCGCATCGCCGGCCAGCGCACGCGCCTCGCAAGCCCGGCCGTCGCGCGCGAGCTCGCTCCAGCTCGTGACGCTGAAGACCTCGGCCTCGATGCCTTCCGCGGCCAGCAGCTGCGCTGCCTTGAGGACCTCGGTCAGGATCGCGCCGGAGCCGAGCAGTGTCACTTTGGCTGACGCGCGCTCCGGACCCTCGAAGCGATAGCAGCCGCGCAGCACATCGACCTCCGCGCCTGCCGGCAGGTCGGGCTGGGCATAGTTCTCGTTCATCAGCGTGACGTAATAGAAAACGTCCTTCTGCTCGACCATCATCTCGCGGATGCCGGCATCGACGATCACCGCCATCTCGCCCGCGAACGCCGGGTCGTAGGCCTTGCAGTTCGGGACGGTGGCGGCGATCAGGTGGCTCGACCCGTCCTGGTGCTGCAGCCCCTCGCCGCCGAGCGTGGTGCGCCCCGAGGTGGCGCCGAGCAGGAAGCCGCGCGAGCGCTGGTCGGCCGCGGCCCAGATCTGGTCGCCCACGCGCTGGAAGCCGAACATAGAGTAGTAGATGTAGAAGGGCAGCATCGCCAGGCCGTGCACGCTGTAGCTGGTGGCCGCCGCGGTCCAGCTCGCGATGGCGCCGGCCTCGCTGATGCCCTCTTCGAGGATCTGGCCGTCGGTCGCCTCGCGGTACGAGAGCACCGAGCCGATGTCCTCCGGCGCGTAGCGCTGGCCCACGCTCGAATAGATGCCGACCTGCTTGAACAGGTTGGCCATGCCGAAGGTGCGCGCCTCGTCGGCCACGATGGGCACGATGCGCGGGCCCAGCGTCTGGTCCTTCATGAGGTTGCCCAGCATGCGCACGAAGGCCATGGTGGTGCTCATCTCCTTGCCGGCGGCGGCGATCGCGAACTGCGCGTAGGCCGCGATTTCCGGCTTGGCGACCGGCTCGCACGCGGTCTCGCGCTTGGGCATGCTGCCGCCGAGCGCGGCGCGCTTTTCGAGCAGGTAGCGCATCTCGGGGCTGTCCCCGGCCGGCTTGTAGAAGGCTGCCTGCGTCGCCTGTTCGTCGCTGAGCGGCAGGTCGAAGCGGTTGCGGAATTCGATCAGGTCGTGCTCGTCGAGCTTCTTCTGCGAGTGCGTGGTCATCTTGCCCTGCCCCGCGCTTCCCATGCCGTAGCCCTTCTTGGTGTGGGCCAGGATCACGGTGGGCTGGCCGCGGTGAGCCGCGGCCGCGGCATAGGCGGCATGGATCTTCACCAGGTCGTGGCCGCCGCGCTTGAGGCGATCGATCTGCTCGTCGGTCATGCCTTCCGCGAGGCGCGCGAGCTCCTCGTTCTGGCCGAAGAAGGTGTCGCGGTTGTAGCGCCCGTCCTTGGCCGCGAAGGTCTGCATCTGGCCGTCCACCGTGTTGGCGAAGGCGCGCGCCAGCGCACCACCGCTGTCGCGCGCGAACAGGCCGTCCCAGTCGCTGCCCCACACCAGCTTGATCACGTTCCAGCCGGCGCCGGCGAAGAGTTTTTCGAGCTCGTCGATGATGCGGCCGTTGCCGCGCACCGGGCCGTCGAGGCGCTGCAGGTTGCAGTTGACCACCCACACGAGGTTGTCAAGCCGCTCGCGCGCAGCGAGCGTGAGCGCGCTCATCGATTCGGGCTCGTCCATCTCGCCGTCGCCGAACACACCCCACACTTTCCGTCCCTCGCAATCGAGCAGGTTGCGGTGCGTGAGGTAGCGCATGAAGCGCGCGTGGTAGATCGAGCTGATCGGACCGATGCCCATCGAGCCGGTCGGGAACTGCCAGAAGTCCGGCATCAGGTACGGGTGCGGATAGCTGGAGAGGCCGCGTGCGCCGTGGGCGGGCGCCGTGAGTTCCTGGCGATAGTGCCGCAGATCCTCCTCGCTCAAGCGCCCTTCGAGAAAGGCACGCGCGTAGACGCCCGGCGCGCTGTGCGGCTGGAAGAACACGAGGTCGCCGCGCTGCTTCTCGTCGCGCGCATGGAAGAAATGATTGAAGCCGGTCTCGAACAAGTCGGCCGCACTCGCATAGCTCGCGATGTGGCCGCCCAGTTCGCCATAGGCCTGGTTGGCGCGCACCACCATCGCGAGCGCGTTCCATCGCATCAGCGAAGCCAGCCGCTCTTCGATCGCGAGGTCGCCCGGGAACGCGGGTTGCGCCTCGACCGCGATGGTGTTGACGTAGGGCGTCGACAGCTCGGGCTGCCAGCCGATGCGCTGCGTACGTGCGATGCGCGCGAGTTCGTCGAGCATCCAGCGCGCGCGTTCCGGCCCGTGCGCCTCGGCCAGCGAAGCGAAGGCCTCGCGCCATTCGGCGGTTTCGACCGGGTCGGGATCGTTCAAGGGCATGTCGATCAGTGCGCGCAGCTGACCGGAAGAAATCGGGGCGTTCATGAACCGCACTTTAGGCCGCCTCCGATGGAATGGGCTGCCGTTCCAGCGGATCTCTCAGGGTTATCGCGGCATAGAATGCCGCCATTCAGCCATTTCAAAGCATTTCATGCAACTTGACGCGATCGATCTGCGCATCCTCGACGAGCTGCAGCGCGACGGCGCGCTCTCGAACGTGGAGCTCGCGCGGCGCGTGCACCTGTCGCCCTCGCCCTGCCTCGCGCGCGTGAAGGCGCTCGAAACGGGCGGTGTGATCCAACGCTACGTGGCGCTGGCCAACGCGGCCGTGCTGGGGCTGGGACTCAACGTGTTCATCTCGATCAGCCTCAAGACGCAAAGCAAGAAGTCGCTGGCCGACTTCGAACAGCGCATCGCCGAGCACGACGAGGTGATGGAGTGCTACCTGATGACCGGCGACAGCGACTACCTGATCCGCGTGGCGCTGCCTGACATCGGTGCGCTCGAGAAATTCATCCTCGAGCAGCTGACGCCCATTGCGGGCATCGAGAAGATCCGCTCGAGCTTTGCGCTCAAGCAGGTGCGGTACAAGACGGCGCTGCCGTTGCCGGCAGCGCCGTCCTGAATCGTTCGGGCCTTACAAGCCGATCAATCCGCCGTCGTTCTTCGTGATCACGACCGTGGCCGAGCGCGGACGCGCATTGCCGCCTTCCGGCCAGTGGCTGCCGAAGAGCGCCGGGTTGGCGATGTTCGCTGCCGCCGTGGTCTCGCCCGGGTGCTGGATGTTGACGAACAGCGCGCGGCCGTCGCCCGATTCGGCGATGCCGGTGATCTCGCAGTCCTTCGGGCCGACGAGGAAGCGGCGCAGGCCGTCGGTGCCCGGCGCCTTGCCGACGAAGGTGGCCTGCGTGCGCGTGGTCGCGCCGTCGACGTTGGTGATGGTCTTGGCAGCGCCGTCGCCCACCTTGCCGGGCACGGCGCCCAGCAGCATGCAGTTGGTGACGTCGGTGTAGGCGCCATCGTCGGTCTCCAGCCACAACAAGCCGCTGGTCACGCTGCTGAACCACAGGCCGTCGGGGCTCGAGAAGTCGTTGTCGGCGACCAGGCCCGAGAGGTTGATGTCGGCCGAAGCCGTGGCACGCGCGCCGAACAGGTACACGTCCCACTTGAAGCTCAGGGCCGTCGGGTCGGCGCCGTCGTCCGCAAAGCGCACGATGTGGCCGTTGGGATTGCCGGTCTGCGCCGTTGCGGCCACGCCCTTGGGGTCGTTGTAGAAGCGCGGGTTGGCCGCATCGGTGGCCGTGATGGGACGCGAAGCGGCGTTGGTGTTGGTGAGGGTCACATAGACCTCGCCGGTCTTCGGATTGACGGCCGTCCACTCGGGGCGGTCCATCTTGGTGGCGCCGGCCGCATCGGCCGCGAGGCGCACGTTGATCACCACGTCGGCCGCGTCGCCGAAGGCGTAGGCGGGATTGCTCGCCGTGATGCCGTTGACGCCGAGCTTGAGCTCCAGCCACACGCCCGTGCCGTCGGCATTGAACTTGGCGACGTAGAGCTTGCCGTCGTCCATGTACTTGTCGCCGGCCGCCAAGCCGCCGTTGATGTCGGCCGCATCCCAGGCCTTGGTCGACACGAACTTGTAGATGTACTCGTTGCGCGAATCGTCTCCCATGTACCAGACCAGGGGCTTGCCGGCCACCACCGGGCCGAGGCAGGCGCCTTCGTGGCCCATGCGGCCGAGCGCGGTGCGCTTCTTCGGCGTGCTGCCGGGCGTGAAGGGATCGATCTCGACCACCCAGCCGTAGGTGTTGGCGCCGTTGCGGTAGTCGTCCGTGGCGGTGGCGCCGGTGACCTGGGCATTCCAGCGGCCGTAGATGTTGTCGGCCGTGTCGGGCGTGACGGTGGACCAGAGTTCGCGACCGGTGCCGGCAACGCCGTAGCGCGTGAAGGCGGCGAGCTCCTTGGCGCTGCGGCTGGGGTTGTCGGTCGCGGTGATGCGGCGGAAGTAGCCGGCCCAGTTCTCCTCGCAGGTCAGGTAGGTGCCCCAGGGCGTGGTGCCGTTGGCGCAGTTGTTGAGCGTGCCGCGGGTCTTGCTGCCGTCGGTGCTGAACTTGGTCTTCAGGTAGTCGGTGTTCGCAGCCGGGCCCGAGAAAGTCATCTCGGTCAGCGTGTGGACGCGGCGGTTGAAGCTCGAGTCCTGCTTGTAGCTCCAGCTGCTCGCGCCCTTGTTGACCTCGATCACGCTCACGCCGTGCAGGAAGAACTCGCGCTGCACTTCGTCGGCGACGCTGCGGACGGCGGCGTTGCCGGTGCCGACGATGGTCTGGCCGGTGGGATGCAGGAACAGCGGCGTGATGGCTTCGTGGTTCATCGCCAGCAGGCCGCGCGAGGCATTGGCCGGGTCCCACTTGTTCGAAGCATTGATGCCGAAGAAGGTCATGCCGTCATGGTGGTCGCCGGCGCGCTTGTCATAGGTGGCCGGCGCATCGGTGCCGTCGTTCGCATAGGCAGGCACGCCGGCCGCGATCGGATCGCCGAGGCGGTACAGCACGCTGGCGGTATAGCCGGGCGGCACGCTGACGACGTCGTCCAGGCTCTTGGCGACGGCCGTGAAACCGAGCTTGGGTGCGGCCGGCGCCGGTGCGGGCGCAGGGGCCGGAGCGGGTGCCGGCGCAGCCGGCAGCACCGGGAAACCGCCGCCGCTGCCGCTGCCGCCACCGCCGCAGGCTTGCAACAGCGCGGCGCCGGCGGTGCCGACGCCCAGGCCGAACAGGTGGCGACGGCTCAGGCGCGACGCGATCAGGTCGTTGAAGGAGGGGTTGGGGCTTGAGTTGTGGCCGATGTCGTCGGGGTCGATCGCAGCGATTTCGTTATGGGTCTTGGCGGTCATTCGCAGAACTTTCAGTGGGGACTGGTTGTAGAAAAACTCAGCCCGGTACGCTAAAAGTTCAATGTGACGCCCGGAAGTCAGTCATGGGTCAGAACCGCGACGCGCGGCCTCCTGCGCCGCCGGCGGTCGTTCTCTCAGCGCGCGTGCTGCAGCAGGCGCGCCGCCGTCTCGTACATCGCGGCGTTGTTGAAGGCCGCGAGCCCGGCCGTCAGCAGCGCGATGTACGCGGCGACAGGGCCCGGCAGCGAACGCGCGGCAAACACCGCGAGCGCCATCAAGAGCGGCAGGAAGTGCGCGGCGTAGAGAAAGGTCTCCTCGCCGTAGATCAGATGCAGCGCAACCTGCGCCGCCAGCGTGAGCCCGAGGACCTTGCCGAAGGCATGCCACTGCGGCGAACGCACGAGCCCGTGCACGCCGGCCGCCAGCAGCAGGGTCCACAGGCCGAGCGCGAGCATGCCGGCCCAGCTGCCCGAACCGGGCGCGCTCAGCTGCACCGTGAGCCAGTTCAGCTTGGGCGCTTCGGAGGCCTTGGCCAGCAGCACTTCGGGCACGCTGATTGGATGCCAGAACATGCCGGCGAGCTTGTGCAGCACGGTGCCCGACTGCTCCAGGTTCACGTAGTCCACCTCTTCCCGGCTGCCGAGAAAGAAGAACTTGGCGAAGCGGTAGAGGAAGCGCTGCGCCACCGAGACGAAGGCGACGACCACGAAAGCGATCGCGCTGATGGCGAACGCACGCCGCCAGGGCCGCTGGACCACGGCCAGCGCCAGCCCCGCGACCCAGTTGGTGACCGTGATGCTGAGGCTCGCGATGCTGGCGGCGACCAGCAGGCGGTCGCTCACCGGCCGATGCACCGCAAGCGCCGCGACCAGCAGCACCCACAGCAGGGTCAGCGATCCGATGCCGAAGGTCTCCGGCACCGAGAACCAGAACTGGAAGCCGGCGCTTGCGATGGCCAGCAGGGAAAAGCCGAGCGCAACGAAGCGGCCGGCGCCGAGCAACCGGCACAGCGCATAGAAAGAGACCACCCACAGCGCCGCCACCAGCGCCGCGAAGCGCATCGCCACCTGCAGATCGCTGCCCGGCCACAGCACGCGCAGGCCGGCGACCAGCGGATGGATGAGGATCGAGGCGATCGGATGGACCTTGGTGCGGTAGTGGTTGCTCTGCGAATCCACCATGTTGGCCAGCGCGCGCGGCAGGTCGGCCTGGAACCAAGCGTCGAGGCCCTCGGGCTTGAAGAGCTGCGGCGGCAATTGGCGCGACAGCGCCGCCAGCAGCATCAGGGCCAGCGCCGCGAGCAAGGCGGCGAGCAGCGCATCCCAGGCGAGGCTGCGTGTCGTCGTGGATGGGGTCACATTCAGCCTGCCATCCATAGCGCGACGGCGCCGATCGCCACGGCCAGCCGGCTGACCCAATCGCGCGCGGCGAAGACCACCGGGTCGTCGTGCAGCACGCCGCGGATCGCCTTGAGCCAGATGCGCATGGTCCAGAACAGGAAGACCGGGATCAGCACCCAAAGATATTGGGGGTTCTCGTAGCGCGCCACCATCTGCTGGTCGTGCAGGTAGAGGCCCAGCAGCAGGGCCGCCATCTGCCCGGCTGCGACGCCGGTGCACAGCACGAAAGGCGCATCGGTGGCCACGTAGCCGCGATTGCGCTTCATCTGGCGCACCTCGGCGGGCGGGCCGGTCAGCTCGACATAGCGCTTGGCCAGCGCCAGGCTCAGGAAGATGAAAAGCGAGAACGAGAGAATCCAGAAGGACAGCGGCTGCCCGGTGGCCGCCGTGCCGGCCGCCACCCGGATCGTGTAGAGGGCGGCCAGCGAGAACACGTCGACCACCGCACGGCGCTTGAGATGCAGCGAGTAGGCGGTGGTCAGCGCCATGTAGAGCAGCAGCACGCCCACGAAGGCATCCGGCAGCAGCGCGAGCGACAGCGCCAGCGAACTCGCACACAGAAGGCCTGTCATGACCAGGCCCGCCGGCACCGAGATCTCCCCGGCGGCGAAGGGCCGCGTACGCTTGCGGTGATGCCGCCGGTCCGTTTCGAGGTCGAGCAGATCGTTGAGCACGTAGATGCCCGAGGCCATGAGACCGAAGGCCAGGAAGGCGAGCACAGCGTTGACGACCAGCGACTGCGTGAGATCGTGCAGCGCCGGCATCAGCGGCAGGAAGATCAGCAGGTTCTTGAGCCACTGATGCAAACGGGCGCCGTACAGATAGCGCTTGAAGGAGGTGCGCGGCGGCACGATCCGTGCCTCGAGCGTGGTCGCGCCGGCCGCGCGCCGGGCCAGCGATTCGGAGCGGCTGACCACCACCGCGGCCTCGGCGCCGCGCCAGACCGCGAGGTCCACGCTGCGATCGCCTGCATAACTGAAGGCGCGGCCGCCGGCGTCGGCCTCGATCGCCGCCAGCTTGCCCGCGCCGCGCAGGTTGCGCTCGCCGTCGGAGGCGAGCACCGCATCGAAAAGGTCCAGGTGCCGCGCCACCGCGTGCGCGAGCTTGGCGTCGCTTGCCGTGGCCAGCACCGTGCGGCGGCCGGCGGCGCGCGCGCTGCGCACCAACGCGATCACCTCGGGCCGGTAGGGCAGGGTCGTGACATCGACGGTGGCGCGCTGCGCCACCTCGTCCTTGAACGCCGCCTTGCCGCGCAGCAGCCACAGCGGCAGGGAGAGCAGCGAGAGCGGCGAAGCGCGCACCAGCTGCAGCAGGGATTCGTGCAGCAGGTCGGTGGCGATCAGCGTGCCATCGAGATCGACGTAGAGCGGGCGCATGGTATTGAGGCCTGTCATCAGGACCCTAGCTCCGGCCGAGCACCACGACGCCCGCCATGATGATGGCGATGCCCAACACCCGGCCGGCGGTCAGCGGCTCGCCGAACAGCTGCCACGCGAGCAGGGCCGCGATCACGTAGCCCATCGACAGCATGGGATAGGCGACGGTCACGTCCACGCGCGTCAGTGCGAGGATCCACAGCCCTGCGCTGAGGAAATAGCAGACCAGCCCGAGCAGGATCCACGGCTGCGTGGCCGCGTTCCATGCGGCCGCCATCAGCGAGGCGCCGCTGCCCATGGCCACCGTGCCCAGCGTCTTGGCACCGGCCTTGAGCATCAGCTGCGCCGCCGAGTTGAGCAGCACGCCCGCGAAGATGATCGAAAAGGTCTGGAGATTCATGAAGATCCTTGCCCGTCGAAGGCAAGGATCATGCCCTGGCACCCGTTACTTCGGCCACAAGACCCACAAACGCAGAGGCTGATTCACGCGCGCGGCCAGGCGCCCCGCTTCGGCGCCGGTGCCGGCGAAGTAGTCGGCGCGCACTGCGCCGACGATCGCGCTGCCCGTGTCCTGCGCGACCACCAGCTTCGCGAGCGGCACCACCGGCCCGGGCGAGGCAAGCCAGACCGGCGTGCCGTAAGGGATGCTCTCGCGGTCGACCGCGATCGAGCGCCCGGCCGTGAGCGGCACACCCTGCGCACCGACCGGGCCGGAGGCCGCATCGGTCTCGGAAAGCGGCTCTTCGCGGAAGAACACGTAGCGCGGATTGCTCCACAGCAGTTGCGACAGGCGCTGCGGGTTCTGCGCCACCCACTGCTTGGTGTCGTCCGGCCACAGACTGACTTTCGTCGCGCCCTGGCTCACGAGCCATTGCTGAACGCTCTTGTACGGCTGCTCGTTGGTGGCCGCGAAGGCCACGCGTACGGTGCGCTGGGAGCCGTCGGCCTCGGTGATGCGCAGCCGCCCTGAGCCCTGGATGTGCAGCATCAGCACGTCGATCGGATCGGCCAGCCAGGCGATCTCGCGGCCGCGCAGCGCGGCCTGGGCCTGCGGCAGGGTGTCGATCTCCTGCCGCGTGTACCAGGGACGGCGCGCCACCAGACCGGCGGGCGCCTGGTAGAGCGGCACGGTGTGGGTGGCGGTCGGCCGCCGCGAAGCGTCGAACACCGGCTCGTAATAGCTCGTGAGCTTGCCTTCGTTCTGGCCGCCCGCGAGCGATTCGACGCGGTAGGGCTGCAGCCTCTGCTGCATCCATTCGCGCTGTTCATCAGTCTCGGCAAGCGCCAGCTGGCGCACCTCGCGGCACAGCGGCGCGAAGGCCGCGTTGGGACGCGCGCAATTCGCGATCAGCGCACCCCAGCCTTCATGCAGCGCGTCGTCGCCGAAGCCCGGCAGCTCGGACCATGACACGGGCACCCAGCGGCTCTTGGGATGCGCGAGCGATCCGGTGAGCGGTCCCAGCTCGCGCTGCGAGCTGGTGCCTGGCACGGCTGCGGGCGTTGTCGCTGCTTCGGGCTGCAAGGTGCCGACCGAACAGCCGGCGAGCGTTGCTACGATCGCGAGCCCGACCAGCCACTGGAGTCCTTTTGTCATGGGTTTGATTTTGCTTGAAGCGCTGGGCGCCGGAATCGTGCTGGTGCTGATCGTCTGGTGGACCATGTTCTCAGGGCGCAAGCGCGGCGAAATGCACGATGCGGGTGATTCTGAAAAAGAGTCTTCGTCCGACGAGCCGCCGTCGGGGGGCTCCACATAATTCCTCCTCGCTGAATCCAGCGTCTAAAAGGAATTCATATGAAAAAACTCGTACTCGCCACCACCGCAGCCGCCCTCGTGCTCTCGGGCTGCGCCGGCATGAGCGACACCCAGCGCAATACGGGCATCGGTGCCGGCATCGGCGCCCTTGGCGGCGCGGTCATCGGATCGGCAACCGGCGGCGACAGCCGCGCCATCGGCACGGGCGCTGCGGTCGGTGCGGCCGCAGGCGCGCTGGGCGGCTATCTCTGGTCGCAACGCATGGAAGCGCAGAAGCGCGAGATGCAGGCCGCCACGCAGGGCACCGGCATCGCCGTCACCCAGACCCCCAACAACGAGCTCAAGCTCGCGATCCCGAGCGACGTCTCCTTCGACACCGGCCGCTCTGCCATCAAGCCGAACTTCGCACCGATCCTCAACCAGTTCGCCAACGGCCTGCGCAACAACCCGAACGCCGAGGTGCGCATCATCGGCCACACCGACAGCACCGGCACCGATGCGATCAACAACCCGCTGTCGGTCGACCGCGCCGCCAGCACGCGCGACTACCTGATCGCGCGCGGCGTGCCGCAGCAGGCCTTCCGCATCGAAGGCCGCGGCTCGCGCGAACCGGTCGCCGACAACAACAGCGATGCCGGCCGGGCGCAGAACCGGCGCGTCGAGATCTATGTGGGCGAACGCCCGCAAGGCTAAGGGCGCAGGAGGTTGGCCAGTTCCACGGCCGACTTGACTTCCATCTTCTCGAACACGCGCGCACGGTGGACCTCCACCGTGCGCACGCTGATGGAGAGCTGCTCGGCGATCAGCTTGTTGGGCAGGCCCTCGACCACGCGCCGCATCACCTCGCGCTCGCGCTCGGTCAGTTCCTCGACACGGCGCATCAGGAGGCGCCGCGCGCGCTGCGCCTCGATGGCGCGCAACGAGGCGCCGAGCGCATGCTCGATGCGGTCGACCAGCGCGTTGTCCGAAAAAGGCTTCTCGCAGAAATCGAAGGCGCCGCGCTTCACCGCGTCCACCGCCGTGGGCACGTCGGCATGGCCGGTCAGGAAGATGACCGGCATGACTTCCAGCAAGCCGCGCTCGGCCAGCCGGTCGAACAGCACCAGCCCGCTGGTGCCGGGCATCCGCACGTCGAGCAGCAGGCAGTGCGGCTGATCGGCCAGCGGCTCCTCCATCAAACGCAATTCGAAGGCTTCGGCACTCGCGAAATGTTCGCTCACCAGCCGGCGCGAACGCAGCAGCCAGGCCAGCGCCTCGCGCACGCTGGCGTCGTCGTCGACGATGAAGATGAGGGCATCGATCAAGGGTTGCATCAGGAAAGGTCCATCGACTGATTCAGGCCGCAGGCAAAGTGAATCGGAACACCGTGCCGCGGGGCCGTTGCGGCTCGAACACCAGCGCGCCGCCGTGCTGCTCGACCACCGTGCGGCACAGGCTGAGGCCCAGGCCCATGCCGTCGGGCCGGGTGGTGAAGAAGGGCGTGAAGAGGTGCTGCGCCACCTCTTCGCTGATGCCGCAGCCGAGGTCGGCCACCGAGAATTCGATCCAGCGCCGCGTGTCGGCCTTGTCGCCGGCATCGCTGGCTTCGCCGACCGCGCGGGCGCGTGCTGCGCGCAGGCGCAGCACGCGGTCGCTGAGCTCCGGCAGGTCCATGGCCTGCATCGCGTTGCGCGCCAGGTTCAGAAGCACCTGCTCGACCAGCGTGCGATCGCACTGCACTCGCGGCAGGCGCTCCTCGAAGCTGACCTCGACGCGCACCGCGAGCTTGCGCGCCTGCAGCCGCACCAGCGGCAGCACCGCATCGAGCAAGGCCTGCGGCGCGACGGCCTCGCGCGTGCGGTCGCGCCGGCGCACGAAGTCGTGCACGCTGCGGATCACCTTGCCGGCGCGGTCGGCCTGCTCGGCGATGCGGCGCACCGCCATCGCGACTTCGCCATGGTCGCTGCCCTGCTGCGCCTGGCCCGCACCGTGCAGCAGGTTGAGCGAGCCGCTCGCATAGCTCGCGATCGCCGCCAGCGGCTGCGTGAGCTCATGGCTCAGCAGCGAGGCCATCTCACCGACGGTGGCCAGCCGCGCGCTAGCCTGCAGGCGCTCCTGGCTGGCGCGCGAGAGTTCCTCGATGCGCCGCTGCTCGCTGAGGTCGATGGAGGCGCTCATCCAGCCGGTCTGGGCGCCCTGCGCGTTGATCAGCGGCGCCTCGAAGATCAGCACCGGGAAGCGGGTGCCGTCCTTGCGCATGAAGACCGATTCGAAACCTTCGCGCGGCGGCGGCCCGCCGGTCAGCCGCGCGGCCTGGCGCCGGCGGTACTCGTGCGCCAGCTCGGTCGGCCAGTACGGCGCCTCGCCGGCATGGTTCAGCAGCTCCTCGGCGCTGAAGCCCACCATCTCGCAGAAGGCGGGGTTCACGTAGGTGATCCGCCCCTGCAGGTCACGCGCGCGCAGGCCGGTGATGACCGAGTCTTCCATCGCCTTGCGGAAGGCCAGCGCGTCGGCGAGGTCGCGCTCGGCGCGCTGCCGCCGGCGCGTGTCGCGCGCCAGCAGGACCAGCACCGACACCAGCGCGATCGAGATCGCGGTGACCAGCGCGGTCAGCAGATTGGGAAAGAGATCGGGCGCGGCACGCCAGCCGTCGACGCGCAGCATCAGGGTGGTACCGGGCAGGTCGACGAGCTGCTGCGAAGTGAACACGCGCGTGCCCAGGCGGCGCGCCGCGCCGACGGCCACCAGGCGGGTGCCGTCGGCCTCGGTGAAGGCAACCTCCTGGCCGCGCGTCAGCGTCGGCGCGACCAGTTCGACCAGCGTGTCGCGCAGCGAATAGGTGGCCACCAGGTAGCTGCCGCCCTCAACCGGCAGGCACAGCTCCATCACCTCGAGGCCGCCGCTCGGCACGAAGGGGACGTAGTGGCTCGGCGAGTAGGCCGGCGCGCCCAGCTTGCGTGCGGCGGCGCAGGCGAGCGCGACGTCGGACTGGTCCACGCTGCGGCTCGATTCCTCGAACACGCGCCGGCGGTAGGGCGTGTCGACGGCGGCCAGCGGGCGCAGCGCGGCGTCGCGCCACTCGAGCCTGAGCCACTCGCGGTGCTCGCGCAGCAGCGCCGCGGCTTCGATGGGCCAGTGCTCCCGGTCCATGCCGCTGGCCTGGGAGGCGCGCAGGCTTTGCGCGTTGCGCTGCAGGCCGCTGCGCAGGTCGGACACCGCATCGGCGGTGTCGCGATCCAGCGCGGTCTGGACCTGCTCGACTTCGTGGCGACCCGCCAGCCACACCACGGTGACCAGCAGCGCCAGCACCAGAACGGCCAGCAGCACCCAGAGGAACCAGCGCCGCCAGACGGAGCGCAGGAAGCGCAGCCACGCGAAGGCGTGGCGAAGGGTGCGGGCGGCAGGCAGCGTGGTGGAGGAGGACACCGAATTCAAAGTACGCAATGCGAGAGCGCGGGCAGCTGCGCGCGTGCGCGTTCGATCTGCTGCGCGTCGACTTCGAAGAGCACCACGCCTTCGTCGACGGCGCGCTCGGCCACCACCGTGCCCCAGGGGTCCACCACCATCGACTGGCCCCAGGTCTGGCGCCCGTTCTCGTGCGTGCCGCCCTGCGCCGGCGCGACCACCCAGGCCAGGTTCTCGATCGCGCGGGCGCGCAGCAGCACCTCCCAGTGCGCGGCGCCGGTGGTGCGCGTGAAGGCGCTGGGCACCAGCAGCAGTTCGGCGCCCTGGCGCGCGAGCGCGCGGTAGAGCTCGGGAAAGCGCAGGTCGTAGCACACGCTCATGCCGATGCGCCAGCGGTGACCGTCGCGCGAGGGCAGGTCGAAGCAGACGGGTTGCGCGCCGGGCGCGATCACGCGGCGCTCGTCGTAGCGCTCGCGGCCGTTGTCGAAGAAGAACAGGTGGATCTTGTCGTAGCGGGCCACGCGCTCGCCGTCCGGCGCGTAGGCGAGCGAGCTGTTGAACACATGGGTCTCGTCGCCGCTCTCGAGCGGCAGCGTGCCGCCGACGATCCACAGGCCGAACTCGCGCGCCGCGTCCGCCAGGAAGCCCTGCACCGTGCCGGCGCCGGCGGTCTCGCGCAGCGCCAACTTGTCGGTGTCGCGCGCGCCCATCATGCAGAAGTACTCGGGCAATACGGCGAGCTCGGCGCCGGCGGCGGCGGCTTCGCCCAGCAGCGCGTGGGCGCGCGCCAGGTTGGCTTCGCGGGCGATGGCCGACACCATCTGGATGGCTGCGACTTTCATGTGCGGATCTCCGTTGTTCTTCCTCTTTCAGCGCGGCGCGGGCGCCGCCGGCGCGCTCAAGGCTTCGGGCAGCGGCCGTCGCGGCACCTTGGTGATTTTCGGGTCGGCCCAGGTGCCGTCGATCTGGAACTCCTGCGTGGCGGCCGCGATCAACGGCCGGCTCAGCACCATCTGCGCAAGGAAAGTGCCCAGGCCGATCGCGGGGTTGATGGCGGTGGCCACCAGCGCCGCGGTGCCGGCATTGATCTCGGGCACTACCACCACGCGCAACTTCTGCGTTTCGCGCGCGATGTCGGCCGAGCCGTCCATCAGCACGGCGGCGTTGACGCCCTTCATCTGCAGATTGTTGGTGCTGGCCACGCCCTGGCTGATCTTGGCGTCGCCGCGCACGAAATCGAAAGCGAAGCCCTGGCTGAACACATCGCGGAAGTCGAGCGTAAGGCGCCGTGGCAGCGCCTGCAGGCTCATCACCCCGAGCAGCTTGGCGATGCCCGGATCGGCCTTGAGGAACTGACCCTGTTCGACATCGACCTGCAGCTGCCCGCCCAGGCTCGGGTAGTCGAGCGAGAAGGGCGAGCCGCTCCAGTGGACCTCGCCCTCGAGCCGGCCGCGGCCGCGCCGCACCACGTCTTTCATGCCGAAGCGCCCGAGCAGCTCGCCGGCGTCCGCGATCTCGAGCTTGAAGTCCATGGTGGTGCGGCGCTGCTCGCCGCGTCCGCGTGCGGCCGTGCTGCCCGGCACCGCGGCCCAGCTGCCCTGGGCCGTGAAGGTGGCTTCGGGCATGCTGAAAGCCAGCTTGTTGAGCCGCCATTCGCGGACCGCGCCGCCGCGGTTAACGGCGTCGATCTCGGCGCGGCCGAGGCGCCGGCCCAGGAGCTCGAAGTCGTCGACCACGATGTCGAGTGCCGGCAGCGTGCCGGGCTGCTCGTCGAGCAGCGACTCGACCGCGGTGGCCTCGCTGGGCGCGATCTTGAGGCGCGCGAGCCGCGCATGCAGGCGCCCGGCCTGCGCGCTGCGGTACTCCGCATAGCCGCTCAACTCGGTGGCATCGATGTTGGCGCGCCACAGCGCGCCGTCGCGCGTGCCGCCCATCACCACGTTGTGCAGTGTGCGGCCACCGACCGCGAGCTCCTTCGCGCGCACTGCGAGGATGGTGGGCAAGTAGGCGGACGCGTCGTCGGCAGCGGCGTCGCTGCCGGCCGCCTCGGCCGGCTTGCCGGTGGTTTCGCTGAAGAGTGCCTGCCAGGCCGGCACGTCGATGCGCGCGAGCTGGATGTTCGCAAGCACGCCGCGCTCCGGCGCCGCCGCGGACTCGCCCGCGGCCAGGCCGATGCCGATGCCGCCGCGCAGCACGCGCGGCTCGCTGCCGGAGATGTCGCGCACGTAGGAGGCCGATCCGACGCGGCCCAGCTCGATCGAGAGCCGGTCCTGCAGCAGCGCCGCAGCGCCGGGGCGCGCCTCGCGCAGAACGACCTTCTTCTCGATCGAAAGCGGCATCGACTCGTCGGCCGGCTTGGCCAGCGGTGCGGGCAGCTGCAGCGCGAGGCCCTGCAGGCTGCTGACGAAGGAGAACTCGGAGGCGCCCTCGCGCACCGTGAAGGAGGCCGTGTAGGGCGTGCTGCCGCTGGTGTTTTTCGCCAGGCGCGCGAGCCAGTCGACCTCGCGCGCCGCGCGCAGGCCGTCGGCGGTGGCCGTGCCCTGGGCGCGCAGGCTCAGCTCGTTGGCGGCGCCGGCATAGCGGCCGGCGCCCTCGATGCGCAGCGCCCCGCCCATCGCTCGGGCCTGCACGCCGGCCAGCGAGAAGCCGCTTTCGGTGAAGCTCAGCGTGCCGCGCGCCTGGGTGAGTGGCGGCATCTCGGGGCCGATCTGGAGCTCGTTGTCGGCCAGGGCGACGCTGGCCTGCACTTTCGCCTTGTCCATCGCGGCGAGCGGCAGTTCCAGGCGCAGGCGGTAGTCGGCGTTGCCGGTGGCGCGCGCGTGCGCCAGCGTCGGCCCGGCCTCGCCCGCGAGCGGCGATCCGGCGCGCAGCAGTTCGCCGAGCGGGCCCTTGGCCTGGGCGTCGACCTTGAGCAGCGGTGCGTGATGTGCCATGTCCGCGATCTGGGCCTCGGCCTTGGCGATCTCGATGCCGGGCGCGCCGACGACGCGCCCGCGCGCGTTGCGCACCAGCATGCCGGCGCGCTCGAAGACCAGTTCGCCCGAGAGGCCGTTGAGCGCGGGCCATACCTTCGCCTCGCCTGCCGCAGGCGGCACGTAGGCGTAAGTGACGTCGGCCACGCGCGCGGCGATGCGGAAGTCGCCGTGCCGCGGGTCGGTGAAGGGCATGTCCCACAGGTCGCCCTTGACCTTGAAATCGACCACGCTGGCGCTGCCCTTGGTGACCGCGTCGCGCACGTAGTCGCGCGTGTGCTTGGGGATGTGCAGCGGCAGGTAGCGGAACACGCGGGTGCCGTCGGCGCGGCTGAGCTTGCCCTGCAGATCGAGCACGCCCGGAAAGCGCGAGCGCCCACGCGAGACGGCCGGGTCGCTGGTGCGCCAGCTGGCCTGCGCGTCGCCCTCGGCATCGGCGTTGGCGAATTTCAGGTTGGCGAGCTGCAGTTGGGCCTTCTCGCCGTCGATCTTCCAGGTGAGCTGGGTGGACAGCTGGTCGATCGAAATCATCGGGTCCTCGAACACGCCGGGAAACTCGAGCGCGCCGTTCGCGATCGAGAACGCGGCGCTGCCGCCGGCCTGGCTGGCATCGAAATCGATGGTCGCGCCGCGCAGGCCGGGCGCGCCGACCGGCGGCAGTGGCGACGTCGGCGCGGCAGCGGCCGATGCGGCGGAACGCGGCGCCGAAGGGGCGGGCACGGCCGCCGTCGGCTTGCCGGGCTGCGAGGCGATGCCGAAGCCGCTGACCCGGCCGCGTGCCTGGTATTTGTCGGGCGCGCCGAGCAAGCCCTGCCAGTTGGCGTCGATGCGCTCGACCAGGCCGCGCGGCTCCAGGCCGCCGATGAGCTTGTGCGTCGCCTCGCCGAGCGGCAGGCGATCCGCGATCAGCGCCAGCGCCGCGAGATCGAGGCGGTCGGCACGTAAGGCGCCGCGTTCGGACGTGCGGCCCTTCGCCGGCGTGTGCTGGAACCACAGGTTGCCGCCCGGCCAGCGCATGCCATCGGCCGTATCGAACTGCAGATTCGTGGTGGAGAACTCCAGGGTCTCGTCGGTCATGCGGCCGGCCAGGCGCCCGGTGACGGCGCGCAGCACCAGCGGCTGGAGCCCCTTGCCGAGCGAGGTGTCGACGCGCATCAGCGCCAGGTCGACGGCGCCGCCGATGACCTTGCCCTCGTTGACATCGGCCCAGACGCGCAGGGCGCCGTTGCCCTCGCGGATGCGGGCGTCGAGCGCCACGTACTGGCCGAGGCGCGTGGCGTCGATGTGCGGCAGCTCGGCATAGACTTGGCCGTCCCAGCTCTGCCACTTGCCGCTGCGCACGGACAGGAGCGGCTGGCGGAACTGGCCGCGCAGCGTGAAGCGCTCGCCCCAGCCGGCCGGCGGCGTGGCGTCGAGCCGCATCGCATGGCGGCGGCTGCTGTTGCGGGCCACGAACTGCACGTCGGTCAAGAGCAGCGGCGCAGCGGCGCGGCGCTCGTCGGTCCAGCGCACCGTGCCGCCCTTGATCACGAACTCGCGCTGGGCGAAGAACCAGTCGGCGCCGCGGCCCTCGCCCGTGGTGTCGGTCGACATGTCGAGGCCGGCCACGTGCAGCTTGCCGAGCGCGTCCAGCCGCACCTCCATCTGCGGCTGCTCGATATAGAGCTGCTCGAAGCTCAGGCGCCAGAGCGAGCGCGGCGAGACGCTGGCCACCACGCGCGCGAGGCGCAGCGCCTCGCGCTGGCGCTCGTCGAGCAGCACCACGTCGCGCAGCTCGAAGCTCGGGAACAGGCTGCCGGACTGGGCGGTGATCGAACCGATGCGCACCGGCACGCCCATGGCCTTGCTGGCCTGCGCTTCGAGCGCGCCACGGTAGTCGCCGATTCGCGGCACAATCCAGACGTGTAGGACTACGACTGACAGCGCAAGCAGCAGCCATGCACCGATCAGCAAACCCAACAACCAGTGCGCCGTCACAGCGGTGATCTTGAGAAGCAGACGTGAAGGGGAAGACGTCGTGTCGTTCATTGAGGATCGCGCTGTGTCAGGAATTATGACCGCCAGCTCCCACCCGGGTTCCACCGAAGTCGAAGTCATCGCGGCACCCTCCTTGTCCGACTACTCGCGCTTCGTGCAGCGCCTGCGCCGCCGCTACGCCGCAGAACTCGCGCTGCTGCCGCCCGGCGAGCCGCTGCGCGAGCACATGGCGCAGGCCTTCCGGGCGCTGCGCGAGCGCGGCGACAACGTGGCCGATGCGCTGCGCACCGTGCGCCAGCTGGTGATGGAGCGGCTCATCACGCTGGACTGCGACCATCATGCGCCGCTGGCCGTGGTCACCACCGCCGTGACCCAGCTGGCCGAGTTCGCGCTCGATGTCGCCTGCCGCGAAGCCTGCGCCGAACTCGACGCCCAGCACGGCGCGCCCCTCGGCCCCGAGGGCCAGCGCGCCCAGCTCTGGGTGGTGGGCATGGGCAAGCTCGGCGCGCGCGAGCTCAACGTGTCGAGCGACATCGACCTGATCTATCTCTACGACCAGGACGGCGAGACCGCGGGCGATGCCGACGGGCGCTCGCGCCTCGCGAACCAGGAGTACTTCGCGCGCGCCGTGAAGCGCATCTATGCGCTGGTGGGCGACACCACCGCGCACGGCTTCGTGTTCCGCGTCGACCTGGCGCTGCGCCCCAACGGCAATTCGGGGCCCAGCGCGGTGTCGCTCGATGCGCTCGAAGAGTATTTCCAGGTGCAGGGCCGCGAGTGGGAGCGCTTCGCCTGGCTCAAGAGCCGCGTGGTGGCGCCGCAGTCTGTGGTCGACGACTGCTCGGCCCGGGCGCTGCGCGGCGTGGTGCTGCCCTTCGTGTTCCGGCGCTATCTGGACTACAACGTGTTCGACTCGCTGCGCACGCTGCACCGGCAGATCCGCGAGCAGGCCGCGCGCCGCAGCGCCGGACGGCCCGAGCGCGCCAACGACGTCAAGCTCTCGCGCGGCGGCATCCGCGAGATCGAGTTCACGGTGCAGCTGCTGCAGGTGGTGCGCGGCGGCAAGTTCCCCGAGCTGCGCACCCGGCCCACGCTCGATGCGCTGCAGCGCCTGGCGCGCGCCAACCTGATGCCGCAGGAAACGGCCGATGCGCTGGCCGCGGCCTACGAATTCCTGCGCCGGGTGGAGCATCGCATCCAGTACCTGGACGACCAGCAGACCCACGTGCTGCCGGTCCACGACGAAGACCTGCGCTGGATCGCGCACACGCTCGGCTATGCCGACTGCTGCCTCTTCCTGTCGCAGCTCGATGCGCACCGCGAATTCGTTGCCCAGGAATTCGACAAGCTGCTGGGCGGCAAGAAGCCTTGCTCGCGCTGCAACGGCGGCAGCGCCAACCCTGCACCGGTCGACCTGAGCGAGCTGATCGACGAGCTGCCGCCGGCCTTTGCCGAACGCATCCGGGACTGGTGCGAAACCCCGCGGGTGACCGCCTTGCGCGACGAAACCCGCGCGCGCCTGCGCCAGCTCGTGCAGCGCACCGGCCAGTGGCTGCGCGAACCCGACAGCGAAGCCCCGGGGCAGATCGGCCACCATGTCGAGGCCGCGCTGCGCTGGGCCGACTGGATCGAACCCTTGCTCCGGCGCGACAACTACATCGCGTTGCTGGTCGAGCGGCCGGCGGTGCAGGAGCGCCTGCTGCGCCTGCTGGGCTCGGCCAAGTGGCCGGCACGCTACCTGATGCAGCATCCCGGGGTGATCGACGAACTGGCCAGCAACGAGATGCTGGCCGGGCGCTTCTCGGCCACCGAGTTCGAGCGCGAGCTGGAAGCCCGCCATCTCTCGCTGCGCCAGACCGGCGAGGCCGACGAGGAGCGCCTCTTGAACCTGCTGCGCCATGCGCACCACGCTGAGGTGTTCCGCACGCTGGCGCGCGACGTCGACGGCCGCATCACGGTCGAGCAGGTGGCCGACGATCTCAGCGCCCTGGCCGATGCGGTACTGCGTGTGACGGCACGCTGGTGCTGGCCCCATGTGCGCAACCCGCACCGCGAGGCGCCGCAGTTCGCGATCATCGGCTACGGAAAACTCGGCGGCAAGGAGCTCGGCTACGGCAGCGACCTGGACATCGTGTTCGTCTACGACGACGACGACGAGCGCGCCAGCGAGGTCTATGCGTCCTTTGTGCGCAAGCTGATCAACTGGCTCACGGTCAAGACGCGCGAGGGCGACCTGTTCGAGATCGACACCGCGCTGCGTCCCAACGGCAACTCGGGCCTGCTCACGACCAGCTTCGAGGCCTACGAGAAGTACCAGCTCGGCCGCGGCAGCAACACCGCCTGGACCTGGGAGCACCAGGCCATGACGCGCGCGCGATTCGTGCTGGGGGATCCATCGCTGGGCAAACGCTTCGACCGCATCCGCGAGGCGGTGATCACCGCGCCGCGCGACCGCGACGCGCTCAAGGCGCAGATCGTCGCGATGCGCGACAAGGTGCGCGCCGCGCGTCCCGTCAAGGCCGACCGTTTCGACGTCAAGCACAGCGCGGGCGGCATGGTCGATGCCGAGTTCACGGTGCAGTTCCTCGTGCTGTCGGAAGCGAAGGCGCATCCCGAGCTGATTCCCAACGTGGGCAACATCGCGCTGCTGCTGCGCGCCGAGAAAGCCGGCCTGCTGCCCGAAGGGATCGGTGCGAACGCGGCCGCCGCCTATCGCGAGCTGCGGCGCGTGCAGCACCGGGCGCGGCTCAACGAAGAGCCGACGCAGGTGCCGATGAGTTCGCTGGTGGCCGAGCGCGAGGCCATGCTGGCCTTGTGGAAGGTGGTGTTTGGCTAGGCCGGCCAGTGCACGCAGCCTCGCGCTGGTCGCCGGCGCGGTGCTGCTGCTGTTGGCCGGTTGCGCCAGTGGGCCGCGTGGCGGCCCCGGCATCGGACGCGACGGTCCCGATGCCAATCCGCCCGCGGGCCTCGGCCAGGTGCCCGACGCCGAACCGCGCGTCGAGTCAATCCGCAGCAGCGGGGGCACCAGCAAGCCCTATGTGGTGCTGGGCCGGTCCTATGTGCCGATCACCGACGACCGGCCGTGGCGCGAAACCGGCCTCGCCTCCTGGTACGGCCGCAAATTCCACAATCAGTCCACCGCCAGCGGCGAGCCCTACGACATGTACGCGATGACGGCGGCGCACAAGACGCTGCCGCTGCCGAGCTACGTGCGCGTGCGCAACCCGGCCAACGGACGCGAAGCCGTCGTGCGGGTGAACGACCGTGGCCCTTTCCACGACGACCGGATCATCGACCTGAGCTACACCGCGGCCCTCAAGCTCGACCTGCTGCGCGGCGTGGCGCCGGTGGAGATCGAGCGCATCACGAACGAGGACATCCGCGCGGGTACATGGCGGCGTGGCGACACGGGCACTTCAGCGCTGGCGTCGGCCGCGCCCGTGGCGCCACGCCCGCTTGCGCCCGACAGCGTGGCCGTGCCTGCGGCCCTCACCAGCCCCGTGCTCGCCACGCCGCGCGCGGAGGTGCGTGAGCTCGCCGCGCTGCCGCCGCTCACGGCCGAAGCCGCGCCGTTGCCGGCAGCAGCGCCCGAGGCCGCGCTTGCATCGGCCTCATCGCCGAGCTCGGGCTTCTGGGTGCAACTGGGCGCCTTCAGCCAGCGCGACGGCGTCGATCGCTTCCAGCAGCAGGTGGCACGCAGCCTGCCAACGCTCGCGCCGGCGCTCAACGTGTTCGCGGAGCGCGGCACCTACCGGCTGCAGCTCGGGCCCTACGCTTCGCGCGAGCTGGCGCGCGACACGGCCGAGCAGGTGCGCAACGGGCTGCAGCTCGCGCCGATGATCGTCGAGCGCCGCTGACCTTTCAGGGCGCGGGCGTCCTCAGCGCCATCAGTTCCTCGCGCGTGATGGCCCGCGACGAGAACTGCGCGGCAATGCGTTGCAGCTTCTCGGGATTGCGCTGCGTGCGGATGCGCAGGATGCGCTCGCCGTCGGTCTCGATGGTCTGCACCGACTCCAGCGCGCCGTTAAAGAAGCGCAGCAGGCCCGGTTCGCCATTGACTTCCACCACCTGCACGCGCAGGCCGATGCCGAGCAGCCGCACGACCGCGTAGTAGTACTGCGCAATGCGCTGGGCGCCGCGCAGCATCTGGCGAAAGGCGGGCACCTTGCCGCCGCTGTCTCCGATCAGCTCGACGTCTTCGGCCAGAAGCACCTTCAGCCGCCCCATGTCGCCGCTGGCCGCCGCCTCCGCAAACCCCTCCAGCAGGCGCTGGTGGGCCTCGCGCTCCACCGCGAAGCGCGGGCGCTGGTCCTGGATCTGGGTCTTGGCGCGATGCACCAGCTGGCGGCAGGCCGCCTCGCTCTTGCCGAGGGTGCGGGCCACGTCCTCGTAGTCGGCATCGAACACCTCGCGCAGCAGGTAGGCGGCGCGCGCCTCGGGCGCCAGCCGCTCGAGCACGGCCAGGAAAGCCATCGACACGTCGTCGGCGCGCTCCAGCATCTGCTCGGGCGAGGCCGGCGTATCGGTCAGGAGCGGCTCGGGCAGCCAGGTGCCGACGTAATGGTCGCGCTGCTGCTTGGCGGCGCGCAGCCGGTCGATCGACAGGCGCGTGACCACCGTGACCAGCCAGGCCTCGGGGTTGTTCAGCGCATCGACGGTGGCATCGTTCCAGCGCAGCCAGGCGTCCTGCACCACGTCTTCGGCATCGGCGGAAGAACCGAGCATGCGGTAGGCGATGCCCAGCAGGCGCCGGCGATGGCGGTCGAAAGTTTGGGTGGAAGCGTCCATATGCAAGCAAGACGGACGAACTGCCCGTCTTGTGACGGGCTCTGCACAAACGCTCAGGCGCCTTGGTACGCGGGCTGTGGCCCCAGCGAGGCCGCCAGTTCCTTGCGGTAGCGGTTCAACTCCTGCACGGTCTTGAAGCTGCGGTTCATCAAGAGGCTCAGGTTGTGCAGGATGCGCTCGCCGACCTTGTTCTCCCAGACGGCGTCGAACTTGATCTGCTTGTCCAGCCAGTGCTCGAGCCAGTCCGGATCGGGCACGCGGCTCTGGATGGTGTCGCGCGGGAACAGCGCCTTGTTGACGTGCAGGTTGGTCGGATGCAGCGCCTGGGCGGTGCGCCTGGCGCTGGCCATCAGCACGCCGACCTTGGTGAAGGCCGCGCGCGCCTCGTCGCCGAACTTTTCCATCGCGCGCTTCATGTAGCGCAGGTAGGCGCCGCCATGGCGGGCCTCGTCCTGGCTCAGCGTGGTGTAGATGTGCTTGATGACCGGCTCGGTGTGCCACTCGGCCGCGCGGCGGTACCAGTGGTTCAGGCGGATCTCGCCGCAGAAGTGCAGCATCAGCGTTTCGAGCGGCGGCGCGGGGTCGAAGTCGAAGCGCACGTCGTGCAGCTCCTGCTCGGTGGGCGCATGCTGGGGGCTGAAGCGCTTCAGGTACTCCATCAGCACCAGCGAGTGCTTCTGTTCCTCGAAGAACCAGATCGACATGAAAGCCGAGAAGTCGCTGTCATGCCGGTTGTCGCGCAGGAACATCTCGGTGGCCGGCAGCGCCGCCCATTCCGTGATCGCGTTCATCTTGATGGTCTGGGCCTGTTCTTCGGACAGGCGGCTTGCATCGAAAGACTGCCACGGAATATCCTTGTCCATGTCCCAGCGGACGGATTCGAGCTGTCTGAAGAGTTCCGGATAAAGCATCAATGTCTTTCTTAAGCCGGCGGATTTTAGTCGGCTGCTTTGGCGCGCTCGTGACAAGCGCGCGATGATGGCGGCTGCGTACCCCCGCCGCGACGCGGATGCCCCCTTTTTTTCACACCAGAAACCCGCCATGCGAATCTCGATCCGACGGCCAGCGCTCTTTCTTTCGGCGCTCGCGGCTGCTGCCTTTCTTCTGCCGGCCAGCGCCAGCGCCCAGGCCACGAGCGCCCCGGCCAGCTGCCCACCCATCCTGCAGCACACCTTCCCGCGGCTGCAAGACGAAAAACCCCAGGCGCTGTGCCAGTATGCGGGCAAGGTGGTGCTGGTGGTCAATACGGCGAGCTTTTGCGGCTTCACCCCGCAGTACAAGGGCCTGGAGGCGCTGGACAGCAAGTACCGCTCGCGCGGACTGGTGGTGCTGGGCTTCCCCTCCAACGATTTCTCGCAGGAGTCGGGCACGAACAAGGAGATTGCCGAGTTCTGCGAAAGCACTTTCGGCGTGAAATTTCCGATGTTCGCCAAGTCCTCGGTCCGCGGCGCGGATGCCAATCCGCTGTTCAAGGAGCTGGCGCAAGTCTCGGGCACCACGCCGAAATGGAACTTCTACAAGTACCTGATCGGTCGCGACGGCAAGGTGGTCGAGTCCTATTCGAGCATGACCTCGCCGGACGATCGCGGCTTCGTGCGCGACCTGGAAAAGCAGCTCGGGCCCAACTGACGCGCCGCCTGCGGCATTCGTCACAAATGCTTACCACTGCCCCGGGAACCGGCTCCCGCGGGCTGGGCTCATACCGGTCTCGGGCACGGAAAGCCCGACCATTTTCATGTTGCGAGGTCTTCTGGGCGCTTGCCGTTCGGTCGAAATCCCGAGGCGATTCTTCTCCTCCTCCCTCCCTCCCTCCTTCGTTTCGGGGCGCCTCGCAGCATTTTTATATTCCACCTCCGGGTCGAAGAAAAAAGGCGCCTTGCGGCGCCTTTTCTTTTGTCAGGGCTGGAGAGTCAAGGCTGGGTGTCGGCGAAGCTGGGCCGAAGCATCAGCTTGTCGTACAAGCGGGCCAGATTGGCGTGCTCGCCGCGCCAGTCGATCTCGGGGAAGCGATAGCCGACCCAGCCGAGCGCGCAGCCGACCGCGATGTCCGACAGGCTCAGGTGGATGCCGCTGCAAAAGGGCTTGTCGGACAGGCCCTTGGCCATCGCGCGGATGCCGCCCTCGACCTTGGCGCGCTGGCGCTCGATCCAGGCCTGGCTGCGCTCACCGTCGGCCCGGTGCGCCCAGGTCGCCTCGAGGCGCCAGAGGATGCCGGCGTCCATCACGCCGTCGGCCAGCGCTTCCCAGGTCTTCACCTCGGCGCGCTCGCGGCTTTGCTGCGGAATCAGCTTGCCGACCGGCGAGAGGGTGTCGAGGTACTCGACGATCACGCGCGAGTCGAACATGGCCTCGCTGGCGTCCATGATCAGGCAGGGAACCTTGCCCAGCGGGTTGGAACTGGCGATGGTCGTATCGTCAGACCAGACGTCTTCGATCACGAACTGGTAGTCGAGCCGCTTTTCGGCCATGACCACGCGCACCTTGCGCACATAGGGACTGGCAGCGGATCCGATCAGTTTCATGCAGGCTCTCTCCCTTCCGGGGTCGTCGTTGTAGCGATTTGATTCTAGGTGAACGCGCGCAGTGCAGAATCCGGCTACATACCAACGAGGGAGAAGGTAGGAAAGCATGGACATCGAAGCGCCTGTCGACGCCACCCCGCAACGCCATCCGATCGAGTTCACGGCCAGCGGCAGCGAGTACTTCCGCATCTGGATCGTGAACCTGCTGCTGATCATCGTCACTCTCGGCATCTACCTGCCCTGGGCCAAGGTCCGCAAGCTCAAGTACTTCTACAGCAACACCTGGGTCGGCGGCGACGCGCTGGACTTCCACGGCGAGCCGGTCAAGATGCTGCGCGGCACGCTGATCGCCGCCGGCTTCCTGATCGCCTATTCGGTGGGCAGCAACTTCTCCGGCTGGGCCGCGCTGGTGGCCGCCCTGGCCTTCGTCGTGCTGTGGCCGGCCCTCTTCCGTGCCGCGATGCGCTTCCGGCTCGCCAACACCAGCTGGCGCGGCCTGCGCTTCCACTTCGCCGGCGACACGGCCGGCGCCTATGCCTGCATGCTGCCGCCGCTCGCGCTGGCGCTGCTGCCGGTGGCGCTCGCAGGCGCGATGGCCGGCACCGGCGGCGAGGCGCCCCAGGCGCTGCCGGCGGTCGCGGCCGGCGTGATCGGCATCGGCATGACGGCCTTCATGGTGGGCCTGCCCTACTTCCTCTGGCGCGTGAAGCGCTACCAGCACGGCAACTACGCCATCGGCGGACTGCAGACGCGGCTCAAGGCCGACGTGGGCGTGCTCTACGGCATCTTCATCAAGCTGATCGGGCTGAGCTTCGCGGCCTTCGTGATCGCCATCGTCGTGTTCGGCGGCCTCACCTTCGCCGGCCGCAAGAGCGGCATGGGCGCGGCCTTCGTGGTGCTGGCCGTGGTGCTGGGCTTCGGCGGCATCCTGCTGTTCAACATCCTGCCCAAGTCCTATCTGCAGGTGCGGCTGCAGAACCTGCTGTGGTCGACCACCGGCAACGAGCTGATGCGTTTCGACAGTCGCCTGCTGCTCAAGCGCTACCTGGGTCTGCAGTGCAAGAACTACCTGCTGATCTTCCTGACCCTCGGCCTCTACTGGCCTTTCGCCGTGGTGAACACGCGGCGCGCGCAGATCGAGGCGGTCGAGCTGCAGACCCGCATCGGGCTGGACCAGATCAGCCAGGTGGCCGGGCGCGAAGACCCGGGCGCGACGGGCGACATGGCGGCCGATCTGTTCGGTTTGGACATCGGGATGTGAGCTCAGCCCTGGACGCGCGCTTCTTCGACGGCCGCAGCAGCCGGCCATACGCGGCGCGCCTGAACGTCCAGGGCGACCTGCTGACGATCGCGCCGGCGCCGGGCGAAACCTTCGCGCCGGTCACCGTGCCGCTGGCCCAGGTGCGCTGGCCCGAGCGCACGCGGCACGGCGGGCGCATCGCGCAATTGCCGCAGGGCGCCAGCGTGCAGGCGCTCGACGTCGCAGCCTGGGACGAATGGGCCGCCCAGCAGGGCCGCGCCGAAAGCTGGGTGGTGCGCGCCCAGCAGAACTGGCGCGGCGTGGCGATCGCCTTCGTGCTGTTGCTGGCCGCCACCGCGACCATGTACCAGTGGGGCCTGCCCTGGGTGGCGCGCGGCGTCACCGCGGCGGTGCCGCTGAGTGTCGACACCCTGATCGGCGCCGAGGTGCTGGCCTCGGTCGACGAGTCGCTGCTGCAGCCCAGCGCCCTGCCGCCCGCCGACCAGGAACGCATCCGCCGCGCCTTCGCGCGGATGGTGCAGACGGCCCACCCGGAGGACGTGGAGGGCGCCCCGGCCTGGAAACTCGAGTTCCGGCGCGGCCGCGACAAGAAGCTGGGCCCCAATGCGCTGGCGCTGCCGGGCGGCACCATCATCCTCACCGACGAGCTGGTGCAGCTGATGCCCGGCAACGACGAGGCCGTGCTCGGCGTGCTGGGCCACGAGTTCGGCCATGTGCGCCTGCGCCATGCGATGCGGCAGCTGGTGCAGGTCTCGGCGGTCGGCTTCGCGGTGTCGGTCGCCTTCGGCGACTACGGCACGCTGATCGGCAGCGCGCCGGTGCTCCTGGCCGCGCTGGGCTACTCGCGCGATGCCGAACGCGAAGCCGACGCGGAATCGGTGCGCCTGATGCGCGCCGTGGGCATTTCGCCGCGCACGATGGTCGGCTTCTTCGAGGCCGTCGAGCGCTGGCGCGGCGAGCAGAAGCGCGCCGGCCTCGACGACGACACCATCGGCCTGGCCTTCTCCTCGCATCCGGCCACGGCCGAGCGGATCGCCTTTTTCAAGGAGGCGGCGGAGAACTCAAATTGATTGCGGCGGGGCGCAACCTAAAATTGACCCCATGAGTTTCTCCACCGTCTCCGCCCTTTCCCCCCTCGATGGCCGCTACGCGGCCAAGCTCTCGGCGCTGCGCCCGCTGATGAGCGAACAGGGTTATATGCACCGGCGGGTGCAGGTCGAGGTGGCGTGGTTCATCGCGCTATCGGACTGCGGCTTCCCCGAATTCAAGCCGCTCACGGGCGGCGCACGCAAGTACCTGCTGGGCCTGGTCACCAATTTCTCCGAGGCCGACGCGGTCGCGATCAAGCAGATCGAGAAGACCACCAACCACGATGTGAAAGCGGTCGAGTACTGGATCAAGTCGAAGTTCGAGGCGCGGCCCGAGCTGCTCGCGGCCTCCGAGTTCGTGCATTTCGCCTGCACCAGCGAAGACATCAACAACACCAGCCACGCGCTGCAGATCCAGGCGGCCCGCGAGAAGGTGGTGCTGCCGGCGATCGACGGCCTGATCGCGACCCTGCGCGAGATGGCGACCAAGTTCGCCGCCGTGCCCATGCTCTCGCGCACGCACGGGCAGACGGCCAGCCCGACCACCGTCGGCAAGGAGTTCGCGAACGTCGCGGTGCGCCTGGCCAAGGCGCGCGAACGGATCGCCGGAGTGCAGCTGCTGGCCAAGATGAACGGCGCCGTCGGCAACTACAACGCGCACATGGCGGCCTGGCCCGAGTTCGACTGGGAAGCCTTCAGCCGCAAGGTGGTCGAGACGCCGGCACCGCTTGGCCTGGGGCTCAGCTTCCAGCCCTACAGCATCCAGATCGAGCCGCACGACTACATGGCCGAGCTCTTCGATGCGGTAGCGCGCACCAACACCATCCTGGTCGACCTGTCGCGCGACATCTGGGGCTACGTGAGCCTGGGCTACTTCAAGCAGCGCCTCAAGCCGGGCGAGATCGGTTCCTCGACCATGCCGCACAAGGTCAACCCGATCGACTTCGAGAATGCCGAGGGCAACCTCGGCCTCGCGAACGCGCTGTTGCGCCACCTGAGCGAGAAGCTGCCGATCAGCCGCTGGCAGCGCGACCTCACCGACAGCACCGTGCTGCGCAACATCGGCGTGGCCTTCGGCTACGCCGTGCTGGCCTATGCGAGCCTCGCGACCGGCCTGGGCAAGCTCGAACTCAACGAGGAAGCGTTGGCCGAGGACCTCGACGCCTCTTGGGAAGTGCTGGCCGAACCGATCCAGACCGTGATGCGGCGCTTCGGCGTCCAGGGCGCCTACGAGCAGCTGAAAGAAGTCACCCGCGGCAAGACGGTGACGGCCGAGGCGCTGCACGGCCTGATCCGCTCGCTGGAGATTCCGGAAGCCGAGAAAGAACGCTTGCTGGCGATGACGCCGGGCAGCTACATCGGCAAAGCCGCAGAACTCGCGCGGCGGATCTGATGGCGCTCAAATCGACGATCTTCAAAGCGAACCTTGCCGTCGCAGATATCGACCACGGCTACTACGCCGACCACGCACTGACGCTCGCGCGCCATCCCAGCGAGACCGACGAGCGGATGATGATCCGGCTGGTGGCGCTGGCGCTCAACGCCCACAAGCTGCAGGACGTGTGCAACGGCGACGGCACGCTGGCCTTCGGCGCCGGGCTGTCGAACCCCGACGAGCCCGACGTCTGGCTGCGCGATTTCACCGGCGAGGTGAAGCTCTGGATCGAGGTCGGGCAGCCCGAGGACAAGCCGATCATCAAGGCCTGCGGCAAGGCCGACGAAGTCATCGTCTACTGCTTCAATCACGCGGCCGAGATCTGGTGGCGCGGCATCGAGAACAAGCTCACGCGGCCGCAGAACCTCAGCGTGTTCCGCGTGCCGACGGCCGCCTCGCAGTCGCTCGCCGCGCTCGCGCAGCGCTCCATGCAGCTGCAGGCCACGATCCAGGAAGGCGCGCTGATGCTGGGCGACGGCACGCACAACATCGACATCGAACCCGTGCGGCTGAAGTAGGCGGGTCTCGATTCATACGTATTTGCGTTCGATCAAACGAAAGCAATCCGGTATCAAGCGGCCGGCATCATGGCGCCACAGTGCCAGCATTGCTCGAACCCGCCTTCGATGAGTTCGCCGCAACTGCATTGCCAGCGCCGCTGCGGCCGGTGCTGCAGCTCGTGGAGCAGGCGTTCGGCCAGCGCGAACTGGGTTTCGTCCTCGATCCAGATCTCGGGCAGGCACTGATCGGGCGGCAACTGCCCGGCCGCGGCGCCGAGGTATTCGCGCTGCACCGAGGCCGCGACCCCGTCTTCGCGCAGCGCATGCACCCACAGCGTGGCGATTGCCAGGTTGGGGGCTTGCACGAGGCGGCGCATGGATCCTCTTTCAGCTCGGCGCGTCCGCCGGAACCGGGTCCTCGGGCCAGACATGCTCGGCCTCGCGCGCCCGCTCGGCGTATTTGTTGAAGCGCCAGGCGCTGTCCTGCATCGTGATGCGGCGCCAGGTCGAGCGTTTCTCGCCCGGGGTCATGGCGGGCCAGTGCTGCACCTCGTCGAAGCTGCGCCCGCAGCCCTTGCATTCGTCGTCGCCCTGGCTGGTGGAGCAGATGGCGATGCAAGGCGTGTCGGGCGTGCTGAGGTACCACGCCAGCCAGGCATCCCAGGCTTCTGCGGGGAAGCCGACCTCGTCGACCTCGTCTTCGTGGTGAAACACCATTAGCGCATAGACCTCGGCCAGCGCGCGCAACTCGGGCGCGAGGGTGATGCCATCGGGCGAGGGCTTCTGCTCGCGCCAGAAGTTGATGGCGGCCTCGATGTCGGTGATGTGGATGGCGGCCATGAGGTCGGAAAAAAAGCGAGCGGGCATCATAGTCCCGCAAAGTCCCGAGGCGATCGAAGGTTATGCGGCGCTACAAAATCTATAGCATCGGATGGCCGAACAACGGCGCATGCAGACGTTTTTTCTTTGAAGCCCGGGGAAATTCCGGTTGCCACGCCGGGGGTCTCGATGCTTTAATCCGGGCCACGAAGGGGAGTAGCTCCCGTCCGCTTTTCCGAAGGCGGATATCGCCAGGTCGTCAATACGAAGCGCACAACACTTCCGGCCTGACGGGCAGCCATACGCGCTGCCGAGCAAGACCTTCGATTTGAACCCGTGCAGGTTTGATCGAAGCGATTGCAAGTTCCCGGGGCCACCCGGTCCTCATTCAGTCGCTTCATCCGAGCTGCTCGGGATAGAGCAAAACGAACAGAGGACTTTATGGAACAGTTACTGGCCCCCGAATTCTGGGTCGCCGTCGGTCAAATCATCATGATCGACATCCTGCTCGGCGGCGACAACGCCGTCGTGATCGCGCTGGCTTGCCGCAAGCTGCCGCCGGCGCTGCGCACCAAGGGCATTCTCTGGGGCACGGCCGGCGCCATCGTGCTGCGCGTGATCCTGATCTTCTTCGCGCTCACGCTGCTCGCGATCCCCTTCCTGAAGGTGGTCGGCGCCCTACTGCTGGTGTGGATCGGCGTCAAGCTGCTCGCGCCCGACCATGACGATGCGCACGGCAACATCGCCGCCAGCGACAAGCTGTGGGCCGCCGTCAAGACCGTGATCGTGGCCGACCTGGTGATGAGCGTGGACAACGTGATCGCGATCGCCGGCGCCGCTCAGGGTGCGGGCCAGGGCCACCAGATGCCGCTCGTGATCTTCGGTCTGCTGGTCAGCATCCCGATCATCGTGTGGGGCAGCCAGCTGGTCATCAAGTTGATGGACCGCTTCCCGATCATCATCACGCTGGGCGGCATGCTGCTGGGCTGGATCGCCGGCACGATGGCCGTGACCGACCCGGCCGTCAGCAATCCTGCCGCCTGGACCTGGGTGCCGAAGCTCCCGCAGACCGACACGGTGCGCTACATTGCCGGTATCGGTGGCGCGCTGCTGGTGCTGGCCATCGGCAAGTGGGTTGCCATGCGCAAGCCGAAGCCCGAAAGCACCGCCACGGCCTGATCTCGCAAGAAAGAAGGAGCACCCATGGAAAAGATCATTCTGTATGTCGACGATGCGGCCTATGCGCGCGAGTTTCTCGCCAAGCTGTCGCCGGAAGCGGTCGGCACGGGTGCCCGGCATTGGGTGCTGGTGGCTTGCGCCCCGCGCATGACGCACCGCATCAGCAAGTGGGTGAGCCACAGCGCGCGCGAGAACTGGCGCAGCAAATGGTTCGCCAAGGTGCAGGAGCAGCTGCTGCCGGCATTGCGGCTCGAAGGCGGCGAGGTCACCCCGGTGCTGGCCAAGGGGCCGCTGGCCGAGCTGACCCAGCGGCTGAAGCTGGAGCACGGCGCGGCCCAGGTCGTCGATGCGCGGCGGCCGAAGATCGGCGTCGACCTCGAGCCCGTGGCGCCGGACGTGCCCTCGCCCGGCCAGTCGGGCTGGGCCCTGCCCGGCGCGGTGCTGGGCATGGGCGCGCTGCTGGTGCTGGCCAACGAGCTGTCGGAATAGGGCTCGTCGTCCCGCGTCCGGCGCATGCGACTTCTCCTCAAATGGCTGCTGAGCGCGCTCGCGCTCCTCGCAGTCACCTACGTCTACAGCGGCGTGCAGGTGCCGAACTTCACCTCGGCGCTGATCGCCGCGGCGGTGATCGGCCTGCTCAACATGTTCGTGCGACCGGTGCTGGTGGTGCTCACGCTGCCGGTCACCATCGTGACGCTGGGGCTTTTTCTGTTCGTGATCAACGCGCTCCTGTTCTGGGCCGCCTCGGGGCTGCTCGGGGGCTTCCATGTCAACGGCTTCGTGGCGGCGCTGATCGGCTCCCTGATCTACTCGCTGCTCGGTATCGTCATCGAGGCGGCATTGGGCGGCCTGTTCTCCAAGCGAATCATTTGAGCGGCGGTTCGGCCGCCTGCTCCTTAACCAGCGCCTCGACCGCCCGCGCGCGCGTGTCGATGATCGACGCCTCGTAGTGATCGATGGGCGCGCCGCCCTGCCCCTCTGCGCTCTTTCGCATCAGTTCCTGCGCGGCCTTGAGCCGGTCGCGCGCGCCCGCATAGTCGAGCACGGCGACATTGGCCTCGGCATCGGCGCGCACCGCGCGCAGCGTGTCGTTCTGCGCCCCGTAGAGATTGGCCAGCGTGCGCCAGGCGGTCGCATCGCGCGGATGCTGGGCCACCCAGTCGCGCAGCGGCGCGACCATCGGCGCCGGATTGCGGGTGGCGACGGCCGCTTGCGCGGCGAGCAGCATCTCCGGCCGGTCCTTGGCCTTGGTGTCCAGCAGCGCGGCCGCTTTGGAGGCATCGTTCACGGCGAGCTCGACCTCGGCCGACAGCAGGCGCGCCAGGCGCGAAGCCGCCGCATCCTCCGACGTTCGCGCGACCAGACGCTGCGCCAGCGCGCGTGCGGCCTTGAAATCGCGCAGCTCGTTGGCCGACAGCGCCGCCGCGTAGAGCGTACCGGCCTGCTGGGCTGGCAAGCTGCGCGCGAATTCGCCGGCCCCGGCGGCGTTGACCCACAGCCGCAGCACGTCGACGCCGGGGCGCGAGAGCACGCGAGCGCGGGCGGCGATCATCGCGTGGTCCATGACCAGGGGCATCGTGTGCTCCGCGCCCGGCTTGAACTGGAAGCGCCCCTGCATGTCCGAGATCCGCTCGCTGTTGAGCGGATGGCTGCGCAGGTAGGGATAGGAGCCGTTGTCGTTGAGGCGCGAGGCGTATTGCAGCTTTTCGAACATCGCGGCCGCGCCCTGCGGCGCGAAGCCGGCCTGCGTCATCACGCCGAAGCCGACGCGGTCGGCCTCGCGCTCCATGTCGCGCGAGAAACCGAGCTGGCTCTGCACGAAGGCGGCCTGGCTGCCCATCATCACCGCCTGCCCGGCATCCGGATTGCGGCTCTTGCCGGCCGCAATCATGCCAAGGATCATGCCGGCGAGCAGCAGCGGCATCTGCCGGCTCTGCTTGGCCATGATGCGCGAGATGTGGCGCTGCGTGACGTGCGAGAGTTCGTGCCCGAGCACGGTGGCGAGCTCGTCGCGGCTGCCGGTGGCCGAGATCAGCCCCAGGTGCAGCCCGAGATAGCCGCCCGGCAGCGCAAAAGCGTTGATGCTGCGGTCGCGTCCCAGCAACACCGTCCAGGCGAAGCGCTCGTCGAGCTCGGGTGTGAGATCGCCGCGGGTACGCGCCGCCGCCAGCAGGCGCTGCCAGATGTCCTGCACGTACTCGACCAGCACCGGGTCGTCGATGTAGTCGGGGTCGCGGTACAGCTCGCGCGCGATCTGGTCGCCGAGCCGGCGCTCGGCGCTGGCGGTCATCTCGCCGCCGTCGCCCATCCCCGGCAGCAGCTGGGCCTGCGCCAGGGACGGCAGGGCGAGCTGGGACGCTATCAAAAGCGTAGCGCACAGGGTTCGCAGCCGAGGCTTCGGCGGTCGAATCGGGTGGAGAAAAAGAGTCAACGCGGCATTCCTCGTCAATGGCTCGGCCTCGTATGATGCGTCACTCTACGGAACGTTCATCCATGAGTCCACTCACCCATTTCGACGCCCAAGGCCAGGCCCACATGGTCGACGTGGCAGCCAAGCCGGCTACCCACCGCGTGGCCGTGGCGACCGGCCGCATCGAGATGCAAGCCTCGACCTTGGCGCTGATCGAATCGGGCACCGCGAAGAAGGGCGACGTGCTCGGCATCGCGCGCATCGCGGGCATCCAGGCCGCCAAGAAGACCAGCGACTTGATTCCCTTGTGCCATCCGCTGGCGCTGACCCGCGTGGCGGTGGCTTTCGCCATTGCCGAGGGCGGGGTGCCGCAGGTGGCGTGCACGGCCACGGTCGAGACTGTCGGGCCTACCGGGGTCGAGATGGAGGCGTTGACGGCGGTGCAGGTGGCGCTGCTCACGATTTATGACATGTGCAAGGCGGTGGATCGAGGGATGACGATCAACGGCGTGCATCTCCTGGAGAAGCATGGGGGGAAGTCGGGGAGCTATGTGGCGGGCAAGGATCAGGCGTAGCGGCGCCGTCCAAAACGTTCGATCGTGGCTTCAATCGCCCGTCGGATTCTGCCAAAAACCATGTTGCTGCTGAACATCCTGACCGACGCGCGGACCGCGTGGGCCGGAGGGAGCAGCGTACGGTCGCGGACCAGATTCTGAATCCGACCGGCCAGCGCGCCGCCGTCCCCGACAGGATAGAGCCATCCGTTCTGCCCGTGCAGGATGATGTCCGAGGGACCCGAGGAACAATCGCTGCTGAGACAAGGGACTCCGCGCGCCATGGCTTCGATCAGGATCATCGGGAAGCCCTCGAAAGCGGAACAAAGGACAAGCAGGTCCGCCGTCGCGACCGCGCGCCATGGATCGGACTGCCAACCCAGCCAGTTCAGGCGATCGGCAATGCCAAGCTGCCCGGCCAAGGCGTGAAGCCCGATGAGGTCGTCTTCGCCCTCTCCGGTTCCGATCAGGTCCAGCCGCCAATCGCCTTCGACTTCCGCGAGTGCGCGCAACAAATCGTCGGTGCGCTTCTGCCTTCCGACCATGAGACGGCCGACATGCAACAGCCGCAGCGGCCCGCCGGTCGAGCGAGCCATAGCGATGCCTTCTCGATGCGCGCACCGTTGTAGACAAGGTGCACGCTGTCCGCAGCAATGCCGACGATCTTCTTGGTCGCCGCGGCGATCTGCGAACTGATGCAGATGTGGCCATGGGCATAGCGAAGGAAATCTGTTCTCTGTTTGTGCGCCGTGGAGAAATGCAGCCATGCCATGACCGGACGCTTGAGCCTCGCCAGGAACAGGCCCAGTCTCACCAGAAGAATGCTGGAGCCGTAGATCACGATCACGACGTCGGGTAAATGGGTTTTGCAAGCACGAACGACCGCGGGCAAGCCGCCAAGCATCTGCCATTTGAGTGACCTCGATCCGTTGGCTAATTCGGTGTAGTCCAGCCCCTGATGCCACCGCGCATCCAGCACGCTCGGGCAGAGCGCAAGGACGCGCACGCGGTCGCCGCCGGCCTCGGCCTCCTCCGCAAGTGTCCGCACGCAGGTCTCGATTCCCCCGATGCCAGACAGGGTGCCAACCACGACAAGGATCTCCATGTTGCTCTCAGTGATGTTGTTCTTGATTTGCTATTCCGACGGGTCGTCCACCGGTTCGTTGTCGAGCCAGCGTGCGTACTCGCGCGGGAACGCTTTCTTGAAGCGCACCGCCTGCGCCAGCGCTTCGTCGTCCAGACTGAGCAGCATCGCGCTGTCGATCAGCTTGGTGATGACGCGCGGTTCGGGCGAGAAGTGAAGAAGGTGCTGCGCCAGCGCGTGCACCTCAGCCGCATTGGCTGCGCTGACCGGCGTGAGCGTGAGTTCAGCGAACTTCACCTGGTTGGCGAACAGCCAGGAGTCCTGAAGCTTGGCCAAGGTTTTGTCGCGCCATGCCGGCAGGCGATCGTCGCGCGCGAGATAGATCTGGCTGACGCGGGTGTAGTCCCAGGCGGCGTAGCCGACGATCGCCATCAGGACCGCCGCAGCAGCCAGCGAAGGTGCTGAGGTCCGCTTCACCCGTGCTCTCTGTGATCCAGGCCACAGAAACCCGAGGCAAAGCCCGAAGACGAGCTGGAAGGGCCCGTACCAGAGCGGGTACTCGAGCAGGCTGTGCAGCACGATCGCGGCGAGCAGACCCCACACCATGATCCGTGCCGGATCGGTCTCGCGCCAAGGCCGGGCGGCCAGTACCAGCCAGCCGAATCCGGCGCAAATCAGCAGCGCTGCCGGAATGCCGAGCTCGACGGCGAGATGGAGCGGCAGATTGTGGGCGTTGTCGAGGATCTCGACGAAGCGCGGGCCGCTGTAGACCGTGCTGTAGTGCGCAAAGCTCAGTTCGCCCCAGCCCCAGCCTGTCCAAGGGTGCTGGCTGACCAGGTCCAGGACGTTGCGCCAGAGCACCAGTCGACTGTGCGCATCGGGGGCGCCTTCGCGCAGGCGGCGCATCATGGTGTCGACCCCGGAGTCGGCGAGCAGGGGCAGCAGCCAGGCGGCGGCGAAGTAGGCGGGGACCAGAGCCAGCAGGAGCAAGGGGTGCGGCAGCTTGTAGTCCGCGGTTCCCCCATTCGCGCGATGCCGTTCGCGCCAGGCAAGAAGAGCGGCGGTGCCGCTGATCAGCAGAAGCTGAAGCAGTCCAGTGCGCGAGGTGGAGGCGGCCGCGGCGAGGGTCAGCAAAACCCCGGCCGGCATCAGCGCGGCGCGTACGCGGTGGCCGCTTACCGTATGCAGCCAAAGCGCCGCGATCGACGCCATGCTGATCAAGGTCGCGAACTGGTTGCGCTGGCGCAGGTTGCCGTAGGCCTGGCCGAGATCGGGTGAGGTCGTCCACGGAGCGAGCGGCTCGGCGAGGCCGTAATACTGGAGCAGGCCAAAGATGGCGTTGATAAGGCCGGCGACTAGGAGACCCCAGGCCAGCGCCGACCGCCGTGAGCCTGATGCGCGCGCCAACCCGGCACCGGCGCTGGCCGCCAGGCCGACGATCGCCACGGCGATGACCGCGGAGAGATCGAGCGTCGGGTTGCCCGATCGCCCGAGCAGGATCGACACGCCGGCCACCGTCAACCAGATCACGACGCCGCGCGCCGGTAGCGCGACGGGTCCCGCCAGCAGCAGCAGCGCCGCACAGCTCCACGCGGCCAGTTGCTGCCAGACGTTGGCCGAGGGGCCGGCGGCGAAAGGGAAGAGAAAGGGCAGCGCGATCAGCGTGCCAAGAGTGACGATCAAGGCGAAACGAGGAGCGGGCGCATCCGCACGAGCAACGTCAGGCGTCATCCGCGCGATTGTGCTGTAGGGGAAAGTGCACAGACTTCCCCCATGGTTCTCGACGAAAGGAAAGGATTCGCTGACAAACGGCAATTCAAAAACAAGTGGATTGGTGACAATTTGTGACCATCGTAAAACATGCGATCAGAGGTCACCACAGTGCAAAACGCTTTCTTGTCCCGTAGCCGCCAGGCGGGCTTCACGCTCATCGAGATCATGATCACGGTGGTCATCATCGCGATCCTGGCTGCGTTCGCCATTCCCAGCTACCAGGACTATGTGCGGCGCGGCTACGTCGTCGACGGAACGAACGGTCTAGCGACCATTCGGGCGGACATGGAGCGCTACTTCCAGGACAACCGCACCTATGCCGCGGCCGGAACCTTCGTCCCGCCCTGCGCGGCTACTGTGGCCGTTGCGCGCCGTACGTTCGGGAATTTCGTCGTGACCTGCACCGGCGCCGGTGCTCCCAGCGGGACGGGATTCACCCTCACTGCGACAGGCGCAGGCCCGGCCAACGGCGTGGTCTACACGGTCACCGAGCAGAACATACGCGCCACCACGGGCATGCCCCTCGCATGGTCTGGCTGGACCAGTCCTTGCACGACCTCGTGGATCGTAAAAAAGGGGCAAGCGTGCTGACGTCCAAGAGCCTGCCGAAGCGCATCGCGGGCTTCACGCTTATCGAGATGATCGTGACGATCGCGATCTTGGGTCTCCTGACAGCGCTCGCGATGCCCTCCATTCTGGGCTGGGTCCGCACCAACAAGATCCGCACCGTCAGCGACTCCTTGCAAAACGGCCTGCGGCTGGCGCAGTCCGAGGCGACAAGGCGCAGCCGACAGGTCGTTTTCTCTCTGACCAACGCCAAGCCCACGAGTGCCACTTTCACCGCCGCCGCCGACGGGAACAACTGGGCAATCACAACCGTCGCTGCGATGACGGGTGAGGCCCGCGCCTTCATCGAGGGCGGCGTACTCACCGATGTGGGCTCCGATGTGCAGATCTCCGGCCCGTCGGCCATCTGCTTCAGCGCGATTGGCCGGCTCGTTGCCAACAGCGCGCCAGGCCCCACCAGTGCCGATTGCACGCTTCCGACGACAACTCCTCCGGTGCATGTCTACAACATCACCATCAGCAATGCCGTCAGCGGCGTTGACCGCCGGCTGCGCGTCACAGTCGCGCTCGGCGGACAGGTCCGGCTGTGCGACCCGGACAAGACCCTTTCGGACACCCAGCCCGACGGATGCCCCTGATCATGAGACGCACCCCTCTCCCTCCCCGTGGCCAGCAGCAAGCTGGCGTAGCCCTACTCGAAGTGCTGGTAGCCGTGCTGCTCTTTTCCTTGGGCATCCTCGGCTTGATCGGCCTCCAGGCACGCGCCATCAGCTTCTCGGCAGATGCCGAAGACCGCAATCGCGCCGCGCTGCTCGCGAATGAAGTTGCGACTCTGATGTGGATCAGAAAATCGGTGACCGTCCCGGCTGCGGACCTGACTGCCTGGCAGGCGCGCGTCGCCGACCCGCTGGCAGGCGGCTTGCCAAACGGCGAGGGCGAAGTCGAGGTGGATGGCACCGCGGCGAACGTGACGATCACCTGGAGACCCCCATCGCGTGAAACCACCGAAGGCAGCACGCTCACAACCCGCGTGGTGCTGCCGTGATGAAGTACTCACCTCTCTCCGCGATCGCGCGCCAGCGCGGCCTGACCCTAATCGAACTGCTGGTGGCGATGACCATCGGCCTCGTCGTCACCTTGGCGGTTACCAGCGCCGTGACCTTCGGCGAAGCGACGAAGCGCTCGACCACCTCCGTCAACGACATGAGCCAGTCGGGTTCCTATGCAGCCTATCTCATCGATCGTGCAGTGCGCAGCGCCGGCTCGGGTTTCGCCCAGTCGTGGGATCTCGGTGTCTTCGGATGCAAGCTCAATGCGAAGCGCGGAACGCCGGTCATCCTGCCTCGTACGACAGCCTTTCCTGCGCCGTTTGCGAACTTGCTTGGCGGGGCGACTGGCAGTGCCAACCTCCGTGTCGCGCCCTTGCTGATCGACAAGGATCGCTCCGAGAGCGGATCGGACGTCCTGATCGTGATGGGCGGGAACGCTGCAGCCGGCGACGTGCCGCGACCGATCATCTCCAGCGGCGCCAGTGCCGACATCCTGCGCCTGGACAACACGGTCCAGTTGAAGGCCAACGACATCGGGCTGGTCAGCCAGAGCGGAAGCGACGATTGCCTGATCGAACAGGTTGCCTCGACCTTCGTCGACAGTGCAAGCAACGAGATGCTGCCGCTGGGCGGCAACTACTACATGCCGGGCACCGCACCGACCCTCTCCTCGCTTGCCGCCAGCGGCTCGGCGTACTTCACAGTGCTTGGAAATTCCGGTGCCAACAACGTCCAGTTCCAGCTCATCGGCGTGGGTGCGAATCGCACGCTCTCCAGCTATGACCTGCTCCAAAGCGACGGATCCGATACCTCGAAGGCTCTTGCCGACGGCGTAATGGAAATGCATGCCCTCTATGGTCTTGATACAACCAACGACGGGATCTTCGACAGCTGGGTCGCACCGGACGCGACTGGCTATGACATCTCAAGCATGCTGGCATCGCGCGACAAGATGCGGCAGGTGATCGCAGTGCGCGTAGGACTGGTGTTGCGCAGCGCGCTGCTCGAAAAAGAGATCGTATCCACGCAGATCCCGGAAATGTTCACCGGCGCCGGCACCGGCAACGTCCGGCCGGCGGTCGCACTGACCGGCGACGCCCGGCGCTACCGCTACCGAGTCGTCGAATTCACCGTTCCGCTGCGCAACGTGCTGTTGCTGCCCGCATCATGAAGACCTCCCTCACCTCCTCCATGCGATCGCGAGAGCGCGGCGTCGTGCTGCTCTTCTGCCTGATCATCCTCGTCGTGCTGCTGGCCGGCGGCGTCGCAGTCGTGCGCTCGATGAACACATCGCTGTTCAGCGCCGGCAACCTGGCGTTCAAACGCGACCTGGTCAACCAGGGCGAACAAGCGGCCGCCGACGCACTGACACTGTTCAGGACCGGGACGCTGGCGGCATCGGGCGCCGACAACGCGAGCGCGCCGGCCTCCAACTACAGCGCTGTGCAGTTGGCCACGAACGATCGTGGCATTCCAACAGTGCTTTTGAGCGACACCGCCTACACGCCGGTTGCCGCGATCACCATCACGCGCGCTGCGGACAAGGTCACGGTGCGCTACATCATCGAGCGGCTTTGCAACGCCATCGGCGCCGCAAGCAAGACCAATTGCATCTACGCGCCGGCCATCACCGACGTCCGAGGCGGAGACATCAGCGGCGCAGAGCGCCCGCCACCGCCCAACGCATTGGTCTATCGCCTGACCGTACGAGTGGACGGACCGCGCGACACGCAGGTTTTCCTGCAGTCTTCCTTCACCAAGCCCGAATAACAACCAGCAGGCATTCCATGAATACGCCTTCCTATCTTGCCGCGCGCTTTGCCCGCGCCGCAGCGCTCGCTGCTCTTTTCGGCTTGCAGGGATGGGCCAGCGCGGCCAGCCTGGCCGATCAGCCCGTGTTTGCCACGTCCAATGTGCCGGGCAACCTTGCGCTGACCCTCTCGGTTGAGTGGCCCACGGCCTCCAGAACGGCGCACACGGCGAACTACACGAGCAACAGCACCTACCTGGGCTACTTCGATCCCAATAAGTGCTACACCTATGTATCGAATACAGCGGTGAACCCGGCAATCCCCGTCACCAACCCTGTCACAGTGGGCAAGGGCGACCTAAGTTATTTCAACCCAACCGGCGTTGCGGTCGGCCGCAAATGCACAGGCAGCGCTGCTCTGAACGCCATGTGGAGCGGCAACTTCCTCAACTGGGCTGCTACCGCAACCATCGACCCTTTCCGATGGGCCATGACCGGTGGCCGGCGCGTTGTCGACACCGCGACCGAAACGATTCTTGAGAAAGGCTGGCACTCGGGCCAGGGACTGTTCAACGATCGCAATCTCACCGCCAGCGAGATCGCCGACGCCACGCCTTTCGATTCGGCCACCAGTCTGCTGGTGTCCATCAACGGGCGTGGATTCGCCATGCAGACGACCACCAGCGGCGCAGCGCTCAAGGGCGAATACTTCAACGACATGACGGCGACGGGCACGCCGGTGTTGACGGTGAACAATGATTCGGCGGACCACAACTGGGGCAATGCCAGTCCCGGCACCGGCGTCAACGCCGACCGCTTTTCCGCACGCTACACCGGCAGCTTCGTCGCACCCGCAACAGGAACCTATACCTTCCGTGTGACGGCCGATGATGGTGTGCGCTTGTCGGTCAACGGCACCATGCTGATCAATCAGTGGAGAGATCAAGGCCCGACGGATTACACGGCCAACGTCAACCTGACCGCAGGGCAGGCCTTCGACCTGCAGGTCGACTACTACGAAAACGCCGGCGGAGCGACTCTGCAGTTGGCATGGCAGAAGCCGGGTGGCAGTTTCGAAGCCTTCACCAACAGCATCGGCGCTGCGACCTCGAATGTCTACACCATGCGCAACAAGGTCTGCGACCCGAATGCGCCCGGCGGCGTGGAAAGCAATTGCAAACAGTACGGATCGAACTGGAAGCCAGAAGGCCTGATCCAGCAGTATTCGCACCGCATGCGCTTCAGCGCATTCGGTTACCTGAATGAATCCGGCAATGGCCGCGACGGCGGTGTGCTCCGCGCGCGCCAGAAGTTCGTAGGCCCGACACAACCGGTGCCTGGCCTTCCCGATGTCACCAACAGCGAGGGGGAATGGAGCGCGACTGACGGCACATTCATCCGCAATCCGAATGCTGCAGACGCAACAGCCAGCTCCGGCAGCGGCGTGACGATCAGCGACAGCGGGGTGATCAACTACCTCAACAAATTCGGCCAGTTGCTTCCCGGCAACTACAAGGGCAACGACCCCGTGGGCGAGCTGTACTACGCGGCGCTGCGCTATTACCGCAACCTCGGCAACGTACCCGAATGGAGCAACCTGACGACAACCGATGCCGCACGGGCGACGCAACTCGACGGTTTTCCTGTGATCACCAACTGGACGGATCCGATTCAGTACTCGTGCCAGCGCAACTTCATCCTTGGCATTGGCGACATCTACACCCACGGTGACAAGAATGTGCCCGGCAACACCAATACCGCCAACGAGCCGACCCTGCCGACCCTGGTCGCCAATGACACGACCGTCAATGCCGTGACCGCCACCAACAAGGTCGGGCAACTGCAAGGCATGGGCGACGATCTGGGTACGCGCACCAATGTCTCGAACAACTGCTGCAGCAACAACTCGGCGCGCATGGCGGGTCTGGCGTACGACGCGAATACGAAGGACATCCGGCCCGACGTGGCAACGTCGCCCAATACCATTGGAAAGCAGACCGTGCAGACCTACTGGGTGGACGTGCTCGAGCGAGCATTCCAAGTCAACAACCAGTTCTATCTGGCTTCCAAGTACGGTGGTCTCAAACTGCCGACCAACATCCAGGACACTTTCGATCCCTACACCTTTACCGGCCCCATCCCCACAAGCTGGTGGTCAACCAACGGTGAAACGCTCACCGAAGGCAGCACCACGCAGGAGCGGCCTGACAACTACTTCACTGCCGGCCGACCCGACACCATGGTCGACGGCTTGACCAAGGCTTTTGCCAGCATCGCCAACGCCATCAAGTCGTTCACAACCTCCTTTTCGCTTTCGACCGCGCAGGTGTCGTCGAGCGGCGCGGCCTCGTATGCCTCGCAATACGACTCCAACGGATGGACCGGCGTGCTGACCGCCAGCCGGCTGACTTTCGTGAGCGGTATACCGACCTTGACCGAAGTCTGGAGCAGCGCGACCACGCTCGCAGCGCAACTGGCGAGCGGGGGCTGGGACAGCAACCGCCGGGTCGTCACCTGGAACGGCACCACCGGCGTTCCGTTTCGCAGCGGCAGCCTGACCACCGACCAGCTCACGGCCCTCGATACGCCGTGGGCCACCGGCAACGACAGCGTTAACTACCTCAACTACTTGCGCGGCGACCGCACCAACGAACGGACCTCCACCGATGAAACCAAGCCCTATCGCCTGCGGCCGGCGCTGCTCGGTGATATCGCCAACGCGAAGGTCACCCCGGTCGGACCGCCTTCGGCGCGCCTCTCGAACACGGTCAACCCCGGCTACGCGACTTTCAAAACAACGTACGTCAATCGAAAGACAGTGGTCTACGTGGGCGCCAACGACGGCATGCTGCACGCCTTTGATGGTGCTTTGAGCGGAACCGGGGCCGGCAACGAGCTATTCGCCTATGTGCCCAGCCCTCTGTTCTCCGGACCCAGCAGCCCGGCGACGCCAACGCTCAACGGATTGGGCCAACTGGGCAATCCGAACTACGAGCACCGCTATTACGTGGATGCAACCCCCAAGGCGTTTGACTTGGACTTCAACACCGCGGGCGGAGTCTTCACCACCACGGCCTCAGGCGGTTCGGATTGGAAGTCTCTTCTCGTCGGCGGGCTCGGCAAGGGAGGCAAGAGCTTCTACGCGATTGACATCACCGATCCTTCGACCATGACGACCGAAGACCTGGTCAAGGCCAAGATCAAGTGGGAGTTCAGCAACGCCACCACCGGCGTGAGCGGCACCCTGGGCTTCAGCTACGGAGCACCGCTCGTCCTCAAGACTAAGAAGTACGGCTGGGTCGTGGTGTTCAGCTCCGGCTACAACAACAGCGACGGCAACGGCTATATCTATTTCGTCAATCCGCGCGACGGCAGCTTGCTCGAAAAGGTGCAGACCGGCAACGCCTCGGCCGGCCTCACGCAGATGACCGCCTACATCAGCGACTACACCGACGGCACGGCCGACGCCATCTATGCGGGAGATCTCAACGGCCAGCTCTGGCGCTTCGATGTGACCGCCGCACGCGGCAGCACCGCGCCGTACCCTGCCCCTTTGAAGCTGGCGACCCTGGCCGATGCGAACGGCAATGCGCAGCCCATTACGACCGCTCCCCTGGTCGAAGTCGATCCGAAGACCAAAAAGCGCTATGTGATGCTTGGAACCGGACAGCTGCTCGACACGGTCGACATCAACTCCTCGGCCGCGCAGACCTTCTACGCGATCATCGACGGCACGTCCGCCCTCTTCGGCAGTGGCGGGACCTACCCGCTGACACGGTCGAACCTCGAAGGACTCAGCGACGCCGAACTGACGGGTCAAACCGCCATCAACTTCGGAACCGCGCAGGGCTGGTTTATCGAACTCGGCTCGACATCGAACATCGGATGGCGCTCGATCACGAGCGCGACATCCTTCAATGGCGTCGTTGCCTTCGCAACGCTATTGACCACGGGCAATGCCTGCAGCCCGTCGGGCCAAAGCCGCGTCTACGCCGTCAACTTCGGCACGGGCGTGACGGCTCTGGTACCAGGGGATACGCCCTATGCCGGCTACACGCATGCGATCACCGATCTCAAGTTCATCAGCGACAACGGAACAGTCCGTCTCGTTGCCGGTGACGTGGAGGGCAAGCAGCACGTGCCGCCGGTCAATCTGGGCGGCGGGAGCTCGCTGCGGTTGCTCAACTGGCGGGAAATACCGGCGGTGGACTGAAGCGATCTGATTCTCAAAAATCATCATTTGCCAATCATGCGTTCGATGCGCACGCGCGGCCCTCTTCCGATTCGTGCGCATCGGGCTGATGATTGCTAATGACATCAGGCGCAGCATCATTGGCGAAAACTCGATGCGTCACGGCCGACGATTCGCTGGTGACGAGCTTGTCATGGGAGCTTGGCCGGATTCCGTGACGAGCCGCGCCCCGGTCCAGCGTGCAGGCGGCGCTTGATGCCTCTGAGATCGCTAAGGTATGCGTCACATCGCGTGCTGCTTCGGAAGAATGGATCGCTGCATGCACAAAGGTGATAAACGGGCGCGGATTGCCTTTTGCTCCCGGGCGAGCGCTCTCGTCTGATAGTCCACCGAACGGCCAGGTTCTAAGCGGATAGCCTCGCCGTAGTTGGCCTGCGACTGCTTCGCTGCCGTCCGGCAGAGAGCGATGAAGAAACGCAAATCAAGGAAGTTCGAGAACTTGTACTTTGAAAATCAACGCAAGTTGGCTTCCTCGATGCGGAACAAGTTCTCGCGTGAAGCGCGCATGGACCGCGCTATTTTGGTTGCGCCGGCCTAAGCTTCGGATCAGGCGTATAGGCCGCGGCCAAGTCCGCCGGCGCCCGCTCGCTGTTGCCTTTGCGGCGCCACACTTCGGCGCGGCCCACGTACGCCCCGGCGTAGATCGGGCGCAGGCGAATCACTTCGTCGTAGTCGGCAAGCGCCTTATCCAGATCGCCCTTCTTCTCCCACGCATTCGCCCGCCCGCCTAAGGCGGCGGCAAAATCCGGCACCTGCCGCAGCGCGAGATCGAAATCGACGATCGCGCGGTCGTATTTGCCGATCCGGTTCCATTCGTTCCCTCGGTTCATCAATGCCATCGGAAACCCCGGCCAGATCCTGATGGCTGCGTCGAAGTCGGCCATCGCCTTGGCCGCGTCCTGCCGCTCCAGCCAAACGGTGCCGCGGTTGTTGAAGGCCTGATGATTCTTCGGGTTGATCCGGATCGCCTCATCGTTGTCGGCGATGGCGCGCTCGTAGTCACCCCGGTCCGCCCAGATGATTGCCCGAGTCTGGTAGGCGTCCGACCTCGGCGGCCCGAGCCGGATGGCTTCGTTGATGTCCGAAAAGGCTTTGCTGTCGTCGCCCAGCTTGTTCCAGGTTGCGCCGCGATTGCTGAAGAACGCGGCATTCTTTGGATCGAGACCAATGGCCTTGTCGAACTCCGCCAGGGCCTTGCGCGGCTCGCCGACCATGTTCCACAGAGCGCCGCGGTTGTTGTAGCGAAGGGATACTTCGGGTCGATGCGGAGCGACTCGTTGTACTCGGACATCGCTGTCTGAAGATCCCCGCCGTTGCGATAGGCGTTGCCACGTATCGCATGGATGCGCGCACGCGTGCGCACGGTGAGGCTCTGCTCTTTCAGGGAATCAGTGCAAATTGCGATCTGGTCGACGGAGCCCTCGGCCTCATCGCAGCGCTTGTAGGCCAGATCGCCCGCGCTCTGCCAAGGCGGCTGCCGGAATCGTGAAAGCCAGAGTGAAGAGAGCCAGTGCGCGCATCGATTGCCTGTTGCCGAAGTGATGACGCAGGGCATTGTTGCACGGGATTTGCAACAACATGTAGCGGAGACTGGCGGCCGAGGTGAGGTCAGAGCAGCTTCAGCCCGCATGACTGCGCTTCTCTTCGGCGTTGTACTTTGAAAATCACTGCCGGTGCGCGCATAAGACTGCGAGAACACGCCCGGCTACGGCACCACCGCGATCCTCACCTGTGCCTCGCTCGCGACTATTCAGGAGTATCGCGTCTGCCAAGATCGTCACGAGCGCCTTATGCGGGCCGTTGAGCCCCTCGCGGAGCTAGGAAGTTTCGATTGGCCCTCGACTGCCCAAATGAAAAAGCCGCCCGAAGGCGGCTTCATAGGCCTGCAAGAATTATTGGCAGCCGCGCGGACGGTACTTGGCAGGCACGGTGGTCGTGCATCCCCACGAACCTGCCGCGGTGCGCGTCCAGGTCAGCGTGTCGGTGCCGGCCGTCTTGAGATCTGCAGCCGCGCCATTGCCGAACGTGGCAATGATCGTGGTCGTCGAGGTCATCGGATTGAGCACTTGCGGCACACCGGTGTTTGCCGGAATGGCGGCGCCTTGGGTTGCGCCAGTCAAGATGGTCGAACCCGAGGCTTGGGGGTCGCATTCACCAGCGGCCAAGCCAACGGCAGTCTTTCCATCCAAAATGCACGCCTCAACTGCGGTCTTGATGGCGCCAGCTTCGCCCATTGCACGCGACACTTGCGACTTGGCGATGTAGGTTTGATATTGCGGCAGCGCGATTGCGGCCAAGATGCCGATGATCGCTACAACGATCATCAACTCGATAAGGGTGAAACCCTTTTGCACGTTGCGTGCGATGGAACGACGGTTCATTCATAACTCCTGGTTGATTTAGCAAGCCGGGATTCGCCCGGGCTGCTATCTCTCTGCAGCATGCGTGCCAACCGCAATTTACCCATAGCTCATCTGAAACCGTGAAATAGTTGCAGATCTACCCCTGACGCCTGACACATGTTGGCAAGGTCAGCCGCGCCAAATTGTCCAATTGTGACAAAAGGTGTCACGCGCGCGTTCGCATCTCGCCAGCTTGCTTGTCGCGATTCTTTCGGCCGGGCCATTGCTAAGCGCAACAGGCCGCTGAGTTCACTACAGCCTTCAACTGCCCAAATGAAAAAGCCGCCCGAAGGCGGCTTCATAGGCCTGCAAAAATTATTGGCAGCCGGCCGGACGGTACTTGATAGCCACGGTGGTCGTGCATCCCCACGAACCTGCCGCGGTGCGCGTCCAGGTCAGCGTGTCGGTGCCGGCCGTCTTGAGATCTGCAGCCGCGCCATTGCCGAACGTGGCAATGATCGTGGTCGTCGAGGTCATCGGATTGAGCACTTGCGGCACACCGGTGTTTGCCGGAATGGCGGCGCCTTGGGTTGCGCCAGTCAAGATGGTCGAACCCGAGGCTTGGGGGTCGCATTCACCAGCGGCCAAGCCAACGGCAGTCTTTCCATCCAAAATGCACGCCTCAACTGCGGTCTTGATGGCGCCAGCTTCGCCCATTGCACGCGACACTTGCGACTTGGCGATGTAGGTTTGATATTGCGGCAGCGCGATTGCGGCCAAGATGCCGATGATCGCTACAACGATCATCAACTCGATAAGGGTGAAACCCTTTTGCACGTTGCGTGCGATGGAACGACGGTTCATTTCAAGAAACTCCAGTTGGTTGAAGGGCCCGAGGAAGGCCCCCGGTGCGTTCAACCTCCGCAGCATCTGTGCCATCCCGGCTGCTCGCCTCTGAAGCAAACCTTGGTGTGCATTTGTTCACGCTGGAGTTACAATAGGTGACACAACCTGTTGCATATGCCACACGCGGGATGACAAATTTTGTCAGTCAGCCACCCACAGTGGTCAGACCTGCAGGACCCCCGCCGCCTCCAGCCACCGAATGTCCCACCCCTTCGTGCCCTGCATCTGCGAGCCAGCGGCCAGCAAGTCGATCTGGCTCATGATCTCTTCGGTCTCGGCCGGCTTGGTGTGGGTGATGTAGATCGGGTAGTTCTTGCCGGGCGCGATATGCGCCAGTTCGTCGGCCAAAGTGCCAGGCGACAAATGCAAGCTGCGCTGCGCCAACGCTTGCTCTCGATTGCTGAACGCCGTCTCGATCACCAGCATTCCCACATCAAGCTGGTTCACCCGCTGCCAGAAGGCCGGATTGCGTTCCGTGTCCCCGCTGAAAACCCAGTTGGCGCCGCCCTTCGCGCAACGCACCGCATAGCCACAGGCCGGCACGGTATGCACGGCCGGCAACACCTCGATGTTCTTGAGCGCCCGGGTTCCCAGCTCGAGCTCCTGCCCGACCACGATGTCATGAAAGCTCACAAACGGCGCCTCGCGACTGGGGATGCTCGCGAAATCGGGCCAGATGACGTTGTTGAACACATGGGCGCGCAGCGCCTCGATGGTGGCCCGCAGGGCATGCACGCGCAGCGCCTTGCTGCGGCGGCTGGCCACGGCGTCGATCATCAGGGGCAGCGCGGCGATGTGGTCGAGGTGCGAATGGGTGAGCACCACATCGTCGATGGCGGCCATTTCGTCCAGGCTCAGGTCGCCGACGCCGGTGCCGGCGTCGACCAGCAGGTCGCTGTCGACCAGGAATGACGTCGTGCGGCAGTCCTTGGCGATGGCGCCCGAGCAACCCAACACGCGCACCTGCATATGCGAGGCCTTTTGTTTTCTATTTGGTTTCGAACCGGGTTGCACCATCCCAGTTCTGGTCTTTGGGCTGCAACGCCATTGAGGCTAAACGCTGCGCGTACAGCTGGTAAAGGAATTTTTTGGCATCTACAGCCGGCAGTGGGGTCAAGCCTCTGGCCCGTACCAAAGCCTCGGCGCGTCAGCGGCGCTCAGCCGGCGACGAACTGCATCCGCGTGCCGCCGAGTTCGAGCACGTCGCCGTCCTGCAGGGCGACGGCCTCGTTGCCGAGCGGTTCGCCGTTGAGCTCGGTGCCGCCGTCGATGGGTGCCACAACGTAGCCGTGCAGACGCCGCGTGACGGCGGCGACGGCCACGCCGGGTTTGCCGATCGTGGTGACGACCTTCTGCAGGGAGAGTTCGCGCCCGGCGCCGCTGCCCGACAGAACGCGCATGACGGCCACGCCGGTGCCGCCGCCGAAGGGCTGGTGCACCGTGGGTGCGGAACTGAGGGGAATCGGGCCTGATGGTGCTGGCGCGATGTGCGGCGCGGGCCCGGCCCCTTCGGAGGCGCCGCTGGCCACCAGGTAGCGGATCTTGTACTTGCCGACCTCGACAACGTCGTTGTGCTCGAGCGCCTGCTTCTTGACGGCACGCCCGTTGATGTAGGTGCCGTTGGTGCTGTTGAGATCTTCCAGGTAGACGTCGCCGCCGATCATGTGCAGCACGGCGTGTTCACCGCTGATCGCCAGATTGTCGATCACGATGTCGTTGTACGGCCGCCGTCCCAGCGTGGTGCGGTCCTTGGCGAGCGTCACCTCCTTGATGACGACACCGTCGATCGAAACGATCATTTTCGGCATGGCCGACTCCTGGATCTCATTTTTTTGGGCTATCCGGATGCCTCGAGCGCTTCACCTGAGCCTGCCCGGGCGAGGACGACCGAAATGTTGTCCCTGCCCCCATTGTCATTCGCAGTTGAAACCAAAAGTGTTGCTTTCTCCGAAAGACCGATATCTTGTAACAAAAGCGTGAAAAGCTGCGCGTCGGGGACCATCTCGCTCAGCCCGTCCGAACATAGCAGGAAAAGGTCCCCGGGTTTCACGTTGTGCTCGTGCATTTCGAGTTCGACATGGCGTTCGATGCCGAGCGCCCGCGTCACCAGGTTGCGGTGCGGCGACAGGATGGCCTGCTCGGGCGTGATCGCGCCGGCGTCGAGCTGCTCCTGCAGCAGCGAATGGTCGCGCGTGAGCTGTTCGAGCTTTTCGTTGCGCAGCCGGTAGCAGCGGGAGTCGCCGATGTGGCCGACGATCGCACGCTTGGACCCGAAGGCGGCCAGCACGAGCGTGGTGCCCATGCCCTGCAGCTGCATGTTCGCGACGCCGGCTTCGAGGATGGCCGCGTTGGCCTCGTCGGTACCGGCCTGCAGCGCGCGGCGCACGGCCCGCGGGTTGGCGGTCGGCCCGGCGTGGGCCAGCCAGCGGCCGAAACTGGCTTGCAGCAAGGCGATGGCCATGCCGCTGGCGACCTCGCCGCCGTTGTAGCCGCCCATGCCGTCGGCCAAAAGGACCAGGCCCAGCGAGGCGTCGAAGGCGATCGTGTCTTCGTTGTTGGCGCGCACCCGGCCAGGGTCGGTGAGCGCGGCGAAGTCCCAGGTCAGCGAGCCGGTGTCAGGAGAAGCGGATACGCCCAGGTTCGCCATGAATCAGTTTGGTTGAGGGGGCCGCTCGCTCAGTGCGCGGCGGCGGCCGCGCGCCTTTGCTGCCAGCGGCCGACAGCGACGACGAAGAATGCGCCGGCCGCGGCGCCTGCATAGTGCAGCCAGGGGTTGGCCGCCAGGGCGCCACGCAAGGCGACGTCGCTCACGATGGTCTCGCCGCCGACCCAGCCGATCAGCGCGGCGCCCAGCATGATGATGATCGGGAAACGTTCCATGAGCTTGATCATGAGGGTACTGCCGAAAATCACCAACGGGATGCTGATGGCCAGGCCCAGGATCAGCAGCACCATGCTGCCCTGCGCCGCAGCGGCGACCGCGATCACGTTGTCCAGGCTCATGACCAGGTCGGCCAGCAGGATGGTTCGCACCGCGGCGAGCATGCTGCCGTACTCCTTTTCCTCGCCGTTGTCGTCTTCCTCATCGCCGAGCAGCTGCACGCCGATCCACAGCAGCAGCGCGCCGCCGAGGATCTGCAGGTAGGGCAGCGCCAGCAGCTTGGCAGCGACCACGGTGAGCGCGATGCGCAGCACCACGGCCGCGCCCGAGCCGAACAGCACGGCTCTCTGCTGCTGATGCGGCGGCAGCGAACGGGCGGCCATCGCGATCACCACCGCGTTGTCCCCCGAAAGAATGATGTTGATCCAGACAATCTTGACGAGCCCGATCCAGAAGTCGGCAGTTTGCAAATAATCCATGTCCCATATCCACTGTTATGTATTGAAAAAGCGCCCGCAACGTGAATTGCGAGCGCTTTTGTTCTTGTGTGGTCGAGGAACGCGGAAGTTTTAGAGCAGCGCCTTGAGGCGCTTGGCCAGCTCCGAGAAGTTTCGTGTAACCGTGAAACCGCACTCTTCCATGATGGCGAGCTTGGCATCCGCCGTGTCGGCGCCGCCTGAAATCAAGGCGCCCGCGTGGCCCATGCGCTTGCCCGGAGGGGCGGTCACGCCGGCGATGAAGCCGACGATCGGCTTCTTCATGTGGTCCTTGCACCAGCGCGCGGCGTCGGCTTCGTCGGGGCCGCCGATCTCGCCGATCATGATGACGGCGTCGGTGTCGGGGTCGTCGTTGAAGGCCTTCATCACGTCGATGTGCTTCAGGCCGTTGATCGGATCGCCGCCGATGCCCACGGCGCTCGACTGGCCGAGACCGATCTCGGTGAGCTGTGCCACGGCTTCATAGGTCAGCGTGCCGGAGCGGCTGACCACGCCGATGCGGCCCTTCTTGTGGATGTGGCCGGGCATGATGCCGATCTTGATCTCGTCGGGCGTGATCAGGCCGGGGCAGTTCGGGCCCAGCAGCAGGGTCTCTTTGCCGCCCGCGGCGACCTTGGCCTTCATCTTGTTGCGCACTTCGAGCATGTCGCGCACCGGGATGCCTTCGGTGATGCAGATCGCCATGTCCAGATCGGCCTCGACGGCTTCCCAGATCGCGGCGGCAGCGCCGGCCGGCGGCACGTAGATCACCGACACGGTGGCGCCGGTTTGCGTCGCGGCTTCTTTCACCGAGCCGAAGATCGGGATGTTGAAGATCGACTCGCCGGCCTTCTTCGGGTTCACGCCGGCCACGAAGCAGTTCTTGCCGTTCGCGTATTCCTGGCACTTCTCGGTGTGGAACTGACCGGTCTTGCCGGTGATGCCCTGGGTGATGACTTTGGTGTCTTTGTTGATGTAGATCGACATGACGTTTCCTTAGGCTTTCTTCACTGCTGCCACGACCTTCTGGGCCGCTTCCGCCATGGTGTCTGCGCTGATGATGGGCAGGCCCGATCCGGCCAGCAGCTTCTTGCCTTCGACCTCGTTGGTGCCCTTCATGCGCACCACCAGCGGCACCTGCAGGTTCACAGCCTTGCAGGCCGCGATCACGCCGGTGGCGATGGTGTCGCACTTCATGATGCCGCCGAAGATGTTGACCAGGATGGCCTCGACATTCTTGTTCTTCAGCATGATCTTGAAGGCTTCGGTCACCTTCTCGGGGGTGGCGCCGCCGCCCACGTCGAGGAAGTTGGCCGGCTCGCCGCCGAACAGCTTGATGGTGTCCATGGTGGCCATGGCCAGGCCGGCGCCGTTCACCAGGCAGCCGATGTTGCCGTCCAGCGAGATGTAGGCGAGGTCGAACTTCGAGGCTTCGACTTCGGCCGCGTCTTCTTCGTCGAGGTCGCGCAGGGCCACGATATCGGGGTGGCGGAACAGCGCGTTGCTGTCGAAGTTGAACTTGGCGTCCAGGGCAATGATGTTGCCCTTGCTGTCACGGTTGAGCGGATTGATCTCGACCAGCGAGGCATCCGTCTCCATGTAGCAGGTGTAGAGCTTCTTGAAGATGTCCACGGCTTGCGCGGTGGAATCGGCCGGGATGCCGATGCCGTCGGCGATCTGCTTGGCCTGCGCGTCGGTCAGTCCGTCCTTGGGGTCGGCGAAGACGGTGATGATCTTTTCGGGCGACGAATGCGCGACTTCCTCGATGTCCATGCCGCCTTCGCTGGAAGCGATGAAGGCCACCTTCTGCGTCGCGCGGTCGGTGACGGCCGAGACGTAGTATTCCTTCTGGATGTCAGCGCCGTCCTCGATGTAGAGGCGGCGAACCTTCTGGCCTTCGGGGCCGGTCTGGTGGGTCTTGAGCTGCATGCCGAGGATGTCGCCGGCGAGCTTCTTGACGTCGTCGATGCTCTTGGCGACCTTCACGCCGCCGCCCTTGCCGCGGCCGCCCGCGTGGATCTGGGCCTTGACCACCCACACGGGGCCGCCGAGTTTCTGGGCGGCTTCCACCGCCTCCTGCACCGTGTATGCCGGAATGCCTCGCGGCACAGGCACGCCGAACTTGGCAAGAATTTCCTTGCCTTGGTACTCGTGAATCTTCATGAGGGTGTCTCTCGGAACGAGGTTGAGAACGGGAGAATTTGGCTGTTGTCCGCGGGCCACGGCGATTGGGGAATCGGGCGGCGGACAGCAGGCGACTGTATCATGGTGCGCCGCACCAACGGCCCGCCGTGGCTGCGGCCAATACGTAATTTCTTCTTACGCGACTTCCCAGGTAATCCGAGGCTTCCACCATGCCCAAGGTCTTCATCGACGGCGAAGCCGGCACCACCGGCCTCCAGATTCGCGAGCGGCTCCAGCAGATGCCGCAGATCGAACTCGTGAGCATCGCGCCGGAGCTGCGAAAGGACGTGGCCGCCAAGCGCGAGCTGATGGCCGGCGTCGACCTGGTGGTGCTCTGCCTGCACGACGATGCCGCGCGCGAGTCGGTGGCGCTCATCGACCAGCTCGAAGGCCAGGGCCGCCGCCCCAAGATCATCGACGCCTCGACCGCGCACCGCACCGCCGCAGGCTGGGTGTTCGGCTTCCCCGAACTGGTGGCCGGCCAGAAGGAGGCCGTGGCCAAGGCCGAGCGCGTGGCCAACCCCGGCTGCTACGCGACCGGCGCGATCGCGATCGTCCGCCCGCTGGTCGATGCCGGCCTGCTGCCGGCCGACCATGCGATCGCCCTGCCCTCCGTCAGCGGCTACTCGGGCGGCGGCCGCACCATGATCGAGGCCTACGAGGGCGGAAAGGCACCGCTGTTCGAGACCTACGCGCTGGGCCTCAAGCACAAGCACATCCCCGAGATCATGAAGTACACCGGCCTCACGCGCCGGCCGGTGTTCATCCCCTCGGTCGGCAATTTCAAGCAGGGCATGCTGGTGCAGCTGCCGCTGCACCTGGACGAGCTGCCCGGCCGGCCCAAGGCGGGCGACCTGCAGGAGGCGCTGGCCGCGCACTACGCGAAGAGCAATACGCCCGAAAAGTTCGTGAAGGTGCTGCCGCCCACCGAGGACGGCAAGATCGACGCCCTCGCGCTCAACGACACCAACGAGCTCGAGATCCGCGTGTTCCCGAACGAGGACCACCGCCATGCCGTCGTCATCGCGCGGCTGGACAACCTGGGCAAGGGCGCCAGCGGCGCCGCGGTGCAGAACCTCAAATTGATGCTCGGGCTCTGAGCCGCGCGGCTCAGGCCTGCTCGAGCAGCTGCTTCAAGGCCTGCAGGTCGCGCGCGATCCAGGCCGCATCGCGTTCGTAGGCCTGGTCGTCCATACCCGGCAGGCGGAGCAGCGTGAACTGCAGTTCGCAACGGCCGGGGCTCACCTCGATCACGCGGAACGGCACGTAGACCTCGGGGGCGCCTTCGGGGGCGCCCTCCGGCAACACCCAGTGATCCATCACGCCGAGTTCATTGGCCGGCGCAAAACGCAGGCGCGCACGGCCCGACGAGGTCTGAGCGACCCAGTGCCCGCCCTCGCGGCTGACCGCGCCGTCGGCCAGGCCGCTGGCCCATTCGGGCAGGCGCACCGGGTCGGCCGCCACTGCATAGGCGCGGCGCCAGTCGCAGGCCACCTGCCGCGTGATCACGCGCGACAGGGGCGACTTGTTTTCATTCATCGGGGTCATGTCGGAGCACCTTGGCGACGACGGCACTGGCAAATCCGCGCGCCAGCAAAAAGCGCGTCTGCTTCGCGCGCTCCGCCGCGTCATGCGGCAGCGTGCCGAAGCGCTGCCGCCACACTTCGAGCGCACGGTCGAACTCGCTGCCCGAGAGGCTTGCGAGCGCTTCGGCCACCGCTTCGGGCGCAACGCCCTTGTGCAGCAGCTCCTGGCGCACGCGCGCGGCGCCGTGCCGGGCCGCGCGCTGGTGCAGCACCGACTGCACCACCCTCGCCTCGCTGATGAAGTCTTTGGCGGCCAGCTCGTCGAGCGCACGCGCCAGCGTGCCGGGCTCTTCTTCGTACTTGGCCAGCTTGCGCTCGAGCTCGCTGCGCGAATGCTCGCGCTGGCTCAGGAGACGCAGGGCGCGGCCTTTGAGAGAAGGAGCGCTGAAAGCCATTGCACGAGGCTTACTTCTCGGCGGGCGTGACGTCTGCCGCTTCGGCCAGAAGCGGAATGCCCAGCGATTCGCGCACCTTGTTCTCGATCTCGCGCGAGAGCGCCGGGTTCTCGCGCAGGAACTCGCGCGCGTTGTCGCGGCCCTGTCCGATCTTCTCGCCGTTGTAGGCATACCAGGCGCCCGACTTGTCGACGATCTTGGCGTTCACGCCCATGTCGATGATTTCGCCCTCGCGGCTGATGCCTTCGCCGAACAGGATGTCGAACTCGGCCGTCTTGAAGGGCGGCGAAACCTTGTTCTTCACCACCTTGACCTTGGTCTCGTTGCCGATCGCCTCGTCGCCCTTCTTGATGGTGCCGATGCGGCGGATGTCCAGGCGCACCGAGGCGTAGAACTTCAGCGCATTGCCGCCGGTGGTGGTTTCGGGCGAGCCGAACATCACGCCGATCTTCATGCGGATCTGGTTGATGAAGATGACCATGCAGTTGGTCTTCTTGATGGTGGCGGTGAGCTTGCGCAGCGCCTGGCTCATCAGGCGGGCCTGCAGGCCGGGCAGCGAGTCGCCCATTTCGCCTTCGATTTCGGCCTTGGGCGTGAGCGCGGCGACCGAGTCGATCACGATCAGGTCGACCGCGCCGGAGCGCACCAGCGAATCGACGATTTCCAGCGCCTGCTCGCCGGTGTCGGGCTGGCTGATCAGCAGGTCCGACAGGTTCACGCCGAGCTTCTGCGCGTACTGCACGTCGAGCGCGTGCTCGGCATCGACGAAGGCGCAGGTGCCGGCCTGGCGCTGCATCTCGGCGATGACCTGCAGCGTGAGCGTGGTCTTGCCCGAGGATTCCGGACCGTAGATCTCGATCACGCGGCCGCGCGGCAGGCCGCCGACGCCGAGCGCGATGTCGAGGCCGAGCGAGCCGGTGGAGACCACCTGGATGTCTTCCAGCGCCTCGCCTTCGCCCAGCCGCATGATCGTGCCCTTGCCGAACTGCTTTTCGATCTGGGCCAGCGCGGCCTGGAGGGCCTTGGCCTTTTCGCTGCCTGCGACCGAGATGCTGGTGCCTTTGACGAGTGCGTCCATGTGGAAATCTCCTTGAATATCAACGGGTTGTGTTGGGCTCATCCAATCTGCTTTTAATCACAGGCTGGATGCTTGAACAGTAGTGTAGAGGTTGATGGATTCGAGTAAACCCATTTTTTGGTCAGTTTGCTTTACTATCGATCGCACTTGATAGACGCTGCATTTCCGATCGACCCCGACGCCTGGCGCCAAACCCACCTGGGCCGCCTGCTGGGCCATGCCATGCGCCGCTTCGACGAGCGCGTGCTGGCGCTGATGGCGCACGATGCCGACGTGCCGCTGGCGCTGTCGAACCTCGCGGCGCGCGCGCAGGTGAGCGCGGCGCACATCCACATCACGCGCCATCTGTCGCGCGAAGGCTCGCGCCTGACCGAACTCGCCGAGCGCGCCGGCATGACCAAGCAGGCCATGGGCACGCTGGTCGACCAGTGCGAGGCCTGGGGCCTGGTGACGCGCGGCCCCGACCCGCTCGATGCGCGCGCCCGGCGCGTGCTGTTCACCGCCGACGGCCTCGCCTGGCTGGAAGCCTTCCGCCATGCCGTGGCGCAGGCAGAAAAAGAGTTCCGCGCCAGCGTCGGCGACGAGATCGCCACCGTGGTAACCATCGGTCTCGAAGCCTATGCCGCGGCCTAGAATCCCAGCGTCTGGAGACACGCCATGCGAATACTGATTGCGGAAGACGACCAGGTGCTGGCGGATGCCCTGCTGCGCAGTCTGCGCACCTCGGGTTCGGCCGTCGACCATGTGGCGACCGGTTCGCAGGCCGATGCCGCGCTGATGACCAACAGCGAATTCGATCTGCTGATCCTCGACCTCGGCCTGCCCAACATGCACGGCCTCGAAATCTTGAAGCGGCTGCGCGCCCGCGGTTCGCAGCTGCCGGTGCTGGTGCTGACGGCGGCCGACAGCGTCGAGGAACGCGTCAAGGGCCTGGACTACGGCGCCGACGACTACATGGCCAAGCCCTTCTCGCTGCAGGAACTCGAGGCGCGCGTGCGCGCGCTCACGCGGCGCGGCATGGGCGCCACCAGCAATGCGATCAAGCACGGCCCGCTGGTCTACGACCAGGCCGGCCGCGTGGCGACCATCGACGGCAAGATGATCGAGCTCTCGGCGCGCGAACTCGGCCTGCTCGAGGTGCTGCTGCAGCGCGCCGGCCGGCTGGTGAGCAAGGACCAGCTGGTCGAGCGGCTCTGCGAGTGGGGCGAGGAAGTGAGCCTCAACGCGATCGAGGTCTACATCCATCGGCTGCGCAAGAAGATCGAGAAGGGCCCGATCCACATCGCCACCGTGCGCGGCCTCGGCTACTGCCTCGAGAAGATCCCGTGATTCCCCTGAGCCTTCGGTGAAGCTCTTCCAGCGCGCGCAGCGCTCCCTTTTCGGCGAGATCCTCGATTGGATGCTCACGCCGCTGCTGCTGCTGGTGCCGGTCAGCATCGGCGTCACGTGGCTGGTCGCGCAGGGCATCGCCAACGCGCCCTTCGACCGCGAACTGCAACACAACCTCCGCACGCTGGCCAAGCTGGTGAACCTGCAGCAGGACGCGGCGCAGTTCGTGCTGCCGCAGGCGGCGCGCGAGATCCTGCGCGGCGACGACGCCGACCGCGTGTACTACCAGGTGCTGGACGGGCATGGCGAGCTGCTGAGCGGCGAGCGTGACGTCCCTTTTCCCCATACCGACGAGCCGCCGGTGACGGGCACCGTGTACCTGCGCGACGGCGAGATGCACGGCAAGCCGGTGCGTGTGGCCTCGCTCTGGGTGGCGAGCGCCACGGCCGACGAACCCCCGGTGCTGCTGCAGATGGCCGAGACGCGCAAGAAGCAGTCGGTGCTCGCCGCCGAGATCATCAGCGGCGTGCTGCTTCCCCAGTTCGCGATCCTGCCGCTCGCGGTGCTGCTGATCTGGCTCGCGCTGGTGCGCGGCATCAAGCCGCTGTCGGTGGTGGAGGCGCGCATCCGCGAGCGCCGGCCCGGCGACCTGAGCCCGCTCGACGAATCCTCGGTGCCGCTCGAGGTGGTGCCGCTGGTGCTGTCGGTCAACGACCTGCTGAGCAAGCTCAACGATTCCATCGGCACGCAGAAGCGCTTCCTGGCCGACGCGGCGCACCAGCTCAAGACGCCGCTCGCGGGGCTGCGCATGCAGGCCGACCTGGCGCAGCGCGAGGGCGCCAATGCGAACGAGCTCAAGCAGTCGCTCAAGCAGATCGGCCGCGCGAGCATGCGCGCCACGCACACGGTGAACCAGCTGCTGTCGCTGGCGCGCGCGGAGGGCAGCGGCGCCAGCATCGCGCGCCAGCCTTGCGACCTGGCGCGCCTCGCCATCGAGGTGGTGCGCGAGGCGGTGCCGCGTGCGATCGAGAAGCGCATCGACCTGGGCTACGACGGCGCCGAGGCGGGCGCGCCGGGCGTCGTGCTCGAGGGCAACCCGACGCTGCTCAAGGAGCTGGTGCGCAACCTGGTCGACAACGCCATCAACTACACGCCCTCGGTGCCCGAGCGGCCGGGCGTGATCACGGCCCGCGTGCTGGGCGATCCCTTCGGCCGCATCATCGTGCTGCAGATCGAGGACAACGGCCCCGGCATCGCCGAGCACGAACGGGAGCTGGTGTTCGAGCCCTTCTACCGCGTGCTCGGCAACGAGGCCGACGGCTCGGGGCTGGGCCTGCCGATCGTGCGGGAGATCGCGCGGCAGCACCATGCGACGGTGCAGTTGGAAGACGCCCATCCGGGCCAGCGCCCACCGGGCACGCGCTTCAGCCTGCGCTTCGACGCCGACGGGGGCGACAACGCCTAAGGTTTCAGCGCAGCAGGCGCCTCGTCCTTGCGGATCTGCAGCAGTTGCGGCCGCAGCTGTTGCGCCAGCCGTTCGGGTTCGGTCTCGCTGAAGCGTGCCGGCGTCGTGCCGAACATGGCAAGCCCGCCGCGGGTCCACGCGAAGTAGCCCACATTGGCCACCAGCAGCAGAAGAACCAGTGCGCGCAGCAACATGCCTATTGCACCGGCCGCACGCTGACTTCGGCGCTGGTGATCGTCTTCATGCCCGAGGCCGTCTGGACCAGGAGTTCGCCGCCCCAGCCCACGCCCTCGCAGCGGCCCACGGTGCCGTCGCTGAGCAGCACCTCGCGGCCGCGCAGGATGTCGCGCGCTGCGAAGCGCTCGGCAAAGGGCACGAAGCCGCGCTCGCCGAACAGCAGCACGTCGTCCACCAGCGGCACCACGATCTCGCGCAGCAGCTCGGGCGCGGTGGCACGCGGGCGCCACTGCCGGATCCATGCCGGCGCGGTGCTGAGGCCCGCGGCCTCGCGCGGCCCGATGTTGAGGCCGATGCCGATCACCAGGTAGCGCTCGGCCGTGCCGTTCTGGGGCAGGGCGGTTTCGATCAGGATGCCGCCGAGCTTGCGGTCCTCGACCCACAGGTCGTTGGGCCACTTGAGCGCAATGCCCCCGGCCTTCGACGGGTCCAGGCTTTCCGCCACGCTGACGCCGACCGCGAGCGAAAGCCCCGACCAGTCCCTGGGCAAGAGCGGCAGGCCGAGCGAGAAGGTCAGCGAGGCGGGTTCGCCTGGCTGCTGTGCGCTCTGCCAGAGGCGCCCCATGCGGCCCCGGCCGGCGGTCTGCCGTTCGGCCACCAGCAGCACCGGCGACGAGCGGCCGTCGCGGGCGCGCCGCATCAGCTCGCTGCTGGTCGAATCGATCTCGGCAACGACCTCGACCGAAAGCCCCGGCAGCAGCGGGGCCAGGGCGGCGGCGATCTCGTCTTCGAACCAGGGGGCGGCCATGGTCAGCGCTTGTCGTCCTTGCCGTTCTTCTTGGCCTTCTTCTTGTCCTTCTTTTTCTTCTTGTCTTTTTTCTTGTCGTCGGACTTGGGCGCCAGCAGGGTCCCGCGGCAGCTTTCGGAGCCGCACCAGCAGGGGAAGTCGGCCTTGAGCTTCTTCGTGTAGGGCTCGTCGATGATCAACCCGTAGTCGTAGTTGAGCTCCTCGCCGGCCGCGATGTTGCGCAGTGCCTTGATGAAGACCCGGCCGTCGGTTTCGTCGGCCTCGCAGTTGGGCTCGCAGGAATGGTTGATCCAGCGCGCGGCATTGCCCTTCACGCCGCCGTCGATCACACGCCCGTCATCGATGTGGAAGTAGAAGGTATGGTTCGGCTGCGCCGGGTCGTGCGGATGGCGACGCAAGGCCTCCTTCCAGGTGATGAGCTCACCCTTGTATTCGATCAGCGTCTCGCCCTCCGCGAGGTCCTGCACGGCGAACACGCCGTTGCCGTGAACGCCGGAGCGCCGTGTCTGGATGCGGCGGCCGCCGGAAATAGGGGATTTGGAAGGCATCGCCGAAGTCTGTTAGTTTGAATATGTACGCATGCGCGTGCGCGTACGCACGCGAGAAGCGCCAGATTGTAGATGTGACCCCCACGCTCCCGCACTGCGTGTCGTCGCTGCCCCCCGAGGGGGCCGCAGGCCGCCTTGGGGGCGGCCCGGCGCCGGCCTGAATACGAGGAACTGTTAATGAAGACTTTGGTAATTGCAGAGAAGCCATCGGTGGCCCAGGACATCGTGCGCGCGCTCACGCCGGTGGCCGGCAAGTTCGACAAGCACGAGGAACATTTCGAGAACGAGAAGTACGTCGTCACCAGCGCCGTGGGCCACCTGGTCGAGATCCAGGCGCCGGAGGAGTTCGACGTGAAGCGCGGCAAGTGGAGCTTTGCCAACCTGCCGGTGATCCCGCCGCGCTTCGACCTGAAGCCGGTCGACAAGACCAAGACCCGCCTCAACGCGGTGGTGAAGCAGGCCAAGCGCAAGGACGTGACCCAGCTCATCAACGCCTGCGACGCCGGCCGCGAGGGCGAGTTGATCTTCCGCCTGATCGAACAGTACGCCGGCGGCAAGGCGCCGCTGGGCAAGCCGGTCAAGCGTCTGTGGCTGCAGTCGATGACGCCGCAGGCCATTCGCGACGGCTTCGAGCAGCTGCGCAACGAGCAGCAGATGCAGGGCCTGGCCGACGCGGCGCGTTCGCGCTCCGAGGCCGACTGGCTGGTCGGCATCAACGGCACGCGCGCGATGACCGCCTTCAATTCGCGCGACGGTGGTTTCTTTCTGACCACCGTCGGCCGCGTGCAGACGCCGACGCTGTCGGTGGTGGTCGAGCGCGAAGAAAAAATCCGCAAGTTCGTGAGCCGCGACTACTGGGAAGTGCACGGCAGCTTCCTTGCCGTGGCCGGCGAATACCCCGGCAAGTGGTTCGATCCGAACTGGAAGAAGCCGCCGCCCGGCCCCGACGGCGTGCCCGATCCCGAGCAACGCGCCGACCGCGTATGGAACGAGCGGGACGCCACGGCCATCGCCGAGGCCGCGCGCGGCAAGCCCGCCAGCGTCACCGAAGAGAGCAAGCCCACCACGCAGGCCTCGCCGCTCTTGTTCGACCTGACCTCGCTGCAGCGCGAGGCCAACAGCCGCTTCGGCTTCAGCGCCAAGACCACGCTCGCGCTCGCGCAAAGCCTCTACGAGCGCCACAAGGCATTGACCTATCCGCGGACCGACTCGCGCGCGCTGCCCGAGGACTACCTGCCGGTGGTCAAGCAGACCATGGGCATGCTTGCCAACAGCGGCATGAAGCATCTCGCGCCCTTTGCGAAGCAGGCGCTCGACGACAACTACGTGAAGCCCTCGAAGCGCGTCTTCGACAACGCCAAGGTCAGCGATCACTTTGCGATCATCCCGACGCTGCAGGCGCCCAGCGGCCTGTCGGACGCCGAGCAGCGGCTCTACGACTTCGTGGTGCGGCGCTTCCTCTCGGTCTTCTTCCCAAGCGCCGAGTACCAGGTGACCACGCGCATCAGCACGGTGGAGCAGGGCGGCAGGAAGTACCCGTTTCGCACCGACGGCAAGGTGCTGGTCAAGCCGGGCTGGCTCGCGATCTACGGCAAGGAAGCGCAGGACGACGAGAAGGAAGACGACAAGGACGGCAAGCGGCTGGTGCCGGTCAAGCCCGGCGAGATGGTGCGCGCCGAATCGGTGGAGACCAAGGGACTCAAGACCCGTCCGCCCGCGCGCTATTCCGAAGCCACGCTGCTCGGCGCCATGGAAGGCGCGGGCAAGACCATCGACGACGACGAGCTGCGCGAGGCGATGCAGGAAAAAGGCCTTGGCACGCCGGCCACGCGCGCCGCGATCATCGAAGGACTCTTGGCCGAGAAGTACATCCACCGCGAAGGCCGCGAACTCATCCCGACCGCCAAGGCCTTTCAGCTCATGACGCTGTTGCGCGGCCTCGGCGTGGAAGAACTCTCCAAGGCCGAGCTCACCGGCGAATGGGAACACAAGCTCGCGCAGATGGAGCACGGCAAGCTCAGCCGCGAAGCCTTCATGCGCGAGATCGCCGAGATGACGGAGCACATCGTCAAAAAGGCCAAGGAGTACGACCGCGACACCGTGCCCGGCGACTACGCGACGCTGGCGACGCCGTGCCCCAACTGCGGCGGCGTGGTGAAGGAGAACTACCGCCGCTATGCCTGCACCGGCAAATTGGGCCAGGAGCCCTGCGGCTTCTCCTTCGGCAAGTCGCCGGCCGGCCGCACCTTCGAAGTGGCCGAGGCCGAGGCGCTGCTGCGCGACAAGCACATCGGCCCGCTCGAAGGCTTTCGCTCCAAGGCCGGCTGGCCCTTCGTCTCGGAGATCGTGCTCAAGTACGACGAGGAGGCGAAGAACTGGAAGCTCGAGTTCGACTTCGGCGACGACAAGAATGCCGAGAGCGGCGAGATCATCGACTTCAGCGGCCAGCAGTCGCTGGGCCCGTGCCCGAAGTGCGGCGCACGCGTGTTCGAGAACGGCAGCAACTACGTCTGCGAGAAGTCGGTGCCGACGACCGAGCAGCCGACGCCGAGCTGCGACTTCAAGACCGGCAAGATCATCCTGCAGCAGCCGGTGGAGCGCGCCCAGGTCGAGAAGCTGCTCGCCACCGGCAAGACCGACCTGCTCGACAAGTTCGTCTCGATGCGCACGCGCCGTGCGTTCAAGGCCTTCCTCGCCTGGAACAAGGACGAAGGCAAGGTGACTTTCGAGTTCGCGCCGCGCGACAGCAAGTTCCCGCCGCGCAAGACCTTTGCCAGGGCGGCGCCCGCGGCCGCAAAAAAGGCGGCTGCCGCGAAGACGAAGACGCCCGCAGCCAAGAAGGCCGCGCCCGCGAAGAAGGCGGCCGCTCCCAAGGCGCCACGCAAGCCGGGCGCCGGCCTCAAGCCCAGCGAGGCCCTGGCCGCGGTGATCGGCGCGGAACCCGTGGCGCGCACCGAAGTCATCAAGAAGCTGTGGGACTACATCAAGGCCAACGGCCTGCAGGATGCGGCCAACAAGCGGGCCATCAACGCCGACGCCAAGCTCAAGCCGGTGTTCGGCAAGGACCAGGTGACGATGTTCGAGCTCGCGGGTATCGTGGGCAAGCACCTCGGCTGATCAAGAAGGAGATTCCTGTGAAGAAGCTCGTTTCCATGCTCCTCGTCGCGATGGCGCTCGGCACCGTCGCCGGCTGCGCATCGCGCGCCGTCGCCGACGGCGACCGCTCCGCCACCACCGGCGGCAGCGGCATCACGGTGTTCGGCACCATCGACGCGGCCGTCAGCGGAAGCCGCAACCGCTAAGCGGCAATTAGCGCATCAGCAGCGCCTGCCGCAGCAGCCGCGCCGCGCGGTTGCGAATGCGGCCCGGCGCGCTGCGCAGCGGCCCCCGGGGGCTCACCTTCGCGGTCGCGCAGGCCCAGAGAAAGTCCTGCAGGATGGCCGTGTCGTCCACGGTTTCGGTGCTGCCGTACTTGTGGAACTCCGGATGCCACTGGGTGGCGGCGATGTAGCTGCGGCCGCGGTCGACCCGGCGGCGGATGGCTTCGGGCACGTGGTCGGGGATGCTCCAAGCGTCGACCTCGAAGCCGGGCGCGATGTCTTTCACGCCCTGGTGATGGATGCTGTTGACGCGCGCCGTCTCCATGCCCGGATAGAGCTTCGACAGGCGCGAGCCCGGCGTGATGCGGATGTCGTGGAAGTGCTGGTCGTAGGCCACCGGGTCGCGATGCCGGATGCCGCTGGGATGCTGCGCTTCGATATCCTGGTAGAGCGTGCCGCCGAAGGCCACGTTGATGAGCTGCAGGCCGCGGCAGACGCCGAAGATCGGCTTGCCGACTTCCTCGAAGGCCTCGACCAGCGCAAGGTCGTAAAGGTCGCGGACGCGGTCGCCGATCCAGGCGTCCTTCAGCGGCACCTCGCCGTAGCTGCCGGGCCAGACGTCGGCGCCGCCATGCATCACCACGCCGTCGAGCCACTCCGCATAGTGCGAGAGCTTGGTGTCGCCGCGCGCCGTTTCGCCGGTCGGGCAGGGCACCATCACCACCATCGCACCGGCCGACATCAGCCAGTGCGCGATGGACTGTTCGACATACTGCAGCGTCTTGTTGGTGAACAGCGAACGCTCCGGGTCGGCGTGGGAGAAGCAGGCAGACAGGCCGATCTTGAGGCGTCCGGAAACGGTTTGTGGCATCGCAATCAAGGCTGGCGCCGCGCGGGCCGCGCCGCCCTTGGTGAACAGAAGAGTATTGTGAAACGTTCGAAAGGCCCGCGCAGACGACAGCCACCCCGCAGCTGCGTCGGACAGCGCCGCGGAGATAGGATCGCCTCTTTTCTGTTCGTGACCCCAGGAGATACCCATGAAGACCATCAAGGGCCCGGCCATCTTCCTGGCCCAATTCGCGGGTGACAGCGCACCCTTCGATTCGCTCGACGCCATTGCCGGCTGGGCGGCGAGCCTCGGCTACAAGGGGGTACAGATCCCGAGCTGGGACGCCCGCCTCTTCGATCTCAAGACGGCCGCGGAAAGCAAGACCTATTGCGACGAGGTGAAGGGCATGCTGGAGCGGCACGGTATCGAGATCACCGAGCTCTCGACCCATCTGCAGGGCCAGCTGGTGGCCGTGCATCCGGCTTACGACGCCGGCTTCGACGGCTTCGCCGCACCCGAGGTGCGCAACAACCCGGCCCGGCGCCAGCAGTGGGCGGTGGAGCAACTGCACCTGGCGGCCCGCGCCTCGGCCCATCTCGGACTCACGGCGCATGCGACTTTCTCCGGCGCGCTCGCCTGGCCCTATCTTTATTCGTGGCCGCCGCGCCCGCCGGGACTGATCGAAGAGGCCTTCGACGAACTCGCGCGGCGCTGGCTGCCGATCCTCAATGCCTTCGACGATGCCGGCGTCGACGTCTGCTACGAGATCCATCCGGGCGAGGACCTGCACGACGGCGTGAGCTACGAGATGTTCCTCGAGCGCGTGGGGCAGCACCCGCGCGCCTGCCTGCTGTACGACCCGAGCCACTTCGTGCTGCAGCAGCTCGACTACCTGGCCTACATCGACCACTACCACGAGCGCATCAAGATCTTTCACGTGAAGGATGCGGAGTTCAACCCGACCGGCAAGCAGGGCGTCTACGGCGGCTTCCAGTCATGGATCAACAGAGCAGGGCGCTTCCGCTCGCTGGGCGACGGCCAGGTCGACTTCAGGGCGATCTTCTCGAAGATGGCGGCCTCCGACTTCCCGGGCTGGGCGGTTCTCGAATGGGAGTGCTGCATCAAGCACCCCGAGGACGGCGCCCGCGAGGGTGCGAAATTCATCGCCGACCACATCACCCGCGTGGCCGACCGGGCCTTCGACGACTTCGCGGCCGGCGGCGTCGACACCGCGGCCAACAAGAGGATGCTGGGGATCGCGCCTTAGATCCCTAGATACCGGAAGGCTTGCGCAGGGTCTGCATGCGGTCGACCGCCTGGATCCGGATCTTGCGCGTCTCCGAGCCCTGCTGCACCGTGAGCACCACCTCCGCATCGGGTGCCGGCCGTTTCCAGAGCTGCTTGTAGAAGGCCTCGAGCGTGGCGACCTCGATGCCGTCGACCTCCAGCACCACGTCGCCGGGCTGAAGCCCCGCCGCCAGCGCGGGCCCCTGCCGGTCCACGCGCACGATCTGCACATGCCCGTCGCGTTCCGAGGACGACAGGCCGAGCCAGGGCCGGATGCTCGCCCGCGTGCGGCCGGTGGACTGCATCTCCGCCAGCACCGGGCGCAGCAACTCGACCGGCACGAACATGTTGCCCGGCAGCGTGCGATCGGCGCCCGCGGCTTCCAGCACGAACAGGCTGCCGATTCCGACCAGCTCGCCGTTGCGGTTAAAGAGCGGTGCGCCGCTGTGGTTGGCCACCGGCGGGCTGGTGAAGAGCGCCGATTCGATGTGGTATTCCCAATAGCCCGAGAAAGGCCGCGTCGCGATCAGGCGCGTGAAGCCCACTTCGGTGCCGCTGCTGCTGCCGGTGGCGACCAGCAGCGGCTCGCCCGGCGTCAGGCCGGCGACGCCTGCCAGCGGCACCGGCTCGACGCCGCGCAGCGGCACCAGCGGGCGCAGCAGGCCGAAGCCGGTCGCGAGGTCGTAGGCGACCTGGCGCGCAGGCAGCGTGCGATCGTCCTGCGTGATGACTTCGATGGTCTCGGCTTCCAGCAGCAGATAGCCGATGGTGAGGATCAGGCCTTCGGGCCCGATCACCACGCCGGAGCCCGATCGCCGCATCCCGAGGGTGTCGGCCGAGGTGGCGCCCTCGGTCGCGGTGATGCGCAGTGCGACGACCGCGTCGCCCGCGCGCTGGAGGGCCTGGACCTGCGGGGACACGGCTTCGGTCTGGCGCGGCGCGCCGGGGGTGGCGGCATGTGCCGCAGAGAGCATGGACAGAGCGAACAACCAGAGGGCGCTGGCGACCAACGCCCACAACCGTCGGGGCGATTCTCGAGTCTTCATGGCCGCGCTCCTTGGAACGAAGTTGAGTGTGATGGTGCGCCGCAAGCGACCAGCTCGCAAGTGGCCGACTACATCAACCCCACCAGGCGCTGGACAGCCTCCTCGATCCGCTGCGCATCGATCAACCCATAGCCGAACGCCAGCCCGTTCGTGCCCGTTCCCGCCAGCGCATAGCGCCCCAGCGAAGACAGCGCGATGCCCGCGCCGGCCGCGCGTTCCACCACCGTCTCGGCACGGCCGCGCCCGTGCAGCCAGGCCGACAGATGCAGCCCGGCCTCCGACGGAATCAGCTCGAGCCGCCCGGCTGCATGCCTGGAAAGCGCCTCCAGCAGGACGGTGCGCCGCTCGCCATAGACGCGGCGCATCTTGCGGATGTGGCGCGCCAGGTGTCCTTCGGCAATGAAGGCGGCCAACGCATCCTGGGCCAGCGCCGGGCTGTGCCAGTCGGCCAGTTCGCGCGCCTGCACCAGTGCCGCGCGCGCCCACGGCGGCGCGACCACGAAGCCCAGGCGCAGCGCCGGGAAGAGGCTTTTCGAAAAAGTGCCGACGTAGAAGACCGAGCCGGCGCAGTCGAGCGTCTGCAGCGCGTCGAGCGGGCGACCGGCAAAGCGGAACTCGCTGTCGTAGTCGTCCTCGATCACGACCGCACGACGCTCGCGCGCGAAGGCGAGCAGCTCGGCGCGGCGGCGCGGCGACATGACGGTGCCGAGCGGGAACTGGTGCGAAGGCGTCACGCAGATCACGCGCACATCCGGCGGCAGCCGGTCGACGCGCAAGCCCTCGCCGTCGAGCGGCACCGCCACCAGCCTGGCGCCCGCTGCCGTCATGGCCTGGCCCAGCGGCGGATAGAACAGCTGCTCGACCGCCACCACCGTGCGGCCCGGCACAACCAGGATGCGCGCCAGCAGGTTGAAGGCCTGCTGCGCGCCGGCGGTGACGACCACGTCGGCCGCGGTGCAGGCCACCGCCCGCGTGAAGGACACATGCCGCGCGATCGCCTCGCGCAGCGCGGGCTGGCCCTGTGAATCGGCGTAGTCGGCCGGCACGCGGGTGATCGCGCGCAGCGCGCGGTCGGAGAGGCGCCGCCAGATGTCGAAGGGAAAGGCGCCGGCCTCGGGCAGGCCGACGCGGAAGTCGTCGCGCGCCGGCGCCGAGTGCAGCACGGGCTCGCGCGCCATGCGTGGGCTGCGCAGGGGAACCAGCCGCGCATCGGGCCGCTCGGGCCGGCCGGTGCCGGCAGCCGGCGCGCGCCGCGGACGCGGCAGCGTGTCGGCCACATAGGTGCCGGCGCCCGGCCGCGCCAGCAGATAGCCCTCGCTCAGCAGCAGATCGTAGGCCGCGACCACGGTGTTGCGCGAGATGCCAAGCGTGGCCGCGAGCGCGCGCGAGGCCGGCAGGCGCAGGCCGGGCTGCAGCCGGCCGTCGAGGATGGCGGCGCGCAGCTGCCGGTGCACCGCGCGCAGCAGATCGCGCGATCCCTCGGGCGGCAAGCCGATGGCCAGTTCGAAAATTGGCTCCATGAAGTTCGTCGATTGTGGATCTTTTTTTGGTCCACTTTCAATCCTATTCTCAAGCCATCGAGAACCTCACCAGGAGTACGAGATGACCGAACTCTGCGCCACCCAGCCCCTCGCCGCACCGGCAACAACGGCCACCCATCGCCTGCCATGGAGCCTCGCCTGGCTCGCGCTCGGCGCCTTCGCGATCGGCACCGAGAGCTTCATGATCGCGGGCCTGCTGCAGTTGTTGGCCGCCGATCTGCAAGTGAGCGCGGCCCGCGCCGGCCAACTGGTGCTGCTGTTCGCGCTGAGCTATGCGATCGGCTCGCCGCTGATGGCGGCGCTGTTCGCGCGCATCGAGCGCCGCCGGCTGCTGATCGCGGGCCTGGCCGCCTTTGCGACGATCGCGCTCGCGGGCTCGCTGGCGCAGAGCTTCGCGCAGCTGGCGCTGGTGCGCGTTGCGCTCGGGCTCACGGCCGGCGTGTTCCTGCCGACCGCAAGCGCGGTCGCGGCCTCGCTGACCGCTCCGAGCCTGCGCGGCCGCGCACTGGCCGTGGTGACCGGCGGCGGCACCGTCGCCGTCGCGCTCGGCGTGCCGCTCGGCGCCTGGATCGCGGGCTGGGGCGGCTGGCGCATGGCCTATCTGCTGGTCGCCATCCTCGCGGCACTCGGCGCACTGGGCCTCGCCAACGGCCTGCCGAGGCAACTGCCGCGCGAAGCCCAAGACAATGCAGCCCGCTCGCCGGCCCTCGCCGCGGCGCGCCAGCCGGGCCTGCTGCCCGCGCTGCTGACCACGGTGCTGTGGGCCACCGGCGGCTTCAGCTTCTACACCTACATCTCGGTCTTCCTCACGCAGACGCTGGGCTTCGGCGCCGAAGGCGTGGGCGCGGTGCTTTGCGCGATCGGCGTGGCCGCGGCCGTCGGCACCGCTGCTGGCGGCTGGGCCACCGACCGCTTCGACGCCGACCGCGTCGCCCGGGCCTTCGCTCTGATGCTGGTCCTGATCCTCGGCGGCCTCTCCCTGGCGGCGCAGGCCCTGCCGCGCTCGGCCGCCGTGCCGGCGATCGTCATGCTCGCGACGCTCTGGGGTTTTGCCGGCTGGGGTTTCGGCCCGGCGCAGGCGATGCGGCTGATCCGCCTGGCACCCGCGCAGGCACCGATGACGCTCTCGCTCAATGCCTCGGCGGTCTACCTCGGCATCGCGTCCGGCTCCGCGCTCGGCGGGTTGGCGATCGATGCGATCGGCGTCGGCGCGCTCGGCTGGGTCGGGTCGGCTTGCCAGTTCGCATGCCTGATGCTGCTGATGCGCGCAGCGCGTTCCGCTCGCTGAGCTCGCTACATTTTCGATAGCACTTCACGCAGGAAGGGCGGCATCTGCCGCCCTTCGCCTCGATCCGACGGTGCATTGCCAAGCAACAGTCATACCATCTCGGTTAGAATGCGGAGTTCGTTTCGATACCCGACGAAGTATTTCGTCACTCAGCCGGCTGACCTGGAATACCAGGCCTTTCACTCTCAAGCCGGCTCACACAGTGTGTTGGTGCGCCAGACCGGGCGCCCATGATTGCCACCACTGCCTTCGTACCGTTGAAGCGAACAGCGCGCTGTCCGCTCCGGTGGGCGCCATTTCCGGCCCGGCCTGCGCCCGTTTCACTGTTTGTTCGCGCATTGCGGCGTCGCAATGCGCAGGCGCCCGATTCGAACCATCTACACACACTATTCGGAGTCCTCATGCCCAAGGAAGAACTGATCGAAATGAACGGCGCAGTCACGGAAGTGCTGCCCGATTCCCGCTACCGCGTGACCCTGGACAACGGTCACCAGCTGATCGCCTACAGCGGCGGCAAGATGCGCAAGCACCACATCCGCATCCTGGCCGGCGACAAGGTGTCGCTGGAGCTGTCGCCCTACGACCTGACCAAGGGCCGCATCACCTTCCGCCACCTGGAACGCCGCGGCCCGCCGCCGGTCAACAGCGGCAACAACTCGCAGCGCCGCTGATCCTCTTGCCGTGACGGGTCCCGCCACCGACTTCGCCGCGCTGCCGCTGACGCCGCAGACGCTCGCGAACCTGAAGCAGCTCGGCTATCTGCAGATGACGCCGATCCAGGCGGCCAGCCTGCCGCCGGCGCTGCTCGGCCGTGACCTGATCGCGCAAGCCAAGACCGGCAGCGGCAAGACCGCCGCCTTCGCGCTGGCGCTCCTGGCCAACCTCAATCCGCGCCGCTTCGCGGTGCAGGCCATGGTGCTGTGCCCGACGCGCGAGCTGGCCGACCAGGTGACGACCGAGATCCGCCGCCTGGCGCGCGCCGAAGAGAACATCAAGGTGGTCACGCTCTGCGGCGGCGTCGCATTGCGCGGGCAGCTCGCCAGCCTCGAGCATGGCGCCCACATCGTGGTCGGCACGCCGGGCCGCATCATGGATCACCTCGAGCGCGGCAGCCTCGATCTGGAAGCACTCAACACGCTGGTGCTCGACGAGGCCGACCGCATGCTCGACATGGGCTTCTTCGACGACATCGCCAAGGTCGCGCGCCTGTGCCCCAAGGAGCGCCAGACCCTGCTGTTCTCCGCCACCTACCCCGAAGGCATCGCCCAGCTCAGCGCGCAGTTCATGAAGAACCCGCAGCAGATCACGGTGCAGGTGCAGCACGAGGAAGGCAAGATCCGCCAGCGCTGGTACGAGGTGAAGGACAGCGAACGGCTGCACGCCGTGAGCCTGCTGTTGAACCACTTCCGCCCGCCGAGCACGCTGGCCTTCTGCAACACCAAGCAGCAGTGCCGCGACCTGGTGCAGGTGCTGCAGGCGCAGGGCTTCAGCGCGCTGGCCCTGTTCGGCGAACTCGAGCAGCGCGAGCGCGACCAGGTCCTGGTGCAGTTCGCCAACCGCAGCTGCTCGGTGCTGGTCGCCACCGACGTGGCCGCGCGCGGGCTCGACATCGCGCAGCTCGAAGCCGTGATCAACGTCGACGTCACGCCCGACCCCGAGATCCACATCCACCGCATCGGCCGCACCGGCCGCGGGGACGCCGAAGGCCTGGCGCTCAGCCTGGCGAGCATGGACGAGATGGGCAGCGTCGGGAAGATCGAGCAGTTGCAGAGCCGCGAATCCGAATGGCACCCTCTGGCCGGACTCGCCGCCACCCAGGCCGAACCCCTGCAGCCGGCCATGGCCACGCTGCAGATCGTCGGCGGCCGCAAGGAGAAGATCCGCGCCGGCGACGTGCTGGGCGCGCTCACCGGCGAGGCCGGCTTCACGCGCGACCAGGTCGGCAAGATCAACGTCAACGAGTTTTCCACCTATGTGGCGGTCGATCGGCGCATCGCGCGCGAGGCCGTGCACAAGCTTTCCACCGGCCGCGTCAAGGGCAAGACCGTCAAGGTACGGTTGCTCGACGATGTGGCTTAATTACGCCCTTCGACCTTTTTTATCCGAGCTTTCCATGACCAAGAAAATCCGCACCGAGGCAGACCGCATTGCCACTCCCAAGCCCGTTCCGATGCCCGGCTACGACCTGCCCAAGATGGGTGGCGGCCAGAAGGTCAGCCTCGAGCGCGGCACCGCGACGCGCAGCAAGAAGAACCCCGGCAAGCGGGCCAAGAAGGGCGGCTGAACGCGCCTCGCGCTTCATTGTCCAAGCTCCGGAATACGCGCCCTCGGGCGCGTTTTTCATGTCCGACGACTACCAGATCCACATCCCGCCTTCCTTCTTCGCGATCTACACCGACGCGAGGCAGCGCCTGCGTGAGCCGCTGGCCACCGTGCGGGCGCGCTACGAGGTGTGCGAGGACCTTGCCAACCACCTGGTGCAGCACGCGCAGCTGCTGCATCACGTCGAGGTGCCGTCGGAAGAAGAAATCCTCCTGCGCATCCATGCCGGGCTGAACTCGCCCGAGGCCGGCGTGTCCGCGGCAGAGGCTGGCTGGATCGTGCAGCGGCTGGCCGAGCTGCTCGGCTGGAACTGTCCGCCGCTCGACCATCACACCCACCGTTCGGGCTGAGCCCGTCGAAGCCTGTCCTGAGCTTGTCGAAGAACCCTTCGACAAGCTCAGGGGGAACGGTGGCGCGCAACCGGCGCCTCGCCCATGAGTGGAAAGGGCGGCAGCGGCCGGTGCGCCACTTCCTTGGCCGCGGCGTGCTCCATGCCCAGTCCGCACAGCACGCAGGTCGCGACCTCGCGGCCATGGTTCGGCGGCGCCAGCCCTAGCGCCACGCTGCGCATGGCCTGCGCGACGGTGCCGTTGATCAGGTCCATCGCCGCCGCCTCGTTGGGAACGCGAAAGGCCTTCTGCTTCACGCCCAGGCGCAGGTCGGCCAGCACATAGTCGCGGATCTCGAGCAGCAGCTCGGGCGCCGCGGCCGCCACGTCCAGCATCATCAGCGCCCACTGCGGGCTCTGCCCGGCCAGCCAGATGTAGCGCTGGTTGCCGATCGCCATGCGCTGCGCGCCCTCGGCGATCCCTTGCTGGCTGTCGGCGATGCGGCGGCACAGCGTGTCGGCCAGCAGCAGCGCGACGGCGCTCGCGACTTCCTCCTTGGTCTTGAAGTGGTTGTAGACCGTGCCGGTCGTCATGCCCGCGACTGCCGCCAGTTCCTGCATGGTGGCGCCGGCGAAGCCGCGCGCCGTGAAGACCCGGATCGCCGCCTGCACCAGCTGCACCCGCGTGCGCTCGCGCTTCGCCAGGCCCAGCTGGGGCCGCCACACACTTTCGGCCAGGGCCTCTGGCAAAAGAGGTATGGACGGGTCACCCAAATTCAGTACATCATTCATTTTTAGACACACACACCATTTTTGCCTTCACCATCCATTTATAGAGAGTTTGCCATGCCCCCCGATCTCCGCCTCGGCTATCTGGTCTTTGAAGCGCGCCGTCCCGCGCGATGGACAGCCTTCTGCGAGCACATGCTCGGGCTGTGCGCACCCGGCGCCAATGCCGACGGCAGCCTCGGCTGGCAGATCGACGAGGCCTGCCAACGGCTGATCGTCCAGGAGGGCCCGGCGGACGATCTCGCCGCGCTCGGCCTCGAATGCGCGAACGACGAGGTGCTGAACCGCCTGCTGCAGCGCCTGCGCCAGGGCGGCATCGAAGCGACCGCAGCCGACGCGGCGCTTCGCAGTGCGCGTCGCGTGCAGCGGCTTCATCGCTGCACCGACCCCTGCGGCAACGCCGTCGAGCTGTACACCGGGCTCGCGCCGGCCGCGCTGCCCTTCGCCTCGCCGGCCTTTCCCGAAGGGTTCCGCACCGGCGAGCTGGGCCTCGGCCATGCCGTGCTGGTGTCGCGCGACCTGGCGGCGATGGAAGCCTTCTATGCCGGCCTGCTGGGCTTCGGCGTGACGGAGCGGCTGGCGACGCGCGTGGGCCCGATGGACATCCGCGGCGTGTTCCTGCACTGCAACCGCAGGCACCACTCGATCGCGCTGTTCGACATGCCGCTTTCCAAGCGCATCCATCACTTCATGCTGCAGGCCGCGCGGCTCAGCGACATCGGCATCGCCTTCGAGCGGGCCCGCCGCCACAAGGTGCCGCTGTCGCTCGAGCTCGGCCAGCACCCCGATCCGGACGGCACCTTTTCCTTCTACGGCGCCACGCCCTCGGGCTTCGACTTCGAGATCGGCGCCGGCACGCAGACCATCGACCCGGCAGGCTGGGAGACACAGCACACCGATGTCACCAGCGCCTGGGGCCACAAGCCGAAGCTGCGGCTGCAGCTGAAGATGGCCGCGGGCCTGATCGCACAGAAAGTCTCCGGCGCGCCGCGCCAGGCGAAGGAGCTCGCATGACGAGCACTCAACGCTGGCTCAAGCGCGGCGTCCTGACCCTGCTGGTCCTGGTCGCCCTCGCCGCCGCCGCCCTGTTCGCCGGCGACCGGCTGGCCCGCCACAAGATGCAGCGCAAGCTCGAGGTCGCGGTGAGGGCCGTGCCCTGGCGCGAGGACGCGGCCGCCCTCGAGCGCGGCCGCTACCTCTACGCCTCGCGCGGCTGCGTCGACTGCCACGGCGCGCAGGGCAATGGCAGGATGTTCCTCGACGACGGCAAGGGCATGCGCGTCGCCGGGCCCAACATCAGCCCCGGCCCCGGCACCGTGGTCGCCGGCTACACGCCGGAAGACTGGGTGCGCGCCATCCGCCACGGCGTGGGCCCGAACGGCCGCGTGCTGATGGTGATGCCGAGCGAGGACTACAACCGCTTCACCGACGACGACCTCGCCTCCCTGGTCGGCTACATCCGCAAGATGGCGCCCGCCGCGGGCGGCGCCGCGGTGCTCGACCTGCCGCTGCCGGTGCGCGCCTTCTACGGCTTCGGGCTGATGCACGACGCCGCCTCGAAGATCGACCACGCGCTGGCGCCCGCGCAGCCCGTGGCCGATGGGGTCAACGTCGCGCACGGCGCCTACGTGGCCAACATGTGCCTGGGCTGCCATGGCGCCAAGCTCGAAGGCGGCAAGATCCCGGGCGGCCCGCCGGACTGGCCGGCCGCGGCCAAGCTCACGCCCGGCGAAGGCACGTCCATGACGCGCTATGCCGATGCCGAGGCCTTCGCACGCATGTTCAAGACCGGCCAGCGGCCCGACGGCACGGCGATCAAGGTCATGCCCTTCGGATCGCTCGGCCAGATGAACGACACGGACGTGCGCGCCCTCTTCCTCTACCTGAAGAGCCTGCCGCCCAGTTCGCAGGGCTAATGCGGTGGCGAAGTTCGAGCGCGAACTTGTGGAATCGGCCCTGGCGCAGCACGACTACAGCTGGGCCGCGGCAGCACGCGCGCCCGGCGTGGATCGCGGCAATCTCGTCCGTCTCGCGAAGCGCCTCGGATTGCCGACGGACAGGCGCGCGCTGGCCAGGAGGGGCGGGCAGGGCGCCGCGCAGCCTGCGGGTCACTGGAGTTCCTAGCGAGTGCGCCCTCCGCTTGGTCCAGCACCTTCGTCGTGGCCCTTCGAGTCGTCAGAATCAGCGACGCTATGCGGCGCCCTCCGCAGTGCCTCCTTCAGCGTCGGTGGAAAGCAACTCGCGAGCTTCTCCATTGCCTTCTCGTCCAGGCCGCTCTGATCGAAACACTTGCGCCAGTTTTGCTGTACCGTACTCTGAATGTGGTCGTAAATCTCGGCGGCCGAGTTCGGCGTCAGCCCGAAGGGCTCGACGTTGCTCAGGATGTTGTCGCGCGTGGCTTCGGCAGTCTCTCCAACAATCATCGCCTGGACTCGGCGACGTGTCGTCGGTACACGCGGAACCATGTCGTACGCGCTCGATAAGCGGTAGCCCTCCGCGAGGTCGTCTCCGACAAAGCCGTGGTTGCGCTCGTGATCGTCGACGTTGGACACAAGGCAATTGAAGACCATACGGCGGAACAGCTCCGGCTTGTCGGTACCAGGCTTCGTGCTCCATCGGATCATGTCGCGAGCAACGTTCGCGTAACTTCCAGAGAACGAGTGTTCGTTTACCGTCGACGAATACAGCACAGTGCGCGCGCTCACGAACGCATCCCGGCCCCAGGTGGTCACGCCGTCCTTCTTCGCAATCGCGGTGCGGTCGAACCGCCTCACCAAGAGAATGTCGTGACCGTCCACCGTCACGACCTCGGAATGCACTGTATCGATGCCGCAGAGCTTTGCGAGTTCGTGAGTGGCATGCTCCAGACGCGCAACGGGAACTTCAGGATCGTCGACACGTGATGGGAACTTTGCGATCCACTGGTATTTGTCGTCTGCAATCGTCAACTTCGGGCGGGCTCCGCCCATCGCCGTGTTCGGACGCACCCAATTTTCCAGGGCCGGCTCTTGCTTCAGTCCCTTCTCAATGCCCGCGAGCACCCCGACTGCCGATGGCAATACGTCGCGACTTGGCAGGGTTCGCTGAAGCGGCGGCCTGTCACTCGACTCGCTGAAGCCAAGATTGCCAACGCGGTCATCCTGTGAACGCAGGAGGTAGCCGACCGGCGAATCGGGCTTGCCGTACAAGAGGTCAATCACGCCGCGCCCCCAACTGTCGGGCGATGCGTCCACGAACACGCCGAAGAAGCCGAGCTGAGCGGTTGTCGAGTACTCCCTGGGGCTCAGCGGAAGCGTGATTGGATCGATCGCCCGCTTGTGTTCAAGCGCCAGGTACGACCGTGCATAGACGAACTTCCCGACCATGCCAGCCGCGGTCCTCTCGTTGGTGAACCGCCCGCAGACCGTGGGCTCGGTGTCGCCGGGCAAGTAGACCCAGACAAAGGCCTGATTGGTCAACGCCCTAGAAGTCATTGTCGGCCTTCGTTTGGACGCGCACGCGCTTTGTGGCGGCCGACAGCTCGAGCGCCAGCCCATCACGATCGAGGCCAGGATCGGCGATCAGGCCCAACTCCTGGTCAAGTCCCATCGCCCATAGAGCCCTGACGTAAGCGCCGATGCCCGTTGTTAGCTCGCCGCGTTCAATCGCCTCGACGGTGGATCTCGACACACCCGCGCGCTGCGCCAAGTCTTCCCTTCGCAACTTGCGGCGAGTTCTAGCAGCTCGGATCCGCTGCCCAAGCCGGGAGACGTGATCCGCAACGGCGCCAGGGGTGGTTGCAGTGGCCGTAGTGCGTGCCATGGCATGCATTATAGGCACTTAACACGTTCCACAAAACGCATGCCGGCCGCGGCCAAGTTCACGCCCGCCAGCGGCCCGACGGCACGGCAATCAAGGTCATGCCCTTCGGATCGCTCGGCCAGATGAACGACACAGACATGCAGGCGCTCTACCTGTACCTGAAGAGCCTGCCGCCCGGTCCGCGGGGCTAGCGTCCGGCGAGCGCCTCGCCGATGGCGCGCGCGAAGCCGTGGCGCAGGTCGTCCGGCAGATCGGGCCGATGGCACAGCGCGTAACCGAGGCTTGGCGCCTCGCCGGCCAGCGGCACGAAGCGGATGTCGGGCCGCGCGATGCAGCGCAGCGACTCGACCACCAGACCGATGCCCACGCCCGCCGCAACCAGCCCGACCAGCGAGATCGAGGAGGTGGCGCACTGGCCGATCTGCGCCGTGACGCCGGCGCGCGAGAAGTAGCCGACGATGCGATCGAAGACCACGGGCCCGACATCGCGCCGGACGCCAACCAGGGTTTCCTTGCGCAGGTCAGCCGCCCCGATGGAGGCCGCATCCGCCAGCGGATGCGCGGCCGGGACCACGGCCACGAAGCGCTCGCGCGCCACCTCGCGCACCACGAGGTCGTCGCGCGAGGAGGGCGGATGGACAAGCGCGAAGTCGAGCCGGCGATGCGCTACCGCTTCCTCGAGCTCGTCCGACAGGCCTTCGGTGAGCGCCAGCGCCACGCCGGGCTGCGCGGCCGCGAAGGCGCGCACGGCATCCGGAAAGAACGACAGCGCCGCGATCAGCGTGACGCCGATTTCCAGCCGATCGAAAGCACCGCGGCCGATGGCCCGCGCGGCTTCCTCGGTTTCGGCGGCGCGCGACAGCAGCTGCTTCGCATGCTGCAGCAGGCGGGTGCCGCTTTCCGTCAACCGCACGCCGCGCGCCTGGCGATCGAAGAGCGCGTAGCCCAGCTCTTCCTCCACGCGCTGGATTCGCACGCTCAGCGCGGGCTGCGACAACGCGAGCAGCGAGGCCGCACGCCGGATGTTGCCGATCTCGGCCAGCGTGACGAAGCACCGCCATTGCTTGAGTTCCATGCGCTGCTCACTACGTATTCGAAAAGCCGATGGCTTGCCAAAGAGGAAAGTCCATAGGCTAGCAGCCATGAACACCGTCCACCTCGCATCCACCCTGATGGCCGGCGCCTTCGCGTTCGGCGCCGCATCGCCAAGCCTCGCCACCGAAGCGCTTCCCGCCTTCGTTTCGCAGATCGACGCGAAGACCATCGCCGTGATCTCCGACGGCGACTTCCGCGCGAGCACCTACCGCGACGGCAGGCTCGCCGCGCCGTCGGCCGATCGGCGCGACCTGCTGACCCTCATCCGGCCCGGCAAGCGTCCGTCTCGCGTTGCGATCCCGGTGTCGAACTCCGTGACCGCGCCACCGGAAGTCATGGCCATCTCGCCGGATGGCCGCTTCGTCTACGTGGTCGAGCGTCTCGGCCAGCGCGGCGATTCCTCGGTGCTGATCAAGGACCTCGCGCCCGGCCGGCGCATCACCGCGATCGACATCCGCGACGCGGCGAAGCCGAAGATCGCCGGAACGGTCGAGGCCGCACCGATGCTCGAATCCGTGCGCGTCAGCCCGGACGGGCGTTTCCTGGCCGTCACCGCGAACAGCGCGCAAGACGCGATGGTGCAGATCGTTCCCACGAACGGCGGCAGGCTCGGCACGCCCCAGTCCTTCAAGCTCGGCGAGCTGGGCATCCAGCGCAAGGACGGCGCTCCGCGCGGCGGCATCGACGCCACCTTGGCGGACTGGCATCCGTCCGGGCGCTTCATCTCTGTCAACCTGAACACACGCAACCAGATCTTCTTTCTAGAAGCGATGCCGAGCGCAGACGGCAACCTGGCGCTGGCGCCCTGGGGCGCGCCGGTCGACGTGGGACGCGACCCCTTCGTCGGACGCTTCACGCCCGACGGCGGCCACTATGTTTCGGCCGACTGGGGCCGCAACTTCAAAGCCAGGGACGTGGAGGGCCGCTTGCCTGCAACGCCGTCGCGCCTGTCCTTGATCAAGCTCGCACCGCGCGAGCGCACGGGTCCCGCGGCCCGGCACGAAGTCGTGGCCAGCGTGGACAGCGACCGGTCGTCCGAGGGCCTCGCGATCAGTCGCGACGGCCGCCACATCGCGACGGTGAACATGCGCGAAACCGCCTTCGCACCCGATTCGCCGCGCTACACCAAGCAGGCTTCGATCAGCTATTTCAGCTTCGACCCCGGCCGCAGCGCACTCGCCAAGGTGGGCGACTATTCCTTCGAGGGCGTGCTGCCCGAAGGCGGCAGCTTCGATGCCGCGGGCCGGCATTTTCTGGCGACGGTCTTCGAATACGCGAACGGCAGCACGCCTGCCGGCGGCATCGAAGTCTGGCGCGTGGGCGATGCCGGCAAGCCGGGGCTGACGCACCTGGGCCGCATCATGGTGCCGCACGGCGCGCACCACATCGAGCTCACGCCCTAATCGACCTTCGCGCCCGAGGCCTTGACCACCACGCCCATCGCGTCCCAGTCGGCGCGCAGCAGCTTCTGGAAATCCTCGGCGCCGGAACTGCGCGGCTCGACGCCGAGGCGAGTCAAGCGCTCCTGCATCGCCGGCTCGGCGATCACCTTGTTGAGCGCCGCATTGATCTTGTCGACCTCGGCCTTGGGCGTGCCGGCCGGTGCGAGCAGGCCGATCCACGAATCGAACTCGTAGCCCGGCAGGCCGCTCTCCATCGCGGTCGGCAGCTTGGACAGGAAGGGGCTGCGGACCCTGCCGGTGGAGGCCAAGAGCGTGATGCGCGCGTCGCCCTGCAGGCCGATCACGCCGATGCTCGACGAAGTCACCGCCTGCACGCGGCCGGCCAGCACCTCGTTCACCGCCTCGCCGGTGGACTTCATCGGGATGTGCGTCATCTGCAGACCGGCCTTGGCGAGGAAGGAGGCCATCGCGAGGTGCGTGGCGCTGCCGTTGCCGGCCGAGGCGTAGTTGTACTTGCCCGGATTCGCCTTCACCTCGCGAATGAACTCGGCCGCGTTCGACACCTTCATGTCGCTCGCTACCGCGACCACGTAGCCGGCGTTGCCGATGCTGGCCACGCCGACGAAGTCCTTGAGCGGGTCGTAGGGCAGCTTGCTGTAGAGATGGCCCGCGATGTGGTGGCTGGCCGCTGCCAACACCAGCGTGTTGCCGTCGGCCGGCGCCTTGGCGACGATCGCCGCGCCCACCGTACCGCCCGCGCCCGCGCGGTTCTCGACGATCACGCTGGCATTGAGCGCCGTGCCCAGCTCGTTGTTGAAGGCGCGCGCCACCGTGTCCTGCACGGCGCCGGTGCCGAAGGGCACCACGATGCGGATCACGCGCTGCGCATGCGCGGGCGCCGCGGCCGCCAGGGCCAGCAGGCCGGCGGCCGCGAAGGCGGCCAGGGAACGTCGGGTGAACAGGTGGGACATCGCAGCGGCCGCTTTCGTCATGGTTGTTCTGGAAGTTCAGGCGCCGGCCGGAAGCCAGCGCTCCACCAGCTTCACGAAGTAGCTGGCGCCGATCGGAATGATCTCGTCGTTGAAGTCGAAAGACGTGTTGTGGATGATGCAAGGACCGGGCCCGTGGCCTTCGAGCCGGTGGTCGCCGTCGCCGTTGCCGAGGAAGGCATAGCAGCCCGGCCGCGCGAGCAGCATGTGGGCGAAGTCCTCGGCGCCCATCACTGCGGGGAAGTCGTCGGTCACCATGTCCTCGCCCACCACCTCGCGCATCACGCTCGCCGCGAACTGCGCCTCGGCCTTGTGGTTGACCACCGGCGGCGAGGCGCGCACGAAGCTCACCTCGGCCGTGCATTCGTGTGCCTGCGCGATGCCCTGGGCCAGCGTGCGCAGGCGCTCCTCGATGCGGTCCAGCGCGGGAATCGAGAAGGTGCGCACCGTGCCGCCCAGCGTGGCGACGTCGGGAATCACGTTCGGCGCGTCGGAGCCTTGCAGTTGCGTGACCGCGAGCAGCGCGCGCTCGGTGCTCGCGATGGTCTTCGGCACCAGGGTCTGCAGCGCCTGCGCCAGCGCGACGACGGCACCCACCGGGTCGATGCCCGTGTGCGGCATCGAGGCATGCGTGCCGCGGCCGCGCATCGTGATCTTGTAGGTGTTGCTCGAGGCCATGAGCGCGCCTTCGTTGAGCGCGAAGCGGCCGACCTCGCCCACGGGAAAGTTGTGCAGCGCAAACACCGCGTCACACGGGAAGCGCTCGAAGAGCCCGTCCTGGATCATCTTCTTGGCGCCCGCCTTGCCCATCTCTTCGGCCGGCTGGAAGATGAAGTTCACCGTGCCGTCGAAGCGGCAGCCCTTCTGCGCCAGGTGCCATGCGGCCGCCAGCAGCATCGTCGTATGGCCGTCGTGGCCGCAGGCATGCATGCGGCCCGCGTGGGTGGACTTGTGGGCGAACTCGTTGGCCTCGGTCAGAGGCAGCGCATCCATGTCGGCACGCAGGCCGATGCTGCGCGTGCTGCGGCCCTGGCGCAGCACGCCCACCAGGCCGGTGCCGGCGATGCCGCGGTGCACCTCGATGCCCCATTCGGCGAGCAGCTTGGCGACCTTCTCGGAGGTGCGGTGCTCTTCGAAGCCCAGTTCGGGATGCGCGTGGATGTCGCGGCGAATGTCGACGAAGCGGCTGACGTCTGCAAAGGAATCGGCGAGGTTCATGGCGGCGGTCGTGGGGAAGAAGCCACGGATTCTGACGCAGCTTGGCCCGGCGCGCGTCCCGGCCTAGGATGGCGCATCACCGATCCGATGAAGGCCCGCCATGAGCAACGAGCTGCGCAGAAAACTGCACGAGCTGCAGGAGCTGTCGAACAACGCGCCCGACCCCCAGACGCGCGCCATCATCGAGGCCCTGCGGCTTCAGACCGCGATCCTCAACGAGCGCCTGTTCGCCATCGAGCTGCAGCTGGCCGAGCTCGGCAAGGGCGGCCTGCCGCAGCCGGAACCCTGAGCGTCGCGCTCAGGCGCGTGCGGCGTTGCGCTTGCGCGTGGCGGCGGCCTTCTTCGCCGAGGCCGAGCGCTCCGCGGCACTGCGGCTGGCGGAGGCCGAACCGCCGATGCGGCCGCCCTTGCGCGAGGGCGCATGGCTCTCGGCCTTGCCGCGGCCCGAGCCGCTCTTCTTGCCGCCGCCGGTCTCGGCGTTCACCGTGACCCATGCGCGCCGCTCGGCTTCACCCTTCGCGACGCCGCGTTTCTCGTAGCCTTCCTCGATGTGCTCGGCCTTGCGTTTCTGCTTGTCCGAGTAGGAGGATTTGTCACCCCTTGGCATGACGATTCCTTTCGTAAGCCCTGGAATACGGCAAGGCTGCGCTTCACGAATCACCCGTAGCGCAGGCCGGCTTACCGCCTCTGCGTAGGCGATGGCTCACCGGGCTCGACGCGCCCGAACAAGGGCTGCACATGCCACCAGCCCGGCAGCAGCGCGCGGATCTCCTGCTGCGCGAAGCGGTCGTCGAGCAGGTACAGCACGCCCGCGTCCTCTTCGCTTCGAATCACGCGTCCGGCGGCCTGCACCACCTTCTGCAGCCCCGGATAGACATAGGTGTACTCGTAGCCGTCGCCGAACAGCGCCTGCATGCGCTCGCGCATGATCTCGTTGGCCTCGTTGTGCTGCGGCATGCCCAGGCTGGCGACGAAGGCACCGACCAGCCGATCGCCCGGCAGATCGATGCCCTCGCCGAAAGCGCCACCGAGCACCGCGAAGCCGATGCCCTGGCCGCCGGACGCGAAGCGCGCGAGGAAGGCCTCGCGCTCGGGCTCCCGCATGCCGCGCGACTGTGCCCACACGGGCACGCCGGGGTGCCGCGCTGCGAAGGCCTGCAAGGCGCTGTCCAGGTAGTCGAAGCTGCTGAAGAAGGCCAGGTAGTTGCCCGGGCGCTCGGTGAACTGGCCTGCGATGATGTCGATGAGCGCCGCGAGCGAGCGGCCGCGGTCGCGAAAGCGCGTCGAGACGTGCATGGCCACGCGCACCGTCAATTGTTCGCTGCGAAAGGGCGAGTCGACGTCCAGCGTGGCCGTGTCCTCCGGCAGGCCCAGCGTGTCGCGGTAGAAGGAAAAAGGCGCGAGCGTGCCCGAGAAGCAGGCAGCCGACGCGCAATCGGCGAAGCGCTGTTCGAGGAAGGGCGCCGGCACCAGGTTGCGGATCGCCAGCGCCGCGTCGCCGCCTTCGCCGAGAGTGGATTCGAAGACCGAATGCGTGCCGAAGGAATCGGCCAGGCGCAGGAAGTGCAGCGCATCGAAGAAGAAGCGCTGCAGCGGACCTTCCGCTTCGTCGGGGCGGGCGGCGAAGTGCTCGGCCATGGCCGAGACCGCCTCCTGCAAGGCGCGCTCGAAGCGCTCGGCAATGGCCTCGTGCGCCTGGTAGGCGACGGCCTGGTCGCGCTGCTGCAGCGTCCACTCGCGCTGCAGCTTGCCCAGCACCGGCTTGAGGCCGGCCGGTGCATGGCGCCACGCCTCCGCCAAGGCCCCGGTTTCCAGATCTGCGCTGTACATGCCGCGCGCGCGGCCCAGCAGGTTGTGCGCCTCGTCGACCAGGAGCGCCACGCGCCACTCTTCCTCTTTCGTCAACGCGTAGAGGAAGGCGCTGCTGTCGAAGTAGTAGTTGTAGTCGCCCACGATCACCTCGCTCCAGCGAGTCATCTCCTGGGCCAGGAAGTAGGGGCAGACCTGGTGCGACAGCGCGATGCGGCGCGTGGCCTCGCGGTCCAGCCAGCCCGCTTGCGCGGCTTCGGCGCGCGCCGCGGGCAGGCGGTCGTAGAAGCCGCGCGCGAGCGGGCAGGCCTCGCCGTGGCAGGCGCGGCCCGGGTACTCGCAGACCTTCTCGCGCGCCGCGAGTTCGAGCACGCGCAGCGGCACGCGTTCGCCCGCGAGCAGGCGCAGGCTGTCGAGCGCGAGCGCCCGGCCCGAGGTCTTCGCCGTGAGGAAGAAGATCTTGTCGATGTGCTCCGAAGGCCGCGCCTTGAGCAGCGGGAACAGGGTGGCCACCGTCTTGCCGATGCCGGTGGGCGCCTGCGCCAGCAGGCAGCGCCGCGAGGCGGCCGAGCGGTAGACGGCCTGCGCGAGTTCGCGCTGGCCGTGCCGGAACCCGGCGTGCGGAAAGGCCAGTCCGGCGAGCGTTTCGTCGAGCTCCGCGCGATGACTCGCCTCCTGTTCGGCCCACACGAGGTAGCGCCCGCACAGCGCCTCGAAGTCCTCGCGAAGCGCCTCTCGCGTCCAGGTCTCGGCGAGCGCGAACTCCTCGCCGGTGGCGAGTTCGAGGTACACGAGCGCGATCTCGATGTCGGGCAGCGAACGCTCTTCGCACAGCATCCAGCCGTAGACCCTGGCCTGCGCCCAGTGCAGCGCGCGATGGTTCGAGCGGATGGCCGCGAACTCGCCGCGAAAGGTCTTGATCTCTTCCAGCCTACCGCGCCCGGCGTCGTAGCCGTCGGCGCGCCCGCGCACCTGCAGCCGGCCGAAGCGCGAAGACAGCGCCACCTCGCACTCGTAGTCGGCATCGCGCCGGCCCTGCACCAGGCGATGCCCGGCAATGCCTTCCTGCGCGCTCGGCGCGGGCACGAAGCGCAGATCGAGATCGCCCGCCTTCGCGCCGAAGGCACACAGCGACTTCACCGAGACCGCAAGGGTCGGCGCAGTGGCAGTGGAAGAAGCGGGTTCGGTGCGCATGCCGTGATCTGGATGAATATACAGTGGCCTTGGAAGGGAAGATAAAAACCATCCACTTGGATGGTGCTAGGATGGCGCCATGCCACGAAAAAGCGCCACCCTGGCCTCCGCCGCAAAGCCAGTCGACGAAAAGATCACGATCAACGTGGGCTGCGTCGATCTCGGGCAAATCGACCTGCTGGTGCAGGAAGGCTTCTATGCCAACCGCACCGACCTGATCCGCACCGCGATCCGAAACCAGCTGGCCACGCAGATCGACGTGGTGCGCCAGGTCGTCTCGCGCAAAGCCCTGGTGCTTGGCATCCAGCACTACTCCGCTGCCGACCTGCAAGCCGTTCAAGCGGCCGGTGAGACCTTGCAAATCCGCGTGCTGGGACTGGCTGCGATCGCGCTCGACGTCACCCCTGCGCTGGCGCTGGCCACCATCGAGTCCATCACCGTGCTGGGGGCGCTGCACGCGAGTCCGGCCGTGAAGGCTGCGCTCGCCGGGCGCATCGGCTGAACCCCAACCCCTCTGAAAGACCAAGATGAACCCTGACTTCAAGCATCTGATGGCGGAAGCGAGCCGGCTGACCCGGGCGGGCGACCTTCACGCGGCAACCGCTGCGATCCAGGCCGCGCTGGGCCGCATGGGAGTCGCGCAGCCGACGATGAGCGAAATGCCGGACGTGATCGACGTCGAGGCCCGGCGAGTGCCTGAGCGTCGGCCGGCGGGCGTCGATCTGGAGGCGCCGGCCGCGTACGTCGATGTACCCGCTTCGGGCAGTTTTATCGCCGGCAGCTTTGCCGACGCAGCCGGCCGCCGCGACTACAAGCTCTTCGTCCCGCCGCAGGCCGGCGAACGCGCGCTGCCATTGGTCGTGATGCTTCATGGCTGCACCCAGGATCCCGACGATTTCGCCGCGGGCACGGCGATGAACGAGGCTGCGCTGGCGCAGGGCTTCTTCGTGCTGTATCCGGCGCAGTCGCGCCAGGCGAATCCACAGGGCTGCTGGAACTGGTTCAAGCACAGCCATCAGAAACGCGGCCGCGGCGAGCCCGCGCTCTTGGCGGGCATGACACGCGATGTGATGGCGCGTCACGCGATCGACCCCCAGCGCGTCTACGTCGCCGGGCTGTCGGCGGGCGGCGCGATGGCCGCGATCCTGGGTGAAGAGTATCCCGACCTGTTTGCGGCGGTCGGGGTCCACTCCGGTCTGGCAGCGGGTGTTGCATCCGACCTGCCGGCTGCTTTGATGGCGATGAAGGCCGGCGGCGCGATCCAGGGCGATGTGGCCAGCGGCGTGCCGACCATCGTCTTCCACGGCGATGCAGACGCCACCGTCCATGCGAACAACGGCGCTCAGGTCATGGCCGCCAGTGTGGGGAAAACGACCTCCGTCGACGTCGAACATGTGCAGAGCAACGGCAGCCGCGGCGCAACCCGGCATTCGCACCGCTCGGCCGACGGGCGCGTGGTGGCCGAACACTGGGTGGTCCATGGCGGCGCTCACGCGTGGTCGGGGGGCAGCGCCAAGGGTTCCTATACGGATGGCCGGGGCCCCGACGCCAGCGCCGAGATGCTGCGCTTCTTCTTCGAGCATCCGCGGCTGCCGGCGCACTGATCGCCGGGAGCTCAGTCGATCAACCGGTTCTTCAGCGCGTAGTACGTCAGGTCGCTGTTGGAGGAGAGATTCATCTTCTCCATCATGCGCGTGCGATAGGTACTCACGGTCTTCACCGACAGCGACAGGTGATTCGCGATGTTGCCCGCGGTCTCGCCCTTGGCCAGCTTGAGGAAGACCTGGAACTCGCGTTCCGACAGCTGCTCGTGCGACGCGGCGTCGTTCTTGCGATCGAGCTGGCGCGCCAGCAGTTCGGCCACGCCGGGCGTGATGTAGCGACGGCCCAGCGAGACGAGTCGGATCGCGTTCACGATCTCCATCGGCTCGCATTCCTTGTTGAGATAGCCGCTCGCGCCCTGGCGGATCAGGTTCATCGCGTAGTGCTCCTCGGGGTAGCCGCTCAAGACGAGGATGCCGACCCCCGGCGCCTTGGCGCGGATCATCGCGATGGCATCGATGCCGCTCTGTCCGGGCATGGAGAGATCCATGACGAGCACGTCGATCTCCGTGGTGCGCACCAGCTCGATCGCCTCGCGCCCGCTGGCGGCTTCGCCCGCCACGCGCAGGTCCACGTGCTGGGAAAAAAAGTTGCGCAGTCCCGTACGCACGATGGCGTGGTCGTCCACGATGCCGATCTTGATCATCCGATTGCTCCTCGCGGGCCTCGGGAAACGCTCGAGAAGTCAAGCGCGAGGCCCTGACGGAGGATGCGGTCCAGGCTCGGGCGCGCGCGTGAGGGCACCGCCCGCGCATGCGTAGGTCGAAGCGTCGGGTTTCCGGGCATCCCGAACCCGATGCCGTCCGACATCCGCATGCCCAGGCGCTGCGTAGCTTCCGGGACATCGCTCACTTCATCTCGAGGAATACGCCATGGAATCCTCAGACCCTCGCCCCCTCGCGCTCGTGACGGGCGCCTCTTCGGGCATCGGCCTCCATCTGGCCAAGCAGGCGGCGCAGAACGGCTTCGACCTCGTGATCGGCGCCGACGAGCCGCTCGAACAGGCCGCGGGCGAGTTGCGCATGCTGGGCGCCGAGGTGACCAGCGTGCAGGCGGACTTCGCGATGCGCGAGGGCGTCGACAAGCTGTTGCTCGCCGCCGGGGAGCGCAACATCGATGCGCTTTTCGCCAATGCGGGGCACGGCCTCGGCGGCGCCTTCCTCGACCAGGACTTCGCCGCGGTCCAGCACGTGATCCATACCAACATCACCGGCACCATCTACCTGCTGCAGCGCGTGGCGCACCACATGAAGGAGCGCGGCCAGGGCCGCATCCTGATCACCGGCTCGATCGCCGGCTTCCAGCCCGGCAGCTTCCAGGCCGTCTACAACGCCACCAAGGCCTTCATCGACTCCTTCTCCTTCGCGCTGCGCAATGAGCTCAAGGACACCGGCGTCACGGTGAGCTGCCTGATGCCGGGCGTGACCGACACCCACTTCTTCGCGCGCGCCCACATGCTCGACACCAAGCTGGCCCAGCAGGAGGACAAGGCCGACCCGGCCGAAGTGGCCAAGGTGGGCTTCGAGGCCATGATGAAAGGCGAGGCCGACGTGATCGCGGGCTGGAAGAACAAGATGCAGGCCGCGCTCGCCCATGTGACGCCGTCCGACACGCTGGCCGAGCAGCACCGCAAGCTGGCCCAACCCGGAAGCGCACGCGAGCCGGAGCGCGCCGGCCATGCCGAACGGTGACGGCACGGCAGCGGCCAAGGCCGCCGCGGAGTACCTCGAAGATCACGGCCTGGTGCTGGTGACGGCCGAGTCCTGCACCGCGGGCCTGATCGCCTCGCGCCTGGCCGAGGTGCCGGGTGCGGGCCAGGTGCTGGAGTCGGCCTTCGTGGTGTACGACCCCAAGGCCAAGCAGCGCTACCTGGGCGTGAGTGCCGGGACCATCGACCGCTACAACCTCACGAGCGAACCGGTGGCGCTGGAGATGGCCCGCGGCGCGCTCAAGCACAGCGACGCGAACCTGGCCATCGCCAACACCGGCGTGGCCGACGATGCCGACCCGGCGATCGGGCCCGGAACCCAGTGCTTCGCGTGGGCCTTCCGCGAAGGCAAGCGCACGCAGATTTTCACCGAGACGCAGCGCTTCATCGGCCGCCGCAACGAGATCCGCGAGGCCGCTGCGGACTACGCGCTGGAGCGCATCGCGCTCTACCACCGGCGCTTCAAGCACTGAAGAAGAAAGGCCCGCTTCCGCTCAGCCGACCGAAACGACCAGCAGCGCGAGCGAGGCGGCCGCCATCGCGGCCGTGGCGAGCCAGCCCAGCAGCTTCATCGCCCGGTGCCGCGCCGCGCTGTGGGACTTCGTCGAGTCTGCGCGGTGGACGCGGCCTTGGACGACAAGGTGCGGGACGGCTGCTGTCTACGGTGGTTTGCAGCAACCCCTCATCCGCAGGAGCACACAGCCATGACTTCTTCTTCAGATCCCGGCGATGTCGCCGTGCAACAGCGCAAGGTGCAGCGCGAACAGGACGCCAAGGACCGCGCCGCGCCCGACAAGCCCAAGAGCAAGAAGCCGGTGCAGGCCGGCCACCGCCCCGAGCCCGAGAACCCGATGCCGGCGCAGCATCTCAAGAAGCCCGGGCTCGAAGCGGAGATGGACCTGCAGCCGCGCTTCAAGGCCTCGGGCTACCTCGGCAGCGGCAAGCTCGACGGCATGGTGGCGCTGGTGACCGGCGGCGACTCGGGCATCGGCCGCGCGGTGGCGCTGCTGTATGCGCGCGAGGGCGCGGAGGTCGCGATCGTCTACCTCGATGAAGAGCAGGTCGATGCCGAGGAGACCAAGCGCTGCGTCGAGGCCGAGGGCAAGCACTGCGTGCTGATCCCCGGCGACGTGCGCGATCCGGCCTTCTGCAAGCGCGCGGTGGAAGAGACCGTGCAGGCCTTCGGCAAGCTCGACATCCTGGTCAACAACGCGGCCTTCCAGCTGCATGCGGCGAGCATCGAGGACATCACCGACGAACGCCTCGACCTCACCTTCAAGACCAACATCTACGGCTACTTCCAGATGGCGCGCGCCGCGGTCCCGCATCTGCGCAAGGGCGGATCGATCATCAACTCCGGCTCCGTCACCGGACTCGAAGGCAGCCCGCAGCTGCTGGACTACGCCACCACCAAGGGCGCGATCCATGCCTTCACCAAGTCGCTGGCGAGCAACCTGCTGGACCGCGGCATCCGCGTCAACGCGATCGCGCCCGGCCCTGTGTGGACGCCGCTGAACCCCTCCGATCGACCGGCCGAGGAGGTGCAGGAGTTCGGCAAGCACACCGACATGAAGCGGCCCGCGCAGCCCGAAGAGATGTCGCCGGCTTACGTGTTCCTCGCGGCACCGTGCTGCGCGAGCTACATCACGGGCATCGTGCTGCCGATCACCGGGAGCGTGGGCGCGGTTTAGTGTGCGGCCGCACATTGGCGCGGCGCTGGCGCCGGTACCAGCGCGAGGCCAGCACGTTGCCGAGCGTCACGGCGCCGAGCAGCAGCAGCTGGCGGATCAGCACGGCGCTGGCGCGCGCCACGCGCCGGTCGATCTCCGCCTGCGCAGCGGCCGTGCGGCCCAGCCCCGAATAGTCGGGCGGCGGCGGCGGCGTTTCGACCGATGCCACCGCCGCGCTGCCGTCCACGCGATCGGTGCCGGCCGCGTCCTCGGCCGCACTCACCTCGGTGGCCGCCACCGCCTTGACGCCCGAGACGGAACCATGCTCGTTGGCATAGACCTTGGTGAACTCGGCGCCCAGCAGGAAGATCTGCGCCGCGTAGTAGACCCAGGCCACCAGCACCACCAGCGAGCCCGCCGCGGCGAAGGATTCGTTGACGCCGCTCTTGCCGAGATAGAGCCCGATCGCGAGCTTGCCGAGCTCGAACAGCACGGCCGTGACGCCGGCGCCGATCCAGACGTCGCGCCACTCGATGCGTGCCGTGGGCATGAGCTTGAAGATCATTGCGAACAGCACGGTGACGATGCCCAGCGAAATCAGGATGTTGAGCGACTGCAGCATCAGCTCCCAGCCCGACACCAGGCCGCCGAACCAGCTGCCGAAGGCGGCCAGCGCCGCGCTCACCAGCAGCGACACCATCAGCAGGAAGGCCAGTCCCAGAATCAGGCCGAAGGACAGCAGCCGCGCGCGCAGCACGGCCCACACGCCCGAAGGTTTTTCTCTTTCGGGCACGTGCCAGATGCGGTCCAGCGCGCTCTGCAGTTCGGCGAAGACGGTGGTGGCGCCGATCAGCAGCACGACCATGCTGATCAGGCCGGCGACCAGCCCCTTGCCGGGCTCGTCGACGCTGCGCAGCAGCGACTCCACCGCGACGGCGCCCTCGCGCCCCACCAGCCCCGAGACCTGCGCCACGATCTGGCCTTGCGCCGCCTCGCGCCCGAAGAGCGCGCCGGCGATCGCGATGACGATCACCAGCAAGGGCGCCAGCGAGAAGATCGTGTAGTAGGAGATGGCCGCGCCCATGCTCGGCGCGTAGTCGTCGACCCAGGCCACGACGGCCTTGCGGCACAGGTCGAAGAGCTGCTTGGCTTTCATGGCGCGCGACTGTTGTGGTGGACGCAATGTCTTTCTCCGCGCGCCAATGCGCCATGCGCCAAGCTTGCGACTTGGAGTAGGCGGCGGCTCACGCCCCGCGCCGTCGGCGCTAGTGCTTCGACACGCCGCCCAGCACCCGCACCAGCTCGTCGTACACCAGCCGCACCCGCGCCGGCACCGGCGAACGCTGCACGCGGTAGACGTAGACCGGCCAGGGCTCCGGCGCCTCGGCATCGAGCACCGGCACCAGCGCGCCCGACTGCAGCCCCGGCCCGGCCAGCGGCGCGACGAGTTGGCTGAAACCCAGGCCGGCCAGCACGGCGGCGCATTCGGCGTCGGTGTCGTCGGTGACGAAGGCGGGCGCCGACACCGTCATTTGCCGCCCCCTGCTGAAGGGCCAGGGCCACGGGCGGCCGGAGCTGCGGTCGATCAGCGCCGTGAGCGGCAGGCGCGCGAGTTCGTCGATGCTTTGCGGCACGCCCGTGCGCGCGATGAGCGAAGGCGCCGCGACCACCCGCAGCGCCATCCTGCCGACCGGCTTGGCGACGAAGCGGCTGTCGCGCAAGGGGCCGGCGCGCACGCCGACATCGATTTGCTGGCCCACCACGTCGGCCAGCTGCTCCGAGAGACGCAGGTCCAGCGTGAGGCCCGGATGCGCTGCCAGCATCGGCGCCAGCGCCTGCGGGATCAGCCGGCGGCCGAGCACGCTGGGCGCCGCCACGCGCACCGTACCCGCGTGCTGCGACAACGCACGGCGATCGATGCGATGAAAGAGCTGGTCGACGCCGCCGACCGCTGCACGTGCGCGCTCGGCCAGCTGGCGGCCGAAGTCGGTGAGCTGCACGCCGCGCGTGCTGCGGTGGAACAGCGGCTCGCCCAGCTCCTCTTCGAGCTCGCGCACCGCGCGCGTCACCACCTGCGGCGAGACCGACAGCCGGATCGCCGCATCGCGGAAGTTCGCGGCATCGGCGGCGGTGCAGAACACGCGCAGGGCTTCGAGACGGTTGGACATGGAGTGTTCCGGATTGGCGAATTCTGAACTCGCCAGAGTTTCATTTACGGGAACGCCCGGATTTTCCACACTGAGGGCGTCTGTTCAACCCACCAAAGGAAAGCACCATGACATCCGTTCAAGACAACATCCAAGGCAAGGTCGCCATCGTCACCGGCGCGAGCAGCGGGCTCGGCGAATCGACGGCGCGCCACCTGGCCGCACGCGGCGCCAGGGTCGTGCTCGCGGCACGCCGCACCGACCGGCTCGAGCAGGTCGTCGCCGAGATCCGCGAAGCCGGCGGCGAGGCCATCGCGGTCGCGACCGACGTGGCGAAGCACGCCGACCTCGAGAAGCTGGCCGCCAAGACCATCGAAGCCTTCGGCCGCATCGACGTGCTGGTCAACAACGCCGGCGTGATGCCGCTGTCGCCGCTGGACAAGCTCAAGGTCGACGAATGGGACCGCACCATCGACGTCAACATCAAGGGCGTGCTCTACGGCATCGCGGCCGTGCTGCCGCGCATGAAGGCGCAGGGCAGCGGCCACATCGTCAACGTCGCCTCGATCGCGGGGCTGAAGGTGTTCACGCCCATCGGCACGGTGTACAGCGCGACCAAGCATGCGGTGCGGGCGATCTCCGAAGGCTTGCGCGTCGAAGTCGGCAACAGCGGCGTGCGCGTGACCATCGTGTCGCCCGGTGCCGTCGAGTCGGAACTCAAGCACGGCAGCAGCGACCCCGAGAGCGCGGCGGGCGTGAAGGCCTTCTACGACGCGAACCAGATTCCGGCGGATTCGGTGGCGCGCGCGGTGGTCTATGCGGTCGAGCAGCCGGCCAACGTGGACATCAACGAGGTGGTGCTGCGGCCGGTGTCGCAGGAGTTCTGAGCTTCTCGCCGGCATCAAGAAAAAAGCCCCAGGCCGCAAGGACCTGGGGCTTTCGCCAGTGGAGAACCGATCAGTCGAGCAGGTTCAGCTGCAGGTATCCGCCAGTGGTCACGTTGGATGCTCCCACGATCGTGAAGAGCTTCGTGTTGTAGGTCGCGAAGTAGGTGGAACCCGTGCCATCCGGGAACTGGCGCATGCCGGCAGGACCGAAGGCGCCCATGCCGCCATAGGTGTTGGCGTGCGCGGCCGTCGTTCCGTCGGCGTTGATCACGCTTCGGGTGTTGCCCGTCGCCGTCATGTTGATGCTGGCCCAGCTTCCCTTGGTCGCATCGCCGCTTGCCGCGGCGACGCGAAGTCCGTCGAGATGCGTCGTGGCCACGGGAGCGTGCCGCGGCGGCTCCGCGCGCGGCAAGGCCAGCACCGCCGCGGCCGAAAGGGCCAGCGCAAGACCGACGGCCGCCAAGGTCCTGACGGGACGCGCACGAAGAGCATGCGTTGCGTTCATGACGGCTTCCCTTTCGCTGCGGGGTGTTGGCATCGCGCTTTGGAGCGACGCGCGATGGAATGAATTTTTCTCGTCCGCAGGAGGGCTGGGAATCGCGTCTATGCGCTATCGCCAACGATCTCGCGCGCGGCTAACCGTCAGCGGCCCGTGCGGAGAATGGCCCAGGGGCAGGCCGCGATGCCCCTCGACAGGCATCCAGAACGCACGGCTCACATGCGCGCAGCAAATATGTACGGCTCAAGTCGGCAACTGCGATCAGACGCCGTGACCACGCCTGCCGGCACCAACGAGCATCACCCGATCAAGGTGAACGAAAATCTGCCCACCTTGCACTCGGCTCGCAGCACAAACTTCTCATGAAAATCCAGAAAGACTCCGTCGTCACCCTCCGCTACAAAGTAGCCGACGCCACCACCAACAAGCTCATCGAAGAGAGCCGCGACCCCATGGTCTATCTGCATGGCGGGTACGACAACACCTTTCCCAAGGTCGAGGCTGCGCTGGAGGGCAAGGAGGCCGGCTTCCAGACCACGCTGAACCTGCAGCCCGAAGATGCCTTCGGTGTGCGTGACGAATCACTGGTGCGCACCATCTCGAAAGCCGACTTCCCGCCGGGCGTCAAAGTGGGCGGCCAGCTCGAAGGCCGCAACGACAAGGGCGAGCCGCAGGTCTTCACCGTGATGAAGATCAAGGGCCCGCAGGTGATCCTCGACGGCAACCACCCGCTCGCGGGCAAGGCGCTCAAGTTCAGCGCGACGGTGGCCGGCGTGCGCGCCGCGACCGAGGAAGAGATTGCCCATCGCCATGTGCATGGCGAGCACGGGCACCGTCACTGAAGCGCGTCGCTCCTCGGCGCATCGCCGAAGTGCTTCACTCCGGGAGCTAGCGCGCTCTCGGATTCGGATCGATCCAGAGTTTCGACAATCCCGCCGCCACGCTTTCGCGGCTCTGCGGCGTCCCGGCGCTCGCGGCCTCATCCGCTGCGGCCATGCCGTTCTCCATCGTTTCTGCCTCCGTCGGCTGCGTGCTCACGGTCGGCATGACTGTGGGGTCGATGTCGGGGGGTGGGATGGCGATGGGCATGGCGTGACTCCTTTGCATTGATCGCAAAGTAGTCCTCGCCCGCCTGCGCGACCTGTAGGAAGCCGCCGTGGTCAGAACGGGCGGCCATCCTGGCTTCGTGTCAGACCCACCAGCGCCCGGCTGCCAGCGCAGCTCTTCCGCGTGCTGGACCACAGCCTCGCTCTAAAAGCTCACGCGCAGGCCGATGGTGCCCTGAACCGACGACTTCACCCGGGCGTCGCCGCCGGCGCTGGAGATGCGCCCGACCTCGCCGTACACGGTGGTCGCAGGTGTCAGCGCCAGCGAAAGGCCGGCCGCCACTTCCGTCGCGGTGTAGCCGCTCGCACCGGAGATGACGGTGCTGCCGGTGGTGCCGACGAAGGTCGCCACGTCGGTGCCTGAACTGGCACGGTAGACGCTGAAGCGCGCATAGGGCTGCAGCCGGCCCGCGCCGGTGGGGATGTCGCCCTTGATGCGCACGCCCATCCGGCCGATCCAGCCTGCTTTGGTGTCCTGATGGACTTGCGCGCCGGCGATCGACACGTCGTCGAAACGTGTTCTTTGGCGGATGAGCTGTGCCTGCGGCTCGATGCTCCAGCTCTCGGTCAAGGCGAAGGACTTGCCGGTTTCTATCGATGCCGAGAAGCTGCGCGCCTTGCCCGACACCGTGAGACCGCCGTCGGGCCGCACGCTGTAGCGGTGCCTGCCGGCTTGCAGCACGGCATCGACATACCAGCCGCTCGCATCGCGCCAGGTGGCATAGCCGCCGAGGTAGCGCGACTGGAGATCGGTGTTGCCGACTCTGCCGAAGGTGCCGCGCGCGTTGCCGTTCACGTCGACGTCCCCATCCAGCGAGCCGACGTAGAGGCCGGCGCGCCAGTTGTTGCCGGTCAGGAGGTCGGCGCCTGCCTGCAGGCCGCTCACTTGGCCCCGGCTGTGCGGGGCGACGCTGCCGTGCTGGCGGATGTCGAGGTCGGTGTAGACGGCATGCACCCAGACATCGCGGTTGGGCCCCGAATCGCCGACCCGGCGGTTCAGGTTGCCCAGCATCGCGAGATCCGCTTGGCGAAGTTGCGCCGGGAGGGCGGAGAAGAGCGCCATTTCGTTCCGATAGGCGGGTGCGACAGGGGCAGGCGCGATGGCCTTCTTGTCGGGCTCTGCGGCCGCCGCGGCCGCCGGCTCGCCCTCGGCGGCCGCCGCTGGGGCTTCTGCTGAGGGTGCCGGTGCAGGTGCCGGTGCCGGTGCAGGCGCCGGTGCCGGTGCCGGTGCCGGTGCAGGCGCCGGTGCCGGTGCAGGTGCAGGTGCAGGTGCCGGTGCCGGTGCCGGTGCAGGTGCCGGTGCAGGCGCAGGTGCCGGCGCAGGCGCCGGTGCTGGTGCCGGTGCCGGTGCAGGTGCAGGTGCTGGTGCCGGTGCCGGTGCCGGTGCCGGTGCTGGTGCTGGTGCTGGTGCTGGTGCTGGTGCTGGTGCCGGTGCAGGTGCAGGTGCTGGTGCTGGTGCTGGTGCTGGTGCTGGTGCTGGTGCTGGTGCTGGTGCTGGTGCTGGTGCTGGTGCTGGTGCTGGTGCCGGTGCCGGTGCCGGTGCCGGTGCAGGTGCAGGTGCAGGCGCAGGTGTCGAGCACTTGGCGTTGCCGACATCCTTGTCGTTGCCGCAGTTCGCCGCCGACGCGGTACCTGCGAAGGCGAGAAGCGCCACCGCCACACAAGCCTGCAGCCCCTTGGCCCGCGCAAACTCAGGCGCTTGGAGTTGCAAATCGGGAACCGGGGTGCCGGTCGCCGCCGACTTGCCGACGCCTGTTGCCAGCTCCGATGCCACGGCCCAAAGACCCTTGGCGGCATTCCAAATGATCCTGAAAACGCGGTTCATATCGTCTCCTCCATCCCCCGCTGAAGCGGTAATTGAATACTTTTGACTTTAGTACCGAGGTATTCAATTTCTAAGGAAGGAGTTCACACAATCGGTTACAGAACCGTGTCTTGGCGTCGAAAATGCTATGGTTTGGATAGCAACCAGGGCTGATCCCACGAGCATTCGTGAGATTTTTCACATTGCGAAGGGTGGCGCGCACCCCTGGAGGGGCGGCAAGAAGGGCCGGGAATGAAACCGAGCGCTCGGCCACGCGAGCGCCGCCCAAGGCGCCGGCCTGGGTGCTATGAGATCAGGCGAAAGCCGGCGTCAGACGCGCTTCGCTGACGCCGGCAAGGGTCAGGTTGTCGTCGCGCGGCTGTTTGGAGCCGGGCGCAAACCGGCGGTTGTCAGACCCACCAGCGCCCGGCTGCCAGCGCGGCGGCCAGGGCGATGGGGCTGGTGCTCTCGGTGGCACACCAGGCGAGCTGCGACACCTCGCCGCCGCCGGGCACGCTGGACGCAGCCATCAGCGCGAAGGTGCAGATGCCAAGGGCGTAGTAGCCCATCACGGCGAGGAAGGGGACGGCAAAGCCCATCACGGGGCCGCGCGCCTCGCGCTTGGCGGCGGCCAGGCTCGGCAGCGGCACTTCGGCATGCTGCTTGGCAGCGGTCCCCTTTGCGGGCTGCTCGCGCATCTCGAAATAGCTGTGTTGCAGTTGCTGTTCGGTGTTCATGCACGTCGTTGTTGTTTGTGAGGATCGATGGCTCCGCCGCGCGAATTGTGAACGGATCGGCGTAGCGTCCATCCAACGAACAGCCGGGATTTTCCCCTTCTGTTGTTCCGCAGATGGTGCGACTGCGTTCCACCGGCCGCACTTCAGGAACAGGGCGCCACCCCCACATGTGAGGGATCGCTCCTCTCGCATCGAACAGAATGAGCGCCCCGCAAGAAAGCACGCACGCCATGACCGCCACCGCCACTGCCACTGTCACCACCAGCCCCATCGTCCAGATCAAGGCCCTCGGCTTCCCGTGGGAGACCATCGACCCCTTCCTGTTCTGCGCCTACCACGACGACGCCTATCCCAAGGCCAACGCGCAGATGGGGCCCGATGCCTCGCTGGCCGGGCGCGACCTGGGCCAGGACTTCAGCCGCAAGGACGGCTGGAGCATGTACCACGGCAACCCCGTGCCGGGCTTCCCGGGGCATCCGCACCGCGGCTTCGAGACGGTGACCATCGTGCGCAAGGGGCTGATCGATCATTCCGATTCGCTCGGCGCGACCGCGCGCTTCGGCGGCGGCGATGTGCAGTGGCTCACGGCCGGCAAGGGCGTCGTGCATTCGGAGATGTTCCCGCTGCTCGATGCTTCCGCGCCCAACCCGCTGGAGCTGTTCCAGATCTGGCTCAACCTGCCGGCGCGCAACAAGATGGTCGAGCCGCATTTCACGATGTTCTGGGCCGAAGACATCCCGCGCTTCACCGCGATGGATGCCGACGGCCATGCGACCGAGGTCGCGGTCGTCGCGGGCCGTGTCGCGCCGGTGGACGGCGAGCCAGGCGCCGGCGGGCCGCTGGCGCCGCCGCCCGATTCGTGGGCCGCAGAGGCCGATGCGGACATCGCGATCTGGACGATCCGCATGGAACCCCATGCCTGCTGGATGCTGCCTGCCGCGGACGGCGAGGACACGCGGCGCAACCTGTATTTCTTCAAGGGCCGCTCGGTCAGCGTGGCGGGCCGGAAGATCGAGAACCACGCCGCCATCGAGCTGCGCGCCGACGCCAGGGTGGAGCTGATCAACGGCGACGAGCCGAGCGAGTTCCTGCTGCTGCAGGGCCGCCCGATCGGCGAGCCGGTGGCGCAGTACGGCCCCTTCGTGATGAACACGCAGACCGAGATCGCGCAAGCCATGGCCGACTACCGCCGCACGCAGTTCGGCGGCTGGCCCTGGCCCGACATGGCACCGGTGCACGGGCGCGATCCGGCGCGCTTTGCGCGGCATCCAGACGGGCGCGAAGAGAAGCCGCTGGAGTCTTAGCAACCCGCCGGCGGCTGCACGAACCAGCGCCCGCCTGCCCCTTGGTGCAGGTCCACGCGCGTAAAGAAGAAATCCCAGGCGAAGCCGATGTCGCGCATGTCGCCGGTCGAGATCGCGCGCAGGCTGAAGAGGCCGCCGGCTGTCGCGCGGCCCGCCGAGACGTGGGCGCCCGGCGCAGCGCTCACGGTGTTGCAGCTCGGGGGCGGTGGCGGTGGGGGTGGCGGCCCGCTGGTATCGGCCGCATGGCGCGAGAAGAAGTCCCAGACGATGTCGGGATAGCTCGGCCCGCGCTGCAAGACCCATCGGCCGTCGCGGCCGTTCTGGCCGCCGATCCAGTAGTGGCCGTGGTCGGTGTCGCCGGGGTCGGGCGTGACCGTAGGACCGTTGTAGAACACGGTCTCGACCAGCGAGCGGCTGCCCGGCTGGGCGTCGACGGTGTAGAAGACCTGCTGGCAGTTGTAGTCGGAGCCGTTGACCGGGGTGCAGGCACGCTCCCGCGCCTGTGCTTCGGGCGGGCTGTTGTGCAAGGCGTCGCCGTTGAGCAGCAGCTGCGCATCGCGCATGTTGCGGCCGGCGGGCTGGATCACGGTGCAGTCCTGGTTGTTCTGCAACACCATCAATGGGATCGGGTAGCTCGCATTGCGCTCGCGCTGCATGTCGGCCACCACCTGGCTCACGGCATGAAAAGTGGCGCTGCCGGGGCAGCCCGAGAAGGACACCGAGGCCGCGTCCTCGCCATAGGGCAGGCCCGAGGCGCTGGCCGCGGCCGCGAAGTACTCGTTGTGCGTGACCGAGAGCACCACCGCCATGGCGCCGCCCGATGAGAGCCCGGTGATGTAGCGCCGCTTCGGGTCGATGCCGAAGCGCGATTCGACCTGCCGCGCGATCTGGTGCAGGTCTTCGGGCTCGCCGCGGCCCTGGTGGCGGTGCTGGTCGAGCCAGAAGCCCCAGCAGTTGGTGTTGCGCAGCCCGTCGTAGCTGGTGATGAAGGGCGCGACGAGGACGAAGCGGAAGCGGTCCGCGGCCGCCACCAGGCCCCAGTCGCGCAGCACGTCGTCATGCGTCTGCTGGCAGCCGTGCAGCGCCATCACCATCGGCGCCGGGGCCGTGAGGCCGTCCGGCACATAGACCTTGTATTGCCGCTCGCGCGAGCCCGAATAGCTTTGCGGGGATAGCGTGAAGGCGCTGGTGGTGCCGGCCTCGGCCTGCAGCGCGGCGAGCAACAGCAGGAGGGCGGCGGCGACCCAGCGCATTCCTAGCCCAGAACGTCGTTCACCTGCTCGTTGAATTCGGCCTGGCTCAGCGCCGCGCCGATTTCCCGCGGCAGCGCATCGCGCACCGAGAACACGCCGAGGATCTTCGTCCCCGCCACCAGCGGCAGGTGGCGGAAACCTCGCTCGAGCATCATCACGACGGCGTCGGACACCAGCGTTTCCGGCGGCACGCAGATCGGGTTGGGCGTCATGACCTCGCGCGCCGTGGTGCGCTCCGGATCGAGCCCCCGGGCCAGCACCCGCGTCATCAGGTCGCGCTCGGTCAGGATACCCAGCAGGGTCTCCGGCGGCTCGATGATGAGCACGCTGCCGCAGTTGGCGTGCGTCATCACGCCCGCAGCGTCGCGCACGCTGGCCTGCGGGCCCAAGCAGGTCACATGCTTGCGCGAGATGGACTGGAAAACGGTACGTTCATCCATGGTGCACCCTCCTGCGGAACGCGCTATGTTGCGACGGACCTTCGCTTAGCGCAAGCTGGCGTTGAGCCGCTCCAGCGCACCGGCGCCGGGGCACAGCTCGGCGGGCCCCAGCGTGTTGAGCGGCCGCTCGCTGGTGTTGAGCGCCGTGTGCAGATCGGTGGCCAGCGGATCGACGTAGAGCAGGCCCGTCACCACTTCGCCCATTTCCTGGTGCCGCTGCATGTAGGCCATGGCGGCGTAGCGGTCGCCGGGGTTGTAGTCGGGATGCAGGCTGCGCAGCCGCAGCAGCGTGCCGTCGTGCTGGCGCACGTCCATCACTTCGCCCGGCGCCATGTCCACGGTGATTTCCTGGCGCTCATGGATGAAGTCGATGCGGCTCACCGCCTCGTTGTGTTCGCGCACGTAGTCGTAGCTCTTGGTGCTGCCGGGGTGGTTGTTGAAGGCGACGCAGGGGCTGACCACATCGATGAACGCGGCCCCGCCGTGGCTGATCGCACCCTTGATCAGCGGCACCAGCTGCGCCTTGTTGCCCGAAAAGCCGCGCCCCACGTAGCTGGCGCCCAGCTGCAGCGCCATGGCCACCAGGTCCACCGGGCTGTCGCTGTTGACGACGCCCTTCTTGCTCTTGGAGCCCTGGTCGGCGGTGGCCGAGAACTGGCCCTTGGTCAGGCCGTAGACCCCGTTGTTCTCCACGATGTAGGCCATGCGCACGCCGCGCCGCATGGCGTGGGCGAACTGGCCCAGGCCGATGGAAGCCGAGTCGCCGTCGCCCGAAACGCCCAGGTAGAGCAGGTCGCGGTTGGCCAGGTTGGCGCCGGTCAGCACGCTGGGCATGCGGCCGTGCACCGTGTTGAAGCCGTGCGAGGCGCCCAGAAAATAGTCCGGCGTCTTGGAGCTGCAGCCGATGCCCGAGAGCTTGGCTACGCGATGCGGCTCGATGTCCAGCTCCCAGCAGGCCTCGATGATGGCGGCGGAGATCGAGTCGTGGCCGCAGCCGGCGCACAGCGTGGAGATCTTGCCCTCGTAGTCGCGCCGCGTGTAGCCGACCTTGTTGGTGGCCAGCGTCGGGTGGCGCAGCTTGGGCTTGGCGAGGTAGGTCATGCGGGCTCCTTGGCGAGATGGGCGCTGATCGCCTGGACCACGAAACGCGCCGTGATGGGTGTGCCGTCGAAATGCAGCACGGGGACCAGCCTGGCCGGATCGATGCCGAGCTCGTTGACCAGCAGGCTGCGCATCTGGCCGTCGCGGTTCTGCTCGACCACGAACACTTGGCGGTGCCGCGCGAGGAACTGCGCCACGCTGTCCGGGAAGGGAAAGGCGCGCAGCCGCAGCGCGTCGAGGTGGACGCCGCGTTCGGCCAGCTCCTCCAGCGCCTCCTGCATGGCCGGGCTGGTCGAGCCGAAATAGATCACGCCCAGGTCCGTCTTTTCGGCGGCCAGCCGCAGCATCGGCTGCGGCACCAGGGTGGCCGCGGTCGCGAACTTCTTCAAGAGCCGCTCCATGTTGTAGATGTAGTCGGGGCCGCGCTCGGAATACCGCGCGTAGGCGTCGCGCGTCGTACCGCGGGTGAAGAAGCTGCCCTTGGTCGGGTGCGTGCCCGGCAGCGTGCGCCAGGGGATGCCGTCGCCGTCCACGTCCTTGTAGCGGCCGAAGTCCCGGCCCGCCTCCAGCTCTTCGGCGCTCATGACCTTGCCGCGGTCGTAGGCCCGGCTGTCGTCCCAGGCAAAGGGCGCGCACAGGCGCTGGTTCATGCCGATGTCCAGGTCCGTCATCAGGAACACCGGCGTCTGCAGCCGGTCGGCCAGGTCCAGCGCCGCCGCCGCGTGCTCGAAGCACTCGTGCGGATCCTCGGGGAACAGCAGCACGTGCTTGGTGTCGCCGTGCGAGGCGTAGGCGCAGGACAGGATGTCGGCCTGCTGGGTGCGCGTGGGCATGCCGGTGGAAGGTCCGCCGCGCTGCACGTTGATGAGGGTGACCGGAATCTCGGCAAAGTAGGCCAGGCCGATGAATTCGGCCATCAGGGAAATGCCCGGCCCCGAGGTCGCGGTGAAGGCCCGCGCGCCGTTCCAGCCGGCGCCGACCACCATGCCGATCGAGGCGAGCTCGTCTTCCGCCTGCACGATGGCGAAGCGGTTCTGGCCGTTGGCCGGATCGACGCGGAATTTGGTGCAGTACTTCTGGAAAGCCTCGGCCACCGACGACGAGGGCGTGATCGGATACCAGGCCGCGACCGTGGCGCCGCCATACACGCAGCCCAGGGCCGCGGCGCTGTTTCCGTCCACGAAGATCCGGTTGCCCACCCGGTCGGCGCGCCGCACCTGCAGCCCGAGGGGCTCGCCGCGCAGATGCTCCCTGGCGAAGTCGCAGCCCAGGTGCAGCGCCTGGACATTGGAGGCCAGTAGCTTTTCCTTGCCCTTGTACTGCTCGCCGAACAGCTTCTCGACCACCTCCGGCTCGATGCCCAGCAGGATGGCCAGGGCGCCCACGTAGACGATGTTCTTGAACAGCTGGCGCTGGCGCGGATCGTGGTAGACGGCGTTGCAGATCTCGGTCAGCGGCATGCCGATCACGCGGATGTCGTCGCGGAATTTCGACGGCGGCAGCGGCCGCGTGCTGTCGTAGAACAGGTAGCCGCCGGGCTCCAGCTCGGCCACGTCGGCGTCCCAGGTCTGCGGGTTCATCGCCACCATCATGTCGGTGCCGCCGCGCCGCCCCATGTGGCCGCGCTCGGTCACGCGCACCTCATACCAGGTCGGCAGGCCCTGGATGTTGCTGGGGAAGATGTTGCGCGGGCTCACCGGCACGCCCATGCGCAGGATGGCCTTGGCGAACAGCTCGTTGGCCGAGGCCGAACCCGAGCCGTTGACGTTGGCGAACTTGATGACGAAATCGTTGACCGCCTCGATTTGTGGGATGGCCCCCACGCTCGCCACTTCGTGTGCTTCGCTGCCCCCCGAGGGGGCTTTCCCGCCTTCGGGCGGCCGTGCTGCGGGAATGGCGCTCATGCCGTCACCTCCTGCCCTGCGGGCGTCATCTTCAGCAGGAACTTCTGCATGTCCCAGGCCCCCGTGGGGCAACGCTCGGCGCACAGGCCGCAGTGCAGGCAGACGTCTTCGTCCTTGACCATCACCCTGCCTGTCTTGAGCCCGCCGGAGACATACAGATCCTGCGCCAGGTTGAGCGCCGGCGCCTTCAGCCGGGCCCGCAGTTCGCTCTCCTCGCCGTTGGCGGTGAAGCTGATGCAGTCCATCGGACAGATGTCCACGCAGGCATCGCATTCGATGCAGGCGGCCTCGGTGAACACGGTCTGCACGTCGCAGTTCAGGCAGCGCTCGGCCTCCTTGAAGGCGGTGGCGGCGTCGAAGCCCAGTTCCACCTCCACCCGGATGCTGGCCAGCGCCTTCTCGGCCTTGGCCCAGGGAACCTTGTAGCGCAGGTCGTTCGAGGTGTCGTTGTCGTAGCTCCACTCGTGGATGCCCATCTTCTGCGACACCAGGTTGGTCATGGGCGGCGGGCGGACAGTGACCGGCTGGCCATGCAGCAGCCGGTCGATCGACACCGCGGCCTCGTGCCCATGGGCCACGGCCCAGATGATGTTCTTGGGGCCGAAGGCCGCATCGCCGCCGAAGAACACCTGGGGCACCGTGGACTGGAAGGTGTTCTTGTCCAACGTGGGCAGTCCATGGTTGTCGAAGTCGATGCCGCAGTCGCGCTCGATCCAGGGGAAGGCGTTTTCCTGCCCCACCGCCACCAGCACCTCGTCGCATTCGAAGAAGGCGTCCGGCTCGCCGCTGGGCACCAGCGTGCGGCGGCCCTTGTCGTCGTACTCCGCGCGGACGATCTCGAAGCGCATGCCCAGCAGCTTGCCGTTGTCGTGGACGAAGGCCTTCGGTACATGGAAGTTGATGATGGGAATGCCTTCGTGCTGGGCGTCCTCCTTTTCCCAGGGCGAGGCCTTCATCTCCTCGAAGCCGCTGCGCACGATGACCTTCACGTCGGTGCCGCCCAGGCGGCGGGCCGAGCGGCAGCAATCCATCGCCGTGTTGCCGCCGCCCAGCACGATCACGCGCTGGCCGATGCTTGTCACGTGGCCGAAGGAGACGGAGTTCAGCCAGTCGATGCCGATGTGGATGCCGGCCGCCGCCTCCTGGCGCCCGGGAAGTTCGAGGTTGCGCCCGCGCGGCGCGCCGCAGCCGACGAAGATGGCGTCCCACCCCTGCGCCAGCAGGGCCTTCATCGAGTCGATGGGCTCGCCGCCGCGGAACTCCACGCCCAGGTCCAGGATGTAGCCCGTCTCCTCGTCGATCACCGACTCGGGCAGGCGAAAGTGCGGGATCTGCGTGCGCATGAAACCGCCGGCCTTGGCGTCGCTGTCGAACACCGTCACTTCATAGCCCAGCGGCGCCAGGTCGCGCGCGACGGTGAGCGAGGCCGGCCCGGCGCCCACGCAGGCGATGCGCTTGCCGTTCCCGGGCGCCACCGCCGGCATGCGCGAACGCACGTCGTCCTTCATGTCGGCCGCCACGCGCTTGAGCCGGCAGATCGCCACCGGCTCGGGCTTGCTGGCGTTGCTCTCCTCCACCCGCCCACGCCGGCAGGCCGGCTCGCAGGGCCGGTCGCAGGTGCGCCCCAGGATGCCGGGGAAGACGTTGGAGACCCAGTTGATCATGTAGGCGTCGCCGTAGCGGCGCTGCGCGATCATGCGGATGTATTCGGGGACCGGGGTGTGCGCCGGACAGGCGTACTGGCAATCGACGACCTTGTGGAAATAGGCCGGGTTGGCAATGTTGGTTCGCTGCAAAGCGTGTCTCCTGTCTGCCGCCCGGGGCTCCCCGGGGAGGGGCCGGCTCGGGTCTGCCGCCAGTATGCGCCGCTCAGGACGGCGCAAATCCTTGGTGAAATCCCGCACCACGCCAGGGCCGATCGAAGTTCAGTTCGCCGCCATCGCAGGTGTCATGAACTTCAGACGCTCCTTGGCGTAGCGCGCGACGGCCGCAGGCGCAAGCCGCCGCCCGCAGAGCGCGACATGGCCGTCGGGACGCACGAGATAGAAGGAAGGCCGCGCAATCTTCTGGCGCTCCAGTTCTGCATCGTTGACCGGATCGGCCGGGATCACGTGCACCCGCAGCAACTCGCCGAGGCCCGTCGCGCTGCCCGCAGGCAGGTCCTGCCCGAACACGAGCAGATGGAAGTGCGTGTCCGCGAGCTTGTCGAACGAATCCTCGACCGGCCCGTCCGCGGCAAAGCGCAGATACAGCCAGGGGAAGCGATCGCCGGCGCTCGGCGCATCGGACGGCAGCGCGTCCAGCGCTGCCGACAACGGGCCCGCGCGGTAGTGGATGCCGGTCTGCGAGACGGTGCGGAACGCGAGCTTCTGCACGCGTTCGCGGCCCATCGCGAAGGCGGCGAGCCGGGCCAGCACCCGCGTGCGCAGCAGGCCGGCGAACGGCGCGTCGGAGACCACCACCCTGAAGCCCCGGTCGGTCGTCTCGAGCAGGCGCCGCGCGACGGGGAGGCGCTCGGCCTCGTAGGAGTCGAGCAGCGTCTCGCCGGCTTTGCCCTCGACCACCAGCGCGATCTTCCATGCCAGGTTGTAGGCATCCTGCAGGCCGGTGTTCATGCCCTGGGCGCCCACCGGGCTGTGGATATGGGCCGCATCGCCGAGCAGGAAGCAGCGGCGATCCCGGAAGCGCGACGCGCTGCGGTGGTGGATGCGGTAGGTGGAGAACCAGGTGCACGCCTTGGAAGACAGCCCGGTGCCGGCCTCGGCGTGCAAGGAAGGAATCACGTCCTCGAAGCGCGCGTCGTCCTTGCCGCGCAGCTCGGGCGGCAGGATGCCGACGATGCGCCAGTGGTCCTTGCCGCGCATCGGGAAGAGCAGGTGGAAGCCTCTCTTCCACAAATACACGTTGACCTCGTCGGGGACCATGCCGCCCGTCATCTCCACGTCGGCGACGAAGAACACGTGTTCGTAGGGGGCGCCGGGAAAGCCGATGCGGTTCATCTCGCGCACCGCGCTGCGCGCCCCGTCGCAGCCGGCCATCCAGGTGGCGTCGATGCGGCGGATCGTGCCGCCGGCAACTCGGAGCGTCGCCGTCACATGGCCGGACTCCTGAGCGAGCTCGATCATCTCGGTGTTCCAGTGCACCGCCAGGCCCCAGTCGCTCAACCGGTCGCCCATGATCCGTTCGTTGTCGTCCTGGCCGAGGATCAGGATGTACGGGTACGGGGTCACGCGTGCGCCGGCTTCGCCCAGGGGCACGCGCGCCATCTTCCGCCCTTCGGCCCACATGTTGGCGCCGGTGCCGCGCTTGCCGAGTTCGAGCGCGCGCTCTGCGATCCCGAGCTGGGCGTAGATCTCCAGCGTGCGCGCCTGCACGCCGAGCGCCCGGGTCTGCAGCGAGGGCCCGGCGTGCCGGTCGATGATCACGGTGCGAACGCCGCGCCGGCCGAGCTGGTTGGCGAGCATCAGGCCGGTGGGGCCGGCGCCGACGATCAGGACATCGCAATCCATGGCGGTCTCCTTGTTCTTTTGAAAGTCGTCATCGTGCGAGCTAGCCATTGAGCACCCGAAGGTCGTCATCGCGCAACTCGCCGGCGGCGCGCTACGATCCACATCGCGCGACACGCGTTCGGCAGGAGGTGGTATGGCAACGGCAGCAAGGTCGGATGGCAGCGGCACCGCGGACTTCGGCGCGGGGCGTTCCTCGTGGTGGAACTGGCCCCTGCAGCAGTGGCCATGGCCGGCTGGCGCGCCGCAGCAGCTGAGCCAGCCGATCAACTCGGGCTGGTCACTGGTCAGCGTGACCCACAACAACTCGTCGGCACCCGACATCGAGCGCGACGTGCTCCAGCAGCACAGTTATGGCCGCCAGATCGGCCGACTGATGGACGCGGTCTCGGCGCTGGCCGAAAAGCTGCCGCCCAAGGAGAAATCCGACAAGCGCATCGCAGATTTCGAGACGCTGGCGCGCGAGGTCGAGCGCATCAAGCAGAGCGCGCGGCAGCCGCGCGTCGAGCGGCTGCAGAAAGAACTCGACGCGCTCAGGCGTGAGGATCCGAACGCCTACCGGCAGTTGAAGGCGAAGCTGCCGTAAAGCCTGATCGTCCGGGAGGCCCTAGCTGAGAACGTCGAAGCTGCGCAGGATCCACGACAGCTGGTAGACCAGATTCGCCGCTTGTGGCGCCCAGGGTGCTGGACGAAACATCAGCGCACGATAGCAAAAGCAGGTGCGTATGCGTGTGCGGAGAGCATCGCCGCTACGTCAGAATGCAGCTCCCATTTCTCATCACCCGTGCCGCAGGAGCTCCTGTTGTTTTCACATGTCTTTGTGAGCGTGACCGATTTCGAGCGCGCGTTGACCTTCTACGGCGCCGTCATGGACAGCCTCGGCATCGAGCTTCGGTTCTGCGAGCGCGAGAAGCCATGGGCGGGCTGGCACAGCGCCGGGCGCGCGCGGCCGTTCTTCGTGATCTGCAAACCCTACGACGGCCAGCCGCATGAGGCCGGGAACGGTCAAATGATTGCCTTCGCTGCCGCCGACCGGGCCAAAGTCCACGCTGCACATCAGGCAGCGCTGGAACAGGGCGGAAGCTGCGAAGGACCGCCCGGGCTCAGAGAGCAGTACCACCCGAACTACTACGGCGCCTACTTCCGCGACCCGGATGGCAACAAGCTCTGCGTCGCATGCCACGAACCCGCGGGGAGCTAGCGGTCCGCTGCTCCATGAGCCTTCCATCACGCGCAGCCCGCATGCTCGGCGCGCTTGCGCTGCCGTTGTGCTGCGGCCTGACGGGCATCGCCGTAGGTCCGGCCCATGCCAACCCCGGCCAAGGCCCGAGCTGGGGCGCGATCGCGTCCGTGCACGGGTGGTACGGCTACTCGATCAACCACCCATCCCGCGGCGCTGCGGAGCTTGCGGCACGCGCCCAGTGCGATCGCGCGGCGGGCCGCTCGGGCCCCTGTGTCGTGCGCGCGTACTTCGATCGCTCCTGCGGCGCTCTCGCGACGGGCAACTTTGGCGAATGGGGCACGGCCATCGCTTCCACCGCAGCCGCCGCGGGCAAGGCGGCCGCCGGGCAGTGCGACAGCCATCTGCCGACCGAGCCTTGCAAGGTGGTCGTCAGCGTCTGCTCGTCGCGCTGAGCGCGGCCTCGCGTGAGCCGGGTCGAAGCGTCATTCAGAGCTTTTCTCACCTGCTGCTGAAGGAGGCCTGAATTTCTTCGATTGTTTGTTTTGGGTCTTGGAGATGCGGATAGTGCCCGAGACGGGGGAGAAGAGTGAATTCGATATTGGCCTTCTTGGCGAACTCGACGCCCATCTCCTTGTTGATATAGAAATCCTTCTCACCCCAGATCACCTTGACGGGCGTCTTGAGCCTCGCCAGATGGGACTCGAAATACTCCTGATCCCTGGTGAAGTGTGAGTAGTAGTGATAGAAGGCATCCGCCGAGGTGAGGCCGTCTTGACTCCATCCGCGCAGCATGTCGTCCTTGAGTTCCGGGGACAGGTCGAACTGCTCATTCTTTGGCAAGCCTCTTCTGAAAGCGTTCTCCAGAATCTCGTCGCGATTCCTGTTCATCGAGGCATGAATCAAATCGGACGATGGCTTCGACTTGAGGCCCTGCAGGTTCTCGTGCATGTACTGAGGCCTGTCGAATGGCGCAAAGTCGCCCACGATGATCGTCCTCGCGATACCCGGCTCTTCCAAGGCGAGAAGAAGCGCCGGCAGGGCACCGATGTCCGTGGCGTAGATGACCAGCCTGGATCTATCGATGCCTGCCTTGTCGATGTATGCCTTCAGCACACGCGCATAGTCTTGCGGCGCGTAAGAGAACTTGTCCGCCGGCAGTCTTGATGAAAGACCGTAGCCCGGCCAGTCGAAAGCATGGACTTCGTAGTCCTTGCCGAGCACCAAGGAAATATCCTTCCAGGCATGGAGAGTCTCCGGAAAGCCATGCAGAAAAAGCACGACGCCTTTCGGCCTTGCAGGTTGAACGACCATCCGCCTGAGCTTGATGTCGGAAGTCGCCTCTATGAATCCGATTTCTGCTTTTGAAGCTTGCTCGCGAGCATGTCGGGTGCATCCAACGAGAACTGAAAAGCCAAGCGCAAGAACAGCGATCAGTACTTTCTGCATGGATGCTCGCGACATACGCAAGGTCCTTCTTGAAGCTGGCCTCAACCCGGCGCAGGCGAAGCGCATCAAAGATAGCGCACCTCGGCCACGACCGGCGCATCGGACTGGTTGGTGTCCGCGTTGGCGTAGGCGCCGCCCTGGCGGAACCAGTAGCGGCATCCGGTGCGGCCCAGCACCTTCACGCAAGTCTGCCCGTCGTCACGGATGCTCCAGGTGCCCGCGGCCCGGCCGAGCCCGCCCACGGCTTCCACCGTTCCGTCTGCGCGGAATTCCCACTGGGAAAGCTTTCCGCTCGCGATGTTCTTCGACACCACCGTCTTGCCGAGCAGGCTGGCCTCGATCTCGGTCTTGCTCAGGTAGGTGCGCTCTTCGGCGAGGGCCGCGCCCGGCAGCAGGATGGCGAATGTCGCGAGTGCGGCGAAGGCGAACCGGATGTAGGAGGAACTGCGCATGATGTCGGCCTTTCGTCGATCGGAACCCGTGTCGCAATCGGGTTCGCCATGGCCGCTAATTTTGGGGATTCGCCTCCTTCGGCACGAGTAAGCAGCGCACGCGTGGCATGTGACGCGGTTCACATGGGGTGAGGTCGCACGCGCATGCCTCAGGGACAACCCTGCTCATTCAGCAGACAGTTGTCGATGTTTCAGGCAGTTGATTTGTCCGCATTTCCAACACTGTGCGGCCATGCCTTCGCGAGCCTCCGGGAAAGGAGGGTGCACGAGCGCAGGCACGGCATGTGCACTGTCAAGCGGCATCCGTTGCCACCCGCCCGCCCATGCCACAAGCAGAACCGTCCAGCGAAACCCTTCTCGACGCCGACATCGCGATCCTCGGCCTTTCCTTGCGAGCCTCCAACGTGCTGCGGCGCCACGACCTGAACACAGTCCGCGACGTGACGCGCGTATCGCCCCGGAAGCTGTTTGTCATGACGCGACTGGGACGCCGGTCGGTGGCGCAGATCGCTTCGAGCGTGGAGCGCCGCGGGCTGCGGCTTGCGGACGATGGGAGGAGGGAGCCGGGCGCCGTTACCGGGGCTGCGCAGCGGTGAGCGACGGGGTTCGGTCGCGGCCACCGCCTGCGCGCACTGATCAAGTCGGTCGCACGACCGAACATCCACCTGTTGCGCATCGACTTCGCACGTTCTGTATCTGTTCTTCCCCGCACTGCGCGACGAAGATAGAACCCCGTTCAAACGAGAGGTTCCATGACAGCACTGACCCGCAGCCAGATTGCCGATCAGATCGCGGCCGAACTGGGGCATGGCTTCGACGGTGAGATCCGCATCGGCGGCCACTACGTGTCCGCCGTGCGCGATGGCCGCACGGTCTACATCAGCGGCCAGGTGCCGCGGGTCGGCAGCACGGTGATGGTGACCGGCCGCGTCGGAGAACAGGTCTCGCTCGATGAGGCGCGGAAGGCTGCGCAGATCTGCGCGCTGCGCGCCCTCGCCATCCTGCGCCAGACCCTCGGCTCGCTCGATGCGATCGAGAAGATCCTGCGCATCGGCGTGTTTGTGCAATGCACCGCCGACTTCACGCAGCAAAGCGAGGTGGCCGATGCAGCCTCGGATCTGATGCACCGTGTCTTCGGCGAGGCCGGTGTGCACACCCGCACCTCCGTCGGCGTCTACGCCTTGCCGAAGAATGCAGCCGTGGAACTGGACATGATCGTCGCCGCGCGCGATGCACTCTAGGACGTGATCCGGCCAACGAAGAATCAAGGTGTGTGCATGAATGATCGAAGCGCGGTGGTGATCGGGTGCGGAATCATGGGCTGCGATATTGCGGCCATCTTCCTGGCCGGCGGATGGTCGGTGCAGCTCGTGGGGCACAGTCCCTCGAAGTGGGTGGGTGCGCAGGAGCGCATCGCGAAGTCTGTCCAGCAACTGGGCTCGCAGCGAGAGTCCGGATCACTGGTATTTCACTCCCGGATCGAAGACATCTCATGGGCCAACGTCCATATCGTGCTGGAGTCGGTCACGGAGAATATGGAGATCAAGAAGTCGATTTTTTCGACCTTGGACAGGCTGGCTCCTGCGGGCGTTCCAATGGGGTCGAATAGCTCCAGCATGCGCATCACCGACATCTGTGCGGGCCTGAAAACCGCAGAGCGCATGGCGAACACCCATTTCTTTCAGCCCGCGCATCTGGTCCCCTTGGTGGAAATCGCCAAAGGCGAACGCACCGAAGCATCGACATTGGATGCGCTCCACCAGGTGTTCCGCTCGCTGGGAAGAGCGCCGGTGCGCGTGAATCGCGACGTTCCAGGCTTCCTCGCCAACCGCATCCAGCACGCGCTGATGCGGGAGGCTTTTGCCGTCATCGACGAGGGGCTTGCGACGGCCGAGGACGTCGATGTCGCTGTTCGGTTTGGATTCGGATTCCGCTATGCAGCTGCCGGCCCGATGTTGCTCAAGGAGTTCGCGGGCTTCGATACCCAGCACGCGGCGGCGACCGTCATCTATCCGTCGCTCTGCAATGACAGCGCCCCCGGAAAAACGCTGACGGATCTGGTGACGCGCGGGCGCTTGGGCGTCAAGGCGAAGAAAGGCTTCAGGGATTGGACGGACGAGGCCATCGCCGAAGAGCGCCAGCGGTATGAGACCGCACTGATGCAGGCGGCCAACATCCTTGTTCTCAGCAGGCCGCACGCCGTTAGCGGCTCTCGCACTTGACCTCTTCCTTGAACACCTCGCGGCTGGCCTCGAGCTTGACCTTGCACGGGCCATCCCGGAACTCCTCCTTCCAGTCCCCGCGCCACGTGGCTCCGATGCCATCCTTGCACTTGACCTCCCGCTTGAACTCCCCTCGCTTTGACTCCTGCTTGACTTCGCAAGGCCTAGGCCAGCGGTCCTCGCGCCAGTCGCTGCGCCAGTCGTTGCGCCGCCAGCGCTTCTTTGAGTCGTCGTCATCGGCGAGAGCGCACGGGGCGGCGATGGCGGAGAACAGCAAGAATGCTAGAGCAGCTCGAATGGACATTTCGTACTCCTTGACTCGATACGGATGTGCGGGCGGCGGTCGTCGCTTGGCCCAGAACCTGTCACCAGACCGAGCGGCGCCTCTCGCCGCATGCAACGATAACGCGCTGACATCAACGCCGAGCGCGGAAATCGGGGGATCGAGCCACCACCGCCCTGATCTCTTGCATCAACGCTCGCGCGCCCGGTGAGGGGAATGCGCCCAGACGCTGCGTGAGACCGATCTCGCGGCGCGTCCGGTCAAGGGGGAAGTTCAGTACGACCAGGCTGCGGTCGCGAATCTCGTAGCGCAGCTGGTGCGCCGAGATCGCGGTCAGCATGTCGCTTTCCAGCAGCAAGCCGCGCAGCACCGCGAGATCGCCGGTCTCGACGGCAGGCATCGGCGGCGCCTGCCGCGCCTCCGAGAAGAAGCGCTCGAGCAACTCGCGCGACGGCGAGCCGTGCCGCGAGAGCGCCCATCTCGCCTGGCGCAACGCATCGAAGTCGATGCGCGCGGCGCGTGCGAGCGGATGGCCGGCGCGTGCGATCACCGAAATGCGATCCTCGAACAGCGCTTCCTGCTGCAGGTCCTTCGCCTCGTCGGCGCTGCGCAGTGCGCCGAGGATGAAGTCGATGTCGCCGCTGCGCAGCGATGCTGCCAACGCGTCGTATGGGCTCTCGACCGTCGCAACGTGCAGTCCCGCGTGACGCACGACCAGCGAAGCGATCGCGAGCGGCAGGATCTGTGTACGGCCGAGCGGAAGCGCGCCGACGTTCACGCTCCCCTGCAGCGTTCCTTCGCTGGCGGCGATGTCCGGGCCGATGTGGCGCAGTTCCGCAAGCACCCGCTTGAAGTGGAACGCGACGATCTCGCCCGCCGGCGTCGGCGACAGCCCGCGCGTCTTGCGATCGAAGAGCGCGACACCGAGCCCGCCTTCGAGGTCCTTCAGCGCGCTGCTGATGGCCGGCTGCGTGATCCCGAACTCGCGCGCGACCGCAGGCATGTTGCGCTTCTCGACGAGACTCGCGACCACCGCGAGACGTCGGCCGTTCAGTATCGACGTGAACAGCGGGTGGAGGTCGGCGGACGCGCCGATGCCGCCGCGTGCGACGAGCCGGGCTCGTGCGTCTTCGAACTCGCGCTCGACGCGGTGCGCACGCGCCAGCACCAGCTCGCCGTACGAATTCAGCGCCATTCCGCGCGGGCGTCGATCGAACAGCGGCCTGCCCAGCCCGCTTTCGAGTTCAGAGATGGAGCGCGTGACGCCCGAGGCCACGCGGTACAGCTCATCCGCGGCCCCCGCGATGCTGCCGGCCGCGGCCACAGCCGAGAACGCGCGCAGGTGCCGCAGGTTGATGCCGAGCGCGCCGCTGTGTGCCCTGTCGATAACTTTGTGTCTCTGATGGTCGGGCTTCACCGGCAAATCTTCTCTCTCCAAAGGAGTTGATGAATCTCAGTGTAAACCCTAGCAGATAAAGAAGTCTGATGGCAAGGCAAGCCGAATTCACGCCACGCAGCGGCGCCGGCAACCACACTTGGCGCAATGACGTAATCAACCGACTGGATTGCAAATGATCATCGACTGCCATGGCCACTACACCACTGCTCCCAAGGCGCTGGAGAACTGGCGCAATCAGCAGATCGCGGGCATCAGGGATTCCGCGCTGAAGCCCCGTGCCTCGGATTTGAAGATCAGCGACGACGAGTTGCGCGAGTCGATCGAGGGCAATCAGTTGCGCCTCATGAAGGAGCGCGGCAGCGATCTGACGATCTTCAGCCCGCGCGCGAGCTTCATGGCGCACCACATCGGCGACTTCGAGATTTCTTCCGCTTGGGCGGCCCTATGCAACGAGCTGTGCTTTCGCGTCAGCCAGTTGTTCCCTGATCACTTCATCGGCGCGGCCATGCTGCCGCAGTCGCCGGGGGTCGATCCGCGCACCTGCATCCCGGAGCTGGAGCGCTGCGTGAAGGAGTACGGCTTCGTCGGCCTCAACCTCAACCCCGACCCTTCGGGTGGCCACTGGACCAGCCCCCCACTGTCCGAGCGCCACTGGTACCCGCTCTACGAAAAGATGGTGGAGCACGACATCCCGGCGATGGTGCACGTGAGCACGAGCTGCAATGCCTGCTTCCATACCACCGGTGCGCACTACCTGAATGCCGATACCACGGCCTTCATGCAGTGCCTGACGTCGGACCTCTTCAAGGACTTCCCGACGCTGCGCTTCGTGATCCCGCACGGCGGCGGCGCGGTGCCCTACCACTGGGGCCGGTTCCGCGGCCTGGCGCAGGAAATGAAGAAGCCGCTGCTGAAGGACCACCTGCTGAACAACATCTTCTTCGACACCTGCGTCTACCACCAGCCGGGCATCGATCTGCTGACGCGCGTGATCCCGGTCGACAACATCCTGTTCGCCAGCGAAATGATCGGCGCGGTGCGCGGCATCGATCCGGAGACCGGTTTTCCCTACGACGACACGCGGCGCTACATCGACGCCACGCCCATGCTCGACGACGCGGCGCGCCACCAGATCTACGAAGCCAACGCGCGCCGGGTGTATCCGCGCCTCGACCGCGCCCTCAAAGCCAAGAGCCTTTGACCATGACCACACTCCATCAACTCGGCGTCGTCCACCGCAGCGTCACGCGCGCCGACCCGGCCGCTGTCGAAAAGCTCTCGCGCTTCGGCGTCTCGACCGTGCACGAGGCGCTCGGCCGCCTCGGCCTGATGCAACCGCGCATCCGCCCCATCTATCCCGACGCGCGCTTCTGCGGTCCGGCCGTCACCGTACTGCTGCAGCCCGGCGACAACTGGATGCTGCATGTCGCGGCAGAGCAGATCCAGCCCGGCGACGTGGTGGTCGCGGCCTGCACCAGCGACAGCACCGACGGCTTCTTCGGCGATCTGCTGGCCACCTCCTTCAAGGCGCGTGGCTGCAAGGGCCTGGTGATCGACGGCGGCGTGCGCGACGTGCGCGATCTCACAGGGATGAACTTCCCCGTGTTCAGCCGCGCCATCCATGCGAAGGGCACGATCAAGGCGACGCTGGGCTCGGTCAACGTGCCGGTGGTGTGTGCCGGCGCCCTGGTGCATCCGGGCGACGTGGTGGTGGCCGACATCGACGGCGTGGTGGTGGTGCCGGCTTCGCGCGCGCAGCAGGTGGCCGACGCGGCCGAAGCCCGCGAGTCCAACGAGGATGCGAAGCGCGCGCGTTTCGCCGCCGGCGAGCTGGGCCTGGACATGTACGCCATGCGCGAGCCGCTGACCAAGGCCGGCCTGCGCTACATCGACTGAGCGCAGACTCATGGCTCGCATCATCGGCGCCGTCGCCTGCTCGCATACGCCCACCATCGGCTTCGCTCTCGACAAGAGCAAGCAGCAGGACCCGGTCTGGGCACCCATCTTCGAGGCCTTCGAGCCCGTGCAACGCTGGCTGGAAGAGCGCCAACCCGACGTGCTGTTCGTCATCTACAACGACCACGTCAGCTCCTTCTTCTTCGACCACTATTCGGCCTTCGCACTCGGCGTCGGCGAGCGGCACGAGGTGGCGGACGAGGGTGGCGGCGCGCGCGATCTGCCTGCTCTGGCCGGCCACCCGGCGCTGGCGCGGCACATCGGCCGCTCGCTGGTGGCCGACGAGTTCGACATGTCCTTCTTCCAGGACCGGCCGCTGGACCATGGCGTGTTCTCGCCGCTGTCGCTGCTGTGCCCCCGCGAGCCGGCATGGCCGACACCGGTCGTGCCGCTGCAGGTCGGCGTGCTGCAGTCGCCCGTGCCATCGGCGCGGCGCTGCTGGCGCCTGGGGCAGGCATTGCGGCGCGCGATCGAAAGCTATCCGGAAGACCTGAAGGTGGCCGTCGTTGCAACGGGCGGCCTTTCGCATCAGGTGCACGGTGAGCGCGCCGGCTTCAACAACATAGCCTGGGATGCGCAGTTCCTCGACCTGATCGAGAACGACCCGGTCCGGCTCACCGAGATGACCCAGGCCGAGCTGGCGACCCTGGGCGGCCTTGAAGGTGCGGAAGTCATCATGTGGCTGGTCATGCGGGGCGCCCTTTCGTCCAACGTCCGCAAGACGCACCAGAGCTACTACCTGCCTTCGATGACCGGCATCGCCACCGCGATCTACGAGAACCTGGCGAGCCCGCCGGTCGCCGGCGAGGCGAAGCGGCATCGTCGCCGCATCGATGAGCAATTGGCCGGCGTGGAAGCGCTGGAGGGCACCTATCCGTTCACGCTGGAGACCAGTGTGCGCGCCTTGCGTCTCAACAAGTTCCTGCACGGCATGACGCGCCCCGAGCATCGCGCCCGCTTCCTGGCTGACGAAGAGGGCGCGTTCGAAGCGGCCGAGCTGACCCTGCAAGAGCGCGAACTCGTACGCCAGCGCGACTGGCGCGGATTGATCCACTACGGCGTCATCTTCTTCGTGCTCGAGAAGCTCGGCGCCGTGCTCGGCGTTTCCAACCTTCACATCTACGCCGCCATGCGCGGCCAATCGCTGGAAGCGTTCCAGCAAACCCGCAACGCGCCTGGCGCACTGTATTCGGTGGCCGGCAAGGACGCGGCGCCCCAAACCTGGAACAAGTCATGAAGATGCTTTCTCGCCGCCACCTGCTCGCCCTGGCCGGCCTGCTGGCGATCGGCGCGCCATTCAGTGCCGGCGCCGCCGATGCCTACCCGACCAAGCCCATCAAGATCATCGTCGGTTACAGCGCCGGCGGCGCGGTCGACCTGATCGCGCGCTCGGTCGGCCAGCGCATGGTCACCATCCTCGGCCAGCCCGTCATCGTCGAGAACAAGCCGGGCGCCGGCACCAACATCGCGGTCAAGGCGCTCACCGCCAGCCCGCCCGATGGCTACACCCTGATGCTGGCAGCCAACGCACTGGCCGTGAACCCCACGCTGTTCCAGCCGGCGCCCTACGACCTGGAGCGCGACGTGACGCCGGTGTCCTTGGTCGCGCGGGTGCCGGTGGTGGCTGCGGTGCGCGAGGACTCGGAGTGGAGGACCCTGCAGCAGCTGGTGACCGCTGCCAAGGCCAAGCCCGGTACCCTGAGCGTCGCCACGCCGGGCAACGGTTCCACGCCGCACCTGGCCATGGAGCTGTTCCAGCACACCGCCGGCGTATCGCTGCGCCACGTGCCTTACAAGGGCGGCGCACCGGCTATCACCGATGTGATCGGCGGGCATGTGGACGTGGTCGCGGTCAATGCGCTCGAAGCCTCGCCGCTGGCGAAGGCCGGCAAGCTGCGCGTGCTGGCACTGATGAGTCCCGAGCGCGCAGCGGTGCTGCCCGGCGTGCCGACGGTCGCCGAGTCGGGCTATCCAGGCTTCGAAGCCAGCGTCTGGTACGGCTTCGTGGCACCGGCAGGCCTTCCCAAGCCGGTGCTGACGAAATTGCATGAAGCCGTGCAGAAGGCGCTCGAGTCGCCGGAAGTACGCGACCAGCTCGCCGCGGCCGGCGGTGTTCCCTTGCCCGGTGCGACCGAGCGTTTCGACAAGCTGCTCAAGAGCGACGCCGTTCGCTACGGGAAGCTCATTCGCGAGGCCGGCATCAAGCCGGATTGACATGTTCTCTCGCCTACCGGCTCGTTGGCACCCATCACCATGACGACTTCGATCCGAGGCATCTGCTCGATGGCAACGCGAGCTCTGCTGGACGAGCTGGCGTCGATGTATTCACGGCTCACCGGGGTGCCGGTCTCCTTCCTGCCGGTCGGCGGTGTCGAAGCCGTACGGCGCGTGTCCGCCGGCGAGCCCTTCGACGTGGTGGCGCTTGCCTCCGACGCCATCGACAAGCTGGTCGCCGCAGGCAAGGTCGACGCGCCCGGCAAGGTCGACTTGGCCCGCTCGGGCGTCGGCGTGGCAGTGCACGCGAGCGCCGAGCGACCCGACATCTCCACGGAAGATGCGCTGCGCAGCGCTGTGCAGGGCGCCGCGAGCATCGCTTATTCCACCGGCCCGAGCGGCGTCGCATTGATGGCATTGTTCGAGCGCTGGGGCATTGCCGGCGAGATCCGGAGCCGACTGGTGCAGGCGCCGCCTGGCGTGCCGGTCGGTTCGCTGATCGCGCGCGGCGAGGCCGCCCTGGGATTCCAGCAAATGAGTGAGCTGATCGGCATCGAAAGGATCCGATTGATCGGCCCCTTGCCACCGGAGATTCAGATCATCACGATCTTTTCGGCCGCTCCGGGCATCGGCTCCGCGCAGCCCGCCGCCGTGCGCGCGCTGCTCGATTTCATGATCTCGGCGGACAGCGCCGAATCAAAGCGCCGCCATGGCATGGATCCGGCCTGAAGGGGCTCAATACACGTCGCGCCGATAGCGGCCTTGCGCGATCAGCTCGTCGAACCCGGCCGTTCCCAGCACTTCCCCGAGAGCCGCGTCCACGCCGGGCGCCATGCCTTCGAGGCTGCCGCACACGTAGACGAGCGCGCCATCGGCGATCCAGCGCCGCAGTTCGTCCGCCGCTTCGCGCAGGCGGTCCTGCACGTACCTGCGCTCGGGCTGGTCGCGCGAGTAGACGAGGTCGGCGCGCGCCAGCATGCCGAGCGCCTGCCACTGCGCGACCTCCGCGGCGCAGAAGGCGTCGTGCGCGGACTGGCGTTCGCCGTACACCAGCCAGTTGCGCCCGTGGCCGCGCCGCACCCGCTCGCGCAGGTGCGAACGCAGGCCCGCGAAGCCGGAGCCGTTGCCGATGAAGATGCAGGGCAGGTTCTCGTCTGCGAGCGCGAAGCCGGGGTTGGCGACCAGCCGCATCTCGATGCCGGCATCGAGCGGCGCGCCGGCGGTCAGCCAGCCCGATGCGACGCCCAGGCCGTTGTCGTGGCGCGCCTGCCGCACCAGCAGTTGCACGCAGCCGTCGGCAGCGATCGAGGCCACCGAATAGCTGCGCGGCGCCAGCGGCGCAAGAGGAGGACGGGCATCGGCAGTGCCGTTCGGATGAGGCGGCAGCACCTCGACCAGCGCGCCCGGCGCCCACGCTGGCGCGCCGGCACGATGCAGCTCGATCTCGAACAGCGGATCGCCCTGGCTGCCATCGTTCTGCAGGCTGCGGCGCACGAGCCGCCAGGCTTCGAAGGGACGCTCGGCAGAAGAGGCCGGATGCGAGGGCCACGCAGCACCCCGCACATCGAAGGCCTCGGCGATCGACCGCTGCCAGCGCCCGATGGCTTCGGGATTGCCGTTGTCGACCTCGACCATCGCAAACAGCGCCTGCGCCCCCTGGCTGCGCAGGTCGTGATCGAGCTTCCGGCCGAAGCCGCAGAAGGTGGCGTAGTGCCAGTCGCCGAGTGCCAGCACGCCGTAGTGCACGTGCCGCAGCTGCGAGCCCGCCTGCTGCGCGAACTTGCGCGCGAAGGCGCGTGCGCTGTCGGGCGGATCGCCGTCGCCGAAGGTGCTGACTACCCACAGCACCTTGCGGAAGTGCAGCAGCGCATCGACGCTCAGCTCGGCCAGGGTCTTGACCACGGTGCCGACGCCCGCCGACTGCAGCGCGGCCGCGGTCTGCAGGGCGACGCGCTCGGCATGGCCCGTCTGCGTGGCGAAGGCGATCAGCACCTGCTCCGCGCCCTGCGCGGCGCCGCTTCGGCCGCGGCTGAGCCGCGCGCGCTCGGCGCGCACCGCTTGGCTTGTGCGGCGGCGGCCGAGGTACAGCATCCAGCCGGTGATCGCGAACAGCACCAGGCCCAGGCTGGCGAGCATCATCAGGATGCGGCCCGGCAGGCCCCAGTAGGTGCCCATGTGCAGCGGATAGATGCTGTTCACGAGACGTCCGGCCAGCGGCTTGTCGGCATAGCGCTCGTGCTGGCTCGCCTCGCCGGTGGCGGCGTGCAGGTAGAGCCGGTTGCGCGCGCGCTCGTGTTCGGGCGCGGCGCGCAGGTAGGTCGCCTCGACCTGCGAGGCATTGCGCGCCGGCAGGCGCAGCGTGACCTGGCTCCAGTCGCCGCCGATCGTCTGCTGGAAGGACAGCCACACGCGCTGCAGGTCAAGCCGGACGGGGGCGGCGGCATTGGCGGAACTGCCCTGCATCCGCTGCGTCCGCGCGGCGCGCCCAACGCCTGCCGCGTCGTCGACCAGCGAGCGCACCCCATCGAAGGCCCAGTAGATGCCCGTGAGGCCGGACACCAGATAGGCCAGGAGCGCGATCGTCCCAGCCACGGCATGCAGGTTCCACAGGAAAACACGGCCGCTTTGCGCGAAGTCGATCCGCAGCCAGCTGCGCCACGCGAGCGGCCGACGCGGCCAGCGCAGGTACAGGCCCGACAGCGCGAGCACCAGCAGCGCCGCGGCCAGCGTGCCGGTGACCGGCTTGCCGGTGTCGCGCGGCATCAAGAGCCAGCGATGCAGGCTTTCGACGAACTCGAAGAAGGCATCGCCGCGCGGCTCGGGCAGCAAGGCCGCGCTGAAAGGATCGACCAGGCGCGTTTCGCCGCGGCGTTCGCCGGGCGGGGGTGCGAAGTTCACGCGCGCCGGCCGGCCCGGCTCGGCGTAAAGCGTCAGCGTCAGGACGCGGCGGCCGGGCTCTGCGGCCTGGAGTTGGTCGAGCAGCGCCGCCGGGACCAGCGGCATCGCTGCGGCTTGCGCCGGCACGCGGTGCAGCGCCGGATTGAGCAGGTCGACGATCTCGGCGCGGAACGAAAGCACGGCGCCGCTCAAGCCGATGACGGCCAGCACCGTCCCGGCCGTGATGCCGATGAACCAGTGGATCTGGACCCAGATGCGCCGAAGAAGAGCCATCGCAGAAGCCACCGTCTTCTTCAGAGATCGATCTTGAGCGTCGCCTTGACGCTGCGCGGCGCGCCCACCGCCAGCCGCGTGCCGGCGGCCGCCCAGAAGCGCTTGTCGCCGACGTTGTCGACGTTGAGCTGCCACAGCGTTCGCTTGCCGAAGAGCTGCGTGACGTAGCGCGTGCCGAGGGCGAAGATCGTGTAGCCGCCGATGAAGCCCTGGTTCAGGTCGTCGATCGGGCGCCGGCCCGTGTAGTAGGCGCCGCCGTTGACCGAGAGCCCCGGCACCGCCGCGATGTCGTAGGAGAGGAAGGCGCTGGCCGTGTGCTTGGCCGTGTTCTCGGGCATCTTGCCGTTGTACTGGGCGTTGATGTCGCGGAACTCGGCGTCGAGGGCTTGCGCCGACAGCTGCCAGGCCAGCTGGCGCGTCAGGCGTCCCTGCGCCGAGAGCTCGAGGCCGCGGTAGTTCTGGCGACCGTCGGCGACGAAGGTGTTGGCGCTGTTGGTGTAGGCGCCGGGCCGCTCGATGTCGAACAGCGCCGCCGACAGCAGCGTGCCCGTGCCGGTCAGCCAGCGCAGGCCGAGCTCCTTCTGCTTGCTCACGCCCGGCGGCATGCGGTTGTTCTGGTTGGCGGTGCCGGCGGGTGCGACCTCGCCTTCCTCGACGCCTTCCGCATACGAAACGTAGGTCACGAGATCGGGCGTGAACTTGTAGCTCAGCGCGGCCAGCGGCGTGGTCTTCTTCACGTCGTAGTCGATCCGCGGCAGCGTCGAACTGGCGAACTGCGTGCTCTCGAAGCGCGTGTGCCGCACGCCCGCCACCAGTTGCCATTCCGGCGAGAAAGTGATGCGGTCGAGCGCGTACAGGCCCAGCTCCGTGCTGTCCTGCGCGCCGGTGGTCGGCTGTGTCGGCAGCGCGGTCAGCGGCAGGAAGCCGATGGCGCGCGGGAAGTACAGGTTCTGCGCGGTGGTGGCGCCGCCGTAGTTGCGCTGGAAGATCGGGTCCTGGGTCTTGTCGCTGCGCGCGACGCCCAGCGTGAGCTCGTGCTGCACGCCGCCGGTCGCGAAGGTGCCGAACAGCTCGCTGCGCAGCAGGTCGGTGCTTTGCTCCAGGTGCTGCACATTGCCGGTGATGCGGCCGGCGCCGGTGCGCACGTTGTAGTTGCCGAACATCGCGAGCCGCCGGTCGCGCTCGGCCTCGGAATGCCCGGCTTCCACCATCAGGGCCCAGTTGTCGCTGAGCGAGTAGTCGGCGCGCAGCTGAGTGTTCGTGACTTCGGCTTCGAAGGTGGCCCAGGGCGGACCGATCAGCTTGCGCGGGTCGGGCAGGGCCGGCAGCGCGATCACGCCGTTGACGGCCGCCAGGCGCGTGATGCCGGCCTGCTCGGTGATGCTCTTGCGGTAGTGCTCGAGATCGGCCTTCAGCATCAGGCGGTTGTTGACGCGCCAGTCGAATGCCGCCGACAGGAACTTGCGGTTGCCGTCGACGCCCTCGATCGGCGAGCCCAGCTGTCCGCCGGCCGCGTTGATGCGCAGGCCGTACTGGTTCTGGTCGCCGAACTGGCGGCCCACGTCGGCGAAGCCCTGCGCCGTGCCGTGGTTGTCGAAAGTCATGCCGAGCGTCGCGACCGGCGTGCTGCCGGCGCGCTTGGTCACGAAGTTGACGACGCCGGCCGGCGAGGTGAAGCCGTAGTAGAGCGCCGACGCGCCCTTCAGCACCTCGACACGCTCCTTGTTCTCCATCGGGATCTCGGACACGTTGGGAATCGCGAGCGAGCCGTTGAGCCGGTAGTTTGTGCGGTTCTCGACCGCGATTCCGCGGATCACGAGCTGGTCGAAGGTGTCGCCGCCGTTCTGCTGGCGCGTGACGCCGGCCGTGTTGCGCAGCACGTCGTAGATGCTGGCCGCGCCCTGCAGCTCGATGACTTCGCGCGTCACCGTGTTGACCGTGGCCGGCACGTCCATGATGCTGGCGCCGCGGAAGGTGCCGGCTTCGACGGTGTTGGCGACGAAGCCGTTGGTGCGGTCGGACTGCACGGTCACGGCGCGGAGTTCGTCGCCGGGATTCGAGGGAGAGGGGGCGGCCTGCGCGCAGGCCAGCTGCGCCGCCAGCGCGAGCGGCATCGAGACGAAAAACTTGTGCATGGGAACGCAAGCCGACGGGCGACGATCCCGGCGACGACATCAGGAAAGAGAGATTGAGACAGGTCGATTGTAGGCGACAGAATGAGAATTATTCTCATATCTGACACTCGAAAGCGCGTCCGGCTCGCTCGATCGGCGAGCCGTCTACAAGGCCGCGAGCTTCTCGCGCGCAGGCTGTGCCTGAGATGCCAGCGCCTGGGCGATGCGCATGTAGTGGGCGAGCGGCGGCGTGGCCTGGCCCGGCACCTTGGCCGAGTCGTCGTAGCGCCGCAGGCGCACGGCCTCGGCCGCGAAGGGTTGCGTCATGAAGCGTTGCGCTTCTTCGGGCGTATGGACGCCGCCCTGCAGCTCGAGGCTGCGCTTCGATGCCGGCGACAGCGTGTCCCAATAGCCGGAGTCGATGGCGCACAGACAGCGCTTGGCATCCACGTGCAGGCGGATCGGCTCCAGCACGGCCGGCGCGAACAGGCCGCGCAGGAAGGGCAGCGCGATGTACTGGTGCAGGTCGTCGCGCTGCTGCTGCGCACGAGCCACCTCGTCCGCGCGTTCCGCTGCGAGCAGGTGGCCGAAGTCGTGCAGCAGGGCTGCGACCACGGTCTCGGATGTTTCCTCTGCTTCTTCGGCGAGCTGCGCGCACTGCAGCGCGTGCTCGAGCTGGCTCACGGCCTCGCGCCCGTACTGGCGTTGCCCTTTGGTGCCCAGCAGGCGGGTGATCTCTTCGACGGTCAAAGCCATGGCAGTGCTAAACCAGCATCTTTCGAATGCGCGCGGACACCAGGTCGATCGCGCTGACGCTGACGACGATGATCAGCATCACCCCGCAGGTCTCGGCGTACTTGAAGCCGCGGATGATTTCCCACAGCACAACGCCGATGCCGCCGGCGCCCACCATGCCGACCACCGAGGCCGAGCGCACGTTGGATTCGAAGCGGTAGAGCGCGTAGGAGATCCACAGCGGGATCACCTGCGGGATGACGCCGTAGACGATCTCGTGCAGCGCGCTGGCGCCGGTCGAGCGGATGCCTTCCACCGGCTGCGGATCGATGGCCTCCACCGCTTCGGCGAACAGCTTGGCCAGCACGCCGGTGGTATGGACCCAGAGCGCGAGCACGCCGGCGAAGGGCCCCAGGCCCACGGCCACCACGAAGAGCATGGCGAACACCATCTCGTTGATGGCGCGGCAGCCGTCCATCAGGCGCCGCATCGGCTGGTAGACCCACCACGGCACGATGTTGGCCGAGGCCAAGAGCGCCATCGGCACGGCAGTGAGCACCGCCAGCGCCGTGCCCCACAGCGCGATCTGCAGCGTGATGACCATCTCGTCGACGTACATGCGCCACTGCGTGAAGTCGGGCGGGAAGAACTCGGCCGCGTAGGTGGCCATGTTGCCCGAGTCGCGCAGGAGCTCGAAGGGCCGCATGTCGGCGCCCTTCCATGAGGCCGCGAGCAGGATCAGCAGCAGCGCCCACGCGATTTGCCAGGCGAAGCTGCGCTTCGGCACGGCCACGGTCTGCAAGGGCGGGCGGGGTTTCAGGACCGTCGGTTGCATGAAAGAGTCGGAGAAGAAATCAGTTCAGCGCACCGAGCTTCTTGTCGATCTCGGCCAGGCGGGTCTTCTTGTCCGAATCGCTCAGCGCTGCGTCGGCCTCGATCTTGGTGCGCTGGCCGAACAGGTCGAGCTGGCGGATCGGGATCAGCTGCTTGTCGCTCGATTCCTTGAAGCCCGAGAGCTTGGAGATCTTCATGATGATCTCCTTCTCGCGCGCATCGGTCTTGGCGTAGTTGTAGAAGAAGTTCTTGATCTTGGTCTTGGTCGCTTCGGGCAGGTCCTTGCGCATCACCAGCGGGTCGAGCGGGATCAGCGGCGAGGTCCAGACGATCTTGATCTCCTTGAACTTCTCGGGCGAGCGCTCCTTCACCTTGTCCAGGTTCTCGCTGTTGTTGGTGGCCACGTCGACCTGCTTGTTGGCCACGGCCAGCGCGTTGGTTTCGTGATTGGCGCTGCGCGTGAGCTTGAACAGCGACTTGGCGTCCACCTTGTGCTGCGCGAAGGCGTAGTAGCTCGGCACCAGGAAGCCCGAGGTGGAGTTCGGGTCGCCGTTGCCGAAGCTCAGGGATTTGCCGTTCTTCAGCACGTCGTCGAGCGTGTTCAGCGGGCTGTCCTTGTGCACGATCAGGTGCGAGTAGTAGCCCTGGGTGCCGTCGGCGTTGACCATCTGCGCGAAGACTTCGCCGCCGGCGCGGTCGACCGCTTCCATGGCCGACTTGTTGCCGAACCAGCCGAGCTGCACCTTGTTGAAGCGCATGCCTTCGATGATGCCGGCGTAGTCCGGCGCGAAGAAGGCCGTGACCTTGAGCCCGGTCTGGCGGCTCATGTCGTCGATCAGCGGCTGCCAGTCCTGCTTGAGGTTCTGCGTCGCCTCGGTGGAGATGATGCCGAAGTTGATGTCCTGCGCGAAGGCGCCGGTCGTCATGCCGAGGCCAATGGCCAGGGCCGCACACAGTTTCTTGATCATGGTGGGTTCCAGGTTGGAAGGAAGAAGGAAATCAGGCCGCCGCCGCCCACGGCACCAGCGCGGGTTGCGGCAGCACGTGAACGTTGGGGTTGTCGGAAGGGGCGGCGGACAGGAGTTCGTCGGCCTCCACGCCGTAGAGCTCGCGCAGCAGCGACGCGCTGAGCGCCGACGAGGGGCCGTCGTAGACCACCTCGCCCTGCTTCAGCGCGATCACGCGCGGGCAGTACTTCATCGCGATCTCGACCTGGTGCAGCGAGACGATCACGGTGGAGCGGTCTTCGCGGTTGATGCGCGCCAGGATCTCCATCACCTTGCGCGAGGATTCGGGGTCCAGCGAGGCGATGGGCTCGTCGGCCAGCACCACCTTGGCGCCCTGCACCAGCGTGCGTGCGATCGCGGCGCGCTGCTGCTGGCCGCCGGAAAGCGTGGAGGCCCGCTGCGCATGGCAATCGGCGATGCCCACGCGCGTGAGCGCATCGAGCGCGAGCGCGCGCTCCCTGGCGGTGAAGGCGCGCGTCCAGCTGCGCCACCACGGCATGCGATGCAGCGAGCCCACGAGCACGTTGACCAGCACCGGCAGCCGCGCCACCAGGTTGAACTGCTGGAACACGAAGCCGACCTGCGCGCGCACCTTGCGGATGTCGCGGTGGATGCGCCCGCGCTGCTGCACGCAGCAGCCGTCGATCTCGATCAGCGAGTCGCTGCCACCGTCGGCCGCCACCAGGCCGGCCACATGGCGCAGCAGCGTGGACTTGCCGGAACCCGAGGCGCCGATCAGCGCCACCATCTCGCCGCGCTGCACGCTGATGTTGATGTCGCGCAGGGCGTGCCGGCCGTTGGCGAAATGCTTGTTGAGCTGGTGGATGCGCAGGGCGGTTTCCATCGTCGGTCCCGAAGTCGTCTAGACAACCGGAGTCTGATCACTGGCTGTGACGGCCTCTTGACGCTTTGACGACGCCCGTGTGTCAGCCGATGGCTTTCAGGCGCAGGCCATGTATCGTGAGGTGAGCGCGATCTCTGGCGCTGCTGGGCTGAGACATGAACCTGTCGATCGAACCCGTTTCCGAAGCGCATTTCGCGGGGCTGCGTGCTGCGCTCGACACGGTGGCGCGCGAGAAGCGATTTCTTGCATTCACGCAGGCGCCTCCTGTGGAGCAGGCCTTCGACTTCTACCGCTCCATCATCGCCAACGACGGCTGCCAGATGGTCGCCTTGCTCGACGGACAGGTGGCCGGCTGGTGCGACGTGCTGCCGAGCCATGGCCAGGCCCGGTCGCATGTGGGCATTCTCGGCATCGGCCTGATTCCATCCGCACGGCATCTGGGCATCGGCGCGAAGCTGATGCAGGCAACCATCGCGGCGGCATGGGCGAAGGGAATGACGCGCATCGAACTCACGGTGCGCGTCGACAACACGAACGCCAAGGCCCTGTACGAACGGCTCGGCTTCGAAGTCGAAGGGCTCCTGCGCCGCGCTTTCCGGGTCGACGGCGAGTACTTCGACAGCTATTCGATGGCGTTGTTGCGGGGCGCAGCCGGAGCGCCGGTTCCGGCACCGGAGATCCTTGTTCGCGCCGCCGGCCTTGATGATGCTGTCGCGGCCGCGGCCTGCGTCAATGCCGCTTTCGAGCTGTACATCGAGCGCATGGGCAAGGCGCCGGCGCCCATGCTGGCCGACTATCCTGCGCTCATTGGTGCAGACAAGGTGTGGGTCGCGGTGCGCAGCGGCCAAGTGGCGGGGGTGCTCGTGCAGTACGAGACGGAGGATGGCTTCTATGTCGACACCGTGGCCGTGGCCCCGGCGTGTCAGGGCACGGGAGTCGGACGCTCGCTCTTGCGCTTTGCCGAGGGCGAGGCGCTGCGCCGCGGTTTCGAGGCCGTCTACCTGCGCACCAACGCCAGGATGACCGAGAACCAGATCCTCTACCCGAAGATCGGCTACGTCGAGTACGACCGCAGAACCGAGGGTGGGTACGAGCGGATTTTCTATCGCAAGTCCCTTGTTCCGGCCGCGTCCTCATGAGAGCGCGGCCAGCCGAAGTCGCCGGTCTCAGGCGCGAAGGAGCGATCGTCGAGATTCGAGTGGTTGCGAGCAACGATCCAACTGCTGATTGCGCCCGTTTTCGGGCCAGGATCGGAAGTTCGTCACGACCCTCCAACCGCGCAGCTCGGTGCTGTACCTTGCAAAGATACGCCCGCTCAGGTTGTAGCCGACCGCGATGGTTGCCTGTCCGACGGCGCCACCCTGGAAACGATGTACAGGGTGGGAAGCTTGGCAATGCTTGCGGCCAACCAAGGACGGTGGGAAAGCCTGCAACGATACCGGCCAGTGCGAGGGACTCTGCAACGCCGACACGTCCGCGGGTGTGAACATATTGCTGAGCGGAAGGTGCTCTGCCATAAAGGGCCCTCAGCCGTGCGACAGAGCGTTGTACAACGCAAAGCTTGCCCCTTGCCCAGTCGAGTCGTAGCACGCCTCAAATGCGGCAGTCGGCCACGAGCAGCCGGTCAGTGCTGGCGCCCCAAAGCGGCCTGCCAACCCCGCTTTCGAACCCGACGCCTGAGCGGCACATTTTCTACGTCGAAGCGGTCCCCGGGGAACTGGCGAGATAGCTATTGATGCCTCGAACAGGTGTTGCGCTCCGCCTGCAATCGGCAGATAGTCAACTGGCCGTACTCAACGTGCGCGGCGCGCCGATCTGCTGCCAGCGTGGAGCTGGAGGTCTCGCTTTCACGCGGGCTGAGCGCGGGAAGGGGCAGGACGGTACGGAGACGACGCCCGCCGCGATCGTCGCAACCTTTGACAGGAGACAAGATCATGGCACAAGCGAATTGGCGCCTCGAAGGCGAATGGCTCAAGAACTGCACCTGCGCATACGGCTGCCCCTGCGATTTCAACGCGAAGCCGACACAGGGCTACTGCAAGGGCTTCTTGGGTATGCGCATCACGAAGGGGCATTTCGACAGCACGACGCTGGATGGACTGTGCTTCTTCGCGGTCGTCTCATTCCCCGGCCCGCTGCATGAAGGGAATGGACAGCTGCAACCCATCATTGAAGAACGCGCCACCGCGGAGCAGCGCGAGGCGCTGTTCAACATCATGTCGGGAAAGAACTCGGCCGAAGGGACGCTTTTTCAGATCTGCAGCCTCATCGTGACCAAGATGCATGACCCCATCTTCGCTCCCATCACGTTCCAGTTTGACAAGTCCGCCCGGACCGCACGCCTCGTCATCCCCGGCGTGCTCGAAACCGAGGTGGAACCTATCAAGAACCCGGTGACCGGTGCCCCCCACCGAGTCCAAATCGTGTGTCCGGAGGGGTTCGAGAACCTCGAGGGCGAGGTGGCTTCTTCCAACATCCGCAGCACCGGGGCCATCAAGTTCGAGACGCAGGGTGGACACAGCACACTTGCCCACGTCGTGCAGACACCGGAAGGTGTGGCAGCGTAGCGAGGGCTCCGCCTGCGCAGAGGTGAAGAGACCGTTGGAGGCGCCCAAGTGAATGGCGGCTCACTGATCCAGGGGGCGCTGCGGCGTGACCGCCTCCTCGTCATTTCCTGCCTGTTGTTCGTTGTCGTCTTGTCGTGGACTTATTTGCTGACCGGCGCCGGGATGATGCAAGAGATGGGCGAAATGCTGATGCCCATGAGTTCAGGGCCATGGACATTCGGCCATGCGGTCATCGTCCTCGTCATGTGGGCTGTGATGATGGCGGCAATGATGTTGCCGAGCGCCGCGCCGATGATCCTGCTCTATGCCACCATCGCACAGCGCCGCAGCGAACGAGGCGAATGCGCGACTGCTTCAGGCATCTTCGCCATCGGGTACATCGCTGTTTGGGCTGCGTTCAGCTTGGCAGCGGCAGCCCTTCAGTTTGGGCTGGAGAAAGTCGCCATGCTGTCGCCGATGATGCAGACAACCAGCATTGCGTTCTCCGGCGCAGTGCTGATCGGCGCCGGTCTTTACCAATGGACGCCGTTGAAGCACGCCTGCCTTCGGTATTGCCGCTCGCCTCTGGACTTCATCATGACGCATTGGCGCCCTGGCGCGGGCGGCGCGTTCAGGATGGGCTTGCGTCACGGCGCGGTCTGTGTGGGTTGCTGCTGGTTGCTGATGTTGTTGCTCTTCATTGGTGGCGTCATGAACCTCGCCTGGATCGCGGGCATCGCCCTGTTCGTGCTGGTCGAAAAGCTCAGCCCGCGCGGCGACTGGATAGGCCGCGGCGCAGGGGCCCTCTTGGTCGCATGGGGTGTCGCGACATTGCTCGCCTCGTTCTGAAAAGTCCGATTGGCAAAATTGGCCTCGGCCCCACGTGCGAACGGCCGCTATGCGCACCTTTGTTTGACTTCCGCTGGTCGTTCAGTGACTTCAGTGAACGTCAGCTTCTCTTAAGGGTGGAAGTCAGCAACGGGCCGGCCCGATGCGGTCCTACGCCCGTCCGAGAGGCGGACGGTCACGACCTGTGGAGCGGGCTGGCGGACTGGGCTTGCGACAGGCGCTCCGCCTTGACGTCGCTGCTGCATGGATGAAGCGGCTCGCGCGTTGGCGCCTTGTCCCTCTAGCCCGGCGCCGAACCCTGCGTGGCCGTGTAGACGGCATACAGCGACTGGCTGGCCGCCATGAACAGGCGGTTGCGCTTGGGGCCGCCGAAGCAGACATTGCCGCAGACCTCGGGCAGCCGGATGCGCCCGATGAGCCGGCCTTGCGGCGTCCAGACGGTGACGCCGCTGTAGCCCACGCTGCGGCCCGCATTGCTGGAACACCAGAGGTTGCCGTCCACGTCGGTGCGGACACCGTCGGGCCCGCACTTCACGCCGTCGACCATGAAGCTGCTGAACAGCTTGCCGTTGCCGAGCTTGTTGTCCGTCCCGACGTCGAACACATACATGTCGCCCTTGCCGCCGGCGATGGTGTCACCCGGTCCCTGCCCGGTGCTGACGACGTAGAGCTTCTTGAAATCGGGCGAGAAGCAGAGACCGTTCGGGTCAGGCACGAGATCTTCACCGGCCACTTGAGTGAGCGTTCCGCTCTTGTCCAGGCGGTAGACCGTGGTCGGCAATTCGCGCTTGTACGCGCCGATCTCAGGCGGCTGGCCGAGCTTCGGGTTCAGCCGCCCGGATTTGTTTGCGGGTCCGCCCGGGGCATCGACCGTGCCCTCGTAGAGCTGGGCGCCATACGGCGGATCGGTGAACCAGTAGCTGCCATCGGGGTGAGGGACAACATCGTTGGGCGAGTTGAGTCGCTTGCCGTTGAAGGTCGAGGCGAGAACGGTCACCGAACCGTCGAGCTCGTAGCGCACGACGCGCCGCGTGAGGTGCTCGCAGGACAGCTGCCTTCCCTGGTAGTCGAAGGTGTTGCCGTTGCTGTTGTTGGAAGGCGTGCGGAACACGCTGACGTGTCCGTCGTCCTCGCTCCAGCGCAGCTGGCGGTTGTTCGGAATGTCGCTCCAGACCAGAAAACGGCCGACCGAATTCCATGCCGGTCCTTCGGCCCACAACGCGCCGGTCCACAGCCGCTGGATCGGGGCATTGGGCTGGCGCAGGCCATCGAAGGCCGGGTCGATCGTGAGCACGTCGGGGTCGGTGAAGTAGGTGGTCGGGGCCCCTCGCCGGCTGAAGTCGCGTGGCGGCTGCGTGATGGTGCTCGGCGGTGCAACCGGTGCAGCTTGCGCGTGTGCCCAGCGCGGGACGACCATCGCGGTGCCTACCGCGGCGCCCACGCCGCGAAGAAGCTTGCGACGTAATACCGAACCATTCAATTTCGGATCGAACTCTTCTTGCGCCATGACTCACCTCATGAACAACGATGGAAGAAGCTGGAAAGAACGCGAGATCGGAAAGCCGGTCGGCATGCTACGCGCTTCTCTCCGGCTGCACCAGACGACCGCGATCAACGCGATGGCGCGAGACTTTCCTCACGCGCAGGCCAGGTTTCGGCCATCGGGAAAGGCCAGCCCGGCGGACTTTTCAGCGACGCTTAAGGATCGACGAAGAGACTGATTCCACAGCAAAGGAACAGTCCCGAGCTCCACCGAAAAGGATCAGACGCCATGAAGCCTTCTGTCGCTCCCAAGCCCCTCACCCCATCGCAGATGACGCTCGTGCTCGAGCTGCTCGAGTTGCGCCAGTTGGCGCCTCAGGAGACCGCTGCGAAGTTCAACCGCTTGACCCAGGTCGGCACCTTCTCGGAAGCCCAGCAGGAGGCCATCGAGATCCTCTTCGCGCTCGATGAAGACGAGATCCCGGATGCACTCTTCCAGTTCGCAGACGACGATGCCCGAGACATCGTTCGCGATGAGCTGGCGCACGAGGCGCGGCTCACCTTCGTGACAGCCTAGAAGGCTCAGGCAGCGCGATCACCAGGTAGCTGGCGAGGATGATGGTCAGCACCATGCCCTTGTCGGAGGTGGTGCGGACTGGAGAGATGGCTTTCACTTCTTCTGGAACACTTCCTTGGCCACCGAAATGGCGGTCACCGCGCTCGGCCAGCCGGCATAGAAGGCCAGGTGCGTGATGGATTCGATCAGCTCTTCCTGCGTGACGCCGTTGTCGCGCGCCCTGACGAGGTGAGGGCGAAGCTGGTCGGGACGGTTCATCGCGATCAGCGCGCTGACGGTCACCAGGCTGCGGTCCCGCGGCGAAAGGCCCGGACGCGCCCACACGTCTCCGAACAGCACGTTGTCCGTGAGCTCCGCGAACTTGGGCGAGATGTCGCCGAACATCTGCTGGGCCGGGGTGGCACCGCGCGCGGCCGGAGCCGGCGGGGTCGCTTGTGCCTGGGCGGGCGTGGACACCGCCCCCGCCAACGCCACGGCGACGCCGGCCAGGGAACTGGCAACTGATTTCTTCATGGCTTCTCTTCTTGGGTGATCGCTCATGGCCGGCTCCCGTACTGCGTGTCGCTGACCTTCTCCAGCCAGTCGACGGCCTTGCCATCCAATTGCTCCGTGATGGCGATATGCGTCATGGCCGTGGTCGGCGACGCGCCATGCCAGTGCTTCTGGCCCGGCGGGATCCAGACCACGTCGCCCGGCCGGATCTCTTGCACCGGGTCGCCCCAGCGCTGCACACGGCCCGTGCCGGCCGTGACGATCAGCGTCTGTCCGATCGGGTGCGTGTGCCAGGCCGTGCGTGCGCCGGGCTCGAAGGTCACGTACGAGCCCGTCGCACGCGAGGGTTCCCTGGGCTCGGGGAACAGCGGGTCGACCCGGACTGTGCCGGTGAAATAGTCGGCCGGGCCCCTGGCAGAAGGCTGGGTGCCGTTGCGCGCGATCTGCAGGCCGGTGTCCTGCGCCAGCGCGGATGCGGCCATGGAAAGGGAGATGGCGGTCATTGCCACGGATTTCATGAGGGTGTTTCTTGCAGGTCGTCAGCTCGCGAGCGAAGGCATCTTGGCGAGCAGCTTGTCCAGCGTGACCGGGTAGTCGCGCACCCGCACGCCGGTCGCGTTGTAGATCGCGTTCGCAATGGCCGCGGCCACCCCGCAGATGCCGAGTTCGGCGACGCCCTTGGCCTTCATCGGCGACGAGATCGGATCGGTCTCATCGAGGAAGATCGCCTCCTGATGGGGAATGTCGGCGTGAACCGGCACTTCATAGCCGGCCAGATCGTGGTTGACGAAGAAGCCGACGCGCTTGTCGATCACGAGCTCTTCCGTCAGTGCCGCGCCGACGCCCATGGTCATCGCGCCGATGACCTGGCTGCGCGCGGTCTTGGGGTTCAGGATGCGGCCGGCGGCGCAGACGGCGAGCATGCGTCGCACGCGCGTCTCTCCCGTTGCAGCGTCCACGGCGACTTCGACGAAGTGCGCGCCGAAGGTCGACTGCCGGTACTTCTTGTCGAGATCGCCGAACTCGATCGTGTCCTCGGCCACGAGGCCCTTCTCGCCGGCCGCCTGCGCCAGCGGCACGCTGCGTCCGCCCGAGCGGACCTGTGCGTCTGCGAACACCGCATCCGTCGCGTCGAGGCCGAGCGCCTGCGCCACCGCTTCGCGAAGCTTCACGCAAGCCGCATACACCCCTGAAGTGGAGCAGTTGGCGCCCCATTGCCCGCCGGAGCCCGCAGACACCGGAAAGGAAGAGTCGCCAAGGCGCACGACCACCTTGTCGAGCGGCACGCCCATCATCTCTGCAGCGGTCTGCGCGATGATCGTGTAGCTGCCCGTGCCGATGTCGGTCATGTCGGTCTCCACCGTCACGACGCCGCGACGGTCGAGCCGCACGCGCGCGGCCGACTTCGTGACCTGGTTGCCGCGAAACGCCGCGGCGACGCCCATGCCGATCAGCCAATGGCCTTCACGCGTCTTGCCCGGCTGCGGATCTCGCTTGCTCCATCCGAAGCGATCGGCGCCGCCGCGCAGGCACTCGATCAGCCGGCGCTGCGAGAAGGGCCGCTCGGGATTCTCGGGATCGACCTGGGTGTCGTTGCGGATGCGGAACTCGACGGGGTCGAGTCCGAGTTTCTCGGCCATTTCGTCGATCGCGATCTCGAGCGCCATCATGCCCGTGGCCTCACCCGGCGCGCGCATCGCATTGCCTTCGGGCAGATCGAGCACCGCGAGGCGCGTGGCCGTCATGCGGTTGGCGCCGGCATAGAGCAGGCGGGTCTGGTGGACCGCGCCGTCGGGCTTGCCGCTCGGCAGATCGCCCGACCAGCTCTCGTGGCCGATGGCGGTGATCCGGCCGTCGCGAGTGGCGCCAATGCGAACGCGCTGGATCGTCGCGGGCCGGTGCGTCGTGTTGTTGAACATCAAGGGCCGCGTCAGCGCAACCTTCACCGGGCGCTTCGCGGCCCGCGCGCCGAGCGCAGCCAGCAGCGCGTCGGCTCGCAGGAACAGCTTGCCGCCGAAGCCGCCGCCGATGAACGGCGAGATGAGGCGGACGTTCGCCTTGTCGATGCCGAGCGTCTTCGCCATCTCGCTCGCGCCCCAGTCGATCATCTGGTTCGAGGTCCAGAGGGTGAGCTTGTCCCCGTTCCAGGCCGCGATCGACGCAGGCGGCTCCATCATCGCGTGGGCCTCGTCGGGCGTGGTGTAGCTCTCGTCGAGCTGAACCGGCGCGGCGGCGAATGCGCCCGCGAAGTCGCCCACGGCGGTGTCCGGCGCGCCGGCGGTGATGCGCGGGGGCTTGGCCGCGGCGTCCTTGACGGCCGCGAGCTCGAACGATCCTTGTGCCTTGACGTAGTCGACGCGAACCAGCTGGGCGGCCGCGCGGGCCTGCTCGAAGCTCTCCGCGACCACCAGCGCGATCGCCTGGTGGTAGTGCTCGATCTCGGGCCCGCCGAGCAGCTTGGCGGTGTTGAAGCTGCCCTTGCCGAGCTTCCCGGCGTTGTCTGCGGTGACGATGGCGAGCACGCCGGGCGCTGCCTTGGCGCGGCTCAGGTCGATCGAGGCGATCCGACCCTTGGCAATGGCCGAGCCGACCACATGGCCATAGGCCTGGTTGGGAACGACGTCGTGCCGTTCGTAGGCATAGGGGGCGGTGCCCGTCGTCTTCAGTCGGCCATCGATCCGGTCGACGGGCTTGCCGACGACCTTGAGTTGGTCGATCGGGTTGGTGGTTGCGGGCGTGTCGAACTTCATCGCTTAAGCCTTTGCTTGTGCCAGCACCGCGCCGAGCGTTCGCTCGGCCAGCATCAGCTTGAATTCGTTGTGGGATGTCGGACTGGCGCCGGCCAACAGCTGCGCCGCGACGGCACGGGCGCCGCGTGGCATCTCCGCCTCGGCCGCCTCGACGCGCCACGGCTTGTGCGCCACGCCGCCCAGGGCCACGCGGCCGGTGCCGTCGCGCTGCACGATGGCGGCGACCGACACCAGCGCGAAGGCATAGGAAGCCCGATCGCGCACCTTGCGATAGATCTGCTGGCCGCCCACCGGCTTGGGCAGCGTGACCGCGGTGATCAGTTCGCCGGGCGCGAGCGCCGTCTCGACATGCGGCGTGGCACCGGGAAGCTTGTGGAAGTCCGCGATCGGGATGGTGCGGCGCGACCCGTTCGGGCGCGTCGTCTCGACGCTCGCATCGAGCGCCCTCATGGCGACCGCCATGTCGCTGGGATGCGTCGCGATGCATGCGTCGCTCGCGCCCACCACCGCATGCTGCCGGCTGACACCGCCGATCGCCGAGCAGCCGCTGCCGGGCTGGCGCTTGTTGCAGGCCTGGTTCGTGTCGTAGAAGTAAGGGCAGCGCGTTCTCTGCAGCAGGTTGCCCGCGGTGGTCGCCTTGTTTCGCAACTGTGCCGATGCGCCCGCGAGCAGTGCGCGCGACAGCAGGCCGTAGTCGCGCCGCACGCGCAGGTCCGCGGCAAGGTCCGTGTTGCGCACCAGCGCACCGATGCGCAGGCCGCCGTCGGACGTGCTCTCGATCTTGTCGAAGCCGAGGCCGTTGACGTCGATCAGATGGCCGGGCGTCTCGATCTCCAGCTTCATCAGGTCCAGCAGGTTGGTGCCGCCTGCGATGAAGCGCGCGCCGGGTTCGCGCGCAGCCGCCGCCACCGCCTGCGCAGGCGAGCTCGCGCGCTCGTAGCTGAAGGCTCTCATGCCTTCACCCCCGCGACTTCGGAGATCGCTTCGACGATATTGCTGTAGGCGCCGCAGCGGCAGATGTTGCCGCTCATGCGCTCGCGAAACTCGACGGTCGTGAGTTGGGGGCTGGCCGTGAGATCGGCGCTGACATGGCTCGGTATGCCCTGGGCGATCTCGCCCAGCATGCCCACGGCCGAGCAGATCTGCCCCGGCGTGCAGTAGCCGCATTGGTAGCCGTCGTGCTTGACGAAGGCCGCCTGCATCGGGTGCAGCTTGGCGGGCGTGCCGAGGCCTTCGATCGTCGTCACCTTGGCACCTTCGTGCATCACGGCGAGCGTCAGGCACGAATTGATCCGCCGGCCATCGACCATCACCGTGCAGGCGCCGCACTGGCCATGGTCGCAACCCTTCTTGGTTCCGGTCAGATGAATATGCTCACGCAGCGCGTCGAGCAAGGTCGTGCGGGTGTCCAGCACCAGGCGGCGCGTCTTGCCGTTGACGCTCAGCGTCACGGTCGAAGGGCTCGGCCCGCTGGCTGCGCGCGTGGGCGCGGCGGCGACCGCCCCCGCCATCGCGGGGACGGAGGCGGATGCCGCACCGGCCTTCAGCAGGCCGCGCCGGGAAATCGTGAACACATCGGGGGTTTTCATATGGCGTAGCACTCCTTGATGAAGGCACTTTAGGTCTGCACCTGCTAGCCGAATAGACCGCGCAACCTTGAAGGACTGACAAGTTGCTGTTGATAATCGATGGAGAAAGGGCGCTCCATGCCGATCAATGAATTGCGTTCCATCGCGACCTTTGCGAAGGCTGCCGAGCTCGGCAGCCTGCGCCAGGCTGCCGCCGCCCAGGGGATGACGCCGCAGGCGGCGAGCCAGGCCCTGGCGCAGCTGGAGCAGCACCTCGGCGTGCGGCTGTTTCACCGCACGACGCGCAGCCTGTCGCTCACCGACGAGGGCCGGCAGTTCCTCGAGGCCGCGCAGCCGGCGTTGGTCGGCATGCAGCGCGCCCTTCACATGGCGCGTCAGGCCAAGGACGAGATCGCCGGGCCGCTGCGCATCGTCGGCCCGCATTCGGTCTTCGCGCCCGTGCTGTGGCCGGTGCTCGACGAGTTCTGCCGGCTGCATCCGGAAGTGCAGCCCGACGTGCAGTTGGACGACCGCATCGGCAACTGGGTCGAAGACCGCGTCGACGTCGGCTTTCGCGTCGGGCCCTCGCCGGCCGAGGGCGTCATCGCACGCAAGCTGTTTCCGCTGCAGCTCATCATCTGCGGGGCGCCGGCGTACCTGGCCCGCCATGGCGCGCCGGACAACCTCGACGCGCTCGCCGCGCACCGCTGCAGCGTCTTTCGCCGTCCGCGCAACGGCACGCTCATGCCCTGGTACGTCAAGGTGGAAGACAGCATCGTCGAGCACCACGTGGTGCCTGCGTTGTGCGTCAACGATGAGCCGCTGGAGACCGAAGCCGTGCTGGCCGGCCACGTCCTCGGGCTCCTGACCAGCGTCGCCGCTGCGCCGCACATTCGCGCCGGCCGCCTGGTGCCGCTCTTGACCAGGCACGTGGCCGATCGCTCCAGCACCTTCATCTACTACGGAAGCCGCACCGCCCAGCCCATGCGCGTCAGGGCTTTCATCGACCTGGCTCTCAAGCGCCTGGTCAACAACCCGGCCTACGTGCTGACTGCGAAGGAGCTGCAGGCTGCGGAAGCGAAGGGGCGAAAGACGGCACGTTCCTGAACTGCGTCAGGCGCCCGGCAGCTGCTCCTCGAAGTTCGACAGCAGCCGCGCCCGCCCGGCCAATACGTGACGTTCCGCCGCCGCGCGCGCGCGCGTGCGGTTCGATGCCGCGATCGCCTCGTAGATCGCGCGGTGCTCCACGTTCGAGCGGCGCATGTTGCCCGGCGCATTGAAGTACTTGCGCCGCACCAGGTGCAATTCCTTCACGTAGTCGTCGTAGGCCTGGTAGGCGCGCCGGTTGTTCGAAAGCGTGAGGATCAGCGCGTGGAATTGCAGGTTCAGCTCGTAGTAGAGCGTGCCGTCTTCCGCATCGCAGGCGGCGTCCATCGCCGCGAGCAGGTCCTCGAACTGCTTCTTGTGCTCTTCGGTCAGATGCTCGCAGGCCCGGTCGGCCGCATAGCCGAACACGAGCGCACGCAGCTCGTAGATCTCGACCATCTCGCGCAGCGACAACTGCCGCACGTACACGCCGCGGTTGGTGACGGCATTGACGATGCCCAGCCCCGCCAGCACCTTGATGGCTTCGCGGATCGGCCCGCGGCTGGTGCCCATGCGCAGGGCCAGGGCCGCTTCGTTCAACCGCTCACCCGGCTTGAACTCGCCGGTGTAGATGAGTTGCTTGAGCTCGTTGACGATGGCTTCCGACAGGGCGGAGCCACGGGTGCTTGAAGAGGGCGGGGGCATGCGCAATCCTAACTTCTGACCTGGTCGTGGACGCTTCCCCGCGCGGCCTCTCACTCGACCTTGACGTTCGCGCTCTTGACCAGCTTGACCCAGAACTTGCCGTCCTCGGCGAGGAAGCTGTCGAACTGCTCGGGCGATGCGGAGACGGACACCTCGGTGCCGTCGCGCGCCAACGAGGCCTTGACCGAGGACTGCTGCATCGCACTGATGGTCGCGTCGTAGATCTTCCGGACGATGGCCGGCGGCGTCGCGGCCGGCACGAACATGCCATACCAGAACTCGAGGTGGTAGTCGGGCAGGCCGGCCTCCTTCATGCCCGGCAGCCCGGGCACCAGCGGCGAACGATCGCGCGTGCTGACGGCCAGCGCGAGCAGCCGGCCGCCGTTGGCCATCGGCAGCACCGAGGGCGAGGTGCCGAAGGTCAGCTGCGTGTCGCCCGCCATCACCGACTGGATCGCCAGGCTGCCGCCGCGGTACGGGATGTGCGTCATTTCCGCGCCGGTCACCTGGCTGAACAGCGCGGCGCCCAGGTGCGGTGCCGAGCCGTTGCCGGAGGTCGAGTAGTTGAGCTTGCCGGGGTCCTTCCTGGCTACCGCGATGAGGTCGGCGACCGAGCGGATGCCGGTCGCCGGGTGGACCGCCAGCACCAGCGGCGAGGTGGTCATCTTGGTCACGGCCTTGAGGTCGCGTGCCGAGTACGGCAGCTTGGCATTGAGCGCCGGATTCACCGAGATGCTGCTGGGGCTCGCGATCAGCAGCGTGTAGCCGTCGGGCGCCGACTTGGCCACCAGGTCCGCCGCGATACTCGAGCCGTTGCCCGGCTTGTTGTCGACCACCACCGGCTGCCCGAGCGCCTTGCCGAGCGCTTCGCTCATGGCGCGCGCCACGTAGTCGGCCGCACCACCCGGGGCAAAACCGATCACGAGGCGAATCGGCTTGCTCGGATAGTCCGCGGGCTGCGCCCAGGCGGCGCACGCGAACGCGCACAGACCCCATGCCAGGACGAGGCTCTTGGTTCTCATCTGCTTGTCTCCTTTGTGTTCTTGGGAATCAGGCCGCGGCCGGCATGCGCAGGACGATCTTTCCGACATGGCCGCCGGATTCCATGCGTGCCTTGGCTTCTTCCAGGCGGGCGAAGTCGAAGACCCGGTCGATCCGCGGCCTGATCCGGCCTGCTGCGATGTGCGGCAGCACCTCCGCCACGAAGGCGGGCACCGCCGCTGCGCGCTGCGCCTTGCTGCGCAGCTTGTTGGACACGCCGAACACGGTGAGCCGCTTCGCATGCAGGGCGGCGAGGTCGAGCTCGGCGTGCACCACGCCGTCGACATAGCCCACGGTGGCGAGCCGGCCTTCGAAAGCCATGGCGCGAATGTTCTCTGCGAAGACCGTGCCGCCCACCGTGTTGACGACCAGGTCCGCGCCGTGCTGTTGCGTCGCCTCCATCACCGCGGCAGCGAAGTCGGGCGCGCGCGTGCAGATGGCGACATCCAGGCCGAGCGGCTGCAGCGAGGCCAGCTTGTCGGCCGAGCCCGAGGTGCCGATGACCTTCGCGCCCAGCGCCTTGGCCAGCTGGAGGCTTGCCACCCCCACGCCCGAAGACACGCCATTGATCAGGACCCAATCGCCGGCCTGGAGCCGGCCCTGCAGCACCAGCATGTCGTAGGAAACCAGGAAGGTCAGCGCGACGCTGGCGGCCTCGTCCCACGACAGCCCGGATGGCACAGCCATCGCCTCGGCCTCCTCCATGGGCGCGAACTCGGCGAACGCGCCGGCACAGCGGCCCATGACCCGGTCCCCCGGCCTGAAGCGGGTGACTTCCGCCCCGACGGCAACGACCTCGCCGGCGCCTTCCCCGCCGATCGCCTTCCAGCTGCCGGCTGCGCCGTGCAGGCCATGGCCGGCCACGAACTCGCCGCGGTTGAGCGACGCGGCGTGCATGCGCAACAGCAACTGCTGCGGGCCCGGCTGCGGCACGGCAACCTCGCGCAGTTCCAGAAGCGTTGCCGCATCGCTCATCTGCATCCAGTACGACTGCATGGTGTCTCCTTGGTTTTTCGTGGACGGCTAGCGGCCGGTGGCTAGCGGCCGGTGAAGACCGGCTTGCGCTTCTGCATGAAGGCGGTGCGGCCTTCGGTGTAGTCGGCGCTCTCGAAGCAGCCGCGGATCAGCGATGCGCACAGGGCCTCGTCCAGCGCCGGCGAGGGCTTGAGGATCTCGCGCGTGATCGCCTTGCCCGCCGCCACGGTCAGCGGCGCGTTCTCGGCGATGGCGCCGGTGTACTCGGCCAGCAGCTTGTCGAGCACGGCCGGCGCGCTCACGCGCGTCACGAGGCCGAGCGACTTGGCCTCCGCGGCATCGATGCGCCGGGCGGTGAAGAACAGGTCCTTGGCCGCGCCCGGGCCGATCAGATCGACCAGGTTCTTCATCGCGGAATAGCGGTAGCCCAGGCCCAGCCGCGCCGCCGGAATCGAGAACACCGAGTCCTCGGACGCGATGCGGATGTCGCAACTGATCGCCACGTTCACGCCGCCACCGATGCAGTAGCCGCGGATGCAGGCCAGCGTCGGCTTGGCGAAGTCGTGGATGCTCATCAGCGCCTCTTCGGCCATCGCCTCGTAGCGCGCCACGGCCTCGCGCGCGGCGCGCATGTCCTCGAACTGCGAGATGTCGGCGCCCGAGACGAAGGCCTTCTCGCCCGCGCCGGAGAAGACGACCAGGCGCACCCGGTCGTCGTCCTGTGCCATGCGAAGCAGCCGCGGCACGGCTTCCCACATGTCGACCGAGAGCGCGTTGTGCCGCGCCGGGTTGTTGAAGCGGATGTGCAGCGTGCTGGCGTCGAGCCAGGTCTGCACGCGTTTGGTGCTGGATTCGTAGACGGGATTCGACATCAATAGACTCCGGTCGCTTTCATGCGGGCGAGATCGTCCCGGCCGATACCGAGTTCGAGCAGGACTTCCTCCGTGTGTTCTCCGCGCCGCGGGGCAGCGCGGGCAATGGTGCTGGGCGTGCGCTCCAGCTGCATCGGCTGGCCGACCAGCCGCTGGGGCCCAAGCCGGGGCGAGACCACCTCCTTGACCATGCCCAGGTGCCGGACCTGCGGCTCCGCAAAGACTTCGCGCATGTCGCTGATGAGGCCGCAGGCCACGCCGCCGGCATTGAACTCTTCGATCCAGTGGCTGCGGTCGCGCGCGGCGAGGCGCCGGTTGATCTCGGCGTTGAGCGCATCGCGGTTGAGCGAACGCCCCGCCTTGTCGTGGTAGCGCTCGTCGCTGATCCATTCGGGCGCGCCGAGGATGTTGCAGAAGCGCTCCCAGATCTTGGAGCCGAACACGGCGATGTTGAGATAGCCGTCGCGTGCCTTGTAGACCCCCGTCGGAATGCTGGTCGGATGGAAGTTGCCGGCCTGCACGCCGACTTCGCCGTCGATCAGGTAGCGCGAGGTCTGGAAGTCCAGCATGTAGACCATCGACTCCAACAGCGAGGTGTGAAGCCACTGGCCGCGACCGGAGGAATCGCGCTCGAGCAAGGCCACCAGGATGCCTTGCGCCGCGAAGATCCCGGCGCACAGGTCGGCGATCGGGATGCCGACGCGCACCGGGCCGTCGCCCGGCAGGCCGGTCACCGACATCAGTCCGCCCATGCCCTGCGCGATCTGGTCGAAGCCCGGCCGTTTCGCCAGCGGGCCGGTCTGGCCGAAGCCGGAGATGCTGGCGTAGACCAGGCCCGGGTTGTCCGCCGCGAGCGTCTCATAGTCGATGCCGAGGCGGAACTTGACGTCCGGCCGGAAATTCTCGACCACCACGTCGGCGCCGGCGATCAGGCGCTTCAGGGTGGCGACGCCTTCTTCTTCCTTGAGGTTGAGCGTGATCGAGCGCTTGTTGCGATGCGTGTACTGATAGTCGGAGCCGTCCTGCCCGCCCAGGGTGTCGTCGCCGCGCATGTGCTCGGGCATCTGGACCTGGATAACGTCGGCGCCCCAGTCGGCGAGCTGCCTGCAGGCGGTGGGGCCGGCGCGAACCTGCGTCAGGTCGATCACGCGGAATCGTTGCAGGGCGGAGGAAGCAGGCAGGTGTGGCATTCGACGGGAATTTGATGGCCTTGAATGGGGTGAATTGTTTTCATCGATCGATAAAGTGTCAACACTTTTATTGAAAGAGTGGACATATTGAAAGACACTCGTATACGATATGCCGACCTACGAAGGACCTTGCATGTTGCCCTGGCTCGCCGATCCGGCCCCTGACCGCCTCTCGACCGTGCGCGATATCCCGCTGGCCAAACTGGCCCGCGACGACATGCTTTCCATGATCCTGCGGGGCGAACTGCTACCGGGTCAGCGCATCAACGAGCCCGACGTCGCCGGCCGGCTCGGCATTTCTCGCGTGCCGGTGCGCGAAGCCCTGCGCGAACTCGAAAGCACCGGCCTGGTGGTGGCACGCAAGCACGCCGGCGTCTTCGTGCGCGAGCCGAGCGCGGACGAGGTGCGCGACCTCTACGAGATGCGCGGGCTGCTCGATGGCTTTGCAGGGCGGCGCGCGGCGCGACTCGACGCCCTGCCGCGCATCGCGCTGGCCGATGCGCTCGATGCCTCCATCGCCGCCATGAATGCCGCCGCTGCCGCGCAGGACGTTCAGCGCTACTACCGCGAGAACCTGCATTTCCACTGGGCGATCGTGGAGGCCGCGGGCAACCAGGCGCTGGCCAACACCTACCGCGGCGTGGTGCAGAAGCTGCACCTGTCGCGGCTGAAGAACCTTTCGCGGGACACCGGGATGACCGTATCGATCGCCGAGCACGTGGCGATCGCCCGCGCGCTTCGGGAAGGCGATGTCGCGCGCTGCGAAAAGCTCATGGCGCGCCACGTCGGCGATGCCTACGTCCGGCTTCAGGGTGCGGTGCGCTGAGCCGCCGAACCCTCCTTCCCAGACAACTCAAGGAGCAAACCATGCAACGACGCACCTTCGTCCTCGCCCTCCCGCCGGCCTTGATCGGGCTGCCGCGGTTGGCGCATGCCCAGGCCTACCCGAACAAGCCCATCCGCTACATCGTGCCGGTGTCCGCGGGCGGCGGCAGCGACATGGTCGGCCGCACCGTGACCGAGCGCTGGGGCAAGGCCCTGAACCAGACCTTCGTGGTGGACAACCAGGCCGGCGGCGGCGGCGTGATCGCGTCGCAGAACACCGCGCGCGCGCCGGCCGATGGCTACACCCTGATGCAGGGCTACGTCGCCACCCACGGCACCAGCCCGGCCACGCGCAAGCTGCCCTACGACGCGGTCAAGGACTTCACGCCCATCGGCATGATCGGCGGCACGCCCAACGTGCTGGTGGTCAACGCCGACGTGCCGGCCAAGGATTTCAAGCAGTTCGTTGCCTACGCGAAGGCCAATCCGAGCAAGATCAGCTACGGCTCGGCCGGCGCGGGATCGCTCACCCACCTGACCATGGAGCTCTTCAAGCAGCAGGTCGGCGCGTTCATGCTGCACGTGCCCTACCGCGGCATCGCGCCGGCCTTCACCGACCTGGTGGGCGGCCAGACGCAAGCCATGTTCCCGGGCCTGGCCGCGGCGATGCCGCACATCCGGTCGCAGCGCGTGCGCCCGCTGGCCGTCACTGGTACAACGCGCCACCCGGCGCTGCCGGACGTGCCGACGCTCGAGGAGCTCGGCCTCAAGGGCTTCGATGCCATGCAGTGGTACGGCGTGGTCGGCCCGGCCGGCATGCCTGCCGACATCGTTCGCCAGCTCAACGAATCGCTCAACGCGGTACTGAAGGCGCCGGACCTGCGGGAGAAGCTCTCGATCGAGGCCGTCGAACCCATGCCCATGAGCGCCCAGCAGTTCGGCGACTACATCCGCGCCGACATCGCGCGCTGGACCAAACTCGCCCGCGATCGCAACATCCAGCTCGACAACTAGCGCGCGCTTACCCCTTTTTCTTTCAACCACTCCGCAAGACATTTCACCCATGGCCCGCAATACCCAGGTCGCCGCCGACCACAACGCCCCGCCCGTCACGCGCATCCTCGCCGAGTACGTGGCCAACCATCCATCGCGCGGCTGGAGCGACGCGGTGGACCACGAGGCGCACCGCACCTTCCTCAACTGGTTCGGCTGCGCCGTCGGCGCGGCGCGCCACGAAGCCGTCGAAGCCGCGCTGGCCGCGGTGCAGATGCTGCAGCCCGCTGCCCAGGCCACCGTGCTCGGCCGCGCCGAGAAGGTCGACATCGCAAGCGCGGCGTTGCTCAACGGCATCAGCTCGCACACCTTCGATTTCGACGACACGCACCTGAAGACCATCATTCACCCGGCCGGCCCGGTGGCTTCTGCGGTGCTGGCGCTTGCCGAGCACACTGGCGCGAGCGGCCGCACTGTGCTCGACGCGCTGGTGCTCGGCATCGACGTCGCCTGCCGCCTGGGCAACACGGTCTACCCCGAGCACTACGACCGCGGCTGGCACATCACCGGCACCACCGGCATGCTGGGCGCTGCGGCCGGCTGTGCTCGTCTGCTGGGCCTCGATGCGGAGAAGACCGCCATGGCACTCGGCATCGCCGCCTCGCAACCGGTCGGCCTGCGCGAGCAGTTCGGCACCATGACCAAGCCCTTCCATCCCGGCGGCGCAGCGCGCGCCGGCCTGATGGCCGCGCTGATGGCCAAGCACGGCTATACCGCGAGCCCGAAGGCGATCGAGGCGCCGCGCGGCTGGGCGCAGGTGGTGTCGACCAAGTGCGCATGGAATGAAGTCACGGACGAACTGGGCGAACGCTTCGAGATCTCCTTCAACAGCTACAAGCCCTTTGCCTGCGGCATCGTGATCCATCCGAGCATCGACGCCTGCGTGCAGCTGCGCGAGCGCGGCATCGCGCCGGAGCAGATCGAGCGCATCGAGCTCAAGGTCCACTCGCTGGTGCTGGAGCTCACCGGCAAGAAGGAGCCGGCCGACGGCCTGCAGGGCAAGTTCAGCGTCTACCACGGGTGTGCCGCGGGCCTGCTGTTCGGGCGCGCGGCCGAGGAAGAGTTCGCGGACGCCATCGTGACGCGCCCCGACGTGGTCGCGCTGCGCCGCAAGGTGGTCGCGACGGTGGACGACAAGATCGACGAGGCGAGCGCCGACGTGACCGCGGTGCTCACCGATGGCCGGCGCGAGCACGTGTTCGTCGAGCACGCGATCGGCTCGCTGCAGCGGCCGATGAGCGACGAGGACCTGGCGCGCAAGTTCCACGGCCTGGCCGATGCGGTCGTCGGCGCGCAGCGCAGCTCGACGCTGCTGGCCGGATGCTGGGCGCTGGGCGAGGCAGGAGACGTTCGCACGCTCACGGCCCTGGCGCGCCCCTAGGCTGCTCGTGGCGTGGACCGGTAGTTCATTCATCAAAGAAAGAAAGAGAGAGAAGCACATGAAAAGATTCGTTTCCCTTCTTCTGGCTACCGCGTTCGCAGCCGGCCTCGCCGGGTGCGCGGGCACCGTCACGCAGGCGCCGCCGGCGCTGCAGCCCACTGCACCGGGCAGCATCGCCTCCGGCAAGGCGGAAGTCCTCTGGCTCGGGCAGTCCACCATGCGCATCACCACGCCCGGCGGCAAGGTCATCGTGGTCGACCCCTGGCTCATCACCAACCCGAAGACACCGCCTCCATACAAGCAGTTGAACGCGGTGGGCAAGGTCGACCTGATCCTCGTGACGCATGCCCACGCCGACCATTTCGCCGACGCCCCCGCGCTGGCCAGGATGCACAACGCGCCCCTCTACAACGCAGGCGGCATGGGCCAGAGCATCGTCACCCTCGGCATCTTGCCTGCGGCGCTGGTGCAGCGCTTCGGCAAAGGCGGCACCGTCGCGCCCTTCGGCGCCACAGGCCCGAAGATCACGGCGGTCCACGCCGAGCACGCCTCCGAGCTGGCGTGGAAGAACCCCGCCACGGACAAGGACGAGACGCACTACGGCGGCGAGCCGGTGGGCTACATCATCGAACTGGAGAACGGCTTCAAGATCTGGCACATGGGCGATACCGGCCTGTTCGGCGACATGCGGCTGATCGGCGAGACCTACAAGCCCGACCTCGTGCTGATCCCGATCGGCGGCCACTTCACCATGGGACCGCAGGATGCCGCCACGGCGGTGCGCGACATGATCAAGCCGAAGTACGCGATCCCCATGCACTACGGCACGTCCCCGTTGCTTCGCGGCACGCCCGCCGAGTTCTCTTCCGCGCTCGGCGCCGCGTCCGCCACCCGCGTGCTGGTGCCGGAGCCGGGCCAGAAGGTCGACTTCTGATGGCCGCCACGCGCCGCGCCTTCTGTGCCGCGAGCGCGCTGGTGCTGGCCGGCTGCGCAAGCACCCGGTCCAATCCGCCAGCGGGCGCCATCGCGCAGCTCGGCGCCACCGGCAAGCTGCGCGCCGCCATCAATTTCGGCAACCCGATCCTGGCCAGCCGCGGCCCGGGCGGCGAGCCGCGTGGCGTGTCGGTGGACCTTGCGCGCGAGGCGGCACGCCGTCTCGGGCTGGCCGTCGAGCTGGTGCAGTTCAACTCCGCCGGCAACGTCGTGGAAGCCGTGAAGGCGCAACAGGTCGACCTGGCCTTCGTGGCGATCGACCCGGTGCGCGCAGCGGACATGGAATACACCGCGCCCTACGTGATCATCGAAGGCGCCTACCTGGTGCGCAACGGCTCGCCGCTGCAAGGCAACGCGGAGGTTGACCGCACGGGCACCCGCGTCGTGGTGGGCCGCGGCAGCGCCTACGACCTGTTCCTCACGCGCGAGCTGAAGACCGCCACGCTGGTGCGCGCCCCGACCTCGCCAGCAGTCACCGACATGTTCCTGGCGCAGAACCTCGAAGTGGCCGCGGGCGTGAAGCAGCAGCTGGAAGCGGACACCAAGCGCGTGGGCGGCGTGCGCCTGCTGCCCGGGCGTTTCATGGTCATCGAGCAGGCCATGGGGGTGCCGAAGGGCCGGACCGCTGCGCAGGCCTGGCTCAGCGGCTTCATCGAGGAGATGAAGGCCTCCGGCTTCGTTGCAGACGCGCTGAAGCGGCACGGCATCGAGGGCGCCGCCGTGGCGCCGCGAAGCAGCGCGGCGAATCGCACCTAAAGCACGCGGCGCCCTTCGCGCCACACGCCGCGCACCACCGCGTGCCGCGAGCCATCCGCCAGCTCGGCCATGCGCACCTGCACCAGGTCGGCACGCAGGCCGGGCTCGATCGCGCCGCGGTCGTGCAGGCCGGTGGCCTTGGCCGGTGCGCGGGTGACGGTGGCCACCGCCTGCGGCAGCGTGAGGATCTCGTCCTCCACCAGCCGCATCACGGCACCGAGCAGGCTGCTCGGCACGTAGTCGGAGGAGAGGATGTCGAGCAGGCCGTGGCGCGCCAGCTCGGCGGCCGCCACGTTGCCCGAATGCGAGCCGCCGCGCACGACGTTGGGCCCGCCCATCACGGTGGAGAGCCCGCGCTCGCGCGCCGCGCCCGCGGCGGCCAGCGTGGTCGGAAACTCGGACATGCTCGCGCCTTCGGCATGGGCCTGCTCGACGTGCGCGACGGTGGTGTCGTCGTGGCTCGCGAGCGCGATGCCGTGCGCGCGGCAGTAGTCGACGAAGTGGCGGCGGTGCGGCTCGGCGTACTGGGCCTGCAGCGTGGCGGCATGCGCGACCTGGCGCTCGAACTTCTCGGCGCTCCAGCCCTTCTTGCCGGTGTAGTAGATGCGCGCGACCTCGAGGTTTTCCCACTGGCGCTGGCCCGGCGTGTGGTCCATCAGCGAGATCAGCGACACGCGCGGATGGCCATGGAAGGGCTCGAAGAGCTCGATGGTGTTGGGCGCCGGCAGTTCGCAGCGCACGTGCAGGTGGTGGTCGGCGCGCAGCAGGTCCTGGGCGGTGCAGTTGTCGAGCGTGGCCAGCGTCTTGGTCCAGGTGCTGCCGCGCAGGCTTTCGGTGTCGGACTCGCCGACGCCGAGCGCATCGAACACGGTGGTGATGCCTGCGGCCGCCACCTCGGCATCGTGCGCCAGGAGGGCCGGCAGCTCGGCCCACTGCACCTTGGGGCGCGGCATCAGGTGGCGCTCGAAGTTGTCGGTATGGACCTCGACCAGGCCGGGCAGCAGGTAGTCGTCCTCGAGGTCGATGGTGGCCACGCCCGTATGGCCGTTGTGCAGCGCCGCGATGCGGCCGTCCGCGACCGAGAGGCTGCCGCGCACCACCTCGCCGGGCAGGACCATGCGCGCGTTCTTGAAGACGGTGTTCATGCGGGACTCCTGAAGTCGGCGACGTTGACGCGGCGTGTCGCCACGGCGGCGCCGACCTCCGCGTCATGGAAGATGCCGACCATCGCGGCGCCGCGCGCCGCGGCTTCGCGGATCAGTTCGATCACGGTGCGCGTGTTGGCCGCATCGAGCGAAGCGGTCGGCTCGTCCAGCAGCAGCAGCGGCTTGGGCTTGATCATGTTGCGTGCGATGTTGATGCGCTGCTGCTCGCCGCCCGAGAAGGTGGCGGGCGGCAGATGCCACAGGCGTTCGGGAATGGAAAGGCGCGTGAGCCACTTGCGCGCTTCCTCGCGCGCGGCTTCGAGGGCGGCGGGGTCGTCGCCCGCATCCTCGGCCAGCGGCTCGGCCACGACGTCGAGCGCCGGCACGCGCGGGATCACGCGCAGGAACTGACTCACGTAGCCGATGGTGTCGCGGCGCAGGCGCACCAGCTCGCGCGGATCGGCCTCGGTCACCTCGACCGGCGCACCGCCCGGCGGCTGCACCGTGATGCGGCCCGCGCTGGCGCGGTAGTTGGCATGGATGAGCTTGAGCAGCGTGCTCTTGCCCAGGCCCGAGGCGCCGTCGAGCACCACGCATTCGCCGGCCGAGACGCTGAGCTCGAGGCCCTCGAACACCGAGAGCTCGAGATGGTTCTGTTGATGGAGGGTGAAGCGCTTGGCCACCCCGCGCAGTTGAAGAAGGGGCGCGGTCACGGTTGCAATACCGAGGAAACGAGAAGCTGGGTGTAGGGATGCTGCGGGTCGTCCAGCACCTGGTCGGTGAGGCCGGCTTCGACCACGCGGCCCTTCTGCATCACCATCATGCGGTGCGCGAGCAGCCGGGCCACCGCGAGGTCGTGCGTGACCACGATGGCGGCGAGCTGCATCTGGCGCGTGAGCTGGCGCAGCAGGTCGAGCAGGCGGGCCTGCACCGAGACGTCGAGGCCGGAGGTCGGCTCGTCCATGAACACCAGGCGCGGCCGGGTGACCAGGTTGCGCGCGATCTGCAGGCGCTGGCGCATGCCGCCGGAGAAGGTGCGCGGCGCATCGTCGATGCGCTGCGGATCGATCTCGACGCGCTGCAACCATTCCGATCCGGTAGCGCGCAGGCGCCCGTAGTGCCGCTCGCCGAGGCCCATCAGGCGCTCGCCGACGTTGGCGCCGGCCGAGACATCCATGCGCAGGCCGTCGGCCGCGTTCTGGTGCACGAAGCCCCAGTCGGTGCGCGCGAGCAGGCGCTGCTCGGCCTCGCTCATCGCAAAGACCTCCTGCAGGCCGCCGCTGCGCGTGTGGAACTGCACGCTGCCCTCGTCGGGCCGGCTGCGGGCCGCGACCGCATCGAGCAGCGTGGTCTTGCCGGAGCCCGACTCGCCGACCACGGCCAGCACTTCGCCGGGCCAGAGGTCGAAGGAGGCGTCGGCCAGCGCGACGCGATCGCCGTAGCGCTTGCCGATGCCGCGCACGCGCAGCAGGGGGAGGGTGGCGCTCTTCATTCGACCTCCTCCAATTGCTGTGCCGGCATCGCCGGACTCAGCGCTTGCTGCCGCGACTGGCAGTAGTCCGAGTCGGAGCACACATGCATGCGTGTGCCGCTGTCGTCGGTGATGACCTCGTCGAGGAAGCTGTCGGTGGCGCCGCACAGCGCGCAGGCTGCGTCCCAGCGCTGCACTTCGAAGGGATGGTCCTCGAAGCCCAGGCTTTCGACCGCGGTGTAGGGCGGCACGGCATAGATGCGCTTCTCGCGGCCGGCGCCGAAGAGCTGCAGCGCGGGGTTCATGTGCATCTTGGGGTTGTCGAACTTGGGGATGGGCGAGGGCGACATCACGTAGCGCTCGTTCACCAGCACCGGGTAGTCGTAGGTGGTCGCGATATGGCCGTAGCGCGCGATGTCCTCGTAGAGCTTGACGTGCATCAGGCCGTACTCGGCCAGCCCGTGCAGCGTGCGCGTGACGGTCTCGCGCGGTTCCAGGCGTTGCATGGGCTCGGGCACCGGCACCTGATAGACCAGCACCTGGCCTTCGGCCAAGGGCGCCTCGGGGATGCGGTGGCGGGTCTGGATCAGCGTGGCCTCCTGCGTGCGCGTGGTGGTCGCGACACCGGTGGTGCGTTCGAAGAAGCGCCGGATGTTGACCGCGTTGACGGTGTCGTCGGAGCCCTGGTCGATGACCTTGAGCACGTCCTTGGGGCCGATCACCGCGGCCGTGACCTGGATGCCGCCGGTACCCCAGCCGTAGGGCAGCGGCATCTCGCGCGAGCCGAAGGGCACCTGGTAGCCGGGGATGGCCACGGCCTTGAGGATGGCGCGGCGGATCATGCGCTTGGTGCGCTCGTCGAGGTAGGCGAAGTTGATGTTCGTGTCTGTCATTGGGCAACCTCCCCCAGGCTTGTCACTTCGTGTACTTCGCGCACCCCCTCCTGAAGGAGGGGGCGAGCGCCTTCGGGCGGCCGGGCGGCGCTCATTCGTCGTCTCCCCGTGCGGACGCGCTGCGCATGCGGCGCACCAGTTCCAGTTCGGACTGGAAGTCCACGTAGTGCGGCAGCTTCAGGTGCTGCACGAAGCCGGAGGCTTCGAGGCTGTCGCTGTGCGAGAGCACGAACTCCTGCATCTGCGCCGGCGATTCGACCGCCTCGCCGAGCTCGTCGGCGCGCAGCGCGCGATCGACCAGGCTCATCGCCATCGCCTTCCGTTCGCTGTGGCCGAAGGCCAGCCCGTAGCCGCGCGTGAACTGCGGCGGCTCGGTCTTGCTGCCGGCGAACTGGTTGACCATTTCGCACTCGGTGATCTCCATGTCGCCGATCGAGATCGCAAAGCCCAGCTCCTCGGGTTCGATCTCGAGCGCGACGCTGCCGAAGCGGATCTCGCCGACGAAGGGATGGCTGTGCGAATAGCCGCGCTGGGTGGAGTAGGCCATCGCAAGCAGAAAGCCTTCGTCGCCGCGCGCGAGATTCTGCAGCCGCGTCGCACGATCGGCCGGAAAGCGCAGCGGCTCGCGCGTCAGGTCCACCGGGGCCGGATCGCCCGGGGGCACGGGGCGGGTCTCGATCAGGCTTTCGTGGTTGAGCAGGTCGACCACGCGCGGCGTGACGGCGGGTGTGTCGGCAGGCGCTGCTGCTGGGGCAGCCTGGCCTGTTGCGCCGCCGCCGCTCGCGAGCAGCGTGAAGTCGAGCAGGCGCTGCGTGTAGTCGTAGGTCGGGCCCAGCACTTGTCCGCCGGGCAGGTCCTTGAAGGTGGCGGAGATGCGGCGGTCGAGCTGCATGCGCGCGGTGTCCAGCGGCACGCTGGTGCCCAGGCGCGGCAGCGTGGCGCGGTAGGCGCGCAAGAGGAAGATGGCTTCGACCAGGTCGCCCGAGGCCTGCTTGATCGCGAGCGCGGCGAGCTCGGGGTCATAGACCGAGCCCTCGGTCATCACGCGGTCGACCGCGAGCTTGAGCTGCTCGCGGATCTGCTGCACCGAGAGCTCCGGCGTGGCCGGGTCGCCGCGGCGCTGCTCGGCCAGCAGGCGCAAGCTGTGGAGGATGGCGGCTTCGCCACCCTTGACGGCAACGTACATGCTCAGTGCTCCAGCTCGATGTGGGTGGTGCGCGGCAGGCCGACGATCTGGTGCTCGGTGGCGAGGAACAGGTCGACGCCGCGCGGGAAGGCCGCCTGCTGCGCGGCGCGCTGGGCGATCAGCTTTTCGGCGCGCTCCTGCGGCAAGCCGTCGACGCACAAGCGCGTCTCCGTGCGGATGCCCGGCCCGCGCAGCGTCCAGCCTTCGGCGTCGGCGCCGTCGGCCAGCGAGGGCACGTCCACCACGCAGGTGGCCGACTGGTCGGGGTAGGTGTCGCTGCCCTGCGCGAAGCGGTCGAGTGCGGGCGCTTCGTCGCCGCCGGCGATCCAGGCGAACTGCGCCTCACCCGGATCGTCGACGATCACGCAGCCGCAATGAAAGCGCAGCCAGGCCGCGGCATCGCTCTTGGCCAGCGTTGGCGAGAGCCAGAGCTTGCAATCCGGATCGAGCAGCGCGAGCAGCAGCGCGGCCGAAGCCGCATGCCCGTGCCTGGGCACTTCGGCATCGTGCGGCAGGTCGACGATGCGGCCCGGGTGCGAGAGGGCTTCCAATGCGGCGCGGAACACGGCCTGGCTGCCGAGCGCGAGATCCGAGAAACCCACGCCGACCTTGGAGAGATCTGTGGTGGTGTTCATTGGGTAACCTCCGCGCTGTGCGCTGCGGTGCTATTCGACTTGGGAGCGGCCCGGCGTCTCATGCGTTCTCCTCTTCGTCTCCATCGGCACCGCCGGCTTCGCGCGCAACGGTGAAGAACTCGACCTTGCTGCCCTGCGCACGCGCATGGCGCTCGGCGCGCTCGCGGGCCAGGTGCTGGCGCACGGGCGCGAGCAGTTGCGCATCGAGCGCGTCCTGCTGCGCCGGGTCATGCAGCAGCGCATCGGCCACCGCCGCCAGCTGCGCCTGCCGGTGCGAGCGGCCCAGCACATAGGCGACGCCGACCGCCGCGCCTTCGTGCGCGACGCCATGCAGGCGCAGCGCACAGCGCGTGACCGCGACCTCGCCGAGGTTGAAACGCTCGCCCGTGCCGCCGGCGCGGCCCTGGACCATCATGAGGCCCGTCTCGGGCGCGCGCAGCCACTGCGGCGTGCGCTGGGCGTGCTCGCCGAGCGCCGGCTCCAGCAGCGAGAGCGGCGCCCGCGCCAGCACGGCCATCCACTGCGCGCGGCTCGGCGGCCGGCTCGAAGGGTGGTTGTCAAAGGCATGAAACATGGGGGTGTTAATCTGGGAAAGTTGTATAGACAAATCGAACAACTGGCGCCAGCTTAGGGCGCACGCATGTAGCTTTCATGACAGCCATCACGACTTCTCCCGACTCGCTTCCGGCGCGCACGGCGCGCGACAGTTTCTGGACCCGCATCGCGGCCGAGCTGGCCGAATCGATCGCCCGCGGCATCTACCCGCCGGGCGAGCGCCTGCCCTCGGAGCACGCGCTGGCCGAGCAGTTCGGCGTCAATCGCCACACCATCCGCCGTTCGCTCGCCAGCCTGAGCAGCCAGGGCCTGCTGCGCGTGACGCAGGGCAGCGGCACCTACGTGGAGGAGTTCGCGGTCGACCTGGTGCTGGCCAAGCGCACGCGTCATCACCAGAGCATGGCGCTGGCAGGCATGCGCGGCGCCTTGCGCGTGCTCGCGTCGAGCACCGTGCGTGCCACGGCCGCGCAGGCACGCGCGCTGCAGGTGCCCGCGCGCAGCACGCTGCTGCGGCTGCAGGTGCTGGGCGAGGCCGAGCAGCAGCCGCTGCACATCAGCGAGCGCTTCTTTCCGCTGCCGCGTTTTGAGCAGCTCGAAGAGGTGGTGCGCGAGACCGGCTCCATCACCGCGGCCTTTGCCGCACATGGCATCGACGACTACACGCGGCACGAGAGCCGCATCACGGCGCAGATGCCCGAGGCCGAGGTGGCGGCCCAGCTGCGGCAGCCGGCCGCGCGGCCGGTGCTCTTCGTCGAGAGCGTCAACGTGGACACCGCGGACGTGCCCATCGAGTTCGCGCGGACCTGGTTTGCGGGCGATCGCGTCACGCTCACGGTGACGCATGACGAGTGATCCCGTGCATCGCTACGCCGTCTACTTCGCGCCCCGCGCCGACAGCGCCTGGTGGCGCGCCGGCAGGCGCTGGCTCGGGCGCTGCGCCTCGCGGCTCGAGCCGTTGCCGCAGGCACCGCTGCCCGGCGTGCCCGCGCCCGAACTGCATCGGCTGACGAAGGCGCCGCGGCGCTATGGCTGGCATGCGACGCTCAAGGCGCCTTTCGCGTTGGCGCCGGGCGTCGACGTCGAGAGGCTGCGCGCCGGCCTGCACGGCCTCTGCGAGGACTTCGAGCCCTTCACGATGCCCGCATTGAAGGTCGCGATGCTCGACGATTTTCTGGCGCTGGTGCCGGAGGGCGGCAGCCGCGCGATCGACGAAGTGGCCGCGGCCTGCGTCACGCGCCTGCATGCATTGGCCGCGCCGTTGACGCCGTTCGAGATCGAACGCCGCCGCGCGGCCGGCCTCACGCAGGAGGAAGACGCGCTGCTGCAGCGCTGGGGCTATCCCTTCGTGCTGGAGCGCTTCCGCTTCCATCTCTCGCTCACGGGAACGCTGCGCGATGCGGCGCCGTCGATCGTGCAGGCCATTCAGGATGCGGCGCGCGAGCGCTTCGCCGACTTGCCCGCCTGCCGCTTCGACACGCTCTCCCTGTTCGCCGAACCCAAGCCCGGTGCCGACTTCGTGCTGGTAGAACAGATGGAGCTTGGCGCATGAAGGGGCGGCTGGTCTATGTGATGGGGCCTTCCGGCGCCGGCAAGGACAGCCTGCTGGCCTGGCTCAAGGACCATCTTCCGCCGCACATGCCGGTGCACCTGGCGCGCCGCACGATCACGCGGCCGCCCAAGGCCGACGACGAGCAGCACCACAGCGTAAGCGCGCACGCCTTCGAGCAGCTCAGCGACGCGCAGGCCTTCGCGCTCCACTGGCAGGCCAACGGCCTGCGCTACGGCGTGCGCCACGACGAGCTCTCGCCCCTGCACCTGGGCAAGTGGGTGATCGTGAACGGATCGCGCGCCTACCTGCCGCAGGCGCTGTCGAGGTTTCCGCATCTGACTGTTGTGCACGTCACCGCCAGCATCGACGTGCTGCGCCAGCGCCTGCTGGCGCGCGGGCGCGAGACGCCGGAGATGGTCGATGCCCGCGTGCGGCGCGCCTTGGCATTCAAGCCGCCGGCGCATGCCATCGAGGTCCGCAACGACGGCACGCTGGCCGAGGCGGGCGCGCAACTGCTGCACGCCTTCGAGCGTCTCTAGAAGCGCGCCTTGAGGAAGGCCGAGGGCCCTTGCAGCCTGACCTTCAGGCGCGCGGTGCTGCTGATGCTGTCGATGTCGCGCTTGAGATCGATCTCGCTCACGCCGTAGGACAGGACCAGGCCGACGTTCTTGACCGGGAACCACTCGACGCCGAGGGCCGCGTTGTAGATATGGCCGTGCAGCCCGCTGCCGCCCTTGCGCACGCCCGAGGCATCGGCGAACAGGCGCAGGTCGGGCGTGATGGCATGGCGCACGCCGATCTCGAGCAGCGGCGCGAAGGCGTCGTCGCTGTCGCGCTGGCTGAAGGTCGCGGTCGCGCCGTTCACGCCTGCGAGGGCGTTGCTGTCCAGGCTGGCCCGGTAGTACGCGACGCCGGCGCCGAGGCCCAGCACCGTGTTGCCTGAGCCGATCCACCACTTGTAGGCAAACTTGGCGAACTCCAGCTTGAGGTCGAGGTTGACGTTGCCCAGCGCCGTGATCGAGGTCGGCCCGATCGCGAAGCTGTTGGCGAAGCCGGTGCCGTAGTCGCGCTTGAAGCGGTAGTAGTCGAGCGACAGGCCCTGGCTGTCGCCCAGCAGGATGTCGGCCGTGATGCGCGGCATGGTCACGTCGCTGCCCTTGAGGTCGCCCGGGTCCAGCCGGCCGAAGGGCGTGTTCAGCGAGGCGTTGAAGGTGGGGTCGGCATTGAAGGCGCCGACCGAGAGGCTGAAGCGGTCGAGGGCCGGCGAAGGCTCGGCCAGCGCCGGGGTGGCAACGAAGAAGCCGGCGCCGGCCACGGCTGCCGCAAGGGCGCACAAACGCGTCGAAGACATGAGGCAGGATCCTGAAGTGCGGCAGTCTCGGCGTGCTTTCCGCTCTGGATCTGGCGGCCGCGATGCTCCCCTGAGCGCGAACGCGAATCTATGCGTCGCGCGCACGATGCCAATGCGCCGATGCCGACTCCGCATGTAGGACTCTCCTTGCGCGCTTCAGGCCTCCTGCATGCGCAGCCCGACGGCGCCGCCGGCCATGCCGAAATTCGCTAGCTGCTAGCGCATTTTCGGGCTCGCTCGTCGCGAGACATCTGCGCAAGATGGACAGCTATGGACAAGAACTGGCTCTGCTTTCATCCTGCCCCCTCGAAGCCGCACTTCACAGCACCGCCCGGTGCGGTGGATGCACACTGCCACGTCTTCGGCCCGGGCGCGGTGTTCCCCTATGCGCCGGAGCGCAAATACACGCCCTGCGATGCCTCGAAGGACCAGCTCTTCGCACTGCGCGATCTGCTGGGCTTCGAGCGCAACGTGATCGTGCAGGCGAGCTGTCATGGCAACGACAACCGTGCGTTGATCGATGCCATTGCGCATTCGAACGGACGCGCACGCGGCGTGGCCTCGGTCGCGCCGAGCGTGAGCGACGCCGAGCTTCGCCTTCTGCACGAAGCCGGGGTGCGCGGCGTGCGCTTCAACTTTCTCAAGCGGCTCGCCGACTTCACGCCCCGCGAGGTGCTGATGAGCATCGCCGAGCGCATCGCGCCGCTGGGCTGGCACGTGGTCGTGTATTTCGAAGCGCCGGATCTGCCCGAGCTGTGGGATTTCTTCACCCGCCTGCCGACGACCGTGGTGGTCGACCACATGGGCCGGCCCGACGTCGGCCAGCCGGTCGAAGGGCCGCAGTTCGAGCGCTTCGTGCGGCTGTTGCGCGAGCATCCGAATGTCTGGTCGAAGGTGAGCTGCCCGGAGCGCCTGTCTGTCTCCGGTCCGCCGACCTACGATGACGTCGTTCCTTTCGCGCAGCGGCTGGTCGAGGAGTTCCCGGACCGCGTACTGTGGGGTACCGACTGGCCGCATCCCAATCTCAAGACGCACATGCCCGATGACGGCACGCTGGTCGACATGATCCCCCGCATCGCGCGGACGGCGGAGCTTCAGCGCAAACTGCTGGTGGACAACCCGATGCGGCTGTACTGGGCCTGAGGCCGGCGGGGAGCTCGTCGCGGGCAATGCGAGCAAGCTCTAGACTCCTTTCCATGGACCTCAAGCAGCTGGAGTACTTCGTTCACGTCGCAGAGCTGGGGAGTTTCACCCGGGCTTCGATCGTGATCGATGTCGCACAGCCCGCGCTCAGCCGGCAGGTGCGCCAGCTCGAAGTGGAGCTGAGACAGAATCTTCTGACGCGCAATGGCCGAGGCGTCATCGTCACGGATGCAGGCAAGCTGCTGCTGGAACACGCCAGAGGCATCCTGCATCAGATCGAACGCGCCAAGGAGGACCTCGGGCTGTTGCGCGGCGCGCTGGCCGGCCGCGTCGCTGTGGGTTTGCCGCCCAGCATTTCGAAGCGCATCGCCGTGCCCTTGACCCGCGCCTTCCGTCAGCAACTTCCCGACGCCAGCCTCTCCATCACCGAGGCGCTTTCAAGCGCCATGCAGGAATCGGTGACCGCAGGCCGCCTCGACCTGGCGCTGCTCTACAACCCTGCGCCTTCCGCGGAGATCGACAGCGTTGTCATCCTGGAAGAGGACTTGTACCTGGTCGGCCCGGCGCAGCCCGCCGGCGAACCGGATGAAGAAATTTCGATGCGAGAGCTGGCCTCGAAGCCTCTGGTGATCCCGACCAAGCCGAACTCCATTCGCATGCTGGTCGAAGCGGAAATGGCGAACATCGGATGCCGTCCGACCATCGCGATGGAGATCGACGGCGTGGCCGCCATCCTGGACCTGGTGATCGACGGGGTGGGACTGGCTGTCTTGTCCTCGAATGCGGTTCTCACTGCGCCTCGCCCCGAGGCCTTTGCGATGCGCCGGATCGTGGATCCTCCGCTGCGCAGCCGGCTGGCCCTTGCGCTCAGTTCTCAAAGGCCGACCACCCTCACCCAGCAGGCCGTCCTCAAGTTGATCCAGGAGGTGGTGAGCCAGACGATGAGCGGCTCACCGTCACTCGCAAAGACTTGATGCGCCACGGGCACGTGGACGCTCATTGCTTGGGGATGCCTGCCAGGCGGATGACTTCGGACCAGCGCTGAATTTCGTCCCTGAGAAGCTCCGCCTGTTGCTGCGGAGTGCTTCCCTGCGCCTCGACGCCGAGCTGGCGCAGCCGCTCCTTGATCTCCGGCGCGGCCAGCGCTGCGTTGACCTCCTTGTTGAGCCTGGCGACGATGGCGGGCGGCGTCTTGGCTGGCACCGCAAAGGCGTTCCAGGACGCGACCTTGAAGTTGGGCGCCCCGCTCTCCGCGACGGTCGGCGTCTCCGGCAGCGCGAACGAGCGCTTCGCTCCCATGACGGCAATGGCGCGCAGCGACTTCCCGCTGATCTGACCCAGGATGGGCGCCAGGATCTCGACGCCGGCATCGATCTGCCCCCCTCGCAGCGCGGTGATCAATGCGGGCGACCCGTTGAAGGGAATCACTTGCGCGTCGATGCCGGTGCTGCGCTTGAGCAGCTCGGCCGCCAGATGCTGCGTACTGCCCACGTTGATGGTCCCGATGTTGACGGTACCGGGGTGCGCCTTCGCGTATGTCAACAGCTCCTGCATCGTCTTGAATTTCGAGTCCGCGGCGGTCACGACCGCCATATCGAAATAGCCGAGCGTCGACACCGGAGCGAAGTCTTTGACGGTATCGAAGGGCAGCTGCTTGAACAGCCCCGCGCTGACGGCATTGGCGTTGGACATCAAGAGGACGGTGAGTCCGTCCGGCGGCGCCTTGGCCACGGTATCGGACGCGACCACTCCCCCTGCGCCCGGCTTGTTGTCCACGATGATGCTTTGCCCCATGGACTGCGACATCTTCTGCGCGACGGTCCGTGCCGTGAGGTCGGCAACGCCCCCGGGGCCGAAGGGCACGACGAGACGAATCGGCTTCGTCGACGATGGTTGTGCATTCGCACTCGCGCAAATGGAGATTGCGGCAACGACGAGGGCTGAATGCCGGGCAATTTTCAGGAAGGTGTTCATGGGATTCCGATTCACTTCGAGACAAGCGTGCTGGAATTTTCAGAAGCGGTGCCGCACGCCGAGCGCCACGTTTCCTGCTCGCGCGAATCCGGTGAGCTTGTCCGAGAGGTAGACCGCGTAGAGATCCGTGCGCTTGGAGAGGAAGTAGTCATAGCCGACGGCGCCTGTGGTTCGACGAGAGTCGACGATCGGCATGTCTCTCTGCGTGCGGGAAACAGAGGCCATGACCCGGCCGGCGCCTATGGGCACCGCGAAGCCGAGCTGGGTCGTCCGGGTCTTGGTCCGGATGCCAGGCGTGTCGGTATGAAAGTACTGGCCGTAGACCTTCACCACTTCGAAGTCATACGAAAGCCCGGCCATCTGCGCCTTCTGGCTCGAGATCCGGGCCGAAAGGCCCGGGCCCACCTTGACCTGCTGGGCGGAGACCACCGCAGCGAACGGACCCTTCGCGTAGTTGAGGGTCAGGTTGAAATTGCGCTCACCAACCCGGTCCGCCACTTCGCCCAGTCCGTACGTTGCGGAAACGCGAAACCCCGCTGCTTCCGGCGACGCGTACTGGATGGTGTTGTCCCAGACGCTGTCACCCAGGATCGCACGGTTGTAGCCCGTGTTCCAGACCTGCAGCATGACAGGGCTCAGATTGGCAGACGCCAGAAAGGGGTTGAAATTGCCTGTTGCCGCATAGAGCGCATTGGTCTGTCGCCCCAGGCTCACCTGGCCGTAGGCTCCGCCGAGCCCCACATAGGAATTTCGCGAGAAGTAGGGATCGGCAGCTGTCCTGCCAAAGTTCCCGCTGTCGGCTTGAAGGAAACTTTCCAGCGCAAAGAACGATTGCAAGCCTCCTCCCAAGTCTTCGGTTCCCCGAATCCCCCAGTAGGAAGTGGTCATGCCGCCGCTGTTCAATACGGTGGCGCGGCCCGCTTGATCGCTTCTGCGAAGCGAACCCGCATACTCGTCCAGCACGCCATAAACACTGACGCTGTTCGCCGACGGACTTTGTGCAAGTGCCGGGAAGGCTCCAAGCGAAGCCGTTGCGATGCCCGCAGCAAGCCAGGCGCGATCGCGCATATCCATCTTGTCTCCTCATATTTGTTCAAGCCGCCGGTGTTCGCCCGGTGTCATGAACTATCTCAACTCGGCATACAGCCTGCTAGCTGAGGAGGACACTTTTAGATATGTCGCAGCGGCATAGCTGGCGCGCTGCGTGGACGCGGCGAGAATCTCGGCCGACACCCAAACCTCAATGACGCATGTCCAGCCTGATCCGACTCACGATCCGCCGCGCCAGGAAAGAACGCTTGGCCCAGGTCGCCGGCAGCCTGACTTTCACGACAGTCCTGTCCATCGCGCCGTTTCTCGCGGTGAGCCTCGCGCTGTTCACGCGGTTCCCGATGTTCAAGCGCTTCGAGGATGCGCTCGAGGAGCACTTGTTGAGGAGCCTGCTTCCGGCAGAGATCTCACGCACGGTGCTGAAGTACCTCCATCAGTTCGCCGCCAATGCGAGTGGCCTCACCTTGATCGGCTCATTGTTCCTGCTGGTGGCGGCGATTGCGCTGATGCTCACCGTAGAAAACGCCTTCAACCAGATCTGGAACGTGAAAAGAAATCGTCCGTTCTACAAGCGAGTGGGCCTGTATTTGTTGATGCTGGCCGTGGGGCCACCGGCCCTGGGGGTGAGTCTGTGGGCGACGTCGCATGTGCTGGGTGCGTCGATGGGTTTGATCGGAACCCTGCCACCCTCGGCCAGGTTCGTACTGAACCTGGGCCCGGTGGCGCTCTGCATGGTGGTCGTGACGAGCCTGTTCTACTTCGTCCCGAACACCAAGGTTCGGCGGCGTGATGCGATCGCGGGTGGCTTGATCGCCGGCATCGCTCTCGAGTTGGGCAAGCGCGGCTTCGCGACCTACCTTCTCAAGATTCCCACCTACAAGGCCGTTTACGGAGCCTTCGCGGTCTTTCCCGTCTTCTTGCTATGGGTGTATTTTTCGTGGCTCGTGACACTGACCGCGGCACTCATTGCCGCCAACCTGGCGCACGGAGCGCCGCGACATGCAAGCAAGGCTTCGCGTGCCTAGACGCTGACGGGCCCTAGTGGTTGTCGCGCGGAATGCCGAAGGTCGCGTGGATCTTCTGGTACTTGACCGCGGGCTTCAGCACCATGCCTTCGGAGAGCTCGTCGACGACGGCGCGCTGGATCTCCTGCCACGGCGTCTGGCTCGGCGGATACGGATAGCCGCCGGCGGCTTCGAGCTTCGCGCGACGTTTGGCAAGCTCTTCGTCCGAGACCAGCATGTTCGCGGTGCGCTTCTTGAGATCGATGCGGACGCGGTCGCCGGTCTTGAGCAGTGCGAGCCCACCGCCCGTCGCGGCCTCCGGCGAGGCATTGAGGATCGACGGCGAACCCGAGGTGCCCGACTGCCGGCCGTCGCCGATGCAGGGCAGCGCGGTGATGCCTTTCTTGAGCAGGTAGTCGGGCGCGCGCATGTTGACCACCTCGGCCGCGCCGGGATAGCCGACCGGCCCCACGCCGCGCATGCAGAGGATGCTGTTCGCATCGAGCTTCATCTTCGGGTCGTCGATGCGGCGGTGGTAGTCCTCCGGCCCGTCGAAGACGATCGCCGTGCCTTCGAAGGCCATCGGGTCCTTCGGGTTCTCGAGGTAGCGCGCATGGAACTCCGGCGTGATCACGCTGGTCTTCATGATCGCGGAGTCGAACAGGTTGCCCTTGAGGTTGAGGAAGCCGGCGTTCTTCTTCATCGGCTTGGCGTAGGGAAAGATCACCTTGCGGTCGCTCGTGAATTTGCCTTCACAGTTCTCGACCAGCGTCTTGCCGTTGGCGGTGAGGGCGGGCTGGATCTTGCCCTGGGCGATCAGCTCGGCGACCACAGCGGGCACGCCGCCGGCGCGGTAGTACTCCTCGCCGAGGTACTCGCCAGCGGGCTGCAGGTTCACGATCAGCGGAATCTTGTAGCCGTGCTTCTCCCAGTCGGCCGTCGTCAGCTCGACGCCGATGTGGCGCGCGATGGCGTTCAGGTGGACCGGCGCATTGGTCGAGCCGCCGAGCGCAGAGTTGACGACGATCGCGTTCTCGAAGGCGGCGCGCGTGAGGATGTCCGAAGGCTTCAGGTCCTCGCGCACCATCTCGACGATGCGCCTGCCCGTCATGTACGCCATCTCCTGGCGGTCGCGGTAGGGCGCCGGGATCGCGGCGCCGCCCGGCAGCGTCATGCCCAGCACCTCGGCCAGCGAGTTCATGGTCGACGCCGTGCCCATGGTGTTGCAGTGGCCGGTCGACGGCGCCGAGGAGGCCACGAGCTTCAGGAACTCCTGGTAGCCGATCTTGCCCGCGGCCATCAGCTCGCGCGCCTTCCAGACGATGGTGCCCGAGCCGGTGCGCTCGCCCTCGTACCAGCCGTTGAGCATCGGCCCCGAGTTGAGCGCGATGGCGGGGATGTCCACCGTGGCAGAGGCCATGATCTGCGCCGGCGTGGTCTTGTCGCAGCCGGTGGTCAGCACCACGCCGTCGAGCGGATAGCCGTAGAGCACCTCGACCAGCGAGAGATACTGCAGGTTGCGGTCGAGCGCCGCCGTCGGGCGCTTGCAGGTTTCCTGAATCGGATGGATCGGGAACTCGAAGGCGATGCCGCCGGCATCGCGGATGCCTTCGCGCACGCGCTCGGCCAGCACCAGGTGATGGCGGTTGCAGGGCGCGATGTCCGAGCCGGTCTGTGCGATGCCGATGATCGGCCGCCCCGACTGCAGCTCGTCGAAGCCGAGGCCAAAGTTCATCGTGCGCTCGAGGTAGAGCGCCGTCATGTCGGCATTGGCCGGGTTGTCGAACCAGGCCTGGGAGCGCAACTTGAGGGCCTGCCTCGGCTTCTTGTTGTTGTTCTTCGGTTTCATCAGGACATTCCCTTCAGGGTCTCGTTGGCGTTCGGGAGCGCGCGGCAATCGTCGATGTACTGCCGGATGATGTCCGCGAAGTTCTCGTGCGGCAGCAGGCCGAGCCGCGCGGCGCGCGCGGCCGTTGCGCCGCCGGGCCAGTTGGCCACGATGCCGGCGATGCGCTCGTCGCGCTCGAAGCGCACGCGCGCCCGCACTGCCGGGCCGGCGACCTGCTCGAGCGCGTCGAGCATCTCGCTCACGCGCACGTTGAGGGCCGGCAGGTTGAGCGCGGTGCGGCCGCAGAAGGCCTCGCGGCTGGCTTCGTAGACGGCGATCAGGCCGTCCACCGTGCGTGTCGGCGAAGACATCGGGTGCGAGACCTCGGGCGAGACCGGGCAGATCGCTTCCACGCCGGCCAGCGGCTCGCGGATGATGCCGCTGAAGAAGGACGAGGCCGCGGCGTTGGGCTTGCCGGGCCGCACCGTCACGGTCATCAGCCGTGCGGCGCGGCCATCGATGTAGCCCTTGCGCGTGTAGTCGGCGATCAGGTGTTCGCAGATCAGCTTCTGCGTGCCGTAGGAAGTTTGCGGCGCGGGCAGCGTGTCGTCGGCGACCAGTTTCGGCAGCGGCACGGCCGGATCCGGCCCGAAGACCGCGACCGAGCTCGAGAACACCACGCGCGTGACCTTGCCGCCGGCATTGACGTTGGCGCGCAGCGCATCGAGCAGCGCGCGCGTGCTGTCCAGGTTGGAACGCAGGCCGAGATCGAAGTCGAGCTCGCATTCGCCGGAGACAGCGGAGGCCAGATGGAACACGCCGTCGAAGGCCTCGGTGCGCAGCGCCTCGGTCTGCGCCAGCAGCGGACCGGTGCGCGCCTCGACGCGCGCATCCGCCAGCAGGTCGGCCGGCGGCGGCGCAATGTCGGTGAGGACCATGCGGTCGATGCGCTCGCCGGCGAGCGTGCCGCGCGCGAGCAGGGTGCGGGCGAGGCGCGCGCCGACGAAGCCGCCGCCTCCGGTGATCATCAGTTTCATCTCTTCTCCTTCAATCTTCGTTTGCGGCTGGGAATGATGCCGCCCTCGACGAGCCGTTCTTCGCCGAGGATCAGGTGCCGGGTGGCGTGGTCGTGTGCTGCGACAGGATCGCGCGCGGCGATCGCGTCGACGATGGCGCGGTGCTCCAGCTGCACCGCCTCCATGAAATCCTTGCGGCGCGCTTCGTTGCCGCGCGTGATGCGCATGCCTTCGCGCAGGTACTGCTCGAGAAAGCCGAGCAGGAGGCGGAACTGCGGGTTGCCCGTGGACTCGCCGATGATGCGGTGGAAGGCCAGGTCCTCGGCCACCCCGTCGCGCCCCTCGGCGACCGCGGTGTCGATGGCCGTGAGCGCGCGGCGCAGCGCGGCGATGTGGGCGCGGGTGGCGCGCTCGGCCGCCAGCGCCGCGATCGCGCCTTCGAGCACTCGCCGCACTTCGACCACGTGCACCACGGCCTGCACGGAGCCCAGCACGGCCGGGTCGAAGGCCAGCGGCTGGTTCTGCGGCGTGGGCGCCACGAAGACGCCCGAGCCCTGGCGCGACACCACCAGCGACCTGGACTTGAGCTGGTGCAACGCCTCGCGCACCACCGTTCGCGAGACGCCGTGCGTCGCCGCCAGCTGCTGCTCGGTGGGCAGGCGGTCGCCGGGCGCCAGCTCGCCGGATTCGATGAGGGCACCGAGGCGCAGCGCCAGGCGGTCGGACAGCCGGTCGGCTGCCGACCGCAGGGGTTCGGAGGGGGCGGGCGCCTGCGCGGGCGTGGCGGAATGGAGCACGGTGATCAGGTCATCATACAAATCATCGGGGGGTTAACGCGTACCGGTTTGCCCTGATAGCGACCCGGCAACCCAGTGCCGATACTCCGCGTCTGCGATGCAGGGGTCCCGCGTCGCCTGCGACCTTCGCGCAACTTCAGGATTCCAGTGCATGGCAAGTGTCACGATCCAGGCAGTCAAGAAGAGCTTCGGCAATGTCCCCATCCTGCATGGCGTGGACATCGACATCCAGGACGGTTCCTTCACCGTGCTGGTGGGGCCTTCGGGCTGCGGCAAGTCGACGCTGCTGCGCATGATCGCCGGGCTGGAGGAGATCAACGGCGGCGAGATTCGCATCGGCGAGCGGCGCGTCAACGACCTGCCGCCGAAGGAACGCGACATCGCGATGGTGTTCCAGAACTACGCGCTCTATCCGCACATGACGGTGCGCGACAACATGGCCTTCGCGCTGGCGCTCGCCAAGCTGGACAAGGCGACGATCGAATCGAAGGTCAAGCGCGCTGCCGAGATCCTCGGTCTCATTCCTCTGCTCGACCGCTTTCCGCGCCAGCTCTCGGGCGGGCAGCGCCAGCGCGTGGCGATGGGCCGCGCGATCGTGCGCGACCCGCAGGTGTTCCTGTTCGACGAGCCGCTGTCCAACCTGGACGCCAAGCTGCGCGTGGCGATGCGCGGCGAGATCAAGGAGCTGCACCAGCGCCTGAAGACGACCTCGATCTACGTCACGCACGACCAGATCGAGGCCATGACCATGGGCGACAAGATCGTGGTCATGCGCGAGGGCCGCATCGAGCAGACCGGCAGCCCGCTCGACCTCTACGACAACCCCGCCAACCAGTTCGTCGCCGGCTTCATCGGCTCGCCGGCCATGAACTTCCTGCCGGGCACGCTGCGGCGCAGCGCCGGCACGGCGCGCGTGGAACTGCAGGACGGCACGCAGCTCGATGCGCCCGTGCACGCCGGCGGCGTCGACGGCCAGTCGGTGGTCTACGGCACCCGGCCCGAGCACCTGACGCTCGCCGACGGCAGCGGCATCCCCGCGCGCGTGGCGGTGATGGAACCGACCGGCATGGACACCTTCGTCTCGTGCCGCCACGAGGGCGCCGAACTCTCCGCGGTGTTCCGCGAGCGCCACGACTTCGCGCCCGGCACCACGATCCACCTGCAGCCCGATCTTCAGCGCGCGCATCTTTTCGACGCAGGCACCGGCGAACGGCTGGTGTCCTGAATCCATCGGCAGTCCGTTCAAAAGCACAGGAGACAACACGAATGAATGAGTTCAATCGCCGCAAGTTTCTGGAAGGCTCTGCCGGCGTCGCCGCCGCGGCCACGCTCGGCACCGGCACCGCGCTCTTCTCCACCGCCGCGCATGCGCAGTCGATGACCTTCAAGCCCGAGAAGGGCGCCACGCTGCGCGTGCTGCGCTGGAGCCGCTTCGTGCAGGGCGACATCGACGCCTACATGGCCAACGTGAAGAAGTTCACCGAGGCCACGGGCGTGCCGGTGCGCGTGGACAACGAGACCTGGGAGGACGTGCGCCCGAAAGCCGCGGTCGCCGCCAACACCGGCGCGGGGCCGGACATCATCCTGTCGACCAACGACGACGCGAACCTCTATCCGGAGAAACTGCTCGACGTCACCGACCTGTGCACCTACCTCGGCCGCAAGTACGGCGGCTGGTACCCGGGGTGCGAGGCCTACCTGCGGCCCGACGGCAAGAAGTGGATCGGCGTGCCGCTCGGCACCGCTGGCGCGATGCTGGTGTACCGCCAGAGCCACGTGAAGGCGGCCGGCTTCGACACCTTCCCGAAGGACACGAACAGCTTCCTCGAGCTGCTCAAGGCGATGAAGGCGAAAGGCACGCCCGCCGGCTTCGCGCTCGGCAACGCCACCGGCGACGGGCTGTGGACCAACTGGCTGATCTGGTCGCACGGCGGCAAGCTCGTCGACAAGAACAACAAGGTCGTCATCGACAGCCCGGAGACCATCAAGGCGCTCGAGTACGCCAAGGAGATGTACGCCACCTTCGCGCCCGGCACGCTGTCGTGGCTGGACCCGAACAACAACAAGGCCTTCCTCGACGGCCAGATCAGCCTGACCAACAACGGCATCTCGATCTACTACGCGACGAAGAACTCCAAGGACGACAAGCTCAAGGAGATGGCGCAGGACATCAACCACGCGCCCTACCCGATCGGGCCGGCGGGCGTGCCGACCGAGTCGCACCTGTTCTTCAACCAGATGGTCATGAAGTACACGAAGTACCCGCAGGCGGCCAAGGAGTACCTGCGCTTCATGATGGAACAGGAGCAGTTCGACCCGTGGCTGCAGGCCGCAGGCGGCTACATCTCGCAGCCGCTCGCGGCCTACGAGAAGAGCGCCGCCTGGACCGTCGACCCGAAGCACACGCCGTACCGCGACTGCACGAAGAACATGCGGCCGACCGGGTATGCCGGCACGCTGGGTTATGCGTCGGCCGGCGCGGGAGCGGACTTCATCGTGACGAACATGGTGGCCGAGGCGGCCAGCGGCTCCAAGTCGCCGAAGGAAGCCGCCGAACGGGCGCAAAAGCGTGCCGAACGCTATTACAAGGTCTGAGGCCGCGACGGACGCGCCCGCGGCGGCGCGTCCGTGGACGGCGCGGCTGGCCGACAGCCGCAACTTCCTCGGCCTGCTCTTCATGCTGCCGGCGGCGGGGCTGCTGCTGCTGTTTCTCACCTATCCGCTCGGCCTGGGCATCTGGCTCGGCTTCACCGACACCAAGGTCGGCCGCGGCGGCCAGTGGATCGGGCTGGAGAACTACGAGTTTCTCTGGGACGACGCGGTCACGCGCCTCGCGCTCTTCAACACGCTGCTCTACACGGTGGTGGCGAGCGTCTTCAAGTTCGTGCTGGGGCTGTGGCTGGCGCTGCTGCTCAACAAGAACATCCGCTTCAAGACCTTCTTCCGCGCCGTCATCCTGCTGCCCTACATCGTGCCGACCGCGCTCTCGGCCATCGCCTTCTGGTGGATCTACGACTCGCAGTTCTCGATCGTCAGCTGGGCGCTGATGAAGATGGGGCTGATCGACGCCTACATCGATTTCCTCGGCGACCCGTGGAATGCGCGCTGGTCCGTGATCGCGGCCAACGTGTGGCGCGGCATCCCCTTCGTCGCCATCACGCTGCTGGCGGGGCTGCAGACCATCTCGCCCTCGTACTACGAGGCCTCGGCCATCGACGGCGCCTCGCCCTGGCAGCAGTTCCGGCACGTCACGCTGCCGCTCTTGACGCCGATCATCGCGGTGGTGATGACCTTCTCGGTGCTCTTCACCTTCACCGACTTCCAGCTCATCTACGTGATCACGCGCGGAGGGCCGTTGAACGCGACGCACCTGATGGCCACGCTGTCCTTCCAGCGCGCGATCTCGGGCGGGGCGCTGGGCGAGGGTGCAGCCATTGCAATCGCGATGGTGCCGTTCTTGCTCGCCTGCGTGCTGTTCAGCTACTTCGGCCTGCAAAGACGCAAGTGGCAGCAAGGGGGATCGGACAAATGAACGCGAAGGCCGCAACGACCGACATGGTCGGCATGAGCTATCTCGAATCGCTGCCGCGCAAGGTAGTGACCGTGTACCTGCCGCTCGTGGTCTTTTTGATCGTGCTGCTGTTCCCGTTCTACTGGATGGCGATCACCTCGGTGAAGCCCGATGCCGAGCTGCTGACGCGCGAGGGCAACCCGTTCTGGGTGGTGGCGCCGACGCTGGCGCATTTCCACAAGCTGCTGTTCGAGACCTCGTACCCGCAGTGGATCTGGAACACGCTGCTGGTGTCGGTGGTGTCGACCTTCTGCTCGCTCGCCTGCTCGGTGTTCGCGGCCTATGCGATCGAGCGGCTGCGCTTCAACGGCTCGCGGCAGGTGGGACTCGCGATCTTCCTCGCCTACCTGGTACCGCCGTCGATCCTGTTCATTCCGCTCGCGAACGTGGTGTTCGGCCTCGGTCTCTTCGACACGCGCCTGGCGCTGATCCTGACCTACCCGACCTTCCTCATCCCCTTCTGCACCTGGCTGCTGATGGGCTACTTCCGCTCCATCCCCTTCGAGCTGGAGGAGTGCGCGCTGATCGACGGCGCGAGCCGCTGGCAGATCCTGGTGAAGATCGTGCTGCCGCTCGCCGTGCCCGGCCTGATCTCGGCAGGCATCTTCGCCTTCACGCTCTCGTGGAACGAATTCATCTACGCGCTCACCTTCGTCTCGTCGTCGGAGATCAAGACCGTGCCGGTGGGCGTGGTAACCGAGCTCGTGCAGGGCGACGTGTACCAGTGGGGGCCGCTGATGGCAGGCGCGCTGCTGGGGTCGCTGCCGGTGGCCTTCATCTACTCCTTCTTCGTGGAGTACTACGTGTCGGGGTTGACGGGGTCGGTGAAGGAGTGAGAGGCCTGCTCAACGCGTGGGCGCCACAGCGTCCATCAGCAGCGTGCTTCAGGTCATCGAATCTTCAAGCGGTCGTATCCGCTCAGCTCCAGAAAACCCTCGCCCGTGGAACTTCCCGTCACCTGGACGGGCCCTTCCCAATAAATGTTCGCAGTCGTTTTCTGCGAATCGAATTCGCTGTCGGCAAAGAAGGGCTTGATGCTCAACTCGCCAGAGGGGAGCCTGATGCGCCATTCGACGGGGTAGCTGATCTTCGTGCTCGGACTCGTCCATCTGTTGACGGGCACCAGCTCGATCTCGTCCGGCTTCAATGGATGAGACCCGCGTGCATTCGAGACCGTGCCGGCTGTCATGACTTGCCGGCCAGCCGTGTCGAAAAGCGCATAGAGCATCACGTCGGAACCATCCGCCAGATGCAACGCAAACCAGTTCCATCCGAGGCTCAACACATCGAAATCGCCCCATTGATGGTCGAACCACACGTCGCCGCTGACCTGGACCGGCTTCCCTCCGATGGAGACCTCGCCTTGGGCGGAAATGCGGGGACGCGAATAGTAGTAACTGATCCCGCTCATGCCGAAATCAAGCAGACCCGGGGTTTCCGAACCTGCAGCTCGATGGGGGACAGGCTGGTGCGAATCGCTCAGGTCGAGCGCAATCGAAGCACCTCCTTCAAGAGAGGCGTGCACTGCATGAGATGGACCCGCAGCAGCGACTTGCCAGCCGTCCTGCCTGAAGTCCAGGCCGTTTGCGGCGCTCTTCGCAGGAACGCCGCCGGTACGCGTTTGGCTGGAATAGCGCTGCCCGGTCTGGAGGTCGGTCAACGCCGCGTGCATGACCGTGTGCTTGACCAGCCCGTTGGCTACGAAGACAACAACGTGAAATGCATAGCGATGGCCTGTCTTCGCGTCGAGGATTCCGTTGTAGTACCACCATTCCATGCCGGACCCATGAGGCGCGTCGTCGGCCGGCAGGTTCAGGGGCGGAAGTGCGGCCGTTCGTTCAATCGGCTTCCTGCCCGAGTCGATCGATCCGGCAGACGCCGCGGAGGCCGGCAGCGGCTCGGGCGTCCATGCATAGAGAAGGCATGCGCCGATGACCGCGAAGACGGCAACCAATGGTGCAACGTAAGGTCTCAAGCCCTTGTTGCCGGAGCGTCTGCGGTATTTCCTGGCGTGGTCGTCGGCTTTCATCTGTCCTACCGGGGATGAGGGATAGGGCCGCAGCCTAGCACCGCTCTTCTTTGCAGCGGCGCAAGCAGCCTTGCCCACCGCTCGTCGAACGCGCACCATGCACTGTGGAGCGCCGCGCCTCGGCCGGCACCGAACACAGGAGCAAGACATGAAAGATCCGCTCACCCCCGCCGCAGAACTCGCGAAGAAGGCGAAGACGCCGTTCCCGGGCGCGACGGCCGAATACGACGCCGCGCGGCAAGCGCTGCTGGCGGAAGAGATCGAATTTCGTCGCCACATGACTCGATTGGGCGAGCAGCGCCGCGCGCTGCCGCCCGGGCCGGTGATCGAGAAGGACTACCGCTTCAAGGACGAGCAGGCCTTCGAGGTCGGGCTGATCGATCTGTTCGGCGACAAGGACACGCTCGTCACCTACTTCTGGATGTACGGGCCGCAGCGTGAACGGCCGTGTCCGATGTGCACCAACTGGCTGGGCGCGGTGAACGGCAATGCCGCCGACATCAAGCAGCGGGTTGGGCTCAAGATCCTGGGGCGCTCGCCCGTGGAGCGGCAATACGCCTTCGCGCAGGAGCGCGGCTGGCGTGACCTGAATTTCGTGCAGACCATCGGCGACGACTACGCCAACGACCTCGGCATCCTGATGCCCGACGGGAGCGAGTACCCGGCGCTGAACGTGTTCAGGCGCGACAGCAGCAAGGTCCGGCTGTTCTGGGCGAGCGAGATGACCAGCGAGATGGCCGACCCCGGCCAGGACCCGCGCGACGCGCCCGACATCGCCTCGCTCTGGTCCATGCTGGACTTGACTCCGGACGGACGCGGGACCGACTGGTATCCGAAGCTCAAGTACTGAGGGGCGAACCATTGCCTCAACGGTCGAGCTTCGTCTGCCCTTTCTGCAGCGAGTCGAGCAACGCCTTCGTTTCGCGAAGATCGCTGAACCCGAACCCTTCGGTGAACCAGCCGTAGAGCGGCTGCAGCATCTGCCGCGCCTCGGTGCTTTTCCCCTGACGCTGCCAGAACCCCGCCAGGTCGCGGGCCGCGCGCAATGAAAAGAGCTTGGCGCCGCGCTCCTCGGCGATGGCGATGGCGTTCTGGTAGTGCGCTTCGGCGCCGGTGTCGTCGCCGTCGATCTCCAGAAGCCGGCCGCAAAGCCGCAGCAGTTCGGTCTCGTAGAAGCGCTCGTCGGTCTCGCCCTGGGCAGCCTGCGCCTGGGCGATGAATCGCCGTGCTTCGTCGCTTCGCCCGGCCCGCAACAGCACGTCTGCCGCCTGCGCCCCGTACTGCGAGCCTTGTTGCTTTCCGCCGGCGGACCTCCAGAGGTCATAGCCCTTCCTGAGGAGAAGGATCCCGGCCTCGACATCGCCCAGCGCAACGCTGGTCCGTCCGAGGAAAATCAGGGCGTTGGCAACCCGCGTCTGGATGCCGAAACGTTCGGACAGCTCCAGCATCTGCTTCGCTTCCGAAGCTGCCTGCGCCGGCTCGCCTTTAGCCAGCAGGACCCTGATCCAGGTTTGCCTGGCCATTGCGATCGTCGGGGGATGACCTCTGGCTTCGGCGATCTGCAACGCTTGCGCCGCGAGCGCTTCGGCCTGCTCCAGATAGCCCTGCATCCCGCGCACTCTCATGCTGATGGCGCGAATCATGACCGCCGGATCCGCCCCCGCGATGGGGTGTTCATGCGTGAGCTGCACGCTGTCGTCGAGCGCCTTGGCCTCTTCCAGGTGCGCCCACGCCTCGCCGATCTCGCCGCGCAGATAGCGGGCGCTACCGAGGACGATCGATACGCTGACGCGCAACCGCGCTTGCAGCGACGCCAGCTGCGCCGGTTCGATCTCGCGGATGCTTTCGATGATTTCGCTGTTGCTGACCGAGTTCATCGTCGGCGCCGAGCCGACCCACGCGCTCACGTAGTCCTCGACCCGTCCGAGTTCTCGCGCCAGTTCGCGCGCCCTCGCGTAGCTCTGGTACGTGGCGCTGGAGGCGTAGCCCTCCGAGACCGTCAGCGCATTGCCGAGTTTCAGCTGGAGAGCCAGCTCGAGCTCGCTGCGCGCCGGCCCGGCAGGCAAGCGGGACACGAGTGCGATGGCGGCGTTGTAGTGGCTCGCTGCTTCGCGGCTGGCGTATCGGCGCTGCGCCAGGTCGCCGGCCGCCGTCCAGTACCGGAGGGCTTCGCTGCCGTGGCCGGCTTCCTGATGATGCTGAGCCAGCAGTTCGGGATGCGCAGCGACGGTCTGCGGCTCGCTGCGCTCCAGTGCGTCCGCGATCTGCGCATGCCGCAGCGCGCGCTGGCTCCTGACCATGCTGTTGTAGGCCGTGTCCCGGATCAGCGCATGCTTGAACGCATAGCCCGCGTCCGCAGGCGTGCCGCGGCGAAACACCAGCTCGGCACGAAGCAGCTCATCCAGCGCCTGGTCGAGCTGCGCGGGCGGCATCTGCAGCACCTGTGCGAGCAGCGCATGGCTGAAATCGCGTCCGATGGCTGCTGCGACCTGTGCGATCTCCTTGGCGGGAGCCAGCCGGTCAAGCCGCGCCATCAATGAATCCTGCAGCGTCGACGGAATCGCCAGCGTCTGCAGAGGACCGTGCAGCCGGTAGCCTGCCGGTGTGTCCTCGACGAGCGCGGAGGCGAGCACGGTCTTGGTCAGCTCCTCGACGAACAGCGGTACGCCGTCGGTCTTGCGGATGATCTCGTCGATCAACTCCACAGGCAGCGACTTGCCGGCGGTGACGGTTTCGATCAGCGCCGCCGACTGCCGGTGACTCAGCCGGTTCATCGTCAACCGGGTCGAAGGGTTGCCCCAGGACGGCACGTATTGCGGACGGCAGGTCAACAGCATCAGGACGCGCGCGTCGCGCAGGCCGTCAACGGCCAGGCCGATCCATTCCTCGGTCGTCGGATCGATCCAGTGCGCGTCCTCGACCAGCACGAGCAGCGGCGCCCGACGGGAAACACCGTCGATGACGTCGATCACCGCCTGCAAGGTCGCGCTTTTCTGCTGCTGCGGCGTCTGGCCGGCCGGGGCCGGCCGGCCTCCATCCGGCAGCATCATCAGCCTGAGCAGGCAACCCAGCGCATCGGGCACGAGCGATACCCCATGGTCGCTCAGATACCGTTCGAAGCTCGCGGCGCGCTGGGCCGGTGGATCGGCCGGTGTCAGGTTCGCCGCGTTTTCCAGACCGCGCACCAGCGGATAGAGAGCGCTGTTGCTGTGAGAGGGCGAGCATTGCAGCACCATCGTCTCGCGGGCTCCGGCGGCTGTGCGTTCCCGCAGGGCCTGGGTGATCCGCGACTTGCCGATCCCCGGTTCGCCGGAGAGCAGCACGATCTGGCCCTCGCCCTCGCACGCGGTGTTCCACCGCTCGAGCAGCAGCGCCAGTTCGCTGTCGCGTCCGATCAACTGGGACAGTTGTTGTGTATGAATGGCTTCGAAACGGCTTGCGGTCCGGCGCTCGCGCAGCACTTGCCACGCATGCACCGGCGCTTCGAAGCCCTTGAGCTCCAGCAGACCCAGCGAGTCGAGTTCGAACTCTTCACCGATGAGCCGCCGGGTCCGATCTGCGATGACGATGCAGTCAGGCGCAGCCTGGCTCTGCAGCCTGGCCGCCAGGCTCGGCGTTTCGCCGCTGGCGCTCAACTCGGCCGCCGGCGTGCCGGATCCGATCTGGCCGACGACGACGAGGCCCGTCGCGATGCCGATGCGGCTGTGCAAGGCGTGCTGGCCACCCGCTGCGAGTCGGCCGACTGCAGCGATCGCGTCCAGTGCTGCATGGATCGCGCGCGCTGCATCGTCCTCGTTGGCGTGCGGGTAGCCGAAATACACGAGCACCCCGTCGCCGAGCAACTGTGCGACGTAGCCGTGGTGTGCAGTCACCGCCGCCGTCACCGCGGCATGGTAGTCGCCGATGACGGCCCGCAGATCCTCGGGATCGAGCAGGCCGGCCAATTGGGTCGAACCGACCAAGTCGCAGAACATCACCGTCAGTTGCCGCCGCTCGGCGACTTGCGCTGTCGCAGGCAGGCTAGCCGCGGCCTGCGTGATGTGGCTCGTGGGGACCTCTTGGATACCCTGCGCGATCACCGACAGGATCCGCTTGCGATCGCCCAGCGCCGCGATGCCGATTTCCTTGAGGTCTGCGTCGGTGAGGCCGGCGATGACGTCCAGTTCAATGCGCTGCGCCTCGAACATCGGCGCATAGCGCTCCATGCCGATCTCAGCAAGCCACTGGACCATTGTTTGCATTGTTCGCCACCCTCTGGAGCGAACTTGCGAGGATACGCCTTTGGTTTCTGTTTATGCGAGATTCCAGCGCTCGCCAGAAGGCGGGATGCACGCTCAGGATTGACCGATCAGCGAGGCGACCGTCTCCCGGATCCAGCGTTGGCCGCTGTGCCCGTGGCTGCGCTCGTGCCACACCATCCCCACCGCGAAGCCTTCCACCGGGAACGGACAGTCGATCAACTTCAGCTGGTCGGCACGGTCGCGTACCAGCCGTTCCGGGACCAGGGCCACGAAGTCCGACTGGGACACGATATCTGGGACGACCAGGAACGAAGCCGCCGACAGCACCACGTTGCGCTTGAGTCCGAAGGCAGCCAGGGCGTCGTCCACCGGCGTAACGAAGCCGCCTCCGTGAAGGGACACGACGACATGCTCCAGCCGGGCAAATTCCTCGACAGTGATCCCGGCCCGCAGCCGCGGGTGCTTTCGCCGGCCGATGAGCACATAGCGCTCGTCGAACAGATGCCGGGTGCGAAGACTGGGCGGCGCGGCTTGCGGCGTCATGAGCGCCAGGTCGACATCGCCGCGCGCCATCTGTGCTTCCAACTCGGGGATGTCCAGATTGCGCTGCGCCACACGCACCCCGGGCGCCTTCGTCCTGAGTTGCACGACGAGCGGCTTGACCAGCGCGGCGTGCAGGTAGTCCGTGCAGGCGATGGCGACGGTCAGCCTGGCCTTGGCAGGGTTGAAGTTGCTGTGGGCGGCGACCGTGGCACGAAGCTGATCGAGGGCCTGGCGCAGCGGGTCGAGCAGGTCGACCGCCTTGGCGGTCGGCGTCATCCCTCGCTGTGCGGGAATGAGCAGCGGGTCATCGAAGACATCCCGCAGACGGCTCAACTGGGCACTGACCGCTGGTTGGCTCAGGTGCAGGCGGGCGGCCGCCTTCGTCACGTTCTGCTCCACCAGCAAGGCCTCCAGCGTGACCAGCAGATTGAGGTCGAGGCGTTTGCTATCCATTGGATGGATGGTAGCCAAACAATTTTGCGATTTCACGGATGGCTGCGAGCGACCGAGACTTGCGTGCATGAAGAAAGTCTTGATCGTCCATGCCCACCCCGAGCCCACATCGCTGACCCGGCAGCTGGTCGAGGTCTCCCGGCAGACGCTTCGGCAGCAAGGGCATGAAGTGCTGCAGTCGGACCTGTACGGCATGCGCTGGAAGGCCGTGTTCGACGAACACGACTTCCCCGCCCGTGCCGATTCGGAGCGGCTGTCCTTCGTGGACGAGTCCGGGCATTCCTATGCCAGCGGACGCCAGGCCGCCGACATCGCCGCGGAGCAGCAGAAGGTGCTTGCCGCGGACGCAGTCATCTTTCAGTTTCCGCTTTGGTGGTACGGCATGCCGGCCATCATGAAGGGCTGGCTGGACCGGGTGTGGGCCTACGGCCTCGCGTATGGCTACAAGAACGCCGGCAACACATATCGCTACGGCGATGGCGCCTTCAAGGGCAAGCGGGCCATGCTGTGCGTCGCGGCCGGTGGGCCGGCGAAGGACTATTCGCCGCGAGGCATCAACGGGCCGCTCGAGCAGCTGCTCTTTCCCATCACGCACGGCTCGCTCTACTTCCCTGGCTTCGACGTGCTGCCGACCTTTGCGGCCTATGGCGCCGGGCGCATGAGAGGGGAAGCGCTGAGCGCGACGAAGGAAGCCTGGCGTTCGCGTCTAGCGGGCCTCTTCGAGGACGCACCCATTCCCTTCCGGCGGCAGAACGGCGGGGACTATCCGGACGGCCATGTGCTGGCAAGCCATGTCGCCGTCGGCCAGAGCGGACTGCCGGCGCATGTCGAATCTGCTTGCTAGCGAAGCGCCATCAACAGCACGCCGGTGAGGGCCAGGGCCGTGGTCCAGGCCTGGCGCGGCGCCGTGCCGCTCAGCAGGCGAGGGTGCATGGCGACGCCGCGGCACACGCCGGTGGCGATGACGCCGGTCGTGACCAGCATCGCAGCCGTGTGCACGCCGACGGCCGCCAGTGCCAGGACCAGCGAGCCCGACGCGGTGATCTCGCGCGCCGGATTGTCGCCAAGGCACAGCGGCACGAGCGCCGGCACCAGCATCAGCCCGGCCCCGTGCGCGGTGGTCATCAGGAAGGACCAGAGCGCGATGCCGGCGTGGCCGGCCTGCGTGCTGATGGGCGTGCGCTGCCCGGCGCCGCGCAGCCAACGGTAGGCCGCCGCGCCGACGAGCAGTGCGCCGGCCAGGCCCTGGACCAGCGTGCGGTCCATCGACATGCCCTGTGCAAAGGCGCAGGCCACGATCGCAACCGACACGGCATGCCCAACGGCGATGGGCATCAAGGCCCGCAGCGCCTGCGCCCGATCGCGCGAACGCAGGCCCCAGGCGGCGGCCCACATCCAGCCGGTGGCAGGGTTCAGCCCGTGAAGGGCGCCGACCCCTGCGACCGCCAGCCATGGCCAAAGGCTTGCCATGACGCATGCTCGATGTCAGTGGCAGGACGAGCCGGCCGCAGCGGCCGGCTTCGCGGCCGGTGCCGGCTCGTAGCGGTCGTGGTGGCGCACCCATGCCATGCCCTGGCCAGCGTTTTCGTCGCGGCCCTTGGGCGTGAGGTCCAGCAGGTTGTAGGTGCCCATCATCACTTCCACGCCGCGCCCGTAGGTCGAGTAGGTGTGGAAGACTTCGCCCGCGTCGTCCTTGCAGAACACGCTGATGCCGGGCCACTCCTCCCCAGCGAGGGGCCACTCGCCGTAGTTGTAGTGGAGCTTGCCCTTGGTCACTTCCTCCGGCGTGAAGCTGACGCCGAAGTCGTAGTTGAAGTCGCTGCCGTTAGAGGACACCCACTTGAACTGCCAGCCCATGCGCCGGCGAAAGCGCTCGATCTCGGCCAGGGGCGCGCGCGAGATGGCCACGAACGTGACGTCGCGATGCGCCAGGTGCACGTTCATGCCGTCGGTGTGGTCGGCCATGTAGGAGCAGCTCGGGCACCCTTGCTCCCATCCCGGGCCGAGCATGAAGTGCTGCACCAGCAGCTGGCGGCGGCCCTCGAAGAGGTCGGCGAGCGCGCGGCGGCCTTCGGGCGCGTCGAAGACGTAGTCCTTCTCGATGCGCTCCCACGGCAGCGCGCGGCGCTCGCGGGCGATCTGGTCGCGCAGGTGCGTCAGCTCCTTTTCGCGGGCCAGCAGCGTCTTGCGCTCGGCAACCCATCGCTCCTTCGACACGACGGGATGGTTCACTGTGCTTGTTTCGGTGGTGTTCATGGTGTGCTCTTTTGCTTTATGACCTGAGGCCTTTCGGACGCCGCACGGCGCGGACCTTTCCGCTCGCGCCGCCGCCGCAATAGAAGAGATCGGCCCCGTCGGACTCGAGCCCGCTGACGCCGATGCCGTGCGGCATCTCCAGCCGCTCGAGCACGGTGCCGCTCTTCGGGTCGATGCGGCGGAGTTCGCTCTCGTCGCCTTCCCATGTCCCGTGCCACAGCTCGCCGTCGACCCAGGTCACGCCGGTGACGAAGCGGTTGGACTCGATGGTGCGAATGACTGCGCCGGTCGCCGGATCGATCTGGTGGATCTTGCGATCGCGGTACTGGCCCACCCACAGGCTGCCCTCAGCCCAGGTGAGCCCCGAGTCGCTCCCCTTGCCGGGCGCCGGGATGGAGGCCACCACGTCGCCGGTGGCCGGATCGATCTTGTCGATGCGTGCCTCGGCGATCTGATAGAGGTGCGTGCCGTCGAAGGCGGTGCCGGCGTCGCAGGCGTGGGCCAGCGTGCGCGTGGGCTCGCCGCTCTCGGGATCGAAGGCGATCAAGCTGGCCCCGGTGGCGGCCCAGACGCGCTGGCCATCGTGGGTCACGCCGTGCACGCTGTCGGCCCCAGGGAAGGGACCGTACTCGCGCACGATCTCGGCCGCACGCGCCGTTGCCTGAGGTCTGTCCTTGCTGGTCTTGCTGCTCATCGTTGCTCCTTGTGGTGCGCCTCGGATCGGCGCCTGGAGACAACTCTAATCAAGCGCGAGCGCAGCGGGGAGTAACAAGATCGTCGTGAATCCGGCCAGCGGCGGCGCGAGCCAGCGCTGCGCCCGCGCCCGCCCGATAGCGCGCACCCTCCCCTCTGCCTCGAGCTCGACGAGCGCGCGCTGGACGGTGCGCTGACTGGCGCCCAGGGCCAGCGCCAGGGCCGAGGTCGACCAGGCCGCGCCGTCGGAGAGCAGCGCCACCAGCGATGCCTGCTCGCCGTCGATGGGCGGCGCCAGGACGACGACATCGCGCGCGTCGCGCGGCCTGAGGACGAAGCCGCGCGCGGTGGCCTCGACTTGCGCCAGCGCTGCGACGAGCGCGCGCAGGCGGCCGATCTCGACTCGCAGGCGCGCTCGATGCGTCTCGTCGGGGTGGCGGGTGCGGAACGCGCACGCGATCAAGGCTTCGCGATCGATATCGCCGGGCCACGCCTCGGCGAGCGCACGCGCCAACGCGAACAGCACCGGCCGGCGCGCCAGCGGCCGCCACGCGTCGCCGGCACCCACCCCGCGACGGCAGGCGTCGACCACCAGCGCGTCCGAGGCCAGGAGCGCTGCGACCTCGTCGAGGCGCAGCGCCTGCTCGCCGCCGTTGGACAGGCGCCGGGCGGCGGGACGATCGAGCGCAGCCCGCGCCTCCGCCACCTCGGCCAGGAGTGCCGGCACGCGTGCACGATCGGCCGCCTCGTGCGCGCGGGCGAGCGCCGCCTGCGCCGGGCCGGGGCGCAGCGAGCGCAGCGCGAGCTCGGCCGCGGCCAGCTCGGCCACCGCCGCCAGCGACGGCGGCAGGCCGCGCGCATCGAGCGGCGCCAGCGTGGCCGCGGCCTCGTCGAGGCGGCCGAGCAGCAGGAGCCGGCGCGCCGCGATCAGCCGCGCCTGCAGCGCGTTGGCATGGTCGGCGTGCGCCTCGAGCGTGGCCGAGGCTGCCGCCAGCGAGCGCGGCGAGCCGCCGAGGTCGCGCATGGCCAGCGCCACCTCGGCCTCCGCAACGACGCAGCGAGCGCGCGCCAGCGCCTCGTGGGCGCCGAAGCCGCGGGCGGCGAGCCGCAGGAGCTCGCGGGCGCGCGGGTGCTCGCCGAGCTGGGCCATGGCGATGCCGCGCAGGGCCAGCGCCGGCGGGTCGTCGCGCAGGGCGACCCGCTTGAGGGCGCCGAGCGCGTCGCCGGCGGCGAGGGCACGCGCGGAGGCGGCGATCAGGGAGTCCATGACGACAGGCTACCCCACCTCTGATCCCGCGCCGCGGCCTGTTTGCAGGAACAGGACTTCGAAGCGCAAGCAGCTTTGCCTACCGGTCATCGAGCGCGCGATATGCACCATGGAACGCAGGCAAATGGGAAAGGACCCGCCCGCCATCGCAACGACATGCTGAAGCACGCGCATCCCGACAAGGCAGACATCGCCGCGCAGTTGGTCCGGCGAGCGGACGAGTGGATTCGCCGCGCCGAGCCGAGAGATTTGCTGCGCGTCATGCTGCGCGGTGGCCTGAGCCCGGTGATCGTCGAAGAGGGCGGCCACGTACTCACCGGCATCGATCTGAGCGACGGCCCGGGCATCCTCTCCAAGGTAGGAATGATCTGGGTCGATCTGTCGGCCGCCGAAACCCTCGCGATCTTCGCGCAGGTGTGGGGCGCTTCCGATCCTCCCGCGAGCGTCGATGCGCAGGAAGCCTGGATAGCTGCCGACACGGCGGCCCAGGCCGGAGCGCGACGGTTCCTGCACGACGAAGTCGACGAGAACATCGCGCTGTTCGGGGCTTGCGTGGATGAATGGCTCGTATCCAATCAAGCGTAGAAGCCCGCGCCAGGCGAGCGCGCGAAGAAAGTTTGACCACTCCACAGGAGCCCACGATGCCCGAAAACCCCAATATTCCACTTCCACCCGGCTTGGCGTCCCAGCGGGCGGTTTACCAGGCCCTGGCCGAGCGCTTCGGTGTGCTGGCGCCCGGCGAGACGCTGTCGAACGAACTCATGGCCTTCGCCGAAGAGGTCGCGCGCATGGCCCGGGATGACCGTGACAGCGGTCGAGGCGCGGAATGACGTTGCGCCGTCTCAACGCATGCCCGCGTGGAGGGTCGTCCTACACCTTCATGCGCAACAGGCTTGCACCATCAGGAATCAAGGCTCGCACTTTTGATGCTGGAAAGGAGCGAGCCATGAACGCCATCAATCTCCGAACCTTCTGCACCGCGGCAGCTCTTGCCGCCTGCAGCATTGCCTTCGTCGGCTGCACCACGACACGTCCCGACGACCGTGCAAGCACCGCTTCTTCGCGGACGTCCATCGACGCGCAGGTCGACGCCTCCCTGTCCAAGCTTTACGACGCCGTACCGGATTCACGCGAGCTGGTGGCCAAGTCCAGGGGCGTGCTGGTGTTCCCGTCGGTGGTTGGCGCGAAGCTGGGGATCGGCGCCGAGTACGGCCGGGGCGCGCTGCGCGTCGGCGGCCGCACCCAGGCCTACTACAGCACGACGGCGGGCTCGATCGGCTTCCAGGCCGGCGCGCAGTCGAAGGCAATGATCTATCTGTTCACCACCCAGGAAGCGCTGGACAAGTTCCGCAACAGCAAGGGCTGGACGGCTGGGGCGGACGCCACGGTAGCCGCCGCGACCATCGGGGCCAACGGCAGAATCGATACCAACACGATCCGCCAACCGGTGGTCGGCTTCGTGTTGACCAATGTGGGCCTGGAGGCCGGCGTTTCGCTCCACGGCGCGAAGATCACCGAGGTTCAGCTCTAGCGATCCAGGTCGTCGCGCAACCAGACGCTCGCCAAGGCGGACAGCGCAGCACCTGCGGCAGCAGCGATCAGCACCGCTCGCACGGGCTGCTCGATCACGAATTCGCGCGTCACGCCCAGCGCTCGATCGACATGGGCCTTGAGTGGCGCTGCGCCCACCGGTATCGGTGTGCAAGGCAGCGTTTTCGATATCACCTGCTCGTCGTCAACAACGGCACTGGCTTCATCCGCGACGGTTGGGGTCGCGTCATCGGGGTTCTTCGGATTCATCAAAGTCCCTTCGCTTGAAACTGCAGAGACAGCGAACAAATCCTCCCGACAGCGCCAGCGCTCGCGTGTCAGCGCCGAGGGATGCGCGACGTAGGAGCAGTGCGGACGAGAGATTGCACTTTCGGCACAACGGTCGGAGGACGATGTTTGTTGCTTACATCCGGAGTACATGCGACGTCGAAGGGGCCGGCAAAGTGATCTCACGCCGTCTCTCGGCCACTCGCAGAGAGGCAACCGGAGCACAGATCGTGTCCTTACGCATTTCTGGCCAGCTGGCATCACGGAAGCCGCCTGACGTTCACGGGCTCGAAGAGAGCACCGCGGTCGCTGGACAGAGCAGGCTGGATTCGCGTGCATCGGTCGCCCCTGGAACGCAGAAAAGTAGCACTTTCTGGTTACTGCTGTGTAACCCCTATGAATGGGCGCCGAGGGCCGTCATGTTCACCCGTTGCATCGTCCGCATGCCGTTGTGCATCGCGGCCATCGCTGCCATGCCCGCCATCTCCGAAGAGCCGGTGCCAGCCCAGGATCGCGTCTTTCTGAGCAAGGACGAGATCGAGAGAACCTTGATTGGCAGGGCCATCGTTTCAAACAATCTTGCGACCGGAATGATCTCGCGCTGGGAATTCCATTCGGACGGCCACGTCGACTTCGTCAACCGAAGTGGCCCCGGTAGCGCGTCGGGCACGTGGATCCTCAACGCCGATGGCTTGATGTGCGTAACGATGATCTTGCGAACCGGTTGCCGCTACTGGTTCACGAAAGACGGCGCTATCGCGAATGCAAGTACCAAGGGACCGGATGCACCGACGGTGGCCGAGATACGGTTTGAATAGCACTGCGAAGAAACTCCGCCACCGTCAGCACGTCCTCGCTCTGGTCCGTGCTGGATTTGACGCCGGACGGGCGCGGGACCGACTGGTATCCGAAGCTCAGGTACTGACCCGCCGCCGCGACGTTTTCGCGCCCTCGACGAGAAGCCCGTTCAGCAACGCCTTGAACGCCTTCACCGCGCGCTTCGACGTGGCCGCCGGATCGTCCGCATTGGCGATCCATTGGGCCGCGTGCAGCGCGGCGCCGCTGAGCAGACGGGCGGCACTCTCCGGATCGACGTCGATGATGTAGCCGTCTTTCTTCAGCGCCTTGAGGCTCTCGGTCATCGAGCGGTTGCATTCGCTCTGGCTCGCCCAGGTCGAGGGATCACCGAGCACCGCGGGGCCGTCGCGCATGACGATGCGCCGGATCTCGGGCTCCAGGGCCATCTCGATGTAGGCGATGTTTTCATCGACGAAGCCGCGCCACGGGTCCTTCGCCTTGGCAGCGATGGCGCGCAGACGTTGCGACATCTCGTCGTCGATCTCGGCGATGACCGCCTGAAGCAGCCCCTTCTTGTCACCGAAATGGTGATAGAGGGCGCCACGCGTCAGACCGGCTGCGGCCGTGAAGTCGTCCATCGACGCGGCCGCGTAGCCGACCGAGCCGAACGCCTGGCGCGCCGCATCCACGAGCTTTGCCCGTGTCTCGGCAAGCATCTCCTTGCGCGGTCTGTGTGCCATTGCTACTCCTTTCATATACGCGGCGTATGTTTTTGACATACACTGCGTATGTCATTGTGCCACTGCTCATTTGCGAGGTGTTTCCCGATGCTCAACCTCTACAGCGAGATCTTCAAGCCGCCGGGAGCCAAGGGCTTTGCGGCGGCCGGCTTCATCGCCCGCCTGCCGGTTGCCATGTCCACGATCGGCATCGTCGCCATGCTGTCCCAGACGCACGGCGCGTATGGGCTCGCGGGTGCGGTCGCCGCCACGTTCGCGCTGACCAACGCGCTCGTCGCGCCGCAGATTTCCCGTCTCGTGGACCGGCTCGGCCAACGTCGCATCCTGACGCCGGCGACGACGCTTTCGGTGGCGGGCTTCATCGGTCTGTTGGTCGCGACGCATTTCGGCGGGCCGGTTTGGACGCTGTTCGCATTCGCGCTGCTCGCCGCCGCGATGCCCAGCATGCCGGCCATGGTCCGGGCGCGGTGGACGCAGCTGTACCGCGACACACCCCAGCTCAACACGGCCTTCGCCTTCGAGTCGGTCGCAGACGAGCTTGTCTATATATCGGGATCGGCCCTGGCCGTCGGTCTCAGCGTCTCCCTGTTCCCGGAGGCCGGCCCGCTCGCCTCGACCCTGTTCCTGGCCGTCGGCTCCGCAGCCTTCATCCTGCAGAAGGGTACCGAGCCCAAGGTGCAGCCGACGGCCAAGAGCGGCGGCGCGCCGACCATCAAACTGCGCCCGGTCCAGATCCTGACCTTTGCGATGGTGGCCATCGGCGCGATCTTCGGTACGGCGGAGGTGACCGTCATTGCGCTCACGGCCGAATTCGGCAACGCGGCCGCGGCCAGTCTGGTGCTTGGCGGCTATGCCCTCGGCTCCATGTTCGTCGGCCTGGTGTTCGGCGCCTTGAAGCCCAGAATGCCGCTTTCGCGCCAATTCGCTATCGCGATCGCCATCGCGGCGGCGACGACCGTGCCGCTGCTGTTCGTAGGCAACGTTCCAATGCTGGCACTCGCCCTGTTCATCAGCGGCGCAGCGATCTCGCCAACCTTCATCACGGCCTTCGGCCTGGTCGAACGGCTCGTCCCGGCCGCCAAGCTCACCGAAGGCATCACCTGGGTGATGACCGGGATCGGCATCGGCATGGCCATCGGCTCGTTCGCCTCCGGCTGGGTCATCGACGCATTCGGCCCTGGCCAGGGATTCTGGGCTTCAGTCGTGGCCGGTGGCGTCGCATTCCTCGCCGCGCTTCTCGGTCAGCGTGGCCTTACGGTTTCGCACTGCATCGGCGACCGGTGCCCGGCAGCCGCCTGAGCTCGAAGTGCGGCGGCCAGCCACCACGACGTGGCGGGCTCTGTTTTCTTGCCTCCTGATTAAATTTCCGCTTGACCTCAAGTTAGGTTGAGGGATCACAGTGCGGCGCATGAACTGTGATTCCCAACCCTCAGGCCGCGTCGCGCACGCGCTCGAAATCCATCGCAGCATTGCCGCGTGCAGTGACCATCTCACGCGGAACAACGATGTCCACGCGCTGACCGCGGCGTTGATGTTGCCTTGCTACCAGGCCCAGCTCGGCCGGCTGGCGCGCGCGATGAACTCGGTAGAGAAGAGCGAGCTGATGTCGCTGCTGCTCCCCATCGACGCGGGGTGACAGCAGGCCCTCAGCCCTCCGCGCGCTGGATGACCACCAGGCGGCGTGCGCCGGGTCCTTGCGATGCCAGCTTGTCGCCAGGGTTGCGCAGCCGGCAGCGGTCGATGGACAGGCAGCCGCAGCCGATGCAGTCGTCCAAGGTGTCGCGCAGCTTCTTGAGCTGAGCCATGCGCTCGTCCAGCTCCGCGCGCCAGCCGCCGGAAAGCCGCGCCCAGTCCGCGCGGCTGGGCGCCGCCGAGGTGGGGAGGGTCGCCAGGGCATCGGAGATGTCGGCCAACGCGATGCCCACCCGCTGCGCGACACGGATGAACGCCACACGCCGGAGCACCTCACGCGCATAGCGACGGTGGTTGCTCGGCGCCCGATGGCTCGCGATGAGGCCTTTGGATTCGTAGAAATGAAGGGTGGAGACCGGGACGCCGCTGCGTTGCGCGACCTCGCCGACGGAAAGCGTGGCGGAACGATCTATGGGTTCTGGCTTGGATTTCATCGGGACCTCTCGGCCTCAACTTTAGTTGAGGTTTTGGTCCCGTAGCTTGTCTACGTTATTCGTAGAGCAAACGCATTGGCGCTCGTCCACGATCGAGTGATGGAAGGCCCTTACACCTACAGAGTCCTTCGCTACGTGCACGACGTCGGCACGGCCGAGTTCATCAACGTCGGTGTCGTTGTCGCCTCGTGCGATGCGCCCTGCGTTGCGGCGAAGTTCAACACCGACTACCGCCGCGCCAAGGGTGCCTTTCCGTCTCTGGAAACCGAGATCTTTCTCGCCCGCATGACGCGCCTGCAGGCGTGCCTCGACGCTATCGATGCCGCCCGGTGTTCCGAGGTGCGCGCCCGCGAAGGCATGTCCATCGAGGGATTGATCCGTTGCGTGCTGCCGTTGGAAGACAGCGCACTCCACTGGTCGCCTACTGGCTCAGGCATCGGCGGTCCGCTGGCCGCGACGCTGCAGTTGCTCTACGAGCGCTTCGTCACCAGGCATGACTCTCGACGCGGGCGTTGAGTGAAATGCCTCGTCTTGCGCCTCGTTGTTGATGTGGAGGAAGCAGCAGCACGAAGACGACTGAACGCACGACATGCTTACCAGCTTTCTCGATTCAAAGTCCACTACGCAACCGGCTGCTGGAGCACACCCCGCTTGCGCGCATGGAACACAAACGCCACCACCTGCCACGCGACGAACACGCCGATCAACGCAAGCAAGGTGCCGCTGATGGGCCGGGTGAAGAACATGGTGAAACTCCCGCGGCTCAGGAGCAGCGAGCGGCGGAAGTTCTCTTCCAGCATGGGGCCGAGGATGAAGCCGAGCATGAGCGGGGCGGCATCCAGCTCCAGCCGCATGAACATGTAGCCGACGAAGCCGAACGCAGCCGTGATGAAGATGTCTTCCATGCTGTTGTTCACGCTGTAGGTGCCGATGCAGCAGAAGAACAGGATGGACGGGAACAGCACGCTGTACGGGATCTTGAACACCGACAGCCAGTAGCGCACCAGCGGCACGTTCAGCACGAGCAGGAAGACGTTGCCCACCCACATGCTGGCCACCAGGCCCCAGAACAGGTCGGGGTGGCTGGCGATCATGTTCGGCCCGGGCTGGATGCCCTTGATGACGAAGGCGGCCATCATCAGCGCCATCACCGCGTTCTCGGGGATGCCGATGCTCATCAGCGGGATGAAGCTGGTGCGCGCTGCCGCTTCGTCGGCCGCGGCCTGGCCGGCCACGCCCTCGATGCAGCCGGTGCCGATCTCGTGCTTGTACTTGCTGACCTTCTTGTCGATCGCATACGCGGCAAACTGCGCGATGGTGGGGCCGCCGCCGGGCAGGATGCCCAGGAAGGAGCCGATCGCGCCGCCGCGCAAGGCGCTGGGGATGATCCGCTTGAACTCGGCCCACGTCGGGATCAGGTTGATCTTGCCGTTGAAAGGCGAGCGCTCCTCGCGGGCGTCGAGGTTCTTGGTGATCTCGGCGATGCCGAAGCAGCCGAGCGCGATGCTCACAATGCCGACGCCGTCCATCAGGAAGGGCAGGTCCATGGTGAAGCGCGCGGTGCCGCTATTCACGTCGGTGCCGATCTGGCCGAGCAGCACGCCGATCAGGCACATGGCAAGGCCATTGAGCAGGCTGCCCGTGGTGACGAAGCTCACGCACACGAAGCCGACCATCATCATGGCGCAGTAGTCCGCAGGGCCGAAGAGGAAGGCCACTTCGCCGAGCACGGGCGCCAGCCATGCGAGCACCACGATGGCGATCGTGCCGCCGATGAAGCTGGAGACGCCGGCGGTGAACAGGGCCAGGCCGGTCTTGCCCTTGAGCGTCATCGCGTAGCCGTCGATGCAGGCCACGATGCTGCTGGCGTGCGGGATCTTCATCGTGATGGCGCTCACGCTGTCGCCGTATTGCGCGCCGTAGTAGATGCCGGCCAGCATGATGAGCGCGCCACCCGTGGGGATGGAATAGGTCAGCGGCAGCAGCAGGCTGATGGTGGCCAGCGGGCCCAGGCCGGGCAGCAGGCCGACGAGCGTGCCCACGGTGCAGCCGAGGGCGCAGAACATCAGGTTCTGGAGGGTGAGGGCGTGCGAGAAGCCGAACGCCAGGTTGTGCAGGACGTCCATCAGTAGAGCGGCAGGTTCAGGCCGAGCAGTTTCTGGAGGACCAGGGCCATCGTGACCAGGCCGGCGGCGATCTTGACGTTGCGCACCCATGAGTAGGAGGTGCCGGCCAGGGTGGAGCAGAACACCATGAAGACGATGCCCGCGATCATGTTCACGTACATCGAGATCACGGCCAGTCCGCAGAGGCTCGTGAGGATGATGGCAATGTTCTTGAGGTTGAGGTCCAGGTGCACGCGTTCGACAAAACGCGAACGGATCACCGTCGCCAGGCCGACGAGGAACAGCAGGGAGCTGACCAGGGCAGGGAAGAGGCCCGGCCCCGCGCGGCTGAAATCGCCGATCGGGTAGCGCAGGGACTGGAGCCCGAAGGCCAGCGAGATCGCGATGAGGAAGAGCCCTCGGGCGAGGTTTCGATCAATCATGGGATGTTTGTCTCCGGTGTGGCAGTTGCTGACCGGCGCGAATGGTCCTGCCTTGCCACTGATCGGAATCTGACCAGCCCGTGAGGGGAAATACGTAGCGGGCGGACGTTCGATGCGGTGATGCGAGCGTCCGCTTCGCTTCCACGGCAATGTCCGATGGCTGAGGTTTGATTGCGTTTCTGCCCGTATCAAACGGCGATGCGGGCGTCACGGAGAAACCGAGATGAGCAACGTGAGAATGTGGCCCGTCGAATCGGCCGATGCCCTCAGCCCGCTGCAACGGCGTCACGCGCCCGCCGGCACCTCTTCGGAGGATCTGATCCACTTCGGTCCGTTCAGTCTGTCGCCCACCACACACATCCTCCAGGATGCGGGGCGGCCGGTGCGACTCGGCAGCCGTGCGCTCGAGATCCTGTTGTTGTTGGTAGAGAACGCCGGCAGGTTCGCAAGCAACGCCAAGATTGTTCAAAGAGTCTGGCCGCGAAACGTCGTCGTGGACGGCAATCTCAGAGTTCATATCGCGGATCTGCGCAAGGCACTCGGGGATGGTCAGGAAGGCCGTGACGCCGCAGAATTCACCCAAGACCGGTCGGTCGGTGGCGTGCTCAAGACGAGCTATCCGCAGCGGGCCATCGTTGTTGCTCACCTCTCTGAAGTTGCGGCCGTCCTCTTGACCAAGCACCTTCACGCTATCGCCGCGGGCGCGGTCAGGCGAGTCATGCGCAGGAGTTCTTCACCACCGTGAACCTGGCCTATACACCGGCTTGAACGGCGGCGCCTCAACAGTTGCCCGGCACCGGCGAGCCACGGCCCAAGCCCCCACAATGCCGTGCGCGCCGCGCCTCAAACTTGTTAAAGTTTGGGCCCGTTCGCCACGCAGTCAATCTCGTGGCATTGCGTTGTTGTTCAGCCCGCCCGAAAGCCACCATGACCGCCGGAAACTCCCAGATCATCTACACCCTCACCGACGAGGCGCCGCGCTTGGCCACGGCCTCGCTGCTGCCCATCATCCAAGCTTTCGCCGCGCCGGCGGGCATCGACGTCGCCACCAGCGACATCTCGGTGGCGGCCCGCATCCTGGGGCAGTTTCCTGAGGTGCTGACCGAAACGCAGCGGATGCCGGACAACCTAGCAGAGCTGGGCAAGCTGACGCTGCGGCCCGCAGCGAACATCATCAAGCTGCCCAACATCAGCGCCTCGGTGGCCCAGCTGAAGGCCGCCATCAGGGAACTGCAGGACAAGGGCTACAAGGTTCCCGATTTCCCCGAGAGCCCGAAGACGGACGAGGAGAAAGAGATCCGCGCGCGCTACAACAAGTGCATCGGCAGCGCGGTGAACCCGGTGCTGCGGGAGGGCAACTCCGATCGCCGCGCGCCCAAGGCAGTGAAGGAATTTGCGCGCAAGAACCCGCATCACATGGCCGAGTGGAGTCAGGCGTCGCGCTCGCACGTCTCGCACATGCACCACGGCGACTTCTACCACGGCGAGAAGTCGATGACGCTGCACAAGGCACGCGACGTGAAATTGGAACTGATCACCAAGAGCGGCAAGGCCATCGTGCTCAAGCCGAAGGTTTCGCTGCTCGAGCGCGAGGTGATCGACTCGATGTTCATGAGCAAGAAGGCCCTGCTCGATTTCTACGAGCGGCAGATCCAGGACGCGCACAAGACAGGCGTGATGTTCTCGCTGCACGTGAAGGCCACCATGATGAAGGTGTCGCACCCCATCGTGTTCGGCCACTGCGTCAAGATCTTCTATCGCGACGCCTTCGAAAAGCACGCCAAGCTGTTCGAGGAGTTGGGCGTGAACGTCAACAACGGCATGGTCGACCTGTACAACAAGATCGCCACGCTGCCTGAAAGTACGCAGGATGAGATCAGGCGCGACTTGCACGCCTGCCACGAGCATCGCCCCGAGCTGGCGATGGTGGATTCCGCCAAGGGCATCACCAACTTCCATTCGCCCAACGACGTGATCGTGGACGCCTCCATGCCCGCGATGATCCGCAACGGCGGCAAGATGTACGGTGCCGACGGCCGGCTGAAGGACGTGAAGGCCGTGATGCCCGAGAGCACCTTTGCCCGCATTTACCAGGAGATCATCAACTTCTGCAAGTGGCACGGCGCCTTCGACCCCAAGACCATGGGCACCGTGCCCAACGTCGGCTTGATGGCGCAGCAGGCCGAGGAATACGGCTCACACGACAAGACCTTCGAGATCCCCGAGGACGGCGTGGCCAACATCACCGATCTCGATACGGGTGAGGTGCTGCTCAGCCAGAACGTGGAAGCGGGCGACATCTGGCGCATGTGCCAGGTCAAGGACGCCGCCATCCGCGACTGGGTCAAGCTCGCCGTCACGCGCGCGCGCAACTCGGGTATGCCGGTGGTGTTCTGGCTCGACGCCTACCGCCCACATGAGGCGCAGCTCATCACCAAGGTCAAGATGTACCTGCACGAGCACGACACCGCCGGACTGGACATCCAGATCATGAGCCAGGTGCGCGCCATGCGCTACACGCTGGAGCGCGTGATCCGCGGGCTGGACACCATCAGCGCCACCGGCAACATCCTGCGCGACTACCTGACCGACCTGTTCCCCATCATGGAGCTGGGCACCTCGGCCAAGATGCTGTCCATCGTCCCTCTGATGGCTGGCGGGGGCATGTACGAAACGGGCGCCGGCGGCTCGGCACCCAAGCACGTGCAGCAGCTGGTGGAGGAGAACCACCTGCGCTGGGATTCGCTGGGCGAGTTCCTCGCGCTGGCCGTGAGCCTGGAGGAACTGGGCATCAAGACCGGCAACGCCAAGGCCAAGTTGCTGGCCAAGTCACTCGACACCGCCACCGGCAAGCTGCTGGACAACAACAAGGGCCCCTCGCCCAAGACCGGTCAGCTCGACAATCGCGGCAGCCACTTCTACCTGGCGCTCTACTGGGCCCAGGCCATGACCGAGCAGACCGAAGACAAGGAACTGGCCGCCCATTTCAAGCCGCTCGCCGATGCCCTGGCCGCCAACGAGCAGAAGGTCGTGGACGAGCTCGCCGCCGTGCAAGGCAAGCCGGCCGACATCGGCGGGTACTACCTGCCGGATGTGCGCAAGACCGATGCGGTGATGCGGCCGAGCGCAACGTTCAACGCGGCGCTGGCCGCCGTGTCGGGCTGAAGGCAGGGCGCGGCCAAGACCAGACATTGAGAGGCAGAAGGAAGTCTGAGAATGGCGACGAAGAACGTCAAGCTGCGAAGCGACCAGATTGGCAAGGCATCACCGGTCGAGGTATTCGCGGTGCCGTGCGGCCAATGAGTCTTGACGAAATCACTCAGGCAACCATCGCCTTCATCCGAGTGCATGAGGCCTGGGGCGCTCCTATCGTGCTGGCCCTCGCCTTCGGGGAATCGTTGGCGTTCATTTCCCTGTTGTTGCCGGCGACCGTGATCTTGTTTGGTGTCGGCTGGCTCATCGGGGGGAGCGGCATTGCGTTCTGGCCGCTGTGGTGCGCGGCCGTCGTCGGGGCCGTCCTGGGGGACTGGTTGTCCTTCTGGATCGGCGGACGGCTGAAGAGCAATGTCGGCAACCACTGGCCCCTGTCTCGCCATCCGGACCTGATCCCGCGCGGTCATAGGCTCTTCGAGCGCTGGGGAGTGGTCGGCGTATTTTTCGGGCGCTTCCTCGGCCCCCTTCGCGCGTCTGTGCCATTGGTGGCAGGCATCTGCGAAATGCCCGCGTCTACGTTTCAGATTGCCAACATCGCTTCAGCTATCGTGTGGGCGACCGGCATCCTGGCTCCCGGCGCGTTCGGCCTCAAGTGGCTGCAGCAGTGGGTGTGAAGAGCTCGGGGTGAGTTCGGATTGCAATTGAACGTCCACCAACGCTCAGTTCGTTCATCATCACACCGTCCAGGACCGCACCGAGAGGGAAAGCTCATGTCAACGCTCGCACTGTTCGACACCGCGGTTGCCGGCTTGACCTCGGCCTTGGCCACTCCGTCCGGCATCGTTGCGCTCTGCTCGGCTGGGGCCGCCGGCACGCTGGTGATCGTGAGTTCCTTCGTAAAGACCATGATCCCCCTGCGCTGCCTTGCGATCGGCGGCAACCTGGGCTTTCTGATCTACGGCGCGCTGCATCCGTCGCTGATCCTGGTGCTCCTGCACGGCGCACTGCTGCCGATCAACATTTTCCGCGCAGCCCAGATGGTCCGCCTCACGCGCCGCGTGCAGGTCGCGGCGGCGTCGAGCGACTTTTCCGGCGTCTGGCTGCGCCCCTACATGCGCCGGCGGCGACTGAAGAAAGATGCAATCCTGTTCCGCAAAGGCGATGCGGCAAAGCGCCTGTACTTCCTCGCTGAAGGGCAGATCGAGTTTGTCGAGATCGGGCAGACCATGGAGCCTGGCCGCTTGTTCGGCGAGATTGGGTTCTTTGCGCCTGACAAGCAACGCACGCTGACCGCCCGCTGCGCCACGAACTGCACCGTGCTGCAGATGGACGAGATGACTTTCAAGTCGCTCTATTTCCAGAACCCGGCCTTTGGATTCGAGGTGGTGACCTTGGTGGCTGGACGGCTCCTGGCTGACCGGCAGCGCCTGGAAGACCGGCTCGCGGCCGAATCGCTGGTCACCTGATCATGCGATGACCCAGCGCGAACAACCTATTGCAACTCAACAACTAGCCAGGCTCCCGATGCGGGATGACAATGTGAAACATCATGAAACGCGCGACAACACTTCGCCGCCTGGCGCTGTGGGTCTGGCTCCTGATCCTGCCGGTGCTCGCCCAGGCGCAGGCACAGCTCGGAAGCGCCGCTGCCTTGCGGGCCAAATATGACGCCGTTCAGTCGCAGTTCGACCAGAACGCCTTTGCGCGACCGCTGGTGCTCGAATCGACGGAAGCCGCCGGTCAATTGAGCGGCGATATCTTCGCGGTGTTGAATCACCCGGTCGACCAGGTGAACAGTTCGTTGAGCCAGCCCGGCGTCTGGTGCGATGTGCTGATGCTGCACCTCAACACCAAGTACTGTGTGGTGCGCGGGACAGAAAGTGCCAGGACACTCGTCGTCTCGGTCGGCCGCAAATTCGACCAGCCGCTTTCGGAGGCGCAGCGCGTCAACTTCGTCTGGCAGCCGCCGACCATCACCGACGACTACCTCAGCGTGCGATTGAGCGCCGACAAGGGGCCGCTGTCCACCCGCGACTACCGCATCGAACTCGAGGCGACGCCGCTCGGCAACGGCAAGACCTTCATTCATCTCGGCTACGCCTATGCCTACGGGGTGGCAGCGCGCATCGCGATGCGGGGCTACCTCGCGACCATCGGCGCAGACAAGGTGGGATTCACCGCGATGGGCAAGGACTCGGCGGGCCAGCCGGAATACGTGGGCGGCGTGCGCGGCGTGGTGGAGCGCAACACCATGCGCTACTACCTCGCCATCGACGCCTACATGGACGCCCCCAAACAACTGGCGCCGCGCCTCGCGGCATGGTTCGACAGCACAGAGCGCTATGCGCGGCAACTGCACGAAGTGGAGCGGGACGACTATCTCGCCATGAAGCGCAACGAATACAAGCGCCTTGCAAACCCCTTGCCGGAGTAAGCGCGCCGGGGCGGAATCGCACTAGAGCCTGCCGCACGTCATCCCAATCGAGAAGCAAAGGGATTCCATCCTAGCTCGTCACCGGCAGCCTCCCTTACCCCGGCCCTTCGCGCCTGAGGCTGTTACTCAACGCCGTCTTCCTCAATATCACAGCAAACGACTGCACGGCAGCCGGCTTCGCCTCCTTCAGCCGCCACAAGATCCCTGGCGTGCGTATCGGCGTCGGGCTCTCCAGCGGAATCACCTTCAGCCCCGCCATCGCCTCCGGCACCGCGTTGATCGCCACGATCGAGCCGATCATCGTGCGCGCCACCAGCGCGAGCATCGGCGCCACGGTCGACATCTCGGCCACCACGGTCGGCTCGGCGCCGCAGGCGTGGAAGCACTCGTCGAGCATGGTGCGGGTCGAGAAGGCGGATGAGACGAGCACCAGGTCTTGCCGGTGCAGCTCCACCATACGGATGCGCTTGCGGCCGGCGAGCGGATGGTGAGTGGAGACGACCAGCACCATCTCCTCGTTGTAGAGCGGCTCGAACCACAGGCCGGCCGAGTCCTGCGGTCGGTAGGAGATGCCGAGGTCCATCTCGCCGTCCCTAAGCCGTGCGGCGATCACTTCCGCGGCGAGTTCCTCCACGCTGATGCGCACGGTCGGATGGCGCGCGAGGAACTGCGCCACGCATTCGGGGATGAGGCCGATGTTGAAGGTGTGCGTGGCGCCTATGCGCACCTTGCCCGTGAGGTTGCCGGCGCCGGGCTTGAGCAGCGCCACGCCCTGGTCCACCTCCTTCAATGCGCGCGAGGCGTAGCCGCGCAGCAGCTCGCCGGCCTCGGTGGTCACCACCTTCTTGCCGATGCGCTCGAAGAGCGGCTGGCCCAGCTCGTCCTCGAGCTGCTTGATCTGGTGCGAAAGGGTCGACTGGGTCACGTGCACGCGCTCGGCCGCGCGCGTGAAGCTCAGGCAATCGGCCAGCGCGACGAAGTAGCGCAGATGCCTCATCTCCATACAAACCCCCGCGAATGATCGATGCCATCGATCATATCCATGGAAATTCATCATTTGTCGCGGCCACCTGCGCGGCCTATCGTCCGGCCAGAACCAGGAGACAAGACATGGCGGACTACAACCAGGACAGCATCACGCAGGACGTGCTCGAGGCTTTTGCGGCGACGCCCGACCCGCGCCTGCGCGAGCTGATGAGCGCGCTGGTCAAGCACATCCACGCCTTCGCGCGCGAGGTCGACCTGAAGCCCGACGAGTGGCTGGCGGCGATGAAGTTTCTCGAAGCCACCGGGCAGATCTCGACCGACAAGCGGCCCGAGTTCATCCTGCTCTCCGACACGCTGGGCCTGTCGATGATGGTGGTGGCGCTGGATCAGGCGCGCGCCAGCGGCGGCGCGCAGGGCGCGACCGAGGCGACGGAGGCCACGGTGGAGGGACCGTTCTACTGGCCCGGCGCGCCCGACATGCCGCTGGGCGCCGACATCAGCGGCAGCGCGCGCGGCGAGCCGACCTTCTACATGGGTCGCGTGACTGATGTGCACGGCGCACCGCTGGAAGGCGCCTTGCTCGACGTGTGGTCGGGCGACGGCGAGGGCAAGTACGACGTGCAGCTCAGCAGCGAGCCGACGATGGCCGCGCGCGGGCGCTTTCGCACCGATGCGCAGGGGCGCTACTGGTTCTGGTCGATCCGCCCGGCCTACTACCCGATTCCCGACGACGGCCCGGTGGGCCAGATGATGCATGCCACCGAGCGAAGCATCTACCGCCCCGGCCACATCCACCTGCAGGTCTCGGCGCCGGGCCACGTGACGCTGACGACGCAGGTGTTCGTGGGCGGCAGCCCCTACATCGACCAGGACGCGGTCTTCGGCAAGCGCGACAGCCTGGTGGTCGACTTCGAGACGCATGCGCCGGGCAAGGCCGTGGACGGGCGCGAGATGCGCGTGCCGTACCACTCGGCGAGCTTCGACGTGCGGCTTGCGCCGGTGTCGGCCTGAACTCCACTTCTCTTCTTTTTTTGCAAGGATTCTTATGAAGATCGGCAAGGCCACCGTGCCGCGCACGTCCATCTGCACTTCGGACGCCCACACCATCGTCATTCGCGGCCATGACCTGTCGAAGGAGCTGATCGGCAAGCTCTCCTTCGTCGACCATTTCTTCCTGCTGCTCACCGGGGAGATGCCGACACCGGGCCAGGCCGCGGTGCTCAACGCCACGCTGGTCGCGATCGCCGAGCACGGGCTGGTGCCCAGCGTGCAGGCCGCGCGCATGACCTTCGCCGCGGCGCCCGATGCGATGCAGGGCGCGGTGGCGGCGGGCATCCTCGGCTGCGGCTCGGTGGTCCTGGGCTCGTCGGAGACGGCGGGGCGCATGTACGTCGAGATCGATGAGCAGGTACAGGCCGGCACCGCGCTCGACGAGGCGGCGCTTTCGGTGATGAAGGCCTGGCGCGCGGCGGGCCGTTCGATTCCCGGCTACGGCCATCCGCTGCACAAGGAGCGCGACGCGCGCGTGGGCGCGCTGTTCGACGTGGCCAAGGCGGCGGGCACCGACCTGCGCTTCGTCGAGATCGCGGAAGCATGCGAAAGGCTGCTGCCCGAGGTGCTGGGCAAGCCGCTCAAGCTCAACGTGTCGGGCGCGATCCCCTCGGTGCTGCTGGGCGCTGGCTTTCCGGTCGAAGGGCTCAAGGGCGTGCCGATGCTTGCGCGCACCGCGGGGCTGATCGCGCACATGGTCGAGGAGATCCGCCAGCCGATCGGCTTCGCGCTCTCCTACCAGGCGACGCGCGAGATGGAATACGACGGCGAGCTGCCTCCGGGCTTCGGGAAGCACGAATGATCCCTGTATTGAAAGGCCTCAAGGTCATCGAGCAGGGCACCTTCATCACGGGGCCGGCGGCCGGCATGCTGCTGGGCGACCTGGGGGCCGACGTGATCAAGGTCGAGCAGCCGAAGACGGGCGACCCCTTCCGCGCCTTCAAGAACGGCTTGTACAGCCCGCACTACCAGACCTACAACCGCAACAAGCGCAGCATCACGCTCGATACCAAGGACAGCGCCGATCGTGAAGTGCTCGACGCGCTGATTGCCGATGCCGACGTCTACATCCAGAACTTCCGGCCTGGCGTGGCGGAGAAGCTGGGCGTCGGCGCGGAGCGGCTGCAGGCGCTGAACCCGAAGCTCATCTACGTGGCGATCAGCGGCTTCGGCGCCACCGGGCCTGCGGCCAACCGGCCGGCCTACGACACGGTGGCGCAGGCGGCGAGCGGGTTTCTCAATCTGCTGGTGAACCCCGAGAACCCGCGTGTGGTCGGCCCTGCCATTGCTGATTCGCTGACCGGCTTCTACGCCGCCTACGGCGTGCTGGGCGCCTTGTACGAGCGCAGCCGCACCGGCATCGGCCGCAAGGTCGAGGTGTCGATGCTGGAGGCGATGGCGCATTTCAACCTCGATGCCTTCACGCACTTCTTCCAGGTCGACGAGGTGATGGGGCCGTACAGCCGGCCGAGCGTGTCGCAGTCCTACGTGCTGCGCTGCGCGGACGACAAGTGGATCGCGCTGCACATGTCCTCGCCGGAGAAGTTCTGGCAAGGCCTGGCGGTGGCGATCGAGCAGCCCGACATCTTCCAGGACCCGCGCTTCGCGACCCGCGACGCGCGCATCGACAACCAGGAGGCGCTGATCGCGCTGCTGGGCGAGCGCTTTCGCACGCAGACGCGCGACGAATGGTGCCGCCGCCTGCAGCGCGAGGACGTGCCCAACGCGCCGATGTACGACACCAGCGAGGCGCTGGAAGACCCGCAGGCCAAGCACCTGCAGCTGATGACCTCGGCCGAGCATCCGGTGATGGGGCTGTTTCGCACGGTGCGTTCGCCGGTCAGCTTCGACGGCGAGCGCGCGCTCGAGGTGCGGCCGCCGCCGATGCTGGGCGAGCACAGCGACGAGATACGTGCCGCGCTGAAACGCAAGTAGATAAATAGAGACAACGGAGACAAGCGATGACGATCAAGACAACGATGCGCACCCTGCTCGCCGCGGGCGTGCTGCTCATGCTGGGCACGACTCAGGCGCAAGACAAGGGGCCGATCAAGATGGTCGTTCCCTTCGGCGCCGGCACCACCACCGACACGGTGGCGCGCGTGGTCGGCGAGGGGCTGGGCAAGGCGCTGCAGCAGACGGTGATCGTCGACAACCGCGCGGGCGCGGGCGGCTCGACCGGCAGCGACATGGTCGCCAAGTCGGCGCCCGACGGCCGCACGCTGGTGATGGGCACGGTGGGCACGCACGCCATCAACGCCGCGCTCTTCAGCAAGCTGCCCTACGACCCGATGCGCGACTTCGCGCCGGTGGCCTTCATCGGCTATACGCCCACGCTCTTGGTGGTGGCGGCCGAGTCGCCGCTCAAGTCGCTGAAGGACCTGGCCCAGGCCGCCGCGCGGCCGCAGGGCGTGACCTTCGCCTCGGCCGGCAACGGCACCTCGGGGCACCTCGCGGGCGAGCTGCTGGCGCAGCGCCTGGGCGGCAAGATGCTCCACGTGCCCTTCAAGGAAGGCGCGATGGCGCTGACGGGCGTGATCTCGTCGCAGGTCGACTTCATGTTCTATCACCCGGCCGCGGTGATGCCGCAGATCAAGGCCGGCAAGCTGCGCGCGCTGGGTTCCAGCGGTGCGGTGCGCAGCGCGGCGGCGAGCGATGTGCCGACGCTGATGGAGCAGGGCATCGCCGACTTCGACCTGGTCGCCTGGTTCATGCTCTACGCGCCGGCCGCCACGCCCGCCGCCACGCTGACGCAATTGCGCACGGCCAGCGCCGCCGCGCTCGCGCAACCCGATGTGATGGCGCGCCTGCGTGACCAGGGCATCGAGTCGCGGCCGATGCGCGCCGAGGAGATGCAGCCCTTCAACAAGACCGAGCTCGGCAAATGGGCCGGGCTGGTCAAGCGCTCGGGCGCGCAAGTCGACTGACAGCTTTCGTTCGTTTCGCTCACAAGAACCTAAAGGAGACAGGAACCATGAAGACGCAGAACCTCAGAGGCATCGGGCGGCGCACCGCCGTGGGCGCCATCGCACTGGCCGCGGCCGGCTTCGCGATGGCACAGCAGCCAACGGGTGCGCCGATCCGCATCGGCAGCACGCTGGCGCTGACCGGGCCGCTCTCGGCCACGGCCCAGATCCACAAGGTGGTGGGCGACATCTACATCGAGCAGCTCAACAAGCGCGGCGGCCTGCTGGGCCGGCCGGTGGAGTGGGTGGTGAAGGACGACCAGTCCAAGCCCGACCTGGCGCGCACGCTGTACGAGCAGCTCGTCACCGCCGACAAGGTCGACCTGCTGATGGGGCCCTACGCCACCGGCGCGATCCTCTCGGCGATGGGCGTGGCGCAGCGCTACAACAAGGTGCTGGTGCACCACACGCTGGGCATTCCCTCGCTCGCCAAGTACGACATGCAGTTCCCGGCCTGGTCGATCGGCTCCGACCCCGCGACCACCGTGCCCAACACCTTGTTCGATGCGCTCGCCGCCTCGCCCAAGCCGCCGAAGACGGTGGCGGTGGTGACCAGCAAGTTCCCGTCGATCCAGTTCATGAGCGCGGGTGCGCGCGAGGTGATCAAGAAGCGCGGCCTGACCGAGGTGCTGTTCCTCGAATGGGATTTCGGCAACCGCGACTTCGGCCCGATCGCCAACCGTGTGAAGGACGCCAAGCCCGACTTCGTGTGGGTCGGCGCCATCGGCCTGGAGGGCAACCTGCTGCTCGACGCGATGAAGAAGATCGACTATTCGCCGCCGCAGCACTTCTACCTGTACCCCGCGCCCGGGCCGCTGCTCGCGTCGCCGGATGCGAAGAACGCGCTCTCGGCCACGATCTTCGAGGCGCAGCCGCCTTTCACTTCCAACTTCGGCGCGGCCGAATTCGTCAAGCTCTACGCCGAGCGAGCCGCGAAGGCCGGCTTCACCGACACCTCGGTCGAGACCCAGGCCGCTGCCTCGTACACCGCGTGGCAGATCCTCGAGGCCGGCGTGGTCGCGACCAAGAGCCTGGACGACAAGGCGATCGGCACCTGGCTGAAGGCGAACAAGGTCGACACGCTGCAAGGCAAGCTGCGCTTCGACGGCACCGGCAACTTCGGCGACGACCTGATGCGCATCAAGCAGATCCAGGGCGGCAAGTGGGTGGTGGTGTGGCCCAAGGAGGTCACCTCCGGCGGCGCCAAGCTGATCACGCACTGACATGTCGGGCTTCACGCTGCCCAGCATCTCGCTGCTGTCCCAGTCCATCCTCTCGGGCATCTTCGTCGGCGCGCTGTACGGACTGATGGGCCTGGGCCTCAGCCTGAGCTGGGGCCTGCTGCGGCTCATCAACCTCGCGCACTTCGCCTTTGCCTTCCTCGCCGCCTACCTCTGCTACCAGATGGCGACGATGGGCATGGACCCGCTGCTGACGCTCGCCGTCATCGTGCCCTTCTTCTTCGCGCTCGGCGCCGGCCTGCACTGGGTGATGGTGCGCTTCAAGGTCACGCCCTTCAATTCGCTCTTGCTGACCTTCGGGCTCACCGGCATCGCCGAGAGCGTGATCCAGTCGATCTGGACCGCCGACTTCCGCAAGCTCGAATCGAGTTACGGCGAAGAGAAGTTCAGGATCGGCGGGCTCTTCGTGCCGGTGCCCGAACTCATCACGCTGGTGCTGGCCGTGAGCCTGGCTTTCGCGGTGTGGGCGGTGCTGCGCTTCACCGACCTGGGCCGCGCAATGCGCGCCGCCGCGCAGGACGCGCCGGTGGCCGCCGCTTTCGGCGTCAACCAGAAGGCGCTGGGGCTGGTGCTGGCCGGCACCTGCGCCGCGCTGGCCAGCGTGGCCGGCGTGTGCCTGGCATTGAGCTTCACGCTCGCGCCTTCGCAGATGTACGCGTGGGTCGGCGTGGTGTTCGCGGCCGTGATGCTCGGTGGGCTGGGCAGCGCGCTCGGGCCGCTGGTCGCGGGCACGCTGATCGGCGTGAGCGAGGCCATCACGATGGCGGTGACCGCGCCCTCGTGGGCGCCGATCGTCTCGTTCACCTTGCTGATCGTGATCCTGATCTTCAGGCCGGGGAAGACAGGCTGATGAAACGCACTCCACTGATCATCCTCGCCGCGGGCGTGGCGCTGGCCTTCGTGCCGCAGCTCGGCCTGCCGGCCTTCTACGACTCGCTGCTCTACCTGATGCTGCACTGGATCGTGCTCGCGACCTCGTGGAACATCCTGTCGGGCTACTCGGGTTACTTCTCCTTCGGGCACGGTGCCTTCTTCGGCGCCGGCATCTACACCAGCGCCAACCTGATGGCGCGCTACGACTGGCCCTTTCTGTGGACGCTGCCGGCGGCCGCGCTGGTGGCCGCGGTGCTGGGCGTGGCGCTGGGTGCGGTGGTGTTCCGCGTCAAGGGCGTGCGCGGCGAGCTGTTCGCGCTGCTCACGCTGGCGATCACCTTCGTGATCGGCACCATCGTGGTCAACACGCCGCTGGACGGCGGCAACGGCGTCTCGCTCGCGGCGGTGCCGGTGCCGAAGATCGGGCCGACGCCGTCGTCGACCTTCTACCTGCTCGCGCTTGCTGCAGCGATCGGCACGCTGCTGATCGCGTGGGGCATCCAGGTGTCGAAGTTCGGCGCCGGCCTGTTCGCGATCCACGACGACGAGGACGCGGCCGAGGTGATGGGCGTGCCGACCTACCGCTACAAGCTGATGGCGCTGGCCGTCTCGTGCGCGCTGGCCGGCGTGGCGGGCGGCATCCACGCGCTGTTCCTCTCGTACGTGACGGCGGGCGAGGTGTTCACGATCACGGTGCCGCTGACGGTGGTGCTGATGAGCGTGCTCGGCGGCACGCGCCACTGGGCCGGGCCGGCAATCGGCGCGGTCGCGATCACCGGGCTGCTCTACAGCTTCACGGCCGCCGACCATGCAGTGGCCGGCAAGGCGCTGATCGGCATCATCCTGATCGCGGCGATCCTGTTCATGCCCGAGGGCATCCTGGAACGCGTGCGGCGCATCTTGGGACGCACTTTGCGGCGCGCACCAGCCGCGAAGCCGGCCTTGCCTGCAGCGGCCGAGGTGCCGGTCCGCACTTCAACCGCGGTCGCGCAGGGCGACGTGCTGCTGCGCGTGCAGGGCTTGAGCAAGGCCTTCAAGGGCGTGCGCGCGCTCGGCGGCGTCGACGTCGACGTGCGACGCGGCGAGATCCTCGGCCTGCTGGGGCCCAACGGTTCGGGCAAGTCGACTTTCATCAACGTCGTCAGCGGCCACTACGCGCCCACCGGCGGCGCGATCTGGTTCGAGGGCCGCTGCATGAACGGGCTGCCGGCACACCGCATCGCGGGCAGCGGCATCGCGCGCACCTACCAGATCCCGCGGCCCTTCGGCCACCTGAATGTGCTGCAGAACGTGGCGATCGCGACCATGTTCGGCGGCGCGGTGCGCGACCCGACGGCGGCCGCGAAGCAGGCGCGGACCTGGCTGGAATTCACCGGCCTCCAGGACAAGGCACATGCCCGGCCCGACGACCTCAACCTGCACCAGCGCAAGTTCCTCGAACTCGCCCGCGCGCTCGCCTCGCGGCCGCGGCTGGTGCTGCTCGACGAAGTGCTGTGCGGCCTGACGCCGCACGAGATCGACGGCGCGGTGGCGCTGATCCGGCGCATCCGCGAGCAGGGCTCCACCATCGTCTTCGTCGAGCACGTGATGCGCGCGGTGATGGCGCTGACCGACCGAATCGTGGTCTTCAACCACGGCGAGCTGCTGGCCGAAGGCGCGGCCACCGACGTGATGCAGCGGCCCGAGGTGATGACCGCCTACCTGGGAAAGGCCGCCCATGCTTGAGGTACGCGATCTGCAAGTGGCCTACGGCGCGGCGCAGGCGCTGTGGGGCGTGTCGCTCGAGGTGCGGCCCGGCGAGCTGCTGTGCGTGGTGGGGCCGAACGGCGCGGGCAAGACCACGCTGATCAACGCCATCGCCGGCATGCTGCGTGCGCGCAGCGGACACATCATGCTCAACGGGCAGGACATCACGCAGCTGCCCGCGCACCGCTTCTGCGAGGCCGGCATCGCGCTGGTGCCCGAGGGCCGGCGCCTCTTCACCGGCATGAGCGTGCAGGAGAACCTGGAGCTCGGCAGCTACCTGCCGCATGCCAAGGCGAAGCGGCAGGAGACGCTGGCGCAGGTGATCGAGCTGTTCCCGGTGATCCGCGAGAAGCTCGCCAGTCCGGCGGGCGAGCTCTCGGGCGGACAGCAGCAGATGGTCGCGATCGCGCGCGCGCTGATGGCGCGGCCGCGGCTACTCTTGCTCGACGAGCCCTCGCTCGGCCTGTCGCCGCGCATCGTGGGCGACATGTTCGCCGCGATCCGGCGCATCAATGCGGACGGCATGTCGGTGCTGCTGGTGGAGCAGAACGTCGCGATGGCGATGGAGGTCTCGCAGCGCGCCTACGTGCTCGAGGAAGGCCGCATCGTGGCCGAGGGCGTGCCCGACGAGCTGCTGGCGCGGCCCGAGATCCAGCGTGCCTACCTGGGCGTTTGAACCACTTTCAACTGGAGAAACCCATGCTGTTCCCCACCACCATCGTCGGCAGTTTCCCGCAGCCCGAGTGGCTGATCGACCGCGCCAAGCTGGCGGGCCGCTTTCCGCCGCGGGTGCGGGCGCGCGAGCTGTGGCGCATTCCGCCGCAGTACCTGGAGGAGGCGCAGAACGACGCCACGCTGATGGCGATCCGCGCGCAGGAAGAGGCGGGCCTCGACATCGTGAGCGACGGCGAGATCCGGCGCGAGAGCTATTCGAACCGCTTCGCGACTGCGCTCGACGGCATCGACCTCGACAACCCGGGCACGGCGCTGGACCGCTCGGGCCATCCGAACCCGGTGCCGCGCATCGTCGGCCGCATCCGCCGCCGGCATGCGGTGGAGGTCGACGACCTGAAGTTCCTGCGCGCCCACACCGACCGCCAGGTGAAGATCACCGTGCCCGGGCCGTTCACGATGCTGCAGCAGGCGCAGAACGACTTCTACGGCAGCGAGGAAGAGGCGGCGATGGACTATGCCGAGGCCGTCAACGCCGAGATCCGCGATCTCTTCGCCGCCGGCGCCGATGTGGTGCAGATCGACGAGCCCTACATGCAGGCGCGGCCCGAGAAGGCGCGCCAGTACGGCTTGAACGCGCTGAACCGCGCGCTCGACGGCATCACCGGCACGACCGCGGTGCACATCTGCTTCGGCTACGCGGCCATCATCCACGAGCGGCCGAGCGGCTATTCCTTCTTGCCCGAGCTCGCGCAGTGCAGCTGCAAGCAGGTGTCGATCGAGACCGCGCAGTCGCACCTGGACTGCTCGGCCCTGGCCGCGCTGGACGGCAAGCGCGTGATGGTGGGCTGCATCGACCTCTCGACGCCCGAGGTCGAATCGGTCGACACCATCGTCGAGCGCATCCAGCGCGCGCTGCCCTACGTGAAACCCGAGAACGTGATCCTCGCGCCCGACTGCGGCATGAAGTACCTGCCGCGCGACGCGGCCATTGGCAAGCTGCGGGCGATGGTCGAGGCCGCCAGGGTGCTGCGCAAGGAACACGCGGCCTAGCGGCCCGCGCGTGGTGCCGGCCGCTCGCCGAAGGCAGCGAGCACCTAGGTAAGCGTTTTGTCATGCCTGAAGCAGCACGAAGACAAGCGTTCTGTCCTCCTCAAACAAGGGCGCAGCGCTCATGTCCACGTTAGCCTTCACGCCTACATTGAGGCCCCAGGCAAGGCCCGCCACTCGAATTGACGCGACGGGTCTGTCAGTAGGAATCAAATTCGGAGACACGTATGCGATCTGCCGCCCTCCTTTTCAGCCCCCTTGCGACGGTGGCATTGGTCCTTGCCTTTGGCTGGCCCGCGCTGCTCGCATGCTTTGCTCTTGCATTGAGTACGCTTCTTTTCTCCACGGGCGACACCGAAGCCCACGCTCCTTCGCCAACAATCAACCGCGCGTGACCTCTATGCTGTAGAGCCCCCAGGGGCAGAGGGCGTATCGTTCCTTGAGCGGCTTGTCCTTGAACGCGGCGAGCGTATCGGCCTCATAGATCGCCCACTGCGGGCCCAGCCCTCCCAGCGCGAGCGGAGCGCCGTCGATCTCGGTGGCAACGATCATCCGATAGCTGCGCGCGTCGGCCATGCGCAGCGGTACGACGTAGCCGTCCACCGCACGAAGGGCCAGCATCGCGTCGCCGGCCACACCCGCCGCCTCCACCACGCTGGTCAACAGCGGGCCCGCGAGCGAATGCGCCTTGGCGTCGTACTCGAGCGTCGGTTTGATTCGAACGACCGGCAGGCGGCGCAATGCCTCGGAGTCGAACACATAGGCCTTGTCGAACTTGACGCCGTGCTTCGCCATCAATTGGTCGAGCGCCGGATCGACGGGGCCTCGGTTGGACTTGGCTATCGCTCCGCTGACGGTCAACAGACCCGGACTCTTGCGGGTCGGCTCCGCAGCCGATGCGTGAATCGCAGGCAACAGCCCGGCGAGCGTGGCGGTGCCAAGGAAGTGTCGTTTGTTCATCGGTCGATTGTGGGCGGTGCGCCTGCATTCGTCCATCGCTGCGCAGCCCCTACTTGCGCGCAAACAAGGGCTGCTCGAAATGCGCGACGCGCACGGTGCGCCCGGCGATGCACAGCTCGCGGAACTGATAGAGGAAGGCCGCCGTCGGCGCCGCGATCCAGGTGTCTCCGACCGGCATGCGCAGCACCGGGTGCTCGCTGTCCTCGATGGGATCGAGCAGGGGCGCATCCGCGCGCATGAACTCGGTGAGGGGAATGCGATGGATGCTGGCGACCTCGGCTTCGCTCGGCACCAGCGCGCGTGCGGCGCCTGCCCAGACGACGACCGGCGTGATCGCGAAGCCGGAGCGGGTCACGAAATCGTCGAGGCGGCCGAGGATCGCGCCCTCGTCGAGCTCAAGGCCGACTTCTTCGTGCAGTTCGCGCAGCGCGGCCTCTTCTGGCGACTCGGCGCCGTCGATGCTGCCGCCCGGCAGCGCCCATTGCCCCGGGTGGTTGCGCATGTGGGACGGGCGTCGGGTCAGGAGCACGGCGGCGTCCTGACTCCACGCCGCAGGTGTGCGAAGCCCCGGCAGCGCTGCGCCGAAGCCTTCCTCGACGAGCGCCAACGCCACGGCCGCACGCTTCGAGCCGGGGGCGCTCAGCGCCCGCCGCTCGAAGCCGCCAAGCCGGCCGGCGATCAGGGCACGCAGTGTGTCATCGAGCAGCATCGATCACTCCCGAGGCTCCAGCGCGGCCAGCAGCAAGGCCAGCCGCGCATCGAGTGCGGCGAGGTCTGCGGATTTGATCGAGGCGAGCAGCCGCTGCTCGTTCTCGACATGCGCGCCCACCGCCCGATCGATCAGCTTCAGGCCGGCGGGCGTGAGCTGCACCAGCATGCTGCGCGCGTCTTCGCGGTTGGCCACGCGCTTCACGAGGCCGCGCGACTCCAGCCCCTTGAGGCGGTGTGTCATGGTGCCCGAGCTGATCATCAATGACGAGAAGAGGGCGGTCGGCGCCAGGCAGTAGGGCGCGCCGGAGCGCCGCAGCGTGGCCAGCACGTCGAACTCCCAGCGCGTCATGCCGAAGTCCGAGAAGCATCGGTCCAGTTCGCGCTGCAGCAGCGCCGCGCAGCGCTTGATGCGGCCGATGGTGCCCATCGCGCCCACGTCGAGGTCCGGGCGCTCGCGGCGCCACTGATCGAGGATCGCGTCCACCGCATCCGCCGGCCGCTTTCTCGCACCCATCGGCAAGCCCCCATTTATCTTGAAGTCAAGATTATCTGCTAGGCTCCATTTATCTTGACGTAGAGATAAATGCGATGCGCAACACACAAGGCTCGATCGCCTGGACCGACGTCCTCCTGACCGCTTTCGCCCCCGCCATCTGGGGCTCGACCTACATCGTCGCGACCGAGCTGCTGCCGCCCGACCGGCCCTTCACCGCGGCCCTGCTGCGCGCACTGCCGGCCGGCCTGCTGCTGGCGCTGTACTGCCGGCGCCTGCCGGCGCGCGGCGAATGGGGCCGACTGATCGTGCTGTCGGCGTTGAACATCGGCTTCTTCCAGGCGCTGCTCTTCGTCGCGGCCTACCGGCTGCCCGGCGGACTGGCCGCGGTGGTCGGTGCGATCCAGCCGCTCTTGGTGATGGGCCTTGCCTGGGCGCTCGACCAGCGCCGGCCGCCGCAGCTGGCGGTCGGCGCCGCGGTGCTGGGCATCGCCGGCATGGCGGCGCTGCTGCTGTCGCCGGGTTCGGTGTGGGATCCGGTCGGCATCGCCGCGGCCCTGGCCGGCGCCGCCTGCATGGCCGCCGGCACCTACCTGACGCGGCGCTGGCAGCCCGCGATGCCGGTGCTGGCGCTCACCGGCTGGCAGTTGCTGCTGGGCGGGCTGATTCTCTTGCCCATGACCTGGGCCATCGATCCGCCGCTCCCGCAGCTGACCGGCACGCAAGTCGCGGCCTATGCCTATCTCTCGATCGTCGGCGCGCTGCTGGCCTATGCGCTGTGGTTCCGCGGCATCGCGCGCCTCTCGCCGGTGGCGGTGTCCTCGCTCGGGCTGCTGAGCCCGCTCACGGCAGTGATCCTCGGCTGGGCCTTGCTGGGCCAGGCGATGCGCGGGCTGTCGCTCGTGGGGCTGGTCGCGGTGCCGGTCAGCATCCTCGCCGTGCAATGGGCCATGAGCCGCCGGGCCGTTCCCAAGGCGAATACCGCAGCGCGCAGCGCGGAGGTTACTTACTGAGCCCGCAGGCTTCGACGACGTCCCTTCAGGGCACGCGCTGACGCCGCTCGAACAGCGGTTGCAGGAGCATCATCGTGTCCACGAAGCCTGCGGATGGAGCGTTTGGGACTGCCGCAGGCGCTTTCGCCCTTCTTTCGGAGAATCCCGTGAGCTTCAATCGCTGTGCATTTGTCAAAGGCGCCTTGTCAACCGCCGTGGTGGCCGCCGCCCTCTCGGCTTCCGCTGCGGCCCATGCCGAGGTGAGCTGGTCCATCGGGATCGACGCCCCGACTTACTACGAGCCGGAACCCGTCTACTCGAGCCCGCCGCCGGTCTACTATCAACCAGCGCCCCCCACTTACTACGAGCCGCCGCCGCCCGTTTATTACCGTCCGGCGCCGAGGTACTACGGACCGCCACCGCCGGTCTATTACGAGCCGGACTATCGGTATGGTCCACGCCCCGTGGAGCGGCCAAGGCTGAGCGACATGCAGCGACGCGCGCTGGACAACTGCGTCCTGCTGGCGCCGCGTGAACAACCCAGGTGCCGTGCCACGGTCATGTCGACCGTCCGCTAAGCCGTCGGGTCAGCCCCTCAGCGCGTCGAGCAGCCGCGCCACGTGCACCGCTTCGCGCTGCGCACCGTCGGCGATCTGGTGCCGGCAGCTGGTGCCGTCGGCGACGATGATCGCGTCGGGGTTCTTGCGCACTGCCGGCAGCAGGCTGGCCTCGGCCATCTGCATCGACACCTCGTAGTGCGAGGCTTCGTAGCCGAAGCTGCCGGCCATGCCGCAGCAGGAGCTTTCGATCAACTCCGGTTTTGCGTCGGGAATGAGCCGCAGCACATCGAGGATCGGGCTCACCGCGCCGAAGGCTTTCTGGTGGCAGTGGCCGTGCAGCAGGATCGGCTTGCCGGCAGGCTTGAGCCCCAGCTTGAAGCGGCCGGCCTTGGCTTCGCGCGCGATGAACTCCTCGAACAGCAGCGCTTCTTTCGCGACCGTCTCGGCCTTCGCGCCCAGGCCCATCACCAGCGTTTCGTCGCGCAGCGTCAGCAGACACGAAGGCTCGAGGCCCACGATCGCGATGCCGGCCTCGGCCAGCGGCAGCAGCGCATCGACGAGCGCGCCGGCGCGGGCCTTGGCTTCGTCCACCATGCCATTGGCGAGGTAGGTGCGGCCGCAGCAGTGGTGGCCGCCGTCCTTCTCGACCGTGTGCAGCATGTAGCCCGCGGCCTTGAGCACGCGCGCCGCAGCGAATGCGTTCTCGCTTTCGAAGGTGCCGTTGAAGGTGTCGACGAAAAGCACCGCGACCTTGCGTCCCACACAGGCGGCGGCGATGGCCATGTCGCGATTCACGAACATCGAGGCATCGCCGGCGCGCCAGAAGGTGTCGCTGCGCCATGCGGGCAGCGAGCGCTTGGCCGAGAGGCCCAGTAGCCGCTCGCCGAGCCAGGCCGCGCCCGGCACGCTGTTGCGCAGGTTCATGAGCCAGGGAAAGCGGCTCGCGGCGTGCGCGTAGTCGGGCAGCCGGGCGATCAGCCGGTCCTTGAGCGTGTGGCCGTGCTTCTTCTTGTAGTGGGCCAGGAACTCGATCTTCATCTTCGCCATGTCGACGCCGGTCGGGCAGTCGCGCTTGCAGCCCTTGCAGCCGACGCAGAGGTCCATGGTTTCGTACATGGCCTCGCTGGTGAAGGCCTCGGGGCCGAGCTGCCCGGAGACCGCGAGGCGCAAGGTGTTGGCGCGGCCGCGCGTGAGGTGCTTCTCGTCGCGCGTCACGCGGTAGCTCGGGCACATGGTGCCGGCGTCGAACTTGCGGCAGTGGCCGTTGTTGTTGCACATCTCGACGGCCTTGGCGAAGCCGCCGCTGACGTCGCCGCCGGTGCCGGGCGCGGTGGTCTCCTCGGTCACCGGGTCGGCCTGCACGTTCCAGGCTGACCAGTCGAGCACGGGCACGAGCGGGATGCGCTTGTAGGGCCTCGGCGCCGACGGCGGCGCGAAGCGGAACAGGGCACCGTCGTCCATCTTCGGCGCATCGATGATCTTGCCGGGGTTGAAGAGGTTGAGCGGGTCCAGCTTGTTCTTGATGGCGCGGAAGGCCTCGTTGATCGCGGGGCCGAACTGCCATTCGATCCATTCGCCGCGGCACAGGCCGTCGCCATGCTCGCCGCTGAAGGCGCCCTTGTACTTGCGCACCAGCTCGCTCGCCTCTTCGGCAATGGCGCGCATCTTCGCGGCGCCGTCGGTGCGCATGTCGAGGATCGGGCGCACGTGCAGCGTGCCGACCGACGCGTGCGCGTACCAGGTGCCGCGGGTGCCGTGCTTGGCGAACACGGCGGTGAGGCCATCGGTGTACTCGGCCAGGTGCTCGAGCGGCACCGCGCAGTCCTCGATGAAGCTCACCGGCTTGCCGTCGCCCTTGAGGCTCATCATGATGTTGAGGCCGGCCTTGCGCACTTCCCACAGGTTCTTCTGCACCGCGTCGTCGGGCATCTGGACCACGCTGCCGCGCAGGCCGAGGTCGCCCATGAGGTCGGCCAGGTCCTTCAGCTTGGGCAGCAGCCAGGCCTTCTCGCTGCCCGAGAACTCGACCAGCAGGATGGCCGCGGGCCGGCCGATCAGCGCGGTTTCGACGGTGGACTTGAACGCGGGGTTGGCGAGGCTCAGCTCGATCATCGTGCGGTCGACCAGCTCGACCGCCGTCGGCCCCAGCTTCACGATGTGCTGCGCCGCGTCCATCGCCGCATGGAAGCTCGGGAAGTTGACGATGCCGAGCACCTTGGCGCGCGGCAACTCGGCGAGCTTCAGCGTCAGGCTGCGCGTGTAGGCCAGCGTGCCCTCGGCGCCGATCAGCAGGTGCGCGAGGTTGACGCTGCCGTCGGCGGTGTAGGGCTTCTCGCTCTGGTTGTCGAAGATGTCGAGGTTGTAGCCGGCGACGCGCCGCATCACCTTGGGCCAGCGCTCGGCGATCTCGTGTCGGTGCTGCCTGGCGAGCTGCTGCACGTGCAGCGCGATGCCGGACGCGCGCGCGCCGAGCTCCGAGACCGGGCCGAAGTCGACCAGCTCGCCGTCGGACAGCCAGGCGCTAGCGCCCGCCACGTTGTGGACCATGTTGCCGTAGGCGATGGAGCGCGAGCCGCAGGAGTTGTTGCCGGCCATGCCGCCGAGCGTGGCCTGCGCGCTGGTCGACACGTCGACCGGGAACCAGAGCCCGTGCGGCTTGAGCCGCGCGTTGAGGTGGTCGAGCACGATGCCCGGCTCCACCGTGGCGCGGCGCGCCTCGACGTCGAGATCGAGCACGCGCCGGAAATGCTTGCTGTTGTCGATGACGAGCGCCGCGCCCGTGGTCTGGCCGCACTGGCTGGTGCCGCCGCCGCGCGCGAGCACCGGCACATTGAGGTCGCGCGCGATGTCGATGGCGGTCGCGATGTCGCGCTCGGTCTTCGGCACCAGCACGCCGGCCGGCATGATCTGGTAGATCGAAGCGTCGGTCGCATAGCGGCCGCGCGAGGCGGCGTCGAACAGCACCTCGCCCTCGGTCTCGGCGGCGAGGCGCCGTGCCAGCGCTTCGCAGGTTTCGTTGGGCGGCAGGACGGTACCGGCTGGCTGGAGATGGCTCGCGGGCTCGATGCGCATGGGTTCTCGTCGATTCAGCTCTTGGCCGCCTGGGCCTTGGCGGGATAGATCTCGCCGGCGCGCAGCAGCTCCAGCACGGTGTCGCGCTTGCGGTTGAGATGCTCGATCATCAGTGTGCGCATCGCGGCCGCGTCGTGTGCGGCCAGGGCCTCGACCATGCGCTCGTGCTCGGCCACCGCGCTCTTCCACTTGGCCTCGTTCTGGTTGGTGCGAAAGCGCAGCGACTGCACGCGGGCATTGATCGAGCGGTAGGTGCTCGCGAGCACGGGGTTCCTGGCCGCGTCGTTGATCGCGGTGTGGATGCGCGCGTTGATGCGGTAGTAGCCCGAGAGATCGCGGCGCGCGAAGCAGGCCATCATTTCGTAGTGCAGCGCGCGCAGCTCGGCGAGCTCCTCGTCGGTGATGCGCTGGGCCGCGAGTTCGCCCGACATGCCTTCGAGCGCGGCGAGCAGCTCGAAGGTGTTGACCACGTCCGCCTCGGTGAGCTTGACGGCCACCGCGCCGCGGTTCGGCAGCAGGTCCACCAGGCCTTCGGCCGCCAGCAGCTTGATGGCCTCGCGCAGCGGCGTGCGCGAGACGCGCAGCTGCGCGCTGAGCTCGCGCTCGTTGAGCTTGGCGCCGGGTGCGATCTGGCCTTCGACCAGCATGGTGCGCAAGCGCGAGGCCACCTGGTCGTGCAGCGCGAGGCGCGAGATTTCAATGATTTCCGCCATGGAATGCATTTTGAATGCAAATATTGGCCCGCTCAATCGAGGAGACTAGGGGTTAACGAGCACGACATATCGAATTTTGCATGCAAAACTGAAAAAGAAAGGACGGTCCCGAATGCTTCAACTCGACTTCCATCCCACCGGCAGGCACTTCCTGCAGATCCCCGGCCCGAGCCCGGTGCCGGACCGCATCCTGCGGGCCATGAGCCTGCCCACCATCGACCACCGCGGCCCCGAGTTCGGCGCCCTCGGGCTGCAGGTGCTGGCGGGCATCAAGAAGATCTTCAAGACGAAGCATCCGGTCGTCATCTACCCGTCCTCGGGCACCGGCGCCTGGGAAGCGGCGCTTGCCAACACGCTGAGCCCCGGCGACCACGTGCTGATGTATGAAACCGGCCACTTCGCCGCGCTGTGGCAGAAGATGGCCCAGCGCCTGGGCCTGTCGACCGAGTTCCTGGCCTGGTCGGGCAGCGACGAGCAGCTGCCGCATGCGCCGAGCTGGCGCCGCGGCGTGCAGGCCGACCTGATCGAGGCGCGCCTCGCCAAGGACACGGAGAAGAAGATCAAAGCCGTGTGCGTGGTGCACAACGAGACCTCGACCGGCGTCACCTCCGACATCGCCGCGGTCCGCAAGGCCATCGATGCGGCAGGCCATCCGGCGCTCTTGATGGTGGACAGCATCTCGGGCCTCGCGAGCGCCGACTTGCGCCACGACGAGTGGGGCGTGGACGTGACCATCAGCGGCTCGCAGAAGGGCCTGATGCTGCCGCCGGGCATCAGCTTCAACGCGCTCTCGCCGCGCGCGCTGGAAGCATCGAAGAGCGCGAAGCTGCCGCGCGCCTTCTGGGCCTGGGACGAGATCGTCGAGATGAACAAGGACGGCTACTGGCCCTACACGCCCAACACCAACCTGCTCTACGGCCTGGCCGAATCGCTGGACATGCTGCTCGGCGAGGGCCTGGACAAGGTGTTCGCGCGGCATCAGCGCTGGGCCGCCGGCGTGCGCGCCGCGGTCGAGGCCTGGGGCCTGCCGATCCAGTGCGCCGACCCGGCCGTCTACTCGCCGGTACTGACCGGCGTGATCACGCCCGAGGGCGTCGATGCGGATGCGGTGCGGCGCCTCATTCACCAGCGCTTCGATCTCTCGCTCGGCACCGGCCTCGGCAAGCTCAAGGGCCGCATGTTCCGCATGGGCCACCTGGGCGACAGCAACGACCTCACGCTGGTCGCGATGGTGGCCGGCGTCGAGATGGGGCTCAAGCTCTCGGGCGTGAAGCTCGCAGCGAGCGGCGCGCAGGCCACGATGGACCACTTCGCGAGCCACGCGGCGCCGGCGGCACTGCAGAAGGCCGCCTGAGCCCATTCATTCACCAACAAGGAGACCGCGACTCATGCAACGACGTTCCCTCATCCAGGCCGCGGGCGCGGCGGCGGCAGTCACGCTCGGCGTGCCGCGCGTGTTCGCGCAGGAATGGCCCAACGGGCCGGTGCGCATCGTGGTCGGCTTTCCGCCGGGCGGCGGCACCGATGCGCTGGCGCGCGTGGTGGCGCAGAAGCTGTCGACGATGTGGAACCAGTCGGTGATCGTCGAGAACAAGGGCGGCGTGGCGGGTGTGCTCGCGGCCGAGTACGTGTCGACGCAGCCGAGCGACGGCAGCACGCTCTTGATGGCGCACATCAATAGCCACGCGCTCGCGCCCAGCCTGCAGCCCAAGCTGCGCTACAGCGTGGAGCGCGACTTCGTGCCCATCGTGCTGGTCGGCGTGACGCCCAACCTGCTGATCGCGAGCCCGACGCAGAAGGCGGTGACGGTGAAGGACATCGTGGCCTTGTGCGCCGCGGAGCCCGGCAAGGTGAGCTTCGGCTCGGCCGGCGCCGGCTCGGCGCAGCACCTGGCGCTGGAGATGTTCAAGCTGCAGGCCAAGGTCGATGCGCTGCACGTGCCCTACAAGGGCAGCGGGCCGCTCCTGGCCGACCTCATGGGCAGCCAGATCCAGTACAGCTTCGAGACCATGACCGCGGCCACGCCGCACGTGAAGAGCGGCAAGGTGATCGGCGTGGCGCAGACCCGCATGAAGCGCGCCAAGGGCCACCCGGCCATACCGACGATGCAGGAGCAGGGCTTCGACGGCTTCGAGGCCACCACCTGGTACGGCCTCGCGGGCCCCGGCAAGCTGCCGGCCGGCATTGCCGACAAGATCAACCGCGACGTCAACACGGTGCTCGCGATGCCCGACGTGCAGGAACGGCTCGACACCTACGGCGCCGAGGACGGCGGCGGCTCGCGCGAGAAGTTCAGGCAATTCATCGCCAGCGAAATCACGAAGTGGGCCAAGGTCGTCAAGGACGGCAAGGTGAAGGTCGACGCATGACGGACGTGACGCAGGCGCTGGCCTCGGCCTGGCGCGAGGGCCGCGCGCTCGACGCCGCCGCATGGCAAGACAAGGTGGGCGACGCGGCAGAGGCCTACCGGGTGCAGGAGCGCGTGGCGGCAGCGATGGGATGGTTCGAAGGCACGCCCGTACCCAAGCACTGGAAGTCCGGCGGCCCGTCGCGCGAGGCGGTGCTGACCCATGCGCCGCTGCCGCCGGCCGGCGTGCGGGCGAGCCCCGCGGACTTCGGCGACGTCCGCTTCAACGCACCGGGCATCGAGGCCGAGATCGCGCTGCGGCTGGGCCAAAGCGTGACGCCGGCGCAGGCCGCCGCACTGACGCCGGAGACCGCCGGCAAGCTGGTCGATGCCATGGCCGTCTCCATCGAGATCGTCGATTCGCGCTGGAAAGACGCGGCGCTTGCGTCGGCCTGGTTGCGCCTCGCCGACCAGCAGTCGCACGGCGCGCTGGTGCTGGGCGCATGGGTGCCCTATGCCGCGCGCGACTGGGCCTCGCAGCGCTGCGAGACGCGCATCGGTTCGCGCGAGCCCGTGCTGCGCACCGGCACGCATCCGCTGGGCGACCCGGCCTGGCTGCTGCCGACCTGGCTGCGGCATGCGACGCGCAACGGCGCCGTCGTGCCGGCCGGCACCGTGGTCACGACCGGTTCCTGGGTCGGCGTGCTGCCGGTCGCGCGCGGGGAGGCCGTGGTCGTCGAGTTTCCCGGCATCGGTCGCGCCGAGGCCGCATTGTTCAGCCCAGCTCGAAGCTCGTGATGCCGTAGAGGCGCTGAAGTTCGCAGGCCGGTGCCGTGCCCGCGTACATGCGCGCGGTCTCGAACACGCTGCGCAAGCCCAGCGCCCGCGCCAGCGCCAATGCGTCGGCGTTAGGCATGGGAACGTCGAGGTAGACGGGGTCGCCTTCGGGGACGCTGTCGCACAGCGCGGCGTAGAGAGTACTCGCTACCTCCGGGCGGTCCGCCACCAGCGGGCCGATCTTGTGGCCCTCGCGGCAGCGCCGGATCAGGCCCCAGCCGGCGAGCCGGCCCTGATCCATCCAGGCCAGACCCGTCGCCTCCGGCATCGCGATCCAGGCGCGCAGAAAGGCCTCGCGCGGCGCGGGAAAGATGCGGCGCTCGTCGGCGCAAAGCGCCGCGAAGTCGACGTCGCGAAGCGGCACGATCGGCGCGTCGCCGGTGCGCCCGCTGCGCCGGGCCGTACCGGCAAAGCGGATGTTCTGCCATGCCAGGGAGAAGCCGCTCTTGCGATAGTTGTCCTGTTGCGCCGGCACGCCGTCGAGCCCGACCACATGGCCCGCCAGTCGCGCCATGCCTTTGGCCCAGAGCCGGCGCCCGATGCCGCGCCCGCGCCAGTCCGGCGCCACGATGTACAGGCCGATGAAGCCGAAGCGCCCCGCATAGGAGACGGCGCCGATGCAGCCTACCGCCTGCCCCTGATGCTCCGCGACCAGGAAGCCGCCGGGGTCCGCCGCGTGGAAGGGGTCGGCGTCATGCAGCCCGGGGTTCCAGCCTTCGCGCGCCGCGAATTCGATGACGACGGGCATCTCGCCGCGCCGCAGGGTGCGAATCCTGATGTCCATTCAGTGCGCGCCGCGCATCAATCGGGAGGCGCTTCGTTCCAGGTCGCCGGGTCCACCGCCTTGGGCTCGTTCCACAGGCAGGGGCCGCACATGGTGGCGAGATAGACCAGCCTCTCGGCCTTCATGCCGGCCACCACCGGCGTGGTACCGCACACCTCGCAGGCGTGCGCGTAGTCGGGTACGTAGCGATCGATGGAGGTGATGGGATCCATGGCGCGAATGATCGCGCATTTCGCGCCGCGATGTCACTGCGTCGGAGGGCGTACGGCACCGCCGGCGCGTTAGGATCGCCCATGAAAAAGACATTCCAGCTCCATATCGAAGGCAAGAACCCCGACCGGATTCTGGAGGCCGTCAAGCACGAGCTTCGCAAATACGTCAAGCGCGAACGGCGGCGCGATCTGCCCGAAGGCGCGGACTTCTGGGACTTCGATTGCAAGTTCGGCCCGACGCCCGAAGCGGCCGAACCGGTTCACCTGTCCGCGCTCACGGCGCTGGTCGACGGCGTGGCGAAGGAGGGCGGCGCGCAGTTCTATGCCGAGATCCTGGCCAAGCCCGGCCATCGCCGCAGCCGGCCCGCGGACGCGCCGGCCGCCGGCCCCGATCCGGCCGCGCCATGACGACCATCCAGGCACGGCGCAGGTTGATCGTGATCGTGCTGCTGTGCGTGGCCGTCGGCGGCGCGCTGCTGCGGCACTTCGCGGCGCCGGGATCGACCGCGCGCGACGTCGGCACGCTGCTGATGGTGCTGTGGCTGCCGGTCATCGGCAGCGTCGTCGCCTGGCTCTTCGCGAAGCTGCGGCGTACGGCGCCCGGGGCCGCCGATTCGTCGGGTTTCGAGGCCCGAAGCGCATTCCATCCCCACGCCCTGGTCGAACTCACGATGCGCGCCTCGCAACTGCCTTCGCAGGACGTGCCCATTGCGGAAGGCGAGTACCGCTGCGCGCTGGTGGTGGACAACGAAGGCTTCTCGGCTCGATGGTTGGTGGCGCCGGGCCGCGCGTTCCGGCGCGGAACGGCGCAGGCGCTCGAAGTCGAGTTCCTGGCACCGGCGCTCGCGCTGCCGCGCTTCCCGCGGGACGCCGTGTTCCGGATGCTGGTCGACGAGTCCTTCGTCGGCGACGGCCGTGTGCTGCGGGTGCTCGATCGCGCTTGACCCGCACCCGGGACCCCGTGTCGGATAGGCGTTGGCCTACACCGCGACGGGATCGCAAGGAAAGACATTCCGCTGCACCGCAACATAATGGCGAAGGCTTTGGTTCTAACCGGCGTGATGTCTTCCCAGGGGCAAGTCCATCCATGTTTCATTCTTCGACCGAGACCGTCTTGTCCACCGCTGCTCCCCGCGTGTTGCCCGACACCCTGGCATCGCTGTTCGACGTGCAGTGCGAAGCGCATGCGAACAAGCTGGCCTACGGCTTTCTCAGGGATGACCTGAGCGTCGCGCAGGAGAGCAGCTATGGCCGGCTCCAGGCCGATGTCCACGGCATCGCCGCCTGGCTGTCGACCCAGACCCACGCGGGCGACCGCGTGCTGCTCGCCTTCGGGCCCGGGCTGGACTTCGTGCGCGTGTTCTGGGCCTGCGTGCTCTCGGGCCGGGTGGCGGTGCCGGTTCCCGCGCCCGATCCGGTGCGGCTGCACCATGCGGCGCCGCGCCTGCGCAGCCTGATCGCCGATTCGCGCGCCGCGCTGGTGCTGACCAGCGCATCGCTGCTCGATGCGGCGGCCGCCACGCTGGACCCGGCCACCTTCGCGATGGCGCGCTGGATGGCGCTACCCGATTCGGCGTCGCTGGACAGCGCCGAGACGCCAGCCTTCGCGCCGCCGGCGCTCGTGCCCGCCAGCCTCGCCTACCTGCAATACACCTCCGGCTCCACCTCGGCGCCACGCGGCGTGCGGCTGACGCATGCCAACGTGATTGCCAACATCCGCGCGGTGGTCGCGTCAAATCATGGAAACAACGCCAGCCGGGCGCTCTGCTGGCTGCCGCACTTCCACGACTACGGGCTGGTGTTCGGCGTGCTGGCGCCCGTGATCGCAGGCGCGACCAGCTACCTGATGTCGCCCGTGGCTTTTCTGCGCCGGCCGCTGCGCTGGCTGGAAGCCATCGCGGCCTATCGCATCACGCACAGCGGCGCACCCGAGTCGGCCTACGCCGCCTGCCTGCAGGCACTGGGCGACAAGGCGCTCGGCATGCGCCTCGACAGCCTGGTGTCGCTGACCTGCGGTGCCGAGCCGATCCGCGCCGCCACGGTGGAGCGCGTGCTGGCGGTCTTCGGCGCCGCCGGCCTGCGCCCCGATGCGTTCGCGCCGTCCTATGGCCTCGCCGAGGCCGTGCTGGGCGTGAGTTCGACGACGCCGGGCACGCCGCCTCGCATCGTTTCGGCGGATGCGGCCGCATTGCTGGCCCATCGCTTCGAACCCGCCGCGGACACATCGCGCGACGCGCGCCGACTGGTCGGTTGCGGGCGGGCGATGCCCGACACCGAGCTCCTGGTCGTCGAAGCCGGGCGCCCGTGTGCCGACGGCGAGGTCGGCGAGATATGGGTCGGTTCGCCGAGCGTGGGCGAAGGCTACTGGATGCAGCCCGAGGCCAGCGAAGCCGTCTTCGGCGGCCACCTGGCCAATGGCGCCGGGCCTTTCCTGCGCACCGGCGACCTGGGCTTTCTCGACCGCGGCGAGCTGTTCGTTACCGGGCGACTGAAAGACCTGGTCATCGTCCACGGCGAGAACCACTATCCGCAAGACCTGGAATGGAGCGCCGAGCGCGCCCATCCCGACCTGCGCGTGGGCCACGGCGCCGCCTTCCCGGTCGATACGCCGGGCGGAGAAGCGGTGGTGCTGGCACTGGAACTCCAGCGGCGCCCGGTCCCCACCGACACCGAGGCGGTCTTCAGCGCGGTGCGCCGCGCCATCGCGGTGGAGCACGGGCTGCCGGTGCACGCAGTGGCACTGGTGCGCGCCGGCGCCTTGCCGCGCACCTCGAGCGGCAAGATCCAGCGGCACCGCTGCCGCGAGGCCTTTCTTGCGAACGAGCTGCCGCTGGCGGCGCCGCTCGATACCGGCGGCGACGAGGCGATGGCCCTGGACGAGGAGGCACTGGCCACCCCCGAGGAGCGGCCCGGCGCCGTGCTGCCGCGCGACGCGCGCGAACAGGCCGTCTGGGACATCTGGCGCGAAGTGCTGGGCACGCGCGCCTTCGGCGTGCACGAGAGCTTCTTCGAGCTCGGCGGCAACTCGCTGCGGATGACGCAGGTGCTCTCGCGCATCCGGCAGCGCTTCGACGTCGAGCTGCCGCTCGCCGAGCTGTTCGAGCATGCGAGCGTCGCCGCGATGGCGGCGCAGGTGGCGCGGCAGGCCGCATCGGGCGGCGGGGCAGCCGCCGCGCATGACGGCGACATCGAGCGTGTGCCGCGCAGCGGGCCGCTGCCGGCCTCGCTCTCGCAGCGCCGCATGTGGGTGATCCAGCACTTCGACCCGGCATCGACGGCCTACAACGTGCCAATCGCGATCCGGCTGCGCGGCGCGCTCGACCCGGCGCTGTGCCAGCAGGCGCTCGACCTCATGGTCGAGCGGCACGAAGGCCTGCGCACGGCCTTCGTGATGGGCGAGGACGAGCCCATGCAATCCATCGCGCCGAAGCTCGCGGTGCCGATCGAGTTCATCGACCTGAGCGATCTGCCCGGCCGCGAGGGCAACGAGCAGGCGCGCGCGCTGCTGGCGGATCGCATTGCGCAACCCTTCGATCTCTCGCAGGCGCCGCTGCACCGGCCGACCCTGATCCGGCTCGGCGAACGCGAGCATGTGCTGTTCTGGCTGCTGCACCACGCGATCACCGACAACTGGGCCGGCGCGCTGCTGATGCGCGAAGCGCTGGCCGCGTACGGCGCCCTGGCGGCCGGTCGCAGGCCGGAATCGGCGCCGCCCGCGATTGCCTATGCCGACTACGCCGCCTGGCAGCGCCGGCCCGAATCGGTCGAGGCGCGGCGCCCGCACCTGGCGTACTGGCTCGAACGCCTGCGCGACTTGCCGGAGCTCGACCTGCCCACCGATTTCCCGCGTCCGGCCAAGGCCAGCGCCAAGGGCGCGCGCGTCTCGGCCGAGCTGCCGCTGCGGCTGCGCGAGGCGATGCGCGAATTCGGTGGCCGCGAGGCCGTCACGCCTTTCGTGATCTACCTGTCGGCCTTCGTGCTGATGCTGTCGCGGCAGGCCAAGAGCGACGACGTCGCGATCGGCATGCCGATCGCGAACCGGCATCGCTTCTCCGCGGAGCAGCTGGTCGGCACGCTGGTCAACACGCTGGTGATGCGCACCGACCTCGCGGGCGACCCGAGCTTCACGCAACTCGTGCACCGCGTGCGCAGGAACGCGCTCGAGGCCTATACGCACCAGGAGGCGCCCTTCGACGAGCTGATCGATGCGCTGGGACACGACCGCGCGCTGCGTCCCGAAGGCCCGGTGCGCGTGCTCTTCAACGTGCTGAATGCGCCGGTGGGCAAGCCGGAGCTGTTCGGCCTGGAGGTCGACGAGTTCGATTTCGAGCGCACGGCCGCGCAGTTCGATCTGTCGATGCACATCGACACTGAGTTCGCGCATCGCATCCACCTCGAATACGCGACCGACCTCTACAGCGCGGCCAGCGCCGCGCGCATGCTCGAGAACTACCTGTCGCTGGTCGAGCGGCTGCTCGCGCAGCCCGAGCGCCACCTGTCCGAGCACGAGATGCTCTCGCCGGCGCAGATGAGCCTGCTGCGCCACGGCTGGAACGGCGCCAGGGCGCCGCTGCCCGCGCAGCAGCTGGTGCACCGCTACCTGGACCTGGGCGCGCCCGAGATTCGCACGCGCGTGGCCGTCATCGACGCCGATGGCCACACGCTCGGCTACGGCGAGATCGAAGCGCAGTCGAACATGCTGGCGCGCGTGCTGCGCGCGCGCGGCATCGCGCGCGGCCAGCGCGTCGGCCTGTGCATCGAGCGCAGCCCCGCGATGCTGATCGCGCAGCTGGCGGTGATGAAGGCCGGCGCGGCCTACGTGCCGCTGGACCCCGACTATCCGGTGGAACGGCTGCGCTTCATGGCGGCCGACGCGGACCTGTCTGCCATCCTCACGCAGCGCAGCGCGAGCGCCATCCTCGACGGGCTGAACGTGCCGATGCTGCGGGTCGACGACGAGCGGCTGACGGCCGGCAGCTCAGGCGACGCGCTCGAGCCGCAGCCCGAGCTCGATGCCACGCCGGCCGACGAGGCCTACCTGATCTACACCTCGGGCTCCACCGGCCAGCCCAAGGGCGTGCGCGTGCCGCACCGCGGCGTGGTCAATTTCCTGGCCGGCATGGTGAAGATGCCGGGGCTCGCGGCCGATGACTGCGTCCTGGCGATCACCAGCCCGTCCTTCGACCCCTCGGTGCTCGACCTGCTGCTGCCGCTGGTCGTGCGCGCGAAGGTGGTCATCGCCTCGCAGCAGCAGGTGCACGAGCCGGCTGCGCTGCGCGCATTGCTCGAACGGCATGGCGTCACGCTGCTGCAGGCCACGCCCTCGGGGTGGCGCGGGCTGATCGAAACCGGCTGGGCCGGATCGCCCGGCTTCCGCGCGCTGATCGGCGGCGAATCGCTGCCGCCGATCCTGGCGGAGCGGCTGATGGAGCGCAGCGCCGAGCTCTGGAACATCTACGGACCGACCGAAACCACCGTCTGGACCACGGCCTGGAAGGTGGAGTCGCCGCGCGATGGCATCGCCATCGGGCGGCCGATCGACAACACCACGGTCTGGGTGCTCGACGAGCATGGCCATTGCTGCCCGATCGGCGTGCCGGGCGAGCTGTACGTCGGCGGCGCCGGCGTCACCCTCGGCTACTACCACCGCGACGCACTGACGGCCGAGCGCTTCGTGCCCGACCCCTTCAGCGAAGACGCGGAGGCACGGCTCTACCGCACCGGCGACCTCGGCCGCTGGCGCCATGACGGCGTGCTCGAGCACCTGGGCCGCGCCGATCACCAGGTCAAGCTGCGCGGCTACCGCATCGAGATGGGCGAGATCGAGTCCGCGCTGCTGGACTATCCGGATCTTGCGCATTGCGTCACCGTGACGCACGCGCAGAGCGAAGAAGACGTGCGGCTGGTGGCCTACAGCGTGGCGCGCATCGGCACGGCGCCGACGCCCTTCTTGCTCAGAGAGCACCTGCGCACGCGCCTGCCGCACTACATGATCCCGCAGCATTTCGTCGCGCTCGCCGCGATGCCGATGCTGCCGAACGGCAAGGTCGACCGCGCTTCGCTGCCGGCGCCGGTCATCGACATCGTGCTGGCCGACGGGCGCAGCTACGTGCCGCCGGTCACCCACAGCGAGCAGGTCATCGCCGGCATCTGGTCGGAGTTGCTGGGGGTCGAGAAGATCGGCCGCACCGACAACTTTTTCGATCTCGGCGGGCACTCGCTCATGGCCATGCGCTCGGTGGCGGCCATCGAGGCGCTGCTGGGGTGGAAGGTCGCGCCGCGCCGGCTCATCTACGAGAGCCTGCAGCAGGTCGCCCGCGAGGAGAACCTGGGGGCGCACTGATCGCGCCGCGCGCTGCCGCACGGAAGGGCTTGCTGAGAAAGCGCGAGCCGCGCTCGCCGAAGCGCCATGGCACGTCGGGCGCCTTGGAGATGCCGATGCGCGGCCCGGTCTCGACCATCACGGCCGGATGGTCGTGCGCCGCGGCCAGCAGCACGAAGGGCGGGCGGTCCAGCGCACGGCCGTTGAAGGCGCCGTCGATGCCCAGCGCCTGCGCGACGCGGCCGGGGCCGGCGCAGAGCAGGCGGATGTCCTCCAGCCCGCGGCGCTCGCGCATGCGCTCGAGCCCCATCGCCGGCGCCAGCGCGCGGATCAGCACCCCGGCGCCATGCCCTTCCTCGCGGCAGACGAAGTTGAGGCACCAGTGGATGCCGTAGGAGCGATAGACGTAGGCGCGCCCCGGCGGCCCGAACATCGCGGCGTTGCGCTGGGTCGGGCCGCCGAAGCTGTGCGAGGCCGGGTCGTCGCGGTCGTAGGCCTCGGTCTCGACGATGCGGCCGCCGACGCCGTCGACCAGCAGCGTGACGCCGATCAACAGGCGCGCGACCTCATGCGAGGGCGCGGCGAAGTCGATGGCGGCAGCCGCGGCAAGCGGGCGATGGGGCTTCACGCGGCGCAGCCCGGTCATGGTCGCTAGAGACCTTTTTCGACCATGTCCAGCAGCTGCTGACCCAGCGCGTCCGTCTGCTCGCGCGGCATGCCGCGCAGCGGCCCGTCGATGATGAGCAGCGCGAGGCCGTGCACCGCGGACCAGGCCAGGAATTCGGCGCCGGGGCGGCGCTCGGGCGGCAGCGCGCCGGCCGCGACCAGCTGATCGAGCGCGGCGCCCAGCAGCTCGAAGGGATTCAGCCCGCTCTGGCCGCTCTTGGCCTCGGGCGGCGCGTCTTCCACATCCACCGGCGCACAGAAGGCGGTGCGGAACAGCCCGGTCTCGGTCTGCGCGAAGCGCAGGTAGCCGGCGCCGATGGCGCGCACCGCAGCGCGGGCGGCTTCGGCAGGGTCGCCATCGGTGCGCTGCGCCGCGAGCTCGGCCTCCATCGCGGTCGCGACCGCCGCCAGCGCGGCGGCGCGCACCGCCTGCAAGAGCGCCTGGCGGCTCGCGAAGTGCCGGTAGGCCGCATTGGGAACCACGCCGGCGCGCCGCGTGGCCTCGCGCAGCACCACCGCTTCGGGCCCGCCGCTGCGCGCCAACTCGACCCCCGCCTCCAGCAGCGCACGCCGCAGATCGCCATGGCGATAGGTGCTGCGTGCAGGCGGGACGGGGCTGGGAACACTCATTTTCAATTCCATGTGGACAGCGTCCATTATGTCTGCTATCTTTCTTGTGGACGTTGTACACAACGTGTGACTTTTTTCCCCCCGACCCCACCGCACTTTCCAAAGGAGACACGCATGGCGACCCAGATCTACGTGAACCTGCCGGTCAAGAACCTCGACAAATCGGTCGCGTTCTTCACAGCGCTCGGTTTCAAGTTCAACCCGCAGTTCACCGACGAGAACGCCACCTGCATGATCGTCAGCGAGAACATCTTCGTGATGCTCTTGGTCGAGAGCTACTTCAAGACCTTCACGCCCAAGGCCATCGCCGACGCCAAGAAGAGCACCGAGGTGCTGCTGTGCCTCTCGTGCGACAGCCGCGCCGAGGTCGATGCGCAGGTCGCCAAGGCGGTGGCCGCCGGCGGCAGCACGCCCAACAAGGCGCAGGACCACGGCTTCATGTACCAGCACGGCTTCGAGGACCTGGACGGCCACCTCTGGGAGCTGGCGTACATGGACATGAGCGCTTTTCCCAAGAGCTGAAGCCGGAATCGGCGATATCCCCCCACCCACCCCCAAGGAGATCCGAAATGAAAGTCCAGTCCTATCTGTTCTTCGACGGCCGCTGCGAAGAGGCGCTCGAGTTCTACAGCAGCAAGCTAGGCGCCAAGGTGAAAGATCTGATGCGCTTCAAGGACAACCCCGACCCGGCCGGCGCCGAAGGATGCGGCAACGGCTCCGGCGCGCCCATCTCGCCGGACAAGGTGATGCACGCGTCCTTCCAGATCGGCGAGACCGAGCTGCTGGCCTCCGACGGCATGGCCGCGGGACAACCCAAGTTCGAGGGCATTTCGCTCGCGCTCACCGCAAAGGACGAAGCCGAAGCCCGGCGCCTCTTCGCGGCCCTGAGCGAAGGCGGCCAGGTGCAGATGCCGATGGCCAAGACCTTCTTCTCGCCGGCCTTCGGCATGGTGGCCGACCGCTTCGGCGTGTCGTGGATGGTGCTGGCGGACTAGGGCAATCCGGCGCTAGTGGCTGGTGTGCCTGCGGGCGCTCCAGCGCGAGCGCGCCAGAGCGACCACTTCGACCACGCCCCAGACGAGGGCGCCGCCGAGTGCGCGGATGGAATGAGTCGTGGTGGGCCAGAGCATGTGAGGCATGGTCCCACCCTAAGAGCGTCATATGACACGTTGATGGCATGCAATGCCGCTATCCTGGGTTCACCCGACTTCCATTTGACGAGTGAATCCGACGGATCTGCCTGAACTGCTGGAGCTGCAGAGGCTCGCCCAGCTGGCGGGCCCGCTGATGGAGCAGCGCGTGCTGTGTGAGGTCGTGGCCGGCGAGCAGCGCTTTCCGGTCCACGCCTTCGTGCTCGGCAGCGCGCGAGCGGATGCGCCGGCGGTCGGCTTCTTCGGCGGCGTGCACGGCCTGGAGCGCATCGGCGCAGAGGTGACGATCGCCTACCTGCGCAGCATCGTGATGCGGCTCGCGTGGGACGAGACGCTGCACCGGCAACTGGAGGCCATGCGCCTGGTGTTCATGCCGCTGGTCAATCCGGGCGGGCTGTGGCTCGGCACGCGCGCCAATCCCAACGGCGTCGACCTGATGCGCAATGCGCCGGTCGAGTCGAAGGAGCGGGTGCCCTACCTGGTCGGCGGCCAGCGCATCAGCGCCGGCCTGCCGTGGTACCGCGGCCGGCAGGGCCAGCCGATGGAATGCGAGAGCGCCGCGCTGTGCGCGCTGGTCGAGACCGAGCTGCTGGGCCGGCCCTTGAGCGTCGCGGTGGATTGCCACTCCGGCTTCGGCCTGACCGACCGCATCTGGTTTCCCTACGCGCACACCTCCCGCCCGATCGCGCATCTTCCCGAGATGCATGCCCTGTGCGAAATCCTCGATCAGACGCTGCTGCATCACCGCTACGTGCTGGAACCGCAGAGCCGCCAGTACCTGGCCCACGGCGACCTGTGGGACCACCTGTACCTCGGCGCCACCAACCGGCCGGACACGGTGTTCCTGCCGGTGACGCTGGAAATGGGCTCGTGGCTGTGGATCAAGAAGAACCCGCGCCAGATCTTCTCGCGCCACGGCATCTTCAATCCGATGATCGAGCACCGGCAGCAGCGCGTGCTGCGCCGGCACATCGGCTGGCTGGACTTCATCACCCGGGCCGTGTGCAGCTACGAACGATGGCTGCCTGCCGGCGAACAGAGAGCGCATCACCGGCAGCAGGCGATGGCCAGGTGGTACGGACGACAGCCCTTATGAGCACCTGGGTCCTGCTGCGCGGGTTGACGCGTGAAAGCGGCCATTGGGGGCACTTCCCCGAGCTTCTGCGGGAGCGGCTGCCGGGGGCTCGGATCGTGGCGCTCGACCTCCCCGGCAACGGGCGCCTGAACCAGGCACGCAGCCCGGCGCGGATCGAGGCGACGATGGAAGACTGCCGTCGGCAGCTGCTAGCCCTTGGGGTCGAGCCGCCCTGGCATCTGCTCGCGATGTCGCTCGGTGCGATGGTCGCGGTGGACTGGGCCGCGATGCATCCCCAGGAGCTCGCCGGCTGCGTGCTGATCAACACCAGCCTGCGCCCTTTCAGCCCTTGGTATAGGCGCCTGCGTCCGGCGAATTACGGTACCTTGCTCGGTCTTCTGTTCGCGCGCCAGGCCGCGCGCGGACGCGAGCAAACGATCCTGCGCCTGACCAGCCGCCACCTGCAGCCGGACGCGGCCGTGATCGAGGACTGGACGGCGCTGCGCGAAGCCCGGCCGGTGTCGCCATCCAACGCCTTGCGGCAGCTGCTGGCCGCGGCGCGCTACCGTGCGCCGGTGCAGGCGCCGGCCGTGCCCTTGCTGATGCTCGGCAGCGCGCGCGACGCCCTGGTGGACGTGCGCTGCTCGCGGCGCCTGGCGCGGCAGTGGGGCGTGGAGCTGGTCGAACATCCCACGGCCGGCCATGACCTGCCGCTGGACGACGGGCCCTGGCTGGCCGAGCAGGTCGGCCGCTGGGCGGCGCGGGCCGGCGCGTAGGGCGTCATGCGGCGGAGCGTGCCCAACCAGGGCAGGCCCGACAACCTCTCGAGCCGTGTGCTGGATCGGATCGTGGGGAGAGCGCCAGCCCCGCGACCAGCGCGGCTACACGAAGTCCGCCTTCATTTCCGCGGGCCGCGACACGACGCCCTTCGGCGCCGCGGCGTCATGAGCTTCGTGACGCAAGGCATGCAACTCCACCACGCCCACGACATGCCCGAGCGCGGGTGGCGCCCGGCCGGGCCGGTGGGCGCCAGGGCTTGACGAGGGCCGCTCCCGACGCGACAGGCGCGAACGGCTTCTTGGCTCTAAATTCGACGCTCCATTCCAAGAGGAGCACCTGCCCATGATTCACGTCGTCGCCGTCATCACGGCCAAGCCCGGCCAACGCGATCGGATCCTCGAAGCCTTCCGCGCCAACCGACCCGCGGTGCTGGCCGAGCAGGGCTGCATCGAATACAACGCCACGGTGGACGCAGCCGGCATGCCGCCCTCACGCGGCTCCTTCGGCCCGGACACCTTCGTCGTCATCGAGAAGTGGGAAACGCTGGCCGCGCTGCAGGCCCATGCCGCCGCACCGCACATGGCGGCCTACGGCGCCCAAGTGAAGGAGTGGACCGAGAACCGGGTCATCCACGTGTTGGAGCCGGTGTGATACCTTGAATTACCGAGCGGTCATTATTTCTTGGCTTTCTACAGGCTCAAGACACAAAATTACCGAAAGGTAATTAAACGGAAGATCCATGACCGAATCAGCCTCGAACTTACCTGTCGGTAATTTGAACGGCACCGTCGTGCATTCCACCACCGAACTGGGCGAGCTGATCCGCCAACGTCGCCGCGCTCTGCAACTGAATCAGCTGGATATCGCCGGGTTGGGCAACACGGGGAACCGCTTCATCGTGGATCTGGAGGCAGGCAAGCCGACTGTGCAATTGCAGAAGGCACTCGACGTGCTGCAACTGCTCGGCCTCGAGGTGGTGGTGCGGCCGCGCGGCACGACGGGTCGGTGATGGGGCTTGATAACAAAAACGCGCCCGAAGGCGCGCCATTGCTTGAGGTTGAAGCGATTTACTTCGCCACCACCCGCACCATTTCCAGGCACTTGTTCGAGTAACCCCACTCGTTGTCGTACCAGCTCACGAGCTTGATGAAGGTGCCGTCCAGCGCGATGCCGGCCTCGGCGTCGAAGATCGAGGTGCGCGGGTCGCCGCGGAAGTCGGTGGCGACCACCTTGTCCTCGGTGTAGCCGAGCACGCCCTTGAGCGCGCCTTCGCTTTGCGCCTTCATTTCGGCGCAGATTTCCTTGTAGGTGGCTTCCTTGACCAGTTCCACCGTGAGGTCGACCACCGACACGTCGGAGGTCGGCACGCGGAAGCTCATGCCGGTGAGCTTCTTGTTGAGCTCGGGAATCACCACGCCCACCGCCTTGGCAGCGCCGGTGCTGGAGGGAATGATGTTCTCCAGGATGCCGCGGCCGCCGCGCCAGTCCTTGTTGCTCGGGCCGTCGACGGTCTTCTGCGTCGCGGTGGCGGCGTGCACGGTGGTCATCAGGCCGCGCTTGATGCCCCACTTGTCGTTCAGCACCTTGGCCAGCGGCGCCAGGCAGTTGGTGGTGCAGCTGGCGTTGCTGATGATGGCCTCGCCGGCGTACTTCTTGTCGTTCACGCCGTAGACGAACATCGGCGTGTCGTCCTTGCTGGGCGCGGACAGGATCACCTTCTTGGCGCCCGCGTCGATGTGCTTCTGCGCAGTTTCCTTGGTCAGGAAGAGGCCGGTGGATTCGAGCACGATGTCGGCGCCGACGTCGCTCCACTTGAGTTGCGCGGGATCGCGTTCCTGCGTCAGGCGGATCTTCTTGCCGTTGACGATGAGGGTGTTGCCCTCGACGTTGATCTCGCCCTGGAAGCGGCCGTGCACCGAGTCGTACTGGAGCATGTAAGCCAGGTAGTCGGGCTCGAGCAGGTCGTTGATGGCAACGATCTCGATGTCGTTCTTGAAGTTCTGCACCGCCGCGCGGAGAACGTTGCGACCGATGCGACCGAAGCCATTGATGCCGAGTTTGATAGCCATGTGCCTTGCTCCTGGAGGGTTGAAAACTGGGTGATGCAGTCGATGTCAGCGCTTGAGCGCCGCTTCGACCGTGGCAGCGACGTTCTCTGCCGTGAATCCGAAATGCTTGAACAGCACGCCCGCGGGTGCCGATTCGCCGTAGGTGTCGATCCCGACGACGGCTGCGACGCCGTACTTCCACCAGCCGTCGGTGGCGCCCATTTCGACCGCGATGCGCGGCGTTCCCTTGGGCAGCACGCTCTTTTTATACGCCACATCCTGGCGGTCGAAGGTGGTGGTGGACGGCATGGAGACCACGCGCACGCCGATGCTCTTTGCCGCCAGCAGCTCCTGGGCCTTCAGCGCAAGCTGCACTTCGGAGCCGGTGGCGATGATGACGGCCTTGAGCTTCTTGTTCTTGAGGCCGACGGCCTCGGGCTCGGCCAGCACGTAGGCGCCCTTGCTGATGTCGCTCAGGTCCTTCTTGGGCGAGTAGGGCAGGTTCTGGCGCGACAGCAGCAGCGCGGTGGGGCGGTCGGCGTTCTGCAGCGCGACGGCCCAGGCCACCGCGGTCTCGGCGGTGTCGCCGGGGCGCCAGACGTCGAGGTTCGGGATCAGGCGCAGCGAGGCGGCATGCTCGATCGACTGGTGCGTCGGGCCGTCTTCGCCCAGGCCGATGGAGTCGTGCGTGAAGACGTGGATCACGCGCTGCTTCATCAGCGCCGCCATGCGGATCGCGTTGCGGCTGTAGTCGCTGAAGGTGAGGAAGGTGCCGCCGTAGGGAATGAAGCCGCCGTGCAGCGCCACGCCGTTCATGATGGCCGCCATGCCGAACTCGCGCACGCCGTAGTTGATGTGGCGGCCCGGCAGGCCGTCGGGGACCTGTTCGTTGCCTTCGGTGCGGACCACGGCGCCGTCCTTGTCGAAGCGCAGGGCGGGCGTGCTCTTGGTGTTGGTGAGGTTCGAGCCGGTCAGGTCGGCGCTGCCACCCAGCAGTTCGGGCAGGGCGGCGGTGAAGGCTTCGAGCGCGAGCTGCGAGGCCTTGCGCGAAGCCACGGTCTCGCCCTTGGTGTGGGCGGCGACCACGGTGTCGAAAGCGGTCTGATGGAAGTTCTTCGGCAGCTCGCCCTTCATGCGGCGCGTGAACTCGGCTGCCAGGTCGGGGTACTGCTTCGCGTAGGCGGCGAACTTGTCGTTCCACGCGGCTTCGCGCTGGGCGCCGGCGGCCTTGGCATCCCACTCTTCGTACACGGCGTGCGGCAGTTCGAAGGGCTCGTGCGCCCATTGCAGCGCGGTGCGCGTGAGGCCGATCTCGTCGGCGCCCAGCGGTTCGCCGTGCGCCTTGGCGGTGTTGGCGCGGTTCGGGCTGCCCTTGCCGATCTGCGTCTTGCAGATGATCAGCGTCGGGCGGTCGGTGTGCTTCTTCGCCTTCTCGATGGCCTTGGACACATCCTTCACATCATGGCCGTCGATCGGGCCGATCACGTTCCAGCCGTAGGCCTTGAAGCGTTCTTCGGTGTTGTCGATGAACCAGGGCAAGACCCGCCCGTCGATCGAGATGCCGTTGTCGTCGTACAGCGCGATCAGCTTGCCCAGCTTCCAGGCGCCGGCCAGCGCCGCGGCCTCGTGGCTGATGCCTTCCATCAGGCAACCGTCGCCAAGGAAGGCGTAGGTGTAGTGATCGACGATCGCGTGATCCTTGCGGTTGAACTCGGAGGCCAGCAGCTTCTCGGCCAGCGCGAAGCCGACCGCGTTGGTGATGCCCTGGCCCAGCGGACCGGTGGTGGTTTCGACGCCGGGCGTCACGCCCGTTTCGGGATGGCCGGCGGTCTTGCTGTGCAGTTGGCGGAAGCGCTTGAGCTCCTCGACCGGCAACGCATAGCCCGTGAGGTGCAGCACGGCGTAGATGAGCATCGAGGCATGGCCGTTGGACAGCACGAAGCGGTCGCGGTCGAACCAGTGCGGATTGACGGGGTTGTGCTGGAGGTGCTCGCCCCACAGCGCAACCGCCATGTCGGCCATGCCCATCGGCGCGCCCGGATGCCCCGAGTTTGCAAGTTGTACGGCATCCATTGCCAGCGCGCGAATCGCGTTGGCCATCAAGGCTTGGTTGGCCATCTGATCGGCTTTCTGGGGGGCAGGTTAGGGGGAACCCGGTATTTTAACGGGCGCGCTTCGGGGGGGCCGTCCGGGGCAGAGGTCGGGCTGCTAGAGTGCCGCCCATGCATGGCTTGCATCTCACCGCCGACCTCCACGACTGCCGCTGCGGGACGCATTGGCTGGTGGACGCCCAGGCCGTCGGCGCGGCTTGCGTCAAGGCCGTGGAGGCTGCCGGGCTGCAGGCGGTCGGCACGCTGTTCCACACCTTTCCGGCCACGCCGCTGGGTCCGGGCGGCGTGACAGCGACCGTGCTCCTGGCGGAGTCGCACCTGTGCGTCCACACCTGGCCCGAACAGCGCGGCGTGACGCTCGATGTCTACGTGTGCAACTTTGGCGCCGACCACTCGGCCAAGGCGAGGGCGGTGATGGAGGCCCTGGAGGCGCTGTTCGTGCCGGGCCACGCGGAAAGGCACGCATTGAAGCGCGGCGCGATCGAGAAGGCCGAGGCAGCGTGAGCATCAAGGCAATGATCCTCGCCGCCGGGCGCGGCGTGCGCATGCGGCCGCTGACCGATGTCACGCCCAAGCCCCTGCTCGAGGTTCAAGGCAAGCCGCTGATGCAGTGGCCGATCGAGGCGCTGGCGGCGGGCGGCTTCACCGAGCTCGTGGTCAATACCGACTGGCTGGGCGAGCAGATCCCGCTTCGCTTCGGGCACCGCTATGCGGCTTCCGCCATTTCTTACTCGCACGAGGGCCGCGACTTCGGCGGCGCACTCGAGACGGCGGGCGGCATCGTGCGGGCGCTGCCGCTCCTCGGGGACATCTTCTGGGTGCTGGCGGGCGACGTGTTCGCGCCGGAGTTCGCGTTCACGCGGGAAGCGGTCGACCGCTTCGCGGCCAGCGGACGGCTTGCCCACCTGTGGCTGGTGCCGAATCCGCCGCACAACCTGCGCGGGGACTTCGGGATTTCGCCGGCCGGGCTGGCCTTGAACGACGCGCCGCTGAAGCACACCTTCTCGACCATCGGCCTGTACCGCGCGGCGCTGTTCGCGCCGCCGTACTGCACCATTGCCGCCGGCAATGCCCAGGGCGCCAAGGCGCCGCTCGCGCCCATCCTGCGCGCGGCGATGGAGGAAGGCCGGGTCGGCGCCGAGCTCTACGCCGGCGACTGGACCGACGTCGGCACGCCCGAGCGACTGGCGGCGCTGAATCAAAAAAAACGGCCCGCACAAGGCGGGCCGTAGACAGGCTAGATCACGGTCTGGGCGATCAGGGCACGTTGGCCGACCTGAGCGTGAAGGGCCGGCCCTCCATCGTGAAGCTGCCGCCGAACTCCATGTTCATGCCACCGGTGCCCTGCACCGGGCAGCCGCCCGATGACGCCGAGCAGGCCCCGCCGCCCGCGAAGACCACGGAACCGTAGCGGTAGTTCGACACCGCCTTGCCGGCGTAGTCCGCAATGCTCAGCACCATGTTGTCGCTTGCGAAGTTGTCGGCGTCCTCGACCGCGATCGGGTCGACGATGCGCGAGTCCTGCAGGGTGCGAACCACACTGCCGCTGTTGCCGTCGCCTGCGAACCTCACCCACTGGATCTTGCGATCGCCGCGGGAAGCCACGAGCACCTGCTGGTTCAGCGGTTCGATGGTCTTGTTCTCCGGATCGATCTTCGAGATCGCCAGCGAGGTCGCGTTCTTCCCGATCGCGACACGGCTCTTCTCGACGACGTCCGTGACCGTGGTGCCGGTGGGCACGTTGCCGAGGCCGTAGATGCGCAGCGAGCCTTCTTCGGTGGCGATCCAGGCACGGTGCACGTTGCCGAAGATGGTCGTCTTCACCGCGGTCGGCTTGCTGTCCAGCGCCACCGTGGTGATCACCGTCGGCGTCTGCTGCGGCTTGTTGGCGAAGGTGTACGGCCACTGGTTGTCGGCCTGACCCAGGTTCGTGAACTCCGTCGGACCGGTGCCGAAGTAGACGCTGTTGACGTAGCTGAACAATGGCTTCAGGTCGATGAAGGCGGCCTTCTTCTCCGACTTGGAGATGACGACTGCCACACCAGACTTGGCGTACCGGTTGGCGTTCTTGCCGGTACCCGAGAACGTCGCGCGCTTGGCCGGGTCGGTCAACGGGGAGTAGGTCCGGCCCATGAACTCGCCGTACTGCTCCGGCAGCGCCGTCTGGAACTGGTCGAAGCCCGTGGTCACGGCGATCTCGGTCGGCGCATTCATGCCCGGCAGGTCGATGTAGCCCAGCACCTTCATGAAGGCGATGTTGCCCATGTTCGGCAGGCCCGGGTACACGCCGTTCCACTCATGCCACCAGTCGTACCAAGCGCTGTACTTCGTATCGCGAATGCCGGTCGCGGTTCCGCCATTGGGGTTGTAGGGGTCGCAGTTGTTGCACAGCCCCGCCAGCGAGATCACCGCCACCTGGCCTTTGAGCGCCGTCGTGTCCCACACCGTCACCAGCGCGTATTCGCTGGTGTTGGTGATGGCGATGCCGGTCGGCACCTTGTTGGCGGGCAGTTTCACCGAGCCCCGGTTGTTCGCCGTGTTGCTGCCGGCGGTGCCGATCAGGCCGTTGTTGAAGGCCACCAGCGAGGTCGCGCAGAAGCCCGTGCGCCCGCCGCAACGCGCCACCGCCACCGGCTCGCCGGTCGTGAGGCCGGCGTCCTTGTAGGTGCTGACGTTGTAGTTGGTGCGTCCGGCGCTGCCGTCCCACGCGGCCGCTTCCTGCCAGGGCAGTTGCGGCGCTTGCGCGAAGGTGTTGTGGTCGATCGCGGAGACCTGAAGGTCGCCCACGCCCATGCGCAACGTCGTGTTGTCGGCGACGAAGCCCACGTGGGCCTGGTTGGTCGAGTACAGGCCTGCGTCCGCCAGGACCGGGCCACCGACCTGCCAGGTGCCGGCGTGGTAGCTCATCGTCTGGTCCGCGCGCTTGAACAGCGTCGGGATGCCGGTGTTGTTCACGGCCGGGGCGTTGCCATAGCGGTAGGCGATGCCTTCTGCCTTGGCGAGAACCGGTGCCATGGCGCGGTACGCGCTGGCTTGCACGTTGCCGGCGCTGTCGACGACGTCGCCGGAGACGGGTGCCGGAGCCGGAGCCGGTGCCGGCGCGGGGGCCGGGGCGGGCGCCGGAGCGGGTGCAGGGGCCGGTGCCGGGGCCGGTGCCGGGGCGGGCGCCGGAGCCGGAGCTGGCGCAGGAGCCGGCGCAGTTGCTGCACCGAGGGAATAGCAAGCCTTCACGACGAACGGCACGGGATCCTTGCCGAAGTATTCGTTCGTGCAGTTGGCGGTGCCGGTGACCGTCTTTTGAACCCACGATGATCCGGCCCCGTACTGGACCAGGGTGGCAGAGGCGACACTGAATGACGAACCCTCACCGGCGAGCCGCGTTCCCGCTGCAGGCGCGGGTGCGGGTGCAGGCGCGGGTGCGGGTGCGGGTGCGGGTGCAGGCGCGGGTGCGGGTGCGGGGGCGGGGGCGGGTGCGGGTGCGGGTGCCGGCGCCGTCGCGGTCTGCACGTAGCACGCTTTCGCCACGTATTGCAGCGGGTCGCCAAAGGTCGCATTGCTGCAGGCAACCGTGCCCGACAGCGACTTGTTCGTGTAGGTGTCGTTCGCGCCGTACTGCACGACCTGCGCCGAGCTCAGCACGAAGCTTTGATTTTCGTCCGCGACCTTGGTCCAGCTCGAATCGAGCTTGCTGATCGGCGCTGCTTCCTTGGTCGCGGTAGTTTCTGCCGGCGCGGCAGCAGCCGGAGCCGATGTTTCAGCGCCCAGGGCAGCGAAGCCTCCCCCGCCACTGCTGCCACTTCCCCCACCTCCACAACCAGCGAGCGCTCCTGCCGCAACAAACAGCAGAAGCGCGCTTTTATCTGTGACTTTCACGCAAATCCCTCCAAATTGGTTAAGTTGGGGTTTTTACGGGGGTTGCCCGGTGCGAGCAACCTCTCTTGCACTTCCTTTCCTGTGTGTTTCCGGCTCCCTAGGGCGGTGTTACCAAGGTTGTGCTTGGTGACGACTTCAACGCAAATCCAGGCACTCCGATGTTGTCTTACTTCTTACTGTCATATGGGCGATCGAAAAGGACCTGGACGCTACGGCCGCCAGACTTGGGCGCAAAAAAAAGCGGCCCGCATGGAGCGGGCCGCAGTTCAATTGAGCGCAGTTCTCAGCCGATCAAGGCACGTTGGCAGTCTTAAGCTGGAAGGGTTTGCCTTCCATCGTGTAGCTGCCGCCGAACTCGATCTTGACGTCACCAGTCGCTTGGACCGGGCATCCGCCCGGCGGCTGGCAGGTCCAGGAGCCACCACGATCAGAGAAGAACACCGGGCCATAGCGGTAGTTGGATACCTTTTTGCCGGTGTAGTCCGCAATCGTCAGCACGTGCCCCACGTTCGAGAAGTTGTCGGCGTCTTCAACCGCGATAGGGTCGACGATACGGCTGTCCGCCAATTCGCGAACCACGCTGCCGCTGTTGCCATCGGCCGCGAACCTTACCCACTGGACCTTGCGATCGCCGCGCGAAGCCACGAGCACCTGACGGTTCAGCGGTTCGAAGCTGGTGTCGTCCGGATCGATCTTGGATATGGCGAGCGAAGTCGGATTCTTGCCGATGGCCACGCGGCTCTTCTCGGTGATATCCGCGGCCGTGGTGCCGGTGGGCACGTTGCCCAGCCCGAAGATGCGCAGCGAGCCTGCTTCGGTGGCGATCCAGGCGCGGTGCACACTGCCGAACAGCGTGGTCCTGACCGCTGTCGGCCGGTCATCCAGCGCCACCGTCGAGATCACCGTCGGCGTCTGCTGCGGCTTGTTGGCGAAGGTGTACGGCCACTGGTTGTCGGCCTGACCCAGGTTCGTGAACTCCGTCGGACCGGTACCGAAGTACACGCTGTTGACGTAGCTGAACAATGGCTTCAGGTCGATGAAGGCGGCCTTCTTCTCCGACTTGGAGATGACGACTGCCACACCCGCCTTGGCGTACCGGTTGGCATTGCTGCCCGAGCCGCTGAAGCTGGCGCGCTTGGCCGCGTCCGTCAGCGGCGAATAGGTCTGCCCCATGAACTCGCCGTTCTTCTCCGGCAAGGAAGTCTGGAACTGATCGAAGCCGGTCGTGACGGCGATTTCCGTCGGGGCGTTCATGCCCGGCAGGTCGATGTAGCCCAGCACCTTCATGAAGGCGGTGTTGCCCATGTTCGGCAGGCCCGGGTACACGCCCATCCACTCATGCCACCAGTCGTACCAAGCGCTGTACTTCGTATCGCGAATGCCGGTCGCGGTTCCGCCATTGGGGTTGTAGGGGTCGCAGTTGTTGCACAGACCCGCCAGCGAGATCACCGCCACCTGGCCCTTCAGCGCCGTCGTGTCCCACACCGTCACCAGCGCGTATTCGCTGGTGTTGGTGACGGCCATGCCGGTGGGCACCTTGTTGGCGGGCAGCTTCACCGAGACGCGATTGTTGGCGGTGTTGGTGCCGGCGGTGCCGATCAAGCCGTTCTGGAAAGCCACCAGGGAAGTCGCGCAGAAGCCCGTGCGACCACCGCAACGCGCCACCGCCACCGGTTCGCCCGTCACCTGCCCGGCAGCTTTGTAGGTGCTGATGTTGTAGTTGTCGCGTCCGGCGCTGCCATCCCAGGCTGCCGCTTCCTGCCAGGGCAGCTGCGGCGCTTGCGCGAAGGTGTTGTGGTCGATGGCGGAAATCTGCAGATCGCCCACCCCAACGCGCGCAGCCGTGTTGTCGGCGACGAAGCCGACGTGCGCCTGGTTGGTCGAATACAGGCCAGCCTCGCTGAGAACCGGGCCACCAACCTGCCAAGTACCGGCGTGATAGCTCATCGTCTGGTCCGGCCGGGTCGCCAGGGTCGGGATGCCGGTGTTGTTCACGGCCGGCGCGTTGCCATAGCGATAAGCAATGCCTGCATCCTTCGCAAACTGGGCGGCAGTCGCCTTGTAGGCGTCGGCAGCCAGATTGCCGGAGCTGTCGACCACGTCATTCGGAATCGGCGTGCTGCCGGTCGTCGTGCCCGTACCCGGGTCACTCACGGCGGCGAGGCCCGCAAAGCCACCACCGCCACCACCACCCCCACCTCCACAAGCTGATAACGCGCCTGCGGCAACAACCAGGAGAAGCGCGCTTTTATGGATAAATTTCAACAAAAACACCTCCAATATGACAAAGATGTGCGTTTGTACGTGGGTGCAGTCCTACCGGGCAACCCTTCTTGCAAATCTTTTCCTTATGTGTTTCCACTCTCCCCTAGTGAAGTTACAAAGGTATTGCATAGTGACGTTATGACCGCAAATCATCAAGCCGCCCGCCGATTACATCTTTCTACTTATTTGGGCGCCGATGGCATCGCCATCATTCCCACCGCGCCCGAGCGGCCACGCAATCGGGACACCGACTTCCTGTACCGCCACGACAGCTATTTCTATTACCTGACGGGCTTCCCCGAGCCGAATGCCTGGCTGGTACTCACAAGCGAAGGTCGTGCCACGCTGTTCTGCGCGCCCAAGGATCTGGAACGGGAGATCTGGGACGGCTACCGGCTGGGGCCGGAGGCAGCGCCGGCCGCGCTCGGCGTCGACGAGGCCTTTGCGATCGACGAACTCGACGCCCGTTTACCGCGGCTGCTGGAGAACAGGTCGACCGTCTGGTACCCCTTCGCGACGCACAAGGGGCTGGAATCGCGCATCGACGGCTGGCTGTCGGCAGTGCGCGCCCGGGTGCGCTACGGCGCGCTGTGCCCCGAAGAGCAGCGCGACCTGTGCGGGCCGCTCGACGAGATGCGGCTCGTCAAGGATGCGCACGAACAGGACACCATGCGCGGCGCCGCGCAGATCAGCGCCCGGGCCCACATCCGCGCCATGCAGCTGTCGGCGCGCATGCTGCGCGAGGGCAAGGACGTGCGCGAGTACCACCTCGACGCCGAGCTGCTGCACGAATTCCGCCTCGGCGGCTCCCAATACCCGGCCTACAGCTCGATCGTGGCCGCGGGCGCCAATGCCTGTGTGCTGCACTACCGTGCCGACGCAGCACCGGTACGCGACGGCGAACTGGTGCTGATCGACGCCGGCTGCGAGCTCGACGGCTACGCCAGCGACATCACGCGGACCTTTCCGGCCAACGGCAAGTTCACCGGCCCGCAGCGCGCCTTGTACGACCTGGTGCTGGCGAGCCAGGACGCGGCAGTCGCGGCCACCCGGGCCGGGCAGCGCTTCAACGATCCGCACGAGGCCACCGTGAAGGTGCTATCGCAGGGCATGCTGGACCTGGGCCTGCTGGACGCCAACAAGGTGGGCAGCGTCGACGACGTGATCGAGCAGCGCGCCTACTTCCCTTTCTATATGCACCGCACCGGCCACTGGCTGGGCATGGACGTGCACGACTGCGGCAGCTACGTCGAGCCGACCCAGGTGGGCGAGGTGAGCGAACGCAAGGACCCGCTGTCGAACGAAGTCATCAAGAACCGGCCCAGCCGCATCCTGAAGCCGGGCATGGTGCTGACCATCGAGCCGGGCATCTACGTGCGTCCGGGCGAGGGCGTGCCGGAGCAGTTCCACAACATCGGCATTCGCATCGAGGACGACGCAATCGTCACCGAGACCGGCTGCGAGCTGATCTCACGCGGCGTGCCGGTCAAGGCCGACGAGATCGAGGCGCTGATGCGGCCCTAAGCCGCATCGCCCAGCGGGCTCAGCACCTTGCGCGCCCAGCCGGGCAGCCACGGCCCATGCGGCTGGAGTTGGCCCGCGACCACCGAGGCCACCAGGTGCGGGCCGCCCGCGTCGGTGTCCGTCGCATCGAACAGCATCGCGAGCTGCACCTCGCGCACGGCCAGGCGCAGGTTCTCGAGCGTTCGCGGATAGCGCGCCAGGATCTTGTCCGCGGGCACGCTGTGGCCGCCTTCGTGAATGCGCTGCCGCACGCGTTCCAGCAGCCGGCGCGGCTCGTCGAGGCACACGATGTACAGCACCACCTCGAAGCCGAGCGCACGCGCATCGGCGATGAGCTGCAGCTTGGAAAGATGCGAAAAGACGGTTTCGCTGACGAAGGACTGCCCGGCGCGCAGATGCGCCACGCGTTGCGCATCGGCCCAGGCCCGGGCGGCCTCGGATCGCCGGACCGCATGGCGGACATGGCCGAGCTGCTCGCGCTCGTACAGATCGGCGTTGATGAAGGGCAGCTGCGGATAGCGCGGCTGGATCAGATAACGGTAGAGCGTCGACTTGCCGGCGCCGTTGGGGCCGGCGATCAGGTGAAGAACCGGCATCAGGCCGCGTTGCGGCCACGCGCACGAGGCGCTGCCTTGGCGCGGTTCTCGGCCACCGCCACCTTGGCGCGCTCAGCCAACGCGCCGGACTGCGCCAAAGCCAGCACGTGGCCGTGCAAGGCGTCGAGTTCGGGTGAGAGGGCGGGCTGCACGTTGACCTCGACGGCGTAGGCCGCCGATTCCTCGCGCGCAATCAGCGCTTGGCTGTCCTGCGTGGACAGGCCCGCTTGCTCCAGCGCGCGGCCCAGGGTGGCCCAGTACTCGATCTGGCTGGCCACCGACCGGCGCATGGGCTGCGCCGCATTGCGCGCCTTGTCGACCAGCGCGGCCGGAAGCTTGACGGAAGCAAAGGGGGTTGCCGTGGACATGGTTTCACTCCTGATTGGCGCATTTTGCGCCAATCCGCAAAATCAGGTCAAGCAGCGGCTCCACCGGCCGCTGCCAGATGTCCGCGCGTGAACGCTTCTTCGAAGATCGAATAGCCCGACCAGTCGCTGTGCGCGAAGGCGAGCCGGCCGGCGGCGACGCGCTCACGCGCGCCGAGCTGGCCGAGCAGGCCGAGCAGGCCGGGCGCCGGTATCGCCATCGCATGGCCGTAGCGCGTGATCTCGATGCGGGTGGCGAGCCCGGCGAGGTCTGGATGGGGCAGCGAGAGTTCGGCCAGCAGGTCGTCGCGCCAGGCCGTCCATGGGCGATCGAGCAGCCGGCGGCGGCCGTCCGGCCCATCGTAGGCACTCGGGCCGAGCGGGCGATACCAGCTCAGCACGGTGGCACCCGGCGTGGGGTCCAGCGCCTGGTGGCGCGCGTCGACATAGCCGAGCCCGCGCGTGCCGTAGATCACGTTGTCCCAGCTCGGCGCCGCGCCGGGCCGGTCGGCCAGTGGAGCTCGCAGATGCGCGTTGGCGACCAGCCACGGCGCGTAGCCCAGGTGCGCGGCCGCGTGGCGCAACAGCTCGGGCGGGTTCTCGACCAAGCGCGCGGCGATGAACATCGGCAACGCAACGATGCAGCGCTCGGCCTGCCAGCGCACGCGGGAACGGGTGGCGACATCGAAGGCATCGACCTCGACCCCGGAACGGGTGTCCGCGATGCGCACGACGGCATGGCCCGCCTTCAAGCGATCGCCGAGCGGGTCGACGAGCCGGCGCGTGAGCCAGCCGTTGCCCTCGGGCCAGGTCAGCACCGCATCGCGCTCGGCGCCATCGTCTCCCGGCGCATGGAAGCCATGGCGGCTGGCGAAGTAGTGGATGCCGGCCCAGGCCGAGACCTGGGCGATGCCGGCGCCGTAGTCGTCGCGGCAGCTGTAATCGAGGTACCAGCGCAGATGCGGATCGGTAAAGCCTTCGCGATCGAGCCAGACACCGAAGGGGACGGCGTCCAGCGCCAGCAAGAGCGGCGCAGGTTGCGCCCGCAGCACGGGTATCGAGAAACGCGCCGTGTGCCGCAAGGCCTCCACGCGCTGCGAAAACCGGCGGTACTGCGTCAGCGTGGCCTCGCCCACGCCCTGCACGGGCAACAGGCCGTCCTGCCACGTGCCCTGGAAAAACAGGCGTTCCTGCGGGCTGTGGCACAGGTGGCGCTCCTCGTATTCCCAGCGGCCCGCCACGCGCCGGCGCATGCCCAGTTCTTCGAGCAGGTCCTGCACTTCATGCGCCTCGCTGCCCGGCACCGGCAGGTAGTGCGCGCCGAGCGGGCAAGCGATGCCGCCGACCTGGCCGCCGCGGCTGTTCCCGCCGGCCGTGTCCTCGAGTTCGAGCAGCACGAAGTCCTCGATGCCGGCGAGCCGCAACGCCCGTGCGGCGGCGAGGCCGGCCACGCCGCCGCCGGCGATGACGACGCGCGCACGGCGCACGCCGGCAGGCGCGCCGGCGCGCCAGGCGCCATCGCGCAACGCGTGGCCGCGCTCTACATCGATGCCGGTGAAGCCGCCTTCAATCACGTGTGGCGCCTCGCAGCCTCCAAGGGCTGCGGCCCCGGCAGCCGTAGCTGCAAGGAATTCGCGGCGCTTCATCCAGCAGCTCCTGTTCGGGGAACACCGCGCAACCGGCTTTGCCGGGCCGCTGGTGTTGCCCCCTGCAAGGGGGTTGGCGGCCACACGAAGTGGGCAAGCCTGGGGGTGGGTTCCATCAGTGACCCGTGACCTTGCCCCATTCCTGCTCGTAGGTCGTGACCAGCGTCTGGTTCGACAGCCGGTTCACTTCGGCCGGCACGCGTGCCATGTCGCGCGGGAACTCGAACAGTTGCAGCAACGCGGGCAGCGCAAGAAAGCGCAGCCCCTCGGGCATGGCATCGGGCAGCCGGTAGGGCCGCCGGCTCGCGATGATGTAGCCCCACTCGCCGAAGCTCGGCACATGGGCGTGATAGGGCGTCGCCAGAAGGCCCACCGACTCGACGGTGGCGGCCACGGTCCAGAAGCTCTTGCGCGCCACCAGCGGCGAGGTGGTCTGGACTACGGCATAGCCGCTCGCGGACAGCCGCCTGTCGAGCAGCGCATAGAAGGAGTTGGTGTAGAGCTTGCCGACCGCGAAGTTGGTCGGGTCGGGGAAATCGACCACGATCACGTCGAACATCTCGCTGGTCTGCTGCAGCCACTGGAAGGCGTCGGTGTTGACGATGCGGACCTTCGGCGACTTCAGCGCACCGCCGTTCAGCGCCGCCAGGGTCTCGTGCTCGCTGAAAAGCCGCGTCATGTGGGGATCGAGCTCGACCAGCGTGATGCTTTCCACCGAGGGGTACTTGAGGATCTCGCGCACCGCCATGCCGTCGCCGCCGCCGAGCACGGCAACTTTCTTCGGCGCACCGTGCGCGGCCATCACAGGATGCACCAGCGCCTCGTGGTAGCGGTACTCGTCGCGCTCCGCGAACTGCAGGTTGCCGTTGAGGAACAGGCGATGTCCGGCGGCGCCGCGCGTGACCACGATGCGCTGGTAGGGCGAACTCGCGCTGAACACGATGCGATCCTGGTAGAACTTGTCTTCCGCCAGCGTCGTGATGTGCTCGGAGAACACGAAGGCGCCGGCCAGCGTGGCCAGCGCCAGCACGCAGGCCAGCGCATGCGCGCCGACGCGGCGCAGCTCATGGCGAAACAGCCAGAGCGCCCACAGCGCCACCGCCGCGTTCATGAGGCCGAAGAGCAGGCCGGTGCGGATCATGCCGAGCTGCGGCACCAGGACCAACGGGAAGGCGACCGACACCGCCAGCGCGCCGAGGTAGTCGAAGGTCAGCACCTGCGAGACCAGCTCCTTGAGCATCACGTTGCGCCGCAGGATGCGCATCACGAGCGGGATCTCGAGCCCGACCAGCGTGCCGACCACCAGCACCAGCCCGTAGAGCAGCAGGCGGAAGGCGCCAGGGACGTAGGCGTTGGCGATGAAGAGCAGGGCCGGCAGCGCGCCGCCGACGAGCGCCACCATCAGCTCGATGCGCAGGAAATGCGCTGGCAGCTGGCGCTCGAAGTAGCGCGAGAGCCAGGAGCCCACGCCCATCGCGAACAGGTAGGTGCCGATGATGGTGCTGAACTGCAGCACCGAGTCGCCGAGCAGGTAGGAGCTCAGCGCCGCCGCGCTCAGCTCGTAGACCAGCCCGCAGGCCGCGACCACGAACACGCTGGCGAGCAGCGCGACTTCGACGGGCTGCGGGCCACTCCCCGCAGCGGGGCGCGCGGACATGGGCGCTTCGTTCATCGGTCGCCGCCGGGCCGCCCCAAGGCGGCCGAGCCTCCCCCGCGGGGGGTGGCGAAGCACACGTTGTGGCAAGCCGGGGGGCTCAATGGATCGCTGCGGCCACGATGACGCAGATGCCGAGACTCATCGCGGCCACCACCAAGCCGAGCGCCACGTTCTGCTTCTCGACGATCTCCTGCCACAGGTCATAAGGCGTGAGCTTGTCGATGATCAGGAAGGTGACCCAGAACACCAGCACGCCGACGACCGCGTAGAGCAGCGAGCCCAGGAAGGCCGCGGGCCGTAACCATTCAATTCCCAACATGAGGACCTCCGGAAAAAAACGTCATTTGTGGCCGCCGCCACTTGAATAGCCGCCAAAAGAGCCTCCCGAGCTGCGCGAACCGCCGCTCGAACTGCTGCAGGTGCTCAGGATGATCAACAGGATGATGATCACCACGATGATCAGGATGATCGTGCCGCAGCCGAGGCTGGAGGCTGCGCTCACGGGCAGCGCATCGCTGCGCTTGAACATGTCTTTCTTGCCGTCGAGCTTGAACGCGGCGGCCACGGCCGCGCTGTCGACCTTGCTGCCCGAGGACCAGGTCAGCTCCTTGGCCGAACGCTCCATCGACAGCAGCGCGCTGCCGCTGGCGAAATCGCGATTGAAGCTCTTCTGTCCGCGCTCGACCTGCCAGTAGAACTCGCCCGCCACGTAGCCGGTCTCGGCGTTGTAGGCGTACTGCTGCTGATAGACCTTGCCGAGGTAGGTGGCCCGCGAGCCGTTCTCGGCCATGGTCGGCGCGCCCGTGGTGGGCTTGACCATGCTCCAGCCGTCTTCGGCATCGACCAGGAAGCTGAAGCCGCGCTTCTTGTTGTAGAGCAGGTACTCGTTCCAGCCGAAATGCTCGTCGTCGCCGGGTGCCACGCCCATGCGGTGCTGGAAGCCGACGACCTGCCACTGCGCACCCAGGAACTGTCCCACGGTGCCGATCGGAATCAGCGGCTGGACCGGCTCGTCCTGTACGGCATGCTTCAGCTCGCCGCCGATGCCCTGCGTCAGGTCGATGATGCTGTTGCAGGCGCGGCAAGTGATGCTCTTGCTGTCCGCCAGGTTGACGGTGACCGGCGAGCCGCAGTTCGGGCAATTGAAGCTGCGGCCCTTCTCGTCCTTGGCCGATTCGTCGCGCAAGCCGGTGAGCTGCAGGTCTTCGAGCTGCACCGCGCGGCCGAGGTAGGCGCCCGGCGGCTGGGTGTCGTAGTCGAGGCTGAGCACCAGCCCCTTGTCGCTGCGCAGCTCGACCACCGCGAAGGGCCGGCCGAGTTCGGGCAGCCGTGGCAGCTCGCCCTGCGCCGAGACCAGCCTGACCTGCTCGTTCGAGGCCACCGTGTAGCTCTGGCCGTTGAAGGCGGTGGTGGCGCCGACGCGCAGCTCGGCCGGATCCGGGGCCTCGCGCTGCAGCTCGAAGGGCAGCGAAAAGACGAAGGCGCCGTTGTCCTCGCTCAGGATGCCGGTGCGGTCGCCGTCGAGTGCCGCGATCCACTCGGTCCAGCGCCCGCCGTCGTAGCTGTACTGCAGGCGCCCGACCAGCGTGAAGGGCTGCTCCTGGATGCGGCCGGCGGCGAACAGCTGCAGCGGGCTGAAGTCGTCGAACAGCTCCGCCATCTTGCCGGTGCGCGCGAGCGTGTCGCCCTGGCGCACCACGGTGCTCTGGCAATAGGGGCAGACGGCGTGCGTCGACTGCGCCGAACGGAATTCGACCGGCGCGCCGCAGCCGGGGCAGGGCGCGCGGTAGTAGCGCTGCTGGGAGGAGTCGGTGGCCACGAAAGGCGACGGCAGGGGCCCGCTCGCTGCGAGCTCGTCGAAGAGGGCTTCGACAAGCTCAGCCCGAACGGAACGGGCTCAGACCAGCTTTTTCAGCAGATCCGCCTTCTTGGCGTCGAATTCTTCCTGCGTGAGGATGCCCTTGGTCTTCAGTTCGCCCAGCTTCTCGAGTGTGGTCATCACGTCGGCCGGGCTGACCACCGCGACCGCGGCTTGCGCCGGCGCAGCGACCGGTGCGCCGGGCGCGCCCTGGCTCAGGCCCTGCGCGAGGTTCTGCGCCAGCACCTGGCCCAGCGCCACGCCGGCGCCCAGACCCATCGCGTCGCCCGCGATGCCGCTGCCGCCACCGGCGCCCTCGGCGAACTTCGGGATGGCCTGCGCCGTCTGGTACTGCATGAACTTGCTCATGTCGTTGCCGACCATGCCCATGCCGATCTTCTGGTCGAGGATCTTCTGCAGCTCTTCCGGCAGCGAGACGTTCTGGACCGTGATGGCCTCGAGCTTGATGCCGATCTTGGCGAACTCGGGCACCAGCTGCGCCGCGAGCGCCTGCGCGAACTGGATTTGGTTGGCTGCCAGGTCGAGAAAAGGCACGCCGCTGGAAGCGATCGCGTTGCTGATGTTCTGCAGCACCAGGCCGCGCAACTGGCCGTCGAGATCGGCCACCGAATAGATGTCGCGCGTGCCCGAGATCTCGGTGTGGAACAGCTTGGCGTCGCCGATGCGGAAGCTGTAGTTGCCGAAGGCGCGCAGGCGCACGGCGCCGAAATCCTTGTCGCGGATCGTGATCGGCTGGGGCGTGCCCCATTTCTGGTCGACCTGCTGGCGCGTGCTGAAGAAATAGACGTCGCTCTTGAACGGGGACTCGAAGAGCTTGTCCCAGTTCTTGAGGTAGGTGAGCACGGGCAGCGTCTGCGTCGTGAGCTTGTACATGCCCGGACCGAACACGTCGGCCACCTGGCCCTCGTTGACGAACACCGCGATCTGCGACTCGCGCACGGTGAGCGAGGCGCCGTTCTGGATTTCCATCTCGGCCATCGGGAAGCGCCAGGCCAGTGTTCCGTCGCCGGTCTCAGTCCACTGGATGATGTCGATGAACTGTTTCTTGATGAAATCCATCAGCGCCATGGTCGTCGCTCCTCGTCAGGTTTTTCTGAGCTGGGCATATTGCCACATCGGCTTGACGCCTCGGCGCTTTTTGCCGCCCTGCGCCTCGGGCCGTGCCCTTGGAGCCCGAGGTCTACAATCGGCGCCCCTCACAAGAAGCGTTGCACGGAGCCAAGGCACATGTCAGATCTGACCTCCCCGATTTCCACGCCCGAAGACAAGCGCGCCGAATTGCGCCGGGCCGCGCTCGAATACCACGAGCTTCCGGTCCCGGGCAAGATCGCGATCGCGGCGACCAAGCAGATGCTCAACCAGCGCGACCTGGCGCTGGCCTACTCGCCCGGCGTGGCGGCACCTTGCGAGGAAATCGTCAAGGACCCGGTCAACGCCTTCAAGTACACCGCGCGCGGCAACCTCGTGGCGGTCATCACCAACGGCACCGCCGTGCTGGGCCTCGGCGACATCGGGCCGCTGGCCGCCAAGCCGGTGATGGAAGGCAAGGGCGTCCTGTTCAAGAAGTTCGCTGGCGTCGACGTGTTCGACATCGAGATCGACGAGAAGGATCCGGCCAAGCTGGTGGAGGTCATCGCCGCGCTGGAGCCGACCTTCGGCGCCATCAACCTCGAAGACATCAAGGCACCGGACTGCTTCTACGTCGAGCGCGAGCTGCGCAGGCGCATGAAGATCCCGGTCTTCCACGACGACCAGCACGGCACGGCGATCACGGTGGCGGCCGCCATGCTCAACGGCCTGAAGGTGGTGGGCAAGGACATCTCGCAGGTCAAGCTCGTCACCTCGGGCGCCGGCGCCGCGGCGCTGGCCTGCCTGAACCTGCTGCTGAAGGTCGGCCTGAAGCGCGAGAACGTGTTCGTGACCGATCTCGCCGGCGTGGTCTACGAAGGCCGCACCGAGCTGATGGACGACGACAAGCGCCAGTACATGCAAAAGACCTCGGCGCGCTCGCTGGCCGAGGTGATCGAAGGCGCCGACGTGTTCCTCGGCCTCTCGGCCGGCGGCGTGCTCAAGCCCGCGATGGTGGCGAAGATGGCGGCCAAGCCGGTGATCTTCGCGCTGGCCAATCCCAACCCCGAGATCTCGCCCGAGGACGCGCATGCCGTGCGCAGCGACGTGGTCATGGCCACCGGGCGCACCGACTACCCGAACCAGGTCAACAACGTCCTGTGCTTCCCCTACATCTTCCGCGGCGCGCTCGACTGCGGCGCGACCACCATCACCGACGAGATGGAAGTCGCAGCGGTGCATGCCATCGCCGAACTCGCGCAGGCCGAGCAGAGCGAGCGCGTGGCTGCCGCCTATGTCGGCGAAAAGCTCAGCTTCGGTCCCGAGTACCTGATTCCGAAGCCCTTCGACCCGCGGCTCATGATGAAAATCGCGCCGGCCGTGGCCAAAGCCGCGGCCGAGAGCGGCGTCGCACTGCGCCCGATCGCGGACCTGGACGCCTACCGCGACAAGCTGCAGAGCTTCGTCTACGCCTCGGGCACCACGATGAAGCCGATCTTCGACGCCGCCAAGCGCGCGCCGAAGAAGCGCGTCGCCTACTGCGAGGGCGAGGAAGAGCGCGTGCTGCGGGCGGCACAGATCGTGGTGGACGAAGGCCTCGCCCGTCCCACGCTGATCGGCCGGCCCGCGATCATCGCCCAGCGCATCGAGAAGTTCGGCCTGCGCCTCAAGGAAGAGCTGGACTACGACATCGTCAACGTCGAGCACGACCATCGCTACCGAGACTTCTGGCAGACCTACCACCGCATGACCGAGCGCAAGGGCACGACGGTGCAGACCGCCAAGATCGAGATGCGCCGCCGCCTGACGCTGATCGGCGCCATGCTGCTGCACAAGGGCGACGTGGACGGCATGATCTGCGGCACCTGGGGCACCACCGCCATCCACCTGCATTACATCGACCAGGTGATCGGCAAGCGCCCGGGCGGCTGTCCCAACACGCCGCAGGACGTGCCGATCTATGCCTGCATGAATGGCCTGCTCCTGCCCGACCGGCAGGTATTCCTGGTCGATACGCACGTCAACTACGACCCGACGCCCGAGGAGCTCGCCGAGATCACCACCATGGCGGCCGAGGAAATGATGCGCTTCGGCCTCAAGCCGAAGGCGGCGCTGCTGTCGCATTCCAACTTCGGCAGCAGCAACCAGCCCAGCGCGGTCAAGATGCGCCAGACCCTCGATCTGCTGCGTGTGCAAGCGCCATGGCTGGAAGTCGACGGCGAAATGCACGGCGACGTCGCTTTGGACGGCAAGCAGCGTGCCGCCGTCATGCCGCACAGCGCGCTGGCCGGCAACGCCAACCTGCTGGTCTTCCCGAACATCGATGCGGCCAATATTTCCTACAACCTGCTCAAGACGGCGGCAGGCGGCAACATCGCCATCGGCCCGGTCCTGCTCGGCGCGGCCAAACCTGTGCACATTCTCACGGCGAGCGCGACTGTTCGCCGGATCGTGAATATGACAGCCCTCACAGTTGCCGACGCAAACGCCGAACGATAGGCGCAAACGCGACAGCGGTCGCTAACTTCAAAGACCCGCATAGACCCTGGCGCCTGCTCAAAGATTGAGCAGGCGCTTGCTATTTGTGCGCCCCTGGTGCACACTTGCGGCCTTGAATTTGCGGGTTAACCCGAAGGTTGCCCCCCGATTCGGCCCTCGCTCTTTTCCTTCTGGTGCCCCATGGCGGCTTACGCCTCGATCACGTCCCGTGTCTCCAAGTTTGTGCTCACTAGCTTGATGCTCGTAGCCCTCACTGCCGGAGCCCAGGCCCGTGAATGGTCCGGCACCCACGCCGTTCAGCCGGCACAGGAAACGATCGCTCTGGCCGAATTGCCGGTGCAGGGCCAGCGCACTTATGGGGCCATATTGAACGGTGGTCCCTTCCGGCATGAGAAAGACGGCACGGTGTTCGGCAACCGCGAACGCTTGTTGCCGCGAGAGCGACGAGGCCACTACCGAGAGTACACGGTCGATACACCCGGCTCGCGCGATCGTGGTGCACGGCGCATCGTCTGCGGAGGCGAGCGCACGGCGCCGGCGATGTGCTGGTACACGGCAGACCACTATGCAAGTTTCAGACGGATCGTGCCATGAGCAATGAATTGGATTGGAGCGGCGCACCCAAGCGCTCAGAAGAAATGATGACGACGACAACTATGGAAAGACCAGCGGAGATGACCCTATCCCTTCGTTCCGTGCGACCTAACATCGTGCAGTCGATTCGCGCCTTTCGCGTGAGCGACCTGCAGGAGGCGGCGCATGCGGCGGGCCAGCACTTCCTCTATGCCAACCTGGGCAACGCCCAGACCAAGCAGGACGTGCTCGATCTGATCGCTCAGCAGTTCACCTTTCCGCAGCATTTCGGCAAGAATTTCGACGCGCTGTACGACTGCATGACCGACCCGCTGCATAAATCAGGCCCGCAGCCCGGCTTCGTCATCGTGCTCGAGCAGATTCCGGCCAATGCCAAGTTCGACAAGGAAGCCCGCGAGCAACTGCTCGACATCTTCCGCGACGCTGCCGACTACTGGGGGGACCGGAAGATACCGTTCAGGTGCTTCTATTCTTTTCTGTAGCCCGTTCTGCACACACCAGCCAAGCAGAACGGGCTAACGAGGCTCAACAGAACGCTGCCGCTCCGGTTTCCGGCATCGATCTCCCACCCACCGACCCGGCGGCCGAAAAGATGCCGACCGACAAACTGGTCGACGTGTCCCCCCTGGCGCTGCGCATGAGCAGCCCCTTCAACGCCGGCTATTGGCTCGCCGCAGCCTGACGGCACCACGCCAAGAAAAAGCCCGTCTTCGACGGGCTTTTTTCATGGCGGGACGGCCTGTGCGAGCGCAACGTATTCATCCACTGGGACCTCCTCGGCGCGACGCTGCGTGTCGAAGGTGCCGGCAAAGCCGTGCTGCTCAAGCCACTTGCCCAAGGTGTGGCGCAGCAGCTTGCGGCGCTGGCTGAAAGCGACCTGGACGATCTCGCCGAGCCGCGCCGCATCGACCTGCGGCGGCGCAGCAAAGGGCACCATGCGCACCACCGCGCTGTCGACGCGCGGCGGCGGCTCGAAGCTCTCCGGCGGCACGAACAGCACGTTGTCCATCGCATAGCGCCACTGCAGCATCACGCTGAGGCGGCTGTAGTCCGAGGTGGCCGGCTTCGCGACCATGCGGTCGATGACTTCCTTCTGCAGCATGAAATGCTGGTCGGCAATCAGGTGCGCATAGCCCAGCAGATGAAACAGGATCGGCGTCGAGATGTTGTAGGGCAGATTGCCCACCACGCGCAGGGCCGCTGCCGGGGGCTTGACCAGGCTGGCCGCCAGGGCAGCGAAGTCCACCTTCAGGACGTCGGACTCGATCACCTCGAGCTGGCCATGGGCGCGCAGCCGCTGCGCCAGGTCGCGGTCGAGTTCGATCACTGTGAGCCGCCCCAGGCGCTCCACCAGCGGTTGCGTGAGCGCCGCGAGGCCCGGCCCGATCTCGACCATGGCATCGCCCGGCTCGGGTGCGATCTCGCGCACGATCGCGTCGATGATGCCCGCGTCGGACAGGAAATGCTGCCCGAAGCGCTTGCGCGCGATGTGTTTCACCTCAGGGCGTCACCGCGTCAGGACTGCGGCGGCTCGCGGTATTCGACGTAGGCCCGCGCCCGGATTTCCTGCGCCCAGGTTTCGAAGGCTTCCTCGACCTTCTTCTCGCGCAGCACGGCACGGGCGGCTTCGCGCTGCTCGGCCTGGCTCAGCTTGGCGTCGCGCCGCGCGACCACCTGGATCAGGTGCACGCCGAAGCGCGAAACGACAGGATCGCTGACCTGGCCCGGCGCCAGCCGGTTCATCGCCTCTTCGAACTCGGGCACGAACTGGCCGGGGCGCGACCAGCCCAGGTCGCCGCCCTCCTTGGCGCTGGCATCCTGCGAGTTGTCCCGCGCCAGGCCGGCGAAGTCGCCGGTGCCCTTCTGGATCCGCTCCTTGAACTCGGCCAGCTGGGCGACGGCTTGCGCCGTGCTGCGCTTGGCATCGCTGCGCAGCAGGATATGGCGCACCTGGGTCTGCGTGACGACGGCATCGGCGGCGCCGGGCTGGCTCTTGGCCAGCACCTTGAGCACGTGGAAGCCGGCGCCCGAGCGGATCGGCCCTGCGATGCCGTTGACCGCCGTCGATTGCGTCGCGTCGACGAACAGGCTCGGGTAGCGGTCGGCGCTGCGCATGCCCAACGCGCCGCCGACGGCGCGATCCGGCGAATCGGAGAATTCCTGCGCGAGCTTGGCGAAGTCTTCACCGGCGCGGGCACGCTGCGCGACGCCCTGCGCACGCTGCTGCAGCGAAGCGACTTGCGCGTCGCTCGCGCTCTCGGGCACGGCGACCAGTACCTGGGCGATATTGATGTTCTGCGTCGCGGCATTGGGGGAGGTCCGCTGGTCGCGGATGAACTGGTCGACCTCGATATCGCTGACCTTGACCTTGGCCTCGACCTCGCGGTCGCGCAGGCGCGTGAGCAGGAGCTGGTCACGCAGGTCGTTGCGGAAGGTCTGCGGCGAGATGCCCTCGGCCGCGACGCGGCTGCGCAGCTCGACCAGGCTCATCTGGTTCTGGCGCGCCACCGTCTGTTCGGCCTGGTCGATCGCGAGTTCGTCGACCTTGATGCCGGCTTCCTTGGCCTGTTGCAGCTGGGCGCGTTCGGCGATGAGCCGTTCGAGCACCAGGCGCGTGAGCTCGGCGCGCGGCACGCGCTGCGCCTCGGCGTTTTCCTTCAGGATTCGCTCGACCCGCGTCTGCACTTCGGTGTTGGTGATGGGCTCCGAATTGACCAACGCCACGATGTATTCGGCCGAGCGCTGCACCGGCGCTGCCGGCGGGGCGGTGCGCGGTGCGGCGGGCGCCGGTGCGAGGCGCGGACCTGCACGAATGATGTCCGTGATGCCGAGGCCGGGGCGCTGCCCTTGTCCTTGCGCGCCGGCCGCCGCGGCCAGCGTTGCGAGGCACGCCAGGGTGAGGATGGAGCGGATGTGGTTCATGGCAAGAAGCTCAGTCGTAATTGGTGAAGCGGCTCGGTGCAGCCACCGGTTGACGCAGGGGCTGGTAGCGCTGGATGTTCTGTGTCAGCGTGCGCTTCGGGCTCGAACCGATGGCGGCGAATCCGACGAACTCCAGCTGGAACATGATGCGCGTCGCGGCCGTGATTTGGCCAGTGCTGATGCGTTCCAGCACCACGCGGCCGATCCAGCAGCAGCCGTCGTATTCGAAGCCGAGCACGCCGTCGGTGAGCTTGCGGTCCTGCAGACTGTAGTTGAGACGGCCGACGGCGTACCAGCGCCCGCCGCCCTGGCCGCGGCCCGGACCGAGGTCTTGGCCCTTGTCGCCCCACAGGTCGTTCAGTGGCCATTGCCAGCTCACATCGATCGACTTGTTGCCGTCCGTCGCGGTCGGCGTGCTGTTCGCCTGGTAGCGGTAGGCCGCGCTGATGTTCCGATACGAGCCGGGGTTGTAGCGCGCGCTGATCGCCGTCCGCGTCGACTTGTGGTCGTCAGGGTTGTACTGCAGCGTGGTGTCCACGCTCCATTTCGGCGTCCAGTTGATCTGGGCACCGAGCAGCACGTCGCTGAGCCGGTCGGTCACGGCGGTGGTATTGGGCAGCGTGACGCGCTGGTCGCTGAAGCGCAGGCGCTGGGCAATGCCGAAGCGCGCGGCTTCGGCGCCGCTTTCGGGATCGATCAGGCGCGTCGTCACGCCCAGCGTGAGCAGGTTGCTGTCCGAGATGCGGTCGTTGCCGGAAAACGCGTTCTCGGTGTAGACGGTCGCGAAGTTGAAGTCGTTGGACGCCGAGTCGTAATTCGGCAGCAGGCTCTGGTCACGGTAGGGCGTGTAGACGTAGAACGCGCGCGGCTCCAGCGTCTGGCGGAACGCGCGGCCGAAGAAGTTGGCGTCGCGCTCGAAGATCATGCCGCTGTCGAGGCTGAAGGTCGGCACCGTCCGGCTGGCCGAGCTCGCGCCGTTGGCGAGCGGTGCCTCGAACTGGTAGGAGGTCGTATGCAGCTGCACCTTCGGAATGACGAAGGTGCCGGGCGTGAGAAAGGGCCGACTCAGCGACGCCAGAGCAAAGACGCGCTCGCCGTTGGGCTGGCCCTGCTGCACCGGGTCGGCGCGGAAGCGCGTGTAGTCGGTGTTGAGCGAGAAATCGAAACCGTGCCAGTCGTACTTGTTGTAGTTGGCGGTGATTTGCGGCAGCCGGTCGTAGGGCGGCAGGATGGGCGAGGGCGCGTACTGCAGCGTCTGGTAGCTCAGCGTGCGTGCGGCGCCGCTCCAGTCGCCCTTGCTCCAGTTGAGCGAGGCATCGTTGGACAGCAGGCGCTGCGTCAGCGAGGGTGTGCGCGTGAAGTCGCGCCAGTAGTCGTCGTCGCTGACGCGGTTGAAGTTGATCGTGGCGCCCAGCGAGTCCAGGCCGTAGGACTTGGCATCGAAGGTCTGCTGGTGGTGCGTCCAGATGCCCCAGCGCTTGCGGTTGCGCAGGCTGTCGGTCGGCATGTAGTCGACGCGGGCCTCGCCGCTGTACTTCTCCTCGAGGTAGCGGAACTCGGTGCCGAGATTCACGCCGCGCTTGCTCATCAGGTTCGGGTAGAAGGTCGCGTCGCGATTGGGCGCGATGTTCCAGTAGTACGGCGCTGTGATGTCGACACCGTTCACGCTGTCGATGCCGATGGTCGGCGGCAGCCAGCCGCTCTTGCGGTCGTTGCCGAGCGGAAAGCTCAGCGACGGAAAGGGCGGGGTGCTGATGCCCATGAAGCTCAGGCGCGCATCGGTGGCGACGCCGACGTTCTCTTCGGTGTCGGTCGTGAGGGTCGCGGCGCTCAGCAGCCAGGCAGGCATCCAGCCAGGATAGTCTTCGCGCCGGCAGGTGGTGTAAGTGGCGCGCCGGGCGACCGAGATGTTGCTGTCGACGAAGTCGATACGCTCGGCATCGCCCCCGCCGCCCGTCGCCAGGAAGCGATAGCGCACGTTGTTGAAGAAGCCTTCGAAGGTCTCGAGCTTGAGCTCCAGTTCGGGCCCCTCGTAGACGTTGCCGGCCTGGTTGACGCGGACGTTGCCGCGCGCCTTGGCGAGGTCGTCGGGCTGGTAGTACTCGAGCCGGTCGGCATGAATCACGGTCTCGCCGCGGCGCAGGGAGGCGTTGCCTTCGACCACCGTTTCGAGATCGGGCCGCCCGGAAATGCGGTCGCCGTCGACAAAGCTCGGCAATTGGCCGCGCTGCGCCTGCGGGATGGTCTCGACGAGTTGCGGGGTGCGCTTGAGAGTGAGCGGCGCGTCCAGACCGGCGTCCTGTGCCGACGCGCCGTGCGCTTGAAGCAGTGCCAGCGACAGCACGGCCAGCGGCAAAGGCGGGCGGCACCGGCGCCAGGCAGCTCGGGTCAGGTCAGGCATCGGTACGGAACGGAGAGGTCTTCGGGGAATTGGCGCCAGCGGCTGGCGGGTTGCGGAGGTCCGCGCCGGGCGGATTTGTAGAATCGATTATCCATGACAGCTTCCCCGCCCCCGGCCAGCGGCGCCGCGACGCCTTCCTACCCGTTCAGCTGGAGCGATCCGGAGCGCGCCAAGGCTTTCGCGCAATGGCTTGAACACATCGCAGAGCGGCATCGGCTGTTGCCCGCGACCGTGCGCCTCGCCTCGGCCGACGCGAGCTTCCGGCGCTACTTCAGGATCGACACCAGCGACGCCGCGATGACGCGGATCGTGATGGACGCGCCCCCTGCCCAGGAGAACAGCGCCCCGTTCGTGCACGTCGCCAAGCTGATGCGCGCGGCCGGCCTGACCGCACCGCAGGTGCTCGAATGGGACGAGGCCCAGGGCTTCCTGCTGCTCGACGACCTCGGCCGGCAGACCATGCTCGAGGTGATCGACCCGGCCGATGCGGATGCGGCACGGCCGCTCTACGCCCAGGCGATCGATGCGCTGATCCGCTGGCAGCTGGCGTCCAGGCCCGACGTGCTGCCGCCCTACGACCGGGCGTTGCTGGAGCGCGAGCTGGCGCTCTTTCCGGAGTGGTACATCGCGCGGCACCGCGGCATGCGGGTGGAAGGCCAGCTGCAGGAGCGCCTGGAACGCAGCTTCAAGCTGATCGTCGAGAACAACCTGGCCGCGCCGCGCGTCTACGTGCACCGCGACTTCATGCCACGCAATCTGATGATCACCGGTGGCCCCACGCTCGGGGTGCTGGATTTCCAGGACGCGGTCCATGGCCCGATCACCTACGACATCGCGAGCCTGATGCGCGATGCCTTCCTCAGTTGGGACGAAGACTTCGTTCTCGACATCACGGTGCGTTACTGGGAACAGGCGCGCAAGGCCGGGCTGCCGGTCGACGAGGACTTCGGCGCCTTCTACCGCGCAGTCGAGTGGATGGGCCTGCAGCGCCACCTGAAGGTCGCCGGCATCTTCGCGCGGCTGACGCTGCGCGACGGCAAGCCGAGGTACCTGGCCGACACCCCACGCTTCATCGCCTACATCCGGGCGACCGCCGGCCGCTACCGCGAACTCACGCCGCTCTTGCGCGTGATCGACGAGGTCGAAGGCACGCAGGCCGCCACCGGCTTTGCGTACGGGCGGATGTGACGCCGCGCTTCCATTGCGCCGTGACCCTGGCCGCCGGCAGCGCGCTGGCGCTGCCGCCCGGCGCCGCACGCCACGTGCAGGTGCTGCGCATGCAGCCGGGCGATGCGCTGACGCTGTTCGACGGCAGCGGCGGCGAGTACGCCGCCACGGTGGAGCGCATGGGCCGCAGCGAAGTGACGGTCCAGGTCGAGAATCACATCGCCGTCGAGCGGGAGGCGCCGCGCGCCGTGCACCTGGCGATCGGCATGCCGGCCAACGAGCGCATGGACTGGCTGGTCGAGAAGGCCACCGAACTCGGCGTGGCGAGCATCCAGCCGCTGATGACCGCCCATGGCGTGCTGCGCCTGGCGGGCGAGCGCGCCGACAAGAAGCGCGCGCACTGGGAGGCGATCGCCATCGCCGCCTGCGAACAATGCGGCCGCAACCGCTTGCCGCTGATCCACCCGGTGCGCGCCCTGGCCGGCTGGATCGACACGCCGCCGATCGACGACGCGGAGCGCTTCGTCCTGAGCCTGGCCGAGGGCACCTGCGACATGCGCGAGATCCGCGAGCGGACGTCGGTCACCGCGCTTCGCGGCGCATGCGTTCTGAGCGGCCCCGAGGGCGGCCTGAGCGCCGCCGAGGAGCAGGATGCGATCGCGCGCGGCTTCGCACCGCTCACGCTCGGGCCGCGCGTGCTGCGCGCCGAGACTGCGGCCCTCGCGGCGCTTGCATTGCTTGCGAGCCAGTGACCAGAATTTCTTCTCTTCCCCCATCACCCCATCGAGCCCAAGGCCGCCAACGCATGTCTTCCCTCCATTCCGTTCCGTCGCGCCTCGCGCCCGTTCTGCTTGCCGCCCTTTGCGTCGCCGGCGCCGTCCATGCGCAAGGCACGGCCGTGGCGCCGACGCCCACGCAGGTGAAGCCGGCCGTCGACCAGGCCTATACGCAACTCCTGGCCGCGCCCGCCGTCAAGCAGCTGCTCGATGCGGTCAAGGCCGACCACGAGCGTTCGATCGAGGACCTCAAGCTGCTCACCGAAATCGAAGCGCCGCCCTTCAAGGAGCAGAAGCGCGCCGAGGCCTTCCTCGCCCGCATGAAGGCGCTGGGGCTCGCGGATGCGCGCATCGACAGCGAGGGCAACGTGGTGGGCCTGCGCAAGGGCACGGGCAACGGCCCCAAGCTCCTGGTCTCGGCCCATCTCGACACGGTCTTTCCCGCCGGCACCGACGTCAAGGTGAAGGAGCGCGACGGCAAGCTCCACGCGCCCGGCATCTCGGACGACACGCGCGGCCTCGCGGTGCTCCTGTCGTGGCTCAAGGTGCTCAACGACAACAAGGTGCAGACCGTGGGCGACCTGCTCTTCGTCGGCAACGTCGGCGAAGAGGAGCTGGGTAACTTGCGCGGCATGAAGGCCATCTTCCGCGACCACCTCGACATCGACGGCATGGTGGGCGTGGAGCCCGCGCCCGACGGCACCGTGCTGGTCCTCGGCACCGCCAGTCATCGCTACGAAGTGAGTTTCAAGGGACCCGGCGGCCACAGCTATGGCGCCTTCGGCCAGGTGCCCAGCGCGATCCACGGCATGGGCCGCGCGATCGCCAAGATCGCCGAGATCAAGACGCCCAGCTTTCCGAAGACCACCTTCACCGTCGGCACCGTCGGCGGCGGCACCTCGGTCAACACCATTGCACCCGACGCGCGCATGGCGGTCGACATCCGCTCCGACGAGATGGGCGCGCTGCTCGACACCGAGAAGAAGGTGCTGGCCGCGTTCGAGGAAGCGGTGGCGGAGGAAAACAAGCGTTGGAATGTGACGACGCTCGCCGTGTCCAACAAGCTGATTGGCGATCGGCCGGGCGGGCGCACGCCCTCAGAGTCGCCGATCGTCGAAGCGGCCATCCGCTCGAACAGCGCCTTCGGCCACAAGACCCTGCTGACCGGCGCGAGCACCGACGCCAACGTGCCGATGTCGCTCGGCATTCCGGCCATCATCATCGGCGGCGGCGGCAAGACCGGCGGCTTTCACGCGCTCTCCGAATGGATCGACATGACAGACGGGTGGAAGGGCGCGCAGAATTCCCTGGCGACCGTGCTGGGGCTGGTCGGCGTGCAAGGCGTGAGCGAGCCCCTGCTGCCGAAGCGTGCGCCGCGGTCGAAGTAGGCCATCTCCCCCATTACTTTAGGAGCCCACCATGGGATTGCTCGATTCGGTACTCGGACAGGTGCTCGGCGGTGCACAGCCACAGGCCCAGGACGGCAGCATAGGCAGCCGCGGCGGCATGGGCGGCGGACTCGGTGATCTCGGCGGCCTCGCGGGTGCGCTCGGCGGGCTGCTCGCCAACAATGGCGAGCAGGGTGGTCTGGGCGGCCTGGTCTCGAAGTTCGAGCAGGCCGGCATGGGCGACGTGATCGGCTCCTGGGTCGGCAAGGGCGAGAACGCGCCGATCTCGGGCGGGCAGCTGCAGGACGTGCTGGGCAGTGACGTGATCTCGAGCATCGCGCAAAAGCTCGGCATCAACGCGGCGACGCTGCTGCCGATGCTGGCCACGCTGCTGCCCACGCTGATCGATCAGCTCACGCCGAAGGGCCAGGTGCCGGCCGAGGGGCTGGGCAACCAGGACGACCTGCTGTCCTCGTTGAGCGGCCTGCTGCAGAAGGGTTGAACAGATCTCGATGAAGCGCAATCTCTGGCTGCTCGCCGTTTGCCAGGGCTTGTTCCTGACCAACAACGTCACCTTCATCGCGATCAACGGCCTCGTGGGCCTGGCGCTCGCACCGCGCGGCTGGATGGCCACGCTGCCCGTGATGGGCTACGTGGTTGGCGGCGCACTCGCTACCGGCCTGGTGGCGCGCACGCAGCAGCGCTTCGGGCGGCGCCACTCGTTCCAGATCGGCCTTGCGGTGGCGCTGGGCTCGGCTCTGCTGTGCGCGCAAGCCGCGGTCTGGAAAGACTTCTGGTTGCTGTGCTTCGCCACGGTGGTGGCCGGCTACTACAACGCGAACGCCAGCCTCTACCGTTTTGCCGCCGCCGAATTGGCCGCTCCTGACGGGCGCGAAAAGGCGGTCTCGCTGGTGATGGCAGGCGGGCTGCTCGGCGCCGTGGCGGGCCCGAACCTCGCGGCCGTCACGCGTGACTGGTTCCCCGTGCCCTTCGCGGGCGCCTATCTGGCGCTCGCAGCGGTGGCGCTGCTCGCGATGGGCCTGATGCACTTCATCGACTTTCCCGCTCCGCCGCCCAAGAGCACGACCACCGGCGGCCGCTCGCTGGCCGAGATCGCGCGCCAGCCGGTGTTCATCGTCGCGGCGGTGTCGGGTGCGCTCGGCTTCGGCGTCATGAACCTGCTGATGGCCGCGACGCCGATCGCGATGCAGATCTGCAGCCTGCCCTTCGGCGACATCGCGCTGGTGCTCGAATGGCACGTGATCGGCATGTTCGCGCCGGGCTTCTTCACCGGCCACCTGATCCGCCGCTTCGGCGCGCTGCCCGTGATGGGCGTGGGGCTCGCGCTGAACCTCGGTTGCATCGCAGTGGCACTCTCGGGCGTGGATCTGCATCAGTTCCTGATCGCGCTGTTCATGCTCGGCGTGGGCTGGAACTTCCTCTTCACCGGAAGCACGACGCTGTCCCTGTCGGCCTACACGGCCGAAGAAAAGGACCGCGCCCAGGGCGCACTCAACTTCTGCATATTCGCGACGCTGGCACTGAGCTCCTTCGCCTCGGGCGTGCTGGTCACCACGCAAGGCTGGCGGCTGCTGAACCTCGGCTCGCTGGTGCCGGTGGTGCTGACGGGTGCGGCGCTGCTGTGGCTTGCACGCCGACAGCGGAGTACAGCAGTGGCGGCGACCGTCTAGGCTGAAGTTCCTTTCCAGAGCCGCACGCCCAAGCACCTGCAGCTACACCTGATCGTGGACAACTACGGCACCCATACCCACCCCGACGTGCAGGCTTGGCTGGCGAAGCACCCGAGGTTCGTCATGCACTTCACGCCCACCAGTGCGTCGTGGCTCAACATGGTCGAGCGCTTCTTCCGCGACATCTCCGAGAACCGCATCCGGCGCGACAGCTTCACCAGCGTGCCCGAACTGGAGTTGGACATCGATCTGTATGTGACCCAGCACAATGCCAACCCCAAGCCGTTCATCTGGACGGCCAGCGCGACCGACATCCTGGCCAAGGTCACGCGCGCCAAAGCTGCGCTGGCACGGACCACAAGATAAGTACATATCTGAGTGGCGCACTACACTAGGACTCGGTGGCGTGGTATGACTAGCGGCCTCGTACGTTGGTTGGCTTGCCGCGAAATTGATTCGCGCCGCGAACTCGCGTGCCGCCCATGACGGGGAGGGCAGCTACTCTCGAATAGTGAAGACCACAACCAGGTAGCTCACCGGATGTTGCAACACCTCCTCAATCCCGTGCAGTACGCTGGCCTCGAAGAGCAGAGAGTCGCCCTCGCGAACCTCCGCGACCCGTTCCCCAAAGCGATAGCGTACCCGGCCGGTCTTCATGTGAAGGAACTTCATTCCCGGGTGCTGAAAGCTTACGTAGGGCTTTGCGTTCTCTAGCAGTTCAACGAGGTACGGTTCGACAAAGAGATTGCCGGACAGCACATGTCCCAGTAGCTGGTATCGGTAGTCAGCGACGGCACCGCTGCGATCGACAATGACTCCTTCGCCTGCTCGCACGAACGACAGGTCGTTTCTGGCTGGTTGGTCGGAGAAGAAGCGGGAAAGCGGCACATCAAGGCCAGCTGCGATCCGCCTGAGGGTCTCGACAGAAGGTGAAACTAAGCCGCGTTCGACGCGGGATAGCATGGAGCGAGATATCCCAGTGGCTCGCGACATATCGCCGGCCGTCTGATCGGACGCAACGCGTAAGGCCTTGATCTGTTCGCCGAGCCTGAGTACGTATTCGCTTTTCGCCGCTGCGGCGGGGCGCTGCGGGTTGGCACGAGCAACTGCTTGAAGCATCGCAGACCTTCTGGCAGCTGGTAACGGAAAGGCCAGGAGAGATTTGTGCACAGGCCTGCCTGGGCGGTTGATGGGGGTGGCCACGGCTGTTGCTCAACAAATAGATGCTACTTAACGTCTGTCGACTTTAAGTCATCCAAACGTAATTCTCAACCGCATGAGCGGTGGGGCAAGAACCTTGGAATCGGCGAGGGCCAGACTGGCCCGGCATCTTCGCGCGCTGCGTGCGGAGCGTGGACTTTCCCAGGAAGCATTGGCTGACATCGCCGCTCTGCACCGAACTTACGTTGGTTCAGTCGAGAGAAAGGAGCGCAATGTGTCGCTCGATAACATTGAGCGCCTTGCGATTGCGTTGGGTGTAGATGTGGCCGAGCTGCTCGCCAGGTAGCCGCGAGGTCTAGGGCTAGGCAGACGGGAAGCGCTCGCCGAGCCAGCGCTCCAGGGTCTCGAACACCGGCGTCGCATCGCGCTCGTTGAAGATCTCGTGATAGAGCGCCGGAAAGCAGATGGCGCTGAGCACTGAAGCCGGCGCGGCGGCCACGAAGGCGCGGCTGGCCGCAGGCTTCACGAGGCGATCGTCGCCCGCGTAGATCAGGAGCGTCGGCACCTGCCATTGCGGCGCGGCCGCCTGAACGACCGCACCTTCGTCGGCCAGAAAGCGCGCGAGCCGGGCGCCGATGCGATCGTGGCACAGCGGATCGTCGCGGTAGGCCTGCACCACGGCCGGGTCGTGCGAGAGGTAGTGGTCGTCGAGCCCGTTGCCCACGCGCAGATCGGGCGCCACACGCGACAGCAGCGCGATCAGGAATTTCTGGAACGCGCCGAGGCCCGGATCCAGCCCCGGCGATGAAAGCACCAGCGCATCGACCTTGCGGACCGCCCGCGCCACGAAGCTTGCGGCGACCAATCCACCGAGGCTATGGCCCAGCAGCACCAGCGGCAGGCCGGGATGGCTGCGCCGCGTGTCGTCGACCACGAGCGCGAGATCGTCGACCAGCCGCATCACGCTGGGCAAGCCCCCGCGTGGACCGCTCGATGCGCCGTGGCCGTGGTGGTCGGCGGCACGCGCCGCGAAGCCCCAGTCGTTGAGCCGCTCGGCCACGCGCCGGTAACGGCCCGCATGCTCGCCGATGCCGTGCACCAGCAGGACGATGGCCTTTGCAGGAAGGTCGGAGGGCAGCGGCCACTCGTGGACGGCCAACGTTTCGCCGTCCGGCGTGCGCAGCGTGCTGTTCTGCGTGGGCTGCGGCTTCAAGCGGCGAGGGCGTGCGCCGCCGGCAGCGCGGCGATCACCTCGGCCACCGCCGCGGTCAGCTTCTTCGCATAGGGCACATGCAGGAACTCGTTGGGGCCGTGCGCATTGCTCTTGGGCCCCAGCACGCCGCAGACCATCATCTGCGCCTTCGGGAAGCCGACGCTCAGCATGTTCATGAGCGGGATGGTGCCGCCCTGGCCGATGTAGCCGCAATTGGCGCCGAAGTGCGCCTGCGACGCTGCATTGAGTGCACGCTCGAACCAGGGTGCGGTGCCGGGCGCGTTCCATCCGGTGGCGCCGCCGTTGCTGTCGAAGGTGACCCTGGCCTGGTAGGGCGCGTTGTCTTCGAGCAGTGTCTTGAGCTGCTGCACCGCCTGATCGGCATCGACCAGCGGCGGCAGGCGCAGCGAAAGCTTGAAGGCGGTGTAAGGACGCAGCACGTTGCCCGCATCCTTCAATGCCGGGAAGCCTTCGGCACCCGTCACCGAGAGCGTCGGCTTCCAGGTGCGGTTGACCAGCGCCTCCACCGGGTCGCTGGTGGTCGGCAACGCGAACGCGGTCGCGCCGCCGCAGTCGTAGTGCGCCCACGGAAAGCGCTTGTAGACCTCGTCGCCGAGGATGGCTGCAGTGGCCTGCGCCTGCGCGAGCCTTTCGGCCGGCACCTCGCAATGGAAGCTCTCCGGCAGCAGGCGGCCGGTCTTGCTGTCTTCGAGGCGGTCCAGCACCTGCCGCATGATGCGGAAGCTCGAGGGCACGAGGCCGGAGGCATCGCCGGAGTGCACGCCCTCGGTCAGGATCTCCACCTTCAGCGTTCCGCTCGCCATGCCGCGCAGCGAGGTGGTGAGCCACAGCTGATCGTAGTTGCCGGCGCCCGAATCGAGGCAGATCACGAGGCCCACTTCGCCGAGGCGCGCACGCAGCGCGTCGATGTAGGGCAGCAGGTCGTAGGAGCCGGATTCTTCGCAGGTTTCGATCAGGCCCACGATGCGCGGATGCGCCACGCCCTGCGCCTTGAGCGCCTGCAGCGCCGCCACGCTCGCATACACAGCGTAGCCGTCGTCGGCGCCGCCGCGGCCGTAGAGCAGGCCGTCTTCGTATTTCGGCGTCCACGGCCCGAGGTCGTTGCGCCAGCCGGTGAACTCGGGCTGCTTGTCGAGGTGGCCGTACATCAGCACGGTTTCCTTCATCTCGGTGCCGGTGGCCGGCACTTCGAAGAAGAGCACCGGGGTGCGGCCTTCGAGCCGCACGATCTCGAGCTTCAGGCCCTCGACTTTTTGCGCCTCGACCCATCTGGCCGCGTTCTGAAGAACGGTTTCGAGATAGCCGTTCTGCACCCAGTCCTTGTCGAAGCCGGGCGACTTGGCCGGGATCGCGATGTAGCCGGTGAGTTGCCTGAGGATGTCCTGGTCCCACTTGGACGAGACATCTGACAAGGCACGCTCGGCATCGAGCAGGCCAGAGGGCATTTCGCGGTGCAGGGGAGCGTTCATGGGGTCTCCGCGTGTGAGAAGGGGCGTGGCGAATTATGGGCGCAGCTCGCCAAACCCGCAGGCCTTGGGCTAATCTCGCCGCTGCTTCAGAGTGGCAGCTTTTTCGAAAGGCGAGATCTTGAGCAGTACGAACAAGCGCATCCGCGTCGGCATCGGAGGTTGGACCTACGAGCCCTGGCGCAACAATTTCTATCCCGCCGGGCTGCCCCAGAGCCAGGAGTTGAGCTACGCCAGCCGGCAGCTCACGGCGATCGAAGTCAACGGCACCTACTACAGCAGCTTCAAGCCGCCGACCTTCAAGAAGTGGCATGACGAGACGCCCGACGATTTCATGTTCTCGCTCAAGGCATCGCGCTTCGCGACCAACCGCAAGCAGCTGTCGGCGGCCGGCGAGTCGATCGCGCGTTTCGTCGAGAGCGGCATCGCAGAACTGGGCAACAAGCTGGGGCCGATCGTCTGGCAGTTCATGCCCACCAAGGCTTTCGATGCGGAGGATTTCGAGGGCTTTCTCGCGCTGCTTCCGAAGAAGGAGGGCAGCCGCACGCTGCACCACGTGCTCGATGTCCGGCACGAGAGCTTCATGACGCCGGAGTACCTGGCGCTCGCGCGCAAGTACGAGGCCGCGACGGTCTTCACCGACGCCGACAAGTTTCCGTCCTTCGCCGACCTGACCGGCGAGTTCGTCTATGCGCGCCTGATGATGAGCGACGCCAAACTGAAAAGCGGCTATGCGCCGAAGGCGCTCGATGCATGGGCCGAGGCAGCCAAGACCTGGGCCGAGGGCGGTTCGCCGGCTGCGTTGCCGCGCGTCGAGAAGGCCGCGCCGACGGCGGCCGCAGCGCGCGACGTGTTCATCTACTTCATCAACGGCGCAAAAGAAAAGGCACCGGCCGCAGCAGGTGCCTTGATTCAGCGCCTGGACTGAACTGAAGTCGCGTCAGGCGGCGGCTTGCAGTGCCGGCTTGGCACTGCTGCTGCTGCTGCCGGCGGATGCGCCGAAGCTGATCTCGCCGGACAGCTGGCCACCTTCTTCGACCACGATCTTGCCGTAGCGGATCTTGCCGGTGACCTTGCCGGTGGAGTGGATGACGAGCTTTTCGCGCACGGTGAGATTGCCGTCGAAGAGGCCGCGAATCTCGGCGATGTCGATTTCGGCCGAGCCCTTGAACGCGCCTTGTTCGGCGATCTGCATGACACGCGAATCCATCGTCGCTTCGACCAGGCCTTCGACCACGAGCGTGTCGCAGTCGGTGATCTCGACACCCTTGAGCTTGATGTTGGGGCCGACGGTGAGCTTGCTGCCGCCTTCCTTGGCGGTGCTCGCTGCCGCATTGGCCGCTTGGGCCGACAGGTTCGAAGGATTGACCGGCGTGCCCGAAAGGTTGGTGCCGGAACCCATCAGCGGCGCGGGACGGGAGGGGAGGGAGTCGGCGTCGCGATCACGCTTGCCGAAGAAGGGGGACTGTGTGGCCAATGGGGAGCTCCTCAAAAGGGCTATCGTAAGAAGGCGCTTACGGCGCTTCGCACTTCATTGCGCAAGAAGCGTAACTGAATACGTCTCGAACACGCGTCATTGGGAACTTTCGTCTGCGTGAAGGGCGCGTCAACAATGTCAGCGCTCCTCACTTCAGACTCTGAATCGCGCGCAGGAGGGCTGTTCGACCTGATCTTGATCGCCGTGATTGTCACGAGCGTGACGGTCGTCATCCTCGCGCGACGAACTTCTATGGCGTGATCGCCCGCTGCCAGACGGCGCGCCCTTGCGCAGCATCGTCGACCCTGGCGATGAAGCCGGCGGCTTGGGGCTCGGGCAGCGTGAGCGAGAAGTGCACCATGCTGTCGTGGCGAACTTCGACCAGCGTGGCGCCGGCCGCCGCGATCTCGCGGCGCAGCGCGCCTTCGAGCGCGTACGGCACGGCGCACTGCAAGCCGCACTGGCGCACCAGCGGCACCAGCACTGCACCGGCGAGCGCCTGCGCGATGCTGTCGGTGTAGGCACGCACCAGCCCGCCCGCGCCGAGCTTGATGCCGCCGAAGTAGCGAACGACCGTTGCGAGCACACCTTCGAGTTCGTGATGTCGCAGCACTTCCAGCATCGGCCGGCCGGCGGTGCCACCGGGCTCGCCGTCGTCGTTGGCCGCGGATTGCCCTCCGGCCATCAGTGCCCAGCAAACATGGGTCGCGCCGGGATGCGCGCTGCGCAGTGCATCGACGACCGCCTGCGCCGCGGTACGATCGGCGACCGGCTGGACGCAGCCGATGAAGCGGCTCTTCTTGACGAGCAGCTCGCTGTGCTGCGGCGCGGCGAGCGTGAAGGGCATCGTTCGCCCGCTAGCGTTCGCGTTCGAACTTGAAGACCGCCGTGCTGGCGCGCGCATTCGGCAGCCAGCGCACCTCGGCGCCCTCCTGCAGGCCAAAGGCATCGAGCACCCGCAGCCGGTTCTTGCGCGCGAGCACCTCGAAATCCTTGAAGGTACCGACGCGGATGTTGGGCGTGTCGTACCACTGGTAGGGCAGGCGTCGCGTGACCGGCATTCGGCCGCGGGCGATGCTGATGCGGTTCGGCCAGTGCGCGAAGTTGGGGAAGGCGACGATGCCGATGCGGCCGACGCGCGCGGTTTCGCGCAGCATCACTTCGGCATTGCGAAGGTGTTGCAGCGTATCGATCTGGAGCACGACGTCGAAGGAGGCGTCGTCGAACATCGCGAGGCCTTCGTCGAGGTTGAGCTGGATCACGTCGACGCCGTGCCGTATGCATTGCAGCACGTTGCCGTCGGCGATCTCCACGCCGTAGCCGCTGCAGCCGCGTTCGCGCTGCAGCAGGTCGAGCAGCGCACCGTCGCCGCAGCCGAGGTCGAGCACTCGCGAGCCCTCGGGGACGAGCCGGGCGATCACGCGCTGGGTGTCCAGATCGCTCATTGGAAAACCTCCGCGCTGCGCGCTGCGGTATTCGCCTTGGGAACGGCCCGGCGGCTCATGCGGCCGCTCCCTCTTTCACGATGCGCTCGAAGTAGGAGCGCACCACGCTCATGTAGCGCACGTCGTCGAGCAGGAAGGCGTCGTGTCCGTGCGGCGCATCGATTTCCGCGTAGCTCACGTTGCGGCGGTTGTCGAGCAGGGCCTTCACGATCTCGCGGCTGCGTGCCGGCGCGAAGCGCCAGTCGGTGCTGAAGCTCACGAGCAGGAACTTGGCCGTGGCCTGCGCCAGCGCGGCGCGCAGATCGCCGCCATACGCACGCGCAGGATCGAAGTAGTCGAGCGCGCGCGTGATCAGGAGGTAGGTGTTGGCGTCGAAGTACTCGCTGAACTTGTCGCCGTTGTAGCGCAGGTAGCTTTCGATCTGGAACTCGACCTCCTGGGTCGAGTAGAGAAAGTCCGCGCTCGACACTTCGCCCTCGACCGCACTGCGCAGCGCGCGACCGAACTTCTCGTTCATGAGGTCGTCGCTCTGGTAGGTGATGTGACCGATCATGCGGGCGATGCGCAGGCCGCGCTTGGGGATCACCCCATGCTCGTAGAAGTGGCCGCCGTTGAAGTCGGGGTCGGTCACGATGGCGCGGCGCGCGACTTCGTTGAACGCGATGTTCTGCGCCGTCAGGCTGGGCGCGCTGGCGATCACCACCGCATGGCGCACGCGCTCGGGATATTGCAGCGCCCACGACAGCGCCTGCATGCCGCCGAGGCTGCCGCCCATCACCGCAGCGAGCGACTGGATGCCCATCGCGTCGAGCAGCGCAGCCTGCGCGCGCACCCAGTCCTCGACCGTGACCACCGGGAAATCGGCGCCATAGACACGCCCGGTCGCAGGATTGACATGCATCGGCCCGGTGGAGCCGAAGCAGGAGCCGAGGTTGTTGATGCCGATCACGAAGAAGCGGTCGGTGTCGACCGGCTTGCCGGGGCCGATCATGTTGTCCCACCAGCCCTCGGACTTGTCCTGGCCCGCGTAGACGCCGGCCACATGGTGCGAAGCGTTCAGCGCATGGCAGACGAGCACCGCGTTGCTGCGCTCGGCATTGAGCGTGCCGTAGGTTTCGTAGGCCAAGGTGTAGTTGGCAATCGATGCGCCGCTGCTGAGAGGCAGCGGGCCTGCGAACGGCATCGATTGCGAGGAGACGACCAACGACATGAATGAAAAAGACCCGGCCTCGCCAAAAACGAGCCGGGTCCGGCATCCGTCTTTAGCTGCATTTGTTAAGCGCCCGCAAGCTGGAGCAAATCGGCGCGTCCGACGAGTATATGCGGCTCAGCCCCAGCCTATCAACGCGGCGGCGCCGAGCATGAGGAACAGCACGGCGGAGACGCCGTGAACCAGGCGGATCGGCACGCGCTTCACGATGCGCTCGCCGAGCCATACGACCGGCGCATTCGCCAGCATCATGCCGAACGTGGTGCCCAGCACCACCCAGACATAGGCGCTCACGTAACGCGCGGCGAGCATGACGGTCGCGATCTGCGTCTTGTCGCCCATCTCGGCGAGAAAGAAGGCCGTCACGGTGGTGCCGAACACGCCGAAGTGCGAAGCCTTCGGCATATCGTCCTCGTCGAGCTTGTCGGGGATCAGCATCCAGAGCGCCATCGCGATGAAAGAGCCGCCCAGAATCCAGCGCAGCACATCGGGCCCGAGCGTGTGCGTGACCCAGTTGCCCACCGCGCCCGCGAGTGCGTGGTTCAGCACGGTCGCGGTGAAGATCCCCAGCACGATCGGCCAGGGCCTGCGGAACCGTGCGGCGAGCACGAGCGAGAGCAATTGGGTCTTGTCGCCCATTTCGGCGAGCGCGACCACGCCGGTCGCAACGAGAAAAGCTTCCACGAGAAAGGGGTTCCTTGGGCCGAAGGACGAGGACGCAATTGACCGTGCAACGCCTTCGGCCATATCCGAAGTTGCACGGTCAAAGGTCTCGCCAGGTGGAACACTGCCTGCGCCATGTCCTGCACGGGGCAGGACAAGTCTGTTGACGCAAACCCTTCTCGCGATGGAAGGCGGCTACTCCCCAATGACCGCACGATTGTAGTGCAGCACCGAGGATGCTTGTAAGCGTGCGCTAGCTTTCGAAAAATTTCGAGCGCGGCGCGGTTGCGGGCAAATTCCTACTTGCGCTCGAAGCATTTCACACATAATGCACGAGCCTCCCTTCAGATTTCGGGGCGGTGATTCGGTGATCGGTCAGTTTCGCGCGGCTCGGCGGATTTCGTTTGGGTGGTGCTCTCGGGACTCCATCGCTTTTCTTGATGTGTTTATAGGAGTCCCTTGATGGGCAACAAACTGTACGTCGGTAACCTGCCTTATTCGGCACGCGACGATGATCTCCACAACGCCTTCAGCCAGTTCGGCACCGTGGCAAGCGCCAAGGTCATGATGGAGCGCGACTCCAGCCCCCCGCGTTCCAAGGGCTTCGGATTTGTTGAAATGGGCAGCGATGCAGAAGCGCAAGCGGCCATCAAGGGCATGAACGGCCAGGACATGGGCGGCCGCAGCGTCGTCGTGAACGAAGCGCGCCCGATGGAAGCCCGTCCGCCGCGCAGCGGCGGCTACGGCGGTGGTGGTGGCGGCGGATATGGCGGCGGCGGTGGCGGCTACGGTGGTGGTGGCGGCGGTCGCAGCGGTGGTGGCGGTTACGGCGGCGGCGGCGGTGGTTACGGCGGCGGTGGCCGCAGCGGTGGTGGCGGCGGCGGCGGCGATGGCGGTTTCCGCAGCCCGTACGGCGCCGGTCCGCGCGGCGGTGGTCGCGGCGGCTACGGCGGCGGCGGTGGTGGCGGCGGCAACGGTGGCAACAGCGGCTACTGAATTCCGCGCCCCACAAGCAGCAGAAGAAAGGCTCCCTCGGGAGCCTTTTTTGATGGTGATGCGACAGACAGCGCCAGGCTCATTCGCCACGCCGCTTTTTGCGCCCGCGCCCCTGCACCGCGCGGTCGAACAAGGCGTTGGGCAGCAGGCGCATGAGCTTGGCGACCACACCCATCTGCCACGGAATCACCCGGTAGCTGGCGCCGGCCTCGATCGCACGAAAGGCCCGATCGGCGAAGTCGTCGGCTCGCATCAGAAAGGGCATGCCGTAGCGATTGCCTTGCGTCAGCGGGGTGTCGACGTAGCCAGGGCAAAGGGTGACGACCTTGACGCCGCCGGCGCGCAGCTCACCGCGCAAACTCTCGCAGTAGGCCACCACACCCGCCTTGCTGGCGCAGTACGCGCCGTGGCCGGGGAGGCCGCGAATCGACGCGACGCTGCCGATGCCGACCAGCCGGCCGCTGCCGCGCGCCCTCATCGCGGCAATGAAGGGATGGAAGGTCGCGGCCAGGCCGACGTTGTTGATCGCAAATGTCCGCGCGAGCACGTCGAGATCGCCGCGGTCCTCGGTGTCGATGCCCACACTGATGCCGGCATTCGCGATCACCACATCCGGGACACCTTGGTGCGCGATGCAGGCAGCGCCCGCTGCGGCGATGCTGTCGGTGCACGCGACGTCTGCACCGTAGATCCGGTAGCGCTGGGCATCGATCTTGGCGGAGCCGGCCCAGGTTTCGATCTCGGCCGTGCGCCGCGCCACCAGCGCGAGGCTATAGCCAGCTTGGTAGAAGCGCGCGGCCAGCGCCTGGCCGATGCCGCTCGACGCACCGGTGATGAAAGCCAGCCGCGTCAATGCTTCGCCCCGGGCGCTGCCGCCGAAGGCATCAGCAGGCCTCGCACGCGGCCCTGCAGGTTGGCGACGCCCGTCAGGTTGTCGTAGTGCAGCGAGTCGGCCGTGAACTGGTCGGCACCGCGTATCAGGGTGACCGGCTTGTGCGACTTGACGCGCTCCGTGTCCAGGAAGGCGTGCAGGAATTCGCCGCGGAATTCCAGGCGCGGTATGGGCTTGCCGCCGGCCGAGACGGCAGCCTCGCGCACCACGATCGCATTGCCGAAGAGCTGGATCTCGCTGCCGTCGCCGTTCGACAAGCCACGGTTGGCGGTCGCTCGGGTCGTCAGTCCCTCGGGGGAAACGGAGCGCAGCCGGACCTGGTCCACCTCCATCGTGTCGTTGTCCGGATAGTGTCGGCCTTCGGTGCCGAACAGCTCGCTGCGCAATTCGCCGTTCGGCAGGAAATTCTTGATCACGAAGCCGCGCATGAAAAAGTCGGGCTCGTGCTTGGGCGCCTCCTTGGCCGCCGGCTCAAGCAGCTTCGGCGCGTTGCGCACCAGCCAATAGGTACCCAGAGCCAGCGTGGCCGTCAGGATGATCGGCAGGTAGATGGTGAGGCGATCGAAGCCGTCCCGCAGCAGATTCCAGACTACCTTCACCTTCATGCCGCCGGGCCCCGTGCGCCGTCCAGCAGCCGCCGGTAGTGGCCGCCCGCCGTGAGCAGCAGGTCGCAGAATTCGCGCGCCGCACCTTCGCCGCCGCGCGCCGCGGTCACGTGGTGCGCGATGGCGCGCACCTCGGCATGGGCGTTGGCAGGCGCGGCGGCGAATGCGGCGCGGGTCAGCACGGGCAGGTCGGGCCAGTCGTCGCCGATGGCGGCGGTCTGCATCCAGTCGAGGCCAAGCGCTGCGAGCATGGCCTCGGCGGCCGGCAGCTTGTTTTCGGTGCCGTAGCGCACGTGCTCGATGCCCAGCGCCTGCAGGCGCACGCGCAGCGGCTTCGAGTCGCGCCCCGTGATCACCGCCGGCGTGATGCCCGCGGCACGCAGCAGCTTGAGGCCGTAACCGTCGAGGATGCTGAAGCGCTTGAGGGTTTCGCCCTGCTCGCTGAAGTAGACGCCGCCGTCGGTCAGCACGCCGTCGACGTCGAAGAAGGCGACGCGGATGTCCTGCGCGGCGAGCAAGGCCTCCGCCTTGAATTCGAGCGCCATCAAATGACTTTCGCGCGCATCAGGTCGTTGATGCTGAGCGCGCCGATCAGAATGCCGCCGGCGTCGACCACCAGCACGCTCGTGATGCGGTGCTGTTCCATCAGCTCGGCCGCCTCGGCCGCCAGCGCATCGGCACGCAGCGTGCGCGGGCCCCGATGCATCACATCGGCCGCGGTCATGGCGCGCAGGTCCGCGCCGGTCTCGACCTGCCGGCGCAGATCGCCGTCGGTGAAGATGCCGATCGCGCGGCCATCGGGATCGACCACGGCCGTCGCGCCGAGGCCCTTGGAACTCATCTCGCGCATGATCTCGCTGAGGCTGGCGCCGGGCCCGACGCGCGGCACGTCGTCGCCGGAGCGCATGACGTCGCCCACGTGGGTGAGCAGCTTGCGGCCGAGCGCGCCGCCCGGATGCGAACGGGCGAAGTCTTCGGTGCCGAAGCCGCGCGCATCGAGCAAGGCGACGGCGAGCGCGTCACCGAGCGCCATCTGCGCGGTGGTGCTGGCGGTGGGCGCCAGATTGAGCGGGCAAGCCTCTTTCTCGACGCCGCTGTCGAGCACGATGTCGGCATGGCGCGCCAGCGTCGAGTCGGCCCGTCCGGTGATCGCGATCAGCGGCACGCCTTGGCGCTTGACCACGGGCAGGATGGTGGTGAGCTCCTCGACTTCGCCGCTGTTCGAAATCGCGAGCACGAGGTCGACCGCCTTGATCATGCCGAGATCGCCGTGGCTCGCTTCCGCCGGATGCACGAACATCGCCGGCGTGCCGGTCGAGGCGAGCGTGGCCGCGATCTTGCGGCCGACATGGCCGCTCTTGCCCATGCCCATGACGACCACGCGGCCCCGCACTTCGAGGATTTTTCGAACGGCGTCGACGAAGCTCGCGCCCACGCGCTGCTTGAGGCCGAGCACGGCTTCTGCTTCGATATCGAAAGTAATGCGCGCCCGCGCGAGCATCGCGTCGGGTTCGGCCGCAGAGGCCAGGTCGGGGCGGGAGCTCATCGCGGGATTTTATCGGTCAAGGCTTCGCCAGGCTGAACTGAGGGGTTCACATTCAGTAGCATCGGCCCATGTCCTCGTTCGATCTCACGCTGATGTACCTCTTGGCTGCGGTAATCGGCGTGGTCGTCTGCCGGTACCTCAGGCTGCCGCCGATGCTCGGCTACCTGGGGGCCGGCGTGCTGATCGGACCGCACGCCCTGGCATTCGCGCAGAACTCGGAGGGCATCCGGCACCTGGGCGAGTTCGGCGTCGTCTTCCTGATGTTCGTCATAGGGCTGGAGTTCAACCTGCCCAAGCTGCGTGCCATGCGCAAGCACGTGTTCGGCCTCGGGCTGCTCCAGGTGATGCTGACGATGGCGATCGCGACCGTGGGCGCGTTGTGGCTCGCCACCTGGCTGCCGCCGGCCTGGCACCTGGGCTGGCAGACGGCGCTGGCGCTTTCGGGCGCGCTCACCATGAGCAGCACTGCGATCGTCGTGAAACTGATGGCCGAGCGGCTCGAACTCGAGAGCGAACATGGCAAGCGCGTGATGGGCGTGCTGCTGTTCCAGGATCTCGCGGTGGTGCCCTTGCTGGTGCTGATTCCGGCGCTCGGGGCGCCGCCGGAGACGATGCTGAAGGCGCTCGCCTTCGCCTGGCTCAAGGCCAGCTTCTTGGTCGCCGTGCTGCTCTACGGCGGTCCGCGCGTGATGCGCTGGTGGCTCACGATCGTCGCGCGCCGGCGCAGTGAAGAGCTGTTCATGCTCAACCTGCTGCTCGTCACGCTGGGCTTGGCGTGGCTGACCGAGCTTGCGGGCCTGAGCTTGGCGCTGGGTGCCTTCGTCGCCGGCATGCTGGTGTCGGAAACCGAATTCAAGCACCAGGTCGAAACCGACATCCGGCCCTTTCACGACGTTCTGCTGGGGCTGTTCTTCATCACGATCGGCATGTCGCTCGACTGGCACATCGTGGTGGAGCAATGGGCCCTGGTCGCCGGGCTGCTCGTCTTGCCGCTGGCCTTCAAGCTGATTCTGGTCACGTTGCTGGCGCGCGTACTCGGGGCGACGGCCGGCGTGTCGCTGCGCACCGGGCTCTACCTTGCGCAGGCGGGCGAGTTCGGTTTCGTGCTGCTGACGCTGGCGCAGGGTCAGGAGCTCTTGCCGTCGTGGCTCGCGAACCCGGTGCTCGCGTCGATGGTGCTGTCGATGCTCGCAACGCCCTTCATCATCATGTACAGCAATCGCATCGTGCGAAAGCTGGTGGCGAGCGACTGGCTGCAGCAGTCGCTGCAGATGACGACGATCGCGCGCAAGACCATCAACACCGCGAAGCACGTGATCATCTGCGGCTATGGGCGCTGCGGGCAGAACCTGGCGCGCGTACTGGAGCGCGAGGGCATTCCGTACCTGGCGCTGGACCTCGACCCGGATCGCGTGCACCAGGCCGCCGCGGCCGGCGACTCGGTGGTCTTCGGCGACGCGGCACGGCTGCAGGCGCTGATGGCGGCCGGCCTGGCGCGCGCCAGCGCGGTGGTCGTGACTTATCTCGACGTGCCGGGCGCGCTCAAGGTGCTGGCCAACACGCGCGCGCATGCGCCGCAGGTGCCGGTGATCGTGCGCACGCAGGACGATCGCGATCTCGAAAAGCTGCAGGCCGCCGGCGCGACCGAGGTGGTGCCCGAAGCGATCGAAGGCTCTCTGATGCTGGCAAGCCACGCGCTGGCGCTGGTCGGCGTACCCATGCGGCGCGTGATCCGCGTGGTGCAGGACCAGCGCGACGCGCGCTACAACCTGCTGCGCGGCTACTTCCACGGCGCCGACGACGACAACGCCGACGAGCTCGACCACGAGCGGCTCAACAGTTTCACGCTCACCGCCGGCGCGCGCGCGGTGGGCCAGCCGCTGGATCGGGCAGCACTGCAGGCGGTGGGCGTGCGGGTGGCCAGCTTGCGGCGGCGCGACGGCAAGGCCGAGGAGGCGCGCGACGACACGGTGCTGGCGGACGGCGACACGCTGGTGCTCTCGGGCAAGCCGGGCGCGCTCGCCGTGGCGATCGAGATGCTGCAGAAGGGCTGAGAATACTGCCCGCGCAGGCCGGCCTTCAGTTGAGCAGGCTCGGATTGCGCTTCTCTTCGTCGATCCGCTGCTGGCGCCGCACGCCATCGCACTGGGCGCTTGCCCTGTATTCGGCCTTGGCGCACTGCGCGACCATGCAGCGCGCACGGCCGAAGAAGCCCTGGCCTGCGCATGCCGTTTCCGGGCTCGCGGGAGCAGCGGGTTCAACCGGTGCTGCCGCCACGACGGGTGCAGGCGCGACGGCAGCGGGCGGCGGCGCGGCAACCGGTGCAACCGGCGCAGCTTTGCGTGCCCTGGGTGCAGCGGTGACCGTGGGCTTGGCCAGTTCGGCCCGCGGAGATGGCACGGCTTGCTCCACCGGCGGCGGAACGGGAGCGGCCGGCGGTGAGGGCTCGGCCGCCGGCGCCTCGGCGACGGGCGCGGATACAGGCGGGGGCGCAGGCGCGGGCGCGGGGGACGGCACGACGACCGGCGTCGGCGCAGCGGCCTGCTGCGTCGCAGGCGGCGAGCTGGCGCTTCGTTGGCCGTACGCGTACCAGCCGCCTGCCGCAAGCACGGCCACCATCAGCACACCGAAGACACCCATCCAGACGCCATTGGATTTGCGCGCGCCGGGGAGTGCGGCTGCATGCAGCGCCGCCTTCGGCGCGCTTGCCCGCACGGCGGGTGGTGGTCGCGGGATAGGCTTTGGCTTTGGCTTGGGCCCGGCCTTGGGCGCAGGCGGCGGCGGCGGCGGCGGCGGCGAAGAGGCCGCCGTGCCCATCACGACCGTGACTTCATCCGCCGCGGGCGCCGGCGACAGCGGCATGCGCTCGGTGATGGGCCACCCGTCACTGCCGGAGGGACGCTCTTCGGCGGGTGCGGGTGCACCGGGCGCCGGCTGCGAGACCAGCCTGTGGCCGCAACCCTTGCAGAACTTCGCGCCGTCACGGTTTTCCGTCTGACAGGAAGCGCACACCACGGCCATCTACAGCGACTCCGATGCGAAAAGCTTCAAGTCACCGCGACGCGCTTGGGCCGGTTGACCATCCGCCTGGCGATGACGGCGCCGAGCGCCAATGCCATTTCCAGCGCGAGGTTGGGCTGGCGATTCGACATTTCCGAGAAGCGGATGGGCGTCAGCCGCCAGACGCGGGCGGCGCCCGTGGCCACCACGTTGGCCGAGCGCGGCAGCCTGGAGAAGAAGGCTCCTTCGCCGACCACCGATCCCGGATTGAGGATCGCGAGCCGCATCTGGCCCGTGTCGCCGATCAGGTGCACGCTGAGCGCGCCGCTCTCGATGAAGAAGAGCGTGCGATCGTTGGCGCCCTGGTCGATCAGCACCTGTCCGGCGGCCAAGTCGAACGGCTGCAGATAGCTGGCCAGCGTTTCCCACTGCTGTGGGTTGAAAGCCGGCGCAAAAGCGTCGTAACTGGTGTTCTGCGCAATGGCGCGGCAAAGATCCTGAATGCTCGATGACATGTTGCAAACCCTGCTGTGCGTCCTGGAGTATCTGCGATCGCTCTAATTTGTGGTGACGGAAGTCACAAGCACTAACACTTTTCGTCTACTTTCCGATACAAAACCGGGAAAAAATCACGCCCAGCAAGTCATCCGCGCCGAATTCCCCAGTGATTTCGTTGAGCGCATTCTGCGCAAGACGCAGCTCTTCGGCCAGAAGATCCAGCGCCTGCGCGCGCGCCGCCAGATGCTCGGCCGCCACGGCGATATGTTCTCCGACCCGCGACAGCGCTTGCACATGGCGTGCCCGAGCGAGGTAGACGCCTTCAGGCACGGCTTGCCAACCCGCGACCTCGAGCAGGCGGCGCCTGAGCGTCTCGATGCCGAACCCTGTCCTGGCAGAAAGGCTGATGCCGGTATGCGCTGCGGCCGAAGGCGCCGCGTCCTGCTTGCTCCATATATCGAGCACCGGCACGCTCGCAGGCAGCTTCTCGCTCAGCAGGCGCATGATCTCGGCGTCCGCCTCCGCGTATTCCGGCCGCTCGGCGCGTGTCAGGTCATGCAGGAAGAGCACGGCATCGGCACCCTCGATCTGCCCCCATGCGCGCGCGACGCCGATCTGCTCGACCTCGTCGGCGCTGTCGCGCAGGCCTGCCGTATCGACCACGTGCAGCGGCACGCCCTGGATCTGGATGGTCTGCGATACCACGTCGCGCGTGGTGCCCGGAATCGAGCTCACGATGGCGAGCTCGGCTCCGGCCAGCGCGTTGAGCAACGAACTCTTGCCCGCGTTAGGCTGACCCGCGATCACGACCTTGATCCCTTCGCGCAGCAGCGCACCCTGACGCGCACGCTGCTGGACCGCGCTCAGCTGCGTCTGCAGCGACACCAGCTGGCCCTGGGCATCGGCCTTCTGCAGGAAGTCGATTTCTTCCTCGGGAAAATCGAGCGTCGCCTCGACCAGCATGCGCAGGCGGATCAACGCGTCGCGCAGCGCATGGATCTCCATCGAGAACGCGCCCGAGAGCGAGCGACCCGCACTGCGCGCCGCCGCCTCGGTGCTCGCATCGATCAGATCGGCGATGGCCTCGGCCTGCGCCAGGTCGATCTTTCCATTGAGGAAGGCGCGCTGGCTGAACTCGCCCGGCTCGGCGACCCGCAGGCCCGCCAGCCGCGGCCGGCCGGTCGCGGGATCGGATTCGGTGGCGGCTTCCAGGCAGCGCGCGAGCAGCAGTTGCAGCACCACCGGCCCGCCATGTGCCTGCAGTTCGAGCACGTCTTCGCCGGTGAAGGAGTGCGGTGCCGGAAAGTGGATGGCCAGCCCGTGATCGATGGCCGCGCCGCCGGCATCGCGGAAGGGCAGGTAGGTGGCTTCGCGCGGCTTGAGGCTTCTCGCGCAGACGGCCTCGATCAATGGCGCCACCCGTGCGCCGGACACGCGAACGATGCCGACCGCGCCGCGGCCCGAAGCCGTGGCGACGGCGACGATCGGATCGGTGGTGCGCGCAAGCATGGGTGAGGATTCTTTCAGCAAAAAGGGCCGCTTCCGCGGCCCTTGTTCGAAATCGGCGCTCGGCAGCGGCTATTTGCCCAGCACGCCCAGGCGCTTGTTGATGAACCACTGCTGCGCGATCGACAACACGTTGTTCGTGATCCAGTACAGCACCAGGCCGGCCGGGAAGAAGATGAACATCACGCTGAACGCCAACGGCATGATCCACATCAGCTTGGCCTGCATCGGATCGGGCGGCGTCGGGTTGAGCCAGGTCTGGAACAGCGAGGTCGCGGTCATCACGATCGGCAGGATGAACCAAGGGTCGGGTGCCGACAGGTCGTGGATCCAGCCGATCCACGGCGCGTGGCGCATCTCGACCGAGGACAGCAGCACCCAGTAGAGCGCGATGAACACCGGGATCTGGACCACGATCGGGAAGCAGCCGCCCATCGGGTTGACCTTTTCCTCGCGATAGATGCGCATCATCTCCTGCTGCATCTCCTGCGGCTTGTCCTTGAGCCGCTCGCGCATTTCCATGATCTTGGGATTGATGGCCTTCATCTTCGCCATGCTGGCGTAGGCCTTGGCGTTGAGCCAGTAGAACGCGGCCTTGAGCAGCACCACCAGCGCAACGATCGCCCAGCCCCAGTTGCCGAGCATGCCGTGCAGCTTGTCGAGCAGCCAGTAGAGCGGCTTGGAAATGATCGTGAAGATGCCGTAGTCCTTGACCAGCTCCAGCCCCGGCGCGACGGCCTCGAGCGTCTTCTCGGCCTGCGGACCGACGAAGAGGTCAGCGTCGATCGCCTTGCTGGCGCCCGGCGCGACCGGGCCGGCCGAAGTGATCATGCCGACCGCGTAAAGGTTGGTGTCAACCTTGCGCGCGAACAGGTCGCGCTGGACGCCGTCCTTCAGCAGCCAGGCGCTGGCGAAGTAGTGCTGCACCATCGCCACGTAGCCGTTGGTCGACTCCTTCACGAAGTCGGCCTTGTTGTTCTCGATGTCCTTGAACTCGATCTTCTGGAACTTCTTGGTCTCGGTATAGACGGCCGGACCGGTGAAGGTCGAATAGAAGGACGACTCGCCCGGCGGCTTGTTGCCGTCGCGCACGAGCTGCAGATAGAGCTGCGGCGACACCGGCGCCGTGCCGGTGTTGACGATCTCGTGGCGCACGGTCATGTCGTAGGCGCCGCGCTTGAGCGTCCAGGTCTTGATCAGCTTGACCCCGCCCAGGTCGGGCGATTCGAAGCGCAGCACCAGTTCATTGGCGCCGTCCTTCAGCGCGCGCTCGCCGGTGAAGGTCATCGGCGTCTTGTGCGTGGGGAAGGCGCCGCCGATCAGGCCGGTCTGCGCCACATAGAAGCGGTTCGGACTCTGGTCGAGCAGGATGAAAGGCTTGTCCTTCTCCGTCAGGTCGTCGTGCTGGATGAACTCGCTCTGCGCCAGCGAGCCGCCTTCGGTATCGAAGGTCAGCTTGAGCACGTCGGTGCTGACCACGACTTTCTCGCCCGCCGCAGGCGCCGTCGTCGTGCCGCCCGGAACGGCTGCGGCGCCGGTGCTGTTGCTGCCGGCCGCCGCAACGCTGGCCGGCGGCACCGCACCGGAAGCCGCGCCGGCGGGCGGGGCTGCCGGTGCCGTCGCACTCACGGGAGGCTTGGTCGACGGCAGGAAGGTGGGGTTCTTGCCGTTGTAGACCTGCCATTGGTCCCACAGCAGCACCAGCGAGAAGCCAAAAATCACCCACAGGATGGTGCGGCGGATATCGTTCATGAAGAAGACTTCTTGTCGTCGGAAGAGAGAAAGGAGAACAGCGAGCCCGAAGCCGGGGTCTGGCGCTGCGCCTTGGGGGGAACCGGATCGTGGCCGCCCTGGCACCAGGGCTGGCAGCGGACGAGGCGGCGCAGGGTGAGATAGCTGCCGGCGGCTGCGCCGTGCTGCTCGAGCGCCTCGATGGCGTAGACGGAACAGGTGGGCTCGAAGCGGCAGGATGACCCAAGCCACGGGCTCAGCAACAGGCGATAGGCCTTCACGAGGCCGATCAACAGGCGCCGCATCATGCGCGCGCCGCGGCAGCCCGCTCCAGCAATTGCTGGAGCTCGGCGCGGACGGCGGCCTTGAGCTTGTCGGAGGTCGCGCTCACGAATTCCTTGCGATCGAAAGCAGAACGCAGGCGCACGACATGCGCCGCGGGCGGCAAGAAAGCTTCGGAGGCGGCGCTCACTTGATAGATCTGGCGCTTGATGGCGTTGCGGGTGACCGCACGGCGGGCCCAGCGTTTGGGGACCATTGCGCCGAGCCAGACGACCTGCGTTTCAAACAGTGGCGTGGCACCCGGCTGCGCATCGAGCGCGCAACGGTGCAATGCGAAGTGGGCGGTGCGCGCCACGGTAGCACCTGCGAGGACGGCCTGGAATTGCGCGCGGGTCTTGAGCCGCTGCATGGGAGCCAAGCGCAAAGCGCCGACGGACGATGACGGCGGCAGCGCTACGACTGGCAACGGTAACTACAGTCGCCGTTAGACGGCGAGGCGCTTGCGGCCCTTGGCGCGGCGCGCGTTGATGACGGCGCGGCCGCCGCGGGTCTTCATGCGGACCAGGAAGCCGTGGGTACGGGCGCGGCGGACTTTGGATGCTTGGTAAGTGCGTTTCATGATGGTTTTCCTGCTTGACCCGGAGGCCGGTTTTCCGACCCAGGGATCCGGGGTGGTGCTGCAAAGTGCTGCTAGTTGCAGCTCATACCCCGAAACACACAAAGAGGTTTTCAGGGAAACCCGCGATTATCGCAAACATTCTGCCGAACAACAATCCGAGGCCGCTTTCACGCCGTTTTCGTGCTCGCCGCAACGGTGTGGATAAGGTTTTGACAAGTTAGAATCGACGACCCATCACGGGTGCGACTATCCACAAACACAAAACGAAAAATGGCCGAGGGACACACCACATTTCAGAGCACCC